>NZ_CP107994.1:5823944-10715389 GCF_036114655.1 Amycolatopsis sp. NBC_00348 | reverse complement strand
CCCCGAAACGGCCTCGCACAGGGGGGTCCCCTTTTTGCACACCAGGCCGCTGACCTGCGGCGATCTACTCCCGCGGCCGCCCGTGGGCGAAGACGACCGTGACGGCGACGAGCGCGGCCGTGAGCACCGCGGTGACGTGGATCGGCACCGGCGTGAACGACGCCGCGACGACGAGCACCGCGGTCACCGGGAAGCCGACCGCGATCGGCCGGCACTCGTTGGCCGGGCCGATGTGCAGCAGCCAGACGCTCAGCAGGAATATCGCGACCGGCACCGTCGTCGCCATCGCCGCGGCGATCGGGCCGACGTCGTGCAGCGTGTGGGTGTCGTAGCCGACCGCCACCTCGAGCCCGGCCCCGACCGCCGCCGCGGACGCGAAGATCAGGTAGTGGCCGTAACCCCAGCTCATCGTCGTGAACAGGGTCGGCCGGCGAACCAGCCGCGCGTGCCCCGGCTGGTCGAAGTACAGCCACCACATGGCGAACACCAGCACCAGGCCGGCCGCGGCGAGCGAGATGAGCCCGCCGACGTGCTCCGCCTCGGCGGCCCCCTCCTTGATCGCGGTGGTCGCGCCGAGGATCACCTCGCCGAGCACGATCAGCGTGAACAGGCCGTACCGCTCGGCGATGTGGTGCGGGTGCCACGTCGTGCCGAACCGGCGCTCCGCCCACAGCGGGACGGCGAGCTCGAGCACGACGAGCACGAAGAAGGCGATGACGGCCGGCGTTCCCGACAGCCACAGCCGGGCGATCCACAGCACCTGGACGGCGGTGATCCCGACGGCGTAGCGCAGGGCGGCGGGCCGGCAGGGCGGGTCCGACCGCGCGGCGCGCAGCCACTGCGTCACCATCGACAGCCGCATCAGCACGTAGCCGGCGACCATCAGCCGGAAGTCGCCCTCGAAGGCGGTCTCCACCCCGGCCGCGACGGTCAGGCCGCCGGCGATCTGCACCAGCGTCGCCAGGCGGTACGGGACGTCGTCGGTGTCGAAGGCCGACGCGAACCAGCTGAAGTTCAGCCAGCCCCACCAGATCGCGAAGAAGACCAGGGCGAAGGAGAACACGCCGTGGCCGATGTGGCCCTCGGCGAAGGCGTGGTGCAACTGCGCGGCCGCCTGGCCGACGGCGACCACGAAACACAGGTCGAACAGCAGTTCCAGCGGCGTCGCGACGCGGTGGCGCTCACTTCGGTCGCGCGCCAGCATCGGCCGGTGCCACAGGCGGATCCGGCTTCCGGGCCGCGGCGGCTGCTCGGTCATGGACCCTCCCGGGCTCGTGCCTGTCGGATCCGGTCATCCCAACATGATCACGAGCAGCGGGAAAGCGCGACACGGGCGAAAAGGACGGGCGGGCCCGGTTCCCCCTCACCCGGGCCCGCCCGCCGCCGTCACGCGCGCTGCGGCCGGCCGATGGGCAGCCCTTCCGCGAGTGCCGGACGGTCCCCCGCGGACGCCGACACTCACTGGACGGAAGGTGACCGAGTGTGTCCACTCCCTCGAACTCCGGACGCTTCGGTCGCTCAGACCGGTCACCCCATCCCCGGGTGGCCGATCGATTGCCACTGTCGGTAGCCGAAGCCGCGCAGTGAAGGCTCCATAAGATCTACCCGGTCGCTCTGCGTAGCACCAGTGCCTTTCCGTGCTCGTCACTCGTTTGGAGCATCGCGAATCTGCGGAAAGTAGTGTCCTAGCCCCGGTGGACGTCCGCGGCGGACGTCTCGGCCCCGCCGGCCGCCCGATCGTCCCCGGAAAGCTGCGCACGGTGTCTCCGCGCCCGCAGTTCGGCCACGGCGAGGCCCAGCGCGCCGCACGTCAGGACGGCCGCGCAGCAGAGGGCGACGGTGAGCGCCACCTGATAGTCCCCCGCCGCGACGACGACCGCGCCGAAGACCGACGCCAGCACGGCCGTGCCGATCGCCGTGCCGATCCGCTGCCCGGTCTGCAGCGCGCCGCCGGCGACGCCGGCCAGCCGGACCGGGACGCACTCCAGCGTCAATGTCGTGTTCGGCGAGATCACCATGCCGCCGCCGACCCCGGCCAGCACCAGCGGCAACGCGAACGCCCAGCCCGCGGCGGCGGGCGGCACCAGTTGGGCCAGCAGCGCGACGATCAGCAGGCCGAGGGCGACCAGCGCCAGCCCGGTGACGGTGAGCCGGCGGCCGAAGCGCGGCACCAGCCGGCCGGCGACGGCCGCGGCCACCGCCGAGCCGAGCGCGAACGGCGTCACCGACAGCCCGGACTGCAGGGGTGTGTAGCCGAGGCCCTGCTGGAAGAACATCGCGAAGACCAGCCAGATCCCGGCGAACCCGCAGAAGTAGAGCGCGCCCACCGCGGCGCCGCTGGCGTACCCCGGGGTGCCGGTGAACAGCCGGGTGTCCAGCAGCGGCGACCGGCCGCGCCGGACCAGCGAGTGCTCCCAGCGCACGAAGCCGGCGCCGAAGACGAGCGCGATGACGAACATCCACCACAGCCGCGCCGGACCGCCGTCGTCGGACTCCACCACCGGGAGCAGGACGCCGAGGACCGCGACGGCGAGCAGCAGGATCCCGACGAAGTCGATCTCCGACCGCAGCTTGAGCCCGCTCTTCTCGCTGCGGGGCAGCAGCCGCAGGGCCAGGGCGAACGCGAGCACGCCGATCGGGACGTTGACGTAGAACACCCAGCGCCAGCCGTCCGGATCGCCGAAGACGGCGAGGATCACGCCGCCGAGGATCGGGCCGACCGCCGTCGAAATGCCGACGACCGCGCCGAACATGCCGAACGCGCGGCCGCGCTCGGGCCCGCGGAAGAGGTCCTGGATCAGGCCGGTGTTCTGCGGCGTGAGCATGCCCGCCGCCATGCCCTGGGCGAGCCGCGCGAGCACCAGCGTCGTCTCGTTCGGGGCCGCGCCGGCCAGCGCGCTGGTGGCGACGAACGCCGCGAGCGCGCCGAGGAACATCTTCCGGCGGCCGAACGCGTCGCCGAGGCGGCCGCCGGTGACCAGGACCAGGCCGAACGCCAGCGCGTACCCCGAGACGACCCAGCGGATCCCGCCGCTGCTCGCGCCCAGGTCGCGCTGGATCGACGGCAGCGCGACGTTGACGATGCTGACGTCGAGCAGGCCCATGAACCCGGCCGTCAGCGAGACGGCCAGCGCCTTCCAGCGCTTCGGGTCGGGTTCGTAGTCGTCCATCGAGGGGCTGACCTCACCGGTGCTCACGGGGCGGGGATACCCACTCAGCAAACACGAAGGGCCGGATCCGCGCGCGGTGTGCGCGGATCCGGCCCGTTCGAAGCCGTGCTCAGGTCGACGCGGTGATCCCGCGGATGCCCTTCAGCTCGCCGATCAGCATCGAACTGACCTTCACCGGGTAGTCGTGGAGCGCGAACACCGTCTGGTTCCGCCCGACCAGCTTGAGGTGGACCATCGTCTCGCCCTTGTGCGCGAGCAGCGTGGAGCGCAGCTCGCTCACCACCGACTGGTCGATCTTCTCCGCCGCGGCCAGCAGGACCAGCGGCGGCTCGTCGTCACCGTTGCCGGTGCCGACCTCGGACAGGTCCAGCGTCGCCAGGCCGCCGCCGAAGATCGACATCTTGTCTTCGCGCCAGTTGATCCGGCCCTTCACCAGCACCGCGTTGTCCTCGATCAGCTCGGAGGAGAACAAGGCGTACGACTTGGGGAAGAACAGCACCTCGAGCGAGGCGTCCATGTCCTCGACCGTGCAGATCGCCCAGGGCTCGCCCTTCTTGTTGACCCGCCGTTCGAGCGACGTGATCAACCCGGAGATGACGAGCTCGCCCTCCCGGGGCGGGTCGGCCAGGATTCCGGCGATCGGCTTCGGGGCGTGCTTGCGCAGGATCCGCTCGGCGCCGTCGAGCGGGTGGGCCGAGACGTACAGGCCGAGCATCTCGCGCTCGTAGGCGAGCAGCTGCTTGCGCGGGTACTCCTCGTCGCCGAACTTCAGGTGCGCGAGCGGCGACGAGGACGGCGCGGCCTCCTCGCCGTCTTCCCCGCCGAAGCCGAACAGGTCGAACTGGCCCATCGCCTCCTGGCGCTTGAGCGGGACGACGGCTTCGACCGCGTCTTCGTGGACCTGGATCATCGACAGCCGCGTGTGGCCGAGCGAATCGAACCCGCCCGCCTTGATCAGCGACTCGATGACCCGCTTGTTGCAGACCACGAGCTCGGACTTGTCGAGGAAGTCGGTGAAGGTGGAGTACTTCCCCTTCTCCGCGCGGGTCTTGATGATCGACTCGACGACGTTCGCGCCGACGTTGCGGACCGCGCCGAGGCCGAAGCGGATGTCCTCGCCGACGGCCGCGAACCGCAGGGCCGACTCGTTGACGTCCGGCGGCAGCACCTTGATGCCGAGGCGGCGGCACTCGGACAGGTAGACCGCCGACTTGTCCTTGTTGTCGCCGACCGACGTCAGCAGGGCGGCCATGTACTCGGCCCGGAAGTTCGCCTTGAGGTAGGCGGTCCAGTACGAGATCAGGCCGTACGCGGCCGCGTGGCTCTTGTTGAACGCGTAGCCGGCGAACGGGAGGATCGTGTCCCAGAGCGCCTTGACGGCCTCGGCGGAGAACCCGCCGTCGAGCAGCGGGCTGGCCTTCATGCCGGCCTCGAAGCCGTCGTACTCGAGGTCGAGGACTTCCTTCTTCTTCTTGCCCATCGCGCGGCGGAGCACGTCCGCGCGCCCCATCGTGTACCCGGCCACCTTCTGGCCGATGTGCATGATCTGCTCTTGGTACACGATCAGGCCGTAGGTGTCGGCCAGGATCTCCCGCAGCGGCTCGTCGAGCTCCGGGTGGATCGGCTTGACCTTCTGCCGGTTGTTCTTGCGGTCGGCGTAGTCGTTGTGCGCGTTCATGCCCATCGGGCCGGGGCGGTAGAGCGCGCCGACCGCGACGATGTCGTCGAACACCGTGGGCTCCATGCGGCGCAGCAGGTCGCGCATGGGCCCGCCGTCCAGCTGGAACACGCCGAGCGTGTCGCCGCGGGCGAGCAGCTTGTAGGTTTCCTTGTCCTCGACGCCCAGGGTGTCGAGGTCGATGTCGATCCCGCGGTTGGTCTTGATGTTGTCGATCGCGTCACCGATGACCGTCAGGTTCCGCAGGCCCAGGAAGTCCATCTTCAGCAGGCCGATGGCCTCGCACGACGGGTAGTCCCAGCCGGTGATGATCGAGCCGTCGTCACGCTGCCAGAGCGGGATCGCGTCGGTCAGCGGGTCGCACGACATGATGACCGCGCAGGCGTGCACGCCCGCGTTGCGGATCAGGCCTTCGAGACCGCGGGCGGTGTCGAAGATCGTCTTGCACTCTTCGTCCGTCTCGACCAGGGCGCGGACCTCGGCGGCCTCGCCGAAGCGCTCGTGCTTGTTGTCGACGATGCCCGAGAGCGGGATGTCCTTCGCCATGATCGGCGGCGGCAGCGCCTTGGAGATCTTGTCCGCGATCGCGTAACCGGGCTGGCCGAAGTGGACCCGCGCCGAGTCCTTGATCGCCGCCTTGGTCTTAATGGTGCCGAAGGTGATGACCTGGGCGACCTTGTCGACGCCGTACTTGTCGGTCGCGTACCGGATCATCTCGCCGCGCCGGCGGTCGTCGAAGTCGATGTCGATGTCGGGCATCGAGACGCGCTCGGGGTTCAGGAACCGCTCGAACAGCAGCTTCTGCGGGATCGGGTCCAGGTTGGTGATACCGAGCACGTACGCGACCAGCGAACCGGCGGCCGAACCACGGCCGGGGCCGACGCGGATGCCGACGCGGCGGGCGTAGCTGATGAGGTCGGCGACGATCAGGAAGTAGGCCGGGAAGCCCTTCCCGATGATGACGTCGAGCTCCTTCTCGATCCGCTCGTCGTAACCCTCGGGCGGACCGGCCGGGAACCGCCAGGCCAGGCCCTTCGCGACCTCTTCGCGCAGCCAGCCGCCCTGGTCGTAGCCCTCGGGCACCTCGAAGAACGGCAGCCGGTCCTTGTGCGAGTAGACGTCTTCGTAGGACTCGACGCGCTCGGCGATCAGCAGCGTGTTGTCCGACGCGCCGGGGACTTCCTTGTCCCAGTACTCGCGCATCTCGGCGGCGGCCTTGAGGTAGTAGCCGTCACCGTCGAACTTGAACCGGGTCGGGTCGTTGAGGGTCTTGCCGGCCTGGACGCACAGCAGCGCCGAGTGCGTGTCGGCCTGGTCCTTGGTGACGTAGTGCGAGTCGTTCGTCGCGATCGGCTTGAGGTCGAGCAGCCGGCCGACCTCGAGCAGGCCCTCGCGGACCGACCGCTCGATCGGCAGGCCGTGGTCCATCAGCTCGAGGAAGAAGTTGCCGGCGCCGAAGATGTCCTTGTAGTCGGACGCGGCCTGGATCGCCGCTTCCTTCTGGCCCAGCCGCAGCCGGGTCTGCACCTCGCCCGACGGGCAGCCGGTGGTCGCGATGATCCCCGAGTGGTTCTCCGAGATCAGCTCGCGGTCCATCCGGGGCTTGCGGTAGTAGCCCTGCATGCTGGCCAGCGAGGACAGCTTGAACAGGTTCCGCAGGCCGGTGGCGTTCTGCGCGAGCATCGTCATGTGGGTGTACGCGCCGGCGCCCGAGACGTCGCCGCCCTCGCCCAGCTCGTCGGACCCGCGCTGGTTCTGCTGCCCCCAGAAGACCGGCTTCTTGTGGAAGCGGCTCTCCGGCGCGACGTAGGCCTCGATGCCGATGATCGGCTTGATGCCGTGCTTCTTGGACTGTTGGTAGAACTCGTCGCCGCCGTACATGTTGCCGTGGTCGGTCATGCCGACCGCCGGCATGCCGAGGCGCGCCGCCTCCGCGAAGAGGGGAGCGATCTTCGCCGCACCGTCGAGCATCGAGTACTCGGTGTGGACGTGCAGGTGGACGAAGGAATCGTTCGACACCAGCGAAAACCTCCCCTAGGTGAATGGGACCGGCGCGCCCGGATCCCTCACCCTAACCCGTGGCACCGACAGTCCTCGCACGCGCTCTTCGCGCTCGATTCTGCTCCTCGCCGGAACGGTTCCGGCGGTGCGACGCGCCACCGCTTCGAGCGGTGATGATCACTGCGCCGGACCGTGATCGGGTGGTCGCCGGGCGGGGTCAGCCGGCGGGGGTGACGAGGCTCCGCGTGGCCTTCGGCGTCACGGCCGGGGCGGCCACGTTCGGGTGAAATGCCGGGAGCGCGGCCTGCGGCGGGGCGTCCGCGGACGCCGTGCCCCACGTCGGGTTCGGCGTCGTGGACAGGTCGTAGGTGATCGTGCCGCCGTTCGCGACGAACGACTCCGAAACCCACGGCTTGGCCGACGGCGAGCCGTTCACGCGCACGCCCTGGACGTAGTAGGTGTCCGCCGAGGCGCGCGGGGCCTCCACCGTGATCGTCGCGCCGTTGCCGCGGTGGACGACCGCGCGCGGGAACAACGGCGACGCGAGCACGAGGTCGGCGCGGCTCGGGACCTGCGGGAACATGCCGAGCGTGGCGAAGACGTACCACGCGGACATGGTGCCGAGGTCGTCGTTGCCCGGCAGGCCGCCGGTGCCCGGGCCGTAGACCGTGTTCACGATCTGGCGGACCGTCTGCTGCGTCTGCCACGGCCGGCCGAGGTAGTCGTAGAGCCAGGGCGCGTTGATGTCCGGCTCGTTGCCCGGGTTGTAGTGGACGTCGTCGACGCCCGACAGCGCCCAGTTGCCCGCCGCGTCGTGGAAGAAGCCGTCGAGGCGCTTCACCGTCGCGGGCGCGCCACCCAGGCCGCCGACCATGCCGGCGACGTCGTGCGAAGCCATCCACGTGTACTGCGCGCTGCTGCCCTCGACGAAGCCCGTGTCCGTCGACGGCTGGAACGGCGTCACCCACGAGCCGTCGGCCTTGCGCGCCTGGACGTACGGGCCGTCGGCGCTCGCCCGCGGGTTGACCAGGTTGCGCCAGTAGCCGGAGCGCGCGAGGAATGTAGAAGGGTCACTGCCGATGCGGGACGCCCAGTCCGACAGCGCGAAGTCGGCGACGGAGTCTTCGAGCGTCTCGGCGGCCGAGCCCCAGCAGTGGCAGGCGTCGTCCGGCGCGTAGTGCAGCTTCAGGTAGTCGGCCAGGCCCGGCCGCTGGCCGACGCACTGGATCGGGCAGCCGGCGTCGCGGGTGTCGTTCGCGGTCGGCACGGTGGCTGCGCGGGTCAGCGAGCCGAAGGCGCCCTGGACGTCGAAGCCGCGGGCGCCGAAGGCGTACATCCCGGCCAGCGCGGGCGCCGACGGGTCACCGGACATCACGTGCGTACCGCCGTTGTCGTGCAGCCAGCGGTCCCACTCACCGCCGTTCTGCCCGGCGAAGTTGTAGAGCGACTGCGCGTAGTCACCCGCCCGGGCCGGGTCGAGGAACGCCAGCAGCTGGACCTGCCCGCGGTAGACGTCCCAGCCGGAGAACGTGCCGTACTGCGCGTGCTGGCCCTTCGCGAGCCGGTGGACCTTCCGGTCGCTGCCGAGGTACTCGCCGGTGACGTCGCTGGCCAGGCTCGGCTGCTGCAGCGCGTGGTACAGCGCGGTGTAGAACGTCGTGAGCTGTGCGTGCGTGCCGCCGCCGAGCTCGATCTTCGTCAGCTGGTCCTGCCAGGCCTTCCGGGCCGACGCGCGGACGCCGTCGAACGTCCGGCCGGCGGGGATCTCGGCGTCGGCGTTGCGCTGGGCGTTGGCGGCGCTGACGTAGGAGATGCCGATCCGCGCGGTGACCGGCCCCTTGCTCGCGTCGAAGCCGACGTAGCCGCCCGAGCCCTTGCCGACGCGTGCGGCGTCCGTGAAGCCCTCGCCGCCGGTCGCGCTGCTCGTGCCCGGCCGCAGGGTGCCGTCGACCCAGGTGCCCTGGCCGGTGATCGGCTGGTCGAAGGTGACGCTGAAGTGCAGCGTGTAGTAGGAGCGCTGGTTCTCCTCGCCGCCGGTGGTGCGGCCGCAGAAGCCGCCCGAGTCGACCGAGCCGGTCACCCGCCGGTGCGCCGCGTCGATGCTGATCGAGGCGTTCGAGCTGCCCGGCAGCGAGTTCGACGTCCGGAAGAGCAGGTTCGCGGGCTTGTCCGCGGGGAAGGTGAACCGGCCGAGCCCGGCCCGGTCGGTGGTGGTGAGGTCCACGCCGACGCCGTTGGCCAGGCCGACGCCGTAGTGGCCCGGCTCGGCGGTCTCGTCGGCGTGCGAGAAGTCGCTGGCGAAAACCTGGTCGGCGCGGTCGGCCGACGGCGACGACAGGACGGCGCCGGGGAACGGCATGATCGGCACGTCGCCGGACGCGCCCGGCGTACAGCCGGTGCCGTTGAGGTGGGTGAGGCTGAAGCCACGCACCCGCGTGACGTCGTACTGGTAACCGCCGGCGGCGCCGGTCCCGTTCTGCAGGCCCTTCGTCGTGGTCGGGCTCCAGGCGATCATCCCGAACGGCGTCGTCGCGCCCGGGTAGGTGTTGCCCGCGTTGGTGCTGCCGATCAGCGGGTCGACGTAGGACGCCGGGTCGGCGACCAGCTCGACACCGGCCGCGGCGGGCGTCGCGAACGGCGTCGCCGCGAGGGCCACCGCTCCGAGCAGGGTCAGGATCTTCCGCGCGGCCATGGCCCGCCCTTCGCCGGTGACGTGCGACAACGTTGTCAGACTGACGCTGCGCAACGCTACGGTCACCCGTTTGCACCCGTCAACGACCCGGTGAACTTCTGTCCGGTTGTCAGGGTGGCCGGTGAAGTGAGCCACAAGCGCGTGGTCCCGCGTTGACACCGCCGCGGCCGGGACCGAGCATCCGATCCATGAACCTGTCCGACAGCCGGACAGCCGGTCCCCGGCGGGTGAGCGCCATGGAGGCCGTGCTGGCCCACCTGCGCCGCCAGATCGAACGCGGCGAGTACGCCGTCGGCGACAAGCTGCCGTCCGAGGCCGCGCTGGGCAAGGAGTTCGAGGTCAGCCGCTCGGTGGTCCGGGAGGCGCTGCGCGGGCTGCAGGCGCTCGGGCTCACCGAGTCGAAGTCCGGCAAGGGCACCTTCGTCACCGCGACCGGGCCCGCCGAGCACCCGGTGTTCGGGCCGTACTCGGCCCGCGACCTGATCGAGGTGCGCCGGCACGTCGAGA
Organism: Amycolatopsis sp. NBC_00348; assembly: GCF_036114655.1. Taxonomy (NCBI): domain Bacteria; kingdom Bacillati; phylum Actinomycetota; class Actinomycetes; order Pseudonocardiales; family Pseudonocardiaceae; genus Amycolatopsis; species Amycolatopsis sp. NBC_00348. The sequence continues at coordinate 10,705,341 of NZ_CP107994.1, read as the reverse complement.
TCCCGGTCGCCGGGTACGCGGCGCTGCGGCGTTCCGCCGACGACCTCGACCTGCTCGGCCACCTCGTCGAGCGGATGGACGCCGAGACCGACAACACCGCGTGGGTCGCGCTGGATTCGCTCTTCCACATCACCATCGCCCAGGCGTCGGGCAACCCCGTGTTCGGGAAGGTGATCGAGGAGATCCGGGACGCGCTGGCCCGCCAGTCCGCCTTCCTCAACCAGCTCGGCGACCGCCGGCACCGCTCGAACGTCGAGCACCGGGCGATCGTCACGGCGATCGCCGACGGCTCGGAAACCGCCGCGGTCGAGGCCATGACGGCCCACCTGCGGCACGTCGAAGCCACCTTGACCAGCATCGTGAACGGGGACGAGTAGCACCTTGACCGAACAGACTCTCACCCCGGAGACCACCGCCGACGCGGGCGACGCCGGTTACCGCAAGGCCCTGAAACCGCGGCACGTCACCATGATCGCGATCGGCGGGGCCATCGGCACCGGCCTGTTCCTCGGCGCGGGCGGGCGGCTCGCCCAGGCCGGACCGGCGCTGGCGATCGTCTACGCCGTCTGCGGGCTCTTCGCGTTCTTCGTCGTCCGCGCGCTCGGCGAGCTCATCCTGTACCGGCCTTCGAGCGGCGCGTTCGTCTCCTACGCGCGGGAGTTCATGGGCGAGAAGGGCGCGTACGTCGCCGGCTGGATGCACTTCCTGAACTGGTCGACCACCGGCATCGCCGACATCACGGCCATCGCGCTCTACGCGCACTTCTGGTCGTTCTTCACGCCGATCCCGCAGTGGGTGCTCGCGCTGATCGCGCTCGCCGTCGTGCTGACGCTGAACCTGGTCTCGGTGAAGCTGTTCGGCGAGATGGAGTTCTGGTTCGCCATCGTCAAGGTCGCCGCACTGGTGCTGTTCATGGTGATCGGGATCGTGCTGCTGGCGACGCGGACGCCGATCGACGGCGTCGCGGGCGGGCCGCGGCTGATCACCGGGCACGGCGGGATCTTCCCGGCCGGGCTGCTGCCGATGGTCATGATCGTGCAGGGCGTGGTGTTCGCCTACGCGTCCATCGAGCTGGTCGGCGTCGCCGCGGGCGAGACCGAGCACCCGGAGAAGATCATGCCGAAGGCGATCAACTCCATCATGTGGCGCATCGCCGTGTTCTACGTCGGCTCGGTCGTGCTGCTGGCGATGCTGCTGCCGTGGAGCTCCTACACGAAGGAGCAGAGCCCGTTCGTCACCGTGCTGTCGCACCTGGGTGTGCCGGCCGCGGACAGCGTGATGAACCTCGTCGTGCTCACCGCGGCACTGTCCAGTCTGAACTCGGGGCTGTACTCGACCGGCCGGATCCTGCGGTCGATGGCCGCGGCCGGGTCCGCGCCGAAGTTCACCGGCGTGCTGAACCGCAACCAGGTGCCCTACGGCGGGATCCTGCTGACGGCGTCGGTCTGCGTGCTCGGTGTCGGGCTGAACTACCTGGTGCCGAAGGAGGCCTTCGACATCGTGCTGAACTTCGCCGCGATCGGCATCCTCGCGACCTGGGCCATCATCGTGCTCTGCCACCTCCTGTTCGTCCGCAAGACCGAGCGGGACGGCCTGGAGCGGCCGTCGTTCCGGCTGCCGTTCTCGCCCTACACCGAGATCGTGACGCTGGTGTTCCTCGCCGCCGTCGTGGTGCTGATGGGCTTCGACGAGACCGGCCGGATCACGCTCATGGCGCTGCCGGTGATCGCTCTCGCGCTGGTCGCCGGCTGGTTCGCCGTGCGGAAGCGGATCGACATGAAGGCGTTCGACAAGGCGGGCCTGTGAACCACGAACTCCTGGTCGAGCTGGTGCGCGACGGCATGGTCGAGGGCGGGCACCACGGCTCGGTGATCGTGCTCGCCCCGGACGGCACCACCCTGTTCGACGCCGGCGCGCCGGACGCCCCGATGTACCCGCGGTCGACCGCGAAACCGGTGCAGGCCACGGCGATGGCGCGGCTCGGGCTGCGCCTGCCGCCCGCCGGGTTCGCCATCGCGGCGGCCAGCCACTCCGGCGAGCGGATGCACCTCGACGCCGCGGCCGCGGTGCTCGGTGGGCGCTCCCCCGGCGAGCTGGGCAACCCGGCTGACTTCCCGTACGACCCGGTCGAACGCGACGCCTGGGTCGCGGCCGGGCGGGCCCCGAGCAAGCTCGCGCACAACTGCTCCGGCAAGCACGCGGCGATGCTCGCGACCTGCGAGCTCACCGGCTGGGCGGCCGACGGTTACCTCGACCCGGCCCACCCGCTGCAGCGCGCGATCGCCGCCACCTTCGAGGACCTGACCGGCCGCGCGATCGACCGGGTCGCGGTCGACGGCTGCGGCGCGCCGCTGTTCGCGACCACGCTGCGCGGGCTCGCCACGGCCCTCTCGAAGATCGCCACGGCCGCGCCGGGAACGCCGGAGCACCTGGTCGCCGACGGGATCCGCCGGCACCCCGAACTGGTCGGCGGCAGCCGCCGCGACGTCACCGCCGTGCTGCGCGCGGTGCCCGGGCTCATCGCGAAGGACGGCTTCGAAGCCGTCCAGGTCGCGGCCCTGCCCGACGGCACGGCGATCGCGATCAAGATCGCCGACGGCGGCGACCGGGCCCGGCGGCCCGTGCTGGCCGCGGCGCTGGCCCTGTGCGGTGTGCGCGTGCCGCCCGGGCCGGAAAACCTGCGCGTCACCGGAAAACTGGCCGAAGCACTCGCCGTGGGAAGTCCCTGAGCCACGTCGCTCCGGTTGCCAGGCGCGCGACCTCGGGTACCGTCGGATCCGGAAGGTGTTACTCCGCTTCGGAAGGCGTGTGCCCGTGCTGGACCGACTTGTCGACAGAGCTCTCGGACTCCCCCGCGCCGAAGGACCGAAACCGGTCATCACGCGCGACCTGCCGGTGCCGATGCCCGACGGCGTCACGCTGCTCGCGGACCGGTACGCCCCGGCGGGTGACACGCCCGCGCCGGTGGTGCTGATCCGCACGCCGTACGGGCGCGCCGGCCTCCTGTCGAAGCTGTTCGGGAACACGTTCTCGCGGCACGGGCTGCAGACGGTCATCCAGAGCACCCGCGGCTCGTTCGGCTCCGGCGGCGAGTTCCGGCCGTTCCACCTCGAGCGGGAGGACGGCGTCGCCACCGCCGAATGGCTGCGCGCGCAGCCGTGGTGCGACGGCAACCTCGCGATGGCGGGCGCCAGCTACCTCGGGCACACGCAGTGGGCGCTCGGGCCCTACCTCGACCCGCCACTGGCCGCCATGTGCCTCGGCATCACGGCGTCGGAGTTCGTCTCGACGTTCTACCCGGGCGGCGTGCTCGCGGCGGACAACATGGTGTCGTGGTCGGCGATGATCGGCCGTCAGGAAGAGCGCTTCGGCGCGTTCCCGAACCCGCTGCAGGCGCGCAAGACGCGCCGCGCGATGGCGCACCTGCCGCTCAGCGGCGCCGACGTCGCCGCGATCGGCAAGCCGGTGCGGTTCCTGCAGGACATCACCGAGCACTTCGTGCCGGACGACACCTACTGGGCCATGTCCGACCACAGCGCCGACGTCGAGAAGCTCGACGTCCCGGTGTCGATGGTCACCGGCTGGTACGACCTGTTCATCCGCGGGCAGCTGCAGGACTTCCGGCGGCTCGCCGAGGCCGGCAAGGCGCCGCGGATCACGATCGGCCCGTGGTCCCACGGCGAGCCCGCGAGCATGCGTCCGATGATCCAGGACCAGCTCGGGTTCCTGCGCGCCCACCTGCTGGGCGACCGCACGTTCCTGCAGCGCGCGCCGGTCCGGATCTTCCTGCAGGGCGCGGACACCTGGCTGGACTTCGAGGCGTGGCCGCCGCCGTCGACCGCGACGGCGTCACACCTGCGCCCGATCGGCGGCCTCGGCGAGGTGGGCGGCGGCGAAGCGCGGCCGACGACGTTCACCTACGACCCGGCGGACCCGACCCCGGCGGTCGGCGGGCCACTGCTGACCGGCGTGACGAAGCAGCGTGACAACCAGGAGGTCGAGGCCCGGCCGGACGTGCTGGTCTTCACCGGCGAGCCGCTGGCGTCGGACCTGGACGTCATCGGCGAGGTGGCCGCGACCGTGCACGTGCGCACCGAGCTCGGGCACGCCGACGTCTACGTCCGGCTCTGCGACGTCGACGCGGGCGGCGTCTCCCGCAACGTCACCGACGGGATCCTCCGGCTGCGCCCGGGCTTCCCGGAGGCGGACGCGGACGGCGTGGTGACGGCGGAGGTCACGCTCGACCCGACGGCCTACCGCTTCCGCCGCGGCCACCGCCTGCGCGTCCAGGTGGCGGGCGGCGCGTTCCCGCGGTTCGCCCGCAACCACGGCACGGACGAACCGGTCACCGCGGCGGTGGACGGCAAGCCGAACCGCTTCGAGATCTTCCACGACGCGGCCCGGCCGTCCCGGATCACGCTGCCGATCTTCACTCCCTAAAAGACGTACGGGACCACGCGGTGGTGCGTGGTCACCCGGCCGTCGTCGTGCAATGCGTGCAACAGCAGCGACGGCGGCCGGTCGTACTCGAGCGGGCCGCCCTCGTCCCAGCCGCGGTCGCCGCCCGGCTCGACCGGTAGCAGCGAGCCCGAGACGACGCCGGGGGCGATCCGCAGCGGCACGCCGGCGAACGTCGTCGACGCGCCGGTGTGGACGTGGCCGGCCAGCAGCGCCGCCACGCGCGGGTGGCGGGCCAGTACCGCCGCCAGCCGCTCCTCCCCCGTCTGGCGGATGCCGTCCACCAGCGGGAGGCCGACCTCGACCGGCGGGTGGTGGAAGGCGACGAACGCCGGGCCGTCGCCGCCGGACAGCACGCCGTCGAGCCAGGCGAGGGTCTCGTCGGCGAGGTAACCCGCGCCGCGGCCGGGGATCGTCGAGTCGCACATGGCGAACAGCACGCCGTCGACCTCCCGCGCGAGATCGATCGGACCGTCGGACGGCGGCTGATCGAGCAACCCGGTCCGGAAAGCCGCGCGGACGTCGTGGTTGCCGGGACACACCAGCACCGGCGCCGGGTGCTTCAGCAGCGCAGCCGCGCGTGCGTACTCCGCGGCCGCGCCGTGGTCGGCGATGTCGCCGGTGACGACGACGGCGCCGACCGCCAGCCCGTCCAGGTACGCCATCACGGCGGCGACGCGTTCCTCCGCGCGCGGCCCGTCGTCGAGGTGCAGGTCGCTCAGGTGCGCGATGATCATCTTTGGTCCTTCCCCAGGTAGGCCAAGGCTTTCACCCAGTTGCGGACGAGCACCGCGGACGCCGTCGGCAGGTCGCCGTCCCGCAGTGCCGCGGCGATCCGGCGGTGCTCGCCGATGCTCTCCCCGGCGCGGGCGGCCCCGCCGAAGTAGCACGATTCGTACCGCTTGAGCAGGGGCTTGGTCTGCTCGATCAACCGCAGCAGGTGCGGGTTCGGGCAGCGGGACAGCAGCAGCGCGTGCCACTGTTCGTCCACTTCGGACAGATCATCGCCGCGCTCCAGCGCCGCGGCCATCCCGTCGGCGACGACGTCGAGCGCGTCGGGCAGCCCGGCGAGCTCCAGTGGCGACGTCCAGCGCAGGGCGAGGGCCTCCAGTTCGGCGACCAGCGGGTAGAGCCGGCGGGCCTCGTCCGGGTCGAACGGAGGCACGAGGAAGCCGCGCCCCGGCTCGGAAACGAGCAGGCCGCGGCCGGCGAGCCCGATCAGCGCCTCCCGCAGCGGCGTCCGGCTGACGCCCAGCTCGCGGGCCAGGTGCACCTCGTTGACGCGGGCGCCGGCGGCGAGCCGCCCGTCGAGCACGCGGGTGGTGATCTCCTCGATGAGATCGCTGCGCAAAGGGGTGCGGGCCATCCGGGCAGTATTGCATGCAATCGGGTCGTACTGTATTCAGTTGGCATGACCTTTGACGGCTTCGATGTCGACCGCGCCCGCCGTGAGACCCCCGGCTGCGCGGAAGTGGTCCACTTCAACAACGCCGGATCCGCCCTGCCCCCGGCCGTCGTGACGGACACGGTGGTCGACTACCTGCGCCACGAAGCGCTGATGGGCGGGTACGAAGCGGCCGCCGAAGCCAAGGACCGGCTGGCGGCGGTGTACACGTCGGCGGCGAGGCTGGTCGGCGGCGAACCCGACGACATCGCCATCACCGACAACGCGACGCGGTCCTGGCAGGCCGTCTTCTACGCGCTGCCGTTCGCCGCGGGCGACCGGATCCTCACCTCCACCGCCGAGTACGCCAGCAACGCGATCGCGTACCTGCAGATCGCCCGGCGCACCGGCGCGGTCGTCGAGGTGGTCGGCGACGACGAGTCCGGCCAGCTCGACGTCGAGGACCTGAAGCGCCGGATCGACGGCAGCGTCAAGCTGATCGCCGTCAGCCACGTGCCCACCCAGGGCGGGCTGGTCAACCCGGCCGAGGAGATCGGCGAGGTCGCCGAAGCCGCCGGGATCCCGTTCCTGCTCGACGCGTGCCAGTCCGTGGGCCAGCTCGACCTCGACGTCTCGCGCCTGAAGTGCGACGCGTTGTCGGTGACCGGCCGCAAGTACCTGCGCGGGCCGCGTGGCACCGGTTTCCTGTACGTCCACCCGCGGCTGCGGGAGCGGCTGGAGCCGGCGATGCTCGACCTGCACTCGGCGGTCTGGACGGCGCCCACGGAGTACGTCGTCGACCCGACCGCCAAGCGCTTCGAGGTGTGGGAACGCGACTTCGCCGCGGTCTTCGGCCTCGGCGCGGCGATCGACTACGCGCTCGAGTGGGGCCTGCCGGCCATCGAAGCCCGCGTCGCGGCCCTGGCCGGGACGCTGCGCGGCCGGCTGGCCGACGTCGGCGCCCAAGTGCGCGACGTAGGCGTGAAGAAGTGCGGGATCGTCACCTTCAGCGTCGAGGGCACGCCCGCCGCGGACATCAAGGCACGGCTGGCGGAGGCGGGGATCAACACGTCGGTGTCGTCGCGCACGTCGGCGCAGTTCGACTTCACCGCGCGCGAGCTGCCGGACCTCGTCCGGGCGTCGGTGCACTACTACAACACCGAGGACGAGATCGAGCTGCTCGTGAAGGCGGTCGAGAAGCTCTAGAAGGCGTCGACGCCGGTCAGTTCGGCCGACACCGTCCACAGTCGCTCGGCGAGCGCCGGGTCGATCGCGTAGTCACGCACGCCGACGCGGGTGCCGTCGGCCGGGGTGGGCTCGGCGACGTCGCAGTCTTCGAGGTAGACCCCGCCGAGGCCGTCGAGCTGCGGGGACGTCGCCGCCCAGACCTGGGTGGCGGCGCCCTGCTCGGGCGTCTTGGCCCCGGCTCCGGTGACCTGCCCGGTCTCGTCGACCATGCCCGCGTCGACCAGCTCCTGACGGCTCAGGTGGCGCACCAGGTCGGTCAGGATCCGGCCCGGGTGCAGGGCGAACGCGCGGACGCCGTGGCCCTGCGCGAGCTTGTCGAGCTGGACCGCGAACAGGACGTTCGCCGTCTTCGCCTGGCCGTAGGCGAGCCACTTGTCGTAACCCTGCTCGAAGTTCAGGTCGTCGAAGCGGACCGGGCCGAAGTGGTGGCCGCGCGAGGACACCGAGACGACGCGCGCGCCTGGGTTGAACGCGGGCCAGAGCCGGTTCACCAGGGCGAAGTGGCCGAGGTGGTTGGTCGCGAACTGCGCCTCCCAGCCCGGGCCGACGCGCGTCTCCGGCGCCGCCATGATCCCGGCGCTGCCGATGAAGACGTCGATGCCGCGCCCGGACGCGACGAACCGCTCGGCGAACGCGCGGACGCTGTCGAGGTCACCGAGGTCCAGCTCGTCGATCTCGACGTTCTTCAAGCCCCGCACCGCTTCCTCCGCCGTCGCGCGGCGGCGGGCCGGGACGACGACGTGCGCGCCCGCCCGCGTCAGCGCGCGCGTCGTCTCGAGGCCGATGCCGGAGTAGCCACCGGTGACGATCGCGAGCTTGCCGGTCAGGTCGATGCCGGCCAGGACGTCGGCCGCCGTGCTGGTGGCGTCGAAGCCCGAGCCGATCTTGTGCTGTGCAGTGGTCATACCCCGACGTTAAGAGCTGGAGTGCACTCCAGCGCAAGTCAGCCCTTGAGCAGCTGCCGCGCGATCACGAGCTTCTGGATCTCGCTGGTGCCCTCGTAGATCCGGAACAGGCGCGCGTCGCGGTAGATCCGCTCGACCGTGACGCCCCGGACGTACCCCGTCCCGCCGTGCACCTGCACCGCGCGGTCGGCGACCCGGCCGAGCATCTCGGTGCAGAACAGCTTCGCCGACGACGGCCCGAGCTTGCGGTCCTCGCCCGAGTCGTACCGCGCGGCGGCTTCGTGCACCATCGCGCGGCCGGCCGCCAGCTCGGCGTGCGACTCCGCCAGCAGCGCCTGCACCAGCTGGAACTCCCCGATCGGGTGACCGCCTTGGCGAGCCGTGCGCGCGTACTCGACGGCTTCGGCCAGCGCGCGTTCCGCCATCCCGACGCACAGCGCCGCGATGTGCAGCCGGCCGCGGGCGAGCGAGGCCATCGCGATGCCGAAGCCCTTGCCCGCTTCGCCGACCAGCGCGTCCGCCGACACCTCGACGTCGTCGAAGACGACCTCCGACGTCCACGCGCCGGCCTGGCCCATCTTGGCGTCGTGCGGGCCGACGGTGACGCCGGGCGCGCCCGCGGGCACCAGCAGCGCCGAGATGCCGCGGCTGCCCGCGCTGTCCGGTTCGGTGCGCGCGAACACGACGAAGACCTCGGCGAGCGGCGCGTTGGTGATGAACCGCTTGGTGCCCGAGAGCCGGTAGCGGTCGCCGTCGCGGACCGCGCGGCTGGTGAGCCCGCTGGGGTCGGAGCCGGCTTCGGCCTCGGTGAGCGCGAACGACGCGATCGCCTGGCCGGCGGCGAGCCGGGGCAGCCAGCGGGTGCGCTGATCCGGCGTCCCGTAGTGCACGATCGCCTGGCCCGCAATGCCGTTGTTGGTGCCGAACAGGGACCGGAACGCGGGCGTCGTCCAGCCGAGCTCGATGGCCAGCCGGACGTCCTCGGCCATACCCAGCCCGAGGCCGCCGTACTCCTCGGGCAGCGCCCAGCCGAACAAGCCCAGTTCGGCCGCTTTCTCCCGGATCTCGGCGGGGATTTCGTCGGTTTCGTCGATTTCCACCTCGCGCGGGACGACCTCCTTGCGCACGAACTCCCGCACCGCGCCGAGCACCTGCCCGAAAACGTCCACGTCCATGCGTCGCACCGTACCCGGTAGCGTGCGGTGCGTGAGCACCTTCTACGACGTCGCCGCACAGCACCCGGACCGGCTCGCGGTGCTCGCCCCGGACGGGCGGTCCGCGACCTTCGGCGAGCTGGCCGCGCGGGCGAACCGGCTGACGCACGCCCTGCACCGGCTCGGCCTCGGCGCGGGCGACGGCGTCGTCGCGATCGTCCACAACGGACTCCCGTACTTCGAGCTGCTGTTCGCCACGCTGCAGGCGGGGATGTACTTCACGCCGGTCAACTACCGCTCCTCCGCCGAGGAAATCGCCTACGTGGTGGGCAACAGCGGCGCACGCGTCGTCGTCGCGGACGCGGACATCGCGCGCGACTGCCCGCCTTTGGCTGCGGTGGAACACTTTTCGGTCGGTGCGGCGGACGGCTGGGCGGACTACGCGTCCTGGGGCGAGGACGAGCCGTCGACCGCGCCGGAACCGCGGACGGCCGGGCAGACGATGCTCTACACGTCGGGCACCACGGGCCGGCCGAAGGGCGTCCGCCGCGCGCTCAGCGGGAAACCGCCGTCCCTGCACGAAATCCACCGCGACCTGCTCGCGATGATGGACGTCCACGAGGGCCCGGGTGTGCACTTGGTCGCCTGTCCGCTCTACCACGCCGCGCCCGGTTCGTTCAGCGTCAACGCGATGCACCTCGGGCATTCCGCCGTGCTGATGGACAAGTTCGACGCCGAGGAGACGCTGCGGCTGATCGAGCGCCACCGGGTGACGAGCACCCACCTCGTGCCGACCATGTTCCACCGGCTGCTGCGGCTGCCCGAAGACGTCCGCGCGCGGTACGACCTGGCGAGCCTGGTGAGCGTGATCCACGGTGCGGCGCCGTGCCCGCCCGAGGTCAAGGAGCGGATGATCGCGTGGCTCGGCCCGGTCGTCCACGAGTACTACGGCGCGTCGGAGGGCCTGATCTGCGGCGTCACGGCGGCGGAGTGGCTGGCGGCGCCGGGCACGGTCGGCCGGCCGCTGACCGGCGTGCGGCTGAAGATCGTCGACGACGACGGCGCCGAGGTGCCGGCCGGCGAGCCCGGCACGATCTACTTCAGCTCGGCGCACACCGCGCTCGACTACCTCGGCGACCCGGCGAAGACGGCGGCCGCCCGATCGGGCGAATTCCTGACGGTGGGCGACTTCGGCCACCGCGACACCGAAGGCCGCGTGTTCCTGCTCGACCGCCGCACCGACCTGATCCTGTCGGGCGGGGTCAACATCTACCCGGCCGAGATCGAGGCGCGGCTGCTCTCGCACCCGGACGTCGCCGACGCGGCGGTGATCGGCGAGCCGGACGACGAGTGGGGCCAGCGGGTGATCGCCGTCGTCCAGCCGATCCCCGGCGTGCCGGGTGACGACGCCCTGGCCGCGCGGCTGGCCGAGCACTGCCGCGCCGCCCTGGCCGGGTTCAAGACCCCCAAACGGTTCGACTTCACCGAGCAGCTGCCGCGCACGGAGTCGGGCAAGATGCTGCGGCGCACCCTCCGGAAGGACTGACCGCCCGATGCGCAAGCCGATCGCCGTCACCACCGCCGCACTCGCGGCCTTGCTGATGCTGCCCGCCACCGCGTCCGCGACGCCCGGCAGCGGGGTCACCGGCACGATCCTCTCGCAGAAGACGATCGGCCACACCGACTACACGCTGCGGGAGATCACCATCCAGCCCGGCGGCTACACCGGCTGGCACTTCCACGACGGCACGCTCTACGCGTACGTGAAGGCGGGAACGCTGACGCACAACCTGGCCGACTGCTCCCTCGACGGCCGCTACCGCACCGGTCAGGCGTTCACCGAGCGGCCCGACCAGGTGCACATCGGCCGCAACCTCGGGACGACGCCGATGGTCCTCGAAGTCCTGTACGTGCTCCCGGCGGGCAGCCCGCTCTCGGAGGACGCGCCGAACCCGGGCTGCGGCTTCTAGCTCGTGAACCAGCCCGCCGCGTCGAGGCGGTAGGCCGCCGGGCCGACGACGGCGCGCAGGTCGGTCTCCAGCGCCGCCATCCGCTCGGTGCCCACCGTGCGCGCCCAGTCGGCGCGCAGCTCGTCGAAGATCTCCGCCGACTTCGTGAGGGCGTCGACGCCGTGGTCGGTGAGCCGCACAATCTTGCGGCGCGCGTCGGCCGGGTCGTCGGCGCGCTCGGCGTACCCCAGCGCCTCGAGCCGCTCGACGGTCTTGCCCGCCGCTTGCTTGGAGACGCCGAGGCGCCGGCCGATCTCGGACGCCGTCGCGCCCTGGACGCCGATGGCCTGCATCGCGAAGCCGTACGACGGCCGGACGCCCGCGTGCCCGCGGCGCGCGAGCTCGGCGTGCAGGCGGTCGATGAGCGTGCGGAAGCCGCCGAAGAGCAGGAACGGCAGCTCGTAGCCGGGTACGTCGGTCATAGCCCCTTGCCAAGTTCGACAACCAGGTTTACGGTTTCGACAACCACGTTGTCGATCCTACGTCTGGAGACGTCTTGTTCCCCGATCACACCCCGGAGTCTGCTCCCCCGGCCGCCCGCCCCGCGATGGCGGCCACGGCGAAGAAGTTCGGCGGCCACGTCCCGGCCGCCGTCGCCCGCCTGGCGACGTCACCCGAGCTGCTGAACGGCTTCCTCAAGCTGAACGCGATCTTCGAGTCCACCACCCTGCCGGCGCTGGACCGCGAGGTCCTGATCATGACGGTCGCCGCCCGCAACGGCTGCCACCTCTGCGTCGCGATGCACACGGCGTCCCTGCACGGCCTCGCCGCCGCACCGGAACTGGTCACGGCGCTGCGGGCGGAGTCGGCGTTGCCCTCGCCGCGCCTGGAGGCGTTGCGCGGGTTCGTGCACGCGGTCATGGACACGACGGGCGAGGTCCCACCCGAGGCACTGGACGCGTTCACCGGCGCGGGTTACACGCCGCGGAACGCGCTGGAAGTGGTGCTGGGCATCGGAACCTACACCCTGTCGACGTTCGCGAACCGCCTGACGGGAGCACCGCTGGACGACGTCTTCGCCGCCCACGCCTGGCACGCTACCGCGGCCTGACGGTCGTGCCGTTCGCGTCGCCTTCGACGAGGTCCCGGTAGGCCTCGGCGACGACGGCCACCGGCGTCCCGCGGTGGCCGTCTTCGCCCATGGCTTCCAGGGTTTCGCTGATCCAGCCCGGACTGACGGCGTTGACGCGCAGCCCGCGCGTCAGCTCGGCGGCCGCGGAGCGGACGAAGCCCTCGAGCCCGGCGTTGACGAGCGCGCCGAGGCCACTGCCGGGGATCGACTCGGTGAACGTTCCGCCGGTGAGGGTGATCGAGCCGCCGTCCGGCAGCCGCCCGGCGGCGAGCCGCACGAGCGCGACCTGGCCGAGCAGCTTGCCGCGCAGGTCGTCGAGCACCTGGCCGTTGGTCAGGTCGCCGAGCGGCCGCAGCGGGACGTTGGCAGCACAGCACACCACGGCGTCGGGCCCGGTCTCGAACAGCGCGTCGAGAGAGGAGGGGTCGGTCAGGTCGGCGCGAACCGGCGACGTCCGTGAGACGGGCACGATCTCGTGGCGCGGCCCGAGAGCGGCGACGACGGCCCGGCCGACGAGCCCGGTAGCACCCAGCACGACGATCTTCACCCCGTCGACGTTAGCGGGCCCGGCAACCGGATTCCCGGCTCAGAAGGGCCGCCTGGTGCCTTGGGAAGGCGTCGAAAACCACCTGGGTCATGACTTGCGGGTCCAGGTCGGTGCTCATGATCGGTCGTCGAAGCACCCGGCCAGGCGGCATCCGCGACTCCGTCACCGGCGACCAGTCCCATCCCCTTCGGTTTGTGACCCAGCTCTCACCGAGTCGTGTCCGGTCCCCCGTCGCGGCTTCGACCCCTTGGTGTTCACACCACCGAGAAGGAGTCGAAATGGACAAGCCGGCCGGCCGGCGCGAGTGGCTGGGGTTGCTCGTGCTCGTGCTTCCCACCCTGCTCGTCGCGATGGACATGACCTCACTGTTCCTCGCCCTGCCGAAACTGAGCGCCGACCTGGGCGCGAGCGGTACCGAGCAGCTCTGGATCACCGACAGCTACGGCTTCCTCGTCGCCGGGTTCGTGATCACCATGGGCACCCTCGGCGACCGGATCGGCCGGCGGCGGCTGCTGCTCGTCGGCGGGGCGGCTTTCGCGGCCGTCTCCGTCGTCGCCGCGTTCGCCACCACTCCCGGGCTGCTCATCGCCGCCCGCGGGGCGCTGGGGATCGCCGGGGCGACGCTCATGCCCTCGACGCTCGCCCTGATCACGAACATGTTCCGCGACGAGCGGCAGCGCGGGCAGGCCATCTCGATCTGGGCCACCTGCCAGTTCGCCGGCGGCTCGCTCGGCCCGGTCCTCGCCGGGTTCCTGCTCCAGCACTTCGCGTGGGGCTCGATCTTCCTGATCGCCGTGCCCGCCATGGCCGTGCTGCTGATCGCCGGGCCGATCCTGCTGCCCGAGTTCCGCACGCCCGCGCCGGGACGGCTCGACTTCGGCGGCGTCGCGCTCTCGCTCGCCGCGGTCCTGCTGGTCGTGTTCGGCCTCAAGCAGCTGACCACCGGCGCCGGCCTGCTCGTGCCGCTGGGCGCGATCGTCGCCGGGACCGTGCTGGGTGCCGTGTTCGTCCGCCGCCAGCTGAGGCGCCCGGTGCCGCTGCTGGACCTGCGGCTGTTCCGGAACCGGCCGTTCACCGCCGTGCTGGTCGCGCTGGTGTTCGCGGGCGTCGCGATGGCGGGCGTCGGCCTGCTGGTCACCCAGTACCTGCAGGGTGTGCTCGGCTACTCGCCGCTCGCGTCGGCCCTGCTGTTCGCGCCGATGGGCATCGGTGTCGCGGCGGGCACGACGGTGGCGCCCGCGCTGGCCCGGCGGCTGGCCCCGGTGACGGCGATCGCCGGCGGCCTGGTGGTCTCGGCCGCCGGCGGCCTGATGCTGGCCTGCACCGACGGGCTCCCGCTGGTCGTCGCGGGGATCGCGGTGCTGACGCTGGGCACCGGCCCGCTCTTCGCGCTGGGCATCGGCCTGGTCGTCGGCTCGGTGCCGCCGGAGCGCGCCGGGTCGGCCGCGTCGATGGCCGACACCGGCAACTACCTGGGCGGCTCGCTGGGGCTGGCCTTCATCGGCCTGGTCGCCACGGCGGTCTACCACCACACGTTCCCGGCCGGCACCACCCTCGCCGCCGACGTCGCCCGCGCGGACGTCGCGAACCAGGCGAAGACGGCGTTCACGACCGGCCTGAACGTCACGGGCGTGATCGCGGCGGTGCTCTTCGCGGGTCTGGCCCTGCTGGTGACGCGGATGCGGGCCTCAGCCGAGCGCGCCGAGGAACTGCAGGACGCCCAGCAGGCCCGCTAGGGCGCCGAAGAACTGGTAGATCCCGAAGCTGCCGCCCACCCGGCGGACGGACGCCTCGGCGCGCGGGTCGAGCAGCACGGCGACGGTCTTCCCGACCCGCGGCGACACGAAGGTGTACCGCCCGGCCCACGCCGAGCGCGTCCGTCCGTAGACGGTGTACCGGATCTTGGGCTCGCTCGGCGCGCGGTTCAGCCACCGCCGCTCGTCGACGACGTCACCTTCGATCTCGCGGGCTCGCCGTCCGAAGCGCAGGCGGCCCGCCGCGATCCCCGCGGACAACGCCCCGAACAGGGTGAACACCCAGGCCACGAGCAGGTAGGACGCGGTGACGTCGCCGGCCAGGCCCAGCTGCCCGGCGGCCAGGCCGAACGCCACCAGCAGCACCCCGCGCACGACGAACGCGGCGGGCAGCGCGGTCCGGGGCGTGGGCAGCAACCGCACCCGGCCGCTTCCGGCCGGTCCGCACCGCACGACGTCGTCCACCAGCACGGGCACGGTGGTGCGCAGCAGTTCGCGTTCCCCACCGCTCAGCTCGTCGACGACGGTGCCGGCCACGAGGGAAACCCGCAGGACCGACGGCAGCGGACGCACCGCCGTCACGCGGTACCGGCGCAGCCCACGCGCGAACCACCACCGGAACGACGACCAGGCCACGCCCGCGATCGCCTCGATCGAGCCGGCCACCAGGAAGACCTGCACCGCCGCACCGTGCACGCGTTCAGCCAGGTCCCTTCGAGGATTCAGGTGGGCGCAGCAGGGTTCGAACCTGCGACCGCTCGGGTGTAAATCATGTGGTTCTTGCGCCTGACCTGCGGATTGAGTGTTCATCAGAGTCTAACCGCGCCACGTCCGACCAGGTCAGTTCAGGGTCGTTCACAGACATTGATGTCGCCAACTGATGTCACCGAGGACGCATCCTGAGCTGGCTGACCAGCACTTCACCCGCCCATCCACTAAGCATCGAGCCGTCGAGCAGCGATCGCGGCCAGGCAGTCGGGGCAAAGAATGCCGCCGAGGCCAGCCGGTGCGTCGCCGCACTTCGCGCAGGTTGGTGTGGCGGAGGTCTGGTCGGTCATGCCTCGATCACACCATCCCGTCGATCGGCGTGCTCAAGGACCTCGCGTAGGTCGGCCTGCTCGACATGTCGTCGGCGCCCACAGTCTCGGGAGTTGTCGGCCCACAGCACTGACAGTCCCCGCGAGATGACTCCTCAACCCGCCTGGTTGCGCAGGATTCTCTTGGCCGCTCGAACGTAGAGCTGCACTACAGCGACCGCCGACGCAGGTAGCGCAGCTCTCAAACCGTCAAAGCTAACACTCACGCGGCCTGAGATGCGGAGGAACGAACCCGTTCTCACGGTCGATACAGTCCGCCGCAGGTGGTGGCCATTGAGTCACACCGATAGCCGTGTTCATGCCTCCGCCGGGAACAACGCCATTCAGAGTGGCGCCGGTGAGATCGGCACCTTCCAAGTCGACGGCCGAAAGATCCGCAACCGTAAGATCTGCGCCACTCAAGTCGTCTCCCCGCAGGCTAAAAGCACCCGCAAATTTCACGCCAACCATCTTCGCGTGCGTGAACTTCAGCTGAGTAAATTTTGACCACGGCGCCTTGGCGTAAGCAAGATTAGCCTCAGAGAAGTCCGTACGCTCGACCGACGACGTACTCAGATAAACGTCCTCCAAGTCGGCACCGCGAAAGCTTGAGTCTCGTATTGATGCGGCGCGCATGTCGGAATTCGAAAAGTTCGCATTGTTATAATTCGCTCCCTTAATTCGAATTCCCTGAAGACAGGAGCGCTGCAAGTCCAAGGATTCCACATCCTGTCGCACGTCGCGCCGCCCAAGGACAGTTATCACGGCTTGAATATCGGTCGCCAGAGCCTTCCGCTCTTCTCCCGTGCCCATTCTTGGCGGGCACGAACTCGCCGGGGCATGTTCCCTCACGAACGCCGAGAGGACTTCCATTACAGTTGCATAGTTATCTGTTGAATCACGTGCAATTACTTCGAGGGCATATATTCCACCAAGTCTTACGTCTAGCTTTTCCGAACCAATTTGCTCGACCGACTTACTGAAACGATCCGCAAGTTGCCCTTCCTGTGTCACCTGCAAGGATCGCAAGGTAACCACGACGGCAAAAATTGCCGCGAAGGCCGTCACCACCGACGTGACTGCCGACCAACCCTTCCATTCGAAGACAAGGTGCCAGCGCCCCTTACGTGCACCAGGAATGACTTCCGCAGGGACGCCGTTTTCTTCGACGGAGTCGTGCTCCATTTTGAACATTGCCCCCTTGTGGGTACCTTGCGAAGAGTCTCCCGCATTGGGTCGGCGTCAGTGATCCGACCGTTACAACATGGCACTCCGCTTGCGCCAGAGTCTTGCACGTTCAGCACGGACGGTAGGCCGTGATCCGGTGGCCTTCGCCAAGCTGCTGCGTGAGGGTCAGGTGCCCGATCTGCGGTCCGGGTGAGGCGTTCGGTGTGTCGTCGGTAAGCCTGGAGAAGTCGAGGTGACAGGCGTCGACCAGGAGCGTCCCGCCGGGCCCGGGCTGGCTGGCCTGGCCGGGGAGCCACAAGTTGTTGACGTAGTCCGCCGGGTCGGTGACCTGGCCGGCCAAGGCCCGGATCGCGGCCTGGCAGTCCGGGACGTGGTGAGCGTCAGCGAGCTGGCGCTGCGCCTCCGGCGTGAACATCCAGCACACGTTAGTGACCGCATAGGGCCGGTCCGGCCACGCGATGCGCTCAACCAGGAAGGCCACCATGCTGGCCGGCGTGCGAGGCAGGATCCGCGCCACCGCCTCCTCATGCCCCTGATCCAGCACGCGCTGCGCGTCCTCGGCCTGCTGCGCGGCGTCCACGACGAGCCCAATGACGCTGGCGACCAGCAACGCCCCGCCGGCGGCGAGCGCGCTGATCGTCTCGCGACGCCGCACCCGGAACCGCAGCCGCACCGCGGCGACCACGCCCGCGCCGGTCACCGCCAGGCCCACCAGCAGCGCCCACCACCACGGGTCGACGTAGGCCAGCAGCCACACGTCGGTCACCAGCAGCGCCACCGTGGCCGTAGACGCCACGCCAAGACGCTGCCGGACCCCGAGCAGCGCCAGCACCGCCAGCGCCACGACAGCGCCCGTCCACGGCCACATCTGCCACCCGGACAGCCACCACGCCACCAGCGCGAGCACAGCCGCACCGACCAGCGCGGGCACCCGCACCGCCCGCTCGATCGCGGCCCGGCGCTCTGCTCGGGCCGTCTGCCGTGCCGCCGTTCGCTGGCCGGAGGCGGCCAACCTGTCGAAGATCGTTCCTCCACCCATCAGCCCAGAGTGCCGCGTGAACAGCAGTTATGCCACTACGCTCGAACACGTGAGCGATATTCCAGGGTCATTGAGGGGGGCCGCGAACATCCCCGAGCAGGAGGATCTGCCGGTCCGTTCAGCTCGCCGTCATGCTCGGTGCCTCAACGGCCACGACCTCGAACAGGCCGGAGTGAACGGTGGCTACCACCATGACCTGCGCACCTCGACCTGGACGTGCAACCTCTGCCGGGAGCTGCACCTACCCCGTGCGCGATGGCTGGTGATCGAGCACGGGCAGCCCACGCCGGCCGAGCACGCTGCCGAGCGGGCCCGTGTCTGGCCGGTCCTGCTGGTGGCTCGCCGGCCGGAGGCTCGCGCCGGGATCGGGCGACTGGAGCTCCGGGTCCGAGATGCCGCGATCGCCGACGTCGACCTGCAGCTGTGCGGTGTCGACCACCGCGGCGTTGTCCGTCGGATACGAGTGGACGTCGCGTACCTCCGGCGCGGGTTCGGCACGGTGATGCTGGACGCCGCCATGGCACGCGGCCCCGGCTATCACTGGTCCACGGTCGAGCTCGATCCCAGCCCGCAGGCGCGAGCGTTCTGGGCCACCCAGGCCCCCATCGAGCAGTTGCACCTCGGAGAACCGCACTACTGCAGCCACATGCGCGAAGCCAACGGCGACTGGTTTTAGGGCCGTTACGGCCGACTAGTGTTGCAACCGACCCTGAACACCAAGGAGGGCGACGAGTGAGTCAAGCGAAGAGTTTGACGGAGGAGTCAGCACCCGAGGTCGCCATTGTGGCCTGCCAGAAGGTTGGCATAGATAGTACGAATGCCAACCTGATCAGGCTTGGATCCAATGCCGTATTTCGACTTGACGGCCGCATCATATTGCGGATTTCGCGCGAGCAGAGCGGATTTGGCGACGCCAATCGCCAGGTCGGAGTTGCGCGATGGTTGGCCGACGTCGACTACCCGGCCAATCGCGCTCTTGACGTTTCTCAGCCTGTTGATGCATCGGGGTATCCCGCAACCTTCTGGGAGTCCGTCTCAGAAGAGGAGCAGTATGCGAGCATTGGACAAGTGGCTGAACTGATTCGCTCTCTTCACGACTTGCCAACGCCCGAGGGTCTATCGCTTCCGACAAAGGATCCCTTCGGGGAACTGGAGTCCCACATGGGCGCACTGGAAAACCTTGAATTCCACGATGCCAATTTCCTGCGAAATCGCATTGACGAACTAAAAGACACCTATGCAGACTTAGAATTTGAATTACCAGCAGGCGTGATTCACGGCGACGCTAACGTGGGTAACGTGATTCTGGCACGCGATGGCAGCCCATGCCTGATCGACCTGGACAGCTTTGGGATAGGTCACCGAGAGTGGGACCTGGTGCAAACAGCCCTGTTCTACGAGCGCTTCGGCTGGCACACGACCGAGGAATATAGGACATTTGTCGACATCTACGGCTTTGACATCATGAAATGGCAAGGTTACGAGACGTTAGCCAGCTATCGAGAGATTTCGATGACTCTATGGCTTGCTGCGAAAGAATCAACGAAGGCTGCCACTGAAGTAGAAAAGCGGGTTGAGGCGATCAGGACAGGCGGAGATCGGCGTAATTGGGCACCATTTTAGCGTCCTGAGATGTCCAGAGCTTTGCCGTTGACACGCGCTCGACAAAATCTCTGGATTCGACACTTTTGCCAACCTTGGTGAGGCGCGTACGGAACTCCTCGACGTACGCGCCACATCGAGCAGATTTCAGGCTCTCTCCGATGTTAATGGCCCTGAGTGCAACGTCGCACGCTTGGGCGACGTCGCCGCCGTCGAGATGAGAATCGGCTAGAACCATCGTTGCGAAGAAGTCGCTTCGGACGTAACCACTAGACGTCGGACCAAGGGACTGCGAGGCGTAGGCGACGCCGTCGTTCGCGCGACCGAGGTCGCGGTTGCAATGGCCGAGTTCTGCGGCCAGCTCCGCCTCATTGAAGTACGAAAACCAATCTGCGGGATCATTGTCAGGATCGCGACGCTCGAATTCGCGCACCGCGGCTGCCATCGCCCTGTCGCACCCGGCGACGTCTCCCATTCGCGAAAGGGCGCGAGCTTCCATTGCGGCAAAATGAGCAGTGGCACTGGGCGAGCCCGCGAGAGTTGTGCCCATCTGCGCAGATCTGGCCAGGTTGGCGGCTTCTTTATATCGCCCCAAAAAAGTTGCCTGATGACTCATGGCATCCAAAATGCTGGCACCAAGAAGTCGATCGCCGGCGCTCTCCGAGATTCGCAAAGACTGAATGAAGTAGCGCTGAGCCAAGCCGTGCAATCCGGCGTCGTACGACATCCACGCACCTAACAAAGTGGCCTGCGTTGCCGCCTTGAATAACTCTCGCTTGGTCTGCTCATTCGTCGTGCCGCCCGCGAGAACGCCGACGAGGTCTGTGCGCAGAAACTCGATCAGGGCTCGCCGTGCATGACCACCGCCGTGCTCGCCGTCGAGCGCGTCGAACATGGCGGTCGTTCGGCGGATTCCTCGAATGTCAGCCTCGCCAACCTTCCGCTTGCCTGTGTCACTCAGCACGTCGTCGCGTGTCGTCACCAGCCATGAGAGGGCGGCTTCGTTCCAGGCGGCCGAGTTGGCCGGCGCGTCAATGACAGCCGCCATACTGTCTACGTCTGCCTGCCACAGGTGCGCGACTGCTTTGACGCTATCCGCCAAGGTATCGGGGTAGTCCAGACCAAGGTCGGCTTGCACCTTCTGCGCCTTGCCGAAACCGACTTCGCCTACCCCGACCTGTCGACCAAGTCGCTGCGAGAGCGCGGAGACTATGGCGTCTCTCGTTTTGGCGTCGCGCGGAACCATCCCGTCAAGCCAGCGCCGCACGTATGTGTGCGTGAACGTCCTCCCAGCCTGCTGCCCGACGGCGCGTGCGAACACCTTGAGGCCAACTGAGCCGTCGTCACGCAGGTAGCCGGCCTGGAGCAGCAGCCTCCGCAGCTGATCGTTACTCACTGCCCCACCTCCCCCGGTTCGACTGTGCCCCAGTGTACGAGTGTGCCCCCTAGTGTGCCCTGTTCGTGCAGCTCAGCGGCCTGTTTCATGAAGTCAACAACATCAACGGCCGACACAGGCCCAGAACGCAGGAGGATCAAGTGGCTAAGAACATGCTCCCGAACATGAAGGCTGGCGGCGGCCTCCTGAAGAAGATCGTCGGTGCAGTGATCGCGCTGGCCATCCTCGCTCTGGTGATCAACCATCCGCACGATGCGGCGGGGATAGTCAACTCCGCCACGGATCAGAGCGGCGGCGTGATTGACAGCGTCGTCGAGTTCTTCCGAGACCTCGGCCACGGCTAAGCCTGGCCGGCCTGCAACTGGTCAACGGACTGCCGCAGGGAAGCAACTTCCGCCTGCAGGCCTCGAACCTGTTCCGACAGCTGCTCCAAGCTCAAGGGCTCACGACCGGGCGTTGCGGCAACAACGCGACCGACTCCGGCGCGGGCGACAATCCAGCCTTCTTCCTGCAGATACCCAAGGGCCCGCTGAGCCGTGGCAACAGCGACGTCGAATCGTGAGGCGACCTCACGCTGATTCGGCAGTTGACTACCTGGGCTCAGCTGCCCGGACTTGATGTCCTCGCGAATCTGCGCAGCGATCCGCTCGAATGCAGCTTGACCTGCACGTTCTGGCTGACTCTCCATCCCGCAACCCTACCGAACTGAACCTCTCCGAACTAGTTCACCTGATTGGCCGATTCCATCACTGAACTAGTCCGAACTAGTCTGGACTCGTTCGCAACGAAAGGATCAACCCGATGAGCAACGCACGACCGAACACCACCCGCCGCCAGCTCGAAGGCGCCGCAGACGACCTGGAATTCGACGCGCTGGCGATCGACCTGGTCGAGCTGGACGAGACCGAAGCCCTGGGGGTCGAGGACGAGCTGGCCGGGGTCGCGGACCTGCTGGCCGAGCTGGACGTCCCGGCGCACGAGCTGCCGGAGTTCGTCTACGACACCTACGAGCAGGCCGAGTTCGCCCCCGCCGCGCTGGCGCCGGTCATCGAGCTTCGCGGCCCGGCCGCCGACGTCGCGACGCTGGGGGAGGTGGCCTGAGATGACGAACTCGACCGTTCGGGGGCTCGCGCTGTTCGCGGCGCTGCAGGCCACCTTCGCCGACATTCACCCGGTGTGTGACCAGTGGCTGCAGTCCAACGAGGACGCGGCCGGTAAGGGCAAGCCGGGCCGGGAAGGCGCAAAGCACTGCGCCCGCCACGTGGCCAGCTACACCGCCGGTCAGGTCGCCGCCGCCACCGCCGTGACGCGAGTGCTGGGGTTCCGGACGCCGCTGCGGGCGGTGCTGGCGGGCGCGGCGATCAACGCGGTGACGCACTACGTCATCGACCGCCGCGAGCCGCTCAAGGCCATGGCCCGACTGGCCGGGAAACAGGGCTACATCGAGCACGCGACGGTGCAGCGCCGCGACGGCGTCATCGACGTCGCCGGGCCGGGGACCGCGCTGACCGAGCTGGACCAGGCCGCGCACCGCGCCATCGGCGTGGCCGCGTCGCTGGTCACCACCTGGATCGCCCTGCGCTGCGGGAGGACGTCATGACCGACCGCCTGTTCGTCCCGGCCCCGCTGTCCGGGCTGCTGGCCACGATGCCGCCCGCGACCGCGACCCCGTGGGACCGGTGGGAGTGGCTGGACCAGACCCACTGCAGCCTGAAACAGCTGTTCAACGGCCCGCACGGGCTGCAGGCGATGCGGATGGACCGGGCCATCCTGGCCGCCCGCAACGCCACCCACGACGAGATCGAAAACAGCACCACCACCTCGGCCGCCTGACCCGGCCCGCGCGAATTCCGCGCCACTTCTTCGCAATTCCCGCATTCGCACCAGGGGACCGCCATGCCCGGTCCCGCCTCGGCCTGCACGAAAGGACCGATCATGACCCGCACCCCGAACGCCGCGATCGCCGACCGGTTCCGCACCCTGGCGGACACCCTGACCCGCAACGCCACCCTGCTCTCCACCGCCGGGCTGCCGGAGACCGTGGTGGCCACCCGCGCCACCGTCTACCGCGACGTCGCGGCCCAGCTGCAGCTGCTGGCGCAGGCCGAGCTGGACCAGGCCGCAGGCAACCCGCTGGTCGTGGCGCTGCCGGAGCGGGAAGCCGCGGTGGCGGTGGCACGCCGGTTCGAGCAGCTGGCCGGCCTGCTCGCCGCCAACGCCCGCACCCTCACCACCCGCACCACGGACGCCGTGATGCGGGCCCGCGCCGGGATCTACCGCGACGTCGCGTCCCAGGTCCGGCTGCTGGCCGCCGCTCAGGTCGAGCTGGCCACGGTGCGGGTGCCGGCGCCGACCCGGGCGCCGCTGTCCAACGTGGCGCCGCTGAGCCCGATCGTGGCCCGCGCCGCGGTCCGGGCACCCCGGGTGCGGGCGGTGTTCCTGGAGGCCTTGGTGGCCGCGATCGCCAAGCGCCGCCATCAGGGCTGGTCGGTGGCGCGGCTGACGCTGTGGCTGCGCACCACGCTGCGGGACCCGCAGACCGACGCCGCCCACCCGTGCGCGGACCGCTCGTTCGTCGCCTACGTCACCGCCCTGGTGACCGGTCCGCAGCCGGTCACTCTCGCCGCCTGACCCCACCCCGGTCCGCAACCCCCTATCTGCCAGCACTTCCCTTCGTCGAGAAAGGACCCGTCATGGCTCAGAACGACTCCGGCGCCTGGCACCGCGAGCTGCAGCGCCAGCAGGAAGCCATCGAGAAGGCGCGCCGCGAGGCCAACCAGCCCAACCGGTGACCGCACCCCCGTCTGCCCACCTCGACTGTCCGGAAAGGACGACACGTCATGTCGCTGATCGGCTCACTCGCCGCGAAGATCGCCGCCCGCTTCGATGACCGGGCCCCGGTGTTCTACGCCGCGGACATGGTCACCTTCGCCCTGCGCGGCGGGGTGTGGCACGTGCTGGTGATCCAGCGCGGCGGGAACCCGCACAAGGGCAAACTCGCCCTCCCCGGCGGGCACGTCGACCCCGGCGAGACCGCGCGGGAGGCGGCGGTGCGGGAGCTGGCCGAGGAAACCGGCGTCACCGTGCCCGCCGGTACCGCGGTGCACCAGGTCGGGGTGTTCGACGCTCCCGGCCGCGCCGCCCGGGGCCGGTACGTGACGGTCGCCTACGCGGCCCTCCTGCCGGACGAGGCACCGACCCCGGTCGCCGCCGACGACGCGGCGGCGGCGGACTGGATGCCACTGCGGGTCGCGGTGCGCGTGGCCCGCGCGGGCGGGTTCGCGTTCGACCACGACCGCATCCTCTCCGCCGCGATCGTCCTGTTCGACCTGCGCCGCACCCTCGGAACCGAGCTGGGCTTGTGGGAGGAGTCGTGACACAGATCCGGTTTCCGTTCTCTGTGTGGCTTTACGGCCGGGCGACGCTCGAAGGCTGCTGGGAGTACCGCACCGCCGACCCGTGGGCGGTCACCCTGCACCTGGACGGGCAGCGGTGGATCTTCGCCCGCGATCTGCTCCGTGTCGGGCTGACCGAACCCGCCGGGGACGGTGACGTGCAGGTCATGCCCGACACCGGCGGCAGCGCGGGCCTGCTGAACGTGCTGCTGAGTTCGCCGTCGGGCGCGGTTCGACTGCCGGTGGCCCGCGACACCGTGGCCTCGCTGCTGGAGGCCTCCTACGCCCTGATCCCGGACGGCCGGGAGGCCGAGGGCATCGACTGGGACCACGAGTGGACCCGTCTGGCCGACGACGACGCGACCGGCGCCGCCGCCTGAAACCCGCCCCCTGTAAGGGAAGTGCTTGCCGATGTCCCTCACGACCACGACCGCGACCACGAGCCCGGCCACCGTCGCCGTCACGGATGACGAGCCCTACGACTGGACGTCCTTCAACGCCACGCTGTCGGTGACCACGACAACGGTCCGGATGGCCAACCAGATCGCCAGCGGCGCCTACCACCAGGCCGGGCAGAGCACCCGGCGGCTGGTGCGGCTGCTGCCCGAGGCGCAGTGCCCCGATGATCGGATGCGGCTGCTGTATGTGCTGGCGGCCGAGGAAAACCACCTCGCGGCGCTGTTCCCCGCGGTGCACCCGACCCAGCCGCAGCGCTGGCAGGACGGGGTGTCCGCGCACCAGCTGGCCGGCGAGGTCGCCGGGATGATCGCCACCGCCGAAGAGGCCATCGCCTCCCGCCAGCCCTACCGGCCGGGCGGGTTCGAGCTGGAAACCGGCTACGTCGCCGACCTGATGAACCACTACCCGCACTACCCGGCCCCGGCCGAGCGCGCCGCCGTGGTCGACGCGCTGGGCCGGCACCTGGCCGCGCACGGCTACCCGGCCCGCGCGGTCGAGCTGGCCGACGACATCGCGGCCGGGCTGCGCGTCGCCGCGGTGTTCGGTAACCGCGCTCCCGCCTTCCCGGCCCCGTGAGCCCGGTGGAGTCCTTGCCCCGGACGGATCTGCGGCAGGACTTCGCCGGACAGCGCGAGGTGAGCATGGCCAGGGCCGCCACGAGCGGCCGCAGGCACTTCACCCTCACGGCCGGGACGATCGATGCCGACGCCGTCGAGTTCTTCGGCAACGGGTTCTGCTGGTTCCTGGCCGGGGCCGTGCATTCGATGACCGGCTGGGATCTCGTCGACATCAGGCGCCGCAGTCCCGGTGACGGCGCCTTCGTGCCCTGCCACGTCGCCGTCATGACGCCGGCGGGCAAGATCCTCGACATCTTCGGCCACCGCAGCGTCGAGCAGGTGCGCGGGCTGTATCTGGCCCGCGACGACGTCGCCGACATCCGGATGCGCACCGTACGCGGCTCGGACTTCGCCGCCGACATCCTGCAGGCCGGCGAGGACACCCGCGGCGATACCCGTTGGTGGGAAAAGGAATTCGACAACCACGCCCGCCAGTCGGTGCTGCTGCACTTCGCCCGGCTGATCCTCGCCCGCAGCGGCTACCGCGACCGCATCCGCCCTGAAGCTCAACCGCCGCAACCCGCACCGTCCACGCCGACCACAGGAGGAACACCCATGGCAACCAACGCCGAGCTCGCCGGTCAGCTCGAAGAGATGAGCCACGGCGAGCACATCCAGGGCGCCGCCAGCGGCCTGACTCACGCGGACACCGAGCTGGGCTTGCTCGCGCAGCAGGCGGCGACGGCGCTTTCCGAAGGTGAGTCCGCGCAGGCCGTCGGGGGCGCGATCCAGAACGCCCGCAGCGGCATCGCCGACCTGACCAGGTTGCTCGTGACCGTGCAAAAAGCCCTTGAGGACGCCGCCGCCAAGATGCGGCAGGTCTAGCGAGCCGACGGCCACGCCGCCCGCCAATCCACCCGCCGTCACACGCCACTGTCGGGAAAGGACACCCGCGCGATGAGCCACGACCGCCGCTACCCGATTCCTGCCCCTGCCGAGGACGCCCGGTTCACCTTCGGTCTGGTCCTCGACCTCGCCGACGTCCTGCACCGCCACGGCTACCCGAAGATCACGTCGGGGGACGACTTCGTGGAGCTGCAGCAAGCCGTGTGGCGGTTTCTCTACACCACCGACACCGCCACGGCCGTCCCGGAGACGGCCGCCGACCGGCCGGGCGTCGACCCGGCCAGTGAGGAGTGCTGAGCATGACCGACGACAACCGGACCCCGGCCGAGACCATGGACGACTGGGCCGACCGCGCCGCCGAGATGGCCACGGAATTCCCGCACGCGGCCGGCCACTACCGCACCGTCAGCCGCTACTGGCGCGAGGGCGCCGCGCAGGCCCGCGAGGTGCAGCCGTGACACCCACATCGGACAACCCGAACCCGATCCCGGACACCGCGGCGGAAACGGTGCTGCTGCTGCGCCGCCTGGTCGAGCGCAACGGCACCTGGGCGCTGTGCAAGGTCTTCGCCGCCCTCGCGTTGTGGCTCGGGTTGCACCTGACCCGAGCTGCGCTGGTGCTGGTGGTGCGGATCCTGACCTGGGCCATGGCCCGCGCCGACCGCTACGCCACCACCGCGGTGCTGACCCCGCCGACGGGGCGGGTGAACCACTACTTCGACGCCCACAACGCCCACGACTACGACGCGCACCACTTCGAACCCACCACCAGCCCGATGGCCGGCCACGGCCCGCCGGGACCCCGCACGCACTGGGAGCACGCACATGCCTGACATCAACCACCCCGCCGCCCGCGTCGCCATCCGCCACGCCCGCAACGAGCATCTGCGCAGCGCGCTGTCCGACGTGATCGCCGGACTCGTCTGGATCGGCCTGCTGCTGCTGGCCAACCGGATCGGGTTCGGGACCTGGACCCCGCAGTGGTGGCTGGCCGCGCTGGCCGGCGTGCTGCTGCCCTCGGTCGGTGCGGGCGCGCTCGACCTGATGGCGATCACCACGGGCCGGACGACGTTCACCGTCGAGCTGCCTGACGGCTCGATCACCGAGACCAGGGAGGTGCCGCGGGGATGAGCCGAGACGAACGCTGCCGGACCCGTCAGGAAACGGCCGTGGCGTGGGCGGGAAGCCACGCGGTCGAGCTGGCCGGGGTCGGCGTGCCGCTGGTCGCCGGGGCGGTGTGGTGGCCGTGGTTCGACCTGATCTCCGGCCTGGCGGCTGCGCTGTGGGCGGCCAACGAAATCCGGCTGCACCGCACCACCCGCACCGCCCGGCAGGCCGTGGTGACCACGCCGCCGCCCGCGCGCCAGCTGAGCACCGCCACCGCCCCCGAGACGGGCGTGCCGCAGGACACCAACCGGAAGGAGGCCAAGGCATGAGCACCACCACCAGCGACCACGACGACGACGG
This sequence comes from Amycolatopsis sp. NBC_00348, assembly GCF_036114655.1. Taxonomy (NCBI): domain Bacteria; kingdom Bacillati; phylum Actinomycetota; class Actinomycetes; order Pseudonocardiales; family Pseudonocardiaceae; genus Amycolatopsis; species Amycolatopsis sp. NBC_00348. Next base: position 10,677,726 of record NZ_CP107994.1, on the reverse strand, counting down.
CGGGGAGTTCTCCCGCGGGCTGGCCGCCCTGGAACACCACCTCGCCACCACCGCCCCGACCCCGGCCCACGTGCCGGCGGGGGAGAACGACGAACTCGAGGACGGCCCGGAGCCGGACGAGGGGGAGGGCATGACCCGACGGGTGCGGCGCCGGGTGGCCGAGCACGCCGAGGCGCACCGCCTGATGGTCTTGGAGACCGACACCGCGCCGTTCGAGGTCACCACCGACAAGGTCCGCTCGCGACGCAAGGCGGTCGAGCAGGCCGCCGCGCTGTGGCGCCTCGACCGCGACCCGCGGGTGCTGGCCTACCGCGACGCCCGGGTGCGGCGGCTGGTGCTGGGGGTGGCGCTGGTGTCGTTGACGCTGGCGCTGGGCTGGTCGACGGCCGGGGTGCAGGCGTTCGCGGCCGAGGGCGCCCCGGCGGGCAGCCCGCGGTGGTGGTTCGCGTGGCTGGCCGAGCCGTTCTGCTCGCTGGCGCTGCTGATGGTGGTGGCCGGCCGGGCGTATCTGACCACCCGCGGCCAGCCGCTGCACGACAAGGCGGTCGACCGCACGGAGTGGGTGTTCCTCGGCCTGACGCTGGGGATGAACGCCTGGCCGCACCTGCCCGGCGTCGCTGCCGACTTCACGGTGTCGAGCCTGGTGCTGCACCTGCTCGGCCCGGTCGTCGCCGTCGCGGTCGTGCGGTGCCTGCCGCGGCTGCTGTCCGCGTTCGCCGGGCTCGCCCTGCCCGGCGCCACTGCGGCGGCGGCCCCGGCCGCGGCGAGGGGGGAGGACCGGGCCGGGGCCGCCGGCCGGGATCGTAGCCAGCCCGCGGTGGCGTCCGCATCGCCTGAACCGGTCACCGCCACGACCACCTCGGCCGTGGCCGACGTGGCATCGGCGAGCACCACCGCGACGGCCGCGGGTACCCGGCCGGCCCCGGCCCGCCGGACGCCTCCGGTCCGCCGGTCGGCGCGCACGACGATCCCGGAGCCCAAGCGACGCAGCGCCGAGCAGCTGCGCGAGGAGTTCACTGCGGCGGTCCAGAACCGGCCCGCCGGGTTCGACCCGACCAATGCCGAGTCCATCCGCCGCACCCTCAAGTGCGGCAAGGGCCCGGCCACGAAGTTGCGCGACCAGTACATCGGCGACCGCCAGAGCGGCGGGCGCGACTAGACCCACCCGCATCCCGGGCAGGGTCGGACCCACCTTGCCCCGGAGACCCGGGTATGTCGGTGGGTTCGGTCCTGCCCGCGTGCTGCGCCAGTCCACGCACGAAAGGGCATCACCACGATGAACCCCACCGACCACGACGACCACACGACCACCGCCCCCGGCACCCGCCCCGAGTCCAGCGAGTCCGCCCGTGTCGAGTCCGCCGGGTCGGCGGGGGAACTGGCCACCGTCCACCCGCTGCGTTCCCGCCCCGACCAGCACCAGTCCACCGGACCGGACGCGGTCGAGTCCGGCCCCCACGTCGTCGAAGGCGTGATCGTCTCCGACGAGGAATGGCGCCTCTACACCGACCAGAAAGCGCAGCGGGACTGGCGCCTGGCCGAGTACCGCAAACAGATGATGTGGGTCGGCACGACCGCGAAAACCGCGGTCACCCACGACCGGACCGTGTCCACCCTCAAGTTCGTCGGCCGCAACGTGCTGGTCTACCCGACGCTCGGGGCCGCGGCGGCGTGCAAGCGGTGGCGCGACACGCACGGGTCCAGCCGCTACGAGCGGATGATGCGCGCGGCGGAGATCGCCGGGGACCACGAGAAGCTGGCCGAGTGGGAGGCCCGCGACGTGGCCGAGAAGCAACGTCGCCACGACCGGTCGATGGACTGGATCCGCTCCCCGTGGCAGCTGGCCAAGGCCGTCGCCCTGACCACCGTGTCGGTGGCGGTGCTGCTGCTGGTCCTGGGGATGATCCTGTGGATCGGGGGCAAGGGCGGGGTGCTGGACCCGCTGATCGGGGTGATCGACGCGATCGCGTTCTGCGTGTGGTTCCTGGTCACCTACGGCGTGTTCCTCGCCGTCGCCGGGACCGCGGGCGTGCTGACCTGGCTGTGGAACCTCGGCCGGACCTCGCAGGCGGTCCCGCAGCTGTTCCGCCCGGCCTCGGCGCGGCTGGTCGACGACGTCATCATCACCCCGTCGATTGTCGTCACCGCCTTGCGTGACCTGCGGATTTCCGAGCTGCGCCGCAAGATCGAGCTGATGGAGGACGGCGGCGCCGCGATGCTCGGTCCGATCCGGCTGGCCGGCTGCGGGGTGGAGTTCGACGTCCATCTCCCGTCCGGTGTGGACACCGAGGAGGTCAAGCGCAAGCGCCGGAAGCTGGCGGAGAACATGGGCCGCCACGAGCACGAGGTGTTCCTGTCCACCCCGCCGTCCCCGCGCACGATCCGGGTCTGGGCCGCGGACTCCGGTGAGCTGGACAAGCCGATCGGGCCGTCGCCGCTGGTCACGGACCCGACCACCGCCGCCGACCTCTACAACGGCCGGGCCCCGTGGGGCGTAGACCTGCGCGGGGACGCGGTGCTGATGTTCCTGCTGCAGTGCCACCTGCTGATGACCGGCCTGTCCAAGCAGGGCAAGACGGCGTCGCTGCGCGCTTTGGCGTTGTGGCTGGTCCTGGACCCGTCAGTGCAGCTGCACATCGCCGACCTCAAGGGCATCGGCGACTGGCGAATGTTCAAGCCGGTCGCCGAAACCCTGATCGAAGGCCCCACCGATTCCCACTGCATTCGGGCCACTGAGCTGCTGGAATGGGGTGTCGAGGAGATGGAGAAGCGGCTGCTGGCCTTCGACGGCGACAAGTACCGCAACGGCGTCCCCCGCGAGCTGGCCAAGCGCGGCGGCCCGTTCGAACCGATCGTGATCCTGGTCGACGAGGCGCAGAACGCTTTCATGAACCCGGCCAAGGACGACACGAAGAAGCCCTACGGCGGGCAGACCAACGAGTCCCGGTACTTCATGGCCGCCCGCAAGATCCAGAATCAGGGCCGGGCGGTGAATGTGGTGCTGTGGCAGGGAACCCAGGACCCGACCGACCAGAACCTGCCGAAGCTGGTCCGCGAAGGCGCCCACATCCGGGCCGCACTGGCGCTGGGTACCGAGTCGCAGTCGCGGATGGCGGTCGGGGACAAGGCGGTCGACGGGGGCGCGGCGCCGCACGAACTGCGCTCTGGCCTGGACAAAGGCACGTTGGTGGTGTCCGGGGAAGGGGTTCCGCTCCCGGCCGGCCAGTCGTCGATGACCGTGCGCACGCACTTCATCGACGGTGACGACGCCGCCAAGGTGATTGAACGCGCCGTCGCCATCCGCGGCGGCGCAACGGCCGGAAAACCGCAGGTCGAAGCCGCTCCTGAGGTTCGGGATGTGCTCGACGACGTGGCCGAGGTTCTGGCCGGCCGCGACCTCAAGGCCACCGATGTCGCGGCTTTGCTGCGCAAGCTCGCTCCGGGCTACACGGCCTACGCCGACCTGACCGGCAAGGCCGTGAAGGAACTGCTGGAAAACGAGGGCTGCCCGGTCCGCCGCAAGGACGGGATCGTCACTGTCAGTGCTCGATACGTGGCCGACGCCGTCGCCGACCGCGGCACCACCGAGGGCGCGTAACCCACACCCGCCTTCAGGCGAAAAACAGCCGTTTTCGCGGCTGCCGCAAGCCGACGCACTTCGCGCACTTCATGCCCTTCACGCGTTGAATTCGCAGGTCAAGCCCAGGGCGTCGGGCAAGTGCGCCGGGAAGTGCATATGCACTTCCCGGCGACCGACACCCTCGGCCGCGCACTTGCCACGCCCTTGGCTTCGCGCTGCTCGCCGCACAGCAGATATGTCACACACGGTTACAACCCTGGAGGTTGTCATGGGTTTGTTCAGCTCGCCCGACACCCGCGAGCGCCGCGCCGAACGCGAGCGGCGGGAGACCGAGGCGATGCGCGCGGTGGCCGCGCACGAGGTCGGTCACGCGATCGGCTGCGCCGCCGCCGGGATCACCGTGCAACAGGTGCGCCTGACCCGCACTGGCGGACAGGTCGTGCACGCCGAGATCGACACCACCGACCGGTCCGCCGTCGATGGCGCTCTGGTGATGACGCTGGCCGGGTGGGCGGCCGGAGCCGAGTGGGCCCACCGCCACCACGGCATGTCTCGCTCCGCAGCGCAGTCCTGGGCCCGCAACGGTGCGCGCGCGGACTGGGCCGAGTTCCGCCGGATGCGCCGCCACGGCTCGCGCAGCGGCGGCTGGTACGAGCGCGAAGCGCAGAAGCTGGTGCGGGCCAACTGGTCGCGCATCGAGCGCTACGTCGGCCACCTGCTGCGCACCGGCACCTTGCCGGGCAGCCACTTCAACTAGCCCCGCCCGCCGGCCGACGCCCGGCGAGGACCCAGCAACTGCAGTACCCGAAACGGCCGCCGGACCGGTGGCCGGCGCTTGTCATGCCCTGCCGGTCCGGCGACGCCCACTACCCCGACCGACCACAAAGGAGCTTCGCCATGTTCCTGTCTCCGCCCGACCTCTCGACCACCGACCTGTACGCGTGCCTGCGGGTGCACAGCCCGGCAGTGCTGACCGCGCTGGACGGCGCGATCCTCGCGGTCGGCATCACCCGCCCGGCCGCCGCGCTCGACATGATCCGCGACGCCGCCCCCGGCGGGCTGGTCCCGACCCGGCACGACGCGCGCACGTTCCGGCTGCGCTGGTTCGCCTACACCCACCCTGCAGCCCCCGGCCACTCGGTGACCCGCCCGGCCGGGCCGACCGAGGACGGCGCGTTCCCGGTCGTCATCTGGCGAGCCGAGGACCAGGCGCTCGCCCGGACCATCACCGGCACCCGCGCCACGGTGCCCGCGATGGCGGTGGCGGCATGACCTCCAACGACTCCGGCGCCTGGCACGACGAACTGCAGCGCCAGCAGGAAGAAGCCCAGCGCAGGCAGCGCGAAGCCGCGCAGAAAGCTGGAACCAAGTGATGATCAACCGCGCGGTCGCCGCGCTCGTCCTCACCGCCGCCGTCGCCGCGACCCCGGCCGGATGCCACGGCGCGACTGTCGGCGGCGGGACCACGGTCGCCGCCGTCGGCGACCATCCGGCGACGCGGGCCGACGTCGGCGTGGCGCGCCGCGACCTGGCCGCGCTGCGGGTGGCGGCCGAGGACACCGGCAACCACTACCGCCGCGCCGACTGGCCGCACTGGGACCAGGTCGGCGGTGGCTGCGACGCCCGGGAGAACGCGCTGCGCACCCAAGGCGCAGGCGTCACCACCGGCGCGGGCTGCCGGATCACGGGCGGCACGTGGGTGTCCCCGTACGACGGGGTCACGGTCACGACGCCGGGCGTGCTGGACATCGACCACGCGGTGCCGCTGGCCGAGGCCGCGCGGTCCGGCACCCGCGGCTGGTCCCGGGCGCAGCGGGAGCGCTACGCCAACGACCCGGCCGTGCTGGTCGCGGTCACCGCGACGTCCAACCGCAGCAAGGGCGACCAGGACCCCGCCCGCTGGCTGCCCGCCCTCGACCACTGCGGATACGTCGCCCGCTGGGTCACGGTGAAACACCGCTACGGCATGACGCTCGACCGGGCCGAACGCGCCGCCATCACGTCCGTGCTCAACCGCTGCTGACCACCCCGATTCTGTCCTGAAAGGGCGGCCCGATGAATCCCCGCATGTACACCGAAGTCGCGTCCGCGCCCGGTCTGTGGTTCGCCGCGCTGCAGCCGCCGCACGGCACGACGCACGACTCCGTGGCGGACGCACTCACCAACGCCGCCACGGCGCAAGTCCCGGTGTCGGCGCTGGTCGACGACGACCGCGAGGGCGTCAACGAGGTGATCCTCACCCGGGACCCGAGCATCACCCACGGCACCCCGGCCACCGCCGACTGCGCCGACGCCGCCCGCGCCCTGGCCGACGCGCACGGCTGGGAATACCGCATGGGCTTCGGCACCGCCGCCGGCGCAGCCGTCGGAGTCGACGGCACCGCGGCCGGGGTGATCGTGCTGATGGGGTTGCGGGAGCGCTACTTCCGCGGCGCCACCTCCTACAGCGTCCTGGACGTGCACGACGGGCTCGCCCACCACGGCGTCACCGAGTACCAGCTGCGTTCCGGCTGGCTGTTCTCCGCCCGCCACCTCGGCCACGGCGTCCGCACCCACGACGAACCCGCCACCCTGCTCAGCGTCGCGGCGGCCGACCTCGACGCGGTGGCGGACGTCGCGTTCTCGTTCGGGCAGATGCGGCTGATCGTGGCCGACCTGGCCCACGACCGCACCTATGTGCTGCGCCAGCCCATCGAGCACACCGCCCACCTCTCCTAACCCCGCATCCAGGCGGTGACCGGCGATGGCGGAGAAGTACCGCGCGGCCGAGATCACCGCGTGGCTGACCGAGCACGACAACACCGACGCCACCACAGCCCGCCGCGCCGGGCGCGCGGTCGCCGGGGCGTGGAACCGCCAGGAGTTCTACGCCTCGGCCACCTATCCCGCGCTTGTGGCGCTGCTGCGCGCGGGGGGTCAACCGCCGTCGGATGTGGACCGGCTGGCCGGGCGGCTGGCGCGGGCGTTCGGGGCGCACCTGCACGACGTCGCGGCCTGGGATCCCCGGCCCGACTGGCGAAAGGAGATCGGCGCATGACGAGTGAGGCGCAACGCGCCCGATTGGAGGCGGTGGCCCTGGAGATGGCTGGCAGAGGGTGGGCGGTGTTCCCGATCATGCCCGGCCGCAAGTGGCCGCCCGCCTGGCACACCAAGGACAACTGCGCCGGCCGGGGCCCGTGCGCCGCGGGGCACGTCACGCCGGAGTCGCTGGCCACCACCGACCCGGAGGTGATCGCCCGGGTGTGGTCGCGCGCGCCGTACAACGTCGCGGTGTTCCCCGGTAAGTCCGGGCTGCACGTCGTCGACTGCGACGTCCGCAAGCCCGACGAACCCGCCGGTCCCGACGGCTGGGCCGAGCTGCAGGAGCTGGCTGCCCGCCGGGGCGGCCCGCTGCCCGACACCTGGACCACGACGACTCCGAGCACCGGCCGGCAACTGTGGTTCCAGACGCCGCCGGGGTGCCGGCTGGCGTCCACGGTCAAGCACATCGCGGGTCACGTCGACACCCGCGGCTGGGGCGGCTACGCCCTCGCGCCGGGGTCGGTGCGCGCCGACGGCGCGTACGAGCTGTTCGACGACACCGACCCGACGCAGCTGGCGGCGTGGTTGGTCCAGGCCAACGTCGAACGTGCGCCCACGGCCGTGTCAGGGCGACGTGAGAAGGCCGTAGCCGCCCCGGACGCCTACATCTCAGCGGCGGTGCGCGGCGAGGTCGACCGCGTCGTGTCGGCGCGATCAGGGACCCGCAACCGGGTTCTCTCGACCGCCGCCTACGCGCTGGGCCAGCTGGTCGGCGCCGGGCTGCTGGACGAGACCTACGCCCGCACCGAACTGCGGGCCGCGGTCGCCACCTGGAACACCCCCGACTCGTGGGTCAAGGACGACGGGGTGATCGACACCGCGATGCGAGCAGGTGCGGACAACCCGCGCCGCGCCAAGCCGCGATCCGGCACCCGCCGGGCCGCCTGACCGCAGGAAGGAATCGAGTGCCATGACCGCCACCCTCGACCGCCACCACGACGCACACCCCAACCCCGACCCGATGCCGGACGCCGCGACCGCGCTGACCGCCGGGTCGCTCGCGTTCTCCGACGGCTCCGTGCCGATGACCGGCGAAGCCACCATCGTGCCCGGGCTGGCCCTGACCCCTGCCGTGTCGGGCAGGCCGCTGCGCTACACCGGCCGGTGGACGCTGACCCACACCGGTTCGGGGCTGTCGCTGACCGTTCCGGCGTCGCTGCCCTACACCCGCGAGGCCGCGGTGTGGCTGCGCGGCGCGGCCGTCGACTGGACCCGCCCCTACGAGCAGATCCGCGCCGACGACACGACCCGCCGCGTGGGATACCAGCTGCGGATCGCGATGGAGCACGCGCAGCTCGACCGCCGCCCGCTGGTGTTCGCCCGGACGTCGTGGGTGCAGGTTCCGCCGCGGTGGCGGGTGTGGGTCACCGGGAACCCGACCGAGGCGTCGTACGAGGCGTGGCAGTCGGTGGAGGCGGTGGCCGGGATGGTCTGCACCTGGCCCGACCCGCCGTACGACTGGATGAACCCCGACGCGGTGATCCGCCGGGACCAGACCTCGCCGGGCTGGGCACTGCAGTGCGCCGCGCACGGCTGCACCGACGGGCACGCCTGGTACGCCGACACCGTCGGCGAGCACGACGGGACCGCCGTCGACACCCGCACCGAGCTGAGCAAGGTCGCGGCCGAAGACGGCTGGCTCGCCCACGACCGCCACCACTGGACCTGTCCCGGCTGCACCCGCGACCACCACTGACCACAAAGGACACCGAGGAGGAGAGCCGATGGCCGCCATCGTGCACCGCTGTGCCTGCGGGCACCTGGACAGCTTCCACACCGACTTCCCCACCAAGGACGACACCCGGCCCTGTATCGCGGCCGGCTGTGCCTGCGCCGACGTCGACCCCGGCGCTCCCGAGGTCATCCCGACCTGGCGGGCGGCCAGCCCGACCGCGCTGGCGACGCTCGACCCGGTCCTGATCGAGCCCGGCACCCTCGACGGCCCCGGGATCGGCCGGCTGTGCGACTGCGAGGACTGCTGGTCGCTCTACAACACCGCCACCGCCGCCGGACAGGCCGCCTGACGTCACCGACCACAGAGGACACGAGAAAGGGCCGGGCACCACGCGTGCCCGGCCCTTCTCGTGCCCGCCTCCCGAAAGCGAGTCAATGCCATGACTACCACCGAGCCGATCGTCTCGCCGCACACCGCCGCCGTGCTGGCCAGGGTCGCCGCCGAACGCGCCCGCCAGGACGCGCTGTGGGGCGAGCAGAACCACCCCGACGGCACCGGCCCCGACGTCGAGCTGACCGGGCTGCTGCGCCGCGCCGTCACCGCCGCCCACACCGCGCGGTTCACCACCGAGATGGCCCGCGCCGAAGGGCGCCTCACCTGGCTGCACATCCTGCGCGAAGAGGTCTACGAAGCCTTCGCCGAACACGACGACGCCAGGCTGGCCGACGAGCTGGTCCAGGTCGCCGCCACCGCGGTGTGCTGGGCCGAGGCGATCGAACGCCGCACCGGCCGGGGCGTGGCCGCGTGAGGCGCGCTCGAGTGCCGGTGCTGCGGGTGATGGTCGGCGGGCCCGGCTGTGGGAAGTCCACCTACTGCGACCGCCAGCTGGCGTACGGCGGGTTCGGGGTGCGGCTGTCGCTCGACCGGGCCCGCGCCGTCCTCGGCCGCCACGAGCACGACCCGGCCGCCACACCGGCCGCGGTCCGGGCCGTGCACGCCATCGCGGACGCGCTGCTGGCCGCCGGACACGACGTCACGATCGACGCCACCGCCACCACCGCGCGGGAACGCGGCACCTGGCTCGACCTCGCCGGCCACCACCGCGTCGCGGCCGACGCGGTGATCGTGCGCGCACCGCTCGACGTCGCCCTGGCCCGCAACGCCGGCCGATCCCGGCCGGTGCCCGCACCGGTCGTGCGGGAGTACTGGCACCGCGTCGATGCACTCACCCCGGCCGTCCTGCGGGCCGAAGGGTTCCGCGCCGTCACCGAGGTCGACACCACATCCACGCTCACCTGGGAGATCTGCTGATGTACACCGTCACCGACTTGTTCTGCGGCGCCGGCGGATCCGGTCTCGGAGCCACCGCCGTGCCCGGCGTCGAGCTGGTCATGGCCGCCAACCACAGCCCGCGCGCCATCGAAACCCACCAGCTCAACTTCCCCGGCTGCGACCACGACTGCGCCGACATCTCCCAGGTCGAACCCCGCCGCTACCGCCGCACCGACATCCTCTGGGCCTCCCCGGAGTGCACCAACCACTCCATCGCCAAAGGCCGCGCCCGGACCAAGAACGACCACCAAGGCGTCCTGTTCGGCGACGACCAGGTGCCCGACCACGTCGCGGAACGCTCCCGGGCGACGATGTGGGACGTGCCGCGCTTCGCCGAAGCCCACCGGCACGAGATCGTGATCGTCGAGAACGTGGTCGACGCGGCGAAGTGGCCGCCGTTCACCGCGTGGCTGGCGTCGATGGACGCGTTCGGCTACGACCACCGGATCGTCTCGCTCAACTCCATGCACGCCCCGGCGATCGCCGCCCCGCGCGCACCGCAGTCCCGCGACCGGATGTACGTGGTGTTCTGGCGCAAGGGCAACATCGCGCCCGACCTCGACATCCGCCCGGCCGCGTGGTGCCCGGAGTGCGAGGTCGAGGTGGCCGCGGTGCAGTGGTGGAAGCCCGGCCGCACCGTGGGCCGCTACCGCCAGCAGTACCTCTACCGCTGCCCGAACAGCCGGTGCCGCAACACGATCGTCGAGCCCTACGCGCTGCCCGCGGCGTCGGTGATCGACTGGTCGCACCTCGGCCAGCGCATCGGCGACCGCGACAAGCCACTGTCGGAGAAGACTATCGAGCGCATCCGGGCCGGGCTGGAGCGCTACGCGCGGCCGATGACGTTCGAGGCCACCGGCAACACCTTCGTCCGCCCGGGCTCCGGCTACGCGAGGGCCTGGCCGGCCGACTGGCCGACAGCGACCCTGACGACTTCGCACACCCGGGCGCTGCTGGTGCCCAGCGGTGGAACCCGCAACGAGGACGCCCGCCCGGTCGCCGACCCGTTCCGGACCCGCACCACCAGTGAGTGGGAAGGGCTGCTGGTCCCGCTGGAGGGCCGCGACGGCAAGCACGCCTCGAGTACCGGTGACCCGATGCGGACGCAGACCGCGCGGCACGAGACGGCGCTGGTGGTTCCGTACTACGGCACGGGGGTGGCGCGGCCGGCGGCCTCGCCGATGCCGACAAGGACCACGGTGGACACCGCTGGGCTGGCGTTCATCGCCGAACTGCGCGGCGGGGGCTCCGACGCCCGTGACGTGGCCGAGCCGCTGGCGACGGTGTGCGCGTCGGGCAACCACCACATGCTCGTGCGGCACAACACCGCCCGCGGCAACCCCGGGCAGATGTGCACCCCCGTCACCGAACCCGCCCGGACGCTGACCACGGCCGGGCACCAGTCGCTCGTGGGCTGGCCGGACGCCGCTCCGGCGGTGGAGGACTGCACGTTCCGGATGCTGTCGGTGCCGGAGGTGCAGGGAGCGATGGGGTTCACGCCCAACTACGTCATCACCGGTAGTAAGCGCGAGCAGGTTCGCCAGCTCGGCAACGGCGTCACCCCGCCCGCGGCTGAATGGCTCGTGGGTGCGGCGATTGCCTCGCTGGAGCGAACTCGCCGACGTCGCGCCGCGGCATAACTCGCCATAGCCGCCGCATGAGAGGTGTCCCGTCAAACCTACGTCGGGTCATCGGTCGTGGGCAATTTCCTGGGCCGCAACGAAGCATGCTCGATGATCCTGCAAAGACGATCGACTACATCGAGGTACGAATAAGCTCTATTTGTGTCGGCAATATTGCGTGCACGGCCGTGCGCCAGGGCATTTCGTAATGCTGCAAGTTCGTCAACCGATTTAGCCTCCGCTGACGTGAATACTCCCTCATGTCTGGCTATACTTAACAGTTCACTCATGGGAGGGGTAGTGCGCTTGCCAACGTACTCGGGCAGAATGGCCCATAGTTTGTCACGAAGCTGCGCCTCCAGTAAAGCAAAACTTTCAAGTATTGCCGAAGTGGGCGATATTGCCGCTACCTCGCGAAGGTACCCACGTTCCATTAGGTTCGGCAGAAACCATTGCCTGTAGGGATCATCTGGTCGCACGGTCTCGCGTCTGGATGACTCGCTCTCCGGCAGAGGTTCACGCTCTGACGAGGACTCAGGCGGAGCCTCAGGCTCATGCAAGGTCTCAGGCTCAGGTGAAAAGTCAAGTCCGGGAACGGGTACGGGCTCGGGAACTGGCAAGGGATCGACTCGCCCGTCTAGTCCGAATTTTTCGCGGATAAGATCCCAGATACTTCGCCTCCGAGGCTTGTCGGCAGGCAATCCTACATTGACCTTGGCTTCGTTCAGCGTGCGGTCGAAGTACTCCAGTTCGAGGCCGCTGGGACCGGCTTTGAAAACCTTCAGCGGGCCCGAAGTTAACATGTTGATGAGTCCGCGCCGCAGGAACAAGACGACCAGGATCACGCATAGGGGCCAGGCTAACGAACTAACGACCGAACTAGCGAATTCCAGCCAGTTCACAGGTTGGCCCCCTCAGCGTAGACCGAAATCAAACGTCGGTGATTAAACCATGTGCTCGACAACCGCCGCCATCCGCATGACTGAGGAGGTGTCGATAGCGCACTGATAACGGCCGCAAGAGGGCCGCCTCGCACTACCCGCACGACGAAGGGGAACGCCATGGCCAGCACACCCGCACAAGCCCGGTCCCTGTGGCCGCTGGGCAACACGGGCCGACCGCGGCTGCGCATCGGTGAAGACCCGGACGCTATCCGGATCCTGACCGGCGCGCTGGACGACCGGATCATCCCGAACACCTACGTGTCCGAGGGCGCCCCGGTGGTGGTGGAGGAAATCTCCGGCGCCACCGAGGACACCGAGGCCGGGGATGCCGACGTGGCGTTGCCCATCACCGCCTCGGTCCTCAAACCGCCGCTGATGGCGTCGCTGCTGGCCGAGCACGCCGAAGTGCTCGACGTCCGCCGCGACGGGAAGGAGGTGGAGACCACCCCGAACGCGACCGTGCTCAACGCGGTGCTGTCGCGGCGGTCGTGGCCGAAGCTGCCAGTGCTGCACCGGATCATCTCCACCCCGGTGCTGCGCCGCGACGGCACGCTGCTGCAGAACCCCGGCTACGACACGGCGACCGGGTTCTACCTGGCCGGCAACCAGCACCTCGGCCGCGTCCCGGAGCAGCCCACCGCAGCCGAGGTCGCGCAGGCGCGGGAGTTCCTGCTAGAGCGGTTCCTGGCCGACTTCCCGTGGCGCAGCGCCGCGGACCGCGCCAACTACCTCGCGCTGCTCGTCACGCCGCTGATTCGGCCGTACACGCGGGCGTTGTCGCCGTTCGGGATGATCGAGGCGTCGATGCCCGGGTCGGGTAAGACGATCCTGGCCGGCTGCGTCGGGCTGCTGGTCGGGCAGCGCGTGCTGACCTGGACTGATTCGGAGGACGAGCTGCGCAAGGCCATCACCACGGTGCTGGCCGACAGCGTCGGGGTGATCGTGTTCGACAACCTGGCCGAGGGCGCCATGGTCAACAGTGCGGTGCTGGCGCGGCTGGTGACCGAACGGAACTGGTCGGATCGCCGGCTGGGCACCAACGCCGCGGCGAACTTCATCAACGACCGCTTGTGGCTGGCCACCGGCAACAACCTGCGCACCGGTGGCGACATGGCGTCCCGGTCGGTGTGGGTGCGGCTCGACCCGAACTGCCCCCGCCCCGAGGCCCGCACGGGGTTCACCATCCCGAACCTGGACTCCTGGATCCTCGACCCGGTCAACCGCGCCACCGTGCTGCGCCACGTCCTGATCATGATTCTGGACTGGACGAACAACGGCGCACCGACGGCTGACTCGGTGCCGCAGATGCGGCAGTTCACGCCGTGGGCGCGGCACCTCGGGGGCTTCCTGGAGCACCACCAGGTCGGCGGGTTCCTCGGCAACGCCGATGCGGTGCGGGAGCTGGACGAGGAGGACGGCGAGTGGCGCGCGTTCCTGATGGCCTGGGACGACGTGCACGGCGACGTCCGGGTGACCTCGCAGCAGCTGCGCCAGTCCGGCGAGCCGACCGCGGGGACCGACCCGTGGGCCGGGACGTTCCCGACCGACCGGGCCGGGAAGCCGCTCACGGTGAAGTCGCTCGGGTGGCGGCTGCGGGGGCAGATCGACCGGTGGCACGGCGACGTCGTGTTACGCAGCGCGACCGACAAGCACCTGAACAGCAAGCTGTGGTGGGTGGAGCGGCAGACGTCGTAGGAGATCAGGCGGAGAAAAAACCCGCAAAACCCGCAAAACCCGCACGGTCAAGTTTGTAGGGCTGTGACCAGGTAAAAGAGGCTGGCAGAGTTAGCGGGTTTCTCGGGCCAGGGCCGATCGGGAAACCCGCAAAACCCGCAAACCCGCGGGTTTCTCGGGGGCTGCCGGAGAAACCCGCGCCAAAACCCGCAAGCAAAATCGCAGGTCAGGGGTCCTTTTGCGGGTTTGCGGGTTTTGCGGGTTTCTTCCGGCACCTACCACCCCACGCCGCGAACCCCCCACCCTTCGCAGCTCTCTCTTCTGCCAGCTCTTGGGGCTCTACCCGACACCGAACGTAATCGAATCCACAACCGTCTGGCCGGGCAACCGCCCGGTCACCTTGTCATGCCCACCTGAGACGAAGGGCCTACCGCCATGAGCACTGAGACCGCGTCCACCGAGCACGAGCCCCTGCTGGTACGAGTCGAAGAAGCCGCCCGGCTGCTCTGCATCGGGCGAACACGCGTCTACGACCTGATCAACTCCGGCGAGCTGAAGTCCGTGAAGATCTTCGGCGCACGGCGAGTCCCGCGCACCTCGATCGACAGTTACGTCACCGCCCTGATGCAGGAATCGGAGGCTGCTTGATGCCGCGCCGCGCAGCGAACGGCCTCGGAACCGTCGTTAAGCGGGCAGACGGCCGCTACCAGGCCGCTGTCTACGTCCTGACGACGACCGGCGACCGCAAACGCCGGTTCGTCTATGGGAAGACCTGGGACGAGGTCAACGACAAGCGGGTCGAGATGCTCGACAACAACCGCAAGGGCGTCCCGTCGATCTCCTCGAACATGAAGCTCGGGGACTACCTCGACTACTGGCTGGAAGAGATCATCAAGGTCGACCGCGGGCCGTCGACCTACTCCGGGTACGAGATCGTCGTCCGCCGCTACATCAAGAAGCACCTGGGCACGAAGCGGCTCAATGCGTTGACCCCGGCCCATGTTCGGGGGCTCGTGGCGAAGCTGCGGAAGGAGCAGACCGTCCTCGGCAAGCCGCTCTCGGACCGGTACGTCCAAAACGTGTTCGAGACCCTGCGCAGCGCGCTGAGCAACGCCGTGCGCGAGGAACTGATCGGCCGCAACGTCGCCCGCCTGGTCGAGACGCCCTCGCGCGGCGAGTTCGAGGTGGAGCCGCTGTCAGAGGCGCAGGCGAAGGCGTTCGTGAAGACGGCGTCGGCGCACTGGCTCTACGCGCTGTGGCTGATCCTGATCACGACCGGCCTGCGCAAGGGCGAGGTACTTGGCCTGGCCTGGTCCGACATCGACATGGAGACCGGCGCGTTCCGTGTCCGGCGGACCGTGCAACGTGTGCGCGGCCGGCTGGAGTTCGGGAAGACGAAGACGAAGAAGTCCACCCGTTCGCTCTACCTCGGCCGGGTGTGTATCGCCGCCCTGGTCCGGCACCGGGAGGAGTCAGCCAAGCGGCTCAGCTCCACG
The DNA here is from genome assembly GCF_036114655.1 of Amycolatopsis sp. NBC_00348. Classification (NCBI taxonomy): domain Bacteria; kingdom Bacillati; phylum Actinomycetota; class Actinomycetes; order Pseudonocardiales; family Pseudonocardiaceae; genus Amycolatopsis; species Amycolatopsis sp. NBC_00348. The sequence goes on along the minus strand of NZ_CP107994.1, from coordinate 10,662,322 downwards.
CTGAACCTCGCGCCGGGTCAGCCGGACGACCTGATCTTCGTGACGAGTTCGGGGCGTGTGGTCGAGCCGAGGAACGTCAACACGATGCTCCGCCGGCTGTTGCGTCGCGCCGGGCTCGACCCGACGCGGGTACATGACCTGCGTCACACGGCGGCCACGCTGCTGCTGATGGACGGCGCCACGATCCGGGAGGTGATGGAGCAGCTGGGGCACGCCTCGATCGCGACCACGGCCAACATCTACGGGCATGTCCTGGACGAGGCCAAGCAGCGGATGGCCACCCGGATGGACCGGCTGGCGGACGACAACTGATGTCAATCGGTGATGTCAGCGGGGCCCCTAGTGATCTTGGGGGCCCCGTTTCCGCTGGTGGGCGCAGCAGGGTTCGAACCTGCGACCGCTCGGGTGTAAACCGAGTGCTCTTCCGCTGAGCTATGCGCCCGGACGGCGGCGGCCCACCCCGCAAGGGGGACCGCCGCCGTGGAGCCTCACGCCAGTTCGGCGACGGCCTTCTTCCAGCCCTGCTGGTCGCGTGCCTCGCCCGGGGCGTTCACCTCGGCGAAGCGGACCACGCCCTCCTTGTCGACCAGGAAGGTGCCGCGGACCGCGAGACCCGCCTGCTCGTTGAAGACGCCGTACGCGCGCGCCACGTCACCGTGCGGCCAGAAGTCGGACAGCAGCGGGAACTGGTAGCCCTCCTTCTCGGCCCACGCCTTGAGCGAGAACGGCGTGTCGACCGAGACGCCCAGTACCTGGACGCCCTTGTTGTCGTAGTCGGCGAACTCGTCGCGGAGCTGGCAGAGCTCGCCCGTGCAGATGCCGCTGAACGCGAACGGGTAGAAGACCACCAGCACCGGCTTGTCGCCCCGGAAGGACGACAGCTGCACCGGCTGCTTGTTGTAGTCGTTCAGTGTGAAGTCAGGGGCCTCAGAACCGACCTCGACGGTCATACCGCGTTTCCTCTCCCGTACGGACACGTGCCTGCGACGACAACCCTATCGTGTCAGCCGGGCGGGGCCGGTTCAGCGCTGTTTCGACTTCGACTTCGGGGACACCAGCCTCGTGCCGATCCAGTTCGCGCCGACACTGATGTTGGCGGTCTGGGCCAGCCCGACGACGGGCACCGCTTCCGCGATCTCACTCGGCTCGACGTGCCCGGGCTGTCCCGTCTTCGGGGTCAGCACCCAGATCACGCCGGTCTCTTCCAGGGGGCCCCTGGCGTCGATGAGCGCGTCGCCGAGGTCGCCGTCGTCCTGGCGCCACCACAGCAGCACCACGTCGATGACCTCGTCGGCTTCCTCGTCGAGGATGTCCCCGCCGATCTGCTCCTCGATCGCCGCGCGGACGTCGTCGTCGACGTCCTCGTCCCAGCCGATCTCCTGGACCACCATCTCGGGCTTGATGCCGAGCCTCTCGGCGACGCCGGTCTGATCAGCGTCTCCCGCGGCGACCACTGCTTTCACTCCTCCAACTACGACGGAGCGTGGCGCTCGAGCACCCTCGTGGAGGGTACGGCTGCGCCACACTCGGCTACCCGGTTGCCGATAGCGAACACTGGTGTGGCTCTGCGCGCAACCGTCCACACCGGATCCGTGACAACTCGTGTCGCAGGATACGGGCCGCGGGGCCCCCGCCGCGACGGCGTATCGGGTACCTCGGGGACCGGTCTGCCACCCCGCCGGAGCCCGTCCCCTAGGGTGATGAGGAAGAAAACGCGCGCGCGGATACACCGCGCGCGGGGAGCGACTCGATCGGGTCGGCTGATGTTACCGCCTAGTAGCAGTGCGGAAGCCGGGAGGGAAGACGACGATGGAGAGTCGTACACCCCCGAGTACGAGCACCACCGGCTACAACTTTTCGCAAGGAGACCCCTTGGCCCCGCAGAACGACGGCGCCTCCGGCAAGGAGACCCCGGCACGCGTACGCGTAATCCGTGACGGATTGGCTGCGCACCTGCCCGACATCGACCCGGAGGAGACCGCCGAGTGGCTGGACTCCTTCGACGAGGCGCTGGCCAGGGGAGGCCAGCAGCGGGCCCGGTACCTGATGCTGCGCATCCTGGAGCGCGCTCGTGAACGCAACGTCGGTGTGCCCGCGCTGACCTCGACGGACTACGTCAACACCATCCCCACCGAGAACGAACCGTGGTTCCCCGGTGACGAGGAGATCGAGCGCCGCTACCGGGCCTACATCCGGTGGAACGCCGCGATCATGGTGCACCGGGCGCAGCGCCCCGGCGTCGGCGTCGGCGGCCACATCTCGACCTACGCCTCGTCCGCCGCGCTCTACGAAGTCGGGTTCAACCACTTCTTCCGCGGCAAGGACCACTCCGGCGGCGGCGACCAGATCTACATCCAGGGGCACGCCTCCCCCGGCATCTACGCCCGCGCGTTCCTCGAGGGCCGGCTGTCCGAGCAGCAGCTCGACGGCTTCCGCCAGGAGTACTCGCACGCCGGTGAGGGCGGCGGCCTGCCGTCGTACCCGCACCCGCGGCTGATGCCGGAGTTCTGGGAGAACCCCACGGTGTCGATGGGCCTCGGCCCGATGAACGCCATCTACCAGGCGCGGTTCAACCGCTACCTGCGCGATCGCGGCATCAAGGACACCAACGACCAGCACGTCTGGGCGTTCCTCGGCGACGGCGAGATGGACGAGGCGGAGTCGCGCGGCCTGATCCACATCGCGGCCGGCGAAGGCCTCGACAACCTGACCTTCGTGATCAACTGCAACCTGCAGCGGCTCGACGGCCCGGTGCGCGGCAACGGCAAGATCATCCAGGAGCTGGAGTCGTACTTCCGCGGCGCCGGCTGGAACGTCATCAAGGTCATCTGGGGCCGCGAGTGGGACTCGCTGCTGCACGCCGACCGCGACGGCGCACTGGTCAACCTGATGAACGTCACGCCGGACGGCGACTACCAGACGTACAAGGCCAACGACGGCGCCTTCGTCCGGGAGCACTTCTTCGGCCGCGACCCGCGGACGAAGGACCTGGTCAAGGACCTCTCCGACGCCGACATCTGGAACCTCAAGCGCGGCGGCCACGACTACCGCAAGGTGTACGCGGCCTACAAGTCGGCGCTGGAGCACCACGGCCAGCCGACGGTGATCCTGGCCCACACCATCAAGGGCTACGGCCTGGGCCCGGCGTTCGAGGGTCGCAACGCCACGCACCAGATGAAGAAGCTCACCCTCGACGACCTCAAGCTGTTCCGCGACTCGCAGCGGATCCCGATCAGCGACGAGGAGCTCGAGCGCGACCCGAAGCTGCCGCCGTACTACCACCCGGGCAAGGACTCGGCGGAGATCGAGTACCTGATCGGCCGCCGCAAGGCGCTCGGCGGCTTCCTGCCGGAACGCCGCCCGAAGTCGGCGAAGGCGCTCGTGCTGCCCGGCGACAAGGTCTACGAAGGCGTCCGGAAGGGCTCGGGCAAGCAGGAGGTCGCCACGACGATGGCGTTCGTCCGGCTGGTCCGCGAGCTGGCGAAGGACTCCGAGATCGGCAAGCGCGTCGTCCCGATCATCCCGGACGAGGCCCGCACGTTCGGCCTCGACTCGATGTTCCCGACGGCCAAGATCTACAACCCGCACGGCCAGACGTACACGTCGGTCGACGCGAGCCTGATGCTGGCCTACAAGGAGTCCGAGAAGGGCCAGCTGCTGCACGAGGGCATCAACGAGGCGGGCTCGACCGCGTCGTTCACCGCCGTCGGCACGTCGTACGCGACGCACGGCGAGCCGATGATCCCGATCTACATCTTCTACTCGATGTTCGGGTTCCAGCGGACCGGTGACGGCCTCTACGCCGCCGCCGACCAGATGGCCCGCGGGTTCGTCATCGGCGCCACCGCCGGGCGCACCACGCTGACCGGTGAGGGCCTGCAGCACGCCGACGGGCACTCGCTGCTGCTCGCGTCGACCAACCCGGCGGCCGTGGCGTACGACCCGTCGTGGTCGTTCGAGATCGCGCACATCGTGAAGGACGGCCTCCGCCGGATGTACGGCGAGACCGGCCCGGACGGCAACGGCGAGAACGTCTTCTACTACATGACGATCTACAACGAGCCGTACCAGCAGCCCGCCGAGCCGGAGAATCTCGACGTCAACGGCCTGCTGAAGGGCCTGTACAAGTACGCGGACGCCCCCGAGGGCGACGGTCCCGAGGTGCAGATCCTGGTCTCGGGCGTCACGATGCCGGACGCGCTGAAGGCGCAGAAGCTCCTCGCCGAGGAGTGGGGCGTGCGGGCGGCCGTGTGGTCGGCGACATCGTGGACCGAGCTGCGGCGCGAGGCCGTCGAGATCGACCACGACAACCTGCTCTACCCGGGCAGCGAGCCGCGCGTGCCGTACGTGACCGAGGCGCTTTCGGGCACGAACGGACCGGTCGTGGCGGTGTCGGACTGGATGCGCTCGGTGCCGGACTTGATCCGCCCGTACGTGCCGACCGACATGCTGACGCTCGGCACCGACGGGTTCGGGTTCTCCGACACCCGGCCCGCGGCGCGGCGGAAGTTCCTGGTCGACGCCGAGTCGATCACGGTCGGCGCGCTGTCGATCCTGGCCAAGCGCGGCGAGGTCGACCAGGCGAAGGTCCTCGAAGCGGCCACGAAGTACCGGCTCGACGACGTCGCGGCCGCCGGGCCGCAGACGTCGGATTCCGGCAGCGCGTGACCTGGTGCTAGAAAGGGACCCGGCAGACATCCGATGTCTGCCGGGTCCCGTTCGCCGTGCAGGCTGTTGAGGGAGTTGATGAAGGTGACGAAGCGCCGACTGCCGAAGCCGGACGAGCTGAAGCAGCTCCTGCGGCCCAAGCCGATCGTGCTGAACCCGACCGACCGGCGGCTCGGCAACGCGCACACCATCGCCGACCTGCGCACGGCCGCGCGCAAGCGGACCCCGCGGGCGGCCTTCGACTACACCGACGGCGCGGCCGAGCTCGAAGACAGCCTGCTGCGCGCCCGCCAGGCCTACCGGCGGGTCGAGTTCCACCCGAACGTCCTGCGCGGGGTGTCCGATGTGGACACCACGCGGGAGATCCTCGGCAAGACCTCAGCCTTGCCCTTCGCCTTCGCCCCCACCGGTTTCACCCGGATGATGCAGCACGAGGGCGAGAGCGCGGTGGCCCGCGTCGCCGAGCGCAACGGCATCCCGATGGGGCTCTCGACCATGGCGACGACGTCGATCGAGGACCTCGCCGCCGCCGCGCCCGGGGCCCGCAAGTGGTTCCAGCTCTACGTCTGGCGCGACCACGGCGCCGGCGAAGATCTGATGAATCGCGCGTGGGAACACGGCTTCGACACGCTCATGCTGACCGTCGACACCCCGGTCGGCGGCGCCCGGCTGCGTGACGTCCGCAACGGCCTGACCATCCCGCCGGCGCTCACGCTCAAGACGTTCCTCGACGGCGCGACGCACCCGGCGTGGTGGTTCAACCTGCTCACCACCGAGCCGCTGAACTTCGCCTCGCTCAGCCACTTCGACGGCACCGTCGCCGAGCTGCTGAACAAGCTGTTCGACCCGACGCTGAACTACGACGACCTCGACTGGGTGCGCCGCACCTGGCCCGGGAAGCTCGTGGTCAAGGGCGTGCAGAACGTCGACGACGCGCGTGACGTCGTCAAGCACGGCGCCGACGCGGTGCTGATCTCGAACCACGGCGGCCGCCAGCTGGACCGCGCGCCGACGCCCCTGGAGCTGCTCCCGGCGGTGCTCGACGAGATCCAGGGCGGCGCCGAGGTCTGGATCGACACCGGCATCCTGTCCGGCGGCGACATCGTCGCGGCCATCGCCCGCGGCGCCGACGCCGTCCTGGTCGGCCGCGCGTTCCTCTACGGCCTGATGGCCGGCGGCGAGCGCGGCGTCCAGCGCTGCGTGGACATCCTCCGCACGGAGATGGTCCGCACGATGCAGCTGCTGGGCGTCCGCACCCTCGCCGACCTCAAGCCGTCACACGCGACACTGCGCTGAGTCCGGTCAGACCTGCGCCTGGCCGCCGTCGACGAAGAACTCGACGCCGTTGACGAAGCTGGCGTCGGGTGAGGCCAGGAACAGTGCCGCGCCGGCGATCTCCGAGGGGGCGCCGACGCGGCCGAGCGGCACGGCGGCCGCCATCCCGTCCAGCAGCTCCTGCTCCGCGCCGGGGTCGGCCAGGCCCAGCAGGCCCGGCGTGTGCGTCGGTCCCGGGCTCAGCACGTTCACCCGGACGCTCTTGCCGGCCAGGTCGAGGGCCCAGGTGCGGGCGAAGTTGCGGACGGCGGCCTTCGTCGCGGCGTAGATGCTCATGCCCGGCGCCACGCGCGTGGACGTCGTCGAGCCGGTGAGGATGATCGACGCGTTGTCGTTGAGCAGCGGCAGGGCCTTCTGCACGGTGAAGACGACACCCTTGACGTTCGTGGCGAACGTGGCGTCGAGCTGCTCCTCGGTGATCTCGCCGAGCAGCTGGCTCACGCCGCCGCCGGAGTTGGCGACGACGACGTCCAAGCCCTTCCCGCGCTCTTCGACGGCCCGGTAGAGCGCGTCGAGGTCGGCGGGCTTCGAGGAGTCGGCGCGGATCGCCTGCACGCTGCCACCGATCTCGGCGACGGCGTCGTCGAGGACTTCCTTGCGCCGCCCGGTGATGAACACGTGCGCGCCTTCGGCCGCGAACCGCTTCGCGATGGCGAGCCCGATGCCGGTCCCGGCGCCGGTCACGACGGCCGTCTTGTCCTTCAGTGTGCTGGTCACGATGCTCCCCTGGTCGAATTCTTGACTGTCTCGTCCAGAACCTACGCCGTTATGGACGAGACAGTCAAGAATGGGTACGCTTGAGCCATGGCACGACCCCGGAGCTTCGACCAGGACGCGGTGCTGCGCGCCGCCAGGGACCAGTTCTGGGCGACCGGTTACGCGGGCACGAAGATCGACGACATCGCCGCCGCGACCGGCCTCGGCAAGGGCAGCCTCTACGGCGCCTTCGGCGACAAGCACGCGTTGTTCCTGCGCGTCTTCGACGACTACTGCACCGAGTCCGCCGAGGCGACGCGCCGCGCGCTCGAAGGTCCCGACAGCGGCGCCCACCAGCGGATCCGCGACTACGTCGTCGGGATCGCCGAGTCCACGGCGGCGGACCGGGACCGGCGCGGCTGCATGCTCGCGAAGGGCACCGCGGAGTGCGCGGAGCACGACGAAGCCGTCGCGGCCCGCGCCCAGCGCGTCTTCCGCGAGCTGCGGGAGCAGCTGACGGCGGCCGTCGCGGCGGCTCAGCGCGCGGGCGACATCGCCGGCGACCAGGACCCGGCCCACCTCGCGAGCCTGCTGCTGGCCGTCACCCGCGGCATCGAAGCCCTCGGCAAGGGCGGCTCGAGCCCCGCCGAGCTCCGCGCGATCGCGGACACGGCCCTCGCCGTCCTCCCCCAGCCGTAACCCGCGTGACCAGAACGCCAACTCGCGTGATTGGCACGCCAACTCGCGTGATTGGGAGGTCGACACGACTCCCGGAGCCCGCCTGCGCCGTGTCGACTTCCCAATCACGCGTGTCGACCCTCCAGACACGCGTGTCGACCCTTGGATCACGTGAGGCTCTGACTCGTTGGGCCGTGTGGCGTCAAGTTCTTGACGTAACGCCCGGTTTGTGAGGAGGATCACGGACACTCCGCCGAAAGGCCGTTTTCGCATCGTGGAAAACGGAGGTCGCCCGTGTTCGTGCAGGCCCTGTTCATACAAGACGTGACTCCCCTCGGCTCGCTGGGCCTGTCCGCGCTCGTCGCCGTGCTGCCCCTGGCCACCGTGCTCGTCCTCCTCGGCGTCGTCCGGATGAAGGCGCACCACGCCGCCCTGATCGGGCTGCTCGTCGCACTCGTCGTCGGGATCGCCGCGTTCGGGATGCCGATCGTCCAGGCCGTCTCCGGCGCGCTGTCCGGCGCCGCGTTCGGGCTGTGGCCGATCATGTGGATCGTCGTCAACGCGCTGTGGATCTACCGGCTCACCGTGCGGACCGGGCACTTCGACGTGCTGCGCCGCTCGTTCGGCCGGATCTCCGACGACCCGCGCATCCAGGCCCTGATCATCGCGTTCTGCTTCGGCGCCCTGATGGAGGCCCTCGCCGGCTTCGGCGCGCCCGTCGCGATCAGCGCCGTGATGCTGGTGGCCGTCGGCTTCCACCCGGTGAAGGCCGCCGTCGTCGCGCTGGTCGCGAACACCGCGCCAGTGGCGTTCGGCGCCATGGGCACGCCGGTCGTCACGCTCGCCCAGGTCACCGGGCTGCCGCTGGAGCAGGTGTCCTCGATCGTCGGGCGCCAGACGCCGTTGCTCGCCCTGGTCGTGCCGCTGCTGCTGGTGATCATCGTCGACGGCAAGCGCGGCCTGCGCGACACGTGGCTGCCCGCGCTGGTCTGCGGTGTCGCGTTCGGGCTCGTCCAGTTCCTCGCGTCCAACTTCGTCTCGCCGCAGCTGGCCGACATCGGCGCCGCGCTCGCCGGCGCGGCCGCGCTGGTCGCGCTGCCCCAGACCCGCCGTCCGGTGCCCGAAGCCGTCCGCGTCGGGATGGGCGGGACGACGACCACCGAAGCGCCGCCGGAGGATTCACGCGGCGACGTCGTGAAGGCGTACCTGCCGTACGGGCTGATCATCGTGATCTTCTCGCTCGGCCAGCTGCCGCCGATCAAGGCGCTGCTGGACAAGGCGACCTGGAAGTTCCACTGGTTCGGGCTGAACGTCGCCGCGCCGAACGGGAAACCGGTGTCCGGCAACACGTTCTCGCTGCCGTTCCTCAACACCGGCGGCACGCTCGTGCTGATCGCCGGGATCGTCACGGCGGCGGTGCTGGCCGTGTCCGCGAGCGGCGCGCTGAGCGAATGGCTGGCCACGGTGAAGGAACTGCGCTTCGCGATCCTCACCGTCACCGGCGTGCTCGCGCTGGCCTACGTGATGAACCTGTCCGGTCAGACCAGCACGATCGGCACGTTCATCGCGGCCGCCGGCGCCGCGCTCGCGTTCCTGTCCCCGGTGCTCGGCTGGTTCGGCGTCGCCGTCTCGGGGTCCGACACGTCGGCGAACGCGCTGTTCGGCGCGCTGCAGGTGACGGCGGCCCACCAGACCGGCCTGCCCGCGGACCTGCTCGCCGCGGCCAACAGCTCCGGCGGCGTGCTCGGCAAGATGGTCTCGCCGCAGAACCTCACCATCGCCTGCGTCGCGGCGAACCTGCCCGGCGAAGAGGGCAAGCTCCTGCGGAAGGTCCTGCCGTGGAGCCTCGGGCTGCTGCTGGTGATGTGCCTGATCGTGCTCGGGCAGAGCACGCCGGTGCTCAGCTGGATGCTGCCATGACCCCGTGGTCGCGGGCCGCGACGCGCTGCTTGGCCGAGCGGTTCCAGGTCCACCAGCCGTGTACGACCAGCCCGGCGAACACGATGTAGATCGCGGCCGAGAAGTAGAGCCCGGACGAGATCTGCAGCGGCACGCCGATCGCGTCGACGACCAGCCAGACCAGCCAGAACTCGACCAGCCCCGCGCCCTGCGCGCCGAAGGCGACGAGGGTGCCGACGAAGATCGCGGCGTCCGGCCACGGCGCCCACGACGCGTGCAGCGCGTCGAGGATCAGGGCCATCACGGTGGTGCCGGCGACGAACGTGCCGAGCATGACCAGCCGTTCGGTGAGCCGGCCTTGGCGCACGACAACGCCGAACACCGGGTCCTTGCGGCGCGTCCAGGCCCACCAGCCGTAGACGGAGATGGCGAGGATGGCGACCTGCCGGGCGGCGAGCCCGCCGAGGTGCGCGGAGGCGTAGACGGCGAACAGCAGCACCGTGGCGCCGACCTGCACCGGCCACGTCCACAAGGTGCGACGTTGCGCGAGGAACACCACGGCCAGCGCGAACACCTGCCCGGCGAACTCGGCGATGGAGATCCACTGTCCGAGCACCCGGAAGCCGTGTTCCAGCAGGTAGTTCACGTGACGCCCCTTTCGTCCTACCGGTCACCAACATGCTCCGGGAGGGGCGCATTCCCTAGGGACTGTGAGGCGCGGAACATCCCACGTCGTGGACGTCGCCGACGCGGACGGTGCCACCGCGGACGACGCGCGCGTGCACCCCGAGCGTCAGGTCGTTGGTGTCGGCGATCGTCTTCAGCAGACCGGGCGCGGCCGCGAGGCCGTCCCACGGCAGGCCGACCATCACGCAGCGCACGGCCCGGCGCAGGATCTCCAGCTCGACCCCGCCGATCCGGACCCGCTCCCCCAGCCAGGCCTCCTCGGCCGGCTCCGGCGCCGGACCGGTGTCGAGCAGCAGGTTCGGCCGCAGCCGCCGCGCGTCGACCTCGACGCCGGGAGCGCGCTCGGCCAGCCAGGCCAGCGACGACGTCGTCACCAGGTGGACGGCGGCCTCGTCGTGGTGCGGGATGTCGGCTTCCCGGACCAGCCGGACGCCCGGGCGGCCCAGCGCGGAGGCGATCGCCCCGTGGGCGGCGTCGCCGCGGACCGTGCGCCCGTCCGGGAGCGTCACCACCGGCACGTCACCGTCGTACCGCGCGGCGAACTCGTGCAGGCCCGCCATCCGGCGAAAGCGGCGGGTGTTCTTGCCGCTGCCGAACTTCCCGTCCGGATCGCGGACCGCGTACAGCCGGTCGCCGTCGAGACCGCGCTCGCCGAACTCGCCCTCGGCCAGCCGTTCCCCACGCATCGACTTCACCGGATAGCGCCACAGCGCCGTCACGACCCCCATGCCCACCAGCGTAACGAAACGGGCCCGGCAGCTTCCTCGTCTGCCGGGCCCGTCTCGTCACTCAGCTGCTCAGATCTGCGGACGCGGGGTCCCGACCGGCGGGGTCGGGGTGTTGTCGGCGCCGGCCATCGCGTGGGGGGCCTCGCTGCGGCCCATCTCGCCCGTGCGCTGCTGCGGCGTCTCCGCCAGCTGCTGCTGCATGTTCGCCATCCAGCCGCGCCAGCGGTCCTGCGCCGGCTTGATCAGACCGCCGCCGAAGCCGACGACGATGACGCCGCCGATGGTGGCCAGCACGGCGATCAGCACCGGGCCGGTGATCGCGGTCGCGATGTTGACCTGGCCGAGCGCGGCGATGATGCCGAACGCCATGATCAGCCAGTAGGCACCGGTGGCCAGGTACCGGCCGGCCGGGCGGCCCGACATCGCCGACGTCACGACGTCACGCACGACCTTCGCGATGGCCGCGGCGACCACGATCAGCACCAGCGCGACCACGATCCGCGGCAGGAACGCGATGATGTCGTTGAGCAGCTGACTGACCGGGTTGGTCGGCCCGAACACGCCGAACGCGAGCTGCAGCGCGATCAGCAGGATGAAGTAGTAGACCAGTTTCACGAGGATCCCGGCCGCGTCGATCTTCTGCTGGCCGATGCTGGCGGAAAGGCCGGTCTTCTCGATCAGCTTGCCGAACCCGACCTTTCCGAGAACGAGGCTCAGGCCCTTGGAGACGGCCTTCGCGATCAGCCAGCCGATCAGCAGGATGATCAGGAAACCGACGAGTTTCGGGACGAACGTGGCCACGAGGTTCCACGCTTGTCCCAGTCCGTCCTTGAGTTGCTGGCCCATGCCGACTCCCTCTTGATGTTTCGCACCGAATCGCGCCGCGATTCGGGTGGTGCCGCTGTTGTGCACCGGATCGTCGATCAGGTACCCGGCGGCGGCAACTCGTGCGCCCCACGATCGAGTGAGACGACTGGCGCGCAAAGATCGTTGGCAGCCATACTGGTTCTACCGGTGGGGACCGGGGAGACGAGGCCGTCCGGCGCAGCGTAAACCGCAAGCGCCGGGCGGCCTCGAGCATTTGGGGGAATCCCGGTGTCACGGGCCGAGAACAAACCGGCCCCCGGACGCCGAAGCGGTCCGAGGGCCGGATGAACAACCGGGAAACGTCAGGCGGCGCGCAGCGCGTCCCGCAGTTTCACCTTCGCGCCGCTGCGCATGACGGCGTTGCGGTAGATCCGCGCGGCGAGCCAGATCAGCACCGGGATCATCAGCACCACCAGCCCCACCGACAACACGGCTTCCCACACCGGCACCCCGCCCATCGCCAGCCGCATCGGCATCAGCGTCGGCGCGAACACCGGGATCACGGAAAGCACTTCGGCGAACGTGTTGCCCGGATCCGACGGCAGCACGGAAATCCCCACCACGTACCCGGCGATCACGAACATCAGCGCCGGCATCACCGCGCCGCCGACGTCCTCCTGCCGGGACACCAGCGCACCCAGCGCGGCGAACACGATCGAGTACATGAAGAACCCGAGCAGGTACCAGACGATCAGCCAGACGACCGTGCCGACGGCCGCCGAAACGGACACCGTGAGCACGCCCGTGGCCAAGCCGGCGATCACCCCGCCGGCCCCGATGACAACCATCTGGATCAGCCCGACCACCCCGATGCCGAGCACCTTCCCGGCCATCAGCTGCCACGGCTTGATCGTCGAGAGCAGCAGCTCGACGACCCGGGACGTCTTCTCCTCGACGACGCCCTGGGCGACGCTCTGGCCGTTGATCATCAGCGAGAGGTAGATCAGGATGCCGGCGACGATGCCGAGCACCAGCTGCTGGCCGTTGTAGTCGTACGGCTCCTCCAGCGGCGGGTCCTCGACGAACTTCGCGGCCGAGACGGTGGCCTCGAACTGGGCCGGGTTGCCGCCGAGCGTGGTGATCTGCTGGTCGAGCGCGACCTGGCGGGACAGCAGCTGCAGCACGTTCGCGAGCTTGCCGTCGAGGTCCTTCTTCACCTGGACGTGCACGCTCTTGCCGTCGCCGGTGAGCAGCGCGTCGATCGAGCCGTCGGCCAGCTTCGCGCGCCCGGCGGCCTCGTCGGCGACCTGGGTGACGTCGATGCTCTGGTCGACGGCCTTGCCGGTCGCCTGCAGCGGCGCGCTGAACCCGGCGGTGGCCGGGGTGTAGCCGATCGTCGCGTCGGCGCCCCCGCCGCCCGAGATCAGCTTGATCACGACGATGCCGACGACGATCAGCAGCAGCATGACGACGGTGGTGACGCGGTAGGCCTTGGAGCGGACGCGGGTGCCGATCTCACGCGAGGCGACCAGCCCGACGGCGCCCGCCGCGCTCATCCGGACGTCCGGAACCGGGGTACTCATGCGGGGACCTCCTCGGTCGTCACGACGGAACGGAACAGGTCGGCCAGCGTCGGCTGCTCGCGGGCGAACTCGCGCACCGGCCCGGTGGCCAGCGCGGCCTGGAGCACGGCCTGGTCGTCGGCGCCGTCGGCCAGCTCCAGCTCGGTCGCGGTGCCCTTCCGGCCGAGCACCTTGACGCCGGCGAGGCCGTCGGCCCAGTCGTCACCGGCTCCGGGCACGTCGACGCGCAGCCGCACCGCACCGCCGGCGCGCAGCTCTTCGACCGTGCCGACCTCCACCATCTGTCCACTCCGGACGATGCCGACGCGGTCGCAGAGCCGCTCCACCAGGTCGAGCTGGTGGCTGGAGAACACGACCGGCACGCCGTCGTCGGCCTTCTCCTTGAGCACCTGGCTCATCACGTCGACCGCGACCGGGTCGAGGCCGGAGAACGGCTCGTCGAGCACCAGGATCCGCGGCTCGTGCACCAGCGCGGCGGCCAGCTGCACGCGCTGCTGGTTGCCGAGGCTGAGCTTCTGCACCTCGTCGTCGCGGCGCGCGGCCACGCCCAGCCGTTCCGTCCACTTCTCCGCCGACGTCTTGGCGTCGGACGCGGACATCCCGTGCAGCCGGGCCAGGTACGTGAGCTGCTCCCCCACCTTCATCTTCGGGTACAGCCCGCGTTCCTCGGGCATGTAACCGATGTGGCGGCGCGTTTCGTGCGTCACGGGCTCGCCCGCGTAGCGCACTTCGCCGGCGTCGGCGGAAAGGACGCCCAGCGCGATGCGCATGGTCGTCGTCTTCCCGGCGCCGTTGCTGCCGACGAAGCCGAACAACTCGCCCGGCCGGACGTCGAACGTCATTTCGCGCAAAGCGACCACGTCGCCGTAGCGTTTGGAGATCGCGTCGATCTCTAGACCGGTCATCCCGGTGCCCCCATTTCCTCCGCTTGGCTGCGATCGTAGGCAGCCGGTACACGCGCCGCATAGCGACCCGCGTTGCCATCGCGGGCTACGAAAGTTGCGGGCCACGTAGGATCGCGTCGAAATGGCCGAACCCACCACACGGCGTGTGCCGAAGCACCACGGACTGTCCGCGAAGACGCTCCGGCGGCTGGAGCACGCGTCCGGCAGCCTGGCGAGCGCCAGCATCGCAGTCATGGAACAGCGGCTGCCGTGGTTCGCCCGGCTGCCCGCCGACCAGCGCGCGAGCGTCCTGCTGATCACCCAGGCCGGCGCGGCGGGATTCGTCGGCTGGCTGCGGGACTCCAAAGAGGCCTTGAAGCTCACGACCGAGGCGTTCCGCGACGCGCCGGCCGAGCTGTCGCGGTGGGTCAGCCTGCGCCAGGCCGTCGGCATGGTCCGGCTCGCCATCGAGGTTTTCGAGGAGCAGCTGCCGGACTTCGCGGCGAACGAGGCCGAGCGGGCCGCGCTGATCGAGGGAATCCTGCGCTACGGCCGGGAAATCGCCTTCGCCGCGGCCAACTCCTACGCCGCCGCGGCCGAGGCGCGTGGCGCGTGGGACGCCCGGCTGGAGGCCCTGGTCGTCGACGGCATCGTCCGCGGCGACGCCGAAGAGTCCGTTCTCTCGCGCGCGACGGCGCTGGGCTGGGACCCGACCGCCGCGGCGACGGTCCTGGTGGGCAACCCGCCGTCGGAGGACCCGCCGACGGTCGTGTTCGAGGTCCGCAGCCGCGCCGCCCGCGTCGGCCGGCCGGTGCTGCTGTCCGTGCAGGGCTCGCGACTGGTGGTCGTCGTCGGCGGCGCGACCGAAGGCGGGGTGAAGGAACGCGAGATCCTCGGCCGGATGTCGGTGGCCTTCGCCGACGGCCCGGTGGTGGCCGGCCCGACGGTCCCGACGCTCGCGGAGGCGCACCACAGCGCGACGGAGGCGTTGTCCGGCCTGCGGGCGGTGGTCGGCTGGCCGGGCGCGCCCCGCCCGGTGCGCTCGGCGGACCTCCTGCCGGAACGCGCGCTCTCGGGCGACGCCGAAGCCGAACGGCTGCTGGTCGACACCATCGCCCGCCCGCTGGAGGAGGCCGGCCCGACGCTGCAACGCACGGTGGAGGCCTACCTCGAGAGCGGCGGCGTGCTGGAGACGTGCGCGAAGACGCTGTTCGTCCACCCGAACACCGTCCGCTACCGCCTGCGCAAGGCGGCGGACCTGACGGGCTGCCAGCCGACCGACCCCCGGGACGCGCTGGTGCTGCGGATCGCGCTGGCGGTGGGCCGGCTGGCCCGCGCCCGCGGCCTCTGGTGACCGGCTCCCCACGCCGTCCGCGACCCTCTCACGAGAGCCCCGTCACGTGATGGACTTAACAGCGAAAGGTGATTGAACCCGACAAGGCTTCCGGGTTACGCGCGAGGTGGTGCGGCGCGTCTTTGGAGGTTTCCGACAAAGACGCCGGGCAGACACTGTGAGCGTCGGCATCCCGCGAAAGTGCCCGCTCCGTGTTGTCTTAGAGGGTGACGTCAGCAGTGCTCGCTCCCGGCCAGGGATCCCAGGCCCCCGGTATGTTCACGCCCTGGCTCGACCTCGACGGCGCGCGCGAGCGCGTCGCCCAGTGGTCCGAGCGCGCGGGGCTCGATCTGCTGCGCCTCGGCACGGAAGCCGGCGCCGAGGAGATCCAGGACACCGCGATCGCGCAGCCGCTGATCGTCGCGCTGTCGCTGCTCACCTTCGAACACCTCCAGGCCACCGCGCCGGTCCCCGCTGACGCGCCGGTCGCCGGGCACTCCGTGGGTGAGCTGGCCGCCGCCGCGATCGCCGGGGTGCTGAAGCCCGAAGAGGCCGTCGCGCTCGCCGCCGTCCGCGGGGCCGAGATGGCGAAGGCGTGCGCGATCGAACCGACGTCGATGGCCGCGGTGATGCTCGGGGACCCCGAGCAGGTCGTCGCGTGGCTGGGCGAGCGGGGCCTGACCGCGGCGAACCGCAACGGAGCGGGGCAGATCGTCGCCTCCGGCGCGGCCGACGCGATCGCGAAGATCGTCGCCGAGCCCCTCGAAGGCACGAAGATCCGCGCCCTCAAGGTCGCCGGCGCGTTCCACACGCGCTACATGGCGGCCGCCGAAGAGGCGCTGCGTGCCCACGCCGCCGAGCTGACGCCGGCCGATCCGACCCGCCCGCTACTGTCCAACGCGGACGGCGCCGTCGTCACCAGCGGGGCCGAGTACCTGGAGCGGCTCGTCGCGCAGGTCACCCGGTCGGTGCGGTGGGACCTGACGATGGACGGCCTGGTCTCGCTCGGCGTCACCCGCACCGTCGAACTCGCGCCCGCGGGCACGCTGACCGGCCTGGTCAAGCGGCAGCTCAAGGGCGTCGTCACCACTACCACCGCGCTGAAGACGCCGGCCGAACTGGCGGCGCTGCGCCAGGAGGACGCCTCGTGACCGACCGACCGGCCCTGAGCCTCAACCCGGGCTCCCGCGGCAGCCGCGTGCTGGGCGTCGGCAGCTACCAGCCCGAGCGGATCGTCAGCAACGACGACCTCTCGAAGACCATGGACACCAACGACGAGTGGATCCAGACGCGCGTCGGCATCATCGAGCGCCGCTTCGCCGAGAAGGACGAGCTGCTCACCGACATGGCCGTCGCCGCCGGCACCGCCGCGCTGGCCGACGCCGGGGTCGACCCGTCCGAAGTGGACACGGTGATCCTGCCGAACTGCACCATGCCGACGCAGATCCCGAACGCGGCCGCGCAGGTCGCCGCCCGGATCGGCATCCCGAGCCCCGGCGCGTTCGACCTCAACGCCGCGTGCGCCGGGTTCTGCTACGGCCTGGGCGTCGCGTCGGACCTGGTCCGCGCGGGCTCCGCCAAGAAGGTCCTCGTGATCGGCGCCGAGAAGCTCACCGACTCGGTGAATCCGACCGACCGCGCCAACGCGATCATCTTCGCCGACGGCGCGGGCGCCGCGGTCGTCGGCGCGTCCGACGAGCCGCTGATCGGCCCGGTCTCCTGGGGCAGCGCCGGCGACCTCGTCGACCTGATCGGGATGACCGAGGACAAGTTCATCTACCAGGAGGGCCAGTCGGTCTTCCGGTGGGCGACCACCCAGATCGCGCCGATCGCGCTGCGCGCGCTCGAGGTCGCCGGGCTGAAGGCGTCCGATGTGGACGTGCTGATCCCGCACCAGGCCAACCTGCGCATCGTCGAGGCGATCGCGAAGAAGCTGCGGGCCAACGGCGCCCGTGACGACATGGTCGTCGCCGACGACATCAGGTACTCCGGCAACACCTCGTCGGCGTCCATCCCCCTCGCGCTGGACCACATGCGCAAGGCCGGGACGGCGAAGTCCGGCGACGTGGTGCTGGCCGTCGGGTTCGGCGCGGGCTTGTCCTACGCCGGGCAGGCGTTCATCTGCCCCTGACCGTTACGCTCCCGGCGGGCACTCGCCCGCCGGACAAGAACCCCAAGTAAGACCGAGAAGGGAACTACCCCATGGCTGACAACGCTGAGATCCTCGCCGGCCTCGCCGAGATCGTCGAAGAGGTGGCCGGTGTGGCTCAGGACGACGTCACCGCCGAGAAGTCGTTCGTGGACGACCTGGACATCGACTCGCTGTCGATGGTCGAGATCGCCGTGCAGGCCGAGGACAAGTTCGGCGTCAAGATCCCGGACGACGAGCTCGCCAACCTGAAGACCGTGGGCGACGCCGTCAACTACGTGTCGGCCAACTCGAAGTAAGTCCTCTTCCCTCCTTGAGGAGACACCCATGAGCAACATCGACGTCGTGATCACCGGTCTCGGCGCCACCACACCGCTCGGCGGGGACGTGACGTCCACCTGGGACGGTCTGCTGGCCGGGCGGAGCGGGGTCCGGACGATCGAAGCCGACTGGGTCGAGGAGCTGCAGCTGCCGGTCAAGATCGGCGGCATGCTGGCCGTCGATCCCTCGGAAGTCCTGCCGCGGGTCCAGGCCCGCCGGATGGACCGCTGCGAGCAGGTCGCGATGATCGCCGCCCGTCAGGCGTGGGCCGACGCCGGCTTCACCGAACCGACGGACGAGCACACCGACGTCGACCCCGACCGCCTCGGCGTGTCGATCGGTACCGGCGTCGGCGGCCCGGTCACCCTGCTCACCCAGAACGATCTGTTGCACCAGCAGGGTCTCCGCAAGGTGTCGCCGCTGACCGTGCCGATGCTGATGCCGAACGGCCCGGCCGCGCACGTCGGCATCGACCTGAAGGCACGGGCCGGGGTGCACTCCCCGGCCTCGGCCTGTGCCTCCGGCGCCGAGGGCATCGCGAGCGGGGTCGAGATGATCCGCTCCGGGCGTGCCGACGTCGTGGTCGCCGGGGGTGCCGAAGCGTGCATCCACCCGATCACGCTCGCCGGGTTCGCCCAGGCCCGCACGGTGTCCACGCGCAACGACGACCCGGGGGCCGCGTCGCGGCCGTTCGACGCGAACCGGGACGGCTTCGTCCTCGGCGAGGGCTCGGGCGTGGTCATCCTGGAGCGCGCGGACCTGGCGAAGGCCCGCGGGGCGCGCGTCTACGCGACGATCGCCGGGCACGGCATCACCTCGGACGCCTACCACATCACGGGCAACCACCCCGAGGGCATCGGCCAGATCGCCGCGATGCGCGCGGCGATGAAGATGGCCGGCGTCAGCCCGGCGGAGGTCGGGCACGTGAACGCGCACGCGACGTCCACTGTGGTCGGTGACATCGGCGAGGCGGCGGCGATCCGCAAGGCGGTCGGCGACCACGCGATCGTCACGGCACCGAAGGGTTCGATGGGTCACCTGGTCGGCGGGGCCGGCGCGGTCGAGGGGATCATCACGATCCTCTCGCTGTACCACGGCATCGTGCCGGCCACGATGAACTTGACCGACCTGGACCCGCGGGTGCAGCTGGACGTCGTGTCGGGCGAGCCGCGCAAGGTCGAGCTGACCGCGGCGATCAGCAACTCGTTCGGGTTCGGCGGGCACAACACCGCTCTGCTGTTCACCCCGGCGGCCTGAGCACGCTGACAAAACGAGAAGGGGCCCGGCTTCGGCCGGGCCCCTTCTCGTTTCAGCACTTCTGGTGTTCGGGGGGCGGGCCGTTGTCGACGGCGGCGATCTTCAGCGCGGACTTCTCGATGACCATCGGCAGCACGAGCCGCCACTGGATGCACGGCTCCGGGAACCAGGCCGGGGCGTCTTCGACCGCCTGCCGGCTCCGGAAGCCGACCAGGACCCGCAGCGACGTGCCGGAGCCGCGCTCGATCCGGTAGACGACGGCGTCGCTGTCCTTTGTGGTCTTGATGCCGTCCTTCCACGTGCCGAGCGGCTGCTGCGCCACCCGCTCCGTGGTAACCACGGTCATCCACCTCGAGTACTGCTGGGTGTTGATGGCCGAGAAGTACGTCTCCAGCACCTTGCGCACCTCGTCGGCCCGCGGGTGCGACTGCGCGTCCGGCGTCATCCCGACGATGTCGGCACCGGTCGGCTGGCTGCCGGTCGCCGACTGGGGCACCGTCACCGGCGCCGAGGTGTCGCCGGCGGGCTGGTCGGGACGGCGGTAGAGCTCGCGCGCGAGCAGGCCGCCGCCCACGGTCACGGACAGCACCACGACCACGACGGGCACCAGCCAGCGCTGGCGGGGGCTGGAGGCGGGGGTCGTCACGCGGAAGAGCGTACCGGCCCCGCCACCGGTCCCGTGCTGCCGGAGTCCGGTGTCAGCCGACCTGGTGCAGCCAGGTCACCGGAGCACCGTCACCGGCGTGACGGTACGGCTCGAGCGCTTCGTCCCAGCTCGCGGCCAGGAGTTCGTCGAGCTTGTGCGCCAGCGACTCGCCGCCGCGGGTCATGCTCACGAGTGCGCGCAGCTGGTCCTCGCCCACCACGATGTCGCCGTTGGCGCTGGTCCGTCCGTGCCACAGGCCGAGCCCGGGCGCGAAGCAGAACCGTTCGCCGTCGACGCCCGCGCTGGGCTCTTCGGTGACTTCGAACCGAATCATCGGCCACGCCTTGAGGGCCGCCGCCAATCTGGCGCCGGTGCCCGCGGGCGCGCGCCAGCCGCATTCGGCGCGAAGCTGACCCGGACTGGCCGGCTGCGCCGTCCACTTCAGGTCGACTCGGGCGTTGAGGGTGCCCGAAATAGCCCACTCGACGTGCGGACACACCGCAGACGGCGACGAGTGGACGTACACCACACCTCGGGTGCTGCCACGGGTGCTCACTGCTACCTCCGCTTGCTCGACGAGGGACGTCTTCCCCTACGCCCTGAAATCGAGCTGCGTGGCCTCAGTGCGGCTCCCGAATACCGCCTCCGATGCGTTGTAGCACATTCTGCACCCCAACCGTGCTGTTTGGCCACATGAACACCACAAGTCACCCGCAGCACCACTTTCGGTGGGACGCGGCCGCGTCGTCCCCGTGTCGCGCCTCGGATACGACCGGGCGCGCTAGCGTGATGCTCCGGAACGACGAGCAGGGGAGATTTCGGTGCGACTGGTGCGCCTCGAGCGGCAGCAGTCCCGGGTGGCGGACGACATCCGGGCGGCACTGGCGTCCCTGGGCCGCGGCAGCACCGTCGTCGGCGGGATCGCGCTGATCGGCGTCGGGACGGTGACGGATCGCCCGGTCGAGGCGGTGGTTCTGCTGCCCCACGGCGTGATCATCGTCATCGGCGTCGACCTGCCGGACCCGGCGCTGCGGCTGGAAGCCCCGCTGGGCGCGGAATGGAAGGCCGACGGCTGGCCCCTGGTGGCCGACGACGACGCGATCAACCCGGCCACGGAGGCCCTGGACCTGTCCCAGGTGTGCGAAAGCCGCATCGCGGAACTGGTCCCCGGCACGGCACCGGTGGGCACGATCGTGGCGGTCGGCCCGTACGTCGAGACGGTCGACCAGCCCGCGAGCGACCTCGCGGGCCCGGTACGGGTCCTGCACCCCACCCCGACGACGATGCTGGCAGCGGCGGTCTCCCTGGCGACGGCCCACCGCCCCCGTTCGGTCGACCAGGTACGAGCGCTGATCCGCGGCCTGGCCCCCGACGCACCCGACTTCTCGGACGAAATCCTGCTGGGTGAGGGATTCAGCCGGTTCAGTGACGACACGCCGCCGGAGTCCCTTTGGGACACTGCGCCGCGGTCGCCCGGAACCCTGACCACCGCCCGCCCGCCAGCGGGCTGGCGAACCGAGACCCCGGTAACGCCGACTGCAAGTGGCCGAACGCAACTGGCCGACCCACCGGCAGCGGTCGTCGAAGCCGATCACGTCCTGGATCACGCGAGTTCCGGCGTGGATCACGCAAGTTCCGCCCCTGATCACGCAAGTTCCGGTCTTGAGGCCACGGTTGTCCCGCCGGATACCACGGTTGCCGAGCCGGAGCCCGAGAGTTCCGGACCAGACCTCGCGGATGTCGAGCCGGAGCAAGCGAGTGCCGGACCAGACCTCGCAGTTACCGAGCCGGAGCCCGCGAGTTCCGCCCTGGATCACGCGAGTGTCGAGTCGGAGCCTGCGAGTTCCGCCCCGGATCACGCGAGTGTCGAGCCTGATCACGCGAGTTCCGCCCTGGGTCACGCGCCGAGCCCGGGTCTCGCGGCCGAGACCGACACGGCCGCCGACCTCGCCGCAGGCGAAGGCCTTGGCGCGCTTGGCATCCCAAAGCCCGCCGAGCCCAGCATGCCCGCGGATTCCGCCCCGGTGAAGGCTTCCGCGACGGCTTCGGAATCGGCGATCCTTCCCGGCACCACGGAATCCGCGGCCGAGACCGACACTTCGGCTAGTTCTCCCCCGGCACGGACCCTTGCCGGGGCCCAGAACAAAGCGGCGGCGACCAGCACAGCCACTGATCCCGCTCCGACGCAGGTCTCCGCGATGGTTTCGGACACCGACGCCGAGCCCGGCACCCCCGCCTCGGCGCAGGCTCCCGCCGCGGCTCAATACACCGTCGCGGCTGTCGGCGCCACAAAATCTGCCGCCGAGCCCGGCGCCGCCAACGGTTCCGCCTTGGCGCAGTCCTCTGCCGCCTCTCAAAGCACGACCGTGGCCCCTGGCGCTGCGCAGGCCGCCGGAGCGAGCACCGTCCCGGCTGCCGCTCAAAAGGTGGCCGCGACTTTTGCCGACGCCACGGACTCCACGGTTTCCATTCCGGTGCCCACCGCGGCGACGAATTCGAACGCCGCAACCCGCACCGGCCCCACGAAATCCGCCGAACCCGAGACCTCTTCGGATTTTGCGGACTTCGAACGCACCGAGAGCCTCGCCAAACCTCCCACGGCTCTGCCCGTCTTCCTCGGGGCCGACCAGATCCCGCCCTACCGTCCGGCGGCGGACACCGAGCGGACCGAATCCCTCGACTCGCCCAGCACCAGCACCGAAACCCTCTCGCGCCCGACGGCTGCCCCGCCGGAGTCCTACCCGCACTCCCGGCCGAGCCCCGCGCCGCGGCAGAAATCCGCAGCGCCCACCTCGCGGACCGTCCGGTGGCTGCCGTTGGGGGCGATCGGGTTGCTGGTCGTGCTGGTCGTCGCCGCGGTGGTCGTCGCCACTCGCGGGGACGACACCGCCGCCGCGCCCGTCACCTCGCCGCCCGCTCCCGCCAGCCGGCCGGTCTCGCAGCAGCCGGCCAGTGTCGCTCCCGCGCAAAGCCTGCAGTTCTCGCTGCGCGCCGCCGACGGGGACCAGCGGTGCGCGTCGCACGCCTTCGGGGACGCGCAGGCCAGCCTGCAGCAGACCAGTTGCTCGGGCGTGCGGCGGGCGAGCTACGCCACGACCGTCGACGGGCGGGCCGGCGCGGTGACCGTCGGCATCGTCGCGTTCCCCGATGCCGCGCAGGCGGCCGCCTTCAAGGCCGTCGCCGACACTCCGGGCGGTGGCGGGATCCTCGACCTCGCCGCCGAGACCGGCAAGTGGGGCACGCCGGCGCCGCGGTTCGAGAACGCCGCCTACACCAGCCGGCTCGAAGGCACGTCCGTCCGGGTGGTGCAGGCGGTGTGGGTGCCGGGACCGTCCACTGCGGACGATCCCGGCCTGGTCCGGGCGGCCAAGGCCGCGCTGGACCTGCCCGCGCGGTAGCTCAGAGCCCGTAGGCCTCCAGCAGCCGCAGCCACACCTCGCTGATCGTCGGGAACGCCGGCACCGCGTGCCACAGCCGGTCCAGCGGCACCTCGCCGACGATCGCGATCGTCGCCGAGTGCAGCAGCTCCGAGACGTCCTGGCCGACGAACGTCACCCCGAGCAGCACGTTCCGCTCGGTGTCGACGACGATCCGGGCCTTGCCCTGGTACCCGTCGGCGTGCAGCGACGAGCCCGCCACCGCGATGTCGATGTCGACAACGCGGTCGTTCGAGCCCTCACGGGCGTCCGACAGGCCGACGGAGGCGACCTCCGGGTCGGTGAACACCACCTGCGGCACGGCGTGGTGGTCGGCGGTCGCGGTGAACGGGCTCCACGGCGAGGTGTCGACCTTCTCGCCCTTCGCCAGCGCCGCCACGGTGTCGCCCGCCGCGCGGGCGCCGTACTTGCCCTGGTGGGTCAGCGGGGCGCGGCCGGTGACGTCGCCGGCGGCGAACAGCCAGTCACCGTCCACTGCGGACGCCTTGCCGGTGTCGTCGACGGTGAGCGGGCCACCGGCCTCGACGCCGAAGCTCTCCAGGCCGAGCCCGGCCGTGCCGGGACGCCGTCCGGTCGCCACCAGGAACTCGTCGACGACGAGCACCTCGCCGTCCTTCAGCGTCAGCTCGGTGCCGCTCTCGCCCGCGGCGACGCGCTCGACACCCGACATCGTGTGGACGAACACGCCTGCCTCCCGCAGGCCCGCCAGCACGAGGTCGCCGACGAACTCCGCGTTGCGCGGCAGCGGGCGCTCGCCGGTGATCACCAGGTGCACCTCCGCGCCGAGCGTCGCCCAGGCCTGCGCCATCTCGACGCCGACCACGCCGCCCCCGAGGACGCCGAGCCGGGCCGGCACGGCCGAGGCCGACGTCGCCTCGCGCGAACCCCACGGCCGGATCGTGTCGATCCCCGGGATCTTCGGGGTGTTCGGGACGCTGCCGGTGCACACGATCACCGCGTGCCGCGCGGTCAGGACGCGGTCGCCGTCCACGGTGACCTCGCGCTCACCGGTGAGGACGCCGTGCCCGCGGACCGGCTCGATGCCCGCGCCGCGGGCCCACTCGACCTGGCCCGCGTCGTCGCCCTTGCCGGTGAACCAGTCCCGGCGGGCGAACACCTGCGCCGGGTCGACCGCGTCGCCGACGGGCACCCCCGGGATCCGTTTGGCCGCGGCGAGGAGATTTCCCGGCCGCAGCAAGGCCTTGCTCGGGATGCAGGCCCAGTAGGAGCACTCGCCCCCGAAGCGTTCGTGCTCGACGAGCGCGACCTTCAGGCCCCCGCGAGCCGCTCGCTCGGCGGCCACTTCGCCCACCGGGCCCGCGCCGATCACCACTACGTCAAAAGTCTGTCCGGACATGGCATCAGCGCACACCACCACGCGGGATCACGCAAGCCAACGGCTATCCTCGTCAGGAAGCCGCAAGCTGTCGGCGGCCCCGGAGTGTCGCCGAGTCCCGGGTGCCGCGCATCACACGTTCGAGTAACGGGAGGTTTGTCGTGGCCAGGAACACGGCTGTGCGGGTGCTGGATGACCTGACCGGCGAGGCCGCTGGGGAGACCGTCGGGTTCGCGCTGGACGGCATCGACTACGACATCGACCTCTCCTTCGCCAACGCCGAGGCACTGCGCGTGCTCTTGCAGCGCTACGCCGACGCCGGCCGCCGCAGTGGTGGCCGCAAGCGCCGGCCGCGGCTCGTGCCGGGCGCGAAGAAGCCGCGCGCCAAGGCCGTCCCGAAGACCGCGAAGCCGGTCGCCGGACGTCGCACCGCCGTCGTCACGAAGGCCGCTCCGGCGCGCGCCACCAAGGCGACGCCGAAGGCCGCCGCGGCCAAAGCCGCCCCGGTGAAGGCGGCCACCCGCGCGAAGACCACGGCCGCCGAGCCCGCGAAGACCACTCGCGCCCGGAAGACGGCGGAGCCGAAGAAGACGACCCGCGCGTCCGCCCGCAAGGTGCCGACCGTGACGTTCTCGGCGGCCGAGAAGTAAGTCCACAGTAGACGGAAGGTCCGTGAAGGCCTCCTTACCGGCTCTTATGGCCGGGAAGGAGGCCTTCACGGCTTTCAGGCCGCGCGCTGGGCGCCGTCCGCGTGCCAGGACGGGTAGCGGTAGCGGGTGTGCAGCAGCGCCCGCTGCCGGGTCAGCTCGGCCGCGGACGGCGGGCGCGGCACGAACGTCCCGAGCAGCTGCGACGCCGCCGCGCGCACCGCGGCTTCGACCGCCGGGAAGCCGGGCCGGAGGCCGTGCTCGGCCAGCGACGCGACCGGGCTGCGGTGGGAGTCGAGCGGACGCGGGTCCGGCGGCGCGCTCGTCAGGTACCGGCCGACGAGGGCGGCGGACGTCTCGACCAGCAACGTCGAGTGGGCCAGGAGCCCGCCCTTGGTGCGGAACACGGCGAAGCCGCACAGCTTCGCGTCCTCGACGAACAGGCCGCGGTCGCCGATCCGCGGCACCAGCCCGAGCTGGTCGACGGCGGCGCTCATCACCTGACCGAGCGCTTCGAGGGGCCGCTCGGGTGGACCGGGCAGTGACATTCGGGGCTCCGCCCCGGCCGGGGGCTCCGCCACCCGGACCCCCGAAAACGGCAGCACCAGCGTGACGTTGAGGTTGCCCGGGTCGTGGAACACGGTGCCGCCGCCGCTCGCGCGCCGCAGCACGGGCACGCCGTCACGCTCGCACGCCTCGACGTGCACCTCACGCGCGATCCGCTGGCCGCGCCCGACCACGACGCACACCGGGTTGCGCCAGAGCCACACGACCGGTGACTCCGGCGCGACCCGGAGGAGTGCTTCGTCGAACGCGAGGTTCTCGGCCGGGTCGGTGAACGCCGCACGCACATCCGACCCGCTCGTCATAACGCCTTGAGTTCCTCCACGATCTCGCCCACCGACGTCTTGGCGTCGCCGAAGAGCATGCTGGTCTTCGGATCGTAGAACAGGTCGTTGTCGATCCCGGCGAAGCCCGAGCTCATGCCGCGTTTCAACACGATCACGGACCGGCTCTCGTTGACCTTGAGGATCGGCATCCCGTAGATCGGCGACGTCGGGTCGGTCTGCGCGGCCGGGTTGGTGACGTCGTTCGCGCCGATCACCAGCGCGACGTCGGTCTGGGCGAACTCGGAGTTGATCTCGTCCATCTCCTTGAGCTGCTCGTACGGCACGTCGGCCTCGGCGAGCAGCACGTTCATGTGCCCGGGCATCCGGCCGGCGACCGGGTGGATCGCGTACTCGACCGTGATGCCCTTCTTCTCCAGCAGCTTCGCCATCTCCCGGACGGTGTGCTGCGCCTGCGCCACGGCCATGCCGTAGCCCGGCACCACGACGACCTTGCTCGCGTACGCCATCTGGATCGCCGTGTCGGCCGCACTCGTCGAGCGCACCGGGCGCTCTTCCTTCGCGCCACCGCCGGACGCCACTGCCGGGCCGCCGCCGAAGCCGCCCGCGATGATCGCCGGGATGGACCGGTTCATCGCCTTGGCCATCAGGTTGGTCAGGATCGAGCCGGACGCGCCGACGATCATCCCGGCGACGATCAGCGCGGTGTTGTCCAGCGCCAGACCCATCGCCGCGGCCGACAGCCCGGTGAACGCGTTGAGCAGCGAGATCACGACCGGCATGTCCGCGCCGCCGATCGGCAGCACCACGGTGAGGCCGAGGATGCCCGCCGCGACGAGCAACCCGACGATCAGCAGCCAGGAGTCGCCACCGGCGACGATGACCACCGCGCAGCCCAGCGCGACCAGCAGGAGCAGCGCGTTGATCGGCTGCTGCAGCTTGCCCATGCTGATCGGGCGGCCGCTGATCAGCTCCTGCAGCTTGCCGAACGCGATGTTCGAGCCCCAGAAGGAGATCGACCCGATGATCGCGGCGAACAGCGACGCGATCGCGATGTACCTGGGTTCGTGCGCGTAACCGTCGGTGGAGTTGAACTCGACCCACGCGATGAGCGCGACCGCGCCGCCGCCGACGCCGTTGAACAACGCCACCATCTGCGGCATCGCGGTCATCTTGACCTTGCGCGCGGACGGCACGCCGACCAGCGCGCCGATCGCGACGCCGAGCACGATCAGCAGCCAGTTGCCCATGCCCGGGGTGAGCAGGGTGGCGAGCACCGCGACGCCCATGCCGACCGCGGCGATCCAGTTGCCGCGGACCGCGGTGCGCGGGCCGGTGAGGCCCATCAGGCCGTAGATGAAGAGCGCGAACGCGACGATGTAGAGGATCGCGACGAAGTCGGTCACTTCTCGTCCTCCTCGTCGGCGGGTGCGGGCTTCTTGGCCTTGAACATCGAGAGCATCCGGTCGGTGACCAGGAAGCCGCCGACGACGTTGATCGTGCCGAAGGCGATCGCGATCACCAGCAGGATCTTGTTGAACACGCCGTCGACGCCGAGGCCGAGCACGACCAGTCCGCCCAGCAGCACGATCCCGTGGATCGCGTTGGTGCCGGACATCAGCGGCGTGTGCAGGGTGTTGGGCACCTTCGAGATGACGGCGAAGCCGACGAACCCGGCGAGCACGAGCACCGCCAGGTTCTGCACGAGTGGGCTCACGCGACGCTCCCTTCGCGCCCGGCCACGCAGGCACCGGCGACGATCTCGTCCTCGAAGTCCAGCTTCAGCTCGCCTTCCTTCGTCACGAGCAGTTCCAGCAGCTCGGTGACGTTGCGGGCGTAGAGCTCACTGGCGTGCGAAGGCATCTCGGCGGGCAGGTTCAGCGGGGACGAGATGGTGACGTCGTGCTCCACGACGTCCTCCCCCGGCTTGGTCAGCTCGCAGTTGCCACCGCTTTCACCGGCCAGGTCGATGACGACCGAACCGGCCGGCATGCCCTTGACGGCGTCCGCGGTGACCAGGGTGGGCGCCTTGCGCCCGGGCACCAGCGCCGTGGTGATCACGACGTCGAACCGGGTGATCGCCTCGGTGAGCCGGCGTTGCTGCTCCTCACGCTCCTCCGCCGTCAGCTCGCGGGCGTAGCCGCCTTCGCCGACCGCTTCGATGCCGAGGTCGAGGAACTGCGCGCCGAGCGACTTGACCTGCTCGCCGACCTCGGGCCGGACGTCGTAACCGGTGGTCTGCGCGCCGAGCCGCTTCGCCGTGGCCAGTGCCTGCAGCCCGGCGACGCCGGCGCCGAGCACCAGCACCTTCGCCGGGGGCACGGTGCCGGCCGCGGTGGTGAGCATCGGGAAGAACCGCGGGAGTTTCCGGGCCGCGAGCAGCACCGCGCGGTAGCCGCCGATACTGGCCTGGGACGACAGCGCGTCCATCGCCTGGGCGCGGGAGATCCGCGGGACCGCCTCCATCGCGAACGCGCGGAGACCGGCCTCCTCGAGTTTCGCGAGCCCTTCCGGGTTGCCGCGCGGGTCGAGGAAGCCGATGAGCACGGTGCCCCGGCCCAGCTTCGCGACCTCCCCCGGCGCGGGTGGGTTCACCTTGACGACGACGGGTGCGCTCCAGGCGTCGCCGAGTTCGGCGCCGGCCTGGATGAACGCGTCGTCGCTGAGGTACGCCCCGGCCCCGGCACCCGGCTCGACGAGGACGCGCAGCCCGCGTTGCGCGAGCCTCCCGACGAGTTTCGGCACCATGGCCACCCGGCGCTCCCCGGGGCGTGACTCGGTGACCACACCCACGGTGAGCTGCTGATGCTGTTCGCTGTCCGCCACACGACCTCCTCATCGGCGAGGAACGATCCGTGGGTTGTACCACGCCGGACCGACAGTCCCCACTGACCTGAGTCGGAAGTCTCGCAGTTGTCCGGTAATCCGGGCGTTGTGCGGAAAATGTTCAGCGAGTCTTCCAGTGTGGAACGCCCAGCAAGATCAAACGCAGCCGTTTTTCCGCCATTCCGGTGATTTTCGGATCTTCACCGGGCCGTGCTTCCAGCAGTTCGACAATCGTCGCCAGCATCACGGAAACGATCAAGTCGGCCAGCATGTGCAGGTCGTCGGTCGTCCAGGACCGCAGCGTCGCGAACCGGGCGAGGTCGATCGCGAGGTCGCCGGAGAACATCCGCAGCTCGACGCCGATGGCCCGGGCGAGCGGGCCGCCGCCGTACCGCTCGCGCGTCAGGAACCGGAAATGGTCCTCGTGCGCGCGCACGAATTGGTGCAGCGTGGCCACCGAGGCGCTGATCATCCCGTGGTAGGTGTCCGGGTCGGTGCGCGCGGACCGGATCATGCCGCGCAGCGTGCGCGTCGCCTCTTCGACGAGCGCGACGCCGAGTTCCTCCATCGACGCGAAGTGGCGGTAGAACGCCGTCGGCACCAGGCCCGCGCCTTTCGCGACCTCGCGCAGCGAAAGGCTGGCGAACGGGCGGTCGGCGAGCAGTTCGAGGGCCGCGTCCAGCAACGCCTGGCGCGTGCGCTGCTTGCGCTCCTGACGACTCACCGGCTCTTCGGACACAGGGTCCAGCGTACGGATGTCCACCGCGTTGCTCACGTCACATCCTCCGCCTCTCGCGTTGACAGGTCGTCCACTCATGCCGTGCACTGTTGAGTGTACAGTCGTTCACTGTAATCGAGGAGGTCCGATGACGGCGCTCTTGCCCAAGCGGGTCCGCCGGCTCGCCTCGCTCGCCGAGGCGCTGCTCACGCCCCACGGAATGGACCGGTATCTCGAGCTCGTCGACCCGATGCTGGTCCGCCGCGAGGTCCGCGGGCTGGTCACGGCCGTGCGGAAGCAGACACCCGACAGCGTCACCCTCACCGTGCAGCCGAGCCGCGCGTGGCCCGGCTTCACCGCCGGCCAGTACGTCCGCCTGCAGGTGGCGATCGACGGCGTCCGCCGGACGCGCTGCTATTCGCCCTGCGGGTCGCAGTACACCGGCGAACTCGAGTTCACGGTCAAGGAGCAGGGCCTGGTCTCCGGGCACCTGAACCGCGAGATCGGCGTCGGGTCCGTGGTCGGACTGTCCACACCGGACGGGACGTTCACCCTGCCCGCCACCCGGCCGGAGCGGGTGCTGCTGATCGGCGGCGGCAGCGGGATCACCCCGGTGCTCGCCATGGCGCGCACCCTCGTCGACGAGGGCCACCCCGGCGAGATCGTGTTCCTGCTCTACTCGAACGGCCCGTCCGACGTGCTCTACCGCACGGAGCTGGCCGAGCTCGCCGCCCGGCACCCCGGGCTGCGGGTCGTGCACGCCTACACCCACGCGAAGACCGGCGGCGACCTGCGCGGGTTCTTCTCGCCGGCGCACCTCGAGGCGGCCGCGCCGTGGTACCGCGACGCGGAAACGTTCGTCTGCGGCCCGAAGCCGCTCATGGACGCCGTCCGCGAGCAGCTCGGTGAACGCGTGCACACCGAAGAGTTCACGCCGCCCGCGTTGACGTTCGACACGGGGAACGCCGAGGGCCAGGTGCGCTTCAAGCGCAGCGGCCGCGAGTGCGCGAACTCCGGGAAGCCGTTGCTGGAGCAGGCCGAGGAAGCCGGGCTCTCGCCGGAGCACGGCTGCCGGATGGGCATCTGCTTCTCCTGCACCCAGCTCAAGACCGCCGGCCGCGTCCGCAACGCCAAGACGGGCGAGGTTTCCGGCGAAGAAGACGAAGAGATCCAGCTCTGCATCTCCGTCCCCGTCGGGGACGTCGAGATCGACGCTTAAGGAGTACCGCCATGACCGGTCTGCAGGACCGACTCACCCCGGCCCAGGTCGAGGAGTTCGGCCGTGAGCTCGACGCGCTGCGCCAGCGGGTCGTCGAGGACCTCGGCCAGGAGGACGTCGACTACATCCACAACGTCATCAAGACCCAGCGCGGCCTCGAGGTCGCCGGCCGGGCGCTGCTGTTCGCCGGGTTCTTCCCGCCCGCGTGGCTCGCCGGTGTCGGCGCGCTGTCGCTGGCGAAGGTCCTCGACAACATGGAGATCGGCCACAACGTCATGCACGGCCAGTACGACTGGACGCGCGACCCGGCGCTGAGCTCGCAGCGCTTCGAGTGGGACAACGTGGCGCCCGCCGAGAACTGGCGGCACTCGCACAACTACATCCACCACACGTACACGAACATCCTCGACAAGGACCGCGACATCGGTTACGGCGTCCTGCGGATGGATCCCGCCCAGAAGTGGCACCCGTACTACCTGGGCAACCCGGTGTACGCGGTGGCGCTGGCGGTGTTCTTCCAGTGGGGCGTGATGCTGCACGACCTGGAGTTCGACCGGATCGTCAAGGGCGAGCGCACGTGGTCGGACACCACCGGGGTCGTCCGGAAGATGGTCAAGAAGGCGTCCCGGCAGGTCGGCAAGGACTACGTGCTGTTCCCGCTGCTGACCGGCCCGCTCGCGCCGCTGACCTTCGCCGGCAACGCGACCGCGAACCTGGTCCGCAACCTCTGGTCGTTCTCGATCATCTTCTGCGGGCACTTCCCCGCCGACGTCGAGAGCTTCACCGAGGAGGAGACCGAGAACGAGTCGCGCGGCCAGTGGTACCTGCGCCAGATCCTCGGCTCGGCCAACATCACCGGCGGCCCGCTGTTCCACATCATGAGCGGGAACCTGTCGCACCAGATCGAGCACCACCTGTTCCCGGACATCCCGGCCCGCCGGTACCCGGAGATCGCCGGCGAGGTGCGCGCGCTCTGCGAGAAGTACGGCCTGCCGTACCACACGGGCCCGCTGCACAAGCAGCTCTGGTCGGTGGCGAAGAAGCTCACGAAGCTCGCGTTGCCGTGGAACGGCGCCCCGCGCGCACGCGCTACGGTAGAGCGCGACCAGGAACTCCGCGCGGCATAGAAGGACGATGCTCATGGTCGGGCAGTTCGAGAGCGGCAAGGACACGGTCCAGGTGATCACCGAGTCGGCCGCGACCCACATCGGCAACATCGCGACCATCATCACCGGCGCGGTGCGCGACATCGCCCGCGAAACCGGTGACTGGCTCACCGACGTCATCGAGATGCGCGAAGCGGCGCAGAAGGCACGCGAAGACCGCGAAGAGCCGGAACTCGACGTCTGAGAGTTTCCGCGAAAGCCGCTTTGAGGGCTGCAGGGTCCTCGAAGCGGCTTTCGCGCGCTTTCCGGCAACCGGAACCGTCGGTGCCGCCAGGTAGCGTGGAATTCGGGGGCGCCCCCGCCGGGCATGGGGGAAATCCGGATGGGCAGCGCGGTGCGGACCGGTGAGACTGGAGCCGTGACCAGCCTTGATCTGCCTCGTCCCCACCTGCTGCGGCGGGTGTTCGGGCCGCTGGCCGCGCGGGACTTCTGGGCCGAGTACGCGTGGCTGTGGCTCTCCGGTCCGCTGACGCTGTTCTCCCTGGTCAGCGTGCTCGTCGTGCTCGTGCTCGGCCTGTGGCTGACGCCCGTGCTCATCGGGTTCCTCGTGCTCGCCGGCGCCCTGCTCTACGCCCGCGGCCTCGGCGCCGCCCACCGCGGGCTGGCGCGGGTGCTGCTCGGTGTGAGCGTGCCCGCCCCGCGCCGTCCCGAGCTGAAACCCGGCCTGTGGAGCTGGGTGAAGGCGCGCGTCGGCGACCCGGCGGGCTGGCGGACGGCCGGTTACCTGCTGCTGCGGCTCCCGCTGAGCTTCGCCGGGCTGCTCACGGTGTTCTCCGCGACGCTCTTCGGCCTGACCGCGACCAGCTACGCCTTCCTCTGGTTCCCGCTCGGCGAGCGGGACCTGCCGGCCTTCGGCATCCGCGCCGAGGGCTGGGCCGGCGCGCTCGCCTGGTCGGCGTCCGGGCTCTTGGTGCTGGTGGCACTGCCGTGGGTGGTGCACGCCTTCGTCGCGCTCGACCGGCTGCTCGTGGTCGGGCTGCTCGGTGAGCGCGTGCTGTCCGAACGCGTCCGCGACCTGGAGGCGAGCCGGGCGACGGCGGTCGAGGACTCGGCGTTGCGGCTGCGGCGGATCGAGCGCGACCTGCACGACGGCGCCCAGGCCCAGCTGGTGGCGCTGGCGATGAAACTGGGGCTGGCCAAGGACGAACTGAAGGCCGACGACCTCGACGTCGCCCAGGTCCGGCAGCTGGTCACCGCGGCGCACGCCAACGCGAAGCAGGCCCTCACCGAGCTGCGGGACCTCGCCCGCGGCATCCACCCGGCCGCTTTGGACGCGGGCCTCGACGTGGCGCTGGCGACGCTGGTCGCGACGTCCGGGATGGACGCGCGGGTCACCGTCACGCTGCCCCGGCGGCCACCGCCGTCGCTGGAGACGATCGTCTACTTCAGCGCCGCCGAGCTGCTGACGAACGCGGCGAAGCACGGCGGCGCGACGCTGGTCGAGATCCGCGAGGACCGGGACGTGCTGTGGCTGCTCGTCCGCGACGCCGGCGCGGGCGGGGCTCGGATCGTGCCCGGCGGCGGCCTGGCCGGGGTCGCCGAGCGGCTGCGGACGGTCGACGGCGAGCTGGCCGTGACCAGCCCGCCGGGCGGTCCGACCGAAGTGACCGCGCGGGTCCCGCTGCCCCGCTAGGGTCGGCGGCATGCGGATCGTCATCGCGGAGGACTCCACCATCCTGCGCCAGGGCCTCGTGGAGCTGCTGACCTTCCGCGGCCACGAGGTCGTCGCCGCGGTCAAGGACGCCGAGACCCTGCGCGCGGCGGTGACCGAGCACGCGCCCGATGTGTCCATAGTGGACATCCGGATGCCGCCGTCGCACACCGACGAGGGCCTGCGGGCGGCGATCGCGTTGCGCGGCGAGCTGCCCGGCTGCGCGATCCTGCTGTTCTCCCAGTACGTCGAGACGAAGTACGCGTCGCAGCTGCTGGCCGACCGCGCGGGCGGCGTCGGCTACCTGCTGAAGGACCGCGTCGCCGAGGTGTCGGACTTCCTGGACGCGCTGCGCCGGGTCGCGGACGGCGAAACGGTCCTCGACCCCGAAGTCGTCCGCCAGCTGTTCGCGGCAACGCGCCAGACGGACGCGCTGAGCGGGCTCACCCCGCGCGAACGCGAGGTGCTGGGCCTGATGGCGGAAGGCCGGTCGAACTCCGCGATCGCGGCGGAGCTGTTCCTCTCGGCCGGTTCGGTGGAGAAGTACGTGACGTCGATCTTCGGCAAGCTGGGGCTGTCACCGTCCGAAGGGGACAATCGCCGGGTGCTGGCCGTGTTGCGCTACTTGGACTCCTGAGCGAGCATCCCGTCGACGAACGCGCGTAGACCGCGCGCGAAGGTGTCGCGTTCGGCCAGCTCCGGCCAGCGCTCCCCGATCGCCGAGAGGCTGGGGAACCGGGTCGCGTCCAGCTTCTCGAAGACCGTGTCGCGGTAGCGCGGCCGGCCTGCTGCCGCGCGGCGCGCGGCTCGCACGCGGACCAGGATCTCCCCCGCCGTGTAGTACCAGATGTTCCGGTACAGCTCCACGGCCTCCTCCGGGGTCCGGCCGCAGCCGATCGCCCCGCCGACGATGGCGTCGACCATCCACAGGGCCGACTCGCCGAGCAGGTCGTCGGCCGTCAGGACCTCCACCGCCTCCGGCCAGGCGGCCAGCGCGGTGTGCATCACGGTCGCCGCGACGACGATCCGCTCGCGCGGGTCCGCCGGCATCTCGGGTCGCTTCAGCCGGGAGGCGTAGTAGTCGAGCAGCTGGATCAGCAGGTCGTCCTTGTCGCGGACGTGGTGGTAGAGCGTCGTCGTGCCGACGCCCAGCTCGGTGGCCAGCCGCCGGACCGTCAGCTTGTGCCAGCCCTCGCCGTCGAGGATCACCCGCGCCGCTTCGAGGATCTGCGAGCGCGAAGTCGTCGGCGGGCGGCCGATGGGTCGTGGCATGCCGTCCATCATGCCGGTCGACACCCGTCCGGCGCGCGTGCTACTTTCGGAACATGTTCGAAAACTACGACCTGTTCAAGACCATGATCCACCTACGACCCGGCGGCGTCGTCGAGGCGTCCGGCCCGGGCGACCGCCGCGAAGCACTGGCGGGTGACGCTGCGAGCCTGTGGAGCCTCGGCGCGTTCCACGCCGAGAGCGACACCGCCGTCCACGCCGACTACTGGGAGCGGCACCCGAACGGGCACGAGGTGCTCTTCGTCTTCGCCGGCGCGCTACGCGTCTACCTGAGAGACGAGGGGCCCGAGCCCGTGACCACGCTGAGGGCCGGGCAGTCGTTCATCGTCCCGCCCGGCCGGTGGCACCGGCTGGCCGTCGAAGAGCCCGCCGACCTGCTGTCCATCACGCCGCGGTCGGGCACCGAGCACGAACGGGCCGCGGCGTGAGCGCGAACCGGCGAGGCATCCTGGTGGTGTGCCTGGCCGTGTTCGGGCTGATGGCGGGGCAGCAGATGCTGAACCCGATCCTGCCGCCACTGGCCCGCGAGTTCGGGTTCAGCGAGCTGGCGCTGGGCGCCGTGTGGGCCGTCGGCGGGGCGGGCGTCGTGCTGGCGAGCCCGTTCTGGGGGCGCCGCGGCGCGTCGTGGGGCCACCGGCCGGTGCTGCTGATCTCCCTGGCCGGCGCGATGATCGCGCTCCTGGCGTTCGCGCTCGTCGCCCGGCTCGGGCTCGGCGGCACCCTGGCGGTGCCGGTGCTGTTCACGCTGGTGCTGCTCACCCGCGGGGTCGTGTTCGGCCTCGCGTGGGCCGCGACACCGGTGACAGCGCAGTCGTACATCGCCGACCTGACGCCGGGGCCCGCCGAGCGGGTGCGGGGGATGTCGATGTTCGGTGCCGCGCAAGGGCTCGCGCTCGCGGTCGGGCCGGCGCTCGGCGGCGTGCTGAGCCTCGCCGGGCTGACCGTGCCGATCTACGTCGCGCCGGTCATCCTGGCCGTGATCGCCGTGCTGGTCGCGATCGGCCTGCCGAAGCCGCCGGCGCGGGAAGTGCGGGCTCCCCAGGTGAAGGTCAGCCCGGCCGACCGGCGGATGTGGCCGTTCCTGCTCATCGGGTTCGGCCTGTACCTCGCGCTCGCGATCGTGCTCATGACCGTCGGCTTCCTGGTGCAGGACCGGCTGGGCCTGGCCGCGCAGGACACGAGCCGGGTGACCAGCCTGGTCATGCTGGCCGGCGCCGGGCTGATCATCCTCGTCCAGGTGCTGGCCGTGCCGCGGCTGAAGTGGACACCGGTGCGGCTCATCCGGGTGGGCGCGGTCGTCATGACCGGCGGGATGCTGCTGGTGACCGTCGCTTCCGGCGGGCTCCTGCTCGGCGCGGGCGTCGCCGTGCTCGGCGCGGGGATGGGGTTCGCCACCCCGGGGTTCATGTCCGCGCCGACGCTGCTCGCGACGCGCGAGGAGCAGGGCGCCGTCGCCGGGCTGGTCGGGTCCGCCAGCGCGCTGGCGTTCATGGGCGGGCCGTTGCTGGGCACCGGGCTGTACGAGATCTCGCCGACGGTCCCGTACGCCGCCGGCGCGGTGCTGCTGGCGGGGCTGGCCGTCTTCGCCTTCACCCGCCTCGGCACCTTGACCCGGCAACCCGCGGAACTGGTGGCCGCTCCTTAGGCTGGAGTCCATGTACTCCACCGAGATCGAGGTCCGCACCGGCGCCGAGGCCGTCGTCCACGACCTCACGCACGAGGCCGAGTCGTTCCTGCGCGACGCGGACGCGCACGACGGGCTGCTGCACGTCTGGGTCCCGCACGCCACCGCGGGCCTGGCGATCCTCGAGACAGGCGCGGGCAGCGACGAAGACCTGCTGACCGCGCTCGACGGGATCCTCCCCCGTGACGGCCGCTGGCGGCACCGGCACGGGAGCCCGGGTCACGGCCGTGACCACGTGCTTCCCGCTCTGGTGCCGCCCTACGCGACGGTCCCGGTGCTCGGCGGCGTGCTCGCGCTGGGCACCTGGCAGTCGATCTGCCTAGTGGACACCAACCTCGACAACCCGGTCCGCCGCGTGCGGTTCAGCTTCCTCGCGGGCTGACCGGCCGGGCCAGAGCGCGACCGCGAGCCCGGTGGCCAGCAGGGCGCCGAGCACCCAGACGCCGGTGGTGACGTCAGGCGCGTCCGGTACGCCCTGCAGCAGGCTGCGCAGGCCTTCGGCCGAGAAGCGGAACGGCGTCCACGACCAGAGCAGCGTGCGGTAGGCCGGGTTCAGCAGCTCCGGCACCTGCCCGGCGACCGCGGGCGCGACCAGGTAGAGCGGACCGAGCACGGCCATCGCGCGCAGGCCGAGCAGGCGCAGCAGGCCGGCTTGCACGGCCGCGAACGCCGTCGCGGCCAGGAACACGAAGCCGAGGACGCCGGCGGTCAGCGGCAGCGCGGCGTCCCACAGCGCGAAGAACCCGGCCACCACGGCCGTGATCAGCACGCCGGCCCCGGTGATCTGCAGCAGGCGGGCGCCCGCGCCGAGAGTGCGTCCGGTGCGCTTCGCCAGCTGCGTCACCGCGAGCCCGGCGACGAGCGCGCCGATCCAGGCGAGGGCGCTCGCGGCCAGCGGCGCGGTCCGCCCGGCGAGGCTCACCGGGTGCAGCACCTCCTGCTTCGGCGCTCCGGCCAGCGCGCTCGCGGCGCCGGTCAGCGCCTGCTGCGCGACCTGCGTGCCCGCCGGGTTGACCGCGCCCGAGGTGACGACCGTCGCGGACGGTCCCGGCCCGAGTTCGAGCACGCCGTAGACCTGCTTGTCCTCCAACAGCTTCCGCGCGTCGGCCGGGGTCGCGACGGTCCACTCGAGCTGGCCGCCGCCGTGCGCGGCGATGCGTTGCGCGACCTCCGGCGGGGCGGCGACCGCGACCGGGACGCCGTCCGGCGCGACGGTGGCCTGCGCACCGAAGGTGAGGAACCCGAGCACCACCGCCACCAGCGCGCCGGCCACGGCGGCGACCAGGGCGAGGGCCCCGGCGGGGCGCCGGACAGGACCGGTCATGACAACCTCCACTTATTCTTCATGCGTTGAATTAATCTCACGGTAAGAGCCGTCGCCGAAGAAGTCAACACGTGTTGAATAGTGACGCCGGTAACCTCGGACCCGTGACGAAGACGCGGCTGGTGCTCTGGGACATCGACCACACGCTGGTGGACTACACCGGCCTCGGCGCCGCTTGGTACACCGCGGCCCTGGCCGCGACGACCGGCGCCGAGCTGAAGACCTACCCCGACTTCGGGGGCCGCACCGAGCGGGCGATCAGCAGCGACCTGCTCACCGCGCACGGTATCGAGCCGACCGAGGAGCTGCTCCAAGCGCTCTGGAAGGCGCTGATCGCGGAGTCCGAGCGCGCCGTCGTCCACCTGCCCACCAGCGGCCGGGCCCTGCCGGGCGCCGCGGCGGCGCTGACCGCGTTCGCCGGGCACGACGAAGTCGTCCAGTCCCTGGTCACCGGCAACCTGCCGGAGATCTCGCGGCACAAGCTCGCCGCGTTCGGCCTGGACGAGCACCTCGACCTGGAGATCGGCGGTTACGGCACGCTCTCGGCGCACCGCCCGGACCTGGTCCCGCACGCCGTCGCGCAGGCGGTGGCCAAGCACGGGACGCCGTTCGCCGCCGACGCCGTGGTCGTCATCGGCGATACCCCGAGCGACGTCGAAGCCGCGCTGGCCCATGGCGCGATCGCCGTCGCCGTCGCGACCGGGCAGTACCCCGCGGACGCGCTGCGGGCGGCCGGCGCGCACACCGTGCTGCCGGATCTGGCCGACATCGACGCCGTGCGGAGTGCCGTCCTCGGCTGACGACCCCGAAGGTCATCGTCCTCGGGACCGGGATGACCCTCACTCCGGAGGAGGACTCCCCTAAGGGAAATCTCGCTCTGGCGTCGGATGTCGGGAGCGGCCGCGCTCGCCAGACTTCTGAGCATGACTGAAACAGCGTCGGTGGGCCTGCCCGCCGGAGGGGGACGCATCCGCGGCACGGTCGCGGTACTGAGGCGACGACTGCCGTTCACCAGCAGCGTCGTCCTCGCCATGCTCGTGCTGGCCGTCGCGACCGGGGCGCTCTGGAGCGCCGCCGAAGACCGCGCGGCCTACCCGTTCGTCGCCTACGGGCTGCCGTCGCTGGAGGTGGGCCGCTGGTGGACGATGCTCACCGGGCCCTTCTTCGCCGTCATCCCCTGGTACTACCTCCCGATGGTCGGCAGCTTCGCGCTCTTCGCGGGCTTCGCCGAGTGGCAGCTGGGGACGCGGCGCGCGATGGCCGTGACGATCGGCGGCCAGTTCGTCTCGGTGCTCGTCGCCACCCAGTTCCTCGCGCTGAGCCGCAACTCCGGCTGGCTGTGGGCCGAGCGGATGGCGGGCAGTCTCGACGTCGGGTTCTCCGGCGGCGCGCTCGCCGCCGTCGCGGTCGCCAGCGCGACGCTGCGGCCCCCGTGGCGCCTGCGGCTGCGGGCCGGGCTCTGCGTGTACGCCGGCGTCGCGATCATCTACGTCGGCACGCTCGCCGACCTCGTCCACTTCTTCGCGCTGGCGCTGGCCATCCCGCTCGGGAAGCGGCTCGTCGGCCCGCGCGGCACGACCGACACCGCGGGGCCGAACGTGCGGGAGTGGCGGCTGCTGACCGTCGCCGGCCTGCTGCTGCTCACCGTCGCCGAAGTCGTGATGTTCCTGGTGCCCGGCGACGGCCCCTTCGGTTCCGCGGAAGGCGTTTCGCTGACGGCGCCGGAGCTGGCGATCCTCGTCCTGCTGGTGGTGCCGATGCTCAACGGCCTGCGCAAGGGCGGCCGGGTCGCGTGGCGCTGGGCCGTCGCGCTCTCGGTGTTCGTGACGCTGCAAGGGCTCGCGACCGCCACCCTGATCGGCCTGGCCGACGTCTTCGGCGGCGACTACGACACCGCCGGGCTGCCGCTGTTCTTCGTGGACAATCTCTTGTGGACGGTCGAGCTGATCGTCCTGATCGCCGGACGTCACGCTTTCCGCGTGCCTTCGCGACGCAGGCTGCGGCGCCACGCCCAGGGCCCGGGGGTCGCGCTGGCCCGCACGCTGCTCGGGCGGCACGGTGGCAGCACGCTGTCGTGGATGACGACGTGGCCGCGCAACACGTACTTCGTCCGTGAGGACGGCCGCTCCTACCTCGCCTACCGCAAGCACGCCGGCGTCGCCGTCGCGCTCGGCGACCCGATCGCGCCGGACGGCACCGCGGCCGCGACGGTCACCGAGTTCGCCGCCATGTGCGAGAACTCCGGCCTGGTGCCGTGCGTGTTCTCGGCGACCGAGGCCACCGTCGCGGCGACGGGCGAGCTGGGCTGGCAGCACGTCCAGGTGGCCGAGGACAACGTGCTCGACCTCGACGGCCTCGAGTTCCGCGGCAAGGCGTGGCAGGACGTCCGGTCCGCGCTGAACAAGGCGGCCAAGCAGCACATCGACTTCCGGCTGGTCCGCTTGGCCGACCAGCCGGAACCCATCCTCGCCCAGGTCCGGGCGTTGTCGGAGGAGTGGATGTCGGACAAGGCCATGCCGGAGATGGGTTTCACCCTCGGCGGCCTCGACGAGGCGATGGACCCGGCGACCCGCGTCGGCCTCGCGGTGGACGCCGAGGGCGTCGTCCACGGCGTGACGTCCTGGCTCCCGGTCTACACGGGTGCGGGCAAGGTCGGCGGCTGGACGCTGGACGTCATGCGCCGCAGCGCCCACGGCTTCCGGCCGGTGATGGAGTTCCTCATCGCGTCGGCCTGCGTGGCCTTCCGCTCCGAAGGTGCCCGGTTCGTCTCGCTGTCGGGTGCTCCGCTGGCCCGCAGCGCCGACGGGGCGCCCACGCGCACGATCGACCGGACGCTGGAGTCGCTGGGCCGCGTGATGGAGCCGTACTACGGGTTCCGTTCGCTGCACGCGTTCAAGGCGAAGTTCCAGCCGCGGCACGTCCCGCTGTACCTGGCGTTCCGCGACGAAGCCGACCTGCCGCGCATCGGCCTGGCGCTGAGCCGCGCGTACCTGCCGGACGTCCGGCTGCGCGAACTGGCGAAGCTGGTCAGTAGCTCTCGGGGACGCTGATCCGTTGCGGGAAAAGGATTTTCCGCCGGCTGACGACGTTCTGGTCCTTCTCGATCAGGGCGCCGTCGGTCAGCCGGAGCCAGTGCCCGTTGTGCGAGTCGCTGAACGCGACCATCACCCCGGGCGTCAGTTCCGTGCCGAGCCGCGCTTCGGGGACCGCCATGCGCCACTTCCCCGGTGGCAGCACGGCGTAGAGGTATTCGTCGTCTTCGATCTCCGGCCCGCGGTGCAGGGTGGAGCCGGTCATCGGCAGGCTCTGCACGAGGTCGAACGACACGACGACGTGGTTGATCGCCTCGGCATTGGCGTTGGCCACGACCATGCAGGTCCGGTGCTCGACCCGTTCGATCCACGCGGTGACCTTCGCGGCCTGTTCCTGCCGCTCGCGCGCGTCCCGCTGCCGCCGGTCCTTCCGGGCCACCCGCCCGTCCCGGATGGCGATCCACAGCGCGACGGCCACGGCCGCGACGGTGCCGACGGCCCCCGCCCACTGCCCGGCCGCACCCCACCACTCAGGGCTGCGGCTGCGCGTCGTCCAGCCCCAGGCCTTGGCCAGCAGCGGTCCGAAGAGGAGCAGGAACCCGGCGACGCCCAGGACGCCGAACGCACCCGCGCGAAGCCGTGCGAGCCGCTTGTCCATGGGCCCAGCCTGCCGGACCCCGACGTTCAGCGGTAGGTGGTCGGCGGCGGCGTCATCGTGCCGCGGTCCGCCGCCGGGACGAACCGATAGCTCTGGAGGATCCGCACCAGGTCTTCGCGGATCGTGGGCCCGGACCGGTCGGCGTCCGCGTACGCCACCACGACACCCGACGTCACGGCGTCGGCGCCGGTGAAGGCCATGGCCGCGACCACCGCGTGCTTCGCCGCGCATTCCCCGGTGTCCGACGGGATCACGTCGGCGACGACGATCCGGGCCGGCGCCTTGGTGCCGTCGGCCTTCGTGACCTGGGCGTCCGTGCCCGCGTCCGGCATCACCGTGGCCAGCGGCCCGTTGTCCGGGCTGTACGCGCTCACGCCGAGGTCGGTGACGGCCTTGCGCGCCGCGGCGCCGGGGTCGCCCAGGGGTTCGGTCTTGACGCCCGCGCCGCCGAGGTCGTTCTTCTGGCAGAAGTTCCGGCCCAGGAACGCGCTCGTGACGAGCGTGATGCCCGGGGCCGCGCCGGTCTTCTCCCAGCCGTGCACCGTGGTGGGCGCGGGTTCCCAGTTCGGCGGCACGTCGTAGGCGTACGAGCCGTCCTTGCCCGCGACGGACAGCCAGCCGCTCACCGCGGCGG
Source organism: Amycolatopsis sp. NBC_00348 (assembly GCF_036114655.1). Classification (NCBI taxonomy): domain Bacteria; kingdom Bacillati; phylum Actinomycetota; class Actinomycetes; order Pseudonocardiales; family Pseudonocardiaceae; genus Amycolatopsis; species Amycolatopsis sp. NBC_00348. Next base: position 10,620,181 of record NZ_CP107994.1, on the reverse strand, counting down.
GCACGGTCACCCGCGGCGACGGCGTCACGACCAGTGGCGGCAGCGGTGCCGGCGTCGACGACGGCCGGTGCGGCTTGCCGACGCCGAAAGCGTTCAGCACCCCGGCGATCAGCGCGATCAGGACCAGCCCGACCCACGGCGCCCGCGACGAGCGTCGCCACTTCGGCGGCTTCGCGGCGGGACGGATCCGCTTCGGCTCAGCACGAGGCGGCTCGATATGCGGAGTCTCGACGTGCGGCGCCTCGGCCGGCGGAGTCCCGAAGCCGCCGGATGGGAAGCGCGGCGCGTCCGCGGGCTCGTAACCACCGAACCCGCGGAGCGCCGCGTTGTCCTCGTACCCCGGCGTTGTCTCGTCCCGCCGCCGGAACAGGCCCATTACGACCGGACGAGCTTGACCAGGTGCTCGACGACGGCGTCGACCGCGATCTCTTCGCGCTCGCCGGTGCGCCGGTCCTTGACCTCGACGACGCCGTTGGCCAGGCCGCGCCCGACCACCAGGATGGTCGGCACGCCGACCAGCTCGGCGTCGGCGAACTTGACGCCCGGGGTCGCCTTGCGGTCGTCGAGGATGATCTCGAGACCGGCCGTGTCGAGCTCGGCGGCGAGCTTCTCGGCGCCGGCGCGCACCGCGTCGTCCTTGCCCGCGATGACGATGTGCACGTCGAACGGCGACACCTCGCGCGGCCAGATCAGGCCGAGCTCGTCGTGGTTCTGCTCGGCGAGCACGCCGACCAGCCGTGAGACGCCCACGCCGTAGGAGCCCATCGTGATGCGGATCGGCTTGGAGTCGGGGCCGAGCGCGTCCAGCTCGAAGGCGTCGGCGTACTTGCGGCCGAGCTGGAAGATGTGCCCGATCTCGATGCCACGCGCGGCGACCAGGGTGCCGTGGCCGTCCGGCGACGCGTCGCCCTCGCGGACCTCGGCGGCCTCGACGGTGCCGTCCGGGGTGAAGTCACGGCCGGCGAGCAGGTCGATGACGTGGTGGTCGGCCTTGTCGGCCCCGGTGACCCAGGCGGTGCCAGGCGCAATCCGCGGGTCGGCGAGGTAGCGCACGCCGTTGTCCTGCAGCGCCTTCGGGCCGATGTACCCCTTGATCAGGAACGGGTTCGCCTTGAAGTCGGCCTCTTCGAGCAGCTCGACCTCGGCGGGCTCGAGCGACGCTTCGAGGCGCTTCATGTCCACTTCGCGGTCACCGGGGAGCGCGACGCAGACCAGCTCCCACTCCTTCGCACCCGGCTGACGCGCCTTGAGCATGACGTTCTTCAGCGTGTCGGCGGCGGTGAACTCGCGGCCGAGCCCGGCCGCGTTGAGGAAGTTCACCAGCGACTCGATGGTCGGCGTGCCCGGCGTGTGGTGCTCCTGCGCCTCGGGCCGGCCTTCGGTCGGCTGCGCGGCCGGCGCGGGCGTCACGACGGCTTCGACGTTCGCCGCGTAGCCCGACTCGGTGCTGCGGACGTAGGTGTCCTCACCGGTCTCGGCGACCGCGAGGAACTCCTCCGACGCCGAGCCGCCCATCGCCCCCGACGTCGCCTTGACCACGACGTACTCGAGGCCGAGGCGGTCGAACAGCTTGGTGTAGGCGGCGCGGTGCGCCTGGTAGGAGCGCTCGAGGCCCTCGTCGTCGAGGTCGAAGGAGTACGAGTCCTTCATGACGAACTCGCGGCCGCGCAGGATCCCGGCGCGGGGGCGCGCTTCGTCGCGGTACTTCGTCTGGATCTGGTAGAGCGTGACGGGGTAGTCGCGGTACGAGCTGAACTCGCCCTTGACCGTCAGGGTGAAGAGCTCTTCGTGGGTCGGGCCGAGCAGGTAGTCGGCACCCTTGCGGTCCTTCAGGCGGAAGAGGCTGTCGCCGTACTCGGTCCAGCGGCCGGTCGCCTCGTAGGGCTCCTTCGGCAGCAGCGCGGGGAACTGGATCTCCTGCGCGCCGATGGCGTTCATCTCGTCGCGCACGACGGCCTCGACACGGCGCAGCACGCGCAGGCCCAGGGGCAGCCACGAGTACCCGCCCGGGGCGACCCGGCGGACGTAGCCGGCGCGTACCAGGAGCCGGTGGCTCGGTACCTCGGCGTCCGCCGGATCCTCGCGCAACGTGCGAAGGAACAACGACGAAGTCCTGGTGATCACTGCGGGGCTCCCTGCGCCAAGCGGGTGTGAAAGTCCCGCTCAGGGTAGTCACTCCCCCTGCCGTGACTCCAACGGGTTAGCCGAGCGCCCGTTTTTGTCGGTGGTGATCGCTAGCGTTCCGGTCATGAAACTTCGCATGGCCATGATCACGATCGACTGCGCGGATCCGCGCGGGCTCGCGGAGTTCTGGACGGCGGCGCTCGGCACGACCGTCGCCCAGGACTTCGAGGGCGAGTTCCTGTTCCTCGCCCCACCGGAGGGCGGGCTGTCGCTGGGGCTCCAGCGGGTGCCCGAACCACGCGTCGGCAAGAACAGGGTCCACATCGATCTCGGTGCCGAAGACCGGGAACAGGAGGTGAAACGGCTGGTGGCGCTCGGCGCGACCGAGCAGGCGCAGCACGAGGTACCGGGCTTCGCGTGGACGGTGCTCTCGGATCCCGAGGGCAACGAGTTCTGCGTGTCCGGTTCGCACGACGGGTAGTTCCCGGCTGCCGGTCCACCCCGCGTCGCCGCGGCGGCGCGGGTAGAACTGGCGGCATGAGCGCTCGCGTACTGCTGCCGTGGACCGACATCGAAGTGCCGGAGGGGATCGAGGCCGCGTATTACGACGGCCTTGGCGCGCCTCCGCCGGCCCTCGACGGTGTCGAGTTCTACGTGCTGCCGTACGACCGCGGACCGGAGCCACCCCGCCTGATCAAGGACCTGCCCTCGTTGCGCGTGGTGCAGGCCCTGTCGGCCGGGGTGGAGGCCCTGGTCCCGCTGCTGCCCGCCGGCGTTCGCCTGGCCAACGGACGCGGCCTGCACGACCTGAGCGTCGCCGAGCACACACTGGCGCTGATCCACGCGAGCCAGCGGGACCTGCCCCGCTGGTTCGCCCAGCAGGAGCGCCGGGAGTGGGTTCGCGAGCACACGCGGTCGCTCGCGGACAGCCGGGTGCTCCTGGTCGGCTACGGCTCGATCGGGCAGGCGATCGAGCGCCAGCTGCTGGCGGCCGAAGCGCTGGTGACCAGGGTGGCGAGCCGCGCGCGTCCGGACGCGGCCGTGCACGGCGTCGCCGAGCTGCCCTCGTTGCTGCCCGAGGCCGACATCGTGGTGCTCGTGCTGCCCGACACCCCGGCGACGCGTGGCCTGCTCGGAGCCCCCGAGCTGGCCGCGCTCCCCGGCGGCGCCCTGGTGGTCAACGTCGGCCGAGGCACGGCGATCGACACGGAAGCCCTGCTGGCGCAGACGCGAGCCGGGCGGCTCCGTGCCGCCCTCGACGTCGTGGACCCGGAGCCGCTGCCGGCCGACCATCCACTGTGGACGGTTCCGGGCGTCGTCCTGACGCCGCACATCGCGGGTGGCTCGGCGTCGTTCTACCCGCGCGCCAAGAAGCTGGCCGCGGACCAGCTGCGGCGGTACGCGCGGGGCGAGGAGCTGCTCAACCTCGTGCCACCGGCTTGACGTACACGTGCCATTCGTCTTCGACGCGGAACCCGCACCGCTCGTAGACGCCGAGCGCCCGGTGCGCGTTGTCGACGTCGACGTTCAGCGCCGACCGCTCGAACCCGGCCGCCTTCGCCGCCAGGACGGTGTGGCCGAGCAGCCCGGAGGCGACCCCGCGGCCGCGTAGCGCGTCCCGGGTGCCCACCCAGGTCGCGTAGTGCTCGCGGGTGCCGGTCGCTTCGGCTTCGGACGCGTAGAAGTGGCTGAGCACGAAGGCCAGGACCTTCTCGCCGTCGAGGACCAGGAACGACAGGTCGGGCCGGAAGTCCTTGGAGCCGGTGACGAGGTGGCGCCAGGCGCCGGGCTCGTAGGCGGTGCTGCCCCAGTGGTCGCCGAAAGTGTCGTTGCGGGCGTCGAGCGTCGCGAGGTCGTACCCGAAGTCGAACGGCACGGGCTCGACGCCGTCCGGCAGCGGCGGCTGCGGTGGCAGGTCGGCGAGGCTGACGCGCATGTCCACCATCGTCCGCTGGTGCTCGTAACCGGCCGCGGCGAGCACCCCGGCGATCCAGCGCTCGTTCTGGTGGCTGCCGTGGTGCAGTTCGAGCGGCGCGCCCGGGAAGGCGCGCTCGTGGACCTCGCGACTCGTCCGGGTGAACCACTCGGCCAGGTGCGCGCCGACGGCGTCGTCGCGGTGGTCCGGGTGCACGACCGACTGGAGCCGGATCATGTGCACCGGGTTCGCGGCGTCCCGGCGGCGGACGAGGCCGTAACCGACGAGCCGATCGCCCACCCAGGCGCCGGTGCTGGCCGTGGCCAGGTCGATGTTGGGGCCTTCGAGCTCCTCGCGGAGGTCTTCGGTGCTGAAGTGCTCACCCGTGCGGTCGACCTCCTCGGCGGCGGCGTAGAGCCCGGCGAGGGCCGCGTCGTCGTCGAGCGTGAGGGGACGCCAGGTCAGGTCCATGCGCCGAGGCTAGGCCGGGCGGCACCGGCCACGCATCCCGATTTACGCTCAGTGCGTGCTGGTGCTCCTCCCCCCTTCCGAGACCAAGGCCGACGGCGGCCGCGGCGCCCCGCTGGACCACGCCGCCCTGTCGTTCCCCGAGCTGAACCCGACGCGCGCGAAGCTCGCCGACGCGCTCGTCGAGCTGGCGGGCGACGTCCCGGCCAGCATCGCGGCCCTGGGCATCACCGAGCGCCAGGCCGGCGAGGTCATCCGCAACGCGCAGCTGTGGACGTCCCCGACGATGCCGGCCCTGCGCCGCTACACCGGCGTCCTCTACGACGCGCTCGACGTCAAGAGCTTCACGAGGGCCGGGCTGGCGAAGGCCCACCGCCGGCTGGCGGTGACGTCCTCGCTGTTCGGCGTGGTCTCGGCGACCGACCCGATCCCGGCGTACCGCCTCTCGGGCGGCAACTCCCTGCCCGCGCTCGGCACCATCCGCGCCATGTGGAAGCCGGTGCTCGAGCCGGTGCTGCAGAACATCGACGACCTGGTGGTCGACCTCCGCTCGGGCACGTACTCGGCGTTCGCCAACCTCCGCCCGGACGCCGTGACGGTCCGAGTGGTCACCGAGAAGGCCAACGGCGAGCGCGGAACGGTCAGCCACTTCAACAAGGCGTACAAGGGCCGCCTGGCCCACGTGCTGGCGGTCACCCGCGCCGAACCGTCCACTGTGGACCAGCTGGCCAAGGTGATCCGCAAGGCGGGCCTGGTGGTGGAACGCACCGGCGACCACGCACTGGACCTGATCACCGAAGGCTGACACTCCCCGCCGACACCGGGCCACGCCACAGCGCCGATCGCGGCACAGCACGGTCGTCTCTGCCGCGACGCCCGCTGACTCGATCCGGACCTGCCCGCAACCCGGCGCCGCCGACCCGACCCGCACCAGAACCGGCCGCGACTCGACGCGGCCGTCCCGACCCGCACCAGAACCTGCGACTCGGCGCGGCCGATCGCGAGCCGGAACGGATCCGTCGAAAGCCGCCCGGTCGGGCACCGCCAGCCCGCGGTTGAAGCGTTCAGGACCGCAAGTCCGCAGGCTGAACCAGCCCGCAAGAGAAAGCAGTCCGCAGTCGGACGCGGTCCAGGGCTAGAAGCGGTCCAAGGCAAACGGGCTCAGGTCGAAGCCTGGATCCTCGCCCAGCGCCACCGCCGCCACCAGCTTTCCGGCGTACGGGGCGTTCGTCAGGCCGCCTGCGCCGAAGCCCGTCGCGATCGTCAGGCCCGGGCGGATGCTGCCCAGCACCGGGAGGCCGTCCGGGGTGCCCGGGCGGAAGCCCACTCGGGTCTCGGCGAGCGTGGCTTCTGCCAGGCCGGGTGCGATCGTCAGGGCGTTGTCCAGCACCTCACGCTGGCCGGCGGCGGTCACCCGGTAGTCGAAGCCGGACTCCGTCTCGCGTGTCGCGCCCGCGACCACCCGGCCGCCGCCGAAGGCCAGCAGGTAGTGGCTGGTGCGTGGCAGGACCACCGGCCACGCCGACGTGTCGGTACCGGGCAGGTCGAAGTGGCTGATCTGGCCGCGGTGGGGCGTCACCGGCACGTCGACGCCCAGTGGCGCCAGCAGCTCGCGGCTCCACGCGCCGGCCGCCACCACGACGCTGTCCGCTTCGAGCGGGCCCGCCTCACCCGCCACTGTGCCGTCGGCGCGGAAGGCGACCTCACCCTCGACGAACTTCGCGCCCTTCCGCTCGGCGGCGGCCAGCAGGGCCCGGCGCAGCTGGTGCCCGTCGACGCGGCCGGCGCCGGACAGGTGCACCGCGCTCAGCCCGGGCGCCAGCGCCGGGAACAGCTCCCGGGCCTGGGCCGGGTCGAGCGAGCGGACCTCGCCGATCTCCGGCGCGTCCGCCGCCCGCGCGGCCAGCCGCTCCCGCGCCTCGGCGAGCTCGGACTCCTCGGCCGAGACGATCATCCCGCCGACGACCTCGAACGACGACTCCTCGCCCAGCTCGGCCAGTTCCGCCGTGAACTCGCGGTAGTACCGGCCCGCGGCTGCCGCGAGCGGGTACACCGCGTCCTCCCAGCGTGACGTCCAGGGACTGACGATCCCGGCGCCGGCCTCGGTGGCAGTGCCGGGCCGGGCCGCGTCCGCCACGATCACTTCCGCACCCCGGCCCGCCAGGTGGTAGGCCGTGGCGGCACCGCCGATTCCGCTTCCGATCACGAGCACTCGCATGCTCCCCACCCTGCCCGACCGTGCCGCGCCGGGGCGACCCGGATTCCCCCGCGCGGGCACCCGGACCGCCGTATGCTGCGCGCCATGCCGAGCCGTGCCGAGCGGTATGTCGCCCATCTCGACACCCTGACCGGGAGCACCGACCCCCGGCTGCAGCCGATCCCGTCCACCCACGCCGGGCTCGACGACGTCATCTCGCTCGTCTACGCCGGCGAACCCGAGCCGCGCTACCTGACTGGCGCGACCTACGGCCTCTCCCTCGCCGACCACGCGGAGTGGCACGGGGTGAAGCCGGAGCTGTGGATCAGCGTCCGCTCCGACGACCCGGTCTGGGCCCTGGCCATCGGGTACCTGGCCGAACACCTGCGCGGCACCTGCCCGTTCGTCTACGGCGACACCATCGACTTCGGCGAGCCGATCGCGCCGGAGTCCGACATGACCGCGTTCGCCGTCTCGGCGCCCGCCGGCCTCGACGCGGACCAGTACACCCTGCTCGACTGCGGTGGCGCGCCCATCAGCATCGCCGGTTGCTTCCCGGTGCACGACATCGAGCGGGAGTACATCCGCGAGCACGGCATCGACGCGTTCTGGCAGCTGGACTGGGACCTCTACGACGTCCGCCGCCCGCCGGTGGTCTAGCGCGAACCGACCGCCGGTGCGGATCGTGGGTCAGGAACCCTTTCCCAGCACGGCCATTGCCGCGTTGTGGCCGGGGATGCCGCTGACACCACCTCCTCGCACCGCTCCCGCGCCGCACAAGAGCACGCGCTCGTGCGGCGTCTCGACGCCCCAGCGGCCGGCCTGCGCCGGGTCCGCCGCGAACGGCCACGCCAGGTCCCGGTGGAAGATGTGCCCGGCCGGCAGCCCGAGCTCGGCCTCCAGGTCCAGCGGCGTTTTCGCCTCCACGCACGGTTTCCCGTCCGGCCCGGTCAGCAGGCAGTCCTCGATCGGCTCGGCGAGCACGCTGTTCAGCGAAGCCAGCGTCGCGCGCAGCGCCTCTTCGCGCGCTTCGTCGTTGCGTCCCTCGAACAGCCGCGCGGGCATGTGCAGCCCGAACAACGTCAACGTCTGGGCGCCGGCGGCCCGCTCGGCCGGACCCAGGATCGACGGGTCGGTCAGCGAGTGGCAGTAGATCTCGCACGGCGGCAGCGTGGGGATCTTCCCCGCCGCCGCCTCGCGGTACGCCGTCTCCAGCTGGGTGAAGGTCTCGTTGACGTGGAACGTGCCGCCGAACGCCTCGGCCGGGTCGACGCCCGGGTCCCGCAGCTTCGGCAGCCGGGACAGCACCATGTTCACCTTCAGCTGCGCACCCTCCGGCCGGTCGGTGCTCTCTTCCCCCAGCAACCGCGCCAGGGTGGGCGGCGCGACGTTCGCCAGGACGTGCCCACCGCGCACGACGTGCTCGGTGTCGGCGTGCCGGTAGCGCACCTCGCCGCCGGGGTCGATCGCCAGCACCTCAGCACCGGTGACGAGCTTCGCGCCCGCCGCGGAAGCCACCGCGGCCAGCGAGCCGGTGACCGCGCCCATGCCGCCGACCGGCACGTCCCAGTCGCCCGTCCCGTTGCCGATCACGTGGTAGAGCAGGCAGCGGTTCTGCCGGAGGTCCTCGGCATCGGCGGCCGCGAACGTGCCGATCAGCGCGTCGGTCAGCACCACGCCGCGCACCGTGTCGTCACCGAACCACGAGGTGAGCGCCTCGCCGATCGGCCGCTCGAACAGCATCGACCACGCTTCGGCGTCATCGACCCGGGCCCGGAAGTCCACTTCGGACAGAAGTGGCTCGGTCAGCGTGCCGAAGGTGCGTTCGGCAACTTGCCCGGTCAGCTCGTAGAACCGGCGCCACGCCGCGTAGTCCGCGGTGGAGCCGGTGAGCGCCCGGAACGACTCGGCGGTCCGGCCTTCGTCGCCCGTGTCGACAAGGAGACCCGAATCGCCGGAGGGCGTGTACGACGACATCCGGCGCCGCCGCAGCGCGACGTCCAGACCGAGGTCCGCGATGATCTTCCTGGGCAGCAGGCTGACCAGGTACGAGTAGCGCGACAACCGGACGTCGACGCCGTCGAACGCGCGGAACGACACAGCGGCGCCACCGGTCTCGCCGCGCCGCTCCAGCACGAGGACCGACCGGCCGGCCCGCGCCAGGTAGGCCGCCGCGACCAGCCCGTTGTGCCCGCCACCGACGACCACGACGTCGTACGCATCCATCCCGCTCCTCCTCGTTCGGCCTGCCTGATCATCGTGACCACCGCGACGGCCGGAATTCAAGGAAAGGGCACGAACGGACCGTTCGCGCAATTCGGTTGCGCGGCGCCGGGGCGGCCGGGCAAGCTGGGAGACGTCCGGCAGGGAGCCGGGGTGTGAGCGAGCGGGGAGGTGCCTGTGGTGATGACTGTGCGGGCCCGTCTGCGCCCAAGCCCACCCGCCCCCCGAGGCTGATCACGCGCCCGGTGGGGCATCCCTGAACCAGGAGAACCCACCAGTGCGCCTGCACGACTTCGAAGATCACGACCGATTCGACGAACGACCTCCGCGCCGCCGCGAGCGGTTCGGCGGCGACGACCACCACCGCACCCCGCTCCTCTCGCGGTTCGCCGACGAAGGCGACCGACCGCCCTCGCGGCTCGACGAGGAGCCCGACTGGCAGTCCTCGGACCGCTACACGCGGTTCGACGACGAAGACGGCCCGCAGCGCTCGCTTCGCGGCGAGCACTTCGGCGACGACGAAGACGAGCAACGATCGTCTCGCCGCCACGGACGGGTCAGCGACGAGGACGACCCACAGCCCTCGGACGGCTACACGCCGTTCGAGGACGAAGACGACCTACAGCCCTCGCGCCGCCGTGGGCAGCTCAGCGACGAGGACGACCCACAACCCTCGCGCCGCCGAGCGCGGGTCGGGGACGAAACGGACCAGCGGGTCTCCCGGCGTGCTCGGTTCGACGACGAACCCGAACCCACCCGGCGCGGGCGGCTGACCGAAGGCGAACGTGTCCGGCTCGCGAAACTGCGGGACGACGCCTACACCGAAAACCAGCTGCCCGACGGCGCCGATCGCTGGTCGACCTGGGACGACGCCGAGCACGGCCCGCTGCCCCGGCCGGACTGGGTCGTCACCGAGCTCGCCGCGGTCGACACCGACCTCGGCGTCCTCAAGACCGGTAAGGAGGCCGATGTCCACCTGCTGCGGCGCGGGCTGCCCGGCACTCCCGGCGGGCTGCTCGCCGCGAAGCGGTACCGCAGTGACGAGCACAAGCTGTTCCACCGTGACGCGGGCTACCTCGAAGGGCGGCGGATGCGCCGCTCCCGCGAGACCCGGGCCATGGCCCAGCGCACCGCGTTCGGCCGCAACCTGATCGCCGAACAGTGGGCCGTCGCGGAGTTCGCCGCGCTGGGTCGCTTGTGGACGATCGGGGCGCCGGTGCCGTATCCCGTCCAGCGCAACGGCACCGAACTGCTGCTCGAGTTCCTGGGCGAGGACGACGGGACCGCGGCTCCCCGGCTGGCCCAGGTCCGGCCGGAGCCCGACGATCTGAAGGACCTGTGGTTCCAGGCCACCGCGGCACTGGAGCTGCTCGCGTCCGAGGGGCTCGCACACGGTGACCTCTCGGCGTACAACCTGCTCGTGCACCAGGGGCGGCTGGTGGTGATCGACCTGCCCCAGGTCGTCGACGTCGTCGCCAACCCGGGCGGGGTCGACTTCCTGGCGCGTGACGTGCGCAACCTGGCCGGCTGGTTCCACTCACGGGGCCTCGGCGAGCACGTCACCAGGCCCGATGAGCTGCTGGCGGAACTCGTGTCCGACGCCGGGATCGGGTGATCGCGGGGCGGCGTCGCAGATGTGGTGTGGAACACGTCTGCGACGCCGCCCACAACAGGTGACCTCAACGAGTAGTCCCGACCCCACCTCGGGTACAGTAAGCACAGACCGCAACCGGCGGCGTGGATGAGTTGGTGTCCGTCGCCTCCAGAGCCACCGAATGGCTCGCGGTGATCCGTAATCCCAAAGCGGCTCGCAGTGTCGTAAAGCGACAAGACACAGTGCGCCGGGGTCCGTCCCTGTGAACGCCCACCGCACACCATCTTGCCCTGCCTGCGCGCGGGGAGCCCGGGCCTCCTTGTGACGAACCATGTCCGAGAGGCATTTGTGACAGTCACGTTCAACTCTGGTACCACCTCGACGTCCGCGCACGCGGACCGTCCCGACCGCCGGCCGCGTCAGCGCCCCGCCGGTGGGGACACGCTGCGTGATGACGCAGTCGAGACCGTGGAGACCAGGACTTTCGCCGAGCTGGGCCTGCCGGAGCCGCTGCTCCGCGCGCTGGCCGAGGCCGGCATCAACAGCCCGTTCCCGATCCAGTCCGCGACCATCCCGGACGCCCTGGCCGGCCGCGACGTGCTGGGCCGCGCCCAGACCGGTTCCGGCAAGACCCTCGCCTTCGGCCTGGCCATGCTGGCCCGGCTCGCCGACGGCAAGGCCCGCCCGAAGCGCCCCCGCGCGCTGATCCTGGTGCCGACCCGCGAGCTGGCCATGCAGGTGGCCGACTCGCTGACCCCGCTGGCCAAGTCCCTCGGCCTGTGGTGCCGCACCGCCGTCGGCGGCATGGCCTTCGCCCGCCAGGCCGACGCGCTCGCCCGTGGCGTCGACCTGCTGATCGCCACCCCGGGGCGGCTGTCGGACCACGTCCGGCAGGGCACCGCGCACCTGGGCGACTGCAACTTCATCGCCCTCGACGAAGCCGACCAGATGGCCGACATGGGCTTCATGCCGCAGGTCCGCGAGATCATGGACCTCACCCCGCCGGGCGGGCAGCGGCTGCTGTTCTCGGCGACGCTCGACGGTGACGTCAACCGCCTCGTGCGGCAGTACCTGAGCGACCCGGTCACGCACTCGGTCGCGCCGTCGACCGCGAGCGTCACCACCATGGACCACCACGTGCTGCAGGTCTCGCACCAGGACAAGCAGGACGTCATCACCCACATCGGTGCCCGTGAGGGCCGCACGATCATGTTCGTGCGCACCAAGCACCACGTGGACCGCCTCGCCGAGCGCCTGCGTGAGCAGGGTGTCAACGCGGCGGCGCTGCACGGTGGCAAGACCCAGGGTCAGCGCAACCGGGTGCTCGCGGACTTCAAGGAAGGCCACACCCCGGTGCTGGTCGCCACGGACGTCGCCGCGCGCGGCATCCACGTCGACGACATCTCGCTGGTGCTGCACGTCGACCCGGCGGCCGACCACAAGGACTACCTCCACCGCGCGGGCCGCACGGCGCGCGCCGGGGCGTCCGGGGTCGTCGTCACGGTGGTCACCAACGACCAGCGCCGCATGGTCAAGCGGATGACCGACCGGGCCGGCGTCCGCGCCGAGTCCACGATGGTCCGTCCGGGTGACGACGCGCTGACCCGCATCACCGGTGCCCGCGAGCCCAGCGGCGAGCCGGTCATCGAGCGTCGGCGTGAGAGCCCGCGTCGCGGTGGCGGCGGCGGTGGCTTCCGCGGCGACCGCGGCAGCTTCGGCGGTTCGAGCCGTGGCGGTTACCGCGGCGGCAGTGGCGGCGGCAGCAGCAGCAGCCACGCCGGCAGCGGTGGCGGCTACGCCGGAGACCGTGACCGCGGTGGCGACCGTGGCGGCTACAACCAGGGCTCGCACGAAGGCCGTTCCGGCGGCTTCAGCGGCCGCGGCCGTCAGCCGCGTTCGGGCGGCGGTGGCGGCTACGGCCGGCCGAGCCGTGGCCCGCGTCGCGGCTACGACAGCTGATTTCTCCCGGAAGCCCCGGGCCGGCACTCGCCGGTCCGGGGCTTCCGGCGTTTCCAGGCCCGCTTCACGGCCGCGCGAGGCCCGGGTGGGAGACTGCGGGATGTGACTACGCCGCCGACACTTCCGCCCGACCAGGTTTTCGACTGGCTCGACGTCGAGGCGGAAAAGCGTGCGGGCGCGGGTCTGGTGCGGCAGTTGCGGCCACGCCCCGCCAAGACCGACGAGCTGGATCTCGCCGGCAACGACTACCTCGGGCTGGCCCACGACAAGCGTGTCGCCGGGGCCGCCGCGGCCGCCGCGCTGCGGTGGGGCGCGGGCTCGACCGGCTCACGGCTGGTGACCGGCTCGACCGAGCTGCACACCGAGCTGGAGATGGAGCTCGCCCGGTTCTGCGGCGTGCAGGCCGCGCTCGTGTTCTCGTCGGGCTTCACGGCCAACCTCGGCGCGGTGACGGCGTTGTCCGGCAGCGAAGCCGCGATCGTCACCGACAAGTACATCCACGCGTCGCTCATCGAAGGCTGCCGGCTGTCGCGGGCGGACATCGCCGCCGTCGCGCACGCGTCGCCGTCCGCGATCAAGAACGCGCTGGCGACCCGGCGCAAGCCGCGGGCGCTGGTGGTGACCGACTCGGTGTTCTCGGTGGACGGCGACCTCGCCCCGCTCGACGAGCTGGCCGGGATCTGCCGCGAACACAGCGCCGGCCTGCTGGTCGACGACGCGCACGGCTTCGGCGTCCTGGGTGAAGGCGGGCGCGGCGCGGTCCATGCCGCCGGGCTCGCGGGCGCCCCCGACGTCGTCACGACGTTGACGCTCTCGAAGGCCCTCGGCGCGCAAGGCGGGGCCGTGCTCGGGCCGCGTCGCGTGATCAAGCACCTCATCGACACCGCGCGCAGTTTCATCTTCGACACCGCGCTCGCGCCGGCCAGCGCCGCCGCCGCGCTCGCCGCGTTGCACGCGCTGAAGGAAGAGCCGGGGCTGGCGGAGAAGGTCCAGGAGAACGCCGGGAACCTCGCGATGCAGCTGAAGGCGGCAGGGCTGAAGGCGAGCGTGCCGGACGCCGCCGTGATCTCGGTGCAGGCGCCGTCCGCGGAGACGGCCGTCGCGTGGGCCGCGGCGTGCGCCGAGCAGGGCATCCGCGTCGGGTGCTTCCGGCCGCCGTCGGTACCGGACGGCATCTCACGGCTGCGGCTGACGGTGCGCGCCGACCTCACGGAGTCCGATGTGGACCGTGCCGTGAAGGTGATCACGGCGACCGCGCCGCGCGGTGCGACCGACTGAGCCGTACCGCAGCGGTCGGTTCGCGTACCCGGACGGTCGGCTCGCGTACCTGGAGGGTCGGTTCGCGTGCTCCAGCGGGCATCACGCGTGATTGGAGAGGCATCACGCGTGATTGAAGGGTCGACTCGCGTGATTGCGAAGACGACACTCGCGTGATTCGGGACGGGACTCGCGTGATTGGGGGCGGGACTCGCCGTTAGGCGGGGCGGCGCATGCGGATGTGGGGGATTCCGTCGTCGTCCGTGTACTCGGGGCCTTCTGCGGCGAAGCCGTAGCGCGCGTAGAAACCCTGGACGTACGTCTGGGCGTCCAGGACGTACTCCGCGGGGATCGTCAGCGCCGCGTCCATCAGGCTGGCTGCCAGGCCCTGACCTCGGGACTGGGCCGCTGTGACCACCCGGCCGATGCGGCGGATGCCGCCTGGGTCCAGCAGGACTCGCAGGTAGGACGCAACCCCGTTGTCGTCCGAGAACCAGAGGTGGCGGGTGTCCGGCAGCAGGTCGCGGCCGTCCAGTTCCGGGTACGCGGCCTTCTGCTCCACCACGAAGACGTCCACCCGCAGGCGCAGGATGTCGTGCAGCTGGGCAGCGGTCAGCTCCGGGCCGGTCGCGTCGTGCAGGGTCGGCATACCCCTGCTTACCACGCTCAGCCGAGCAGGCGCGGGTTGGCCTGTTGCTGGATGTCGTTGACGTACGCCGAAACCCGCGTGTAGACGCCCGGCTTGCCGGCCTTGCCGCAACCGTCGCCGAAGGACACCAGGCCGATCAGGGTGTCGCCGACGACCAGCGGGCCGCCGGAGTCGCCCTGGCACGCGTCGACGCCGCCGTCGGCGTAACCCGCGCACACCATGGTCTTCGGGTCGTAGACGTCGTAGTCGGAGTTGCAGTCCTTGTCGCCGATCACCGGGACCTGGGCGCTGCGCAGGTAATCGGACCGGTCGCCGCCGTCGGCGACGCGGCCCCAGCCGAGCACCGTCGCCTGCGTGCCTTCGCGGTAGGACGCCGAATCGCCGCTGTCGGGCAGCTTCGCGGGCCGGTAGCCGAGCTGGCCGCGCACGGTCAGCACCGCGACGTCGTTGCCCGCCGTCGGGTCGCTGTACCCCTTGCTGATCCAGATCTTCGACACGCTCAGCACCTGGCCGTCACCGGTGCGCTTGTCCTCGCGCCCGGCCACCACGCGGACGTCCTGCTTCGCCACGGCTTTCGCGCAGTGCGCCGCCGTCGCGACCGCCGTGGAGCTGACGATCACCGCGCCGCAGTACTGGTTCCCGCCCGGGTCGGCGAGGTACACCGCGTACGGGTGGTCGTCGAGCGAAGCCTTGTTGCCGCCGACGATCCGGGGCTGGTCGGCGGACGCCGGGTCCGCCGAAGCCGTGTTCACCACGACCGGGACGGCGACCGCCGCGACCGCGAGGAGCGCGCCGCTCACGAGCAGCAGGGATCGGCGGGACTTCACGGACATGGGTCGTTCCCCTCTTCGAACACCAGGCAAAGGCACTGCGCACGGCACTCACGCGACTCCACAGCGTGAACAGGTGGCCCTGAATACCCTAATCGGAGTGAGCCCGAAGCGGTGTCACTGAAACGGGTGGACTCCGCGCTCACCGACCGTTTATGTCAAGCTTGCGGAATGCGACGGACAGCGACGGCGGCGCTCGGGACGGTCATGGCCGTCACGCTGGCCGCCTGCACGTCGGAGGTCCCCTCGGCGCCCCAGCCGGTCGCCGCGACGCCGGTCACGACGACCGTGTCCAAACCCCCCTCCCCGGTGAAACCGGCGCCGCCGAAGACGTCGAGCGCGCCCGTTGTCACCTGGCAGGTGGGTGCCCACCCGCTCCCCCTGCGTTCCGACGGCTTCGGCGAGATCGAACCGACGCCACCCGAACTGGTGAATCGGGCACTTCCGACAAAAGACGTTCTTCCCCCGCCGGCCGGGAACGCCTACGCCTCGACGATCAGCGTCGTGCCCGCCGCCGTCCTCGCACGCAGCACCTGGCAGGCCGCCTGCCCGGTCAAGGCCACC
Source organism: Amycolatopsis sp. NBC_00348 (assembly GCF_036114655.1). NCBI lineage: Bacteria > Bacillati > Actinomycetota > Actinomycetes > Pseudonocardiales > Pseudonocardiaceae > Amycolatopsis > Amycolatopsis sp. NBC_00348. Next base: position 10,604,401 of record NZ_CP107994.1, on the reverse strand, counting down.
GACCTGCGCTACCTCACGATGGCGTTCTGGGGGTTCGACGGCCGCGCGCACACCGGCGAGATGCTGGTGAACGCGTCCGGCGCCGCCGGGATCACGAAGGCCTTCGGGAAGCTCTTCGCCGCGCACTTCCCCCTCGAGGAAATGCGCGTGACCAGCCCGGCCGAGCTGACCCTGGCGCCCACCGGCGACGGCAACTCGACCAGCGCGTTCGTCTGCCGCCCGGCGCGCGGCCAGACGACCTGGTCAGCGCACGCCTATGGGCTGGCGGTGGACGTCAACCCGTTCTGCAACCCCTACACCCAGGGCGATCTGGTGCTGCCCGAGCTGGCTTCGGCATACGTCGACCGCTCGCGGAAACGCCCCGGCATGGTCCTGGCCGGCGACGCCACGGTCCGCGCATTCGCGGCGATCGGCTGGAGCTGGGGCGGGGCGTGGACCAGCCCGAAGGACCGGATGCACTTCACGGCCAATGGGCACTGAGTACGTAATACGACGTTAAGCACACGCGGGAACACCTGCTCCACGCGGCAGGTTGGCTAGGGTGAACCGACCGGAACGAGCCCGCGGAGGATGAAGTGCCCCACTACGACCTGGTGATCGTCGGGACGGGATCGGGGAACTCGATCCTCGGCCCCGGTTTCGCCGGCAAGAAGACGGCCATCGTGGAGAAGGGCACCTTCGGCGGGACCTGCCTGAACGTCGGCTGCATCCCGACGAAGATGTTCGTCTACGCCGCCGACGTCGCCTACACGCCCGCCGAGAGCGCGAAGTACGGCGTCGACGAAGAGCTCAAGGGCGTGCGTTGGCGCGACATCCGCGACCGCGTCTTCGGCCGCATCGACCCGATCGCCGCCGGCGGCGCGGAGTACCGCCGCAGCCACGAGGACAACAAGAACGTCGACGTCTACGAGGGCACCGGGCGCTTCACCGGGACCAAGGAACTGCGCGTCACGTTCCCCGACGGGCGTCCGGACGAGGTGCTGACCGCCGACCGGTTCGTGCTCGCGGCGGGTGGCCGTCCGGTGATCCCGGACATCCCCGGCATCGAGGACACCGGCTACTACACCTCCGACACGGTGATGCGGCTCGACGAGCTGCCCGAGCGCATCGTCATCCTCGGCGGCGGGTACATCGCGGCCGAGTTCGCGCACGTCTTCGCGTCGTTCGGCGTGCGGGTCACGCTGGTCAACCGGTCCGCGCGGCTGCTGCGCTCGGAGGACGAGGACGTCAGCGCCCGCTTCACCGAGCTGGCGTCGGAACGCTTCGACGTCCGACTGGAGCGCAAGACCGTGCGGGCGCGCAAGACGGCCGACGGCGTCGCGCTGGACCTCGAAGGGCCGCAGGGCGCCGAGACCGTCGAGGCCGACCTGCTGCTCGTCGCGACCGGCCGCAAGCCGAACTCCGACCTGCTCGACGTCGCCGCCACCGGCGTGACCACAGTGGACAGTGGGCACGTCGTGGTCGACGACTACCAGGAGACCGCCGTCGAGGGCATCTACGCGCTCGGCGACCTCTCCTCGCCGCACGAGCTGAAGCACGTCGCGAACCACGAAGCCCGGGTGGTGCAGCACAACCTGCTGCACCCGGACGAGCGGATCGAGGCCGACCACCGGTTCGTGCCGCACGCCGTGTTCACCCACCCGCAGATCGCGTCGGTCGGGCTCACCGAGCAGAAGGCGCGCGAGCAGGGTGTGTCCTACGTGGTCTCGAAGCAGGACTACGCCGGGATCGCCTACGGCTGGGCGATGGAGGACACCACCGGCTTCGCGAAGCTGCTCGCCGACCCCGCCACCGGGCAGCTGCTCGGCGCGCACATCATCGGGCCGCAGGCGTCGAGCGTCATCCAGCCGCTGATCCAGGCCATGAGCTTCGGCCTGGACGCGCACGCGATGGCGCGTGGGCAGTACTGGATCCACCCGGCCATGCCGGAGCTGATCGAGAACGCCCTGCTCAACCTGCCCCTGGACTGAGTCACCACGGGCCGGGCGGGGTGACCGCCCGGCCCGCGGGAGCCCCTAGAGCGTGATCGACCAGGTGTCGAGGGTCCCGGTGTCGCCGGGGCCGTAGTCGGTCACGCGCAGCTGCCACTTGCCGGCCGCCGGGGACGACGCCGTCGCCGGGACGGTGAACGTCCGGGCGCCGCTCCACGGCGTGCAGGTGCTGCCGCCGCTGTACTTGAGCGCGTACGCCTTGCCCTTCGGGTCCAGCAGCGTGATGCCGAGGTCTTCGGCGCACGTGTGGCGGATGGTCAGCGAGACGCCGATCGAGGCGGCCGCGCTGCCGGTCAGCGTCGAGCTGATCGGGCTGAGCACCTGCTGGTAGTCACGGATCGCGTAGTCGGTGTCGTTGGTCAGCGTGCGGGAGCCGCCGCCACCCGCTTGGGTCCGCGCGCTGACGGCCGCGCTGGCCGCGGACGCGTTCCCGGCGGCGTCCTTCGCCTTGACCGTGAAGGAGTACGCCGTGTCCGGGTTGAGCCCGGAGACCGTGGCGCTGGTCCCCGCGACGCTCGTGGCGAGCGTGGAGCCGTTGTAGACGTCGTAGCCGGTGACGCCGGTGTTGTCCGTCGACGCGTCCCAGGCGAGCGAGACGCTGCTTGACGTCGTGCCGGTGGACCGCGGGTTGCCCGGCGCGCTCGGCGCCGTCGTGTCGCCGGTGCCGCCGCTGGTGACCAGCGAGAGCTGCCACTTGTTCAGCGCCTCGATCACCGGCTGGAACAGCGACATGTCGCCGTCACTCGGGTTCTGGACGCACTGCGACGGGCCGCCGTCGTGCAGGCCGGTGGCCTTGCTGCCGAGCAGCCAGCCGCCGCCGGAGTCGCCGCCGAGCGAACACGCCGTCGTCCAGGTCAGGTCGCCGATGATGAGGCCGTTGCCGTAGTCGGCGGACTTGTGCGTGTACTTCACTTCGCCGCACTGCCAGTGCGAAGTGTTGCCGGAGTGGCAGACGCTGTCGCCGACCATGGCCTCGGCCGCGCCGGAGAGCGTGACCGCCGGCTGGCCCCAGGTGTTGACCGACGCCGAGAGGTTCCAGCCCGCCTCCGTCACCGCGACGAGGCCCATGTCGCCTTCCTGGCCGTTGACGCTGTGCGTGCCGCCGACGTTCGACGTACCGACCTTGTTCTGCTGGCCCGAAGCGCCGTAGGCGGCCTGGTTGCTGTCGTTCGTGCAGTGCCCGGCGGTCAGGAAGTGCTTGGCACCACTGGAATCCGTGACGGGGAAGCCGACCGAGCAGTTCGATTCGCTGCCCGGCCACCACGGGTTGCCGGTCTGGATCGTGCCCGACTGCTGCTTCGGCGACGTCGTCGTCTCGGTGATCCGGACGCCGATTTCCCTGACGCCGGAAAGGAAACTCTCCGTCGCGGCCGTCTTCTTCCTGCGGTCGACGGAGACGCCGACCTCGTTGTTCCGGACGTCGACACCCCAGCCGTAGACGCCGGGCACGCCCTTGCCGACCAGCGCGCGGACGGCCGCGTCGGTGCGGTCCAGCTCGGCCTGGCTGCGGGCCACGACCTGCGCCGCGGCCCCGGTGGCGCGGACCTGGTCCGCGGCGGCCGGCGTCGTGACGGCGACGGTCAGCTTCCCGGCGGCCGCGTCGAACCACTCCCCCGCCGACTGCTGCCGGACGGCGGCCGGCAGCGCCGCGGCCAGGCGGTGGGCGTCGTCCTGGGCGGCGAGGCGGGTCCGGGCCTGGTCCGCGGACAGGCCGAACGCGGCCGCGACGCCGTCGACCTCGGCCTGCGGATGGGCCGGCGGTGCCGGTGGCGCGGCTTGAGCGGGCTGGAAGCCCAGTCCCAATGCGGCGAGCGCGGCGACACCCGCGACGGAAACCAGTCTGCGCATGAGGTTCTCCTCGGATCGGGATTCGGTTCGCCGACGGTAGATCCCGGAGAACACCGAATTGAAGATCCGCAGGGCCTTAACAGTTAACTGGCGTCCCATTCCCAATCGAAACCGTAACGGCCGGGGCCGAAGTTCAGCGCGACCCCGTGCACCGCACCGGATTCCGGGACGACGTCGGTGTATTCGGCCGGCTGGCCGTCGTGTTCCACGATCCGCCGGCACACCGCGGGTACCGCCGCCGGGTCGAAGCGGATTTCGAGCACGTATTCGCGGACCGGCAGCCGGAACTTGCGTTCGTAGTTCGTCGCCAGTGGATGCGGCGCGCGATTCACGAGCGTGTGCTCGGTGATCACCGTTTCGCCGCGGACGAGCGGCCGGCCGAAGAGCAGTTCGACGACGAGCAGGCCGTCCTCCGGCTTGTGCACGCTGCGCCCGGCCTGGCAGCCGCGCAGGGAACGCACCTCCGGCAGCGGCCGGTCGTGCTCGTCGAGGTGCAGGATGACCACCCAGCGGTCCGGGCCGTCCGCCTCGGCGCGCAGCACCTGCCGCGAATGGAACTCCAGCTCCTCGCGATCCGGGCCGACCGTCACGACGTCGTGCTGGCTGATCCGGGTCAGCCGCTCGTCCCAGCGGGTGTCCACATCGGACACCGCGGCGTCGATGCGCCCGCCGTCCGGCCAGAACCGGCCCATCTCGGCGGCTGTGGACCGGCGTGACCGCGGCGAGCCGAGCAGCGCGACGAGCGACCCCGGCGGCACGTCGAGGACGACTTCGAGCTGCCGCACCCCGCGCACCGAGTCCCGCCGCTGCGGGCGGCTGCGGCCGGACTGCCAGTAGCTCAACGTCGCCGTCGTGACCGAGACGCCGCGGGCGTGCAGGTGTTCGCGCAGGCGGTCGAGACTCAGGCCGCGGGCGCGGATCGCCGCGCGCAGGGCCGCGTCGAACGGGCCGGTGCGCAGCAACGTCCCGAGGGCCGGCGACGGAACCGCCATCGAACGATCTTAAGCCGCCGAACGGCCGAGAACGGTATTAACTGTTAAGAATCAGACGAACCGGTGGCGTCCCGCGAGAGCGCCGAAGCCCATCTGCACCACGAGCAGGCCCAGCAGCATCGCCAGCGGCGCGGTCCAGCCGCCCGCGAGGTCGTGCAGCAAGCCGAAGAGGAACGGGCCGAGCGCGGCGAACAGGTAGCCGAAGCCCTGGGCCATCCCGGACAGCCGGGCGGTGTCGCCGCCGGTCTTCGCACGCAGCGCGATCACCGTCAGGGCCAGTGAGAAGACGCTCATCCCGAGGCCGATCAGCACGCTCCACAGCAGCGGCGACCACGCCGGGGCGAGCATCAGCCCGGCCGTCCCGGCCAGGCCGAACACACCGAACGTCACGATCCACCCGCCCTGGCCGCGCTGCCGGGCCGCCATCGGCGCCACGACCAGGCTGATCGGCACGGCGATCAGCGAAACCAGGCCGAACAACAGGCCCGCGTGGTCGCGCGAGACACCGGCGTCCATCAGCACCTGCGGGAACCAGCCCATCGCCGCGTAGGCGTAGAAGGCTTGGAGGCCGAAGAAGGCTGTGACGATCCAGGCCAGCCGGTTGCGCAGCAGCGAGCGGCCGCCCTCGGCGGCGTCGGCGTGACGCGGTGCCCGGCCGGTGCCGCGGGCTGCGAGAATCCACGCGGCGAGCGCGACGACGGCCACCACCGCCCAGCTGCCCAGCGCCGGGCGCCAGCCGCCGAAGGCGTCGCCCAGCTGCGGGGTCACGGCCGACCCGAGCGCGCCGCCGCCCTGCAGAGCGGCGGTGTAGACGCCGGTCATCAGGCCGATCCGAGCCGGGAAGGAGCCCTTGATGACGACCGGGATGAGCACGTTGATCAGGGCGATCCCGGCGGTCGCGACGAGCGTCCCGCCGAGCACGACGTACGGGCCGTCGAGCACGCGCAGCACGAGCCCGGCGGCGATCGCGGTCAGCGCGACCGCGATGGCGGCGCCGATCCCGGCGCGACGGGCCAGCAGCGGCGCGGCGAGCCCGGCGCCGGCGAAGCAGAGGGTCGGCAACGTCGTCAGCACACCCGCCCAGAGCACGGACGCGCCCAGGCCGGCGCGCATTTCGGCGAGCATCGGGCCGACTCCGGTGATGGCCGGACGCAGGTTGAGCGCCGTGAGCACCACGGCGACCGCGAGCAGCGCGCCGCCGGCGACCACGCCGGGCGTGCGCGTCTCGATCGCGCCGTCCAGCTCGGGTTCGAGTGCTGATTCACGGGATTCGACGGGCATACGAGCTACTATCGCATACGTAGGATGATTGGATGAAGGGATAATTCCTGTGCCTCTGGCCACCACCCGGCGGACAGGCTTGGTCGACCAGGTCATCGAGCAGCTGCGGACCGCCGTCACGCAGGGCGAATGGCCGATCGGCGAGCGCATCCCCACCGAGGTCGAGCTGGGCGACCAGCTCGGCGTCGGCCGCAACACCATCCGCGAGGCCGTGCGCGCCCTCGCGCACACCGGCATCTTCGAGGTCCGCCAGGGCGACGGCACCTACGTGCGCGCGACCAGCGAGGTCTCCGGCGCGATCCGCCGGCTCTGCGGCGACGAGCTGCGCGAGGTGCTGCAGGTCCGGCGCACGCTCGAGGTCGAAGGCGCCCGGCTCGCCGCAGCCGAGCGGACCGACGAAGACGTCGCGGAGCTGCGCGCGCTGCTGGCCCGCCGCGAGGTCGAGCTGAACGAAGGTCGCTGGCCGGACTTCGTGCGCACCGACGCCGAATTCCACTGCACCGTCGTCCGCAGCGGCCACAACCGGCTGCTCACCGAGCTGTACCGCGGGCTGACCGAGGTCATCACGGCGAGCGTCGCGGCGACGTCCACCATCACGCCGGGCGCCGGACACATGCCTGAGATCGGCCACGAAGGCCTCGCGGACGCCATCGCCGAGCGCGACGCGGACCGTGCTGCCGCCGAAGCCTGCGGCTTCCTGGACGAGCTACTGGAGCGCATCGAACCGGCCTGAGCTGGGCTTTTGCTCATTTGGCACCACTTCTGACCCCTAAGGGTGCCAATTCAGGGTTGTCGTGGTGCCACGATGGCGCCATAGTTGTGCCATGGACCTGACGCCCTTCGTAGACGAACTCCGGCGGGAGCTCGCGGTCGCCGCCGAGTCGGCGGGCGAGGAAGCCGTCGCCCTCGCCGAGCGGCTCACCGCGCCGCTCGAGTCGGCGATCCGGCTGACCCTGCTCGACGCCCTGTCGGCCGCGGCCGACGAGATCACCCGCGACCTCGCGCCCGGCTCGGTCGAAGTCCGCCTTCGCCGCCGGGACGCCGAATTCGCCGTCTCGCTGCCCACCGCACCCGAGCCGGCGCCCCAGCAGACCCCGCCGCCGCCGTCCGAGCCGGACGACGGCACCGTCTCCCGGATCAACCTGCGCCTGCCCGAGCAGCTCAAGCAGCGCGTCGAGGAGGCGGCGAACCGGGACCGGCTCTCCACCAACGCCTGGCTGGTCCGGGCCGCGAACGCCGCACTCGGTTCCGGGAGCGCCCAGCCCCGGCAGCGGTCGGTCTACGGCGACAAGTACACCGGCTGGGTTCAGTAACCCTTCTTCTTCCTTCACGGCTCCGACCTGCGGAGACGCCACCCGAACCGCCCAGGAGGGCACAGCCATGCCTGTTTTCGCCACCCCCGAACCGATCACCGCCACGATCGACGTCAGCGTCGCCGACGTCCGGATCGTCGCCGGCGAGCGCACCGAGACCACCGTCGAGGTCGAGCCGGCCGACCCGTCCGACAACGACGACATCAAGGCCGCCGGCCGCACCCGCGTCGAGTTCACCGACGGCGTGCTGCTGGTCAAGGGCCCGAAGTACACCACCAAGCTGTTCGGCAAGGGCGGCGCGCTGCACGTCACGGTCGAGCTGCCGGCCGGCTCCCGGGTCCGGGCGGTCTCCGCCATGGGCGATTACCACGTGTCCGGCCGCGTCGGCGACAGCCGCGTCAAAACGTCCGTGGGCAACATCCACGTCGACGAGGCCTCACGGATCGAGGCGAACACGGCGACCGGCGACATCTTCGTCGGCCGCGCCACCGGGCACGCCGAGCTCGGCACCGGCACCGGCGAGCTGCGGATCCGCGAGATCGACGGCACCGCCGAGCTGAAGAACTCCAACGGCGAGACCCGCGTCGGCGAGGTCACCGGCGACCTGCGGGTCTCCACGGCCAACGGCGACATCCTCGTCGACCTCGCCCACGCCGGGGTGCACGCGAAGACGGCCGCCGGCGACGTCCGGATCGGCGAGGTCATCCGCGACGCCGTCGTGCTCGACACCGCGGTCGGCGAGATCGAGGTCGGCATCCGCGAGGGCAGCGCCGCGTGGCTCGAGCTCAGCTCCCTGACCGGGGCCGTGCGCAACTCGCTCGCCGCGTCCGACGGGCCCAGCGGGACCGCCGAGACGGTCCAGATCAAGGCCCGCAGCTACACCGGCGACATCGTCATCCGGCGCGCCTGAACTTTTGTTGACACAGAAGGGGAATCCGATGCCAGACGCCATCGTGGCCGAAGGACTCGTCAAGAAGTACGGCGGTGTGACCGCGCTCGACGGCATGTCGCTGCGGGTGCCGGAAGGCACCGTGCTCGGGGTGCTGGGGCCGAACGGCGCCGGGAAGACCACCACCGTCCAGATCCTCACGACGCTGCAGAAGCCGGACGCCGGCCACGCGACCGTCGCCGGGTTCGACGTCGTGCGGGACGCGCACGCGCTGCGGTCGCACATCGGCGCGTCCGGGCAGTACGCCGCCGTCGACCTGGAGCTGACCGGGGCCGAGAACCTCGAGATGGTCGGGCGGCTCTACCACCTCGGCACCAAGCGCGCGAAGGCCCGCGGCCGGGAGCTGCTGGCCCGGTTCGACCTCGAAGCCGCCGCCGACCGCCCGGTGAAGGGCTACTCGGGTGGCATGCGGCGCCGGCTCGACCTGGCCGGCGCGCTGGTGGCCAACCCGCCGGTGCTGTTCCTCGACGAGCCCACGACCGGGCTCGACCCGCGGGCCCGCACGGACCTGTGGGACGTCATCACCGAGCTGGTCTCGGGCGGCACGACGCTGCTGCTCACCACGCAGTACCTCGAGGAGGCCGACCGGCTCGCCGACAGCATCGCCGTCGTCGACCACGGCCGCGTGATCGCCCGCGGCACCTCCGACGAGCTCAAGGACCTCGTCGGTGGCGAGCGGATCGAGCTGACCGTCGGCACCCACGACGACGTCGCCCGCGCGCGGGCGACGCTGGCCGGGCTGGGCGGCGGCGAGCCGCAAGCCGACGGGTTCCGGCTCACCGTGCCCGTGACCCACGGCGCGAAAGCGCTTACCGAAGCGCTGGCCCTGCTCTCCGCCGACGGCGTCGACGTCCGCGACGTCGGCCTCCGGCGTCCCACCCTCGACGACGTTTTCCTGTCCCTCACCGGTCATGACGTGACCGAACCCGCCGAACCCGTGAAGGAGGCCGTGTGATGAACGCGGTGCAACTGGCCGTGACCGACGGCGTCACCGTCGCCAAGCGGAACTCGATCAAGATCGTCCGGTCGCTGGACCTGCTCGGGTCCATCGTGTTCCTGCCGGTGATGTTCGTGCTGCTCTTCGGCTACGTGTTCGGCAGCGTGATCGACATCCCCGGCCTGTCCTACCGCGAGTTCATGCTGCCGGGGATCTTCACGCTCGCGGTGGCCATGGGCAGCATCGTCACCGGCTACGGCCTGACCGACGACCTGCAGAAGGGCATCATCGACCGGTTCCGCTCGCTGCCGATGTCCCCCGCCGCGGTGCTGATCGGGCGGACCACCGCCGACCTGATCCTCAACGTGACGAGCCTGCTCATCATGGGTCTGGTCGGGCTGCTGGTCGGCTGGCGCATCCACACCGGCGTCTTCGAGGCGCTGGGCGGCGTGCTCCTGCTGCTCGCCTTCGCCTACGCGCTGTCGTGGGTGATGGGGACGATCGGGCTGGCCGTGCGCAAACCCGAGGTGTTCAACAACGTCTCGAGCATCGCGATCTTCCCGCTGACGTTCCTGGCCAACACGTTCGTCGACAGCGGCCGGCTGCCCACCCCGCTGCGGGTGATCGCCGACTGGAACCCGATCTCGGCGATCACGCAGGCGTCGCGGGACCTGTTCGGCAACACGAGCCCGGCCCTGCCCCCGCACGACGTCTGGCCGATGCAGCACGCGGTGCTGGCGTCGGTGCTGTGGATCGTGGTGCTGCTGGCGGTCTTCGTGCCGCTTTCGGTGCGCTGCTACCAGAAGGCGACGAGCCACTGAGCGGTTGGCTCGTGAGTGTTTAGGGCGGTTCTAACCGCCCTAAACACTCACGAGGGCTACGGCAGGGTCAGGATCTCGGCGCCGTCGGCCGTCACCACGAGGGTGTGCTCGAACTGGGCCGTCCACTTCCGGTCCTTCGTGGTGACGGTCCAGTCGTCGGCCCAGATGTCGTAGTCGATGGTGCCGAGGGTGATCATCGGCTCGATCGTGAAGGTCATGCCCTCCTCGATCACCGTCTCCACCGTGGGCTCCTCGTAGTGCAGCACGGTCGGCGCGGTGTGGAACGACGGGCCGACGCCGTGGCCGGTGAAGTCGCGGACCACGCCGTAGCCGAAGCGCTTGGCGTAGGCCTCGATGACGCGGCCGATCACGTTGAGCCTGCGGCCCGGGCGGACGGCCTTGATCGAGCGCAGCGTCGCCTCGCGGGTGCGCTCCACCAGCAGGCGGACCTCCTCGGAGACGTCACCCGCCAGGAACGTCGCGTTCGTGTCGCCGTGCACGCCGCCGATGAACGCGGTGACGTCGATGTTGCAGATGTCGCCGTCCTCGAGCACCGTCGAGTCCGGGATGCCGTGGCAGATGACCTCGTTGAGCGAGGTGCAGCACGACTTCGGGAAGCCGCGGTAGCCCAGCGTCGAGGGGTAGGCGTGGTGGTCGAGCAGGTACTCGTGGACCACCTTGTCGATGTCGTCGGTGGTCGCGCCCGGCTTGACGGCCTTGCCGCCCTCCTCCAGCGCCTGCGCCGCGATCCGGCTCGCGATCCGCATCGCCTCGATCACCTCGGGCGTGCGCACGCCGTTGCCGGTGTCCCGCTTCGGTGCCGGCTTGTCCACATATTCGGGACGGGCGATGGAAGCGGGGACGTCACGGCGCGGCGTCTGGACGCCGGGAACCAGGGGGGCACGAACGGACATGCCTCCACCTTACGACGGCCGCGTCAGCCGATCGCCGCCAGGAACCGGTGTGCCGCCTGAACCGCCGGTTTGGAGGACCCCGCCTCGGTCAGCAGCACCGCGAACGCCAGGTCGCCGCGGTAGCCGACGAACCAGCCGTGGGAGCGGGAGCCGTCGCCGTACTGGGCGGTGCCGGTCTTGCCCGCGACGTCGGGGATGTCCCGCAGGCCGGTCGCCGTCCCCGACGTGACGACCTCGCGCATCATCCCGCGCAGCGCGTCGAGGACGTCGTCCGACGGTGCGTCACCGACGTTCTGGGTGGTCGCCGGGCGCCCCTTCACCAGCGACGGCGTCGGCACCTTCCCAGCCTGCACGGTCGCCGCGACCAGGGCCATGCCGAACGGGCTGGTCACCACCGTCCCCTGGCCGAAACCGTTCTCCGCGCGCTGGACGGCGGAGTCGGTGGCCGGGACCGCGCCGGTGACCGTGGTCAGGCCCGGGACGACGAAGTCGGCGCCGATGCCGAACGACTTGGCCGTGTCGGTCAGCGCCGACCCCGGGAGCCCGGCCGCGAGCCGGGCGAAGGTGGTGTTGCAGGACTTCGCGAACGCCGTCTTCAACGAGACCCGGCCCAGGTCGAAGCGGCCTTCGTTCGGCACGACGCGGTTCTCGATCGTCGTGGTGCCGGGGCAGTCGACCGGACTGCCGGCCTCGACGTCGCCGTCCGCCAGCGCGGCCGCGGCGGTGATGATCTTGAACGTCGAGCCCGGCGGGTAACGCCCGGACAGCGCCAGCGAGCCTTCGGCGTCGGCCGCCTCGTTCTGCGCCACGGCCAGGATGTCCCCGCTCGATGGCTGGATCGCCACCAGCGCCGCCGGGTACTCGGCCGGTACGAGGGCCTTTTCGGCGGCGTCCTGGATCCGCGCGCTGAGCGTGCTGGTGATCGCGGGCCCGGGTTTCGGCGGCTCGGCCCGCAGCTCGGACACCTCGCCGCCGGTGACGTCCTGGGTGACGATCCGCCAGCCCGCCGCCCCGGCCAGGTCCTGCTCGACCAGCGCGCGGATGGCCGGCAGCACCTGCGTCCCGGATCCGCGCGTCACCGGCAGCAGCCGTTCCTGGCTGGCGAAGCGGACGCCGGGCAGGTCGTAGATCACCGGCTTGACGCGCTGGTAGTCGCCGGCGCGCAGGGTGATCACCGGGAACGTGGCGCCGGGCTTGGTCTTGCCCATCCCGTCGAGCAGCGAGCGACCGGTCACCGACGGCTCGTACCGGTGCAGCGCGGCGGCGAGCGACTTGGCCACCGCGCCCGCGTCGCCGGTCTTCGCCGGGTCGACGACCACGCCGATCACGGTCTGCGGGCGCATCAGCGGCACGCCGTCGCGGTCGAGCACCGGCGCCGTCTCCGGCAGCTGCGGCAGCACGCCGAGGGTCTGGCCGACCGCGAGCTGCGGGTGCACGACCGTCGGCTGCCAGTGCACCTGCCAGCCGTTCTCGGCCGCGCGCAGCTGGGCGTCGGCGCGGTAGGTCCAGGTGCGGCCGTGCGGGAGGTGCCAGGTGAGCTGGTAGCCGGCCGTGACGGTGTCGCCGTCCGCCGGCTCCTTCACCTCTTCGTCCTCGACGTCCAGGGACTCCGGGGCGAGGGCCCCGCGGACCTGCGTCAGCACGGTCTTCGCCGCGTCCGACGAGTCGGTGCCCGCCGCCGCGGCGGCGATGTCCCCGGAAGCGACGGCGTCGAGGAACGCGGAGAGGGCGTCCTCGGGGCCGTCGCCCGAACAGCCGGCCGCGGTCGAGGCGGCGAGCAGCAGCACCGCGAGCACGGCACCGCTTCGACGTGCACTCATGGCCGGATGATGCCCTGGTCAGGGCGGTGCGGCGGGGCTGAAACGCCGCCACGGAAGAGTGCTAGAACAGCACCGTCGCGTACTGGCCGACCTGCTGGAAGCCGACCTTGCGGTAGGCCGCGAGGGCGGGTTTGTTGTAGCCGTTGACGTAGAGGCTCGCGGTGCGGCCGAGACCGCGGACGAGCCGGTTCACCACGGCGGCCGTGCCCGCGGTGCCCAGGCCGTCACCCCGGCGTTCCGGGTGCACCCAGACGCCCTGGATCTGGCCGACGGACGCCGACATCGCGCCGATCTCGGCCTTGAACACGACCTCGCCGTGCTCGAACCGGGCGAACGCGCGCCCGGCGCCGATCAGCTCGGTGACGCGGGCGCGGTAGCTGGCGCCGCCGTCGCCGCTGCGCGGGTCGACGCCGACCTCTTCGATGAACATCGCGACGGCCGCGGGCAGGTAACGCTCGATCTCGTCCGGGCGGACCGCGCGGACCCCCGGGTCGGCTTTGATGAGCGGCAGTGTGTCGAGCGCCATCAGCGGCTGGTCGTCACGGACTTCGCGGGCCGGGCCCCACTCGTCGGCCAGCTCGTCCCACAGGCCGAGGACCTGCTCGGCCGGGCCGACCAGCGACGAGCAGGTGCGCTGCCGGCGCAGCGCGCGGTCGGCGAAGGAGCGCAACGCGGGCGCGTTGCCGCGCAGGGGGATCAGGTTGGGACCGGAGAAGCACAGCCCTTGGAGCCGCCCGGCGCGCACCGGGCGGTTGTCGGCGGCCCAGAGCTCACCACCGAGCCGCCAGGGATCGAGGCCCGCGGCCTCCACCCTGGCACTGACCATGCAGCTGCCCACCGGGTCGGCGGCGAGCGCCCCACGGACCGCCGGATAGTCCCGATCATCGAGCAGCCGTGCACCTGCAAGCCGCAACACGGACTCCAGGGTGCCAGATGAACAGCCGAAACGGAACGCGAGCCTCTCGACACGCTCAGATGAACAGCCGGTGTCCGGCGAACCGGGCAGAATCGAAGACATGCAGCGCTACGCGTACAAGGTCGTCGAGGTCCGCGAGAAGCTCCTGGGCGGCAAGATGTCCGGGGACAAGCTCGAGAAGCTGCTCAACGACCACGCCGGCGACGGCTGGCAGCTCAAGGCCATCACGTCGGCCGAGGTCAAGGGCCGCGTCGGCCCGGGCGGGGTCGAAGGCCTGCTGGTCACCTTCGAACGCCCGGTCCAGTAGGGCAGCGGGGGTGCGGGCGCGGCCAAGGCGGCCGCGCCTGATCGCCCCGCCGCAGATCCGAGCCCAGTAGGCCGGGTTGGATTGGCCGCCGCGGGGGCGGCCAAAGCAGCCGTGCCCGATCGCCGCGCCGCAGATCCGGGCCCAGTAGGCCGGGTTCAACCGACCACCACGGGCGCGGCCAAAGCAGCCGCGCCTGATCGCCCCGTCGCAGATCGGGCCCGGTAGGCCGGGTTCAATCGGCCGCCGTGGGCTCGGCCGCGGTCGGCCAGGCCGCCATGAGCGCGGCCAGGGGATTCAGCCGGCCGTCGCGAGCGCGGCCGGGTTCAGCCGGCCGTCACGAATGCGGCCGGGTTCAGCCGACCGCCGCAGGCGCACGGGTGGATTGCCGGCGCCGACACTCGGCGGCGAGGGTGGCGAGCCACCCGGGGCAGGCCGTCGCTTCCGGCAGCGGCCACTTTTGCCGGTGCGAGCCGAGGACCCGACCCGGCCATGGCCTGCCACGAGCGCGGACCGGCCGAAGCGAGGCGCCTGGGTCGGCCATCCGCCGTCGACCCGGGCGGTCGCGCCGCCACCGGGTCGGTCACGGCGCGCCCGATCCCCCCGCCGCCGGGTCGGTCAGGGGGCGCCGCGGTAGGTGCCGAATGTCCAGGCGTTGCCCTCCGGGTCGCGCAGGCTGAACGTGTGCGAGCCGTAGTCCGTGTCCGTCAGCTCGGCGGTGATCTCGGCGCCGGCGGCCTTCGCCTTCGTGTGGATGTCGTCCACGTGGTCCGACACGACGTAGACCGCGCCGGTGCCGGGCTTCATGGCGTCGTGGACGCCGTCGGGTGGCCGGACGCTGCCCAGCATCACGGCGCCGCCCTCGGGCCAGCGCAGCTCGGCGTGGGCGACGAGGTCGCCGTCGGGTACCACCAGCGTCTCGGTGAAGCCCAGGACGTCGACGAGGAAACGGACCGCGGCCGGGGCGTCGTCGTAACGCAGGGCCGGCCAGACGTTCGGTGCGGGAGTCATGCCGAGGAGTCTTGCCCGGCGGCGACCTCCCCGTCTTGGAGGAACGGGAGCTCCTCGGCGATCCACGTGCCCGGGGTGCACCCGGCCAGCGCCCGCCACTCGTTGCTCAGGTGCGCCTGGTCGTAGAAGCCGCATTCGACGGCGAGCGCGGCCAGGTCGGAGTGGCCGCCACGCAGCAGCCGCCCGGCCCGTTCGAAGCGCAGCACGCGCGCCGCCTGCTTCGGCGCCAGACCCAGCTCCGCCCGGAAACGCTCGCCCAGGTGCCGCCGGCTCCAGCCGACCTCGCCGGCGAGATCCGCGACGCGCACCCGGCCGTCGGCGCCGCGCATCCGGCGCCACGCCTCCCCCAGCTCGGGCGGCGGCCGGCGCGGGTCCACCGCCCGCGTGGCCAGGACGTCGTCGAGCAGGGCGAACCGCTCAGGCCACGTCGGCCGCGCCCGCAGCCGCTCCGGGAGGTCGCCGAGGCCGAACTCGGCCAGGTCCACGACGGCACCGCTCAGCTCCGCCGCCGTCACGCCGAGCAGGGTGCGCACGCCCAGCGGGTCGAGCTCGAGCTGGAGGCCCTCCTGCGTGCGGTCCTGCTCGATCAGCACCGCGCTCGTGTGCAGCCCGCCGACCAGGGCCTGCAGCCGGTGCCCGGCCATCCGGACGGGCGCGGCCAGGCTGATGACGAGCGTCACGTACCGGGACGGCAGGCCGCGGTGCACGGCCAGCGTCACGTCGTCCTGCGCGTACCCGATGTAGCGCGTGACCAGGGGCCGCACCACCGGGTGCGGCTTGCCGACGGCCCAGCCCACGCTCACGAATGCCAGCGTAAACGTCACCACCGACAGTTCCGGTTTCTGCTAACACGGAGGTGCGTCCCCCACCGCGGAAGGAACCACCGATGACGATCCAAGAGCAGGCGCAACAGCTGGAACTGCTCGCCGACCAGGTGCCCACCGGCATCGCGCTCGCGACGAAGAGCGACCTCGAAGACCTGCAGGCCCAGGTCATGGGCCTGCTCGGGGAGACGTCGACCGCGACCGCGATCCAGGGCTCCATCCAGCTCGCGTCCCAGCAGATCGACGAGGTCGCGGCGGCGCTGGAGAACGTCCGCCTGCAGATCCGCGACGCCGCCCAGCACCACCTGCAGGGGTGAGAGCCCTCAGCCGGCGGTGACGACCGGGGCACCCTCGCCGAGGCCCTCGCCCGCCTCTTCGGCGATGCGCATGGCCTCCTCGATCAGCGTCTCGACGATCGCGTGCTCCGGCACGGTCTTGATGACCTCGCCCTTCACGAAGATCTGGCCCTTGCCGTTGCCCGACGCGACACCGAGGTCGGCCTCGCGGGCCTCCCCCGGGCCGTTGACGACGCAGCCCATGACGGCCACGCGCAGCGGGATCTCCATGCCCTCGAGCCCGGCCGTGACCTGCTCGGCGAGCGTGTAGACGTCGACCTGCGCGCGCCCGCACGACGGGCACGACACGATCTCCAGCTTGCGCTGCTTGAGATTCAGCGACTGCAGGATCTGGATGCCGACCTTGACCTCTTCGACCGGCGGCGCGGACAGCGAGACGCGGATCGTGTCGCCGATCCCCTGCCGCAGCAGCGCGCCGAACGCGACGGCCGACTTGATGGTGCCCTGGAACGCCGGGCCGGCCTCGGTGACGCCGAGGTGCAGCGGGTAGTCGCACTGCTCGGCCAGCAGCTCGTAGGCGCGGACCATGACGACCGGGTCGTTGTGCTTGACCGAGATCTTGATGTCGTGGAAGTCGTGCTCGGCGAACAGCGACGCCTCCCACAGCGCCGACTCGGCCAGCGCTTCCGGCGTCGCCTTGCCGTACTTGTCCATGATCCGCTTGTCGAGCGAGCCGGCGTTGACGCCGATCCGGATCGGCGTGCCGTGGTCCTTCGCGGCCTGCGCGATCTCCTTGACCTGGTCGTCGAACTTCCGGATGTTGCCCGGGTTCACGCGCACCGCGGCGCAGCCGGCCTCGATCGCGGCGAAGACGTACTTCGGCTGGAAGTGGATGTCGGCGATGACGGGGATCTGCGACTTGCGCGCGATCGCGGGCAGTGCCTCGGCGTCGTCGGCCGACGGGCAGGCGACGCGGACGATGTCGCAGCCCGCGGCGGTCAGCTCGGCGATCTGCTGCAGGGTCGCGTTGACGTCGGAGGTGAGTGTCGTCGTCATCGACTGGACGGAGATCGGGAAGTCGCTCCCCACACCGACCGAGCCCACCTGGAGCTGGCGGGTCTTGCGGCGCTCGGAGAGGACGGGCGGGGGCAGGGCGGGCATACCGAGTGCGACGGTCACGGTCTTCAGCGTACCTACCCCGAGTGGGCCACCCGCACCATGTCAACCGTCACGGTGAGCAGCATTACGGCGTGTGTGCCACGCCACGGAGGGGCCGCGACCCCTCCGTGGCGTGGCGTTACTGCAAGCGAATCGGATTGACGATGTCGGCCGTCACCGTGAGTAGCGTCACCGCGCCGCCGATGAGGACCAGGACCATCGTGAGCCCGGACAGCTTCGTGTAGTCCACCGGACCGCCCGCGGCCTTGCCCCGCAGGCCGCGGATCCAGTCGCGAATCCGCTCGTACCAGACCACCGCGATGTGCCCGCCGTCCAGCGGGAGCAGCGGCAGCAGGTTGAACACGCCGATGAAGAAGTTGAGGCTGGCCAGCAGGAAGAAGAACAGCACCCAGATGCCCTGCTCGACGGCCTCGCCGCCGATCCGGCTCGCGCCGACGACGCTGACCGGGGTGTTCGGGTCGCGTTCGCCGCCGAAGATCGCGGAGACGACGGCGGGGATGCGCTCGGGGAACTGGACGAGCCGCTGCGCCGTCTCGGCGAACATCGTGCCGGTGAAGCCGAACGTGGCGCCCACCGCGGCGACCGGGCCGTACTGCGTGGTGATCGCGGGCGTCACCGGCGACGCGCCGATCATGCCGACCTCGCGGACGCCCGCGCTGCTCCACCGCTGCACCTTCGGCACGTCGACCACGAGCGCCAGGTTCTGCCCGTTGCGGACGACGTCGAACTCGGTCGGGCCGCTGGTGGCCTGCACGGCCGCGAGCATCTCCGTCCAGCTCGCGACCGGCTTGCCGCCGACCGAGAGGATCTTGTCGCCGGCCAGCAGCCCGGCCGCCTGCGCCGGGCGCAGCGCACCCGGCGGGCAGGTGGTGTCCTTGGCCTGCTCTTCGGTCGTCGCCGACCGCGCGCAGGACGTCGAGGCCAGCACCGGCGACGGGTCGGCGGCGGTCAGGTTCGGCAACCCCATCGTGACGGCCATCAGGTAGAGCACCACGAAGCCGAGGATGAAGTGCGTGATCGACCCGGCGCACATCACGACGGTGCGCTTCCAGGTCTTGAACCGCCACATCGCGCGCGGCGCCTCGTCCGGCGTGACCTCGTCGAGCGCCGTCATGCCCGCGATGTCGCAGAACCCGCCGAGCGGGATCCACTTCAGGCCGTATTCGGTCTCCCCGCGGCGCCAGGAGAACACCGTGGGCCCGAAGCCCACGAAGTACCGGCGGACCTTCATGCCGAAGGCCTTCGCGGTGACCATGTGACCGGCTTCGTGCAGTGCGACGGAGATGCAGATCCCCAGCGCGAAGAGCACCACACCGATGATGTAGGCGAGCACCCGCTACTTCCCCTCGATGATCGAACCGGCCCGGGCGCGAGCCCAGCGCTCGGCCGCGAGAACGTCCTCGACGTCGCGAGGTTCGCGACGCCATTCGTCGGCGGCTCCCACCACCTCGGAAACAGTGTCCACTATCGACGTGAAGCGGGTGTTCTGCGCCAGGAAGGCGGCGACGAGCTCCTCGTTCGCGGCGTTGTAGACGGCGGGCAGGCAGCCGCCGACGGTGCCGCAGTGGCGGGCCAGCTCGACGGCCGGGAAGGCCTCGTCGTCCAGCGGCTCGAACGTCCAGGTCGCGGCCGTGTCCCAGGCGCACGCGGCGGCGGCGTCGGGCACCCGGTCGGGCCAGTGCAGCGCGAGCGCGATCGGCAGCCGCATGTCGGGCGGGCTGGCCTGGGCGATCGTCGAGCCGTCGGTGAAGGTCACCATCGAGTGCACGATCGACTGCGGGTGCACGGTGACGTCGATCTTCTCCGGCGGGACGTCGAACAGCAGCGCGGCTTCGATCAGTTCGAGGCCCTTGTTGACCAGGGTGGCCGAGTTGATGGTGATCAGCGGGCCCATCGACCAGGTCGGGTGGGCCATCGCCTGCTCGACGGTGACGTCGGCGAGATCGGCCCGCTTGCGGCCGCGGAACGGCCCCCCGGACGCGGTGAGCACGAGCCGCGCGACCTCGTTCTTGTGCCCCGCGCGCAGCGCCTGCGCGATGGCGGAGTGCTCGGAGTCGACCGGCACGAGCTGCCCGGGCTTGGCCGCCGCGAGCACGAGCGGCCCGCCGGCGATGAGCGACTCCTTGTTGGCCAGCGCGAGGGTGGCGCCGGTGGCGAGCGCTTTGAGGGTCGGTTCGAGGCCGCGGGAGCCGGGGAGCGCGTTGAGAACGGTGTCGACCTTCACGGCGTTGATCAGCTCGGTGACCGCGTCGGAACCGGCGAAGAGCCGCGGGAGCTTGAAGTCGCCCCGGGAGTAGCCGCGCTTCTGCGCTTCGGCGTACAGCGCGAGCTGCAGGTCTTCGGCGGCCGTGGCCCTGGTCACGGCGACGGCCTCGACGCCGTGCGCGAGCGCCTGCGCGGCGAGAGCGGCGGGATCAGCGCCGCCCGCGGCGATCCCGGCCACCCGGAACAGGTGCGGGTTGCGCGCCGCGACGTCGAGGGCCTGCACACCGATGGACCCGGTCGAGCCGAGCACGAGGACGCTTCGCGAGGTAGTCATCGCGGGCCATTGTCGCGCGGGGCGTGTCCGCGGCGCACGCGGAGGTTCCCTGGCCGTGCGGACCGTCCCGGCGGGTCGCGCGGCCCGCGTGCGCGGAGGCCCCTCGCCGCCTGAGCCGCGGCCTCCGCGCGCCCGGACGTCCGCCGCGATCGCCTCGCGATCGGGAGACGCAAGCCACGCGGGGCGTGTCCGCGGCGCACGCGGAGGTGTGGGATCATCGCGGGGTACGTGGTTCATGGGTCTTGAGGGAGTTCATCGTGGCAGGCAAGGCGGTCGAGAAGCGGCCCGAGGTCGACCCCCGCGACGAGCCGTCCGCGGCCTGGGGCTGGCACGGCTCCTTCCCGAAGGGCACCCGGATCGCCGGCTGGGTCAGCGCGGTCATCCTGCTCGTGATGATCAAGGGCAACCACGAGAACAACACCGAGAACGTCTGGCTGGTCGGCCTGGCGGCGTTCCTCGTCCTGCTGCTGGTCCTCGACATCCGCAAGCGCCGCACGGCCTGGCGCAAGTAGTTGGTGACCCGCTAACCTCCCGGCCCATGAAGCTGCGCTGGGGTTTGGCTCTCGTCGGTGTCCTGGGTGCCCTGCTGGTGGCGCCGGCCGTCCCGGCTTCGGCGTCTTCGATCGTGGTCCCGTGCCAGTTCACGCCGACGCCCGCGAACCCGGCGGCCCGTCCGGTGATCCGGCCGCTGCCGTTCGCGCTGACGCGCGGAACGGTCGACGTCACGTTCCGCTTCAACTACGGCCCGGTGACGGTGCGCTTGGACCGCGCAGGTGCGGCCCCGTGCGCGGTCCACAACATGGCATCCCTGGTCTTGCAGCGTTTCTACGACCACTCCCAGTGCTGGCGCCTGTCGAACTCGGCCCGGCTGGGCGTCCTGCAGTGCGGCGACATCTACGAAGTCGAAAAGGGCGGCCCGGGGTACAAGTTCCCGGACGAGGTGTCGGGCGCGGAGACGTACCCGCGCGGGACGATCGCCATGGGGAACCAGGGACCCGGGACGAACGGGTCGGAGTTCTTCATCGTGCATTCGTTCGCGAACATCCCGGCGAATTATTCGGTACTGGGTCACGTGGTGAGCGGAATGTCGGCGATCGACCACATGGTGGCGGACGGCATCATCCCGACGGATCCGAACGGGCCGCTGGACGGCGCACCGGCGAAACCGGTGAAGATCCAGCGGGCTTCGCTGGGCCGGTAGGTCAGAAGCCTTTCTCTCGCAGCCGCTCGGCGATCGGCTTCTGCCCCGGCGGCCGGAACCAGAACTTGCCGGTCTTTTCGTCGAAGCTGCTGAGGTAACCGGTCACCACGTCACCGACCGCGTAGTGGTCGTCGTCGTCGATGTAGAGCGCGTCGATGAACCCCACGTGGGAAAGACCGAGATCGAGCCACACACCCCAGTAGAAGACGCGGATGACCCGGCCTTCGACCAGGGTGCCCAGCAGGCGAAGCTCATCGTCCTTCATGCTAAACCGCCTCCATCGGTTGTTGGCTGTCCGGATCACCACGGGCGAGGTGCGAAGCCGTAAGGCCGCCGTTCCTTGCCCGGCTTGAGTCCGAAGGCATACTTCTGCTCTGGCACCGGCCGTGACGTGTCGATGACGTGGATCTGCTCTTCGTGCTCCTCCAGAGCGACCGGCACGTCCACCGCTCGCCCACCACACAGCAAGTTCTCCAAGCCCGCGTCACCGATCCCGAACGTCGCCAGCCACGCCTCCACCAGGAACAGCTCGCCGATCTCGGAGATGCCCAGGCAGAACCGGCCCTTCTCCAGCTCGCCGACCGGGAACAGGGAGATCCCCAGTTCCGCACCCCAGTCGACGAACCGGTCTTCTTCACCGTCGAGGTGCCAGGGATTCAGTTCGAACTCCGGGAGGAGGAACTCCAAGCCGCCGAACTCGCCGAGGAACTTCTCGGCCGCGGCATGCATGCGGACCTCACCACTGGCTTCCAGCCGCTGCCGCCAGTTCCCGACGTCGACCTTCCGGCCCGGGAACCACCCCGCGGCGCGCAGTTCGGCTTCCGCCCGCCCGGAAAACCGGGCCGGCGCGTCCGGACGCAGCTGCCGGACGATCTCCGCCGGCCCCACGGTTCCCGCACGGAGGGCACAACGCAGGAGGTTGTCCGGGTCGTCGAGGTGGTCCCCCCGCACGACGACACCACCGTGGACGAGTGCCGCCGACGCCGCGACGATGATCGCCAGCAGTTCGCCGACGTGGTCCTCGAGATGCCCCGGGGACGCGACCACCGTCCAGCGCCCGGGCTCCGCCCGTTCCCGCACGGCCACTCGCGCGAACGCCGCGCTCCCCCAAGCCAGACTCCAGCCCGCCGTCGTCTCGACCGGCTCGAGCACGTCGCTGTCACCCAGCAGAGTCCGGACGATCAGAGAGGCGGTCCGGGCGATTGCCGGGACGTCCGGCGCGGCGTCACACCGGGCTTCGTATTCGCTGGACAAGGGTGGTTCGGCTCCAGATTTCATCGCAAAAGAGGTCACGAGCGGGCAAGACCGAAGACAGCCAGTGTGCCCTCGATACGTCCACTGCCCAAAACGTCACCCTGACGAGTGAATGCCAGCTTCGTCCGATTACATTGTGCGAGTTCAGTGGGCTGCACTGCGTGGGGGGATCACGTGATGATGACGCACGACGAGTACCTGGCCACCCGGAGATTCGGCGCCCTCGACGGCGTGCGCGCCATCGCCGCCGTGCTCGTGGTCGTCTTCCACTACGGCGGACCCGGGTGGGTGCGGGCCAACGGCTGGATCGGGGTGCACCTGTTCTTCGTGATCTCCGGCTTCCTGATCACCACCCTGGCACTGCGCGAAGAGGACCGCGCCGGCCGGGTGTCGCTGGCGGAGTTCTACATCCGCCGCGCGTTCCGCATCCTCCCTGTCTACTACGTCGTCATCGGCGTGGTCGTCGTCTTCGCCTACTTCCGCGGCCTGGGCCTGCGGCACAGCGGCATCGTGGCGGCGCTGCCGTGGAACGTCGCGTTCGTCGGCGAGTACCACCAGATGACCTTGTTCGGGCAGGCCTGGACGCTCGGTGTGGAGCAGAAGTTCTACCTGGTGTGGCCGCTGCTCGCCTTCGGCGTCGCCGCGCTCGGCTTCGCAAAGCGCCTGAGCCTCTCGCTGGGCCTCGTGGCGGTCATGCTCGCGCTGATCCCCTTCATGCCCTACGCGGGCGCGTACTCGCCGATCCTCATCGGCTGCACGCTGGCGATCGTCCTGCACCACCGCAAGGGCTTCGCCGCCCTGCGGTTCTTCACCCACCCGGTCGTCGGGCTCGTGGTCGCCGCCGCGCTGATCGCGGTCCAGACCATGTTCGGCGAGATCACCGCACTGCTGCACGACGACGGCGGGTCGATCACCGGCACGTGCTACGTCCTGCTCGCCGCGCTGCTCGTGCCGTCGCTGGTCGCCGGGGGCCCGCTGGCCTGGGTGCTGTCGCTCGCGCCCCTGCGGTTCATCGGCGAGCGTTCCTACTCGCTGTACCTCATTCAGGGCGTCGTCGCCGTGGCGCTCGCGGGCGCGATCCCCCAGTTCGCGCCGCACCGGACACTCACCGCGGTCGCCGTGACGATCGTCGGGCTGCTGGCCGCCGACCTGCTCTACCGCTGGGTGGAGGTCCCGATGATCGACGTCGGGCGCCGGATCATCACCCGCCGCCGGGCGAAGAAGGCCGAAGCCGCTCCGACGGCCGAGGTTGCGGAGCCCGCCATGGCCGTGGCCTGAGTCGGCAGAATCGTTCCGGATCCGCGGCGTTCTCCTCGGTCGACGCCCGCGGCAACGAAGACGCCGGGCGAGCCAGGACCGGCGACCTCAACGACAGAAGCCGGGTACCGCAGGTGCGGTACCCGGCTTCCGAAACCACCGTCAGCGCTCGACGGCCGGTGCCACCAGTTCGCTCGGGCCGGTGCCCGACTCTCCGGCCACCGCGGCCAGTTCCTCGCCCACCGACTGGCTCTTCGGCTTCTTCGTGTCCTTCGTCAGCAACGACGCCACCGCGCCGATCAGGCAGACCACGATGGCGAAACCGAACGCCACCGCCAAGCCCGACTGGAACGGGCCCGAGATCAGGTTGGGGAAGAAGCTGCGGCCCGTGAGGAACTGGGCCTGGTCCGGCGGCAAGGACGACAGCTGGCCGCCCAGGAGCTGCTGGATCGGGTTGTAGCCCAGGAATGCCGCGAACAGCACCGCCACCGCCGGGAGGTGTGCCACCTGGGTGGCCGCCGCCTCGGGGACGCCGTGGGCGATCAGGCCGTCGTGCATCGTCGACGGGAGGCTGCTCGACAGGCCCGAGATGATCAGGCTGAAGAAGAAGCCGATCGACAGGACCATCGCCGCGTTCTGGAACGTCGTCATCATCCCGGCGCCCGAACCGCGGGAGTCGGCCGGGAGGCTGTTCATCACCTCGGCGCGGTTGGGCGAGGAGAACATGCCCATGCCGATGCCGTTGATCAGCAGGATCGCGGCGAACGCCCAGTAGTCGAAGTTCACCGGCAGGATGATCAGCAGCAGGAACGTCAGCGCCGTGATCGCCAGGCCGGTGGAGGCCAGCATGCGGCTGCCGATCCGGTCGGCGAGGATGCCCGACGTCGGCGCGGCCAGCAGGAACCCGACCGTCATCGGCAGCATGTAGATGCCCGCCCACAACGGCGTCTGCTCGAACGTGTAGCCGTGCTGCGGGAGCCAGATGCCCTGCAGCCAGATGATCAGGATGAACTGGAGCCCACCGCGGCCGAGCGATGCCGTCAGGTTCGCGATGTTGCCCCAGGTGAACGACCGGATCTTGAACAGCGAGAGCCGGAACAGCGGGTTGTCGACCTTGGTCTCGATGACCACGAAGCCGATCAGCACCGCGACGCCGCCGATCAGGCACGAGAGCACCATCGGGCTGCCCCAGCCGGTCGCGGAGGTGCCGTAGGGCTGGATGCCGTAGGTGATGCCGACCAGCACCGAGATCAGGCCGACGGCGAAGGTGATGTTGCCCCACCAGTCCATCCGCGCGTGCTTGCGGACGCCGGTGTCGTGCAGCTTGAGGTACGCCCAGATCGTGCCGATCACGCCGAAGGGCACCGACACCAGGAAGATCAGGTTCCAGTCGATCGGGGCGAGCACGCCGCCGACGACCAGGCCGAGGAACGAGCCCGCGATCGCCGCGACGCCGTTCATGCCGAGCGCGAGGCCGCGCTGGTTGGCCGGGAAGGCGTCGGTGAGGATCGCCGAGGAGTTCGCCATCAGGAAGGCGCCGCCGACGCCCTGCACGATCCGCCAGCCGATCAGCCACAGCGCGGCCGCGTCACCGTCGAACCAGGTGATGGCCAGCATGACGGAAGAAACGGTGAAGACGGCGAAGCCCAGGTTGTACATCCGGGCGCGGCCGTACATGTCGCCGAGCCGCCCGAAGCTCACCACCAGCACGGCGGTGACCACGAGGAAGCCCATGATCATCCACAGCAGGTAGCTGGTGTTGGCGGGTTCCAGGGGGTTGATCCCGATGCCCTTGAAGATGTCGGGCAGCGCGATGAGCACGATCGACGAGTTGATCGTGGCGATCAGCATGCCCAGCGTCGTGTTGGACAGCGCGATCCACTTGTACCGAGGCCCCAGTTCCTCGATCGAATACGTCCGGCTTTTCGCCACTGTGTGCAAACCTTCCACTCGCAAGTCCCTTAGCTAGGCTAAGCAACTTGCTTGCGTATGGCAACCATCACGGGGGATCGCCTGCGAGAGCATGATCACATCGTCATGAATATCCTTTGTGGACTCTTTAAGGTGGCGCCGCGAAGTGACGTCGCCGTAACCCCGCGCTAACGGAGGAGCCGCCCCAGCACGCCCACGCCGTCGGCGATCTCCCCCGCCGTCCGGGCCGCGTAGCCCATGACCAGGCCCGGCCGCCCCGGCCGCTGCCGGTGCCACGACAACGGCTGGACCTTCACCCCCTCCGCCAGCGCGGCCGCCGCCAGCGCGACGTCGTCGAAGCCCGGCTCGAACGTGATCGTGAGGTGCAGGCCCGCCGCCGCGCCGTGCACCCGCGCGGCCGGGAGCGACGCCGTCACCGCGCGGATCATCGCGTCGCGGCGACGGCGGTGGCGGGCCCGCACCGAGCGCAGCTGACGCTCCAGCTCGCCGGTCTCCATCAGCCGGGCCAGCACCAGCTGGGCCAGCACCGCGTTGCCCAGGTCGGCGAACCGCTTGGCCGCGACGAGGTCCTCGCGCAACGCCGGCGGCGGGAGCAGCCAGCCGACGCGCAGGGCCGGGGCCAGCAGCTTCGAGACGCTGCCCGTGTAGCAGACCTCCGGCAGCATCGACCGGACCGCGGGCACCGGCGCGCGGTCGTAGCGGTGCTCGGCGTCGTAGTCGTCCTCGACGACCAGGCCGCCTTCGCCCGCCCAGCGCATCAGCTCGCGACGGCGCTCGCCGCCCAGGACCACGCCCGTCGGGAACTGGTGGGCCGGCGTCAGCAGCACCGCCCGCGCGCCGCTCGCCCGCAGCTCGTCGACGCGCAGGCCGTCGTCGTCGACCGTGATCGGCGGGGTCGCCAGGCCGTTGTGGTGCAGGTGCTGCCGCGCGCCGAGCGAGCCGGGGTCCTCGACGGCGATCTCGTCGACGCCCCGCTGCCGCAGCACCTCGCCGAGCAGCGTCAGGCCCTGCGCCACCCCCGACACCACGATGATTTCGCCCGGGTCCGCGCGGATCCCGCGGCTGCGCGCCAGCCAGCGCGACACCGCCAGCCGCATCGCCGGCGCCCCGCGCGGGTCGCCGTAGCCGAAGTGGGCCGGCTCCAGCTCGTCCAGCACCGCGCGCTCCGCCCGCAGCCACGCCGCGCGCGGGAACGCCGTCAGGTCCGGCACGCCCGGCGTGAGGTCGATCCGGGCCGGGGTCGCGCGGACCTCGTCGAAGACGTCGGCGCCCGGCAGCGCCGTGATGACCTTCGCGGGCACCGGCCGCCGCACCGGCGCGGGCGCGAGCACCGGCGCCGCCACCACGACCGTGCCCGCCCGGCCGCGGCCGGCCGCGTGGCCGTCGTCGATGAGCCGCTGGTAGGCCTCGGTGACCACGCCCCGCGACACGCGCAGCTCGGCCGCCAGCACCCGGGACGCGGGGAGGCGGCCGCCGACCGGGAGCCGGCCGTCGGCGACCGCGGCCCGCAGCTGCCCGGCGAGCCAGTCCGCAAGGCCGCCCGGCGGCGCGGCCCGGACGTCGAGCTGCAGGAAGTCGGAGCCGGCGGTTATGGTCCCTTCCGCCGGGTCTGGTTTGGCCCTGTCCATCGGGCCATTGTCGCAGCACGCTGGGTTCATGGACACCAGTTACGTGCACGGATACGCCGAACCCGAGGCCCGCCGCCTCGGCGACCAGGCCGACACCCTGGCCGAGCTGCTGCACGCCGGGACGGCCTACCCCGCGGGCAGCCGCGTCCTGGAGGTCGGCTGCGGCGTCGGCGCCCAGACCGGCCACCTCGTCGCCCGCAGCCCGGGCGCGCACCTGACCGCGATCGACGTCTCGGCGGCGTCCCTGACGCAAGCGAAAGCGAAGGTCGGCGCCGACGTCGACTGGCGGCAGGCCGACCTGTTCGACGTCGACGAAACCTTCGACCACATCTTCGTCTGCTTCGTGCTCGAACACCTTCCCGAACCCGGGAAAGCGTTGGCGCACCTGAAAACCCTGCTCCGCCCGGGCGGCACCATCACGGTGATCGAAGGCGACCACGGCTCGGCGTTCTTCCACCCGCGCAGTGAGCACGCCCAAGCCGCCATCGACTGCCTCATCCGGCTGCAGGCCGACGCCGGCGGTGACGCGCTCCTCGGCCGCCGCCTCTACCCGCTGCTCGCCGGCGCCGGGTTCGACGACGTCGCCGTCGAACCCCGGACCGTCTACGTCGACGCGTCCCGGCCCGGCCTGGTCGCCGGGTTCACCCGGGACACGTTCATCGCGATGGTCGAAGGCGTCGAGGAGGACGCCATCGCGCGGGGGCTCACTACGGCATCCGAGTGGAACCGCGGCGTAGCCGATCTTTACCGCACCACAAGGGAATACGGGACGTTCCATTACGCGTTCTACAAGGCAACAGCACATCGAACTCCGGGAGGAGCGTCATGATCATCGCCGTTCTCGTCGCCGCCGGACTCCTCGTCTGGGCACTGGATCACGCTTACCGCCGCCGTCCGTACCCGCGGAACCGGCTGGCCGGCAGCATGGACGTCTACGACCGCGACGCCCAGCGTCTCGAAGGCGACCTGGTCGCCGAAGAGCGGCACTACTCCGCGACGCGGGCCAGCCGCTCCCGGACCAGGATCGCGCCGGGAACCCGTTCCGCGGCGTAACAATCCGCGGCGCGGGCCCAGTGTTCGCGCGCGGCGTCCGGATCACTCAGTCCACAGTGGACGTCGCCGAGCCCGCGGTGGGCCCGGCCCTGCTCCGGCAGGCAGCCCGTTTCCTTCGCCGCCGCAAGGGCTTCGCGGTGGTACGTCAGCGCCTGGTCGTCGCGGCCACGCGCGCTGGCGACGAAGCCGAGACTGTTCAGCACGCGGGACTGCACGCCGAGATCCCCGCATTCACGAGCGATGCCCAGTGCCTCTTCGAGGTGCTGGGCCGCTTCGTCGTGCCGGTCTTGCCCGAGCCGGACGTCGCCCAGGTGCTTGAGCGCGACACTGCGGTTGGTGGGACTGCCGGTCTCCTGCGCGAGTTCCAGCGCCCGCTCCAGGTACGCCTCGGCCTCGGCGTACCGGCCGCGCGCGTGCTCGATGTCGCCCAGGATGCCCAGCGCGTACCCTTCGCTGACGCGCACGCCCATCGCGCGGAAGTGCTCCAGCCCCGCCGAAATCGAGGCGACGGCCTCGTCGTAACGCCCCAGCGCCGACAGCGCGTCGCCGATGTTCACCAGCGCGTAGCCCTCGCTCGTGCGGTCGGCGATCTCCCGCGCGAGGTCCAGGGCTTCACCCAGGTAGCCGATCGCTTCGCCGTAGCGGCCGATGCCGCGGCACGTGCAGCCGAGCACCACCAGGACCAGGCCTTCGCTCGTCTGATCGCCGGATTTTCGCGCCAGGGCCAGGGCTTCCGTCGAGTAGCCGATGCCCTCGGCGAACCGGCCCAGCGCGCGGCAGGCCAGGCCGAGGGTGTTGAGCACGTGGATCTCCGTCACCCGGTTGCCGGACTCGCGGACGATGACGAGCGCTTCTTCCAGGTACCGCACGGCTTCCCGAGACCGGCCGACGCGCCAGTGGCCCAGCGCGATGAGCGTCAGCGGGTCCGCTTCGGCGGCCCGGTCGCCGGAGTCCTGGGCCAGCACGGACGCGTGCGTGTGCAGCACCAGCGATTCCTCGTGGTACCCGCCGACGTCGAGGTAGTGCCACAGGATCCCGGACAGCAGCCGCAGGTGCTCCGGGCGGCCGTGCCGGGTCGCGTGCGCCGCGACGGCCAGCAGGTTGCGGCGCTCGGCCTCCAGCCACGCCGGCGCGTCGAGCACCTTGACGTCCGGGTCCGGCACCTGCGGGCGCAGGTGGCGTTCCAGCGGCAGGACGACGTCCATGGCCTGCGCGGCCGACCGGACGTAGAAGTCGAACAGCCGCTCCTCGGCGTCGTGGCTCTCGCCCGGCTCCTCCGCCGCCAGCTCGGCGGCGTAGACGCGCAGCAGGTCGTGCAGCTGGACGCGGTCGTGGCCGGTCTCCTGCGCGAGGTGGGCCCGCACGAGCGAGCCGGTCAGCCGCTCGGCCTCCGGCAGCGGGAGCCGCGCGAGCGCGGCGATCGCGGCGGGCGTCAGGTCGCGGCCCGGGTGCAGGCCGCAGAGCCGGAACACGCGCGCGGCGTCGGCCGCCAGGTGCCGGTAGGACCACGAGAACACCGCGCGGACGGCCGTCAGCGGGTCACCGCCGCCGTCGAGCAGGTCCAGGCGCCGCCGTTCGTCGGCCAGCTCGGCTTCCAGCGCCGCCAGCCGCTCCCCCGGTCGGCTCAGCGCCAGCTCCGCGACCAGCCGCAACGCCAGCGGCAGCCGGGCCGAGTAGCCGATCAGCGCCGAGGTGGCCGCCTGTTCGTCGTCGACGCGCCGGCCGACGAGGGTCCGCAGCAGGTCCCGGGCCTCGGTGTCGGTCAGCAGGTCGACGAGGACGCGGCGGGCGCCGTCGCGGGCGACCAGCCCGGGCAGCGCGTCCCGGCTGGTCACGAGGACCAGGCAGGACGGCGAGCCGGGCAGCAGCGGGCGGACTTGGCCGACCGAGCCGGCGTTGTCCAGCAGCAGCACCATCCGCCGGCCGTCGAGCACCGTGCGGAACTTGGCGGCCCGTTCGTCGGGCTCGGCGGGGATGTCCGCGCCGTCGACGCCGAGCGCGCGCAGGAAGCCGGACAGCGCGTCGCCCGGCTCGACGGGCCGGACCGTGCCGTACCCCCGCAGGTCGACGTACAGCTGGCCGTCGGGGAACTCCGCCCGCGCCCGCTGCGCCCAGCGCACGGCCAGCGCCGTCTTGCCGACGCCCGCCGTCCCGGACAGCACGGCGATGCGCGCGCCGGTGTCGGCCTCGCCGCGGCGCAGGAGCGCGTCCAGCTCGCCGAGCTGGGCCGTGCGCCCGCGGAACCCGTGGACGTCGGCGGGCAGCTGCGCGGGCACCGAGGCCGGCTGCTCGGGGGCGCCGAAGTCCTGCCGCAGCACCTGGCGCTGCGCCTCGCGCAGCTCCGGGCCGGGTTCGATGCCCAGCTCGTCGGCGAGGCGCCGCCGGACCTCGTCGAAGACGCCCAGCGCGGCGGCCTGCCGCCCGGACGCGGCGAGCGCCAGCATCAGCCGGGCGTGCGCCGACTCGTTCAGCGGCTCCTCCGCGGTCAGCGCCCGCAGCTGCACGGCCGCGTCCTCCGGGTGGGCCGCCGCGGCTCCGGCGTAGGCCAGCACGGCCTGCGCCCGCCGCATCGCGAGCGCCAGCCGGACCGGGTGCTGGCGGAGCCGTTCGACGTCGGCGAGCGCCGGGCCGCGCCACAGCGCCAGCGCGTCGCGGTAGGCCTCTTCGGCCGCCTCGGGCTCCCGTTCGGCCCGCTCCACCAGCGCGTCGAAGCGCAGGAGGTCGAGCTCGTCCGCGCCGACGGACAGCCGGTAGCCGCCCTTGTCGGTGGTGATCAGACCGGCCGGGCGCAGCGCCCGCCGCAGCCGCGCGACGTAGGTGTGGACCAGCTCCAGGCATGACGGCGGCGGCTCGTCCCAGATGACGTCGACGAGGTCCTCGCGCCGCACGGTCCGGTTCGGCTGCAGGGCCAGCAGCGCGAGCAACAGGCGCTGCTTCTCCGCGCCGATCTCGACGGGACGGTCACCGAAGCGGACGGCCAGCGGCCCGAGCACGTCGATCCGCACCGGCTCCGGCGGCGCCTCGGCCAGCGCTTCCCGCAGCCGCCGCTCGGTCTCCGGCCGGGGCCGCCGGACCCTGCCGCGCTCGGCGTTGCGGATCGCGCGCAGGCTCAGCCCGGCGCGTCCGGCGAGCTCCGCCTGGGTCAGCCCGGCGCGCACCCGCTCGTCGCGCAGCCATCCGGCGAACGGCAGGCCATCGTCCACAAGCGTCCTTCCCCGCGTGCCCCTCGCGCCGAACGTACCCCTCCAGCATCGCCAACGTGCCGGTTGCGCTGTACCACCGAACGGCGAAGATCCCTGTTTCCGCAGGTGACAGGGGGTGACCGCGCATCCGGGTCGAGTACAGCCGTTCGTCCACCGAGCCTTTCTAGGCTGTGCGGGTCCGGTGGTGGCGAGGGGTTCGCGGTTCAGCCGTCGCGTGGGGTACGACGGCTGCACCCGGGCCTCAGACGCCGAGGCGCTCCAGCAGGGCGCGCACCGCGCCCGGGTCCTCGACGTGGGCGTTGTGCCCCAGGCCGGCGAGCGTGACCGCGTCCGGGTCCAGCGCGCACAGCTGCTCCGGACGGCTCATCGGGTCGTGCTCGCCCGCCGCCAGCACGACCGGGCACCGCGCCGCGGCGAGCAGGGCAGTCATGTCCGGAGCGCCCACGCCGAACGCGGCCGGGTCCATCGCGAGACGCCAACCTCCCTCCGTCTCGCGGAGCCCGGCCGGGTCGGCGGGCGCGATCCCGAGCAGCCCGGAGACCTTCAGGTACGCCTGGTCGGCGTCGGCCTGGGTCTCGAACACCCGCGGCGGCCGCACGGCGAACGACGCCGCCCGCCCCAGGTCGTCCTGGCTCCACTCGACCTTCACGCCCAGCGCCAGCACCCCGGTGACCTCGACGTCGTACTTGCCGGAGGCGAGCTCGAGCGCGAGCACCCCGCCGAGCGAGTGCCCGGCGACGACCAGCGGATTCTTGTCGGGCAACGCCCGCGCGACGGCGGCCGTGAGCGTCTCGAAGCTGTAGTGCGGCAGGGGCGCCGAGAGGCCGTGGCCGGGCAGGTCGGGCACCAGCACGCGCCGCGGGACCGCTTCGGTCAGGTGGGCCCACACGGCGCCGGTCGCGCCGAGCCCGTGCAGGAAGAGGATGGCCGGTTCGCCCTCGCCGCCGGTGCGCATGTTCAGCGTGTCCATCGCAGCAGCCTCCCCTACGTCGTGGCGCCGGGCTAGGGTCGGGCGCGTGGGGATCACCGATCCGGACGGCTACGTGCGGGGCGTCCCGTACGACGAGCTGGCGCGGCTGCGGCGCGAGACGCCGGTGGTGCGCGTCGACGACTTCTGGGCCGTGCTGGGCCACGCCGACGTCCGCACGGTGCTGCGCGACCCGGCGCTGTTCTCCTCGCAGCTCGGCGGGACGCAGATCCGGGACCCGGCGACCGAGGCCGACCTCGCGTACGTGCGCCGGATGATGCTCAACATGGATCCGCCCGAGCACGGCCGGCTGCGCGGGCTGCTGACCAGGGCGTTCACCCCGCGCGCGATCGCCAAGCTGACCGAGCAGATCGAGACGTCGGCGCGCGAGCTCGTCGCCGACGTCGCCGATCAGGGCGAGTGCGACTTCGCGAAGGTCGCGGCGGACCTGCCGCTGCGCACGCTGGCCGCGGTGTTCGGCGTGCCGGAGCGCGACCGGCGGCTGATGTACGACTGGAGCAACCGCGTGATCGGCTACCAGGACGCCGAGTACGCGGTCAGCGCGACGGTCGACCCGGCGGAGGTGACCGATCTGGCGCGGGCCGCGCTGGCCGTCCGGCCGGCACCGGGCCCGGACGGCGTGATGCCGGACCCGCGCACGCGCGCCGGGATGCCGGACCTCTACGCGTACGCGAACGCCCTCGGCGAGTACAAGCGCGAGCACCCGGGCGACGACGTCATGAGCACCCTGATGCGGCACGTCGGCGACGACGGCGGCCGCGTCTCGCTGGCCGAGTTCGAGAACCTGTTCTGGCTGTTTTCCGTGGCGGGCAACGAAACCCTGCGCAACGGCCTGCCGGGCGGGATGTCCGCGCTGCTGTCGCACCCGGTGCAGTACCGGCGGCTGCTGGCCGACCGGTCGCTGCTGCCGTCCGCGGTGGAGGAGATGCTGCGGTGGTGGACGCCGGTGATGAACTTCAGGCGCACGGCCACTTCCGACGTCCGTCTGTCCGGTGTGGACATCCGGGCCGGGGACAAGGTCGTGGTGTGGTTCTCCTCGGCCAACCGTGATCCTTCGGTGTTCGACGATCCGGACGCGTTCGACATCGCGCGGACGCCCAACGACCACCTGACCTTCGGCCACGGCCCGCACTTCTGCCTCGGAGCGCAGCTGGCCCGGGTGCAGCTGCGGGCGATGTTCACGGCGGTCCTGGATCTGCTGGGCGAAGTCTCCTTGGCCGGCGAGCCGGTGCGGCTGCGCTCCAACTTCCAGAACGGGCTGAAGTCACTGCCGATCGCCTGGACGCGCTGATGGAACTGCGCGAGATGCGGGCGTTCGTCGCCGTCGCCGAGGCGGGCACGCTGTCGAAGGCGGCACGCGAGCTGCACGTCAGCCAGCCCGCGCTGTCCCAGACGATCACCGCGCTCGAGCGGCGGCTCGGGGTGCAGCTGCTGGTGCGGGCCAGCACCGGCGTGCGGGCCACCGAAGCCGGGACGACGTTGCTGACCGAGGCCCGCGCGGTGCTGGCGCGGCACGACCAGGCCCTGGCCGCGCTCGCCCGCCACACCACGGCCGGCGGCGGCGTGCTGCGGGTGGGCGTCCCGCTGGAGCTGCCGTCGGAGCTACTGCCGACGGCGCTCGCGGCGTTGGCGGACGCCTGCCCGGACACGCGGGTGCGGGCCCGGCACCTGTCGACCGCGGCGCAGGTGGCCGCGCTGCGGGCGGGCGAGCTGGACGTCGGGCTGGTGCGCGAGCGCCCGCCCGGCCCGGACCTCGACGCGGTGCCGGTCGTCTCGGAGAACCTGGGCGTGCTGCTGGCCGCGGACCTGGCGGAGAAGCTGGGTGAGCCGGTCCGGCTGGAGGCACTGGCCGGGCTGGACTGGTTCGGCTTCGCGCGGTCGGGCAGCCCGGCGTGGTTCGACGAGCTGACCGCGATCCTGCGCAGCCACGGCCTCGACCTCGGGCCGGACGTCCCGGCGGAGCGGACCCTGATCGTCGAGCTGAAGCTGCCGGCGGTCGCGGCCGGCGGCGCGTTCGCGCTGGCGCCGCCGGAGTGGCCGTACCCGCTGCCGGAGACGGTGACGTGGGTGCCGCTGGCTGGGCACCCGATCGTCCGGCGCACCTGGGCGGTCTGGCCCGCCGCGTCGCACCGGCGCGACCTCGGGAAGTTCGTGGCGGCCCTGGAAGACGCCGGGCATCGAACCGGCCGATAGTCGCCATAAGCAGTGCCGAACGCCGATCCGGAAGGCCGCGCGGCCGCTCCCGCTTGAACCCGGGGAATCACCCGAACGAGAGCAGGAGACGAGACCATGACTGCACAACTGTCCGGCACCACGGCGCTGGTGACCGGCGGAACCAGCGGGATCGGCCGGGCGACGGCGGTCGCGCTGGCCGGGCTCGGCGCCCACGTCGTGCTGTCGGGCCGGGACGCCACGCGCGGTGCCGAGGTCGTCGAGCGCATCCGCGCGGCGGGCGGCAAGGCCGACTTCGTCGCGGCCGATCTGACGGACGCCGCGGCGGCGCGGGCCTTGGCGGCGCGGGCGCGGGAGGTGGGCGGGCAGGTGGACGTGCTGGTGAACAACGCCGGGGTCTTTCCCTTCGGCCCCACCGGATCCGCGACGGAGGAGGAGTTCGACGGCGTCTTCGCGACCAACGTGAAGGCGGCGTTCTTCCTGGTGGCCGAGCTGGCCCCGGAGATGGCCGAGCGCGGGCACGGCTCGATCGTCAACGTGTCCACGATGGTCGCGAAGATCGGCCTGGCGGGCATGGCGCTCTACGGCGCGTCGAAGGCTTCGCTGGAGCTGCTGACGAAGGCGTGGGCGGCGGAGTTCGGCCCGTCCGGGGTCCGCGTGAACGCGGTCAGCCCCGGCCCGACCCGCACCGAGGGCACGGCCGCGATGGGCGACGCCCTGGACCAGCTGGCCTCGGCGGCGCCGGCGGGCCGGGCGGCGTCCCCGGAGGAGATCGCGTCGGCGATCGCCTTCCTGGCGGCGGAGGGCTCGAGCTTCGTCCACGGCGCGGTGCTCCCGGTGGACGGCGGCCGGGTGGCGGTGTGAGCCCGGCGGGACGGCGTCACCGCAGGAAGGTGACGCCGTCCCGCGGTCGCTCGTCCACCGACAGCGCGAAGACGTCCGGCCGCGCGTAGTGGCCCGAGACGTCGAGGCTGTGGCGGGCCGTCACGACGTCCTCGAGGTCGATCTCCGCCGTGATCAAGCCTTCTCCGGTCCTCAGTGGACCGGCCAGGACGTCGCCCGTCGGGCCGACGATCACACTGCCGCCGCGGAACGGGTCGTCGCCCGAATCCTCGTACAGGCACGCCGAAATCACGAAACAGCGGCCCTCGTCGGCGATGTGGCGCATCGAGGCCTGCCAGACGTCGCGGTCGTCGGCCGTCGGGGCGCACCACAGCTCGACGCCCTTCGCGTACATCGCCGCGCGCAGCAGCGGCATGTGGTTCTCCCAGCAGATCGCCGCGCCCGCGAGACCCGCCGCCGTCGGGATCGCCGGCAGGGTCGAGCCGTCGCCACGGCCCCAGACCAGGCGTTCGCGCGCGGTCGGGACCAGCTTGCGGTGCTTGCCCACCAGCCCGAGCGACGGGTCGAGGAACACGACCGTGCTGTACAGCGTCGAGCCGTCCCGCTCGATCACGCCGACGACCAGGCTCGCGCCGGTCCGCGCCGACAGTCCCGCCAGCGCCCTGGTCTCCGGCCCGGGCACGGTCACCGACGCGCGGAAGTAGTCCGCGAACGGCTCCCCGCGCGGGTAGCCGCCGAGGACGGCCTCCGGCAGCACCACCAGCGCCGCGCCCGACGCGCGGATCTCGTCCTCCCGGCCCAGCAGCCCCTTGAGGCCCACGGCCCCGGTCTGGAGCGCGGCGACGACCGACGTCGTCACCCGCGGACCCGCTCGCGCTTGGGCGGCCACGGCACCACCGCGGACGTGCGGCGCTGGTAGTCCGCGTACTCCGGGTAGCGCCCCAGCGTGATGCTCTCGGTGAACTTCGTCGACCCCACGAACAGCAGCGTCAGCAGGATCGCGCCCAGCACCGTCCACGTGAGACCCGCCGCGACCACGCCGAACGCCGCGATCACCCACCACTGGGCCTGCTCGAAGAAGAAGTTCGGGTGCCGCGAGTAGCGGAACAGGCCGTCCTGGCGGAAGCGCGTCGACGCCCGGCCCGCGTGCTTCTCGCGGTGGAACGTCCACTGCTGCTGGTCGGCGACCGTCTCCCCGACCAGGAACGCCGCGAAGATCACCGCGACGACGACGTCCCACACGCCGAACGCGCCCTGGTGGTCCAGCGCCGTCATCGCGGGCAGCGTGATCAGCAGCAGGATCGCGTTCTGGTAGAGCGAGATGAAGAAGAAGTTGAACACCTGGAACTGCCAGGGCGCGAGCTTCTCGCGCAGCACCGCCCACCGGTAGTCCTCACCGCCGCGGGCGTAACCACCCTTCCGGGCGAAGTTGAACGTCAGCCGGACGCCCCACGCCAGGACCAGCGCGAACATCACGTCCAGGCGGGCGTCGGCGAACCCGGCGGCGCCGGCGAAGATCCCCAGGTAGGCCACCGGCACGATCGACCAGATCCGGTCGACCCAGGAGTACTCCCTGGTCAGCACCGACAGCAGCCACGTGCCGAGCGTCACTCCGGCGAAGACGTACAGGCAGACCCGCAGCGCGTCCATGTCCTCACCATAAGACCTAGGATCGATCACATGAACCTGCCGCTGCGGGACCGGAAGATCGACATCTTCTTCGCGGTGCTGTTCTCGGCCTTCACGATCACCTCGCTGATCAGTGATCTGCTGCCGACCGTGGGCGTCGACTTCTCACAGCCGTCGGACAACTTCTTCGTCAACTCGAACTGGTGGTACGCCCACGACGCGGACCCGCTGTTCATGCACCCGCCGGACTGGATGCGGATCGTCACCGGGCTCTCGGCGTTCGTCTACATGCCGTTCTACATCGTGCTCGTGTTCGCGCTGCTCAGCGGCAAGAACTGGATCCAGCTGCCCGCGGTGGTCTACGCGACGATGATCGTCACCCTCACCGGGGTCGTCGTGTTCGGCGTCGAGTTCTTCGGCGACCCGGCCACACGCACCGGCAACCCGGTGAAGTTCCTCGCGTTCAACCTGCCCTACGTCCTGGTGCCGCTCCTGCTGCTGATCCGGATGCGCGCGCCGAAGCCGTTCACCCGCCGCTTCTGACGCTTCAGACGCTTCTGACCGGAGGCACCGTGCCGTACTCGTTCCTCAGCCACCTCGAATGCTCCCGGACCGGCGAGCGCCTCGACGCCGACGCCGTCCAGGGCGTGTCCCCGGCCGGCGCGCCGCTGCTCGCGCGCTACGACCTCGACGGCGTCCGCGAAGCCGTGACGCCGAAGGAGATCTCCGGGCGCGAGCCGACGCTGTGGCGCTACCACGAGGTGCTGCCGGTGCGCTCGGCCGAGCACGTCGTGAGCCTCGGTGAGGGCATAACGCCGCTGCTGCGCCTGCCGCGTTACGGCCGCGAGCTGGGCCTGTCCCGGCTGTGGATGAAGGACGAAGGCCTGGTGCCGACCGGCTCGTTCAAGGCGCGGGGCGCCGCGGTCGGCGTCTCACGGGCGGCCGAGCTGGGCGTGCGCGGGATCGCCATGCCGACGAACGGCAACGCGGGCGCGGCGTGGGCGCTGTACGCGGCCCGCGCCGGGCTGACGAGCTTGATCGCGATGCCGGACGACGCGCCGTCGATCACCATGCGCGAGTGCGTCGCGGCCGGCGCCGAGCTGTACCGGGTGGACGGTCTCATCGGCGACGCGGGGAAGCTCGTCGCCGCGGCGGTCCAGCGGCGTCCGGGCGTGCAGGAGGTCTCGACGCTGAAGGAGCCGTACCGCATCGAGGGCAAGAAGACGATGGGCTACGAGATCGCCGAGCAGTTCGGCTGGCGGCTGCCCGACGTGATCCTGTACCCGACCGGCGGCGGCGTCGGGATCATCGGGATCTACAAGGCGCTGCTGGAAATGCGGGAAATGGGCTGGGTCACCGGCCCGCTGCCGCGCCTCGTCGCGGTGCAGGCCACCGGGTGCGCCCCGATCGTCGAAGCGTTCTCGCGCGGTGACCGGGAGAGTGTGCCGTTCCCGGACGCGCGGACCGTCGCGTTCGGCATCACCGTACCCAAGGCCCTCGGTGACTTCCTCGTGCTCGACGCCGTCTACGCGACCGGCGGCACCGCGGTGGCCGTCACCGACGAGGAACTGCTTGCGGCGCAACGGGAACTCTCCGAGCGCGAAGGCGCCTTCGTCTGCCCTGAAGGCGGAGCGTGCTTCGCCGCGTTGCGGCACCTTCGCGAGTCCGGCTGGCTCGAAGGCGACGAAGACGTCGTCGTGCTCAACACCGGCGCCGGGATCAAGTACCCGGAGACGGTGCCGCTCGACGTGCCGCTGCTGGCGAAGACCGACTCGATCCCTTAAAGGACCGACTGCACCGCTTCGGGGGTGCGGGCGACGACGGTCGTGCCGTCGTCCGCGGTGATGATCGGACGCTGGATCAGCTTCGGGTGCGCGGCCAGGGCGTCGATCCAGCGCGTGCGGTCGGCCGGGGTGCGCCCCCACGTCTTGAGGCCGAGTTCCTTCGCGACCGGCTCGGTGGTGCGCGTGATGTCCCACGGCTCCAGGCCGAGCCGCTTCAGGACGGCCTTCAGCTCCTTCGCGGTCGGCGGGTCGTCGAGGTAGCGGCGCACGGTGTACTCCGCGCCGGCTTCGTCGAGCATCGACACCGCTGACCGGCACTTCGCGCACGCCGGGTTGACCCAGATCTCCACCGACGCAGCCTACCGCGATGGTTTTGGAGCACGCGTTCTGTTACGGTCGCGGTATGCCCCGCCCCCGCGTCCACGACCTCGACGCGCTGCTCGACGTCGCCGAACGGCTCGTCGCTTCGTCGGGATACCAGAACGTGACGGTGCGCGGCCTGGCCGCGGCCGCGGGCGTGCCGAACGGGACGATCTACCACGCGTTCGGCTCGCTCAGCGCGTTGCTGGCCCGGGTCTGGCTGCGCGCCGCGACCGCGTTCCTCGACCTCCAGACCGCGCGCGTGGACCAGGCTTCCTCTCCGGTGGACGCGGTCGTCGCGGCGGCCGACACGCCCGCGGTGTTCGTTTCCGTGCGGCCCGACGGGGCCCGGATGCTGCTGCGGGTCAAGGCGGACCGGCTGTTCGGGCCCGAGCTGCCGGACGAGCTGGCGGACGCCCTGCACGCGCTGGACAAGCGGCTGATCGCGCTGCTGGTCCGGCTCGCGCGGCTGGTGTGGGACCGCGGTGACGGCCTGGCCGTCGAGGTGATCACCACCTGCGTCGTCGACCTGCCGACCGCGTTCTTCCGCCGTGACATCACCGATCCCCTGGTGCGGGAGCGGCTCGCCGCCGCCGTGCGGGCCGTGCTGACCGTACCCCCTCGAGAAAAGGCTCAACCGTGACCGATCCCGTTTCCGTGCTGGACCTCGGCAGCGACGAAAACCGCTTCTCACCGGACTGGCTGCAGCGCGTCCATTCCTTTGTGGACGGTGTCGAGGGTCCTCTGGTGACCACCGGCAGCGGCAAGTTCTACTCGAACGGCCTCGACCTCGACTGGCTGATGGCGAACGGCGACCAGGCCGCGAAGTACGTCGCCGAGGTGCAGGAGCTGCTCGCCCGGATCCTGACGCTGCCGGTGCCGACGGTCGCCGCGGTCAACGGCCACGCGTTCGGCGCCGGCGCGATGTTCGCCATGGCGCACGACTTCCGCGTGATGCGCGCCGACCGGGGCTACTTCTGCTTCCCGGAGGCCGACATCAACATCCCGTTCACCCCGGGGATGGCGGCGCTGATCCAGGGCAAGCTGACCCCGGCCGCGGCAATCGCGTCGATGACCACCGGCCGCCGGTTCGGCGGCCCGGACGCGCTTGCTGTGGGCTTGGTGGACGAAACCGCACCGGAGGCCGACTTGGTGACGGTGGCTTCTTCGCGCGTCGCTGCCTTGGCGGGCAAGGACCGCGGCACGCTGGGCGCGATCAAGGCGACGATGTTCGCCCCGGCCGCCACGGCGCTGCGCACCCCGGCTTAGGGCGCCGCCCCCCGGTATCCAGCTTACCGGGGGCCACCGACAGTTCGGCCGGCCTGAAAGCCGTGAAGGCCTCCTTCCCGACTCTTATGGCCGGTAAGGGGGCCTTCACGGCTTTGCGACTTCGGCGAGGCGGCGGCGCAGGTGGGCGCGCGTCCCGGCCGTCGTCGCCCTGCGCGCCCCGGCTGATGTCCTGAAGGGCACCCTCAGGGACTTAAGAGCCCTGAGGGTGCCCTTCACGGCTTGGCGACCCCGGCGAGGCGGCGGCGCAGGTGGGCGCGTTCCGGTTCCGTGCCCGCCAGGGCGAGCGCGTCGCGGTAGGCCGACGCCGCCTCCGGCAGGCGG
This sequence comes from Amycolatopsis sp. NBC_00348, assembly GCF_036114655.1. Taxonomy (NCBI): domain Bacteria; kingdom Bacillati; phylum Actinomycetota; class Actinomycetes; order Pseudonocardiales; family Pseudonocardiaceae; genus Amycolatopsis; species Amycolatopsis sp. NBC_00348. Next base: position 10,563,551 of record NZ_CP107994.1, on the reverse strand, counting down.
CCCAGGCGGCTGAGCAGCTCGGCCCGCGCCGCCGGGAACGGGGCGTAGGACTGCAGGCGGGGTTCCCCGGCGAGGGCGTCGAGGAGGGCCAGGCCCGCGGCCGGGCCGTCGCGCATCGCCACCGCCACCGCGCGGTTCAGCTCGACCACCGGGGACGGCGCCAGCCCGCGCAGGACGTCGTAGAGCGCGACGATCTGCGGCCAGTCCGTGCCCGCCACGTCCGGTGCCTCGTCGTGCAGGGCCGCGATCGCCGCCTGGACGCCGTAGAGCCCGGGCGGGCCGCCGGTCAACGCCACCTCCACCAGCGAGGTGCCTTCCGAGATCAGCGCGTGGTCCCAGCGGCCGCGGTCCTGGTCGTCGAGCAGGACGACGTCGCCGTCGCCGCCGGTCCGGGCGTCGCGTCGTGCGTGGACCAGCAGCATCAGCGCGAGCAGGCCCGCGACCTCGCGCTCCGCCGGCAGCAGCCGGCGCAGGATCCGGCCCAGCCGGATCGCCTCCTCGGCCAGGTCGAGCCGCTGCAGGTCCGGGCCCGAGCTGGCCGCGTACCCCTCGGTGAAGATCGAGTAGACGACCTGGAGCACACCCGGCAGCCGGCCGGGCAGCTCGGCGGCGTCCGGCACCCGGAACGGGATCCGGGCCGTGCGGATCTTGTTCTTGGCCCGCACGATCCGCTTGCCCATCGTCGCGCCGGGCACCAGGAACGCGCGCGCCACCTCCGGCGTCGTCAGCCCGGCGAGGCAGCGCAGCGTCAGCGCCGTGCGGTCCTCCGCCGGCAACGCCGGGTGGGCGCAGGTGAAGAACAGCTGGAGCCGCTCGTCCGGCAGCTCGCCGTCGGACGACGGGGCGGGCGCGGCGCGGTCGGCCTCGACCTGCAGCACCGCGAGCCGGGCCGCGTAGGCCTGGTCGCGGCGCAGCCGGTCGACGGCCTTGCGCCGCGCCGTCGTCATCAGCCACGCGCCCGGCTTCGGCGGCACGCCGTCGACGGGCCAGCGCACCAGCGCCGCCTCGATCGCCTCCGACGTCACCTCCTCGGCCAGGTCGAGGTCGCCGAACCGGCGGACGAGCGCGGCCAGCAGCAGCCCGCGCTCCTCCCGGAACACCGCCTCGACCGACGTCTCCACCTGCTCCGGCACTTCAGTCCCCGTAGGACGCGAGCGGCCGGACGACGATCGACCCGCCGTCGCGAGCGCCGGGGCAGCGCGCCGCCCACTCGAGCGCGACGTCGAAGTCCGGCACGTCGACGACGAAGTAGCCACCGAGGACCTCGCGGGACTCGGCGAACGGCCCGTCGGTGACGATCCGCTCGCCGTGGTCGTCGACGCAGACCGCGGCGGCGGTGGTGAAGTCGGCGAGCGAGTTCCCGTGGACGTGGACACCGGCGTCCTTCATGGACTTGTCGAACAGCATCCAGTCCTCGGGTGTGCTGCAGCCGGTGGGCGCGCCGTCCGCGTCGAGCGAGGCGTTGATCAGCATCAGGTACTTCATGGTGTTCCTCCGTCGTGTCGTGGCCCGGTTGCCGTACGCCACCACTACGAACGGCCCGCGGCGCCTTGGACACCCTCGCCGGAGATTCTGCCTCTCGTGCTCAAAATCCGCCGCGGTGCTCCTTCAGCCGCTTGATCCGGTCGATGTGGGCCGGGTGCCCGGCCAGCAGCCGGGCCCACAGCCGCCGCTCGTCGCCGCGGTGCAGGACGATCCACTCCTTGAGCAGCCCGATCAGCTCCGGGCCGTAGCCCAGCCGCGCCGCCACCCGGTCGGCCCGGTACTCGCCGAGCCGTTTCGACCAGGCGAGCACCGGGCCGAGCAGCGGCGCCAGCAGCAGCCACGGGTCGAGGAACGCGAGCGCGGTGAGGATCCCCAGGCTCAGCAGCACGGTGACGAGCACGGCGACCGCCCGCCCGAAGGCCGCGAACGCGCGCCCGACGTACGGCACGACCAGGGCGAGCAGCCGGACCAGCCGGGTCAGGATCCGGGCCGGGAGCTCCAGCCACCAGATCAGCAGCGAGATCCGCGTGTGCCCGGCGAGGTGGTGGCCGAGTTCGTGCGCGAGGATCGCTTCGAGGCCGGCCGGGGGCAGGTCGAGGGCGGTCCGCGTCACCGCGACGGTCCGGCCGCCGGCGGCGAAGGCGTTCAGTTCGCGGGAGCGTTCGACCCACAGCCGGTACCGGCCGCCGTCGACGCCCGCGGCCGCGCAGACCGCCTGCCAGCAGGGCGTCAGCCGGGCCAGCTCACGGGCGGTGGGCGAGCGCATCCCGAACATCAGCGGCAGCAGGAAGTGCTCGAACGCGGGCACGAACGTGATCCCGCCGGCGACCACCCACCCGGCGGGCACGACCCAGAAGTACGCGGGCCAGACGAGCTTGCCGAGCAGGACCAGCACGAGCCCGCTGCTGGCGACGACGGGCACGGAAAGCACAACACTCACGACGGCGGACAGGTCCGGCCGTGTCCTGGGTCGCGCACCTTCGCCCACGTCCGCTCCCCCGTCCCGGCTGACCGCGCACCCACCTTGGCGTGCCGCCGGGCGAAGCACAACGGCCGTCCGGCGGCGGGTGGAGCGGGCCCGCCGCCGGGCACAGGCGTCAGCCGGGGATCTCGTCGAACTCGACGACCTGGCGCACCTCGACCTCGATCTCGGCTTCGAACAGCTCGGCGTACGACTTCGCGAACTCGACGGCGTCCGCCCGGTCCTCGGCGTTGATCAGCGCGAACCCGCCGATGACCTCCTTGGCCTCGGCGAACGGGCCGTCGGTGACGCGGACCGCGGCGCCGCGCGGCTTGCGGACGAGCGCGCCCGTGTCCGACCGGTGGACGCCCTCCGCCGTGATCAGGCGGCCGTTCCCCGCCGACTCCTGGATGAACGCGCCCATCTTCTCCATGAACTCCGGGCTGGGGTTCCACGCCTCGGGGGCGCTCTCGTCGAGACGGTGCATCATGAGGAAACGCATGGCTGACTCCCTGGTTCTCTCGGCCGGGGTCCGGTTCTCTCGGACGCGATGACCGGCCTTCACCCCCGCGTCGATCGGGCGCTCGCGGCGTTCGACATTTCCCCGGGAAGATCTTCCGCAGACTACCGTGTGACCTGCGTCACTCCGGCTGGTACGCGCTTCACGGCCGTGCTGACCAGGGCCAACACGACGAGACCGGCCCCGAGCCCGGCCTCCACCCAGCCCACGCCGGGCACCGCGCCGGCGATCGCGACGCCCAGCGTGGTGCCGGTCTGCCGCCCGGTCGAGGCCAGGCCGGCCGCCACCCCGGCCATCGAGCCCGGCATCCCGGCCATCGCCGTGGTCGTGATCGGCGGGTTGACCGTGCCGAGGAATATGCCGAAGAGCAGCGAGACCGCGAGCACGGCGACCAGCGGCGTGGCCGGCCCGAGCCAGGCCGACGCGACGCCGCCCAGCGTGAGCGCGCTCCCGGCCACGACCAGCGGCAGCCGCGGCCCGCGCGTGCCGACCAGCCGGCCGGTGACCGGCGACAGCACCAGGACCAGCGCCCCGACCGGGAGCAGGCACAACCCGGCGTCGAGAGCCGACAGCCCGCGGACGTCCTGCAGGTACTGCGTCGTCACGAACAGGAACGCACCGAAGCCGCACAGCGCGAAGACCGCCATCACGATCGCCGCGCTGAACGGGACGCTGCGGAACAGCCGCAGTTCGAGCAGCGGATCCGCACGTCGCGGCTCGTAGACGACGATCCCCGCGACGCCGAGCGCGGCCACGGCCAGCAGGCCGAGGACCACCGGCGACGACCAGCCGAGCCCCCGGGACCCGATGATCGCGGCGACGACGCTGCCGAGCACGAGCACCACCAGGACCTGCCCGACCGGGTCGAACCGGCGGGCACGAGCGGCGCGGGACTCGGGCACGAACCGCGCGGTGGCCACGATCGCGGCGGCGACGATCGGGACGTTGACCCAGAAGACCGCGCGCCAGCCGAAGCCGTCGACGAGGAGGCCGCCGAGGATCGGCCCGAGCACCAGTGCCAGGCCGGACATGGCGCCGAAGACGCCGATGGCGCGGGCCCGGTCGGCCGGGACGGGGTAGGCGGTGGCGACGATGGCCATCGCGACCGGGTTGAGCATCGTGCCGCCGGCGGCCTGCAACGCGCGTGCCGCGATCAGCCACCCGATGCCCGGCGCGAGCCCGCACAGCAGCGACCCGGCGCCGAAGACGGCGAGCCCGGTCAGGAAGACCCGCTTGCGGCCGACGCGGTCGGCGGTGGACCCGGCGAGCACGAGGAACCCGGCCAGCACGAGCGTGTAGGCGTCGATCGTCCACTGCTGCCCGGCCAGAGAGGCGTGCAGATCGCGGCGGATCGACGGGAGGGCGACGTTGACGACGGAGATGTCCATCACCACGACGACGATGCTGACGCAGCAGATCGCCAGCACGAGTCCCCGGTTGACTGTCGGAGCGTTCATGGGTTCCGACGCTAGGATTTAGAGCGTGCTCGAAGTCAAATCACCGCCCATCCCGGCGGCGGGGCTGACGATCGCCGACGCCGCCCGCCGCACCGGGGTCAGCGCGCACACGCTGCGCTACTACGAACGCGCCGGCCTCGTGGTCACCCGCGTCGACCGCACCGCCGGCGGCCGGCGCCGCTACCGGAAGCTGGACCTGGACTGGATCACGGTCTGCACCCGCCTGCGCGCCACCGGCATGCCCATCAAGACGATCCGCGAGTACGCCGAACTGGTGGCCGCCGGGCGCGGCAACGAGCAGGACCGGCTGGCGCTGATGGAAGCCCACCGCGCCGAGGTGCTGGCGAAGCTGGCCGAGCTGCAGGAGAACCTGCAGCTGATCGACCACAAGATCGACGTCTACCGGGGCCGCTTGGAAGCCGGGGACGCGGACCGGCTGTGGGCGCCTAGGGGGTGAGCGTCCGGTCCACCAGCTCGAGCCCGAGGTCCGGCGTCACGCCGTCCGGGTTCGTCAGGCGCAGGTCGCGGTACCAGGACTCCGGCGCCTCCGGGTGCGGGCCGACCACGCCGACGCGGCCTTTTCCGTACGGTGCAACCAAAGCGGCGATCTTGTCGTTCGTGTACCGCGCGAGCACGGTCGCCTGCGCACCGGACCGCAGGACGAAGTCCGGGCCGTCCTGGAAGTACATCCGACGGCGCTTTCCCTGCCAGTCCACCGGGATCACCGTGTCCCGGGTCGAGCGCACCTCGGCCCCCGACGTGCCGATGTACTGCTCGGTGTCGCCGGGCAGCAGGGTGAACCCCGGCGTCGCGCCCGCCAGGTAACCGCCCAGGCAGAACCCGAGGTAGCGCCCGCCGCCGCGGACGTAGCCGGTGATCACGTCGGCGTAGCGGCGCATCGCGCGCCAGCCGTCGTCGAGGGAACCACCGCCCGGCTGGGCGTACACCGCCGCCGTCGCGAGCGCCGCGGCCGTCAGCGGGGTCTTCTCGTCCGGTCCGCAGAACTCGACGCGCAGGCGCGTGCGCAGCAGGTCCGCGACGGCGTCCGAGCAGGCGCCGGTCGACGCCTTCCCGCGGTCGACCAGCGCCAGCGGCCGGGTGTCCGGCGCGGGCGCGCCGCACGCCGCGAGCAGCCCGGCCGCCACGGCGCCCGTCAGGACCAGCCGGCGGGAGACCGTCACGTCGCGACCCGCAGCCGGGGCGCGGCCGCCACCCGCCGTTTCGCGCGTGTGGCCAGCGCCGTGACCAAGGCTTCCAGCGGGCCCTTCCCGGCCGTCGCCCGCCAGGCCAGGCCCACCACGAGGACGCCGGCGACCTGCAGCGCGTAGCCGACGCCGGAGGTGTAGACGTCGTAGTCGGAGTTCAGGAACATGATGTGCGCCGTGTAGAAGGTGAGCGTCATGCTCCCGGCCGCGGCCAGCGGTGCGAAGACGACCTTCGCCACCCGCAGGCGGCCGAGCAGGAGCAGCAGCCCGAGCAGGCCCATCGCCGCGCCCGTGGTGCCGATCAGGTCGGGTGCGGTGCCGGTGTGCGGCCCGTCGACCGCGAGCCACCAGGCGGTCGACGTCGGCGTGGTGCCGTCGCCGCCCAGGTTGAGCAGTTCGGTGGTCTCCGGCGCGGTCAGGACGCTGCCCGGCTGCGCGGCCCAGATCGCCGCCAACCCACCGAAGCGGTTCAGCAGCACCCACGACACCGCGGCGGCGCCGACGGCCATCGTGACCCCGGTGACCAGCAGCGTGACCGCTACTTTGACGCGGCTGAGCGTCAGCCGGCCGATCACGATCCCCGCGCACAGGTAGGCCGTCCACGAAAGCGCCGGGTACTCCCCCGTCAGCGACAGCTCGGTCAGCAGCCGCACGGGATGCTCTGCCGCGTAAGCGAAACCGTTGTTCAGCAGGGTCGGCTCGGCCAGGTGCGGCTGCAGCAGGTGGGTCAGCGGCGGGACGCCGGCCACCACCGCCACGCCCACCCCGGCGACCGCCCAGCTCGGCAGGAGCACCAGCAGGATCGCGAGCAGGAACAGGATCGCGTAGTACGGCAGGATGACGACGGCGAGCTCGGCGTCGGTGTACCCGAGCGCGAGGCCGATCGCGCCGATCGCCAGCCCGCGCACGGCCAGCATCGCCGCGGTGGGCCCGAAATCCGCCCGCGACACCCGGCGGCGGCCGGTCATGAACGCGATCCCGAGCCCGGCCAGCACGGCGAACGTCGCCGCCGCGCGGCCGCCGAAGATGGCGAACGCCGCCGACGGGTGGCCGGGCGAGCTCTCCTCGACCAGCGAGTGCACGGCCATCATGCCGAGCAGCGCGATCCCGCGGGTGGCGTCGACCGCCGTCAACCGGACTTTGGGCGCCGGGGCGGTCATCGGGCCATCACCGAGTCCACGAGGTCGAGCCCGAGGTCGTGGCCGTACCGCAGCAGCGGCGGCCGGAGACCGCCGTCGGCGTACCAGTCCCGGGTGGCCTCCGGGTGCGGTCCGACGACGCCGACCCGCCCGGCGCCGAACGGCGCGACGAGCGCGGCGACCGTGCCGTTCGGGTAGGTGGCCAGCACGTCGGCGGCGTCCGGCTTCTCCAGCACGAACACCGGGCCGTCCTGGAAGTAGAGCTTCCGCATGCGGCCACGCCAGCGGACCTTGACGACGGCGTCCTCGTCGTGGTCGACGGTCGCGTCCTCGGTGTCGATGTAGCGGTCGGTGTCGCCGGGCAGCAGGCCGAACCCCGGCGTCGCGCCGGCGAGGTAGCCGCCCAGGCAGAACCCGAGGTACCGCCCGCCGCCCTCGACGAACGCGCGGACGTCGTCGCGGTGGCGGCGCAGTTTCCGGTACGCGCTCCCGAGGGTGCCGCCGCCGGGCTGGGCGTACAGCGCGGCCCCGGCCAGGGCCGCTTCGCCGAGCTTGAACTTCTCGTCGGGACCGGTGAACCGGACGTCGAAGCCGTGCTTGCTCGACTTCAGCAGGTCGGCGACGGCTTCCGGGCAGCCCGGCAGGGACGCGGGACCGCGGTAGACGAGGGCGAGCGGCCTCACGCCGTCCGCTCCGGGTTGTCGAGCGTCAACGCGGTGCACCGCACGCCGCCCCCGCCCTTGCGCAGCTGCGTCGTCTCGAGTTCGACGACGGTCAGCCCGCGCTCGCGCAGGGTCGCGGCCAGCTCCGGGACGCCACTGGTCATCGTGACGGTGGTGCCGTCGCTGACGAGGTTCAGCGCGAACCGCTCGGCCTCGGCTTCGGTGACCTCGATGAGCGTGCCGCCCAGCTCCCGCAGCCGGGCCTGGCTCGGCTCGTCGAGCGCGGCCGGGCAGTACGCGAGCACGTCCGGCGTGACGACGGCGACCGCGAGGTCCAGGTCGTACCAGCGCGGCCCGGTCGTGCGCAGCGGCACGATGTCGTAGCCGAGCGCGTCGGCGACGACGTCGTGCGCGCGGCGGTCGGTGCGCTGCCCGTAGCCGGCCAGCAGCAGGTCGCCGTACGCCAGCGCGTCACCCTGCCCGCTGAACGCGTACGGGCTCTCGACGACCTCGAAACCCTTGGCGCGGAACCACTCCCGGTGGTACGGCGTCTCGTCGCGACGCTCCGGCGGCAGGTTCGCCAGCACCGCGAGGCCGCCGCGCACGACGGCGGCGTTGGCCGTGTAGACCATGTCCGGGCACTCCGGCGCCGGGTCGAGGAACTCGACCTTGCGTCCGGCGGCCAGGTGCGCGGCCACGAGCGCGTCGTGCTCGGCGACGGCGGCCGCGACGTCCGGCTGGACCGCCGTGTCCATGTACGGGTTGATCTCGTAGTCGACGCGGAAGTGGTGGGCGCCCGACATCAGCAGTGCGGAGTTCACGCCGGAAGTCCTTTCAGCGTAAGGAGTTGCGCGGGAATGCCGCGCCAGGAGGTGCGCGAGCCGAGGTGCTCGCCCTTCATCAGCAGCGACAGCGACCCGAGGGAGACGCCGTCGCCGACGACCGCGTCGTAGAGCACGATCGCGCGGGTGCCCACGGTCGCGCCGTCGCCGACGGTCACGACGGACATCTTCATCACCCGGTCCTCGAACAGGTGAGTCTGCAACGAAACCTCGGTGCCGATCGTGGCGTCGTCGCCGACGCGGACCAGGTCGAACTCGGTCAGGTAGGTCGTGCCGAGCCACGTCCGCCGCCCGATCCGGGCGCCGAACCAGCGCAGCAGCGGCGGCAGCATCGGCGTCCCGACCAGCATGCCGAGCCCGGCCGGGACGGCGGCCGACTCGTACAGGCCGGTGACGAACTCGCTGCGCCGCACGAACGGGCTCCACAGCGGCTCGACGCGTGCGGTGTACTCGCCGATGACGTTGCGTTTGGTCGCCGCGCAGAACCCGATCACGCCGAGCCCCGACGCCATCGCGACCAGCGGCGACACCAGGGCCGGCACCGGCAGGTCCCGGCCGAACGCGAGCCCCGACAGCGTCAGCAGGAACAGGTAGAAGCTCAAGGCGAGCAGCGACGCGGGCAGCGTCGCGCGCGCGAACTCGATGGCGAGCCGCTGCCGGACCACGCGACGCGGCGGGCGGAACGTCTGCTCCTCCGGGAAGTCGCCGCTGTCCTGCCGCCGCGGCAGGTGCATCGCGGGCGAGCCGAGCCACGACGAGTCGCCCGGCACGTGCTGCCCCGGGGGCACCGTGCCGACGCCGACCAGGGAGCCGTCGCCCAGCTCCGTCCCGGCCGGGACGACCGACGCGTTGCCGACGAACGCGCGCCGGCCGACGTCGGTGGTGAGGAACGCGACGCGGCCGCGGGCGAAGGTCGCCGCGCCGACGGTCGCCATGTCCGCGACGAAGCTTTCGCTGCCCAGGGTGAGCAGGTCCGGGTCGAGGTGCCCGGCGGTCGACACCTCGGCGCCGCGGCCGACCCGCGCGCCCAGCAGCCGCAGCCACGGAACGGTGTAGAGCGTGGCGTACAGCGAGTTCGTGAAGGTCAGGCTGAACTCGAGGAGCTTGTCCGCGACCCACTTGCGCACGCCGAGCCCGGACCGGACCGGGTGGACCCCGACCGGCGTCGACGGCAGCACGAGCCGGCGTCCGACGGCGACGACCACGCAGACCGTCAGCACGAAGACCGGGCCGGCCAGCAACGTGGCCACCACGCCGGCGAGCACGCCCCAGCCGAGCAGCGCCCACCACACCAGCGCCACGCTCGGCAGGATCAGGCAGATCGCGCCGACCTCGAGCGCGCCGAGCCCCAGCAGCGTCAGCAGGATCTGGTGGACGCGCCAGCCGCGCGCCACCGGCGTCTCGCCCAGCATGTCCTCGACGGCGGGGGAAAGCGCGTCGACGCGCTCCGGCGGCGAACCCGACCAGCGCTGGCCGTCGGGCACGGACTCGCCGCGCCCGAGCATCGACTGCTCGGCCAGCGCGGCGTCCGCCCCGACCGAGGAACCGGGCTCCAGCACGGCGTTCGCCCCGACGAACGCGCGGGCGCCGACGGTGATCTCGCCGACGGTGACCCAGCCGTCCTCGACCCGCCACGGCCGCAGCACGGCGCCGTAGCCGATCGCCGCGTCGTCGCCGATGTGCACGAGAGAAGGCAGCGAGACCGAGCTGGTGGCGATCACCGCGCGCTTGCCGACGCGCGCGCCGAGCAGCCGCAGGTACAGCGGCATCAGCCCGGACCCGCTCACCACCGGCAGCGGGCCGACGCTCAGCAGCAGGTCGAGCGTCCACAGCCGCAGGTACGTCGGGCCCCACAGCCGGTAGCGGCCGGGCCGGATGCCCGCGGCCAGCGGCCGGACCACCAGCAGCGGCACCAGCCAGCGGACGCCGAGGTAGCTGACCAGGATCGCGACCAGCAGCTGGGCGAGGACCGGGACCGAGACGTCACCGTTGTTCCAGGTGTAGACGTAGGCGACCGGCAGCGTGATCACCAGCAGCAGCAGGTAGATCACCGCGGTCTGCGCCGCACCGGCGGCCGCGATCCGGCGCGCACCGTGGCGCAGCGGCTCGTACCGCGGCTCGCCGGCCGGCGCCGCCGCGGGTTTTCCGATGTGCGCGGCCAGATCCCGGACCCGCGGGTGGGCGTACAGGTCACGGACGGCGATGCCGGCGCCCGCGTCGTGCTCGCGCAGCCGGGACACGACCGTCGCGGCGAGCAGCGAGTGGCCGCCCAGGTCGGTGAAGAAGTCCGCGGTGACCGAAAGGTCCTCCGGCGCCATCGCGAACGCTTCGGCCCACACCCGCGCGAGCAGCTCCTCAGCGTCGCCCTCCGGCGCGACGACCGGGCCGTCCGTCGTCCGCTTCCGGCCCTCGGGCACGGGCAGCTCACGGCGGTCGACCTTGCCGCTCGGCATCATCGGCAGCTGCGGCAGCGTGACGAAGAAGCCCGGCACCATGTAGGCGGGTACATGGTCGCGCAGGGTTTCCCGCAGGCGCCGGAACAACTCGGTCTCGTCTCCGGACGAAGCTTCGGCCGAAGTGGACACGACGTAGCCGACCAGCTCGGGCGCGCCGGGCGTCACCTCGACCATCGCCGCGGCGGCCGCGGACACGTGCGCGTCGGCCAGCAGCACACTCTCGATCTCGCCGAGGTCGACGCGGTGGCCGCGGATCTTGACCTCGGCGTCGGCGCGGCCCAGGTACTCGATTTCCCCGTTGTCCCAGCGCTTTCCGAGGTCGCCGGTGCGGTAGACGCGCTCGCCGTCGTGCTGGAAGAACTTGTCCGCGGTCAGCTCCGGGCGCCCGACGTACCCCTTCGCGACGCCGGGGCCGCCGATGCAGATCTCGCCGACCTCGCCGTCCGGGACCGGGCGGCGGTCGTCGTCGAGCAGGACCACGGTGTAGGTCGGCACGGGCACGCCGATGGTGACCGGCCGGCCCGGGAGCAGTTCGCACCAGGTGGCGGTGACGGTGGCTTCGGTGGGGCCGTAGGTGTTGAGGATGCGACGCCCGGGTCTCGCCCAGCGGTCGACCAGCTGCCGCGGGCAGGCTTCCCCGCCGACGAGCAGGTTGCGCAGCAACGTCAGCTCGTGCGGGATGGTCGCCAGCAGCGTCGGCACGCAGTAGAGGACGGTGATCCGCCGCTCGGTGAGAAACTCGGCCAGCTCGGCGCCGAGCCGCCGGGAGTCCTCGGGCCCGGCCACGAGCGTCGCCCCGACCGCCCAGGTCGGCCAGATCTCCTCGATCGAGAAGTCGAAGGAGATCGTCATGCCCTGGTAGACGCGGTCGTCCGGGCGCACGTCGTAGAGCTCCGGCACGACGTCGAGGAAGTTGCGGATGCTGCGCTGCGCGACCTCGACGCCCTTCGGCCGGCCGCTGGAGCCGGAGGTGTAGATGATGTAGGCGCTCGGGTCCGGGTCGAGCAGGTCGTCTTCACGCAGGTCCGGCCGGTCGTCGCGGCCGCCGGCCGGCACGTCGGCGAGGTCGAGCACCGGGCAGGCGGCGTCCCCGGTGCGCCCGGCGAGCGTGGCCGTCGTCAGGAGCAGGTCGGCCCGGGAGTCCTCGGTGATGTAGGCGATCCGGTCCGCGGGCGAGGCCGGGTCGATCGGCACGAAGACCCCGCCGGCCTTGCCGATGCCGAGCAGGCAGACGTAGGTGTGCGCGCTGCGTTCGACGAGGATCGCGACCCGGGACCCGCGCCGGACGCCGGACGCACGCAGGTGGTGCGCGAGCCGGTTGGCCCGCCGGTCCAATTCCGCGTAACTCAGCGACTCGCCGCCGGCTTCGACGGCGATCGCGTCCGGAACGACGTCGGCGGTCCGTTCGAAAACGTGGTGCATCCGCCGGATCGGTTTCCGCACCCGCGTGGGCGTCTTGGTCCCGACCGCGAAATCGGACGTGAAGTCCGTGAACACCACCGAAGATCCTCCAAGTCCTGGTCTCACCCGAAAGGTGCCGACCACCTGCGACATTGGCGACAGACTGCGACATACGGCGCAGCTCGTTCACCCATTGGCATGGCGCCTATGTTTCACGGAGATCAACGGAGTTGGCAACTCACCAACAGTGACATATCCCACAGCGCTTCGACCAATCCGCGGCGAAGGGTGTTCATTTCGGCCGGAGTGCGCTATTCGTCCTCGCGGAATTCGCCGCCGCCCACCGGCTGTTCGCCCGCCATTCACCTGACGCCTCCCGCTAGCGAAATGGCCGGGGACGTCCCGAAAACCCTTTTCACCCGCGCGGGGGAATAGCCGAAGATGGGCCCATGGACGTGTCGACGATCATCCGGAAGACGCTGCGTGTGCCGCGGAGCGCCGCACCCGCCGGGGACGGTGCCGTCGTGGCCCGGCAGATGGACGCCGTCCTGGCCACCGCCGGGTACAAGGCCACGCGCGAGCTCCTGGAGCACGTCGCCGGCCTGGAGCCGGGTGCGGCGACGGACCTGGCCGTCGACGTCGTCGGCGCCGCCCGCGCGCTGGTCGGCGACCACGTGCGGCACAACGCGTACTTCATCGACTTCCCGCGCGGTGTGCCGGACACCGTCGAGTTCTGGGTGAGCTGCCTGCGCTCGGCCTTCGTCCCGGACAAGAGGCGCAAGGCCACCGACAAGGAGCTGCTCGCGCTCCTCGGCGACGGCCTGGTCGGGCTGCTCGACCTGCCGCGGTACGGCCGCTACCAGCACACCTACGCCGAACTGCTGGCCGCCCACGACGAGCTGATCGCGTCCGTCAAGGACCGCGTCACCCTCCTGCGGCTCGGCGGCAGCCTCGAAGACGAGACCCACGCGCTGTACCGGACGCTCGCCGAGTCGGCCACGCCGCTGGGCGAGGCGGACCTGGGGCTGCTCGCCGAACTGGCCGACGGCTGCGCCGACGTCGAGCTCACGGCCGTGCCGGTGCGGGAGAACCGCGCCGTGCTCAACGCCGCCCGGCTGACCGCGGGCCGGCCGCTGGTCGCCGTCGATACCGTGCTCGACGTGCTGCGCACGGCTTGCCAGGCCAGCGGTGGCGACGTCACCCTGGCCGAACCGACGCGGTTCCGCAGCTTCTCCCGCCGCGAACGTCGTGTCCTGCTCGCCGCGCTGGACCACGTCGTCGCCGGCAACGAGGGCAAGCTCGGTGACGTCAACCGCTTCTCGCGCCGGTTCAAGCGCCTCGGCGAGTACCTGCACCCGCACGAGTACCCGCGGTTCCCGAACGCCCGTGACGTGTTCGCAGTCGCCCGCGGCGAGAAGACGGCGCAGTCGACGGCGGGCCGCGCGGAGGCGGCCTTCGCGGCCGACGACGTCGCCGGAGCGGCGGCGATCCTCACGGCCGCGCCGGGCATGCTGCTGCGGTCACTGGATCGGTTGCTGCGCAACGCTTCCGAGGCCGAGCAGGACGACGTCCTCGACGCGGCGGCGAAGGTCCTCGGCTCGGTGTCCGGGCGCGTGCTGTGCTCGGTGCGCGAGCACCTCGGCAACCGCGCCGAGCCGGACGCGGCCCGGGTGTTCACCACCCGCGGCCGCCGCGCGTGGGTCACCGAGGACACGCGGCCGCCGCTGCCCGGCGACGTCGTCACCCGCGCCTGCGCGCTGATCGACGCCGAGCTGACCAGCAGGCTCCCCCGCTACGAGCACCTGGTCGTCGACCCGGCCGTGCTGGACGTCGCGCTGCCGCTGTCGGGAAAGGCGAGCGAGGACGGGTTCGCCGTGCTGCCGCGCGGGTCCCGCAGTCACGTCGACGGGGAGGTGCTGCGGTTCTTCACGCACTGGCGCCAGACCAGCCGCAGCACGGACTTCGACCTGTCCGCGCTGCTGCTGGACGCCGACTTCCACTACGCCGGGCACGTTTCGTGGACGAACCTCCGCGACGGCGGCGCGGTGTACTCGGGCGACGTGACCGACGCGCGGGACGGGGCGAGCGAGTTCATCGACATCCCGCGGGACTCGGTCTCCGCCGCGTACGTCGTGCCGCAGGTCAACATCTACTCCGGCGAAGGCTTCGACGAAGTCGCGGAGTCGATGTTCGGTTGGATGACGCGCGATCGGGAGCAGGCCGGGGCCCCGTTCGAGGCCCGCACCGTGCGGACCCGCTCGGACATGCGGGGCGGCGGCCGCGTCGCGCTCCCGATCGTCTTCGCCCGCTGCCACGACGGATCGTGGACCGCGACGTGGCTGCACCTGTACCTGACCGGCTCGCCGAACTTCAACCGCGTCGAGGCCAACCGGGCCGGCACCGCCGGGCTGGTGCGCGGCATGCTGCGGCGCCGGTACCTGACGGTCGCGCACCTGGTCGGCCTGATGCGCGCGGCGGGCACGAAGGTCACCGAGTGGGAGCCCGGCGTCGAACTCGACGGCCCGGTCACGTTCCTCGGCGTGCACCAGCCCGACGGCCTGCCGGACGCGGCCGAGGTGATCACCCTCGACCGGCTAAACCGGTTGGTCCCGAACTGAGCTGACCGCTAGCCTGGTCGTGCGAGGCCATGAGAGGACTTCCTTCTACTCCTTGTAATGGTTCTTAGTCCCCTCCCTCTCCTCGTAAAGGCAGTTCGATGGCCGAGATCCGTTCCACGACCGACGAGGATCTCGACGTCTTCCTCGAGACGCTCCACGCCGCGTTCGCGCGTTTCCGCGAGACCCCGGCCGAAGGCACCGGGTTCTGGTGGTCGGCGCTCGAAATGGACCGCGGCCTGCTCGCCGTCACGGCGGACGGGCGGCCGGTCGGCACCGCCGCCGCGCACTCCTTCGAACTCACGCTGCCCGGCGGCACCCTCATCCCGGTCGCGGGCGTGACCGCCGTCGGCGTCGTCCCCACGCACCGGCGTCAAGGCGTGCTCACCGCGATGATGCGGCACCAGCTCGCCGAGGTGCTGGCCCGCGGGGAGTTCCTGTCGGTGCTGCTGTCGTCCGAAGCCGTGATCTACCGCCGGTTCGGCTACGGCCCGGCGACCTACACGGGCCGGCTGACGGTGCCGCGCCACCGGGCCACCTTCGCCGTCCCCCGGGCGGGCGAACCAGCCGCGACGGGCTCGATCGAGCTGCGGCAGCGCGCCGAATGCGGCGATCTCCTGGAGGAGATCTACGACCGCTACCGCCGCACGCAGCCGGGCGCGCTGTCCCGGCCGCACCACTGGTGGACGTCCGGCGCGGGCCAGCCCCCGGTTTCCCTGGCACAGCGCCACATCGCCGTCCACCGCGACGCGGACGGCGTCCCGGACGGGTACGCCGCCTACTCCCTCAGCGAACCCACGACGTTGACGGCGGACGAGATCATCACGTCCGACGACGCAGTGTTCACAACCCTGGCCCGGTTCCTGCTCAGCCACGACCTGGTCACCAAGGTGGTGCTGAAGCAGGTCCCGCCAGGACACCCGCTGCGCTGGCAGCTGACGGACTTCCGCGCCGCCGAGGCAAGCGACGAGGGCGACTGGCTCTGGGTGCGGCTACTGGACATCCCGCGCGCGCTGACCGCCCGAGGCTGGTTCACGGACGGCGAGCTGGTCCTCGACGTCACCGACCCGTTCCGCACCGAGCAGGGCCGCTACCTGCTGAGCGTCAGGGACGGAAAGGCAACGTGCGTCCGGACGGACCGGGAGCCGGACCTGTCCCTGGACGTGAGCGACCTGGGCTCGATCTACCTGGGCGGCACGGCCCCGAGCACACTGGTACGAGCCGGCCACATCCGAGCACACAACCCAGCCGCGGTCGCCGCCGCCGACAACCTCTTCCGCGGTGAGCGCGACCCGCACTGCCTGCAGTGGTTCTGACCGTCCACTCCGGACAATTGCGGCGTCACAACCGGGCCCCGGCACGAAACGCGCGCACTTCGTCCATGGTGGTCCGCCACTCCGAAAGCCCTATCGAGTAGCTGGGCCAGCAAACCGGAAGCTGACTGCTTCCGGTTTCGTCACCGACGACACCAGGCACGTTCAACGCGCCCAGCCGTCTCGACGAGTGAGCTGAAGTCCATCGGGAACGTCTCGGCGAAGTCGCCCACCACGATGCGGCCGATGCCTTCCCGGCCATCGGACAGAATGCTCAGCATCCCAGCCGCGCCGGGATCAGCGTGCGGGCAGCCAGGGCGCCAGCAACGCCTCGAGGTCCGCGTCCGACAGGGCGCGCGGGCCGCCGTGGAACTCGTGCCAGCGCGAGGCGTCCCGTGCCGCGTGGAACTCGACCTCGAACGCGCGCATCAGCACGTACATGAAGCTCATCGAACTGAACTGCTCGCCCAGCAGGGTCCGGGCCGTGCGGGCGACCTCGGTCGCGCTGCGACCGGTGACGTCGGTGAGCATGAGCTCCTCGGCGGCCGGGTCGAACAGGCTCGGGGCAGACATCACAACAAACTCTCCATCACAGAAACAGAACCGGAACTCAGCCTTCGGCCGCGAGCTGCCCGCAAGCAGCCGCGATCTCCTGGCCGCGCGTGTCACGCACCGTGCAGGCTACGCCGCCGGCATTCACCAGCCGCACGAACTCCCGCTCCACCGGCTTCGGCGACGCGTCCCACTTCGAACCCGGCGTCGGGTTCAGCGGAATCACGTTCACGTGCACGAGCTGACCCAGGTGCTTGCGCAGCCGCTTGGCCAGCAGCTCCGCCCGCCACGGCTGGTCGTTGATGTCCCGGATCAACGCGTACTCGATCGACACCCGCCGACCCGACGTGTCCGCGTAGTACCGAGCCGCGGTGAGAACCTCGTCCACCGACCACCGCTCGTTCACCGGCACCAGCGTGTCCCGCAACTCGTCGTCCGGAGTGTGCAGCGAAACGGCCAGCCGCACCTGCATCTTCTCGTCCGCCAGCTTGCGGATCGCCGGCGCCAGACCCACCGTCGACACCGTCACCGACCGCTGACCGATCCCCAAACCACCCGGCGCGGGGTCCGTGATCCGCCGGACCGCGGCCACCACTCGCTTGTAGTTGGCGAGGGGCTCGCCCATCCCCATGAAGACGATGTTCGACAGCCGCCCGGGGCCGCCCGGCATCTTCCCGTCGCGCATGACCGCCGCCGCCGAGCGGACCTGGTCCACGATCTCCGCCGTCGACAGATTGCGGTCGAGGCCGCCCTGGCCGGTCGCGCAGAAGGGGCACGCCATGCCGCAGCCGGCCTGGCTCGAGATGCACAGCGTCGCGCGGTCCGGGTAGCGCATCAGGACGCTCTCCAGCAACGTGCCGTCGTGCGCACGCCAGAGCGTCTTGCGGGTCGCGCCGTCGTCGGCCGACAGCGCGCGGACCTCCGTCAGCAGCGTCGGCATCAGCTCCTCGACCAAACGAGAGCGCGACGCCGCCGGGATGTCCGTCATCTCCGCCGGGTCGACCGTCAGGCGCGAGAAGTAGTGGTTCGACAGCTGCTTCGCGCGGAACGGCTTCTCCCCCAGCTCGGCCACCGCGGCGGCGCGGTCGGCCACCGAGAGGTCGGCGAGGTGGCGCGGCGGCAGGCCACGCTTGGGGGCGTCGAAGACGAGCGGAAGGGCAGTCATAACTCCTCCAGTGTCCCACGCGGCATCCAGCACCACCCAAGCCACCCGGACGGCTGTTCCCCAGGTCACGGCGGAGCGGAAACCGGCTGCGGTGACCGGCGGGTTCTGCCAGGCTCACCGGGTGAAGATCCTGTTCGCGACCGCCCCCGGCTACGGGCTGACGCTGCCGCTCATCCCCCTGGTCTGGGCCGCGCGGGCCGCCGGGCACGAGGTCCTGCTCGCGACGTCCGCCGAGATGGTCGACGCCGGCGCGCGGGCCGGGCTGCCCGCCTTCGACGTCTTCCCGCAGCGCGACGTCTGGGACGACCTGATGGGCACGGTCGCGGGAAAGCCCGAGGACGAATTCCCCGAGGAGTACCGGCTGGCGAGGCGCGCGGGCAACCCCTTCGGGTTGTTCACCGTGACCATGACCGAAGGCACGATCGAGGCCGGCCGGCTGTTCGGCGCCGACCTCGTCGTCCACACCTCCGACCACGCCGCCGGGATGCTCGCGGCCGCGGCCCTCGGCGTGCCCGCGCTCGAGGTCGGCAACCGGATCTCGTGGTCGGTGCGCGACGCGGACTGGCGGGCGGAGCACCACGTCTTCGGCGAGGACGAAGTCAGCGACCTGATGCGGGCCAAGCTCGGGATCGGCGACGCGAAACCGGCCGTGCTCGCCAGGGTCGACCCGCGCGCGCCCAGCATGGGCGGGCTGGCCGCCGGCGCCGAGCACCCCGACGAGCGCGACGGCGTCCCGTGGTGGGCGATGCGGTTCGTGCCCTTCAACGGTGGCGCCGTCGTCCCGGACTGGGCGTTGCGCCGCCCGGACCGCCCGCGGATCGCCGTCACGCTCGGCACGGTGGTGCCGGTGATGTCCGGGGTCAGCAGCCTGGCCGTCGTCCTGGAGGGGCTCGGCACCTTGGACGTCGAGGTCGTGCTGGCCGCCGGGACCGCGGACCTGACGGAGCTGGGCGAGCTGCCGCCGAACGTCCGCTCGGTCGGCTACCTCGCGCTGTCGGCGTTCCTGCCGTCCTGCTCGGCGATCGTGCACCACGGCGGGTCGGGCACCACGGCCGCGCCGTTGTCCTACGGCGTCCCGCAGCTCGTGCTGCCGTCCTTCGCGGACAACCCGCTCTCGGCGCAGCGCGTCGCCGACCGCGGCGTCGGCCTCAGCCACGACCCGGCCACCGTGGACGCCGCCACCGTGCGGGCGCTGGTCGAGCGGTTGCTCACCGAAGACGGGTTCCGGACGGCGGCCCGGGAGGTCGCCGCGGAGATGGCGACGCAGCCCAGCCCCGCCGACGTCCTCGCCCGGGCGGTCGCCGCACTGGGCTGACCCGGGTGGGTGAACACACCTGAACGCACCGCCCTAATCTGACCGGGATTCACAGCGAACCGGACGGGCCGTTCGTGAGTCCAAGGGCGGACGAAAGAGGTGAGCCCGTGCGGAGCCGTTCCTTCCGGCGCAGCGTCCTGGCCGTTTCGGTGGTGCTGAGCGCCGCCGCCTGCACGACGTCGACGGACGGCCGGCCCCAGCCGGTGCCGACCGTGACCGCGGCCCCCACAGGTGACCGGATCGACGTCGGGACCATGCACGTCACGCTGCCGGCGGGCGCGAAGTACACCGCGCACAGCCAGGACGGCCTGCTCGACGGCTGCATCACCGAAGGCACCGTCGTCTGCGAAGCGCGGCTCTTGGACCTGCGCGAAGCCACGTCGGACCCCAACGCGCCCATCAACCTGCCGAGCGCGAAGCGGCCCTTCGGCTGGTACACCGGCACGGACGTGCCGACGTGCATCACCGCCGCGTCGCCGCCCGGGGAGGCCGCGACGGCCACCGGCAGCACGCTCGTCGAGTCCGGGTTCAAGCCGGTCGGGACCAAGAACGCCGAGTACGGCCGCTGGCAGGTCAGCTGCGAGGACGCCACGCAGAACAACGAGGTCCGCATGTGGTGGCTGCCGACGAGCAAGATCCTCGTCGTCGAGTACGGCGCCTTCGCCGGCTGGGACGCCAAGATGGACACCCTGCTGACGGGCGCCACTTTCTCTTAGCCCACGACGTCCAGCGCCGCGCGGATGATCGCGTCGGTGTCGATGCCGTGGTAGCGGTAGACCTCCTCCAGCGACCCGGACTGGCCGAAGCCGGTGACGCCCAGCGTCGCCGCCGGCACGCGGTTGATCCCGGCGAGGAACGCCAGCGTGTGCGGGTGCCCGTCGAGGACCGTGACCAGCGGGCACGCCCGGGACGCCGGGAAGACCTGGTCGAGGATCCAGCTCTCGCCGCTCCCCTGCCCGGCCCGCGCGCGCGTCGCCTCGAACAGCAGGCCCGGGCTGGTCACGCAGACGACGTCCGCCTCGACGCCGACCTGCGCCAGCCGCTCGGCCGCCGCCAGGGTGTCCGGCACCAGTGCGCCCATCGCCGCGAGCGTGACCACCGGCGATTCGGCACGGCGCAGCAGGTACGCGCCCGCCACGACCTGGCGGCGACGGCGTTCGCGCGCGGCCGGGTCGGCCGGGACGCCGGCCAGGGTCTGGTCGACCGGCCGGGTCGAGAGCCGGAAGTAGGACGACGTGCCGCCCGGCTTGCCCAGCCGGCCCAGCGCGGCCAGCAGCGTCCACTCGGTGTCGATCGCGAACGCCGGCTCGTAGCTGACGCAGCCGGGCTGCTCGATGCCGATCGACGGCGTGGTGATCGACTGGTGCGCGCCGCCTTCGGGGGCGAGCGTGACGCCGGACGGCGTGCCGATCAGGATCGACTGGCCGCCCGCGTAGATGCCGAACGACCACGGCTCCAGCGCGCGTTCGACGAACGGGTCGTACATCACGCCGATCGGCAGCAGCGGCTCGCCCCAACGGCTCCAGGTGGCACCCAGCTCGCCGAGCAGACCGACCAGGTTCGTCTCGGCGATGCCCAGCTCGACGTGCTGGCCGGTGGGCTTCTCGCGCCAGTGCATGATCGTCTCGGGGTCGTCGTCGAACCAGTCGCGGCGCTCGATCGCCGACCAGACGCCGACCTTGTTGACCCAGCCGCCGAGGTTGGTCGTCGAGCTGACGTCCGGGCTGACCGTCACCACGCGCTTCGCCGCTTCGGGCGCTTCGCGCGTCAGGTCGAGCAGGACGCGGCCCAGCGCCGCCTGCGTCGTCGCGGTCCCGGACGGCGTGCGCCCGATGTCGACCGGCAGGTCCACCGACGGCACGGCGGGGACGTCCGGACGACGAAGGCACGAAGCGACGTCGGCGCACAACGCGGCTTCGGACGTCCCGTCCGCGAAGCCCTGCCACGGCGTCGAAAGATCCGTGCCCAGCGAAGCGGCGAGCTCTTCCATCTGCCCGACGGTCAGCAGCGACGAGTGGTTCTGCGGGTGCCCCTGCGTCGGCAGGCCGCGGCCCTTGACGGTGTAGGCGAAGATCACCGTCGGCCGGCTGTCCGAAATGGACGCGAAGACCTCGTCGAGCGAGCCGAGGTCGTGCCCGCCCAGGTTGCGGATCGCGGCCAGCAGCGTCTCGTCGTCGAGCGAGGCCACCAGCGCGGCCAGCGCGTCGTTGCCCGCGGGCAGCCGGTCGCGCAGCTGGGCGGCGTCGCAACGCAGCAGCCGCTGGTACTCCGGGTTCGGCATCGCGTCGATCCGCGCGCGCAGATCGGCACCGCCGGGCCGGGTGAACAGCTCTTCCAGCAGCCGGCCGTACTTGAGCGTCAGGACCTGCCAGCCGGCCGCGTCGAACATGCCCTGCAGCCGCCCGGCCGCGATGTTCGGCACCACGCGGTCGAGGGACTGGCGGTTGAGGTCGACGATCCAGACGATCTCGCCCAGCTCGGCCACCGCCGGGTCGAGGATCGCCTCCCAGATCGCACCCTCGTCCAGCTCGGCGTCGCCGACCAGCGAGTACTGCCGGCCGGTGCCCGCGTCACGCCCGCGCGTCGTCAGGTAGCGGCGGGCCAGCGCGCCCCAGATCGGCGCGGTGGCGCCGATGCCGACCGAGCCGGTCGAGTAGTCCACCGGGTCGGGGTCCTTGGCGCGGCTCGGGTAGCTCTGCAGCCCGCCGAACTCGCGCAACGTCGGCAGCCAGGCCTCGTCCAGCTCGCCGAGCAGGTAGTTGATCGCGTGGAGCACGGGTGACGCGTGCGGCTTCACCGAGACGCGGTCCTCGGGACGCAGGTGCCGGAACCACAGCGACGTCATGATCGAGACCAGCGACGCGCAGGACGCCTGGTGCCCGCCGACCTTCAGCCCGGACGGGTTGGGCCGCACCCGGTTGGCCTGGTGCACGATCGCGGTGGCGAGCCACAGCACCCGCCGTTCGATCGCGGCGAGCTCGTCCGAGCCGGTCGCCGGAGCGGTCGGGGAGGTCTGGGTCATCGTCGACACCTTTCGTGCAGGAAGCGTCACCAGGACAGCACTGGTGGACGCATCGCACAACCGATGCCGCGCGAGCTGCGCAGAATGCACTCCGCCGAGGGGGACTCACGCCTCCGGCTGGGCAGAATGCACGCGCTCCAGCAGCGGCTTCAGCCGGTACGGGACGAGCTCCCGCATGACGAGCGAGATGTTCGTCCGCTCGACACCCGGCGAGGCCAGGATGTGCCCGGCGATGCGGTAGAGGTCGTCCGCGTCGACGGCGACGACCTGCACCATCAGGTCGCTCGCCCCGGTCAGCCCGCAGACCTCGGTCACCTCGGGGATGCCGGAGAGGGCGTCGGCGATCTCCGCGAGGCGCCGCTGGTCGACCTGCGCGTTGACGAACGCGCGCAGCGGGTAGCCCAGCCGCGCCGGGTCGATGCGGCGCTCGAACGACTCGAGTACACCGCGCTGCTCCAGCCGGGCGAGCCGGGCCTGCACGGTGTTGCGGGACAGGCCGAGGCGCTCGGCCAGCGCGACCGCCGTCGAGCGCGGGTCCGCGCCCAGGGCCAGCAGGAGCCGCGCGTCGATGTCGTCGATGGTGTCGGGCACGCCGCCGATCTTCGCAGGCCGTCGTGAGCGGTGTCACGACGAGGCGGTTGCCATCCGACTGTTTCCGATATATCGTGAACGTGTCGCAACAGTTCGAGAAAGGAACACGACATGCGTAGGCAACGACACCCCTTCACCCAGGAACACCCCTTCGCCCGTGAACGCGGGCGCACTCCCTTCGGCGGTCTTGGTGGCTTCGGCGACTTCCCCCCGGGCTTCGGTCCCGGTGGCGGACGCGGCCGGGGTCACGGTCCGGGCCGGCGAGGCCACGGCGGCCGTCGCAGCCGGCGCGGTGACGTCCGCGCCGCGATCCTGGCGCTGCTCGCCGAGCAGCCCCGGCACGGCTACGAGATCATCCGCGAAATCGGCGAACGCTCCGGCGGCTTCTGGCGGCCGAGCCCCGGCTCGGTCTACCCGACGCTGCAGCTGCTGGCCGACGAAGGCCTGGTCGTCAGCAAGGACGAGCACGGCAAGAAGCTGTTCGAGCTGACCGACGACGGCCGGACCGCCGCGGAGCAGCAGGACAGCACCCCGCCGTGGGAGCAGATCGCGCAGGACGTCGACCCGTCCGAGATCGGGCTGGCCAAGGCGGGCAAGAACCTGGCCGCCGCCGTCGTGCAGATCATGCGCGCGGGTTCCGAGAGCCAGCAGGCCCGCGCGGCCGAGGTGCTCAACGACGCCCGGCGCTCGCTCTACGGCATCCTCGGCGAGGACGAGGACGAATCCTCGGCTCCGTCCGAAGAGACCGCGGAGTGACCAGGCAGGACGAGGCCGGTGGGCTTGACCCGCGTGTGAACGCGGTAGCCCACCGGCAGCGTCAGGTCGGTCTCGCGATTCCCGTTACGCTGCAAGGACTTCGTGATCGCCTGTTCGGCGATCGGTTTGCTGAACTCGATCTTCAGCACGGCTTCGAGGTCCGCGGCGGTCGCGAAACGCCACTCGGTGGCGACCCGGCGGCACGCGAACCCGGCGCGGGCGAAGAACCGTTCGACCGCGACCGGGTCGTAACGCGGTAGGTCGGCACGCATCCAGCCGCCGTAGGGCTCGCTGGTCGCGTCGAGGTCGACGATCAGCAGCACCCCACCCGGCCGCAGCACCCGCTCGGCCTCCGCCAGCCCGGGCTCGCACCCGGGCCCGAAGAAGTACGCGGTGCGCGCGTGCACGACGTCGACGCTCGCGCTGCGGACCGGCAGCCGCTGGGCCCGGCCCAGCCGGACATCCACGTTCGCCATCTCCCGCACGCGCCCCAGCGCGTCCCGCACCAGCGGCTCGTGCGGCTCGATCCCCAGCACCGACCGCGCGTCGCGCGCGAACCGCGGCAGGTGATAGCCGTCACCGCAGCCGACGTCCAGCACGTCCCGGCCGGCCCAGTCGTACTCCTCCCGCAGCACGCGCCAGATCTCGCCGCCGCTGTCCTGCGCCCGGTTCTCCAGCTCGTAATCGGCCTGGTAGTACCAGATGTTCGGACTCGGCACGACCTCCGCGCGCCGGGACGACCACCGCACCGCTGCTCCTTCCGGGGCCCGCTCCGCCGACAGTGATTCTTCCGGCGCGGATTCTTGCCGGAAACCTTACGGATCACGCTTAGAATTCGGTGGTCTCGGGAGGAGCACTCATGACGATCGGCCCGCCCAGTACCCCGTCCCCGGTTCCGGCCGGAATTCCGTGCTGGATCGAGCTCGCCTGCCGGGAGCAGGCCGTCGTGGAGAGATTCTACGGCGACCTCTTCGGCTGGATGTACGCCACTCAACGCGATCCCGCGACGTCCGACGGACGTTATGCGATCGCGACGCTGAACGAGCTCCCGGTCGGCGGGCTCTACCGCGCCGCCCAGGGCGCGCCACTGGGCTGGATGCCGCACATCTCCGTGCCGCACACGGCGAGTGCGGCCGAATGGGTGGAGCACCTCGGCGGGCGGCTGACGCTCGGCCCGATGCCGATCCCGCAGCGGGGAACGATCCTGCACGCCTACGACGCGTGCGGCGCGCCGGTGGTGTTCTGGGAGGTCCCGCCGGACTGGGAGTTCGTCACCGGGATCCCCAACACCTTCAGCGGCGCCGACCTCAACACCCACGACGGCGTCGCGGCGGATCACTTCTACACCAAGCTGTTCAACTACTCGAGCCACCAGATCGGCGACGGCGAATCGCTCGACTACGCCGAATGGCTCATCGAGCATCAGCCGGTGCTGTACCGCTACGTGATGGGCTCGGAGTACAGCCTCGACACCCCGCCGCACTGGCTCGTGTACTTCGACATCGACCCGGCGCGCGGCGTGGACGCCGTCGCGGGCGAGTCGCTCATGCACGGCGGCACCGTCGTGATCCAGCCGTACGACACCCCGTTCGGCCGGATGGCGATCCTCGCCGACCCGGAGGGCGCGGTGTTCGCCGTGATCGACCACTCGCGCATCGCCGAAGGCTGGGGCCGCGCCGAGGTCGACGACCCCTACGACGACTGACGCCCGAGCAGCGCCAGCACCACCACCAGCGCGTAGCCGCCCGCCACCAGCCACATCCCGGTGGCGGGCAGCAACGCACCGACGAGCGCGACCCCGATCGCGCCGCCGGTCTGACGGGACGCATTGAGCACCCCGGCGGCCAGCCCGGCCTTGTCCGGCAAGGAGTTCATCGCCAGCGACGTCATCGCGGGCATCGCCAGCGAGCAGCAGCCGAAGACCACCGAGACCAGCACGAACGCCACGAGCGACCGGTCCGCGGGCAGCAGCGCGAAGCCGACCGAACCGGCGAACCCGGCCACCGCGCCCGCGATCATCGGGACGCGCGCGCCGAAGCGTCCGGTGAGGCGGCCGCTGAAGAACGCGTTGAGCCCCACCGCCATCGTCAGCGGCACCAGTGCGAGACCGGCGGCGAGCGCACCCAGTGACCAGGCCCGTTGCAGGTACAGCGCGAGCGAGAACAGGGTGCCGTAGAGGCAGAAGTTGAACAGGCCGCCGATGCCGGTCGCCACCGCGAAGTTCCGGATCCGCAGAACGCCCAGCGGCAGCACGGGATCCGGCACCCGCCGTTCGACGGTCACGAACACCACACCGGCCACCACTCCCCCGGCCAGCAACGTGAGCGTCAGCGGGGCGAGCCAACCGGCGTGGCCCGACTCGATGAACCCTGCGACGAGGCAGGCGAGCGAGGCTGTGCCGGTCAGCTGCCCGGCCAGGTCCAGGCGCGTCGACGCGTGCCGCGGCGGTTCGGTGACCGCGCGGCGCGTGAGGACGATCGCGACGATCCCGACCGGCACGTTCACCGCGAACACCAGCCGCCAGTCGGCCAGGCCCACGGCCAGCCCGCCGAGCACCGGGCCGGCGGCGAGGCCGGCCCCGCTCATCCCGCCCCACACACCGAGCGCGCGGGCTCGCTCCCGCGGGTCCGGGAACTGGTGCACGATCAGCGCCAGCGACGACGGCAGCAACGCGGCGGCGCCCGCGCCCTGCACCGCCCGCGCGGCGATGAGCCAGGCGGCCGAGCCCGCGAGCGCGCAGGCGATGCTCGCGAGCACGAAGACCGCGACGCCGACCTCGAAGACGCGGCGCGAACCCCACCGGTCGCCGGCGGCGCCCCAGGTGAGCAGGAACGCGGCGAGCGTCACGGTGTAGGCGTCGACCACCCACTGCAGCGCGGCGGTCGACGGCTCGCCGAAGTCGGCGCCGATCGCCGGGAGTGCGAGGTTCACGATGGTCGCGTCGAGAGTGATCATCAGGAAGCCCAGGCAGACGGCGGTGAGCGCGAGCTTGGCCGGGGCGCGGGTTTCGGCGGGCATGCCCCGAGTCAAACCCCTGGACGCTTCGGTGGTCCACGAACCATCGCCTACGTCTGGTAGGCGGAACCTCCCACCGCAGGTCTACCGTGCCGTCATGGAACTACGGCAGCTCCGGTACTTCCTGGCGGTCGCGGAGGAACTGCACTTCGGACGGGCGGCCGAGCGGCTGCACATCGCGAGCCCGTCGCTGTCACAGCAGATCAAGAAGCTCGAACGGGACCTGGGCGCGGCGCTGTTCGTCCGCGACCGGCGGCACGTCGAGCTGACCCGGGCCGGGGCCGCGCTGGTCGGCGACGCGCGGCAGATCCTGGAGCTGGCCGACGCGGCCGCGCGCCGGGTCCGCGGCACCGCGCGGACGAAGCTGCGCCTCGGGCACGTGAGCTGGCTGCCGGCCGAGCTGACGCGGCTGCTCGGCGACGTCGTCCGGCTCGACGAGTGGGTGCTGCCGTCGCACACCCAGGTCGTCCGGGTCGCCGAAGGCACCCTGGATCTCGCGCTGGCCTGGGTCGACACCGGGCGGCTGTCTTCCCTCGGCCTCGTGGCGCACCTGGTGCGGATCGAGACGCTGCCCGCGATCGTGCCCGGTGATCAGCCTGCGGCCCGGTTGGCCACGGTGCCCGCGCCGTCGGTGTCGGTGCTGGTCGACTCGGACCAGTCGTCGTGGCCGGCGTGGAACGAGTTCGCGCTGGACTACGCGGCGGCGAGCGGCGCCCGGGTCGTCCACATCGACGACGGCGGCGTCACCGGGCAGGCGTTCTTCGACCACGTGACGCGGCTGCGGGTACCGGTGCTGCAGTCACCGAAGCGGCACACGGCGCCGTTCCCGCCGAGCCTGGTGCGGCGCCCGATCGGCGCCCCGGGCCCGGGCTGGACGTGGTCCCTGGTGCACCGGCGCGACGACGACCGGCCGGAAGTCGCGCAGGTCGTCGAGCGGGTACTGGGCCTGCGGGCGACGATGCGCTGGGACGAGCCGGGCGCCTGGTTACCGGCGACCGACCCGCACCGCGCGTCAGCCCAGCGGCACGAACGCCGAGAGCAGCAGCCAGGACACCACGGCTGAGGGCAGCAGCGAGTCGAGGCGGTCCATGATCCCGCCGTGCCCGGGCAGCAGCGTGCCCATGTCCTTGACGCCCAGGTCGCGCTTGATCAGCGACTCGACGAGGTCGCCGAGGGTAGCGGTGAGCACGATCGCGACGCCGAAGATCACGCCCTGCCAGACGTGGCCGTCGAGCAGCAGGCTGAGCGTCAGCGCTCCGGCCACGACGCCACCGACCACCGACCCCGCGAAGCCTTCCCAGGTCTTCTTCGGGCTGATGCTGGGCGCCATCGGGTGCTTCCCGCCGAGGACGCCGGCGATGTACCCACCGGTGTCCGAGGCGACAACGCCGATCAGGAAGGTGAGAACGCGCCCGACGCCGTCCGAAGGCGGCACGAGCATCGCCGCGAACGCGCCGAACAGCGGCAGGTAGGCCGCGGCGAACGCCGACGCGCTGATGTCGCGCAGGTAGCCCTTCGCGCCGCCGGGCAGCCGCCAGAGCAGGCAGGCGAGCACGGTGAGGACGAACGCCGTCAGCGCGCCTTCCCGGCCGAACGGCCAGGCCAGCCAGATCATCGCCTGCCCGCCGACCAGCACCGGGATAACGGCGATCCGGGTGTCGGCCACGCGGCGCAACACGCCGGCGAACTCGAAGGTGCCGACCGCGATGGCGACCGCGATGATCCCGATGAAGATGAAGCGCACGGTGAGCAGGGAAACGATGATCGCGGCCCCGAGCAGCAACCCGACCCCAATGGCCGCGGGCAGGTTACGCCCGGCCTTGGAGCCCTTCTTGGCTTCAGGCTTGGCTTCGGACGCCACCGCCCCCTCAGCCGACGCCGTCGCCTCGGCCGCCTGAGCCGACGCGGCGGTCTCGGCCACCCCAGCCTCGGCAGCGCCGCTCGGCTGCGCCGAAGCCGGCGCAGCAGCACCGTTCGTCCGGGCGGAACCCCGGGAGGTAGCAGCGGCCGGTCGCGCCGATTCCGACCCGGCCTCAGTCGGTTCAGCCGATTCCGACGAAGCAGCCTCGGGCGGCTGAGCCGATCCCGACGAAGTGACCTCAGTCGGCTGAGCCGATTCCGGCACAGCAGCACCGTTCGGCCGGGCCGATCCCGGCGAAGTGGCCTCGGTCGGGACAGCAGCCCCGGTCGGCTGAGCAACACCGTTCGGCTGGGCCGATGCCGGCGTGGCCGCGTCGGCCGGCCGGGCCGATGCCGGCTCGCCGGATGTGGCCGGTTCCGGTGTCCCGGGACCGGCCGCCGGTTCTTCGCCGGTGGCGTCCACCCGGTCTTCGCGTTCCTCGCTCACCTGTGCCATCAGACCTCGAGCAGCTCGGCTTCCTTGTGCTTGACCAGCTCGTCGACCTTGTGCGAGTACGTGTCGGTGAGGTTCTGCAGTTCCTTCTCCGCGCGCACGACCTCGTCTTCGCCCGCTTCGCCGTCCTTGCCGATGCGGTCGAGCTCTTCCTTGGCCTTGCGGCGGATGCTGCGGATGGTCACCCGCGCGTCCTCGCCCTTGCCCTTGGCGACCTTCACCATCTCCTTGCGCCGCTCCTCGGTGAGCTGCGGGATGACGATGCGGATGACCTGGCCGTCGTTGCTCGGGTTGACCCCGAGGTCGGACTCGCGGATGGCCTTCTCGATGGCGTTGAGCTGGGTCTGGTCGTAGGGCTTGATCAGCGCCATCCGGGCTTCCGGCACGTTCACGCTGGCCAGCTGGTTCAGCGGGGTCGGCGCACCGTAGTACTCGACCACGATGCGCGAGAACATCGACGAGGTGGCCCGGCCGGTGCGCACCGACGTCAGGTCGTCCTTCGCGACGGACACCGCTTTTTCCATCTTCTCCTCGGCATCGAGGAGGGTCTCGTCGATCACGGCTACTCCCGTTGTTGTGATGGTGTGGCGCCTGGCTGATCCCAGCAGGTCTAGGCAGGTACCCCGTCGGCGGGGGTACAGACCAGGGTCCCGATTCTTTCACCACTCACCGCGCGGGCGATGTTCCCCTCGGTGAGCAGGTTGAACACGATGATCGGCATGTTGTTGTCCATGCAGAGGCTGAACGCCGTCGCGTCGGCGACCTTGAGGTCCCGCTCCAGCACCTCGCGGTGGGTGATCTCGCGGAACATCTCGGCGGTCGGGTCGCTCTTCGGGTCCGCGGTGTAGACGCCGTCGACGGCCTTCGCCATCAGCACGGCCTCGCAGCCCAGCTCGAGCGCCCGCTGCGCGGCCGCGGTGTCCGTGGAGAAGTACGGCATGCCGACCCCGGCGCCGAAGATCACGACGCGGCCCTTCTCCAGGTGCCGCTCGGCGCGGCGCGGGATGTACGGCTCGGCGACCTGACCCATCGTGATCGCGGTCTGCACCCGGGTGGGCAGGCCCTCCTTCTCCAGGAAGTCCTGCAGCGCCAGGCAGTTCATCACGGTGCCCAGCATCGCCATGTAGTCGGCGCGGTCGCGGTCCATGCCACGCTGCGACAGCTCGGCGCCGCGGAAGTAGTTGCCACCGCCGATCACGACGGCGACCTGGACGCCGGTGCGGGCGACGTCGGCGATCTGCTGCGCGACCGAGTGGACGACATCCGGATCGACGCCGATCGAACCACCGCCGAACATCTCGCCGCCCAGCTTCAGCAGCACCCGGCGGTAGCCACCTTCGACCCGGTCACCCATCTATGTCGCCTCCTAGGCGCTTCGACCCTCGAAAAATCTTCTTCTGGACCCGGCAGTGCCCCGTCCCCGATGGACGGAGACGGGGCACTGGGGGTGAAACCTACGCCCGGACCTGGCCTCAGGCCTGGCCGACCTCGAAACGGGCGAACTTCGTGATCGTCACGCCCGCCGCGTCGAGCAGGGCCTTGACGGTCTTCTTGTTGTCCTTGACCGACGGCTGCTCGAGCAGCACGTTGTCCTTGTAGTACGCGTTGACCTTGCCTTCGACGATCTTCGTCATCGCCTGCTCCGGCTTGCCCTCTTCACGGGCGGTCTTCTCCGCGATGGAGCGCTCGTTCTCGACGATCTCGGCGGGCACCTCGTCGCGGGTCAGGTACTTCGCGCGCAGCGCGGCGACCTGCATGGCGGCGGCGCGGGCGGCCTCGGTGTCGTCACCGGTGAACTCGACGAGCACGCCGACGGCCGGCGGCAGGTCCGAGCCGCGGCGGTGCAGGTAGCTCGTGGTCTGGCCCTCGAAGGACACGACGCGGCGCAGCTCGAGCTTCTCGCCGATGCGGGCGGACAGCTCCTGCACGACCTCGTTGACCGTCTTGCCGTCCAGCTCGGCGCCCTTGAGGGCGTCCACGTCGCTGGTCTTGACGGTCTTCGCGACCTCGACGATCTTCGCGGCGAGCGCCTGGAACTCGGCGTTCTTCGCGACGAAGTCGGTCTCGGAGTCGAGCTCGATCAGGACGCCGCCGGCGCCGGCGACGAGGCCTTCGGCGGTGGCGCGCTCGGCGCGCTTGCCGACGTCCTTGGCGCCCTTGATGCGGAGGAACTCGACGGCCTTGTCGAAGTCGCCGTCGTTCTCCTCCATCGCCTTCTTGCAGTCCATGAAGCCGGCGCCGGTCATCTCGCGCAGGCGCTTCACGTCAGCGGCGGTGTAGTTCGCCATTCTGCTAAATCCGTCCTTTTCAGGTACGTGAAATCCTTGGGGGGAGCGACATCCGTGCGGCCGGGCCGGGATCCGGCCCGGCCGCACGGACAGCGGTGGATCAGGAGGAGGCGGTCGCCTGCTCGGCCTCGGCGGGGGCCTCGGCCGGCGTCTCGACCGGAGCGTCGACGGCCGCGGCCGCCTCGGTCGCGTCGGCGGCGGCGGTCTCGGAGCCGGCGAGCAGCTCCTTCTCCCACTCGGCCAGCGGCTCGTCGGTGGCGACACCCGGCTCCGGCTTGGAGTCGGCCGAAGCACCGTTGCGGCTGGAGCGCTGCATGAGACCGGCGGCAGCGGCCTCGGCGACGACCTTGGTCAGCAGCGCGGCCGACCGGATGGCGTCGTCGTTGCCCGGGATCGGGTAGTCGACCTCGTCCGGGTCGCAGTTGGTGTCCAGGATCGCGACGACCGGGATGTTCAGCTTGCGAGCCTCGCCGACGGCGATGTGCTCCTTCTTGGTGTCGACGATCCACACGATGCTCGGCACCTTGGCCATGTCGCGGATACCGCCGAGGGTCTTCTCGAGCTTGTCCTTCTCGCGGGTCAGCGTCAGGATCTCGCGCTTGGTGAGACCCTCGAAGCCGCCGGTCTGCTCCCGCGACTCGAGCTCCTTCAGGCGGAGAAGACGCTTGTGCACGGTCTGGAAGTTGGTCAGCATGCCGCCGAGCCAGCGCTGGTTCACGTAGGGCATGCCCACGCGCGAGGCTTCGGCCGCGATGGCTTCCTGAGCCTGCTTCTTCGTGCCGACGAACATGATCGTGCCGCCGTGCGCGACGGTTTCCTTGATGAACTCGTACGCACGGTCGATGTAGGTCAGCGTCTGCTGCAGGTCGATGATGTAGATGCCGTTGCGCTCGGTGAAGATGTAGCGCTTCATCTTCGGGTTCCACCGACGGGTCTGGTGCCCGAAGTGGACGCCGCTGTCGAGCAGCTGCTTCATGGTGACGACGGCCATTGCCGGAATCGACCTCTTCTGTGTCGTGCGCGCCGGAGCCCTTGAGGACCCTGCCGCGCTACTCGGTTTTGTCGCTCGCGGCCGGGAGGCCGCTCGCCCTGGTGCCCGTGCCGGTGTCCGGACCCTGAGGCGAAGGACCACAGGGACCGCCGAACACCGTGCGACTCGCCCCGGCCGGTGATCCACTGGCGGGGGAACGCGCACGTGCACGCGAAGTCAGTCCGCTCACACGGACCGCGGAAAAGATTCTACCCCCTGCCACCAGCCCCTCCCCCACCGGCGGCCACCGCCGGGCCGGGTTGTCCACAACGGGGTGAGTTGTCCACAGATCCGGGCATCGGACCCCAAGAGGTTCGAAGGTGCCGCAGGCTGGACGGGTGGAGTCGATCAAGGGGTTCAGAGGTGGGGTACCGGGTCGTGGCGCGGGGCTGATTGCCCTGGTCACGACGGTTTTTGCCGGGGTTGTGACGCTGGCGGCCGGGGTCTTCGGCCCGGCTCTCGCCGGGCCGGCGGCGACCAGGCCACCTTCGGCAGACGCCGCGGCGCCTGCAGGGACGAGCAGCTCGGGCATCGCAGATGCTGCTGCGCTCGCAGCGGGGCCCAGCCTCCGCCCTGTAGACGCTGCGGCGCTCGCAGCGGCGACCCGCCTTCAGCTCGCGGACACCGCAGCACTCGCAGGCGCGACCAGACCCGGCTTCGCGGACGCCACGGAGATTGCGGGGGCGACCAGCTCTGCCTTCTCGGGCGCCGCATCCACCGTGCCCTGGGCAACCGGCCCATCTGTCGCGGACGCCATAGCGCTCGCCGCGGGCGTAGCCGGGCCGCGCCACGCAAGCACGCCGGCCACCATCCCGAGGCCGGTCGATCCGGCCTCGGCCGGACTATGGGGCACCGAGCAGGGAGCACCCGCGCTGGGCACCGCCGGATCGGCCGGACTGGCACGTGCTGCGCCGGTCCTCGCGGATCGGGATGGCATCTGGGCGTGGACCCCGGACGCAGCGTCGTCCGGGGCTGCCGTGTTCGAGTCACCCGACCCGGTTGTCCCGTCGCCGTCTGGAGACGGGTGGGTTCTTCCCGCGGCGGCTGATCCGTGGGCTGTGCCTCAGCCGCGGCTTTCCTGGCCTCTCTCACCCGATCCGGTGGTTGCCAAGTACTTCGATGCGCCGGAAACGCCCTACGGGCCCGGGCACCGCGGGGTCGACCTGGCCGCCGTGCCCGGGCAGGACGTTCTGGCGGCTGATGCGGGTGTCGTCGTGTTCGCCGGGCTTGTGGCCGGGCGGCCGGTGATCTCCGTGGACCACGACGGTGGGCTGCGCACCACCTATGAGCCCGTCGCGCCGAAGGTGGCCGCCGGTGAGCAGGTGTTTCGCGGTCAGGTGCTCGGCACCGTCCTCGCCGGGCATCCCGGCTGCGCGGTCGCCGCGTGTCTGCACTGGGGTGTGCGGCGGGGTGAGGAGTACGTCGATCCGCTGTCCCTGACCGGTGAGGTGGGCGCGTACCGGCTCAAGCCGTGGGGCGGTGAACCGTGATCAGCTGCCGGTCTGCTCGACCAGCTTGGCGCGCAGCCGCATGACGGCGCGGGTGTGCAGCTGGCTGACCCGCGACTCGGTGACGCCGAGGACCTTCCCGATCTCGGCGAGGGTCAGGCTCTCGAAGTAATAGAGGCTGACCACGATCTTGTCGCGCTCGGACAGCTGTCCGATCGCCTGCGCGAGCTGGCGGCGGTTGTCCTGGTCGACCAGGACCGCGACCGGGTCGACCGCGTCGTCGTCGGGAATTGTGTCGACCAGGGATCCGCTGTCCTTGCCCGCGGCCACCAGGTCCTCCAGCGCGACGACGCTGGTGAGCTGCAGCTGGCCGTAGAAGTCGCGCAGGTCGTCGAGGCCGATGCCGAGCTCGACGGCCAGCTCCGCGTCGGTCGGGGTGCGGTGCAGGCGGGCGCCCAGGCGCTCCATCGCGCGCTCGGCTTCCTTCGCCTTGCTGCGGACCGCGCGCGGGACCCAGTCCTGCGAGCGGAGGTCGTCGAGGATCGCGCCGCGGATGCGCTGCATCGCGTACGTCTCGAAGCGCAGGCCGCGTTCGGGGTCGAACTTCTCGATCGCGTCGACGAGCCCGAAGATGCCGGACTGCACGAGGTCGCCGACGTCGACGTGGGTGGGCAAACCGGTGCCGACCCGGCCGGCGACGTACTTGACCAGCGGGGCGTAGTGCAGCACGAGCCGATCGCGCGACGCCTGGTCCGGGCTGTCGGCGAACTGCTGCCACAGCGCCGCGATACCGGCGTCGACGTCGTAGGCGGCCCGAGATTCCGCGGGCACGGCGGCGGCACCGCGAGTGTTCACTCCGGTGGCGTCGGTGACGTGCGGTCCTGCGGTCATTGCACCGTCGTTCTCGGCATGCGGCTCAGTGTCGTCTCCGTGCTCGTGCGGATGCGCGTGCGCCGCCAGGCCCGCTGGTGACGACCCCGGCGAGGCTCCCCGGGGCACTTCACGCCCTGGGATGCGCTCGGTCATGGATCGCTTTCAACCGGTCGACGGTCACATGAGTGTAGAGCTGCGTCGTGGCAAGCGTAGCGTGACCAAGCAGTTCCTGAACGCTCCTGAGATCGGCGCCCCCTTCCAGCAGATGCGTCGCCGCCGAATGGCGCAGGCCGTGCGGGCCCATGTCCTGTGCTCCGGGCACCGCTGTGACGGCGTCGTGGACCACGCGGCGCACCGCCCGCGGGTCGAGGCGTTTCCCCCGGACACCGAGGAAGAGCGCGGGCTCGACGCTCCCACCGGCGCTTTCGCCGACGATCTTCGGGCGGCCCTCCTCGATCCAGTCGCCCAGCGCCCCGGCCGCGGGGACGCCGAACGGGACCACCCGCTCCTTGCTCCCCTTGCCGAGCACCGTCACGACACGCCGGGAGAAGTCCGCGCCGCCGAGGTCCAAGCCGCACAACTCGGACACCCGGATGCCCGTGGCGTAGAGCAGCTCGACGATCGCGCGATCACGCAGGGCGATCGGATCACGTTCCGCCGCGCCGGCCGCCGAGGCCCGCATGACCTCCCCCGCCTGAGCGGCCCGCAGCACCCCCGGCAGGGTGCGGTGCGCCCGCGGGGCGGCCAGCCGGCCCCCGGGGTCGGTGGCGAGGACCTCGGTGCGGTGCGCCCAGGCGGTGAACGTCCGGGCCGAGGCCGCCCGCCGGGCGAGCGTCGTGCGGCTGGCCCCGCCGGTCTGCTGCGCCGCGAGCCACGCCCGCAGCCGGGCGAGGTCCACGTCCGCGAGCCCGCCCCCAGCCTCGGCGACGAAGCCCAGGAGCGACACCGCGTCACCGACGTACGCGCGGACGGTGTGCGCGGAAAGGCCCCGTTCGAGCCCGAGGTGCCGCTCGTAACCGGTGATCACGGCCCGGACCGGCTCGGGCAGGGTGTCCCGGAGCCCGCGCAGGTCCGGCCGGCGGGATCGAGGTGGCGGCGGCATGGATGTCACGCTGCGCGAACATCCGCCGCCGGTCAAGGATCGCCACGCGGGCCCACCGGTCCGGCCGAACATATTCGACGATTTCGCCGGGAATCCGTGGTGTTCACGCGCTTTCCTTCCGCCGTCGCCAGCCCGCCTCGCCGCGGACGGCGAATCCGTCGATCTCCAGCTCCGGCAGCAGGGCCCGCACGGTCCGCAGCGGAACGCCGGACTCGGCCGCGATCTCGGCGTCGGACCGGTCCGCGCGCACGGCCAGCGCCTCGTACGCCCGCAGCGCGTCGGGGCCCAGCCGGTCGGTGCGCCGTTTCGGCCGGGCCGCGGTGCCGGCTTCCACGACGCCGAAGAGCCCCACGGTCTCGAGGACCTCGTCGACCGTCGAGACCAGCGTGGCCCGGGCGTCCCGGATCAGCTCGTGGCAGCCGACCGACATGGCCGACGTGATCGGCCCGGGCACGGCCATCACCACCTTGCCCAGCGCGCCGGCGGTGCTCGCGGTGTTGCGCGCGCCGCTGCGCCGCCCGGCCTCGACCACCAGGGTGCCCTCGGTGAGGGCGGCGATGAGCCGGTTGCGGACCAGGAACCGGTGCCGCGCCGGCGGGGTGCCGGGCGGGTACTCGCTGACCACCGCGCCACCGCTGCCGGCG
The DNA here is from genome assembly GCF_036114655.1 of Amycolatopsis sp. NBC_00348. Lineage (NCBI taxonomy): Bacteria > Bacillati > Actinomycetota > Actinomycetes > Pseudonocardiales > Pseudonocardiaceae > Amycolatopsis > Amycolatopsis sp. NBC_00348. The sequence continues at coordinate 10,527,341 of NZ_CP107994.1, read as the reverse complement.
ATGCGGGTGAGCAGCGCGACGTGCCCCGCGGGATAGCCCGCGTCGATGGCGCACCCCAGCACCGCGACGGTGACCCCGGCCGCGGCGAGCGCGGCGTGGTGGGCTTTGCCGTCGATGCCGTAGGCCGCCCCGGAAAAGACCGGCACGCCTCGGGTGGCGAGCCCGTGGGCAATATCGGTGGCGTGCTGGTTGCCGTAGTCGGTCGAGGCCCGGGCGCCGACCACCGCCACGGCGCGATCGGCCGCGGTGCCGAGCGGGATGTCGCCGGCGACCCAGAGCGCCAGTGGCGGCACGGCTTCCGTGACCCCGCGCTGGGCGGCGAGGTCGAGGGAGAGGAGTGGCCAGGCCGGCCATTCGTCGTCCTCGGGCACGACCAGCCGGGCCCCGACAGCCGCGGCCCGTTCGAAGTCCTGGCCGACGAGGTTGTACGCCCGCCGGGCTTCGGTCGCCTTCAGCACGTCGGGCGGGCAGTCGCCACGCCACACGCGAGCGGCGGCCTCCACGGGCCCGTGCCGGGCCACGAAGGCGACGAGTGCGGGGGCCGGTGGCTCGGCGACCCGCAGCAGGTAGGCGCGGGCCCGGTGCAGTTCGTCGGCGCGCTCTTCGACGGTGGGTGCGGAGCCGGCCGGTTCGGAGCCGGGCTCGGACTCACCGGGCAGGCATCCGGCGGGCGGACATTCGGGAGTGCTCATGCCGCGACCCGCTCTCGGAAGGCCAGCGCCGAGCCGACCTGTTCGGGACCGGGGCGGGGTTCGGCGTCCAGGTCGGCCAGAGTCCAGGCGATGCGGAGGCAGCGGTCTGCTCCCCGGCCGCTCAGGATTCCCCGGTCCATGGCCCGGTCCAGGAGGACCGTCGACGACGGCGGGAGGGCGAACTCGCGCCGCAGGGCCGGGCCGGGGACCTCCGAGTTCGCGCGCCAGCCGTGGTCCTGCCAGCGGTGGGCCGCGCGGGCGCGCGCTTCCAGCACCCGGGCGCGGACCGTCTCCGAGGACTCCGCCGTGTCCGTGTCGTGGACGCTGATCGCGCTCAGCTGACGCAGGCGGACCCGGAGGTCCACCCGATCCAGCAACGGGCCCGACAAGCGGCCGAGGTAACGGCGGCGGGCCATCGGGGAGCAGACGCAGTCCACGTCCTTCGGCGGGGCGCACGCGCACGGGTTCGACGCGAGCACGAGTTGGAACCGCGCCGGGTAGGTGATCGAGCCCTTGACGCGGGCGATGCGGACTTCGCCCTCCTCCAGGATCGTCCGCAGGGATTCCAGGCGCTGGCTGCCGAACTCGCAGACCTCGTCGAGGAACAGGACTCCGCGGTGGGCGCGGCTGATCGCGCCGGGGGACGCGAGGCCGCTGCCGCCGCCGATCAGGGCCGGCACCGAGATCGAGTGGTGCGGGGCGACGAACGGCGGGACCGTGACCAGTGGCGACGACTTCGACAGCGAACCGTCGACCGAATGCACCGCCGTGACTTCCAAGGACTCCTCGGACGACAACGGCGGGAGCAGGCCGGGCAGCCGCTTCGCGAGCATCGTCTTGCCCACGCCCGGCGGCCCGGTGAGCAGGAGGTGGTGCCCGCCCGCCGCGGCCACCTCCAGGGCCCAGCGCGCCTCCGGCTGGCCGACGACGTCGGCGAGGTCCGGGACCTGCGGTGGCACGACCGGGGCGGGCGGTTCCGGGGCGACCAGGCCGGCTTCGCCCTTCAGCCAGCCCACCAGGTCACGCAGGTGGGTCGCGCCCGCCACCTCGATGCCGTCGACCAACGCCGCCTCGACGAGGGAATCCGCCGGGACGACGGCTCGCTCGTAGCCGGCCGCGCGCGCCGCGAGCAGGCCCGGGAGGACACCGCGGACCGCGCGGACCCGGCCGTCCAAGGCGAGTTCGCCGAGCAGGACCGTGCCGAGCAAGCGCGTCGCCGGGACGGCGCCCGTCGCCGCGAGCACGGCCACCGCGATGCCGAGGTCGTAGGCCGAGCCGACCTTGGGCAGGTTCGCCGGGGACAGGCCGAGCGTCACCTTGCCGTCGGGCCAGGGCTGCCCGGAGTTGCGCACGGCGGAGCGGACGCGGTCCTTCGCCTCGCGCAGACCGGCGTCCGGCAGCCCGACGAGGGTGACGCGGCTCAGGCCGCCGCCGAGGTCGGCTTCGATCTCGATGACGCGGCCGTCGATGCCCAGCAGGGCGACCGACCAGGACTTGGCGATCGGCATCAGAACGCCGCCTCGATGTGCTGCAGCCGCGGGCGGGCGCCGGCTTCGGCGAGGATCGTGACGACGTCGTACCGGATGGGGCACCAGCCGATGCGGAACTCGCGCAGCCAGCGTTGCGCCGCGCGGCGGACCCGGCCGGCCTTCTCCTCGGTGACGGTCTCCGACGGCAGGCCGAACTCGGTTCCGGACCGGGTTTTGACCTCGCAGAAGACGACCCGGGTGCGGTCGGTGAGGACGAGGTCGAGCTCGCCCTCGCGGCAGCGCCAGTTGCGGGCGAGCAGGACCAGGCCGCGGTCCTGCAGGTGCCGCGCGGCCACGTCCTCGCCCCAGGTGCCGAAGTCGCGGCGGTGTCTCGCGAGCTGATCGGTGCCCGTCATCGTGTTTCGTCCCCTCGCCGCGCCGCGGCGGTCACCGGGGCGGTCCCGGTGATCACGGTGCGTGCGTGAACGACGTTGCCAGGGCGCGTGGTGGGGAGACCAGACCCGGATCGCCGGGTTGTGGACAACCGGGGGATGTGGACAACTGCCCCGCCCGGAGCCGGCGTGGGACCGGAAATGTCGGTGCGGCGTGCTAAGGGCACGGACCCCGACAAGGGGCCCGGAGACGACAAAACCGGCGAAACCGCGCCTGGTAGCGCGGTTTCGCCGGTGTGACGGGGAAGCTCAGCCCGAGAACGGGCCGTCTTCGGGAAGCCGGAGGTCCGGCTTGTCCAGCTCCTCGACGTTGACGTCCTTGAAGGTGATCACCCGCACGTGCTTGACGAACCGGGCGGGGCGGTACATGTCCCAGACCCACGCGTCGGACATGCGGACCTCGAAGTACACCTCGCCACCGCCGTCGCGGACCTGGACGTCCACCGCGTTGGCCAGGTAGAACCGCCGCTCGGTCTCCACCACGTACGAGAACTGGCCGACGATGTCGCGGTACTCGCGGTACAGCGAGAGCTCCATCTCGGTCTCGTACTTCTCGAGATCCTCTGCGCTCATGAAATCCGCGCCCCTCCTCGGGATCGTGCTCCTGCTCCGCCGGCGGAGCGTTCATTGTGACCTACGCCGGCGCTCGGGGCATGCAACGGCAGGCTGAGTTGTGGGTCCAAAGCTTCGTCGAGGACGGCGGCCAGGCTCGCACCGGCGTCCTTCTCCATGGCTTTCTCCAGTGCCGCGTAGGTCAGGACGACCGGACGCTCGGGGCGCATGCCGTGCGCGATCGCCGCCGTGGCGACGTTCGTGTACGACCAGCGGTGGACGTCGCTGGGTCCGTGTTCGCGCAGCGCCGACAGGTGGTCCGCCGTGCTGTATCCCTTGTGCACGTCGAAACCGTAGTGCGGCAGGTCGTCGTGGTGACCGGCCATGATGCGGTCCCGTGTCACCTTTGCCAGCACCGACGCGGCCGCGATGGCGGCCACCGTCCGGTCGCCCTTGATCACCGCGGCGTTCGGGGCGGTGAGGCCCGGGACGCGGAACCCGTCGGTGAGGATGTACCCCGGTGCCACGCGCAACGCCGCCGCGGCGCGGCGCATGCCTTCGAGGTTCATCACCCGGATGCCGTAGAGGTCGACCTCGGCGGTCGGGACGACGATCACCGAGTAGTCGACGGCCCGGGCGAGGACCAGGTCGTAGACCCGGTCACGCGCCTTGGCCGTCATCAGCTTGGAGTCCGTCAGCTCGGTGAGCCTCGCCGCGTCGCCTTGCTTGAGCACGCAGGCCGCGATCACGAGCGGGCCCGCGCACGCGCCGGCCCCGGCTTCGTCCACACCGGCGACCGGGCCGAGGCCGCGGCGGTCGAGTGCGCCCTGCAGACCCCAGAAGAGGTCGCCGCGCACCACGGCTCGCGGCGGCCGGATCGGCTCGGCCGCGGTGAGGGGAACGGGAAGTGTCAAGGCTGCATCACCCGTCTGCCGGCACGGTCCGGGTGGCTAGCTTTTCCGCCCGGCCGTCCGGCGCAGTCCGGACTTGAGCTTGCGCCCGAGGAACAGCGCCGGCCAGGCCGCCGCGATCCCGGCTCCGAGCGGGAGCCCGCTCTGCCACTCCGGCGCGCCGAGCGCCACCGGCTGAGCCGATTCCTGCGGGTTGTGGTCGGTGATCCCGCCCCACCGGCCCGGCGGCAGGACGATGATCCGCGCCTTGCCGATGATGTTGTCCACCGGGACCGCACCGTTCACGCCGCCGCCGCCCTGGAACCGCGAGTCGTCGGAGTTGTTGCGGTTGTCGCCCATCACCCAGACCATCCCCGCGGGAACCTTGACCGGTTCGAAGGGCTTCTCGTTCGGGTTGGACGGGTCTTCCCAGTAGACGTACGGCTCGTCGAGCGCCTTGCCGTCCACGATCACGCGGCCCTGCGGGTCGCAGCACTGGACGGTCTGGCCGCCGACCGCGATCACCCGCTTGACGAAGTCGCGCTCGTCCGGCGGGGCGAACCCGACCAGTGAGCCGAGGCCGCGGAGCCCGCGGACCACGATGTTGCTCGACTCCTGCGGCGGGATCTCGTTGTTGATCCACGCCTGCGGGCCCTTGAACACGACCACGTCGCCCGGTCCGGGCTCGGTGAAGTCGTAAGTGACCCGGTCGACGAGGATCCGGTCACCGGTGCATCCGGGGCACCCGTGGAGGGTGGCCTCCATCGATCCCGAGGGAATCATGAAGACCTTCGCCAGGAATGTCTGGATCAGGATCGTGAGCACCAGGGCGATCACGAGCAGGATCGGCAGTTCCTTCCAGAACGACCGTTTCTTGGCGGGCTTGGCTCGCCTGCGGCGGGCGCCCCCGCGCTCTTCGGAGCGAGACAGCCGGGGCTGGTTCTCCTCGGAGCGATCGGGGTCATCCTCAGGAGCGTTCTGGGACACGGGTTCGGCCACGTCGTCAGGCTACCGGTAACCGGGTTGTGACTCAGTTAGCCGTCTCGCGGTTCTCGCGACGCTCCTTGATCTTGGCCTTCTTGCCGCGCAGGTCGCGCAGGTAGTACAGCTTCGCGCGCCGCACGTCGCCGCGCTTGTGGACCTCGACCTCGGCCACGTTCGGCGAGTGCACCGGGAAGGTGCGCTCCACGCCGACACCGAAGGAGACCTTGCGAACGGTGAAGGTCTCCCGGATGCCGCCGCCCTGACGGCGGATCACGACGCCCTGGAAGACCTGGTTGCGCTCGCGGTTGCCCTCGATGACGCGGACGTGCACCTTGAGCGTGTCGCCCGGGCGGAAGGCCGGGATGTCGGAACGCAGTGACTGCTTGTCCAGCGCGTCCAGGGTGTTCATCGGTGGTCCGTCCTCGTCTTCGTATGGCTTGCGTACACATCCCGAAAGGCGCACCGCGCGCAACGATGCTGCTGCGGGCGACCCAAGGGGGCTGATGGCGGGCTCGTGAACGAGGAAGTCCACTCACGCCAACCTGTCAAGTATTACAGACCGGGGTTCCGGCGGGAGAACCGCCCCTAAGCCCGCTCGGGGTCGGCGGCGCTCAAGCCCTCCAGGACCCTGCGATCGTGCTTGTCCAGACTGCCTTCCGGCAGCGCGGCCAGTAGGTCGGGGCGACGGCGGGCGGTGCGGTCCAGGGCCTGGTCACGGCGCCAGCGGTCGATCAGTGCGTGGTTCCCGGACCGCAGCACCTCGGGCACGGGCAGCTCCCGCCACACCTCGGGCCGCGTGTAGCTGGGCCCTTCGAGCAGGCCGTCGGAGAAGGAGTCCTCGGCGGCCGAGCGGGCGTTGCCGAGCACGCCGGGCAGCAGCCGGACGACGGCCTCGACCATGACGAGCACCGCCGCCTCGCCGCCGACCAGGACGTAGTCGCCGATCGACACCTCGTCGACCGGCATCCGGCGGGCGGCGTCGTCGACGACGCGCTGGTCGATGCCCTCGTAGCGGCCGCACGCGAAGACCAGGTGCTTCTCCTCGGCGTACGCGTGCGCGAGCTCCTGCGTGAAGGGGCGCCCGGCCGGCGTCGGCACGACCAGCCGGGTCTCCGGACGGCAGACGTCGTCCAGCGCCGGGCCCCAGATCTGCGGCTTCATGACCATGCCGGGACCGCCGCCGTACGGCGCGTCGTCGACCGCGCGGTGGACGTCGTGGGTCCATTCGCGCAGGTCGTGCACGCCGACTTCGATGAGCCCGCGGTCGATGGCCCGGCCCAGCAGCGCGGCGCGCAGCGGGTCGAGGTATTCGGGGAAGATGGTGACGACGTCGATCCGCATCTCAGGCGTCCAGCAGCCCTTCCGGCGGGTCGAGCACGACCCGGCCGCCGGCGACGTCCACGGTGGGGACGATCGCCCGCACGAAGGGCACCAGCACCTCGCGGCCCTCGACGTCGAGCTCCAGCAGCTCGCCCGCGGGCGAGTGGAGGACCTCGACGACCTTGCCGAGGACGGTGCCGTCGAGCAGCTCGGCCCGCAGGCCGGCCAGCTCGTGGTCGTAGAACTCGTCGGGGTCGGTGGTCGGCGGCAGCGCGTCGGTGTCGACGAGCAGCAGCGCGCCCCGCAGCGTCTCGGCGACGTCGCGGGTCAGGACCTCCTCGAAACGCACCAGCAGCCGCCCGCTGTGTTCGCGGGCGGCTGCGATGGTGAGTTCCCTTTTGCTGCCGTCACGCAGCTTCGTCGTGACGGCCGCACCGACCTTGAACCGCTCTTCCGGCGAATCCGTGCGCACGTCGACCGCGAGTTCCCCGCGGATTCCGTGCGCCTTGGCGATGCGGCCTGCTACGACGTCCATCTGACCGTTCTCTGTGCCTGGATCAGCGGTCGGTGTCGACGACGTCCACGCGGACGCCGCGGCCACCGATGCCGCCCATGACGGTGCGCAAGGCGGTCGCGGTGCGTCCGCCCCGGCCGATCACCTTGCCGAGGTCGTCGGGGTGCACGTGCACCTCGAGCGTGCGGCCACGGCGCGTGGTCAGCAGCTCGACCCGGACCTCGTCCGGGTTGTCGACGATCCCGCGCACCAGGTGCTCGAGGGAATCAGCCAGAAAGCTCACTCGGCCTTCTCACCCTCGGTGGCTTCGGCCTTCTCGGCCTCGGCCTTCTTGGGGGCCGACTTCTTCTTCGGCGTGGTGGCCTCGGTGGTGGGCTCTTCGCCCGCCGCGGCCAGGGCCGCGTTGAACAGGTCCTGCTTGGACGGCTTCGGCTCGGCCACCTTCAGGGTGCCCTCGGCGCCCGGCAGGCCCTTGAACTTCTGCCAGTCACCGGTGATCTCGAGGAGACGCTGGACCGGCTCGGTCGGCAGCGCGCCGACACCCAGCCAGTACTGGGCGCGCTCGGAGACGACCTCGATGAGGCTCGGCTCCTCCTTCGGGTGGTACTTGCCGATCGTCTCGATGGCCTTGCCATCCCGGCGGGTGCGCGCGTCGGCGACGATGATGCGGTAGTACGGCGCACGGATCTTGCCGAGGCGCTGCAGCTTGATCTTGACGGCCACGGGTGTGGGTACTCCTCAAATCTCTCTGGTGCTGGGGTGGGCGCACGCGGTCCGAGTGGGGACACGGACGCGGGCACCCGAAGGTCACAGCTTTCGCGCGGTGAGAGGGTCCGGCGGAAGCAGGCAGTGCACCATTCTGCCAGATGGGGTCCGGGGCCCCTGAAAGCGGCCTGGGAAAACGGCCTCAGAAAGAGGCCACGCCGAGCGCGCCGAGCAGGATGGTGAGCGCCGGGAGGAAGTTGTTCACCTGGTGCGCGACGATGCTCGCGGGCAGCCGTCCGGTGACGAGCCGCGCCAGTCCGATCGGCACCGCGATGACCAGCAGCAACGTGGTCCGCAACGGCTCCAGGTGACTGGCCGCGAACACCGCTGTGCACAGCAGGAACGCGGCGAAGCGGCCCCAGCGTTCACTGCGCCACTGCAGCCGCTCGGCGGCGCCCCAGAGCAGGCCGCGGTAGATGATCTCCTCGCAGATCGGGCCGAGCAGCCAGAGGTAGACGAACATCACGACGGCCGCCGACACGGACATCCGCCGGTCCTCGACCAGCGAGCTGATCGCGGACGTCGCGTTGGCGTCGCCGACCAGCTGCGTCCAGAGGTACGCGGCGACGGTCGTGAAGACGAGGCCGATGCAGCCGTACTTGAACCCGACCCGCACGTCGGACCAGCGCCACTGCAGCCGCAGGTCGGTGAAGGGCCCGTTGCCGCGCACGTAGGTGACCAGCACCGCGACGCCGGCCGCGATCATCGTCGGCAGCATGGTGCCCAGCAGCACGACGCGGATCGGCAGCGGGCCGGGCCCGGTGTCGCCGACCAGCACGGACACGAACGCGGCCGACGCGAGCAGGACGACCTCGACGAGCAGGAACGCCCCGAACCCCCAGCGGTGAGTGGGCGCGGGCTCCAGGAACGCCGCGGCGGCGGGCTCCGGGGGCACCGGCGGGTCTTCGGGGGGCGGCAGCGCGTCCGGAAGGGGTTCCCGAGGCTGGGAAGTGGTCACGCCTGCCCTCCGCGGTCGCTCGGCTCCTCCCCCGAGCCTAGCGGCCGGAAAGTGATCGCACAGTATCCGTCCAGCTACTGTCCACGATCTTCGCAAGCGCTCAGTGCGCGACGAACAGCAGCACGGCGGGCGGCAGGTTGTTGGCGGCGTGCGCGATCACGCCGGCGCTCACCCGGCCGGACAGGTGCCGGGCCAGCCCGATCGCGATGCCCTGCCCGAAGAGCGCGATCGTGCGGGTGGGCTCCCCGTGCAGCTGGGCGAACACGAGCGCGGTGAGCACGAGCACCGCCCACGCCGGGATCCGGTGGAACGACAGCGCCTTCCAGAGCGTGCCGCGGACCAGCAGCTCCTCCGTGAGCGGGGCGCCGATGATGACGATCACCGCGGCCAGCACGAGCCAGACCGTGTCGCCGTCGAAGGTGTCGGCGAGGTCGGTGAGCGGGCTGTCGGAGACGTCGTCGGCACCGTAGACCGCGATCAGCACCAGGTTGAGCAGGTAGCCGACGACCAGCGCGAGCGCGCCGCAGGCGAGGCCGATCCGGACGTCGCGCCAGGTCGGCGTGAGCCCGAAGTCGGCGCGCAGCCCCTGGCCCCAGAGCCAGGAGCCGACGGCCGGGCCGAGGCCGAGCAGCAGGTTGGGCACGAATGCCAGGAGCAGGAGCGGGCCGATGTCACGCAGCTCGAGCGGGTCGAACCCGCCGACGTTGCGGTTGACCCCGGCGGCGATGGCGAGGTTGATCAGGTAGTAGCCGGCGATCCCGGCGAAGAACGCCACGAAACACCAGTGCGCCCCCAGTACGCGCCGTGCGCCGTCGTCGTCCGTCACGCGCCCAACGCTAAAGTGCCGGTCCCGCAAGGAAAACAGCGGGGGTCTACCTGTAGACGACGCCGCCGAGCACGATCTGCGCCGGATGCCGCAGGACGCCGAGGTCGTCACGCGGGTCGCTCGGGTAGACGAGCAGGTCGGCGGGCGCGCCGTCGGTGATGCCGGGGTGGCCGAGCCAGTCGCGGGCGGCCCAGGACGCGCTCGCGAGGGCCTGCTCGCGGGTCATGCCCGCGCGGTGCAGTGCCTCGATCTCGTCGACGAGCCTGCCGTGCTCGACCAGGCCGCCGGCGTCGCTCCCGGCGAAGACGCGTAGGCCCGCTTCGATCGCCGTGGCGACCATCTCGCCGACACCGGCGTGCAGCGCGCGCATGTGAGCCGCGTACGCCGGATACCGGCCCGCCTTGTCCGCGATGCCCGGGAAGTTCTCGATGTTGATCAGGGTCGGCACCAGCGCGACGTCATTGCGAGCCAGCTCCGCGAGCTGGTCGGCACTCAGGCCGGTGCCGTGTTCGAGGCAGTCGATGCCGGCCGCGATCAGGCCGGGCAACGCGGCTTCGCCGAACACGTGCGCGGTGACGCGGGCGCCGTGGTCGTGCGCGACCCGCACGGCGTCGGCCAGGACGTCGTCCGGCCACAGCGGCGCCAGGTCGCCGACGCCGCGGTCGATCCAGTCCCCCACCAGCTTGACCCAGCCGTCGCCGTCCTTCGCCTGCTCGGCGACGGCGGCGGGCAGCTGGGCCGGGTCGTCCAGCTCGATGCCGAGACCCGGGATGTAGCGCTTGGTCAGGGCGAGGTGCTGCCCGGCGCGGATGATCGTCGGCAGGTCGGCCCGGCGCTGCAGCGGCCGGACGTCGATCGGGAGGCCGCAGTCGCGGATCAGCAGCGTGCCCGCGTCGCGGTCGGTGCGGGCCTGCTCGGCCGCCTCCTCGAGCGAGACGGGCCCGCCGATGCCGATACCGGGGTGGCAGTGCGCGTCGACCAGCCCGGGCACCAGGAAGACGTCACGGCCCAGGGTCTCGGCGCCGGGGACCGGCTCGAGCGAGATCCGGCCGCCGGTGATCCAGAGCTCCCCGGACTCGCCGCCGGGCAGGATCACCCCGGCGGCGTGGAGCGCGGTGCTCACTTGTCCTTGGGGTTCTTCGGCAGCTTGAACTTCGTCGGGTCGAAGCCGGGGGCGTCGTTGAGGCCGCCGAGCTTGGACAGGTCGGGCATGCCACCCGGCATGCCGCCACCGCCACCCGGGGGCAGCATGGGCATGCCGCCACCGGGGAAGCCGCCGCGGACCTTGGGCTGCGTCGGGCCGCGGCCCTTCTTGCCCTTCTTGCCCTTGCGCGTCTTGGAGCCGCCGCCCCCGCCGCCGAAGCCGAACCGGCCGGCCATCTGGGCCATCATCTTGCGGGCCTCGAAGAACCGGTTGACCAGGTCGTTGACCTCGCGCACGGTGACGCCGGAGCCGTTGGCGATGCGCAGCCGGCGCGAGCCGTTGATCATCTTCGGGTCGTCACGCTCGGCCGGGGTCATGCCGCGGATGATCGCCTGCAGCTTGTCCAGGTGCTTGTCGTCGACCTGGGCCAGCTGGTCCTTCATCTGACCGGCGCCGGGCAGCATGCCCAGCAGGTTGCCGATCGGGCCCATCTTGCGGACCGCGAGCATCTGCTCGAGGAAGTCCTCCAGCGTCAGCTGGCCGCTGGACAGCTTCGCCGCGGCCTTCTCGGCCTGGTCCTGGTCGAAGGCCTGCTCGGCGTGCTCGATCAGGGTCAGCACGTCGCCCATGCCGAGGATCCGCGACGCCATCCGGTCCGGGTGGAAGGTGTCGAAGTCCTCGAGCTTCTCGCCGTTGGAGGCGAAGAGGATCGGCTGGCCGGTGACCTCGCGGACCGACAGCGCGGCACCGCCGCGGGCGTCACCGTCGAGCTTGGTGAGCACGACACCGGAGAAGCCGACGCCGTCGCGGAACGCCTCGGCCGTGGTCACGGCGTCCTGGCCGATCATCGCGTCGACGACGAACAGGGTCTCGTCCGGCTTGACGGCGTCGCGGATGTCCGCGGCCTGCTTCATCAGCTCTTCGTCGACACCGAGGCGGCCCGCGGTGTCGACGACGACGACGTCGTACTGCGCGTGCTTCGCCTCGGCGATGGCGCGGCGGGCGACGTCGACCGGGTCGCCGACGCCGTTGCCGGGCTCGGGCGCGAAGGTCGTGACGCCGGCGCGCTCGCCGACCACCTGCAGCTGCGTGACGGCGTTGGGGCGCTGGAGGTCGCAGGCGACCAGCAGCGGCGCGTGGCCCTGCTTCTTCAGCCACAGCGCGAGCTTGCCGGCCAGCGTCGTCTTGCCGGCGCCTTGGAGGCCGGCGAGCATGATCACCGTCGGCGGGGTCTTCGCCAGGTTGAGCCGGCGGGTCTCGCCGCCGAGGATCCCGACGAGCTCCTCGTTGACGATCTTGACGACCTGCTGCGCGGGGTTGAGCGCCTGGGAGACCTCGGCGCCCTTCGCCCGTTCCTTGATCCGCGCGATGAAGGTCTTGACCACGCCGAGGGCGACGTCGGCCTCCAGCAGCGCGATGCGGATCTCGCGCGCGGTGGCGTCGATGTCGGCGTCGGACAGCCGGCCCTTGCGCGTGAGCGTCTGAAGGGCGGCGGTGAGCCGATCGGACAGGGTGTCGAACACGGGTGTGCACGCTCCAGCTGGGTCGAGAGTGGCGCGCCGGACCAGGCCGGCCTCTCCAGAGTAGTCGCTGCGGCTTCCCGGCCTCACGGGTACGCGAAAGTCGCCCACGCGATTAGTACACCTACATGTACTACTGTGCGCGCGAGCTCACCTCGAAGTTGGCTTCAAGTTGCGAAATTCACTGGTGAGCCGAGCGAGATTCAGTACATGTGTGTATGACTTCTGCGACCAGAGCCCGGCCGTCGCTCGCCGAACCGACGTCCGACACCGACGAACCGGTCCCGCTCCGGCGGATCGCCGGCCTGTTCCGCCCGCACCGCGGGCCCCTCGCCGCGCTGTTCGCGCTGATCGTCCTGCAGGCCGGGCTCGGCGTCGTCTCGCCGTTCCTGCTGCGCGAGATCCTCGACGACGCCCTCCCCCACCGCGACACGCTGCTGATCAGCGTCCTGGCCGCCGGGATGATCGCCTGCGCGGTCGGCAGCGCGTCGCTCGGCGTCGCGACCACCGGGCTGTCCAACACGATCGGCCAGCACGTGATGAACGAGCTGCGCGTGTCGGTCTACGGCCACCTGCAGCGGATGTCGCTCGGCTTCTTCACCCGGACGAAGAGCGGCGAGGTGCTCTCGCGGGTCTTCAACGACATCGGCGGCGTCGACAACGTCATCACCACGACCGCCGGGTCGATGGTGCAGAACGCCACCACGACGATCGCCATCACGGTGGCGCTGATCCTGCTCGACTGGCAGCTCGCGCTGCTGTCGCTGATCGTCGTCCCGCTGTTCCTCCTGTTCACGCTGCGGCTGGGCAAGAAGCGGCGGACGCTGGCCCGCGGCCGGACCCGGCGGATGGCGCGGCTGACGACGATGGTCGAGGAGTCCCTGTCGGTCACCGGTGTGCTGCTCGCCAAGACGATGGGCAACGAGCGGGTCATGCGGGAGCGCTTCGGCGCGGAGTCACGGGAGATCGCGTCGCTGGAACGCGCGGCCGCACTGGCCGGACGCTGGCAGATCGCGTCGCGGGCGATGAGCCTGACGGTGATCCCGGCCCTGGTCTACTGGATCGCCGGGCTGGCGCTCGCGAACGGCGCGTCGCCGATTTCGCTCGGCACCGTCGTGGCGTTCACCAGCATGCTCAACCGGCTGGTCGCGCCGGCCAGCGCGATGCAGACGATCGGGCAGAACGTGGCGACGTCGAAGGCGCTGTTCGGCCGGATCTTCGAGGTGCTCGACCTGCGCGTGGAGATCGGCGACAAGCCCGGCGCCGGCACCCTGGACGTGCGGCGCGGCGACGTCTCGATGCGCGGTGTCGCGTTCCGGTACGACGAATCCGACACAGCCGGGCCGCCGACACTCGCGGACATCGACCTCGACGTCCCGGCAGGGACGACCACGGCGCTCGTCGGGTCGACCGGCTCGGGCAAGACGACGCTCGCCTACCTGGTCGCGCGGCTGTACGAGGTGAGCGCCGGGTCCGTGGAGATCGACGGCACCGACGTCCGCGACGTCACCCTGGCCTCGCTCGCCGCGGGCGTCGGGATGGTGTCGCAGGAGACCTACCTGTTCCACGACACCGTGCGGGAGAACCTGCGCTTCGCGAAGCCGGGCGCGACCGACGAGGAGATCGAGGCGGCCGCGAAGGCCGCGCACATCCACGACACGCTCGCCGGGCTGCCCGAGGGCTACGACACGGTCGTCGGCCAGCGCGGCTACCGCTTCTCCGGCGGCGAGAAGCAGCGGATGGCGATCGCGCGGATCCTGCTGCGCAACCCGCCGGTGCTCGTCCTCGACGAGGCGACCAGCGCCCTCGACACCCGCACCGAACGCTCGGTGCAGGCCGAGCTGGACCGCCTGGCCGCGGGCCGCACGACGCTGACGATCGCGCACCGGCTGTCCACTGTGGAGCACGCGGACCAGATCGTGGTGCTCCACGAAGGGCGGATCGTGGAACGCGGGACGCACGAAGAGCTGCTGGCGCTCGACGGGCGTTATGCCCGGCTGGTGCGCGGAACCGCCTAATGTGAGGCCCATGCACCCCGATTCCGACGTCACCTCGCGGGTCAGCGCGGATCCCGAGCTGGCCGACCTGGCGGGGCGGGTGCGCGAAGGCGTCGGGCGGCTGAACTGGCGGATGCGCTCCGAGCGCGACCCGAACGGCCCGGGCCCGGCGGTGCTGGCGGTGCTGAGCCGGCTCTACCGGGCGGGCACGCACACGCCGTCGGAGCTGGCCGCGGCGGAACGGCTGCAGCCGCAGTCGCTGACCCGCATCCTGGCCGGGCTGACCGAGCGCGGACTGGTGACGCGCACGCCGGACCCCGACGACGGCCGCCGGTCGCTGATCCGCATCACCCCGGACGGGCTGGCGGTGCTGCGGGAGTACAGCATCCAGCGGGAACGCTGGCTGGCGACGGCGTTGGAGTCGACGTTGTCGCCGACCGAGCGGCAGCTGCTGAAGCTCGCGTCGGAGCTGCTGATGCGGGTGGCGGACGCCTGAGTTCAATCAGCCTGATTGGCCCTGGTCTGAACCCAAGTCGGCACAGCGGTGTCACCCAATCCGACGAAATCCTTGACGATCCGCTCCTCGTCGAAGATCCGCTCGAGGTTGTCCACAACCGCTGAGCCGTAGTCGACGGGAATGATCGTGGCCTCGCGGTTCAGCTCGGTTGCGAGCATGGAGCTGACGATCTGGTCCGACGGCGGAAGGCTGAACCCGATGATCACGAGTTCGTCGGCTTGCTGGAGAGCTTCTGCCGCCTGACGCCAGAGAGCCCGAATCGTGTTGTTGACGTAATACGGGCTCTTGACGGCCGCAGGCGGGACGATCATGGGCACCTTATCGACAGTAAGTTCATCGACACCCATGTGTGATACCAGAGAATCCGCAGGACGCCATGCGTCTATCCGCGCCCCGTACAATTGATCACCCGGCGGACTCGACGGTCCGGAGTACCACCAGTTCAGGGACCCATGCAGCTTCAGACCACCCACGTTCCCGCTGCCGCCGAGGACTCCGGCGATCCGCGTGCCCAGTGGAGCAATAGGAACTGTGTAGATGTCTACCCAGCTGATGCCTTGAACCTCGGCAAGCAACGCCCTTTCGACAAGTAGATCGTAGTTGAATGTGATCACCGTTGTCCCCATCACCTGCCAGTACCGAACGAGCTGGAGCAGCCAATCTGGCGGCGAGTCAGTGGCAGCCCGAGTTTGGAGTGCAGACAGCACCGAATGGAGACCGTTAGCAACGTCGTTGAACGCAGCGCGATTTCGGTATTTATCCCCCTCGGACAACCACGGTGGGTCTTCAAGGAGATAGCTAAGCCACTGTTCGAAGTTGTCTGCCAGCGGCGAGTCGTGACCTGGAAGCAGTGGCACCTTTCGCGCCCTCAAATCGCTCTGGATCGCCACGGAAAGGCCAGCCATAGTCGGCATGTGCTTGCTGATTGCACGACTGAAACCTGAACCGAGCAGATAAACCGAGGACGTCACCGAACCTCCCATGTGACCAGTTCAGCGAGGGTACGCCTGAAGGCTGCCGCGGAGACCCTCGCTCCTCCGCGGCAGCCTTCAGAACTCCCCCTCGTGCGCACCGCCTCCCCGCGATGCGCCGCGGGTTCCGGGAACGGACCGCTCCTCCGTCGGCCCGCCCCGGAACCCTGGTGTCTGGACGGCACACCTCCCCAGGGGCCGTCCCGACCCCCTCACCAGCGGTTCCGGCATCCGCTGGCAGGACGAAGTCTGCCGCGCCCCGGCGGCCACCAGCAGTGGGAGAACCCTCAATTACCCGTGGGTAGTACTACTCAGGACGTCTTCGTGCGTCCCGGGCTGCGCGACGCGGCCCGCTTCGCCGTCGTACGCGCCTTCGCCGCCCTCGCCGCGGCGGCCTTGGCCTTCGTGACGGCCGCGTTGCGCGCGTCCTCGGCTTCGGCCGCGCTCTCCTGCAGCGCCGCCAGCAGCCGCGTGACGCCCTCGGACTGCTCGGCCGCCGTCGGCTGGACGACTTCGGCGCCTTCGATCTTCGCCCGGATCAACGCTTCGAGGGCCTCGCGGTAACGGTCGGGATAGCGGCCGGGGTCGAACTCGCCGGTCAGCTCCTCGACGAGGGTCACCGCGCGGCGCAGCTCGCCGGGCCGGATGTCGACGTCGGCGTGCCGGAACGGGAAGTCCGGGGCCCTGAGCTCATTGGGCCACAGCATCGTCTCCAGGAGGAGCACCTGGTCGCGCACCCGCAGCGCGCCGAGCACCTCACGCCGGCGCAGCGCGACGGTGACCAGCGCGATCCGGCCGGACTGCTGCAGGGCCTCGCTGAACAGCACGTACGGCTTCGTCCCGGCCGGTTCGGGTTCGAGGAAGTAGGTCTTCGCGAACCAGATCGGGTCGACGTCGGCCAGCGGCGCGAAGCCGCGGATGTCGATCGTGCGGCCGGGCATCGGGAGCGACGCGAGCTCGTGGTCCGACAGCAGCACGACGTCGCCGCCGGGGACCGGGTAGCCGCGGACCATCTCCTCGGGCGGCACCTCTTCGCCGTCGACCTCGCAGACCCGCTTCACCCGGACGCGGCCGCCGTCGGCGCCGTGCACCTGGTGCAGCGGGATCTCGTGCTCTTCGGTCGCGCTGTACGCCTTCACCGGAATGGCGTAACTGCCGAACCCGATCGTGCCCGTCCACACAGCGCGCATACGAGTCACCTCCGCAGCTCCAGGCTAGGCGGGCGGGCTTGCGCGACGACAGCTACAAACGGGTGTCGGGCGCGACGGATTCGCTCACGCATTCGAACGACGGCGTGACCTCGTCGAGCGCCTCGGCCGCGCAGCGGGCCGCGATGGCCGCCTCGCGCAGCACCTCGGTGACCACCTCGACGTCCAGCGGCGGAGCGGCGGCGAGGGCGTCCGTGCCGGCCTCGACGCGGCGGGCGAGCCCGGCGAGCGCGTGGGAGATGGCCTCCTGGCCGGCGACCAGCTGGGCGACGACGTCGATGAGCTCGGTCGTGGTGGCGCCCGGGCCGCCGCCGCGCAGGCCCGCGGCTAGCTCCTCGGCGCACGAGCGCAAGTGGGTGGCGACGACCGTCGGCGGCAGCATCAGCCGCGGCGAGTCCTGCATCACGCACCCCCTCAGGCCGGTCAGAGCAGCCATAGTGCCACCGCACCCGGCGTCACCGGACACGACACACCGCCGCTCACATATTTGACCGACCGTTCTCGATGCGGCTAGAGTTTTGATCATGTCCCGGGTCAAGGAGTTCGACGTCGACGAGGCGTGTGACGCCGCGCTCGCGCTCTTTCGGCGTCAAGGCTACGAAGCGACGTCGGTCAGCGACCTCGTCGCACACCTCGGCGTCGCGAAGGCGAGCTTGTATGCGACCTTCGGCACGAAGCACGACCTGTACGTCGCCACACTGAAGCGCTACGCGGAGCGGACGGACGCCCAGGTCGTGGCGAGCTTGTCTCGGCCCGGCTCCGGAGTGGCCGCGGTGCGCGGACTGCTGGAGGGTTACGTCGCCGACATCGCGGGCGACGCCGGACCCATCGGCTGCTTCGTGGTCAACGCGGCCATCGAGCTGCTCCCCCGCGATCCGGCGGTCGCGCGGCTGGTGGAACGCAGCTGGGACACCCTCGAAGTCGCGCTCACCATGACGCTGGAACGCGCGAAGGCGCAGGACGAGCTGCCCGAGGGCAGCGACCCGGCGACTCTCGCCCGGTTCCTGCTCACCGTCCTCCAGGGCCTGCGGGTCCTGGGCAAGGGCGCGGACGCGGCGGGCCGGCTGGACGCGGCCGTCTCGCAGGCGATGCGCATCCTCATTCGAGACTGATCAGACTAGAAAGAAGGCAAGCATGAGGGCACGGTTCGCGGGCAAGATCGTCCTGGTGACGGGCGGCAGCTCGGGCATCGGCCGGGCGACGGCGAAAGCGTTCGCCGCGGAAGGCGCGACGGTGGTCGTCGCCGGACGCGACGAGCAGCGACTCGCCTCGGCAGTGCAGGAGATCGGCGGCTCGGCGAGCGCCGTCGTCGCGGACGTCACCGACTCCGCGGACGTCGCGCGCATGGTCGAGACGGTCGTCGCGCGGCACGGCGGCCTGGACGTCGCGTTCAACAACGCGGGCATCCTCGGCGAGCCGGCGCCTACCGGGGATCTGCGCGAGGACGTCTTCGACGCCGTGATCGGCACCAACCTCACCGGCACCTGGCTGTGCATGAAGCACGAGATCGCGCACATGCGGGCGCACGGCGGTGGCGCCATCGTCAACATGGCGTCGAACATCGGCGCGCACGGCCGGATCCCGGGCATGGCCGCCTACGCGGCGTCGAAGGCCGCGGTGAGCGTGCTGACCCGCACGGCGGCGCGCGATCACGTCCGCGACGGCGTGCGCATCAACGCCGTCAGCCCGGGTCCGACCGACACGGAGATGTCGTTGCGGCCCGGCGAGACGGACGCCGACCGCGCCGCGCGGCTCGAGACCGCGATTCCGCTGGGCCGGGTGGGTGCCACCGCCGAAGTGGCCGCAGCGGTGCTGTGGCTGGCTTCGGCCGAGGCGGGGTTCACGGTCGGCCACGACCTGGTGGTCGACGGCGGCGCGACCGCCTGAGCGGCCCCACCCGGGCCCGCGTCGCTTCAGGATTCACGGTTGCGCATGGTGACGATCCCCTTTCGTGCCAGGACGAACGGTGGGCGGACGGGTTCAGGACTCGCGATTGCGCACGACGGCTCTCCTCTCGCGCGGGGCGGACGGCGGACTCGACATCAGGACTCGCGGTTACGCACAGCAGCTCTCCCTTCGAGCGCGGTGACGGACGAAAGCGGGGGTTCAGGACTCGCGGTTGCGCACGACGGCTCTCCTCTCGTACGGGGCGGACGGCGGACCCGGCTCAGGACTCGCGGTTACGCACAGCGGCACTCCTTTCCTGCGCGGTGACGGACGGGAGCGGGCTTCAGGACTCGCGATTGCGCACGACGGCTCTCCTCTCGCGCGGCACGGACTGCGGGCGGAGGGTCAGGATTCGCGGTTGCGCATGACGGCGGCCTCCCTTCACTGGTCCGATCGTGTGGCACCCATCGATCGCGGCCGCCCGGTGTGATGGGGTGGACGCTGATCGTCGGATCACCCACGGGAGTTGCACCGCCTTGAGTATGGACGGCGCCCATCCGGCCCAGCCCCGCGCGGGCCGTGATCGTGGCGTGCTCCATCCGGGTCAATGGACCCTCTGGCGGCAACGCGGGTCGCTGATCCGCTACGTCTTCCTGGTCGAGTCGGTGGCCCTCGTCGCCACCGTCTGGACCGCCGTGAGCGTGCCCGTACGGCTCTGGGACCTGATCGTCTTCGCGGTCCTGGGCGTCCTCGGCGTGCTGCAGGCGGAGCTGGGCCGGCAGATCGAGCGCGTCCGGCGGCTGGTGTCGGACACCCCGCACATCAACCTGACGTCGGTCTGGACGTTCGCCGGGGTCCTGCTCCTGCCGCCCGCGCTCGTCGCCGCCCTGGTCGTCGTCCTCTACGTGCACCTGGCGACGCGCAGCCTCACGCGGATGAAGCGCGTCCCGCCGTTCCGGACCGCGCTGAACGCGACGCTGGTCGTCATCACCTGCTACTCGGCCGAGTTCGCGCTGAACCGGCTCGGTGTCCCCGACATGTACGCGGCGCTGACGTCGGGCTGGCGCGGCGTCACGGCGATCACGCTGGCCGCCGTGACGTACTTCCTGTTCGCCGCGATCACGATCGTCCCGGCGCTGACGATCACCAAGCGCTCGGTGAAGGCGTTCTTCGGCGGCCTCGGCGACAACCTCCTCGAGGTCGCGACGCTCTGCCTCGGCCTGCTCACGGCGTTGACGCTGGCGACGCTGCCCGCGCTGGCCATCGCGATCGTGCCGCCGCTGCTGGTGCTGCACCGCGCGGTGCTGATCAAGCAGCTCGAGATCGCGGCGACCACCGACGAGAAGACGGGCCTGTTCAACACGACCGGCTGGCACCTGCTCGCGTCGCGCGAGCTGGCCCGGGCGCAGCGGAGCACGCAGAGCAGCTTCGGCGTGCTGATGATCGACCTGGACCACTTCAAGCTGATCAACGACGCGCACGGGCACCTCGCGGGCGACGCCGTGCTGCGGTCGATCGCGACGACGATCAAGAACGCCGTCCGCGACTACGACTCGGTCGGCCGCTTCGGCGGCGAGGAGTTCGTCGTCCTGCTCCCGGACATCGGCCCGGCGGCGGTGCTCGCGGTGGCCGAGCGCATCCGCGCGGCGATCGCGGCCCTCGAGGTCGAGTACGAGGACGGCACCCACGTCCGCGTCATCGACGCCCTGTCAGCGTCGATCGGCGTGGCGACCTACCCCGACGGCGGCACGGCCGTCGAGCGCCTGCTGCAGGCCGCGGACAAGGCCCTCTACCGAGCCAAGGACGCCGGCCGCAACAAGGTCGTCGACGGCACCGCGACCGCCTAGGAAGCTATCGGGATGCCTGGATCCAGTCGCCAGAGATCACCGAGGACCTTCAACAGAGTCTCTTGACGCTCCTCGAGGACGACCGGAGTCCACTCGGGGCTCGCAAGTACCTGTCCAGTCAGGACGAACGGCGGCCAACTCGTCTTTTCGAAGTACTTGGTCTTCTTCACTTCGAACTCGAGGTTGCCGGCTTGAGAGTTCTTGCGCTTTGAAAGCAGGACGAGGTTCGCCAGGCGGTGAACCCAAAGCGACCGCTCCAGCGGAGTGAACTCCGTGGCCCAAGCGCTGTCCACCGCGGGAGATTGGGGCAAAACGTGCTCCACGCTGATCAACGGGGAGTGGTCGTAGCTCGTTCCGCCGTCCGACAGCGCGGAATCGAGGCGCAGCAGCACGTAGAGACGAATCCGCGTGACCGTGTAGATCTCGGCGTCGAGCTTCGCGGCGGTCGCCGTGCGTTCGTCGGCGGACAGCTGGAGCGGTGACTCGTCCGAGTAGAGGTCGCACTCCCTTTCCATCCAGTCCAGGACTCGCCCGTAACGCTCGATCCGGCGGGTGATGTCCACCCGGCGGACGAGCATGCTCGCCGCGAGCCTCTCGAGGTCGACCAGGAAGCGAAGAAGCTCCGCGGAATCGGCGGTCGGACGACCGAAGTAGCTGATGGCCGGCGGAATCCAGTCCGTGTTGTCCAGCAGTTTCAGCCAGCCCAGCAGCCTGTTGATCGCTTCCGCGTCAGGTCCGCCGACGTAACTCGCACGCGTGACCGCCTCGAAAGCGTCCGAGTAGGGAACCAGCACGTCGTCGATGAACTTCTTACCGTCCACACGCTGCAGGACCGACGCGCGGAACTCCTTCAAGATCGACTCACGAGCCTTCGTCTTCGCGTACACCATGCGGATGTGAGAGAAGAGATCACCGAAGTCGTTGCGCCCGAGATCGTCCTCTTCCTGGGCCCACTTGGTGGTGTACGCGTCCTGGTCGGTCTCCGGGATGGAGCCGATGATCTCCGCCTTCAAGATGTCGGTGTGCGTGAGATCCAAGCCGCGCTCATTTAGCACCGAGAAGATGCGGTAGGCCGACTCGAAGTCGGCGGTCGAGACCACGACCAAGTACGTGTGCTGGTCGATGAACGAGACCAGGCGCTCGCGCTCCACAATCTCCAGTTCGCTCAGCCTGGACTTGAGCAGGAGCGCGTTCTCGACCAGGCGTGCCCGGCTGTCGGGTCGCACGTTCGTCAAGGAGGCGAGCAGACCGTTTCCTTCTCGCTCCTGGACGTATTTCCCGAAGAACCCCTGGTCCTGGTCCCGCAGACGGAGACGAGGTTGATCCGCGGTCTGCTTGATCGGGTCTCCCTTCTGGAAGATCCGGCTTTCCAGTGATGCGGCGAAGGGAGCCGAGACGCAGTCCCGGAGAACGCTCAGGAGCACCGTGAGGGTGGTGAGTCGCTGCTGCCCGTCGACCACCTCAGCCAGCGCTTGCTTTTCCGCTTTGACCAGCACGATGCTGCCTAGGAAATACGGATCGGCTTCGGTGAGCGAATCCTTGGCGCGAGAAGCGGCGAGAAGGTCGTCGAACATCTCCCCCGCCTGGTCGGTCGTCCACGCATAGGGGCGCTGATAACGAGGGATCGTGAAGTGGTAGTCGTCGGTGAAGATCTCGCCGACAGTGTGCTCCGCTGCTTGGATTTTTGTCCCGGCCATGCGGAAGATCTCGGTGGCGAGAGGCCGCTCGTTACAGAATCTGCCGCATCGTTCGGGTGGTCGGCTCCGCCCTGCCCGATGGCCAGGCCCCATCCCGGCTCACTGCCGCCGCTACGGGTACCACCGCGCACGAGCCCCCTTTCCTGGCCGTGACCAGGCGACTTGTCAAATTTGCTCGGCTGAGCTAAATTTTGCTCATGCGAGCAAGAACGTTCACCGAATCCGGCCGGCGGGCCCAGATCGTGCAGGCAGCGATCGAAGTGATCGCCGCGGAAGGCTTCGCCAAGGCGTCGTTCAGCCGGATCGCGAAGCACGCGGGTCTGTCGAGCACCGGCATGATCAGCTACCACTTCGCGGGCAAGGACGACCTGCTCACGGTGTGCGTCGCCGAGATCGAACGGGTCACCGGGGCGTTCATGCAGCCGCGCATCGACGCCGCCGTCGGGCACGTCGCGCAGCTGCGCGCCTTCGTCGAAGCCAACGTCGCGCTCGTCGGGGAGCACCCCGACGCGATCCGGGCGCTGATCGACCTGGTGAAGAACGCCGGCTCGCAGAGTGACGCCGTCAACGGGCGGCTCGCGTTGTTCGAGGAGCACTTCCGCACCGGACAGGCGGCCGGCGCCTTCGGCCGCTTCGACCCGCGGACCGCGGCACTGGCGCTCACCAGCGGCCTCGACGCCGTCGTCGCCACCGCGGCCGCCGCCGTACCCGAACCATCCGAGCTCGCGCGCATCGGCCGTGAGCTCGCCGACCTCTACGTGCGGGCGACCGCACCCGAGTCCACTGGGGAATCCGCATGATGATCGAGGAAAAGACCGCCAAGCCCGAGCCCGACGCCGGTCTGCGGCGGGTGATCCGCGCCAACGTGCTGACCGTCGTGTTCGAGGTGATCGTGCCGATGGCGCTGTTCTACGGCCTGCGCGCGGCGGGCGTCAGCCAGTGGTGGGCGCTGATGGCCGGCGTCCTGGTGGCCGCGCCGTACGTGCTGTGGACCATCGTGCGCAACCGCAAGGTCGACCTCGTCGCCCTGGTGACGCTGAGCGTCCTGGTGCTCTCGGTCGTGCTCGGCCTGCTGTCCGACGACCCGCGCACCCTCGCCATCCGGGAGGGCTGGACCGCCGCGCTGGGTGGCGTGTTCGGCGCGTGGATGCTGGTCACGGTGTTCATCGGCCGGCCGGCGCAGCTGACGCTGGGCCGCACGATCGCCGAGGTCAAGCGCGGTGCCGAGGGCGCGAACGCGTGGGCGGCCCGCTGGGACACCGACGCCCGGTTCCGGCGCGGGATGCGGATCAACACGGCCGCCTGGGGCGGTGTGCTGCTGATCAGCGCGATCGCGCACGTCGTGCTCGTCTACACGCTGCCGATCGACCTGATCTCGCTGGTCACCAACGTGCAGTGGTTCGCCATGCTGGCCGCGCTGCTCGTCTGGCACGTCTGGTACCTCAAGAAGGAGAACCTCGATGCCTGACGTCCTCGTGGCGGGGGCCGGCCCGACCGGCCTGCTGGCCGCGTTCGAGCTGGAACGCGCCGGGCTCGACGTGCTGGTCCTGGACCGCGACGCCCGGCCCACCACGCAGTCGAAGGCGCTCGGCCTGCAGCCCCGGTCCGTCGAGGTGCTGGCGGACCGCGGCCTGCTCGTTGCGATCGAGCCGTACACCGAGGCCCGGCTGCCCGGCGGGCACTTCTCGGGCATCCACATCGACTACACCGACCTGCCGACGCCCTTCCCGCACCAGCTCGGCGTCGAGCAGGTGCACGTCGCGGCGGCGATCGAGGCGCGGCTGCGCACACCGGTGCTGCGCGACGCGGCCGTCACCGCCGTGGCGCAGGACGACGACGGCGTCACGGTCACCGCGGGCGGGCGGGAGCGCCGGGCCGGCTGGCTGGTGGCGGCCGACGGCGGCCACAGCACGGTCCGGACGCTGCTGGGGGCGGCGTTCCCCGGTCGTTCGGCGCGGATTTCGCTGGTCGTCGCCGACCTCACGCTCACCCGCAAGCCGGCCGGGTTCGCCGACGAATGGCGGCTGCCGACGAAGTCCGCTGGGTTCCTGCTGCCGCTGTCCGGCGGCCGCCACCGCGTGGTCGTCGTCGGTGAGGAGCAGCAGCGGCTCGGCCGCGACGAGCCCGTCACGGCCGGCGAGCTGCAGCGGGCCCTGACCGCCCTGCACGGGCCGGGGTTCGAGGTGGGCGAAGTGCTCTGGGCGTCCCGGTTCGGCGACGCGTCCCGGCAGCTGGAGCGCTACCGCCACGGCCGGGTGCTGTTCGCGGGCGACGCCGCGCACATCCACCTGCCGGTGGGCGGCCAGGGACTCAACCTGGGCCTGCAGGACGCGGTGAACCTCGGCTGGAAACTGGCCGCGCACGTCCGTGGCCACGCTCCGGCCGGCCTGCTCGACAGCTACCACGACGAGCGTCACCCGGTGGCCGCCCGCGTGCTGGTCAGCACCCGCGCGCAGGCGGTGCTCGGGGTGCCCGATCCCGACGCGGCGGCCGTCCGGGAGATCGTCACGGGGCTGATCGCCGTCCCCGAGGCCCGTCGCGCGGTCGCGGCGGAGATTTCGGGCATCGGCGTGACGTACCCGGGGATTTCCGGTCGTGCGACGGGGATCCCGGTCGCCGAGGACGGTCGCGCCGTGCTGATCGGCGCGGAACTGCCGCCGGGGTGGGCGGACCGCGTCGAGACCCGTCCCGGCGCCGAGCCGCGGCTCGTCCGGCCCGATGGTTACGTGGTCTGGGACGGCGGACCGGGCTTGGAAGACGCGCTGAGCACGTGGTTCGGCGAGCCCGCGATCGCGCTGGTGTGACTTGCCTGAGCCGAGTGACGGCTCGGCTCAGGCAAACCGCTCAGGACGCCGCGGCCAGCACCGCCTGCTCGACCTCGCGGCGCCAGCCCGGCTCGATGCGGCCGCTGCGGGGCGTCACCGCGAACGAGTCGACCACCGCGCCGCCCAGCGTCGCCACCTTGGCCCAGCGGACCTCCGCGTCGCAGCGGCGCAACGCCCCGGCGACGCGGAACAGCAGGCCGATCCGGTCGGCCGCCCGGAGTTCGAGGACCACCGTGTCCGGGCCGCTCGTCTCGTCGTCGAACCACAGCACCTTCGGCGCGACCGACGCCGCGTCGGGTGAGCCGTAGTCGCGTTCCTTCGCCGCCAGCCGCTGCGTCAGCGGCAGGGTGCCGGCGACCGCGCGGGCGAACTGCTCGCGCAGCAGCGTCACCTCCGGCAACGAGCCGAACTTCGGTGACGCCGTGAACAACCCGGCGCGCCCGCCGTCGTGGCCGCGCAGGATCGCCGAGTGCACCTCCATCGAGTTCAGCGCCAGCACACCGGCCGCCGGAGCCAGCAGCTCCGCGCGGGCCGGCACGGCCAGCAGCACCGTGACGACCTTGCCGTGCGTGCTGATCCGGACCTCGCCGTTGCCCGAGGCGACGGCCTGGGCGACGAGCTCGCGCTGTTCGGAGTCCATCGGCTCGGGGGCGGTGAACCCCTTGCCGCGCAGCACTTCCTCGCACCCGGTGACCAGCTCGGCGTGCAGCCGGGCCTTCCAGTCCGTCCAGACGCCGGGGCCGGTGGCCAGCGAGTCGGCCTGGGTGAGCGCGTGCAGCAGTTCGACCAGGACGATGTCGCTGTCCAGGGTCTTCACCACCCGCGCCACCGTCGCCGGCTCGCTGATGTCGCGCCGCGTCGCGGTGTGCGGCAGCAGCAGGTGGTGACGGACCATCGCCGACACCGTCGCCGCGTCCGCCGCGTCCAGCCCGAGCCGGGCCGCGACCTGGGCGGAGATCTTGGCGCCCAGCTCCGAGTGGTCGGCGTCGCGGCCCTTGCCGATGTCGTGCAGCAGCGCGCCGATCAGCAGCAGGTCCGGCCGCGGCACCGTGGTGGTCAGCTTGGCCGCCTCGACGCAGGTGCGCACGAGGTGCCGGTCGACCGTCCACTGGTGCACCGGCGAGCGCGGCGGCAGGTCGCGGACCGCGCCCCACTCGGGGAACAGCCGTGACCACAGCCCGGTGCGGTCGAGCGACTCGACCGCGTCGACCAGGCCCTCCCCCGCGCCCAGCAGCTCCACCAGGGCGTTCAACGCCTCGGCGGGCCACGGTGCGCGCAGCTCGGGGGCCGACTCGGCCAGAGCTTTCAGGGTGCCGAGCGCGATCGGCTTGCCGGTGCGCGCCGACGCCGCGGCGACCCGCAGCAGCAGCGCGGGATCCTTCGCCGGGACGGCGTCGCGGGCGAGCGCGACCTCGTTCCCGTGCAGCACCACGCCTTCGGCGAGCGGCGTGCGGGACGGCCGCCGCCCGAACCGCGCCTTCGGCGGGTCCACAGTGGACCGCAGGGCTACGTCGAGCGCGTACGCGATCGTGCGGCCGGCGCCGGACAGCTTGCGCGCCAAGGTGAAGCGGTCGCCGAAGCCGAGCTCGGAGGCGACCAGGTCGGCCTCCGGCGCGGACAGGACGTCCCGCTCGCGCCGGATCTCGCGCCGCAGCTCGGTCCGGACGTCGAGCAGGAGTCCCTTGGCTTCCAGGAGCTCCTCGCCCGGGCGGGCGGTGAGCTGCGCCGCGGCCAGCGCTTCCAGCACGGCGAAGTCCCGCAGCCCACCCCGCCCGTGTTTGAGATCGGGCTCGGCGGACTGCGCGATCTCGCCGCTGCGGGTCCAGCGCTGCCGCACCGACGCCGTCAGATCGGGGATCTGCTTGCGCGCGGTGCGGCGCCACTGGTCCCGTGCCGCCGTGACCAGGCGGCCGGACAGCTCGGCGTCCCCGGCGAGGTGCCGGGCGTCGAGCAGGCCCATCGCCGTCCGAAGGTCCTCCGAAGCGACCTTCAGTGCTTCGCCGGGTGTGCGGACCGAGTGGTCCAGCCCGACTTTCGCGTCCCACAGGGGATACCAGAGCGCGTCCGCGATCTCGCCGACCTTGCTGTTGCCGTTGTGCACCAGCAGCAGGTCGAGATCGGAGAACGGCACCAGCTCCCGGCGGCCGAGCCCGCCCACGGCGACCAGCGCGACCCGCGGTTCCGCGGTGTCGACGCCGGCCGCCGAGGCACCCCTGCTCAGCCAGAACTCATAGAGGTCGACCAGGGCCGCCCGCAAAGCGGACGCCCCCAGCCTCCCGTGCCTGCCCTCGAGCAACCGCTCGGTGGCCTGGACCAGTTCGCCCCCGTCGGCCATCCCGGACGCCTATAGCGCGTCCGTGCCGCGCTCGCCGGTCCGTACCCGGATGACGGTCTCGACCGGCGTCACCCACACCTTGCCGTCACCGATCTTGCCGGTGTGCGCGGCCGTGGTGATGGCGTCGAGCACCTTCTCCACGTTGGTGTCGTCGGTGACGACCTCGATCTTCAGCTTGGCCACGAAGTCCACCGAGTACTCGGCGCCGCGGTAGACCTCGGTGTGGCCCTTCTGGCGGCCGTACCCCTGGACCTCGCTGACCGTCATGCCCAGCACGCCCAGCTGCTCCAGCGCGGAGCGGACATCGTCCAGCGTGAACGGCTTCACAATCGCCGTGATGAGCTTCATGCCTTGCTCTCCTCGAGTTTCGCGGCCGACGTGGTCTTGACCGGAATGGTGGACGGAGCGCCACCGCCGGACAACCCGGTGAAGTCGTACGCGCTCTCCGCGTGCTGGGCCTCGTCGATGCCGCCGACCTCGTCCTCCACGCTGACGCGGAAGCCGCCCGCCTTCTTGATCGCGAACCCGATGATGAAGGTCAGCACGAAGGAGTACACCAGCACCGCACCCGCGGCCGCCGCCTGGCGCCCCAGCTGGGTGAAGCCACCGCCGTAGAACAGGCCGTCGGCGCCGAGCGAGTTCACGCTGGTGGTGCCGAAGAAGCCGATCAGCAGGGTGCCGACGATGCCGCCGACCAGGTGGACGCCCACGACGTCGAGCGAGTCGTCGAAGCCGAACCGGTACTTGAGCGAGACGGCCAGCGCGCAGACCGCACCGGCGATGAGGCCGATCGCGATGGCCCCGATCGGGCTCACGAAACCACACGCCGGGGTGACGGCGACCAGACCGGCGACCGCGCCGGACGCGGCGCCGAGGGTGGTCGGCTTGCCGAACTTGAGCTGCTCGACCACCAGCCAGCCGAGGACGGCGGCGGCGGTGGCGACGGTGGTGTTGGTGAAGGCGACCGCAGCGAGGTCGTTGGCGGCCAGCGCCGAACCCGCGTTGAAGCCGTACCAGCCGAACCACAGCAAGCTCGCGCCCAGCAGGACGAACGGCACGTTGTGCGGCCGGCCGGTGTCCTTCGGCCAGCCCTTGCGCTTGCCGAGCACGATCGCCAGGGCCAGACCCGCGGCACCGGCGTTGATGTGGACCGCGGTACCACCGGCGAAGTCGAGTGCCTTGAGGTTGTTGGCGATCCAGCCACCGACGGCGTCCGCGCCGATGAAGCCGTTGAACGAGAACACCCAGTGCGCGACCGGGAAGTACACGACCGTCACCCAGATGACGACGAACAGCGTCCAGCCCCAGAACTTCGCGCGATCCGCGATGGCGCCGGAGATCAGCGCCGGCGTGATGATCGCGAACATCAGCTGGAACATCACGAATGCGAGCACCGGCAGCGCGTCCGAGCCCGGCCACGCGACCTCCGGCGAGGTGCTCGTGGCGGCCGTCACGAAGCCGGCGAGCTTGCCGACGGTGTCGCCGAGCCCGGCGAGGTCGAAGTTACCGACGAAGCCGCCGAAGGCGTCGTTGGAGAACGACATCGAGAAGCCGTACAGGGCCCACAACACCCCCACCACGGCCAGCGCGATGAAGTTCATCATCAGCATGTTCAAGACGCTCTTCGCGCGGACCATGCCGCCGTAGAAGAAGGCCAATCCCGGTGTCATGAGCATGACCAGCGCGGCGCTGGCCAATACCCATGCGGTGTCTCCTGCGTTCAGCACATCGTCCTCCCGTGCCCTGGGTTATGCGAAGGGAGTTTTGGCGCGCGGTGTTTCACGGGGCGGCTCGTCAGGTTTCACCCGCGTGAACTGTCCACGCCACGTTGTTACGTCCAGGTTTCCCGGGACCTGTGCTGAAGTGTCCGGTTGTGAAACCTCGTGGTCGAATATCCCCATGACCCCAGCCGACGGCGGGAATGACCCACTGCCACCCCAGGTCGTGGAAGCGTTGCGATGTTCGGTGTGCGGCGACCCGATCGGGCTAGCCGAACGCACGCTGCGTTGCGGCAACCGCCACTCTTTCGATCTAGCGCGACAGGGTTACGTGAACTTGTTGCACGCGCGAATCCCGGCCGGAACGGCGGACACCGCGCCGATGGTGACGGCCCGCGCGGACTTCCTCGCGTCGGGCGCGTACCGCGCGCTGGCCGACGAGCTGGCGAGGGTGTGCGCGGAGGCCGACGGCCTGGTGATCGACGCGGGCGCGGGCACGGGCTACTACCTGGCCCACGTCCTCTCCGCGGCCCCGGCGGCGACCGGGCTGGCCCTGGACGTCTCGGCGGCAGCCCTCCGCCGCGCGGCCCGAGCCCACCCCCGCCTGGGCGCGGCGGTCTGGAACCTGTGGGAGCCGTGGCCGGTGGGCGACGAGGTGGCGACGGTCCTGCTGAACGTCTTCGCCCCACGCAACGGCCCGGAGTTCCACCGGGTCCTGCGCCCGGGCGGCCTGCTGACGGTCGCCTCCCCGACCCCGGACCACCTCCGCGAGCTGGGCGACCTGGTCCTGACGGTCGACGACCGCAAGGAGGAGCGCCTGGACGGCACCCTGGGCGAGTACTTCACCCGCACGGCCCGCACGGCGGTACGCAGCAAGGTGGAGCTGACACCGGAACGCATCCGCCAGGCGGTGGAGATGGGCCCAGCAGGCCACCACCTGGACCGCGACGGCCGTAGGGAGCGTCTGGCGGCAGTGAGTGAGCCACAGGAGGTCACGGTGTCGTTCTCGGTCTCCACGTATCGGCGCCTGTGATATGACCGGCGCGGCGCCCTCGGCGGACCGGCCGCGCGCCATCGCCACAGCCACCCACGGCGGCCAGTGCCATCGTCGCGGCTGCCCGACCCTCCGCACCCGCAACGTCGCCGACGCGCCCGACCCGGTCCTGTGCACCGCGCCCTCGCCGATGCGCCCTCGTCGGCGGCCCGACCTCCGCGCACCGCAGCCTCACCAGCACGCCCGTCGGTGACCCGACCTCCCTCGCACCGCAAGCCCGTCGGCGCGTCCGGTCAACGACCTGACCTCCGCGCACCGCGACTTGCCGGCGCGCTCAGCCAGGCCCAGGCGAGGCCACCCCCGATCGAGATGGCCCATCTCCGCTCGGCGATGCCCCGGTCGCCCCCGCCGAGGTGAACTCGTCTCCCGCTCTCCCGTCCGCCGCGACTTCCCGTCCGCTCGCGCCGCGTAACCGGCCTCGTCCACACCGCGTCTCCCGCCTGCCTGCACCGCGTCTTCCACCAGCCCGGCACCGCGCCTCCCCGCCAGCCCGCACCTCGTCTCCCTGCCCGCCCGAACCGCACGTACTCCGCGCGCGCCTGGCGCGTCTGGAAGGGTGGAGGCGTGAAGCCCGACTGGACCGCCCCCGCGACCCTGCTCGCGGACCCGGAGTGGGTACGGGCCCGCATCGGCGGCGCGGCGAAGCTCTACGGCTGCGCGCGGCCGGAGGTTCTCGGCACGATCTGGTGGTACTCCCTCTCCTCGATCCTCGTGGCGCCCGCGCTCGAAGGCCTGGTCGCGGGCACCCTCGTCGATCCGGCGCTGGCGGCCACGGAGCTGGACCTCGTCGCCGACGGCCGGTTCCTCGGCGCCCGGTCCACCCGTCCGCTGGCCGGCGGGCTGCCCGAACTCGGCGCGGCGTTCGCCAAGACGCTCGGCACCGCGATCGCGACGATCGCCGCCGTCACCGGGGCCCGCGAACGCGCGCTGGGCGCGATCGCCACCGACTCGATCGGCAACCGGCTGCTGTGGACGCCGGATCCGGAGCGCGCGATGGCCCTGGCCGAGCCACTGGTGGCGGCGATCGACCTCGACTTGCCGAAGCCGCGCTTCGTCCGCGTCGGCCGCACACCCGCCGTCCGCCGCGCGTCGTGCTGCCTGATCTATGAAGTCGGCAACCCCAAGTGCGTGAGCTGCCCGCGTCAGACGCCCTCGGAGCGCGAAGCACGCCTTCGCGCCGCCCTGGGCTGACCGGGGTCAGTCCAGCACGGCGACCTCCAGCCCGAGCAGCCGCTCCGGGTCCGCGATGACGTCGATGCCGGTGATCCGGTCATCGTCGATCGTGAAGGACAGGACGACCGACAGCCGCCCGTCGCGCACCATGAGCAGACCGGGAACGCCGTCGACAAGGGCCAGCTCACTGGCGCGGGCCCGCGCGGAGGCCAGCAGTGCGCCGTCGCGGACGCTGGCGACCCCGCGCAGCACGACGGGCGCCGGGCTCGGCCCGACGAAGCGGTCGGCGTGCAGGACGACGTCCGGGTCGAGCAGCGACAGCAATGCCTCGAAGTCGCCGCCGCGCGCAGCGGCCAAGAACGCCTCGACGACCTTGCGGCGGCGAGGCACGTCCGCGTCCGCCGCGGCACCACCCTTGACCCGTCGACGGGCACGGCTCGCGAGCTGCCGCGTCGCGGCCGGGGTCTTGTCGATCATCGGGGCGATGTCGTCGAACGGCACGGCGAACATGTCGTGCAGCACAAAAGCGACCCGCTCGGCCGGCCCGAGCGAGTCGAGCACCACCAGCAACGCCAACCCGACCGAGTCGGCCAGTTCGGCTTCCTGCTGGGGATCGCGGACGTCCGCGTCCGGCTCGGGCTGCAGTTCTAACGGTTCCTCGCGGTGGTTGCGCCGGGTGCGAAGCATGGAGAGACACACTCGAGCGACGACAGTGGTCAGCCACGCGCCGAGGTTCTCGACGTCACCGGTGTCGGTGCGGTCGAACCGCAGCCAAGCTTCCTGGACGGCGTCGTCGGCCTCACTCGCCGAGCCGAGCATCCGGTAGGCGACCGCCCGCAGCCGGGGCCGCTCGTGTTCGAACCGCTCGGTCAGTGCATCCACCGTGTCCCGTTCCTTCCGCGCCGGAGTCGTAGCAGTAGACCCCGCGGCAACGACCGATGTGACACGAACGCCGCAGCGCCCGGCGTGATCTCGGTCATCGGCATCTCGGTCACTACTCCTCGGTCATCGGCACCTCAGTCATCGGCGCGATCCGGCACCCCGGTGGCCACCCGGCGCAGGGCCTCGGCCAGCAGCGCGGCCGGTTCGGAGAGCGGCCCCGGCAGCCGGGCCAGCACCACGCGCCGCCGTTCCGACGGCCCGCCCCGCACCGTCACGACCCGCACCCCCGGCGGCACGGCCTCGACGAGCGAAGCCGGCAACGTCGTCAGGCCGCAACCGGCGGCGACCAGGTTGAGCTTGGCGAGCCAGTCACGCGCGGTGTGCGCGATCTCGGGACGCTCGTCGAGCCCGGGCCACACGCCCATCAGCGTGTCCTCCCCCGACGGGCCCGCGATCCACCGCTGTCCACGGAGGTCGGCGACGTCGACCGCGTCCGCGCCGGCCAGCGGGTGCCCTGCGGGCACGGCGAGGCAAAGAGTGCGCTCGGCGAGGGTTTTGAGCCGCAGCGCCGGAGTTTCGGAGTCCGGCGGCCGGAACGGCGGCACCGAGCCCAGCACGGCCAGGTCCACCGTGCCCGCGCGCAACGCCCGCACCAGAACCGGCGTCGTGCCCTCCCGGGTGGTGACGCGCACCGCGGGGTGGGTGCGCCGCAGTTCCGCGACCGCCCGCGGCACCAGGACGGCACCCGCGCTGGGGAACCAGCCGAGCCGCACGCTCCCGCCGTCGGCGGGCAGCCCGGCCAGCTCACGCCCGGCGGCGTCGATCTGGTCCAGCACCGCGATCGCCCGGCGCAGCACGACATTCCCGGCCGCGGTCAGGCGGACCCCGCCGGGACGCCGGTCCAGCACCGGTGTCCCGGCCACGCGCTCGAGCGAGGCGATCTGCCGTGACACCGCGGACTGCGTGTAGCCCAGGGCCGCCGCAGCCGCTGTAAGTGTGCCGCGTTCGGCGACCTCGCGGAACACGCGGAGGGCCACCAGGGAGACGTCGCCGAAGTCCATGACGTTCACGCATACCAGGCTTGCCGATCTCTCGCTGGGCGCATGGCTCGGACGGACCTAGCGTGGCGGCATGACACGTACCGCTGTGGTGACCGGAGCCAACCAAGGCCTCGGCTTCGCCCTGACCCGAGGACTCGCCACCCGCCTCGGCCCGGACGACCTCGTCCTGCTCACCGGCCGCGACACCGAGCGCGTGGCGGCCGCCACCGAGCGCGTCGCCGCGAACCCCGCGACGCGCGCCCGGGTGGAAGGCCGCGTCCTCGACGTCTCGGACGCCGACGCCGTCGCCCGCTTCGCCACGGACCTCGGCCCGGTGGACATCGTGCTGTCCAACGCCGTCGGCCCGCTCCATCCCGGACGGCCCCAGGCTGAGCAGGCCGACGTCTTCCTCGACGTCGCGAACGCCGGCACCCACGCGGTGCTGCGCTCGTTCGGCCCGATCCTGCGCCCGGGTGGCCGGCTGCTCGTCGTCGCCAGCTCGCTGGGCACGCTCGGCCACCTGCCCGAAGCCTTGCGGCCCCGGTTCGACGGAGTGTCGCTCGACGACGTCGAGCAAGCCGTCGAGGACTGGCGCGCCGCGATCCACGACGGCCGGGCGAACGAGCTGGGCTGGCCGGAGTGGATCAACGTGCCCTCGAAGGTCGCCCAGGTCGCCGCCGTACGCGCGGTGGCCGCGGAGCGCCGGGAGCGAGACCTCGCGGACGGCACCCTGGTCGCGGCGGTCTGCCCCGGCCTGGTCGACACGCGGGCGTCACGCCCGTGGTTCGCCGACTTCAGCCAGGCCCAAACGCCCGACCAGGCCGCACGTGCGGTGCTCGACCTGACGCTCGGCGACCTCGACCCGTCTACCTACGGCGAACTGGTCCGGTACGGCGCCGTGCTGCCGTGGCACAGCGGCAACCCGACGCGACACGAGGAGCTGATCGGCTAGCCGCGCCTCGGCAGGCCCACGCGCGACCGCCGGCCCGAGTCCCGTACGGCGACCGGTGACGATGACCACCGGTCACGCGCGGTTCGGCGGCACCGGCTCAGAGCACGCAGAACTCGTTGCCTTCGGGATCCGCCATCACGACGTGGTCCGGGCGGCCGCCCGCCTCGTGCTCCTGCTGCACCGTCGCGCCCGCCGCGATGAGCCGGGCGATCGCCTCGGCGACCCGCTCCCACCGCGTCTCCCAAGGCACCTCGCGACCGCCTCCCGCCTGGATGTCCAGGTGCAGCCGGTTCTTCACGACCTTGTCTTCGGGAACCTTGAGGAAGCTCAGGCTCGGCAGGACACCTTCCGGGTCGGCCAGGTACGCGCCGTCGTCCCATTCGTCCTCGGGTACTCCGAACTCCGTCAACCAGGCTTCCCAGCTCGCGAACCCGGCCGGTGGTGGCCGCTCGATGTAGCCGAGGGCCACCGCCCAGAACCTCGCCAGCGCGCGGGGCGCCGCGCAATCGATCGTCAGACTCCAGCGCACCGTCACCGGCGCAGCGTAGCCGCCAACAGCGCCACCGCCCCCCTTGCGACCGCGATTCCTCGTGCCGCGACGTGATTTTCGTCCAGAGGCGCCACCGGGTCCGACACCATAACGCTGGTGACCAGTGACCGGCCGTCGGCCGTCCGGACCAGGTAGTTCAAGGTCAGTACGCCGGGTTCGCTGCCGCCCTTGAACCAGACCTCCGGGAACTTCGCCTTGTCGAGGCCGAGCCCGCCGTCGTTGAGCGACAGCGCGTGCCCGATCTCCGGTTGGTTCTCCTTCTGCAGCCCGGAAAACGCCCGGCAGATGTCGTCCGGGGAACCGAACCACTCGAGCTGGTCGATCTTCTCGGGCCTGGGCCAGGAGGTGAGTCCGGTGAGCGGGAGCCGTTCGAGTCCCGCGACCGCGGCGGGACGTGCCCAGCGTGGCAACGCCAGGTAGGCGTCGGCGCGGGCCGGGTACTGCGTCGCCTTGAGCTCGAACAGCGCCTTGGTCGTCAAGAACGGGATGTTCGCCGACGGCCGCTGGTTGCCGAAGGCGGTGACCTGCCGCTGCACGGCGTCGCGACCGAGCCGGTGGATCAGGTGGTCGGCAGCGGTGTTGTCGCTGATCGAGATCATCTTGTCGGCGTATTCCGACAGCGGGAGCCGGGTGCCGGCCGGCTGGTTCTGCAGCACGCCCGACGGCAGGCTCTTCCAGTCGTCGCGGATAGCGAGCTGTTCGGTCCAGGACGCCTTGTGCTCCGCGACCGCGGTGCCGAGCGCACCCAGGACGTAGAGCTTGAACGCCGAGCCCAGAGGCCGTTGCACGTTGTCCCGCACGCCGTGTACGTCACGGCAGCGCCCGTCCGGCAGGATCTCCGACGCGCCGAACGAGACGCGCCCGCCGAGCGCCGCGAGCTGGGCGTCCACTTCCGGCCACGACGACGGCACCGGGTCGTCCGCGGTCGCCCGCAGCCCGTCGATCAGCCCGGCCTGGTCGACGTGGAGATCCAGCAGGTAGTCGTCCGCCGGGCCGTGGACCACCGCCTCGACGTGGTCAGGCGCCTCGGTGACGACCCGCTCCACCTCGAGCCGGCCGAGCCCGGTCAGTGCGGCATTGATACCCGCCGTGCCTCCCGCCGCGGTCACCAGGACCTGCGCGATGTGCTGCTGTAACTCGGCATCGGACACCGGGACGCGCCCGGTGGCGTCGACGACCCATTCAAGCTGGTCCCCCGCCGTGGGTACCTCGGCGGCGTGGGCGGCCGGGGCCACCAGCGGTGCGAGGACCGCGATCACGCCCGCGATTGCTGTCTTCATCGTTCCCCCTGTTCACAACTGCGCTCACAACTGTTCGGCCGACCGGATCCACAGCCCGGCCACCTGACCGTCCTCGCGGTAGGTCACCTGCACGGTCCGCTCACCGGCCTCGAAGGCCACCGGCAGGTGGACGATCGTGTAGTCCCCCGCCGACCGTGCGTATGCCTCTCCCATCCGTTCGTAGCGTCCGACCGATCCGGCCAGCTGCGTCCAGGCGAGCTGCAGCTCTTCTTCGCCGACCGACGCGAGCATGCGGTCGTCGAAGTCCCGGCGTACCTCGTGCCACCGGCACCCGACGAGCTCGAACACAAGCTCCTCGGCGAGGTGGATCGCGTCGGGCCGCTTCAGTTCCGTCATCGACGCGCCCGTTGCCGGATCGACCGGCCGGCCGAACCGCTGGAACGCGGCCTGTCGGCTGGTGCCCAGCAGGTCACCGATCTCCTGCCAGGTGTGCCCGGCCGCTCTGGCCGCGTCCACGGTGTCCCGCAGTGCGGCTTCCGCGTCGCGGACCTTCCGCAACGCCGCACCGACCGCGGCCAAAGGTTCGTCCGGCACGGTGTCAAGAGTGGATTGACGACCGGAAGTTGTCAAGTCGTTCTTTACGTGCGTTCGCTGCCTGCGGGCAGCGCTCCGGCACGTGGCGTCGCAGTACTGGCGATTTCGCCCAGCTCCGCGACGAGGTGGCAACGGCTTGCCACACACGGCACATTTCATACGTTAGAGTGTAGCGCACGGAATATCAAACCGTGCTAACGTCGACAGCACGAAATGACCGCGCCCACCACCTGGGAGGCGTGGCCGACCGAAGGGGAGGACGGTTACGGTGAGGACCGATGAGTGAACGCACCTGGGGCTTCCGGACCCGCGCATTGCACGCGGGCGGAACGCCCGACCCGGCGACCGGTGCGCGTGCCGTGCCGATCTACCAGACCACGAGCTTCGTCTTCGAGGACGCGGCCGACGCGGCGAACCTGTTCGCGCTGCAGAAGTACGGCAACATCTACAGCCGGATCGGGAACCCGACCGTGGCGGCGTTCGAGGAGCGGATCGCCAGCCTCGAGGGCGCGATCGGCGGTGTCGCCACCGGCAGCGGGCAGGCCGCGGAGTTCCTCACTTTCAGTGCGCTCGCCGAGGCCGGCGACCACATCGTGTCGGCGAGCGGCCTCTACGGCGGCACGGTCACCCAGCTCACCGGCACGCTCCGGCGATTCGGCGTGGAGACGACGTTCGTCAGCGGCGGCATCGACGACTACGCCGCGGCGATCACTGATCGGACCCGACTGCTCTACACCGAGGTGATCGGCAACCCGGGTGGCGGCATCGCGGACCTCACCGCGCTGGCGGACCTGGCGCACGCCCACGACATCCCGCTGGTGGTCGACGCGACGCTGGCGACGCCTTACCTCTGCCGGCCGATGGAGCACGGCGCGGACATCGTGCTGCACTCGGCGACGAAGTTCCTCGGCGGCCACGGGACGACACTCGGCGGGATCGTCGTCGAGTCGGGGAAGTTCGACTGGGGCAACGGGAAGTTCCCCCGGATGACCGAGGCCGTCGAGAGCTACGGCGGCCTCAAGTACTGGGAGAACTTCGGCGAGTACGCGTTCTGTACGCGGCTTCGCGCGGAGCAGTTGCGGGACATCGGCGCGGTCCTCTCGCCACACTCGGCTTTCCTGCTGCTGCAAGGTGTCGAGACCCTGCCCCAGCGGATGGACGCACACGTCGCCAACGCCCGCGCCGTCGCCGAACACCTCGACGCGGACCCACGCGTGGCCTGGGTGTCCTACGCGGGGCTGCCGGCGCACCCACACCACGACCTGGCGAAGAAGTACCTGCCCGCCGGGCCAGGGGCGGTGTTCTCCTTCGGCATCAACGGCGGGCGCGCGGCGGGCGAAAGGTTCGTCGAGTCGGTGGAGCTGTTGTCACACCTGGCAAACGTCGGGGACGCCCGCACGCTCGTGATCCACCCGGCGTCGACGACCCACGCGCAGCTGTCCGAGGAGCAGCTCACGGCCGCGGGCGTGGGCCCTGACCTGATCCGACTGTCGGTCGGGCTGGAAGACGTCGAGGACATCCTCTGGGACCTCGACCAGGCCCTGGGCAAGGCGGTGGCCGGATGACGTATGCCGTGGGCGCTGTCGAGCGGCGCGCGATCCTGAACCGGGCGAAGTCGGTGACGCTGGTGGGAGCGTCCGCGAACCCGTCTCGGCCGAGCTACTTCGTCGCGACCTACCTGCTCTCGTCGACGCGGTACGAGGTCAACTTCGTCAACCCGCGCCTGGACACCCTCTTCGGGAAGCCGGTGTACGCCTCACTGAAGGACGTGCCGGGCGAACCGGACCTCGTCAGTGTGTTCCGGAAACACGATGACTTGCCTCAGGTGGCCGAGGACGTGATCGACGCCGGCGCGCGGACGTTGTGGCTGCAACTCGGGTTGTGGCACGAACCGGTGGCCGACCGGGCTCGGGAGGCGGGGCTGGACGTCGTGATGAACCGGTGCGTGAAGATCGAGCACGCGCGGTTCGCCGGGGGCCTGCACCTGGCCGGGTTCAACACCGGCGTGATCAGCTCGCGGAGGCAGTCGGCACCCTAGGGAAGAGCGCACCCGTTCCCGTCGTTGGCCCCGGTATGACCGAGAAGCTCGGGATCACCCTGTCCGGTGGTCCGACCGCACTCCTGGAACTGGGCGGCGTCCGGCTGCTCACCGACCCGACGTTCGATCCGCCGGGTGATCACTCGATCGGCCAGCGCGTGCTGGTCAAGACCGAGGACTCGGTGCTGACCGAGGACGCCGTCGGCGTGGTGGACGCCGTGCTGCTGTCCCATGACCAGCATCCGGACAACCTGGACGATCGCGGGCGCGACTACCTCGAGACGGTGCCGCTGACCCTGATCACCCCGAGCGGCGCCGAGCGGCTGGGCGGGACTGCGCGGGGCCTGGAGCCGTGGGAGGAGACGCAGGTCGGGCGGCTCACGGTCACCGCTGTCCCGGCGTTGCACGGGCCGGAAGGAGCGGAGCAGCTCGCCGGTGACGTCACCGGCTTCGTGCTCAGCGGCGAAGGCCTGCCGACGGTGTACGTCAGCGGGGACAACGCGTCGGTGGACCTGGTGCGGGAGATCGCGTCGCGGTTCAGCGTCGACATCGCGGTGCTGTTCGCCGGTGCCGCGAGGACGAAGCTGTTCGACGGTGCTCCCCTGACGTTGACCAGCGAAAACGCCGCCGCGGCGGCGAAGGTGCTCGGCTCGGCGAAGGTCGTCCCGTTGCACTTCCGGGGCTGGCAGCACTTCAGCGAAGGTCCTGACGTACTGAGGAAGGAGTTCGAGGCGGCCGGCCTGACCGACCGACTGGTGCTGCTCGAACCCGGGGAGCGCGCAGAGGTCTGATGTGGACCCGTGAGAGGCTGGCGGTATGGCCAAACCGACGCCGCTGCAGTTCCGGAACATCCTCGTCGCCCTCCTGGCGGCGGCGGGCTTCGTGTGGAGCATCGTGGCGGGCCTGCCGTGGTGGGTAAGCGCGATCATCGGCTGCGCGTGCGTCCTATCGCTGGCCTCGGCCTACCTGAACCGTCCCGACGCGGGCTGACCACGGGCCGTCGACGAGGTGTACGGCACTCGTCGACGACCCGCGAGTTCGGGCAGGGAGACCGCGCCGGGGCTCGGACGCTGGGCTGACGTGCTCCGCTGAAGTGTGACGCGATAGCCGCACGGCTCGGCAGAGAACACGCGACTCGTCAACCTGACGTGGGTGACCCAACCGACTTGCGCGACTTGTCGCACACGACGCCGACTCCCAAATGCGGGCCGTACGAGCCTCAGCGGGTTTTGGCGAATCGGGCTTTCACGTTCGCGCGGCCCGTCTCCGTCAGGCGGCCGAACAGGCGCAGCCTGGCCAGGCCGCCGTCCGGGTAGATGTCCAGGCGGGCCTCTGTCACCTCGGGGCCGTCCGGTACGGCGAAGCGGTGGCGGGTGTCCGGCTGCAGGCGCGTCTTCGGCAGCAGCTCCACCCACTCGCCGTAGGTGTCGCGGCCGCTGATCGACGCCCAG
This sequence comes from Amycolatopsis sp. NBC_00348, assembly GCF_036114655.1. Classification (NCBI taxonomy): domain Bacteria; kingdom Bacillati; phylum Actinomycetota; class Actinomycetes; order Pseudonocardiales; family Pseudonocardiaceae; genus Amycolatopsis; species Amycolatopsis sp. NBC_00348. The sequence goes on along the minus strand of NZ_CP107994.1, from coordinate 10,487,278 downwards.
CCCGGGGCGTTGCCCTTGAGGTTGCTCGTGTCCAGCTCGACAAACCGGACGGTCCCGGCGCCGGCCAGTCTGAAGGTCGCCCAGTCGTTGCCGTCGTCGCGGCGGCGGGCCGTCTCCCAGCCCTCCGCCTGGTGGGCCGCGAGACCCGGCGAGAGCATGTTGTTCGGCGACGAATAGAACATGTTGCTGCACCCCGTCACCAGGGCGCCGTTCTCCAGGGCCGCCAGATCCAGCGCGTCCAGGTCGAGCAGGTCCGGGTCCGGGATCGGAGCGCCGTGGACGCGCAGGCGGGCGACGCCGCCGTCGGGGTGCTGGGTCAGGCGGACGTGGGTGTACCTACGGGAACCGTTGACCGTGTGGAAGTTCTCCGTGTGGCCCGCCGCGGGCGCGCGGTCGACCAGGATGTCCCAGTCCGCTGTCGCCAGCTCGGCCGCGCTCGGGTAACCCGGCACCGAAGCCGCTTCGACCGAGACGAACGGCGGGTAGTTGCCCTTGAAGAACGCCGTGTCGACGACCACACCCGTGACCGTGCCCGCCAGGCCGAGCCGGAGGATCGCCTGGTCGTCGCCCGGTTCGCGGTGGCGGCGGGTCTCCCAGCCGTCGTAGACCTGGCCCTTCGGGCCGAACGTCTCGGCGCGGTGCGCCGGCGTCCACGGGTTGACCAGGTTTTCCTTCTCAGCGAACAGCTCGTCGGTCGCCCACATCACGGTCCCGCCGAAGCGACGTGAAGCGAGGTCGGGCAGCTCTGTCCACTCAGGACGGTCAGACAACACAGCCTCCATCTCAGCAGTTCCCCCGGTTCAGCAACGCCCCGAAGGGCGCGTCGCCGGTGATTTCGGTGCCGCGCAACCAGGTCGAGCGGACCACGCCGGCGAGCGGGCGGCGGTCGTAGGCGCTCACCGGGTTGCGGTGCTTGAGTTTCGCGACGTCGACGACGAACGCCTCGTCCGGCGCGAACACGCAGAAGTCGGCGTCGTAGCCGACCGCCAGGTGGCCCTTGCGACGCATCCCTGCCTGCGCGGCGGGGTGCTCGGCCATCCAGCGGACGACGTCGGTGAGCGCGAACCCGCGTTGCCGCGCCTGCGTCCAGATCGCCGGGAGACCCAGCTGCAGGCTCGAAATCCCGCCCCAGGCCTGCCCGAAATCGCCGCTGTCGAAGCGTTTCAGCTCCGGCGTGCACGGTGAATGGTCGCTGACGACGCAGTCGATCACGCCGTCGGCGAGCCCCTGCCACAGCTGTTCGCGGTTGGCCGCCTCTCGGATCGGCGGGCAGCACTTGAACTGCGTGGCGCCGTCGCGGATCTCCTCGGCGACGAAGCTCAGGTAGTGCGGGCAGGTCTCGGCGGTCAGCGCGACGCCGTCGCGGCGGGCCTCCGCCACGAGCGGCAGTGCTTCCGCGGACGACAGGTGCAGGATGTGCGCCCGCGCCGAGTTGCGGCGGGCCGCCTCGATCACGTGCGTGACGGCCAGATTCTCCGCCGCCCGCGGGCGCGAGTACAGAAAGTCGACATAGCGACCGCCATGCGGCTCGGGCGCCTCGTCGATCTCGTGCGCGTCCTCGGCGTGGACGATCATCAGCGCGTCGAGGGAACTCAGCTCCCGCAACGCTTCGTCGAGCCCGGCCGGGTCGAGCGGCGGGAACTCGTCGACGCCGGAGTGCAGCAGGAAGCACTTGAACCCGAAGACGCCGGCCTCGTGCAGCCCGCGCAGGTCCGAGACGTTGCCGGGGATCGCGCCGCCCCAGAAACCGACGTCGACGTGCACCCGGCCGGTCGCCGCCTTGCGCTTGACCTCCAGGGCCGCGACGTCGACCGTCGGCGGCAGGCTGTTGAGCGGCATGTCCACGATCGTGGTCACCCCGCCCGCCGCGGCCGCGCGGGTGGCCGTCTCGAAGCCCTCCCACTCGGCGCGGCCGGGATCGTTGACGTGGACGTGCGTGTCGACCAGTCCGGGCAGCAGCACGACGTCGTCGCCGAGTTCGACGACGCGGTCGCCGATCAGCGAAGCACCGCCGGGTTCGACCGCGACGATCCGGCCGCCGTCGACGCCGAGCGTCACCGGGACCTCGCCCTCGGCCGTGACCGCCCGGGCTGCGCGCACCACAAGATCCATCCGAGAACCCTTCGCCGGGAGAAGTGACCACCGCCGATTTCACAGTACGGAAAGACGGTTTCGCACAACGACACTAACCACGGCTCGCGTCGCTCGTCAACGACGGACGCGGCGCGTTACGGTCACCTCGTGCGGCTTGAAGCGGAGTTCACCAGCGAACCGTTCCACGGCGAAGGTTCGCCGCCCGAGCACGCGCTCGCCGCGCGCGACGCGGCCGTGGAAGCGGGGCTGGACACCGACTTCGGGCCGCTCGGCACGCTCGTCCGCGGTGACGCGAAGGCCCTTCTCGAGGCCTTGCCCAGGATCACGCAGGCGGCGCTGGACGGCGGCGCCACCCAGGTCACGCTGCAGGTGCGCCAGGTCGCCGCGGCGGACGCCGGCGCCGCGGCCGAGGAGGGAGATCGACCCGGCGGACCGACCGAGCCGGAGGTCGTTTCCGCCGCCGACCAGCGCGATCCGACGACTGCCCGAGCTGCCGAACCGCACACGACGGACGGTCCTGTGGTCGCTCCACACGCGACGGGCGATCCGGCAGGCAAGCTGCACGCGGCGGGCGGTCCAACAGGCAAACCACACGCGACCGGCGGCCAGGCAGGCAAACTGCACGCGACCGGCGGCCAAGCAGGCAAGCCACACGCGACGGGCGATTCAGCAGACAAGTCGCACACGGCGAGCGGCCTGGCAGGGAAACCGCGCTCAACGGGCGATCCAGCAGGTAAACCGCACACGGCCGACAGTCGAGCAGGCGGAACGAACACGACGGGCGGCCAGGCGGGTGGCCCGAACACGGCGGGCAGTCAGGCGGGCGAATCGCACGGCGTCGACAGCGCCCCGTCCGTCGAGCTGAACGATGCGCTCGCCCGGCTGATCGCCGATGTCGAGCGCGAACTCGGCGCCGAACTGGGCGATCTCGACCGCGCCGGGAAGCAGCGTGCAGTGCGGCTGCTGCGCGAACGCGGCGCCTTCGGCCTGCGGAAATCCGTCTCGTCGGTGGCCGACGCGCTGGGCGTCACACGGTTCACCGTCTACAACTATCTCAACCGCGAAGCCGACTGACCAGCGCATTCAACAAAATGTTGACGGAACTCCGGCGCCGACGTACGGTCAGCGGGACGCCACTCACGAGGAGTTCCCCGTGCCGCTCACCCTCACCGATTTCAACACCGCCGACGCCGGCGACGTACGTCCGGCGTTGACGGCCTGCCTCGCCGTCCCCCGCTGGGCGGACGCGGTTCTCGACCGCAGGCCCTACGACAACCTCGACGCGCTGCAAGCCGCCGCGGACCTGCCGTTGAGCAGTGACGAGATCCGCCAGGCCATGGCCGCGCACCCCCGGATCGGCGAAAAGCCGAAGCAGCAGGGGACCGAGGCCGACTGGTCCCGCAGCGAACAGTCCGGTGTGGACAACGCCGACGAGTTCGCCGCCGCGAACGCCGAGTACGAAGCCAAGTTCGGGCACGTCTATCTCGTCTGCGCCAGCGGACGCAGCGGCGACGAACTGCTGAAGATCCTCCGCGAGCGCATCGGCAACGACCCAGCGACCGAGCTCGGCGTCGCCGGGCAGGAGCTGCTCAAGATCGCCGGCCTGCGGCTGGCCAAGGCGGTGACGGCGTGAGTCTGGTGACGACGCACGTGCTCGACACGGCGCAAGGCCGGCCCGCAAAGGGAATTACCGTCCGTTTCGAAACCGCCGAGGGCAAGCCGATCGCCGACGGGCGCACCGACGACGACGGCCGCGTCCGCGACCTCGGCCCCGAGACGCTGGAACCCGGCGTCTACCGGCTGGTCTTCGACACCGGCGCCTACCTCGGCCCGGACGCGTTCTTCCCGGAGGTGGCCCTCACCTTCCGGATCTCCGACGGCACCGCGCACCACCACGTGCCGCTCCTGCTCAGCCCGTTCGCCTATTCGACTTACCGAGGGAGCTGAACCGTGGCCATCACCCTGGGCCCCAACCAGTACGGCAAGGCGGAGGTCCGCCTGGTCACGGTGCGCCGCGACGGCCCCGTCCACCACCTGAAGGACCTCACCGTGTCGACGTCGTTGCGTGGCGAGCTGGCCGCGACGCACCTGACCGGCGACAACGCCGCGGTGCTCGCGACCGACACGCAGAAGAACACCGTGTACGCCTTCGCGAAGGAGGCGCCGGTCGGCGAAATCGAGGACTTCGGCCTGCGCCTGGCCCGGCACTTCACCGGCACACAGGAGAGCATCTCCGGCGCCCGGATCAAGATCGACGAGCACAGCTGGGACCGGATCACCGTCGACGGCGCGCCGCACGACCACGCGTTCAGCGGCGCCGGCAACGAACGGCGCACCACGGCCGTCACGATCCAGGGCGACCGCGCGTGGGTCGTGTCCGGGATCGACGGCCTGGTCGTGCTCAAGTCGACCGGCTCGGAGTTCCACGGCTTCCCGCGCGACGAGTACACGACGCTCGCCGAGACCGACGACCGGATCCTCGCGACCGCCGTCACCGCGCGCTGGCGCTACCAGGGCGACGGCATCGACTGGGCGGAGAGCCACCGCGAGGTCCGGCGCGCGATGCTGGAGACCTTCGCGACGAAGCACAGCCTTTCGCTGCAGCAGACGCTGTACGCGATGGGCCAGTCGGTGCTCGAACGGCGGCCCGAGGTCGCGGAGGTGCGGCTGTCGCTGCCGAACAAGCACCACTTCCTTGTGGACTTGAGCCCGTTCGGGCTGAAGAACGACAACGAGGTGTTCTACGCCGCCGACCGCCCGTACGGGCTGATCGAAGGCACGATCCTGCGCGACGACGCCGAGGACCCCGGCCCTGCTTGGGACATCCACTAGCGAGCGCTCGCGCCTGACGCCGCCCGCCTGCAAAAAGCAGCCCCCGCCCTCTCCGGGGGACCGGCCCCGCTTCCAGCGTATCGGGACCCTCCGACGGAAAGCCGGAAAAGCCGATGTCGGGGCCGGTTTGTCCACATCACGGGTGGGGTGTGGATAAACCGGGCCGGAGTAGCAAGTCCCAGGTCGGGGCGCGGATGGGTAGGCCGAGTGTGGAACGGCTTGACTGAGGGCGCGGACACGATTGGTGGGATCGGCGGGATCGGCCGGACCGGCGGAATTTGGCGCCATTGGCGGGATTGGCCAGATCGGCAGGAGTTGGCGGGGATCGGCAGGAACGGCCAGATCGGCGCGATCGGCAGCAACGGCGCGATCGGCAGAACGGCGCGATCGACGGGATCGGCGGCGAACGCGAATCCGGCGAGCGCGGGCCCGAGGTGAAGCGCCTCGAACGGCCGGGCGGTGCGGGGCGAGCCAGGTGGGTTGTGGACAGCTGCCGGGGTAGGCAAGGGCTTTGGCCTGAACCACACCTCGCCGGGCGTGGGCGAGCCCCGGTTGAGGCGTGGACATGCCGATCGGGCGTGAACCCGCCGCCGAAACGTGGGCGACAGACCGCACATGGCGAGCCGATCGAGAGGGGAGCAGACTGCCGAGGCGCGAGCGGCCGATCGAGCGTGGAGCGGACTGCTGAGGCATGGGCGAGTCGGCCCAGCGGGGAACAGACTGCGAGGCGCGGGCGAGCAGACCGCGCGTCGATCCCGCCTACGAGACGTGGGCGAGCCGACCGAGCGGGACCGCCTGCAAGCGCGGGCGAGCCGACCGAGCGTGGATCCCGCCCGTCGAGCCGCGGAGCCGGCCGCCGGGAGTTGATAGAACGCTCTAACGACCGCGTATCCTCTAACCGTGGCAGGGACCAAGGAACGCATCATGGCCGCCGGGGCTGAGCTTTTTCGGCGCAATGGGTACAGCGGTACCGGGCTCAAGCAGATCGTCAGTGAGGCGAATGCTCCCTTCGGCTCGCTCTACCACTTCTTTCCCGGCGGGAAGGAGCAGCTCGGTGCCGAGGTCGTCCGGAGTTCCGGGCTTGCCTACATCCAGCTGTTCGACCTCTTCATCGACCCGGCACCCGACCTGATCAGCGGGATCGAGGCCTTCTTCGCCGCCGGGATCGCGACGCTCGAAGCCACCGACTACGTCGAAGGCTGCCCGATCGCGACCGTTGCCCTCGAGGTCGCGAGTACCAACGAACCGCTGCGGGAAGCCACCGCTGACGTCTTCACCGCGTGGATCGACGCCGGGACCGAGAAGTTCGCCCGGTTCGGGCTCAGCCAAGATGCCGCACGGACGCTCACCATCTCCGTCGTCAACAGCCTCGAAGGCGCCTTCGTCCTCTGCCGGGCGCTGCGGGACACCGAAGCCATGGCCGTCGCCGGCGCAACCAGCGTGGACGTCGCCAAGCGACTTCAGGGCGAGCAACTTTAGTCGGGAATCCAACAAGAATACTCAAAATGGCGCTTGACCGATCAGCATCGGACATCAAGGCTGCAGAGTGGTCTAGTCCTCCTGCCTCAACACCGTCGTTCGGTTGGAGCCGCCATGCGCCGTGTCCTCGCCGTCCTCGCCACCGCCGTCGCCGTCATCGGGATCACCAGTCAGCCTGCCGATGCCCTGGAAAACGGGCTCGCGAGAACACCCCCGATGGGGTGGAACACCTGGAACACCTTCGAGTGCAACATCAACGAGACGCTCGTCAAGCAGACCACCGACCTGATGGTCAGTTCCGGGATGCGCGACCGCGGTTACACCTACGTCAACCTCGACGACTGCTGGATGACCAAGAACCGGGACGGCGCGGGTAACCTCGTCGCCGACCCGGCGAAGTTCCCCAGCGGCCTCAAGGCGCTCGGTGACTACATCCACGCGCGCGGGATGAAGTTCGGGATCTACGAGAGCGCCGGCAGCGAGACCTGCCAGCACTACCCCGGCAGCCTCGGCCACGAGCAGACCGACGCCAACAGCTACGCGAGCTGGGGCGTCGACTACCTCAAGTACGACAACTGCGGCAGCCCCGGCGGCGAAACCCAGCAGGACTACGTCCGCCGCTACTCCGCGATGCGCGACGCGCTCAAGGCCACCGGCCGCCCGATCGCCTACAGCATCTGCGAGTGGGGCAACTTCTCCCCCTCGACCTGGGCACCCGACGTCGGCAACCTGTGGCGCACCACCGGCGACATCACCAACAACTGGGGCAGCATCGACTCGATCTACCGCCAGAACGTCGGCCTCGCGTCCGCCGCGAAGCCCGGCGCCTGGAACGACCCCGACATGCTCGAGGTCGGCGACGGCATGGACTTCCAGGAGGACCGCGCGCACTTCACGCTCTGGGCGGCGATGGCCGCGCCGCTGATCGCCGGCGCCGACCTGCGCTCCGCGAGCGTCGCGACCTTCTCGACCTATCTCAACTCGGACGTCATCGCCGTCGACCAGGACTCTCTCGGCAAGCAGGCGACACGCATCTCGTCGAGCGGCGGGCTGGACGTCCTGCGGAAGCCCCTCCAGGACGGGGACGTCGCCGTGGTGCTGTTCAACGAGAACACCACCACGAAAACCGTCTCAACGACGGCCGCCGCGGCCGGGCTGCCCAGCGCGTCGAACTACCGGCTGACCAACCTGTGGTCGAAGGAGCTGACCACCAGCACCGGCACGATCAGCGCCGCCGTCCCGTCGCACAGCACCGTGATCTACCGCGTGAAGGCCAACGCGAGCGGCTCCAGCATCGGCACGGCCAAGGCGCTGCAGGGCGCGTCGTCGTCGCGGTGCGTCGACATCAACGGCAACCTCACGACGCCCGGCACCAAGGTCGACATCTGGGACTGCGACGGCGGCTCCAACCAGTCCTGGACGTTCACCAGCGCCGGTGAGCTGAAGGCCAACGGCCTCTGCCTCGACGCCGACGGCGGTGCGACCGCGGCCGGGACGAAGCTGATCGTCTGGACGTGTCACGGCGGCACGAATCAGCAGTTCAAGCTGAACGTCGACGGCTCCATCACCGGCACGCAGTCCGGCCTGTGCGTCGACGTCACCGGCGGCGACAAGCCCGCCGGCAACGTCAACGGCACTCAGCTCGAACTGTGGGGCTGCAACGACGACGCCAACCAGAACTGGTCACTCAAGTAACTCAGGTCCCCGTCAGGTGTTCGGGCCGCACCGGGACGCGCGTGAGCGCGAGCCCGGTCGCGGCCCGGATCGCCGCCACGATCGCCGGGGTCGACGAGATCGTCGGCGGCTCCCCCACCCCGCGCAGGCCGTACGGCGCGTGCGGGTCCGGGCGTTCCAGGACGTCGATGCTCATCGGCGGCATGTCCAGGACCGTCGGGATCAGGTAGTCGGTGAAGGAGGGGTTCCGGATCTTCCCGCCGGAGGTCTGGATCTCCTCCATCACCGCGAGCCCGAGCCCCTGCGCCGAACCACCCTGGATCTGGCCCAGCACGGCCTGCGGGTTCAGCGCCTTGCCGACGTCCTGCGCGCAGTCCAGCGCGACCACCTTGACCAGGCCCAGCTCGACGTCGACGTCGACGACGGCCCGGTGCGCGGCGAACGCGTACTGCACGTGCGCCATGCCCTGCCCGGTTTCCGGATCCAACGACGAAGTAGGCCGGTGCCGCCACTCCACCGTCTCGTCGTAGACGTCGTCGGCGAGGACGTCCACCAGGTCGGCGAGCACCTGGCCGTCGACCGCGACGAGCTTGCCGCCGACGACGCGTGTCTTCCGGTCGAACCGGGACAGCAGCCGCGCCCGCACCGCCACGCAGGCGGCCTGCACCGCGCCGCCGGTCACGTACGACTGGCGTGACGCCGACGTCGAGCCGCCGTTGCCGATCGAGGTGTCCATCGGCAGCACCGTCACCTGCTCGACGCCCAGCTCGGTCCGGACGATCTGCTGCATGATCGTCACCAGGCCCTGGCCGACTTCGCAGGCCGCGGTGTGCACGGTCGCCGCCGGCTCGCCGCCGACCAGCTGCAGCCGCACCCGCGCGGTCGAGTAGTCGTCGAAGCCTTCGGAGAAGCAGACGTTCTTGATCCCGACGGCGTAGCCGACGCCGCGGACGACGCCTTCGCCGTGCGTCGTGTTGGAGACGCCGCCCGGCATGTGCCGCAGGTCGAACGGCCGGTCCGGGGGCATCGGCTTGGCGCGCACCAGGTCCAGCAGCTCGGCGACCGGGGCGGCGGAGTCGACGGCCTGGCCGGTCGGCATCAGCGCGCCTTCGCTCATCGCGTTGCGGACGCGGATCTCCACCGGGTCGAGGCCGCAGGCAGCCGCGAGCTTGTCCATCTGCGACTCGTAGCCGAACGCCGCCTGCACCGCGCCGAAGCCGCGCATCGCGCCGCACGGCGGGTTGTTCGTGTAGGTGCCCCAGCAGTCGACCGCCACACTGTCCACTGTGTACGGTCCGACGCCGAGCGTCGCGGCGTTCGCGACGACGGCACCGGTCGAGGACGCGTACGCGCCGCCGTCGAGGAACAACCGCGTCCGCACGTAGACGAGCCGGCCGTCGCGGGTGGCGCCGTGCTCGTAGTACATCTTCGCCGGGTGGCGGTGCACATGCCCGTAGAAGGACTCTTCGCGGTTGTAGACCATCTTCACCGGCTTGCCGGTGTGCAACGCCAGCAGGCACGCGTGGACCTGCATCGACAGGTCCTCACGCCCGCCGAACGCGCCCCCGACACCGCCGAGCGTGAGCCGTACCTTCTCCACCGGCAGGCCCAGCGCGGCGACGATCTGCTGCTGGTCGACGTGCAGCCACTGCGTCGCGACGTACAGGTCGACGCCGCCCTCGGTGTCCGGCACGGCGAGCCCGGACTCCGGGCCGAGGAACGCCTGGTCCTGCATGCCGACCTCGTAGACGCCGGACACGACGACGTCTGCGGAAAGATCCTGCGGCCCGCGGCGGATCTTCACGTGCCGGACGACGTTGCCGCCGTCGTGCAGCGAAGCACCTTCGCCGGCGACGGCCGCTTCGGAGTCCGTTACGGGAGAGAGTTCTTCGTAGGAAACGACGATCCGCTTCATCGCGCGCCGCGCGGTCTCCGGGTGGTCGGCGGCGACCAGCGCGACCGGCTCACCCTGGTACCGCACAACGGAAGAAGCGAGCACGGGCTGGTCGGTGTGCTCCAGCCCGTAGCGGTTGACTCCGGGGACGTCCTCGTGCGTCAGCACGGCGTAGACCCCGGGCACCTTCAGGGCGTCGGTGATGTCGATCCCGGTGATCCGCGCGTACGGGTGCGGGCTGCGCAGGGTCACGCCCCACACCATGTCCTCGTGCCACAGGTCCGAGGAGTACGCGAACTCGCCGCGCACCTTGACCGTCCCGTCGGGACGCCGCGGCGAGGTGCCGACGCCGTTGCCCGTCTGCGTGCCGACGGTGGCGGTCATCGGTCCTCCCGCAGTCTGGCGCTCGCCGACTTCAGCTCCGACGCGATCTCGGACTCGTCCGCCTCCCGCAGCGTGCCGTCCTCGACGACGGCCTTGCCACCGACGAACAGCCGCCGCACCGGCGGTGTCGTGCCCAGGACCAGCGCCGCGACCGGATCGGTGATGCCCGCGTAGTTCAGGCCGGTCAGGTCCCAGATCGCCAGGTCGGCGAGCTTGCCGGGCTCGATCGAGCCGAGGTCGTCCGCCCGGCCGAGGCAGCGGGCGCCGCCCATCGTGCCCATCCACAGCGCCTCGCGCGTGGTCAGCCCGCGCGGGCCACCGCGTTGCCGCGCCTGCAGCAACGCCTGGTGCAGCTCTTCGCCGAGCCCGCCGGACTCGTTGGACGCGGCCCCGTCGGCGCCGAGGCCGACCGCGACGCCCGCGTCGAGCAGGTCGCGGACCGGGGCGATGCCGGCGCCGATGCGGCCGTTGGACGTCGGGCAGTGCGCCGAGCCGGTGCCGGTCGCGCCGAAGCGGCGGATCGCGTCGGGCGCGAGGTGGATGGTGTGCGCGAGCCAGACGTCGTCGGCGAGCCAGCCCAGCTTGTCGGCGTATTCGGCGGGCGTGCAGCCGACTTCGGCCAGGCACTGCTGCTCTTCGTCGATCGTCTCGGCGAGGTGCGTGTGGAGCCGGACGCCCTTGCTGCGGGCCAGTTCGGCCGCGCCGGACATCAGCCGTTCGGTGACCGAGAACGGCGAGCACGGGCCGACGGCGATCTGCAGGTGCGCTTCCGCCGAGTCGTCGTGGAAGCGGCCGATCGCCGCTTCGGTGCCGGCCAGCGCGTCGTCGGTCGTCTCGACGAGGTTGTCCGGCGGCAGCCCGCCGTCGGACTCGCCGCGGTCCATCGAACCGCGCACGACGTGCAGCCGGACGCCGATCCGCTGCCGGGCCGACGCCAGCGCGGCCACCTGGTCGCCGCCGTCGCGGGGGAAGACGTAGTGGTGGTCGGCGACGGTGGTGCAGCCGGTCAGGGCCAGCCGCGCCATCCCGGCCGTGGCGGCGGCGTGCGTGATCTCCGCGTCGAGCCGGCCCCAGACCGGGTAGAGCGCGACCAGCCACTGGAAGAGCGTGTGGTCGGCGGCCATCCCGCGGGTCGCCCACTGGTAGAGGTGGTGGTGGGTGTTGATCAGGCCGGGCGTGACCAGGCAGCCCGACGCGTCGACGCGCTCGTCGAACTCGCCGGTGTAAACGCCTTCGCCGACTTCGGCGATCCGGTCGTTCTCGACGACGACGTAGCCGCTGGCGTACTCCTCGCCGCTGACCGTGGCGATCGCCCCGCCGGTGATGAGTGTCCTCACGCGACCCCGCCCTTCGCCACGGCGCGCACGGCGTCGAGGATCTTTTCGTAGCCGGTGCAGCGGCAGAGGTTGCCGGCCAGCGCTTCGCGGATCTCTTCGTCGCTCGGATCGGCGACGCGGTTCAGCAGGTCGTGCGCGGCGACGACCAGCCCCGGCGTGCAGAACCCGCACTGGACGGCACCCTGGTCCACAAAGGACTGCTGGATCGGGTCGAGGACGTCGCCGTCGGCCAGACCCTCGACCGTGCGCACCACGCGGCCCTCGGCCTGTCCGGCCGCGACCAGGCAGGCGCACACCGGAACGGCGTCGAGGTAGACCGTGCAGGAACCGCATTCGCCCTGCTCACAGGCGTTCTTCGAGCCCGGCAGGCCGAGCCGCTCGCGCAGCACGTAGAGCAGGCTTTCGCCCTCCCAGACGTCGTCGGCCTGCCGTTTCTCGCCGTTGATCGTGACATTCAGGCGCAAACCCGCTCCCCCGTCCGGTGCTCGTCCCAGGCCCACGTCAACGTACGCCGCGCGAGCACCGACAGCGCGTGTTTGCGGTACGCGGCGCTGCCGCGGACATCGTCGATCGGCGACGTCGCTTCGGCAACCAGGTCGCCGAAGCGGCGTTTCAGGGAGTCCGGCAACGGCTCCGGCGAGCCCCACGGCAGCTCCGCGGTGAGGAACTCCTCGGCGGCGCGGGCCCGGCGCGGCGTGGGTGCGGCAGACCCGATGGCCGCGCCGACGTCGCCGTCGCGCAGGGCCAACGCGAAGGAGCAGACCGCGATGACCATCGCGTTGCGCGTCCCGACCTTGGCGAACTGCTGCGGCCCGGCGTGCGCGGGCAGGTGGACGGCGGTGATCAGCTCGTCCGGCGCCAGCGAGTGGCGCTTCACCCCGACGTAGAACTCCTCCGCGGGGAGGATCCGGCTCCCTCGTACGGAGGCGACTTCGACCCGCGCGTCCAGGGCCAGCAGCACCGGGTGGGTGTCGCCGGCGGGTGAGGCGGCGCCGAGGTTGCCGCCGACCGTGCCGCGGTTGCGGATCTGGGGCGAGCCGACCGTGCGCGAGGCCATGGCCAGCGCCGGGACGAGTTCACCCACTTCGGCGATGACGCGGGAGTACGGGACGCCGGCGCCGAGCCGGACCGTGCCGTCCGCTGTGGACCACTCCGCCAGTTCAGGCACGCGGGTCAGGTCGAGCAGGGCGTCCGGGCGGCGGTGGTCGAAGTTCAGCTCGACCATGACGTCCGTGCCGCCGGCGATGGGGACGGCGTCCGGGCGCTCGGCTTTGTGGGCCAGGGCCTCGGCGAGCGTCGTGGGACGCAGGAACTCCACTCGTGCTCCTTTTCGAAGAGGGCGATAGACCAGTAGACGCCCAACCGGGCGGGGCGGCAACGGCGCGGGCCATGAAACGCACCCGAGCGGAACCCCGCGCGTTTGTGCTTTCCTACAAGCCTGATGACGACCGTGAAAACTCTGCTGGACCTGCCGGGGCTGCGGCTGCGCCCGCGGGCCGGGGCCGACCTGCTCGACCGGCCGGTGACGCGCATCTACGTCACCGAACTGCCCGACCCCGGACGGTACCTGTCGGCCGGTGAGCTGGTGCTTTCCGGCTTGCTCTGGTGGCGCGGGCCGGGGGACGCCGAGCCGTTCGTGGCCGCGCTGGCCCGCTCCGGCGCGGCGGCGCTGGCCGCGTCCGGCGCCGACTCCGACGGCATCCCGGACGACGTCGTCGACGCCTGCGAGCGGCACCGGATCCCGCTGCTCGAAGTGCCGATCGACCTGTCGTTCTCGGTGGTCACCGAGCAGGTGGTGCTGGCGCTCGCGGCCGCGTCCGACAGCTCCCGCAAACGTTTGCTGGCCGCCGCGGACGCCCCGGTCGGGACGCTGCTGGAGAGCGCGTCGGCCGAGCTGGGCCTGCCCTGCTGGGTGCTGTCGACGCTGGGCCGGGTGGTCGCCGGGACGGCGCCGCTGCCGATGCCGGTCGAGGACGTCGTCCAGCGGTACGCCGCGAGGCAGGACACGGCGGGGCCGTTGACGCTGACGCCGGTGGAGGGCCGGCACGCCGTGCCGTGGCTGATCGCCGTCGGCGGGCCGCTGAGCACCGCGCAGACCGAGCTGACCGAGGAGCTGGCGGGGCTCGTCGGCGTCACCCGGGCGCGCGCGAAGCCGTCCGAAGCCGACCTGACCGGCGACGTGCGTGTGGTCGCGTTGCGGACCGAAGGCAGCGACGAGAGCCGGGACGTCCTGCGGGAGCTGCTGCCGGACGCGACGCTCGTCGAACCCGGCGGCGAGACGACGTACGCCGTGACCGCGCGGTGGCCGTCGGACGCTTTCACGGCTCTGTCCACAGTGGAGCCATTGCTCGCGGCGCGCCGGATCGTCTGCGGGGTCGGCGATGCCGCGCCTCGCGATGAGGCACGCGAGGTCGCGGCCTACGCGCTGGCGGTGGCGTCGCGGCGCCCCGGGCGGGTCGTCGTGGTGCCGGGTGAGGAGATCGGCGTGCACCAGCTGCTGCTCGCCGGGGCGCCGGACGGGCTGCGGGCCGCGCTGCGCCGGCGTGTCCTCGGGCCGCTGCTGGATTACGACGCCGAGCAGCACACGGACCTGGTGCACACGGTGCGGGTGTTCCTGGAGTGCTCGGGCTCGCCGACCCGGGCGGCGAAGGCGCTGCACGTCCACGTCAACACCCTGCGCTACCGCATCGGCCGGGCCGGCGAGCTGCTCGGCGCGGACCTGACGGAGTTCACCGACCAGCTCGACGTCTACCTGGCGCTGCGCGCCGGGGACCAAGCAGGATGATGGGGAGCGTGGAACCCGAAATCACCTCGGCGCGGCAGGCGGGGCACGACCCCCGCGTGCTGGCCTTCGGGCGGCTCCAGGGCGCGGCGAACCGGCTCGAATACCTGCTCGGCCGCGCGCTGGAGAAGGAGTGCGGGATCACCCACCTGATGTACGAGGTGCTGCTGATCGTCGGGCGCGCGGGCGACGACGGGCTGACGATGCGCTCGATCGCCCAGGAGCAGGTGCTGACGACCGGCGGCGCGACCCGGCTGGTCGACCGGATGGAGGCCCTCGGCCTGGTGACCCGCACGGCCCACCCGCGCGACCGGCGCGTCCAGCTGGTGCGCCTGACCGAGCTCGGCGAGCGGACGACGGTGCGCGCGAGCCGGCTGCACGTGGCGAACATCGAGCAGTACTTCTTCTCGCCGTTGCCGGAGGAGCACCGGGAGCGGTTCGCCGACGACCTGCGGCGGCTGAGCCACGCGGCCCGCGACGCCCTCCCCCGGCTGCGCTGAGCGAGTTTTCCGATCGAGGGGTTGAGAAGTGGGTAAGCAGAAACGCCGGGCGGCCGTCGAGGACGTCCCGGCGCCCCGGACGGCCGGGGAGTTCGGCGACGCCCTGCTCGCCGCGGCCTACGACGTCGCGCGCGGCGTTCCCGGCGCGGCCAAGGCGTCCGCGAAGAGGCTCGCGAAAGGCTTCGAACCGGCACCGGAACTCGCGGAAGGCGCGGACCTGGCCGCCCGGCGGGCGATCACCCGGCCCTGCCGCAACGGCTGGCTGCCCGAGGACGTCGACCAGGCGGCCCGGCGGCGGGTCGACGAGTTCGCCGTCTCGTACGTGCTCGACACGCTCGCCGGCTACGCCGGGCAGTTCGCGACCCTGCACCCGGGCTGGCGGGAGCAGCTGGACGACGTCGGCGCCGTCGCCTGGTGGTCGACGTCCGAGCCGCACTTCACGCAGTGGGCGGCGAAGCACATCCTGACCCCCGCCGAAGCGGTGACGACCGTCGTCGAAGCCCTCGGGCTCCTGGTGTCGATGCCGGCGCTGAACCCTGTCCTTCCGGTACCCGGGACGCCTTATCGGCCACCGGTCCACCACGCCGTGGACGAGAAGAAGCTGGGCCGGGTCCGCGCGCTGCTGGCCAAGGCCGAGTCGAGCTCGTTCCCGGAGGAGGCCGAGGCGCTGTCCGCGAAGGCGCAGGAGCTGATGACGCGGTACGCGCTCGACCGCGTGCTGGTGGAAACGTCGGTCCCGGACGTGCCGGCGTCGCGGCGGCTCTGGCTCGACACGCCGTACCTCGACGCCAAGTCGCTCCTGGTCCACGTGGTCGCGACGGCGAACCGCTGCCAGGCCGTCTTCGACCCGCGCTGGGGGTTCGTCACCGTCGTCGGCGACGAGAACGACCTGGACGCCATCGCGCTGCTGACGACGTCACTGCTGGTCCAGGCGACGCGCGCGATGATCGCCGACCCGGCCGGCCGCTCACGCGCGTTCCGGCAGTCGTTCCTCGTCTCCTACGCGACGCGGATCGGCGAGCGGCTGGAGAAGGCCGCCAAGGCGACCCTGTCGTCCTCGCCCGACTCGGACCGGCTGCTGCCGGTGCTGGCGTCCCACGAGCTGAAGGTGAAGGCGGCGTTCACGGAGCTCTTCCCGGAGGTGGTGGGCAAGTCGGTGACGGTCCGCGACCTCGACGGCTGGGACGCCGGACGGTCGGCCGCCGACCGTGCCCGGCTTCAGGGCTCGTGAGTGTTTAGGGCGGTTCTAACCGCCCTAAACACTCACGAGCCTCAGGCGAGCCGGAGCGCGTACTTCTCCAGCACCGGGCGTCCGAACGGCAGTTCGCCTTCGTCGAGAGCCCCACAGTCCAGGCCCCGCAACAGGTACACCGCCAGCGCCTGCGCCGTCGCCGGTTCGTCCAGCACTCCCCCGGACGTCTTCTCCGCGTACGCGCGCAACCGGTCCACCGCCGACGGGAAGTTCTCGCGGTAGAACGTGTATGTCGCGGCGAAGCGGGTCGGCAGCTGGTGGGCGTGCAGGTCCCAGCCCTGGTAGAAGCCGCGTTCCAGGGACCGGCGGACCAGGCGCAGGTGCTCGGCCCACGCCGACGGGAGAGCGTCGCCGAGGGGGAGGCGGTTGGTCGAGCCGTCCGAGAGGCGGACGCCCGTGCCCGCCGCCGAGACCTGCATCAGCTGCTTGGCCAGGTCGGCCGCCGGGTGCTCCATGCTCTGGTACGCCGCCGCGATGCCGAGGCCGGCGCTGTAGTCGTACGTGCCGTAGTGCAGGCCCGAACAGCGGCCGTCCGCGGCGTGCACGATGCGGGCCACCGCCAGCGTGCCGTCGGCGTCCACAATGGACTGCGTCGTCTCGATCTGGACCTCGAAGCGCAACGTCCGCTCGGGCAGGTCGTACGCGGATTCCAGGCGGGCCAGCACTTCCGCAGCCACCGAGACCTGGTCGACCGCCGTCACCTTCGGCAGCGTGACGACGAATCCGGACGGCAGTGGCCCGTGCTCCAGCAGGCTGCCCAGGAACAGGTCCAGGGTGCGGATCCCGCGGTGGCGCGTCAAAGCCTCGAAGCTCTTGAAGCGGATGCCGACGAACGGCGTGCCGCCCGTGGTCGCGAGGGTCTGGCCCGCCGCGCGCGCCGCCGCGTCCTCGACGTCGTCCGGGACGCGGCCGAAGCCGTCCTCGAAGTCGATCCGCAGGTCCTCGATCGGCTCGGTGAGCAGCTTGGCCCGGACGCGCTCGTAGACGTCGGCGTCCAGGCCCAGCAGGTCTTCGTGCTCGACGAAGACCCGCATGGCCTGTTTGCCCCAGTCCGCGACCAGCCGCGTCCGGTACTGCGACGCCGGGACGTACACGGTGTGCACCGGCTGCCGCCCCGGCCGCTCCCCCGGGTACAACGCCGCGACGCGCGCGTCGGCCTCGGCCAGGCGCGCGTCGGCGGCGTCGTAGACGTCCTGGGACAGCCGCACTACTTGATCCGCTCGTACGCGGGCAGCGTCAGGAAGTCCGGGAAGCCGTCGGCCAGCGCGACCTGCTCGAACAGCTCGACGGCCGGCTCCAGCTGCTCCGGCTTGATCTCCGCGGCCAGCTCGCCGCGGACCTCGGCCAGCACGCCGCGCACCAGCTCGGACGTCACGACGTCGCCGGTGTCCAAAGTGGTCCCGTTCTTGACCCACTGCCAGACCTGCGAACGCGAGATCTCCGCCGTCGCCGCGTCTTCCATCAGGTTGTGGATCGCCGCCGCGCCGTTGCCGGACAGCCAGGACGCGATGTAGCGGATGCCGACGTCCACCGCCGCGCGCAGGCCGGCCGCCGTCGCGCCACCCGGCGTCGAGGCGACGTCGAGCAGCTGGTCGGCGGTGACGCTCACCTCGTCGCGGGTGCGGTCGAGCTGGTTCGGCTGGTCGCCGAGGACCTTGTCGAACTCCTCGCGGCAGATGTCGACCATGCCCGGGTGCGCGACCCAGGAGCCGTCGAAGCCGTCGCCGGCCTCGCGGCTCTTGTCGGCGCGGACCTTGTCGAGCGCGGCCTTGGTGACGTCGGGATCGTTGCGGTTCGGGATGAACGCGGCCATGCCGCCGATCGCGAACGCGCCGCGCTTGTGGCAGGTGCGCACGAGCAGCTCGGTGTAGGCACGCATGAACGGCGCGGTCATGGTGACGGAGTTGCGGTCCGGCAGCACGAACTTCTCGCCCGCGTCGCGGAAGTACTTGATCATGCTGAACAGGTAGTCCCAGCGGCCCGCGTTGAGGCCCGAGGCGTGCTCGCGCAGCTCGTAGAGGATCTCCTCCATCTCGAACGCGGCCGGGATGGTCTCGATCAGCACGGTCGCGCGGACGGTGCCGTGCTCGATGCCGAGCGTCTTCTCGGCGTGGGTGAAGACGTCGTTCCAGAGCCGCGCTTCGAGGTGGCTCTCCATCTTCGGGAGGTAGTAGTACGGGCCCTTGCCGCGGCTGAGCGACTCCTTCGCGTTGTGGAAGAAGTGCAGGCCGAAGTCGATCAGCGCGCCGACGGCCTGGCGCCCGCCGAAGGACAGGCCGCGCTCGTCGAGGTGCCAGCCGCGCGGGCGGACGACGATGGTGGCGTGCTCGACGTCGTCCTTCAGCGCGTAGCTCTTGCCGCCGCTCTCCAGCGTGATGTCCTCGCGGACGGCGTCGTACAGGTTGACCTGCCCGGACACCACGTTGGCCCAGTGCGGGGTGTTGGCGTCTTCGAGGTCGGCGAGCCAGACCTTCGCGCCGGAGTTGAGCGCGTTGATGGTCATCTTGCGGTCGGTCGGCCCGGTGATCTCGACACGGCGGTCGCGCAGCGCGGCCGGCGCCTCGGCGACCTGCCAGTCGCCCTCGCGGATCTCCTTCGTCTCCGGCAGGAAATCCAGCTTGCCGGTGGTGCGGGCCTCCTCGCGGCGCTTGCCGCGCGCCTGCAGCAGCTCGTCGCGGCGGCCGGCGAAGGCGTCGTGCAGGCCGGCGAGGAAGGCGAGCGCCTCCGGCGTCAGGATCTCGTCGCCGCGCTCGACCGGGTCGCCCAGCACCTGGACTTCAGAAGACATGTGGAACACCTCGAGGGTTCGGATCTTTGGATAACGGCCCTACGGTTTTCTACCAGCCGGACTATAGTTTCTGCATAGCGGAAGCTCAACGCAGACGTAAGGAGGACCACCGGTGGCAGCGGAGAAGAACGGGCGCGATGGCGGCGTCCAGTCCCTGCAGCGTGCCTTCGAGCTGCTGGAACACCTCGCGGACACCGGCGGTGAAGCCAGCTTGTCCGAGCTCGCGACGCTGTCCGGGCTGCCGATGCCGACGATCCACCGGCTCATCCGCACCCTGGTCGACCTGGGGTACGTCCGGCAGAACACCAACCGCCGGTACGCGCTGGGCGCGCGGCTGATCCGGCTCGGCGAGAACGCGAGCATGCAGTTCGGCGCCTGGGCGCGGCCGCTGCTGGCGGAGCTGGTCGAGGAGGTCGGCGAGACGGCGAACCTGGCGGTCCTGGAGCGCGACGAGGTCGTCTACGTGGCCCAGGTGCCCTCGAAGCACTCGATGCGCATGTTCACCGAGGTCGGCCGGCGGCTGCTGCCGCACGGCACCGGCGTCGGCAAGGCGATGCTGGCCCACCTGCCCGCGGACGACGTGCGGTCACTGCTCTCGCGGACCGGCATGCCGGCTTATACCGAGCACACGTTCACCGACGCGGACGCGCTGGCCGTGGAGCTGGCCCGGATCGCCACGCAGGGGTACGCGCTGGACGAGGCGGAGCAGGAGCTGGGGGTCCGTTGCGTCGCGGTGGCCGTGCCGGGCGCGCCGGTGCCGGCCGCGGTGTCGGTGTCCGGGCCGTCGGGCCGGCTGACCGCCGAGGCGGTGGCGCACATCGCCCCGGCGGTGCAACGGGTGGCGGACGCACTGGGTGCGAGCCTCTCCCAGGCCACGGTCACCGTGTGAGATGAGTGATCGCCGGTGACTCAGAGCTCATGGCGGCCGATACCCTGATCGACGTGTCCGATCCGTGCCGTACCGAGCCGAGCCGCCGAAATCCGGCGCATCTTGAGCTGCCACACCGCACTGCTGAATGACCTGCACGAAACGCAGATCGAACAGTGCAAGCAACTCGACAGCCTCGGCACCGACCTCGGCAGCCTTGGCACAACGATCGACAAAGGTTTTGCCGACCTCAACGCGAGGCTCGAAGGGATGATCCGGCTCCTGCAGCAGGTCGTCGACAAGGACTGACTCACCTCAGTTCCCCCGCCAGCATGTCCATGAGCAGGCCGTCGCGCCAGGTGCCGTCCGGGGCGCGCTCGTAGCGGCGCAGCACGCCGACCGGGCGGAAGCCCAGCTTCGTGTAGACCCGGATCGCCGTCTCGTTGGACGCCGCCGGGTCGATCGTCAGGCGGTGGTGGCCGTTGTCCAGCAGGTGGCGGGCCAGCGTGCGGAGGGCGTCCGTGCCGAGGCCGCGGCCGTGGAAGTCCGGATGCAGCGAGATGTCGATGCCCGCGTGGTGGTACTGCGGCTCCAGCTCCTCGCAGCTCTGGATGATCCCGACGACCAGGCCGTCGAGTTCGATCACGTAGCTGGTGTAGCCGGCCTCGACCTCGTACAGGCCGTCGACCTCGTGGGCCGCGTCGCCCCACCAGCGGGCGACCTCCGGGGTGGCGAGGATTTCGCGGACGCGGGCGCGATCTTTTGCCGAAATGGTACGCAAAAGTACCCGCGCACCGTGGATGATGGGCATGATTGGTCCTCTCTCGCAGCGAATGACGGCTTTGGGACGTCTGGGGCGAGGAGGGGCACGAGCGGACCTGCGTCAACCGGGCATGCCCGGATTCTCCTTCGGCGCGCACCCGCCCGTCATCCGATTTTCGCGGAAGGACGGCATGGACTCCCATACCGGCGGCGCGCTCGCCTGGCTCGCTCAGGGCGCCGCCTCGAACCTGCTCGACCGGCTCGTCGACCGCGCGCTCGACGGGCCGCCGCTACCGCCCTCCTGGCCGCCGCGCCCGGGTGGGTCGGTGCCGGGGACGGTCGAGATCTCGGTGCGGCACCAGCTGACGATCCGGACCCGGACACCGGTGATCCTCACGCTGCAGGAAGACGGCAGCCGCACGGGCACGGTCTTCTCGATCGTCCTCGGCCACACGACCCGCGTGAACCTGCCGGGCGGCGACTACTTCGGCGCCGCGATGATCGTCGACCCGTTGGCGCGCAAGCGCTCCGGCCAGACGCTGCAGGGCATCGGCTGGTCCCGCCTGACGGTCACCGCCCGCCGGACGTCACCCCTGATCATCCCGGCCCACCACCCGTCGGCGCCGGTGCTGCTGCAGCTGGGACTGCGGAAGGCGGACGGCACGCCGTTGTTCCGTTTACCGCCTTCCCGGCTCTAGCCGGTATCCGGCCGCCGTCTCGCGACTCTGAAGGAGAGCGAGAGGGGGCTCGACTTGGAACCGTTCACCGGATCACTCGTCTGGCTGGGTCAGGCCGCGGCTGCGGCGGTCGTCGGCAGGCTCGCCGAACGGGCCGTGGACCGGGCCTTCGACGGTTCACGGCGGGCTGTCACGCTGCCGGATCCCCGGCGCCACCGGATCGGCGACGTGACCAGCGACGTCGACATCGTCGTACGGCACGTGCCCGCCGGACGGCGTCCCGTGCTGCTGGCCTTCCAAACGGCCCCGGCCGGGACCGCCGGGGAACCGCACGGGGTGACGGTGCCGATGCTGCTCGGCGAGACCGCGCACCTGACCCTGGCACGCGACGACTACCTGATCAGCGCGCTGGTCCTCGACGCGCCCGCGCAGCTCGGCGGCAACCCGGTGCTGCACGGCGTCGGCTGGGTCCGCCACTGGGTGGCCAGCAACCGGACCGATCAGCTCGGCATCACCACCGAGGCGCCGACCAAGGAGCTGCTCGAACGGCTCGGCCTGCGCAAGCCGGACGGGACAAGCCCGTTCGAGCTGCCGCCGCGCCCCGACCGGCCGCAGCTGCCGGCCTCATGGGTTCGCGCGCGCCAAGCCGCGCTGCTCGCGGAGCAGCCGGCTGCCTTCACCGCCACGGCGAACGCGCGGTGCCGCGCGAGCGTGGTGCAGCGCGGCTCGCGCTGCACCATGGCGGTTTCCACCTTCAGCGCGAACGGACTGTGCATGCACCACGACAGCCACTTCAAGGCGGGTGGCACCGTCCACGACTGGGCCACCCGGAAACGGATCCGTTAGCCCAGCAACGCGTCCACGAACGCACCCGGCTCGAACGGCGCCAGGTCGTCCGGTCCCTCGCCAAGGCCCACGAGCTTCACCGGGACGCCCAGCTCGCGCTGGACCTGGAACACGATGCCGCCCTTGGCGGTACCGTCCAGCTTCGTCAAGACGATGCCCGTGACGTCGATGACCTCGGCGAACACCCGGGCCTGCATCAGGCCGTTCTGGCCCGTGGTCGCGTCCAGGACCAGCAGGACCTCGTCGACCTTCGCCTGCTTCTCGACGACTCGCTTGACCTTGCCCAGCTCGTCCATCAGGCCGGTCTTCGTGTGGAGCCGGCCCGCCGTGTCGATCAGGACCGCGTCGACGCCCGTGTCCACGCCGCGCTTGACCGCGTCGAACGCGACCGCCGCCGGGTCCGCGCCTTCCTTGCCGCGCACGACCTCCGCGCCGACGCGCTCGGCCCACGTCTGCAGCTGGTCGGCCGCCGCCGCGCGGAACGTGTCCGCCGCGCCCAGGACCACCGTGGCGCCCTGGGCGACCAGCACCCGCGCCAGCTTGCCCGTGGTCGTCGTCTTGCCCGTGCCGTTGACCCCCGCGACCAGCACCACCGCGGGCTGCTTCTGCCCGTCGACGGTGTGCGGCAGCGCGCGCACCGCGCGGTGGCCGTCGGTGGACAGCTCCGCCGTCAGCACCTCGTGCAGCACCTCGCGGGCCTCGGCCGAGTTCCGCACCGCGCGCCGGGACAGCTCGTCGCGCAGCCGCTCGACGATGTGGTTCGTGGTCGCCGCGCCGAGGTCGGCCATCAGCAGCGTGTCTTCGACGTCCTGCCAGGAGTCCTCGTCGAGGTCGCCGGCGCCGAGCAGGCCCAGCAGGCTCTGGCCGAACATCGAGCGGGACTTCGTCAGCCGCCCGCGCAGCCGCTCCAGCCGGCCGGCCGCGGGGTCGATCTCTTCGGCGACGGGCGCCGGCTCGACGACCTCGGTGTCCGGCGATGTGGCGTCGGGCAGCTTGACGTCCCGGACCGTGCGCTGGGCCGAGTCGCGCGGGACCGCGGCGTCGTCGCCGACGGCGGGCTGGCCGTCGGTCTCCGGGCGGTCGTCGACCGGGTGCTCAGCCGGCTCTTCGACCTCGGGCGCCGCGCCGCCGGGCGCGAGCGCGATGCCCCCGCTGGCCGCGTAGCTGCCGCCCTTCGGTTTCGCTTCGACCTCACGCTGGGCGTCCAGGCTGATGCGGCGCTTGCGCGCGATCAGCAGGCCGGTCACCAGCAGGGCGACCAGCACGACGACCGCGATGACTACGAAGATGAACCAGGAGCTCGACACCGCACCATCCTTTCATTGGCCCGCCGCCACCGCGGACCCGCCGTCCACGCAGGCAATTCGTAACGACGTACATCCCGATTGGGCCAAGACTTCACGGCGTGGGTTGCGTCACAGGCAACGCTGCACTAAACCCCTCCGGATGGGGAAACGCGCCAGCCACGGCTTCCGGGTGATCGGGTTGATTTCGGGCACGTCGGTCGACGGCATCGACGTCGCCGCGGCCGACCTGCTCGCCGAAGACGGCACCGTGGTACTGACGCCGCTCGGCGAGCTCGACGTCCCCTACCCCGAACCGCTGCGCGAAGGCCTGCTCGCCGCGCTGCCGCCGAACCCGTGCACCGCCGGGGAGCTGACGCGGCTCGACACCGGCGTCGGCCAGGCGTTCGCCGACGCCGCCCTGCGCGGGGCCGTCGAACTGGCGGGCGGCACCGCGGACCTCGTCGCCTCGCTGGGCCAGACGGTGTTCCACTGGGTCGAGGACGGCAGCGTCCGCGGCACCCTGCAGCTCGGCCAGCCCGCGTGGATCGCCGAACGCACCGGGCTGCCGGTGCTCGCCGACCTGCGCGCCCGGGACGTCGCCGCCGGCGGCCACGGCGCGCCCCTGGCCAGCACCTTCGACCAGCTCTGGTTGCGCGGCCTGGCCGAGGACAGCGGCCGTCCGGTCGCCGCGCTCAACCTCGGCGGGATCGCGAACATCACCGTCGTCGCCGCGGACGCGCCCGCGATCGCCTACGACACCGGGCCCGCCAACGCGCTGCTCGACCTCGCCGCCCACCGCGTCACCGGGCACCGCAGCGACCTCGACGGGCGGCTCGCGCTGAGCGGTTCGGTGCGCGCCGACCTGCTGGTGGCGCTGCTCGCCGACCCGTACTTCACCGCCCCGGCGCCGAAGTCCACCGGCAAGGAGTACTTCAACGCGGCCTACCTCGACGCCGCCCTGGCCGGCCTGCCGCCGGTAGCCGCGGCCGACCTGCTCGCGACGCTGACCGAGCTCACCGCCGTCACGGTCGCCGAGCAGTGCCACCACCACGGCGTGACGACGGTGATCGCGTCCGGCGGCGGCGTCGCCAACCCGGCGGTGATGACGGCGCTCGCGCGGAACCTGCCCTCGGCGGTGCTCAAGACCAGCGACGACCTCGGCCTGCCCGGCGCCGGCAAAGAGGCGTACCTGACGGCGCTGCTGGGCTGGCTCACCTGGTGCGGCGTGCCCGGTACGGTGCCGTCGGCGACCGGTGCGCGGGGACCGCGCCTGCTCGGCGCCCTCGTCCCGGGTGCCGGGCCCTTGACCCTTCCTGCCCCGCTGGGGGGCGCCGTGACGCGGTTGCGCGTCGCGGAGAAGGCCGGATGAGGAGTAGGAGAAGTCCATGCGGGGTGTTGATCTGGCCATCATCGTGGTCTATCTGGCGGCGATGCCGCTGATAGGCGTGCTGGTCGGGCGGAAACAACGGTCGGCCGCCGACTACTTCGTCGGAGAGCGCAGCCTGCCCTGGGGCGCGGTGATGCTGTCCGTGGTGGCGACCGAGACGTCGACGCTGACCGTGATCAGCACGCCGGGCCTGGTGTTCGGCAACGCGTTCCTGTTCCTGCAGCTGGCCTTCGGCTACATCATCGGCCGGGTCATCGCCGCGTTCGTGCTGCTGCCGCGGTACTTCCGCGGCAACCTCGTGAGCGCGTACGCCTTCCTGGGCAAGCGGTTCGGCTCGGGGCTGCAGGGCACCGCGTCGGTGACGTTCGTGGTGACGCGGCTGCTCGCCGAGGGCGTCCGGCTCTTCGCCGGCGCGATCCCGATCAAGGTGATCCTGGGGCACTACAACATCCACCTCGACTACTGGGTGATCGTGGTGATCCTGACCGCGCTCACGCTGATCTACGCCTACATCGGCGGGATCAAGGCGGTCGTCTGGGTCGACGTCATCCAGCTGACCCTGTACCTCGGCGGTGCCGCGGTGGCGGCGATCGTGCTGCTGAACAAGCTGCCGGGCGACTGGGTGAGCCAGGCGTCCGCGGACGGGAAGTTCGCGCTCGTCGACTTCACGAAGAACCTGCTGACCAGCCCGTACGCCTTCGTGACGGCGGTGCTCGGCGGCGCGGCGCTGTCGATGGCCTCGCACGGTGCCGACCAGCTGATCGCGCAGCGGCTGATGGCCACGCGCAGCCTGCGCGACGGCCAGAAGGCGCTCATCGGCAGCGGGCTCATCGTCACCGTGCAGTTCGCGCTGTTCCTGCTGGTCGGGGCGATGCTGTGGGTGTTCAACGGCCGGAAGTCGGTGGCGGAGCTCGGCCTGCAGAGCCCGGACGACGTGTTCTCGAAGTTCATCATCGACGACCTGCCGGTCGGGGTGTCGGGCCTGCTCATCGCCGGCGTGCTCGCCTCGACCATGGGCGCGCTCGCGTCGGCGCTCAACGCGCTCTCGACGTCGACGGTGGCCGACCTCTACCAGCGCTTCACCAAGAAGGCGCCCGAAGACTCGAAGCTGCTCAAGCACGGTCGCATGTGGACGCTGATCTGGGCCGTGGTGTTCGCGGTGTTCGCGTCGCTGTTCTCCACCACGAAGAACTCGGTGATCGAGCTCGGCCTGGCGATCACCGGCTACACCTACGGCGCGCTGCTCGGGGCGTTCCTGCTCGGCCTGCTGATCAAGAAGGCGCGGCAGGTGGACGCGATCGTCGCGTTCGTCGCGACGGTCGTGGTGATGGCGTTCGTGATCCTCGGCCTGAAGTTCAGCGCGAAGAGCGGTTCGCTGATCGGCGTCGACTTCAGCAAGGCGGCCGGCGACCGCGTCGCGCTCGCCTACCCCTGGTACACGCTGCTGGGCGTGGTGATCACGCTGGTCGTCGGCGGGTTGCTCTCGCTGCGCCACCGCACGCCCGACCCGAAGGCCGCGGAGGCCAACGCCGTGGGCGAAGAAGTCACTTCCGCCTGATTCTTCTGAACCGGTTCCGGCGGGCGCCCGTGTTGGTCAACGGGAGCCCGCCGGGAAGCGGCGGGAGGATTCGAAGGTGGGAACATGAAACGGATTTTGGTTGCGCTCGCGGTCGGCTCGCTGGCCCTCGGCGGCGCGGCGACGGCTTCGGCCGCCACGGCGACCCCGAAGGTCCCGGTGGCGATCCAGGTCCCGGACGGCAACCGGCCCCTCGCCACCTACTCCGGTGACGGCGTCCAGATCTACGGCTGCACGAACGGCGCCTGGGCGCTGATCCAGCCCGCGGCCGTGCTGTCGAAACACGGCCAGCCGGTGGCGATCCACAGCAAGGGTCCGGTGTGGACGTCCACTGTGGACGGAAGCACGGTCGGCGCGGCCGCGGCGGCGACCTCGCCGCGTGACGGCGCGATCCCGGAACTGCTCCTCAAGGCGAACCTCAACAGCGGCACCGGGGTGTTCGGCAAGGTCACCTACGTCCAGCGCCTGAACACCCGCGGCGGCGTCGCACCGGCCGGGGCGTGCACGGAAGGCGCGCAGACCGCGGTCCACTACACGGCCGACTACGCCTTCTGGGTGGCCCAGTAGCAAGAGCCCCAAGGCGGCCTCGGTTGCGTGAGACGCACCGAAGGCCGCCTTGGTTCGTTCAGGGCCCGGTGAAAGCTGAGCGCTAGCCGACCGCGACCGGTTCGTCGTCGGCGGTGCGCAGGCGCTGCGAGATCACCTTCGTGATGCCGTCGCCCTGCATGCTCACGCCGTAGAGCGCGTCAGCGATCTCCATCGTCGGCTTCTGGTGGGTGATGATGATCAGCTGGGACGAGTCGCGCAGCTGCTCCAGCAGGCCGATCAGCCGGCGCATGTTGGTGTCGTCCAGCGCCGCCTCGACCTCGTCCATGACGTAGAAGGGTGAGGGGCGGGCGCGGAAGATCGCGACCAGCATGCCCACCGCGACCAGCGACTTCTCGCCACCCGACAGCAGCGACAGCCGCTTGACCTTCTTGCCCGGCGGGCGCGCCTCGACATCGACGCCGGTGGCGAGCAGGTCGTCCGGCTGGGTGAGGACCATCCGGCCCTCGCCGCCGGGGAAGAGCACGCTGAACACCGTCTCGAACTCGCGCGCCACGTCCGCGTAGGCGCCGGCGAAGACCTCGAGGATCTTCTCGTCGACCTGCTTGATCACGGCCTCGAGGTCCTTGCGGGTGTCCCGGAGGTCCTCGAGCTGCGTGGAGAGGAACTTGTACCGCTCCTCCAGCGCCGCGAACTCCTCCAGCGCGAGCGGGTTCACCTTGCCCAGCAGGGAAAGGTCCTTCTCGGCGCGCTTGGCGCGGCGGGTCTGGGTGTCGCGGTCGAAGGGCATCGGCGGCGGCGGGGTGACGTCTTCGCCGCGCTCCTTGGCCGCCTCGTACTCGGCCATCTCGCCCGCGCTCGGCGGCACCGGGACGTCCGGGCCGTACTCCTGGACCAGGTCGGCGAGGCCGATGCCGAAGTCCTCGGCGATCTTGGCTTCCAGGGTCTCCAGCCGCAGCCGCTGCTCGGCGCGCTGGACCTCGTCGCGGTGGACGGCGTCGGTCAGCTTCTCCAGCTCGCCGGTCAGCTCGCGGACCTTGGCGCGGACGCCGGTCAGCGCGGATTCTCGGCTCTGACGGCGGGACTGGACCTGGTCACGTTCGGTGGCCGCGCGCTGGACCGAGCGCTCGATGCGTTCGAGCGCGATCTCACCGCCGTCGACGACGGCGTCGGCGATCCGCGCGCCGTGCTTGCGGGCCGCGGCGGCACGCTCGGCGCGTTCCCGGGCCTGCTGCTCGGCGTGGGCGGCGCGGCGGAGGCCTTCGGCGCGGCCCGCGATGCTGCGCGCCCGCTCCTCGGCGGTGCGCTGCGCGAGCCGCGCCTCCATCTCCTCCTGCCGGACGACGGCCAGCTCTTCGACGGCCTGGTCGCGCTCGGCGGTGTCCGGGTCGTCCTCGACGGGCTGCTCGGCGACGGCGGCGAGGCGTTCCTCCAGCTCGGCGAGCTGGGCCAGCGCCTGGATGCGGCTGTGCTCGACCTTCGCGCGCTGCCCGGTGAGGCGTTCGACCTCGGCCTGCGCGGAGCGGGCGGCCTGCTGCAGCCGGTTGAGCCGCTCCGACGAGCGGGCCTTGCGCACCTTGGCGTCGCCGAGGGCGTCCTTGGCCTGGGAGACCTCTTCGCGGCGGGCCTGCTGCTCGGCGCGGGCGCCTTCCAGCTCGGCCGTGTACTGCTCCACCTGGCGTTCGGCCGTGCGCAGCCGCACGGCGGCCTCGTCGACGGCGGCCTGGACCTCGATCACGCTCTCGCGGGCGCCGGAGCCGCCGATCGCCCAGCGGGCGCCGAAGACGTCACCCTCGGCGGTGACCGCGCGGACGTCCGGGTGCGCGGCGACCAGGTGCCGGGCCGACTCGAGGTCGCGGACCAGGGCGAGCTTGTCGAGCGCCTGCTCGACGGCGGGCCGCAGCTGGGCCGGCGCGGAGACGACCTCGCGGGCCCAGCGCGCGCCTTCCGGCAGCGCGGGCCAGGAGTAGGTGTCCACAGTGGATTCGGACGCGCCGAGCACGATGCCCGCGCGGCCGGAGTCCGTGTCCTTCAAGTACTTCAGGGCGCGCAGGGCGTCTTCGCCGCCGCTGACGGCGACCGCGTCGGCCACCGGGCCGAGCGCCGCGGCCAGCGCGACCTCGTGGCCGGGCTCGACGGTCAGCAGCGCGGCGACCGAGCCGAGCAGGCCCGGCAGCTCGTGGGACGCGCCGAGCAGCGCGCCCGCGCCGTCCTTGCGCTTGAGCCCCATGGACAGCGCCTCGACGCGGGCCTTCTCCGACGCGATCTCGCGCTCGGCGGTGCGTTCGGCCTTGACCAGCTCTTCGACGCGCGCCTTGGCCGCGTTGTTGGCCTCGACCGCGCGGTCGTGGTGGGCCATCAGGCCGGAGTCGTCGGACTCCTCGACGCCGCCCTCGGCCTTGGCCTCTTCGAGCTCTTCGTTGGCGAGTTCGGCGCGCTCGGCGGACTCTTCGATGGAGACGCTGAGCCGGTCGATCTCGTCGGTGGTCGCACCGTTCTTGCTGCGCAGCGCCTCGACCTGGCCGGTCAGCTTGGCCATGCCCTCGCGGCGGTCGGCGATGGCGCGGACGGCGGCCCAGTGCGCGCGCTCGGCGGCCTGGACGCGCTGTTCGAGGTCTTCGCGCCGCAGCACGGTCTGGGCCAGCAGCTCCCGGGCCTCCATGACGGCCTCGTTGAGCTCTTCCTCCTGCTCGGCGACGCGCTCGGCCTCTTCGAGCAGCTCTTCGGGGTCACGCCCGCCGGTGTGCGCGGCGACGTCGGCCGAGAGGTGCCGCTGCCGCTCGATGGCGAGGCGGACGGTGCCGCGCAGGCGCTCGGCCAGCGCGGACAGCCTGTACCAGGTCTCCTGGGCGCTCTGCAGCAGCGGCGCGTCCTCGGCCAGCGACGACTCCAGCTCGGTCTCCTCGGCGGAGACGATCTCGAGGGTCTGCTCGACCTCGGCGCGGCGCTGGCGCGCGACCTTCTCGTCGGCCTCTTCCCGCGCGATCGAGCCGCGCTGGCTGACCAGGTCGTCGGCGAACAGGCGCAGCCGGGAGTCGCGCAGCTCGGACTGGACGTACTGGGCCTTGCGGGCGATCTCGGCCTGCTTGCCCAGCGGCTTGAGCTGACGGCGCAACTCGGTGGTGAGGTCGCCGAGGCGGTCGAGGTTGCCCTGCATGTTGGCCAGCTTGCGCAGGGTCTGTTCCTTGCGCTTGCGGTGCTTGAGGACGCCGGCGGCCTCTTCGATGAAGGCGCGGCGCTCCTCGGGCTTGGACTCGAGGATCGCCGAGAGCTGGCCCTGCCCGACGATGACGTGCATCTCGCGGCCGATACCGGAGTCCGAGAGCAGCTCCTGGACGTCCATCAGGCGGCAGCGGTCGCCGTTGATCTCGTACTCGCTGGCGCCGTCGCGGAACATCCGGCGGGTGATCGACACCTCGCCGTACTCGATCGGCAGCGCGCCGTCGGCGTTGTCGATGGTGAGGGTGACCTCGGCGCGGCCGAGCGGGGCGCGGCCCGCAGTGCCGGCGAAGATGACGTCCTCCATCTTGCCGCCGCGCAGGTCCTTGGCGCCCTGGGTGCCCATGACCCAGCGCAAGGCGTCCAGCACGTTCGACTTGCCGGAGCCGTTCGGGCCGACCACGCAGGTGATGCCCGGTTCGAAGCGCAGCGTGGTGGCCGAGGCGAAGGACTTGAAGCCCTTGAGCGTCAGGCTTTTCAGGTGCACTGGGTGCTGACCCCTCTGGCTGCCGGTTCGGGCGTTTCAATCGTCCCAGGCTACCTGGGGGTGTCCCGGGACCGCGGGACGCGCCCCCTCTCCGGCGCGCCTTAGCACAGCGTGATCGGCGTCGGCAACCTCCTGCGTCACACCCGCCCCGGAAGTACCAAGGCCCGGGCTACCGCTCGGCGAAGCCGCTGAGCCCCCCTTTCGGGTCGGACCAGCGCTCGACGACCGTCTCCACACTTCCGGGTGATTCTCCGGAACGGAGAGCGGCCAACAGCCGCTCACAGTGGTCGCGATCACCCTCCGCTATGACCTCGACACGACCGTCGGGCATGTTGCGAGCACTGCCGACGAGCCCGAGCTCGAGCGCCCGGCTGCGCGTCCACCAGCGGAAACCGACGCCCTGCACCCGCCCGCGGACCCACGCCGTCATCCTGGTGTTCGTTTGTCCCTCACTCACACGTTCATCCTTTCCGGACAGTTTGACTGCGCTCAGTGATCACGCAGGCTCCCTACCTGGGCGAATGCGGCACTGACGGTGATAATCTCCCCGCCGAGGTCGCCCTCCCGGGTTCCCCCGCTCGGGCAAGCAGTGATCGTTCGACGACCTCGAGCCGCAGGTTTTGGAGTCACCCCGATCTTCTAGGAGCCTCTATGCCCCGCCCCGACGGGTCGGATTCGAGCTCACGCATCACCAGGATCGACACCACCGCACCGCCGAAGAGCAGCAAACCGAACCGCGCCGGGTACGTCGTGCTCGGGGTGGCCGGGCTGGTCGTCGCGACGGCGTTCGCGGCCGTCGCCGAGCTCGCCGGACCGGCCCCCGCGACCACCGCGGGCGGCACCGGCGCCCCGGGCGGCCAGGGCACCTCGCCCGCCGGCGTCCAGACGGTGTCGGGCACCCCGACCCCGGGCGGCCCGTCCACCCTCGGCGGCCCGCCGCCGCCGACGGAGACGCAGTCGTCGAGCGCACCGACCACGGTGGTCTCGGTCAGCCCGGACGGCAAGACGACCACCACGGTCGTCACCCAGGCCCCGCCGCCCCCGTACACACCCCCGCCGGGCGGCCCGGGCAGCACACCGCCACCGGTGACCAAGACGACGACTAAGACCCCGCCGCCGGTGACGACCACTCCGACGACGCCGCCGCCGACCACGACGTCGCCGCGGACCGACCCGCCGACCGACACGACCACGCCGGCCGGCGGCGGCGGCAGCTCGTCGGGCGCGCCGTCGGTGAGCACGACCGGCACGTCGCCGACGACCAAGTAAGCGCGAAGTCCCCGAAGGCCACCGCCACGGCGGTGGCCTTCGACGTTTCCGGCCTCCGCACGCACGGCTCACCTAGCTGCACCGGCCGGGGGTCGTGAGTGGCAATGAGGGTTAGAACCCTCATTGCCACTCACGACCTGCGCGTCAGGCCTCGAAGCGGTAGCCCATGCCCGGCTCCGTCAGCAGGTGGCGGGGCCGCGACGGTTCCGGCTCCAGCTTGCGCCGCAGCTGGGCCAGGTAGACCCGCAGGTAGTGGGACTCAGTCTCGTACGACGGGCCCCACACCTCGTGCAGCAGCTGCTTCTGCGCGACCAGCCGGCCGCGGTTGCGGACCAGCAGCTCCAGCACGCCCCACTCCGTCTTGGTCAGGTGGACCTCGTGGCCGTCGCGGCGGACCTTCTTCGCCGCCAAGTCGATGCTGAACGACGCCGTGTCCACCACCGCGTCCACGTCGTCGGCGCCCGCCACCGCCGAGCGGCGGACAGCGGCGCGCAGCCGCGCCAGCAGCTCGTCCATGCCGAACGGCTTGGTGACGTAGTCGTCGGCGCCCGCGTCGAGCGCCTGGACCTTGTCCGCCGAGTCGCCGCGGGCGGACAGGACGATGATCGGGACCGTCGTCCAGCCGCGCAGGCCGGCGATGACCTCGGTGCCGTCGAGGTCGGGCAGGCCGAGGTCGAGCACGACGACGTCCGGCTTCGTCTCGGCGACGGCCTTGAGCGCGGCCGTGCCGTCGTGGGCGGTGATCACCTTGTAGCCGCGCGCGGTGAGGTTGATCCGCAGTGCCCGCACGATCTGCGGCTCGTCGTCCACCACCAGCACGGTGGCCCCGATGTCGGTCATCGCACCCCCTCTTCGACTTTGTACGTGACGCTCTCAGCGGGCAGCGAGACGACGACCGTGAGCCCGCCGCCCGGGGTGTCCTCGGCGCGGATCGTGCCGCCCATCGCCTCGGTGAACCCCTTCGCCACCGACAGCCCGAGCCCGACCCCCGGCGTCGCGTCCCGGTCGCCGCCGAGCCGCTGGAACGGCGCGAACGCCGAGTCCGCCGTCCCCTTCCGCAGGCCCTTGCCGTGGTCGACGATCCGCAGCTCGACGTGGCCGGAGTGGGCGCTGGCCCGGGCCGACACCCGGCCCCCGCCGTGCCGCAGCGCGTTGTCCAGCACGTTCGCCACCACCCGTTCCAGCAGGCCCGGGTCGGCGAGCACCGACGGCAGCTGGTCGTCGACCGCGACGACCACCGCGTCCGAGGCGTCCACATTGGACAACGCGTGCGCGACGACCTCGTCGTAGCCGACCGGACGCAGGAGCGGCACCACCGCGCCGGTGGCCAGCCGCGACGAATCCAGCAGGTTGTCGATCAGCCCGGCCAGCCGGTCGGCGGACAGTTCGATGGCTTCCATCAGCTCCGCGGTGTCCTCTTCGGACAGTTGCAGGTCGGGTGCGCGCAGGCTGCCGATGGACGCCTTGATCGACGTCAACGGCGTCCGCAGGTCGTGCCCGACGGCCGAAAGCAACGTCGTGCGCAGCTCGGTGGCCTCGGCCTTGCGCTCGGCTTTCGCCGCGGCGTCGGCACTGCGCTGCTGCCGCAGCGA
Source organism: Amycolatopsis sp. NBC_00348 (assembly GCF_036114655.1). Lineage (NCBI taxonomy): Bacteria > Bacillati > Actinomycetota > Actinomycetes > Pseudonocardiales > Pseudonocardiaceae > Amycolatopsis > Amycolatopsis sp. NBC_00348. Next base: position 10,453,747 of record NZ_CP107994.1, on the reverse strand, counting down.
AAGCAGCGCTTGCCCGGCCACGGCCTCCAGCACCCGCCGGTCCGCCGCGGGCAGCGCGCGCCCCCGCAACGTGAGGTGGACGTCGGCGGTGACGGCGATGTCGACGTCGGCCTCGTCCGGGTCGGCGCACGGGTGCTCCCCCGCCGTCGCCACGCCCCGCCACTCGCCTTCGCGCTTTTCCAGCAGTGTCACCGAAGTCAGCGCGAAGTTCTCGCGGACCTTCTCCAGCAGCCGCTCGATCGGGTTCGCGTGGGTCAGCACGGTCCGCGCGTAGGAGGCGAGCAGCGCCGCCTCGGTCCGCGCCCGCGCCGCCTGCGTCGCCCGGCGCGCGGCCGCGTCGACGACCAGCGCGACGAGCACCGCGACCACGACCATCGCGATCAGCGTCACGAGGTTCTGCGGGGTGTGCACGGTGAGCGTGTACAGCGGCGGCGTGAAGAAGAAGTTGAGCAGCCCGGCCCCGAGCACGGCCGCGACCAGCGCCGGGCCGAGGCCGCCGACCAGAGCGACGACGACCGTGGCCAGCACGTAGGAGATGACGTCGGTGGCGAAGTCGAACCCGGTGCGCACGAATAGCCCGATGACCGTCACCAGCACCGGCAGCACGACGCTCAGCACCCAGCCCGCGACCAGCCGCGAGAACCCCAGCGGGCTCGCGCCGAGCCGGGCGCGCAGCCGGCCGCCGGCTTCGGCGTGGGTGACCATGTGGACGTCGATCGGACCGGACTGGCGGACCACCGTCGCGCCGATGCCCTCGTCGAACAGCCGCGCCACGCGCGAACGGCGTGACGTGCCGATCACCAGCTGGGTCGCGTTGACGCCACGGGCGAAGTCCAGCAGCGCGGTCGGGACGTCGTCGCCGACGACCGTGTGGAACGTCGCGCCGACCTCCTCGGCGAGGGTGCGGCAGCGGGCGATCGCGGTGGGGCCGAGCCCGGACAGGCCGTCGCCGCGCAGGATGTGCAGCACCTGCAGCTCGGCGCCGGCGCGGGTGGCGATCCGGCTGGCGCGGCGCATCAGCGTCTCGCTCTCCGGCCCGCCGGTGATGGAGACGACGACGCGTTCGCGCGTCTCCCACGTGTCGGTGATCTGCTGCTCGGCGCGGTAGCGCTGCAGCGCGACGTCGACCTGGTCGGCCACCCACAGCAGGGCCAGCTCGCGCAACGCCGTGAGGTTGCCGGGGCGGAAGTAGTTGCCGAGCGCGGCGTCGATCCGCTCGGCCGGGTAGACGTTGCCGTGCGCGAGCCGCCGCCGCAGCGCCTCGGGCGTGATGTCGACCAGCTCGAGCTGCTCGGCGCGGCGGACGACCTCGTCGGGCACGGTCTCCTGCTGCGTGACGCCGGTGATGCGCTCGACGACGTCGTTGAGGCTCTGCAGGTGCTGCACGTTGACCGTCGACAGCACATCGATGCCGGCTTCCAGGAGTTCCTCGACGTCCTGCCAGCGCTTGGCGTTGCGCGAGCCCGGCACGTTGGTGTGCGCCAGCTCGTCGACGACGGCGACCTCGGGCGCGCGGGCGAGGATGGCGTCGACGTCCATCTCCTCGAAGGCGCGACCGCGGTGCTCGGCGTGCCGGCGCGGCACGATCTCGAGGTCCTCGAGCAGCACCGCGGTCTTCTCGCGGCCGTGCGTCTCCACCAGCCCGGCGACGACGTCGGTGCCGCGGTCGAGCCGGCGCCGCGCCTCGCCGAGCATGGCGAAGGTCTTGCCGACGCCCGGAGCCGCGCCGAGGTAGATCCTCAGCTCCCCCCGGCGCGGCTTCTTCGTACTGGTCACGCTGTCAGTGTGCCCCTCCGGCCGCACCTTGCACGGCCAAGTTGAGCTGGAGCACATTCACCCCGGGGACACCGATCCCGGCGCCCGACGTGTTCGCTTCGACGAGCTGCTTCACCCGATCCGCCGGCAACCCCGTCACCCGGGCGACGCGGGCGATCTGGAGGTCGGCGTAGGCCACGCTGATCGCCGGGTCGAGCCCGGAACCCGACGCCGTCACCGCGTCCGGCGGTACCTGATCGGGTGACACGCCTTCCCACTTCGCGATGGCGTCCTTCCGCTCGCCGATGGTCTTCACGAGGTCCTCGTTGTACGGGCCCTTGTTGGACGCGCCGGACGTCGACGGGTCGCCGGGGCCGAGCGCGTCCTTCGAGAGCGCCGAAGGCCGGTTGTGGAACCACGGGTCCTTCGCCGGGTCGGCGGGCACCGGGTCGACGCCGATGAGCGACGACCCGACGGCCTGGCCGTTCTGCGTGACGACCGAGCCTTCGGCGTTGCCCTCCAGCCCCGGGATGCGGGCGATCGCCCACACGGCCAGGGGGTAGATCACCCCGAGCAGGACCGTCATCACGATCAGCACGCGCAGGCCGGCCCAGGTCTGCTTGACGAGAGTGTTCACGAGTTCACCCGATTCCAGGGATGAGGCGCACGAGCAGGTCGATCAGCCAGATCCCGAGGAAGGGGCTGACGATGCCGCCGAGGCCGTAGACGAGCAGGTTGCGGCGCAGCAGGGCCGAGGCCGACGACGGCTTGTACCGCACGCCGCGCAGGGCCAGCGGGATGAGCACGACGATGATCAGCGCGTTGAAGATGACGGCGGAGAGGATCGCCGACTTCGGTGTGGCCAGATGCATGATGTTCAACGCGCCGAGCTGGGCGAAGATGCCGGTGAACATCGCCGGCAGGATCGCGAAGTACTTCGCGAGGTCGTTCGCCACGCTGAACGTCGTCAGCGCGCCGCGGGTGATCAGCAGCTGCTTGCCGATCTCGACGATCTCGATCAGCTTCGTCGGGTCGCTGTCGAGGTCGACCATGTTGCCGGCCTCCTTCGCGGCCGACGTGCCGGTGTTCATCGCGACGCCGACGTCGGACTGCGCGAGCGCGGGCGCGTCGTTGGTGCCGTCGCCGGTCATCGCGACCAGGCGGCCGCCTTCCTGCTCCTTCTTGATGAGCGCCATCTTGTCTTCGGGCTTGGCCTCGGCGAGGTAGTCGTCGACGCCGGCGTCCGCCGCGATGGCCTTGGCGGTGAGCGGGTTGTCGCCGGTGATCATCACCGTCTTGATGCCCATTGCCCGCAGTTCCTTGAAGCGCTCCTTCATGCCCGGCTTGACGACGTCGGACAGCCGGATCACGCCGTGCACCACGGTGTCTTCGGCGACCACCAGCGGCGTGCCGCCCTGGGCGCTGATCTCGTCGACCACACGCTCGGTCTCGTCGGGGAACTGCCCGCCGTTGTCACGCACCCACGCGCGCACGGCACTCGCCGCACCCTTGCGGATCCGCCGGTCACCGACGTCGAGCCCGCTCATCCGGGTCTGCGCGGTGAAGGGCACGAACTCGCCGTGCACGTCGTCACCCGCGTGGGCCTCGGTCAGCTCGACGACGCTGCGTCCTTCGGGCGTTTCGTCGGCGAGGCTCGCCAGCCGGGCCGCGCGGGCGAGGTCGTCCGGAGTGGACGATCCCACCGGGATCAGCTCGGTGGCCCGGCGGTTGCCGAAGGTGATGGTGCCGGTCTTGTCGAGCAGCAGCGTCGAGACGTCGCCCGCGGCCTCGACCGCGCGGCCGGACGTCGCGAGGACGTTGCGCTGCACCAGCCGGTCCATCCCGGCGATGCCGATGGCGGACAGCAGCGCGCCGATCGTCGTCGGGATGAGGCAGACCAGCAACGCCGTCAGCACGATCACCGACTGCTCGGACCCGGAGTAGCCGGCCATCGGCTGCAGCGCCACGACGGCGAGCAGGAAGATGATGGTCAGCGTGGCCAGCAGGATGGTCAGCGCGATCTCGTTCGGCGTCTTCTGCCGGGAAGCGCCTTCCACCAAAGCGATCATGCGGTCCACAAAGGACTCGCCCGGCTTGGTCGTGATCTTCACGACGACCCGGTCGCTCAGCACGGTCGTCCCGCCGGTGACGGCGCTGCGGTCGCCGCCGGACTCGCGGATGACCGGCGCGGACTCGCCGGTGATGGCCGACTCGTCGACGGTCGCGATGCCCTCGACGACGTCGCCGTCACCCGGGATCACCTGGCCGGCCTCGACGACCACGAGGTCGCCGACGCGCAGTTCGGCGCCGGGCACCTGCTCCTCGTCGCCGTTCGCGGTGAGGCGCCGCGCGACGGTCTCCTTCTTCGACCGCCGCAGGCTTTCCGCCTGCGCCTTGCCGCGCCCTTCGGCGACGGCCTCGGCGAGGTTCGCGAAGATGACCGTGAACCACAGCCAGATCGCGATGAGGATGGTGAAGACGCTCGGGTCGGTGACGGCGAAGACGGTGGTCAGCGCCGAGCCGACCCACACCACGAACATCACCGGGTTGGCGAGCTGGTGCTTCGGGTTGAGCTTCTTGAAGGCATCCGGCAGCGACGTCCAGAGCTGGCGGGGGCTGAAGACCCCGGCGCCGACGCGACCGGTGTGCTCTTCGTGGGTCACCTGAGGTCGTTCTTCGGTGACGGTCATGCGAGTGCCTCCGCGATGGGCCCGAGCGCGAGCGCCGGGATGAACGTGAGGGCCGCGACGAGCACCACCGTGCCGGTGAGCATGGTGGCGAACAGCGGCCCGGTGGTGGGCAGCGTCCCCGCGGTCTCGGGGACCTTCCGCTGCGCGGCCAGGGATCCGGCCAGGCAGAGCACGGCGACGATCGGGATGAACCGGCCGAGCGCCATGGCGACGCCGAACGACGACTGGAACCAGTCGCTCGTCGCGGTCAGGCCGCCGAACGCACTGCCGTTGTTGTTGCCGGTCGAGGCGTAGCCGTAGAGGATTTCGGACAGCCCGTGCGCGCCGCTGTTGCCGAGCGCGCCCGCCGTGCCCGGCAGCATCAGGGCGATCCCGCTGCCCAGGAGCACGACCAGCGGCATGGCCAGCATCGAGATCGCCGCGCAGGTGACCTCGCGCTTGCCGAGCTTCTTGCCCAGGTACTCCGGCGTCCGCCCGACCATCAGGCCGGCCAGGAACATCGCGATGATCGCCATCACGAGGATGCCGTAGAGGCCGGTGCCGACGCCGCCCGGCGAGATCTCGCCGTAGAGCATGTTGAGCAGCGGACCGCCGCCGCCGAGGCCCGAGAGGCTGTCGTGGGCGCCGTTGATCGCGCCCGTGGACGTGCCGGTGGTGGTGTCGGCGAAGATCGACGTGCTCGAGATGCCGAACCGCTGTTCCTTGCCCTCCATGCTCGCCCCGGCGGCCAGCGCGGCCGGGTTGCTCGCCTTGGCCTCGGAGAACCAGATGATCGCCAGCGACGCGGCCCACAGCAGGCTCATCACGCCGAGCAGGACGTACCCCTGCTTGGGCTTGCCGACGAGCTTGCCGAACGTGCGGGTCAGGCTGACCGGGATCACCAGGATCAGGAACAGCTCGATCAGGTTCGTCCAGACGTTGGGGTTCTCGAACGGGTGCGCCGAGTTGGCGTTGAGGATGCCGCCGCCGTTGGTGCCGAGCTCCTTGATCGCCTCCTGGCTCGCCGCCGGGGCCAGCGCGATGGTGCTCTGGCTGCCGTCGGGGTTGGTGACGGCGACGCCCGCCTTGAGGCTCTGCACGACGCCGAGGGCGATCAGCACGAGCGCGAACACGAAGGCCATCGGCAGCAGGACGCGGACGGTGCCGCGCGTGAGGTCCACCCAGAAGTTGCCGAGCCGGTCGGTCCGCGAGCGGATGAACCCGCGGGTCAGCGCGATGGCGACGGCCAGCCCGACGCCCGCGGACAGGAAGTTCTGCACGGTCAGCCCGGCCATCTGCACGAAGTGGCCCATCGTCGTCTCGGGGACGTAGGACTGCCAGTTCGTGTTGGTGACGAAGGAGATCGCCGTGTTGAACGCGACGCCGGGGCTCACCGAGCCGCGGCCCAGGCTCCACGGCAGGATCGGCTGCAGCCGTTGCAGCAGGTAGAGCAGGACGACCGAGACGAACGAGAAGCCGAGCACGCCGGCGGCGTAGGTCGGCCACCGCTGCTCGGAGTCCGGGTTGACGCGGAACAGCTTGTAGAGGCCCTTCTCGAGCTTCAGGTGCTTCTCGGTGGAGAAGACGCGCGCCATGTAGTCGCCGAGTGGTTTGTAAACCACGGCGAGCGCGACGAGGAGGAGACCGAGCTGGACCAGCCCGGCCGCGGTGTCGGACATCAGAATTTCTCCGGCCTGATCAAGGCGACGAACAGGTAGACGAGAAGGCCCAGCGCCAGCAGTCCGCCGACGACGTTGGCCACGGTGCCCGCGCCGCTCACAGCTTCTCCAAGCCACGCAGCGCCAGCGCGATAACGACGAAAATGCCGATCAGGAGAACGGCGTACAGCAAGTCGGCCACTAGGCACCTCTCAGGACAGGTCACCGCTTTCGGTGACCAGGGACGAGGCCAACTGTGCGGCCGTTCCGGCCCGCCGCGGAGGGTGGCTGACGGCGCGTTAACGCCGTCCTGATGCGCATTTACGCCGTCTTTATGGCGGGTGGCGCCGGTCACGCAAGCGTTTGCCTTTACCTCGGCGCGACCGTGGTTGGTGAGTGACTCACGGCACACTGCGTGATCGAATGAGCGCGGAACGCGCAATTCGGGCAGACAAGATGTTCTCCCCGTGTTACACCTGTGTTACCGATAGTTGTACTAGCTAAGTAAAAGCTTGGAGGGGTCCGTATGTGCGGTATCGCCGGCTGGGTTTCCTACGACGCCGACCTCACGCGCCGGCAGGACGTCGTGGACGCCATGACGGAGACCATGGCCTGCCGTGGTCCGGACGGCGTCGGCACCTGGGTGCGCACGCACGTCGCGCTCGGCCACCGGCGCCTCGCCATCATCGACCTGCCCGGCGGCCGGCAGCCGATGTCCGTGCACACGCCGAACGGCGACGTCGCGATGGTCTACAGCGGCGAGGCGTACAACTTCACCGAGCTGAAGGACGAGCTCACGAAGCTCGGCCACAAGTGGGAGACCGACAGCGACACCGAAGTGGTGCTGCACGGCTACCTGCAGTGGGGCGACGCCGTCGTCGACCACCTCAACGGTATGTACGCCTTCGCGATCTGGGACGAGCGCGACGACCGGCTCGTGATGATCCGCGACCGGATGGGCATCAAGCCGTTCTACTACTACCCGACGGCCGACGGTGTGCTGTTCGGCTCCGAGCCGAAGGCGATCCTCGCGAACCCGCTCGCCCGCAAGGTGGTCGACACCGACGGCCTGCGCGAGCTGATGGCGTTCACCAAGCGCCCCGGCTGGTCGCTGTGGAAGGACATGGAGGAGGTCCAGCCCGGCACGATCGTCACCGTGTCGCGCGAGGGCATCCGCACCCGCACGTACTGGAAGCTCGACGCCAAGCAGCACACGGACGACCAGGAGACCACGGTCGAACGCGTCCGCGAGCTGATGACCGACATCGTGCACCGCCAGCTCGTCGCCGACGTCCCGCGTTGCGTGCTGCTGTCCGGCGGCCTGGACTCCAGCGCCGTCACCGGCCTCGCCGCGCCCCACCTCGCCGAGCAGGGCGAGCAGCTGCGGACGTTCTCCGTCGACTTCTTCGGCCAGGAGGAGAACTTCAAGCCGGACGAGATGCGCGACACCGCGGACTCGCCCTACATCCGCGACGTCGCCGACCTGGTCGGGTCCGCGCACCAGAACGTCATGCTGAACCCGGCGGAGCTGAGCGACCCGGCGGTGCGGCGCGCGGTGCTGAAGGCCCGTGACATCCCGGCCGGCCTCGGTGACATGGACACGTCGCTGTACCTGCTGTTCAAGGCCATCCGCGGCGAGTCGACGGTGGCCCTGTCGGGCGAGTCGGCCGACGAGGTGTTCGGCGGCTACCGCTGGTTCCACGACGAGAAGGCCGTCAACGCCGACACGTTCCCGTGGCTGGCGTTCCGGAACTCGATGATGGAGGACCGGGCGTCGCTCTACACGCCCGAGCTGGTGCGCAAGCTCAACCTCGAGACCTACATCGCGGACCAGTACGCGACGGCGGTCTCGTCGGTGGACCACCTCGACGGCGAGTCCGCGCAGGAAGCGCGGATGCGGACGATCTGCAACCTGCACCTGACGCGGTTCGTGCGGATGCTGCTCGACCGCAAGGACCGCGCGTCGATGGCGGTGGGCCTGGAGGTCCGCGTGCCGTTCTGCGACCACCGGCTGGTCGAGTACGTCTACAACACGCCGTGGTCGCTCAAGACGTTCGACGGCCGCGAGAAGAGCCTCCTGCGGCACGCGACCAAGCACGTCCTCCCGGAGTCGGTGGCTCAGCGGGTGAAGAGCCCGTACCCCTCGACGCAGGACCCGGGCTACGCGGCGGCGCTGCAGCAGCAGGTCAAGGAGGTCCTCGCGGAGCCGAACCACGCGGTGTTCGGCCTGGTCGACAAGGCCTGGGCGCACCGGGTGTCCGAAGTGGACTCGGCCACCATGGACCCGGGCGCCCGCATCGGCCTGGACCGGCTGCTCGACCTGTACCACTGGATCGAGATGTACTCCCCGGAGCTGCAGCTCGACTGAGGTCTTGACCTGGGTCTTGACCTCAAGCGCCCTTGAGGTTGGACGCTGGGCGGCATGAACGTGCTGCTGTTCGGCCGCAACCCGGCCACGGTCTCGAGGGTGACGGCGGCGCTGTCCGCGGCGGGTTTCGCCGCGGACGGCGTCGCTTCGGAGGAAGCGGCGCTGTCCCGCCTGGGCGTCGTGGACGCGCTGGTGCTGGGCGCCGGAGTGGTGGGCCCGCTGCGGGAGCGCCTCACGGCCGCGGCGGCCCGGCACGGGGTGCGGTGGGTGCAGGGGCCGCACATCCTCCCGGAGCGGGACGCCCTGGAGTACGTCCGCACGGAGATCCTGCCCCGGCTGAAGTCAGCTCAGCGGTAGTTCCGCCGCCACGTCGTCGCCTTCCGTGGCCAGGCTCGCGCCGATTCCGCTCAGCAGGGTCCGGGCTCCGCGGTTGTCCGCGGTGGTCGAGGCGACGAACCTCGTCGCGTCGCTGTCCTTCGCCAGGTCCAGCAGCGACGCCGTCACCTGCTTGCCGATCCCCCGGCCGCGGACGTCGCGGCTCAGCCAGATGCCCGCCTCCACCGCGTCGCCGTGACGTTCGAGGCGGGCCGCGCCGACCGCGGTTCCCTCGACGTCGACCACCCACGTGCGCTCCACCGCCGTCTCCGGGCGCAGCGACCTGGCCCGGTGGAACTCCAGGAACGCCGCGCGGCGCTGAGCCGTCCAGCCGGGCGGGCCGTCGGCCGGGGGCATCACCTCCAGCGGGTCCGCGCCGGCGACGGCGGCCTCCAGCAGCCGCGCCAGTGCGGGCTCGTCCAGTGGTGTCAGGATCACGCCCGGAGTGTGGCGGACGGCCGTGGCGACCGCGACCGGTTTCGGGCCAGTGCGCGCAGGAAACGGACGTAGCGCGACCACTTCACCGGCCGGGACACCCGGCCGGTCACGGCCAGTTCGGCGCGGTCCAGCAGTTGCTCCAGGAGCGCGTCATGCAGGGGGCGGAACACCAGTGGCCAGCTCAGGCGGGTCCAGCCGTGCAGGGTGCCTTCCAGGACGTGCGTCAGCGCGTCACCCGAAATCGTGAACTCGTGGTAGCCGTGCAGGCCTGTCGGCGCCGTGAAGCGGAACCGCAGGCGATCGGGCGCGACCTCTTCGAGGACGTACCGGACCGGGCCGTGACCGGCGGTCGTGCCCGGGACGGGCGGGCCGTCGAGGCGGGTGGGCGGCCAGTCGGCGACCGGCCAGAGACGGTCGTCGTCCGTGCCGAGCGTGGCCAGCAGCTCCGGCGGCACCGGCCGCGGGAACCTCCGGGTGTGGACGTTGCGGATCATGGCACAACCCTCCGTTCTGGAGACTGTCCTCCAGAACGTATCAGAGGATAGTCTCCAGAACCATGGGCCGGCCGGCGACGCACACCACAGCGCAGTTCCTCGACGCCGCGACGACGTTGTTCGCCGAGGGCGGTGCCCGCGCGGTCACGATGGCCGCGACGGCCAAGGCCGCGGGCGCGCCGAACGGCTCGATCTACCACCGCTTCCCGGACCGCCCGGCACTGCTGGCCGCGCTCTGGCTCCGCACCCTGCGCGACTTCCAGGACCTGTTCGTCGAGACCCTCGGCGACGCGGCCTCGGTGGACGCGGCGGTCGAGGCCGCGACGAGCGTCGTCCGCTGGTGCCGCAAGCACCCCGACGGCGCCCGGGTCCTCGACGCGGGCAAGCAGGCCTTCGGCCCCGCCGACTGGTCCCCCGAAGCCGCCACGGCTCTGACCGCCGCGGAGGAGGAACTCCGCACGGCCCTGAAACAGGCGACGCTCTCGCTGCCCCCGCTCACCGGCTGTACCGACGAGGACGTCGTGCTGGCCCTGGTCGAGATCCCGCGCGCGATCGTCCACCGCTACCTCTCGACCGGCCGCACTCCCCCGCCGAAGGCCGCCGACCTGGTGGAACGCACAGTCCGCAAGCTCCTCCGCCCGTGATCAGAAGGCCGGCACGCGTGATTGAGAGGTCAACTCGCGTGATTGAAGCGACGACACGACCAGCTCGCGGCGTGTCGTCCCCCCAATCACGCGTGTCGGCTTTGCAATCACGCGTGTCGGCTTTGCAATCACGCGTGTCGGCTCCTCCATCACAACGTCAGCGGCGGACCTCCGTCAGCTTCACCGGGCGGCGCTCGCGGCGCGAGACTTCGCACGCTTCGGCGATGTAGAACGCTTCGAGCGCGTCGGCCGCGACGCACGGTGATGGCGCGCGGCCGGCGACGACGTCGAGGAACGCGCGCAGTTCGGTTGTGTACGCGGGGCGGAAGCGTTCCATGAAGCCCGGGTACGCCGGACCGGGCAGCGGCGGGACCCCCGGCTCGACCGAGCGCAGCGGCGCCCGGTCGTCCAGGCCGACGACCACGCCGGAGACCGAACCGAGCGCCTCCAGGCGGACGTCGTAACCCGCGCCGTTGTAGCGGGTCAGGGACACCGTCGCCAAGGAGCCGTCGTCCAGGGTCAGGGTGGCCGCCGCCGTGTCGACGTCGCCCGCGTCGGCGAAGAACCGCTCGCCGCGGTTGGCGCCGATCGCGTAGACCTCCTCGATCTCGCGGCCGCTCACCCAGCGGATGATGTCGAAGTCGTGGACGCCGCAGTCGCGGAACAGCCCGCCCGAGTGCGCCACGTACTCCGCCGGCGGGGGCGCCGGGTCGAACGTCGTCGCGCGCAGCGTGTGCAGCCAGCCCAGCTCACCCGACGCGACGGCCGCCCGCGCCGCCGCGTAACCCGCGTCGAACCGGCGCTGGAAGCCGATCTGGACCGGGACGTCGGACGCGCCGATCCGGTCGATCACCGCCAGGGTGCCCGGGATGTCGGCCGCGACCGGCTTCTCGCAGAACACCGGCAGGCCCGCGTCGACGGCCGCGATGATCAGCCCCGGGTGGGCGTCGGTGGCCGCGGTGACGACCAGCCCGTCGAGGCCCGCGGCGAACAGCCCCTCGATGCTCGCCGCGACCTCCACTCCCAGCTTCGCGCCCGCGGCCTGAGCGCGCGCGGTGTCGACGTCGGCCACCAGGACCGACTCGACCTCGTCGAACCCCTTGAGCGTCTCCGCGTGCGCGGTGCCGATCCGCCCGGTGCCCGCCAATCCCAGCCTCATCGTCGTAAACCCTCCTGTGTGCGAAAGTCGGAAACTCAGCGGTGCGTCGGAAAGCCCAGGTCGACGCCCTGCGCTTGCCGCGGCCAGCGCGACGTCACGGCCTTCGCCCGCGTGTAGAACCGGACGCCCTCGGCGCCGTGGACGTGGGTGTCGCCGAACAGCGAGTCCTTCCAGCCGCCGAAGGAGTAGTAGGCCATCGGGACCGGGATCGGGACGTTGATGCCGACCATGCCCACCTGCACACGGCGCTCGAACTCGCGCGCGGCCTGGCCGTCGGTGGTGAAGATCGCCGTGCCGTTGCCGTACGGGTTGGCGTTCACCAGCGCGAGCGCCTCCTCGAAGGTGCCCGCGCGCACGACCACCAGCACCGGGCCGAAGATCTCGTCGGTGTAGACCGACATGTCGGTGGTCACGTGGTCGAACAGCGTCGGCCCGACCCAGAACCCGGCGCCGGGCCCCGCGAAGGTCCGGCCGTCGACGACCAGGGACGCGCCGGCCTGCTCGCCCGCGTCCACATAGGACACGATCCGGTCGCGCGCGGCGCCGGTGACGACCGGCCCCATCTGCGACGTCTCGTCGGTACCCGGCCCGGTCCTCAGCTCACGGGTCCGGGACGCGATCGCGGCGACCAGGTCGTCACCGCGGTCGCCGACCGCCACCACGACCGAGATCGCCATGCACCGCTCCCCCGCGCTGCCGTAGCCCGCGGACACCGCGGCGTCGGCCGCGCCGTCGAGATCCGCGTCCGGCAGCACGATCATGTGGTTCTTCGCGCCGCCGAGCGCCTGGACGCGCTTGCCCGCGGCCGTCCCGGTCTCGTAGACGTGCCGCGCGATCGGCGTCGAGCCGACGAACGACACCCCGGCGATGTCGGGGTGCACGAGCAGCGCGTTGACCGCCTCGGCGTCACCCTGGACGACGTTGAGCACGCCCGGCGGCAGCCCGGCCTCGGCGAACAGCTCGGCGAGGCGGACCGACGCCGACGGGTCGCGGTCGGACGGCTTGAGCACGAACGTGTTGCCGCAGGCGATGGCGATCGGGAACATCCACATCGGCACCATCACCGGGAAGTTGAACGGCGTGATGCCGGCGACGACGCCGAGCGGCTGGCGCAGCGAGTACGCGTCGATGCCGCGGGAGACCTGGTCGGAGTGCTCGCCCTTGAGCACCTGGGCGATGCCGCAGGCGAACTCGACGACCTCCAGGCCGCGCTGCACCTCGCCCGCGGCGTCCGACAGGACCTTGCCGTGCTCGGCGGTGATCAGCGCGGCCAGCTCGTCGCGGTGCGCGTCGACCAGCTCGCGGAACTTGAACAGGATGCGGGTGCGGGCGGACAGCGAGCTGTCCGACCAGTCGAGCGACGCCTTGACGGCCGACGCCACCGCGGCGTCCACATCGGACGGTCCGGCCAGGACGACCTGCCTGGCCACCTCCCCGGTCGCGGGCTGGTAGACGTCGCCGCGGCGGGACGACACCCCGGCCGTGCGGGCGCCGTCGATCCAGTGCTGGACGAGTTCGGACACGGAGTCTCCTATGCGTGTGCGGTGGTCGACCGGACCACCAGGGACGGGTGCAGCAGGTGCCGGACCGGCTCGGTGCGCTCCCCGCGCACGCGTTCGAGCAGGGCTTCGAAGGCCAGCCGCGCCATGTCCTTGCGCGGCTGGTCCACCGTGGTCAGGGAGAGGTGGCGCAACGCGGCGAGCGACGTGTTGTCGTAGCCGACGACCGACACGTCCTCCGGCACGCGCAGCCCGGCTTCCTCGAGGGCCGAAATCGCCCCCACGGCGTTGAAGTCGTTGCCGGCGACCAGCCCCGTCGGCAGTTCCGGGCGCGCGTACGCGGTGAGCAGCTCCCGCACGGCGTTCTCGCCGCCGATGTCGGTGTGTTCGCTGCGCACGACGATCGGCTCGAGACCGTGCCCCCGCATGGCGGCCTCGAAGCCGCGCCGCCGCTGCGCCGCCCCGGCCGCACCACCGCCGTCGAGGTGGGCGATGCGCCGGTGCCCCAGGCCGACCAGGTGGCCGACGGCCAGCGCGGAGCCCGCCTCGCCGTCGTCGTTCACCGTGTCCACTGTGGACGCGCGGGCGGTGCGCGAGACCAGCACGACCGGGCACTGCTTGGCCGCGACCTGGATCGCCGAGGCCGGCACGACCGGCGACAGCAGGACGATGCCCGCCGGCCGGAAGGAAAGCAGGTTGTGCAGGGCGTTCCACTCGCGCGTGGGACTGCGGCCGCCCGTGTTGAGGATGAGGTCGAAGCCCGCCGCCTGCGCGGCGCTGTCCAGCTCTTCGACGATGTCCGCGAAGAACGCGTTGCGCAGGTCGTTCACCATCACGCCGAGCACCGTCGAGGTCCGGCTGGCCAGCGACCGCGCCATGATGTGCGGCTGGTACCCGAGTTCCTCGGCCGCGCGCAGGACGGCGGTGCGCCGCGCGTCGGAGACCTTCGGTGAATTCCTCATCACCAGGGAGACCAGTGCGCGGGAAACCCCCGCTCGCGCGGCCACGTCCTCCATGGTCGGACGCACCATCGCCGCACCTCCCCGCCTGTGGGTTACGGGCCGGAAACAAGCCCTTGACTTTGCTGTGACGGACGCTACAAGATTAGAGCGCTCTAATCAATAGAGCGCTCCAACGGACCAACGGAGGCCCTCTGTGTCAGCGACGATCCGCGTCGCCGCCGCCCCGATCTCCTGGGGCGTCTGCGAAGTCCCGGGCTGGGGCCGCGTGCTGGACGCGCCGACCGTGCTGCGCGAGATGGCGGAACTCGGCGTCCAGGCAACGGAGCTGGGCCCGCCCGGGTACCTCCCCCGCGACCCGGCCGAGCTGCGCGCGCTGCTCGGGGAGCACGACCTGACGCTCGTGGGCGGGTTCCTCGCCGTCGTGCTGCACGCCGACCGGGAAAAAGCGCTCGCCGAAGCCGAGGAGTCCGCCGCGCTGTTCGCCGCGTGCGGGGGCGACGTCCTCGTGCTCGCCGCCGCGACCGGGCTCGACGGTTACGACGAACGCCCGGCGCTCACCGACACCGAATGGGCGACACTCGTCGACACCGCCGGCAGGATCCGGGACATCGCCGGTGGTCACGGCCTGCGCACCGTGCTGCACCCGCACATCGGGACGCACGTGGAGCAGCAGGCCGAGGTCGAGCGGTTCCTGCGCGACTCCGATCTGGGGTTGTGCCTCGACACCGGACACCTGATGATCGGCGGGACCGATCCGGTCGAGCTGGCGAAGCGGTTTCCCGAGCGGGTGGCGCACGTGCATCTGAAGGACGTCAAGGGGGACCTGGCCGCCGAGGTGCGCGCGGGGCGGCTCGGCTACACCGAAGCGGTCGGGCGGGGCCTCTACGTCCCGCTCGGCGAGGGGGACGTGGACGTGGCGTCGATGGTGCGCTCCGTCCAGGCGGCGGGTTACGACGGCTGGTACGTCCTCGAACAGGACACCGCCCTCGGCGAGGCGAGCCCCGACGACGTGCCTCGCCGCGACACCGAGCGCAGCCTCACGGAACTCGCGAAGATCGTGCAAGCCCTCTAACTGGTCCCAAAGGAGTGACTGTGTTTTCGTTCAAGAGAAGCTTCGCCGTGGTGGCGGCCGTCGCCGCCACCGGCCTGGTGCTCGCCGCCTGCAGCGGCCCCAGCGCCGACAACTCGACCAGCAGCTCCGGCGCCAACTCGTCCGCCGCGGCGCCGCCGAGTTCGAGCGGCCCGCTCCAGGTCGCCGTGGTCACCCACGGCAGCGCCGGTGACGCGTTCTGGAACGTCGTCAAGAACGGCGCCGAGCAGGCCGGCAAGGACCTCAACGTGGGCGTCGACTACTACTCCGACGGCGACCCCGGCAACCAGGCCAAGCTGATCGACAACGCCGTCGCGCAGAAGGTCGGCGGCCTGGTCGTGTCGATGGCGAACCCGCAGGCGCTGCAGACGTCGATCCAGAACGCCGTCAAGGCCGGCATCCCGGTCGTCACGATCAACTCGGGCGAGGACCAGAGCGCCGCGTTCGGCGCGATCGCGCACGTCGGGCAGAGCGAAGGCCTCGCCGGCCAGGGTGCCGGGCAGCGGCTCAAGGCGGCCGGCAAGACCAAGCTGCTCTGCGTGATCCACGAGGCCGGCAACATCGGCCAGAACCAGCGCTGTGACGGCGCGAAGCAGACCTTCGGCACCGTCTCGACACTGCAGGTCGACATCTCCAACCCGACCGACGCGCAGGCGCGGATCCGCGGCGCGCTGCAGGCCGACCCGTCGATCGACGCGGTCCTGGCGCTGAACTCGCAGGTCGCGGCCCGCGCGGTGGACGCGGCGAAGGAAGCCAGCTCGAAGGCGCAGGTGGCGACGTTCGACCTGAACGCCGACGTCGTGGCCGCCATCAAGGCGGGCACCATCCTCTTCGCCGTCGACCAGCAGCAGTACGAGCAGGGCTACCTGCCCATCGTGTTCCTCAAGCTCTACAAGGAGAACGGCAACACCATCGGTGGCGGCCACCCGGTGCAGACCGGTCCGGGCTTCGTCGACAAGACCAACATCGACACCGTGGCCCCGTACGCGCAGCGCGGCACCCGCTAAGGGGAGTGAAATGACCGCAGCGATCCAGGCAGAACCGGACGAACGAATAGCCAAGAAGAGCCTGACCGACCGGCTGGTCGTCCGGCCGGAGATCGGGGCGCTGCTGGGCGCCGTCCTGGTGTTCGTCTTCTTCTCGGTCGTCACCGGCCAGTTCCTCAGCCCGCTCGGCGTGGCGACCTGGCTCGACGACTCGTCGACGCTGGGCATCATGGCCGTGGTGGTCGCGCTGCTCATGGTCGGCGGCGAGTTCGACCTGTCGGCGGGCGTGATGACGGCGTCGACGTCGCTGGTCACCGCGATCCTGGCGACGCAGGCGGGCTGGAACGTCTGGCTCGCGCTGCTGGTCTCGCTGGTGTTCGCGCTCGGCGTCGGCGCGTTCAACGGGTGGCTGGTCATGAAGACCGGCCTGCCCAGCTTCATCGTCACGCTGGGGTCGTTCCTGGCGTTGCAGGGGCTGAACCTCGGCGTGACGCGGCTGGTCACCGACACCGTCCAGGTGTCGGGGATGCGCTCGGCCAGCGGGTACGAGTCGGCCGGCGGGTTGTTCGCGTCGACGTTCGACATCGGCGGCACGGAGTTCCAGTCGTCGATCGTGTGGTGGATCGTGGTGACGGCGATCGCCGCGTGGCTGCTGCTGCGGACCCGGTTCGGCAACTGGATCTTCGCGGTCGGCGGGTCGCAGGTGTCGGCCCGCTCGGTCGGCGTGCCGGTGGTGCGCACGAAGATCCTGCTGTTCATGGGCACCGCCGCCGGCGCGTGGCTGGTCGGCTCGATCAACATCCTGCGCTTCGCCAGCGTGCAGGCCAACCAGGGCATCGGGCTGGAGTTCCAGTTCATCATCGCCGCGGTGATCGGCGGCTGCCTGCTCACCGGCGGCTTCGGCTCGGCGGTGGGCGCGGCGATCGGCGCGCTGATCTTCGGCATGGCCCGCCAGGGCATCGTGTTCGCCCAGTGGAACAGCGACTGGTTCATGCTGTTCCTCGGGGTCATGCTGCTGGCCGCGGTCTTGGTCAACAACGCCTTCCGGCGGCGCGCGGAAAGGGTGCGGCGATGAGTCCTCTTCTCGAGGTACGGGACATCGGCAAGACCTACGGCAGCGTCATCGCCTTGCGCGATGTGTCCACTGTGGTCAACGCGGGCGAGGTCACCTGTGTGCTCGGCGACAACGGCGCCGGGAAGTCCACGCTGATCAAGATCCTGGCCGGGGTGCACCAGCACGACCGCGGCGAGTTCCTGGTCGAGGACACGCCGGTGAAGTTCGCTTCGCCGCGCGAGGCGCTGGACCACGGCATCGCGACCGTGTACCAGGACCTCGCGGTGGTGCCGCTGATGAGCGTCTGGCGGAACTTCTTCCTCGGCTCGGAGCCGACGGTCGGGTTCGGCCCGTTCAAGGCCCTGGACCGCAAGAAGGGCCGCGAGACGGCCAAGCAGGCGCTGTCCGACATGGGCATCGACCTGCGGGACGTCGAGCAGCCGGTCGGCACGCTCTCCGGCGGTGAGCGCCAGTGCGTCGCGATCGCGCGAGCGGTCTACTTCGGCGCGAAGGTGCTGATCCTCGACGAGCCGACGGCGGCCCTGGGTGTCAAGCAGGCCGGCGTGGTGCTCAAGTACGTCGCCCAGGCGCGCGATCGCGGCCTCGGCGTCGTGCTGATCACGCACAACCCGCACCACGCGTTCCCGGTCGCGGACCGGTTCCTGCTGCTCAAGCGGGGTGCGCCGCTCGGTTCGTACGAGAAGAAGGACATCGACATCAACGAGCTGACCCGGCAGATGGCGGGCGGTGCGGAACTGGAAGCGCTCGAACACGAACTGCGGCAGGTGGAGAAGAAGTGAGGCCCGCCGACGCACTCTTTCCCGCGGAGGCGAAATGACTATTGAAGCGTTGACGATCGGCCGGGTGGGCGTCGACCTCTACCCCGAGCAGAGCGGCGTCCCCCTGGCCGGCGTCAGTACCTTCGCCAAGTCGCTCGGCGGGACCGCGACCAACGTCGCGGTCGCCGCCGCGCGGCTCGGGCGGTCGGCGGCGGTGCTGACCAAGGTCGGCCCGGACGGCTTCGGCGACTACGTCCGGCAGGCCCTGAGCGGCTTCGGCGTCTCACCGTCCTATGTGGGCACTTCGCCGGACCTGCTGACGCCGGTGGTGTTCTGCGAGCTGAACCCGCCCGCGGACCCGCCGCTGCTGTTCTACCGCTCCCCCGTCGCGCCCGATCTCACGCTCACCGAGGCGGACGTGCCGTGGGACGTCGTGGAGTCGGTGCCGCTGCTGTGGGTCACCGGCACGGGCGTCTCGGTCGAACCGGCCCGGGCGACCCAGCGGAAGATCCTCGAAACCCGGGGCCGCCGCGAGCACACCGTGCTGGACCTGGACTACCGGCCGATGTTCTGGACGTCGGTCGAGCAGGCCCGCGAAGAGATCGGCTCAATGCTGGACCACGTCACGGTCGCGGTCGGCAACCGAACCGAGGTGGAGGTCGCCGTCGGCACCGCGGACCCGGACGAAGCGGCGGACCGGATGCTGGAGCGCGGGCTGCGGCTCGCGGTGATCAAGAAGGGCGCGGACGGCGTGCTGGTGGCCACCCCGGACGGCCGCTGGACCGTGCCGCCGCAGCGCATCGACGTCGTCTGCGGCCTCGGCGCGGGTGACGGCTTCGGCGGCGCCCTGATCCACGGGCTGCTGTCCGGCTGGGACCCGGTGCGGATCGCCGAGTACGCGAACGCGGCGGGCGCGCTGGTCGCGTCCCGGCTGGCGTGCGCCGACGCGATGCCGACCGCCGCCGAGATCGAGGAGCTGCTGTGACGACCTTGCTGACCGACGACCGCTGGCGCGAGCTGCTGCACACCCGGGCCACGAACCCGGGCGCGGTCCGCCAGGCCTACGCGACGCGCAAACGGCGTTCCAAGCTGCTGTCCGACACCGGGACGCTGTTCCTGGTCGCGGCCGACCACCCGGCCCGCGGCGCGCTCGGCGTCGGCGAGGACCCCCTCGCCATGGCCGACCGGCGGACGCTGCTGGACCGGCTGCTCGTCGCGCTGGCGAACCCGGCGGTCGACGGGCTGCTCGGCACCCCGGACGTCGTCGAGGAGCTGCTGCTGCTCGGCGCGCTGCACGACAAGGTCGTGATCGGCTCGATGAACCGCGGCGGCCTGGCCGGCGCGGACTGGGAGATCGACGACCGGTTCACCGGCTACGACGCCGCGAGCCTGATCGACTGCGGCCTCGACGGCGGCAAGATGCTGCTGCGGCTGGTCGACTCCGACCCGGGCACGATCCCGACACTGCAGGCGTGCGCGACCGCCGTCACCGAGCTGGCCGCGTACGGGCTGATGGCGATGGTCGAGCCGCTGCCCTACACCCGCGAAGGCGGGAAACTGGTGCTGCAGAAGGATCCCGCGTCGCTGGCCCGAGCGGTGACGGTCGCGTCCGGCATCGGGACGACGTCGGCGCACACCTGGCTGAAGCTGCCGTCCACCGACTCGCCCGAGGTCCTCGGCGCGACGACGCTCCCGGTCGTCATCCTCGGCGGCGTGCCGTCCGGTGATCCGGCCGGCGACCTGGCGTCGTGGGGCCGGACGCTGCGCCACGACGTCGTCCGCGGCCTGGTCGTCGGCCGTACCCTGCTCTACCCGCCCGGCGGCGACGTCGGCTCGGCCGTCGATGCCGCCGCGAAGGTTCTGGAGGCCGCGAAGTGAGCGCGTTGCACCGTCCACACGGGACACTGTCCGAGGACTCCGACCCGATCGTGCTGACGCCGGAAGCGGCGGGCTGGGCGTACACCGGGTTGCAGGTGCTCAAGATCGGCCGTCGGCTTCCCCGCACGATCGAGACCGGCGAGTTCGAGGCGTTCGTGCTGCCGCTGTCCGGCTCGCTCACGGTCCGCGTCGACGACGAGGAGTTCGAGCTGGAAGGCCGTGACTCGGTGTTCAGCCGCGTCACGGACTTCGCCTACGTCCCCCGCGACGCCGAGGTCGAGCTGACGTCGGCCACCGGCGCGGTGGTAGCCCTGCCGATGGCCCGCTGCACCCGCCGGCTCGAACCTAAGTACGGTCCGGCGGAAGACGTCCCGGTCGAGGTCCGCGGGAGCGGCCAGGCGACGCGGCAGGTGACCAACTTCGGCGTGCCCGGGGTGTGGGACCACGCGGACAAGCTCAACGCGTGCGAGCTGATCACGCCGGGCGGCAACTGGTCGTCGTACCCGCCGCACAAGCACGACGAGGCGTCCGAGTGCGAGGTCGTCAACGAAGAGATCTACTACTTCCGGATCGCCGGGCGGGACGGCGTGACACCATCACGCGAGGGCTTCGGCCTGCACCGGACGTACACCGCGGACGGCGAGCTGGACGAGGACGTCGCGGTCCGCGACGGCGACGTCTTCCTGATCCCGCGCGGTTATCACGGCCCGTGCGTCGCGGCGCCCGGTTACCCGATGTACTACCTGAACGTCCTCGCCGGACCGGCGGACGAGCGCTCGATGGCGTTCTGCGACGACCCGGCGCACAGCTGGATCCGCGACACCTGGAAGCCCGAGGACCTCGACCCGCGCTGCCCGGTCACCGACCACGAAGGGCGGGTCCGGTGAAGCTGACGACGGCTCAAGCGCTGGTCAAGTGGATCCTCGCGCAGCGTTCGGAAACCCTCGACGGCCGTGAAGTGCCGCTGTTCCCGGGGGTGTTCGCGATCTTCGGGCACGGCAACGTCCTCGGGCTCGGCACCGCGCTGGAGGAGCACCGCGGCGAGATCCCGGTCTGGCGCGGGCACACCGAGCAGGGCATGGCCCTGGCCGCGGTCGGCTACGCGAAGGCGACGCACCGGCGGCAGGTCGGCGTCGTGACGTCGTCGATCGGGCCGGGCGCGCTGAACATGGTCACCGCCGCCGGGGTCGCGCACGCGAACCGGCTGCCGGTCCTGCTGCTGCCGGGCGACACGTTCACCAGCCGCGCGCCGGACCCGGTGCTGCAGCAGATCGAGCCCTTCGGCGACGGCACCGCGACGGTCAACGACGCCTTCCGCGCGGTCAGCCGCTACTTCGACCGCATCACCCGGCCCGAGCAGCTGCTCTCGGCGTTGCCGCAGGTCGCGCGGGTGCTCACGGACCCGGCCGACGCGGGCCCGGTCGTCCTGGCGCTGCCGCAGGACGTCCAGGCGGAGACGTACGACTTCCCCGAGGCGCTGTTCGAGCCGGTCACGCACCGGCCGCTGCGGCCGCGCCCGGACCGCCGGGCCGTCACCGAGGCCGCGGGCGTGCTGCGCGCGTCCAAGCGGCCGCTGCTGGTGCTCGGCGGCGGCGTCCGGTACTCCGGCGCCGGGCGGCGCGCGCTGGACTTCGCCGAGCGGCACGGCATTCCCGTCACCGAGACCACCGCGGGTCGCACCCTGGTGCCGCACACGCACGACCTCAACGCCGGCCCGCTGGGCATCACCGGCTCGACGTCGGCGAACGTCGTCGCGGCCGAGGCGGACGTCGTCCTGGCCGTCGGCACCCGGCTGCAGGACTTCACCACGGCGTCCTGGACGGTCTTCTCCCCCGACGTCCGGCTGGTCACGCTGAACGCGGCGAGGTTCGACGCGGTCAAGCACGGCGCGCTGTCGGTGGTCGGCGACGCGGACGCGGGCCTGGCCGACCTCGGCGCGCAGCTGGAGAGCTGGCGGGTCGACCCGTCGTGGACGTCGCGAGCGGCGACCGAGCGCGCGAAGTGGGACGCGCACATCGACTCGCTGCGGTCGGCGGTGTCGGAGGTCCCGTCGTACGCCCAGGTCGTCGGCGTGGTGAACGACCTGTCCGCGGCGGATGACTACGTCATGACGGCGTCGGGCGGGATGCCGGGCGAGCTGATCGGCGGCTGGCGCGGGTCCGGCTCGGTGTCGATGGACGTCGAGTACGGCTTCTCGTGCATGGGCTACGAGCTGTCCGGCGCGTGGGGCGCGGCGATCGCCCACGACGGCCTGGTCACGACGTTGCTGGGCGACGGCTCGTACCTGATGCTGAACTCGGAGCTGTTCTCGGCGGCGTTCGCCGGGCACCCGTTCGTCGCGGTGGTGTGCGACAACGACGGCTACGCGGTGATCGCGCGGCTGCAGCAGGGACAGGGCGGGAAGCCGTTCAACAACTTCTACGCCGACTGCACGACTTCACACGCCTCACCCCCGCGCGTCGACTTCGCGCGCCACGCGGAGTCGTTGGGCTGCTCGGTCTTCACGGCGTCCACAGTGGACGACGTCCGCTCGGCGTACGCCCAAGCCCGCGAGGCCGCGGTGGCCGAGAAGCGCCCGGCGGTCGTGGTCGTCAAGACCCAGCCGTCGACGTGGACCGAAGCCGGGGCCTGGTGGGAGGTCGGCGTGCCCGAGCACCTCGCCGGGCGCGACGAGTTCGAGCGGTCCAAGGGCACGCAGGTGCGCTACCTGCGGTCCTGAGCCGGGACGAAGCTCACGCCGTCGCGGTCGCTCGATCCCGCACCCGGGGGCGCAAGGTGAAGCCGCTCGGCTTGAGCGTCAAGGATTCCACGATCTTGAGCTCGTACGCCGGGTCGGCCTCGAAGTCGTAGCGCTGCAACACCATGCCGAGGGCTAGGACGGCTTCGTGCAGCGCGAACTGGCGGCCGATGCAGGCGCGCTCGCCCGTCCCGAACGGCTTGTACGCCTGCGCCGGCCGCTTCTTCACGGCCGCGGGCTCGAAGCGGTCCGGGTCGAACGCCTCGGGGTCCGGGCCCCAGGCCGCCGGGTCGCGGTGCACCAGCGGCAGCGGCACGATCACCCAGTCGCCCTTGCGCAGCCGGTACTTCCCGCCGAGGACGACGTCTTCGCGGGCTTCGCGCGAGTAACCCGGCGCGGTCGGCCAGAGCCGCATCGCCTCGTCGAGCGCGCGGCGCACGTAACGCAGCTTCGCGACGTCGCCGAAGGCGGGCTCGCGGTCACCCCAGACGGCGTCGACCTCGGCGCGGGCCTTCTCCAGCAGCTCGGGGTGTCGCGTCAGGTAGTACAACGCGAACGAGAGCGCGCCCGACGTCGTTTCGTGGCCGGCGACGACGAACGTGATCGCCTGGTTGCGGATGTTGATCGGGTCCAGCCGCTCGCCGGTCGCCGGGTGACCCTCGGTGAGCATCAGGCCGAGCAGGTCGCGGCTCTCCTCACCGCTGGTCCGACGCCCTTCGATGACCTCGTCGACGAGGTCGGTCATCATGGCGATGTCGGCCAGGTTCTGCTCGGCCGTCCCGGCGAACGCGCGCCGGACGAACGGCAGCTTGACGTTCTGCAGCTGCGCGAACCGCAGCGAACGCAGCATCGCCGTGACGAACGGGTGCGGTTCGGCGCGCTCGAACGAGCCGAAGCGGTAGCCGAACCCGGCGAGGCCGATCGTCTCCAGCGTCAGCCGGGTCATGTCGGCGGCGACGTCGACCGGCCCGGTCGCGGCGTCCCAGCGCGCGACGAGCTCACGGGCGACGTCCAGCATGACGGGGTGGTAGCGGCGCATCGCCTCGGCGGAGAAGGCCGGCTGCAGGATGTCGTGCGCCAGCCGCCAGTTCGGCTCGTGGGTGTGGGCGGTGAACAGGCCGTCGCCGGCGACCGCGCGCAGGTTCTCGATGCCCATGCCGACGTGCTTGCCGAACTTCGTCTCGTCGTTCAGCTCGGTGACCAGGTCGACGCCGCCGACGAAGACGATCTCGAAGCCGAAGACCTTGCGCGTGAAGACCGGCCCGATCTTCCGGCCGATGCGCAGGGTGTCCTGCAGCGGCGTGCGCGGGTTGGCTCCGATCAGGTCGCCGATCACCGGCAGGCGGCCCGGCCGGTGCGGAATGCCGGTGGTGTCCACGACGTCCCCCTATTGAATTCGAATCCAATAACGTCACGATCCCCCGCTACTGAACCCGTGTCAAGTAAGCTCGCGGGATGCGGACGAGGCTGAGCACCGAACAGCGGCGCGAGCAGCTCCTGACGATCGGGGCCGGGTTGTTCGCGAAGCGGCCGTACGACGAGGTCTGGATCGAGGAGGTCGCCGAGATCGCGCAGGTCTCCCGCGGCCTGCTGTACCACTACTTCCCGACCAAGAAGGACTTCTTCGCCGAGATCGTCCGCGGCCAGCGCGACCAGCTGCTGGAGATGAGCGAGCCCGACCCGGCGCTGCCGGTGACCGAGCAGCTGCGGGCCGGGCTCGACGTCTACCTCGAGTTCGCGCGCACGCACCCGGACGGCTACCGGATCGTGCACCGCGCCACCGGCGGCGCCGACGGCGAGATCCGGGAGATCCGCGAAGCCGGGATGGCCGCGAACGCGTCGCGCATCCTGGACGCGCTCAGCCTGCTGACGCCGATCACCGAGACCACCCGCCTGGCCGTCCGCGGCTGGCTGACGTTCGTCGCGACGGTCATCCTCGACTGGCTCGACCAGCCGAAGGTCACCCAGGAGGAGCTGCGCGACCTGTGCGTGCGGACGCTGTTCGCGGCGGTCGACGTCACCCCGTGACGGCGGGCGAAGCGGCGTCCCCGACCAGCTTTTCCGGGCGCCCCGAGCCGTCCGCCGGGACCGCCCAGACGGCGCCGTCCAGCCCGTAGAGGACCCGGTCACCCAGCCAGAGCGCCTGGTCGTCGACGCTGCGCGGCTCCGCGAGTTCGGTCTCCTCCAGCGTCTTGAGGTCGAGCACGGACAACCGCCAGCCGCCGTCGCCGACCTTCTTCTTGAACGCGACCCGGGTGCCGTCCGGGGACAGCGACGGGCATTCGACGTTCTCGCGCAGGGTTTTGCCGCGGAAGCGCGCGTAGTCGGCTTCGACGAGGTACGTCTTGCCCTTGCTGCCGAGCGTCGCGTAGAAGCGGTTGCCGTCCGGGGCGAAGGTGATGCCCCAGTAGTTGACGTCGGCGGCGAAGTAGCGCTGCCCGTCGGCGAACACCGGCAGTTCCTCGATCGTCTTGACCAGCCGTCCGGTGTCGACCTCGTAGACGCCGACCCGGGTCGAGAAGCCGGTGGCCGCGTAGGAGTCGCCGGTGACGAAGACCGTCCAGTCGACGCGCTTGCCGTCCGACGACACCCGCGCGCGGCTCGGCGTGCCGGCCACGGCTTCGGAGTGCCGGACGGCGAGGTGGTCGTCGAGGACCAGGACGTCGGTCACCGGCGGGAGCGTCCCGGGCCGCACGGCCAGGCAGACGGCGGTGGTCCCGGCCACCGCGAACCGGTCGCATTTCAGGCCACTGACCTGCGGTTTCGCTCCCGGCTCGACCAGCGGGACGGCGGCGACGCGGCCGGTCGACACCTGCCGGAACAGCAGCTGACCGGGACCGAGCGTGAGCTGCGCGGCCGGTCCCGCCTCGGCGGCGCCGGGGCGGGCGTTGACGGTGTAGGTGACGGCCGCGGCGATCAGGAGCGCGGTGCCGGCCAGGGCGAGGACGAGTTTCTTCACGGCCGCACCGGCTTCGCGACCGCGGCCGCGAGGACGACGGCCACCAGGCAGCCCGCGGCGACGAGCACCGCGGGCCGCAGGTCCCAGAACGTCCAGGCGAGTCCGAAGAGGACGGACGAGAGCATCCGCGCCCCGGCCTGTCCGGTCTGCACGACGGCCAGCCCGGTCGCCCGGAGATCCCGCGGGATGAGCGGGCCGGCCGCGGCCATCAGGACGCCGTCGGTGGCCGCGTAGAACACACCGTGCAGGCCGAGCGCGACCACGGCGAAGAGCAGCGCGGCCGGCCCGCAGAGCAGGACCAGCGCCAGGCCCAGCGCGGCGTGCCCGCCGAGGAACACCGGCCATCGCCCGATCCGGTCGGCCAGCTTGCCGAGCGGAACGGCCAGGAGCAGGTAGACGCCGGCGGTGCCCAGCGGCAGGAGCGGGAAGTACGTCGCCGCGATGTCCCAGCGCCGTTGGAGCACGAGGTAGACGAACGAGTCGCCGATGGTCACCAAGCCGAGCAGCGCGGCCCAGAGCGTGACGCGCCGGAAGTCCGCGTCGCGCAGCAGACCCGTCGCGGCCCGCATCGACACGGCGGCGTGGTCCACCGTGCCGGGCCGGTCGCGAACGAACAAAGCCAGCACCAGCACGGCGATCGCGGCGATGCAGAAGCTGGTGAAGAACACGCTCGTGTAGCTGCCGAGGCTCAGCGCGAGCACGGCCATCGCGACGAGCGGGCCGAGGAACGCGCCGACGGTGTCGAGCGCGCGGTGCACCCCGAACGACCGGCCGAGCGTGCCGGGTTCGCTGCTCAGCGAGATGAGCGCGTCGCGCGGGGCGGTGCGCACGCCCTTGCCGGTGCGGTCCGCGGCGAGCACGACGCCGATCGCGGGGACCGAAGAACCGGCCGCCACCAGGCCGAGCTTGCACACCGCGGACAAGCCGTACCCGAACCCGGCGACCGCCTTGAGCCGCCGCCACCGGTCCGCGAGGTGCCCGCCGAGGACCCGCACGAGGGCGGTGGCGCCCGCGTAGAGGCCGTCGAGCAGCCCGAACTGCAGCGGGTTCAGGCCGAGGCCGAGCACCAGGTAGAGCGGGAGGACGGCGGTGACCATCTCCGAAGAGACGTCGGTGACCAGGCTGACCATGCCGAGAGCCACGA
The DNA here is from genome assembly GCF_036114655.1 of Amycolatopsis sp. NBC_00348. Classification (NCBI taxonomy): domain Bacteria; kingdom Bacillati; phylum Actinomycetota; class Actinomycetes; order Pseudonocardiales; family Pseudonocardiaceae; genus Amycolatopsis; species Amycolatopsis sp. NBC_00348. Next base: position 10,427,099 of record NZ_CP107994.1, on the reverse strand, counting down.
CGTTGGCGGACACTCGTTTCAGCGCCGGCTTCGGGTGGGTGCCGGCCGCGAGGTCCGAGGTACGGCTTGCCGCGATGTACATGCCCGGTCCCCTTCTAGTGGCAGGTGTAGGTCGGGCTGCTGTCCAGGACCTTGCCGTCGACGCCGATCAGCTGCGTCTGGAACGACGTGTCCGTCATGGACAGCTTCAGGACGCCGAAGGTCTTCAACAGCTTCGCGGTCGTCGCGTGCGCCGGGCTCAGGTCGTAGAGGTTCGCGCCGCCCGAGCCGCCGACGATCTCGACGGGACCGTTCGCGTCGGCCTTGCCGTCGGCGTTCTGCGGCACGAACCGTTCGTAGTCGTGGTCGTGACCGTTGAGGACGAGGTCGACCTTGCTCGCCGTCATGATGTTCCACAGCTCGACGCTGTCCTTGTTGTCGCCGTGGTCGCCGGAGCTCCACCGCGGGTGGTGGTAGTACGCGGCGACGCAGCCCTTCTTGTTCTTGGCGAGGTCCTGCTTCAACCAGGTGATCTGCGGCGGCTCGGCGAAGTCGTCGTGGGTGACGAAGTCGTTGGAGTCCAGGGCGATGAAGTGCCAGTTGCCCATCTCCCAGCTGTAGTAGCGCTGACCCTGGGGCTTCGCGATGGCGCCGAAGTAGTCCTCGTAACCCTTGAACCTCGGCTCGTCGTACGACTCGTGGTTGCCCGGGATCGGGTGGGTGATGTTCTTGAACTTGCCCCAGGTCTTGTCGTAGTAGGCCTTGAAGTCGGCGAGGTGGGCGTCGTCGTACTGGTTGTCCCCCATGGTGATCACCGCGGCCGGCGCCATCTGCTCGACGAGTTTCGCGGTCTTGACGTGCGCGCAACCGGAGTCGCTCGCGGTGCAGCGTTCGGCGATGTCCCCGGCGGCGGCGAGGACGAAGCCGTTGGCACTGCCCGCTTTGGTCTTGACGGTGACGGGTGCGCTCGCCGGCGAGACGTTGCCCGCCGCGTCCCGGGCGCGGACGGTGTAGGTGTAGCCGGTGTCGGGCGAGAGCCCGGTGTCGGTGTAGGACGGCGTCGCACTGGTGGCGACGGCCCGGCCGTCACGCAGGACGTCGTACCCGGCGACCCCGACGTTGTCGGTCGCGGCGTTCCAGGTCAGGCCCACGCTGGTGGCCGTCGTGGTCGCGGGCGCGAGCCCGGCGGGGGTGCTCGGCGCCTGGGTGTCGCCGGCGGAGTCGGGCGTGCCGTAGGCCTGGAGCTCCCAGAGCGAGTAGCCGTACTTCGTGGCGCGCGTGACGCCGACGAAGCGCAGGAAACGGCCGTGGGCCTGGAGTCCGGTGAGGTCGTCGGTCTTGCCGTCGCCGTTGTCGACGTTCGTGACGGTGGTGAACTGCGTACCATCGTCGGAGACCTCGAGCCGGTACTTCTTGGCGTAGGCGGCTTCCCAGGTGAGCTTGACCTGGTGGACGGTGGAAGGTTGCCCGAGATCGACCCGCAGCCACTGCGGATCGGCACTGACAGCGCTGGCCCACCGCGTCTGCGTGTTCCCGTCGACGGCCTTGTCGCCGGTGAGCGACGAGCTTTCCGTAGTGGACGTGGCGACGGGCTTCCCTTGGGAGAGAAGGACATCGGCTTGGGCGGTAGTGGCGGCGGCGATCGCGGAAGGCAGCAGGACGACGACGGCGATCGGCGGCGCCAGCCGTGCGAATGGACGAAGACGGAAGGGGGACACGTCGCGCTCCTAGGGGCCGGACAGTGGCGGGTCTGCTCTGGGCTGGGCTGCGGCGTAGGTGTACTTTGTTCGAACAGTTAAGAAACTTTCCTAACTAAGAAGACTGTAGCGAGCCACGGTTTCGGCTGACAAGACTTGTCCCGTCCTTGAATCGGTCAAGAGGGTGAGATTGGCATTGTTCCCGCAGGTCAGATGATGTTTCACTGAGCGGCACATTGCTCCGACACCTGGGACTGCCCGAGTTTCGCTCGCACGCCACCCGGACTCGAGCGCCGTTTCCCCACCACCAAACCGTGCCCCGACCGGGTGCGCCGCGACACCAACTCCTCCGGCGACCAGCAGCGCGGTGCCACCGATCTCCGCTCGAATCGTCCGGCTCACACTGACGCCAATTCCGTTGCGTTCAGCGAATTCGCCCGCCATCACGGCACCCGATTCGACCACCGCCACCCGACCGGCACTGGCCGGACTTCGCCGCCGATCCGCCTCATCTCGCAAGGGGCACGACCTCACACGCGCCACGGCTTCCTCGCAAACCACCACACCGCGGAAGCACTCCCCCAGTCGCTCCCGTACCGATTTTGTCGGTCCCCACCGGTAGCCTGGAATTCGGGGGCTTCTCGCGCCCGCCGACAGCGATTTCCATTACACAGCAACAGAAATAGCACGCCGGTCCCGCGCCCAAGTTTCACCCGATTCAGCGATGATCTTCGCACGCGTGTTCGGTAACGTAAGGGCCATGACCTCGACCGACGAGTTTCCCGTTACCCCGCACCGAAGACCCATGGCGTCAAGAATCCGCGCGCAGCTGCTTCCGGATCTCCGCCACGGCGGCCCGCCCGGCGCGGTTCGCCCCGACCGTGCTGGCCGAAGGCCCGTACCCCACCAGCTGCAACCGCGGCTCGAGCACGACCCGCGTCCCGTCCACCCGGATCCCGCCACCCGCCTCGCGGATGTGCAGCGGCGCGAGGTGGTCGATCGCCGCGCGGAAGCCTGTCGCCCAGAGGATGACGTCCGCGTCGAAGCGCGAGCCGTCCGCCCACTCGACTCCCGAAGGGACGATCCGGGCGAACATCGGCCGACGCTCCAGGATGCCCGCCGCCCGCGCGGCCCGCACCTCCGGCGTCACGGCCAGGTCCGTCACGCTGACCACGCTCTCCGGCGGCAGCCCGGCGCGCACACGTTCGTCGACCTTCGCGACGACGTTGCGTCCCCAGTCCTCGCTGAAGGGCTCATCCCGCCACACGGGCGGCCGCCGCGTCACCCAGGCCGTAGCGCGCGCGAACGGCGCGAACTCCATCAGCAGCTGCACCGCCGACGCCCCGCCGCCGACGACCACGACCCGCTTGCCCCGGAACGCTTCCGGCCCGGTGTAGTCAGCCGTGTGTACCTGCTCGCCCGCGAAAGTCTCCTGGCCCGGGTAGTGCGGCCAGAACGGCCGGTCCCAGGTGCCGGTGGCGCTGATCACCGCGCGCGCCGCCCACGACTCGGCCGGACTCGCCACCACGAGCCAGTCCCCGTCGCGCGTCACGGACCGGACGTCGACCGGGCGCATGACGGGCAGGTCGTACACACGCTCGAAGCGCGCGAAGTAGTCGGACACGACTTCGGAGGCCGGCCGCGTGACGTCCGGGGTGCCGAAGGCCATGCCGGGCAGGTCATGAATGCCGTGCACCTTCCCGAGCACCAGCGACGGCCACCGGTACTGCCAGGCACCCCCGGCCCGCTTGCCGTGGTCGAGCACCACGAACCCGGAACCGTTCGCGAACCCGGCGCGGCGCAGGTGGTAGGCCGCCGACAGTCCCGCTTGGCCGGCCCCGACCACCACCACGTCCGTTTCGTGGTCCGCGCTGCTCATGTCGTGTTCAACGGCTGGCCGCGCCGGGTATTTCGCGCCCTGCATCACATGGCGACCCGGTGGCGGCGCGCATCGTCGGCCAGGTACAACGCCGTCGTAGCCGTCCGTCACACGGCGACGCGGTTGCGCCCCGCGTCCTTGGCCCGGTACAGCGCCGCGTCCGCCGAGCGCAGCACGTCATCCAGCGCCGGCCCCGTGTCCGGGAACCGCGCGACCCCGATCGAGACCGAAAGGCCACTCACCCGGACCGTCCCGCCTCCCGTCGAGATCACGACGTTCAGCTCCCCCACCGCCACCCGCACCCGCTCGGCGATGCCCAGCACGTCGGCGCGGCCGAGGCCGGGCAGCAGCACGACGAACTCCTCACCACCGAACCGGCCGACGGTGTCGCCCTGACGCACCGCGCCGGAGATCGCCACCGCGACCGCGGCCAGCACGTCGTCGCCGGTGAGGTGGCCGTAGGTGTCGTTGATCCGCTTGAAGTGGTCGAGGTCGATCATCAGCACCGCGAACTCGCCGACGGCCCCGCGCCGCAACGCGCGGGCGTGCTCGCGGACGGCTGACTCGTGCCAGCCCGCGGTGTTGAGCAGCCCGGTCTTCTCGTCGGTGACGGCGGCGACCTGCAGCTGCTGCTTGAGCAGCAGGTAGCGGTGCAGCAACAACAGCGGCGCGATGACGAACAGGACCAGCACCGGCTGCTCGACCAGGGCCAGCGCGGCGAGCCCGCCGAGGCAGAGCGTCGCCACCTCGAACGCGTTGTCCTCCCAGGTGCCGACGAGGTCCGCGGCCGACCGCTGGCTCGTGTAGAGGTAGATCCCGGCGGCGACCAGCCCGACGTTCACCAGCTCGAACACCACGGCGGCCAGGCAGAGCGCGACCAGCCCGCGCGGCGTCTGCACCGGCGTCCCGTGCAACCCCGACCACGTGAGGACGGACGACGCGGCGAAGCAGGAGAGCATCGCCCACGCGGTACTCGCGACGAATCGGTGCGCGGGCCGTGTGCGCACGTGGCGCCAGACCCGCACCCACAGGTGCGCGTAGAGCACGACAGCCAGCAGCGCCACCCAGGCAGGAGGGAGCAGAACGACACCGGCGAGGTACCAGACGGAGGTCACGTTGATGTGCGTCTGCCCGCTCATCCACCGGCGCAGCCGTTCGATGCGGCGGGACATCTCGGCCTGCGCGACGCCGAGCGCGACCAGCACGGCGAACCAGACCGGCCGCACGGGTCCCCCGAAGCCGGTGGCCAGCGCGGCCCCGGTGGTCGCGACGGCGGCCAGCTCACAGCAGAGGGCGTAGGTGATCCAACGGCGCTTCGCCCCGGTCCACATGACCCACCGCGAGGGCCACCCCGTCCAGGTGGAAAGAGCTTCCCGTCGCACGGCGGCCTCGGCTCTCAAGCGCCGCGACCACGGAGGTGACGGACCGGCATCGTGACGTACCCCTTGCGCGAGTTCGGCCGACCAGGTAGCCCAGCGTAGCCGTTCCGGCGAGCCGCGTCGCCAGTCCGGGCGAATTACGGCGAAGCTACCGGCCCGCGGACCCGCTCTGGGTAGGTCTGCCCTGCTCACAGCTTCCACGGTGATCACCGATGCAGGAATCCGCGGCGAGAACAGCAGGCCGAACTCCGGCCCGCGTCTCCCGAAGCCGGAAACGGCCACCGGAATACCACCATCGCGGAAACCCGCCCCGACGCTCTCAGCGCGCAGGCGCTCTCAGCGCAGGCTGTTCGGCGCTGAGCAGAGCGGGCTTCTTCGCGCGGAGACATGACTCAGTCGACCTGGGCGCAGTCGGCTCAGGGGGTAGTCGGCTCAGGCGGTAGTCAGGTCAGGGCGCAGCCAGGCCGGGATGAGCGACAGGTTTCGAACCCGCGACCTCCACCGGGCGCTCTAATTGCCGGGCAAGGTCACTTGCGCCGCGCGCGGATGACCGCCACTAACCCGACGACCGCCGCGATGCCGAGCACCACTGGGGCCAGCCGCTTCAGCACGGAGGCTCCCGCGTAGTCGAGGAGGTCGATCGCCTCGGTCTCCGGGACGGCCGGGACGCTGTGCAACGCTGGCCGTTCGGCGGCCGGCTTGGGTTCAGTGTTGATCTCCGCCGTGGTCGGCGCCGGCTTGACCGCCGGCTCCGGCTTCGCAACCGGCGCAGCCTTTGCCGCCGATCCGGACTGCGCTGCCGATACCGACTGGGCGGCAGAGCCCGATTGGGCCGCCAGTCCCGACTGCGCCGCCGGTCCCGGCTGGGCCGCCGACCCGGACTGGGCCGCCGATCCCGATTGGGCGGCCGGTCCTGACTGCGCCGCCTGTCCCGACTGAGCTGCCGATCCGGACTGAGCGGCCGATCCTGCCTGGGCAGCTGACCCGGGCTGGGCAGCCCCTCCCGGTGCCTTCTCCCCCGCCGGTGCGGGCTTCGTGGCTGCGGCCGGGGCGGACTTCGCGACCGGCTCCGCCGTCTTCCCGGCCACCGGCGCGGCGGCCTTCTCCGCTACCGGCTCGGCCGTCTTCTCCGGGGCCAGCTTGCCCGACAGGCAGCCCGCGAAGGTGTCGAGGATCTTGCCGCCCACCTCGGTGATCAGGCCGCGGCCGAACTGGGCGGGCTTGCCCGTGATGGACAGGTCCGTCGCGACGGTTCCGTGCGTTCCGCCGTCGGCCTCGGTCAAGGTCAGGGTCACCGTCGCGGCGGCCGTGCCCGCTCCGCGAGAGTCCTTGCCCGAGGCCTTGATGGTGACCTTGTGCGCGGCGTCGTCCTTCTCCAGGAACTCGCCGTTTCCCTTGTACAGCAACGAGATCGGGCCCAGCTTGACCTTCACCGTCCCACTGAACTTGTCGCCTTCGACCTTGGTCAGCGCGGCACCGGGCATGCACGGGGCGACACGCTCGGGGTCGACGACCGCCTGCCAGACCTCGCCGATCGGAGCCGGGACGGTGAATTCGTGGTCGAGCCGCACGGGCCGACCTCCTTTCTGCCAGACCTGGGTGCCTGGTGACCCACCCTAGTCGCACCCGGGAGCCGTGACCCGGCGCGAAAACGCCGGGTCACGGACAGCCACGGATTCAGGCGCCGGCCGCGGCCGTGATCGCGCGACCCGTCAGGACCGTCGCCAGGTGACGGCGGTATTCGACGTCGGCGTTGCCGTCGACCGGTGGGTTCGTGCCCTCCGCCGCGTGCGAAGCCGCCTCGCGGATCGCGTCCGCCGAGGCTCGCGCCCCGACCAGGGCCGCTTCGACGCCCGTCGCGCGGACCGGTGTCGAGCCCATGTTCGTCAGCGCGACCCTGGCCTCCTCGATGACGCCGGCCTCAGTACGAACCGTGACCGCGACGGCGACCATCGACCACGCCTGGGCGACCCGGTTGAACTTCTCGTAGTGCCCCCGCCAGCCCGTGTGCTTGGGCACGCGGACCTCGACCAGCAGCTCGTCCGGCGCCAGCGCGGTGGTGAACAGGTCCCGGAAGAAGTCCGCGGCCGGCACCGTCCGGCGCCCGGACGGCCCGGCCAGCACCAGCTCGGCCTCCAGCGCCACCACCGGCGCGAGCAGGTCGCCCGCCGGGTCGGCGTGCGCGATCGCGCCGCCCAGCGTGCCGCGGTGGCGGATCTGCGGGTCGGCGACCGTGTCCGTCGCCGCTTTCAGCAACGCCGCGTGCTCGGCGACCAGCGAATCGCGCTGGACGTCGTAGTGCGTGGTCATCGCGCCGATCGCCAGGACGTCGCCGTCCTCGCGCACGCCGCGCAGCTCCGGGACGCGTCCGAGGTCGATCAGCGTGGTCGGGGTGGCCAGGCGCATCCGCAGCACCGGCAGCAGGCTCTGCCCGCCGGCCAGGACCTTGGCGTCCTCACCGGCCGCCGCCAGCGCCTGCACCGCTTCGTCCACTGTGGACGGGCGGACGTAGTCGAACGAGGACGGGATCACTGGGCACCTCCGGTGGCGTCGATCGAGCCGAGGCCGCCGCCGGCTTCGTTGCCGGGCCCGCCGGCGTCGGTGGTGCCGTACCGGATGGCGTGCCACACCCGCATCGGCGTCAACGGCATCTCGATGTCGTTCACCCCGAAGTGGCGCACGGCGTCGATCACCGCGTTGACCACGGCCGGGGTGGACGCGATCGTGCCCGCTTCGCCGACGCCCTTGGCGCCCAGCGGGTTGGTCGTCGACGGCGTCTCCGTGCGGTCCGTGGTGAACGACGGCAGGTCGGCCGCCGACGGCAGCAGATAATCGGCGAACGTACCCGTGGTCAGCGTGCCGCTCTCGTCGTGCACGGTGCCCTCGAACAGGGCCTGCGCGATGCCCTGCGCGAGCCCGCCGTGCACCTGGCCCTCGACGATCAGCGGGTTCACCGCGACGCCGACGTCGTCGACGCAGACGTAGGAGCGCAGCGTGACCCGGCCCGTCTCGGTGTCCACTTCGGCCGCGCAGAGGTGCGTGCCGTGCGGGTACGAGAAGTTCTCCGGGTCGAACGTCGCGTCCGAGTCGAGCGAAGGCTCGACGCCGTCGGGCAGGTTGTGCGCCGCGAACACCGCGAGCGCGATGTCGCCGATCGACGTCGACGTGTCGGTGCCCTTCACGGTGAACTTGCCGCCCGCGAACTCCAGGTCGTCCTCGGCGCATTCGAGCAGGTGCGCCGCGATCGGCTTGGCCTTCGCGACCACCTTCTCCGCGGCCTTGACGACGGCGATGCCGCCGACCACCAGCGACCGCGAGCCGTAGGTGTCCATGCCCTTGTGCGACGACTGGGTGTCGCCGTGGATGATCTCGATGTCCTCGAACGCGACGCCGAGCTGGTCCGCGACGATCTGGCTCCACGCCGTCTCGTGACCCTGCCCGTGCGCGGACGCGCCGGTGATGACCTCGACCTTGCCGGTGGGCAGCATCCGGATCGCCGCGTGCTCCCAGCCGCCGGCGCCGTAGTCCAGCGAACCGAGCACCCGCGACGGCGCGAGCCCGCACATCTCGGTGAACGTCGAGATGCCGATGCCGAGCTGCACCTTGTCCTTCGACGCCCGGCGCTTCTCCTGCTCGGCGCGCAGGCCGTCGTAGTCGAAGAGCTGCTTGGCCTTCTCCGTCGCGGCCTCGTAGTTGCCGGAGTCGTACGTCAGCCCGCACACCGTGGTGAACGGGAACTCCTCGTGCTTGATCCAGTTCTTTTCGCGCAGCTCCAGCGGATCCATGCCGAGCTCGTCGGCGAGCTCGTCCATGATCCGCTCGATCGCGAACGTCGCTTCCGGCCGCCCGGCGCCGCGGTAGGCGTCGGTCAGCGTCGTCGTGGTGTACACGTTGGTGCACGCGAAGTGGTACGCCGGGAACTTGTAGATCGCGTTGAACATGAACGCGCCGAGAATGGGCACGCCAGTGCCGACCAGGCCGTTGTACGCGCCGAGGTTGGCGAGCAGCTCGACCTTGAGCCCGGTGACTGTGCCGTCGGCGTTCGCCGAAATGGTGATGTCCTGGATCTGGTCACGGCCGTGGTGCGCGGCGAGCATGGTCTCGGACCGGGATTCGTTCCACTTCACCGGTTTGCCGAGTTTCCGCGCCACCAGCAGCGACATCATCTCTTCCGGCAGCACGCCGATCTTGCCGCCGAAGCCGCCGCCGACGTCCGGGGCGATCACGCGCAGCTTGTGCTCCGGGATGCCGAGTGTCAGCGCCGACATCACCCGCAGGATGTGCGGGACCTGGGTGGCCGACCACATGGTGATCTGGGCACCGGTCGGGTCGACGACGCAGGCGCGCGGCTCCATGAACGCCGGGATCAGGCGTTGCTGGCGGAAGCGGCGCTTGACGACGATCTCCGACGACTTGAGCGCGTCCTCGACGTCGCTGCCGGTGCCGGCCTCGGCGGAGTCGAACTTCCAGACCGCGCTGGTGTTGCTGCCCTGGTCCTCGTGGACCAGCGGCGCGCCGTCGGCGATGGCGGCTTCCATGTCGAGGATGACCGGGAGCTCGTCGTACTCGACGTCGATCTCCTCGAGCGCGTCGTGCGCTTCGGCCGAGGACCGCGCGACGACGACCGCCACGCCCTCACCGGCGAAGTTGACCTGGTCGGCGGCGAGCACCGGCCGGCGCGGCGTCTTCATGTCCGGGGTGATCGGCCACGCGCAGGGCATGCCGATCGAGCTGTCCGGGTCGAGGTCCGTCGCGGTGTAGACGGCGACGACGCCGGACGCGCTCTTGGCCGCCGACGTGTCGATCGAGACGATCTTGGCGTGCGCGAACGGGCTGCGCAGGATCGCCATGTGCAGCATCCCGGGCAGCGTGATGTTGTCGGTCCAGCGGGTGCGGCCGGTGATCAGCCGCTCGTCTTCCTTGCGGCGCCGTGACTTTCCGACTTCCGGTTCGATCGTCGCGGTCATCAGTCACCACCCACGCCGACGTGCTTGGTCTCGGTGATCCGCTCGGCGTCGGGTCCGGCGCCGGGGCTCATGTGCTGAGCGGCGTCGCGGACCGCGCGGACGATGTTCTGGTAGCCGGTGCAGCGGCAGAGGTTGCCTTCGAGGCCTTCGCGGACGGCTTGTTCGTCCGGGTCCGGGTTGTCGGCCAGCAGGTCGATCGACTGCATGATCATGCCGGGGGTGCAGAACCCGCACTGCAACGCGTGGTTCTCGTGGAAGGCTTTCTGCACCGGGTGCAGCTGCCCGTCGCGGCTGAGGCCCTCGACGGTGGTGACCTCGCTGCCGTCGGCCTGCACGGCCAGCACGGAACAGGACTTCACGCTGTGCCCGTCCAGGTGGACGGTGCACGCACCGCAGTTGCTGGTGTCGCAGCCGACGACCGTGCCGACCTTGCCGATCCGCTCTCGCAGGTAGTGCACGAGCAGGGTGCGCGGTTCGACCTCGTCGGTGTACTTCGTCCCGTCGACAGTGACGGTAATGCGCATCAGGCCTCCAAAGCCGGTTCGGGAGCGGCCAGGCCCGACCGTGATCGGGCTCACAAGACCCGAGCGTGCTACGCCTTCCTGGCGCGGACAAGTCCTGATGTCACACGTTCGGCGGCCGTTCCCGCAGCTGCGGGAGAATCCACAGTGGAATCACCGCATCCGCGGAAACGCCGCCCGGGTGAACTTTTCAGCCGTGGATGCGGCCGGACAGTTCGGCGAGCCGCCGTCCGCCGCCACCCCAGCGCAACGCGATGATCTCCGCGGCGATCGACACCGCCGTCTCCTCCGGGGTGCGGGCGCCGAGGTCGAGACCGATCGGCGAGGACAGCCGTTCCAGCTCGGGCTCGGTGACGCCGGCCTCGCGCAGCCGCGAAAACCGGTCGTCGTGGGTCTTGCGGGACCCCATCGCGCCGACGTACCCGACGTCGAGGCGCAGCGCGACCTCCAGCAGCGGGACGTCGAACTTCGGGTCGTGGGTCAGCACCGCGATCGCGGTGCGCCGGTCGATGCGGCCCGCGTCCGCCTCCGCCGTGAGGTACCGGTGCGGCCAGTCGACGACGACCTCGTGCGCGTCCGGGAACCGGCTGCTGGTGGCGAACACCGGCCGCGCGTCGCACACCGTGACCTGGTAACCGAGGTAGGCGCCCATGCGCGCCATCGCGGCGGCGAAGTCGATCGCGCCGAACACCAGGAGCCGGGGCGGCGGCTCGAAGGAGTTGACGAACACCGCCATCCCCTCGCCGCGGCGCTGCCCGTCCGGGCCGTAGTGCAGGGTGCCGGTGCGGCCGCTGGCCAGCAGGCCGCGGGCGTCGTCGGCCACCGCGTCGTCCATCCGCGACGAGCCCAGCGAGCCCTCGGTGCGGTCCGGCCAGACGATCATGTGCTCGCCGACCAGGCCTTCGCGCTCGTGCTCGATGACCGTCACGACCGCGACCGGCTCGCCGCCGCGGACCGACGCGACGACGTCGCCCAGCTCGGGCATCGACTCGCGGTCGACGTGCTCGACGTAGATGTCGATGATCCCGCCGCAGGTCAGACCCACCGCGAAGGCGTCGTCATCGGTGACGCCGTAGCGCTGCAGCACCGGCTTGCGCTCGGTGACGACCTCCTGCGCCAGCTCGTAGACGGCGCCTTCGACGCAGCCGCCGGACACGCTGCCGGCGACGGTGCCGTCCGGGGCCACGACCATCGCCGCGCCGGGGGCGCGGGGGGCCGACGAGAAGGTGGCGACGACGGTGCCCAGCCCGACCGTCTCCCCCGCCGACCAGCGGCGGAACACGTCATCCAGTACGTCACGCATCGGAAATCTCCCCGAGCAGTCGTTCCAAGGTGGCCAGGGTGTGCCCGGCCAGCAGCCGGTCGATGTGGGGCAATGCGGCCACGATGCCCGACTGGACCGGAGCGTACCCCGCACGGCCGACGTGCGGATTCACCCAGAGTACGGCGTGCGCGAGGCGGTGCAGCCGCGCGAGCTGCTCGCCGAGCATCGTGGTGTCGCCGCGCTCCCAGCCGTCAGAGAAGATCGTGACGACCGCGCGCCGGGCCACGCCGCGCTGTCCCCACCGGTCGAGGAAGGCCCGCAGCGTCTCGCCGAGGCGGGTGCCGCCGGCGAAGTCCGGCACCGCGGAACCCGCCGAGAGCATCGCGCGCTCCGGGTCGCGCTGACGCAGCTGGCGCGACACCCGGGTCAGCCGCGTGCCGAGCGTGAACACCTCGACGGACTGGGGCGCGGACCGGGTGAGGACGTGCGCGAACCGCAGCAGCGCGTCGGCGTACGGGCTCATCGAGCCGGAGACGTCGATCAGCAGCACGACCCGGCGCGGCCGCGAACCGCGGCGGGTGTGCGCGAGCCGGACGGGTTCGCCGCCGCTGGCGAGCATCGCGCGCAGCGTGCGGGCCGGATCCAGCCGTCCCCGGCGGGCCGGCGTCCGCCGGGCGGCGCGGCGCCGGGGCGGCACGGGACGCAGGGTGGCCAGCAGCTCACGCAGGTGCTCGCGTTCGGCGGTGGTCAGCTCGGCGAGGTCGCGGTGACGCAGCACCTCCTGGCCGCTCGCGGCGACCTTCAGCTGGTCGGGACCGTCGCCGCCGTCGGCGTCCCCGCCCTCGGTGTCGACGAGCGGTGCGATCCGCGCCTGCTTCGGCGCGGCGGCCTTCGCGCGGCGCGGACCCGGCGGTTCGATCGAAAACCACTGGCTGAAGGCCTCTTCGTAACAGGCCAGGTCGTCGGGGCTCGAGCACAGAGTGAGCCGCCCCGCCCAGTACAGCTGGGTGGGCTCGGCGACGTCGACCTCGCCGACGGCGGCCAGGTAGGCCTGCACGCGGTGCGCGTCGCAGGCCACGCCCGCCTCCCGCAGCGCGGCGGCGAACCCGGCGTACCCGGCGACCGGATCGGAGACCGTGGTCATGTCCCCATTGTGCGCTTGTCGGTGTGTCCCGGCGAGGAGTCGAACCTCGGACCTCGGCGTTCGTAGCGCCGCGCTCTGTCCTGCTGAGCTACCGGGACGGGGCGGCCTGCACACGCCCCTCCCCGGACGGGCGCAGACCGCGCTCTTCGCCGCAGCCGGCCCCGGTAGCGGCGGGGCGGGCGCGAAGAGCCTTCAGAAAGAATTCAGCGGACGGCACGGGAGATCGCGCCGCATCGGAACATCCGGGCTTCGGTCACGATCTCCTCCTCTCGGGTTTCTCGGTGCTGGAGGAAGAATGCCGGACTCTTGGTGGCGCGGCAACGCATTTACGCGGCGTGCGACCATGCACCGGTGAGCTACGACCTGGTTGTGTGGGACGGACCGGCACCGGCGGACGACGCCGGGGCCGCGGCGGAGTACGGCCGCCTCTACATGAAGTACATCGAGCTGTCGGCCGTGCGGCCACCGTGGCCGACGATCACCGAGTACGTCCAGGCCCTGCTCCGCCGGTGGCCCGATCTCGGCGCGCACGATCTCGGCGAAACTTCTCCATGGGCGTCGAGCGGATTGATGTCGAACGCGAGCGGCCCGCTGCTCTACTTCGGCATGGGCCGGGACGTGGCCGGCACGGTCGTTTCCGGCGCCGTCGCCGAAGCCCGGCTCCGGAACCTCGTGGTCTACGACCCGCAGGAACGACGCGTACGGTCTTAGGAGCCGGCCCCGGTTCCCCCGGAACGACGACGCGCCCGCCCCGATCGTCCTTTGTGGACTTTCGAAGCGGGCGCGCCGGCCGGGTCAGGAGACCTTGATGCCGGGCTTGATCGGTGCGCAGGCGCGGAGGCCGGCGGTCTTGTTGAGCTCCAGGATCGGCGGGAGCGTCTTCTGCGCGTACGCCTGCAGTTCCGCGAGCTTCGCGGGGTCGACCAGGTCACGGCGGACGTGGTAGCTGACCCAGTTGCGCGAGTCGACGGTGTCGTCGCCGATCGGGCGGTTCACGAAGATCGTCGCGTAGTCGCGGTCGAACCGCGGGTCCTTGTCGAACTGCAGCGTCGTGATCCACGAGCCGATGAAGGTGATCATCTCCGGCTTCGCGACGTTGAACGTGTAGTCGCGCAGGCCGGCCATGTCCGCCTTGTGCAGGTAGTCGGCGATCGGCTTGTCGCCGAGGCCGGCCAGGTCGAGCACCCGGATGCGGCTGCCCAGCGACGTCCCGCCGAGGTCGATCAGGCCGACCTGGGCCGTGTCGGGAAGTTTCAGGATGTCCGCGAAACCGTTGATGGCCTGGGCGTCGCGCTCGGCGACGATGCAGAACGCCGTTTTCGCGTGGGCGCGGTACGTCGTGCCCTGCGTGTAGAGCCCGCTGACCGAGCTGACCAGCGCGACGACCAGCAGGCAGGCCAGCGCGATCCGGCCGCGCAGCCGGGCCGCGGCCAGCGCCTCGACCACCACGATCGCGCCGCCGAACGCACCGAGCGTCCACACCGGCGTGGCGAACCGCAGCTGGCCCATCCAGTCGTACTCGAGCACGATGAACGCGACCACGGTCAGCCCGAACGGTGCCAGCAGCGCGACCAGGCCGGTGCGCAGCTTCGACGGCCGGACCAGCAGCATCACCAGGCACGCGACGGCGACCGCGACGACCAGCCAGCCGATGTAGTCCACGATCTGGGCGGGCCGGTCGAGGTCGTCGAGGGTGGGCGGGTCCTGCCCCTTCGCGACCGCGGTGTTGGGCACCAGCCGGCCGAACTCGAACCAGCGGAAGACCACGTAGGCGCCGTAGGGCACGGCGAACGCGGCCACCGAGACGACGACCGCGCGGATGCTGCGGGCGAGCAGTTCGCGCTTGAGGAACAGCGCGACGACGATCGGGTACGCGCCGGCGTAGATGATCCCGTCCGGCCGGGTCAGCGCGGCGGCCATGGCGATCAGGCCGGTACCGATGGCGACCTGGTGGTTGAGCAGCTTGCCGCTCTGGACGGCGCGCAGGCAGAGCACCGCGATCGCGGTGACGGTCAGCGCGTAGAACGAGTTCTCCAGGCCGGAGAAGCACCAGATCACGAACGACGGGATCGCGGCGAGCGCCGCCCCGGCGACGAAGGTGATCAGGGCGGGCCGGCGGCTGAGCGTCTTCGCGCCGAAGTAGAACAGGACCAGGATGCCGAGGCAGCAGGCCAGGGCGAGGGCCTTCGGGAACAGGATCTGGTCGTTGACGCCGAAGATCGTGCCGTGGTCGAACAGCCCGACGAGCTTGCCGAGCGCGAGCAGGATCATCCAGGTCGGGTTGGAGTAGCCCTCGACCGGCAGGGCGCCGGGCTGCAGCACCGGGCCGAACCCGTCGGCGACGTCACGCGAGTAGGCGAACGTGATCGCCGCGTCGTCGATCAGCCAGTTGCCGTAGAGCGAGGCGTGCGCGGCGATCAGCGCGGTGCCCCCGAGGATCGCCGCGACGGCGGCCAGCTTGGGCCGCCACCCCCGGCGGGTGTCCGCCGGACCGGCCGGCTGGGGCCGATCCGGCTCCGGCTCGGCCAGTGGTCGCGCCTCGGTCGTCTCCGCCACACTCATGCCTCAGGTCCTCCCACGCCTTCGGTCATCCCCCGGACCGGCCGTCAGGCGAACAGGGCGTCGAGCTTGGCCCTGACCCGGTCGAGGTCTTCGCTGTATTTCAGGACCGCACCGAGCGTTCTCGCCGCTGATGCCGCGTCCAGTTCGTCACGGTGGAGAGTCATCAGGGCTTTCGCCCAATCGAGTGACTCCGCTACTCCAGGTGGTTTCAGCAGGTCCATTTGCCGGAGCCGTTGCACCGCTTCAGCGACCTGACGAGCCAGAACTTCACCTATTAGCGGGATCCTACGGCGCAGGATCGTGACCTCTCGAACCAGGTCCGGGTGTTCCAGCCAGTGGTAGAGGCACCGCCGCTTGAGCGCGTCGTGCACCTCACGGGTCCGGTTGGAGGTCAGCACCACCAGCGGCGGCTGCTCCGCGCGGACCTCGCCGTACTCGGGGATGGTCACGGCGTACTCGTCGAGCAGCTGCAGGAGGAAGGCCTCGAACTCGTCGTCGGCGCGGTCGATCTCGTCGATCAGCAGCACGCACGGGGCGCTGATGAGGGCCTGCAGCAGCGGCCGGGCCAGCAGGAACCGCTCGGTGTAGAGGGAGCGCTCGGCGGTCTCGACGTCGATGCCCCCGCTCGCTTCGAGGGCGCGCAGGTGCAGGAGCTGCCGCGGGAAGTCCCACTCGTAGAGAGCCTGGGCGGCGTCGATGCCCTCGTGGCACTGGAGGCGCACGAGCGGCCGATCGAGCGCGGTGGCCAGCGCGAGGGCGAGAGCGGTCTTGCCGGTGCCGGGCTCGCCTTCGCAGAAGAGCGGACGCCCCATCCGCAGGGCGAGGAACCCGGCGGTGGCGAGCCCGTCATCGGCGAGGTAACCGGTCCGATCCAGCGCGGCGGCGAGTTCTTCGGGTGAGGCGAGCGAGTCGGTCACGAACTCGATCGTAGGGGTCGGCAAGCTTCGGCGCGGTTTACGGCCGAGGGGGCTCGGCAGGTCGGGGGGTTAGGAGGGTCGCGGCGAGGTGGTGAGGCTGGGTGGGGCGACTGCGGTCGGGTGGGCGACGGGGTCGGCCGCGGCTGCGACGGCTCGGCAGGTCGGAGCGGTTGTGCAGGGAGCACCGCGGGCAGCCGCGGCAGTGACAGGTCTGCGGGGTGGTGATGCCACGCGGGATGGTTGCGGCCGAGTGAGCGGCGGAGTCGGCCGCGATTGCGACGGCTCGGCAGGGTGCTGCGGATGCGCAGGGGCATCGTGGGCGACCGCAGCTGCGACGGCTCGGCAGGCCGGAGCGGTCGTGGAGGCACGGGCGACCACAGCGGTGACAGTCACCACGGTGGCGCCAGTGGCAGCGAGGCCGCGGTGGCTGCGCCGAGCGAGGCTCGCGGGAGCGGTGCGGCGGGCGGGGGACGTCAGGCCGAGCCGGTGAGGCGGCAAGGTCGGGCGCAATCTCTCAGCGGGGACGGCTCGGCGGGACAGCAAGGTCGCCACGGGGTGGTGGAGGCTGACTAGGTATCAGGTTTTGTCGCCGGGGCCGGGCGGCGCAGGTCGCCCTGGACTGCACAGATCGCGCGGGTCGGCCGATGTCGGGCGGAATGGCTCCGGGGCGACCCAGGCCGGGCTCGTCGGGCCAGGTCAGCCGAGATTGCTGAGCTTGCTGAGCAGCTTGTGCGCGGGATTGCCGCCTGCCGTACGAATGGCTGGGTTCGGCAGGTCCGCGCGGTGGTCTGGGTCGCGGCTGCTGCCCAGGTCGCACCAGCTTGGGCGGGGTCAGCCGGGTTGCTAGAACTTGCTGGGTTCGGCGGTCCGCGCGGTGGTCTAGGTTGCGGCCGCTGCCCAGGTCAGGCGGGTCAGCCGGTTGGTAGGGCTTGCTGAGTTCGGCAGGTCCGTGCGGTCGTCCACATCGCGGCCGCTGCCCAGATTGGGTGGGTCAGGCGGGGTTGGTGGGACTTACTTGGTCTGGCAGGTCCGCTCGGTGGTCTACGTCGCGGCCGTTGCCTAGGTCTGCGCACTCGATCAGTGTCAGGTCCTTGCGGGTTGCCAGCCAGTCTCGGGCTCCTCGGTCGCCTTCCGCCGTTTTGGCTATTTCTGGCCACCAGGTGCGGCCCAGTAGGACCGGGTGGCCCGGGGTGCCCTCGTAGGCTGCGCGGGCGACCGTGTCGGCGGTTGCGTTGGTTGCTACCCGGGTGAGGATTTCGGGGCCTACCCAGGGGAGGTCGACCAGGTGGACCAGGGTCGCGATGGGGCCGTCGAGTCGGTTCAGCTCCGCCAAGCCGGTGCGTAGGGAGGCGCCCATTCCGGTTGCCCAGTCTTCCGCTACTACCGCCATGTCGGGGTTTGGCAGCAGGGCTCGGACCTCGTCGGCTGCTGCGCCTATGACTACTCGGATCGGGGTGCAGCCTGCTTCCTCCATGATCCGTAGGGCGCGTTGGACCAGGGGTTCGCCGTTCAGGGCGGCCAGGGCCTTCGGGCCTCCGAATCTGCGGCCGGCGCCTGCGGCCAGTAGGAGGCCGGCTACCTGCTCAGCCATGGGCTCGGCCTGGGGCTCCTGCCGACAGGTCCGACTCGATCGCGCGAGCTGTGGCCAGCAGGGGTGGGACCAGGTCGCGCTCCACCGACTCGGCCGTGGTGCGGCTCGCGTGGGTCGAGAGGTTGACCGCCGCTACCACCGTGCCTCGGCGGTCGTGGATCGGGGCCGCTACCGAGCGGAGGCCCTCCTCCAGTTCCTGGTCGACCATGGCCCAGCCCTGCTCGCCGACTCTGGCCAGCTCGGTGCGCAGGCGGTCGGGTGAGGTGACCGTGCGGTCGGTGAGGCGGTCCAGCCTCGCGACCACCAGGTACGCCTCCAGCTCCGCGGCGCTGAGACCGGTCAGGAGGACGTGCCCCATCGACGTCGCGTGCGCCGGGAAGCGGGTGCCCACGTTGATGCTCACCGTCATGATGCGCGAGACCGCCACCCGCGCCACGTAGACGATGTCCGTCCCCTCCAGCACCGAGACCGAGCTCGACTCGTGCACGTCGGCCGACAGGTGCTCGAGGTGGGGCTGCGCCACCTCGGGCAGCGTCATGCTCGACAGGTACGAGTAGCCCAGCTCCAGGACGCGGGCGGTGAGCGAGAAGTACTTGCCGTCCGTGCGGACGTAACCGAGGTCGGTCAGCGTCAGCAGGAACCGGCGGGCCGCGGCGCGGGTCAGGCCCGTCGCGCGGGCGACGTCGCTCAAGGTGAGTTCGGCCGCGCCCGCGTGGAACGCCTTGATGACGGCCAAGCCGCGCTCCAGCGACTGCACGTGGTGGGCACCGCGGTGGGCGGGCTCGCCGTCCAGTTCGACGTCGAAGGGGGGCAGACTCGCGTCCATTCCGAAACCCTATCCGGCGTCGGCGGGCAGGGCGCTCGGCTCGCCCAGCTCGGCCAGGGCGCGCTGGGCAATGGCGAACGCCGCGTTCGCCGCCGGCGCGCCCGCGTAGACGGCCGTGTGGAGCAGGACCTCGCCGATCTCGGCCGCGGTCAGGCCGTTGCGGACCGCGGCCCGGACGTGCATCGGCAGCTCGTTGTGCGCGTGCAACGCCGTCAAGGCCGCCAGTGTGACGCAGCTGCGGGTGCGCCGGTCCAGGCCGTCACGGGACCAGACCGTGCCCCACGCGCCCTCGGTGATGTAGTCCTGGAACGGGCGGCTGAACTCGGTCGTGCCCGCGACCGCGCGGTCGACGTGCTCGTCGCCCAGCACCTCGCGGCGCACCTTCATGCCCTGCTCGTGGCGGTCGTCGGTCACGCGGTTGTCTGTCACAGTGCCTCCAGGTGCTCGAGGATCAGCCTGGTGAACTCCTCGGGCTGCTCGTAGCTGCCCAGGTGCGCAGCGTCCGCCACGACCTCCAACCGCGCGCCCGGGATGCCGTCGGCGATCGGGCGGGAGTGCTCCTCCGGCGGGGTGGCCGGGTCGTCGGCGCCCGCGATGACCAGCGTGGGGGCGGCGATCTTCGGCAGCACGTCGAGCAGGTCCATCCGCTCGATCGCGCCGCAACAGGACGCGTAGCCCTCGGCCGGGACCTCGGAGATCATCGAGCGCAGGAACGCGGCGCGGTCGGGGTGCCGTTCGCGGTACGCGGGCGTCAGCCAGCGGCCGACACCCGCGCCGGCCACGGTCGCCGTGCCCTCCGCGCGGACCGTGCGGGCGCGGTCCGCCCACATCTCCGGCGGGCCGAGCTTGGCGGACGTGCAGCAGAGCACCAGGCTCGCGATGCGGTCGGGCGTGTGGACGCCGAGCCACATGCCGGTCATCCCGCCGAGCGACAGCCCCACCAGGTGCGCCTTCGCGACGCCGAGGTCGTCCAGCAGCGCGAGGAAGTCGGCGCCCAGGTCGTCGAGGTCGTACGGGCCGGGCGGCACCGGCGACGCGCCGTGGCCGCGCGTGTCGTAGCGCACCACGCGGAAACCGCGCTCCAGCAACGGAACCACCTGGGGTTCCCACATCCGGAGGTCGCTGCCCAGCGAACCGGCGAACACCACCACCGGCCCGTCTTCGGGGCCTTCGACGACCCGGTGCACCGGTACGGCGTTCACGTTCCCATCTCCGTTCATAGGGCGAAGAACACCGTCTCACCGTCGCCCTGCAACCGCACGTCGAAGCGGTAGCCGTCCGCGGTCTTCGCGGCGATCAGCGTGTCGCGCCGCTCCGCCGGCACCGTCGCCAGCGTCGGGTCCGCCGAGTTGTCCTGGTCCGCGAAGTAGATCCGTGTGACGACCCGGTTGAGCAGGCCGCGCGCGAACACCGACACGTCGATGTGGCGCGCCTGGGTGGTGCCGCCCCCGCCGGGCAGCGGGCCCGGAAGCAGGGTCAGGATTCCGTACGTGCCATCGGTTTCCGTCGGGCAGCGGCCGAAGGCGCGGAACTCGTCGGACGCCTCGCCGCGAGGGTCGTCGGGGTGGTGGAAGCCGCCTTCGGGGTCGGCCTGCCAGGTCTCGATCATGGCGTCCGGAACCGGGTCGCCGGCGCCGTCGTGCACCGTGCCGCGGATCCAGAGCGCGCCGGGGGTGCCTTCCGGGACGACGTACGGGCCGTCGGGCCAGGGCAGGCCGATCGACAGGTACGGGCCGACGGTCTGCGAAGGGGTGGGGAGCAGCCTGGGCATCAGTCCTCGTCCTCTTCTTCCTCTTCGAACACCGATGCCTCGCGCCCGCGCAGCACGATGTCGAACTGGTAGCCGAGCGCCCACTCCGACTGCGTGATCTCGTGGTCGTACCGGGAAACCATGCGCTGCCGGGCCTTCTCGTCCGGGATCGAGTTGAAGATCGGGTCCTGGGAAAACAGCGGGTCGTCCGGGAAGTACATCTGGGTGACCAGCCGCTGGGTGAACGCCGAGCCGAACACCGAGAAGTGGATGTGCGCGGGGCGCCAGGCGTTGTCGTGGTTCTTCCACGGGTACGCGCCGGGCTTGATGGTGGTGAAGGTGTAGCGCCCGTCGCTGTCGGTGAGTGCGCGCCCGACGCCGTCGAAGTTCGGGTCGAGCGGGGAGGGCCAGCGATCGCCGGTGTGCCGGTAGCGCCCGCCCGCGTTCGCCTGCCAGATCTCGATCAGCGAATCGCGCACCGGACGGCCGTCGCCGTCGAGCAGCCGGCCGGTGACGATGATCCGCTGACCCTGCGGCTCCTCCGCGTGCCGGCGGGTGAGGTCGTTGTCGTGCTCGCCGAGCCGGCCGGGGCCGAGCAGCGGGCCGGTGACCTCGGTCAGCATCTGCGGGAGCAGCACCAGCGGTTGCCGCGGGTACCGCAACGCCGTGGACCGGTAGCCGGTGAAGCCCAGCGGCGGGTGCGTGCCTTCGGGGTCCGGCCCGTAGTGCGGCAGCTTGAGTTCGGTCGGAGCAGCCATGGTGCCTCCCTTACCGGCCTTCGAGGACGACGGCCAGGCCCTGGCCGACGCCGATGCAGATGGCGGCGAGTCCCCAGCCCCCGCCGCGGCGGTGCAGATCGTGCGCCAGGGTGCCGAGGATGCGGCCACCGGACGCGCCGAGCGGGTGGCCGATGGCGATCGCGCCGCCGTGGGTGTTGACGATCTCCGGGTCGAGCTTCGGCCAGTCGCGCAGGCACGCCAGCGACTGCGCGGCGAAGGCCTCGTTCAGCTCGACCGCGGCCAGGTCGTCCCAGCCGATGCCGGCGCGCTCCAGCGCGATCTCGGCCGCGCGCACCGGGCCGATGCCGAAGACGTCCGGGTCGACCCCCGCCGCGCCGCGGCCGGCGATCCGGGCGAGCGGCGCCCGGCCGAGCCGGTTCGCCGCCGCTTCGTCACCCAGCAGCAGCGCCGAGGCGCCGTCGTTGAGCGGGGACGCGTTGCCCGCCGTGACGGTGCCGTTTTCCTTGCGGAACGCGGGCTTGAGCTTCGCCAGCTTCTCCGGGCTGGAGTCCGGGCGGATGCTCTCGTCGCGGGCCAGGTCCACGCCCTCGACCGGGACGACCAGGTCGTCGTAGAAGCCCTCGTCCCAGGCCTTGGCGGCATTGACGTGGCTGCGCGCCGCGAAGGCGTCCTGCTCATCACGGCCGATGCCGTACTGCTCGGCGAGCTTCTCGGTGGACTCGCCGAGGGAGATCGTCCAGTGCCCCGGCATCGCCGGGTTGACCATGCGCCAGCCGAGCGCGGTGTTGTAGAGGGTCTGGTTGCCCGCCGGGAACGCCTTCTCCGGCTTGGGCATGACCAGCGGCGAGCGGGTCATCGACTCGACGCCGCCGGCGACCACCAGGGACGCGTCGCCGACCTGGATCGACCGGCTGGCCTGCATCACCGCGTCGAGCCCCGAGCCGCAGAGGCGGTTGACGGTGTTGCCGGGGATGCTCGTCGGCCAGCCCGCGAGCAAGGTGGCCATGCGGGCGACGTTGCGGTTGTCCTCGCCCGCGCCGTTCGCGTCGCCGAGGGTCACCTCGTCCACTGTGGACGGATCGAGGTCGTTGCGGGACCGGATGGCCCGGAGCGCGGTCGCGGCGAGGTCGTCCGGCCGGACGCCGGCCAGCGCGCCGCCGTAGCGGCCGAACGGGGTGCGGAGCGCGTCGAGGACGTAGACGTCGGTCATGCGGTGGCCTTCCGGGTCACTTGCTTGCCTTTTCGAGGTCTCGCAGCACGGCCAGCTCCTCTTCGGTGGGGGCGGGGGTGACCGTGAGGTCGTCCGCGACCTTCAGTGTCCACCCGGTCGCCGCCACCGCGCGCTCCAGCTCGACGCCCGGGTGGAGCTCGGTGAGGGTGAGCTCCGCGGTCTCCGGGTCGGGGCGCAGCAGGCCCAGGTCGGTGACCACCAGGGTCGGGCCCCGGCCCGGCAGGCCGAGGCGTTCGCGGTCGCCCTTGCCGGTGCCGTGGCCGAAGGACGTCACGAAGTCGACCTTCTCGACGAACGCGCGGGGGTTCTGCCGGAGCACGACGAACACCTCGCGGCAGGACGCGGCGATCTCCGGGGCGCCGCCCGCGCCGGGCAGGCGGACCTTCGGATCGTGGTAGTCCGAGCCGATCACGGTGGTGTTGATGTTGCCGAACTTGTCCAGCTGGGCGGCGCCGAGGAAGCCGACGTCGATGCGGCCGGGCTGGAGCCAGTAGTTGAAGATCTCCGGGACGCTGACCACGGCGTCGGAGGTGTCGGCCAGCTCGCCGTCGCCGATGGAGAGCGGGAGACGGGACGGCTTCGCGCCGAGGCAGCCGGACTCGTAGATCAGGGTCAGGTCCGGGGCGTGGGTGCGGCGGGCCAGGTTGGCCGCCTTGCTCGGCAGGCCGATGCCGACGAAGCAGGACATGCCGTCGCCGAGGGCGCGGGCGGCCGCGACGCTCATCATCTCGTCGGCGGTGTAGTCGGTGGTCATGCCGTTGCCTCCGCGGTGGAGCCGGTGTCGGGGGTGGTCGCGGTGGGGACCGGGGCCGTGGGCGCCGCCTCGGGGAAGGAGGCGGCGACCGCCCGGCCGGACGGGGTCGCGCGAGCCGGGTCCACGCCAGCTCGGCTGAAGACCGCCGCGCCGGAGAAAGGGGCCGTGACCTCGCCGCCGAGCGCCCGGGAAGACGTGACGCCGGTGGGCTGCGCCGGGGAGAACCTACGCTCCACGGCCGGGGTGGGGGTCACGCCGTTACCCCGGTCAGGTCGTTGAGCCACTTCGTGAACGCCTCGCGATCGCGGCCCACTTCGTCCCAAGCCTGGTAGGCCGAGTTGTCGCGTTCGTAGTAGCCCGCCGCGTAGGACGGCTTGGCGCCGCCGGGGACTTCCGACACCGCCGTGACCACCCAGCCCGGGAGGATGACCGCACCGGGGCGGGGTTCCAGGTCGTCGACGATCTCCTCCACCGTGACCAGCGAGCGTTTCGCCGCCAGGACCGCTTCCTTCTGGACGCCGGTGATGCCCCACATCTGGACGTTGCCCGCGCGGTCCGCGCGCTGGGCGTGGACGATCGTGACGTCCGGGTTCAGGGCCGGCACCGCTGTCAGCTGCTCGCCGGTGAAGGGGCAGGTGATCGGCTTGATGGTGTCGGTCTGTGCCGGGAGATCCGTGCCTGTGTAGCCACGTAGGACCGCGAACGGGAGGCCCGACGCGCCCGCGACGTAGCGGTTCGCCATGCCCGCGTGGCTGTGCTCCTCGATCTCGAGGGGCACCGGCCAGTCGTGCTGGACCGCGTCGCGGAACCGGTGCAGCGAGCCGACGCCGGGGTTGCCGCCCCACGAGAAGATCAGCTTGCTCGCGCAGCCGGCGCCGATGAGCTGGTCGTACACGATGTCCGGGGTCATCCGCACCAGCGTGAGGTCACGCCGCCGCTGGCGGATGATCTCCTGCCCGGCCGCGACCGGGATGAGGTGCGTGAAGCCCTCCAGCGCGACGGTGTCGCCGTCGTGCACCAGCCGGGCCACGGCCTCTTCCAGCGACAGCAGCTCCGCCATCCCGCACTCCCACCTGTTCGCATCACGCACACTCGTTCTGTCATCGAACATAACACGATGGCCGGGGCGGCGACCAGACGTCTTCCACCCAATGGATGACGCAGGCACGACGAAGGGGACTTTTCCCGCCGTTCGCGCGAAAAAAGTCCCCTTCGAGAACAACGATCAGCCGATCCGGACCAGCCGCGAGCCGTGAGCCGGAACAGCCGAAGCGGTCCACGAACCCCGGAACCGGCCGAGATCCGTCCGGGCGACCAGGTCACGCACCGGGCTCGACCCGTGACCACCGAGGTCCACCCGGATGTCCGCCGGTGCCGGACCCAGGTTGTAGACGGCCACGTACGTCCGGCCGTCCGGGGCGCGCTTCCGCCACACCTGCAGGTCGCCGCCGGTCACCTGGGTCGGGTAGGACCCGGCCTGGTCGACGCGGATGACCTCGGGATTCGTCAGGATCGACACCGCGGCGGAGTCCAGGAAGCAGATGTCTCCCCCGACGTACAGCGGCGAGGACGCCATCGACCAGAACGTCATCACGCTCTGCCGTTCGACGTCGGAGATGCCGTCCTGGATGCCGCTGCCGGTGTTGTTGCTGATCGGCATCGAGTCCAGGTCCGGGCGGTATTGGGGCCCGAACACGCCCTGCCACGAAGGCAGGTCCGCCCAGCGTGCCTTCACCGAGCTGTCCCAGGAGGACACCGTGTCGCAGTAGCACTCGACGTCGGTGTCGATGCGGACGCCGTTGGCGTGGGGAGCGAGCGCGGGCCCGATGGATCGCGGCACCGGCCACGCGCTCGCCGTCAGCCACATCGGCCGCCGCGCGTGATCGATGGCCGCGGACCAAGCCCTGATGTCGGCGACGTTGTCTGCGGTCGTCCCATCGACCTTGACGAAGTCGACGCCCCAGGACGCGAACCGGGACACGATCGAGTCGTAGTACTTCTGCGCGCACGGGTTCCCGAAGTCGACCTTCCAGTTGCCGCCCCAGCCGTTGGACGGGGTCAGCGGCCGGTACGCGATGTCCTGCGCGTGGCACGACGTCCCGAGGATGGGCGCGTTCTTGTCGTAGACCTCCTTCTCGAGCCCGGTCACCGCGTACAGGCCGAGCTTCAGCCCGCGCGAGTGGACGTAGGAGGCCAACGCGGGGATCCCGGACGGGAACCGGCCCGGGTCCGGCGTCGGAATGCCGTTGACGTCGGTGTGGAACACCCACGCGAGGTCCGCGTTCCAGCCCGAGTCGATGTTGACGTTGGTGTAACCGGCGGACTTGAGCTTGCCCGCGAGGGCGTCGGCCGCGTCGCGGATGTGCCCTTCGTTCAGCCACGAAGTGCCGTAACCCGCGCGGGTCGACGACTCCAGGCTCCAGCTGCTCCAGCCCATGAACGGCTTGACGAACGGCGTCCGCGCGTCGGCCGTGGGCACCAGGAAAGCCAGAAACCCCAGTACAGCGACAAAAACGGAAAGGAGACGCTTCAAGAGAGACACTCCTCGGGTGGGGAAAGGGGGACTACTCCTTCAGGCCGCTCGCCGCGATCCCGCTGACGATGAACCGCTGTGCGACCAGGAACATCGCGACCAGCGGCGCGATGGTGACGAGCGCGCCGGCGAACAGGGCCGGCAGGTTGACCGACTGCGCGGTCAGGAACGTCGAAAGCGCGATCTGCGCGGTCCACGACGACGGGTCCTGCCCGATCACCAGCGGCCACAGGAACGCGTTCCAGCTTTCGATGAACATCAGCGCGCCGAGCGACGCGATCATGCTCCCCGAGTTCGGCAGCACGAGCCGCCGGTAGACGCCGAGGTAACCGAGGCCGTCGAGCCGGCCGGCCTCCTCGATCTCGGCCGGGAACCGCAGGTAGAAGTTGCGGAAGAGGATCACCGTGAACGCGCTGAACAGGTTCGGCGCGATGATCCCCCACTCCGTGTTGACCCCGCCCAGCGAGCCGACGACGACGAACGTCGGCACGAACGTGACCGACTGCGGGATCATCAGCGTGACCAGCACGTACGTGAACACCGCACGCCGTCCCGGCACGTTGATCCGGGCCAGCGCGTAGCCCGCCATCGAACCGAACAGCGTGCCGACCGGTGCGGTCACGATCGCGACCAGGAACGAGTTCCACAACGAGTGCGCCATCGGGACCGACGCGTCGGCGAACAAGTCGCCGAAGTTGACCCACGACAGCGGGTCCGGCAGCCACGACCAGTCCGGCGAGGTGACCTGCTGGCGCGTCATCAGCGCGTTGCGCAGCATGATGTAGAACGGCAGCAGGAAGATCACCGCGAGCACCGAGGCCAGGACGTACTTCGGAGCTTTCCGGGGAACTGTGAGGACGGCCATCAGTCCTTCTTCCCGAAGCCGACGAACCGGCCCTGCAGCAGGGTGATCACGACGATGAGCACGGTCAGCAGGAATGCGCCCGCCGAGCCGACGCCGTAGTTCTGGTCGCCGAGCGCGGAGTCGTAGAGGTAGACCAGCGGCGGCTTCACCGGCGCCGTCGCGGTGCCGGACAGCCCGGTGCCGAACAGGTTGTAGAACTCGTCGAACGCCTGGAACGCCGCGATCAGGATCAGCAGGAGCACCGCGACTGAGGTGTTCCGCAGCTGCGGCAGCGTGATGTAGCGGAAGGCTTGCCACTTGGTCGTGCCGTCCAGCTCCCCCGCCTCGTACAGCGACGGCGAGATCGCCTTCAGCCCCGCGAGGAACAGGATCATGTACAGCCCGACCTGCAGCCACAGCCGCAGCGTCACCACCGCGACCCAGTACACCGGCGGGCTCGTCTCCGACAGCCACGGCACCGGCTCGGCGCCGAACAGCCCGCCGAGCACGTTCGCGACGCCCGAGGGCAGGCCGTTGAACAGCGCCATCTTCCACACCAGCGCGGCGACGACGTACGACACCGCGGCCGGGATGAGGAACACCGTGCGGAAGAACGCCTTGCCGCGGCGGATGCTGTTGATCAGCACGGCGAGGCCGAGCGACGCCACGAAGGTGATCGGCACGATGAACACCGTGAACAGCGCGATCGTCGACAGCGACGTCAGGAAGGCGTCGTCGCCGAGCAGGAACGCGTAGTTGTCGAAGCCGATCCAGTGGCCGATGGTGATGGTGCCGCGGGCGTCGTTGAAGCTGAGCAGGAAGCTCCACGCGATCGCGACGTACTTGAACAGCCCCAGCCCGAGCACCACCGGGCCGGTCAGCACGGCGAACGCGCCGATCGCGCGCCAGTCCCGGCGGCGACGGCATGGTTTCTTCGCCGCCGCCGGGACGGCCGGGGCCTCCATCACGGCCGTCATCAGGCCAGCTGCTTGTCGACTTCGGCCTGGGCCTTCTTCGCCGCGTCCCCCAGCTCGGCCGCCGGGTCCGCCCCGTTCGCGATCTTGGTCGCGGCCTGCAGGAACAGCGTCGCCGACGCCTTGTTCCACAGGCCCGAGTAGGACTTGCCGTTCTGCTGCGAGATCGTGACGGCGTCCTTCGCGGGACCACTGGAGAACTCGGTGGTCTGCGCGGCGACCGGCTTGCGGGCCGGGATGTGGAAGCCGTACTTGACGCACCAGTCCTTCTGCAGATCGGCGTTCTTGATCCACAGCCAGTCGATGAACTTCTTGACGGCGTCGAGGTTCTGAGATTTCGCATTGGCCAGCTGGTACCAGCCGCCGACACGCGCGACCTGCTTGCCGGCGTCGCCGAACTTCGGCCACGCGACGACGCCGAAGTCGTCACCGAGGGCCTTCTTGACGTCCGGCAGCGACCACAGGCCGCCCCACTGCATCGCGGTGGCGCCGTTGGCGAACGCGCCCGGGTCGGACCAGTCGGTCGGGTAGCCCTGGAGCAGGCCGCCGGTGTCGTGCAGCTGCTTGAGCCCGGCGATCGCGGCGACGGCTTCGGGAGCAGCGAACGCGACCTTCTTGCCACTGCTGTCGAAGAAGTCCGCGCCGGACGACCAGAGCAGCAGGGTCGCGGCCTCGCCGACGCCGTCGGTGCCGACGTACAGGCCCTTCTGCTTGCCGGTGTTCAGTTTCCGGGTCGCGTCGAGCAGCTCGGCGAACGTCTGCGGCGGCTGGACGCCCGCGGCCTGCAGCGCGCTCTTGCGGTAGTACAGCATCATGACGTCGTCGATCATCTTGACGCCGTAGATCTTGTTGTCCACCGTCACCGTGTCGAGCGCGGCCGGGCTGAAGTCGGCCTTGGCCGGCGCGATGACGTCGTCGAGCGGCGCGAGCAGGCCGTTCTTGACGTTCTGGTACCGGAAGTCGCCCAGCTCGAACAGGTCCGGCGCCTGCGCGGTGAGCATCGCCGAGTTGAGCTTGGTCTCGTAGTCGCCGGCGATCCAGCTGACGTTGAGCGCGATGTCCGGGTTGGCCTTGGTGAACTCCTGCGCGTACCGCTGGACCGCTTGCTGCGTCCCGGATTCGCCGTACGCGTGGTACCACTGCTGCAACGTGACCTTCGCGCCCGAAGCGGCGCCCGCGTTCTTGTTCAGCGGGTCCGTGGTGCAGCCCGCGAGGGCCGCTCCCCCGGCGAACAAGACGGAACCGACCAGGAAGCTTCGACGATTCATGGGGCTCACGGAGATTCTCCTTAGACGCTCTCGGCGACGAAAAGACTCTGGATGGCGACGGCGGCCGCGCCCCGCGCCCACTCCTCGAACGGCAGCGGCCGGATGACCAGGCCGCAGCGGGCGGCGCTGCCGAACGCCTGGACCGCGAAGGTCCGGCGGATCTGGTCCTCGAACAGGTCGTAGGTGGCGACGCCTTCCCCGGAGACGACGACCCGTTCCGGGCCGAACAGGTTGACCAGCGCGGCCAGGCCGAGCCCGATCGCGTGGCCCGCCGCGGCGAACACCTCGCGCAGCGGCTCGTCACCGCCGCGGGCGCGCGTCACGGCGTCGTCCATGGTCAGCGTGGGTTCGCCGGAGACGTCACGGGCGCGCAGAAGGATCGCTTCGGTGGACGCGATCGCTTCGACGCAACCGCGGCCGCCGCAGTGGCAGAGCGGGCCGCCGTCGGCGACCGGGATGTGCCCGATCTCGCCGGCGACGCCGTGCGCGCCGCGGACCAGCGCGCCGTCGACGACCAGCGCGCTGCCGATCCCGGTGCCCACGGTGACCAGGGCGAACGATGACGCGCCGACGCCCTCGCCGAACCACTGCTCGGCCACGGTCAGCGCCTTGACGTCGTTCTCCAGCGTCGTCGTCAGGCCGGTCGCCTCGTCGAGCAGCTCGGCGAGCGGGACGTCGCGCCAGCCGAGGAACGGCGAGTAGCGGACGATCCCGGACGCGCGGTCGACGTCGCCGGACACCGCAACGCCGAGGCAGTAGGCGCGCTCGCGGAGGTTGCTGGTGCCGTCCGGCGTCGGCCCGGCCAGCAGCTCCCCGACGAGGTCGGCGAGCGCCCGCACGACGTGCTCGACGTCGTGGCCGGCCAGCGCGTGGTGGGCGGTGGCGCGGACGTCGGCGCGCAGGTCGGTGACGACGCCGATCAGGTCGTCGCCGGTGATCTTGACGCCGACGAAGTACTCGCGGTCGGGCCGGATGGCGAGCGGGTTCGCGGGCCGCCCGGCGCCCGGCGTCGTCCGGCCTGCGGAGGCGAGTTCTTCGAGGTAACCGGCGTCGATGAAGGGCCGGGCCGCCTTGGTGACCGCGGCGGAGGAGAGCCCGGTGCGCCGGGCGACGTCGACGCGGGAGACCGGCCCCTCGGTCAGGACCGTGGTGAACACGGTCGCGGCCGCGGGACTGGTGATCGGCGCCCTTGCCGGTGCACTGCGAGGCATGGCCGGAAGGGTAGGCAGGATTAATTAACTTCGTCAAGAATTTATTTTTCGGCTGGTCGTGCCTACGCTCAGGACCATGTCGCTCGTGGAACACGACCCCGCGCACCGGCTGTGGCTGCTGCGCACCCCGGAAAGCTCCTACGCCTTCCGGCTCGACGCCGACGACCGGCCGCGGCACGCCCATTGGGGGCCGCCGCTCACGCTGGCGCAGGCCACGCAGGTCGCCGAGCGCCGCAACCCGGCCGAGAGCAGCTTCGACGAGCCGGGCGACGAGCGGCCCGAGCTGCCGGCCGAGGGCGGCGCGTTCTTCGGCGTCGCGGCGCTGGCCGTGCGGTTCGAGGACGGGACGTCGGCGCTGGAGTGGCGTTACGCGGGGCATTCACTCGAGAACGGCGCCCTGGTGGTGCAGCTGGCCGACCGGCACTACCCACTGGAACTCTCGCTGCACTACCGCGTCCGCGGCGATGTCATCGAGCGCTGGACGACCTTGCGCACCACCGGGGACGCGGAGATTGCCTTGCTGCGCACGGATTCCGCGTCCTGGACGCTCCCCCGGCGCGACGGCGCACGGCTGAGCCGGACGTCCGGTGCGTGGAGCGCCGAGTACGGCGTGCTGCGCGAACCGCTGCCCGTCGGCGAAACCACGCTGACCAGCCGCCGCGGGGTATCCAGCCACCAGGTCAATCCCTGGGTGATGCTCGACGCCGGCGACGCGACGGAGACGTCCGGCGAGGTCTGGTCGACCGCGCTGGCGTGGAGCGGCAGCTGGCGGATCACGGTCGACCACACGCACACCGGCCGCGTCACCTGGACCGGCGGGTTCGGGCACGAGAACGTCTCTTGGCGGCTGAAGCCCGGGGAGACCTGGGAGACGCCGGTGTTCGCCGGGCTCTACGCGGCCGACGGCTTCGGTGGCACGAGCCGGCGCTGGCACGCCTACGTCCGCGAGTTCGTCCAGCCGCACTCCGGCGAGCTGCGGCCGATCGTCTACAACTCCTGGGAAGCGACCGGCTGGGACGTCGACGAGCAGACCGAAACACACCTCGCCGAGGCCGCGGCGAAGCTCGGCGCCGAGCTGTTCGTGATGGACGACGGCTGGTTCGGCGCGCGCGTCGGCGACGCCGCCGGCCTCGGCGACTGGACCGCCAACGAGCAGCGCTTCCCCGCCGGGCTCGGGCCACTCGTCGACGCCGTGCACGCGCACGGGATGAAGTTCGGGCTGTGGGTCGAGCCGGAGATGGTCAACCCGGACAGCGACCTCTACCGCGCGCACCCCGACTGGGTGCTGCACATGGCGAACCGCACGCGCACGACGTTGCGCAACCAGCTCGTGCTCAACTTCGCCCGCCCGGACGTCGCGGACTGGGCGCACAAGTGGCTCGACAGGCTCGTCGGCGAGCACGGGATCGACTACCTCAAGTGGGACATGAACCGCGCGTTCACCGAGGCCGGGTGGCCCTCGAGCGCGGATCCGGGACGGCTGTGGGGCGAGCACGTCCGCGCCGTGTACGCGATCTTCGACCGGCTGCGGGCCGAGCACCCCGGCCTGCGGATCCAGGGGTGCGCGGGCGGCGGCGGCCGCACCGACCTGGGGATCCTCGCGCGCACCGACGAGATCTGGGCGTCGGACAACACGGACGCGGCCGACCGGATCACCATCCAGCACGGCTACGGCCAGCTCTACCCCGCCGGCACGATGTCGGCCTGGGTCACCGACAGCCCGAACCCGACCACCGGCCGGGAGGCGCCGCTGAGCTTCCGGTTCCACGTCGCGATGGCGGGCGTGCTCGGCCTGGGCGGGGACCTGCCTCGCTGGAGTGCCGCAGAACTCGCCGAGGCGACAGCGCTCGTGGCGCTGTACAAGGAGATCCGGCCCGTGGTGCAGCACGGCGAGCTGTACCGGCTGGCCGATCCGGCGCGCTCGGCGCTGACCGCAGTGCAGTACGTCTTGGGTGGTGACGTCGTGGTGATCTTCTGGCGGCGGCCCGCGGAGTTCGCGCGGCCGGTCACGCCGCCGCGCCTGGCCGGGCTCGATCCGACGGCGCGGTACCGGGACCAGGATGGCGTCGTGCACCACGGCGCGGTGCTGCTGAGCCACGGGATCGACGTCGCGCTGCCGGGGAGCGGCTACGCGAGCGCGGTGGTGCGGCTGACCAGGGTCTGAATACCCACGCCGACCGGAGTCACCAGGACGGGTGAGCAGGATTGACTTTCACCGGCTGCGCGTCGAATGTGAAAGGTCTTCACTTCGCCGCTCGCCAACGGAGGCAGCATGCGCAGGCGCCTGTTCACCCTTCTCGCCGTGCCCGCGATCGCCGCGCTCGCCTTCGCCGCCCCGGCGTCGGCGAGCACCAGCTACCACGAGTACGTGGCGCTGGGTGATTCGTGGACCGCCGACGTCTTCGTCACTCTCCCGCCCACGACGCAGTTCACCCCGCTCGACTGCGCTCAGTCCACTTCGGACTACCCGCACGAGGTGGCCGGCGCGCTCGGCGTCGAAACCTTCCGCGACGCGAGCTGCGGCGGCGCCGCGACGCCCGACTTCACGCAGCCGCAGAAGCTGCCGCTCGGCGGGACGAACCCGCCGCAGTTCGACCGGCTCACGCCGACCACCGACCTGGTGACCGTCGGCATCGGCGGCAACGACATCGGGCTCGCCTCCGCCGTGACCAAGTGCCTCAACCTCCTGCCGGTGAGCACGTGCAAGGCGAAGTTCACCGCGGGTGGCGTCGACCAGCTGGAGAACGCCGTCGCGGCGACCGAGCCCAAGATCGCCAACGCGCTGCAGGCGATCCACGCGCGCTCGCCGCAGGCGCGGGTCCTGCTGGTGAACTACCTCGCCGGGCTGCCCGCGAGCGGGAAGGGGTGCTGGCCGGTGATCCCGATCGCCGACGGCGACGTCGCCTACCTGCAGGCGAAGTTCCTCCAGATGAACGCCATGCTCGCGCGGGTCGCCGGGGCCAACGGCGCCGAGCTCGTCGACACCTACACCCCGACCGTCGGGCACGACGCGTGCCAGGCGCCCACCGTGCGCTACGCCGAGGGCCTGATCCCGGTCTCGGTGAGCAACCCGCTGCTGCTGGCCTTCCCCTTCCACCCCAACGGCGCGGGCGCGGCGGCGCAGTCGGAGATCGTTCTCGGGGCGGTCCAGCGCGGCTAGGCGGTGTCCTGCAAGTCTGCTCGATGGGCCGCCTGGGCGCGAAGACCGCGAGCTTGACTTGCAGGACACCGCCTAAGCTGTCCGGGTGCCCAAGTTCGTGGTGACCCGGTGGATTCCCGACGACGCGGTGGCGGTGCTCGCGGAAGCGGGCGAGGTCGTGGTGTCCCCGGCGGACCGGCCGCTTTCGCCCGCCGAGCTGCACGAGTTCGCGGCCGGCGCGGCGGCGGTGGTCGGCATGCTCCACGACCGGCTCGACGGCGCGCTCGCCGACGCCGCCGGGCCGGATCTCAAGGTCGTCGCGAACGTCGCGGTCGGTTACGACAACGTCGACGTCCCGGCGCTGGCCGGACGCGGCGTCGTCGTCACCAACACCCCGGGTGTGCTCACCGACGCCACCGCCGACCTCGCTTTCGGCCTGCTGCTCGCCGTCACGCGACGCCTCGGCGAGGGTGAACGGCTGCTGCGTTCGCGCACGCCGTGGTCGTTCCACCTCGGTTTCCTGCTCGGCGCGGGCCTGCAGGGCAAGACGCTCGGGATCGTCGGGTTCGGCCAGATCGGCCGGGCGATGGCGAAGCGGGCCGAAGCGTTCGGCATGTCGATCGTCTACACCGGACGCTCGACGCAGGGTTCCGTTTCCTTCGAGGAACTCCTGGAGCGCTCGGACGTCGTCTCACTGCACTGCCCGCTGACGCCGGAGACGCGGCACCTGATCGACGCCGCCGCGTTGCGCGCCATGAAACCCGGCGCCTACCTGGTGAACACGACCCGCGGCCCGGTCGTCGACGAGGCGGCCCTCGCCGACGCGCTCGAGGCCGGGGAGATCGCCGGCGCCGCGCTGGACGTCTTCGAGCACGAACCCGACGTCGAACCGCGGCTGCTCGGCCGCGACGACGTCGTGCTCAGCCCGCACCTCGGGTCGGCCACCGTCGAGACCCGCACCGCGATGGCCGTGCTGGCCGCCCGCAACGTCGTCGAAGTGCTCAGCGGGCGTGCCCCGCTGACGGAGGTGAAGCCGTGACCCGCGTCGTCATCGCGCCGGACAAGTTCAAGGGCAGTCTCACCGCGGTCGAGGCCGCGGAAGCCATCGCGCTCGGCGTGCGGGACGCGCTGCCGGACGCCGAGATCGTCACCTGCCCGGTCGCCGACGGCGGCGAAGGCACCCTCGACGTGCTGGAAGCCGCGGGCGCCCGGATCGTCCGGCTGACCGTCCGCGGCCCGCTCGACGAACCGGTCAAGGCGCGCTACGCCGTGCTCGACGGCACCGCCTACGTCGA
Organism: Amycolatopsis sp. NBC_00348; assembly: GCF_036114655.1. Lineage (NCBI taxonomy): Bacteria > Bacillati > Actinomycetota > Actinomycetes > Pseudonocardiales > Pseudonocardiaceae > Amycolatopsis > Amycolatopsis sp. NBC_00348. The sequence continues at coordinate 10,392,634 of NZ_CP107994.1, read as the reverse complement.
GTCGGCGCGCGCGTGCGGCATCGAGTTCGTCGAACCCAGCCCGGAAACGGCACTGGCCGCGCACACCTGGGGCGTCGGCGAACTGCTCGGCGACGCGCTCATGCACGGTGCGACGCGGCTGGTCCTGACGGTCGGCGGCACGGCCAGCACCGACGGCGGCGCCGGCATGCTGAGCGCGCTCGGCGCCGGCGTGCTCGACGCGTTCGGCGCCCCGGTCGGCCTCGGCGGCGGCACGCTGTCGCGGGTCGCGTCGACCGAGCTGACGCCGGTGCGAGAGCGGCTCGACGGCGTGCGTGTCGCGGTCGCGACGGACGTGACGAACCCGCTGCTCGGCCCGGACGGCGCGGCGGCGGTGTTCGGGCCGCAGAAGGGCGCGGGCCCCGAAGAGGTGGCGGCGCTCGACGCGGCGCTCGGCCGCTGGGCGCATGCGCTGCAGGTGGGCGGCGCGCCGGACGTGTCACGGGTACCGGGCGCGGGAGCGGGCGGCGGCGTCGCGGCGGGCGCGATCGCGGGCCTCGGCGCGACGGTGGAGTCCGGGTTCGACCTGATCGCCGGGCTGACCGGGGTGGACGCCGCCCTCGACGGCGCGGACCTGGTCATCACGGGCGAGGGATCACTCGACGAGCAGAGTCTCAACGGCAAGGCCCCGGCGGGGATCGCGGCACGCGCCCGGCCGCGCGGGGTGCCGCTGATGGCGCTGGCGGGGCGGATCCAGCTCGACGAGGCCGGGCTGGCGAGCCTGGGCGTCATCGCGAGCAGCGCGTTGATCGACCACGCGGAATCCCTGGACCACGCGCGGGCGAACGCGGCCGAGCTGCTGCGTGTGCGGGCCGCGATCCTGGTCAGCGCCTGGCGGGCTCGCTAGCCGGTCTGCCGCGGCTGGTCGTGAGTGGTAATGCGGGTTCTAACCCGCATTACCACTCACGACCGCGGTCAGCTCGTGTGCTGCGGCAGCACGGCGAAGGCCACTCCGCCGGCGTCGTCCTCTTGGACGTCGAGCACCTTGTCGTCCAGGAGCGCCGCTGCCTGGGGTTCGAGGAACACCTTCGGTCCCTCGTCGGCGCCGAGCACGCTGTCACCCTCCGCGGGTTCCGGCGCCACGGACAACGCCAGCTGGGCGCTTTCGCCCTCGGCGTTCTGGACCGCCAGGCGGAGCCCGGCGTCCCCGTCGCCCTGGCTGGTCAGTGCGGTGATCGCCTCGGCGGCGGCTTCGGTCACGGTCAGCATCTTCGGCCTTCCCTTCGTCGCGGTCCGGTGCACTGGGGTCCCACGCTAAATGCGCCCGAACGGACGCGCAGCGTGAGCGGATCAGCCCTGTCTCGCCTCGCGGATGGCGTCCGCCACGGAGCCGCCCGCGTAGTCCGCCCGCTCGCCCGGATCCGGGTTCGCGTGGCGGTGGGGCACCTCGTCGTCGGGGACGACCTGCTCGTAGTCGGCCGGCGCGTCCTCGACGGTTTCGTCGAGCTCGGCCGCCGGGGTGGCCGCGAGCGGGCGGTCCGGGATCGGGTCCGGCTCGGTGTCCGGCTCCTCTTCCGCGAGGCGCAGGTCGATCGGCTCGCCCTCGCGGACCTCTTCGGGCGTGGTGCCGTACCGGTCGGCGGCGCTCCAGTGCTCGGGCGGTTCGACGCCCTCTTCGAGCGGGTCGACGCGCAGCTCGTCCTCGTCCAGCGCCTCGCTGGGGCTCAGGCTGTCCGATTCGGCCGAGTCGCGGTCACTCACTGGTTTCTCCCGGCGTAGAGGAAGTAGTCAACGGAATAGTCATTGCCGGGGACCTACCCGAGGTGCCGGGGCCCGAAACGCCCGCGGTGTCACCGGGATCACATTTCTTCAACGGGTTTAACATATTCACAAGTTTGTGAAGGCGGAGTAGCTTCGGATCATGGCCACCACCAGGTGCGCACCGGAACACCGGCTCATCGCCACCGACCCGGACCGCCACCACGAACTCGGCACGCACGCGGCGTGGTACGTCGTGGCCGGCGTCGTGACGACCGGCGTCCAGGCGGCCCTGTTCCTCCTGCTGCGCGACCGGCTCGGCTCCCAGGTGGCGAACCTGGTCGCGATCGCGCTGACGACGGTCGGGAACACCGAGTTCCACCGCCGCGTCACCTTCGCCGGGCGGCAGAGCAACGCCGGGAAGCGGCACCTGCAGGACCTCCTCACCTTCGCCTTCTACGCCGGGTACGGCTCGGCGGTGCTGGCGATCCTCGACGCGGTCGTCGACCGGCCGACGTCGTGGGAGGAGACGGGCACGCTGCTGCTGTCCAGCCTGGTCGGCGGGTTCGTGCGGTTCGCGGTACTGCGCTGGTGGGTCTTCGCGCACCGCAGCGAAGAGGCCGAGGCCGCGCACACCGGCTAGCGTGCCGACGTGGCCCCGCGAGAAGACATCAAGCCCCACGAGGGCGGCACCGAACCGGACTACCGCTTCACGCTGGCCAACGAGCGCACGTTCCTCGCCTGGCTGCGCACCGCGCTCGGCCTGCTCGCCGGCGGGGTCGCCGTGCACCAGCTCGTGCCCGCCCCGGCCGGGGCCAGCGCCGCGCTCGCCGGGCTGTGCGTGGCCCTGGCGGCCGTGCTCGCCGCGGCGGCGTACCCGCGCTGGCGGCGTGTGCAGATCGCGATGCGGGCCGGTGAGCCGCTGCCGCGCAGCCTGATGATCGTGGTGCTGACGGCGGGCCTGTTCCTCCTCATCCTCACGGCGGCCGTCCTGCTGGCGCTGTCGTGACGGCCGCCACACCGTTCGGTCACCGTCCGTGGTGCCCTGAAACCGGCGTCTCAGGCCGGCCCGGCGCCCCCGGACCCGTCCCGGCCGCCGGCTTATTGGCAGTCGGATTATCGGCCGTTCGCGACTACTCCGGTCTCACCGCACCGGCGGCACCGTGACTACCCCCGCCGGTGCGCAGGCCGAGCGGACCGGGCTGGCCTGGCGGCGAACCGCCCTGGCCTCCGCCGCCTGCACCCTTCTGCTGCTCCACTCGGCCGCACTGCGCCACTGGGGCCTCGCACTCCTGCCCGTTCTGCTCTCCGCGGCGACGTCCGCCCTGCTCGCGGGGGTCGGCGCGACCCGCGAACGGGCGTTGCGTGCGGCCGAACCGGTGGCCATGCCCCGACTACTGCCCGCCGTGACGTCGCTCGCCGTGACCTTGACTGCCACGTCCGTGATCGCGCTCCACTGACGGGTGAAGTCGGCACATCCTGAAAGCGATTAATCGCAATGTGAGGCGTCTGGTCGCGGTTGCATCACGGTCGCTCCTGCGAACGGGGTATTGGTGGTTGAAATCTGGACTGATGGGCCAGGAGGTGCTTACGATTACCCAGCGTCGCACGGAGCGCAGGTGGGACCGGATCTCCGGGAGTACCTGCGATCACACCGTTACGGAGAGTTGAACCCCCGGCAGCGACGGTCGAGGGTCGGCCGGGGAGACGACCATGACTGCACCGTCCAGGACCACCGGGGAATCCGCCACGGAGGTTCGCGATTATCGCACTCCGGAATCATTGCCCCGACCTGGTGGGCGACTGACCAAGGAGGACCTCGACCCGCTCGTCAAAGACGCGGGCGAGGGCAATCCCGCCGCCATCCACACCCTGCTCAAGATGATCGAGCCGGTGGTCGTGCGGTACTGCCGCGCCCGGATGGGCGGCCGTGACCTCTCGTACCTCTCGGCGGACGACGTCGCCCAGGAAGTGTGCCTCGCGGTGCTGAAGGCCCTCCCGGACTACCAGGACCGCGGCGGTTCCTTCCTCTACCTCGTGCACGCCATCGCGGCGAACAAGGTCGCCGACGCCTACCGCGCCGTGGCCCGCGACCGCTCCGAGCCCGTTCCCGAGCTCCCGGAGCGGCCGCTGATCGGCAACGAGCCGGAGAACCGCGCGCTGTCGCTCGACCTCGGCGCCCGGCTCGGCCGGCTGCTCGCCACGCTGCCCCGGGTGCAGCAGGAGATCCTCGCGCTGCGCATCGCCGTCGGCCTCTCGGCGCAGGAGACCGCCGAAGCGCTCGGCATCTCCGCGGGCAACGTGCGCGTGACGCAGCACCGCGCGCTCGCCCGGCTGCGCGGCATGATCAGCGACGACGAGTTCTAGGACCAGACCAGACCTTCACGCCGCGGGCGTGGGACCTCCTGTACCCCCTGGGGGAGGTCCCGCGCCCGCATCCATGTGTTCAGAGGCCGTAGACCTCGCGCGCGTTGTGCTCGAAGACGCCAAGGCGTTCCGCGTCCGACAGGGACCCGGTCAGCGAGACCGCCGCGTCCAGGACGACTTCGTAGGACGCCGCCAGTTCGCAGACCGGCCAGTCCGAGCCGAACAGCAGCCGCTCGGGGCCGAACGCGTCCAGCACGTGGTCGACGTAGCGGCGCAGGTGCGCGACCTCCCAGCCCGACCAGTCCGCCGCCGTGACCAGGCCGGACAGCTTGCACACGACGTTCTCGCGCTCGGCGAGCGCGGCGATCGCGCCGGCCCACGGCTCCCACTCCCCCGCCGCGATCGGCGGCTTCGCCGCGTGGTCCAGGACCAGCCGCAGCCCCGGCAGCCGCAGCGCCACCTCGCTCGCCGCCGCGAGCTGCGCGGGCCGCACCAGCAGGTCGTAGACCAGACCGGCGTCCCCGACCGCGCTCAGCCCCGCCACGATCTCCGGGCGCAGCAGCCAGTCGTCGTCCGGCTCGTCCTCGACCTGGTGCCGGATCCCCACCAGCGGCCCCCGCGACCGCAGCGCGGCCAGCCGGTCCGTGACGTCCGGGGCGCGCAGGTCGACCCAGCCGACGACGCCCGCGACCACCGGTTCCGCCACGGCCGTCGCGAGGAACTCCGCGGTCTCCTCTTCCGACGACACCGTCTGGACCAGCACGGTCGCGTGCACCCCGGCCGCCTTGGTCACCGCGCGCAGGTCGTCGGCCGTGTAGGGCCGGCGGATCGGGTTCATCGCGCCCCCCGCCAGCCACGGGTACGCCCGCCGCGACGGGTCCCAGAGGTGGTGGTGCGCGTCGATCATGAGACTCCTTCGGCGATGACGGCGTCGGCGCGCAGCAGTCCCGCGTCGACCAGTTCGGCCCACAGCTCCGGCGGCACGACGGCCCCGGCACGCCGCGCGTTCACGCTCACCTGTTCCGGATCATGCGCGCCGACGACGACCGACGCCACCGCGGGATGGGCGATCGGCAGGGCCAGCGCGGCCTCGGGCAGCTCGACGCCGTGCCGCGCGCAGATCTTCGCGATCAGCTGCGCCCGCTCGACGAGCTCGGGCGGCGCCTCGGCGTAGTCGTAGACCCGGCCGGGTTCCGCGGTGGCCAGGATGCCGGCGTTGAACACCCCGCCGGCCACCACCGTGACGCCGCGCTCGGCGCACAACGGCAGCAGCTCGTCCAGCGCGGCCTGGTCGAGCAGCGTGTAGCGCCCGGCCACCAGCACGACGTCGAGGTCGGTGCGGCGGACGAACTCCCCGAGCATCGGCGCCTGGTTCATCCCGGCGCCGAACGCGCCGATCACGCCCTGGTCCCGCAGCTCGCGCAACGCCGGGAAGGCACCACGCAGGGCCTCCTCGAAGTGGTCGTCCGGGTCGTGGACGTAGACGACGTCGACGCGGTCGAGGCCCAGCCGGGTGAGACTGTCCTCGAAGGAGCGCAGGACGCCGTCGCGGCTGAAGTCCCAGCGGCGCTTGTAGGCGGCCGGGACGGCGAAGCCCTCGTCGTCCTTCTCCCCCGCCCCGCCCGGGTTCGGCTCCAGCACGCGGCCGACCTTCGTGGACAGCACGTACTCCTCGCGCGGGAACTCGCGCAGGGCCGCGCCGAGGCGGGCTTCGGACAGCCCGAGGCCGTAGTGGGGCGCGGTGTCGAAGTAGCGGACGCCCTCGTCCCACGCGCGCCGCACGGCCGCGGCCGCCGTCTCGTCGGTGATCGCGTGGTACAGGTTGCCCAGCTGCGCGCAGCCGAGCCCGAGCGGGGACAGGGAGAGGTTCACGCGGTCACTCCTTCACCGGCAGTTCCCAGACCAGCCCGATGCCGGTGTCGTCGCCGGAGTAGTCGTCCTCCACGGCCAGCAGCTCGGCCATCCTGGCCTGCCACGGGACGTTCGCGGGGTGCTCCCGCAACGCCGCGCGCATCGCCGCGTAGTCGTCGACTTCGAGGACGTGGAAAAGGTCGAGGCCGTTACGCCAGATCCGCCAGGTGCGGACGCCGGCCGCGCGCAGCGCGACGTCCAGCTCGGGCGGGATCACGGCGTGGACGGACTCGTACTCGGCTTCCTTGCCGGGTTTCAGCTTCGTGTGCAGGGCCACTCTTTGTGGTGCGGGATCGTGGGTCATGACCACTCCTTCGCCGGGACATGGCACGCTGGGGAGTAACACCCAAACATCCGAGGTCTGTTGCAGGGAAGGGCGGACACGATGCCCGTCACCGATGTCGCGATCGACAAGATCAAGGACATGATCATCTCCGGCGAGCTGGCACCCGGCGACCGGCTGCCGAAGGAGGCCGAGCTGGCCCAGCGGCTCGGGCTTTCGCGCAGCTCCCTGCGGGAGGCCGTGAAGGCGTTGTGCCTGATCCGGGTGCTCGACGTGCGCCAGGGCGACGGCACGTACGTCACCAGCCTCGAGCCGAACCTGCTGCTCGACGCGATGACGTTCGTGGTCGACTTCCACCGCGACGACACCGTGCTCGACTTCCTCGCCGTGCGGCGGATCCTCGAGCCGGCCGCGACCGCGCTGGCCGCGCTGCACATGAGTGACGACGACATCGCGGAGCTGGGCACGCTGCTCGGGGAGCTGGCCGACTCGCCGACCGTCGAGGCCCTCGTCGCCAACGACCTCCAGTTCCACCGCAAGATCGCCGACGGCTCCGGCAACCCGGTGCTCTGCTCGCTGCTCGACAGCCTCTCCGGGCCGACCGCGCGGGCCCGGATCTGGCGCGGCCTCACCCAGGAGGGCGCGGTCGCGAAGACCCGGGAACAGCACTCGGCGATCTACGAGGCCATCGCGGCCCGCGAGCCGGAACTGGCGCGCTCGTGGGCGACCGTGCACGTCGCGGGCGTGGAGCAGTGGCTGCGCAACGCACTGGGCACGGCCGACGACCCGACGTCGGACGCCGCCGCCGACCTGCCCGCCGCGGAAGCTTCCTAGCCGCACTCGCAGCACCTCCTCGTCCCCACTCTCGTGAGTGTTTAGGGCGGTTAGAACCGCCCTAAACACTCACGAGAGCCGCGGCAGACCCTGGAACGTCGGATGATCACGCTTTTGGACTCAGGTCTGGGGCTTTCCACCCGCGTACCGGGCGATGATCAGCGCGACCAAGATGATGGCGCCGTAGATGGCGCCCTGCCACTCCGCCGTGACGTGCGCGTAGTTGAGCAGGCTGGACACCGACGACAGCAGCAGGACGCCGGTCAGCGCGCCGACGAGCGTGCCCTTGCCGCCGTCGAGCGAAACGCCGCCGATCACCGCGGCCGCGAAGACCTGCAGGATCAGCCCGGAGCCCTGGTTCGCGCCCAGCGCGCCGACGTAGCCCGTGTACGCGAGCCCGCCGATCGCGGCGAGGATGCCGGCGACGACGAACACCGCCCACGCGATCCGGTCGACGCGCACCCCGGCCGCCCGCGCGGCTTCGCGGTTGCCGCCGATCGCGTACAGCGCGCGGCCGACGCGGTGGTAGCGCAGCACCCAGCCGGCGACTGCGAACAGCACCGCCGCCAGCCACACCGACATCGGCAGCCCGGCGAACGTCGTGGTCGCCAGGTTCGTGAACGAGTCCGGCAGGTTGAACAGCGTCTTGCCCTTGGTCGAGCCGACCTGCACCCCGCGCAGCACGGTGAGCATGGCGAGGGTGACGATGAAGGCGTTCAGCTTCAGCTTCACGATCAGGAAGCCGTTGACGAACCCGACGAGCGCGCCGCACAGCGGGATCACCAGCAGGCCGATCGCGGTGGGCAGTTCGACGCCGAAGCCGGCCGACGCCGCCGGGATGACCACCATCGCGCCGAGCGCGGGCGCCAGGCCCATGGTGGATTCCAGCGACAGGTCGAACTTGCCGGTGATCAGCACCAGCGACTCGCCCAGCACGACCAGCGACAGCGCGGCCGACGCGGTCAGGATGCTGACGATGTTGCTCCAGCCGACGAACGTGTCGTCGACCAGGCCGCCGATGACGAACACCACGACGAGCGCGGGCAGCAGCGCGAGTTCCCGCAGCCAGAGGGCCTTGCGACGCCGGGGTGGCGCGGGCAGCTCCGTCTGGGGATCGGTCATCACGTCGGTCACGACAGCTCGACTCCTTCGATGTCGGCCACGAGGTCGCCGTCGGACCACCCGGCCTGGTGCTCGGCGACCACGGCCCCGGCGCGCAGCACCAGGACCCGGTCGCTCAGGCGCAGGTCGTCGAGCTCGTCGCTGACGATCAGCACACCCTTGCCCTCGGCGCGCACCCGGTCGACGACCGCGAGCAGCGCCTCCTTCGACTTCACGTCCACCCCGGCCGTCGGGTTGATCAGCACGACGACCCGCGGGTCACTGGCCAGCGCCCGGGCGAGGACGACTTTCTGCTGGTTTCCGCCGGACAGGTCCGACACCGGCTGCTCGGCGCTCGCGGCGACGATGCCGTAGTCCGCCAGTGCCTGGGACGCCTTCGTGAACCGCGTCTTCGGCGACGCGAGCCCGCCGCGGCCCATCTTGTCCAAAATGGACAGTGTGGCGTTGTCCATGATCGGGTGCTCCAGCACCAGGCCTTCGTGGTGCCGGTCGCGCGGCACGCAGCCGATCCCGGCCTTGAGCGCCGTCGGGATGTCGCCCGGCCGCAACGGCTTGCCGTCGACGCGGACCGTGCCCGCCGACGGGCGCCGCAGGCCGTAGACCGTCTCGGCGACCTGGTGCTTCCCGCTGGCGTTGCTGCCCGCGAGCCCGACGACCTCGCCCTGGTGGAGCCGGAAGGAGACGTCCGAGAAGCCGTCGCCGGACAGGCCGTCGACCGCGAGGATCTCCGGCGCGTCCGCCTCCAGGGCGTCCCGCGTGGCGGCGTCGCGGACGGACAGGCCGCCCGGTTCGCCGGTCATCGCGTCGACCAGCTCGGCCCGGCCGACTTCGGCGACCGGCGCGGTCAGCACGTGCTTCGCGTCGCGCAGCACCGTGACCGCCTGGCAGACCTCGTAGACCTCGTGCAGGTGGTGCGAGATGAACAGGAACGTCACGCCGTTCGCCTGCATCTGGCGCATCCGCTCGAAGAGCCGCTCGATGGCCTGCTTGTCCAGCTGCGCGGTCGGTTCGTCGAGCACGATGAACCGGGCGCCGTAGGACAGCGCGCGGGCGATCTCGACGAACTGCCGGTCCTCGACCGACAGTTCGCCGGCCGGGGTGTCGACGTCGACGTGCACGTCCCACGACCCGAGCAGCTCGGTGGCCTGCCGCCGCAGCTTCTTCCAGCCGATCGAGAACCCGCCGCCCGCCTGCCGGTTCAAGAACAGGTTCTCGGCCACCGTGAGCTGCGGGACGACCATCGCGTGCTGGTAGACGCAGGCCACGCGCGCCTTCCAGTCGTCCTGCTTGGTCAGGGGCGGGGCCGGCTCGCCGCCGAACTCGACGTGCCCGGTGTCCGTGGCGGACAGGCCGGTGAGGATCGAGACGAGCGTCGACTTGCCGGCCCCGTTGCGACCGACGAGCGCGTGCGACTCGCCCGGGTGCACGTCGAGGCTGACGTCGTGCAGCGCCACGGTCGGGCCGTAGCGCTTCCCGACGCCGCGGGCGCTGACCACCGCGGTGGCGGGCGGCGCGATCACAGGTTGTTCCCCCACAGGGCCTTGTCGTCCACGTTGGCCTTGGTGATGACGGGCGCGGGCAGCTGGTCCTCGATGATGCCGGGGCTGATCTCGACGATGGTGCTGTCGTGGTCGGTCGGGCCCGGCTTGAACGTCTCGCCGGCCATGGCCTTCTTCAGCCAGTACAGGCCGTACTTCGCGTACGCGTCGGCGGGCTGGGACACCGTGGCGTCCAGCTCGCCGGCCCGGATCGCGGCCAGCTCCTGCGGGATGCCGTCGTTGGACACGAGCACGATGTGCTTCGGGTCGCCGACCGGGAAGAACAGGTTCTTGCGCTTGAGCGCCTGCTCGGTCGGGGCGAGGTAGACGCCGCCGGCCTGCATGTAGACGCCCTTGATGTCCGGGTTCGCCGTCAGCATGCTGTCGAGGCCGGAGGACGCCTTGTCGGCCTTCCACTCGGCCGGGATGTCCAGCACCTGGATGCCCGGGTACTTCTGCGCCATGCAGGCCTTGAAGGCCTCCGAGCGGTCGCGGCCGTTGACCGAGGCGAGGTCACCCTGGATCTGCACGACCTTGCCGGACTTGACCTTCTCGCCGATCGCGTCGCACGCCTTGGTGCCGTAGGCCTTGTTGTCGGCCCGCACCACCATGGCGACCTTGCCGCTCTCGGGGGCGACGTCGACCGCGACCACCGGCACGCCCTTGTTCTCCGCCTGCTTGAGCCCGGCGACGATCGCCGCGGAGTCCAGCGGCGTCACGACCAGGCCCTTGACGCCCTGGTTGAGGAACGTGCCGATGTCGGTGATCAGCTTCGCCGGGTCGCTGTCGGCGTTGACCGTCGGGAGGACGTCGACGCCCTCGGTCTTCGCCATCTGCGGCACGTAGTTGTTGTAGGCCTGCCAGAACGGCGAGGTCAGCAGCGGCAGGGTCGCGCCGACCTTGCCGCCGGTGTCGCCCCCGCCCGCACTCGGTGCGGCCGCATTGTCCTTAGTGGACCCGCAGGCGGCCAGCACCAGGCCGCAGACGGCGGCCGTGGCGGCCACCTGGATCACCCTGTTGTGCACCGCATCCTCCTTGATGACAGCGAAAAGTCTTATTGGGGTTGCACCGGACCGCGCGGGCGCAGGCCGTACATGCCGCCGTCGACCGCGAGCGCGGTGCCGGTGGTCGAAGCGGACAGCGGGCTGGCGAGGTAGACGATCGCGCCCGCGACCTCGTCGGCGGTGACCAGCCGGCCCATCGGCTGGCGCGCGGCGAGCGCCGCGCGTTCGGCCGCCGGGTCGTCGGCGGAGTCGAGCAGCCGGCCCACCCAGGGGGTGTCCGCCGTGCCCGGGCACACGCAGTTGACGCGGATCCGGTCCGGCAGGTGGTCGGTCGCCATGGCCAGGGTCAGCGAGAGCACCGCGCCCTTGCTGGCCGAGTAGAGCGCGCGGCTGGGCAGGCCGGCCCAGGCCGCGATGGAGCAGGTGTTGACGATCGCCGCGGACGGCGAGTTCCTGAGGTGCGGCAAGGCGGCCCGGGCGAGCCGGACCATGCCGACGACGTTGACGTCGAACACGCGGTGCCACTCGTCGTCGCCGTTGGCGGTGACGTCGCCCTGCGCGCCGATGCCGGCGTTGTTGACGAGGATGTCCAGGCGCCCGAAGCGTTCCACGACGGCGTCGACGGCCGAACGCACTTCGTCGTCCGAGGAGACGTCACAGCGGAAGCCTTCGTCACCCGGTTTCAGATCCAGGACGGCCACCTGCGCGCCGCGCTCGGCCAGCAGGGTGGCCGTCGCCAGGCCGATCCCCGAGGCGCCTCCGGTGACGGCGGCCACCAGGCCCTCGAATTCACTCACTTGCGGTCTCCGTCCACTCGGGACCGTCCGGGAAGCGGAACCGGCGCAGTGTGGCGTCGTGCATGCGCGCGGAGAACCCGGGGGCGGTCGGGGCGAGGTACCGGCCGCGCTGCACGACGGCCGGGTCGGTGAAGTGCTCGTGCAGGTGGTCGACCCACTCGATGGTGCGGTCGGTGTCAGACGCCGACACCGCGACGAAGTCGAACAGCGACAGGTGCCGCACGAGCTCGCAGAGCCCGACACCGCCGGCGTGCGGGCACACCGGCACGCCGAACTTGGCGGCCAGCAGCAGGATCGCCAGGTTCTCGTTGAACCCGCCGACGCGGGCGGCGTCCAGCTGCAGCACGGAGATCGCGTTGGCCTGCAGGAGCTGCTTGAACATCACCCGGTTCTGGACGTGCTCACCGGTGGCGACGCGGATCGGCGCAAGCGCTTTCGCGATGGCGGCGTGACCGAGGATGTCGTCCGGGGACGTCGGTTCTTCGATCCAGTACGGGTCGTACGGCGCGAGCGCGGTCATCCAGGTGATCGCGGCGGAGACGTCCCAGCGCTGGTTGGCGTCGACGGCGATGCGGATGTCGTCGCCGACGGTCTCGCGGGCGAGTTTCATCCGGCGGACGTCGTCGTCGAGGTTGCCGCCGACCTTGAGCTTGATCATGTCGAAGCCGTCCGCGACGGCCTGTTCGGACAGCCGCACCAGCTTCGCGTCGGCGTACCCGAGCCAGCCGGGTGACGTGCTGTAGGCGCGGTAGCCGTGCGCTTCCAGCTGCGCGACCCGCTCGACCCGACCCGGCTCGGCGGCACGCAGGATGTCGAGGGCTTCGGCCTCGGTGAGCGCGTCGGACAGGTACCGGAAGTCGACCAGGCTGACCAGCTCTTCGGGCGTCATCCGGGCCGCGAACTTCCAGACCGGGAGGCCGGCGCGGCGCGCGGCGAGGTCCCACGCGGCGTTGACGACCGCGCCGACCGCCATGTGCGCGACGCCCTTTTCCGGACCCAGCCAGCGGAACTGCGAGTCGCCGACGAGCGTGCGCGAGAGGTCGCCGAGTGCGGCCGCGTCCGCCGGGACGTCCCGGCCGACGACGTGCGGCGCGAGCGCGCGGATCGCGGCGGCCTGGACGTCGTTGCCGCGGCCGATGGTGAACGCGAGGCCGTAGCCGTCCGGGCCGCCGTCGGTGTGCAGCACGACGTAGGCCGCGGAGTAGTCCGGGTCGGGGTTCATCGCGTCCGAGCCGTCGAGCTCCCGCGACGTCGGGAACCGGACGTCGAGGACCTCCATGCCGATGATCTTCGCCATGGTCAGGCCTGCCTCGCGGTCTGGCGCTGCCGGCCGAGGCCGTCGATCTCCAGCTCGATCACGTCGCCGTCGCGCAGGTACGGCTTCGGGTCGGGCTGCCCGAGCGCGACGCCTTCGGGCGTGCCGGTGTTGATCAGGTCGCCGGGGCGCAGCACCATCACCTGGCTCAGGTGGTGGATGATCTCGGCCACGGAGAAGATCATGTCCTTGGTCGACGAGTCCTGCTTCTTCGCGCCGTTGACCCACAGCCGCAGGCCGAGGTCCTGCGGGTCGGGCACCTGCGCCGCGGGCACGAGCGCCGGGCCGAGCGGGTTGAAGTTCTCGCAGGACTTGCCCTTGTCCCACTGGCCGGCGCTGAACTGGAACGCGCGCTCGGAGACGTCGTTCGAGACGACGTACCCCGCGACGTGGTCCAGGGCCTCCTCGACGCTGTCGAGGTAGCGGGCGGTCGTGCCGATGACGACGCCGAGCTCGACCTCCCAGTCGGTGCTGACCGACTTGCGCGGGATGAGGACGTCGTCGCCGGGGCCGACCACGACGTCCGGCGCCTTCATGAACACGACGGGCTCGGTGGGCGGCGTCGCGCCGGTCTCCTCGGCGTGGCGGCGGTAGTTCATCCCGATGCAGACGACCTTGCCCGGCTGGGCGATCGGCGAGCCGACGCGCAGGGCCGTGACGTCCTCCGCCGGCAGCTCCCCGGCGGCGAGCGCGGCGGCCACCCGGGCGAGACCGCCGGTGGCGAGGAACCCGCCGTCGACGTCGGCGGTCAGCCCGCTCAGCCCGTAGGTCGTACCGTCGTCGGCGCGGACGTACGGACGCTCGCTTCCCGGCTCTCCGAGGCGTACCAGCTGCACGGATGTTTCCCTTCACCAGCCCGACCAGACATCCGATGTATATCGCAGACGAGGTCTCCGATCCAGAGCCATCGCACAATCGGCGGGAAAATGATCGGATCAGTGTCGGTGGGAGCCCGGTCGAGCACGGCGTGTCACCAGTCACAGGCGGAATAGGCCCGGTGACCACGTCGCTGCTCCTCGGTGTAACTGGAGGAGGCGCATGACCGACACGGCGGAACCTGCCGCGCCCACCCGGCGCGCGCAGCTGAAGTTCGTCCTGATCCTGGGCGGGCTCTCGGCGTTCGGGCCCCTGTCCATCGACATGTACCTGCCGGCGCTGCCGCAGATGGCGGGCGACCTGCACGCCGCGGACACGACGGTGCAGCTGACGCTCAGCGCGTTCATCGTCGGCCTCGCGGTCGGCCAGCTGGTGCTCGGGCCGCTGTCGGACGCGCTCGGCCGCCGCGGGCCGCTCCTCGTGGGCCTCGTCCTGTACGTCGTGGGCTCGGTGCTGTGCGCGGTCAGCCCGGACGCGTGGCTGCTGGTCGCGGCCCGGGGTGTGCAGTCCCTCGGCGCCGCCGCGGGCATCGTGATCGCCCGCGCCGCCGTGCGCGACCTGTACTCCGGCACCGCGATGACGAAGTTCTTCTCGACGCTGATGCTGGTCAGCGGCCTGGCCCCGATCCTCGCCCCGCTGATCGGCGGCCAGCTGCTGAACTGGACGTCGTGGCGCGGGGTGTTCGTCGTGCTGACGGTGTTCGGCGCGCTGCTGCTGGCCGTGGTCGCCTTCGCGATGCCGGAGCCGCTGCCGGTGTCCCGCCGCTCACCCGCGCGTCTGGGCCGGGTGATGAAGACGTACGGGCGGCTGGCGGTGGACCGGACGTTCGCGGGTTACGCGCTGGCGTCCGGCCTGCTGTTCGCGTCGATGTTCGCCTACATCTCGGGGTCGTCGTTCGCGCTGCAGGGCGTGTACGGGTTGAGCCCGCAGGCCTACAGCGTGGTCTTCGGCGCCAACGGCGTCGGCATCGTGCTGGCGGGTCAGCTCAACGGCCGGCTGGTGGGCCGGGTTCCCGAGCGCACGCTGCTGCTCGCCGGTCTCCTCCTCGGCGCGCTCGGCGGCGTCCTGGTGCTGGTGTCGGCGTTGGCGCACCTGCCGCTGGCCGCGCTGCTGGTGTCGTTGTTCCTGCTGGTGTCGAGCATCGGCCTGGTGATGCCGAACGCGAGTTCCCTGGCGCTGGCCGAACACGCCCGCTCGGCGGGCGCGGCGTCGGCGCTGCTGGGCGTGCTGCAGTTCGTGGTCGGCGGAGTGGCCACACCACTGGTGGGCTTGGGCGGCCCGGGAACGGCCGTCCCGATGGCGGCGACCATCGCCGGGTTCGCGTTGCTGGCGCTGGTGGCTTTCCTGACCCTGACCCGGCCGCCGGTCAGGCCGGATCCGCTGTCGTGAGCCGGCTGTTCTCCCTCGAGCTGTCGTCGATCGAACCCAGGTCGACGCGCATGGCGTTCGTGAGCAGCTCGAACGCGTCCACGGCAGGGTCCCACACGTCGTCGAAGTTCCGTCCCCGCAGCTTCATGTCCGGCCGGGCGAGCCAGTCCCGGGTCGCCCGGAGCCGGCCACCGAAGCCGCGAGCCGCCGACGTGACGTCTTCGGAAGCGACGATGGCGCACGAGGTGACCAGGTCCTGCAACCTGCGCAGCGCCCCGGCCAGCTCGAGAACGGTCTCCGCGTTGCCCTCGGACCGATCGGAACGAGAGACGGAAAGCGCGGTCACGGCGTCCGCGAACACCTGGGTGATCTTCAGGTAGATCTCCGACCTCAACCCGAACAGGAGCTTCCGGCGTTCCAGCTCGCGCTGGTGCTCGAGCTCCTGGGCGAACCGCTCCCGTTGCTGCTCCAGCTCGGTCGCGGATCTCTTGTTCGCGCTTTTCGTCGTCAACCACGTGGTGATCGACGCCGTCAGGAGGGCGACCACCGCTGTCATGCCGGCGACAGCGATGGTCAGCCAAGCGGGAGTGTTGTTCATCTGGGCAGGCTTGACCCTCAGCCGAGGTCCGCGAGATCGCCCGTCTCGAGCTGCTCCGCCGTCACCTTCGTGCGGCCGTCGACCAGCGCGCTCAGCGCGTCGCCGTCGTCCCACATGTTCACGTTCATCGCCGCCGCCACTTCGCCGTCGCGGAGCCAGAACGCCGTGAACTCCCTCGACGCGAGGTCGCCCCGCACCACCAGCTCGTCCGCGGCCGGGTCGGCCAGGCCGCGGTACTCGCAGCCCAGGTCGTACTGGTCGGTGAAGAAGTACGGCGACGCCAGGTAGGGCTCGTTCTCCCCCAACAGGTTCTGCGCCACGTGCGTGCCCTGGTCCTTCGCGTTCTGCCAGTGCTCCACGCGGATGCGGCGGCCGTAGCGCGGGTGGAAGTGGGCCGCGATGTCGCCGACCGCGTAGACGTCCGGGGCCGCTGTGCGCAGGCCCGCGTCCACCGCGACGCCGCCGTCGTCGGACAGCTCCAGGCCCGCCGCGTGGGCCAGCTCGATCCGCGGGGCCGCGCCGACCGCCACCAGGACCACGTCCGCCGGCAGCTCGTCGCCGTTGCCCAGCTTGACGCCGCGGACGCCGTCCGGGCCGCCCGTGATCTCCGCGACCTGCTCGCCCAGGCGCCAGTGGACGCCGTTTTCCGTGTGCAGGTCCCGGAACACCCCGCCGATCGTCTCGCCGATGACCGTCGAGAGCGGGACCGCGACCGGGTCCACCACCGTGACGTCCGCGTCGTGCGAGCGGGCGGCCGCGGCGGCTTCCGAGCCGATCCAGCCGGCGCCGATCACGACCACGCGCTCCGCCTCGGCGAACGCGGACCGCAGCTTGAGCGCGTCGTCGAGGCTGCGCAGCGTGTAGAGGCCCGGCAGGTCGCCGCCGGGGACGGGGAGGGCCTTCGGGCGCGAGCCGGTGGCCAGCACGAGGCGGTCGTAGCGGTGCTCGCCGCCCGCGTCGTCCAGGACCAGCCGCGCGCCCAGCTCGACGCGGGTCGCCGTGACGCCCGGGGTGAACCGGATGTCCTTCTCCGCGTAGTACTTCTCTTCGTGCACCCAATCGGGTTCGTCGGTGGTGCCGAGCAGGACGCCCTTAGACAGCGGCGGCAGCTCGTACGGCCGGTGCGGATCGGCCCCCATAAGCAGGACTTCGCCGGTGTAACCGCGTTCGCGCAACGCGGCCGCGGCGGACGCACCGCCCAGGCCCGCTCCGACGACGACGATCTTCCGCGGCTCCGACATCCTGACCTCCACCGGCGACAGCAAATCCTGGCGCGAACCTACTCCGGAACCCGCCGCACCACATCCCGGTACGCCGGAACCCCTCGTTCCGCAAGGGAAAACTCGCGAGTAGGCAAATCGGGTGAACCGGCGTCATGGCCCCGTGGCGCGGGTCTCCCACCCCCGCACGAAGCAGAACGTCGAGGGAATCGGAGGCGACGACCATGAGTCGGGGCGAGTGGTCGGTCACCTGCCGGGATCTGGCCGGCAGGCGCAGGGACGTGACGGTGTTCGTCAGCAACGACAAGGTGGTGCTCGTCGCGCCACCGGGCGAGGCGGCGGTGCTCGGGCCGCTGGACGTCGGACGGCTGCGAGCCGCCCTGCGTGACGCCATCGTGGCTACGGCGGACGACAAGGTGGAAACCTGACAACTACCGTTCCTACTTTCCAGTAGGTTAGAGTCGGCCCGACGACGTCGAGTGCGAGGGGCCGGCCATGACCACCTACTTCGTGACGGGCGCGACGGGTTTCCTCGGGAAACGCCTGGTCGCCCGGCTGCTGCGGCGACCGGAGACGGCCGCGGTGTACACGCTCGTGCGTGAGACCTCGCGGGAGCGGCTGTCGGTGCTCGCGGAGGGCTGGGCGAACGCCGGCAAGCTGCACCCGGTGGTCGGCGACCTGACCGAGCCGCGGCTGGGCGTCGACGCCGACGGGCTGCCGCACCTGGACCACGTCGTCCACCTCGCGGCGGTCTACGACTTCACCGCGGACGAGGAGACCAACCGGCGCGCCAACGTCGAGGGCACCCGCCACCTGCTCGCCTTCGCCGCGACAGCCGGGGCGGGGCTCGTGCACCACGTCTCCTCCATCGCCGTCGCGGGCGACCACGCCGGGCGCTTCACCGAGGCCGACTTCGACCTCGGCCAGCACTTCGGCTCGCCGTACCACGCGACGAAGTTCCAGGCCGAGAAGCTCGTCCGCGAGCAGCCGCTGCCCTACCGCGTCTACCGGCCCTCGGCCGTCGTCGGCGACTCGCGCACCGGCGAGATGGACAAGATCGACGGCCCGTACTACTTCCTGCCCGCGATCTCGCGGCTGGCGGCGCTGCCCCGGCGTCTCCCGCTCGCCGCGCCCGACCTCGGGGCGACCAACCTGGTGCCGGTCGACTACGTCGTCGAGGCGATGGAGTACCTGATGCACCGGGACGCGCCGGCCGGGGCGACCTACCACCTCGCCGCCGCGCGCCCGCAGTCGCTGAACTCCGTCTACAACGCCTTCGCGCGCGTCGCGGGCGGGCCGGCGATCCGGGCCGTGCTGCCCGCGAAGCCGTCGAACGTGCTGCGGCGGGCGGGCACCCGGCTCGCGCACGCGGCCGCCGCCGGGGTCGACCGCGTGCCCGGCGGGCGCGCGACGCGGGCCGCCGTCCTCGACGAGCTGGGCGTCCCCCTCGAAGTCCTGCCGCACCTGAGCACCGAGGTCGTCTTCGACACCGCGCGCACGACGACGGCGCTGTTCGGCAGCGGCGTCCAGCTCCCCGAGCTGCGCGACTACGCCGCCCCGCTCTACCGCTTCTGGCAGGAGCACCTCGACCCCGACCGCGCCCGCCGCACCCACGGCCTGGCCGGGCGGACGGTATTGGTCACCGGCTCGTCGTCCGGCATCGGCCGCGCGTCGGCGCTCGCCATCGCGCGCAAGGGCGCGAAGGTGCTGCTGGTGGCCCGGCGCGCCGACGAGCTCGACGACGTCCGTGGCGAGATCGCGGCCGCCGGCGGCGTCGCGGCGGCCTACCCGTGCGACCTCACCGACGGCGACGCGGTCGACGCGCTGGTCAAGGACGTGCTGAGCGACCACGGCGCCGTCGACATGCTGGTCAACAACGCCGGCCGGTCGATCCGGCGCTCGGTTTCGCTGTCCACGGAACGGTTCCACGACTACGAGCGCACGATGGCGATCAACTACTTCGGCCCGGTGCGGCTCATCCTCGGGCTGCTGCCGTCGATGGCGCAGCGGCGCTTCGGGCACGTCGTCAACGTCACCACCATGGGCCTGCAGACCGACACCCCGCGCTTCTCCGCCTACTTGGCTTCGAAGGCGGCGCTGGAGGAGTTCGGGCTGGCCGCCGGGCGCGAGACGCTCTCGGACGGCGTCACCTTCACCTCCGTCCGGATGCCGCTGGTGCGGACGCCGATGATCGCGCCGACCGGCTACCGCGGGATCCCGTCGAGCAGCCCGGAACGCGCGGCCGCGCTCGTCGTCAAGGCCCTCGAAGAACGTCCCGCGATCCTCACCTCCCCGAAGGACGGGCCGCCGAGCTGGCGACGCTCGTCGCGCCGCGGCTCTCCCGCTTCGCCGCGCACCTCGCCCACCGGGCGACGCGGGAGTCGGCGCCGGAGGCCCGCGGGCTGCCGGGCCGGCCCGCGCCGGCGGCCGTCGCGGCGGCGATCACCCGCGTGATCTGGCGCCGTCGTGGGTGATCGGTGCGAATTTCCGGCAAAACCCTGGCACCGCGGCGACGGTACTTCTACCCTCGCGCGAGTCTCGTTCATCAGGACGAGCGTGAACTGGGGAGTTCGAAATGCCGGAACGCAGTACTGGGGAACGCACCGCCTTCGCGGATCAGACCGCCGCGATCGGCACCGCCCGCACCACGACCGGGTGACGTCTTGTGAGTGTTCAGGGCGGTTAGAACCGCCCTGAACACTCACGAGCAGGTGGGGGCGGGTGGTCCGGCCGGTATCCGCGGGCGGCCCGGCCGCTACCATCGCTTCCCGGGTGTGATCGGGAGCGGAAGGCGGGCGGCGTGGACGTGGCGAGTCCGGTGCGCGCCACTGCTTCCCCGGAGCCCGCTCCCGCGGAGCGCTCCCGGCCGCTGCTGCGCTGGAGCGTGCACGCCGCCTGGGTCGTGCTGCTCGCGCTGGCCACCGAACTGCGCGTCGGCCGCTTCGGCTTCCACCCGTCCGACCAGGGCTTCATCCTCGCCCAGGCGTGGCGGGTGCTGCACGGCGAAGTGCCGCACGCCGAGATCATCTCCGCGCGCCCGCTCGGTTCGGCGGTGCTGCACGTCGCCGACTTCGCGCTGCCGATGCCGTTGTTCTTCGGCTCGAGCTTCCTGTCCATGATCGAGATCATCGTGGCGACCATCGGGTTCGCCGCGCTGGTCACCCGCCGCCGGGTGCTGGCCTGGGGGCCGGGCATGACGGCGATGGTCGCGGCGGCGTCGCTCATCAACCTCAACGCGTTCCCGCTGATGGCCTGGCACACGGTCGACGGCATCGCGCTCACCGCGTGCGGCGCCTGGGCCCTGGACGCGGGCCTGCGCGGCGGCCACGCGTTCGCCCGGCGCGGCGGCCTGGCCCTGCTCGGCTGCGCGGTGTTCGTCAAGCAGAGCTTCGCGCTGGCCGCGGTGATCGGCGTGTTCTGGCTGCTGCTGCACCCGTCGACGCGGGCCGGCGCGCTGCGGACGGCGCGCTGGTGGCGCCGACTGGTCCTCGACCTGCTGTCCCTCGGCGCGCCCGGGCTGGCGTACGTGGCCTGGGTGAGCCTGGGCGGCGGGTTCGCGGAGATGGTCGAGCAGCTCACCGGCGGCGTGCCCGCGTACGGCCAGCGGCTGCTCGGGCTGTGGCTGGAGGACCCGGAGGTGCTGACCCGGGCGCCGGTGCGGGAGCTGAGCTTCTTCGCCGCGATCGCCGTGGTGCTGCTCGCGGTCCGGCTGCCGGGCGACCGGCTCGGCGCGGCCGGCCGGGTGGCGTCCTGGGTGCTGGTGCTGGCCGGCGCGACGGCCGTGGTCCTGACCGTGGTCGACGGCCGGTTCACCGGCTCGTCGCGCTGGGCGGACGTGCTGTGGTGGATCGTCGCGGTGAGCGTGCTGGTCAACGCGGCCGTGACGCGCAAGGTGCCGTGGGCCGGGCTGCTGGTGCTCGCGACCGGGTTCATGACCAGCCTGTCCTGGGGCAACGACACGCCGACGCTGCTCACCGGGACGCTCGCGCTGACGGCGTTGCTGCTGCTGAGCGCCGTGGTCCCGCCGCGGCCGCGGCTGGCGCGGCGCTGGGTGACGGCGACGGCGGGCCTGACGGCGGTGGCGGTGTGCGGCTGGGTCGTCGTCGCGCGCCACGACCAGGCGGCCTACCTCGACCTGAGCCACGACAAGCTGACCGAGGACCTCGGCGCGGTGACCCCGGCGATGAGCGGGATCCGCACCAACCCCTCGACGTTCACCTACGTCCGGCAGATCCGCGACTGCCTGGCGGAGTTCCCGGCGGCCCGCACGGCGATCCTGCCGGACAGCTCGTTCGCCTACCCGGCGTTCGGCCTGCGCAACCCGTTCCCGCTGGAGTGGCCGCTGCCGCTGGAGATCGTCGGCGACGCCCCGCAGCGCATGCTCGCGGAGGCCGACGACCTCAACCGCGAAGGCGACTACCTGGTGCTGTTCCAGACGGACTCGATCCGGCAGCTCGCCACCGGCGGCCCGGTGCCGGCCCAGATCCCGCTCGACACCCCGGTGTTCGACTACCTGGGGCTGGAGAAGGCGATCCAGGCGAAGCTCACCGGGCGCGCGGTGACCTGCGGCAGCTTCGTCGGGAAGTACGCGCGCTGAGTCACCCGCCGGCGATCTGCTCCTGGATCCAGCCGGCGACGACGTCCACCCGCGCGATGACCTCGAGCCCGGGCTGGGGGCACGCCGGGCCGTCGTTGACGATGGCCACGAGGGTGCCGGTGCGGTCGTCGTCGGAGGTGAAGAACGGGCCGCCCGAGTCGTCCTTGCACGGGCTGTTCTCGACGGTCCGCGTCACGACCGGCGCGGCTTCGAGGGTGGTCTGCCGGATCTTCGCGACGGTGAACTGACCGCGCTTGAGGTGGTCCGAGGGCGCGACGACGGTGGCCGACACCGAACCCCAGCCGATGAACCGCAGCGGCTGCCCCTTCGACGGCGGCTCGGTCGCCAGCTTCAGCGGGGTGATCCCGGTGATGGGCGCGCTGAGCTTCACCACGGCGAGGTCGTTGACCGCGGACTGCCGGACGTCGACGACCTGCGCCGACTCGCCGCCGGTGTCGCTGTCCTTGAGCTTCCCGAGCGTCACGGTCATGTCGTAGCGTGGCTTGCCCCCGACCCGGACGTCGTTGACGTCGTGGAAGCAGTGCCCGGCGGTCACGACCCACCGGGCGTCGATGAGCGAGCCGCTGCAGGCACCGCTGCGGACACCGCCGCCGGGGACCGGGATGTCCGTGGAAGTCAGCTTCGCGTTGAACGGCAGGATGGGATCCGGCACCGGACGACTGAGCACCGGAGTCGTCGGGCTACTCCCGGTAGTACTGCTTTCGGTCACCGCGGTGTGCCGCGGAGCGTCGGCGCTCGCGATCAGCGACGCGCCGAAAGTGGTGTAAGCGCAGGCCAGCCCGGCTCCCACGACAGCCGCGACAGCGGCAGCCCCCAGCCTCGGCCCGCGGCGGCCGCGCGATTTCTTCCTCACTCTTATGAGTACGTACGCCAGGCCGAGATGGTTGCGTGATCTAGTCCACGAGCAAGTCGTCGGGCGTGCCGGACGCCAGCTCGGCGAGGACTTTCAGGGCCGCGTCGAGTGTTTCGGGAGGCGGCGCCGACACCGCGATCCGCACCGCGTTCGGCGCGTGACCCGGCAGCACCGCGAACGCCGACGCCGGGGACAACGCGATCCCGCGCCGCGCCGCCGCCGCGACGAACGTCTCCGCGCGCCACTGCTCGGGCAGCACCCACCAGCGGTGGTACGACGCCGGGTCGCCGTGGACGTCGAACCCGGCCAGCCGCTCCGCCAGCACCGTGGCCCGCGAAGCGGCGTCCGCACGCTTCGCCGTCTCCACCTCCGCCAAGGTGCCCGTCGCGATCCACTGCGTCGCCGCCTCGACCGCGAACCGCGGCGCCGCCCAGCCGCCCGAGCGGACCGCCGACGCCAGCCGGGCCGTCCACGCCGGCGGCGGCACCAGGAACCCCGCCGTCAGCCCCGGCGCGACGCGCTTGGACAGGCTGTCCACGAACACCGTCCGCTCCGGCGCGAACGCCGCGAACGGGCGGACGTCGGCGCGCAGGAACGTGTAGATGCCGTCCTCGATCACCGGCAGGTCCAGCCGCGTCACGACCTCGGCGAGGGCCGCGCGCCGGGCCGCGGGCATCGTCGTGCCGAGCGGGTTGTGCAGTGTCGGCTGGACGTACAGCGCCCGCACCGGGCCGGCCGCCAGCAGCGCCGCGGGCACCAGGCCGTCGTCGTCCGTCTCGATCGGCACCAGCTCCACGCCGAGCCGCGCGGCGACGCCCTTCACCACCGGATACGTCAGCGACTCGACCGCGAGGCGTTCCCCCACCGGCACGAACGCGGCGATCGCCGCCGCGATGGCCTGGCGGCCGTTGCCGGTGAACAGCAGCGTCGCCGGGTCCGGGTGCCAGTCGCCGCGGGTGAGCAGCGCGGCCGCCGCGTCGCGCGCGACCGGGGTGCCCGCGGCGCCGATCGGGTGCAGGGCCGCGGTCAGGACGTCCTGGCGCAGCAACGGTTCCAGCGCGCGGGCGAGGCTCGCGGACTGACCCGGCAGCACGGCGAAGTTGAGCTCGAGGTCGACGCGGGCGTCGCCGGGCTCGGCGAGCGCGGGTTCCGGCGGCGGCTTCGCGGCCCGGATGAACGTGCCGCGGCCGACCTCGCCGACGGCCAGGCCGCGCCGGACCAGCTCGCCGTAGACGCGGGCGGCCGTGGAGTTCGCGATGCCGCGCTCCCGTGCGAAGCGGCGCTGCGGCGGGAGCCGGTCGCCCGGGCGCAGGCGGCCGGCTTCGACGTCGGCGGCGAGAGTGTCCGCGACGACGCGGTAGTCGTCCATGTCCACCTTCCTCCCCGGCCGTCCCGGTCATGATCCCACCGGCGCGGATCCCGCTAGGTTGGGTCCCATGAGCGACAACACCTGGGCCGCGGTCGACGACTACTTCGCCGCCGCCGTGCTGAGCCCCGATCCGGTGCTCGACGCCGCGCTGGCCGATTCCGCGGCCGCCGGCCTGCCGTCGATCGCCGTCGCCCCGAACCAGGGCAAGCTGCTGAACCTGCTGGCCCGCCTCGCCGGCGCGCGGTCGATCCTGGAGATCGGCACGCTCGGCGGGTACAGCACGATCTGGCTGGCCCGCGCGCTCCCGGCCGGCGGCCGGCTGGTGACCTGCGAGTACGAGCCCAAGCACGCCGACGTCGCGCGGGCGAACCTGGCGCGCGCGGGCTTCGGCGAAGAGGTCGTCGACATCCGGGTGGGCGCCGCGCTGGACACGCTGCCGACGCTCACCGGGCCGTTCGACTTCGTGTTCATCGACGCCGACAAGGCCAACCTCGACAACTACGTCCGCGAGGCGCTGGCGCTGTCCCGGCCGGGCACGACGATCGTCGTCGACAACGTCGTGCGCGGCGGCGCGGTGGTCGACGCCGGGAGCACCGACCCGAACGTCCAGGGTGTGCGGCGGATGGCCGAGCTGATCGCCGCCGAACCCCGGCTGGACGCGACCGCCGTCCAGACGGTCGGCGGCAAGAGCTACGACGGGTTCCTGCTGGCCCTGGTCCGCTGAGCCGTCACCGCCGCGGGCGGATCTCCGGCGGCGGCGCGAGCGCCACGCCCCGCTTCGCGTCGCCGAGCGGCCGGATCGGCTGCCCTTCGTGTGCCGCGGCCATGAACGCGCGCCAGATGTCGGCCGGGACGACGTCGCCGGTGAGCTTGGCGCCGGTCGCGTCCTTGAGCAGCCGGTCGTCGTCGGAGCCGATCCAGACCGCGGTCGCCAGCTGCGGCGTGTAGCCGACGGCCCAGGCGTCCTGGTTGTCCGGGGAGTTGCCGTGCTCGGCCGCGCCCAACCGCAGCGCCGCCGGGCGCCCGTCCGGCAGCGACGTGCCCAGCGTCGCGGTGACATCCTCGGCGACGCGGCGGCTCGCGTCGCCGTCGTCGTCGAAGGCGGGCCGCGCGGTGTCGGTGTGCTCCCAGACGACCGCGCCGCTCTCGTCGCGCACCTTCGCCACGAAGTGCGGGGTGGCGCGCTGCCCGTCGGCGGCGAAAGTCGCGTACGCGCCCGCCATGTCCAGCGGCCGCAACGGGTACCGGCCGATCGCGATGCCCGCGCCGATCAGGAAGCCGTCCTTCTCCCGCATGGTCGGCACGCCGTCGACGGCCTCCGGGATGCCCGCCTGCCGCGCGGCCTCGCTCAGCGCGTCCGGGCCGAGTTTCCTGGCCACGGCGATGAACGGGCCGTCGGCCTGGGACTGCATCGCGGCGACCGGCGTGCACTTCGGGCAGACGACCGGGTACTGGAAGCTCTCGCCGAGGAACTCCTGCTTCTCCGGCGACGGGAGCGGCTGGTCGAGGCCGTACCCGCCGCGCAGGGCCGCGGCGAGCGTGAACGGGTAGAACGCCGAGCCGGCCGCGTGCGGGGTGCTCGCGTAGTCGCGGACACCCTGGTCACCGCCTTGGTAAGCGCGCACGGCGCCGGTCTTCGGGTCGACGGCGACGACGGCGCCGCGGAACTCCTTCGGCTCGCCCTTCAGCCTGTCCTGCAACGCTTTCGTCGCGGCGGCCTGCGCGGTCCGGTCCAGCGTCGTCTCGACCGTCATGTTGCCCTGCTGGAGCCGGCCGAGCGGGAAGCCGTCCTGTTCGAGCTCGGCCAGCACCTGCTGCTTGACGTGGAATCCGTCGTAGGTGACGCGGCCGGCGCGGGTTTCCGACGGTGGCTGGACCTCCGTGCCGGGGTAGGCCATGCTTTCGTCGCTCTTCACGTAACCGCGCTCGACGAGCTTGTCGTGCACGTACTGCCAGCGCCGCGCGGCGTGCGCGTCGCCGGAGGCCGCCGGGTCGTGCACCGACGGCGACTGGATCATCCCGGCCAGGAACGCGGCTTCACTCCAGGTCATGGAGTCGTCGAGCTTCTTGCCGAAGTAGGCGTTCATCGCCGCGGCGGGCCCGAACGTGCCGCGGCCGAAGGAGATGATGTTGACGTAGCTCTCGAAGATCTGTTCCTTGCTCTGTTCCTGGGTGATCTTGGTGGCCAGCACGAGCTCGGCGAACTTGCGCCCGACCGTGGCGTCGTCGTCGCCGGTGGATTTCTTGATGTACTGCTGGGTGATCCCGGACCCACCGCCGACGCCGGTCAGGAACGCGCGGCCGATGCCGGTCGGGTCGAACCCCTGGTTGTCCCAGAAGGTCGGGTCCTCGGTGGCGATGATCGCGTCGCGCAGCTTCGAGGGCACCTGTGCGTAGGGCACGAACATCCGGTCGCCGTCGGCCGGAATCACCTTGAGCAGCGGCGATCCATCGGAGTAGTTCAGCACGACGGTCTTGTCGAGCCCGGCGAGCACCTCCTGCGGGCTGCGCACGTCGAGCACGAGGTAGGCGATCCAGAACGCGATCAGCGGCACACCGACGAGGAGCCCGAAGCTCCAGTAACCGATCCGCCGCATCCGCCGCCATCGCCGGCGCCGCGGGGTGTCGGGCTTCGCTTCGGCGTCATCGGCACCGTCGGGTTCCGTCGTCGTCGAGGTCACGAATGGATGACGTCCGGTCGAGTGAAAAGGTTCTGTGGAGAATTAACGGAGTTGTTCGAATCCTGTCAAGACGGCGTGGGCGCCCATGGCCGATCTTGAGCCCTCCGCAGGCTGGCCGAGCCGCCCGCACAGAACAAGGACCTAGACGACAGACAGTCCTTCCTGTAAGTTCCTGTAGAACTAGTACTTACAGGAAGGACGAGCATGGTTCGAGTCACCGTAGGAGGGCGCCCCCTCGATCTGAATCACGAAACCGTGTTGACCGCGATGCGCGAGGTCGCCGCCGAACCGATCCGCGAACATTTGGTCGAGGTTGGGCACACAGTTTTCCCGCCGAAGCAAGTGTTCGCCGTCGTCACAGGTTGGGAGCGGACGACCTACACCACGATGGAAGCCCAACGAGTTCTGACGAAAGTTGGCTTTGTATGCCGTCGCGCGGGACAAGCCGCAGATGGGCGACCAGCTTGGCTCACCCAGCCTGCGCTCGAGACTTCACCAGAGGAGCGAGTCGCGGCACTGGAGGCGGCTTTAATAGTGACTCAGGAGGCCGTTGCCCGGCTGTCGAGCCGCGTCGCCGAACTTGAGAGCAAAATCTGAGAACAGACGACACACAGCATGACCATGAAATAGTTATCTGGTCCGATCGAGCTGAGTCTATTACCTAAGGCGTTCGAGTCAGGCCAGGAAGGCGCGCAGCAGCGAAGCCGTTCCCTCGATGTGCTCCGCCATCGCGTGGCGGGCCGCGACCGCGTCGCCGGCCAGGATTGCGTCCACTATTGCCTCGTGCTGGGCGTTCGAGTGCTCCAGGTTCGGCTGCAGCAGCGGGATCCGGTCCAGCAACTGGTTCACCCGCGTGCGTGCGTCGGCCATCGCCGTGGTCAGTGAGCCGGATGCCGTGACCTCGGCGATCGCCAGGTGGAGGCGGGAGTCCTTGCGGCGGTAGTCGTCGAGGTCGGCGCCCGCCGCCTCGGCCAGGGTGCCCGTGAGGTGCTGGCGGTCGGCCGGGCTCAGCGAGCGGGCCGCGGCCATCTCCGCCGCGCCCGTCTCCAGCACGTAGCGCAGGCTCAGCGCGTCCTCCAGCACCACGGAGTCGACGGCGACCGCGTCGGGTGCGTGTTCCGGCGGGCCGGGGAGGGTCTCGTTCACGAACGTGCCGCCGTAGCGACCTCGACGTGACTCGACGTAACCGGCGTCGGAGAGTGCGCGGATGGCCTCGCGCAGCGTGACGCGGCTGACCCCGAGCCGTTCGGCGAGCTCACGCTCCGACGGGAGCCGCTCCCCCGCGCCGACCACGCCCAGCCGGATCGCCTGCAGCAGCCGCTCGACGGTCTCCTCGAAAGCGTTGCCCGCGCGGACCGGCCGGAACAGCGCTTCGCCGGCATTCACCACCGAGGTCGACTCCATCCCGCGAGTTTAGGCCGCGGGCCACGGTGGCCGGATGGTTCACCCGCCGCGCGCGACCCGGGCACGCTGGGTGTCCGTCACGGTACGCCTCGCACCTTCGAAGTGGACCGAGGCTCGCGCGGCGATCACACTGTGTTCGCGGTGCGAAAAACCTGTGGAACCGAACGGGCACAGTCGGCGACGATGGGCCGCACGACACCGATGAGCGACGCAGGGGGCGAGCCGGTGCACTTTCTGATGGCCGAAGATCTGGTACACGAGCGCGAGAACGAGTTGCGCCACGGCGTGCGCAACCGTCCGCCGGGCCGGGCGACACCACGCCGCCACACCGGAACCCGGCGCCAGCAGTTCGGCTGGACCCTCGTGGAGGTCGGCCTGCGGCTGGCCACCGAGTCCGACGACGAGGCCCGCCGCAACTGACCTGTCAGCACTCGATGACGTTCACCGCCAGGCCGCCGCGGGCGGTTTCCTTGTACTTCACGCTCATGTCGGCGCCCGTCTCGCGCATCGTCTTGATCGCCTTGTCCAGCGTCACCACGTGACTGCCGTCGCCGCGCATCGCCATCCGGGCCGCGTGGATGGCCTTCGACGCGCCGACCGCGTTGCGCTCGATGCACGGGATCTGCACCAGGCCGCCGACCGGGTCGCACGTCAGGCCCAGGTGGTGCTCGACGCCGATCTCCGCCGCGTTCTCGACCTGCGCCGGGGAGCCGCCGAGCACCTCGGTCAGCCCGGCCGCCGCCATCGCGGACGCCGAACCGACCTCGCCCTGGCAGCCGACCTCGGCGCCGGAGATCGAGCCGGTCTGCTTGAGGATCGAGCCGATCGCGGCCGCCGTGAGCATGAACGTGACGATGCCGTCGTCCGACGAGTGCCGGATGAACCGCTGGTAGTAGTGCAGGACCGCGGGGATGATCCCGGCGGCGCCGTTGGTCGGCGCGGTGACGACGCGCCCGCCTGCGGCGTTCTCCTCGTTGACCGCCAGCGCGTAGAGGCTGACCCAGTCCATCGCGTACAGCGGGTCGTCCAGGCCGTCCTCGGCCAGCAGCTTCTCGTGCAGCGCCCGCGCCCGGCGCGGCACCTTCAGCCCGCCCGGCAGCACGCCTTCGTGGACGCAGCCGTTGCGGACGCACTCGGCCATGACCGCCCAGATCCGCAGCAGGCCGTCCCGGACCTCTTCGCGCGAACGCCACGACAGCTCGTTCGCCATCATGATCTCGCTGATCGGCAGCCCGGTCGACGCGCAGTGCCCGAGCAGGTCCGCGCCGGTGCGGAACGGGTACGGCACCGGCGTCGCGTCCTCGACGAACACCGCGTCCGTCTCGTACGACTCATCGCGGACGAAGCCGCCGCCCACCGAGTAGTACGTCCGCTCACGCAGCAGCGAGCCGGACGCGTCGAAGGCCCGGAAGATCATGCCGTTCGGGTGCGCCGGCAGGGACTTGCGGCGATGCATGGTGAGATCGGTGTCCTCGTCGAACGCGATCTCGTGCGTGCCGCCCACCTTCAGCCGGCCGGACTCGCGGATCTCCGCGACGCGCACCGGCACGGTGTCGGTGTCGATGGCCTCGGGACGCTCACCCGAAAGCCCGAGCAGGACGGCTTTGTCGCTGCCGTGGCCGAAGCCGGTCGCGCCGAGCGAGCCGAACAGCTCGGCCTGCACGCGCGCGGTCCGGCCGAGGTCGTCGCCGAGACCGTCCACAAAGGTCAGTGCCGCGCGCATCGGGCCGACGGTGTGGGAGCTCGACGGCCCGATACCGATGGAAAACAGGTCGAAGACGCTGATCGCCATTGATCCGCCTCTCCTATCTCGCCAGCAGGGAGCTGGCTTCTTGCGCGGCCGGCCCCTGGTCGGTGAGGTGCCGCAGGTTCTCCGGCAGCTCTTCACCGCGGTGGGCCTTGGTCTGGGCGTAGAGCCGTCCCGCGCGGTACGACGACCGCACGAGCGGCCCCGCCATGACGCCCGCGAAGCCCATCGCCTCGGCGGCGTTCGAGTGCTCCACGAACTCCTCCGGCTTCACCCACCGGTCCACCGGGTGGTGCCGCGGCGACGGCCGCAGGTACTGCGTGATCGTCAGGATCTCGCACCCGGCGTCGACCAGGTCCTGCATCGCCGGGGCGACCTCGTCCGGGGTCTCCCCCATGCCGAGGATCAGGTTCGACTTCGTGACGAGCCCGAACTCACGCGCCTTGGTGATGACGTCGAGCGACCGCGCGTACCGGAAGCCGGGACGGATCCGCTTGAAGATCCGCGGCACCGTCTCCACGTTGTGCGCCAACACCTCCGGACGCGACCCGAACACCTCGGCCAGCTGTGCCGGGTCCGCGTTGAAGTCCGGGATCAGCAACTCGACGCCAGTACCCGGGTTCAGCGAGTGGATCTGACGGACGGTCTCGGCGTACAGCCAGGCCCCACCATCCGCAAGGTCGTCACGAGCCACGCCGGTGATCGTCGAGTACCGCAGCCCCATGGCCTGGACGGACTCCGCGACCTTCCGCGGCTCCGTCCGGTCCAGCTCGGCCGGTTTACCCGTGTCGATCTGACAGAAATCACACCGGCGCGTGCACTGGTCACCACCGATGAGGAACGTCGCCTCCCGGTCCTCCCAGCACTCGTAGATGTTGGGGCACCCGGCCTCTTCACACACCGTGTGCAGGCCTTCGCGGCGCACCAAGCCCTTCAGTTCGGTGAACTCCGGGCCCATCCGCACCCGCGTCTTGATCCACGGCGGCTTCTTCTCGATCGGCGTTTCGCTGTTGCGGATTTCCAGGCGCAGCAGCTTCCGGCCCTCGGGCAGAGCGCTCACCGGGACAGGTCCGCGTACAGCGGGTGCTTCTTGGCCAGGGTCTCGACGCGGTCGCGCAGCTTCGCGCGGAGGGCGTCGTCGAAGTCGGGCTTGAGGGCCTCGGCGATGACGTCGGCGACCTCGGTGAAGTCCTCGGCCTGGAAGCCGCGGGTGGCCAGCGCCGGGGTGCCGATCCGCAGGCCGGAGGTGATCATCGGCGGGCGCGGGTCGAACGGGACGGCGTTGCGGTTGACCGTGATGCCGACCTCGTGCAGCCGGTCCTCGGCCTGCTGACCATCCAGAGTGGACTGGACGAGGTCGACGAGCACCAGGTGGACGTCGGTGCCGCCGGTCAGCACACGCACGCCGGCCGAAGCGCAGTCCTCCTGCGACAGCCGCGACGCCAGGATGCGGGAGCCGTCCAGGGTGCGCTGCTGGCGCTCCTTGAACTCCTCGCTCGCGGCGATCTTCAGCGCGACGGCCTTGGCCGCGATGACGTGTTCGAGCGGCCCGCCCTGCTGGCCGGGGAACACCGCCGAGTTGATCTTCTTCGCCAGCTCCTGGCGGCACAGGATCAAGCCGCCGCGCGGGCCGCCGAGGGTCTTGTGCGTGGTCGTGGTGACGATGTCGGCGTGCGGCACCGGCGACGGGTGCAGGCCGGTCGCGACCAGCCCGGCGAAGTGCGCCATGTCCACCATCAGCTTGGCTTCCACCAGGTCCGCGATGCGGCGGAACTCGGCGAAGTCGAGCTGACGCGGGTACGCCGACCAGCCGGCGATGATCAGCTTCGGCTTGTGCTCGACGGCGAGACGCTCGATCTCGGCCAGGTCGACGATGCCGGTCTCTTTGTCGACGTGGTAGGCGACGACGTTGTAGAGCTTGCCCGAGAAGTTGATCTTCATCCCGTGCGTCAGGTGGCCGCCGTGCGCCAGGTCGAGGCCGAGGATGGTGTCGCCGGGCTTGAGCACGGCGAACATCGCGGCGGCGTTGGCCTGCGCGCCCGAGTGCGGCTGCACGTTGGCGTGCTCGGCGCCGAACAGCGCCTTCGCGCGGTCGATCGCGAGCTGCTCGACGACGTCGACGTGCTCGCAGCCGCCGTAGTAGCGGCGGCCGGGGTAGCCCTCGGCGTACTTGTTGGTCAGCACCGAGCCCTGCGCCTCGAGCACGCCCACCGGGGCGAAGTTCTCGGAGGCGATCATCTCCAGGGTCGACTGCTGGCGGGTGAGCTCGTCGGCGACGGCCGCCGCGACCTCGGGGTCGACGTCGGCGAGGTGGGCGTCGAAGGTCGTCATCAGCTCTCCTGGGTGAGTGCGGCGTAGGCGGCGGCGTCGAGCAGCTCGGGGACGTCACCGGAGAGACGCACCTTGAGCAGCCACCCTTCGGCGTACGGGTCCGAGTTGATCACCTCGGGGGTGTCCGACGTGGTGCCGTTGACCTCGACGACCTCGCCGGAGACCGGCGCGTACAGCTCGCTGACGGACTTGGTCGACTCGACCTCGCCGAACACCTCGCCCGAGGTGATCGTGGCGCCGACGTCGGGCAGCTGGACGAACACGATGTCACCGAGCGACTCGGCGGCGAAGGCGGTGATGCCCACGGTGGCGACGTCACCTTCGACGTTCAGCCACTCGTGTTCCTTGGTGTACTTCAGGTTCTCGGGGATGCTCACGGTGCAAGAGTCCTTTACGCGCGGGAGTAGAAGGGCAGGGCGACGACCTCGACGGGCTCGATCCTGCCCCGGATGTCGACGGAAAGTTCGGTGCCGGGCTCGGTGTACGCCCGATCGACGTACGCCATGGCGATCGGGTGACCCAGCGTGGGCGACAGCGCCCCGCTGGTGACCTCGCCGATCACAGTGCTGTCCACGCCATCGGCCAGCAGCTTGTAGCCGTGACGCGGAGCGCGGCGCCCCTGGCCCTTGAGCCCGACGCGCACGCGCGGGACGTCGGCCTTGGACCGCTCTTCCAGGGCCGCGCGGCCGACGAAGTCGCCCGGCTTCTCGAACTTGACAACGCGCCCGAGCCCCGCTTCGAATGGGCTCTGGCCGAGGGTGAGTTCGTTGCCGTACAACGGCATCCCGGCTTCGAGGCGCAGCGTGTCGCGGCAGGCCAGCCCGGCCGGGACGAGCCCGTGACCCTCACCGGCCTCGGACAGGATGCGCCACACCGCCGGGGCCTCGTCGGCCGGGACGAACAGCTCGAAGCCGTCTTCGCCGGTGTAGCCGGTGCGGGCGAGCAGGACCTCGTGGCCCTTCACGACCGCCGGCACGCTGGCGTAGTACTTGAGCGCGTCGAGGTCGGCGTCGGTGACCGTACCGAGGATCTTGACGGCGTTCGGGCCCTGGACGGCGATCAGCGCGGTCGTCTCCGACTGGTCGTCGACGACCGCGTCGAAGCCCGCGACCCGCTCGGCGAG
This sequence comes from Amycolatopsis sp. NBC_00348, assembly GCF_036114655.1. Classification (NCBI taxonomy): domain Bacteria; kingdom Bacillati; phylum Actinomycetota; class Actinomycetes; order Pseudonocardiales; family Pseudonocardiaceae; genus Amycolatopsis; species Amycolatopsis sp. NBC_00348. Next base: position 10,359,559 of record NZ_CP107994.1, on the reverse strand, counting down.
CGCGTCCGCGACGACCTTCGCGTTGCCCGCGTTGGCGACGACCAGGTAGTGCTCGTCGGCCAGCCGGTAGACGACCAGGTCGTCGAGCACGCCGCCGTCGGCGTCGCAGATCATCGTGTAGCGCGCCCGGCCCGGCTTGACCCCGGTGAGGTTGCCGACCAGCGCGAAGTCCAGGACGTCGGCGGCCTGCGGGCCGGTGACGTGGATTTCGGCCATGTGCGAGAGGTCGAACAGCCCGGCCGCCTCGCGGACGGCCTTGTGCTCGGCCAGCTCGCTGGCGTAGCGGACCGGCATGGACCAGCCGGCGAAGTCGGTGAACAGTGCACCGAGTCCCTTGTGGACTCCGTGCAGGGACGTTTCGCGAGACATGTTCGCCTTCCGTGGGTGGGGTCGTGAGTGCGTAACAGTGTTAGAACACTGTTACGCACTCACGACCCGTACTCGCTGAGGGGCGGGCAGGAGCAGACCAGGTTGCGGTCACCGCGGGCACCGTCGATGCGGCGGACCGGCGGCCAGTACTTGTTCTTGCGCGACACGCCCGCCGGGAACACGGCCAGCTCGCGGTCGTAGGCCTTGTCCCACTCGCCGACCAGCGTCTCGGCGGTGTGCGGCGCACCGCGCAGCGGCGACGACTCCGCCGTCCAGGTGCCCTTGGCGACCTCGTCGATCTCGCCGCGGATGGCGATCATCGCGGCGATGAACCGGTCGATCTCGCCCAGGTCCTCGGACTCGGTCGGCTCGACCATCAGCGTGCCGGCGACCGGGAACGACATCGTCGGCGCGTGGAAGCCGTAGTCGATGAGCCGCTTCGCGACGTCGTCGACCGTCACGCCGGTCTCCTTGGTGATCTGGCGCAGGTCAAGGATGCACTCGTGCGCGACCAGGCCGTCCTGGCCCGTGTAGAGCACCGGGTAGTGCGGGGCGAGGCGCGAGGCGACGTAGTTCGCGGCCAGCACGGCGACCTTCGTCGCGGCGGTCAGGCCGGGCGCGCCCATCATCCGGACGTAGGCCCAGGAGATCGGCAGGATCGACGCCGAGCCGTAGGGCGCGCCGCTGATCGGGCCGACGCCGGTCGCCGGGCCGGCCGCCTCCAGCAGCGGGTGGTTGGGCAGGAACGGCGCGAGGTGCGCGCGCACCGCGACCGGGCCGACGCCGGGGCCGCCACCGCCGTGCGGGATGCAGAAGGTCTTGTGCAGGTTCAGGTGCGAGACGTCGCCGCCGAACTCGCCCGGCTTGGCCAGGCCCAGCAGGGCGTTGAGGTTCGCGCCGTCGACGTACACCTGGCCGCCGCCGTCGTGCACGATCTTGGCCAGCTCGTCGATCGAGTGCTCGTACACGCCGTGCGTCGACGGGTAGGTCACCATGATCGCGGCGAGCGTGTCCCGGTGTGCGTCCACTTTGGACCGCAGGTCGGCCAGGTCGACGTTGCCCTCGTCGGTGCACTTGACGACGACCACGCGCATCCCGGCGAGCACCGCGGACGCGGCGTTGGTGCCGTGCGCCGACGACGGGATCAGGCAGACGTCGCGGGCGTCGTCGCCGTTCGAGCGGTGGTACGCGCGGATCGCGAGGAGCCCGGCGAGCTCGCCCTGGCTGCCCGCGTTCGGCTGCAGCGACACCTTGTCGTAGCCGGTGACCTCGGCCAGCCACTCGGCCAGCTGCGCGACGAGGACGTGGTAGCCCTCGGCGTCCTCGGCCGGCGCGAACGGGTGGATGCCGGCGAACTCGCGCCAGCTGATCGGCTCCATCTCGGTGGTGGCGTTGAGCTTCATCGTGCAGGAGCCGAGCGGGATCATGCCGCGGTCGAGCGCGTAGTCCTGGTCGGACAGCCGGCGCAGGTAGCGCAGCATCGCCGTCTCGGAGCGGTGGCTGCCGAAGACCTCGTGGCCCATGAAGCCGCTCTCGCGGGCCAGGCCGTTCGGCAGCGCGACGCCGTCCCGCGCGTCCTCTTCGACGCCGAAGGCCTTGAGGACCTTGGCGGTGATCGCGGGGGTGCTGACCTCGTCGAAGGCGACGCGGACGTGGTCGGCGTCGACGTGGCCGAGGTTGACCCCGGCCGCGCGGGCGGCGGCGTGGACGTCGGCCGCCTGGCCCGGGACGTGCGCGACGACGGTGTCGAAGAAGGACTCGTGCACGACCTCGACGCCGGTCTTGCGCAGCGCGTCGGCGAAGCCCGCGGCCAGGCCGTGGACGCGCTGGGCGATCCGCTTGAGGCCGTCCGGGCCGTGGTAGACCGCGTACATCGCGGCCAGCACGGCCGGGAGGACCTGCGCGGTGCAGATGTTGGACGTCGCCTTTTCGCGGCGGATGTGCTGCTCACGCGTCTGCAGCGCGAGGCGGTAGGCCGGGTTGCCGTCGGCGTCGACCGAGACGCCGACCAGGCGCCCGGGCAGCGAGCGCTCGAGCCCGGCGCGGACGGACATGAACCCGGCGTGCGGGCCGCCGTAGCCGAGCGGGACGCCGAAGCGCTGCGTCGACCCGGCGGCGACGTCGGCGCCGAACTCGCCGGGTGAGGTGATGAGCGTCAGCGAGAGGAGGTCGGCGGCGACGGTGAACAGCGCGCCCGCGGCCTTCGCCGACTCGGAGATCGCGTGGTAGAAACCGCGGCCGCGCAGCACGCCGGACGCGCCGGGGTACTGGACGACGACGCCGAAGAAGTCCTCGGGCAGCCCGGTGAGCAGGTCGCGGACCTCGACCTCGATGCCCAGCGCCTCGACGCGGGTCCGCACGACGGCGATGGTCTGCGGCAGGCACTCGGCGTCGAGCACGACCTTGTTCGACTTCGACTTGGACGCGCGGCGCATCAGCGTGACGGCCTCGGCGACGGCGGTCGACTCGTCGAGCAGGGACGCGTTCGCGGTGGCCAGCCCGGTCAGGTCGGCGACCATCGTCTGGAAGTTGAGCAACGCTTCGAGGCGGCCCTGCGAGATCTCCGGCTGGTACGGCGTGTAGGCCGTGTACCAGGCGGGGTTCTCGAGCACGTTGCGCCGGATCACGCCGGGGGTGACGGTGTCGGAGTAGCCGAGCCCGATCATCTGCGTCATCGGCCGGTTACGCGCGGCGAGCGCGCGCAGCTCCGCGGTGGCGTCCTCTTCGGACGCGGCGGGCGGCAGAACCAGGTCGCGAGTGACGCGGATCGCACTCGGCACAGCCGCTTCGAGCAGCGCGTCGAGGGATCCGTAGCCGCACTCGGCGAGCATCTTGGCGCGTTCGGCCTCGGAGGGGCCGATGTGGCGGGCGTCGAACTGCGTAGAGGTGATCGGGAGCTCCTCGGGCCGGGCACCGGACACAACGGTGCGCTGGGAACTCCCCCTCTGTCATGGCACCTGAGAGTTTCACCGTGTGAGACACGGCTTTCACCTTGGGTGAGGCGCGGGTGCGCCTGCTTTCCAGAGTGGCCTCGCACGAAGCGGTAGCAGGTACCTGAGAGATTCCGGGGAGTTTGCTCCTTCGGTGCCCCACTGACTTCGTGAGGGCTCTCCCGCCTCGGCTCGACGGCCCGATCTGCAGTTATGGCGGCTACCGTACCTGCCGGGTTCAACCCCCGTCTACTTCACCCGGCCAACACCACACCAGCCCTCGAGCCCGCCTCGACCGCCCCTGGCCCGAACGGGATCAGCGGCCGGTGACCCGCCGGGTGACCGCGCTAGCCAGCGCCGGTGGGCGGCGGACCCGGCCCGAGGGCAGCACCAGCCGTTTCAACGGCCCGCCCAGCGGGACCGGTGGTAGGCCCGCGCCCAGCAGGACGTGCTCCACCACCTGCTCCGCGAGCCACGCCACCGAGTCGTTCAGCCGATCCAGGGACGGCCGGTCGCCGTCGAAGACGTCCGTGTCGTCCAGGACCACCTCGAAGTACTCGCCCGGCAGCCGGGCGACCACCGCGTCGACGGCCGTCTCGATCGCGCGGGCGCCGTCCGCCGGGTCGGTGAACCCCGCCTCGAGCAGCGGCTCGCGGTAGATCCGGGCGGCGCGGGCGCGCATCCGCGGGCCGTAGCGGACCACGACCGGGAGCCGGCCGGTCAGGTCCGGCACCTCGAGGCCGTGCAGCAGCATGATCGGCGGCACCGCGTGCACCAGCCGCGGCGCCGGCTCGGCCAGCTCGCGCGCGGTGATCCGGAGCCGGCCGGCCATCGCGTCCGGCAGGCCGAAGTAGCGGAAGTCGACGTTGCCGAACCCGAGGCCGTCCGCGACCAGCGACGCGAGCAGCTCGCCGTAACCCCAGATCGGCGACAGCACCACGACCGGCGGCGCCGTCACGAACGGCGGCGACGGTGACGGCGGGCGGGACGCCTCCTGCTCGGGCACCTGGATCACCAGCCGCGGCGGGTCGTCCCAGTCGTGCGGCTCGGCGACCCGCCAGTACAGCCCGAGCGGCTGCCAGAGGCCGCCGAGGATCTCGTGTTCGATGATCCGGCGCGCTTCGGCGTCGGGGTGCGGGAAGTCGCGGGGCGGCACGATCCCGACGTAGTGGTGGTAGGTGACACGGATCTCGTCGCCGCGGGTCGCCGAGCGGATCCGCATCTCCCAGTCGATCGGCGACGCGGCGATCGCGTTCGCCACCTGCGTGCCGGGCGAGGAGTAGACGAGCGCCGTCGCCTGCCGCAGGAAGTCCCCGGCCCGCTCGATGCCTTCCCGCAGCGACTTCGCGGCCTGCGCGACGTGCACCGGCGTGGCCAGCGACTCGGGCAGCACACCGGCGACGCGGAGCAGCTCGGCCTCGCCGAGCCCGGTGACCTCGGCGAGCTGCGCCCAGTGGTCGAAGACGGTCACCTTCGGCGCGTGCCGGTGCTCGACCCAGCTGCGCAGGGTGGACGTCGGCACGCCGATCCGCCGCGCGGCCTCGTCGAAGGAGAGCCCCCGCGCCCGGATCCCGGCCCGGACCGCTTCCGCCCACTCGTCGGCGCGCCAGTGCGTCACCTCACAAAGCTAACGAAACCCGCTAGCTTTGCGCGGGGACAAACCGCCCGCACCGCGTCGACGCTGGTGAGCATGACCACCACCGTCCTCGCCCTGACCCTGATCGTCGGCGTGCTCACCTTCGCCGCCGGGGCGTTCCTCGCCGCCGAAACCGCGGTCCGCGTGCTTCGCCGCCGGGAAGCGCGAGTCGCCGCCGAGCGGAAGTCGCTCAACGCCGCGTGGAAGTACCTGCGGGAGGTGTACGGCCTCAAGAAGGCGTGGTTCCCCGGCGAGAAACCCGCCGGGAACCGCAAGCGCCGTTAGATCGGGGTGACGTACGCGCCGGAGATGCCGCCGTCCACCAGGAACTGCGACGCCGTGATGAAGCTGGCGTCGTCGCTGGCCAGGAACGCGACGGCAGCCGCGATCTCGTCGGGCTCGGCGAACCGGCCGACCGGGACGTGGACCAGGCGCCGCGCCGCGCGTTCCGGGTCCTTCGCGAACAGCTCCTTGAGCAGCGGCGTGTTCACCGGCCCCGGGCACAGCGCGTTGACGCGGATGTTCTCCCGCGCGAACTGCACGCCGAGCTCGCGGCTCATGGCGAGCACGCCACCCTTCGACGCGGTGTAGGAGATCTGCGACGTCGCCGCGCCCATCACCGCCACGAACGACGCCGTGTTGACGATCGAGCCCTTGCCCTGGCGCTGCATGTAGGGCAGGACCGCCTTGCAGCACAGGTAGACCGACGTCAGGTTGACGCGCTGGACCCGTTCCCAGGCCTCGATCCCGGTGGTCAGGATCGAGTCGTCCTCGGGCGGCGAGATGCCGGCGTTGTTGAACGCGACGTCGATCGAGCCGAACTGCTCGGCCGTGGTCCGGTAGAGGGCTTCCACCTGCTCGGCGTCGGTGACGTCGGCCTGCACGAACAGGCCGTCGACCTCGTCGGCGGCGGCTTTGCCGGATTCCGGCGTCAGGTCGGCGATGACGACCTTCGCGCCTTCGCTCGCCAGACGGCGGGCCGAGGCGAGGCCGATGCCGCTCGCGCCGCCCGTGATCACCGCGACGCGGCCTTCGAAACGCTGGACCATTACTCCTCCGTGCTGATGAAAACGTTCTTGGTCTCGGTGAACGCCGTCGGGGCGTCGGGGCCCAGCTCACGGCCGAGGCCGGACTGCTTGAAGCCGCCGAAGGGCGTCCAGTAGCGCACCGACGAGTGCGAGTTGACCGACAGGTTGCCGGCCTCGACGGCGCGCGCCACGCGGAACGCGCGGCCGGTGTCGCGGGTCCAGATCGAGCCGGACAGGCCGTACTCGGTGGTGTTGGCCTGGCGCACCGCGTCCGCTTCGTCGGTGAACGGCACGACGGCCACGACCGGGCCGAAGACCTCGTCGGCCGCGGCCGGGTGCCGCAGGTCCGGCGGGGTCAGGACAGTCGGCGGGAACCAGAAGCCAGGGCCGGCCGGCGCGGTGCCGCGGAACGCGACGGGCGCGTCGTCCGGCACGTAGGACGCGACCTTCTCCCGGTGCGCCGCGGAGATCAGCGGCCCCATCTCGGTCTTCTCCTCGGCGGGGTCACCGACGACGACGCCGTGGACGGCGGGTTCCAGCAGCTCCATGAACCGGTCGTAGACGCTGGCCTGCACCAGGATCAGCGAGCGGGCGCAGCAGTCCTGGCCGGCGTTGTCGAAGACGCCGTAGGGCGCGGTGGCCGCGGCTTTCTCCAGGTCGGCGTCGGCGAAGACGACGTTCGCGTTCTTGCCGCCCAGCTCCAGCGTCACGCGCTTCACCCGCGCCGCGCAGCCGGCCATGATCTGCTTGCCGACCTCGGTGGAGCCGGTGAAGACGACCTTGCGCACCGCCGGATGATCCACGAACCGTTGTCCGACAACGGATCCCTTGCCGGGCAGCACCTGGAAGACGTCTTCCGGGATGCCGGCCTCGCGCGCCAGCTCGCCGAGCCGGATCGCGGTGAGCGGGGTCAGTTCGGCGGGCTTGAGCACGACGGTGTTGCCGGCGGCGAGCGCGGGCGCGAACCCCCAGCCGGCGATCGGCATCGGGAAGTTCCACGGCACGATCACGCCGACGACGCCGAGCGGCTCGTGGAAGGTGACGTTGACCCCGCCCGGCACCGGGATCTGCTGCCCGATCAGGCGTTCCGGCGCGGCGGAGTAGTAGTTGAGCACGTCGCGGACGTTGCCCGCCTCCCAGCGCGCGTTGCCGATGGTGTGCCCGGAGTTCTCGACCTCCAGCCGCGCGAGGTGCTCGATGTCCGCCTCGACGGCGTCGGCGAAGCGGCGCAGCAGCCGCGCGCGGTCGCCGGGGGCGACGTCGCGCCAGGCCGGGAACGCCGCCTGCGCACCGGCGATCGCCGCGTCGGTCTCGTCGGCGCTGGTCAGCGCGACCGACCGCACCACCTGCTCGGTGGCGGGGTTGATCACCTCGAAGCTGGTCATGCCCTCTCCTTGCTCGCCGCGACCAGGGCCTGGAACAGCCGGACGTCGTCGGTGTGCTGCTCGGGGTGCCACTGGACGCCGAGCAGGAAGTCCTCACCCGGCGCTTCGGCGGCTTCGATGGTGCCGTCGGCGGACCAGCCGACCGGATCGAGGCCGTCGCCGAGCCGGTCGATCGCCTGGTGGTGGTAGCACAGGGTCTTGGTCTCCGGCCCCAGGATCCGCGCGGCGCGGCTGCGGCCGGCCAGCGTGACGACGCCCTGGCCGAACGTCGCCGGCGCGGGCTGGTGCTCGGTGGATTCGCGGGCCTCGGGCAGGTGCTGGACCAGGGTGCCGCCGAGGGCGACGCTGATCACCTGCAGGCCACGGCACACGCCGAGCACGGGCTTCCGTTGGCGACGCGCCGCGTCGAACAGGCCGAACTCGAACGCGTCGCGCTGCGGACGGACGTAGGTCTTGGGGTGCTGCGTCTGGCCGTAGCGCTGCGGCTCGACGTCGGCGCCGCCGGTCAGCACCAGGCCGTCCACTGTGGACATCAGCCGATCGTACGCGTCACTCATCGGTGGCAGCAGCACCGGGATGCCGCCCGCGGCGACGACGCACTCGACGTAGACGCGGTGCAGCAGCGCGACTTCCGTGTCCCACACGAGGAACTTCGCGGGCTCGAGGTAGGTGGTCAGCCCGATGATGGGCTTAGAGGCGCTCGAAGCCACGAACCCGCTCCCAGTCGGTGACGGCGGCGTTGTACGCGTCCACCTCGATCTTCGCCGCGTTCAGGTAGTGCTCGACGACGTCCTCGCCGAAGGCCGCGCGGGCCAGCTCGCTGCCCGCGAGCGCGGCGGCGGCTTCGGGCAGGGTGGTCGGCACCGTGTCGCGGCCGGAGTTGTAGGCGTTGCCGGTGAAGGGTTCTTCCAGCTCCAGCTCGTTCTCGATGCCGTGTAAACCGGCCGCGATCAGCGCGGCGACGGCGAGGTACGGGTTGACGTCCCCGCCCGGCACGCGGTTCTCGACGCGCAGCGACTCGCCGTGCCCGACGACGCGCAGCGCGCAGGTGCGGTTGTCGGTGCCCCAGGCGATGGCCGTCGGCGCGAAGCTGCCGGGCACGAACCGCTTGTAGGAGTTGATGTTCGGCGCGAGGAAGTAGGTCAGCTCGTGCAGCGCGGCCAGCTGGCCGGCGAGGAAGTGCTCCATCAGCTTCGAGAAGCCGTGCTCACGGTCCCCGGCGAGCACCGCGCCGCCTTCGGTGGCGCGCAGGCTGATGTGAATGTGGCAGGAGTTGCCCTCACGCTCGTTGTACTTCGCCATGAAGGTGAGGCTCTTGCCCTCCTGTGCGGCGATCTCCTTGGCGCCGTTCTTGTAGACGCTGTGGTTGTCGCAGGTGGCGAGCGCGTCGGTGAAGCGGAAGGCGATCTCCTGCTGGCCGGGGTTGCACTCGCCCTTGGCGGACTCGGGGTAGAGCCCGGCGCCGGCCATGTCGTTGCGGATGCGGCGCAGCAGCGGCTCGAGGCGCGCGGTGCCGAGCATCGAGTAGTCGACGTTGTACTGGTTGGCCGGCTTGAGGCCGTGGTAGCGCTTGTCCCAGGCGGCTTCGTAGGTGTCGTCGAAGACGATGAACTCGAGCTCGGTCCCGACGAAGGCGCCGAGCCCGCGCTCGGCGAGCCGCTCGAGCTGGCGGCGCAGGATCTGGCGCGGCGACACCGACACGGGCCCGCCCTGCACGCGCTCGACGTCGGCCAGCACCAGGGCAGTGCCCTCCTGCCACGGCACCAGTCGCAGGGTTTCGAAGTCGGGCCGCAGCACGAAGTCGCCGTACCCGCTGTCCCACGACGAGAGCGCGTAGCCGTCGACGGTGTTCATGTCGACGTCCACGGCGAGCAGGTAGTTGCAGGCCTCGGTGGCGTGCCCGACGACCTCGTCGAGGAAGTACTCCGCCGCGCAGCGCTTGCCCTGGAGCCTGCCCTGCATGTCCGTGATCGCGACGAGCACGGTGTCGATCGTGCCCGCCTCGACGAGCTCCCGGAGTTCGTCGAGGGTGAGCATGCCTCGCCTGCGTGCCATCAGCTACCCCAAAGGTTTGATGCGAATCCTTTGCCGGTCCTTCCTACCCTGGTGGCGCGCGACGGGTCAACCCTCGAAAAGGTATTTTCTTGACCCATTACAGTGACGTTCTCGCGGCGTGGTGGAATGTCCGGGATGCCCGGCTGAGAAGAGTCTGTGAATCCCGTCCGACCGGGAGGAATCCGGGGTACTCCCACGTTGTACGGGGCAAGAGAGGTGAGATCGATGACCACAGCATTCACGCAGAGCACGATCGGGCAACAGCAGCAGGCCCGGCCTCAGCTGCCGACCCTGCCCACGGGCTGGCCGATCGGTTCGTACGAGTCCTACGAGCAGGCACAGCGCGCGGTCGACCACCTCGCGGGCACGGACTTCCCGGTCACCGACGTCACGATCGTGGGTGTCGAACCGCTGCTGGTCGAGCGGATCGCGGGCAAGATGTCGTGGAGCAAGGTCCTGAGCAGCGCGGCGATGTCGGGCGCGATGTTCGGCCTGTTCCTCGGCCTGGTGCTGAGCCTGCTCAACCCGGGAGCCGGCCTGGTCCCGATCGCGATCGGCCTGATCGCCGGTCTGGGGTTCAACCTGCTGTTCGGCGCCCTGGGCTACGCGACGAACCGCAACAAGCGCGGGTTCATCTCGCAGAGCCAGCTGGTCGCCCGCAGGTACGACGTCCTGTCCCAGCCACGCAACGCGGAGAAGGGACGTGCGCTGCTGGCCGACCTGGCCGCCCGAAGCGCATTCGGCCACTGACGGGTTTCCTTTCGAAGGCCACTTCCCAGATAGGGAGGTGGCCTTCGGCGTGTCCCCGCTCGGGGTGGCCTTCGGCGTTCCCTCGGCAGGTGACCTTCGGCGCGTCCCCCGGGTCGCTCCCGCGCTGAACTGTCGGTGCCCGCCGGTAACGTGGGAATTCAGGGGGTGCTCGATCAGCTCACCCGTCTCCCACCTGCGCGCCGTAGTCGGCTGGTGCCGCGTTCGACCGTTCGCACCCCGTTGAACGGCTGCCGAGCGCGTCGGCGGGCTCGCGCCAACGGTGGATTCCGGCCTCCAGCGGCGCGCCCATCAGCTCCGCGGCCGCGGGTCATGCGCGCTCGCCCAGCGACTCCGGCCCCAGGCGGCGGACTCGCGCCAGACTTCCGACCCCAAGCGGCGGCATGCGCGCCACCGGCGCGGCCATCAGCTCCACGCCCCGCGGGTCGTGCGCACTCGCCCAGCGACTTCCAGTCCCAGGCGGCGGTCTCGCACCAACGGTCACTTCCGGACCCCAGCGGCGGCACGCGCGCCAGCGATGCGCCCATCAGCTCCGCGGTCCGCGGGTCGTGCACGCTCGCCTAGCGACTTCCGGTCCAGGCCGCGGGCTCACGCCAACAGCGACTTCCGGACGCAAACGTCACCGATTCGCCGGAGCCAGACCGCGACCACCAGGAACCGTCGGTGCCCGCCGGTAGCGTGGGAAACGGGGGCTGCTCAGGTGCCCGACGAGACCGTCGGGGTGCCGGGGGCGTCCTCCGGGTCCGGCAGGTCCGCCGGGCGGCCCGAGCGCAGCAGGTCACCCCAGCGGGAACGGTCGTGGTGCGCCGCCGGGGTCGTCGTCAGGAACTCGCGCAGGATCTCCAGGAACCGCTTCGGGTCGGAGCGGTGCGGGAAGTGCCCGGCGCCCTCGAACAGCACCAGCTTGCTGCCCGGCATCGCCTGGTGGGCACGCAGCGCGTGGCCGCTCGGCACGACGACGTCGTCCGTGCCCCACACCAGCAGCGTCGGGATTCCCTCGGTCAGATAGCACCGATCGAGCATGTTGACGACCTGGCCGCGCCAGTCGACGACCGAGCGGAGCGTCCGCAGGAACGCCGTCCGGCTGCTCGGCTGGAGCAGGCGGACGTAGCGCGTCAGCACGTAGTCGAGGTCCGGGCCGAGCCCGAGGCCTTCGGAAATCCGCAGCAGCTCGGCGAACCCGCGCATCGCGGCCAGCGCCGGCTTGGTGCCCAGCAACGGCATCACCAGCCCCGCGCCGGGCGCCGCCGCCAGGCGCAGCAGCGGGTGGACGCTCGCGCCGACCCCGCCCGAGCCCACCAGCACCAGGCGTTCGCAGCGCTCCGGGAACTGGTACGCGAACTGCATCGCGACGCCGCCGCCGAGCGAGTGCCCGACCACCGTCACGCGGTCGATGTCCAAAGTCGTCAGCAGGTCCCGCATGCCGCACGCGTAGGCGGCGACCGAGTAGTCCGCGCGCGGCTTGGCCGACGCGCCGTGGCCGAGCAGGTCCGGCGCGATCACCGTGTAGTCGCTCGACAGCGACGCCAGCAGGTCCAGCCAGGTCGACGAGTCGTCGCCGATGCCGTGCAGGAACAGCAGGGCCGGCCCGCGCCCGGCCATCCGGTACGCGCGCTCGTACCCGTGGACCACCCGTATCCGTGGGGCGAAGGTGTCCGCCCCGATCCCCGTGAGTGCCGGCACCCACCCAGATCACCACGCCGGCGTTCGCGGCACGTTTCGGGCAGGTTCGGATCGGGTGAACGCCAGGAGCGGCCCCGACCTCCGCTCCTGGCGTCCGTTTCCCCCTACCTCGTCGGCGTCGTCGTGGGTGGCGCCGTGGGCGCCGACGTCGACGAAGGAGCACTGGGTGAAGGCGGCGTCGTAGGCGACGCCGTGGGTGGCGTCGTCACCTTCGGGATCGCCGCGCTGAACGGCACGTTCGGGTCTTCGCGGCAGGCGGAGCGGTAACCGTTGTAGCCGTCGAAGTTGCCTTGGTCGTCGGTGACGCCCTGCTGGATCCGCGGGCGCGGGAACCGGTTGTCCGAACCGATCTTCTCCTTGGTGCCGGACGAGCGTTCACAGGCGTAGCGGGTCAGCGTGATCGGCCGGCCCTCCTCGTCGTAGAGGTAGACCTCGGTCAGCGGTTTGCCTTCGGCGTCGAAGGCGTAGACGTTGCCGATCGACTGACCGCCGTAGGACAGCTGGTCGTTGCCGTACGGGTCGGACGACGACGGGTAGTACGACGACGCGCTCTGGTAGGCGTTGCGGTTCGAGATGAGGTCGACCGCGGCACCGAACCCGCCCAGTGACCCGCCGATGACGAACGCCGACACCGGCACGGCCACCCACAGCAGCCGCCGGTCGGCCCGCACCCGCGGCCCGGCCCACACGATCGCGACGCCCGCGAGGAGCAGGAACGGCAGGAGCAGCACCGCGTCCCGGTCGCGCAGCATGAGCAGCACCCCGAAGGCGAGCAGCGCGAGGGCGCACAGCACCCACCACGCCGGCTTGAGCGAACCGAGGTAGCCCAGGAACTTCCCGCCGTCCTCCTGCTCGCGCACCTTCGTCAGCGAGCCGCGCAGCCAGGCGAGCTCCGGCAGTGCCAGCACCGGTTCGACGCCGCCACGCAGCAGCAGTACCAGGCTGATCAGGAACACCGGGGCCACCACCAGCAGGCCGGCGAGGACGTCGGGATTGACGCTGACGGCGGCGCCGAAGGCCAGCAGGGCGAGCGCCACCGCGCAGAGGATGAGCCCCCACAACGCGATCCGCGGCTTCACCCGGCTCGGTGACGCCGGCGCCGCGGTCAGCACGGTCGTCGCCCCCTCCGCGGCCGGCGGATAACCGCCGGACGCCCGCAGTTCGGCCGCGTAACTCTCGGGCGTGCCGAGGCGTTCGATGAGGGCCTCGACGCGCGCGCCCTCCCCCAACTCGGCTTCCAGTTCCGTCAGGTGCGGGCGGACGTCTTCGAGGATTTCTTCGATCTCGCTCGCGGGCAGGTCGGCGAGCGCGGTCCGGACCCGCGCCAGATACACCCGCACGGCGGTCGGCTTGTCGCTCATGCTGCCTCTCCCAAAAGCACGTTCATCGTCGAAGCGAAGCTGTGCCAGGTCTTGCCCGACTCCGCCAGGCGGAGCCGGCCCGGCTCGTTCAGGCTGTAGTACTTGCGGTGCGGCCCCTCTTCACTGGGCACCACGTACGAGGTGAGCAGGCCGGCCTTGTAGAGCCTGCGCAACGTCCCGTACACCGACGCGTCCCCCACCTCTTCGAGGCCCGACGCCCTGAGTCTTCGCAGGACGTCGTACCCGTAACCGTCTTCCTCGCGGAGCACCGCGAGGACAGCGAGGTCGAGCACACCCTTGAGCAGCTGACTGATCTCCACTGCACCCTCCAGTCGTACGCTTAGGAAGGTACCACGCATTGCGCAGTAGTGTGCACGGCGGAGGGGCGCCGCGAGGTCAACCGGGGTCGACCGGCCGCTCGAAGAAGGACTCCAGCACGACGATCGTCTGCGTCCCGGTGACGCCGTCGATCGTGAACAGCCGTTGCAGCGCCGCCTGCAGCTCCTCGGTCGACGCCGTCCGCACCTTCACCAGCAGCGACGCCGGACCCGCGACGACGTGTGCCTCGATGACCTCGGGCAGCGCTTCGAGGGCAGCCTTCACCGAGCTGTCCCCCATCCAGGCGTTGGCTTCGACGAGGACGAACGCCGCGACTCCCCGGCCGACCGTGGCCGGGTCGACCTCCACGGTGGTCCGCCGGATCACGCCCTGTTCGCGCAGCTTGCGCACGCGCTCGTGGGCCGCGCCGGCCGAGAGCCCGACCGCGCGCCCGAGCGCGGTGTACACCTGAGCCGCGTCCCGCTGGAGTTCCGCCAGCAATTTCCGATCCACGTCATCCACCTCTTGACCATACCAGGTTCGGTGTACGATGATCGAAGCAGGATGACATTCGGACTCGGGAGGTGAGAGATGGATCTGGTCAAGGCGGATTTCCAGGTGCTCGACGAGCGGTTCACACCCGTCAACGGCGACGAGTGGATGCAGCGCCTGCACACCGGCTGCCGCTGGACCGAGGGGCCGGCGTACTTCCCGGCCGGGCGCTACCTGGTGTTCAGCGACATCCCGAACAACCGCACGCTGCGCTGGGACGAGACGACGGGCCAGGTCGGCGTCTTCCGGCAGCCGTCGGGCTACGCGAACGGGCACACGGTCGACCGGCAAGGCAGACTGATCAGCTGCGAGCAAGGTCCCCGGCGGGTGACGCGCACCGAGCACGACGGGTCGGTCACCGTGCTCGCGTCACACTTTCAGGGGAAGAAACTGAACAGCCCCAACGACGTCGTCGAGCACTCCGACGGCTCGATCTGGTTCACCGACCCGAGTTACGGCATCGACAGCGACTACGAGGGCTACCGCGCGGAGAGCGAGATCGGCGCGTGCCACGTGTACCGCGTCGACCCGGCGGACGGCGAGGTGCGCATCGTCGCCGACGACTTCTCCCGCCCGAACGGGCTCGCCTTCTCGGCCGACGAGTCACTGCTGTACATCGCCGACACGCGCCAGGAACCCAGCCACATCAGGGTGTTCGACGTCCGCGCCGACGGCACGCTGACCGGCGGCGACATCTTCGGAACCTGCGACAGCGGCGGCTTCGACGGCGTACGAGTCGACAGCGAGGGCAACGTCTGGGCGGCGGCGCACGACGGCCTGCACTGCTTCGCCCCGGACGGCACCCGCATCGGCAAGCTCCGGATGCCGGAGGTCTGCTCGAACTTCACGTTCGGCGGCGAGAGGAGGAACGAACTGTTCGTTACCGCATCAAGCTCGCTGTACACGCTACGGGTGACGGTGAACGGCGCCCGCTACCCATGAGCCCCGGCGGCTGTCCTGGCTCGGCGGCGGCGGCAGGCGCGGCCGGAGCAGGGCACGTGAACGCTGCGGTTCGGAGTTGGGTTCGGCAGCACCTCATAACCAGGGCCGAAGCCGACACCCGCGGGCGGGCGGCTGAGAACGCAGCAGCCCGAACCTCGTTCGGCGGCACCCGTAGCTGAGACCGAGTTGACACCGCGCGTGGTGGGGTCAGCTGAGCGCGGCTGACCGAATCTGGTTCAGCGGAGGCCGATGTGGCTGGAGCCGACAGGAGGCGGGCCGGCTGAGCGGCGAGGTCCGGACCGGTTCGGCGGGAGCTGGCGTGGCTGGAGCCGACGAGCGGCAGGTCAGCTGAGTGCTGCGGCTCGGACCGGGTTCGGCCGGAACCGGCGCACGGAGCTGGCTGGCGACAGGCAGCGGGACAGCTAGGCACCGCGGCCCGAACCTCGTTCGGTTGGAACCGGCAACTCGAGCCAGTGGGCGACACGAGACGAAGTCAGCCGAGCACCGCAGCCCGAACCGGGTCCGGTTGGAGCCAGCGGCTGGAACCGACGGGCGACACGTGGCGGGGTCAGCTGAGCACCTCGACCCGAACGTGGTCCGGTCGGAACCAGCTACCGAAACCGGCGAGCGACAGGAAGCGGGACAGCTGAGTGCCGCTGTCCGAACCGAGGTCGGCTGGAACCGGCAACTCGAGCCAGTGGGCGACACGAGACGAAGTCAGCTGAGTGCCGCGGCCCGAAGCGGGTTCGGTTGGAACCCGCGACCGGAGCCGGCGGGCGACGGGTGGCGGGTCAGGTGAGTGCTGCTGTCCGGACCTCGTTCAGCAGCGCGTTGCGGCGCCAGGCTCGGCTCACCCGGACGAGCCAAGCTGCCTCGGCTTGGACGTCTGCGTCCACGTCGGCGATGTGCTTTGGCTCCTCGTCGGCCGGGGCGAACTTGTGGCCTTTGCGCTCTGCCTCTATCGCCGCTGCCAGGGTGACTGCCTCCACCGTTGCCGCGACATCGGCTTCCGGGACTCCTGCGCGGCGGGCTTCCTCCTCCGCGCGGGCCGGGAGCTGTGGGTCGAAGTGGGCGCGTAGGGCCAGGTGGCCGTCGCGGATTTCGATGACCCTGCGGTACAGCGCGAACTCGGGGCCGCTCGTCAGCTCGTGGCCCGGATTGAGTGCGATGCCCGGGACGGCCGCGTGCAAGGCCGTCCACAGGGGCTCGATGCGGCGGTACGCCCGGTACGCGCGCACCCGGCCCAGCACCGATGACACCGCCGGCGACCACGCGCTCAGCGTCGCCCCGGCGGTGAGGAAGCTGACCGTCGTCGCCGCGAGGACCGAGGACAGCACGTCCTCGCGGGCGCCGATCCTCGCTGTCCGGAGCAGCTGGCGGACGTCGTCGACGTCCCAGAACGTCCAGGCGAACGCGGCGCCCACCCCGCCCACCAGCAGCCAGAGCCCGGCGCGCAGCGGGCCCGGCTCCGCGTGCCACGCGCTGCGGACGAACACCGTGATCAGCAGGCCGAGGCTGATCAGGCCGTAGGCCAGGAACACGCCCTGGTTGGCGAGCGCGAACGGCAGACCGGCTTTGGAAACGACCATGTCGTCGCCGTCGCGTTCCGGCCCGGACAGCGCGTAACACACCGCTAGCAGCACCATCGCCGCGCCGGTGAACAGCGCGTGCGGGGCGAGCCGGGCGCCTTCGCCGCGCCACACCGACTGGCTGAAGGCGACCGCGAAGCCGATCGCGGCGAACTTCAGCTCGTCACCCACCAGTGGCGCGACCCAGTCGAACACCGGGCCCTGGCCGACGAGGGCCTCCATCGCCGGGGTCAGCACGACGATCCCGGCGGCGATGCAGATGCCGAACCCGGCGAGGAACCACATGGTGCGCACCGGCTGGCTGCGGCGCGCCTCGACAAGCTTGTACCCGAACCCGGCGAATCCCACCAGGCACAGGTGATAGGCCAGCGTCTCGATCACGGCGTACGGCGGGGGCCGAACAGCGAATCGAAGCGTCGGACGCCGTCCGGGACGTCGGCCGCCGGTTCGCGCGGCTCTTCGGGCCGCACGACGCGCTGAGCGAGCAACGTCGCGACCAGTTCCGCCTCGCGCTCCTCGACCTCGGTGTAGGTGGTGCGGCCCAGGACCCGCCGGACCAGCTCGGGCGAGAGGTTCGGCATCAGCTGCCGACCCGCGGCGGCGTCGATGGCCGCGCCGTCGGCGCCGGCGCCGGAACCCGTGTGCCCGCACAGCAGGTGCCCGACCTCGTGCAGCAGGATGTGCCGCCGGTGCAGGGCGGTCGTGTTGGTCGGGTAGAGGATGTAGTCGGCGCGTTCGGTGCTCATCAGCAGCCCGCACGGCGCGCCTTCGGGGGCGCTGACCGGCATCAGCTCGATCGGGCGCCCGCGCACGGCGGCCAGGCCGGCGACGAACGCCTCGGCATCGAACGGTTCCGGAAGGCTGACGGCGTCGGCGACCTCACGGGCACGCCGCCACAACGCACGGCCCGGTCTCCGCGCGGAGAGCCGCGATGGTCGTTCCGCCACGTCAGCCCTCCTCGCATCACGCCGCCACGGCCGGATTCGTCGCGGCAGGCGATGGCGAGAGCCCGCTCCGGGATCCGGTTTTCGTCCGCACCGCCATGCCGACCCCGCGAACCTACCGCGACAACGGGCGCCTCGGGGCCACCACGTCAGTTCTCACCTCACCGCGAGGCCCGAAGTGTGCCCGCGCGGCCCCGAACGACGACGTTGGCTCTCCTCGCGACGCCTTAGTGGCCCGCCGCCGAGCTGATGCCGCGCCAGGTCCCCGACACGACGCCCGAAGTGTGCGTGCGGACCCGAGCCATGACGCAGTGGCACTCCCCCGCAACGCCTCGCCCGACGCATCCACGCAGCCCGAACAACGACGCATCGGCACTCCCTCACGACGCCTTAAGTGATCCGCCACCGAGCTGACACCGCGCCAGCTCCCCGACACAACACCCGACGCAGCCCCGAACGACAACGCATCGGCACTCCCCCGCGACACCTCAAGCGGGTTACAGCCGAGCTGACGCCGCATCCGCTCCCCGACCAGCTCCGACGTGTGCCTGCGGTCCGAGCGATGACCCATTGGCACTCCTTCGGGACGCCTCAAGTGATCCGCAGCTGAGCTGACGCCACGTCGACTCCCAGACACAACACCTGGTGTGCACCCACGCAGCCCCAAGCGATGAGACATTGGCTCTCCCCGCAAGGCCTCGAGTGGTCCGCGGCCGAGTCGACGCCGCGCCAGATCACCGACACAACGCCCGACGCGTACCGACGCAGCCTCGAGCGATGACGTGTCGGCTCTCCCTCACGACGCCTCAAGTGGTCCGCGGCCGAGCTGACCCCGCATCCGCTCCCGACTCAACCCGCCGACGGGTGCCTACGCAGCCTCGAACGAAGACGCAGTGCCTCTCCTCCGCGATGCCTCGAGTGGGTCCGCGGCCGAGTTGGCGCCGCGTCAGATCACCTACACAACGCCCGATCTATACCCACGCGGCCCCGAGGGGTGACGTAGTGGTTCTCCTGGGCCGCCCAGGTAGCGATGCCGTCGCGAAGCCTGGAGGTCGCTGTTCAAGGCAGCGACGCATCACCACACCCGAAGTGCGCCCGGCGGCTCGTCCCCACGTGACGCTCGGGGTGCTTCCGTCGCGACGTCGAAGTGTGGTCGCGCGGTGGGTCAGTTGTCCTTCTTCGGGGCGCGGCTTGCTTCCCTGCGGGCTATTGCGTCGATCATGTCGCTGATCGTGTCCAGGCCGTCCGCTGACAGTGTCACCGCTCGCAGGGCCAGGTCGCGGACGCCCGCGTCGCGTAGGGCGCCCAGTAGGGCCAGTTCGTCGGCTATCTTGCGGCTCTGCTCGTCGTCGAAGAAGTAGGCCGGGGGGACTCCGAAGAACTGGGCCAGGGCTTCCAGGTGACGTTTGGTCGGGTTGGTGCGCCGGCCGGTGCGCAGCTGCCACAGGTAGGTTGTCGAGAAGCTTTCGCCCGTGGCCTCGCGGCAGGCCGTCGCGACCTCCTCGTTGCTGTACGGCTCGCGATCAGACCTGCGGACCACGTGGAACAGCTGGTCGACCTTGTCGGCCAGCGTCGACTTGCCGGGCTCCTTGACCACGTTGCACTCCCTCAGCTACCAGGCGTATTCATCCTAGCTGAAAGGCGAACACCTTTTATCAACGCGAGTTCGCCCTCGGCCGGGGCTGGCACCGCGGGCACGAGAACGACGACCTGTTCATGAACGGCTCCCGCCGGATCGGCGAGCCGCAGCGGTGGCACGGCAGGCCCTCCTGGCCGTACGCGTCGAGCGAACGGTCGAAGTAACCCGACTGCCCGTTGACGTTGACGTACAGCGCGTCGAACGAGGTGCCGCCCTGGCCCAGGGCCGCGTTCATCACGTCCGACGCCGCGGACAGCAGCTCGCGGCACTTCGCGACGGTGAGCTTCTCCGTCGGCCGCGCCCAGTGCAGCTTCGCGCGCCACAACGCTTCGTCTGCGTAGATGTTGCCGATGCCCGATACCAGGGTCTGGTCTAACAAGGCGCGCTTGATCTCGGTGCGGCGGGACCGCAGGGCCTTGACGGCCGTGTCGAGGTCGAACGCCGGGTCCATCGGGTCGCGCGCGATGTGCGCGATCGTGCCGGGCAGCAGCACGCGCTCGCCGATGTCGGTCAGGTCGTCGAGCACCAGGCCGCCGAAGGTGCGCTGGTCGACGAACCGCAGTTCCGGCCCGCCGTCGTCGAAGCGCAGCCGGACGCGCAGGTGCTTCTCGTCCGGCGCGTCTTCGGGCTGGACGAGCATCTGCCCGCTCATCCCGAGGTGGGCGACGACGGCTTCCTTGTCGGACAGCTCCAGCCACAGGTACTTGCCCCGCCGCCGCGCGGCTTCGACGCGGACGCCCTTGAGCCGCCGGGTGAAGTCGTCCGCACCCGGCACGTGCCGGCGGATCGCCCGCGGGTGCAGGACCTCGGCCTCGCGGACGGTCCGGCCGGCGACGTGCGCTTGCAGGCCCACGCGGACGACTTCGACCTCGGGAAGTTCGGGCATGACGTCATTGTGCCCGGGGGGTACGACACTTTTCGCAGGGGCGGTGCCGAGGGCAAAAGAAATCCGCCTGTCTCCCGGAGGATTCGTGGCGGATGGCCACGAACGCCTCTGGGCTACAGGCGGATCAGGGGAACGCGAGGCTTCAGGCGTCCCCGGTGTCCTTCTTCTCGGCCTCGAGCTCGGCCGACAGCGAGCGCCAAGCCGTCTCGGCGGCCTTCTGCTCGGCTTCCTTCTTCGTCGAACCCGAACCCGTGCCGAGGGGACGGCCGCCGATGAGGACGGTGGCCGTGAACTCCTTGCGGTGGTCCGGGCCTGTGTCCTCGACGCGGTACTCGGGCACACCGAGACCGGCCGACGCCGTCAGCTCCTGCAGGCTGGTCTTCCAGTCGAGACCGGCACCGCGCAGCGGAGCTTCGGCGAGCAGCCCGTCGAAGAGGTGGTGCACGAGCTTGCGGGCGATCTCGATGCCGTGCGCGAGGTAGACGGCACCGATCACCGCCTCCAAGCCATCGGCGAGGATGCTCGCCTTGTCCCGGCCGCCGGTGAGCTCTTCGCCCTTGCCCAGCAACAGGTGCGCCCCGAGCCCGCCCTCGCCCAGCCCGCGCGCGACCCGGGCCAGCGCGTGCATGTTGACGACGCTGGCACGGAGCTTCGCGAGCTGACCTTCGGGCAGGTCGGGGTGTGTGTTGTACAGGTGATCGGTGACGACCAGGCCGAGCACGGCGTCACCGAGGAACTCCAGCCGCTCGTTCGGCGGCAGGCCCCCGTTTTCGTACGCGTACGAACGGTGGGTCAGCGACAGAACGAGTAGCTCGGGGCCGAGTGTGACTCCGAGCGCTTCGAGCAACGCCGCCGAATCGGCTGGTGGTCCCCCGGGCGTCTTGCCCCCCATATCGGCTACCCGATCAGGCGGGCTCGACGACCTGGCGGCCGTTGTGCTGGCCGCACGACGGGCACGCGATGTGCTGGAGCTTCGGCTGCTTGCAGGCGCGGTTGGAGCAGGGCACCAGCTGAACCGGAGCCGCCTTCCACTGGCTGCGGCGGGCGCGCGTGTTGGATCGCGACATCTTCCGCTTCGGGACGGCCACGAGTAGATCTCCTTAAGACGGTCTGCTCGCGGTGCGAGCGAACTTTCCTCACCGACGAGCTGGACGCTCGTCAGGCTTGCTCTTGCTCAGCGGGGTCCTGCGCAGGCTTTTCGCCCGCATTCTCGTCGAAGCGCTCGACCAGTGCGGCCCACCGAGGGTCTATCTTCTCATGCCCGTGTCCGGGCTCGAGATCGGCCCACTTGACGCCGCAGCCGATGCAGAGCCCGGCGCAGTCTTCGGTGCACAGCGGCGCCAAGGGCAGCGCCAGGACGACGGCGTCGCGGACGGTCGGTTCGAGGTCGATGCGGTCGTCGACCAGCCGCGGGATCTCGTCCTCGTCGGTGGTCTCCTCGGTGACCGAGCCCGGGTAGGCGAACAGCTCCTGGACCTCGACCTCGACCTCCTCGACGACCGGGTCGAGGCAGCGCGCGCAGTTGCCCTTCGCGGTCGCCGTCGCGGTGCCGCTGACGAGCACACCTTCGACGACGGACTCGAGCAGCAGGTCGAGCCGGAGCTCGGAGCCGGCGTCGATGGTGATGACATCGGGGACGCCCAGGGGCGTCTCCACCGGCACGCTGCGCTGGAGAGCGCGGCTGAGACCGGCGTGACGGCCGAGCTCACGGGTGTCGATCACCCACGGGCTGCGGCCATCGAGCTGGGGGGTCTTGTTCTCGGACATCCAGTCCAGAGTACGCACGGGGTGCCGGCCCGTTCGAGCTGGCACCCACGCACGTCACCAAGCGGCCGAGAGGCTCGTCACACCTGATAGTCGTAGAGCGTCGGGCGGCCGCCGCTGTTGGGCAGGTTCGCCGGGGAACGCAGGTGGTTGCGGCCCGAGTCGACGGTGCGCAGCGTCGTCGCCAGCAGCTCCGAGAACTCCGCGAGCTTGCCGTCGACGTACGCGTCGCAGTCGCCGCGCTGGCGGTCCGCTTCCGCGTGCGCCTCGTCGACGATGCGGGCCGACTCGGCGTGCGCCGCCTGGACGACCTCCGTCTGCGCCACCAGCCGGGACTGCTCGAGGCGGCCGTCTTCGATGGCGCGGTCGTAGGCGTCGCGGCCGGCCTGGATCATCCGCTCCGACTCGCCGCGGGAGCGGTCGGTGAGGTTCTGGTACTCGGCCTGGCCCGCCGCGACCGTGCGATCGGCCTGGTCGTGCGCGTCGGCGAGCATCTGCTCCGCGCGGGCCCGGGCGTCGGCCAGGATGCGCTCGGCCTCGTCGGTGGCCTCGGCGATCGCGCGCTCGGCCTCGGAGTTCGCCCCCGCGACCGTCTCGCCTGCCTCCTTGCGGGCGGCGTGGATCAGGTCGTCACGCTTGTCCAGCACGTCCTGGGCGTCGTCGACCTCCGCCGGCAGTGCGTCGCGGACGTCGTCCAGGAGTTCGAGGACGTCGCCGCGGGGCACCACGCAGCTGGACGTCATCGGGACGCCGCGCGCCTCCTCGACGATGGTGACGAGCTCGTCGAGCGCCTCGAAAACCCGGTACACGGCAACTCCAATCCCCTGTCGCTGGGACCAGTCTGCCCTCATCCGGCGCCGAAGCGGTGAAGGCGCACGGCGCCGGGCGTGTCCGCGCTTCACGACAGGGTGAACGCCGGATCGGTGATCACCTTCACGAGCTGGTCGTGGGTCGCGCCGGGTCTCCCCCGTCCGTGTCCCGAATGACCACGGACGAGGGAGTCACCGCGTTCAGGCGTTCAGGTCGACGGCCTTGAAGGTGACGTAGCGGTCGGGGGTGTAGGCCAGCTCGCCGGCCTTGCCGGAGATCACGCGGTCGTTCGTGCCGACGGCGAACAGCTTGTAGTAGCCCGCCGCGCAGGCCGGGAGCACGCCTTCGCGGTTCTCGTAGGTCGTGCCGGTGGACGCGCCGCCGCGGACGTTGTCCACCACGGTCTTCGCGGCCGCCGAGAGCTGGGAGTAGCCGATCTTCGCCAGGCCGGAGAGGTTGCCGCACTGCGACGGCGTGCCGCCACCGCCGATGTCGACGACCTGGAAGGTGGCGTAGTGGTCGCCGGTGTAGAAGTACTCGCCGCCGCTGCCGGTCACGATGCGGCGCGTGCCGCGGTTGCTCGCGCCCGGGGTCGGCACCGTGTACTCGTGGTAGTAGCTCGTCGCGCAGGACGGCAGGATGCCCTCCCGGTTGTCGAACACGACGCCGTCGTTCTGCGGGTAGGGGAACGGCCCGCCCTTCTTGATGAGGTTGTAGGTCGTCGTGGCCTCGGCGGGCAGCGACGAGAGCGCTTTGTGCGTGAACCCGGCGAGGTTGCCGCACTGGTTCTGCGCCGCGACGGCGGGTGCGCTGGTGACCGCTTCGGCGGCGGTGACCCCGGTGAACAGCGTGGCCAGGAGCGCGAAGACAACCGCGACCAGGCGAGATCGGGAGTTGGTCATTTTCGGACCGTAACCCGATCGAGTGATCGTCAGAAGACGGGAATGTGAACTCCGCCGCTGCCGGCCCGAAGTCCCGACGTTCGTAGGGGGCCGATCGACGGGAACCGGACGCGCGGGGCTCTCTTGTGGAGCGTCAGCGGCCGAGCGCGGGGAACTTCGCCGACAGCCGCTCGTAGACGATCTCGGGCACCAGGTGCTCGATGTCGCCGCCGAGGGCCGCGACCTCCTTGACCAGCGAGCTCGACACGAACCCGTACGCCGGGTTGTTCGCCATCAGCAGCGTCTCGACGCCGGTGAGCTCGCGGTTCATCTGCGCCATCTGCAGCTCGTAGTCGAAGTCGCTGACCGAGCGCAGGCCCTTGGCGATCGCCGCGATGTCGTTGTCGCGGCAGTAGTCGACCAGCAGGCCTTCCCACGAGTCGATCCGCACGTTCGGCAGCTTCGAGGTGATCTCGCGCAGCATCTCCAGGCGCTCTCCGAGTTCGAAGAGGCCCTTCTTGCTCTTGTTCACCCCCACCGCGACGACGACCTCGTCGAACAGCCTGCTCGCCCGCTCGATGATGTCGAGGTGCCCGTTGGTGGCCGGATCGTAGGAACCGGGACAGACCGCACGCCGCATGGCGCGGACGCTACCGTGCCCGCGCGCTCCACGCGGGGTGGTTCACACCACAGCCGCGAATTCCGCCCAGTACACCGCCGTGTCGCCGTACTTCTTCGCGCGCGAGGGCTCGAAACCGGCCGGCCAGTCCGGCTCGCCGTCACGCGCGGCGCGTTCGACGACGACCAGCGCGCTCTCGCCGAGCCAGCCGCCCTCGGCCAGCGCCGCGAGGACCTTGCCGAGGGCCGCGGCGTCCACGGCGTAGGGCGGGTCGGCGAGCACCAGGTCGTAGGCCCGCGGCGCCGGCGCGGCGACCACCGCCTCGACCTGGCCCGCGCGGACCGTGCCGCCCAGGCCCACCGTCGCGACGTTGGCGCGCAGGACGTCGACGGCGCGCCGGTCGGACTCGACGAACAGCGCGCCGGCGGCGCCGCGGGAAAGCGCCTCCAGGCCGAGCGCGCCGGAGCCCGCGTAGAGGTCGAGCACGTGCGCGCCGTCCAGCTCACCGGCCGTCCCGAGGGCGTTGAACAGGGCCTCCCGCACGCGTTCCGACGTCGGCCGGGTGCCCTTCGGGGGCACCTTCAGCCGCCGGCCGCCCGCCGTTCCGGCCACGATCCTGGTCACCCCCTGATTGTGCGGGGATGACACGGAGCACGGATGGCCGGGACATTGGTGAACCCGCCGGACGCAACGCGTAGAGTCGTTCTTCGCCCTCGGAGGCGATCCAGAGCTGTCAAGGAGCCATGCGTGTCGGAACCTCGGGTCAGACGGGCCGAGATCGCCATCGAACAAGCCCACGTCGATCACGTCTACACCCGTCTGGACGAACTGCGGACCCAGGCCGAGGCGATGCGCACCAAGGGCTACGAGCTCGGCCAGGGCGCGCAGCGCGAGGCGATCTTCGAGCAGGCGTCGATGCTGTTCGAGCGCGACATGATGGTGTACCACGCCAACCAGACGCTCCAGTCGCTCGACGCCGAGTACGAGGGCCTGGTGTTCGGCCGGCTCGACCTGCGCGAGGACAACGAACGCGTCTACGTCGGCCGGCTCGGCATCCGCGACGCCGAGTTCGACAACCTCGTCACGGACTGGCGCGCCCCGGCCGCGGCGGCGTTCTACCAGGCCACCGCCGAAGAGCCGATGGACGTCGTGCGCCGGCGGGTGATCCGCTGCTCCGGGCAGAACGTGCTCGACGTCGACGACGACGTGCTGATGGCCGACGCCGTGCCCGAGGACATGCAGATCGTCGGCGAGGGCGCGCTGATGGCCGCGCTGGGGCGCTCGCGCGGCGAGAAGATGCGCGACATCGTCGCGACCATCCAGAAGGAGCAGGACGAGGTCATCCGGGCGCCGTGGCGCGGCGTCACGGAGATCACCGGCGGGCCGGGCACCGGCAAGACCGCCGTCGCCCTGCACCGCGCCGCCTACCTGCTCTACCGCCACCGCCGTCAGCTCGGCGGGGCCGGCGTGCTCGTGATCGGGCCGTCCGGGGTGTTCACCAGCTACATCTCGCGCGTCCTCCCCTCGATGGGTGAGACGAACGTCGAGCTGCGCGCGCTCGGCGAGGTCCTCGACGGCCTGGAGGCGACGCGGCAGGACGCGGCGCCGCTGGCCGCGATCAAGGGCTCGCTGCGGATGCGGCGGGTGCTGCTGCGCGCGCTGCGCGACACACCGCCGGACGCGCCGGAGGAGATGCGGATCGTCTACCGCGGCGAGGTCCTCAAGCTGGACGCGCGCGAGCTGGAGAAGGTGCGTCGCAAGGCCCACACGCAGGGCGCGCCGCCGAACCGGTCGCGGATCCGGGCGGCGGAGATGCTGCTGGACGCGCTGGCGACGAAGGCCGAGGGGTACGCGAAGGCCGACGGCAAGCCGTTCGAACGGGCCGACCTGGTCTCCGACCTCGGCGAGCGGATCGAGTTCCACCGCTTCCTGGTCGTGTGGTGGCCGGTGCTGTACCCGGCGCAGATCCTGAAGTGGCTGGGCGAGGAGAAGCGGCTGGCGGCGGCGTCGAAGGGCGTGCTGAACCGGCCGGAGATCTCGCTGCTGGCCGCGGACCTCGCGGACCGCTCGCGGGGCTGGTCGATCGCGGACGTCGCGCTGCTCGACGAGCTGCGGGTGCTGCTCGGGCCGCCGCCGAAGCGCAAGCGCCGTCAGGTGGTCGAGGGCGAGGTCGAGCGCGGCGGGGGCGGCACCACCCGGCCCGAGCACTACGACGAGTACTCGCACGTCGTCGTCGACGAGTCGCAGGACCTGTCGCCGATGCAGTGGCGGATGGTCGGGCGGCGCGGGAAGTACGCGAGCTGGACGGTCGTCGGCGACCCGGTGCAGAGCTCCTGGCCGGACCCGGCGGAGGCGGCGCAGGCCCGCGACCAGGCGTTCGGGATCAAGACGACCCGGCGGCGGTTCACGCTGCGCACGAACTACCGGAACTCGGCCGAGATCTTCGACCTGGCGGCCAAGGTGGTGACCGGCCACGCGGAGGCGGGCGAGCTGCCGGTGGCGGTCCGCAAGACGGGTGTCGAGCCGGACGTCCGGCCGGTCGAGCCGGCCGGCCTCGCGTCGGCGACCCAGGCGGCGGTGAAGGAGCTGCTGGGCGCGGTCGAGGGCACGGTCGGCGTGATCACGGCGATGGATCGCGTCCCGGAGGTCGCGGGCTGGCTGGCGGACCAGGCGGACGAGCGGCTGAAAGTCGTCGGCAGCCTGGATTCGAAGGGCCTGGAGTACGACGCGGTGGTCCTGGTCGAGCCGATCGACCTGGTCACGGAGTCGACGACCGGACGCCGGGTGCTGTACGTGGCGCTGACCCGCGCGACGCAGCAGCTGACGGTGCTGGCCTCGAACCCCGACTGGATCCCGGCGGGCTGAGCCGCTCGGTCTGGCGCTCCCGGGGAGCGGCGAGGTCGGGCCCGAGCGGACACGGCGGGGGCGGGAATGGCTCGCGTGGCCTGAAGCGGAACTCACGTGATCCGGGCCGGAACTCGCGTGATCCGAGGCGTGACTCGCGTGATCACGGGCGGAACTCGCGTGATCCGGGCCGGAACTCGCGTGATCCGAGGCGTGACTCGCGTGATCACGGGCGGAACTCGCGTGATCCGGGGCGTGACTCGCTTCCTCGCGGATCCCAGCCTGCTTTGCGCGAGAAACGCTGAAGGGCTCCTTCGAGGGGCGGGAGGCAACTTCCCGTGCCCTTGAAGGAGCCCTTCAGACCCCCGGTGAGCGAAACGTTCGTGGGACGCGTCCGTCCGAGGGCATGTCTAGTCGATCCGGGTTGTTCGGTGTCCGCGAGCGGCTACCGAACAACAATGCCGAACAATGTCGTTACGCCGTTCAGGTGCACGGCGGGGCGTAGTCCAGGCCCGGCAGGCTCGCCGTCCACTCGTCCGGGGTGATGCGCGGGGCCGCGATCGCGCAGATCCGCTCGGCCGCGCGATCGGGATCCGTTTCCTGCACCCGGACCGTGCCGTCCGCGATGGCTGCGGCGAGCGTGTGACCGTCCGGGGCGTACCGCACGGCGTAGACGCGGTCGCGTTCCTCCGGCAGGACCGCGCGCGGCGCCGCCGTGTCGACGTCCCACAACCGGATCGTGCGGTCGTAGCCGCCGGAGGCGAGGGTGTGGCCGTCGCCGCTGAACGACACCCCCATCACGATGTCGGTGTGCCCGGTCAGCACCGCTGCCGGGCGCGCGGGGGCGACGTCCCACAGCCGGACCGTGCGGTCGGCGCTCGCCGTGGCGACGCGCCGGCCGTCGGGGCTGAAGGCGATCGAGAAGATCGTGTCCGTGTGCCCTTCGAGCTTCGCCAGCGGCTTCGGCGCGCGCGGCGCCGAGACGTCCCACAGCCGCGCCGTGTGGTCCCAGCCCGCGGTGGCCAGGGTCCGGCCGTCCGGGCTGAACGCGAGGGTGTGGACGTCGTCGACGTGGCCTTCGAGCCGCGCGATCTCCACCGGGTGCGCGCGGTCGGCGAGGTCCCAGAGCCGGGCCGTGTGTCCTTCGCCCGCGGTGGCCAGGAGCCGGCCGTCCGGGCTGAAGGCGACCGCGTCGATGTCGTCACCCGGCCGCGAGAACACCACCGGCGGCCCGGGTTTCGCCGGGTCGGTGATGTCCCGCAACGTCATCGTGTGGTCCCAGCTGCCGGTGGCCAGCGTCCGGCCGTCGGGGCTGATCGCGACGCCGCAGACCGCGTCGCCGAAGCCGTCGATCGTGGCCAGGGGACGCAACGTGCCCAGGTCGCGCAGCCGCACCGTCTTGTCGTAGCCGCCGGTGACGAGCAGGCCGCCGGGGCCGAAGTCCACGTCGCACGCCTTGTCCGTGTGCGCGGGGACGGCGGGGCCCGGCAGGTCCCAGAGCCGGGCGGTCTGGTCGTCGCTGGCCGTGGCGAGGGTGCGGCCGTCCCGGCTGAACACCGCCGAGCCGACGGCGCCGGTGTGCCCCGGCAGCGGCGCCAGCTCGCGCGGCCGCCGCGGGTCGGCGACGTCCCACAGCCGCGCGGTGCGGTCGAACCCGGTGGTCGCGAGGGTGCGCCCGTCGGGGGTGAACGCGACCGACCGCACGATCGCCTTGTGCGCGAGGAGCGCCGAAAGCTGCGCCGGCCGGGCCGGGTCCGTGACGTCCCACAGCCGCGCGCTCTGGTCGGCGCTCGCCGTCGCGAGCGTGTGGCCGTCGGGGCTGAAGGCCACCGAGTGCACGACGTCGGTGTGCCCGGTCGCGACGCCGAGCGGGCGGCGGCCGGCGACGTCCCAGAGCCGCGCCGTCTTGTCCGCCGACGCCGAGGCGAGCAGCTTGCCGTCGGGGCTGAAGGCCAGGTTGTTGACGTACGACGTGTGCCCGGTCAGCTCCCCCACCTGCTTGCGGCTCGCGGTGTCGTACAGCCGGAGCGTGCCGTCGACGTCGCCGGTGGCCAGCAGCGGACCGGCGGGGCTGAACGCGACCGCGTACGCCTTGCCCTCGTGGCGTTCCACGACGACGCCAGGCCCGGGCCGGTGCGGGTCGGTGACGTCCCAGACCCGGACGGTCCCGTCGAAGCCCGCGGTGGCGACGGTCCGGCCGTCGGCGGCGAAGGCGACGTTGTTGACGTTGCCGGTGTGCCCGCTCAGCGTGGCGAGCGGCGCCGGGTGGTGCGGGTCGTGGACGTCCCACAGCCGGGCCGTGCCGTCCCAGCTCGCGGTGGCCAGCACCTGCCCGTCCGGGCGCAGGGCGACGGTGTTGATCCGGCCGGTGTGCCCGGTGAGCCGCGTCGAATACGGCGTCGCGAACACGCCGAGGACGGCGCCGCGCGCATCGGCGGCCGGGTCGAGGCGGTACGCGGCGAGGGCGAGCTGCGCGGCGAGCGCGGGGTTGGTGGCGCGCATGGCCAGCGCCTGGCCGGCGACCTTCTGGGCGAGCGCGCTGTTGCGCTGGCCGGTGGCGGTGGACTCGGCGCGCACCGCGTAGGCCGTCGCGCCGACGGCGAAGACCAGCAGCACGGCCAGGAGCGCGACCAGCTGGCGCAGCCGCCGCGTGCGACGGCGTTCCCGCTGCTGCTCGGCGTGCTCGACGGCGAGGCTGGCGTCGAGGAACCGCCGTTCCCGCTGGGACAGCACGGAGTCCTGGCGCGCGGCCCATTCCCGCGCGATCGCGAGCCGGGTGCCGCGGTAGAGCCAGCCGGGGTCGCGCTCGACGGACTCCCAAGCGTCGGTCGCCTCGGTGAGCTGCCGGTGCACGCGCAGACCTTCGCGGTCTTCGGTGAGCCATTCGCGCAGCCGCGGCCAGCCGCGTATGAGGGCCTCGTGCGCGATGTCGATGCCGGTGTCGTCGAGGGTGACCAGCCGGGCCGCGGCCAGTTCGGCGAGGACGACGGCGGTGTCGTCGTCCTCGGTGTCGAGCTCGTCGCGGCTGAGCCGGCGCTTGGTGTCCTCGGTGCCCTCGCCGAGCGCGGTCATCCGGAGGAAGATCTGCCGCGCCAAGCGTTGCTGGCGCGCGGAGAGCGTGGCGAACGTGCCTTCGGACGTCTGCGCGACGGCCCGTTCGATACCGCCGGTGGACTCGTAACCGGCGAGGGTGAGCGTGGTGCCGCGACGACGTCGCCACGTCTCGAGCAACGCGTGCGAGAGCAGCGGCAGCACGCCGGGCTGGCCGGTGGCGTCCGCGACGAGCCGCGAGACGAGGGCGTTCTCGACGCGGTAGCCGGCGTCGACGGCGGGGCGCGAGATCGCCTGCCGCAGCTCTTCGGTCGTCATCGGGCCGAGGAGGACCTGCGCGTCCTGCATGGCTTCGGCGAGGTCCGCGTGACGCGCGCAGTGGGTGTAGAAGTCGGTGCGGATGCCGAGCACGACCCGGGTCCGGCTGCCGGGTTCGGTGGTCGCGGTGACCAGCGCGGCGAGGAACGCGGCGCGCTCGCCGGCGTCCTGGCAGAGCGTGAAGACCTCTTCGAACTGGTCGACGACCAGGACGACGTCTTCGCCGCCGCCGTCGGCCAATTGCCGTGCGGCGAGGCCGAGGTTGCGCGGGTGGGCGGTGAAGTCGTCGAGCAGCGCGCCGGGCGCGACCCCGAGCGCGGCGGCGAACTTGACCGCGCACTCCTGCAGCGGCCGGGCGCCCGGGGTGAGCAGCACGACGTGGCCGCGGACGGCGGGGAGGAGGCCGGCGCGCAGCAGCGAGGACTTGCCCGAGCCGGACGCGCCGAGGACGGCGAGAAAACGCTGTCTCGACAGGCGGGTGGTGAGCTTTTCGACCAGCCGTTCCCGGCCGAAGAACCGGCTCGCGTCGGCGGCCCCGAACGCGGCCAGGCCGACGTACGGCGGCGATTCCCCGGTTTCCGGCTCGGCTGGTGAATCGGCGCCGCTCCGGTCGTCCGCGACCTCGTGCCAGCGCTTTTCCCAGTCGCCGGCGGTGCCGCCGCAGGCGCGGACGTAGGCCAGAGTCACGGCCAGGCTGGGGAGTTTCCGCCCGCCGGCGGCCTCGGAGAGCGTGCCGGCCGAGTAGTGCGCGCGCCGGCCGAGCTCGCGGTAGGTGGGATTCCCGGCGCTCTCGCGCAATCGCCGGAGATCGGCGGCGAAGTCGGTGAGCAGGTCGTCCCCGGGATCCAGCGGTCGCTCCGGACGCGGCACCCGTCCTCCTTTGCGGTTCCGGTGCGCCACACGGTATCCGGTCGGACATGCCTCAGAGGGAAAAGGCGGATTTCACAATCGGCGCCGGACTTCCTGCTGGTCGACGCCGAGCGCGGCGAACAGGTCCGCCGCCGGATCCGGCGGGGTCACCGACAACAGCGCCCGCAGCAGTTCCACCGGATCCCGGCGGCGTGGCACACCGCGGATCGCCTCGTTGACCACCGCCCGGGCGTTCGACGTCAGCGCTCCCGGCGTCAGCTTCGCGCGTCGCCGGGGGGCGGGTGCCGGGCGGAGGCCTTCGACGTCGATGCCCAGGGCCGCCAGGGCTTCGCGGTCCAGGCGGTCGAGGGCGGCGTGGGCCGCGGCCAGGTCGACGCCGAGGGCCCGCGCGCAGTCGGCGTTGTGGAGCAGGCCGAGCAGCAGGTGTTCGGTGCCGAGCCGGCGGTCGCCGCGACGGCGGGACTCTTCGAGGGCCTCCGCGACGACCGAGGCGAACGGGCTCTTGGTGATCATCCGGCCCTCACTTCCCGTGCTTCGTGTGCACCGACTGCCGGGCCACGCCCAGGGCGTCGCCGATCTGCTCCCACGACCAGCCGCGGTCCCGGGCGTGCGCGACCGCCGCCGTCTCGACCTGCTCGGCGAGCCGGTGCAGCGCGCCGACGGCCCGCAGCGCGACCGCGGGGTCGGTTTCGGAAACCCGGCCCGAAAGCTCTTCCGCCTCCATGGCATGTCAGTCTAGCCTGACACCAGACGTCAGTTCAAACTGACAAGAGGAGAGACGTCATGGATGTAGCGGTGATCGGAGCGGGCCCGGTGGGCCTGATGCTGGCGGCGGAGCTGCGGCTCGGCGGGGTCACGACCGTGGTCCTCGACCGGCGGGCGACGCCGGACGAGCGGCCGCGCGCGAACGGGCTCGGCGGCCGGATCGTCGAGCAGCTGGACCACCGGGGGCTGTTCGAGCGGTTCGCGGCCGAAGCGGCGTTCGCCGGGCCGTTCCCCGGGTTCCCGTTCGGGCCGGTGCCGCTGGACTTCACGAAGCTCGGCAGCCCGCCGCTGCGTGGGCTGATGCTGCAACAGCCGCGGATGGAGGCGCTGCTCGCCGAACGCGCCGTCGAACTCGGCGTCGAGATCCGGCGCGGGCACGAATTCGTGGACGTCGATACGGTTCGCGGCCCGGACGGCGAGTACCGGCCGGCCGCGCAGTACGTCGTCGGCTGCGACGGCGCGCACAGCCGCGTCCGCGCACTGGCCGGCATCGGGTTCCCCGGCACGACCGACGACGAGCTGCTGCGGTTCGGGCACTTCCGGACGGACCAGCCGTTCGACCTCTTCACCACGGCCCACGGCCTGCGCCGGGGCTGGAACCGCCGTCCGGCCGGGCGGGTGCTGGTGACGTCGCTGACGCCGGGTGTGGTGATCGTCGGCGTCCGGGAGGTGACGCCGGAGCCGTCCGGCGAGCCGACCCTCGACGAGTTCCGGGAGAGCGTCCGGCGCGTGCTCGGCGCCGACCTGCCGCTGGGCGAGCCGCTGTGGCTGTCGCGGACGGTCAGCCAGGCTCGGCTCGCCGAGCGCTACCGGGCCGGGCGGTTCCTGCTGGCCGGCGACGCCGCACACCTCTTCCCGGCCGGTGGTTCGTCGCTGAACGTCGGGCTGCTGGACGCGGTCAACCTCGGCTGGAAGCTCGCCGCCGTCGTCCGCGGCGAAGCCGGTGACGATCTGCTCGACAGCTACGGTTCCGAACGCCGTCCGGTGGCCGCGCGGACGTTGACCCAGACGCGCGTCCAGGCCCTGCTCGAACGGCTGACCGGCGAGGACGGCGACGC
The DNA here is from genome assembly GCF_036114655.1 of Amycolatopsis sp. NBC_00348. Classification (NCBI taxonomy): domain Bacteria; kingdom Bacillati; phylum Actinomycetota; class Actinomycetes; order Pseudonocardiales; family Pseudonocardiaceae; genus Amycolatopsis; species Amycolatopsis sp. NBC_00348. The sequence continues at coordinate 10,326,494 of NZ_CP107994.1, read as the reverse complement.
GCTGCGGACGCTCTTCGGCGAGCTGGCCGCGTTCGAGGAGCCGACACGGCACCTCGCCGGGCTGCTGCGCGACGCCGACGACCTGCCGTACGTCCCCGACCTGGCGCTGACCGTCGGCGGCGAGACGACTCGCGTGGCGGAGATCATGCGGGCCGCCCGGACCGTGCTGTTCGACTTCGCGGACCGCGCCGACCTGCGGGAAGCCGCCGGATCGCGCGTGAAGATCGTCACAGCCACCTGCGCGGCGGCGACGGAGGACGCGCTTCTCGTGCGTCCGGACGGCGTCGTGGCGTGGAGCGGCGGCGATCCGGCGGCGTTGCGGGAAGTTATCGGGACACCGGGGCGTTGACCCCGGTTGTGAGCTCACTGCCTGATGTGCCGCTGTCCGTGCTCGATCTGTCCCCGGTGTCCGAGGGGATCAGCATCGGGGAGACGTTGCGCAACACCCTCGACCTCGCCCGCGCCACCGAGCGGCTGGGCTTCAACCGCTACTGGCTGGCCGAGCACCACAACATGCCCGGCATCGCCAGCTCGGCGACGGCGGTGCTGATCGGGCACGTCGCCGACGCGACCGAGCGCATCCGCGTCGGCTCCGGCGGGGTCATGCTGCCCAACCACGCGCCGCTGGTCGTCGCCGAGCAGTTCGGCACGCTGGAGGCGTTCCACCCGGGCCGCATCGACCTGGGCATCGGCCGCGCGCCGGGCACCGACCAGCGGACGGCGCTCGCGCTGCGCGGGCCGGGCGGGCTGTCGGCGGAGAACTTCCCGGAGCACCTGCAGGAGCTGATCGGCTACTTCACCCACTCGGAGGCCCGCGGGGTCAACGCCGCCGTCGCCGAGGGCAACCAGCCGCCGGTCTGGCTGCTGGGTTCGAGCGGCTTCAGCGCGCAGCTCGCCGGGCGGCTCGGGCTGCCGTTCTCCTTCGCGCACCACTTCGCCGCGGAGAACACCATCCCGGCGGTGCAGCTCTACCGCGACAACTTCCGGCCCGGCGCGCTCGACGAGCCGTACGTGATGCTCGGGACGTCCGTGGTCGCCGCCGAGACCGACGAGCGCGCCCAGTTCCTGGCCGGGCCGTCCGGCCTGACGTTCCTCAGCCTGCGCCGCGGCCGGCCGATCGCCATGCCGACGCCCGAGGAGGCGGCGGACTACCCGTACACCGAGATGGACCGCGCGTTCCTCGCCGACCGCTTCGGCTCGAGCATCATCGGCTCGCCGGAGACGGTCCACAAGGGACTCCAGCAGCTCCTCGACGACACGGACGCCGACGAGCTGATGATCACGACGATGGTCCACGGCCACGCGGACCGCGTCCGGTCCTACGAGCTGATCGCCGGCCTCAAGTCCTGACGGGCTTCCGGCGGACGCGTGATCCGAGGGTCGACACGCGTGATTGAGGAGCCGACTCGCGTGATTGAAGGGTCGACACGACGCGGCATCGCCCGCACCGCCGTGTCGACCTCCTGATCACGCGTGTCGACCTCCTGATCACGCGTGTCGGCTTTGCGATCACGCGGGCCGGCGTTCCGGACAACTCCGGCGAACACGCGTACCTGGAGGGTCGGGTTGTGTGGCTGGACGGACGTCGCTCTTGCACCTACCCTGCCGGGCAATCTTCCGGCAGGGTTGATGTGTCGTCCGTTCGGGTAGACGTGCGTGCCGGGAATGGGCCGGACTGTGCAGGGGTGAACAGTGCGTGAGCCCGGAGCCGTAATTTCCTTTCCTCGGTTGACAACAAGATCCGGGCCGTTTGTCAGTAATCGACAAGAAATGCGCGGTTACCAGGCCGTGACCGCGTGATCATGCTCAAGTTCTTGTCTCCCAGCAGGGCCGTGGTTAGCGTACCGACCAGTAGGAAACGGCACGGTGACCCCCGAGACCGTGAATGGCCGACATGAGATAGCCCGTTCGGACCAGTTCATTTGCTCACCTCGGGTGTATTCGTCGTGCCCGCGAAACACTGGGGAGGCACTCGAATGGCCGAACGGACGACGACGACGTCGTTCCCCGGGGCCGCCGCACTGCGGCAGACCGGGCGGCTTTACGCGCTCGGCCTCGACGTCGTCCGGCTGACGTTCCGGCGTCCCTTCCAGACGCGCGAGCTGATCCAGCAGTTCTGGTTCATCGCGAGCGTCTCGATCCTGCCGACGGCCCTGGTGTCGATCCCGTTCGGCGCGGTCATCGCGCTGCACATCGGGTCCCTCACCACGCAGATCGGCGCACAGTCGTTCACCGGCGCGGCGAGCGTGCTGGCCATCATCCAGCAGGCCGCCCCGATCGTGACGGCCCTGCTCATCGCCGGCGCCGGCGGCAGCGCGATGTGCGCCGACCTGGGCTCGCGGACCATCCGCGAAGAGATCGACGCGATGGAGGTGCTCGGCGTCTCGCCGGTCCAGCGCCTGATCGTGCCGCGGGTGCTCGCCGCGATGGGCGTCGCGATCTTCCTCAACGGCATGGTGAGCGTCGTCGGCGTGCTCGGCGGCTACTTCTTCAACGTCGTCATGCAGCACGGCACCCCGGGCGCGTACCTGGCGAGCTTCTCCGCCCTCGCCCAGCTCCCCGACCTGTGGATCAGCGAGATCAAGGCGCTCATCTTCGGCTTCGTCGCCGGGGTCGTCGCCTCCTACCGCGGGCTCAACCCCAAGGGCGGGCCGAAGGGCGTCGGCGACGCGGTCAACCAGTCCGTGGTCATCACGTTCCTGCTGCTGTTCGTGCTGAACCTGGTGCTCACCACCGTCTACCTGCAACTCGTGCCGCCCAAGGGGAGCTGAACGTGACCACCACGGAAGTCCCCAAGTCCGCGCGGGTGCGCGAAGCCGTCGACCGCCGGTTCGGGTTCCTCGACACCCTCGGCGACCAGATCCTGTTCTTCCTGCGCGCGATCGCCTGGATCCCGCGCGCGCTGCGCCGCTACCTGCGCGAAGTCGTCCGGCTGCTGGCCGAGGTCAGCTTCGGCAGCGGCGCGCTCGCCGTCATCGGCGGCACGATCGGCGTGATGATCGGGATGACCGTCGCCACCGGCACGGTCGTCGGCCTGCAGGGCTACTCCGCCCTCAACCAGGTCGGCACGTCGGCGTTCGCCGGGTTCGTCTCGGCCTACTTCAACACCCGCGAGATCGCGCCGCTCGTCTCCGGCCTCGCGCTGAGCGCCACCGTCGGCTGCGGTTTCACCGCGCAGCTCGGCGCGATGCGCATCTCCGAGGAGATCGACGCGCTGGAAGTCATGGGCATCCCGAGCGTCCCGTACCTGGTGACGACGCGGGTGATCGCCGGTTTCCTCGCCGTCATCCCGCTCTACGCGATCGGCCTGCTCTCGAGCTACCTCGCCTCGCGGCAGATCACCGTGTGGTTCTTCGGCCAGTCCGCGGGCACCTACGACCACTACTTCCTGCTGTTCCTGCCGCCCGGCGACGTGCTCTGGTCGTTCGGCAAGGTCCTGGTGTTCAGCGTCGTCGTGGTCTTGGCGCACTGTTACTACGGCTTCCGCGCGAGCGGCGGCCCGGCCGGCGTCGGCGTCGCCGTGGGCCGTGCGGTGCGCACCGCGATCGTCGCGATCAGCGTGCTCGACTTCTTCCTGTCCCTGGCCATCTGGGGCGCGACGACCACCGTGCAGGTGGCCGGATGAGACGCGATACCCGCCGGAAGGCCGGGGTCCGCACCGCCGGGGTGCTGTTCCTGGTCGTGATGGGCGTGCTGGTCACGCTGTCCATCAAGGTCTACGACAAGGACTTCGTCGCCACGGTGCCGGTGACGCTCAAGGCGAGCCGCATCGGCAACCAGCTCTCCCCCGGCGGCCAGGTCAAGGCCCGCGGCGTGCTGGTCGGCGAGATCCGCGACGTCAAGGCGACGCCCGAGGGCGCCGAAGTCGCGCTGGCGCTGGAGCCGGACAAGGTGTCCCTGCTGCCCAAGGACGTCTCCGCGTTGCTGGTGCCGAAGACGCTGTTCGGCGAGCGGTACGTCCAGCTGTCCATCCCGGACGGCGACCGGGGCCCGCACCTGAGCGCGGGTGACGTCATCGCGCAGGACCGCTCGGCCAACGCGATCGAGCTGGAGCGGGTGTTCGACAACCTGCTGCCGCTGCTCAAGGCCGTCCAGCCGCAGAAGCTCGCGACGACGCTGACCGCGGTGTCGACGGCGCTGCAGGGCCGCGGCGAGCAGCTCGGGCAGACGATCGACACCGCCGCGAGCTACCTCAAGGAGTTCAACCCCAACCTGCCGCAGCTGACCTCGGACATCCGGGACCTGGCGACGGTTTCCCAGGTGTACGGCGACATCGCGCCCGACCTGCTCGACGCGCTCACCGCCTCCGCCGTCACGCTCAACACGGTCAAGGAGAAGCAGGCGGATCTCGCCGGGGTCTACCAGCAGGTGACGTCGTCGTCGCAGGAGATCACCACGTTCCTGCAGAACAACCACGACAACCTCATCTCCCTGGCCGCCGACAGCCGCGCGCCGCTGGAGATCGCCGCGAAGTACTCCCCCAGCTTCGCCTGCACCCTCGCTTCGCTGAACGCCCTGAGGGGATCCATGGACAAGGTGCTCGGCGCGGGCACGAACGAACCGGGCCTGCACGCCGAGGTCGCGGTGACCGCCGACAGCGGCAAGTACCTGCCCGGCAAGGACGACCCGCGCTTCACCGACGGCGGCGAGCCCCGCTGTTACCCCTCCGGCGTCGCCCCGACCGCCGGCACCGCCGCGGCCACCCCCGGTGCCACCGGCCACCCGCTGCTGCCCGGCGGCCAGGGTGACCTCGGCGTCGCGAACTCGCCGCAGGAACAGCAGCTGCTCGCCACCCTCGTCGCGCCGTCGATCGGCGTCCCGGACGCCCAGGTGCCCGGCTGGAGCAGCGTGCTCGTCGGCCCGCTCTACCGCGGCACGGAGGTGAAGCTCAAGTGAGGAACATCGCCTCCCCGCTGATCAAGAGCCTCATCTTCATCGTCGTCACCGCGCTCGCCACGACGTTGCTGGCCATCTCCATCACGAACTCCGGCCTCGGCGACTCGAAGCCGTACTCGGCGAAGTTCCTCGACGCCACCTCGCTCAACGTCGGCGACGACGTGCGCATCTCCGGCGTCCGCGTCGGCCAGGTCGAGTCGCTCGACATCAGCGACCACAACCGGGCGCGGATCGGGTTCTCCCTCGACAGCGGCCGCCGGCTGCCCGCCGACGTCCACGCGGTCATCAAGTACCGCAACATGGTCGGGCAGCGCTACATCGCGCTCGAACGCGGCACCACCGGGACGCGGGACCAGCTGCCCGAAGGCGGCGAGATCCCGCTGGACCGCACGACGCCCGCGCTGGACCTGACCGACCTGTTCAACGGCTTCAAGCCGCTGTTCCAGGCGCTCTCGCCCAACGACGTCAACGAGCTCTCCGGCGAGATCGTCCAGGTGCTGCAGGGCGAAGGCGGCACCGTCGAGAGCCTGCTCGCCCACACCGGCTCGCTGACCACCACCCTCGCCGGGCGCGACCAGGTGATCGGCGAGGTGATCGGGAACCTCAACACGGTCCTGAAGACGGTCAACGGCAAGGGTGACGCGCTCGCGAACCTCGTCTCCACGCTGCGGCAGCTGGTGTCCGGGCTGGCCGGCGACCGCGCCGCGATCGGCGACGCCATCAGCGGCATCGGCGACCTCACCCAGTCCACCGCCGGGCTGTTCGAGCAGGCCCGCCCGCCGCTCAAGGCCAGCATCGCCGGGCTGCAGGGCGTCGCCGGGAACCTGGCCCAGAATCAGTCCGATGTGGACGGTTTCCTGACCAACCTGCCGGTCAAGTTCACCGAGATCGGCCGGGTCGCCTCCTACGGCAGTTGGATGAACTTCTTCCTCTGCCGCGCCACCCTGGAAACCACGCCCCAGCGCGGTGTCTACGTCCCGACGCCGAGGTGTGAGTCGTGAAGTCCTTCAAGGAGCGCAACCCGCTCGTCCTCGGCGTGCTCGGCAGCGTCGCGCTGGCCGCGCTGCTCACCGTCACGTTCAACTACGACAACCTGCCGATCGTCGGCGGCGGCACGACGTACGAGGCCGAGTTCTCCGAGGCGGCCGGCCTGCAGGCCGACGACGAGGTCCGGATCGCCGGCATCAAGGTCGGCGAGGTGCGCGACGTCGCGCTGGCCGACGACCACGTGCTCGTGTCGTTCCGGGTCAAGGACGCCTGGGTCGGCGACCGCACGTCCGTCCAGATCAAGATCAAGACGTTGCTGGGCCGCAAGTTCCTCTCCCTCGACCCGAGCGGCGACGCTGTGCAGAACCCGGACCAGGCGATCCCGCGCACCCGGACCGTCACACCCTACGACGTCACCGACGCCTTCAACGGCTTGGCCAACACCGTCGGCTCGATCGACACCAAGCAGCTCGCGGACAGCTTCACGACGTTGTCGGACACCTTCCGCAACTCCCCCGAGCACGTCCGCAGCGCGCTCGACGGGCTGTCCCAGCTGTCGAAGACGGTGTCGAGCCGCGACAGCCAGATCTCCGAGCTGCTGGCCAACGCCCGGACGCTGACCACGACCCTGGCGAACTCGAACGACGACTTCGAGAAGCTGATCGACGACGGCAACCTGCTGCTCACCGAGCTGAACCGGCGCCGCGACGCGATCCACGACCTGCTCACCGGCTCGGCCCGGCTCGCCGACCAGCTCAGCGGGCTGGTGCAGGACAACACCGCGCAGCTCAAGCCGGCGCTGCAGGCGCTCAACCAGGTGACGGACCTGCTCAAGCGGCAGAACGACAACCTGACCAAGGGCCTGCAGCTGGCCGGGCCGTACTTCCGCGTCGTCACCAACACGACCGGCAACGGCCACTGGATCGACGCCTACCTCTGCGGCCTGCTGCCCGAGAACCACGACCCGTGCGTCCCGCCGAAGAACCCGGGAGGGACCAAGTGAGCGCGCTGACCACCACCAGGGCCGGGGTCCTGACCAGCCGGTTCATCGCCGCCGCCCTGCTGCTCGCGCTGGTCGTCACGGCCGCGCTGTGGTGGGTGTTCGCCGGCAGCGGCCAGCACCACGTCACGGCGTTCTTCTCCCGCGCGGTCGGCGTCTACCCCGGCTCCGACGTCCGCGTGCTCGGCGTCCGGATCGGCGAGGTCGACGCCGTCACCCCGCGCGGCGAGCAGGTGCAGGTCGACATGAGCGTCGACGGCTCGGTCGGCGTCGCCCAGGACACGACGGTCCTGGTGATCGCGCCCAGCGTCGTCGCCGACCGCTACGTCCAGTTCGCCAAGCCGGCCCGCGGCGGGCCGCGGCTGCCGGACGGCGCGTCGATCCCGGTGCAGCGCACGGCGACGCCGGTGGAGCTCGACCAGCTCTACGCCAGCCTCGACTCGCTGACCAAGGCCCTCGGCCCGAACGGCGCGAACTCTCAGGGCGCGCTGTCGGACCTGCTGAAGACCGGCGCGGCGAACCTGCAGGGCAACGGCCAGGCGTTCAACGACAGCGTCAAGAACTTCGCGCAGCTGGCCCGCACGCTGGCCGGCAACTCGGGCGACCTGTTCGGCACCGTCGACGAGCTGCAGCAGTTCACGACCATGCTCTCGACCAACGACCAGCAGGTCAGCAGCGTCAACCAGCAGCTCTCGCAGGTGTCGGGCACGCTGGCCGCCAACAGCGGCGAGCTGGCCCACGCCCTCGACGGCCTGGGCCGCGCGCTCGGCGACATCCAGGGGTTCATCCGCGACAACCGTGGCGCGCTCAAGGCCAACGTGGACAACCTGGTGACGACGACGCAGACGCTCGTCGACCAGCGCGCGTCGCTGGCCGGCACGCTCGACGCCGTCCCGCTGGCCGTGACGAACGTGCTCAACGCGGTCGACCCGGACACCGGACGGCTGCTCGGGCGCGCGAACCTCGACTACTACCAAGAACTTCCGCTGCCGGTCACCGGCGACGTCTACACCAACGGGGGTGGGCGATGAAGCGGGCCCTCGCCGCCGCGGTCGTCGGCTGCCTCCTGCTCACCGGCTGCTCGTCGGGTGAGTTCAAGGGCGTCTACGACCTGCCGCTGCCCGGTGGCGCCGACGTCGGCGCCCACCCGTACGACGTGACCGTGCAGTTCGCCGACGTCCTCGACCTGGTGCCGCAGGCCGCGGTGAAGGTGGGCGACGTCCCGGTCGGGCGCGTCCGGGAGATCCGGCTCGGCACCGACGGCTGGACGGCCGAGACCGTGCTCGAGGTCAACGGCGACGTCGTGCTGCCCGCCAACGCCGTCGCGCGGCTGCGCCAGTCCAGCCTGCTGGGCGAGAAGTTCGTCGAGCTGGCGCCACCGGACGACACGGCGACGGCGTCGACCGCGGGCCCGCGGCTCGCGAACGGCGCCACGATCACCCTCGACCGCACCAACCGCAACCCCGAGTTCGAAGAGATCTTCGGCGCGTTGTCCCTGCTGCTCAACGGCGGCGGGATCGGGCAGCTGCAGACGATCAACCGCGAGCTGTCGAAGGTGATGGACGGCAACGAGGAGCAGATCCGCTCGTTCCTGGGCGGGGTCGACAGCCTGATGACCGACCTGGACGCGCACCGCTCGGACATCACCGAAGCGCTCGACGGCCTCAACCGGCTGTCGGCGACGCTGGCCAACCGCCACGAACAGGTGTCCGGCGCGCTGACCGACCTGACGCCGGGCCTGCAGTCGCTGACCGAGCAGCGCACGCAGCTCGTCTCGATGCTGCAGTCGCTCGACCGGCTCTCGACGGTGGCCACCGACGTCGTCGACCGCAGCCGCGACGACCTGGTCGCCGACCTGCGCTCGCTCGCGCCGATCCTGCAGCAGCTGGCCAAGGCCGGGGACGACCTGCCGCAGTCGCTGCAGATGCTGCCGACGTTCCCGTTCCCCGACTCGGTGCTCCCCGCGGTGAAGGGCGACTACATCAACGTCTACACGTCGATGATCCCGGCGGCCGGCGTGCCGCTGCCGCCGCCCGGCCAGGGCGTCCCGCCCGGCCTGCCGACGCTCCCGCTGCCGAGCGGCGAAGCCCGCGTCTCCGGAGGCCGCTGATGCTGACGCGCAGAGTGCGGATCCAGGTGGTGCTGTTCGTCATCATCGCCCTGGCCACCACGGCGTTCGTGGGCGCGAACTACGCGGGTCTCGGCCGGTTGTTCGGTTCCGGCAGCTACACGGTCAAGCTGGAACTGGCCGAAGGCGGCGGCCTGTTCACCAACGGCGAGGTGACCTACCGCGGCGTCGCCGTCGGCCGGGTCGGCGAGCTGCGGCTCACCACCACCGGCACCGAGGCCGACCTGCTCATCGACGACGGCGCCCCGCCGATCCCGGAGAACTCCCAGGCCGTGGTGGCGAACCGGTCCGCGGTCGGCGAGCAGTACGTCGACCTGCAGCCGCGCACGTCCGACCGGCCGTACCTGGCCCAGGGTTCGGTGATCCGGCGCGAGTCGACGACGCTGCCGCTGCCGGTGAACAACCTGCTGACGGACCTGGACTCCTTCACCGCGTCCGTGCCGACGCAGGACCTGCGCACGGTGGTGAACGAGCTCGACGACGCCCTGCGCGGCGCCGGCCCGGACCTGCAGACGCTGATGGACTCGGCGACGACGTTCACCCAGGAAGCGAGCACGCACCTGCCGCAGACGTCGAAGCTGATCGGCGACGGCGCGACCGTGCTGCGCACCCAGGTCGACTCCGCGGCCGAATGGCGCTCGTTCAGCAGCAACGCCAAGGTGTTCGCCCAGCAGCTGGCCAGCTCGGACGGCGACCTGCGGCGGCTGATCGCGACCGCGCCGCCCGCGGCGTCCGAGCTTTCGAGCCTGCTGAAGGAGAACGACCCGGGCCTGCCGATCCTGCTGGCCAACCTGCTGACGACGTCCCGGGTGTTCGCCACCCGCACCGACGCCGAGCAGCAGTTCCTGGTCAACACGCCCAAGGCCGTCGCGGCCGTCGGCTCGGCGCTGAACGACCAGGGCAACGCGCTGCGGATGGGCCTGGTGCTGAACTTCGACAACCCGCCGCCGTGCCGGCAGGGCTACGAGGACACCCCGCACCGGGCGAGCACCGACGTCTCGCCGCTGCCGTTCCGGACCGACGCGGCGTGCACGCTGCCGTACGGGAACGAGAGTTCGGTGCGCGGCACGCAGAACGCCCCGCACCCGGCCGTGCCGGCTCCGGCCGTGCCGGGCGGGCTGACCGGCCCGCTCGGGTTCGGCACCCAGGCGACGTCGACGAGCCTCGAGGAGATGCTGTGGCTGCGGTGAAGTTCCTGCCCTTGGTGCTGGTGGCGGCGGCCGCGGTGTTCGCGGGCGGGTCGGGCTACGCGTGGTACTCGGCGTCGAACGACCCGGCCCTGACCTACGGCGCCGCCCGCGACGACGCCCTCTCCAGCGGCCGGACGCTGGTGACGGAGCTGAGCAGCCTGGACTACCACGACGTCGACGGCGGTCTCGGCCGCTGGCTGGCGGCGTCGACGGGCCCGCTGCACGACCAGCTGGCCCACACCGACGACACGACGAAGAAGACCCTCGCGGCGAACGCCACGGTGGCGACGGGCCGCGTCCTGGACGCGGCGTTGAGCGAGCTGGACGAGCACGCGGGCACAGCGAAGCTCCTGGCCTCGGTGGAGATCACGATGGCGAAGCAGGGAACGGCCCCGGCGGTCAAGCGCAACCGGTTCGCGGCGGCGCTGACGCGCACGCCGGACGGCTGGAAGCTGAGCGCGCTCGACCAGCTGCCGGTGGGTGCGTGATGAGCCGGACAGAAGAGATCACGGCGATCGAGGAAGCCGACGAGCGCGACCTCGTCACCGAGCCCGACACCAACACCGACGCCGACGCCATCGAGACCGAGACCGACGACTACGACGTCGTCCCCGAGGCAGCTGATGCGGACGAAGCGGATTCCGCCGAAGCGGCACTTTCACGTGAAAGTGCCGCTTCGACCCGGCGGCCGGCCTGGCTGCGGCTGCCCGCGCTCCTGCTGGCCGCCGCCCTCCTGCTGACCGGGGCCGGCGTCTGGTTCACCCTCGAAGCGCGGTCCGCCTCGGGGAACCCGGCCGCCGACAACCTCGCCCTCACCGACGTCGGCGCCACCGCCGACGTCACCTCGGCCGTCACGCTCGCCATGAACCGGATCTTCTCCTATTCCTACGACAAGACCGACGTCACCGAGAAGGCCGCCGCGGCCGTGCTGCGCGGTTCAGCGAAGGATTCCTACGACAAGCTCTTCGCACAGGTGCGTGAGAAAGCACCCCAGCAGAAACTCGTGCTCACTTCACGCGTTTCGGCGATCGCCGTGCAGGATCTCCGGAATGGTCACGCGCGGTTACTCGTCTTTCTCGATCAATCAGCCGTCCGGGCCGACAACAATGCGACCGACAGTGCCGCGGCCCAGCTTTCCGTGACCGCGGAACACACCGGCGACGGCTGGGTCGTCACCGAACTCGAACCGCGCTGAGGCCGTTCCACCGAATAGCGCACTTCACCGGTTCCGGAAGCATCCGGAACCGGCCGGGAAAATCGCAAGGGAGAACAACTATGTCCGTGGCAACGCAGCTGAAGAGACTGGCTGTGCTCACGTCGGCGGCCGCCGTCGTGCTGACCGGGGTCGCCGTGACGCCCGCGTCGGCCGACATCATTCCCATCGCGGTGTCCTACAAGGTCACCGGCTCCACCACGGTCAAGAAGACCGGCAGCGCCATGAAGCTCGGCCCGGGCAGCCTCAAGGGCAACCTGCTGATCGACGACCAGACCGGGTCGGTCGGCCTCAGCGCCGACCTGGCCCTGCCGCCGGCGCAGGCCGACATCTCCCTGCTCTCGGGCATCTTCCGCATCAAGGCGAAGGTGAAGGTCACGCCGCTCGGCCCGGCCACCGGCACGATCGCCGACGGCAACATCGTCACCAAGGCCAAGGCCAACATGGAGATCTACGACATCTGGGCCGGCCCGATCGTGCCGATCATCCCGCTGCCGACCGTGCCGGGCAGCTGCAAGACGAAGACCCCGCTCGACCTGACGCTGTCCGCGCAGGACGTCGACATCACCGCGCCCTCGTTCACCGTCAAGGGCACCTACACGATCCCCGAGTTCACCAACTGTTTCATCGCCGACATCGCACTCGGCGCGCTGATTTCGGGGCCGGGCAACACGATTTCGCTCGACCTCGCCAACGACGCCACCTGATCCGGCCGCGGGTGGCGGGCTTCCGGGCCCGCCACCCGCAGCTTCAGCAGGCCGCGGCCGGGTCCTCCTTGAGCGCGAAGCTGTCGTTGTCCCCGGCGGACACCCCGAAAACCGGGCCGCACCAGATGAACGTCGACTCGCCGACGACGTTGGAGCCCCAGCTCACCACCGTTCCGTCGGCCTTGTAGGCGACGTTGTGGTTGAACCCGGCGTCGACGCCCACGACGCCCGACAGGGCCTCCGGCGGCACCTCGGTCTGGTGCAGGCTGTCGCGGCCCCACGCGTAGACGCGGCCGCCCTTGAGCGCCAGGCTGTGGTTGAACCCGGCGGACACCGCCGTGACGCCGGACGTGAGCCCGGCCGGCACCGTCGCCTGGCCGTAGGTGTTGCTCCCCCAGGCCAGCACCCCGCCGTTCTTGATGGCCAGGTTGTGGTCGCCCCCGGCGGAAATCGCGGTGACGCCCGTCTGCGCGGCGGCCGGCACGTCGGTCCGCGTCCCCCAGCTCACCACCAGCCCGCCCTGCTTGAGGGCCAGGCTGTGCATGTTGGACGTCGAGATCGCGATGACGCCGCTGCTCACCGACGCGGGCAGGGTGGTCTGGCCGTACCAGTTGTTCCCCCAGGCCAGGACCTTCCCGCTCTTGAGGGCCAGCTCGTGCCCCCAGCCGGACGCGATCTGGCTGACCCCGGACGTCGCCGCCGCGGGGATCTGGTTGGCGCCCCAGTTGTTCGCGCCCCACGCGAGGACCGCGCCGCCCTTCAGCGCCAGCGCGGTCGTGCTGCCCGCCGACACCGCGGTGACCCCGGTCAGCGCGTCCGGCGGCGGGATCGTGACGTCGTAGTCCGGCTTGCCCCAGGCGAGCACGCCGCCCACGGTGGCCGCGTTCGCGGGCAGCGCGCACAGCGACGCCGCCATAACCGCGGACACCGTGAATACGGCTCCGCCGAGCGATAGCCGTCCACAACGGGAAGTACCGGGCACGGTAGCCTCATTTCTCCGGTTTCGTTATCCGGGATTGCCTCGGCAAGATCACAAATGGTAGACCGTTCGGCACAGCGGTTCGCCGCCGTGACCGCACTTTGTCACAATCCGCCAAATCCGTGACCGAGCCTACGCGGCGGGACACAAGAAATCGATACACCCGCACGGGCCCTCACCCACGCAAGGACGAAGTCTTGTTCCGTACTGAACTGGCGAGTAGCCTCGATTTCGGCAGATGGACCTCCACCTCGCACGCCGGTGAATCGCGTCCCGCCACCCGGGGCAATGGGGTCGGGTGAACGCGATGGGGGCACGGCGGCGAGAAATCGATCAGCCAAAGCCGAGACTGAACTGAATCAAAGGAGATGAAGCCATGTCCCGACTCAGCAGGCTGTCCGCCGGTATCGCCACCACCGCGACCGCCATCGGCGCCATCGCGGTGCTGACGGCCGGCGTCGCGTCGGCCGCGACGATCACCTACACCGCCGGCGGCTCGACGCCCGTCACGTACAACTGCACCTTCCCGGGCATCTCGCCGCAGCCGGTCACGGTCGTCGCGCACCTGGACGCCCCGAGCTCGGTCGTGCACAGCACCTCCGTCACCCCGACCAACGTGAACGGCACGGCGACGATCAGCGCGACCGTCCACTCGCTGCTCACCGCGGTCGGCTACGACGGCATCCGGGGCACGGCGTCCGTGCCGGTCTCAGTGTCGTCGGGCACGCTGTCGCAGCCGGCGGCGACCGGGCTGAACATCCCGCAGGTGATCTACCCGACCGGCGGGGCGATCACGGTGAACATCGCGCAGGTCGCGACCTCCAGTATCCCGACCTACACCGCCCCGGCCGCCGCGGGCACCTCGACGCTGTCGCTGACGAGCTCGCTGTCGGCGGCGCTGGAGTTCCACAAGAAGTCCACCGGCGCCTGGACGCCGTGGGCGATGAGCTGCACCCTGAAGGTGACGAGCCCGGCGCAGAACACCGCGTTCAGCCCGAGCATCACCGTCTCCTGACGCGACGTCCCGGTGCGGGCCCCCTCGACGGGCCCGCACCGGGACTTCCCGTCCCCGCTCGCGAACCACCCGAGGAACCCGATGCCCCGTCGAGTCCGGCCCCGCACCCTCACCGTTTCCGCGCTGGCGGCCGTCGGCCTGCTGTCGGCGGTGAACGGCGCGCTGACGGGAGTCGGCTCGGCCGCGCCCGCACCCGCGGTCCCGCCGGACACGAACGCGAAGACGTCGGTGACGGTGACCTGCCCCTTCGCCGATCCGCTCGGCGCGCGCAAGCTCACCACCGAGACGGCGGCCACGCTGCCGGCGCAGGCGAAGACCGGGACGTCGGCGACGATCCGCGGGTTCGCCACGAAGCTCACCCTCCCCCGCGACGTCGCGCTCTCCTTCCTCCCGGCCGGGGCCACCGCCGGGTCGCTGCAGGGGAGCCTGGACGTCGACCTCGCCGTGCACCAGGGCGACCGCGCGGACAAGGTCCCGGTCCCCCTCACCGTGGCGGCCACCCCGCTGCCGGACACCGGGGACGTCACCCTGACCGCCACCGGCGCCGTGCCGGAGATCGCGCTGAACACCGTCGGCGCCGTCACCTTCGACGTCACCGCGCCGACGCTCTCGCTGACGACGGTGCCGCCGGCCGGCACCGTGGCCACGCAGCCGGCGCCGCTGATCGCGTGCACCCTCGATCCCGACCAGCAGACGACGCTGGGCAAGGTGCTGGTCCTCCCGCCGGTGAAGCCGGGGACAGCGGCGAAGAAGCCGGCCGCGGCCGCCGCCGAAGCCCCCGCTCCGGGCGATCCGCCGACCGAGGACGAGTTCGCGGTGCCGCTGAGCCTGGTCACGATCATGACGAGGTCGACGGTCAAGAAGCTCGGCGCGACCGTCACCGCCGATCCGTCGTTCCTGATCAACGGGCTGTTCATCCTCAACCTGAACGACGGCAGCTCGCGGGTGACCGGGTCGACCACCTTCAACCGGGCGACCACGTCGTTCCTCGGCTTCGGTTTCGTGCCGACGACCGCGACCGTGGAGTTCCTGCCGGTCGACTACCGCAACAGCAAGATCATCGAGGTCGCCGGGAACATCACGACCGACCCGGACACCGGGGCCACCTTCCTGAACACCACGCTGCAGGTGATGGCCCGCCTGAGCAACGCGAAGGTCAACGGCGTCCCGCTCGACCTCGGCCCCGACTGCGTGACGGCGCAGACGGTGACGCTCACCCTGGACGGCCCGTACGAGGCGTTCGGGGTCGGGCACATCCAGACGGACCCGGAGAAGGGTTTCCGCCTGCCCGCATTCACCGGCTGCGGCACCGGCGGGCAGGACCTGTCGCCGCTGCTCACCGGCATGAGCTCCGGCGACGGCAACCAGGCCTACGTGGACACCTACAACCTGGTGGTGTGCACGGATCCGGACAGCACCCAGTGCCCGCCCGGCTCCAACGGACCGCCGCCGGACGCGCTGAAGGCGGCCGCGAAGCACGCGGAGAAGGCCGTCAAGAAACCACACTGAGGGGGAAGCTCATGAGGGGGCTCGGAACGGCCGTCGTCGCGGCACTGCTCGTCACCGGCGTGACGGCGGGAACCGCGAGCGCGACCACGCTGGCGAAGACCGGCTCGCTGACCTACAACTGCCCGTTCCCGGGCATCACGCCCCAGCCGACGACGGTGGCCGCGAAGCTGTCGGTCACCGATCCCCACCCAGGCCTGCCCTTCACGGTTTCGCCGTCCCTCCAGCAGACCTTCCCCACCAGTGTGCGAACGCTGCTGAACGCGATCGGTTACGACGCGGTGCGCGGGTCGCTCAGCGCGGCGTTCTCCGTCACCGACGCGACACCGGCGGCCGGAGTGATCGCGGGCGGTTTCCCCGCTCAGCCGTTCACCACCGTCACCGTGACCGGCGCGCCGCAGACGTTCACCGCCGGCACGGCCGGTTCAGTCGGCTTCTCGCTGGGCGCGAGCGTGAGCGGGCTCCTCGAGTTCCACAAGGCGTCCACCGGGGCGTGGACCCCCTGGACGGCGAACTGCACGCTCAAGGTCACCAGCCCGGCGCAGAACACGGCGTTCACGCCGAGCGTCCCGATCACCTGACCCGGGAGGAAACCGTGAAGATCCGCCGCCCGCTCGTCCTGGCCGCCGCGACGGCCGCCGTGCTCGCCGGAACGGCCGCGCCGGCCGGGGCGGTCACGACGACGTTCCACTCCGCCTCCGGCGTGGCCCACAACTGCACGTTCCCCGGGATCGCCGCGCAGACGCTGTCCGCGGTGGAGCAGTTCGACGGTCCCGGCTCGATCCCGCACGGCACCGCTCCCGGGATCACGAACATCTCCGGCAGCCTCGGCATGACGACGACCCTGAAGAACCTGCTGCACGCCGCCGGGTACGACGGCGTCCGCGGCAGCGGCATGATCCCGGTGAAGCTGACGGGCGCCACCGTGACCTCGAGCACGCCCGGCGTGATCGCCCCGACCATCTGGAGCGGCACCACGGCGGCGATCACCTTCACCGGCGGCGCGGAGACGTTCTCGGCCGTCTCGGGGGCCAGCTCGGCCACGTTCGCGATGAACCCGCCGTTCAGCCTGGCCCTGGAGATGCACAAGTACACCACCGGCACCTGGACGCCGTGGACGATGAACTGCTCGCTGAAGGTGACCAGTCCCGCGCAGAACACGGCGTTCAGCCCGAGCCTGATCATCACCTGACCGCGGCCACCGTCCACAGGGGAGCAACCACGACGGTGCGCCGTGCCCGGACCACGGTTCTCGCGACCGTGACGGTCTTCGCCGCGGCCGCGGGGCCGGCCCGGGCGAGCACGATGCAGCTGT
Organism: Amycolatopsis sp. NBC_00348; assembly: GCF_036114655.1. Classification (NCBI taxonomy): domain Bacteria; kingdom Bacillati; phylum Actinomycetota; class Actinomycetes; order Pseudonocardiales; family Pseudonocardiaceae; genus Amycolatopsis; species Amycolatopsis sp. NBC_00348. Next base: position 10,309,558 of record NZ_CP107994.1, on the reverse strand, counting down.
CGCCGCACCGGGTGCCCGGCACCACGGGACCGACGGGTTACGCGCCGACCTGCACGCAGCAGCCCGGCCAGGACGGCGCGTTCACGCCGGCCCTGCCGATCCGGCAGCACCCGGCCGCCCGCCGCGGCGAGCAGCCACTACCGCTAGCTCGGCGTCCACTGTGGACGGATCGCGCCCGTGCGCGGGACCGGCAGCAGGTCGCTCACCGGGTAGCGCAACGGCAGCGGGGCCGCGCCCGCGCGCAGCGCCAGCTCCATCTCGAAGCGGGCGCCCGGGTCGCGGAGGCTGTCGCCGAAGGTCGCCTGGAGCTGGCGCATGCGGTAGCGGACCGTCTGGGGGTGGACGCCGAGGCGTTCCGCGATCTCCACCACGTTGCCCTGGCTGTCCAGCCACGCCCGCAGCGTCTCCAGCAGCCGCTCCTGCTGCTTGCCCGTCATGTCCGCCAGCGGCGCGAACAGGCGGTGCCGCAGCGTGCCGACCAGGCCCGTGTCGGAGTTGACCAGCAGCGTCGCCAGGTGCTCCTCGGCCCGCAGCACCGGGCGGGGCACCAGGACGCCGCGTTCGGTGAGCTGCAGCGCGTTCCGGGCCCAGCGCAGGGAGTCCGCGACCGAGGCCAGCGGCACGCACGGACCGATCGAGAGGCGGCAGTCCGGGAGCGCCACCTGCAGCGTCGCCAGGCGGGCGCTGCCCAGCTGGCCGGGCACGACCAGCTTCGGGTCGGGGGTGTCGAGCTCGGCGAGGACGTCGGCGTCCAGGCCCGCGTGCCGCCGGGCCGGGGCGACGCCGTCGGCCGGGCAGACGGCCACCGGGGTCGCGTCGGTCGGGACCGTCCAGCCGATCAGCTGGGCCAGCTCGGCGATCGCCTTCGGTGACGCGGGCGGCGTCTCGAGGATCAGGTGCAGCAGCTTGCGGCGCCAGGTGTCGAGCGCGCCCGCCGTGCGTGCCTTCGCTTCCAGGTAGCCGTCGAGCGCGACGGAGGCGAGCTCGTCCATGAACGCCAGCATCGCGTCGGCCAGCTGGGACATCACCGCCGACGAGAGCCCGCTCCGCCGTCCGACGCGCATGATCCGCCGCCACGACACCCGCGCGCCGACCCGGTAGGCCGACTGCAGCGTGTCGAGGCTGCGGCCCTCGCGCATCTCGTTCTGCCCGAGGCGGTGGTGCACGTCGTGGGACTGTTCCTTGGACACCGTCGGGTCGGCGATCTGCGCGACGAACAGCGTGATCGCGTATTCGACGCCGGCGCGGATCGACTTGCCGTAGGGCCCGTCGAGCGGGCGGGCGTAGGCCGGGATGGTCGCGCGGATCTCGTCGACGATCTCGGCGGCGAGGCTGGCCAGCTCGGGCCGGAGGATGTCGGCGAGCTTGCGGGGCAGTGCCGCGGGTGGTGCCGGATGGTCGAATCCGCGCTCGACCGACATCGCAGCTCCTTTGCTCCGCCCCAGAGGCCCCGCTCCACGCGCGGCCGAGCACCCCGCGTCCGATGCGGGGTGACACCGGACACATCGAAAAACTAGCCCGGAACGTGTCACACCTTCGAAGGGAAACCGATTTCTTGTCATCTTCGTGACAAGTTCACGGGGACTCCATGCGCAACGCTGACAACTACCCCGCCGACTGCACCCGGATGTACGTACGAACGGACGAACTCCGCGCCCGCCGCGCACCCGGACACGGCCGCTTGTATCGTGTGGTTGATACAAGCGGGAGGTACGACATGGCGTGGGACAACATGCTCGCGGTCGGGCTCTTCATGGGCCTGGTCGGCCTGGTGATCCTGATCATCCTGTGGCCGAACGACAAGCGCGGGGCCCGCCTGCTCGTGCGCTGGGGGGTGCCGGACCCGGACGCCGCTGAAGTGGCGCTGGCCGTCCGGTACCTCAAGCGGCGCCGGTTCTGGTACCCGTGGCTCTACCTGGCGCTCCCGCTGCTGTTCGGCGGCAACAACGACGGCGCCTCGATCGCCGGCACCCTGCTGCTCGGCGGCCTGATCGCCGAACTTCTGGCCCAGCGGCCCACGCGTGGCCCGCGGCGGGAGGCGGTCCTCGTCCGGCGGCGGCTGCTGGACGTCGTCCCGGCCTGGGCCCTGGTGCTCAGCGGGCTGGCGTCGGTGTCCGCGATCGCGCACCTGGCCCTGATCACGCAGTGGAAGCTGCTGGCGGTGGCCGCGGGCACGACGGCCGTCTGCTGGGCGATCACCCTGCTGGCCGTGCGGCGCCCGCCGGCCGGGGAGCCGCGCGCCGACCTGGCGCTGCGCTGCCGCAGCGCCCGCGTCGCGATCGGGCTGGGCATCGGCACCTGCACGGCGATCGGCTGGACGCAGGGCAACCTCGGCTCGCTCCTGATCGTCGTGGTGGGCATCGCCGCGTTCCTGGCCGTCACCGCCCCGTTGAAGAGGCTCCCGGCTCTCGCGTGAAGATCGTCGTCGACACCGAGAACGGCCTGGCGCCCTGGCGGCAGGTGCACGACCAGATCATCCGCGCGGCCACGGCGGGCGCGCTCCCCGAGGGGACGCGCCTGCCGCCGATCCGCCAGCTGGCCCGCGACCTGGGCCTGGCGTCGGGCACGGTGGCCCGCGCGTACCGCGAGCTGGAGGCGGCGGGCTGGGTGGAGACGGCGCGGGCCCGCGGCACGGTGATCACGATCCCCACGGACCGTCCGGACCCGGCGGCCCTGCTCCTGGCCGCGGCGGCCGAGTACGCGACCCGGGCCCAGGACCTCGGCGCGAACCTCGACATCGCCCTCGACGCGGTCCGCAAGGCCTACCCGTCGTGAGTGGTAATGCGGGTTAGAACCCTAATCACCACTCACGAGAAGCCGGCCCAACGCAGCCAGAACCGGCTGAAGGACCTCGACCTCGCCTGAGTTGCCCACGCACTCGGTGACGCCCGCGCCGACGACGTCGTAGGCCGCCAGCGCGTCCAGCGACGACACCAGCCGCGCGATCGTCCACCCGTCCGGCTCGGGGTAGTTGAGGCCGCCGAACTCCGACGGATCCAGCACGTCGAGATCCACGTGGACGTACAGCTTCTCCGCGCCCGCCAACGCATCGACCGACGTGACCGCCAGCCCACGCGCAACCGCCGCACGCTCCTCCGGGTCGAACACCCGCGTCCCCAGCAGCACCGCGCGTCCCGGCTCCAGAGCCGGCGCCGCCGCGAACTCCGGGTCGCCCTCACCGAGCAGCGACCGCAGCACCATCCCGTGGAACGCCCCCGACGGCGACGTCGACGCGGTGTTCAGGTCCGCGTGCGCGTCGAACCACGCGACGCCCAGGCCCGGGCCGTACCGGTACCGGGCGACGCCGATCGGGACCAGCTCGACGCCGCAGTCGCCGCCGATCGTCAGTACCGGTCCACCGGGCGCCTCCAGCGCGGCCAGCTGGGCCGCGCGGTTGGGCCCGGTCAGCACGGCCCGTGACGCGATCCCACCGTCCACTGAGGACAGTTCACGGGACTGCGGGACGTGGTGCACGGGCCGGCCGAGCACGTGCCCGGCCAGCTCCGCGAGGGCCACGCAGCCCCCGGGCAGGTCGCCCGCCCGAGGGCCCACCGCGCCTTGCCGCTGCGGTACGGCGTTGATCAGCAGGGTCACTCCAGGACGAGCAGGAGGTCGCCGCCCTCGACCTGCTGGACGGCGTTGATCGCGCGCCGCGCCACCTTGCCGCCCGCGGACGCCGTGATCGACGCCTCCATCTTCATCGCCTCGATCGTCGCGACCGTGGCGCCGGCCTCGACCGTGTCACCCTCGTTGACCTGCAGCGTGACCACGCCGGCGAACGGCGCCGCGACCTGCTTCGGGTTGCCCTTGTCCGCCTTCTCGGTCGCCGGGATGTCCGACGCGATCGAGGTGTCGCGGACCTGGATCGGGCGCAGCTGGCCGTTGAGCGTCGACATCACCGTGCGCAGGCCGCGCTCGTCGGCCTCGCCGATCGCCTCCAGCTCGATGAGCAGCCGCACGCCCGGCTCGAGGTCGACGGCGTACTCCTCCCCCGGGCGCAGGCCGTAGAAGAAGTCCTTGGTGGGCAGCACCGAGGTGTCGCCGTAGGCCTCGCGGTGCGCCTCGAACTCCTTGGTGGGGCCGGGGAACAGCAGCCGGTTGAGCGTCCGGCGGGGGTTCTCCTCCAGGGCCTTGCGGTCCTCTTCGGACAGTTCCTGCACCGGCTTCGGGTCCGCGCGGCCTTCGAGGGCCTTGGTGCGGAACGGTTCCGGCCAGCCGCCCGGCGGGTCGCCGAGCTCGCCGCGCAGGAAGCCGATCACCGAGTCGGGGATGTCGAACTTGTTCGGCTCCGCCTCGAAGTCGGCCGGGGAGACGCCCGCGCCGACCAGGTGCAGCGCGAGGTCGCCGACGACCTTCGACGACGGCGTCACCTTCACCAGGTGCCCGAGGATCTTGTCGGCCGCCGCGTACATCGCCTCGATGTCCTCGAAGCGGTCGCCCAGGCCCAGCGCGATGGCCTGGGTGCGCAGGTTCGACAGCTGCCCGCCGGGGATCTCGTGGTGGTAGACGCGCCCGGTGGGCGAGGCCAGCCCGGCCTCGAACGGCGCGTAGATCTTGCGCACGCTCTCCCAGTACGGCTCCAGCTCGCCGATCGCGTCCAGGCTCAGCCCGGTGGTGCGGTCGGAGTGGTCGGTGGCCGCCACGATCGAGGACAGCGACGGCTGCGACGTCGTGCCCGCCATCGACGACACCGCGCCGTCGACGGCGTCCGCGCCCGCGTTGATCGCCGCGAGGTAGGTGGCCAGCTGGCCGCCCGCGGTGTCGTGGGTGTGGATGTGCACCGGCAGGTCGAACTCCTTGCGCAGCGCGGTGACCAGCCGGGTCGCCGCGGGCGCGCGCAGCAGCCCGGCCATGTCCTTGATCGCCAGGACGTGCGCCCCGGCGCCGACGATCTGCTCGGCCAGCTTGAGGTAGTAGTCGAGCGTGTAGAGCTTTTCGCCCGGGTCCGACAGGTCCGAGGTGTAGCAGAGCGCCACCTCGGCGACGGCGGAGCCGGTCTCGCGCACGGCTTCGATGGCCGGGCGCATCTGCTCGACGTCGTTGAGCGCGTCGAAGATCCGGAAGATGTCGATGCCGGTCTTCGTGGCCTCCTGGACGAAGGCGTTGGTCACCTCGGTCGGGTACGGCGTGTAGCCGACGGTGTTGCGCCCGCGCAGCAGCATCTGCAGGCAGATGTTGGGCACGGCCTCGCGCAGCGCGGCGAGCCGCTCCCACGGGTCCTCGGCGAGGAACCGCAGCGCGACGTCGTAGGTCGCGCCGCCCCAGCACTCCAGGGACAGCAGCTGCGGCACGGTGTTCGCGACGACCGGCGCCACCGCCAGCAGGTCCTTGGTGCGGACGCGGGTGGCGAGCAGCGACTGGTGCGCGTCGCGGAACGTCGTGTCGGTGACGCCGATGTGCGGCGACTCCCGCAGCCAGCGCGCGAAGCCCTCCGGACCGACCTCGACGAGCTTCTGCTTCGAGCCGGCGGGCGGCTGCGCGTCCTTCGCGAGCTTCGGCAGCTTCAGCGTCGCGTCGGGCGTCTTCGGGCGCTCGCCGTGCGGCTTGTTGACCGTCTGGTCGGCGAGGTAGGTCAGCAGCCGCGTGCCGCGGTCGGCGGAGTGCCGCGCGGTGAGCAGGTGCGGCCGCTCCTCGATGAACGACGTCGTGACGCGCCCGGCGCGGAAGTCCGGGTCGTCGAGCACCGCCTGCAGGAACGGGATGTTCGTGGCCACGCCGCGGATCCGGAACTCGGCGACGGCGCGGCGCGCGCGGCCGACGGCGGTCTCGAAGTCGCGCCCGCGGCAGGTGAGCTTCACCAGCAGCGAGTCGAAGTGGGCGCTGATCTCGGTACCGGAGAAGGCGGTGCCGCCGTCGAGCCGGATGCCGGAGCCGCCCGGCGAGCGGTAGGCGGAGATCATCCCGGTGTCCGGGCGGAAGCCGTTGGCCGGGTCTTCGGTGGTGATGCGGCACTGCAGCGCGGCGCCGCGCAGGTAGATCTTGTCCTGGCTCAGGCCCAGGTCGTCGAGGGTCTGGCCGGAGGCGATCCGCAGCTGCGACTGCACGAGGTCGACGTCGGTGACCTCTTCGGTGACCGTGTGCTCGACCTGGATGCGCGGGTTCATCTCGATGAAGACGTGGTTGCCCTGCTTGTCGAGCAGGAACTCGACGGTGCCGGCGTTGCGGTAGCCGATCTGCTTCGCGAACTTGACCGCGTCGGCGCAGATCCGGTCGCGCAGCTCGGGGTCGAGGTTCGGCGCCGGGGCCAGCTCGACGACCTTCTGGTGGCGCCGCTGCACCGAGCAGTCGCGCTCGTAGAGGTGGATGATGTTGCCCACGGCGTCGGCGAGGATCTGCACCTCGATGTGCCGCGGCTCCACGACGGCCTTCTCGAGGAACACCGTCGGGTCGCCGAAGGCGGACTCCGCCTCGCGCGCCGCGGCCTCGATGGACTCGCGCAGCTGGGCCGGCTCCAGGACGCGGCGCATACCGCGCCCGCCACCACCGGCGACGGCCTTGACGAACACCGGGAAGCCCAGCTCGTCGGCCGCCGCGACCAGCGCGTCGATGTCGCTGGAGGGCTCGGACGAGCCGAGCACCGGGACGCCGGCCTCGCGCGCGGCCTTGACCGCGCGGGCCTTGTTGCCGGTGAGCTCGAGGATGTCGGCACTCGGGCCGACGAAGGTGATCCCCGCTTCTTCGCACGCGCGCGCGAGATCGGGGTTCTCCGACAGGAAGCCGTAACCCGGGTAGACGGCGTCGGCCCCGGCCTTCTTGGCCGCGGCGACGATCTCGTCGACCGAGAGGTAGGCGCGCACGGGGTGACCCGGCTCGCCGATCTCGTACGCCTCGTCGGCCTTCAGCCGGTGCAGCGAGTTGCGGTCTTCGTGGGGGAACACGGCAACCGTGCCGGCCCCCAGTTCGAAGCCGGCGCGGAACGCGCGGATCGCGATCTCACCGCGGTTGGCCACCAGCACCTTGCGGAACATGCCCGGTCCTTCCCGTTTGGATCGGTAGTCAGCGCACGTTACCCGGTTTTTCCCGCTGGGCGGGAGCTGCATACCAGGTGATGGACATCATGCGCGTGGAAAGATTGGCCGATCAGCGCTGGTGGCACCTCCCTGCCGGAGTCTCAGGACGCCTGCGGCACGTAGAGCAGCCGGTTGGCCGTGCCTGCCGGGACGCCCTTCAGCGCGTCCGGCGTCGCGGCCTGAACGAGGGCCTGGTCCACCTGCGCGGGCGTCGAGCCGGGGTGCTGGGCCAGGTAGATCGCCGCCGCGCCGGCCGCGAACGCCGCGGCCACCGACGTGCCCGACTCCGGGCCCGCGGTCGTGCCGCCCGCGATCGGGCTCGGAACGGCGACACCCGGCGCGTACAGATCGACGTCCTGGCCGAAGTTGGACGCCTTGTCCGGGTGGTCCTGGTCGTCGATCGCCCCGACGGTCAGGGCCTCGGTCACCCGGCCCGGCGAGAAGCCGCTCGCGTCCGCCGTCTCGCTGCCGGCCGGGACGGCGATCGGCAGCACCGTGGCCAGCCGCTTCACGGCCGCGTCGAGCTGGTCGTTCGGGACGCCGCCGATGCCGAGGACGGCGACCGCGGGCTGCCGGGCGTTCTGCGCGACCCAGTCGAGCCCGGCGATGATCTGTTCGGTCGCGCCGCCGCCGTCCTTGTCGAGCACCCGCACCGGGACGATCTGCGCACCCTTCGCGACGCCGTAGGCCTGGCCCGCGGCGATCCCGGCGAGCCGGGTGCCGTGGCCGTTGGTGTCGGTCGTGTCGGTGCCGCCGCCGAGGAAGTCCCGCCCCGGCGCGACGCGGCCCTGGAAGTCGGGGTGCTGCGCGTCGACGCCGCTGTCGATCACGTAGATCGTGACGCCGGCCGCGTCGTCGCCGTAGCGGTAGGCGTGGTCGAGCCCGGTGCGCTGGTCGATCCGGTCCAGCCCCCAGCTGGGCGGATCCTGCTGCACTCCCCCGGCGGCGGCCGCCGGCGCCTGCCCGGCGAGCACGATGGCCACGGCCGCGAGAACACCCCGTCGTTTCCTCATGATCAGCGTGGTACCCGCGAGCCGGGGCAGCGACAACTCAGGGCTGTCGCCCGATCGGCTGATTCCGGCGGGCCCGGACCGACTGGACCACGGCGACGATCGCCAGCACTACCAGCGCCATCGCCGCGATCACCTGACCGGTCTGGGTCAGGGACGAGTGCTCCTGGATCGCGTCGAACGTCGGCACCATGACGCCTGCCAGCGCGGCGATCCCCACGGCCAGGACAGCGCGGCCCACCGCGGCCGGACGCAGGATCGCGGCGGCGCCGGTGACCGCGACGGCCAGCAGCGCGCCGAGCACGAAGTACGCCGCCGCGCGGCCGCCGTCGTCGGAGTCGTAGACGGTCAGCTCGACGAGCTGGGTGATCCAGCCGGCCGCGATCGTCACGCCGAGAGCGATCACCGCCCAGGCCGTCCGGCCTTCGACCTTGGCGGCGCGCAAGGCGTCCGCGGGGTTCCGGCGAAGCACCGTCAAAGCACCCGGCGCCACGGCCACCAGCGCGATGTGGCCGAGCAGCTCGAGGGTGAAGCCGGCCGCCAGACCACTGTCCTCGTAGGGCTGCGAGAGGGTCGTCGCCTCGCCGAGGAAGCGCGCCAGCCCGAAGACGGCGGCGAGCGCGGCACCGAGCAGCACCGCGGGACCGGTCCGCGCCCTGGTCCGCGGCACCAGGGTCAGCACCACGCCGAGCAGCGCGCACGCGGCCACGAACGTGACCACCTGCTGCATGCCGGGCCGGTACTGGCCGAGGAGGTAGCCGTGGCGGTACTCGAGGAACATCCCGGTGACCACCAGCACGACGCCGACGAACGCGGTGACCGCGGCGAACCACCCCGCCGGATCCACCGCGGCGGCTTTCCGCGCGGCTGCCCCGGGTTCGGGTGCCGGGTCCGCTTCGGGTGCGGGCACCGCCGCCGCCGGCTCGGGCTCGACGACCGGCTCGGGTGACGGCGGCAGGACAGCCACCGCGGGCTCGACCGTCGGCTCCGGCTCGGCCACCACGTCGGCCACCGCAGGCTCGACCTCCGGCTCCGGCTCGGCCACCGGCTCGGGCACGACCTCCGGCTCAGGCTCCGGCACCGTCTCGATCTCCACCGCGACGACCGTCTCGCCCGTGAGGCCGGTGACCACGACCTTCCCCCGCCGCACTCCCGATTCCCCGGCCATCACCGACAGTTCCGCACCGTCCGCCGTCTCCACGACCTGGATCCACGCGTGCGACGCCTCGAACCGCACCTCCCGGGCCACCGGCGGCCCGGACGCCCGCACCGTCTCGACGACAACCGAACCCGGTGCCGCCGCAAGACGCACCGCCGGCGGATCGACCCGGACCGCGGCCCGGCCGAGTGCCTCCTGCGCCGCCTCGGCGACGTGCTGGACGTCCGTCGACGACATCATTTTGAGCGCCTCGAACGCTCCCACCGCGACCTCGAGGTTCGCGCTCGTCAAGCGGCGGCGCAGTTCCGCCACCGCGCCCAGCCTGGTGAACGGGTTCTCCGCCGCGATCGCGGCGGCGAGGTCGGCCGGGACCGGGGACGGCTTGACGCGGCGGCGCCGGCTGCGGGCCAGGTACAGCTCGCCCTGCATCTCGATGTCGCGGCTCGGCGTCTGCTTCGGGTTGCGCTCGCGCACCCGGTCGAACAGGTACTCGTACAGCTCGCCCAGCGCGATCCAGCCGTCCTCGTCGCGGTCGGCCTCGCCCGTGCGCAGGCCCTCCACCAGCGCGGAGGTGAACACCGACGGCTGCGCGACCCCGCCTTCGGCCAGCCGGGCGCCTTCGAAGGCGTACTCGATGGAGTTCGACGCCGTGATCACCGCGCGGCCGCGGCCGCCGCGGAAGCTGTCCAGGACGTTCGCGTCCCCCGACGCGCGCACCGCGACACCCTGGCCGAACGCGCCGCCGTAACAGCAGTCCAGCAGCAGCACGACACTGCGCGAACGGCTCTGCTTCAGGCACTGCTGGACGAAGTGCGCGGGCACCGCCGTCGAGCGGAGCCGGTCCGGGCGGGTGTTGCGGGCGGCGAAGAACAGCTGGCCGGAGTCGTCCTTCAAGCCGTGGCAGGAAAAGTGCAGCAGGAGGACGTCGTCGGGACGGCCCTCGGCGCAGAGGTCCTCGACCTCCGCCTGCACCACGTGCGCGGTTTCGTTGCGCACCACCCGGACTTCGAAGTCGCTGATCGCGCGGTCGGACAGCACACCGGCGAGGGCGTCCGCGTCCGCCGCGGGTGAGCCCAGCCGCTGCAACCCCGCGTTGTCGTACTCGCCGTTGGCCACGATCAGCGCGCGCCGCCGCCCCGCCATACCAGGCAGGAAACGCTCGCGGACCGGGTCGCGGCAAGCAGCCGAACGGGCACACGTACCCCGCGGCGGTCCGGTGAATGGTTCCTGCCCTTTCGGGCGGGCATACTGGACGGCACTAACGCAACGGGAGTGGCACTTGGAGACCATCGGCACGCAGCGCCCCGGCGGCCGCACCGAGCGGACCCGTCGCGCCGCCCTCGACGCGACCCTGGAGCTGCTCGGCGAGCGCGGGTACGCGGAGCTGACGGTCGAGGCCGTGGCCGAACGCTCCGGCGTGCACAAGACGACGCTGTACCGCCGCTGGGAGTCCGCCGAAGGCCTGGTCGCGGCGGCGCTGCTGATGGGCACCGAGCAGGAGTGGGCCGCGCCGGACACCGGGTCCCTCGAAGGCGACCTGCGCGAGGTCAACCGGGAGCTGGTGCACTTCTTCACCGAGCCGGGCCTGCGCGAGCTGCCGATCGCGTCGATCTCGGCGGCGTTCCTCTCGACCCGCGCGGCGGCCGCCCTGGAGGAGTTCTACGTCGACCGCCACGCGCGGTCGGCCCCGATCGTCGAGCGAGCCGTGGCCCGCGGCGAGGTTCCGGCCGGGACGGACGCGGTCGAAGTCGTGCGCGTCGCCTGCGGGCCGGTCTTCTACCGCCTGTTCGTCTCCCGCGAAGGCGTGACGCCGCGAGACGCCGACGTCGCCGCGGCGGCAGCGGCGGCCGCCGCGAAAGCCGGGGTGTTCGTCACGGCAACGGACGGCTGAACCGCAGCTCCTCCAGCGAAACCGCGCCGCCGTCGATCGTCTCGGTGCGCGTGCCGCCGTCGAGCGACCAGCCCGCACGCTCGTAGAACGCCTTCGCCCAGGCAGCGGCTCATGCTTCGAGGTGCAGGTCGATCACGTATAGCGCGCCGTCGTCCGGTCCGTCGCGGCGCGGGCCGAACGCGGCGGACCCGACCACGGCCGAGTCTTGCACCACCAGCACGCGGCCGCCGGCGCGCAGGGAACGCGCCCACTCCGCCGTCCGGTTCTCGACCGACCTGCGGGTGAGGAAGTCCGCCGGCATCAAGCGGCGGGCCGGACCACGGCGGTCACGACTTCTCCAGGTACTCCGCGCGCTCGACGTCGACGACGTCGGCGACCATCTGGGCCAGGCCGGGGAACTTCGAGATCGCCGGGTCCTTCTCGACGATCTCCTGCGCCCGCGCCCGCGACTCGGCGATGACGTCTTCGTCCCGCAGCAGGGAAAGCAGCTTCAGCGTGGACCGTTTCCCGGACTGCGCGGCGCCGAGGATGTCACCTTCGCGGCGCAGCTCCAGGTCGAGACGGGACAGCTCGAACCCGTCCGTGGTCGACTCGACCGCCGCCAGCCGTTCGCGGGTCGTCGTGCCGTCGAGGGCTTCGGTGACCAGCAGGCACAGCCCCGGCACGCTGCCCCGGCCGACGCGGCCGCGCAGCTGGTGCAGCTGGCTGATCCCGAACCGGTCGGCGTCCATGATCACCATCGCCGTCGAGTTCGGCACGTTGACGCCGACCTCGATCACGGTGGTGGCCACGAGCACGTCCAGCTCCCCCGCGGCGAAGGCGCGCATCACGGCGTCCTTGTCGTCCGCGGGCATCCGGCCGTGCAGCACGGCGAGGCGCAGGCCCTTGAGCGGCCCCTCCACCAGCTGCGGCGCGATGTCGAGGACGGCGACCGGCGGCCGCTTGTCGCTCTTGTCCGACGGCGGCTCGTCGCCGATCCGCGGGCACACGATGTAGGCCTGGTGCCCCTTGGACACCTCTTCGGTGACACGCTGCCAGACGCGGTCCATCCACGCCGGCTTCTCCGCCACCGGGACGACCGTCGTGCTGATCGGCGACCGGCCGACCGGCATCTCGCGCAGCGCGGAGATCTCCAGGTCGCCGTAGACGGTCATGGCGACCGTGCGCGGGATCGGCGTCGCGGTCATCACCAGCACGTGCGGGCTCGTGCCCTCGGCGCCGCGCGTGCGCAGCGCGTCGCGCTGTTCGACGCCGAAGCGGTGCTGCTCGTCGACAACGGCCAGGCCGAGGTCGGCGAACTGCACGGTCTCCTGGATGAGCGCGTGCGTGCCGACGATGATGCCGGCCTCGCCGCTCATGGCCTCCAGCAACGCTTTCTTGCGTTCCTTCGCGCCCATCGACCCGGTGAGCAGCGTGACGCGGGTGGCCTTCTCGGCCGCGCCCAGCTCGCCGGCCTGCGCGAGGTCGCCGAGCATCTCGCGCAGCGACCGCGCGTGCTGCGAGGCGAGCACCTCGGTCGGCGCCAGCAGCGCGGACTGCCGGCCGTTGTCGACCACCTGCAGCATCGCCCGCAGCGCGACGATCGTCTTGCCCGAGCCGACCTCGCCCTGCAGCAGCCGGTTCATCGGGTGCTCGGTCGCCAGGTCGGTGGCGATCTCGTCGCCGATGCCGCGCTGGCCCGCGGTGAGGTCGAACGGGAGCCGCTTGTCGAAGGCGTCCATGATCCCGCCGTCGACGTGCGGGTTCGCCTTGGCCGGGCGGGAGATCGCGGAATGCCGGCGCTGCGCGAAGATCAGCTGCACGGCCATCGCTTCGTCCCACTTGAGGCGCTTGCGCGACGCCTCCAGGTGCGCCCAGTTCTCCGGGCGGTGGATGCCGCGCAGCGCGTTTTCGAGGTCCCCCAGGTGCTGGAGCCGCAGCAGCTCCGGCGGCATCGGGTCCTCGTCGACGTCGAGGACGTCGAGCACCTGGCGGACGCACTTGGCGATCGACCACGTCGGCATGCCTTGCGCCGCCGGGTAAACCGGGATGATGGCGGCCAGGAAGTCGTCCATCGCCTCGGCTTCGCGATCGGCCTCGAACAGCTCGTACTCGGGGTTGGTCAGCTGCAGGGTGTCGCGGAACGCCGAGACCTTGCCGGCGAACAGGCCGGACTTGCCCGGCACCAGGTCCTTCTCCCGCCAGGCCTGGTTGAAGAAGGCGCACGTGAGCCGGCGCTTCCCGTCGGTGATCACCATGTCGATGATGGTCCCGTTGCGGGCCTTCATCCGGCGCTTGCTCACCTTTTCGATGCGCGCCAGCACGGTCGCGTGCTCGCCCAGCTCGAGGCCGGCGATGTCGGTGAGCTCACCCCGCTCGGCGTAGCGGCGCGGGTAGTGGCGCAGCAGGTCGCTGACCGTCTCGATGTCCAACGCCGTGGCGAGCGCCTTCGCCGTCTTGGCACCCAGCAGCAACGGCAGCTTGTCGCGCAGTCCGGCCATCGCTATTCGACTCCCATCAGCAGCACGGCGTCCGCCTGCCCACCCGCGTACCCGGCCAGCTCCACCTCGGGGTGCTCCACCCGAAGCTGCTCCGCGAGCTCTTCGGCGACCCCCGGCGGCGCGGCCGCCCCGCTCAGCACCGTCACCAGTTCCCCGCCCAGCGCCAGCATCCGGTTCAGCACCTTCATCGCCGCCGCGACGAGGTTGGTCTCCGACGCCGGGGCGGCCTCGATGAGCACCACCTCGTCGTCGACCAGGCCGACCACGTCGCCGGACTGGGCCCGGCCCACCCAGGTTAGCGACTCCTCCTGCGCGATCCGCAGTTCGCCACGCCTGGTCGCGGCGGCCGCCTCGGCCATCGCGACGACGTCGTCGTTGGTGCGGCGCCCGGCGTCGTGCACGGCCAGCGCCGCGAGCACCTGCACCGGCGACGTGCACGGGATGACCACGACGTCCCGGTCGGCGGCCATCGCGTGGCCCGCCGCGGTGTCGGCCGCCGCGGTCAGCGCGACCCCGCCCGGCAGCACCGTGACGTGCCGGCCGGCGGCCTCGTTGAGCAGGCCGATCATGTCCTCGACGCTCGGCGTGGTGCCTTCGGGCACTTCGAGGACCGGGATGCTCTCGGCGCGCAGCACCTCGGCCAGCCCGCCGCCGTGCACGACGGCGACGACGGTGCGGTCGATCCCGCCGCCCGGCTCGATCGGCGTCGGCGTGAGCAGCGGTTCGACGCGGATCCGGCGCGGCCGCCCCAGCGTCAGCCCGGCTTCGATGGCGGCGCCGATGTCGGCGCAGTGGACGTGCACGGCGTGGCTGCCCGAGCCGTCACCGGCCACCGTGACGCTGTCGCCGAGGCCGCCCAGCTCCTTGCGCAGGATCGGCAGGCTCGCTTCGTCGACGCCGTCCAGCAGGTACATGACCTCCCAGGCGTAGACCTCCTCCGCCACCACCGGCACTTCGAGCGCGTGGTCCTGCTCGACCGCGGTGCCGGTGAGCACCCCGACCAGCGCGTCGAGCACGGCGACGAGCCCGCGGGCCCCGGCGTCGACGACCCCGGCCTTGGCCAGCGCGGGCAGCTGGAGCGGCGTCTTCTCGAGCGCGTGCGCGGCTTCCTTCGCGGCGGTTCGCGCCACTTCGCCGAGCTGACGCGTATCGCCGCGGACGGCGAGGGCGACGGCGTGCAGCACGGTCAGGATGGTCCCGGCGACCGGCCGGCTCACGGCCCCGGTGGCGACCTCGTCGGCGTGCCCCAGCGCGGCGGCCAGCCACGGGCCGTCCAGCTCGCCCTCGGCGCGGTCGGCCAGCCCGCGCACGACCTGGGAGAGGATCACGCCGGAGTTGCCCTTGGCCGAGGCGACGGCGCCGCGCGCGAGGACCCTCAGCGCGTCGGCGGCGGTTTCCGGCGCGGCGACGTCGAGCTCGGCGGCCGCGCCGGTCATCGTGAAGAGCATGTTGGAGCCGGTGTCGGAGTCCGCCACGGGGTAGACGTTGATCCCGTCGATGGCCGGCCGCAGGCTCGCCAGGCTGCGCACACAACCCGCAGCCCAGGCCGACACCGCCGCCGCGTCCAGCACCCGCACCCCGTGACCTCCTCGCCGTTCCCGGGGCGAGCGTATCGACCCCGTGCGGAACCCGGCGGAGCCACTGGTTACTATGGTCGAGTTGCCCAGTCCGTCTGGGCTCATTTCTATGACCCAGATCCAAAGGAGTTCGACGTGGCTGCCGTGTGCGACGTCTGTGGCAAGGGACCCGGCTTCGGCAAGTCGGTCTCGCACTCCCACCGGCGTACCAACCGCCGGTGGAACCCGAACATCCAGACCGTCCACGCCAAGGTGGGTATTTCCCAGCGCAAGCGCCTGAACGTGTGCACCTCGTGCATCAAGGCGGGCAAGGTCGTCCGGGGCTAAGGCGAAACTTAAAGGTGGCGAGTGCTCGTGGAGAGCACTCGCCATTTTTTTCGCCTTAGGTGTCTTCTGGGGGTCGAACCCCCAGGCCCCCGCCAGGGGGCAAGCCCCCTGGACCCCCGGCGGGGTCACCTGAGCGGTCAGCTCACTTGTAGAACTCCACCAGCAGGTCGCGCAGGGACTCCGGGTGCTGCAGCACTCCGTGGTCCTGGCCCGGGAGGGTCTCGTGACGGGCACCGGGGACCGCCGACGCCGCGACGCGGGCTCCTGACTGCAGCTTCTCCGGGCTGGCGCCGCCGCCGATCACCAACGTCGGGGCCGTGATGCGGGCCAGGTGGTCCTTGCGCGGGTGGGCACCCGGGCCGCAGATCTCCAGGTCGTACGGGAGCGTGTGCGCCAGCGAGGTGAACCAGCCCCACACCGGGGCCCGCTTCATCCCTTCGATGACCTCCGGCGGGGTGCCCGCGACCTCGAGGAACGTCGCCGCCGCGCCGTCGCGGTCGCCCGCGGCGATCTGCGCGGCCACCTTCTCCGTGACGTCGGGGCGTGACTCCGCGTCGGTCGCGTACGGCGGTTCGTACGCCACCAGCTTCTCGATCGCCAGGCCCGCTCCGGCCGCCTCCAGGGCCAGCACCGCGCCCGACGAGTGGCCGAACACCGACGCCGAGCCGCCGACCTCGGCGATCAGCGCCGCGATGTCCTCGATCTCCCGCTCGACCGCGTACGGACCGGTGTCACCGCTGTCGCCACGACCACGGCGGTCGTACGCGATCGTCGTGAAGTCCGCAGCCAGGACGTCGGCCAGGCCGGCGACCGTGGTCCGGTCGTTGAACGCGCCGCCGACCAGGATCACGGGCGCGCCCGTGCCGCGCTGGTCGTAGGCGATGGTCGTGCCGTCGGCCGATGTGACGATCATGTGCCCTCCAAAGGTTTCCCCCTGGTCGGAGCCGTCACTCCGATCCGGACACCGAACCTACGGGAGCTTCCAGTCGACCGGCGCGGCACCCTGCTGCTCCAGCAGCTCGTTGGCGCGGCTGAACGGGCGCGACCCGAAGAAGCCGTTGTGCGCCGACAGCGGGCTCGGGTGCGCCGACTCGATGCACGGCACCTCGCCCAGCATCGGGCGCAGGTTGCGGGCGTTGCGGCCCCAGAGGATCGCCACCATCGGCTCGGACCGGGCCGCGAGGGCCTTGATCGCCTGCTCGGTGACGTCTTCCCAGCCCTTGCCCTGGTGCGAGTTCGACTTGCCCGGCTGCACCGTCAGCGCCCGGTTGAGCAGCAGGACGCCCTGGTCGGCCCACGGCGTCAGGTCGCCGTTGGCCGGCAGCGGGTGGCCGAGGTCCTCGGCGTACTCCTTGTAGATGTTGACCAGGCTCTTCGGGATCGGCCGGACGTCCGGCGCCACCGAGAAGCTCAGGCCCACGGCGTGCCCGGGCGTCGGGTACGGGTCCTGGCCGACGATCAGCACCCGGACGTCGTGGAACGGCTGCTTGAACGCCCGCAGCACGTGTTCACCCGCCGGGAGGTACGTGCGGCCCGCGGTGATCTCCGCGCGGAGGAACTCCCCCATCGCGGCGACCTGCGGCGCCACCGGTTCCAGGGCCTCGGCCCAGCCTGCCTCGACGATGTCCTGCAGCGGTCGTGCGGTCACGGGCGGCGAGCTTACCGGCCGTGGCCGCCGTCACTCGCGCGGGTCGAGCCGCCGCAGTTCGACGCGGAACCGTTTCGCCCGCTCGACGTACGAATCCACCACGAGAGCGATGCTCTCCGGCCCGAAGGACTTGTTCTCCCGCGTCTTCGCGGGCACGCCGAGGGCGATCTCGCCGGACTTGACGTACGAGCCGTACGACAGCACCGCGCCCGCGCCGACCATGCCGCCGTCCTCGACCACCGTGCCGTTGAGCACCACCGAGCCGGACGCGATCAGGCAGCCGGTGCCGATCTTCGCGCCCTCGATGTGCACCGCGTGCCCCACCGCCGACGACGGCCCGAGGATCGTCGGGTGCTGCTCGGTGCAGTGCAGGACGCAGCCGTCCTGGACGTTGGAGCGCTCGCCGATCTCGATGTACCCGTGGTCGCCGCGCAGCACGGTCTGCGGCCACACCGACGCGTGGGCGGCGATCCGGACGTCGCCGATGACCGTCGCGTCCGGGTGGACGTAGGCATCGGGGTGGATCGTCGGTTCGAGCGAACCGAGCGCGTAGATCGGCATGCCGCCTCCGGTGACTGCGGTTTCACGTGCAATGCGATTGGATCACGTCATCGACCCGAGGCAGCACACCCGTCCGAGAAGCACGCTCCTCGTGCTCCTGCTCGTCGTGCTGACCTGGCTGTTGAGCGCGCCCGTCGCGTCACCGGCAATGGCGAACGGCCTGGCCACGACGCCGCCGATGGGCTGGAACAGCTGGAACCAGGTCCGCTGTTACGACCTCACCGAGGACGTCGTCAAGCAGGCCGCCGACGCGCTCGCGGACGACGGCCTGCGCGACGCCGGGTACCGCTACGTCGTCGTCGACGACTGCTGGCAGGCCCCCGCGCGCGCCGCCGACGGCTCGCTGCAGGCCGATCCCACGCGGTTCCCGCACGGCATCGCCGACCTCGCCGACTACGTCCACTCGCGCGGCCTGCTGTTCGGGATCTACGCCGTGCCGGGCAGCCGGACCTGCGCGATGGCCAACGACGCCTACCCCGCGGCCGGCATCGGCTCGCTCGGCCACGAGCGGCAGGACGCCGAGACGTTCGGCCGCTGGGGCGTCGACTACCTCAAGTACGACTGGTGCAATGCCGACACGGTCGACGGCCTGGACCGGCGGGCGGCGTTCGAGAAGATGCGCGACGAACTGGCCGCGCTCCCCCGCCCGATCGTCTACGCGATCTCCGAATACGGCGTCTCCAGCCCGTGGACCTGGGCGCGGCCGGTGGCGAACCTGTGGCGGACCACCTACGACCTGACCCCGACCTGGGACTCCGTGCTCGCGACGATCGACCAGCAGGCCGCCGTCGCCGTCCACAGCGGCTCGCCCGGCGGCTGGAACGACCCGGACATGCTGCAGGTCGGCAACGGCACGCTGACCGCCGACGAGGCCCGCGCGCACTTCAGCGTCTGGGCCGTGCTGAACGCGCCGCTGTTCGCCGGGACCGATCCGGCGAAGCTGGGCGACGACGACCTCGCGACGCTGGGCAACCCCGAGGCGATCGCCGTCGACCAGGACTTCGCGGGCGGCCAGGGCCGTCAGCTCGCGGCCGGGCCGGGCTACCAGGTGTGGGGCAAGCCCCTGTCCGGCGGCGGGTTCGCGGTGGTGCTGCTCAACACCGGCACCACCACCGCGACCGTGTCCGCGACGCTCCCGGGCGCCTGGAACGTCCGGGATCTCTGGGCCCACCAGGACGTGGGCACCGCGGTCTCCGCGTCCCTGCGCCCGCACGCCGCGGCCCTGCTGAAGCTCACGCCCCGCTGAGGTCCTTGGCGTAACACCGGCTGTCCGGCTCGTTCTTGTAGATGCCGAAGCCGGGGATCTCGACGTAGCCCGATGACGCGTAGAGCGCGATCGCCTCCGGCTGCTTGGTGCCGGTTTCCAGCACCGCGCGCTTGCGGCCGGACAGCGCCGCCGTGCGCTCCAGCTCGAACAGGATCATCCGCGCGAACCCGCGACCACGGGCGGAATCGGCGACGTACATCCGCTTGAACTCGGCGTCGCCGTCCTGGAAGTCGGGGGCGGGGCCGTCGTGCGCGCGCCACGCTCCACAAGCGACGGCTTCCTCGCCCTGGTAGCCGATGAGGAACAGGCCCTGCGGCGGGTCGAACTGCGCGGGGTCCATCGGGGTGGCGTCTTCGTCGCCGTAGCGCTCGACGTAAACCTGTTGCACCGCGGCCATGAGCTTGGCCGCGTCGGGGTGGTCGTAGGGGACCGGAACGATTCTCACGTTCGCAGAGCCTAGATCAGCGCCAGTGGGTCCAGCCGCCTTCTCGCGTCGAAGGCTTGCCGTCCACGGTGATCCCCGAGTCCGGCATGGTCGCGACGCCGATGGTGCGCCAGCCCTCCGGCAGTTCGGCGAACGACGGGAACGTGGCCACCAGGGCGTGGTCCTCGCCGCCGGTGAGGACCCAGTCGAGCGGGTCCGCGCCCAGCGCGGCGCCGACCTCGGTGAGCCGGGCGGGGACGTCGAGGTCGGCGGTGCGGACGTCGATGCCGACCCCGGACGCCTCGGCGATGTGCCCCAGATCGGCCAGGAGCCCGTCGGAGACGTCGATCATGGCCGTGGCCCCGGCGAGCGCGGCGCGCGGCCCGGCTTCGTACGGCGGCTCCGGGGCGCGCTGGGCGTTGACGACGCCGACCGGGGACCGGAAGCCGCGGCCGAGCACGGCCAGGCCCGCGGCGGCCCAGCCGAGCTTCCCGCAGACCGCGACGACGTCGCCGGGGCGGGCCCCCGAGCGCGTCACCGGTTCGCGGTCGCCGAGGTCGCCGAGCGCGGTGACGCTGATCACGAGCTGGTCGGCGCGGACCATGTCGCCGCCGGAGACGCCGACGCCGGCGCGTTCGGCCTCGGCCCACATGCCGTCGGCCAGCGCGGTGATCACCTCGCGCGGGGTGTCGGGCGGGCAGGCGATGCCGACGAGGACGGACGTCGGCGCGGCGCCCATGGCGGCGATGTCGGCCAGGTTGACCGCGACGGCCTTGCGCCCGACCTGCTCCGGGGCGGACCAGTCGAGCCGGAAGTGCACCCCTTGCACCAGGACGTCCGTGCTGGCGACCACGCGCCCGTCGGGGGCGGCGATCACGGCGGCGTCGTCGCCGGGGCCGAGCAGCGTGCCCGGGGGCTGGCGGCGTCCTTCCGTGACGGCTCGGATGAGCGCGAACTCCCCGGTCTCGGCGACCGTTGCGTCGTTCGGTGACACCGGTCACCTCTGCTTTCTCTACCGGGACAAAGATCGATCACCGATAGTCGGATGCCCTATGTTTTTGCGTGAGCTGGCGATACGTTGCTGGCTGAGAACGTTCCTGCTCCCAAGTTCCTACCCTGAGCCGATCGATCCCGACGAAAGGGCGCGCCGTGGTCCACGCATACATCCTCATCCAGACCGAGGTCGGCAAGGCGGCCGCGGTGGCGGCCGAGATCTCGAGCATCCCTGGTGTGACCAGCTCGGAGGATGTCACCGGCCCGTACGACGTCATCGTGCGCGCGGCCGCCGACAGCGTGGACCAGCTGGGCCAGCTCGTGGTCGCGAAGGTGCAGAACGTGGAAGGCATCACGCGGACGCTGACCTGCCCGGTCGTGCATCTCTGAGCAGTGGTGTAGTGGTCCGGTGCCTGACTCCGACACCGGCGCCCCACCCAGGGTGGTGCTCGTCACCGCGGCCGCGCTCGCCGTGGCCCTGGCGGTCGCCGTCGCCGTCTTCGCCCTGACTCACCGTTCTCCGGATCCCGCGGCCGGCCCGTTGCCGCTGGTCTCCGTGCCCGCCCCGGCGGCGGCGTCCCCGGCGTGCAAGACGCTGCTGGGCGCGGTGCCGACCGAGCTGACGTCGAACGGGTCATCGCTCTCGCTGCGCACCCTGGCGGACCCGGCCCCGCCGGCGACGGTGGCGTGGGGCACGACCGACCCGCTGGTGCTCCGGTGCGGGCTGGACCGGCCGCCGGAGCTGACCCCGACGTCGCAGCTGAGGCTGGTGAACGGCGTCCAGTGGCTGCAGGTCCCGGGCGACGGCGCGTCGACGTGGTACGTGGTGGACCGCGAGGTCTACTCGGCCCTCACGGTGCCGGACAGCGCCGGAACGGGCCCGTTGCAGCAGATCTCGGACACGGTGGCCGCGAAGCTGCCCGCGCGCCCGCTGCGGTTCTCCTGAAAGCCGTGAAGGTCTCCTTCCCGGCTCTTATGGCCGGTAAGGAGGCCTTCACGGCTTTGGGCTAGCGCAGGCCGGTGCCGCGAGCGATCGCCGTCTCGATGAGCGTGGTCAGCAGGGTCGGGTAGTCGACGCCGGTGACCTCCCACATCTTCGGGTAGGCGGACTTCGTCGTGAAGCCGGGCATCGTGTTGACCTCGTTGATGCTCGGTTCGCCGTCGGCGCCCACGAAGAAGTCGACGCGGGCGAGGCCCTGGCAGTCCAGCGCGCGGAAGGCCTCGACGGCCATCGCGCGGAGCTTCTCGGTGACGGCGTCGTCGAGCTTGGCCGGGATGTCCAGCTCGGCGTCGTCACCCAGGTACTTGGTTTCGAAGTCGTACCAAGCGTTTTCGTCCTCGGACAGGACGCGGATCTCGGCCGGGAGCGACGCCTCGACGCGGCCGTCCGGGAACTCCAGGACACCGCACTCGACCTCGCGACCGACGACGGCCGCCTCGACGAGAACCTTCGGGTCGGTGGCGCGGGCCAGCTCGATGGCGGCGTCGAGGTCGTCCCAGGACGTCACGCGGCTGATGCCGACCGAAGAACCGGCGCGCGACGGCTTCACGAACACCGGCAGGCCGAGCTGGGTTTTGGCCTCGTCGTCCAAAGTGGACTGACCCCGGCGGAGTGCGGCGAAGGTGCCGACCGGAAGCCCTTCGGCGGCCAGGAGCTTCTTCGCCGTCTCCTTGTCCATGGCGGCCGCGCTGGCGAGCACGCCAGGGCCGACGTACGGGATGCCGGCGAGCTCGAGCAGGCCCTGGATGGTGCCGTCCTCGCCGAAGGCGCCGTGCAGCACCGGGAAGACGACATCCACCTGGGACAGCAGCTCACTTTCCCGCCCCGGCTCGACGGCGACGAGCCCTTGGCTGGAGGGATCCCCGGCGAGCACGAGGCTCTTGCCGTCTTCGACGGAAGGCAGCTCACGGCCGCGGATGGCGAGCTGCGCGGAGTCGCCGGTCCCGAGCACCCAGCGCCCTTCACGAGTGATGCCGACCGGGACGGCTTCGAACCGCTCCGGGTCGAGGTTCCCCAGGACACTGCCCGCGGACAGGCAGGAGATGGTGTGCTCGCTACTGCGCCCGCCGAACACGACCGCCACCCGGATCTTCTCGCTCATGGTGAGCCACCGTACCCGGTGACCTCGACGAACACCCCAGCCCCGTGCGGCGGGCGAGACCCTCAGAGCGCCGAACGCAACCCTCGTGGCCCAGGGACGTCGTTACCTACGAGGGGCATTGTCAGCGCAGCAGCAACACCGATGTCAGCAGCAACACCGGCACCAACACCAGCACCAACGCGGCATCGCCGCGCCGAGCGCCTCCCGCGCAGCCGACTCGCCCTTTGCGGGCCGCACGCGAGTGTTGGCCGTCCATGAGTGTCAGCCTTACGCGAGTGCCGGCCATCCGTGAACGGCCCGACTGACCCGCCCGACCCCCTGGCCGGCCTGTGCATCCGCTCGGCTGGCCCGCCCGCCCGAACACAGCGCCCGCCCTCCCAGGGGGTCCATCCCCGCTCCAGCGTATCCAGGCCGACCGACGAAAATTCGGAAAAGCCCTCGCCAGGGCCCGGTTATCCACATCACGGCCAGGTTGTGGACAACGACTGGACCGCCGCCCGGCACCCGGCCGCCATCACGCGGGCTCAGAAGGTCGACACGCGTGATCAAAGCCGGAAACTCGGCGCTTGAGAGCGGAGCAGCGTGACGGCAGGCGAGACTCGCGTGATTGGGAACGGAACTCGCGTGATCGGAGCCGGAACTCGGGTGCTTGAGAGCGGAGTCGCGTGACGGGCGGCGAGACTCGCGTGAGTGGGGACGGAACTCGCGTGATCGGAGGCGGAACTCGCGCTGCTGGAGACGGAACTCGCGAACGTGGGCCGGCGGCGGACTGCTGGCGAGCCGGCCGCCCGCAAACCGTCAGCGCAGCAGCGAGACCAGTGTCGGCAGCGCCGAGACCAGTGCCTCCCGCGTGCATCCCGCGTACCCGATCGCCACTCCGTGCGCCGTCGGGACTCCGGCGAAGTGCCGCGCCAGCCCGTCCAGCCGGATCCCTCGCCGCTCCGCCGTCGCGATCACCGACGCCTCCACCTCAGCCGACGGGAACGGGACCACCAGGTGCGCCCCGGCGTCGTCGCCGCGGAGGGGGATTCCTGCCGTTGCCAAGGCGCCCGCCAAGAGCGTTCGGCGCTCCGCCATCTCGCGGCGGATCTTGCGCAGGTGCCTTCCCAGGTCTCCGTTGCGCGCGAACTCGTACAGCACCCGCTGCCCCGCCGGCGACGGCCGCGTGCCCGTCAGGTCGCGGTACGCCAGCACCGCCGACGTGATCGCCTCCGGCGCCACCATCCAGCCCGCGCCCAGCGTCGGCGTCAGGATCTTCGACGTCGTCCCCAGGTGCGCGACGACGTCCGGGGCAAGCGAGGCCAGCATCGGCAGCGGCGCGACGTCGAAGCGCAGCTCGCCGTCGTAGTCGTCCTCGATCACCAGCATCGACGACGCCCGCGCCCGCTCGACCAGCGAAACCCGCCGCGCCGCGCTCAGCCGGCTGCCCATCGGGTACTGGTGCGCCGGCGAGCAGTACACCGCCCGCGCGCCCGCCGGGATCGCCTCCGGCCGCAGCCCCTCCTCGTCCACCGGGACGCCGACGACCCGCATGCCCGCCCGGAGGAACGCCTGCACCGCGCGCTGGTAGCCGGGCTCCTCGACGGCCACGACGTCGCCGCGTTCCAGCACCGCCGAGGCCAGCTCGACCACCGCGGCGGTCGTCCCGCCGGTGGCCAGCACCGAACCCGCCGCCAGGCCGCGGTGGCGCAGCAGGTGCTCCGACACGGCCGCGCGGTACTCCGGCAGGCCCGCGCGGTGGGCGCGGATCAGCGGGTCCGGGTCGGCCGCGGCCCGCCAGGCCCGGCGCCACGCCGCGCGGTCCAGCCCGGCCGCCCACGGTGTGCCCGGCCCGAGGTCCAGCAGCGACGGCGGCTCGACCTCGGCCGAAGGCGCGACGCCCGGCGCCGGGACCTCCGAAGCCGAAAACGACGGCGGCGTCGTCACGTACGTCCCCGAGCCGTGCCTCCCGGCGATCCAGCCCTCCGCGTGGAGCTGCTCGTACGCGGCCGACGTCACCGTCCGGCTGACGCCGAGCCGCCCGGCCAGCGCGCGGGTCGACGGCAGCCGGTCGCCGCCGCGCAGGTGCCCGGACGCCGCCGCCTCGCGCAGCGCGTCCGCGAGCTGGACGGCGAGCGGCGTGACGGACGCGCGGTCGAGGCTGACCGGGAGCGCGGTGTCGGCGTGGGTCACGGGGACCTCCTCAAGTGGACTTCCCAAGTGTACGAGAAGTGGACGTTTTCCGATGCCACTGCCGGGAGAGACGCTGGTCGCATGCTCTCCACCACGCCCCGCACCACGCTCGGCCGCAAGAAGAACCGGGCCGTCACCGACCGCGCCGTGCTGCACGCCGTGCTGGACGACGGCCTGATCTGCCACCTCGGCGTCGTCCGCGACGGCGTCCCGCTGGTCCTGCCCACCGGCTACGGCCGCGACGGCGACACGCTCTACCTGCACGGTTCCACCGGCGCGTCGAGCCTCCGGAAAGCCACCCAGGACCTCGACGTCTGCGTCACGGTGACCCTGCTCGACGGCATCGTCTACGCGCGGTCGGTGAACAACCATTCGATGAACTACCGCAGCGCCGTCATCCTCGGGAAGGCGAAGCTCGTCACCGACGCCGAGGCGAAGATGCACGGCCTCGAGGTGCTCACCGACCACCTCGCGCCGGGTTCGTGGGCGCACGCGCGGGAGGTCAACGCCAAGGAGTTCGCGGCGGTGAGCGTGCTCTCCCTCGACCTCGCCGAGGCGTCGGTGAAGATGCGCGCGGAAGGTCCCGACGACGAGCCGGACGACGTCGGCGCGGACACCGCGTGGGCCGGGGTGCTGCCGGTGCGGACCGTCTTCGGCGCGCCCGAGCCGTCGGCCGACCTCTCCCCCGGCTGGGTGATTCCGCCACACGTCACCGATCGGGAGTAGCACGCTGTCGATCCGCGCGGTGGCCGTTCGTATAGGCGGCGACAGACCGAAGCGGAAGGAAACCCCATGCGCGAACTCAGCGTCACTATGAACGTCACCCTCGACGGCGTCGTCCAGGGCCTCGGCCGGCCCGACGAGGACACCCGCGGCGGCTTCACCCACGGCGGCTGGGGCGGCCGCTACCAGGACGAGGTCCTGGGCCAGGAGATGAGCCAGGGCATGGGCAAGCCCGGCGACATGCTGTTCGGCCGCCGCACCTGGGAGGACTTCATCGGCGCGTGGGCCGGGCAGACCGACGGGAACCCGTTCACCACGCACATGAACGCCGCCACCAAGTACGTCGCTTCGACCACTTTGGACGACGTCGGCGCGTGGCAGAACTCCGTGCTGCTGCACGGAGACGCGGCCAAGACGGTGGCCGAGCTGAAGGCCACGCCCGGCAACGACCTGTCGGTCATCGGCAGCGCCGCGCTCGTGCGCGCGCTGCACGCGGCCGGGCTCGTCGACCGCTACACGCTGCTGATCCACCCGCTGACGCTCGGCCGCGGCGCGCGGCTGTTTGACGACGCCGCGCCCTTCACCGAGTTCACGCTCACCCGCAGCGTCGCGACCACCAAGGGCGTGATCATCGCCTACTACGATCGGCGCAAGTCCTCGTGAGTGGTAATTCGGGTTAGAACCCTAATTACCACTCACGACCGGGCCAGCGGGAGCCGGACGGTGAAGGTCGTGCGGCCCGGGGCGGACTCGACCGAGACCGTGCCGCCGTGCGCCGTGACCAGGGACTGCACCACCGACAGGCCGAGGCCGGTTCCGCCGCCCGAGCGGGTGCGGGAGTCGTCGACGCGGAAGAACCGGTCGAAGATCCGCTCCTGGTCGGCCGGCTCAATGGCGGCAGGCCCGGCGTCGGTGACCCGCGCGACGGCCCCGGCGCCCTCGACCGCCACCGCGACGTGCACCGCGGTCCCCGGCGGCGTGTGCACGGCCGCGTTGGCCAGCAGGTTGTCGAGCACCTGCCGCAGCCGCACCGGGTCGGCGTCCACAAGCGCCGGATCCAGGGAAGTCGTCACCGGGTGGTCGGGCCGGCCGGCGGCGAACGCGTCCGCCGCGTCGCCGGCCAGCTCGGCCAGGTCCGTCCGCTCGGGACGCAACGGCGTCTCGGCCGCCCGCGCGTCGAGGCGGGCCAGCAGCAGGAGGTCGTCGACGAGCACGGTCATCCGCGCCGTCTCCTCGCGGATCTTGCTCAGGTGCGCTTCGCGTTCCGCCGGCTCGTTCGCGGCCGCGTAGCGGAACAGGTCGGCGTAGCCCCGGATCGACGTCAGCGGGGTGCGCAGCTCGTGGGACGCGTCGGCGACGAACCGGCGCAGCCGCTCGTTCGCCTCGGTCTTGGCCGCCAGTGACGTGTCGATGTGCGCCAGCATCACGTTGAACGCCGTCCGCAGCTCCTCCACCTCGACGCCGCCGCCGCTGCCCGACGCGCGCACCGGCAGGTCGGGGTTCGCGGTGAGGTCGTGGGCCGCGATGTCGTGCGCGGTGCCGGCCATGTCGGCCAGCGGGCGCAGGCCGCGGCGCAGCACCAGCCGGCCGACGACCACGAGCACCGCCAGCGCGAGCGCGAACGCGCCCACCTCGACCCAGACCAGCTGCCGGACGGTCCCGTTCAGGTCCCCCTGCGGCGCGGCGCTCAGCAGCACCGAATCGGTGTCGACCGGGCAGGCCCGCACCCGGTAGGGGCCGTCGTCGTAGAGGTAGATGTCGCGGGTGACGTCGCCGCCGACGGCGTCGGCGGCGATCTTCGCCAGCTGCTTGCCGTCGCCGGGCAGCATCCCGCCCGGCTCGGGCGTCGCGACGCCGTCGCGCACCGAGTACAGCGCCGAGTACCAGGAGTAGACCGACTGCGGCGAGCCGTGCGTCTCGCGCAGCGTCGGCACCTGGGTGTTCTGGCTCTTGGACAGCTGCTCGTCGAGGCGCCGGTCGAGGTAGCCGTGCATGATCCCGACGGTCGTGACGCCGACGGCGGCGAACACCACCAGGGCGAGCGCGCCGAGGCCGAGCGTGATGCGGGTGCCGAGCCGGGTGCGCCGCCAGGCCCCGTACCACCGGCGGAAGAAGCCCCTCACCGGTTGACCTGACGCACGACGTACCCGACGCCGCGCACGGTGTGGATCAGCGGTTCGCCCGCGCCCGCGTCGATCTTGCGACGCAGGTGCGAGATGACGAGTTCGACCACATTGGACCGGCCGCCGAAGTCGTACTCCCAGACGTGGTCGAGGATCTGCGCCTTCGTCAGCACCGACGGCGAGCGGCGCATCAGGTAGCGCAGCAGCTCGTACTCGGTCGGCGTCAGCTCGGCCGGCGCCCCCTCGCCGCGGCGGACCTCGCGGGTGTCCTCGTCCAGCGTCAGGTCCCCGACGCGCAGCACGGCCCCGCGCGCGGCGGCCGGGAGCGCGGCGCCGGTGCTGCGGCGCAGGACCGCCCGCAGCCGCGCCATCAGCTCCTCGACGGAAAACGGTTTCACCAGGTAGTCGTCACCCCCGCGGGTGAGCCCGGCGATCCGGTCCGCCGTCGCGTCCTTGGCCGTGAGGAACACCACGGGCACCGCGCTGCCGTTCGCGCGCAGCCGGTCGAGCACCGTGAAGCCGTCGAAGTCGGGCAGCATCAGGTCCAGCACCACGATGTCCGGCGCGAACGCCGCCGCCTCGCTCAGCGCGGCCTTGCCGGAGCCGGCCGTGACCGCCTGCCAGCCCTCGTACCGGGCGACGGTGGCGACGAGGTCGGCGATGTGCGGCTCGTCGTCGACGACGAGCAGGCGCACGGGTTCGGAGGGCTGCACCACCCCATCTTCTCCCGGCGCGCGAGCGGGCGGCGAGGCGGTGACGCGGGCCGACAGGAACCCGACAGCCGGCACCCAGACTCGCCACAGGCTCGGTGACGAGGCTGGCCTTCGTGAACCGAACCGACGAGGGATCCGTGTGACCAGCATGACGCAGACCGCCGAGGCCACGCGCCCGGCGATCCGCCCCCGGATCGCCGCGAAATCCGGCCTCTTCCTCCTCCTGGGCGCCAACGTGGCCGCCGTGACCACCCTGTTCGCGCAGGCCGGGCTCTCCGACGACGTGCTGATCAGCATCGGCAGGCTCGCCGGGCTGTACGGCGCGCTCGCGATGGCGTTCCAGCTGCTGCTGGTGGCCCGGCTGCCCTGGCTGGACCGGCGCATCGGCATGGACCGGCTCACGACGTGGCACCGCTGGACCGGCTTCACGATCCTGTGGACGCTGCTCGCGCACCTGGTGTTCATCGTGTTCGGGTACGCCGAGGTCGAGCACCACGGCGTCGTCGACGAGCTGGTGGACATGGCGAACCAGCTGGAGGGCATCCTGCGCGCGCTGGTCGCGTTCGCGGTGATCCTCATCGTCGGGGCGGCGTCGGCGAAGTTCGCGCGCCGGCGGCTGGCCTACGAGACGTGGCACTTCATCCACCTCTACACCTACGCGGCGGTGTTCCTCGCGTTCACGCACCAGATCGCGCTCGGGACGTCGTTCGCCGGCTCGCCGATGGCGAAGAGCTACTGGTGGACGCTCTGGCTCGGCGCCGGCGCCGCCGTGCTCGCCGGGCGCGTGCTGCTCCCGCTGTGGCGGAACCTGCGTCACCGCCTGCGCGTCACCGCCGTCGTTTCCGAGGCCCCGGACGTGGTTTCGGTCTACATGAGCGGCAAGCACCTCGACCGGATGCCGGCCCGCGCCGGCCAGTTCTTCCTGTGGCGGTTCCTCACCAAGGACCGCTGGTACCAGGCCAACCCCTTCTCGCTGTCCGCCGCGCCCGACGGCCGCACGCTGCGCCTGACCGCGAAGGCCCTCGGCGACGCCAGCGCGTCGCTGCGCAACCTCCGCATCGGGACGCGGGTGTTCGCCGAAGGCCCGTACGGCGCGTTCACGACGATCCACCAGCAGCGGCCCGACGCGCTGCTCGTGGCGGGCGGCGTCGGCATCACGCCGATCCGCGCGCTGCTGGAGGACATCCAAGGCCACGTCGTCGTGCTCTACCGGGTGCGCACGCAGGCCGACGCGGTCCTGCTGCCCGAGCTGAACCAGCTGGCCAAGACCCGCGGCGCGATGGTGAGCGTCCTCACCGGACCCGACCAGGCCGTCGGGCCGCGCGGCACGATGCTCGGCCCGGCGAACCTGCACATGATGGTGCCGGACGTGCACGAGCGCGACGTCTTCGTCTGCGGCCCGCCCGGGATGACGTCGGCCGTGCTGCGCAGCCTGCGGGAGCTGCGCGTGCCCAAGGCCCAGGTCCACGCCGAACGCTTCAGCCTCGCGGCCTAGGGGGACTCGTCATGAAGAGAACCATCTTCGTCGTCGCGCTGTCGATCGCGGGCTTCATCGCGGTCTGGCGGTTCGAACCCGGGCCGCCGGTGCAGAACACCGCCGTCGCCCAAGCGCCGCCGGCCGTCGTCGCACCGTCCACTCCGGCTCCTACAACGGCGCCTTCACCGTCCACTTCGGCCGGTGGCCCGACCGGTGGCACGTCGAACTCCCCTGCGACGTCCGCGCCGCCGCCGTCCACTTCGGACAGTGCGAAAGCGACGGTGACCACGCAGGGTACGGCCGAGTGGAGCACCTACGGGACCGTGCAGGTCCAGGTGACCTTCGCCGGGACGCGGCTGGCCGCGATCACCCTGCTGCAGGCGCCGGACGGCGGGCGCGCGCTGACCGCGTTGCCGAAGCTGCAGGAAGAGGCGATCAAGGCGCAGAGCGCGAAGATCGACACGGTGACCGGCGCGACCGAGACGAGCGAGTCGTACAAGACGTCGCTGCAGGCCGCCATCGACGCTCGGGGCAACTGATGACGAACCGCGTGGAACAGGTGATGGGCCTGCCGATCTCCCTCGACCTGCGGGACAGGGACGACACCGGCGACTTCGCCGACGTCGTCGACGACGTCTTCGCGTGGTTCCGCGACGTCGACGCCCGGTTCAGCCCGTTCAAGCCGGACAGCGAGGTCAGCCGCTACGACCGCGGCGAGCTGCCGGCCGAGGACCTGAGCGACGACCTGATCGAGGTGCTGGAGCTCTGCGCGTACTACGAGCAGCTCTCCGGCGGCGCGTTCCGGGCGCGGCTGCCCGGGCGCGGCCTCGACCCGTGCGCGGTGGTGAAGGGCTGGGCGGTGCAGCGCGCCGCCGACATGCTCAAGGCCGAAGGCGCGACGACGTTCTGCCTCAACGCGGGCGGCGACGTCGTCACGGCCGGCGAGCCCGAACCCGGACGGCCGTGGCGGGTCGGCGTCCGCCACCCCGAGCAGCCCCTGGCCGTGTGCGCGGTGCTGGAGTCGCGCAACGGCGCCATCGCGACGTCGGCGGCCTACGAGCGCGGCTCGCACATCCTCGACGGCCGCGACGGCACCCCGGCGACCGGCCTGATGAGCGTCACGGTGGTGGCCGGCGACCTGGTCACGGCGGATGCGCTGGCCACGGCGGCGTTCGCGATGGGCGCGGAGGGCATCACGTGGGCGGCGGACCGGCCGGGCTGCGAGATCCTCATCGTCGACGACAGCCGCCGCATGCACCGGACCGCGGGGCTCGCGGTCGCTTCGTAAATCGAGTCGCTCCGGCGTGGACACTCGGCCAGACTCGGGGCATGCCTTCCGCCGTGCTGAACGTGTCCGTCGACTGCGCCGACCCGTACACCCTCTGCCAGTTCTGGAGCCAGGTCACCGGGAAACCGATCCCCGACGGCGACCACCCGGGTGACGACGAGGTCGGCATCGAGCTGTCCGACGGCACCGCCTTGCTGTTCCTGAAGGTGCCGGAACCGAAGACGGTCAAGAACCGCCTGCACCTGTGCCTGCAACCGGACGTCCCGCGTGACGAAGAGGTCGCACGCCTGATCGGGCTGGGCGCCACGCTGGTCCACGACCGGCGCAACGAGGACGGCACCGGCTGGGCCGTGCTCGCCGACCCCGAGGGCAACGAGTTCTGCGTGCTGCGCAGCAAGGCCGAGCGCGCGGCGACGTCGTGACGGACTCGTTCGCGGCCTCTTTCGGGGTGAACAAGGCCAACTGGGACGACCGCGCGCCGCTGCACGCGTCCTCACCGGACTACAACTTCGCGGACTTCGCCGCCGATCCGGCGTACCTGAGCGCCGTCGTGCGGTTCGACCGGCCCCGGCTGGGTGACATCGCCAGGCTGCGCGCGGTGCACCTCCAGTGCCACCTCGGCACGGACACGGTGTCGCTGTCCCGGCTGGGCGCGCGGGTGTCCGGGCTCGACTTCTCGGGCGCGGCGCTGACCGAGGCGCGGCGGCTGGCCGAGGCGGCGGGCGCGGAGATCGACTACCACGAGGCCAACGTCTACGACGCCGTCTCCGTGCTGGGCGCGGAGGGCTTCGACCTGGTCTACACCGGAATCGGCGCCCTGTGCTGGCTGCCGTCGGTGGCGCGCTGGGCCGAGGTCGTCGCGGGCCTGCTGCGGCCGGGCGGGCGGCTGTTCATCCGCGAGGCGCACCCGATGCTGCAGACGCTCGACGAGACCGTCGACCCCGCGCTGCCGCGGTACCCGTACTTCGAGCAGGCCGAGCCGCTGGTGTTCGACGAGCCGGGCACCTACGTCGAGGTCGCCGGCGCACTGACCCACACGGTGACCCACGAGTGGAACCACTCGCTGGGCGAGATCGTCACCGCGCTGCTGGCCGCCGGGCTGACGCTGACCGGGCTCACCGAGCACGACAGCGTGCCGTGGAACGCCATCCCGGGCCAGATGGTGCACGACGAGGCCGTCGACGAGTGGCGGCTGAAGGACACGCCGCAACGGCTCGCGGCGAGCTACACGCTCCAGGCCGTCAAGTGACCGTGATCGCGGTCGCCACCCTGGGCGGCACCATCTCGATGGCCCCTTCCGGCGGCTCCGGGGGCGCGGTGCCGCGGTTCGGCGCCGCGGAGCTGCTCGCCGGTCTCGGCGACCTGCCGTTCGAGGTGCGCGCGGAGACCTTGGCGGGCATCGGCAGCGCGTCGCTGGACTTCGCGACGCTGCTGCGCTGCCGCGACTGGGGGCTGGCCCAGGACGCCGACGGTTTCGTGGTCGTCCAGGGCACCGACACCCTCGAGGAGACGGCGTACTTCCTCGACCTGTGCTGGCCGTCGGAGACCCCGGTGGTCATCACCGGCGCGATGCGCAACGCGGGCCTGCTCAGCCCGGACGGCCCGGCGAACCTGCGGAACGCGCTGACCGTCGCGGCCGATCCCCGCGGCCGGGGGCGCGGCGCGATGGTGACGCTGAACGACGACGTCCACG
This sequence comes from Amycolatopsis sp. NBC_00348, assembly GCF_036114655.1. Taxonomy (NCBI): domain Bacteria; kingdom Bacillati; phylum Actinomycetota; class Actinomycetes; order Pseudonocardiales; family Pseudonocardiaceae; genus Amycolatopsis; species Amycolatopsis sp. NBC_00348. The sequence continues at coordinate 10,276,920 of NZ_CP107994.1, read as the reverse complement.
CGGCGCGGTGGGTGCGGAAAGCGCATTCGAGCCACCTGGAAGCGTTTTCGTCGGCGCCGGCGGGCCCGCTCGGCATGGTCGTCGAGCAGGCGGTGCACTGGTTCCACCCGTCGCCGCCGCGGCCGCCTGTTCTCTCCGGCGACGACTTCACCGGGCTGGTGCCGGTGGTCGAGTCCGGTCTGGACGACCCGGGCGCGGTGCTGGAGCTGGTCGCGGCGGATCCGCGGGTGCGCGGGGTGGTGCTGGCCGCGGCGGGCGCCGGACACGTCTCGGCGGGCGCGGCCGACGTCGTCGAGCGGCTGGTTCCGCGGCTGCCGGTGGTGGTCGCGTCCCGGACGGGCGCCGGGCCGACGCTGCGCTCGACGTACGGCTTCCGCGGTTCGGAGTCGAGCCTGATCGCGATGGGCGCGACGATGGCGGGCTGGCTGGACGCCCGCAAGTCCCGGATCCTGCTGGCCACGCTGCTGGCGGCGGGCGCCGACCGCACGCGCATCGAGCAGGAGTTCCGCCTCCGCGGCGACCTCGGCTGACCCTGGCAGGTCAGTCGCGGATCGGACCGCTCAGCGGGTCCAGGTGGTACGGGCGCATCGCGCGGCCCGCGTCGCGGTAGACGTGGACCGAGACCGCCGGGTCCGGGCCCTCGTTGCGGACCTCGTGCACGTACCCCGGGCCGAACACCCGCGACTGCCCCGCGGCGAGCGCGTGCAGCTCGGTGATCGCGCGGCCGTCGGGCGCGCGGCGGGCGACCGCTTCCGTCAGGTGGCCGCTGACCACCGTGAACGCGCCGCTGGCGATCGCGTGGTCGTGCAGGTCGGTGCGCTGGCCGGGCAGCCAGCTCATCAGCCACACCTCCTGCTGCTCGTCCTGGGAGACGAGCGTCGCGTAGCGCTCTTCCGGGTCGTAGCGCAGCAGGTGCTTCCAGCGGTCGCGATCGGCGGCGACCTCCAGCGCGACGCGCACGGGGTGGCGCAGCGCGGGGTTCTCGGGACGCAGCAGGGTGTTGTCCGGGACGGCGAACATGAGGGTCCTCACGGGAGAAAAGGGGTGTCGAGCTGGGCCGGGGCGGGGTTCACCGACAACAGCGACACGCACACATGACGGCGCGGAGGTCGTGACGACCCCGCGACTCGATCATGGTTGGCGCGAACATGGCGCCTACGGTTCCAGCCACCCGGAGACCGGTCAAGCGGCTCCCAGCATCCGGGCGGTACGTGCCCCGCCCGCCCGGTGCCGGAAGGCCGTGAAGGCCTCCTTCCCGGCCTTTAGCGCCGGTAAGGAGGCCTTCACGGCTTTTCGCTTTACGACCACTCGTGTTTTTGGGAGCGGCCCAGCAGCTCCGCGCCGGCCTGGCGCGGGTCGACGCCTTCGTGGCAGACGCGGTGCATCGCGTCCGTGATCGGCATGTCGACACCGAGGCTCCGCGCGAGTGCCCGGATCGACGAGCACGACATGACGCCTTCGGCGACCTGCCCGCCGGCGGCGGCCTGGGCCTGCTCCAGCGTGTCGCCGCGGCCGAGGCGCTCGCCGAACGTCCGGTTGCGCGACAGCGGCGACGAGCACGTCGCGACCAGGTCGCCGACCCCGGCGAGCCCGGCGAACGTCAGCGGGTCGGCGCCGAGCTTCGCGCCGAGCCGGGCCATCTCGGCCAGGCCGCGGGTGATGAGCGTCGCCATCGTGTTGGTGCCGAGGCCGAGGCCCGCGGCCATCCCGGTGCTGAGCGCGATGACGTTCTTGCACGCCCCGCCCAGCTCGCAGCCGACGACGTCGGTGTTGGTGTAGGGCCGGAAGTAGGAGTTGGCGCTGGCGCGCTGGATCGCGACCGCGCGCTCGTGGTCGGCGCAGGCGAGCACCGACGCGGACGGCTGCCCCGCGGCGATCTCCTTGGCCAGGTTCGGCCCGGTGACGACGACGACCTCGCCGGCTGGGATTTCGACGATCTCGGCGATCACCTCGCTCATCCGCTTGAGCGTGCCGAGTTCGACGCCCTTGGCCAGGCTGACGAGGATCGTGTCGGCCGGCAGCAGGGGCCGCCACTCCGAGAGGTTGGCCCGCAGGCTCTGGCTGGGCACGGCCAGCACCACGGCCTCGGCGCCGTCGAGGGCCTCGGCCGGGTCGGCGGTCGCGGTGATGTTCACCGGCAGCGCGACGTCCGGCAGGTACGCGGAGTTGGCGTGGCGCTCGCGGATGTCCGCGGCGACCTGCTCGCGGCGCGCCCACACGGTGACGTCGCGCCCGGCGTCGCCGAGGACCTTCGCGAACGCGGTGCCCCACGAACCGGCGCCGAGCACGGTGACCCGCTGGACGTCGGCGCGCATCAGGCGGTGTCCCCCGGCTTCGCCGGCGGCGGTTCTTCGTGCCGGATCTCGCCGAGCAGCCGGGTCACGTCGTCCATCATCACCTTCGTGACCTCGCGCAGTTTCGCCGCGCTGCGCGTGTTGCCGCCGCGGTAGGCGGACAGGTCGAGCGGGTCGCCGACCGAGTGGGTGACGGTCTTGCGCGGGAACGGCGTGAACTTCTTGGTGTAGCCGTTGAAGATCTGGCTGGTGCCCCAGCGCGCGATCGGGATCACGGGGACGTCGTTCTGCAGCGCGAGCCGGGCGGCGCCGGTGAAGGACTCCTTCGGCCAGCCGGCCGGGTCCTTGGTGATGGTGCCCTCGGGGTAGATCACGACGAGCTTCCCCGCGGCGAGCGCGTCGTGGGCGGCCTTGAGACTGTCACCGGCGGCGGCCGAGCCCCGCGAGACGGGGATTTGCCCCGCGCCGACGAAGATCTTCCCGAAGATCGGCGTCCGGGTCAGCGACTCCTTGCCGAGGAAGCGGGGAACGCGCTTCTGACGGTGCACGAACACGGCGTCGACGACGGGGTCGAGGTGCGAGATGTGGTTCATCACCAGCAGCGCGGGCCCCTGCCGGGGAATCTTCTCGGTCCCGGCGTACACCCGCCGCCCGATCCCGGTCACCGGGTAGAACAGTACGGCGGCGAGCCCCACCCAGAAGCCGCCCTTTTCACGCCGGGCCACAGTCTTCCTCCTCCACAGCTCAAGTCCACCCTTGATCCTGCCGCGCCGGCCTCAGAGCGGTCCAGGGAGGGTGGCCGACGGCCCCCGAACCCAGGTGAAACACCCCGACCAGCACAAGTCGGCAGGACCCGGCTGAGCGGACCGGGCTGAGCGGGCTGGGCGGGCTGGGCGGGCCGGGGCTGGGCCGGGTGGGCCTGGCCGGGCTCGGCCGGCCAGGTGGGTGGGCCGGGCCGGGCCGGGTGGGCTCGGCCCGGCTGGGCAGGGTCGCCCGGGGTGGGCGGTGGGGTGCCTCCCGGAGCGGCCCCCGGCCCCCGGAGCAGGCGGCGGTCTCGGCGCTGGTCCACACCTGGCAAGGCTGCGCGGGCTCGGGGTCGTGAGTGTTTAGGAGGGTTAGAACCCTCCTAAACACTCACGACCAGCCGCGGCAGACCGGGACAGCAGACCTAAAGCGCGCCCCCGCGGCGGCCGAACGAACCGCAGATCCCCAGCAACAGGCCCAAATTCGCCGCCATTCCCGCCCCCGGACAGAGCCCACCCTCCCTGGGGGCCACCCCGTCTCAAGCGTATCGACCGGCCCGGACGAAACCCGCCTCGCACGCACCCCCGGCCTGGAGTTGTCCACATCACGGCGAGCCTGTGGACAACCGCCCCGCTCGCGCCCCGGCCGTCGGGGTTTCGGGTAAAGATGGACGGGTGGACGTGGACCTGGTCGTGCCGATGAAACACCCTCGCGATGGCAAGTCGCGGCTGCGTGGTGCCGTGGACACCGAGCGCCATCCCGGGCTGGTGCTGGCGCTCGCCGCCGACACGCTCGCCGCCGTGGTCGCCACCGCGAACGTGCGGCGGGTGTTGCTCGTCGCCGCCGATCCCGATGCCGTCGCCGAGCTGCGGGACCTCGGGATCGAGATCGTCGGGGAAGGAGGCGGAAGAGGCCTCAACCAAGCCTTCCGGCACGGGGCCGACCTGCTCCGGCGGGACGACCCGGGCGGCGTGGTCGGCGCGCTGCAAGCCGACCTCCCCGCACTGCGGGCCGGCGATCTCTCGGCCGCACTCGTCGAGGCCGCGGGGCGGCGGGCCTTCGTCGCCGATCGGCAGGGCACCGGCACCACGCTCCTGCTGGCCGCCCCCGGCGCGCCGCTCGACCCGCGGTTCGGGCCCGGCTCCGCGCGGGCGCACGAGGCTTCCGGAGCCGTCCCGCTCCGGGGCGGGCTGCCGTCGCTGCGCAGTGACGTCGACACGCCCGAAGACCTCGCCCACGTACGGACCCTCGGTGTCGGAAAACACACCACCGCCCGGCTAGGGGAACCATGCGCCGCACCCGGCTGAGCTGTTCATCTGACCTTCACCACGCTCGGAGCAAATCCGCGTGGCTTAGTGAAGAATGGGTCCCGTGAGCACAGACGACGGCAGCACGCCCGCACCGCGGAGGCGACGGAACACGACGACCGGGTCTTCGGAAACGCCGAAGGAAGCACCGAAGAAGACCCCCGCGGCCAAGAAGGTCCCGTCGAAGTCCACCGCCCGCGACACCGCGGCCCGTGCCACCGCCGGCAAGGCCAGGGTGCGCAAGAGCACGCCCGCGGCGTCGACCCCGCGCCGCCGCAGCGCCGCGCACGGCAACGCGCGCGGGGCCGAGGAGTTCCGGGCCGTCCCGTCGGCGCCGCCCGCCGTCACCACCACCTCGCCGACCGCGGCCGAGACGCTGCCGGACGACCGGTACTTCAACCGCGAGCTGTCGTGGCAGGACTTCAACGCCCGCGTGCTCGCGCTGGCCGAGGACGAGTCGCAGCCGCTGCTCGAACGGACGAAGTTCCTCGCCATCTTCGCGTCCAACCTGGACGAGTTCTACATGGTCCGCGTCGCCGGCCTGAAGCGCCGCGACGAGACCGGCCTGCTGGTGCGCAGCGCGGACGGGCTCACCCCGCGCGAGCAGCTGGACTACATCTCCAAGCGCAACCAGGACCTGGTCGAACGGCAGACCGGCGCGTTCGAGAAGCACCTGCGCCCGCGGCTGGCCGAGCACGACATCCGGATCGTCGGCTGGACCGACCTCACCGGCGCCGACCAGCTGCGCCTGTCCAGCTACTTCTCCGAGCAGATCTTCCCGGTGCTGACGCCGCTGGCCGTCGACCCGGCGCACCCGTTCCCCTACATCTCCGGCCTGTCGCTCAACCTCGCCGTCACGGTCCGGGACCCGGAGGGCGGCACCGAGCGGTTCGCGCGCGTGAAGGTGCCGAGCAACGTGCCGCGGCTGATGCGCGTCGAAAACGAGCGCACCAGCCGCACCGCGACCTTCCTGCCGCTGGAAGAGCTGATCGCGGCGCACCTCGGCGAGCTGTTCACCGGCATGGACGTCACCGAGCACCACGTCTTCCGCGTCACCCGCAACGCCGACTTCGAGGTCGACGAGGACCGCGACGAAGACCTGCTCCAGGCCCTCGAACGCGAGCTGGCGCAACGCCGGTTCGGCCCGCCGGTGCGCCTTGAGGTCGCGCTGGACATGAGCGAGCACATGCTCGAGTTGCTGCTGCGCGAGCTGGACGTCGACCCGGCGGACGTCGTCGAGGTCCCCGGCCTGCTCGACCTGACCTGCCTGCACCAGCTGTCCGGGGTGGACCGCAAGGAGCTCAAGGACCGGCCGTTCGTGCCGGCGACGCACCCGGCGTTCGGCGAGCGCGAGACGCCGAAGAGCGTCTTCGCGACGCTGCGAGAGGGTGACGTCCTGGTCCACCACCCGTACGACTCGTTCTCCACGAGCGTGCAGCGGTTCATCGAGCAGGCCGCGGCCGACTCGAAGGTCCTCGCGATCAAGCAGACGCTGTACCGGACCTCGGGCGACTCCCCGATCGTCGACGCCCTGATCGACGCCGCGGAGGCGGGCAAGCAGGTCGTCGCGCTGGTCGAGATCAAGGCCCGGTTCGACGAGCAGGCCAACATCACCTGGGCGCGGACGCTGGAGCGCGCGGGCGTGCACGTCGTGTACGGCCTGGTCGGGCTGAAGACGCACTGCAAGGTGTCGATGATCGTGCGCCAGGAGGGCTCGACCATCCGCCGCTACTGCCACATCGGCACCGGCAACTACAACCCGAAGACCGCGCGGCTCTACGAGGACATCGGCCTGTTCACCGCCGACCCCAGCATCGGCGCCGACGTCACCGACCTGTTCAACGTGCTCACCGGCTACTCCCGGCAGGACACCTACCGGACGATCCTGACGTCGCCGCACGGCATCCGCCGCGGCATCGTGCGCGCGATCGGCGAGGAGATCGAGCTGGCCAGGGCCGGGCAGCAGGCCGGCATCCGGATCAAGTGCAACTCGCTGGTCGACGAGCAGGTCATCGACGCGCTCTACCACGCGTCGCAGGCCGGGGTGCCGGTCGAGATCGTGGTGCGCGGGATCTGCACGCTGAAGCCCGGCGTCGAAGGCCTGTCCGAGAACATCCACGTCCGGTCGATCCTCGGCCGGTTCCTGGAGCACTCGCGGATCTTCAACTTCCGCGCCGGCGGCACGCACTGGATCGGCAGCGCGGACATGATGCACCGCAACCTGGACCGGCGGATCGAGGCGCTGGTGCGGGTCAAGGATCCTAAGCTGACGCGCCAGCTCGACGACATCTTCGACTCGGCGTTGGACCCGGCGACACGCTGCTGGGTGCTCACCGCGAGCGGCGAGTGGTCGCCGTTCCCGGCCGACGGTTCGCGGGTGCGCGACCACCAGCTCGAGCTCGCCAAGCTGCACGGGGCCGCCGGATGACCGAAGAGGTACGGGCGGCCGGCGCGGTGCTGTGGCGCCTCGCCGGGAGGGTGACCGAGGTCGCCTTGGTCCACCGCCCGCGGTACGACGACTGGTCGCTGCCGAAGGGAAAACTCGATCCGGGCGAGACGACGGCCGAGGCCGCCGTGCGGGAGGTCCGGGAGGAAACCGGGTTCCGCGCGGTCCTGGGCCGGTACCTGGCCCGGACGTCCTACCCGGTGCCCGCGAAGCACGGGTCCGGCACGGTGCCGAAGACCGTCGACTACTTCAGCGCGGAAGCCGTCTCCGGCGCGTTCGAGGACAACGACGAGGTCGACGAGCTGCGCTGGCTGGCACCGACCGCCGCGGAGAAACTGCTGACGCGGCACGAGGACGTGCGCGTGCTGCGCGCGTTCTGCGAGCTGCCGGTCGGGCTGACGACGCTGCTGCTGGTGCGGCACGCGAAAGCCGGCAAGCGCGACGGCTGGAACGGCGACGACGACCTCCGCCCGTTGTCCGAAGCGGGACTGCGGCAGGCGGCGGGACTGCGCCGGGTGCTGGCGTTGTCCGGCCCGGACCGGGTGCTCTCGGCGCCGCGGCTGCGCTGCGTCCAGACGGTGCACGGGATCGCCGAGGACATCGGCGCCGAGGTGCGGCACGAACCGCTGCTGTCCGAAGAGGGTTACTGGCCGGACCCGGTCCTGGGTGTCGCGCGGCTGCTGGCGATCGCCGGTGACGGCGGCACGCCCGTGGTGGCCAGCCAGGGCGGCGTGATCCCGGACCTGGTGAGCGCGCTGGCCGACCGCGACGGCGTCGAGCTGAGCGCGGCGCGCGGCGGTGTGGTGCCGAGCAAGAAGGGCTCGTTCTGGGTCCTGTCGTTCCGCCCGCCGACGGCCGAAACCGGCCCGGTGCTGGTGGCGGCGGACTACCACCCGAGCGCGCTGCCCGCCCCGGCTCCCAGCCGGCACTGAGCCGATCGACGCCGTCGAAGACAGCGCCGTGACAGTGGATGTTGGTGTACTGGTTCCGGTCCCCCGCTGGGCCGCGCCGGGCTAGGGGTACGGCGCGTCCTTCGCCGGGGGCTCTTCTGGTGGCACCGTGGCCAGCAGTGCCTGGATCTCCGGAACGCGGGGATCTCCGAGGCGCTGGCTGGCGGCCAGCGCCTCGGCCCAGTGGCCGCCGGCCTCGCGCGGCCGGCCCGTGTAGAGCTTGAGCCGGCCCAAGGTGATCTGGACGTCGATGGTGCCGTAGTCGGCGTTGAGCTCCTTCAGCTCGGCGAGCGCGTCGAGCCCCGCTTTCTCCGCTTCGTCGTGTCTGCCGGCGCCTTCGAGCGCTTCGGCGACGTTCCCGAGGGCCAGCGCCGCGTGGTAGCGGTCGCCGAGATCCGCGAAGGCTTCGTGTGCGGCCTGGGCGGCTTCGGCCGCGTGGTCGTAGTCGTGCAGGCCGATGCGGCTCGCGCTGACGTTGAGCAGCGCGTGCGGGACGAAGGCGCGCTGACCGCGGTCGCGCGCGAGGTCGACGGCCTTGAGGGCGTAGCGCTCGGCTTCCGCGTACTCCGCGCGGACGTAGTAGGCCCCGGACAGGTTGGACAGGATCGCGACGGTCAACGCCGTCCCGTTGCCGGTCTCGGACGCCGTCCGCGCTTCTTCCAGCGCTTCGAGGGCCTTGTCGGGCTGGAGGGTGCGCAGGTAGGCCGAGCCGAGGTTGTTGGCGCTGTACTGGAGTCCGGTGTTGTCGCCGGCGTCGCGCGTGGCCGCGACGGCGATGCCGGCCGTCGCGATCCAGTCCTCGCGGTCGTGGCGTTCGGCGAAGAACCCGCGCAGCAGCCAGGCGAGCTTCCACGCGTGGGCGACCCAGCCGTGCTGCGCGGCGACGCCGACGAGCGCGGTCAGCGCCGGGCGTTCGGCGGTGTACCAGGCGATCGTGTCCTCGTGCTGCGCGAACCGGACGGCCGGCAGCGGCACGGGTTCGAGCGTGATGTCGTCGGTGAGCAGGTCGGGCCGGACGAGCTTGTTCGCCTCCGCGACGCCGGCGAGGTACCAGTCGACCAGGCGCCGCAGCGCCGCCTCCCGTTCCGGCGCGGTCGTTTCCGTCTCGACGAGCTCGCCGGCGTAGACGCGCAGCAGGTCGTGGAACTGGTAGCGGTCGGTGCTGGGCTGGTTGAGCAGGTGCGCGGCGGCGAGCTGGTCGGCGAGCTCACGCGCTTCGCGCAGGCCGGCGCCGGCGAGCGCGGCGGCCGAGGAGAGGCTGAAGGCCAGGCCCGGGTGCAGGCCCAGCAGCCGGAAGAACCGGGCGGCGGCCGGGCGCAACGCCTTGTAGGACCAGGAGAACGCCGCGCGCAGGTCGGTGCCGGCGTCCTGCGGGTCGCGCAGGGTGTCCAGCCGCAGCTTCTGGTCGCGCAGCTCCTCGACGATCCCGGCCAGCGAAACGCCGGAGAAGCGCGACGCGCGTTCGCCCGCCAGTGCCAGCGCCAGCGGGAGCCGGCCGCAGAGCTGCACGAGCTCCGCGACGGCGTCGGGTTCGGCCGCGATGCGCTGCGGCCCGACGCTCCCGGCGAGCAGCGCCTCGGCGTCGCGGTCGTCGAAGGAGCGCAGGGCGATGCGGCGCGCGCCGTCGCGGGCGACCAGGCCGCGCAGCTGGTTGCGGCTGGTCACGACGACGAGGTTGCCGGTGCCGGGCAGCAGCGGGCGGACCTGGTCGGCGTCGCGGGCGTTGTCGAGCAGCATCAGCGTGCGGCTGCCCGCCAGCCGGCTGCGCAGCAGGCCGGAGCGTTCCTCCACTGTGGAAGGCCACGTCTCGGGCGGGACGCCGAGCGCGCGCAGGAAGCCGGCCAGCGCCGTCTCCGGCGTGACGGGGGTGCCCGCGGAGTGCCCGCGCAAGTCGAGGAACAGCTGGCCACCGGGGAACCGGTCCCGGACGCGGTGGGACCAGTGCACGGCCAGCGACGTCTTGCCGACGCCGGCGGTGCCTTCGATGACGACGATGCCGGACGCGCCGCCGGGCGGGAGGCGGTCCAGCTCGGCGAGTTCGGGGCCGCGGCCGGTGAAGCCGGCGACGTCGAAGGGCAGCTGACGCGGGACTTCGGTGCGGGCGGCGGGTTCGGCGTCGGCGGCGAGCAGCTCGGCGTGCAGGCGGCGCAGGTCTTCGCCCGGTTCGACGCCGAGCTCGTCGGCCAGCAGCGCGCGGAGCCCGGCGTAGCGCGACAGCGCCTCGGCGCGGCGCCCGGACCGGGCGAGCACGCGCACCAGCCGTTCCCACAAGGATTCCCGCAGCGGGTGCTGCGAGACGAGGTCGGTGAGCTCGGCGATCAGCCGGGCGTCGGGGACGAGCCCGCCGTCGAGGTCGATCCGCTGCTCGACGGCGAACAGGTACCGCTCGGTCAGCAGCGGCCCCCATTCGGCCGTCAGCGCGGGCGATCCGACGCCTTCGAGCGGGGAGCCGCCCCAGGTGCCGAGGGCGGTGGTGAGCAGGGTGCGGCGGTGCGCGGGCTCGGTGGTGGCCGCGGCCTGGTCCAGGGTGCGCAGGAAGCGCAGGGCGTCCACCCGGGACGGGTCCACGACCAGCCGGTACCCCTCCGGCTCGGTGACGACGGTGTCCTCGCCGCACAGGCGGCGCAGGCGCATCACGTACGTCTGCAGGCTCCCCCGGATGTGCGCGGGCGGCGCTTCGCCCCAGACGCCGCGCGCGAGGGTGTCGATCGAGACCAGGCGGCCCGCGGCCAGCGCGAGCGTCGCGAGCAGCGCGCGCTGGCGGGAACTGGTGAGCAGGACCGCTGAACCGTCGACGAGCACCTGGAAGGAACCGAGAAGCCGGATGTCGATGGTGGTCGCCCCCAGGTTCGCCTAGCTCGGCCGGCCCGCCCGACGCGGGTTCCGAGAAACGCAGCGTGGCATCACTCGGCCGGGCGCTCAAGCGACTTGGCGGAATTGATCGGAACCGGTCCCGGCGACGCGAGAGTAGCCCGAGTGGCGGTGTGCGTGTTCCTTTCGGGAAAGGCGTCCTCGCCGTGAGTAACTCTTACGACACACGCGAATACGGCTCATGTTTCCGCAGAGTCGGCTCACGTACCGGAAGGGTCGGGGCGGGATTGCTTCTGGCGCACCGGGGGTGCGAACCAGGCAGGGCCCCGCGCTCGGTTGCGCGGGGCCCTGCCTGGGAAACTCGGTTGCCGCGGGTCAGCTCTTCTTGGCCGCGGTCGACGTCCGCCTGGCCGGTGCCTTCGCCGCGGTCGTCTTCGCCGCGGTGGTCGTCTTGGCCGCTGTGGTCGTCTTGGCCGCTGTGGTCGTCTTGGCCGCTGTGGTGCGGGTGGCGGCGGGCTTGCGGGCGGTGGTGGTCTTCGCCGCCGTCGCCTTCGGGGCCGCCTTCGCCCTCGTGGTGGTCGTCTTCGCCGGTGCGGCCTTGGTGGCCGTCGCCTTGGCCGCGGCGGGCTTCGCCGCTGTGCGGGTCGTGGCCGGCTTCGCCGCGGTGGCGCGGGTCCGCGTGGCCGTAGCCCGTGCCGTGGCGGGCTTCGCCGTGGCCGCGCGGGGTGTGGTGGCCCGCGTGCTGGTGGCCTTGGCCGGCGCGGACGCCTTGGCCACGGACGCGCGCGTCGTCGTGGACGCCGCCGTGGCGCGCCGGACCGGAGCGGCCTTGGCCAGCTTCTTCGCGCCGGAGATGACGTCCTTGAAGGTCGTCCCCGCGCGGAAGGCGGGCACGTTGGTCTTCTTGACCTTCACGGCCTGACCGGTGCGCGGGTTGCGCGCGGTGCGAGCGGCGCGGGCGCGCTTCTCGAACACGCCGAAGCCGGTGATGTTCACCTTCTCGCCCTTGTTGACCGTCCGGATGATGATGTCGACCAGACCGTCAACGGCCTGCGAAGCCACCTTCTTGTCGCCCAGACGCTCCGACAGCGCCTCGATCAGCTGGGCTTTGTTGGCCATCCAGTCCTCCAAGAAGGAAGTACCCGTCCACGGCCACCTCGGCCGACTAGCGACACGGTATTACCAACGCAGCACAAATTCCAACGGCTCGCGGAAACCTTCCCTTGCCCCGGGACGGGTTCCGCCTCGCGGACGAGCCCCTTGACGGGGCGCCGGAGGGCCGTTGGAAGCAGTGTGGCAGCGAGCCGCGGAGGGCGGGATTCCCGTTGCGGGGCAAGGGATCCCGCCCCCGCGGCCGGCCGGAGCCGGGCTAGCCGGCGGCGATCGGCGTGGTCGTCGGCTTCCAGGACGGACGGGTCGTCTCGAAGCCGTCGATCTCACCGGCATGGCGCAACGTGAGAGCGATATCGTCGAGTCCTTCGAGCAGCCGCCAGCGGACGTATTCGTCGATCTGGAACGGCGCGGTGAAGTCCTTGGCCCGCACGGTCTTGGTCTCGAGGTCCACCGTGACCTCGGTGCCGGGCTCGTTCTCGAGCAGCTTCCAGAGCAGTTCGACGTCGTGCTGCTCGCACTGGGCGGCCACCAGGCCGCCCTTGCCGGAGTTGCCGCGGAAGATGTCGGCGAACCGGGCGGAGATGACGGCCCGGAAGCCGTAGTCCATCAGCGCCCAGACGGCGTGCTCGCGGGAGGAGCCGGTGCCGAAGTCCGGTCCGGCGACGAGCACGCTGCCGGCGTTGAACGGCTCCTGGTTGAGGATGAACTGCTCGTCGCCGCGCCAGGCGGCGAACAGGCCGTCCTCGAAGCCGGTCCGGGTGACCCGCTTGAGGTAGACCGCCGGGATGATCTGGTCGGTGTCCACGTTGGACCGGCGCAGCGGGACGCCGACGCCGGTGTGCTGGGTGAACGGTTCCATGGTGGGAGCTCCTCTCGGGAGATCGGCAGTGGTCAGCGGGTGGCGGTGACGAGGTCTTCCGGCGACGAGAGCGTGCCGCGCACGGCCGTCGCGGCGGCGACCAGCGGCGAGACCAGGTGCGTCCGGCCGCCCTTGCCCTGCCGGCCCTCGAAGTTGCGGTTCGACGTCGACGCGCTGCGCTCGCCCGGCTTCAGCTGGTCCGGGTTCATGCCGAGGCACATCGAGCAGCCGGCCTGCCGCCACTCGGCGCCCGCCTCGGTGAAGACCGTGTCGAGGCCCTCCTCCTCGGCGGCCTTGCGCACCCGCATCGAGCCGGGGACGACCAGCATCCGGACCGAGTCCGCCACCTTGCGCCCGCGCAGCACCTCGGCCGCGGCCCGCAGGTCCTCGATCCGGCCGTTGGTGCAGGAGCCGAGGAAGACGGTGTCGACCGAGATCTCGCGCAGCGGCGTCCCGGGCTTCAAGTCCATGTAGGACAGCGCTTTTTCAGCGGCGATGCGGTCGTTCTCGTCCGGGATCTGCTCCGGGTCGGGCACCTCGGCGCCCAGCGGGAGGCCCTGGCCGGGGTTGGTGCCCCACGTCACGAACGGCGTCAGCGCGCTCGCGTCGAGGTGCACCTCCTCGTCGAACTCCGCGCCGTCGTCGGTGCGCAGCTGCCGCCAGTTTTCGACCGCGGCGTCCCAATCGGCGCCCTTCGGCGAGTGCGGGCGGCCCTTGAGGTACTCGAACGTCGTCTCGTCCGGGCCGATCATCCCGGCGCGGGCGCCGGCCTCGATCGACATGTTGCACACGGTCATCCGGGCTTCCATCGACAGGGCTTCGATGGCCTTGCCGCGGTATTCGAGGATGTAGCCCTGGCCGCCGCCGGTGCCGATCTTCGCGATCACCGCGAGGATGACGTCCTTGGCCGTGACGCCGGGGCGCAGCTCGCCGTCGACCGTGATGGCCATCGTCTTGAACGGCCGCAGCGGCAACGTCTGGGTGGCCATGACGTGCTCGACCTCGGACGTGCCGATGCCGAAGGCGATGGAGCCGAACGCGCCGTGCGTGGACGTGTGGCTGTCGCCGCAGACCACCGTCATGCCGGGCTGGGTCAGGCCGAGCTGCGGGCCGATGACGTGCACGATGCCCTGCTCGGCGTCACCCATCGGGTGCAGCCGGACACCGAACTCCTTGCAGTTGCGGCGAAGGGTGTCGACCTGCGTGCGCGAGACCGGATCGGCGATGGGGAGCTCGATGTCCACGGTGGGGACGTTGTGGTCCTCGGTCGCGATGGTGAGGTCGGGGCGGCGCAGCGGCCGCCCGGCCAGCCGGAGGCCGTCGAAGGCCTGCGGGCTGGTCACTTCGTGCAGCAGGTGGAGGTCGATGTAGAGCAGGTCCGGTTCGGCGCCTTCGCCTCGGCGCACGAGGTGGCTTTCCCACACCTTCTCCGCGAGTGTGCGGGCCTTGCCGGTCGGGCTGGTCATCTCCGGCTCCTTCCACGGTTCATTGTGGTGGTGGAACTCGGGCGCACACCTGCGGAACTGGTGCGAGCCGCGAAGGGAGGGCGCAGCTCGAGTTCGGGTTTCCCAGATGCTGGACTTCCCAAAGTGCGGGACGCTAGTATCGGGTCGTGGGACAGCATAGCGGTATCGGAGTACTGGACAAAGCAGTGGCCGTTCTGCAGGCGGTCGCCGACGACCCCTGCGGCCTGGCGGAACTGTGCACGCGGACCGGGTTGCCGCGGGCGACCGCGCACCGGCTCGCGGTCGGTCTCGAGGTGCACCGCCTGCTGCGTCGCGGACCGGACGGACGCTGGCGCCCGGGCACGGCACTGGCCGAACTCGCGGGCGGCTCGACCGACCCGCTGCTCGACGCCGCGGGCGTGGTCCTGCCCAAACTGCGGGACGTCACCGGCGAAAGCGTGCAGCTGTACCGGCGTGACGGCGTCCAGCGCGTGTGCGTCGCGACGGCCGAACCGCCGTCGGGTCTGCGCGACACGGTCCCGATCGGCTCCCGGCTGCCGATGACGGCGGGCTCGGGCGCGAAGGTGCTGGCGGCGTGGGCGGATCCGCACACGCAGCGCACGATCCTGGCGGACGCGGTCTTCGGCGAGCGCACGCTGCTGGAAGTCCGCCGCCGCGGCTGGGCCCAGAGCGTGGCCGAGCGCGAGCCCGGAGTGGCGAGCATCTCGGCGCCGGTCCGCGACTCGGCCGGCACGGTGGTCGCGGCGGTCTCGGTGTCCGGCCCGATCGAGCGCATCGGCCGCAAGCCGGGCGCCCGCTGGGCCGCGGACCTCCTCGCGGCGGCCGACGCGCTCCAGGAACGTCTCTGACGTCACTCCCGCCTCAGGAGTCACACAAACGCCGTGAGGGGCACCTTCAGGGACTCAGCGTCCCTGAAGGTGCCCCTCACGGCGTTCGGGGTTAGGCCTGGCCCGTTTCGAAGCGGGCGACCTTGCCGTCGCGGACCGTGAAGCTCCAGCGGGTGCGCATCGCGCCCCACGTCGCGTTCGAGTAGCTCGCGACGAACGAGCGGCCGTCGTCCTGCGCCTTCTCGACCGTCAGGTGGCCGTCGCTGGCGAAGATCTCCCGCTCGGTCCAGTCGCCCAGGTCGCGCTCGGTGCCGTCGTCGGACATCGTCGCGTCCGGGGTCAAGGCGGCCTGGAACGCCGTGCGGTCGCCCGCGTTCAGCGCGTCCACGAAGGCGCGCACCGCCGGGTCGCCGATCTGGTCCGTCATGGCTTCATCCCACCAGGCGGCGGCCCGGCGTGCACCTTTTCGGGGGAACCTGGCCGCGGTGGCGTATTCGGTGACCGCGGTCACGTCTCCTTCCCGACGGAACCATGGAGGGGGCACACCATGTCCACCACGCTGTCCACCACGCTGAACCGCCGGGCGCTCGCGATGCTGCGGGCCGTCGGGGCCGGGCGGGCCGAGCTGACCTGCAGCTGCGAACCCGACCTGCGCGTCGACGGCCTGCCGTGCTGCGACCAGGCGACCGCGCACGACCTGGCCCGCGCCGGGCTGATCCGGCCGGCGCTCGGCCCGGCCGTCGCCGTCGGGCAGTGGGCGCGCGCGGAGCTGACCGACGACGGCCTGCTCGCGCTCGGCGCGGCACTTGCCGCCTGAGAGGCAACCGTTCGCCCGCCTCGCGCGTGTACGCGGCAACGGAGCACCGCGAGGGGGAAACATGAGGATCGCCGTGGGCCTGCTGGGCGTGGGCCTGGCCCTGACCGCCTGTACCGGACCCGGGGCGGAACCGGCCGCCCCGACCGTGACGGTGACCTCGCCGTTCCCGGTGGCGCCGACCGCGGATCCGGCCGTCCTGAGCTGGGTGGACGGCTTCTGTTCCGCGATCAACGGCTACCGCGTGCGCAACAACGCCGAGACCGGGCCGCCCGGAGCCCCTCCGACGACGGTCGCCGAGGCGCAGAAGGCGCTCTCCGCCCAGCTGGGCGGGATCGCGAACCGGACCGGCGAGGTGGTGGACAAGCTGGCGGCGCTGCCGCCGGCCCCGGAGCCGCTGGCGGAGCAGGTCCGGACGGCGTTCGTCACGAAGTTCACGACGTCCCGGGACCGCGCGGCCTCGGCGAAGACCGAGCTCGACCGGGCGAAGCCGGGCGACCAGGCGTCCCAGGACCCGGCGGGCGACGCCCTCGACCTGGCCCAGAAGGACATCGACGGCGTCTACGACCCGGTGGCCCCGCTGGCGGAGTCACCGCAGCTGATGGCCGCCGCCGCGGCCGCACCCGGCTGCAAGGCCTAGCCCGCGCGGGTCGCCCCGAAGTCCGTGAATGCCACATTCACGGACGCTAGGTCCCTCGATGTGGCATTCACGGACTTGCGTGGGTCAGCGGTGCAGGGACGCCTGCAGCGGCAGGGAGCGGGACGAGTCGCCCACCTGGATCGTGAAGCCGCCGTGGACCGGGCGCCACGCCTTGTCCCAGATCGAGAAGTCGCGGGCGTCCAGCTTGATCGTCACGCACCGGGCCTGCCCCGGCGCCAGCTGCACCCGCTCGAAGCCCTTGAGCTGGCGGGGCGGTTCGCCCGCGGCGGCCGGGAAGCCCAGGTACAGCTGCGCGACCTCGGCACCCCCGCGGTGGCCGGTGTTGCGGACCGTGAACGTCGCCGTCGCGCCGTCGCCCGTGTTCCGCACCGACAGGCCCGAGAAGGCGAACGTCGTGTACGACAGGCCGTAGCCGAACGGGAACAGCGGCGCCTTGCCCTGCGCGTCGAACCAGCGGTAGCCGACCTGCAACCCCTCCGAGTACGACGCCACGCCGTCGACGCCCGGGAACTGCTCGGGTGTGTTCGCCGGGGTGTCGGCGTCCGCCGCCGGGAACGTGATCGGGAGCTTCGCCGACGGGTTGCTGTCACCGAAGAGCACGCCCGCCACCGCCGCGCCGTCCTGCTGGCCCGGGTACCAGGCCTGCAGGATCGCGGGCACCGACGACGCCCACGGCATCAGCACCGGGCCACCGCTCTTCACCACGACCACCGTGTGCGGGTTGGCCGCGGCGACCGCCGCGACGAGCGCGTCCTGGTTGCCTTCGAGGGCCAGGCTCGGGCGGTCCTTGCCCTCCAGTTCGTTGTCGCCGACCATCACGACCGCGACGTCGGACGCCCCGGCCAGCGCCGCCGCCCGCGCCGGGTCGCCGCCGTCGTCCAGCGTCACCGCGGCGCCCGGAACCCGCTGCCGGAGGCCCGTCACCGGGTCCACTGTGGACGTCGGGATGACGGCGGAGCTGCCGCCACCGCCGGTCTTCGCCTGGGTCGCGAACGGCCCGATCAACGCGATCGACCGCACCGAAGCGGAGTCGAGCGGCAACTGCGCGTGCTCGTTGCGCAGCAGCACCATGCCGCGCTCGGCGAACTGCTTCGCGGCCGCGTCGTGCTCGGCGGTCGGCAGCGGCGTGAGCACCGGCGGGTGGTCGAACTGGCCGAAGGCGAACATCGTCCGGAACCGCGGCAGCAGCAGTTCGTCGACGCGCTGCTCGGTGACCTGCCCGGCGAGCACGGCCTGCTTCAGCTTGTCGCCGTACCAGGTGCCGTCGATCATCTCGAGGTTCATGCCCGCGTTCGCCGAGCCGACGGTGCTGTGCGCGGCGCCCCAGTCGGACTGCACGAACCCCTTGAAGCCCCAGTCGTCACGCAGCTTTCCCTGCAGCAGCGCGGGGTTCTCGCACGTGAAGACGCCGTTGATCTTCGGGTAGGCGCACATCACCGACCCGGCCCGGCCTTCGGTCACCGCCTGTTCGAAATGGGGCAGGTAGATCTCGTTGAGCGTGCGTTCGTCGATGTGCTCGTCGATGCTCTGCCGCTGCGTCTCCTGGTTGTTCGCCGCGTAGTGCTTGACCTCGGCGATGGTGCCGTTCTCCTGGATGCCGCGGATGTCGGCGGCGGCCAGCGCCCCGGCGAGCACCGGGTCCTCCCCCATCCCCTCGAACGTCCGGCCGTTGCGCGGGACGCGCGCGATGTTGATGTCGGGCGCCTCGGACACGTTGTGCGCGAGCGCGCGGGTCTCACTGCCGATCAGCCGGCCGTAGCGGCGCGCGGCGTCGGTGTCGAACGTCGAGGCCAGCGCCATCGTGGCGGGCAGCGCGGTCGCCGGTTTCTGCGGCTTGTCGTCGGCCGGGCCCATGCCGGCCGGGCCGTTGGCGATCCGGAACCCGGGCACGCCGAGGCGCGGGATCGGCGGCACGAACCGCTGGTGCTCGGCGTCGGGCTGCAGGTGCAGCTGGGAGATCTTCTCGTCCAGCGTCATCGCCGCGACCAGTTGCGCGGCCCGGCGGTCGGGCGGCTGACGCGCGTCGCGCCACGGTTGCGCCGCCGCCATCCCGGTCAGCGGGACCGTCAGCGAAATCCCGAGTAGCGCGGAAAGAACCAGGCGGCCGTAACGCATCGAGTCTCCCTCGCCACTGAACGGGACCAAGCCGGGGAGAAGGTAACGCATACGTGGCAACAAAACATAGACTCGATGGTCGTTCACGTACATGAACATCCCCGGGACTCAACCGTTTTCGCGGCTCACGCGTGGAGGAGGCGAGGAACGAGGGAGGACGCAGGATGCTCGAGAAAACACTGATCGGCGTAATGGTGGCGGGCGCGGCGACGCTGACCCTGGTGGCCCCGGCGAGCGCGGCCGGTGAAGTCAGCTGGGGACTCACCGCACAGGTCGAACCCGGCGGGCGGATCGACGCGGAGACCCACGCGGCGATCGGCAACGGCTGCAGCCCGCGCACGGCGGTCACGTCGAAGGGGTTCGCCGCACCGCTGCAGTTCACCGAAGGCGGCAACTGGGGCCGGGCCGGCGGCCACACCACGGCGATCAAGACCCCGGGGAAGTACACCGCGACGTTCACGTGCTCGGACGGCCGCGTGGCGACGGGCACGTTCACCATCCTGGGCACCCCGCCGCCGACCACCACGACCAAGCCGAAGCCGACCACCACGAAGCCCAAGCCGCCAACGTCGACGTCGGCCAAGCCCGCCAAGCCGGTGAAACCGCAGGTCGCGGTCAAGCCGGCCGGCGCGCCGCAGACCGGGGACGGGTCGCTGAGCTGACCCTCCACAAAGGACCCCCGGGCCGGCCGCATCCCCAGTCGGCCGTCCCGGGGCCCCGGCTCAGCGTGAAGCGGCCAGCCGCAGCGCCCGGTAGACGAACTGCTGGTCGCCGAGCCGGTGCCGCAGGTCGCGCTCCAGCCCGGCGATCGGGTACAGGTTCTGCGGCGCCCGCGAGTCCTTGTACGGGACCGACGCGAAGCGCCCCAGCACCGACTGCGTGACGTTCGCCAGGTCCGTCACCTCTTCGCGCGCGAGGTGCGAGGCCGCCTCGACGCGCACCACCCCCGACCACGGCGGGCCGCCGTCCGAGGGCAGGCGCAGGTACCACGAGTGCCGGACCCACGTCGTGCCCATCAGGAACACCGGCGTGCGCTGGTGCGGGGTGAGCTCGCCGACCATCGCGTTGAGCTCGCCCGGCAGGTACGTCGTCTGGTGGCTCTTGATGAACCCGACGGCCCGGGGCAGGTGCGTGCGGCCGCTCAGCGGGCCGTCGACGACGAGCAGGTCGTGGGCGACGTGCCCGGCGATCGCCCGGCGCGCCTGTTCGGCCGTCTCCAGCTCGACATCGGCCAGCTCGCTCTGCAGTGCCGACGACAGCACCACGGCGAGGGGCTTGTCGTCCTTGGCCGTCGCGCGGAAGGCCTCGTACCGCCCGGCCGTCGTCTCGATGCCGGCGGCCTCCGGGGCCACGGTGAACAGCCCGCGCCGGACGTTGGCGCCGATGACGTGGGCCCGGCCCGCGCAGCAGCACACCACCCCGGCCGCGTAGGACGCGCAGATCCCGATGGACGCGGAGTTCGCGCCGTCCGGGTCGTCGATCCAGACGCGGGCGTCGATGCGGCGGACGCCGTCCACGAACAGCACGGCGTCCGGCGGCGACGGCACCGGCGACGGGTCGATCGGCGCCCACTCGGCCGCCGGGACCTCGACGTCGAGCTCGACCTCGGCCTGCGACCGGGCGAGCTCCTCGGCCTCCATCGAGCTGCCGTACCCCGGGTCCCAGGCGTCGATGTTGAAGCTCATCCCCGCCACCGCGGTCATGCGCCCTCCCTGGTGATGTGCGAGCCGCTGCCGTCGCGGGTGACCAGGAACCGGACCGGCACGCGCTCGGCCAGCGCCGGCACGTGCGTGATCACGCCGACCATCCGCGTGCCGGAGGCCGACAGGTTCTCCAATGTGGACGCTACGACGTCGAGGGTCGCCTCGTCGAGCGTTCCGAAGCCCTCGTCGAGGAAGATCGACTCCAGCTTGGTCGCGCCGGCCACGGCCATGGCGCCCAGCTGCGACGACAGCGCGAGGGCCAGCGCCAGCGACGCCTGGAACGTCTCCCCGCCCGACAGCGTCTTCACCGGGCGGCGGGCGTCGGCCTCGTTGTGGTCCACCACCAGGAAGTCGCCCTTGTCGTGGGTCAGCTCGAACTGGCCGCCGGACAGCTCCAGCAGCGACGCGGACGCCTCGGCGACCAGCGTGTCGAGCGCCCCGGCGATCAGCCAGCGCGGGAACTTGTCCGAGCGCAGGAGATCCGCGAGCAGCTTCGCGACCTGCGACTCCGACTCCGCGCCCGCGATGTCGCCGCGCAGGCCTTCGACGTGGGCCACCCGCCGCCGCAGCTCGGTGTGGTCGGCCTCCGCGCGGGCGCGCGCGGTGGCCAGCGCCACCGGCACCCGGTCGCGCACGGGCCCCGCCGGCAGGGTGATCCCGAGCGCGGTGACGTCGTCGGCGACCTGCTGTTCGGCCCCGCGCAACGCTTCCGCGGCGGATCCCTCGGCGGTCTCCGCGGCGGCCAGCCGCGCACGGCGTTCGGTCGCCTGCCCGGCCGCCCAGTCCGTCAGCGACGTCCACGCGTCCAGCAGGCTTTCGCCGTCGATCGGCGGCGCGCCGAAGCCGACGAGGGGATCGCGCGCCCGGGACAGCTTCTGCCGCTCGGCCTCGACTTCTTTGCTCACGCGCGCCTGGCCGTCGATGGCTTGCTTCGCCGCGGCACGCGCTGTGCGCAGCTCCGCGTCGGCGGCACGCGCGGCTTGTTCGAGCGACGCGACCTGCGCCAGCCGCGAAGTGACGACGTCGGCGGACGGCGCTGCGGCGAGCGTCACGACCAGTTCGTCACGGCGGCGCGTGGTGGTGTCCAGCCGGGTGCGTGCCGACTGCTCGGCCAGGCCCGCGTCGTTCGCCTGCGTGCGGCGGGTTTCGGCGGTCCGCTCGGCCGACGCGAGGTCGTCCGCCGCGACGACGGCTTCCTTGCCCGCGGCTTCGGCGGCCGCTTCGAGCGCCCCCAACGCGGTGCGCCGCGCCTCGAGCGCCGTCGCCGCCCACGCCGTGAGGCGCTGCCAGCCCGCCGCGACGTCGTCGGCGTCGATCCCCGGCGCACCCAGCTCCACCAGCGGATCCCGGGCCGCCCGCAGGGCTTCCCGGGCCGCCACGGCCGACTTCTCGACGACTTCGGCGGCACGCTGGGCCGCCGTGCGCTCGGCGCGGGCCGCCGCCAGTTCGGCGTCGGCGGCGCGGGCGGCCTCGATGACGCGGGCGCGGGCGTCGAGCGTCGCGGACAGCCACTCCCCCCGCTCGCGCACCGCGGCGATGAGATCGGCGAAGTCCTGCTCGGACGCACCGGCTTCGACCGGGCGCAGCAGCAGAGCCGACTCCGGCGGGCCGTCGACGTCCGCGAGGGCCACGCGCAGCTCTTCCGCCTGCGCGGCCGCCGAAGCGGACTGGTCGGCGTCGCGGTCCACGGCCCGTTCCAGCTTGCGGACGGCGGTTTCGGCCGCCGCGCGCCGCTGCTCCGCCTGGTCCTGGCGCTCGCGGGCCTCGGCGAGGTGGGCGTGGCCGTCGTGCGCCGGCACGGCCGAGACTTCCTGCTCGCACACCGGGCACGGGTGCCCGACGGCGAGCCCGGCCCGCAGGACCAGCGCCTGCCCGGCGCGTTCGGCGTCGGTCACCGCGGTCCGGGCCGCGGCGAGTTCGGCGTCGGACGCGGTGAAAGCCGTCCGCGCCGCGTCGAGTTCCGCGCGGCGGGCCGCGTGCTCCGGCAGGGCTTTGCGCTGGGTCTCGGCCACCGTGTAGAGGGTGCGGGCGTCGGTGCGGGCCGCGGTGAGCGCGGCGCCGTCCGGCTGGGCGGCCAGCGCGGCGCGCGCTTCGGCGTCGGCGGTCTCGGCCGCGGTCAGCCGGGATGCCGCGGCCGTCACGCGCTTCGCGACGCGCGCGGACTCCGCCGACAGGTCACCGAGATCCGCCGGCGGCCGCAGCCCGGCCAGCCGGTCCCGCTCGCCGCGGACGCGCGCGGCGTCGGCGGCGGCGTTCTCGGCGGCCCGCGCGGTGGTGTCGTGGGTCTTGCGGGCCGCGTCGACGATCGCCACCGCGTCGGCCACCGCCGTCGCGGCGGTGTCTTTGGCCTGCGACGCCGTCTTCGCGCCTTCGGCCAGGCCGGGGAGGGCCTCCTCGGCGGCCACGAGTTCCGTGCGGGCGGCGCGGATCCGCTCCAGCTCGCCCCGGTCGGGCGCGGCGGCCAGCGCGGCGCGGGCCGCTTCGTCCGCCGTCTCGGCCGAGTCGAGGGTGCTCCGCGCGGCCGTGGCCGCCTCCGCCGCGGTCCGGCGCCGGGCTTCGAGATCTTCGACGCCGTCAGGGCGTTCGAGCGCGTCGAGGACCGCGAGGTCCCGGGTGAGCGTGGTGACGAGCTGCCGGGCTTCGTCGTGCGCGCGGGTCGCGTCGGTCAGCCCCGGCAACGCCGTTTCGACCCGCGCGTCCAGTTCGGCCAGCGCGGTCATGCGCGCGGCCAGGGCTTCGACGGCTTCCCCGGTGGCGTCGGCGTAACTGCCGAGCTGCTCTTCCAGGACCTTCGCGCGCTGCGCCTGCTGCTCGGCGGTCACGTTGGCGCGGCGGCCGATCCGCTCGTAGACCTCCAAGCCCAGCAGCTTGATGAGGATCTTCTGCCGGTCGGCGGCCTTGGCGTGCAGGAACTCCGCGAAGTCGCCCTGCGGCAGCGCGACGCAGGTGCAGAAGTGCTTGAACGTCAACCCGAGCAGACGTTCGATCGCCGGCGTCACCTCGGAGTCCGCGGCGACGGCGTCGGCCTCGTCGTCCGGGCCGCCGAGCGCGGCGTTGTCGGCGAGCCGTTCCAGACGGACGTTCTTCACGCTGACCGTGGGTTTCTTGCCGCCGCTGCGGCGGACTTCGCGCACCACGTGGTAGCGCGTGCCGCCCGCGTCGAAGACCAGCCGCACGGTCGCGCGGTTCGCCGTCGGGGCCAGTGCGGGCGCCACGAGACCCTCGTGGTCCCAGCGGGCGACCGAACCGTAGAGGGCGAAGGTGAGCGCGTCGATGACCGTGCTCTTGCCGGCGCCGGTCGGCCCCACGAGCGCGAAGTAGTCCGTGTCCTCGAAGCTGACTTCGGTCTTCTCGCGGAACGACGCGAAGCCGGTCATCTCCAGCAGTACCGGTCGCATGTCACACCCCGCTCGTCTCGTCGTCGTGCAGCCGCGCGAAGAGCGCCTGCACCCTCTTGTCCGCCACCGTCCGCTCGTCGCAGTACGCCGCGAACAGCTCGCCCGGTGACCGGTCCGCCACCGCGCGTTCGCCGCCCGACGCCGTGATCGGCGCCGCGAACTCCGGGTCGATGCGGATCTCCAGGGCGTTGGGCAGGGCTTCCTGGATCTCCTCGCGCAGCCCGGCCCGGGTTGCTTCCCGGACGTAGACGCGGAGGTAGTCCTCGCCGAACTCCGCGGCGCGGCCGACGAGTTCGGCCACCGTGCCGTGGACGGTGCGCAGCTTCCGCCCCGACGTCAGCGGGATTTCGGTGATCTTCGCCGGCGTGCTCGGCGTCACCTCCACCGACAGCACGACGCTCGTGTTGTCCTGTTCGCCGAAATCGACGGGCATCGGCGCGCCGCTGTAGTGCACCGGGCAGGCCGCGGGCAGCGACTGGCGCCGGTGCAGGTGCCCGAGCGCGACGTAGTGCGGGTCGGCGCCGAACGCCGTCGCCGGCACGTGGTACTCGAAGATGGACTGCGCCGCGCGTTCGCCGCCGCCCATCGCCCCGCCGGTCACGGTCAGGTGCGCCATGACGAGGTTGACGGCACCGTCGGTGAAGCCGGACTTGAGGTGCTCCAGGATGTCGCGCACACGCTGGTCGTACTGGCCGACGTTGTCCGCCGGGGTGCCGGCGAGCAGCTCGGCGGCGCGCACCGCGTAGCGCTGGGAAAGGAAGGGCAGCACGGCGACGTTGACGCGCTCGCCCGTCGACCGCGCGTCGAACGACACGACGCCACCGTCGGCGACCGGGCGCGGGTCGCCGGAGAGCTGGATGCCCGCGGCCCGCAGCAGCGGCCGGTACGCCTCGAACGTCGCGGCGTGGTCGTGGTTCCCGGCGATCGCCAGTACCTCGGCACCGGTTTCGCGCAGCGCCATCAGGGCCTGCACCACGAGTTCCTGCGCGGCGGCCGACGGCGCCGACGTCTCGTAGAGGTCACCCGCGATCAGGATCGCGTCGAAGGCCTCCTTCCGCGCGATCCGGACGATCTCGCCGAGCACGGCGCGCTGCTCGTCCAGGCGGTTGCGGCCCTTGAGCGTCTTGCCGACGTGCCAGTCGGAGGTGTGCAGGAACTTCACGCGGCGTCCTTCCGTTCTTCGCCTGTGGCCGGGGGGCTCAGAAAGGTGGTGGGTCGTCGCCGAACGGGTCGCTGCTGCCGCGCGTGGGCAGGCCCGCGAACGGATCGGCGTTCTTGGACGCGGCCGTCGTCGTCGGTACCTGTCCCGCCTCGGAAAGCCGCGTGGCCCAGGCCGGGAACGGGAAGCCGACCGCGATCGGCACCGGGATCTCCGGCTGGCTCACGAACATCGTGCCGGGCGTCGCGAGCGTCGCGCGGACCCGCTGGCTGGCCGGGAGGAAGCCGTACTCGGGGCGCGAGGCCTCCGCGGCGTCGAGGCGGCCGACGATCCGGATCGAGCTGTTGCTGACGATCCGGCGTTCGACCTCGGACGCGGTCTGCTGCGCGCCGATCAGGATCACGCCGAGGGAGCGGCCGCGCTCGGCGATGTCCAGCAGGACTTCCTTGATCGGGCTGCTGCCTTCACGCGGCGCGTACTTGTTGAGCTCGTCCAGCATCGTGAACAGCAGCCCGCCCGCGCCGGCCGCTTCCTTGCGCGCGGTCTCCGCGGCGAGCGTCACGCCGACGACGAACCGCTGCGCCCGCTCGACGAGGTTGTGGATGTCCACCACGGTCACCTGCTGGTTCTCCGTGGAGAGCTTGCGCGCGGCGTGGTCGGTGAGGTCGCCGCGGATGAGGCCGTTGAGCGCGCGCTGGCTCGAGCGCAGGCGGCGGATGAAGGCGTTGACCGTGCCCGCGCCGGTGACCGCACCGGCCCAGCTGGCCCGGGTTTCCTCGTCCGTGACGCGGTCGCAGATGACGTCGATCAGCTCGGCGTAGGTGCGGCACAGCACGCCGTCGACGTTGGCGGCGCCGTCCTTCCCGGCCGGCGTGGTGTCCAGCCGCAACCGGTTCGCGACCTGGTGGATGACCATCGTGTACTGGTTGCGCTCGTCCTCGGCGTCGGCGAAGACGTAGGGCAGCAGGTCGGTCGCGCAGAACTCCGCGATGGTCCACCAGAAGGCGCCGACGCCGGTGGTCCGCCCGGTGACGTAAGGCTTCCCCGTGGTGTCCGACGGCGTCGGCGGCGCGTAGAACCCGACCGAGGCGAAGGGCTCCGCGGGCAGCCCGAGCTTGGCGTACTCCTCCTGCAGCTTCGCGTCGAGGTGGATGTTCGGGGTGTCGAGGAACAGCAGGTCCTCGCCCTTGACCGAGAACACCAGGGCCTTGGCGTTGTGGGCGTTGGACAGGGCGCCGCCGCGGAAGATCGAGTGCAGCAGGAACAACGCGAACGACGTCTTCGTGGCGACGCCGGAGACCCCGCTGATGCTGACGTGCGCACCGCGCGTGCCGTCGAGGAAGTCCAGGTTGAGGAACACCGGTTCGCCGTCGCGGCCCAGGCCGACCGCCACCTGGCGGCTCATGTTGTCGAAGTACAGCGCCTGCGCGCGATCCTCCCCCACCGCACGGGAGACCACGGCGCCCGGCCGCGGCGGCACGTAGCACTCGGGCTCGACGCGGGTGGTCGCGATCTCGGCGATCTCCTGCACCTGCGCGGGCAGGACTCCGTCCGAGATCAGGAAGACGTCGCTGCCGAAGCTGGCGCCTTCGTGCCGCGCGCTCACCTGCGTCACGACGCCGTAGGAGACGACTTCGCCGCGCCCCGGCAGCTCCCGCCGTGTCACGACGACGTCGTCGAGCTGCAGATAGGCTTCCGGATCGATGGCCACGTGGAACTGCAGCGGCGTCGAATCCTCGGTGCCCGCCACCCGTCCGACCACGGTGGTGAGAGTCTCCTGGTCCACGGTTCTCCCTGTCCGCCCGGCGCTTCCTCCGGCCGCAGACTAGCCCGCCGGAAGTCCGCGGCCCCGGCCAACACGGCGTTGCGCCTTCCGCGGTACCGAGGACGTCACCGCCCGCCACGGCTGGGCCGAACGAGTGAGTTCACCCTTCGGGGAAGATCTTTTAGTCACCACAGGCATTTCGGGCGGCACCCGGCCGGGGTCCCGCACGCCGGAAAGGTCGTCCCGGCGGGGCGCGGCGTTACCGCCCGGCGCCGGGCTTCCCCCGGGCCGCCGTCCGGACTTCCGCTGGCTCCAGGGTGAAGCGGCGCCGGCGGCCCTCGCCGCGGGGTCCGGCGGGGCCTCGCGGGGGCCGCCGGCGGGCCCGCGATCCCCGATCGCAGCGCGGGATCGGGGCCGGAGTGGCCTCAGCCACACGCCGGACGCGCCCGGCGCGGCGTGTCGGCGAAAAAGTCTTCCGGGACCCCACCGGTCCTATATGGACGACCACTGTGGACGGCACCGGAACCGAGTTTTGCCTGCTCAGGGCCATGGTCGGCTTCCCGGGACCGTTGCGGGCGGGATCGGGCAAGCCCCTCTCAGGGGGCGGAACCCGCCCCCGTACAAGGAAATATTTCGACCCCCAGTTGGATTTTGTGCGGTATTGGTAATACCGTGTGCAGTGTCGGCCGAGATGGGCCGTGTACAAGTTCCACTATGGAGGACTGGAATGACGAACAAGGCCCAGCTGATCGAGGCGCTGTCTGAGCGTTTGGGCGACAAGAAGGTGGCTTCGCAGGCCGTTGACGGTCTGGTCGACATCATCATCCGGACGGTCAACAAGGGCGAGAAGGTGAACATCACCGGCTTCGGCGTGTTCGAGAAGCGCGCCCGTGCGGCCCGCACCGCGCGCAACCCGCGCACCGGTGAAGCCGTTCGCGTGAAGAAGACCAACGTCCCCGCCTTCCGCGCCGGCACCACCTTCAAGGACGTCATCTCCGGCACGAAGAAGCTGCCGAAGGCGACCCCGGTCAAGCGCGCGACCGCCGCCACCACCACCACGCGTGCGGCTGTCGCCAAGGCGTCCGCGCCGGCGAAGGCCACCAGCACGCGGGCCACCACGCCCCGCGCGGCCGCGGCCAAGCCGGCCACCGCCCGCGCGACGGCCACCCGCACGCGCGCCACCACGGCGAAGCCGGCCGCCAAGGCCACCGCGACCAAGGCGGCGACCGCCACCAAGGCCGCCCCGAAGACCGCGGCCGCCAAGGCCGCCCCGGCCAAGGCCACCGCCGCCAAGGCCACCACCACCCGGGCCAAGGCCGCGGCCAAGCCGGCCGCCACCAAGACCGCGGCGGCGAAGAAGCCCGCCGCAGCCAAGGCCCCGGCCAAGCGCACGTCGGCCGCCAAGAAGAAGTGAAGTAGCTTCTGACGCCGGAAGGGCCCCGCACCAGTGGTGCGGGGCCCTTCCGCATGTCCGGGGGTTGTTCGGGTCTGGGCGTCCGCGGCAGGGTCTGGCATCGCGGCCGGGTCCGGGCATCCGGCTGGGTCCGACATCGCGGCCGAGTCTGGCATCGCGGCCGGGTCCGGGCGTCCGGCAGGGTCTGGCATCGCGGACGGCTGGGCCTGGGAATCCGGCCAGGCCCCGGCATCGCGGCCGAGTCTGGCATCGCGGCCGGGTCCGGGCGTCCGGCAGGGTCTGGCATCGCGGACGGCTGGGCCTGGGAATCCGGCCAGGCCCCGGCATCGCGGCCGAGTCTGGCATCGCGGCCGGGTCCGGGCGTCCGGCTGGGCCTGGCGTCCGGCAGGGTCCCGACATTGTGGCTGGGCCTGGGCATCGCGGCGGGGGGCTGGGCCTACGGCCGGGGCTGGGCATCGGCTGTGTCTGGGCCTCCAGCCGAGCCCGGCATCGTTGGCCGGGCCTGGGCATCGTGGCCGGCCGGGCATGGGCATCGCAGACAGGCCCGAGCATCGCAGGCGGCTGGTTGAAAACGGGCCGCAGTCTGCATCTCGGCCGGGCTGCCGTGTGGCACTGGTCAGGGCTTGCGGGCGCTGCGGGCGCTTGCTCGGTCCTGGTCAAGTACTTGCGGTTCCATGGCACAGCGGCAGCTCGGCTTCGGGGTCGACGCGCGGTTCCCTTGGCTCAGCGACTGCTAGAGCCTGGTCAACACGTGCGGCTCACCGGTGCGAGGGCTGCCCGGTCCCGGTCAGCGCTACGGCTCCGCCGCTACGGCTCCGCCGCTACGGCACAGCTCGGTGCCGGTCAGTCCCTTGCGATTCTGCTGCGACGGCGGCCGCCGAGCCCGGCCGGTCCCTGCGGCTCCGCTGCCCCGACGACTGCCCAGACCCGGTCAGCTTTCGTGCGGGTTTCACTACTGCGCCGACCACTCGGGCCCGTCCAACTGGTGTGGTGCCGCTGACGCACTGGCCAATCGACTCGGTCGACGCTTGCGATCCCGAGGCGTGCGGCAACTACTCGGGCCCAGTCAGCGCCCGAGATACCGCTGGTGGGGCAGCCAATCGAGGTCGGTCAGCGCTTGCGGCTCCCTGCTGAGCCAGCAACTCGGAGCCGGTGATTGCCAGCGGTTCCCCTGGTGCAGCGGCTGCTCAGTCCCGTTCAGCGGGGCGGTACCGCTGGCGCGCTGGCCGATCGGCGCGCGCGGGTCCGCCGATGCGGCAGCAGCTCAAGCCCAGCCAACGCAGGGCCGCTGGTGCACCAGCCAATCGGTGCTGGTCGGTGCGCGCGGTTCCGCTGGTACAGCACCAGCCCAAGCCGGTCGGCGCGCGGCACCGCCGGAGCACCGGCCAAACGGTCCCGGTCAGCACGCGCGGTTCCACCGATGCGGCGGCCACTCGACGCCGTCGGTACCTGCGATTCCGCTGATGCACCGGCCAAACGGTCCCGGCCAGCACGCGCAGTTCCGCCGACGCGGCGGCCACTCGACGCCGTCGGTACCTGCGATTCCGCTGATGCACCGGCCAAACGGTCCCGCTCAGCACGCGCGGTTCCACCGATGCGGCGGCCACGCGACGCCGTCGGTACCTGCGATTCCGCTGGTACAACAGCAGCCCAGGCCTGGTCAGCGCGCAGCGCCGCCGGGGGCACCGGCCACTCGGTCCCGGTCAGGACCTGCAGCACAGCGGCGCAACAGCGGCCCGAGCTCGGCGGGCACGCACGATTCCACCGCTGCTACAGCAGCAGCCCCAGCACCGGTCAGCGTGGACGACAGGCGGGACAGCTCCGTCGCTCGCACGCCGTCTTTCTCCAGGTGGGCCAGTACCGAGCCGTGGCGGGGGTGCAGCTTTGCGAAGAGCTGCACCGCGAACAGCAGCCGCCCGGCCAGGACACCTGGATTCGGGTCGCGTGACCTCTCCGCTGACAGGGAGTGTGGTCAATTATTCCGCGGGCAGTGTGATGGGCGTATGGCCCGATCAGAATCCGGGTTCCCGGCCCGATTTGGAACGAGTCCGTTATTCGGCCGGTGCGAATGTCTCGCGAATGCCCGATGTCCGGGATGAAGCATCCCCCGAATTCTCGAAAGGTGACCGACCCGCGGCCGTCCCGACCGCGTCGCTCCGGTGCGTACCGGAGCGACGCGGCTCCGGTCAGGAGAAGGTGACCGGGATGAACACGTCCGCCGTGCGGTCGTTGGCCGACACGTGGTCACGGCGGGAGACGATCGCGCACGTCACCGACGGGTCGCCGCAGTCCAGGCCGGTGCCGGCCCGGGCTACGCGGATCCGCGTGGTGAACGTGCCGTTGGCCGCGATCGTCGACGTGCCGCCCGGTGAGTTCGTCACCCACGCGGACGGGCCGACGCCGGTGCCGCCCTGGCCGTCGCCGCCCGCGCAGGGGCTGGGCTTCACGCCGTAGCTGTAGTCCTCGGGCACCGCGCACAGCGCGACGTAGTAGCCGTTCAGCGCGCTGAAGCCGCTGCCCGTCACCGTGACCGTCTCGCCCGCGGCGGCGAGGCCGGTGGCGTTGGACGCGGTGAGCGCGAAGCCGTTGTGGGTGGCCGAGCCGCCGGCGGCGGACGCGGGTGCGGCGAGCGCGGTGGCGGCCGCCGCGGCGGTGGCGGTGACCAGAGCGGCGCGGAGCGCGGTGGATCTCTTCGACATGCGGGGATCGTCCCTTCGATCACGACGACGTAACAGGATTAGGTAAGCCTTACCTATCCATCGAGTAATATGGTTAGGCTTACCTAATGTTGTCAAGAGGGTTGCTCCTCGCTGCCGTCACGCTCGCCGTGGTGACCGGATGTTCCGTGCCACCAACGACTTCCGCCCCGGCGGGCGGGCCCGTCGCACCACTCGCCGCGCTGACGCCGTTGCCCGATCCGAAGGCGCAGACCGGCCCCAGCACCGTTGTCCTCGCCCAGCCGGACATCGGCGCCGAGCCGCCCGCGCAGCACCTGCCGGTCACCGTCACCGACCACCAGGGCACGAAGGTGACCGTCACGGACACCCGCCGCATCCTCGCTTTCGACATGGCCGGCACGCTCGCCGCGACGGTCTTCGGCCTCGGCCTGGGCAGTCACGTCGTCGGCCGCGACGTCTCGACCGGCTTCCCCGCCGCGCGGAAACTTCCGCTGGTCACCCGCAACGGCCACCAGCTCAACGCCGAAGCGATCCTCGCGCTGCGCCCGTCCGTGGTGCTGACCGACACCACGCTCGGCCCCTGGGACGCGGTCCTGCAGCTGCGCGACGCCGGGATTCCCGTGGTCGTCCTGGATTCCCGGCGCTCGCTCGACAACGTCGGCGCGCTCGTCCACGACGCCGCCGCCGCGCTCGGCGTCCCCGAAGCGGGACAACGCCTCGCGGACCGGCTGACCGGCGACATCACCGCCAAGCGCACCGAAATCACCCGGCTGGCCCCCGCCGACCCGGCGCGGAAGCTACGCACAGTCTTCCTTTACCTGCGCGGCCAGGCCGGCGTGTATTACCTGTTCGGCCGCGGGTCCGGCGCCGACTCGCTGATCACGGCGCTCGGCGCGGTCGACGTCGCGAGCGAGGCCGGCGTCGAGGGAATGCGCCCGGTGAACCCGGAAGCGCTGATCAAGGCGCGGCCGGACGTGATCCTCGTCATGACGAAGGGCCTCGAGTCGGTCGGCGGACCCGATGGCCTGCTGCGGGTTCCGGGCGTCGCACAGACGCCGGCCGGGCTGCACCGCCGGTTCGTCGACATGGCCGACAGCCAGATCCTCGGCTTCGGGCCGCAGACGCCGGGCGTGCTCGACGCGCTGGCCCGCGCCCTCTACGCGCCGGGGTCGGCCGGATGAGCCGTCCGGTCCGCGTCACCGCTTTGTTCGCCGGGCTCGGCGTCGCGACCGTGGTCGTGGCGTGCGTGTCCGCGGGCACCGGCCAGTTCGCCATCCCGCTCTCGGACGTCGTCGCGTCGCTGCTGCATCGGTTCGGGATCGGGCCGGGCCTGGCCGATCCGTTCGCCGAAGGGACGCTCTGGCAGGTCCGCTTTCCCCGGGTGGTGCTGGCGTTGCTGGTCGGCGGCGTGCTCGGCGTGTCAGGGGCCCTGATGCAGGGCCTGTTCGGGAACCCGCTGGCCGAGCCCGCCGTCGTCGGTGTTTCCGCCGGGGCCGCGGTCGGCGCCAGTCTGTCCATTGTGGCCGGCTGGGTGTTCCTCGGCGCCTTCACCACGCCCGCGCTGGGGTTCGCCGGCGGCTTGCTGACAACACTGGCCGTCTACGGCCTTTCGCGCTCGCGCGGCCGGTCGGAGGTGGTGACGCTCATCCTCACCGGCGTCGCGGTCAACGCCGTGGCGAGCGCGGTGATCGCGTTCCTGATGTTCTCCGGCGACCAGGCCGCGCGCGAGCAGATCGTGTTCTGGCAGCTGGGTTCGCTGGCCTCGGCGCGCTGGCCGTACGTCTGGTCGGTGCTGCCGCTGATGGCCGTCGGCGTCGTCGTGTCCCTGATGCTCGCGCGGCGGCTCGACCTGCTCGCGCTCGGCGAGCGCCCGGCCCGGCACCTCGGCGTGAACGTCGAAGCGCTGCGCACGACCGGGATCGTCGTGGTGGCCCTGATGGTCTCGGCGGCCGTGTCCTACTCAGGGATCATCGGGTTCGTCGGGCTGATCGTGCCGCACGGCGTGCGGATGGTCACCGGGCCCGGGCACCGCGTGCTGGTCCCGGCGTCGCTGCTGGCCGGCGCGTTCCTGCTCGGCGTCGCCGATCTCGCCGCGCGCACCCTGTTCGACTACGCCGACCTGCCGATCGGCATCCTCACCGCGCTGGTCGGCGGGCCGTTCTTCTTCTGGCTGCTGCTGCGGACCCGGCGCCGGGCGGGAGGCTGGGCGTGAAGGCCGCGGCCGAACTCGTCGGCGTCACCTACACGATCGACGGCAAACCCCTGGTGCGGGACGTCTCCCTCGACGTCCGGCCCGGCGAAGTCCTGGCACTGGCCGGGCCGAACGGCGCCGGCAAGTCGACGGCGCTGGCCCTGCTGGCCGGCGACCTGACGCCGGACGCGGGCACCGTCCGGATCGCCGGCGCCGACCTGACGTCCTGGTCGCTGGCGGAACTCGCGCGGCGCCGGGCGGTCCTGCCGCAGCAGCACACCGTGAGCTTCCCCTTCACCGTGGCCGAGGTCGTGCGGATGGGCCGGGCGCCGTGGCGGCGCACCCCGGCCGAGGCCGACGACGACACCGCCGTCGACGCCGCGCTCGCGGCGACCGACCTCGCCGGCTTCGCCGACCGCCGGTTCACGACGTTGTCCGGCGGCGAACAGGCGCGCGCGGCGCTGTCCCGCGTCCTCGCGCAGCACGCCGGCCTGCTGCTGCTCGACGAACCGACCGCGGCCCTCGACCTGCGCCACACCGAACAGGTGCTGACGCTGGCCGCGCGGCGCGCGAGCGAGGGGGACGCCGTGCTCGTCGTGCTGCACGACCTCGGGCTCGCAGCGGCGCACGCCGACCGCGTCGCGCTGCTGCGGGACGGCTCGCTCGTCGCGCTCGGGCCGCCGGCCGACGTGCTCACCGAGGCCGTGCTGAGCGACGTCTACGGCCATCGCGTCGAGGTGTTCCCGCACCCCAGGACCGGAAAGCCCGTTGTCCTGCCTTACCGATCGGCGAAGGAGAGCTGATGCGCAGATCCGCTGCGAGTGTGCTGGTGACCGGGCTGCTCCTGGCGACGGCGTTCCCGGCGCAGGCCGCCGGGGCGCGCGTCCAGGTGTCGCCGGCCGCCGCCGACCCGGACTACGCGACCACGCTGACCGTCCGCGGCAGCGGGTTCCAGTCCGTGCCGAAGGGGTACGGCGGGATCTACGTGCTGTTCGGCTGGGTCGCCGGCGGCGCGTGGCAGCCAAGCAAGGGCGGCGCCGCGGGCGCGACCTACCGGTACGTGCCCGACAAGGAGAGCAAGGACAACCGCGGCTTCCAGCGGTTCGTCGCGTTCCCCGGCAGCGACACGGCGTCGTCGGCCAACGGCGGGCAGCTCTCGGCCGACGGTTCGTGGAGCACGCAGCTCGTCGTGCCCGGCGCCCGGTTCCGCGCGACCGACCGCGACGGCCGGGTCGTCGACGTCGACTGCCTCACCGTCCGCTGTGGACTGATCACGGTCGGCGCACACGGCGTGGTCAACGCGAACAACGAGACCTTCACGCCGGTCACCTTCGCCGTCCCGACGAAGGCCGCGGCACCGCCCGCTCCGGCGCCGGCCACGACGGTCTTGCCGTCCACAAGCGACAGTCCAACACCGACGGTCGCGTCGCCGACGCCGTCGCCTGCGCCGTCGCCGAGCCCGGATCCGACCCCGACTCCGCAGCCCGCGGCCGCCGAAGCCCCGGCGTCACGCGGCGCGCTGTGGTGGGTGGTGTCCGCCGTCGCCCTGCTGGTGACGGCGGCCGCGCTCACCGTCCCGCCCCTCCTGCGGCGTCGCCGCGGGAGCTCCCCCGATCAGGAAGGAACCGATTCGTGAACCTGCGAAGATGGGCTGCCGTCGCGGTGGCCGCGGCAGTGCTCGGCGCCGTCGGTGCGCCCCCGGCCTCGGCCGCGACGGCCCCCGCCGTCACCGTCACCCCGGCCACCGGACTGGACCCCGCGGGCACGTCGATCACCGTCAAGGGCACCGGGTTCGCCCCGGACGCCAACGACGGCAAGGGGTTCGGCGTCCGCGTCGGCCCGGCCAAGGACGACGTCCGCACCCGCACCGCGACCGGGTTCCAGGTCAGCAAGCTGGTCAAGAAGGACGCGGTCGGCGTCCAGATCCCGCTGAACGCCGACGGCAGCTGGGAGCTGACCGTCCCGGTCAAGGCCGAGTACACCTCGGCCGGCGCCACCTACAACGCCGCGTCGCAGCCGTTCAGCGTCTACGTGTTCGGCTGGGACACCCCGGACCTGACCTGGGACAGCACGACCGCGCTGAAGTTCACCGGCGCCGGCGACCCGCCGCCCGCGGCCACGACCGGCCTGGACTGGGGCCTCAAGCAGACCTGGCGGTCCTACATCGAGCGGTTCGGCGGCACGGCGACGGCCGACCGGGGCGCCACGGCCACGCCGTCGCCCTACCGCTGGCCGGCGGGCCCGTCGACGTTCGACGGGAAGACCGGCAAGGGCTCGGTCGCCTTCGGCGGGCGCGTCACCTTCGTGCTGGAACCGCACCTGATCTGGAACTTCGAGCTGTCCAACCCGAAGGTCACCTTCGCCGGTGACGGCACGGGCAAGCTGAGCGCGACCGTCGGCTACTCCTTCTACGGCACCAAGGCCGCGCCCGAGCAGGTGCGGGCGCCGTCCGAAGTGGACTTCGCGGACCTGAAGTTCACGGCAACGCCGCGGCAGGAGGGTGGCAACGTCGTCGCCGACATCGCCTCGGCCACGCTCACCGAAGCGGGCGCGGGCGCGTTCGCCGGGTTCTACCCGGCCGCGGCGGACCTCGACGCGGGCAAGCTCGTCTTCCCCGGCAAGATCGGCGGCACCGAGCCCCCGGCCACGACGCCGCCGACGACCACCCCGCCGCCTTCCTCGACGACGACGCCGCCGTCGACCTGCGCGCTCTCCCCCGGCGCGCTCACGCGGGGAAACCTGTTGTGGGGCTTCAAGAAGAGCTTCCGCAGTTACGTCGGCGGCGGCACCGGCACCACGATCACCGCGACAGAGGGCGCGGAGGTCACGAACGTGGACGAGGTGGCCGGGAAGGCGATCCCGACCGGCGCGTACCGCTTCCCGCTCGGCAGCGGCCAGTACACCGCGGCGGGCGAGTTCACCGCCCGGTTCGGCGGCCAGGTCGCGTTCAGCTACCCCGCGCACTTCTTCACGCTGGTCCTGGCCAACCCGAAGGTCACGGTCGCCCAGGGCAAGGGCACGCTCTCCGCGGACGTCGAACTGCGGACGACCGCCGGAGCGCCGTCGCCGCCGGTGAGCAAACCGGGCGTGGCGCTGGCGAACCTCGACCTGGCCACGGCCACGACGACGCCGGGCGCGGGCACGCTCACGGTGTCGGCGATCAAGGCGGCCCTGACCAGCTCGGACGCCTTCGCGGGCTTCTACCAGGCCGGCGACGCGCTCGACGAGCCGACGGTCACGCTGGCCGCGAGCTGCGCGACACTCCCGCCGGCCGGCAACCCGGGCGGGCCGGGCGCTCCCGGCGGCTCGGGGACAGACCTGGTCCCGGACGTCGCGTTCCGGCCGGACAACCTCGCCTCGACCGGCGTCAGCCTGACGGGCGTCTACTGGGGCCTCGCGCTCCTGGCCGCGGGCGGTTCCCTGCTGCTGTGGACCCGTCGGCGCGCCATCCGCTCCACGAAGTGAACTGACGAGGGCCGGGCGCTGACGGGCGCCCGGCCCTTCTCGCAGTTCGCGTAGTCCAGCACGTTCTAGTACAGTACGTACTATGGCACCACGCGGACACCTCTCCCCGATCGCTGTCGCGGTCTTGGCCCTGCTGGCCGAGGAACCGATGCACGCGTACCGGATGCAGCAGCTGGTCAAGGAACGCGGCGTCGACCTGGTCGTCAACGTCCGCAACCGCTCCGGCCTCCACGCCGCCCTCGATCGCTTGGTGCGCGACGCCCTGGTCGAGGTCCACGCGGTCGAGCGCGACACGCGTCATCCGGAGCGCACGGTCTACGCCCTGACCGCAGCCGGCCGCGAGACGTTGCTGGCGGGCCTGCGGGAGACCGTCGCCACGCCGGCCGCGGAGTTCCCGCTGTTCCCGGCCGTCGTGTCGTTCCTCCACCTGCTCGACTCCGGCGACGTGCGGACGCAGCTGGACCTGCGGGCCGCGGAACTCGAGCGTCGCCTGACCGCGACGCAGGCGGTGCTGACCGCGTCCATCGAGCACCACGTCCCCCGGGTGCACCTGCTCGAACACGAGTACACCCGCGCGGTCACCGAGGCCGAGCTGGCGTGGGTGCGCGGGGTGTCCGCCGACCTCGCCGCCGGGACGCTCGCCTGGGACGCCTACTTCGTCCCGCGAAAGGAGCGATCATGACACCCAAGCCCGGCCTGCTGACCACCCTGCTCGAGATTGCGCTTTCATTCGGCCTCTATTACCTCTTTCGCGCTTTCGGCGTCGGCATCTTCTGGGCGCTCGTGATCCCGGCGATCGCGGTCGGCGCCGTCGCGGTGGCGGTCACGATCCGCCGGCGGCGCATCGACCTGATGGGGCTCCTGGTGCTCACCGAGCTGGCGGTGACGATCACGGTGTCCCTGGCGACGCAGAGCCCGCGCGTCGCGGCCCTGCGCGAAGTGGCTTACATCCTGGTCGGGGGCGTGTTCTGCCTCGTGACGCTCGGCCGGCGCCGGCCGCTCGCCCATACGACGGCGGCGTCGATGGCGAGCTTCGGCGACCCGACGCGGGAGAAGGCGTTCGAACTCGCGTGGACGGAAGAGCCGCGTTACCGCCGGTGGCAGCGGCTGCTCACGGCCACGCTCGGCGCGCTCATGGTGGGCGCCGGCGTGATCCGGGCGTACATCCTTTACGCCGCACCGGACAGCGGGATCGCGCACGCGGTCGACGTCTCCAACGCCGTGGGCACGGTGATGTGGGTGGCGGTGTTCGTCGTCCCCGCCGTCCTCATCCAGCCCGCGCGGCGGATCGTGCAGAACGTGCTCGAACGGCTGCAGGCCACGCCCTAGCGCCTGGCGGTCACTGGAACAGACCAATTTCGCCCCGGCTGAACCGAGCAAGATCTCCCGGCCCTATCGGCGGGTGCTAACGGCGCGCGATCCTCGGAACCTCCGTGCTGACCCCGGGATGTGGCCATGAAACGGATCGCCGTCCTCTTGCTCCTGGCCGTCGCCTGCTTGGTTCCAACGTCGAGTGCCGACGCCGGGCAGACCGGGCTGCGGGCCGCCGATCCGAGCGTGCTGCGCGTCGGCTCCACCTACTTCGCCGCGCAGTCCACCGGGGGCGGGATCGCCGTCCGGGCCGGCTCCTCCCCCGACGCCGCGGCGAGTGCGCCCGCCCGGCAGGTCTGGTCCGACACCCGGGGCCGCGGCGAGGTGTGGGCGCCCGAGATCGTCGTCGACGGCGGGCGGTTCTACATCTACTTCTCGGCCGGGACCGGCACCGCGCACCGGATGTACGTCATCAGCTCCGCCGTCGCCGACAGCGGGTACACCGCCGAGACGCAGCTCGCGCTGCCCGACGGCAAGTGGGCCATCGACGGCACGCTGTTCACCTTCGGCGGGCAACGCTGGTTCGTCTGGTCGGGCTGGGCGGGCGACACGAACGTCGAGCAGAACCTGTACCTGGCCCGGATGAGCGGCCCGACGACGCCGACCGGCGCGCGGTACGTCATCTCG
The DNA here is from genome assembly GCF_036114655.1 of Amycolatopsis sp. NBC_00348. Taxonomy (NCBI): domain Bacteria; kingdom Bacillati; phylum Actinomycetota; class Actinomycetes; order Pseudonocardiales; family Pseudonocardiaceae; genus Amycolatopsis; species Amycolatopsis sp. NBC_00348. The sequence continues at coordinate 10,238,742 of NZ_CP107994.1, read as the reverse complement.
CAGCCGCGCGAGAGCTGGGAACGCGTGGTGGGCAACCCCTTCATCAACGAAGCGCCCACGGCGATCAAGGACCCGAACGGGCAGCTGCACATCGTCTACTCCACCAACGGCAGCTGGAGCGACCAGTACTGCCTCGGCGAGGTCCGGCTGCGCGCCGGCGGCGACCCGGCCTACGTCTGGGACTGGTACAAGTCGAACGGCTGCCTGTTCGGCTCCCACCGCGAGACGATGATGGCCGGCTGGGACCCGACCCTGCACGTCGACGGGCCGGGCAGCCACAGCTTCGTCCTGCTGAACGGCGACATCGCGACGAGCCCGCCCGCCGGGCCGAAGTTCCCGCTGATGTACCACGCCGTGGCCAAGGGCACGCCGTACTCGTGGGCGAACCGCTACTGGTACTCCGGCACGTTCTGCTGGTGGGGCTCGACGACCTACCGCCGGGCCAACGTCCCGGGCGCGACCACCGACACCGGCTGGAGCCTCAAGTTCTTCGAGTGATCTGCCGGAGGTAGTTCACGTTGCCGGGCTGCGCGGTCTTGCCGGCAATGGTGGTCCGCCGCGCGTAGCCGGCCGCCGCTTCGGCCGGCGCGGCCGCGGTGACGACGCCGGGCGACAATGGTCTTCGACGGCGGGGAAAGGGCGGTGCGGACGTGGGAAAGCGCGTGCTCGGCGTCGACCTGCACCTCGACGTCGGGACCGGGCGCCGGGCCCTCGAAGCCGCGCTGCGGGATGCCGTTTCCTCCGGGCGGCTGCCCGCCGGGACCAAGCTGCCCGGCTCGCGCAGTCTCGCCCAGGACCTCGGGGTCGCGCGGGGCACCGTCGTCGAGGCGTACGCGCAGCTCGTCGCCGAAGGTCGGCTCGTCAGCGCGACCGGCTCCGGCACCCGCGTCGCCGATACCCGGCCGCCCGGGAAACCCGCGCCGGAGACACCGTCGCGGGCCGGTTTCGACCTGCGGCCGGGGCGGCCGGATCTCAGCCTGTTCCCGCGCGCCCTCTGGGCCGCCGGCGTTCGGCGGACGCTCGCCGCGGCGAGCCGCGAAAGCATGGACTACAGCGATCCCGCCGGGCTGAAGGGCCTGCGCGAAGCCGTCGCGACCTACCTCGCCCGCGCCCGGGGCGTGCGCGTCGACGCCGGGGCCGTCGTGGTCACCAGTGGCTTCACGCACGGGCTGGCGGTGCTGGCCCGCGCCCTGCGCGACACCGGCGTCCGCACGATCGGCACCGAGGATCCCGGGCTCGCCCACCACCGGTCCGTGATCCACGCGGCCGGGCTGGCGACCACTCCCCTGGCCGTCGATGCGGAAGGCGCCAGCCTCCCCGGAGACGCGGGCGCCGCCTTGCTGACGCCCGCCCACCAGCACCCGCGCGGCGTGGTGCTGAGCCCCGGCCGGCGGGCCGCGTTCCTCGAGTGGGCGCGCGAGCACGACGGGATCGTCGTCGAGGACGACTACGACGGCGAGTTCCGGTACGACCAGAACCCCGTCGGCGCCCTGCAGGCCCAAGCCCCGGACCACGTCGTCTTCGCCGGCAGCACCAGCAAAACGCTCGCGCCCGGGCTGCGGATCGGCTGGCTGGTCGTGCCCGGACGGCTGCGCATCCCCGTGCTCGACGCCGTCGCCGCCACCGGCGCCACGGTCGGCACACCCGCCCAGCTCGCGATCGCCGACCTGCTCGACCGCGGCGACTACGACCGGCACGTCCGCCGCGCCCGCCAGGTCTACCGGAAACGGCGGACCGAGCTGGCCGCCCGCCTCGCCCCGTTGGACGGCATCCCCGCCGGGCTCCACGCGCTCCTGCCGCTCGCGTCCCGGCAGGAGGAGAAGCGCGTGATCGACGCCGGTCTCGCGGCGGGCCTGCGGCTGCAGGGGATCAACGCCGCCGGCTACTGGCATTCCGCCGGCCGCCCCGAATCCGGGCTGATCATCGGGTACGCGACGCCGCCGCAGCACGCGTGGGGGCCGGCCTTGGACGCCCTGGCCGAGCTGCTCGCCGACGCCGCGATCAAGCCCTGGTGAACCCGGCCCGCCAGGACGTCCCGGCTGCCCAGCCCAGCTTCCGCGCGCGGCCGTTGGCGGCCCCGCGGGCCCACCCGGCGCGTTCGCCGTCCACGCGCCGGGGTTCCGGCGCACCGACGCCGGCACAGAAGACGGGCACCCAGTCGTGGCCCGCCGCGGGCTCGTCGTCGCAGACGTTGACCGCGCCCGACGGCCAGTCCAGCGCCGCGACGGCGGCCGTGGCGGCGTCGTCGACGTGGACGAAACTGGAGACATCCCCGGTGGCGGGCAGGTTTCCGGCCTGGGCGAGCTGTGTCATCAGGCCACCGGGTTCGTACCAGGTGCCCGGGCCGTGCAGCGTGCCGTAGCGGAGCACGACCCACTCGGGCAGCTCGGCGACGGCGGCCTCCAGCGACGCGACGCCGTCGACCGTGCCACGCCGTTCGGGCGCGGCGCCGAGGTCGAGCGGCGTGTCCTCGGTCGCGGGCCCGGTGCCCGGTTCGCAGGCCCACGAGATGCTCTGGGCGACGATCCGCCGGACGCCCGCCGCGAGCGCCGCGTCGACGAGGTTGCGCGTGCCGGCCGTGCGCACCTTCGCGTTGGCCGCGCGATCCCCGGCGCCGAGGTCGGTGAGCTGGTGCATCACGACGTCGGGCCGGGCGTCGCGGACCAGGGAGGTGAGCCCGGCGGCGTCGTACACATCACCGACGACGGCGGTCGCGCCCAGCGCTTCGACCTGCGCGGCGGAATGCCGCGTCAGGCCGACGACGTCGTGCCCCCGGGCGACCAGCGCGGGCACCACCCGGCGGCCGACGGCACCGGACGCCCCGGCGAGGAAGATCCGCATCACCGCCCCCTCTCCGCCAGCTCTTCGGCGCTGACGAACGTCAGCATCTCCTGGCCGGGCGCGCAGATCATCACCACGACGAACCGGCTCCACCGGTCGGCGAGGTGGTTCGCCGCCTGGTAGTGGATCACGTCGCCGCCGGGTTCCCAGAACGCTTCACCCGCCTTGATGACGCGTTCGGGCTCGCCTTCGAGTTCGAAGACCATCTCGCCTTCGAGCATGTACCCGAAAACGGGCCCGGAGTGCCGGTGCGGCGGCGTCCCCGCGTCCCCGGGCGGCAGCTCGATCGTGGCGGTCATCACGTGCGCACCGTCCGGAATGGACGGAGCCTGCGAGGCGAGCATCGTGAGCACGGAGTTCGTCCGCGGTGGTGCACCAGTCATGGCTCCCACGCTAAGCCCGGCGATCACCCGACGACTGGTCCACTTCCGGGTGCTCGGGTTGGACCGCTTTCACCCCGCCTGCCCGAACGCGTGAAGTTTCGCCACACCAGGTCGGGTGAACGCCCCGGCACGGGCAGCAGGTTGACGATCAGAGCCGGAACGTAGGCGAAGAGGTACGCCGCTCCCGCTCTCCAGTCCTCTGCCGCGGCTGGTCGTGAGTGTTTAGGGCGGTTAGAACCGCCCTAAACACTCACGACCGCGAAGTCGAACAACAGCAGTGCTTCGCGATACCGAACGCACCAGCCGTTACCCAGCCACTGACCGCTTTCAGCTCGCCTGCCCGAACGCGAACAGCCGCCGGTGCTCCCGCGGTGACACGTTCGTCGCGCGGCGGAACTGTGCTCGCAGGTTGGCCGCCGTGCCCAGGCCGACGGCCCGGGCGATCTCCTCGATCGGCCGGTCCGAGTTCTCCAGCAGCTCCTTCGCCTGCGCGATCCGCTGCTCGCGCAGCCACGACAGCGGCGGCAGGCCCGTCCGCTCGCGGAACCTGCGGTGGAACGTGCGCTCCGACATGCGCGCCCGCTCGGCCATGTCTCGCACGGACAGGTTCTCCCCCAACGCCGTGAGCAGCCACTGCTGGGCCCGCGCGATGACGTCGTCGCCGGGCGGCACCACCTTCTTCTCGACGAACTGCTGCTGGCCGTCCGGCGATCGCGGGGCCATCACGATGCGGCGCGAGACGTGCCGCGCCGCCGTGGCGCCGAGGTCGCGGTGCAGGACGTGCAGGCACAGGTCGACGCCGGCCGTCACGCCGCCGGACGTGAGCACCGTCCCGGTCTCGGCGACGAGCAGCGACCCGTCCACCGTCACCGCCGGGAACCGGGCCGCCAGCTCGTCGCAGAGCGACCAGTGCGTCGTCACGGTCAGCCCGTCGAGGACGCCCGCGGCCGCCAGCGCGAACGCGCCCGAGCAGATCGAGATCATCCGGGCGCCCCGCCGGTGCGCGGCGGCGGCGGCCCGCACCACCGCCCCGGGCAGCTCCCGCTCGGCGGCGCCCGCGTAGCCGGGCACGATCACCGTGGCCGCCTTGCGCAGCAGGTCGAGGCCGCCGTCGGGGACCACGGACGTCCCGCCCGCGACCGGCACCGGGCGGCCGTCGACCGACGCGGTCACGACGTCGTAGGCCTCCGGCGCCTCCCGCGCGAAGACGTGCAACGGGATCGCGTAGTCCAGCGGGAGCACTTCGTCGAGCAGGACGACGACCATCCGGTGACGGGTCATGGCAGGATCGTAGCGCTTGTAGGCAGTGCTGCCACTTCTCGACGGCGACGCGAGCGCCCAGACTTTCCGCCATGACCACCAAGACCATCGTTCTCGTCCACGGCGCCCTGACCGACGCCTCGGTGTGGCGCCACGTCTCCGCGACCCTGCAGGCCGACGGCCACCAGGTCATCGCGCCGGCCCTGCCCCTGCGTTCCCTGGACGGCGACGTCGCCTACCTGCGCCGGTTCCTCGACACGCTGCCCGGCCCGCTGGTCGTCGCCGGCCACTCCTACGCCGGCTCCGTCATCTCCGCGCCGGACGCGCTCACCCCGGCGGTGCGGGCACTCGTGTTCGTTGCCGCGTTCCAGCAGGACGCCGGCGAGACGGCCGGCGAGCTGAACGGCAAGTTCCCCGGCAGCCTCCTCGGCCCCGACAACCTGCTCTTCCGCGACTACCCGGGCGGTCAGGAGGCCTACCTGCGGCCGGCGATGTTCGCCCCGGCCTACGCCGCCGACGTCGAGCCGGCCGAGGCGCGGGTGCTGGCCGCCGCCCAGCGTCCCTTCGACCCGACGGCGCTCTCGCAGACCTTCGACCGGCCGGCGACCTGGCGGACGCTGCCGTCCTGGGCCGTGATCGCGACGTCGGACCGGTCGATCCCGACGGAAGCCCAGCGGTGGATGGCCGAACGGGCGGGCTCGACGATCACCGAGGTCGACGCGTCCCACGCGGTTCCGCTCTCGCAGCCCGAGGTGGTCGCCCGGGTGATCGCCGAGTCCACAAAGGACACTAAAGCTCCGTACTCCGGCTGACGTCTTCCCACCGCGCGAAGTCACGCCGCAGCGCCTCGATCTTGCCGTACGCCACCGTCAGGGCGGCCGCGCCGAGGAGCAGCCGCAACGGCGGCTCGTCGGCCGCCAGCGCGGTGACGATCGCCTCCGCGGCACGCGCCGGGTCGCCGGGCTGGCTGCCGTACGTCGCCAGGGTCGCTTCACGGCGTTTGCCGGCCGTCTCGGCGTAGTCGTCGATGCGGATCGGGGACTGCTTCATCGACGGCCCGGACCAGTTCGTGCGGAACGCGCCGGGCTCGACGATGGTCACGCCGATGCCCAGCGGCGCCACCTCGGCGGCCAGGGACTCCGACAAGCCTTCCACGGCGAACTTCGTCGCGTGGTAGTAGCCCGTGGCCCCGAAACCGGCCAGGCCGCCGAGGGACGAGACGTTGACGACGTGGCCGGAGCGCCGGGCGCGCATGCCCGGGAGCACCGCCTTGGTCACGTCGGCGAGCCCGAAGACGTTGGTGTCGAACAGCGTGCGCACCTCGGCGTCGTCGCCTTCCTCGACGGCGGCGAGGTAGCCGTAACCGGCGTTGTTGACCAGGACGTCGATCCGGCCGAACGCCTCCTCGGCCCGGGTGACCGCGGCGGTGACTTGCGAGGGATCGGTGACGTCGAGGGTGAGGGCGAGCGCGCGATCGCCGTGGCGGCCGACGAGGTCCGCGACGGTCCGCGGGTCGCGGGCGGTGACCGCCGCTCGCCACCCACGTTCGAGGACGTGGGTGGCGAGCGCGCGGCCGAGGCCGGTGGAGCAGCCGGTGATGAACCAGACCGGGGATTCGGTGAGTGTCATGGGATCCACGTTCGCCCCGGCCGGCCCCGGCCACCAGCCGTCGGGTCTTCCTGGGACCGCTGGTACCAGGCACGTCCGACGCCGGCGGCGCACACTGGACCCCATGGCGAACGCGGAATTCGGGCAGGCGGTGCGGCGCTGGCGTGACCGGGTCGCACCGGACACCGCCGGGCTGCCCACCGGCGGCCACCGGCGCGCGGCCGGCCTGCGGCGGGAGGAACTGGCCCTGCTGGCCGGGATCTCCGCCGACTACGTCACGCGGCTCGAGCAGGGCCGCGCGTCGCACCCGTCCGCCCAGGTCATCGAGACCCTGGCGCGGGCGCTGCGGCTGTCGCGGCCCGAGCGCGAGCACCTGTTCCACCTGGCCGGGCTCACGCCGCCCGGCCCCGACACCGTGCCCGCGTACCTCACCCCGAGCGTCCAGCGCCTGCTGGACCGGCTCACCGGGACACCCGTCGCCGTCTACGACGCGGCCTGGACGCTCCTGGTCGCGAACCCGCCGTACGCGGCGCTGCTGGGTGACCCGTCCGGGTGGCGTGGACACGAGCGCAACGCCGTGTGGCGCAACCTGATCGGCCCCGGCACCCGCGTCCGGCACACGCCGGAGTCGCAGCGGGCGATGGAAGCCATGCTGGTCGCCGACCTTCGGGCCGCCGCCGGCCGCTACCCCGCCGACCGCGGCCTGCGGCGGCTGGTCGCCGAGCTGCGCGCGCACAGCGACCGGTTCGGCGAGCTGTGGGACTCCGGCGCGGTCGGTCACCACGAGTCCGCGCGGAAGATCGTCGACCACCCGCACGCGGGACCCGTGACGCTGGACTGCGACACGCTCACCGTGGCCGGCAGCGACCAGCGCGTCATGCTCTACACGGCCGAACCCGGCACCGAAGACGCCGAACGCCTCGCGCTGGTCACCGTGCTCGGCACGCAGGCCCTCACGGGCTAGCTTTCCCGTACATGGCACACACCGCCCCGGTGACCAGCGCCTGCTGCGCGGCCCCGAGATCCGGCTCGAGGAGCCCTTGCTGCTCGGTGACGAACACCTCGGCCGTGCGCGTTCCCGTGCGGTCGGCGAAGAGGTCGGACCGGTAGCCCGGAATGCCGCCCATGTGGCCGGAACCGTCCGCACGGCGTGTTCAGCTGCGCGAGCCCCAGCCCGTAGCTCCCGGCCGGCGGATTCGCCGGGTCGACCGAGATCATCGTCGTCATCTCCCGCAGCTGTGCCGCCGGCACGAGCAACGCCGTGCGGAACCGGTCCCAGTCCCGCGCGGTCGACACGACCCCGCCCGCGGCGCCCGCCCAGTCCGGATCGATCCCCGTGACGTCGGTGTGCCCGTCGTGTTCCGGGCCGGCGGTCCGGGGCGCCGTAGTAAGTGTCCTTCAGGCCGAGCGGCTCGATGATCCGCTGCCGGAACAGCGTGGTCCGCCGTCCACGGCCGCAGCCGGATATCGGCCAGGCCGAGCCGCTTCTCGCCGACGAGCTGCAGCACCATGGTCTTGGTGTTCGACCCGACCCGCAGCTCGTCACCGGCACTCAGCCGGTGGTCGGCCGTGGTCCACGGCGCTTGCCGGGCCAGCTCGACCGGCGGCCCGTGACCGGCGTCGACGCGGACCACGACTCCCGGCGCACCCGCGTCCACCGTCCGCTGGACCAGCGCGGCCGGCCCTACCGGTGCGCGGCGATCTTGTCACTGGTCGTCACCCACACGCCGGGGTGGTTGACGATGTACGCCAGCGCCTGCTCGACGTACTTCACCCGGAACGCCTGCCCCGAGACGTACGGGTGCAGCGACAACGCCATCACCCGCCCGCCGGCCGCCGAGTCCGCGTAGAGCTGGTCGAACTGGTCCCGCACGATCTGGACGTAGTCGGGCCCCGTCATGCTCTTGACGTGGAACAGCTGGGTGTCGGCGAGCTCGAGGGTGTACGGCACGGACCGCAGGCCGGGGACGTTCAGCGCGTACGGCTGGTCGTCGTTGGTCCAGTCGAGCACGTAGTCGACGCCGAGTTCGGCGAGCAGCCGCGGGGTGTCGAACGTCTCGGTCAGCCCCGGGGAGAGCCACCCGCGCGGCCGCCGGCCGGTCGTCTTCTCGATGCTGTCGAGGATTCCGGTGAGGAACGCGCGTTCTTCGTCTTCGGCCATTCCGGTCTGCGGGAGCGAGTTCGACTTCCCGTGGGCGAACCAGGCCCAGTCGCGGTCCCGGCCCGCTTCGACGATCCGCGGGTACCGCTCGCCCGCGTCGGAGTTCAGCAGCGCGCTGGCCCGGATCCCCTGCCGGTCCAGGACGTCGATCAGCCGCCAGATCCCGACGCGGGCGCCGTAGTCGCGCCACCCGTAGTTCATCGGGTCCGGCACCAGCTTCGACGTCGCTTCGTTGAAGCTGACCGACGGGCGGTCGACGTAGAAGTGCTCGATGTTGAGGCCCACGTAGAACGCCACGCGGGCGTCGCCGGGCCAGCGCACCGGGGCGCGGTCGACGATCGGGTCGTAGCCGAAGAGTTCGATGTCCACGGCGCTCACCGCTCCAGCGGGACGGCGATGCCGCCGCCGTAGCGCCGCTGTTCGGCCTCGTCGAGCATCGCGGCCGCCACCGTGGCGCGGCTGACGCGCGCGGGGAAGAACCGCCGCGGCGCGGACTCCAGCGGCACCGTGCGCCGGGCCGGGCTCAGCTCGCCGTCGGACAGCGGCCCCGCGTGGAACACCGTGCCGCCGCCCCGGAGCACGATCGCGTCCGCCGTGGTGCGGTCGTCCAGCTCCTTACGCATGAACGTCTTCAGCAGCCCGCGGGTGAACGCGCCCGCGTGCGGAGCCGAGTCGCCGGTGCCGAACGCGGCGAGCCAGACGACGAAGTCGGGTCCGGCGTCGACGGCCGCGCGAGCACCCGCCGTCAGCACGCCCGGTGCACCGGTGATCCCCAGTCCGGACAGGACGGTCCGGGCGCCCTTGAGCGCGCGGCCGATGGAGTCCGGGTCGAGGACGTCACCCGCGACGCGTTTCAGCCGGCCGGACGGCGGCAGCGTGATCCGGGCCGGGTCGCGGGCGACGGCGGTGACGGTGTGCCCGCGTTCCAGGCCCTGCCGGACGAGTTCGGTCCCGGTGGCGCCGGTGGCGCCGAGAATCGTGAGTTCCATGGTGGTTCCCTTCAGTTCACTGTGGACAGAGTGGCCAGCGCCGCGGCGTGGAGCGCGGGCGCGCTGGCGAGGATGTCGGCGCTGCCGGGCCGCCACGGCTGTCCGGCGAGGTCGGTCACGGTCCCGCCCGCTTCGGTGATGAACAACGCGCCGGCGGCGACGCCGGGCAGCGTGGGCCGGTACTGCCAGAAGAGGTCGGCGTGCCCGGCCGCGACGAGCAGCATCGGGAACGTCGAGGGCACGGTCGCGCGGACCAGCAGCGCGGCGCCGAGCATCGTCGTGATCGACTCGCCGATGCGCCGGTAGGTGTCGCTCTGGCCGGCTTCGGCCTGGCCGGTGGTGGCGATGGCGGCCCCGAGCTCGGCCTTGGCGGACACGCTCAGACGCCGGCCGTTCGCGAACGCGCCGCCGCCGCGGACCGCGCTGTGCACGACGTCGGGGACGGGCTGGTACACGGCGGCGAGCACCGGGACGCCGTCGCGGAGCAGGGTCGCGCTGACGCACCACTCCGGCAGCCCGTGCACGTGGTTGACGTTGCCCTCGACCGCGTCCACGGCCCACCACTCACCCGGCGGCAGCTCGGTGGTCTCCAGCTCGTCGGTCAGCCACTTCGCTTGCGGCCGGGCCGCGGCGAGCGCGCGCCGCAGCTCGTCGTTCGAGGTCCGCTCGTTCTCCCCGGCCGCGGCGAGCAGGCCGGCGCGATCGGCGGGACGAGCGTCCTCGGAGTAGCGCGCCAGCAGGCGGCGACCGGCGTCCCGCACGGCGGCGATGGCGGCTTCGAGCACTGCGGCGTCCTCGATCGTGTTCTCCTGAGTGGTCATGACGTTCCTGTTCTGCCAAGGGGAAGAAGCTGTTGTCTCCGACCGTAGGCAGAAATGCCGATGACTTCAAATGAATGCTTTGCACTCGTTGATTTACCCAGACGCAATCCACATCGCCGGGTCCGCTGCTGGAGGGGCTCGCCATCGTGCTGATCGGCACCACCGGCGGGATCGGCCGGTTCGCGGCGCTGCGCTGGTGGGTCCTCCCGGTCCGCCGCCCCGTCTGAGCGGCCACAGTACGATCCGCGGCATGTACCTGGACCTGAACCTCCTGACGGCGCTGGACGCGCTGCTCGAGGAGGGCAGCGTCGCCGCGGCCGCCGATCGCCTGCACCTGTCGTCGCCCGCGATGAGCCGGACGCTCGGCCGGATCCGCAAGACGACCGGCGACCAGATCCTCGTCCGCACGGGCCGGACGATGACGCCGACGCCGTACGCGCTGGAGATCCGGGCGCAGGTCCGCGATCTGGTGCAGCAGGCCGAAAGCGTGCTCGCCCCCGATCGTGCGCTCGACCTCGCCGAGCTCGACCGGGTCTTCACGCTGATCTGCCACGACGCGATCACCACCGCGCTGGGCCCCCGGCTCATCGCCGCGGTCCACCGCGACGCGCCGAACGCCCGGCTGCGGCTGCTGGCGGAAGGCCGGGCGGACACCCAGGAACTGCGCCGCGGCCAGGTCGACCTGGAGCTCGGCAGCGCGGCGCCGGACTCCCCCGAGATCCGGTCGGAGCTGTTCTTCGAGGACCGCCTGGTGCTGGCCGTCGCGCCGGATCACCCCTTCGCCACGCGAAAACCGACCCTGCGCCGCTACGCCGAGGCGTTGCACCTGCGGATCACCCGCCGGGGCCGGCTCCACGACCCGATGGACGACGCCCTGGCCGAGCACGGTCTCGAACGCCGGGTCGTCGCCACGACCCCGACCACCACGTCGGCGCTGAGCGTCGTGCGGCTCGGCGAGTGCGTCGTGGCCGTGCCCGAACGCATGTGCGCGGGCATGATCGACGCGCTGGGCCTGGTGACCGTGCCACTCCCGATGCCCGTGCCCCCGGCGCCGCTGGTGGGTTCCTGGCACCAGCGCTACGAGAACGACAAGGCGCACCGGTGGCTCCGGGAGCGCGTCCGCGAAGCGTTGCGGGACCTCGGGTAGCCGTCGCCACGGCCGCCGAAAGTACGATTCCACCCCGCACATCTGATACCCCGGGTTGATCCCCGCCCGGCGAAACCGTGCCACGGTCGCGTCCTCCACACCTTTCGGGAGGACTTCAGATGCCAGGTATCCGAGCCGGACTGGTCGTGACGATCGCGGCCCTCGTGGCGGCCGCGACGCCCGCCGCGGCCGCCGACGACCCGCTCGCGCCCTACACCGGACAGCAGCTCACCTGGGGCGCGTGCGCGTTCACGCCCGCCGCCGACGCCAGACCGGCCGAGTGCGCGCTGGTCACCGTCCCGCGCGACTGGGCGAACCCCGCCGCGGGCGTCGACCTGCAGGTGTCGATCAGCCGCGTCGCGGCCACCGGGCAGCGGCTCGGCGCGCTCCTCGTCAACCCCGGCGGGCCGGGCGGGCAGGGCACCTCGCTCGCCGGCGCGCTGGCCGGCCTCGAACCGTCGGTGAACCAGCTCTACGACCTGATCGGCATGGACCCGCGCGGGACCGGCCGGGAAGGCAGCGACGACCACGGCTTCCAGTGCCAGGTCCCCACCGGGCGGCTGCCGGCCGGGCTCGACGCGCGTGACCGGTCGGCGCAGAGCATCGCGCTGCACCAGCAGTCGCCGCGCGCCATCGCCGAGGCGTGCCAGAGCAACGCGCTCACGCCGTACGTCACGACGTGGCAGACCGCGCACGACATGGACCTGATCCGCGCGCTGCTGGGCGACGAGAAGCTGAACTACCTCGGCTACTCCTACGGGACCTGGCTCGGCGCGAAGTACGCGTCGCTGTTCCCGGAGCACACCGGCAAGACCGTGCTCGACTCCAGCGTGAACTTCGAAGGCCGGCTGCAGGCCGACTTCGAGGCGTTCCCGGTGATCGACCAGCGGCAGTTCGACGACGTCTACCTGCCGTGGGTCGTGCGCCGCTACGGCGACCAGCTCGGCACGAGCGTCGCCGAGGTGAAGGCGAAGATCGAGCAGATCCGCGCCTTCTACAAGACCCAGGGCGTGGACGGCGACTCGTTCGACCGGATCTTCGTCGGCAACGGCAGCCAGTTCCAGTGGTACCTCGGCGTGCTGGTCCTGGTCCTCGGCGCGAACTCCCTGGAGCCCGGCGGCGCGGCTCCGGGCGGCGAGCTGGATGCGGTGTCCCGCAGCGCTTTCGGCGTCCCGGCGGCGCAGCTGACGGTCGCGAAGGTCGCGGCCGCCGTGCCCGACTACACCGCGGTCCCCGGCACCCGGTACGCCGTGGCGTGCGGTGACCAGCCGACGCAGTCCGCCGCCTGGTACAAGCGGCTCAGCGACCGGCAGGGCCCGCAGTACCCGTTGTACGGCTGGCTCTACGGCCTCAGCGAGCCGTGCGGGTTCTGGTCCGACGCGCCGCAGCACCCGCTGCCGAACCTGCCGGCGCAAGTCGCGAAGAACGTGCTCGTCGTCCAGGGCGAGTTCGACCCGCAGACGGGTTACGAGCAGGCGAAAGCGGCCTCGCGCGCGGCCGGCGTCCCGCTGGTGTCGGTGGACGACTCGCCGTTCCACGGCCAGTACGCCCTTTCCGGCAACCCGTGTGTCGACGGGATGGTGAACACGTTCCTCACCAGGAACTCCCGGCCGGGCAGCGCCACCTGCCCCGGCGTGCCGCTGCCGGACGAAGACGCCGTCCACCCGGTCACCGGTCCGCTGGGCGCCGCGCACAGCAGCCTCACCACGCGACTCGGCGACACGCATTCCGTGCTGCGCAAAGAGGTTCAGCGCCAGGTCAGCGCGCTGAACTAAACTCCCGGGACGGCTGCTTCGGGCGGGGCGGCCGTCCCGGGCTCAGCCCTGGACGGTCGGGCGGAGGACGATCTCGCCGATTTCGACGTCGTGCGGCTGCTCGATGGCGAACGCGACCGCGCGGGCGACGGCCTCCGGCGCGATGGCGAACTCGTCGATGCCGCGCTGGATCTCCGCCCGCACCTCGAGGTTGTCGATCGAGCCCGCGAGATCGGTCCGGACGAACCCGGGCGAGACCGCCGTGGTCCGCAGCACGCCGTCGGTCGACTCCTGCCGGAGGCCTTCCAGCAGCGTGCGAACGGCGTTCTTGGTGCCGGCGTAGACCGCCATCGTGGGCGTGATCTTCAGGCCGGACGTCGACACCGTCGTCACCAGGTGCCCGCGGCCCTGGCGCCGGAACACCGGCAGCGCCGCGGCGATCCCGTGCAGCACGCCGCGCAGGTTGACGTCGATCATCGCGGACCAGCCGTCGACGTCGAGGTCCGCCATCGGGCCGATCTTGCTGATGCCGGCGTTGCTCACGAGCACGTCGAGCCGGCCGAACTCCTCGACCGCCCGGGCGACGAGCCGGTCGAGGTCTTCCCGGACGGTGACGTCGGTGGTGCACACGATCGCGCGGCCACCCCGGGCGCGGATGTCCTCGGCGACCGCTTCGAGGCGTTCCGTCCGGCGCGCGCCCAGGACGACGGCCGCCCCGCGGTCGGCGAGGGTGCGCGCGATGGCCTCGCCGATGCCGCCGCTCGCTCCGGTGACCGCGACGACCTTGCCGTCGATCTCCGACATGAAGAGCCTCCTCGATGATTGATGTGGACAAGTGTCCGATTGTTTCGACGCTAGCGGACACTTGTCCACTTGTCCACCGGGCTCAGCTGTCCACCGGGCTCAGCGGACGGCGAACCCGCCGTCGACGGTGAGGATGCTGCCGGTGACCCAGGTATTGGCCGGCGAGACGAGGTAGAGCGCCGCGGCGGCGACGTCGGCCGGAAGCCCGATCCGGCCCGCCGGGTACGAGCGCCGGACGTAGTCGTCGTAGTCCGCGCGCTGGTCGTCGCTCATCGGGCCGAGGAAGCGCCGCTCGAACGCCGGCGTGCGAACCGACCCCGGCACGATGGCGTTGACCCGCACCCCGGCCGGCCCCAGCTCGCTGGCCAGCGCCTGGGTGAACGAGTTGAGCGCGCCGCGCGTCGCGGAGTACACCGACGCCGGGCGGCCGTCGACCATCTTCGTGCCCCAGTAGCTGGAGATGTTGACGACGCTCCCCCGCGCCGCGACGAGCCCGGGCAGCAGCCGCTGGACCAGCCGGAACGGCACACCGAGGTTGACCCGCACCATCGCGTCGAAGTCGGCGTCGGTGGTGTCCTCGAGGGACTTCAGGTGGGTGACCCCCGCGTTGTTGACGACGATGTCGACGGCCAGATCGGCGGGGAGCGCGGCCAAGGCGTCCGGCTCGGCGAGATCGACGGCGACGGTCCTGACGGACGCGCCGTGCAGCCGGGCCGCGACGGCGTCGAGCTTGCCGGGGTCGCGCGCCAAGAGGACGAGATCCGCGCCTTCCCGCGCGAAGGCGTCGGCGATCCCGAGGCCGATCCCCTCGCTGCCGCCGGTGATCAGCGCGGTCTTGCCGGTCAAGGTGCCCATGAATGCCCTGCTTCCCAGACGGAGAGTCGTTCTCCGTTTCACGGTAGCACTAGACGGAGAGCGGTTCTCCGTCTAGTGCTAGGCTCGGGAAATGGCCCGGGAGATGCGATCCGACGCGCGCCGCAGCGCCGAGCTGGTGATCGCGGCCGCGCGGACGGCCATCGCCGACCACGGGCTGGCGGTGTCGACCAACGAGATCGTCAAGCGCGCCGGGGTCGGGCCCGCGACGTTCTACCGGCGCTTCCCGTCGCGCCACGCGCTGCTGGAAGCGGTGCTGCTGGAAGTCGTCGGCGAGCTGGTGGAGCAGGCCCGCGAGGCAGCGTCGGCCGTCGATCCGTGGACCGGCTTCGCCGAGCTGGTGCGCGCGCTCGCGTCGGCGCAATCGGAGAACAAGGGCCTGTCGGACGCCCTGGCGGCCGAGCCCGGGGAGAGCGGCTCCGCGGTGGCCGAGGCGTTCGCCGTCCTGCGCGACCACGTCCGCGCGGTCACCGAGCGGGCCCGGGAAGCCGGCGCGCTCCGCCCCGACGTCGCCTGGCAGGACGTCCCGTTCCTCGCCGGCGCGGCCGCCGGGATGTCCCCGCACTGCCTGGGCCTCGACGCGGCGAAGAGCGGCCGCGACCGCGTCATCGCCATCACCCTCGACGGCTTGCGCGCCCCGGGCCGCGACCCCCTACCGGGCGCCCCACCGACCTAGGCTTGGGTGCTCTGCCGCGGCTTGTCGTGAGTGTTTAGGGCGGTTAGAACCGCCCTAAACACTCACGACCGGAGCCGGTGCGCCTGCTCCCGGGTCTCGTCGTTCATCGGGAAGAAGCACTCGATGCGCAGCTCCTGCAGCGTCACGTCCTGCGGCGTGCCGAGCGTCGTCACCGTCGAGAAGTAGTCGAACCGCCGGTCCCCCAGCGCGTACCGGATCGGCACGATCGGCAGCACCGGCGTCGCCGCGTCCAGCGACCGCAGCGACTTCGGCACCCCGGGGTAGTCCAGCACCTCGTCGAGGATGCGCTGGGCCCGCTCGTCGGTGACGCCGCCGATCGCCTCCCGGCGCGCCCGCCGGACCAGGGCCTCGGCGACCTCCGGCCAGTTCGTCACGCGCTGCCGGACGCCGTCCGGGTGGAACATCCGGCGCAGCACGTTCGCCGGCCCGGGCGCGGCCTTCGGCTGCTCGTCCTGGAGGAGGGCGAAGAACCGGCGCGCGGCCGCGTTGGTGTGCCGGATGTCCCAGCTGCGGTCCATCACCAGCGCCGGGAACGGCTCCTGCTGCGCCAGGATCGTGTCGAGCGCGTCCCGGACGGCGGCGAGCGACGGCGCGTCCAGTTCGGACTCCGGGTACTCGGGCGCGAACCCGGCCTTGAGCAGCAAGGTGTTGCGTTCGCGCAGGGGCACGTCGAGCACCTCGGCGAGCTTGAGGACCATGGCGCGGCTGGGGTTCGCGCGGCCGGTCTCCAGGAAGCACAGGTGGCGGATCGACACGGCGGCCTCGGCGGCGAGGGCCAGCTGGCTCAGCCGCCGGGCGCCGCGCCAGTGTTTCAGCAGTGGACCGACGTCAGACACGGCTCGAGTATCCCGCGGTCCACGCGTGCGGGCGCACCGCCGCCTCCAGCGCGGGCCGGGCGAGGTTCGCGGTGTAGTTCGTCATCGCCGAGATCGCCACGCCGGTGATCACCTCGAACACCTGCTCCCCGGTGAAGCCGGCCGCGGTGAACGCCGCGACGTCGGCGTCGTCGAGGTGCCCGCGCTGCTCGATGAACGCGCGGGTGAGTGCCGACAGCGCCGCCATCCGCGGGTCCGCGGGCCGCTCGCCGCGGCGCAGGGC
Organism: Amycolatopsis sp. NBC_00348; assembly: GCF_036114655.1. Lineage (NCBI taxonomy): Bacteria > Bacillati > Actinomycetota > Actinomycetes > Pseudonocardiales > Pseudonocardiaceae > Amycolatopsis > Amycolatopsis sp. NBC_00348. The sequence continues at coordinate 10,222,306 of NZ_CP107994.1, read as the reverse complement.
CTCGACGACGTCGGCGTCGACGCCGTCCGCGAGCGACTCCAGCGTGTGGAACGCGACGGCCCACTCGCTGCCGTTCGCGACGGCGTTGGTCAGCAGCAGCACCTGCCGCTCGTCCGGGCCGAACGTGCCGCCGCCGCGGAAGTGCCCGAACGCGGAGAAGAAGGTGTTCAGCAACGCCGGCGAGTTCGCCATCAGGCCGGCCGCGGCCGGGACGAACCCGAACGCTCCCTGCAGGACGGTCAAGGGCTCCTTCGCGACTTCGGGTGCGGTGTCGGCGGTGTGGATCGGGTAACTGGTCATGAACCGAGTCTGGGCCGGTCGCGGCGTCGATCCAATTCCCTGGGAGGTAAACGTGCTCGTGCGACAATCGCCGGATGGGCTTCACGTCAGCAGGGCAGGTCGACACGCCGACCTTGAGCGTCGCGTACGAACACTCCGGACCCACTGACGCGGTGCCCGTGATCCTGCTCCACGGCTTCCCTTATGACGTAAGGGCTTTCGACGAGGTCGCACCGCTGCTGGCCCGCCGCAACGCCTGGGTCGTCGCCCCCTACCTGCGCGGCTTCGGCGCGACGTCGTTCCGCGACGACGCCACCCCGCGGTCGGGCCAGCAGGCGGCGCTCGGCACCGACCTGGTCGAGTTCATGGACGCGCTGGGCATCGAATCCGCGGTCCTCGCCGGCTACGACTGGGGCGGGCGCGCGGCGTGCATCACCGCCGCGGTGCACCCGGAGCGCGTCCGCGGCCTGGTCACCGTCGACGGCTACAACGTCCAGGACATCGCCGCCGCGCACGAGCCCGGCAAGCCGGAATGGGAAGCCACGTACTGGTACCAGTACTACTTCCACTCCGAGCGTGGCCGCCGCGGGCTGGAGCGCAACCGCGAAGAGCTGTGCGAGTTCCTGTGGCGCACCTGGTCGCCGGCGTGGTCCGGTGCCGCCGCGGCGTTCCCCGCGAGCGCGTCCAGCCTGCACAACCCGGACTTCGCCGACGTCGTGATCCACTCCTACCGGCACCGCTACGGCCTCGTCGACGGCGATCCCCGTTACCAGGACCTGGAAGACGTCCTCGCGGGGCAGCCGCCGATCACCGTGCCCACCGTGCTGCTGGAGACCGGCGCCGACGGCCTGCTCGGCCCGAGCGCGGCCGGTGACCGGGAGTGCTTCACCGGCCGCCCGTACGAGCACCGGCTGCTGGCCGGGATCGGGCACAACGCGCCGCAGGAAGCGCCGGAAGCCTTCGCGGACGCCGTCGCGAGCCTGCTTTAGTCCTCAGTGGACAGAAGCCGCGGGAACAGCGCGCGGACGCCGTTCCGGAGGTCGTCGAGCGCGCCTTCGGTGCTCATCAGGTAGCGCAGCAGGGCTTGCTGGAACAGGCCGTCGAACAGCGCGTAGGCCTCCGACGGCGAGCAGTTCGGCGGCGTGCCGGCGAGGTCGGCGTACGCGCTGACGTTGCGCCAGATCATGTCCTGCAGGCTGTCGTCGATCTCGGCGACGTCGTCGCGGAAGGCTTCCTCGAACATCGACTGCGAGCGCAGGTCGTACCAGAGCCGGTGCATCAGCGGCGCGTCGGCGAGCGCGGCGGCCAGCCCGTCCGCGCAGGCCGCGGCGAGCTCGGCGGGCGTGGCCACCTCGCCGACGCCGCCCTCGTAGCGCTGCACGCAAGCGGCTTTGTAGCGCCGCACGCAGTAGGTGATCAGCTCGACCTTGTCGGCGAAGTAGTAGTGCAGCAGCCCGTGGGAGAACTTCGTGTGCTCGGCGATCGTGCGCAGGCTGGTGCGGGCGTACCCCAGGTCGGCGAGCGCCAGCAGCGCCGCGTCGGCGAGTTCCCGGCGGCGCTCTTCGAACTTGTCGACACGGGTCCGGCGCCTCACGGCGGCTGCGCTGGTCACGGGCCGAAGATACCATCGAGCGGTTCTCTGACCAATCGTCCAAGAAAATCTTGACATTCGTCCAAATGGCGGTCAAGGTCGTGACCAGCCGCCGGTGCCGCCGGCGGAGGTTTCGAAGGGACGACGATGTCTCTGTTCTTCTACCTGGAAAAGGGCGCTTCGCTCGACCCCGAGGCGCCTTGCCTGACCCTCGACGAAGTCTCGCTCTCCTACGGTGCGGTGATCGCACTCGCCGAGCGGGTCGCCCGGGCCCTGCGGCGCTCGGGCGTCGCGCCCGGGGACAAGGTCGGCATCCTCTCGGCCAACGACCCGACCGCGTTCGCCTGCGTCTTCGGCATCTCCCGGGCGGGCGCGGTCTGGTGCCCGATCAACCCGCGCAACGCCGCCGGCGAGAACGCGGAACTGCTGGACCTGTTCGACTGCACCACGTTGATCTTCCAGCCCGGCTTCGAGGAGCTCGTCGGCCAGATCGCCCCCAAGCTGCCGAAGCTGACCACGCTCGTCCGGCTCGGCGACGGCGACGACGTCGCCCCGGGCTTCGACGCCTGGCTCGACGCCGCCCGCGACGACCCCGCCGCCGCGGCCGCACCGCCCGACGACGTCGTCGCGCTGGTCGGCACCGGCGGCACGACGGGCCGCCCCAAGGGCGTCATGCTCACCGACCGCAACCTCGAGGTCATGTCGGCGATCACGCTGATGAGCTACCCCTTCGACGGGCGCCCGGTGTACCTCGCCCTGGCCCCGCTGACGCACGCGGCCGGCGTGCTGTGCTTCCCGATCCTCGCCCGCGGCGGCGAGGTCGTGATCATGGCGAAGCCCGACGTCGGCCGGTTCCTGGAGCTGATCGAGCGCCACCACGTCACCCACACGTTCCTGCCGCCGACGTTGATCTACATGGTGCTCGGCCACGAAGCGCTCGCCACCACGGATCTCTCGTCGCTGCAGTGCTTCTGGTACGGCGCCGCGCCGATGTCGACGTCCAGGCTGACCGAAGCGCTCGACCGCATCGGGCCGATGGCGCAGCTGTTCGGCCAATCCGAGGCCCCGATGATGATCTCGACGATGGCGCCCGCCGAGCACCGCCGCCCGGACGGCACCGTCCACACGGGACGGCTGGCGTCGGCGGGCCGGCCGTCTCCCCTGGTCACGGTGGCGATCCTCGACGACGACGGCAATCCGGTCCCGCGGGGCGAACGCGGGGAGATCTGCGTGCGCGGCTCGCTGGTGATGGCCGGCTACTACCGCAACCCGGAGGCCACGGCGGAGGCGTCCGCCCACGGCTGGCACCACACCGGCGACATCGGCTTCCTCGACGACGAGGGCTACCTCCACATCGTCGACCGCGCCAAGGACATGGTCATCACCGGCGGGTTCAACGTCTACTCCGCCGAGGTCGAGCAGGCCGTGATGGCCCACGACGCCGTCCGCGACTGCGCGGTGATCGGCCTGCCGGACGACAAGTGGGGCGAGCGCGTCACCGCCGTCGTCCAGCTCCAGCCCGGCGCCGACCTGGACGCCGGCGAGCTGATCGCGTTCGTCAAGGCCCGCATCGGCAGCGTCAAGGCGCCCAAGCAGATCGAGATCTGGCCGGAGCTGCCGCGCTCGACCGTCGGCAAGGTCCTCAAAGCCGACATCCGCTCCACCTTCACCGAACGCAGCAAGGAGGCTGTCCGACCATGAAACTCGCGCTCTACCTGCCGAACTTCCGGGACAAAGTGACCGTGCGGGAACTCGAGGACCTCACCGCCCTCGCCGAGGACCTCGACTTCGACTCCGTCTGGACGCTCGACCGGATCATCGTGCCGGAGTCCTCGGACCGCGGGGAAATGCAGTACCCCTTCGGGATGCTGGACGAAATGGGCAAGCAGCTCCCGGTGAGCTCGCGGGGCGAGTTCCTCCAGGGCATGCCGCTGCTCCCCTGGCTCGCCGCGAAGACGTCGAAGGTCCGGATCGGCATGAGCATCATCGACACGCCGTACCGGTCCCCCGGCGTCCTCGCCGCGGAACTGGCCACCATCGACCACCTCTCGGGCGGCAGGCTCAACGTCGCCGTCGGCTCCGGCTGGATGCCCGAAGAGTTCGCCGCCGCCAGCGCCGCGCACATCTTTCCCAAGCGGCACAAGCACGTCCGCGAAACCCTGGAGATCATGCAGGGCATCTGGACCAACGAGGTCTTCGAGTACCACGGCGAGTTCGCCGACTTCGAGCCCGCCGGGTTCGGGGCGAAGCCGGTGCAGAAGCCGCACCCGCCGATCTTCTTCAGCGGCCTCAAGGACCCGAAGCGCTCGGCGAGCCGCATCGCCAAGTACAACCTGTCGGGCTGGATCGGGATCCAGGACTCGCCCGAGGACATCCAGCGGTGGCGCACCGAGATCCAGCGTGAGCTCGACGAGCTCGACACCAAGCGGTCGGTCGACGACCTCGAGATCTCCAGCATGATCTGGTTCGTCATCACCGACGAGGACGTGGACCAGAGCCCGCTGGGCAAGGGCACCAACCTGCTCGTCGGGTCGGCGGCGCAGATCACCGACCGGCTCAAGCGCTACAACGAAGCCGGGCTGACGATGCCGTTCCTGTGGCCGCCGTTCCAGGACGTGCCGGTGGCGAAGACGCTCGACGACATGAAGCGGCTCAAGGAAGAAATCCTGCCCAAGATCGACGCGATGTGAAAGGGAACGAGAATGTCCGAGCTTGAGGGAAAGCGCGTCTTCGTCACCGGGTCCGGCGCCGGGATCGGCAAGGCCATCGCGACGCTGTTCATCGAACGCGGCGCCAAGGTCGTGGTCAGCGACCTCAACGCCGACTCGGCCAAGCAGGCGGCCGAGGAGATCGGCGCGGCCGGCGTCGCCAACTGCGACGTCACCGACGAAGCCCAGGTCCAGGCGGCGATCCAGCAGGCGGTCGACCTCCTCGGCGGCCTGGACGTCCTGGTCAACAACGCCGGGATCGAGGTGTCGTCGCCGCTGCTGCAGCAGTCCACGGAGAGCTTCGACAAGATCTTCGCGGTCAACGTGCGCGGCACGTTCGTGGCGATGAAGGCGGCGACCCCGCACCTGGTGGAGTCCAAGGGCAACATCGTCAACATCTCGTCGATCGCCGGCATCGGCGGCAGCCCCCTGCTGGGTTCCTACTGCGCGACGAAGGCCGCGGTCATCCAGCTGACGCGCGTGGCGGCGGTCGAGATGCGCCCGGCGGGCATCCGCGTCAACGCCGTCTGCCCGGGCTTCGCGGACACGGCCATGGTGGAGCGCCTGGTCCCCGACTTCGAGGCGGCGACCCAGGTCCCCTTCGGCGACCTGGTGGCGGCGAAGCAGGGCCGCCTGGGCACCCCGCAGGACATCGCGGAGGTGGCCGCCTTCCTGGCCTCCGACCGGGCCACCTGGATCACCGGAAGCCACTACGTCCTGGACGGCGGCCTGTCGGCGTCCCTGGTCTGAGGCCCGGGGCGGGCCCGGCCATCACTCGTTCGATTGACTCCAGAAAATCTGTGCCAGCCGGGGTAGACATTCCCGAGCGGGCGTGTGTAGTGTTCTGCTCATACCGAGAAAGACAACGTCAAGCAGGCGCGGGAGAGAACGTAACTACCCGCGAGGTGAGACAAGACGGTCAGGCAGGACGGAGCCGATCAAGGAACAGGTTCCGGCTGGTGCCCGTGCGGGTGACGTGTTCCCGCGAAGATCAGCAGTAGTAGTGGTTAGTGCAGGTGCAGGACCGGTCAGGTGGCCGGAGCCGATCGGTGACGGGGCTCCGGGCAGTGACCAGCGGCGTCAGCGTGCTGGGACCGATCAGGGAAAGGGTCCCGGCAGTGGCGTTCGCGGTAAGTGATGGTGCAGTACCCAGCAAGAAGAAATCCCAGGAGAGAAGGGAACGGAACCATCATTGGATCGCCCGCAGCGGCCGGGTAGTGCCGCGCGGGTGCCGCAGTCCCATCGAGTTCGGAGGTGGTGCTCGGTCACGAGTAAGCGATCCCCGCACAACCCGGCTTCACGCCGGACGCGGGTGCAGGAAGCCGTCGTTCGCGTCGGTTGACAATGGTGAAACCCAACCCTTGAGGACCCCGGGTGCCGCAGTGGCACCCGGGGTCCTTTGTGACGTGGAGGCAGAGTGATTCCTGACCAAGAAGGACCGGCCACGCCCAGCGGGGCCGACAAGTTCGACGACGAGCACTACCCCGCCTACACCATGGGCCGAGCCGCCGACATCCTGGGCGCCACCCAAGGTTTCCTACGCAGCTTGGGCGAAGCGGGCTTGATAACCCCCCAACGCTCCACCGGCGGCCACCGCCGCTACTCCCGCCACCAGCTGAGACTGGCCGCCCGAGTCCGGGAACTGGTCGACCAGGGCACCGCCGTGGACGCCGCGTGCCGCATCGTCAACCTCGAAGACCAGCTGCACGAAGCCCAGCGCCGCAACACCGAACTCCGCACCACCGACTGACCCGGCCGTGTAACGCCCCAGCCTCGACTCGGCCGGGGTCTTCGGATTCGTGGGGCAACGACGCCCCGGAAGCCGGCGCGGGGCGCGGTCAGCAGCTGGTCGGCGCGACTCCTCGCCGCGGAGGACCCAGCGTCTGGCTGAAACGCACTCACACGCCGAAGAGCGGACGCCTTCGGAGCCTGGTGGCCGCGCGTGAGCTAAGCCGGCGGTCAGCCGCAGCTCCGCCGCATCGGTCTCACTTACGGGCGCGCTCAAGGAGTAGCCGCAAGGAAGGCTGTCGTCGGCAAAGACGTCGGCGCAAGCGTTTCCGGGCCACCGGGCAACCACGGCGGCCTTCGTAGCGTGCTGGAGGCATGACGTCGTCGAAGTCCTGGCTGCCCGAAGCGGCCCTGTTGTGGCTTCCCCTGGTCGTGCTGATCGGCGGGCTCGCGGTGGTGTGGACCGGCGTTTCCATGGCCGCGGACGTGAACCGGTCGGCGGGGCTCTTCCCGGGGCGGGTCGTCTCGGTCGGGGTCCGGGAGCCCCCGACCGCGGACGTCGAGTACACCGGAACCGACGGGGTGACGAGGTGGCAGACCGTCGAGAACCACCGAGGGCGGCATGCTGTCGTTCTGGGCCGACAGGTGCAGATCCGGGTGTGGCCGGACGAACAGCGCGCGGAATTGGACGCCGGGGACAAGCACACCGGGCCGATCGTGGCCGGCAGCTTGCTGACTCTGCTCGGTGCGGGCGCCACCGTCCTGCTGTTCCTGTGGCATCACGGCGTGAAGATGGAGAGAACCCGGGCACGACTCGAAGAGTGGTGGTCGTTGTCGTTGTGGTGGCTGTCTCGTTGGCTGTGACGTCTCTTCCCTCTGCGCGCCGTCCCGGCGCAGCAGTGTCGCGGCCATGGACATCAGGTTCCGGTGGCCGGAGCAGTTCGAAGGTTTCGGTCGGGTCCCACCGCCGGACCCGGTCCACGCAAGCCAGTTCGCTGCGCTGCGGGACGAGGACTACGACCTCGTCCCGCATGGGCGAAGCCTGGGTGAACCACCGCCACGTGACGTGGCCGTCGGCCGGCCTGCTGGTCAGCCGAGGCCAGGCCGAGCCGCGCGTCTACGGCGTTGAACCGATCCGGATCGCCCGCCGAAGTGACCGGCCTGTGGTGGGCGGCCGCGGCCTCGAATTCCACACCGCATCGGGCCGGTTGGACAAGGTGGCTCTCTGGCCCCGGGGCAAAGCCGGCGAACAGCTGGCCGAGCTCGGCTGGCACTGAAGACGGCCGATCACTGCCGTGCGACGATTTCCAGGTAAACGCCCATGCCGCTGGGTCGAGCGGTCCCAGGCCTCCACCCCTGCCAATGAGCGAGTGTCGCCCCTCGCCGCCCTGTTTGGTCAGAGCAACTCCAGACGGATGCCGTCTCCGGTCCCGTCCCCATCGGGTCCGTGTTCGCGAATGATCCCGACGATCTCATCGAACAGCGTCGGGCCTTCGCCACGCTTGGCGTCGACAACCTCGGCTTGAATGGTCGGACGGTTCGACGGGTGGCAGGTGAGGAGAAGCTGCTCTCGCCTCCGGACCGTCGCCTCGTAGCCGAGCGCGGACCGAGATCTCCCCGAGTTGAGCCACCTCAAAACCCAGCCGTTGTCGGGTGTCCCGAAGCCGCCACCGAGGATGTCGTCGAAGGCGTCCAGATTTCCTCGCCACGTGTAGCCACAGAGCAGCCGTGAGAACTCGCGGGTGAACCCGTCGAAGTCGAGAAAGCAGGCACCATCGATGGTCAACACGGGAAGGTCGTCTCGATGGCCGGCCATGGTCCAAGCATGGCACGCAGTAGCGACGTCGGTGCGTGCCCGGCAGGCGAGACGTCCGGGCAGGGACCAGTTCCGCAGTGTGAAGGCCCGCTCGCCGAGTACTCTCGGCGCGGTGGGGAGCACGAAGATCAGCAGGATTTTGGTCTGGTCGGTAGCCGGGATCGGTGTGTCCACGGTGGTCTGGTTCACCGGAGACACCAGGCTCGCCGGTTACGGCTGGGCCATGAGCGGGGCCGGGCTTGCCTTCGCGCTGTGGGCGATGCGGCGGAAAGCTCACAACCCGAGCCCGGCCCGGTACCCGACGATCCGGGGACACCGGCTGTTCCGCCGGACCAGGACGCTGTCCTCGTGAAGGCCGCGAGTGCCCGAGTCCAGACCGCCCGGTGGGTCGCCGGCGTCGCCGCGGTTGTCGCCGTCGCGCTGGCGGTGGTCGCGCTGCTGCCGCAAGATCCGTGGCGCACGTCGCTCCTCACCTGGGCGGTCATCGCCGGGCTCGGTGCCGTGACCGCGCTGGTCGACTAGATGCGCTTCCGCTTCCGGCTCCCGGCAGCGTGGACGGAACTCCAGGTCCTCGGCCCTGCGGCGGCCAAGCCGTGGCAGCTGGCCCGGACACCCGACGGCACTGAGCTGGCGTTCAAGCTGACCTCGGCCGATGACGTCTTGACCCGCCACATCGAACAGACGGGCCGCCTCCGGGTGATGGGCGAACCCCGCATCGGCGGCCCGGTCCGGATCGCCGTCCCGGGCCACCCACTGCTGGGACTCGCATCGTTCAGCCTGCCCTGACCACCACCGCGGCGACCGGCGACCGGAGTCGAGCACGCCGACGCCGATTTCGACCACACCGCAACCAAAACCGGATCAACGCCGGATGGAGGCGCAGAGCCGGTCCCAGTTGCCCGAGGCGATCTTCAGCCGGTCCGCATCGCTCAGCCCCGCCTCTGCCAGAAAGGCACGCGCCCCGCCCGGCGGTGGGGCGACGAAGGGGTAGTCCGTCGAGAACAGGATCCGGTCAACGCCGGCCACCTCGGTCGCCCACCTCAGGTAGCGGCGGCTGAGGATGCCGCTCGGTGCCAGAAAGATGTTGGTACGGAAGTAATCGGAGACCGGCCGACGCAGCTCGGCCAGCTCGTTCAGGGAATCGATGCGGTCCAGGTAGAACAACACCATCTCGCCCCAGTGGCCGACGATCACCTGCAGGTCGGGGAAGCGGTCGAACACCCCGCTCAGGATGAGGCGGAGGACCTGCACGCCGCTGTCGTAGTGCCACCCGATGCCGTGCGTGGCGAGTGCGGCGTCGACACGCGGGCCGTAGCCGCTGTAGTAGGCACCGCGCACGGCAGCGGGCGGTGACTGCGGATGCAGGTGCAACGGCGCCTTGAGCGCGGCCGCCGCCTCGTAGATCGGCCAGAACTCGGGCTCGTCCATGTTGCGGTCCCTGGTACGCCCGAAGAGCATCGCGCCGTTGAGGCCCAGCTCGGTCACCGCGCGTTCCAGCTCGGCGGCCGCCGCGGCCGGACGCGGCGTGGCCAACGTCGCCAAGCCCTGGAAGCGGTCCGGACGGGCGCGGATCGCCTCGGCGAGGGTGTCGTTGGTGGCGGTCTGCAAGGCGACGGCGTCGGCCGGGATCAGGTTCTGCACGCCCGGGGTGCTCAACGACAACACCTGGACGTCGAGTCCCGCCTTCGCCATCGCGGCGAGCCGTTCGTCGCCGAAGTCGGCCAGCCGGCGGGCGGAATCGCCCCGTGTGGACGGCGTCAGCGACAGATCCTGCCACTCGGGTTCCAGCGCGCACCACGCGTCGACGACGCCGCGGGTCACGAAGTGTTCTTCCAGGCCAATGATTTTCACGAGCTCTCCTTCACGTGCCGAGGAGTTCGGGGACGAAGATGTCCTCGGACGTGAGCCGCCGCCGGGACAGCCCCTGCTCGTGGTGGTAGCGCAGGAAGGTGTCGACGGCCTTGCGGTTGGCGTCGAGGCCGTACGGCCACCAGTCCTCGCCCAGCAGCGCCCGGTTCTCCGCGAACAACTCGCTGAACCAGGGGGTGATCACGGCCATGTGCTGCTTCGCGGCGTTGGCCCGGTACTGCTCCTGCACGATCTCCTTGGCCTGGCCGAACGCCCGGTAGATCGACGCGGCCAGGCCGGGCACCTCGGCCAGTTCCCGGCGGATCGCGACGACGTGCATCATCGGGAAGATGCCGGTACGGCGGTAGTAGTCCCGTTCGACCGCTTCGTAGTCGACGAACAGCCGCCGGATCTTCTTCGTGGAGCCGTCGAGGAGGCTCTGCGGGACGTCGACCGAGAGCAGCGCGTCGATCTCGCCCGCTTCGAGCAGCGCGGCCAAGGTCTCCTCGTCGCCGGCGTGGCGGACGTCGACGCCGTCCGGGACGGGCTGCGGGATCCAGCCGAACGACGGGATCGGGTGGTCGGTGCCGCCGATCACCCAGTTCATCTTCTCGGGCGTCACGCCGTATTCGTCGGCGAGGATGCCCTTCACCCAGACACCCGGGTCGGAGCCGTACAGCGCGAACTCGCCGATCGTCTTGCCCGCGAGGTCTTCCGGCCGCTCGATCCCGCTGTCGGCGTTCACGAACAGGGCCGAGTGCCGGAAGTTGCGGTTCGGGAAGATCGGCAGGGCCAGGAACGGCGAGCCGGCCAGGTCGAACGAGCGCAGGAAGTAGGTCAGCCCGTACTCGGCGACGTCCAGGTCGCCCTCGGCCATGCGCTGGAAGACGTCGGAGATCAGCGGCGACGTCTCCAGGGTGGCGTCGATCGCGACGCGCCCGTCGAACAGCGGCTCGGTGTGCTCGTACCGGTAGACGCCCATGGTGAGCTTCGGGTCGGTCATGACAAGTCCTCCTTCGCCTCGCGGGCCGCTTCCGTGAACGACCTTTCATTTTGATGATGCCGCGCGCCCCCTGCTATCGTCAAGGCGAATGGTCATTCACGGAAGGAGGTGAGCCGTGCCCCGCATCACCGCCGAGCGCCGGGCCGCGAACCGGTCGCAGATCGTGGCTGCGGCCCGTCGCTGCTTCTCGCGCGACGGCTTCCACCAGACGTCGATGCCGGACATCGCCGCCGAAGCGGGCGTGTCGGTCGGCGCCCCGTACCGCTACTTCGCCGGCAAGGAGGAGATCATCCTCGAGATCGCCGGCGACGCCTTCCGGGTGATGTTCGATCCCGTCGAGCAGTTCGTCGACGCGGCCGGCGACGTGACGCTCGCCGACCTGGTCGCGGCGGCGATCGACCCGGTGAGCGGCGAGATCGCCGTCGACGAGACCGGCCAAGCCGTCCCGGTCGACGAGCTCCTGCGCTGCGCCGTCCAGGCCTGGGGTGAGCTGCTACGCCACGAAGGGTTGCGGCAGCAGGCCGAAGCGGGCTTCGAGGGCGTGCGCGGACGCATCGCGGACGCCCTCCGCAACGGCCAGCGGGCGGGCAGCGTCCCGGCCGAACTGGACCCCGACCGCGGAGCGCGCGTGGTCATGGCCGTGCTGCACGGTTTTGTCCTGCAGTACACGGCATTCGGGCTCGACGACACCACCGGCTTCGTCCGCGACGTCCGCATCGCCCTCGGCGACACCGGGCTGCTCCGCGAACGTCGCTGACACCCCGCTCCGGCGCGGTCAGAGTTTTGCGCTGAGAGAACGGAGTTCGGCGACCACGTCCTCGCCGGAGGGTGCGCGCTCGGGATCCACCAGCCACTGCAGCATGAGGCCGGTCATCAGCGCGAGCGGCACCGAGCCGCCGAGTGCGCCCCGGCCCTTTTGCTGCCCGCGGGCAAGGTGTTCGCGGACTTCGGGGGATCGTTCGGCTTGCACGAGGGCCTCGACCTGGGCGACCCACAGCGCCCGGTGGGTGGTGAAGGTGTCGATCAGGACCTGCCAGCCCTGCTCCGGGGTGTCGGCCGTGGCGCGGTCGGCGAGTTCGACGCCGAGTTCGTCCACCGCTTCCACCAGCGCCTGAGTGAGCAGCGCGTCCCGGGACCCGAAGTGGTAGCCGATGGCCGCGTGGTTGACCCCGGCGGCCGCGGCGATGTCCCGCACGGTGGTCCGCGCCCAGCCGCGTTCGACCAGGCACTGCTTGGCCCCGGCCAGCAAGTCCTCTCGGTTACCCATGGCCGGAGTGTACCCACCCGCTTAACCAAATGATTTATCCTTATGGATTGACCATGTGGATAAATCTCGGCTATGGTCAGGACCACGACCAAGCCGACCGGCTGATCCAGGGTGCGGGCCCAGCGCTCGCCTTCCGGTCCGGACGTCATCGCCGGCGAAGTCACGGGAACGCTTCTCCCGCATACGAAACAGTGCTGCAACCAGCCCAAGGCCGACGAGCCGCAATGACGCTCGGCGGCGCCTTCTGCTGCCGCCGACCCTCGCCGGCAGCTCCACATCCCCTGATGGCACCGCCATCGAGAAACCGAAATGAGGAACTCTGGTGAAGAATTCTGTTCGCAGGGCACGAAGATACGCGTGGTCCCGGCAAGTGGTGCTCGTGACCGCGGTCGCCGCGGCACTCACCAGTGGCGGCGTGGCCTCCGCGTCGACCGGCCCCGATCCGGTCGCGCCGAACACGGAAGGACAGGGGACGCTCGCCGCATCGCCGAGGGTCGCGGCCGCCGTCGGTGCGGATCTCTGCGCGCAGGTGGCGGTGAACGCCGGCTTCTCCGGGCACAACCTGCTCGTCGCGGTGTCCGTGGCCCTCGCCGAATCCGGCTGCAACCCCAGCGCCCAGGCCCACAACTCGAACGGTTCGACGGACTACGGGCTGTGGCAGATCAACAGCGTCCACGGCATCGCCGTGTCCTGCCTGCTCGACGCCCAGTGCAACGCCGGCGCCGCCTGGTCCATCTCCAACGGCGGGACGAACTGGGCGCCCTGGACCACCTACAACTCCGGCGCCTACCTGAGTCACGAAAGTGTGGCGCAGGCGGCGATCGACCGGCTCGGGTCGACGCCGCCCGCGCACCGCACCGGCAAGGTGTTCGACAACGTCCTCGACGGCAACGGCGCCTGGAGCGGCGCGGGCGTCTCCGACGGCGGCGGCAGCGTCTCGCAGATCGCGGTCGCCGCACTGCCCAACGGTTCCATGCACCTGGAAACCCTCAGCGGTGGCCTGGTCTTCGACAACGTCCGCAATCCCGACGGCAGCTGGAGCGGCGCGGCCATCTCCGACGGCGGCGGCACCGTCCAGCAGATCGCCGTCGCCGGCCTGCCCAACGGGTCCATGCACCTGGAGACGTTGACCGGCGGCAAGGTCTTCGACCACGTCCGCCGCGCCGACGGCAGCTGGGACGCCGTAACCCTCGCCGACGGCGGCGGCTCGGTCTCCCAGATCGCGATCGCCGCGTTGCCCGACGGCTCGATGCACCTGGAGACCCTCAACGGCGGCCGGGTCTTCGACAACGTCCTGCGGCCCGACGGCAGCTGGAGCGGCCCGGCCGTCTCCGACGGCGGCGGCACCGTGCAGCAGATCGCCGTGGCCGGCCTGCCCGACGGCTCGATGCACCTCGAGACGCTGACCGGCGGCCGCGTGTTCGACAACGTCCGCCTGCCCAACGGGAACTGGACCGGCCCGGCCGTGTCCGACAACGGCGGCACCGTCCAGCAGATCGCGATCACCGGCATGGTCGACGGCTCCCTGCACCTGGAAACCCTGACCGGCGGCAAGGTCTTCGACCACATCCGCAACGCCGACGGCAGCTGGGCCGCGCCGAGCATTTCCGACGGCGGCGGCAAGGTCTTCTTCATCGCCGTCACCGGAATGCCCGATCGGTCCATGCACCTCGAAACGCTCGTCTGACCGAACCGCGTCACGAACACGAGGAGAATACGTTGTTCACCAACACAAAGGGCCGGGCGAGACGGTCGGCGCTGGTCGTGATCGCCTGTGTCGCGGTCGCGATGTCCGCCGCAGGACTGCCCGCAAACGCTTCCACCACAACGGCACCCGCGGCAGCCGCACCGCGGACCACGGCCGCGGTCACCCGCCAGGCGATCGCCGATCTCGCCCACTCCAAGGTGGGCCAGGGCTGCGGCGGATTCGCCGACGCCGGAGGCAAGTCGGCCTGCGCCGATTTCTGGTGCGCGGTTTTCGCCGGCTGGATCTGGCGAGGCGCCGGCGTCAACCCGAGCCCGAACCTGTGGGTGGCCACGAGCGTCGGCGGCTGGGGCATGCAGAACGGCGTGTGGAAGCCGCGGGCGAACGGCACCATGGGCAACCCGGCCCCCGGCGACCTGGTCGTGTTCGGCGCGCCCAACGCGGGCGTCGGCGGGCACGTCGGCATCGTCTACTCGGTCAACTCGAACGGCACGATCACCACCGTCAACGGCGACTACGGCGGCAGCAGCGCGGCGCAGAACCACGTCGTCCAGGAGACGATCAACCCGATCACCGCGGTCTCCGGGGGCAACAGCTGGCCCATCTCGGGTTACGTCAGCCCGCCGGGCGTGTCCGGCGGCGGACCGACCACCGGCAAGGTGTTCGACAACGTCCTCGACAGCACCAGCAACTGGAGCGGCCCGGGTGTCGCCGACGGCAGCGGCCACGTCTCCCAGATGGCGGTCGCCACGCTGCCCAACGGGTCGATGCACCTGGAGACGCTCAGCGGCGGTGTCGTCTGGGACAACGAACGCAAGCCCGACGGCAGCTGGAGCGGCGCGGCCATCTCCGACGGCGGCGGCACCGTGCAGCAGATCGCCGTGGTCGGCATGCCCAACGGTTCGATGCACGTGGAGACGTTGACGGGCGGGAAGGTCTTCGACCACGTCCGCCTGGCCGACGGCAGCTGGACCGCCCTGACGGCGTCCGACACCGGCGGCACCGTTTCGCAGATGGCGGTCGCCGCGTTGCCCGACGGCTCGATGCACTTGGAGACGCTCAGCGGTGGCGTCGTCTGGGACAACGTGCTCGGGCCGGACGGCAACTGGAGCGGCGCGGCCATCTCCGACGGCGGCGGCAGGGTCCAGCAGATCGCCGTGGCCGGCCTCCCCGACGGGTCCATGCACCTGGAGACCCTGACCGGCGGCCGGGTCTTCGACAACGTCCGCCTGCCCAACGGAAACTGGACCGGCACGGCCGTCTCCGACAACGGCGGCACGGTGCAGCAGATCGCGATCACCGGCATGGTCGACGGCTCGATGCACCTGGAGACGTTGACCGGCGGCAAGGCCTTCGACCACATCCGCAACGCCGACGGCAGCTGGGCCGCCCCGACCATCTCCGACGGCGGCGGCAAGGTGCTGTCCATCGCGGTCACCGGAATGCCCGATCGGTCCATGCACCTGGAAACGCTCGCCTGACCCACCGAAAGGATCGGCTTGGGGCTCCTGACACCAGTGGTGTCAGGAGCCCCAAGCCGCGTCACCAGGCGTGAGCGACCCACAAAGCGGGCACGCCACGAGAAGACCCCCGCGACACGAAGGCGATCCCGAAGGTCCGTTCACACAGGGACTTCGACAGAGCCACAACGGCTGGAGGCGCCTGTCGATCGGCTTCCGGAAACAGCACAAGCCGCGGAAGATCTCCGACGCGATGATGCCCACCACGCAAAAAGCCTCGTTGACCAATGGTCAACGAGGCTTGCGTGGTAGCTGTTGTACCCCCGATGGGATTCGAACCCACGCTACCGGCGTGAGAGGCCGGCGTCCTAGGCCGCTAGACGACGGGGGCTTAGGAACTTCCCTGGTCTTCCAGGGGCTTTTCTGTTTTTCTTGCTGGAGAGAACTTACCAGAGGCGATTTCTCGCTCTGCAGGGGGGTCACTCTCCGCAGCTGGGGTACCAGGACTCGAACCTAGACTAACTGGACCAGAACCAGTCGTGCTGCCAATTACACCATACCCCAGTGAGGTACTTTGCCGACTTGAACTACCGGTCTGGCTCAGCACCGCACGAGAAGAAATACTAGAGCACGCCGTTCCGGACGGTGAACGCGGGGGTGTCACTGCGGCGCTGAGCGGGGACGCCGATCGTCGCGTACTCCGAAACCAGCAGCTCAGGCAGCTCGGCGAGGCCGGCTACCGTGTGGACGCCCTCGGGGGCGCGCTCGCCGATGCCGTCGCGGTCCAGCCAGACCGCGCCGAGGCCGGCGTCGCGGGCGCCGATCGCGTCCGTGTCGAGTTTGTCCCCGACGTGCACGGCCTGGGCGGGTGCGCAGCCCAGGCCGAGGCAGACCGTGTGGAACATCACCGGATCGGGTTTCGCCACCCCCAGCTCGCCGGCGATGGCTACGTGATCGAAGAACGGCGCCAGGCCGAGATCGGCGATTTTCTTGCGCTGGTGGACACCTGAGGCGTTCGTCACGGCGGCCAGGACGAGACCGGCGGCGCGCAGCCACTCCAGGCACTCGAGGACGTCGTCGAACAGCTGCCACGACGTGTCGAGCAGCTCGCGGCGGCGGCGTTCGAACGACCGCACCTGCTCGTCGTCGGCGAGGATGCCGAGCTCCGCCAGGAAACAGTCCGTGCGGCGCTGGTGCATGGTCGCGTAGTCGATCTCCCCCGCGACGACGAGCGCGACGTGCTCTTCGGTGATCAGGTCCCACAACGGCCAGAGATCACCCCGGCCGGTGAGGATGTGGAGGCTGCGGCGGATCGCGGCGGTGCAGTCGATGAGGGTGTCGTCGATGTCCAGGCACACCAGCCGGAGCGCCGGCGGCGCCCAGGGCTCGGGCGCCGCCTCGGCGGGGGCGGTTCGCGACGGGGTCCGGGGTGCCAAAGCGAAATCCACCCAGTGAGGCTAGGGCAACGGCAGCGTTCGCGACGCTGCCAAAGAGGTGATTGCCGCTCGCCTGTTCCGGCGTGGTCGCTCTACTCCCAGTTGGCGAACCGTCTTCTTTCGGTTATCCGACCATTGCGCGGCGCAGGCGTCCCAATGAGACGTCGCGGCCGAGCAGCTCCATCGATTCGTACAGCGGCGGGGAAACGGTCCGGCCCGTGATGGCGACCCGGACGGGCGCGAAAGCCTTGCGGGGCTTGAGACCCAGACCGTCCACAAGCGCGTCCTTCAGCGCCTGCTCGATGGCCGCGGTCTCCCACGACGGCAGCGCTTCGAGCGCCGACAGCGCGGCTTCGAGCACCGGCCGCGCGGGCTCGCCGAGGTTCTTCGCCGCGGCGTCCTCCTCCGGCGCGAAGGTCTCCTCGTCCGCGAACAGGAAGCGCACCATCGGAGACGCGTCCGCGAGAAGCGTCACGCGCTCCTGGACGAGCGGCGCGATCGCGTTCAGCCGCGCGACCTGCTCGTCGCTGGGCGAGTCCGGCAGGACGCCCGCCGTGACGAGATAAGGCGTCACCCGGCTCACGAACTCGGCCGCCGGCAAGGCCCGGACGTGCTGGCCGTTGATGGCTTCGGCCTTCTTGACGTCGAAGCGCGCCGGGTTGGCGCTGACCTTCGTGACGTCGAAGGCGGCGATCAGCTCCTCGGGGGAGAACACGTCGCGGTCGTCCGCGATGGACCAGCCGAGCAGGGCCAGGTAGTTCAGCAGCCCCTCGCGGATGAAACCGCGGTCGCGGAGGTTGAAGAGATTCGACGAAGGGTCGCGTTTGGACAGTTTCTTGTTGCCCTCGCCCATCACGTACGGCAAATGGCCGAACCGCGGCGTGAATTCCGCCACGCCGACGCGCTCCAGCGCCGAGTACAGCGCGATCTGCCGCGGGGTCGAGGGCAGCAGGTCCTCACCGCGCAGCACGTGCGTGATCTTCATCAGCGCGTCGTCGACCGGGTTGGTCAGCGTGTAGAGCGGGTCGCCGTTCGCGCGCACCAGCACCGGGTCCGGGATCGTGTTCGCCGGGAAGGTGATGTCGCCGCGGACCAGGTCGGTCCAGCCGAGGTCGGTGTCCGGCATGCGCAGCCGCAGCACCGGCGCGCGGCCCTCGGCGCGGTAGGCGGCTCGCTGCTCGTCGGTGAGGTCGCGGTCGAAGTTGTCGTAACCCAGCTTCGGGTCCAGGCCGGCCGCCTTGCGCCGCTCCTCGACCTCTTCGTTGGTCGAGAACGCCTCGTAGAGCTCCCCCGCCTCGAGGAGCTTCGCGGCGACGTCGGCGTAGGTCGCGCGCCGCTCGCTCTGGCGGTACGGCCCGTACTCGCCGCCGACCTCGGGGCCCTCGTCCCAGTCGAGGCCCATCCAGCGCAGCGCTTCGAGCAGCTGCTCGTAGGACTCCTGCGAGTCGCGCGCCGCGTCGGTGTCTTCGATCCGGAACACCAGGCTGCCCTGGTGGTGCCGGGCGAAGGCCCAGTTGAACAGCGCCGTGCGGATCATCCCGACGTGCGGGGCGCCGGTCGGCGAAGGACAGAAACGCGCGCGAACCACCGATGTCTCACTCATAGCCCGATCAGCGTATCCGTCGCCACATCGCTTGACGCACGGACCGGGGCGGGTGCATCCTCGCTTTATTCAACAGACGATGAAATAGACGGGGAGATGGTGGAGATGACCGAGCGCGCGGGGTGCGTCGTCGTGGGCGGCGGGCCGGCCGGGATGGTCACGGGACTGCTGCTGGCCCGGGCCGGCGTCGAGGTGACGGTGCTGGAGAAGCACGCCGACTTCCTGCGGGACTTCCGCGGCGACACGGTCCACCCGTCGACCCTGACCCTGCTCGACGAGCTGGGGCTGGGCGAAAAGTTCGACGCGCTGCCCCACAGCGAGATGCGCTCGGCGGGGTTCCCTCAGGAGAACGGCGAGCTGATGAAGCTGGCCGACTTCACCCGGCTGAAGGTGGCACACCCCTACGTCGCGATGGTGCCGCAGTGGGACTTCCTCGACCTGCTGGCCGAGAGCGCGCGCAAGGAGCCGACGTTCGTCCAGCGGATGGAGACCGAGTGCACCGGGCTGGTCCGCGAGCAGGGCCGCGTCGCCGGCGTCACCTACCGCACGGTGGCCGGGGAGACCGGGGAAATCCGCGCCGACCTGGTGATCGCCGCCGACGGCCGGTGGTCGCTTGCCCGCCGTGAAGCCGGGCTCGTACCGCGCGAGTACGACTGCCCGTTCGATGTCTGGTGGTTCCGGCTCTCCCGCGGCACCGACGACGTCGACGGCATGCTCCTGCCGCAAATGCGGGACCGCCGCTTCGCCATCCCGCTCCCCCGGCCGGGCTACTTCCAGATCGCCTACCTCGGCCCGAAGGGCGACGACCTGCGTAAGCAGGGCATCGAGGCGTTCCGGGAGAACGTCACGCAGATCCTGCCCGGGTTCGCCGACCGGGTGCCCGAGCTGACGACGATGGACGACGTCAAGTTCCTCGACGTGCGGATGAACCTGCTGAAGAAGTGGCACGTCGACGGGCTGCTCTGCATCGGCGACGCGGCCCACGCGATGTCGCCGGTCGGCGGCGTCGGCATCAACCTGGCGGTGCAGGACGCGGTCGCGGCGGCGACGCTGCTGGCCGAGCCGCTGCGGCGCGGCCGGCCGCGCGAGGCCGACCTGGCGAAGGTGCGTGGCCGGCGGCTGCTGCCGACGCTGCTGGTGCAGGGGCTGCAGCGGCTGCTGCACGGGACCGTGGTCCGGCAGGTCATGGCGGGCAAACGCAACGGCCCGCCGGCCGGGATGATCAAGCTGTTCGCCCGGTTCCCGCGGCTGTCGTACGTCCCGGCCCGGCTGCTGGGCCTGGGCCTGCGGCCGGAGCACGCCCCGGCCTACGCCCGCCGCCCGATGGAGCCGGTGCAGCGGTAGCGCGCCGGAGAGCCGTGAAGGCCTCCTTCCCGGCTCTTAGCGCCGGTAAGGAGGCCTTCACGGACTTCGGTCAGATGCTCTCGACCGGGTTGGTCAGGGTGCCGATGCCGTCGATGGTGATCGAGACGATCTGGCCGCCCTCGATCGGGCCGACGCCCTCCGGGGTGCCGGTGAGGATGACGTCACCGGGCAGCAGCGTCATCACGCCGGAGATGAACTCGACCAGCTCGGGGATCTTGTGCACCAGGTCGGAGGTGCGGCCGTCCTGCTTCAGCTCGCCGTCGACCTCCGAGCGCAGCGCCAGGTCGGACGCGTCGAGGGACGTCTCGATCCACGGCCCGAGCGGGCAGAACGAGTCGTAGCCCTTGGCGCGGCCCCACTGGCCGTCGGACTTCTGCAGGTCGCGGGCGCTGACGTCGTTGGCCACGGTGTAGCCGAGGATGGCGCTCGCGGCGCGCGCGGCCGGCACGTTCTTCACCGGCTGGCCGATCACGATGGCCAGCTCGCCCTCGAAGTCGACGCGGCCGACGCCGGACGGGCGGCGGATGGCCGCGTTCGGGCCGATGACCGAGGTCGACGGCTTGATGAACAGCATCGGCGAGGTGGGTACCTCGTTGCCGAGCTCGGCCGCGTGCTTGGCGTAGTTGCGGCCGACGGCGATCACCTTGGACGGCAGGATCGGCGCGAGCAGCCGGACGTCGGCCAGCGGCCACCGCTTGCCGGTGAAGTTGGGCTGGCCGAACGGGTGCTCGGCGATCTCCAGGACCTGGGCGTCGTCACCGTCCCCTTCGACCGAAGCGAACGCGACACCACCGGGATGAGCAATACGGGCTAGGCGCACGCGGCCAGTCTACGTGCGCGCCTCCCACGGCCTTCGGGGGTTCCGGGTGGCGGAGCCCCCGGCCCGGGCCGGGGGCTCGGATGTCACGGCCTCAGGCCACGGTGGTGCTCTTGTGGACGAGCGCGTCGCACAGGGCCAGCCAGCTGGCCTCGACGATGTTCCCGTGCACCCCGACCGTGGTCCACTCGCGCTCGCCGTCGGTGCTCTCGACCAGCACGCGCGTCACGGCGTCGGTGCCGGGGTGGCCCTGCAGGATCCGGACCTTGTAGTCGGCCAGGTCCACACTGTCCAACCAGGACAGGTGCGGGCTCAGGGCCTTGCGCAGCGCGGCGTCGAGGGCGTGGACCGGGCCGATGCCCTCGGCGGTGGCGATGACGCGCTGGCCGCCGACGTGCACCTTGACCGTCGCCTCGGAGACGACCTCGGCGTCGGCGCGGTGGTCGAGCACCACGCGGTAGGACTCGAGCTCGAACGGCGCCTCGACCGGGACGTCGGCCTCCTCGCGCAGCAGGAGTCCGAGGGAGGCGTCGGCGGCTTCGAAGGACCAGCCCTCGGCTTCGAGGCGCTTGACCTTCCGGAGCGCGCTCGTCAGCGCTTCGGGCCGGCCGGCAAGGTCGACCCCGAGCTCACGTCCCTTGAGCTCGAGGCTGGCCCTGCCGGCCATCTCGGTGACCAGTACCCGCATGTCATTGCCGACGGAAGACGGATCGATGTGGTTGTACAACAACGGATCCACCTTGATCGCGCTCGCGTGCAGTCCCGCCTTGTGAGCGAAAGCCGACGCCCCTACGTAAGCCTGGTGGGAGTAGGGGGCGAGGTTGGCGATTTCGGCAAGGGCATGGGAGACCCGGGTGAGTTCGGCGGCGCCTCCGGTCGGGAGGACGTCCATGCCGAGCTTGGTCACCAGGTTTCCCGTCACGGCGAAGAGGTCGGCGTTGCCGGCCCGCTCCCCGTAACCGTTGGCGGTGCACTGGACGTGCGTCACGCCGGCCTGCACCGCGGCGACGGAGTTCGCCACGGCGCAGGAAGTGTCGTCCTGACAATGGATCCCGAGCCGGAACCCGGTCTTGTCCTTGACCTCCCGGACGGTTTCCGCGAGCCCCAGCGGCAGCTGCCCGCCGTTGGTGTCGCAGAGCACGAGGACGTCGGCGCCCGCGTTTCCCGCGGCGTCGAGGATCCTCAGCGAGGTTTCGGGGGAATGCGCGTAGCCGTCGAAGAAGTGTTCGGCGTCGAGGAAGACCCGCCGGCCTTCTTTCGTGAGGAGCCCGACGGTGTCGCGCACCATGGCGCAGGCCTCGTCGACGTCGACCCGCAGGGCGCGTTCGATGTGCCGCAGATCGGATTTCGCGACGAGCGTGATGACCGGGGCCTCACTGTCGAGAAGGGCCTGGACCTGCGGATCGGCGTCGGCGGTGGTGCCGGCCTTGCGGGTCGAGCCGAACGCGACGAGCGCGGCGTGCTTCAGCTGCAGCTCGCCTTTCGCGGCCCGGGCGAAGAATTCCGTGTCCTTGGGCAGCGCGCCCGGCCAGCCGCCTTCGATGAACCCGACGCCCAGTTCGTCCAGCAGCCGCGCGACGGCCAGCTTGTCCTGGACGGAGTAGGAGATGCCCTCACGCTGCGCACCGTCGCGCAGGGTCGTGTCGTAGAGGTGGAAGGCATCGCCGAGGGGGGTATCGGCGGGCTCCTTGCGGGTCACGGTCTGTCTCCTCGATGCGATGGCGGCGGTTTCGGGCCGTCTCGGGCGGTTCCGAGCGGTTTCAGGCAACAAAAAAACCTCCCGCAGGGGTGCGAGAGGTTGCGCGCCGGGAGCTCTTGTGGAGCTATCGTCCGGCGCGCTCGATGATAATGATCGCGAAGCTGGTCACAGCCGCATCATGCCACAGGCTTTCGACGGAAGTCCACAACCTGGGCCAAGCTCCCACCATCCGGGAACGCCGCGCGCAGACATCCCCCGCCGCGCCCTAGGGGGCCGGCCCCGCATCCAGTTTATCGGCGCCCACGGACAGAACCGCCTGGAAGACCGTTCCGCGGCCGGGTTGTTCACATCACGGCGGTGCTGTAGACAACCCGCGACCGGCTGGCGTCATGCCCGGCACGAGCACCGCACGAGTGGCCCGCTCACGACCAAAACCGCGCCAACGGGCCACTCGCGCGGCCACACCGGCGTCACGAACGGGACGGTCGCCGCGAGACCTGCACCAGCGGACCGTTCCCGGCGCTGCCTGCGCACGAGCGGCCCGTTCGCAACGACACCTGCGCGCGGGCGACCCGTTCGCACCACTAAGCACGGCGCGAACGGTCCGTTCGCGACCGAACCCGCACCGACGGGCCACTCGCGCGGCCACACACAGCAGGAACGGCCCACTCGCGCAACCAGCCGGGCACAAGCGGCCCACTCGCGACCAAAGCCGCACCAACGGGTCACTCGCGCTACCCGCCGAGCATGAGCGGCCCGTTCGTCACCAGACCCGCACCGGCGGCCCACACGCGGCACCAGCGCGCGAAAGGGCCCGTTCGCACCACCTGCGCGCGAACGGGCCGTTCGCGACCGAAGCTGCACCAGCGGTCCACTCGCGACGCCGAAGCGCGAAAGGGTCGTTCGTGACACCAACCCTGCACGCGAGCGGCCCATTCGCGACGCCACCTGCGCACGAGCGGCCCGTTCGTGACGCCACCTACGCACGAGTGGCCCGTTCGCGACCAAACCGGCACCAGCGGCCCACTCGCGACGCCAGCGCGCGAAAGGCCGTCCGCCACACACAGACACACGAAAGAGCCCCGCACCGAATCGCGGTGCGGGGCTCTCCGTCAAGCAGCAGGCAAGTCTCAGCCGGTGCGCACGTTCGACGACACCAGCGCCGCCAGCCGGTCACCGACCGCCGTCGTCGCACCCGGCGACGCCTGGTCCCGGGTCGCCAGATCGAACGCCACCGACGCCTCGATGCGGCGCGCGGCTTCCTTCTGGCCCAGGTGGTCCAGCAGCAGTGCCACCGACAGCACCGCGGCCGTCGGGTCGGCCAGGCCCTGGCCCGCGATGTCCGGCGCCGAACCGTGGACCGGCTCGAACATGCTCGGGTTGCGGCGGGTCATGTCCAGGTTGCCGCTCGCCGCGAGGCCGATTCCGCCCGTCACCGCGGCCGCGAGGTCCGTGATGATGTCGCCGAACAGGTTGTCCGTCACGATGACGTCGAACCGGGACGGGTCGGTCACCAGGTGGATCGTCGCCGCGTCCACGTGCGAGTAGGCGACCGTCACCTCCGGGTGCTCCAGCGAGACCTCTTCGACGATCCGCGACCACAGCGACCCGGCGAACGAGAGCACGTTGGTCTTGTGCACGAGCGTCAGGTGCTTGCGCGGCCGGGCCTCGGCGCGGTTGAACGCGTCCGCGACCACCCGCCGGACGCCGAACGCCGTGTTGATGCTGACCTCGGTCGCGATCTCGTGCTCGGTGTCCTTGCGGATCAGGCCACCGGTGCCCGCGTACGGGCCTTCGGTGCCTTCGCGCACGACGACCATGTCGACGTCGCCGGCGTCGGCCAGCGGTCCCCGGACACCCGGGTACAGCCGCGCCGGGCGCAGGTTGACGTGGTGGTCCATTTCGAACCGCAAGCGCAGCAGCAGGCCGCGCTCCAGGATCCCGCTCGGCACCGTCGGATCGCCGACCGCGCCCAGCAGCATGGCATCGTGCTGGCGAAGCTCACCCAGCACCGACTCCGGGAGCAGCTCACCGGTCGCGTGCCATCGCGCGGCGCCGAGGTCGTAGTTCGTGATCTCCGCCGTAGGTGCCACTTCACCGAGCACCTTCAACGCCTCGGCGACCACCTCGGGCCCGATCCCGTCTCCTGGGATCACCGCGAGCCGCATCCACACACCTCCGTCGACCAGGCCACCGGACGCACCGATGGCCCACCGCAACAAAACGCCAGCAGCCGGAAGGTTACCGGCCGTAGACAAATGGCCGTAGCCGCACCACCCTTATGCCGCATCCTCCCGCAGGGTGAGACACCCGATTGGGTGAATAACAGTGGGGCGCCCCCGGCGGATACCCGCCGGAGACGCCCCTGAACCTGCACAGATCGATCTTCCGGCCCCCTAGTGGCGGCCCGCCCCGATCGGCTGACGGTCATTCCCCGGCCGGGCACCCTGGGCCGCGTCCACCTTGACCACGTTCGCCCGGTTCCCCGCGGCGTTGTGGTGCTCGATGGCGAGCAGCCCGAGCGCGTTGTCGGCCGCGGCCGACGCCGCGTTCCGGGTGACGACCAGCGCCGTGCCCGGCTTGGCGACGTAGCCCAGCGCGGCGTCGCCGCCGCCCTGGACCGCGTAGCCCGGCGCGAGCGCGTCGAACGACAGCGGCGTGCCGACGTAGTCGATCAGCCCGTTCGTCGTGCCCGGAGCGACGTAGAAGCCGCTGACGCCCACCGTGTAGGAGATGCGGTGGGTGTCGGCGGTCGCGTCGATGCCCAGCGCGGCCAGCGAAACCGGCAACGTGATCACGTTGGTGTCGAACACGTTGGTGTCGACGTCGCCGAGCTGCCCGTTGACGGCCTGGATGTCGACGGTCGGGAAGCCCGGGGTCAGCGCGACCGTGACCGCGATCAGGACGTCGGTCGCCGTCGCCTTGGTCACGTAGGTCTCGAAGTCCGGCGCGCCGTCCCCGGTGGTGTCGATGTCGACGAACGGCGACGTGTTGCTGCCGATGTTCGCCCAGTCGCTCCAGGTGGACAGGCCGAACGCGAGGATCGCGTTCTCCGGCTCACCCTGCGCCTTCGCCAGCGGAGCGGTGGAAGCCGCGCCGATGTAGCGGAGGTCGCCGCCCTTGGCGGTCCGGTTCACCGTGCAGTCGGTGACCACGTCCGCGTCGCACTCGGGCAGCTGCGGGGACTCCGCCTGCAGCTCGAGCACGCTGATCAGCGAGCGGTAGCGCTGCGCGCCGGTGCCCTGGTCGACGCCCTTGCCGCTCAGGTTCAGCACGGCCTGGGTGGCGTCGGGGGCGAACTTGACCGACGCCGGGGTCGAGATCGCCGAGACCGGCTTCGGCGCCGCGTAGACCGAGACCCGCAGCGGCACCTTGGCCCCGCTCTTCGGGGTGAAGGCGACGCGGCCGGAGGCGTCCGCGACGAACTGGCGGGCGAGCCCGGCCTGGACGGCCTGCATGGTCGGGTCCATGACCTTGCGCAGGGCCTTCGGGTCGGTGATCTTCAGCGTCACCTTGACTTTGGCGGTGCCGCGCGGCGAGAGCTTCACCGTCGGCGTGTCCACTGTGTACTCGACGCCAGGCAGTGCGTCGACCGCCTGGTAGGCCACCGAGTACTCGGCCGCCGTGATGCCCTTGTTGACCAGCTTGATCGTCTTCGACAACGTCACCGGGCCACCGGCTTCGACCGTCCCGAAGCTGACGCTGACCGCGCCCGGGTCGTCCTGGACGTAGGCGAGCACCTGGTTGTCCAGCGCCGCCTTGGCGTCGATCCGGCCGCTGCCGACGCGCTGCGGCGCGAAGGTGTGGCCGGCGCCGTCGGTGACGTCGTGGCCGGCGGTGTCGATGACCGAGGCCTTGACCTCCTCGACCGACCAGTCCGGGTGGGACTGGCGGACCAGCGCCGTGATGCCCGTGGTGTGCGGGGCCGCCATCGACGTGCCGGACAGCACGGTCCGGCCGTTGCCGCTGCCGCGGAACGCCGAGGTGATCGTGTCACCGGGGGCGGCCACGTCCGGCTTGAGCGCCGGGCCGCGAGTACCGCGCGAGGTGAACGAGCTCGGGGTGTCGACGATCTTCTTGTCGTACGTCTGGATCGACGCGCGACCGGTGCCGTAGAGGCGCACCTGCAGCGTGCCCGCGGTCAGCGACGCGCGCAGCGGCGCGGTCGCGGAGCCGGTGAACTGGAACATCGGGATCGCCGCGTTGCCCGCGATGCCCGCGCTGAAGTGCTCCAAAGTGGACGACAGGAGCGCGCCCTTGGCTCCCGCGGCCTGGGCGTTGTTCGCCCGGACGGCCGAACCGCACGCGCGGGTCGAGTCGTTGTCGTCCCACTCCAGCCAGACGAACTTGCCGGCCGCCTTCGCCTTGTCCGCCGCGGAGTACGCCGCGCAGCCCGCGTTGTTCGCCGCGGACAGCGCGACGACCGGAGCGGTCAGGTTGAGCGTGTCGTAGCCGGCGTAGCTCTGGCTGTACTGGCCGGTCTTCTGGCCCTTGGCCACGGCGGGCGCGGTGACCTCGGCGGCGTCGCGCAGGACGCCCGCGTCCCGCGTGCTGGCCACGGTCAGCGCCTCGGGCGTGTTGCCCGGCGAGCCGGCGATGTCGTTGATGTCCCCGCCGTTGCCCGCGGAGATCACCGGGAGGACGTTGTTCGCGGCGAGCTTGCGCACGAACAGCGAGTCCGGGTCGTCCGGCGCGCCGAAGTCGGAGCCCAGCGACAGGTTGACGATGTCGAGGTGGTCGGTGAAGTCGCCGTCGCCGTCCGGGTCGAGCGCCCAGTCGAGCGCCTGCGAGGTGACGTTCGTCGAGCCCGCGCAGCCGAACACCTTGATGGCGTAGAGGAGCGACTTCGGCGCCGTGCCCGGGCCGATCTGCATCGCGTCGACCTTCTTGGCGTCGAGCTTCTTGTAGTCGCCCTTGAAGGTCTTGCCGTCGGCGGTGACGCCGAAGCCGCCGATGGTGCCGGCGACGTGCGTGCCGTGCTCACCGCAGGCCAGCGGGTTCGGGTCCGGCGCCGGGGTGGTCTTGCCGGGCGTCGCGGCGTCGTAGTCGTTGCCGACGAGGTCGGTGCCGCCGACGACCTTGGCGCTCGGGAACAGCGGGGTCGGCTTGGTGCTGTCGACGCTCTTGTAGGCCGCCGGCGTGCCGGGGCCGCCGAAGTCGGCGTGGGTGTAGTCGATGCCGTCGTCGATGACGCCGACGCGGACGCCGTCGCCGAACTTGCCGGTCTGCTGCCACGCGGCGAGCGTGTTGGTCAGCTGCTCGGCGCTGGCGTTGGTCCGGGTCTTCGGCACGACGGTCCGCACCGAAATGACGTCGGCGCGCTTCGCGACGTCACGCAGCTTCGCGGCGTCGGCGGTGACGACGACGCCGGGGACGGCGTTGGCCGTCTGGGTGACGGTCTGGGGCTGGGCGCCGGCGGTGCGCAGCTGGCCGAGCACGGAGCTCACGGCGGCGGCGGTGTCGTCCTTGGCCGCGCGGGCCGCCCGCTTGGCGGACTCCTTGCCCTGGGGCTGCGCGGCGGTGAACGCGTCGACGGCGGGCTTCTTGGCCAGCTCGACGAACGCGGTGACGCGGCCCTGCGCGGCGGCCAGGCGCGGCTCGACCTTGCCCTGCAGCTTGGCGTCGTCGATCTTCGCCGGCGAGACGCCGTCGGCGAGCGGAGCGTCGGCCGCGCTCGCGACGGGCGCCCCGAGCGCGGCGGCCAGCACGACGGCGAAGGCCGCCGTCGTGGCGCGCGCGGGTAAGCGGGATCTGCTCATGAGTGG
Source organism: Amycolatopsis sp. NBC_00348 (assembly GCF_036114655.1). Taxonomy (NCBI): domain Bacteria; kingdom Bacillati; phylum Actinomycetota; class Actinomycetes; order Pseudonocardiales; family Pseudonocardiaceae; genus Amycolatopsis; species Amycolatopsis sp. NBC_00348. The sequence continues at coordinate 10,194,216 of NZ_CP107994.1, read as the reverse complement.
GCCCCTTACTCGAGGTCTGGACCCGAACCTGCCTGCCGCTCCTGGCACCCCCGACGGTGAAGCACGGCAACCGCGCCGTGCCCTCGACGACGCGTGGTTCAACCTCGCGGGGAGAACCTAATGCCCCAAAACACCTACTTAGGTAGGCAAAGAAGTCCGTTATGTGAATGTGATTGCCGATACTCTCGTCAGCCATGCACCGCTACGAGCCCCGGAACGACCTCGCGTTCAGTCTGCTGCGCAACGGTCCGGTGACACTGTTCTGGCGGCCGCGGCTGCTGACCGAGACGACGGATTGGCTGGCGGAGCACGGCTACCAGGTCACCCGGCTGAGCGCGCACGAGTGGACGGCCGATCACGACATGCACACCGCCGTCGCCGCGGCGCTCGACTTCCCGGATTACTACGGGCAGAACCTCGACGCGCTCAACGACTGCCTGCGTGACGTCATCGCCCGCGACTACGGGTGGTCGCCGGACTCGGCCGGGCTCGCGATCGTGTTCACCGGCTACGACGCGTACGCCGCGCGCAGTCCGCGGTCGGCCCAGATCGTGCTGGACCTCCTGGCGAGCCACTCACGGGTCGCGATGCTGTTCGGCCGTCCGCTCGTCGTCCTGGTGCAGAGCAACGATCCGGACATCCTCTTCGCACCGGTCGGCGCTTCGTCCGTGAGCTGGAACCGCGCCGAGTGGCTGAACGCGAACCGAGGGCCCGGAAACGCCTGAAGGCCCCCTCGCCGAATGCGGCGAGGGGGCCTTCAGGCCCGGAGACGTCAGCTGAAGTCGACGGCGCGGATCGTGTGCGCGCCCACCGCGGCGCCGATCGGCTCCAGCAGGTGCGCGTCGATGTGGCGGTCGACGCGCAGCAGCATCACGGCGTCGGAGCCGTCGGTGGTCTGGCTGATCTGCGCGGCCTCGATGTTGATGCCGGCTTCGCCGAGCAGCGTGCCGACGCGGCCCATCACGCCCGGGCGGTCCGGGTACTCGACCAGCAGCACGGTGCCCTCGGCGCGCAGGTCGAACCCACGGCCGTTGACCTCGACGAGCTTCTCGGCCTCGTCCTTGCCGGTGACCGAGCCGGACACCGTCAGCGTCGCGCCGTCGGCGTGCACCGCGCGCAGGGTGACCAGGTTGCGGAACTTGGGGCTCTCCGACTCCGTGGTCAGCTGCACCTGGACGCCGAGCTTCTCGGCCAGCTGCGGCGCGTTGACGAACGTGACCTGGTCCTCGACCACGCCGGTGAACACCCCGCGCAGCGCGGCCAGCTGCAGCACGCCGGTGTCTTCGTTGGACAGCTCGCCCTTGACGACGACCTCGACCGACGTCGGCGCCTTCGGGTTGAGCGCGGTGAGCAGCGTGCCCAGCTTCTGCACCAGCGACAGGTACGGGCGGACGTGCTCGCCGACCGTGCCGCCGCCGGAGACGTTCACCGCGTCCGGCACGAAGTCGCCGCGCAGGGCCAGCAGCGTCGACTTCGCGACGTCGGTGCCCGCGCGGTCCTGCGCCTCGGCCGTGGACGCGCCCAGGTGCGGGGTGACGACGACGTTCTCCAGCTCGAACAGCGGGCTGGACGTGGTCGGCTCGGTGACGAAGACGTCGACGCCGGCGCCGCCGACGTGGCCCGAGCGCAGCGCGTCGGCCAGGTCCTGCTCGACGATCAGCCCGCCGCGGGCGGCGTTCACGATGATGACGCCCGGCTTGGTCTTCTTCAGCGCGGCGGCGTCGATGAGGCCCTTGGTCTCCGGGGTCTTCGGCAGGTGGATGGAGATCGCGTCGGCGCGGGTCAGCAGCTCGTCGAGGGTGACGAGCTCGATGCCCAGCTGCGCGGCGCGGGCGGCCGAGACGTAGGGGTCGTACGCGATGAGCTTGGCGTCGAACGCGGCGAGGCGCTGCGCGAACAGCTGGCCGATCTTGCCGAGGCCGACCACGCCGACGATCTTGCCCTGCAGCTCGACACCGGAGAACGAGCTGCGCTTCCACTCGCCGCCGCGCAGGCTCTGGTCGGCGGCCGGGATGCGGCGCGCGACGGCCAGCAGCAGCGCCACGGCGTGCTCGGCGGCGGAGACGATGTTGGACGTCGGGGCGTTCACGACGAGGACACCGCGCTCGGTGGCGGCGGGCACCTCGACGTTGTCCAGGCCGACCCCGGCCCGGGCGACGACCTTGAGCTGGGACGTGGCGGCGAAGACCTCGGCGTCGACCTTGGTCGCGGACCGGACCAGGAGCGCGTCGGCGCTCTTCACCGCCTCCAGCAGCGCGGATCGGTCCGTGCCGTCGACGTGCCGGACCTCCACCTCGTCACCGAACACACTCAGCACGGAGGGGGCGAGCTTCTCCGCGATGAGGACGACGGGTTTGCTGGGCTTGCTCACGATGCGGCTCCCACTATCTGGTCATTTCCAGGACGCTCTGTGTCGACAGACGGTCTCAGCACGTCGTTGTGCGCCAGTCGAGCCGGAGTTTAACGCGCAGGAGCGCGTCCTGGCTTCCCACGGTGTTAACTCGCTCGTAATCCCTCGAAAACAAGGGCCAGCAGGCGCTGCATGCCCGCGTCGCCCGGCAGGTGCGGCCCCGCCCAGGATGCCGCGTGCAGCAACAGAAGCAGTTCGTGCGTGGTGACGTCCGCGCGCAGCTCCCCCGCCACCTTCGCGCGTTCCACCAACTGGGACGCCGCGTCCCGCATGGCGTGACACGAAGCGTACAAGCGGGACGTCTCGTCGTTGAGCGCGTCGGCGGTCAGCTCGGCCAGGCCCCGGAAGGTGCCGGTGGTGTCGCCGAGCCCGAGCAGCCACGCCTGCAGCGCGTCGAGGGGCGCCGGGTCGGTGAGCAGCTCGCGGGCCCGCTCGGCCTGGCCGTCGAACCGGGCCCGCAGGAGGGTCTCGAGCAGGGCGTCCCGGGTCGGGAAGTGCCGGTAGAGCGTGCCGATGCCGACGCCGGCCCGGCGGGCGATGTCCTCCAGCGACGCCTCGACGCCGTGTTCGGCGAAGGCGCGCTGCGCCTCCTCCAGGAGGCGTTCGTAGTTGCGGCGGGCGTCCGCGCGCATCGGCTTGACTTCGGTCATCGCCCTTCCGAGCTTACCGGGTAGCCAATCGGAGGCTGCCTCCGTATATTAACCGGAGGCAGCCTCATATTACTGGAGGGACGAGGATGACCCTGATCGAAGAAACCCGGGCCCGGCTCGGCGCCATCGGCGCCTGGCTGCCGAGTGCCCCGCTGGCCCCGCCGCCGGACGTCGAGCGCGCGGCCACCCGCCGGCTCGCCGAGCTCGGCTACCGCTCGGTCTGGAGCGGCGAAGGCCCCGGCTCGCGCGAGGTGTTCGCCCACTTCGGCGACCTGCTCGCGTCGGTGCCGGACGTCGTGCTCGGCACCGGCATCGCCAACCTCTGGGCCCGGCCGGGGGTGACCGCCGAGAAGGGCGGCGCCACGCTCGCCCAAGCCCACCCCGGCCGGTTCGTGCTCGGCGTCGGCGTCGGGCACGCGTTCCAGGCAGCGAAGGCCGGGGAGGCGTACCGGCCGCTCGACCGGATGCGCGCCTACCTGTCCGAAATGGACACCATCGCCGCGGAAAACCCTTCCCCGGTGGCGTTTCCGCGCGTGCTGGCCGCCGTCGGGCCGAAGATGCTGGCGCTGTCGCGCGACCACGCCGACGGCGCGCACCCGTTCGCCCAGCCCATCAGCCACACGCCGTACGCCCGGGAGATCCTCGGGCCGGACAAGCTGCTGATCCCGCAGCAGACGGTGCTGCTCGGCACCCGCGAGGACGCCCGCGAAAGCGTCCGGAAGCGGGTGGCGCTCTCGCGCGAGCACCACATCGAGGCCTACCTCGCGGGCTGGAAACGGCTCGGCTACACCGAAGCCGACATCGACGGCCCGAGCGACCGGTTCGTCGACGACCTCGTCCTGTGGGGTGACGCGGGAACCATCGCGAAACGCCTGGACGAGCTGCTCGACGCGGGCGCGGACCACGTGCTGCTGACGCCGTCCGCGGCCACGTTCGACTCCACTGTGGACATCCTGGCCGAGCTGGCACCGGCGGTGGTCCGGTGAGCGTCGGGATCTGGCAGTTCTTCGAGGACGCCCCGATCGGCGAGCTGCGGGAAACCGCCGCCGAGGTCGAAGAGCTGGGCTTCGACACGCTCTGGTTCGGCGAGTACGCCGGGCGGGAGGCGTTCACCCAGGCCGCGCTGATCCTGGCGGCGACCTCGCACCTCACCGTGGCCACCGGGATCGCCCGCTTCGACCGGCGGGCGCCGATCACGGCGGAGGCGGCGACGCGGGCGCTGGGCGAGGCCTACCCCGGCCGGTTCACCGTCGGGCTCGGCGGCCACTTCCCCGGCGCGCGCCCGATTTCGGCGATGCGCGAGTACCTGGCCGGGATGGACGCGGCCGAGCTGCCGGGACTGCCACCGCCGGCACCCCGCCCGCGCCGGCTGCTCGCGGCGCTCGGCCCGCGCGCTCTCGACCTGGCGGCCGAGCGGGCGGACGGCGCCCACCCGTACTTCGTCCCGCCGGAGCACACGGCGGTGGCGCGGGAACGCCTCGGCCCGGGCAAGTACCTGGCCGTCGAGCAGGCGGTGGTGCTGGACGCGTCTCCCGAGGCGGCCCGCGAAGCGGCCCGGGAGCACGTCGGCACGTACGTGAAGCTCGCCCCGCACCACCAGGCGAACCTCCGCCGGCTCGGCTTCACCGACGAGGACCTGGCCGACGGCGGCAGCGACCGCCTGGTCCAAGCCCTGGTCGCCTTCGGCGGCGAGCAGCGGGTGACCGACCGGATCCGGGCCCACCTCGACGCCGGCGCCGACCACGTCTGCGTCCAGGTCCTGGCCCGCACCAAGGACTCCTACCGCCAGCTGTCCACACTCGTCCCCTGACCGGCCCCGGATCTCGCGTGACCAGAACCGGAACTCGCGTGATCAGGGCCGTAACTCACGAGTGCCGGGCTCAATCACGCGAGTTCCGGCTTCGATCACGCGAGTTCCGGGCTCGATCACGTGAGATCCGCCGGGAGTCACGTGAGGCCCTGACCGGGGTACGCTGGCGGGACGCGGTGAGGGCCGCGTCCCGTCCGCGGAAAGGGCCGAGCCCACCCCCGCAGCACCGCACCACCAGCTCCGCACCTTCTTTCCTGCCCGGTGCCGGCGGACCACGGGCGCCCGAGGAAAGGAGGCACCATGGGCACGTTGCCCGCCAAACCCAGCCTGGACCAGCTGCGCAAACGCGCGAAAGACCTCGCGCGCGCCGAAACCGTGAAACTGTCCGAAGCGCAGTTCCGGATCGCGCGCGAGCACGGTTTCCCGAGCTGGCCGAAGCTGCAGGCGTACGTCCGGCGCGTCACCGAGCACGGCGAAACCCTGCAGCACCCGTACCACCAGGACGTCCACTACTACGCCGGGCGCGCGCTCGGTCTGCTCGCGTCCGCGGAAGACGAGACGCCCGGCGCGCGGGAGCCGTTCGACCGCTGGAGCCAGCCGGTCACCCGCGACGGCGCCCGCGTGGTCGTCGCCCGCGAACACGGTTTCGTTTCCTGGAAAGCACTTCACGAGCACGTCAAGTCACTTGTGGACAGTGGCGAGCCGTTCGCCCGGGCGTACCGCGCCGTCGAGGCGCGGGATCCCGACGCGCTGGCGACCCTCCTCGACGGGTTCCCCGGGCTCATCACCGCCCGCGGCACCAACGGCAACGACCTGCTCGGCATGGCCGGCGCGACCGGCGACGAGCGGCTCAGCCGGGTCCTGCTGGACCACGGCGCGGACCCGGCGCGCGGCAACGTCCACGGCTGGACTCCGCTGCACCAGGCCACCTACAGCAACCAGGCGCGGCTCGTCGACCTCCTGCTCGACGCGGGCGCGCCGGTCGCCGTCTCCGCGCGCGGAGACGGCGGCACTCCCCTGGTCGTCGCCTTGTTCTGGGGACACCGCAAGGCGGCGGAGAAGCTGGCGTCCCGGGATCTCGCCCCCGGCAACCTGCGCGTCGCGGCCGGGCTCGGTCACACGGCACTCTTGGACGAACTGCTGAAACCTGACGGGACCCTGGCCCCGGCCGCGGGCGCACACCGCGGCTTCTACCGCCCGCACAGCGGCTTCCCGGCCTGGCGCCCGGGCGACGACCCGGCGGAGGTCCGCGACGAGGCCCTGGCCTGGGCGGCCCGCAACGACCGCGCCGGCGCCCTGCGCACGCTCGTCGCGCGCGGCGCCCGCATCGACGCCGACGTCTACCGCGGCACGGCCCTGACCTGGGCGGCCGCGTCCGGCAAGCTCGCGGCGGTCCGGACGTTGCTGGACCTCGGCGCCGACGTGAACCACGCGGGCACGTTCGGCGGCCCGAACCACGGTGAAGGCGCCACCGCCCTGCACCTGGCGGCGCAGTCCGGGCACCTCGACGTGATCCGGGTGCTCGTCGAGGGCGGCGCCGATATCACCGCGCGGGACGCGCTGTTCGACAGCACGCCGGAGTCCTGGGCCGAGCACTGCGACCAGCCGGCCGCGAAGGAGCTGCTGGCTGCTCTGTAGACAACCGGAGTCTGTAGTCCGTATCGTCCAGGCGGACTACAGACTCCGTTTTGTCTTCTGGGAGGACCTTGTGAACTCACCCCGCGACGTGTTCGCCGCGCTGTCCGACGGCATCGGCGAAGGACGGTTCGGCGAGCTTTCCGCGCTCTACGCCGAGGACACCGTCGTCGAGCACCCCCAGGCCGTGCCGCGGCCGACCCGCATCACCGGCCGCGCGGCCGTCCACGAGCGGTTCGCCGGCCCGCTCGCCGGGATGGTCCGGCTCAAGCCCAAGAACGTCGTCGTCCACGAGACCACGGACCCCGAGGTGATCGTCGCCGAGTACGACTACGACGCCGAGTCGGTCGAGACCGGCAAGACCGACGTCACGGCCAACATCCAGGTCCTGCGGATCCGCGACGGCCTGATCGCCGGATCCCGCGACTACCACGACTACCTGCGGCTCGCCGCGATCCGCGACGGCGTCGGCCAGCTGCCGAAGGCGTACGAGCAGGCGCCGCCGCGGGAGCTCTCGCCGGTCACGCCGGAGAGCGCGGGCAGTGTGTTCGAGCGGCTCGTCCACGGCGTCGCGGGCGCGCGCTGGGACGAGCTGCCGGAGCTGTACGCCGAGGAAACCCATGTCACGCACCCGTTCCTGCCGGGCTCGGGCGTGGTGCGGACGCGCGACGAGCTGCGCGCGCACTTCGAAGCCGGGAAGGCGCTCAACCCCGGCTTTTCGGTCGCGGGCCTGGTCACCCACCAGAGCACGGACCCGGAGGTGCTGATCGGCGAGTTCGCCTACCAGGGCGAGTACGGCGGCCGGCCGGTGCGGATCGCGAACATCTTCGTCCTGCGGATCCGCGACGGCCTGATCGTCGAGTCCCGTGACTACGGCGACCACCTCGCCGTCGCGGGCGACACCGGGACGATCCCCGCGTTGGCCGCCCGCCTGGGTTCCTAGGCGCCGGGGAAGTCGAACTCGCCGTCGCGGACGCCCTTCACGAAGGCGTCCCACTCCGCGGGGGTGAAGACGAGGACCGTGCCGCCGGGGTCCGTCGACTTCCGCATCGCGACGTAGGTGACGTCGTCGGTGTGCGGGATGAACGCGTATTCGGCGACCTCGTCGAGCGCGGCGCCCTCGGGCTCGGCCCGGATCCACTCGGCCTCGGTGAAGTCCAGGTGGTGCCGGATGTGCGCCTTGTCGTCGGCCGGCTGCTCGCTCATACCACCAGCGTAACCACCCGGGCACCGAACGAAACCGCTCCCCTGCCCCGGAAAGCCGTGAAGGCCCCCTTACCGGCATCTTGCGCCGGCAAGGGGGCCTTCACGGACCTTGCGGAACTCAGGCGGTCTCGGTGATCGGCCGGTCCACCCACGACATCAGGTCGCGCAGCTTCTTGCCGGTCGCCTCGATCGGGTGCTGGTTGCCCTGCTCCTCGAGCTTGGTGAAGTTCGGCCGGCCGGCCTCGTCCTCGGCGACCCATTCGCGGGCGAACGTGCCGTCCTGGATCTCGCCGAGGATCTTCTTCATCTCTTCCTTGACCGCCGGCGAGATGACGCGCGGGCCGCGGGTCAGGTCGCCGTACTCGGCGGTGTCGGAGATCGAGTAGCGCTGGCGCGCGATGCCGCCCTCGTACATCAGGTCGACGATCAGCTTCAGCTCGTGCAGCACCTCGAAGTAGGCGATCTCCGGGGCGTAACCGGCCTCGGTGAGCACCTCGAAACCGGTCTGCACCAGCGCGGACGCGCCACCGCAGAGCACAGCCTGCTCGCCGAAGAGGTCGGTCTCGGTCTCCTCGGTGAAGGTCGTCTTGATGACACCGGCGCGGGCACCGCCGATGGCCGCGGCGTAGGACAGGGCGAGCGCCTGGGCGTTGCCGGTGGCGTCCTGCTCGACCGCGATGAGCGCCGGGACGCCCTTGCCGTCGACGAACTGGCGGCGCACGAGGTGGCCCGGGCCCTTGGGGGCGACCATGGCGACGTCCACGTTGGACGGCGGCTTGATCAGGTCGTAGCGGATGTTGAAGCCGTGCCCGAAGAAGATCGCGTCGCCGTCCTTGAGGTTCGGCGCGATGTCCTGCTCGTAGATGTGGCGCTGCTTCGTGTCCGGCGCCAGGATCATGATCAGGTCGGCTTCGGCCGACGCCTCGGCCGGGGTGAGCACGCGCAGGCCCTGCTCCTCGGCCTTCGCCCGCGACTTGGACCCCTCGGGCAGGCCGATGCGGACGTCGACGCCGGAGTCGCGCAGGCTCAGCGAGTGGGCGTGGCCCTGGCTGCCGTAGCCGATGACAGCGACCTTGCGCCCCTGGATGATCGAGAGGTCGGCGTCGTCGTCGTAGAAGATTTCCACTGCCATGGGGGTTACTGCTTCCTTTCGAGACTTACTTCTTTAACGCGGTGATGTGGCGGTGATGGAACGGGCGCCCCGCCCCACCGCGACCATGCCTGACTGCACCAGCTCGCGGATGCCATACGGCTCCAGCATCCGCAGCAGGGCACCGATCTTGTCGGACGTCCCCGTGGCTTCGACGGTGAGCGCCTCCGGGGAGACGTCCACCACCTTGGCCCGGAAGAGCTGGACGGTTTCAAGGACCTGGCTGCGCACGGTGTTGTCGGCGCGAACCTTCACGAGCAGCAGTTCGCGCTGCACGGCGGTCGACTGCTCCAGCTCGACGATCTTGATCACGTTGACCAGCTTGTTGAGCTGTTTGGTCACCTGTTCGAGCGGTAGCTCTTCGACGGCGACCACGATCGTCATGCGGGACACCTCGGGGTTCTCCGTGGGCCCGACGGCGAGGGACTCGATGTTGAAACCGCGGCGGGAGAACAGGCCCGAGACGCGCGCGAGCACACCCGGCTTGTTCTCGACCAGGACACTCAGCGTGTGGACGCTCATCTCAGCGCTCACCTTCCCCAGCGGCTTCCGCGGCGGCTTCGGTCGTCTCCACCGAAACCTCGTCGTCGTCGAACAGCGGCCGGATGCCCCGGACCGCCATGATCTCGTCGTTTCCGGTGCCGGCCGCGACCATCGGCCACACCTGGGCATCCTTCCCCACGACGAAGTCGATCACGACGGGGCGGTCGTTGATCTCCATCGCGCGGCGGATGGTGGCGTCGACGTCTTCCTTCGTCTCGCAGCGCAGCCCGGCGCAGCCCAGCGCCTCGGCGAGCAGCACGAAGTCCGGGATGCGGTGCTTGTGCGTGCCGAGGTCGGTGTTGGAGTACCGCCCCGAGTAGAAGAGGTTCTGCCACTGCCGGACCATGCCCAGGTTGCCGTTGTTGATGACGGCGACCTTGATCGGCGCGCCCTCGATGGCGCAGGTGGCCAGCTCCTGGTTGGTCATCTGGAAGCAGCCGTCGCCGTCGATCGCCCACACCTGGGTGCCGGGGACGCCGAACTGCGCGCCCATCGCCGCGGGCACCGCGTAGCCCATGGTGCCGAGGCCGCCGGAGTTGATCCAGGTGCGCGGGTTCTCGTACTTGACGAACTGCGCGGCCCACATCTGGTGCTGGCCGACACCGGCGGCGTACACCGCGTCCGGGCCGACGATCTGGCCGATCCGCTCGATGACGTACTGCGGCGACAGCGAGCCGTCGTCCGGCCACTCGTAACCGGCCGGGTAGTTCTTGCGCCAGCCGTCGGCCTGGGTCCACCAGTCGGTGAGGTCGGGCTTGCCGCCGTGGTCGAACTCGGTCTGCACGGCCGTGATCAGCTCGCCGATGATCTCCTTGCAGTCGCCCACGATCGGGACGTCCGCCTTGCGGTTCTTGGAGATCTCGGCCGGGTCGATGTCGGCGTGCACGATGGCGGCGTCCGGCGCGAACGACGAGAGCTGGCCGGTGACGCGGTCGTCGAACCGGGCGCCGAGCGCGATCAGCAGGTCGGCGCGCTGCATCGCGGCGACGGCGGCGACCGTGCCGTGCATGCCCGGCATGCCGAGGTGCTGCGGGTGCGAGTCGGGGAACGCGCCGCGCGCCATCAGCGTGGTGACGACGGGGATGCCGGTCAGCTCGGCGAGCTGCTTCAGCTGCTCGTGCGCCTCCGCCTTGATCACGCCACCGCCGACGTAGAGCACCGGGCGACGCGACTTCGCGACGAGCTTCGCGGCTTCGCGGACCTGCTTGCCGTGCGGGCGCAGCGTCGGGCGGTAACCCGGGAGGCGCAGCTCGGTCGGCCAGGAGAACGAGGTCATCTCCTGCAGCACGTCCTTGGGGATGTCCACCAGGACCGGGCCGGGTCGGCCCGTGGACGCCAGGTGGAACGCCTCGGCGATGGTCCGCGGGATGTCCGCGGGGTCCGTGACGAGGAAGTTGTGCTTGGTGATCGGCATGGTGATGCCGCAGATGTCGGCTTCCTGGAACGCGTCGGTGCCGATCAGCGCCCGGCTCTGCTGGCCGGTGATGGCCACGACCGGGACGGAGTCCATGTTCGCGTCGGCCAGCGGGGTGACCAGGTTCGTCGCGCCGGGGCCGGAGGTGGCCATGCAGACGCCGACCTTGCCGGTGGCCTGCGCGTAGCCGGTGGCCGCGTGGCCCGCACCCTGCTCGTGGCGGACCAGGATGTGGCGGACCTTCGTGGAGTCCAGCAGCGGGTCGTAGGCGGGCAGGATGGTGCCGCCCGGAATCCCGAAGACCACCTCGGCGCCGACGGCCTCGAGCGAGCGCACGAGCGACTGCGCGCCGGTGACGCGCACCGGGGTTCCCGCCGGTGGCGCCGGCTTCGGACGTGCTCCTGGCGCGCCGGGCGCCGGGCCCGGCTTCGTCGGGTTTGTGGCACTGGTCATCGGTTCTGCCTCGTGGGTCTCGGTGTCACTCGTTCGGGTCGGTTTTTGTGCGGTGGGGCCAGGAATTGCTTCCCTCGGGCAACAAAAAACCCTCGCCGACCGTAAGGTCGCACGAGGGTCGCGCGTCGACGCAGCGGAAAGACTTCCCTAAGCGTCGACGCGCTTGGGAAGTACGAGGCCGGTCAGCGGTGTCACGACGCTGACGCTAGTCCGAAGGTCTCTCAAGTGTCAACTCTGCGGGACGGAGAGTCCGCATCGTGGACACCGGCGCGGCGCGTGTCACGTACGCACCGACCCGGTTTCCCGTGCTCGCGCCGGGCGGTGCACCATTTCGGCGTGGCCGAAAAAGAGCAGGACACGGGCCGGAAGGCCGTCTTCCGCATCCCCCGCACGTCGTTCATGGCGATCGCGCTCCTGACGATCTGTGTGACGCCGATCGCCCTCGGGGAGATCCCGTACCTGCAGTGGCTGTACGTCTTCCCGATCGCGCTGGCGGTGTTCGTGATCCGTACCCGCACCGTCGCGACGCGCGAAGGCCTGGCGACGCGCACGATGTTCGGCCACCGCGACGTGCCGTGGTCGGCGTTGAAGGGGCTGGCGATCACCAAGCGATCCCGCGTCCAGGCGGTGCTGACGGACGACACGAAGGTGCCGCTGCCGACCGTGCGGACCCGGCACCTGCCGGTGTTGTCGCTGGTGAGCGAGGGCCTCGTCGCCGACCCGAGCGGGCTGCTCGACAACGAAGACGTCAAGCCGGCCAAGCCCGAGACGTCGCCCAGCGAGTAACCCCCACGGCGGCGCGGCCCCGTGAAGGTCTAAATTGGTAGGACCAGTTTCTGCGGAGCGTCCCGAACCTCCGCCTGGCCCCCATCCGACCTGGGAGTTCGCCGTGCCGCCTCTCCGTTCCCGGACCACCACCCACGGCCGCAACGCGGCGGGCGCGCGCTCGCTCTGGCGCGCCACCGGCATGACCGACAGCGACTTCGGCAAGCCGATCGTGGCGATCGCCAACTCCTACACGCAGTTCGTGCCCGGCCACGTGCACCTCAAGGACCTCGGCGAGATCGTCGCCGGCGCGGTCAAGGAAGCCGGCGGCGTCGCGCGCGAGTTCCACACGATCGCCGTCGACGACGGCATCGCGATGGGCCACTCCGGCATGCTCTACTCGCTGCCCTCGCGCGAGATCATCGCCGACTCCGTCGAGTACATGGTCAACGCGCACCAGGCCGACGCCCTCGTCTGCATCTCCAACTGCGACAAGATCACCCCGGGCATGCTCAACGCCGCGATGCGGCTGAACATCCCGGTCGTGTTCGTCTCCGGTGGCCCGATGGAGGCCGGCAAGGCCGTGGTCGTGGGCGGCGTCGCGCAGGCCCCGACCGACCTGATCACCGCGATCGCCGCGTCGGCCAGCCCCGACGTCGACGAGGACGGCCTCGACATCGTCGAGCGCTCGGCCTGCCCGACCTGCGGTTCGTGCTCCGGCATGTTCACCGCGAACTCGATGAACTGCCTGACCGAGGCGCTGGGCCTGTCGCTGCCGGGCAACGGCTCGACGCTGGCCACGCACGCCGCGCGTCGCGCGCTGTTCGAGGAGGCCGGCCGGACGGTCGTCGAGCTCTGCAAGCGCTGGTACGAGCAGGACGACGACTCGGCCCTGCCGCGGACGATCGCGTCGAAGGCGGCGTTCGAGAACGCGATGGCCCTCGACATGGCGATGGGCGGCTCGACGAACACGGTGCTGCACATCCTCGCCGCCGCCCGCGAGGGCGAGGTCGACTTCACGATCGACGACATCGACGCGATCGGCCGTCGCGTCCCCTGCCTGTCCAAGGTGGCGCCGAACTCCGACTACCACATGGAAGACGTCCACCGCGCGGGCGGAATCCCGGCGATCCTGGGCGAGCTGTACCGCGGCGGGCTGCTCAACACCGAGGTCCGCTCGGTGCACTCGCCCGACATCGAATCCTGGCTTTCCGCCTGGGACATCCGCGCTTCGTCGCCTTCTGACGTTGCGGTGGAACTCTTCCACGCGGCACCGGGCGGAGTCCGCACCACGCAAGCGTTCTCGACGGAGAACCGCTGGTCGTCCTTGGACACGGACGCCGCGGGCGGCTGCATCCGCGACGTCGAGCACGCGTACACGAAGGACGGCGGCCTGGCCATCCTGCGCGGCAACCTCGCCGAGAACGGCGCGGTGATCAAGTCCGCGGGCATCGACGAAGAGCTGTGGCACTTCGAAGGCCCGGCGCGGGTGCTGGAGAGTCAGGAGGAAGCCGTGTCGGCGATCCTCAAGAAGGAGATCCAGCCGGGCGAGGTCCTGGTCATCCGCTACGAAGGCCCCGCGGGCGGCCCGGGCATGCAGGAAATGCTGCACCCGACGGCGTTCCTCAAGGGTTCGGGCCTGGGCAAGAAGTGCGCCCTGATCACGGACGGCCGCTTTTCGGGAGGTTCATCGGGCATCTCGGTGGGCCACATCTCCCCGGAGGCGGCCGCGGGCGGCTTGATCGCGTTGGTCGAAAACGGCGACAGGATCGTCCTGGACGTCCACGAGCGCCGCTTGGAACTCCTGGTGGACGCGGAGATCCTGGCGGAGCGCCGGTCGAAGATGGAGACGGCGGAGAGGCCGTGGCAGCCAAAGGACCGCGAGCGCCCCATCACGGCGGCCCTGCGCGCGTACGCCCGCATGGCAACATCGGCCGACACGGGCGCGGTCCGCGACCCGAACAAGTAAGCCTCTACTTCAGCCGCCGAAGGCCGCCCCCGGTTTTCCGGGGGCGGCATTCGCGCTTTCCCGACCACGGTTTCCCTGGCGGACGGCCTTCGCGCGTTTTCCGGCCATAGTTCCCCCTGGCGGATCCACAGCTGGCCGTCCGAGTCGGAAGTTGTCCACAGCCCTCTATCGGGTCAGCACGATGACCACGACCGAGGCCGCCGCGGCCAGTAGCAGCGAGACCAGCCCGAGCGGCAACGGCCGCCGTCGCCAAGGCGTGTTCCGCTCCAGCGAAATCGGCCCGGCGCCGGTGAACAGCAGGCTCAACGCGCCAAGACCGAGCACCAGCTCCAATTCGAAGCCCTGGCCCTGCCCCTCGAAAAACCCGCCGTGGAACTTCGCGTAGACGGCGTTCGCGGCCACCCCCAGCAACCCCGCCGCGGCCAGCGGCGTGAACAACCCGACGACCACGAGCGCGCCGCCCGCGAGTTCCGTGATGCCGGTGATCCACGACAGCAGCGTCGTCTGCTTGTGGTAGCCGAACGTCTCCAGCATCCGCGCGAACCCGCCGACGCCCGGCCCGCCGAACAGGCCGAACAGGTGCTGCAGGCCGTGCGCCCCCATGGTCACGCCGATCGCCAGCCGCAGGATCAGCAGGCCGAGCCCGAGCCCGCCCTGGCGGGGACCGTCGTCGGCCGGCCCGTCGTCCTCGACACCCGACAGGACGCTGGTGGGCTGCTGCGAGAAGTCGTCTGCACTGGTCACGCGCGAAGGGTAGGGGATCCGCGCGGGCCTGGCGAGGCAGCGCGCCGCGCTCAGTACTCCCCGTGCACCAGGTTGTCCGGCAGCTCGCCCCCGGCGTACCGCGCGATCTCGGCCGCGGCGACGGCGTACGACCGCCCCCGCACGCCGCGCACGGCGCCGCCGATGTGCGGAGTCAGCAGCAGCCCCGGAACGGTCCACAGCGGGTGCCCGGCCAGCGGTGGCTCCGGATCGGTGACGTCGAGCGCGGCCCGCAACCGGCCCGTGGTCAGCTCGGCGACCAGGGCACCGGTGTCCACGACGCTGCCGCGCGCGACGTTGACCAGCACCGCGCCGTCCCGCATCTCGGCGAGGAAGTCCGCGTCGACCATCCCGCGGGTGCGCGAGGTCAGTGGCACCATCAGCACGACGGCGTCGTGCAGGCCGAGCAGCCCGGGCAGCTCCTGCACGCCGTGCACGCCGTCGCGGGCGGTCAACCCGACCATGGTGCAACGCGCGTCGAACGGCTCGAGCCGCCGCCGCAGGTGCTGCCCGAGGTCGCCGGCCCCGATCACGAGGACGCGCTTGCCCTGCAGCGTGTCGGCGGTCTGCCGCGCCCAGCGGCCCTCGCGGCGCGCGTCGGCGAAGACGTCGAGTTTGCGATAAATCGACAACAGCGCGGCGACGACCCACTCGGCGGTGCTGCCGCCGTGCGCGCCGCGGCAGGTGGACAGCAGGACGCCGTCCGGCACGTTGCCGACCCAGTCCTCGGCGCCGGCGGACAGCAGCTGGATCAGCTTCAGGTTCGGCAGCACGCGCCACAGCTCGTCGCCGGCGCGGTGCTTGCCGGGGATGAGCACCTCCGCCTTAGCGGCCTCGGGTGGCACCGGCTCGCCCCACTGGTAGCGCACCGGGAGCACCCGCGGCACCTCGGCCAGCACGGACAGCCCTTCGTCGTCGGGCACCAGCACGGTCAACGTCATGATCGCCACGGTAATCGAGGAGTACTCACCCATGGTTCACGCACCGGCCCCTAGGCTGGGCGATCATGCGAACCCGGTACCGGTCGGCCTTGCTGGCGATTCTCGCCTGCGGCGCCCTGCTGCCCGCCGGTTGTGCGCGGTTCGACGACACCGCGGCAGGCCAGACGTTCAGCCCAGCGCCGGTCGCGAGCCCCGAATCACCCCCCGAGGTGCAGGGTCCGGGCTCGGACTCCGGTGGCGACGGCAAGCAGGCCCGCCCTGGTCAGCCCGCCACGACGATCCCGCCGCCGCAGGGTTGCAAGGATTTCGACCAGACGGTGATCGCGACCTGCCTGGACACGGTGGCCGCGGTCGCCGGCCTGCCGGGCGACGGCTCCACGCCGAGCGCGCTCGCGGGCGAGCGCAAGAGCGGCCGCGTCCTGCTGGCCACGGCCGGCAAGGACGCCACGGAGTTCGCGAAGCTCGACGTCCAGGCGGCCGGCGACGGCGGCCTGACCGGTCTCGCGCTGTCGCCGTCGTACGTCGAGGACCAGCTCGTGTTCGCTTACGTGACGACGGCGACGGACAACCGCGTCGTCCGCTTCGCGAAGGGCCAGACGCCGAAGCCGGTGCTCACGGGCATCCCCAAGGGCGCGACCGGCAACCGCGGCTCACTGGGCACCGACAACCGCGGCGCACTCCTGGTCGCGACGGGCGACGCGGGCAACCCGAACGCGGCGGCCGACCCGTCGTCGCTGGCGGGCAAGGTGCTGCGGATCGACACGTCCGGCAAGGCCGCGGCGGGCAACCCGAAGGGCGCCATCGCGGTGGCGGCGGGCCTCCACGCCCCGGGCGGCCTGTGCGCCTCGGCCGACGGTGGTCGCGTCTGGGTCACCGACCGGCTGGCCGACAAGGACGCGCTGTACCGGGTCCAGACCGGCCAGCCGCTCACGACCCCGGCGTGGACGTGGCCGGACAAGCCGGGCGTGGCGGGTTGCGCGGATTTCGTCGACGCCAACGGCTCGGTCTCGGTGGGCACGTCCCTGGCCGGAAACCTGCAGAACCTCCCGGTGACGGCAGAGGGCGCGGTCAGCGGCAAACCGACGATCAGCCTCGACGGCAAGACGGGCAAACCCCCGATCACGTACGGCCGCCTCGCGGGCATCAGCATGATCAACCCCCAGCTGGCGGTGGCGGGAACGGTCAACAAAGACGGCGGCACCCCAGTCTCGAGCGACGACCGAGTGGTCCTGATCACACCAGCCACCTCCGGCGGCGGCAACGGCAAGGACTGACCTCCCGCCCTTTGTTCGACGCTGGTGCCACGGTCGTAGTCGCGCCCGAGACAACACCACCGGACCAGTCGCCCGGCGATCCGCTCGCTCCGGCTCAGCGGCGTCGTCGCCTGACCAACCACACCGCCGGCACCCGCATCCGCCCGCCTCAGCCGACCGTCATCCGATCCGGTTCAGCCCTGCCGTCGCCCAACGGACGACAGCACCAACATCCGCGCCTGCTTGCCCCAGCTGGGCGTCGTCAGGTCCGTCCAGCCCTGTCGTCGCTGATCGACCACACCACCGGCACCCACGGCATCGTCAGGTCCAGTTCAACCCTGTCGTCGCCGGACCGACCACGCCACCACCCGCGCCCGCTCGCGTCAGCCGACTGCCGTCAAGTCCAGCTCACCCACCTCGTCGCCCAACGGACCACCACCAGTAGCCGAGCAGCTGTCGCCAGCTCGCCGACCACACAAGCCAGCGGCTCCCGGTCAGGTGAGCGGCTTCAGCTCGACCCGTCGTCCCTCCGCGGACGACGCCAGCCCCGCCTCCGCGAGCTGCAGGCCCCTGGCGGCCGAGAAGAAGTCGTAGCGGTGTTGCCGTCCGGCGACCACGTCGCGGACGAACTCCTCCCACTGCGCCTTGAACCCGTTGTCGAACTCGGCGTTGTCCGGCACCTCGGCCCACTGGTCCCGGAACGCCTCGGTCGCCGGCAGGTCCGGGTTCCACACCGGCTTCGGCGTCGCCGACCGGTGCTGCGCGCGGCACCGCCGCAGCCCGGCCACCGCGCTGCCCTCGGTGCCGTCGACCTGGAACTCGACCAGCTCGTCGCGGAAGACACGCACCGACCACGACGAGTTGATCTGCGCGATCGCCCCCGACTCCAGCTCGAAGATGCCGTACGCGGCGTCGTCCGCCGTCGCCGCGTACGACTCGCCCTGCTCGTCCCAGCGACGCGGGATGTGCGTTGTCGCTTTCGCGGTCACGGCCGAAACCCGGCCGAACAGGTTCTCCAGCACGTAGTTCCAGTGGCAGAACATGTCGAGCACGATCCCGCCGCCGTCCTCGGCGCGGTAGTTCCAGCTCGGCCTCTGCGCATCCTGCCAGTCGCCCTCGAACACCCAGTAGCCGAATTCGCCGCGAACGGACAAGATGCGCCCGAAAAAGCCGCCATCCACCAGTCGCCGCAGCTTTCGCAGCCCGGGCAGGAACAGTTTGTCGTGCACGACGCCGTGACAGATCCCGGCGTCCCGAGCGAGACCCGCCAGCTCCAGCGCGGCCGTCAACGTATCGGCCAACGGCTTCTCGGCGTAGACGTGCTTGCCCGCGGCGATCGCCGCCCGCACCGCCGGCTCGCGCGCCGACGTCAGCTGCGCGTCGAAGTAGATCTGCGCGTCCTCCAGCGCGGTGTCGACGTCGGTGGTCCACGACGTCAGGCCGTGCCGGTCGGCGAGCTCCTTGACCTTGCCGGCGTTGCGCCCCGCGAGAATCGGCTCGAGCTGCGCGCGGCTGCCGTCCGGCAGCGCCACGCCGCCCTGTTCGCGGATCGCCAGCACCGACCGCAGCAGGTGCTGCCGGTACCCCATCCGGCCGGTGACCCCGTTGAGCAGCACTCCGATGGTCTGGTTCATCAACTACCGGCCTCCCACGTCGAAGATTCGTTCCCCGCCGTACGGCGCGGTCACACCGGGGATGTCGTATTCGGCGCGCCGGCCGCACATGCCGTAGCCGTCGGGGTTCGACGGCGTCGCGACCCGCACCCCCGATTGCTCGAGGTGACTCCCGTCGCCGTCGGCGAGCGCCTTGAGGTGCGCGCCGGTCGATTCGGCGGCCTTGAGCGCCCCCGCTCGCCACCGCGGCACCCACTCCCCGACCTTCGGCGCGACGAGCGCGACGGCTGCCCGGTGGAACGCCCGCAGCGGCTCCGGGTCGCCGTCGAGCAGCGCCTCGCGCAGCGGCAGGTAGCCGCGAATCGCCAGGTCACGGCGTCGCCGAGCGGCGTCGTCGGACTTCGGCAACGCCGCGGCCTCGGCGTAGGCGGCGGGGTCGGCGAGCACCGTGGGCGGGAAAGTGAACACGGCGTCGCCGGCCTCGGGCAGGCCGCTGTTCTGCATGAGCACGGTGACGCGCAGGTCGCCGCCCTGCACCATCCGGTGCACGATGCCCGGCGCGAACCACGCGATGACCCCGGCCGCCAACGGCGTCTCGACGTAGCCGTCGACGCTCAGCGTCTGCACGGCGCCGCGCCCACCTGTGACGACGTACGCCTCGGTGCAGGCGAGGTGCAGGTGCGGGCTGCCACCGCAGACGCCGTCTTCGGCCGCCCATTCGTAAGCCCGCAGGTGGGAGACGCCGATGCCACCCGGAAGGGGGAATTCGTCCATGGCTGCCTCTCAGAACCCGTGCGTGCCGAGGTAGCCGGTGACGCGATCGCGATCCCACGCACCATCGGCGACGACGACCCGGTAGCGGTAGGCGAAGCTCTCGCCCGGAGGCAGCAGGAATTCTTCGAAGAACGCCCACGAGATCGCCACGGTCGGCGTGTCCCGCGAACGGACGAACCAGTGCGACTCGTGGATCGAGCTGTCGTTCTCCGGGGCGTGCGCGAACACGAGCGTCGAATGCGCGTCGACGTCGTCGTGTTCGCCGACAAAGGCCAGCCAGGGCGCCTGCCGGCCCATCATCTCCTCGCCGCCCAGCTCGCCGGGCCCGAGGATGCGGCCCCCGCTGAACTCGCGCGGCCCACGCCAGTGCAGCCCGGTGTACCCGGCCATCTCGCGGCCAGCGGTGGTCGGGCTGCCGAACGCGAGCGGCATGTCGCGGATGTTGGTCAGCTCGATCGCCCAGTCGATGGCCCAGGCGCCTTCGTCCGGCTCGACCGAGTGAACGACGATGTCGCGCCGCTCTCGAGCCCACTCCTCACCGCTGTTGGCGACCCAGGTGAGCTGCTCGGTGAAGGTCAGCCGGTCGCCGTCGACGGTGAACCCGGCGAACTCGTCGTGCCGCATCGAGCCGACGCGATCGGGCAGGTCTTGGTACCAATCTCCAGGGACGTAGGTGTGGCCACCCCAGAAGTTCTGGCCGGACAGGTGACTCGACGTCATCTGCAGGCCCTTGTGCCAGCGGTGGTCGGCGGGGCGGTAACCGCTGACGCGCCGTCCGCCGAGGGTGCGCAGCGGATGGGTATAGGGCTTGCGGGACTCGTAGGCCACCGGGTCGGGTTTGTACACATAGGACATCAACTGGACCCCGCCGGCTTCGACGGCGACGTGGTCGCCGTGCCGGTGGGTGACGGTGATCGCCGCGCTCACACCCGCACTCCTTCCTGCTCCACGCCCTGACCGGCGCCGGCCATCGACCGGTAGAAGTCGTCACCTGGCCCGATCTCACCTCGGTGCACCCCGCCCCCGGTGAAAGCCGACTTGTATAACGCCGCGACGAGTTCCAGCACCCGCCGCCCATCCACCCCGCTGCACGGGGGCCGCCGCTTGGCCCGGAACGCGGCCAGGACCGGCGCGAACGCGGCGGTGTGCGAGCTGGCGACGTCATCGTCAGGCGGGCCGGCCCAGCGCGTCGTCCGATCGGCGACCACGTGCGGTGCCGGGGTGTAGCGCCAGTCCCTGCCGCGGTAGCCGTAGAGGTGGGTGAGCTCGACGGTCGCGTTTTCGCAGTCGATCCGGATCCGGCTCACTTCGTCCGGCGACAGGACGCTGTTGACCACGGTCGCCAGCGCGCCCGACTCGAACCGGACGAGCGCCGTGGAGACGTCCTCGGTCTCGACGTCGTGCACGAGCCGCGCGGTCATCGCCCGCACCTCGGCCCAGTCGCCGAGCAGGTGGAGCAGCAGATCCATCTGGTGGATCCCGTGGCCCATGGCCGGACCGCCGCCCTCGCTCGCCCACCTCCCCCGCCACGGCACGGCGTAGTAGCCGGCGACGCGGTACCAGGTCGTCTGGCAATGCGCGACGAGCGGACGGCCGAGTTCCCCGTCCGCGAGCAGCGTCCGGAAGTGCCCGGCGGCCGAGCCGAACCGGTGCTGGAAGACGAAAGCGGCGTAGGGCCCACCGTCCTGTTCGACGGCGGCGATCTCGTCGTACTCGGCGAGCGACCGGCACGGCGGCTTCTCACACCAGGCCCAGGCGCCGCTCTCGAGAACCTTCTTGGCCTGCTCGACGTGCAGTCCGGGCGGAGTACAGATCGAGACGAGGTCGGGTTCCTGCTCGGCCAACAGGGTGTCGAGGTCCAGGTACGGCTTGACGCTCGCGGCCGCGGCACAGAACGCGGCGGCACGCGCTTCGTCGACGTCCGCGACGGCCACCACCTCGACGTCATCACGATGGGCTTCGTACGCGGCCCAGTGACTTTTCGCGATCCCGCCGGCCCCGACGACGGCGACCCGTAAGCGCTTTCCGGTACGCAAGCTCGGACCTCCTCCCCTCCGCGGCGATGCCCGGCAACCGGCCTCCACGTCCCGACATCCCCGGAGTGCGGCCTTCTCGACCGTCGCAGAAAGCGCTTTCTCACGCAACAGGCCGTCCCACTGTCAACGTTGTCAGCGCCTGGTGCACAACCAGAACGGACGAGAACGCACCGGCTCAGACTGGTCGGCCACCGCACTTGTGGGGCCTGGCAACAGCGTCACGATCAGAATCAGCGGGCTGACTTTGCCGTCACGCACGGGTCCAGTAGGTCACCGAAACTGGCCACGACAGCCGACCTCAGGCGGATCGGCGAATGTTGCCGCCAGAGATCGACGGCGGGAGCGATCCGCGGACCTCGTCACTGCAAACCGACGTCAAGCGGATCCCAGCCCTTGCCACCGCAGGCCGACATCAGAAAGATTCGCGGGCTTCGCCACCGCACACCGAGAGGGTCAGACGGTCCACGGACCGTGCGCCCTCTTGCGGGTCAGCGGCTCTTGCCCCGCAGGCTGCGTTTCCGCGGCTGCCGGCTTTCGGCGCGCATCGCCCGCACGTCCAGGAAAGCGACCACCCCGGACGCCAGCGCGGCGAACATCCCCAGGAACCGGCCGAAACCCGGCCCGATGGCGATGCCGGCCGCCTCGAAGATGCCCCGTTGGTCGGCGTCGAACTCCCAGTCGAGCGTGAGCCAGCCGATCGCCATCAGCAGCACCGACGCCGCGGCTACGACCAGCCACAGGTGCGGCAGGCCGCTGACCCGCACGTTCCGGACTCGTCCGAACACGACCACGACCAGCCCGGCCAGCAGCAACGGCAGCGGCGGGCACCAGGCGAAGAAGCTCGAATCCCACGCGTCGCGCACGACCTGGTCGTGCGGCAGCTGCGAGAGGATGTCCTCGATGTCCGGCTTGTTGGTGCTGAGCGTGGTCCACGGGAGGAACGTCGACCCCAGCGCGAGCAGCCCGGCCGCCAAGCCGAGCCACTCGCGCCAGGTGACGCTCTTGACGGAAAACGGCTGTGTCATGAAAGCGGTCAGGAACCGACGCGCTCGATGATCAGCTCGCGGACCCGCTTGGCGTCGGCCTGTCCCTTGGTCGCCTTCATGACCGCGCCGACGATCGCGCCCGCCGCGGCCACCTTGCCGCCGCGGATCTTCTCCGCGACGTCCGGCTGCGACGCCAGGGCCTCGTCAATCGCCGCGAGCAGCGCCGAGTCGTCCGAGACGACCTTCAGCCCGCGCTTCTCGACGACCTCGCGCGGCGAACCCTCGCCGGCGAGCACGCCCTGGACGACTTCTTTGGCCAGCTTGTTCGTCAGCTCGCCGGACGTCACCAGCCCGATCACCTCGGCCACCTGGGCCGGGCTGATGGCCAGGTCGGCCAGCTCGACCTCGCGGGCGTTGGCCTCCTGGGCGAGGGTGTTGACCCACCAGCCGCGCGCCTCGTCCGGCTTCGCGCCGGCTTCGACCGTGGCCGCCACGAGGTCCACCGCGCCGACGTTCAGCAGATCACGCAGGGCTTCGTCGGAAAGCGACCACTCCTGCTGGATCCGCTTCCGACGCTCGGCCGGCATCTCCGGCAGCGTGCCGCGCAGCTCCTCGACCCATTCGCGCGACGGCGCGATCGGGACCAGGTCGGGCTCCGGGAAGTACCGGTAGTCCTCGGCGGTCTCCTTGGTGCGGCCGGGCGACGTCGAGCCGTCGGCCTCCTGGAAGTGCCGCGTCTCCTGCTTGATCGTGCCGCCGTCGGCGAGGATCGCCGCCTGCCGCGTCATCTCGTAGCGCACCGCGCGCTCGACGCTGCGCAGCGAGTTGACGTTCTTCGTCTCGGTGCGGGTACCGAACTCGGTCGCGTCCTTCGCCATGAGCGAGATGTTCGCGTCACAACGCAGCGAGCCCTGGTCCATCCGGACGTCGGACACGTCGAGCGCGCGCAGCAGGTCGCGCAGCGCGGACACGTACGCCCGAGCGACTTCGGGAGCCCGCTCGCCAGTGCCCTCGATCGTCTTGGTGACGATCTCGATCAGCGGCACGCCGGCGCGGTTGTAGTCGAGCAGCGAGTGCTCGGCACCGTGGATCCGGCCGGTGGCGCCACCGACGTGCAGCGACTTGCCGGTGTCCTCCTCCATGTGCGCGCGCTCGATCTCGACGCGCACGACCTCGCCGTCGTCGAGCGTGACGTCGAGGTAGCCGTTGAAGGCGATCGGCTCGTCGTACTGCGACGTCTGGAAGTTCTTCGGCATGTCCGGGTAGAAGTAGTTCTTCCGGGCGAACCGGCACCACTCGGCGATCTCGCAGTTCAGCGCGAGGCCGATCCGGATCGCGCCTTCGACGGCCTTGCCGTTCACCACCGGCAACGCGCCCGGCATGCCGAGGCAGGTCGGGCACACCTTCGTGTTCGGCTCGCCGCCGAACTCGTTGGCGCAGCCGCAGAACATCTTGGTGTTCGTGTTCAGCTCGACGTGCACTTCGAGCCCGAGCACCGGGTTGAAGCGTTCGATGACGTCGGCGTAGTCCATCAACTCGGCCACGGCAGTCACTTCGTTCCTCCCAGCTCCGGGACCTTGTGGACCAGCGAACCGCCGGCGGCGGCGTCGCGGGCGGCCTCGTAGGCGGCGCCGACCCGGTAGAGCCGGTCGTCGGCGAGCGCCGGGGCCATAATCTGCAGGCCGACGGGCAGCCCGTCCTCGTCGGACAGGCCGCTCGGCACGCTCATCGCGGCGTTGCCGGCCAGGTTCGACGGGATGGTGCACAAGTCGGCGAGGTACATCGCCATCGGGTCGTCGACGCGCTCACCGATCTTGAACGCCGTGGTCGGCGTGGTCGGCGAAACGAGAACGTCGACCTTCTCGAAGGCCGAGGCGAAGTCACGCGTGATCAGCGTGCGCACCTTCTGCGCCGAGCCGTAGTACGCGTCGTAGTAGCCCGACGACAACGCGTACGTGCCCAGCATGATCCGCCGCTTGACCTCGGCACCGAAGCCCTTTTCGCGCGTCAGCGACATGACCTCTTCGGCGCTGTGCGTGCCGTCGTCGGCGACGCGCAGGCCGTAGCGCATGGCGTCGAACCGGGCGAGGTTCGACGAGCACTCGCTCGGCGCGATCAGGTAGTACGCCGGCAGCGCGTAGGTGAAGTTCGGGCAGGACACCTCGACGACCTCGGCACCGAGCGCGCGCAGCTGCTCGACCGCTGCCTCGAAGGACCGCAGCACGCCCGGCTGGTAGCCGTCGCCGCCGAACTCCTTCACCACGCCGACGCGAACGTCGGACAGGTCGCCGTTCGCGCCCTGGCGGGCCGCGGCGACGACCGGCGGGACCGGCGCGTCGATCGACGTCGAGTCCATCGGGTCGTAGCCGGCGATGACCTCGTGCAGCAGCGCGGCGTCGAGCACCGTGCGGGCGCACGGCCCGGCCTGGTCGAGCGACGACGAGAAAGCGACGAGGCCGTAGCGCGAGACGCCACCGTAGGTCGGCTTGACGCCGACGGTGCCGGTGACCGAGCCGGGCTGCCGGATCGAGCCACCGGTGTCGGTGCCGATCGCCAGCGCGGCTTCGAAGGCCGCGATCGACGCCGACGAACCACCGCCGGAACCGCCCGGGATGCGGGCGTGGTCCCACGGGTTGTGCGTCGGGCCGTACGCCGAGTTCTCCGTCGACGACCCCATGGCGAACTCGTCCATGTTGGTCTTGCCGAGGATGACGACGCCGGCTTCGCGCAGCTTGCGCGTCACCGTCGCGTCGTACGGCGGGATCCAGCCCTCGAGGGTCTTCGACCCGCACGTCGTCGGGATGCCTTCGGTGGTGAGGACGTCCTTCAGCGCGAGCGGCACGCCGGCCAGCGGCGACACGGGCGCCTGGCCACCGGCGATGCCCTCGTCGACGGCCTTGGCCGCGGCCAGCGCGCCCTCGGTGTCGACGTGCAGGAACGCGTGGACGTGGTCGTCCACCTCGGCGATCCGGTCCAGGTGGGCCTGCGTGACCTCGACCGCGGACACCTCGCGCGTGTGGATCTTCTCCGCCAGTTCCGCGGCGGTCAGCTTGATCAGCTCGGTCACTGCTCTTCCCCCAGAATCCGCGGCACCCGGAACCGGCCCTCTTCGGCGGCCGGCGCACCGGCCAGGGCCTGCTGCTGGGTGAGCCCGGGACGGACGACGTCCTGCCGGAAGACGTTCGTCAGCGGCACGGCGTGCGAAGTGGGCGGCACGTCTTCGGCGGCGACTTCGCTCACCTTGGCCACCGAGTCCAGGATCTGGTCGAGCTGGCCGGCGAAGACGTCGATCTCGTCGTCGGTCACGGCCAGCCTGGCCAGCTTCGCGAGGTGCGCGACCTCGTCTCGGGAAATGTTGGGCACGCGGGTGACTCCCGGGTTGTGCTGTGCGGGTTGTCTCGGAAGCTGCAAGTCTATGGTGGCGGCGTGGGCGGACTCGACTGGGTTACGCCCGGCGCAAGCCGAGTGCCGTCCGGCGACACCGAAGTCCCGCCCGGCGGACAGTGGGTCCCGCGAGCCGGGTGGGTCTGTCACAATCGGCGACCGGCATCGAGCGTCCCACGGCAAGGCTGGGACGCCAGAGGTGAGAGGGGCGCGTGGTGTCGTTCCTGATCCGGGTCATCCTTCCGGACAGCCCGGGGACCCTCGGCGCGGTCGCCACGGCCCTCGGCACGGTAGGCGCGGACATACTCAGCGTGGACGTCGTCGAACGCGGCACGGGCGTGGCCGTCGACGACCTGGTCGTCGAGCTCCCGTCGGGCCGCTTGCCCGACGCGCTGATCACGGCGGCGGAGAGTGTCGAGGGCGTCGAAGTGGACGCGGTCCGCCCGTACGCGGGCGTGCTCGACACCCACCGCGAGCTCGAGCTCGTCGAAGAGATAGCCGCGCGGCCGAAGACCGGTCTCGACATCCTGGCCGAGGGCGTGCCCCGCATCGTGCGCGCGGGCTGGGCGATGATCGTCGAGTACTCCGAGACCGGCGCCGTCCGGCTGGCGTCGTCGAGTGCCGCGCCGGAAACTCCCATCACGGACCTGCCCTGGCTGCCGCTCGAGCGCGCGACGGTGCTCGACAGCGAGGAGGCCTGGATCCCGGAGACGTGGAAGGAACTGGGTACCGAGCTGGCCGCGACCCCACTGGGCAAGCCGGGCAAGGCGCTGCTGGTGGCCCGCCCGGGTGGACCGAACTTCCGCGCCGCCGAAGTCGCCCGGCTCGCTCACCTGGCGGGGATCGTCGCGGTCGTCCTCGACGGCTGACGCGAGGTAGACCGCGTCGCCCGAATCCGGCAACGCCATCCCGGCCACCCGGCCGGGTGGTTATGCGCGGCCGTTAACAGCTGGTCGTGCATTCGCCGATTTCGACGACGCCCCGAGATCGTCGCGGCGGCCGAATGCCGGAGCGGGTCACGCAATTGCCGGAAAGGGGCGACGTCTCTTCTCAAGACGTCGCCCCTTCGACAACAAACCCTTGTCACCCTCGCCCGGTCAGACGTCGATCTGATACGCGACCAGCGAGATGTGCGGGAACGGCCGCCAGTCGCGTTCGGGCAGCCGGGTGAACCCGAGACGTTCGTAGAGCCGGTGCGCGCTGCGCATCCCGTCAAGGCTGCTCAACACCACCCGGCGAAGCCCCAGCGTCCGGGCGCGATCGAGCACGGCCCTTGTCAGCGCCTCCCCGACTCCACGGCCACGCGCCGACGGCGCCACCGCGAGCATCCGGAACTCCAGCTCGCCCGGACGTGAAATCTCCGCGTACGCCGAACCCGGCCGCACGATCGTCACGCAGCCGAGCACGTCCCCCGCCTCACCGACGGCGACGAGCACCTCGGCCAGCTCGACCCGGCGCGCGACGTCACGCAGCACCGCGTCGTACCCGACGTCTCCGGTCAGATGACCGTCGACGTCGTAGGCCTGGACCGTGACCTCGCCGGCCGCCGCGTACTCCTCCGGCCGCGGTGGCCGGATTTCGACATCACCCATCCGTCTCCCCGGACTCGTCTTCGGTGGTTTCGTCGCCGACCGGCAGCGCCACCTCCCGCGCCGCCTCGGGCCCTTGCTCCAGCAGGACGCGGAAGCCGGCCTCGTCGAGCACCGGCACCTTCAGCTGAATTGCCTTGTCGTACTTCGAACCAGGCGAGTCACCGACGACGACGAACGCCGTTTTCTTCGACACCGACCCGGCCGCTTTGCCACCGCGGGCCATGAGGACCTCCTTGGCCTCGTCGCGGGAGAACCCGTCGAGCGAACCCGTCACCACGATCGACAACCCTTCGAGGTTGCGCGGGATCGACTCGTCGCGCTCCTCTTCCATCCGCACGCCGGAACGTCGCCACTTTTCGACGATCTCGCGGTGCCAGCCGACTTCGAACCACTCCTGGGTCGCGCGCGCGATGGTCGGGCCGACGCCGTCGACGTCCGCGAGCTCCTCCTCGGTGGCTTCCTCGATCCGCTCGACCGAGCCGAACTCGCGAGCCAGCGCCTGCGCGGCCGTCGGCCCGACGTGCCGGATCGACAGCGCGACGAGCACCTTCCACAGCGGGCGGTCCTTCGCCGCGTCGAGGTTGTTGAGCAGCTTTCGCGCGTTCGCGGACAACTCGCCGGCCTTGGTGCGGAACAGCTCGACCTCCGACAGGTTGTCCTCGTTCAGGTCGAAGATGTCACCCTCGTCGGCGACCACCCGCGCGTCCAGCAGCGCGACCGCCGCCTCGTAGCCGAGAACCTCGATGTCGAAACCACCGCGGCCGGCCAGATGGAAGAGCCGCTCCCGCAGCTGCGCGGGGCAGAACCGGGTGTTCGGGCAGCGGATGTCCTTGTCGCCCTCCTTCTGGTAGGCGAGCTCGGTGCCGCATTCCGGGCAATGGGTGGGCATGACGAACTCGCGCTCGTCGCCCGTGCGCGCGTCCACCACCGGCCCGAGGACCTCGGGGATGACGTCACCGGCCTTGCGGATGACGATCCGGTCGCCGATCAGCACACCCTTGCGCTTGACCTCTTCCCCGTTGTGGAGGGTGGCGCGCGCGACGGTCGACCCCGCGACCGTGACCGGCTCGGTAACCGCGAACGGCGTCACCCGCCCGGTGCGGCCGACGCCGACCTGGATGTCCAGCAACGTGGTGATCGCCTCTTCGGGCGGGTACTTGTACGCGATCGCCCACCGCGGCGCGCGCGATGTGGTGCCCAGCCGCCGCTGCAACGACACCTGGTCGACCTTGATGACGACGCCGTCGATCTCGTGCTCGGCGTCGTGGCGGTGCTCGCCCCAGTAAGCGATGTGCTCGGTGAGCTCCTCGGCCGTCGTCAGGACCTTGCTGTGCGGCGACACCGGCAGGCCCCACGCGGCCAGCGCGTCGTACGCCTCGGACTGGCGCTGCGGCTCGAACCCCTGGCGTTTGCCGAGCCCGTGGCAGATCAGCCGCAGCCGGCGTTCCTTCGTGATCTTGGGGTCCTTCTGCCGCAGCGACCCGGCCGCGGTGTTGCGCGGGTTCGCGTACGGCGGCTTGCCGGCTTCGACCATCTTCGCGTTCAGCTCGAGGAAGTCCTCGACGCGGAAGAAGACCTCGCCGCGGACCTCGACCAGAGCGGGCACCGGGAACTGTTCGGTGCCCGTGAGCGTCTCGGGCACCTGCTCGAGCGTGCGCATGTTCAGCGTCACGTCTTCGCCGGTGCGGCCGTCACCCCGGGTGAGCGCCCGGGTGAGATGGCCGTTTTCGTACAACAGGTTGATAGCCAGGCCGTCGATCTTCAGCTCGGCGAGGAACTCGGTCCGGCCGACCTCCTTCTCGACGCGCTCGACCCAGGCCAGGAACTCGTCCCGGTCGAACACGTTGTCCAGGCTGAGCATGCGCTCGAGGTGGTCGTACGCGGTGAACTCGGTCGAGAACGTGCCCCCGACCCGCTGGGTCGGCGACTCGGGGGTGACCAGCGCGGGGTGCGCGTCTTCGATCGCCTGCAGCTCGCCGAGCAGCTCGTCGAACTGCCCGTCGGAGACGATCGGCGAGTCCAGGACGTAGTAGCGGAACTGGTGGTTGCGCAGTTCCTCCGCGAGCGCGCTGTGGCGCTCACGCACGTCGGCCGGGACGTCGGTGACGTCCTCGGCGGCCTCCGGGGCGGCCACCGCCGCGATCTGGTCCTGGGGAAGGTCTGTGCTGCTCACGGGTGGTAACCCTAGTCGGCGGCACCGACATTTTCGGGCGTCCCGCCGCCGAGCCCGCGAACCAGTTCACGGAACTCCAAAAGGGTGATCGCGCCCGCCGGTTCGGTCTCCGCAGTCTCGACACGCCGTAGTCGTTCGGCGGCCAGACGTTCACCCAATGTGGCGTCGAGGGGCAGGAACGTCATGGTCAGCCGCGCGGCCTCGTCGAGGTCCCGGAACCCGGGGTGGAAGACGGCGACGTCGACGACGTCCTCGTCCACCTGCGCGACGACCCGGACATCGGCCAGCGAGATCCGGTACTCGCCGAGGTTGACGGTGACCTCGGTCGGATCCGGCACCGGCGGGACCGAGTCGTGGTACTCCCAGATGGCGTCGTCCGGCGGCGCGGCGGCCCGCCACGCGTCGGTGAACGGCCGCACTTCGGGGTCCTCCTGGCCGGTCACGACCAGGGCGTAGATCGACCGACGACCACGTTCGAGCGAGAAGTGCAGCCGGGGGTGCAAGGCCTCGACCAGCTGGCAGAGCTCGTGTTCGACCCGGTGCGGCTCGCCCTCGCCGAGCGCCGCGCTGACCATCGGGAGCAGGTCGTACCAGCCTTGCCAGAACGTCTCCGCGGCGACGGCCGGGTCCGCCGGCACGTGCTGCTCCGGCCACGCGGTGCGCGGGTCGGGCGGATCGGCGGCGGAGCTCTTGCGGCGGAACAGGCGCATGGCTATCGGTGGTCCTCGTTCGGTCGGCTTCCCCGCCACGTTACTTGGCGTGCCGCACGACGTCGGCGAGTTGCCAGATTCCGTCACCAACGTTCCGGCGGCTCCACGAAGGCCTTGCCCAGCTCGCGGGACAGCTCGAGAGCCCGGCGCATCCAGTCCGGCGTCGCACCGGCAAGACCGCAGGCGGGGGTCGGCACGGCGCGTTCGGCCAGGACGCTTTCGTTGAACCCGAGCCGGCTCGCCAGCCGGAACGGCGCTTCACCGACGTCCTTCAGGCTCAGCGGAGCGGCGGGTTCGGTGGTCGGGATCGCGCCCATGAACAGCGTCGCCCCGCCGTCCCACACCTCGCCGATCTCGTCGAGGAACGCGGCGGACACGCCGTCGAGCACCCGGAGGTCGAACGCCAGGCCGTCCGCGCCGGCCTCGCGCAGCAGACCGAGCGGCGGTTCCGCAGCGCAGCAGTGCACGATCACCGGCTGGCCGGTGATCGCGCGCGCCCCTTCGATGACGGTGGCGAGCAGGTCACGAGCCTCGGGTCCCGGCACCGCCGCGACGTTCCCGTAGCCGGACGGCGTCGACAGCCCGCCGGCCAGCACCGTGGGCAGCGACGGCTCGTCGAACTGGACGACCACGGGAGCGCCGATCCTGGACCGGACCTCCGCGACGTGCTCCGCGAGGCCGTCGAGCAGAGACGACGTGAAGTCCCGCAGGGCACCGCGGTCCGTGAGCACCCGGTGGCCGCGGGGCAGCTCGATCCCGGCGCCGAGCGTCCACGGCCCGGCGAGCTGGACCTTGAAGGCAGGTGGCGTGACCCCGGCCTTCTCCTTGGCCTCCTGCAGCGCGTCCAGATCCCAGCGAAGCAGGTCGACGGCCCGCCGGTGTTCGTGCCCCGGCCGGGCAGTGACGCGGTAGCCGCTCGGCACGACCTCGACGGCCAGGTCGACCAGCAGCGCCGCCGTCCGCCCGAGCATGTCCGCCCCGACGCCGCGCGCCGGCAACTCCGGCAGGTGCGGGAAGTCCGGCAGCTCGCCGAACACGACCGCCGCCGCTTCCGCGGGGTCCGTGCCGGGCATCGAGCCGATCGCCGTCGCAGCACCGCTGGGCCAAGCTTGTTTGCTCACAACCCCGGATTCTGGTCGACCACCGGCCACCGACACCGACCGGGCCACCGCACCGCACTCCACGGAGGCGGACATACGCCGCATTTCCCGTTACGTGGTCCGTGGGCGCGTCCGCGCGGATAGGCTGCCCGGTCATGACGAGTTCGCCACCGCAACCGGGCTGGTATCCCGACGCGCGGGACCCGCGGCTGCACCGCTGGTGGGACGGTCAGGCCTGGACCGCCAACACGCGTCCGGCCCACCAGGTCCCGCCGAGCGACTCCGAGCCGATCGAGCTGGACATCGAACGCGCCCACGACCCGTCGCGGATCCAGAACCAGGTCAGCCGCGCCACCCGCGGCCGCGGCAGCGCGCGCAACGGCGGCGGGACGTTGTTCACCGAGCCGGTTCTGGTGGTGAACCAGCGCGCCAAGCTGATCGAGATGGCCAACGAGTTCGGCGTCTTCGACCAGAACGGCACCCGGATCGGCGGAGTCGTCGAGGTCGGCCAGAGCCCGCTGAAGAAGGCGATCCGGCTCCTGACCAACTACGACCAGTTCCTGACCCACAAGTTCGAGGTCCGCGACGCCAACCACAGCACGGTGCTGAAGGTGACGCGGCCGGCCAAGGTGTTCAAGTCCCGATTCCTCGTCACCCGGGCCGACGAGTCGCCGATCGGCGAGATCGTCCAGGAGAACGTGTTCGGGAAGATCCGCTTCGGCTTCGTCGTCGACGGCCGTTCGGTCGGCGGGATCTTCGCCGAGAACTGGCGCGCCTGGAACTTCTCCATCCGGGACCACACCGGCAACGAGGTCGCCCGAGTGACCAAGACGTGGGGCGGCTTCATCAAGGCCGCCTTCACCACGGCCGACAACTACGTGGTCGAGATCCCTCACCCACTGCCGGATCCGCTGGCCAGCATGGTGGTCGCCGCGGCCCTCACGATCGACACCGCCCTGAAGCAGGACACCGACTGACCTAGTGACCGGTGTCTCATCTCCTCCAGGTGGACAGCGGACCCGGCACGGCTCAGGGTGAAGAAAGGCCGGGACGCCGGAGTCTCGCCGGGACGGAGGTCACCGTGGAACCGTTGCCGGAAAGCAGCGACCGGAACTGGACCGAACCGGGGATCTACGAGGTGTCGGCGGGCGTCTACCGGATCCCGTTGCCGCTGCCCAACGACGGCCTGCGCGCGGTGAACGTCTACGCGGTCACAGACGGCAAGAAGCTGGTCCTGGTCGACTCCGGCTGGGCGCTGGACGTGGCCCGTCAACAGCTGACGGACGCCCTCGGCGGGATCGGCGCCGAGCTCGCCGACGTCAGCGAGTTCCTCGTGACCCACGTCCACCGCGACCACTACTCGCAGGCGGTCGTGCTCCGCCGTGAGTTCGGTTCGAAGATCGCGCTCGGCCAAGACGAAGAGCCGTCGCTGAAGGTCTCGGGCAACCCTGAGCGATTGCCGATGGAAGCCCAGGTCGACCTCCTCTTCAAGGCGGGCGCCGGCGAGGTCGTCGAAGCGCTGGGGCGCGAGTTCGGCACGAACCGGCGTCATCGGGAAGCCGATCTGTGGGAAGCGCCCGACGAGTGGCTGACACCAGGACGCCGATCGATCATGCCGGGACGCGACTTCGACATCGTCGCCACTCCGGGACACACGAGCGGACACGTCGTCTTCGTCGACGACGCGGCCGACCTGTTGTTCTCCGGCGACCACGTGCTCCCGCACATCACCCCGTCCATCGGGTTCCAGCCGGTGCCGGCCGAATTGCCTCTGAACGACTTCATGGATTCGCTGCGCTTGGTGCGCTCCATGCCTGACCGTCGCATGCTTCCCGCCCATGGTCCGGTGTCGGAGAGCGTGCACACACGGGTCGACGAACTGCTGGAACACCACCGTGAACGCCTCGAGACCATGGGCGGGCAGATCGCTGCCGGCGCGAGCACGGCGTTCGAGGCTGCGAACCGCGTCGGCTGGACCCGCCGCAAGCGCAAGCTGTCCGAAATGGACTCGTTCAACCGGATGCTCGCAGTCCTGGAAACCGCGGCACATCTCGACCTGCTGGTTTCGCAAGGCAAACTGACCGCGCAGGTCGTCGACGGAGTCCTGCACTACTCGGTGATCTGAGAACTTCCTGCATACTGGGTGCAATGGATGTCATCAGACGTGCCAGGGCAACGGACATCGAGGCGATCGAGCGCCTGTTCGGCGCACCGGGCGGACCGCTGGCAACCGCACTCCGCGACCTCACGAGCACCCCGCACGTCACGCTGGTCGTAGCTGAGGACGGCAACGGCGTCGTAGGCACCGCGCAACTGACGGTGATGCGAGGCCTGGCCTGGGACGGGGCATCGCGGGGCCTGCTGGAAGGGATCCGCGCTGCCCGACGTGGCGTGACCAGCGCGCTGCTGAGCTGGGGTGTCGACGAAGCTCGCCGACGTGGGTGCACCCGGCTCCACCTGGACTCTGGCCTCGCTCGCGCCGACCTGCGGGAGTTCTACGCGCGTTTCGGATTCGAGCACAGTTATCAAGGGTTCACCCGCGCGCTGTGATACTGGCGCCGTGACCGACTACACCATCCGCAAGGCACGGCGTGACGACGTCGATGCGATAGTGCACATGCTGGCGGACGACCAGCTCGGCGCGACCCGTGACGACCCCACCGATCCAGCTCCGTACCTGCAAGCGTTCGACGTTATCGACGCGGACCCGAACCAGGTCGTGGTTGTGGTCGTGGCCGACGACAAGACTGTCGGAACCCTGCAGTTGACCATCATTCCCGGCCTGGCGAGGCGCGGTGCACTTCGCGGTCAAATCGAGGCCGTACGGGTCCGGGCCGATCATCGGGGTTCCGGCCTCGGCGCCGACCTCCTTCGATGGGCGATCGACGAGTCACGGCGGCGCGGGTGCGCCCTTGTGCAACTCACCTCGGACACCTCCAGAACGCAGGCGCACCGGTTCTACGAGCGCCTCGGTTTCGTGCCGAGCCACACTGGATTCAAGCTGAAACTTTGAACGAGCGGCCGACTCGTCCATCCACATAGGACCATTCACGGTCATCACCCACCCTGGATCTGGCGCTGCATAGGTCCATACACACCGACCATTCCGGAACCAGTCCCGGCGAGTCAAGTCACGGAGGGCACGAACGGACCGTTCGTGCCCTCCATCGCAATTTCGCCGAAAACTGCCGTACGGTCGCGCTCATGTCATCTTCGCGACCACTCCGCAAACTCGACCCCACGACCAATTCCCGGAACGCTCACGACAAGCTTCCCTTCATGCTGCAGACTGTCCGCGCAAGCCCGGATACGTTGCAGCGCATGCAAGACGACCAGGTCGTCGAGTTGATACGCGAAACCGATGCCGAGATCTCCAAGCTCCAGGCACTTCAACTGAGAGCGATCGCGGACCTCAGCGTGCGCCGGAGACGGGCACCCAGCACAGCTTCGGAAGTGGCCTTGGCCCTGTCCATAACGGAACACCGCGCCGGTGCCATTGTTTCCGCGGCCAACGCGCTGATCGCCCGGCTTCCGCGCATGCTCAACCTCATGGACGACGGCAGGCTGGACCTCTATCGCGCCATGAAGGTCACGGACGCCACCGCCTGGGTTTCCGGTGACTACGTGCGCATCGTCGACGAAGCGCTCGAAGACCGGGTTCCCGGACGGAACGCCACCCAGGTCCGTCGGGCGGCCGCGTATGCCGCCGCAAAGGCCGACCCGGAAGGTGCCGCGAGCCGGACCGAGCAGAAGCTCCTCGAACGACGATTCAGCCTGCACCACCAAGACACCGCCGTGACCCACCTGTCGATCAACAACGCTCCGACCGAGAAGGCGACCGCTGTCTATACCCGCATCGACCAGGCTGCTCGCGCCCTGAAGACGCCCGAAGAAGCGCGAACACTGGACCAGCTCCGAGCCGACGTCGCGCTGGATCTGCTCCTGAGCGGCACGGGTGGGCCGAGCGCACGAACCGAAGTGTTCTTGCACGTCGACCTGGCCACCTATCTGAGCCTGAACGATCTCCCGGTGACCTTGGCCGGCCGTGGTCCGATCGCACCCGCGGTCGCCCGCAACATCATCAGCGGGCCCGACACGACGTTGCGACGAGTGCTCACCGACCCGCGTACCGGCCAGGTGGTCGAGCTCTCGCCGAAGCGCTATCCGCTCGACTCGGCACATGACGAGTTCATCCGCGTCCGAGACCAGGAGTGCCGACAGCCTGGGTGCACGCGGCCCGCCCAGAGTTGCGGGATCGAGCCGACTCGAGCGTCAGGCGGGACCGAGGCGGTCGTGCACCAGCCGGTCACCTTCTGCTCCCGCCACCGCAAGTTGAAGAACCAGCCTGGGTGGGCTTACGAGGTCACTCCTGACGGGACCGTGAACGTTGCGACGCCGACCGGCGGAGTTCGCTCGACAACACCACCATCAATGCATCCGATCCGGCGACGAGCGAACCGGTCCTCGAAGAAACCTCGGAAATGACGAGGTCAGCGCGTGCTCGCGATCTTCGCGCTGCCCAGGACGATATCGCCGCCGTCAGAGTCTGGTCGGTAAAGCACGACGACCTGCCCCGGAGCGACCCCACGTAACGGTTCGCGTAGCTGCACGGTCATGGTGTCCGAGTCCACCTCGGCGACCGCATCGACGATTCCGCCGTGAGCCCGAACCTGGACCACGCACTCAGTCGGCTCCGTCAGCGGACGGCCACTGGGCCAGATTGGCCGGTCGGCGTCGATCACGTTGATCCCGAGGCCGGCTACGGAGCCGACCTTGACGGAGCCGGACACCGGCTCCAGGGACAGAACGTAGCGAGGACGCCCGTCCGGTGCCGGTGCTTCGATACCGAGACCCTTGCGCTGCCCGACGGTGAATCCGTGCACACCGGTGTGCTGGCCGAGCACTGCACCGGTTTCCGCGTCGACGAGCTCGCCTGGACGCTGCCCCAGCCGGTTCTCCAGGAACTTCTTGGTGTCGCCGTCAGGGATGAAGCAGATGTCGTGGCTGTCCGGCTTGTTCGCGACGGACAACCCCCGCTGCTCGGCCTCTGCTCGCACCTCGGTCTTCCAGGAGTCGCCGAGCGGGAACATCGCGTGACTGAGCTGCTCCGAGGTAAGGGAGGCGAGCACGTAGGACTGGTCCTTGCCACTATCCGCACTACGGCGCAGCTCGGGCACACCGTCAACTACGGACAGGCGCGCGTAATGGCCGGTCGCGACCGCGTCGAAGCCGAGTGCCATCGCCTTCTCGAGGAGAGCCTCGAACTTGATCTTCTCGTTGCAAGTGACACAGGGATTCGGTGTACGACCGGCGGCATACTCGCCGACGAACGTCTCCACGACTTCTTCGGTGAACCGCTCAGCGAAATCCCAGATGTAGAAAGGGATACCGAGAATATCAGCAGCTCGCCGGGCATCGTGCGAGTCTTCGATCGTGCAGCACCCGCGCGAACCAGTGCGCAGAGTGCCAGGTTTCGCCGACAGCGCCAGGTGCACGCCGACGACATCGTGCCCGGCATCAACCGCGCGTGCCGCGGCGACTGCCGAATCCACTCCTCCGCTCATCGCGGCCAAAACCCGCATTGCCTTACACCTCTTGCTTCTGGGTCTGCTTGCGCATTCCGGCGAGTCCGGCCTGCCTCGCACGTGTGACGACACCGCCGATCTCGGCTGCAACCGCCTCGACGTCAGCGGCGGTGGACGTGTGGCCGAGAGAGAATCTGAGCGAGCCACGAGCGGCCGCCGGGTCCGCGCCCATTGCGAGGAGTACGTGACTCGGCTGGGCCACGCCTGCGGTGCACGCCGATCCTGTCGAGCACTCGATGCCTTTGGCGTCGAGCAGCATCAGCAGGCTGTCGCCGGCGCATCCGGGAAACGTGAAATGGACGTGGCTGGGGAGCCGCTCGCACTCTCCACCATTGAGAACGGCGTCGGGCACCTCGCGTCGAATCGCTCCGATGAGCTCGTCGCGCAGTTCCTCGACGCGCTTCGCGTATTCGATCCGAGTGGAGATGCTGGACTGGACAGCAGCCGCGAACCCGACGATCGCCGGGACGTCCAGGGTGCCGGAGCGGACGCTGCGTTCCTGGCCGCCACCGTGCAACAGAGGTACGCAGGTCACGTCACGGCCGAGAAGGAGAGCTCCCACGCCGAACGGTCCGCCGAGCTTGTGGCCGGTCAACGTGAGCGCAGCTGCGCCACTGGCGGCGAAGTCGACTGGGACCGCGCCGACGGCCTGGACCGCGTCCGTATGCAGCGGGATGTCGAACTCGGCACAGACTGCGGCCAACTCGGCGATCGGGTTGATCGTGCCGACCTCGTTGTTGGCCCACATCACCGTCACCAGCGCGACGCTTTCAGGATCCGAGGCGATAGCGGCACGCAGAACCTCGGACGACACCCGGCCCTGGCTGTCCACGTTCAGCAACGTGATCTCTGCGTCGCAGCGGGCTTCAAGCCACTCGACGGTGTCGAGCACCGCGTGGTGTTCGGCAGCGCCGCACAAGATGCGGCGGCGCTGCTTCTGCTCGTCGTGACGAGCCCAGTAGATGCCCTTCAGCGCGAGGTTGTCGCTCTCAGTGCCACCGCCGGTGAAGATGACTTCGGAAGGGCGGGCGCCCAAGGCGTCGGCGATGGTCTCGCGGGCTTCTTCCACCATCCGGCGGGCTCGGCGGCCCGAGGAATGCAGCGCTGAGGCGTTGCCCACGGTGGACAGCGCCTCGGTCATCGCCGCTATGGCTTCGGGCAACATCGGAGTGGTCGCCGCGTGGTCGAGATAGGTCATCGCTCCTTCAGGGTAGTCCGCTCCAGTGCGTGACGAAGCGCACCCTGACCCTCGAAGTGGCCTGTCACACCTTCGACGGCCAACGTCCGGTCAGCCGCACGCCCAAGAGGGCGAGCGCTATCAAGGCGACTGTGAGCAGGGCCATCGCCGGCGACGGGTCGAGAACAGAGCCCACAGTACCGAGCAAGACGCCGCCCAGACCGATGAGCAGTGCCGATCCGACCCAGTCTGCGAGCTGCATCGCCGAGGTGTTGAACCCGCGTTCACCCTCAGGCGAGTAGCGGAGCAGGAGGACCGAGATCGCAGGCATCGCTATCCCCATTCCCGCGCCGCCGACCGCGCAGGCCACGAACGCCGTCCAGCCGGGGCACCAGGGCTGCGAGACCAGGCCGAAGCAGACCAGGCCGGCCGCCACGAGCCAGAATCCGGTGCGCAGGGATGCTTCTCTCGACCAGTTGAGGTATCGACCCTGGGCGGCAGATGCCGCGGACCAGCCCAGTGCCGTGATCGTCAGGGGCAGGCCGGCTAGGGCCGGGCTGTAACCGTGGACCGCGCTCATCGTCAGGGGTAGGTAGGCCTCCATTCCGGCGTATGCGCCTGCGATCAGTGCCCGGGAGGCGACGACGGTGGGGAGACCTCGGCGGGAGGTCAGTGTCCCCACCGGGAGCAATTTGCGGAGGGCGTAGCCGAGGGCCAATAGCCCGGCGGTGCCGTAGCCGAGTGCGAGGAGTGACTGGTGCTGTGCGGCCCAGGTCAGCGTGGCGATGCCCAGGGCGGCGATGATCGCCTGGACCACGCCTGCGCGGGGGCCGCCGGTGGCAAGGACGTGAGCAGGCAGGCGGCGGACGACCACCAGCAACATGGCCACGCCCACGATCACTAGCGGGACCAGGCCGAGGAAGACCCAGCGCCAGCCGACGCTGGCTGTCAGGACACCGGCCACAGACGGGCCGATGACCGCCGGTAGGACCCAGGCTGCGGCGTTTGCGGCGTAGATCACCGGGCGTTCGTAGTCGGTGAACGTCAACGCGATCAGGAGCGAGACCGAGACCAGGAGCAGTCCCGAGCCGAAGCCCTGCAAGGCGCGGCCGAGCAGGAGTGTCGGCATGCCTGTCGCCGTTCCCGCGACGAGCAGGCCGGCTGCGAACAGTGCCGGGCCGGCGAGCAGGGCCGGTGCTGGGCCGCTGCGGTCGCCGATGCGGCCCGACAGGACTGTGGCGACGACGCTGGAGATCAGGAAGATCGTGAACGGCCACGAGTACAGCGACAGGCCGTGCAGGTCGGCGACCAGGGTCGGCATCGCCGTCGCGACGCCCATGTTCTCGAAGGCGACCAAGGTGACCACGAGCAACAACGCGATCGTCGTCAGCCGGTGTTCCGCGCTCCAGAGCACACTGCGGCGGACGGGCGCGGGGTCGATGGTCGAGGTCATGATCAGCAGCGTGCAACCTCCAGCGCGCTGGAGGTCAAGCCGGTTTCAGGCGGTGTGGCGCGCCGTCGGCTCCAGGCGCAGGTCGCGCGCCAGGGCTGCGGCCTCGCCGCGGGAGCTCACGTCCAGCTTGTCCAGGATGTTGCGGACGTGGAACTTCACCGTGTGCTCGCTGAGCTGCAGCTGCTCGGCGATCTGCCGGTTGCGCAGGCCCTGGGAGATTCCCGACAAGACCTCGATCTCGCGGGGGTTGAGCCGGTCGAGCGGACGCAGCTCGGGCGGTTCGGCGACGCCGAG
Source organism: Amycolatopsis sp. NBC_00348 (assembly GCF_036114655.1). Lineage (NCBI taxonomy): Bacteria > Bacillati > Actinomycetota > Actinomycetes > Pseudonocardiales > Pseudonocardiaceae > Amycolatopsis > Amycolatopsis sp. NBC_00348. Next base: position 10,154,378 of record NZ_CP107994.1, on the reverse strand, counting down.
GGGCAGGACTGCGGTGACCGTCGTCCCCCAGCCCGGGACGGCGTCGACCTCCCAGTGGCCGCCCAGGGTGGTGAGCCGTTCCGTCAGGCCGCCCGCCGGGACAGCCGCGGCGACGTCGGGGCTGTCGTCGCGGACCGTGATGCGGACGACCGAGCCGTCCAGGCGCCAGGACGCCCGCAGGCGCGTGGTCGCCGGGCGGTCCAGGGCGGTGAGCACCAGGCCGCGGGTCAATGTCCGGGCCGTGTGGGCGATGTCCTGCGCGAGCGAGCCCTCGCCGACCGGGCTGACCAGGTCGACTTGGACGTCCGTGTGCCGCACCAGGTCGGCCAGCTGGTTCTTGAGCACGGCGAACGCCGCGCCCGCCGGTTCCGCGGACAGGGCCTGGTCGCGGTCGACGACACCCTTGAGCTCGAGCAGGGCGTCGGCGGCGAGGTCGACTGCCGTCCGGCGGGCGGCGGCGTCGGGGAGGCGGCTGGACCTGAGCACCGCCAGGAGGGTCGACAGGGCCGTCGCGTGGGTCTGGCCGAGGTCGGTGATCGCCTGGGCCCGTGCGGTGGCCGCGGCGAGGTTGCTGGCCAGGACCTCCGGGCCCGGGTCGGTCGCGCGCTGGCCGGCGTCCGTGCTGAGGATGTGCCACAGCCTGGCGGCCAGCTCCAGCTCGGCGGCCGGCGGCTCCGGCGACGAGGGCACCACGGCGAGCACCGCGCCCTTGCCGACCGGTGGCGACGACGCGAGCAGGACGAGACGGCGTTCGACGCCGCCCAGGACGCCGTCGACGACCAGGGCCGTGCCCGGCTCGCTGCGGTCGACCAGCCGCTGCAGCTCGACGCTCGTCAACGCCTGGGCGATCGCCGGATCGCCGACGACCTTGAGCGGGCTGCGCGGGCAGTCCCCCGTCTGCATCGCCGCGGCGCGGTGCGGGACCAGCTTCCCCAGCTCGATCGAGAACTGGGTGAGCAGCCGCGGGCGCGGCGCCGACAACAGCCGTTCGACGACGTCGAGCACGTGTCGCGGATCCGACCAGGAAGCGTCCATGGCTCCAACGTAGGCGTGCTCGCGCGTCGGCGGCCTGCTCGTCCGGCTAGTGAACACTGCTCGTCCGAGCGGTTCGGCGCGCCCGCCGGGCGAGTTGACTCGGTGGCGAGGACATTCGAGCATCGAAGGTCCCGAATCGAGGAGCGCAGACGACACCATGCGAGCTATCACCTTCGCCGAGTACGGCGGGCCGGACGTCCTGAAGCTGTCCGAAGTTCCGGTGCCGGAGCCCGGTCCCGGGCAGGTGCGGCTGGCCGTGCGGGCCGCCGGGATCAACCCGATCGACTGGAAGATCCGCGGCGGTGGAATGGCGCAGAACTTCCCGATCGCCTTCCCCCACACCCCCGGGCTCGAGGTCGCCGGGGTCGTCGACGCCGTCGGTGAGGGCACCGGTCTCTCCGTGGGCGAAGAGGTCTTCGGCTGGTCCGAGACCGGTGCCTACGCCGAATACGCCCTGGGGAAAACGCTTGCGCCGAAGCCCGCGGGACTCTCGTGGGCCGACGCCGCGGCGCTGCCCGTCGCCGGTGAGACGTCCCTTCGCGTCCTGAACCTGCTCGAGATCCGCGAAGGCGAGACGCTGCTCATCCACGGCGCCAGCGGCACGGTGGGCCGGTTCGCGGCGCAAGTCGCTGTCGCGAAGGGGCTGACCGTCATCGGCACTGGTAGTAGCCGGAGTCTCGACGACCTGAAGTCCCTCGGCGTCATCCCGGTCCTTTACGGCGACGGCTGGCCGGAGCGGGTCCGCGAAGCCGCGCCGGGCTCGGTCGACGCCGTTTTCGACACGTCCGGGCACGGTGTCCTGCCGGGCTCGGTCGAGCTGCGGGGCTCGCAGGACCGGATCATCACGATCGCCGACGCCGCGGCGTTCGAGCTGGGGCTGACGTTCTCCAGCGGTGGCGAGCAGTCGCGTGAGGTCCTGGAGGGGATCGCCGGCTGGTTGACCGACCGCGGGGTGACCATCGCGCACGGTAAGAGCTACCCGCTCGCCGACGCGGCCGCCGCCCAGACGGAGAGCGAAGGCGGGCACCCCGGCGGGAAGCTGACGCTCGCCGTCGGCTGATCGCGGACGAGCCTGTTGCCGGAGATCGGCAACACACGGAGCAGGCCTGCCGCCAGCCTTCAGTAATACGCGGAACGGGCCTGCTGCCGAAGGTCGGCAACACACGGAGCGAGCCTGCCGCCAGCCTTCGGCAATACGTGGAACGGGCCTGTTGCCGGCAATCGGCGACAGGCCCGTTCGCGAGCTGACCAGGGCCTGTCGCCGGATCGCGGCGACAGGCTCGGATCACTTCGCGGGAGGCGAAGCCAGGGAGGGCATGGCCTGGGCGGCCACGACCTGGGTCGGCGCGGTCTGGATGGCCCCGGCCCGGGGAGGCATCACGTCAGACGGTGCGGTCACAACCCGGGGAGCCACCGACTCGGGCGGCGTCGCCACAACCCCGCGAGCCACCAGCTCGGACGGCGCGGCCACAGTCCGGCGAGCCACCTATTCGGACGGCATGACCACAGCCCGGTGATCCGCCGACTCGGGCGGCGCGGCCACAACCCCGGAAGCCACCAGTTCGGACCGCGCGGCCACAACCCCGCGAGCCACCGACTCGGGCGGCGTGGTCGCGACCTGGAACATCGTCGCTTCGGACGCCGAGACCTCCACCGCGGCGGCCGGGGTCGGCACGACCTGCGGGCGCGGGGTCCGCCGGCGCTGCTGAGCCGGGATCTGCACCGTTCCCAGCGCGGAATGGACCGCCGCCTCGGCCAGTGCGGCCAGTTCGCGGCGGGTCTCCGCTCGGCCCGGTGCGATCTCCGGGCAGATGTGGACCTCGAGCACCAGGCCCCGCAGTGCCGCGACCCGGCGCAGGGACGCGATCAGCGACTCCGGGCCGATGAACGCCGGGTGGCTGGTCTCGCGGCCGTCGGCCAGGCGGTAGCGCAGGGCGATCGGGCGGACCGGGACGCCGCCGTCGATGGCTGCCTGGAACGTCGCGGTCGTGAAACGACCGGACGCCAGGCCGCACCACGTCGTACCTTCGGGGGTGACGCTCACCAGCGAGCCTGAGCGCAGCGCGTCGGCCAGCTCGGACATCGTCGTGGGCAGCGTCTTCAGCCGCTCGCGGTCGAGGAAGATGCTGCCGCCGCGGCGGACGAGTCCGCCGAGCACCGGCCAGCCCGCGATCTCCTTCTTGGCCAGCGCGCGCATCGGCCGCAGCGCATTGATCGCGACGATGTCCAGCCAGGAGATGTGGTTGTTGACCACCAGCGCACCACGGCCGGCGGGCGCGGTTCGGAAGTCGTCGCCGCCCCGGACGTCGAGGCGGACGCCGAAAGCGCGCAGCACGCCCCGGAAGATCAGGCGGACCAGGCGCTCGCGGCCGCGAGTGACCAGGAGCAGCGGCGACGCCAGCATCGCCGCGAAGACGACCACGATCGCCGAGGCGAACCGCAGCACCCGGCGCGGGAGGCCGACCACCGGGTCGCCCTCGGTGAGGCAGCCGTCGCCGCACGGCGACGTCGGCATCCAGGCGTGGCTCATGCTTGGTTCCCGAGGAAGAACTTCAGGTAGCGCTCGTTGACGTTCTGCAGGTCGAGCAGGACGAAGAAGTCCGCGACGCCGAAGTCCACGTCGAGCGCCGGCGGACCGCAGACCTTGGCGCCGAGCCGGATGTAGCCCTTGATCAGCGGCGGGAGCGTGGACCGCGCCGGGCGCTCGATCGCGGACGTGTCCCACGGGATCAATGGCGAGACGCGCGTCGCCTCGTCCGAGTAGTGCTTCGCGCGCAGGACGTCCCAGACGCCCGCGGCGAACGAGCCGCCGTCCACCAGCGGGACGGACGCGCAGCCGGCGAGGTAGCGGTGGCCGGAGAGCAGCATGTAGCGGGCGATCCCGGCCCAGACCAGGCTGACGACGGCGCCGCTGCGGTGGTCGGGGTGCACGCACGAACGGCCGGTTTCGACCAGGGAGGGACGCAGGGCGTCGAGCGCGGTCAGGTCGAACTCGCTGTCGGCGTAGAGCTTCCCGGCCTGGACGGCGCGGTCCGGCGGCAGCATCCGGTAGCAGCCGACGATGTCGCCCGTGTTGTCGTCTCTGACGACGAGGTGGTCGCAGAACTCGTCGAACTCGTCGACGTCGAGGCCGGGACGCGGGGAATGCAGCCGCGCGCCCATCTCTTCGGCGAAAACCTGGTGACGCAGGCGCTGCGCCGCGACGACTTCGTCGTTCGCGTGGGCGACGAGGAGGGAGTACCGAGGGGCGTCCGCCGGGAGCGCGGAACCCGCCTGATCAGTGCTGACGAGGAGCTGTGACGTCGTCATGGTCAAGGTGTACCCGGGCGTAGGAATCCGCGGAGAGTGCCATCCGATGACCGATTAGTGCACGTTCAGTTAATTGCGGGTTCTCAGGCTTCTCTCAGGTCCCGGAGACGCGCGAAGGGCCTTCCGGGAGCACCCGGAAGGCCCTTCGGGACAGCAGATCAGCCCTTGCGCTTCGCGACCGCTTCGGTCAGCTGCGGCGCGACGTTGAACAGGTCGCCGACGATGCCGAAGTCGGCGATCTCGAAGATCGGCGCCTCCGGGTCCTTGTTGACGGCGATGATCGTCTTCGACGTCTGCATGCCGGCGCGGTGCTGGATCGCGCCGGAGATGCCGAGCGCGATGTACAGCTGCGGCGACACCGTCTTGCCGGTCTGGCCCACCTGGAACTGCGCCGGGTAGTAGCCGGAGTCGACGGCGGCCCGGGAGGCGCCGACGGCCGCGCCGAGCGAGTCGGCCAGCTTCTCGACGACGTCGAACTTCTCCGCCGAGCCGACACCGCGGCCACCGGAGACCACGATCGAGGCCTCGGTCAGCTCCGGACGGTCACCACCGGTCACCGGCTCGACGCCGGTGATCTTGGTGGCCTTCGCCGCGTCGGTTGCGGGGATCTCGACGGTCTCTTCGGCCGCCGCGCCTTCGGCGGGCTCGGCCTCGACGGCACCCGGGCGGATGGAGACGACCGGGACGCCCTTCGACGACTTGGACTTCACCGAGAACGCGCCACCGAAGATCGACTGGTCGATCACGCCGTCGCCGTTGACGCCGACGGCGTCGTAGATCAGGCCGGAGCCGAGCCGGACGGCCAGGCGCGCGGCGACCTCCTTGCCCTCACCGCTGGCGGTGACGAGCACGGCGGCCGGGGAGGCCTGCTGCGCCAGCGCGGCGAGCACGTCCACCTTGGGCGTGACCAGGTAGTTCGCGGCGTCGTCACCTTCGGCGACATAGACCTTGGCGGCGCCGTGCGCGGCCAGCGACTCCTTGGCCTTGGCCGCGGTGCCGGTCGCGCCGACGACGACGGCCGACGGCTCGCCGAGCGCGCGGGCCGCGGTCAGCAGCTCCAGCGTGACCTTCTTGACCTCACCGTCGACGTGGTCGACGAGGACGAGTACTTCAGCCATTGTTCTACTTCCTCCTCGAACCGTTGTCAGATGAGCTTCTGGCCGACCAGGTACTCGGCGACCTTGGTGCCGCCGTCACCCTCGTCCTCGGTCTTCTCGCCGGCGGTGCGCGGCGGCTTCGGCGAGGCCTCGGTCACGGTGGACCAGGCGTTGGCCAGGCCGACCTCGCCCGCGTCGACACCCAGGTCGGCGATGGTGAAGGTCTCGACCGGCTTCTTCTTGGCGGCCATGATGCCCTTGAAGGACGGGTAGCGCGGCTCGTTGATCTTCTCGCCGACGCTGACCACCGCGGGCAGGGTCGCCTCGAGGCGGGTGAGGCCGTCCTCGGTCTCGCGGACGGCCTTGATGGTGGTGCCCTCGACGGTGACCTCACGCGCGTAGGTGACCTGCGGCAGGCCGAGCAGCTCGGCGAGGATCGCCGGGACGGCGCCGCCGCGGCCGTCGGAGGACTCGTTGCCGGCGATGATCAGGTCGTAGTTCTCGACCTTGGCGATCGCGGCGGCGATGACCTTCGCGGTGGCGATGGCGTCGGAGCCGTGCAGGGCCTCGTCGGAGACGTGGATGGCCTTGTCGGCGCCCATGGACAGCGCCTTGCGGATCGCGTCGGTCGCGCGGTCGGGGCCCACCGAGAGCACGGTGACCTCGCCCTCGCCGGCTTCCTTGATCTTCAGGGCTTCTTCGACGGCCTTCTCGTTGATCTCGTCGAGAACGGCGTCGGCGGATTCGCGGTCAAGGGTGTGGTCGGCCCCGCTGAGCTTTCGCTCCGAGTAGGTGTCCGGTACCTGCTTGACCAGGACGACGATGTTGGTCATGGGTCTTCTTCGACCTCCCGGTTGTGGCCCGCGGGCGCGCCACGGGTCAGTGCTCTACTGGCCGGTAGATTAGGGCCATTCCGCCGCCAGGACCCGCCGAGGTGACGCCATTCACCTGGATGCGCAAACTAGTGGGACCATCGTCCCGGTAGTCGACCGGTTACCCCACCTGAACCGCCGTTCGTCCGATCGGACCAACTACGGCCTACTCCCAGTAGGCCATTAGGGGTTAACCTCCGGCACCATGCCAGCGCGCATCGCCGTCATCACCGACTCCAGTTCGTGCCTTCCCGACCTCGTCGCCGCCCGCTGGGCCATCGGCGTCGTGCAGATCCAGCTCAACATGGGAAGCCACTTCGACGACGAAAACCGCTTCGACCGCGGCAAGGTCATCGACACCATGAGAGCCGGCCAGATGATCACCACCTCGCCCCCGGACCCAGGGGCGTTCTTCTGGACCTACCAGGAAGCCGCCGCCTCCGGCGCCACCGCGATCGTCAGCGTCCACCTCTCCGGCCGGATGTCCGACACCGTCCGCGCGGCCCGGGAGGCCGCCCAGCAGGTCCGCATCCCGGTGCACGTCCTCGACAGCCGCACCACCGGGATGAGCCTCGGCTTCGCCGCGATCGCCGCGGCCCGGGCGGCCGCCGTCGGCGGGGACGCCGCCCGCGTCATCGAAGCCGCCGAACGCCGGTGCTTCACGAGCACCGAGTTCATCTACGTCGACACGCTCGAATACCTCCGCCGCGGCGGGCGGATCGGCGCCGCGCAGGCGACGCTCGGCACAGCGTTCTCCATCAAGCCGCTGCTCACGGTCAAGGACGGTGAAGTGGCGCCGCTCGCCCGCGTCCCCGGCACGCGGCGGGCGCTGGCCAAGATGGTCGAGCTCGCCGTGCGGAAGTCCGGTGGCTTCCGCGTCGACATCGCCGTGACGCGGTTCGGCGCCGGCGACCACGAGCTCGAGATCGGCCGGCAGATCGAGCGCCGCGTGTCCGGGATGGCCGAGAGCATGGTTGTCGAGGCGAGCGCGGTCATCGGCGCGCACCTCGGCCCGGGCGCACTCGGCATCACCGTGTCGCCGGTGGACTGACCCGGCGCCCGGGGATCAGCAGCAGCACGATCGGCACCACGACGCCGAGCCCGGTCGTCACGACGATGAGCACCTGGTCGAGTTGCTCGAAGTGCGACACGTGGCCGAGGTGGTAGAGGAAGTGCGGCAGGCCGAACAGCACCGTCGCGACGGCCGCCAGCCGCGCCACGGCTGTGGTGCCGATCACGGCAGCCCCGATCAGGAGGGCCGCGAGGGCCAGGTTGAGCCCGCCGAAGTCGCGCAGGAGGTGCTCGTTGAAGGGCCCGTCCATCGAGACCCAGCCGGTGCGGAAGCCGGGAAAGTCCTGGTAGAAGCCGGCCGGGGTGACCAGTGGCCAGATTCCGGTCACGGCTTCGACGACGCCGAAGAACACGAGGAGTACGCGGGTGATGGTCCGTTGCATGACCACGGAACGAGACGGCCGCGCCGGACGTGACACCGCTAGGGTCGCGGAGGTGACCACCCCAGCCACCCGGGCCGAGGCGCTGCACCTGACCGGCGAACGGACCGTGCCCGGCATCGCCGTCGAGAACTATTGGTTCAGGCGCCACGAAGCCGCGTACCTCGCTCTGCTCCCCCACTGCGTGGACGCGACGGTGCTCGAAGCCGGCTGCGGCGAGGGCTACGGCGCCGGTCTTCTCGCGACCACGGCCCGTCGGGTGCTCGCACTGGACTACGACGTGCCGACCACCGAGCACGTCGCTCGCCGCTACCCCGAGGTCGCCGTCGCGCGCGCGAACCTGGCGTACCTGCCGCTGCGGGACGCCTCGGTGGACGTCGTGGCCAACTTCCAGGTCATCGAGCACCTCTGGGACCAGGGCGGCTTCCTCGCCGAGTGCCGACGGGTGTTGTCGCCAGGAGGAAAACTGCTGGTCACGACGCCGAACCGGCTGACCTTCACCCCGGACAGCGACACGCCGCTGAATCCGTACCACACCCGCGAGCTGGCGCCGGCCGAGCTGGCCGGGCTGCTGGCCGACGCCGGTTTCGACGTCGTGACACTGCACGGCCTGCACCACGGCGAGACCGTCCGCGCGCTCGACGAGCGGTACGGCGGTTCGATCATCGACGCGCAGCTCGACGTCGTCATGGGCGAGCTGCCCGGGCAGGCCGTCTGGCCGGCGGAGCTGCTTGCCGACGTCGCCGCGATCGAAGCCACGGGGTTCGACATCCACGGCGACGACCTCGACGCGAGCCTGGACCTGATCGCCGTGGCGGTGCGCCGATGACGGACGACTACGAGGGCACGTTCTGCCTCGTCCTGCACAGCCACCTGCCGTGGCTGCCGCACCACGGGACCTGGCCGGTCGGCGAGGAATGGCTGTACCAGGCATGGGCGCATTCGTACCTGCCGATGGTCGACCTGCTCGAACGCTTCGCCGCCGAAGGCCGCCGTGACGTGCTGACGCTCGGCATGACACCGGTGCTCGCCGCGCAGCTCGACGACCCGTACAGCATCCGCGCCTGCCACGACTGGCTCGGCCACTGGCAGCTGCGCGCCCAGCACGCGTCGACGCTCTGGCGCGGCGACCCGATCCTGCGCGAGCTCGCGGCGGCCGAGCACCGGACCGCCGTCCGCGCGGCCGAAGAACTCGGGACGCGCTGGCGGCACGGCTTCTCCCCGATCCTGCGGTCGCTGGTCGACAACTCGACCATCGAGGTGCTCGGCGGGCCGCTGGCCCACCCGTTCCAGCCGCTGCTGGAGCCGCGGGTGCGGGAGTTCGCGCTGAACGCGGGGCTCGCCGACACGGCGTTGCGGATCGGCTCACGGCCCGAGGGGATCTGGGCGCCGGAGTGCGGCTACGCGCCTGGTCTGGAAAACGACTACGCCGCCGCGGGCGTGCGGCGGTTCATGGTCGACGGGCCGTCGCTGCGCGGCGAGACCTGGGCCGCGCGGCCGGTCGGCGACAGCGACGTCCTCGCCTTCGGACGCGACCTCGAGGTCACCTACCGCGTCTGGTCGCCGAAGGCCGGCTACCCCGGGCACGCCGCGTACCGCGACTTCCACACCTGGGCGCACGAGGTCGGGCTCAAGGCGTCGCGCGTCACCGGCAAGACCGTCGAGCCGGCCGACAAGGCGCCGTACGACCCGTCGCTCGCCGCGGACGTCCTGGGCCTGCACGTCAAGGACTTCGTCGACACCGTCGTGACGCGGCTGCGGTCGCTGAAAGCGCAACACGGGCGTGAGTCGCTCGTGGTCGCCGCGTACGACACCGAACTGTTCGGGCACTGGTGGCACGAAGGACCGGCCTGGCTGGAGGGCGTGCTGCGCGCGCTGCCCGAGGCCGGGGTGCGGGTCACGACGCTCAAGGGCGCGCTCGAAGCCGGGCACGTCGGCCCGCCGATCGACCTGCCCGCGTCGTCGTGGGGGTCGGGCAAGGACTGGCGCGTCTGGGACGGCGAGCAGGTCAAGGACATGGTCGAGGCCAACACGGCGCTGCAGGAACGGCTGCTGGACCTCGTGGCCGGTTTGGACACCACGGCCCGGGACACCGTCGCCGACCAGGCCGTCGCCGAGGCGATGCTGGCCCTGGAGAGCGACTGGGCGTTCATGGTCACCAAGGACTCCGCCGCCGACTACGCGCGGCGCCGGGCCGCCGTGCACACCGAACGCTTCGACGCGCTGGCCGGCGCGGTGCGCCGCGGCGACCGCGGGCAAGGCGAGGAGCTGGCCGCGGCCTACCGCGCCGACGACGGACCGTTCGGGCACCTCGACGCCCGGGCTTTGAAGCACAAGTGAAAGGGACTCATCGGATGGGGATCCACGAAATTCCGGTCAAGACGCTCGACGGGCAGGACAGCTCGCTGGGTGCGCTGGCCGGCAAGGCGCTGCTGGTGGTCAACGTCGCGTCGAAGTGCGGCCTGACCCCGCAGTACTCCGGCCTGGAGCGGCTGCAGGAGCGCTTCGGCGCCCAGGGCTTCTCCGTGGTCGGTTTTCCGTGCAACCAGTTCGCCGGGCAGGAGCCGGGCAGCGCGGACGAGATCCAGACGTTCTGCTCGACGACCTACGGCGTCACCTTCCCGCTGTTCGAGAAGATCGACGTCAACGGCGACGACCGGCACCCGCTGTACTCGGAACTGACGAAGACGGACGACGCCGAGGGCGCGTCCGGCGACGTCCAGTGGAACTTCGAGAAGTTCCTCGTCGGCGCCGACGGCGAGGTCCTGGCGCGGTTCCGGCCGCGCACCGAGCCCGAGGACGAGGCGGTCGTCAAGGCCATCGAGGCGGCCCTGCCCGCGTGACGGCGGCCCGGGGCATGCTCCCCCGGCGTCACCGGAATTCACCGGATCGACGGGTTTCAGCGGCCGTTCGGGTATCACGGAAACACGCCGGAAAACGGTTTCCGTGAGCCGGACGGTCGAACCGCGGGTGATCAGCCTGCCGTTTTCCCCTTCTCGCGTCGAATACTTTTGATGACGCCATTCCGGCGTCGTCGTGTGCGAGAAGGGATCACCCGATGAGCACCTCCAGACGCCGGGCAGCGCTGGCAACGTTCCCCGTGGCACTCGGGCTGCTGCTGGCCGGGCCCGCGGTGGGCGCCGCCTCGGCCGCGCCGGTCGCGGCACAGCCGGACGCGGCCGGCCAGGCTCGCGACTGCCTGCTGTGCGTCGGTCACCACCACCATCACCACCACGGGCACATCAACATCCTGGGTCTGCACCTGGGACTCTGGTTGCACCTGTAGATCCCGGCTCGCCGTGCCGGGGCGGTGGCCTCCCGCCCCGGCACGTTCACAGGCCGAGCTGAGCGCGTCCGACGTCGTCGAGGTCGTCGGCGGTGGCGCGGCCGGTCCAGTTCACCTCGTAGTCTTCCGGCGCGAAATCGCCCGGGCTCGCGCCGGCCAGAAACGCGCGGCCGCACTTTTCGGCGTACGCGGCGTTCTTCGCGCAATGCGGGCTCGCCGGGATGTACATGACGTTTCCCCAGCGGTCCGGATTGGTGCCGTCGGCGACGGCGTGGATGACGTCGCCGTGCCACCAGACCGTGTCGCCCGGTTCGACGGCGGGGATCGAGGTCAGCGCCGGCAGCAGGTCGTCGTGGTACTTGTCGCCGACGGGCAGGGCCTGGCCGTTGGCCGCGCCGCAGAGGTCGTCGTCGGGGATGTCGTCCTGGAGCGCGCGGAGCAGGACGTACGCGATCGCCGACGGGATCGGCACGACCTGCAGGACGCCGTCGCCCGGGCGCATTTCCGACAACGCCGTCCAGCCCTGGAAGGTGCGGAAGGCCGAGCACATGACCGTGGACGGGAATTCGTCCACTTCGGTGCGGTAGGCGCCGTCCCACGGGTCGTACTCCGGCCAGTTCCCGGCGAAGACGTGGCGAAACACCTGCTGGTAGGCGGGCAGCAGCCAGCGCTCGACCGAGCCGGAGTCGGTGTGGGCCGAGAGCCCGAGCGACGCCGAACCGGGCGCGCGGCGGCGGATGCGGTCGGGGTAGGCGGTGTCGCGATCGGGGTCGAACCAGACGCGGCCTTCGGACTCGTGCCGCCAGAAGGAGTTGAGGAACCGCCGGACGGCGACCATGTGCTCGTGCTGGCGGGCCTGGATCTGCGGCTTCGACCAGTAGACCGGGTAGATCTGCGGCTGGCCGGACGCGAGCCCGGCGAAGACGTCGTCGGCCGGGCCTTGGTAGGTCCCGGCGAAGTCGTTGCCGGCGAGGTACGCGGCGAGCTCGGCGTCCCAGGTTTCGGCCGTTTCGCGCCCGAAGGTGCCCTTGACGACGGCGCAGCCGCGCCGCCGGACGGCGTCCACGGTCCGCTGCGGCACGGTCCCGTCGGCGATGTCGCGAAACCGGACGACGGGGAAAGCGTCCTGGTCGGCGGCGACGACGTCGACCTCCCGCCGCATCCACTCCCGGACTTCGGCGAACGCGCCGGCGACGTCGCCGACCCGGGCGCGCAGCTCCTGTTTGGTCCGCGCGACGGCCTCGGACATGTTCGCCGGCAGCTCGGTGGTGGTCATCGGTTTCCTCCGCGATCTTTTGGTTAGGACTCCTTACTAGAATGCTCTCGCTACGGTAACCCCGTCCGTTCCCGGCCACAAGAGGTGCGATGTCCGACCCCGACCGGCCGCTCCCGCGCCTGGCGATGCTGCGGGCCATGACCGACCGCGCGGTGCTCGACCACGTCTTCGTCCACAACCGGACCACGCGCGCCGAGCTGGCCGCGACCACCGGGATCTCGAAGCCGACGATCTCCGAGTCCGTCCGGCGGCTCGAGACGGCGGGCGCGCTGCGGGCCACCGGCACCGACCAGACCGGCCGCCGCGGGCGGATCGCGACGTTCTACGAGCTGGCCGCGGACGCCGGCCGGGTCGTCGCCGCAGAGGTCAACCAGCAGGGCATCCGGACGGTGACTACCAGCCTGACCGGCACAGTTCTGGCGACCGACCACCACGCTCCTGATGGTCGCCCGATGACCACGGCGGTCCGCGCCGCCCTCGCCGCCGCGAGCGCCGGTGGGTCGGGACCGGTCCGCGCGACAGCGGTCTCGGTGGCCAACCCGGTCGACCCGGTGACGCACGAGGTCGTCGCGCTGCCCGGGTCGCCGTTTCCCGAGGGCACGATCCGGGCCGGCGAGATCGGCCGGGACGTCCTGCTCGACAACGACGTCAATTTCTCGGCACTCGCCGAACGCCGGGAGGGTGCGGCGCGGGACGCGAAGAGCTTCGCCTACGTCTACGTCGGGGCCGGGCTCGGCGTGAGTCTCTACGTCGGCGACCAGCTGGTCCGCGGCGCGCACGGCCTGGCGGGCGAGATCGGCTACCTGGACAGCTCGGGAACAACGCTCGCCGAGACGCTGGCCGGTCAGGGTTTCGGCAGGTCGGACGCGCCTTCGCTGGACGTCGACGCGATTCTGACCACGCTCTCGCGCGCGGCCTCCGGCGACGGCGTGGCCGTCGAGCGGCTACGACTGCTCGGCGCGACGCTCGGCCGGGCCGTGGCCGCGATCTGCACCATCGTCGACCCGGACGTCGTCCTGCTGGGCGGCCCGGCCGGCAGCCGCCCGGGCCTGGTCGCCGAAATCCGCCGAGCGGTCACGGCGGCCACACCGGGGCCGGTCCGGGTGGAGGCGGGCACGGTCACGGACTCGGCGGCCTTGCGGGGCGCGCTATTGTCCGCACTCGACCACGGCCGCGACGCCCTGATCGCGGCGATCGCCGAAAGCTAGCCGCGGCCGCGCGGCCCTGTCGGCTGTCGGCTGTCGGCTGTCGGCTGTCGGCTGTCGGCTGTCGGCTGTCGGCTGTCGGCTGTCGGCTGTCGGCTGTCGGCTGTCGGCTGTCGGCTGTCGAAGAGGAGACAACAGCCTGACGACGAGATGGTCTCCGGGCGTTGCCCGAATCGAACGACAGCCTGGCGGCGACACCACCTCCGGGTGGGTGGCCGAAGTCAGACCAACGCCCGGCCGCGACACAGCGCCTGAGCGTTGCCGAAGTCAGACGACGGCCGGGCGAGGGCACATCACCCGGGCATTGCCGAACGCTGACGACAGCCCCAGCGGCGTCGCGTCCAGGTGTTGCCAGAATCAGTCGGAGCCTGCGTCGATCACCGCGCGGACGCACTTCGCTACCACCGCCGGGTCGAGCTTTGTCACCTGGCGGTCGTACGTCAGCAGGCCGTTGACCTCGTTCTCGACGTCGGTCGTCTGGGTGTAGATCGCGCCGGATAGGCCACGTTCCGCTATCACTCGCTCCAAGCGGGCGCTCACCTCCGCGTAGCGCTCGGTGAGCCGCTCCGGTGTCGGCGTCATCTCGTACGCGTTCGGTGGGCCGGGCCAGCAGTGACCGTCGAGGACCAGGCCTAGGCCGCCGTACTCGCCGTCGACTATCGCGCGGTTGTCCTGGACCGACGGCTCGCCCGGGCCGACGTACGTGTGGTCGTCGTAGACGTCGCCCGCGCCGGTGTCGGGGCGTGAGAAGCAGCAGTTGACGCCGCTGTTCGCGATCACCAAGCGGGTCGGGTCGAGCGTTTTGACCAGTTCCGCGACGCGGGCCGTGTCGTACTCGCCCCAGCCCTCGTTGAATGGCACCCAGCCGACGATCGACGGGACCGCCTGCAGTTGTGTGATCATTTTGATCAATTCTGCCTCGAACCGGTCCCGGGCCTGCGGGACGGGGTCCGGCGCGGGTCCTGGCGGGCCGTCGAACGACACCGTCAGCGATGGCATGTCCTGCCAGACGACCAGGCCGAGCCGGTCGGCCCAGAAGTACCAGCGGGCCGGCTCGACCTTGACGTGTTTGCGGACGAAGTTGAAGCCCAGCTCCTTCGTCTTTTCGAGGTCGAAACGCAACGCGTCGTCGGTCGGCGCGGTCGAGATGCCGTCGGGCCAGTAGCCCTGGTCGAGCGGGCCGTGGAGGAAGGTGATCCGGCCGTTGAGCGCGATTCGCGGACGGCCCTCGGCGTCGGGGACCAGACCGATCGTTCGGAGGCCTGCGTAGCCGCCGACTTCGTCCAGGACCGCGCCGTGGCGGTCCAGCAGCCGGACTTCCAGGGTGTAGAGGTGTGGGTCGTCGGGTGTCCAGAGTTGTGGTTCGGGAACGTCCACGCGGACCGGCGTCCCGGCTTCGCCCGAACCGCGGGCCACCTCGCCGTCGGTGGTCGAAAGCACGACCACCACCGTGGAGCCCCCTGTGACCTGCGGGAACACTGTGACGCCGGTGAGGTCCGGGGTCAGCTCCAGCCGTTCGACGCGGGCGGTGGGCACCGGCTCGAGCCAGACCGTCTGCCAGATGCCCGACGACGCCGTGTAGCAGATTCCGCCGGGGGCGTTGCGCTGCTTGCCGACCGGGAAGGGCTCGATGTCGGTGCGGTCCTCGGCGCGGACGGTCAGCTCTTGGGGACCCGTCGGCCGCAGGACGTCGGTGATGTCCGCGCTGAACGCCGTGTAGCCGCCCTCGTGCGTCGCGACGAGCTGGTTGTTGACCCAGACCTGGGCCTTCTGGTCGACGGCGCCGAAGTGCAGCAGGACGCGGTCGCCGCGCCAGCCGTCCGGGATCTCGACTAGGCGGCGGTACCAGAGGACTTCGTCGCGCCGGCCGATTCCGGACAACGCCGACTCCGGCGGGAACGGCACCAGGATCCGCTCGGCGTAGCCGGACGGTCTCGGCTCGTCCGTGGCCGCCGGCCAGCCCGCGTACTCCCAGACGCCGTTGAGGTTCAGCCAGCGGGGCCGGGTCAGCTGGGGCCGCGGGTACTCGGGCAGCGCGTTGTCCGGGCCGACTTCAGCGGACCAACGGGTCGGCAGGACGGGGTCGACGCGGCGCCAGCCGGTGTCTTCGGGGGAAGTCATCCCGGCCGATGATGGCAGAGCCGCGGCCACGAGCCAGTGATCGACGTCACAGGCGAAGGGGTCCGGTGGACCGCCGCCGGGCTCTTGCGACTCGCGAGTAACCTCTGCCCATGCGTGTGCTGATGCTGTCCTGGGAGTACCCGCCAGTGGCCATCGGCGGCCTGGCCAGGCACGTGCACGCGCTCGCCTGTCACCTGGCCGGACAGGGTCACGAGGTCGTCGTCCTGTGCCGGCACGCCGCCGGGACCGACGCCGGGACGCACCCGCGCAGCGACCGCGTCGTCGAGGGCGTGCGGATCATCCGGGTGGCCGAAGACCCGATGCACGTGACCTTCGAACGCGACCTCGTCGCCTGGACCCTCGCCATGGGGCATGCCATGGTCCGCGCCGCGCAGGACCTGCTGCGGAGCTGGCAGCCGGACGTCGTCCACGCGCACGACTGGCTGGTCGCGCACCCGGCCATCGCGATTGCCGAGGCCGCGCGGGTGCCGCTGGTCGGCACCGTCCACGCCACCGAGGCCGGCCGGCACTCCGGCTGGCTGTCGCACCCGCTGAACCAGCAAGTTCACTCGGTCGAGTGGTGGCTGGCCAACCGCGCCGACGCCGTGATCACCTGCTCGCAGGCCATGCGCCGCGAGGTCGCGCACCTCTTCGAGATCGAGGCCGACGACGTCACGGTGATCCACAACGGCATCGAGGAACGCGGCTGGCAGGTGCCGGCCGACGAGATCGCCCACGCCCGCGAGGTCTACAGCCCGGCCGGCGCGCCTCTGTTGCTCTATTTCGGCCGGCTCGAATGGGAGAAGGGCGTCCAGGATCTGCTGGCCGCGCTCCCCCGCATCCGGCGGCGCCACCCCGGCACGCGCGTGGTCGTCGCCGGGAAAGGACGACACTTCGACGAGCTCGTCGAGCAGTCGCGGAAGCTGCGGGTGCGGCGCGCGGTCGACTTCGTCGGGCACCTGTCCGACCGGGACCTGCGCGCGGCGCTGGCCGCGGCCGACGCCGTGGTCCTGCCCAGCCGGTACGAGCCGTTCGGGATCGTCGCCCTGGAGGCCGCGGCCGCGAAGGCGCCGCTGGTGGCGTCGACCGCCGGCGGGCTCGGCGAGGTCGTCGTCCACGGTGAGACCGGGCTGGCGTTCAGTCCCGGCGACGTCGGCGCACTGGCCGACGCCGTGACGGCGGTGCTGAACGACGCCGACGCGGCGGCGCGGCGGGCCCGGGCCGCGCAGGCCAGGCTGGCCGCCGACTTCGACTGGGGCCGGATCGCCGAGGCGACCGTCGCGGTCTACCGGCGGACGAAGGCAGGCGAGCCGGTGGAGCTGCCCCGGCCGAAGATCGCCACCGGCAACGCGTTCGAACCGGTCGCGGCCGGGATCCCGGAACTGTAGGTAGCGGCCGCGTCAGAAGTGGCGGACCTGGACGCGGTCCGTGTGGGCCGCGGGCACGGCCGTGGCCGCGGCGGCGACGGACGCGCAGGCGAAAAGGGCGACGAGCGCGACAAGGACAGCGCTCAACTTGCTGGTCATCGGGACTCCTCGGGGAGCAGTGGCGCGACAGGCACCACGCAGCGAGCATCCGCGCACCCTCCCGGCGAAACAATAGGGAGAACACCACGGGCGGCTACGCATTCGCCTTCCGTGACCGGTTCGCCCGTCAATGGACGCCGGTCAGGATCCGGACCCGGACGTGTTCGACCACCGGGCCGTGGGGCTCGACCGCGCACCGGACGCGGTCGGCGAACCCGGGCCGGGACGCCGGGGGCGGGAGCTGGTCCGGGCTCATCGCCGAAAACACGCCACCGGCGATCTCCTCGACGGTGAGCGTGGCCGAGTAGTCGACAACCCGCAGGTCGACGGCGTATCCGGCGGCCGAGAGGGCGTCGCGGTAGCGCTCCTGGCTCGCCGTGTCCGTGCCGCACGTCCGGTGCAGCGGGACGCCGAGCTGGTCGGACAGGACCTGTCGCAGCGCCGCCGACCAGGCGGCGTCCTGGAGCCACAGCGGCTCGCCGTTGGTCACCACCACGACACCGCCGCCGGCGCGCAGGAGCGGGCGCGCCGCCGCGAACAGCCGTTCGTGGTCCATCCAGTGCAACGCCTGCGCCACCGTCACCGCGCCCAGCCGGCCGGGGCCGATGGACGCCGTCAGGGCGCCGAGGTCGGTGTCCGCACCAAGCAGCCAGCTGACGTTCGGCTCGGCCGTCGCCCGGCGGGCCTCGGCCAGCATGTCCGGTTCCGGGTCCATCCCCAGCACGGCGCCGGTGCGCGGCGCCAAGGCGCGGGTGAGCTGGCCGGTGCCGCAGCCGAGGTCGAGCACGACGTCGTCGCGCGTGAGACCACACGCGCTGACCAGGGCGTCGGCGACTTCGGGCGGGTAGCCGCGGCGGAACCGCTGGTAGTACTCGCTCACTTCGCCGCCGAACGCCGGTGCCGTCATGACCCCGAGGATGCCGTCGGAAGCGGCCGGGCGGATGTGGTTCCGCTGCGGGCGGAAGCGGCTAGAAGACCGGCAGCAGGACGCCGTGCTCGGACTCCGGGCGCGGGCCGAAGATGCGGCGATCGGTCTCGGCGATCGGGACGTCGTTGATGCTCGCCTCGCGGCGGCGCATCGGGCCTTCGTCGCTGAACTCCCACAGCTCGTTGCCGTAGCTGCGGAACCACTTGCCGGCCGCGGTGCGGGACTCGTACTGGAAGCGGACGCCGATGCGGTTGCCGCGAAACCCCCACAGCTCCTTGCGCAGCGCGTAGTCCAGTTCGCGCTCCCACTTCGCAGTCAGGAACTCGACGATCCGCGCGCGCCCGACGACGTGCTGGTCGCGATTGCGCCAGACCGAATCCTCGGTGTAGGCCAGCGAGACCCGCTCGGGGTCGCGGGTGTTCCAGGCGTCCTCGGCGGCCTGGACCTTCTGGCGGGCGGTGTCTTCGTCGAACGGCGGGAACAGCGGGCCCGGGGTCATGGACGGCTCCTTCCGAAACCCGGAGAACGGCCGTTCTCCGAACTGCCGCTAGAGTAGAGAACGCTCATTCTCCGCACCAGAGGCAGGTGACATGGATCCCACGGAGGCGACCGGCCGGTTGCTGGAGGCCGCCGAGGAGCTCTTCTACGCCCACGGCGTGCAGGCGGTCGGGATGGATGCCGTCCGTGCGCGCTCCGGCGTCTCGCTCAAACGGCTCTACCAGTGCTTCCCGGCCAAGAACGACCTGGTCGAGGCCTACCTCCTGCGCCGCGACGAACGCTGGCGGCGGTCGTTGCGCGAATTCGTCCACGCCCGCGGCGACGACCCGCTCGCCGTGTTCGACTGGCTGCACGACTGGTTCCGCGAGCCCGGCTTCCGCGGCTGCGCGTTCGTCAACTCCTTCGGCGAGTTCGGCGAACCGGCGCCCGGGATCGCCGCCGCGATCCGCAAGCACAAGGACGAGCTACGCGCCTACCTGCGTGGTCTCGTCGCCGACCACACCACCGCCGACCAGCTGTTCTCGCTCGTGGAGGGCGCGACCGTGCTCGCCGCGATCACCGGTGACCCGGGCGAGGCGAGCACGGCCCGTGCGGCCGCGAAGGTCCTCCTGGCCGCTCAGGGGTAGGGCGTCAGCCGGGCGGCGAGCTTCGGGCAACGACGACGGGAACACGCTGCGGCAGACCGGGCGTACGCGGTGTTTTGACGTCGTGAACGGCACGACCGGGCCGTTCGCACCGCTCACTCGTGGCAGTAGCCGAGCTGCTCGTCCCAATCCGCGCCACGCCCGTGCGGGGTGAGGTCGAACAGGTTCCACACCGGCTCGATCGTCCCGACGTGGCGCGGGTCCTGGCCCGGTTCGGCCGGCTCGTACAGCAGCTCCGAACCCCAGAAGTGCCGGATCCCGTCGTCGTCGCGGCGGAAGACGTTGAGCATCGGGCGCGGGCTGCCGTCGGCCGCTTCGCCGTGGTAGTCGCGGCTGAACGTGGTGCCCGCGCACGAGAACAACCGCAGCCGGCGCCAGCCGCGTTCAGCGGCGAACGTCCGCAGGTGCCCGATCGGCGCCCGCGCGACGACGGCGAAATCGGCGTGGGGCGAGAAGTGCTCCACGGCGCCGTCGAGCTGGTCGAGCAACGCCGTGCAGGACGGGCACGGGCCCTGCTCCAGCGTCAGCTGCGCGCTTTCCCCCGACGTCGGACCGGGCCGGTCGTCGTCGGGATCGCGCGGGAACATGTAGTGGTAGACGACCAGGGTGTCGTGGCCCGGCGAAAACAGGTCCGACAACCGCACTTCGCCGTTGTCGCCCTGGAGGACGTAGTCCTCGGGCACCAGACCGCCGGGTGGCAGGTCGCGGCGTTGGACAGCCACCGCCTCCAGTTCGCGACGCAGCGCGGCTTCCCGTTCGAGCAGGCGATCACGCGCGGCGCGGTACTCGGGCGACTCGCCCGGGAAGCTCAGGCTCATCCGGGAAACCTACGCGTGAAACTGGTCCGACGGCGGGGAGCCACCGCCGTCGGACCAGTTCCGGACCACACCATCCCGAGATGGGTGTGGTGCCGGCCGTCCCTCGTCAGGTAGGGACGGCCGGAGCTCGAAGCACTCTCGACCGCTGAGAGCGCATCAAGCACTGCCCTGCTACCGGGCGTCCGTGAGGTACCGCGCGTAGGCACCGGTGGTGAGGAAGCTCGGCAGTTTCTCGCCGAGCGCGGTCTCGGTGAAGATCTGGTACGCGTCGCCGAGGCGGTGGCCGTCGCCGAGTTCGGCGCGGACCGACGCCAGCTCGTCGTCCAGGAACTCGACCGCCAGCTCGCGGGTCAGCGCGGTGCCGTCCTCGAGCTTCGTGCCGTTGCGGATCCACTGCCAGACCTGGCAACGCGCGATCTCCGCGGTGGCCGCGTCCTCCATCAGGTTGTGGATCGCCGCCGCGCCGGTGCCGCGCAGCCACGCGTCGATGTAGCGCAGCGCGACGTTGATGTTCGCGCGGACACCCGCCTCGGTGACCTCGCCGCCGGCGCTCGCGACGTCGAGCAGGTCTTCGGCGGTGACGTCGACGTCCTCGCGGAGCTTGCCGAGCTGGTTCGGCCAGCCGCCGAGCACACCGTCGAACACCTCGCGGCAGACCGGGACCAGGCCGGGGTGCGCGACCCAGGAGCCGTCGAAGCCGTCGCCGGCCTCGCGTTCCTTGTCGGCGCGGACCTTCTCCAGCGCGGTCGCGGTGACCTCGGGGTCCTTGCTCGGGATGAACGCGGCCATGCCGCCGATGGCGTGCGCGCCGCGCTTGTGGCAGGTCCGCACCAGCAGCTCGGTGTAGGCCCGCATGAACGGCACGGTCATGGTGACCTGCGCGCGGTCCGGCAGCACGAAGTCGGCGCCGTGCGCGGCGAAGTTCTTGATCATGCTGAAGATGTAGTCCCAGCGCCCGGCGTTCAGGCCCGCCGCGTGCTCGCGCAGTTCGTAGAGGATCTCGTCCATCTCGAACGCGGCGGTGATCGTCTCGATCAGCACCGTGGCGCGGATCGTGCCGCGCGGGATGCCGAGCTCGCGCTGCGCCAGCAGGAAGACGTCGTTCCACAGCCGCGCTTCGTGGTGGTTCTCGAGCTTCGGCAGGTAGAAGTACGGGCCGACGCCGCGGGCCACCAGCTGGCGGGCGTTGTGGAAGAAGAACAGTCCGAAGTCGACCAGGCTCGCCGACACCGGACGGCCGTCGATGCGGATGTGCTTCTCCACCAGGTGCCAGCCGCGGGGCCGCGCGACGATCGTGGCCGGGTCGTCCCCGATCGTGTACTGCTTGCCGGCTTCGGTGGTGAAGTCGATGTTGCGGCGGATAGCGTCGAAGAGGTTGAGCTGGCCGTCGATCACGTTGTGCCACGTCGGCGACGTCGCGTCCTCGAAGTCCGCCAGCCAGACCTTCGCGCCGGAGTTCAGCGCGTTGACCGTCATCTTGCGGTCGGTCGGGCCGGTGATCTCGACGCGGCGGTCTTCCAGACCCGGCGCGGTCGGCGCGACGTTCCACGACTCGTCGTCGCGGATCCGGCGGGTCTCGGGCAGGAAGCCGAGCGGCTTCTCCCCCGACTGCAGCTCCTCGCGGCGCACGCGGCGGGCGTCGAGCAGCTCGCGCCGGCAGCCGGCGAACGTGTTGTCGAGCTTGGCCAGGAAGTCGAGTGCCGCCGGGGTGAGGATCTCGGCGAACCGGCCCTCGACCGGACCGGTGACCTCGATGCGGTAGTTCAGTCGATCAACCATGGGGTGCCTCCGCGAGCAGAGCTGTGCAGGGAAGGGAAGGGAAGTGGGGGTCACGGGCCGGCGGCGCAGGGGTCGCCGCCGGCCCGCGAAGAGCGTCAGAACTGGGCTTCCTCCGTGGAACCCTTCAGCGCCGTGGTGGAGCTGGTCGGGTTCAACGCGGTCGCGACCTGGTCGAAGAAACCGGTGCCGACCTCGCGCTGGTGCTTCGTGGCGGTGTAACCACGGGCCTCCGACGCGAACTCGCGCTCCTGCAGGTCGACGTAGGCGGTCATGCCCTCACGGGCGTAACCGTGCGCCAGGTCGAACATCGAGTAGTTCAGGGCGTGGAAGCCGGCCAGCGTGATGAACTGGAACTTGTAGCCCATGTGGCCGAGCTCGCGCTGGAACTTCGCGATCGTGGCGTCGTCCAGGTGCTTCTTCCAGTTGAACGACGGCGAGCAGTTGTAGGCCAGCATCTGGTCCGGGAACTTCGCCTTGATCGCCTCGGCGTACTTGCGCGCCACCTCGAGGTCCGGCTTCGAGGTCTCCATCCAGAGCAGGTCGGCGTACTGGGCGTAGGCCAGGCCGCGCTCGATGCACGGGTCGATGCCGTTGGTGACCTCGTAGAAGCCCTCGGCGGTGCGGCCGCCGGTGAGGAACTGCTGGTCACGCTCGTCGACGTCGCTGGTCAGCAGCGTCGCGGCCTGCGCGTCGGTGCGGGCGACCACGAGGGTCGGGACGTCGAGGACGTCGGCCGCGAGGCGCGCGGCGTTCAGCGTGCGCTCGTGCTGCTTGGTCGGGATCAGCACCTTGCCGCCTAGGTGGCCGCACTTCTTCTCGGACGCGAGCTGGTCTTCCCAGTGCACGCCCGCGGCGCCGGCCGCGATCATGCCCTTCATCAGCTCGAACGCGTTGAGCGGGCCACCGAAGCCCGCTTCCGCGTCGGCGACGATCGGGGCGTACCAGTCGATGTCGGTGTTGCCTTCCGCCCAGTTGATCTGGTCCGCGCGGCCCAGCGCGTTGTTGATGCGGCGGACCACGGCCGGCACGGAGTTGGCCGGGTAGAGGCTCTGGTCGGGGTAGGTCTGGCCGGCCAGGTTGGCGTCGGCCGCGACCTGCCAGCCGGACAGGTAGATCGCCTGCAGGCCGGCGCGGACCTGCTGGACGGCCTGGTTGCCGGTGAGCGCGCCCAGCGCGTGGATGTAGTCCTCGGTGTGCAGGAGGTCCCACAGCTTCTCCGCGCCGCGGCGGGCGAGGGTGTGCTCTTCGACGACGCTGCCGCGCAGCTTGACGACGTCCTCGGCCGAGTAGGAGCGCTGCACGCCCGCCCAGCGGGGGTCGTTCGCCCACTTCGCGGTCAGCTCCGCGGCCGCCTGCTTGGCCTGTTCGGTCATCGGACTCTCCCGGTGTTGCGAAGTTTGCGATTGCTCGCCTTGCTTGGCCTGACCCTCGCACGCCAGTGGAAATCCGATCCAGTCGTCCAATTTGCCAATTTGTGCGAAGGGTACGTACGCTCTTTGCAAAGGTTGCGAATCGCTGGTTCGCAACAGCCACGAAAATCCGCGTTCTTGACCGTTCACGTAACCGTTCAGGACCGGAAACCTTCCGGAAAGGCGGGCTCGGATGGAGAAGACTTTCGCCGGAGCGCGGCTGCGGCACCTCCGCGAAAGCCGGGCGATGAGCCAGGCCGACCTCGCCCGTGTGCTGGAGATCTCACCGAGCTACCTCAACCAGATCGAGCACAACTCGCGCCCGCTGACCGTGCCCGTCCTGATGCGGATCACGCAGGCGTTCGGCGTGGACACCGAGTTCTTCGCCAACAACGACACGTCCCGGCTGGTGGCCGACGTCAAAGAGGCGCTGCTCGACGAGTCCCTCGGCGTCGACGTCACGACGAGCGAGCTCAACGAGCTGGCGACGAACCTGCCGGCGATCGCGCAAGCCCTCGTCAAGCTGCACCGCAGCTACCGCAACGCCGTCGAGAACACCGCCGCGCTGACCACCGAAAACGGCCTGGGCCTGCACGGCAGCGCAGCGTCGGCGCTGCCGCACGAAGAGGTCCGCGACTTCTTCTACGAGCGCGAGAACTACGTCGCCGAGCTGGACGAACGCGCCGAGAAGATGGCGGCCGACATCCCGCTGCAGCGCGGCCAGGTGCTCAGCGCGTTGAAGGACTGCCTTTCCCAGCGCTACGGCGTCGAAGTGACCAGCGACGGCATCGACGAAGCCGCGGGTCAGCAGCACCGCTACGAGCCGCTCAGCCGGACGTTGCGCCTCGCGCCGAGCCTGCGCGTCGGGCAGCAGGCGTTCCGGATGGCTTCGCAGATCGCCCTGCTCGAGTACGACGACCTGATCACCGAGCTGGCCGATTCGTGGGCGTTTTCCGGCCCCGCCGCGCGCTCCCTGGCCCGCGTCGGCCTGGCGAACTACTTCGCGGGGGCGCTGATCCTCCCCTACGGACCGTTCCTGGCCGCGGCCGAGCGGTTCCGCTACGACATCGAGCGGCTGTGCGACCACTACGGCGTCGGCTTCGAGACCGTCTGCCACCGGCTGTCCACCCTGCAGCGGCCCAAGCACCGCGCGGTGCCGTTCTCCTTCGTGCGCGTCGACCGGGCCGGGAACATGTCGAAGCGGCAGTCCGCGGCCGGCTTCCACTTCTCCCGCGTCGGCGGTGCCTGTCCACTGTGGAACATCTACGAGGCGTTCACCCAGCCGGGCAAGATCCTGACCCAGATCGCGACGCTGCCCGACGGCAAGAGCTACTTCTGGATCGCGCGGACGATTTCGCGCAACATCGGCGGCTACGGCAGCCCGGGAAAGACGTTCACGGTCGGTCTGGGCTGCGAACTGCGGCACGCGGGACGGCTGATCTATTCGACGGGCCTGGACCTGGACGAACCGGCGGCCGCCACCCCGATCGGCATGGGCTGCAAAGTCTGCGAACGCCCGGCTTGCTCGCAGCGCGCGTTCCCGACGATCGGCAAGCAGCTCACGGTCGACGAGAACACCAGTACGTTCGTCCCGTACCCGGCCGTGCCGAAGGGGTAGGGGCACCCGGTCGGGTTTCACGCGCGAGTCGTACATTCAACCAGGTGCACGACATCGACACGGTGACCGCGGCGACCATCGAGAACGCCGCCGCGCGGCTGGCCGGGGTGGTGACCCGCACGCCGCTGGAGCCGAGCGCGCGGCTGTCGTCCCGGGTGGACGCCCAGGTCTGGGTGAAGCGCGAGGACCTGCAGACCGTCCGGTCGTACAAGATCCGCGGCGCCTACAACTTCATCGTCCAGCTGGACGACGTCACGCGCGCGCTCGGCGTCGTCTGCGCCAGCGCCGGCAACCACGCCCAAGGCGTCGCGTACGCGTGCCGCCGGCTCGGCGCGAACGGGCGCGTGTACGTCCCGGGGACCACGCCGCGGCAGAAGCGCGAACGCATCGCGACGCTCGGCGGCGCGCACATCGAGGTCATCGTCGTCGGCGAAACGTACGAAGACGCCTTCGCGGCCGCCACCGAGGACGCCGAACGCACCGGCGCGACGCTGGTGCCGGCGTTCGACGACGTCCGGACCGTCGCCGGCCAGGGCACGGTGGCGCTGGAAGTGATCGAGCAGCTCGGCTTCGTCCCCGACGTCGTGGTCGTCCCCGTCGGCGGCGGCGGGCTGCTCGCCGGCGTCGGCAGCTTCCTGCGGGAACGGCACCCCGGCGTCCGGGTCGTCGGCGTCGAACCGGCGGGCGCGGCCTGCATGGCCGCGGCGCTCGACGCCGGGCACCCGGTGCGGCTGCCCGAGCTCGACACGTTCGTCGACGGCGCCGCGGTGCGCGTCGCCGGCAGCGTCACCTACCCGCTGATCCGCGAGAGCGGCGCCGAGCTGACGTCGGTCGCCGAGGGCGCGATCTGCACCGAGATGCTGGCGATGTACCAGTCGGACGGCATCATCGCCGAGCCCGCGGGCGCGCTCGCCGCGGCCTCGCTCGGTTCGGTCGTCGACGTCGAGCCCGGCCAGACGGTCGTGGTCGTGGTCTCCGGCGGCAACAACGACGTCAGCCGCTACAGCGAGATCCTCGAACGCTCGCTGATGCACGAACAGCTGAAGCACTACTTCCTGGTCGGGTTCCCGCAGGAGCCGGGCGCGCTGCGGCGGTTCCTGGAGCAGGTCCTCGGGCCCGAGGACGACATCACCCGCTTCGAGTACGTCAAGCGCACCAACCGCGAGCTGGGGCCGGCGCTGGTCGGCATCGAGATCCCGCGCTCGGCCGACCTGCCAGGACTGCTGGCCCGGATGGACGCGAGCCCGCTGCAGGTGGAGCGGATCGAGCCGGGTAGCCCCCTCTTCCACTTCCTGCTGTGAGCGCTGTGGTCCACTAGACGGATGGTTGTGAAGGTCGACGGAGTCCGCAGTATCGAAGCGTTGCGCGAAAAGGTCCACGAGGGTGCGGAGCCCGAGTACCTGCTGTTCTACGGCCACGCGCCCTCCAAGACGGGGCGCGCGACGGCGAGCTGCCTGAGCCAGTGGTGGGTGGACCCGTTCGAGGCCGGCGGCGTGCGCTACCCGTCCGCCGAGCACTACATGATGGCGGGCAAGGCCGAGCTATTCGGCGACCACGAGAAGGCCGAGCTGATCCGGCAGGCACCCGACCCGAAGACGGCGAAGGTCCTCGGCCGCGAGGTCGCCGGGTACGACAACGAGACGTGGGAGCGGCACCGCTACGACATCGTCGTCGACGGCAACCTGGCCAAGTTCGGCGCACACCGCGACCTGCGCCGCTTCCTCCTCGGCACCGGCGAGGCCGTGCTCGTCGAAGCGTCCAAGAAGGACCTGGTCTGGGGCAGCGGGCTCGCCCGTGAGGAGAAGAACTCGGACAAGCCGGACTACTGGCGCGGGCTGAACCTGCTCGGCTTCGCGCTGATGGAGGTCCGCGAGCAGCTGCGCAACCGCTGACCTGCTCCTGGGGCGCCGGAGTTTCGCGGGTCGTGCTGCGGGGTGATCGGCCGATGATCACCGCCGAACGGCCAGGGGTTTCGAGGATGGGCTCGCGGGCTTCTGGCGTTGGCCGAAGACGGACCACGGTCGCGGCGGTCGAGGTGCGGGCGATTCACGACCACAGCTAAGTCTCGGCCGCGGCTGGTTTCGGCCGCGGCTGGTTTCCGGCCGCGACTGGTTCCGGCCGTCTAGCCCACACGCCCCTCGTCGATCCGCGACGACGGCGGCGGCCTTCAGATGCGGTCGGTTTGCGTCCATGCCGGGCCGCTCGGCTGACGTCGGGTCCGGACCACGCTCCGGCTGGTCCGGCGCCGGTCGATCCGTGACCACCCACGCCCCGGAGCCGTGGTCGTGGACTCGACCACGGGGTGAATCCACAGGTCAGGCTAGGCCGACGAACATCGTCCGGTGCAGGTCTCCCACGTGGTCGCGGGTTATCCGGGTCGCCGCGTCCCTGTTGCCCGAGGACAGGGCCTTCACCAGCTTCGCGTGCTCGTGGTTCGACTCGCGCAGCTTCTGCAACGGGTACGGCAGGTAGAACCGGTACAACTCCGTGAGCACCGCCTCGTACTGGCGGACCGCTGCCGGAGGGCCTGGTGCGGCGACCGTCAGGTGGAACTCGGCGTCCAGTTCGTGGAACTCCGCCCAGCCCGTCGCCGTGTCCATCCGAGCGACCAACGCCCGGAGGCGCTCGACGTCCGGGCGGCGTCTGGCCACCAGCTGGACCAGACCGCTCTCCAGGACCAGGCGGTGGTCGATCAGCTCGCGGACCTCCGCGGCCGACTCGCGGTAGGCGCCGACCTCGCGGACCCGCTCCGCCGGTGGGTGCTCGGCGACCAGGGTGCCGCCGCCGCGGCCTCGGCGTCGCTCGATCAGGCCGTCTTCGGCCAGGCACTCCAGCGCCCGGCGCACCGTGATCTCGGCGACGCCCAGAGCCTGGGCGATGTCGCCGTTCGGCGGCAGGCGCTCCCCCGGTTTCAGCAGGCCCAGCTCGATGGCGAGGGCGATCCGGGCGCGGACGGTGTCCAGCGCCGACAGCCGCCGGATGCCGGTCAGGGCGGGGGCGTCCAGGTCTGCCGTGGCCATGAACCCGACGGTACCGCACAAATTGCTCATCTTGAGCACTCTTGTTTAAGTGTTCAAGGTGGACTATTTTCCGTCCATGCCGCGACCACTCCCGATCGCTCTGGTGCAAGCGCCGCCCCGGCCCGGCTCGGCCGGGTTCGCGGGCGAGGTCGAAGCCGTCCTGGGCCGGTTTCCGGACACGCGCCTGGCCGCCTTCCCCGAGCTGCACCTCTGCGGCGTCGAGGGCGAGGGCGACGAACGCACCGCGCAGCTGCGGGCCGCCGCCGAGCCGCTGCACGGGCCCCGGACGATGGAGCTGGCGGAACTGGCCGGTGACCTGGGGATCTGGCTCGCTCCGGGCACCGTTTGCGAAGAAGGCGACCACGGCGAGCTGTTCAACACCGCCCTGGTCTTCTCGCCGCAGGGCGAGCTGGCCGGCTGGTACCGGAAGGTCTTCCCGTGGCGGCCGCACGAGCCGTACGACCCCGGCACGGAGTTCGTCGTCGCCGATCTGGCCGACGCCGGGCGCGTGGGCTTCTCGATCTGCTACGACGCGTGGTTCCCCGAAGTGACCCGCCACCTCGCCTGGATGGGCGCCGAGGTGGTGCTCAACCCCGTCCAGACCACGACCCCCGACCGCGCGCAGGAACTGGTCCTGGCGCGGGCGAACGCGATCGTCAACCAGGTGTTCGTCGCCAGCGTGAACACGGCCGGGCCGTTCGGCATGGGCGACAGCCTGCTCGTCGGGCCGGAGGGTGACGTCCTCGGCGCGCTGCCCGGGCCCGGCGAAGGCGTCCTCGCGCACACGATCGACCTCGACGAGGTGGCGCGTATCCGACGCGACGGCACCGCGGGCACCAACCGGATGTGGGAGCAGTTCACCCCGGCCGACGCGCCGCTGCCCCTGCCGCTCTACCAGGGCCGGATCGACCCGGACCGCTGGCGTCCACGAGAAGGAGACGACCGATGACCTCCACGGCCGCGGCCCCGGCCGCCCTGCAGCGCCGCCTCGGCCTGCCCGGCGTCGTCCTGTTCGGGCTCGCCTACATGGCGCCGCTGATCGTGCTCGGCACGTTCGGCATCGTCGCGACGACGACCGAGGGCACGGTGCCCTCGGCGTACCTGCTCGCCCTGGTCGCGATGCTGTTCACCGCGGCCAGCTACGGGAAGATGGCCGCCACCCACCCCGTCGCCGGCTCGGCCTACACCTACGTCCGGAAAGCGGTCGACGCGCGCGCCGGGTTCCTCGTCGGCTGGGCGGTGCTGCTCGACTACTTCTTCCTGCCGATGGTGATCTGGCTGATCGGTGGCGCCTACCTCTCCGCCGAGTTCCCCAGCGTGCCCAATTGGATCTGGTTGATCACTTTTATCCTGCTGACGACGATCCTCAACGTCCTCGGCATCAAGATCGCCGAAAAGGCGAACTTCTTGCTGATGGCGTTCCAGATCCTGGTGATCGGCTTCTTCGTCGTGCTTTCGATCAAGCAGGTGCTGCACGTCGGGGACGCGCTGGCGAGCTCGCAGCCGTTCTTCCACCCCGGTGCCACGCTGGGCACGATCTCCGGTGGCGCCGCGCTCGCGACGTACTCCTTCCTCGGGTTCGACGCCGTGACGACGTTGACCGAGGAGACGATCGAGCCGCGCAAGACGATCCCCCGCGCCATCCTCCTCACCGCGCTGATCGGCGGCGGCATCTTCATCGTGCTCGCCTACTTCACCCAGCTCGCCCACCCGGGCAGCGCGTTCACCGACGAGTCGTCCGCCGCGTTCGAGATCGCGACGACGATCGGCGGCAACCTCTTCGCGTCGTTCTTCCTCGCCGGCCTGGTCGTCGCGCAGTTCGCGTCCGGGATCGCCGCGCAGGCGAGCGCATCGCGGCTGATGTACGCGATGGGCCGCGACGGCGTGCTGCCGCGCGTGTTCGGCAAGCTCCAGCCGAAGTTCGCGACGCCGGTGTTCGGCATCGTCCTGACCGGGATCGTCGGGCTGGTCGCGCTGGCCCTGGACGTCAGCACGTCGACGTCGTTCATCAACTTCGGCGCGTTCACGGCGTTCACGTTCGTCAACGTCAGCGTGATCGCGACCTGGCTGCGCGACCGGTCCGGGAAACGGGTACTGACCTGGGTGGTCTTCCCGATGATCGGCGCCGTGGTCGATCTGTGGCTACTGGTCAACCTGGACGGCATCGCGCTGATCTTCGGCGTGGTCTGGCTGGCGATCGGCATCGTGGTGCTGGCGGCGATCACCCGCGGCTTCCGCCGGCCGCCGCCGGAGATGACCTTCGAGGAGTAGTCAGCCGCCCGGGCATTCGGTGCCGCCGCCGCTGCGCTCGACGCAGTGGCGCGGCCCCGGTGGCGCGGGCGGCGCGTGGCGAACGTGGCCGGCCCAGTTCATCCCGGCGACCGCGACGGCCACGAGAAGGCAGATCCCGAAGAACCACGTCCACCCTCGGCGCCGCGTGGCCGCCGCGACGACCACGCCCACCAGCGGCAGCCCGGCGCCGAGCCAGGCCGCCCAGGTCAGGTAGCCGTCGCCCTCGTGCGTGCTCGTGCCGAACACCGGGAAGCTCGCCAGGAACCCCTGCAGGACCAGGAACGGGACGACGAGCAGCAGGCCCACCGCGCACAGCGCCAGGACGACCGAGGCCCAGAGCGTACGGACTTCCCCCACCCGGTCAGTATGGCCGGATCGACGATGACGGGCCTGAGTGGTTCTACTGCTCGCCGAGGGTTTTCTGCAGGGCCTTGCTCGCCTTGCGGGCCATGTCCGCGACGGCTTCGCGGCGCGCGGTGTCGGCGGCGTAGTCGTCTTCGCGGTTGCGCACGACGCGGGCCGGCATGCCGACCGCGATCGAGTAGTCCGGGATGTCGCCGCGGACGACCGCGTGGGCGCCGAGCACACAACCGCGGCCGATGCGGGTGCCCTTCAGGACGCTGACCTTGGTGCCGAGCCAGGTGTCCGGGCCGATGCGGACCGGCGTCTTGACGATGCCCTGGTCCTTGATCGGCACGTGGATGTCCGAAATGACGTGGTCGAAGTCACAGATGTACACCCAGTCGGCGACCAGGGTGGCCGCGCCGAGCTCGATGTCGAGGTAGCAGTTGATGACGTTCTGGCGGCCGAACACGGACTTGTCGCCGATCCGCAGCGAACCCTCGTGGCAGCGGATGGCGTTGCCGTCGCCGATGTGGACCCAGCGGCCGATCTCCAGCCGGCCGTAGCCGGGGCGGCAGTGGATCTCGACGTCCTTCCCGAGGAACAGCATCCCGCGCAGGATGATGTGCGGGTTGGCGAGCCGGAACTTGAGCAGCCGGTAGTACCGGACCAGGTACCAGGGTGTGTACGCGTGGTTGCGCAGGACCCAGCGCAGCGAGTCGGCGGTCAGGAACTTCGCCTGCCGCGGGTCGCGGCGCGCCTGCCGCCAGGCCCGCACCCGCGAAAGAGCGGGCGCACCCCACATCGACGTCATGCCGGTGACCGTAACCTGTGTGCGGGACGGGTTCACAGGCAAGGGGAGCTGGATGGGCACGAAGCTGATCATCGACACCGACCCGGGCGTCGACGACGCGCTGGCGATCGCGCTGGCCGCGGTCTCGCCGGACGTCGACCTCCTGGGCGTGACGACCGTGTTCGGCAACGTGCCCCTGGACAAGACCACGGCGAACGCGCGCCGGCTGCTGGAGCTGTTCGGCCGCACCGACGTGCCGGTCGCGGCCGGCGCTGCCCGCCCGCTGGTCTACTCGAAGCCGCGTGACGCGAAAGAGGTCCACGGCGGCGACGGCCTGTCCGGCCACGCGGACACCCTGCCCGAGGCGACCCGGCCGCTCGACGAGCGGGACGCCGTCAGCCTGATGCTCGCGCTGCTCGACGCGGCCGACGAGCCGGTGACCATCGCGCCGATCGGGCCGCTCACGAACATCGCCGCGCTGCTGGCCGCCCACCCGGGCGCGCGGGAGAAGATCGCCCGGCTGGTGGTCATGGGCGGTGGGGTCACTTTCGGCAACAGCACCGCGGCGGCCGAGTTCAACATCTGGAGCGACCCCGAGGCGGCCCGGCGGGTGCTGGTCGAGGAGGACGTCCCGGTGGTGCTGGTGCCGCTGGACCTCACGCACCGGTGCGCCGTCGACGCCGAGTGGCTGGCGAAGCTCGCCGCGTCCGGGCCGATCGGCGCGACGCTCGAGGGGCTCACCTCGACCTACCGCCGGCACTACACGCGGATCTTCGGCGAGGACCGGATGGTCATGCACGACGCCGTCGCGGTCGCCGAGGCGATCTCGCCCGGGATCCTGCACACCGAGACCTACCGCGTCGACGTCGACTGCGGGCTGGGCCCGGCGCGCGGCCAGACCCTGGTCGACCGGCGACGGCTCGGCGAAGAGGATCCGCAGTTCTCCCCCGGCCGGCTGATCGAGGTCGCGTTGGACACCGACCTCGACGGCCTGCGCGGCTTCGTGCTGGACCGGCTGACCGGAGCCGCGCGGTGAGCGAAGAGCCCGTGGTCGTTCCGGAGAACACGCCGCCGCCGCGCCGCCGCCGCGCCGGGATCGTGGTGGCCGCGGTCGTCGTGATCGCGGCCGCGCTGGTGGTCGCGATCCAGTTCGCGCCGAAGCAGGAGACGGCCGAGAACGCCGCCGCGACGGCCGCGCCGACGCCGTCGGTGGTCCCGACGGTGGTCCCGAAAACGACCACGCCGCCGCCGACGCAGCCGAAGCTGCCGCAGGCGAGCGAGTTCGACGAGTGGGCGTCGAAGACCAGCCAGTGGCTCGACATCCCGCTGCGCGCGATGACCGGTTACGCGCAGGCCACGGTGACGCTGACCAAGGAGATCCCGGGCTGTCACCTGTCGTGGGTGACGCTGGCGGCGGTCGGGAAGGTCACCTCCGACCACGGCCGCGCGCAGGGCGGGCAGCTGGGTGCCGCCGGCGTGCTGAGCAAGCCGCTCGGCACGGTCGAGGTGCGCGACTTCTACAACAAGGTCGTCTCGACGGCGAACGCCGCCGGGCCGATGCAGCTGTCGCCGGCGATCTGGGGGAAGTACAAGACGAGCGCGTCGGGCGGCACCCCGGACGTGCAGAACATCGACGACGCGGCGCTGTCCACCGGCCGCGCGCTGTGCGCCGACGGCCACGACCTCTCCCAGGGGCAGACCTGGTGGGACTCGGTGAGCGCGCTGCAGTCGGCGCCGCTGTTCCTGCACCGGACGCTCGCGACGGTCAACGTCTACGGCACGGTCGGCCAGGGCTCGGCGGCGCCGAACGCCGCGGTGCTGAGCGCGGTCAACTTCGCCATCGACAAGATCGGCCTCCCCTACATCTGGGGCGGCAACGGCACCGGCGGCGGCGACCCGGGCTTCGACTGCTCGGGCCTGACGACGGCGGCGTACGCAAGCGCGGGCGTCAAGCTGATGCGCACGGCGGACACGCAGTACCGCAGCGTGGCGCACGTGACCGAGCCGCAACTGGGCGACCTGATCTTCTACGGCGAGCCGACGACGAAGATCCACCACGTCGGTCTCTACATCGGCAACCAGCAGATGATCGACGCGCCGCAGACCGGCCAGGCCGTGCAGGTCCACACGTACCGCAAGGACGGCGACGACTACGCGGGAGCGGGCCGCCCGACCGCCTGATCCCCGATGCGCGGGCCGGCGACCCTTGGTTGCCGAACGAACCGCGCCGCGCGTCGCTGGGTGCAGCGCGCGGCGTGGCTCGCGCGGCTATTGACGTCCCTGGCTCGCGACGTCGAGGAGCGTCTTCGCGGCTACCGTCGCTCCGTCGTCGCGGATTGTGCTCGCCACCGCTTGGGCCTGGGTCCGCATCTCGGGCGTCAGGGCCGTGGTGAACGCGGCCGACAGTGACTCGGCCGTCGGGGTCGGGCCCTCGTGCGCTACTCCGATGCCCAGCCCGGCCACCCGCTCCGCCCAGTACGGCTGGTCCGCGATCCGGGGTACCACCACTTGGGGCGCGCCCGCGCGGGCGGCTGTGGTCGTGGTGCCCGCGCCGCCGTGGTGGACGACCGCGGCCACCCGGCGGAACAGTGCCTGCTGGTTGACCTCGCCGACTACGAAGCAGTCCTCGGCGTCGTCGATCGCGGTCAGGCCGGCCCAGCCTCGGCCCAGGACCACCCGGCGGCCCTGGGCGCGGGCCGCCTCGGTGGCTTCGCGGGCGATGCCCTCCGGGGCGTACGCGGCCATGCTGCCGAAGCCCACGTAGACCGGCGGTTCACCGGCGTCCAGGAACGCCTCCAGGTCCGCCGGCAGCGGCCGGTCGTCGGGCAGGATCCACGCGCCGGACTGCACGAGGTCGAGGTTCGTCATGCCCTCGGACGGGCACAGCGCCGGGTCCGCCGCCAGCCACGGCCGGTCGGTGAACACGTGGTCGCGGACGTTGTCCACCGGCGGCAGGCCGATCGCCGCCCGCCGGCTGTTCAGCTCCGGGCCGTACAGCGCGTTCACCCGCTCGGCGTCCTGCGCCCACCGCACCTCGAGGTCGGTCTCCTCCTCAGGCGACGGCGTGCCCGGCCGCATCCCCGGCGCGAACTGCCGCGACGGCAGCCCGAAGATGTGGAAACACGCGTACACGTACGGAATCCCCCGCTTTTCGGCCACGTCCCGGGCGCCGGCCGGCAACAGGCCGGTCGCCAGCAGCACGTCACATTCCCCGGCCACCGCGCCGAGCGTTTCGAACCGCGCGGCGACCAGCGCGGGAGCGAGCTTGAACGCGTCCGCTCCGGTCGGCGGTTTCGGGTTGGCGACCACCGAATGCACCGTCGGCCCGAGCGGCACCAGCGGGACCCCGGCCCGCTCCAGCAGCGCCACGAAATCGTCGTCCGGCGGCGCCGCGACCAGCGCCTCCGCCCCCAGCTCCCGCAACGCCACCGCGAGCCCCACCAGCGGTTCGACGTCCCCGCGCGATCCCCACGTCGTCAGCAAAACACGCACTTAAGAATCCCCATTTCCCCTGTTCACGACCTACGGCGGGCCATTCTGCGGCATCACCCCGGCCTTGCCGCAAGCCCCGGGGTCGGCTATAAATTGAAGGGGGCGAGGAAATACTTCTTTCGCGTGCGCGATTTCCGTTCAGCCGAGATGATCGTTCGCACCGCTCACCCAGCCGATGTAGCGCTCCGCGGACCGGCGCACCGCGCCCTTCGCGTCGCCGAGCACCGTCCCGCCCAGCAGGCCGTACAGCCGATCGAACTCGTACGGCTCGAGCCGGTCGACGATCCGCCGCACCAGCCCAGCGGAGAGCGGGATCTTGTTCGGGTAGCTGCGCATGAACGTCACCCACCCCGCGTCGACGACGGGCACGATCGTGTCGCCGGTCAGCAGCACGCCGCCGGTGTCGGTGCCGACGTGGGCCACGGCGGCGCCGGGGAAGTGGCCGCCCGCCTCGACGAGCGTCACGCCGGGCAGGACCCGCTCGGTGCCGGACCACTCCCGCAGCACCGGGTCCTCGCGCCGCACCCACCGCCGGTCGGCGGCGTGCACCAGCACCGGGACGCGCCCGAGGCGGTGGCTCCAGCTGACCTGCGAGCCGTACATGTGCGGGTGGCTGGCCACGATCACCGCGGCCCCGCCCAGCTCCTCGATCTTCGCGACCAGGGCCGGGTCGAGGTGGTTCGGCGGGTCCCACAGCAGGTTGCCACCGGACGTCTGCGCCAGGTGCGTCCACTGGCCGATGCCGAACGGCGGTTCGCGGTTGAACCGGTGCAGGCCCGGTTCCAGTTCGTGGTGCACGACTTCGCGGCTGTCGGCCGCGAGTTTCTCCAGGGTGGTCCACACCTGCCCGGAGGCTGGCACCCATTGCCGTTCGTCCGCGCAGATCGCGCACGCGCCGGCCGGGGGTTGTTCGGTGTCGGGGTGCTCGACCCCGCAGGTTCCGCAGATCCAGATCGTCATGGCGCCAGTCTTGAAGCTCCAGCAAGGTCGAGGTCAAGGAAAGAAGTCAGCAGCGGCACCAGGACGTCCGGGCGGTCCAGCGAGACGATGTGCCCGCAGTCCTCGACGAGGTGCGCCGTGAGGTCGTCGGCGATCGGCCGCAACTGGTTCGCGAGGGTGTCGCCGACCGGGTGGGCGCCGATCGCCAGGGTCGGCACCGTGAGACGGCCGGCCTCCGCGATCTGCGCGGCACTCGCGGGCATGGCGCGGTAGTGCTCGAACGCGCACCGCAGTGACTCCCGCCCGGTGTACGCGGCGACGAAGTGCTCGCGGATCTCCGGTGGTACTCCACGGCCTCGCGTGCCGGCATCGAGGAACCAGCCGATGTAGTCCGCTTCGTGGCCGGCCAGGACCGTCTCGGCGAGGCCGGGCACGGCGTGGAAGCCGAACCACCACGGCGGACCGCCGGCGAGGAAGGCTTCGGCGCCGGGCAGCCGGCCCAGCAGCGACTCCATCAGGACGAGCCGCCGGACGCGCTCGGGGCGTCGCAGCGCGAGCAGGAACGCGGGCGGGGTGCCCGCGTCGATGCCGACGACCGCCGCCGTCGGCTCGCCCAGCGCGTCGAGGAGGGCTTCGGCGTCCAGGGCGAGGTTTCCGGCGTCGTAGCCGCCGTCGGCGCGCGTGGTCGCGCCGAGACCACGCAGGTCCGGCGCGAGGACGCGGTGGTCGCGAGCCAGGTGCGGGATGACCTGTGACCAGAGCCGCCAGGTGTGCGGGAAGCCGTGCAGCAGCAGGACCGCGGGCCCTTCCCCGGCGTCGGCGACGTTGATCTCGATGCCGTTCGCTTCGACCCGATACTCGCGCACGCTGTCTCCTCAGCAGTTACCATTGGTTACTACCAAACGATAGGTAACAGCGTCCGAAGAGCCAAGAAGGCACTTTCACGACAGGTGGTGAGCTCCAGGTGACCCCTTCCGGCCGAGGCGACCTCTTCGACCCGAAGTGCCCGACGCGCCGGCTGCTGGACCGGATCGGCACGAAGTGGACGTCGATGGCGGTCAAGGTGCTGGCCGAGGCCGAGCCGGACGAAGTGCGGTTCGCCGAGCTGCAACGGCGGATGCCGGGTGTCTCGCAGAAGATGCTGTCGGTGACCCTGCAGAGCCTGACGCGCGACGGCCTGGTCGCGCGCCGGGTGGAGGCGACGGTGCCGCCGAAGGTGCACTACCGGCTGACGGATCTGGGCCGGTCGCTCGAAGTGCCGCTCGCCGCGCTGCGGGACTGGGCGGAGGAGAACATGGTGGCCGTCGACCGGGCGCGGGACCTCGACCCGGGATGACGCACGACATTCACCCTTGCCCCTGACATCGATGTCAGGTTTTACCGTAGCTCGCATGACCGACATCCACGGAACGCACGACGCCCGCTTCGACGACGTCCGCGCCGCGCTCGAGAAGAACGTCGACTCCGGTGACGAACTGGGCGCGTCCCTCGTCGTCGACCTCGACGGCGACGTCGTCGTCGACCTCTGGGGCGGCTTCCGCGACCAGGCGCGCACTCTGACCTGGGACGAGCACACCATCACCAACGTGTGGTCGACGACGAAGACCGTGACCAGCCTGGCGGC
Source organism: Amycolatopsis sp. NBC_00348 (assembly GCF_036114655.1). Lineage (NCBI taxonomy): Bacteria > Bacillati > Actinomycetota > Actinomycetes > Pseudonocardiales > Pseudonocardiaceae > Amycolatopsis > Amycolatopsis sp. NBC_00348. The sequence goes on along the minus strand of NZ_CP107994.1, from coordinate 10,117,004 downwards.
GCTGATGCTCGCCGACCGCGGCGACCTCGACGTCCACGCGCCGGTCGCGCGGTACTGGCCGGAGTTCGCGGCCAACGGCAAGGAGAACGTCGAGGTCCGGCACCTGCTGTCGCACACTTCCGGCGTCTCCGGCCTGGAGCAGCCCGCGACGGTCGAGGACCTCTACGACCTGGCGACGTCGACCGCCCGGATGGCCGCGCAGGCGCCGTGGTGGACGCCCGGGACGGCTTCGGGCTACCACGCGGCGAACTTCGGGCACCTGGTCGGCGAGGTCGTCCGGCGGGTGAGCGGGAAGCCGTTGAAGGCGTTCGTCGCCGAGGAGATCGCCGGGCCGCTGGGTGCCGACTTCCAGATCGGGGCCGCCGAGGCGGACTGGGGCCGGATCGCGGACGTCGTCCCGCCGCCGCCCGCGGAGTTCGACCTCGTGGCCCTCGGCGCGGACAGCGTGATCGTCAAGACGCTGACCGGGCCGGTCATCGACGCGAACGTCGCGAACACGCCGGCGTGGCGCCGCGCGGACCTGGGCGCGGTGAACGGGCACGGCAACGCGCGGTCGGTCGCGCGGATGCTGTCGGCGCTGGCCCGCGGCGGCACGGTCGACGGCGTCCGCCTGCTCGGCCCGGACACGATCGACGTGATCTTCGAGGAGCAGGCCAACGGCGTCGACCTCGGGCTCGGCGTCCCGTTGCGCTGGGGCATCGGCTACGGGCTGCCGCTGCGGGAGGCGGTGCCGTGGATCCCGGACGGCCGCATCTGCTTCTGGGGCGGCTGGGGCGGTTCGATGATCATCATGGACCTCGACCGGCGGCTGACGATCTCGTACATGATGAACCGGATGGGCCCGGGCGTCATCGGTTCCGACCGCAGCGGCACGTACGTCCAGGCGGTGTACGACGCCCTGGGATGATCCCGGCATGGACTCGGGGACGACCACGCAGCTGATCACCGTGGGCGCGACGCTCGGCGGGGTCGTACTGACCCTGCTGACCACGACGTTCGTGGAGGGTCGCAAGCTGAAGGCGACCCAGCGGACCGAAGCGTTGAAGCGCGCGGCGGACCGCGCCACCTGGCTGCGCGACGAGCGCGTCAAGGCGTACGCCGGCCTCTCGACGGCGAGCGAGGAAGCGTTCCAGCTGATCCGGGCGGAGTTCCCGGAGCTGCTGAAAAACCGGGACGTGATCGAGGACAGGTGGCGCGAACGCCGCGGCGAGCTTCGCAAGGCCTACAACCAGGTGGAACTCTTCGGCACCGACGAGCCGCGCCGGCGCGGCAAGGAACTGTGGAAGGCCGCCCGCGGTGGCGTGAACGCCGTCCTCGCCGAACTGGACGCTGAGGAACCGGTGGTGCGCAAGGAAAGCCTCGACCGGGTGCTGACCGGGATCAGCGAAGCGGGCGAACGGTTCCTGGAGGCGTGCCGCGCCGACGTCCAGGGCACGGCCGAGGAGCACTGACCCTTCGTCAAGCCGGGCCGGCGAGGCCGATCAGGTTGCCTTCCGGGTCGGTGAAGTGGGCGACCACCAAGTCGCGGCCCGGCGCGCGGTCCGGGCCCATGCGGCGCGTGCCGCCCAGGCGTTCGGCCTGCTCCAGCGCCGCCGCGACGTCCGGGACGCCCACGTAGAACACCGTCTGCCGCGCGAAGGACGCGCCGCCGCCGACGCCGCCGGGGATGCCGTCCGTGTCCACGAAGCCGTAGTCGCCCGGCTCCGACACCTGGTCCGACACCGGGCCCGACGTGTCGAACTCCCAGCCGAACAGCTCGCCGTAGTACCCGCGCAGCCGGGCCGGGTCGGTGCCGATGATCTCGAAGTGCACGACCGGAGAGGCCATGACCGGTTCCTTCCGCTCGACGTCCAGAGCCTCACCGTAGGCCAGGGTAGTTGTTAAAAACAACCTCAAGGTTGTAAATTAGCGTCATGCCGACCAGTCGCAGCTACGGAGACGCGTGCGCCACCGCCCGCGCGCTCGACGTCGTCGGAGAGCGGTGGGCGTTGCTCGTCGTGCGTGAGCTTCTCCTGGGGCCGCAACGGTTCTCCGACGTCCGCCGCGCGCTGCCGGGCGCCAGTTCGAACCTGGTCACCGACCGGCTTCGCGAGCTTGAAGGCCGAGGCGTCGTGACCCGCCGGACGCTGCCGCCGCCCGCGGGTTCGACCGTCTACGAGCTGACGGCGTGGGGCCGTGAGCTGGAGCCGATCGTGCTCGCGCTGGGCGCGTGGGCCGCGCAAGTCCCGCTCCCCCGGGATGCGACGCTCGGTGCGACGTCGGTGCTGCTGTTCCTCCGCGGCTCCGCGCGCCCACGCGGGAACGCCTGCTACCGCGTCGAACTGGACAGTCGCGTGTGGACAGTGCGCACCGAACCCGGGCGGCTGACCGTCGAGCCAGGCGAGCCGAACGGTCCGGACGCCGTCGTCCGGACCGACCCGCACACCCTCAACGCGCTGCTCGAAAAGCCCGGCGGCCTCGACGCCGCGCTCGCCGACGGCCGCGTCACGATCGAGGGTGACCGGAAAGCCGTCCGCCGGCTGCTGCGCGAGCACGAAGCCTGAGCGGTCAGCCGAAATCGGCGGCGTGGTCCGCGGCCCATTCCGCGAAGTCACGCGCCGGGCGGCCGGTCACGTCCTGGACCGTCTCCGTCGTCGGCTGGGGCCGGTCCACCAGTGCCGCCAGCCGCCGGATCCGCGCTTCGACGACGTCCGCCGAACCGACCGCGCCCAGCCCCCGGGCTTCGAACGCCGTCGTCAGCTCACGGCGGTAGTCGTCGAGGTCCTGGACTTCGACGCGCACCGGACGGCCGGTGGCGAGACCGATCAGCTCGGCCTGGCGCCGCACCGTCAGCGATTCGGGTCCGGTCAGCGTGTGCTCGGCGCCGAGGTGCCCGGACGCCGTCAGCGCGCACGCGGCGACGGCGGCGATGTCGGCCTCGTGGATCAGCGCCGAGTGCGAGCCCGGGAACGGGTCGCGCACCACTCCGGCCGTCCGGATCGGCTCGGTCCACAGCAGCCGGTTGGCCGCGAACCCGCCCGGACGCAGGAAAGTCCACGGGATTCCCGCGTCGCGCACCGCCTGTTCGGCTTCGCCGTGGGCGCGGGTGATGGCGTCCTCCGACGTCGGGTCGGCGCCCGCCGCGGACAGCAGGACCACCTGCGCCAGGCCGCCCGCGCGGGAGAGGAACCCGCCGAGCCCGGCCGTCCCGGCGTAGAGGAACGCCTTCGTGACGCCGTTCAGCGCCGCGTCCCAGCTCCCGGGCCGGGCCAGGTCCGCCGCGACCACGTCGACGCCGTCGGGCAGCCGGGCGCGGCTCGGGTCGCGGCCGGCCGCGCGCACGTCCTGCCTCGCGTCGAGCAGCTGTCCCACCAGCGCGCGGGCGACGTTCCCGCGGGCTCCGGTCACCAGAATCGTCATGCGTCCAGGCTCGTCCCGATCCGGGTGACCGGGGTAGGCCAACCGGTACCACCCCGGGCCGGGGTGATGATGACACGGTGGACAGCGTGGAACTGAGCGGTTTCCTGCGCAGCCGCCGCGCGCGGCTGCAGCCGGGCGACGTCGGGCTCGTGCCCGGCCCGCGACGCCAGACGCCGGGGTTGCGGCGCGCGGAAGTCGCGCTGCTGGCCGGGATCTCCGTCGACTACTACGTGCGGCTCGAGCAGGGCCGCGGGCCGCGGCCGTCGGAGCAGGTCCTCGCCGCGCTCGGGCGGGCGCTGCGGCTGACCGGCGACGAGCACACCTACCTGCGGCGGCTGGCCCACCCGGCGCCGGTGACGCCGCCGCGCGCAGTGCCCGCCAACGTCCTGCGGCTGCTCGACCGCCTCGACGACGTGCCCGCGATGGTGATCGACGCCGGTTTCGACATGGTCGCCTGGAACCGGATGCTCGTCGCGCTGATCGGCGACCCGGCCGGCTGGCCGGCGCGGCGTCGCAACCGGCTGCGCCGGCTGTTCGACACCGGCGACACGATCACCGGCAACCGGCTGGACCTGGCCCGGCTGTGCGTCGCGGACCTGCGCGCGGGCGGCCGGTACCCGGCCGATCCGGCGGTCCGGTCGCTCGTGGACGAACTGCGGGGAACGAGCCCGGAGTTCGCCCGGCTGTGGGCCGAGCGGGAGGTCGCGGTGCAGCGGACGCTGACCAAGCGGACCGTCCACCCGGTGGCCGGCGCGCTGGAGCTCGACTGCGAGATCCTCGCGGTGCCGGGACACGAGCACCGGCTGCTCGTCTACACCGCGGCGCCGGGCACTCCGTCGGCCGAAGGGCTGCGGCGGCTGGCTTCCCGCAGTGAAGGCGCCAGCGCGAAGATCCCGAGCGTCACCACGACCGCCGACGACAACGCCCAGTGCAGCCCGACCCGCGTCGCCAGCGCGCCGACCAGGACCGGCTCGACCAGGAACCCCAGGTAGCCGCAGGCGGCGACGGCGGCCACCGCCTGGCCCGGCTTGTCCGCCTGCTTGCGGCTCGCCACGCTCCACGCGATCGGCACGATCCCGGCCACACCGAGCCCGACCACCGCGAATCCCAGGATCACCGCCACCGGCCACGGCGCGAGCAGGACCACGGCGAACCCCAGTACCGCGACCAGCGTCGCCGCGCGCGCGAACCGCACCGCGCCCGTCCGGGCCACGACCCGGTCGGCGACCAAGCGGATCGCGATCATCGTCGTCGAGAAGGCGAAGTAGCCCAGGGACGCCAGCGCGGGCGTCGCGCCGGTGACGTCGGCGAGGTACACCGCACTCCAGCTGTTGACCGCGCCCTCGGCGACGAACCCGCAGAACGCGATCACGCCGAGCGGCACCAGCGCGCGGCCCGGCCACGCGAACGCCGCCTCGCCCTGGCCGCGGTCGGCGCCGGTGAGGAACCGCGTGCGCGCCGCCCACAGCGCGAGCGCGAGCAGCACCGCGCCGGCGATCGGGAAGTGCACCGACACCGGGACGTGCGTGGCCTCCATCAGCGCGTCGACACCGGAGCCCGCGAGGCCGCCGATGTTCCAGAAGGCGTGGAACCCGGCGAAGATCGGGCGGCCGTAACCGTCCTCGACGCGGGCCGCGTGCGCGTTCATCGCGACGTCGAGCAGGCTGTTGCCGACGCCGAGCACCACCAGCGCGGCGACGAACACGGGCGCGGACCAGGCGAACGCGACCAGCGGCAGGCCGGCGCACAGCACGACGGCGCCGAGCACGACGGCCGCGCGGCTGCCGATCCGGGCGAGCAGCGCCCCGGCGCCGAGCAGCGCGAGCACCGACCCGGCGGCCAGCCCGAACAAGCCCGTCGCCAGCTGCCCGGTGCTCAGCCCCAGCTGCGCCTGCACCGCCGGCACCCGCGCCAGCCAGGTCGCGAACGCCGCGCCGCAGACCGCGAACACGACCGAAACCCCGAGCCGGGCGCGCTTCAGCTCCCCCGTCATGCGGCCACCCTAGCGATCCTCGCAATCTCGGAAACTTGGCTCAAAAACGGTTAAAGTGCGGTGTTCGCTCCGTATTTGCGGCTTCTGGAGGTCGGATGCTGTTCCGTGTGCTCGCCCTGACGACCGTGCTGCTCGCCGGCACGACGACCGCCGCCGGGGCGTCGACCCGGACGCTCACCGTCGAAGGCGCGGTCACGACTCCGGCGTCCTACACCGCTTCGCAGCTGAAGGCCCTGGGCGAAACGACGTATCCGCGGGTCACCGGCGTCGACCTGACCAAGGTGGTCGCCGCCGCGACGCCGGTTCTGCCGCCGGGGAAGAACACCGCGCTGCGGGTGACGGTGACCGTCACCGGCGCCGCGCACCGCTCGGTCACCTTCGCGCTGGCCGAGCTGGACCCGGCGTTCGGCAACCACCCCGCCGTCCTCACCATCGGCCGCGAGACCGACCTGGTCGTGCCCGGCGACCGGGACCGCAGCCGCCGCGTCGACGACGTCCGGTCGGTGCGGATCGCCGTGTCGAACGCCGCGGCGGCCGAACGGGCGGTGCGGATCACGACCGCGCACCGGTCCGTCACGCTGCCGCCGTCGCTGCTGAAGCTGCTGCCGTCCCGCACCGTGACGGCGACGTTCGCCTCGGGCGCCGGCCAGCAGACGCACACCGAGACCGGGCCGTCGCTGCGGCTGGTCCTGCTGGTCGCCGGCGTGCTGCCGCGGCCGGACACGGCCGTGGTCGCGGTCGGCGACGACGGGTACGGCGCCGCGGTCACGCTCGCCGAGGAGTCCGCGGGCGGCCGTCCGCTGCTGCTGTCCACTGTGGAGGACGGCGCCGCGCTCGCACTGCCGCGGCTCGTCCCGCTCGGCGACGTCAAGGGCGGCCGCTACGTCTCCGGGGTGACGGCGCTCGACGTGCGCTGACGTCAGCCGTGGTGCACCGGCCTGCGCCGCCTTCATGTCCCTGGCACGCTGCCTGGCTTGACCGCACCCGTATAGTCGGAACCGACTAATAGGGAGCGACTGAAGACCATGGCAGCTCGCAAGATCCGCAACACCCTGGCGCTCGCCCTGCTGGGCCTGCTGCTGGAACGCCCGATGCACCCGTACGAAATGGCGTCCACGCTGCGCGAACGGCACAAGGACTCCAGTTTCAAGATCAACCCCGGGTCGCTCTACGACACCGTGGAGTCCCTGGCCAAGCACCGCTGGATCGAGCCCGTCGAGACGGTCCGGGAGGGCAACCGGCCGGAACGGACCGTCTACACGCACACCGAGCTCGGCCGGCAGGAGTTCGTCGCCTGGCTGGACGAGCTCGTGCGCGTGCCCGTCGACGAGTACCCGAAGTTCGTCGCGGCGGTCAGCTACCTCGGCGCGCTCGGGCCCGACCGCGCCGCCGACGCGCTGGAAGAACGCGCCCGCCACCTCGCCGCCCGCGTCGAAGGCGCGGAGACGGCGCTGGCGGACACGGTCGGCCGGGGCGCGCCGCGGCTGTTCATGATCGAGGTCGAGTACGTCCGGCACGCGTGGCAGGCGGAGCTCGACTGGGCGCGCCGCACGGCCGCCGAAATCCGCAGTGGCTCCCTGCCCTGGCCCGAAACCTCCTGAGGGGAAGGCCGTGCCCGATCTCGAAACCGACGTCCTCGTCGCCGGCGCCGGACCCGCCGGCCTGCTGCTCGCCGCGGAGCTCGCGCTGGCCGGCGTGCGCGCCACCGTCGTCGAACGGCATCCGGAAAAGCCGCCGTACTGCCGCGGCTTCAACCTGAACTCGCGGTCGCTGGACCTGCTGGCGCGGCGCGGGCTGGCCGAAGGCCTGGTCGCCGAGGGACACCAGGTGCCGCACGCCCCGGCGACCGGGATGCCCGAGCCGCTGCTGCTCGACGGCACCACCACCGACCACCCGTTCTCCCTCGGCATCCCGCAGACCCGCGTCGAGGAGGTCCTGGAAGCCCGCGCGCTCGACCTCGGCGCGGAACTGTTGCGCGGCCACGAACTGCGGAGCTTCACGCAGGACGCGGCCGGCGTCACCGCGGAGATCCACAATGGACTGACCGTCCGGGCGCGGTACCTCGCCGGCTGCGACGGCGGCCGCAGCACCGTGCGCAAGCGGGCCGGGATCGGCTTCCCCGGCGTCGACGCGCGGTGGTTCGCGCTGCTCGGCGACGTCGAATGCGAACTGCCGTACGGGGTTTCGGCCGGCCCGGACGGCCGGACGCTGTTCGTCATCCCGCGGCCGGGGTACGTCCGGATCATCGTCCGGGAGGACGACCCGCCCGCGGACAAGGACACGCCCGTCACGCTCGACCGGCTCCAGTCCCAAGTGGACGCCGTGCTCGGCCGGCACGTCGAGCTGCGTGAACCACGCTGGCTGACGAGGTTCGGCGACGCGGCCCGGCTGGCCGAGCGCTACCGCGAAGGCCGGGTCCTGCTGGCCGGCGACGCCGCGCACATCCACCCGCCGGCCGGCGCGATCGGCGTCAACGTCGCGCTCGACGACGCGTTCAACCTCGGCTGGAAGCTCGCCGCGACGGTGCGCGGGACCGCGCCCGAGGGCCTGCTCGACACCTACCACGCCGAGCGGCACGCGGCGGGCGAACACATCCTGGCCAACACCCGCGCGCAGGTCGCGCTCTCGGAAGCCGCCGCGGCGGAACCGCTGGCCGACCTGATGCGCCGCGTCGCCACGCACCCCGCGGGCAAGCTCGCGCTGGCCGAGATCATCACCGGCCTCGACGCTCGCTACGAGCCGCCCGGGCACCCGTGGCTCGGCCGCCTCGCCCCGGACCTCCCCCTGCGGGGCGAGGTGAGCCACCTCGCCGCGCTGCTGCACCCCGGCCGTCCGGTGCTCCTCGACCTGACTCCCGAGCGCGCCTTCGCCGCGTGGGCCCCGGGAATCGACGTCGCCGCCGCACAGTCCACTTCGGACATCGGCGCGCTGCTGCTGCGCCCGGACGGCCACGTCGCCTGGCTGACGACCGGCTCGGACGACACCGGTCTGGCCGAAGCGATCCACCGCTGGGTGGGCGACATCCCGATCCCGGCGACAGCGTAAGACGGGTCAGCGCGGGCGGTTCAGCACCGCCCGCTGCTGACGTCGACCGGCGACCGGGAACGTGCTGTGCGGGGCGAACCCGAGTTTCGCCACCACCCGGCCCGACGCCGCATTCGCCGGTTCGTAGATCGCCAGCAGCCGGTCGGCGAAACCGGACGCGAAGACGTGGTCACGCACGGCCGTCGTCGCCTCGGTCGCGTAACCGCGGCCCCAGCACGGCTGGGCGATCCACCAGCCCAGCTCCACCGCGGGATGGCCGAGGCCCGACTCGATGTTGTCGCGGCACACCACCGACACCACGCCGTCGAACGAGCCCGGCGCCGCCGACACCGCGAACCAGCCGAAGCCGTGCTCGGCCCAGTGCTCGAGCGTCGCGCGGTGCTTGGCGAGCGTGTACTCGCGGGTCCACGGCTCGCCGGTACCGACGTACCGGACCGTGTCGGGCACCTGGGCCAGCGCGAACAGGTCGTCGAAGAAGGGTTCGGACCACGCGTGCAACGTGAGCCGTTCCGTGGTGAGCCGCACCACGACGAGTCTAGGACTCGTGCAGCAGCACGGCGATTCCGTCGAGCTGGACCCGCAGGCCGAACTCGAACGCCTCGTCGAGGTCGACGTCGGCCAGCCCGGTGATCGTGTCCGCGAGCGCCGGGAACCGGCCCGACTCGAGGTGCCCGGCCAGCGCCGCCATCTCGGCTTCGAGCCGCTGGGAGCCGGTGATGCCGGTGTCCTGCTCGGTTTCGACCTCGATGGCGTGGCTCACCGCGAGGCCGCCGACCCAGCCGTTGAGCGTCATGATCACCTGCAGCTTCGTCCGCCGGTGCAGCCCGGTGCCGGCCAGCGCCCGCAGCATCCAGTCGACCAGCCGCAGCCCGCTCGGCACCACCGGCGGCCGCACCAGCGAGTTCAGCATCACCGGCGCGAGCCACGGGTGCCGCCGGTAGGCCCGCCACTGCGTCCGCGCGGCCAGCTCCAGCCGCGGCCGCCACCGCGCCGGGCCCGGCTCGGGCAGCTCCTCGGCGCCGAGCGCGGTGTCGGCCATCAGCCGGACCAGCTCGTCCTTGTCCGGGACGTGCCGGTACAGCGCCATCGGGCCGACGCCGAGCTCGGCCGCGAGCCGGCGCATCGACAGCGCCCCGCGGCCCTCGGCGTCCGCCAGCGCGATGGCGGCCCGGACGAGCCGCGCCCGGCCTAGCGGCGGCTTCTGCGGGGTCCGATCGCTCACCACGGTGCCGCTGCCCGGCACCGCGCGCACCCAGCCCTGCTCGCCCAGCACGGTCAGCGCCTTCGCCGCGGTCGCCATCGCCACGCCCCACTCGCGCACCAGCGACCGGGTGGACGGCACCCGCTCGCCGGGCCGCAGCTCACCGGCGGTGATCCGGCGCCGCAGGTCCGCCGCGATCCGCAGGTACGGCGCCTGCTCAGCCACGAACACCCCTCGATCCGTACTAGAACACTTCACGCTGGCGACTAGAACACTTCCAGGGTACTCACCCATTCTTGGCAGCAAGGATTGCCGGGTCTTCGCGCTGGTCCATACGGTGCCGATACAGCGTAAGAGACAGGGGGACGGCATGACCACGACAGAGAAACCGGCGAGCCCGAGCGGGACCCGGCGCGCCACGCCGTGGTGGCGCCGGCCGTGGGTGTTCCCGCTGGGCCTGATCGTCACGGTGTTCCTGGTGTACTCGCTGCCGCCCTACCTCGGGCTGGACCCGGCGGAGTCGCGGATCCCGGCCCCGGACGGCGTCGGCTGGTACTACCCCGTGCTGGTCACGCACATCGGCTTCGCGACCGTCGCGATGGTGACCTGCTCGCTGCAGATCTGGCCGTGGCTGCGGCAGAAGCACCCGGCCGTGCACCGCCGCACCGGCCGCGTGTACGTCTTCGCGGGTGCCATCCCGGCGTCGATCGCCGGGCTCGCCATCGCGGTCGCCGCGCCGTTCGGGCCGGTCGGCGCGGTGTCGAACGTGCTGCTGGCGACGCTCTGGTTCGGCTGCACCGTGCAGGGCTACCGGATGGCGCGGGCCCGGCGCTTCGCCGACCACCGCCGCTGGATGATCCGCAGCTTCGTGCTGTGCATGTCGATCATCAGCAACCGGATCTGGGCGATCGTCTGGTCGGTCGTGCTCCCCGGGCAGCTGGACACGACGTTCGGCGGCAGCGAACTGGCGCTGGGCCAGGCGATCGCCGGGCTCACGACGTGGACCGGCTGGGTGATCCCGTTCCTGATCGCCCAGTGGTGGCTAGACCGGGGACGCCGGCGCGCGACGGTGTGAGAACGGGCGGAACCGGTCGTGAGGGCCGGTTCCGCCCGTCACCCGCCGTCATGCCCCCGAACGGCCTATGGTCCGGACCACATTAATGGTCTATACCAATTAGGTCCGGAATTCCCGCCGCCGCGCTGCTTGTCGTGGAGGTCTCCCCATGCGTCTCCCCCGTCTCCGTCCCCTCCTGGCCGCCTTGGGCGGTCTGGCCGTCCTGGCCACCGGGTTCGCGGCACCCGCCGGCGCCGCGGCCGGCTCGCCGATCCCAGTCGGCCCCTACATCGACATGGGCGCGTGGCCGACGCCCAGCCTCTCGGCGATGTCGGCCGCGAGCGGCGTCAAGGGCTTCACGCTCGCCTTCGTCAACTCCTACGGCTGCAAGGCCAGCTGGTTCGGCGCGTACGACCCGCGCACGGCGTGGCAGAAGGACGAGATCACCAAGATCCGCAACGCCGGCGGCGACGTCAAGATCTCCTTCGGCGGCGCGTCCGGCATCGAGCTGGCCCAGGCGTGCACCACGTCCGCCCAGGTCGCGGCCGAGTACGACGCGGTCGTCAAGGCGTACGGCCTGAAGTACGTCGACATCGACGTCGAGGGCGCGGCCGTCGCGGACCCGGCATCGATCACACGCCGCTCGCAGGCGCTGAAGACGTTGCAGACCAACAACCCGGGCTTGAAGATCTCGCTGACCCTGCCGGTGCTGCCCAGCGGCCTCGACGCGAACGGGCTCAACGTCGTCAAGGCCGCCAAGGACGCCGGGGTGAACCTGGACCTGGTCAACATCATGGCCATGGACTACTACCAGGGCGCGGGCGACCAGGGCGCGAAGGCGATCTCCGCGGCGAAGGCCACGCAGGCGCAGCTGAAGTCGCTGTACGGCCTGAGCGACGCGGCGGCGTGGAAGAAGGTCGGCGTCACCCCGATGATCGGCGTCAACGACTCGCAGAACGAGATCTTCTACCAGAAGGACGCCAAGGCGCTGGTCGCCTTCGCCAAGACGGTCCACCTGGGCATGCTGTCGTTCTGGGAAGCCGGCCGCGACGCGAACGCGTGCACCGGCGCGCTGTACAAGTGCACGAACGTGCCGCAGGCGAAGTACGAGTTCGCGAAGATCTTCGCGGGCTACACGGGCTGAGTCACCACTGAGTCACCAGCTGAGTCACCACCGGGCGGCGTCCGCGAGCAGTGCGTCCCGCACCGCCGCGGGCCCCGCCCGGCAGCGTGAAGCTCATCAGCTCCATCCCTCCCGTCCGTATTCCGCCTTCCATTCCGGTTTCTCGGTCAGCCGTTCGACTTCCCGAAGTTCGCCCGCGGAGTGCATGCCGCCAGCCGGTTTTCGTGGTCCTATACGTTCAAGATCCCCGACTGACGGAGAAGCCGTGCCCGAGCACACCGCGTCTCTGCCTGACGCGCTTCGCGCGGACGTGGAGACGCTCTGGGACTTCCACGACATGCACCACGAACGACACCCCACGGACGTCGGTATCGGACTCGGAAGCCACGACCTCGGCGTCGCCGACTGCGCGGCCGGGCTCTTCAAAGCCGAGTTGTTCCCCGTGATCGTCTTCACCGGCGCGAATGCCCCGACCACGATCGAAAATTTCCCCCGCGGTGAAGCCGTTCACTACCGGGAACGCGCCATCGAACTCGGAGTACCGGCGCAAGCCGTGCTCGTCGAGCCCAACGCGCGAAACACCGGAGAGAACATCATCTTCACGCGGCAAGTCTTGGCGGACCACGGCACCGAAGTCAGCTCTGTCACCCTGGTCTCCAGGCCCTACCAGCAACGACGCGCCTACGCGACTTGCCGGAAGCTCTGGCCGGAAGTCGACGTCACCTGCGCATCCCTCACCCTGCCGCTCGACGAATACATCGCCGGCATCGGAGATGTCGACCGCGTGATCGCCATGCTCGTCGGTGACACCCAGCGAATCACGGTTTACGCCGAAAAGGGATTCGCCATTCCTCAAGCAGTACCCAATCACGTGCGCGACGCCTACGACCGGTTGGTCTCGGCAGGATTTACCCAACGGCTCGTTTGAAAGCGGCTACACGGGCTGAGTCACCACCGGGCGGCGTCCGCGAGCAGTGCGTCCCGCACCGCCGCGGGCCCCGCCCGGCACGGTTCGGTTCTGGTCACCACGAACAGCGTGTTGATCGGCGGTTCCGCCGGGTCCAGCAAAGCGACCAGCGCACCCGAGGCCAGTTCCGCCGCGCACAGGTACCGCGGCAGCACGCTGACGCCGAAGCCGGCGAGCACGCACGTCAGCACGCCCCGCAGGTCCGGGACTACCACCGCGGGCCCCGCCGGCGGCCGGACGCCCAGCACCGAGCGCCAGTAGCGGCGGATGATCGGGAGGTCCTCGGCGTACGCCACCAACGGCGCCGTCCGCGGGTCGCCGGTGAAGCCGCGTGGGCCGACCAGGACGAACTCCTCGTCCGTCAACGGTGTTGCCGCGAAACCGCGGCCGCGGGGGCGGATCGTCGAGACGACCAGGTCGAAACGGCGCTGCGCCAGCCCGGCCAGCAGGTCGTCGGCCAGGCCGAAGCTCACCCGCAGCTTGAGACCGTCGGAAACCAGGTCCGCGAGTGCGGGCAGGACGCGGGCCGTCGTCAGCTCGGCCGGTCCGGCCAAGTGGACCGGCACCGCGAAACGGTCGGCGGGGCCCAGGGCGACGTCGGTCAGCGCGTCGACGTGCGGGGCGATGCGGGCCGCGAGTTCGTCGGCCGCCGACGTCGGCGTGACGCCTCGTGTGCGGCGGACGAACAGCTGCCGGCCCAGCTCCGCCTCCAGGGCCCTGACCTGCGCGGTCACCGTCGGCTGGGACAAGCCCAGTGACGGTGCCGCGCCGGTCAGCGAGCCCGCGCGGTGGACCGCGAGGAACGTCCGCAGCAGGTCGAGGTCCAGGTCAGTCCTCGATCAGCTCGATCGAGTCCACGACGTTCGGGTAGAACGCGACGTGGTCCTTGATCGACGCGACCGCGTCGTACGGCTTCTCGTACGTCCAGATCGCGTTTTCCGCCTTCACGTCACCGGCGTTCAGGCTGTAGTAGTTGCTGTCGCCCTTGTACGGGCAGTACGTCTCGTGGTCGGTCCGCTCCAGCACGCTGAAGTCGACGTCCGCCCGCGGGATGTACTGCGCCGCCGGGTAGTTCGACTCCTGCAGTGTCAGCGCGTTGCGGCTGTCGGCCACCACGCGCCCGCCCGCCTTGACCACCACGCGGGCCTTGGTCGGCTCGACGGTGATCGGGTGGTCCGGTCCCGGGACCAGCACCTTCTTCTCCGGCATGTCAGCTCCTCGACGAAGTCGTGTACTGGGAGCAGCACCCGGGACCCGGCGGTTATTCCGGGTCAGGGCAGGTAGTACATCGGGTTCGGCAGCTTGATCGGCCGCAGCGCGTGGCCGCCTTCGAGGTCGCTGAACTGGTCACCGACGTTCAGCACGATCTTCGCGCCGGTCGCCTCGATGTGCGCCCGCGTGCCCGACTTGTACTGCACGGTGTTGCAGGTCAGGCCGCACGGCAGGTAGTCCGGCGCGGTCACCTTCGGCTTGAAGAACGCAGCCGTCGGGGTCGGGTAACCCTCGTTGGCGAGGTTCTTGAGCGACTGCGGGCCCTGCAGCTCGTTGCGGCCGGTCAGGAAGTACACCTTCACGCCGTGCTGGGCGGCCCAGTTGGTCAGCTCCAGCACCGGCTTGTTCACCTCGAAGGTGCCGTTGTCGATGGCTTGCTGCTGCTTGACCGGGTCGAAGCCGAAGTCGTTGTCGGCCTCCCAGCCGTAGGTGACCTCGGAGGTGTCGTCGACGTCCAGCACGATCGCCGGGTTCTTCACCCGGCCCAGCTGCTGCTGCAGGTAGCGCTTCGCGTCGGAGACGACGTTCTTGGTGTCCTTTACGAACTTGCTCGTGTCGGAGTAGTGGTGCTTGCCCGCGGCGTCGAGGTAGTCGCCGTAGTACGCCTTGACGTCGTTCTTGACCTGGCCGATGTTGGCCGGTTCCTTGGCGCGGGCGGCGGTGGCGTCGTCCGAGCCGGCCAGCGCGGTGGCCCCCGAAGCGACGGTGGCACCGATCGCCGCGGCGGCGGCGAGCTTGACGAGACCTGACCATTTTCCGGACACGGCGACCCTCCAGTGAAGACTTGGCGACTCGGGGAACCTACGTCACGTTCACCCGGAGTTCCACCCTTCGTTGGTTCCTGTTCACTTAGACCCGCTCGGCGCGGCACACGAACGCCACCGGAGCGCGGCCAATCCGCGTCAAAACCACCGATGCTTCCGCGGAGCCGCGTGGTTTCAGCCTGCGGCGCAACGCGTCCGGGTCGACGTCGAGGCCGCGGATCAGGATCTCCAGCCGGCCGACGTCGTGTCGCTTGAGGACGGACTTCAGGGACTTTTCGCTGTACGGGCCCTGCTCCAGGACGCGGAACGCGCGCACGCCCGGCGGCGGTGTGTCACCGGTCAGGTACGCGATGCGCTCGTCCAGCTGCCACAGCCCGTGCCGCGCCGCGTAGTGCCGGACCAGCCCGGCCCGCACGACCGCGCCGTCCGGGTCGACGATCCACTCCCCCGGCTCGCGCGTGGGCAGCTCGTCCGGTTCGGCGTCGGTGACCGTCCACTGCGTCCCGTCCGAGCGCAGCACGCTCGCCCGCCGGGTGACGCCGGTGCCCAGGCCGCGCCACAGGCAGGACTCGCGCACCTGGCCGTCGAGGGACACCAGTTCGACCTCGTCCGCCCACGGCACGATCGCGAAGTCCAAGCCCGGCGCGCACTTCACCGACAGCGGACGCCCCGGGTACGCGTCGACCAGGCCGTCGAGCGGCGGCGTGAAGTCCGCGGGTTTCCAGGCCCGCCGCCCGGCCGCGTCACGTCGAGCCGGATCGGCGACGACCACGGTGTCCCGGCTGACCGGCTTCAGCGCGTCGGCTTGGACGAGCCCGAACGAGACACCCGCGGTGACGCCGTTGTGCCGGGCCATGGCCAGCCGCACCGGGTCCACATCGGACCCGAGCGCGCGCCGCGCCACCCGGGCAATCTCGACCAGGTCCGCGCCGACCGAGCACGTGACGTCGTGGACGTCGAGGCCGGCCAGGCGCCGGGCCCGGTGCCGCGCGACGAGGGACGCGCTCGCCTGCTGGAGCGCGTCCGTGGTGAACAGCCAGTCCACTCCGGACAGCTTGCCGACGGCTTTCCGGCGCAGCACGGCGGTTTCCAGCACCGCGGCCGCGTGCTCTTCGCCGACCAGGCGGCGCACGGCGGCGACGTCGGCGATGCGGTCGGTCAGCGGCCGCGCGGAAGTCTCGGCGAGCGCCGCCTCACCCGCGCCGGAGCGCAGGTAGACGACGTCGTCGAGGCTGAACGCGTAAGGCACTTAGGACGGCCGCTTGGTCCCGGTGATCATCACGTTGTAGAACAGCTCGCGCGGCAGCACCTTCGACAGCAGCTTCTTGTCCACAACGGACAGCCGCAGCCACAGCTTGTAGGCGAACAGCCGCCAGCGGACGGTCAGCTTCTCCTGCGGCACCGCGGCTTCGAACGTCCGGATCGGCCAGCCGGCGAGCGCCGCGGCGAACTCCTCGGTGACCGCGCGGACGTCCTGGGCGCCGGCGCCGCGGGCCCACGACTCCAGCTCCGACGGGTCGAAGGTGTGGATGTCGACCACGGCTTCCAGCGCGGCCGCGCGCGAGGACTCGTCGAGCTCCTCCTGCGGCCGGCGCCAGCCGCTCAGCGCGGGCAGCTTCGTCACGTTGGTCGTCAGGAACCAGGTGAGCTGGCCGAGCTTGCGGGCGTAGGTGTCGCCGATCTTGGTCGGCTCACCGGCGAACACGAACCGCCCGCCCGGCTTGAGCACGCGCAGCACCTCGCGGAACGCCGCCTGGACGTCCGGGATGTGGTGCAGCACCGCGTGCCCGACCACCAGGTCGAACGTGTTGTCCTCGTACGGGATCCGCTCGGCGTCGGCGACCCGGCCGTCGACGTCGAGGCCGAGGCTCTCGGCGTTGCGCAGCGCGACCTGGACCATGCCGGGCGAGAGGTCGGTGACCGAGCCCTTCTTGGCGACGCCGCCCTGCATCAGGTTCAGCAGGAAGAAGCCCGTGCCGCTGCCCAGCTCCATCGCGTGCTGGTACGGCTGGCCGTCATCACCCGCGACGGCGTTGAACACGTCCGTCGCGTAGGAGATGCAGCGCTCGTCGTAGGAGATGGACCACTTCTCGTCGTAGGTGCCGGCTTCCCAGTCGTGGTACAGCACGTTCGCGAGCTTGGGGTCGGCCCAGGCGGCCTGGACCTCTTCCGCGGTGGCGTGCGGGTGCGGTGCCGGGTCGTTCACGTCGGTCAAGGCGTCATTTCCCTTCGAAAGTGGCCTTGCCGGGGCCGTTCTCGATGAACGACTTCATGCCGTTCTGCTGGTCTTCGGTCGCCCAGAGCGCGGCGAACAGGTGCGACTCGAGCTTGAGCCCGTTCGCCAGGTCGGTGTCGAGACCGCCGTCGATGGCCGCCTTCGCCGCGCGCAGTGCCACGGCCGGGCCGTTGGCGAACTGGGACGCCCACTTGTGCGCGGCCGCGTAGACGTCGTCCGGGGCGACGACCTCGTCGACGATCCCCAGCCGCAGCGCCTCTTCGGCCTTGACGAACCGTCCGGTGTAGACGATGTCCTTGGTCTTGCTCGGGCCGATCAGCCGGGCCAGGCGCTGGGTGCCGCCCGCGCCGGGGATGACGCCGAGCTGGATCTCCGGCTGGCCGACCTTGACGTTGTCGCCGGCGACGCGGCGGTCCGCGGTCAGCGCCAGTTCGAGGCCACCGCCGAGGGCGTAGCCGGTGATGGCGGCGACGACCGGCTTCGGGATGTTCGCGATCGCGGCGAGCGTCCCGGTGAGGGTGGCGCCGAACTTCGCGATCTGCGGGTAGGTGCGGGTGGCCATCTCCTTGATGTCCGCGCCGCCGGCGAAGGTCTTCTCCCCGCCGTAGAGGATGACCGCGCGGACGTCGTCACGCTCGGACACCTCTTTGGCCAGCTCCGCGAGCTCGGCGGTGACCTGGGCGTTCAGGGCGTTGACCGGGGGCCGGTCGAGCCGGATCGTCCCGACGCCGTCCTTGACCTCCAGCGATACGAACTCTCCCACGCCCATCCTCCTCATTGACGATCTGCCAGCACGCTACCGGCGGGTAAGGACAGCCTAGCGACGGCGGGCGAAGAAGCGATCCCCGGAGCGTTCGAGCACCAGGTCCTGGTCGAACGTCTTCGAGAGGTTTTCGCTGGTGATGACGTCGTCGACGAGGCCGGACACGACCGCGTGACCGTCGCGGAGGAGCAACGCGTGGGTGAACCCCGGCGGGATCTCCTCCACGTGGTGGGTGACGAGCACCATCGCCGGCGCGTCCGGGTCGAGGGCCAGCGCGGACAGCCGCGCGACGAGGTCCTCGCGGCCGCCGAGGTCGAGGCCGGCGGCCGGCTCGTCGAGCAGCAGCATCTCCGGGTCGGTCATCAGGGACCGGGCGATCAGGGCCCGCTTGCGCTCGCCCTCCGACAGCGTGCCGAAGGTGCGGTCGGCCAGCTGCCCGATGCCCAGCGCGCCCAGCAGCTCGGTCGCGCGGGCGGTGTCGAGGGTGTCGTACTCCTCACGCCACCGGCCCACCACGGCGTACCCGGCGCTCACCACGACGTCCTTCACCAGCTCGTCGCCCGGGACGCGCTGGGCGATCGCGGCGGAGGTGAACCCGATGCGGGGGCGCAGCTCGAAGATGTTGACCTTGCCGATGCGCTCGCCGAGCAGGTCGAGCTCGCCGGTGCTCGGGTGCAGCTCGGCCGCGGCGAGGCGCAGCAGGGTGGTCTTGCCCGCGCCGTTCGGGCCGAGCACCACCCAGCGCTCGTCGAGTTCCACGGACCAGTCGAGGCCGGCGAGGAGGTCGTTTGTCCCGCGGCGGACGCCGACACCGGCCATCCGGACCACGAGGTCGTCAAGTTCGCTGGGCTGGATCGGCTCGCTCACGAAGCCCATTCTGTCTGCCGTCGCGCGCGCGTGCGCACCCGCCCGGGTGAGACGGCCGATCGGCAGGTCGGGGACGTCCACGAAGTGGAACTCCGCACTCCGGAAGTGCCCGGCGCGGCGCGGCTGTGGCAGGATCACGGACATGTCAGCCGACGCGCCCGTGACCCCGGTGACCCGGGGCTCGTTCTGGCGCCGTCGCACGATCGACCTGCTCCTCGTCGCCTCGGCCGGGTGTACCCCGGCACGGCTCCGCTGACCCCGCGCGTCCTTTTCCCGACGTGCGGCCGGTGCCGTGCACGCCCCCGCGTCCCGATCACCTTTCGCGTCCGAGGAGCCCCGCGTTGACCACTTCCATCACCCGTCCCGCCGTCGAGATCCACCCGCAGCTGACCGACCCGCTGCTGCCCGAGCTGCTGCACCCGTCGCGGCTGCTGTGGACCCCGCGTGAGCTGGCGGACCTGACCGCCACCGTGACCACCGAGCTGACCGCGAACGTCAAGGCCATCCTGCGGTTCGACGAGGACCGCCGCTGGTGGGCCCGGCTGGCGCTGACCGACGGCGTCGAGCTGTGGCTGCTGTCGTGGCTGCCCGGCCAGCACACGAAGCCGCACGACCACGGCGGCGCGTCCGGCTCGTTCACCGTGCTGCAGGGCGAGCTGAACGAGGAGTACCGCTACCCCGGCGGCCCGATCCGAAGCCGCACGCACACCGCGGGCGACGGCATCGGCTTCGGCGCCGGGCGCGCCCACCAGGTCACCGGCATCGGCGACCGGCCCGCGGCCAGCGTCCACGCGTACTCACCGCCGCTGGTGGCGACACGCGAGTACACGACGCTCGCGGACGTTCCGGCCGAAATCCCGCCGCTGCCCGCTATCGTCCGCCGATGAGCGCCATCGACACCCTCCTGGCCGCCGCCCGATCCGGCCTGGAGCGGGCGACCCCGGCCCGGGCCCACGAGCTGCAGGAGGCGGGCGCGCTGCTCGTCGACATCCGGCCGCTCGCCAACCGCGAGGCCGAGGGCGAGATCCCCGGGGCGGTGATCGTCGAGCGGATCCACCTGGAGTGGCGCCTCGCGCCCGACAGCGACTGGCGGCTGCCCTCGGTGACGCCGGACTCGACGGTGATCGTGCTGTGCAACGAGGGCTACTCGTCGAGCCTCGCGGCGGCCGACCTGCAACGGCTGGGCCTGCCGCGCGCGACGGACCTCGAAGGCGGCTTCCGGGCCTGGGCGTCCGCCGGCCTGCCCGTGCAGACCGGCGGAAGCCCGGCGGTTCCCTAGGTTTCGTCAGCTCAGCGCGGGCGCGACCTGTGCGGCGAACAGGTCGATGCCGGCGCGGTCGTACGCGGCTTCCGGGAAGTTGAAGATCGCGTAGGACATGCCGAGCTCGCCCATCGCGGCGAGCTTTTCGGTGACCTGCTCGGGTGTACCGGTGGTCGGGCTGTTCTCGAAGTTGGCGAACCACCGCTCGGCCGCGTCCGCCGGGGTGTACTTGTGCAGGTGGGACTTCAGCCACGCCAGCTTGTCCTGGACGTCCTTTTCGGTCTCCCCGATCACGACGTTGTGGTTGACCGAGCGGACGATCGCGTCGAAGTCGGTACCGACGTCCTTGCAGTGCTGCGCGAGGATCTCCGACTTCCGGGTGAACGTCTCGGCGTCGCCGCCGAAGTTCGTGTACTTCGCGTACTTCGCCGCGATCTTCAGCGTCTTCTTCTCACCGCCGCCGGCGATCCACAGCGGGATCCCGCCCTCCTGCGGCGGCAACGGGCGCAGGATCGCGCCGTCGGTCTGGTAGTGCTTGCCGTCCAGTGTGGACGTCCCGGTGGTCCAGAGGTCCCGCATGATCTGGACGCCTTCGTCGAGCTGCCCGAGCCGTTCGCCGGCGCCCGGGAAGCCGTAGCCGTAGGCCCGCCACTCGTGCTCGTACCAGCCGGCCCCGATCCCCATCTCGACGCGCCCGCCGGCGATGGTGTCCGCGGTCGCGGCGACCTTCGCCAGGTAGGCGGGGTTGCGGTACCCCATGCAGGTGCACATCTGCCCGAGCCGGATGGTGTCGGTCGCGGCGGCGAACGCCGAGATCAGCGACCACGCCTCGTGCGTGGCCTCCTCCGTGGGTACCGGCACGGTGTGGAAGTGGTCGTAGACCCAGATCGATTCGAAGGGCCCGGCTTCCGCGTGCTTCGCGAGGCCGAGCATGGTCTTCCAGTGGTCCGCGGGCTCGATGCCGGCGAGGTCGATCCGCCAGCCCTGCGGGATGAAGAGTCCGAAGCGCATACCCCCAACTTAACGCGACCGACGCCGGGACGCGGTGTGGTTTTCGGCGCTGCCCGGCTGGAGCAACTCCAGGTCAGCGGCAGGCTTTCCCGGCGCGGGCGAGAAAGCCGTGAAGGACTCCTTACCAGCTCTTACGGCCGGGAAGGGGGCCTTCACGGCTTTGCTCAGGCCAGGATGACGCGGGCCAGCTCCGCCGGTGTCGCCAGCAGGCCGTGCTTCGGCAGCACTCGGACCGTGTAGCCGATCGCTCCCGGCTGGGGGAGCTTCAGGCGGGCCGCGAAGGCGCCGATGCCGTCGCCCTCCATCGGGACCGTGACCGGGTCGCGCAGCTCGTCGTCGTCGACCACCCGGCCGACCACCGCCTGGATGTCCACTTCGGACGGTTGCAGGCCGGCCAGGTCGATGCGCGCGCGGATCGTCACCTCGGTGCCCACCACCAGCGGCTCGGTCGCCTCGACCTGCAGCTCCGAGTCGAAGATCTTCACCCGCGGCCACGACACCTCGATCTTGGTGCGGTAGTCCGCCAGCGACAGCGCGCCGCGGTAGCCGTCGCCGGTGGCCGCCGCGACCGTGCGGGACGCCGGGAGGTACCCGTGGTCGACGTACTCGCGGACCATCCGGGAGGCCTGCACCCGCGGGCCGAGCGTCTCCAGCGTGTGCCACACCATCGACAGCCAGCCGGTGGGCACGCCGTCGGCGGACCGGTCGTAGAACAGCGGCGAGATCTGCTGGCCGAGCAGGTCGTAGAGGGCCGCGGCCTCGAGGTCGTCGCGGCGCAGCGGGTCGGCGACGCCGTCCGCGGTCGGGATCGCCCAGCCGTTGCTGCCGTCGTAGCTCTCGTCCCACCAGCCGTCGCGGATGGACAGGTTGAGCCCGCCGTTGAGCGCCGACTTCATCCCCGACGTCCCGCACGCCTCCAGCGGCCGCACCGGGTTGTTCAGCCAGACGTCGCAGCCGCGGTAGAGGTAGCGCGCCATCGACATGCCGTAGTCCGGCAGGAAGACGATCCGGTGCCGGACGTCCGCGCCGTCGACGAACCGGACGATCTGCTGGATCAGCTGCTTGCCGTTCTCGTCGGCCGGGTGCGACTTCCCGGCGACGACGACCTGGATCGGCCGGCGCTCGTCGAGCAGCAGCGTGCGCAGCCGGTCCGGGTCGCGCAGCATCAGCGTGAGCCGCTTGTACGTCGGGACGCGGCGGGCGAAGCCGACCGTCAGCACGTCCGGGTCGAACACCGAGTCCACCCAGCCGAGCTCCAGCGGGGACGCGCCGCGCTGCAGCCACGCCGCGCGCACCCGGCGCCGCACCTCGAACACGAGCTTCTCGCGCAGCTCGCGCCGCAGCGCCCACAGCTGGGCGTCCGAGACGCCTTCGCGCAGCGGCTTGTCACCGGAGTCGAGGCCCCACTCGCGGCCGAGCAGCGTGCTCAGCTCGCGCGCCACCCACGTCGGGCCGTGGACGCCGTTGGTCACCGACGAGATCGGCACCTCGTCGTGGTCGAACCCGGGCCACAGCCGGGAGAACATCTTGCGCGTGACGCGGCCGTGCAGCTGCGAGACGCCGTTCGCGCGCTGCGCCAGCCGCAGGCCCATGTGCGCCATGTTGAACAGCCCGGGGTTGTCCTCGGCGCCGAGCGCGAGCACGCGCCGCGGGTCGATGTCGGGCACCAGCCGCCCGTCGGCGAAGTAGCGCTGCACCAGGTCCACCGGGAACCGGTCGATGCCCGCGCTGACCGGGGTGTGCGTGGTGAACAGCGTCCCGGCGCGGACCGCGGGCATGGCCTCGTCGAACGCGAGGCCGTCGGCCTGCACGATCTCGCGGGCCCGCTCCAGCCCGAGGAACCCGGCGTGGCCTTCGTTGGTGTGGAACACCATCGGCTGCGGGTGGCCGGTGATCTCGCAGTACTTGCGGACGGCGCGGAAGCCGCCGATGCCGGCCAGGATCTCCTGCCGCAGCCGGTGGTCGGCGTCGCCGCCGTAGAGCCGGTCGGTGACGCCGCGCAGGTCGTCGTCGTTGGCCTCGGTGTCGGTGTCGAGCAGCAGCAGCGGCACCCGCCCGACGCGGGCCTGCCAGATCTGCGCGCACAGCTCGCGCCCGCCCGGCATCGCGACGCCGATCAGCACCGGCCGCCCACCCACCGTCAGCAGCTCGAGCGGGAACGCGTTGGGGTCGATGACCGGGTAGTGCTCGACCTGCCAGCCGTCGAGCGAGAGCGACTGCCGGAAGTAGCCGTTGCGGTAGAGCAGCCCGACGCCGACCATCGGCACGCCCAGGTCGGACGCGGCCTTGAGGTGGTCGCCGGCGAGCACGCCGAGGCCGCCGGAGTAGTTCGGCAGGGCCTCGGTGACGCCGAACTCCATCGAGAAGTAGGCGACGGCCGGCGGCAGGCCGGCGTCGTCACGCTGCTGGTACCAGCGCGGCTCGGACAGGTAGTTCTCCAGGTCCGCGGCGGCGACGCGGGCCCGGGAGAGGAAGTCTTCGTCGACGGCGAGCTCGTCGAGGCGGGCCGGCGGCAACGCGGTGAGCATGCGCAGCGGGTCGCGGACGGCGTCGAACAGCTCGGCGTCCATCGACGCGAACAGGTCGCGCGTCGGCGGGTGCCACGTCCAGCGCAGGTTGGTGGCCAGCGCGCCGAGGCCGGAAAGGGACTCCGGGAGGCTGGCGCGAACGGTGAACCGGCGGACTGCACGCATGGACAGCGACGATATCGGGCCGCCCCGCGCGCTGCTCGGGGAGTACTTCGGGGATTACGCGCACACGCCCCGTAAGCCCTGGGTATGGTCCTGCCCGTCGGGTACGGGCAGGCTGGGAGTGGAGCGAGTGAAGATGACCTCAGGGGGAGGACGGCGCGCGCTGGTCGCGTTGCTCGCGATCGCGGCGGTCGCCGTGAGCGGGTGCAACAGCAAGAGCGGCTCCGGGAGCGGGCCGGTCAAGGACACCGGCGCGGGCTCCGTCGCCGGGCTGCCGGTGACGCACTTCGAGAGCGGCCTCAAGTCCGGCGCGCCGACCCCGAGCCTCGACGTCCGCAACGCCGACGGCGGCGAGGACGACAAGCTCGCCACCGCCGCGATCGACGACGTCCAGACGTACTGGGGCGAGATGCTCCCGTCGGACTTCGGCGTCCAGTTCGAGCCGGTGAAGTCGCTGCTGTCCTACGACGCGAACACCGACACCGAGGAAACCGGCTGCGGCAGCGTCAAGAAGCTCGTGAACGCGTTCTACTGCCCGACCGACGACTCGGTGGCGTGGGACCGCGGCGTGCTGCTGCCGATGCTGCGCAAGCGGTTCGGCCCGATGTCGGTCGTCGTCGTGCTCGCGCACGAGTTCGGCCACGCCGTCCAGTACCGGCTCGGCGACAAGGCCGGGATCACCAAGAGCACCCCGACCGTGGTGAAGGAGCAGCAGGCCGACTGCTTCGCCGGCGGCTACTTCCGCTGGGTCGCCGAGGACAAGAGCAAGTACTACCAGGTGTCGACGTCCGAAGGCCTGAACCAGGTGATGGCGTCGATGTTCCTGATCCGCGACCAGGCGGGCACCAGCGCCGCCGACCGCGGCGCGCACGGCACCGCGTTCGACCGCACGTTCGCGTTCCAGGCCGGGTTCGAGAAGGGCCCGAAGGAGTGCGCGGCGATGAACACCGACAACGTCAAGGCCCGGCTCACCGAGCGCCCGTTCGACAAGGGCGACACTGGCAAGGGCGACGCGAAGTTCAACGACCAGGCCGTCGAGCTGCTGAAGAAGAGCCTCGACGAGGCCTTCAAGGGCGCCGGCGTGGCCGCACCGGAGATCAACGACGGCGGCAGCTGCAACACGACGGCCCCGGCGTCCTACTGCCCGGACGACAACTCCGTGAGCATCGACCTGGCGAAGCTGGCCGAGCTGGCCCAGCCGATCGACCGCGAGGCCGAGATGAAGGGCGAGGACCCGGGCGGCATGGGCGACTTCGCGGCGTTCTCCGAGGTCGCGTCGCGGTACGCGCTGGGCATCCAGAAGGGCGTGGGAGCGTCGATCGACAACCCGAACGCGGGCCTGCGCACGTCGTGCCTGGTGGGAGCGTGGGCGGCGTTCACGAACCGCCCGGGCGACCTGCGCCTGTCGGCCGGCGACCTCGACGAGGCGATCGCGGACCTGCTGCAGCCGGAGAGCCTGGTCTCGGCGGACGTCAACGGCAAGCGCCCGGACAGCGGTTTCGACCGGGTCGAGTCGCTGCGTCGCGGGTATCTCGAAGGCTCGTCGGTCTGCTCGAAGCAGTACGGCTGAGGTTCCAAGCGGCAAAAGCCGTGAAGGCCTCCTTACCGGCTCTTATGGCCGGTAAGGAGGCCTTCACGGCTTTCCGGGCTCAGAAGAGGGCGCTCGCCAGGTCGCGGCGGGCCTTCATGACCCGGTCGTCGGCCGGGTCGAAGAGGTCGAACAGCGCCACCAGGTGCTCGCGCGCCTTGTTGCGGTCGTCGCCCGCGGTGCGGCGGACCACGTCGATCAGGCGCTTGAAGCTCGCCTCGACGTCGTTCTCCGCGATGTCCAGGTCGGCCGCCGCGAGCTGGGCGTCCAGGTCGGCCGGGTCCGCGTCGGCCTTCGTGCGGGCGTCCGGGTCCGCGGCCTCCGCCCGGGCCGTGAACTTGACCTGGGCCAGCGCGTTCTTCGCCAGCTCGTTGGCCGGTTCGACGTCGAGGATGCGCTCGTAGGCGGCCTGCGCGGCGGCGAAGTCGCCCCGCTCGAAGGCCTCCTCCGCCTCGGTGAAGCGCGGGTCCTCCGGCTCCTCGACCGGGCCGCCGCCGTTGGCCTCCGCCTCGCGGATCGCCGGCAGCTTGTCGCGCAGGGCGTCGAGCAGCGCGTTGATCCACTTGCGGATCTCGGGCTCGGGCAGCGCGCCGGAGAACGCGTCGACCGGCTGGCCGCCGCCGATGGCGACGATCGTCGGGATCGACTGCGCGCCGAACAGCTGCGCGATCCGCGGGTTGGCGTCGACGTCGACCTTCGCGACGATCCAGGCGCCGCCGGACTCGCCGGCCAGCCGCTCCAGCACCGGGGACAGCTGCTTGCACGGGCCGCACCACTCGGCCCACAGGTCGACGATCACCAGCTGGTGCAGGGACCGCTCCACGACGTCGGTCTGGAACGTCGCCTCGGTGACATCGATCACGGCCCCGGACGACGGGGCCGGCGGGGGTGCGTCACCCTCCGGGCCGGGGCCGCTCGCGGGCGGGGCCGGCGGCCGGCGCGCCGTTTCGGCACGGGCCTTGAGCGCGGACAGGTCGACCGCGCCGGACAGGGCGGCGGACAGGGCCGCTGACTTCGCTGCAGATCCGCGTGGTTGTGTCACGGTTCCATCCTGGCACGCGCGCCGGAGTGTTTCACCGGGTGCCCGGCACGTCCGCTTGGCAGGACGGCGTGGCTGGGGCAGGCTCGGCCGCGTGCACATCCGGCGGGACGTCAAAGTGGGGCTTTCGATCGCCGCCGCCGTCCTCTGGATCGGCGCGGTGACGCTGCTGATCGTGCACGAACCGGACCCGGGCGCGGCCACCCCCGCCGAGCTGCGCGACCGCCTGGCCACCGCGCTCGCCGCCCACGATTCGGACGCCCTCGCCGGCCTGCTCGACTACCCCGGCTCCGGCGCGGACGACTTCGCCAAGGACTACGTCGAGGTGCTGGCCGGCAACGGCGTCCACAGCGTCACGGTCCGCCTGGCCCCCGACGAGCGGGCCCCGACCCGCGCCACGGTCGACGGCGTCCTCGCCGACGGCCGCCCGTTCAGCTACCCGCTGACGGTGACGACCGACGACGGCCGCTGGACGGTCGCCTTCACCCCGCCGCTCCCGTAAGCCCGTCGTGAGTGTTTAGGGCGGTTCTAACCGCCCTAACCACTCACGAGCCGTCGCGGAGGTGGGCTTCGATCCGGTCCACCTTGGCCTCGAGCTGGTCGGCGAAGCCGGGGCGGATGTCGGCCTTCAGGACGAGCCCGACGCGGGCCGAGCCCTCCCCCGCGGCCTCGACCGCGCGCTTGACGACGTCCATCACCTCGTCCCACTCGCCCTCGACGTTGGTGAACATGGCGTTGGTCGAGTTGGGCAGCCCGGACTCGCGGACCACCTTCACCGCGCGGGCGACGGCCTCGCTGACTCCGCCGTCCGGCTCCCCGCCGGACGGGCTGACACTGAACGCGACGATCATGCTCGGAAGTCCCTTCTTCGGTGCTCTTTCCGCCGGTCGGGCGACACGCGCCGGTACCCGCTGGTAACTTCGCGTGTCATGAACCGTCCGCTGCCGTTCGACCCGATCGCCCGCGCGGCACAGCTTTGGGAGGCCCGGATCGGGCCCTCCGGCACCATGGCCGCGGTCACCGGCGTGATGCGGGTCCAGCAGATCATCCAGTCCGCGGTGGACGGCGCGCTCAAGCCGCACGGCCTGACCTTCGCCCGGTACGAAGCGCTGGTGCTGCTCACCTTCGCCCGCAGCGCCAGCCTGCCGATGCGGGTGATGGGCGAGCGGCTCCAGCTGCACCCCACCAGTGTCACCAACATAGTCGACCGGCTGGAGCGCGACGGGCTCGTGAAGCGCGTCGCGCACCCGACCGACCGCCGCACGACGCTGGTGGAGATCACCGCCGAGGGCCGCAAGCGCCGCGAGACCGCGACCGCGGCGGTCACCGAGATCGACTTCGGGCTCAACGGGCTGACCGAACGCCAGACCGAGCAGCTGACCGACCTGCTGACGAAGGTGCGCCGCGCGACCGGGGACTTCACCGAGTAGCCGCCCGCACACGAAGAAAGGCCCGCGTCCGAAGACGCGGGCCTTTCTCACGTACTGGGATCAAGCGGCGACGGGCTCGCGCACCTGGAACAGGCCGACACCGCCGTGGGTCAGCCGCTGCGGGCCGTCGAGCTTGCCGTTGCGCAGCGCCCACTTCTCGAACAGCCAGGTGAACAGCGGCGGGATGCTCGCGAGCAGCGCGAGGACCAGGGTCTTGGGGCGCCAGCCGAGCGGCTTCGCCACGGACAGGGAGACGACCACGTACAGGACGAAGATCACGCCGTGCACCATGCCGATGACGGGCACGCCACCCTCACCGGAGGAGTGCACGACATACTTGAGGAACATCCCGACAAGCAGCGCGGCCCAGGAAAGGGCTTCGGCGACTGCGGCCACGCGGAACACTAGAGCGGCCTTGCTGGACACTGCTTCCTCCTGTGGGGTCTCACCACTTTGGTCCTGACACACGAAAAACGCCCGACACACCGTCCAAGGCGGACTGCCCCGGACGTCAACGGCGTTGTCGGACGTGCTGGTACCCAGTGTGAGGCGTGACGGCGCTCACCGGAACACCGGGGCCCGTGACCCTGCTCACGAACGTGGCCCGGACCCCTGTCCATTGTGGTCCGGACCACGTTCGCGAGCGGTGCTATCTAGTCAGAACACGGAGAAATCGGTGCTGAGGACGGCGAAGTCCCCCACGTCGCCTTCGCGGCGTCGGTGGTCAGGCCGAAGTCCAGCGTCGTGCCGCTCTTCAGCTGCTCGAGACCGACGTACACCTTGTCGGACCGCTTCGAGCCGACCTCGAGGCCCGAGACGTACTGCAGCTTCGAGCCGTCCGCGCCGGGCGCCTTGATCGTGACGTCGCGGCCGTTCCGCAGGTGCAGCACGGACCGCTCGAACCGCGGCGCGTTGAGCACGAAGTTCCCAGTCCCTGGGACGGCGGGGTAGAGCCCGAGCGCGCTGAAGACGTACCAGGCCGACATGGTGCCGAGGTCGTCGTTGCCGGTGACGCCGTTGGGCGCGTTCGTGAACAGCGTGTGCGCGGCCCGCACGACCCCGGACGTCTTCGCCGGCTGCCCGGTGAGCGCGTACATCCACGGCGAGTGCAGGTCGGGCTCGTTGTTCGGGTTGTAGCGGAACTGGTCGTAGTAGTCGTACGGCCCGACGACCCAGTTCTCGCGGACCGCCGCCGCCGGGTCCTTCACCAGCTCGTCATAGGCGAAGAAGTCGTCCAGCCGCTTCCCGGTCGCCGCCGGGCCGCCCATCCGCCGGACCAGGCCGGGGACGTCCTGCTGGACCAGCCACTGGTACTGCCAGGCCGTGCCCTCGTGGAAGCCGTCCTGGCTCTGCGGGCTGTACGGCCCGGTGGCGGGGGTGAACCAGTCGCCGCCCGCGACCTTCGGCCGGAAGAAGCCGGTGAAGCCGCGGTCGGTCTGCGACGCGTCCCAGAGCGTCCGGTAGGTCCGGGCCTGCTCCGACAGCGCCGCCGCGTCGGACTTCTTGCCGAGCGCCGCCGCCATGACCGACAGCGAGCAGTCGCCGAGCGCGTACTCGAGGGTGGCCGACGCGCCGTGGTTCGGGTCGGTGTCCTGCCCCTTCTTGGGGAAGTCCGGGTCGTATTGGACAAAACCGTCCTGCTGGTAGCTCGCGTTGCCCGAGCGGCCCTGGAACGGCG
This sequence comes from Amycolatopsis sp. NBC_00348, assembly GCF_036114655.1. Taxonomy (NCBI): domain Bacteria; kingdom Bacillati; phylum Actinomycetota; class Actinomycetes; order Pseudonocardiales; family Pseudonocardiaceae; genus Amycolatopsis; species Amycolatopsis sp. NBC_00348. Next base: position 10,087,623 of record NZ_CP107994.1, on the reverse strand, counting down.
ACGACGCGGGCGGGATCTGCGTCGAGTTCTGCAGCAACGCCTGGTAGGCGCGCATTTCGTTGCCCGAGAGCGCGCCGAACCGCCAAAGGTCCACCAGGAACGGTGTGACCGGGTCACCGGTCATCGTGTTCGTCTCCTGGCTGGCGTACGCCCACCGCGGCAGCCAGCCGCCCTGGTCGTGGATGGCCAGGATGCTCTTGGCGATGTCCTTCGCGCGGTCCGGCCGCAGCAGCGCCAAGAGCTGGTTCTGCGTGCGGTAGGTGTCCCACAGCGAGAAGAAGTCGTAGTACGTCCAGCCGATCGCGCGGTGGACCTTCTTGTCGAAGCCGTAGTAGCGGCCGTCGGCGTCGTTCGCGGTCAGTGGCTGCAGCAGTGTGTGGTAGAGGGAGGTGTAGAACACCGTCCGGTCGTCGGGCGCGCCGCCCTTGATGTCCACACTGGACAGTTCCCGCCGCCAGGTGCGCTGCGCGTCGGCCTTAGCCGCGTCGAACGACCGGATGTGCTCGGCCGCCAGGTTGACCCGCGCGCCCTGCGCGTCCACCTGGGAGATCGCGGTGGTCGCGGTGACCTGGCCGCCACCGCCGAAGGTCAGCCACGCGCCGCGCAGGCCCGCGCCGCCACTCGACTCGCGCGAACCGGGCGTGCCGCCGGTCGGCGACCACGTGCCCGAGGACTTGAACGGCTTGTCGAACTTCGTCGTGAAGTACGTCGTGTAGGACTTGCCGCCGCAGAACGCCTGCGACTCGACCGTGCCTTCGACGGTCCGGTCGTCCACGACCCGGATGCTGCTGCCGGTCACCGGCTCCTTGTCGTTGGCCTGCCCGACGTTGACGAAGACGTTGGCGTCACCCGGTTTCGTGAAGGTGTACCGCTCGACGCCGGCGCGGGTCGCCGCCGTCGTCTCGACGTCGACGCCGCCGTAGCCGGTCAGGTGGACCTTGTAGTAGCCGGGCTTGCCGACCTCGCCGTCGTGGGTGAACGGCGCCGCGTACTTCGTCTGGTCGAAGGTCGCGGCCTTCGTCGTGTCGAACGCCTTGCCCGGCCCGATCTCGCCGGTCGTGGGCAGCGTCGAGACGAGGCCGCCCTGCTCCCAGCAGCCCGCGCCGGACAGGAAGAAGTGGCCGAAGCCGCGGATCGCGGTGTCGGTGTAGCGGTAGCCGGCGTAGTGCGAGGTGATGGGGCTGACCTGCGTCATCCCGAACGGCGCCGACGCGCCGGGGAACGTGTTGCCCTCGTCCTGCGTGCCGATGAACGTGTTGACGGCGTCGAGGGCGTCCCCGCCGGAGGCCGAAGCGACCGCGGGACTCACCCCCGTCGCCACGACGGCGAGCGTCAACGCGCCCGCCAGGACCTTGCTCCTCATCGAGCTTCCTCCCTGAAACGACGAAAAGCCGTGAAGGCCTCCTTCCCGGCCATAAGAGCCGGTAAGGAGGCCTTCACGGACCACAACTGCTAACCGACGGCGATGGCGAAGACGTGCAGCACGCCGCCGCTGACGTTCGACGGCAGCGTCACGCTGGCCACCGTCTTGCCCGCGTCGAGGGTGATCGGGTTCGTGCCGAACACCATCGTGCGGATCTGCTGCGGGTCAGTGCCCGAAGCGTTGCGGTACGGCGTCGACAGCACGATCCGGTTGCCGAACGACGGCTGCGCGCCGCCACCGCCGAGCGTCCAGTCGGACGTCCCGATCGTGGCGGTCGACTTGCTGCCATCGGTGTAGGTGATGGTCAGCGTGCCCTGCGCGTTGCCGTTCGAGCCGGCGCCGAGCAGCGCGAGCCGGGTGCCCGTGCCGGTGACGTTGACCGTCTGGCCGTTCGCGACCGCGTTGTCGGGGTCGCCGACCGGGAACGACGGCCAGGTGAACTTGATACCGTCACTGGTCACCGTGCCACCCGGGGTGGCGCCGGCCGCGGCCAGCGCGTCGGCCGAGTAGCTCCAGCCGCCGCCGTCGAAGTTGGCCGCCGACGAGTCGGAGTCCGGCGAGATGCCCGCGTTGTCGACCGTGGCCAGCCAGCTGTTCGGCTGGGCGACCAGCACCGTGAGCACCGCTTGCGTCGAAGCCACACCCGGTGCCGAGAACGTCACCGGGATGCGACGCGCACCGTCGGCCAGCCCCGCCGGCACCGAAACCGTCAGGTCGGCGTGCGCCTTGCCGCCCGCCGGGACGGCGATGCTGCCCGTCGCCGGCGTCAGCGTGATCCCGTCGACGCTGCCCGCGGTGTAGGTCCAGGTCCGGGCCGTGCCGGAGAGGTCCTGGACGCCGACCGACGCCTTCGACGTCGAGCCCGCCGGCGTCACCGCGCGCGACGGGTCCACAAAGGACAGGCTCGGCTTCTCCTGCTCGCGGAACGACGGCGGCGCGTCGGCCGCGGCGCTGCCCCACGAGGTGGCCGTGGCGGAGCGGGTGTAGTCGAGCGTGCCACCGCTGGAGATGAGCGCCTCCGGCAGCCACGCCTTCGACGACGCGCCGCCGTTGACCTTCAGGCTGCCCACGTAGTCGCCGGTGCCCGGCGCGTTGACGGTGATCTTCTTGCCCGCGCCGGTGGTGAGCACGGCGTGCTCGAAGCGCGGGGTGACGAGCAGCGTCTCGGCGCGGCCCGGGATCTCCGGGTAGATGCCGAGCGCGGACCAGACGTACCAGGCCGACATCTGGCCGAGGTCGTCGTTGCCGATCAGGCCCTCGGGACGCGGGTTGTACAGCTCGTCCATCGAGCGGTGCACGATCGCCTGGGTCTTGGCCGGGGCGCCGGTGTAGGAGTAGACGTACGGCGCGTTGGAGTTCGGCTCGTTGCCCATGAAGGCGTACGGCTCCTGCGTGCCCGCGTTCAGCTTCGTGAAGAAGGTGTCCAACCGGGACTGCGTCGCCGCCGGGCCGCCGAAGGCCGTCACGACGCCGCCGAGGTCGTAGGGCACCATCCACTCGTACTGCGCGCCGTTGCCCTCGACCCAGCCCTGCGAGCTGGCGGGGTCGTAGGTGCCGGCGAACGAGCCGTCCGCGTTGCGCGGCTGCAGGTGACCGGTGCCCGGGTTGTAGAGGTTCTGCCAGTTCTGCGCGCGCTTCATGAACGTCGTGTACGTCGCGCTGTCCCCGAGCCGCTTCGCGAACTCGGCGATGGAGAAGTCGGCGCTGGTGTACTCGAGCGTGTCCGCGCCGGCGCCCGGCACATAACCGAGCTTCTGGTAGTCGTCGAGGCCCGGCCGCTCGGTGTAACCCTGCGTCGGCTGGGTGGCGCCCTTGATCATGAGCAGCAACGCCTTCTGGGCGTCGAAGTCACGCGCGCCGAACGCGTACGCGCTGGACACGATGATGTGGTACGGGTCGCCGTTCATCACGCCGGTGTAGTCGTTGGCCACCGTCCAGCGGTCCCACGACCCGCCCTGCTCGGCGTAGGCCATCATCGACCGGACGATGTCCGAGGTCTCCTTCGGGTCGATCGTCGCCAGGAGGGGGGCCTCCGAGCGGTAGATGTCCCAGCCGGAGAAGTTCGTGTACATCGCGTGGCCCTTGTCGGCCTTGTGGATCCGCCCGTCGAAGCCCGGGTACTGGCCGTCGACGTCGGAGAAGACGTTCGGCTGGATCAGCGAGTGGTACAGCGAGGTGTAGAACGTCGTCAGGTCGGCGTCCGAGCCACCGGTGACGGCGATCTTGCCGAGCTGGTCGTTCCACGCCTTGCGCGCGGACGCGGCCACGGTGTCGAACGACTTCTTCGTGTTCTCGGCCTTGAGGTTGGCCTTCGCGCCGTCGACGGACACAAAGGACAGTCCGACCTGGACGTTCACCTGCGCGCCGTTGAGGTTGGCGAAGGTGACGTACCCGCCGCTGCCCGGGCCGGACACGGTGGTGTCCTGCTGCTTGGCCTTGGCCGGACGCGCGATCGAGGCGCCGACGCCGTTGGGCTGCGCGACCTTCGCCCTGGCGCCACCGGTTTCGGCGGACTTGCCCGGCGTCACGGCGCCGTTCTTCCAGGTGCCGATCGACTCGAACGGCGTGTCGAACTTGGCCGAGAAGTAGACGCGGTAGCTGTTCTGCGCGCCGCAGAACCGGCCGCTCGTGGCCCAGCCGCTGATGGTGTCCTTGCCGAGGGTGATCGACGCGTCGTCGGTGCCGTTGACCGAGCCGGACGTGTTCACCAGCAGCGTCGAGGACGCGCCGGCCGGGTAGGTCAGCCGCGCCGAGCCGGTGCGCTGGGTCGCGCTCAGCTCGACCTTCGCGCCGCTGTCGAGGGTGACGTCGTAGGCGCCCGCCGTCGCGTGTTCGTTGGCGTGCGAGAACTTCGACGTGTAGTGCGCGGGGTCGGTCGCCGGGGACGTCGAGACCTCGCCGACGAACGGGATGAACGGGATGTCCTGGTAGGTCGAGCAGCCCGCGCCCGAAAGGTGCGTCAGGCTGAAGCCGTTCAGCGCGTTGTCGTCGTAGAAGTACCCGCCGGGCTGGGACTTCACCGTGTCCGGGCTCCACTGGACCATGCCGAACGGCGCGACCGCGCCGGGGAACGTGTTGCCGGCACCGCCACCGGTGCCGTGGTCCTCGCCGCCGGGCCGGGTGCCGACGAACGGGTTGACCCACTTCGCGAAATCAGTCGCCTGAGCCGCGGCAACGGGCATCGCGGGGGCCACCGCGGCCACTACTGCCAAGCTCAGGAAGGTTAAACCGGCTCTCCAGCGCGCTCGCGCCATCGCCATCGCCTCTCCACCACATCAGCGCGACCAGAGGGTGAATGACAACCTTGTCGCGCGCTCGGTCGAACCGGGCCACCTTGGGCAGCGGCTCACGAGACAGTCAAGGGTGCTGTCAACACCTGTCCACTTCCGGACAAGCTGATCAGCCGTCTGACCTACAACTTCCGTAGTCGAATCGGCACAATCCGCGCCCAAGGCGTTGACAAGCACCGGGACCTTGGCGTTCAATCCCGTGCACTATGACAACGTTGTCTCCACCCGGCCGGGACCGGGACGGCAGCACGCGCACCGCGAGCCGCCGGGCCACGATGAGCGATGTGGCCAGGCTGGCGGGCGTGTCCATCAAGACCGTCTCGCGCGTGGTCAACGACGAACCGGCGGTGCACCCGGACACCGCCGAGCGGGTCATGGCGGCCATCGAGCAGCTGGGTTTCCGGCGCAACCTCGGCGCGCGCAACCTGCGCCGCGGGTCGACCACCGGGACCATCGGGCTGATCGTCGAGGACGTCGGCAACCCCTTCTACTCCGAGCTGAACCGCGCGGTGGAACGCATCGCGACGTCGTTCGGCCGGCAGGTGCTCACCGGCTCGTCCGAGGAGAACTCCGACCGCGAGCGCGAGCTCGTGCTGGAGTTCTGCGCGCGGCGGGTGGACGGCATCCTCGTCGTCCCGGCCGGCCTGCAGCACGGCTACCTGGTGCCGGAGATGCGCGCGGGCACGCCCGTGGTGTTCATCGACCGCCCGGCGGGCGACATCGTCGCCGACACCGTGCTCGTCGACAACCTCGGCGGCACCATCGAAGCCGTCACGCACCTGGCGAAACACGGCCACCGGCGGATCGCGTTCCTCGGCGACAGCCCTGACATCTTCACCGCGGCCGAGCGCCTGCGCGGGTTCCGCGAGGGCTGCGTGCGCAACGGCATCTCCTACGACGAGTCGCTGGTCTCCATGCGCACGCCGACCCAGGAGGGCGTCGGCGACGCCGTCAAGCGGCTGCTGCACGGGCCCGACGCCGCCACCGCGGTGATCGCGGGCAACAACCGGGTCGCCGTCCACCTGCTGCGGGCCCTGGCCCACGCCGAGTACCGCCCGGCGATGGTCGGCTTCGACGACTTCGAGCTGGCGGATCTGCTCGACCCGCCCGTCACCGTGATCGCGCACGACGTCAGCGCACTGGGCCACGCCGCGGCCGAGCTGCTCTTCGCCCGTGTCCAAGGAGATCAGTCCCCGCCGAGAAAGGTCGTCCTGCCCGTGCATCTCGTCGCCCGTGGTTCCGGTGAGGTCGCCCCGTGACCCTCGAACCGATCCGGCTTCCGGCCAACCAGCCGCCGCAGTTCTACCGCGGGGGCGACGCCATCGCGGCGTTGCGCGGCGCCTCGCCCGACAAGAAGTTCGGCCCGGAGGACTGGGTCGCCTCGGTCAGCACCATGTTCGGCCAGGAGACCAACGGCCTGACCCGGCTCCCGAACGGCGCCTGGCTGCGCGACGCCGTCGAGGCCGACGCCCCGGCGTGGCTCGGCGCCAAGCATGTCGAGGCGCTCGGGACGTCGACCGGGCTGCTGGTCAAGCTGCTCGACGCGGGCCAGCGGCTGCCGGTGCACTTCCACCCTTCCGACGCGTTCGCGAAGCAGCACTTCGACTCGCACTTCGGCAAGACCGAGGCGTGGATCGTGGTCGGCACCTACGGCGACGACCCGCGCGTCTACCCCGGCTTCAAGGAGACGCTCACCAAGGACACCGTGTCCGAGTGGACGCGGGAGCAGGACGTGCCGTCGATGCTGGGGGCGCTGAACAGCGTCCCGGTGACCGCGGGCGACACCGTCTACATCCCCTCCGGCCTGCCGCACGCGATCGGCGAGGGCGTGTTCGTCGTCGAGCTGCAGCAGCCGACGGACTTCTCGCTGACCATCGAGTGGCGTGACTTCCTCGCTTCGCCGGAGAAGGGCCACCTCGGCCTCGGCTTCGACACCGCGATCCAGGCGCTGGACACGTCCGGCTGGGACGCCGAGCGCCTCGAGACCATCATCAAGCGGACCGCGGGCGACACCGCGGCCACGGTGGATCTGCTGGCCGCCGGATCGGAGCGGTTCTTCCAAGCCGAGCAGCTTCGCACGACCAAATTGACAACGTTGTCACTCGACCCGTCGTTCGCGGTGCTGGTCGTCCTCGACGGCGCGGGCACCCTGCGCACCGAGCACGGCGGCGAGCACGCGCTGGCGAAGGGCGACACCTACGTGGTCCCGTTCGACGCGGGCCAGACCGAGCTGGCCGGCACCGCGACGGTGATCCGCTGCCGCCCGCCGGCCCTCGAAGGGCGGACCGGATGAGCGAAATCCTGCTGGACGCGGTCGACCTGACCAAGCACTACGGGTCGGTCGAGGCGCTGCGCGGGGCGTCGTTCCAGGCCCGCGCGGGTGAGGTGACGGCGTTGATCGGCGACAACGGCGCCGGCAAGTCCACCCTGGTCAAGTGCCTCTCCGGCGCGGAGCAGCCGACGTCGGGGAAGATCCTCCTGGACGGCGCGGAGGCGCACTTCGACTCCCCGACGACGGCCCGGCGCCTCGGCATCGAGACCGTCTACCAGGACCTGGCCGTCGCTCCCGAGCTGGATCCGGCCGCGAACCTGTTCCTGGGCCGGGAAATCCACCGCAAGGGGATCCTCGGCAAGCTGGGCATGCTGGACAAGGCCGAGATGCGCCGCCGGGCGATCGAGGAGTTCCAGCGGCTCGGCGTGACGCTGCAGAGCACCGACGTCCCGATCGGCTCGCTGTCCGGCGGGCAGCGCCAGAGCGTCGCGGTGGCGCGGTCGGTCGTCTGGGCGTCGAAGGTCGTGTTCATGGACGAGCCGACAGCCGCGCTGGGTGTCGTGCAGCGCGAGCGCGTGCTCGACGTCATCAAGAAGGTGCGCGACAAGGGCATCGCCGTCGTGCTGATCAGCCACAACATGCCCGAGGTGCTGTCGGTCGCCGACCGCGTCGAGGTGCTCCGGCTCGGCAAGCGGGTGGCCCGGTTCACCGGGTCCGACACCAAGCTGGAAGACCTCGTCGCCGCGATGACCGGCGCCCTCGTGCAGGAGGAGGCGGCGTGAGCGCCCCGGCCCCGGAAATCCAGTCCACTGTGGAGGAAGGCTTCGGCAAGCGCCCCTTGGGGAAACGCCTCGTCGGTGCCAACACCTTCTGGATCGCGCTGGTGCTGGTGGCGCTGATCATCGTGTTCAGCGTGCTCGCGCCGGACGCGTTCCCGACGGTGTACAACTTCCAGCTGCTGCTCATCGAGACAGCCGTGCTGCTGGTGCTCTCGGTCGGCATGACGTTCGTGATCATCACCTCCGGCATCGACCTGTCGGTGGGCTCGGTGCTCATCTTCGCGGGCATGGTCGGCGGCAAGACGATGGAAGCCATGTCCGGCGGTGACGCCGGCGGCGCGGGCTGGGGCGTGATCGTCGTCGGGCTGGTCGTCGCCATCCTCGCCGGGACGGCGTGGGGCCTGGTCAACGGCTTCCTCATCGCGGTCGCGGGCATCCCGCCGCTGATCGTCACCCTCGGCACGATGGGCGCGGCGCTCGGCGCGTCCCTGCTCATCAACAACGGCAGCGACGTGCGCACGGTCCCGGTGGTGCTCAACAAGCAGCTCGGCTACGGCACGTCGTTCGGCGTCGTGCCGAACCTGGTGCTGATCGCCGTGGTGATCACGCTGATCGGCGCGTGGCTGCTGCACACCACGAAGTTCGGCCGCTACACCTTCGCCATCGGCTCCAACGCCGAAGGCGCGCGCCGCGCCGGCATCGGCGTCACCGCGCACCTGATGAAGGTCTACACGCTGACCGGCGTGCTGGCCGGGCTCGCCGGGTTCCTGTCGCTGGCCTACTACAACTCGACCACCATCACCGGGCACACCAGCGACAACCTCAACGCCATCGCGGCGACGGTGATGGGCGGGACGAGCCTCTTCGGCGGCGTCGGCTCGGTGCTCGGCACCGTGATCGGCGTGTTCATCCCCGCGGTCCTGAAGAAGGGCTTCAACATCACCGGCGTCCCGGACTTCTGGCAGATGATCGCGGTCGGCGCGGTGCTGATCGCGGCCGTCTGGTTCGACCAGCGGCGCCGCCGCCAGCGCAACTCCCGCTGACCCCGCTCCCGAGACTCCCGAGTTCCCCCGAGTACAAAGAGGTGCTTCCGATGAACTTGACCAAGACGCTCGTCGCGGCCGGGGCGCTGGCGTCCGCCGCCGCGCTGCTCACCGCGTGCGGTTCCGGCACGGTGGGCGACACCGGCGGGGGCAGCAGCCAGGCCAACTCGGCCAACGCCAAGAAGCTGGCGCTGATCCCGGGCGTGCAGGCCGAGCCGTTCTACATCTCGCTGCAGTGCGGCGCGCAGGCCGAGGCCAAGAAGCTCGGCTACGAGCTGACCACGCAGGCGCCCCAGAAGTTCGACGCGCCCCTGCAGACCCAGCTCGTCAACGCGCTCGGCGCGAACCCGCCGGCCGCGCTGCTGATCGCGCCGACCGACGACACGGCGATGCTCGCGCCGATCCAGCAGGTCAAGGCACGCGGCACGAAGATCGTCGAGGTCGACACCTCGCTCAAGGACACGAGTGTCGCCGAGTCGTCCGTCTCGTCGGACAACGCCGCGGGCGGCAAGCTCGCCGCGCAGACCATGGTCAAGCTGGCCGCCGGCAAGAGCGGTTCGGTGCTGGTGCTCGACACGATCGCCGGCACGTCGACGACGGCCGCTCGCGTCAAGGGCTTCGAAGAGGAGCTGAAGAACACGCCGGCCCTGAAGTCCATCGGCGTCCAGTTCACCCAGAACGAGCCCGACCAGGCCGCGTCCAAGGTGACGGCCGCGCTGGCCGCCAACCCGGACCTGATCGGCGTCTTCGCGACCAACCTCAACACCGGTGAAGGCGCGGCGACCGGCCTCCGCAACTCCGGCAAGGTCGGCGCGGTCAACCTGATCGGCTTCGACGCCAGCCCGTCCGAGGTCGAGGGCCTCAAGAGCGGCCAGTACCAGGCCCTGATCGCCCAGGACCCGGCGTCGATCGGCACCCAGGGGGTCGACCAGGCCGTCGCGGCGCTCGAGGGCAAGCCGGTGACGCGGAACCTGACCGCGCAGCTGCACTCGATCACCAAGGACGACATGGACGCCAACTCTCAGTACTTCTACAAGCAGAGCTGCTGATCCCTTCCGGTCCGTCAGAGGCCCCGTGAGAGGTGTGCGCACCACTCACAGGGCCTCTGAGCTGGGCTTTCCCTCCCTGCCGGTCACCGTGGTGGGGGAACCGTTCACCGCATGACCCATTCCCCCGGACGGCCGACTTCCGTCACACTGGCTGCACATGCATCAGCACATGCATGTGTCGCCGGGAGGGGTGCGATGAACTACGAACGGCCGGCTGTGCACCGGACGATCTTCGCGGTGGACGTGGAGGGGTACGGCGACCCGCGCCGGACCACGCCGCACCGCCTGGCGCTGCGCGAGGGCCTCTACCGGGCGCTGCGCCGGGCCTTCGACGACGCCGGTGTCCCGTGGGCGGGCTGCCGGACCGAGGACTGCGGCGACGGCGTCTTCGTCCTGGCCCCACCGGAGATCCCCAAGGGGCCGTTCGTCGAGTACCTGCCCAACGCGCTCGCCGTGGCGCTGCACCGCCACAACCGCACGCACCACGCCGAGGCGCGGATCCGGCTCCGGATGGCGCTGCACGCGGGCGAGGTCGCTTACGACGACAACGGCGTCACGGCGCCGGCGATCAACCACTCGTTCCGGCTCCTGGAGGCGCCTCCGCTGAAGAAGGCCCTCAGGACGTCGCGGGGCGTGCTCGCGCTGATCACGTCGGCCTGGTTCTACGAGGAGGTCGTCCGGCACAGCGACGACCTCGACCCGACGACGTTCCGCCCGGTGCGGGTGGCGGTGAAGGAGACGCGCACGACGGGCTGGATCTCACTGCCGGACCGGCCCTTCCCGAGCCGCCTGGCCGAGGTACCGGCCCCCGCGAGCGGCGAATACAGCACGTGGCGCCGCTTCCGGCGGCACGCCAAGGTGCTCGCCGACCAGGACGAGAGCCTCTAGCCGACGGACGGCACCGTAGGATCTACTGCCCTGGACACCGTCGCCGAGGGGAGCCCGATGACCGCGCTGCACCTGCGGGCGGCGTCCCGTGCCGATCCGCTGCCGGTGCTCGCCGCGGCCCGCCGGATCACCGACGACCTGCGCGACGGCCTCTCCGGCACCCGCGCCCGCCGCGCCGCGCACGGCCTGCGGCGGCTGTTCGGCTTCCCCGGCGTCGGCCTCACCGACCTGTCCGGCGTGCTGCTCTGGTCGGGCCGTCCCGGACCGGACGACGTCGTCGCGACGGTGCTGGACGGCGTCCTGCACAGCGAGGAACCGGGCTCCGCCGACGACGTCCTCGTGCTGCCGCTGCACGCCCACGACGAGCTGGCCGGGGCGCTGCTGGTCGTCGGCGACGTCCGGGACGCCGTCGCCGGCCAGGCCGCGGACCTCGTCATCCGGGCGCTGGAACGCGGCCGGCTCGAAGCGTCCGCGGAACAGGCCGCGCAGGCCGAGCTGCGTGCGCTGCGGGCCGAGATGTCGCCGCACTTCGTCTACAACGCGCTCACCGTCATCGCGTCGCTGGTGCGCTCGGATCCCGACCGCGCGCGCGATCTGATGCTCGACTTCGCCGACTACACGCGCTACAGCCTGGCCCGGCACGGCGAGTACACCGTCGTCGCCGAGGAGTTCCGCGCGATCGAGACGTACCTGGCGCTGCAGCGCGCGGTGCTGGGCGAACGGCTGCGCGTCCAGGTGCGGGTGGCGCCGGAGATCCTCGCCGTCGCCGTCCCGTACCTCGTGCTGGAACCGTTGGTGGAGAACGCGATCCGGCACGGCATCGAGCCGCGTCCCGAGGCCGGGCTGGTCCAGGTGCACGGCCAGGCGGAAGGGAACGACTGCGTGATCTTCGTCGAGGACGACGGGGTCGGCATGGATCCGAAGCGGGCCGCGGACCTGCTCGCCGGGCGCGTCGGCGAGGACGACCCGGCCGGTCTCGGACTGGCCAATGTGGACAGACGGCTGCGGGACGTCTACGGCGCCTGGTACGGCCTCACCGTGGAAACCGAGGTCGGGGCGGGCACCCGGGTGATCGTCCGGGTGCCGCTGTTCCAGCCGGGGGTGCTGCCGTGACGGGCCTGCGCGTGCTCGCCGTCGACGACCTGCCACCCGCGTTGGACGAACTCTGCCGGATGCTGCGCGAAGCGCCCGAAGTCGGCGAAGTCGTCGGCGCGAGTGACGCGCTGAAGGCGTTGAAGCTGCTTCAGGCCGACCGGTTCGACGCGGTGTTCCTCGACATCTCGATGCCCGGGCTCGACGGGCTCGAACTGGCGTCGCTGCTGGCGAAGCTGAGCGAGCCGCCGGTGATCGTGTTCGTCACGGCGCACGACGGCCACGCCGTCACCGCGTACGGCATCGGCGCGGTCGACTACCTGCTCAAGCCGGTCCGGGCCGAACGCCTGGCCGCCGCGCTGGCGAAGGTCGGCCGGATGGCGACGCCGTCTTCGCGCTCGACGCCGGACGCGATGGCCGCGCTGCCGGTCGAGTCCGGCGGCCGCACCCGCTACGTCCGCCGCGACGACGTCCTGTTCGTCGAGGCGCACGGCGACTACGTCCGGCTGCACACGCGCGGCGGCGTGCACCTGGTGCGGATGCCGATCTCGCGGCTCGAGGAGTACTGGGAGGGCACCGGGTTCAGCCGGGTGCACCGCGGGTTCCTGCTCGCCGTCGGCGCGGTGCTGGAGCTGCGCAGCGACAGCGCGGGCGGGCTGCTCGCGCACACCGAGGCGGGCGACGTCCCGGTCAGCCGGCGCCACGCCCGCGACCTGCGGGACAGGCTGCTCGAAGCCGCCCAGCGCGGCCGGCTCGGACCGGGCGCGCGATGAGCAGGATCCGGCGGGTGGCCGTGACCAGCCCGCAGACGCGCCTCGCCCACGCACGACGTCGCTCACGCGGCCGCTGGCGGGTCCCGCGGCTGCCACCGGCGGAGACCCAGCGCGCCACCGCGCTGTACCGCGCGCAACGCCGGCACGGCCTCCCCGCGCTGGTGCTGATGTTCGCGTTGCTGCTGGGCCTGCCGGGCGTGTTCGCGATCTTCCCCGGCCTCGACTCCGTGCGGCTGCTGGGGATCCCGCTGTCCTGGCTGATGATCGCGGTCCTGCCGTACCCGTCGATGGCGCTGCTGGCGCGCTGGCAGCTGCGCCGCGCCGAGCGCATCGAGGACGAGTAGTGGGCGTCGCGCTCGCCGTCGCACCGGTCGTGCTCATGACGCTGCTGATCGGCGTCCGCGGGGTCGCCGCGATGCGCACGACGTCGGACTTCCTGGTGGCGTCCCGGCGGATCTCGCCGCTGGTCAACTCGGCCGCGGTGTCGGGTGAGTACCTGTCGGCGGCGTCGTTCCTCGGCGTCGCCGGGCTCGTCGTCAAGGACGGCATCGGCGCGCTCTGGTACCCGGTCGGCTTCACCGCCGGCTACATCGCGATGCTCGTGCTGGTCGCCGCGCCGATGCGGCGCTCGGGCGCGCTGACCGTGCCCGACTTCGCCGAAGCCCGGCTCAACTCGCCCGCCCTGCGCCGCCTCGCCGCAGTCGTGGTGCTGGTGATCGGCACGATCTACGTCGTCCCGCAGTTCCGCACCGCGGGGCTCGTGCTGACGGCGGTGGGCGGGACGCCGTACTGGGTCGGCGTCGTGCTGGCCGGCGCCGCGGTCAGCGTCACGCTCGCACTGGGCGGGATGCGCGCGGCGACGTACGTCCAGGCGTTCCAATTCGTGCTCAAGCTGTTGCTGTTCTTGATCCCGGCGATCTGGCTGGTGCTGCAGGCGGGCGCGGTGAACCGGGCCGACGCGCTGAACCCCGTCGAGTTCACCCACTTCACCCGCGAGACGCCGGTGAAGTTCGAGGTCGACGTCACCATGGTGATCCGCGAACCGACCGCCGTCGAGCGCAACGGCGTCGCGGAAACCTTGCCGCCAGGGGAGTTCACCGCGCACAGCCAGGACGTCGTCGTGTTCGGCGAAGGCACGGCGGTGCCCGCGGTCCGCGGCGGCGCGCCGCTGGGCGGCCCGGACTGGCGGCGCCCGCTGCTCGACCTCGGCGACCAGGGCTACCCGCTGCTGGGCACGTGGTCCGTGCTCATCGCGACCATGCTCGGCACGATGGGCCTGCCGCACGTGCTCATGCGCTTCCACACCAGCCCGGACGGCCGCGCCGCGCGCCGCACCGCCGCGATCACCGTGGCCCTGCTGGGGATCTTCTACCTCTTCCCCGGCATCTACGGCGTCCTCGGCCGCGTCCTGGTCCCCGGCCTGTACCTCTCCGGCGCGACCGACACCGTCGTCGTCGCCCTGCCGTACCAAGTGGACAGTGGCTGGGCCGGCGGGTTCTTCACGGCGTTGCTGACCGCGGGCGCGTTCGCCGCGTTCCTGGCGACGTCGCTCGGGCTGCTGCTGGTGATGTCCGGGGCGCTCGCCCACGACCTCGTGCCGGGTGGGCTGCGCCGGCTGCGGTTCGCCGTGTTCGGCGTCGCCGGCGTGATGGTGCTGCTGGCCCTGCGCTCGGCCGAGCTGGACGCCGGGGTGCTCGTCACGTGGGGCTTCACCGTCGCCGCGTCGACGTTCTGCCCGCTGCTCGTGCTCGGCATCTGGTGGCCGCGGCTGACCGCGGCGGGCGGCATCGCCGGCGTGCTGACCGGGCTGCTCGCGTCGTCCGGCTCGATCCTGTTCGCCCTCGCCGGCCCGCAGCTGCACGGCTGGGTGGCGATCCTGGTGCAGCAACCGGCACCCTGGTCGGTACCGCTGGCGTTCGGCGTAATGGCGTTGGTCTCCCTGCGCGGCCGGCCCCCGCTCTGGGCGACGTCGGCGATGCTCCGCCTGCACCTGGACGAACCCCGTTCGGCCAGGCCGCGCGACCGTTCGTCAACCGTTCGTCGTCTCGCGAGGTTGTTGAGCCGCTGATTCTTCACGCGGGCCTTACTCCTCCCTACGGTGACGCGGACCACATTTCGCAATGCCGCAAGGGAGCAGCATGAGCACGACGGAACCCGGCGGACCCCCGGAAACGGCCGACGCCATCTGGGAACGCGCGCACGAAAGCACCGAGTTCCGGGAGCTGCGCAGCCGCCTGCGCCGGTTCGTCTTCCCGATGGCGGCGTTGTTCCTGCTCTGGTACCTGCTCTACGTCCTGCTCGCCGACTACGCGCACGGCTTCATGAGCACGAAGGTCTTCGGCAACGTCAACATCGGCCTGATCTTCGGTCTCCTGCAGTTCGTCTCGACGTTCGTGATCACCGGGCTCTACGTCCGCTACGCGAACCGCCGTCTCGACCCGATCGCGGAGAAGATCCGCGAGGACATCGAAGCCGACAGCACGAAGGGGGAGCAGGCGTGATCACCACCATCGCCGCGGGAGTCGAAGGCAGCAACCCGCTCCTCAACATCAGCATCTTCGGTGTGTTCGTGATCATCACGCTGGTGATCGTGTTCCGGGCCAGCCGCAACAGCAAGACGGCGTCGGACTACTACGCCGCCGGCCGCGCGTTCACCGGCCCGCAGAACGGCATCGCGATCTCGGGTGACTACCTGTCCGCGGCGTCGTTCCTCGGCATCGCGGGCGCGATCGCCATCTACGGCTACGACGGCTTCCTCTACTCCATCGGTTTCCTCGTGGCCTGGCTGGTCGCGCTGCTGCTGGTGGCGGAACTGCTGCGCAACACCGGCAAGTTCACGATGGGCGACGTCCTGGCGTTCCGGATGAAGCAGCGGCCGGTCCGGGCGGCGGCCGCGACGTCGACGATGGTCGTGTCGTTCTTCTACCTGCTGGCCCAGATGGCCGGCGCGGGCGGCCTGGTCGCGCTGCTGCTGGGCATCGAGGGCAAGACCGGCCAGTCGCTGGTCATCGTCATCGTCGGCGTGATCATGATCGCCTACGTGCTCATCGGCGGCATGAAGGGCACCACCTGGGTCCAGATCATCAAGGCCGCGCTGCTGATCGTCGGCGCGCTGGTGATGACGCTGTGGGTGCTCGGGAAGTACGGCTTCAACTTCTCGTCGCTGCTGCAGGGCGCGGTCGACAAGGCGGGCAAGACGGGTGAAGCGCTGCTCGGCCCGGGCAAGCAGTACGGCGCCACCGGAACGTCCAAACTGGACTTCTTCTCCCTCGGCATCGCGCTGGTGCTGGGCACCGCGGGCCTGCCGCACGTGCTGATGCGCTTCTACACCGTGCCGACCGCCCGCGACGCGCGTCGCTCGGTGGTCTGGGCGATCGTGCTGATCGGCGTGTTCTACCTGTTCACGCTGGTGCTGGGCTACGGCGCGGGTGCACTGGTCGGCCCGGACAAGATCAAGGCCGCCCCGGGCGGCGCGAACTCGGCCGCACCGCTGCTCGCGCTCGAACTGGGCGGGCCGGTCCTGCTGGGCCTGATCGCGGCGGTCGCGTTCGCCACGATCCTCGCCGTGGTGGCGGGCCTGACGATCACGGCGTCGGCGTCCTTCGCCCACGACGTCTACGCCAGCGTCATCAAGAAGGGCAAGGCCACGCCGGGTTCGGAGGTGAAGGTCGCGCGGATCACCGCGCTGGTGATCGGCGCGGTCGCGATCCTCGGCGGCATCCTGGCCAACGGGCAGAACGTGGCGTTCCTGGTCGCGCTGGCGTTCGCGGTGGCGGCGTCGGCGAACCTGCCGACGATCCTCTACTCGCTGTTCTGGAAGAAGTTCAACACCCAGGGCGCGCTGTGGTCGATCTACGGCGGTCTGGCCATCACGATCATCCTGATCGTGTTCTCCCCCGCCGTCTCCGGGAAGCCGATCGACGCCAAGACGGGCAAGAGCGCGTCGATGATCCAAGGCGTCGACTTCCACTGGTTCCCGCTCGACAACCCGGGTCTCGTCTCGATCCCGATCGCGTTCTTCCTCGGCTGGCTCGGCACGGTCCTGTCGAAGGAGCACAACGCGAAGAAGTACGCCGAGATGGAGGTCCGCTCCCTCACCGGCGCGGGCGCCGAAAAGGCCGTCTCCCACTGACGGCCCGCCCGACACCGAAGGCCGCCGCGAGGGTGTTCCCGATCCCCTCGCGGCGGCCTTCGGCCATTCCCCGGTCAGTACGGCAGGGTGCCCTCGGCGACCTCGGCCAGCGTGTCGGCCAGGAACTTCCGGGTGCGGCCCCACAGGCCGCCGCCCAGCGAGATCCGCGCCACGCCCAGCTCGGCCAGGCCGGCGATGCCCGGGCTGCCCGGCCACGCGGGCGCGTTGACCGCGCCGCCGACGCCCTGCACGAACTCCGCGAGCACGTCCGGCGTCTGCAGGTGGATGGGGTAGACGCAGTCGGCGCCGGCCGCGAAGTAGGCCTTCGCCCGGGCGACGTTGCCGGCCAGCACGTCACGGGGGTCGCTCGCGCCGCGGAAGGCGTCGACGCGGGCGTTGATCACCAGGGCGTCACCGGCCGCTTCGCGCAGGGCGGCGATCCGGTCGGCCTGCACGGCCACCGGCCGGACCTGCCCGGTGGCGCTGTCGGTGTCCTCGAAGTTGAGGCCGACGGCGCCGATGTCCAGGAGCCGGCCGGCCAGTTCGGTGCCGGACAGACCGTAGCCGGACTCGGCGTCCACCGTGACGGGCACGCCGACGGCCTTCACGATCCGCGCGGCGGCCGCGAACATCTCGTCGACCGGCGCCTGCTCCCCGTCCGGGAACCCGAGAGCGGCCGCGACGGCGACCGAACTGGTCGCGATCACGGGGAACCCGGCGGCCTCGACGGCCTTCGCGGTGTCGGCGTCCCACGCGTTCGGCAGGACCAGCGGCGTGCCCGGGACGTGCAGGGCCTTGAGCGCGGCGGCGCTCACGCGTCACGCTTCGGCAGCGGCGTGTGGCTGGTGACGGCCACCCGGTTCCAGCTGTTGATCGCGATGACCTGCCACGCGACGGCGCGGTACTGGTCCTCGGTGAACACCCGCACGGCCTCGTCGTAGACGTCGTCGGGGACGCTCTGGGTCGCGGCCAGCTTGGTCATCGCCTCGGTGAGGGCGAGGGCGGCCTGCTCCTGCTCGGTGAACAGGGTCGTCTCGCGCCAGCCGTCGAGCACGAACAGCCGCCGCGGCGACTCACCCGTCTCGAGCGCGTCGCGGCTGTGCATGTCGAGGCAGAACGCGCAGCCGTTGAGCTGCGAGGCGCGCATCTTCACCAGGTCCATCAGCTTCTGCTCGACCCCCGCGTCGGCGGCGGCCTTGTCCACCTCGGCCTGCACGTTCGCCAGTGCCTTGTAGATCCCGGGCGCGTGCCCGAGTCCGATTCGCTTCGTCATGGTTTCACGCTAGCCCGAACTGGCCCACGAGTATGGTCCAGTCACATGGCAGATTCGTGGACCAGTTCCGGCCTCGACGTCCACCTCGACTGGCAGCCGGAAACCGGGCGCACCGGCCTGGCCACGGCGATCCGCGCGGCCATCCGCGAGGGCCGCTGGCAGCCAGGCGCAACTGTGCCGTCGACCCGGGCCTTGGCCCAGGACCTGGGCATCGCCCGCGGCACGGTCACCCGTGTCTACGCCGACCTCGCCGCCGAGGGCTACCTGCACACGGCCCAGGGCGCCCCGACCCGCGTCGCGACGGCGGGCGCGCTCCCCCAGTCCGCGCCCCGGCCGGCACCCCGCGACCCGGCCCCGCGCTGGGACCTGCGGCCGGGCCGCCCGGACCTGACGGCGTTCCCCCGCCAGGCCTGGATCACCGCGACCCGCCGAGCCCTGCTGCGCACCCCGGCGGCGGCGTTCGGCTACGAGTCGGAACTGGGCGCCCCGGAGCTGCGCGACACGCTCGCCGCGTACCTGGCCCGCAGCCGCGGTGTGGTCGCGGACCCGGCGCGAATCGTGGTGTGCCACGGCTATTCCCACGCGATCGCCGTCCTGGCCCGGGCCCTCGCGGATCTCGGCATCGCCGAGATGGCGTTCGAAAACCCGTCCCTGCGCATGTACCGGGACATCGCGGCGGCGCAAGGCCAGCGAATCGTCGGCATCGACGTCGACGAACACGGCATCGACGTGTCCGCAGTGGACAGTCCCGCGGTGGTCGTCACGGCGGCACACCAGTACCCCACCGGCGTGACCTTGGCCCCCCACCGCCGCACCCAGCTGACCCGCTCGGGCGCCCTGATCCTGGAAGACGACTACGACGGCGAGTTCCGCTTCGACCACCAGCAGGTCGGCGCCCTGCAGGCCCTGGCACCGGAACGGGTCATCTACGCAGGCACAGCAAGCAAAACCCTGGCCCCCGCACTCCGCCTGGCCTGGCTGGTACTACCACGTTCCCTGGTAGAGCCAGTCCGCGCGGCCCTATCGGACAGCGGCTCCCGCCCAGCCATCCTGAACCAGCTGGCCCTGGCGGAGCTGATCGACTCGGGCGCCTACGACCAGCACATCCGCCGCAGCCGAGCGGAATACCGAGCCCGCCGCACGCACCTCCTTGCGGCCCTACCGGACTCAGTACGCCCCCACGGCATAGCAGCGGGCCTGCACCTCCTGCTGATGCTCCCCCCAGACGGCCCCACAGAGACAGAAGCAATGGCAGCCTGCCGCCGCCGAGCAATCGGCATAGAGGGCCTAGGCACCTACTGGATGACCCCAAACCGCCCAGGGGGCCTGATAGTCGGCTACGCAGCACCCCCCAAACACGCCTTCAAAGGAGCAGTCCAGACGCTGACAGAAGCCCTATGGGAAATCAACACCTAACCCCACCCACCAGCCACGCCCCGCGCCCCACCTCCCAGCCGCGGACCAACCCCTCCAGGCACGCGAGCCGACCCTCTGGGCACGCGACCCGACCCTCCAGGCACGCGACCCGACTCCCAAACACGCGAGTCGACCCTCCAATCACGCGTGATGCCTCTCCAATCACGCGTGATGCCCGTTCAATCACACGAGATGCCTCGCCGATCACGCGAGTCTCGCCGCCAATCACGCGAGTCCCGCCTCTGATCACACGAGTTCCGGCCCCAATCGCACGAGCCCCGGCCCAGCCATCCCCGGCTCCGGCCCGGCAACTCCGTCCCCGGCCTCAAAACACGAGTCCCGGCTGCAGCCACCCCCGACTCCGGCCCGGCCACCCCGGTCCCGGCCTCAGCATCACGAGTCCCGGCCCCAACCACGCCAGTCACGAGCCCAATCACACGAGTTCCGGGCCCAATCACGCCAACCCCACTCAGCCACCCGAGTTTCTGGCCCCGCCAGCCGAAGCCCGACCCCAATCGCGCCGGTTGCGGACCCGACCACGCCAAACCGCCTCAGCCGCCCAAGTTTCTGGCCCCAACCACATGAATTCCGGCCCCACTCACACCGGCGCGGGCCCCGCCCACACTAGGTCCGCCTCAGCCTCGCGAGTTTCCGGCCTCAACCACGCGAATCCCGGCCCCAATCACGCCAGTGCGGGCCCGACCACGCCATCCGCTTAAGCCGCGCGAGTTCTGGCCTTAACTGCGCGAGTTCCGGCCTCAATCACGCGAGTTCCGGGTCCAACCACATCAGGCCGGCCCAACCAGAAGAGTTCCGGGCTCAACCGCGCCAGATCGACCGAATCACAAGAGAGTTCCGAGCCCGACCACACCAGACCAATCGCGCCGGACCCGCCTCAAATCACGCAAGCTCGCACCGAGCCCGCGGGCTACCCCGTCGAGGTGGCCCGCGGTACCCGTCAGAACCAGCAGTCGGGCCGCACGCGCAGCAGTTCCGTCTTCAGCACCGGCGTCCCGTCGACCGGCGCCGGGTCGTCCGCGGTCGGCTGAATACCGCCGGCGGCGACCTTGTCCAGCGTCCGCAGGCCCGCGGCGCCGACCGTGCCGAACACCGTGTAGTCCGGCCGCAGCGCGGAATCGCCGTACACGACGAAGAACTGCGAACCGTTCGTCGCCGGGCCCGCGTTGGCCATCGCCAGCAACCCCCGCGCGTAAACCCGGCGCGCACCGGTCGGGTCGGTCGGTGCCGGCGGCAGGTCCACCGGCAGCTCGTCCTTGTACTTGTAACCCGGCCCGCCCTCTCCGGTCGCGGTCGGGTCGCCGCACTGCAGGACCTTCAGCGTCGGGTACGACGTCAGCCGGTGGCACACCGTGCGGTCGTAGAACCGGTGCTGCGCCAGGTGCAGGAAGCTCTGCACCGTGCACGGCGCCTTCGCGCGGTCGAGCCGCAGCGGAAGCGCGCCCTGGCTGGTCGGAACTGCGACGTCGACCTTGCCGCGGTCCGGGGTGTGCCGCGGGTCGGGCGGCAGCGGCACCGGCCGGGAAGCCGGCTCGTCCGGCGTCTCGGTGTACTGGCAGGGGCCGTGCGTGGTCTTCGGCGGTGGCGCGGTGTCGTCCGCGGCGGCGACGCCGCTCCCGGCCGCGAACAACGCGCCGACCGCCAGCGCGGTGACCAGTGCTTTCTTCATCCTGCACGCCCTCCCAGTGATCGCCCGGTTCCGGAGCGTCCCGCAGTCTAGGGCCCGGCACCGACAAGAAGAACCGGCAAAAGTCGCCCATGTCATCTACTCGGGTGAACCGCGGCGCCGGACCCCGGAAATTGTCGGACCCCCGGAGCACGATCTCGATCACGCGGCAAAGCGCCGCCCGGCGAAGGGGGAAGTCATGACGGTCCACGTGGTCAACCGGCGAAGAACCACCGTGGCGGCAAGCCATCCCGGCGCGCTGATCGCGGACGTGACGTCGCGCGGACCGGAGCCGTGGGTGCGGTTCAGCCCGTTCTACCCGCACGGCGGGATCCCGGTGCCGTACTCACCGGGCGTCGAGAGCGCGTCGGTCGAAGGGATCTGGCAGGCGCTGAAAGTCTTCCGCGGCACCGGAATCGACGTCGGAAAGCTGGGCGTGACGTCGATGAAGGGTCTGAAGCACACGGTCCGCAAACACGGCGAGGTGGTGGGTCACCGCACCGGCGTCGAAGGCTCGGAGCTGCTGGCGTACGAACAGGCCCGGAGGCGGATCTACCTGCCGTCCTACCGCTGGGTCCTGGAGAACAAGCTGGCCGACCTGGTCGGCGAACTCCGCGAAGCGAGCGCGGAGCGGGACATCGTGCTGCTGGACTACACGACGAACGGCGAGGTCGAGAACCTGTCGAAACCGTTGTCCCACGCGGCATTGCTGAGAACGCACCTGACCGGGGAGTGGCCGTGGGCGCTCTGATCCTCCGGCTCATCAGCCGCGTCGTGCGCCGGTTCCGTCCGGCCGCGGAACCCGCACTAGCTCCGCAGGTCCGCGATCAGCGCGTCCGCGGCGGCGAACGGGTCCAGCTCCCGGGCGACAACCCGCTCGGCCACGCCCGCCAGCCGGCCGCCACCACGCAGGTCGGTCAGCTCGGCCCGCAACTGCCGGAGCGCGATGGCCTCCACCTCGTCGCGGGCCCGCGCCACCCGGCGGCGCCCCAGCTCGTCGTGGGCGACCAGCCAGTCGTGGTGCTCGGCCAGCGCGCGGACGACGTCGTCGACGCCCTCACCCTTGGCCGCGACCGTCCGGACGATCGGCTGGCGCCAGCTCGGCCCGCGGATCTCCCGGCGCGCCAGCGAGATCATCTGCTTGAGGTCGTGCACCGTGGCTTCCGCGCCGTCGCGGTCGGCCTTGTTGACGACGAAGACGTCAGCGATCTCCAGCACCCCCGCCTTGGCCGCCTGGATCCCGTCGCCCATGCCCGGCGCGAGCAGCACCACGGTGGTGTCGGCGAGCTTCACGACGTCCACTTCAGACTGTCCGACCCCGACGGTCTCGATCAGCACCACGTCGAAACCGGCGGCGTCGAGCACGCGCACGGCCTGCGGGGTGGCCCACGAGAGCCCGCCGAGGTGCCCGCGGGTGGCCATCGAGCGGATGAACACGCCGGGATCGGTGGCGTGCTCGGTCATCCGGATCCGGTCGCCAAGCAGCGCTCCGCCGGAAAACGGCGAAGACGGATCGATCGCGAGCACCCCGACCCGCTTGCCCTCCGCGCGCAACGCCGTCAGCAAAGCCGACGTCGAAGTCGACTTGCCGACGCCGGGCGGGCCGGTGAGCCCGACGATCCGGGCCCGCCCGGTGTGCGGCGTCAGCGCTCGCGCGATCTCCGCGACACGCGGGTGGGCGTCCTCGACGAGCGAAAGCAGCCGCGCGACGGCACGGGATTGCCCGTCCCGCGCGCGGCCGACCAGGTCGTCGAGGTCGAGTGCGGCGATCACCTACGCGGACGGCACCCGCAGCAGCAGGGCGTCGCCCTGGCCACCGCCACCGCACAGCGCGGCGGCACCGAGGCCACCACCGCGGCGGCGCAGCTCGTGGATCAGGTGCACGGCCAGCCGCGCCCCGGACGCCCCGATCGGGTGGCCGAGCGCGATGGCACCACCGTTGACGTTGACCTTCTCCGGGTCGATGCCGAGCTTGTCGGTCGACACCAGGCCGACGGCGGCGAACGCCTCGTTGATCTCGATCAGGTCGAGCGCGTCGGCGGTGAGCTTCTCCTTCGCCAGCGCGGCGAGGATGGCGTTCGACGGCTGCTCGTGCAGGCTCGCGTCCGGACCGGCGACGACCCCGTGCGCACCGATTTCGGCGATCGCCGTAAGGCCCAGCTCCTCGGCCTTGGCCTTGCTGGCCACGACCACCGCGGCGGCGCCGTCGGAGATCTGCGAGGCGGAGCCCGCGGTGATGGTGCCGTCGGCGGCGAAGGCGGGGCGCAGCTTCGCGAGGCCTTCGGCGGTGGTGTCGGCGCGGACACCCTCGTCGGTGTCGATGACGACCGGGTCACCCTTGCGCTGCGGGATGGAGACCGGCGCGATCTCGTCGGCGAAGTAGCCGTTCTTGATGGCTTCGGCGGCGCGCTGGTGGGAGCGCGCCGAGAACGCGTCCTGCTGCTCGCGGGTGACGCCGTAGCGGGAGTTGTACTTCTCCGTCGAGGCGCCCATGGCGACCTGGTCGAAGGCGCAGAAGAGACCGTCGTGGGCCATGTGGTCGACGAGGGTGGTGTCGCCGTACTTGAAGCCGGAGCGGGACTTGGGCAGCAGGTGCGGCGCCTGGGTCATCGACTCCTGGCCACCGGCGACGACGATGTCGAACTCGCCGGCGCGGATCAGCTGGTCGGCGAGCGCGATGGCGTCGAGGCCGGAGAGGCAGACCTTGTTGATCGTCAGCGCGGGCACGCTCATCGGGATGCCCGCGGCGACCGCGGCCTGGCGGGCCGGGATCTGGCCGGCGCCGGCGGTCAGCACCTGGCCCATGATCGTGTACTGCACCGCGTCCGGGGCGACCCCGGCGCGTTCGAGGGCCGCTTTGATCGCGACCCCGCCCAGCTGCGCCCCCGTGAGGTCCTTGAGGGACCCCAGCAGGCGCCCGATCGGTGTACGGGCGGCACCCAGGATCACGGAACCGGACACGGCGTCCTCCAAGCTTCGGCGCATGGGCAGTTCGCTCGACCATACCCGGGGGGTGGGCTTCTTGATGGAGCCAGTGTGAGGCGGGGCACGCGACGATTCCGGCTCGACGCCGTGCCGCGGCCGCCTATCCTGCCTCCATGAATGACGCCCTGCGGCCGTTCGTGACGGCCATCGACCACGTCGGCATCGCGGTCCCGGACCTGGACGCGGCCATCGAGTTCCACCGCGCGCACTTCGGTCTCGAAGTGGCGCACGAGGAGGTGAACGAGGAGCAGGGAGTGCGTGAGGCGATGCTGCGCGCGCCCGGCACAGCGGGCACGGAGACACAGATCCAGCTGCTGGCCCCGCTGCGCGACGACTCGGCGATCGGCAAGTTCCTGGCGAAGAGCGGGCCGGGGCTGCAGCAGCTGGCGTACCGCGTGTCCGATGTGGACGCAGCGGCGGCGGCCCTGCGCGATCAGGGCCTGCGCCTGCTGTACGCGGAGGCGAAGCGCGGCACGTCCAACAGCCGGGTGAACTTCGTCCACCCGAAGGACGCGGGCGGTGTCCTCGTGGAGCTGGTAGAGCCGGCCAAGGACGACTCCGCGCACTAGCGCGGACGCGGAACCCCGCCCGGCACAACAGTCCGGCGCGAGATCGCGCGCAAGACACAACGGGGGCGGGGCGGGGCGGGGCGGGGCGGGGCGGGGCGGGGCGGGGCGGGGCGGGGCGGGGAAGCCTGACTCACATCGCCGACCGTGCGCCACCCGGCAGCCGACCGATGCAGCACGCGAAGCCGACGGTTCTATCGGCGCCGCAAGGCCCGGTCGGCCGCCGCTCGCAGGGCCCACGCGCGCCAAGCCCGCCCACTCCGCGCCCATTCCGGACGACCCACTCCGTCCGGAGTGGGTCGTGCTCTCGGTTTCGCGCCGGACTTGGTGTGCCGGGGCCCACTCCGGGCGGCGGCTCAGGTCGGGCGGCTCAGGTCGGGCCTGTCCCGGCTCCGCTCGGCGGGCGCAGCCTCGGCGGGCGCAGCCTCGGCGGGCGTGGCGCCAGGCGATGCGGCCTTGGCTGCGAGCGACTCCGCGATGAAGGTGAGCTCGCCGTCGAACTCGGCGGGAAGGTCGTCGTCGGAGTGACGGGCCGTCGCGTGCCGGTGGCTGACCGCGCGGGCGAGCAAGCCCGACGCGCGGTCGACGTCGGCGTTCGACAAGTGGCCGCCGGTGGCCGCCAGGATCACCGAACGGACCTGCCGTACCAGGACCTGGAAGCGCGCGTGGAGAGCGTCGCGGACGACGTGGTGGGTGTCAGCCTCGCGCCACAGCAGGTGCGAGAGCCCGAGTGACCGGCTGAAGCGGTGGTCCAGTTCACGGACGAGCCGGCGAAGGCTGCCCGCGAGGTCGCCGGGGACGACGACCGCGGCCGGTTCGATGCGCTCGTCGGGCAGCCGCTCGACGAGCGCGGTGAGCAGGTCGGCCTTGTGCCGGAAGTAGTAGTGCACCAGGCCCTTCGGCACCCCGGCCCGCTCCGCGATGCGGGAGGTCGGGGTGGCGTCGAAGCCGGACTCGGCGAAGAGCGCCTCGGCGGCGCAGAGGATGCGCTCTTTCGCCGAATCCTCGGTCATTCCGGTGCCTCCTGGTCGTTCGGTGCCGGTCGTTCGGGGCCGACCCCGCAAGTTGAGCGGTCTGCGCCGGGCGCCCTGTGCGGGACGGCCGGCGCAGACCGCTCAGTGTCGGCCACTCAGTGCGACCGCTCAACTGCCAGTCGGTCAGCGTCGGCCCCTCAGGCACCGGCCACTCAAGCACCGGCCACGGCCGCTGGGCGTCGACTGTCCGTGGGCGGGTCAGTGTTGGCCCGCTGTGCGGTGCGCCGCGGTCGCTACCGGCATCGCCGCCGCGCCGGCGATGACCGTCAGCACTCCGGCGATCCAGGACGTCCTGGACGCGCCGTCGAACGACGTGTAGCCCAGCACCCACGGTGCGATGAAGAACAGCACGCCGAGGGCTATCTGGATGCCTTCGCCGTAGACCGCGCCCGGCACCGCTAGCGAGGCCAGGCCGTCCAGGGCGATCAGCGCTCCCAGGACGACCAGCGTCCACATCGCGGTCGTGTCCGTGCTCAGCCAAAGGGGTGAAAGAGCGGCTACGGCCCCGATGACGACCTCGGCCCAGTCGTGGGGGCGGGTCCATGCGTGCGTGGAGACTTCACTCATTCGTGCTCACCGCCGTCGGTGATCCTGCTGGTCGGGTGGGTGTTTCCTGCTTTGATCGTGCGCTTTGACTGGCCAGCCGGTCAAGAATGCTCCGTCACAGTTCGAGGTGAATTCGTGCTGCTCGTCTCGTACAGTTGTGGACGCGAGTTACCGGCGAGTAATTTCTGCCGCCAACGCCGTTGACCCCGGAGGAATCAATGACGCAGCTCGGCGAGATCCAGCAGGCCATCCTGAACGGCGAGTCGGCCGCGGTCGGCTCGTTGCCCGTGCCGGAGAGCTATCGAGGGGTGACCGTCCACGCGGACGAGGTCGACATGTTCGACGGCCTCGAGAGCCGGGACAAGGATCCGCGCAAGTCGCTGCACGTCGATGACGTGCCCGTCCCAGAACTCGGCCCCGGTGAGGCGCTGGTCGCGGTGATGGCGAGCGCGATCAACTACAACACCGTGTGGACGTCGATCTTCGAGCCGATCCCGACGTTCAAGTTCCTGAAGAAGTACGGGAAGCTCTCGCCGTTGGCGAAGCGGCATGACCTGCCGTATCACGTGGTCGGGTCGGACCTGTCCGGTGTTGTGCTGCGCACCGGGGTCGGGGTGCACACCTGGAAGCCGGGCGACGAGGTGGTCGCGCACTGCCTGAACGTCGAGCTGGAGAGCCCGGACGGGCACAACGACACGATGCTCGACACCGAGCAGCGGATCTGGGGCTTCGAGACGAACTTCGGTGGCCTCGCCGAGGTCGCGTTGGTCAAGGCGAACCAGCTGATGCCGAAGCCGGATCACCTGACCTGGGAGGAAGCCGCCTCGCCCGGGCTGGTCAACTCGACGGCCTATCGGCAGCTGGTCTCGCGCAACGGCGCGGACATGAAGCAGGGTGACGTCGTCCTGATCTGGGGCGCGTCGGGTGGGCTCGGGTCGTATGCGACGCAGTACGCGTTGAACGGCGGCGCCATCCCGGTGTGTGTGGTGTCGAGCCCGGAGAAGGCGGCGATCTGCCGGAAGCTCGGTGCGGAGCTGATCATCGACCGCAGTGCCGAGGCCTACAAGTTCTGGAAGAGCGACACCGAGCAGGACCCGAAGGAGTGGCAGCGTTTCGGGGCGAAGATCCGGGAGCTGACCGGCGGCGAGGACCCGGACATCGTGTTCGAGCACCCGGGCCGGGAGACGTTCGGTGCGTCGGTCTACGCGGCGCGCAAGGGCGGGACGATCGTGACCTGCGCGTCGACCTCGGGATACATGCACCAGTACGACAACCGGTACCTCTGGATGAACTTGAAGCGGATCGTCGGCTCCCATTTCGCGAACTACCGCGAGTCGTGGGAGGCGAACCGGCTGATCGCGAAGGGTCTGATCCACCCGACGTTGTCGAAGACGTATGCGTTGGAGGAGACCGGGCAGGCCGCGCTGGACGTGCACCGCAACGCGCACCAGGGCAAGGTCGGCGTGCTCGCGCTCGCACCGCAGGAGGGCCTCGGCGTCCGCAACGAGGAGAAGCGCGCGAAGCACCTCGAAGGGATCAACGCGTTTCGCGGCGCCTGAGCGGGAAAGGGGCCGGATCGCGGCGTCGGGATCCGCCTGGATCCGGCCCGATCCGGCAAGATCCTTTCGCCGCATCGGGCGGTACTTTCGGCGCAGGCCCCGGGTGCTCACCCTTCCGTGACCCGGCTGCGACTACGGTAGGCGCATGAGCCTTGGCGATGAACGGGAGCTTGTGCCGCTGGGAGCCGGCTTCGACGTGGCGAAGCGCGGGTACAGCCGAGCACAGGTCGACGAGCACCTCGAACGGCTGGACGCCGACCTGAAGATGCTCACCGCGGATCGGGACGCCGCCATCGCGCAGGCCGGCGACCTGGCCCGGCAGCTGGAGATCGCGCGCGGCGAGATCGCGGACCTGCGCGGGCAGGTCGACCGGCTGGCCCAGCCGCCCACCAGCGTCGAAGGCCTCTCGGAGCGGCTGCAGCGGATGCTGCGCCTGGCCCAGGACGAGTCCGCGGACACGCGGGCCCGCGCCGAAGCGGAGGCCGGCCACATCCGGGCCAAGGCCGAGACGGACGCGAGCGCCATGCGCGCCCGCTACGAGCAGCTGCTCACCGAGCTCGACCTGCGCCGCAAGGAGATGGAAGCGGAGCACCGCAAGGTGCTCGAGGACGCCCGCGCGCAGGCCACGGAGATCACCGGCAAGGCCGAGGCCGAGCGCACGAAGCTCGACACCGAGTCGTCGGACCGCCGCACGAAGGTCGAAGAGGACTTCGAGATCGCGATGGCCGCGCGCCGCAGCGAGGCGATGCGGGTGCTGGCCGAGCAGGAAGCGGCGAGCAAGGCCGAGGCCGCGCGCCGCGTCCAGGAGGCGACGCAGGACGCCGCCGACATCCGCACGAAGATCCTCGACGAGGAGAAGTCAGCGAAGGCCGAGATCGACCGCCGTCAGCGGGAGTCGGTCGCGGACGCGAACAAGCGCCGTCAGGACTCGCTCAACGAGGCCAACGCCCGCCTCGCCGAAGCTGCGGACGAGGCCCGGCGCCGCGTCTCGACGGCGACCGACGAGTCGAACCGGCGGATCACCCAGGCGAATGAACGCGTCGACTCGCTGCGCAAGGTCCGCGGCGGGCTGGCCGAGCAGGTGCGCGCGGCGCGGGCGGTGCTCGCCGAGGCGCACACCGTCCTCGGCGACGACGTCAAGGTGCCCGCGGAGGTCACGGCCGATCTGAAGGCGGCGGACCTGAAACCGGACCAGCCGGCGGCGGAATCCGACACCGGGAAAACCAAGCCGGTGAACGACGTCGAGGAGACCATCCGGATCCGGGCCTCGGACGTTCCGAAGCCGAAGCCGGCGGCGAAGCCCACCCCCAAGCCCACACCGAAGCCCAGTCCGCGGCCAAGCGGAGCGCAGAAAGCGACTGGCGAGTAACCTTCGACCCGACACGAGCTCGGACGAGCCCGCGCGGTCGACGCCGACCGTCATCGTCCCTGCTCACGCGGGATCACGTGGAGGTTTTGCGCATGGGTGCGGCATATCGGACCGTGGTGGTGGGCACGGACGGCTCGGAGTCTTCGTTCGCGGCGGTGGACCGCGCGGCGGCGGTGGCCGGCGACGCGGGGGCGACGCTCGTCATCACGTGCGCGTTCTACCCGGCCAGCAAGACCGACGTCGACAAGGCCCAGGACGTCCTGGGTGACGAGGCTTACCAGGTCGTCGGCTCGGCGCCGGCCGAGGACACCCTGCAGTCCGCGCGCGACCGGGCGGTCCGCGCCGGCGCGGAGAAGATCGACACGGTCGCGGTGAAGGGCGACCCGGTCGAATCGCTGCGCAAGGTCGTCCACGAGCGTGAGGCGGACCTGCTGGTCGTCGGCAACCGCGGGCTGAACACGATCGCGGGCCGGATCCTGGGCTCGGTGCCGTCGGAGGTGGCGCGCAAGTCCGGTGTGGACGTGCTGATCGTCCACACGACCTGACGTGACCGATTCGGGCGAAGGGCTTCAGCAGCGGCTCGAGCGGATCCTGCTCGGCGGCCGGCGGAAGTACACCCGGCTCGAAGTGGCCGAGAAGGCCGGCGTGCCCGACGATCGGTCGCGCCGGCTTTGGCGTGCGCTGGGGTTCGCGACCGTCCCCGACGACGAGGTGGTCTTCACCGACGCCGACGTCGAGGCCATGCGGACGGCGGATCAGCTGGTGCGGTCGGGCCTGATCGACCCGAGCATCGAGGTGGCGGTGACGCGCGCGCTCGGCCAGCACCTGTCGCGGCTGGCCGAGTGGCAGGTCGACATGCTGTTCGAGCTGATCAAGGAGCAGCCGGAGCTGGGGCGCAGCGAGCGCCAGGTGGCCCGGCTCGTCGACCGGCTGCTGCCGGAGCTCGAGCAGGTGCAGAACTTCGTCTGGCGCCGGCACCTGGCGGCGTACGCCGGCCGGGCGTTCGCGGCGCCGGACGAGAACCTCGAGACGCGCACCCAGGTGGTCGGGTTCGTCGACATGGTCGGCTACACGCGCCTGACGCGCCAGATCGACGAGGACGAGCTGAGCCGCGTGCTCGACGTGTTCGAGCTGCTGGCGACGGAGACGATCGCCGAGCACCACGGCCGCGTGGTGAAGATGATCGGCGACGAGGTCCTGTTCGTCGCCGACTCGGCGGTGGCCGCGGCGGAGATCGCGCTGGCGTTGTCCGAGCGCACCTCGGCGGACGAGAGCATCCCGGCGGTCCGCGCGGGCATGGCGTCCGGCCGCGTCTTGAACCGCTTCGGCGACGTCTACGGCTCGGTGGTCAACCTGGCGGCCCGCCTGACGTCGGTGGCCCGCCCGGGCACGATCCTGATCGACCGCGAGCTGGCGACCGAGCTGGCGGAGGAACCGGCGTACGAGCTGCGCCAGCGCCGCCCGGTGACGGTCCGCGGCTACAACCGCCTCCGCCCCTCGGCGCTGCGCCGCGCGCCAAAGGTCCCGACGGGCGCCTTCGCAAGCTCACAACAGCTGGCGGCGGAGATGCTGGGCCTCACGGAGCCGAAGACCGCGGAAGACGAGACCGCGCTTGTCGGCGAGGACACCGCCGAGACGCCCCGCTCACGCCGCCGTCGCCGCCGGCGCATGCTCTGACACACCTCACCACCAGCCGAAACTCCCCCACCGCTCCCAGGGGGGCGTCCCCAGGTCCAGTCTAGTGGCGACCACCGTCCGGACCCGGGGAAACGGGTCTGAAGGGCCGAGTTGCCCACAAGTGAGCGTGCCTGTGGACAACACAGGTCTCAGGCGTCGTAGTCCACTGTGACTGTCTCCGAGACCGGGTATGACTGGCACGTCAGGACGAAACCCGCCGCTACCTCGGCCTCCTCCAGGGCGAAGTTGCGGCGCAGGTCCACCTTGCCCTCCGTGACTCGCGCTCGGCAGGTGCCGCACACGCCGCCCTTGCAGGCGAACGGCAAGTCCGGGCGGTAGCGCTGGGCGCCGTCCAGGACCGAGGACGTCCTGGGCAGTGTCATCGTCGAAGCGCGGCTGTCCAGGACCACCCGGACTTCCGAGGATTCTCCGGCGACCTCGGGGTCCACGTGCGCGACCGGCTCCGGCGGGGTGTCCACGTAGAACAGTTCCTGGTGGATTCGTGCGCGCGGCACGTCAAGCGATGTCAGCAGCTCCTGTGCGCCCGTCACCATCTCGAACGGGCCGCACAGCCACCAGTGGTCCACTTCGGACACCGGGACCAGCGAGGAGAACAGCTGCCGCAGCTTCGGGACGTCCAGGCGGCCGGTGAACAGCTCTGCCTCGCGGGGCTCGCGGGACAGGACGTGGATCAGCTCCAAGCGGGACGGTGCGCGGTCCTTCAGGTCCGCCAGCTCGTCCGCGAACATCACCGTGTCCGTGCGGCGGTTGCCGTACAGCACCGTCACCGTCGCGTCCGGGGTGGCCAGCAGCGACGACACGATCGACAGCACCGGCGTGATGCCCGAGCCCGCCGCGATCAGGACGTGGTGGCCGCCCTGCGTCAGGTCCGGCGTGAACGAACCCGTGGGCGGGGCGACCTCGATCGTGTCGCCCGCGCGGACGTCGTTCAGCAGCCACGACGAGAACAAGCCGCCCGGGACCAGGCGGACGCCCACTCGCGGCGCCTTGCCCGCCGCCGCGCAGATCGAGTACGAACGGCGCTCATCGCGGCCGTCCACCGAGCGGCGCAGCGTCAGCGACTGGCCCGGTTTGAAGTCGAAGTCCGAGGCCAGCGAAGGGGGCACGTCGAACGTCACGGCGACGGCGTCGTCGCACAAGCGCGCGATGCCCGCGACCTTCAAGGGGTGAAACGCCACCTAGATCTCCTTGACGTGCTCGAAGGGCTCCTGGCACGACCGGCAGCGCCGCAGCGCCTTGCACGCCGTCGCGCCGAAGCGGGACTGCTCCTCCGTGTCCGCGGACCCGCACAGCGGGCACGGCACCGACGACACCGGCGCCGACAGCGTCAGCGGGATCGGGCCCGACCGCCGCGGCGCCGCGCCCGGCGGCGCGATCCCCGCCTCGGCCAGCTTGCGACGGCCTTCCGACGTGATCCAGTCCGACGTCCACGACGGCGCCAGCTGCGTCCGGATCTCGACGTCCGCGTAGCCCGCGCCGAGCAGCGCGTGCTCCAGGTCGTCGCGCATGGTGTCCATGGCCGGGCAGCCGGTGTACGTCGGCGTGATCGCGACGACGACCCGACCGTCCACTTCGGACACCGAGCGCAGCACGCCCAGGTCGGCCAGCGTCAGCATCGGCAGCTCGGGGTCGGTGACGGTCGATGCCACCGCGGTGGCGGTCACCATTTCGCGTCCGGCATCGCCCGGGCCACGCTCTGCAGCTCGGCCAGCAGGAGTCCCAGCTGTTCGGTGTGGACGCCGTCGCGGCCCGTCCGGCCCGAGACGCCGGCGATGTCACCGGACGACGGCCGCCTCAGGGTCGACGCCAAAAGCACCTGGTCCAGCACCGCATCGAACTCGGGCCGCAGCGAAGCCGCGTCCACCAGTTCCAGCGGGTGCGTCCGGAACAGCTCGCCGATGTACGGCCACACCGCGTCGAGCCCCTCCTGCATCCGCTCGTGCGACAGCGGCGTGCCGTCGCCGAGCCGGACCAGCCACTGCGCCGCGTAGTCGCGGTGGTAGGCGACTTCCTTGACGCCCTTGTCCGCGATCGCCGCGAGCACGGGGTCCACCGACGACACCAGGCGCTGCAGCAAGGCCAGCCGCCACGTCGAGAACACGAACAGCCGCGCGATCAGGTGCCCGAAGTGCCCGCCGCCCAGCTCCGCGAGCCGGACGTTGCGGAACTCGCGCTCGACGCGGTCGAACGCGAACGAGTCTTCCGAGCGCGAAGAGCCGTCGGCTTTGCCGGCGCGAGCCAGCAGCAGCCGCGCCTGGCCGAGCAGGTCGAGGCCGATGTTCGCGATCGCGACCTCGTCCTCCAGCTCGGGTGCGTTCGTGCACCACTCCTGCAGCCGGTGGGAGAAGATCAGCGCGTCGTCGCCCAGCATCAGGCAGTACGCCGCGAGCTGGGCACCATCCACACCGGACGGCACCGAAGTGTCCACACCGGACAGCGGGTCCTCGAAGCCGGTGCCGAACGCCCAGCGGGCGTCGTTCTCCTCGGTCAGCGACTCGTAGACGTTGTCGAAGCTCATATGTGCGGCACCTCCTCGGGGATGTCGTAGAACGTCGGGTGCCGGTAGACCTTGTCGCCGCTCGGCGCGAAGAACGGGTCCTTCTCGTCCGGCGACGACGCCGTGATGTCGGAGGCGCGCACGACCCAGATCGACACGCCTTCGTTGCGCCGCGTGTACAGGTCACGCGCGTGGTGCAGCGCCATCTCGTCGTCGGCCGCGTGCAGCGAGCCGACGTGCACGTGGTTCAGCCCGCGCTTGCCCCGGACGAACACCTCGTACAACGGCCAGTCGTGCTTGACCGGCCCGGGCGCGGCGGGAACGCCCTCGAGCGGGACGGCCCCGTGGCCGCCTTCGGCAGTCAGGTCGCTCACTTGCGCTCCTCTTTCTTCGCCGCGTGCGCCACGGCGGCCTCGCGAACCCACGCGCCGTCGTCGTGCGCGCGACGCCGGTGCGCGACGCGCGACGCGTTGCACGGGCCGTTGCCCTTCAACACGTTCTTGAACTCGTCCCAGTCCACGGCGCCGAAGTCGTAGTGCTCGCGTTCCGAATTCCACTTCAACGCAGGGTCCGGGAACGTCACGCCGAGCGCGGAAGCCTGCGGCACCGACATGTCGACGAAGCGCTGCCGCAGCTCGTCGTTGGTGTGGCGCTTGACCTTCCACGCCATCGACTGCGCGGTGTTCGGCGAGTCGGCGTCCGGCGGCCCGAACATCATCAGCGACGGCCACCACCAGCGGTTCACGGCCTCCTGGACCATGTCCCGCTGCTGCTGGGTGCCCTTCATCATCGTCATCAGCAGCTCGTACCCCTGCCGCTGGTGGAAGGACTCCTCCTTGCAGATGCGGATCATCGCCCGCGCGTACGGCCCGTACGAGCTGCGGCACAGCGGCACCTGGTTGCAGATCGCCGCGCCGTCGACCAGCCAGCCGATCACGCCGACGTCGGCGAAGGTCAGCGTCGGGTAGTTGAAGATCGACGAGTACTTCTGCTTGCCGGTGATCAGCTTGTCGGTCAGGTCCGCGCGGTCGGCGCCCAGCGTCGCCGCGGCCGAGTACAGGTAGAGCCCGTGGCCGGCCTCGTCCTGCACCTTGGCGAGCAGGATCGCCTTGCGCCGCAACGACGGCGCGCGCGTGATCCAGTTGCCTTCGGGCTGCATGCCGATGATCTCGGAGTGCGCGTGCTGCGCGATCTGCCGGATCATCGTCTTGCGGTAGCCCTCGGGCACCCAGTCGCGCGGCTCGATGCGCTGGTCGCGCTCGATGGTGTGCTCGAAGAGCTCTTCGAGGTTTTCGGCTACCGCTGTCACGGCTGCTCCTTCGACACGAGGGTCAGGACGTCGTACTTCGCGACCGAGTCGCCGTCCTGGTTGGTCACGTCGGCGTCCCAGTGGACCTCGCCGTACTCCTGGTCGATGCGCGGCGTGATCTGCTTGGCGGTGAGCGTCACGGTCAGCGCGTCGTCCACCTTCACCGGCGTCAGGAACCGCAGGTTCTCCAGGCCGTAGTTGGCCAGGACCGGGCCGGGCTCGGGTGAGACGAACAACCCCGCCGCGAACGAGACGACCAGGTAGCCGTGCGCGACGATCCCGCCGAACAGCGGGTTCGCGGCCGCGGCCGCGGGATCGGTGTGCGCGTAGAACGTGTCGCCGGTGAACTCGGCGAAGTGGTCGACGTCGGACTGCAGGACCGTGCGTGGCCCGGCGACGACGGAGTCGCCGATGCGCAGCTCGGTCAGGGACTTGCGGAACGGGTGGACGTCGCTCTCGGTGCGCGGCGCGCCGGCGACCCAGCGGCCGGTCACCGCGGTGAGCACCGCCGGCGAGCCCTGCACGGCCGTGCGCTGCATGTGGTGCAGCACGCCGCGGATCCCGCCCATTTCCTCGCCGCCGCCCGCGCGGCCGGGGCCGCCGTGCACCAGCTGCGGCATCGGCGAGCCGTGGCCGGTCGACTCCTTGGCGTCGTCGGCGTCCAGGACCAGCAGGCGGCCGTGGTAGGCCGCCGCGCCGAGGACGACCTCGCGGACGAACTCCTTGTCGGCGCTGACGATCGAGCCGGCCAGGCTGCCGCCGCCGCGCGCCGCCAGCTCGATGACCTGCTCGGTGGAGGTGTAGGGCAGCAGCGTCGAGACCGGGCCGAACGCCTCGACCTCGTGCGGCTCGGAGCGCTCCGGGTCGGCCTTGAGCAGCACCGGCGAGAGGAACGCGCCGCGCTCGGCGTCGGCGTCGACGACGTCGACCTTCTCCGGGTCGCCGAACACGATGCTGCCGGCGTCGAGCAGGGCCTTGAGCGAGCGCCGGACCTCTTCGCGCTGCTCCAGGCTGGCCAGCGCGCCCATCCGGACGCCCTCGGCGGTCGGGTTGCCGACCGTCACCTTCGCGAGCCGAGCGGACGTCGCCGCGGCGACGTCGTCGAGCAGCTCGGCCGGGACGAACGCGCGGCGGATGGCCGTGCACTTCTGGCCCGCCTTGACCGTCATCTCCGAGGTCAGCTGCTTGACGTAGAGGTCGAACTCGGTGGTGCCGGGCCGCGCGTCCGGGCCGAGGATCGAGCAGTTCAGCGAGTCGGCCTCGGCGTTGAAGCGGACGGCGTTGCGGATGATCGCCGGGTGCGCGCGCAGCTTCTGCGCGGTGGACGCCGAGCCGGTGAACGACACCAGGTCCTGCGCGGTCACGTGGTCGAGCAGATCGCCGACGCTGCCGGCGACGAACTGCAGCGAGCCCTCCGGCAGGATGCCCGACTCGACGATCAGCTCGACCAGCCGGGCGGTCAGGTAGGCCGTCTGGCTCGCGGGCTTGACCAGGCTCGGGACACCCGCGAGGAACGCGGGGGCGAACTTCTCCAGCGGACCCCAGACCGGGAAGTTGAACGCGTTGATCTGGACGTCGACGCCCCGCAGCGGGGTGGCGATGTGCTGGGCGACGAAGGTGCCGCCCTTGCTCAGCGGCTCGACGGCACCCTCGACGTAGACGGTGGCGTTCGGCAGCTCGCGCTTGCCCTTGGAGGCGTAGCTGAACAGGACGCCGATGCCGCCGTCGATGTCGAACTTGGAGTCACCCAGCGTGGAGCCGGTCTTCGCGGAGAGTGCGTACAGCTCCTCGCGGTGCTCGCGCAGGTGCGAGGCCAGCGCCTTGAGCAGCGCCGACCGCTGGTGGAACGTCAGCTCGCGCAGCGCCGGGCCGCCGACCCGCCGGCCGTACTCGAGCGCGCCCGCGAAGTCGACGCCCGCCGAGGAGACCCGGGCGACCTCCTCGCCGGTCGTGGCGTCGTGCAGCGGAACACCGTCTTCCGCCGCCGTGTGCCACTCGCCCGAGACGTAGCTGCGCAGCAAACCCATCGAGTCCGACCTCTCCACCGAATTACCTACCGGACGTTCAGTAATTCCATCGTAGCCGCTGGCCGCCGAGATCGGAAGGCCCCGGCGCTTGACACCGGCCCGGACCTCTGCCTTTACTGAGGCGCACCACCGGATGACCGTCCATTCGGTCAGTCAACGGAGGGGTGCATTGACCAACGCCGCGCACACCATGTTCGCCGCCGACGAGGCGTCCCGCGCGCTGGGCATCGACCTCGTCGAAGCGGGTGACGGGCGCGCGGTCGCGACCATGACGATCACCGCGTCGATGGTCAACGGGCACGACATCGCCCACGGCGGGTACGTCTTCCTGCTCGCCGACACCGCCTTCGCTTGCGCCTGCAACACCCACGGCCCGGTCACCGTCGCCGCGGGCGCGGAGATCTCCTTCGTCGCCGCCGGCCGGCTCGGCGACCACCTCGTCGCGACGGCCACCGAGCGCACCCGCTACGGCCGCAACGGCATCTACGACGTCACCGTGCACCGGGAGACCCCCGCGGGACCGGAAACCGTCGCCGAATTCCGCGGCCGCAGCCGCGTCATCTCCGGGAAACGGGAAGAAGCATGATCGAGGCGAACATCTCCGCCGACGAGCTGGCCGCGCTGCAGCTCGAGCGTCTGCAGTGGACACTCCGGCACGCCTACGCGAACGTGCCCGCGTACACGAAGAAGTTCGACGACGCGGGTGTGCACCCGGACGACTGCAAAGAGCTCGCCGACCTGGCGAAGTTCCCGTTCACCACCAAGCAGGACCTGCGCGAGAACTACCCGTTCGGGATGTTCGCCGTGCCGCAGGACCAGGTGCGGCGCATCCACGCCTCCAGCGGCACGACCGGCAAGGCGACCGTCGTCGGCTACACCGAGCAGGACATCGACACCTGGGCCACGGTGATGGCCCGGTCGATCCACGCGGCGGGCGGGCGGCCGGGCCACAAGCTGCACAACGCGTACGGCTACGGCCTGTTCACCGGCGGTCTCGGCGCGCACTACGGCGCGGAAAAGCTGGGCTGCACGGTGATCCCGGCGTCCGGCGGCATGACAGCGCGGCAGGTGCAGCTGATCACCGACTTCCGGCCCGAGATCATCATGGTGACGCCGTCGTACATGCTGACGCTGCTCGACGAGTTCGAGCGCCAGGGCGTCGACCCGCGGGAAAGTTCCCTGCAGGTCGGGATCTTCGGCGCCGAGCCGTGGACCGAGCAGATGCGCGCGGAGATCGAAGAGCGGTTCGCGATCGACGCCGTCGACATCTACGGGCTGTCCGAGGTGATGGGCCCCGGCGTCGCGCAGGAGTGCGTCGAGACGAAGGACGGCCTGCACATCTGGGAGGACCACTTCTTCCCCGAGGTGATCGACCCCTTCGACGAGCACGTGCTGGGCGGCGGCGAGACCGGCGAGCTGGTGTTCACGTCGCTGACCAAGCAGGCGCTGCCGATCATCCGCTACCGCACGCGTGACCTGACCGCGCTGAACCCGGGCACCGCGCGCCCGGCGTTCCGGCGGATGGACAAGGTCACCGGCCGCACCGACGACCTGATCATCCTGCGCGGCGTCAACGTCTTCCCGACGCAGATCGAGGAGATCGTGCTGCGCACGGCTTCCCTCAGCCCGCACTTCCAGCTCGTCCGGTCGACGCGCGGGCGGCTCGACCACCTCACGGTGCTGGTCGAGGCGCGCCACGACGCCGTCGCCGAGGACCGGGTGCGCGCCGCCGCCGAGCTGGTGACCGGCGTGAAGGACGGCGTCGGCGTGACGGTGTCGGTGGACGTCGTCGACCCGGACACCCTGGAGCGCTCGATGGGCAAGATGCGGCGCATCGTGGACCAGCGGGAGAAGCCGTGACGGCGCCCCGGCGCGGACGTCCCGGCTACGACCTCGAATCGCTGCTGCAGGTGGCGGTGAAGCTGTTCAACGAGCGCGGTTACGACGGCACGAGCATGGAGGACCTCTCCCGCAAGCTCGGCATCACGAAGTCGGCGATTTACCACCACGTGCCCAGCAAGGAAGAGCTGCTGCGGCTGTCGGTCGACCGGGCCCTGGACGGGTTGTTCGCCGTCGCCGAGGAGACGGCCCGGCTCGACGGGCGGGCGGTCGACCGGCTGGAGCACCTGGTGCGCGGCAGCGTGCTGGTGCTGGCCGACCGGCTGCCGTTCGTCACGCTGCTGCTGCGTGTCCGCGGCAACACGAAGGTGGAACGCGCCGCGCTCGCTCGCCGGCGCGAATTCGACCTCCTGGTGACGGACCTGGTGAAGCAGGCCGAAGCCGAGGGTGACATCCGCCCGGACGTCGACCCGGCGGTCATCGCACGGCTGATCTTCGGCATGGTCAACTCGCTGATCGAGTGGTACCGGCCCCGGCGCGGCTCGGCGGCGGAAGTGGCCGACGCGGTGTGCAAGGTGGCGTTCGAAGGCCTGCGCACGCCCTCGTGAGTGGTAATGCGGGTTCTAACCCGCATTACCACTCACGAGGGCCGCGGCAGGTCATCGCCGGAGGCTTCCTGGGGCGGTCGCCCCGCTTGCCAGAGAAGGGCATCGCGCAGCTGCTCGATGAGTTCTTCGTCGTCCGATTCGGAAGGGTCGACGCCGAGCGGGATCCAGCGCTCGGCCACTTTCGACCCCTGGTCGAAACTGGTGATCACGATTCCGGAGTACGACAAGGACTCTTCGTCGGCGCAATCGCCGTCCGGGAGCGGTTCGTCCGGTTCGAAGGCGTCGTCGAAGCTGACGTGACGATGCTGCAGGCGGACGCTCACCCAGCGTCCCGCCGGCCGGATCGGCGCGTCGTCTTCGATCATCTGCTCCTCCCCCGGCACACGGACCCCCTGCCGTCTCGTCGTGTCCGGACGCCGGGAAGTTACCGGCGGGTTGTTCCGGTTCCGTAACGGCAGCGGCTGACGCGCGACTTCGGTTGCCCGCCACCGGAGTCACTCTCTTGACGTGAAGTCAATTACTTGTTGACAGCGTGCCGCTCCCCGGCGAGGCTGAGCGGATGACCAGCGGAACGCGGCCCCGTCGGCGGCTCGAGCCCGCCGAGCGGCGCGCCGAGATCCTCGCGGCCGCGCGGCACCTGTTCGGCGCGGGCAGCTACGCTTCGGTGTCCACTTCGGACATCGCCGCCGCGGCCGGGGTGGCGCGCCCGCTGATCAACCACTACTTCGGCGGGAAGCGCGAGCTGTACCTGGAAGTGGTGCGGCAGCTGATGATCGTGCCCGCGCCGGTCACCGAGGCGCTGCCGGACACCACGATGGAGCAGCGGCTGGCGATCGGCGTCGAGCGCTGGATCGACGTCGTGGACCGCAACCGGGACGCCTGGCTGACCGTGATCGGGCCGGAGTCGGCGGGCCGCGACCCGGAGATCGAGCGGATCATGCTGGAGGCGGACGAGATCGCCGCCGACCGCGTGCTCGAAGCCGCGCTGATGACGGACGTGACCGAAGGCCGCGAAGAGCTGCGCGCGATGATCCGCTCGTTCGGCGGGATGCTGCGGGCGGCGTCGCGGGAATGGCTCATCCGCGGCACTCTGGACCGGACGGCGCTGCGTACGTTCCTCACCGATTCGATCCTCAACCTGCTGAAAATCACCTACCCGGCGGTGCTTGCCGAGCAGCGCGGAAGCGCCGGGCGAACGCGGCGGGCGTCATCCCGGTCCAGCGCTTGAACGCGTAGATGAAGCTCGACGCCTCGGCGTACCCGAGCCGGTACGCGACGTCCTCGACGGACAGCACGCCGGTGTCGAGCAGCTCTTCGGCCAGCGCCTGGCGGACTTCGTCGACCAGCGCGCGGTAGTTGGTGCCGGCCTCGGCCAGGCGCCGCCGCAGCGTGCGCGTGCTGAGCGTGAGCTGGCGGGCGATCTCGTCCATCCCGGCGTCGACGCCGCCGAGCCGCACCAGGCGTTCGCGCACCTGCTGGGAGATCCCGGACCGCTGCCGCCGGCGGGCGACGAGGGCCTCGCACTGCGCGGCGCAGAGCGCGACGGTCTGCTCGTTGGCCTGCGGCAACGGCAGCGTGAGGAACGCCGGGTCGAGGGTGGCGCGGCAGGCGTCGGCGCCGAACCGGGGCTCGACGCCGAACGCCGTCCGGTAAGCGTCCACTGTGGACGCTTCGTGGCGGAAGCTCAGGTCGTCCAGCGCGATCTCGGGCAGCAGGTCGCGCATCACGGCGAAGATCGCGGACAGGTCCCGCAGCACCAGGAACCGGGCGACGTCGGCGGGCACGCGGCTGTTGTCGAGCTCGATGGCGATGCGGTCGCCGTCGGCCACGACGTTCGGGATGCAGAACGCGAAGCTGAGGTCGAAGTAGCGCAGTGCCAGCAGCATCGCGTCCCGCAGCGTGGGGCTGCTGATGCAGGCGAACCCGAAGATGCCGAAGGTGGTGACGCGGTAACGGCGCCCGAGCTCGAGGGCCGTCGCGTCCGAACCGTCCAACGCGGCCAGCGCGCGGACGACGGCCAGCTCCTGTCGCGCGTCGACCTGGGCCGCCGGGTCGGCGAGCAGGTCCGCGGACAACGACGTCGCCGCGAGGAGCCGGCCGGCGGCCAGGCCGCGGTCGGCGGCGAAGCGGGTCATCAGCTCGATGCTCGCGGTGCCGCGCGGGAAGTCCCAGTCCCCGACGGCGGGGGCGGCGAACTCGGCCATGGCCGGAAGTATGGATCACGCCCGGCGAGGGAGCGAATCGAGGACCGGAACTGTCCGGGGTGATCGTTAGGCTGGCGCTGTGACGACGTTGAGCCGACGGGCGCTGAACCGCGCGACGCTGGAGCGCCAGCTACTGCTGCGCCGCGCGAAGCTGTCCGCCTTCGACGCGGTGGCGCACCTGGCCGGGCTGCAGGCGCAGGCGCCGTTCCCGCCGTACTACGCGCTGTGGGCACGCCTGCACGGCTTCCAGCCGGCGGACCTGGCGGAGCTGCTGGAGAGCCGCCGGGTCGTCCGGATCGCGCTGATGCGCGGCACGGTCCACCTGGTGACCGCGGCGGACGCGCTGGCGTGGCGGCCGGCGGTGCAGGTGCTCTACGACCGCGACCTCAAGCAGAACACCCTGCACGCGCAGGCGCTGACCGGGCTGGACCACGACGTCGTCGCCGCGGCCGCGCGGGAGCTGCTGCTCGACGCGCCGCTGTCGAGCACCGCGCTGGGCGCCGAGCTGGCGCGGCGGTGGCCGGACGTCCCGACGGCGTCCCTCACCCACCTGGCCCGCGGCCGGCTGCCGCTGGTGCAGGTCCCGCCGCGGGCGATCTGGGGCAAGGCCGGCCAGACGACGTACGCCTGCCTGGACGAGTGGGTCGGCGCGCCGCTGCCCCCGCCGTCGCCCGCCGCGCTGATCGCGCGGTACCTGCGCGCGTTCGGCCCGGCGTCGGTGGCGGACGTCCAGACGTGGGCCGGCATCACCCGGCTGGGCGAGGTCACGGCGGAGATGGACCTGCGCCGCTACCGCGACCCGGACGGCCGCGAGCTGCTGGACCTGCCGGAGCTGTCCGTGCCGGACGAGGACGTCCCGGCGCCGCCGCGGCTGCTGGGGCCGTTCGACCAGACGATCCTGTCGTACGCCGACCGCACCCGGGTGATCGGCGACGAGCACCGCAAGCGCGTCATCACGCAGAACGGCCTGGTCAAGGGGACGCTCATGACGGGTGGGTACTTGCGCGGGTTCTGGGAACTCCGGAAAGACCGCAAGGCGGCGGCGGTGGAGCTGACGCCGTTCGAGAAGCTGCCGAAGCGGGACCTGGAGGCGCTGGAGAGCGCGGCGGCGCGGCTGCTGAGCTGGGCGGAGCCGGGCGCGGCGACCCACGACGTCCGGGTGCTGGCCTGAGCGGCGCCGTGGCCGGAAATCTCGATCGCGTGACCGCTCGTGTCCTGTTGTCACAGGCTCCGGGTGGGTAGCTTTCTTCAGCATGACTGGTTCGGCGAAGGGGCCGTCGGTGCTGATCGCAGGCACCGGGTTCGGCGGCATCGGCACGGCGATCGAGCTCAAGCGTGCCGGGTTCTCCGACTTCACGATCCTGGAGAGCGCGGCCGGGCCCGGGGGCGTCTGGCGGGACAACACCTACCCGGGCGCCGCCTGCGACATCCCCTCGCCGCTGTACTCCTACTCGTTCGAGCCGAACCCGCGCTGGCCGAAGCGGTTCTCGCACCAGCCGGACATCCTGGCCTACCTGCGGGGTGTCATCACGAAGTACGGCCTCGAGCCGCACATCCGGTACGGCGCCGAGGTCACCGAGGCCGTGTTCGACGACGGCGTCTGGCGCGTCGCGACCAAGAGTGGCGACACCTACACGGCCGACGTCTTCGTGCCGGCCGTCGGGCAGCTGTCGCGGCCGGTCCTGCCCACCATCCCCGGGCGGGACCGGTTCGCGGGAGCCGCCTTCCACTCGGCGCGCTGGGACCACGACGTCGACCTGCGCGGGAAGCGCGTCGCCGTCATCGGGACCGGGGCCAGCGCCGTCCAGTTCGTCCCCGAGGTGCGGAAGCACGCCGACCGGGTGACCGTCTTCCAGCGGACGCCGCCGTACGTCATGGCGAAGTCCGACCCGACCTACCGCGGCTGGCAGCACTGGCTGTTCGAGCACCTGCCGCCGACGCAGCTGCTCGGCCGGCTGCGGATCTTCCTGCTCGCCGAGTACGCGACGTACGCGATGACGCGCCACCCCGTGCTGGCGAAGATGTTCGAACTGCGGACCGCGCAGCTGCGCCGCCGGCACATCGAGGACCCGGAGCTGCGCGCGAAGCTGAAGCCGAGCTACCCGCTGGGCTGCAAGCGGATCCTCTTCACCAACGACTACCTGCCCGCGCTCGCGCAGCCGAACGTCGACGTCGAGACGGCGCGGATCAGCGAGATCACCGAGAAGGGCGTCCGGACCGAGGACGGCGTCGAGCACGAGGCGGACGTCATCGTCTACGGCACCGGCTTCGCCGCGACCGACTTCCTCGGCCGGATCGAGGTGCGCGGACTCGGCGGCCGGACGCTCGAGGACGCGTGGTCCGGCGGCGCACGGGCCTACCTCGGGATCTCCGTGCCCGGCTTCCCCAACCTGTTCTGCGTCTACGGGCCGAACACCAACCTCGGCGCCGGCTCCATCATCTACATGCTCGAACGCCAGGCGCGGTACATCCGTCAGGCTGTAGAACGGTTGGCCCGTCCCGAAGTGTCCACGCTGGACGTGCTGCCGGAGGTCGAACAGCGCTACGACGACGAGGTGCAGGCGCGGCTGGGCCGGAGCGTGTGGAGCGCGTGCACGAGCTGGTACCGCCAGGCCGACGGCCGGGTGACGACCAACTGGCCGGGCCTGGTCACCGAGTACGACCGCCGGACCAAGCGGTTCGACGTCGCCGACTACCGGGTGGCGTGATGGACTACGACGTCCTGGTGATCGGGTCGGGGTTCGGCGGCAGCGTCACGGCGTTGCGGCTGACCGAGAAGGGCTACCGCGTCGGCGTGCTGGAGACCGGCCGCCGGTTCGCCGACGACGAGTTCGCGAAGACGTCGTGGCGGCTGCGGAAGTACCTGTGGGCGCCGAAGCTCGGGTGTTTCGGCATCCAGCGGCTGACGCTGCTGAAGAACACCTTCGTGATGAGCGGTTCGGGCGTCGGCGGCGGTTCGCTGGTGTACGCGAACACGCTGTACGAGCCGCCGGACGAGTTCTACGCCGACCCGCAGTGGGCGCACATCACGGACTGGAAGGACGAGCTGGCGCCGTACTACGACCAGGCGAAGCGGATGCTCGGCGTGGTCGAAAACCCGGCGACGACGGCCGCGGACCGGGTGCTGCGCTCGGTGGCCGAGGACATGGGCATCGGCCACACCTACCGGCGCACACCCGTCGGCGTCTACTTCGGACAGTCCGGAGTGGACCCGTACTTCGGCGGCGCGGGACCGGTCCGGCAGAAGTGCACGCTGTGCGGCGAGTGCATGACGGGCTGCCGCGTCGGCGCGAAGAACACGACCGTGAAGAACTACCTGTACCTGGCCGAAAAGGCGGGCGCGGTGGTGCATCCCCTGACCACGGCTGTTTCCGTC
Source organism: Amycolatopsis sp. NBC_00348 (assembly GCF_036114655.1). Taxonomy (NCBI): domain Bacteria; kingdom Bacillati; phylum Actinomycetota; class Actinomycetes; order Pseudonocardiales; family Pseudonocardiaceae; genus Amycolatopsis; species Amycolatopsis sp. NBC_00348. The sequence goes on along the minus strand of NZ_CP107994.1, from coordinate 10,042,892 downwards.
CGGCCGATCGAGGGCGGCTACGCGGTGGACACCGTGCGCACCGGACGTCGGGCTCGCCGGACGTTCACCGCGTCACAAGTGGTCTTCTCGGCGGCGTCCCTCGGTACGCAACGGCTGCTGCACCGCTTGCGGGACAACGGGACTTTGCCTGATCTGTCACCGCGTCTCGGCTTGCTGGCGCGGACGAACTCCGAGGCCGTGCTGGCCGCGCGGTCGCTTCGGGACGACACGGACTACACGCGCGGCGTCGCGATCACGTCGTCGATCCACCCGGATGCGGTGACGCACGTGGAGCCGGTGCGGTACGGGCGCGGCAGCAACTTCATGGGCCTGATGACGACGGTGCTGGTGGACGCTCAGTCCGGGCGCCGGCGCTGGGTGCTGGGGGCGCGCGAGCTGTGGCGGCAGCGGCGGAACGTCGTCAAGCTGCACAACCCGCGGCGCTGGTCGGAGCGGATGATCGGGCTGCTGGTGATGCAGACGCTCGACAATTCCGTGACGACGTACACGAAACGCGGCCTGTTCGGCCGCCGCATGACGACGAAGCAGGGCGCGGGCTCGCCTAGTCCCGAGTGGATCCCGGCGGGCCACGAGGTGACGCGCCGGGTGGCGGAGAAGATCGGCGGCCTCCCGCAGGGAGCGTGGACGGACCTGGCGAACATCCCGATCACGGGCCACTTCATCGGCGGCTGCGCGATCGGGGACTCGCCGGCCACCGGAGTGGTCGACCCGTACCAGCGGCTGTACGGCTACCCGGGCCTGCACGTCGTCGACGGCTCGGCGATCACGGCGAACCTGGGCGTGAACCCGTCTTTGACGATCACGGCCCAGGCGGAGCGGGCAATGGCCTTCTGGCCGAACGCCGGCGAGGCTGACCCACGCCCTTCGCTGGGCGCGGGATATCGGCGGGTGACGGCGGTGGCGCCGCGGAAGCCGTTGGTACCTGCGGAAGCGCCTGGCGCGCTGCGGCTGCCGCTGGTGCCGCGGTAAGCCGAGCGTTCGCCGTGCCGCGAGTGGAAGATTCCCGCCCGGTGGAGGCGGTTCAGCAGCGCGCGTGGATGTGCGGCTCCCCCGATGTCGCCAGTTTAGCCGGGGTCACCGACAGTTTCGGCCGTCAGCTCGGTCGTCACCGCGACGTACGCGCGGATCGCTTCGTTCTCCTCCGCCGCTCGCCAGACCGGGACCGCGATCATCGGTGGGATGCCCGTCACCGGGACCACCTTCAGGCCCGGGAACGGGTAGCGCTCCAGTAGCGACAGCACCGTGATGTGCAGGCCGATGCCGCGCGCCACCAGGGAAAGCATGTCCTCGGCGCCGATGCGGGTGCGGCCGATCAGCTGGGGGACGTCGTCCTCCGTGCGGGGGATCGGGCGGCCCGACGGTGTTCGCGGCGGGGCCCATTGGTCTCGGGCCGCCGGGTTCAGCGTCTTGCTCGGGTCCAGCAGGCGGTAGTCCGCGATGTCCTCCAGGGTCACCGAAGCCCGCGTCGCCAGCGGGTGGTCCTCGCGCATCAGGAGACCTCGCGGCAGGGACAGCAGCGGCGGGCCCGTGCGCAGGTTCGGCAGGTCGAACGACCGCGTGTCGCCGCCCGGGGACCAGTGCAGGACCAGGTCCAGGTCGCCCTCGGCGAGCAGGTCGTGCTCGGTCCAGCGGGCGCCGATGCGGGTCGGGGTCAGGCTCACCCGGCACGCCGGGTGGCGGCGCTCGAACTCCTGCGTCAGCCGCGTCACCAGGTCGCCGCCGAGGCTCGCGACGTACCCGACGCGCAGCCGGCCGCTGATCCGCCGGCCGGACACCCGCGTCTCGGTGAAGATCGCCGCCAGCTCCGCCACGCCCGCGCGGGCGCCCGTGCGCAGCCGCTCCCCCAGCTCCGTCAGCCGGACGCCGGTGTCGTCGTGCACCACCAACGGGCCGCCGATCTCGGCCTCCAGTTCGCCGATCTCCTTCTCCAGCGCGTCCGCCGTGCTGCGCACGCGCCAGGCCGCGGACTCGAAGTCGCCTTCGCGCGCCACGATCAGCAACGTCGCGACGGCGCGGATCGCGGCCAGCTCGATCAGCGACCCCGTCCGCACCTCCTCGCGCGCGGCCGGCGGCGGTTCCAGCCCCGGGTCGCCCGCCAGGATCCGCCGGTGCAGCCCGCGCAGCACCGGCCCCGGGTCGGCGCCCAGGTACTCGGCGAGGCGACGGCGGACGCCCTCGAAGTGCGCGAGCGCGTCGGCCTGCCGTCCGCTGCGGTAGTAGGCGAGGATCAGCTGCCCCGCGAGCCGCTCGTCGAACGGGTGCTCGGCGGCCAGCCGCGGCAGCGTCGCCAGCAGCGCCGCGTGCCGCCCGAGCCGCAGCGAGACGTCGTGGCGGTCCAGCCGGGCCGCGAACCGCTCGGCTTCCAGGCCTTCGCGGACGCCGGTCAGCCACGGCGAGTCCAGCCCGGCGAACGGCTCGCCGCGCCACAGCGCCAGCGCTTCGTCGAACAGCGTGGCCGCGGCGACGTCGTCGGACGCCGCTCGCGCGCGCGTCACCTTGTCCCGGAACCGGTGCAGGTCGACCGACGCCGGGTCGACGCGCAGCACGTAACCGTGCGGGGTCCGCTCGATCGCGCACCCGGCGGCGCGCAGCCGCGAAAGGTAGCTCCGGAGCGTCGCCGTCGCGCGGTGCGGCGGGTTGCCGCTCCAGACGCGGGTGACGAGCTGGTCCGGCGTCACCGGCCGGTTCGGGTCCGCCAGCAGCGCCGCGAGCACGTAGCGCTGGCGCGTGTGCCCGACGTCGAGCGCGGCCCCCTCGGATTCGGCTTCGAGGGTGCCGAGGACGCCGAACCGCATCACCGAACTCCTCCCTGGACCTACTCAGACCCGCTCCGACCTGCGGATTCCACGTTTCCGCAACGATCACACACGGACCGTCCTGCAGTCTAGGTGGCGCGGGCGCGCGGCCGGGGGGTCTGCGCGCGCCGGCTGGGGGTGCCGTGAAGGGGCCCTTCCGGACGAGCGTCCGGAAGGGCCCCTTCATGACGTATGCGTCACGGCAGGCCGGCGAGCCCAGCGGACACGGTGTTCGCGAACGCGTACCCCGCGGTCGCGTCCCAGTTGATCGACCACGTCATCGCGCCGCGGATCGTCGGGTAGGTCGCCGACGGCTTGAACGAGCCGCACGACGTGCCCTTGGCCAGGCAGTTCAGCGCCGAAACCGTGTTCGCCGGCGCCTGGTAGCCGCCCCCGGCCGCCTGCGACGACGCCGGCAGCCCGAGCCCGACCTGGTCGGCCCGCAGGCCGCCCTGCAGCTGGATGCAGGCCAGCGCGGTCAGGAAATCGACCGTGCCCTGGGCGTAGACGCTGCCGTTGCAGCCGAGCATGGTGCCCGAGTTGTAGTACTGCATGTTGACGATCGTCAGGATGTCCTTGATGTTCAGCGCCAGCTGGAAGTAGCCGCCGCCGGTGGACTGCATGTCGATCGTCTGCGGCGCCATCGTGATGACCTTGCCGCCGCCGTTGTAGATGCTGCGCAGCGCCTGGCCCATGTAGGTGGCGTTGACGCCGTTCTCCAGGTCGATGTCGACGCCGTCGAAGCCGTAGTTCGTGATCAGCGTCTTGATCGAGTTGGCGAAGTTGTTCGCCGACGACGAGTCGCCGACGCTGATCGTGCCGTTCTGGCCGCCGACGGAGATGATGACCTTCTGGCCGCGCGCCTGGACCGTCTTGATGTCGGCCTTGAACTGCGCGTCGGTGTAGCCGCCGAGCTGCGACGACAGGCCCGAGTCGAGCGTGAAGCTCACCGCGCCCGGCGTGCCGGTGGCGTCCGCGAAGGACACCGCGATGATGTTGTACTTCGTCGGGACGTCGGCCAGCTTGAGCGCCTTCGCGCCGTTGTAGAAGTTCTGCCAGTAGCCGGTGAGGACGTGCTTGGGCAGGTCACCCTGGGTCGGCGGCGGCGTGGTCGTCGTCGGCGGGGTGGTCGTGGTCGGCGGCGTCGTCGGGGTGGTGGGGGTCGTCGGCGTCGTCGGAGTGGTCGGCGTCGTCGGCGGCGGGGTGCCCGGGCCGTCGAGGCTGACGTCGTCGGCGAAGTAGGTCGGCTGGCCGTACCAGCCGTGCAGGTAGACCGTCAGCGAGGTGCTGGCGCCGGTCGTGAAGCTCAGCGAGAGCTGCGTGTAGCCGCTGGTGCCGGGCGTCCACGTGCTGGTGGTCGCGGATCCGGAAACACCCAGGTAGACGTAGCTGCCCTGCACCCAGGCGGACAGCTTGTAGGCGGTGTTCGCCGCGACGGTGAGCGTCTGCGAGCACTGCGCGGTGTCCGACGACGTCGGCGTCGCGCTCAGGGCGCGGCTGCCGCTGTGGACCGGGGTGCTCACCGCGGTCGGGGCGGCGGTGCAGGTCCACCCCGCGGTGCCGGATTCGAAGCCGGGGTTGGCGAGGATGTTGGCCGCCGAGGCGTTGCCGGCGAGCACGAACGTCACGCCGAGACACAGCGCGACCGCGGAAAGTAACGATAACAGGGCTAGACGGGCTTTGGGGACCACGGGGCGACCTCCACTGGTCGTGAGGCAGGTCACCACAAAATGGACTAGACCAATCTCGTTGTCAAGGAGCCCCATCCGAAAGTCGGGGTGGTCGGAACGGCAGAATGTACGGATCGGATCCACCCGAGGGCGAAGCAGGAGCGTGTTGCAGTGAGCGTGTCGGTCGAGCAGAGGATCGCCGAAGAACTGGGCGTGCGCGAAGGACAGGTCAAGGCCACCGTCGAGCTGCTCGACGGCGGTTCGACCGTCCCGTTCATCGCGCGGTACCGCAAGGAAGTCACCGGCATGCTCGACGACGCGCAGCTGCGCACGCTCGAAGAGCGGCTGCGCTACCTGCGGGAACTCGACGAGCGCCGACTCGCCGTGCTCGATTCGATCCGCAGCCAGGGCAAGCTGGACGAGGCCCTCGAGGCCTCGATCCTCGCCGCGGACACGAAGTCGCGGCTCGAGGACATCTACCTCCCGTTCAAGCCGAAGCGCCGCACGAAGGCGATGATCGCGCGCGAGGCGGGCCTCGAGCCGCTGGCCGACGGCCTGCTGAACGACCCCACCACGGACCCGCACGCCGCGGCCGCGGTGTTCGTCGACGCGGACAAGGGCGTCGCGGACGCGCAGGCCGCCCTCGACGGCGCCCGCTCGATCCTCGTCGAGCGCTTCGCCGAGGACGCCGACCTCATCGGCGACCTGCGGGAGAAGATGTGGGGCCAGGGCCACCTCGTGGCCAAGGTCCGCGGCGGCAAGGAGGAGGACGGCGCCAAGTTCTCCGACTACTTCGACTTCTCCGAGCCCTACACCAAGCTCCCCTCGCACCGGATCCTCGCGATGCTGCGCGGCGAGAAGGAGGAGGTCCTCGACCTCACGATGCTGCCGGCCGAGCCGACCGACGAGCCGCAGGTCGGGCCGACCGACTACGAGACGCGCATCGCCGCGAAGTTCGGCGTCACCAACGAGGGCCGCCCCGGCGACAAGTGGCTGAACGACACCGTGCGCTGGGCGTGGCGCACCAAGATCCTGCTGCACCTGGGCATCGACCTGCGGATGCGGCTGCGCCAGGCGGCCGAGGACGACGCCGTGCGCGTGTTCGCGTCCAACCTGCGCGACCTGCTGCTCGCCGCCCCGGCCGGCACCCGCGCCACGATGGGCCTCGACCCGGGCTTCCGCACCGGCGTCAAGGTGGCCGTCGTGGACGCGACCGGCAAGGTCGTCGACACCCACGTCATCTACCCGCACCAGCCGGCCAACAAGTGGGACCAGTCGATCGCCGAGCTGGCCGCGCTGTGCGCGCGTCACCAGGTCGACCTGGTCTCGATCGGCAACGGCACGGCGTCGCGCGAGACGGACAAGCTCACCCAGGAGCTGATCAAGAAGCACCCGGAGCTGAAGCTGACCAAGGCGATCGTGTCCGAGGCGGGCGCGTCGGTGTACTCGGCGTCGGCGTTCGCCTCGGCGGAACTGCCGACCATGGACGTCTCGCTGCGCGGCGCGGTCTCGATCGCCCGGCGGCTGCAGGACCCGCTGGCCGAGCTGGTGAAGATCGACCCGAAGTCGATCGGTGTCGGCCAGTACCAGCACGACCTGTCCGAGGTCTCGCTGTCCCGCTCGCTCGACGCGGTGGTCGAGGACTGCGTGAACGCGGTCGGCGTCGACGTCAACACGGCGTCCGCGCCGCTGCTGACCCGCGTCTCGGGCATCACGACCGGGCTGGCGGAGAACATCGTCTCCCACCGCGACTCGAACGGCCCGTTCCGCTCCCGGACGGCGCTGAAGGAGGTCGCGCGGCTCGGCCCGAAGGCGTTCGAGCAGTGCGCGGGCTTCCTGCGCATCCCGGACGGCGACGACCCGCTCGACTCGTCGTCGGTGCACCCGGAGGCGTACCCGGTGGTCCGCCGGATCCTGACCACGACGGGCACGGACCTGCGCGCGCTGATCGGCAACACGCGCACGTTGTCGTCGCTCCGCCCGGCCGACTTCGTCGACGAGACGTTCGGCCTCCCGACGGTGACGGACATCCTGGCGGAGCTGGACAAGCCGGGCCGCGACCCCCGCCCGGCGTTCAAGACGGCGACGTTCGCCGAGGGCGTCGACAAGATCGGCGACCTGAAGCCGGGCATGCGCCTGGAGGGCGTCGTCACGAACGTGGCGGCGTTCGGCGCGTTCATCGACGTGGGCGTCCACCAGGACGGCTTGGCGCACGTTTCGGCGCTGTCGAAGAACTTCGTGAATGACCCGCGCGAGGTCGTGAAGCCGGGCGACATCGTGAAGGTGAAGGTCCTCGAGGTCGACGTGCCGCGCAAGCGGATCTCGCTGACGCTGCGGCTGGACGACGAGCCTGGCGCTCCGTCCGGCAACCGCGGCGGCGGCGGTGGTCGTGACCGGGGTCAGCAGGGTGGCGGCGGCGGCGGTCAGCGCCGGGGCGGTTCCGGTGGCGGCGGCGGCCAGCGCGGCGGCAGTGGTGGCGGCAAGGGCGGCAACTCCGGCTCCTCGAGCAGCAGCGGCTCGATGGCGGACGCGCTTCGCCGGGCCGGCTTCGGCAAGTAGGCCAGTTGTCCCCAGGTCCGGCACGATGTGGACAACTTCGTGCGCCGGCGCCCGTGTGAGCGAGTTTGTCGCCGGGCGCCGATAAACTGGACCTGGGGACGCCCCCCTGGGAGCGGTGGGGGGTGCTCCCAGGGGGATGCCCGTCGTCAGAAGGGGAAGCCGTGGGCCTGTTCTCTTAGGGTCACCCACTGCCACTGCGTGAACTCGTCCCAGCTGTGGCCCGAGCCGAAGCGGCTTCCGTTGCCCGAGGCTCCCGTGCCGCCGAAGGGCGCGAACGCGTCGTTGTTCAGCGTCTGGTCGTTCACGTGGACGATGCCCGTGCGCAGGCGGTCCGCCACCGCTCGGCCGCGGTCCACCGAGCCCGTCTGGATCGCTGCCACCAAGCCGTATTCCGTGTCGTTCGCCACCGCTACCGCTTCGTCCTCGTCGCGGACCACGACCACCGGGGCCACCGGGCCGAAGATCTCCTCGCGGAACGCCGGCATCGACGTTGTCACGCCCGCCAGGACCGTCGGCTCGTAGAACAGGTCCGTGTAGGAACCACCGGCGCGGACCGTGGCGCCTGCGGCCACCGTTTCCGTGACAATACGGTCTACATTGGACAGCTGGCGAGCGTTGATCAGCGGGCCCAGCGCGACCTGGCCGGTGAACGGGTCGCCCACCGGGAGCTTCGCCGCCCTCGCCGCCAGGCGGTCCAGGTACTCGTCCGCCACCGACTCCATGACGATGTGGCGGCCCGCCGTCATGCAGACCTGGCCCTGGTGCAGGAACGCGCCCCACGCGCCCGCCGAGCTGGCCGCGTCCAGGTCCGCGTCGTCCAGGATCACCAAGGCGTTGTTGCCGCCCAGTTCCAGGCTGACCCGCTTCAGCGTCCGCCCCGCCGCCTCGCCGACGCGCCGTCCCACCGCCGTCGAGCCGGTGAACGAGATCGCCGCGACGCCCGGGTGTTCCGTCAAGGCCGCGCCCGGTTCCGCGTCGCCGGCCAGGACGTGCAGCAGGCCGGAAGGCAGGCCCGCCGCTTCGAAGAGACGTGCGATCAGCGTGCCGCCCGCGACCGCTGTGTTGACGTCCGGCTTCAGCACCACGGCGTTGCCCAGCGCCAGCGCCGGCGCGACCGCCCGCACCGACAGGATCTGCGGGAAGTTCCACGGGCTGATCACGCCGACGACGCCCAGCGGGATGCGACGCGCGATGCTTTCGCGGCCGGCCTCGCTCGTCGGCAGCAGGTGGCCCCACGGCTGCGTCGGCAATGCGGCGGCCTCCCACAGCTCGGCCAGCACCAGGTCGACCTCGAACGCCGCCTTGGGCGGGATCGCGCCGCCCTCGCGGACCAGCCAGTGCTCGAACTCGGCGCGGTTGTCCTCCAGGACCCGCGCGGCCTTGCGCAGCAGCGCCGCGCGCTCCGGACCCGGCGTCGCGGCCCAGGCCGGTTGCGCCGCGGCCGCCCGCTTCACGGCGTTGTCGATGTCCTGCGCTTCGGCCAGCCCGACCTCGGTGAGCACCTCGCCGGTGGCCGGTTCGGTCACCGGGAGCGTCCCGCCGTGGGCCGGCACCCAGCCGCCCGAAAAGATCTTCCCGCGCCAGTCGACGTCGTCCAGCATGCGTTCCTCCCGCGTTCCGACAGAGCTTCCAGCCTGGTCGCGGCAGCGGCGAGCGCGTTGATTCTGCGGGTCACGGTGTTAGCCTGATCAGGTCAGCGACGACCCCGGGCGGCACCATGACCTTCCCCGTGTACCACCGCGGCGAGGCCTGGCGGGAGCGGCTCGGCGGCGCGTTCAGCGAGCTGTTCCCCGAGCGCCTCGACAGCTCCGAGCCCGCGGGTGACGTCGTCACGACCCCGCTCGGCGACGTCCACGTCTACACCGTCGCGGGCACCCCGCAGGTCGTCCGCCGCTCCCCCGGGACGATCCGGCAGAACCCTTCCGACCTGCTCAAGGTGTGCGTCCAGGTCCGCGGCCGCGCGACGGTCGTGCAGGGCGACCGCGAGATCGTCGTCGAACCCGGGCAGCTCGCGCTCTACGACACCGGCCGCCCGTACGCGCTGCGGCTCGAAGGCGAGTGGATCTCCGCGGTGATGGCCTTCCCGCGCGACGTCCTGCACCTGCCCACCGCCCGCGCGATGGAGCACGCCTTCCCCGCCACGAACGGGCCTGGCGCGGTGTTCGCCGACTTCGTCTCGGCGTCGGTCGCCCAGGGCAGCCACCTCTACGCGGCCGCCGCCAGCCGCCTCGGCGACGCCGGGCTCAGCCTGCTGGCCGGCACGCTCACCGAGCACGTCAGCGTCGACGAGATCCCCGACGCGCTGCGCGCCCGCGTGCTCGACCACGTCCAGCGCCACCTCGACGACCCGCGGCTGTCCCGGGCGACGGTCGCCGCCGCGCACGGCATGTCGCCGCGCACGCTGAACCGGCTCTTCGAAGACGAGCCGCACACCGTCACCGACCACATCCGCCGGCTGCGCCTGGACGCCGTCCGCCGCGACCTGCGGGATCCGTTGCTGGCCAACAGAAGTGTCGCGGCGATCGCGTCGCGGTGGTGCTTCGTCGACGCCGCGCACTTCAGCCGGGTGTTCCGCGCCGAGTTCGGGGAAAGCCCGTCGGCGTTCCGGCTCACTTCAGCGCGACCAGGCCCACCACGAACAGCCCCGCCGGGACCACCGCCGCAGACAAGCTGATCAGCCACGTGCCGCCGCGCCAGCCGACCGGCGACGCGTCGAGCACCATGCCGCGCACGAGCGCCGCCTCGACGACCGCCGTCAGCAGAAAACCGAGGCCCACGCTGAAGATCGACGCCGCGCCGACGAAGAACAGACCCGACGTCGACGCCGCGGCGAGCGGGGCCGCGACCTCCCAGCGCACCAGGCCCGCGCTCGCCGCGAGCAGGGCCAGCAGGAGCACGAACGCGACCAGGAACCCGACCCGCGCGCTCGTCTGGTGCTGGCCGCGGGTGAACAGCCAGAACCCCGCGTCGAGCGCCGCCACGACCACGGCGAGCGCCACGAAACCGGCACGGAAAGTCAGCACGTGATCACTCTAGTGTCCGGACGCCGCTACCGGTCGTGAGTGGTAATGAGGGTTAGAACCCTCATTACCACTCACGACAACCGGCACCGACCGCTCAGACGAAGTGGGCTTCGACGTGGCCCAGCGTGCCGAAGTCGGCGAGCACGTGGCCGCCCGCGTGGATCGGGCACGGCGGGGTCGCCGTGCCGGTCGTCACTACGTCGCCCGGGCGGAGGCGGTGGCCCGTGCGGGCCAGTTCCGTCGCGAGCCAGTGCAGCGCCAGGCGCGGGTCGCCCAGGACGAGGCCGCCGTGGCCGCGGGCGAACTCCGCGCCGTCGGCGTGCAGGACCACCGCGTGGCCCGGCAGGTCGAGGTCGCGCCAGCCCGGTACGGCCCGTCCTTCGACGAACCGGCCCGCGCACGCGACGTCCGCCAGCAGCTGCGGGCCGCCCGCGTGCCGGTGGTCGGTGTAGCGGCTGTCCGGCATCTCGAGCGCCAGGAACATCGTGTCGACCGCGTCGAGCACCCCGCCGAGCGACGGCGCCGGGCCCGGGTCGGCCTTCAGCCGGAAGGCGAACTCCGGCTCGGCGACGCCCATCGTCATCGTGTCGGCCGGCACCGGCGGGCCTTCGAGCTGGTGGAACCGCTCGAACAACGCGCCCGGCAGCGGCCCGGGGACACCGAGGTGCTGCTGGGCGTACGCCGTGGTCGCGGCGATCTTCCAGCCGCTCACCGGGCCGGCCAGCGCGGCCAGCGCGGTCTGGGCCGCCATGCCCTCGGCGGCGTCATGCGGGCGGACGTCGGCCGGGAGCCCGTCCAGCCGCTCGCCGGTGCGCCACGCGTCCCAGAGCAGCTCCGCCGCCCGCTCGTGCTTCACGCCCGTGATCTTGCCAACCGGAACACCGGGTGTCGATCGGCTTCCGTCTGGAACGCCTCGACGGGGCCGCTGCCCTTGGCGTCGAAGTACGGCGCGGTGACCGGGATCTGCCGCACGTAGGCCTGCAGCACCGGCGCCGCGGTGGCGGCGTCGGCCTCCTCGACCTCCCACGTCTCGGTCTTGCGGCCGCGGCTCAGCCGGGCGACGGCGTCGGCCCGCAGGTTGTGCACCCAGGCGACGGCGCCGTAGGGCGCGACGAGCCACCGGTCGCCGCCGACCTCGACGACGTTCACCGGTGTCGTGCGCTCGAGACCGCTCTTGCGGCCCTTCGTCGTCAGCAGCACGCCGCCCTTGCCCGCGGCCGGGACGCCGCGCGCGAGCAGCGGCTTCACCAGCGCGTTGACGGTCTTCCGCAGCGTTCCCAGCCGGTACTCCCTGGCCATCATGGGTGCATAGCGTAGGCCCCGGAGAGGTCGCGGACGAGCGCCCAGACGGCGTCGAAGCGCTCGGCGTCGACCACCGGCTTGCGCAGCGCCGCCAGCGCGACGGCCTGCTGGGCCTCGGTCGAGCTCGGCTTCCCGTTCAGGTCCACCGCGGCGAGGCTGAAGTCCTGCACCAGCACCGCGAAGATCTGGTCGACGACCTGTTCGTCGAGCCCGGTGATGCCGGCCTGCTCCAGGATCAGCTGGCCGTAGACGACGAGGGTGAACAGCTCGGTGAGCGCGAGGCCGAAGTCGAGGTCGGCCTGCTGGGCCTCGTCCGGCGTCGCCTCGGTGAGCAGCTTCACCAGCGCGCCGGCCTGCTCGGTGAACAGCGCGACGTTCGGGATGTGCGACGCCTGCGCGTACGCGGCCCGCCAGTCGTGGAAGCGGACCTTCGACAGCCCGCGCGCCGGGCCCTGGCGGAAGAGGAACTCGTCGTCCGCGGCGTCGGTGCGGGTCGGCACCGGGGCGTACTCCTGCGGCGAGAACAGGTACGCGGGCATGAACTTCGCGATCAGCGCGAGGTTCACCGCGACCGTGCCTTCGAGCTTCGGCAGGCCGTCGATGTCGTTCTTGGCCATCGCGAGGTAGGTGTCGGCCTCGAAACCCTTGGCCGCCACGACGTCGGCGACCAGGCCGATGACCTTCTGCGCCTCGGTGGTCACCTTCATCTTGGTGATCGGGTTGTAGAGCAGGTAGCGGCGGTCGTCCGCGTGCGCGCTGCGGAAGTAGTCGACAGCGCGGTCGGAGAACAGCTTCATCGCCGTCAGCCGCGCGTAGGCCTCGACGAACTCGCGGCGGACGTGCGGGAAGTTCGTGACCGGCTTGCCGTAGAGGACGCGGTTGTGCGCGTGCGTGATGGCCTCGTACAGCGAGTGCGTCGCCATGCCGATGCCGCCGAAGCAGAGGTTGAACTTCCCGATGTTGACCGTGTTCAGCGCGGCGCTGAAGGCCTCGGCGCCGACGTGCAGGAGGTCCTCGGCGTGCACCGGGTAGTCCTCGAGCCGGAACTCGGCGACGTACATCTGCGACGGCACGACGTTCTTCACCACGTGGTAGTTCGGGTGCTCGGCGTCGGCGTAGAAGAAGACGTACTGGTCCGGGCCCTCGACGCCGTCGATCCGGCCGAACACGGCGACCGTGCGGGCGACGTTGCCGTTGCCGATGTAGTACTTCGAGCCGGTGGCGCGGTAGCTGTCGCCGTCCTTGGTCAGCACCAGGTCGGAGGAGTAGATGTCGGCGCCGTGGTCCTTTTCGGACAGTCCGAACGCGCCGACGCCACCGGCGTCCAGTGCGTCCGCCGCGCGCTTGCGAGCGACGTCGTTGCCGCTCTGCCACACCGGTCCCAGGCCGAGGATCGTGACCTGCCAGGGATACCAGTAGTTCAGCCCGTAGAACCCCAGGATTTCCGACAGCGCGGCGACGCGGCTGGTGTCCCAGCGCTTGTCCGGGTTGCCGTCGGCGTTCGCGGCGGGGGTCAGGAAGGTCGAGAACAGGCCCTCCTTGCCGGCGAACTCGAGGAAGTCCGCGTAGAAGGTGCGCGCGTGGTAGTCCTCGGCCAGCTTCGCCTTGCCGCGCTGCTCGAACCAGTCGATGGTGGCCCGGAGCAGCCGGCGCGTTTCGGCGTCGAAGTGGGCCGGGTCGTACTCGTGCGGGTTCAGCAGCATGGGGTGAGCCTCCTTGATTACCGACCGGTAACTTAGCAAGGCGATCCTGGTGCGGGCAATCTCACTAGGAGTACGTCACTCGCGTTGGGTACACTGATCTTGCGGGCCGCTCAGTTCTGCCTCGGCCCGCTGCTGTTGTCGACTACCACGCGCCGCGGCCGTTGACCGGTCTGCGCCGGGCAGGACAACCCTTCTCAGGTTATGGAGACCAGGGCGCAGCCGCGCCCGCATGCACTTATGAGCACATTCGCTGAACTCGGCCTGCCCACCACGCTCGTGGACGCGCTGGCCGCTCAGGGCGTCACCGAGCCCTTCCCGATCCAGGCGGCGACCCTGCCGCACACCCTCGCCGGGCGTGACGTGCTCGGCCGCGGCCGGACCGGCTCCGGCAAGACCTACGGCTTCGTGCTGCCCGTGCTGGCCCGCCTCTCGGCGGGGCCGACGCGGCGCAAGCCCGGCCGTCCGCGCGCGCTGATCCTGGCGCCGACCCGTGAGCTCGCGACGCAGATCGAGGCGTCCATCCTGCCGCTGGCCAAGCCGCTGGGCCTGCGCACGACCACCATCTTCGGCGGCGTCTCGGCCAACCCGCAGATCACCAAGCTGCGCGACGGCGTCGACATCGTCGTCGCCTGCCCCGGCCGGCTCGCCGACCACATGCGCTCCGGGCACGTGAAGCTCGACGCCATCGAGATCACCGTGCTCGACGAGGCCGACCACATGGCCGACCTGGGCTTCCTGCCCGAGGTGCGGCGGATCATGGACGCGACGCCGTCCCGCGGCCAGCGGATGCTGTTCTCCGCGACCCTGGACAACGGCGTCGACGTGCTGGTCAAGCGCTTCATGAGCAACCCGATCACGCACAGCGTCGACTCGGCGCAGTCGCCGGTCTCGACGATGGAGCACCACGTGCTGCACCTCGAGGAGACCCACCGGCTGCCGGTGCTGGTCGACCTCACCGCGGCGCCGGGCCGCACGCTCGTGTTCACCCGGACGAAGAGCCGCGCGAAGGCGCTGACCCGCAAGCTGGTCGCGTCGGGCGTCCCGGCCGTCGAGCTGCACGGCAACCTCGGCCAGAACGCGCGCACGCGCAACCTCGAGGCGTTCTCCTCGGGCGCGGCCAAGACGCTGGTCGCGACGGACATCGCGGCCCGCGGCATCCACGTCGACGACGTCCGGCTGGTCATCCACGCCGACCCGCCGGTCGAGCACAAGGCGTACCTGCACCGCTCGGGCCGCACCGCGCGCGCCGGCGCGTCCGGCACGGTCGTCACGCTGATGACCGACGAGCAGGTCCGCGACGTCCGCGACCTCACCCGCAAGGCCGGCATCAAGCCGACCACCACCCAGCTCGGCCCGGGCCACCCGCTGCTGGCGGAGCTGGCCCCGGGCGAGCGGTCGTTCACGGCGGCGCCGAAGCGGCCCCCGGTGGACAACCGCCCGAAGAAGGTCACGGCTTCGGGCGCGGCCCGCCCGGCCCGCGTGCGCGACGGCGACGAGCGCCCGGCCCGCGGCGGACGCCACGGTGGCGCGGGCGCGCCGAAGGAGAACCGCGGCGGCCAGCGGGCCCGGGCGAACTCCCAGTCCCGCCGCGACGACCAGCCGCGTTCGGACCGCCGCACGCAGTCTTCGGAGCCGGGCCGCGGTTCGGGTTCGGGCCGCAGGTCGGGCGCGCCGGCGGCGGCCGGAGCTTCGGGCTCAGCCGACCGCCGCGGTTCCGGCGGCGGCGGTCGCCGTGGCGGCGCTCCTGCTGCGGGCGCCGGCGCCGGCCGGTCTGGTGGCGCGGCGGCGTTCTCCTCGGGCACCCGCGCGGGCGCCCGCCGAGGCCGCTGACCTTCGCAGATAGCTGATATCGACCCCCGGGCTGCGGCCCGGGGGTCGTTGTCGTTTGCACGGGCCGGCGCCGGTGGGTGGCCGAGGCCGGGCATCTGACTCCGGATCAGAAGGACCCCCGCACGTGGCGAGACACCGGCCCATGGCCGCATTCGCCCCTGGGCTCCGGCCCGGGTCGGATCGTCTGCACGGGCCGGCGCCGGCGGATGGCCGACGCCGAGTACCTGACTCCGGATCAGAAGGACCCGCTCGTGGCGAGGCACCGGCCCACGGCCGCACTCGTCCCCTGGGCTCCGGCCCAGGAGTCGAGTCGTCTGCACGGTGACGCAGCCGGCGGATGGCCGAGGCCGGGCATCGGGCTCCGGATCAGGAAGGACCCCGCTCGTGACGAGGCATCAGCCCACAGCCGCATTCGACCCCTGGGCACCGGCCCATGGGGTCGAGTCGTCTGCCCGGCGCCGGGCATCTGACCACAGACCAGAAGGCCCGCTCGCGCGCATCCCGCCCGCGTGAAGCATCGGCCCGCCACCGCGCCAACGGCTGTTCAGGCCCACCCTCGCGAAGGCAGCCCCCACCCAATCCCTGGGGGGCGGCCCCTGTCCAGTCTATCGGCTCTGACCTGCGAAAACCGTCGTCCGCGAAATCTGTGGACAACCGGACCCGATGTGGACAACTCCGCGGCGGGCCGGGTTGCGCGGCGATCACCGGGGTGCGGCCGCGGCCGTGGCATGCTCACGGCCATGGAGGACACGGAACTGGTGCAGACCGGGATCGGCCTGCTCGCGTCGGTCTACCGGCTTCGGCGGAACCTGCGCGACGGCAACGACGAGTCCGGCTCGAGCGGGTACCCCGAGCTGCTCGAAGGGGCGTTCGACTTCACCATGACCGCGGACATGAACGTCCCGGAGGAGCACGTCGCCGACGTTCAGCACATCGTCAACCAGGCCGTCGACCAGCTGGCGCACCGTCAGGAGGCCGTCATGCGCGGGCTGCTGATGGGGTTCGTCAAGGTCGTCGAGGCCTATGAGGAAGAGCAGCCCGAGCCAGACGTGCTGGAGGTCCTTCAGCAGCTTTCGCTCGAGGTGGCGACCGCCCCGCCGGAGGACTGACCGACCGGGTGGGTCAGGATCCGGCCCGTCCGGGGGCCGCCGACGCCGTCCAGGCCGTGCCACTCCTGGGCCACCAGGTACAGCGTGTCCTCGCTCAGCGCGCACGCGAAGCACCCGCGATCCAGCTCCACCCGCTCCAGGACTTCGCCGCCTTCGCGCACCCGGGTGCACGACTTGCCCGGGACGTCCGCCACCCAGATCGCGCCCGACGCGTCGAGGGCGATGCCGTCCGGGACGCCGTCGCCGAGGTCCGCCCACACCCGGCGCTCGCTCAGCGCACCGTCCGGTGACACTGTGAACGCCGTCAGCCGGTTCGCGTACGACTCCGCCACGACCAGCGTCGAGCCGTCCGGGGTCAGGGCCATACCGTTGCCGAACGCGATGTCGTCCGCGACCTGGCGAGCCACGCCGGCCGGCGAGACGTGCCAGACGCCGCCGGGGCGGAAGGGCTCCCCCGCCATCAGGTCGAAGCCGCCGCCGTTGACGTAGCAGCCACCGTCCGAAGCCACCACGATCTCGTTGAAGCCGGTCGAGCCCAGGTCGGCGTGGGTGGACAGGGAGCCGTCCCGGGACAACCGCAGCAGCAGGCCCTGCGACGACGAGACGATCAGCGGGTCGCCGTCCAGGAAGCCGAAGCACATCGGCATCGTCGGGAAGTCCGCGCGGAACACCACCTCGCGCTCGCCCGCCGGCGTGACCGCGACGATCTCGTGCGCCAGCCAGTCGGCGAACCACAGCCGGCCGTCGTGCCAGCGCGGGGACTCGCCGAACGCGATCCCGTCGATCAGCACCCCGGTCATCGCCACACCCCCAGCACCAGCGCCACGACCACGATCTTCACGAGCCAGTCGCCCGCGTGCAAGGCGGCCAGCCGCACCGGCACGTTCTCGTGCAGCACCGACCCGGCCAGGATCAGCACCGGGAAGCCCACCCAGAGCACCAGCGCCAGGCCGAGCGCACCCGCGACGCCGTCGACGCCGACCGCGGTGCTCAGCCCGGCGAACACCGTGACCAGCGCCAGGGTCCGGACGAACTCCGCCGCCATCTTCCACGGCGCGGGCCGCTCGGGCGCCGCCTCGCTCAGGCCGGCCCAGACCGTCCCGAACGCCGTGTACCAGGCGGAACTCACCACGAACCCCGCCACCGAGGCCACCAGCACAGCCACGACACCCATCGCCATCTCCTTCGCGCAGGACCTGCTTGCGAAGGGGACGTCGACGCCGTCGGCGGCGCTTCGACACGCCGCGCGGAAAAGTTTCTAGAGCGACGACGTGAGCCCGCGGGCCCGCAGCACCGAGCGCTCCAGCGGGCGGAACACGATCAGCTCGATCCCGACGCCGACCAGCAGGATCAGGAAGATCGCCGCGATCACCGTCTCGATGCTGTTGAGCGAGGAGCCCTGGTTCAGGTACGCGCCGAGGCCGACGCCCAGCTGCGGGGACAACGCGATCAGCTCGGCCGCCATCAGCGAGCGCCACGAGAACGCCCAGCCCTGCTTGAGCCCGGCGAGGAAGCCCGGCAACGCCGCGGGCAGCAGGATGTGCCGGGCCGACGACAGCCGGCCCGCGCCCATCACCTGGCCGACGCGCGGCAGGATCGGCGGGATCTGGTCGATGCCCGAGACCAGGCCGTTCGCGATCGACGGCACCGAGCCGAGCAGCACGACGAAGTAGATCGCGCCGTCGTTGATGCCGAACCACAGGATCGCGGCCGGCACCCACGCCACCGACGGCAGGCTCTGCAGCCCGGTCAGCAGCGGGCCGATCGCGGCCCGCACCACGCGGACCTTCGCGACGAGCAGCCCGAGCGGCGTGCCGAGGACGACCCCGGCGACGAAACCGAGCGCGGCGCGGTGCACCGACGTCCAGACGAACCCGAACACCTCACCGGTGACGACGTGGCTCCAGAACTCGTCCCAGACGGCGATCGGCGCGGGCAGCTGCGTCTCTGGCCAGAACGCCGCGGCCCACAGCAGCTGCCAGACGACGACCAGCACGACGAGCGCCAGCACCGGGGGCAGGAAACCCCAGGCGAACCGCTTCCAGAAGCTCGGACGGCGGTCGCCGACCGGGGTGTCGAGCGAGTCCAGTCCGGCGCCGACGGCGTCGAGGTCTTCGACGTCGGGGATGTCCCTGGCGGGCCGGTCAAGCTGCGGCATGGGTGCTGATCACCTCTCGCAGGTGCCCGGTGATCTCTTCGGTCAGCTCCTCGGCGTCGGCCAGCGGCACGTCCACCCACTCGCGCACGACCCGCCCGGGCCGCGACGACAGGAGCACCACGCGCTGCCCGAGCCGGACCGCCTCGCGCACGTCGTGGGTCACGAACAGCACCGACGTGCCGGTGCTGCGGTAGACGCGCAGCAGCTCACCCTGCAGGACGTCGCGGGTGATGGCGTCGAGCGCGGCGAACGGCTCGTCCATCAGCAGCAGCGCCTGCTCCGGGTCGCCGCCGACGCGCAGGGTCGCGGCCAGCGCGCGGGCCAGCGCGACGCGCTGGCGCATCCCGCCGGACAGCTCGTGCGGCCGCTTCGCCCCGGCGTCGGTCAGCCGGACCAGGTCCAGCAGCTCGGCGGCCTTCTCGCGGCGCTCGGCCCGGCCGAAGCCGGCCAGGCGCAGCGGCAGCTCGACGTTGCGCGCGGCGGTCAGCCACGGCATCAGCGCGGCCTCCTGGAACATCACCGCCGGCCGGGACGTCGTGAGCGTGATCTCCCCCGCCGACGGCGCGTCCAGGCCCGCGACCAGGTTCAGCAGCGTGCTCTTGCCGCAGCCGGACGCGCCGAGCAGGCAGACGAACTCGCCCGGCGCGACCGTCAGGTCGACGCCGTCCAGCGCGACCACCGCGCGCCCGCCCGTGCCGAACGTCTTGCGCACACCGTCCAGCCGGACCGCGGCCGTGCCGGTGTGCCCGGTCCGGCCACTCGGGAGGGTCGTGGTCATCGCAGGCTGCCTCTCCGGATCACTTGATGAGCTCGGGCGCGTTCACGGCGGGCTGGTTCTGGGCCTTGAGGACGTCGTTGAGCGGGCCGAAGTCGGCGAAGCCCTTCAGTGCGACGACGCTCTTCACGACGCCCGCGGTCACCGAGTCCTGCGCGAGCTGCGGGAACTCGGCGGGGATCGGGTCGGAGGTCAGCTCGATGTTCGAGAACGCGCGGTCGATGACCGCCGGGCTGAGGCTGCTGCCGGCCAGCTCCTTGAGCGCGCCGTTGACGACGGTCTTCGCGTCCGCCGGGTTGGCCTTCGCCCAGTCGATCGCGGCCAGCTGGCCCTTCAGCACGGCGCGGACGGTGTCCGGGTGCTCCTGCAGGAACTGGCTGCGCACGATGACGACGGTGGTCGGGAACCGGCCACCGGGCCACAGGTCCTTCTCGTCGACCAGGACCTTCGCGCCGGCGTCGAGGACCAGCCGCGACGACCACGGCTCGGGCAGCCAGCCGCCGTCGACCTCGCCCTTCTTGAAGGCGTCGAGCGTCTTCGAGTTGTCCAGGTTGGTGATCTTGACCTGGCCGGTCAGGCTCTTGCCGGCGAGGAACTTCTTGAGCGCGACGTCCTGGGTGTTGGCCAGCTGCGGGGTGGCGATGTTCTTGCCCTTGAGCGCGTCGACGCTGGCGATGTCCGGCTTGACGACCAGCTGCGCGCCGCCCGAGACCGCGCCGGAGATCAGCTGGATGGTGCCCTTGGACTTGGTGAAGGCGTTGATCGCCGGGCCGGAGCCGATGTAGGCGATGTCGAGGGAGTTGCCCAGCAGCGCGTTGACCTCGTCGGGGCCCGCGTTGAACGTCTGGGTGGTGAGCTTGGTCGAGCCCAGCTCTTGCTTGAAGAAGTCCTTCTTGACGCCGATCAGCGCCGGGGCGTGCGTGACGTTCGGGAAGAACCCGAGCCGGACCTCGGTGGCGGCGCCCGCGTTGGCGGCGGGGGCGGTGTTCTCCGCGGCGCGGGAACAGCCGGCGAGCACGCCCACGACGGTCAGGGCGGCGAACGCCGAGGCCAGGAAGCGGGTTCTGTGGTGGGAGCGCACGTCAGCGTCGCCTTTCACGGGGTCGATGTCGGGGGCGAGGTTCGCACGGTCACCCACTGGGGCGCATAGCCATCCGCATCCCGGGAAAACGAGTGAGATTCCTTGACATCGACGATTCATGCGCCTAAGTGCAACCTCCTGGGCCGCTCGCGCGTGGTGCTCACGACGACTTCCGAGGGGGAGCTGTGGAACCTGACGCGCGAAACCGGCTGACGAGCCAGCTGGTGCTGCTGATGTGGGCGGCTCTCGGACTGGGGCCGATCGGCGCCGACTGGCTGGAGACCACGGGCCTGGTCGAGTGGCCGGCCGTGGGGGCGGTCGCCGCGGCCCCGCTGCTGGGTCTGCTGGCCGGCCTGGCGGTCTGGGCGCTCTCCGGGAGGCCGCGCCCA
This sequence comes from Amycolatopsis sp. NBC_00348, assembly GCF_036114655.1. Classification (NCBI taxonomy): domain Bacteria; kingdom Bacillati; phylum Actinomycetota; class Actinomycetes; order Pseudonocardiales; family Pseudonocardiaceae; genus Amycolatopsis; species Amycolatopsis sp. NBC_00348. The sequence continues at coordinate 10,022,477 of NZ_CP107994.1, read as the reverse complement.
CGGGCCGCGTTCCTGCCGGACTGGGCGGCGGTGCCGTCCCTGGCCATCGGCCTGACGGGCCTGGTCACCGGCACGGCGTCGCGGGGTCACCTGTTCGTGTTGATCTTCCTGACGGTGCCGGCGTTGATCATTCTGCTGGTCGTCGCCATCGAATTGCGAAATGCGGGCAACCGGACGCGTCATCCGGACGTGGTACAGGTGACCACGGACTTGGGAGGGATGACATGACGAGCACCGCACACCGTGCCGGCCAGGGGGCCACCATCCGCGTGGCGCTGGTCGTTCTCTTCGTCGGGCTGGGCCAGGCGTCGTTCGAATGGCTCCGGTCGCTGGGGATGGACGCCGTGACGAGCATGGTCGTCTGGGCGATCCCGGTCGCCACCGCGGCGGCCGTTTCGCTCGTGCTGTGGCTGGCGTCGGACCGCGCGTTCGCGCTGCGGACCTGGCTGCCGGTCAGCTTGTGCATTCCGGTGTACCTGGGCGGCCTCTTCGGCCTGGCGACCGGCACGGCGAGCCTGGTGGCCTCGATCGTCAGCGGCGTCGGCCTGGGGATCACGGTCGTCGCCGTGGCCGGCCTGTACCGGGCCCGCCGCCAGGACGACGCCCGCGAACCGGCCCGCCAGTAGCGGATGTCCGTGAAGGCCTCCTTACCGGCTCTTATGGCCGGTAAGGAGGCCTTCACGGCTTTTCAGCGACGCAGGAGCAGGGAGACGTCGCCGAACTCGTGCCAGAGGTAGCGGCGCTCCACCGCCGCGTCGTAAGCCCGCTGGACCAGCTCCGGGCCGGCCACGGCCTCCAAGAGCAGCAGGTGGGACGCGTCCGGCGCGTGCAGGCCCGTGACGATGCCGTCGACGAACCGGGCCGGGCGGTCCGGGCCCAGGACCAGGTCCGTCCAGCCCTCGGCCGCGCCGACCGCACTGCCGTCGAAGGCCGACTCCAGGGCGCGGGCCGCCGTCGTGCCCACCGCGATCACGCGGCCGCCGCGGGTGCGGACCCACGAAACCAGCGCGGCGGTCGTCGCGGGGACCCGGAAGCGCTCGGCCTGGGGCGGCTCGCCGGTCTCCAGCGACGACACCCCCGTGTGCAGCAGCAGCGGCGCGACCAGCACGCCGTCGGTCACCAGGCGGGTGACCAGCGCGTCCGTGAACGGCCGGGCCGCCGACGGCATCTCGGCGCTGCCCGGCTCGCGGGCGAACACCGTCTGGTAGTCGCTCAGCGGCCACGCGCGCGGGACGTAGCCGTAGCGGATCGGACGTCCGCTCGCGGCCAGCAATCCGGGCACCAGGACCGACGCGGCCGCCCGCCACAGCCGTGCCTGACCCGGGACGTGCTCGGCGAGCAACGTCAGCGACGCGCCCCCGGGCAGGTCCAGGCGCTCTCCCGGCCGGCCGTCGAGCAGCGGGCCGCCGGGGGCGCGCAGCTCGACCACCCACGCGCCGTCGGCCAGCTCGGTCGAGAAGTGGACGACGACCGTGTGCCCGCCGCGCCGCGCGTCGACCGCGGCCGGCAGGGTGCCGGACGTGTTGACGACCAGCAGGTCGCCCGGCCGCAGGTGATCGCCCAGCGCGCTGAACACCGTGTGGTGCACCGCGGACGGGCTCGCGACCAGCAGGCGGACCTCGTCGCGCGCCACCCCGCGGGCTTCCGGTGGCGCCGACGCCGAGAGTTCGCCGGGCAGCTCGAACCGGACGCTCATGCGGGCACCAGCAGGTCGGCGGCGCGGTAGCGGCCGCTGGCCGGACGCTCGTCGAGCAGCCGCAAGAACGCCGGGACCGCCGTCCCGGGTAGCGGCCGGTCGGAGATGTCCTCGCCGGGGAAGGCGAGCTGGTGCATCGCGGTGCGCAGGTCGCCGGGGTCGACCGCGTAGACGGCCAGGTCCGGGTGCTCCGCGCCGAGCACGGCGGTGAGCTGGTCGAGCGCGGCCTTCGCCGAGCCGTAACCGCCCCAGCCTTCGTAGGCTTCGACGGCGGCGTCCGAGCTGACGTCGACGATCGTGCCGCCGGTCTTCGTCAGGGCGGGCAGCAGCAGCTGGGTCAGCGCGAGCGGCGCGAAGACGTTCACGCGGTAGACGTTTTCCAGCTCCGCCAAGGGATAACGGCCCAGCGGCGGCAGCGGGCTGACGCCGAGCGTGCTGGCGTTGTTGACGAGCAGGTCGAGCCCGGAGCCGACGGTGGCGGCGAGTGCGGCGCGGTGGTCCGGGTCGGCGACGTCGCCGGGGACGGGCGTGAAGCCCGCCTCCCGGGCCGCGGCGGTCAGCGCGGCCGCGTCCCGGCCGTCGCCGACGACCGTCCACTTGCGACTCACCAGGGCCGCGGCGAGGGCCTTCCCCAGCCCCGCCGAGGCGCCGGTGATCAGTGCGACTGGCATGGTTCCTCCTTGCAGGGGTACCACACCATCGTTGAACCTCTACATTAGTCGAGGTCAACAGGACGGCGGCCGCGCAGCAGGAAATACGCTGCCAGCGAAACGACGAGCCCGACGTAGTAGGCGAGATCGGCGCCGTGCAGGGCCGCGGCGACCGGGCCGGTGTAGAGCGACGTGTTCATGAACGGCACCGCCGCGCCGAAACCCGCGACGAACGCCACGACGGCGGCCCAGGGACGCGTGGTCGTCGCGGCCCGGACGTCCACGGATCGGCCGCCGCGGGTGCGCCGCAGCCAGTCCGGGAGCACGACGCCGAGGAACGGCGGGATCCAGTAGCTGACGAACAGCAGCACGTTCTGGAACTTCGCCGCCAGCTCGCCGCTGTGCATCCAGAGGATCAGCGCGAACGCGAGCACCGTGACGAGAACCGCCGACACCGGGCGCCGCAGCCGGACGCCGACGGTCTGCAGCGCCAGGGATCCGCTGTAGTCGTTCATCGCGTTGGACGACACGGCCGCGAGCGCGATCACCGCGAGGGCCAGCGAACCGAGGAAACCGCCGCCGAGCAACGTCGCGACGCCGGTCGCCGTCTGGTCGCCCAGCGACGACCCGAGCGCGAGCCCGAGGCCTTCGCCGATCGCGTACGACGCCGTCAGACCGAGCAGGGTGAACCAGAAGACGCCGCGCGACGACGTGTCCGCGGGCAGGTAGCGGCTGAAGTCCGAGGCGTACGGCGCCCAGGAGATCGCCAGCGACAACGCGATCGTCGAGAACAGCACGACGGCGCCGGTGTGGTCGCCGCCGGTGGCCGTGTCGGCCGTCGCGATCGGGTGTCCGGAAAGGACTTTCACGGCGAGCGCGGCGAACGCGAGCACCAGCAGCACGCTCATCACGGCCTGCACGCGGTGGATGAGCGCGTAGCCGAAGACGCCGAGCGCGCACTGCAGCACCAGCACGATCAGCACCGCGGCCCAGAACGGCAGCCCGGTCAGCTCGGCCAGCGCCTCACCGCCGAACAGCCCGACCAGCGCGTCCCAGGCGATGGAACCGAGCCACTGCACCAGGCCGGGCAGCACGACGCCGCCGCCGAACGGCAGCCGCGCGAGCGGGAGCTGGCCGGTGCCGGTGCGCGGGCCCCAGGTGGACAGGTAGGCCACCGGCAGCGATCCGAGGACCGTGCCGGCGAGCATCGCGACCAAACCCGTCCAGAAGCCGAGGCCGAGCGACGCGGCGAGGGTGCCGGTGAAGACCGCCGTCATGGTCAGGTTCGGCGCGAACCACACGCTGAACAACCGCCACGGCCGCCCGAACCGGTTGCTCTCCGGCACCGGCGTGATGCCGTGGGTTTCGATCGCCAGGTCCGAGCCCCCGGCGGGCATCCGCCCGCCGAAGACCTCGGCGTCGAGACCGCGTCCGCTCATGTCCTGCCTCCACTCGGGTGATCGAGGCAACCCTAGGGGATGCGTGATCACCCACCGGCCCGGCGAGCCCGCGATGTGCTTCGACGGTCAGTGGTGGTTGGTGTGGAAGGCCCAGGCGTCGGCGACGATGTCGCGCAGGTCGGGCCGGCCGGGCTGCCACCCCAGGTCCTTCCGGGCCTTCTCGCTGCTCGCGACGGTGACGACCGCGTCGCCGTCGCGCCGAGGGGCGAGCACCACGGGGATGGGGTGCCCGGTGACCTCGCGAACCGCTTCCACGACCTGCATGTTGGTGTAGCCGTTGCCGTTGCCCAGGTTGTAGATCTCGTGCCGGCCGGGCTCGATCGCCTCCAGCGCGAGCACGTGCGCCGTGGCCAGGTCCGCGACGTGGATGTAGTCCCGCACGCACGTGCCGTCCGGGGTCGGGTAGTCGTCGCCGTACATCTGCAACCGCTCCCGCTTGCCCGCCGCGACCTGCACCACGATGGGGATGAGGTGGCTCTCCGGGTCGTGCCGCTCGCCGAGGTCGCCGACCGCGCCCGCCGCGTTGAAGTAGCGCAGGCTCGTCGCGCCGAGGCCGAACGCCGCGGCTTCCGCGGACAGCATCAGGTCGACCATGAGCTTGCTGGCCGCGTAGGGGTTGCGCGGTTCCACCCTGGCGGTCTCGTCGAGCTTCTCGTCGCCCTCGCCCCGGTACATTGAACCGGTCGACGAGAAGATCAGGCGCCGGACGCGCGCCGCGCGGGCCGCTTCCAGCAGCGCGAGGGAGCCGCGCACGTTGACGTCCCAGTAGCGATCCGGCCGGGCAACGGACTCCGCGACCTCGATCCGCCCCGCGAAGTGGAGCACGCCGTCGAAGCCCGCTTCGGGCGTCAGCACCCGAGCCGCGTCGTGCACCGACAGCTGGTGGAAGGCCACGCTGTCCGGCACGCTCGCGCGGTGCCCGGTCGACAGGTCGTCGAGCACCTCGACCTCGTGCCCGGCCGCCAGAAGCGCTCGGGTCACCACACTCCCGATGTAGCCCGCACCGCCCGTGACCAGCAGTTTCACCGTGAAATCCTCCCTCGCCGAATGGTCAGGGGAGCTTAGCGACCCGGCCGGCCACGGGTGCGCGGCGCCGCACCGTGCCCGGACGGCCGCGCGGTGTAACGCGGCGGGCCGAACGGGCGAATCACGGTTAGCCGTCCGGGAGGGGTTCGCGTGGTGCAGCACCCCCGGACCGTCGTGCTGACCGGGCTGCTGAGCCTCGGCTTCGGCCTCGGCGTCACCGCGCTGACACTCAAGGTCGCCGACGGCAGCCACTCCGCGCTCGACACCGCGCTCAGCACCACCACCGGGTTCCTGTTCCTGCTCGCCGGCGCGGTCGCGCACGTGCGGCGGCCGGCCAACGCGATCGGCGTGCTCATCGCGCTCGTCGGCGTCGCGTTGTTCCTCGAAGACCTGCAGTTCACCGCGAACCCGGTGCTGTACACGCTCGCCGTGCCGCTGCGGGCCGCGTCCAGCCCGGTGATCGCGCACCTGGTGCTCGCCTTCCCGCAAGGCGGGCTCCGGTCGCGGTGGGAACGGCTGCTCGTGGCCGCGTCCTACCTGGTCGTGCTCGGCCTGGGGGTGCTCGGGCTGCTGTTCAGCGACGACCCGCGCGACCTGCCGGCGATCTCCGCCGACCACGACGGCCACGGCCTCGCCGACCGCGTCCTGGGACTGGCCGCCGCGGTGATCAGCGCCGGCGTCCTCGTGGTGCTGCTGTACCGGTGGCTGACCGGCCGGCTGCCCCAGCGGCGGCTGCTGTCGCCGGTGATCGCGATCGCCCTCGTGGGCGCCGCGACGTCGGCGGCGGGCACCGCGCTCGGGGACGCCAGCCCCCTGTCGGAGCCGCTGCTCGGGATCTACCGGATCGCGTTCTGCCTGTGGCCGCTGGCGTTCCTGGCCGGCGTGCTGCGCGCCCGCGTCGGCAACGCCGAGATGATCCGGCTGCTGCTGGAGCGCGACGGCACCGGGCTGGCGGCGCTGGTGCAGGACGACGAGGTGTGGAAGGACAGCCGCTCGATCGACGCGCTCAACGCGGCGGCCGGGCTGGTGCTGGACAACCAGCGGCTCACCGCCGAGCTCGAACAACGGCTGGCCGAGGTGCGCGCGTCGCGGGCCCGGCTCGTCGCGGCCGGCGACGAGGAGCGCCGCCGGCTGGAACGCGACCTCCACGACGGCGCGCAGCAGCGGCTGGTCAGCGTCGTCCTGCTGCTGCGGATGGCCAACCGCCGCGCGGAGCTGCCGCCGGCGGTCGGCGAGCTGCTGACGAGCACGGTCGACGAGCTGCAGACGGCGATCACCGAGCTGCGCGAGCTGGCCCGCGGCATCCGCCCGGCGATCCTCACCGAGGCGGGCCTGGTCGCGGCGGTGCGGTCGCTGGCGGACCGCGTCCCGATGGAGGTGGCGCTCTCGGTGGGCACGGTTCCCCGCCTCGACGCGGCGGTGGAGGCGACGGCCTACTACGTCACGTCGGAAGCGCTGACGAACACGTTGAAGCACGCGCGGACGGGCCACGCGGACGTCCGCATCGCGGTGGCCGGCGCCCAGCTGCGGGTCGAGGTGACGGACCGGGGCGTGGGCGGCGCGGACCCCGGCGGCGGCTCGGGACTGGCCGGGCTGCGCGACCGCGTCCAGGCCCTGGGCGGCGAGCTGTGCGTGGAGACCTCCGGGGAAGGCACGACGATCCGCGCGGCCATCCCCCTCGCAACGCGGCCCGAAACGCCGTGAAGGCCTCCTTACCGGCCGTAAGAGCCGGTAAGGAGGCCTTCACGGACCTCGATGGAGCTGACTAGACGAGGAGCAGGAACAGCAGCCCGCTGGGCGAGCCGAGGCCGGTCACGTCGTCGTAGCCCTTGGTGGTGTGGATCGTCAGACCCTGGTAGTCGAACGTCCGCACCGAGCGGAGCAGGCCGTCCGACGCGTCGACCGAGTTCGCGTAGTCGACCCGGGCCACCGCGGCGTCCACGTGCTGCACGTCGCTGATCGCCTTGGTGCGGGAGGTCAGCTTGTAGATCACGGGGTTGATGAAGCCGTGGTGGAAGTGGTCGAAGCTGTCGGCCACCGCCATGATGCCGGCGAACACCGGCGACGCGAGGCTCGTGCCGCCGATCCGGTACTGGTCGTAGTGCGCACCCTCCGGGAAGGTCTGCGTCTGGCCGACCAGGAAGCCGGTGTTCGGGTCACCGATCGCGGAGATGTCCGGAACCACGCGGCCCTTGTTGCCGGCCGTCTGGTTCTTCGTGGACAGCGAGTCCGGCACGACTCCCTTCTGGTAGAAGGGCTGCGGGAACAGGCGGCTCGTGCCACCACCGGAACCGGAGGTGTAGGCGAACGGCCCGAACGCACCGTTGGTGATCGTGGACTTGCTGGTCTCCCAGCCGGTCTCGAACAGCCGCTGGCCGTTCTTGCCGACCGCCAGCGACGTGCCGCCGACCGCGGTGATCCACGGCGCGGAGGCGGAGAAGTCCGGCGACGGCGTGCCGAGGCGCGCCACCTCGTCACCGTTGTCGCCCGAGGAGAAGTAGACGCCGATGCCCTCGAGGACCGCCTGCAGCGAGATCTGGTTGAAGACCTTGACCTCGTCGGCCGGGATGTCCTCGCCGGTGTCGCCGTAGGAGTTCGACACGATGTCGGCCTTGTGGCCGGCGATCACATAGTTCAGCGCCTCGTCGAGCGCGTTGTCCTCGCAGGACTCGCCGCCGACGTAGAGGATGTTCGCGCCCGGGGCGAGCCCGTGGGCGGCCTCGACGTCGAGGGTCTCCTCGCCGTACCAGCCCGCCGCGTCACACTGGTCCGGCGGCTCGAGAACCGGGTTCGCCGGGAAGACGTGCTGCGAGAACTGGCTCTGCTTCAGCGGGTGCTGCGGGTCGTTCTTCTTCGCGTACGTGCTCGCGTCGGCGTAGATCGTCGGCGAAGCGAAGGCGTCCACGATGGCGATCGTGGTGCCGTGGCCGTCCGCGCCGAACTTCGCGGCCTGGTCGACACCGTAGGCCGAGCGGAGCTGGGCCGGGGTGTAACCGCAGGGCGCGTAGGTCAGCTGCTTGCCGTTGTAGGCGGGGTCGGTGGTGTCGACCTTCTCGCCGTAGTAGGAGCTGCACGGCGGCGCGTTGCGGAAGCCGGGGCCGGGCGCGACGTCCGACGGCTGGACCGACTTGGTCGCCTTGCCGGAGTCGATACCGTCGGTGTGGTCCGGCTTGAACAGGTTGGTCGCCTGGTCCACGCCGACGACGCCGAGTACGTCGCTCGCCAGGTTCGCGGGCACCGAAAGGTTCTTGTCGGCGGCGCGGAGGGTCTGGCCCTTGACGCTGTACTTGCCCAGCTTGACGCCGAACGCGTTCTGCGTCTGGCCGGCGGTGCCGGTGGCCTCGACGTAGGCGCGGTTCGACGGGATGTCGCCGATGCTGAAGCCGCTGCCGGTCAGCCACGCCTTGACGGCGTTGACCGTCGCGTCGCTGGCGGCGAAGCGGTCCCGCACCTGGTCGGTGCTCAGGAACTGGCGGTAGGTCTTGCTGTCCGGGTCGGACACGGCCTGGGCCAGCGCCTCGGCTCCGGCGTTGTCGCGCTGGTTCAGGTAGACGCGGAAGCTCAGCTTCGCGGCGGGCGCCGTGTCGGCGACCTTCGCCTGCGCGTTCGCCCACAACGGGTGCGACTGCGGAATGTCCTGACGCCCCTGTGCCGACGCCGCTGCCGGCATGGCCGCGGTGAGACCACCCACCACCGCGAGCGAAAGGAGCAGGGTGGAGCTTCTTCGCACAGAAATCTCCCTCTTCTGAATCGGCCCGGGTAACGGACCTAGAACACCGGACGAGACTAGATCGGGGTTCCGGCCGCGGGGAAGTACTTGCGGAACCGTTATCTGGTCGCGAATTCACCGGATCCGGAGCGCGGGACGGAAATCCGATTTGTCGTCCGAAATACGCGAGGATTGCTCCGCGATGCGCGGTAAGTCCGTTTCGTGGCCGTATTACGGACCACGCGATCGGAGTACCCGCCACCTACGAAAGTCGGTTGCTCCGTCCACTCCGGACAGTCCCGCGATGACGGCACTTAGGCCGTCAGCCACCGGCTCGGCCGGGATCCGGGTCCGGCCGCGGGCCGACGTCAGACCTGCGCCGCCAGTCGGCGATCCACTTCCACCGGGGAATCATCGTCGCCACCGCGAGCCCAGTGCACCGATCTCGAACTGCAATTCCGCCTCGCCCGCCAGCACGACACCTCGCGGACCCCGGCCACGAAAATGTGGCTCGGCCAGGTCACCAGCACGCCCGGTTGACCACCGACACCGGCGCCGCGAATCCGCCGACCGCCCTATCGCCGACATGCCGATCCGGGACCGGCCGCGGGCCGGCGTCAGGCCTGCGCCGCCAGCCGGCGATCCACTTCCACCGGGGAAAACACCGACTCCACCACCATCGCCACCGCGCCGCCCACCGCGAGCCCGGTGCCGCCGATCTCCACCTGCAGGCTCTGCGTCGCCCGCGGCAACGCGCGCCGGTACAGCACCTCGCGGACACCCGCCACGAAATGCGGCTCGGCCAGGTCGCCCGCGATCACCAGGACGCCCGGGTTGACCACCGACACCAGCGTCGCGAGCACCTCGCCCACCTGGCGGCCCGCGAACCCGGCCAGCCGGACCGCCGCCGGTTCGCCGGCCAGGATGCGGTCGCGCACGCCCGAGCCCGACGTCGTCGGCAGGCCCTGCTCGGTCAGGCGCGCGGCCAGCGCGCCGCCGCTGGCGACCGCCGCGAGGCAGCCCTGGGAGCCGCACATGCAGCGGGCCTCCGGGAACGCCGGCAGCCGGATGTGCCCGATGTCGCCGGCGCCGCCGTCGACCCCGCGGTAGACGTCGCCGCCGATGACCAGGCCGGCACCGATGCCGGTGGACACCTTGACGACCACCAGCGCGGGCGACTCCGGGTGGCGGGCGCGGTGCTCGCCCAGGGCCATCAGGTTCGCGTCGTTGTCGACCAGCACCGGGGCGCCGAACCGCTCCCCCAGGTACTCGTCGATCGGGTAGCGGTCCCAGCCCGGCATGATCGGCGGCTGCGTGACCCGCGCCTGCCCCGGCTCGACCGGCCCCGGCACGGATATCCCCACCCCGCAGACCGGCAGGTCGACGTCGGCGAGCAGCTCCTCGAACCACTCCGCGATCCGGCCGAGCACGGGTTCCGGGCCGTCGGCGACGCGCACCGGGCCCTCGCGGCCCCCCAGCCGGCGTCCGGACAGGTCGGTCAGCGCGACCTCGGCGTGCATCGTGTCGACGCTCGCGGCGAGGACGACGGCGTGCCGGTCGTCGAACCGCAGCTGCCGCGCGGGGCGGCCGCCGGTGGAGTCCTCCTGCCCGCCCTCGGCCAGCAGACCCGCCGACTGGAGCAGGTCGAGCCGCGCGGTGAGCGTCGAGCGGGACAGCCCGCTGCGCGTGAGCAGGGCCTTGCGCGTGGTCGCCTGACCGGTCCGGACCAGTCTCAGCAGCTCACCGGCGCTGGTCGGCGTGGTCATCCGGGCCCCCTTCGCTGTGGGTCACATCATCCCAGGGCCTACTTTTGTCCATTGACAAGACATAAGTAGGAGATAGATTGGACACATGGACGTAACATGGGGGTCCGCTGAGGCCGTGCTGGCCGAGAACTGGATCGGCGCGTCCACCGTGCCTTCGCGCGGGCTCTACCCGCACCAGTGGAGCTGGGACTCCGCCTTCATCGCCTTCGGCCTGCGCCACCTGGCCCCGGAGCGCGCCCGGCGCGAGCTGGTGACGCTGTTCTCCGCGCAGTGGCGCGACGGCCGCGTCCCGCACATCCTCTTCAACCCGGACACCCCGCCCGAGGCGTACTTCCCCGGCCCCGCGTTCTGGCGCGCCGGACGGACGTCCGGGCTGATCCAGCCGCCGGTGCACGCGCGCGCCGTGCTGGCCGTGCACCGCGCCGACCCGGCGGGTTCCGGGGCCGAGACGTTCCTCGCGACGCTCTACCCGAAGCTCAAGGCCTGGCACGGCTACCTGCGGACCTACCGCGACGCGGGCGGGCGCGGGCTCGCCTCGATCGTGCACCCGTGGGAATCGGGGATGGACAACAGCCCGGCGTGGGACGGCCCGCTTTCGCGCGTCACGCCCGCCGACCCGGCCGGGTTCGTCCGCCGCGACCTGGAGCACGGCCACGCCGCCGACCGCCCGAGCGACGAGGACTACGGCCGCTACGTCCGGCTCGCGTCGGCCTACCGAGACAGCGGCTACCTCGACGCGCGCTGGGCCGACGTCGACGGCGGCTTCACCGTCGAGGACCCGGGCCTCAACGCGCTGCTGGCCGACGCCGAGCTCGCGCTCGCCGAGATCGCCGAGGTGCTCGGCCTGCCCGCGGCCGCCGCCACGCACCGCGACAGCGCGGCCCGCGTCGCCAAGGCGCTGCAGGAAACGTTGTGGGACAGCGCGTCCGGCTTCTTCTTCGCCCGCGACGTCCGCACCGGCGAGCGCACCCGCGAGTACACCTGCGCCGGGCTGCTGCCGCTCGTGCTGCCGGACCTCGCCGTCGCGCCCGCGTTGCTGGCCACCGCCACCGGCCCGCGCTTCCGGCTCGGCCAGGTGCACGGCGTCCCGAGCTACGACCTGACCGCGGCCGACTTCGACCCGGGCCGCTACTGGCGCGGCCCGTCGTGGTTCAACGTCGGCTGGCTGGTCCGCCAGGGGTTGCTGCACCACGGCGAGCACGCGCTGGCCTCGTGGCTGCGCGACGACCTCGTCGAAACGGCCACGCGCACGGGTTTCGCGGAGTACGCGGACCCGTTCACCGGCGCGGGCCACGGCGCCCGCTCGTTCGGCTGGACCGCGGCGCTCACCGTGGACCTGATGTCCACCACCGGCTGACGGCCGGCCCAGCCGCGTCGGGGGCGGGTGGGCCGGCCGCCGCTTCACGACTACGTGAATTATTGACACACTATTTCCGTTTCGCCCGACGATCGATTACCTCTTCGCTCACACTGAGTCATCAGAGCCGGTGCACCAGATCCAATACGGGCCACACCAGAGGAAATCTGAACGCGCACGGTAGCAAGTTGACAAATACATGACAATTCGCAGCCAGCCACACAAGATCAATTCCTATCACTCATTCGGGTGGTTGTTGTACCCTCGCAAATGAAGGAGCATTTGATGCTTGTGATTCAGATGCCGCAGCCGAGGGGATCAGTCGATGTCGGTAGAAGCCAGTTCCAGCGAATGGCTTCGCGTCAAGCTACCGGAGAAGATCACCACCGCGACAGCGTCAGCTCTCTTGGCCAAGAGGACCCCCGCCGAGCGAGACGCACCTCTCGATCTTGATCTCACCAACGTCGCAGTGGTCGACATCACCGGCCTGATGATAGTCCTTTCGGCACTCAACGAGCGCAGTTCCGCCGGTCTGGAAACACGGATTTCGTTGCCCCGGCATCCCGAAGCGATCAATTTGCTCCTCGATTCCGAGTTCCCTTCGGCGGCCGCGATGGTGACCCGTCCACAGCTCGGAACGCTTCACTGGACCGACGGCGCCTTGCCGCTACGCGACCAGGTACGACTTCTTCTGCGCCCTCCGCCGAGCCGACCTTCCAGCACCGCCTACGAGCGACTTCGCGACGAGCGCTTCTTCGGTTTCTTGACTTACTCTTTCCAGGCGGAGCCGCAGGTCGCGTCGATCATCACGACCGAATGGTCCCGGTGGCGTGGCCCGCTGATTCTGAGCTTCCTCGACACCGCGCTCACCCATCACGGTGCCGAGATCGCCCGGGTGGTGATCTACGAACTGCTGACGAACGCCGTACTCCACCCGGAGGGAGATCTGCTGACTGTCGGCTCGTGGGTCGACAGCACTGGAGGCGACCGAGCGAAAGAACTCGTCATCTCGGTGTGGGACAACGGCAAGAGCATGATTGGGACGCTCCGCAACGGCTTATCGGAAAACCGGCCGATCCGGGTCGCCGAGGCGGCAGTCGACGACACCTTCGTCGTCGACGCGTCGGCCTGGCAGCCAAGATGGCCGACATACACCGCTCGCTGGACGCCCGGGCGAGACGCCGCGGACGAAGAACTGCTCCTAGCCTCAGTCTTCCCTGGAATATCCCACCGGCAGGCGAAGGCCCCACCGAACCCGGTACTTCGAGGACGAGAGTTCCCCCAGGGATACGGCTTGCATGCCTTGTACCGGTGTGCGGCAGACCTCTTCGGGGGCTCACTGGAGATTCGCACCGGCAATCAGCAGCTGAACCTCGTCAGTACCCGGCGGCACCGCCATCGCGGAGTCCGCCGGTACCGAGCCCATGTCGCGCGCGTACCAGGTCAGCCCTTCCACGGGAACCTGTTGACCGTGCGTATCCCGCTGCGCCATGCCCGGTAGTCCACGACGATCCTGGCAGTTGGAAACGGAAGTTCTCCGGGTCGGCCCCATAGCTTCCGAACGAGTAGAAGAAGGCCGGCGTCGGTTTCACGAGTGGCTGGCGAGACGGCTGGTGAGCGCGGTCTCGGTACGCCGGGCCGCGACTTTCACGCGGTACATCCCGGCCGACGACATCCGGAATTCCGTCCTCCCCTCGACCGAGATCCTAGGCTTCACCACCTCCGAGGCAGACCGTGAAATCAAGATCATCGACTGCTCTGGAAATCGCTACGGTGACCTCGGAGAGAATTTCCTGCACTGGGTCGCACTGTGCGCAACCAAGTTCGCGACCAAGCCCGACCAGATCAGCGTCGTGCTGCTTCCAAGCTTTCCCCACAACGCGTTCAGCCCGTTCTGGACCCCCATAGTGGGCATGTCGGCCGATTCCGGCACCGTCGTGGTTGTGAACAAGACGGGCCAGCTGGAGCGGCACGGTCACCCGCGACCACTGACGCCCCCCGACCCGGAGATCTTCCAGGACAAGTACCGAGGGCTCAACGGAACACCTCGGCAAGACTTCGAGGACAAGATCATCCGCCGCATCGGGCACTTCGAGATCAGCAAGCTGTACTGCAGCCACTTCTTCTTCGACGGCTCTCTTGCGGTCGCCGAACTGGCCGACGTGCTCGGTGACGCCATCACCAAGCTGACCGGGAAGCGGACAGCGAGAACGACCCTCGTCGTGCCGGAGACGACCGACGCCTGGATGGAGCAGGCTGTCGCAGCCACAGCCAACCGGCTAAACGTCCCCTGGATGAAGTGGCCGGAAGATCCAGGACAGATCCCCGAGCCGTTTCCCCGGACGACCTACATGTTCCTTCTCGACTTCATCAACACGGGTGCGACGTACACCAAGGTCGTCCGGCAGGCACGCGAGGCGGACTACAAACTGCACCAGTACTCCGTGGCGGCTTTCATGTCCCCGGACTTCCACGCCGAGGGCAATGGCCTTCCCGCGGTCCACGCCATCAAGCACGTCGCGGCCGAGCGCGTCAGCCGTGAGCAGTGCGACCAATGCGCGCTGAGACTTCCTCACACCGACAAGCACCGGGACGATTTCGCCGGGCTTCGGTCGTACGACGCGTGGTACATCCTCACCAGTGTCGCGTGGATGCGTGAAGGGTACGGTCCTCCCGAATCCCATCGATGGCGCCATTTTCCGCCGTTCGCGACGATTTTCGAGAAGTTCGGCGACTGCCTGGCCTACAAGCTGGAACTGGTGATGCAGGACGTGGCACCTCCCGGCGTGGTGATCGTCTGCCCGGAAGAACCTGCCGTGCAACTGCTGATCCGCCGGATGCAGCACTGGGCGGACGACAGGATGGTCGCGGTCCCGCTTCCGCGAGAGGCACTGAACGAAGCCGGCCAACGGGGTCTCACAGCGATTCGCAGGCTCGCGGAAGGAACCGGCCGGGGGCGGCAGCTGGAACACTTGTCGCAACAACGGGCGAGCGTAGTGATGCTGGACGAGATCAATGCCTCGAACGGGACAGCGCACCAGATGTTGCAAATCCTCAAGGCATTTCAGATCCAACCGCACGCCTACACGCCGATCTTCAATTTCGTCCCGGCCGAGCAGCTCGACGGGGTCCCGATCCACTCACTCTACGAGCTCCCCAGCCCGCGCCGGGTGTGGTCGTGACCGGCCCGCGATCACCACGCCGACGACGCGAACGTGCCGAAGAATCGATGGCGTCGATCGCGCACTTCCTCCTCCGGGAGACCGACGTGCACCGCCGTATCCTCATGGTGCGCGACTACGCGAACCGGGCGAGTACGCTACCGGCCGGTGAGCGAGCAGGATTCGACGTCACCGTGATCGAGTCGTTCCTTCCTCCGATGCCGGACACGATGCCACCACGGCGTCATCCCGCTCCCGCCGAGGACATGCGGGAAGTCGACATCCTCGTCCTCACTGTGCAGCCCATCGAGCTCAAGGCGGCGCTGGCCGCGTTGAAGATCGACCGCGGACCGGATGTGGTGCACCGCGGCCGCCCCTACTTCCACACACGAGTCCCGTTCACAGCGGCCGGATTCGCCGATCCTCCCGCCGATCTGACCGTCGCGGTGACGGCCATCGGCGAGGCCTACGGCCTGTACGCCCAGCACGCCGTCGACGAGATCGCCACCTTCTATCGGGCCAGTGTATGGGTCCTCGCCGGAATGGCGGCCGGCCTGGCCGAGCACACCAGGAAAGCCGACGTTTACCTCCCGCAGACAGTGTGGTGGTATGAGCCCGGCCGCCAGACTCCCGACCGCTTCGAGCCCCGGCCGGAAGTTGCCAGTCGCGGTCCGATGAACCTGCAGCTCGTGCGCTTCGACCCCTCCGGTGTGGCTCTGCGCGATCGTCTCGCGGCAGCGATCGCCGAGTTGCCCGATCGCCACCGACCGCCTGACCTGCCGGCGGACTTCGCTCCTCGAGTGTCGGTGCTTTCCGACGCGGTCGCTTCCGGTGACAAGCTGCTGCGCGACGGCGAGCAGCTGGTCAAACTCCACGAGAGCAATCAGCGCATTGTCCTGGGCGATCAGGAGTCCTACGGATTCGCCTTCGCCTGCCGGGACATGGATTGGATCATTGCGCGGGGCATCGCCGACTTCGGGGACCAGGAGAAGGACTCGTCCTACCAGTACCTCGCGACTCTGCTTGCCGTGCACACTGTCCTCGAGTTCCTGGAGCGCGACTACATCCCACCCGGCTTCGCCATCCCGGGTGAGGAGCCCGGCCAATCATGATCCAGTTCCCGGGGCGTCTGCAAGACACCACGTGAAATGTGTGGTGTGCTGGAGAGATGGACGCGGATCCGTTCAAGGCCGACGTGACCTACGACGACGTGTACGTCCTGTTCCTTGACGCGTCCGGGTACTCCAGCATAGTGGGCCGCAACCCGCGGGACCGGGCCGCGCACGCGTTCGACCTACTGCGGGAGCGGCTGATCGCCAGAGTCGAAAAGACGGCTCGAGACCTCGGCTGTGCCCGCGCCGAGCTGTGGAGCTGGCGAGGCGACGGCGGCTTCTTCATTCTGCACGATGACAACGAGAGCGTGACGCGGGACGTCACGCTCGATGCAGGCCACGCGATCCTGACCGAAGACGTCCCGCGGTTACGGGAAGAGCTCGCGCAGGCCGAGTTCACCGGTGAGCTACGCCTCCGGTTGGCCGTGCACAAGGGAGCCATCCGGCTGCCCGGCGACCGGCTCGCTTCGATCCACTCACCACACATCAACTTCGCCGCGCATCTGGAAGAGGCCGTCCCTCCAGACCGGCTGGCCGTCTCCGATGCAGTGCACCGGGTAGCAGGCCCGTTCATGGATCGGCTCGAGTGGGTCGG
Source organism: Amycolatopsis sp. NBC_00348 (assembly GCF_036114655.1). Lineage (NCBI taxonomy): Bacteria > Bacillati > Actinomycetota > Actinomycetes > Pseudonocardiales > Pseudonocardiaceae > Amycolatopsis > Amycolatopsis sp. NBC_00348. The sequence goes on along the minus strand of NZ_CP107994.1, from coordinate 10,005,945 downwards.
CGTTTTCGAAGGACAGCAGATCTACCTCATGCGTACCGGCGATGAAGTAGAGCCGGGCAGGCGGGCGTGGCTGCGAGCAACTGGACTGCCCGGCAATGTGCGTGTCCACGCCTATCCCCGCCGACCCAGCCAGCAGGACAAAGCTCACCTGGTCAGCACCGCGTCCCGGGACCTGCTGGATTTGGGCACCACGCTCAACTCCTGTTCGAACCGGATGATCACAACCGATAGGCCCGCGGTCTACCGTGACGCGGTGCTCGAGTTCCTCCGGCGCGGCGGGACATACCGCTGTGTACTGCTCGACCCGGCCAGCGAGGCAACGGCGATCTTCTCACGACTGCGTGGCGAGCAGCTCGCGCCCAAGATCAAGGAATCACTGAAGCGTTTCGCGCAGTTCAAGGAACGCCACGCCGGGGACGCCGACCGATTCGAGGTCCACCAAGCGAGCGAATTCCCCGGTATGGCCGCGCTGTGCGCGGATTCCGGACCGCACAGCTTGATCCTCTACTCACCCTATCTGCTCGGTATCGGGCCGACGGCGTCCGTTCTCGATCGAGCGGACATGCCCCACTATTTCGCGACCGCCGACTCCGGTGAGCTGCATCGGACCTTGGAGGCTGCCATCACCCAAGCCACCCGGCCGGGCGTTCTGGAAAGAGTTCTGTGAACGGCCGGTGATCAGGCAGTAGCCGTGGTGTGGTCCGAGCTCATCGGTCTTGTTGATCCGCAGCCACTCGTAGCGCATCGTCGCTCGGAGTCGCTTATGTGCTCGTCCCTGCGGGCCCAGCAGGTCGGTACACGCAGGCTCGCGACATCGACATCCTGAGGAAAGAGTTCCCCTCCGGCCTTCCACGCTTGACCAGGGGACCCGCACCACCCCCAGCCGGGTGCGGGTCCCCCGTTGTGCGATGGTGCGGTGCTCCGGTTTTCGTGGCGGCGAACCGGTCCTGACACCGAAGACCTCTGCCGGCTTCGGTGTCCTATCAGGATTTTCGCAGTCTACCTTCGCGAAGCCCGCGGCGAACGTGCATTTTTCATGGTCCACACCGTGAATCCCGCATCAGCCGAAACCTACGCCGGACGACAGCAGGCCGAACGCCCGATCGGCGGCGGCGACCGCGTCCGGATGGCGCTGCTCCGCGGGAATCCCGTTCGCGACGGCGTCCATGTTGGCCGTCGACAGCAGCCGGCGGACCGCCGCGATCTGGGCCGCCGCCAGTTCGGCGTCCAGTGACGGCACGTTCGCTTCCATCAACGCCAGTGCCAGTGCCGCCTCCCCCGCGGAGACGAACTCCGCCAGCCGCGCCACCAGCGCCGGGGTGCCGGTGACCAGCCGGAACACCGCGACGACCTCGAGGGCGTCGCACAGGCCGGTCACCGGTTCGCGCTCGGCGAGGCCGCGCAGGAACGCCTCCCGCAGCGCCGCCAGCGGCCCCTGGCCCGGGCGGCGGGCGCGGACGACGTCCGCCGCGTCCGTCTCGTGGTCGGCGAACCGGTGCAGCACCAGGTCCTCCTTGCTCGGGAAGTAGGCGAAGAGGGTCCGCTTGGACACCTCGGCCACCCGCGCCACCTCGGCGACCCCGACGGCGTCGAACCCGCGCTCCAGGAAGAGCGTGATCGCCGCCGTCGAGATCGCCGCCCGCGTGCGGAGCTTCTTGCGCTCCCGCAGGCCCAGTTCATCGGTCACGTCACTCAGCGTAGCGCCCGGGGGTCAGACCTTCTGCAGGCCAGGCGTCCCTGCTTGCACTACGTAGCTGGCGTCGTTCTTGATGACCACCTTCGCCGGGTCGTAGACGCTCGTGTCGGACGTCGTCATGAAGTCCGCCCGCGTCTGCGACGGCGTGGCCGTGACGCGGACGTAGCCGCGCTCGCCCTTGCAGTACTTGACGTGCGGGTTGTTCGCCAGCCAGGCCGCGCTCGGCGGGGTCGCGGTGTCGCTGTTGCTCGTCACCGACGTCGTGACGAGCTCCGAGCCGATGAGCGGGTCGCTGTGGTCGAAGTAGTCCAGCCGCAGGTCGGCGGCCCAGTGCCGGTGGACGTCGCCGGTCAGCACGATCGGGTTGGCCACCTTCCGGTCGACCCAGCCCTTCGCGATCCGGTCGCGTGAAGCCTCGTAGCCCTGCCAGGAGTCGGGGCTCTCGCAGGTGGCCTTGTTGCCGTCGCCGTCCCGCGTGGCGAAGAAGACCTGCTGGGCGAGGAAGTCCCACGTCGCCGGGTGCGACTCGAACTGCTTGAGCAGCCACGCCTCCTCCGTGGCCCCCAGGATGCTGCGCGAGGTGCTGCGCATGTCGGTGCAGGAGGGGCCCGCCGAGCCGGACGGGTCGGCGACCTGGGCGTTGCGGAACTGGCGGGTGTCGAGCATGTGGAACCGGGCCAGGTTGCCCCACATGAGCTGGCGGTACAGCTGGATCGACGAGCCGTTCGGCTTCGCGGTCGAGCGGATCGGGGTGTGCTCGTAGAACGCCTGGAACCCGGCGGCCTTGCGCGCGGCGGGCGCGGGCGAGGTGGTGCCGTTCCAGTTGTTCATCACCTCGTGGTCGTCGAAGACGACGATCCACGGCGCGATGGCGTGCGCGGCCTGCAGGTCGGCGTCGGTCTTGTGCTGCCCGTGGCGGGCGCGGTAGATCGCGAGCGTGGTCGCGTCGTCGGCGACGGCGAGGCTGCGCGGGTTGCGCTCCGCCGCGGCGCGGCCCGACTTCTTCTCGTAGATGTAGTCGCCGAGGAACAGCACCAGGTCCGGGTCGTCGGCCACGACGCCCTTGTACGCGTGGTAGTAGCCCTCCTCCCAGTGCTGGCAGGAGGTGAAGCAGTACTTGAGCTGGTTGACGGCGGCGCCCGCGGCGGGCGCGGTGCGCGTGCGGCCGACCGGCGAGATGTAGCCGGAAGTCTTGAAGCGGTAGAAGTATTCACGCGCGGGCTGCAACCCGACGGGTTCGATGTGGACACTGTGCGCGGACGCGCGGACCGCGCTCGCCGAGCCGCTCTGCACGATCGAGCTGAACGCCGCGTCGTTCGCGATCTCCCAGTCGACCGCGTACGTCGCGTCGGGCATGCCGCCGAAACCGTCCGCGTTCAGCGGCGCGGGCGCGAGTCTCGTCCACAGCACCACGCTGTCGGGAAGCGGATCGCCGGAGGCGACGCCGAGCTGGAACGGATCGTGGATGGCGGGCGCGGCCGCCGTGGTGCGGGCGTTCGCCCAGGACGGCAGGGCCGCCGAAGCCGCCGTGGCGGTGACCGCGGCGAGGCCGCCGAGCAGCACCTTGCGCCGGTTGACCTGACTCATGTCGGGAAGTCCTTTCGGGGAGGGGGAAGACGCGGTCAGGCGGCGAAGTCGGTGATGCCGTCGCTGCAGGACTTCAGGTCCGGCTTGCCGGTGGTGTAGTTGGCGACGCAGACCTTGTAGAAGACCCAGCCGCCCTTCGCGACGGTGACGGCCTTGTCGACCTTCGTGCCCTCGCCGCCGGAGTTCCAGACGTAGAACGGGCCGGCGCCGCCCTTGAGCCAGTAGGTGACGACGGCGGAGTAGCCGTCGGCATCGGTGTCGTAGACCAGGAAGTGCGAGTCGGACGAGCGGTACTGGCCCTCGCCGACGCAGGCGTCGGCGCACTGGCCGCTGCCCGTGCCGACGCCGCAGTCGGGCGCGACCCGCGTGTCGGAGCCCGTGTTGACGTAGGTGTCGGAGACGTAGCCGCCGAGCGCGGGCACGTAGTCCCACAACGTGCTCGTGCCGAAGGTGCCGGTCACGGACGTGCCGGTGGTCTGGCAGTCGATGCTCACCGACGCGCCGTTCGCGACGGTCTTGACGGCCGTGGCGCTCGTGGTGGGCGCCCGGCGGACGTTCAGCGGGTCGCCCGCGGTCTTGATGGTGCCGGTCGCCGCGGCGGACGCCTCGAGCGCGCCGCCCACCGAGAGCGTGCCCACCGCCGTGAGAATGATCCCTAAGCCGGCGATACGCCGGAGGTTCAAACGCTTCATGGCGGGAGCGTGACGCACTCCGGTACACGTCCCATACAAAGCGCCGGACCCGCGCGCAGACACTCCGAATGGATCTATCGGGCCCGGTGGCCGGGAAATAGCATCCGGGCATGGGGGAACTCATCGGGCAGGTTGAGGCCACCTCGCTTACCATCCGCGTCCTCGGGCCGCTGGAGGTCACCGCCGCCGGGCGGGTGATCGCCCTCGGCGGCCCGAAGCCCCGGCTGCTGCTGGCCGCCCTGGCGCTGCAACCGAACGTCGTCGTGTCCACCGAGGTGCTGGTGGAGGTGCTGTGGCCGGATTCGGCGCCCCGCTCGGCCGCGGCGAACATCCGGACCTACGTCCATTCGCTGCGACGGCGGTTCGCCGAGATCGACCCCGGCCTCGGCGAGCGGATCAGCAGCCGGGCCTCCGGCTACCTGCTGACCGCGTCGCCCGGCGAACTGGACCACCTCGCGTTCACCGCGGCGGCGGGCGACGCGCGGGAAGCGCTCGACCGCGGGGACGCCGAAAGCGCTCTCACGGTGCTCGACCGCGCCGAAGGCCTGTGGCGCGGCGAAGTTCTCGAAGGGCTCCCCCACGACCACAGCTGGGGCGCGACCGTCGCCCGGCTCGCCGAGCTGCGGCTTTCGGTGCAGGAACAGCGGCTGCGCGCGCGGATCGACCTCGGCCGCGGCGGCGAGGCCGTCGCCGAGCTGCGCGGCCTGGTCACCGAACACCCGCTGCGGGAAGAACTCTGGGCGCAGCTGATCGTCGCGCTGCGCGCCGCGGGCCGGACCACCGACGCGATCGACGCGTTCGACGCGGCCCGGCGGGTGCTGCGCGAGGAGCTCGGTGCCGAACCCGGTGCCCGGCTGCGGGAGCTGCGCGCGACGCTGGTGGTGTCCGAGAGCGTGCCTGCCACGCGCCCCGCCGACCTCGCCCCGATCTGCCAGCTGCCGCTCGACCTGCCGGACTTCACCGGCCGCGACGACGTCATCCGCGAGGTCGTCGCGCTGATGAAGGAGCGCGCCGAGCGCAACGCGCCCGCGGTGATCGTGCTGTCGGGCGCGCCCGGCGTCGGCAAGTCCGCGGTCGCCGTCCGCGTCGCGCACGCCGTCCGCGACGACTTCCCCGACGGGCAGCTGCACGTCGACCTGGCCGGCACGTCGTCGTCACCGCGCGCGCCGATGGGCGTGCTCGCGGAACTGCTGCACGCGCTGGGCATCCCGGACGCCGGCCTGCCGCGCGAGCCGGCCGAACGGGCCGCGCTGCTGCGATCGCGGCTGGCCGGGCGGCGGATGTGCGTCGTGCTCGACGACGCCGGCAGCGCCGCGCAGGTGCGGCCGCTGCTGCCCGGCGCCGGCGCGTGCGCGGTGCTGGTGACCAGCCGGCTGCGGCTGCCCGGGCTCGCCGGGGCGAAGCCGGTGGACGTCGACCTGCTGCCCGAGGCCGACGGCGCGCGGCTGCTGGAGGGCATCGTCGGCGCCGAGCGCGTGGCCGCGGAACCGGAGAGCGCCGCGGCGATCCTGCGCCAGTGCGGGCACCTGCCGCTGGCGATCCGGGTCGCCGGCGCGAAGCTCACCCACCGGCCGGGTTGGACGCTGCGGCTGCTGGCCGACCGGCTGCGCGACGAACGCCGGCGCCTCGACGAGCTGCGCGTCGGCGACCTCGCCGTCCGCGCGAGTGTGACGCTCTCCTACGACCTGCTGCCGCTGTCGGCGGCGACGGCGTTCCGCGGGCTCGGGCTGCTCGGGCCGGTGCAGTTCCCGGCGTGGGCGGTCGCCGCGGTGCTGGGCCGCCGCGAGGCCGACGACGTGCTCGACGTGCTCGTCGACGGCCACCTCGTCGAGCTGGTCGGCTCCGACGCCGCCGGGCAGCCGCGTTACCGGCTGCACGACCTGCTGCGTGTGTACGCCGTGGAGCTGGCCGAGCAGAGTGATCCCGCGAAGACGCGCGCGGGGCTGCGGCGGGTGCTGGAGGGCTACCTCGCGCTCGCGCTCGAAGCCGCGCGGCTCATGCCGATCCACTTCTTCGGCAGGTACCGCGACGACGAGCTGCCCCGGCCGCAGCTACCCGCCGACGTGCTGCCGCCCGAGACCGCGGCGTGGTTCGCGGCCGAGCGGCCCACCAGCGTCGCGGCCGTCTCGCTGGCCGCCGGGCACGGGTTCGACGACCTGGCCTGGCAGCTCGCGTCCGCGTTGACGCCGTACTTCGACCTGCGCGGCCACCAGGACGACTGGCACAGCACGCACACCATCGCGCTCGCCGCGGCCCGGCGCACCGGCTCGCTGCGCGCCGAGGCGATCGTGCAGCGCAACGTCGGTCAGTACCTGCTCTACCAGGACGAATACGCCCGGTCGCGGGTGGCGTTCGAGGAGTCGAAGGCGCTGTTCGAGCGGGTCGGCGACGCCCAGGGCGTCGGCATCGCGCTGACCGGGCTGGCCACCATCCTGCGCATCGAGGGCGAAGGCGACCGCGCGCTCGACCACTGTCACGAGGCCCTGAAGGTGTTCGCCGAGGCGGACGACCGGCACGGCGAAGCCGTCGCCCGGATCAGCGCGGGCGCGGTCTGGATGGCACGCGGCTGCTACGCGGCCGCGAAGCGCTGGTTCACCGACGCGCTCGAGCTGTCGGCGGCGATCGGCGACCGGCACCGCGAGGCCCACGCGTTCAAGCGGCTCGGCCTGCTCCACCAGCACCAGGGCAACCTGGCCGCGGCCCGCGAGCACGTCGACCGGGCGATCGCGATCTTCACCGACCTCGGCGACGACCACTGCGTCGGCTACGCGAACCAGAACCTCGGCGAGCTGTGCCTGCACAGCGGCGACTTCGCGCACGCCCAGCTGCTGCTGGTGAACTCGCTGTCGGTGCACCGCCGCAACGGCGACCGGCGCTCGGAGGCGGAGGTGTCGCAGCTGCTCGGCGAGCTGCACCAGGCCCTGGCGCAGCCGGACCGGTCCCGGGAGTACTCGGAGCGCGCGCTGGCGCTCTGGCACGAGCTGTCGACGCGGCCGCCGGACCCGGCGCCACCCGCCGAACCCCCGCACACCGTCTCCGCCTGACCGCTCGCCACCTGCCGCTTGCCGCTTGCCGTGAGGGGCACCTTCAGGGCATTGGACGCCGGCCGATTCGCCTGCGAGTGACTTTGTACGGATCATGTATGGGCCCCCGCCAGGCTTTGCCACGTTCGAGTGAACGAGGGCGAAGGGAGACCGGGGATGATCCGGATCAGGAAGACCGGCCGCGTGACCGCGGCGGTACTGGCCGCGGGAGCGGTGACGGCGCTGGCCGGAGCCCCCGCCCAGGCGGCGACCGCGGCGGCGAACGGCTGGAGCGCCGACCTGTCCACTGTGGACGGCGACGACGTCAACGTCACCGGCGCGGGCGGAACGCTCACGCTGGCCGACCCGGCGTGGCACAGAACCGCGCGGGTCTTCGCGGGCAGCGAAGGCAGCCTGCTCCTGCCGGAGCACGCGCTGAGCGGCCCGGCCGACCGCGTCAGCGCGGCGGTCGGCGCCGACGTCCCGGCCGGCACGAGCGTCGAGGTCGACGTCCGCGGCCGCACCGGCGTGAACGACTGGACGGAGTGGGCGCCCGCGGGCACGGCGCTGGGGGCGAGCGTCGGTTCCGTGCAGGTGCGGATCAGCCTGCACAGCACCACCGACGGCGTCGCCCCGGCCGTCCGGAGCGTCGCGCTCAGCGCGGACTCCATCCCGCGGGTCGACGCGCTCGCCGCGACGACGCCGTTGACCTACAAGGTCTACGGCACCCGCGAGGGTCTCGTCGGCGGCACCACCGCCAACGGCCACAAGATCGTCAGCCACGACCACTTCGTCTCGTTCCCGTCGGTGAAGTCCGTGTCCCCCAAGGGCACCGGCAACTACACCGCGCGCGTCTGCCGCACCGACGGCAGCAAGTGCGAGTACGCGCCGGTGTGGGAGGTCGGCCCGTGGAACATCCACGACGACTACTGGAACCCGGCGTCGGTCCGCGCGGAGTTCAAGGACCTGCCGCAGGGCAAGCCCGAAGCGCAGGCCGCCTACCTCGACGGTTACAACGGCAAGAAGGACGACTCGGGCCGCACGGTCCTGAACCCGGCGGGCATCGACCTCGCCGACGGCGTGTTCTGGGACGGCCTCGGCATGTCCGACAACGGCTACGTGAACGTGACGTACCTGTGGACCGGCTCCGGCCCGACGGGCGTGGTCGGCACCGCGGGCGACCCGCTGAACGTCCGGGCGAGCGCCAGCACGTCGGCGGCGGTCAAGGGCCTCGCGGCGAACTACGCCAAGGTGACGATCGAGTGCTACACCACCGGCGACACGGTCACCGGCAAGTTCGGCACGAGCAACATCTGGGACCGCATCGGCGCCGGCCACTACGTGTCGGACACGTACCTGCAGACCGGCTCCGACAGCCCGGTCGCCCCGCACTGCTGAGCGGCCCGCGGCTCGAGTGAGCCTCGATCGTCGCGTGGTTGACTGCCCTCACCCCCGCGACAACAGCGAAGGCCCGGCATCCCCCGCCGGGCCTTCGCCCATTTCGCGCAGTGTGTATTCCGCTCTCCGGGACATCAATTCACAACCGTGAACAACGATCCGCCGGGTGTACAAGCACATGTCCGTTGTGTAAAACTTCCGGCACCTGGAGCATTTCCCCACACGGAATGGCGGGCACCTTGTGAGCGTTACCCGGAGAACCCTGCTGACCACCGCGGCCGGTGCCGCGGTGGCGGTGAGCGCCAGCACCTCCACCACGGCGTCGGCGAGTACCCCTGCTGCCGTCGACCAGGCAACCGTCACCCGGACGCTCCGCCAAGCGGCCGACTACGCGGTGGCCAAGCTCCGCGCCGTGGCCCCCGGGGTCACCGCGTTTCCGACCGGCACGAAGTTCGAGAAATGGGCATATTCGCAGAATGGCGACTGGGTCGGCGGATTCTGGCCCGGTCAGTTGTGGCTGGCGTACCTGCACAGCGGCGACGAACAATTCAAGACGCTCGCGCTGGCGTCCGCGGACAAACTCGCGCCGCGGCAGTTCGACACCGGTACACACGATCTCGGCTTCCTCTTCTACCCGTCGTGGGTCACCGCGTGGCGGCTCACCGGCGACGAGAAGTGGCGGGCCGGCGCGGTGCAGGCCGCGGCGTCGCTGATCAAGCGCTTCAACCCGGCCGGGAAGTTCATCCGCGCCTGGGGCGCGCTGACCGACCCGAAGGACGCGGGCCGCGTCATCATGGACACGATGATGAACCTCGACCTGCTGGCTTTCGCGAGCAAACAGACCGGCGATCCGCAGTACCTCGACGTCGCGATCGCGCACGCGAAGACCGCGCAGCGCAACTTCGTCCGCCCGGACGGCTCGACGCCGCACGTGTTCGACTTCGACCCCGTCACCGGGGCGCCGATCGGGCAGAACACCGTGCAGGGCTACAGCCCGACGTCGTGCTGGTCGCGCGGGCAGGCGTGGGGGATCTACGGGTTCACCACGATCTACCGGCGCACCGGTGACAAGGAGTTCCTGACGACGGCCCGGCGCCTCGCGGACTACGCGCTGTCGCGGCTCACGCCCGACAACGTGCCGGTGTGGGACTACCTCGCCCCGCAGGCGCCGAACGACATCAAGGACGCCTCCGCCGGCGTGGTCATGGCGTGCGGGCTGCTCGACCTGGCCGAGCAGACGCACCGCCCGCAGTACCGGGACAGCGCGCTGCGGATCCTCGACGCGACGTCGAAGACGTGCCTGACGACGAAGTCGGCGCGGGCCGAGGCGACGGTCGCGCGCTGCACCCGCAACCGCCCGGCCGAGGACGGCATCGAGATCTCGCTGCCGTACGCCGACTACTACCTGCTCGAAGGCATCCTGCGGGTGCTCGACCGCGCCAAGGTGGACCGCGCCGTCGACCTGTCGAGCCGGTAGGACCCGACCGGGGAGGCCGCCACCTCCCCGAGGCCGTCAGTGCTGGTGGTGGGCGTGCACCTTCGCGTGCCCGAGCCCGCGGCCGATCATCCACTTGTTCACCGGCACCGTCACGACGAACGCGATCGCGAGCGAGAGCACCAGCGAAAGCCAGAAGAGCACGCTGGCCAGGCCCGCGTCCATCGCCCCCGGGATCGCCACGACCACCGTGTTGTCGATGACCTCCATGACCGCGATCGACACCGTGTCCGCGGCCAGCGCGACCTTGAACGCCGCCGCCAGGTCCAGGCCCGACTTGAGCACGCCGCGCATCGTCAGGCCGTAGCCGAAGACGAAGGCCAGCACGATCGACAGGACCACCGTCGCCGCGTTGTGCAGGTCGAACGCCGTGCCCAGCACCATGCCGAGCACCTCACCGATGGCGCAGCCGGTCAGGCAGTGCACCGTCGCCTGAACCGCCGTCGCCCACGAAGCCCCGTGCTGTTCGCTCATGCCTGCGACTATACCCCCAAGGGGTATCGACGTGCTTGTCTCGCCGGCCACACCGCGGGCGAGCACGCACAGCGACGTCCAGCTCGCCGCCGTGCTACCCAGAGTGCTATCCAGTGTCGCTCAGCGTAGCGAACGCCGCCGACCAGGCGTTCTCCCGCCGGAAAGCCGCCAGGTAGAACTCACTTTCGTAACCCTTTGCGCACATCCCGTTGACCACAGTTACCCGGGGCCCTACGTTCGCCGTGGGTCTCCACCGCGCGCAGACCGTCCGCAAGCAGTGAGGAATGGGTGGGGATGCGAGGGCCGACGAGGACGTCCCGGCTGATCGCGACGCTGCTGTTGAGCGTGGCGTTCGCGCTCGGCGGCTGCTCGGAACAACTCGGCAGCACGCCGCCACCGGCACCGACGCGGATCGTGTTCGTGCCCAAGATCGCCAAGATCCCGTACTTCGAGGCGATGAACAGCGGCGGCATGGAGGCCGCGAAGCAGCTGGGTGTCGAGTGGACGATGACCGCCCCGGCGTCGGTCGACCCGGCCGCGCAGGTGACGATCCTGCGCACGCTGATCGCGCGGAAGGTCGACGTCATCGTCGTCGCGCCGAACGACCCCGCCGCGCTCGCGCCGGTGATCGCCGAGGCCCGGGCGAAGGGCATCCACGTGCTCACCTCGGACACCGACGCGCCGGGCACGCAGCGCGAGGTGTTCGTCAACCAGTCCAGCGCCGAGGGCATCGGCACCGCGGTCACCGACGCGCTGATGGCGAAGACCGGCGGCGCCGGCAAGTACGCGATCGTCTCGTGCGGCCCGGCCGCGGCGAACCTCAACAGCTGGATCTCGGTCCAGAAGGAGTACACGGCCGCGCACTACCCCAAGGCCCAGATCGTCGAGACCGTCTACGCCGGGGAGGACGAGGACGCCGCGACGGCGCTGGCCAAGCAGCTGATGACCCGCTACCCCGACCTGACCGGCCTGGTCGGCGAGTGCACGACGTCCGCGCCGGGCGTCGCGAAAGCCGTGAAGGAACAGCAGAAGATCGGCCAGGTGTTCACCGTCGGCGTCGGCACGCCGCAGTCGATCAAGCCGTACCTGCTCGACGGCTCGTGCTCGCAGTCGGTGCTGTGGAACGTCGAGTCGCTGGGCTGGCTGACCGCGTGGACGGCCAAGCAGGTGGCCGACGGCAAGCCGCTGAGCCCGGTCAACAAGGTGAGCCTGGAGTTGCCGGCGGTGAAGTACGACGCCCCGTCGAAGACCGTCCTGCTGGGCGATCCGCTGCTCATCACCGCCGACAACGTCGACCAGTTCAAGTACTGATTCCTACCGGACGTCGATGGTGACCGTCGCGGTGCTGGTGACCGCCGGGAGCCGGGTCGTGTCGACCGCGAGGTACTCGCCGTCGTCCTGACGGCCGTCCGGCAGCGTCTTCGCGTGCAGCGCGTACGGCGGCGCCGCGTTCGTCACGCCGTCGATGCCGAAGTCGTTGTCGTTGCTGATGACCAGGGTCCGGCCGCCGTCGGTGGTGGCGACGCCCTCGACCTTGTCGTGCCCGAAGAAGCCGCCGGCCGGGTCGAGGCCGGTCACCAGCGCGCCGACGTCGAGCGAGAGCTTCTTGCCCACCGGCGTGATCCCCGCCGCGGCGAGGTCCTTGATCGCGTCGGCGGTGGTGTCCTTGCCGACGTAGGCGTCGATGCTCTTGCCGCCGACCAGCACGCCACCCTTGACGGCGTCGTAGCCCGCCGCCCGCGGCCCGACGTCGGTGGCGCCGGCCAGGTCGATCTCGAAGAGCTTCTTGTAGGCACCCGGTTCGAGTTTGCCGTCCCGTTCGTCCACCAGGAAGCGGGTCGCCGACAGCGCGGTGATCTCGCTGACCGCGGTGCCCGTCGTGGCCGGGTCGTCGAGCAGGTAGAGGTACTCGTGCGTGGCGCGGGTGCGCAGGTCGACGGTGACGATCCGCAGCGTGGTGACGTTGCCCGGCTTCTTCGTCAGGTCCGGCTGCTGCAGCGCGGACTGCATGACGCCGACGAGCGTCCGGCCGTCGGGGGTCAGCGCGAGGCCTTCCATGCCCTTGTTCGGCACCCGGTACTTCAGCTCGGCCGGCAGCGAGCCGTCGAACGGCGAGAGCCGCTCGAGCGCCCGGCCGTCGCGGCCGAAGTGCGTGATGAACGGGCCGTACTCGTCGGACACCCAGAACGTGCCGTCGCGCTGGGCGACCAGACCTTCGGAGTCGTAGCCGTCCGCCGACTTCGGCAGGACGTTCCCGTTCAGGTCGACGATCTTCTCGCCGGTGTCGGCCTGCGGGCTGACCTGGCCGTTGTACGGCGTGCCGTCGGCGGCGCGCAGCGGGATCGTCTTCTCCAGCACGGCTTTCCCGTCGTGGAGCCGGAACTTCCCGATGGCCGGGGTGAACGCGGGCAGCGGCTCGATCTTGCCGCCGTCGGGCGCGTCGACGTTCGGGCCGCGGTCGGTGAGGCCGTAGAACTCGTCGCGGTTCCCGGGGACGGGGGTCAGCGCGGAGCCGTACGCACCGCCCTTGAGCTGGACGCCGCCGATCGTGGCGAGCGGCTTCAACGCGGTCGGGTAGAGCTTCACCGCGTCGGAAACGGTGTAGGTGAAGGAATCACGGCCGTGGAAGCCCGGTGCCGGGGTGTAGTGGAACGCGCCGTCGGCGCCAATCGTGACGCTGCCGTGCGCGGCCGCGGTGTGCCGGACGACGGCGGTGGCGCCGCGGTCGTTGCCGAGCACGTCGTCGTGCAGGGTCTGCCCCGCGCGGACGCGGTAGTGGTCGTCCTTCGCCCGCGGCCCGTGCTCGTGCGCCGAGGCCGGCCCCGCGGCGGCCAGCGGCAGCGCCAGGACCGTGGCCACCAGGGCGATTCGTACCCGCTTCATCGGTTTCTCCTCCTCCGGCGCGTGACTGCGCCGGAGGAGGAGTCTGAGTGGCCGAAGTGGACAACGCCCGTCTTCGAGGAGGCCGTGGCGTTAACGGTGCCGCCGGGTGGTCTGCCGCGGCTGGTCGTGAGTGGTAATGAGGGTTCTAACCCGCATTACCACTCACGACCCGGGCACAGCGCTAGCGGTGGCGGCGGGCCGCGGCGACCGCTCCGGCGCCCAGCACCAGGATCAGCGTCGTGAGGCCCCAGCGGCGCTTCTCCTTCGTCCGCACGGCGGTGTCCTGCGCCACGGGTTCGGCTTTCTTCGTCGGGACAGCGTGCGGTTTCTTCGTCGGGGACGCCGGGGCCGGCGGCGCCGTCGTGGGCTCTTCCCGCGGTGACGCGGTCGGTGGCGGCGGCGCCACCGCGACCGGTTCCTCCACCGGTGGCGGCTGCGACGGCGGAGGCTGCTCCGGCGGGGACTTCGGTTTCGGTTTCGGCGTGGGGGTCGGCGTCGGCGGGTTCGGCGGCGGCGAGTTGGGCGGCGGGCTGTTGGGCGGGGGCGTGTTCGGGGGGGGCGTGTTCGGAGGCGGGGTGTTGGGCGGCGGCTCGGTGGGCGGCGGCGTGTTCGGCGGCGGCTCGGTCGGCGGCGGCGGGGGCACCGCCGCCTCGGCGTAGCAGCCGGCCGCGTCACCGCTGGCCAGCACCGGGCCGGTCGAGATCTCGACCGGCGGGCCCGAGCCGTCGCGGGGCAGGCGGTACGTCACGCTCCGGCGGCCCTCGTGGTTGGCCGTCGCGTAGATCGCGCCCGGGCCGAGGACGACCGAGCCGTACGCACCGCCGCTGGGCAGCTGCAGGCCGGGCACCACCGCGACCTTGCCGGACGACGGGTCGACCGTCACCACCGAACTGTCGCCGCGCGACGACGTCGAGACGCCGTACAGCAGCCCGTCCGCCGGGTCGTAGGCGAAGTCGTCGACGCCGTCGGCCAGCGACACCGGCCGCAGCGACGTCCGGTGCACGACGCGCACGTAGTCGGCGCTCGCCGGGTCGACGTCCACTGTGTACAGATCGCTGTTCTGCCGGACGTACCAGCGGTTCCCGGCCACGACGCCGGCGGTGGCGCCGGTGACCTGGCTCCACACCGGGTGCGGCGTGCCCGCCTTGCCGACCACGCCGAGGTCGGTGACCGCGCCGGTCCGGCTGATGCGCACGGCGTGCGCGCCGTCGTGGTAGCGGCCGGCGCGGGTGCCGTCGGCGACGCCGTACACCACGTCCTGCGCGGGCGCGTAGCCCATCGCGTTGATCCAGTACCCGACCTCGGTCAGGCGTTTCGTGAGGCCGTCGGGCAGCGACAGCAGCCGCAACGTCGTCGGCGCGCCGCTGCGTTCGTTCTCGGCCTGCAGGATCGTGCAGCCGTTCGGGGCCGGGGCCGCCGGGCGCTTCGGCGACGAAGGAGCGAGCCACCCCGTCGCCGCGAGCAGTGCCGAAACCACCGCGGCGACGCCGAGCATCGCCGCCCAGCGGGCCCTCCCGCCGGTCAAGCCAGCCTTTCCAGCGCCGACTTGAACGCGTCCGGCGGGATGCTCGCGCCGCCGCTGAACGGGTTCTGCAGCTGGTAGATCGCGAACAACAGCAACGTGATCGTGCCGGCCAGCGTGGAGACGATGATGATGTGCGCGGCGAGCCGGGTGCCGCCGAAGAGGTTGGGCAGCAGGATCGCCGTGATGATGCTGCCGAGGACGAGCGCGAACCAGACGACTGCGCCGACCCCACCACCGCCGGCGTTGTTCAGCCGCTGCGTGCGGGACTGGTACACCGACCAGAGCTGGTTGCTGGCCTCGGTCTTGCGGTCGATCTGCCAGTCGCCGTCGACGTTCGCGGCCGCGACGGCCTGGCGCATCTGGTCCAGCTGCGTCCAGCCGGTGGCCGGGATCGCGCCGCCGTCGGCCAGGCGCGGCCACTCCTGCTGCTCGACCGTCTGCGAGTAGGCGGTGGCGAGCTGGCGCACGCGGTCCGCGGTGTCGGGCGGGAGCGCGTCGGCGGCCCAGGTGGCCGCCACGAGGCTGTCGGCCTCGGTCTGCGCGTCCTGGGTCGCGCCGCCCACCGAGTCGTAGAGCGAGATGAGCACGAACGCCATCAGCACCGCGTGCAGCCCGCCGACGATGGTGAACACCTGGCCGGCCGCGTCGTTGTTGTCGGCCCGCCCCTCGTCCCAGCCGAACCGCCGGACCAGGTACCCGATCACGGCGCCGACGAGCGCCGCGCCGACCACCCACAGAGTGCCGGCCAGGAAGATGTTCATCCGAGTCCTTTCACCCGCCGAACGCGGGACGCGCCGCCCGGTGAATTCCGCAACCGGACCCGCTCAAGTTAGTCAGCCATTTCCGGGCGGACAACTTGGTATTGTGGGAATCATCCGAGTGGCCGCACCCGCGCTCCGATTATCGCCGGTTCGGCCCAGTCGACCGGCACCGGGGTCCGTCTCGCCACCGCGTGGCGCTACTCCGAATTCCCCTTACGAGCAGGGAACTTTCCCGACCGAGTGACGCGCGGGCACCCGTCGTGACCAACTGTGGCCGACACCCCGCCGGCAGGTGTCCGGAATGGGCGGACCGGGGCCCGCTGAATATCCCGGTGACCCGATCGTGTCATTGTGCGGCTCCGCCCGGTTGATATGTTGATTTCGCGGCGCCGTCAACCGCGCATTATCGAAAATCGCAGGTCACAACTCCGCGCGCCGCAGGGCGGGCGCGCACCGACTCCGAACGAATGGGTGGTTCTCGCTGTGACTGTCACCGACCCGGTGGACTCCGCGACCGCGGAACAGGCACCTCTGAGCCTCGGCCGGGCCGCGGCCCGGACCCTGGCGACGACGACGAAGTCCGTCCCGCAGATGCAGGGCATCTCGTCGCGGTGGCTGCTGAAGCTGCTGCCGTGGGTCGAGGTCTCCGGCGGCGCCTACCGCGTCAACCGCCGGCTGAGCTACTCCGTGGGCGACGGGCGGGTCACGTTCACCACGACCGGCGCCGAGGTCCGCGTGATCCCGCCGGAGCTCGGCGAGCTCGCACCGCTGCGCGGGTACGACGACGAAGAGGTCCTCAACGAGCTGGCGAGCCGCTTCGGCCAGCACGAGTACGAGCCGGGTGACGCGCTCGTCGAGTTCGGCAGCCAGGCCGACCACGTCTTCCTCATCGCGCACGGCAAGATCACCAAGGTCGGCACCGGCGCCTACGGCGACCAGACGGTGCTCGGCACGATGGCCGACGGCGACTACTTCGGCGAAGGCTCGCTGATCAGCAGCGACGGGATCTGGGAGTTCACGGCGAAGGCCGTCACCCGGTGCACCGTGCTGAGCCTGCCGCGCCAGGTGTTCCAGGAGGTGCGGGACCGGTCGGAGACCCTGCAGGCCCACCTGGACGCCTTCGTCGCCGGTGGCGCGTCGGCCCGCAACGACCACGGTGAAGCGGAGATCACGCTCTCCGCGGGCCACGACGGCGAACCGGCGCTGCCGGGCACGTTCGTCGACTACGACAGCTCGCCGCGCGAGTACGAGCTGAGCGTCGCCCAGACCGTGCTGCGGGTGCACTCCCGCGTCGCGGACCTCTACAACCAGCCGATGAACCAGATCGAGCAGCAGCTGCGGCTGACCGTGGAGGCGTTGCGGGAGCGCCAGGAACACGAGCTGATCAACAACACCGACTTCGGGCTGCTGCACAACGCCGACTTCGCCCAGCGCGTCCCGACCCGCACCGGGCCGCCGACGCCGGACGACCTCGACGACCTGCTTTCGCTGGTGTGGAAGGACCCCGGGTTCTTCCTGGCCCACCCGAAGACGATCGCCGCGTTCGGCCGCGAGTGCAGCAAGGCCGGGATCTACCCGGACGCCGTCGACATGGGCGGGCACCAGGTGCCGGCGTGGCGCGGGATCCCGATCCTGCCGTGCAACAAGATCCCCGTCACCGAGACCCGCACCAGCTCGATCCTGCTGATGCGCACCGGCGAGCAGTCCCAGGGCGTCGTCGGGCTGCACCAGACCGGGCTGCCCGACGAGTACCAGCCGGGCCTGAACGTCCGTTTCATGGGCGTCTCGGAGCAGGCGATCATCTCCTACCTGGTCAGCGCCTACTACTCCGCCGCGGTGCTCGTGCCGGACGCGCTCGCCGTCCTGGAGAGCGCCGAGATCGGCCGGGAGGGCTGATGCCCGAACCCGCCACGCCACCCCGGAAGCCGGACGCGGAGCCCCCGCGTCCGGGCTCCGGCCTCCCCCCGTCGGCCTTCGGGCCGACGGGCCTGGGCACGGCCGCCGCCCGGATCGTGCCGAAGCCCGCGGGCGCCCGTCCTCCTGAAGCCCCAGAACCCGATCGGCGCGTGAAACCTTGACAGTCACCGAAGAACCGGCGCCGCCGCAGCTGTCGCTCGGCACCCGAGCGGCCCGCACGCTCAGCACCACCACCAAGTCGCTCCCGCAGATGCGCGGCATCACCCCGCGGTGGCTGCTCTCGCAGCTGCCCTGGGTCGAGGTCCCGGCGGGCAGCTACCGCGTCAACCGGCGGCTGACCTACACCATCGGCGACGGCAAGCTCAGCTTCTTCAACACCGGCGCCCGCGTCCAGGTGGTGCCCGCCGAGCTGACCGAGCTCGAGCTGCTGCACGGGTTCGGCGACGAGCAGGCCCTCTCGGCGCTGGCCGACGCCTTCGAGCAGCGCGAGTACGAACCGGGCGCGACGATCACGACCGCCGGCGACCCGCTCGACACGCTGGTGCTGATCGCGCACGGCAAGGTGACCCAGCACGGCCGCGGCGAATACGGCGACGAGACGCTGCTGGGCACCGCCGCCGACGGCGACCACTTCGGCGCCGACCTGCTCGCCCGCGACGACGCGACGTGGAAGTTCACCGCCCGCGCCAAGACCCGGGTGATCGCGCTGATCCTCCCGGTGGCCGCGTACGCCCGGCTCAACGGCCGCTCCGAGTCGCTGCGCGCGCACGTCGCCGAGATGGCCGGGCGGGAGCGCAAACCCCAGAACGCCCGGGGCGAGGCGAGCATCGACCTGTCCGCCGGCCACGACGGCGAGCCGATCCTCTCCGGCACCTACGTCGACTACGACCCGTCGCCGCGGGAGTACGACCTCGCCGTCGCGCAGACGATCCTGCGCGTCAGCAACCGCGTCACCGACCTCTACAACCAGCCGATGAACCAGCTGGAGCAGCAGCTGCGGCTCACCGTGGAGGCGTTGCGGGAACGGCAGGAGCACGAGCTGATCAACAGCACCGAGTTCGGGCTGCTGCACAGCGCGGACCTCAAGCAGCGGATCACCACCCGCAGCGGCCCGCCCACGCCGGACGACATGGACGAGCTGCTCACCCGCCGCCGCAAGACCCGGTTCTTCCTGGCGCACCCGCGCGCGATCGCGGCACTCGGGCGCGAGTGCACCGCACGCGGGCTCTACCCGGCGACGACGGTCCTCGACGGCCGGCGCGTGAGCGCGTGGCGCGGCGTGCCGATCCTGCCGAGCGACAAGATCTCGGTCACCGACGCGGGCACGACGTCGATCATCGCGATGCGTACGGGCGAGGACGACGCCGGCGTGATCGGGCTGCGGCCGGCGTCGCTGCCGGACGAGTACCAGCCGGGCCTCAACGTGCGGTTCCTGGGCATCAACGAGCGCGCGGTGACGTCGTACCTGGTCAGCGCCTACCACTCGGCGGCCGTGCTGGTGCCGGACGCGCTCGGCGTGCTCGGCGACGTCGAGGTCGGGCGCTGATGACGACCTTGGACACGCGCACCGCGGCCCGGCCGCTCTCCGACGTCCTGACCTGGAGCAAGAGCCTGGTCGACGCGGCGACGCGGACGGCGGCCGAGCGGCTGCCGGAGTCGATGCGGCGGATCGCGGGTTACCACTTCGGCTGGTGGGACGCGAACGGCGAGCCGACGCGGGGTGACGGCGGCAAGGCCCTGCGCCCGGCGCTGGTGCTGCTGTGCGCGGAGGCGGTGGGCGGGGACGCGGCGGACGCCGTCCCCGCCGCCGTCGCGGTCGAGCTCGTGCACAACTTCTCGCTGCTGCACGACGACGTCATGGACGGCGACACGACCCGGCGGCACCGGGCCACGGCGTGGACGGTGTTCGGCACCGGGCCGGCGGTGCTCGCCGGGGACGCGTTGCTGTCGCTGGCGTTCGAGCTGCTCGCGCCGAGCGGCGTCGCGAGCACCCGGCTGCTGTCGGCCGGGGTGCTCGACCTGCTCGACGGCCAGGCCGCGGACCTCGGCTTCGAGCAGCGCGACGACGTCACCCCGGGCGAGTGCGTCCGGATGGCGGAGGGCAAGACAGCGGCGCTGCTGGGCGCGGCGTGCACGCTCGGCGCGCTGGCCGGGCAGGGGAAGCCCGAGGACGCCGAGCGGCTGGGCGCGTTCGGCCGGTCGATCGGGCTGGCGTTCCAGCACATCGACGACCTGCTCGGCATCTGGGGCGACCCCGACGTCACCGGCAAGCCGGTGTACTCGGACCTGCAGAACCGCAAGAAGTCGCTGCCGGTCGTGACGGCGCTGTGCTCCGGCACGCCGGCGGGCGCCGAGCTGGCCGAGCTCTACGCGCGAGCGGACCCGCTCGACGACGCTTCGCTGGCCCGCGCGGCCACGCTCGTCGACGAGGCCGGCGGCCGCCAGTGGAGCCAGGCCCAGGCCGAGGCGTTGCTGGCCAAGGGCCTCCGCGACCTGGCCGCGGTGAACCCGAACCCCCGAGCAGGCGCCGAACTCGCCACCCTGGCCCGCCTGATCACCACCCGCACCCACTGAAACCCGTCACTCGCGTGACCAGACCCGTGATTCGCGTGATTGAAGCCGGAACTCGCGAGTTCCGGCTTCAATCACGCCAGTTCCGTCTCCGATCACGTGAGTGACGGGTTACTTGCCGGGGCGGGTGAGGCCGTCTTTGTCGGCTCCCAGGGACAGGATGTTCTTGTCCGTGTCGCTCAGGGCCTTCGTGACCTGCGTTGACGCCGGGGATGTCGACAAGTCGAGAAGGCGGATGGGGGCGTCCAGCTTGATGAGGGTCGGGACGTACTCGGCCTTGTCGACCTTCCAGCGGTCGCCGTCGCGGACGAAGCGGAACCGGGCCGCCGCGCCCTCCTCGGTGTCGCCGCGCGGGTCGGAGTGGCGGGCGACGCTGTTGCCGAGGCCGTAGGCCACCCACTTGTCCCCCACCTTCTCGAACGGCTGCACCACGTGCGCGTGGTGGCCGACGATCAGGTCGATGTCGGCCGACCCCAGCAGCTTCTTCGCCTGGCTGCGCTGCTCGGCCGTGGGGTCGTGCTGGTACTCGACGCCCCAGTGCAGGCTCGCGATCACGACCTGCGCGCCCGCCTCGCGCGCCTTCTTCGCCGCCGCCAGGACGTCGTCGACGTCGATCTGGTTGGCCAGCCACGGCTTCCCGGCCGGCACCTTGATCCCGTTGAAGCCGAAGGCGTAGGACACCTGCGCGACCTTGACGCCGTGGACGTCCAGGATCAGCGGCGTCGCCGCTTCCTTCGCCGAGCGGGCCGAGCCGGTGTGCTTGAGACCGTTCGCGTCGAGCGCGTCCAGGGTCCGCTCGACGCCGCCGGCGCCCTGGTCGATCGTGTGGTTGGACGCCGTCGAGCAGGTGTCGTACCCGGTGTCCTTGATCGCGGCCGCGATCTCCGGCGGCGCACTGAACGACGGGTACCCGCTGTAGGGCCCGCCTTCGGGCGCCAGTGGCGTCTCGAGGTGGCAGATGCCGAGGTCGGCGCCGGAGACCAGCGGCTTGATCCCGGCCAGCAGCGGCCGGTAGTCGAACTTGCCGTGCCCGTCGGCCTCGGCCTGGTCCGACAGCGCCGGGTGGATCAGGACGTCGCCGGTCGCGACGACGCTGAACGACCCGTCGGGCGCCGGAGCCGAAGCCTCCGAAGACGACTCCGGGAACGGCGTCGGCGCCGGGCCTCGCTGCTGCGGCGGGCTGCTGCAGGCGGCCAGCAGGACGGCGGTCCCGGCGAGCACGGCGACGCGGTAGCTCGTCATCGATCCCCCTTGTGACGTGGTCCGGTCATCCTCCCAGTCGGGCGAATCCGACATCTCGGGGGCGACGTCCTCCGTCAACCAGCGCAACAGTCGACAACACCGATCACAACACTCCCACCGGACAGCTACCGGACAACGCGCAGGTCGAGCGGTAATTAATACGATTAATGGCCGGGCCCGAGCGACACGGCGATCACACAGAGTAGATCTCGCTCCGCTAACTGCCAGGCCGGAGCGTCTTGACGTCACCCGAACGAGTGTCTTGTAATACGAGTCACACGGCGTTCACGCGCCCGCAACACTCACCCCCGGCCCCCATGGGAGCACTCGATGTCCACATACCCGCACAGGTCACGGACCTGGGGCGTTGTTGGTTGTTGTTTGATTGCCGGTGCCATGTTGGCCGCCTGCTCCTCCGGCAAGACGGAAGCACCGGCGTCGCAGCAGGCGCCCGCCAACGGCAAGATCACGCTGTACTACCTGCAGAAACAGGGCGACCAGCAGTACTTCGTCGAGCAGGCGCAGGGGGCGCAGGAGAAGGCGAAGGAGCTCGGCGTCGAGCTCAAGGTCGTCAACCTCGGCCAGGACGCCAACAAGGCGATCACCGAACTGGACGCCGCGGTCGCGCAGGGCGCCAACGGCGTCGCCATCGTCGTCCCCGACCAGGCCATCGGCCCGCAGGTGATCGACAAGGCGAAGAGCGCGGGCATCCCGATCATCGCCTCGGACGACGTCATCAAGGACGGCTCCGGCGCGAAGGCCCCGTTCGTCGGCTTCAACGGCAGCCAGATGGGCGACTCGGTCGGCACCGAGGCCGGGAAGCTGTTCAAGGCCGCCGGCTGGACCGCCGCCGACACCAAGATCATCAGCGCCTACAAGCAGGACCTCAGCGTCTGCACCGACCGCGTCAACGCCGCCAAGTCCGCGTTCGCGAAGGCCGGCGACCCGAGCATCCCGGTGATCGACGTCGGCACGGACAACTCGCCGGTCGACGCGCAGAACCGCTCCGGCGCGGTGATCGGCTCGAACCCGGGCGTCAAGCACTGGGTCGTCTGGGGCTGCAACGACGAGAACGAGACCGGTGTCGTGACGGCACTGGCCAACTCGGGCGTGCAGGCGAACAACATCATCGGCGTCGGCCTCGGCGCGTACCTCACCTGCAAGGACTGGGCGGCCGGCAAGGACACCGGCAACAAGTCCGCGCTCTACATCTCCGGCGCCGAGGTCGGCCGCTCGGCGATCCAGGTGCTGGTGGACAAGGTGAAGAACGGCAAGGAGCTGCCCGCCGAGACGATCGCGAAGACCACGATCGTCAACAAGGACAACTACAAGCAGGCCGGCGTCAACTGCACCTGACCGAACTCCCGTGCCCGTCACTTTCACGTGAAAGTGACGGGCACGGGTTCCACCGCTCGAAGGGCGATCATGTCCAGCTCTGCTCCCGCGCTCGCCGTCGAGGGCATCGGCAAGCGTTTCTCCGGGGTCACCGCCCTCGACGACGTCTCGCTGGAGTTCCGCTCCGGCGAGGTGCTCGCGCTGATGGGCGAGAACGGCGCCGGCAAGTCGACGCTCCTGCGTGTGCTCTCCGGCGACCAGGGCCCCGACGACGGCCGGCTGCTGCTCGACGGCACCGAGGTCACCTTCGACACCCCGCGCGCGGCGATGGCCGCCGGGGTGCGCGTGATCTACCAGGAACCCGAGATCATCCCGCACGTTTCGGTGGCGGAGAACGTCTTCGTCGGCGAGCTCCCCGCCAAGGCGCGGGTCTTCAACCGCCGCACGCTGCTGAAGGCGACGCAGGACGCGCTCGCCGAGTACGGCTTCGAAGGCGTGCTCAACCCGGCGACGCTCGGCGTCGCGCTCTCGGCCGCCCAGCGGCAGATCGTCGAGATCCTGCGCGTGCTCACCGCGGACACCCCGCCGAAGGTGATCGCCTTCGACGAGCCGACGTCGTCGCTGTCCGAACACGAGGTGGACGCGCTGTTCCGGCTGATCGGGCGGCTGCGCGACAACGGCGTCGCCGTCGTCTACGTCTCGCACCGGCTGAAGGAGATCTTCCGGCTCGCCGACCGCGTCGCGGTGCTGCGCGACGGGAAGCTCGTCGGCGTCCAGCAGGCCGCGGACACCGACGAGGCCAGCCTGGTCCGGATGATGATCGGCCGCGACCTGTCCGCGCTCGAACGCCGTGTCACGCAGGACACCGGCGAAGTCGTGCTGAAGCTCGACGACGTGACCACCGACGACGTCACCGGCATCTCGCTGCAGGTCCGCGCGGGCGAGGTCGTCTGTCTGGCCGGGCTGGTCGGCGCGGGCCGCTCCGAGCTGGCCCGCGCGATCGTCGCCGACCTGCCGATCCGCTCGGGGACCATCGAGCTGGCCGGGAAACGGCTGCGCGCCCGCAACCCCGGCGACGCCGTCAAAGCGGGCATCGGCTTCGCGCCCGAAGAACGCAAGACGGACGCGCTGCTCATGCAGCGGTCCGTGCGCGACAACATCTCCATCTCCGTGCTCGACCGCCTTCGCCGCTTCCGCGTGGTGAAGCGCGCGAAGGAACGCGCGCTCGTCGAGGAGTACATCCGCGAGCTGCGCGTGCGGACGCCGTCGATGGAGCAGGAAGTCCGGAAGCTGTCCGGCGGCAACCAGCAGAAGGCCGTCCTGGCGCGGTGGCTCGCGCGGCGGCCGAAGCTGCTGATCCTCGACGAGCCGACCCGCGGCGTCGACGTCGGCGCCAAGGCCGAGATCTACCGGATCATCGACGGCCTCGCCGCGGAGGGCATCGCGCTGCTGGTCATCTCGTCCGACCTGCCCGAGGTCCTGACGCTGGCCGACCGCATCCTCGTGATGCGCGCCGGACGGCTGGCGGGCGAGATCGCCAGTGCCGACGCGACCGAGGAAGCCGTGCTGACCCTCGCCATCCCCGAAACCGAACCCGCAGTAGAAGAGCAGCAGGAGATCGGCGCATGAGTGAGCTTGCGAACGAATCGATCGACACAGCAGTAGCCGTGCCGAGCGTCAGCGAGGTCGGCGCATGAGTACCCCGACGCAGGAGAAAGCCATGTCCTCGGAGCCGGCCGCGCCGCAGCAGCCCTCGGTGGTCCGCCGGGTGCTGACCGGCATCGGCGTGCAGAACTCGAGCCTGATCATCACGCTCGTCGCGCTGATCGTGCTGCTGAGCATCCTGAACGACAACTTCCTGCGCACCAACAACCTGCTGCTGATCGGCAGCGCGATCACCATCATGGGGCTGCTCGCCCTGGTGCAGACGCTGGTGATCATCCTGGGCGCGCTGGACATCTCGGTCGGCTCGATGGCGGGGCTCGCCTCGGTCGTCTCGGCGATGGTGTTCACCTCGTCCGGCAACGCCGAGGTCGGCATCCTCGCCGCGGTCGGCGTCGGCATCGTCTGCGGCCTGGTCAACGGCATGATCATCATCTTCGGCCGGGTCAACCCGGTGGTCGCGACGCTGGCCATGCTGGCCACCTACAAGGGCATCGCGCAGGTCATCTCCGACGGCAAGTCGCAGGGTTACACCGGCGGCGACGACCTGTTCATCTTCCTGGCCAAGGGCGCCATCCTCGGCCTGCCGTCGCTGGTGTGGGTGTTCCTGATCGTCGCGGCCGCGCTGCACTTCCTGCTGAAGTACACCGACATCGGCCGCAACGTCTACGCGATCGGCGGCAACGACACCGCCGCGCGGCTGGCCGGCATCAACATCAACCGGTACATCATCGGCGTCTACGCGCTGGCCGGCGTGGTCGCGGCGGTCGCGGGCGTCCTGATCACCGCGCGCACCGGCTCGGGCCAGCCGGTGTCCGGGTCCGAGGGCCTGGAGCTGCAGGCCGTCACCGGCGCCGCGCTCGGCGGCACGATGCTCAAGGGCGGGCGCGGGTCGATCATCTCCACCGTGCTCGCGGTGATCATCCTGGGCGTGCTCGACAACGGCATGTCCGGGCTCGGCATCAACCCGTTCTGGCAGAACGTCGCGCACGGCGCCCTGCTGGTGATCGCCGTCGTGCTGCAGCAGCTGCGCAGCGGAGAGCGCCGCGTCGGCCTGCCCGAGTAGCGGTGAACCTCCACGCTCGGATAGTGGACGAGCTGGGCAGGCTCATCGTCGAAGGCGTCCTCGGGGACGGGCAGCCGCTCGTCCCCGAGGACCTCGGCCGGCGCTTCTCGGCGTCCCGCACGGTGGTCCGCGAAGCGCTGCGCGTACTGGAGTCGAAGGGCATGGTGACCGCGCGGCCGCGCGTCGGCACGTGGACGCTGCCGCCGGAGTCGTGGGACGCGATCGACCCGGACGTCATCGCCTGGCGCGTCAACGGGCCCGACGGCCGCAAGCACCTGCACGAGCTGCTGGAGCTGCGGCTGACCATCGAGCCACAGGCGGCCCGGCTGGCCGCGCACCACCGGCGCCCGGGCGAGCTCTCGGCGATGGCCGCGGCCTACGAACTGATGGCGGACGCGGTGGAACGCCAGGACACGGCGGCCTTCCACGACGCCGACTCGGAGTTCCACGCAGCCTTGATCCGCGCTTCCGGCAACGCGCTCATCGCGCAGCTACAGGTGCCCGTCGTCGCGGCTCTGCGGGCGCACGGCGAGCCGCTGGAGCTCGTCGCGCACTCCCGCGTGCTCACGCTGGTGCTGGCGAAGAACGCCGACGGGGCCGAATCCGCGTCGCGCCGGCTGCTGGAAACCGTTGCGCCGTACCGCTCACCGGCACCTTGACACGTCCAGCGGGAAGCCTGAACACTCGCTGCGACCCACCCGCCGCCACGACCTGCTGAGGAGGACGCTCCCATGCGTTTCCCGGGAATTCGCGGCTTCGGCGTGCTCGCGGCCGTGACCCTGACCGGCGGGCTGCTGTCCGCGCCGGTGGCCACCGCGGCCGCCGCGGACTGCGCCGTCGCGGACCAGATGGTCGCCGCCGGCGACTACTGGGTGGCCAACGGCACGAACCTCGACGCGATCGACTGGCAGAACGCGACGTTCCACGTCGGCAACCTGGCGCTGGTCCGGACCACCGGCCAGTCCAACCACAAGACGCTCCCCTGGGCCGAGGCCGCGAACTACCAGCTGCCGCAGGACCCGAAGCGGCCGTTCTTCCCGGACGACCAGGCGGCCGGCGAGGCCTACCTGGACCTCTACACGTACTTCCACCCGGAGATCTCGCTCGACTCGATCCGCACCCGGATTCGCGACGAGGTCGCCAGCGTGAACGCGGGTCACAAGGACTACTGGAACTACGTCGACGCGCTGAACATGGCGATGCCGTCGTTCGCACGGATGAGCGTCATCGACCAGGATCCATCCTATGTAGACGCGATGGACAAGCTGTTCAAGTCTTCGGAACACAAGCTGTTCAACGAGCTGACCGGCCTGTGGTACCGCGACGCGCGGTTCACCGGCTCGGGTGTGTTCTGGTCGCGCGGCAACGGCTGGGCCCTGGCGGCGCTGGCGAAGGTGCTGCAGGCCCTGCCCGCCACCGACC
This sequence comes from Amycolatopsis sp. NBC_00348, assembly GCF_036114655.1. Lineage (NCBI taxonomy): Bacteria > Bacillati > Actinomycetota > Actinomycetes > Pseudonocardiales > Pseudonocardiaceae > Amycolatopsis > Amycolatopsis sp. NBC_00348. The sequence continues at coordinate 9,979,196 of NZ_CP107994.1, read as the reverse complement.
CGCACCGCGCGGAATACTTGCGGGTGTACAAGAAGATGGCGTTTTCGCTGTCCCTGCTGCAGCGGCGTGACGGCTTCTGGAACTCGGACCTGCTGAACCCGTTCGACCACGGCGGCCCGGAGAGCAGCGGCACGGCGTTCTTCGCGTACGGCATCGGCTGGGGCGTCAACGCGGGCATCCTCCCCGCCGCGAAGTACCGCCCGGTCGTCGACAAGGCGTGGACCGCGCTCTCGACGAAGGCGCTGCAGCCCAACGGCCTGGTGGGTTACGTCCAGGGCGTCGGCGACCGCCCGGCCACCGCGAAGGCCACGGACACCGCGGCTTACGGCGTCGGCGCGTTCCTGCTGGCCGGCCAAGAGGTCGCCGAACTCCAGGGCTGCTCCGCCGAGTAGCTCAAAAGCCGTGAAGGCCTCCTTACCGGCTCTTATGGCCGGGAAGGAGGCCTTCACGGCTTTTCACCGCAGGCAGTCGCCGGGTTCGCCGCGGCGTAGGGCCGGGTCGTCCTGGAGGAACGTTTTCGCGCGGCCGGGGCCGCTTGTGCGGTGCTCGAAGCGGACCGTGACGCGGCCGTGGCCTGCCCCCTGGACCCAGCCCGTGCCGTGCTCGTCGTGGACCACGTCGTCGCCTTGGCGCCAGGTCGACGGCGGTGGCGCGGGAGTCGCCGGGGCCGCGGGGGTGACCACCGTCGAAGACGGAGTTTCCGGGACGGCCAGGGTGAACAGCGCGTCCTGGTGCGGCACCGAAAGGCCGCTGTACGCGACGCCCGCCAGCCGGATGCCGCCGAACTCCGCGGGGTCCAGCAGGAGCCGTTCCGCCGTCGCGACCAGCTCCGCCAGGTCGTCCGTCGGCGCGGAGATCGTCTCGGAGCGGGTCACCGTGTGCATGTCGGTGTGCCGCAGCTTGATCACCACCGTGCGGGCCACGCGCTCGGCCTTGACCAGCCGCTGGTGCGCGCCCACCGCGATCCGCCGCACCTGCTCGCGCAGCGTCGCCAGGTCCTTGATGTCGATGTCGAACGTCGTCTCGGCGCTGACCTGCTTGGTCTCGCCGCGGTCGGCGACCGGGCGGTCGTCGAAGCCGGTGGCCAGCAGGCGCAGGTCGCGCCCGACCACGCCGCCCAGCGTGCCGACGGCGTCCTTTTCGGACAGTGCCGCCAGCTGCCCCAGCGTCTGGACGCCGATGAACCGCAGCTTGCCCTCGGCGACCGGGCCGATCCCCCACAGCGCGCGCACCGGCAGCGGCGCCAGGAACTCGCGTTCGGTGCCCTGCGGCACGACCAGCAGCCCGTCCGGCTTGGCCTCGTCGGAGGCGATCTTCGCGATCTGCTTCCCGTTGCCCGCGCCGATCGACGCCACCAGGCCCGTCTCGGACCGGATCCGCGCTCGCAGCGACGCGCAGAACGACGTCACCGCTTCGAACGAGGCACCCACGAGCGAAGGCGGCTCGGCGAACGCCTCGTCGAGGGAGATCTTCTCCAGCACCGGCGCCACCGACGTGACGACGGCGAAGACCTCCTGGCTCAGCCGCTCGTACACGCGGAACCGCGGCGGCACGATCACGCCGTTGGCCGGCAGCAGCCGCCGGGCCTGCGCCATCGGCATGGCCGAGTGGATGCCGAACGCGCGGGACTCGTAGCTCGCGCCCGCGACGACGCCGCGTGGCCCGGCGCCGCCGACGAGGACGGGACGCCCGGCCAGCGTCGGCCGGGTGAGCTGCTCGGCCGAGGCGTAGAAGGCGTCCAGGTCGAGGTGGATCACCCAGCGGGCCACGTCAGTCCCCGCCGGTCGCGTCCAGCAGCTGGTGCAGGGCCTTCGTGTAGCTCTCGAACGCGGCCCGCCCAGCGGCGGTCAGCCGGACCAGCGTGACGGGCGTGCGGTGTTCGTAGGCCTTGGTGATCTCGACGTACTCGGCTTCTTCGAGCTTGCGCAGGTGCGTCGAGAGGTTGCCGGCCGTCATGTCGAGCAGCTGCTGCAGCCGCGGGAACGTGATCTGGTCGTTCGAGTGCAGCCCGGCCAGCGCGACCGTGACCCGCAGCCGCGCCTGGGCGTGGATGACGGGGTCGAGCTGCGGCAGCGGATCGCTCATCGCCGGCCGCGTTTCTCACGCACGAAGTACACGATCGCGCCGAGCAGGAACCCACCGCCACCGCAGACGGTGAGCACGAGGAAGTTCGCCGGGTAGCCGACGAGGACGCTCAACGCGGCCGAGACGAGCATCCACGCGCCGAGGCCGTACATCATCCGGTCCTGCCAGATCGTGCCGCCCGCCATGTACATGACGCCCGTCAGCAGCAGCCACGTCCCGGTCCACATCAGGGAGATCTGGTCGGGGGTCAGCGTGCCGAAGCTCGTGATCCGGACGTCGACGACCGTCAGCCCGATCGACCCGAGGCACCAGCTCCAGCCGTACATCGCCCCGGTGATGCGGGACGGTCCCCGCAGCCCGCGCCCGGCGCGCGCGGTGACGTAGATCGTGTAGCCGACGGCGCCGAAGAACAGCACCGGGACGACGATGCCGCCGATCCAGACGGGCACGGCGTCACCGGATTGGGTGGCGTAGTAGGTGAAGCCCCAGCCGATCAGCCAGGCGAGGGCCCACGCCGCCAGGATGCGCGCCGGGCCCCCGCCCAGTTCCCGGCGCATCCGCCGGTTCTGCTGGGCGATCAGGTTCAGCGACTCTTCCGCCGACAACGGTTCGTCGTCCACCATGATCACCCTCCCGTGCAGACCCCGCGATACTGCACGGAAGTTAACACGCATTCACAGCCGCGCCGTGTCCAGCCGGAACCGGCGCACCACCACGAGGGCCGGGACGATCAGCCAGCCCGCCAGCACCAGCGCCGCCAGGCCCATCCCGCCCGCGTGGGCGAGCGGTTCCAGCCCGACCCGGCCGAGCCAGAACGTCGGGAAGAAGTGGGCGAGCGTGGCCATCCAGTCCGGCAGGACGTAGAGCGGGATCCACAGGCCGCCGAGCATGCCCAGCGGCATCATCAGCGCGCCGGTGACCGCGCCGACCGTGTCACCCTTGCCGAACAGGCCGATGGCCAGGCCGAGCACGGCGAACGGGAGCGTGCCGAGCCACAGCGACACCAGGACCAGGCCCCACTGCGCGGCGCTCATCTGCACCCCCATCGCCAGGCCCGCGGCGAACACCACCACGAGCACCGGCAGTGCGACGGCCATGGCCGAGATGACCTTGACGACCAGGTAGCCGGGGCCGCGCATCGGCGTCAGGCGCAGTTGCCGCTGCCAGCCGTCGGTGCGTTCCTGCGCCACTCTCGTGCCGGTGAACAGGGCGCCGCCGCTCGCGCCGTACGCGGCGAGGTTGATCATGGTCTGGACGTCCGCCGGGAGGCCGTTCGGCGCGACGAGCTTGCCGAAGATCGAGCCGAACAGCAGGAACATGGCCACCGGCATGCCGATGGTGAAGATGGTGAACTGCGGGCTGCGGACGATCCGCTTGATCTCCAGGCTCAGGTACGTCGTGTTCACGCGACGGCTCCTTCGGTCTCGTCGGCGGTGAGGGCGAGGAACGCCTCTTCCAGGCCGAGCGCGGTGATCTCGATGTCGGCGGCGAGCGGGTGCGCGGCGAGCAGGCCGCGGATCGCGGCGTCGGAGTCGGCGCAGGCCAGCTCGGCGCGGCCGGCGCGGATCTGCACGCTCGTGACGCCCGGGAGCGCGGCGAGGTCGCTCTCGCCGGCGCCGGGCACGACGGCCTTCAGCACGCGCCCGGACACCGCGGCCCGGACCTCGGCGACCGGCCCGTCGGCGACGACCTTGCCGTGGCGCATCAGCACGACGCGGTCGGCGTAGTCCTCGGCCTCGGCCAGGTAGTGCGTCGCGAACACCACGGTGCGGCCGGCGTCGGCGAAGGCGCGGATGGACGCCCAGAAGGACCGCCGCCCGTCGACGTCCATCGCGGCGGTGGGCTCGTCGAGCACGAGCAGCTGCGGGTCGCCCGCCAGGGCGAGCGCGAACCGCACACGCTGCCGCTCACCGCCGGAAAGCTTGCCGCAGCGGCGTTTCACGAGGTTCTGGAGGCCGGCCCGGGCGATCACCTCGGCCGCGGGCAGCGGCTTGGCGTGCGTCGAGACGACCAGCGCGACGATCTCGCCGACGGTGACGTCCGGCAGCAGCGCGCCGTTCTGCATCATCGCGCCGACCAGCCCCCGGTCGACGGCCTCGCGCGGGCTCCCGCCCCCGACGACGACCTCCCCCGCGTCCGGCTTGGTCAGCCCCAGCAGCATGTCGACGGTGGTCGACTTGCCCGCGCCGTTCGGCCCGAGCAGCGCGACGACCTCCCCGCGCGCCACCTCGACCGACACATCGGCGACGGCCGTGACCGCCCCGAACCGCTTGGTCAGGCCGTGGAGCGCGAACGCCGGTCCGGTGTCCATGGGTCCCCCTTCGTGAACTTTGAATCGCAAAGTCGCTATGGACTTTGTAACACAAAGTCCGCTCAACTTCAAAGCCCCCGGTGCGGGAGAGCGCACAAAAGCGGGGTGCCGGGCCCTGGGCCCGGCACCCCGCTTTCAGCGGTTACCGCAGGTCAGCCGGTGAACCGACCCGAAACCAGACCCTGCGTGTCGGCCTTGGCCGAAGCAGCCGGAGCCGGCGCCGGGGGCGTCGGCTGGGGCAGCGGGGCGCACTCGACGTCGGCCGTGCGGCCCGGCTTGCGGGCCGGGAGGGCGCCCGTCGCCAGGTAGTCGGCGATCTTGTTGTCGACGCACGCGTTGCCGCGCGGGGTGATCGCGTGGCTCGTGCCACCCGGCTCGGCGATCAGCGAGGCACCCGGGAAGCGGCTGCGGACCTCGAGGCTGCCCGGGAACGGCGTCGCCGCGTCCAGCGTCTCGTCGATCATCAGCACGCTCTGCACGCCGTGGCCGTCGACCTTCGTCGGCGTGCCCGGCTTCACCGGCCAGTTCAGGCACGGCGCGTTGTACCAGGCGTTCTGCCACGTGAAGTACGGCGCCTTGGCGAACGTCTTCCAGTTGTCGGCCTTCCACTGGTTCCAGCTCGTCGGCCACTGGACGTCCGAGCACTGGACGGCGAGGTAGACCGCGTAGCCGTTGTCGTCGCCGAGGCCGCCGAACGCCTCGAACAGCGACTTCATCGTCGCCACGTCACCGTTGTTGACGAACTTCGACAGCGCGTCGCCGAGCAGCGTCCAGCGCAGCTGGTAGTAGGACGCCTGCTGGATGACGTCGATCAGCTCGTCCGAGCCGATGACCCCGCCCGCGGGGTGCAGCGCCAGCTTCAGCAGCTGCTCGTTCACGACGCGCTGCACCGCCGGCTGCGTCTTGCCCAGGTGGTAGACGTCGTCGTGCTGGGCGAGCCAGCCGAACCAGATCCGGATGTTGACGTCGAACGCGACGTCCTGGTTCAGGTTGTCGCCGTACCAGACGCCACGCGGGTCGACGGTCGAGTCGAGGATCATCCGGCGCACGTTCTGCGGGAACAGCGTGCCGTAGACCTGGCCGAGGTAGGTGCCGTAGGAGTAGCCGTAGAAGTTCAGCTGCTTCTGGCCCAGCGCCTTGCGGATGGAGTCCATGTCCTTGACCGTGTCGGTCGTCTTCATGTTCTGCAGCAGCGCGCGCGAGTTGTTCTTGGCGCACGCGTCGGCGTAACCCTTGGCCTTGGCCAGCCAGGTGCGCTCGAGCTGCGGCGTCACCGGCACGTACTCCGGCCGGTCGTAGGTCATGTAGTTCGGGTCGCACGACAGCGCGGGCTTGCTCGCGCCGACCCCGCGCGGGTCGAAGCCGATCCAGTCGTACGCGTCGCCCGCGTGGTTCGGCACCTTCGGGCCGCGGGTGGCCAGCAGCAGGCCGGAGCCGCCGGGGCCGCCCGGGTTGGTCAGCATGACGCCCTGGTACTGGGCGTCCGCGACCTTGTGCTTGACGCGGCTGACGGCGAGCTGGACCTGCTCGCCGTTCGGCTTCGAGTAGTCGAGCGGGACCGCCAGGTACCCGCATTCGGCGCCGGCGGTGACCAGCGTCGGGTCGGTACACGGCCCCCAGGCGATCGACGCGGCGGCCGGCGCGGGCGCGGCGGTCGCGGCCGGCGCGGCCACGAGCGCGGACGCCAGTGCGGCGGCGGCCACCGCGGCGATTACAGCACGTCTCACTGTTTTCTCCCTTTTCAGCTCCGACGAAAGCGGGTGAACCCTAGACCCGCCTCCGGGCCGCAGGTACCGCAAACGGTTGCCCGTCGGCGAATGCCCTACGAAAGGAGGAAATCGGGTGGCGCGCCGAATCGGACATCCCGTACGGTGCCGGTCATGATCTACTTCATCCGCCTCCGCCGCGTCTGAGACGGCGTGACCGCAGGACCGCCCGCGTACCGGGCCGGTCCCCCTTCACCTGCGCGCCGTCTGCCCTTCTTCCTCTTGAAGGAGACTCATGCTGCGCAAGCACATCGTCATGGTCGGCTGCACCGCGCCGAGCCACGTCTACCCGTCGCTCGGCGTCATCACCGAGCTGGTCCGCCGCGGGCACCGCGTGTCCTACGTCGTCGGCGCGCCGCTGGCCGGGCTGGTGTCGCCGACCGGCGCGTCCGTGGTCGAGCACCCGACGAGCTTCCCGCTCGGCGAGGCCGCCGTCTGGCCGGACGACCCGGCCGACGCGATGCGCGTCTTCCTCGACGAGGCGATCGCGATCCACCCGCGGTTGACGTCGGTGTTCGACGAAGACCGGCCCGACCTGCTGCTGTACGACATCGGCGGCCTGGGCGCGCCGGTCCTCGGCGAGCGGTACGGCGTCCCGGCCGTGCAGCTGTCGCCGACGCTGGTGGCCTGGGACGGCTACGACGAGGACATGGCCGAGGTGCTGGCCCCGATCAAGGCGTCACCGTCCGGTGTGGACTACGCCGCGACGTACACCGCGTGGCTGCGGGCGAACGGGATCTTCGCGGACGCCTGGGACTGGATCGGGCACCCGCCGCAGGTCCTGTCGCTCATCCCGCGGGCGATGCAGCCGCACGCGGATCGCGTCGGGGACCACGTCCGGTTCGTCGGGCCGTGCCTGGACCCGTCCCGGCTGGCGGACCGGTCGTGGAAACCACCGGCTTCGGGACGTCGTGTGCTGCTGGTGTCGTTCGGCACGGCGTTCAACGACCAGCTCGACGTCTACCGGGCGTGCGTCGAGGCGTTCGCATCGGATTGGCACGTCGTGATGTCGATCGGCAAGCACGTCTCGCCGGACGCCTTGGGACCATTGCCATCCTCGGTGGAGGTGTTCGAGAGCGTGCCGCAGCTGGCCGTACTGGAGGCGGCGTCGGCGTTCATCACGCACGCCGGCATGGGCGGCGCGACGGAGTCGCTGTGGTTCGGCGTCCCGACGGTCGCGATCCCGCAGGCCGCGGACCAGTTCGGCAACGCGGCCCAGCTGGAAGCCCTCGCCGTCGGGCGGCACCTGCCGGCTTCCTCGGTGACCGCGGCGTCGTTGCGGAAGGCGGTCGACGAGGTGTCGTCGTCACCTTCCGTCGCTTCCCGGCTCGCGGAGCTGAAGGCGGAGATCCGCGGCCACGGCGGAGTAGCCGCGGCGGCGGACGCGGCGGAGTCCTACTTGGACTGACGGCGGAGGAGATTGGCGACGCCGATCACGAGGAAGACCACGAAGATCATGGCGAGCAGGAGGATCAGCGCACCGCCGACACCACCGAAGCCGAGCGCCGTGATCAGGACGAGGACGAGACAGGCGGTGCCCAGGTAGAACCGCGCGTCGCGGGCCGGACCGCGACGACCGGGGATGGCGGGATCCGGCGGGATCGTGCCTCCGGCGGACGGTCCCGCCGGTTTCGACCGAGCTGCTCGCGGTACCGGGGTCGTCGCCGGCGGCTTCGAAGCCGGAGTTGTCCTTGCCGGAGTCGCCCTTGCCGGAGTTGTCGTCGGCGGCGGTTTCGGAACCGGAGTCGTCCTTGCCGGAGTCGTCCTTACCGGAGTTTTCGGCTTCGGCGCCGATGGTGTCGTCTGCGGCACCACCGGTGCCGGCTTCGGGGCCGGTGGCGCGATCCCGGGCGCGGCTCCGGCTTCCGGCTCCGCTTCGGGCACTTCGGCAGCCGACGGCTGCTGAAGCGCCGAGGTCGCCGCGACCTGGGCCACCTCGTCGGCCGAGCCGACCGGAACACCCGGCGAAACCGCCGCCTCGACCGGTGGCGGCGGCGTGCCCGCCGTGACCCGCGTCGCCTCCTCCGCCGCTCGCGCCCACGTCCGGGCCGTCGCCGAGACCATCCGGCTGTCGTCGTCCACCAGGCGGCGGATCTCCTTCTCCGTGCGGGCCTTCACCACGCTGTTGCCCACCCGGTTGAGCCGCACCAGACCCTCCAGCGCCGTCAGGCGGTCCGCCGCGATCGGGCTCGCCAGGCCGTGCCTCAGGTACTCCGGCAACGCCCAGTGCGGGTTGCGCGCCAGCACGATGCGACCCTCCACATCGGACTGGTGCTTCGGCCGCTGCCGGGGCATCTCCGCCACCACGTGCTCGTGGACGTAGCTGTACAGCTCGTCGACCGTGACGTCGCCGTCGCCGTCGAGGTCCGCGCTGCCGTCGCGCAAGCCCGCCACCAGGTGCCGGGTGAACACCGAACGGGCCGCCGAGCCCACCACCGAATCGCCCTCGAACGAGTACTGCGTCGCGTCCGATGCCGTCAGCACCGCGCGGCCGCGGCCCTGGAACCGCTCCAGCGTGTGCACGTCCGTGCCCGCCTTCGCGAGCTTCCCCGACGGGAACGCGCCGCTGTAACAACAGTCGAGCACCAGCACCTTCTGCCGCGACGCGCAGCCCGCCATCGCGCGGTCCACCTGCTCCGCCGCCAGCGCGGTGAACATCAGGCTGTCGCGGCGGGTGTTGGCCATCGCCAGGTAGAGACTGCCGTCGTCGTCCTTCACGCCGTGGCCGGTGAAGTACAGCAACGTCAGCTCGTCACGGCGGCGGCCGCGGTAGAACTCGCCGATGGCCTCGCCGACGACGTGGTGCGGCTGGTCGACCAGCGTCGTGACCTCGAAGCCGGCGATCTCCGGGTCGCTGAGCACCTCCGCCAGCGCGCGGGCGTCGCCGCCGGGCGCGGTCAGCCGCCGCAGCGCCGGGTCGGTGTACGTCTCGGTCGCGATCAGCAGCGCGTGCCGGGCGGCCACGGCCCTAGCCGTGCCGTCGGACGAAGGCGTCGATCAGCTGCTGCCGCTCGGCCGCGGTGGCGCGTTCCAGCTCGACGGTGTCGCCGTCGACGGTCACCGTGATCCGGTGCTTGCCCGCCTGCCGCCCCAGCCACTCGCGCAGCGTCTCGACCAGCCCGGGGAACACCCCGCCGGCCGCGCTGAAGGCCACCACGAGCGAGCCGATCGTCACCGGGTCGGCGGCCTTCGCCCCGGGCGGCGGCTCCCCGGCCGGGACGGCGGCGAGCACGTCGAGATCCAGCTCGGCCAGCTCGGCGCGCAACCGCCGGGCCAGCCGGTCCAGCTCCTCGGCGTCGGCCTCGTCGTCCGCCTCCAGCCGCAGCAGCGCCCGCCGCGTGTCCGGTTCGGTCATCGCCACATCGTCCGCCCCGCCGGGGGCGCGGACAAGGTCCAATCGGGCAGGCTCAGGCGCGGATTTCGTTGAGGTAGTTGTAGATCGTGTAGCGCGTCACGTCCAACCGCCCGGCGAGGTGGTCGACCGCGTCCTTGATCAAGAAGTACCCGGCCTCGTCGAGTTCGCGCACCACACCGGCTTTGTGGCGCTTCTTCATCAGGTCCACCGGGATCCCGGCCTTGCCGATCGCCCGGTCGACCAGGAACCGTTGCAGGCTGTCGACATCCGGTGGGAAAGTCTCCGGCTCGCCGTTGCCGCCCGTCGACGCGGCCGCGTCGACGCTGTTGACGCACAGGCAGCCGACCGCGACACCGTCGGCGTCACGCAGGAAGAGCGTCGACGAGCGGATCGCGCGGCCGTCCGGGCCGTGGGTGCGGTAGTTCGTCAGGTCCTGCGTCGTGCCGCGGCGGACCAGGCCGAGCAGCAGGTCGGTCATCGGGCCGCCCACGTTGCGGCCGGTCAGGTCGCCGGCGATCGCGACGATCGAGTCCGGCAGCCGGCTCAGGTCGTGCAGCAGCACCTCGTTGCCCGGGCCGAGCATCGCCGCGAGCCCCGGGATCGCCGGCACCAGCGCGGTCAGCACCTCGTGCGTCGTCGCGCCCGCGGCCGGGATGGCCAACGGCTCCCGGGGTTTGGTCAGCGTCTCCAACGCCTCGCGGAGCAGGTCCGCGGCGGCCGCCGGCGTGGACGCGTGCGGCGACAACCGGACGTGCTCGGGCCGGACGGTCGCGGCGATCCCGGCGGTGGCCAGCGCCGCGCCGACCTGCTCGGCCGGGTGGCCGGGCAGCGTGAACGCCAGGATCCCGGCTCGCCGTTCGGTCGCCGAGACGACCTCGGCGCCGCAGGAGGCCAGCACCTCCTCGAAGGACCCGATCCGCTCGGCGATGCGGGCGGCGATGGCGCCGACACCGGCGTCTTCGACCAGCTCCAGGGCCTCGGCGAACGCACCGGACGTGATCGGGCTGAGGTTGGAGATCGACCAGGCCTGGGCGGTGGTGTCCGGCGGGTGGATCTCGTCGTCGAACAGGCCGGGGTCACGCGCGCCGGTCCAGCCCGACAGCACCGGGTCCATCCGGTCGAGCGCCCGGTCCGACAGCACCGCGAAGCCGGTGCCCCAGCCCGCTCGCAGCCACTTCTGGCCGCCGACGACCAGGACGTCCGCGACCTCCCACGGCGCCTCGATGACGCCGAAGCCCTGGATGCCGTCGACGACCAGCAGCCGGTCGCCGACGACGTCGCGCAGCGCGGCGAGGTCGGCGCGGAAGCCGGTGCGGAAGTCGACAGCGCTGACGCTGACGGTGGTGATCTCCGGCGTCAACGCCTCCGCGACGTGCTCGGGCGTCACGTAACCGCCGGTCAGGCGGCGCAGCTTGAGCCGTCCGGCCTGTTCGGCGCGGGCCCACGGGTAGGTGTTGGCCGGGAACTCCGCGGCCGACACCAGGACCTCGCCGCTGCTGTGGAACGCGGCCTGGAACAGCCCGAGGCTCGTGTTCGGCAGCAGGACCGTGTGGTCGGTGTCCGAGCCGGACAGGCGTGCGGCGGCGGCCTTGGCCCGGATCTCCTGCCGCATCAGCTCGTCCACAGTGGACGGACCGGCCGTGGTGGCCTGGTCGAGCAGCGCGGCCGTCGTGTCGAGCACCGCGTGGGACGGCGGGCCGAACCGGGCGAAGTCGAGGTAGCCGGCGGGCTCGTCGAACTGGAGCAGGTACCGGGGCGAAATCCGCGTCACGCGAGGATCCTCGCCAGGAACTGCCGGGTGCGTTCGTGCTTCGGCGCGCTCAGTACCTCACTCGGCGGCCCGGTCTCGACGACGGCGCCGTCGGCCAGGAACACCACCTCGTCGGCGGCCTCCGCGGCGAAGCTCATCTCGTGCGTCACGACGACCATCGTCATCCCCTCCCCCGCCAACGTACTCATCACTTCGAGCACCTCGCCGACCAGCTCCGGGTCCAGCGCCGACGTCGGCTCGTCGAACAGCATCAGCTTCGGTTTCATCGCCAGCGACCGCGCGATCGCGACGCGCTGCTGCTGCCCGCCGGACAGCTGCGCCGGGTAGGCGTCGCCGCGGTGGGCGAGGCCGACGCGGTCGAGCAGCTCGAGGCCCTGCTTGCGCGCCTCGTCCGATTTGCGGCCCAGTACCCGGATCGGCCCCTCGACGACGTTCTCCAGCGCCGTCCGGTGCGCGAACAGGTTGAACCGCTGGAACACCATGCCGATGTCGCGGCGCTGGCGGGCGACGTCCCGTTCGCGCAGCTCGTACAGCTTGCCGCCGCGTTGCCGGTAGCCGATCGGCTCGCCGTCGACCCAGATCTGGCCCGCGTCGATCGTCTCCAGGTGGTTGATGCAGCGCAGGAAGGTGCTCTTCCCGGCGCCGGACGGCCCCAGCAGGCAGACGACCTGTCCCTTGTGGACCTCCAGGTCGATGCCGCCGAGGACTTCGGTGTGGCCGTAGGACTTCTTGACGCCGACCGCGCGCAACAAGGGCTCAGACACGGGCACTCCTCACCAGCGGCACGCCGCGCAACGCCTTGCCGGCGCGGGAAAGCGGCCCGCGGTCGGCCTGGCCGAACGCGCGTTCCAGGTAGTGCTGGCCGACCCCGGCGACGGTCACCACGACCATGTACCAGACGGCCGCGGCCAGCAGCGTCTCCATGACCAGCAGGTTGTTCGACGAGATGTTGTTGGCTGCGTGGATCAGCTCGGTCACGCCGATCACCGACGCCATCGACGTCCCCTTGAGCATGTTGATGAAGTCGTTGCCGGTCGGCGGGATGATCACGCGCATCGCCTGCGGCAGCACGACCCGGCGCAGCGTCGCGGCCGGCGTCATGCCGATCGACTTCGCTGCTTCCGTCTGTCCGCTGTCGACGCTGTTCAGCCCGGCCCGCACGATCTCGGCCATGTACGCGCTCTCGTTGAGCGCCAGGCCGAGGAACGCCGCGGTGAACGCGCTGATCAGCACGTTCGTCTGCGCGTCGACCAGGAACGGGATGTGGATGACGGGGAAGACGAGCGCCAGGTTGTACCAGAGCAGGATCTGCAGCAGCACCGGCAGGCCGCGGAAGATCCAGATGTAGCCGGCGGCGAACCACCGGGCGACCGGGTTGGCGCTGCGGCGCAGCAGGGCGATGACGATGCCCAGCACGATCGCGACGGCCTGCGACAGCACGGCGAGGACGACGGTGTTGAGCAGCCCGGTCGCCATCACCTTGAAGAAGACGAAGTCCGGGACCTGGCTCCACTCGATCTGCGCGTTGCCGAGGGCGACGCCCAGCAGCACGAGCAGCGCGAGGATCACGACGGCGGCGACCCACCGGCCCCAGTGCCGGAGCCGGACGATCGGCAGTGGTTCGATCCCGGCCGGTTCAGGAGCCGCCATTGATCGCGACCTCCTTGATCGCCCCCTGGTCGACCCCCCAGGCCTGCAGGATCTTGCCGTAGGTGCCGTCGGCGACGAGCGCCTGCAGCGCCTTCTGCACGGAGTCGGTCAGCGGCTTGTTCTGCTTGTTGACGCCGATGCCGTAGGGCCCGCCTTCGATCGGCTCACCCGGGACGACCTCGAAGAACTTGCCGTCCCCCGCCGTCTTCGAGATGTAGACGGCGCTGGGCAGGTCGTTGAGGATCGCCGCGACACGGCCGGTGCGCAGCTGGTTCTGGTTCTGGTTGTCGCTGTCGGTCGCGGTGACGTTGACGGCGGGCTTGCCGGCCGACGTGCACTTGGTGCTCTGCGTCGCGGCGAACTTCTGGTGACTGGTCCCCTGCACGACGGCGACGTTCTTGCCGCACAAGGCGTCCGGCCCGGTGATGCCGTCCGGGTTGCCCTTGCGGGTCATGATCGTGATGCCGGAGGTGAAGTAGTCGACGAAGTCGATCTGGGCCTGGCGGGCTTTGGTGTCGTTCATCCCGGCCATGGTGAGGTCGATGCGGCCGGACTGGAGGCTGGTGATGAGCGAGCCGAAGGCCATGTCCTGGTGCGTCACGGTCACCCCGAGCTTGGCGGCGATCGCCTTGGCGAGATCAACCTCGTACCCGATCGGCGTCTTGCCGTCGGCGGCGTAGAAGTTGTTGGGCGCGGACTGCAGGTTCGAGGCCAGATGCAGCACCCCGGCCTGCTTGACGTTCGCCGGGAGAGCGGCGTTGAGCTGCGCGTCCTTCTGCACACCTTGGACGATCGCGGCGGTATCGGGAATGCCCCCGGACGCGGGCGCCCCGGGAGCCTGCGACGTCCCGCCGGCACCGTCTGGGCCACCACCACAGGCGGTCACCAGGACGGCCAGGCTCGCGAGCAACACCGCCTGGACTGCACGGGAACGGGACATAGCGGACCTCCACTGTTCGGCTGACGGGAACGGTACAACTCGTTGTTGAAGAGGTCAACTGTCTGTTGAAATCTGGTTGGGTCGGCCACTGTCCGTCGCGAAGGGGCCGCTCGCGACTGTCGGGGTGCGCGAACGGCCCGCTGGCGACGGTCGTTGGGGGCGCGCGAATGGCCCGTTGGCGACGGCCGGCAGGGCCCGAACGGCCCGTCGGCGACCACCGCACGATGCGAACGGCCCACTGGCAACGACGGGTTGCGCGCGAACGGCCCGTCGATGACCACGCCACCGAGGCACGAGCGGCCCGTTGATGACGGTCGGCAGCGCACGAACGACCCGTTGATGACCACCGAGGGATACGAACGGCCCACTGGCGACGGCAGGTCCCGCGCGAACGGCCCGTCGATGACCACCACCGAGGCACGAACGGGCCACTGGCGACAGTCGGCGGCGCACGAACGGCCCGTTGCCGACCATCGAGGGGCGTGAACGGCCCGCTGGTGACCATCACCCAGGCGCGAGCGGGCTCCTGGCGACAGTCGGCAAAGCTCGAACGGCCCGCTCTCGACCACCGCCGAGGCGCCAACGGTCCGTCCGTGCCCAGCGGAGGTGCGCAAAGCGCACGAACGGGCCGTTCGCGCACCTGGACCAGCGAGCGGCAGTCAGCACGAATGGCCCGTTCGCGACCGAAACAGCACGAACGGGCCGTTCGCGCAGCCGACAGGCGACCAAGCGCGCGGGTGGCCAGGCGAGCGAGTGATCAGTCGAGCGGGGCTAGCGACCAAGCGCGCGAGCGGCCGACCCGAGCGACCAGGCGACCAGGCGAGCGAGCGGGTGAGCCACCAGGCGACCGATCGAGCCCAAACCCGCCGGTGCTAGCTTCGCGCCCATGAGTCTGCGGATCGGCATCCTGGGTGCGGCCCGGATCGCACCCACCGCCCTGATCAAGCCCGCCGCCCACCACTCCGATGTCGAGGTCGTGGCCGTCGCCGCGCGGTCGGCTGATCGGGCGCAAGCGTTTGCGGCCAAGCACGGCGTCGGCCGGGTGCATTCGTCCTACGAAGCGTTGGTCGCCGACCCGGGTATCGATGCCGTCTACAACCCGCTGCCCAACGGTCTCCACGGCCGGTGGACGAAGGCGGCGATAGCAGCCGGCAAGCATGTCCTCTGCGAGAAGCCCTTCACCGCCAACGCCGCAGAAGCCCGCGAGATCGCCGACCTGGCCGCGGCGTCCGATCGCGTCGTGATGGAGGCCTTCCACTACCGCTACCACCCCCTCGCCCTGCGGGTGGAGGAGATCGTGGCGTCCGGCGAGCTGGGTGAACTCCAGCGCGTCGAGACCGCCTTGTGCTTCCCGCTGCCCAAGTTCTCCGACATCCGCTACGACTACGACCTCGCGGGCGGCGCGACGATGGACGCGGGCTGCTACGCCGTCCACATGGCCCGCATCTTCGGCGGTGAAACCCCGGAAGTCGTTTCGGCGCAGGCGAAACTGCGCGACCCGCGGATCGATCGCGCGATGACGGCCGAGCTGCGGTACCCGTCGGGCCACACCGGGCGGGTCACCTGCTCGATGTGGTCGTCTTCGGTCCTCAAGATCAGCGCGAAGGTGACCGGCTCGCAGGGGTCGCTGAGCGTGCTCAACCCCGCGTCCCCGCAGGTGTACCACCGTCTGACGGTCCGGGCCGGCGGCGCCCGCCGCGTGGAGCGGTTCCCGCGGCGGGCGTCGTACGCCTACCAGCTGGACGCCTTCGCGGCGGCGGTGCTGGAGGGTACGCCGGTGAAGACGTCGGCGGAGGACGCGGTGCGGACGATGACCGTGATCGACGCGATCTACCGCGCGGCCGGGCTCCCCGTGCGCGAACCGAGCTGAGCCCGGACGTCGGCGAGGGCGAAGCCGAGCAGGTTCAGGCCCCGCCAGCCGCGGGGTTCCCGGTCCGCGGGTCGTCGGCGGCCAAGTAGCGGCCGAGATCGGGGTGCTGGGCGAACTTCGCGACGTTGCCGTCGACGACGATCTCGCGGCGGGCACCGACCCACGTCGCCTCGTCGAAGCGCCGCACGCGACGGCCGAGGTCCTTCGCCCGCTTGGGGTGCACCGCGGCCGCGACCTGGGCGGCCACCTCGTCGTCGCCGAAGAGTTTCGCCTTGCGCCACATCATGTAGTGCTCGGCCGTGGCGAACCGGACGTCGTCGACGACGAACGGCGACGGCCCCCACTGGCTGAGACACCCGGAACCGGCCCCAACCAGCCGCCCCGCACCCGAAATACCGGTGCGGGACGGCCGGTGCGACTAAGCGGCCACGTAGTTGCCGGTCAGGATGAGCAGCACCTGGACCGTGATGCCCGTTCCGTAGTAGTCCGTCGAGTCCGGGGCGAACGCCGCGATCGACGTCCACAGCTTGTCCAGCCACGCCTGGCTGCCTGGGTCCGTCATCGCCGCCACCGCGAACGGCGCCGTGAAGCACGGGTGCTGGCCGCTCTCGGTCTTCGTGCCCGACAGCGAGTAGCCGCTCTGGATCTTCGACGGGTCGCCGCCCGTCGCGGACTTGATCCACGTGTTCATCTTGCGGACCTGCGCGGCCGCCGCGCTGCCGGACGCCGAGATCGCGTCCGCGCCGAGGCGCCACGGGTCGCGGCAGGCGTTCCAGCTGTACTTGCCGTCGTACTCGCCCTCGAGGAAGTCCGCCGGCGCCGGCTTCGGCGTCGAGTTCGTGTTCACCACGAAGTCCGGCAGCAGCCCGGTGTTCGGCGCGTACTGCGACTGCAGCTGGCTCACCGCGGTCTCCGACCGGGTGCGCACGGAGTCCCAGAAGCTGTCGCCGGTGGCCTTCGCGAACGCCCGCAGGTGCCCGGGCATCCAGTCCGACGAGCGCGAGCTGTTCTTGTACTCCGCGTCGTTGCCCCAGTCACCCAGCAGCGTGAACTTGGTGCTGTTGCTGACCTCGCTCTTCTTGATCGCGTTGATGATCCGGACGGCCTCGGCCTTGTAGTTGACCGACCCCGTGCTGCCCCACTTCGTGTCCGCGATCAGCAGGCCGTACGCGATTTCGAGGTCGCCGTCGGTGGCCGAGTCGCTGCCGTTGACGCTCTTGCAGTTCGCGTCCTGCTCGGCCGCGTGCAGGTCCTTGTTGTTGACCGACGGGTGGGCCTTGACGAACTTCACGATCCCGTCGACGATCGCGCGGGCCTGCGGGTCCTTGTCGGCCATCATCGCCGAGATCGTGACGCCGTAACCCTCGCCCTCGGCCACGAACGAGTGGTCGGCGTCCTTCGACAGCACGGCGTAGGTGCCGCTGCCGCACTTGGTCGTCAAGAAGTTCTTCTTCCAGAAGTCGTAGTACTTCTGGAGCACCTGGTCCTGCGTGGCCTGCGAGACCGAGGGCCGCAGGGTTCCCGGCACGTACGGGGTGCCGGCCGCGGACGCGGTCGTCGGCACGCTCAGCAGCCCGGCGGCCAGCGCGGCCGTGGCCACCACCGCCCGGACGATCTTCTTCATCGCTCCTCCGTAAAGGACATCGTTTCGGCTGCGGCGACAGCGGGTCCGAGCGTGACAGAAAGTTCAAGAGCTGGTCAAGACTGTTAGGAAACTTTCCTTACAATTACCGTGAGTGGTTTCACGGCCCCCCGCTCGCCCGGACGGACTAGCGTGGAGGCATGGAGATCGACCGCGGCGCGGACTTCCGCGCCTTCTGGACCGAACGACGCCTGGCGTCCCTGACGACCGTCCGCCCGGACGGCACCCCGCACGTCGTCGCGGTCGGCGTGACCGTCGACTTCGAAGCCGGCCTCGCCCGCGTGATCACGTTCGACACGTCCGTCAAGGCACGGCTGATCCGGGCCGCGGGCGCCGACGGGATCCCCGTCGCCGTCTGTCAGCTCGACGGCCCGAAATGGTCCACATTGGAGGGACGAGCGGTGCTGCGCGACGACCCGGAATCGGTGCGGGACGCGGAAAACCGCTACGCCGCACGCTACCGGCAGCCGAAGCCGAACCCGCAGCGGGTCGTCCTCGAAATCACCGTGAACCGGATCCTCGGCAACGCTTGACCCGGCTTGTCGTGAGTGGTTAGGGCGGTTAGAACCGCCCTAACCACTCACGAGCCGCGGGAGTGCACCAGCCGCGTGTACTCGGCCAGCAGCGCCGCCAGCTCGCTGTGCTCCCCCGCCGACGCGAGCTGCTGGTGGCCCACCAGCATCGCCATGCCCAGCGA
Organism: Amycolatopsis sp. NBC_00348; assembly: GCF_036114655.1. Taxonomy (NCBI): domain Bacteria; kingdom Bacillati; phylum Actinomycetota; class Actinomycetes; order Pseudonocardiales; family Pseudonocardiaceae; genus Amycolatopsis; species Amycolatopsis sp. NBC_00348. Next base: position 9,961,109 of record NZ_CP107994.1, on the reverse strand, counting down.
CGTCAGCGTCCGGGCCAGCTCGCGGTCGCCGACGATGCCCGTGACCGCCTTGCCGACCGTCCGGACGCGGGCCTCGTCGACGCGTTTCTGCACCGCGCGCACGCTCTCGTCGTTCATCCCCCACGCCCGGATGGCCGCCTCGGCCTCGTGGTGCAGGCCGAGCGTCAGGTCCATCAGCGCGGCGAAGTCCGCCGACGGGCCGCCGGTGCCGAAGTCCCGTTCGCGCAGGATCAGCACCTGCCGGTTCTCCCAGTGGTCCAGGAGCTGCTCCACGAACCCCGGCCAGCCGCCGAAGTGGTGGTAGAACGACCCGCTCGTGACGCCGAGGTCGCGGCAGAGCCGGCCGACGTTCAGCTCGGTGAACCCGTGCTCCGCCAGCGCTTTCAGCGCGGCCTCGAAGTAGGCCCGCCGCGTGACCGGCGGCATCAGACGTTCCGGCTCCGGTCCCGCCAGTACGGCTCGCGCAGCGAGCGCTTCAGGATCTTGCCGGTCGCGTTGCGCGGCAACGCTTCCACGACGTCGACGCTGCGCGGGCACTTGTAGTGGGCCAGGTGCTCACGGCAGAACTCCATGAGCTTCTCGGCGTCGAGCTGCTCGCCGGCGACGATGGCCTTGACCTGCTCGCCCCACCGGTCGTCCGGGACGCCGATCACGGCCACCTCGGCGACGCCGGGGAACTCCGCGACCACCCGCTCGACCTCCGGCGAGTAGACGTTCTCGCCGCCGGTGATGATCATGTCCTTGACGCGGTCTTCGAGGAACAGGAACCCGCCGTCGTCGAGGCGGCCGACGTCGCCGGTGCGCACCCAGCCGTCCACAACGGTCTCCGCGGTCGCCTCGGGATTGCCGAGGTAGCCCGCCATCCGCTGGTCGGTGCGGATCCAGACCTCACCGGCGACGGCGTCTTCGAGCGTGACGGGGTCGACGATCCGGATGTCCACTCCGGACAGTGCGGTGCCCGCGGAGGCCAGCCGGTCCGGGCGGGAGTCGTCGCGGTGCGCCTCGGGGTCGAGCGCGGTGACCGCGCCGGACAGCTCGGTCATGCCGTAGACCTGCGCGAACCTGACGTCCGGCCAGGCGGCCAACGCCTTGCGCAGCAACGGAAGCGGCATCGGCGATGCGCCGTAGCAGAGGTAGCGCAGCTTCGAGAACGCCTGCATCGCCTGGTCGCCGGCCTGCGCGATGCCGGCGACGACGGCGGGCACCAGGAAAGCGTGCGTGATCCCGGCCGCCAGCGCGGCGAACAGCGAGGCCGCGTCCGGCTCGCGCGTCAGGTAGGACGGTTCGCCGTACAGGAAACCGGAAACCGCGTAGCAGCTGCCGCCGACGTGGAACAGCGGCATCGCGACGAGGTTGACGTCGCCCGGCCCGATCGGGAACGCGGTGCCCGCGGCGAGGCCGTGCGAAAGGATGCTGCGGTGGGTCAGCACTGCGCCCTTGGGGAAGCCGGTGGTGCCGCTGGTGTACATGACCAGGACGCCGTCGTGCTCGTCGAGTTCTTGCGACGCAGCGGGTTCCGCGGACAGCAGCGGCTCGTACTGGTCCTCGTCGCCGCCGACGACGACCACGCGCTCGACGGCGGGCAACCGGTCCCGGACCGCTTCGACGGCGGGCAGCAGCTCGGCGCCGACGAAGACCACCTTGGCGCCGGCGTCGGCCAGGACGTAGGCGAGTTCGTCGCCGGAGAGCCGCCAGTTGACCACGGCGTTCGCGGCGCCGATCCCGGCCGCCGCGAAGGTCGTCTCCAGGCAGGCGGGGTGGTTCTTGTCGACGAACGCGACGCGATCACCGTGCCCGATCCCGGCCGCCGCCAGCGCACCCGACAGCCGCCGGACGCGCTCGTCGAGCTCCGCCCAGGTCCACGCGCGGTCGCCGTAGACGAGCGCGGTGTCCGTGGCGCGTTCCCGCGCCCAGTGCGCGAGAAGCTCGCCGAGCAGCCGGACCCGGGGGCGGTGGTCATCGGGCATGGCGGGTTTCCCTTCGGGCCGACGCTGGACCGTAGACCGCTCTATGGTGCGTCGCGCCCGGACGCGCGTCAAGGCCGGACAGGGATCGCCGGTTCAGGTGAGCGGTCGGTGTTTTCCTTGCCGCGTCAGCCGAACAGGGCCAGCAGCCCCTCGGTCGACCGGACCACGACGTGTGCCGCGGTGCGTTCCGCGTGGGGGCGGTCCGGGCGCTCGGCCTCGTGGCGCCAGCGGCGCAGCGCGTCCAGGCTCGAGTCGTAGATCTCGCCGGGGTCCGCGTCCGCTTCCAGGCCGAGGCGGTCGGCCGGGGCGGTGCCCTGGGCTCCGAGCAACCGCACCGCTTCCTCGGCCGGCTCGCCCGACAACGCCGTGCGGCCGCCGCGGATGTCGGCGATCAGGCGCAGCTCGCGGAAGTCGTGGGCGGCCGCCGCGAAGCGCTCCACTCGCGACACCAGGCGGTCGCCGCCCGCGCGGGGTTGCGCCGCCAGCAACGCTTCCAGGCGGATCACCGCCGTCCGCGCCTTCAACGCTTCGGCCCGTGCGACGAAACAGCCGGCCAGGGTGTCGCGCAGTTCGCCGAGACCGCTGCGGCGGACCAGCTCCGCCGAGAGCTTGACGCGGTCGTCGCAGCCGGTGCGGATCAGTGTCAACGCCAGCCGGACGCCGAACATGCCGAACCGCACGATCAGCGACCGGCGCGTCTCCACCGGGATCGGGCCGGGGAACGCCGGGTCGGTGAACGAGTCCACCGAGAGCACGTGCCGTTCCAGCTCCTCGCGCGGCACCGCGGCGAACGCGGCCAAGAGGTCGAACTCGTCGTCACGCAGCGAACGACCGCCGTAGGCCAGCTGCCCGGCGACGGCGATCACGCCCAGGAACCCGGTGCACAGCGGGTCTTCGCGCCACGCCCGCCGCGCGAGCTGCTTCGCCGTGAGCAGCGCGTCGATCCGGCCCGCGCCGATCTCGTCGGCCCGCGAGAGCACCAGCACCGAGTTGACCGCGCTCTGCCGCGCGAACGCCGAGCCGCCCGGCGGGTGCGCGGCGGCGAGCTCGTCCGGCTCGAGGTGGCGCACCAGGCGGACCGTCGCGTCGGGGAAGTCGTCGGCCGGGCCCGGGTCGTCGAGCAGCACGAGGTCGCGCAGCGCCCGCGTCGGCCACTCGCCCAGCGCCGCGGAAAGGGTCGTCTTCCCGGACGACGGCGCCCCGGCGAACGCGACACGCAGCGGTTGCTCCAGCCGGTGCTGGCAGTCGAGCAGCAACGCCGACGCGCGCGGGTCGTCGCGGTAGAGCCCGGCCGCGGCGGCCAGCAGGTCGCGGACGTCCTGGGTCACGCCGAAAGCTCCCGCCGCGTCGTCCGGCCGGCGATCGTGCCGAGCTCGCCCGCGCGCTGGTGCAGGCCGGCGAGCCGGTCGATCTCGCGGCGGATGTGCACCGTCCGCCGCTCGCGCTCGGCCGTGCCGGCCAGGATCGTCTCGCGCTCGTGCGTCAGGTCGTCCGCGAGCTCTTCGGCCAGGCCGGTGAAGTGGTCGCGCAGGCGTCGCTGCACGACGCGGATCGCGTCGCGGCATTCCTTGCCGAAGCGCAGGAAGACGTCGTCGACGTGCCGTTGCGCGGCCTGCTTGGCGACGGCCTGGCGGCGCTGCAGCCGCATCCCGCCCTCGTCCTTGATCGTCTTCGCGGCGAACGCCGCGCCGGCGCCGAGCGAGACCGGGTTGATCAGCGGCAGCCCGGCGAGGCTGGTCACCAGGCCGAACATCAGCACGCCGCCGTACGACCCGCGCAGGCCGGTGAACGCCTGCTGGCCGACCTTGAACTTGTCGATCTTCGGGCGGCGGACGTCGTCGAGGGCGTCGATGCCCGGGCCGTCGAGCCGCAGGTCGGGCAGCGCGCCCTCGTACTGGGCGCCGAAGCAGGCCGCGGTCGCCTGCGCGATCCACTCGGCCCGGTCGGCGAGCCAGTTGTAGTTGGTGTCGACGGCTTCGGCGAGCGCGCCGTCCAGCCACGGCGCGAACTCGTCCCACACCTTCGCCGGGTCGCCGTCGTCGAAGGTCTGGTCGATGGTGTTCACGATCTTGCGGGTCCGCTCGCGCAGGTCGTACTCGGCGTCGGACAGCAGGTCGGTGATCTCGTCGGACAGCAGGTTCTGCCAGCGGGTGTTCTGCCGGCGCAGGTCGTCGGCCCGGCGTTGCGCCCGCTGCAGCAGCGCGGCCTGGCCCAGCCCGGCGTCCTGCCCCGCGGCATCCGCGCGGTCGCGCAGGGATTCGACGAGTTCCGCGGCGGCGGCGCGCACGCCCACGGCGGCGAGCAGCGCGCGGGACTGCTCCGGCGGCCGCGCGGCCTGCTCGGCGATCCAGGACAGCAGCTCGGGGAAACCCGAGCGGGCGTTGAGATCGGCGTCGCCCGCCTTCGCCGCGGCCTGGCGCACGACGGCGGACACCGGCAGCACCGGCGCGTCGATCCCCGCCTCGGCGAGCATCGCGCGGTCGCGTTCGGCGACGGCGCGCCAGCCCGGGGAAGCGTCGATCTTGGTCAGCGCCAGCACGACGTGCGGGCACCAGGTGCGCACGTGCCGGGCCAGCGCGAGCTCGGCGGGGCTCAGCGGCGCGGTCGCGTCGGAGACGAGGATCACCGCGTCCGCTTCGGCGAGCAGGTCGAGCGCGGCGGCGGTGCGCGGCGAGCGCGGGTCACCGACCGGCGGGGTGTCGACCAGGATGAGCCCGGCCGAGAGGAGTTCGCGGGGCACACCGACTTCGACGCGGCTGAGCGTGCCGGCGGGCCGGGCACCGAGCTCACCGGTGAGCCGTTCGACCGCGACGGGGATGCGTTCGAGGGACCGGCCGACCAGGGTGGCGGCGGGTTCGTCGGCGTACCCGATCTCGGTCGGCACGGCGGGGGTGGCGGCGTCGCCGACCGCGCACACCGGCGCGTTCAGGACGGCGTTGAGCAGGTAGCCCTTGCCCTGTTTGGGAAAGCCGAGCACGCCCAGCCGGATCTGCTCGGCGGGGGCGTCACGGCGTCTGCGCAGGAGCTCGGCGAGATCGGCGCGGCCGTGGGTGCGGCACGCGTCCAAGGTCTCGTTGAGCACTTCGAGCCAAGCTGGGGCGGTCACGACGAAGGAGTCTCCCCCGTACGAGTGATGGACGCGAGCCGGGTGCCCGTTCCGCGGTCGCACCCTGACCGCGGAACGGGCACCGGAGGGGATCAGTGACCCAGGTGGATGTCGTTGTGACCGAGGTCGCCGACGTGGATGTTGCCCAGCGCGTTGTGGCTGAGGTTGTCGGTGACGCCCGACACCACGTCGTGCACCGCGTCGACACCGTTGTTGCTCGCGATGTCGCCGACCGCGTTGTGGTCGACGCCGCCGACGGCACCGGTCACCGTGGTGACGGTGTTGTGGGTGATGTCGCCCAGGCTGTTCTGCACCGCGCTGGTCAGGTCGCCGCCGACGTGCTTGACGTCGAGGTCGCCCACGTTCTTCAGCGTGCCGGTGAAGTCGCCGATGTGGTTGGTGACCTCGCCGACGGGGCTCACCGCGCCGGTGACGGCACCGGCCAGGTCGCCGCCGTGGACCGGGGCCGCGACGGTGCCCGTGACGCCGGTGACGACCTGCTCGACCTGGCCGACGCCGTTGTGGCCGTCGACGGCGCCGGTGACGGCACTGCCCAGGCCGAGCGAACCGGCGTCGATGCCGTGGGCGAGGTCGCCGCCCAGGCCGAGGGAGTTGGTGACACTGCCCGCGAGGGCCGTCACGTTCGCGGCGTTGGTGACGTCGGTCACGCTCGACAGCTGCTGGCCGCCGAAGACCGCGCTGGTCGGCAGGCCGAGGTCGCCGACGACGGGCAGCTCGCCGACGCCGCCGACACCGAGGTCGCCGACACCCGGCAGCACCGAGGTGGCCGGCAGGCCGAGGCCCGCGGTCAGGGCGGTGAGCTGGTCGATCGCGCCCTGGATGCCCGTGGTGTCGGTGCCCAGCGAGGTCAGGTCGCCGACCACCGGGAGACCGCCGACGGCGGGGAGGCTGTCGACCGGGACGTAGTCGAGCACCAGCGGGATGACCTCGTGCACGTCGGCGGCACTGACGTCGCCGAGGCCGGCGAGGGCGAGCGCCTGCTGCGGGTCCGTCCCGAAGGCCGCGAGGGCGGTCGGGTCGTTGAGCAGGTTGAGGGCGAAATCGTGCAACGTCTGCACGGAGTCCATGGAGGTTCTCCTGATCCGGTGGTTCGGGGGACGGCATCGGCCGCTGGGACCGGTGTCCATGGCCAAGTTAGGGAGCCGGTCCCCCCACGCACATCGGGGATCACTCCGAGTCGCATCCGGCTCAGCCGATAGGGGATCGATATGTCATCGTTAGGGAGTTAGGGGCTCATCCGAGATGCTCGCAGTTGGGTTAAATCCCCCCAGACCCTTGCCTGACTAACCCGTTTGGGTGAGGATGCCCCGAGCCCTAGGGGGCTTTGCCGCCCCCGATCGGCCCCGCGAGGTGAGGAGGAAGCGCCGTTGCCCTACGTCCTCGGGATCGATGTGGCCCAGGGGCGGACCCACGCCGCGATCAGCCACCGCCACGGCCCCGGCTGGGGTGCCCCCGAACCCCTGTGGCTGGGTGAACGGTCCCCGGCCGCGGCGTCCGCGCTGTTCCTGGACGACGAGGGGTACCTGCTCACCGGCGACGCGGCGGCGCAGGCGGGCACCCGGGTCCCGTCCCGGCTGCTCACCGGCTTCCACCGGCGCATCGGCGACGACGTGCCGATGGTCGTCGAAGGTGAGTCCTTCCCGCCGGAGACGCTGACCACCGTGCTCGTCGAAGGCATCGCCGAGCACGCCGAGAACCAGTTCGGCGGCCCCCCGCAGCACCTGGTGATGACACACCCCGGCGACTGGGGCGGCTACCGCCGTGACGTGCTGCGGCGGGCACTGGCCGACGCCGGGTTCACCGCGGTCACGCTGGTCCCCGGCTCGATCGCGGCGCTCGGCGCGCACCTGCCCGTGCCCGGCCCGGGGGTGACCGGCGCCGGGGTCTGCGAGTTCGGCGCCGACGGCGTGAGCGTCACGCTGGCCACCCCGAGCGGCGCGAACGGCTGGCAGATCGGGGCGAGCGCCGAAGGCGTGTCCCCGGCGGCCGCGTTGAGCACGCTGTTCGCGCTCGCCGGCTCCGCGTCGACGTCCCCGAGGGGCCTCGCCGGCGTGGTCTTCTGCGGTGACGTCCCGCCGCACGCGCTGCCCGCCCGGCCGCCGTGCCCGATGTTCGCGGGACCGGTTCCGCCGGCCACCACCGCGCTCGGCGCGGCCGCCCTCGCCGGGCTGCGCGCCGAGGGCCGGGGCACCGCCCAGGAACCGCCCGCCGTCGAGACCACCCTGCTCCCCAAGATGGACACGCTCGGTGAGCTCGGCGAACGGCCACCCCGCCCGCCGGTCGAGATCACGCCGTTCGAGCTCCCCGAACGCACCGGCCCGATGGACCTGTTCCGGCGACGGCGTCCCCTCGCCGCCGCGGTCCTCGTGCTCGCCGCGGCCGTCTCGGCCGTCCTGATCACCATCACCGCCCGCGAAGCCACCGCCGGCCCCGACCAGCCCCCGGCTCCCAGCCAATCCACCCCGAGCCACTGCGCCGCTCCCGGCGCCCCCTCCGGTGAAGGTCACTGTTGAACACTCTGCTCACGCAGGCCGCCTCGCTCCACCCCGTCCCCGTGCACCCGGCGGCCCGGCAGCTGCTGCGCCAGGTCGCCGCCGACCCGGCCGCGCCGCTGCGGATCGCCGTCGTCGCCCCCGGCGGCTACGGCAAGAGCGTGCTGCTCGCCGCGCTCGCCCGCGCCTACCGGGACGCCGGCGCCGACGCGCTGCTCGTCGACGACGCCGACCGGATCGACGCCGACCAGCTCGAAGAGCTGCTGGCGGGCGCCGACGGCCCGATCGTCGTCGCGCACCGCCCGGCCGCGGTCGCGGCCGGCTGGACGCTGCTGCAGCTCGCCCCGCTCGGCGTCAACGATGTCGCGCGGCTGGTCGAGGCGCTGACGGGCACCCCGGCCGAGCCGGCCGCGGTGGCCGAGCTGCACCGGGTGAGCGGTGGCGTGCCCCGGCTGGCCGAGCGCGCGCTGCTCGGGCGGCTGGAGGAGTTCCGGCCCGAGCTCGACGAGCTCGACGACGACGTCCTGCGGTACCTGATCGCGGCGGAGGCCGGCGCGGGCCGCAACCTCGACCTGCTGTGCGTGCTGCTGGACCGCACGCCGGACCAGCTGCCGGGCATCGTCGACGGCGCCCGCGCGACGGGCCTGCTCGCCCCGGACGACACGCTGCTGCCGCTGGCCTCGGCCGCCGTCCGCGACTTCGGCCCGCCGGCGCGCCGGCTGACCACGGTGCAGCGGCTGGTCGAGCTGCAGCTGGCGAACGGCCTCCCGGTGCTCGACCTGGCGCGTTCGCTGCTGGGCACGGGCAGCACGGGCACGTCGGCGGCGGCCGCCTTCGCCGCGGCGGCCGCCGAAGCCCTGCCGACGGACGCCCGCCTGGCAACCAAGCTCTTCGAAGCCGCGGCCGAAGCGGGCGACCGTTCGGCGTCGGTCACCGCGGGCTGGGCCCGAGCGGCGGCGTTGTCGGGCGACCTGGACACGGCATTGCGCCTCGGCGACGGCATGCTCGGCGCCCCGGACGCCGAAACCCGCGCGGCGGGCGCGGAGATCGCGGCCACGGTGCTGGCCCACCGAGGCGAACTGGCCCGCGGCGCGGAGCTGTACCAGTGGGCCGCCCTGGGCGGGCAGACCCCGGGCCAGCACGCGGCCGACCCGTACTCGACGGGCCACGGCCCCAGCTCCCCGGCGGGGTGGACCGACCCACGGCACTCGACGGGCCACGGCACCGGCCCCGGCTCCCCAGCGGGGCGGGGTGGCACCGATGCCTTCGCGGTGATGGCCCTGGTCGGCACTGGTGACCTCGATGGTGCCCGCCGGCTGCTCGACTCCCCCGCTCCCGGCGTCGCGCCGACGTTGTTCGCCGGTGCGGCTACCCGGATGGCTCGCGGTATCGCCGACTCGGTGTCCGGCTGTGCGACCGAGACGTTGTCCACCCTGCTCGGCGCGGCGGCGATGCTGGAACCGGCGCTGGGCGGCACCTTGCTGCCCGACAGCCCCGCGGCGCTGGCCGCGCTCGCCGCGTTGCACACCGGCGAGCTGGCCCTGGCGGAGTCCGTGCTGACTCGTGCCCTGGACGGCCGGATCGGCGGTGACCTCCTCGCGGTGCGCCACCGCCTGCTGCTGGGCTGGGTGGCGATGACCGCGGGCGACCTCGCGACGGCGGCGGGGCACCGCGACGCCGTCGCCGGCCGGCCGCTGGAAGCCCGCGACGAGATGTTCTTCACGACCTTGGAGCTCGGGCTGGCCCGGCGGTCCAGCGACCTGGTCGGGCTGCAGCGGTCGTGGGACCGCGCGTACCAGGCGTCGATGCGCCAGCAGACGGACCTGTTCACGCTGCTGCCGCTGGGCGAGCTGGTGATCGCGGCGGCCCGCACCGGCGCCCACGCGAAGCTCGCCGGCCAGCTCGAACGCGCCCACACCCTGCTGGCCCGCCTCGGCGAACCTCCACTGTGGACGATTTCGCTGGTCTGGCACGAACTCCACGCGGCGATCACGCTGGAGGACGCGGAAGCGGCGAAGGCGCACCTGGCGACGTTGACGTCCCACGCCCACTGCGGCCGCCACCCGAGCGCGCTGGCCACGGCGGCCCGCGGCTGGCTCGCGGTGCTGAGCGGCACGTTCGCCCCGGACGAGATCTCGGCGGCCGCGGCGGAGCTGCACGATCTCGGGCTGCGCTGGGACGCGTCGCGCCTGGCCGGCCAGGCGGCGATCCGCACGTCCGACCGCAAGGCGATGGTCCAGCTGCTGGAGGCGGCCCGCCAGTTCCAGGGCACCGGCGTCCGCCGCGAGGCGGGAACGGCGGAACCGGCGTCCTCGGGCACCGGGCTCGCGGCGTTGAGCGAGCGCGAACTCGAAGTCGCGCGGCTGGTGGTCGAAGGCCTGACGTACAAGCAGGCGGGCAGCAAGCTGTTCATCTCGAGCAAGACGGTGGAGCACCACATGGCCCGGATCCGCGGGAAGCTGGGCGCGTCGGACCGCCGGGAGCTGCTGGCGACGTTGCGCGAGCTGCTGTCCCGCCCCGACGCCCCCTAGGCCCGGCGTTCGCGCGGGGCGATCAGTCGCGGCTGGGACCGAAGCGTTCGGTGCGGATGCGGTGCGGGTCGTGGCCCAGCGCGACCAGGATGTCCGCGACTGTCTCGACGAAGCCCGTGGGGCCGCAGACGAAGGACGTCGCGCCGAACTCGGCGGGCCAGCCCGCGGTGTTGAGCGTCGCGACGTCGATGCGGCGCGGGATCCCCTCGCGGCCGTCGGGCAGCTCGCGCGTGTAGACGTACGTGACGTCCAAGCCCACGACCGGCTTTCGCAGTTCGTCGGCGTAGTACAGCTCGGCCGGGGTGCGCAGCGAGTAGATCAGCTTGAACGGCGTGCGGACGCCCGCCGCGCGCTGGGCGCGGACCATGGCCATCAACGGGACGATGCCCGAGCCGCCGGCGACCAGCAGGACCGGTTCGGGGTCGGCAGGCCGCCAGACGAACCAGCCGCCCACCGGGCCGCGGATCTCGACCGGGTCGCCGATCGCGTACGGGCCGGTGAGGTGTTCGGACACCTCCCCGTCGGGGACGCGCTGCACCGTCAGTTCGATCCGGTCACCGTCGGCGGGGGCGGCGAGTGAGTAGCTGCGCTGCGCGCGATAGCCGTCGGCGGCGGTCAGCCGGACGTCGACGTGCTGTCCCGCGAGGTGCCCCGGCCAGCCCGGCAGGTCGAAGACGAGCGTGCGGGCTGTGGAGGTTTCGTCGCGGAACCCGGACAAGCGGGCGACCCGCCAGGCTAGTCGCCCTGATACCGCTGTTCGCGCCATGGATCCCCGTAGTCGTGGTAGCCGACGTTCTCCCAGAAGCCCGGCTCGTCGCGGGTCTTGAGCTCCAGCCCGCGCACCCACTTCGCGGACTTCCAGAAGTACAGGTGCGGCACGAGCAGCCGCGCCGGGCCGCCGTGCTCGGGAGTCAGCGGCTTGCCGCCGTACTCGTAAACGATCCAGGCCTGGCCGTCGAGCAGGTCGGCCAGCGGCAGATTCGTGGTGTAGCCGCCGTAGGAGTGCACCAGCACGTAGTCGGCCGCGGTGTCGAGCCCGCCGACCAGCGTGTCCACCGGGACGCCCCGCCACCGGGTGTCCAGTTTGGACCACTGGGTGACGCAGTGGATGTCCACAGTGAACTTCTCGCTCGGCAGAGCCGTCAGCTCCGCCCAGCTCCAGGCGTGTTTCTCACCGGTCTCGGTGGTGACCGTGAACTCCCACGCCTCGGTGCGCACGCGCGGGGTCGGGCCCGCCGACAGCACCGGGAAGTCCTCGGCCAGGTACTGCCCGGGCGGCAGGCGCGGGTTGCCGCTGCGGGCACGGCCCCGGAACCCCGGTGTCACGACGCCCATCCGGCTCTCCCTCCTGCTGCCGAGCAGTCTAAGCCCGCACCTGAAGCCCGAGCGACGTGACGAGCACCGCAGCCTGTTCGGGTGAAACGATCGCCGCGTGCAGCTCGGCGTTCAGCGGGTCGAGCGCCGAGAGGTCGCTGCCCCGCAGGTCGGCGCGCGGCAGCTTGACGGCGTGCAGTGTCGCCCCGGACAGGTCGACGTCGGCGAACACCGCGTCGCCGCAGTTCGCCCCGGTGAGGTCGGCTTCCCGCATCCGCACGCCGTGGAAGGCGACCGACCGCAGGTCGGCGCCCACCAGCCCGGCGAACGACCAGTCGCCGCCGGTCACTCGCAGCGGCCGAAGCTCGCACTCGGTGAACGTGGTCCCGACGAGCTTGCAGCCGGTGAACTCGGCGTCGAAGAAGTTGCACCGCTTGAAGGCGCACCCGGTGAAGGCCGAGTCGGTGTGCCGCGACGAGTTGAAGCGCACGTTGCCGAACACACAATCGGTGAACGTCGAGTTCCGGACGACCGCCTCGGAGAGGTCGACCTCGTGGAACTCGCACCGCACGTAATGCCGCCCGGCGAGCTCTTCGCCGTACCAGTCGTCACGGGAGAAGCGCTGGTCCTCGACGGGTGGATCTTGCGTGGCATCGGACACTCGGCCAGGCTAGCGGCCACCGACGACGAGGGGGTGCCGAAGCATGCTGGACGCCGACGACGTCCGAGCGGCCGTGCCGATGCGAGCGGCGGTCGACGCGGTGCGGGAGGCGTTCCTCGACCTCGCCGCGGGCCACTTCGAGGTGCCGCAACGCCTGTCCTTCGACGGCGGAACGACGCTCGTCATGAGCGCCTGCCACACCCCCACCGGCCGGACGGCGGTGAAGACGCTCAGCCTCGTCGCCGGCCGCGTCCCGATGATCCTCGGGACGCTGGTGTGGAACACCACCGAGGGACAGCTGGTCGCCGACGCGATCGCGGTGACGACCTTGCGCACCGGCGCGGTGTCCGGCGTCGCCACCGACCTGCTGGCCCCGCCCGGGGCGAGCCGCCTGGCCGTGATCGGCACCGGCGCCCAGGCCGCGGACCAAGTCCGCGCGGTGGCGGCGGTCCGCCCACTCCGGCAGGTGACGGTCTTCGGACGTTCGCCGGTACGGGCCGCGGAGTTCGCCGACCGGTTGCGAGGCGAGTTCCCCGGCGTACGCGTGGCACCGAGCGTCGAGGACGCCGTGTCCGACGCGGAGATCGTTTGTTGTGCTACTTCGTCCGCCACTCCTCTCTTCGACGTCGACGCCTTGCCGGAGCGCGTCCACGTCAACGCGATCGGGTCGTACCTGCCGTCGATGCGGGAACTGCCCGCCGAGCTGCTCGCGACGGCTGATTGTGTTGTGGTGGACCAGATCGACGCCGTCCTGGAGGAGGCCGGCGAGGTGATCCACGCGGTGGACAGCGGGCTGGTTTCGCGGGATTCGCTGGTGGAGCTGGGGAACGCGCTTCGGGAACCTCCGGTGGTCGGCGGGCGGACCGTCTTCAAGTCCGTGGGGGTCGCGGTGCAGGACTGGGCCATCGCGCGGTTGCTCGGTGAAGCGGGTCGTTGAGCGCCGCCGCGCGGATGGGGCCTTTCGGGGTTGAGTGGGCGGTCGCGCGGGCGTGAACGACGGTTGCCTCGTTGACCGGCGTTCAAGTCGCCAGAACTAGGCGGACCGGTCGTGCTCCGTTCTTCGAGGGGCGATGTCAGGACTAGGAGCTGTCCTGTAAGTCATCGGAGCCAGAGCACGATCGCCGCGATGGTGAGTTCGGCCTGGTAGTAAGCAGCGCGTTTGGCATAGCGGGTCGCCAAGTCGCGGAACTGTTTGAGGCGGTTGAAGCAGCGTTCAACCACGTTGCGCTGCTTGTAGACCTCGGCATTGAAAGCTGGTGGTCGCCCGCCACGGGAGCCCTTGGCCGCTCGGCGGGCGATCTGGTCATCCCGCTCGGGGCTGACGAAGCTGATCCGCCGGTCCCGCATCGCGCGGCGGGTCGAGGGATGCGAATATGCCTTGTCCGCGATCACCGTCTCCGGCCGGCACCGCGGACGCCCTGACCCGATCCGGTCGACGCTGATGCCGTCCAGCAGCGGCAGCAACTGCGGATTGTCCCCGGCTTGGCCCGCGGTGAGCAGGAACCGCATGGGCAGGCCACGCCCGTCCACGGCCAGGTGGATTTGGTGCTCAGCCCGCCGCGGGACCGGCCGAGTCCTTCGCCGTCGACGGCGAGGGCTTCGATGTCGCCTGCGCATCCCCTTTTTTCCGGGCGCCAGCGGAGTGCTGGTGCGCCCGGACCACGCTGGAGTCGATCGAGATGATCCATTCGAGGTCGCCGACGGCGTCGTCTTTGACGATCACCCGGTCCAGGATCCGAGCCCAGGTGCCGTCCTTGGTCCACAACCGAAGCCGCTCATGCGCAGTCTTCCACGGACCGTAACGTTCGGGCAGGTCGCGCCACGGAGCACCGGTGCGCAGCTTCCACAGGATCGCGTTGATCACCTGACGGTGATCCCGCCACCGCCGCCCACCGCCTTGCTGAGGCGGCAGCAACGGCTCGATCACCGCCCACGCCTTCTCCGTCAACTCACCGCGACCAACCACGTTCGCAATCCAACCGGACCGCAGCTAGATCACTTACAGGACACTCCCTAGACCACTCCACGGCCGCTCGGCGAGGCTGATGGATGAGCGCGTGAAGGTGACGAGCCGCGTGAACGAGGATGGGCCTTTCGGGTATCGGTGGGCGGCCGCGGTGCACTGGCAGTGGATGGGCGTCTTGAGTCGCCGGTGAGGGTCGCCGGGCCTGCGGCAGAGGGCGTGCCTTGGCGGATTGAGGGTGCTAAAGGCGGATTCTGGCTCACTGAGCGTGCCAGTGGCCCAGCAGAGAGCAATAACAGCGGCCAAACGGCGCAATCTGGGGCTTGAAGCGTTTGACAGGTCACCCAATCCGGGAATTTCGGCGGCATGTCTCCTTGGCGAACCACCACTCGACGGAACACGGCCGTGCGGGTCATCACGGCGATCGGCGCGATCTTCGCGGGGATCGAAGTTCTTTACATGATCATGGTGCTCGCCGGCGCGAATGCCGGTAACTCCTTCTTCGTCTTCATCAAGTCGTTGGCCGTTCCTCTCGCGTTGTTCTGGCCGGGCCTGTTCCCGGTGAGCAACCCGAGCCTGGCCGTGATCCTCGACTTCGGTCTGGCCGCCGTGTTCTGGCTGGTCGTCACGGGCATCATCGCCCGCTTCGCCGGTCGGTGACGGGCGCTCGCCGCCCGCGCCTTCCACTGGACTGCCGCCTGCCGTCGCCGACCCCTCCGGTGACGGCAGGTGGCTCACCACACTGACAGCGCGCACCACACTGACAACGAAACGCGCACGACTGCCTGGCGCATGTGACGAAGCAGGCGCCAGGCACCGGCCGAAACCGTCCGGGCTGGTCACGAAGGCCCTTGTCGACGCGCAACCGACGGCAGGCACGCTCCCACCCCTTCGGGCGGCCACCCGCCATCCCCGCCGACCGCGTTCTTCGGCGACACTGGACGGATGACTGACGGCAGATGGTTCGACGGCTGGGCACCTTGGCCTGAGCTGGCCGGGCTGGCCGCGGTCGGGCGTTCACTGCTTCCGAACGTCCCGGTCACGCCGGCCGCCGTCGTGCGGGCCGTCACCGAGCAGCTCGTCGGGCGCCGGTTGACCACCAAGGTCGACGGCCGCGAAGTGGGCCTCACCCTCACCGAACTCCACTACCCGGCCGACAGCCTGCGCCTGGCCACCGGACGCGTCGGCGACGTGCGCATCGTCGCCGAGGACGTCGACTGGCCCGAGCCCGCGGACGAGACCGGCAAGCAGAGCAGCATCCTCCTCAAGCGGGTCACCGTGCTCGCCGAGGACGTCCGCCTCCGCTCGCTGCCCACGCCGGCCGCCATTCCCGCGCGGGTCGAGCTGCGGATCGCCGTGGCCGCGGACGTGCTGCGTGAACGGGTGGCGGCAGTCCGCCCCGGGATCGTCGCCGCGCCCGCCGAAAGCGGGCTGCTCCAGATCCACTGGGCCAAGCGGCCGCAGTGGGGCCACCTGACCCTGGAGGCCCAGGTGGCGGACGACGCCGTGGTGCTCGTGCCGCGGACCCTCCACATCGGACGCCGGCAGCTGAAACCACCGGCACGCTTCCGCCCCATCGTGCTTCCCCTGCCGGAACTCCCGCCCGGGATAAAGCTGACGAAGGTGGAGCCCCGGCAGGACGAACTCGTGCTCCACACCGTGGCGGAGGAATGGCCGGAACGGCTTTCCCGCATTCCGCTGACCGACCTGCTGAGCTGGCTGACCACCGCGGCCATGACCCTGACTCTGCCGAAACTCGGTACGCGTTCATAACTCTCCTTCATCGACGTGGGCCCTACGCCAATGAAGCTACTCGAACGCCCGTTCGAACACATCACTCACACGGGTACAACCGGGAAACCCTTGCACAGCAAGGAATCAAGCGTCCCGGTCGCGCAGATAGCGCGTGTGATCCGCCTGCCGGTCGACGTCCGCCGCGTAGAACCGCTCGGCGATCCGATGCGCCTCCGCTTCGAGCAAGTCGAGCTGGGCCACCAGTTCCGCAGCCGCACCGGCCCGCCGGGACGCGAACCAGCGCGGCAGGTTCAGGAAGGATTCCACCGACAGCGGCAGATCCGTCCGCACCAGCCGGACCACGGAGTGCCGCAGGTCCGGATCGGCCGACAGCCGCGCGGGCTGCGCGAGCAGGTCGGCCAGCACTTCGGCGATCCGCCGCACGGTATCCACAGTGGACTCAGGCATCCGCGACGCTTGGGAGGACACCGAAGAAATCAGCGTCTCCAAGGACACGCGCAGCTCCCCCGAAGCGTCGGGCAGCAGCCGGACCTTCTCCGGCGGCGCGAGCAGCGCGCCTGCCGCGTACAGCGCGACCACGACCACCGGCCACAGCCAGCCGATCACCCCGGCCAGGTACAGGCCCAGGCCGGCGAGCCCGCCGACGCAGCCGGCGAGGTTCTTGGTCGAGCCCAGGTAGCGCAGCATCATTGGTACCCGCGAATCTCCTGGAAGACGCCCGCGAGCTGGACCTTCCGCGCGTCGAACACCTTGCCGCCGGTCATCGTCGCGACCTGCGTCAGCTCGTCGCTCGACCCCTCGCCGAACAGCACCGTGAACACCGGCACCCCCTTCATCGCGGCCGGTAGCGAGCCGAACGACGCCTGGAAATCGGACAGGGACGAGCCGTTCGCGTTCTCCCCGTCGGTCATCAGGACGATCGAGGTGAACCGATCGGGATCGCGCGCCGCCAAGGGTTCCAGCACCCGGTAAGCCTCGGAGAGACTGTCGTAGATCGCCGTCCCGCCGCGAGCGGAGAGCCCTTCGGCGAACGCCTTGATCCGCGCCAGCTCGGCCGCCGGGTCCTGCTCCGGCACGACGAACGTCGAAGCCGGCGAAGGCCCCGAGTTGAACGGCAGCATCGTCACCTCCTCCCGGCTCCGGAACCGCCGGTACCGGCCGGTGAGCGAGTTGTCGGCGCCCGTCAGCCCGGCCAGCGCGGTGCGCAGCGAGTCGATCCGGTCGCCCTCCATCGAGCCGGACGTGTCGAGCACGTACAGCGTCCGCGACGGCCTGCGGATCTTGTCGAAGTACGCCTGGAGCAGGGCGTCCACCGCCTGCTGCGTCGCCGGGAACGGCAGCTCGACGAGGTCCCGCCGCGCGAACTGCGACCCCAGCGCGACCCCGGGCACGACCGGACGTCGCTGGGTCGTGTCCATGATCCGCTTCTGGACGTCCGGCGTGCGCAGGTAGTCGGAAAGCCGCTGGTGCGACGAGCGCGCGTCGGAACCGGCGTCCGCCAGCAGGGTCAAGGGATAGTCCGCGGTGACGACGCCGTCGCTCGGGTAGATCAGCTTCAGCGGTTCCGGCAGCTTCCCGGACGCGTTCGCCGAGAGCAGCACGGACTCGTAGTTGATCAGCCCGTCGACCTTCTGCCCGGGGTCCTGGCCGGTCGCGCGCCGCGTGTACGCGTCCGACAACCAGCCCGACGATCCGGCCGAAAGCGCCTGTGCGCTGAAGAACTGCGTCAGCTGCGGGGTCACCGCGGCGATCTGCCGGGCGTCGATCGCGGTGCCCGCGCCCGCGAGCGCCGACGCGACGCCGACCAGCGCCGAGAACCCGGAGTTCGACGCCGACGGGTCGGTCATCCCGTACGTGAACGCCTTCTTACCGGCCTGCGCGGCGATCTCGCCCCAGCCGACCGGCTTGCCGGTCCAGCCGAGCCGTTGCGCGGACGACGCCGACAGCCCCAGCACCACCGGCGAGCTCATGATCTTGACCTGGTTGCCGAGCCGCTTCGCCGCATCGGGAATCCCGGCCGGGTAACGGTTCGACGAGAACCACACGGCGTCGTACTTGCTGTCGGCACTGCCGTTCGCGAGCGACTCGGCTCCTTCCAGGGTGCCGGTGAAGGTGAACTTGACCTTGACGCCGGTGGCCTTCGCGGCCTCGTCGAGCACCGGCTGCATGTCCGCCAGCTCGCTGCCCGCGAGGATCCTGAGCGTGCCCGGCTCAGGGCCGTCGGACGCCGCGGAGGAGCAGCCGGCCAGCAACACCGCGCTCAGCGCCAGTAAAACGAGCTTCTTCATACTTCCCCCTCGTGCGAACGCCGCAGGTGGTCCTCGGCGCGGCGCAGCTCGCCGGTCAGTGACTCAACCGTGGTCGCCATGGTGCGGACGGCGTCCGCGCGGAAGCCGTCGATCGCGTCGATCGAGGCGTAGATCCGGTCGAACGACGCGCGGATGGTCTCGGTCGCGACGGCCGGGTCGCTGCTCGCCTTGCGGATCTCCGCGGACTGCGTTTCCAGCAGCTCGGAGTTGGCGCGGATCAGCCCGTCGGTGGTCGACTGCAGCGCCGCCACCTCGTCCAGGACGTCCCGCTGGCCCGCCAAGGCGGCCGAGACGAGCAGCGCGACGCGCAGGGCGGACACGGTCGTCGAGACCGCCCGCTCGACGCCGCGGATCAGCTCGTCGTTGGTGCGGCGCACCAGGTCCAGCGCGAGGTACCCCTGCGCGCTCACCGCGAGCTGGGTGAGCAGGTCCTGGTGCCGCTGGCGGATCGGGTAGAGGATGTCGCCGCGCAACGCCTGCGCCCGCGACGGGTCGGCGAACTCGAACACCGACGCCTGACGCTCGATGGCCGCGTCGACGGCTTCGGCGAACACCGATGCTTCGGCGAGCTTCTCCAGCACCTTCCACAGCCGTTCGCGCTCGCCCTTGATCGCGGCGTTGTCCCGCCGCAACCGGTCCTGTCGCGTCCGCAGGTCGACGACCAGCGCGTTCACCGGCTCGTTCGCCGCGTGGTAGCGATCGAGAGCCCGCTTCGCGGCACCAGCCATCGGGAACATCCCGAGCAGTTTCCGCCCGGTGATCGGCAGTTTCGCCGGGTCCAGCTCGGCGACGGTCCGGCGCAGCCCGGCGAGGCTCGTCGTGACGCCGTCCTGTGGAGAAGCGGAACCACGCAACGAGCGGTCCAGCATCGCGCCCGCGACGCCGGCCGCGGCCCGCATGTCGGCCTCGCCGACGGCCAGCAGCTCGTCGAGGACGTCGGTGAACTCCGGCGACCGGACGTCCAGGGCTTCCAAGCGGGTCGCGAAGACGTCGGCGCGCGCGGTGATCTCGGCGCGGGTGTCGGCCCCGAGCGTGACGAGCCCGGCGGCGCGCTCGGGGGAAACCGCGGTGACGGGCGTGAGTTCGTCCATGTCAGTACTGCTTGCCGACGGCGTCGAGCAGGCGCTCGAGGGTCTCGAACGACGGCGGCTCGACGGCGTCCACCAGGTCGGCGGGCGCGTGCGCCGGCGCGGCGACGTCCGCGAAGAGCTTCGGGTCGGTGGTGCGGAAGCCGAACGTCGCGGCCAGCTTGCCCAGCTCCGGGTCGGTCGCGAGCAGCTGACCGACCTTGTCGCCGTCGGCGGACAGCGGGACCAGCGTGTGCTTCGAGTAGACCGTCGGTGCCGTGTAGATCATCCGCATGTCCGGCCGGATCGAGCCGTCGCCGCGGACGACGCGGTCCACGAACTGCGACTCGTAGATCAACGCCAGCGGCGTCTTGCCCATGCCCGCGGACAGGTAGTCCTCGAACGGCCCTTCGGTGCTGTTCTGCGTGTATCCCTGGTCCAGGAACAGTTTCGACACCGACGGCAGCACCTTCGCCTCCTGCTCGGGCGAGCTGACGACGGTGTTTCCGTTGGCCACGAAGGAAACGATCGAGAGGTACATCGCCGCAGAGTTCGACTCACGCGGGTCGGTGGTCGTGACCAGGACGTTCTTGCGGGCCGGGTACGCGGTGTTGCCGGGCAGCTGGTCCCAGCGCGTGCCGGCCTCCGCGACGTCCAGGTACTTCGCAACGTCGAGGACGTCGTAGTCACCTGCGCCTTTGCGCACCACGCCGTTCGCGCGCAGCAACGCGACGATCGGCTCGAAGGTGGCGATCGCCATCGGCGACTGGAACGGCGTGTAGACGGTCGTGACCTTGCGGTCGCGCTGGATCTTCTGCGCCGCGGGCGAGGACGACGGGAACGCGAACGCGTACTTCCCGAGGTCGACGGTCGTCGCGAGCTGCCGCGACCCGGCCGTGTCGACCTCGACCTTCAGCCCGTGGTGCGCGAAGGCGTCGACGACGCGCTGGTCGGTGAAGAAGGCCTGCTTCTCCGACCCGATGACCCCGCGCACCGTCGCAAGACCCGGCCCGGAGCCGTTGCCCCAGACGATCACCGCCACGACCGCGAGCAGCAGCACCACGGCCAGTCCGATCGATACCCGGCGTTTCACGAGCCACTCCCCTCGACGGCCCGATGATTCAGGGCCTTCGACTCGTTTGACGCGCGAACGAGCCGGTTCGAAGTGAACAGCGGGTGAAGGAACGGTGTCAGGTCACCGGGAACCAGGTTCCGGACGCCCATTCCGTGTCGCCCCAGGCTTTTCGCTCTTCGGCGCGTGGGTCGAGCACCAGATCCGTGTCTTCCCGGAAAACCAGCACCGGCCGCAGCTCCGGGCCGTACGGTGGCCATTCGGGGCCGTCGGCGGACGCGACGCCGTCGTGCACGAACCGCACCCAGCAGCGGTGGATCAGGAACGCCGCGCGCTCGCGGGCCGGGTTCACTTCGGTCGCCTCCGCGAACAACGGCAGCGGCGTCTTCCACGCCATCGTCGTCTCCGTGCCGTGCCCGCCGTCGAGCTGCTCGGGTACGCCGGGCGCCGCGATGTCGATGCGGTAGCGGTAGACGGGCGCGTGCGCGGACTGCGCGTCGGCGAGGCGCTGGGTCGGGACGCCGTAGCGTTCGTCGCCCATCGCGGCGATCTTCGCGGCGTTGAGGTCGGGGACGCGACGGAGGTACGTCTCGAGGAGCTGCGAAGCGCCTTCGTCACCGAGGATCGCGGAGAGGACGTCGTCAGCCGGCGCTGTCGCGGCGTCGTCACCCAGCATCATCGCGTACGTGCTGCCTTCGTTGCTGTTGCAGCCGACGAGCAGCGGGACGCCGGCCGCGCTGCCGCGACGGATCGGCTCGATCGGGACCTCGGGCAGCACACGGGGGTGCAGCGTCGGGCGCCACAGCCACAGCGCCTGGAAGCCGCTGAGGATCCGTTCCTGCGCCTCGACGAACTCCTTGGCCGGCAACGCCCGCAGCGCTTCGACGTCGTGGCAGCCGACCTCGTCGAGCAGCCGCCGGGCCAGCGCGGTGCCGGTTTCCGGCGTCGCCACGTGGTCCGCGCCGCCGCTGCTGCTGATCGCCTGCGCGAACAACCCCGCGCCGAGCGGGCTGCCCATCAGGTTCCCGACGCTCTTCGCACCCGCCGAGACGCCGTAGACGGTGATCCGCGACGGGTCCCCGCCGAACGCGGAGATGTTGCGGCGCACCCACTTCAGGGCGGCGATCTGGTCGAGCAGGCCGCCCACCCCGGCGTCCGCCTCGGCCTCGCCGAAGACGCCGGCGAGGTGCAGGAAGCCGAGCGAGCCGAGCCGGTAGTTGATCGTGACGACGACGATCCCGGCGCGCGCGAACTCCTCGCCGTCGCCCAGCTGTTCGCCGTGGCCGACGCGGTAACCGCCGCCGTGCAGCCAGAACAGCACCGGGTACCCGCCCTCGGGCGCGGGCTCCTCCGGCGTGCAGACGTTGAGGTACAGGCAGTCCTCGTCGCAGACCGCCCGCGGGTTCATCGGGTCGGGCGACTGCATCGCGTGCGGCCCGTACTCCGCCGCGACGTGCACGCCACCCGAGAGCGAGGGCGGCTGCGGCGCCTTCCACCGCAGCTCGCCCACCGGCGGCCGGGCGTACGGGATCCCGCGCCACCTGCGGACGCCGTCACCCGCCAGCCCCACCAGCGCCCCGAGCTCGGTCGTGACCGTCGGGACCGAGGCCATCAGAGGGAGGCCTGCTCTTCGGTCGGGAGGCACACCTCGAACCGGGTGCTCCCTGGCTCGGACTCGACGCGCAGGTCGCCCTGGTGCCGCTCGACGACGATCTTCCACGAGATGTCGAGGCCCAGCCCGGTGCCCTCGCCGACCGCCTTGGTCGTGAAGAACGGCTCGAAGATCCGGCCCTTGATGTCTTCCGGGATGCCCGGGCCGGTGTCGCCGATCTCCACGCGGACCTGGTCGTTGACGCCCCAGGTGCGCAGCGTGAGCGTGCCTTCGCCGCCCATCGCACCCAGCGCGTTGTCGATGATGTTCGTCCACACCTGGTTGAGCTCGCCCGCGTACGCCGGGATCTTCGGCAGGTCGCGGTCGTACTCCTTGACGACGCGGACGCCGTCGCCGATCTTGCCGGCGAGCATCACGAGCGTGGAGTCGAGGCCGTCGTGGACGTCGACCCACTGGTGCGGCGAGCGGTCCATCTGCGAGTACTGCTTGGCCTTGCCGACCAGCGCGGAGATCCGGGTGGTCGAGTCCTCGATCTCGCCCATCAGCATCTCGGTCTCGAGCGCGTAGGCGAGCCAGCGGACGGCGCCGTCCATGAAGGTGTCGCCGACCTGCTCCAGGACGTTGTCCAGGTCGGTCGTGGTGAGCCCGGCCCGGACGTAGATGTCGGCGAGGTCCCAGCCGCCGTCGATGTCGTGGTCCTCGAACCAGTCGCTGATCTGGTCCTCGCGGTCGGACTGCTGCATCGCGCTCAGCTTCGGGGCCTGCGCGACCTGCTTGACGAGCTTTTCCTGGACGTCGATCAGCTGGTAGAGCAGCTCGGGATCGATGGTCTTCTTCGCCAGGAACGCCAGCTTGTGCCGCATCCCGGCGACGCGCTCGCGCAGCGCGGACGTCGCCCGCACGGCGGCCGCGGCCGGGTTGTTCAGCTCGTGCGTCAGGCCGGCCGACAGCTCGCCCAGCGCCAGGAGACGGCGGCGCGATCCGATCACGGTGTCGCTGTTGCGCCAGCCGAGGTACATGCCTTCGAGCAGGTGCGTCGCCATCGGGAACCACCGGCGGAACTCGACGGAGAACTCCCGCGAGGGCAGCGCCAGGAACGTGACGTCGGACAGCGCGCGCACCGAGGCACCGTAGCGGTGGTCGGTGTCCTGGTGCACGAAGAACTGCGTCGCGCCGAAGTAGACGCCACGCTGGTCGGACCGGTTGGTCTCGACCTCGGTGCCGCTGACGAGCCGCGTCATCCGGATCGCGCCGCTCAGCAGGACGTAGAAGCAGGTCGCTTCGTCGCCTTCGCGGATGACGACGGTGTCGCCCTCGTACTCCTCGAGCACGGCGTTGTCGGCGATCCAGTCGAGCTGGTCCTCGGAAAGGTGTTCGAACAGGAAGAGGCCGCGAAGCTCTTCCCGCGGCAATGCGCTCATTCCTTCACCCCTGTTTTGTCGGTGGCCGGGGCTACGTTTCCCGCATGTCCCGCTTTCGCTTGACGCCCACAGCCGAACAGGAGGCTCGGCTGCTGGTCCATTGCGCCCACGCGCGGTTCGTCTGGAACCTCGCCGTGGAGCAGCACTCCCATTGGCGGCCCGGGCGGCCGCTCCCTCCAGGCTACGTCGAGCAGGCCCGGCAGCTGACCGAGATCCGGGACGAACACGCGTGGTTGCGCGAGGGCTCGGTCACCGTCCAGCAGCAGGCGCTGCGCGACTTCGCCCAGGCTCTGCGCAGCTTCTTCGGAGGCACCCACGGCAAGCCGACTTGGCGCCGAGCGGCGGTCCACCAGGGATTCCGGCAGGTCGCCGTCCGGCCTGAGCACGTACGAAGGCTCAACCGGCGGCGCGCCGCCGTGTGGGTGCCCAAGGTGGGCTGGGTCCGGTTCCGCTGGTCGCGGCGCCCGTCCGGCGAACTCGAGTCCTACCGGATCACCCGCGACCGCGCCGGGCGGTGGCACCTCGCGTTCGCCGCTGTCCCCGCGCCCGTTCCGGCGCCGGGCGACGGCAGCGCGGTCGGGATCGATCGAGGCGTTGCCGTGTCGGCGGCACTGTCGACCGGAGAGCTCCTGCACTGCCCCGGGCTGTCCCGCGCCGAGCGGGCGAGAGCGTTGCGGCTGCGACGGCGGCTCGCCCGGGCCGCCCGCGGATCGAACCGGCGCGCCCGGCTGCTCCGGGCGATCGCGCGGCTGACCGCCAAGGAGTCCGCACGCCGGAAGGACTGGGCGGAAAAGCTGACGACGCGTGTCGCCCGCGAGTTCGACGTGATCCGGGTCGAAGACCTGCGCATCACGCACATGACACGATCGGCGAAGGGCACCGCCGCGGCGCCGGGACGGCGAGTGCGGCAGAAGTCGGGCCTGAACCGGGCGATCCTCGCCCAGGGGTGGGGTCTGGTGGTCTCGCGCCTGGAGAACAAAGCTCCGGGCCGGGTCGAAAAGGTCCCCGCCGCCTTCACGTCGCAACGTTGTTCCGCCTGCGGGCACGTGGCGTCCGAATCCCGCGAGAGCCAAGCGGTGTTCCGGTGCGTCGCCTGTGGGTGCAGCGGCAACGCGGACGTGAACGCGGCCAGGAACATCGCCGCCGGACGGGCGGTGACCGCGCGGGGAGGCGGGACAGTGGTCCGGCCGGTGAACCGTGAACCTCGGCGACCCGACCCGGCCGTGCCGGGCTCGCGCCGCCGGAACCCCCTGGTCGGATGACTGCGGGGAGGACGTCAATGTTCCTCCAGGTACCGGTGTACCAGCGTCACGGCCATCGCGCCTTCGCCGACCGCGGAGGCCACCCGCTTGACCGACTGGGACCGCACGTCGCCCGCTACGAAGACGCCCGGGATCGACGACTCGAGGTAATGCGGGTCACGGTCCAGGGTCCAGCCCCGGGGGCGCTGGCCGGCGGCCAGCAGGTCCGGGCCGGTGCAGACGAAGCCGTGGTCGTCGCGGTGGAGGTCGTCGCCCAGCCACTCCGTGCGGGGGGCCGCGCCGATGAAGATGAACAGGTGGCCTGTGTCGACCTCCTCGGTGACGCCGTTTTCGCAGAGCGTGAGCCGCTCCAGGTGGTCGTCGCCGTGGGCCTGCTTGACCGTGGTGCGGGTGCGGACGTGGATGTTCTCGATGCCGGCGATCTGCTCGATCAGGTAGTGCGACATCGACGACTCGAGCGACTCGCCGCGCACCAGGATGCTGACGTCGCTGGCGTGCTTGGAGAAGAACACCGCGGCCTGGCCGGCGGAGTTCGCGCCGCCGACGATGTAGACGTGCTCGCCCTTGCACTCGGGCGCCTCGGTGGGCGCCGAGCCGTAGTAGACGCCGCGGCCGCTCAGCTCCTCGATGCCCTCGGCGTCGAGCGCCCGGTAGGTGACGCCGCTGGCGAGGATCACCGAGTGCGCGGCGATCTCGCTGCCGTCGCCGAAGGTGATGACCCGGGACGAGCCGCGGGCCTCCAGGCCGACGACGTCGCGGGCGGTGAGCACCTCGGCGCCGAACTTCTGCGCCTGGCGCCGCGCCCGGTCGGTCAGCTGCGCGCCGGAGACGCCGTCAGGGAAGCCGAGGTAGTTCTCGATGCGCGAGCTGGTGCCGGCCTGGCCGCCGGTGGCCTTCTTCTCGACGAGCACCGTGCGCAGGCCTTCAGACGCGCCGTACACCGCGGCGCCGAGCCCGGCCGGGCCGCCGCCGATGACGACGAGGTCGTAGAACTCCTGCGCGGGGCGGGTCGACAAGCCGACCGCGTCCGCGATCTCGCCGCTGGAGGGGTGCTTGAGCACGGTGCCGTCGGGGGTGACGATCACCGGGATGTCGGCTTCGACGGCGTCGGCGGCCTTGAGCAAGCGCTTGCCCTCGTCGTCCTCGACCGAGTACCAGCGGTAGGGCACGGCGTTGCGCGCGAGGAAGTCGCGCATGTGGAACGACGGCGACGAGTACCGGTGGCCGAGGAGCTTGACCTCGTCGACCGGCTTGTCGCCGACGGCCTTCCAGGTCTCGACGAGCGCGTCGATCACCGGGTAGAGCTTCTCCTCCGGCGGGTCCCACGGCTTGAGCAGGTAGTGGTCGACGTCGACGACGTTGATCGCCTGGATCGCGGCGTCGGTGTCGGCGTAGGCGGTCAGCAGGGCCCGGCGGGCGTGCGGGAACAGGTCCATCGCCTTCTCGAGGAAGGCGATGCCATCCATCTGCGGCATCCGGTAGTCGGCGAGGATCGCCGCGACGGCGTCGCCGCGCAGCTTGATCTCGCGCAGCGCGTCGAGGGCGTCGGCGCCCGAGTCGGCGCGGATGATGCGGTAGTCCTTGCCGTAGCGCCGGCGCAGGTCACGGGCGACCGAGCGGGACACGGCGGGATCGTCGTCGACGGTCATCAGGATCGGCTGGCTCACGCTTGCAGCCTACGGCGCGAGGGGCTCCGCTGGGGAGGACCGGCGTTTCGGCACCTGGACCCGCTCCAGGTCCGTGGCCACCACGATCTCGCCGTCGAACTCGGCCCGGGCTTCGTCGAAGAACCGCTGAGGCTCGGTGTAGCGCTGCGAAAAGTGGGTCAGCACGAGCAGCCGGACGCCGGACTCGGCGGCGACGCGGGCGGCCTGCTGGGCGGTCAGGTGGCCGAAGTCACGGGCCAGGGCGGTGTCCTCGGCGAGGAAGGTCGACTCGATCACGAGCATGTCCGCGTCCTCGGCGAGGGCGTAGACGCCGTCGCAGAGGCGGGTGTCCATGACGAACGCGAACCGCTGGCCGCGCCGGGGCACGCTGACGTCGTCGAGGCTCACCGTCCCCAGCCGGCCGTCGCGCTGGAGCTTGCCGACGTCCGGGCCCTGGATGCCGAACGAGCGCAGCCGCTCGGGGAGCATCGTCCGGCCGTCCGGCTCGACCAGCCGGTAGCCGAACGCCTCGACCGGGTGACTCAGCAGCCGGGTCTCCAGGACGCCGAACTTGCCCGACGCGATCTGGCCGCTCGAAGAGATGGGCTGTTCCCGCAGGTCGGCGGTCTCGTAGAACGACGTCGCGTGCCGCAGCCGCTCGAAGTAGTGCGCGCCGGACGCCGGGAAGTGCGCGTGCACCGGGTGCCGCACCTTGTCCAGCGACAGCCGCTGGATGACGCCGGACAGCCCGAGGCTGTGGTCGCCGTGGAAGTGCGTGACGCAGATCCGGGTGACGTCCGTGACCGCGACGCCGGCGTGCACCATCTGCCGCTGGGTGCCCTCGCCGGGGTCGAAGAGGAGGCCTTCGCCGTCCCAGCGCAGGAGGTAGCCGTTCTGGTTGCGGTGGCGCGTGGGCACCTGGCTCGCGGTGCCCAGCACCACCAGTTCGCGGGTCACATCCCCGCACGGTACTCAGACCGCGGCGGGCGTGTTCGCGATCTTCCGCAGCCGGAAGGCCAGCACGAGCAGCACGATCCCGTAGACCAGCGCGTAGATCCCGGCCAGCAGCGCGACGCCGTACGCGCCCGCGATCGGGTTGATCACGATGAGGATGCCGGCGAGCACGGAGATCGCGCCGGCCAGGATGAGGAACGCCTCGCCCCGGATCTGCTTGCGCAGGCGGATCGCGGCGGCGATCTCGGCGATGCCGGTGACGATCGCCCACAGCCCGACCAGCAGCGCCAGCAGCAGCACCGTGATGCCCGGCCACACCAGCACCACGATCCCGGCGACGATGCCGAGCACGCCCAGCACGCCGTACGCGGCGCGGTGGGCGCCGTCGCCCGGGCGGAACGCCTGCATCAGCCCGCCGATGCCGTCCACGATCGCGTAGACGCCGTAGAGGATCGCGAGCACCAGCACGGTCGCGCCCGGCCAGACGAGCGCGAAGATCCCGAACAGCACGGCGAACACCCCGCGCACGGCGGTGAGGAGCCAGGCTTGCCGGGGTTCGACGACGATTCCGAAGGCGGTCATGTCCCGCTCCTTTGCACTCCGGGAGCCCCAGTATCGCGACACCCGGGGCCCTCGGCGCGGTTCACCACCCGTTCGGGCGTGGATCCCGGAGCAGGAGCTCGACGTTGCGGTCGGCGGCGGTCCCGGCGCCCCGCTCGGGGCCGTCGCGGTGCTGCCAGTAGTTCGCCGACAGCTCGCGGGACAGCCCCGCCAACCCGATCGGGTCTTCACCGCCGCCCGTCACCGGTCCACTGTGGTCGACGATGGTGACCACAATGGACAGCGTGCCGTCGGCGTTGTCGCGGACCTCGACGAGCCGGGCCTGCTGCGGCCAGTCGATGTGCGACGCCGTCGTCACCTCCCAGAACGTCGCCTGCGGGGTCACCTTGTTCTCGTGGGTGTGGCCGTTCACCCACAGGACGACGTTCGGTGACGCGTGCAGCAGTGCGGCCAGCTCGTCGGCCAAGACCCGCCGGTCCGGGCCGTGGTCGTTGACCAGCGTGTCGAGGGGGTGGTGGCTGAACAGCACGACGAGCCGGTCCGCCGACGCCGCCAGCTCCGCGCGCAACCACTCGAACTGGGGAACGTCGAGCGAGCCCTGCCAGAAGCCGTGCGGGTTGACCGTGTCGAGCACCAGGCAGCGCAGGACGCCGTGGTCGAACGCGTAGTAGGCGGTGTCGGACTCGGCGTTCGCCCGGACGTACCCGTGGCCGTGGCAGTCGACGTGCGCGCCGATCCACTCGGCGCGGGAGACGTGCCGCCGCTCGGGATCGGGCGTCACGGGCACCGTCGCACCGTCCAGCAGCCGCGCGACGACGTCCCGCTCGGCCTGGTCGAAGCCGTGCAGCAGCTCGACGACGTCACCCTCGGGCAGCGCCGTCAGCTTGGCCCCGCCGACCGTGATCTCGCCCAGTTCCGGCCACGGCGGGACGACGCCCTGCAGCATGTTGTCGTGGTTGCCGTAGACGGCGTACCACGGCACGTGCAGCCCGGTCGCCTCGAACGGGCGCGCGGCCGCGTCGAGGACGCCCGGCGCTTCCGGGAAGCCGTAGCGGGCCCGCGCGTGGTCGTCTTCGCAGCCCTCCGGCGTGCCGCCGGGGTGCCAGTAGCGGACGTCGTAGGTCGCCGGGTCGCTCGCGTGGACGCCCTCCCAGTGCCCGCGCTCGCCGGAGTCGGGGTCGACCGGGCCGCCGTCGAGCGTGCCCAGGTAGGCGCGCAGTTCGTTGGCCTGGCAGGCGTCGGTCGCGTCGCCGGTGGACACCGCGAAGTCGACGTCGAACTCGTTGACCGCGCGGACCATCGCCTCGACGACGTGCGTCGTGAACACGTCCTGCGGCCGGTAGGTGCCGATCAACGGCAGGTAGGCCCGCAGCGGCGAGTCCGGGTCGGCGTGCCGTTCGAGGTACTCGACCCGGCTCGGCGACTGCGCGTCCATCACGTGCAGGTCCGACAGGTGCGCGAACCGCGCCAGCGGCGTCCCGGCCCGGGAGGCCGACGCCGGCGCGAGGTCCTCCCGGACGGCGTGCGGTTCGCCCGGCGCCTCGGCGAGCCGCCGGTAACCCAGCTCGCCCGCCTCGGCCCGGACGATCCGCCGGCGCGTCGTGTCCACTACGCGTCCGCGGCCAGCAGGACCGGGCGGCTGCCGAAGCCGACGGCCGCCGTGCTGCCCGGAAGCAGCTCCGCGGCCGTCACGCTCGGCAGGTCCACGAGCACCGTCGTACCGTCCGGCAGCACCGCCGTGAGGCGGGTGACCGCGCCGCGGAAGCTGTGGTCGGTGACGCGGGCCGGGCCGCCGGGTTCGAGCGTCACCGACTCGGGGCGGACCAGCACGCGCACGGCCGCGCCGTCCGCCCGCTCCCCCGGCTCGGCCAGCTTCAGCCGCTGCCCGGCGACGTCGACCTCGGTGCCGCCGCCGGTGACCGTGCCCGCGAGGTGGTTCATCGTGCCGACGAACTCCGCCACGAACGCCGTCGCCGGGCGCGCGTACAACGCGGCCGGGGTGTCGCACTGCTCGAGCCGGCCGTCCTTCATCACGCCGACGCGGTCGGCGATCGACAGCGCCTCCTCCTGGTCGTGCGTGACGAACAGCGTGGTGATGCCGACCCGCAGCTGCAGCCGGCGGATCTCGTCCCGCAGCTGCGTGCGCACCTGGGCGTCCAAAGCGGACAGTGGCTCGTCGAGCAGCAGCACGCGCGGTTCGATGGCCAGCGCCCTGGCGAGCGCGACGCGCTGCTGCTGGCCGCCGGAGAGCTGGTGCGGGTAGCGCTTGGCGTGGCTGTCCAGCCCGACCAGCTCCAGCAGCTCCTGCGCCCGCTGGTGCCGGGGCGCCGTGCCCTGGCCGCGCAGCCGCAGCCCGAACGCGACGTTGTCCCGCACGGTCAGGTTCGGGAACAGGCTGTAGGCCTGGAAGACCATGCCCATGTCGCGCTTGTTGGCCGGCACGCCGACGACGTCGGAGCCGTCGACGAGCACCTCGCCCGAGTCGACCTGCTCGAGGCCGGCCAGCACGCGCAACGCCGTCGTCTTGCCGCAGCCGGACGGCCCGAGGAGCGCGACCAGCTCGCCGGGCTCGATCAGCAGGTTCAGCCCGTCGAGGGCCTTGACGTCGCCGAATTCGCGGTGCAGCCCGCGAAACTCCACGGAGGCGCCCGTCTTGGTTTCGATCACGGTCATCAGGCGGTTCCTTGCGGTGCGGGGGCGATGGGCGCGGCCGGGTTGTGCTCACGACGGCGGCGGCCCGCGACGAGGGACAGGACGAACAGCAGCAGGAAGGCGACGAACAGGCTGAACAGCGACACCGCGACCGACACGCCGGCCTCGGACTGTCCGGTTTGGACGGTCCACACCGGGAAGGTGTCCATCAGCAGGATGCTGGCCAGGGTGTATTCGCCGAGCACCAGCGCCAGGTTGAGGAACGCGGCGCCGAACACCGCACTGCGGATGTTGGGCACGATCACCCGCAGCAGCACGGTGCCCCAGCCGGCGCCGAGGCTGCGCGCGGCCTCGACCAGCGTCGGCAGCGCGATCGCCTGCAGGCCCGCGTCGAGCGTGCGGTAGGTGAACGGCAGCGCCAGGACGACGTACTCCAGCACGAGGATCACGGGCGTCCCGTTGATCACCTCCGGCGCGTCCGCGAACACCACGAGCACGCCGTTGACCAGCACGATCGGCGGGATGACCAGCGGCAGCAGGCTGATCCCCTCCATCACCCGGCGCAGCTTCGGCTTGCGCAGGTGCACCCAGCTGACCGTCGGGACCATGATCAGCAGCGTGAGCACGACCGTGCCCGCGGCGACCCACAGTGACGTGCCCAGCGTCTCGAACAGGCCCGGCTCGTCGAGCAGCTTGCTCCACGAGACGAAGCTGTGCGTGTCGTTGACGTCGCGCAGGCTGAACTCGACCGACGCCGCCATCGGCACCAGGAAGTACAGGCCGAACAGGGTGAGAATGGTCCAGCGACCCCATTTGTTGGTCATCCGAGCCACCTCGACGCGCGCCGCTGCATCCACGAGTAGAACGCCATCACGATGGCGACCACGACGATCATGCCGAGGCCGAGCGCCTTCCCGAGGTTCTGCTGGTCCGCCACGACGTTGCCGGAGACCAGCGAGCCGATCTGG
This sequence comes from Amycolatopsis sp. NBC_00348, assembly GCF_036114655.1. NCBI lineage: Bacteria > Bacillati > Actinomycetota > Actinomycetes > Pseudonocardiales > Pseudonocardiaceae > Amycolatopsis > Amycolatopsis sp. NBC_00348. Next base: position 9,929,775 of record NZ_CP107994.1, on the reverse strand, counting down.
ATCGGCACCAGCGGGATGATGCCGGTGGTCAGCGCGTACGCGGTGGCGTAGGCGCTGAACGCGTTGGCGAACAACAGGAGCGTCGAAGCCAGGAACGGCGGCAGCAGCACCGGGACGGCGATGAGCCGGAAGTACTGCGTGCGCGTCGCGCCCAGGTTCTCCGCCGCCTCGCGCCACTGCGCGCGCATGCCTTCCAGCGCCGGGGTGAACACGATGACCATCAACGGGATCTGGAAGTAGATGTAGACGATCGCGATGCCGGAGAAGCTGAACAGGCTGAACCCGGACGCGTAGAGGTCGAGGCCGAGCCCGGTCAGCGCCTTGGTGACGATGCCGATGCTGCCGAGCGTGGCGATGAACGCGAACGCCAGCGGCACGCCGCCGAAGTTGGCCAGCACGCCGGCCGCGCTGGAGACGACCTTGCGCAGCAGGCCGTCCGGCTTGGACCCGAGGACGGCGTGGGCGAGCAGCGCGCCGAGCACGGCGCCGACCACGGCGGTCAGCGCGGACAGCTCGATGGACGTCACGAACGACCGGCCGAACTGGTCCTTGAAGGCCGCGCCGAGGTTGTCGGTGGTGAACGCGCCGTCGTTGTCCTGGAAGGCACCGACCGCGACCATCACCACCGGCGCGCCGAGGAAGACGCCGGTGTAGGCGAGGAAGGGCAGCAGGCCGAGGTGGCCGGTCACCCACTTGAGCAAGCGCCGCGCGAACCCGGGGCGCACGGGCACGGCGGCAGGCGATGTCGCGCCTGCCGCCGTGGTGAGGGTCTCGGCCGTCACGTCAGCCGACGGCCTTCGCCCACTCGTCCGCGACGACCTTCTTGGCCGCGTCGATCTGGTCGTTGGTCGGGAACTTCGTCTCGCCGGGGATCTGCGGCAGGGCCGCGAGCGACGTCTTGTCCGCGGTGCCCGCCGTCTCCATCTTCGGCAGCCGCGCCGGGCGCGAAAGGCCCTTCAGGAAGAGGTTCTGGCCCTCGTCGGAGAACAGGAACTCCTGCCACAGCCGCGCGGCGGCCGGGTGCGGGGCGGTCTTGCTGACCGCCTGGCAGTAGAAGTTCGAGTAGACGCCGTCGGCCGGGACCGCGACCTTCCAGTCGACCTTGCCCTCGAGCTTCTTCGCGTAGCCGGCCTGCAGGTAGTCCCAGTCGAGCGTGATCGGCGTCTGGCCGCTCTCCACGGTCGCCGCGCTCGACTGCACCGGGATGAAGTTGCCGGACTTCTTGAGGTCACCGAAGTAGCTGATGCCGGGCTTGATGTCGGCGAACGAACCGCCGTTGGCCAGCGCCGCGGCGTACACGCCGGCGAACGCCGCGCCCGCCTTCGTCGGGTCGCCGTTCAGCGCGATCTTGCCCGCGTACTCCGGCTTCTTCAGGTCGGCGAAGGACGTCGGCGGGTTCGGCACCTTCTTGGCGTCGTAGCCGATGGAGATGTAGCCGCCGTAGTCGTTGACCCACTGGCCGTCGGCGTCCTTCTGGTTGTCCGGGACGTCGGCGAAGGTCGCGACCTTGTAGGGCGCGAGCAGGCCGTCCTTGGCCGCCGTCAGCGCGAAGGCGCCGCCGAGGTCGAGCACGTCGGGCGCACGGTCCTGGCCCTTGAGCTGCTTGACGGCGTTGACCTCGTCCTGGCTCGAGCCCTCGGGGTTGGCCTCGGTGACCTTGAGGCCGTACTTCTTCTTGAAGGCGTCGAGGACCTCGCCGTAGTTCGCCCAGTCGTGCGGGAGGGCGATGACGTTGAGGGTGCCTTCCTTCTTCGCCGCCTCGACGAGCTTGTCGAGCCCGCCGAGGTCGGCGGCCGACTTGGCGGTGCCGGCGGCACCGGAGTCCTTGTTGTCGCTGGAAGATCCGCCACAGGCGGTGAGTACCAGGGCACCTGCGGCGACCGCCGCGGTGAGCGCCGCGAAACGTCTGTTCACTTGCTACGTCCTCCGATACCCGGGGTGGCTGTGCGAGCGAACGCTCCCCGAGCAAGGTGAACAATCCATAACTTCCCGGTAAATATGTACTACCGTACGCATGCACGCTCTGTAATCACACTTTTCGCCCGTTCGGCGGTTGCCCGTTAACCCGGCCGACGGGTTTCGCGTGAGGACGTCCATTACGGAGAATGAGGACCGGCGTGCGCCGCGGCCGCCACCACGGCGCACGCCGGTTGATCAGGGGTAACTCACCAGGTTGACGGGCTTGGTCCCCGTCGGCGTCGTGTCACCGGTGGTGTTGATGACGTGCGTGATCGTCCCCTGGTAGTTCAGCGAGACGGTCACCATGTCGTGGAACTTGACACCCGGGGTGTTCGGCGCCTCGAAGGCGTGCGCGCTGGCGACCGAGGGGTTGGTGCTGAAGAAGCAGTAGCTGCCCAGCCCCCACGCCTCGTGACTCGTCACGTTCGGGCCCACCTTGTACGCGGAGTAGCCCTTCGTGGAGCCGTTCATCCAGCCCGCCTGGTTCGGCACGTCGTACGGCATCTCGTTCTGGAAGAAGTACGTCCGGCCGCCGTTGCCGTTCCAGACGACCTGCGTCTTCTGGTAGTGCTCGACGAACAGGCCGTACATCGTCACGTTGTTGCCGTTGACCGTGAGCCCGTTGTCGGCGGTGTTGGTGGTCCAGCCGACGTTGTTGCCGTTGTCGGCGTGGTCGGCGCGCCAGATCCACATGTGGTCGCCGATCACGTTGTTGCTGTTCACCACCAGGCTGTTGGTCGCCTTGCCGACGGCCGGGCCGCCGATCCGGAAGAACACGTCGTGCAGCGACGTCGGGTCGGCCGAGTGGTCGGCGGTCGAACCGGCCGCACCGACCTGCATGAGCGTGTTCGAGTTGGTCGTGCCGGCGTCGATCAGCAGGCCGGCCACCTTCACGCCGTTGACGTCGTCGACGTTCATCGCGGTCACGCCGCCGTCCGGCACCAGGGTCGCGATGCCGAGACCGAGCACGACGGTGTCGGGCCGGGTCACGTGCAGCGCCTGGTTGAGGTGGTAGACACCGGGCGTCACCAGCAGGTTCTTCCCGGCGGCCAGCGCGGCGTTCATGTCCGCCGCGGTCGCGCCGGGCTTGGCGATGTAGAACTGGTCGATCGGCAGCGAGGTGCCCGGCGCGGTGCCGTTCGCCCAGCTCGTGCCGGACGCGTTGGTCTTCACCCCGGGGACGAACACCTGGTAGTTGCCGGCGTTGTCGATGTAGAGGAACGGCTTCTCGCGCACGACCGGCGTCGAGGCGACGGTGGTGTAGGGCGGGCTCGGGAAGGTGTTCGAGGGAGCGCCCTGGACGCCGGCGAAGACCATGTTCCAGTTCGAGCCGTTCCAGCTGCCGAACTGCGAGTTGCGCGAGATCCACTGCTGCTGCGAGCCGGAGCGGACCTGGCCGTCGATCTTCGAGTCGGAGATCCAGCCGCCGCTGGCCCAGCCGCCGTCGTCGAGCTGCAGGTCACCACGGACGTGCATGCGGCGGTACGGCGCGGCCTGGCTGACCGCCCAGCGGTCGGCGCCGCCGGTCGGGTTGACGGACAGGTTCTCGGCGCCGCGCCAGAAGTTCTGCGTCGCGTTCTGCGGCGGGAACCAGTCGGCTTCGACGTGCACGGCGCCGTTGATCGTCACGGCGTCCGGGCTCAGCCCGAGGCCCAGCACCTGCGTGTAGAAGCCGACGTTCACGTCGTTCGAGTACGTGCCCGGCTTGAACATCACGGCGTAGCGCTGGCTGCCGAACTGGTTGCGTTCCTGCTGGCTGAAGATGCCGTTGAGCCGGCTCTGGATGCTGGAGCTCGACATCGACGGGTCGAAGATCACCACGTTCGGGCCGAGGTCCGGCTGACCGGAGGTCGGAGGAGTAGTGCCACCCACGGGGGTAAGTGTGAACGACTGCGCACTGGTGTTGTTACAGGAGTACTGCTGAAGCTGGACGGAGTCGGCGGTGGAGGCGCTCGGCACGTCGAGGCACTTCCCGCTGTTCCGGTTCACGAAGTGGTACCGCCCGCTGCCCTCGTCGACGGCCTGCCACTGCTGGTTGAGGCCGTTCGAGTAGCTCCACAGCTGCACGAGCCCGCCGTCGGCGGTCGAGACGCCGGTGACATCCCAGGCCGCGGCGGCGTTGTTGCGCGTGTTGACGCGGAAGTAGCCGTCCCCGGTCGACTGGAACTGCCACTCCTGGGAAGCGCTTTGATTGCAGCTGTACTGCTGCACGACGGTGCCGTTGGCACTGGCGGCAGCCCGAGCATCAACACACTTACCGCTGTTCACGGCGGCGACCGTGTACCACCCGTCAGGGGTGATCGCGGCCTGAGCCGCCGGCGCCGCCGCGACGACGGTGATCAAGCCCGCGACCAGGGTGGACGCTGCCGAGAGCACCGTCATCACCCGCCGTCGCACCGGACTCTTCATCGAAACCTCCTCTGCCGCACAGGCGGCGTTCTTCGAGCAGGAAACGGCAGAGGCATGCCCGGTGAAGACGCGGCGTAACGGGCGGGGACCTCGGCGTCACAACCGCCGAAAATGTAACGGCGGACACACCGGGAGTCAATACACGCCTAAAAATAAGTCCTAAAACTGCAGGTCACAAGGTTGTGCCCGAGTTGGTGACCATGCAGGCACCCCCGCGTCGAGGGCCTCGGGACGGCGTGTAGGGTATGGCCATACGAGATGCGGAGTACACCTTCGCCTCGGGGCTATGGCGCAGCTGGTAGCGCACCTCACTGGCAGTGAGGGGGTCAGGGGTTCGAGTCCCCTTAGCTCCACAGTGACGAAACACCGCTCACCGGGACAAGAGTTCCAGGTTGGGCGGTTTTTTCGTATCGGCGAACTTTGACTTTCGTCCAGAAGAAGTTCAGCTACCGGCGGGTAACTGGGGCAAAACTGGGGCACCGGCCCGAGGGCGGCGAAATGGGGTCACGAAAAGTGCCCCAGTAGCGTCCCCCGGACAGGTGGACGCCAAAGGTTCTTTGCGCGCACCTTCGTGCCATCGGCGGCAAGCTCAGCTCCTTCGCCGAGTCTCGTAACGAAGCGGTTCGCCGCCCATCACCGCAGTCCTGTCTCCTCCGATGCGGCTGGACGGAGTTAGCAGCGACCACGACCCGTCGCTCGATGCGAGGCAGCCATGCAGACCGACGATGAAGCCCTGCGGCGATCCGACCCCGTAGCGCTCGAGCAGGGCGAACCGACGAGTGACCGACACTGGCCGCCCACGACAACACCTGTTGTCAAGCGGTGAGTTTCCGGCACCTCCGGATTCGGAAGGTGCGGTAGACCGCGCCGCCGGTGCCGAGCACCACCGGCAAGCCGCCGAACGCGACGGTGAACCGCGCGCTGTCCGACCTCCGTTCGACGCAGTGCTCGGCCGGTCGGTACCGGACGTCCAGCCGGCAGCCGACCTGGTGGCGGTGCCGGGTTCCCGGGTTGAGGTCCACCCGGACTACACCCTCAGGGCCGACGAAGGCGATCTCGTACTCCGGCGCTTTCTGCGGCACCAGCACCTGGGCGGGTGTGTGCTGGACCCGCTGGACGCGTCGAGTAACTGGGAGATTCACGGCTATTCGGACTCCTGGGCCATTGTGGACGATCGCCGGATATAGCTGGTTAGCGGTGGCGCACTGAGCTTCACCAGGCCCGCTTCCGCGAAGGGCGCTTTCAAGAAGATCGACGCCCCTTCGACGCCGAGGCCAACCCCCGGGGTGCCGATTTCGCAGGTCGCGGCACGAGGCGCAAAGGTTCCCGTTTTTGGAGACCTTTCGGGCAGGGGTAAAACGTTCCGGGGCGTTGACGCCGTCTGGGTCATCGCTGATACGTTCAGTCGAACAAGAGTGCATCACCCGGCTGGGGTAGCAGAGGTGATTCCGGCACTCTCGGTAACTGGGGTTTGGTTTACGAGGGAAAGGCAGAAGACTTTATGGCGAGGAACGAAGGCCGAAGTGACCACGCCTCGCCGGCGCCGTCGATGACGAGCCTGTCGCCCGCAGTGGTTGCGCTGCCGGTGACCTGATGACCGGAGACCTGCGGTTCCGGCGAAAACGCCGACGCGCTTCTGCTGTTGTTGCGTGACCTGACGGAGGAAGCCGCGGGAGCCCCGCCGGCAACGCCGTTCGTGCCGAGACGGGGCACCGTGACGACGGTGTGCGCGCTCGTCCGAGCGGGGGTCTGGCCGAGCTGCGCAAGTTGAGCGGCACAGAAGCGGATTCTTCGGCAGTGAAGAAATGATCCGCGTGATCCTCCCAGGTGCTGAACCCACCCCGTCGGAGCCGCGCCACATCCACTGACTCCGCGGGTGCACCCATTCCGACTGTCCCAATCGGCGAGCGTCCTCAGCGAGGAACTGTTCATGCGGTGGCGCCGAACCGCAGCGGATAAGCCGGTCATTGTCGGGCGGACAGTGGTCCGATGCCGGTTGGCGCCGAGGTTGTTCGACTGCGGCGGGATCCTCTGCTGCTGCAGCAGATGATGTAAATCAAATACAGCTCGTCCAGATTTCCCTGTGCGAGTACAAGAATGGGAGTCATACGATGCGCAACAAGATCGCGGCCTTGGTCGCGACGACTGCTTTTGTCGCCGGCGGGACACTCATGACCGCGACGTCGGCGTCGGCAACTGTGGACCCTCCCGGCGGCAGCTGGGACCACACGTGGACCACCACGGACGCCAACAAGGGTGGCACTGTCTACGTCGAAGAAAACGGCGACGTCGTGTCCGTCTGCGACTCGTTCGCCGACGGACTTGCCGCCCGGGCGCGTGTCTCCGTCCAACAGAGTTCGGGCGCCTACCTCGAGCGTTACACGCTCGTCGCCTCCGGTGGATTGGGATCTTGCGCCACGGCCAGGGCTTCTGATGGCGGCACGCACGACCTCCCGGAACACGTGAGCATCGGCGTCACGGTTTACCTGGGTCCGGACTTCCAGCACGCGAGCGACCACTATTACCTCAACGATCACTAGGTTTCTTGCGTCCTGGCTTCGTGTGCTGAGCCGAAGCCTGTCGGACCAGGGGTGTAGTGCAGCCGAAGTCGGACTTGCTTCGGTAGTCCTGTTCGGACGGCCCGGTCGTTGGATCCCGACCGGGCCGTCTGCTCCGGCGTCGCCCAGATCCGCTCCGGCACGGCGCGTCGTGATCGCCGGCCACGACGCCTCCGCCGGCGCACCGGATTGAACGGAATCAGCCGCTCATCAGCTGCATCGGTCAGCAGCATCGACAACGGGTTGAGCTGCGAGCTCACCGTCGCCTGGGCGTAGCCGTCCCGATCCAGTTGTCGGGCCCATTCGGTCACGCCCAGCGCCGTGATCGCACCCAGCGGTAGTTGGCCGAACTTCGGCAGGATGTGACACCGCAGCCGGCTGCGGTAGCTCTCGATCGTCCGCGGATCCAGATCCATCGAGCGGAACCACCGCGCCACCCACTCGGCTACCGTGACCGCGCTGTCGGCCGGATCGATCCACACCCGCCGACGCCGATCCACCTCCAACTCGGCGGCATAGGCCTATCACCGGGTATTACGAGCTCGTCTCGCGGGTGAACACCTCACTCTCGTCTCATCCCGAGCGGCCGAGCAAGCCGCCGGTGTTCTTGTGGAGCTGGCCGCCCGGTTGCGGTGGTGGTGCCTGAAAGGCCCGGTAGCGTTGCTTGGTGACGCATCGGATGACTGCGTGCATAAATTTCGTGCGGTCGGGCACTCGTACTGCCCAGCGCTCGTCGGTACGGGTGTTCCACAACACGCCCGTCTCATGGCCGCCCATCACCAGATAGAGCGCCAGCTGGAGAAACATGGCGCGATCGAGTTCGGAGACGAACTTCAGCTCGAAGACCCGGCCATCGTGCACGGCGTCGGCGACACCAACGAACGTGATCGGCGTCGCCGCTGGTGACCCCAGAGCCATGCCGGAGAGGTTCATCGGCACCTGGGCCTCGCAGTCGCGGGGAAGCTGAGTCGCCAGCCGCCTGGTCAGCGCGTCGCGCACCTCCTCACTGACTTTCCGGGTGACCTGCTCGGCGTAGCGCATCTGGTCGGTGTCGACGGCGGTCAGCAGCAGCGCATCGTGCCAAGGGTCCTCGTTCAGCTTGACGCGCAGTTGCTTCGCGATCGGTTTGGGGTTCAGCATCACCTCGAGGGCCGGGTTGTACCGGTCGAAGAACACCGCTTCCTGGTAGTGCCCCACCACGGGAGAGAGATCGATCAGCCCGTCGACGCGGTCGATGACGATCTCCTCGCCCGAGCCGTCGTCGAGACGTCGCCGATCGAGCAGGGCGACACACGCCTGAAGGTTCTCCGCGTAGGTGAAGTCGAAACAATCCGAGGCCAGCAGCGGCTTGTCATACTTCGGCTGGTCCTCGTTCAGCAGTTGCGTGAACCGCTGCACGGGGATGAACCCGATGCTCTTGGGTTGCCGACGAGCATGTGCGGATCGCACAAAGACGACTTCGTGCTTCCCTCGGGATGCGGCGACCAGGAACACGTTGCGCAGGACGGTGATGTCCACGTTCGGGAAGCCGCAGCGCATATCCCACATGTTTTCGTCGTAGTCGAACACCACACTCGTCGGGCGTTCCAGGCCTTTGCTGGAGTCGAAGGTGGTGAACACGGCGGTGTTGTCGTTATAGGTGACCGACTTGTCGCCGTCGCGGATGGAGGCGTAGACGGTTTGCTTGTTGAAGACCTCGCTGTGGTGGTGTTCCAGGTGGTTCAGTGCCTCGGCCATCTGCCCGTTGCGTTTGCCCAGGCACAGCAGGTCGCCCGGGTTCTTCGCCCGCATCAGGTCGAGCGCCTCGCGGTAAGAGACATACCGGATAGTCTGCGCGGGGTTGACGCCCACCACCGGCTTGTTCCATGCCTCCGACAGCAGCGCGCCGAGTTCCTGACCTGCCCGGAAAGACTGTGTGAACGGCATCAGCTCAGCTTGACGGGTGATCTCCCGGGTGAACCGTTGGACATCCAGCGTGGTGTTCGACTGCACTTTCTGAGCCAGGTCGCCGACCAGAACGGTCTGCATCGACGGGTTCAGCGACTTGATGTTGCGCAGCAGCTGCGCGTACTCCTCGTTGATGTCCTGGTACTCGTCGACCACGAGCAGGTCGAAGCGGGGAAACCACGCCGAAATGCTGTTGAAGGCCGCGTTGAACCGCCGGATGGATTCATCGAGGCCGCAAGTGATGCCCGCCTTGAGCAGCGATGGATACACGATTCCGTGATAGTTCTGCACTTTCGCGTTCCGTACCCGGCGTTGCGCATCGGCCTTCAGCAGCTTGCTGTAGGTCAGGTACAAGACCTCCCGGCCTCGGCCCACTTCGCTGCACAATGCCTGGATCGCGGTGGTCTTGCCCGATCCCACCGTGGCGTCGACGATGACATCCCGCCCCGCGCGTACCGCGTCGATCATCCGCCGCTGCTCGCCACTCAGCGGCACGGGCGTGGGAGCCGCGGCAATGCGGCCGCGGCTCCCACGACGGCTGGACACCCGGGTCGGGCTGACGACCGCAGCGAAGTTCGGGTTGGCCGCGAGCTGCGCCCGTAGCACCGCCTCGCCATCAGCTCGCATCGCCGGCCGCAGGTCCGGCGGCAGAAGCACCTGGCACCGTGCCTGCACCGCACCGGGCGTGCGCTGCAGCGTCCCCGCCAGCGCCTCCAGCGCCACACCGCGCCTGAGCCCGTCCAGCAGCGTCGCGGTGTCCTCCGCCGACCAGGCTGCGCCCGCACGGCGTGGCGCAGGCTTGGAGTCGTCACTCCGGCTTTCAGTAGTCACCTTGTCACGCTATCGACAATCATCGACATAATGTGCCGGTATCGCGAATCCAGGCCGGGCTGCGCGCGTTCTGTTCGGGTGCCGGTGGGCGTGGCGCGGTAACACAGTGTGGGCCAGCGCGGCGACCTCAGAGTGCGCCGCGTTTCTTCTGCCGGGCCGATGCCGGCAATTTCCGACCGGTCACGAGAACCGATGCGGCTCCGCGATCAAGAAACCGCCGCCCCCGTGATCGATCTGACCAGTCTCGGCCTCGGCGCGGCCCGCACGGGGAGCCGGGCCACGACGCTGCGGTTCCACCAGAGCGCCGGGTCGCTACCCGTCATCAGATTGGGGAAACCACGTCCACGAAATCGGCGAGACCGACGATCCGGGGGCCTCCATACAGCGACAGGACCGACCGGCGGCCAGAGACCTGGCATGAGCGGATAGAGCCTCACCATCGCCTCTTCCCCGGGCGCGAGCGTCTTCACCTTCTCCAGCGTCAGAAAGGATCGGGGTGCGACGGCAGCCTTGGCGAGGTGGTCAGGAGCCACGATCGGGCGCGGACGTGTCCACACTCCGGTTCGGTCGCCGTCCACCTGTCCTGCTCACGATGGGGGTCCGTGCCGAAAATATGCCGTGACGTAGAACTCGGCGTTAGCATTCGGTTCATGCGGCGGCAACGCTTCACCAGGACGATCACCACCGGCCCCCGTGGCCGGGTGTACCTGCCGGTGCCGTTCGACCCGGACGAAGTGTGGGCCGAAAGGACACCCACCACGTCACCGGCACCCTCAACGGTCACCAGGTCCGCGGCCCGCTCGCACGCTTCGGCACCGACATCGGCCTGGGACTGGGACTGGGACTGGCGCCAAGTGTAGCGGCGGGACAACGGCATCGAAGCGGGCGACCGGGTCGACGCGGAGCTGCAGCCGGAGGGGCCCCAGCACCAGGACCTGGCCGACGACATCGCCGAAATGATCACTCTCCTCGAGCAGCGGAAGAAGCAACGGTGACCGCGACGCCCGGACCAGGTACACCGGTCGAGGACCGTCGGCGACCGTCCACACATGCCGCAGAACCCGGGTCTCGACCGACGCTCGGTAGCTCGACGCGGCGGCCGGCCAAGTGGCTGACGTAGCTTGTTACCGCGCCTTCCGGTGCACGTCGTCGCTCGCCTTGACTGCTCGACTGGCGCCAAGCCCGTGGTCGTGTGCCGATCACACGTTTGTTCGAAACAACCGCAAGCGGTCCTCTCACCAATTTCACCGGGGCACAGCTGGGGCAAACCTCCTGTTACAACTGCACTCAACAACACACAGTTGCCAACAACGGCACCGAAGCGCATCATCTGACTAGGCGATTCTCTATCGCCGCAGGTCAGAACCATGATCGACCCTCACTGGCAGTGAGGGGGTCAGAGGTTCGAGTCCCCTTAGCTCCACTTTCTTACAGAACCCCTTTGACCATGCCGTTTCGGCAGGTCGGAGGGGTTTCTTGCGTTCCGGGTTCGATCTTCGGTGATCGACCTTGCGGCGTGATCTTGTGCTCCTGGTGGGGCAGAACTGGAGCACCACCCCCTCGATACGGCGTCGGCGCGGTGTTCCTGCTGCTCCCGGGCCCGACCGGCGGGTGACCCCCACCGTGGCGAAGAGGGGGACAACCGGCGCAACCCGCCTGCTGTCGACCACACTCGGTGACGGTGTTGGGGCGCCGTGTGCCAGCGCAGCTCGAGATCGTCGAGCAGCCGCTGCTCGACCTCCGGGGCGACGTGGGAGTAGGTCTCGATGACCCGGTTGTCCAAGTGATGGCCGAGCCTGCGGGCCTGCGCGATCTCCGGTGCGCCGCCCGCGATCAGCCACGTCTTGTGACTGTGCCGCAGCCCGTGGAACATCAACCCGGGCCGCGCAGCCCGCCTTCATCCCGGACGCGTCGCTGCCCTCGACCGCCGGGCGGAAACCCGCCGCAGGAACGTCGAGCGCCACAACCACGTCCCGCTCGGCGCGGGGAACACGAACCCACGCCGGTGCCTCGCGAGGTGCTCGCGCAGCAACGCGGCCAAGAACGGCGGCCACGCGATCGGCCCACCGAGCAGACCGGCCTGATCGGCGATCCGCACCACCTGCTCCGCAGCCGATCGGCCGTCATCCAGGATGCGCGGACTGCGGCGACGGGTCCGAAGACACGCCCGTGCCGATGAGCGGACGTCCATCCGTTGTGTTGTCCCCGCCCGCTGGATGTCATCGTCTTGCGGATCGCAGACGGGCGGATCGCGGTACGAGGTCAACCGCAGGACCATCGCCAGGGCCGCCCTGCAACAAGTGCCTCTCAGCGACCCGGTGGAGGACCGTCCTCGACGACCACTTTCTCGGCGCCTCGCTTGGCGAACGCCGCCCACAGGCTGAAGCTCACGACGCCCACCGCGACCGCCAGCCAGAGCCAGACGAACGGCTCCCTCAGTGGGAACCGCACCAGTACGAAAACGATCATCGCGACCCCGACTACCGCGCCGAACACGGCGGAGGGCTTGGACGGCTTGATCCGGTACACGAGCATCACTCCCCAGACTGCAATTTTCGTGGCCCTCGACTACCCCCTGAACGATCTACCGAAACTTCACCGGCTTCCTCGATTGGAGCCGGTTCGACGTCGCCGTACGCCAGTCCCGTCACGGCGGCACGCGGTGGCTTCGGGTCGATCGCACCCTGTCGAGGTTCGAGCGGATGGTCCTGGTCGTGGGGTGGCCGGGTCTCAACACCCGCTGGCTGTCGGCAAGGGTCGCCTCGAACAGCGGGATCACCCGCCAGGTGGTGGGCAGCAGCGAGGTTGTTCCGCAAGCTCAGCTCACACTGGTTCCACAAACGCACCGGATTGGCGCCGCACCCTATCCTGCGCAGCTCGAACAGCCCCGATAGCGAAGATTAGGGTTTCGTGTAGGGGTTTCCCTGATGAGCGACCACTGTCTTCCTCCTAACCTTCGACAAGTGCGGCCGCGGTGGTACCCGAAATCGTGGCCAGCCGGCCGAAGTCGAATGATTCAGGAGGAAAAATGGCTCAGGAAACGACTTCTTTCGAAGAGTACGACAAGAAGGCCTACGAGTCGCAGGTTGCCGCCCTGCGGTTGAACGGGTCGGCTGTCGTCACCAACCTCAAGAACATGAAGCGGACGTTCATCAGTGTCAGCCTCGAAGGATCGAACGTCGCCGCCAGCATCGACGGCAAGCTGATCTACGACAAGGACGACAAACGAGGGTACTTCTGCGACCAGATCGACGTCGAACTCTCCATCGGCTCGCCGTACAAGATCGGCATCGACAGCCCGCAGACGACCATGGGCAGCGAATCGACGAGCACCAGTTCGCAGTGGCAGCTCGACGTCAACGCGGGAACGTTCGGGCCGGTGCCGACCACGGGCGTCAGCGGCGGCATCGTCATCGGCAGCTCGTTCAGCAAGGGCCTGCAGGACTGGAAGGTCGTCAACACCTCGACCAACGACATCATCCGGCACAGCTACCGGATGGCCGCATCCGAGCGCGCGGCCTACGAACAGCCCTCCGACCTCGTGGACCAGACGGCGGGCGGCCAGCTCCAGGGCTGCCCGCTCTTCCACGTACCGGACATCTCGGTGGCCAACATGCCGCTGCTGACCACGGGCATCTTCGTGAGCGACCGGCTCCAGGATCGTTCGCGCGTCAACCTGCAGGTGAAGGTCACCGGACACTTCGTCCGCGTCGAGAAGACCTTCGAGTTCTTCGTGGTCGACATCGAAACCCTCCGCAAGCCGTGGACCTGGCAGTACTCGGTCCCGGTCACCATCCCCGCGGCCGACTGACCTGTATTTCAGCACCACGCCTTGAACGGAGGGGAATCATGCCCGAGGAAGTTCCGACGTCCGAACTCCAGCGAATGCCAAGAGACATGTTCAACGAGATGGCCAGATACCTGTCCCCAGCCGACCTTTCGAGTCTGCTGACGACGTCATCGGACATGAACGAGAAGGTCGGCGCGTACATCGACAAGATCCTCCTGTCCGGCGACATCGTGCGGTCCAGCGGGATCCCGGTGGACCGCACGGAATCATGGCGCAAGATCGTCTCGTTCCTCGATCGGGGTGACTACCTGCGCAACCCGGGGCAGGACCCGAAGACCTCGATCCTCGACGTCCTGAAGAACCAGGAAAACCACGACCAGGCCGAAAAGTTCACCCAGTACATCGTGATCTGCACGTACGGGCTGGAGCGGGAAGCGAACCAGTTCAAGGCGTACGCACTGGACGCCCTGGAAAGGGTCAACTACACCTTCACCTGGTTCGAGGACGGCAAGTACCTCCGCACCGGGGACAAGGACGAAAACGGAGAAGGAGTCATCTTCTCGCGCCCGGAGGGTGAGACGATCCTGGACATGGCGCGGCGATGGCGCGTCATATCCGGAGTGCTGGCACCCCTCCCGGGAGAAGCGCCCGATCAGCGACACCGGTAAGGCCGGGCTCCAGGGTCAACCGGCGGCGAAGTGGGTGACGAGCTGGGTCCGCGAGCGGACACCGAGTTTGCGAAACGTCCTGCTCAGGTGAGCCTCGACGGTCTTCTCGCTGACGAACAGACGCTCGGCGATCTCACGGTTGGTCAACGCGTCCGCGGCCAACCGCGCGACCCGGCGTTCGGACGGCGTCAACCCGCGCACGCCGTTGATGCGAAGCTTGGGCGGCCGGCCACCACCTCGCGCCAGCCCGGCTTTCAGCCGCTCGGCCAGTTCGAGGGCGTGACACTCCACGGCCAGCTCGGCGGCACGCCGGACAGTGGCCCGAGCGGTGCCTCGATCGCCGTCCCGCAGCTGCAGGTCGCCGAGATCCGAGAGGGTCCTGGCCAGCTCCAGCCGGCCAGGGCCGTCTCGCAACAGGTCTGCTGCTTCAGCGAGATTCCGCAGTGCCTCGGCGGGGGCGGCGAGCTGGGCCGCGGCGCGCAGGGCGATCGCGATGTGCCTGGGAACAGCGAAATCACGGGCCAGCCGCAGTTGCTCGGCGACGAATGCGCCGGCTTCTTGCCGGTTGCCCGCGAGCAGATGGGCGCTCGCGGCCGCCAACCGCCACGGCACGTCCCAGATCAGGCTCATACCCCAACGTTCGTACCACTGTCCGCACAGCAGCGCGTCGGCGAGTGCGGCGGCGTGGTCACCTTCGGTCAGATGCAGCCGGATTCTGGCCTCCAGCAACCACATGAGGGTGGACGCGTGCGGTTGCCGCCCACCCGCGAGCTCGCCGCTTTCCAAGATCTGCCGCGCTTCCGGCAGCCGGCCCTCCTCCATTCGCAAGTGGACCGCGGTGGCGTCCAGCAACGGCAACCCGACGTTCGGCCGGGGTGTCGCCGCGGTGCCGAGTTCGACGTGTTCGACGGCCTCCGCCAGATCACCACGCGCCCAGGCGATCCGGCTCAAGTAGCCTCGGATGATGCCCATCGGCAACAGCAACCCGCGCTCGACGGCGGTGTCCAGCGCCCGTTGCATGCGCCGTTCGGCTTCGTCCAGCTGATCGGCCACCAACAGGGTGTGCACCGCCGCCCAGAGGGCGCACCGCTCGGGGGTGAGCGCGTCACCGGCGAGCGCCGAGCGTGCGAGCCGCAGCGCTTCGGCGACCGGGCGACCGGCGAAGATCGCCTCGATCGACCGCTGCGAGTCCGGTATCGCGCTTGGGCGGCCGCTTCGCCGTTCCAAGGACTCCAGGTGCCGCAGCAGCAGGGTGCGGCCGGCCGGATCGGCCCTGGCCATGCCGACCAGTTCGCCCTCGACCTCCAGCTCGAGGTCCGGGGCATCGGCACCGGCCAGATCGTCGAGCGCTTGGACCAGCAACGGGATGGCCGTGTGCGGGTCACCACTGGCGTTGCGGAACCGGGCGAGGCTGTAAGCGCACAAGGCCCGCTGCCTGCGGTCATCGGTGAGCGTGAGCGCTTCCCGCAGGTGGGTTTCGGCGTCGGTGACGGCCAGGTGGTGGGCCCGGCAGTTGCCCAGCTGCCGGCTGATCTCCGCCCGCAGTGCCGGTGCCGGCGGTTCGGCGCGCGCCCTCTCCAGGAACACGGCCGCGTCCTCCGGCGACCCGTGCTGGAACGCCTGCCTGGCCGCCGCGGCCAGCAGTGTGACGCGGTCGTGCACGCCGCGCGGGGCAGTGCGCAGCAGGTGCGAGGCGATCTGGACCAGTGGTCTTCCCGCCCGCTGCAACACCGCCGCCGCCCGTTCGTGTTCCGCGCCGCGGTCGTCCGCTGGGATCAGCGAGAGCGCGACATCGCCCACGACGGCATGCACGAAGGCAGGAGGGTCGAAACGCTCGAATATTCCCAACCGAGTGAGCTTCTGCGCGGCCGCCACGGTTCCGGACCCAGGCAGGCCGGCTTGTTCGGCCACGACAGCGACGGGCGTGTCGTCACCGAGCACGGCGACCGCCCGCGCCACAGCTTGGACCTCCGGTGTTTGGCGGCGCAACCGGCCGGCGACGTACCAGCGGATCGCGTCCGGGCCCGAATCCGCGACGGAGGCGGCGTTGGCCGCCTCCGGCCGTACACCGTCGGCGGCCAGCACTCGCAACAGTTCCCGGACGAACAGCGGGTTCCCGGCGGTGACGGCGTGACAGGCGACGCAGAACTCGTCGTGCGCGTCCCCGCCCAGCTCCCGCCGCACCAGTTCGGCGACCGCGACGCCGCTCAGGTTCTTGGGTCGCAGCAACGTCAGTTCCCCGGCGGCGAGGATGTCGTCGATCAACTCGTCGGCGCCGGGTTCCGCGGGCCGGATCGCGATGATCACCAGGGCCCGGGCCGAGTCGAGCCGGCGCGCCAGGAAACCCAGGAACTGCAAGGACGGCAGATCGGCCCACTGCGCGTCGTCCACCAGCACGACCAACGGCGCCCGCTCCGCCAGGTTGACCAACAGCCAGTACAACCCGTTCAACAACGGGTAGGGCGACCCGGGCGCGTCCTCCTGGCCGGTCTCTCCGAACAGGCACTCGGTGGCTTTGGCCGCACCCGTGAACACTTCGTCCCGCGCGGCCCGCGCCCTCGGCAGAACCGGCTCGAAGAGCTGCCGCACCACGCCGAAACCGAACTGGCGTTCCAGCTCCGCACCGCGCGCCCCCATCACCGCGCACCTCTGACCGGCCGCGAGCCTGCGCACCTCTCGTAGCAGTGTGGTCTTGCCCAGCCCCGGGCCCGCTTCCACCACCGCCAGACCACCCCGGCCGGCCGCCAATTCGGCCAACGACCGCTTGAGGTCGCGCAGCTCTCCGTCCCGCTCCACGAGCCGCGTCACCAGACGTTCACACTCCTGTGTCCGACACCCTGAGATCAAGAACTTCGTCGAGCCGGAAGTGTTGTCAGCATAACGACTCGCCACAGGGCTGATCCACGTCGAACACTGACGTTGCGGACGCGCAGGCGTTCATCGAGGCGATGATCGGGCTCGGGTGGCGGGCTCGGGTGATCGACATGGTGATGTCCTGGGAGGGCCGAGATGATCTCGGCCCTCCCAGGACAGTTCGGTACGAGGATCAGATCTTGCCCGCGGCGACGTCGGCGAGGGTGACGCGGAAGGACTTGTAGTTCACCACGTAGTGCTTGGACGATTCCGCCGAGGTGACCTCCTCACGGATCGGCAGGCCGTTGTCGGCGTTGATGATGAGGACGTCCGCACTGCCGCCCAGGATGGCGGGGGGCGCGGTGAGGGTCAGTGCGGCCTGGCCGTCGACTTCGGTCTTGCCGACGATCATGTCCGGGATGGTCGCGTACAGCTTCAGCACGCCCGCGCGGACCTCCGCATCGGCGGCGTTGGCGAACAGCGCGTGCTGGGTGTTGCTCCACAGGTGGTTGTTGATGAGGTTTTCCAGCTCCTGGCCCGTCGGACGCGGCCGGGGAGCGGGAACCGGCTTGCCGATCTTGCGGAGCACCTCCGCGGTCTCCGCTTGGGCGGCCGCCCAGGCCTTGTCGGCCTCGGCGGGGCTCAGGCCGATTCCCAGAGCGTTGCCGGCCGCGGTGATCATCGCGATCCTGGCCTTGTCCACGTCGCCGTTCGCGGCGAGACGGGCCGCCGCCATCACCTTCCCGTCGTACGGCGTAGCCGGCTCGGCGTCGCCCTTGGCGACCGCGTCCGCCAGGGTCTTCGCCGAGTCGCCCGTGAACTGCCGGCCCTTGTCGGTGTAGAGGGTGTAGTAGAGGTCCGGCTTGTTGTCCAGCCCGAACTTCGTGTTGATGATCAGCGACGCGTCTCCTGGCCGCGTGCCGGCCGCCTGGACCGCGGAGGCCAGCTTCACCAGCGGCGCCTCGACCGCCTGCGGGGCGGCGCCGGACGGGCCGGCCGGGACGCTGCCGGCTGACGTACCCATCACCACGGCCGCCGCGACGGCTGCCGCGCCCACGGCGGCGACGCCGACCTTGGGCCAGGAGAACCAGTGCTTCGGTCGCACGACCGTGGCCACGGGTTCCTCCATCGCCGTCCGCAGTGCCGAGCGGGCGCGGTCATAGGCCTCGGGACCGGGGGACGGCACGTCACGCAGATTCTTCATGAGATCCATTTCATCCATGAGTTTGTCTTTCACGTTGTCGGGACTTGCAGCAGCGCGATCACTTCGGGGGCTTCACGCAACGCCTTGCGCGCCTGGTGCAACAGGCGGCGGGCCGTGCCGGCCGGGATGTCGAGCACCCGCCCGGTCTCGGCGACGGTCAGGTCCTCCCAGGCGACCAGGCCCAGCACTTCCCGCTCTTCCGGTTTGAGCCGAGCCAGTGCCCTGCTCAGCAGGGCCTGCGTGTCCACGCGGGCATCCACCGCCGGCCAGGGATCCCAGCCACTCGCCACGCCGGTCAGGTCCGACGCCGGCTCCTCGGCCGGTGCGGACCGCCAGTGCCGGCGCAGCCTGTTCAGCGCGACGCCGTACAACCAGGGCCTGGCCTCGGGATACGAACGGTCGTAGTTCGCACGGGACTCGTAAGCCGCCACCCACACATCGCCGAGCACGTCCTCGGCGGCCTGCCGCCCCACTCTGCGCGCCAGATAGTTCCCGAGCGCGGTCTCGTGCCGGCTGATCACTTCCACGAAGGCATCGGTGTCCCCGCGCAGCGACCTGCCGATCAGTTCCGCGTCTGACGACATGAAGCTCCTCGGGTTTCGCTTCGCCCTGACACCCCGTCTTTGCCAACGCGCGCCCAAAGCGTTCAGGTCAGGTCACCCCACTGGGGCACAGCGAGCGAGTCCCGAGGCGGAGTCCAGCGGGTCACGCCCGCCTCAGCGCCGACTCCGGCACCGACGGCGCGGTGTCCGGTGCTGGTCACGTCGGGGGTTCCGCATCGGCTGTGGGCGGCCTACCTGTCAAACCCATTGTCCAGAACGTGCAGAATGCACTACTGCGCCGGCGGCTGTTCAGACAGGATCAGGGGAAGTCGAAATCGTCGGAGGATGCCTGATGACCGCACCGCACGCTGGTCGTGGAACGCCGCCCGATGATGACTTCGGGCACCTGGTCAGCCGACGTCCCGCTCTTGTGGAGCAGCCGGGTGGACCTGACGAGCTGGCCGCGCTCATCGTCGGCTCTGCCGCTCTCGGGCGGACGGTCGTCGCTCGGGGCGAGGGGCACTCGACCTTCGGGCAGGCGCAGTCCGCGGGAGGCGTGCTGGCGGACCTGCGGTCGTTGGCCGGGGTTCCCGAGGTTGGCGCGGATCGGGTTAGCGTGTTGGCCGGTACTCGCTGGTCGGCCCTTCTCGAGGCGACGCTCGCGGCCGGCCTGACGCCGCCCGTGCTTCCCAACTACCTCGAACTTTCGGTCGGTGGCACGCTCGTGGCGGGCGGCTTCGGCGGGACGGCTCACCAGCACGGCCCGCTGACCGACTCGGTGCTGGAGCTCGACGTCGTCACCGGTGACGGCCAGGTGCACACCTGCCACCGCGGCGACGAGCTGTTCGTCGCGACCCTCGGTGGCCTGGGGTTGTCCGGCGTGATCACGCGCGTGGTGCTGCGGCTGGTGCCGGCGCCCGAGCGCGTCCGGCGGCACCTGGTGCCGGTGCCGGACGCCGCGACCCTCATCGCGGCGCAGCGGGACCTGATCGGGAGCACGCAGTGGCCCTACGTCGAAGGCATGGTGCAGGCCCGCGCGGAGGGCAGCGGGTTCCTGCTCGACGTCGCCGCCTTCTACGACGCGGCCACGCCGCCTGACGACGCGAAAGCGCTGGGCGAGCTGGGCTTCGACCCGGCGGACGCGACCACGACGGACCTGACCTACTCGGAGTTCCTGCACCGCATGGCGGCCGGCGAGGCGACGTTCCGGGCTTCGGGAGACTGGTTCCACCCGCACCCGGGGCTCAACCTGCTGCTGCCCGACGAGGTGGCGGCCGAGTTCGTCGCCGAGGTCGCCGCCGAGCTGACCCCGGACCACATCGGGCCGAGCGGGGTCGTCCTGCTCTACCCCGTCAAGACCACCGACGCGCCGCTGCCGCGGATGCCGCGGGGTGCGACGGCGTTCTTCTTCGCCCTGCTCCGGACCGCGCCGCCGGACCCGGTCGCCGCGGAAGCGCTCGTCACCGCCAACGAAAAGCTGTACCACCGCGCCCGGTCGCTCGGCGCCGTGCAGTACCCCGTCGGCTCCGTCCCGATGCGCCCGGCCGACTGGATCGTCCACTTCGGACAGGCCTGGCCACTGGTGGAGTCGGCGAAGCAGCGCTACGACCCGGGCAACGTCCTCGGCAGCGGCCAGGGTGTCTTCACCGGCGAAGAAGCGGAGTGACCACAACGGGGCGTCGCTGACGTGAAGTGACCGCAATCCAGGAGCAGCCTGCTCCCGCGCCGTCGTGTGACCCTTACGGGCATGGCGGTTTCCCCCAGTATTGCGCGCGCTCCCGTGGTGGATCCGGTGCGCCGGCCGGTCGGTCCCGTCGTCGTGCGCGACCTGCGCGACGGCGTGGTGCCCGACGCCTGCGTCGTGTGGCCGGACGATCCGTACTACGACGTCTGCGTCGACACGGCCAAGGCCAAGTACCTGGCCGTGTACGGCGCCGTCATCGACCCGCACCCC
The DNA here is from genome assembly GCF_036114655.1 of Amycolatopsis sp. NBC_00348. NCBI lineage: Bacteria > Bacillati > Actinomycetota > Actinomycetes > Pseudonocardiales > Pseudonocardiaceae > Amycolatopsis > Amycolatopsis sp. NBC_00348. Next base: position 9,909,060 of record NZ_CP107994.1, on the reverse strand, counting down.
GACTTCTTCGTCGCGGCTCGTGACGTCGTCCGTCCCTCGGCCGAACCCCTCGGCGTCGCCGGGATCACCTCGGCCGGCGGCCGGACGCTGCTTTCCGAGCAGTACCTCGACTGTCCGGCGCAGGACGCCTGCGCGCGGCTCAGCGCCGAAGTCCCGCCACGCGAACGCGTGTGCGAGCTCGGCCCGCTCGTGTCGAACGCGCGCGGGTGCGGGCTGTTCCTGATGCGCACCGTGCCCGAGATCGTGCGCTCGCTCGGCTTCGACTACCTCGTCGCCACGCTGACCGAACAGCTGCACGGTGTCGCCCACCGCGCCGGCTGGCGGTTCACCACGCTCGCGAACGCCTGCCCCTCGGACCTGCACGACACGGACCGAGAGCGCTGGGGCACCTACTACTCGACCCGGCCCCGCACCGGGATCCTGCTGTGCGCGTCGCACGGCACCGCGAAAGGAGCAGCTTGATGCGCTGGTTGAGGCAGGTCGACCTGGACGCCGCGGACGCGGTGGCGGTCGAGGAGCTCGCCGCCGACGGCACGGTCACGACCTACACCTACGGTGCGGTCTTCGGGGCGGCCGTCCGGCTGGCGGAGGCGCTCGACCTCCGCGCCCGCGGCCGGGGTGACGACGACAGCACCGTCGGCATCCTCACCGGCAACGGTGTCGCGGCCGTGATCGCCGACATCGCCTGCCAGCTCACGACGGTCAGTTCGGTCCCGATCCCGCTCGCGTTCGCCCGCGAGCAGGCGCGCCACCTGCTGCGCACGGCGATCACCGTGCTGGTCGACGAGCAGGGGACGCGGCAGCTGGAAGCGTGGGGCGGGGCCGCGGATCTGCTGCCGCAGAAGTGCGAGATCGTCCCGGTGGCCGCCGAGGCCGATGCCACGGCACTGGCGGACGCCTGCGAGCGCATCGCCCTGGCGGAAACGTTTTCCGAGGAGACGATCTGCAAGATCGTGCACACGTCGGGGACGACGTCGACGCCCAAGGGCGTCATGCTCCGCCGCGGCGCGGTCGACGACCTGCTCGATTCGGTCCGCTCCCGCGTCGGCGTCGAGGCCTGGCAACGCTACGTCTCGGTGGTGCCGATGAGCTTGCTCGTCGAGCAGGTCTTCGCCGTGTACCTGACCTTCCTGGCCGGCGGCACGGTGGTGTTCCTGCCCGAGGACGTCAAGCCGCTCGGCACGGCGGGATCCGATGTGGAGCGGGTCCGCGAGCTGCTCCCGCGCGTCCGCCCGACCGTCTCGCTGGTGCCACCGTCCCTGGTGGAGTCCCTGGCCCAGAAGGTGGACCGCACCGGGGAAGCCGGTACACGCGCGCTTTCCCTTTCGTTGTACGGCCGGGAAGACCCGATGCTGCTCTTCAGCGGCGGCGCGCCGGTCTCCGACACGGTCCTGCGGGCGATGTGGGATCGCGGGCTGCCCGTGTACGTCGCCTACGGCCTCAGCGAAAACGGTTCCGTCGCCACGCTGAACGCACCCGGCCAGGTGAAGCTGGGCACGGTCGGCCGGCCGCTGAACCACTGCCAGGCCCGGGTCGGCGAGTCGGGCGAGCTGCTCATCAAGAGCACGTCCCAGCTGTCGGGCTACCTCGGTTCGAGCGACCCGAGCGCCCTGCCGCTGGACGACGACGGGTGGCTGCACACCGGCGACATCGCGCTGCTCGACAACGACGGGTACGTGACGATCACCGGCCGCCTGAAGAACGTCATCATCACCTCGAACGGCCGCAACGTCAGCCCGGAATGGGTGGAGGCGCAGTACAAGAGCCGGCCGGCCATCGAGTCGGCGGTCGTGTTCGGGGACAACCTCGAACGCCTGGTCGCGGTGTTCGTGCTCGCACCCGGCGCGGCGCCCGGGGAAGCGCTTTCGCAGGTCCGGCAGGTGAACGCGGAGATCCTCTCCGAGATCGAGCAGGTCGCCAAAGCCGCCTTCGTCACCGGCGACGAGCTGTTCCACGCCGAGTTCTTCACCGTCACGGGACGTCCCCGCCGGACGGACATCTGGACCGCGGTGCAGGGGCACCGCTTCAACATGGTGGAGGTGTGAGCATGTCCGAGTTCGCCGAGTTCACCTTGGCCGACCACATCGACGGCCACGGCCTCGTGGTCGAGAGCGGCGCCCGCGACCCGTTGACCGCGGTCGACGGCGTCGAGCTGCTGACCGCGCTGTCCGAGCACGGCTACGCGGTCCTGCGCGGCTTCGACACCGCGCCGGAGTCGTTCTCCGGGCTCGTCGAACGGGTCTCCTCGCGGATCACCCTGGACCCGGCGCGCCGGTTCGCCGGCGGCAGCGTGGCCCAGAAGATCGAGGCCGGGCTGGTGCCGCAGGGCCTGCACGTCGAAAACGGGGCCACGCCGTGGGTGCCCGACCTGGTCTGGTTCTACTGCGAGCGGCCGGCGAAGATCGGTTCGCAGACCACGATCTGCGACGGCGCCCGCACCTGGGACCGGCTGTCGCCGCGGACCCAGGAGCGGTTCCTGGAACAGCGGATCTCGTTCGCCCGGCCGATGCCGGCGGACAAGTGGAAGAACCTGGTGTTCCGCCTGCTCGACGGCGCGAAGACCGCCGAACAGATCACGTTCGACGACCTGCTCGCGGTCACCGACGACGACGTCGACGTCAAGTACCTGCTCCGAGCGGACGGCTCGGTGCACTACACGTACTTCACCCACGCCGCCCACACCACGATGTTCGGTCAGGGCCCCGTCTTCGCCAACAGCATCCTCACCCCGTCGGTCAACTACGAGCCGCCGGTGATCGAGTTCGAGGACGGCACCCCGCTCGACGCCATGCTCATGCGCGAGATCATCGAAGCGACCGCGCTGGAGACCGACGAGATCGACTGGTACGCCGGCGATGTCGCGATCGTCGACAACAGCCGGGTGATGCACGGCCGGCGCAAGATCCGCGACGAGAACCGTTCGCTGTTCAACGCGCAGAGCTACGTCAAGCCCGAACTCCTCGCCGAGGCCCGGTCCCGGCTCTCCTGATCGGAGGCGCGATGGAAACCCAGTACGACGCGATCGGCCAGTCCTACGAGCGGCTGAAGAAGCAGATGCCGCTGGCCCGTTTCCCCGAGGGCGCGACCTTCCACCGGCTGGCCACCCGGCCCGCGGGCGCGGCGGCGGCCGAGGTCCTCGACCTCGCCTGCGGCACCGGCTGGTACAGCCGCGCGCTGGCCCACGGCGGCGCGCGGGCCGTGCACGGCGTCGACATCTCCCAGGAGATGGTCGCCTCGGCCCGGCGCACCGAGGACGCGGAACCGCGCGGGATCGAGTTCAGCGTCGGGGACGCGCGCTCGGCCGGCGTGCTCGGCGAGTTCGACGTCGTCACCGCCGTGTGGCTGCTGTGCTACGCCGAGACGCAGGCCGACCTGACGGCCATGGCCGCCACGGCGTACTCAAACCTCCGCGACGGGGGCGAGTACGTCGGGATCGAGATGAACCCGGCCTTCGACTGGAGCCGCGAGCCGGCGACGAAGTACGGCCTCACCCACCGGGTGCTGGAGGAGTTCGACGACGGCAAGCGGCTGGAGGTCACCGCGCACGTCGAGCCGGAGATCTCGTTCAAGGCCGTCTTCTGGTCGGCGAGCCCGATCGTGCGCGCGTTCCTCGACGCCGGCTTCCGGTCCGTGGAGTTCACCGCACCCGACCTCCCGGAAGCGGCGGTCGCCGAGTTCGGCGCCGGCTTCTGGGCGGAGTTCCTGGCCAACCCGACGATTCTGGGCCTGCGCGCCCGGAAGTGAGGAGGTCACCGTGCCCGCCGGACTCGAACCATTGCTGGAGTCGCTCGGCCGCGCACAGCGGAAGGGCTTCGAGTACAAGGGGTTCGTCGCCAACCACGCGCCGATGGGCGCCGAGGTGTTGTCCACAATGGACGTCGGCGAGGAGCTCGTCGGCTGGACCGACACGTACCTGACCTGGGTGGACGATCCCGAACCCGCGAAGCAGCGGATCGACGGCGATCCGGTTTCCCTCGCCTGCGCGCTCGGCGACATCGAGCGGTCGACGGACTGGATCGAGTTCTTCACCCGCGAACTGGCCGAAGCGCACTGGCGCGACGTCGTCGACGCGTGGTGGCCGCGGCTGCTGCGCGGCATCTCCGCGGCCGGCACCCACGGGTTCCTGCGCACCGCCCACGCGGTCCGCGCGATGAACGAGCACGGCAGCGAACACCCGTTGCTGCTCGACGAGATCGCGCACGGCCTCGGCTACTGGGCGGCGCGCTACCAGGAGCTGCCGGGTGTCTACGCGCAGGCCCGGCCGCTGCGCACGGCCCCGGGCGCGCTCGAAACGATCCCGTGGCTCCCGGCGACGGCCAAGTCCCGGCGTGAGGGCATCCCGGGCCGGCTCGACCTGCTGCGGGACGACCGCGAGTTCGCCGCCGGCGTGGAAAGCTTCCGCCCGACGGTGTCGTGGCCGGACCAGATCGGCCGGTTGACGCAGATCGGCGCCCGCGCGTTCGCCGCGCACCACAACACGCCGATCCCGTTCGTCCACCTGGTGACCGCGCCGTCGGCGTTGCGGATGCTGAGCAAGGACCTGACCGCCGAGGCCCTGGAGTCGACGGCCTGGCACCTGTGGCAGTTCTTCGCCGGGATCTTCGCCGGGTTCGGTGCGCTGACGCCGGAACCGGCGGCGGTGCCGGTGGAACCGGCGCCGTCGATCGACGCGCTCCGCACGGCCGCCGTCGAGCACGGCGACGAGCACGTCATCAAGTTCACCGACGCCTGTCTCACGGAGTTCACCATTTCCGGTGACGACATCTTCCTGCGTGCGGCATCTCTCGCGCCGGCTCGCTTCGGTGCGCTGCACTGTAAACCACGCTGATCGGCGCCGGCCGGTGCCGAGCCACGGAAAGAGGTCGGGATGCCGAGCGAACGGACCGCGCCGACGAGGTCGCTCGTCCTGGTGATGGCGATCGCGACCGGGGTGACGGTCGCGAGCCTCTACTACGTGCAGCCGCTGCTGCCGATCGTGGAGGCGGAGTTCCACGTCGGCTCGACGGCGGCCGGGCTGACCGTCTCCCTGTCCCAGCTGGGTTTCGCGGTCGGCCTGGCCGCGGTCGTCCCGCTCGCGGACGTGCTGGCCCGCCGCAAGCTGGCGGTGGGACTGCTGGCCCTGCTCGCCGCGGCGATGGTCGTGGCGGCGAGCAGCCCGTCGGTCGCGGTGCTCATCGGGGCGTCCGTGCTGATCGGGCTGGGCGTCACCGCGGCTCAGGTGATCGTGCCGTTCGCGGCGTCCATGGCCGACGACGCCTCACGCGGCCGCGTGGTCGGCACGGTGATGACGGGCATGCTCGTCGGCACCCTGCTGGCTCGCACGGTGGCCGGCCTGCTGGCCGACGCGGCCGGCTGGCGCATCGTCTACTGGGGCGGCGCCGTGCTGGTGACGCTCGTCGCGTGCGTCCTCGCCCGCCGCCTGCCGGCCGACGGCCCGCGCGAGCGCCTGAGCTACCCGGCGCTGCTGGTGTCGATCTACCGCGTGTTCCGCGCGGAACCGGTGCTGCGCAACCGGATGGCGATGGGTGCGGTCGGTTTCGCGACGTTCAGCCTGTTCTGGGCGACGATGGCGTTCATGCTCGCGGACGCGCCCCACCACTTCGACGCGAGCACGATCGGGCTCTTCGGCCTGGCCGGAGCGGCGGGCGCGCTCGCCGCGAACTTCGCGGGCCGCTTCTCCGACCGTGACCTGGGGCGCCGCCCGGGGGTGGCGTTCGCGGGGTGTGTGCTGCTCTCGTTCGGCCTGCTGGTGCTGGGCCGCCAGTCGGTGGTCCTGCTGGTGCTCGGGATCGTGGTGCTGGACGTCGGGGTGCAAGGCCTGCAGGTGACCAACCAGGCGACGATCTACCGCCTGGCCGCGGGCCGCAACGGCCGCATCACGGCGAACTACATGATCGCCTACTTCGTCGGCGGCGCGGCGGGCTCCGGCCTCGGCAACGCGGCGTACGTCGTGGCGGGCTGGACGGGCGTGTGCGCGGCGGGAGCGTTCCTGGGCGCGGTGCTGCTGGGCCTGGCCGCCCGCGCTCGCCTGCCGCGACCGGCGCCGGCGGACCGGGTACCCGCGCGCTGAGCACCGATCGGGGCGCTACCCGGCGGCGGTGGATCACACCGGGAGTCCTTTGTAGGCACAACCGGCCAGGAACCGCCCGAACCGGACTCCGAGGCCGCCACGGCAGGGTTGATCCGCGTGTCGGATCGGACCTACTCTTCAGCGTCGATGACTGCCGAGGAGGACCGATGCGAGGCATCAACCGTAGCCGTGGCCACCTGGTGATCATCTCCTGCGCGCTGACCGCCGGCCTGCTGGCCGCGACGGGCCCGGCGGCGGAGGCGGCGCCCGCACAAGCGCCGCGGTACTCCCCCGGTGCGCCGGGCGCCGGGGACCCGTACTTCCCCGACATGGGCAACGGCGGCTACGACGTCGGCCACTACGACATCCGGCTGGCGTTCAGCCCCGCCACCCAGGCGATCGACGCGACCACGACGATCTTCGCCACGGCCACCCAGGACCTCTCCCGCTTCGACCTGGACTTCCAGGGACCGCTGAAGATCAGCAGGCTCTCGGTGAACGGCCGGAACGCCGCCTTCACCCGCAGCGGCGCCCAGGAGCTGGTGATCACCCCGCCGTACGGCCTGCGGAAGGGCAGCGCGTTCGTCGTCTCGGTGAGCTACGCCGGTGTCCCGCGGAAGATCGACGACCCCGCGCTGGGCCTGTCCGGCTGGGTCGCCACGAAGGACGGCGCGGTCGCGCTCAACCAGCCGATCGGCGCGGCGACCTACTACCCGGTGAACGACACCACCGACGACAAAGCGACCTACACGCAGACCATCACCGTGCCCACCGGGCTCACCGTGCTGGCCAACGGCGAACCCGGGCCCACCACCACCCGCGACCACCAGACGACCTTCCGCTGGTCCATGAACCGGCCGATGTCCAGCGAGCTGAGCATGCTCGCGATCGGCGACTACGACGTCACCCGCGGCGTGGCGGCCGGCGGCCTGCCGAACATCACCGCGATCGGCAAGTCGATCGACACCAAGCCCGGTCAGGGCAAGGTGTTCAACCAGACCACGGCGCAGGTCATCCAGTGGGAATCCTCGATGTACGGGCAGTACCCGTTCGACTCGACCGGCGGCATCCTCGCCGACGTCGGCGTCGACTACGCCCTCGAGACGCAGAGCCGCCCGGTCTACGACCAGAGCACCAGCGACGTCGACGGCGACCTGCTCGCCCACGAGCTCGGCCACCAGTGGTTCGGCGACAGCCTCACCCCGGTGCACTGGTCGGACATCTGGCTCAACGAAGGCTTCGCGACCTACTCGGAGTGGCTCTACCAGGAGAAGTTCGACAAGGTTCCCGTGCAGCAGACCTTCGCGAAGGCCTACGCCGACGAGAAGGACTGGAGCGGCGAAGTCGCCGACCCGGGGCGTGACCACATCTTCGACGACCTGGTCTACAACCGCGGCGCGATGGCCCTGCAGGCGCTGCGCATGAAGATCGGCGACCGCGCCTTCTTCAAGGTGCTCACGCAGTGGCCGACGGCCCACCGGTACGGCAACGTCTCGACGCGGCAGTTCATCCAGTTCGTCGAGCGGCTGACCGGCCGCGACCTCGGCTCGTTCTTCCACACCTGGCTCTACCAGCCGGGCAAGCCGGCGCTCTGACGACCATGACCGACGCCGGGCCGCCGGACGCCGACGAGGCCACGTTCATCGCGGCGGTCCGCTCCGGCGACACGGCGCGGTTCGCGGTCGTCACCGAACGCCACCGGCGTGAGCTGCAGGTGCACTGCTACCGGATGCTCGCGAACTACGAGGACGCCCAGGACATGACGCAGGAGACGTTCCTGCGGGCGTGGCACAAGCGGGAGACGTTCAAGGGCCACGCGGCGCCGCGGACCTGGCTGTACCGGATCGCGACGAACGTCTGCCTCGACTTCCTGGACAAGCGCACGCTCGTGGCGTCGGAGCTGCCGGACCCCGGCTCCGAGGTGCCGTACCTGCAGCCCTACCCCGACCGGATGCTCCCCGCGGACCCGCAGGAATCGGTGGTGGCGCGGGAGACGATCGAGCTGGCGTTCATCGTCGCCGTCCAGCACCTGCCACCGCGGCAGCGGGCGGTGCTCATCCTGCGCGACGTCCTCGGCTGGCCGGCGTCGACGGCCGCCGACGCCCTCGAGCTGACCGTCGCGTCGGTGACCAGCGCGCTGCAACGGGCGCGCGTGACCATGCGCGAGCAGCTGCCCGGCCGCCGCCTCGACTGGCGGAACCCCGCCACCCACGAGCTGTCGGACGACGAGCGCGGCGTGGTGAAGGCCTACATCGACGCCCACGAGCGCGACGACGTCGACGCGCTGACGGCCCTGCTGCGCGACGACCTGCGCTTCGCGATGCTGCCGGATCCGGGCACCGTGACCGTGGGGGCCGGGGACGCGGTGGACGGCTGGGTCGCCGGTGGGCTCTTCCTTCCCGGCCACGACTGGCGCTGCGTCGCCACGACGGTCAACCGCATGCCCGCCGCCGTGCTGTACCGCCGCACCCCCGACGACCCGGAGTACCGGTTGCTGAACATCGCGGTCCTGCACATCGTCGACGGGAAGATCGCCGAGCTCACCGGCTTCGACGTCACCGGCAAGCCCTGGCTGGGCCTGCCCCCGACCCTCAGCGCCTCGTCTCGTACCGGGTCAGCACCACGCCGCCGGGGAACGTCCGCGTCTCCACGAGGTTCAGGTTCACCCAGCTGTCCAGCGCCGTGAACAACGGCGTGCCGCCGCCCACCAGGACCGGGTGGGTGACGATCTCGTAGGCGTCGACCAGCCCGGCCCGCACGGCCGCCCCGGCCAGCGTCGCCCCGCCGACCCGCATCGGGCCGCCGTCCCCGGCCTTGAGCCGGGTGATCTCGGCGACGGCGTCGCCGGTGACCAGGCGGGTGTTCCAGCCGACCTCGTCGATCGTCGAGGAGAACACCACCTTCGGCGTGTCCCGCCAGTTCCGCGCGAACTCGGCCTGCGCCGGGGTGACGCCGGGCTGCTGGTCGCCGGTCGGCCAGTGGGAGCTCATCGCTTCCCACAGCCCGCGCCCGTACAGCGACAGCGTGCCCGCCAGCTCCTGGTCGAGCCACCACTGGAACATCTCGTCGCTCGGCGGCCCGCTCCAGCCGAGGTCGTCGCCGGGCGCGGCGACGTAGCCGTCCACCGTCACGTTCATGCCGAAGATCAGTTTCCGGGTCAAGCCAGCCTCCTGTGAGTCGATCTCACACGTATAGACGGGCGCGGCGCGAGAATCTAATCGGTGCGCGGCGACGTCCCTCAGAACAGGGTCGCGGGCTCGATCGGCTCCGGCTCGGGCAGTGGTTCGAGGGTGGGCACCAGTGCTCGGACGTCGTCGTGGAAGTGGCGGGCCAGTGCCGGTGCGTCGTTGTTGTCGGGGGTGTGCAGGAAGACCGTCGGTGACCGGCCTTCGCGCAGCCAGCCGGCGACCACCTCGGCCCACGACCGCCAACCTTCGACCGTCTCCTCGACCGAGTCGCGGCCCAGGTAGCGGACCACCGGCTGGTCGGTCAGGGCGCGCGTCCGCCGTGGCAGCCGCGGCTTCTTCGTCCAGGCTTCCTGCTCGGCCTCGCTGGTCGGCGGGGTCCCGAAGAAGACCGTCGTGTCGAACGGCACCCACTCGGCGTCCGCGGCGGCCAGCGCCCCCTCCAACAGCGACGTCGAGGCGGCGTCGGTGAAGAACCCGGGGTGGCGCACCTCCACCGCGCGCCGGCGGTCGGCGGGGAGCCGGCGCAGGAAGCGGACCAGGGCGTCGACGTCCGCGGGGCCGAACGAGCCCGGCAGCTGGGTCCACAGGACCACCCGGTCGCCGAGGGGTTCGATCGCGTCCAGGAACGCCCGCATCTCGGCCTCGACGCCGGCGAACCGGCGCTCGTGCGTGACGACCTTGGGCAGCTTGAGCACGAACCGGAAGCCGGGATCGGTCTGCTCCGCCCACGTCGCGACGGTGTTGCGGGCGGGCGTCGCGTAGAAGGTCGTGTTGCCTTCGACCGCGTTGCACCAGCCGGCGTAGGCCCGCAGGCGCTCGCCGGCCGGCAGCGCCTGCGGGACGAACCGGCCGGGCCACGCCTTGTGGGTCCACATCGCGCAGCCGACATGTAGACGTGCCACTCCGTCCGCTCCCCTCGCTCGTGCGGGAAACCACTGCCCGGGCAGCAGTTTTCCACTCACGGCAACGGGAGCGGCCGGCGGCTGCGTCAGTTCCACCTCTGGTCTACGTGGTAGTGGCAGTCCCACAGCACCAGCCGGGTCCCGTTCGCGGTGCTGCCGTTGTCGGCCAGGCCGACGCACTTGCCGGAGGGCGTGTTCTTCAACGCCCACCCGCCGGCCGGCACGTCGACCCAGCTCCACTGCTGGTCGGGATTTCCGTGGCAGTCCCACAAAACCAGCTCGGTCCCGTTCGCCGTGCTGCCGTTGTTCGCCAGGCCGACGCACTTGCCGGACGGCGTGCTGCGCAACAACGGGTTACCGCCCCAGAACCAGTACTGGTCGGGGTTGAGGTGGCAGTCCCACAGGACCAGCCGCGTCCCGTTGGCGGCGCTGCCGTTGTCGGCCAGGCCGACGCACTTGGCGGGCGACACGGCCAAGCTGTGGATGGGGCGGCTGTCGGTGGCGCTCGCCGGGAGGGTGACACCGGCCGTCAACGCCAGCGCCCCGGCAAGCGCCATTATCACTCGGCTGAATCCGCGCATGGTGAGACCTTTCGCCGTTCCTGGTGGACAGGGCTTCGCACCGGAAAGCATCACCGGATCGGCCGGTGTGGCAGCCCGTCCAAGGGGCAGCACAAAGGGCGGCACCACGGGCGGGAACTCAGCGGAACGCGGCGACGTTGCGCGCGGCCCAGCCGGCGAACGGGCGCGGGGCGCGACCGAGGACCCGCTGGACGTCCGGGCTGACGCGCAGCTCGTCCGGGTTCGGGGCACCGAGGATGTCCAGCGTGTCGTCGGCGAGCTCCGCCGGCATGCTCCGGGCCATCCCGGCCTTCGCCTCCGCCCGGGTCAGCTCGTGGAACCGCACCGGTGAGCCCAACGCGGTGGCGATGGCGTCCGCCTGCCCCCGCGGTGTGATCACCTCCGGGCCGGTCAGCGCGTACACGCCGCCGGTGTGCCGGTCGTCCAGCAGGCAGGCCGCCGCGACCTCGGCGATGTCCGCGGGGTCGATGATCGGCACCCCGACGTCACCGAAGGGCGCGGCGACGACCCGTCGCTCGCGGACGGACTCGGCCCACCACAAGGCGTTCGAGGCGAACCCGCCCGGCCGCAGCACAGTCCAGTCCACATCGGACTCCCGCAGCACGTCCTCCACCGCGCGCAACGCGATCCGCGTCGCGCCGAACGGCCTGGTCGCCACGCCCAGCGAGGAGAGCAGGACGATCCGCCGGACCCCACCGGCCACGGCCTGGTGGATGACGTCGGCAGGGCTCGCTCCGGTGGCGTGCAGGTCGCCGGACAGCAGCAGGAACAACGCCTTCGCCCCGGCCAGCGCGGGCTCGAGGCCGGCCGGCTCGGCCAGGTCGGCCACCACGTGCCGGCCACCGGCCGGCGCCGGCGCCGCGTGCCGCGACACCGCCGTCACCTGCTCGCCCGCCTCGCTCAGCGCCCGCGTCAGCGGCTTGCCCACGTTCCCGGTGGCTCCGGTCACCACGATCATCTTCAGCTCCTCGGTTCGACGTCTTCTACGGCCGAACGCTAGGAGCCGGGCTAACTTTTGGTAAGGACATACCTGGAGGTAAGCTCCGGACATGACCGGAGGCGCGCAGCTCACCCCCGCCGAGGCGGGCAAGCGGTATGAGGTGTTTCACACCGACTGCCTGGCGCGTGACGTGGTCGACCACGTCACCAGCAGGTGGGGCATCTGGGTGCTGATCTGCTTGCGCAGCAACGACCTTCGGTTCTACGAGCTGCGCGAGAGCATCCAGGGCATCAGCGAGAAGATGCTTTCCCAGACCCTGCGCACCCTGGTCCAGGACGGCCTGGTCTGGCGGAAGGTCGAGCCGACGACGCCACCGCAGGTCACCTACGGGCTGAGCGAGTTCGGCCGGTACGCCAGCGAGCCGCTGACCGAGCTGTTCGACCGGATCACCGAGCGGCTGGCACCGCGCGGCACGGACTAGCGTCGACGGGAAAGGGACTCCCGGTCAGCGACGGCGGCCGGTGGCCAGGATGACGAGGAACTGACCGCCGCCCGGCTCGATGTTCGCCGTCACCGGCAGGTCCGGCACCAGCCGGGAAAACCGGTCCACGAGCCAGTCCGCCGCTTCCTGGGCGTCCTGTTTCGTCGGGCAGCGGCCCACCATCTCGCGGCCGCCCTTGCGCTCCAGCCGCCCCGCCACGGTGATCAGCGGCGCGGGCTCGGCCACGTGCAAGCGATCCGGCCAGGCGATGACCACCTTGACCGCGCCCTTGCGGGTGTTGCACCCGCGGTGCGCGAGCCGCTCGGCGATCTTGGCCTTGCGGTCGGCGGTCCGGCTGTCGACGCTGGGTCCCCGCGGGTCGTTCACCGACATGTCGGGGTCGACCGGCTCGTCGCACACCCAGCACCGCCAGCCGTCGCGCTCGGCCACGTCATCGAGGAGACTCATCCTGGCAAACTAGCCTGCGCGGCCACCGTCGTGCGCACCGCACTCGGGTGCGGCTCAGCCGATCCGGAAGCTGCCCGCGCAGGGGTAGCCCGGCACGCCGGCCGTCGCCGGCTTGGCCGGCTGCGGGTAGCCCAGCAACCACAGCTGCCCGGTCATCGCCACGTTCGCGGCCAGTGAGGTGTCGGCGAACAGGCGGAACCGCGTCTGCCGGCCGTCCGGGTGCAGCGCCCAGCCGGTCAGCTTGGCCACGCCGCGGACGCGCGGCGCGAACGGCGTGTCGAGCGCGACCCGCAGCTCCACCCAGACGTCCTCGGTGATCGGCCGGCGGATCCGCAGGACACCGGCGACCATCAGCAACCCCAGCAGCACCAGCACCGCGCTGCCGCCGGCGATGCCGCCCAGCGCGGCCGGGCCGGTGATGCCGTCGGGGTCGAACCGCACGGTCGCCACGGCGACGAAACCCGCCGCGCCCAGCACCAGGAACGTGCTCGCGGAGACGACCGTCCGCCGGATCCTGGCCGCCCGGTGCGCGGCCAGCACCGGATCGTGCCGCGGCGGCATCGGGTGGCGTGAGACGGGCTCCACGGGCGTCGCCCCGGATGTCGCGGTGTCTTCGATCCGCCCGGCCCGCAACCACATCGCGCCCGGCAGGCGGACGAACACCCGCCGGCCGCCGCCGAGCACCCACAGCCGTCGCTCGCCGGCCAGCTGCACCCGCGCCCCGCCGGGCAGCCGGGACCGCAGCCACCGCCCGTCCGGCAGCCGCACGAACACCCGCGATCCCTTCGCGAGCAACCCGTCCGGGGCGACGTCGAGCCGGTGGTAGGGCTCCCCGAACAGGCGCCGGACCCGCTGGTAGACGCTCAGGACGTAGCTCCACAGCGCCAGCGAGCCGCCGAAGACGGCGAAGTAGTAGTACGGCAGGGCGCTCCCCGGCCGTTCGAGCAGCGCGAGCAGGACGCCGAAGAGCAGGAGCGCGCCGCTGAGCCCCATGCGGACGGTGGTCGCGTTCGTCAGCTGCCGGACGTACCCGGGGAACAGCGGTTCGGCCCCCGACGGCACGAAGGGCACAGGCTCGTGGACGCGGACCCGGCCGACGTCGGAAGCGATGTCCATGGCTCGTCGTCCCCCGTCGGTCCGTGTGCTCGGCCGCGGCAGCGTACCGGGCCGGATCCGGGCTATCCCAGCTGGTCGCGGCGGCGGGTCAGGTAGGCGGTCTCGGCGGTGTTGCCCGCCAGCCCGATGGCCCTGTCGTACGCCTCGCGCGCCGGCCCGCCGCGGCCCAGCCGGCGCAGCAGGTCGGCGCGGGTCACGTGGAAGGCGTGGTAGCCGGCCAGCTTGTCCGCCAGGCGGTCGACGGCCGCGAGAGCCACCTCCGGGCCGTCCAGCTCGGCGACGGCGATGGCCCGGTTGAGGGCGACGATCGGCGACGGATCGAGCCGGACGAGCCGGTCGTAGAGGGCCAGGACCTGCGACCAGTCGGTGTCGCGCATGTCGCGGGCGGAGGTGTGCACGGCGTTGATCGCGGCGAGGATCTGGTAGCGACCCGGAGCCACCCCGGCGGCGGCCGCGGCGAGGCGTTCGCGCACCAGCCCGTGCCCCTCGGCGATCAGCACCGCGTCCCAGGCCCCGCGGTCCTGCTCGGCGAGCGCGACCAGCTCGCCGCTCGCCGAGACGCGGGCAGGGCGGCGGGCCTCGGTGAGCAGCATCAGCGCCAGCAGGCCGGCCACCTCGCCGTCGGCCGGCAGGAGCGCGCGGATCAGCCGGGCGAGCCGGATCGCCTCGGCCGTCAGGTCGTGCCGCACCGGATCGGTGTCCGGGCCGGTGGCCAGGTAGCCCTCGTTGAAGACGAGGAACAGGACGGCGAGCACGCCGGAGACGCGGGCCGGGAGGTCCTCGGCCGCGGGCACCCGGTAGGGGATGCGGGCCGCTTTGATCTTGGCCTTCGCGCGGGTGATCCGCTGCCCCATGGTGGTCTCGGCCACCAGGAAGGCGCGGGCGATCTCCGGCATGGTCAGGCCGCCGACCATCCGCAGCGTCAGCGCCATCCGGGTCTCCATCGCCAGCGCCGGGTGGCAGCAGGTGAAGATCAGCCGGAGCCGGTCGTCGTCGATGGCACCGAGAGGCTCGGGTGAGGCGTCGTCGGACATCATCTGTACCTCCTTCTGGGCCTCCTTGTGCTTGTCGTCGCGCTTGTTCTCGCGCCGGATCCGGTCGATGGCCTTGCGCTGGGCGGTGGTGGTCAGCCAGGCGCCGGGGTTGGGCGGCACGCCGTCGGCCGGCCACCGCTCGACGGCGGTCGCGAACGCCTCGGCCGCGGCCTCCTCGGCGACGTCGAGGTCACCGAAACGCCTGGTCAGCGCGGCGACCACCCGGGCCCACTCCGCGTGGTGCACCCGGGTGATCGCCTCCTCGACGTCGCTCATCGGAACGGCCGCACCTCGATCTTGCGGTCACACGCCTTCGACGCCTCCGTGGCGAGCTTGAGCGCCACGTCCAGGTCGGGGGCCTCCCACACCCAGACGCCGGCGAGGTACTCCTTCGACTCCACGAACGGGCCGTCGCTGAACACCGCCTGCTCGCCGCGGCTGTCGACGACGGTGGCCGTGTCGGTGTCCGCGAGCCCGCCCGCGAAGACCCAGTAGCCCTCGGCGATCAGGCGTTCGTTGAACGCGCTGATGGCGGGCTGCCGATCCGTGCGGCCGGGATCGTCCTTGTCGTCGATGACGGAAACCAGGTACTGCATCCGAAGCTCCTCTCCTGCGGGGTCGAGACAGTGTGGTCCGGCGGTCAGGCCTTCGAGCCGGTGGCGTACCGCGGGCGCCCGGCCGGCCGCAGGACCTGGATCGTCACGCCGTTCGAGTCCACTCGCGACTCGACCACTTCGAGCGCGAGGTCCGGACCGGTCTCCGGGAACAACCGCGTGCCCTGGCCGACGACCACGGGCACGACGATCAGCGTCAGCTCGTCGACCAGGTCGTGCGCCAGCAGCCACCGGACCAGGGTGCCGCTGCCGTGCACCTGCAGGTCGTCGCCCGGCTTGGCCTTCAGCTCGCGGACGGCCGCCTCCAGGTCACCGTCGAGCACGGTCGTGTCCGCCCAGCCCGGCGCGGTGAGCGTGGCCGAGGCGACGTACTTGGGGGCCTCGCTCAACGCCACGCCGACGGGGTGGGCGCGCATCCCGTCGACCGCTCCCCAGGAGCCGGCGAACAGCTCGTAGGTCCGGCGGCCGAACAGGAACGCCCCGGCGCGCTGGTAGGTCCGCGTGATGAACGCCCGGGTCTCGTCGTCACCCGCGCCCAGGGCCCACCCGCCGCGCTCGAACCCGTTGCGGCGGTCCTCGTCCGACGCACCGCCGTTGCCCTGCACCACGCCGTCGAGGGTGATCTGGGTGATGGTCGTCAGCTTCATGGTGGTGGTTCCTCACCTCGGCGCCGCCCCTCGTGGGCGGCCTCACCCCTGCCACGAACACCACCGGCCCGATCCGACAACCCCGCCAGGATTTCTTCGGGGAAGTTCCCGGACGCGCGCCGCCACCGCATTTTTCCCCACACGGGAGTCCGGCAACCCGCCCACCGAGGAAATTCCGGGCGATTACCCCGGCATTTCACCTGCCCTTGCCTAATGGACGTGAATTGATCACGCCGAATTCCGTCACTACGTACACTCGAAAGCGGCGAAGTCAACACGGGTGGTCTATGCTCATTTCCGGGCACACTCCGTAGATTCGTCCGCATGTCCCGCATCGGTCCCGTTTTAGCTGCCGCAGTACTGGCCGTCCTGTTGATTCCCCCCACCGCCGCCACCGCGGCGAAGTCGCCGACGCCGGGGCCGGTGTGCGACCACCAGCCGGTCGCCAACACCACCGCGCCCGCCGGGGCCGTGGTAATCGACCCCGCCGTTTCCGCCGACCTGTACCACAAAACGCAGGATTCGCCGGCCGGCACCACTTTCTGGCTCGCGCCGGGAACGCACACGCTCGCGTCGGATCCGTTCGGCCAGGTCATCCCGAAAGACGGGGACGTCTACCTCGGCGCGCCCGGCGCGGTGCTCGACGGGCAGCGGATCAACCTGGCCGCGTTCACCCAGCAGGCCAAGGACGTCGTCATCCGCGGCCTGACCGTGCAGAACTTCGTCCCGCCGCAGGACCAGGGCGTCGTCAACCACGATTCCGGGGAACACTGGACCATCGAAAACTCCACGCTGCAGAACAACGCCGGCGCCGGGTTGATGGCCGGCGCGCGGCAAGTGGTGCGGCACAGTTGCCTGCGGAACAACGGGCAGTACGGCATGAACGCCTACCGCTCGGACAACACGATCACCGGACTAGTCGTCGAAGGCAATGAAATCGCCGGGAACAACACCGACGACTGGGAAACCCGCGTTCCCGGCTGCGGGTGCAGCGGCGGGATCAAGTTCTGGTCCGTCAACCGGGCCGACATCCGCGGAAACTGGGTCCACGACAACCACGGCGCCGGCCTGTGGGCCGACACCAACAACAACGACTTCCTCATCGAACACAACCTCATCGAGGGCAACGAGGCCGAAGGCCTGTTCTACGAGATCAGCTACAACCTCGTCTTCCGCGACAACACCCTGCGGCGCAACGCCCTCGTTTCCGGCAAGTACAAAGCCGATCGCGGCGACAACTTCCCGGTGGCCAGCGTGTACATCTCGGAGTCGGGCGGCGACCGCCGGGTGCCGGCCCGGACCCACCTGATCGACATCTACGACAACACCTTCGAGGACAACTGGTCCGGGATCACCGCGTGGGAGAACGCCGACCGGTTCTGCAACAGCCCCGCCAACACCTCCAGCAACACCTGCACCAAGCTGGTCCCCGACCGGACGTCGTGCGCGGCCCCGGCGATCGCCACCCGGCCGCTCTACGACGACTGCCGGTGGAAGACGCAGCTGGTCGAGGTGCACGACAACACGTTCCGGATCGACCCCGCCCACATCGGCTGCACCAGCGCGCTGTGCGGCCGGATGGCGCTGCTGGCCAACTACGGCACCTACCCGGACTGGTCGCCCTACCGCGGCACCGTCGTGCAGGACGCGATCACGCACGACCAGGGCAACTACTGGTTCAGCAACGCCTACTACGGCCCGTGGAGCTTCGTCGCCGGCGACACCTCGCGCACGCTCACCGCGCAGCAGTGGCAGTCGACGCCGTGGGACCAGGACGACTGCGCCTCCTTCGACGGCGTGGCCGGCCCCTGCTGAGCGGGACGGCGGCTGACGGGGCCCGTCAGCCGCCGTCGCCCTGATCCGGGCGGCGGGCCAGCGACGCGAGGATGATCTCCCGCGCCGCGCGGTCGGTGGCCGCGAAGGCGGCCGGGTCCCGGCCGATGCGTTCGGCGCCCGAGCGCATGACCCCGGACAGCAGCTCCACCGCCAGCTGGACGTCACCGACGTCGCGGAACTCCCCACGCTCGATGCCGGCCCGGACGACGTTCTCCACCGCGACGACGATCGCGTGGAACGGGCTGTCCGGGCCCTTCGGCGTCCCGGCGAACGGCAGGCCGGCGCCCGGCCGGAACATCAGCTGCACGACCTGGTCGGTGAACGCGTCCAGGACGGCGACGACGATCTCGCGCAGCCGCTGCGCGGCCGGGTCCGCGGACCGCGCGGCGATCGCGGCCACCCGCTCGACCGCCGGCTGGGCCAGCCGCTGCGTCAGCGCCAGGACCAGCGCGCTCTTGTCGCTGGCGTAGTTGTAGAGGGTGTTGCGCGCGAGCCCCGCCCGGGCCGCGATGTGGCCCATGGTGATCGAGTCGTAGTCGCGTTCGAGCAGCAGCTGCCGCGTCGCCGCGGCGAGCTCGGCCCACACCACCTCGTGGTGCTCCTCGATGCTGGCTCCGCGGATCCGTGGCATCGGATCATCTTCCCATCGCCGCGCGTCAGCTCGCCTGCGCCGCGGCCAGTGCGACGCTCGACAGGTGCGGGTTGTCCTGGTGCGCCGAGGTGAGCTTGACGCGATCGAGGCGCCAGCCGGCCGCCGTCCGGACCGCCTCGTTGTCGTAGAAGCCGACCACCAGCCAGTGGTTCGGTCCCCCACCGGCTAGCTCGTCCGAGACCCAGTGGTCGGCCCGGACGTGCGCGTGGATCTTCGCCCGGTCGCCGTCGACGTCGACGACGTGGCCGGTGATGGCGTGGTGCGTCGCCGTGTAGAAGGCGAAGGCACCGCGGAGGTTCTCGACGTAGTCGGCGAGCGGCACGGTCATCGGCGGGATGTCGGCGACCGACCCGAAGTCGAGCGTCACCGGATCGGTGAAGACGCGGCCGGGCAGCTCGGTGAACTCCTTCAGGTCCGCGATGTCGGCGTAGTGGCCGAGCAGCTCGACGAGTTCGGCACGATCGCTGAGCGCGTTCATGGGGATCCCTCTCCGGTCGGTGCGGCGTCGCCTTGATGCGACAACCTGTCGTAAAGATTACGACAGGTTGTCGCGAAAAGCCAGCAGCCCGAGCTCGCGTAGGAGCTCGGCATGGCCAAGAACGCCCTCAGCGGCCTCGTGGACCGGATGGAGCGCCGCGGGCCCATGCAGCAGACCCGCTCGCAGGACCGGCGCGCGATCACGCTCAGCACCATCGATCTCGCGAAGGAGATCGTCGAGGTGCTCTACGCGGATGTTTCCGAGCGCATGCCCGGCCTCGATCGCCGAGACGCGCTAGCAGCCCGGGCCTATCGCGGGCGTATCGGAATCCGCGTACCCCCTCGCAACGGGCCCGCGGCTTCAGTGGGCGCGTGGACCACACCGAACGGAGGCCGTGTGCTCGACGGGTGGCACGGCTGGACCGGGACGTTCACGGGCGTCGCCGTCATCACGGTGGCCGCACTACCCCTGGCCGCGCTGGCCGTGTGGGTGTCGGCCCGCCGCCGGGCGTGGCGGCCGGCGCTGGCCGAGGTCGCCATCGGGTACGGGACGGTGCCGTGGGTGTGGCTGATCATGCTGCCGGGCAGTCACGCCGGCACCGTGCCCGGGCGGGTGAGCCTGGTGCCGCCGCGCGACCTGCTCACGATGCCGGTGGGCCAGATCGCCGGCAACCTGCTCGTGTTCGCGGCGCTGGGGTTCTTCGTCCCGGTGCGGTTCGCGACGTCGGTGCCGCGGGTCCTGGCGCTCGCGGCGGGGCTGTCGATCCTGCTCGAGACCGCGCAGTACGTCCTGCGGCTGGACCGGGTGTCCTCTGTGGACGATGTGCTGCTCAACGCGGCCGGCGCGGGCCTGGCCGCGTTGGCGTCACGGCGCTGGTGGGCGGCCCGCTGAGTGCGCGTGCCGGCTAGGCGTCCGGGACCGAGCGCCCGCCTGAAGCTCACCCTCAGCTACGCCGGGCTCCTCCTGCTCACCGGCGCCGTCCTGCTGGTCGTGGTGTGGGTGTTCCTGCTGCGCTACGTCCCCGACAACGACCGGGGCCTGCTCGGCGTCGCCCCCAACCGCTACCTCCTGGTGCGCGTCTTCTTCCCCGCCGCGGCCACCGCGATGGGCGTCCTGGTCGTGGTCGGGCTCGTCGGCGGGTGGGTGCTCGCCGGCCGGATGCTCGCGCCGCTCACCCGGATCGCGGACGCGGCGCGGCTGGCCTCGCGGGGCTCGCTCTCGCACCGGATCCGCCTGGAGGGCCGCAAAGACGAGTTCCGCGACCTCGCCGACGTCGTCGACGTCATGCTCGGGCAGCTCGAAGCCCACGTCGCCGAGCAGCGGCGGTTCGCCGCCAACGCCTCGCACGAGCTGCGCACCCCGCTGGCGATCTCGAAGACGCTCCTCGACGTCGCCCGCACCGACCCCACCCGGGACCGGAGCGAGCTCGTCGAACGCCTCCACGCCGTCAACGCGCGGGCGATCGACCTCACCGAGGCCCTCCTGCTGCTCAGCCGCGGCGAGCGCGGGAGCTTCACCCGCGAGGCCGTCGACCTCTCGCTCATCGCCGAAGAAGCCGCCGAGACGCTGCTTCCGCTCGCCGAACAGCGCGGGATCACGCTCGACGTCACCGGCGAGCCGACCCGGAGCGTCGGCTCCGCAGAGCTGTTGCTGCGGATGCTGACGAACCTCGTGCAGAACGCCATCGTCCACAACCTCCCCGACGGCGGCGCCGTGACGGTCCGCACCGAGGCGAGGCGCTACGCGAGTGTGCTGCGGGTCGAGAACACGGGCCGGGTGCTGCCCGCGGACCTGGTGCCGACGCTCACCGAGCCGTTCCAGCGCGGCACCCAGCGCACCCGCACCGACGAGCACGCGGGCGTCGGCCTCGGGCTGGCGATCGTGCACAGCATCGTCCGGGCCCACGACGGGCACCTGGAGCTGACCCCCCGCGCGGACGGCGGCCTGCTGGTCACGGTCCGCCTCCCCGAGACCGGCCGGGGACGCGGCTGACGCAGCCGTGTCAGGGCGGTGTCAGGTGCGTGTCAGCTCCGGCCGTGATCGTGGCTTCACCAGCCCGCCACGAAAGGCACTTCGATGACCAAGACCGCAGGCCTGCCCATGGACCGCGACGCCGGCCCCTTCGACCCGCCCCGTGAGATCACCCGGCTGCGGGAGACGCGGCCCGTCAGCCCGCTGCTCTTCCCCGACGGCCACGAAGGCTGGCTCGTCACCGGGTACGACGCCGTCCGGGCGCTCATGGCCGATCCGCGCTTCAGCTCGCGGCAGGACATCGGTGTGCTCCACGTGCCGTACGAGACGCCCGGGATGCCCGTCGCCACCGAGCCGTCTCCGCCGCTTCCCGGCGTCTTCATCGCGATGGACCCGCCGGATCACAGCCGGCTGCGGAAAAGGCTCACCGGGGCCTTCACCGTCAAGCGGATGAAGCAGCTCGAAGCGCACATCGTCGACGTCGTCGAGCGGCAGCTGGACGTGCTGGCGAAGCTGACGCCGCCGATCGACCTCGTCGCGGAGTTCGCTCTCCCGGTGCCGTCGCTGGTGATCTGCGAACTGCTCGGCGTCCCCTACGCCGACCGCGCGGAGTTCCAGGCGAACTCGGCCCAGTTCATGGTCAAGGAGCAGCCGCTCGAACAGAAGATGGGCGCCTACATCGCGCTGAACACCTTTCTCGCCGAGCTGGTCACGCGCAAACGCGCCGAGCCCGGTGACGACATCCTGTCCGATCTGGCCGGCCAGGACGACCTCAGCATCGAAGAACTGACCGGCGTCGCCTTCCTGCTGCTGCTCGCGGGCCACGAAACCACCGCGAACATGCTGTCGCTGGGCACTTTCGCGCTGCTGGAGCACCCCGCGCAGCGAGCCGAGCTGGCCGCCGACCCGGCGCTGCTGCCCGGGGCCGTCGAGGAGCTGCTGCGCTACCTGTCCGTCGCCGACATCTTCTACCGCTACGCCACCGAGGACATCGAGCTCGGCGGCGAGACCATCCCCGAGGGCTCGACCGTCGTCGTCTCGCTGCTGGCCGCCAACCGCGACCCGAAACGCTTCGAGAACCCCGACGTCCTGGACGTCCACCGCACGGCCCGCGGGCACCTGTCCTTCGGTCACGGCGTCCACCAGTGCCTCGGCCAGCAGCTGGCCCGGATCGAGATGCGCGCCGGGTTCGAGGCGCTGCTGCGCCGCTTCCCGACGCTGGAACTGGCCGTCCCCGCGAGCGAGGTGAAGCTGCGGACCGACATGAACATCTACGGCGTCCACGAGCTGCCGGTGACCTGGACGGCGGCGGACCAGTGACGGCGATCGAGGTTTCCGGGCTGCGCAAGGCGTTCAAGGACAAGGTCGTGCTCGACGGCGTCGGCTTCGACGTCCCCGAAGGCACGGTCTTCTCCCTGCTCGGCCCGAACGGCGCGGGCAAGACGACCACGGTGAACGTGCTGACCACGCTGATGCAGGCCGACGGCGGGACGGTCCGCGTCGGCGGGCACGACGTCGGGACCGCGGCCAAGGCCGTGCGCGCCCAGATCGGCGTCACCGGGCAGTTCGCGGCGGTCGACGAGCTGCTGACGGGCCGGGAGAACCTGCAGCTGATGGTGGACCTGAAGCGGGCGGACGGCCGGGTCGTCCCCGAGCTGCTCGAGCGGTTCGACCTGACGGACTCGGCGGGCGAGCTCGCGTCGGCCTACTCCGGCGGCATGCGCCGGAAGCTGGACCTGGCGATGACGCTCGTCGGCGACCCGCGGATCATCTTCCTGGACGAGCCGACGACCGGCCTGGACCCGCGCAGCCGCCGGACGATGTGGACGATCATCCGCGAGCTGGTCGACGGCGGCGTCACCATCTTCCTCACCACGCAGTACCTCGAGGAAGCCGATCGGCTCGCCGACCGGATCGCGGTGCTGGACCGGGGAAAGCTCGTCGCCCAGGGCACGCCCGACGAGCTCAAGCACCGGCTCCCCGGCACGCACGTCCGGCTCCGGTTCACCACCGCCGCCGAACTCGACGCCGCCGCGCGGATCTTCCCCGGCGCCACGCGCGACGACGAAGCCCTGGCCCTGCGGGTGCCCAGTGACGGCGGGACGCACTCGCTGCGGGCCCTGCTCGACCGGCTCGACGAGTACGCGGTCGGTGCCGAGGGGTTCTCCGTCCACACGCCGGACCTCGACGACGTCTTCCTCGCCCTGACGGGCCACAACACGAAGGTGACCGTGAAATGAGCACGCAGGTCATGGTGCGCCGCAACTTCAAGCACATCGCCCGGAACCCGACGTCGGTGTTCAACGCGGTGCTGATGCCGATCGTGATCATGCTGATGTTCGTGTACATGCTCGGCGACGCGTTCAGCGTCGGCGTCGACTACGTGGACTACGCGACGCCGGGGCTGATGCTGCTGGCCGTCTGCTACGGCCTGGGCGCGACCGCGACGTCGGTGAACTCCGACATGACGAAGGGCATCATCAACCGCTTCAAGGTCATGGACGTCTCCCGCGGCGCGGTGCTGACCGGGCACGTCGTCGCCAGCCTGCTGACGAACCTGGTCGCCATCGCCGCGCTCGTCGGGGTGGCGTTCCTGCTGGGGTTCCGCACGTCGGCGAGCCTGCTCGGCTGGCTCGGCGTGGCCGGGATCGTCGTGCTGCTGGGGGTCGCGGCCGGCTGGTTCACCGTCGCGCTGGGCCTGGCGGCGAAGTCCCCGGAGACGGCCGGGCTGGCCACCGTGCCGCTGGTCATGCTGCCGTTCTTCAGCAGCGCGATCGTCCCGGCCGAGAAGATGGGCCCGGGCCTGCGGCAGTTCGCGGAGTACCAGCCGTTCACGCCGATCATCGAGACCCTGCGCGGCCTGCTCGACGGCGCCCCGGCGGCGGCCGACGTGATCCCGGCCCTGGCCTGGTGCGCCGGGATCGCGGCGGTCGGCTACCTCTGGGCGCGGGCGACGTTCAAGAAGCGGGCGTGACCACCTCGCCTGGACCTCGGTGCCGGTGGTCGTGAGTGGTCAGGGCGGTTAGAACCGCCCTGACCACTCACGAGGGCTTGACCAGCTCGCTCCACGCCGTTTCCGTGCCCTCGCGAACCGCCTCGGCGAACCCCTCGCCGCCGAGGCGGTCTCGTGCGGCCTGCTCGAGCCGGGCCACGTCCGGGTGGGAACAGTCCTGCAGGCCGCGCAGGCCGGCGCTCGCCGTGAGCAGCCGCACGGCCTGCGCGGGGCGGTCTTCACGCAGGGCCACGTCCGCGAACCCGACGAGGACCTGGGCGATCGTCAGCGGGTGTCCCGCCTCGGTCGCCGCGCGCAGGGCCGCGGCGCGGTGGTCGCGGGACTCGGCGACGTCGTCGGCGAGGTAGCCCAGCAGGTCCCGCGTCATCGCGCGGACGCCGGGCAGCTCGGCGGCCTCGCCCAGCAACGCCTTCGCGGCGTCGAGCTGGTGGCGGGCCTGCTCGGCGTCGCCGCTCCAGCGGGCGAGCTCCGCCTTCGCCAGGGCCAGCTCGGCCAGCGCGCTCGGCCAGGCGACGCGTTCCGCGTGCCGCTGCGCCTCCGCCATGGCCGCTTCGCTCGCCTCCGCGTCGCCCGAGAGCCAGAACAGCTGGGCCTGCCTCGACCGCATCGGCACGACGTCGTCGAGCGCGCCGACCTCGGTGACGACGGCGATCGCGGCTTCGTAGTGCTCGCACGCCTGCGCGAACTCGCCGCGGGTGGCGATCCGGTTCGCCAGCTCCATCAGGGCGAACGCGATCCCCCACCGTTCGCCGAGCGCGCGGAACTCGGCCAGCGCCAGCTCGAGGTACTCGTCCGCGGCCCGCCCCTCCCGGCCGAGCTCGATCCGCATCTTGCCCAGGTGCAGCCGGGCGAGGGCGCGGACCCACGGATCTTCGTCGGCGAGCAGCGGTTCCCACGCGGGCAGGGGCTCCTCCGGCGCCTGCAGCAGCCGTTCCAGCGCGCCGACGACGCCCCAGATCGGGTGGTGGCGCGGGCTGCGCTGAGTGAACGCGTACGCCTTGTGGATCCACTCCTCGGCCCGGTACTGGTCCCCGCCCCGCCCGGAGCTCAGGAACATCGTGGCGTAGCCGTACACCGTGGCGCGGACGTCGTCGGTCACCTCGCCGGGCACGGCGGTGGCCGCCATGATCAGCTCGTTGCTCTCGGCCTTGTGCCCGCCGAGCCACCAGTACCAGGCGGCGCCCGCCGCGAGCCGCATCGCGCCTTGGGCCTCGCCGGCCGCGAGCGCGCCGCGCATCGCGGCCCCGATGTTGTCGTGCTCGGCCGCGAGCGTGGCCAGCCAGTCCAGCTGCTCGACGCGGCGAAGGTGCGGCTCCGCGGTTTCGGCGAGCTCGGTGAAGTACGCGAGGTGAGCGTGCCGCGCCTGCTCCGCCTCCCCCGCCTCGGCGAGCCGCTCGGCGGCGTACTCCTTGATCGTGCCGAGCATCCGGTAGCGCGGCGCCGCATCGTTTCCCGTGACCACCAACGACTTCTCCGTCAACGCGGTCAGCAGTTCCAACACCTGCCACGCCTCGACGGCGGCACCGGCGCAGACGCGCTCGGCCGCGTCCAGGCTCGCCCCGCCGGAGAACACCGCGAGCCGGCGCAGGACCGTCCGTTCGGCGCCGGTCAGCAGTTCCCAGCTCCAGTCGACCATCGCGCGCAGCGTGCGGTGCCGCGGCAGTGCGGTACGGCTCCCGCCGGTCAGCAGGCGGAACCGGTCGTCGAGCCGGTGGGCGAGCTGGCCGGGGGACATCGTGCGCAGCCGGGCCGCGGCGAGCTCGATGGCCAGCGGCATCCCGTCCAGCGCCCGGCAGATGCGGGCCAGCGTCGACGCCGTGGCGGCGTCGGTCGCGAGGTCCGTGCGCACCGCGCCGGCCCGGTCCCGCAGCAGCCGGACGGCCGGCGCGGCCTCGATCTCGCCGGGTCCGGCGTCGGCCGCGGGCAGGACCAGCGGCACGACCTGCCAGAGCGCCTCGCCGGTGATGCCGAGGGGTTCCCGGCTCGTCGCGAGGATCCGGAGCCGGCGGCACTCGCCGAGCACGCGGTGGGCGAACGCCGCCGCCGACTCGATCACGTGCTCGCAGTTGTCCAGGACCAGCAGCACGTCCCGGTCGCGGACCGCGGCGACGACCCGGTCCGTCGCTTCCGCGTCCGTCGCCTCGGCGAGCAGCGCGTCCCGCAGCCGCAGCGCCGACAGCGTCGCCTGGGCGACATCGCCGTTCGCGCCGAGGGCCGCGAGTTCCACCACCCAGGCGCCGTCCGGGAAGCCGCCGAGCAGCGTGCGGGCGGTTTCCGTGGCCAGCCGGGTCTTTCCCGAACCACCGGGCCCGATCAGGGTGACGAGCCGGTGCGCGGCGACGAGGTCGCGGACCGTCTCCACATCGGCGTCCTTGCCGACGAAGCTGGTCAGCTCGGCGCGCAGGTTCGTCTGCCGGGTCTCCTCCCGCCGCGCCAGCTCGCCGCGCAGCAGCGCGACGTGCACCGCGGCCAGCTCCGGTGACGGGTCGACGCCCAGCGCGTCGGCCAGGGCTTCCCGCGTGCGCTGGTAGACGAGCAGGGCTTCGGTGTCGCGGCCGGCCGCGGCGAGGGCGCGCATCAACGCGGCGACGAGCCGTTCGCGCACCGGGTGCGCGGCCACCAGGTCGGTCAGTTCCGCGACGAGGTCCGCGCCGCGGCCGGCGCCGATCTCCGCGTCCAACCGGTCCTCCACGGCGGTCAGGCGCAACGCCTCGAGCCGGGTGACGGCCGCGTCGAAGGCCTCGCTCTCCGCGAGACCGACGTCCTGCATGGCCGCGCCACGCCACAACCCGACGGCCTCGCGCAGCAGCCGCGGGTCGTCCTCGGTGCGGGCGCGGGTGACCAGCCGCTCGAACCGGACGGCGTCGACGGCGTCGGGGTCCACCTTCAGCCGGTAGCCGTCCGGCTGCCCCTCGACCGAGCCGTCCGGCAGTGCTTTCCGCAGCCGGGAAACCAGGCGCTGCAAGGCGTTCGCCGCTTCCGCGGGCGGGTGCTCACCCCAGATCCAGTCGACGAGCGTCGTCTTCGGGACCACGTGCCCCGGTTCGAGCGCGAGGGCGATCAGCAGCCCGCGCAGCCGGGCGCCCGGCACGTCGGCGGTGCCGCCGTCGTCCGTGCGCACCTCGAACGGTCCCAGCATCCCGATCTGCACCCGGCCGATCTTGCCACGGGCGCCCGGCTACGGGTGGTCCGGCAAGATTTCCGCCGGCCGGGGGTCACGAACAGTGGTGAGCCGGGTTCGCTGCGCAGCGGTCGCCGTGCACGGCGGGCCACAAGCCGGCCGCCCACGCGGTCTCCCGTTCGACGGCCGTGAAGACGCGCCCGCGAATGTCCTCATAGGACTCCAGGAACGCCGCGGAACTCCCGATCGGCGCTGATTCCGGTCGTCGAGGAAGCCGATCGACGGCCACCGGCCCATCAGCCGGGTGAGAAGGCGAAGCCGGCCCCGGCGAGTCAGTCCACTGTGGACGCCCGCGGCGTCACCGGCGCGGCTCCCAGCGGAAGAGGCGGGTGGCCAGCGCGATCGCGACGATCACCCAGGCCAGCGTGGGCGCGAGCAGGATCAGCGAGTCGCCCAGTGCGACGCCGCCGTTCCAGGCGTCGAGGATCAGTTCGGTGGCCGAGCCGCCGGGGAGCAGGCGCTTGAGCAGCGTGAGCTGCTCGGTGCCGGTGGCGCCGACCCACCCGGCCACGGCGACGACGCCGACGGTGACCGGCAGCGTGGTGACCTGGGCGTGCTCCGGGGAGTTGGTCAGGCCGGCCGTGGCCAGGCCCAGCGCGAGCATCATGACGATCGTCGAGACGACCGCCGCCACCAGCAGGAGCGGGTGGGCGGGCCGGTCGGTGACCGCGGCCAGCACCCCCAGGATCACGGTGACCTGCACCAGCGTGAGCACGGTGATCGGCACCAGCAGCCCGGCGAGGATGCCGACGTCACCGGCCGCGGTGGAGCGCAGGCGCTTGAGGAAGAGGTTCTGGCGGCGGGACGCGAGCGTCGTCACCGACGTCGTGTAGAGCCCGATGCTCACCACGAAGAACAGGGCCAGCGCCGCGATGTAACCGAGGCTGCCCACCTTGGTGAACAGCTCGTGCTGGTTGATGAGGAACGCGCTGAACGCGACCGGCAGGAGCAGGGCGGTGACCAGGACCAGCCGGTTGCGGAAGATCTGGATCAGCTCGCCGCGAGCGATCGAAAGCATGGGAAAGGCCCCTTTCTCAGGAGTTGCTGATGGCGCGGAAGACGTCGTCGAGGCGGGTCGGGCCGGCTTCGAGCCCGCGCAGCTCGACCGCGTGGTCCTGCGCCCAGGCGAGCACGGTGTGGAGGTCCTTCTGCAGGCCGAAGGTCTCGATGAGGAACCGGCCGTCCGGCTCGCGCGTGGCCTGCAGCGGCGGCGCCGGCGCGTGCGGCGGGAGGGCGAAGTGGATGGTCGAGGGCAGCGTCCGCGTCAGTTCGGCGACGGTGCCCTCGCGGTGGAAGGTGCCCTCGTGCATCAGGCCGATGCGGTCGGCGCGCTGCTGGGCCTCTTCGAGGTAGTGCGTGGTGAGCACGATGGTCGAGCCGTCCTCGCGCAGCCGGTCGACGGCGTCCCAGAGCGCGTCGCGGGACTGGATGTCCAGGCCGGTGGTGGGCTCGTCGAGGAAGATCAGCTCCGGCGTCCCGTAGACGGCGGTGGCGAAGTCCAGCCGCCGCTTCTCGCCGCCGGACAGCTGCGACACCTTCGTGCCCGCTTTGCGCGTGAGGTCGACGATGCCGAGCACGCGCTCGACGTTGTCGGCCCGCTCGGTGAGGCTGCCGATCAGCCGGACCGACTCGCGCACGGTCAGGTCCGGGGAGAACCCGCTCTCCTGCAGCATGATCCCCATCCGCGGCCGCACCGCGGCGCGGTCGCGCGGGCTCTTCCCGAACACCCGCACGGCGCCCGAGGTGGGCGCGCGGTGGCCCTCGACGGTCTCGAGGGTCGAGGTCTTGCCGGCGCCGTTCGTCCCGAGCAGCGCGTACAGCTCGCCGCGCTCGACCTGGAACGAGAGGTCCCGCACGGCGTGGAAGCCGCCGTAGGTGAGGTTCAGGTGGTCGACGTCGATGACTGGTGTCGTGGACATGCTCCGATTCCAGCCCCGTTCGCGCCCCGGCGGCAGTGTGGCCACGTCACCACAGGACATGACGTGGTGTCACTGGTGGGGCCCGCCGTGGCCGTTA
Source organism: Amycolatopsis sp. NBC_00348 (assembly GCF_036114655.1). Taxonomy (NCBI): domain Bacteria; kingdom Bacillati; phylum Actinomycetota; class Actinomycetes; order Pseudonocardiales; family Pseudonocardiaceae; genus Amycolatopsis; species Amycolatopsis sp. NBC_00348. Next base: position 9,879,872 of record NZ_CP107994.1, on the reverse strand, counting down.
CGCTCGGGATATGGAGGTGACCACGCTCGCGCGCCGGGCGACCTGGACGGGCGGGGCGGTGCAGGAACGGCTGCGCCGGCTCAACCTCATCACGACGGTGCCGCCGCTGGCGTTCGTCGGGGTGCTGCTGGTGGTGCTCACCGCCCGCACCTGGTGGCACGTCGTGCTGCAGGTCATCGGCCTGGCCGCCGCGCTGGCGACCGCGGAGCGCTGGACCGCGGGCGACTTCATCCGCGTCGCGCGGCCCTGCGTGGCCATCACCGCGGCGGTCTGGCTCGCCGGGGCGATCAACGACGACTCCTCCTCGTTCTACGGCCTGTGCGTCGTCGGCTCGTTCACCATCCCGCCGCTGCCCCGCCACCGCATCGCGGCCCTGCTGGGGCTGGGCGTGCTGGTCGCCGCGCTGGGCTCAACGAACCTGTTCGTGCACCCCGGCCCCGGCCACGGCATCGGACGGCTGATGCAGTTCGTCGTCATCCCGGCCGTGTCCGTCGTGGTGTCGACCGCGTTCACGTTCGTCAGCCAGCGGTTCTACGACCTGGTGGCCGAGCTGGAGCAGTCCCGCGACCGCGAGGCGGAGCTGGCCGTCATCCGCGAACGCATGCGCTTCGCCAGCGACCTGCACGACATCCAGGGCCACACGCTGCACGTCGTCAAGCTGAAGGTCGCGCTGGCCGAAAAGCTGCTGCGCAGCGACGTCGACCGGGCCCAAGAGGAGCTACAGGAAGTGCACACCCTGGTCGGCGACACGATCGTCCAGACCAAGGAGCTCGCCTACGCCCAGCGGCGGCTCAACCTGTCCGCGGAGCTGGAGAACGCGAAGAACCTCTTCGAGGCCGCGGGCATCCACGTGCGCGTCGACCGCGAGGCCGAGGTCGACGCGCGGGCGGGCGAGCTGCTCGGCCAGGTCCTGCGCGAGACGACAACGAACATCCTGCGCCACGCCCAGGCCGAGCAGGTGCGGATCACGCTCACGGAGTCCGGGATCAGCATCGTCAACGACGGCGCGCAGGAGAGCGGACCGCCCGAGCTGAACGGCCTCGCCACGCTGCGGCAGCGGCTGGCGGAGGGCGGGGGCGAGCTGAAGGTGGAACAGCAGGACGGCCGGTTCCTGACGGCGGCCGTTTTCCCGCGACGGGGGGACGTCCGATGACGACCGTGGTGCTCGCCGACGACGAGGCGTTGCTGCGCAAGGCGTTGGCGGCGTTGCTGCCCCTCGAGGGCGAGATCACCGTGCTCGCCGAGGCCGAAGACGGCGAACAAGCCGTGAAGGCCACCCTGGAACACCGGCCGGACGTGCTCGTGATCGACCTCGAAATGCCCCACGTGGACGGGCTCGGCGCCGTCGCCGAGATCCGCCGCACGCGGCCGGACCAGGTGATCCTCATGCTCACCCGGCACGCCCGGCCCGGAGTGCTGCGCAAGGCGCTGAAGCTCGGTGTCCAGGGGTTCGTCAGCAAGTCGGCGGAACCGGCGCACATCACGTCGGTGATCAAGACCCTGCACGAGGGCAAGCGCTGGATCGACCCGGACGTCTCCGCGCTCGCCGTCGTCGACGACTGCCCGCTCACCGACCGCGAAGTCGACGTCCTGCGCGCGACCCGCGAAGGGTTCGCGGTCGCCGACATCGCGGGTCAGCTGCACCTCGCGGAGGGCACGGTCCGCAACTACCTCTCGAACGCGATGCAGAAGACCCAGACCCGCACGCGTCACGAAGCGGCCCGCTACGCCCGCGAGCACGACTGGCTCTAGACCAGCTTTTCCGTCCACGCCAGCAGTTCCGCGACGACGTCGGCGCGGTTCGTCTCGTTGAGGATCTCGTGCCGGGCGCCCGGGTAGACCTTGACCGTCAGGTCCTTGATGCCCGCGTCGCGGTAGCGCTGGACCAGGACGTCGAACAGCGCGAGGTTGCCGTTGACCGGGTCCTGCTCACCGACGGCCAGGTACATCGGCAGGTCCTCGCGCATCCCGCCGACTGCTTCGGGATCGGCCAGCCGACGGGCACCGGCGAACATCGCCTTCGTGTTCGCCGGGTCGATCCCGAAGCCGCACAACGGGTCCGCGACGTAGGCGTCCACTTCGGACTCGTCGCGGCTGAGCCAGTCGTAGTCCGTGCGCGGCGGCTGGAACGGCGCGTTGAACATCGCCAGGTCCAGCGGCTGGTCGAGGTCCAGCGCCGGCTCCAGGACGTCGAGCGCGGCCGTGCCGGTGAGGACGGCCGCGTCGACGTCCGCCGAGTGGTCGAGCAGGTACTGCTGGGCCGCGAACGAGCCCATGCTGTGCGCGAGCAGGACGACCGGCAGGCCCGGCTGTTCGTCGCGGATGTGCGCGGTGAGCACGCCGATGTCGGCGACCAGCGCCGGCCAGCCGTCCGGGCCGAGGTCGCCGGGTGTGTCCCGGATGGACGCGCCGTGGCCGCGGTGGTCCTGGCCGTAGACGGCGAACCCGCGATCGGTGAACGCGCGGGCGACCCGGTCGTAGCGGAGCACGTGCTCCCCCATGCCGTGGGTCAGCTGCAGCACGCCGACCGGCGGCCCCACCGGGTCCCAGCGGTACGCGGTCACGCTTCCGGGCAGGGTGAACGTCTCATCGGGCATCGTTGCCTCCTCGTTCCGCCCACCCTGCCTCATGCGCCCCGCCGGTTCCAGTCCTCAGCCGGCCGGGATGTAGGCCAGGCCGTGCGCGCCGGGCTCGCCGGCGCGCGGCACGGCGAGCGTGTCGACGACGGTGGGCTTCGCGGGATCCGCCAGGTCGACCACGGTGACCGTGGAACCGACCACCGCCGAGACGTACGCGCGGTCGCCGTCGGGGGACGACGTCAGCGTCAGCGGCATCGTGCCGACCTCCGCCGTCCCGACCAGCTCCAGCGCCTCGGGCGACGTGCCCTTCCAGACGGACAGGCGGCCGTCGGGGCGGTGCTGCTCGCCGGCCAGCAGCAGGCCGGTGGCCGTCCAGTGCACCGGGATGACGGCGTGGGCGGCGGGCAGGGTCCGCACGACCGTGCCGCTCCGGGTGTCGATCAGCGCGACGCCGGGCTCGGCGTCCCGCACGGCCACCGCGACGGTCGCGCCGTCCGGGCTGACGGCGATGCCCTCGCTGCCGGCCACGGCGATCTTGTCGAGCAGCTCGCCGGTGGCCAGGTCGACCACCGTGACGAACGGCGCTTCCTTGTTCGCCGCGTACCCGCGCAGGCCGTCCGGGTCGATGGCGAACCAGTGCGGGCCGGGCGCGAGGGTGTCGATGCGGCGCAGCACGCGGCGCGTGGTCGTGTCCACGACGACGACCCCGCCGGGGCCCGCCGGACCGGCCTCGACGCTGACGTAGAGCAGCCGCCGGGCCGGGTCGAGGGCCAGGCCGTGCGGCCCGTGCTCGGGCGACAGGTCGAGCACCTCGACGATCTCACCGTCGTCCGGGTCGATGACGGTGACCTGGTGGTTGTGGCCGTCGTGGGCGCCGTAGTAGCCGCGGACGTAGGCGCTGGTGCAGTAGAGCAGCCGGTGTTCGGCGTCGAAACACAGCTCGTGCGGCTCGGCCGGCACGGTCAGGACGGCGCCGGCCTCGTGGGTGACGGCGTCGAACAGGGTGACGGTGGGACCGCTCTGGCTGACGACGGCGATCCGGTCGCCGGGGCGGGGGTAGGTGGACATCTTGGTTTCTCCTTCGTTCGTTCTGGTCCCACCTTGCGTCGTGCGGCGGGATTGCCACAATAGGAATGTCGGCACGGGATAGTTGCTCAGATCGGAACGATGCTGGTGAACATCGATGCGAACCTGCTGGTGGCGCTGGACGCGTTGCTGGCCGAACACAGCGTCACGCGCGCGGCGGAGCGGCTGCGCACGTCCCCGGCGGCGATGAGCCGCACCCTGGCCCGGCTGCGGCGGCTGCTGGGCGACCCGCTGCTGGTGCGCGCGGGGCAGGCGATGGTGCCGACGCCGCGAGCGGAGGCGATGCGCGACGAGGTGGCGGCGGTGGTCCGCCGCTGCGGGGCGCTGCTCTCCCCCGGCGAGGACGTCGACCCGCTGACGCTGCACCGGACGTTCACGGTCCAGGCGGCCGACATCGTCGCCGCGGCGCTGGCCCCGGGCCTGCTGGACCTCGCGGCTGCGGAGGCACCCGGGGTGTCGGTGCGGTTCCGGGCCGAGGAGCTGGAGGGCGGCCCGGCCCTGCGCGACGGCCAGGTCGACCTCGAGGTCGGGGCCCTGGACCACGCGGACCCGGAAACCCGCACGGAACCCCTGGTCACCCTGCACATGGCGGCGGGGGTCCGCGCGGGCCACCCGCTGACCGAGGGGCGCCTGACACCGGCCCGCTTCGCGGCGGCGTCGCACGTGGTGGTGAGCCGCCGGGGCCGCTTCACGGGCCCGGCGGACGCGGCCCTGGCGGACGTCGACCTGCGACGGCGGGTGGTGGCGGTGCTGCCCAGCCACCTGACGGCGATGACGCTGGCGGCGCGGACGGACCTGGTGTGCCTGGTGCCGGGCGGCGAGACCGGCCCGATGACGGAGGCGGCCCGCGCACTGGGGCTGCGGCTGCTGGAGGTGCCGCTGCCGCTGCCACCGGTGGTGATCGGCATGGCGTGGCACCCACGGAACTCCGCAGACGGCGGGCACTCCTGGCTGCGCTCGGCGGTACGGCGGGCGCTCGGTGAGGAACTCCGCTAGGCAGCGCGCTGCCCCATCGGCACAGGCGCCGGGATAATCACCCGGTGACCGACTCCGGGGTAGCCGAACCGATCACCGTGCCGTCGTGGCTGGGTCGGCACTGGTGGCGGATCGCACTGGTCGTCGCCGCCGGCGTCGTCGCCGCGTTCTCCTGGGAGCACCCCTTCGCGGCCTTCTTCGGGATGCTCCCGATCATCGCCTGGTGCTTCCTCGCGACGGCACCGCGAACCGGCGTGCTCTTCGGGCTGGTGCTGCTGCTCCTGCTGGCCTGGTTCACGGTGCCGCGCGGGCTCGAGCTGGCCGGGCCGTGGGTGCCCGCGGCGATCGAGGTCTACTGGTTCCACACCGCTCTCGCGGCCGTCGTCGGCGCCGTCGGGATGCTCGTCGAACGGCAGCGTCCCAGCTCGCTGCTGCTCACCATGGTGGTCGTCGGGTTCGTGGCGGCCGGCGTCGTCGTGTTCTCGGAGTGGGAGGCGCCGCCCGGGGACGAAGGCGTCGCGCCCGGGCCGTCGCAGCTGACGGTCGTGCGGACCGTCGGCTGCGGGTCCGGCGGGTGCTGGGGTGTCCTGGACGCCACCGGCGACCGCGCCACCGACGTGATGCGCGGCTACCTGGTGCCGCACGGTTTCACGCCGGCGAGCGAGATCGACGGGGTGCCCCGGCTCTGCCGGCGCACGGGCGTGCTCGTGACGCACGAGGTGTGCGCGGAGCTGCGGACCCGGTCGGCGACGGCCGTCCGGGTCGAGTGGTACGTGAACTGACGCGCGGCGGCTCGCCGGGGAGCCACCGCGCGTCCGGTTCAGGCCGGCGCGACCGCGCGGCCCGTCTGCGGGGAGATCATCCCCGCGCACAGGCCGCGGGAGGCCAGCCCCTGCGCGATGCGCGGGATCGCCGTCCGGGTGTTGGCCGGCCACTCGTGCATCAGGATGATCTGGCCGTTCTGCAGCCGGGCGTTGGCCGCGACGATCGCGTCCACGCTCGCGCCGTTCCAGTCCTGCGAATCGACGTCCCAGATGATCTGGGTGAGACCGTACTTCGCTTCGACCGTCCGGAGGGTCGTGTTGGTCTCGCCGTACGGCGGCCGGAACAGGCGCGGGGTGCCGCCGCCCGCGCCGGCGATCGCCTGCTGCGTCCGGGAGACCTCCGAGTCCACTTGGGACTGGCTCTGCTGGATCAGGTGCGGGTGCGTGTAACTGTGGTTGCCGACCCACATCCCGGCGCTCACCTCCGCCCGCACCTGCGCCGGGTACGCGGCCGCGTACTGGCCCTCGTTGAACATCGTCGCGCGCAAGCCGTTCTGCCGCAACGCGTTCAGCAGTGCAGGAGTGTTGCCGTTGGACGGACCGTCGTCGAAGGTGAGCCCGACGTACCCGGAACAGGCGGCCGCGTGGGCCGGGGTGACGGAGATCGTGCTCGCCGCGGCCAGCATGGCGGCGGCCACCAGGGATTTGCGCATGATCAGCCCACCGTCAGGTTCGAGTTGCCGCTGCTCTGGTAACCCTCGGTCGCGAGGATCATGTAGTAGCTGAAGTTGCCGAGCCGCATGCCGTAGCGCGCCCACGCGTCGAAGTGGTTGCCGGTGGTGATGGTGCCACCGGTCCGCTTCTGCTGCCGCACGCTCCAGTACTGGTTGAAGGTCTTGGTCCCTTCGACGGACGGCGCGTTGTACCGCGTCGTCTGGTAGACGTCGTAGGTGCCGCCGTCGCTGGTGACGGTGCCCTTGTAGGTACCGGTCGGCCGGTAGGTGCCCCAGTTGTCGACGATGTAGTACTCGACGAGCGGGTTCGACGTCCAGCCGTAGAGCGCGAGGTAGCCGTTGCCGGAGGGGTTGAAGCTGCCGGAGTAGTTCACGGTCCGCCGGCTCCCGTTGCTCCACCCCTTGCCGGCGACGAAGTTCCCGGTGTTGCTCCAGGAGGTGCGGTAGTTGCCACCGGAGCCGAGCGTCATCGAAACCGAGCCACCACCATCGGTCCAGAAGGAGTAGTAGTAGCCGTTGCTGGTCCCGGTCTGGTTGGTGGTGACAACGGTGTCGGCGTGGGCGACACCCGGCGTCAACGCGGCGATCAGCGCCAGGGCGACCCCGCCGGTCAACGCCCTGAAGCGGCCGTGGTTCTTGGTGCGCATGCTTCCTCCTCATTGAGGCTGGCAGGCAAGCCAGGATGACGGAAGCATGATTTCCGCACGGTTGGTTGGGCAATAACTTTCGAAGATTTTCGAGAGTTTCGAGCCGCGCGCAGCGGCTATTGCGAACGCCGTTGACTGCGCAGGTTGTGTGGCCGTACCGCGGGCTGGGCCGCGAGGATGCCGGCGGTCCCTCGCCGACCACGCTCGGGTCGCTCGCGCGCTGGTGGCGTTGGTCCGGTCCCTGGCGGCGACCGGGAAGCACACCGAAGCGGCGACCGAATCCCGTCAGACGATCGCGCTCGTCGCCGAGCTGGACGAGAAGGTCCGTGCCCATGTCCGCGAACACTTCTCCAGGCTGGGTCTGTGGCCGGCGGCCGATCCCGGAAGCGGCTGAGGCCGTGCGGCGGCCCGCGAATCTCCGCCCTGCTGCGGTACTGACTGCAGCAGGGCGGATCCGCGGCTACTCCCGCAGCCCGATGGCGTCGATCGGCTTGGCTCGCAGCGCTACCCGGGTCGACAGGCCCATCGACAGCAACCCCAGCAACACCGCACCCGCGATGATTCCCAAGTAGACGGTCGGCGAGCCCGACGGCACCACGGTCCCCCTCAGGCCCATGTTCAGCAACGCCAGCGGTACCAACGGAACCAGCGTTCCCACGACCACCGCGACCCCGACCGTGGCCAGTGCCTCCAGGCGCATCATCCGGATCACCTGGCCGCGCGTTGTGCCCACCAAGCGCATCAACGCGAACTCTCGGCCGCGCTGGGCGGTGCTCATCACCAGGGTGTTGGCCACCGAAATCGCGACGTAGCCGATCAGCACGCCGACCGCCACCAGGTTCAAGTAGAACTGGGCCTGACGCTGGCCGCCCGTTTCCGGGGACGCCGCGGTGAAACCCAAACCCGGGTAGCGCTCGGCGACCGCGCCCAAAGCCGCGGACACGGCCGAGGGATCCGCGGTGGGCGAACGGCGGACCAGGACCGAGTCGTCCAGCTGGTCGCCGGTGTGCGCACGAGCCAGCGACGCAGGCAATACGAAGTCGCCGAAGGCCAAGTCGTGTGTGTACGTCGCTACCAGGCGGAGGGTGGCCGGAACCCCGTCTCCGTAATAGAACTCCACCTGGTCGCCGATCTTCTTGCCCAGCCAGCTCGCCTCCGACTCGCTCAGTGCCACCGTGTCGCCCCGCAGGTCCGCCAGGCGGCCGGCCGAGATGCCCAGGTCCAGGGTCGCGCCGGCCTGGTCGCCCAGCAGGCCCTGCGCCGGCAGGCTCTGGACGTCGATGTCTTCGCCCGTGGGCGTCGCCACGATCACCTGGGTGCGCACCACCGGCGTCGCCGCCGCCACGCCCGGGACGCGCCGGACCGCCTCGGCCACCTCCGGGGAGATGCCGCCCGCCGGGCTCGTGAGCACGTAGTCCGCCGTGGTCGATCGCGCCGTCTGCTGCTCGGCGGCCGCCGAGGCCGACGTCTGGCTGTAGAACATCGACAGCGCGAACGCGACCGCCAGCATCAGCGGGGTCACCGCCGCCGCCAGCCGGCGCGTGTTGGCCTGGCTGTTCGCCGCGGCCAGGTAACCGCTGATCCGCGACACCCGCGACAGCACCGGCGCGAGCACCCGCACCATCAGCCCGACCACCTGCGGCCCCACGACCGCCAGCCCGATGACGGTCACGAGCGTCGCCATCGACGACGCCGCCGTGCCCGCGTCGCCGTGCACGAACAGCGGGACCGCCGCGCCGCCGAGGCCGATCAGCACCAGCGCCCAGCCCGTGACGAGCCGGACCTTGCCGAGCTCACGCCGCTCCACCGCGGCCTCGCCGAGCGCTTCGACCGGCTTGATCGTCGACGGCCGCCGCGACGCCGTCCAGGCCGCCAGCCGCGCCGCGCCCAGGCCGAGAACCACCGCCGCCACCAGCGGGAGCGGGCCGATCACCAGGCCGAAGTCCGCCGGGATGACGCCGATCGCGGCGAACGCGTCGCGCATCCCGGCGGCGACCGCCAGCCCCAGCAGGCTGCCGAGCACGCCGGCGACCAGCGCGATGAGCGTCGTCTCGACGCCGATGAGCTTGCGGATCTGCTTCGGCGTCGCCGCGACGGCCCGCAGCAACGCGAACTCGCGCCGCCGCTGGTTGATCGTGAGCGCGAGGGTGCTCGCCACCACGAACACCGCCACCATCAGCGCGAACCCGCCGAACGAGCCGGCGATCGCGAGCAGCAGCGTGCGGGTCTGGCTGACGTCGAGGAACTCGACGGTGCTGCGCTCGACGCCGCTGGTCACCTCGACCGGCGCCCCGGCCGTCGCGGCCCGCACGCGGTCGGCGAGCGCGTCCGGAGCGACGCCCGGGCCGGCCAGGACGCCGATCGCGTTCACCTGGCCCGGCCGAGCGGCCAGGTGAGCGGCCTGGGACGTCGTGAAGAACAGCGCCGACTGCCGCGACAGGCCGGCGGCGGTGGCGACGCCGGACACCCGGAACGGCACCGGCGTCGACCGCGTCATGACGCGCACCTGGTCGCCGACGACGACGCCGGCGCGCTGGGCCAGGTCGGCGTCGAGCACGACCTCGCCGTCGGTCGCCGGCGCCCGGCCGGCGCTCAGCGTGAACGGCGCCAGGACCGCCGCGTCCCAGTTGTGCCCGAGCGACGGGACGCCGGTCAGCACCTGCCCGTCGCGGGTCACCACCTGCGCCGGGAAGCTCTGCTCCGCCACCGCGGCGCGGACGCCGGGGACCGCGGCGAGCCGGCCGGCCAGGTCCGCGGGCACGGTGGCCTGCTCGCCGACCTGCTCGGACGACAGCGCGTCGGCGCCGGGCGGCCGCACCGACTGGGTGCCGCCGACGACGACGGCCGTGGCCGCGTACCGCTGCGTCGGCACGCCGGCGCGCAGGCCGGACTCCATGAGGATCCCGCACGCGGCCACCAGGGCCGCGCCGCACAGGATCGCGATGAACGCGCCGGCGAAGCCGCCGATGCGCGTCCGGATCGTCTGCAGGGCCAGGGTCAGCACGGTCACCACTCCCCGAGGTGCGTCATGCGCTCCGCGACCCGCTCGGGCGTGGGCTGCGTGAGGTGGCCGGCGAGCTTGCCGTCGGCGAGGAACAGGACGCCGTGCGCCGCCGAGGCCGCGACCGGGTCGTGCGTGACCATCAGGACGGTCTGGCCCATGCCTTCGACGACGGCGCGGAGCAGGTCGAGCACCTGCCGTCCGGTGCGGGTGTCGAGGGCGCCGGTCGGCTCGTCGGCCAGCACGACCTCGGGCCGGGTGACGAGCGCCCGCGCGATCGCGACACGCTGCTGCTGCCCGCCGGACAGCTCCGAAGGCCGGTGTTCGAGCTTCTTCGCGATGCCGACGCCTTCGACGATTTCGCGCAGCCAGCGCGGGTCCGGCTTGCTGCCGGCCAGCCGCGTCGGCAGCGTGATGTTCTGCAGCACGTTCAGCGACGGCAGCAGGTTGTAGGCCTGGAAGACGAACCCGATCCGGCTGCGCCGCAGCTGCGTGAGCGCGGTTTCCTTCAGCTTGCCGATCTCGGTGTCGCCCAGCAGCACCCGGCCCGACGTCGGCCGGTCGAGCCCGGCCGCGCAGTGCAGGAACGTGCTCTTGCCGGAACCGGACGGCCCCATCACGGCGGTGAACGTCCCTCGCGGCACCCCCACGGACACCCCGTCGAGCGCGGTGACGGCGCCGTCGCCGCGGCCGTATACCTTCCGCACCTCGGCCAGCTCCAGCGCATACCCTGTGCTCATCACGATCCCTTTCGTTCTGTAGCACCAAAACTAGGTTCGTGGCGGTGTCCGTTCGATCCCGTGGGGAGGTGGATCGGGGGTAGCGCCTGCACCACCACGGCGGTGGGGTGTGCCTCGGTGGGACACTGGCGGCGTGACGACCCGCTTGCGTGCCTGCTGGTCGGCGGTGCGCTACCTGCTGGCCGGGGCGGCGACGTCGCTGTTGTCGATCTTCGCCCTCGTCGGCCTGTTCGTCGTGCTCGTGCTGTGCCCGTTCGGCATCGGGATCCCGTCGGTGGCGCCCGCGATCCGGCTGTCGCGCAAGGTCGTCCGGCTCGATCGCCGCCGCGCCGCCCGCGCGCTCGGCGAGCCGATCCCCGAGCCCTACCGCGACGGCAACCCCGTGACCGACCCGGCGACGCGCCGTGACGTCGCGTGGCTCGCGCTCCACGCGGCGACCGGGATGCTCATCGGCGCGCTGGCGATCGGCCTGCCGCTCGGCGCGGTCCAGCAGGTCGTCACGGCCGCCGTCTGGCCGGCAGTGCCCGGCGGGATCGAGGCGTCGATGGGGATCCTCGTGCACTCGTGGCCGACCGCCGGGCTGGCCGTGCTCAGCGGCGTCGTGATGGCCGCGGTGACGCTGTTCCTCGCGCCGCCGGTCGCGCGCTGGCAGGCCCGCACCGCGCGGTCGCTGCTCAAGCCCGGCGCGGGCGTCGTCCTGGCCGACCGCGTCGCCGAACTGACGGCGACCCGGGCCGCCGCCCTGGAGGCGCACGGTGCCGAACTGCGCCGCATCGAGCGTGACCTGCACGACGGGACGCAGGCGCGGATCGCCGCCGTCGTGCTCCAGCTGGGCATCGCGGGCCAGCTGTACGAGCGTGACCCGGACACCGTGCGGGACCTGCTGGTCAAGGCGCAGGACACCGCGACCGACGCACTGGCCGAGCTGCGGACGGTCGTGCGCAGCATCTACCCGCCGCTGCTGAGCGAACGCGGGCTGGCCGGCGCGGTGCGCGCCCTCGGCGAGCGCAGCCCGGTGCCGGTCGCGCTCACCGTCGAGAACGACGCCGGACGGCCGGCGGCGGTCGAGGCCGCCGCGTACTTCGTCGTGGCCGAGGCGCTGGCCAACGTGACCAAGCACGCCGACGCGTCGAAGGTCGAGATCACCCTCGGCGGCGCCGCGGGCCTGCTGTCCATCGACATCCGCGACGACGGCCGCGGCGGCGCCGTGGAGACCGGCGGCAGCGGGCTCGCCGGGATCCGGCGGCGCGCCGAGGCCTTCGACGGGACCCTCACCCTGACCAGCCCACCCGGTGGGCCGACCGAGCTGCGAGTGGAGCTGCCATGCGGGTCGTGATCGCCGAGGACGACGCCCTGTTGCGCGAAGGACTTTCGCTGCTGCTGAAGACGTCGGGCATCGAGGTGGCCGCGACGTTCGACAACGCCGAGGACTTCCTCGAGTTCGTCGGGACGGACCGGCCGGACGCCGTCGTGATGGACGTCCGCATGCCGCCGACGCACCGCGACGAGGGGTTGCGCGCCGCCGTCCGGGCCCGCGAGATCCACCCGGGCCTGCCGGTGCTGGTGCTCTCGGCCCACGTCGAGACGAGCTACGCGGTCGAGCTGCTGGCCGACGGCGTCGGCGGGGTCGGCTACCTGCTCAAGGAGCGGGTCGGCAAGGTCGAGCGGTTCCTCGACGCGCTGCAGCGGGTCGCGAAGGGCGGCACCGCGATGGACCCCGAGGTGATCGGCCAGCTGATGGCCCGCAGCCGCGCGAAGGACCCCCTGGACGCGCTCACCGCGCGCGAGCGCGAGGTGCTGGCGCTGATGGCCGAGGGCTACAACAACGGCACCATCGCCGAACTGCTGGTCGTCAGCGACGGCGCGGTGCTCAAGCACATCCGCAACATCTTCCAGAAGCTCGACCTGCCCTCGGACGAAGGTGGCCACCGGCGCGTGCTGGCCGTGCTCGCCTACCTCGGCCGCGACAGCTGACGCGCAGCGGTAGTGCAGGCGCTACCCGGATCCCGGGTGCTGAACCCATCGAGCCGGCCGTCGCGCCGCTTTAGCGTTCTGGTCATGGAAAACAACACCATCACCCCCGCCCGCACGATCGCCCCGATCCTCTGGGTCGTCCTCGTCATCAGCGCCGGAGTCAACGGCATCGGTTCCGCGACGGGACTGGATTTCACCCTCCGCATGGTCGCCGGCTCGGTCGCCCTGGTCTGCACCATCCTGCTGATCACCCATTACGTCCGCCGCCGCAAGGCCAGGTAGTCGCCGAGGCGCGCCGACGCGTCGAGCATGGCGACACCCTGGGCCGTGAGCCTCGTCTGCCAGCCGGCCAGCGCGCGGGACAGCTCCTCGGTGCCGCCGGCCGTCCGGATCTGCTCGACCACCGTGGCGATGTGCCCCAGCGGGTAGCCGCCGCGGCGCAGGAGGTGGGCGAGGTCGGCGTCGCGGACGTCCTCCGCGCGGTAGACGCGGTAGCCCGCGGCGTCGCGCGCGGGCGTCAGGATGCCGGCCTGCTCCCAGTTCCGCAGGGTCGCCGGCGTGACGCGCAGCCGGTGCGCCAGCTCGCCGATCGTCCGGGCGCCGGGGTCCGGCGCGGGTTCCGCCGTCAAGTCGCCCACCGCGCGGCGCACCGAGCCGAGGGTTTCGCGGTCCCGCAGCAGCCGGGCGTGGCCGCGGTCGATGGCCAGCAGGGCGTCGTCGAGGTGGCCGTCGTGGAGCGCGAGCATCACGCGACCGGCCGTCGGGTGGCCGTATCCCCTGATCAGGGCCAGGTAGGCGCGCAACGCGGCCGCGTGCGTCCCGGTGTAGATCCGGTAGCCGCTCGGCGTGCGGTCCGCGGGCGGGAGGAAGCCGTCCGCCTCGTAGTTGCGGACGGCCTGGGTCGAGAGGCCGTGCTCGCGGGCCAGGTCGGCGGGTCTCATCGGGTTGAGACTTTACCGGGTCCGGCTCCGGCCAAGTCTCAACTGTTCTTTCAACGATACGCTTGAGCCTCATGAGTCAGGACATCCGAGACTTCGCCCCTGCGTCGTGCACCCTGCTGGGTTACGGCGAGCCGTCGCACCAGGAACCGGCGTTTCCCTTGCGGCGCAACGCACTCTTCGCCCAGCTGGCCGGGCACGGCTTCCGTTCGATCGCCCTCGAGACCGACCGGGTGGCCGCGCTCGCCGTGGACGGTTTCGTCCGCGACGGCGCCGGCACCCTCGACACCGCGATGAAGGAAGGCTTCTCGCACAGCTTCGGGGAGCTGGACGCCAACCGGCGCCTGGTCGCCTGGATGCGCGAGCACAACGAGCCCCTCCCGGCCGCGGAACGCCTGGCGTTCCACGGTTTCGACGCGTCCACCGAGATGATGAGCGCGCCCAGCCCGCGGCGCTACCTCGAACACGCCCGCGACTACCTGGGCCTCGACGTCGACGTCGCGAGCCTGGCCGGCGACGACGACCGGTGGAGCCGCACGGAAGCCGTCATGGACGCGGCGGCCTCCCCCGGCGCCACGCCGGCGGCCGACGCCCTGCGCGCGCTCGCCGACGACCTGCTGACCACGCTCTACAGCCGCGCGCCGGAGCGGATCGCGGCGACGTCACGCGCCGAGTGGGTCCGCGCGCGGACGCACCTCACCGCCGGGCTCGGCCTGCTGCGCTACCACAAGCAGGCGGCGATCGACGGCGCCGAACGGTATTCGCGCCTCAGCGGCACCCGCGACGCGATCATGGCGCAGAACCTGCTCGACATCCGCGACCTCGAAGCCCAGCGGGGGCCGACGATGGTCTTCGCCCACAACAGCCACCTGCAGCGCGGCACGAGCACCTGGAACTCGGCGGTGGCGAACCTCGTGTGGTCCGGCGCCGGCGCCATCGTGGGGTCGTTGCTGGGCGAGCGGTACGTCTTCGTCGCCGGGAGCGTCGGGCGCAGCGAGGCGCTCCGGCTCGGGGAGCCCGAGCCGGAGACCTACGAGGCTTCGCTGCAGCACCGCGTCGACGGCTGGGGCCTGGTGCGCGCGGTCGAGCCCGGCCGCACCCGCACGGACGCCATCCCGGAGACGGGTTACTTCCCGCTCACCCCCGAGGTCCTCGACGGCGCCGACGCGATCCTGCACATCAGCGCGACCACCTGAGCGATCGCGATCAGGACGACCGCCGTCCGGACCGGCGCCGCCACCGCCCCGAGCACCGGGCCGGCGGCGGCGCCGACGTTCAGCGCCGCCGTCGCGTACGAGCCCGCCATCGTCGGCGCGCCCGCGGCCAGCCGCAGGATCCGCGCGATCACCGTGCTCCCGACGGCGAACGACAACGCGCCCTGCGTGAAGGCCAGGACGGGCAACGCGGCCGGGACCAGCGCCAGCACGACCCAGCCCGCGAGCAGCAGGAACCCGCCGATCGTGACGACCCGGCCGGGCCACCGGTCGGCGAGCCGGCCCGCCGCGGTCACGCCGGCGAAGCAGCCGGCGCCGAAGATCGCGAGGACCAGCGGCACCGGCGCGATCCCGGCGGACAGCTGCGCCAAGGCCGTGAAGACGCCGAACGTGGCCGCGTTGACCAGGGCACCGAGCAGGAGCGTCCCGGCGAGCGTCGGTCGTCGCAGCTCGGCGAGTTCCTTACGCAGCCCGGACGGCTTCGCGGTCGCGGAAGTGCCGGGGATCCGCGCGACTCCCGCGACCGCGGGCACGCACAGCAGCGCGACGGCCCAGAACGCCGCGCGCCAGCCGAACGCGGCGCTCAGCAGCGCGCCGCCGGGAATGCCGGCGACGCAGGCGAGCGTCGTGCCGCCGAGCAGGACGGCCAGCGCGCGACCCGTCCGGTCCGGCGGCACGAGACCGGCCGCCGCGGTCAGCGCGACGGCCAGGAAGCCCGCGTAAGCCACCGCGGCCACCGCCCGCGTCACCAGCAGTACGGCGAACGATCCGGTGAGGCCGCCGACGACGTGCGTCGCGACGAACACCGCGAGGAAGCCCAGCAACGCCGTGCGACGCCGCCACGAACGGGCCACGGCGGCCATCAGCGGCGCGCCGGCGACCAGGCCGACGGCGAACGCGGACGTCAGGAATCCGGCCTGCGCCGGGGAAACCCCCAGCGCGCCGGCGATGTCGGGCACCAGCCCGGCGAGCATGAACTCGGACGTGCCCATGGCGAACACGGCCAGGGCGAGGAAGTAGACAGGAATGGGCACAACAGGCTCCAGGGATCACGAGATCGGCAGACGACTTCGTGGTCACCCGGGGACCCGGGCACGCGGGTGGTGAAAGGAGCGAGCTACCGGGCTGCCGGGGCGACCGACAGCCCGGTCCTGGACGCTTCGGGGCTCGACACGCGTCCGACGATACCGTGGGCCCATGTTCGAGCAGGAAGTCGCACGCGTGGACGCCGTCCTGGAACCGATCGCGAACAGCCCGTACGACGGGAAGCCGTTCGAGGTGGTCCTTCCGCCCGGCGCGCGGGAAGTGCTGCGCGCCCTGCTGGACCACTACGCGACCGGCGACGACGACGCCCGGGCCGAGGTCCGCGCGTTGTTCGAGCGGTACCCGTCGTTCCGCTGGGCGGTGTCCCTGCCCGACGCGGACTTCCGCACCCGGCTGCTGCACATCTCGGCCTGCGACCAGGGCGCCGACCCGCGCGACGAACTCGTGGCGCTCAACGCCCTCTGCACCGCGGCCCGCGCCGACGGCGTCGACATCCGGCCGGTGCTGCGGGAGGTAGCGGCACTGTCGAGCCCGGTGGACAAGTACGGCATGGGCTCGACCCGGGATTTCCTCTTGCGCAGCGCAGGTTAGCTACGCCGTCCTCGCGCCGGGTGGTCTGCCGCGGCTTGTCGTGAGTGTTTAGGGCGGTTAGAACCGCCCTAAACACTCACGACCGGAAGCTGGCCCGGTAAGCGTTCGGGCTTGTTCCGACGACTCGCTTGAACCGCTCCCGGAACGCCGTCGGTGAGCCGAAGCCCACCTCGCCCGCTATCCGGTCCACCGCGTGGCCCGTCGCCTCCAGCAGGTGCTGCGCGCGCCGGACGCGGACCCGTAGCAGCCACTGCAGCGGCGTCGTGCCCGTCTGCTCGCGGAAGCGGCGGTTGAGCGTCCTCGTGCTCATCCCGGCGTACGCGGCGACGTCCTCGAGGGTCAGCTCCTTCGCGCAGTTCTCCTCCATCCACGTCAGCACCGGCTCCAGCGCCGAGCCGCGCGGGGTCGGGGGCTGGTCGTGGACGATGAACTGGGCCTGGCCGCCTTCGCGCTCCAACGGCATCACCGACAGCCGGGCCGCGTCGGCCGCCACCGCCGAGCCGTGGTCGCGGCGGATCAGGTGCAGGCACAGGTCCAGGCCGGCCGCCGCGCCCGCCGACGTCAGGAACTGACCGTTGTCGACGTAGAGGACGTCCGGGTCGACGTCGATCGCCGGGTGCCGCCGGGCCAGCTCGGCCGCGCCGACCCAGTGCGTGGTCGCGCGGAGGCCGTCGAGCAGGCCGGTCTCGGCCAGGATGAACGCGCCCGAGCAGATCGACGCGATCCGCGCGCCCCTCGCAGCGGCCCGCCGCAGCGCGTCGAGCACTTCGGGAGCCACCGGCGGGTTCGCGTCGCGGCCCGGCACGATGACCGTGTCCGCGTCGTCGAGCCCGTCGAGGCCGAACGGCGGCCGCAGGGTGAACGCGCCCGCGTCGACCTCGGAGCTCGCGCCGCAGATCCGGACCTCGTACCCGGGACGCCCGCTCGGCAGCAGCGTCCGGGAGAACACCTCGATCGGCGTCGCCAGGTCGAAGGGGACGACCCGGTCCGGCGCGAGGACGGCCACGATGTGCATGCCGTCCACGATAGGCCCGGCCTACCCGGCCGCCGGCGGCTCCGGGCGGAGGCTGCGCAGCATCAGGTTGGCGAAGTGCTCGCCCACCTGCTCACCCGACAGCTCACCCTCGGCGTGGTACCACATGCCGAGGCGGTGGATCGCGCCGTAGTGGTAGTTGATGACCAGGTCGGCCGGGACGTCTTCGCGGAAGGCGCCCGCTCGCTGGCCTTCCTCGACGAGGTCGCGCACCCGCTCGTGGTAAAGCCGGCGTTCGGCACGCACCTGGACCTGTTTGGACTTTTCGAGCAGCGGGAACGACTGGAAGAACACGGTCGCCGCGTCGAGGTCCGCAATGGACGTCACCACGACGTCGGCGATGATGGCGTGCAACCGTTCCGGCAGCGGCATGTCCGATTCGGCGATGGTCCGCATCCGCTGGGTCTGCATCCGCAGCATCGCGCTGTAGATCTCGAACAGCAGGTCGTCTTTGGACTCGAAGTAGTGGTACAGGCCACCTTTGGTGACGCCGGCCGTCTCGACGATCTCGCGGACCGTCGTGGCCTCGAACCCCTTCTCGGCGAACAACCGCACCGCGGCCCGCATGACCTTTTCCCTGACCGCCATGTCTTCACCTTAAGTGAGGGGGTGGGCCGGCTCGCGCGGCGCCGCGAGCCGGCCCACGTTCCTCTACTTCCCCAGCAGGTTCACCTGGTCGGGGGTGGCGCGTTCGCCGCTGTACGGCGTGATCGCGCCGGTGCCCCGGTCGGTGACGGCCGGTTGCTGGATCACCGTCGTGGTCGTGTCCGGGTTGATCTTGAACACGTACCCGCCGGTGTACCCCGAGTGCGAGTCCTTCGAGAATCCGAACGGCGTCAGGCCCGGTCCTTTGAGGGAACCGGAACTCATGGCTTCGACGATCTTCTGCCGCGTCGGGTCGGGCCCGGAGGCCTTGAGCGCCTGCGCGAACGTGTAGGCCAGCACCATGCCGTAGAACAGCGTGTTGGTGAGCTGCTCCTTGGGGATGTACTTGTCGTGGATGCCCTTGAAGTAGGCGACCCACGGGTCGGACGTCTGCGCGACGTCGGGCAGGTAACCGGTGCCGATCAGCCCGTTCAGCAGCTGCGCGCTCGACACGCTCGCGCCGCCGCGCTTGGCGAAGTCCTGCAGCAGCCCGGAAAGCGTCGCCGGGTCGGCGCCGATGCTGCTGACGACGAACTGCGGCTTGTAGCCGATCTTCGCCGCGGCCAGGATGGACAGCGCGGTGAACGCCGGGATGCACTCGCACACGACGACCTCCGCGCCGGCCGCCTTGAGCGCGGACAGCTGCGGTGTGACGTCGGTGTTGGCGCTGTCGTAACCCTGCTTGGCGACCGTCTGGTCCTTGATGAACTGGTCGAGGCCGGCCTGGGTGTCGCGGCCGACGTCGTCGTTCTGGGTGAAGTAGCCGACCTTCTTGCCCGCGAAGGTGTCCTTGATGTACTTGCCCTGGATCTTGCCCTCCCGGGTGTAGTCCAGTTGGTACCCGAAGGTCATCGGCGCCTTCTGCGGGTTGTCCCAGGCGAGCGCGCCCGACGACACCAGCAGGTCCGGCACGCCTTCGGTGTTCAGGTAGTCGACGACCTTGGAGTGCGTCGGCGTGCCGAGGCCGCCGACGATCGCGAACACCTTGTCCTGCAGCACGAGCTTCTTGACGACCTCGACGGTCTTGGTCGGGTTGTAACCGTCGTCCTCGACCTTGTAGTCGATCTTGCGGCCGTTGATCCCGCCGCCGTCGTTGATCGACTGGAACACCGCGCGGGCGCCGACGGAGATCTTGCTGTAGCCCGGCGCGGCCGGCCCGGTGAGCGGCTGGTGGGTGCCGATCACCACGGAGTCCTTGGTGACGCCGACCGCCGAGTCCGCGGCCTGCGTGCCGCTGGTGTCGGACTCCCCCGCACCGCCGCACGCGCTCAGCGCCAAGGCCAGGACCGCGATTCCCGCGACGGTTCTAGTGCTTCTCATGGGTCTCCTTTTGCTCGGCGGATCGACGGAGAAGTCCTCGCAGCCGGCTGAAACCGCCCTGGATGCCGCGCGGGAAAGCGAGCACGACGACGATGAGGATCACGCCGTACACCGCGAGCGGGAGGTTGTTGGCCACGTCGGTGTTCAGGTGCAGGGCGTCGGCGAGATCTTCGGACCACGCCTGGAAGTAGACGAGCGCGATCGCGCCCCACAGCGCGCCCCAGAGCGACCCGAGCCCGCCGAGGACCACGGCGGCCAGCAGGCTCAGCGACAGCGCGGGGGTGAACGAGCCGGGCGCGGCGGTGCCGAGCAGGAACGCCTGCAGGCCACCGGCGAGCCCGCCGCACACGGCGCTGATGAGGAACGCCAGGATCTTCGTGCGCCCGACGTGGATCCCGCTCAGCGAAGCGGCGACCTCGTCGTCGCGGACGGCGCGGAAGGTGCGGCCGAGCTTGCCGCGCACGATGTTCACCACGAACACCAGCGCGATGAGCACGCTGAGCCAGACGATCCAGGTCTGCCAGCGCAGTTCCGGCACGACGCCGACCAGGCCGGCCGGTCTGCTGTGGACGGTGAAGCTCAAGCCGTTGCTGCCGCCCAGGAAGTCCTGGAACCGGCGGGTCAGCGCGGGCAGGCCGACGGCCAGCGCGAGCGTCGCCCCGGCGAGGTAGGGCCCGCGCAGCCGGGCCGCGGCGGCCCCGGCCAGCAGCCCGCCGAGACCACCGGCGACCGCCGCGAGCAGCAGGTCGGCCCACAGCGGGAACGCCGGGACCCGGCGCACCAGCAGCGCGACGGTGTACGCGCCGATGAACATGAACGCGCCGTGACCCAGGGAAACCTGGCCGGTGAGGCCGGTCAGCAGCGTCAGCCCGGCCACCGCGATCAGGTAGTAGCCCACGGTCGCGATCCGCAGGTTGGTGAACTCGTCGGTGACCAGGGAGAGCACCACGACGACGGCGAGCGCGCCCAGCGCGGCCAGGATGTGCAGGACCAGGGGCGGCAGCCGGCGCTTGCCCGCGCGGGCGGGCGAACCGGCCGGGGCCTCCGGGAGACTCGTGCGCACGCTCACACCCGCCTCGCCTTCGCGCGGCCGAACAGGCCGGCCGGCCGCAGCGTCAGCACGATCACCAGGATGGCCAGTGCGGCGATCGTCACCGTCTCCGGTCCGAAGTAACCGGACACGTAGGACAGTCCGACGCCGAGCACGAACCCGCCGGCGATGGTGCCCAGCGGGTTGTCGAGCCCGCCGAGCACGGCCGCGGTGAGCGCGTAGACGAAGACGCCGTCCAGGACGTTCGGGAACAGGAACGGCGGGGTGGCCAGCAGCCCGGCCAGCGAGCCGACGGCCGCCGCCATCCCCCAGCCGACGGTGAGCATCACCCCGACCCGCACGCCGAGGGTGCGCGCGACGTCGGGGGCGAACGCGGCCGCCCGCATCCGCAGGCCGAGCGGGGTGTACTTGAACACCACCAGCACGAGCGCGGCGATCGCGAGCACCACCAGCACCACGAAGAGGTCGTTGGCGGAGAACCGGCCGACGAAGTCGAAGGCGTACGGGTACGCCAGCGGCTCGTTGGACCAGATCATCCCGGCGACCGCCTGCAGCACCAGCAGCAGCCCGAGGGTGACGATGATCGAGCTGAGCTCGGAGCGGTGGCGCAGCGGGCGGATCAGCAGCCGTTCGGTCACGACGCCCAGCAGCGTCCCGGCCACGATCGCGACGGCGAAGCCGAGCCAGTAGCTGCCCGTCCCCTTGGTCACCGAGTACGCGAGGTACGTCGAGATCAGGGCGAGCGCGGGCTGCGCGAAGTTCACCACCCGAGTGGCCCGGTAGATGATGACCAGCGCGAGCCCGAGGGCCGCGTAGACCGCACCGGCGGAGATCCCGCCGAGGGTCAGGTCGAGGAATTCCTGCATACCGGACCGTTCACCTCCCGTTTGATGGTCAGCAGCGTCAGAAGCCGAGATAGGCGTGGCGGAGGCCGTCGTCGGCCAGCAGCTCCGCCGCGGTGTCGACCGCCACGACGCTGCCGAGCGCGAGGACGTACCCGTTGTCCGCGATGGACAGCGCGCTGTGCGCGTTCTGCTCGACGAGCACCACGGTGAGCCCGGTCGAGGCCCGCAGGTCACGCAGGATCCGCATGATCCGCGCGGTGATCAGCGGCGCGAGGCCGAGCGACGGCTCGTCCAGCAGCAGCAGCTGGGGCCGGCTCATCAGCGCCCGGCCGATGGCCAGCATCTGCCGCTCGCCGCCGGAGAGCGTCGCGGCGAGCTTGGCCGAACGTTCTTCCAGCGGCGGGAAAAGCTCGAACACCTCGCGTTTCGCGGCCGCGCGGTCGGCGCGGTCCCGCCGCCACAACGCACCGAGGCGCAGGTTCTCCTCGACGGTCAGCTCGGTGATCACGCCACCGCCTTCGGGCACGTGCGCGACGCCGCCACGCGCGATGCGGTCCGGCGCCCGGCCCCGCAGTTCCGTGCCGTCCCAGGTGATCCGGCCTTCGCGGGCCGGTTGCAGGCCGCTGATCGTGCGCAGCAACGTCGTCTTGCCCGCGCCGTTCGCGCCGAGCACGGCGGTGATGCCGCCGCGGTCGACGGTCAGGCTGACGCCGTCGAGCGCGCGGACGGCGCCGTAGGCCACGGAAAGGCCTTCGATCTCAAGCACCGGTCGCCTCCTCGGCGGGGAACGCGTCGACGTCGAGCACCGGACGCCGTCGCGGCCGGATCGCGGGGGCCCTTCGCGGCCACCCGGGGTCGGCCAGGCCGGCCGCCAGGCCGTCGAGCACCCGGCCGCTCCCCGGCCGAGCCGCCGTGCCTTTCGGGACTGCGTTGTGCGCCAAGGAAAAGCCCTGCACCTCAAGCACCGGTCGCCTCCTCGGCGGGGTCGCCGAGGTAGGCCTCGGCCACGCGGGGGTCGGCCTGGATCTCGGCCGGGGTGCCCGCGGCGATCACCTCGCCGAAGTTGAGGACCACGACGCGGTCGCAGACCTGCATCACCAGGTCCATGTGATGCTCGACGAGCACCACCGCCATGTGCCGCCGCAGCGACAGGATCAACGTCGTGAGCTCGACCAGCTCGGCGGCCGAGAGCCCGCTCGCCGGTTCGTCGAGCAGCAGCAGGTCCGGTTCGGCGACCAGCGCGCGGGCCAGCGCGACGCGCTTGCGCACGCCGTAGGGCAGCACACCGGGCAGCCGGTCGGCGAGGTTGGCGATGCCCAGCTCCGCCAGGGTCGCCCGGGCCCGGTGGGCGAGGTCGGCCTCGTCGCGGGCCGAGCGGCCGATACCGGCGAGGGCCGGGAGCACGCCGGAGCGAGCGTGCCGGCCCGCGCCGGCCATCACGTTCTCCAGCACGGTCAGCCCGGCGAAGAGGCCGAGGCCCTGCAGCGTGCGGACGATCCCGAGCCCGGCGAGGTGCTCGGGGCGGTGCCGGACCAGCGGCGTCCCCCGCCAGAGGACGCGCCCGGACTGGGGGCGGACGAAGCCGCAGATGACGTTGAACAGCGTCGTCTTGCCGGCACCGTTGGGGCCGATGACGCCGACGACCGTGCCCTCGTCGACGCTCAGCCGGACGTCGCGCAGCGCGGTGAGACCACCGAACCGCACGGTGAGGCCGTCGACCACGAGCAGGCCCTCGCCGGGAAGTGTCATCGATGACCCCTCTAGTTCTCACCATGTGGACCAGTCCGTACCGCGCGGTCGGTATGAAGAGGGTGGGGCGCGGCGCCAGCCGTGTCAAGGTACGAACCGGCAACATCCGGATCTTCCGGGCCGGTCCGAAAATTTCGCGAAGCACGGCCTCGACGGGAAGCGGCGACGTCCGCGAAACGACCGAAGGCGGGTGCGCAGAGTGCGCACCCGCCTTCAGCGGTGGAAACCCCCGGGATCAGCCGGTACCGGACTGCGGCGCGATCATCTCCGAGGCGTCGACCTTCGTCTGGATGATGCCCAGCTGCTGCAGCAGGTCCGGCACGCGCTGGATGCGGCGGGCGTCGAGCGTGGAGCCGAACGTGGGCATCACCATCAGGCTCGCGACGTCCTGGTCCACCCGGGCGTTGCGGACGACCAGCGGCTCGATCCGGCCGCGGTCCACCGAGTCGCGGGTGGCCTTGAGCATCGCGCGCTGGAACGCCGCCATCGTCCTGGGGTGCTCCTGGACCCACTTGCCGGTGGCACCGAAGCCGGTCAGCGGGAACGACTGGGTGCTCCCGCTGGCGGCGTCGACGACCGGGTACGCGCCGGCCACCTTTGCGGCCTGGGTGAGGAACGGCTCCGGCTGGTACGCGGCGTCGACCTTGCCCTGGGCCAGCGCGGCGCCCATCTCCGGCAGCGGCATCGGGACCCACTGCACCTTGCTGAAGTCGATGCCGTGGTCGCGCATCACCGACCGGGTCAGGATGTCCGACGCGGCGTTCTTCGAGCTGATCGCGATCCGCTTGCCACCCAGGTCGTTCACGGTCTTCACCGGCGAGTTCGGCACGGTGACGACCTCGTTGCTGAGCGGGCTCGCCGAAGTCGCGTCGGCCACCAGCCGGACGTCGGCGGAACCACTGCTCTTCGCCAGGAAGAACAACGTGTACGTGGACAACGCGATGTCGTCCTGGCCCTTCGTCATGCGCGTCAGCGATTCCTGGCCGCTGGCGGCGAGGTCGGTCTGCACGTCGAGACCTTCGGCCTTGAAGTAGCCGCCTTGCTGGGCCAGCCACAGCGTCGCGAGGTCGACGGCGGTGAAGATGGCGACCCGGATGGCCGGTTTCTCGACGTCGCCACCCGCGGAACCGCTTCCGCCCGCCTGGTTGCAGCCGGCCAGCAAAAGCCCGGCGGAAAAGAGCACAGCGAACCGCCGTAACGAGGCGCGTCGGAACATG
Source organism: Amycolatopsis sp. NBC_00348 (assembly GCF_036114655.1). Lineage (NCBI taxonomy): Bacteria > Bacillati > Actinomycetota > Actinomycetes > Pseudonocardiales > Pseudonocardiaceae > Amycolatopsis > Amycolatopsis sp. NBC_00348. The sequence goes on along the minus strand of NZ_CP107994.1, from coordinate 9,855,725 downwards.
ACACTCCCGGAAAACACTGGACAGATCAGGGAAACCGGCCGGTATGGCCGTGATCTGCCGGACTGTAGATGACGCTTTCCACAGTCGCAAACGTGTTGCCGACAAAAGAGAACACGTTATTTCCGGAAAAGGATCACCGGACATCGTTCAGTGCGGAGCACGCAAGCAACCCACCAATACACCGCCACGGAAATGAGCAACGGCAAATTGCAATCGGCGTTTTCCCGTCGAGGACGATCCCGGTGTGCGCGCGGTCGGTCATCGGCTGACCCGCGCCCGGCGCAGGCGGCGCGTCCACCGGGCGACCAGCCGGCCGAGGCGCTCCTCGGCCCGGCGGCGGTCCCGCTCGTTCTGGCAGGTGACGGTCCACAGCTGGCTGACCGGGATCATGACGGCTCCTCTCGCCGGGGGCTTCCGGCAGGACGACGCCGTGGTCCGCCCGGATCGACAGGTCGCCGAGAAAGTTTCCGGGACCCTGTCGATTCCGGCCCGCGGCCGCGTCGGGTGGGTGAGAAGCTGCACCGGACGATCAGGAGGAGCCTTGCGGTACATGCTGATGATCTGCGACGACGGCGCGGAGCTGTTCAGCCCGCCCGAGATCGACGCCCAGCCCGAGTTCGTCGCTTGGCTGCGCGACGTCGAAGCCCGCGGCGCCACCCACAAAGGGACGCTGCTGCGGCCGCCCGCCGAAGCCGTCACCGTGCGGGTGCGCGACGGGCAGCGGCTGACGTCGGACGGCCCGTTCGCCGAGACGAAGGAATGGGTCGCCGGCTGCGAGGTCGTCGAGTGCGAGGACCTCGACGAGGCCATCGCGATCGCGTCCGCCCACCCGTCCGCCGGGCGGTTTCCCATCGAGATCCGGCCGTTCTGGGAGGACGAGCGATGAAGTTCCTGATGTGGGTGTGCGTCGACCCCGAGCTCGTCGGCACCGCGGAAGAAGACCCGGGCGACTGGGTCGCCGAAGCCGGCGCGCGGCGGCTCGAAGGCAACCAGCTGCGGCCGGTCGGCGACGCGACGACGCTGTGGCCGCGCGACGGCGGCACGTTCGTCTCGGACGGCCCGTTCGCCGAGACGAAGGAGCAGATCGCCGGGTACGACATCCTCGAGTGCGCCGACCTGGCCGAGGCGATCGACGTCGCCGCGGCGCACCCGGTCGCGAAGTTCGGCGCGATCGAGCTGCGGCCCGTGTGGGAGTGACCGAGCCCGTCGCCACGGCGGTCGACGAGGCCTTCCGCACCGAGTGGGGCCGCGTCGTCGCCACCCTGATCCGGGTCACCGGCGACTGGGACCTGGCCGAGGAGTGCGCCCAGGAGGCGTTCGCCAAGGCACTGGCCACCTGGCCCCGGGACGGCGTGCCGCGCCGTCCCGGGGCGTGGCTGACGACGGCCGCCCGCAACCGGGCCCTGGACAAGCTGCGGCGCGGCACCGCCGAGGCGAACCGGCTGCGCGAGCTGGCCGTCACCGCACCCGTCGACGACGCGCCACCGGAACCCGACGACGTCCCCGACGACCGGCTGCGGCTGATGTTCACCTGCTGCCACCCGGCGCTGCCGCTGGAAGCGCAGGTCGCGCTGACGCTGCGGACCCTCGCCGGCCTGACGACCCCGGAGATCGCCCGCGCGTTCCTGGTGCCCGAACCGGCGATGGCGCAGCGGATCGTGCGGGCCAAGCGGAAGATCCGCAACGCCCGGATCCCCTACCGCGTCCCGCCCGCCGAGCTGCTGCCCGAGCGGACGGCGGGTGTGCTCGGCGTGCTCTACCTGCTGTTCAACGAGGGCTACTCGGCCAGCGCGGGCGCCGACCTGGTCCGCCAGGCCCTGACGGCGGAGGCGATCCGGCTCGCGCGCGTCGTCCTCCGCCTGCTGCCGGACGCGCCGGAAGCCGGCGGACTGCTGGCGTTGATGCTGTTCCACGACGCCCGCCGCGCGACCCGCACCGACGACGACGGCGACCTGATCACCCTCGCCGACCAGGACCGCACCCGCTGGGACCGCACGCTGATCGACGAAGGCGTCGCCGTCCTGGACGAGGCGCTGGCGCTCGGCCGGCCGGGCCCGTACCAGCTGCAGGCGGCGATCGCGGCGTGCCACGCGACGGCGTCACGCGCGGCGGACACGGACTGGGCCCGGATCGCCCGGCTGTACGAGCTGGTGGCGAAGCTGAACCCGTCCCCGGTGGTCGAGCTGAACCGTGCGGTGGCGGTGGCCATGGCCGACGGGCCGTCCGCCGGCCTGACTCTGGTCGACGCGCTCGCGGACGGCGGGCAGCTGGCGGGTTACCACCTGCTCCCGGCCACGCGCGCGGACTTCCTGCGTCGCCTGGGCCGGGCCGGCGAAGCGGCCGAGGCGTACCGGGCGGCGCTGGAGCTGGCGCCGACCGACGCGGAGCGCCGTTACCTGGCCCGGCGAATCGGCGAATTGCAGTAACAAACCACCCGGCCGCGGAGACTCTGGCCGCGAATCGCGACGCGCGAAGAGGGTGGGGAACGATGAACGACTCCTGGAAGTACCGGCCGCCGCTGCTGTCTCCCAGGTTCGGCCACGAGGTGGCGCGCGCCGGCGACGACATCTTCGTCATCGGCGGCACCGACGGGAGCACCGGCCACAGCTCCGTGGAGACCCGCAAGGTGACGGGCCGCGGCGAGTGGCGCCACGTCAGCCCGCTGCCGGCCCCGCGCCGCGACCACGCCGTCGGGGTGGCCCGCGGCCGGGTCTACGTCGCCGGCGGCACCGTCGGCGACCGCCCCACCGACGCCGTCGACCGCTACGACCCGCAGCTCGACGAGTGGAGCCCGGCGCCGCCCCTGCCCGTCCCGCTCGCCGGGGCTTCGGCCGCCGGTCTCGGCGACCTGCTCTACGTCGCGGGTGGCAGCGCCGGGGACAGCGCCTCGGACGCGGTCCTCGTCTTCGACCCGGAGGAGAAGCGCTGGGACCCGGTGGCCCCGATGCGCACCCCCCGAACCCGGTTCCGGCTGCTCGCGACGGAAACCCACCTGTACGCCATCGGCGGGCTGGCCGGCGGGCCGCAGGACATGCTCGACTCGGTGGAGCGGTACTCGGCCGAGACGGACACGTGGGAAGCCGTGGCCCCGATGCACAAGCGGCGCGTGCTCCCCGGCGTCGCGCTGCTGGGCGACCGGATCGTGGTCGTCGGCAGCGAACCGGCGGCCGAGGACCCGATCGCGCGCGACCGCACGACCGAGGTCCTCGACCTGGGCACGGGTGCGTGGCACCTGCTCGCCACGCTCCTGCCCCACGGCCGGTCGTCGGTGGTCTGCACCGCCGGCGCACCGCACCGGGTCCTGGCGATCGGCGGCCGCGCGAACCCCTACGGCCAGCGGATCACGGTGCCCGGCGTGCTCTCGCTGAAGGTGCTGTGACTCAGCAGAACCAGCCGGACTGGACCCAGCCTCTCTTGTTGACGTTGCCCATGGCGTAACCCTCGGCCCAGTCGCCGCTGGGCGAGTACCGCGACAGCTCGAAGTGGTCGCCGCGGTAGAGCGTCCCGACGATGACGCCGGCGGGCTGCGTCCGGACGTACAGGTCGGTGGCGCAGATCTCGTGGACGGTCCCCGCCGAGGCGGCGGGGGCGAGGGTGATCGCCGCGGACACGGCGAGCGTCGCGGCCGCGAGACCGCCGGCGATGCGTGCTGTGGTCATGTCTTTCTCCCGTCAGTCCAGTGAAAAGCAGCTGCGGAGCAGGAAGCCCCACTTGCTCGCGCCGTGCCAGAAGACGTCGGCCGAGTTGTGGTCCGACGTGATGTACCGGACGCCGATGTAGTTGCCCTGCACGAGCGTGTCGATCGGGTCGGAGTGGCCCTGCCCGGCGGTGTAGTTGCCGAAGAGCGTGGCGGACGAGCACGTGATGTGGGCGGCGCGCGTCGGCACCCACGGGTCGCTGATGGTGCCGCTTCCACTTTGGACGGTCGTGGTCCCGGCTTCCGCGGGGGCGACGGCGAGGCCGCCCGCCGCCGCGGCCAGTGCGACCACCGCGCAGACGCGTTTGACGCTGGTGAACGTCATCATCGGTCCTTTCCTCAGCGGTTTCTCCGCTGCTCGGAAAAGAACTACCGAGTCGGCCGTCCCGGCGGAAGCCCACGTCGTGACCGTGCGTGCACACTTCGGGTCTCACCGTGCAACCGCGCAGGTCAGCGCGGCTCGCCCGACGGCAGGCGCGGCCCGCCGGGCCGGACACCGGCGGCCGGTCCGGCTCCGGCGGATGTGCCTCCGCCGGGACGGGACGACATACTGGTGCCATGCCCCGTCCGAAGCACGTCCCCGCGAGCGATCTCCGGCTCCCGGACGCACTGGAGCCGGGGCGGCCGAAAGGCGACCAGCTCCGCGAGATCATCGAAGGCGTCGCGACGGAGGCGGGCCCCGGCAGGCTGATGCCGTCCGAGCGGTTCCTCGCCGAGCACTTCCAGGTCGCCCGCGGCACCGTCCGCCAGGAGATCAACCGCCTGGTCGCCGACGGCGTCCTCTACCGCCAGCACGGCACGGCGACCTTCACCGCCCAGCGCCAGGCCGCGCACATCGACATGCTGACGTCGTTCACCGAGGACATGAGCGCCCGGGGCGTCGTCCCGAAGACGAAGGTGCTGCACGCCGAGATCGAGAGCGCGGGCCCGCGCATCGCCGGCCGCCTGAACGTCCCCCCGGGCGCGCGGGTGTTCCGCCTGGAGCGGCTGCGTTACGTCGAGGACGAGCCGTTCGCGGTCGAGCGCACCAACCTGTCGGTCGACCGGTTCCCGGACATCGAGCTTTTCGACTGGGAGACGCAGTCCCTGCACCGCACGCTGGAGGAGCGCTGGGGCGTCCGCGCGGACTGGAACGACACGGCGATCTCCGCGGTCCTCCCGAACACCCACGACGCGGGCCTGCTGGGCATCGAGGCCACCCAGCCGTGCCTGATCATCGAGGGCACGCTCCACGACCAGAGCGGCGGCGTCATCGAGGCGGGCCGGTCGCTCTACCGCGCGGACCGCTACACGGTCTTCACCCAGGCCCGCCGCAGCGGTTAGGCGCTGTCCTGCAAGCGGTTGACCTGGGTATCCGGTAATCGTGTGCGGTGGCCGGCCGAGGAGAACCGGCAGACCGGGCGTGGGCAGTGATCGAACCGCTGCCGCCGCCCGCGGCAAAGCGGTGGCCGAAGTCGGCGGGATCACCGTCAGGTGATCAACGCGATCCTGTGGAAACTCCGCACCAGTGCTCCGTGGCGTGACCTGCCAGAACGCCACGGCCATTGGAAAACCGCGCATGAACGACTGCGGTTGTGGACCAAGGACGGCACCTGGGATCGGATCCTTGACCACGTCATCGTCAAAGACGACGCCGTCGGTGACCTCGAATGGGTCGTCTCGGTGGACTCGAGCGTGGTCAGGGCGCATCAGCACTCCGCCGGGGCCCGGAAAAGCAGCATCGCCCGGACCGGGCCAGGCCGGCCACGATGTCAGCCGAACGCGATGACCAGATCGCCCGCCCCGCAGCCAAAGGCTCCAGCGGCAGGCGACCATCCGCCTTCGATGCCGAGGACTGCAAGCAGCCCGACGTCGTGGAGCGGTGCTCCAACCGGCTCGAACAGTTCCGTGACCCGGCTCCGATGACTTACAGGACAGTGGCTAGGCGTAGTGGCTCTTGAGCGCCTTCGCGCAGTGCGCCACCAGCACCTCCGCCGCGTCCGGGCCGAAGAGCGTCACGTACGACTCGTAGATCCCGTCGCGGTGCCCGTTCGCGTCCGGCAGGTACCCCAGGTAGCCGTCGGTGTAGCCGATCACCCGCGTGTGCCGGAACGGGCTGCCCTCGCGAATCCGCAGGCCCAGTGACGCGAACAGCTCGAACGGCGTGTGCAGCCAGGCGATCTCCCCCACCGACACCACGCTGACCGGCACCTCCGCGCACCCCGTCGGCCGGTCGCTGGCCGCCATCACGGCGAGCATCGCGCAGCCCTCGTAGCGGGTCTGGGCGATCCGGACGGCCGGGTGGTCCGAGCCGTGGCGGGACAGTTCGCGCTGCCACTCGCCTTCGGCCGACTCGCGCAGCTCCAGACTGTCCTCAATGGACGGTACGTCGCGGTAGGGCAGGTACAGCGACGAGCGGGTCAGCCGGACCGGGCCGGTGGCCGGGGCCGACGACGTGGCCGCGAGCGTCCGGGCGATCGACGTCGCCAGGTGGCCGCCCAGCGTGCGGACCTCGTCGTGGTCGCGGCCGCGGCGGACGAAGCGGGAGCTGGCGTCGCCCGCCGCTCCCTGGAGGAACGCCGCGACCGGGCGGCCCATCAACGCCGCCAGCTCGCGGCGGGTCGCGCCCGGCCAGTCCGCGGACCAGCGCAGGTTCTCCGGGCCCAGCACCGTGGGGTGGCTCGCGTAGTCGAACAGCAACGCGGCCGGGGTGTCGTCGTCGCGCCGCAGTTCGAGCACACCGAACGACGTGTCGTGCGGGCCGTCGGGGTCGTAGCGGTTGCTGCCGACCGCTTCCGTCTCGCCCGCGTGCCACCGGGCCCGGACCCGTCTTCGGCAGGCGCGCAGCAGGGCCGCGGCGCCGGTGACCTTCTCCGTCATGCGCTCGACCAAGCCGGTGTCCCGCTGCCCCGGCAGCCCGGGGTGCAGCGGCCCGGTCCAGCCCTCGGGCCCGGAGTGCGTGTGCGACGCGCAGACGAGCACGCGCTCGGCGTCGATGCCGACCACGTCGGCGACGGCGTCGGCCAGGGTGCGGGTGAGCCCGGCGTCCACGGCCAGCGCGTCCAGCGCCACCCACAGCACGCCGGGGTCGTCGTCGGTGGACAGCCAGATCAGCGACGCCTCGAGGTCGTCGTGGGTGCCGGTCGCGACGCCGTTGCGGGCCAGGTAGCCGCCCAGCGGGTGCCCGGGTCCCGGGGTGATCCGCACGTCCTGCGCGGCGAGCAGGAGCGAGGCGGTCACCAGGTGGATTCCAGGACGTCGACGACGCCGTCCCGGCCGGCGGCGCGTGCCACCCCGGCCAGCTCGGTGACGTCGGCGGCGGGGTGCAGCAGGACCTCCAGCAGCATCGGCAGGTTCAGCCCGGACACCAGCTCGACGCGGGCCGGCCCCTGCGCGGAAAGGGTGCGGACGGCGTTGAACGGCGAGCCGCCGTGCAGGTCGGCGAGCACGAGCAGCTCGGTGGCAGCGCCGGCCAGCTCCCGCAGCCGGGCGCCGAAGTCCTCCGGGCGGTCGCTCGGGTTCAGCTCGCAGACCTTCAGCCGCGCCTGCGGGCCGAGGATCATCTCGGCCGCTTCGCCGACGCCCGAAGGCAAGCTGCCGTGCCCCGCGAGGATGATCGGGATCGACATGACGGGCTCCTAACTCTTCGCAGGCCCGGCGGGTGCGAACCAGCCGAGCCACCCCAGTGCGACGCCGACGACCATGACGACCGCGATGATCCAGATCGGCCGCATCCGGGCCTTCGCCGCGAGCAGGTACACCCCCGCCGTGACCAGCACCGGCAGCAGGAACGGCACCAGCTCGTCGAGCCGGTCCTGGATCGCCACCGCCTGCGTCACCGCCTGCCCCTGCACGGTGGTGGTCTGCCGGTAGGTCAGCGTGGTGACGACCTTGACGATCGACGGGATGAACCCGCCGAGCACCACGAACCCGAGCACCGTCGCACCCTGCGCGACGCGGGCCAGCGCGCCGGCCGCGAGGTGCCCGGCCAGCCGCTTCCCTTCACGGTACGCGAACCCGAACTGCCACCGCCGGATGAGCGCGTAGGGCACGAGCACCATGACGGCGGCGAACGCCGGGCCGAGCCAGTTGCCCTGCAGCGCCCACGACGCGCCCATCGTGAAGATGATGCTGTTGTACAGCGCGAAAACGAGGGTGTCGCCGATGCCGGCGAGCGGGCCCATCAACGCGACCTTGGTGCTGGTCGCGGAAGTCGGTGTGCCCGCTTCCTCGAGCGCGACGGCGGAGCCGAGGATCAGCGGCCCGCCGACGAGCACAGAGGTGTTGAAGAACTGCATGTGCCGCTGCAGCCCGGCGGCGTAGTCGGCTTTGTCCGGGTAGAGCCGGCGCAGCACCGGTTCCATCGAGTACGCGAAGCCGAGCGCCTGCATCCGCTCGTAGTTCCAGGAGATCTGGCTCGACCAGAAGTACCGGCGGTAGGCGCGGCGCAGATCCTGCTTCGTCAGCCGAGGGTCCACAGTGGACTCTTCGGCTTCCGAAGCGGTCTCCGGCACGGCCGCCGGCTCTTCGCGCTTGAACGTCACGAACAGCATGGCCACCGCGACGCCGACCAGCGCGACGCCCAGCACCGGCAGGTGCAGGTAGGCGAACGCGACGAAGCCGATGAGCAGCAGGTACCAGTACTTCCGCAGCTCCATCATGCCGAGCAGCAGCGCGAACCCGACCGCGGGCAGCAGCGAGCCGGCCAGCGTCATGCCGTTCACGAAGCCGGTGGGGATGCCCGCCGTGATGTCCTTGACCAGCCCGCCGGACGCGGCGAGCGCGGCGAGGAACGTCGGGATGGCGCGCACCGCGACCCACGGGATGAGACTGACCCAGTGGATCATCGCCATCCCGCGCGCGTTGCCGTCGGCGGCGTAGGCGTCGGCGCGGTGCACCAGCCCGGTGGTCACCATCTTGCCGACGGGGTCCAGCGCGGAGAGCAGGACCGCCGCCGGCAGCCCCACACCGAGACCGACCGCGACCTGCGCGGACGTGCCCCCGGCGGCGCCCGCGGCCAGCGCGGTGCCGACGATCGCGCCGGTCTGGTAGTCCGGGATCGTCGCGCCGCCGTAGGTGTAGACACCGAGCGCGGCCAGCTCCAGCGTCGCGCCGATCAGCAGGCCGAGCAGCGGGTTGCCGGTGATCAGGCCGGCGACCGAACCGGCGATCAGCGGGCGCTGGGCGTAGATGAGGAACGGGCCGAGCCCGTCGTAGGTGCAGTAGACGGCCCAGACGGTCAAGGCCAGCGCGACGAGCATGCCGGGCTCACAGCCCCTTTCGATCGAGCAGCGCGACGAAGTCGGCGGGTTTGTCCTGGGGCATGAGCTGGGTGACGAGCGGGACGCCGGCCGCGGCCAGCTTCCGGTAGCCGGCGGCCTCGTCCGCGGTGACCGCGATCGAGCGGGTGACCATGGTGTAGCCGTCGCCGGGGCGGGGCGCGGCGTTGCCGACGTTGACGACCTCGGGCCGCAGCCCGCCCTCGACGAGGCGGAAGACGTCTTCGGGGTGCTTGGCGATGATCATCACGTCGGCGGCGGCGGGCGCGAGCAGCGTGTCGGCCACCGAGAGCACCTCGGTGGGCAGGCCGCGCGCGGCCTGCGGGAGCAGCATCCGCTGCAGGTCGTCGGCGGCGACGTCGTCGTTGCAGACGAGCAGCCGGCGCACGCCGAGACGACGGGTCCAGGCGACGGTGACCTGCCCGTGGACCAGCCGGTTGTCGATGCGAACGTGCGCCCCCGCCATGTTTCTCCTCCCAGATGGCAGGAGACATCCTGGTTCGTCGCAGTAGTGAAGTCAATACTCCGGGTGACCGGCCGCGGGTGACCGGGAAGCGCGTGTGACCGAGAAAACAGCCTCGCGCGGGCCGACGGCAGGACCCCTCAGACCTCCCGTCGGCCCCGAGCGCGCGAAGCCCTCTTTACGTATCCCGGTGTGAAATCCCCGGACCCTCCCATAAAGGTATATACCAGTATGGACCGTCTAGATCGACTGTCAAGACCCGTACCGCTCAGCGGACCGGGTCCGCCGGGCCGGCCAGCGTCGATCGGTGACCGGTTCACCCCAAGCTGTCCGTTCTTGTCAGTGACAGCCATCGGGCCCGCTTCTATCATTCCGAGTGGTCTAGACCGCCTGCGTACTTCTCGTCCACTGCCGCATCGGGAAGGCGGAATCCTCGTGACCGCAAGAACCTGGCGCCTCGCCGCACTCAGCACCGCCTTCGTGTTCGCCACCGCGTTGCTGCCATCGGCCGGGGCCGCCGGCAACGACGGCACCGAACAGCTCCCCGATCACCTCCGGACGCCGGCGGCCACCGCCGCGGCGCCGCTGTCGACCGTCTGCGACGGCGACGGCACCAGCGGAAAGCGCGTTCAGGCGCTCTACGTCCGCGGAAATGGGCAGACCGACCGGTATTCGCAGTTCGCCGCCCAGTTCCAGACGTTCGCGAGCCAGATCGACGACGCCTTCGTCGAGGCCGCGGGCCGGCTCGGCGGCGGCGTCCGGCACCTGCGGTACGTCACCGACACGAGCTGCCGCGCCACCGTCGCGAACGTGACGATCGCGCAGGCCGACATGGCCACCGTCGACACGATCACCAACGCGATCAAGGCACAGGGCTACAACCGCGCCGACCGCAAGTACATCGTCTGGTACGACAAGGACGGCTGCGGCCTGGCGTTCGGCAACGGCGGCAACGACAGCCCGGGCGCGAGCAACCCGTACAACGCCGGCCCGCACTACGCGACGGTCGGCACCGGCTGCTGGACGTGGCAGGCGACCGGCCACGAACTGCTGCACACGCTCGGCGCCGTCCAGGGCAGCGCGCCGCACTCGACGCCGTACGGCCATTGCTGGGACGACGAGGACATCATGTGTTACGACGACGGCGGCATCCCGAACCCGCCGGGCGGCCTGGTGAAGGTCTGCCCCGGCGCGCCGGAGAACCAGATCGACTGCGGCGGCGACGACTACTTCACCACCAACCCGCCGGCCGGCAGCTACCTGGCGACCCACTGGAACGTCGCGAACAGCGCGTACCTGATCACCAGCGGCACCGCCGGCCCGGCGGGCGCGATCACCGGGATCGGCGGCAAGTGCGTCGACGTCAGCGCGTCGAACACCGCCAACGGCACGGCGATCCAGCTGTGGACCTGCAACGGCACGGGCGCGCAGCGCTGGACGTCGCAGAGCGGGACGCTGCGGGCGCTCGGCAAGTGCCTGGACGTCGCGTCGAGCGGCACCGCGGACGGCACGCTCACGCAGCTCTGGGACTGCAACGGCACCGGGGCGCAGACGTGGCAGGCCCGCTCCGACGGCACGCTGCTGAACCCGCAGTCGGGCAAGTGCCTCGACGCGACGGGCGGCTCGTCGGCCGACGGCACCCGGCTGCAGATCCGGACCTGCGCGGCGACGGCGAACCAGCGGTGGCAGGTGCCGGCCTGATCTTTCCGTGATTTTCTCGCGAAGAGGTTCCCATTCGGACGGAAACTGGCAGAATGCGGATTGACCTGCCGGTTTCCGTCCTTACCGAGAACCCGCCGAGAAGTCGTCGGGAACTCGTCGAAATCCCGGCGGAAAGCGCGCAACCTGGCCGCGCCCTCGTCGTTAAGCGCAACGCCGGTCAGAACCCGCTCACGTGGGAGACCGACACGCTGCGAAGCCGGGCCGTTACGGCTTCGCTCAGGGAGGGAAAGCAATGCCGGCCGTTACCGCGAACATCGTCCCGCTCCGGCACGCGCGCCCGGGGGTCGTGGCGTACGTGAAGAGCCCGGACGAATGGTTCGTCGCCAACAGTGGCTGGATCCAGGGCAGCGAAGGCGTCGTGTTGATCGACACGTGCGGCACCGAGCAGGCCACTTTGGAACTGGTCCGCGACGTCCGCAAGTACGCGCCCGAAAGCGCGCAGCAACTCACCGTGGTCGTCACGCACGCGCACGGTGAGCACCACAACGGTGTCGGGGTCGCGCTGCGCGACGGCGGGACCGTGCTCGCCGCGCCCGCGAGCGTCGAGGTCGTCAAGGCCGGGCCGCAGACCTACGGCAACGTCTTCACCTGCACCCAGTGGGGCGTGCTGGAGCCGCCGGAGCCCGCTGCGGTCCACCCCGTCATGGGCTGGAAGCGGCTCGACCTCGGGGGCGCGGCCGCCGACGTCGTGGCCGTGCCGGGCACCGCGCACACCGCCGGTGACCTGGTGGTGCACGAACCGCGCTCGGGCACGCTGTTCACCGGCGACCTGGTGTTCATCGGCAGCACGCCGATGGCGGTGCACGGCTCGATCCCGGGCTGGCTCGACGCGCTCGACTGGCTGCAGGACACGTTCCGCCCGCGGACGCTCGTGCCCGGCCACGGGCCGGTCGCGAACCCGGGCCACAGCGCCGTGCACGCGATGCGCGTCTACCTGGAGTGGCTCCTGGACGCGACCGCGCGCAGCCGGGACTTCTCGAAGCTGGCGACCCAGGCGTCGCTGCGCTGGCCGACGTGGACCAACCCGGAGCGCCACATCGGCAACCTGATGCGCGCGTACGCCGACCAGCACGGCCTCAAGCTCGACGTGGACCTCGCGGTCGACGCGGTGATCGCCGCCGCGGGCGGCCGCATCGACCTGGACTACCTGCTGGGCGCCGAGCCGGTCCGCCGGATCTCCTAAGCGGGCCCGAGGCTTTCGAGGAGCTTCCGCAGCATCTCCGCCAAGTCCTCCCGCTCGTCGTCTTCGAGCGCAGCGAGGACGCGGTGTTCCGTCGCGACGTGATCCGGCAGCGCGCGATCGATCAGCTCACCGCCGGCGTCGGTCAGCTCGACCCGCACACCCCGGCCGTCGGCTTCGTCGGGCGTGCGGCGGACCAAGCCCCGCGCTTCCAGCTTGTCGAGGCGCTGGGTGATCGCGCCGGAGGTGACCATCGCCGAGCGCATCAGCTCCGTCGGCGTCAGCCGGTACGGCGGGCCGGTGCGGCGCAGGGTCGCCAGGACGTCGAAGGTCGCGTGGTCCAGGCCGTGCCGGGCGAAGGTCCGCCGCAGCTCGGCGTCGACCAGCACACCCAGCCGGGACAGCCGGCCGATCACGGCCATCGGGGAGACGTCGAGGTCGGGACGTTCGGCGTGCCACTGCTCCAGCACCCGGTCCACGTGGTCGGCCATCGGCCCAGCGTAACCGATGTCTTAGCGGTAAGTGAGCGGTAGCGATTTACCTTAGCGCTGAGCTATATTGCCTTAGTGCTCAACAATCGACTTCTGGTGGTCACCGCCCTCGCCCCGGTCATCTGGGGCTCCACCTACCTGGTCACGACCGAGCTGCTCCCGCCCGGCCGGCCGCTGCTGGCCGCCGTCGTCCGGGCGCTGCCCGCCGGGCTCCTGCTGGTCGCGCTCACCCGGCAGCTGCCCCGCGGCAGCTGGTGGTGGCGATCGCTCGTGCTCGGCACCCTGAACATCGGCGCGTTCTTCGCGCTGCTGTTCGTCGCCGCCTACCGGCTGCCCGGCGGCGTCGCCGCAACCCTCGGCGCCCTGCAGCCGCTGCTCGTCGCGGGCCTGTCCACCGGCCTGCTCGGCGAACGGCTGACCCGGCGCACGCTGCTCGCCGGCGTCGCGGGCGTCGCCGGCGTCAGCCTGCTCGTGCTGCGGTCGGACGCCCGGCTCGACGCGCTCGGTGTCGCCGCGGCGGTCGGCGGCGCGGTCGTGATGGCCACCGGCGTCGTGCTGAGCAAGCGCTGGACGTCGCCCGCTCCCCTGCTGGCGACCACGGGCTGGCAGCTCGTCGCGGGCGGGCTGGTGCTCGTGCCGCTCGCGCTCGCCGTCGAAGGGCCGCCGCCGTCGACGCTGTCCGCGGCGAACTACGCGGGTTACGGCTACCTCGCGCTGATCGGCGCCGCGCTGGCGTACACGCTGTGGTTCCGCGGGATCCGCGCGTTGTCGCCGACGCACGTGACGTTCCTCGGGCTGCTCAGCCCGGTGGTCGCGACTCTGCTCGGCTGGCTCGTGCTCGGCCAACGTCTCGGCGGGTGGCAGCTGCTCGGCGGCGCGGTCGTGCTCGCCGCCGTCGTGACCGCTCAGCGACGGACGCTGGGCCGGACGGCTGCTAATAATTATCAGCCTTTGACAACGTCTCCGCGTGCCACCGACTCTGAAGTGGTCTGAACAACTCGTGATCACCGGCCTCGACGAGGAGGCGCCCCGTGCGTCCGAGATCCCCCTTCCGACGGCGGTTTTCCGCTCTGGCCGCGACGCTCGCCGTCGCCGCCGGGCTCACGACCGCCGTCGCCCCGGCCGCCGACGCGGTCCCGGCCACCATCCCGTTGAAGATCACCAACAACTCCGGTCGCGGTGATCAGGTCTACGTCTACGACCTGGGCACGAACCTGGCGACCGGACAGCAGGGCTGGGCCGACGCCAACGGCACGTTCCACGCCTGGCCGGCCGGCGGCAACCCGCCCACCCCGGCGCCCGACGCGTCGATCCCCGGGCCCGCGAACGGCGGCTCGAGCACCATCCGGATCCCGAAGTTCTCCGGCCGGATCTACTTCTCCTACGGGCAGAAGCTGGTGTTCAAGCTGACGACCGGCGGCCTGGTGCAGCCCGCGGTGCAGAACCCCTCCGACCCGAACGTCAACATCCTGTTCAACTGGTCGGAGTACACGCTCAACGACGCCGGCCTCTGGATCAACAGCACCCAGGTGGACATGTTCTCCGCGCCGTACGCGGTCGGCGTGCAGCCGACCGGCGGCACGACGAAGACCACCGGGCACCTGAAAGCGGGCGGCTACAACGGTTTCTACACCGCACTGCGCGGCCAGCCCGGCGGCTGGGCGAACCTGATCCGGACCCGCTCGGACGGCACGGTGCTGCGCGCGCTGGCGCCGAGCCACGGCATCGAGGCCGGCGCGCTGCCCGCGACCGTGCTGCAGGACTACATCAACCGCGTCTGGACGAAGTACAGCTCGTCGGCGCTGACGGTGACGCCGGTCGCGGACCAGCCGAGCGTGAAGTACACCGGCCGCGTCTCGGGCAACGTCATGAACTTCACGAACACCTCGGGCGGGTTCGTGACGGCGTTCCAGAAGCCGGACTCCGACAGCATCTTCGGCTGCTACAAGAACCTCGACGCCCCGAACGACGTCCGCGGGCAGATCTCGCGCACGCTCTGCGCGGGCTTCAACCGCTCGACGCTGCTGACGAACGCCAACCAGCCGGACACCAGCTCGGCGGGCTTCTACCTGGACAGCGTCACGAACCACTACGCGCGCAAGATCCACGCGCAGATGGCGGACGGCAAGGCGTACGCGTTCGCCTTCGACGACGTCGGCAACTACGAGTCCCTGGTCAACGACGGCAACCCGGCGACGGCCTACCTCACGCTGGACCCCTTCAACTGAGGACGCCCCAGCCCTCGTGAGTGGTTAGGGCGGTTAGAACCGCCCTAACCACTCACGACAAGCCGCGGCAGGACGTCAAGACCCGACGTAGGCCGCCAGGTGCTCGCCGGTCAGCGTGGACCGCGCCTCCACCAGCTCCCGCGGGGTGCCTTCGAAGACGACCGTGCCGCCGTCGTGGCCGGCGCCGGGGCCGAGGTCGATCAGCCAGTCCGCGTGGGCCATCACGGCCTGGTGGTGCTCGATCACGATCACCGACTTGCCCGAGTCCACCAGCCGGTCGAGCAGGCCGAGCAGGTTCTCGACATCGGCCAGGTGCAGGCCGGTGGTCGGCTCGTCCAGGACGTAGACGTCACCCGCGGAACCCAGGTGCGTGGCCAGCTTGATCCGCTGCCGCTCACCGCCGGACAACGTCGTGAGCGGCTGGCCCAGGGTCAGGTAACCGAGGCCGACGTCGCCGAGCCGCTCGAGGATCTTGTGCGCCGCGGGCAGCTTGCCGCTGAAGAACTCCGTCGCCGCGGCCACCGACATCGACAGGACCTCGCTGATGTCCTTGCCGCCGAACTTGTAGTCCAGCACCTCGGCCTGGAACCGCTTGCCCTCGCACACTTCGCACGGCGTCGCGACGCCGGCCATCATGCCCAGGTCGCTGTAGATCACGCCGGCGCCGTTGCAGTTCGGGCAGGCGCCTTCGGAGTTGGCGCTGAACAACGCCGGCTTGACGCCGTTCTCCTTCGCGAAAGCCTTGCGGATCGGCTCGAGCAGCCCGGTGTAGGTCGCCGGGTTGCTGCGCCGCGAGCCGCGGATCGCGCCCTGGTCGATCGAGACGACGCCCTCGGCGCCCGCGACCGAACCGTGGATCAGCGACGACTTCCCGGACCCCGCCACGCCGGTGATGACGGCGAGCACGCCGAGCGGGATGTCGACGTCGACGTCACGCAGGTTGTGCGTCGACGCGCCCCGGACCTCCAGCGCCCCTTCGGGCTTCCGCACTTCGTCCTTGAGCTTGGCCCGGTCGTCGAGGTGACGGCCGGTCATCGTGTCGCTCTTCCGCAGTCCCGCGACGGTGCCCTCGAAGACGACCTCGCCGCCTTCCGAACCGGCCTTGGGCCCGAGGTCGACGACGTGGTCGGCGATCGCGATCGCCTCCGGCTTGTGCTCCACGACGAGCACCGTGTTGCCCTTGTTCCGCAGCTGCAGCAGCAGTTCGTTCATCCGCTGGATGTCGTGCGGGTGCAGCCCGATCGTCGGCTCGTCGAAGACGTAGGTGACGTCGGTGAGCGACGACCCGAGGTGCCGGATCATCTTGGTCCGCTGCGCCTCGCCGCCCGAGAGCGTGCCCGACGGCCGATCCAGCGAGAGGTAACCGAGGCCGATCTCGACGAACGAGTCGAGCGTGTGGCCCAGCGCTTCCAGCAGCGGCGCCACCGACGGTGCCTTCAGGCCGCGGACCCAGCCGGCCAGGTCGCTGATCTGCATCGCGCACGCGTCCGCGATGTTCACCTTCCCGATCTTCGACGACCGGGCCTCCGGGCTCAGCCGCGTGCCGTCGCACTCCGGGCAGGTGGTGAACGTGACCGCCCGCTCCACGAACGCGCGGATGTGCGGCTGCATCGCGTCGACGTCCTTGGCGAGCATCGACTTCTGGATCGACGGCACCAGGCCCGTGTACGTCAGGTTGATGCCCTCGACCTTGATCTTGGTCGGCTCCTTGTAGAGCAGGTCGTCGAGCTGGCGCTTGGTGAACTTCTTGATCGGCTTGTCCGCGTCGAAGAAGCCGCAGCCGCGGAAGATGCGGCCGTGCCAGCCCTCCATGCTGTAGCCGGGGATGGTGATCGCGCCCTCGTTGATCGACTTCGTCTCGTCGTAGAGCTGGGTGAGGTCCATGTCGTTGACCGCGCCCCGGCCCTCGCACCGCGGGCACATGCCGCCGAGGACGCTGAAGCTGCGACGCTCCTTCGTGGTGCGGCCGCCCTTCTCGAGGGTGACCGCACCGGCGCCGCTGATCGACGCGACGTTGAAGGAGAACGCCTGGGGCGAGCCGATGTACGGCTTCCCGAGCCGGCTGAACAGGATCCGCAGCATCGCGTTGGCGTCGGTCGCCGTGCCGACCGTGGAGCGCGGGTCGCTGCCCATCCGTTCCTGGTCGACGATGATCGCCGTCGTCAGCCCGTCGAGGACGTCGACGTCGGGGCGCGCCAGCGTCGGCATGAACCCCTGCACGAACGCGCTGTAGGTCTCGTTGATC
Organism: Amycolatopsis sp. NBC_00348; assembly: GCF_036114655.1. Lineage (NCBI taxonomy): Bacteria > Bacillati > Actinomycetota > Actinomycetes > Pseudonocardiales > Pseudonocardiaceae > Amycolatopsis > Amycolatopsis sp. NBC_00348. Next base: position 9,838,441 of record NZ_CP107994.1, on the reverse strand, counting down.
AGCCGCTGCGACTCCGCGGCGATCGTGCCGAACACCAGCGAGCTCTTGCCCGAACCGGAGACCCCGGTGAACACGGTCAGCCGGCGCTTCGGCAGCTCGACCGTGACGTCCTTGAGGTTGTTGACGCGCGCGCCGTGCACCCGGATCAGGTCGTGGCTGTCGGCTTCGTGGCTGGCCTTGCTCATCGTGTCTCCATCTTGTCCGGGCGGGCCTGAGAGCGATCCAACCAGGTCAGCTGTCCTGCAGCACACCCAGAACGTTGCCGTCGGCGTCGGCGAAGGTGGCCACCAGCCGGCCGCCGCCGACGTCCTTCGGGGCGTCCTTCACGGTGCCGCCGGCCGCGGTGACCTCGGCGAGCTTCGCCTCGATGTCGTCGACGTGCCAGTAGCTCACCGGGCCGGTGCCCGGTGCGGCGCCACCCGGCACCAGCCCGATGTGCTGGCCCTCGACGTCGTAGCCGACGTAGTAGGCCGAGTCGGCGGTCGGCTCGGCGCCGAGCAGCGCGGTGTAGACGGCCTTGGCCTTCTCCAGGTCGGAGACGGGGTGCAGCACGGTCTTGATCCCCTGGGTGCTCATGGTCACTCCTCGTTGTCGTCTTCTGTGCCACCGACGCTACGACCGGGGCGATGACCTGCGCTTCTCGATTCCTGATCGGTCTCGCGCGTGCATGATGGAGGTATGCGGATCACGGCTTGGTGGCGCGGCATCAGCCCGCGACGGCGCCTGATGCTGAGCGGCGTGGCGGTCGTCGTGGTGGCCGTGGTCGTCGCGGCGGTCGTCGTCACCTCCGGTACCAGCGCCGCGCCGCAGGCCGGGACACCCGACCAGGACAAGCCGGGCCCGGTGCTGCTCGTGCCCGGTTACGGCGGCGGCCAGGGCGCGCTCAACGAGCTGGCCGCGCACATCCGGCAGACCACCGGACGCACCACCGAGGTGCTCACCCTGGCCGGCGACGGCACCGGTGACCTGCTCGAACAGGTCGCCGTGCTCTCGGCGGCGGTCGAACGCGCGTACGCGGCCGGCGCGCCCTCGGTGGACGTCGTCGGCTACTCCGCGGGCGGCGTCGTGGCGCGGCTGTGGGTCGGCCGCGAGGGCGGCGAGCACCAGGCCCGCCGGGTGGTGACGCTCGGCGCGCCCATGCACGGCACCGGCCTGGCCGCGGCGGGCGGCGCGCTCGTGCCGGGTGCCTGCCCGACGGCGTGCGTCCAGCTGGCACCGGGCAGCGCGCTGCTGCAGGAGATGGCGAAGGACCCGATCCCGTCGACCCTGCCGTGGCTGTCGGTGTGGACCGAGCGCGACGAGACGGTCACCCCACCGGACTCGGCCCAGGTGGACGGCGCGGTCAACGTGGCGCTGCAGCAGGTCTGCCCCGGCAACCAGGCCGGCCACGGCGACCTGCCCACCGATCCCGCCGTCACGGAGCTGGTGCTGCAGGCGCTGGGCACCACGCCGCTGGAAGCGCCCGCGGAGTGCCTCAGCTCGTGACGTCCTTGGTCGCGAAGTTCGCCCAGGCCGCGCCGAAGAACACCACGATGTAGCCGGCCTGCAGCAGCAGGCCGTGGTCGATGTTGCGCCACAGCACGGGATCGCGGAAGAAGTCGATCCACGACAGCCAGTAGTGCGTCGGCAGGTACGGCTTCACCGACGCGGCCGCGTCCAGCGTCTCCAGCACCGAGCTGGTGATCAGCACGGCCAGCCCGCCCAGCGCGGCGCCGAGCGAGGAGACGGTGACCGTCGAGAGGAACATCGTGATCGCGGCGAACCCCAGCATCGACACCACGATGTAGGACACCGCGCCGAGCAGCCGCAGGCCCAGCCCGGACGAGCTGAGCGACTGCCCCGACAACGACGTCACCCCGGCGGGCTGCCCGCCGGGACCCGCGACGCCGGGGTTGCCGCCGGTGCCGAACAGGATCACGCCGAGCACCAGCGACGTCAGCACCACGATCACGATCGCCGCGGTGACGTAGACGGCGATGGCGACCATCTTGGCGCTGAGCAGGCGCGTCCGGCCGACCGGGCGCACCAGCAGGTACCGCAGGGTGCCGCCGGACGCCTCGCCCGCGATCGCGTCACCCGCGACGACGGCGACCGCGATCGGCAGGAACAGCGGCAGCACCAGGGCGAGCGCGGCCGCCGGGTAGAGCGCGCCGTCGTTCACCACGGCCGACAGGAACGCCCCGCCCTGCCCGGGCGGCGGCGCGAAGTCGGCCGTCGCCAGGAAGATCCCGACGATCGCGGGCAGCAGGCAGAGCAGCAGGATGCTGACCCAGATCCGCGGCCGCAGCACGAGTTTCCGCAGCTCGACGCCGATCATCCGGCCGCCACCTCCCCGAAGCGGTCCGAGCCGGGGCCGGTGAACTCGAGGACCACCTGTTCGAGGGTCCGCCGCTCGGCGTCGATGGACGACACGCGCACGCCGGCCTGGACGAGCATCGCGTTCAGCGCCGCCGGGTCTTCGTGCCGGATCACCAGCCGGTCACCGTCGCGGGACTCGAGCTGCCCGTCGAGGACCGCGGCGGCCGCGGCCGGGTCCGGCGTGCCGACGAGCACCCGGCCGGTCAGCGCGCGCAGCGACGTCAAGTCTTCCTCCAGCACCAGCCGGCCGCGGTCGACGACGCCGACGCGGGTGCACAGCTGCTCGACCTCGGCCAGCAGGTGACTCGACAGGAACACCGTGGTCCCGCCCGCGTTCAGCTCGACCAGCAGCTCGCGGATCTCCTTGATGCCCTGCGGGTCGAGGCCGTTGGTCGGCTCGTCGAGGATCAGCAGCCGCGGCTTGCGCAACAGCGCGCCGGCCAGCCCGAGCCGCTGCCGCATGCCCAGCGAGTACGCCTTGATCGGCCGCTGGTCGACCGCGCCCAGCCCGACCTGCTCCAGGGCGTCGTCGATGCGACGCCGCCGGGTGCGCCGGCCGCCGCCGCGCCCGGCGGCGTCGAGCAGCGAGAGGTTCCGGCGGCCGGACAGGTGCGGGTAGGCGGCCGGGCCCTCGACGAGCGCGCCGACCTCCGGCAGCACCTCGGCGACCCGTTTCGGCACCGGCTTCCCGAGGACCTCGATCTCGCCGCTGGTCGCGTAGACGAGCCCGAGCAGCATCCGGACCAGCGTGGTCTTGCCCGAGCCGTTCGGGCCGAGGAAGCCGTAGCGGTCGCCTTCGCGCACGTCCAGGTCGACGGCGTCGACGGCGAGCACCCGGCCGTAGCGCTTGGTCAGGCCGCGGGTGACGATCATCGGCCGCTCCGGCGCAGCCGCGACAGCTCGTCCGCGACCGTGCGCAGCACGTCCGGCGTCACCGTCCCGGCCAGCAGGTACGAGCGCCGGGAGAACGACGACCGCACGATCGCCAGCGACAACGGCGTGAGCGACAGCTGCACCACGCTCCCGGCCGTCAGCTTGACCTCCACACCGCCTGCCTTCCCGGCCGCGTCGCTCGCGGCGTTCCCGACGTTGCGCGGCACGGCGATGACGGCGAAGGCCGCCAGCCCGGTGCCGTAGAGCGCGGCGCCGGTGACCCCGCCGAAGTTCGACGACGCCACCGGCCGCCCGCCGAGCGTGTTCGGCAGCACGGCCTGGCCCAGCGCCCCGAGGGCGTCGGTGACGTCCGGGGCGCTCGTGACGGAGAAGCCGGAGCCGAGCACCGGCCGCGGCGCCTCGACCACCGGCGTCGTCTGCTCGACCTGCTGGAACGCGGTGCTGAGGATCGGTGCCTGCTGGCCCCGCGCGGTGACCTCGACGCGAACCGGCAGCCCGGTCGCCGGGTCGGCCCACAGGTCCACCTGACCGATCGTGGTGTCCGGGTCGGCCGGGACCAGTCGCAGCCCGGACGCGTCGACGTCGGCGACGCGCCGCGCGGGCAGCGTGCTCACCGAGTCGTTCTTCGCCGCCTGCAGGACCCGCCGCGCGAGCTCCGGCGGCAGCAGATCCCCTGCTCGCGGCAGCCGGACGCTCGGTTCGCCGATCAGCTCGGTCAGCGTGTTGGTGCCGTAGTCCCAGGTGTACTCGCCGTCGGGCAGCCGGTAGACGTCGTGCTCGCCCGCGGTGCCGAGGGTGTCGACGCGGTAGCGGTCGGGCCCGGCGTACCAGGCGCGCATCCGCGTCGTCCCGGCGAAGAGCGCGGCGACGTCGGCGAGGTTCGGCAGCTCCGGCAGGGCGAGCGAGCCGGAGCTCTCGGCGTACCCCTGGTACGGCCGGCCGGCGGAGGCCAGCACCAGCGTGCGCAGGCGCGCCGGGTCGATCGACTCCCCCGCGGACGGCAGGGCGGCGACGACGGCGGGCACCGACACGAGGACAAGGGTCACCGCGGCGACCACCGCCCACCGGCGCCGCGTTTCGTGCCGCACCACCGAGGGCGTCATCCGGCATCACCTCTGTCGTCCTTTGTACGCCATGGCACCCGGAAGATCAGCCGCCGAGTTCTTACGAATCCTGTGGATCGCGGCGGTACGCTCGCCCGGTGACGACCCCCGTTCATGCTGCTGTCTTGAGCTAGTTCCGGCTGCTCCGGCAGTCCCGAACCCCTCACCCCGCGCCGCGCGCGGGCACTCCGCCACGCGCGCGGCCGCAGCAGAACGGAATTCCGTGCCTCACCTCGTCATGCCCGGCGAACCCGGCCGCATGCTCTTCGCCCCGCCCTCCCGCTCCGACGTCCCTGCCGTTCCCGCCGACGAAGCGCTCTCGGCGGACGCGGCACTGCGCAGCTTCTCCGCCGGCGTCGCCCTGCTCTGGAGCGGCGGCTACCCGGCCGCGCGGCAGCTCCTCGACGCCGTGTCCCGGCGGCTCCCGCCCCCGCCGACGGACGACTACCCGGCCCACCGGGCGCACCGCGCGCACCGGGCGCGGCTGCTCTCGCTGCTGTACGTGCCCCTGGACCCCGGGCACGTCGTCCCGCTGCGCCGGGCGCCGGACGTCCGGGAGGCGTGCACCGGCGTCTACGGCACGCTCGAAGTCGCGGCCGCGGTCCCGCTGCGGGAGCTGCTCGGCGTCCTCGGCGCGGCCGGGTGGCGCCGGACCGGGATCGCCGTCCCCGCGCTCGGCGCGCGGATCCACCCGTACTACGGCGTTTTCGCGCCGGTGCGCCAGGAGTACGTCCGGCTGGTCGCGGAAACGCCGTTGCCCGCCACGGATGTCGCGTTCGACGTCGGCACCGGGACCGGCGTGCTCGCCGCCGTGCTCGCCCACCGCGGGGTGGCGCGGGTGGTCGCGACGGACGCCGAGCGCCGGGCCGTCGCGTGCGCGGCGGACAACCTGGCCCGGCTGGGGTTCTCCGCGCGCACCGAAGTCGTGTGCGCGGACCTGTTCCCACCCGGCCGGGCTTCGCTGGTGGTGTGCAACCCGCCGTGGCTGCCGGGGCGGCCCCGGACGTCGCTCGACCACGCCGTGTACGACCCGGGCAGCCGGATGCTGCGCGGCTTCCTCGACCGGCTGCGCCGGCACCTGACGCCGGGCGGTGAGGCGTGGCTCGTGCTGTCCGACCTGGCCGAACACCTCGGCCTGCGCACCCGCGGCGAGCTGCTCGGCTGGATCGACGCGGCCGGCCTCGACGTCGCGGGCCGGACCGACACGGCACCACAGCATCCCCGCGCGGCCGACCCCGACGACCCGCTGCACCGGGCCCGCGCGTCGGAAGTCACGTCGCTGTGGCGCCTGCGCGCGGACTGAGCACCACGGCCGGAGTCACGACTCGGTCCGGAATGCCGGATCCGGGCCGTGCCCCGGTTATTCTCGGGCCCAGCGCAACCGACCATGGGGGACGAAGTGAGCACGACCAGCGAGGGCACGCCGCAGAGCAACGCCGAGGCGATGATCGCCGAGGCCAAAAGGGCTTTGTGGGTGATGGTGGGCCTGCTGGCCGTGATGTGGGTGCTGCAGATCGTCAACGCCCTCGACGACAACGGCCTGAGCCACGAGTTCGGCATCGAAGCACGCGACCCCGCGTCGCTGCCGGAGATCTTCAGCGCGCCGTTCTTCCACTTCGGCTGGGACCACATCGAGGCCAACTCCGGCCCGCTGTTCGTCTTCGGTTTCCTCGCCGCTTATCGCGGGGTGAAGAAGTGGCTGGGCGTGAGCGTGCTGATCATCATCGCGAGCGGCCTGGGCGTCTGGTTCATCTCCCCGTCGACCGCGGTCACCGCCGGCGCCAGCGGCCTGGTGTTCGGCTACTTCGGCTACATCATCGTGCGCGGCCTGTTCGACCGCCACCCGATCGACATCGTGATCGGCCTGGTGATGGCGTTGTGCTTCGCCTACCAGTTCTCGTCGTTGCTGCCGTCCGACGAGCAGGTCAGCTGGCAGGGCCACATGTTCGGCTTCGCGGGCGGCATCATCGGCGGCTGGCTCTTCCGCGACCGCCGCCCCAAGACCGTCACCGGCCCGGACGCCACCGACCCGGCGACCGTGCTGCTCCCCAAGGACCTCAGTTAGGACCTGCCCGAGCCCGGCCGCCGCGGCCGGATCGTCCACAGTGGATTCCTGGGTGCGGGGTGTGAACCGCTGTGAGAACGCTGTGGATCCGGCTCCGCGAGATGCCGGTCCGGCGCGGCTGTGGTGATCTGGATCGGTGGCGAACAGTTTCCTCCGGACCGCGGTCCTCGCGGCGGCGTCGACGCTGGTCCTGGGGACCGGCGTCGCTCTCGGCGCGAACTCGACCGCCGACGACGCCTACGCCGCGGCCGCCCCGGTCAGCACGCCTGCCCTCGCACCCATGTCCATACCTGAAGCCGCGGCGCCCGCGACCACCTCACCGGTCGGCGCGCTGTTCGCGAACGGGAGCCACTTCTGCAGCGCCAGCGTCGTGCACTCCGGCGCCGGTGATCTCGTGCTGACCGCCGCGCACTGCGTCAAGGACGGGATGGCCTTCGCGCCCGGTTATCACGACGGCGTCGCGCCGCTCGGAATGTGGACCGTGACGGACGTGGCCGTCGCGGCCGGCTGGACGTCGGCCGCGGATCCGGATCTCGACTTCGCTTTCCTGACCGTTCACCAGGCCGGGAACACCGCTTCCCTGGAAAGCCTGACCGGCGCGAACACCCTCGGAATCGATCAGGGATTCGACCACGAAATCACTCTTACGGGCTACCCCGACACGACCGATTCCCCGGTCGTCTGCAGCGGCGAGACGACCCGTTCCGACACTTATCAGCAACGGATCGCGTGCCCCGGTTTTCCGGACGGGACCAGCGGCGGGCCGTGGGTGACGAACGGCGTGGTCGTCGGCGTGATCGGCGGTTACCAGCTCGGCGGCGACACCCCGGACGTCTCCTACAGCGCCTATTTCGACGACGACATCCAGCAGCTCTACACGTCGGCCGCGGGCTGAACGCGAACCGGGCCCGCGTCCCTGGCGGAGGACACGGGCCCGGCTCATCTCACGTGAACCTTCAGCAGGTCACGATGAGCCCGGTGAGCGCCGAGCACGTCTTCGACGCGCTGTCGTTGGCGCTGGTGGGGTCGGTCGGCGCGCTCGTGGTCTTCTGCACCGTGGTGGTGTAGGAGCCGAGGGCCAGCAGGCCGCCGTTGACCGAGAACTTCGCGGTCGTGGACGCGCCGGAGGCCAGCGAGGCGACGTCGCAGTTCAGCGTCCGGGTGGTGCCCACGTGGGCGCACCCGGTCGAGCTCGCGTACGAAAGACCCGACGCATACGTTGCGACGACCCGGATCCCGGACGCGGCCGACGGGCCGGTGTTCGTCACGGTCAGCGTGTAGTCGATGCGCGCGTTCAGGCCGCCGTGGCCGGTCGCGGCGAGCGCGACCTTGACGTCGGCGATGTTCGACGCCTCACCGATGGTGACGACCGGGCCGTCGAGGGTCTCGAAGGCGTAGTTGTCGCCGACGAACTGGTGCTGCAGCGTGAACTGGCCCGGCGTGATCGTTTCCTTGGCGCGCAACGTGAACACCGCGGTCCGGGTGCCACCGGCTTCGAGGTCGCCGAAGGGCGCGCGGTAGCTGCTGCCGGCCTGGAAGCAGCCCAGGTCCGTCACGCCGGTGCAGGAGACGAGGTCCGCGACGTCGGTGATGGCGGTCGGCGAGCCGTAAATGGCCGCCTTCGCGAACGTCACCGTGAAATCGCGGTCGTTGTAAATGGTTTCCGAGACGGTGAATGTCTGCCCCGGCAGTACCGTTGTGGGACTGACTTCGACAGAACTGGAGGGCGGGGCCGCGTCCGCGGCGGGCGCCATCGCGATGAACGCGGTGGCCAAAGCGGCCACCGAAGACAGAATCGTTGTCCGTCGCCAGCTTCTTCGCATAGTGGTGTTCTCGCCGTTCAGTCGAGGAATGCCGCTCTGACAGATGCTGCTGTTCAGTCGTCGCGTCCCCACAATTCGTTACCTCCATCCGGCGGCGCCCCGGAACCGCCGTCAGGACTGACGCCAGCGGCCGTTCATCTCACCCGGGCGCGGCGGTGGACCCGGCAGGTCCGGGCCGTCACCCGCCGCCAGCCCTTCCAGGAGCAGCGCGAGGTACCGCTGCCGCAGCTCACTGGTGCGCACCGGGTCGTCGACGCGGATCGCCGCGCAGCACTCGAGGATCATGCCGACGTCTTCGGTGACGGCGTCACGGCGCAGGCGCCCGCTCTCGTGCGCGCGGGCGACGAGCCCGGCGGCCAGCTCGTTCGCGCGCTGGGCGTCGAGGCCCATCTCCCGGGTCGGCGTGAACGTGCCCGCCAGGTGCGTGGTCAGCGAGTGCACGTCGGCGTCGACCACCCGGCCGAGGAAGCCGGTGAGGGCCGTCCAGGCGTCCGGCTCCTCGACCGAGACCTCGGCCTCGGAGATGAACCGGCGGAGGCCGTCGTGGCAGAGCCGGCAGAGCAGCAGCTCCTTGCTCGGGTACCGCCGATAGAGGGCACTGATGCCGACGCCGGCGCGCTCGGCGACGGCCGAGACCGGCGCCTTCGGATCCAGCAGGAAGACGTCACGGGCGGCGTCGAGGATCACGACGTCGTTGCGGGCGGCCTGGCCGCGGCGGCCGGGCAGTGCGGTCTCGGACGGAGCGCTCTCGGACATGACCTGAGGGTAGCACTGGAACGGATCGTTCCGCTCTGCTATTGTACGGAACGAAGCATTCCGTTCCAGTCGGCCCGAGGAGCAGTCATGACGGTCCCCGCCCTTCGCCCGTTCCGCGCCGAGATCCCGCAATCCGCCCTCGACGACCTGCGGGCGCGACTCCAGCGCGCCCTCTGGCCGGACGACCTGCCGGCCGGGTACGGCGTCACGAACGAGCGGGTCCGCGCGCTGGCCGAGCACTGGCTGGAGCGGTTCGACTGGCGGGCCTTCGAGGCGCGGCTCAACGCGTATCCGCAGTTCACGACCGAGATCGACGGCGAGACGATCCACTTCCTGCACGTCCGGTCGTCCCGCGCCGACGCCACCCCGCTGGTGCTGACACACGGCTGGCCGGGGTCGGTCGCCGAGTACCTCGACGTCATCGGCCCGTTGACCGAGCCGGAGTCACCCGAGGCGCCGGCGTTCCACCTGGTGATCCCGTCGCTGCCGGGCTTCGGGTTCTCGGGCCCGGTGAAGTCCGCGGGCTGGGGCACGCACCGCACCGCGGCGGCGTGGGCCGAGCTGATGAGCCGGCTGGGCTACGAGTCGTACGGCGCGGCGGGCAACGACGCCGGTTCGATGATCTCGCCGGAGATCGGCAGGCTCGCGCCGGAGAAGGTCGTCGGCGTGCACGTCACGCAGCTGTTCTCGTTCCCGTCTGGCGACCCGGCGGAGATGGCGGACCTGAGCGAGGCCGACCAGGGCGCGCTGGCGCACCTGCAGTGGTTCTACGAGAACATGTTCTCCTTCAACCAGCTGCACAGCCAGCAGCCGCACACGCTGGCGTTCGCGCTCGCCGACTCGCCGCTGGCCCTGCTGGCGTGGAACGCGCAGCTGTTCGGCGAAAGCCTGGACGCCGACTTCGTCCTGGCGAACGTGGCGCTGTACTGGCTGACGGGGACCGGCGGCTCGTCGATCCGCTTCTACTACGAGGACGCGCAGAGGCCGGCGCACCTCGCGGAGCCGACCACGGTCCCGACAGCGCTGGCGATGTTCAAGGGCGATTTCCAGTCGATCCGCCGGTTCGCCGACCGCGACCACGCGAACATCGTCAGCTGGAACAGCTACGACGCCGGCACCGGCAACGGCGGAGGCCCACGCGACGCCGCCGGCCACTACGCGGCACACGAGGCCCCCGAGATCCTGGTCGCCGACATCCGCCGGTTCTTCGCCGGCCTTTCCCGCCCCTGGCCGGTCCTGGACCAGGCCCACGCCGCGCTGCGCTCGGCGATCGAAGGCGTCGAGGACTGGTCGGCCCCGACCCCGTGCGCGGACTGGGACGTCACCCAGGTCCTGCAACACGCGGCGGCCGACCAGCTGGGCTACGCCGCGTTCATCACGGGTGAGCCGGGCCCGGACTTCAACCCGTTCGCCCCGTCGGGCACCCTCACCGAGTCGCCGAGCGCCTTCCTGGAACCCAAGCTGGCGGCGGCCAAGGCCGCGTTCGCGACGATCACCCCCGACACCACCGCGGTCCCGACCCCCCTCCCCCAAGGCGCACTGCCGGCCCCGGTAGCGGTCGGCGCGGCAGCCCTCGACGCGGCGGTCCACGCCTGGGACATCGCAACCGCAACGGGCCGGAAGTCGTTGCTGACACCCGAACTGGCGGAAGCGTTGCTGCCGGTGGCCAAGGAACTGGCCGAGCCACTGCGAGGGTTCGCCTACGCCCCAGCCCTACCGTCACTGACCGAAGACGACGCGGTGTCGACACTGCTGAGGTACCTGGGCCGCAACCCCCACTGGACGGCCTAAGGCACCGCGGGGTTGGGCCCCTCGCCGCCACAGCCCCCACAGCCGACCCTGCTCGACCAGTTCGCGGCGGCGGCCGCCCTCGGCTGAAGCCAAGCACCACGAGACCGCGCAAGGCTCCCCAGCCACACCACCACCAACACCCCGGCGGCGGCTACCCCAGCCAACGGCAGCAGCACCGCCACCCGCAACGGCAACCAAACCGACGGCCCACCAAGCCATCACCGACCGCCGACCAGCAGCCATCAGCTCGCAAGCCGACGGCCGGCAGCCATCACCCACCCGCCGCAAGCCGCGCTCAGACCGCCGAGGCCCACCAGTTCACGACGGCAGCCACACCCGGACAACGCATCTCGCGCACCTCTCCGCTCAGCCGACAGCCAGCAGCCATCACCGCCTTCCGGCGCACCTCCACCCGGCCGACGGCAGCACCAGCACCCCACCACCCACCGCACAGCCGACCGGCCAGCAGCCCAGCAGCCACCTGCCACCTGCCACCTGCCATCGGCGATCGGCGATCGGCGATCGGCGATCGGCGATCGGCGATCGGAACACGCTGCTGCCCACCACCATGCCGGGTTCATACAGTTCGGAGCGGTCGTCACCGGCGTGGTCTCGGTCGAGGCCATGTTCAGCTGGCCCGGCCTCGACCATCCGACGTACCCGGACCGGCGACCGGCCAAGCCACCACCGACCCGCCACGGCGTCCCCTCAAAACTCAGGCCCAACCGGCTCGCGGCGGCAACCACCCTCCGCGCGTCCAATGCACCACCGGCCGCCGAACATCCACAGTGGACCACCCACCACCCGGGATCACCATGAACGAACCCACCGAGACCACGCGAAAATCCGTTGCCCCGCAAGGAACCGCGATCTTAACCTCGAGCCATGACGAACCGGCCCTTCCGTTGGGACCTCGTGCGTCCCGACCAGGTCGGGACGCTCCTCGACCACGCCCGGGAGCCGCGCCTCTGGTTCCTCCCCCAGCTCACCGAAGCCACCGGGAAGGTGCTGGCGCGCTGCGGAAACGGCGAGCTGCACTTCGTGGGCCGCTCGCTCGACAGCATGCACGACCTCCTCGGCGGGGCCCTCGAACGCACCTCCTGGCACGACCGCGTCCACCAGCTGCCGATGTCCCTGAAACCACTGCGGGACTTCACGAAACACGACACCACGCTGCTGCGGGAGCACCTCGCGGCCGCCGGCATCACGCCGTACCGGCTGACGCGGGGCACGCGGCCCACGGTGTTCGTCGACCTCGTCCACGAAGGCGAGACCTTCACCGAGCTCTACCGGCAGCTGCGCCTTTGGATCGTCGAAGACCGGGAGGCCTGGCCGGTGATCCGGCGGAAGCTGCGGTTCCTCGGCGTGACGCCCCGCAACCTGTCCTGGCGGTGGCGGGAAGACGCGGGCTGGCCGGCCGAGCTGCCGGCGGCCGCGGTCCGCAACGTTTCGCTCGACCGCGACGTCTGGTACTACTTCGGCGACCACCAACCGAAACTCACGCCGTCGTTCCCGCGGCAGCGGTGGACCGACGAGAGCGTCCGGTCCCCCGACCGCGGGAAAGCCACCCGGAGTGCCCTGGCCGAAGCGTTCGCGCTGGTCGACGCCGGCCGGCAGGCCCGGACGAGGGAGCAGCTCGTCCGGGCCGTCACCGGGGAGCCGGCGATGGCCGGGTCGTGGCTGCGGACGCTGATCACCGAACTGCGGTACTGACCGATCGGTCAGCAGGCGGTACGGTGAGCCGCATGGCGCGGAAGTCGGTGTCGGTGCGGCGGGAAGAAATCGTCCTTGCCGCGCTCGAACAGGTCCGCGCGCGGGGCATCGCCGGGGTCCGGGCGGCCGACGTCGCGAAAGCCCTCGACGTCAGCACGGCCCTGATCTTCTACCACTTCGGCACCCTCGAAACCCTCATCATCGAGGCCTTCCGGCAGGCCGCCGAGACCAACCTCGCGGTCCTGCGCGGCGAACTCGACCGCGGCGGCCCGGCCGGCGAACGACTGCGGGCCGTCCTGGCGCTGTACGGCCCCACCGAGCCCGCGCACGGCTGGAAACTGTGGATCGAGGCGGGCGCCGCGGCGATGCGCGACACCCAGCTGCGCGCCGTCCTGCAACGGCTGGACCTGCGGTGGCGCGACGCCGTCGTCGCGCTGATCGCCGAGGGTGTCGGGGCCGGCGAGTTCCGGTGTCCCGACCCGCACGGCGCCGCGTGGCGGCTGACCGCGTTGCTCGACGGGCTGGCCATGCAGGTCGTCGCCCGCGAGGGCACCGTCACCGCCGACGACTGCGCCCGGTGGATCGAGCAGGCCATGACCCTCGAACTGGGCCGTAACTGACTCACCGATCAGGAGGGGTGATGACCGAACCCGCGTTCCTCGAGGTGACGTGGACCGACCCCGGCACCGGGTGCCGCGGTTACCTGGTGATCGACCGGCTGGTCCGCGGCGTCGCCAGCGGCGGGCTGCGGATGCGCCGCGGCTGCACGCTGTCCGAGGTCCGCGGCCTGGCCCGGGGCATGACGCTCAAGGAAGGCCTCAACTACGACCCGGCCGGCCGGTACGTCCCGCTCGGCGGCGCCAAGGGCGGCATCGACTTCGACCCGTACGACGAGCGGGCCCGCGACGTCGTCGCCCGCTACCTGCACGCCATGCGGCCGCTGATCGAGCAGTACTGGACGCTGGGCGAAGACCTGGGCCTGCGCCAGGACGTCATCGACAGCGTCATCACCGAAATCGGCCTGCAGAGTTCGATCCAGGCGATCTACCCGCTGCTCGAAGACCGGGAAACAGCGGTCGAACGGCTCGCGGCCGCGTTCAAGATCGAGGTCGGCGGCCTGGGCCTCGACGAGCTGGTCGGCGGCCTCGGCGTCGCGCAGGCCACGCTGACCGGTCTCGAAGTGCTGGGCCTCGACGGCCCGAACCGCGTGGTCGTCCAGGGCTTCGGCTCGATGGGCGGCGCCACCGCGCGCTTCCTCGCCGAAGCCGGGCTCGCCGTCGTCGGCGTCTCGGACGTCCACGGGGTCGTCACCAACCCGGACGGCCTGGACGTCGAGAACCTGCTTCGGCACCGGGACCGGTTCGGCGGCATCGACCGCGACCACCTGAAGCCCGGCGACGAGCTGAGGCCGCCGGCAGCGTGGCTGGACGTGCCGGCCGAGGTGCTCGTGCCCGCGGCCGTCTCCTACTGCGTCGACGCCGGCAACCAGGCCCGGATCGGCGCGAAGCTCGTCGTCGAGGCGGCCAACATGCCGGTGACGGCGGAGGCCGAGCAGCTGCTCGGCGCACGCGGGATCCGGGTCGTGCCGGACTTCGTCGCCAACTCGGCGACCAACTCCTGGTGGTGGTGGACGCTCTTCGGCGACGTCGAGGCGGACGCCGAAGCGGCCTTCGCCAAGGTCCGCACCCGCATGCGCGAGCTGGTGACGGACACGGTCGAGCGGGCAGCTCGCGACGGCCTCGGCCTGCGTGCCGCCGCCCTGGCGCTGTCGGAGAAGAACCTCGAAGCCATCCAGGCGAGGTTCGGGTGACCCACCCCGGGAACGAATCGGACCGAAAGATAGTTGAACGCTCTATGAAACTCGGTATCTACAGCTTCGGCGACCGGCCGCCGGACCCCCGCACCGGTGACCAGGTCTCCGTGGCCCAGCAGCTGGCCAACACCCTCGAGCGGATCAAGCTCGCCGACGAGCTGGGCCTGTCCTTCTACGGCCTCGGCGAACACCACCTCGACCAGTACGCCATCTCGAACCCGGCCACCGTGCTGGCCGCGGCCGCGAGCGTGACGGACCAGATCACCCTGAGCTCCGCCGTGACCGTGCTGAGCACCGAGGACCCGGTGCGCGTCTACCAGCAGTTCACGACCCTCGACCAGCTCAGCCACGGCCGCGCCGAGCTGCTGGCCGGGCGCGGGTCGTTCACCGAGTCGTTCCCGCTGTTCGGCAACGACCTCGGCGACTACGACGAGCTCTTCGAAGAGAAGCTCGCCCTGCTCCTGCGGATCGACCGCGAAGACCCGCTCACCTGGTCCGGCAAGTTCCGGCCGCCGCTCGACAACGTGCGGATCCTCCCCCGGCCCTACGGCCGGCGGCTGCGGATCTCCGTCGGCACCGGCGGCAACCCCGAGTCGTCGATCCGCGCGGGCCTGCTCGGCCTGCCCGTGGTCTACGCCGTGATCGGCGGCCGTCCGGAGCGCTTCGCGCCGCTGGTCGACCTCTACCGCCAGGCCGGCGAAGCGGGCGAGCACCAGCGTGAAGACCTGCACGTCACGATGAGCGCCATCGGGCTCATTGCGCCGAACTCGCAGGACGCGAAGGAGAAGTTCTACCCGTACTGGCTCGAGACGATGAAGTACGGCGCGAAGGCCCGCGGCTGGGCGATCCCGACCCGCGCCGAGTACGACACGTACGCCCAGGGCGCGCAGGCGTTGTTCGTCGGCAGCCCGCAGGAGATCGCCGAGCGGCTGATCTCCGTCGGCAAGCTCACCGGCGCCGACCGGTACGCGCTGCAGATGGACTGGTCGGGTGTGCCGCACCAGGACGTCATGAAGGCCATCGAACTGCTCGGCACCGAGGTGCTTCCGCTGGTGCAGAAGGAGTTCTAGACGTCGTTCGCGGCGATGTAGCCGAACGTCATCGCCGGGCCGATGGTCGAGCCCGCGCCCGCGTAGCTGTGGCCCATCACGGCCGCGCTGGCGTTGCCGGCGGCGTAGAGACCGGGGATCACCGAGCCGTCCGGGCGCAGCACGCGCGCCCGGGCGTCCGTGCGCATGCCGCCCTTCGTGCCCAGGTCGCCCGGGACGAGCTTGAGCGCGTAGAACGGCGGTGCCCACAGCGGCGCGAGGCAGGAGTTGGGCAGCACCAGCGGGTCGGTGTAGTAGTGGTCGTACGCGCTCGCGCCGCGCCGGAAGTCGCGGTCGACGCCCGCCCACGCGAAGCCGTTGAACCGGTCCACTGTGGACTTCAGCGCCGCCGCCGGCACGCCGATCGCCGAGCCGAGCGCTTGGATGCTCGACGCCTTGAAGACCGCGCCCGCGCTGTACCAGGCGTCCGGGAACGGCAGCAGCGGCAGGATGTCGCGGAACAGGTACTTGCTGCGGTAGCTCTGGTCGACGATGAGCCACGCGGGGATGTCCGGCGCCGAGGGGTTCTTGTCGTACATCGTGTGCACGACGTCGCTGTAGGGCGCGGCTTCGTTGACGAACCGCTGCCCGGCCTGGTTGACGATCAGGCCGCCGGGCAGCGTCCGCTCGGCCAGGCAGAAGTACGGGTCGCCCGGGGTCGGGATCGCCGGGCCCCACCACGCGTCGTCCATCAGGTCGAGCGCGGCGCCGGCCCGCTGGCCCGCGCGGTGGCCGTCGCCGGTGTTCTCCTTGGCGCCGACCGTCCAGGCCGTGCCGATCGGCTGCCGCTGGTACTGCGCGCGCATGGCCGCGTTGTGCTCGAAGCCGCCCGAGCCGACGATCACGCCGCGCCGCGCGCGGATCAGCCCCTGAGGCACCAGAACCCCGGTGACCGCGCCGTTTTCGACGTTCAGGTCGGTGAGCGGGGTGTTCAGCAGCACCGGGACGTTCGCGGCGAGCAGCCCCGCCCGCAGCCCGGCGGCCAGCGCCTGACCCATGGTGAGCGGCTTCTGCCCGGCGAGCGCGGCGGCCGTCCCCCGCGCGAGGCACGTGGCGGCCACCGCGGCGCCCTTCGCGTTGACCGCGGCGAGGTTCAGCCACTTGTAGTCGGCGCTGAACACGACGAGCCCGGCCGGCGTCGCGAGGTACGCGGGGTTCAGGTTCGCCAGCTCGGCGCCCAGCAGGTTCCCGTCGAACTGGTCCGGCTCGATGGACCGCCCGTTCGGCAGGCCGCCCGGCAGCTCCGGGTAGTAGTCGCTGTAACCCTCCATCCAGCGGAACCGCAGCGGGCTGTTGGCCATGACGGACGCGATCATCGCGGGTCCGTTGCGCAGGAACGCTTCCTGCCGCGCGGCCGGCACGTCCGGGCCGACGACGGCGGCGAGGTACTGCGCGGCTTTCGTCGGCGTGTCCGGCACGCCGGCGGCGAGCAGCACGGGGTTGTTCGGGATCCAGATGCCCGCGCCGGACCGCGCGGCGGACCCGCCGAACGTCGGCGCCTTCTCGACCACGACGACGCTCAGCCCACGCTTGGCCGCCGTCAGCGCGGCGGTCATCCCGGCCGCGCCGGAGCCGACCACGACGACGTCGTACTCCCCCACGAGCGGCGCCGCCCCGGCGGCCGGCGCCCCCGCGATTCCGGCGGTCACGGCGAAACCCACGCCCGCCGCGGTGCCGCGCAGGATCTGGCGGCGGGTCAGGTCGGCATCCATGGCGCACTCCTCGCTCGCGGAACGGCGAACGTCATGGTGTCGGTACCGGCCAGAAACTGGAACATGTTCTACCCGCTTGGAGCAGCCGCCACCGTCTCGAATGGACCGGTAGCGCCAACCGTTGACGACATTCGGCGCACCGGTCGCTAAGTTGACGACTCCCTCATCTTCTGGCTAACTTGAGAGCAGTCTCAAGTTCTCTCCCGAGGAGGTCCTCTTGTCGAAAGTGCTCGCCGTCCTGGGTGTCGGTCCCGGGCTCGGCCTGTCGATCGCGCACCGGTTCGGCCGCGAAGGCTTCACGACGGCGCTGGTCTCACGCACCGACGCGCGGCACGCGACCTACCGCGCGTCGCTCGCCGAAGCCGGCGTCACCGCGCACACCTACACCGCCGACGTCACCGACAAAGCCCAGGTCGACGCCGTCCTCGCCCGCATCACGGCCGACGCGGGCGAGATCGACACCGTCTACTTCGGCCCGGCGGACCTCGGCGTCGGCTCGGCCATCGCACCGCTCACCGAAGCCGGCGCCGACCACCTGCGCGTGCCGTTCGAGTCGATCGTGCTCCCGGCGGCGCAGCTGACCCAGGCCGTGCTGCCGCGCATGCTGGAACGCGGCACGGGCTCGCTCCTGTTCGCCGGCGGCATCAGCGGCAAGTACCCGATCCCGCTGCTGGGCAGCTTCGCCCCCGCGGCGGCGGCGCTGCGCATGTACGTCCTGACGCTCAACGCGGCCGTGCGCGACCAGGGCGTCTACGCCGGGACACTCACCATCGGCGGAGTGATCGAACGCGGCGACATCCACCGGATGTTCACCGAGCAGGCCCCGGATTCCATGCCGGGCACGCTGGATCCCGACGACATCGCCGAGCGGGCGTGGCGCCTGCACACCGAGCGCGACGAGGCCGAAGCGGAGTTCAACGCGCTGGCGGTTTAGCCTGGCGATCGTGTACACCTCCGGGGAGCGGGACCTGTTGCGGGACAAGCTGATCGAGGTGGCCCGCGCGGACGACCGCGTCACCGGGGCCGCGCTCACCGGCTCGGGGGCGCTCGACGCCGAAGACACCTGGTCCGACATCGACCTCGCCTTCAAGACGGCCGCACCCGAGCCCGTGCTCGCGGACTTCACCGCGCTGATGTACCGCGAGCGCGGCGCGCGGCACCACATGGACGTCGTGTTCGAGCAGACCGTCTTCCGGGTGTTCCTCTTGGAGAACACGCTTCAGGTCGATCTGGCGTTCTGGCCCGAGGCGGATTTCGGTGCGACGACGCCGAAGTTCCGGCTGCTGTTCGGCACCGCGAACGAGCGCGAACAGGCACCGCCGCCGGACGCGCGGCGGCTGGTCGACCTGGCCTGGCTGCACGCCCTGCACGCGCGGTCGAGCATCGCCCGCGGCCGCCACTGGCAGGCCGAGTACATGATCGGCCGGGTTCGCGACCACGCCCTCGCCCTGGCCTGCGTGCGGCACGACCTGCCTGCGGGCGAGGGCCGCGGCCTCGACCGGCTGCCCGCCGCGGTCACCACGCCGTTCGAGGAAACCCTGGTGCGCGGGCTCGACGACCTCGGCCGGGCCTTCCGCGCCGTCACCGGGCTCCTGATCGCCGAGATCCAGGAAGTCGACGTCGAACTGGCCGGACGGCTGGCTCCGCTACTACGCGCGCTGACTTCCTAGGTATGCGAGTTCCGGGTGCGCGGCAACGTAACCGTCGAGCAACCGGCGCGCCACGGACACCGAGTCGACCAGCGGGTGCAGCGCGAACGCCCGCAGCGCCGCCTCGCGCGAACCCGTCGTCGCCGCGTCGATCGTCGCCCGCTCGACGGCTTTCACCGCCGTCACCAGGCCCAGCGCGTGGTCCGGCAACGGCCCCGCGCCGACCGGCCGCGCACCCTCGGCATCCACCACGCATGGCACCTCGACGACGGCGTCGGCCGGAACGCCCGGGAGTGCGGATCCGTTGCGGACGTTGAGGATCAGCGTGGCGCGCTCGCCGCCGGCGAGGGCGCGCATCAACGCCAGCGCGACCTTCTCGTAGCCGCCACCCTCGAGATCCTCGCGTTCGCCGTCGCGCGTCTCGGCCATGTACGTCTCTTCGCGCTCCAGCCGCGTCCGGTCCCACGACGCCAGCGACGGCGCCGCGTAGAACGGCTTTTGCTGCTCCAGCAGGAAAGCCCCGCGTGACGCGACACCGAGGGCTTCGCGGGTGAAGTAGTAATAGTGCAGGTACTCGTTCGGCAGGGAACCCAGCGCACGCAGCCAGTCCGCGCCGAAGAGTTTCCCTTCTTCGAACGACTCCAGTGCGTCCACATCGGACAACAACCGCGGCAGGACGTCCTCGTCGCCGACGTGCACGGCCCGCAGCCAGCCCAGGTGGTTCAGGCCCGCGTAGTCGAACCGCACGGTCGCCGGATCGACGCCGAGGGCGCGCGCCACCCGGCGGCAGAGCCCGACCGGCGAGTCGCAGATGCCGATCACCCGGCCGCCGAGCACGCCGGCCATCGCCTCGGTGACCAGGCCGGCCGGGTTCGTGAAGTTGACGACCCACGCGCGCGGCGCCACCTCGGCGATCGTGCGGGCGAGCGCGACGGCGACCGGAACCGTCCGCAGCCCGTACGCGATCCCGCCCGCACCCACGGTTTCCTGCCCCAGCACGCCTTCCGCGAGCGCGACCTGCTCGTCGAGCCGCCGGCCGCGCATCCCGCCGACCCGGATCGCGGAGAACACGAAGTCCACATCGGACAGTGCGGTGCGCAGGTCCGTGGTCGTGCGCACCCGTGGCGCGCCCGGGACACCGGCCGCCTGCTCGGCGAGGACGCGCTCGATCGCGGCGAGGCGCCCGGCGTCGACGTCGTGCAGGATCAATTCGGTGATCTCGCCCCCGGCCAGCAGCGCGCCGTGCACCAGCGGGACGCGGAACCCGCCGCCGCCGAGCAGCGCGAGCCTCATCGCAGCACCTCGACGCCGGCCTCGCCGAGCGCCACGCACGTCGGTTCGTCGGCTCCCGCGCTGGTGACGACGATGTCGAGCGCCTCCGGCCCGCAGACCTTGGCGAGCCCGGTGCCGGGGAACTTGCCCGCGTCGGCCAGCAGCACCACGCGGTCGGCCGCGGCGACCATCGCCCGCTTGACCGGCACCTCGACGACGGTCGAGTCCATCACCTGACCGTCGCACCGCACGCCACTCGCACCGAGGAAGACGGTGCCGGCGCGCACCTGGCGCAGCGCGTCCTCGGTGAGGAACCCGACCATCGAGTGGTAACTGCGGCGCACCACCCCGCCGAGCAGCACGAGCTGGACGTCTTCGGCGTCCTTCAGCTCTTCGTAGACGGCGAGGCTGCTGGTGATCACGGTCAGCGCGCGGTCGCGCAGGTGCCGGGCCAGCCGGTGCGCGGTGGTGCCGATGTCGAGGAGCACCGTGTCGCCGTCGGCGACCAGCGCGGCCGCACGGCGGGCGACGGCTTCCTTGTCGTCGGCGCGTTCGGCCGCGACCTGCGCGAACGGCTCGTCGTCGTCCGCGCACGCCACCGCACCGCCGTAAACGCGGGTCAGCCGGCCTTCGCGGTCGAGGTGCACCAGGTCGCGCCGCACCGTCGCCGGGCTGACGCCGAGCCGCTCGGCCAGCACGCCGACCGGCGCCGGCCCCTCCACGCGCAGGGTCCGCAGGATCAGGTCGTAGCGGCGCTGGGGCAGCATCCGGCGACGATAGCAGTCAAACCTGCTCACCACACGGACGAGTTTGCGCAGGTCTTGCGAAATCTGCGCGACTCAAGCAGTCTCGTGCGCAAGCTTGCGCAGCTCTGGAGGCGCCCGTGACGGCTGAACCCGACGTCGACGTCTTCCTGTCCGGTCTGCTGTTCTTCGACCTGGTCTTCACCGGTCTGGAAAAGCCGCCCGCACCAGGGGAAGAGGTGTGGACGGGCGGCATGGGCTCGGGGCCCGGCGGGATCGCGAACTTCGCCGTCGCGCTGAGCCGGCTCGGGCTGCGGACGTCGCTGGCGGCCGCGTTCGGCACCGACGTCTACGGCCGCTACTGCTGGGACGTCCTTTCGCGGCAGGAGAACATCGACCTCTCGCGCTCGCGGCGGTTCCCGCAGTGGCACTCCCCCGTCACCGTCTCGCTCGCCTACGCCGGCGATCGCGCGATGGTCACCCACGGCCACCCGCCGCCCGTGCCCGTCGCGGAGCTGGCCGGTTCGCCGCCGCCGAGCCGCGCGACCGTCGCGCACATCGGGCTCGACACCGCCGACTGGGTCCACACCGCGCACCAGTCCGGCAGCCTCGTGTTCGCCGACGTCGGCTGGGACCCGTCCGAGGCGTGGTCGCGGGCGCTGCTGGACCAGCTGGCGTGCTGCCACGCGTTCCTGCCCAACGACATCGAGGCCATGCGCTACACCCGCACGGACACGCCCGAAGCGGCGCTGTCGACACTCGCCGACCTCGTGCCGATCGCCGTGATCACCCGCGGCGGCGCGGGTGTGCTGGCCGTCGACAGCACCACCGGCGAGACGGCCGACGTGCCCGC
This sequence comes from Amycolatopsis sp. NBC_00348, assembly GCF_036114655.1. Lineage (NCBI taxonomy): Bacteria > Bacillati > Actinomycetota > Actinomycetes > Pseudonocardiales > Pseudonocardiaceae > Amycolatopsis > Amycolatopsis sp. NBC_00348. The sequence goes on along the minus strand of NZ_CP107994.1, from coordinate 9,816,808 downwards.
GCTGCCGGTCGACGTCCTCGACGCCACCGGCGCGGGCGACGTCTTCGGCGCGGGGTTCGTCGCCGCGACGCTGACCGGCTGGTCGCTGGCGGACCGGCTGCGGTTCGCGTGCCTGACCGCGAGCCTGTCGGTGCAGCACTTCGGCGGCGCGCTCGCCGCGCCCGGCTGGCACGAGATCGCCCAGTGGCACGCGCGCACCCGGCGCCGCGACTACGCGTTCCTCGACGAGGTCCTGCCCGCCGACACCGAAACCGGCACCTCCCGGCGCGGGCCGGTGACGCTCGGCTTCGGCACCGAGGACGGCTGGGGGTAGCCGTGCCGGACCGCGCCGCCCGCTACACCGCGTCCGGGCTGCGGACGTCGTTGCTGACGGTGCCGGGCGCGGTCGGCGCCGAGGCGGTGGGGCTGCGGCCGATCGGCGAGGTGATGGGCTGCGTCGTCGAGCACGCCGGCGTCGACGATCCGGCGGCGTGCCTGCGCCGCGGGTACACCACGGCGCTGGACCGGCTGCGCGCGGAAGCCCGGGCCTTAGGCGCGGACGGCGTCCTCGCGATCCGGTGCACGGTGACCCGCGCCGGCCGGACGCGGGAGTTCGTCGTGCTGGGCACGGCCGTCCGCGCCACCGGCGGCAAGCGGCCGGGCCGGGTCTTCACGACGAGCCTGTCGGGCCCGGACGTCGCGAAACTCCTGCCGGCGGGCTGGGTCCCGGTGACCCTGGCGATCGGCCTCGACGGCGGCACGGTCTACGACCTCGCGATGCCGGACCGCCCGGCCCGGGAGATCGCGGCGCCGACGGAACTGGTGACGCGCGTGCGGGCGACGGCCCGCGCGGAGTTCCTGGAGGCGGTCCGGCTGTCGGGCGCGGACGGCGGCCTGGTGTCGGCGACAACGCTGAGCGCGTGGCCCCTCGGCCGCACCGGCGCGGCGGCGGTGGCGGGCGTGTTCGGCACGGCGATCGCCCGCTGCGGTGACGGTCCGGCGCCCCGGGACGCGCTGGCCGTGCTGCCCCTGGACCGCCGCGGCTGACCAGGCGCACGCAAGATCCTTCCCCTGAACCGGGAGCTTCCGGACTGATCACCCCGGCTCCGCCGCCCCGGGTGCGGATCCGTGCCACGATGGCGGGAGAAGCCGGCCGAAGGAGGTCCGAAGTGCCCGAGTGGGACGGTCGTGGCCTGCCTCCCGTCGCGCGGGCCCGTGTCGAGCGTTACGCCGCGTCCGGGCTCAAGACGTCGCTGATGAGCGTGCCCAGTGCGGTCGGCGCCGAAATCGCCGGCTTCACCGCGGTCGGCGAGGTGATGGGCTGCGTCGTGCAGCAGGTCGGCTGGGCCGGCACCGCCGTCTTCGCCGACGACCAGGTCAAGCTGATCTCCGGCATGATGCGGCAGGGCTACTCGACCGCGCTCGACCGGCTCGCCCAGGAGGCGACCGCGCTGGGCGCCGACGGCGTGCTCGGCATCGGGTTCACCGTCACCTCGCTCGACGGCGTGATGGAGGAGTTCGTCGCCCTCGGCACCGCCGTGCGCGCGGAGACGAAGCAGCGGCCGCGGCGGCTGTTCACCACCGACCTGCCCGGCCAGGACGTCGGGAAGCTGATGCAGGCGGGCTGGGTGCCGGTGCGCCTCGCGGTCGGCATCGCCGGGCGCGCGCAGTACGACTACAACATGCAGTACCAGACGACCACCTGGGCCGGGAACACCGAAGTGGACGCGCCCACGCGGGTCGTCACCGAAGTCCGGGCCGCCGCGCGGGCCGAGTTCGCCCGCGCGATCCGCGACTCCGGCGCCGACGGCGGCATCGTCTCCGGCATGACCCTGCGGACCTGGCCCGTGCAGGAGGTCGCGATGGCCGGCATCGCGTCCGTCACCGGCACCGCGATCGCCCGCTTCCACACCGGGCGCGCCGCCCCGACCAGCGCGCTCAAGATCCTTCCGTTGAACCGTTCCTGAGGAGGCTTCGTGACCACCGCGGACCCCGCCGGGCAGCACATCCCCGAGGATGCGATGCGCCGGCTCGCCGAGATGCGACCGGGCCAGAAGACCAGCCTGTTCACGTCGGACCTGAGCGTCAACGAGTTCCTGCTCGTGCGCGAAGCCGGGTTCCGGCCGCTCGGGCTGGTGCTCGGGTCGAGCATCTACCACGTCGGGTTCCAGATGGGCCGGTGGAGCAAGAACCAGGAGCTGGACCGGCTTTCCCAGGCGATGTACCACGCCCGCGAGCTCGCGATGTCCCGGATGGAGGCGGAGGCGGACGTGCTGGGCGCGGACGGCATCGTCGCGGTCCGGCTCGAGATCGAGTTCAAGGAGTTCGGCAGCGACCTCGCCGAGTTCATCGCCGTCGGCACCGCGGTGAAGGCCGACGAACCCGGGCAGTGGCGCAACAACACCGGGAAGCCGTTCACTTCGGACCTGTCCGGGCAGGACTTCTGGACGCTGGTGCAGGCCGGGTACGCGCCGCTGGGCATGGTGATGGGCACCTGCGTCTACCACATCGCGCACCAGCGGTTCCGGCAGATGATGGGCAACATCGGCCAGAACGTCGAGATCCCGCAGTACACCGAAGCGCTCTACGACGCGCGCGAGCTCGCGATGTCGCGGATGCAGACCGAGGCGGAACAGCTTGAGGCGGAAGGGATCGTCGGCGTGCAGCTGCTGTCGCTGCCGCACCGCTGGGGCGGGCACACGACGGAGTTCTTCGCCATCGGCACCGCGGTGAAGCCGTTGCGGGAGGACCACCACATCGCCAAGCCGCAGCTCGTGCTGCCCCTCACCGACTGATGGGCGCCGAGCTGGAGTTCCACCTGCTGGTGGCGGCACTGCGCACGGACCGCGCGGACGTCGAGTCCTACCACCGGGTCCTGTCGGAAACACTGGGCGACGCGCTCCCGCCGGGCATGGTCGAGGTGACGCGGCGCAAGACGTTCGCCGACCGCGTCGCGGGCCGCGACGGGCAGGTGGTTTCGGTGCAGGTGACCACCCCGGACCGGGTTTTGGTGCTGAGCGCGGGCAAGCACGGCGGGGTCGCGGCGGAGATCCGCCAGGTGGTGCGCGGCGTGGTGATCAGCCGTAAGGAAGCCGCGGTCGACGACTGGCTGGCGGCGCTGGCCCAGGAGCTGACGACGCTGGCCGAGAAGGACGCGAAAGCCCGGGACGCGCTCTCACGCCTCCTCGGCGGCTGAGAAGTCCTTGCCGCGCAAGGGAAGTGGCGTCGGGGACGGGATGAGCACCCCCGAATACACAGCCTAGCCGCGGGGTACGACAGAACCGGGCGCCACGCCAGCGCTCGGGCGCCAGCGCTCAGGCGTCAGCGCTCAGGCGTCAGCGCTCCGGACGTCAGCTCAGCACCCGGCCCAGGAAGCCGCGGATGTAGCCGGCGATCGCGTCCAGGTGTGTCTCCAGGGCGAAGTGGCCCGCGTCGACCAGGTGGATCTCCGCGTCCGGCAGGTCGCGGGCGTACGCGCGGGCGCCGTCGGCGATGAAGATTCCGTCGTTGCCGCCCCAGACCGCGAGCACCGGCACCCGGCTGGTGCGGAAGTACTCGTGGAACTTCGGGTACAGGCCGATGTTGTGGTGGTAGTCCGCGAGCAGCGCCATCTGGATCTCCGCCGCGCCCGGCCGGTCGAGCAGCGCCTGGTCGTGGATCCAGACGTCCGGGCTGACCAGCTCCGCGTCCGGTGAACCGTCGAGGTACTGCCCCTTGGTCGCTTCCAGGGTGACCATCGCGCGCAGGTCCTCGCCGGTCAGCGTGCCGGCGGCCAGCTTCTGCGGGAGACCTTCACCGAGGCCCTCGACGTACGCGTTGCCGTTCTGGGTGACGATCGCCGTGACGCGGTCCGGGTTCGCCGTGGCGATCCGCAGGCCGACCGGCGCGCCGAAGTCCTGGATGTAGAGCGCGAACCGGGTCAGGCCGAGCTGGTCGAGCAGGCCCTGCGTCAGCTCGGCGAGCGCGTCGAAGGTGTAGGTGAACTCGCCGACCGGCGGCGCGTCGGAGGCGCCCGCGCCCAGGTAGTCCGGCGCGATGACGTGGTAGCGATCGGCCAGCGCCGGGATCAGGTGCCGGTACATGTGCGAGCTCGTCGGGAAGCCGTGGAGCAGCACGATCGTGGGTGCTTCGGCGGGCCCGGCCTCGCGGTAGAAGAGCCGGTGGCCGGCGACGGTGGCGTGGCGGTGGTGCACGGCGGTCATGGTTGCTCCTCGCGTCTCATGTTTACTTCTTCATTTATCCATGAGACGCGGTACGCTGTCAACGGTCGGGGAAACTGGAGCCCGGACTCGGGAGGCGAACGTGGTCACTGCGGCACCCGGCGAGGAGCTCTCGCTCGCGCTGGCACTGGTCAACACCCAGCGGGTCGGGGACGTCGACGACCTCGACGACCCGCTCCCCTGGTTGCACGCGCACGGGCTCCGGGTGACGTCGGTGGCCGACGTCACCCCGCTCACCGACCTCCGCACGGCGGTCCGCGAGCTGCTGGCCGCGCTGGCCGAGGACCGGGCGCCGGCCGCGGCCGCCGTCGACGCGGTGAACGCGGCCGCCCGCACCGACGCCGCCGCGCCGCAGCTCACCTGGGCCGCCGGCCCGCGCCGCGAGTGGCGCAGCACCCGGCCGGGCAGCGTCGACGAAGCCGTCGCGACCCTGGCCCGCGACGCGATCGACGTCGCCGGCGGCGACCTGGGCCGGTTGGTGCGCCCGTGCGAGGCCCACGGCTGCGTCCGGTTCTACCTCCGCGAGCACGCCCGCCGCCGCTGGTGCTCCACGACGTGCGGCGACCGCGTCCGCGCGGCGCGGCACCAGCAGCTGGTGGTCGAGCGGCGTACCGTGTGAGCCCGCCGACGAAGGGACGCACCATGGACTGGACGCTCGAAGTGATCGTGGTACCGGTGTCCGATGTGGACCGGGCGAAGGCCTTCTACACGGACAAGCTCGGCTTCCACCTCGACCACGACACCGCGCCCGTCGAAGGCGTCCGGATCGTCCAGGTGACCCCGCCGGGCTCGGGCTGCTCGGTCGTGTTCGGCCGCGGCGCCGTGCCGGACATGCCGCCGGGCTCGATGAAGGGGCTCCAGCTGGTCGTCGGCGACCTGCCGAAAGCCCACGCGACGCTGGTCGAGCGCGGCGTCGATGTCGGTGACATCCAGGTCGTCGGCGCGGGTCCCTGGGACGGCAAGGCCGACCTGAACAACGTCGGCTTCGTGTTCTTCGCCGACCCCGACGGCAACGAGTGGGCGATCCAGCAGATCACCGCCCGCGGCTAGCCGGCCAGGGGCGCCGCGCGGCCCCGGGTGGTCACGGCCGTGGGACGCCCATCGGGTTCGGGACCGGCACCAGGCCCGCGTCGATCACCGCGCGGCTCAGCGGGACCGCCAGCTCCAGCACCCGCGCCACCCCCTCCTCGCCGAGCGCCTCGACCGGCGCCGACGCCAGCCGGTCCGTGTCCTCCTCGATGCCGCGGCGCAGCGCTGCCCCCGACGGCGTCAGGTGGCCCGCGGCGTCGAGCACGCCCCGGTCCCGCAGGCGATCGACCGCCGTGTCCCAGTCGTCGTCGGACCAGCCACGGTGCGGTTGGACGTCGCCGCGGCCGATGACGCCGTCGCCGATGTGGGTCAGCGTTGTCTCCAAGCCCGACAGGCCCGCGTGGACCGCCGACAGGACGTGGCCGTCGCCGCGGTGCTCGCGCAGGATGGTCGCCGCCAGCCACAGCCGGCCGGACACGCCGGACGGGCGCGGCACCGCCGACCACGCCGCCGCCAGCGGACGCCCGTCGAAGCGGCACGCGTCCGCCGCGCGCTCCAGCAGCGAAGCCAGCTCGTCGACGGCGGGCAGCACGCGAGACAACGCCTTCTCCACCGCGGAAAGCCGAGCCTCGAGGACGTCGGACGGCGACGCGAACGACCACGCGTCCGGCAGCGCCCGCGCGACCATCGCCGGGGCGAAGCCGAACAGCACCGACGTCGCCGCCGCCGGGCCGATCGGGCCCAGCGGGGCGAGCCGGCCGGCGAAGTAGCCCATCCAGTAGCCGCGCAGGCCGACGGCCTTCGCCGCGGCCGCCGTCTCCGGCGCGAAGTAGACGACCGCGTGCAACGGCTCCACCGCGGCCCACAACCGGCGGGGCAACGTCATCGTGTGCTCCTCACGGGGTCAGCCGGTGCAGGTCGCGCGGGAACAGCGTGACCTCCCGGATGTTGGCGACTCCGAGGAGCCGCGCCGTCCACCTTTCCAGGCCCAGCGCGAAACCGCCGTGGGGCGGCATGCCGTGCGCGAACACCGCCAGGTAGTCGCCGTAGTCCGCGACCTCACCGCCGAGCGCCGTGACGTAGTCGGCGTGGCGGTGCAGCCGCTGGCCGCCCGTCACCAGCTCCAGCCCGCGGAACAGCAGGTCGAAGCTGTTCGAGTACGCGGGCCGCGCCGGGTCCGGGTGGGTGTAGAACGGCCGTTTCGCCATCGGGTAGCCCGTGACGAACAGGAACTCCGACCCGTGCTCGCGCACCGCCCAGTCCGACAGCCACCGCTCGTCGGCGGGCGCCAGGTCGGGCTCGTCCTTCCCCAGCATCTCCTGGGCGTCGGCGAAGTGCAGCTCCGGGATCTCGGCGGGCACCTCGGGGACGGCGACGCCGAGCGCCGCGACCGACGCGGCCATCCCGGCGAGCACCTCCCGCAGCACGGCCATGACGTCGCGGTGGTCTTCGATGAACCCGAGTTCGGCGTCGAGGCTGGTGTACTGGGCCAGGTGCCGCGCGGTGTCGTGCGGCTCGGCGCGGAAGACCGGGCCGACCTCGTAGACGCGCTCGAACACCCCGACCAGCGCCTGCTTGAAGAACTGCGGCGACTGCGCGAGGTAGGCGCGGCGGCCAAAGTAGTCGATGCCGAAGACGTTCGCACCCGACTCGGTGGCCGACGAGACGATCTTCGGCGTGTGCGTCTCGGTGAAGCCGAGACCGTCCAAAGTGGACCGGAACCCGGCGACGGCGGCCGCGGACACCGCGAACCGCGCCTTCAGCAGCGGATGCCGCAACGCGACCGGCGCGTGGTCGAGGATCGTCGGCAGCGACGCCGAAACCGCGGGCCGGTAGAGGTCGAACGGCGGTGGCGACGCCGGTTCCGACAACGGGACCACTGACGCCGACGTCAGCTCGACGCCGCCGGGCGCGCGCGGATTCGCCGTCACGGTCGCGCGCACCTCGACCACGGTCTCCTCCGGCGGCGGCACGACGTCGGAGCGCAGCACGACCTGCGCGGTGCCGGACCGGTCGCGGACCACGAGGAACGTAACGGATTTCAGGCGGCGACGGCGGTGCACCCACCCGGCGACGCGGACGTGGGTGCCGACGTGCCGGGGCAGGTCGGCGGTCAAACAGCGGGAGATCATCGTGGGCCCTTCGCAGGCGACGTGACCCCTTGGGAGTGCGGGCGATAAGGGAACTCGCGGTGCCACCGCACTTTCACCGTCCGGGGACGGCCTCTCGTGGCCCGTGACGGGGGCCGGCCGGCGGGGCATTTCCTCCCCGCACTCCGGAGGGTCTTCACCGCGGGACACGGGACCGCCTTTCCAGCTGCCGGCGGCTCTCTGGACCCGTGCGCTCCCGGGGCTACTCGGCTCCATCAGCGCGTTGGCCGGGAGGTTAGCCCGGCCGCGGCGCAGCGCGCACGGCATTTTCGGGCGTGGCCGACGTCACGCCACTATTGAATGAACGTTCAGTTGACAGTCTTGGCCGGCAAGGCCTACCGTCGCTGTTGAATGAGTATTCAGTCAGGAAGGGACACCCCATGACCGGCAAAGTCTGGTTCGTCACCGGCTCGTCTCGCGGCCTCGGCCGGGAGATCGTCGACGCCGCCCTGGAGCGGGGCGACTCCGTCGTGGCCACCGCCCGCGACCCGCGCAGCCTCGGCGACCTGCCGGCGGACCGTGCGCTGGCCGTCGCGCTCGACGTCACCGACGAAGCCGCCGCCGACCGGGCCATCGCCGCGGCCGTCGAGCGGTTCGGCCGCATCGACGTCGTCGTCAACAACGCGGGTTACGCCGACTTCGGGTCCATCGAGGACACCCCGGCGGCGCAGTTCCGCGCCCAGATCGAGACGAACCTGATGGGCGTGGTCACGGTGACCCGCGCGGCGATCCCGGTGCTGCGCGAGCAGGGCCACGGGCACATCATCCAGATCTCCACCGTCGGCGGCCGGATCGCGCCGGGGGTCGGCCTGGCCGCGTACTCGGCGGCGAAGCACGGCGTCGAAGGCTTTTCCGGCGTGCTGGCCAACGAAATGAAGCCGTTCGGCGTCAAGGTGACCATCGTCGAGCCGGGCGGGATCCGCACCGACTGGGCCGGCTCGTCGATGTCGTTCGTCGAGCCGAGCGCGGCCTACAGGCCGGTGCTGAACCCGATGATCGAGCACATCCGCGGCCCGGAGCAGCTCGCCACCAGCGACCCGGCCAAGGCCGGCCGGGTGATCACCGAGCTCGCCGACCTGGCCGAGCCGCCGCTGCGGCTGCCGCTGGGCTCCGACGCGGTGATGCTGATCCGCGCCACCGACGAGGCCAAGATCGCCGAGATCGACGCGTGGGCCGAGACGTCCCGCCGCACCGACGCCGACGACGCCACGCAGCGGGACTTCAGTCGCCTCGCCCGAAACTGAACCCGGAACTAGGGTTGCGTGACTGTTCCACCCCAGGCGACCGGTAGCTCACGAACGCCGTAGACGAGCGTGTTGTGCTTGTACGCCAACGACTCCCGCGGCACCGCGAGCCGCAGGTCCGGCACCCGGCGGAACAACCGCGTCAGCGCCTCCTGCAGTTCGACGCGCGCCAGCTGCTGGCCGATGCACTGGTGCGCGCCGAACCCGAAGGCGACGTGCGTGCGCGGCGACTCGCGGTGAAAGTCGAGCTTGTCGGCCGCCGGGAACAGCTCCTCGTCGCGGTTGGCCGAGTTCAGCGCGGCGACCAGCCACTCCCCCGCCTTCACCGCGCGGGCCCCGACCTGGACGTCTTCGGTGGCGTAGCGCAGCACCCCGAACTGCACGACCGACAGGTACCGCAGCAGTTCCTCGACCGCGCGCTCCGGTGCCGCCAGCACGACTTCGCGCTGCTGCGGGTGATCCAGCAGCACCAGGGTGCTGAGCGCGATCATGTTGGCCGTCGTCTCGTGCCCGGCCACCAGCAGGCTGAGCCCGAGCATCACCAGCTCTTCCATGGTGAGCGCGTCACCCGTCTCACGACCCCGGGCGATCAGCCGGCTGAACAGGTCGTCCTGCGGATTCTCCTGCTTGTCCACGAAGAGCGCGGCCAGGAACCCGGAAAGCTCTTCGTAGGCCTGCTGTCCTTGTTCACGGGTGGTGTCGGTGCTGACGAGCGTCGAGCTCTGGCGCTGGAACCGCTCGCGGTCGGCGTACGGGACGCCGAGCAGCTCGCAGATCACCAGCGACGGGATCGGCAACGCGAAGTCCCGCACCAGATCGGCTTCGCCGGGCTTCGCGAGCATCGCGTCGAGGTGGCTCTCGACCAGCCCCTGGACGTAGGTCCGCATCGCCTCGATCCGCCGCACGGTGAACTCCGCGAGCACCATCTTGCGCAGCCGCGAATGGTCCTTGCCGTCGAGCTGGATGATCGAGCCGGGGGCGACCTCGATGTCGAGGTCACGTTCGGCGCCGGCGTTCACGTGCACCGAAGACGCGCCGCGCGAGCTCATCGTGCGGTCGGCGAGCACCGCGCGCACGTCGCTGTAGCGCGTGACCAGCCAGGCGTCCATGCCCGCCGGGCAGCGGACCTGCGACGTCGGCGCTTCTTCGCGCAACGTCGCGTAGTTCTCGGGTGGGTCGTACGGGCATCCGGCCGGTCGCGTCGTCGGGAGGGCCGGGGTGTCGGATGCTGCCGTCACAGCGGATCACGCCTCTCTACCGGTGGTCTGGACACTTCCACCATGGAGACGTCCGGCGCCGTCGTGGGACGTCCGACCCACATCCGACCCGGATGGACCAGTCCGGACGGCGTTCGTTAGAGAACTTTACGAATAGCTCTTGACGCGCCGACGCCGCACCGCGAACCTGGACGCACGCCGCAGTCATCGTCCGTCCACTCCTTCCGGAGGCAGCATGACCCGGCGCGCTTTCGTGCTCGTCGTGACCCTTTTCCTCGCTTTGGCCGGCGCCCTCGCCGGCGGCACCCCGGCGAGCGCGGAGACCACGCAACCGACGTTCCTCACCTTCTACGGCTGGTGGGACAACACCCCGCCCGGCGGCGACATCGCCTACCCGCAGATCCACGACACCGCCGGTGGCAAGGGCACCTACACCGACCCGATCACGTTCGCCACCAGCACGTCCGAGCTCAAGGCCGGCACCAAGGTCTGGGTGCCCCGGGTGAAGAAGTACTTCATCATGGAGGACGGCTGCGACGAGTGCTCCGACGACTGGAACGGCCAGGGCCCCAACGGCGGCCCGAACCTGCGCCACATCGACCTCTGGCTCGGCGGCCAGGGCGGCAGCGCCTTCGACGCGATCGACTGCGAAGACGCCCTGACGCACTACAACGCCGACAACACGCCGGTCCTGGAACCGGTGGTCGTCGACCCGCCGTCGTCCGAACCGTACGACGCGACGCCGATCTTCAACACCAGCACCGGCGCGTGTTACGGCGGCGCGCAGCCGAACACCACGGTCGGCCAGTACCGCAACAACTCCACCAGCACGTGCCTCGAGGCGCCGAGCAGCGGAACCACGCTGAAGGTCGCCGCCTGCACCGGAAGCGACGCCCAGCGCTTCACCTTCCACGGCGCGTTCCTCGTGCACAACGACAAGTGCGCGGGCATCTCCGGCAGCTCGATCGTGCTGCAGACCTGCACCGGCGGCCCGGCGCAGCAGTGGTCGATCAACCCGGACGGCACCATTTCCGACATCCAGACGAGCAAGAAGTACTTCCGCGCTTCGGGCACGGCACTCACCGCGGGCAGCTGCTCCGGTGACCAGGCCCGCTGGACGTTCACCGCGGCCGGCAGCTCCACCGGCATCAGCGTGACGCCGTCGGCGGTTTCGGTGGCGCCCGGCGCTTCGGTGACCGCCACCGTGACGGCCACCGGCGCGGCGTCCGGCACGTTGTCCGCGAGCGGCGCCCCCGCGGGCGTCACCGTGGCCTTCTCCCCGACGTCCGTGCCGGCCGGCGGCACCTCGACCGCGACGGTCACCGCCGCCGCGAACGCCACCCCCGGCTCGGCGACGATCACCATCACCGGCGGCACGAACACCGCGTCACTCGCGGTCACCGTGACCGGCGGGGGCGGCGGTCAGGAGACGCTGCTTTCGCAGGGCAAGACGGCGACGGCGTCGTCGACCGAGTCGACGTCCTACCCGGCGAGCGCGGCCTTCGACGGCAACCTGACCGGCACCCGCTGGGCCAGCAAGGAGACCGCGGCGGAGTGGCTGCGCGTCGACCTCGGCGCGACCAAGGCCGTCTCGCACGTCAAGCTGACCTGGGAGGCCGCGTACGGGAAGGCGTACAGCATCCAGACCTCGCCGGACGGCACGACCTGGACGACGATCTACAGCACGACCACCGGCAACGGCGCCACGGACGACCTCACCGGGCTCGCCGGCAGCGGCCGGTACGTGCGGATGAACGGCGTCACGCGCGGCACGGCGTACGGTTACTCGCTGTACGAGATGCAGGTGTACGGCACCGCGTGAGTTGCCGAACCGGCAACTGGATTTGCCTTCCCGGGGACGTTCTCCGCATGGTGGGAGGACGTCCCCGAGGAGGAACCATGGCCCACACCCACGAGCAGCCGGTGACCGTCGAGAACATGCTCAAGCAGGAGTTCTGGGAAGCGCTCTACCAGCGTGACGAGCACCGGATCTGGAGCGGGAACGTGAACCGCAACCTGGAGAGCGAGGTGACCGGGCTGAAACCCGGGCACGCCCTCGACCTCGGCAGCGGTGAAGGCGGCGACGCGATCTGGCTGGCCCAGCAGGGCTGGACCGTCGACGGCGCCGACATCTCGACCCTCGCGCTGTCCCGCGCCGAAGCCGCGGGCAAGGAACGCGGCGTGGACGTCCAGTGGCTGCACCGCGACATCCTCACCTGGCGGCCCGAGGAGACCTACGACCTGATCTCGGCGCAGTACATGCACCTGCCGCCGGACCTGCGGAAAAACGTGTTCACGGCGGCCGCGGCGGCGGTCCGGCCCGGCGGTTCGCTGCTGATCGTCGGGCACTCGCCGAGGGCGATGCGGGAGTTCGGCGGCGAGGCGCCGCCGCAGGAGCTGTTCTTCGAGCCGGAGGAGATCACGAACTACCTGGGCGACGCGCGGGAGTGGGTCGTCGAGACGTGCGAGACACGCGGCGAGGGCCACCACACCGACGCCGTCTACCGCGCGAAGCGCCTCGAATCCTGACAGCGACTCCCGAAAGCGGCACTTTCACGTGAAAGTGCCGCTTCCCGAAATGCCGCGAGGGCCTCTTCACGCGCCCTCGACGCGTGTGAAGAGGCCCTCGCGGGTGTTCCACCGGAGTGTGGATCAGGCGAGCTCGAGGCCGTAGCTCGAGAGCTCCAGGGTGAGCGGGTAGAAGTAGCTGGTCACGGTGTCGCCGCCGGACAGCGTGCCGAGGCCCTTCGAGCCGTCGTACGCCGGGCCGCCCGAGTCACCGTGGTCGGTGTGCGCGGTCGTGCCGAACTCGTGGTTGAGGACACCGACGTCGAAGTTGACCGACTCGTCGACCGAGGTGACCTCGCCGCTGCCGCCACCGGTGGTCGAGCCCTGCTTCTCCATCTGCTCGCCGACCGTCGGCTCCGCGGCGCTGGTGATCGCCTGGCCGGTGTTGATCTCGCTCGGGCCGGTGCCGTTCGGGCGGGTCAGCAGGCCGGAGTCGGCGTCGGGGCAGTCGCTCTCGACGACCGTGGCGCCGGAGACGTCACCGCCGGCCCAGGTGCCGCCGAGGTTGGTGCAGTGGCCCGCGGTGAGCAGGAAGGGCTCCCCGCCGCGCGTCACGTTGAAGCCGAGCGAGCAGCGGCCCTGGTCGTTCTGGATCGCGTCACCGTCGGCGATGTGCAGTTCGAGCTTGCCGGTGCGGTGCTCGACCCGGACGCTGTCGCCGTACTGCGCGGCGGCCGCGGTGACCTTGTCGGCGGTCTCCTTGCTGGCCGAGTCGTAGACCTTCACCACGACCTGGTTGGTCTTGGTGTCGATGCCCCACGTGGTCTGCGGGACGTTCTTCACGGCGTCCAGCGAGTTCTTGACGCCGGTGAGCGCGGCGAAGGTGTGCTTGACCTTCTTCGCGGTGAGGCCCGCGGCCTGCACCTTCTGCGCCGACGCGTCGTCGGTCACGTTGACGACGGCCTTGCCGTTCTCCAGGTAGATGCCACCGGAGGTGGCGCCGAGCGAGCCCGCCACCTGCGTGGCGTTGCTGACGGCGTTGGCCTGCATCTCGGAGAAGGCCAGTGGGGACGCGGTGGCCGCCGACGCGCACACGCCGGACGTCAGCGCCGCGGCCGACAACACGGCGAAGGTCTTGAGAGCGGTCTTCCGGGGAGTCATCAACTTCCTCCAGTTTGCCGGTTCGAAGCCTGCGCCGGTCACTTTGGTTGCCGAGCAACCAACGCACCACCGACTAAGGTTGGTTAATAACCAGCAGAACCGGACATACCTCGCACTCAGGACGCGGCGACTCCGTGCCACTACTGCGTTCGGCGTAACAAACGCCTGGTGTAGTCCCTTCGGCTCAAGACCCGGACGGCCAACGGACGTGCGCCTCGTAGTCCGGGTGCTTCCGGAGGTACCCGGCGATGAACGGGCAGACCGGCACGATCGTCCCGCCCTTCGCGACGACGTCGTCGAGCGCGCCCGCCGCGAGCACCTTGCCCAGGCCCTGGCCGGCGAAGGCGTCGTCGATCTCCGTGTGGGTGAACACAGTCAGGTCGCCCCGCTGGTCGTACGCGGCGAAGCCCGCCAGTTTCTCGTCCGACCACACTTCGTAACGGCTCTCGCCGGGGTTGTCGGTCACCTTGGTCATCGGCACTCCATTCTCTCTGCGGCGTGAACACCGGACGGCCGCCAAGCCTTCCCCCATCGTGCGACGCCGACCCGGCCACCGCTGCCCCCGCGTCGAAGGCCACTGGGCCGCCCGGGGGACAGCGGCTTCCCGTTCGTGTGCAACCCGACCGAGACCCTTGGCTCGCCCGGCGTCGTTTGGTTGCCTCATCGTGTCGGAATCCGCCGTAGCCGCAACGGAAAGGCCTCACCCGCGTGCCGCAGCAGCCGTTCGTCCTCCCCGAGTTCTACATGCCCTACCCGGCGCGGCTGAACCCGCACCTCGAGGGCGCCCGCGAGCACAGCAAGGCCTGGGCGTACGCGATGGACATGATCGACGTCCCGCAGCACGGCACGGTGATCTGGAACGAGCACGACCTCGACTCCCACGACTACGCCCTGCTCTGCGCCTACACCCACCCGGACGCCGGCGCCGAAGAGCTCGACCTGATCACCGACTGGTACGTCTGGGTCTTCTACTTCGACGACCACTTCCTCGAGCTGTACAAGCGCACCGGCGACATCGACAGCGCGCGCGGCTACCTCGACCGGCTGAACCTGTTCATGCCCGCCGAGGGCGCGATCACCGACACCCCGGAGAACCCGGTCGAACGCGGCCTCACCGACCTCTGGAACCGGACGATCCCGCACCGCTCCGCCGGCTGGCGGCGCCGCTTCATCGAGAGCACGAAGGCGCTGCTCGAAGAGTCGCTGTGGGAACTGGCCAACATCAACGAAGGCCGCCTTTCCAACCCGATCGAGTACATCGAGATGCGCCGGAAGGTCGGCGGCGCGCCGTGGTCGGCGAACCTCGTCGAGCACTCGGTGCACGCAGAGGTGCCGGACGCGATCGCCGCGGCCCGGCCGATGGAGGTGCTGCGCGACTGCTTCGCCGACGGCGTCCACCTGCGCAACGACCTGTTCTCCTACCAGCGTGAGGTCGAGGACGAGGGCGAGCTGTCCAACGGCGTGCTCGTGTTCGAGAAGTTTCTCGGGCTGACGACGCAGCAGGCGGCCGACGCCGTCAACGACCTGATCACCTCGCGGCTGCACCAGTTCGAGCACACCGCGCTGACCGAGGTCCCGGCGCTGTTCGACGAGCACGCCGTCGACCCGGCGTCGCGGATGGCGACGTTCGCCTACGTCAAGGGCCTGCAGGACTGGCAGTCCGGCGGGCACGAGTGGCACCTGCGCTCCAGCCGCTACATGAACGAAGGCGCCCTGGAATCCCGCGGCGGCCCGGAGCTGGGCACGGCCACCGGGCTCGGGACGTCGGCCGCGCGCATCTTCTCGTCGGTCCTCGCGACGGCGCCGCAACGGCTGCGGTCGTACTCGAGCACGCCGTTCCGCGCGGTCGAGATCGAGCGGCCGCCGGTCGAGCTGCCGTTCCCGCTGCGGCTGAGCCCGCACCTGGACGCGTGCCGCGTCCGCAACGTCGACTGGGCGCGGCGGATGGGCTTCCTCGACGGCGTGGTGTGGGACGAGCGGAAGCTGCGCGCCACCGACCTCCCGCTGTGCGCGGCGGGCATCCACCCGGACGCCGCGCCCGACCAGCTCGACGTCACCAGCGACTGGCTGACCTGGGGCACGTTCGCCGACGACTACTACCCGATCGTGTTCGGCGCGACCCGCGACCTCGCCGGGGCGAAGGCGTGCAACGCGCGGCTGTCGCTGTTCATGCCGGTGGACGGCGAACCCACGCCGACGCCGACGAACGCGCTGGAGGTGGGGCTGGCCGACGTCTGGCCGCGCACCACCGCCGGGATGTCGCCCGAAAACCGCCGCACGGTGCGGAAAGCCGTCGACTCGATGACGTCGAGCTGGCTGTGGGAGCTGGTGAACCAGGCGCAGAACCGCATCCCGGACCCGATCGACTACGTCGAGATGCGGCGCCGGACGTTCGGCTCGGACCTCACGATGAGCCTCTCGCGCTTCTCGCACGGCCGCGCGGTGCCGCCGGAGCTGTACCGCACGCGCCCGGTCCAGGCGATCGAGCACGCGGCGACCGACTACGCGTGCCTGGTCAACGACGTCTTCTCCTACCGCAAGGAGATCCAGTACGAGGGCGAGCTGCACAACGCGGTCCTGGTCGTGCGGAACTTCCTCGACTGCTCCGAGGAACGCGCGTTCGGCGTCGTCGACGACCTGATGAAGGCCCGCCTGGCGGAGTTCAAGCACGCGGCGGCGATCGAGCTGCCGGCGCTGTTCCGCGACTACGCCATCGACCCGGACGTCCAGGAGATGCTGCTGGAGTACGTCGAGGAGTTCCGCGACTGGCTGGCGGGCATCGTCAACTGGCACGAGAACGTGGGCCGTTACACGGAGAAGGAGCTGAACTACCACCCGATGGCGGCCTCGGCGTGGCAGGGCCCGACGGGCATCGGCACGTCGTCGCTGCGCATCTCGTCCCTGCTCCCCAGCGGGCGGTGACGTGCCGGGCTCCCCGACCACGAAACAGTGCGAAATCGCCCGGCTGCTGCGCGCGGTGGGCATGCACCGCGAGGCCGAGCAGGCGCTGCGCACCGACCTCCGGGCGCGCTTGCGCCGAGCCCGAAGACGCCTGCGGGTCCGGCTGATCCGATCGTCCCGCAGGCTCCGCCGCCGAGTCCGGGTGTGACGGAACCGCCGGCTCGCGTGACCGGGGAGTCAACTCGCGTGATTGGCGGGTCAACTCGCGTGATTGAAGGGTCGACACGGCGCGCAGGCTCCCGTGTCGCCGTGTCGACCCTCTAATCACGCGTGTCGACCTCCCAGACACGCGAGCCGACCCTCCAGACACGCGTGTCGGCGTTCTGATCACGCGTGTCGGCGCTCTGATCACGTGCGGCGGCGCCCGGATCACATCGGTCGCGTCGTTCGCGCCACTCCGCCGGGCATTCCCGGCGCGAGAAGGCGATACTCAAGGGCGTGAGCGGCTTTAACCTGCGTTTCCTCGGCCATTCCACCGTCCGGCTCGAGCTCGGTGACCGCGTCGTCCTCACCGATCCCGTGCTCACCGCCCGGGTCGGCGGGCTGACCCGGGTCGTGCCGCCGCCCCCGCCGGACGCGTACGCCGGCGTCGATCTCGTGCTGCTGTCGCACCTGCACGGCGACCACCTGCACGTGCCGTCGCTGAAGCTGGTCGGCCGGCGGACCCGGATCGTCGTGCCGCGCGGGGCCGGGAGCTGGCTCGCCAAGAAGGGCTTCACCGCCGTCGAGGAGATCGCGCCCGGCGAGACGCTCACCGAGGGCGGCCTCACCATCACCGCGACCGAGGCCATCCACTCCGGACACCGCTGGGGCCCGCGCCTCACCCACGGCCCGCAGAGCCCGGCCATCGGCCACCTGATCGACAGCGAGGGCCTGCGCGTCTACAACGCCGGTGACACCGACCTCTTCGACGGCATGGCCGCGTTCGGCCCGGTCGACGTCGCGCTCCTGCCCGTCTGGGGCTGGGGGCCGAACCTCGGGCCCGGCCACCTGAACCCGGCCCGGGCCGCCGAGGCCGCCGGCCTGCTGCAAGCCCGCGCGGTCGTGCCGGTGCACTGGGGCACGCTCGCCCTCCCCGGGATCCGGCGCACCACGCGCATGCGGCGGCTGCTCGCCGACCCGCCGCGGGAGTTCGCGGCCCACGTGGCCGCGGCGAAGATCGCCACCGGCGTCCTGTTCACCGAGCCCGGCGCCGACGTCGTGCTCCCGGCCTCGACGGACCGAGCGTGAACTGGACCGACCCGGCCGCCATCGGGTACCCGGTGCTGTTCGGCGGCGTGCTGCTCGGCTCGATCATCCCGATCGTGCCCACCGGCGCGGTGGTCGGCGCCGCGGCCGCCGTCGCGACCACCACCGACCACCTGTCGCTGCCGCTGGTGATCGTCCTGGCCACGCTCGGCGCGTACGTCGGTGACGTCGTGACGTTCGGCGTCCCGCGCCTGGGCAGCGAAGCCGCGTTCCGCTGGATCAGCCGCCGCCAGCCCGCCGAACGGCTCGAGAAGGCGCGTGACCAGTTCGCCCGCCGCGGCTGGCAGATCGTCGTGATCGGCAGGCTCGTCCCGGCCGGCCGGATCCCGGTGCTGCTCGCGGCGGCCGCGCTGAGCTACCCGTGGCGGCGCCTGCTGCCCGCCGCGCTCGTCGCGTGCGTGCTCTGGGCGGTCGCCTACAGCTTGCTCGGCATCGTCAGCGGGGGCATCTTCGACTCACCTCTCATCGCGACATTGCTGGCGACGGTGCTCGTCCTGCTGGTCACCGTGCTGCTGAACCTGATCGCCCGCCGGCGGCGCACAAAAGCCGAGGCGAAAGAGAAGACGGGAGACCGAGCTTGACGACGACCGCGCCGAAGGGCCGGCTGCTGCGGGGCGGCCGGGTCGTCGCCCGCGTCCTGCTGGTGTGGGTGGCGGTGACCGGCGCGCTGCGCCTGCTCGACGTGCTGCTGTCCGGCTTCCGGATGACGCACTGGTGGCAGCCGACGGTGTGCGCGCTGCTGCTGGGGGTGCTGGCGGCGTTCGTCTGGCCGCTGGTCATGCGGATCGCCTACCCGCTCGCGTTCTTCACCTTCGGCCTCTTCGGATTCCTGCTGCTCGGCGCGGGCACGCTCGCCGTGTTCAAGACGGTCCCCGGCGTCGAGATCGTCGGCTTCCGGACCGCGGTGATCGTCACCGTGGCCATGGCCGGCGTCGGCGCGGTGATCTCCAGCCTGCTGGCCATCGACGAGGACGAGATCTTCTTCCGCCGCGCGAACCGCCGCCGTCGCCGGCACGCCGCCGGGCCCGGCGACGCCGAACAGCCGCCCGGCGTGGTGTTCCTGCAGATCGACGGCCTCGGGTACGACACCGTCCGCCGCGCGATCCGCGACGGTGACATGCCGACGTTCGCCGCGTGGCTCGCCGAGGACAGCCACGCGCTGACGCAGTGGCACACCGACTGGAGCTCCCAGACCGGCGCGAGCGTCTGCGGCATCCTGCACGGCTCCAACCACGACATCCTCGGGTTCCGCTGGTACGAAAAGGACCGCGACCACGTGATGGCGTGTGCGCACCCGACCGACGCGGCCGAGATCGAACGGCGCCACTCCGACGGGCGCGGCCTCCTCTCGGGCGACGGCGCGAGCCGCGGCAACCTGTTCTCCGGCGACGCCGACCACGTCAGTCTCACCATGAGCTCGATCCCAGTGCTGGTCCCCAAGGGCCTGCGCCACCGGCACCGCGACCGCCTCGGCGCGGGCTACTACGCCTACTTCGCGAACCCGGTCAACGCACTGCGGACGTTCGTCGTCGCCCTCGCCGACGTCTTCCGCGAGATCAGCGCGTCGGTCCGCCAGCGCCGCGCCGGCGTCGTCCCGCGGATCCCGCGCGGCGGCTGGTACCCGCTGGCCCGGCCGGGCACGACGGTGATCGCGCGCGACGTCGTCGTCTCGGCGATCCTCGGCGACATGCTGGCCGGACGGCCGGTCGTCTACGCCGACTTCCTCGGCTACGACGAGGTCGCGCACCACTCCGGCATCGAGCGCTTCGACACGCTGTCGGTGCTGCGCTCGATCGACCAGCAGATCGCCCGGCTGCACCGGGCGAGCCGGCTTTCCTCGCGCCGCTACCACGTCGTCGCGCTGTCGGACCACGGCCAGACCCAGGGCCAGGCGTTCTCGCAGCGGTTCGGCGAGACGATCGAGGCGTACGTCGGCCGGCTGTGCGGCGGCTCGCCGTCGGCGGCTTCGGGGAAACGGCGCCAGGCCGAGAGCTGGCAGATCAACGCGGCGCTCGCGGAGGCCACCAAGAGCGGCGGCCTGATCGCACGCCGGCTGCGGGGCCGCGTCGAGAACGCCGAAGGCGGCGAGGACCGGCCGCGCACGGAGTCCGGCTCCCCCGGCGCGGTCACGCGCGTGGCGCCCGGCGTGGTCGCGGTCGTGTCCGGGCACACCGCGATGGTGTCGTTCACCGAGCACGAAGGCCGCGTCGAGCTGGAGACGATCGAGCGCGAGTTCCCCGACCTGCTGCCGTCGCTGGTGGACCACCCCGGCGTCGGGTTCCTGCTGGTGCGCAGCCGCGAGTTCGGGCCGGTGGTGCTGGGCCGCGACGGGCTGCACCGGCTCGCCACCGGCGTCGTCATCGGCGAGGACCCGCTGCTGCGCTACGGCCCGCACGCCGCGGACCTGGTGCGGCGCGTCGACACGTTCCCGCACTGCGCCGACGTGATGATCAACAGCAACTACGACCCGGAGACGGACCAGTCGTCGCCGTTCGAGACGCACGTCGGCTCGCACGGCGGCCTCGGCGGCCCGCAGCAGCGCGGCTTCGTCGTGCACCCGCGTGAGTTCCCGCCGCCCGGCGACGTCGTCGGCGCGGAGGCCCTGCACCGGGTGTTCCGCGGCTGGCTGACGCACCTGGGCCACCCCGCCCCCGCTCCTGCCCCCGCCCCGGCTTCGGCCGAAACCCCTGTCGCTTCGGAGGTCGCTTCGTGAAACTGACGGTCTACGGCGCTTCCTGGTGCCCGGATGTCAAGCGCAGCCGCGCGTTGCTCGACCGCGAAGGCGTCGAGTACTCCTATGTGGACGTCGAGGCGGACGCGGCCGCCGAGGCGCGCGTCCGCTCGCTGCAGGACGGCGAACGACGCATCCCGACGATCGTCTGGGACGACGGCACCTTCCTGGTCGAGCCGTCCGACGCGGAACTGGGTTCGCGGTTGTGAAACTGCTGCGAGAGCTGCCGATCGGGACGCGGGTCGTGGCGCGCTACCGCATCGAGGGCGGCCTCACCGACGCGCTCGGCCTGCTGGTCGCCCGCGACGAAACGACGTGCACGATCGAAACCCGCCGCGGCCCGGTCGTGGTGGACTTCGACGCCGTCACCCTGGCCAAGCCGGTACCGCCGCCGCCGGCGCGGAAATCGGCTGGCGGCGCGCCCCCGGCTTTGTGACGATCGGGACCATGTTCGACGAACTGGTGGCCGAAGCCGACGCGGTGTCCGTCGACGGCTGGGACTTCTCGTGGCTCGACGGCCGCGCGACCGAGCAACGCCCGTCGTGGGGCTACCAGCGGCTGCTGGGCGAACGCCTCGCCGACGTCCACGCGGCCCTCGACCTGGAAACCGGCGGCGGCGAAGTCCTCGACGGCTGCCCGGCGCTGCCGCCGCTGATGGCGGCGACGGAGTCCTGGCCGCCGAACGTCGCTGTCGCGTCGGAGTTGCTGCGGCCGCGCGGAGTCGTCGTGGTGGCGACTTCGGACGAACCGCCGCTGCCGTTCGCGGACGACCTGTTCGACCTCGTGTCCAGCCGCCACCCGGTCCGGACGTGGTGGGCCGAGATCGCCCGCGTGCTGCGCCCGGGCGGGACGTACTTCTCCCAGCAGGTCGGCCCGGCGAGCGTGTTCGAGCTGGTCGAGTACTTCCTCGGCCCGCAGCCGGCCGACGTCCGCGAGGGCCGCCACCCGGACCACGCCGTCGCCGCGGCTTCGGAGGCCGGTCTCGAGGTCGTCGACCTGCGCTCGGAGTCGCTGCGCACCGAGTTCCGCGACATCGGCGCGGTGGTCTACTTCCTGCGCAAGGTGATCTGGATGGTCCCGGGATTCACGGTCGAGCAGTACCGGCCGCGCCTGCGGGAGCTGCACGACCTGATCGAGCGCGACGGCCCGTTCGTCGCCCACACGACCCGGTTCCTCATCGAGGCCCGGAAGAACGAGGCCCGGAAGAACGAGGGTCGGAAGATCGAGGCTCGGAAGCCCTGACGATCGCCGCCTCGACGCCGTCGAGCAGCAGCTCCAGCCCCGCCTCGAACGACAACCGCGCCTCGCGCTCCAGGTAGGGCTCGCCGTCCGGGACCGCGGCCATGTCCGCGCCGAGGGCCGACACCGTCGGGAAGCGGGCCGGGAGGTCGGGGACCAGCTCGCCGAGCAACGCCGACCGGGCGTACCACCAGTCCTCTTCGGACTGCCCCGTCTCGCGCGACGCCTGACGCGACTCCGCCGCCGACTGGACCGAGCCGCGCACGACGTTGAACAGCGCCGACACCACCCAGCGCACGCGCGGCAGCGGAAGGCCCGTCTCCGCCAGGACGCGCAGCAGCGTCTCCTGCACGTGGAACTCCCCCGGCCCGAGCACCGGCCGCGCCGGGGAGACCTGCAGCAGCCACGGGTGACGCAGGTGCAGGTCCCACAGCTCGTCGGCCAGGGCCAGCGCCGCCGCCCGCCAGCCACTTGCCAGGTCGGGGTCCCCGGGCAGCTCGCCGAGCGTCCGGTCGTACATCAGGTCGACCAGCTCGGTCTTGCCCGGCACGTACGTGTAGAGCGCCATCGCCGTGCGGCCGAGCCGCTCCCCGACCGAGCGCATGGACAGTGCCGCCATGCCGTCGGCGTCGGCGATCCCGATCGCCGCGCCGACGATCGCCTCGACGCTCAGCCCCGGCTTGGGCCCGGGACCGGTGCGCGGGGCGCCGACGCGCGGGCCCCACAGCAGCTCCATGGACCGCCGGGCGTCGCCCTGACCGGCGAAGACGACCACCTTGCCGACTCCTTACAGCCTAAAGTATTGTTACCAGAGCAATCACCTTACAGCCTAAAGTATCAAGAAGGACGGTATGACCTCACCCAGGCGGGCCGCCGACACCCACGACGTGATCGAGGTCCGGGGGGCCCGGGAGAACAACCTGACCGGCATCGACCTGGACATCCCGAAACGCCGGCTGACGGTGTTCACGGGCGTGTCCGGCTCCGGCAAGTCGTCCCTCGTCTTCGGCACCATCGCGGCCGAGTCCCAGCGCATGATCAACGAGACCTACAGTGCCTTCCTCCAATCGTTCATGCCGAACCTCTCGCGCCCGGACGTCGACCTGCTGGAGAACCTGAGCGCCGCCATCGTCGTCGACCAGGAGCGGATGGGGGCCAACTCCCGCTCGACCGTCGGCACCGCGACCGACGCCCACACGATGCTGCGCATCGCCTTCTCCCGGCTCGGCGAACCGCACGTCGGCACGTCCGGCGCGTTCAGCTTCAACCTGCCCGAGGGCATGTGCCCGGTGTGCGAGGGCCTCGGCCGGGTGTCCGACCTCGACGTCCGCGCCCTGCTCGACTTCGACAAGTCCCTCAACGACGGCGCCATCCAGGTACCCGGCTTCACCCCGGACACCTGGTACGTCCAGACCTACCTCGCTTCCGGTTTCTACGACCCGGACGCCAAGATCCGGGACTACACCCCGCAGCAGCTCGACGACCTGCTGCACAGGGACTCCTGCAAGGTGAAGGTCGGCAAGACCAACGTCACCTACGAGGGCCTCGCGGTGAAGGTCAAGCGCCTCTACCTGCACAAGGACACCGAGTCGCTGCAGCCGCGCCTGCGCGGGTTCATCGAGAAGGCGGCGGCCTTCAGCACCTGCGCCACCTGCGGCGGCGCCCGGCTGAACCAGGCCGCGCTCTCGTCGACGATCGACGGCCGGAACATCGCCGACTGCTCGGCCATGCAGATCAGCGACCTCGCCGAGTTCGTCCGGAAGCTCGACGAGCCCTCGATCGCGCCGCTGCTGGGCAACCTGCGCGACACGCTCGACTCGCTGGTCGAGATCGGCCTCGGCTACCTCTCGCTGGACCGTGAGTCGGGCACGTTGTCCGGCGGCGAGGCGCAGCGCGTGAAGATGGTGCGCCACCTGGGTTCGAGCCTCACCGACGTCACGTACGTCTTCGACGAGCCGACCGTCGGCCTGCACCCGCACGACATCGAGCGGATGAACAACCTCCTTCTCTGCTTGCGGGACAAGGGGAACACGATCCTGGTCGTCGAGCACAAGCCGGAGACCATCGGGATCGCCGACCACGTCGTCGACCTCGGTCCCGGCGCGGGCAAGGCCGGCGGACGGCTCTGCTACACCGGCGACCTCGACGGCCTCCGCGCGTCCGGCACGCTCACCGGGCGCCACCTCGACCACCGCGTCACCGTGCGCCCGGAGGTCCGCGCGCCGGCCGGGCACCTCCGGATCACCGGCGCCAGCCTGCACAACCTGCGCGACGTCAGTGTCGACGTCCCGCTCGGCGTGCTGACCGTGGTCACCGGTGTCGCCGGGTCCGGGAAGTCGTCGCTGATCCACGGTTCCCTGGCCCACCGCGACGGTGTCGTGGTGGTCGACCAGTCGGCGATCCGCGGTTCGCGGCGGTCGAACCCGGCCACCTACACCGGCGTGCTCGACCCGATCCGGACGGCGTTCGCCAAGGCCAACGGGGTCAAGGCGAGCCTGTTCAGCGCCAACTCCGAAGGTGCCTGCCCGAAGTGCAAGGGCCTCGGGCTCGTCTACACGGACCTGGCGATGATGGCCGGCGTCGCGTCGGTCTGCGAGGAGTGCGAAGGCAAGCGCTTCACGCCCGACGTGCTGACGTACACCTTGCGGGGCAAGAACATCAGCGAGGTCCTGGCAATGCCGGTCAGCGAGGCGCGTGAGTTCTTCCCGTCCGGCAACGCGCGGGCGGTGCTGAACCGGCTCGCCGACGTCGGCCTCGGCTACCTGACGCTCGGGCAGCCGCTGACGACCCTGTCCGGCGGTGAGCGGCAACGGCTCAAGCTGGCGATCCGGATGGCCGAGCACGGCTCGACGTACATCCTCGACGAGCCGACGACCGGGCTGCACCTGGCCGACGTCGACCAGCTGCTCGCGCTGCTCGACCGGATCGTCGACGCGGGCAACACGGTGATCGTCATCGAGCACCACCAGGCCGTGATGGCCCACGCCGACTGGCTGATCGACCTCGGCCCCGGCGCCGGCCACGACGGCGGCCGCGTGGTCTTCGAGGGCACGCCGGCTTCGCTGGTCGCCGACGCCACCACCCTGACCGCCCGCCACCTGCGCGAGTACCTGGGGAAGCCGTGACGGGCCTGCTCGAAGTGACGGCGGTCCGCCGGGTGACCCCGCGCACGGTGCGCGTCACCTTCACCGGCGAGTACTTGGAGGCTTTGGAGGCGTGGCCGGACCAGCAGCTGAAGCTGATGTTCCCGCCGCCGGGACGCCCGGTGCGCCTGCCTTCCGCCGACGGCGACGTCATGCGCTGGTACCAGGCGTTCCTGGCGATCCCGGCCGAAGAGCGGCCGGTGATGCGCAGCTACACGGTGCGCGACCGGCGACCGGCGCTCGCCGAGATCGACGTCGACTTCGTCCTGCACGGCAACGCGGGCGGCCCGGCCACGAGCTGGGCCCGCACGGCGGCTCCGGGTGACGTCCTCGGCCGGTACGGCCCGGACGCGGCCTACCGCCGTCCGCTCCCCGTGGCCGACACGGTGCTGCTGGCCGGGGACGAGACGGCGATCCCCGCGGTCTCGTCCCTGTTGTCCGAAGTGGACAACGCGGTGGTGTTCCTGGAGGTCCCGGACGCGGCCGAGGAGCAACCGCTGCCCGGTGACGTCCACTGGCTGCACCGGGACGACGCCCCGCACGGGGCTGCGCTGCTGGACGCGGTGCGCGAGGCGAAGCTCGGCGACGGCTCGGTCTCGGCGTGGCTCGCCGGCGAGGCGGGGATGGTCCGGGCGCTGCGCCGGCACCTGGTGGGCGACCGCGGGCTCGGCAAGCGGGACATCGAGTTCACCGGTTACTGGCGCCGCAAGCTCACGCAGGACGACGCGCCCACGCCGGAAGATCTGGCGGACGCCGCCGAAAAGCTCGGCTAACGGGCTCGCGGGCGAAGCTGAACACTGCCCGGGTTTGCCGCAGTTCCCGCCCATCGCCAGAGGTGCGCGGCAGTTCTCGCACAACTGCGGCCGCCGGCCGGTTGTCTCCGCGCTACTCTGGAGGCGATCGACCGGCGGGCCGGGCTGGAACTGGCGCCACGACAGGACATCGACGCGCGTCTCACCGGCCACCTGACCGCGGATCTCGACGTCGGTCGGAGCGCGCCCTGACCGGGCGCGGTGCAGGAACCGGAACACGCGGCGGAGAATCGTTGTCGTCACGAATCCCACGTTACCGAACACGTGTGCGAACACCATCGCTAAACCGGGTGATCCTCGCGAACGCCGAGCACAGCGAGAATTCCGTTGCGGCGCAGGCGAATCAGCAGCTCAGGAGCGACGAGAAGCCCCCGAATTCCAGGCTACCGGTGAGCACCGACAGAACCGGAATCCGAGAGAGCCGGAATCCGCCAGAATCCTCACCACGTGACCGGCAGCGAATGGACGCCGTAGACCAGCATGTCGTTCTTGAACTCCAGTTCCTCGACCGGAACCGCCAGCCGCAGCGAGGGAATCCGGCGGTAGAGCGTGCCGTAGACCACCTGCAGCTCGACCCGGGCCAGCGTCTGGCCGAGGCACTGGTGCACGCCGTAGCCGAAGGCGACGTGGTGGCGGGCGCCGCGCGTGACGTCCAGCTCGTCCGGCGTCTCGAACACCGAGTCGTCGCGGTTCGCGATGTCCGAGGCGCCGATGATGCCGTCGCCGGCGTGGATGACCTGCCCGCCGAGCTCGAAGTCTTCGACGGCGACGCGGCGGCGGCCCGAGTGCGTGATGTTCAAGTACCGCAACAACTCTTCGACCGCGCTGCGCAGCAGTTCCGCGTCGCCGGACCGGACCAGCTCCAGCTGGGCCGGGTTCTCCAGCAGCGCCACCGTGCCGAGCGCGATCATGTTCGCCGTCGTCTCGTGGCCCGCCACCAGCAGCAACTGGCCCATCCCGGCGATCTGCTCGGCGGTCATCGTACCCAGCTGCGAGACCGCCAGGCGGCTCAGTACGTCGTCGCCCGGGGACGCCGCTTTCTTTTCCACCAAGCGGGAAAGGTAGGCGAGCAGCTCGTCGGTGGCCTTCACGGCCTCTTCGGGCGCCGCGTCCATCGAGATCATCACCTTCGTGATGTCCTGGAAGAACTCGCGCTCCTCGTACGGCACCCCGAGCAGCTCGCAGATCACCAGCGACGGCAGCGGCAGCGCGAACGCCGGCACGAGGTCGACCGGCTTCGGGCCCGCCAGGAGGTCGTCGATCAGGCCGTCGACGATCCGCTGGATCGCCGGACGCAGTGCCTCCATCTTCTTGACCAGGAAGTCGCCGGTCAGCAGCTTGCGCTGGGCCGCGTGCTCGGCGCCGTCCATGTTGATGAACGACTTGACGCGGTTGCGCCGCGCCGCCGACGCCGCACTCTGGTGCGGGTAGCCGGGCCGGTCGGAATCGGCGCTCACCCGCGGGTCGCGCAGGATCGTGCGCACGTCTTCGAAGCGCGTCACCAGCCACGGCGTGCTGCCGTTCCACAGCTTGACGCGGGAAACCGGTTCGTCACGCTGCAGTTCCCCGAGCTCGGCCGGCGGGTCGAAGGGACACCGCCGGGTCATCGGAAAAGCGGGCACACCGTCCGTCATGAGGACCTCCCGAAGCCGCCGCACAGTTCGACAAGAAATTACATAGCTATGCTAAGCATCTTGTCGCGACTCCGCCACACTCCGTTCAGGCGACAGCGGGAAGATCACACGAACACGAGCGACAACAGCTCGTCGACGAACGGCTCCACCAGCTCGGCCCCGGTCCGGTGCAGCACGCTGTGGAACAGTGCGACCCGTCCGTGCGCGCCGACGAACACCACCGCGGCCGCGCGACCCGGCGAAACCCGCAGTGGGTGGCCGGCTTCGACGCACCGCTCGAACGCCGCGGCCAGCCCGTCGATGACGTCCAGCAGCGGCCCTTCCGCGCGCGCGTCCGGATCGGGCCGGGACGCGCCGTTCGCGAGCATCAGCCGGTAATGTCCGGGATGGTTCATGGCGAACGCGCAGTAGGCGTGGATCTGCGCCCGCACCCGGCCGACGACGTCGGTCTCGCCGAGCGACTCCTCCGCCGCGCGCATCGAGTCGCGCAGCCGCGCGTATTCGTAGTCCAGCAGCCCCTGCACGAGTTCCGCGCGGTCGGCGAAGTGCTGGTAGATGCTGGCCGGGGCGATCCCGACCGCGCGGGCCACCCCGCGGATCGTCAGCCCGTCCTCGCCGCCGAGCTCGGCGAGCAGCCGGGCGGCGGCCGCGAGGATTTCCCCGCGCAGCCGATCCCCTTCGCCCCAACGATTCCTGGTACGGCCGATTCCCGCGTTGTCCGGCACCCGCCCATTCATACGCCGGTGGCCGCCGCGGCCGTGCTCCGGGGGTCCCGGAATGACCATGGCGGCCACTCGCCGTCCTAAGTGGACTCAGGCGGTCAGGCTCGGGTACAGCCCGGTCAGGTCGCCGGAAAGCCCGGCGCGCACCCCCCGGCTGACGTCGTCGGCGAGCACCTCGTAGCGGCCCTGTTCGACACCTTCGAGAGCGAGACCGGCCACGACCGCCGGGTCGATCTTCGGGCCGTCGACGTGCTTGGCCATGTCGGTGTCCATGTACCCGACGTGCAGCGCGGTCACCTGCGTCTTCTGCGACGCCAGTTCCAGGCGCAGCGCGTTGGTCAGCGACCAGGCCGCCGACTTCGCCGCGGAGTAGGCCGCGACCTGCGGCGAGGTGAACCAGGACAGCACCGAAAGGACGTTGAGCACGGCGCCGCCGCCGTTGCGCTCCAGGATCGGCGCGAACTCGCGCGTCACGGCCAGCGTGCCGAAGTAGTGCGTGTCCATCTCCAGCCGGATGTCCTCGAGGGACCCGCCGAGCACCGACGCCCCGGTGGACGAGCCGGCGTTGTTGACCAGCAGTGTGACGTCCCCGGCGATCGCGGCGGCGGCGCGGACCGACTCGGGGTCCGTGACGTCGAGCTGCAACGGGATCACTCCCGGCAGGTCCACCGACTCCGGGTTGCGCGCGGCCGCGTAGACCTTCGCCGCTCCCCGTTCGACGAGGGCGGCCGCGAACTGCCGGCCGAGCCCGCGGTTGGCCCCGGTGACCAGCGCCACCGCACCTGTGATCTCCATGTCGAGCTCCTCTCGCATCTGGCTTGCTCGTTGCAAGCTAGCTACCGGCGACCCTACGGCGTAAACTTGCTCCAAGCAAGCCAGCTCGAAGGGATCACACATGAGCCGTCGCATCACCTGGGAGGACGCCTCCTGCCCGATCGCCCGCGCCGCCGACGTCCTGGCCGAGCCGTGGACGCTGCTGATCCTGCGCAACGCCACGGCGGGCACGACCCGGTTCGAGGACTTCCGCAGCGAGCTCGGCATCGCCGACAACGTGCTGACGACCCGGCTCGGCAAGCTCGTCGACCGCGGGCTGCTGACGAAGCTCCCCTACCGCGACGGCGGCCGCACCCGGCACGAATACCGGCTCACGCAGGCCGGTTCGGACGCGTTGCCGGTGCTCCACGCCCTCGGCGCGTGGGGTGACGCCCACACCGATTCGGTGAGCGCGTACGGCCCGATGAAGCTCGTCCACACCGGCTGCGGGCAGCTCACCCGGCCGGGCCGAAACTGCGACAGCTGCGGAAAACCACTGGTCAGGGACGATCTGGCGTGGCGCGGCTCGTGGCTGAGCGAAGGTGAGATCCCGCTGGCCGAGCCGATCTCCTGAGCCCGGCGGGGCATCCTCGTATGCGTGGCAGCGCATGTCAACACTGCAAAATGGTTGGTAAATCACCACTAAACACGCAGTACGAAAGTCGGGTCACAAGCGGCGCCCGGATACGTAAATTCGGACCACAGCATACGCAAACCCGGCAAATTCCCCACAGCTGCCCTACCGCGAGGAGCCGTCCCGATGTCCAGGAAGTACTTGCTGCCCGGAGCCGCTGTCGCACTGGCGATGATCGCCACCCCGATGACCGCCGCCCCGGCCTTCGCGGCCCCGGCCCAGGCCGAAGCGGCCACGATCGTCTACTACGACACCTCGGACGCCCCCACCTTCCGCGCCCAGATCAACGCCGGCGCGGCGAACTGGAACGCGGCGGTGTCGAACGTCAAGCTGGAAGAAAGCTCCTCGGGCGCCACGCTGCACTACACCGAAGGCAACGACCCGCAGGGTTCGTACGCCCAGACCGACGGCCACGGCAGCGGCACCATCTTCATCGACTACACGCAGGCCGAGGAGTACAACCAGACCCGCATCACGGCCCACGAGACCGGTCACGCGCTGGGCCTGCCGGACCACTACGAAGGCCCGTGCACCGAGCTGATGTCCGGCGGTGGCCCCGGCCCGTCGTGCACCAACGCGAACCCGAACGCGGACGAGTCCGCCCAGGTGGAATCCCTGTGGGCCAGCGGTTTCCGCGCGGCGGCCGGCACGCCGACCCGCA
Organism: Amycolatopsis sp. NBC_00348; assembly: GCF_036114655.1. Lineage (NCBI taxonomy): Bacteria > Bacillati > Actinomycetota > Actinomycetes > Pseudonocardiales > Pseudonocardiaceae > Amycolatopsis > Amycolatopsis sp. NBC_00348. The sequence continues at coordinate 9,786,702 of NZ_CP107994.1, read as the reverse complement.
TCTACGAAGTGACGATGCCGGTCAAGTGACCCGCAGCTGACGTCGTCGGGGGAGGCCGCACCGGGTACGCCCGGTGCGGCCTTCGCACGTGACGGAAGGGTCGACACGCGTGATTGCGAAGCCGACACGCGTGATTGGCGGGTCGACACGGCGTTCAGAGGCGGGAGACCAGGCGGTCCCGGGCCACTTCCAGGTGGGCGGTCATCGCCTTGCGGGCGCCGGACGCGCTGCCCGCCACCAGGGCGTCCACGATCGTGCGGTGCTCGGCGATCGTCTGCTCGCCGAACGGCTGGTTGTAGTTCAGCCGGAAGAAGTGCAGGTGGCAGTGGGTGCGGGCGAACGCCTGCTCCACCGCGACGTTGCCGGCCAGGTGCAGGATCAGCTCGTGCAGCCGGGCGTCGTGCGCGGTCAGGGCCTTGTAGTCGCTGTACGCGTCGTCGACCGGGGCCGCCGGGCACGTCGCCAGCTCGGCTTCCAGCGCGGCGACACTCGCGTCCGACATCGCCGCCGCCGCCAGGGCCGCAGACGGCGGCTCCAGCAGCAGCCGCAGCGCGTACACGTCGTCGACTTCCTTGCGGTTCAGCAACTCCGTGACGCGGTAACCGCGCAACGGCAGCCGGCTGACCAGCTCCTCGGACTCCAGCCGCGCCAGTGCTTCGCGCACCGGCGTGCCGGAGACGCCGAGCTCGCGGGCGATCTCGTCGATGTTCACCCGCGCGCCCGGCTCGATGCCGTCGTTCATGATCAGCGCCCGGATCTGCTCGTAGACGCCGTCCGCCAGCACCTGCCGGTTCGGCAGTGCCTCGAGCCGTCGTCCGGAACTCACCCTGACTCCCTCATCGCTGGTGACTACAGGCTACTGCTTGCCCAGGATCTGGCTGCTCTTCCGCGCCATCTCGGCGAAGACGTCGTCGTCGCGCTGGTGCGCGAAGTACGCCTCGAACAGCGGCCGTTCTGCGTCCTGCAGCGCCGCGCCGTTGCCGTAGACGACGGCCGGGACGAGCGAGCCGTCCTTCATCATCGTGGTGAACACCGACAGGTCGACGCCCTGGCCCTTCATCGCCGCTGCCGCCGCGTCCATCGACGCCGGGATCGACGGGAAGAACGTACCGCTCGCGCCGGCGGCCGACTGGCAGTCCGGCGAACCCATGTACGAGACCCACTTCCAGGTCAGGTCCGGGTTCTTCGTGCCCGCCCGGATGTTGTTCCCGTTCGAATTGGACAGCAGCGCGCGCTTCCCGGACGGCCCGAGCACGGTGGGCGCGATGCCCACCTTGACGCCGGGCAGCTTCGCGAACGTGCCGGCCGTCCACGACCCCGCCGTCTCCATCGCCACCTTGCCCGAGCCGATCAGGTCGGTGTCGCTGATCGTCGCCTGACCGCCGGTGGTGAACGTGCCGATCTTCGGGGAGAACCCGCGGTCGGCCAGTGAGCGCACCCAGTTCATCGTCTTGGCGAACACCGGGTCGTCGTAGCCGAACTTCGTCGGCCACGTCTGCTTGTCGGCCAGGCGCCAGCCGGTGGTCATCGCGAACGAGCTCCACGTCGACTCGCCGATGAAGTCCCGCGAGGCGAGCTGGCCGGTGCCGAAGGTGGCGACGTGGTCCTTGTCGAAGCCGGGCTGGTCGCCGCGGACGCCGTTCTTGTCGACGCTCAGGTGCTCCGCGACCTTCTCGAACGTCCCGCCGTCGTCGGGGTTCCAGGTCAGCTTCGCCAGGTCGGCAGGGGTGTAACCGGCCTTCGTGATGGTGTCGACGTTGTAGTAGATCCCGGTCGCGGACCAGTCGAGCGGCAGCGCGTACTGCTTGCCGTCGGTGAACTTCCACGAGTCGACGCCGACGGAGAACCGCTTCAGGTCGAACTTGTCGCGGGCGACGAGGTCGTCCAGCGGCAGCAGCTGGTGCTGCGCGGCGTAGGCCTGGAAGTACTGGACGCTGTTCTGGAACGCGTCGGGCGCGGTGCCCGCGACGAACCCGGCGGTCAGCTTGGTGAAGTAGTCGTCCACGTTGTACTGCGTGATCTTCACCGTGGTGCCGGGGTTGGCCTTCTCGAAGGCGGACGCGCAGCTCTGGTAGGCCGCCGCCTGCTTGTCGTCCCAGGTCCACCAGTTGACGGTGTTCCCGTTGCCACTCGCCGAGCCGCCACCGCAGGCGGCCACCAGCGCACCCAGCGTCGCCACCAGGCCGATCGCCAAAGTTCTCATCAGATCACTCCATTGTGGATGGTCATGGCCGCAGGATCGGCCGGAACCCTTCGAGTACCGCCTGGACGTCGTCCGCGCCGCCGGCGTCGTGGCCGTTGTATTCCCAGACGCCGATCTGCTTCGGGCCCTTGTAGGCGTGGTAGGCGCCGAACACCGTGGACGGCGGCACGATCCCGTCCATCAGCCCGGCGGAGAACCAGGCGGGCGCGGTGGCGCGGGCCGCGAAGCCGACGCCGTCGAAGTAGGACAGCACCTCGAACGTCCGCGCGACGGCGTCCCGCTTGTCGGCCAGGTACCGCGTCAGCTCGACGTACGGCCGCTCCCCCGCGATCAGGCTGGCGCGGCGGAAATCGCAGAGGAACGGGGCTTGGGCGTGCAGCGCGGCGACGTCCGGCACCAGCGCCGCCGTGGCCAGCGCGATGCCGCCGCCCTGGCTGTTGCCGAGCACCGCGACCCGCGCCGGGTCGACGGCGTCGAGCGCGCGCACGGCGTCCACCGCGCGGGCCGCGTCGGCGAAGATCCGCCGGTAGACGTAGGTTTCGCGGCTGTCGATGCCGCGCGTCAGGTGACCGGGGTACGCGGGTCCGCTGCCGACCGGGTCGAGGGTCACGCCGCCCTGGCCGCGGACGTCGACCTGCAGGTGCGCGTACCCGGCGGACGCCCATGTCAGCTCCTGCAGCGCGCTCCCCCGGCTGCCGCCGTACCCGTGGAACTGGACGATCGCGGGCCGTGGGCCGTCGAGGCCGCGCGGCAGCCGCAGCCAGGCGCGGACCGGGTGGCCGCCGAAGCCGGCGAACGTCACGTCGAAGACGTCGAGGGTCCGCAACGGCGTCTCGACCGGTGTGACTTCCAGGGCCAGGTCGTGGTCGCGGGCGTCGTCGAGGGTCGACGTCCAGAACTCGTCGAAGTCGGCGGGGGCGGCGTAGTCGCTGCGGTACTCCCACAGCGCGGCGAGGCCGAGGTCGGTGAGCATCAGAGTCCTTTCAGGACGGTGGACTCGCCGGCCCGCAGCCGCAGCTCGGTCCCCCGGCCGCGGTAGCGCACGCGCACCACGTCGGCCGGGTCGCCGGACAGCCGCCGCAGCACGGCGTAGACCAGCTCACCTTCGCGCCATTCGAGGTCCACCGCGAGCCCACCGCGGCAGCGCAGCCCCCGCGCCTCGCCGTTCGCCCACTCCGCGGGCACGGCGGGAAGCAGCGTGACGACGTCGTTCCGGCTCTGCAGCACCAGTTCCGCGAGCCCGGCGGGGAAGCCGTAGGTGCCGTCGATCTGGAACGGCGGGTGCGTGCTGAACAGGTTGGGCAGCAGCCCGCCCCACTCGGAGCCGTCGACCGGCGCGTCGCGGTGCCGATCGCCGGTGAAGGGCTGCGACGCCTCGCCGAGCAGCTTCCGGGCGGTCTCGCCGTCGCCGAGCCGCGCGCGCAACGCGATCTTCCAGGCCCACGACCAGCCCATCGCGCCTGGTCCGCGGCGTTCGAGCAGGGCTCGTGCGGCGGCTGCGAGGTGCGGCGTCGCGACGGCGTCGATCTGCCCGAGCGGGTAGAGCGCGACCATCTGGGACATGTGCCGGTGCGCCGGATCGTCCTCCGGGAAGTCCTCGGCCCACTCCTGCAGCCAGCCGCCTTCCGTGATCGCCAGCGGACGCAGGCGGGGCAGCGCGAGGGCGATCTCGGCGCACAACGGATCGTGGACGTCGAGCGCGTCCGCCGCGGCGAGGCAACGCTCGAACACCGCGCGGATCAGCGCGATGTCCATCGTCACCGAGTACGTCAGCGACTCCTTTGTCCCGGCTTCGGACCGGAAGAGGTTCTCCGGGGACGTCGACGGGCACGTCTCCAGGAAGCCGTCTCGTTCGACCAGCCAGTCCAGGCAGAACTCGGCGCACCCGCGCAGCAACGGCCACGCCGTCTTCTCGAGGAAGGCGCGGTCGCGGGTGAAGTCCCAGTGCTCCCAGGCGTGCTGGACCAGCCACGCGCCGCCCATCTGCCAGAGCGCCCACGACGGGTTGCCGTGCCCCATCCCGGCCGGCAGCGCCCAGCCCCACGGGTCGGTGTTGTGGTGGGTGACCCAGCCGCGGGCGCCGTACAGCTCGCGCGCGACGTCGGCGCCGGTGACCGCGAGCTTGCCGAGCAGGTCGAACAGCGGGAGGTGGCACTCGCCGAGCCCGGTCGTCTCGGCGGCCCAGTAGTTCATCTGGGTGTTGATGTTGACGGTGTAGTTGGCCGACCAGGCCGGGCGGAGGTCGTCGTTCCAGATGCCCTGCAGGTTCGCCGGCGGCGCGCCGGGCCGGGACGCGCTCGCCAGCAGGTAGCGGCCGTACTGGAAGAGGACGGTGGCGGTGAGCTGCTCGTCCGTTCCGGACAGCAGTTCGGCGACGTCGTGGGTGCCGCCGCGACGGTCGCCGATCCTGAGCGAGGACGCGCTCAGCAAGGGCCGCAGGTCGGCTTCGTGCGCGCGTCGCAGCTCCGCCGTCCCGGTCTTGATGGCCTGCTCGGCGAGGACCGCGGCGCGTCGACGGTGCTCGTCGCGAGTGTGCTGGCGGTCGCCGATCCAGGCGTCGTACGCGCTGGTCGAGCTGGTCAGGGTGATCAGGACCTGGGTGCGGGTGTGGCTGACGCGGACGGCGACCGCGGCGAAGGGGTCGTAGCCGTCCGCGGTGCCGTACCGCAGCGGCTCTTCCACCTGCGGTTCGTGCCGCGGCGCGCCGTCGACCGGGATCTCGATGCCCAGGTCCAGGCCATCTCGCGAGACCTCCCGCAGCCGTGTCGACACATCGACGTCGACGTCCAGGGGCCCGGACGACGTCAGCGCGACGCACAGCGCCTGCGCGGGACGGCTCACCCAAGTCGTCCGCTCGACGTCGTGACCGCCGATGGTGAGCCGTTCGGTCGCGACGCCGTTGTCGAGGTTGAGCGTCCGGCCGTGGGAGGTGCCTTCGGGCAGCGTCAGCCAGAGGTCCACATAAGGCAGGAATTCCTGGCTGTACGGCCCTTCGAACGCCATCAGGAGGTCTTCGGCTCGCCGGAAGTCCTTCGCGAACACGGCTTCGCGCACCTCGGCGAGCTGGTCCGGTCCAGCGTCGATGTCCTTCAAAGCAGACGCGGGACCATTCGGCGTGCCGGACCAGACCGTGGCGTCGTTGACCTGGATCCGCGTGCGGCCGGCGCCGCCGAAGACCATCGCGCCGAGCCGGCCGTTGCCGATCGGCATGGCCTCGGTCCATTCCGCGGCCGGGTGTGGCCAGGAGAGCAGGAGATCCGTCATTTCAACCCCGTGAAGCCGATGGAATTGACCAAGCGGCGGCCGAACGCCACGAACAGCAGGAGCATCGGGAGCGCGGCGACGAGCGTGGCGGCCATCAGGCCGGCCCAGTCCAGGGCCGCCTGCGGCGACGACTGCTTGAACACCGCGAGCGCCAAGGTCAGCGGGCGGACGGTGTCGTCGTTGGTGACCAGCAGCGGCCACAGGTAGTCGTTCCAGGTGTTGATGAACGTCAGCAGGCCCAGGGTCGCAATCGGGGCGGCGCTCATCGGGAGCACGATCCGGAAGCAGACGCGCAGCGGGCCGGCGCCGTCGATGATCGCGGCTTCCTCGATCTCGGTGCTGAGGCCGAGCATGAACTGGCGCAGGAAGAAGATGTTGAACGCGGAGAAGAACGCCGTCGGCAGGATCATCCCGCCGAAGCTGTTGAGCAGACCGAGGTCCTTGATCAGCACGAAGTTCGGCAGCAGCGTCAGCACCTGCGGCACCATCAACGCGGTCAGCAGCACCGCGAACAGCGCGTTGCGCCCCTTCCACCGCAGCCGCGAGAACGCGAACGCGGCCAGCGCGGAGAAGAACACCGTGCAGACGGTGAGCAGCACCGCGTAGACGATCGAGTTCCGCAGCGCCGACAGCAGGTCGATCGACGCGGCCGACCCGCCCTGCGCGGCGGCTTCGGCCGGGGACGCCAGGCCGAGCGTGCGTTTGAACGCGCCCAGCGTGAAGTCGACCGGGACCAGTGAAGACGGGTCCGTCGCCATCGCGTAGTTGTTCGACAGCGCCGTCCGGACGATCCAGTAGAACGGGAAGATCGTCACCACCAGGACGATCACGAGGTACGCCCAGGCGACGACCCGGCCCGGGGAGAACCGTCTGCGCACGACCACTCCTAGTCGGTGTCGGACTCGCCGGCGCGAGCCATCCGGAGCTGGGCGAAGGTGACGGCGGCCAGCAGCACGAACAGCGCGAGCGACATGGTCGCGGCGTACCCGAAGTCGAACTGGCCGAACGCCTTGTCGTAGATGTACATCTGCAGCACCTTCGACGCGTCCGCCGGACCGCCCTTGGTCGTCACCTGCACGATGTCGAAGATCTGGAACGAGCTGATCACCGTCAGCACCACGACCATCACCAGGATCGGCCGCAGCAGCGGCACGGTGAGCCGGCGGAACATCTGCAGCTCGCTCGCGCCGTCGATCCGGCCGGCCTCGTAGATCGTCGCCGGGATGGTCTGCAGCCCGGCGAAGATCAGGACCGCGTTGTAGCCCATGGACTTCCAGACGTTGAGCCCGGCCAGCGTCGGCACCGCCCAGCCGCCCGAGCCGAAGAACAGCACCGGCTCGCCGGTGAGCTTCGTGATGACGACGTTGACGATGCCGAGCTGCGGGTCGAGCATCCACGACCAGACCAGCGCGGTGACGACGCCGGAGATGAGGAACGGCAGGACCATCAGCCCGCGGACGGTGGCCGACACCGCGAGCCGGTGCAGGATCACCGCCGTCACCAGGGAAACCAGGATGCCCAGCACCACCGAGACCGTCACGAAGTAGATCGTGACGACCAGCGAGTGCCAGAACGTGGCGTCCCCGAAGAGTTCCCGGAAGTTGCCCAGGCCGATCCAGCGCGGCTCGGACAGGACGTGGAACTCGGTGAAGCTCAGGTACAGCCCGCGCAGGGTCGGGTAGGCGAAGAACACGGCGAACCCGGCGAGCGCGGGGCTGATGAGCAGCCACGCGATCGGCGCGTCCCGCCGGTGGGCGACCGACCCCACTAGACGGTGATCTTGTCGACGTCGTAGACGTACCCGGCCTGGTTGCCGATCTGGACCGTGTTGGCCCCGGCCTGGAGCCAGACCTGGACGGTCGTGCTCTGCGGCGTGTTCCAGTCGTCGTCGTTGCTCCCGGCGACGGGCAGCGGGAACGACGTCCCGTTGATCGTCACGATGCCGGTCCGGCTGGAGTCGGCGTCCACATAGGACAGCTGCAACAGGTAGACGCCGACCTTGGGCACGGTCACCGCCGGCAGCACGACGTAGCCGCTGCCGCCGAGGTAGCCGACCTTCTTGCCGCCCGAGCACGCGCAGTCGTAGACGGTCGCGCCGCCCTGTGGGGTGCCGTTCTCCGCCTCGTACGTCTTCGGGCCGTCGGCTGCCGGTGTCGTCAGGGAGAACTTCTGGCTCGGCGCGGACGGGCGGCCGTTCCGCTGGTTCGCGACAACCGTGAAGTCGTACGCGGTCGAGGGTTTGAGCCCGGTGACGGTCGCGTTGGCGGTGTTGGTGGACGTCATTTTGTGACCGTTCGCGAAGACGTCGTAGTTCTGCGCGCCCTTCGACGCGTCCCAGGCCAGCGAGACACCGGTGCCGGTGACGCCGGTGGCGCGCACGACACCCGGCGCCTGCAGCGTGTCGCGGTCGCGCGGGGTGACCTTCAGCAGGCGCGAGCCGTGCACCGGCAGGTCGGCGGAAGCGGTGCTTTCCCGGTGGGACCAGAGGTCGCGGATCCGGACCGGGCCGGTGATGCCGAGCTGCGCGAGGTCCGCGGTGACGCGGGCGGGCGTCGCGGCGAGGTTGAACAGGGCGACGGTGTAGCTGCCGTCGGCGTTGCGGTTCGACCAGACCTGCTGGTCGCTGGTCTGGCTCACCGGCTTGGCGGGAATCCCGGCCTGGTTGACGGCGATGACCTCGTCGTTGGTCAGGAGCTTGACGCCGTAGTCGTCGAGCTGGGTCAGGTCGTCGCCGATGTAGAGCGGCGCGGCCTCGATCGCCCAGAGCGTCATGTAGCTCTGGCGCTCGGCCTCGGTGAGGCCGTCCATCTTTCCGCTGCCGACGTCGAGGGAGTCGAGGTTGTTCCAGTGCCCGGGGCCGGCGTCGGGGATCCACTGCACGACGTCGTTCCAGCGCTGCTTGACCGAGTTGTTCCAGGTCACGAGGGTGTCGCAGTAGCACTCGACGTCCGTGTCGACGCGCCAGCCGTTGGTGTTGGCCTTCCAGACGCCGGCCTGGCGGTGGCTCAGCGCCCAGGAGACGACGAACTCCATCGGGCGGCCCGTCTTGGCGATGGCTTTGTGCCACGCCTCGACGTCGGTGGTGTTGGTGTAGTTCGGGCCGCCCTTGAAGGAACCGGGACCGACGCCGTCGAGCTTGAGGAAGTCGACGCCCCAGCCGGCCAGCAGCTGCGCCACGGAGTCCACGTAGGACTGGGCGCACGGGTTCGTGAAGTCGATCTTGTAGGCGGAGTCCCAGCCGTTGGTCTTGCGCAGGTCGGGGTAGACGAGGTCTTTGGTGTGGCAGTTCGTGGTGCCCGCGATCGGCGAGTTGCCGTCGTTGTAGGCCTTGAGGTCGAGGCCGACCGCCAGGTACGAGCCGAGCTTGAGGCCCTTCTTGTGGACGTAGTCGGCGACGTACTTCATGCCGTCCGGGAACGTCGCCGGGTTGGCCACTGGGCGGGCGTACTGGTCGAAGGCGTTGGACCAGCCGGCGTCGATGTTGACGTACTCGTAGCCGTGCTGCTTGAACTTCGCCGCGAGGACGTCGGCCTGCTGCAGGACGTGCTTTTCGGTGAGCCAGCTGGCCGAGCCGGTCGGATTGACGCCGGGGTAGTTCGTCGACTCGAGGCTCCAGCTGCTCCAGCCCAGGTACGGCTTCTGGGCGAGCGGCTGCTGCCGGTTCTCCGGGGCCGCTTGGGCCGCTTGGGCCGCTGCCGGCGCCGTGAGCAGGCCCGCGAGCACCGTCAAGCCGCCGAGGACACCCAGGGCCCGGCTGACACGGGAGGCTGCCATTGACCACTCCTTCGAGGTCGGGGTAACTACGTCAGACATCGGAGGACCACGGCCCGCATTGCAAGAACCATGGATCCTATAGGATCGACGACTGGAGATTCTGACTGCACAGGCCCGATGCTGTCAACGCTTGCGCGCGACCAAAGATCTGATGAATCGGAAGTTGTCGGGGGTGGCGGTTAGGTTCGAGGCATGTTGACCACGCTGGCTGTCGAGAACTACCGCTCGCTGCGCGACCTGGTGCTGCCGCTGTCCGGGCTGACCGTCGTCACCGGGCCGAACGGCAGCGGCAAGTCGAGCCTGTACCGGGCGCTGCGGCTGCTGGCGGACGCGTCCCGCAACGGCGCCGTGGCGGCGCTGGCCCACGAGGGCGGGCTGCCGTCGACGTTGTGGGCCGGCCCGGAGACGATCGGGCGGTCGGTGCGCGAGGGGCGCACACCGGTCCAGGGCACGGTGCGGACGAAGGCCCGCGGCCTGCGGCTGGGGTTCGCGGGCGACGAGTACGGCTACGCGCTCGACCTCGGCCTGCCGCAGCCCCTGGACACGATGTTCAACCGCGACCCGGAGTTCAAGCGCGAGGCGGTGTGGTCCGGCCCGGTGCTCCGCCCGTCGGCGTTGCTGGCCGACCGCGCGGGCCCGGCGGTCCGCACGCGAGTGGCGTCCGGCGGCTGGGGCGAGGACGTCCACAAGATCCGGTTGACGGACAGCATGCTGAGCGAGTTCGCCGACCCGAGGGCGTGCCCGGAGCTGCTGGTGGTCCGCGAGCGCATCCGCGGCTGGCGGTTCTACGACCACTTCCGCACGGACGCGGCGGCTCCGGCCCGCCAGTCCCAGATCGGCACCCGCACCCCGGTCCTGTCCCACGACGGCGCCGACCTGGCGGCGGCCCTGCGCACGATCATCGAGATAGGCCGCGCTTCGGAGCTGGACGCGGTGGTGGACCAGGCGTTCCCGGGATCACGCCTGGAGGTGGTGGCACCGGAGGGCCGGTTCACGGTCCGCTTCCACCAGCACGGCCTGCTGCGTCCGTTGGAAACCGCCGAGCTGTCGGACGGGACTCTACGGTTCCTGCTGTGGGTGGCGGCGCTGCTTTCGCCGCGTCCCCCGGAGCTGCTGGTGCTGAACGAGCCGGAGACCAGCCTGCACCCGGACCTGTTGCCGGCGTTGGCATCGCTGATCGCCGTCGCGGCGAAGGAGACCCAGGTGGTGGTGGTCTCGCACGCGCAGCCGCTGATCAGGGCGCTGTCGGAGATCGCGGAGGTGGGAGAAGTGGAGCTGGAGAAGGAGTACGGCGAGACGAAGCTCGTCGGCCAGGGACGGCTGGACCGCCCGTCGTGGCACTGGCCGGCCCGCTGAGGGCTGTCCCCAGCGGGTGGGCTCGCGTACCGGGAGGGTCGGCTCACGTACCGGAAGAGTCGGCTCACGTACCCGAAGAGTCGGCTCGCGTGCCCAGAGGGTCGGCTCGTGAGCTGACTGCCCAGGTACGCGAACCGACTGCCTGGGTACGCGAGATGACCGTCGGGGTACGGGTCCAATGGCCCTGGCTCTCCGGGCGAGCTGGGCACATGGTGAGTGGAACGTCCGCCCTGCCCGAAAGATCCCGATCATGCGCCACTTCACCGCCGCCGGAGTGCTGGTCGTCGCCGTGTTGACGGCCGCCTGCTCGCCGACCCCCGCCGCGCAGCAGCCTCAGCCGGTGCCGACCACGGTCACGGCCGAGCCGGTGACCGTCACGGAGACCGTGGTGACCACGGTGACCAACGTGGTCACCACGACCACCACCGCCCCGGCACGGAAAGCCGCGACCACCCGGCCCAAAGCCGAGGACTGCGCGACCGGCGGCTGCTTGAACGCCGCACGTGGCATGTCCCAAGCGGATGTCGAACGCGAACGCGACGCCTGGCTCGCGAAGCACCCGGGCTGGTGCGCGGCCGGCACGACCGGAGCCGTCGCACCCTGCTGAGCGTCAGCGGCCCTTGGTGCTTTCGCGGATCTCCAGAGCGAATGGTGTCTGGACGTCCTGTGGTGGCGCCGACTTCTCCCCCGTGATGCGGCGGTGCACCAGGTCGATCGCCGCTTCTGCCAACGCCGTCTTGTCCGGGGCGATCGTCGTCAGCGCCGGTAGGGAGAACGCGCTCTCCTCGTTGTTGTCGAAGCCCACGATCGCGACGTCCTCGGGTACCCGGAGTCCCAGCTCCGCCACCGCCCGCAGTGCGCCGATCGCCAGCAGGTCGTTGAAACAAAAGACCGCATCAGGCCGCGACGGCAACGCCAGCAGCGACTTCATCGCCGCCGCTCCGTAACCTCGGTGCCACTTCTCGGCCGGCGCCACCAGGGAGTCCGAATAGGACAGTCCCGCGTCGGTCAGCGCGGAGCGGTAGCCCGCCAGGCGCTGGGACGACGTCCCGCGCGCCGGGTTGCGGCCGATCGCCGCGATGCGGGTGCGGCCTAGGGAGGCCAGGTGGGACACGGCCATGTGCGCGGCCAGGACGTTGTCTATCGCGACGTGATCGATGGGGACGTCGACCGCGTGCTCGCCCAGCATCACCAGGGGGATGCCGCCCGGGTCGTCCGGAAAATCCGCGGCCTCCAGCGCCTCCGGGTGGACCAGCGCGCCGTCGACCAGGTGGGGGCCCAGCGACGACAGCGTCTTGCGCTCGCGCTCGCGCGTGCCCTGGGTCTGTTCGATCAAGACACTCCAGCCGCGTTTCTGGGCCGCCGTGATGACCAGGCCGGCGAGTTCGCCGAAGTACGGGATGGACAGCTCCGGCACCATCAGCGCCAGGAACCCGGTGCGGCCGCGACGCAGGTTGCGGGCCCCCACGTTCGGCCGGTAACCGGTCGCCGCCAGGGCTTCTTCGACGCGCCGGCGGTTCTCCGGCTTGACGAAGGCATAGCCGTTCACCACGTTCGACACCGTCTTCACCGACACTCCGGCGAGCGTGGCGACGTCCTTGAGCGTCACGGTCACGGGCGATCCCTTCACATCGGCGTGAGCCAGAGCATAGCGACAATTTGCCGGTTTACAACGTTGTTCCAACGATGTAAAAAGTACCTCAAGGCTCCCGCGGTGACTCCGATCACCCCGGTGAGCGGGCCACCACCGTCGCTGCCCGAGGAGTCGCTGTGCCGCTGTCCACCCGTCCCCGCCTGGTCCTGGTCACCGCGGCCGCCGCCGCGCTCACCCTCACCTCCTGCACCGCTCGGGAGGAGACCCCGGCCGCACCGTCGAACGGCGGCGGGCCGGCCGCGTCCGCCTCCTCCGCCGCGCCCTCCGCCGACGGCTGCACGCTGGCGAAGACCGGCTACCCCAAGATCGACCCGAAGACCGCGGTGATCGGCTTCTCGCAGTCCGAAAAGGAGGCCAACCCCTTCCGGATCGCCGAGACGCAGTCCATTCGCGACCAGGCCGCGAAGCTCGGCATCCCTGCCGACAAGCTGCTCGTCACCAACGCCCAGAGCGACCTCAACCGGCAGATCAGCGACATCAAGTCGCTGCTCGACCGGGGTGCGCAGCTGCTGATCGTCGCGCCGCTGAACTCCGACGGCCTCCAGCCGGCGCTCGACGCCGCGAAGGCCAAGAAGGTCCCGGTCGTCACCGTCGACCGCAAGGTGACGTCGGCGCCGTGCACCGACTACCTGACCTTCATCGGCTCCAACTTCGTCGAGCAGGGCAAGCGCGCGGCCGACGCGATGGTGAAGGCGACCGGCGGTAACGGGAAGGTTGCGATCCTGCTCGGCGCGTCGGGCAACAACGTGACGACCGACCGCACCTCGGGCTTCAAGGACGAGCTGGCCAAGACGCCCGGCCTGTCCGTGGTCGCCGAGCAGACCGGCGAGTTCGACCGGTCCAAGGGCCAGGCCGTGATGGAGCAGCTGATCCAGAGCCACCCGGACCTCACCGCCGTCTACGCCGAGAACGACGAGATGGGCATCGGCGCCGTCAACGCGCTCAAGACCGCGGGCAAGGCGCCGGGCAAGGACGTCAAGGTCGTCTCGGTCGACGGCACGCGCAACGCCGTGCAGCTGATCGCCGACGGCAGCTACAACGCCGTCATCGAGTCCAACCCGCGCTTCGGCCAGCTCGCCTTCGACACGCTCCAGAAGTTCGCCGACGGCCAGCCGATCGCGCCGAGCATCGTGATCACCGACGACCAGTACGACGAGACCAACGCGGCGCAGAAGGTCGGGAACGCGTACTGATGACCGCAGCCACCGAAGAGGACGTCGCGATGACGACCGCACCGGTGCTCGAGGTGGCCGGGGTGACCAAACGGTTCCCCGGCACCCTCGCGCTCGACGACGTCAGCTTCCGGCTCGCCCCCGGCGAGGTGCACGCCCTCGTCGGGGAGAACGGCGCCGGCAAGTCGACGCTGATCAAGGTGCTCACCGGCGTCTACCAGCCCGACGAGGGCGAGGTCCGCCACCTCGGCGAGCCGGTGACGTTCAAGCGGCCGATCGAAGCTCAGCGGGCCGGGATCTCCACGATCTACCAGGAGGTCAACCTCGTCCCGCTGATGAGCATCGCCAGCAACGTCTTCCTCGGCCGCGAACCGCGCACCAGAGCGGGGCTCGTCGACTGGTCCAAGATGTACGCCGACGCCCGCGAGCTGCTCAAGGGCTACGGCATCGACGACGACGTCAAGCGCCCGCTGCACACCCTGGGCGTCGGCGCGCAGCAGATGGTCGCCCTCGCCCGCGCGGTGTCGACCGAGGCGAAGGTCGTCATCATGGACGAACCGACGTCGTCGCTCGAACCGCGTGAGGTCGAGACGCTCTTCCAGGTGCTGAACCGGTTGCACGCCGAAGGCATCGCGATCGTCTACGTCAGCCACCGGATGGACGAGCTGTACCGGGTCTGCGACAGCGTCACCGTGCTGCGCGACGGCCGCGTCGTCCACAGTGGACCACTGGCCAAGCTCCCGCGCATCGAGCTGGTGTCCCTGATGCTCGGGCGTGAGATCCGCCAGATCCGCGAAGAAGGCGTCACGGCGTTCGGCGAGGAACACGACGTCGAACGCGAGCCGCTGCTCAAGGCCGAGCACCTGTCCGGCATGCGCCGGCTGCACGACGTCTCGGTCAGCATCCGGCCCGGCGAGGTCGTCGGCCTGGCCGGGCTGCTCGGCTCCGGCCGCAGCGAGACCGCGCGGGCCATCGTCGGCGCGTTCCCGCTCGACGGCGGATCCGTGCTGCTGGCCGGAAAGCCGCTCAAGAAGGGCAAGGTCGCTTCGGCGATGCGCGCGGGCATCGCGCTGCTGGCCGAGGACCGCAAGACCGACGGGATCATCCCGAACCTGTCGGTCCGCGAGAACATCGTGCTCGCCGCGCTCCCGACGCTCTCGCCGTTCGGCCTGGTCAGCAAGGCCAAGCAGGAGAAGGTCGTGAAGATCTTCATGGAGCGCCTGCGGATCAAGGCTTCGAGCCCCGAGCAGAAGGTGTCCGAGCTGTCCGGCGGCAACCAGCAGAAGGTGCTGCTCGCCCGCTGGCTGGCCACCGGCCCGAAGATCCTGCTGCTCGACGAGCCGACACGCGGCATCGACGTCGGCGCGAAGGCCGAGGTCCAGGCGCTGATCGACGAACTCGCGAAGGAAGGCCTCGGCGTGCTGCTCATCTCGTCCGAGCTGGAAGAGCTGATCGACGGCTCGGACCGCGTCGTCGTCCTGCGCGACGGCTCGGTCGTCGGCGAGCTGACCGGCGACGGCATCACCGAGGAAAACGTCCTGGCCGCGATCGCAGCGGAAGGTGACAACGATGTCTAGCGCCACCCTGACCAGGGCACCGGACCGGGCCAAGGTCACCGCCTGGCTGCAGAACTACGGCGTCTACCTGGCCGTCGTCGTGCTGCTGCTGTTCAACGTCTTCTTCACCGAGAACTTCCTGTCCGCGGCCAACTTCCGCACGCAGCTGGTGCAGGCCGCGCCGGTCTGCATCGTCGCGCTCGGCATGGCGCTGGTGATCGGCACCGAGGGCATCGACCTGTCGGTCGGCTCGGTGATGTCGATCGCCGCCGCGCTCATCCCGCTCTACCTCGGCGCCGGGCCGCTGACGGCGGTCATCGTCGCGGTGATCGCGGGCATCCTGTCCGGCCTGTTCAGCGGCTACCTGGTGGCCTACCTGGGGATCCAGCCGATCATCGCGACACTGGCGCTGCTCGTCGGCGGCCGCGGGCTCGCGCTCGTGATCGCGCACGGCCAGCTCGTCCAGCTGCGCAACGAGGACTTCCTGGCGCTGGGCACGGGTGACGTCCTCGGCGTGCCGGTCATGGTCATCGTCGCGGGCGTGCTCGCGGTGCTGGCCGGGTTGCTGGTGCAGCGCACGACGTTCGGCCGCCAGCTGGTCGCCGTCGGCGGCAACCGGACGGCCAGCTCCCTGGCCGGGCTCCCGGTGAAGCGCGTGCTGGTCGGCGTCTACGTCATCTCCGGGGCGCTGGCCGCGGTGGCCGGCGTGCTCGCGACGTCGAGGCTGGGCGCCAGCGACCCGAACGACCTCGGCCTGCTGATGGAGCTGTCCGCGATCACCGCGGTCGTCGTCGGCGGCACGCCGCTGACCGGCGGCCGGGTCCGCGTGCTCGGCACCGTGTTCGGCGCGCTGCTCATGCAGCTGGTGCACGCCACCCTGATCAAGCACAACCTGCCGGACTCGACGGCGCAGATGGTCCAGGCGGCCATCATCGTCGTCGCCGTCTACGTCGCCCGTGAGCGGAGCCGCAAATGACCGCCACCCAGACGACAGCTCGCAACGCCGCGTTCGCCGGGGTCCTGCAGCGCCAGGGCGCGGCCGTCGTGCTCGTGCTCGGCCTCGCCGCCGCGTGGTTCGCGTTCCCGCGCTTCGGGTCCGCGGACAACCTGCGCGACCTCGCGCTGCAGGGCTCGTTCCTCGCGGTGATCGCGCTCGGCATGACGTTCGTGATCATCTCCGGCGGCATCGACCTGTCGGTCGGCTCGAACTACGCGCTCGGCGGCGTGCTCGCCGCGTACGGCGCGCAGTACGGCCTGCTCGTGGCGCTCCTGCTGCCGCTGGTGGTGTGCTCGGCGATCGGCTTCCTCAACGGCGTGCTCATCGCCCGCACCGGGATGGCGCCGTTCATCGTGACGCTGGCGACGCTGCTGTTCGCCCGCGGCCTGCTGCTCGCCATCACCTCCGAAGGCGCGACGACGTTCAAGATCGAGCCCGGCTCGGCGATCCTCTGGCTCGGGCAGGGCACGATCTTCGGCATCGGCGTCCCGGTGTACCTGACGCTCGTCCTCTTCGCGCTCGGCGGCGTGCTGTTGCGGCGCACCGGGTTCGGCCAGTCGGTGTTCGCCATCGGCGGTGCCGAGCAGTCGGCGCTGCTGATGGGCCTGCCGGTGGTCCGCACGAAGATCGCGCTCTACACGCTGAGCGGCGCCCTCGCCGGCTTCGCGGGCATCCTCACCGCCGCGTACCTGCAGTCCGGCGTCACGGTGATCGGCGTCGGCACCGAGCTGGACGCGATCTCGGTCGTCGTCATCGGCGGCACGCTGCTCACCGGCGGCGCCGGGACGATCGTCGGCACGCTCGTCGGCGTGCTGCTGCGGGTGCTGATCCAGAACGTCATCAACCAGGTCGGCACGCTCGACTCCAACTACCAGACGGTGGTGAGCGGGGCCTTCCTGCTCATCGTCGTGGTGATCCAGCGCCTGCTGGCTCGGTCCCGAACCCGCTGAGCTCCCTTCCCCTCACCAGGAGGTCTCAACGATGTTTCGTCCTGCCCTCAGAACCCGCCGATGGCTCACCGCCACCGCCGCGTTCGCCGTCGCGGTGGCCGGTCTCGGCACCGTGCCGGCGGCGGCGAGTGCCGCGGCCGCACCCCAGTGGCAGCGACTGACGCCCCCGCTGTCCACGCCGTGGACGAAGGACGTCTCGCCGGCCAACGCCCTGCCCGACTACCCGCGGCCGCAGCTGACCCGCGACAAGTGGCAGAACCTCAACGGCGTCTGGGAGTTCGCCAAGGCGACCCCGGGTGAGGCCGCGCCGATCGGGAAGACGCTCGGCGAGCGGATCCTCGTGCCGTACCCGGTCGAGTCCGCGCTGTCCGGGATCATGCGCCACGAGACGAACATGTGGTACCGCCGCACCTTCGAGGTGCCCAAGAACTGGCAGGTCGGCAAGGGACAGCGGCTGCAACTGCACTTCCAGGCCGTCGACTACGACGCCACGGTCATCGTCAACGGCAAGACCGTCACCCGCCACACCGGCGGCTACGACTCGTTCGCCGTCGACGTCACCGACGCGCTGACCACGGCCAAGACCCAGGAGATCGTCGTCGGCGTCGCCGACCCGAACGACCAGGGCGGGCAGCCGATCGGCAAGCAGCGCCAGCCCGGCGACGGCATCTTCTACACGCCGTCCTCCGGCATCTGGCAGACCGTCTGGATGGAGCCGGTCGCCTCGGCGCACATCGACCGCCTCGACACCACCCCGGACGCCGCGTCCGGGTCGGTCACGATCAACGCCGTGGTCGGCGGCCCGGTCAAGCAGCGCGTCGAAGCGATCGCCTACGACCACGGCCGCCAGGTCGGGCGCGTCACCGGTGACGCGAACAAGCCGTTGAAGCTCAAGGTGGACCGGCCGCACCTGTGGACGCCGGACGACCCGTTCCTCTACGACCTGAAGGTGCGACTGTCCACAGGGGACGAAGCCGGCTCGTACTTCGGCATCCGGTCGGTCAGCGTCGGCAAGACCGCCGACGGCAAGCAGCGGATGCTGCTCAACGGCAAGTTCGTCATGCAGGTCGGCCCGCTGGACCAGGGTTTCTGGCCGGACGGCATCTACACCGCGCCGACCGACGCGGCCCTGAAGTTCGACCTGCAGCAGGAGAAGGCGCTCGGCTTCAACATGGTGCGCAAGCACATCAAGGTCGAGCCGGACCGCTGGTACTACTTCGCCGACAAGCTCGGGTTGCTGGTGTGGCAGGACATGCCGGCGATGAAGGACGACGTCGAGCCGAGCACCGCGTCGCGCGTCAACTACGAGTCCGAGATGCGGCGGATGATCGACCAGCACCGCAGCTTCCCGTCGATCGTCACGTGGGTGCCGTTCAACGAGGGCTGGGGCGACTACGAGGTCGGCCGGATCGCCGACGAGGTCAAGTCGTGGGACTCCTCGCGGCTGGTCAACGCCGAGTCGGGCGTCAACTGCTGCCGGTCCGAACCGGACAGTGGCGCCGGTGACATCTACGACGACCACACCTACACCGGGCCGGGAACGCCGGTGCAGACCGGCACGCGTGCCGCGGTCGACGGTGAGTACGGCGGGCTCGGCCTGAAGGTCGCCGGGCACGAGTTCGACCCGGCGGGCAGCTTCGCCTACGAGATGGAACCCGACAGCGCGACGCTGACCCGGCGCTACGGCGAGCTGCAGCAGCGCCTGCTGCTGGTCGCCCAGCGGTGCGGCGTCTCGGCCGGCGTCTACACGCAGACCACCGACGTCGAGAAGGAGGTCAACGGCTTCTTCACCTACGACCGGCAGGTGAAGAAGATGGACTTCGCGGCGGTCCGCGCGGCCAACCAGGCGGTCATCAAGGGCGCCACCGGAATGCCGGTGTCCGGGCCTTCGGTGCCGGCGGGCACGCCGGGGATCGACGGCATCGCCGCCTACCCGTTCGACGAGAACACCGGCACCGTGGCCGCGGACGCCGTCGGCGACCACGACGCCACGCTGGTCGGCGGCGCGTCGTGGACCGAGGGCAAGAGCGGTTCGGCACTGGCGGTGAACGGGTCGGGCCAGTACGCCGACACGGGCGCGTCGCTGGTGAACACCGAAGGCAGCTACAGCGCGGCGGCGTGGGTCAAGTTCAACGCCGTGGGTGACGGCTTCCAGACGGTGGTCAGCCAGGACGGCGACAACACCAGCGCGTTCTTCCTGCAGTACTCGGGCGCGGACCACCGGCTGGCGTTCAGCTTCGTGGGCACGCGGGCGTTGGCGCCCACCGCGCCGGAGGCGAACCGCTGGTACCACGTGGTCGGCGTCCGCGACGCGGTTTCGGGCACGCTGAAGCTGTATGTGGACGGCCATCTGGCGGCCACGAAGAGCGTCTGCCTCGGCGACGCTTCGACGGGCCACACGGTGATCGGCCGAGGCAAGTACGGCGGCGGCCCGGTCGACTACCTCGACGGTGCGGTGGACCAGGTGCACGTCTACGACCGGGCGCTGTCCGACGCGGACGTGAGTGCCTTGTACAGCAGCGGAAAGTAGCCGGTTTCGTCCGGAAAGGCCGCATCGGGAAGATCCCGGTGCGGCCTTTCCGCGTTCCCGGGTAACACCATCCGGACCCCCTCGATACGGGACTGAACCGACACTCCAGGGGGAGGCCCGATGGGGTGCCGGGCGTCGTGACCTACACCTACACCTACGGCGGGTCTGCGGTCACCGTCCCCGCCGGACCGGACGGCACGGCGAGCGCGGTCCTGACCCCGCTGACGACCGACACGCAGTACCTCGAGGTGACCAGCACCTTCGCCGACGGCACGGTGTCGGAAACGGCGTACTACTCGTTCTACCCCCGGTCCGCGGCGCCGCCGCTCACCTGTGACGCGAACGGCGGCGCACAGCCGGGCCAGGTGGTCCACTGCACGGTTACGCCGGTGCAACCGGGCCTGGCGTCGTACGGCTACTCCGTCCGGACGTGGAGCACCACCGGACCGGAGGTGGCCGTCCAGCCCGCCGCCGACGGCACGGCGGCCTTCGAGTTCACCGCGCCGGCGCTTCAGGAGCGTGAACTGCTGTCGGTGACGGTCTGGAGCGCCAACGCGGCGGGACAGCGTTCCGACACCTCGTACACCAGCTTCTACGTCACCCCGGATCCGGCGAGCCTGCCGCGCGCGGTGCGGGCGAGCTGAATCCGGGTTTGACCTGGAGTGCGCTCCAGCCCCTAGCGTCGATCCCGACGAGATCGCTGGGGGAAAGGAAACCCGACATGACCGACGAGCGCTTCGAACGTGGCCTGAAGACCCTGACCGAGATCGACGGCGAGGGTGGGCAGCGCGTCATCGACAACCTCGCCGACGTCTCGCCCGCGTTGGCTGAGGCTGTCGTTTCCTGGGGGTTCGGGGAGATCTACTCGCGGCCGGGGCTGGCGCCGCGGGATCGGCAGCTCGTCACGCTCGGCATGCTGACCGCGCTCGGCGGGTGCGAGCCGCAGCTGGACGTGCACGTCAACGCGGCGCTCAACGTCGGGCTGACGCCGGCCGAGATCGTCGAGGCGCTGCTGCACTCCGCCGTCTACTGTGGATTTCCGAAGGCGTTGAACGCGACCTTCGTGGCCAAGAAGGTCTTCGGCGAGCGCGGGCTGCTGCCGGTGGCCGGGGAGTAGGGGTGGGCTCGTGCGGGTGATCCTGTTCGGCGCGACCGGCATGGTCGGGCAAGGCGTGCTGCGCGAATGCCTGCTGGACGAGCAGGTCGAGGCGGTGCTGACCGTGGGCCGGGCCCCGGCCGGCACCACCCACCCGAAGCTCACCGAGAAGGTCGAGAAGGACCTCTTCGCCCTCGAGCCGATCACCGGCTACGACACGTGCTTCTTCTGCCTCGGCCTGTCGTCGGTCGGCGTGGCGGCCGAGGAGTACGAGCGGATCACCTACCAGCTCACCCTTTCGGTCGCGCGGACGCTGCCGGCGGACACCACGTTCGTGTACGTCTCGGGCGCGAGCACCGACAGCACCGAACGCGGCCGGGTGCGCTGGGCCCGCGTCAAGGGCGCGACCGAGAACGCGCTGGCCAAGCTGCCGCTGCGGACGTTCTTCTTCCGCCCCGGCTACATCCAGCCGCGGCACGGGATCACGTCGAAGACCCCGCTGTACCGGACGATCTACCGCGTGGCGGCGCCGCTGTACCCGGTGCTGAGCCGGCTGGCGCCGCGGGTGGTGACGACCACCGAGGACATCGGCCGCGCGATGCTGGAGGTCGCGGCCCACGGCTACGAGCGGCAGATCCTGGAGAACCCCGACATCAACGCGGCCGCCGGACGCGCGAGCTGAGCCGTCACCGGCCCCGCGCGACCAGCCCCGCGAGCAGGTTCGCCAGGCCCTCGGCCAGCGCCGTCGTGAAGAGCTCCCCGGCCGGCGGGCCGCCCAGCTCGGCGGTCACCGCCGCGACGGCGTCGGTCGGGTTGGCGTAGGGCCACAGGCCCGACACCACCACGACCACCGCCCCGGCGAAGTGCGCCGCGCCCTCGGCCGTCAGCTCGGGGACCCGCTTCCGGACCAGCTCGCCGAGCCGTTCGGTGTTCGCGGCCGCGCGGCGCTTGAAGCCGCGGGCGAACTCGAGCGAGATGTTGCGTTCCAGGACCGACCCCATCGAGCTGATCAGGTCGCACAGCAGCGGACGCCCGGCCAGCGACGTCGCGAGCGTCCCGGCGAGACGTTCTTCGCGGGCGAAGCCGGGTTCGTCCGGGCCGGGGTCGGCGAGGGTCGCTTCCAGGTCGTCGAGCCAGTCCGTCCAGGTGGCGTCGAGGACCTCGAGGAAGATCGCCTCACGGCTGTCGAAGTAGCGCAGGACGTTGGACTTCGCGAGCCCGACCCGGCAGCTGAGCTCCCGCAGGCTGATCTCGGCGACCGGCCGCTCGGCGAGCAGCTCGCGCGCGGCGGCGAGGATCGCGGTGCGGCGCGCCTCGATCTGCTCGGGCCGCCGGGCGCGCTGGAATCCGCCGCTCATGGGGCCGAGGTTACCGTCCGGGCGGGCCGCGCTGAACGATCGTTCAACTAGAATCGGGGCCATGGCCACCCGGGACCCCGCCGCGAAGCGCCGTCAGCTGCTCGAAGCCGCGCTGGCGGAGTTCGCCGCGCACGGCATCGCCGGCGCCCGGATGGACCGGATCGCGACGCGCGCGAAGTGCAGCGCGGGCCTCGTCTACACCTACTTCGGCAGCAAGGACGACCTGTTCGACGCGGTTTTCGACACGATCGTCGAGCGCACCCTCGCCGAGACGCCGATCACCGCCGACGACCTGCCCGGGTACGCCGGCCGGCTGTTCGACAACTACGTCGCCTACCCCGAAGTGACGCGGATCTCCGCCTGGTACCGCCTCGAGCGCGCCGGCACGGGCCGCACGATCCAGGCGATCGCGGACTCGGCCAAGGGCAAGGTCGAGGCCGTCCGCGCGGCCCAGAAGGCGGGCACGGTCTCGGACCGCTTCGAGCCGGAACAGCTGCTGATGATGGTGCTGACGCTGGCGGCGATGTGGTCGGCTCAGACGGTCGAGATGATCGCCACGGCCCCCGACGACGAGGCCTACCGCCGTGCGACGGTCACCGAAGCGGTCCGCAAGCTGATCAGCTGACCCCGCGTCAGAGCGGCACTTTCACGTGAAAGTGCCGGTCCTGATCAGCTGACCGCCTTCTCCTCCCGGCGGGACTTCACCCGGCGGTAGCTCCAGATCAGCAGCGCGAACAGGATCACCGACGACAGGATCAGGCTCGATCCGGTGCTCCAGCCGCTGAACGGCAGGGACTTCACCGTGCCCCAGACGATGCCCGCCGCCAGCAGGGCGAGCCCGGCCAGCACCGAGCCGGCGATCCGCAGGGGTGACGAGACGCTCTCCTCGGCCGCCTTCATCGCGCGGTCGCGGACCGGGTCGACGTACCGCTCCAGCTTCGGGAATTCCGACGCGAGCAGCAGCAGCCCGGCGAGCACCAGCAGCAGGCCGGGCCCCGGCAGGACCAGCAGCAGCACGCCGACCACCAGCAGGATCCCGCCCGCCACCGTGATCATGACGCGCTTGGCCTGTTTACCGATCCCCACTCGGCCACTCCCCTCGTTCCGTCCGATTCTTCCCGGTTGTGCCGTCGCGTGCCACTCGCGAGTACCCGGATCCGCGCCGCGGACACCACGAACGCGCAGAGCGTGGCCGCGGCGAGCCAGCTCACGACGCCCGGCCAGACGTACAGGAGCTGCCCGAACGTGCCCCGCCGGCCGGCGAACACGACGCTCATCAGCTGCGGCAGCAGCGCCAGGACCACCGCCGGCAGCAGGCTCGGCAGCAGCCGGAGCCCGGCCCGCCACCACGACGTCCGGCGCGCCGCCCACCGCCGCGCGTGGCGGACGCCGAGCACGGCGAGCACCACCGAGAGCAGGATCAGCCCGGCGAGCACCCGGTCCGCGACGACGCCGGCGGGCAGCGCGAGCTCCGGCGTCCCGCCCTGCACGAGCGTCGCGAGGCCCTGCGCCAGCGAGTCGGCGTCGTTGTCCAGGGCCAGCCCGGTGGTGGCGAGCACCGTGACGCCGTAGCCGCCGGGCAGCAGGATCTGGGCGGCGGTGTGGCCGAACCACTCGCCGTTGTGGGACGGCTGTCCCGGCCGGTAGGCACCCCAGCCGAACGCGTAGTCGCGCCCGGGCGCCGGGGTGTGCGCGAGCGCGGCCGACGCCGGCGAGAGCACGCCGCCGCCGTCCCGCTGCGCGATCAGCCACCGCGTCAGGTCGGTCGCGGTGCTCAGCACGCCGTGGCTGCCGCCGGTGAACCAGTCCGGCTCACCGACCGGGACGGCGAAGCCGAACGCCCGCACGTACCCCGGCGAGAGGCCGGCCGGCGGACTGTCCACAGTGGAGCTGGAGGTCATGCCGAGCGGCGCGAACAGCCGCGTCCGCAGGTAGTCGGCGAACGGCTGACCGGCGACGACCTCGACGATCCGGGCAACCACCTCGTAGTTCGGGTTGTGGTAATGGAACTTCGCGCCCGGCTCGTCGGCCAGGCCCGCGTCCCGCAGCCGGGAGACGGCTTCGGCGAGGGTGTGCGGCTGCGGCAGCGTCAGGTCGGGGAACGCCGAGTCGGCCATCCCGGACGTCTGGTCGAGCAGCATCCGCACGGTGATCCGGGCACCGCGCGGGTCGACGAGCCGGAACTCCGGCAGGTAGCGCGTGACCGGCTGATCGAGCCCGACGCGGCCGGCGTCGGCGAGCCGGAGCACGGCGAACGCCGTCATCGACTTGCTCAGCGACGCGATCGGCAGCCGGGTCGACGCGGTGATCGGCGCGCCCGCCGCGTCGTGGCCGTAGCCGGCGACACGCACGACGTCGGCGCCGTGCGTGACGGCGACCGCGGCGCCGGGCAGGCCGGTGTGGTCGAGGTAGGCGCGGACGTAATCGTCGATGCCCTCCCGGGCGGGAGCGGCCGAAGCCGGGGTCGCCAGCAGGAAGAAGAACGCGCCGAGCAGCGCGAAAAGCCTGGTCATGGCCCAAAAGTAGGCAGCGGACCCTCCCGCCGTCGGCTGCCGGACGGCGCGAGCCACCCCCTACTTTCGGCACCTCCTTGACGGCGCCCCCGCGAGTTCTTATATTCAACACATCGGTTGATAAACAGATTGGTTGATAAAGATGGCGGTTGACGACGAGACACTGGATCGGGCGTTCACCGCGCTCGGCGACCCCGTGCGCCGCGCGCTGATCGCCCGGCTCTCCCGCGGCGAGGCGACGGTCAACGAGCTGGCCGAGCCCTTCGCGATCACCAAGCAGGCGATCTCCCGGCACCTGCAGGTGCTGGAGCACGCCGGGCTGATCAGCCGCGGCCGCGACGGCCAGCGGCGGCCGTGCCGGCTCGTCCCGGCCGCCCTCGAAGAGCTGACCGGCTGGATCGACACCTACCGGCTGGCCACCGAACGCAGTTACCGGCGGCTCGACGCCGTCCTGGAAACCTTGGAGGAAAACGGATGAGCACCACCATCACCGCCCAGCCCGGCACCCCGTTCATCGACGTCACCCGCGAGGTCGCGGCGGCACCGGAGAAGGTGCTGCGGGCCTACACCGACCCGGACCTGATCGTGCGCTGGCTGGGCCCGCACGGCATGGAGATGGAACTGCTGGAGCTGGACGCGCGGTCCGGCGGCGGTTACCACTACGTCCACCGCGACGAACGCGGCGAGTACCGCTTCCGCGGCGTCTACCACACGGTGAGCGCCGGGAAGATCATCCAGACCTTCGAGTTCGAGGGCGCGCCGGGTGACGTCTGCCTCGAGACGATCACCTTCACCGGCCTCGGCGACGGTCGTACCCGGATCGACGGCCACTCGGTGTTCCCGTCGGTCGAAGCCCGCGACGCGGCCGTCGAAAGCGGCATGGAGGCCGGCATCACCGACTCGTACGAACGCCTCGACACGCTGCTCGAGAAGGACGCCTGATGACCGTCGCGGCGAGCTTCTGCATGTCGCTGGACGGGTTCGTCGCGCGGCCCGACAACTCCGTCGGGCCGCTGTTCGACTGGTACTCAGCCGGCGACGTCGAGGTGCCGATGGTCGGCTACCCGATGACGTTCCGCGTCGCCGAGGCGAGCGCGGGCTACCTCCGGCGGCAGCTGGCTCAGGCCGAGCACAGCGCGTTCGTGTGCGGCCGCACGGTGTTCGACCACACGCACGGCTGGGGCGGCCGCCCGCCCGGCGGCGGCACGGCGTTCGTCGTCACCCACCGCCCACCGCCCGCGGACTGGCCCGCGGAGAACCTCGCGCCGTTCACGTTCTGCCCGGACGTCGAGACGGCGATCGAGCGGGCGAAGGCCGCGGGTGACGGCAACGTCGGCGTCTCCGGGCCGGCCATCGCCCGCCAGTGCCTCACCCTCGGCCTGCTGGACGAGCTGGCGATCGACCTCGTGCCGGTGTTCCTCGGCGAGGGCGTGCGCTACTTCGAGAACCTCGGCGCCGGCGGAGCCGAGCTGGACCGGGTCGAGGTCGTCGAGGGCGAAGGCGTCACCCACCTGCGTTACCGGCTGCGCTACCGGTCCTGAGTGGACGCCAGCAGCTGGTCGAAGGGCACGAAGGACGGCGTCTCGGGCACGACCGGGCGGCCCGCGGCGAGGGTCGCCAGCTCGCCGCCCGCCCGCTCGATCCGCCGTTGCAGCGCGCCTTCACCACTGCCCCAGTCCGACGACGCCGCGTAGACGCCCGTCGCGACCGGGTCCGCCTTCAGGTACCCGAACAGCGGCCGCAGCTGGTAGTCGAGCACCAGCGAGTGCCGCTCGGTGCCACCGGTCGCGCCGAGCAGGACCGGCTTGCCCACCAGCGACTCCGCGTCCAGGACGTCGAAGAACGACTTGAACAGGCCGCTGTAGCCGGCGGTGAACACCGGCGTGACGGCGATCAGCGCGTCCGCCCCGGTGACCGTCTCGATCGCCTGGCGCAGATCCGGGCTCGGGAAGCCGGTGAGCAGGTTCTTCGTGACGTCCAGCGCGATGTCGCGCAGCTCGACGACGTTCACCTCGACCGGCGACCCGGCCGCGACCCCGTTGATGGTCGCCGCGGCCAGCCGGTCGGCCAGCAACCGGGTCGAGGACGGCACGGACAGGCCGGCCGTCACCACCGCGAGCTTCACGCCTGGCTCCCGACGAGCGCCGCGTCCTTCGAGGCCTTCAGGGATTCGTGCGTCGGCGCGTCCGGCACGTGCGCCGGGCGCATCGCGTCGAGTTCCTTGCGCAGCACCGGGACCACGTGCTCACCGAGCAGGTCGAGCTGCTCGAGGACGACCTTCAGCGGCAGGCCGGCGTGGTCCATCAGGAACAGCTGGCGCTGGTAGTCGCCGAAGTGCTCGCGGAAGGTCAGCGTCTTGTCGATGACTTCTTGGGGGCTGCCGACGGTCAGCGGCGTCTGGTCGGTGAACTCCTCCAGCGTCGGGCCGTGCCCGTACACCGGGGCGTTGTCGAAGTACGGCCGGAACTCGGTCCACGCGTCCTGCGACTTCGGCCGGATGAACGCCTGGCCGCCGAGCCCGACGATGGCCTGGTCCGCGCTCCCGTGGCCGTAGTGCTCGAAGCGCTGGCGGTAGAAGGCGATGAGCTGCTGGAAGTGCTCCTTCGGCCAGAAGATGTGGTTCGCGAAGAAGCCGTCACCGTAGTAGGCGGCCTGCTCGGCGATCTCCGGGCTGCGGATGGAGCCGTGCCAGACGAACGGCGGGACGTCGTCGAGCGGCCGCGGCGTGGCGGTGAAGCCCTGCAGCGGCGTGCGGAACTTGCCCTCCCAGTCGACGACGTCCTCGCGCCAGAGCCGGCGCAGCAGCGCGTACTTCTCGATGGCGAGCGGGATGCCCTGGCGGATGTCCTCGCCGAACCACGGGTAGACCGGGCCGGTGTTGCCGCGGCCCATCATCAGGTCGACGCGGCCGTCGGCGAGGTGCTGCAGCATCGCGAAGTCCTCGGCGATCTTCACCGGGTCGTTCGTGGTGATCAGCGTCGTCGACGTCGAAAGGACCAGCTTCGACGTCTGCGCGGCGATGTGGCCGAGCATCGTCGTGGGCGAAGAGGGCACGAAGGGCGGGTTGTGGTGCTCACCCGTCGCGAAGACGTCGAGACCGACTTCTTCGGCCTTGAGCGCGATGCGGACCATCGCCTTGATCCGCTCGTGCTCGGTCGGCGTGGTGCCGGTCGTGGGGTCCGTCGTGACGTCGCCCACCGTGAAGATTCCGAACTGCATGACCTGCTCCCTTTCCGAAGGCGCGTGCCCATCTTACATGCGCGTTCAACTACTTCCAAGCAAGAGATATTCCGCCCCGTCGGCGTCCGAGGGGCACCAGCTAAGGTCAGAGGCATGGACGCGGAGTTCGCTCGGCTGGGTTTGGCAGAACGTTCGGTACGACTTCTCACCGGCCGCGACATCTGGGCCTCGATCACCCCACTGCTCAGCCCACGCCGGAACCTGGTGGCCGCCTTCGGTCACGTCGGTCCCGGCGCGGCCGCCCTGCTGCCGTTGCAGCCGGGCGACACGCTGATCACGGACGCGGGCCTGGATTCGGTGCTCGCCGGCACGACGAGCCCGCACGCCCTGCTGCACTGGGTGAAGGCCGGCGTGGCCGTGCACTCGCTGCGCGGGCTGAACGCGAAGCTGGTGATCGCCGAGGACGACCCGGCGTTCGTGGTGGTCGGCTCGGCCGACGTCACCGCCGCCGGCCCGCGGCAGCTGTTCGAGGCGGTCACGCTCTCGACGGAGAAACACACCGTCGAGGAGGCTCAGGAGGCCTGGCTCGAATGGGCCGACCTGGCCGGGCCCTCGCTCACCGCCGGTGACCTGGAGCCGCTCCTGGAGCAGTACGGCGCCGGGAAGCTGGTCACCCCGCCGCGTCCGGCGACGCCGGCCCGCACGCCCGCGGCCCGGCCGGTCGTCACGACCCGGCAGGTGACGCCGGTCCGCCCGGCCGCCGCCACTCCCCCGCCGTCCCCGGTCCGCCCGGCCCCGCCGGTCACGCCGGTCCGCCCGGCACCGCCCGCTCCGTCGCCGGTGCGCCCGGCGGTGGCCGACACGCCGGCCCCGGCCGAACCGTCGGACGCCACACCCGTCGAAACCCCCGCGGTCACCGCTGGAAGCCCGGAACCGGTTGCGGCTCCGGCCGAAACCGAACCGGCCGAAGCCACCGACGTCCCCCGGCCGTCCTGGCCGCGCCCGGCCGAGCTGTACCTGGTGAGCATCGTCGAAGGCGGCGAACCGTCGGCCGAGGCCGAGTACCGCCTGGAGGAGCTGGCCCGCGAGCACACCCACCCCGGCGACGACGGCGAGGCGCCGTTCCGCGTCGAGCTGTTCTGGGCCGACGACGGCCAGGGCCAGGACCCGCCGCGCACGCTGCGCGCCGGCGTGCACGTGATCCGCGTCTACAGCCAGAAGCAGGGCCGGGCGCTGGTCGGGTCGCGGATCGAGGCCCCCGGCCTCGTGCTGCACGCCTACATCGACGAGTACGCCTACCCGCGCCGCACCTACTGCTACATCCTGACGCGCGAGACGGTGTCGCGGCCGGCGTTCGGGGACCTGCGGAAGGGGCTCGCCACGATCGGCGAGAAGCCGAACTTCCGGAACAGCTTCCAGGTCCCGCGGAAGATCGAAGCGGTGCTCAGCCTGTGGCCCGACCTCGGTTTCGACCCCCGCTAGGGGGCGGTTCACGCCACACCGGGGGACGGACGCGCGGAAGTTGTCGGAGCAGGCGGATATCCTGCAGTACGGTGCAGGCCGAGTCCGCACCTCACTGAACCTTCGCGAGCCACGATCCGGGAGAACGACCCTGTGACTGCCGAGACCTTGTACGGGGCCGATGACCTGACGCATCTCGAGGGTCTCGAAGCCGTCCGCAAACGCCCCGGGATGTACATCGGCTCCACCGACAGCCGTGGTATCAACCACCTCTTTTCCGAGGTGGTGGACAACTCCACGGACGAAGGTGTCGCCGGGTACGCGACGAAGATCGTCGTCACCCTGCACGCCGACAGCAGCGTCCAGGTGGACGACGACGGCCGGGGCATCCCCACCGGCACGCACGCCAAGTCCGGTTTGTCCGGCGTCGAACTGGTCCTGACCCGGCTGCACGCCGGCGGCAAGTTCGGCGGCTCCGGCTACAAGACCTCCGGCGGACTGCACGGCGTCGGCGCGTCGGCGGTCAACGCGCTGTCGCACCGCTTCGACGTCACCGTGAAGCAGGACGGCAAGGTCCACCAGATGTCGTTCAAGCACGGCGTCCCCGGCACCTTCGACGCGCCCGGCCCGAAGGCGAAGTTCACCCGCCGCTCCGGGCTGAACCTCGTCGGCAAGATGAAGCGCGGCGAGCGCGGCGGCACCTCGATCCGCTACTGGTACGACTCGCGGTACTTCGAGTCCGGCGCGGCGCTCGACGTCGAGGGCGTGCGGGCCAAGATGCGCAACACCGCCTTCCTCGTCCCGGGCGTCACGTACGTGCTGCGCACCGCCATCGAGGACACGATCAACGAGGAGACCTTCCACTTCCCGCACGGGCTGGTGGACATGGTCGACTTCCTCAGCCCGTCGGGCGAGAAGCCGGTCTGCGGCACGCTGCTGATCACCGGCGAGGGCACGTACAAGGAGAACGCGGCGGACGCGGCGGGCGTCATGCAGTCCAATGTGGAGCGCCGCGCCGAGATCGAGGTGGCGCTGCGCTGGGGCACCGGCTACGAGCGCACGGTGGAGTGCTTCACCAACACGATCCGCAACGTGCACGGCGGCACGCACCGCCGTGGCTTCGACCGCGCGATGGCGAAGGCGCTGCAGGACGCCATCTCCAAGACCCGCGGGCTGCTCAAGCCCAAGGAGGACATGCCGACGATCGAGGACGTCCTCGAGGGCATGACCGCGGTGATCCACGTCCGGCTGCCGGAGCCGCAGTTCACGTCCCAGACCAAGGACGAGCTGTCCACCGCCGGCGCCACCCGCGTCATCCAGGGCATCGTCGACAAGCACGTCAAGGCCTGGACCGAGGACCGCAAGACCAAGTCCGAGGCGAAGGTCGTGCTGCAGAAGGTGGTCGACGCCTCCCGCGTCCGGCTCACCCAGAAGCAGCAGAAGGACGCCGCCCGGCGCAAGACCGCGCTGGAGGGCGCGGCGATGCCGCCGAAGCTGGTCGACTGCCGCACCACCGGCGTCTCCCGCAGCGAGCTGTTCCTGGTCGAGGGCGACAGCGCGCTCGGGTCGGCGCGGATGGCACGCGTCTCGGAGTACCAGGCGCTGCTGCCGCTGCGGGGCAAGATCCTCAACGTCCAGAAGGCCTCACTCGGCGACACGCTGAAGAACGCCGAGATCGCGTCGATCGTGCAGGTACTGGGCGCGGGCACCGGCCGCACGTTCGACCTGACGACCATGCGCTACGGCCGCGTCATCCTGATGGCGGACGCGGACGTCGACGGCTCGCACATCCGGACCCTGCTGATCACCCTGTTCGCCAAGTACATGCGCCCGGTGATCGAGGACGGCCGGCTGTACGCCGCGATGCCGCCGTTGCACAAGCTCGTCACCAAGGGCCGCAACCCGGAGACGCACTTCACCTTCACCCAGCAGGAGATGGAGTCGAAGTTCGCCCAGCTGGAGCGGGCGGGCAAGAGCATCGTCACGCCGGTCCCGCGGTTCAAGGGCCTCGGCGAGATGGACGCCGACGAGCTGTGGGACACCACGATGAACCCGTCCACCCGCTCGGTCCGCCGCATCACCATGGACGACGCCGACGCCGCCGAGGGCGCGCTGGAACTGCTGATGGGCGAGAAGGTCGAGCCCAGGCGGAACTGGCTGGTCGCCTCCTCGGACCGGATCGACCGCGACGCCATCGACGCTTGATATTTTCGTAGCTACCAAGGAGTTCTGCCGTGGCACGCCGCAAGGGCCCCACCACCAAGGTCGATCCCAGCGCGTTCGACTCCGCCGGTGCGAACGTCTTCGACAACTCGCTGAAGACGGAGATCGAAGACTCCTACCTGGAGTACGCGTATTCGGTCATCCACTCACGCGCCCTCCCGGACGCGCGAGACGGCCTGAAGCCGGTGCACCGCCGGATCCTGTTTTCCATGCACGAGCAGGGTTACCGGCCCACGCACGCGTATGTGAAGTCGTCCCGCGTCGTCGGTGACTGCTTCGTCCGCGGCGCGCTGGTCTCGGCCCCGGGCGGATTGCGGCCGATCGAGGAGATCGAGATCGGCGACCGGGTTCTCGACAGCCGGGGCCGAGCGGTTCCCGTCACCGAGGTCTACGAGAACCCGGCGTCCGACCTCGTGCGTATCACGTGGTCGAACGGGCACACGATGCTCGTGACGCCGGGCCAGCGGTTCCGGACCGTGGCCGAAGACTCGACGCTGACCTGGACGGACGCCCGCGATCTCACCGGGCGGCTGACCGTCGCCTACGGGAACGCCCGCCGGGACGAGCGGCCGGCGGGCGGCGACCGCTACGCCTACCTCCTCGGCTTGATCACGGCCGAAGGGTTCGCGGTCGACCGCAACCGCGACGCGGACGGCCGGGTCCGGGTCCACATGTGCGACGTCGAGCCGCTCGACGCGGTGTACGCATGGGCGACGGCCAACGGTCTGGGTGTGTCCCGGGGACACCGCGCCGCGGCGAAGCCGGAATGGCGCGACCAGCACATCCTCACCTTCTCCCGCCACGATGGTCTGCTCGCGGCCGGGAGCCCGCTCAGTGACGCGAAAGCCGTTCCGGCGGAGGTCCTCGCGGACCGGTCTTCGTGGGCGCCGTTCCTCGCCGGCATCTTCGACGGCGACGGTTACATCCGCAAGAACCACCGGGAGATCGTCTACGTCAGCACGAGCGAAACGCTCGTCCGGCAGGTCTACGCGATGCTCGCGGATCTGGGGATCCACGGTCATCACTGGTCCAACCCGAAGACCGATGGTCACAAGACCCTGCTCGGCCTGTCCGTCAGCGGATCGGACGCCGCCGCGCTGGCGCGCATCCTGCTGCCGTGGACCGAGATCGGCTACAAGAAGAGCGATCTGGAACGGCTCACGGAGATCGTCTACGACTACGGCGGCAAGCAGGGCAACGACCGCCTGCCCGCCAAGGCGGTCATGGCCGAGTTCTCGACCACCCACACCGGCGGCGGCATCGCTCTGGCCGACCGCTCATTCCCCCTTCCGCAGGCCAGCCAAGACGGCTGGATCGACAAGCTGCGCCGGATCGGCTCCCCGCTCGCCGACAACCTCGACGCGCTGAAGGGGTTCTCGTTCCTCGAAGTCGTTTCGGTCGAACCGGTCGCGGCGGACGTCACCTACGACATCCAGGTCGGCACCGACGAGCACGAATTCACGGCCGAGGGTTTCGTCGTCCACAACTGCATGGGCAAGTACCACCCGCACGGTGACACCGCGATCTACGACGCGATGGTCCGCCTCGCGCAGGACTTCTCCCTGAACGCGCCGCTGATCGACGGGCACGGAAACTTCGGTAGCCCAGACGATGGACCGGCTGCTTCGCGTTATACCGAAGCACGCATGTCACCCGAGGCCATGCAGCTCGTCGGGGAGCTCGGCGAAGACACCGTCGACTTCCGGCCCAACTACGACGGTTCGCTCGAAGAGCCGACCGTGCTGCCCGCGGCGTTCCCGAACCTGCTGGTCAACGGCACGTCCGGGATCGCGGTCGGGATGGCGACCAACATGATCCCGCACAACCTCGGCGAGGTCGTCGCCGCGGCGCGGTGGCTGATCACGCACCCGACCGCGACGCTCGACAAGCTGATGGAGTTCGTCCCCGGCCCCGACCTGCCCACCGGCGGCAAGCTGCTGGGCCTGGACGAGGTGCGCCGCGCGTACGAGACCGGCCGCGGTGTCGTCCGGATGCGCGCGAACGTCGAGACCGGGCCCCTCGAAGGCAGCCGCGGGCGGCAGGCGATCACCGTCACCGAACTGCCCTACGGCGTCGGCCCGGAGAAGGTGATCGAGAAGATCACCGACGAGGTCAACAAGTCCAAGCGGCTCACCGGCATCGCCGACGTCAAGGACCTCACCGACCGCGAGAACGGCACCCGGCTGGTCATCGAGTGCAAGGTCGGCGTCAACCCGCAGGCCCTGCTGGCCGACCTCTACCGGCTCACGCCGCTGGAGCAGTCGTTCGGCATCAACAACCTCGTCCTCGTCGACGGCCAGCCGCAGACCCTCGGGCTCAAGGAGCTGCTGGAGGTCTTCCTGCGGCACCGCTACGAGGTCGTCACGCGACGCACGAAGTACCGGCGCCGCAAGCGCGAAGAGCGGCTGCACCTGGTCGACGGCCTGCTGATCGCCCTGCTGAACATCGACAAGGTGATCAAGCTCATCCGCGAGAGCGACAACGCGCAGGCCGCGAAAGACGGCCTGATGTCGCGCTTCAAGCTCTCCGAGATCCAGGCGACGTACATCCTCGACACCCCGCTGCGCCGGCTGACCAAGTACGACCGCATCGAGCTGGAGTCCGAGCAGGAGCGGCTGCGCGAGGAGATCGCGGAGCTGACGAAGATCCTCGACGACGAGTCCGTGCTGAAGAAGCTCGTCTCGTCGGAGCTGGCGAAGATCGCGAAGGACTTCCCGACCGAGCGCCGCACCGCCCTGATCGACGGCGACCTGAAGGAGGTCCTGGCCGCGTCGAAGCCGTCCGGGCCGCTGGAGGTCGAGGACGACCCGTGCCAGGTGATCCTGTCGGCGACCGGCCTGGTCGCGCGCACGGCGGCGGAGTCCGAGGAGTCGACGGAGACCCGCCGGCGCAACGGCCGTGTGAAGCACGACGCCGTCGCGGCGGTGGTCCACACGACCGCGCGCGGCCAGGTGCTGCTGGTGACGAGCCGCGGCCGGGCGTTCAAGACGGACGTCCTGCCGTTGCCGGTGCTGCCGGAGCAAGCGGGCACGGTCTCCCTGCGCGGCGGCATGGCGGCTCGCGAGCTGGTCCCGCTGGAGAAGGGCGAGACGGTCGTGGGCATCGCGCCGCTGGGCGAGCAGGCGGCGGGCTCTCCGGGCCTGGCGCTGGGCACGCGCGCGGGCGTCGTGAAGGTGTGTTCGCCGGAGTGGCCGGTCCGCTCGGACGAGTTCGAAGTGATCAGCCTGAAGGACGGCGACGAGGTCGTCGGCGCGACGTGGCTCCGCGACGGCACGGAGATGCTGGCGTTCCTGACGTCGGAGGCCTCGCTGCTGAAGTACGCGGCGTCGCTGGTCCGCCCCCAGGGCCTGAAGGGCGGCGGCATGGCGGGCATCAACGTCGGCGCGGGCGCGGCGGTGTTCTTCGGAGCGCTCCGCACGGACGACGACGAGCACGGCGAGCCGATGGTGATCACGGCGACGGGCGTGAGCGTCAAGGTGACGCCGTTCAGCGAGTACCCGGCCAAGGGCCGAGCCACGGGCGGCGTCAGGGCCCAGCGGTTCTTGAAGGGCGAGACAGAGCTGAGGGTGGCCTGGATCGGCCCGCGTCCCGCGGGTTCGGCCCGCAACGGCGACCCGGTGGAGCTACCGGAGGTGGACGTCCGCCGCGACGGCTCGGGCCACGCGCACCCGGGCCCGGACGTGGTGGGTCACCTCATCGAGCGCGACTGACGGTCGTGAGTGAGTAACAGTGTTAGAACACTGTTACTCACTCACGACCTCGCTAGGCCAGCAGGGCTTTCGCGATGTGGGTCACCTGGATTTCGTTGCTTCCCGCGTAGATCATCAGCGACTTCGCGTCCCGGGCCAGTTGTTCCACCCGGTACTCCGCCATGTAGCCGTTGCCGCCGAACAGCTGGACCGCCTCCATCGCCACCTCCGTCGCGGCTTCCGATGAGTACAGCTTCATCGCCGACGCCTCCGCCAGCGATGGGCGCTTGCCCGCGCGCAGCTTGGCCACCGTCTGGAACACCATGTTCTGGACGTTCAGCCGCGCCACCTCCATCTTCGCCAGCTTGAGCTGGATCAGCTGGAAGCGGCCGATCTCCTGCCCCCACAACCGACGCGACTTGGCGTACGAAACGCACAGCCGCTGGCATTCGTTGATGATGCCCAGCGACAACGCCGCCACGCCGACGCGCTCCGCCGCGAAACTCTCCCGCGCGCCCTCGGAACCGGACGACGACAGCAGCCGATCGGGACCGAGGCGGACGTCGTCGAAGAACAGCTCGCCCGTCGGGGACGACATCATGCCCATCTTCTTGAACGCCTTGCCCTGCACGAACCCCGGCATGCCGCGGTCGAGCACGAAGGCGAGCACCGGCCGGTCGCGCGGCGACGAGCCGTCGTCCAGCTTCGCGTAGACCACGACGACGTCGGCGTGCGGGCCGTTCGTGATGAACGTCTTCTGGCCGTTCAGGACGTACTCGTCGCCGTCGAGCCGCACGGACGTCCGCATGCCGCCGAACGCGTCCGAACCCGAGTCGGGCTCGGTGATCGCCCACGCGCCGATCTTCTCGAACGTCGCCAAGCCCGGCAGCCAACGCTCCTTTTGCTCCTGCGATCCCTTCGACAGGATCGTCGCGGCCGTCAGACCCAGCGACACGCCCAGCGACGCCACGATCCCCAGGCTCACCCCGGCCAGCTCGCTGATCGCGATCAACGCCAGCGTTTCCTGGCCTCCCATAGAGGAAGACGAGCCCGAAGACGGCGACAAGATCCGCGAGACCGCCTCCGAAGCCATTACGTCCAGCCCGAAAGCGGCAAAGAGCTTCCGGATGATGTCGTACGGTGGCAGCTGACCGCTCTCGAGCGCGTCCAGCTGAGGACGGATCTCCTTCGCGATGAACTCGCGGATCGAGTCGCGGACCAGCAGGTCCGTCTCGGACCACTCGATCACGGCAGCCTCGCCGCGATGTCGTCGATCCCCCACGGGCCTTCGGTCTCGATCACCTTGACGTCGTGCCAGCCCGCCAGTTCCGAGATCGCGCCGCCCTGGACCGCGAACACCTTGCCCGTCAAAGCGCACTTCTCAGTAGCCAGATAGGCCACCAGCGGCGAGATGTTCGCGGGCGAGAAGGCGTCGAACTCGCCTTCGGAGACCGGTGCCGCGAAGATCGCGCCCATCCCCGGGGTCGCCAGCGTCAGCCGCGTCCGGGCGATCGGGGCGATGGCGTTGACGCGGACGCCGTAGCGCTCCAGCTCGGCCGCCGCCACCAGCGTCATCGCCGCGATGCCCGCCTTCGCCGCGCCGTAGTTGACCTGGCCCGCGTTCGGCAGCGTCACCCCGGACGCCGACGCCGTGTTGACCACCGCCGCCGCGACCGGCGTACCCGCCTTCGACTGCGCTTTCCAGTACGCCGCCGCGTGGTGCAGCACCGCCGCGTGGCCCTTGAGGTGCACCGCGATGACGTCGTCCCACTGCTGCTCGGTGATCCCGGCGACGAACGCGTCGCGCAGGATGCCCGCGTTGTTCACCACGACGTCGAGCCGGCCGAACTCCGCGACCGCCTGCTCGACCAGCTCCGACGCGCCCGCCCACGACGTCACGCTCGACGTGTTGGCCACCGCCTCCCCGCCCAGCGCGCGGATCTCCGCGACGACGTCGGACGCGGGCCCGGCGGAAGCGCCGCTCCCGTCGTTGTCCCCGCCGAGGTCGTTGACGACCACCCGCGCGCCTTCGCGGGCGAACAGCAGCGCGTGCTCCCGCCCGATCCCGCGGCCCGCGCCGGTGATCAGCGCGACGCGCCCGTCGAGTGCACCCATCAGTGGTCTCCGATCTCGGCGAAGCCGTCCTTGACGACGACCTTGTCCCCTACGGTGGTCTCGAAGGCGTAAACACCAGGGCCCGCCGCCCAGATGGACGTCGAGAGGTCCTGCCCGGGCAGCACCGGCGACGCGAACCGCACGGCCAGCCGCCGCAGTCTGTCCACATCGGACCCGGCCACCTCGGTCAGCACCGCCCACGACGTGAACGCCATCGTGCAGAGCCCGTGCGCGATGATCCCCGGCAGCCCCGCGGCCCGGGCGACGTCCTCGTCGAGGTGGATCGGCATCGGGTCACCGGCGGCCGGGCCGTAGCGGAACGTCTGGTCGTCGTCGACGTGCTGGCTGACCTTCGCCACCGGCGGCTGCGAGCGCAACGAGTCGTCGAAGCGGTGGCCGGGGCCGAGCACCCCTTGCTTCTCCCCGGTGTCGAAGCCGCGCACGAAGAACGTCACGTACTGCTCGTTGACCAGTTCGCCGGAAACGGAACGGCACTCGAGGTAGACCGTCGCGCGCGTCCCCTTCGGCAGCCCCTCGTAGCCGGTCATCTTGGCCCGCGACACCAGCGCGTCGCCGGGCCGGATCGGGCGGTGGAACCGGAAGTCCTGCTCGCCGTGCAGCACCTTGCCGAACAACGACGTCGGCACGACTTCGAGGGCCGGTTCCAGCAGCGACTGGAACACCGGCACGATCGCGAACACCGGGCTCGCGACGTCACCCGCGCGGTGCGCGGGGATCGGATCATTGGTCGTCAAGGCGTATTCGACGAGCCGCTCGCGCGTGACGTCGAAGGCGACGGGGTCGGTCCACTTGTCCAGCCCGGTGGCGTCGAACTTCATGCGACCAGGGCCTTGAACTTGCCGAGGGACTCGTCGAGGTTCTTCTTGCCGTCCTTCTCGACGGCCTTGCCGAGCGCGCCGACGATCATCTGGCCGGTGAACTCGGCGTCGATCGAAGCCACCGAGCCCGGGCCGGCCGCCGCGACCGACAGCGAGAACCGGATCTTCACCCCGGCCATCCCGGTCCCGGAGATGACCAGCCGGTGCGGCGCCTCGTAAGCGTCGACGGTCCAGGTGATCGTGTTCGCCATGCCGAGCATCGTGACGACCTCGGACACCTGGGCGCCCTGCGCGAACTCGGCGGGGACGTCGCCCTTCCACTTGGTGTGGATGGTCAGCCACTTCTCGAAGTTGTTCGGGTTCGAGAACTCCGCCCACACCTTGTCCGGCGTGGCGGGCAGTTCGACGGACGCGGTGATCTGACCCATGTCTCTCCTAAGCTCGCTGGTAGGCGGTGACGACGGCGGCGCCACCGAGTCCGATGTTGTGCTGCAGTGCGGCTTGCACGCCGTCGACCTGCCGGTTGCCGGCGTCGCCGCGCAGCTGCCAGGTGAGTTCGGCGCACTGGGCGAGGCCGGTCGCGCCGAGCGGGTGGCCCTTGGAGATCAGCCCGCCGGACGGGTTGACCACCCACTTGCCGCCGTACGTCGTGGCCCCCGCGTCGACGAGCGTTCCGCCTTCGCCCTCTTCACAGAGCCCGAGCGCTTCGTACGTCAGGAGTTCGTTGGCGGAGAAGCAGTCGTGCAGCTCGATGACCTGGAAGTCGGCGGGCCCGAGCCCGGCCTGGTCGTACACCTTCAACGCGGCCTGGCGCGTCATGTCGTAGCCGACGATGTTCTTCGCGCTGCCGTCGAAGGTGCTGCGGAAGTCGGTGGTCATGCCCTGCCCGACGATCTCGACGGCCCGCTCGGCCAGGCCGTTCGTCTCGACGAACGCCTCGCTCGCGAGGATCGCCGCGCCGGAGCCGTCGGACGTCGGCGAGCACTGCAGCTTGGTCAGCGGGTCGTAGATCATCCGGGACGCGAGGATGTCGTCGAGCGAGTAGACGTCCTGGAACTGCGCGTACGGGTTGTTCACCGAGTGCCGGTGGTTCTTCTCGCCGATCTTCGCGAAGTGCTCGGCCGTGGTGCCGTACGCCTTCATGTGCTCGCGGCCGGCGGCGCCGAACATCCACGGCGCGGGTGGGAACAGCACCTCGGAGATCTCGGCGAGCGCCTGCATGTGGTTGCCCATCGGCTGTTCGCGGTCGTCGAAGGTCGACCCGAGCGAGCCGGGTTTCATCTTCTCGAAGCCCAGCGCCAGCACGCAGTCCGCGCGGCCGCCGCGGATCGCCTCCGCGGCCAGGTACAGCGCGGTCGAGCCGGTGGAGCAGTTGTTGTTGACGTTGAGCACCGGGATCCCGGTCATCCCCAGCTCGTAGACGGCGCGCTGCCCGGACGTCGACTCGCCGTAGACGTAGCCGACGTAGGCCTGCTCGACGGCGTCGTACCCGAGCCCGGCGTCCGCCAGGGCGTTGGTCCCGGACTCCTTCGCCATCTGCGGGTAGTCCCAGTTCTCACGCCGGCCCGGCTTCTCGAACTTCGTCATCCCGACGCCGACGACGTACACCTTGTTCGCCATGCAACAAACATACAGACCGGCATGTATTTATCAAGAGTGAGAGCCTGCCGCTTTCACGTGAAAGCGGCACTTTGTGCCGCAAAGCGGCACTTTCACGTGAAAGTGCCGCCCCGGGGCTAGCCCAGCGGGAGCAGCGGACCCGGGTAGCGGGCCGGGTCGAGGCAGCTGCCCAGGCCGTCGACGACCGAGCAGAAGCCCGGCGGCCGGACCGGCGTGTAGCCCGCTGGGACGCCGTGCCCGTCGATCAGCTGCCGGTACGTCGTGACCGCGTCCGTCGGACGCCGGGTCAGCGACGGATCGGTGGCGGCGTCCACTGTGTACAGACCGAAGCGGGGCTGGTAGCTGCCCCACTCGTAGTTGTCGGTGAGGCTCCAGTAGTTGTAGCCGATCACGTTCATGCCGTCGGCCTTCGCGCGCTGCACCCAGTAGATGTGGTCGCGCAGGTGGTCCGAGCGCGTGTAGCCGTCCGGACGCGCGTTGCCGTTGTCGGTCGGCATGCCGTTCTCGACGACGTAGAGCGGCAGCCCCGGGAACTTCCGCGCGTAGTACCGCAGCGCGTAGTAGATCCCGTCCGGCTGCGGTGTCACCTTCCAGAACTCGCCGCTCGCCGCGTGGATCGCGCTGAGGTTGTCGAGGCTCGCGCCGTAGTAGTAGTCCAGGCCGGCGAAGTCGAGCTTGTCGCGCACCTGGTCGAGGAACGACGCGTCCAGCACACCCTGCACCGCCGGGACGTACGCGGTGTTGCTGGAGACGAGCGCACCCGGGTCGAGCTGGTGGATCAGGTCGTACGCGGCGCGGTGGACGCGCACCAGCCGGGCCTGCGCCCACGGCAGCTTCCACCCGGCGAGCCCGCCGTTGGCCGTCTCGTTCTGCAGGTAGACGGTCGGCTCGTTGATCGTGATCCACAGCGCGCCGAGCCCCTTGTAGCGGTCGACGACGCGGCGGGCGTTGACGAGCCAGGCGTCGACCGTGCGGTCGCTGTCCCAGCCGCCCTGGTCGGCGACCCAGCCGGGGTAGACCCAGTGGTCGAGGGTGATCATCGGCCGCATCCCGGCGTCGAGGACGTGCCGGACGACGTCGTCGTAGTACGCCAGCTCGCCCTGGTCGACCTGCCCGGGCCGCGGTTCGATCCGGGCCCACTCGACGCTGAAGCGGAACACGTTCACGCCGAGCTGCTTCGCACGATCGATGTCCGCGACGTAGTTGTGCCGGAAGTCGACGGACTCGCGGTAGGGCTCCTTGATCGACGACGTCTTCGCCTGCTCGTAACGGCGCCAGTTGCTGTCGGGCGCCGCACCCTCCGCTTGGTAGCCCGAGGTCGCGACGCCCCAGAAGAACGGCTGGGTGACGGCCACCGCCGGGGACACCCCCGCGACGAGACCCGCGAGCACCGCCAGGACCACGAGGACCGCACTGCGCCGCATCGCTCCCCCATTCATGAAGGAGCTTCATGTTAGCGGCGCGGTGACTCGCCGCACATCCACCGAAGGACGGAAGACAAACGAGGTAAAGCAAGGCTAACCTCACTTCGATCTTCACCGAGCAGAAGGACGTCATGACCGCCGAAGCACCCACGCTGACCAGGACCGTTCCGCCGCGACGCGCGGTCCGGCGCTGGTACCGGCGCAAGCCCGTGCGGCGCGCGCTCGTCGTCACGCACCGGTGGACGTCGCTCGTGCTCGGCCTGCTGCTGGTCCTCGAGACCACTTCCGGCGTCATCCTGCTCTACCGCGCCGAGTACTTCCGGGCCACGCACGGCGACTTCTACGCGCACACCGACAGCTCGCGCCCGCTCGGCCTGCAGCAAGCGCGGGACCTCGTCAAGCAGGCGCACCCGGAGTTCGCCGCGGCCTGGGTCAGCGACGACGGCGGCATCATCGCCGTCGGCGACACCGACTACACCACCGCCTACGCCGTCGACCCCGGCAGCGGGCGGATCACCGGGCCGCAGAAGCTCGACGACGGCGTCATGGGCTGGCTGACGAACCTGCACGACTGCGCGTTCACCTGCAAGGACGACCCGGGGTACGTGTCGTGGCTGGCCGCGCCGGTGCCGTCGATCGGCTTCGACTGGCCGGCCGGGACGAACTGGGGGCTGCTGCTCCTGGTCGTGCTCGGGCTGCTGATGATCCTGCTGGCGATCACCGGGATCGTCGTCTGGTGGCCGGGTTTCAAGACGTTCTCGCACGGCTTCCGCGTCCGGCTCGGCAAGGGCCGCTTCGCGCGCGACTACGACCTGCACAACGTGATCGGCCTCGTGTCGGTGCCGTTCGTGCTGATGTGGGGCGTCACCGGCGCCGCGTTCTACCTGCCGCCGGTGGAAAACGCGTGGCTCGCGATCACCGGCGGCACCACGCCGGACGAGGCGAAGTACAGCTTCACGGCGAACCCGGCCGCGCCCGGCACCCCGGAGATCGGCATCGACCAGGCGTCTTCGGCCGCTTTGGCCGCGTCCCCCGGCACCGTCCGCTACCTCGTCCCGCCCTCCGAAGGCACGGACTACTACTCGGTGTCGATCGCGGATGACGGCTACCAGCCCTACGGCGCCCGCGCGTTCTTCGGCGGCGATCGCACGGTGTACGTCGACAGCCACGACGCCACCCACGTGTCCTCTGTGGACGCCGCGCCGGAGCCGACCGCGAACCGCTTCTACAGCAAGGTGTTCGAGGCCGCGCACTTCGGCTGGCTCGTCGACGGCTGGTGGCGGCTCGTCTGGGTCGTCCTCGGCCTGGCGCCCTTGGCGCTGATGCTCACGGGCATCTCGACGTGGCTCTTCCGCCTCGGCACGAAACGCCGTCGCCGCAAAGCGCGCCGGGCGTGATCGAGCCCCTGGCCTTCGCCACGACGGCGCTCTGCCTGCTGTCCGGCCTGACGGCCCTGGTCGTGAGCGCGACGGGCCGCTACCGTTGGCCACCCTGGCGCCCGCTCGCTGTCCTGATCGAACTGGCCCTGCTCGCGCAGGCGATCGCAGGCCTGGCGTCCCCTCACCACCCAGCGGAACCGGGCACGCACGTGGCCTACCTGGTGACGTCGCTGGCGATCCTCCCCGCCGCCCTCGCGTGGGGCGCCCGAGACGACACGCGCTCGGCAGGCGTGCTCCTCGCCGTCGCCCTGCTCACCTTGGCCGTCCTGGTGATCCGCCTCCAGACGACCTGGCGCTGAAAGCCGTGAAGGACTCCTTACCGGCCATAAGAGCCGGTAAGGAGTCCTTCACGGACCTTCCCCTAGCCGACCTTGAACGACTGAGCGGCGCTGCCGTTACAGGTCGCCTGGACCAGCTGGACACTGTCCGCGGTGGACGATCCCGGCACGGTCAGGCACTTGCCGGTGTGACGGACGGCGAAGTGGTAGTAGCCACTGCCTTCCGACACCGGCTGCCACTGCTGGTTGTTGCCGCCGCTGTAGGCCCACAGCTGCAGGCCGGCGTTGTCGGTCGTCGCCACGTTGGCGACGTCGATGACCTGCGCCGGGTTGATCCGGTTGTTGATCCGGTCGTACCCGCCGCTGGTCGGGGCGAACTGGAACTGCTGCGCCGTGGTGGCGTTGCAGGTGTACTGCTGGATCACGGTGCCGTTGGCGCTGGCCGCGGCCCGCGCGTCGACGCACTTGCCGTTCGCCTTGTTCGACACCGCGTACCAGGCCGACGGGTCGATCGTGCCGGCGGGCGGCGGGGTGGTCGTGCCGCCGCCACCGAGCCACTTCAGGCCGTCGAGCAGGAAGCGGTTCTGGTCGGCGCTTTCGAACGTCGAGGACAGCGCGGTGTTCGTGTCGTAGTTCATCGCGTTGTGGCCGAAGTTCGAGTAGATCATCTTGTAGCTCTTGTTGGTCCACGAGATCGGGTAGTACCCGCTGTACCAGGTCTGGCTCGGGTCGGTGCCGATCGGGAAGGTGGACTGGTCCATCGACGCCAGGATGGTGATGTTGCTGTTCTGGCGCAGGTCGTTCTGCCAGGCGTACCACTCGGACGTCGACGACTTGATCGTCGCCGGCAGGTTCACCGTCGACGGGTGGGTGCGGTTCTCGATCTTCAGCGTCTCCGGCGTCGGTCCCCAGGAGTTCGAGGTGAACCGGCCGGTGCCGAGGAAGTCGTTGTGGAACCAGTTGGCGTACGACGGCGTGGTGTCGTCGTTGTAGGCCGTGACGTGGAAGCCGTAGAACCCGCCACCGGCCTGCATGTACCGCTGGAAGCCCTGGAACTGCGCCTGCGACTGCGGCTGGTCGTCCAGGAACATGACCACCTGGTACTGGTCGGGCGTGATGGACGTCAGCTGGTTCCAGTTGGTCGTCGAGGTGTAGGTGAAGCCGTTGGCCGCCGCCTGCTGCGGGAACCAGACGTTGGCTTCCTTTTCGAAGCTGATGTGCGCGGCGTCGTAGGTGCCGCTGTAGAAGGCGAGCACCTTGAACGGCGTCGCGGCGTGGGCGACCGGCGCGGCCGGGCCGCCGAGGCTGAGCCCCAGCAAGACGGCGAAGAACGCCAATATCCGGATCAGCGGGCGGCGGGTTCTGGACGGCATACGTGTTCCTTCCGGTGGGGGCGGGGACCGATCACCAATGGCGCGGGTAGTGGAGGCCGTAGCCGAACGGGAACAGCGCGGGCTGGCCGTCGCCGACGTTGATCGGCTGCTGGTCGGCGCTGCGCATCCAGGTCACCGGCAGCTTCCCGGTCGGGTTGTAGCCGCCGAAGAGGACGTCGGCCACGCCTTGGCCCTCGCTGCCCGGCAGCCACGACTCGACGAGCCCGGCCCAGTCCCCCACCTGCGCCGCGATGTCGAGCGGCCGCCCGGACACCAGCACGACGACCGTCGGCACGCCGGAGTCCTTCAGCTTCTGCAGCGTCGCGAGGTCCGCGTCGTCCAGGCCCATCCCTTGTGGACGGTCGCCCTTCGTTTCGGCGTAAGGCGTTTCCCCCACGACGGCGACGGCGACGTCGTAGCTCTGGTCGATCCCGGTGCCGTCCTTGGCGTAGGTCACCTTCGAGGAACTGCTCGTGATGCCCTGGAGGATCGTGGTGCCGGGGATGACCGGGCCGCTGGTGCCCTGCCAGCCGACCGTCCAGCCGCCGGACTGGTTGCCCATGTCGTCGGCGCTC
Organism: Amycolatopsis sp. NBC_00348; assembly: GCF_036114655.1. Taxonomy (NCBI): domain Bacteria; kingdom Bacillati; phylum Actinomycetota; class Actinomycetes; order Pseudonocardiales; family Pseudonocardiaceae; genus Amycolatopsis; species Amycolatopsis sp. NBC_00348. The sequence continues at coordinate 9,742,063 of NZ_CP107994.1, read as the reverse complement.
TTGCCGGCGACGAAGATCTTTTCGTGCCTGGAAAGCGGCAGTACGTGGTGGTCGTTCTTCAGCAGCACCTGGGATTCGCGGACGGCCTGGCGGGCCAGGTCGCGATGTTCCTTGCTGCCGATGGTCTTCAGGAACCGCCGGTCGGTCAGCGGGTGCTCGAACAGGCCGAGCTCGAACTTCTTGGTGAGGATGCGGCGGTTCGCGTCGTCGATGCGCGACAGCGGCACGCGCCCCTGCTGCACCAGCGTGCGGAGCGTGTCGATGAACTTCTGCCAGTCGTAGGGCACCATCACCATGTCGATGCCGGCGTTGATCGAGGCCTCGACCTCTTCCGGCGTGAAGCCGGTCTTGCCGTCGATCTTGTCGACGCCGTTGTAGTCCGAGACGACGATCCCCTTGAAGCCCAGTTCCTTCTTGAGGACGTCGTTGATCAGGTACGAGCCGGCGTGCATCTTGACGCCGTTCCAGCTGCTGTAGGAGATCATCACCGAGCCGACCCCGCGGTCGACGGCAGCTTTGAACGGCGGCAGGTGGATCGCGCGCAGCTCCTGCTCGCTGATCTCGGTGTTGCCCTCGTTGACGCCGCCGGTCGTGCCGCCGTCACCGACGTAGTGCTTGGCGGTGGCCATGACCGAACCGGGCTGGTCCAGTGAGCGGCCCTGCAGTCCGGTGATGACCGTCGACATCTCGGTGGCCAGCTGCGGGACCTCGCCGAACGACTCGTAGGTGCGGCCCCAGCGGTCGTTGCGGGCGACGCACAGGCAGGGCGCGAAGTCCCAGTCGATGCCGGTGCCCGAGACCTCTTCCGCGGTGGCGCGGCCGATCTTCTGCACCAGCTGCGGATCGCGGGACGCGCCGAGGCCGATGTTGTGCGGGAAGACGGTCGCACCGTAGACGCCGTTGTGACCGTGGACGGCGTCGACGCCGTAGATCAGCGGGATGCCCAGCGGCGTGGCGAGGGCGGCCTTCTGGAAGCCGTCGTACATGTCGGCCCAGGTGACGGGCGTGTTCGGCGTCGGCTGCGAGCTGCCGCCGGAGAGCAGCGAGCCGAGCCGCCCGGTGGTGACGTCGGCCGGCGACTTCACGCCGAGGCGTTCGGCCTGCATCATCTGCCCGAGCTTGTCGTCGAGCGACATGCGGCCGAGCAGGTCGGCCACCCGGACCTTGACGGGCCGCCAGGAGTCCTTGTAGGCCGGGCCGTTCCCGGCGAGGGCCGGGGTTTCCGACGTCACCAGGAGCCCGAGGGCCAGCGCGCCGATACCCAGTCTGCGTCCGAGACCCATCCGGGTCCTCCTCGTCGAGAGACCGAAATTCACGCCTTGAATTAAGGCACAGGCTTTCGACGTTGGTCCAGACCTCTGAGCGAACTCGGTTGCCACTGAGCGGGATTGCGCTTTCCGGTCACCTTCCGGCCTAATTCGGCCGACTCCGGCGCGGCGAAGCGCACGACGGTCAGCGCCCTGACGCTGGGCGGCTTGATCCGCCACCTGGCCACGGGCGAACGCCGGTGGCTGCAGATCCTGCGTTCCGCCGACGGCTCGCTGCCCGAGGGGCATGCTGGACGTCGATCGGTACTGGACGGCGCCAGCTCCACGGCCCAGCTCAACTGAACCGGGAACTGTCGGTCCTCACCGGTAGCGTGGAAAACGGGGGCTGCTCAGCGCCGGTCAGCGGTCCGAACGCAGCGAAGCCGGATCGAAGGAATCCCAGTACGCGTCTTCGTCCTCGACACTCGAAACCGGCGCCGGAGCAGCGGGAGCAGCGGGCGCGGAACCCAGGCGTTCCTCCCGCAGCCGCTGGAACTCCTCGACCGTCATGCCCGGGTCGTCGTCCTCGGCTCGGGCCGGGGCGGGCATGCCCGTCATCTGCTCGATCATGAACGTCATGTCCTCGCCCAGCAGCAGCGCGACCTTGTTGTAGCCGTCCTGGGTCGCCTCGCGCATGGCCGCCCGGGCGATCTCCACCACCAGCGGGCCCAGCCGCTCGCCCAGGTTCACCGCGGACGGCGCGAGCCACAGCCGCAGGAGCTTGCCGCGGCCGTCGACCGTCGCCTCGACCTGGCCGTCGTGGTCGTGGGCCGTGCCGGACGCCGAAGCGAGCAGCTCGTCCACCCGCGCCAGCGCCTCTTCGCGCGCCCGGGCCTGGGAAATCAGCTCACGCGTCGTGGGCATCGCGCTCACCTTCCGTAGGAGACGGACTCGGCGTCCGGGTCGTCGTCCGGGATCGGCTCGTAGCCGAGCGCCTCGAGCTGTGACGCGTCCACGACCGGCGCCAGCGCGTGGTACATCTTGTCGCCCGCGCGGCGGGTCGCGCGCTGGGCCAGCTCGACGATCTGGTCCGCGATCACCGCCGACCCGTGCCGCAGCGCGGACCGGTGGATCGTCAGGCCGGTCAGCAGCCCGCCCGGCGCGACCTGGACCTCGATGGTGCTGTCTCCCGAAGCGGCCTTGCCCACCACGGGACCCGAGCGCTCGAAGCGCGCGGCGGCGTCCGCGCCCGCCCGGTCCGCCTGTTCGGAGACGCGGGCCGCCGCCAGGTCCATGTCGAAGTCAGCCACGATGCGAAGTTACCCCGTCGGCCGGTAGAACCCGATGAACGACTGTCCCGCGTTCGTGGTGCGGATCTTGCTGATCTGGACCGGGTCGCCGGCCTCGACCATCTGGCCGTCGCCGATCACCATCGCCACGTGCCCGGACCAGACGACCAGGTCGCCGGGCAGCAGCTGGTCGATCGAGGGCACTTCGGCCCCGACCGTCTGCTGTGCCGCCGTCCGCGGCAGCTGCAGGCCCGCGTCCTGGTACGACGTCATAGTCAGGCCGCTGCAGTCGAGGCCCTGGCCACGCGCGGTGCCGCCCCAGACGTACGGCACGCCGAGCTGCGAAAGCGCGTTGCGCACGGCCTTCGCGGCGGTTTCGTTGGGCGCCATGACGGTCTTGCCGCCGGGCAGGTTGATGCCGACGCCGGTGCCGGGCTGCGGCGGGACCGCGACCGGCAGCCGCGGCTTGTGCACGGCGCCGCCGCCCCCGCCTCCCCCACCGCCCCCGCCCCCGCCATCGGAGCCGCCGCCGGAGTAGCCGCTATTGCTGTTGAAGGACGAAGCCACCTTCGTCGGCGAAGCGCTGCTCGCCGACGTCGTCTGCTCGCCGCCACCCAGCTTGGTGCCGATGTCGGTGAGCTGGTTGATCGTCTGCTCGCTGAACGTCGCGGCCTGGCCGGTCAGCTGGCCGATCTTGGTCTGCAGCTTCATCAGGATGTCGCGCGACGCGGCGCCGCGGCTCTCCGGCGGCTGGATGCTCTTGACCGCCGCCAGCGCCTTCATCGACGCCGAGATCTCCTTGATGATCTGGTCGCGGACCTGGTCGTTCTTGATCTGGCCCAGGTTCAGCGTCTCGGCGGCCTCGGCGACGGCCCGCTCGATCTCGGCGCTCTCGTCGAGCAGGTCCTGGACTTCCTGCTCCAGGCTCTTGGACGTCGCCGTCGCGCGGTCGGTCGTCGAGCCGGAGCTGGCGGACGTCAGGTTGACGCGCTGCGCCGACGCGGTGTCGTGGGTCTTGCCCATCGACGTCTGCAGCGCGACGTGGCCGTCGCGCGCGCCGCTGATCGCGGCCGGGTCGTGGTGCAGCTTGTCTGCGAACTGGTTCGTGGTGTCCAGGCCGTGCCGGACGAGCAGGTCGGCGTGCTCGGTCACGTGAGATCCGTCCCGAGCCGCCGGACGACGTCGCTGTGCTCGGCCTCGACGCCGGCGTAGTTGCGGTCGGTCTGGCGGGCGGCGTCACCCATCGCGCTCCAGCCGCCGCCGACGCGGTGCAGCTTCTCCTGCAGCGCCCGCATCCGGCCGGTGTAGGCGCCGGTCAGGCCGGACTCCGCGCCCATGTCGGAGAAACCGACCCCGACGTGCGGGCCGACGTGCTTCTCCGCCGCGCCTTTGACGTCTTCACCGAGCGGGTCGACCTCACGCGCGTACCGCGTGTACGCGCCGTCGTCGACGTGAAACCCCGAATGCGAACCGTCCACTGGCCCTCCCTGTCACCAGGGATGCGACGTGCGCCCGCCATCCCCGGTTCCCCACCCTGCGGGATAAGCCTAGTCCACGGTCCGTACCCGAGTGGGCGAATTGCCCGGACTCAGCCGAGCACTCCGGTGAGCCAGCTCTGGTCCTGCCAGTTGACGATCGCGCCGTTCGAGGTGACCGTCGGCGTGCCGAACCCGCTCTGGCCGCCGCCGAAGTCCTGCGCCAGCTTGGGGTCGGTCGAGATCTGCTGGAACGCCGCGTTGATCTGGTCGTTGTAGGTGCCGGCGTTGACCGTCTCGGCGAACTTCGGGTCGGTGATGCCGACGTTCTTGCCCAGGTCGATCAGCTGCGCCTTGTCGTAACCGCGCTTTCCCTCTTCGGGCTGGTTCGCGTACAGCGCGTCGTGGAACTGGAGGAACTTGCCGGCGTCGGCCGCGGCGAGCGCCGCGTTCGCCGAGTCGAGCGAGTACCCGGGCGGGCTCGAGCGGTCGTTGAGCAGCGGCACCATGTGGTAGCGCACCGCCAGCTTGCCGTCGTTGACCGCCTGCTCGATCTGCGTCTTGTTGTTCTTCTCGAACGTGCCGCAGATCGGGCAGAGGAAGTCGGCGTAGACGTCGATCGTGGACTTCGCGCCGGTCTTGCCGACCGTGACGGCCACGCCGTCGCGCTTCTGCGTGACGTCGGCGGCCAGCGACGTGGTGGCCTGGCCGGGGTTGATGACCTGGCCCTCGGTCTTGTTCTTGTCGGAGATCGTCCAGATCACGCCGCCGATCACGAGCGCGGCCACCACGACCACGGCGGCGATCCCGATGATCCACTTCCGCTTGTCGCCGGACGCGCCCCTGGCCTGGGCCACCGCCCTCGCTCCCCCGGCCTGTGCGGCCTGACGACGCTTCCGAGCGGTCCGCTCAGCTCCACCCACTGTGTATCAGTTCCCTTCCGCGATACCCGAGTAGTCGGGCCCGGGTTCGACAGAGTTCCCACGACCTCGCGCCAGCCAGCCGTCGATCGACAGCCAGGTGCGCGGCCGCGCCAGCAGCCAGCCGGCCAGCAGCGCGAAACCGGAGTCGCGGAGGATCTCCTGCGGGTACTCGGTCTGCCCCGCCGCCACCTGGCCACCGCCGCCGAAGCACCCGCAGTCGATGCTCAGCCCGCGCGCCCACGACTGGGCGATGCCGGCGATGAGCACCACGAGCAGCACCAGCGCGGCGCCGGCGACCCACCGGGTCGCCAGGCCCGCGAGCAGGAACAGCCCGAGCACGAGCTCGACGAGCGGCAGCGCGACGGCCACCACGTTCACGAGGGCGCCGGGCAGCACGTCGTACGCCTGGACGGCGATCAACGTCTGCCCCGGATCGGCCAGCTTCACGGCACCGGAAACGAGCCAGACGGCCGCGAGCCCGAGCCGGGCGAGCGTGCCGACGGCGTCCAGTACGGGTTGGGACGGTCGCACCACGCACTTAGGCTAACGGGAGGACCTGAGAACTTCGTGAGGGCCCGGCGGGGGCGGAGGGAGCGGCGGGATGCGGTGGCGCGTGCTGGTCTCTTCGGCGTTGCTGCTGGTCACGGCGACCGCGTGCGGTCCCGCCCACGTTTCGCCGACCGACTCCGTGGTGGCCCGCGCCGGTGCCACGGATCACCTGACCATCGGCATCCGGTTCGACGCACCGGGCCTGTCGGAGCACACCGTGGACGGCCGGTTCGTCGGGTTCGATGTCGACGTCGCAACTTTTGTGGCGGGTGAGCTCGGCGTCGACGCGAAGGACATCACGTGGCGCGAGACGACGTCGGCGACGCGCGAAACGGACCTCGCTTCGGGGACGGTCGACCTGGTCGTGGCGACCTATTCGATCACCGACAAGCGCAAGCAGCAGGTGTCGTTCGCCGGGCCGTACTTCACGACCGGCCAGGACCTGCTGGTCCGGCGCACCGCGGCCGACATCACCGGGCCGGAGACGCTCAATTCGCGCAAGCTCTGCTCGGTGACCGGCTCGACGCCCGCCCAGCAGGTCAAGGACAAGTTCGCCCAGGCCGTCCAGCTGGTCGAGTACCCGCGGTACCCGGACTGCGTCACGGCGCTGCTGGCCGGGCAGATCGACGCCGTGACGACCGACGGCGTCATCCTGGCGGGTTACGTCGCGCGGGACCCCGAGCTGCTGAAGGTCGTCGGGAAGCCGTTCTCGAAGGAGAACTACGGCGTCGGCCTGCGCAAGGGCGATACGCAGGGGGTGAGCAAGATCGACGACGCGATCGGCAAGATGGTCTCTTCGGGTGAATGGCTGCGCTCGCTCAACGCGAACATCGGCCCGTCCGGTTACCAGCTCCCACCACCCCCCGAGGTCACCGAGAAGTGAAGCTGCCCGACCTGCCCGTGCGGGCCGTGCTGCCCGACGTGCTCGCCGCGTTGGACGCGCACGGCACCGCGGTCCTCGTGGCGCCACCCGGCACCGGCAAGACGACGCTGGTGCCGCTCGCGCTGATGTCCGGCGGCGGCCGCGTCGTCGTCGCCGAGCCGCGGCGGCTGGCCGCGCGGGCCGCGGCGGGGCGGATGGCGGCGATCCTGGGCGAGCCGGTCGGCGAGACCGTCGGGTACGCCGTGCGCGGCGACCGGAAGGTGTCCTCGCGCACCCGCGTCGAGGTCGTGACGTCGGGGCTGCTGGTGCGGCGCGTGCAGGGCGACCCGGAGCTGCCCGGGGTGGCGACGGTGCTGCTGGACGAGTGCCACGAGCGGCACCTGGACGCGGACCTGCTGCTCGCGCTGCTCCTGGACGTCCGCGCCGGGCTGCGCGACGACCTGCGGCTGCTGGCGACGTCGGCGACGGTGGCGTCCGGCCGGCTGGCCGCGCTGCTCGGCGACGCGCCGGTGATCGAGGCGTCCGCCCGGACCTACCCGGTCACGACGTCCTACCTGCCGCCTGCGCGGAACGAGCGCGCCGAGCCCGCGGTGGCGCGCGCGGTGCGGACCGCACTGTCCGAAGGGGACGGTGACGTGCTGGCGTTCCTGCCCGGCGCGGGCGAGATCGCGCGCACGTCCGGGCTCTTGCATCTGTCCGATGTGGACGTCCTGCCGCTGCACGGACGGCTCACCGCGGCGCAGCAGGACGACGCGCTGCGGCCGCGTGCCCGACGGCGCGTCGTGCTGGCGACGGCCGTGGCCGAGTCGAGCCTGACCGTGCCGGGCGTGCGCGCGGTCGTCGACTCGGGGCTGGCGCGGGTGCCGCGCGTCGACCACCGGCGCGGGCTGCCCGGCCTGGCGACGGTCCGCGTGTCGGCGGCGGTGGCCGCGCAACGCGCCGGCCGAGCCGGCCGTGAGGCGCCGGGGCGGGTGTACCGCTGCTGGGCGGAGCACGAGCAGGCGACGCTGCCCGCGTACCCCGAGCCGGAGATCCGGACGGCGGAGCTGGCGCGGCTGGCCCTGGAGCTGGCGTGCTGGTCGACGCCGGACGGCAGCGGCCTGGCCTGGTGGGACCCGCCCGGCGAAGGCGCGCTGGCGGCGGGCCGCGCGCTGCTGGCCACCCTCGGCGCGACGGCGCCGGACGGCACGGTGACCGCGCGCGGTCGCCGGATGGCCGACCTCGGGCTGCACCCGCGGCTGGCCCGGGCGTTGCTCGACGGCGCGGAGGCGGTCGGCGCACGCAACGCGGCGGAGGTCGTGGCACTGCTCGACGCGGGCGGCAAGCTGACGGACGTCGACGCGGAACTGCGGCGGCTGCGCGGCGCGAGCGACGACGCGGCGCGACGGTGGAAGCGCGAGGCCCAGCGTCTTTCGCGGCTGGTCACCGGAGACGGCAAGCCCGATCCGGCGTTGATCGTCGCCCTGGCCCACCCGGAACGGCTCGCGCGGCGACGTCCGGGCGGCGAGCCCGTCTACCTCATGGCCGGCGGCACCGCGGCCGAGCTGCCGCCCGGCAGCGGCCTGGACTCCGCGTGGCTGGCCATCGCCGAAGCGACCCGTGATCCCGGGCGTGTGCACGGCACCATCCGGCTCGCCGCGGCCGCCGACGAGCGCCTCGCCGTGCGCGCCGGGGCAGTGTCCGAAGTGGACGAAGTGACCTGGGCCGACGGCGACGTCGTCGCGCGGCACGTCCGGCGGCTGGGCGCCATCACGCTGGCGTCGCGGCCGTTGAAGAACCCGAACGTCCACGACGCCCTGGTGGCGGGCCTGCGGGCCGAGGGTCTCGGGCTGCTGAAGTGGACCGCCGACGGGACCCGGTTGCGCGAGCGGATGGCGTTCCTGCACCGGGTGCTCGGCGCGCCGTGGCCCGCCGTCGACGACGCCGCACTGCTGTCCGATGTGGACAGCTGGCTGGACCTCTCCGCGGCCCGCCGTCGCGCGGACCTGGCGAACGTCAATGCCGGTACCGCGCTGAAGGCCCTGCTGCCGTGGCCGGAAGCCTCCCGGCTGGACGAACTCGCCCCGGACCGGCTGGAAGTGCCGACGGGCTCGCACATCCGCGTCGACTACGGCGGTGACCAGCCGGTGCTGGCCGTCAAGCTGCAGGAGACGTTCGGCTGGACCGGCACGCCCACGCTGGCCGGCGTCCCGGTCGTCCTGCACCTGCTCTCCCCCGCCGGCCGCCCGGCGGCGATCACCGCGGACCTGGCGTCGTTCTGGACGAACGGTTACCCGGCGGTCCGCGCCGACCTGCGCGGCCGCTACCCGAAGCACCCGTGGCCCGAGGACCCGGCGACCGCCGCTCCGACGCGCCACGTCACGCGGCGCCGCACCTGACGAAAGTCGGGGGCGGCCCGCGACCGTCGGCCGATGTCGTGACGCCGGGGAAATCCCAGACTGGGTGGCATGATCACGCTCAGGGGACTCACCAAACGCTACGGGGAGAAGACCGTCGTCAACGCGCTCACCTGCGACGTCGCGGCCGGGCAGGTGACCGGGTTCCTCGGCCCGAACGGCGCCGGGAAGTCGACGACCATGCGGATGACCGTCGGGCTCGACCACCCGCAGGCCGGCGAAGTGCGCGTCGGCGGGCGGCAGTACGCCGAGCTGCGGCACCCGCTGCGCGAGGTCGGCGCGTTGCTCGACGCCAAGGCCCTGCACCCCGGCCGCAGCGCCGGCAAGCACCTCCTCGCGATGGCGCGCAGCAACGGCATCGCGGCGTCGCGGGTCGAGGAGGTGCTCGCGACGGTCGGGCTTTCGGACGTCGCGGGCAAGCGGGCCGGGCAGTTCTCGCTCGGCATGGGGCAGCGGCTGGGCATCGCGGGCGCGCTGCTCGGCGACCCGGGCGTGCTGTTGTTCGACGAGCCGGTCAACGGCCTCGACCCGGACGGCGTCCGCTGGGTGCGGCAGCTGATGCGTTCCCTGGCGGGCGAGGGGCGGACGGTGTTCGTCTCGAGCCACCTGATGAGCGAGATGCAGCTGACGGCCGACCACCTCGTGGTGATCGGCAAGGGAAAGCTCCTCGCGGACGCACCGGTCGCCGAGTTCATCGCGGGCAACTCCCGCACGACGGTCTCGGTGCGCGTCCCGGACCCCACCGAGCGCGACGCGCTCTCCCGGCGTTTGCGAGCCGAAGGCGCCCACACGGACCTGGACGCGCCGGCCGAGCTGGTGGTCGGCGGCATCGACGTAACCCGCGTCGGCGACCTGGTGCACGAGCTGGGCATCCGGGTACACGGCCTCGCCGAGCGGACGGCGTCGCTGGAGCAGGCGTACATGGAACTGACCGCTTCTTCGGTGGAGTACGGGGTGTCGGCATGACGGCGGCGGTGTCTGTGGTGCCTGTGGTGTCCTCCGAGTGGACGAAGTTCTGGTCGGTCCGCGCGACGTGGTGGACGCTGATCGCCGGAGCCGCGCTGATGGCGTTCTACAGCGCGGTATCGGCCATCGCCCAGCGCTACGACAGTGAAGACCCGATGGGCGCCAACACGATCGCCCTGGGCGGCGGTTTCTACTTGACGCAGTTCGCGGTGATCGCACTGGCCACGCTGTTCGTGACAAGCGAGTACACGGGCGGCGGCATCCGGTCGACGCTGCTGTGGACGCCGGTGCGTTCACGGGTGGTCCTCGCGAAGGCGGCGGTGCTACTGCCGGTGCTGTTCGTCTACGGCGTGGCGCTGTCGGTCTCGGGAATGGCGTTGGCGGGTCTGGTGAAGGACGGCCACGGCCTGCCGACGTCGTTCGCGGGCGCCCTCACGACGGCTGTGGGCATGGGCGGATACTTCGCCTCGCTGGGCTTGCTGTGCACCGGAGTGGGCTGGGCGCTGCGAAGCGCGGCGGGGACGTTGGTGGTGGTGATCGTGGCGCTGGTGCCGCTGCCGCTGATCGTGGCGTCGCTGGGGTTGCCGGGCTGGGTGCCGTACTTCCCGGGGATAGCCGGGGTGAACGCGATGGTGGAGGCGGGGCAGCCGAACCCGATCACCCAGGCGGCGGCGCCGTACGCACCTTGGGTGGGACTGCTGATCTGCGCGGTCTGGACCGCGGTGGCGCTGGTCGCGGGCACTGCGGTGTTGCGCCGCCGGGACGCCTGACGCCCCCAAAGCAGCCCCCACCCTCTCCGGGGGACCGGCCCCGCTTCCAGCGTATCGGGACGGCCCGACAAAAGGCCGAAATGGCCACGTCTGAGCCGCAGTTGTCCACATCACGGCAGCGCTGTGGACAACCACCTCACGCCGAGGCCAGGCGCCGAAACCCCGCCAACGGCAAGTCCGTGAATGCCACATTGAGGGACGCTATGTCCCTCAATGTGGCATTCACGGACTTGGCGCGATGCCCAAGCCCGCCAGCACTTCCCGGGCGCCGCGGGTCAGCGCGGCCCGCGACGGCGGCGCGAGAGAGCCCGTGCCCGCGATTGCGTCGAAGATCGCGCCGTCCAGCCAGGCCACCAAGACCGTCGCGTGGCGCTCTGGTTCTGGGGAGCCTGCGGTGGCCAACACCGATGCGCACCGGCGGCGGATCAGCAATCCGCCCTTGTCGTACGCCGCACGTAACTCCGGGCGGCGGGTTGCCTCCAACGCGAACTCGTACCGCGCCAGCATTCGCGTTCGACCCGTCGTGATCGCCGCGTGGACGAAGCCCGCCAGGAACTCCGCCAAGCGGCCCGGTGGTGGCTCCAAGTCGACGTTGTCCAGCGTGACCATCCGGTCGATCGCCAGCTCCAGCAGCGCGCCCCGGGTTCGCGCGTAGTACGACGTCGACCCCGCGGGCAGCGAAGCCGCCCGGTCGACCGCTCGGTGGGTCAAGCCGCGCATGCCTTCCGCCGCAATCACCTCGATCGCCGCGTCACCGATTGCCGAAAGACGGTCCACGGACCCACTCTACAGGTGTAGAGTCCTCTACACCTGTAGAGGAGGAGCTATGCGCGCGGTGGTGGTCGGCGGCGGTATCGGCGGGCTCGCGGCGGCGGTCGGATTGCGACGGGTCGACTGGGACGTGACCGTCCTGGAGAAAGCACCCGAGATCACCAGCGTCGGCGCCGGGATCTCGCTCTGGCCGAACGCCCAGCGCTGCCTCGACGTCCTCGGCGTCGAGGCTCCCCTCCAGGAACAGCGCGACGGCGGCTTAAGAGACAAGCGCGGTCGCCGCATCACCGGCTGGGACGCGGCCGCCTTCACCAGGCACCACGGGCTTCCCTTGGCCGCGATCCATCGCCGGGATCTCATCGACGCGCTCGCGCGAGCACTGCCCCGAGAGACAATAATGACCGGCGCCGAAGTCACCGAAGTCCGCGAAGACGGCTTCGTGCGCTACAGCGGCGGAGAACTCCACACCGACCTCGTCGTGGCCGCCGACGGGATCAACAGCCGGATCACCAAGGGACCGAAGCCGGTCTACAGCGGCAGCACGGCCTTCCGCGGCGTCGCCCACCGACCCGGGACGCCGCTGAGCACCAGCTGGGATCGCGGCGCCGAGATCGGCGTCCTCCCGCTGGTCGACGGGGACGTCTACTGGTGGATCTCCTACGTCGTCCGGGCCGGCGAACGACCCGCCGACGTCAAGGCCTACCTCCAGCAGCACTTCGGCGGCTGGCACGACCCGATCCCGGCGCTCATCGACGCGACGCCCGCCGCGGACATCCTCCACCACGACCTCTACTACCTCGGCACGCCGCTGACCAGCTACGTCCGGGGCAAGATCGCGCTGCTCGGCGACGCCGCCCACGCGATGCCGCCGTTCCTCGGCCAGGGCGGCTGCCAGGCCCTCGAAGACGCCGTTGTGCTCGCCCACGCCTTGTCCACAGAGGACACAATCCAAAAAGGACTGAAAAAGTACGACCAAGAGAGACGAAAGCGCAGCCAGAAAGTCGCAAGGGACTCCGTCCGGGCCGGGAAGATCGGCCCGCAGCTCACCAACCCCGTCGCCACCACACTGCGCAACGCGCTCCTGAGACTGACCCCGGCCAAAGCCACGGCCCGGATCGGCGCCGGGATCAGTGGCTGGCAGCCGCCGGGTCTCCCCCGACCAGTCCCGCCTCGTACGCCGTGATCGCCGCCTGCACCCGGTTCTTCACGCCGAGCCGGGTCAGGATGGTGCTGACGTGCGCTTTCACCGTGCCCTCGACGACGAACAGCTTCGCCGCTATGTCCGCATTGGACAGTCCGGATCCGATGAACACCAGCACTTCCCGCTCCCGGTTGGTCAGCAACGCGATCCGCGACCGGGCCGCCGACGCGCGCGCGAGGCGGCCGCCGGACAGCCGGGCGATGACCCGCTGTGCCACCTTCGGCGAGAGGAACGCGGCGCCGTCCGCGACGGCGTGGATGCCCGCCAGCAGCTCACGCGGGTCGCCCGACTTGAGCAGGAACCCGCCCGCGCCCAGGCCGAGCGCGCGCTCGATGTAGTCGTCCTCGCCGAACGTCGTCAGCATGATGACGCCGGTCGCGGGCCGCAGCCGCCGGATCTCGGCGGCCGCGCCCAAGCCATCGAGCACCGGCATCCGGATGTCGAGCAGCACGACGTCCGGGTGCGTGGCCAGCACCTGGGAGACCGCCGCGCGCCCGTCGGCGGCTTCGGCGACGACCTCGATACCGCCGTCCGCGGCCAGGATCGCCGCCACCCCCGCCCGCATCAACGCCTCGTCGTCGGCCAGCACGACCCTGATCACGAAACCCCCTCGGCGAACTCGTCCTTCGAAACCAGCTTCCCGTCGGCGAAACACAGCCGATAGGCGGCGTAGTCGTTGTTCAGGAACGATCTTCCGGTGCCGTAGTACTCGCACGCGGCCCCGGGCATCGGCGGCAGCGGCGGCTCGCCGCGCGTCGGCCGGGCGCTGCGCTGGGTGCCCGGCAGCAGCGGCGCGACCTCGGCGCGCGGCTGCCCGAGCCGCAGCCGGTCGTAGACCGGACCGGGCAGCTCCGAGGAGTTCCAGAGGTACAGGAACGCGATCCCGGCCACCCCGAGGACCACCGCGAACAGCCCGAGCGGGATGCCGACGGCCTGGATCAGGCTGCGCCGGACGTCACGCCGCGCCAGTTCCAGCGCCCGCGCGGACGTCGACTGCCCGACGGCGTCGTCGGCGGCCTCCCGCAGCTCCGCGGTCTCCTCGACCGGCGCGGCGTCGTGCGGCAGCGTCGCGGTGACGGCGAACCCGCCCGCGTGCGGGCCGGCCTGCAGCGTGCCGCCGACCAGCCGGACGCGCTCGCGCAGCCCGATCAGCCCGCGGTGCCCGGACGCGGCGCCCGGCAGCGGCCCGGCGGGCGGCGGCGCGTTGACGACACTCACCTCGGTCTGCGCGCCGGAACTGGTCACCCGGACCGTCACGGCGGCGCCGGGCGCGTGCTTCGCGACGTTCGTCAGCGCTTCCTGGACGACCCGGTGGGCCGCGAGGGCGACCATCGGCGGCGCCTGCTCGCTGTCCACTGTGGATTCGATGAGCAGCCCGGACGACCTGGCCCGCGCGATCAGCTCGCCGAGGTCACCCTGCACCGGCTCGACGGGCGCGGCGTCCTCGCGCAGGACGCCGATGATCTCGCGCAGCCGCTCGGTGGCGGCCGCGGCGCTGGTGCGCAGCTGGGCGGCCGCCCCGCGCTGGCCGTCGTCGAGGCCGCCGGCGACCTCCAGGGCCGCCGCGCGGACGGCGATGAGGCTCAGCTCGTGGCCCAGCGAGTCGTGCATGTCGCTGGCGATCCGCGCGCGCTCGCGCAGCCGCGCCTGGTCGGCGACCAGGCGCTGGCGGCTCTCCATCTCCTCGGCGCGGCGCCAGCCGGTGCGGGCCAGCTCCCCGCGCAGCCGGACGTAGCGGCCCAGCAGCCACGGCGACAGCCCGGCGAACACCAGCATCGTGACCAGTTCGGCCCAGTCACCGAGGCCGTCCTCGCCGACGAGCAGCGAGAGCGGCAGGCCGAGCACCGCGACGGCGCCGCCGAGCAGCAGGCCCGGCCGCGCCCGCGGCATCCGCAGTCCGGCCTGGTAGCACATCGCGACCAGCACGAACACCACCCAGACCGGCAGGCGGTTGCCGTACGGGAACGGCACGACCAGCGTCCCCACCAGCGCGATGCCGAGCGACACGACCGGGTGACGCCGGGCGGTGGCCACCGAGCCAAGGACGACGGCGAAACCGCCGGCCATCTCCCAGTACGCCCGGGTGTCCACCGTGTCCGAGACGACGATGAACGCCAGGAACAGCGCGAGGACGGCGTCGAACACCACCCGCCACCGTCGCCTCGTCACCTCCTGCACAAAAGCGACGCTACAAGCGGGCCGCGGCGGCGACCACTGCCGAAAGTCAACCTTTCAGGGCGTCCAGGAAGGCCAAGGTCTGCGGCCAGGAGAGCGCGAACGCGTCGGCGTTGACCGCGGTGCCGTGCCGCGAGGAGTCGCTGAAGCCGTGCTCGGCGCCCGGGAAGTGCTGGGTGAACGTCGCGCCCGTCGCGCGGGACTGCAGCGCGGCCTGGAGCCGGTCGAACGTCTCGTGCGAGACGACCGTGTCGGCCTCCGGGTACGAGACGAGCACCGGCGCGGTGATCGCTGTCGACAAAGCGACCGTGTCGAGGGTGTGGTTCGGCGGCAGCGGGTCGCGGACCGTCGGGTGATAGGCGACGACGCCGGAAAGCCGCTGGTCACGGGCGGCGAGCAGGAGCGCGAACCGGCCGCCCAGGCACCAGCCCATGACGCCGGCCGACGTGCAGCCGAGGTCGCCGAGCAGGTGGTCGAGCAACGCCGTCTGCTCGGTCAGCGCGACCTCGTCGGACAGCTCGCCGAGCTTCGCGCCGAGGTCCTCGCGGGACGTGTTGTCGGTGCTCGCGCCGTGGAAGACGTCCCAGGTCAACGTCGTGATCCCGCGGCCGGCGAGTTCGTCGGCCCAGGCCCGGACCTGCTCGCCGATGCCGGTGATCATCGGCAGCAGCAGCATCCCGGCCCCGGAGCCACCGGCCGGGCGGGCCAGGTACGCGGAGAGGTCGCCGACACGGGTGGTGGACGTCTCGATGCTCATATCCGCACGGTAGCGCCCCCGGTGCTGCATCATGATCCACCATGGCCGAGCGCACCCTCGCCGATCAGTTGGGCGGCGAACTCCCCGAAGGCATCGAGGCCCTCGAAGAGCACGAGCGGCAGGACCTCGCCGACGCGCTGCGCGACGCGCGCAGACGGCAGGCGAAGGCGTTGGCCGAGGCGGGCGAAGAAGGTCTCCGGTACGTCCCCGCGTTGCTGCGCGGCGCGGTCCGGAAGGCAGTCGGACTGTGAATGACAAAGCTGTGACGGACAACTACGAGGCCGAAGCCGAGATCCTCAAGCTGGCCCGCGTCCTCGGCGTCGAGCCGGAGCGGCTCGAGTACCTCGCGCGCGTCGACGCCGGCGACCTGCGGGTGTTCCGCGAGCGCGTCACCGACACGCTGTTCGACGCGAACCTCGCCGTGCTGCAGCGGATGGCGCTCGCCGCGCGGATCGTGCCGGGCGCGGTGCTGGCGAAGATCGCCGAGAAGGTGTTCGGCCCGCTGCTGTGCGCCCGGATCGCCGGCGTGGTCGACGTCGCCCGCGGCGTCGACGTCGCGAAGCGCCTGAGCCCTCGGTTCCTCTCGGAGGTCGCGGCCGACCTCGACCCGCGCCGCGCGAGCGCGATCATCTCGCGCATCCCCCTGGAGACCGTGCTCGCCGTCGCGGCCCAACTGGCCGACCGCGCGGACTGGATCACGCTGGGCCGGTTCGTCGGGCACCTCCCGGACCCGACCGTCCGGCGCTGCCTCGAGGAGATCGACGACCCGGGCCTGCTGCGGATCGCGTTCGTCCTCGACGACAAGAACCGCATCGACCACGTCGTCGGCCTGCTCCCGGCCCACCGCCTCGGCCGCGTGATCACCGCGGCCGGCGCCGACGAAGACCTCTGGACGCCGGCGCTGGACATGCTGAACCACCTGAGCGCCGAGCGCCGGAACACCCTGGCCCCGATGCTCGGCGGGCTCCCGGACGGCCTCCGGGAACGCGCTCAGGCGACGATCAAGTAGATCCCGTACCCGACGATCGCCAGGCAGACGGCGAAGCAGAGGATCGCGCCGGCCAGCGGGCCGGTGCCCGAGCCGCCAGCTTCACGGGCCGATTCGCGCTGCGAGAGCCCCACCACTCCGAAGGAGAAGAGGCTCGTCAGCACGACGACCGAAGCGAGCGCGACGACGAAGACGAGACCGAGGGAACCCCAATCGATGTTCACGGCGCTCCTCAGACGTTGGCCGGCTGCGGGGCCGGCTCCGGCTCGGTGATGGTGTTGGCGCTGATCGGGTTCCGCCGCGACGCGAGGTAGATGCCCACCGCGATGACGACGCCGGCGAGGCCGATCAGGACCGTGCCCCAGGTGCCGAGCGTCGACACCTCGGCGGCGATCGCGCCGACGATCGCGGCCGCGGGCAGCGTCAGCGCCCAGGCGACGACCATCTTGCCCGCGACGCCCCAGCGGACCTCGGCGAGCCGCCGGCCGAGGCCGGAGCCGATGATGCCGCCCGAGCAGACGTGCGTGGTGGACAGCGCGAAGCCGAGGTGCGCCGAGGTGAGGATGACGGCCGCGGCGCTCGTCTCGGCCGCGAAGCCTTGCGGCGTCTGGATTTCGGTGAGCTTCTTGCCCATCGTCTGGATGATCCGCCAGCCGCCGAGGTAGGTGCCGAGCGCGATCGCGGTGCCGGCGGTCAGGATCACCCAGATCGGCGGGTTCGAGCCCGGCGCGAGCGAACCGGACGCGATCAGCGTCAGCGTGATGACACCCATCGTCTTCTGCGCGTCGTTCGTGCCGTGCGCGAGCGAAACCAGGGACGCCGAGGCGATCTGACCGGCCTTGAACGTCCGGCCCACGGTGTCCTTCTTCGCCCGGGCGGTGATCCGGTAGACGAGGAAGGTGCCCAGCGTCGCGACGAGCCCGGCGACGATCGGCGAGGCGAGCGCCGGGATGAGGACCTTTTCGACGACCTTGCCGAAGTGGACGGCGTCCGAGCCCGACGCGATCCAGGTGGCGCCGATCAGCCCGCCGAACAACGCGTGCGACGAGCTCGACGGCAGCCCGATCAGCCAGGTCACCAGGTTCCACACGATGGCCCCGACCAGGCCGGCGAAGATGATCACCGGCGTCACCTTGGTGTCGTCGACGATCCCGCCGGAGATCGTCTTCGCGACCTCCACCGACAGGAAGGCGCCGACGAGGTTCAGCACCGCGGAGACCCCGACCGCGACCCGCGGCTTGAGGGCGCCGGTGGCGATGGACGTGGCCATCGCGTTGGCCGTGTCGTGGAAGCCGTTGGTGAAGTCGAAGGCGAGCGCCGCGACGATCACCACCAGCACGATCAGCGAGAAGTCCATGCGGGGCTCATTTCCGTCGCCGGAGGCTGTTCGTGAGCAACGCTACGGATCTGCCGGCCGGAACCCGATCCCGGTGGTGTGACGGCTCCCTGAACACTCCGTGAACCCGAAAGCGCTTACCGGGACGATCCGCCCATTTCCGGCAGGTAGGGCCAGCCCGACCACGAAGAGGGTGGTGCGGCCCAGTGCGGCCCGCCGCCGCCCCTGCGACCGTCGGGGTCATGAGCAGACTGGGGCCGGGTTGGCCGATCGCCGCGACAGTGGCGTCGGGTGTGTTGTTCTTCTTCGGCACGGGGCTGGACCCGGTCGCCGCGCTGGCGTGGTTCGCACCACTGCCGATCCTGCTGCTCGCGCCGCGGGTGTCCGGGGTGACGGCGGCGCTCTGCGCGTTCGTCGCCTACGCCGCGGGCAGCACCGGCACCTGGAGCTACTTCTGGCATTCGCTGGCCGTCCCGCGGCCGGCCGCGATCGCGATCCTCGCCGGCAGCGCGGTGCTGTTCGCACTGGCCGTCGGCCTGTTCCGGCTGCTGGTGCGACGTCGTCACGCGGTGCTGGCGGTGCTCGCCGCGGCCGGCCTGTGGACCGTCGCGCTCTACGCGGTCTCCCTGCTCAACCCGACCGGCCTGATGGGGACGTTCATGACGACCCAGGCCGACCGGCCGGTGGTCCTGCAGCTCGCGTCGGTGACCGGCGGCTGGGGCGTCGAGTTCCTCGTGCTGGCCGTCCCGGCCGCGGTGGCCGCGATCTGCGCGCCCGGCGTCACGGGCCGGTCCCGGCTGGTCTCGGTGGTGGCCGTCGCCGCCGCGCTGACCGGGCTGTTCTTCTGGAGCACCGCGCGGCTGAGCAGCCCCGCCGGGACCACGGTGAAGGTCGCGCTGATCGCCCCGGCCAAGGCGGCCTGGGCCACGGACGTCACGACGCCGCAGGGCGCCGCGCTCGTCCAGTCCTATGTGGACGCCATCGGCGCGTTGCCGGACGGCGTGCGCGTCGCGGTGCTCCCGGAAGCGGCCTTCGCGGTGGACGACGCGTCCCGGGCCGGGTTCGCCGAGCAGCTCCGCCGCACCGGCGTCGAGGTCGTCACCGGCGTCTACGACACGACGTCGCAAGGCCGGTTCAACGCGGCGCTCGACGTCCCGCCGTCCGGGCCGGCGGTCGAGTTCCACAAGTGGCACAACGGGGATTCGAAGAACATCGCCGACGGCACAGATCTCGCGTACCTCGCCGGGTCGGCGAAGATCGGCCTGCTGGTCTGCATGGACGTCAACTTCGGCAACCCCAGCGGCGACTACGGCGCGGCCGGCACCGGCCTGGTCCTGATCCCGGCGTCCGACGAGGACGTCGACGGCTGGGAACACAGCCGCACGGCGCTGATCCGCGGCGTCGAGAACGGGTTTTCGGTGGCGTGGAGCGCGTCCCGCGGGACGCCGATGCTGTCCGACGCGCACGGCCGCGTGCTCGCCGACACCCACACCGGAGACCGGCCGTTCTCGGTGGTGACGGCCGACGTCCCGCTCGGCAGCGGCGGCACGCCGTACGCCCGCTTCGGCGACTGGTTCGCGTGGCTGTGCGGGCTGCTGGCGCTGGCCGGCATCGCGGCCGCGGCGAGCCGGGAACGCGTCGACGCCTAGTCCGCGGCGCGGGCCACCACGGCCGCGCCGAGCAGTGTCACGTCCGCCGTCGACGTCGGGTCCAGGCCGGTCAGCGCCTGGACCCGCCGCAGCCGGTAGTCGACGGTGTTCGGGTGGACGTGCAGCTGGGCCGCGGTCGTCCGGCGGTCGCCGAGACGCAGGTACGCCCGCAGCGTGTCGAGGAGATCCGCCTTGTCCGCCAACGGTTCCAGCATCTCCGCGAGCCGGTCGCGGGCCTCGCTGGGACAGGACAACTGGTACTCCAGCACGACGTCGTCGAGCCGGTACACGCCGGGCGCGCGGCCGAACGTCCGGGCCACCGCGAGGATCCGGCGGGCGCAGGGGGCGGCCGCGGCGACGCCGTCGGGCTCGGTGACGACCACGCCCGCCGTCACCGGGACGGCCGCCGCGCGGGCCATCTCCCGGACCACGCCGTCCAGCCACGGCCGGTCGCGCTCGGGCAGCAGCGCCAGCCCGCCGTCCGTGGTCAACGACGTCAGCATCGGCTCGCGGACCTGCCGTTCCAGCTCGGCGCGCAGCCGCCGCAGCTTCCGGCGGGCCGCGACCAGCGGGTCGACGTCGGCCGACGTCTCGTCCGGGTGCGCGCCGAACCCGAACGCCACGACCAGGTAGGACGGCGGCAGCCGCAGCCCGGCCTGGTCGGCCGCGGCCTGCGCGGGCTCCCCGCCGAGCAACGCGGCCAGCAGGCTCTGCCGCGCCGAGTACTCGTCACCGGAGATGGACTGCTGCTGGGCGAGATAGCCCGCCGCGACGGCCGGGGTGATCAGCTCGAGGTAACGCAGCAGGAGCGCGTTGACCGCCATGACGTCGGCGAGGTCTTCGGGCCGGGCGTCGGCGGTCGTCGTGTCCCAGGTGACCTGGATGCCGACGTGGTACGCGGTCAGGACCACCTCGATCGGGATGCCCTCCTCCGCACGCCGGGCCGCCGACTCGCGCAGGAACGCGACCTCGGCCGCCGTCGGCAGCGTCTTCGACCGGAGCACGCCGACGAACGAGCGCAGGTTCTGCTCGATCACGCGGCTGATGTCGCCGGCCAGCTCCTCGCCGGGCATCAGCCGGTACGCCGTGAGCCGGGCGACCAGCTCCTCGATCACCGCACGGGTCAGCGCCGGCAACGCCCCGGTCAGCCGGTCGGCCAGGTTCTGACCGCCGACCCGGAACGCTTTGTCATCCGTCACAACCGGCCCCGTCCAACTCTGAGCGTCGTCCCATGTCGCGGACGACCCGTTGTGCCACATCATGACAGGAATCACTTACTGACGGGTAACTGGAGGCAACGGAAATGCGGGTCACCAACGGCGGTGTCAAGCGAATCCTGACCGCGCTCGTCGCGGCGGTCACCCTCGGCGTCGCGGCTCCGGCGGTCGCCGAAGCGGCGCCGAGCAGCGGCTGGAACAACTGGTCGTGCAAGCCCTCCGCGCAGCACCCCCAGCCCGTCGTGCTCGTGCACGGCCTCGGCGCGAACGACACCGTCAACTGGTTCTTCCACGCGCCGAAGATCGCCGCGCAGGGCTACTGCGTCTACTCGCTGACCTACGGCACCGGCGTGCTCGGCCCGCTCGTCGGCGGCCTCGCGTCCATGCGGGACAGCGCCGCCGAGCTGGGCCGGTTCGTCGACCGCGTCCGGAGCACGACCGGCGCGGCGAAGGTCGACATCGTCGGGCACTCCGAGGGCAGCACGATGCCCGCGTACTACCTCAAGTTCGGCGGTGGTGCCGCGAAGGTCGCGCACTTCGTCGGCTTCGGCGCGAACTACCGCGGCACCACGCTCGGCGGCCTCGACGCGCTCGCGAAGGGGCTCCTCGCCACGGTCCCCGGCCTGCGGGGGATCCTGACGACAGCGTGCGGCTCGTGCACCGAATACCTGGCTCCCACGGCGTTCCTGGACGACCTCGCCCGCGGCGGCGTGCACGTCGCCGGGCCGGCGTACACGAGCATCGTGAGCCGCTACGACGAGGTCGTCACGCCCTACACCAGCGGCATCCTCAACGAGCCGGGCGCGACGGACATCGTGCTGCAGGACTTCTGCCGCACCGACGTCTCCGGCCACCTCGGCCAGGCCGTCGACCCGAACGTCACCGGCCTGATCCTGCACGCGCTGGACTCCCGCTACCAGCCGCGCTGCACGCCGTTCATCCTGCCGCTGTGAGCCGTCGTGAGTGGTAATTCGGGTTAGAACCCTCATTACCACTCACGAGGCGTCAGACCGGGAGCGGGTTCTGGCCCATGAACCGCCGGCCGTTCGCGGCGGACTCCCGGACGGCCGCGAAACCGTAGTCCACCATCGCGGACTCGTACGCCGCCACGGCGTCGAGCAGCGGGGCCCCGGCCAGCGCGGACGCCAGCGCCGCACCGTCACGCAACGCGGTGTTGGCGCCCGCGCCGGCCGCGGGGCTCATCGCGTGGATCGCGTCGCCCACGAGCGTCACCCGCGACGGTGACCACGGCTCGATCGGCACGCTCGTGCGGATCGGCTGCGGGAACGTCGCGGTGTCGTCCCAGTGCTCGACCATCGCGCGGGCCCGCGGCGAGAAGTCCTTCACCAGCCCCAAAGCCAGCTCCTGCAGCTCGGCCGGCGTCAACGCGGCCAGCTCGGCATCGCTCAGCCCGACGACCTCACGACGCGCTCCGACCGCGCACGTCATGTACGGCTCGTGGTCCCGCAGCTCGAGCCCCGGCACGAGCCGCGCGGCCGCCTCGGCGACGGGCTCCGGGTAGTCGACCGGCGCGAACCCGACCATCGTCCGATCGGGGGCGACGACCATCGAGAACACCGCGAACATCTCGGGGTCGAACAGCTTCCTCGTGTGCGCGGTGAGCGGAATCCGGCCGTACAGCTGGAGAAGCCCGGTGTCGACGACCTCGGCGTGCGGCAAGTACTGGCGCCGCACCGGGGAGTTGACGCCGTCCGCGCCGACCAGCAGCTCACCGTGCGCGGAAGTATCGTCGGCGAAGTGCGCGGTCACCCCACCGGCGTCGGCCGTGTAGTGCGTGAACCGCTTGTCGTAGCGCACATCCAGGCCGTGCAGCAGGATCTGACGCACGGTGAAGCGGTTGATGTTGAGGTGGGGTCCGGTTTTGTTGAGGACCAGCTCGTCGACGCGCCGCAGCCGCTCGTCGTAGATCTGCGTGGCGGGCAGCGCCCGGCCGGCCGTCGCCCGGAAGAGTTCGTGCAGCTCAGGCGGTAGGACCTCGCGCAACGCCGAGTCGCCGACGTGGTCGATGTGCAGCCGGTACCCCTGCACCCGCGCGCCGGGCGCGGCGTCACGTTCGTAGACCTGACAGGCGATCCCGGCGCGGCGCAGGCCCTGGGCGAGGCTCAGGCCACCCATCCCGGCACCGATGATGATGACAGACACACTTGTCCCTTCGTCGCTGGCGATGAAGGGACGCACGGGTGAGCGCTGGAACGAGTGCCCGGACTAACCCATACCGGACCGTGCGTTCGCGCGTCCTCTGCGATCCACGTTAGCGCACGAGATCTCCGGCGCGCCACACCACTTTCGTGAGCGGAACTCCGGGGCGGTAGGCCAAATGTGTGACGGACGGCGCGTCGAGCACGTGGACGTCGGCCCGCGCGCCGGGCCGCAGCACGCCGACGTCGTCGCGGCGCAACGCCCGCGCGCCGCCCGCCGTCGCGGCCCAGACGGCCTCTTCGATCGTCATGCGCATCTGCAGCACCGCCGTCGCGACGCAGAAGGCCATCGACGTCGTGTACGAGCTGCCCGGGTTGGCGTTGCTGGCCAGCGCGACCGTCGCGCCCGCGTCGAGCAGCCGTCGCGCCGGAGCCAGTGGTTGCCGGGTCGAGAGGTCGCACGCGGGTAGCAGCGTCGCGACGGTTTCGGACGCGGCCAGCGCCTCGACGTCGGCGTCGCTCAGGTACGTGCAGTGGTCGACGCTCGCCGCGCCCAGCTCGACCGCCAGCCGGACGCCGGGGCCCTCCCCGAGCTGGTTGCCGTGCACCCGCAGGCCCAGCCCGCGTTCCGCGGCGGCCTTGAGGACCCGCGCCGACTGGGCCTCGTCGAAGGCGCCCGTCTCGCAGAAGACGTCCGCCCAGCGCACGCTTTCCGCTACGGCGTCGAGCATCTCGCCGCACACGAGGTCCACATAGGACTCCGCGTCGGCGCCCGGCGGGACGAGGTGCGCGCCGAGGAAGGTGACCTCGTCGGCGACCTCGCCGGCGATCCGGGCGCTGCGCGCCTCGTCCGCGACGGTCAGTCCGTACCCGGTCTTGGTCTCCAGGCAGGTCGTCCCCTGCCGGGCCGCTTCGTCGACGTGCCGGCGCAGGTTCGCGGCCAGCTGCTCGTCGGACGCTTCCCGCGTCGCGCCGACGGTGATCGCGATTCCGCCCGCGGTGTACGGCTTTCCGGCCATCCGCGCCTCGAACTCGGCCGTGCGGTCGCCGGCGAAGACGAGGTGCGTGTGACTGTCGACCCAGCCCGGCAGCACCGCGCGGCCCTCGACGTCGACGTGCTCGTCGGCGTCCGGCGCCTGCGCGCTCGGGCCCACCCAGGCCACCTTCGTGCCGTCGAGCACGAGGGCCGCGTCGGTGAGGCGGCCCAGCTCGGGGTCGTTGGTCGTCAGCTCGCCGATCCCCGTGATCACGACAGCCACAGTGCCTCGATCTCCTTCGCCAGAACGGTTTCCGGTCGTTCGATCAGCTGGTGCGCCCCGTCGCGGACGACGTCGCGGCCCGCGACGACGACGTGCCGGACGTCGGCCCCGGACGCGGCGAACACCACCCCGGACGGCTCGATCCCGGCCGTCCGCACGGAGTCCAGCGCGACCGTCACGAAGTCGGCGCCCGCGCCTTCTTCGAGGCGCCCGACCTCGGGCCAGCCGACGGTCGTGTGGTCGGTTCCGGCGGCCAGGAGTTCCTCGGCGCTGAACCGGCCGCGTTCCTCGCTCGCCAGCCGGTCGTCGAGTTCGAGCGCGCGGGTCTCCTCGAAGGCGTCGACGACGGCGTTGCTGTCGCTGCCGACGCTCAGCCGCACGCCCGCGTCCCGCAGCGCGCGAGCCGGGCCGATGCCGTCGCCGAGGTCGCGTTCGGTGGTCGGGCAGAAGCACGCCCCCGCGCGAGCGGCGCCGAGCCGGTCGATGTCGGACGTCGTCAGGTGCGTGGCGTGCACGGCGACCAGGCGATCGGTCAGCACGCCGTGGTCGTCGAGGAGTTCCGCCGGGGTACGGCCGTAGGCGGCCAGGCACTGCTCGTTCTCGGCGCGCTGCTCGGAGAGGTGGATGTGGACCACTCGCGCACTGTCCACAAGCGACAACTGGTCGGCCGGAACCGCGCGTACGGAATGGATCGCCGCGCCGACGCGGAACAGGTCGTCCTCTTTCAGCGAGGCGACCCGTTCAGCCCACCGCGAAGCCGAGCCGTCGGAGAACCGCTGCTGAACCTCGTCCGGCGCGACGCCGATGCCCCCGGCGAGGTAGCACGTGTCGAGCAGGGTAAGCCGGATCCCGGCGTCCCGCGCGGCTTCCCGCAGCGCCTCCCCCATGGCGTTCGGCGACGCGTACGGCGTGCCACCGGGCGCGTGGTGCAGGTAGTGGAACTCGCCGACGCTCGTGTAGCCACCCAGGACCATCTCGGCGTAGACCCCGCGGGCCAGCCGGTAGTACGAGTCCGGATCGAGCCGCGACGCGAGCGCGTACATCCGCGCACGCCACGTCCAGAAGGTGCCGCGCTCGTGGTGTGTCCGGCCGCGCAACGCCCGGTGGAACGCGTGCGAGTGCCCGTTCGCGAACCCGGGCAAGGTCAGTCCATTCAGGACGGTTCCAGTGCGCGGCGAGTCCGGCGTGACGCCGGTGATCCGCCCGTCGGCGACGTCGATGCGCACCCCGCGCGCGATCCCGCCGGGCAGCCATGCCTGCTCGCACCAGTACGTCATCGCGTCAGCTGCTCCAGCGCGGTGGCCAGGGCCTGCGCGCCCGCCTCGACGTCGGCGGCCTCGGCGAACTCCTCCGGCGAGTGGCTGATGCCGGTCGGGTTGCGCACGTAGAGCATCCCGGCCGGGACGAACCCGGCGAGGATCGCCGCGTCGTGACCGGCGCCGGTCGGCAGCTCCGGCACGCCGCCGAGCCAGCCGCCGAGGTCCCGGCGCAGGGCGTCGTCGAACACGACGTCGCCGGAGTACGACTCGCGCGTCACCCGGACCTGGCAGCCCTCTTCCGCCGCCGCGGCCGACGCCGCGCGGCTGATCTCGGCGACCAGCCCCGGGGTGCCCTCGCCGGGCACCCGCGCGTCGAGCCACAGGTCCACTGTGGACGCGATGACGTTGGTGCCGCCGGGTGTCGGCACGAGCCGGCCGACGGTCGCACGCGCGTCCGGCACGCCCGAGGCCAGCCGGCGGACGGCGGTGACCGTCGCGGCGGCGGGCAGCATCGGGTCCGCGCGGTCGGCCAGCAGGGTCGCTCCGGCGTGGTTTCCCTGTCCCTCGAAGGAGAACCGCCACCGGCCGTGCGCGATCACGGTGCTGCCGACGGCCACCGGCGCGCCGAGGTCGATCAGCCCGCGCCCCTGCTCGACGTGCAGCTCGAGGAACCGCCCGATCCGGTCGAGCCGCTCTTCGTCCGGCCCCATCCGCGCCGGGTCGATCCCGGCCTTCTTGGCCGCTTCGGCGAACGTGACGCCGTCGGCGTCCCGCAGGCCACGCGCCTTGTCGGCGTCGATGGTGCCGGTGAGCAGCCGAGAGCCGAGGCACGGGACGCCGAACCGGCCGCCCTCCTCCTCGGCGAACACGACGACGGCGAGCGGTTTGCGCGGCCGGAAACCCTTGGCCCGCAAGGTTTCCACGGCGGAGAGGGCGCTCGCGACGCCGAGCGGGCCGTCGAACGCGCCGCCGCCGGGCACCGAGTCGAGGTGGCTGCCGGTGACGACGGCGTTGCGTCCCGGCGGCCCCCACCAGGCCCAGATGTTGCCGTTGCGGTCGGTCTCGACGTCCAGCTCGAGCCCCAGCGCGCGGTCGACGAACCACTCACGCAGGTCGTGCTCCGGCGCGTCGAAGGCGTGGCGGGAGTAACCGCCCCGCTTCGGGTCGCGTCCGACGTCGTCGATCTCGGCCAGGAAACCAGAAGCGGTCACGCATCCCCCTGCATCGGCACCCGCACGCCCCGCTCGTCGGCGACGTCGGCCGCGCGATCGTAACCGGCGTCGACGTGCCGGATGACGCCCATTCCCGGGTCGTTGGTGAGCACGCGCTCCAGCTTCTGCGCGGCCAGGGCCGTCCCGTCGGCCACGCTGACCTGGCCCGCGTGGATCGAGCGGCCCATGCCGACGCCGCCGCCGTGGTGGATCGACACCCAGCTGGCGCCCGACGACGTGTTGACCAGCGCGTTCAGCAGCGGCCAGTCGGCGATCGCGTCGGAGCCGTCGGCCATGCCCTCGGTCTCGCGGTACGGCGAGGCGACGCTGCCGGAGTCGAGGTGGTCACGGCCGATGACGACCGGGGCCTTCAGCTCGCCGCTGGCGACCATCTCGTTGAACCGCAGGCCGGCCAGGTGCCGCTCGCCGTACCCGAGCCAGCAGATCCGCGCCGGCAGGCCCTGGAACGCGACGCGCTCGCCGGCCAGCTTGATCCAGCGGGCCAGGGATTCGTTCTCCGGGAACAGTTCCAGCATCGCGCGGTCGGTCGCCGCGATGTCCTCGGGGTCACCGGACAGGGCCGCCCAGCGGAACGGGCCGTTGCCCTCGCAGAACAGCGGGCGGATGTAGGCGGGCACAAAACCGGGGAAGTCGAACGCGCGCTCGCAGCCGCCGAGCTTCGCCTCACCGCGCAGCGAGTTGCCGTAGTCGAAGACCTCCACACCCTTGTCCAGGAAGCCCAGCATGGCCTCGACGTGCTCGGCCATCGACTCGCGCGCGCGGTCGGTGAACTCGTCGGGCTTCTTGGCCGCGTAGTTGTGCCAGTCGGCGACGTCGACGCCCTTGGGCAGGTACGACAGCGGGTCGTGCGCGGACGTCTGGTCGGTGACGATGTCCACCTCGACACCGCGGCGCAGCAGCTCCGGCAGCACCTCGGCGGCGTTGCCGACGACACCCACCGACAGCGGCCGCTTCTCCCGCTTTGCCTTGGTGACGCGGGAAATCGCGTCGTCGAGGTCGTCGGCGACCTCGTCCAGGTAACGCGTCTCGACGCGGCGGTGCGCGCGCTGCGGGTCGCACTCGATGACCAGCGCGACGCCGTCGTTCATGGTGACCGCGAGGGGCTGCGCGCCACCCATGCCGCCGAGGCCGGCGGTCACCGTGAGCGTGCCCTTCAGGGACCCGCCGAACTTCTTCTTGGCGACAGCGGCGAACGTCTCGTAGGTGCCCTGGAGGATGCCCTGGGTGCCGATGTAGATCCACGAGCCGGCCGTCATCTGGCCGTACATCGTGAGGCCCTGCTGTTCCAGGCGGCGGAACTCGGGCCAGGTGGCCCAGTCGCCGACGAGGTTCGAGTTCGCGATGAGCACGCGCGGCGCCCACTCGTGCGTGCGGAACACGCCGACCGGCTTGCCGGACTGCACCAGGAGCGTCTCGTCGATGTCCAAAGTGGTCAGTTCGCGGGTGATCGCGTCGAAGCTGGCCCAGTTGCGGGCGGCCTTGCCGGTGCCGCCGTAGACGACCAGGTCTTCGGGCCGCTCGGCGACGTCGGGGTCGAGGTTGTTGTGGAACATCCGCAGCGCGGCTTCGGTCTGCCACGACTTCGCGGTCAGCTGGGTGCCGCGGGCGGCACGGACGACACGGGACGTGCTGGTCATCAGACCTCCAGGTAGGCGGTCGTGAGTGCGTAACAGTGTTCTAACACTGTTACGCACTCACGACCCGAGACGGGCGGCGTCGAGGACGGCGCCGGAGCGGACGAGTTCTTCGGCGGCCGCGATCTCGGGCGCCAGGTGCCGGTCGGGGCCGGGGCCCTCGACCTTGGTGCGGAGCAGGTCCCGGACGCGGCCGGTGACCGGCGACGGCTCGAGCGGCGCCCGGAAGTCGAGCGCCCGGGCGGCCGTCAGCAGCTCGATGGCGAGCACGGTCGTCAGGCCGTCGACGGCCTTGCGCAGCTTCCGCGCGGCCGACCAGCCCATGGAGACGTGGTCCTCCTGCATGGCGCTGCTCGGGATCGAGTCGACCGACGCCGGGACGGCGAGCCGCTTGAGCTCGCTGACGATCGCGGCCTGCGTGTACTGGGCGATCATGTGCCCGGAGTCGACGCCGGGATCGTACGCGAGGAACGGCGGCAGGCCGTGCGAGCGGGCCTTGTCGAGCATCCGGTCGGTGCGGCGCTCGGCGATGCTGGCCAGGTCGGCGATCGGGATGGCGAGGAAGTCCAGCACGTACGCCACGGGCGCGCCGTGGAAGTTGCCGTTGGACTCGACGCGGCCGTCCGCCAGCACGACGGGATTGTCCACAGCGGACGCGAGCTCCCGCTCGGCGACGAGCTCGGCGTGCGTGAGGCTGTCGCGCGCGGCGCCGTGGACCTGCGGGGCGCAACGCAGCGAATACGCGTCCTGGACGCGGTTGCAGTCCGGGCCACGGTGGCTCTCGACGATCTTCGAGCCCTGCAGCGCGTGCCACATCCGCGCGGCGCTCAACGCCTGGCCGGGGTGCGGGCGCAGCGCCTGCAGTTCGGCGGCGAACGCGCGGTCGGTGCCCAGCAGCGCCTCGACGCTCATCGCGGCGGTGAGGTCGGCGATGTCGAAGAGCCGGTGCAGGTCGGCGGCGGCGAGCAGGAGCATGCCGAGCATGCCGTCGGTGCCGTTGGTGAGGGCCAGGCCCTCCTTCTCGGCGAGCACGACCGGCTCGATCCCGGCGTGCTTGAGCGCCTCGCCGGCCGGCACGACCGCACCGCGGTACTCGACGTCGCCCTCCCCCATCAGCGCCAGCGCGACGGCGGCCAGGGGCGCGAGGTCGCCGGAGCACCCGAGGGAACCGTACTCGTGGACGATCGGCGTGATCCCGGCGTTGAGCAGGGCCGCAAGCGTTTGCGCGGTGCCCGGGCGGACGCCGGTGTAGCCGCTGGCGAGGGTCCGCAGCCGCAGCAGCATCAGCCCGCGGACGACCTCGGTCTCGACGGCCGGCCCGGCACCGGCGGCGTGCGAGCGGATCAGGCTGCGCTGCAGCGCGGTCCGGCTCTCGACCGGGATGTGGCGGGTGGCCAGCGCGCCGAAGCCGGTCGAGACGCCGTAGGTGGGCGTGACGGCGTGGGCGAGGTCCTCGATGTGCTGGCGGGTCGCGGCGAGGTTCTTCTCGGCCGCGTCCGTGAGCCCGACCGGCGCGTGGCCGCGGACGACGTCGACGACCTGGGCGGCGGTCATGGGTTCCGCACCCAGGAGCACTTTTTCCGGCATGGGCCCATTGGACAGCGTCTTTCCCGCTGGTGGGATGCCCCACGGGGTGGTTCCGTCTGGGATCCCAGACAGTAGGCTTGGAGCATGGGCGAGAGCAGCGAAGTTCCGGCGCTGCGGCGCGGGCTGGCGGTGCTGCGGCTGCTGGCGACGCGCCCCGGCCCGGTCACGGCGTCGGCGATCGCCCGCGAGGCCGGCCTCCCCCGCTCGACGACCTACCACCTGCTCAACGAGCTGGAGGCCGCCGGTTTTGTCGTGCACCTGCCCGCGGAACGCCGGTACGGCCTGGGCATCGCGGCGTTCGAGCTGGGCTCGGCGTACCTGCGTCACGACCCCCTGGAACGGCTCGCCGGGCCATTGCTGCGCAAGCTCGTCGACCGCGCCGGGCACACCGCGCACCTCGGCGTCCTGCACGGCAACGAGTCGCTGTACCTGATCAAGGAGCGCCCGGCCCGCCCGGAGACGCTGGTGACGGAGGTCGGCGTCCGCCTGCCGGCCCAGCTGACGGCGTCCGGCCGCGCGATCCTCCGGCACCTGCCCGCCCCGCACGTCCGCGCGCTGTTCCCGTCGGCCTCGACGTTCGTCCGCCGCACCGGCCGCGGCCCGGCCACCCTGGCCGAACTGCGCCGCACGCTCACCGCGGAACGCCGCCTGGGCTGGTCGATCGAAGACGGCCACGTCACGGCGGGTTTCGCCTCGGTGGCCAGCCCGGTCTTCGACCACGGCGCCCGCCCGCTGGCCGCGATCAGCGTGACGTTGCGGCACCACTGCACGACAGAGCCGTGCGAAGAGACGTGGCCGGACCTGGCGGCGGAGGTAGCGGCAACGGCAGCGGAGCTGACCACCCGCATCGGCGGCCACCCGGGTTAGCCGTCGAGCGATCCGGCAGCGTCCCGGATGCCGGCGCCCATCGCCAGCATCAGCTCCGGAGCCCGGACTGCTCGCGCGTCGTTGGCCAGCCTGCTTAGCACGTCGTCGTCCTCGACGATCCGGAGCAGCACCTGCACTCCTTCGTCGTCGAGCAGCCCGGGCAACTGCGAGCCCAGGAGCCAGGCGCCCGCGAGCTCGTGATCGAAACCGAATCGCCCGAGCAGGTCCACGTACTCGTCGTACAGAAGATCGAAGTACGTCCCCGATGAGTACCAGGAGATCATCGTGGCGAGGTCGATCGCGTCGCGAGTGGTGAGAACACGGCGATCCCACCAGGTCAGCAGCTTGAGCAAGGCCAGCGCGGGCACCGCGGGAACCCGGACGGTGAGCCCGCCGGGCAGGAGAACGGACTCAGCTGACGCCACCGCCTCGCGCATGCCGCGGACGTTCATCCGATGGTCGTCGGGCCAGAGGATGGTGCGGTCCGGCTGTTCGATGCCGCCGTAGGGCAGCACGTCGACTTCGATCCCGCCGACGAGGAACGAATGCTCGCTGCGGCCGTGCTTTTCGAGCTTGCCGGCGAGCCGTCGGAAATCGTCCCAGCTGCTGACCTCGGCGGCGATGTCGACGTCCCGGGTGGCCCGCTCGGGTGACCGTCCGATCAACCCCAGCGACAGGATCGTGCGCGCCGTCGCGCCGACCACCAGGTAGTCCACTCCGGCCGCTTGGGCCGCGGCGTCCACCTGGGTCAGCGCCCGGGTGGCCAGCAGGATTTCAGGATCGGCCGAGGCGGATAAGTCGATCGTCACTGGTTCGGATCCGGTCTCCGTGTTCGCGCTGGCGGGGATCTCCCGAAGCCAGCAGGTCGGCGTAGATCAGTGGGGATGGCACCGTCCAAGCATCGGGTTCGGGTCCGTGCCAGAACCGTTCCCGGATGTGGACGTTGCCCCGGTCCTCGGCCCGGACCAGGCGGTGCCGGCCGATGAACCGGGCGGGGAGCTGTTCGGCGTAAAGCGTGAGGGAGGCGGGCCGCAGGTGCGGGTCGATGAGGCCGGCCCCGGCCTCTCCCCCCACCTGGATCCCCAGCGAACGCATCTCGGATTCCGAGTCCGGCCACCACGAGAGGTCGTCCACGGAGAACTCACCAAGAGCGAGCGCGGCGTGCAGGTTGATCGAATATGCCTCCGACCAGTGGTCGAGCAACTCGCCGCCGCGGGCCAGCCGGCGGCCTTCCGCCCCTGCGTAGAGGTAACCGGCCCCGGTGAGCTCGTCGATCACCGCCTTGACGGTTCCCAACGAGGCTCCGCTCGCTCCGGCCAGCACCCGGTACGGCTGGGCCGCCATGTCCGGCCAGCTGAGGATGACGAACACCACCCGCAGACCCGCCCGGCCGAAAGCACCGGCCCCGCTCGGCGAAGTTCGCGAACGCGGGACCGCCGGATTGCGACGTCCCCGGACATCGACGAGGACGTCGTCCCAGGCGAGGTGGGCGTTGCCCGCGGTGTCCACGTAGTCGATCCCCAAGGCACGCAGCCGCTCGGCGACCGGTTCGCTGATGTAGGTCGTGACCAGCAACGCCGGGAACCGCGTGGACAGGTTGAGGCTGGTGGCCAGCTCAGGCGTCAGTCGAGGCTTGATCTCGACCCCGTAGGTCCGGGTGGCCCCCGACCCCGCCGTGAGCCGCAGCACGGCGTCGACCCGGTGCCTCTCCGCGGGTTCGGCGTGTTCCACGGCGAGCACCTCACCGCGGAGCCCGAGCTCGCCCAGCCGCTCGACTGCCACACCCGCCAAGCTTTTCGCGTTCAACGAGCGAGCATGTTCATTTGAATTGAACATGCTCTTATTCTGAACACTCTTCCTCTTCTCCGCAACCCGCCGGGCTGACCTCCACCCGGCGGCGTCCCGGCTGGTGCGATCGGGGCAACTGTCACCGAACGCCTCGATTCCGCTCCGCTCGGTGATTACCGTGGTTGCGCAAGAGGACACCGGTCGTGGGGGCACGAGGGGAACCGGCGATGGACGACGGCGTGGCATCGTGGCAGCCGGGGCACCGATGGTGACCCGGGTGGGCTTCGGCGCGGTCCTGGCCGTCGCCGAGTTCCGGGCGATGTGGGCCGCCGAGCTGCTGTCCATCTGCGGTGACCAGCTCGCCCGCGTCGCGCTCGCCGTGCTGGTGTTCCAGCGGACCGACTCGGCCGCGCTGACCGGCCTGACCTACGCGCTCACCTACGTCCCGTCGCTGCTCGGCGGGGTGCTGCTGGCCGGCGCGGGCGACCGGTGGCCGCGTCGCGACGTGATGATCGTGTCCGACCTGGCGCGGGCCGCGCTGGTCGCCGTCATCGCGATCCCCGGCGTTCCGCTGTGGGTGCTGTGCGTGCTGGTCGCGGTGATGACCGCGCTCGGCGGGCCGTTCAAGGCGGCGCAGCAGGCGCTGCTGCCGTCGGTCCTCGAAGGCGAGCGCTACCTCGTCGGGATGGCCCTGCGGAACGTCACGATCCAGGGCGCCCAGCTGGCCGGGTTCGCCGGCGGCGGGCTGCTGATCGCGGCTCTCGCCCCGACGGCCGCCCTGGCCCTGGACGCCGTGACGTTCCTGCTGTCGGCCGCGCTGCTGGCCTCCGGCGTGCGACGGCGGCCGGCCGTGGCCGCGACGACGACGTCCGGTGGCCGCGCCTGGCTGGCGTCGACGACGGCCGGCGCCCGGCTGATCTGGCACGATCCGGCGCTGCGGACGCTGGTCGCGCTCAACTGGCTGGCCGGCTTCTACATCGTCCCGGAGGCGCTGGCCGCGCCGTACGCGGCGGGCATCGGCGCGGGCGCGACGCTCGTCGGGCTGATCATGGCCGCGGACCCGGCGGGCAGCGTGCTCGGCGGGTTCGTCTTCGGCAAGTGGATCCCGGAAGCGACGCAGGTCCGCGTGCTCGGCTGGCTGGGGATCGCGGCCGGGCTGCCGCTGATCGTGTTCGTCGTCCGGCCGGGGCTCGTGCCGGCGGTGGTGCTGCTGGCCGCGTCCGGGCTACTGGCGACCGGCTACAACATCCAGGGCACGGTCTCGTTCATGCGGCGGGTGCCGGACGAGCACCGCGCGCAGTGCGCCGGTGTGAACTCCGCGGGCCTGATCACCGTGCAAGGGGTGGGCGCGGCGGCCGCCGGTGTGCTGGCCGACGTGCTGAGCCCGGCGCACACCATCGCGGTGGCCGGCGCGGCGGGGGCCGCCGTGGCCGTGCCGATCGCGCGAGCGTGGCGCCGGGTCAGACTGCTGGACTCGGAGGGAGAGCGATGACATCAGTTGTCGCGACCGCACATGGCGCGCCTCCTTTCGCCGGCTCGACCCGTACCGCCTGCGTTACCGGGCGGACACCATGAGTATGCGGAGCGGCGGTGGAGCATCGCGCGTTGTGCCACGCTTTCGTGACGTCTTCGTCTCGCCACGGCGCTGGGCGCTGTGGCGGCAAGGCCCACGCGTAGTCACGTACTGCCTGGTCAGCGAGGTACTGGCGGTGGTGCTGACGCTGAAGCCGTCGCCCGTCGAAGTCGATCGCCGCACGCTGGCGATCCTCGGGGTCCTGCTGGCGCTCGGCGTCCTGCAGTCGGAGACGGGCCGCCGGGTCGAGCGCATCCGCCGCCGCGTCTCGGGCACGCCGCACATCAACATGACGTCGGTCTGGACGTTCGCCGGAGTGCTGCTGTTGCCGCCGCTGCTGCTCGCGGTGCTGGTCGGCGGCTTGTACCTGCACCTGGCGCTGCGCAGCTGGTACCGCCTGCAGCGCGTCCCGGCGTCCCGGACGATAAGCAACGCCGCGATCATCCTGCTGTCCTGCTACGCGGCACAAGGCGTGCTCCGCCTGGCCGGCCTCGACGACGTCCGCTCGGCGATGAGCCACCCGTGGCCGGGCACCTTCGCCGTGGCCGCGGCAGGCGTGACGTTCTTCGTGGTCAACGCGCTGCTGGTGCTCCCGGCGCGCCGGGAGATCGGCCGGACCCCGGAGGCCTTGTTCGGCACGTGGGCCGACAACGGCCTGGAGGTGGCCACGCTGTGCCTGGGCGCGTTGAACGCGGTGGTGGTCGCGATGCTGCCGGGCCTGGTGGTCCTGGTCCTGCCCCCGCTGCTGTTGCTGCACCGCACCGTCCTGGTGAGACAGCTGGAGGTGGCGGCCCACCGGGACGACAAGACGGGCCTGTACAACACGAGCGGCTGGCACGCCCAGGCCGAGCGCACGCTGGCCGGCGCGGCCCGCCAGCGCGGCACGTTCGGCCTGTTGATGCTGGACCTGGACCACTTCAAGCAGGTCAACGACACGTACGGCCACCTGGCCGGTGACGCGGTGCTCAAAGCGGTGGCCGAAGCGATCATCGCGGCGGTGCGAGGCCGCGGCGACGCGGTGGGCCGCTTCGGCGGCGAGGAGTTCGTCGTGCTGCTGCCCGGGATAGCCCACCCGGACATCAGCGCGGTGGCCGAGCGAATCCGCCGCGCGATCAGCGCACTGACAGTCCCGGTGGGCAAGCTGCGGGTGACGGGCCTGTCGGTATCGATAGGCATAGCCGCGTACCCCACAGCGGGAACGGCGTTACAACGACTCCTGGACGCCGCGGACACCGCTCTCTACCACGCGAAAGCCACGGGCAGGAACAAGGTGGTCCACGTAGCGGACCTGGTCTAGCGGGAAGTTATGAGGCGCGGACGAATCGGCGCCGCCCGGAAGAGGCATCAAGCCCCAACATGGCGAGCAGTTCGGCACACTCGGTGACGTCCGAGGAGTGCCCGGCAACGGTGATGACGGCTTTGTCGTTCTGCTCGGCAAGCCGTTCGGCTTCCTCAGCCCGGATAACACCCATCCGGCTGTCTTCGTCGTTGGCGGTGGAGCTGCCATTGGATCGGGCCCAGGTCATCTGGCACCTACTTCCGGCACGGGCATCCCCGGCCGAGACTCGACCGGAACCCACAACCTTCGTCGACCTACAGCATGACACCCCGAGTGAAATCACCCACAAGGAGGTCCCCCACAGCACCCACAGTAAACGCTCCAACACGACAACCTGAGCCCCGACACACCCACAAGAACGGCCCCTCACACCCCCACCAGAACCACAGGCAAACACCCACACACCCAGCGCAACCACCGCCGACGACAAGACAGCTCACTACACGCCAAGCACGCCAGAAAGCACACCAAGCAGCCGAGCCAGGCCGATGCTCCAAGACCCCTGGCGCAGCCGACGGGTGCTCCAAGACCGCCGACGCAGCCTCACCGACGACATGTCCGAGACGATGTACGAAGCCGAGGGCATCGGCCTCGACCAGCGGGTGTTCGTCTACGACTGCCAAACGGGCATTCCAAGACCCAGCGCAGCAGGCCAAGCACTCCAAGATTCCCGACGCAGCCAGATAGGTGTTCCAAGACTCCCAGCGCAGCTAGACAGGTGTTCCAGGCCTCCCAGCGAAGCCAGACGGGAGCTCCAAGACCTCCAGCGAAGCCAGACGGGACGTCCAAGACCCCCAGCGAAGCCAGACGGGAGCTCCAAGACTCCCAGCACAGCCAGACGGAACGTCCAAGACTCCTGGGACCACCAGACAGGCGCACCAACACACCCGGGCCAGCCGCGGCGGCAGGGGCAAGGGGCGGCAGCCCCAGGGGGGTCCAGGGGGCGGAGCCCCATGGCGGGGGTCTGGGGGTCCGACCCCCAGAGACAATGGACGAAACCGAAGAGAAGGCCCAAGCTCCGAAGGAGCGAGGGCCTTCTCGAAGGTGGAGGTGCCGGGAATTGAACCCGGGTCCTCTGGCGTATCGACAGGACTTCTCCGTGCGCAGTCCGCTTCGTCTCTACTCGGCCCCTTCAATCACGCGAACAAGCTGAAGTGACGGGCCCAGCCACTGTTTGCTTCACGGCAGGTCCCCGTGGCCGGGACTGCCGCTGAGCCTCCTAGCTGATGCCGGTACCCGGGTCGGAGGCACACCCGGGCCGACAGAGACGCACTCGCTCAGGCGGCGAGGGCGTACTCGCGCTGATTGGAATCGGCGCTTATTCGATTGCGATGACGCTTACGGTGGTCTCTCGCCTGCACCGGCACGCTTCTCCTGGCTCAACGTCCAAAGTCGAAACCGTTCACCCCCTTGATGGGACACAACCCGTACAGCATAACGCGTGGCGCCAGCCCTTTAGTCCAGGGCGGGGTAGGGCCAGCCCTACCGGCGGGATGCCCGCGCGCACCATGTCGGCCGGCGGCCCGGCGAACGATGCTTGGGGGCATCGTGGGACTGAAGGGAGCCAGGTCATGGCTAGCGAGAGGCGGGATCCGCCGTTCGGCGGTTCGGTGGTTTTCCTGCTGATGAACCTGCCGTTGGGGGTGGCGGCGTTCACGGTCTTGACGTCGTTGACGGCGGCCGGGCTGGCGACGGTCGTCGTGTGGGTAGGAGTTCCGCTGCTGGCGTTGCTGGTGCTGGGGGTGCGGGGCGCGGCGCGGATGGAGCGGGCGCGGGTCTACGCGTTGCTGGACCGGTACATCGATCTGCCGTACCTGCCGTTGCCGGCGGGGAAGCAGAGCCTGCGCTGGAAGGCGCGGCTGAAGGATCTGTCGACGTGGCGGGACCTGCTGTACTTCTTCGTGTTGTTCCCGCTCGGGCTGATCGAGTTCACGCTGGTGACGGCGTTCTGGTCGACGAGCCTGGCGCTGGCGGGGCTGCCGATCTACTTCCGGTGGCTGCCGGGTGGGGCGTACTACTTCCCGTCGGACGACCTGCGGTGGCTGACCGTGGACTCGACGGTGGAGGCGCTACCGTGGGCAGCGCTGGGGGTGCTGTTCATCGCGCTGTCCGTGGCGCTGACGAAGGCGCTGGCGGGGACGCACGCCCGGCTCGCGAACGCGCTGCTCGGCCCGACCGTGGCCCAGCGCCGTCGGATGGAGCGCTGGTGGGAAGAAGCCGAAGAGAAGCACCTGGTGGCGGGATGACGCCGGAGCAACGCCAGCTCGAGCACCCGCGGCCGCACCCGGCTCGCACGATCGGGTACATGCTCCTGAGCTTCGTCTTCCGGCTCCTGCAGTTCGTGCTGATCGTCACGGGGATCTCGGTGGGGGTCGGCACGGCGGTGGTGTGGGTCGGGTTCCCGATCCTGCTGGCGACGACGAGCTTCATCCGCTGGTCGGCGGATCGGGAGCGCGGCTGGGCCGGGCGGATGCTGCGGGTGCCGTTGCCGCCGGTGGAGCGGCGGGCCTACGACGGCGAGCCGGTGCTGCGGCGGTGGCTGATCCGGCTGAGCGACCCGACGACGTGGCGGGACCTGGCGTACCTGATGGCGGCGTTCCCGCTGGCGTGCGTGGAGTTCGCGATCGCCATCGCGTCGATCGTGCTGCTGCCGATGGCGATCTGGGTGACGCCGTGGCTGGGCTGGCTGCACGGGGAGCTGGCGATCGCGTTGCTGGGCCCGAACCGCACGAAGCGGCTGGAGCAGAAGGCCGAGCGGCTGCAGGCTTCACGGGCCCGGGGTGTCGACGCGGCCGAGGCGGAGCGCCGCCGCATCGAGCGTGACCTGCACGACGGCGCGCAGCAGCGGCTGGTGGCCGTCGCGATGAGCCTGGGCCGCGCGAAGTCGAAGTTCGACCACGATCCTGAAGGCGTCCGCGAGCTGATCGACGAGGCGCACGCGGACGCGAAGCTCGCGGTGTCGGAGCTGCGTGACCTGGCCCGCGGGATCTACCCGGCGGTGCTGGGCGACCGCGGCCTGGACGCGGCGCTGTCGGCGCAGGCGGCGAAGTCGCCGATCCCGGTGGACGTCACGGTGAACGTGGAGCCGCGGCCGCCGGCGGCGGTGGAGACGACGGCGTACTTCATCGTCGGCGAGACGCTGACGAACATCGCGAAGCACTCCGGCGCGAAGGAGGCCGAGGTGAAGGTGTGGCGCGACGACGCGCACGTCGTCGTCGAGATCACCGACAACGGCCACGGCGGCGCCGAGATGCGGCCCGGCGGCGGCTTGGCCGGTCTGGCCGACCGCGCCGCGACGATCGACGGCGTGATCACCGTCGTCAGCCCGGTCGGCGGGCCGACCGTGATCCGGGCTGACCTCCCCTGTGAATGGTGAATAGGCTGGGCCCCGATCATCGGAGAACCTGGGGGCCGGATGCGGGTAGTGATCGCCGAGGACGCCGTGCTGCTGCGGGCCGGGGTCACCCGCCTGCTCGCCGACGAGGGCATCGAGACGGTGGCGGCCGTCGACAACGGGGACGAGCTGCTGGGCGCGGTCCTGGAACACCGTCCTGACCTGGCGATAGTCGACGTCCGGATGCCTCCGACGTTCACCGACGAGGGCCTGCGCGCCGCCCTCGCGGCCCGCAAGGAGGTGCCGGGCCTCCCGGTGCTGGTGCTCTCGCAGTACGTCGAGGAGTCGTACGCGGTCGAGCTGCTCTCGGGCGGCGCCGGCGGCGTCGGCTACCTGCTGAAGGAGCGCGTGGCGGACGTCGCGGACTTCCTGGACGCGGTCCGCCGGGTGGCGAACGGCGGCACGGCGATCGACCCGGACGTCATCGCCCAGCTGATGGCCCGCGGCCGCCGCAACCCGCTGGACGCCCTGACCGCGCGCGAGTCCGAGGTGCTCGGTCTGATGGCCCAGGGCCTGTCGAACACGGCGATCGCGAACTCGCTCGTGGTCTCGCACGGCGCGGTGGAGAAGCACATCGGCAACATCTTCTCGAAACTCGGTCTGGAGGCGAGCGCGGAGGAACACCGTCGCGTTCGTGCTGTCCTCACCTATCTCGGCCGTTGAGTGGACGTTCAGTGACCAAAAGTCCCGTAAGGTGGACGCTGGGTCACCCGTTCTGACGGCGGCGTCCTCGAGTCCCCTCACCTACCATGAGCGGACCCGCCGACGAGAGGAGTGCGCGGATGTCCGACGAAACCCGCTGCGTCCGCTTCTTCGGCGGTCCGCTCGACGGCCGGGTCCAGGAGCTCGGGGAAACCGAGCCCGTGCCCGGCGCCGTCATCAAGCACATCCACCTCCACGACGGCCCGAAGATCGAGACGCGCTACGAGCTCGGCCTCACCGAGGACGGCTGGGAGTACCGGGTCGCCGCGTCGTCGCGCAGTGAGGCCGAACCCGACGGCATCCGGGAGTCCTGAGCCGTCCGGCGGTAGGGACAACCCCCGCTCCGGCTGGGGGTGAACAGGACCCCGAAGAGGGCGGTCAGCACCGCTGTTCCAGCAGGTCGAAGCGGCCAAGCTCTACTGCATGCAGACAAGCCAGGGGGTCGCACGAGGCGGCCGGGACAGGTTTCTCGACGTCGTCCGGGCGGGGGCCATCCTCGCCGTCATCGCCCAGCACTGGGTCATGCCGGTGCTCTCCTACTCCGGCGGGCAGCTCGCCACCGGCAACGCGCTGGCGACGCCGGGCTGGTGGGTCGTCACCTGGCTGTCGCAGGTGATGCCGCTGGTCTTCTTCGCCGGGGGCGCCGCCAACCTCATCTCGCTGCGCCGCGCGGACTCCCCGCGCCAGTGGCTCGCCGCGCGGATCCGGCGCCTGATGGTGCCGGTGCTGCCACTGCTGGCCGTCTGGCTGGTCGTGCCGGACTTCCTGCGCGGCCTGGGCATCCCGCCGCAGCCGTTGCAGGTCGCCAGCGCGATCGCCGCGCAGCTGCTGTGGTTCCTCGCGGTGTACGTCCTGGTCGTGCTGCTCACGCCGGTGATGGTCGCCGCGCACCGCCGCTGGGGCCTCAAGGTGCCGCTGGTGATGGCGGTGGCGGGCGTGCTCGTCGACGTCGCGCGCTTCAACGACCTCGGCTACATCGGTTACGCCAACGCGATCTTCGTCTGGGTCGCGGTGCACCAGCTCGGCTTCCACTACGTCGAAGGCCGGCTCGGTTCGCTGACCCGCCGCGGCGCGCTGACGCTGTCCGCCGCCGGCTTCGGCGTCACCGCGCTGATGGTCGCGTTCGGCCCGTACCCGGCCAGCATGATCGGCATGCCGGGTGCGCCGGTGTCGAACATGAGCCCGCCGACCGTGCTGCTCGCGTTCCTCGCCGTCGGCCAGATCGGCCTGCTGCTCGCCTTCCGCCCGCAGCTCAACGCGCTCGCCGAGCGGCCGGGCGTCGGCACCGCGCTCAGCTGGCTCGGTGCGCGGTTCATGACCGTCTACCTTTGGCACATGCCGGCGCTGATCGTGGTGGCGGGCGTGACGGTGTACGGCCTCGGCTACGAAACCCCGGCGCCGGGCACGGTGCTCTGGCTGGTCATGGCGCCCGCGTGGTTCGCGGTGTGCGGCATGGTGCTGCTGGGCCTGCTGCGGCTGTTCGCCCACTTCGAGACCCAGCGCGACACGGTCGCGGTGACGGCGAAGCTGCCGCAGCTGATCGTCGCCGGGCTGATGGTGTCGGGTGGCCTGCTCGGCCTCGCCGCCCACGGTTTCGCGCCGCTGTCGGACGGCATCGTGCACGGCCCGGTGCCGTGGGTGCTGCTCGCGACGGCCGGCTTCCTCTTGGCGGGCAAGCACATCCCGGCGACAGACCTGGGCACCCGCCTGCTGGGCCGCGCGGTCGCCGTCAGCGAACAGGCGACCATCAGGCGCTGAGGCCAAAGCCGTGAAGGCCTCCTTACCGGCTCTTATGGCCGGGAAGGAGGCCTTCACGGCTTTCAGGCGTTGAGCAGGCGCAGCGGGGTGTCGTGGAGGACGGCCCGCAGGAACGGCTCCCCCAGGCGATCGTCGGCCGCCCAGCCGGCGATCGCCTGCAGCTGGGTCGCGTAGGAGTACGGGATGTTCGGGAAGTCGGTGCCCAGCACCACGCGGTCGGCGACGTCCGCCAGCCGCGACGTCCAGTCCGCCGGCAGCGGCGACATCGCCTGGGCGAACGGCACGCCGACCATCGTGGTGTCCAGGTGCACCCGCGGGTACTTGGCGAGCAGCTCGAACGCGGCGCCGAACTCCGGCATCGCCGCGTGCGCGAGCACCGCCGTCAGCCGCGGGTGCCGGGCCAAGACCTCTTCGAAGACCTGCAACCCGGTGAAGTCGCCACGCAACGGACCGTGTCCACAGTGGACGACCACCGGCACGCCCGCGTCGGCCAGCGCGCCCCACACCGGCGTCAGGTGCTCGTCACGCGGGTCGTACGCGCCGACCTGGACGTGCGCCTTGAACACCTGCGCACCCGCCCGCAGCGCACCGTCCACAGCGGACCCCGCGCCC
Source organism: Amycolatopsis sp. NBC_00348 (assembly GCF_036114655.1). Classification (NCBI taxonomy): domain Bacteria; kingdom Bacillati; phylum Actinomycetota; class Actinomycetes; order Pseudonocardiales; family Pseudonocardiaceae; genus Amycolatopsis; species Amycolatopsis sp. NBC_00348. Next base: position 9,700,308 of record NZ_CP107994.1, on the reverse strand, counting down.
GGCTCCGGGTAGAACGTGCCGGTCGGCACCGCGTCCGGCACCCGCGACGCGAACTCGAGCGCCCACTCCGTCAGCCACTGCGCCATCCCCGGCTTGTGCGGGTAGACCAGCGGCGCGAACCGCTGGACCCCCAGCGTCTTCAGGGTGGCGATCCGGTCCTGCTCGTCGGTGCGGTAGTGCACCGGCCACTCGGTGCCGTAGTGCGTCGTGGCCCGGTCGAAGTACGCCCAGACCTTGTCCATCACCGGTTTCGGCAGGAAGTGGACGTGCAGGTCGACCAGGCCCGGCAGGCCGAGCGACGCCGTCCAGCGGGCGACGTCGGCGTCGTCGGCGGGCCCGGCCGTCACTCCGTGAACCGGCCCTTCAGCGCGCGGCCCATGGCCTTGCTGATGTCCCGTTCCGCGTCGCGCTTGGCGAGTGTTTGCCGCTTGTCGTAGGCCTTCTTGCCCTTCGCGAGGGCGATCTCGACCTTGACCTTGCCGTCCTTGAAGTACATCGACAGCGGCACCAGCGAGAGCCCGCTCTCCTTGGTCTTGCCGATGAGCTTCTCGATCTCGCGGCGGTGCAGCAGCAGCTTCCGGGTGCGTCGCGGCGTGTGGTTGGTCCACGTGCCCTGCGTGTACTCCGGGATGTGCACGTTGCGCAGCCAGACCTCGCCGTCGTCGACGGTCGCGAACGCGTCGGCCAGCGACGCCTTGCCCTCGCGCAGGCTCTTGACCTCGGTCCCGACGAGCACGAGACCGCACTCGTAGGTGTCGAGGATGGAGTAATCGTGCCGAGCCTTGCGGTTCGACACGATCACCTTCTGGCCAAGTTCCTTGGGCATACGACCACTCTACGTGATGACCTGGGCAACAAGCAGCTGCCTTTTTCGGACGGACGCGCTAGTGCCGGACGTACAGGCGCAGCGTCACGTAACCGGTGAGAGCGGAGATCAGCACGGACACCCCGAGCAGGATCGGCGCGACCGGGAACAGCAGTTCCAGCATGGTGATCTTCGGGAACACGTCGCCGGTGAACACCGAGTCCAGGAAGCCGGCCTTGGTGATGATCAGCATGATGATCCCGAGGATCGCGCCGACCGCGCCGGCGACCACCGCCTCCAGGAGGAACGGCAGCTGCGTGTACCACCGCGTCGCGCCGACGAGCCGCATGATGCCGACCTCCGTGCGCCGCGTGAACGCGGACACCTGGATCGTGTTGGCGATCAGCAGCAGGGCGGCGATGGCCATGATGAGCGCCGCGCCGAAGGCCATGTTCCGGACGCCGTTGAAGGCGTTGAACACGCGGTCGAGGAACTTCTTCTGGTCGTCGACCTTCCGCACGCCCGGTTTGGTGCTGTAGGCCTGCACGATCGACTCGCTGCGGTCCGGGTCCTTCAGCTTCACGTGCAGCGAAGCGGGCAGCGAAGCGGGGCCGGTGAGGGCGACCAGCTCGGGCTGGCTCTCGAAGATCTTCCTGAACCGGTCGTAGGCCTGGTCGCGGTTCTCGAACACGACCGACTCGACGCCGTCGTTGCCCTGCAGGTCCGAGCGCAGCGACTCGCACAGCGACTGGGTGCAGTTCTTGTCGTTCGCGCTGATGTCGTCGGTGAGGTAGACCGAAACCTCGACGTCGGCGAGGAAGTTGGACTTCATCTTGTCGATCGTCCGCACGGCCAGCAGGCCGCCGCCGAGCATGGCGAGCGACACGGCCGTGGTCAGCATCATCGCGATGGTCATCGTGATGTTCCGGCGCAGGCCGGTGATTACCTCACTGAAGACGAAACTGGCGCGCATGTCGGGTGCAGGTCCTTGGGGTCGGGGGCGTGCGGGGGTGGGCGGTCAGCGGCCGATGCCGTAGACGCCGCGGGCGTCGTCGCGGACCACCCGGCCGAGCTGCAGCTCGACGACGCGGCGGCGCATGGAGTCGACGATGCCGTGGTCGTGGGTCGCCATCAGGACGGTCGTGCCGGTGCGGTTGATCCGCTCCAGCAGCAGCATGATGTCCTGGCTGGTGTCGGGGTCCAGGTTCCCGGTCGGTTCGTCGGCGAGCAGCACCAGCGGCCGGTTCACGAACGCGCGAGCGATCGCCACGCGCTGTTGCTCACCACCGGAGAGCTCGTTGGGCAGCCGGTCCGCCTTGCCGTCGAGGCCGACGAGCTCCAGCACCTCGGGGACGACCTTCTTGATGGTCGGGCCGGGCTTGCCGATGACCTCGAGGGCGAACGCGACGTTCTCGGCGACGGTCTTGTTGGCCAGCAGGCGGAAGTCCTGGAACACGCAGCCGATGGTCTGCCGCAGGCGGGGAACCCGGCGGCGGGCCAGCTTGGCGACGTCGAAGTTGGACACCACCACGCGACCCTTGCTCGGCGTCTCTTCGCGCAGCAGCAGCCGGAGGAAGGTCGACTTCCCCGATCCCGAGGGACCGATCAGGAAGACGAACTCACCCTTTTCGATGTCGACGGACACCCGCTCGAGCGCGGGCCGCGTCGAGGTCTTGTAGACCTTGGAAACCTCTTCGAGCCGGATCACGATTCGGCATACTACCCACCGGTCTCGTGAAGCCCCGGTTGCCCGGGCCACCCGGGTGGAGCAAGGGGCGTTTGCGCACGGTGAGCGGTCACGCGAACACCCCTTGCACCGTTAAACGGCCGCGGACTGCTTCCGCCAGCGGATGCCGGCGTCGAGGAACCCGTCGATCTCGCCGTCGAGCACCGCGGACGGGTTGCCGACCTCGAACTCGGTCCGCAGGTCCTTGACCATCTGGTACGGGTGCAGCACGTAGGAGCGCATCTGGTTGCCCCAGCTGGAGCCGCCGTCCTTGAGCGCGTCCATCTCGGCGCGCTCTTCTTCCTTCTTGCGCAGCATCAGCCGGGCCTGGAGGACCTTGAGCGCAGCGGCCTTGTTCTGCAGCTGCGACTTCTCGTTCTGGCAGGAGACGACGATGCCGGTCGGCAGGTGCGTGATGCGCACCGCGGAGTCGGTCGTGTTGACGCTCTGGCCGCCGGGGCCGGACGAGCGGTAGACGTCGACGCGGATGTCCTTCTCCGCGATGTCGACGTGGTCGACCTCTTCGACCTCGGGCAGCACCTCGACGTGCGCGAACGACGTCTGGCGGCGGCCCTGGTTGTCGAACGGCGAGATCCGGACGAGCCGGTGGGTGCCCTGCTCGACCGAGAGGGTGCCGTAGACGTAGGGGGCGGTCACCGTGAACGTCGCCGACTTGATGCCCGCCTCTTCGGCGTAGGAGATGTCGTAGACGTTGGTCGGGTAGCCGTGGCGCTCGGCCCAGCGCATGTACATCCGGAGCAGCATCTCGGCGAAGTCCGCGGCGTCGACGCCGCCGGCCTCGGAGCGGATGGTGACGACGGCGTTGCGGTCGTCGTACTCGCCGGAGAGCAGGGTGCGGACCTCGAGGCCGTCGATGGCCTTGCCCAGCTCGGTCAGCTCGCCCTCGGCCTCGCCCATGCTGCCGGCGTCACCCTCGTCGCCGGCGAGCTCGTACAGCACGCCCAGGTCGTCGAGCCGCTGGCGCAGGTCGTTGACCCGCCGCAGCTCGCTCTGCCGGTGGGAGAGCTGGCTGGTCACCTTCTGCGCCGCTTCGGGGTCGTCCCAGAGGTTGGGGCTCGAAGCCTGCTGCTCCAGGTCGGCCACCTGCGCGCGCAACGCGTCGAGGTCCATCACCGACTCGATCTGCGTCAGCTTGCCGGTCAGGTCCTTCAATGCCGCGTCGAACTCATCACTCACGTTTGTCGAGGTTACGGCAAAACCCACGACCGGTCGCGAGCACCGGTCGTGGGCGGGGTCAACCTCAGGCCGACGGGATGGCGTCGAGCAGCTTCAGGGCGGCCTTGGCCTGAGCCTGAGCGAACTCGGCGACGGCCTTTTCGTAGGGCCCTTCGGCCGACTTCGTGGCCGTCTTCGCGTCGTCGAGCTGCTGGCCGTAGCTGGTGCGCGCCGACTCGAGCAGCGACCCGCGCTGCTTGGCCGTCAACGAACCGGCGTGCACGAGCCGCAGGATCAGCGGGCTGCGCAGGTGGTCGGGACCGGCCTCGGACGTCAGCCAGGTCTTGAAGGCCTTCTTGCCGGCGGCGGTGATCAGGTACTGCTGACTGGAGCGCGGGCCCTGCTTGCCGAGCCGGACGAGACCTTCCTTGGACAGCGCCGGGAGCTCCCGGTACACCTGGCTGCGGGTGACGCTGAAGAAGGCACCGAAGCGCTCACCGGCGCCCGCGACGAGCTGCCCGCCGGTGGCGGGACCGTCGTGGAGCAGACCGAGCAGGGCGGCGGCTGTTGCATTCAATTCGGACACGCCCTCTACATTCCCACTTATCGTCGCCTGTGTCCACAGTGGTCAGCGGATCTGTCCATTGTGGCTAGTGAGATCCCCTCGTTCGGCCCAATCCGCTCTGGTCCACAGTGGACCCCGGACACGCAGCGCTACCACGGTGACCACGCATTGGTCCGACCAGCCGCATCCGGACGGTGGTGACAACCACCAGGCAGGTGAGTTCGCCGGGCGGCCGTCCCCGCTTGGCCCACAGTGGACACGCACCGCAACCATCGGGAACGAGAGCCCGGCTGGCGGAATTCGTAGCGATTCGACAGTTTCACGGAAAAGTCGGCGGCGAAAGTCGTACGAACATGACAAAAAGAGGCGCGTTCCCGGTTTCCCGAGAACGCGCCTCCTGGTGGTAGCGGGGACAGGATTTGAACCTGCGACCTCTGGGTTATGAGCCCAGCGAGCTACCGAGCTGCTCCACCCCGCGCCGTTGTGGTACTTGAGAAAGATTACACGGTGCGTTCAAGGCGTTCACAGGGGGGTCCCAAAACTCGCTGACCAGGCGTTATGCCAGCCCGAGCCAGCCGCGAGCGCCGCCGAGGACGATCTCCAGGCCGTCCTCGAACCGCGCGTCGACGTCGGTGAGCACCGAGCCGCCGGGCGCGCCCCGGTAGCGCTCGTCCAGCTGGCCGGGCGTCGGGTAGACGGCCTGCTCTTCGATGGTGAACCCGACGACGAAGCTGTAGACGGTGAAGAGCACCTGGTCCGCCCGCCGCGCGTCCAGCCCGGCGTCGATGCTCCGGCGGAACGCGTGCTCGCCGACCAGGCTCAGGTCGCCGAGGTAGGTCCCGGCGAAGACCTTCCCGCCGTCGCGGTAGGCCAGCATCATCCGGCGCGCCGCCCGGGCGCGGTAGGCGACGGTCTCCCACTCCCCCAGCGGCTCCGGCGGCTCCCGTTCGGCGTCGGCGTACATCTGCGTCGCCATCTCGTCGAGCAGCTCCTGCTTGTTCTTCAGGTGCCAGTAGAGCGCCGGCGCCTTGACGCCGAGCTCGGTGGCGATGAGCCGCAGCGTGAGGCCGTTCAGGCCGACCTCGTTGAGCAGCCTGAGCCCGGCACGGGCGATGTCCCGCCTGGTCAGGGCCATGTCCACGATCTCCTCAGCGTCCGAACTTGACAGCTTAACGATGTTAAGGGCATCCTCGGGGCACGTCAATTTAACGTTGTTAAGGGGATCTCATGGACGAGCTGACGGCGGCGGTGGTCGTCGCCGGGGCGGGGCCGACCGGGCTGATGCTGGCGAACGAGCTGGCACTGGCCGGAGTGGACGTCGTGGTGCTGGAGCGCCTGGCGGAGCGGACGGGGCTGTCGAAGGCCCTGAACCTCCAGCCGCGCACCGCGGAGGTGCTGGACCTGCGCGGCCTGCTGGGCCGGGCGGAGCGGCGGTCGTTCGCGACGGTGGGCGAAGGCCACTTCGCGATGATCCCGGTGAGCTACGCCGGCTGGGACACGCGCCACCCGTACCAGCTGGGCATCCCCCAGGCCCAAGTGGAGGCGGCCCTGGAGGAGCGGCTGGCCGAGCAGGGCGTGAAGGTCCTCAGAGGCCAGGAGCTGAAGGAGTTCACCCAGGACGAAGAGGCCGTCACGGTCACCACCACCACGACGAGAATCCGAGCGTCCTACCTGGTGGGCTGCGACGGCGGCCGAAGCGCGGTCCGCAAAGCGCTGAACCTACCGTTCGAAGGGATCGACGGCCGCGGCCACGGAGTGGTGGCGGACGTCCGGTTCGCGGCCACCCCACCGGGAGCCCAGAGCGAGTGGCGGTCGATGCGCAACATCGTCACCACGGACGGCATCGGCAAGTACACGGGCCTGATCCCGCTGTCAGAACCGAACCTGTACCGCCTGGCCTACGGAGACCGCCTGAACCGCCCGGCGAACCTCCGAGCGGAGGTAACGGACGAAGAAGTCCGCGACGTGATCACCAAGACGTACGGCGCGGAGACGAAGGTCGAAGAGATCCGCTGGGCATCCCGCTTCGGAGACGACTCGAGACTGGCCGCAAGGTACCGGGTAGGCCGAGTACTACTGGCAGGCGACGCAGCCCACACGCACTTCCCAGCAGGAGGCCAGGGCCTCAACCTGGGCATCCAGGACGCCATGAACCTGGGCTGGAAACTGGCAGCACAACTAAAAGGCACGGGCCACAAAGACCTACTGGACACCTACGAACAAGAACGCCGCCCAGTAGCAGAGGCGGTAGTACAAAACGTAGCGGCCCAGTCAGCCCTGATCCCCTCAACCCCAGAACTTCTGGCGCTACGAAAGCTCTTCCGAGCAATGTCCGAACTCCCCCAAGCCCAACATTACTTGTCAGGCCTGATATCAGGCCTGAGCATCACCTACAAAGCCCCCCAGAACGCCCACCCGGCAACAGGAACCCGCCTACCAGACTTCAAAACCAAGACAGGCAACGCAAGCGACTGGTTCCACAAGGGAAAGTTCGTCCTACTGACAACAACCGAAACAGAAAGCCCCCACTCAGACGTCAAAGTGGCCGCAGTGGACAAACTCCCTTGGCCAGACGTAACAAGGGCCCTGATCCGCCCAGACGGCTACGTAGCAAACACAACGGGAGAAACAGAGCCGTGGCTGACCTGACAGCCTGACCACCCGAAGGGGGGTCCAGGGGCGGCGAAGCCCCCCTGGCGGGGGTCTGGGGGTTCGACCCCCAGGGGAAATGCGAAGGAGGCCCGGTCGACGTTCTCCGTCGACACAGGCCTCCCACATCCGTAGCGGGGACAGGATTTGAACCTGCGACCTCTGGGTTATGAGCCCAGCGAGCTACCGAGCTGCTCCACCCCGCGTCGTGTTCCCTACTTTACGCCCTGGTTTCGGGCGGGCGCAAAGCAGGGTCACTTAGGACGTCGACCTCACCCGCCGGGCTGGCTGGTGGGTGTGGTGCTGGGTGTCGCGCTGGGTGTGGTGGCCGGTTGTGCCTTGGCCGACTGGTAGGCCTTCGCGGCCGCGTCGAGGGCGGCCAGTGCCGCGCCTTGGTCGGCGAAGTTGCCGGATTTCTGGGCGGCTTGGAGTTTGACGATGGCCGACTCGATGTCGGCGGCGGCCCTGTCGAGGGCCGCGTTGCCGCCGCCGGTGTTGGGCGGTGTGGTCGTCGGCGTGGTCGGCGTGGTCGTCGGCTGGCCGGACTGGGGCGGCGTGGTGGTGGCCGCTCCGGTGCCGGTGCCGAAGACCTGGTCGAGGGCTTCCTGGAGGGTCGCGCCGTAGCCGACCTTGGGTCCGTACGAGACGAGGACGCGGGCCAGCTGTGGATAGCTGTTCTGGTTGCGCTGCCGGATGTAGACGGGTTCGACGTAGAGGAACCCTTCGGCGACCGGGAGCGTGATCAGGTTGCCGTAGATCGGGATGACGTTGGGGTTGTTGAACAGGGTCCGGTCTTGCGCGACGCGTGGATCGCTCTGGAACCGGTTCTGGACCTGGACCGGGCCGTCGACCTGGGTGGCTCCGGTGGCCGCGCTGGGTAGCTGGAGGACGCGGATCTTGCCGTAGTCGACCGGGTCGGAGGACACCGACATCCAGGACGCGAGGTACTGGCGTTGGAGGCCGGTGAGCGAGCTGGTCAGCTGGAAGGTCGGCTGGGTCTGGCCCGGGGTGTCCGCGAGGACGTAGTACCCGGGCTGGTTGGCGGCGCCGGCCGCGGCGGGGTTGGCGCCGCCTTCCGCGGTCGGGTCCTGCGGGACGCTCCAGAAGGCCTGCTGGGAGTAGAACTCCTGCGGGTTGCTCACGTGGTAGCGGGACAGGAGCTCGCGCTGGATCTTGAAGAGGTCTTCGGGGTAGCGGAAGTGGGCCCGCAGGTCCTCGGAGATCGCGGAGCTGGGCTTCACGAGTCCGGGGAAGACCTTCTCCCAGGCGTTGAGGACCGGTTCCTTGTCGTCGATCGAATACAGGTTCACGGTGCCGTTGAAGGCGTCGACCGTGGCCTTGACCGAGTTCCGGATGTAGTTGATGGAGCTGTTGCCCTGACGGGCGACGCCGTTGAGGGAGTCGTTGGTGGCCGCGCCGAGCTGCGTCTGCTGCGAGTACGGGAAGTTGTTGATGGTGGTGTAGCCGTCGATGATCCACTGGATCTTGCCGTCGACGACCGCCGGGTACGGGTCGCCGTCGAGGGTCAGCCACGGCGCGACCTTGCTGACGCGGTCGCGCGGGTCGCGGTTGTACATGATCTTCGAGTTGTCGCCGATGGCGTCGGAGAACAGGATGTTCCGTTCGCCGTACTCGGCGGCGAAGGCCAGGCGGTTGAACCAGTTGTCGATCGAGACGCCGCCGGTGCCCTTGTACGTGTAGCGGTCGGTGGCGGTGTCGTACTCGCCGGGCGCGTTGCCCGAGGTGCCGCCGACGATGGCGTAGTCGGAGTCCGCGGCGGACAGCTCGCCGTAGTAGATCCGGGGTTCCTTGACCTCGATGCCGGGGGCGCTCCCGTTGGCGCCGGCGCCGGTCGGGTTCTGGGTGTCGCTGGTGGTGGCGATCGGGTAGCCGCCGTCGGAGTTGGCGTCCTTGACCGCGCGGTCGATCGTGTTGGCCGGCGCGGCGACGAAGCCGTTGCCGTGGGTGTAGACGAGGTGCTTGTTGATCCAGCTGGTCTGGTTGCCGGTCAGGCCCTCGGTCTTGATCTCCTTCGCCGCGACGATGTAGTCCTGCGTGGTGCCGCCGACGGTGTAGCGGTCGATGTCGAGCTTGGCCGGGAAGCCGTAGAAGTTCTCGCGGCCGACGCGCTGGGTGAAGGTGTCGGAGAGGACGTTCGGGTCGAGCAGCCGGATGTTCGACATCGTGCCGGTGTCGGACTTGACCTCGCTCGCGGTCGCGTCGGACTTGCCCGAGTACTGCTGGTACTGGACGTCGGTCAGGCCGAACGCCTTGCGGGTGGCGTCCATGTTGCGCTGGATGGACGTCGCTTCCTTCTCGTTTGCGTTCGGCTTCACCGAGAACTGGTCGAGGATGGCCGGCCAGGCGACGCCGACCAGGATGCTCGACAGGATCAGCAGGACGAGGGCGATGGCCGGCAGCTGCAGGTTGCGCAGGAACGCACCGGCGAAGAACGCGATCGCGCAGATCACCGAGATGCACAGCAGGATCAGCTTCGCGGGCAGGACCGCGTTCAGGTCGGTGTAGGTGGCGCCGATGAACAGCGGCGCGCCCCGGTCGGATAACAGCAGGTTGTACCGGTCGACGAAGTACTCCGCCGCCTTCAGCAGCACGAAGAGGCCGACCGTGATGGCGAGCTGCGCGCGGGTCGGGCCGGCGAGCTGGCCGCCCTTGCCGGCGAGGCGGATGCCGCCGAAGACGTAGTGCGAGATCAGCGCGCCGAAGAAGGAGATGACGACGGTGATGAACAGCCAGCCGAGCAGCCAGTTGAAGAACGGCAGGTCGAAGGCGTAGAAGCCGATGTCGTTGCCGAACTCGGGGTCGGTCTGGCCGAACGAGGTGCCGTTGAGGAACAGCTGCACCACCTGCCAGTCGCTTTGGGCCGACAGCCCGGCGATGAGGCCGGTGAGCACCGGGATGCCGATGCCGAAGAGGCGGATCCGGGCGACGATCGCGGAGCGGTAGCGCGCCAGCGGGTCGTCGGCGCCGGAGATCGGCACGAACACCGGCCGGGAGCGGTAGGCGATCATCAGGCTGATCGCGAGGGCCCCGCCGACGAGCAACCCGACGGCGAAGAAGAGCACGACGCGAGTGACCACCTGGGTGGTGAACACCGATCGCGCGCCGACCTCGCCGAACCACAGCCAGTCGACGTACGTGTCCAGCAGGCGGGCCCCCAGCAACAGCGCGAGCACGATCACCGCGGCGATGATGAGGAGGATCCGGCTGCGCCGGGACAGCTTCGGCAGGCTCACCGGGGGCCGAGTCGCCACGGTGCACGCTCCTGTCTTCGTGAATGCTTGTTACACGGAGACGCGTGCGCCTCCTGATGACCTAACTCTACGGATGCCGCAGGAAGTTCCCGGGACCCGCCCAAACCGGACTCGCGACCGCGTCGCGCGGGGGCGCCTGCCACCATGTGCGCATGAACGAACCGCACCCGGCCGTCCCCGGTGTCGCCGCACTCGCCCGTGAGATCGAGGAGTTCATGGCCGCGGCCGGCTGGGACCAGCCGCCCCAGCTGTTCGCGCTGGTGCCGACGGCGGCCCTGCTCGACGAGCAGCCGGAGCTGGCCGGGCAGCTGGACCGGGCCAACCCGCTGACGCCGGTGGCGCAGGAGGCCCTGCCCGAGGGCGACCTCGCCGAGGCGCTGGGCCGGATCGCCTGGCCCGACCTGGTCATCGGGTGCGCGCTGGCGCAGGAGATCATCGTGCTGCCGCCGGGCTCGGAGTCGGAGCTGCCCGACGTCGCCGAGGCGGACGCGGACAGCCTGCGCCGCGCCGCCGCCGACCACCCCCAGCGGACCGAAGCCCGGCTGGTGGCCGCGGTGCTGCGCGAGGGCGCGCGCTCGTGCGTCATGCGCCTGCGCGGGATCGGCACGGCCGAAGACGGCGACGAGTCCGTCGACGAGATCGTCGAAAGCCCGGACCTGGCCCCGAATCTGATCGAAGCGCTGAAGGCGACACTGATGCCCTGACGGCCGCTGGGTGCCCGGCCGCTCAGCACGACGCGGTCGGCCGTCCCGCCTTGAGGTTGGCCAGCTGGGCGAGCGCGTCGTCCAGTGTGGACACCTTGATGAGGTTCAGCCCGGACGGCGCGGTCGTCTTCGCTTCGGCGCAGTTGTGCTCGGGCACGAGGAAGTCGGTGGCCCCCGCCTCCCGGGCGCCGACGACCTTGAAGGAGATCCCGCCGATCGGGTCGACCTCACCCGTCTCGGTGATCTCGCCGGTGCCGGCGATGTGCCGCCCGGCCGCCAGGTCGCCGGGCCGGAGCCGGTCGATGATCGCCAGGGTGAACATCAGCCCGGCCGACGGGCCGCCGACGTCCTGCAGCGAGATCGTCACGTTGAACGGCGCGTCGGCCCGGTCGACCGCGGTGAGGCCGATGAAGCCCTCCTTGCGGTCGGGGCGCGAGGCGAGGGTGAGCGGCACCGTCCGCTCCGGCTGGCCGTCGGACTGGAAGGTGATCTGGACGGTCTGGCCGGGCAGGGTGCCGGCCAGCGCGGCCCGCACGTCCGCGGCCTCGACGATCTTCTTGTTGTTGACGGTGATCAGCTTGTCGCCGGGGGCCAGCACGTGGTCCGCGGGGCTGCCGGAGACGATCTCCTTCGCCAGCACCTTGACCGGGTAGCCGAGCTTGCGCAGCGCGGCGACCTGGGCGTTGGTCTGCGAGTCCTGCAGCTGCTGGATGTTCTCCTGCTTGACCTGCTCGTTGGTCTCGCCCGGCTTGAAGTACTCCTCGCGCGGCGCCAGCGCGTACCGGCCGCTCGCCCAGAAGCCGAGGCCCTGGAACAGGGTCACGCCGTCGTGCAGGGAGACGGTCGTCATCCGCAGCTCGCCGGTGGTCTGGAAGGTGTCGTGACCGGCGACCTGGATGACCGGGTTGCCCGCCGCGTCGCGACCGAGCGTGTCGTAGGTCGGGCCCGGGCTGATCGCCACGAACGGCACCGGCACGACCGAACCGAGCACCACGAACACCAGGAACAGCGAGCCGCTGACCACGAGCGTCCAGCCCCGGCGGGTCATCCGGCGGGCCTCTCCGGTCCGCTCCGGCGGCGTTTCCGGCGGGGTCGTCGCGGGGGCGGTCTCCTCGGAGGACTTGGTCACGCCCGACAGCGTACGGTGACCGTGTTCGCTTCTCGGTGAAGGCCACGCACATGGGTCCGGTTGACGCGCTTCGGGGCGCCCGACCCGCGTACGGTGGACCCATGAGCAAACCCCCGTTCGGCTTCGGACCTTCCGATCCCGACAAACGAGGTGAGAACGACCCCTCGGAGGGCGGGCAGCAGTCCGGCGCCGAGGCCTTCAACCAGCTCGGTCAGATGCTGAGCCAACTGGGCCAGATGCTCAGTCAGGCCGGTACTTCCAGCGGGCCGGTGAACTACGATCTCGCCAAGCAGATCGCCCTGCAGAACCTGGGCAGCGCCGGCAACACCGGCGAGAGCCGGCTCGGTTTCTCCGGCAGTGACGACTCGAACGCCGCCGTGCGTGACGCGGCCCACCTCGCGGAGATGTGGCTCGACCCGGCGACGTTCCTGCCCGCGGGCGCGACGTCGACGGTCGCCTGGTCGCCGCGCACCTGGGTGGAGAAGACGCTCCCCACGTGGCAGCGGCTCTGCGACCCGGTCGCCCAGCGGATCTCGGGCGCCTGGATGGAGGCGCTGCCCGAGGAGGCCAAGCAGGCCGCCGGCCCGTTGATGCAGATGATGGGGCAGATGGGCGGGATGGCCTTCGGCTCCCAGCTCGGCAACGCGCTGGCGCAGCTCGCGTCGGAGATGCTGACGTCCTCCGAGATCGGCCTCCCGCTGGCACCTCCGGGGACATCGGCGCTGCTGCCGGCGAACATCGAGAAGTTCGCCGAAGGCCTGGAGCTGCCGAACAGCGAGATCCTCGTCTTCCTGGCCGCCCGCGAGGCGGCCCACCAGCGGCTCTTCACGCACGTGCCGTGGCTGCGCCAGCGGCTGCTGGCGACGGTCGAGGAGTTCGCCCACGGGATCTCGGTCGACACGTCGGCGCTGGAGTCCCTGGCCGGCCAGATCGACCCGTCGAACCCGGCGAGCATCGAAGAGGCCATGTCGTCCGGGCTGCTGGAGCCGCAGACGACGGAGGAGCAGAAGGGCGCGCTGAACCGCCTGGAGACGTTGCTCGCCCTGGTCGAGGGCTGGGTCGACGTGGTCGTGGCCGAGGCCGTCGGTGATCGGCTGCCGGGCGCGGACGCCCTGCGCGAGACCCTGCGCCGCCGCCGCGCGACCGGTGGTCCGGCCGAGCAGACGTTCGCCACCCTGGTGGGCTTGGAGCTGCGCCCCCGCCGCATGCGAGCGGCGTCGACGCTGTGGAACATGGTGGGTGAGCAGCACGGCATCGAGAAGCGCGACGCCCTGTGGTCCCACCCGGACCTGATGCCGACGGCCGAGGACCTCGACGAGCCCCTGGACTTCTCGGCCCGAGTCGGCCAGAGCGGCACAGCGGACGACCTGGACCCGATGGCCGAGCTGGAGCGCACGGAGCGCGAAGAGCGAGAAAAGGCCGAGCCCCCGTCCACAGACACCGACACCGACACCCCAGACGACAAAAGCTGAGCTTCACACCAGACCGGGCGCCCCGCACCAGCGAGGCGCCCGGTTCTGCATCCAGCCTCACGCCCCATCGCGTCGCCCCAAATCACCCGTGTCGACCCCCCAATCACGCGAGCCGACCCTCCAATCACACGAGTCGACCTCCCAGTCACACGTGTCGACCCTCCAATCACGCGAGTCGACCTCCCAGTCACGCGAGTCGACCCCCCCCTAAGCACGCGAGCCGACCCTCCGAGTGCACGAGCCGACCCTCCAGGTTACGCGAGTCGTCCGCCCAAGTACGCGAGTCGACCCCTCAGGTACGCGAACCCACCGCCCAGGCACGCCGGCCGAACGTCCGAGCAGGGAAACCGACCCCTCCAAGCCTCGAGTTCGCCAACCCGACCGCCGCCACGCCCCCAACGTCAACCGGGGTGACCCGCACCTGCGGATCACCCCGGTTCCGTCCGAAACCGTCACGCGGTCAGTCCTCGGTGGAGATCCCCCACCCGGCGGCCGCCGACAGTCCTTCCAGGTACCCCATCGCGCGCTCCGCTTTCGGGTACCGCTGCACCAACGCCCAGAACGCCGCGTCGTGCCCGGGCTCGCGCAGGTGCGCCAGCTCGTGCACCAGGACGTAGTCCAGGACCCACGGCGGGACCTTCCGCAGCCGGTCGCTGACCCGGATGGTCGCGTCGACCGGCGTGCAGGACGCCCACCGCGTGCGCATCGGCGGCACCCAGCGGACGCTCGCCGGCACCGCGGTGCCGCCCAGGTACTTGCCCGACAGCTGCGCGCAGCGCGCCAGCAGGGCTTCGTCCGACGCCTTCGGGGACGCCGGCCGACGTGGTTCCGAGCGCTGCAGCTTGCGCTCCATCTCGGCGACCCAGTGTTTCTCCTCCGCCCTCGTCATCCGCGCCGGGATGAGCACGACGAGCGTGTCGTCGTTCCAGTACGCGGTGACCGTCCGGTGCCGGCGCTGGCTGCGCCGCACTTCGACCTTGTGTTCGGGTGTGTCCGACGAGGGGTTCTCGTCCCCTCGGCTCCTCAGTGAGGGCATCCGTGCTTCGACCACTCGACAACGGTAAGGCCACCCACCGACAACTCCGAGCTTCTTAAGGTCACAGACCCGAGTTATCCACAACTACCTCCACTTGTGGACAACTCGGCCGTTCCGGGTCCTTCCGAGGTCCGAGGGTCGCCGGTGGATGCGATTCTGCGGACATGCTGCTCTCCCCCGCGGACATGCCACCGGTCCCGCTGCCCGCCTTTCCGGCCCTGCTCCCGGGCCTGACCGTGCTGGAACGCGGCCCGGACGAGATCCAGATCGGCCTCGACCCGCGCCACGGCGTGGCCATCGAAGGCCTGCCCCCGAACCTCGTCACGCGGTTGCGGCTGCTCGACGGCCGGGCGCCCGTCGAGCGGATCCTGCTCGCCGAGAGCGAACACCGTGATCAGCTGCGCACGCTCCTGCTCCAGCTGACCGCCCTCGGCCTGGTCACCGAGGCCGGCGCGCCCGACAGCGCCGTGCTCCGCGGCGAGATCGGCCTGTGGTCGCTACGGGCACGTCACCACCAGGCCGCGCTGGCCGACCGACGGCGCGCGACGGCGATCTCGGTCCAGGGTGACGGCCGCGTGGCGGTCGCCGTGGCGGTCCTGCTGGCCAACGCCGGGATCGGGCACATCGAGCCGCGTTTGCCCGGCGCGGTGACCGAGCACGACCTCGGCTCCGGCTTCACCGAGGCGGACCTGGGCCGGCCGCGGCGCCACGCGCTCGCCGACCTGATCCGCCGGATCGACGCGCGGGTGCGCGTCACGCGGCTCCACGACCGCTACCCCGACCTGGTGCTGCTCACCGACGCCATCGTGCCCGCGCCCGAGGTCGTCGCCGAGCTGATGGACGACGGCGTGCCCCACCTGGCGGTCCGCGTCCGCGACGGGACCGGCATCGTCGGGCCGCTGGTGGTGCCGGGCCGAAGTTCGTGCCTGCGCTGCGCCGACCTGCACCGGACCGATCTCGACCCGTGCTGGCCACGCGTCGCCGGCCAGCTCGCCGGGCGGCACCAGCGGCCCGACCTCGGCGCGGTCCAGGCGTGCGCGTCGCTGGCCGTCGCGCAGTCCATGCGGCTGCTCTCCCCCGCCGAGCTGGCGCCGCCGTCGTGGAACGCGACCCTCGAGATCGACGCCTTCGACGGCCGCATCCGCCACCGCGGCTGGCCGCCGCACCCGAGGTGCGGGTGCGGTCCACCCGCGGCGCAACAGGAGACGTAGGCCACTAAGACGCCGCGAGCAGGCTGCGCGCGGACGCGTGCGCAAGGCAGAATCGACGAGGTGACCGACTTCCGCGACGCCGCCGATCGTGACACCGCGATGCCGAGCAAGGGTGCGGCCCGCACCGCCAAGCTCGCCAGCCTCCCGCTCGGGATGGCCGGACGGGCGGTCAGCGGCTGGGGCAAGCGGCTGGCCGGCCAGAGCGCGGAGCAGGTGAACGCCACGCTGTCGGCCAAGGCCGCCGAGCAGCTGTTCGAGGTGCTCGGCACGCTCAAGGGCGGGGCCATGAAGTTCGGCCAGGCGCTGAGCGTGTTCGAGGCCGCGGTGCCGGACGACATGGCGAAGCCCTACCGCGAGGCGCTGACGAAGTTGCAGGCCGCGGCCCCGCCGATGGCGGCCCGGCAGACCCACCGGGTCCTCGCCGAGCAGCTGGGCCGGACCTGGGCCGGCCGCTTCACCTCGTTCGACGACGAGCCGGCGGCGGCCGCGAGCATCGGCCAGGTGCACCGCGCGGTCTGGCACGACGGCCGCGAGGTCGCCGTCAAGGTCCAGTACCCGGGGGCCGACGAGGCGCTGCGCAGTGACCTGCGGCAGCTGCAGCGGTTCAGCAGGCTGTTCCAGGCGTTCGTGCCCGGCACCGAGGTGAAGCCGTTGCTGGCCGAGCTGGCCGCGCGGATGAACGAGGAGCTCGACTACCAGGCCGAGGCCCAGCACCAGCGGGCTTTCGCGAAGGCGTTCGACGGCGACCCCGGCATCCTGGTGCCGCGCGTCGTCGCCAGCGCGCCGAAGGTCGTCGTGACGGAGTGGGTCACCGGCACACCGCTGTCGAAGGTGATCGCCGACGGCGACCGCGAGACGCGGAACCTGGCCGGCCAGCTGCTGGCGGAGTTCCACTACTCGTCGCCCGAGCGCGTCCACCTGCTGCACTCGGACCCGCACCCGGGCAACTTCATGATCACCCCGGACGACCGGTTGTGCGTCATCGACTTCGGCGGCGTCGCGCGGCTGCCCGAGGGCATCCCCCGCCACCTGGGCGAGATGACCCGGCTGGCCCTCGACGGCGAGTCCACCGAGCTGATGCGCCTGCTGCGGGAGAACCGGTTCATCCGGCCGGACAGCGACCTGACCGCGGACGAGGTGCTCCGTTACCTGGCGCCGTTCACCGAGCCGCTGGCCGAGCCGACGTTCCACTTCACGCGCAAGTGGATGCAACGGCAGGCGTGGCGGGTCGGCGACAGCCGCGGCAACGACTTCAAGGTCGGCCGCTCGCTCAACCTGCCGCCCGAGTACCTGATGATCCACCGGGTCACCGCGGGCTCGACGGGCATCCTCTGCCAGCTCGACGCGGAGATCCCGGCGCGGGGCATCGTGGAGCGCTGGCAGGCCGGTTTCGCCGGCTGAGTTGTCCACAGGCCGGGCCGCGAACGGGCGGATTCCGGCGAGTTGTCCACAGCTCGGGGAAACGGGGTTCCACCCGGTTGGCGGAGCGTTCATGCTCGATGCATGACCGCTACGCATCGCACCGATCCGCTCGCCCTCGGTAACTCCGGCACCGGCGAAGTGATGAACCTCGAACAGCTACGCAGGGCCGGGGTGTCCGATCGAAGAACCCGGCGGCTCTGCGGCCCCGGCGGGCCGTGGCGCCGCCTGCACCCCGGTGTCGTCCTGCTGCGCAACACCACGCCGACGCGGCAGCACCTGCTGCACGCCGCGATCGCGCGCTACGGGTCGAAGGTGGTGATCAGCGGCGCCGACGCCCTGCGGGCCCACGGCGTGAAGTGCCCGGCGACCGGCGAGATCGAGCTGCTGGTGCCCGACTACTGCCGTGTCATGGCGAAGGCGGGGATCCACGCGACCCGGACGTCCCGGTTGCCGGACCCGGTGCTGGTGGACGGCCTGCCGTTCGCCCCACCGGCCCGCGCGGCGCTCGACCTGGCACGGGCGGAACCCGACCCGGCGCAGATCCGGCAGCTGCTGACGCTGCCGCTCTACTGGGGACTATGCGACCGCCAGCAGCTGCTGGCGGAGCTCGAGGCGGGCCCACAGCGCGGCTCGTCGGCGGTCCGCAAGGTCCTGCGCCGTCTGGACGAAGGCCCGATCCGCGCGCACGGCCTGGCGGCGCGAGTACTGGACACGGCCCTGCTCCCACCGCCGAGCTGGGACGTCACGATCTGCGACCGCCGAGGCCGCCGCATAGGCGAGGCCGACGCGTGGTGGGACGAGATCGGCTTGGCCTGGCAGTACCGCTGCGGCCCCAGCTCCACGGGCGGCTTCACCCACCTGGCCCTGGCGGCCACGGGAATCATCCTGGTCCGCTGCACGGTCCGGCAGTTACGCCAGGTCCCCCGCGACGTGGCGAAGGAGCTGGTCCAGGCCTACGGCGAAGCATCAAGAACACCACGCCCCCGAGTCCGGGCACTGACCACACCACTGACCGGAGACGCAGCATGAACCGGGCATCCGCACCCGCTCGGGACACGCCCCGAGCCCCAGCCTCGCTCGACCGCGCGGCGCAAACCGGGCCAAGGCATCCGCGCCACTCGAGACACGCCCGCGAGCCCAGCACAACTCCAGCCTCGACCGACGACGCGGCACAAGCTGGCCAGAGGCATCGGCGCCGTTCGGGAACACTGCCCTCGTCCCAGCCACCTGCCCGGCCCTTATCGACGACACCGCACAAGCCGACCGAAGGGCATCCGCACCAGGCGCCGAACCGCGGACGAGTCAGATCCTGCTTCAGTCTTCGGTCGTCGGATCGGCAGGTCGGGTGCGCAGGCAGCGCGGCGAGCGCGGCTACGCAGCGGGGCGCGACCCGGCAGCGCGGCGAGCGCGGCTGCGCAGCGGGGCGCGACCCGGCAGCGCGGCTGCGCGGCGGGCGCAGGCATCGCGGCAGCGAAGCCGAGGCCACGCTTGCCGACCTGCTCGTTGATGATCTTCTCTGGCCCGGCGAAAGCGCATGGGCTCGTCACGCTGACCGGCCGATCGTCAGCGCGACTCAGCCAGCCGCCGAGTCGGCCGCTGCTGAACAGCACCAACCCAACAGCCGACTCCCGCGGAGGAACCTCGTGATCACCAGTACTCGTCCGGCAGCTTGCCCTCGATGTCGCGCACATGCTGCCGCGCGCAGTCCGGGCACAGCCACCGCAGCGTGCCGCGCTCGCGGGTGGACACCCAGGCGAGCGCCGTAGCCGGGTCGTCGTCGGCGCCGCGGGTGCGCCCGCAGCGTGTGCACGCGGCCGGCTCCGGCGCGCTCATCGGGACCGTCCACTGTGGATCGCCTTGGCGCCCAGCACGTACAAGTCCGTACGGCTGCCTAGGAAGTCCGGGCCAGCGGGGTCAGTGAGGGCGGCGATCGTCGCGCGGTCGTCGGCGTCGAGGCGGTCGCCCGCCGACCCGGCGAGCCAGCCGACGCGGTGCACCACGTACTCGCGCAACAGGTCCGAGCCGGGCATCGGGTGGTCGATGAGCGCGCCGAACGACTCGACGTCCTCGAGCCCGGCCTCGCGAAGCGCGCGCGGCCAGCCGTAGGGCATGGCGACGCTGCCCGCGATGCCGGCCCGCATCCCGGCGAACCACTCGGCCCGCGCGGCGAGCAGCCGATGCTCCAGCCCGGGCCGTCCGATTCCGAGATCCCAAGGGAGACAACGCATTTCGAGCCCGCCTTCGGAAATGGCGAGCACCGCACCCGGCCGCAGCAACCCGGCCAGGGTCCGCAACGCGGCCTGCTGATCGCCGACGTGGTGCACCACCCCGGACGCCCACACGAGGTCGGCGGCCGGCACCCGGTCGGCCAGCCGAGGGTCGGCGAGGTCACCGTGCACGCCGACGACCTCGACGTTCTCACCGGCGACCGTGGCCACAGCCCGCTGCGCTTCGGCGAGCAACGCGGGTGTGGCGTCGAGCAGCACGACGGTGCCCCCATCACCAAGGGCCAGCTCACGCGCGAAGTGCACGCTCATCCCGCCGGCCCCACACCCGACATCGACCACGGTCGGCCGACCAGCCGACCCGGAAAGGAGCCGCCGCGCGACGGGCGCGAGTGCCTCGGCATCGAGGGCGTCGGCCATGCGCAGCTGGGCGAGGCGGTCCGCCCAGTCGATGTCGTCGTGGGTGTGTCCGGGCATCACCCCATTCAACACCGCCACCCGGTAGAAAGGCGCGCTCGAACAACCAGACACCAACCAGACGAGGCGGGGCGGGGGCGGGGGCGGGGGCCCCAGGGGATCGTGTCTCCCCACTGATCAGCGCCCGACCCCACCCGCACCGGCGACCATCGGCGGGCGCAAGCCGTCGCCGGTGCGAGCGTGATGAGGGCGCGCCGAAGGCCGGCCCCGCGGCGTCGACAAACCAGAGCCAGCCGACACAACCACACGCAACCCCATTGACCTGCACAAACCCAGGCAGGCCCCTGCCGCCGTCGGGGCGGCAGGGGCCTGCTCTCAGCTCTGGTTCTCGTACCGCTCCGCGCGCTGGGCCGCCCATCTGGCTACTCGGCTCCACCGGCGGATGGCACGGGCGCTACCTCGGGCCCGCTGGGTGCGGATGCCCTCCTCCAGATCCCGTATTCGGGCCCTGGACAGTTCTTCGTAAAGCAACATCTCGCTGATCTCCTCGATCTCGGTCTTCGTCAACTGCAGGTGCACGCGTTTGCGCGCTTCGTGGTCCCTTGTGGTGATCGGTTCGACGCTCATGCGGCGGCGCTCCGGTGCTCGCCGCTCTTGGCGGCGACGGGCTCGACGGTGGTGTTCTTGCGCGGACGGCCACGGGGCCGCTTGCGCGCGATCACGACGCCGCGCTCGAAGATCTCGCCACCCCAGACGCCCCACGGCTCACGCCGGGCCAGTGCGCCGGCCAGGCAGGCCTCGCGAACCGGGCAGTCGGCGCAGGACGCCTTGGCGCGCTCGAGCTCGGCCGGGGACTCGGCGAACCAGAGGTCCGCGTCGCCCGAGCGGCAGGGCAGAGCCACGTCCGGGACGGTGACGGGGTCGAGCAGGTCGGCGAATATTGCCTCACCCGCGGTGTAGGCGATGGCCGAAGACATGTGGGTTCCTCCTGGTGTCGTACGGGTTTCGGTTTTGGGCGTGGAGCTGGGCAATGCTGTTCCTCTTGGGTTGTGCAGCCAAAAACACGAAGGCCGCGGATCCGGGTTTTCCGGTTCCGCGGCCTTCGTGAGCCTCAGTGTCCTGACTGGGTCAGGAACTTCGCTCCCGTATCGACAACGGAACACGGAACTGCTTGATGGTCGGCAGATCGGCCTGCGGGTACGCGGCGAGAACGCCCTCGGTCCCGAAGACGACGACATCGCCGGTGGTCCAGCCCCGCATGACGCGACGCGTGCCACGGATCTCGTGCGCGCTCACGGGCAGACCGGTGCCCGGGCGCTGTGCAGCCGCGACTTCCGCGGCGCAGGACAGACGGGTGCCCGGGTTCGTGAGCGTCAGATTGATGGTCATTTCACCGGCACCTCCTTCGTCTGTACTCTGCACACGCGGCCGCGGAGCGGCACTTCACGTGGATCCCCAGCCGAGCCCTTCGGGCTCGGTACTGGCAGGTTATTGCCCCCCACCACACCGGGGCAACTTAATTACGGGGAAATCCTCGAAGATACGAAGATCGCCCCTGAGCAGCGGGTTCGCCGCGTGGATCATGGTCCGAACGCGGTCAAGACCTCATCAGGACCGCCGTCAGGACCCCATCGACGCGCGGACGACGCCGAGGATCTCCGTGCCGAAGCGTTCGAGCTTGGTCGCGCCGATCCCGGAGATCGACACCAGCGCCGACTCGTCGACCGGGCGCTGCTCGGCGACGGCCATCAGCGTCGCGTCGGTGAACACGACGAACGGCGGCACCTTCAGCTCCCGGGCCCGGTCCGCGCGCCAGGACTTCAACCGCTCCAACAGGTTCTCGTCCACCGACGACGGGCAGCGACCGCAGCGGCCGAGCTTGACGTCGAGGGTTTCCAGCAGCGGCCCGCCGCACACCCGGCAGCGCGTCTTCACCGGCGCGGCCTGCTTCTGCTGCGACCGCGCGGCCCGGGCCGCCGGGTGGTCCTCCGGGATCAGGCCGTAGAGGAACCGGCTGCGACGGCGGTTGCGGCGCGCGCCCGGCGTGCGGGCCAGCGCCCACGACAGCCACAGGTGCTCGCGGGCCCGCGTGACGCCGACGTAGAACAGCCGCCGCTCCTCCTCGATCGCCGCCTCGTCGTTGTCGGCGTGCAGGATCGGCACGGTGCCCTCGGCGAGGCCGACGAGGAACACCGCGTCCCATTCGAGGCCCTTCGCCGCGTGCAGCGACGCGAGCGTCACGCCCTCGACCGTCGGCGGGTGCTGCGCCGCGGCGCGCTGCTCCAGCTCGGTGTTGAAGCGCGGCAGGTCGGCGTCGGCGACCGTCGAGGCGAGCTCCTCGGCCAGCTCGACGATCGCCAGGAGCGCGTCCCACCGCTCCTTCGCGGCGCCACCGGCGGGCGGCGACTCGGTGAGGCCGACGCGGGAGAGCACCGAGCGCACGGTCGTGACCAGGTCGGAGCTGCCGTCGCCGCTCGCGGTCCGCAGCGCGGACATCGCCTGCCGGACCTCGGCCCGGTTGAAGAACCGTTCGCCGCCGCGGACCAGGTACGGGATGCCGGCCTCGGCGAGCGCCGACTCGTAGGCCTCGGACTGGGCGTTGACGCGGTAGAGCACCGCGATCTCGCTCGCCGCGACGCCGCCGTCCAGCAGCTCGCGCACGCGCCGCGCGACGGCACCGGCCTCGACGTGCTCGTCGTCGAACTCGGCGAAGCGCGGCTGCGGGCCGGACGGGCGCTGGCCGATCAGCTTGAGCCGTGAGCCCGCCGGCCGGCCGCGGGCGGCGCCGATCACCTGGTTCGCCAGCGCGACGACCTCGGGCGTGGACCGGTAGTCGCGTTCGAGCCGGACGACCGTCGCCTCCGGGAAGCGCCGGGTGAACTCCAGCAGCGACCGCGGCGACGCGCCGCCGAAGGAGTAGATGGTCTGGTTGGCGTCGCCGACCACCGTCAGGTCGTCACGGCCGCCGAGCCACGCGTCGAGCAGGCGCTGCTGCAGCGGCGTGACGTCCTGGTACTCGTCGACGACGAAGCAGCGGTAGCGGTCGCGGAACTCCTCGGCGACGACGCCGTGCTCCTCGAGCACCGCCGTCGTGTGCAGCAGCAGGTCGTCGAAGTCGAGCACCTGCGCGGTGTTCTTCAGCTCTTCGTAGTTGCGGTAGACCTCGGCGACCTGGGCGGCCGGGGCGGGGATGTCCCGCTGGGCGCGCGCGGTGACGGCCGGGTAGTCGTCCGGGCTGATCAGCGACGCCTTCGCCCACTCGATCTCGCTCGCCAGGTCGCGCAGGATCTCGATCTCGGTGCCGAGCTTGGCCCGGGTCGCGGCCTGGCCGACGTAGCGGAACTTGTTCTCGAGCAGGTCCCACGGCTGGCCGCCGACCACGCGTGGCCAGAAGTAACGCAGCTGACGGCGGGCGGCGGCGTGGAACGTCAGCGCCTGCGCGGCGTCGACGCCGAGGCCGCGCAGCCGGGCGCGCATCTCCCCCGCGGCGCGCGTCGTGAACGTGACGGCAAGCACCTGACCAGCGGAAACGTGCCCGGACATGACGAGGTGGGCGATGCGGTGGGTGATCGTGCGGGTCTTGCCCGTGCCGGCGCCGGCCAGGACGCAGACCGGCCCCCTCGGGGCACTGGCGGCGGCGCGCTGCTCGGGGTCGAGACCATCGAGCAGACGGGTGCGGCTCTTCGGGGAAAGTACGCCAGTCACGTCCCGCATCCTCGCAGAGGGGGACGGGGAATCCGGGCAGGGGCACGCGGCCGTATCCTGGTCAGATGGCGGGACAGCAGGACAAGGAAGCGGCCAAGCGGGCCAAGAAGGAGAAGCGCGCGGCGAGCAAGGCCCGGCGTGGCCAGCTCTTCGAAGCCTTCAAGATGCAGCGCAAGGAAGACCCTTGGCTCATCCCCTGGATGGTCGGCTCGATCGTCGTCGTCGCGGGTGTGGCCTTCGGGATCGGCTTCTTCTTCGACTCCCAGTGGGTGTTGCTCCCGCTGGGCATCATCCTCGGCGCGCTGCTCGCCATGATCATCTTCGGCCGGCGAGTCCAGAAGACGGTCTACTCGAAGGCCGACGGCCAGCCCGGCGCGGCGGCGTGGGCGCTCGAGAACCTCCGCGGCAAGTGGAAGGTGACGCCGACCGTCGCCGCGACGACCCAGCTCGACGCCGTGCACCGGGTGCTCGGCGGCCCGGGTGTGGTGCTCGTCGCCGAGGGCGCGCAGCACCGCGTGAAGACGCTGCTCGCTCAGGAGAAGAAGCGCGTCTCCCGGCTGATCGGCGACACCCCGATCTACGACGTCACGATCGGCCACGAAGAGGGCCAGATCCCGCTCAAGAAGCTCCAGGGCTTCCTGATGAAGCTGCCCCGCAACCTCAAGCCGGCCCAGGTCGACGCCCTCGAGGCGAAGCTGGCCGCACTCGGCAACCGCGGCGCGGCGATGCCCAAGGGCCCGATGCCCGCCGGCGCGAAGATGCGCAACGTCCAGCGCACGATCCGCCGCCGCTGACCCGAGCCCGCGCAGACGACGAAGGCCCCGTCCGGTGGACGGGGCCTTTCTCGTACGGGGGTGCCGGGGCAGCAGGTTTCGGCGGCGGGTTTCGGATGGGACACCCCTGGGGCCGCCGATGGTGCAGTGCCGACGCCGACCGATACCGGGGGACGCCCTCCGGGAGCGCCGCTCGGGCCAAGCGGGCCGATGCCGGACGCAGCCGAGACCACCCAGTCGGCCGATGTCGGGCCGACCGGGCCGGGGCCGCCGGCAGGGCCGGTCGACCAGCCGGCGTCCGCTGCGGCTGTCGGGCGGCTGTGTGGTCGGCGCAGCTGGATCCAGTAGGCCGTCCGATGCGACTGTCCGGCGGCCGCGTGGTCAGCGCAGCTGCCGCTGCGGCTTTCCGGCGCGCGGTCAGCGCAGCCGGATGACGACGGTGCCCGTCAGCCGGTCCAGCCAGCTGCGGCCGTCGGCGTTGCGGACGGCCGCCGGGATGATCACGAACGTGAGGACCGCGCGGACCAGCGCCCGCAGCGGGCCGACCAGGGCGGCGCCGTCGAGACGGGCCACCCGGATGCCCACCACGCCCATCCCGGGGGTGAACCCGAAGAAGCCGGCGGACACGACGGAGATGACCGCCCAGACGCCGCCGGACCACAGGTTGAAGTTCTGCATGGCGACCGGGTCCTGCAGGTCGGGGTGCACGAAGATGGCCGTGACCAGGGCCGCGACCACGAGGTCGGCGAGCAGCCCGAGCAGCCGGGTCCCGCCGCTCGCCGCCGAGCCGACGCCGGATTCGGGCAGACCGAACTTCTCGCCCGGCCAGCGCGCGCCGTCCTGATCAGTACTCTGGCCACCGTCACCCGTGCCGGGCAGCCATTCTCCGGTCCATCTCGCCACCCGTCCAGGGTATGCCGGTGGCGCGGACCACATCCGACCTGGTCGGATACCCGGTATCCACCCACCCGTTAACACCGGCGAAACATACGGGTGACGGTCGGGCAACACCGCGCTTTTAGCGTGAGCCGAAGAGAGCACTGCCGCACGAGCTCGAACGAGAAGGAGTCACCGAGGGTGCCCACTACTCCAGACGACATTCAGCGCCTCATCACGGACGAGGACGTCGAAGTCATCGACGTCCGGTTCTGTGACCTGCCCGGCGTGATGCAGCACTTCACGGTCCCGGCGAAGGCCTTCACCGAAGAGGCTTACGAAGAGGGACTCGCGTTCGACGGCTCCTCGGTGCGCGGTTTCCAGTCGATCCACGAATCGGACATGCTGCTGCTGCCGGACCCCGAGACGGCGCGCATCGACCCGTTCCGCAAGGCGAAGACGCTCTCGCTGAACTTCTTCGTGCACGACCCGTTCACCCGTGAGGCGTACAGCCGCGACCCGCGCAACATCGCGCGCAAGGCCGAGCAGTACATCGCGGAGTACGGCGTCGCCGACAACGTGTACTTCGGCCCCGAAGCCGAGTTCTACATCTTCGACTCGGTCCGCTTCGACTCCGCCGAGCACGCCTCGTTCCACGAGATCGACTCCGTCGAGGGCTGGTGGAACACCGGTACCGAAGAGGTCGGTGGCAACCAGGGCTACAAGACGAAGTTCAAGGGCGGCTACTTCCCCGTCCCGCCGGTCGACCACTTCGCCGACCTGCGCGACGACATCGTCCGCGCGCTGCAGGGCTCCGGTTTCGAGATCGAGCGCGCGCACCACGAGGTGGGCACCGCCGGCCAGACCGAGATCAACTACAAGTACAACACGCTGCTGCACGCGGCGGACGACTTGCAGCTGTTCAAGTACATCGTGAAGAACACCGTGTTCGCCGCGGGCAAGACCGCGACGTTCATGCCGAAGCCGCTCGCCGGCGACAACGGCTCGGGCATGCACTGCCACCAGTCGCTGTGGAAGGACGGCACGCCGCTGTTCCACGACGAGTCCGGTTACGCGGGCCTGTCCGACACGGCGCGCCACTACATCGGCGGCCTGCTCAAGCACGCCCCGAGCCTGCTGGCCTTCACGAACCCGACGGTGAACTCCTACCACCGCCTGGTCCCGGGCTTCGAGGCCCCGGTTTCGCTGGTCTACTCGCAGCGCAACCGCTCGGCCTGCGTCCGCATCCCGATCACGGGCAACAACCCGAAGGCCAAGCGCGCCGAGTTCCGCTGCCCGGACTCCTCGGGCAACCCGTACCTGGCGTTCTCGGCGATGATGATGGCCGGGCTCGACGGCATCAAGAACAAGATCGAGCCGGCGGACCCGATCGACAAGGACCTCTACGAGCTCCCGCCGGAAGAGGCCAAGAACGTCAAGCTGGTCCCGGGCGACCTGGGCACGGTCCTCGACACGCTGGAAGCCGACCACGACTACCTGCTCGAGGGCGGCGTGTTCACGCCGGACGTGATCGAGACGTGGGTCTCGTACAAGCGCGAAAACGAGATCGACCCGCTGCGCCTGCGCCCGCACCCGTACGAGTTCGCCCTGTACTACGACGTGTGATCCGCTGACGCGTCCCTTGGGCACGCCGGCGGCGAGGAGCGGAAACGCCCTCGCCGCCGGCGTTTCTCGTCTACGGGGTCAGTCGCCTTCGGCCGTCGACAGCAGCTTCAGGTCCGCGCCCGCCTCGGCGAAACGGCCTCGGGGGTCCGTCGCCAGCTTGCGGCGCTCCAGGTCCATCAGGCCCAGCGTGCACGTGATCTCCGCGGCCAGCGTGCCGTCGGCCTTGTAGATGGTCGAGTCCATCGAGAACGTCTTGCCGCTGCCGAACTTCGCGTCGCACGTCACGTCGACCACGTCGCCCGCGCGGATCTCCCTGCGGAACACGATGTGGGA
Organism: Amycolatopsis sp. NBC_00348; assembly: GCF_036114655.1. Lineage (NCBI taxonomy): Bacteria > Bacillati > Actinomycetota > Actinomycetes > Pseudonocardiales > Pseudonocardiaceae > Amycolatopsis > Amycolatopsis sp. NBC_00348. The sequence continues at coordinate 9,673,186 of NZ_CP107994.1, read as the reverse complement.
CTCCAGGAGCACCGCCGCGAAGCCCTCGACGCCGTTGAGTGCGCCCGCCTGCTCCAGCAGCTCGAGCCGTGAAACCTCGCCGTACGAGTGGTAGACGGCGTGGTTGAGGTGGCCCAGGGTGTCCAGCTCGTAGTGGCGGACCTTGATCCGGGTCCGGAACGGCTCTCGATCGGTCACGCGCCCCACCTTAATCAGCCTCGTAGAACAGGTGCTCCACCACCGTGTGCGCGCGGCGCGTGATCCGGCGGTACGTGTCGAGGAACTCACCGGGGTCGTCCGCCGCGGTCTGGCCGAGCACCCGCGCCACCGCGACCAGGTCGCGGCCCGAGCTGGGGACCTCGTCGACGGCCTTGCCGCGCACCAGCATCCCGGCGTTGCGCACCCGCGTCGCCAGCAGCCACGCCTCGGTCAGCTCGGCCGCTTCGGACTGCTCGGCCAGGCCCGCGCCGGGGAGCAGCGCCAGTGCGTCCAGCGTCGACGTCGTCCGCAGCTCGGGAACGGCGTGGGCGTGCTGCAGCTGCAGGAGCTGCACCGTCCACTCGACGTCGGCGAGGCCGCCGCGGCCGAGCTTCGTGTGCCGCGTCGGGTCCGCGCCCTTCGGCATCCGCTCGGTCTCGACGCGCGCCTTGATCCGGCGGATCTCGCGGGCCTTCGTCGCGTCCAGGCCGCCCTCGGGGTAGCGGATCGGGTCGATCATCGCGATGAACCGCTGCCCGAGGTCGTCGTCGCCGGCGATGAAACGGGCCCGCAGCAACGCTTGCGCCTCCCACACCTCGCCCCAGCGCGCGTAGTAGGCGCGGTAGGACTCCAGCGTCCGCACCAGCGGGCCGCTGCGCCCCTCCGGCCGCAGGTCGGCGTCGACGACCAGCGCCGGGTCCGGGCTCGGCGCGCCCAGCATCTTCCGGACCGTCTCCGCGACCGACGACGCGAACTTCACGGCGTCGGAGTCCGAGACGCCTTCATTCGCTTCGCACACGAAGAGCACGTCGGCGTCGGAGCCGTAGCCGAGTTCGGCGCCGCCGAGCCGGCCCATGCCGATGACGGCGATCCGCGCCGGCGTCCGGCCCAGCTCGGCCTGGCGCTGCCGGAACGCGGCGGCCAGCGCGCCCTGCAGCACCGCGACCCAGACACTGGACAGCGCCGCGCACACGGCCCGGACGTCGAGCAGGCCCAGCAGATCCGCGCACGCCACGCGCAGCAGTTCGTGCCGCCGCAGCGAACGCGCCGCCGTGACCGCGGGGTTCAACCCGGGCTGACGCCGGACGGCCGCCCGCAGCGACGTCGCCACGTCGGCCGGCGTGCGGCCCAGCAGCCGCGCCGGGTCGCCGAGCAGCTGCAGCACCTCGGGCGCGCGGACCAGCAGGTCGGGCACCAGCCTCGACGTGCCGAGCAGGATGGCCAGCCGTTCGACGACCGTGCCTTCGTCGCGCAGCACCCGCAGGTACCAGGGCGTGTCTTCCAGCGCCTCGGAAACCTTGCGGTACGACAGCAGCCCGCCGTCCGGGTCGGGGGTGTCGGCGAGCAGGTCGAGCAGCACGGGCAGTAGCGCCTGCTGGATCGCGGCGCGCCGGGAAACGCCCGAAGTGAGCGCCTTGATGTGCTGGAGCGCGCCGTCGGGCGCGGTGTAGCCGAGCGCGGCCAGGCGGCTGGCGGCCTGCTTGGTCGTCAGCCGCAGCGCCTCGGTCGGCACGTTCGCGACCGACTGCAGCAGCGGCCGGTAGAAGATCTTTTCGTGCAGCCGCCGGATGCCCTTGCCGTGCTTGCGGAACTCCGCCAGCAGCGCTTCGCCCTCGCTCTTGCCACCGGTCGGTTTCACGCCGCTCGCGCGAGCGAGGATCCGCAGCTCGTCGGTGTCGGACGTCGCGGGGAACAGGTGCGTCCGGCGCATCCGCCGCAGCTGCAGCCGGTGCTCCAGCATCCGCAGGAACTCATACGACGCGCCCAGCTCGGCCGCGTCCTTCCGGCCCACGTAACCGCCTTCGCCGAGCGCCGCGAGCGCGTCCATCGTGGACGGCGACCGCAGCTCGTCGTCGACCCGGCCGTGCACGAGCTGCAGCAGCTGCACCGCGAACTCGACGTCACGCAGGCCGCCGCGGCCCAGCTTGAGCTCGCGCTCGGCGTGCTCGGACGGCACGTGCCCCTCGACCCGGCGGCGCATCTGCTGCACCTCGGCGACGAAGTTGTCCCGGTCGGCCGCCGACCACACCAGCGGCGCCACCATCTCGGCGTACTGCCGCCCGAGCTCGGCGTCGCCGGCGACCGGGCGGGCCTTGAGCAGCGCCTGGAACTCCCAGGTCTTGGCCCACTTGAGGTAGTAGCTCTGGTGGCCTTCGAGGGTGCGGACGAGCGCGCCGGCCTTGCCTTCCGGGCGCAGCGCCGCGTCGACCTCGAAGCACGCGTTCCCGGTGACGCGCATCGTCGTGCTCGCCAGCCGCGTCGCGACGCCGAGGTCGCCCGCGCCGACGAAGATGACGTCGACATCGCTGACGTAGTTGAGTTCCCGGCCGCCGCACTTGCCCATCGCGATGATCGCGAACGTGTCGTCGGCTGAGGCGCCGACCTCGGCCTCGGCGACCACGAGCCCGGCGGCGAGCGCGGCCTCGGCCAGCTCGGTCAGCTGCGCGGCGACCTCGGCGTAGCGTGGCTGCTCGAGCCCGCTCTCGACGAGGTGCCCCAGGTCCGCGGCGGCGATGCCGAGCAGCAGGCTGCGGTAGGCGACCTTGAGCGTCTGCTCCGCCTCGAGCTTGGTGATCACGGTGCCGTCTTCACGCACGAGCGCCGTGCGCAGGGCTTCGCGGTAGCCGGCGGGGTTCGTGCTCTTCTTGCCGGTGAGCGAGTGCCACTGCGCGGGGTTCGCGCACAGGAAGTCGGCCAGTGCGGTCGACGTCCCCAGCACACCGAGGAGCCGGCCGCGGAACGTCCGGTTCTCACGGAGCTGCTCTTCGAGCTGTGCCCACTCTTCGCCGTCGGCCTCGCGGATGCGGTCAAGTCCCCGCAGCGCGAGATCGGGATCGGCGGCGCGGGACAACGCCGAGAGGACGTCGGACGCCGCGGCGACCGGGCCGGCGTCGTCCCACCAGCCGGCCGCGCGCAACTGACCCTCGGCACGGGCGTCGGTGAAGCCGTACCTCGCCGCCGAAGCGGTCGTTCGCGCGCGGTCTGCCATCACGAACCACCGTAGCCGCAACGGCCTCGTGATTCCGGCTCAGGCGGCCAGGCGTCCCGGCTCGGTGTCGGCCGGCGTCGGCTCGGGGACCTGGAAGCTGTGCGCGGTGACGGGGTGGCGGCGCGAGAGCAGCCAGATCCCGGCACCCACACTGATTCCGACCACGCCGACGGCGATGGTGCCCGCGCTGCCGAGCGAAGCGATCTTGCCCGAGACCGCGCCGACGATCGCGGCCGCGGGCAGGGTGAACAGCCAGGCGACGACCATCCGGCCCGCCATCCGCCAGCGGACCGGCGCCTCGCGGCGGCCGACGCCGGAGCCGACGATGCCGCCGGAGCACACGTGCGTCGTCGACAGCGGGAAACCCAGCCGCGACGAGACCAGGATGACGAGCGCGGAGCTCGTCTGGGCGGCGAAGCCCTGCGGGCCCTCGATGTCGGTCAGGCCCTTGCCGAGGGTGTGCGTGATGCGCCAGCCGCCGAGGTAGGTGCCCGCGGCCAGCGCGCAGGCGGCGCTGATGATCACCCACACGGGCGGAGCGGCACCGGGCGGGAGGCTACCGGCGGTGACCAGCGTGAGCGTGATCACGCCCATCGTCTTCTGCGCGTCGTTCGTACCGTGGGCCAGCGAAACCAGCGACGCCGAGACGATCTGGCCGACCTTGAACCCGCGCGTGGCCGGCCGGTTCCGGACCAGGAAGCGGTAGACCAGGTACGTCCCGACCAGGGCCACGAGGCCGGCGATGACCGGCGACGCGGCCGCCGGCAGCAGGACCTTCTCGACGATCTTTCCGAAGTGGACCGAGTCCGCGCCCGCCGAAACCCAGGTGGCGCCGACCAAGCCGCCGAACAGCGCGTGCGACGAGCTCGACGGGAGCCCGACGAACCACGTCACGAGGTTCCAGACGATCGCGCCGATCAGCCCGCCGAACACGATCGACGGGCCGATCTTCGTGTCGTCCACCAGGCCGCTGGAGATCGTCTTGGCGACCTCGACCGACAGGAACGCGCCGACCAGGTTCAGCACCGCGGAGATCGCGACGGCCACCCGGGGCTTGAGGGCCCCGGTGGCGATCGACGTCGCCATCGAGTTCGCGGTGTCGTGGAACCCGTTCGTGAAGTCGAAGACCAATGCGGTGACGACCACGATGACGACCAGCAACGAGGGGTCCACCCCGACCTCCGAACCCTTGTGGGGACTTAACCGCAAGGTACCTGACGAGGGACGCGGGTTGTTAACAGCCCGTTGCCGATTGTGACGCTGTCCGTTAAGCCAGCGGTAACGAGCGTTGACTGTCGGCGGCGGGCTGGAGCTCCCCGGACGCCAATCGGACGAACCGCTGCGCGAACGGCCGCCACGTCTCGGCGATGTCGTTGTGCACGGTGATCAACTTGTCGTGGTCGAGCGCTCCCGGGCGGGCCAGCTCCGCCATTTCGGGCTCATCCACGGCCCAGCTCTCGACGACCTCGGGCGTCGTCTCGATGTGGAACTGGACACCGTAGACACACCGGTTGAACCGGAAAGCCTGGAACTGGTAGCGCGGAGCGGATGCGAGCAGTTCGGCGCCGGGCGGGAGCCGGGTGATCGAGTCGTTGTGGAACTGCAGGACGTCCTGCATGAGCGGCAGCTCGGCGAAGAGCGGGTCGGTCCACGCCGCGTCCTTCTTCGAGACGAGGTGCGGGCCGATCTCCGGCCCGTCGCGCCCGACCTCGACGCGGCCCCCGGTCGCGACGGTCAGCAGCTGGGCGCCGAGGCAGATCCCCAGCGTCGGGAGCTGCCTCGACGCCGCCTTCGCCAGCAGGCGTCGCACGTCGGCGAGCCACGGGTGCTTCGCGTCGTCCTCCGCACCCATGTTGCCGCCGAGGCAGACGACGCCGGCGTAGCCGTCGAGATCGGCAGGCAGGTCCTGCCCGGGCGGGAGCCGGACGTCGAGGTCCGCGCCGGCCTCGGTCAGCCAGTCACCGAGGGGACCGAGCGGGTCCGAGACGTCCGGCTGGATGATCAGCAGTCGTGTCACGCCTTCCAGGGTAGGTGCGTCAGCAGGCGCAGCGAATCCCGGCCGCTGCCTGTGCTGCTTCGCCGGGCTGGTGGTCCGTCTTATCGACCGGGTAGCCGGCGGCGATCCAGCTGGTGATGCCGCCGGAGAGCCGTTTCACCTGGAAGCCGAGCTCGGCGAGCTTGAGCGCTCCCTTGGTGGCGGCGTTGCAGTTGATGCTTTCGCAGTAGCAGACGTAGACGAGGTCGCGATCGAGGTGCGCGGTGTTCTCGGGCGTCATGTCGCGGTAGGGCAGGTTGATCGCGCCGGGGATGTGCGCCTGAGCGAAGGCTTCGGGAGCACGGGTCTCGACGACGACGTAACCCTCGACGCGGCCGGCGTCGAGATCCCGGGCGAGGTCGTCCGGATCGACTTCGAAGCCGAGCTCGGCACTGAAGTAGGCAACGGCCTCGGCGGGCGCGGCGGCGGGGAAGGCAAGTGTGCGTGTCATGGGGACAATCCTGCTGATCACGGCGTCGCGGACACAGGGCAGAATCGGGGTGAAGGCCGTCGCCGGCCTGGGATTTCCCTGTTTCCGCCCCTGCTGACTTGGGAGATGTGCGGTGGACCTCGACGACGTCGACTGGCACCTGATCGAGCTCCTCCAGGACGACGGCAGGCTGAGCTTCACGGAGCTGGGCCGCCGGGTGTCGCTGTCGGGGTCCGCGGTGACGGAACGGGTCCGCCGTCTCGAGGAGCGCGGAGTGATCACGGGCTACGCGGCGACCGTGGACACGACGAAGCTGGGACTGCCGATCGAGGCGTTGGTCCGGGCTAGGGTCCGCAGCCTGGACACACCCCGCTTCCGGACGGCGGTGCTGCCACTGCCGGAGGTCATCGCCGCGGACCACATCACGGGTGACGAGTGCTGGATCCTGCGGGTGCTGTGCCGGAACACGGCGGAGCTGGAGGAGTTGGTGGAGAAGGTGCAGCGCTACGGCGAGACGACGACGTCACTGGTGCTGTCATCACCATTGCGCCGCCGCCCCCTGGCCCGGCGGGGCCGGCCGGATTGAAGCATCTCGCGTGACGGGGGAGGCATCGCGCGTGATCCGCGGGGCATCTCGCGTGACCGGGCGGGCATCACCGGTGATCCGGCGGGCATCACCCGGATCGCGAGGTCGGAGCAGGGGTGGTCGGAGCCGCAACTCGCGTGATCTCGTACGGATCCCGCGTGATTGTGGCCGGATCTCGCGTGATCCCGGGCGGGACTCGTGTGATCCGGCCGGGATCCACGTGTTTCCAGGCAGATCTCGCGTGATTGAGGCCGGAACTCGCGCACCGCGCGAGGGCAGCTCGCGCGCCCGAAGAGTCGGCTCGTGTCCCCAGCCAGTCGACTCACGCACTCAGCCGGTCGGTTCGCGTTCCCAGACAGTCGGCTTACATACCCGACCGGTCGGTTCGCGTACCCAGACAGTCGGCTCGCGTACCTCGACGGTCGGCTCCCGCGACCGAAGCGCCGGCCACCTGCGATCCAGAGGTTGGCACCCGTGATCAGGCAGTCGACACCCGTGATTCACGGGTCACCACGCGACCAGACCGCCGACCCGCGTGTGTGAAGGGTCAACTCGCGTGACTGGAGAGCCGACTCGCGTGATCAGCGGGTCAACACGTGATTGGAAGGTCAACTCGTGTGATGGGAGGGTTGACACGGGGCGGTCGTGGTGCCGGCGGCACCTGGTTTTGGGCATGAGAAAAGGGCCTGGCTCGGGAGAACTAGTGTTCTCGACCGGGCCAGGCCCTTCTCAACGAAATGTTCGGCGGTGTCCTACTCTCCCACAACCCTTCGGTTGCAGTACCATCGGCGCTGTCAAGCTTAGCTTCCGGGTTCGGAATGGGACCGGGCGTTTCCCTGACGCTAAAACCACCGAAACACTATCAAACACCCACACCCCCCAAAAACAGAGGGCCGTGTGGTGTTTCAGAACCGTAGAGTGGATGCGTAACACCTTCGTAGACAAGTCCTCGGCCTATTAGTACCAGTCAACTCGACAACACATTACTGTGCTTCCATATCTGGCCTATCAACCCAATGGTCTATTGGGGGCCTTAACCCACAAAGGGTGGGATACCTCATCTTGGAACAGGCTTCCCGCTTAGATGCCTTCAGCGGTTATCCCTTCCGAACGTGGCCAACCAGCCATGCCCCTGGCGGGACAACTGGCACACCAGAGGTTCGTCCGTCCCGGTCCTCTCGTACTAGGGACAGCCTTCCTCAAGTATCCTACGCGCGCGGCGGATAGGGACCGAACTGTCTCACGACGTTCTAAACCCAGCTCGCGTGCCGCTTTAATGGGCGAACAGCCCAACCCTTGGGACCTACTCCGGCCCCAGGATGCGACGAGCCGACATCGAGGTGCCAAACCATGCCGTCGATATGGACTCTTGGGCAAGATCAGCCTGTTATCCCCGGGGTACCTTTTATCCGTTGAGCGACACCCCTTCCACCAGGTGGTGCCGGATCACTAGTCCCGACTTTCGTCCCTGCTCGACATGTCTGTCTCACAGTCAAGCTCCCTTGTGCACTTGCACTCAACACCTGATTGCCAACCAGGCTGAGGGAACCTTTGGGCGCCTCCGTTACTCTTTAGGAGGCAACCGCCCCAGTTAAACTACCCATCAGGCACTGTCCCTGAACCAGATCATGGCCCGAGGTTCAGATTCCCAATTCGACCAGAGTGGTATTTCAACAATGACTCCACAGTAACTAGCGTCACCGCTTCACAGTCTCCCACCTATCCTACACAAGCCGAACCGAAAACCAATACCAAACTATAGTAAAGGTCCCGGGGTCTTTCCGTCCTGCCGCGCGTAACGAGCATCTTTACTCGTAGTGCAATTTCGCCGGGCCTGTGGTTGAGACAGCCGGAAAGTCGTTACGCCATTCGTGCAGGTCGGAACTTACCCGACAAGGAATTTCGCTACCTTAGGATGGTTATAGTTACCACCGCCGTTTACTGGCGCTTAAATTCTCAGCTTCACCCCCGAAGGGATTAACCGGTCCTCTTAACGTTCCAGCACCGGGCAGGCGTCAGTCCATATACATCGTCTTGCGACTTCGCATGGACCTGTGTTTTTAGTAAACAGTCGCTTTCCGCTGGTCTCTGCGGCCACCCACCCCTAGTCCGTAAAGGACTTCAGGATGTTTGGCCCCCCTTCTCCCGAAGTTACGGGGGCATTTTGCCGAGTTCCTTAACCACAGTTCACCCGATCGCCTTAGTATTCTCTACCTGACCACCTGTGTTGGTTTGGGGTACGGGCCGTGCATGCACTCACTAGAGGCTTTTCTCGGCAGCATAGGATCACTCTACTTCACCTCAAACGGCTACGCATCACGTCTCAGAGTATATAAAGCACGGATTTGCCTATGCTTTCTCCTACACGCTTACACCAGGACAACCATCGCCTGGCGGAGCTACCTTCCTGCGTCACCCCATCGCTTGACTACTACGAAATCAGGTCCCACGCTCCACACACACCCCTCCATCCGAAGACTTTGGGACATGGCTTTGGGTGGTTAGTATCAAACGCCTCGTCATGGGCGCACATGCTCGGGTACGGGAATATCAACCCGTTGTCCATCGACTACGCCTGTCGGCCTCGCCTTAGGTCCCGACTTACCCTGGGCGGATTAGCCTGGCCCAGGAACCCTTGGTCATCCGGCGGCAGAGTTTCTCACTCTGCATTCGCTACTCATGCCTGCATTCTCACTCCCACACCCTCCACCGCTAGCTTCCGCCACGGCTTCCCTGGGTGCAGGACGCTCCCCTACCCATCAACACGACTACACAAGGACTTCAAGAGCCCAAGTGGATCTATTGTGTCAATGACACAGCTTCGGCGGTGTGCTTAAGCCCCGCTACATTGTCGGCGCAGGACCACTTGACCAGTGAGCTATTACGCACTCTTTCAAGGGTGGCTGCTTCTAAGCCAACCTCCTGGTTGTCTGGGCAATCCCACATCCTTTCCCACTGAGCACACACTTAGGGGCCTTAGCTGGTGTTCTGGGCTGTTTCCCTCTCGACGACGAAGCTTATCCCCCGCCGTCTCACTGCCGCACTCTCACACCACGGTATTCGGAGTTTGGTTGATTTCGGTAACCCGGTAAGGCCCCTAGACCATCCAGTAGCTCTACCCCCGTGGTGAAACATGCGACGCTGCACCTAAATGCATTTCGGGGAGAACCAGCTATCACGGAGTTTGATTGGCCTTTCACCCCTACCCACAGCTCATCCCCTCAGTTTTCAACCTAAGTGGGTTCGGGCCTCCACGACGTCTTACCGTCGCTTCACCCTGGCCATGGGTAGATCACTCCGCTTCGGGTCTAGACCACGCGACTCATTCGCCCTATTCAGACTCGCTTTCGCTACGGCTACCCCACACGGGTTAACCTCGCCACGCAGCACTAACTCGCAGGCTCATTCTTCAAAAGGCACGCCATCACCATTACAGCTCTGACGGCTTGTAGGCACACGGTTTCAGGTACTCTTTCACTCCCCTCCCGGGGTACTTTTCATCTTTCCCTCACGGTACTAGTCCGCTATCGGTCTTCAGGAAGTATTTAGGCTTACCGGGTGGTCCCGGCAGATTCACAGCAAATTCCACGAGCTCGCTGCTACTCGGGAACACCACCAAGAACAACAACACAAGTTTTCGCGTACGGGGCTCTCACCCACTCCGGCCGCCCATCCCAAGGCGTTCCACTAACCCATGCGTCAATTCCGAAGAAATGTCAGTTCCTTCAAGGCGGGTCCCACAACACCGACTACACAACCCCTGACAGGTATCACATGCAATCGGTTTAGCCTCTTCCGCTTTCGCTCGCCACTACTCACGGAATCACGGTTGTTTTCTCTTCCTACGGGTACTGAGATGTTTCACTTCCCCGCGTTCCCTCCACACACCCTATATATTCAGGTGCGGGTAACACCACATCACTGGTGCTGGGTTTCCCCATTCGGAAATCCTCGGATCACAGCTCGGTTGACAGCTCCCCGAGGCTTATCGCAGCCTCCTACGTCCTTCATCGGCTCCTGAAGCCAAGACATCCACCATGTGCCCTTAACAACTTGACCACAAAGATGCTCGCATCCACTCTACAGTTCTCAAACACCACACCAGAAACAAACCACATTCCCAGGCTGTGTAAGCCCTAAGGCGTGTTGCCTCAGGACCCAACAGTGTGCATAGCAAACAATCACCCTCCGAGGCGCCGGCTACCCGTTCCACGATCCTTGCGGACCAGTACTAGAGGAGGCATTGCCAACCAAGAGTGACCATAACCAGTAGTTCCACAATTCCTTGAGCAAGCCCGGCAACACTGCATTCGAGTGTTAAACCGTGCCCACCCCACGCTCTTGGTCCGGGTATCCCGGGAACGTGGATGTGTTGTGCTCCTTAGAAAGGAGGTGATCCAGCCGCACCTTCCGGTACGGCTACCTTGTTACGACTTCGTCCCAATCGCCAGTCCCACCTTCGACCACTCCCTCCCCGAGGGGTTGGGCCATGGGCTTCGGGTGTTACCGACTTTCATGACGTGACGGGCGGTGTGTACAAGGCCCGGGAACGTATTCACCGCAGCGTTGCTGATCTGCGATTACTAGCGACTCCGACTTCACGCAGTCGAGTTGCAGACTGCGATCCGAACTGAGACCGGCTTTAAGGGATTCGCTCCACCTCGCGGTATCGCAGCCCTCTGTACCAGCCATTGTAGCATGTGTGAAGCCCTGGACATAAGGGGCATGATGACTTGACGTCATCCCCACCTTCCTCCGAGTTGACCCCGGCAGTCTCCCACGAGTCCCCGCCATAACGCGCTGGCAACGTAGGATAAGGGTTGCGCTCGTTGCGGGACTTAACCCAACATCTCACGACACGAGCTGACGACAGCCATGCACCACCTGTACACCAACCACAAGGGAAGCCCCATCTCTGGGGATGTCTGGCGCATGTCAAGCCCAGGTAAGGTTCTTCGCGTTGCATCGAATTAATCCACATGCTCCGCCGCTTGTGCGGGCCCCCGTCAATTCCTTTGAGTTTTAGCCTTGCGGCCGTACTCCCCAGGCGGGGTGCTTAATGCGTTAGCTACGGCACGGACAACGTGGAATGTCGCCCACACCTAGCACCCACCGTTTACAGCGTGGACTACCAGGGTATCTAATCCTGTTCGCTCCCCACGCTTTCGCTCCTCAGCGTCAGTATCGGCCCAGAGACCCGCCTTCGCCACCGGTGTTCCTCCTGATATCTGCGCATTTCACCGCTACACCAGGAATTCCAGTCTCCCCTACCGAACTCAAGTCTGCCCGTATCGACTGCACGCTGAAGGTTAAGCCTCCAGATTTCACAGCCGACGCGACAAACCGCCTACGAGCTCTTTACGCCCAATAAATCCGGACAACGCTTGCACCCTACGTATTACCGCGGCTGCTGGCACGTAGTTAGCCGGTGCTTCTTATCCAGGTACCGTCACTTGCGCTTCGTCCCTGGCGAAAGAGGTTTACAACCCGAAGGCCGTCATCCCTCACGCGGCGTCGCTGCATCAGGCTTTCGCCCATTGTGCAATATTCCCCACTGCTGCCTCCCGTAGGAGTCTGGGCCGTGTCTCAGTCCCAGTGTGGCCGGTCACCCTCTCAGGCCGGCTACCCGTCGTCGCCTTGGTAGGCCACTACCCCACCAACAAGCTGATAGGCCGCGGGTTCATCCTGCACCGCCAGAACTTTCAACAACACTCCATGCGAAGCGTTGTGATATCCGGTATTAGACCTCGTTTCCAAGGCTTATCCCAGAGTGCAGGGCAGATTACCCACGTGTTACTCACCCGTTCGCCACTAATCCACCCGAAGGCTTCATCGTTCGACTTGCATGTGTTAAGCACGCCGCCAGCGTTCGTCCTGAGCCAGGATCAAACTCTCCAACAATGAATAGTTTGATCGAGACTATGTACTCAATCATTCTCAAAGGAACCTCATACGAGGTTATATATAAGCTCTACTGGCTTAGTTCACTAGCACACTGTTGAGTTCTCAAGCAACACACTCCGGAATCCGCCACCTTATCAGTGGCTTCACCCTCGGCGATTGTTCCAAGCGATATTCACAAACTTTTGGTCGAGCATGCCTCAGTCTACGAGGTTAGTCGTAGTGATTCGGCGGCCGCTCGTGGGCCGACGCTGAACATTACCCGGTCCGATTCGCGGTGTCAACCCGCTCGTCCCGTCCTGATCTCCGGGGCTTGCGGCCCCGGTGTGACCCGGTGTTCCTGGCGACTTGGAGAACTTTACATGCCCCGAAACCGGTCCCGACAGGGGGGTCACTTAACGGTGTCATCGCAGGTCAGAACGTGTACGCAGGGCTACTGCGGCAACGTCGGCAGATACCGCGGCGGGACACGGGTCGGCGCGACCCGCTCGAAGTCCGCCGCGAGGGCCAGCATCCGGCCGTCGGACCACCGCGCACCCATGAACGAGATACCCACGGGCAGGGGTCCGGCAAACCCGGCCGGCACGGTGACGTCCGGATAGCCCGCGACCGCCGCCGGTGTCGAGGACGGGATCACGTCGTCGTCGCCCGTCGCGCAGTCGGTCTTCCACGCCGGCGGGTTGGTCGGCGACGCGATCGCGTCGAGGTGGTACTTCGCCAGCGTCTCGTCGAGCGACCGGCGAGCGAGGTCCGAGAGTTCGGCGCGCCCCGCCAGGTAGCCGGGGTCGGTCGGCGGCGGCGCGGCCAGTGCCTGCTCGAACAGCTCCTGGCCGGCGAAGCAGGTCTGCTCCAGCGGGTCGGCGCGGTTGTAGGCGATCAGCTCGGCCAGGTTCCGCGGCCCCCGCGGGCGGGTCGCCAGGTAGGCGTCGATGTCGCGGTGGAACTCCGTGAGCAGCGCCGGGAACTCCAGCTCGCCGAGCCGGTCCTGGTACGGCGGGGTCACTTCGACGACCGTCGCACCGGCCTTGACCAGGGAGTTCCGGGCGGACGTCATGACCGCGTCGGTCTGCGGACCGAGCACCGGCAACCGCCAGAGGCCGATCCGGGCGCCGCGCAGGACCCCCGGCCGGAGCAGCTTCGCGTAGTCCGCCGGCTGGGTGCGCGGGTACTGCGCGGTGGCCGGGTCCGCCGGGTCGCGCCCCTGGAGGGCGGACAGCGTGAGCGCGACGTCGACGACGTTGCGGGCGATCGGGCCGGCGGTGTCCTGCTCGGCGGAGATCGGCACCACGCCGGTGCGGCTGACCAGGCCGAGGCTCGGTTTGTGGCCGACCGTCGCCGTCATCCCCGCCGGGCAGACGATCGAGCCGTCGGTCTCGCTGCCGATCGCGACCTGGGCCAGCGACGCGGCGACGCCGGCCGCGGAGCCGGCGGACGACCCGCACGGGTTGTGGTCCAGCACGTACGGGTTGCTGGTCTGGCCCCCGACGCCCGACCAGCCCGACGTCGGCTTCGCGGCGCGGAAGTTCGCCCACTCGGACAGGTTCGCCTTGCCGAGGATCACCGCGCCCGCGTTGCGCAGCCGGGTGATCAGCGTGGCGTCCTTCGCCGGGTAGCTGCGCAGGGCCCGCGAGCCGGCGGTCGTCCACTGGTCGCGGGTGCCGACGTTGTCCTTGACCAGCACCGGGATGCCGTCGAGCGGCCCGCGCAGGCGGTGCGCGCGACGGCGGGCGTCGCTTTCACGAGCCTGCCCCAGCGCCGCCGGGTTGACCGCGAGCACGGCGTTGACCTTGCCGTCTACCTGGTGGATCCGGTCGAGGTAGAGCCCGGTGAGCCCCACCGCGCTGAGCCGGCCGGCCGCCATCCGCGCCTGCAGCGCCGGGATGTCGGCCGAGTCGAGGTCGAAGCGCGAAGAGGACGCCGACGCGGCGGGCGCGGCGGGGACGAGCACGAGTGCGGCGGCCAGGATCGCGAGGAACACCGGCCGCCGCCCCATCAGAGCACCGGCAACAGCGTGCGGAGCTCGTACGGGGTGACCGCGCTCCGGTAGTTGTCCCATTCGGCGCGCTTGTTCCGGAGGAAGAAGTCGTAGACGTGCTCGCCGAGTGCTTCCGGCAGGAGCTCGGACTTCTCCATCTCCGACAGGGCTTCCCCCAGGTTCTGGGGCAACTGCGCGTAACCGGCGGCGCGCCGCTCGGAGTCGCTCAGCTGCCAGATGTTGTCCTCGGCAGGAGGCGGCAGCTCGTACCCCTTCTCGATCCCCTTGAGCCCGGCGGCCAGGATGACCGAGTACGCGAGGTACGGGTTGCACGCGGAGTCCAGGGTACGGACTTCCACCCGACGGGATGACGCCTTTCCGGGTGAATACATCGGCACCCGGACGAGCGCGGAGCGGTTCGCCCGGCCCCACGAAACGGTCGTCGGCGCCTCGCTTCCGCTGATCAGGCGCTTGTAGGAGTTCACCCACTGGTTCGTGACCGCGGAGATCTCCTTGGCGTGGTGCAGCAGGCCGGCGACGAACGCCTTGCCGGTCTCCGACAGCTCGTGCGGGTCCTCGGCGTCGTAGAAGGCGTTGCGATCACCCTCGAAGAGGCTGACGTGGGTGTGCATCCCGGAGCCGGGCTGGTCGGTGAACGGCTTCGGCATGAACGTCGCGCGCACGCCCTGGGTCAGCGCGACCTCCTTGACGACGTAACGGAACGTCATCACGTTGTCGGCCATGGTCAGGGCGTCGGCGTAGCGGAGGTCGATCTCCTGCTGGCCCGGCGCGCCCTCGTGGTGGCTGAACTCGACCGAGATGCCCATCGCCTCGAGGGTCTCGATGGCGTGGCGCCGGAAGTGCGTCGCCGTGGCGTGGCTGGCCTGGTCGAAGTACCCGCCGTTGTCCGCCGGCTCCGGCTCGCTGCCGTCGTCGGGCAGGTTGGCCAGGAGGAAGAACTCGATCTCGGGGTGCACGTAGCAGGTGAAGCCCGCTTCGGCCGCCTTCGAGAGCTGACGCCGCAGGACGTGCCTCGGGTCGGCCCACGACGGTGAGCCGTCCGGCATCGCGATGTCGCAGAACATCCGGGCCGAGTAGGGGCTGCCGTCCGGGGTCTCCCAGGGCAGCACCTGGAAGGTGGCCGGGTCCGGCTTGGCGACCATGTCGGATTCGTAGACGCGCGCGAACCCTTCGATGGCCGAGCCGTCGAAGCCGATCCCCTCGGTGAAAGCGCCCTCGAGCTCGGCCGGCGCGACCGCGACGGACTTGAGGAACCCCAGCACATCGGTGAACCAGAGACGGACGAAACGGATGTCGCGCTCCTCGAGCGTGCGGAGCACGAATTCCTGCTGGCGATCCATGGCCGCACCCTAACGACAGCGTGTTAACGGGATGTTTCACGACGCGCCGAGGGTGACGAAGGTCAGTTCGCCGGCACCGGAACGGGCTTCTTCGCGCGCTTGACGGCCAGCGACGCGACGGACGCGATGATCGCCAGGACAGCGGCCGAATACCAGGCCAGCGTGTAGTTCCCGAGCTGGTCGCGGACCAGGCCCGCGGCCGAGGCGGCGAACGCGGCGCCCAGCTGGTGGCAGGCGAAGACCCAGCCGAACACGATCGGGCCGGCCTCGCCGAAGGCGCGGACGCAGAGCGCGACCGTCGGCGGGACCGTGGCCACCCAGTCGAGGCCGTAGAACAGGATGAACGCCCACATGCTCGGCTGCACGGAGTCGGTGAACAGCTGCGGCAGCATGGCCAGCGAGAGCCCGCGCAGGGCGTAGTAGATCCCGAGCAGGATCCGCGGGTCGACGCGGTCGGTGAGCCAGCCGGAGAAGATCGTGCCGACGACGTCGAAGACGCCGACCAGGGCCAGCAGGCCCGCCGCGGTCGTCTGGGGCATGCCGTGGTCGTGGGCGGCCGGGACGAAGTGGGTGCCGACCAGGCCGTTCGTCGTCGCGCCGCAGATCGCGAAGCCGACCGCGAGCAGCCAGAACGTCCGGGTGCGGGCCGCCGTCTTCAGGACGGACAGGGCGCGGCGGGCGGAGCCGCTCTTCGGGGCGGGGCGGGCGACCTCGGCGTCGGCGGGCGCGCCGTAGGCCGTGGTGCCGACGTCGGCGGGGTGGTCGCGGATGAGCAGCAGGACCACCGGGACGACGGCGAGCGCGGCGATGGCGATCACCAGCGACGCGGTGCGCCAGCCGGAGCCGACGGCGAGGTTGGCGATGAGCGGCAGGAAGATCAGCTGGCCGGTGGCGCCCGCCGCGGTCAGCACGCCGGTGACGACGCCGCGGCTGCGGACGAACCACCGGGCCGCGACGGTCGCCGCGAAGCTCATCGCCATCGAGCCGGTGCCCGCGCCGATCAGCACGCCCCAGCAGAGGATCAGCTGCCAGCTCGCGGTCATGAACACCGTGCCGGCCGCGCCGATGGCGATGACGAACAACGCCGTCGCCGAGACGCGGCGGATGCCGAACCGCTCCATCAGCGCGGCCGCGAAGGGCGCGAAGAGGCCGTAGAGCACGAGGTTGACCGAGACGGCCGAGCTGATCGTGGCCGTCGACCAGCCGAACTCCTGGTGCAGCGGGTCGATGAGGACGCCGGGGGCGGACCGGAAGCCGGCGGAGGCGAGCAGCGCGACGAACGCGGCACCGGCGATCAGCCAGGCGCGGTGCAGCTTCGGGGCAGGGCGGGTCTCGACAGTCACTCGTGAAGTGTCATCGCGCGCGCCTCCCGGTGGAAGTGGCCTGAAGGACATCCTCCGCAAGGATCCGGCCACGGCTAGTCTTGACGGATGTCCCGCATCGCCCTGCTGCTCGTGGTCCTGTTGACGGCCGGGTGCACCGGCTCGCCGGACACGCGTGGGCCGTTCCCCGCGGGTGCCGAGCTGGTCCGCGACGCGGCGACGTCGTTCGCGTCGGTGCGGAGCGTGCACTTCGCGGCCGGGGTCAACGGCGTCCTGCCCGGCTTCCCGCTGCGGCAGATCGACGGCGACGCGACCCTCGACGCCGGCGGCGGCGCGACCGGCACGGCCGACGTCCAGGACGGCGAGGGCCACGTCAAGTTCCGCTTCACCGTGCGCGACGGAGAGGTGAGCACCGATCCCGACGTCGCTCGCGGCCGGATCCCCGAGACGGACGCCGTGGGCCGCTTCCTCGGGCCGTCCGCCGGGCTGAAACGGCTGCTCGACGGCGTGACCGACGCGAAGACCGAGGGCAAGGAGAACGTCGACGGCGCCGCGGCCCTGCGGGTCGGCGGCCGGGTGCCCGCGGCCGTGGCGCACAGCGTGTTGGCGCAGGTGAACGCCGACATCATCGTCAAAGTGTGGGTCTCGGCCGACGGGCCGCGGCGGTTCGTCCGGCTGTGGGTGCAGGTGCCGCCGGCCGGTGACCACCTCAGCCCGGTGATGTTCGAGCTGTCGCTGACCGGGCAGAACGAGCCCGTCGACCTCGGTTAGCAGCGAGCTTCGGCGGCGGTCCCGTCGATCAGGTACGCGACGCCGGCGCGGTCGACGCACGTGTTGCCGTCGAGGAAGACCGTGTGCTGCACGCCTTCGTAGGTGAGCAGGACGCCGCCGAGGTCCTTTGCGAGGTCGACGCCCTGCTGGTACGGCGTCGCCGGGTCGTGCGTGGTCGAGACGACCAGGGGTTTCGGCAGGCCGTCGGCGTGCGGGGCGTGCTCGGCCGACGTCGGCGGGACCGGCCAGGTCGAGCAGATGTCCAGCTCGCTGGTGTCCGGGCTGCCGCCGGCCAGGAACGGCGCGCCGGCCAGCATCCGCTGGTGCGCGCGGTCGATCGCGGCCCGGTCGGTCAGCCGGGCACGGTCGACGCAGCGGACGGCGAAGTAGGCGTCGATCCCGCCGCCGTAGTGGCCGTCGCGGTCGCGGCCGTAGTAGCCGTCGGCGAAGGCCAGCAGGGCCCGGCCGGTGCCGCCGGCCAGCTCGGTGAGCGCGCCGTCGAGCGCGGGCCAGTCGCCGCGGGCGTAGAGCGCGGCGAACGTGCCGGTGACGGCGTCCTCGAAGGAGAGCTTCCGGGAGCCGGCCGGGACGGCCTTCGCGACCAGCGGCCGGACGAGCCGCTGGAAGGCCTCGGTCGTGCGGGCGGGGTCGCGGCCGAGAGCGCAGTCGCGGCGGGCCGCGCACCACTTGCCGAACTCGGTGAAGGCGTCCTGGAAGCCCGCCATCTGCGTGACCAGGGATTCCGCGATGTCCTGCGCCGGATCGACGGCGCCGTCGAGCAGCAGCGCGCGGACATTGCGCGGGAACGCCTCCGCGTAGGCCGCGCCGATCTGCGTGCCGTACGAGTAGCCGAGGTAGGTCAGCTTCTCGTCGCCGAGAGCCGCGCGAAGGACGTCGAGGTCGCGGACGACGTCCCGCGTGCCGGCGTTCGCGAGGAACGCTTTGCCGTACTTCGTCGCTTCGGCGCACTTCGCGCCGTACGCCGTGGTCTCGGCGAGCTGCTTCTTCACCCCTTCGGGCGACATGTCGCTTTCGACGTCGGACGCGCGGTCGGCGTCCTGCTCGGCGTCGGTCCTGCAGGTGATCCGCGGCTCGCTCGCGCCGACGCCGCGCGGGTCGAAGCCGACCAGGTCGAACCGGTCCAGCAGCGGCGCGGCCGCGGGCGACTTCGCCAGGGACGCCGCCATCGACGTCCCCGCGCCGCCGGGTCCGCCCGGGTTGACGACCAGCGAGCCGATCCGCTGCTTCCCGGCCTTGTGCCGCAGCAGCCCGACGGTCACCGTCTCCCCCGCCGGCTCCGCGTAGTCCAGCGGCACGGTCAGGTGCGCGCAGTCCAGCGACGCGTCCGCCGAACACGACGTCCAGGCGAGCTGCTGCCCGGTGAACTTCCGCAGGTCAGGGGCCTGAGACGACGACGGCCCGGGCGCCGGAACGCTCGTGCACGCCGTCAGCACCAGGGCCGCGCCCAGCAGCGCGGCCGCCCTCACTGGCCCTTGCAGCGCGTGCCTTCCGCCGGGAGCGTGCCGTCGACCAGGTAGTCGTTGCCCGCCTGGTCCACGCACGAGATGCCCTGCAGGAACACCGTGTGCTGGGTGCCCTCGAAGGTGAGCAGCGCGCCCTTCAGGCCCTTCGCGAGGTTGACGCCGGCCTGGTAGGGCGTCGCCGGGTCGTTCGTCGTCGAGATGACCAGCGTCTTCGCCAGGCCTTCGACGTTCGGCACGTGCGGCTCCGAGGTGTTCGGGACCGGCCAGAACGCGCACGCGTCGCGGGCCGCGCTCGCCGGGCGGCCGTCGTCGAGGAACGGCGCGACCTGCACGTACTCCTCCTGCGCCTTGAGGATGACGGCCGGGTCGGTGACGCGCGGGTCGTCGACGCAGCGGATCGCGGTGAAGGCGTCCTGCGTGGTGCCGTACTTGCCGCTGGTGTCGCGCTCGTTGTAGATGTCCGCGAGCTTCTCCAGCGTCGCGCCGCGCTGCTGCTTCAGCTCGTTGAGGCCGGTGTTCAGCGCGTCCCAGAGGCTCTCCTGGTAGAGCGCCTGGATGACGCCGGTGGTCGCGTCCTCGTAGGAGAGCTTGCGGCCGTCGCCGACCGGCACCGGGAAGTCGATCAGCGGCCGGACGAGGTCCTGGAACACCTGCACCGCGGCGGCGGGGTCCTGCCCGAGCGCGCAGTCCTGCTGAGCGGTACACGACTTCGCGAACTGCGTGAACGCGCCGCCGAAGCCCTGGCCCTGCGCGACCAGCGACTCGACGGCGTCCTGGTCCGGGTCGACCGCGCCGTCGAGGATCATCGCGCGGACGTTCTTCGGGAACGCCTCGGCGTAGGTCGACCCGATCCGGGTGCCGTAGGAGTAGCCGAGGTAGGTCAGCTTCTCGTCGCCAAGGACCGAGCGCAGGACGTCGAGGTCCTTGACGACGTCGCGGGTGCCGACGTTGGCGAGCAGCCCGGTGCCGTCGTCGGTGCGCTGGGCGCACTTGGCGGCGAAGTCCTTTTCCTGCGCTTCCTGCTTGAGCACGCCCTGCGGCGAGCCGTCGGTTTCGCTGTCGTCGGCGCGGTCGGCGTCCCGCTCCTGGTCGGTCAGGCAGCGGATGATCGGCTGGCTCGCGCCGATCCCCCGCGGGTCGAAGCCGACCAGGTCGAAGCGCTTGGCGAGGTCCGTGTTCGACGCCGGCTTGATCAGCCCGGCGGCGGCGACCATGCCCGAGGCGCCCGGTCCGCCCGGGTTGACCACCAGCGACCCGATCCGCGATCCCTCGTCGGTCGCCTTGTGCCGGAGCAGGCCGAGCGTGATGGTCGTTCCGTCCGGTTTCGCGTAGTCCAGCGGAACGGTCAGCCGCGCGCACTGGATGTCTTTCGCCTGGAACGCCGACCTCGCGTCCTCCGACGTCGCGTAAGGTGCGCAGTCGGCCCAGGTCAGGCTCTGACCGTAGAACCGCTCCAGCCCCGCGGGCACCGGCCCGGACGGCGGGTGCGACTCGGTCGTCGGCGACGGCGGCGTGGTCTTGCCGGTGGACGTGCAGGCGGTCAGCGAGGCCGCGAGCAGCGCGGACACCGCGATCGCGGTGATCGTGCGACTACGGGACCTGGCGCTGGGATGAGGGAACACGGTTGGATCGTCCCATCCGGCCGCGGAACTCGAACGCACCACCGCCACGTTGGGTGGGGCAGGCCGGTCGAGCGAGAGAGAACGGGAGACCAGGGGTGGCAGCACTGATCAGCCGGGTGGGCAAACGGCTCCGCCGGATCATCCAGCGTCCGGGCAGCGTCGAGCTGACCCGCTACGAAGCACTGCTGCCCGCAGTCGAGAAGCTCGAACCCGAGCTCGAGAAGCTCTCCGACGAGGAGCTGACCGAGCGGGCCGGGAAGCTTCGCGCGACGCTGAAGGACACCGCGTTCGGCGACAATCACCTGATCGAGGTGTGCGCGCTCGGTCGTGAGGCCGCTCGGCGAGCGCTCGGCGAGCGCGCGTTCGACGTCCAGATCCTCGGCACGATGGGCCTGCTCAGCAAGCACGTCGTGCAGATGGAGACCGGTGAGGGCAAGACGCTCGCCGGGGCGCTGGCCGCGGCCGGGTACGCACTGCGCGGCAAGCGCGCCCACGTCGTCACGGTCAACGACTACCTGGCGCGCCGCGACGCCGAGTGGATGGGCCCGGTCTACGCGCTGCTCGGCGTGTCGGTCGGCTGGGTCGAACCGGCGCACTCCCAGGAGGAGCGCAAGGAGGCCTACGCCAAGGACGTCACGTACGGCGCGGTCGCCGAGATCGGCTTCGACGTCCTGCGCGACCGCCTGGTCTCGAAGGTCGACGACCTGGTCCAGCCGGACCCCGAGGTCGCGATCGTCGACGAGGCAGACTCCGTGCTGGTCGACGAGGCCCGCGTCCCGCTGGTGATGGCCGGCTCGATCGACCACACCGACGCCGACGACGAGGTCGCCAAGGTCGTCCGGCGGCTGCGGCTCAACCTGCACTACGAGACCGACAGCGAAGGCCGCAACGCCTGGCTGACCGACGCCGGTGCCTCGGTGGTCGCGAAGTCGCTCGGCCTGGAGGTCGACGACCTCTACGGCGACGCGGCCTCGGACCGGCTCCCCGCGGTGAACGTCGCGCTGCACGCGCACGCGCTGCTCACCCGCGACGTCGACTACCTCGTCCGCGACGGCAAGGTCCAGCTCATCAACGCCGCCCGCGGCCGCGTCGCCGAGCTGCAGCGCTGGCCGGACGGCCTCCAGGCCGCCGTCGAGGCGAAGGAACAGGTCACCGCGACCGACCGCGGCGAGATCCTGGACTCGATCACCGTCCAGGCGCTGCTGGCGCGCTACCCCGAGGTCGCAGGCATGACCGGTACCGCGGTCGCCGTCGCCGAGCAGCTGCGCGAGTTCTACGAGCTCGAGGTCGCGGTCATCCCGCCGAACACCCCGAACGTCCGCGAAGACCAGGAGGACCGGGTCTTCGCGTCGCCGTCGCAGAAGCTGCGGGCGATCGAGGAGGAGATCCGCACGGTCCACGAGACCGGGCGGCCGATCCTCGTCGGCACGCAGGACGTCGCCGAGTCGGAGGAGCTGGCCGAGAAGCTGGCGAAGGTCGACCTCGAGTGCGTCGTGCTCAACGCGCGCAACGACGCCGAAGAGGCGTCGATCATCGCCGAGGCCGGCAAGAAGGGCGCGGTCACCGTCTCGACCCAGATGGCCGGGCGCGGTACCGACATCCGGCTGGGCGGCACCGACGGCGCGACCCGCGAAGAGGTCGTCGAGCTGGGCGGGCTGCACGTCATCGGCACCGCGCGGTACCCGTCGAGCCGGCTCGACGGGCAGCTGCGCGGCCGCTCCGGCCGTCAAGGTGACCCGGGCAGCGCGATCTTCTTCGCCAGCCTCAACGACGAGCTCGTGCTGTCGAACGCGCCGGACGTGCCCGAGGGCATCACCGACGACGAGGAGACCGGCGAGATCACCGACAACGCGGCGCTGCGGCAGCTCAACCACGCCCAGCGCGTCGCCGAGGGCGTCGACCTGGAGATCCACCGCAACACCTGGCGCTACACGCGGCTGATCGAACGGCAGCGGCGTGACCTGCTGACCCACCGCGACAAGGTGCTTCGCACCGGGTACGCGGCGGAGCAGCTGGAGAAGGCGCACGCCGAGAAGTTCGGTGAGCTGAAGGAGAAGCTGGGCGACGACCAGGAGAAGGTGGAGCAGCTCAGCCGCGAGGTGCTGCTGTTCCACGTCGACCAGCTCTGGTCGGACCACCTGGCGTACCTGACCGACGTCCGCGAGAGCATCCACCTGCGGGCGCTGGCCCGGGAGACGCCGCTCGACGAGTTCCACCGCGCGGCGATCCCGGAGTTCCACAAGATCATCAACGAGGCGAACTCGCGCGCGGCGAAGACCCTCGAAGAGGCCGAGCTGACCGACGACGGCATCGACCTCGGCGACGCCGGCGTCCGGCGGGCGAACACGACGTGGACCTACCTGGTGCACGACAACCCGTTCGACTCCGACTTCGAGCAGACCATCAAGAAGGTCCGGAGCATGATCAAGCGCAAGTAGTCCTTTTCCCGGAAAAACCCTCGCTCGGTTCGGCCGAGCGGGGGTTTTCTCGTTTGCCCGGGCCGGGAGAATCGGGGCATGCGCAAGATCCCGACGCTGTTCCGTCGCGACCCCGAAGACCTCCGGCGGGTGACCCGCGAAGTGCACCCCGCGTGCCAGTGGGTGCTCGACGGCCAAGGCGTGCCCACCCGCAAGTACGACGGCACCTGCGTCCGGCTCGACGAGTCCGGCGAGTGGTGGGCACGGCGCGAGGTGAAGCCGGGCAAGAGCGCGCCCGCCGGGTTCGAGGCCGTCCAGACCGACCCGGAGACGGGGAAGACCGTCGGCTGGGAGCCGGTCGCGCAGTCGGCGTTCGCGAAGTTCTTCGACGAGGCCCGCGACGGCCTCGTCGGCGAGGTGCCGGGCACCTACGAGCTGTGCGGCCCGAAGGTCAACGGCGATCCGGAGCAGCTCGGCGTCCACCGGCTGGTGCGGCACGCGACCGCGGAGGAGTTCGGCGATGTGCCGCGCGACTTCGAC
The DNA here is from genome assembly GCF_036114655.1 of Amycolatopsis sp. NBC_00348. Lineage (NCBI taxonomy): Bacteria > Bacillati > Actinomycetota > Actinomycetes > Pseudonocardiales > Pseudonocardiaceae > Amycolatopsis > Amycolatopsis sp. NBC_00348. The sequence goes on along the minus strand of NZ_CP107994.1, from coordinate 9,649,576 downwards.
GGGCTGATGACGTGGCTGCTGGCGCACCCGGAGTTCGAGGGCGTCGTCTGGCACCACCGTGACGGGCGGATGGCGAAGCTCAAGCACCGCGACGCCGCGGCGGTCACGACGGCGTCGTGACCCCGGAAATGCAGTAGTGCTCCTGGATGCGCGTCACCTGCAGTTCGCCGTGCACCGACCGGCTGCCGATGGTGCCGTCGAGCGGGACGCGGATCTCGTCCGCGCCGCTCTGGACGGGTGAGCCGGCGGTGAGATGCGCGTTGCGGCTGCCGAGCGTCCGCACCGCGGCGGCGACGACGCCTTCGGCGGACGCGCAGGCGGCTTGGCGACCGATGACCGCGTCGTCGCCCAGGACGGCGAGGATGAACTTGCCCGCGGCGACGCTGCCCGAGTTCAGGTCGAGCGGCGGGCCGTCGGCGGCGGTCGTGCGGCTGTCCCGGCCGTCGGAGACCAGGAAGCCGGGCGCGACGAACCCGGTGATCAGGAAGATCACGACCAGCAGGCCACCACCGCCGGCGAGCAGGCCGATGAGCAGGCCGTTGCCCTTCTTCGGCGGCGGATAGCCCGGGTAGCCCTGCTGGGGATAGCCCTGGCCCGGGTAGCCCTGCTGCGGGTAACCCTGTTGTGGGTAGCCCTGGCCGGGCTGCTGCGGTGGGTAGCCCTGCTGCGGGTACTGGCCGGGCGGTGGCTGCGGCGGATACGTCAAGGTGGTCCCTCCCCTACGGCGAACCCGGCTGCCCGGTTCGTCCGATCAGCGGCAACCTACCCGGGTGGGCGAAGGAGCCGCAGGGGATCGGTGCGCCGGGGTGGCATTTCGCCCACATTCGCTCGGCTGGGCGGGTGGCGGTGCGTCAGAATGGCGGCATGCCGCAACTGCGCATCGCGCTCGCCCAGGTCAACCCCACCGTCGGTGACCTCGACGGCAACGCCGACCTGCACGTCGAATGGACCCGCCGCGCCGCCGAAGCCGGCGCGCACGTGGTCGTCTTCCCGGAGATGTCGCTGACCGGCTACCCGGTCGAGGACCTCTCGCTGCGCCGCACCTTCGCCGAGGCGTCCCGCCTGGGCGTCGAGGCGCTGGCGCGCCGGCTGGACGACGCCGGCTGCGGCGAAGTGCTGACCTACATCGGTTATCTCGACCTCGACGAGGCCGGCCCGCGCGACGCCGCGGCCGCCCTCTACCGCGGCGAGGTCGTCGCGCGGCAGTTCAAGCACCACCTCCCGAACTACGGCGTCTTCGACGAGCACCGCTGGTTCAAGCCGGGCACCACGCTCGACGTCGTCCGGTTCCGCGGGCTCGACATCGGCATGGTCATCTGCGAGGACATCTGGCAGGACGGCGGGCCGATCTCGGCGCTGGGCCGGGCGGGCGTCGACCTCGTCGTGGCGCCGAACGCGTCGCCGTACGAGCGGTCCAAGGACGAGCAGCGGCTGCCGCTCATCGCCCGGCGCGCCGCCGAGGCCGGGGCGCCGCTGGTCTACACCAACCAGGTCGGCGGCCAGGACGACCTCGTGTTCGACGGCGACTCGCTCGTCGTCGGCGCGGACGGCACGGTGCTGGCGCGCGCGCCGCAGTTCGTCGAGCACCTGCTCGTGCTGGACACCGACCTCGCCGCGGGCGGGCACGCCGGGGACGGCGAGCTCGACGGCCTGCACGTCCGGCGCCGGGTGCTGAGCGAAGAGCCGCTGCCCGCGTACGAGCCGACGGCGTCACCGGTGATCAGCGAACCGCTCGCCGACGAGGCCGAGGTGTGGGCGGCGCTCGTCGTCGGGCTGCGGGACTACGTGCACAAGAACGGCTTCTCGTCGGTGACGTTCGGGTTCTCCGGCGGCATCGACTCGGCCGTCTGCGCGTCACTCGCGGCGGACGCCTTGGGCGGCGGCAACGTCTACGGCGTCTCGATGCCGTCGAAGTACTCGTCGGGGCACTCGAAGGACGACGCGGAAGACCTCGCGCGGCGGATCGGCGCGCACTACCGGGTCGAGCCGGTCGAGGACATGGTGCGCGTCTACGTCGAGCAGCTTTCGCTGACCGGGCTCGCCGAGGAGAACATCCAGGCGCGCACCCGCGGCATGCTCCTGATGGCACTGTCCAACCTGGACGGTCACCTCGTCCTCGCCACCGGCAACAAGACCGAGCTGGCCGTCGGGTACTCCACGATCTACGGCGACGCGGTCGGCGCGTTCGCCCCGATCAAGGACGTCTTCAAGACGCACGTGTGGCAGCTGGCGCGGTGGCGCAACGCAGAGGCGTTGAAGCGGGGCGAAACCCCGCCGATCCCGGAGAACTCGATCTCCAAGCCGCCGTCGGCCGAGCTGCGGCCGGGCCAGATGGACTCCGACTCGCTGCCGGACTACGCGCTGCTCGACGACATCCTCGACGACTACGTCGAGGGCGACCGCGGGTACGCCGACCTCGTCGAGGCCGGGTTCGCGCCGGAGATCATCGACCGAGTGGTGCGGATGGTCGACAAGGCCGAGTACAAGCGGCGCCAGTACCCGCCGGGCACGAAGATCACGCTCAAGGCGTTCGGCCGCGACCGCCGGCTCCCGATGACCAACGCGTGGCGCGAGGGCAAGGCCTGACGCTCCTCCCGCTCTTCCCGCGGCAAAAGCCGTGAAGGCCTCCTTACCGGCTCTTATGGCCGGGAAGGGGGCCTTCACGGCTTTCAGCTCAGCGCGACCTGGCGGCCTTCCGGGGTGCGGACGGCGGCGTTCAGGGCCGCGCGGTCGGCGCGCCGGACGAGCAGCTCCAGGCCCAGCGCGTCCGTCACCGCGAGGACCGAGTCCGGGTCGGGGTGCGCGCCCGTCACCATGAGCAGCGGGAGGGACGGCAGGCCGCGCGTCGTCGGGTGCGGCGTGGTGCCCCAGTCGATGAGGAACGGCGTGAGCGTGCCCGGACGGCTCGGCGGGGTCAGCCGCCAGCGCAGCAGTTCGCCGTCGGCTGTCTCGCGGGACATCTCGATCGCGTCGCCCGGGTCGAAGCCGTGGGCGCGGGCGTGCGCGATCGTGGCGTCGAGGTCCGTGGTGCGCACCGCCCAGGCGACCAGGGCCGGCTCGGTGAGGTCGTCGATGCCGAACGGCCGGGGTTGCGCGGGCGGCGGCTGCGCCGGATCCGGGCCGATCACCTCCAGGTAGGCCCCCGCGCCGAGGTCGGCGAGGTGGTTGGCCGTGCCCAGGCCGACGTGACTGCCGCCGGGCGCGGGCGTGACGCCGGTGAGTTCCTTGACGCGCGCGACGGCCTCGGCGAGGTCCGGTCCGGCGTAGACGAGGTGGTCCAGCACCGGCACATCATCCCGTGGCCGGGCCGCGGCCGACAGCCTCCCTTCGGTCGTAGGCTGAGCGCATGACTGTGGGGTTCACGGTGTTCGACACAACCATCGGGCCGTGTGGGCTCGCGTGGCGCGACGACGTCGTGATCGGGACGACGTTGCCGGACGGCAACGCTCCCGGGACGCGCGCCAAGCTGGCCCGGTGGTTCCCGGACGCCGTCGAAGGTCCGCCGCCGCCGGCCGTGCGGGCGGCGGTCGACGGGATCGTCGCGCTGCTGGCCGGCGACCGCCGCGACCTGGCCGAGATCGAGCTGGACCTGGCCGCGGTGCCCGAGTTCAACCGGCGCGCGTACGAGATCGCGCGCACGATCCCGCCGGGCAAGACCCTCACCTACGGCGACATCGCGCACCGGCTCGGGATGCCCGGGTCCGCCCAGGCGGTCGGACAGGCCATGGGGCACAACCCGTTCCCGATCGTGGTGCCGTGCCACCGGGTCCTCGCGGCCGGCGGCCGTGACGGCGGGTTCTCGGCCCGCGGCGGAGTCGCGACGAAACGCCGGATGCTCGTGATCGAAGGCGCGCTGGCGGACGAACCGACGCTGTTCTGACCCGCCCGACGCCGTTTCGCGAGTGCCGAGCCGTGATCAGAACGCCGGCACGCGTGATTGCCGGGTCGACACGCGTGATTGAAGGGTCGACACGCGTGATTGAAGGGTCGACACGGCTCGGTCGTCCGGGGACACGGACGGACGACTCGCGTGCCTGGACAGTCGGGTCGCGTGCCTGGGCGGTCGGGTCAGGCTGGTTGGGGGGTGGGCTTCCAGGGCTTCATCCAGGGGGACTCCGGCCAGTTCTCGGCCGCCGCCATCAGGGGGAAGGCCGTGGCGCCGTCGACGTGCTCGCGGATGATGTCCGCGTGGCCCGCGTGGCGGGCCGTCTCCTCGATCAGGTGCAGCAGGACCCAGCGGACCGACCACGCCGGGACGTCGTCCGGGTACCAGGGGACGCCCTTCGGCACCGGGACCGGGCGGCCGAGGTCGTCGATCCGGCCGATGACCTCCGCCGTGCGGGCCGCGACCTCGTCGTAGCGCTCCAGGACGCTCTGCAGCGTCTCCTCCGGGCCCAGCCGGTACGCCTCTTCGTAATCCTGCACGCCCTCGCCGAACGGCTTCTGGGGCAGCTGCAGCGCGATGTCGATCCAGCCGTCCTCGGTACTGGCGACGTGCTTGATCAGCCCGCCCACCGACAGCGCGCTCTTCGTCGGCGTGAGCCTCGCCTGCTCGTCCGTGAGGCCGTGCGCGGCCAGCTTCAGGACGTACCGCTGCTGTTCGAGGTACCGCAGCAGCCCGTCACGCTCGTCGGCCACCGGGGGCACGTTTCCCGCCATGTCGATCTCCTCCTCCGGGAATCGGGAACCCGATGGTCGCATCCGGCACCGACAAAATCCGGAAGAAGCTAGGCCCGGGGAGTGTGCCGCGGCGCGGGCTTGATGAAGGCGTACGCCCCGCCCGTGCCGAACAGCACCGCGCGCACCAGCAGCTGGAAACGGCTGAACACGCCTTCGAACTCGCCGAGCTGCGCGGCGAGCACCACGGCCACCCAGGTCGCCAGCACCAGCACCAGGCCCGCGACGGCGAACCGGCGCCAGCCCGGCGGCCACCACAGCACCAGGCTGATCACCCCGACCAGCAGGATGACGCTCAGCAGCGACGAGATGACCCCGCTGCTCTCCGGGTAGGCGGCCTGGACCAGCACGACGGCGCCGAACACGCTCACCGAGATCGAGCTCAGCCGCGCCGGCCACTGGACCGGGCCGAGCCGGTGCAACGGCGGCCCGGCGAGCAGGAACGCGACGCCCGAAACCGCGAGCAGGACCCGGAACACCGGCGGCCCGGCGAGCAGGGCGTCGGCCGGGTCGCGCACCGGGGACACGCCCGTCGGGACGGCGAACTCCAGCAGCCATCCCGAATAGGCGAGCACGGCCAGTCCCATGAGGAGGGCCGAGGCGATCCGAGCCGTGCGCACGTGGCACACATTAAGCGACCGCTTGCCATTACGCGGCCCCGGCATGATCACGGCGACCCAGTCGTTATGCCTGCGGACGGACGAACGGGAACAGGACCGTCTGGCGGATCGACGCTCCCGTCAACATCATGAGCAGGCGGTCTACGCCCAGGCCGAGGCCACCGGTCGGCGGCATTCCGTGCTCCAGCGCCAGCAAAAAGTCCTCGTCGAGTTCCATCGCTTCGACGTCACCACTGGCCGCGCGCAAGGATTGCGCCTCCAGCCGGCGCCGCTGCTCGATCGGGTCCGTCAGTTCGGTGTAGGCCGTGCCGACCTCCGAACCGAACGCGATCAGGTCCCAGCGCTCGGCCAGCAGCGGGTCGGTCCGGTGCTGGCGGGTCAGCGGCGAGACGTCGGTCGGGTAGTCCGTGTAGAACGTCGGCAGCACGGTCGTACCCTCGACGAGGTGCTCGTGCGCCTTCAGCACGAGGTCGCCGTGGCTCGGGTCCTCCCCGACCGGCACCCCAGCGGCGAGGCAGAACCGGCGCAGGTCCGCCACCGACGTCCCCGAGCCGACGTGCTCCCCCAGCGCCGTCGAGACGGCTTCGTGCACCGGGACGACCGGCCAGTCACCGGAGATGTCGTACTCGACGACCTTGCCGCCGGCGTCGGGCCGGCGCACGACCTGGGCGCCGTACGCCGCTTCGGCCGCGTGCTGGACGAGCTCGCGCGTCAGCTTCCGCATGGTGTCGTAGTCCGCGTACGCCTGGTACGCCTCGAGCATCGTGAACTCGGGGTTGTGGGTGGCGTCGACGCCCTCGTTGCGGAAGTTGCGGTTGAGCTCGAAGACGCGCTCGACGCCGGCCACGCACAGCCGCTTGAGGTACAGCTCGGGCGCGATCCGCAGGTACATCCGCATGTCGTAGGCGTTGATGTGGGTGACGAACGGCCGGGCGTTGGCGCCGCCGTGCACCGTCTGCAGCATCGGCGTCTCGACCTCGAGGTAGTCGGCGTGGTGCAGCCGTTCGCGCACCGCGCGGACCACTGTGGACCGCAGCCGCAGCATGTTCGTCGAGTCCGGGTTGACCGCCAGGTCGAGGTAGCGCTGCCGCACCCGCGTCTCCGGGTCGGTGAGGCCCTTCCGCTTGTCCGGCAGCGGGTGCAGGCACTTCGCGGTGACCGTCCACTCGTCGACGAGCACCGAGAGCTCGCCGCGCTTCGACGTGACGACCTGGCCGCTGACGCCGACGTGGTCGCCGAGGTCGACGCCGGTCCGCCAGCCCGTGAGGTCCAGCTCCGCCGCGTCCAGCATCAGCTGGATCTCGCCGCTGAAGTCCTTGACGCGCGCGAAGCACAGGCCGCCGAGGATGCGCATCGCCAGCACGCGCCCGGCGATCCGGACCCGGTGCCCGGTCGTGGTGTCCGGCTGCAGGTCGCCGAACTTCTTGACGACGTCGCCGATGTGGTCGTCGCGGCGGAACCCGACCGGGTACGGGTCGATCCCGGCCTCGCGCAGCTTGTCGAGCTTCGCGACGCGCACGCGCACCTGCTCGGGCCGCCGCACGGCCTTGGTCGCCGGCACGGCGGCCGACTCCTCGATCTCCCGGACGCGGGCGACGAAGCCGTCGGTGACCGTCTCCAGCCGCAGCGACCGCGACCGGCCGGTCGGGACGAACCCTTCGAGCGCGCCCGCGACGATGCCGACCCGCGGGAGCCGCCGGGCCGAGGAGTAGCAGAGGAACCGCGGTTCCCAGTCCGGCCCGTACTTGGCGTTGGAGCGGTACAGCGACTCCAGCTGGAAGAACCGCGAAGCGACGCTCAGGATCCCGCGCCAGGCGCGCAGCACCGGGCCCGCGCCGATCCGCTCCCCCTCCGAGAAGACCGCGCGGAACATGGCGAAGTTGAGCGAGATCCGCTGCGCGCCCAGTACCGGCCCGGCCGCGACGACCACGGCGATCATGTACTCGTTGAGGCCGTTTTCGGCGTCGCGGTCGCGGCGCATGAGGTCCAGCGAGAGCCCGCGCCGGCCCCACGGCACGAACGACAGCAGCCCGCGCAGCTCGCCGCGGGCGTCGTAGGCCTCGACCATCACGCTGCGGCCGTCGCTCGGGTCGCCGAGCCGGCCCAGCGCCATCGAGAACCCGCGCTCGGTCTCGGCGCCGCGCCAGGCCTGCGCCCGGGCCAGCAGCTCGGCCATTTCGTCGTCGGGGATCTCGCCGTGGCGGCGGACCCGCGAGGTGTAGCCGGCGCGCTCGATGCGCTTGACGGCCTGGCGCACCGAACGCCGTTCCGGCCCGGCGAGGCTGAACTCGCGGACGTCGAGCACGGCCTCGTCGCCGATCTCCAGCGCCCGCAGGCCGGCGTCGGTGTAGGCCTTCGCGCCGCGTTCGCTGGCCCCGAGCACGCCGGGCGTCCAGCCGTAGGTGCGCGTCTCGTCGAGCCACGCGCGCACCGCGTCCGGCCAGGCCTCGGCGTCGCCGATCGGGTCCGCGCTGGCGACGCTGGTGCCACCGAGCACGCGGTAGGTCACCGCGGCGCGGCCGTTCGGCGCGAAGACGACGCTCTTGTCGCGGCGGGTGGCGAAGTAGCCGAGGGAGTCGTCCTCGCCGTGCTCGGCGAGCAGCTCCCGCAGGCGCAGCTCCTCCTGGTCGGTCCGCAGGCGACGGCTGCGCACCCCGCGGAAGAGCATGTACAGCGCGGCCGTGGCGACGACGGTCGCGCTCAGGTCGAGGAAGACGTCCAGCCAGGCCGGCCCCTCGCCGACGCCGATCCGCCGCAGCTGCAGGTTCTCACCGGTGGCGTGGTTGACAACCCACGCGAAGCGCTCCCACGTGTCGCCGAGGTGGCCCGGGAAGGCCTCGCTGAGGCCCCAGCCGACCAGGATGACCACGGCGAAGCCGCCGAACAACATGGTCAGGCCGTCACGCCAGGCACTCGGCGCGAGCCGGGCCGGGAAGGCCGGGCGCAGCGTGAGCAGGAACACGATCAGCCCGATCGAGAGCAGGTCGGCCGCGGTCAGGGCCCACAGCTGCGCCGGGATGTGCCGGACCTGCTTCGGCCCGAGCGTCAGCAGATCGGGTGACCACAGCAGGGTCGCCTGCAGGGCCAGGGTGAGCAGCAGCCCGCCGACCTGGAACAGCACGAGCGTGTAGAGCGCCGCCTTCTTGCGGCGGCGCAGCGCTCCGCCCAGCACCACCAGCAGCAGCACCATGACCAGGCTCGCGCTGGTCGGCACGCTGAGGGCGGAGAAGCCCATGTCGATGCCGTTCATCAGGCGCCCGCGCGGGCCGCCGGTGAGCAGCAGGAGCACCGAAAAGACCGCGGCGAGCTGCACCACGGTGGCGACGATGCCGCCGCTCTTCGCCTGCCAGGCGGGGATGCGCGTGCGCGCGTGCGCGGTGGTACCCATCGTCGCCGTTGTCGCCTTTCGCGGCCGTTCGGTCGCCATGCTCTTCATGACCTCTTCTTGACGTCAGTGAACACAGGTTGGTTGTCCCCCGACATCAACCTGAAGGCTGACGCCGGCTCGTCCCGCCGCACGACGGTGTGAAGCTGGTCGCACGGGGTCGAGGTCGGTGCGGGTGCGTGTCACGCTTTGAGACGCCTCTGCTCCACGACCCGGGGACCTCACCCAGGCCCCGAGGGAAGGACGGTCGACGACGATGTCAGCCACCGAGAAGACCCCCTCCGACGAAGTAGCCGCCCCGTACGGCACCGGATCCGCCGCCCCCGCGGCGCCCAGTCCGGGCCGGAAGGTCCGCGTGCACCACCTGCGTGAGCTCAAGGAACGCGGCGAGCCGTGGCCCATGCTCACCGCGTACGACATGTACACCGCCGCGTTGTTCGACGAGGCCGGGATCCCCGTGCTGCTCGTCGGCGACTCCGCGGCCAACAACGTCTTCGGCTACGACACCTCGCTGCCGGTGACCGTCGACGAGCTGCTGCCGCTGGTGCGGGCGGTGACGCGGTCGGTCAAGCGCGCCCTCGTGGTCGCCGACCTGCCGTTCGGCTCCTACCAGCTCTCGCCGCAGCAGGCGCTGGAGACGTCCGTGCGGTTCATGAAGGAGGGCCGCGCGCACGCCGTCAAGCTGGAGGGCGGCCGCCGGTTCGCCGCGCACGTCGAGGCGCTGACCGCGGCGGGCGTGCCGGTGATGGGTCACATCGGGTTCACCCCGCAGAGTGAACACAACCTCGGCGGCTACCGGGTGCAGGGGCGCGGTGAAGCGGCGGACGTGCTGCTCGCCGACGCGCTGGCGCTGCAGGAGGCCGGGGCGTTCGCGGTGGTGATGGAGATGGTGCCCGCCGAAGCCGCGAAGCGCGTCACCGCGGAGCTGGCGATCCCGACCGTCGGCATCGGCGCCGGGCCGGACTGCGACGCGCAGGTGCTCGTCTGGCAGGACATGGCCGGGCTGCGGCGCGGCAAGGCCCCGCGGTTCGTCAAGCGCTACGCCGACGTCGCGACGGTGCTGCAGGGCGCGGCGACGGCGTTCGCCGAGGACGTCCGCCGCGGTGAGTTCCCGGCACCCGAACACGCTTTCCACGACTAGCCCCGGCCCTTGAACCGCTCGGCCAGTGCCGGGTCGTTCTCCCACCAGAGCCCCGACGTCGATGCGGCGCCCGCGGCGGCTTCTTCGTCCAGCTGGACGTCGATCTGCTTCGCGCGCCGCTCGTCGTCGCGGGCCCAGCGGACGAACAACGCGATGACGAACGGCAGGCCGGCGACGTCGCCACCGATCCACAGCACGCCCGCGCCGATGATCTGGTCGGTGCGCGGGTCCGGGCCCCGGCCCGGGTGCGCCGCCGCGTAGTGCGCCGGTGCGAGCAGCGGGCCGAGCCACAGCACCAGGCCGAGCGCGCCGTCGAAGACGACTTCGGTGAAGGCGATCCACACCGACACCAGGTGCGGGTCCGTGCGCGGCGTCGGGTCGAGCCCGAGGCGCGTCCAGAAGTAGAGGAAGCCGGACAGGACGAGCATCGCCCGGGCCAGTCCGTCGACCACCGGTTCCCGGAGCGTGAGGTCGTAGAGCGGGGTCAGGTAGAGCGCCAGGACCGGGGCGACCAGGGCGAGCGTGATCACCGGGGGGAAGGTCAGCGCGCGGGCCACCGGGCCGCGGCCGTGCCGTCGCAGCCAGCGGCCCGGGGTGACGTCGAGCAGCAGCCGGATCGGTGCGCCCAGGGCCAGCAGCAGCGGTGTGATCATCAGCAGCGTGACGGTCTGGACCGCGCGCACCCAGAAGAACGTCCGGTCGTAGAAGGCCAACGGCGAGCAGGTGACGACGAGGATGGTCGCGAGCCCGGTGAGGAACGCCGTCGTGCGGCCCGGTGGCCACCGGCGGTGGCGGGTCGCCCGGAGGTAGAGCCCGCCCAGGGCGAGCACCAGGAGCACCGCGGGGACGTCGAAGGTCAAGGGCATGTCAGACCGCAAAGAAGATCAGGCTGGCGATTCCGGCGATCACGCAGTAAATCGCGAACGGCGTCAGCGTGCGCGTTTCGAAGTAGCCCGTGAGGAAACGGACGGAAATGTAGGAAGCGACTCCCGCCACCACGCTGCCGACGAGCGCCGGGCCGAGCGAAGCGTGGTTCTCCGGGGCGAACAGCGTCGGCATCTTGAGCACACCGGCGGCCAGGATCACCGGCGTGGCAAGGAGGAACGCGAACCGCGCGGCGTCTTCGTGACCCAATCCGCGACGCAGCCCGGCGACCATCGTGACGCCGGATCGGCTGATGCCCGGCAGCAGCGCGAAGATCTGCGCGGCCCCGATCATGACGGCCTCGCCGACGCCCAGTTTCGCCAGCCGGACGTCGGTCGCCTCCTCGACGGAAACCGCGCGCATGACCAGCGTTTCCTCGGCCGAGAAGTCCACTGTGTCGTCATTCTCTTCGGGACGCCGTCGCGAGAACTTCTCGGCGGCGTAGAGGACTCCGCCGTTGAGCGTGAGGAAGATCGCGGCCGGCACGGGCTTGCCGAGGTAGTCGCGCAGCAGGCCTTCGAAGAGCAGGCCGGCCAGCCCGACCGGGATGGTGGCGAGCACGAGCAGCCACGCGAGCCGCTGATCCGGCGTGCGGACCTCGCGGTCGCGGACCGACGTCCAGAGGCCGGCGATGATCCGGACCCAGTCCTTCCGGAAGAACAGGACCAGCGCGAGCGCGGTCGCCACGTGCATCGCCACGAGCACCGCGAGGTACGGCGAATCCTTGCCGATGCTCAGGTCCTGCTGCCACTGGCCGCCGAGCCAGGCCGGCAACAGGATGCTGTGGCCGAGACTGGACACCGGAAACAATTCCGACACCCCTTGCAAGGCGCCGACGACAATCGCCTCGACATAGGTCACCGCGGACATTCCGTGCCTTTCCGTACAGCGTTTCCTCGACCCCGATACCGGAACGTACCGGCGCATTCGTTAACGGCGGGCAAGGGGGACCTCAACGCTCAGCGTGCGCTCAGCGCGTGTTCACATCCATGAACATCAATCATGTCCTTGACTGGTGTTCGACTTGTGGCTTAGCGTCTAGCCCGTCGCCGCCACGACAAAAGTTCGAACCCTCGACGAGGAGGACGGGAATGCGTGAGCGGGAACTGACCTTCACGGCCGCACCGACGGCCCTCGTGCGCCGCCCTCCGAGATTCGCGCCGGCCCTGCGCTGACGCGTCACGGACTGGGGGCCCGCTCAGCCCGGCGGCGGGGGCGGGCCCCCACTTTTCTCGGTCGCCGTCCCGAGTCCCGGCGGCGGGGCACCTCGAGGCGGCGACCGAGCACCACCTTCTCCCCCGCGGCACCGGTTCCGGCAGAGTGTCGGGCATGGACGAGCTCTACCCGCCGATCGCCGCGCGCGCCGAAGGGTTCCTCGACACCGGCGACGGGCACCGCATCCGGTGCCAGGAGGCCGGCAACCCCGGCGGGAAGCCGGTCGTCGTCCTCCACGGCGGGCCGGGCAGCGGGATCGCGCCGATGGCACGCCGGCACTTCGACCCCGACGCCTACCGGATCATCCTGTTCGACCAGCGCGGCGCCGGGCAGTCCACGCCGGGCGCCGCCGACCTCACGGCCAACACCCTGTGGCACTTGGTCGCCGACATGGAACTCCTGCGCGTACGGCTCGGCATCGAGCAGTGGCAGCTCTTCGGCGGTTCGTGGGGCGCGACCCTCGCACTGGCCTACGCGGAGACGCACCCTTCGCGCGTCAGCGAGATCATCCTGCGCGGCGTGTTCACCGTCCGGCAGAGCGAGCTGGACTGGATCTACCGCGGCGGCGCGGCCAACCTGTTCCCGCGGGAGTGGGAGGCCTTCCTGGCCCCCATCCCCGAAGACCGCCGCGGCGATCCTTTGGCCGCGTACGCCGACCTGCTCGCCGACGCCCGGGTCCGCGACGCCGCGGCGATCGCGTGGAGCAAGTGGGAAGGCGCGACGGTCTCCCTGTACCCGCAGGAGTCTTTCGTGCAGCAGTACGCCGAACCGGCGTTCGCCCTGACCTTCGCCCGGCTCGCGGTGCACTACTTCAGCCACGGGGCCTGGCTGTCGGACGGACAGTTGATCCGCGACGCGGGCAAGCTGGCCGGCATCCCGGGCGTGATCGTCCAGGGCCGGTACGACGCGGTCTGCCCACCGACCACGGCGTACGAGCTGCACCGGGCGTGGCCGGGATCGGAGCTGAAGCTGATCGAGGGAGCCGGCCACGCGGTGACCGACCCGGGCGTCCTGGCGGCTCTGCGAGCCGCGACGGACGGGTTCCGACCGTAGCCCGGCGAACGCTCGGCGCAAGTTGTCGTGAGTGTTTAGGGCGGTTCTAACCGCCCTAAACACTCACGACAAGCCGCGGCAGACCCGGGTACTAGAGCCGGCCGCCGGAAGCGGTGTCGCCCGACAGCCTCTGTGCCAGGTACACCGGGACTGTCGAGGCCACGATCAGGACCGCCGCCACCACGTTCACGATCGGCGCCTGGTTCGGGCGGAACAGGTTGTTGTAGATCCAGATCGGCAGCGTTTCCATGCCCGTGCCCAGGGTGAACGTCGTCACGATGATCTCGTCGAACGACAGCGCGAACGCCAGCAGGCCGCCCGCCAGCAACGCCGACCGCAGCATCGGGAACGTCACCAGCCGGAACGTCGTGAAGCCCGTCGCGCCCAGGTCCATCGACGCTTCCTCCAGGCTGCTGCCCATCCGCCGCAACCGGGCGACGACGTTGTTGAACACCACCACGATGCAGAACGTCGCGTGCGCGATGACCGCCGTCAGCAGGCCCAGGTTGATGCCCAGGATGGTCCGGAACGCGTTGTTCAGCGCGATGCCCGTGACGATGCCCGGCAACGCGATCGGCAAAATAATGAGCAGCGACACCGGGTTCCGGCCGAAGAACCGGTAGCGCTGCAACGCGAACGCGGCCATCGTGCCGAGCACCAGCGCGATCGCCGTCGCCGCCAGGCCCGCCTCGACGCTCGTCCACAGCGCGTTCAGCGCACCTTCGTTCGAGGACGCGCGGCTCCACCATTCGAGGGTGAAGCTCGACGGCGGCCAGCCGAACGTCGTGTCCGCGTTGAACGAGTTCAGCAGCACCACCAGCAGCGGGAAGTAGATCACCGCCAGGCCCAGGCCCAGCGCCGTCCACAACAACACCCGAGACGTCCGCACCGAAGACTCCTAGAGGTTGTCCAGCGCGCCGGTGCGACGCACCGCGGCCAGGTACACGAGCATGATCACCACGGGCACGGTCGCGACCGTCGCCGCGAACGGCAGGTTGTTGGCTGCGCCGATGTTGTCGTAGACGACGTTGCCGAGCATCTGCGACGTGCCGCCGACGATCTTCACCGCGATGTAGTCGCCCAGCGACAGCGAGAACGTGAAGATCGAGCCCGCCACGATCGCCGGGAACGTCAGCGGCAGGATCACCGAGCGGAACGTCCTGAACGAGCGAGCGCCCAGGTCGCCCGACGCGTCCACCAGCGAATCCGGCAGCCGTTCGAGGCCCGCGTAGATCGGCAGGATCATGTACGGCAGCCACAGGTACGACAGCGTGATGATCGTCGCCGTGACGCCGTAACCGGGCGACAGCCAGCTCAGGGCACCGTTGCCCGACAGCATCGACCGCCACGCGTACGCCTTCACCAGGTAGCTCGCCCACAGTGGCGTCATCACGGCGATCACCAGGATCCGCCGCGCCCGCGGCGACGCCAGCTTGGCCATCGCGAACGCCATCGGGAACGCGATGACGGCGTCGATCACCGTGACCAGCGCCGCGATCCCGACCGTGCGGAAGGTGATCGTGCGGTACACCGCGTCGCTGAACAACGTCTTGAAGTTGTCCAGCGACCACTCGATGACGACCTGGCCGGTGAACGCGTCGGTGTGCCAGAACGCCGTGACGAACAACGCGGCCAGCGCGCCCAGGTAGGCCAGGCCGAGCCAGAGCAGCGGGGCCGAGAGCAGGAAACCCAGGCGCAGCTTCGGTTTCCGGTAGAAGAAGGCCGAGAGCGCGGTCATGTCAGCCCTTGATCTCGGTCCACGCCTTGGTCCACTCGCCGTAGTCCTTGCACTTGACGTCCGTGCGGCCGTCGAGGCACTGCGGGATCGGCGTGGTCCAGTACGCGATCTTCGACGCATACGCCGAATCGCTGGCGTGGTAGGTGTCGCAGAGCGTCTTGTCCGTCATCTCCGCGCACGCCTTGGTGTTCGCCGGCGCCTCACCGAAGTACTCGGCGACCTGGGCGTTCACCTTCGGGCTGACGATGTAGTCGAGCCACTTGTACGCGCACGTCTTGTGCGCCGACTTCGCCGCGACCATCCAGGTGTCCGACCAGCCCGTCGCGCCTTCGCTCGGCACGGCCGACTCCAGCGGCGCGCCCTCGCCCTTGGTCAGGTTGACCGTGACCTGCCAGGCGGTGCCGACGACGGCGTCGCCGTTCTTCAGCGCCTGCGACTCCTTGAGGTAGTCCGACCAGTACTCGCTCACCAGCGGCCGCTGCTGCTTGAGCAGGTCGACGGCGGCGGCGAACTGCTTGTCGTCGAGGGCGTACGGGTTCTTGATGCCCAGGTCCGGCTGGTGCGCCATCAGGTACAGCGCGGCGTCGGCGATGTAGATCGGCGAGTCGTACGCGATCACCTTGCCCTTGTACGGCGAGTTCGCGTCGAACATCACCGACCACGAGCTCGGCGCCGGCGTCACCTTGTCGGTGCGCCAGGTCAGCAGGTTCGCGCCCCAGCCGTGCGGGATGCCGTAGGCGACACCGGCGACGCTGTTCCACGACTTGTCCTTGAGGAACGGCTGGACGTCGGCGTAGTTCGGCACGAGCGCGGTGTTCACCGGCTCGACGTCACCCGAGGCGACCAGCCGCAGCGACGCGTCCCCGGACGCCGAGACGACGTCGTACTGGCCCGTCTTCATCAGCGTGACGGCCTCGTCGGACGTCCCGAACGGCTTGACGTTGACCTTGCACCCGGTCTGCTGCTCGAACGGCGTGACCCAGTTGATCTTCGGGTCGTTCGAGCCGTTCTCCGCGTACCCGGGCCAGGCCAGCACGTTGAGCTGGCCCTCCGGCTGCCCGAGCGCCTTCAGCGCCTCCAGCTTCGGCGGGGTGAACCCCTGCGCGCCGGGCGGCGCGGACGCACTCGTGCCCGACGTGCCACATGCAGCGACCAGCAGGCCGGCGCCGACGATTCCGGCAAGCCGCGTCTTCCTGTTCTTCATGGCGAACCCTCCACTCGGAAGCTGTGTTCGTGGCGCCAGCTCAGCCGGACGCGGCCGGCCGCCAACGCGCCGTCGGTGTTCTGCCGGACGACCGAAAGCCGGCCGCCGGCGTCGAGCGCGACGGCGTACCGCACGGTCGCGCCCGCGTAGACGACGTCGGTGACCGTGCCGGTCGCGCTGGTCTCCCCCGCCACCGCGGGCTCGGACAGCTCGTCGTCGATGCGGATCTTCTCCGGCCGGATGCTGTACAGGCCCGGCCGGCCGATCACCGACTCGGCGCCGCGCCCGCCCAGCAGGTTCGACGTCCCGACGAAGCCCGCGACGAACGCGCTCGCGGGCCGTTCGTAGACCTCCTCGGGTGGCCCGACCTGCTCGATCCTGCCGTCGTTGAAGACCGCGATCCGGTCGCTCATGGTGAGCGCCTCGTCCTGGTCGTGGGTGACGAAGACGAACGTGATGCCGACGTCGCGCTGGATCTGCTTGAGCTCCAGTTGCATCGCCTGCCGCAGCTTGAGGTCGAGGGCGCCGAGCGGCTCGTCGAGCAGCAGCACCTTCGGCCGGTTCACCAGCGCGCGGGCGAGCGCGACGCGTTGGCGCTGCCCGCCGGAGAGCTGCGACGGCTTGCGGGAGCCGTAGTCCTCCAGCCGCACGGTCTTGAGGGCCTCGAGCGCCCGCTCGCGGCGTTGCTGCTTCGGGACGCGCTTCACGCGCAGGCCGTACTCGACGTTCTGCTGCACGGTCATGTGCGGGAACAGCGCGTAGTCCTGGAACACCGTGTTGACGTCGCGCTCGAACGGCGCCAGCCGGCTGACGTCCCGGCCGGCCAGCTCGATCGTGCCCTCGGTGGGCAGCTCGAACCCGGCGATCATGCGCAGCACCGTCGTCTTGCCGGAGCCGGACGGGCCGAGCATCGAGAAGAACTCGCCGGGCGGGATGTCGAGGTCGACGCCGTCGACGGCGTGGACGTCACCGAAGTGCTTGCGCAGCCCGGAAAGCCGGACGGCGGGCTGGTCGTCGTCACTGGCCGACGCGGGTTCGGCCCGGGTCTCGGAAGGTGCTTGGTTCGGCATCGCCAGCCTCACAGGGCACTCATGACGTGCTTGATCCGGGTGTAGTCCTCGAGGCCGTACAGCGAGAGGTCCTTGCCGTAGCCGGACTTCTTGAAGCCGCCGTGCGGCATCTCGGCGACCAGCGGGATGTGCGTGTTGATCCAGACGCAGCCGAAGTCGAGCTTCGCCGCGAAACGCATCGCGCGCTGGTGGTCGCGGGTCCAGACCGAGGACGCGAGGCCGTACTGGACGGCGTTCGCGTCGGCCAGGGCTTCGGCCTCGTCGGAGAACCGCTGGACGGTGATGACCGGCCCGAAGATCTCGTTCTGGCTGATCTCGTCGTCCTGCTTCACGCCGGATACGACGGTGGCCTCGTAGAAGTAGCCTTCGTCACCGACCCTTCTCCCGCCACAATGGACGGTCGCGTGCTTCGGCAGCCGGTCGATGAACCCGGCCACCTTGTCCAGCTGGGCCGCGTTGTTGAGCGGGCCGTACGCGACGTCTTCGGCGTCCGGCTTGCCGGTCTTCGTGCCCTCGGCCTGGCGGGCCAGCGCGCCGACGAACTCGTCGTGCACCTCGTCGGCGACCAGCACCCGGGTCGCGGCCGTGCAGTCCTGGCCCGCGTTGAAGTAGCCCGCGACGGCGATGGCCTCGGCGGCGGCTTCGAGGTCGGCGTCGCCGAAGACGATGACCGGCGCCTTGCCGCCCAGCTCCAGGTGCACACGCTTGACGTCGTTCGCGGCGGACTTGGCCACCTCGATGCCCGCCCGGACCGAGCCGGTGATCGACACCATGGCCGGGATCTCGTGCTCGACCAGGGCGCGGCCGGTGTCGCGGTCGCCGCAGACGACGTTGAACACGCCCGGCGGCAGGAACTCCCCGGCGATCTCGGCGAGCAGCAGCGTCGACGCCGGGGTCGTGTCGGACGGCTTGAGCACGATCGTGTTGCCCGCGGCCAGCGCCGGCGCGATCTTCCAGATGGCCATCAGCAGCGGGTAGTTCCACGGCGTGACCTGGGCGCAGACGCCGATCGGCTCACGGCGGACGAAGGACGTGTGGCCTTCCATGTACTCGCCCGCCGAGCGCCCTTCGAGCACGCGAGCGGCCCCGGCGAAGAAGCGAACCTGGTCCAGGACCATCGGGATCTCTTCGGCCAGGGTCAGCGCGACCGGCTTGCCGGTGTTCGCGGATTCGACGCGCACGACCTCGTCGGCGCGGGCTTCGAGCGCGTCGGCGATCTTCAGCAGGGCGAGCTGGCGCTGGGCGGGCGTCGTCGCGCGCCAGGTCTCGAACGCGGCGGCCGCGACCCGCAGCGCGTGGTCGACGTCGTCGGGCCCGGCGATCGGCGCGGTGCAGTAGGGGCGCCCGGTGACCGGGTCGGTGATCTCCGCCGTCCGGCCCGACTTCGACTCGACGTACGCGCCGCCGATGTAGTGCTTCAGCTCCTGCACGGTGCCTCCATCGGGGGTTCACGGGAGCTAAAACATATAAGTTCATATGTAATAGGACAAGCGGATCAGGCAAGATTGGTGCGAACGGGTTCTCGGACGGCCGAAGGGGCACGATGCGCCAGGGGATGTCGCACAGCGCGCGCTCCGCCATGTTCGCCCCGCTCGGGCAGGTCGGGCGGGCGGAGGCGGTGGCGGCGCGGCTCGTCGACGCCATCACCCTCGGCCTGCTCGCCGACGAGGAACAGCTGCCCAGCGAGGCCGACCTGGCCGCGCAGTTCGGCGTCTCGACCGTGACGGTCCGGGAGGCGCTCGTGGCGCTGCGGCAGCAGGGCCTGGTCGAGACGCGGCGGGGGCGCAGCGGCGGCAGCTTCGTCCGCACGCCCGCCAACCCGCCCGCGGACGTCTGGCGCGAGCGGCTGCAGGAGGTGTCGCTGTCCGACCTGCGCGACGTCGGCGACCACTACCTCGCGATCGCCGGGGCCGCCGCGAAGCTCGCCGCCGAGCGCAGCTCCCCCGAAGACGTCGAGCGCCTGCGCCTGGCCACCGACGACCTCCGCACGGCCCGTGGCATCGACTTCACGCGGGCGGAGCGCCAGTTCCACCTGGAGATCGCGGCGGCCGCGCAGTCGCCGCGGCTGACGCACGAAGAGGTCCAGCTGCAACGGGAGCTGGGCGGCCTGCTGTGGCTGCCGCTCGGGGCTCATCCGCACGAGGAGCACGCGGCGATCACCGCGGCGATCGCGTCGGCCGACGGCGACCTGGCCCGCAAGCTCACCGAGGAGCACCTCCTCGGCGCCCTCGACCGGCTCGCGGACGTGCACCTCGACCTGCTCACCCCCTAAACTCGGCATACTCCGCGCATCGAGGTGAGCCCCGTGACCGACACCCGCACGCTGGCCGGCGACGAGGTCGTCGAGCACGTTTCCGCTTTGGTGGAAGGGGTTTTCGACCGGCTGAAGCCGCTTCTGGCGGCCGCCGAGTCGGTGCTGGCCGACACTCCGGCCGCCTCGGCGTTGCACCGGATCCGCCCGGCCGTCACCGAGGCCCTCGGCGGGCTGATCGTCGGCGCGGGGTTCGTCAGCGCGCCGCGGGTGCTCGCGGACTCGGAGTTCGGCTTCGAGTGGTGGACCGGCTCTGCCGGCGAGCCGCCGTCCCAGTTGTTCATCAGCCTCGACCCGGGCAGCGAGAACTTCCTGGACTACACGCGCCAGTCATGGTTCACGGTCCCGCGCGACTCCGGGCGCCGGCACATCAACGGCCCGTACGTCGACTACCTGTGCACCGACGAGTACACGCTGACGTTCACGATCCCGGTGGTGTCGGCCGGCGCCTTCGCGGGCGTGGTGGGCGCGGACGTGTACGTGCGCGAGTTCGAGCGCGCGGTCCGCCCACGGCTGCGGTCACTCGGCCGCGGCGCGGCGTTGCTGAACGCGCAGGGCCGGGTGATCGTGTCCAACAGCGTCCGCCAGGCGACGGGATCGCTGGTGCGCGAGGTAGACGTCCCGGCGTGGTGGTCGTCGGGCGCGCAGCCTGGGCCAGCGCTGCGCCGGTGCGGGGACTCGCCGATCGTGCTCGTGAGTGGTAATTCGGGTTAGAACCCTAATTACCACTCACGACAGCCTGCAGCGCCACCCAGAGTTCCGCGCGCACGCCTGGTGAGTCGAGGTCGCG
This sequence comes from Amycolatopsis sp. NBC_00348, assembly GCF_036114655.1. NCBI lineage: Bacteria > Bacillati > Actinomycetota > Actinomycetes > Pseudonocardiales > Pseudonocardiaceae > Amycolatopsis > Amycolatopsis sp. NBC_00348. The sequence continues at coordinate 9,629,448 of NZ_CP107994.1, read as the reverse complement.
GCCGAGCAGTTCTTCGGCCTTCCGGATGCGGTTGCGCAGCGTGTGGCGGTGGACGCCGAGGCGCGCGGCCGCGATGTCCCAGTGGCCGTGGTGCTCCAGCCAGCAACGCAGTGAGCCGACGAGGTCGCCGCGGCCGGTTTCGTCGTGTTCGCGCAGCGGGGCCAGCAGGCCGTGGGCAAACGCTTGCGCCACCACCGGATCGATGAGGGACAGCAGGCCGCGGCCGGTGTGCTCCGCCGCCGACAGCAGGATCTTGTCCTCGGCTTCCGCCGCGCGGGCCGCCAGTTCCGCCTGCTCCAGGCCGGTCGCGAAGTCCGCCGCGGACACCGGCCCGGCGACGCCGCCGTGGAGGCCGCCGATCCGCAGCGCCGCCTCGGCCACCACGTCGACCACCGTGCCCGAGCCGAAGGCGACCACCAACGCGTCCCAGCGCGCCGCGAACAACGCCTCGCCCTCCAGCGCTTCCAGCAGTTTTCGCCGTGAGGCGGCCGCCCCGGCGAACACCAGCACCGACCACGGCGCTTCCGGCGGCTCGGCCCCCGTCGTGGTCAACACCCGCAGCGCCAGCTCGTCCTGCCCGCCGACGAGCAGCTCCAGCAGTCCCGACCGCAGCGCCTGGCGCGCCGCGGCCTGCGCACGATCCTGTTCCAGCGCAAGGGAAAGCAACGACACCGCGGTGTTCACGATGTGCCGCCCCGCCGTGTCGAGCGGCACCGCGGTACCGACCGCCAGCACCCGGCGCGCGCTGGTGTCGAGCGTCTGCAGCACCACCTCGTCCTCCACTGCCGACACCACGCGCGTGCCCGTGCGAAGGCGCTCCAGCTCTTCGCGCAGCGAAGCGCCGTACGCTCGCGCGCTCGCCGGAGTGGCTTCGGTGACGGTGGTGCGATCGAAGAGCAGGACCCAGCCGTCGATCAGCTTGGCCAGTTTGCGCAGCACCCCCGCCGGGCCGCCCTTGCCGACCGCCGTGCGGGTCAGTTCCTGCTGGGCCTTGCCGATGCGGACCGTCGTGGCGTACTCGTCGGCCGCCACCGCTCGTGAGACCGCGCGGGTGATCGCGATGAACGGCGTCTCGCGCGGCACCTCCAGCACCGGCAGCCCCACCTCGGCGGCGGTGGCGACCAGCGCGTGCGGCACCTCGTCGTGGCTCAGGCCGACGCCGAAGCCGAGCCCCGCGACCCCGGCGTCCACCAAGCGGCGCACATACGACGCCGATGTCCGCTCGTCCAGGGCCAGGCCGGTCGTCAGCAGCAGCTCGCCGCCCTCCAGGAAGGCCTGCGGGTCGGTCAGCTCCGTCGGGTGCACCCAGCCGATCGGCCGGTCCAGGAGATCGTCGCCGGTCAGCACGCGCAGGCCGAGCGGGCGGTCGGCGGCCAGTCCGCGCAGCGTCAGTGCCATAACGGCTAATTCTACGCCCCGAAATGGCCAGAACGGCCAGCTGACGGCAGCCGCGTCGCAGCTCATCCTGAGGACGTCCACCCCCGTCCGGAGGAGCACGCCGTGACCGCAAGCACCACCGCCGAGCCGCAGGCCCCGGCACCCCGGCAGCGCCGGCTGCGCACCGAGATCCCCGGTCCCGTCTCGCGCGAACTGCAGCAGCGGCGTGCCAACGCGGTCGCCGCCGGGGTCAGCTCGGTGCTGCCCGTCTACGTCACCTCCGCCGCCGGCGGCCTGCTGACCGACGCCGACGGCAACGTCCTGATCGACCTCGGCTCCGGCATCGCGGTGACCAGCGTCGGGCACTCCGTCCCGGCCGTCGTCGACCGGGTCCGCGAGCAGGCCGGGCTGTTCACCCACACCTGTTTCATGGTCACGCCGTACGAGGGTTACGTCGAAGTGTGCGAAGCGCTGGCCAAGCTGACCCCGGGCGACCACGCGAAGAAGTCGGTGCTGTTCAACTCCGGCGCGGAAGCCGTCGAGAACGCCGTGAAGATCGCGCGGGTCGCGACCGGGCGCCAGGCCGTCGTCGTGTTCGACCACGCCTACCACGGCCGCACCAACCTGACCATGGGTATGACCGCGAAGTCGGTGCCCTACAAGCACGGCTTCGGCCCGTTCGCGCCCGAGGTCTACCGCGTGCCGGGGTCGTACCCGTTCCGCGACGGCCTGTCCGGCGCCGACGCCGCCGCGCTGGCCATCGACCGGATCGAGAAGCAGATCGGCGGCGACCAGGTGGCCGCCGTTGTCCTGGAGCCGATCCAGGGCGAGGGCGGATTCATCGAGCCGGCGCGCGGATTCCTGCCCGCGTTGTCGCGCTGGTGCTCGGAAAACGGCGTCGTGTTCGTCGCCGACGAAGTGCAGACCGGCTTCTGCCGCACCGGTTCCTGGTTCGCGTCGAACGACGAGGACGTCGTCCCGGACCTGGTCGCGACGGCCAAGGGCATCGCGGGCGGGCTCCCCCTCGCGGCGGTCACCGGCCGCGCCGAGCTGCTCGACGCCGTCCCGCCGGGCGGCCTCGGCGGCACGTACGGCGGCAACCCGATCGCCTGCGCCGCCGCGCTCGGCTCGATCGAGACGATGAAGGCCGGCGACCTGGCCGCGTCGGCGAAGCGCATCGAAGGGGTTGTCCTGCCGCGGCTGCACGCGCTGGCGTCGGAGACCGGCGTGATCGGCGACGTCCGCGGCCGCGGCGCGATGCTGGCCGCGGAGTTCGTGCGGCCCGGCACGACCGAGCCCGACGCCGACCTCACCAAGCGCGTCGCGGCGGCCTGTCACCGGGCCGGCGTCGTCGTGCTGACCTGCGGCACCTACGGCAACGTCGTCCGCCTGCTGCCGCCGCTGTCCCTGTCCACCGACCTGCTCGACGAGGGCCTCGCGGTCCTCGAGCACGCTGTCCGCACGGAGGCTCGCTCGTGACTTTCCCCTTCTGGGTCGCCGGAAAGCCGGTGACCGGCGGCTCGACCGCTCTTGTCCGGCACTCCTACGACGGTTCCGAGGCGGGCTCGCACTTCGTACCGTCCACTTCGGACGTCGAGGCCGCGGTCCAGGCCGCGCACGACGTCCGCGACGAGTTCGCGACGCTGCCCGCGCACGTCCGCGCCGGCGCGCTGGACCACGTGTCCCGGGCGCTGGGCGAGCGGTCCGAGGAGATCGCGCAGCTGATCACGGCGGAGTCCGGCAAGCCGCTTAAGTGGGCGCGCGGCGAGGTCGGCCGCGCGGTGTCGACGTTCCGCTGGGCCGCCGAGGAGGCCCGCCGCTTCTCCGGCGAGCTGCAGCGCCTCGACACCGACCCGGGCGGCACCGGCCGTCTCGCGCTGGTCCGGCGCGTGCCCCGCGGGCCGGTGCTGGGCATCACGCCGTTCAACTTCCCGCTGAACCTGGTGGCGCACAAGGTGGCCCCGGCGATCGCGGTCGGCGCGCCGATCGTGCTCAAGCCCGCGCCCGCGACGCCGCTGACGGCGTTGCTGCTCGGCGAAATCCTGGCCGAGACGGACCTTCCGGCGGGCTCGTGGTCGATCCTGCCGGTCGACAACGAGACGTCGTCACGGCTGGTCCAGGACCCGCGGCTGCCGGTGGTGTCGTTCACCGGCTCGGTCCCGGTCGGCTGGAGCATCCGCGACAGCGTGCCGCGCAAGCACGTCGCGCTGGAACTGGGCGGCAACGGCGCGGTCCTCGTCTGTCCCGATTGGACGGACCTCGACTTCGCGGCGCAGCGCATCGCGACGTTCGCGATGTACCAGGCCGGCCAGTCGTGCATCTCGGTGCAGCGGGTGTACGCGCACACCTCGGTTTACGACGCTTTGATCGAAAAGGTCCTTTCGCAGGTGCAGGCATTGCGGACGGGCGACCCGCGCGCGAAGGGCGTGGACGTCGGCCCGATGATCAACGACGACGCGGCCGCGCGGGTTTCCTCGTGGGTGTCCGCTGCTGTTGCCGCGGGCGGACGCTTGCTGACCGGCGGCGGGCGTTCGGGCGCAACCTTCGAGCCGACGGTGCTCACGGACGTTCCGGAGGACACGTCAGTGATGGCGGACGAGGTCTTCGGCCCGGTGGTTTCGCTGGTGCGCGTCGCCTCGGTGGAGGAGGGAGTGGCGCGGATCAACGCGTCACGCTTCGGCCTGCAGGCGGGCGTGTTCACACGCGACCTCCCGACGGCGTTCTCGGTGTCTTCTTCGCTCCAGGTCGGCGGCGTCCTGGTGGGCGACGTGCCCAGCTTCCGCGCGGACCAGATGCCGTACGGCGGAGTGAAGGACTCAGGCGTCGGCCGCGAAGGCCCGGCATCGGCGATGGCGGACTTCACGGAGGAGCGAGTAACGGTCCTGACCGGCCTGACGCTGTAAGTGGTGTGCGCCCCCTGATCCTGCTCGACGTGGACGGCCCGCTGAGCCCGTGGGCGGCCCCGCGCCACGCGAAGCCCGCCGGCTACGTCGAGCACCAGCTGAAGGTGTCCCGCTGGGGCCGCCGCAAGCTGCGGATGTGGCTCGACCCGGGCCACAGCCCCAAGCTGCTCGCCCTCGCCGGTGCCGCGGACGCGGAGCTGGCGTGGGCGACCACGTGGGAGCACCAGGCGAACACCCTGATGGGCCCGGCGATCGGCTTGCCGCGCCTGCGAGTGGTGGAGTTCCCGGGCGAGCCGACGGAGTGGAAGTTCCCCGCAGTGGCTCGCTTCGGCGCTGGCCGCCCACTGGCCTGGCTGGACGACGACTTCGACACGTTCCCCCAGGCCCGTCGGGAGTTCCTCGACCGCCGCGGGGAGCTGCCGACCGAGTTGATCGCCGTCAACCCGCGCACGGGCCTCACCACCGAGCACTTCGACGCGCTCGAGACCTGGCTCCGCGAGCTGAAAACCGGCAGCTCCTCCGGGTCGTGAGTGTTTAGTCGGGTTAGAACCCTACTTACCACTCACGACAAGCCGCGGCAGACCACCGAGCCGGCCCTTCACAGCTCCGACAGCGCGGCCGTCAACGCCGCGTGCGCGTCCACCAAAGACGGGCCGTACCACGTGAGGTGCCGCCCCGAGACCAGGACGTACCGCACGTCCGGGAAGTGGTCCGGGCCGTCGTCCTCGGTGAACAAGTACGGCTCGTCCGGCAGCACCAGCAGGTCCGCGTCCGCCGCGAAGTGCGCGCGCAGCTCCTCGATGTCCGGCCTCGGGTAGCGCTCCTCGGACGCCGCGTAGACGTTCGTCACGCCGACCCGGCGCAGGACGTCGCCCGCGAACGTCTCGCGGCCCAACACTATCCACGGCTTGCGCCACACCGGGACCACCGCGTGGAACCGGACCGGCCGCACGTCGCGCCAGATCTCCTCGGCCTCGACCAGCCAGGCCGGCTCCGCCAGGTCGTACGCCTGGGTCAGGATCCGCCGCAACGAGCCCAGCGCGGCCGGGACCGAGGCCGACGCCTCCATCACCCACACCGGGATCCCGTTGGCGCGCAACCTTTCGACGTCCTCCGGGCGGTTCTCCTCCGAGTTGGCCAGCACGAGGTCGGGCGCCAGGTCCAGCACCCGGTCCAGCTTCGGGTACTTCGACCCGCCGACCCGCGGGACGTCCAAAGTGGACGGATGGGTGCAGTAGTCCGTGGCCCCGGCGAGCCGTCCGGGCGCGCTGACCTCGACGGCCTCGGTCAGCGACGGCACCAGCGACACGACCCTCGAAGCCGGTCCTGCCAGCGAAACCGGTTCGCCCAAGTCGTCGGTCAAAGTCATGCGCGTTCGAACGACACCTTCCGCTTCTCGACGTCCACCGCGGTCAGCCGCACGCCGATGCGCGCGCCCGCGGTCAGCTTCTCCCCCGCGCACTTGGCCATCACCGTCGGGTCCTCGACGAGGATCTCGGCCTTGTTCTCGTCCGCCCGCAGCACGACGGCGCTGAACTCGCCGCCGACGTGCTCGGCCAGCACCCACGCCTCGACCTGGTCGATGCACGCCCGCTCGACCTTCGCGGCGAGGGTGTCCGACGCCGTCATCCGGTCCGGGACGTCCGTGAGCGCCGCGTGGACCCACTCCGGCACCTCGCGATCGGCCGAAACCGCCAGGCAGATCTCCGTCGCGAACCGGTCGACCAGCCGCCGGATCGGCGCCGTCACGTGCGCGTACGCGCCGCCGATGCCCGCGTGCGTCGTCAGCGCGGGCAGCTCGCCGTCGAAGGCCGTGTAGCCCGCGCCGCGCAGCAACCGCGTCGTGTCCGCGTAGATCGCCATCGACGCGGGCTGCCGGGGATCCAGCCGGGACAGGAACTCCGAGACGGTGTCGGCCGCCGGCCAGGCGATGCCGACCGCTTCGGCGGAGCGGCGCAGCCAGTCGACGGCCTCGGGTTCCGGGTCGGGCAGCGTGCGCAGGACGCCGATCTTCGCGTCGATCATGATCCGCGCCGCGGCCATCCCGGTGAGCAGCGAGATCTCGGCGTTCCAGGCGTCGACGACGGTACGCGGGCGGCGGGCGAGCACCCAGCCGCCGTCCGGGTCGCCGCTGATCTCCTGCTCGGGCAGCTGCAGCTCGACGGCGCCGCGCCGGACGGCCAGCTCGCGCCGCCGACGTCCCAGCTCCGGCAGCGCGGCCACCGACGGGTGCGGATTTCCGGCGTCGAGGGCGGCCTGGACGGTCTCGTAGTCGAACTGCTCGGTGGACCGGACCAGCGCGCGGCGCACCCGGGTCGCCGTCGGCTCGCCCGCTTCGTCGGTCTCGATGGTCCAGAGCACCGCGGGCCGGATCTCGCCGGGCAGCAGGCTCGCCGCGCCCTCGGACAGCACCGGCGGGTGCAGCGGGACGTTGCCGTCGGGCAGGTAGAGCGTCTGCCCGCGCCGGCGCGACTCCCGGTCCAGCGCGCCGCCGGGCGGCACGAACGCGGCCAGGTCGGCGATCGCGTAGTGCACGCGGAAGCCGTGCGCGGTGCGTTCGACGACCATCGCCTGGTCGAGGTCCTTGGAGCCGGGCGGGTCGATGGTGACGAACGGCAGGTCCGTGGCGTCCTCCCGGGGCCCGGCCGCGGCCAGGGGATCCAGGACCGCGGCTTCGGCCTCGGCCAGCACCTCGGGCCCGAAGGACTCCGGCAGCGAAAACTCGGCACGAAGGGGGCCGAAGTCCCCGCCCGCCGAGTGTGTCCTGATCACGAGGGGAGGCACCCCCCAACCCTAACCCGCGAAAGGCCGATGATCGCCCGATCGGGCGCGGGCCGGTCGGGTGTACGTTGATCGCGTTAGTAATGAAAACCGTCTTCATTCCCAGGAAGGGTCTCGACCGTGAAGATCGCGTTCGTCGGCAAGGGCGGGAGCGGCAAGACCACGCTGTCGTCGTTGTTCGTCGCGTACCTCGCCGCCGCCGGCAAGCCGGTGCTGGCCATCGACGCCGACATCAACCAGCACCTCGCGGTGGCGCTCGGCGCGACCGAGGAGGAAGCGCTCGCCTGGCCGACGCTCGGCGACAACATGACCCTGATCAAGGACTACCTGCGCGGCGACAACCCGCGCATCCCGGACGCCGCGTCGATGATCAAGACGACGCCGCCGGGGCGCGGATCGCGGCTGGTCAGGCCGTTCGAGGACAACCCGGTGTTCGACACGTGCTTCCGGCAGCTGGGCGGCGTGCGCCTCGGCGTCACCGGGCAGTTCGACGAGGACGACCTCGGCGTCAAGTGCTACCACTCGAAGGTCGGCGCGGCGGAGCTGCTGCTGAACCACCTGGTCGACGTCGACGGCGAGTACGTCGTGATGGACATGACCGCGGGGGCCGACGCCTTCGCGTCGGGGCTGTTCACGCGGTTCGACGTGACGTTCCTGGTGTGCGAGCCGACGGTGCGCAGCGTGGGCGTCTACCGGCAGTACGCCGACCACGCACGCGACTTCGGCGTGCGGCTCGTGGTGGTCGGGAACAAGGTGACCGACGACGAGGACGTCGAGTTCCTGCAGGAGCAGGTCGGCGGGGCACTGCTGGGCTGGATGTCGGCGTCGGGCCACGTGCGCGCGGCCGAGCGCGGCGCGACCCGCCCGATCGGCGAACTGGAGCCGCGCAACCTGTCGACACTGTGCGCGATGCAGGCGGCGGTCGACGCCGAGCAGCGCGACTGGACGCGCTACCAGCGTCAAGCCGTCGAATTCCACCTGCGCAACGCCAAGGCGTGGGCGGGCGCCGGCCTCGTCTCCCAAGTGGACCCGGAGTTCGTGCTGGGCCCGCAGGTGACGGTCTAGTCGGCGTCTTCGGCGTCGGCCTGCCGGGTCCGCTCCCGCGCGATGTCGAGCGCGCGGCGGGCGGTGGCCTCATCGGGGTACGGGCCGAGCAGGTCGACGCCACGGGAGCGTTCGAGGTGCTCGACCTGGTTGGTGCGGGTGTTGTAGTACCAGCCAGGATCCGGGTTCGCGTCTTTCGCCATGTCCCCAAGCCTGGCATCCCGGGGCGAGTCTGTCAGCGCTTGTACCGGTAGGGGATCTCGGTCGGCAGCCCGGTGGGCCCGAACTCCTGAGGTTCCTCGGGATCGGCGGGCTGCTCACCGATCTCGTCGAACCAGCCACGGGAGGGCATGGCGGTCCCGCGGGGAGGAGTGTCGGCGTCCTGCGCGCTCGGCTGTGGAAGGGGCTGGGGTTCCCGCCCGGGGAAGACAGGCGGAGCCTGCTGACTCGGCGGCGGCGTGGAGTTCGGCCCCGGGAAGACGGGCCGTACTGGGGCAGCGTGGCGGGTGGGGAAGGACTGGGGGGTCGATTCGGGGCCGGGGAAGACGGGCTTGGCGGGTTGGCCGCGAGTGGGGCCGGTGGACGGGCCCGGACCCCACGACTGGGGCGGCTGGGGCTGGCCTGCCGGAGGCTGAGGCTGAACCGCTGGCGGCTGAGGTTGGACTGCTGGCAGCTGGGACTGGCCCGTTGGCGGCTGGGACTGACCGAGTGGCGGTTGAGGCTGGCCGACTGGCAGCTGAGACTGGCTCGCTGGCGGCTGAGCCGGGCCGGGTGGCGGCTGGGGTTGGCCTGCTCGGGAGGCAGCCTGGTTTGGCTGAGGCTGCGGTTGAGCGGGCTGCGGCGCAGCCTGCGTCGACTGCGGCTGACCGAGCGGCGGCACGGCCTGGATCGACTGCTGCTGAGGCTGGCCGGGCTGCGAAGCGGCCTGGTCGGGCTGCGATTGAGCGGTTGGGGACGCGGCCGGACTTGACTGCGGCTGAGCAGTTGGGAACGCAGCCGAGCCCGACTGCTGAGCGGGCGAACTTGCCTGCTGCTGAGGCTGGCCGGACTGCGGTGGCGTGGCTGAGCCGGGCTGCGGACCAGGAGGCGGCGCGACAGGCTGACCACCCTGCGCCGCCGCAGGCTGAACCGGCTGCAGCAAAGATGCCGCGGCCGGCGGTACAGCGGACTGACCGTGCTGCGGCGGAGGTCCCCCAGGCGGCGGACCGGCCTGAGGCACCGGGTGCGGCACCACGAGGCCGCCGGGCTGCGGCGAGCCGGGGCTGGTGGGTGTGCCGGGCTGCCAAGCCGGCGGAACAACGGGCTGACCAGGTCGCCGACCAGCCGGTGCGACCTGCTGCGATGTCGCGGGCTGATCGGGCGAGGCAGGCGGCACCGCAGCCTCCTCGGGAAGCCGCCGAGCGGACTCACCGGCGAGCGAGGTCGGCAAATCGACCCCCGGAGCAGCATGTGACTCTTCGGATTGCGGCAGCTGCGAGTCAGACGGCTCTGGTCGCTGCGGAGGAGTCTCCGCAATGGCCGCGTCCGAGTACGACGCCGGATCGGCATCAGGGACCGTCGCCGGCCTGGCAGTCTCACCGGACTCAACAACGGGTGTCTCAGATCGCGAGGCCGACGCGCCTTCCCCGACCGTCGTCGACTCGACTGGCCGACTAGCTTCCGGCACGGACTGGCCAGGCTCCGCGACGGGCACACCGGAATACGAATCGGCCTGCGTGACCGTCGGTGGCTCGGCGGGCTGATCGGGTTCGGTCACCTGCTCGGCAGGCAGCGACCGAGACTCGCCACCCTTCTGAGCGGACGGCCCCGCCGGCACCACGGGCTCGGACGCCACTGACTGAGCCGTCGCCTCGGGCGCGGGGGCCTGTTCTGCCCGCGCCTCTTCAGCGGCCGCTTCTGGCTGCGACGCAGGTTCCGTCCGGAACTCCGCAGCAGGTTCAGGTTGCTGCGCTGGTGCCGCCTCGAACTCCGCAGCGGAAGCTTCGGGTTGCGTTGCTGCCTCTGTCTGGAACTCCGCAGGGGGCGCCTCAGATTCCGGCGCCGGAACCGCCTGGAACTCCGCGACCGGAACGTAGGACTGCGGCGCCGATTCGGTCCGGAACTCCGCAGGGAGAGCTTCACGTTCCGGCGCGCGCTCCGTCTCGACCTCCGCAACAGGTACGTCAGACTGCGGTGCCGGTCCCGCCTCGAACTCCGCAGCAGGGGCCTCGCGCTCCGGCGCCGGTTCCGCCCGGAACTCCGTGGCGGCAGCTTCGGGTTGCGATGCCGCCGCTGCCTGGAACTCCCCCGTGGGAGCTTCAGGCTCCGGCGTCGGTTCGGCCTGGAACTCGGTGACCGGCGCTTCGGGCTCCGGCTCCCTGGTGAGAGGCGCCGGTTCGACCGGTGGCTCTGAGTGCGGATCGGCCTCGGGTCGCGCGGTCTCGCTCGTCGCTGGGGCAGCCGACGGCTGCGGGTCGAACTCGTCGGACAGTGCGGAGCCGGTCGGCTCCGGGCCGGGACGGTCGGCCGGTGCCGGCTCGCTCGGGGCCAACTCGGCGGGAGGCTCCGGGTGGCGATCCTCCGCGGGCAGGTGCAGCTGAGCCGCTTTCGGAGGGCGGAGATCCGACTGGATGGGGGCTGCTGCCGACCCTCCAGCGGGCCGGTCCGGCTGGGCGCCTTCAGGCCGCGCGGACGCTGTGAGCGCCTCGGGCTGCTCGGCTGGGGGTGCATGTCGTGACTCGCCCACGTACGGCGGTAGTGGGCCGGCGGGCTCGGATGTCTCCGGGGCTGCGTGGCGGGCCGTCTGGTGGGGGGCCACCGGGCTCGGGAGGTCCGCCTCCGCGGCTACCGACCACTCCTGCTCCGGGGCGCGGTGCTCCCAGCTCGGCGGGGGTTCCGGGCGGTGGCGGCTCGGCGACGCGTTCTCCATGTGGCCCCACGACGAGCCCGTGATCGACGCCCCGGACCCCGCGGGCGGCTCGGGCTCGGCCGGGCGACCCGGCCCTTCCGGCCGCGGCTCGGCGAACCCCGCCGGACGGCTCGCCGCTCCCGGCCGTGGTTCAGCGGGCGTCTCGACGCCCGCCGGACGCCCCGGCTGGTACTCCGGAGCCGAGGGCACCGAGGGAGCCTCGGCAGCTGAAGGAACCGAAGGAGCCGCCTGACCAGAAGGAGCCGCCTGACCCGAGGGAACCGACGGAGCCGCCTGGCCAGAAGGAACCGACTGGCCCGAGGAGGCCTGGGCAGCTGAAGGAACCGCAGGAGCTGACTGCCCCGAAGAAACCGCAGGACCAGACTGACCCGAGGACACCGGCTGACCCGACGGCGCCGGCTGACCCGGCTGGCCGTGCGGCATCGTGCGCCACACCGGTGCGGGGCCGATGTTCATCGCGGCCGGGGCCTGCCCAGGCGGCGGTGGTGCTCCCGGTGGCGGGGCCTGGGGTCGCGCCGCCGGTTTGGGGATCGGGTCCAGGCTCGACACCAGGACCGTCGTGTTCATCGGGTCTTCCACCTTGCGGCCGCTGCGCTCGCGGTAGACCATCTCGCCGTCGGCGTCCATCTCGACCAGGTAGCCCGCCTCCGCGAGCTGTTCCTCGTCCAGGTCACCCAGTTTCTCGTAGCGGGACGGGACCACCCGGTAGATCGGCCACGCCAGGCGCGCGTTCTCGGCGTGGAACTGGGCCAGCAGCGCCGCCATCTGCTGCTGCCACGGCAGCGACATCCCCTCGGCCAGCGACCGGGGCAACACGACGTACCCCGCGTCGACGCCGGGGTAGCCGACGCTCAGCTGGTCGGCCAGCGGGGTGCTGGAGGCGGGGCGAGCCGACTGCCGCGGCGGCTGGGGCGCGCCGAACAGCGACGCGGGGTCCTGGGGACCGCCGGGCTTGCCTCGCTTGCCGAATTTCCGTCCCACGTGCTCATCCTCTGCCAGTACGCGGCCACCTGCTGGTGGAGGCGCCGCGACGTCGGGTGAATCGGTTCCGTTGTCGGCCCATCCGCCGGCCCGCTCGTGTCAAGGGGGCTTTAACCCATGCTAAACGCCGGGCCGGACCGCCTGCGGCACCACTTCGGCCTCATCGAACGAGAACGCCCGTGTGTGCACCGGAACACCGGTCTGCTGGGCCTCGACGACCTTGCCGTCACCGAGGTACATCATCACGTGGTGGATCGTGTTGGGATCCGCCGGATTGTTCGCGAGGAACAGCAGGTCACCGGGCTGCGCCTCGCGCACCGGCAGCATCGCGCCCGCGTGGTACTGATCACGCGAGACGCGCGGCAGGATGATCCCGGCCGACTCGTAGGCGCGCAGCATCAGACCCGAACAGTCGTACGAGCCGGGCCCTGTGGCGCCCCACACATACGGCTTCCCCTGCTCGCCCAGCGCGAAACTGATCGCCTTCGCGGCGGCCTGGCTCGGCGGCAATAGCTGGCCCAGCCCGGTGCCGCAAGCGACGACGTCGACGACCTGGCCGACGTTCTCCACCAGCGTCGCCGCCATCGGCTCCCACTTGTGGTAGCGGTCCGGGAACCCCGAGCGCTCGACCCGCTGCGCGGCGTCGCCCGGGCGCATGTTCTCCCAGTCCGGCACCGCCAGCAGGACGTCGAAGAACTTGTTGACCTCGTACGTCGGGTCGGTGACCTGCGCGTACGTGCCCCAGCCCATCGACGGGCGCATCTGGAAGATGCCGAGGGAGTCGCGGTCGCCGTAGGTCAGGTTGTGCAGCCCGGACTCGGTCATGCCGGCCTGGATCGCGACCTGCCAGGCCCGCGGCGCGAGCGACCGCTGCTTGCCCAGCGAGACGATCAGCGCGACGGTGCCGCGCTGCTCGTCGTCCAGGTTCGACGCGTCGACCGTGCCGCGCTCGCCCTCACCGGGCTGGGTCGGGCCGACCGAGGCGTCGCAGCTGGTCAGGGAGACGCCCCGGGCCTGCGCCTGCTGGTTGTCGATGACGACCTTGGCGGCGACGGCGGTGACGATGAGGGCGCCGATCGCGACGAACACGACCAGTCCCAGCCACAGCCCCAGCCGCCGCACGGTCAGCTCGCCTGGTCGTAGTCGGCGACCCGCCAGCCCGCGTTGGTGCTCACGACCGTGATGCTGAGCTTCGGCCCGTCGGTGGGGATCGTCAGCTGCACCGAGCTGGTGTAGGACGTGCCGACCGTCGGCTCACCGGTGACCTTCGTGGCCGGGACGTTCGCCGGGTCGACCGACGACATCACCGGCAGGTACTCCTCGGTCGTGAAGGGCTTCAGCTGCTCCAGCCACTGCGCCGACGTGATGCCCGCCGGGTGGTTCACCCAGGCCGCGGCCCATTCCTTCGCGACGCGGACGGCGTCCCCGTTCGGCGCCGCCGTCGTCGGGGTGACCAGGGGCTGGGACAGGCGCGTCGGCAGGTTCGACGTCGGCACCGACACGGCCACGCCCGGCTGCGTCGCCGTGACCGAAGTGGTGGTCGTGCCGGAGGCGAGCGGCGACGCCTTGGCCGGCTGCTTGCCCATCACCTTGGGCACGACGATGCCGAGCGCGGTGACCAGGATGGCCAGGAACACCAGCGTCCCGATGAGGTGGCGCGGCGAGCGCAGCGGAAAGCCCCACAGGCGGCGGTAGACCGCGGCGCGGCCGCGGTTGGTCCGGATCGGCATCCGTCACCGCCCCATCACTTGGTCGGTGTCACGCGGTTCTTCACGGACTTCGATGCCCCGCGACGGCCGGTACAGCACGAAGACCGGCTTGCCGGCGACGACCTCGGGGTCGACGCGGCGCGGCTGCGCGCGCACCCCTGGTGGCCGCGGCGCTTCCGGCGCGGAGTACCCGTTGAAGTCGGCTTCGGGCGAGCGCAGGTCGGATGGCACGACGACGGGCTCGGGCTCGTCGTTCCAGCGCCGGTCGGCCACCGGCGACGTGTCGACGCGGCGGCTTTCCTCACCCCGCACGGTCGGCCGGCCACCGGCGCCGACGACGACGTACTCGCCGGGGTCACCGCCGGCCGGGTTGTACTGGCCGTACACCGGAGAACCCGGGCGGCCACCCGAGGGCAGGGCACCGGCCGAGCCACCGCCGATGGCCCCCGGCCACGCACCGGACCACGCCGCGGCCGGCCGGGACGCGCTGGTGCCGTTGTTGTCGAGCCGCTGGGCGTTGGCGAAGATCGTCGCCTCGGGCCGGAACCGCCCCCCACCGACGGTCGCCCCCATCGGCCCGCGCTGCTCGCCGTCGACGACGTCGTCGGTCTCGCGCACGTTCTGCCAGAACGCGTCCTGCGGCGTCGGGCCATTGTTGTTGCGCCGGAACCGGGAGAAGATCCCACCACTCGGCGACGGCACGGCGGCGCCGACCATGCTGACGGACATCTCGACCATCTGCCAGAGGCGCCGCACGGGGCGGCCGACCATGAACAGCAACACGGTGATCAGCCCGGCGAGCACCATCTGGGTGAGCATGTTGAGCGAATTCCCGGCACCGAAGATCGCTTGGAGCAGCAGCATGTGCACGCCGGCGAGCACCGAGAGCACGATCAGGTTGAACGCCACTCCCCCGGCGACCTTGAGCACGCGGGGGAGAACCTGCGGCTGGAGCAGTGCGATCAAGCCGATCAACGGGGCGGTCAAGGCGAACAGCCGGATCAGCACCTGCGCGAGCAGGATGGATGCCTTGGCCAGCAACTGGAACAGCGAATACACGAGCGCCTGGCCGAGCGAAAGGAACCCGGCACCGGTGCGGCCACCGGCCTCGCCGGTGAAGTACCCCGTGGCGGGGCCGAGCTTCGTGGAGATGTCCTTGTAAGCGGCCTTCTTCGCGTCCACGAGGCCGGCGTCGCCGTCGCCACCCTTCTGGATCTGGTCCCAGGTGAAGGCACGCGCGTCCAGCAACGGGGCACCGAACTGCTGCGCCTGTGGTGCCGTCGCGGAGCCGAACTCGCCACGCAGCCAGTTCTCGTAGACGATCTGGCAGTGCAGGTCGGTCGGCAGGATGTCCCAGGTCGGCCGGCCGGCCGTGGTTCCCTTGTTCTGGCAGGAGATCTGGCCCTGCGCCGGATCTTGCGGCGGCGGCGCCGTCGGCGGCCCGGCGTCGACGAAACCGGCCTGGATGTTGGTCGTGGTCTGCACGATCGCGTTGTCGATCGGGTCGAGGTACCGCAACAGGGCCAACGAAGAAGCGGCGAGCCAGACCGCGGCGAGCCCGTAGAGGGCGCGTTTGCTCACGGCCGCGAGATCGCCACGCCAGATGTTGCGGAACATCATGATCGACATGATCAAGGCGACCAGGCCGAACAGCTGGGCGTAGATGTTGTTGTAGATCTTATCCGCCCCCGCCTTGACGGCGTTGTAGAGCGGGCTGAGCAGACTGCCCTGCAGGACCGTGTAGTGCAGCGAGTTGGTCGCCCCGACGATGTTCTTGCCGAGGCTGAACAGCTGGTTGCCGGCCCAGGTGTCGATCGCCGAGTTCGGCGAGCCGATCCCCGACAGCGGGCCGCAGTCGGTTTCGAACGTGTCCCAGACCATGCCGGCGTAGCCGTACGCCCGATACGGGCTGAAACCCTCACCGTGGACGCCGTCCGGCGGGTCCAGGGCACCGACCATGCCCGCGCCCGGGCGTTCCGGGTTCGGCGCTTCACCACACGCGGCCGCGCTGGCTGCCGGGGCCGTGGCGATCGCCTGCAGGCCCAGGACCAGCATGACGGCGAACATCGTCGCCTTGCGGCTCGGGGTGCGGCGGCCCGGGCGGCGCGGGCCTTCCTTGATCCGCCGCTTCAGCGCGTTCCATCCGGCTGCCAACGTCAGCAGCACCGCCAGCGTCAGCAGGGTGCTCATGCGGCGTCCCGGCCGGTGCCGCCCTTCCCGCCCGTGCGGGCGTGTTGCTGCCCGCCGTGTCCGTTGCCGTTCGCGGGCTGCTGGACGTCGCCCTGGACTTCGCCCGTCTCCGAGGCCAGTGGGTCCGGTGCGCCCAGCAGGTTCTCGTCGGCCAAGCCGACCTCCAGCTCCGCCGCCAGCTCGAAGTCCTGCTCCAGCTCGATGTCGTCTTCCGGTGGGGCCGCCACGAACGGCTTCTTCTCCTCCGTATGAGGCAGGGCCAGTTCCGTGCCCGGGCGGCGGGGCTTCTCCGCGTCCTTCGAGCCCGGCGTCGTGTCCATCACCCGGCGCAGGTGGTCCAGGTGCGGGCCGGAGAAGTCGACGCGGATGCGCTCCACGCCGCCCGCGCCGTCGCCGAAGATGAACTGGCGGGGCTCGATGTCCCGCTCCAGGCCGCGCTGCTGCGCGCCCGGACGGCGGCCCAGTGCCGCGACGACCTGCTCGTAGCCGACGCCCACCGGGACCTTCAGCAGCCGCAGCGCGTCCGCCTGGGCGTCGTCGTCGTCCAGGCGCCCGACGAACACCGAGTCCAGCAGGGTCACGAAACCCTGGATCTTCAGGAAGTCCGCCGGGATCTGCGACGACAGCAGCACGCGGACGTTCCACTTGCGCGAGTCACGCGCGAAGCGGTTCATCAGCACGCGCCCGGTCGGCACCTCCGACAGGAAGAACGCCTCGTCGATCCAGACGCCCTTGCGCATCTCCTTCGGCTTCTCGTAGACCGACCGCTGGGTCAGCCACGCCGCCAGGTTCAGCATCTCGACGCCGAGGGACTCCGCGTCCGTCCAGTACTCGCGCGGGACGCCGTCCTTCGGCAGGGTCAGCCCGGCCATGGTCAGCACCGTCAGCCGGTCGTCACGGGTCTCGGCGTACGGGTCGGCGTCGGTCTCCGGGATGAGCAGCGCCATCCGCTCGCGCATCTCGTCGAGGAAGTCCGCGACGACGCCCGCGTGCTCGTGGTGCTCGCTCGAGTCCCGCCGCAGGGCGTCGATCACCTGGCCCGGGTCGGCGTCGAACCGGCCACCGACGGTGCGGACCGCGCGCAGCAGCACGATCCGGGTCTGCGCCATCCGCGACACCTCGTACGGCAGGACGCCGGTGAGGACGTCCAGCACGAGACGCCGTCGCGTCGCGCCCGCGAGGGCCTTCTCGCGGCGCCAGGAGCGCTCGGGGTCGTCTTCGTCCATGAAGTGCTCGATCAGCGGCTCGGCGACCACCCGGTACGGGTTGAGGATGCCGGGCTGGGCGTTGAGCAGGTTGATCGGCCGGGCGTAGGGCCGCAGTTCCGGCAGGTCGCACAGCCGCGACAGCGGGCCGGACGGGTCCAGCAGCGTCCAGCTCGCCCCGGCGCGCAGCGTCTTGTAGACGATGCCGCCGCCGAGGAACGACTTGCCGGCACCCAGGCCGGCGACCATCGCGGTCAGGCCCGAGCCGTCGCGGATCTCCTGGGCCATCCACGGGTCCCAGGCCACCGGGCGCCGGGTCGCCGTGCAGGTCTCGCCGAGCAGGATGCCGCGCCGGTCGCCGACCTCCGCGGTCGCCGTCGGCACCGCGGACGCGCCCCAGACGACCGAGCCGCGGCGCATGTAGGCCGCCGAGGCCAGCGGCTCGCCCGGGATGAACTCCCGCGCCAGCGCGTACTGGGCCTCCGGGTGCTCGATGGCGATCTTCGGCTTGTACAGGTCGAGCAGCTGCTGGGCCAGGCGCAGCGCGTCCCGCTCGGTCGGGCCGGACACCGCCAGCCGCCACCAGCTGCGCACGCGGGTGGCGAGCGCGGTGAAGCCCGACGTCATCTCGTCGTCGATCTCCAGCACCCGCCCGGCCTGGCGCGACAGCGACTGCGGCGGCTCCAGCTCGTGCTCGTCGGTGTAGTGCTTGACCTGGGAGCGCACCTTGTTCATCTGGCGCGCCAGCTCGCCCGCGACCTCTTCGGGGCGCCGGACGTAGATCCGCGCGGACACCTCGACGGCGGCGGGCAGCCGGTCGGCGTGCTGGATCCACGGGTCGTCGACCTCGGGGATCTGCAGGCCGTGCATCTGGCCCACCGTCAAGATCGCCAGGTGGCGTGAGACGCCGGCGTTGGAGCCGGTGCGGCCGCGGACGGTCACGGTCGGCGCGTACGGGTCGGCGTAGTAGTCGGCGGCGTCGGTGAAGCTGGCCAGGTCCTCGGGCTCCCAGGCCGCGCCCGGCACGGCCGGCATGTTCCGCGGCGCGGGCAGGCCGAGCGAGCACGAGCGGTGCATCAGCCAGGACATCTCCTCGGCGTGCACCGGCCGGCCTTCCAGCCCGGCGCTGCCGATGACCTGGTCGAGGTGCTCGACCTCGGAGTCCAGCGCGGTCAGCTCGGCGTCGACGGCCTCGGGCAGGATCTTGCGCAGCACCGGCGCGGCCCGCTCGACCGCGCGGTCGACCATCCGGCGGGTCTGCACCTGGACGCCCAGGTAGACCTCTTTTTCGGCCATCGAGCGGCCCATCAGCTGCTGCTGCTCGCCGATCAGGTAGTCGTCGAACGACAGCGCGCCCGGGACGTCGTTGGGGCGGCCGTGCGCGTTGTAGACGTGCGCCTCGGCCCACATCCGGATCGGGTACGGCCGGTTCGTGACGCGCAGGTGCAGCCAGCGGCCCTGCAGCTCGGCGTACTGGCCGGCGATGGCCGCGACGAGGTCGCGGCGCTGCGAGTCGGAGCGGAACGACCAGCGCTGCGGCGCCAGCCGGTACCAGGCGTAGACCTCGTACCCGCTGCGGACCAGGTGACCGTCGATGCTGCGCACCGCGATCGACGGGGTGTACGCCGGAATCGCCTGCTCACCGGGCAGGCGACGGCCCTTGGTGCTGCTGCCGCCCGAACCGTTCCGCGCCGCGCGGACCTGCTCGGGCGGTTGCCACGCGCCCGAGTGTGCGTCCCGACCTTTACCTCGGCTACCGCCGCGACCGAACAACGACTACCTCCCGGCCCGGGCCGCACCGCGGCGGCTCGGGCGCGCTCGTGGGGTTCCTCTGACAGACACCGCGGCGCGTAGCGCTTCCGTTGAGGCGGTGGTGGGGGCATGGGTGGCCACGGCACCCGGCTGCGGGCCGTGGTGCCGGTACTGCCGTCTCCGGCGGTGCTTCGGCAACGGGCGCTCGGCCCGCACCCGGACGCGGCTGGCGCTGACGGCGCCGCCCGTGCCCGTGGTCGCCTGCCGCGGCGTGTTGAGCTCGCGCCCGGCCATCGAGACCACGGTGCCGAGCGGCCGCTCGTGGCTGATCTTGGCCGTCAGCAGCCGGGTCACCACGATGGTGGCGATGAACGCCCACGCCGTCGAGAAGAACCCGAAGCTCCACCCGGCCCAGCGCTCGACGCCGAGGACCACGAAGAACACCGGGATGCCGATGAGCCACGCGACGTAGCGGGCCCGCCAGGGAAAAGTCGCTTTCGGGGGGCCGAGCCAGACGGCGTCGACCCGGTAGACCTCGTCATCAGTCCTGATGCGCACGCGGGCCCCTGCCTCAGCCGGTGAACAGGCCGGCGATCCACTGGCCGACGTTGACGCCGGCGCCGCTGACCGCGAGTCCGATGATCGCCAGCGCGATGACCACGCCGGCGAGCCTGCGCATCACGCCGGCGTTGTCGCCCTTGCCGCCACCCAGCCACAGGAGCAGGAGCGCGACGGACAGCAGCACCAGGGGGATGACGTTGTCGAGCAGCCACTGGCGCACGTTTCCGGTGCCCAGCTCGCCTGCGGCCAGCGTGTCGAGGGTGGTCAAGGTCATCATCGCGTTACTCCCGGTGCGCGGTGGGGGCCGCGCGGTTCTGGCTCAAGCAGTGCTTCGAACAACATCATGGCGGCTACGAGGGGTAGCGGTCAAAGCGCGCTGAGTAGGTACCGGCTCGCTGCTCAACCGGGACGGCGCGCTTGTTACCCGAAATCTCCACGCCCACCATCATCGCGGCAAGGGTCCTCCGGTCAAAGCCCGGCCGCCCATCGTTTTTGTCGCAGTGCCGAACTCACTCTCTTGGCAGAGAATCGCTCACTTTGCGTGCCCGGCTTGTGACCGTCGCCGGGCCCGAAACAGTGTGACACGACCCGAACGGCGGGCTTGCAGGAGTCCACACTGTGACGCCGAGTGGACCGGTCCGCCGAGATCCCGATCTTGGCGGCCGCGAACGTCCGTCACTAGGTGTTCAAGACCTCACACAAGTTTCACTACATAGCGTGATCTTGCTCCATTCAGACGCTTCGCCGGCCGGCGAACACGCCCTCCGGGAAGGCGCCCGCCTCGACGGCCTGGCGGCTGAGGGCGCGGCACAGGAGTTCGAGCCGGGCCGTCTTCTCCGGCCCCAGGTGGTCCCACGGCCCGGTCGCGGCGGCCTCGGTGGCGACCTCGACCCGGTCGCGCAGCGCGACGCCCGTCTCGGTGAGCGCGCCCTCGGCGTCGAGGATCCCGCGGCCGGCCAGCCCGGCTTCGGCGGCCGCCCACTGCTCGTCGCTCCAGCCCCGGGTGAGCTTGGCGACCTCGGGCACGAATCCGTCGCCGGTGGCGACGTGCGTGACCAGCGCTTCGATGTTGCCGAGGCCGTTGAGCACGAGCGCGGCGATGTGGCCGTCGCCGCGGTACTCGCGCAGCAGCGTGATGGCGTGCCAGAGGGCGAGGTGCGGCTGGCCGGGCCATGCCAGCGCCGCGTGCGCGGCGTAGAGGGGCCGGCCTTCGGCGGTGCAGCCGGCCGAGGCCTCCCGGGCGAGTTCGGCCGCCTCGGCCACCTCTTCGCTCTTGAGGGTGTCGTCACCGAGGAGGCGGGTCAGCACCTTGTCGACGCCGTCGAGGCGGGCTTCGAGGACCTGTTCGGGCGTGGCCAGCGTCCAGGCCCGCGGGATCACCCGCGCGACGACCTCGGGGTTGAAGTTGTAGAAGGTGGCCGCGACGACCTCGGCGCCGACGGGTCCCATGGCGGCGGAGCGGCCGGCGAAGTAGGGCATCCGCCCCGGTCGCAGCCCGATCCCGGTGAGAGCGGCGTCGACCTCGGGCGCGAAGTACGTCAGCGCGTGCAAGGAGTCGAAAGCCGACTTGAACTGCTTCTCGTTTCCCGCCATGCGGGCACCCTACCCCCGGGTAACCAGTTGGCACGAGCCTCCGCGGCACCCGGTCGTGAGTGTTCAGGGCGGTTAGAACCGCCCTAACCACTCACGACGGGGTGCGGACGAGCTGGCGTGTAAGCCGGATCCTGTTCCCCGGTCGCCTTACGGCTCGCGGGGCGGCGGTCATCCATCTCGGCCTGCCGTCGCCGGCAGGCTCCAGCGGCCTACCCGCAGACTCGGACGGGCCGTCCTCGATCGCCTGCGCAGGAGCCGAAGCTCCCTCTTGGCCTTGCTCCGGGTGGGGTTTACCTAGCCGTCCCGGTCACCCGGGACGCTGGTGGTCTCTTACACCACCGTTTCACCCTTACCCCTGGTCCGAGAACCGGGGCGGTCTGTTTTCTGTGGCACTTTCCCGCGGGTCACCCCGGGTTGCCGTTAGCAACCACCCAGCCCTGTGGAGTCCGGACTTTCCTCGAGCCGGGTCACCCCGGCCCGCGACCGCCCTGCCAGCTCGTCCGCGCCGGGAATCGTACCCGGGCGCGCTCACCACCCCGCGACGGCGCCGCTGTGGTCGCGGTCGCCGCCGTGGCGCGGGCGGACGATCTCGGGCGCGGGCTCTCCGCCGGGTGAACGCCGCCGGCGCGCCAGCTCGGCCGTCCAGTGCAGGACGGCGGCGGGGCTGTCGAGACCGATCAGCCCGACGAGCGCGCCGTCCCGGACGAAGCCGGTGATCGGGCGGGTGCCGGGCGCCGGGGACTCCAGCAGCACCGTGTCGGTGCCGAGCATGGGCCGGCCGGCGACCTGGATGCGGACGCCGTGCTGTTCGGACCAGTAACGCGGTACCGGCGTGTACGCCGGTGAGCCCTGCGGCCCGGCGAGCAGGTTCGCGGCGGCCGCGCGGCTCATCTCGACCGCGTTGAGCCAGTGTTCGTCGCGCCGCGGCACCGGGTCGAAGCGCAGGTTCGGCCAGCGGGCGACGTCGCCGGCCGCGACGATCGTCTGCGAGCCGACGACGTGGCAGGTCGGCCCGCAGACGACGCCGTCGTCGAGCGGGAGCTTGGCGCCGCGCAGCCACGACACCGCCGGCACGCTGCCGACGGCGACCACGACGCAGGCGACGTCGAGGGCGCGCCCGTCGGTGAACTCGATCCCCACCGACGCCGCGGTGGGCCGCCACCGCCGGACCGCGGTGCCGAGCTCGAGGCGGACGCCGCGGGCGGTGTGCAGCGCCGTGAGCCACTCGCCGATGTCGGGCCCGAGGACGTCGGCCAGCAGGGCCCGCGCGCGGCCGATGAGGACGACGTCGCGGCCCATCTCCCGGAGGCTGGACGCGACTTCGCAGCCGATGAAGCCGTCGCCGACGACGGCGACCGGGCCGGGACCGGTGGCCAGCGCGCGCTTCAGGGCGATCGTGTCGGCCAGCGTCCGGACGACGACGACCCGCTGGTGGCCGTGCGGGGCGCCCGGCATCCGGCGGGGTTCGACGCCGGTGGCGATGATCAACCCGTCGTAGCGCAGTTCCTCGCCGCCGAGGTGGACGACCTGGCGGTTCGGCGACAGGCCCGTGACGGTGGTGGCGAAGCGCCACTCGGCGTCCACTTCGAGCGGGTCGGCCAGGAGCGTGTCGGCGCGGCTGACCGCGCCGGTGAGCAGGTGCTTGGACAGCGCCGGGCGGTGGTAGGCGATGTCGGGCTCGGCGCCGATGACGACGACCTCGCCGTCGAACCCGAGTTCGCGCACCCGCTCCGCGGCACGCAGGCCGGCGAGGCCGGCTCCGGCGATGACGATCCGTTCGCTCATCGGATGGCTCCCACCAGGTGGATGGCTCGCATGGGACAGGCACGTGCGGCGGCCCGGACGTGGCTTGTCAGCCGGGCCTCCGGCCGTTTCTCGTACTCCAGCCGGCCGTCGTGGCCGAGCCGGAAGACCTGGGGCGCCTCGGACTGGCAGACGCCGTAGGAGTGGCAGAGGTGGCTGTCGACGTCGACGCGCAAAGTGGCCGCGTCCGGGACCGGCGCGATCAGCCCGGCGCGGACGAGCGCCGCCGCGGGCAGCACGCGCAGCGCCGACAGCACGACCGGCGGGACCAGCAGCGTGATCCCGGCGAGCCAGACGGTGGCGAGGTGGCCGCTCCAGACCGCGCCGAGCCAGGCGTGCGCGGCGAGCAGGCCGATCGCCGGGTAGCCGAGCTGGTGGAAGCGGAGCCAGCGGCCTTCGCGGGCACCGCGGCGCAACCCGGCCGTGACCGAGACCGCGACGACCAGTTCGAACCCGACGATGCCCAGCGCGTGCCGGGTGGTGCCGTCGTAGAACGGGAGGAGCAGGTCGGCGACGCCGAACACGTCGTCGTCCAAGAACAGGAACGTCAGACCGTGCAGAGTGCCGGTGGCGAGGGTGAACGCGGCGAGCACGACGTGCCCGGTGCGCAGCGCGTCCTGCCCGCTGAACCGGCGGACCCAGCCCGCGGCGGCCAGGACGCCCCAGCACAGGGTGAGGCACGTGCAGAGGTAGGTGAGGCGGCCGGACAGCGCGGCGGCCTCGGCGATCCCGGCGTCGTGCGGCGACGGCACGGTGTTCAGCGCGGCTGACAAGGACATGGAGCGGCTTACCTCCGGGTGCGCGGCGGGGTCGTGGCGGGGGTTCCGAGCAGGCGGAGCAGGCCGAACGTGGCGACGGCGGCGAAGGCGACGAGGACCGAGCCGAGCGCGATGTCACCGCCGTCGAGCGTGTCGTCCTCGGTGGCCGAGACGAGCAGGGACGTCGTCTCGGCGAGGCCGGTGCTCTCCAGCAGCGTCAGGTGTCCGAGCGCCGTGTCGACGGCGGTCTGGGCGAACGCGCGGACGTCGTCGTCGCGGGTGCCCGCGCGGACGTCGGAGGCCAGTGCGAAGAGATCGCCGTACTCGGCGCGGAGCCGGTTGACGTAGGCGCGGTCGAACTCGGCACCCGAAGCCGCGGCGATCTCGGCCGCCCAGGCGCGTTCCTGGTCCGTCGGCTCGGTGGGCAGCGTGATGGCGATCCGGTCGGCGGCCGCGCGCAGGGCGACGTCGAGGCGGGCCTGGTCGTCGGCGATGCGGGCGGCGACATCGCGCACGCGGCGGTTGGTGCCGCGCTCGGCCGCCAGCCGGCCGGCTGGCACGGCCCACAGGGTGTGCTGCTTCAGCCGCGTCAGCAGGGTGCGGTCGGTCTGCTGCAGCTCCCCGGCGGCGGCCGGGAGAACGGCGCCGAGCAGCAGCGCGGCGGTGGCCGCGAACAGAGCTGCGAATCGGAGCGGCATTCCGTGTCCCCTCGTGGAGTGGTCCTTACCGGGAGCTACGCGTGAAAGGTGCGGCACGGTTCTCGTTGTCACCTTTTAGTGACTGTGACGTGCATCACAAGACAGTTTTTGAACCGGCCATGGGTACACACCGTGGCGACCGAGAGCCGAATAGCCGGAGAAACTGATGCATATGGCCTATCAAGTATTTCTGCGCTACGCTCTGCTGGCCCTTACGGTCCGCCAGTCAGGTGAGGTTGCGAGCTTTATGGAAGCACCGGGCAGAACAGGTATCGGCCACACCGGCCCCTCCTCGTCCGCCGCCGCGGCCGTCCTCGCGGCGGACCCGGTCGACGACCTGGTCCCGTTGCTGTACAAGAACTTCCGCGCCACGCTGTTCAGCCAGGTGTTGTCCCTCACCAACTACGACCGGCAGTGGACCGAGGACGTGGTGCAGGAGACCATGATCCGCGCCTGGCAGCACTCCGACACCCTCGAGCGCGAGCCCGGCATGCTGCGGGGCTGGCTGCTCACGGTGGCCCGCCGGATCGTCATCGACGGCTGGCGGAATCGCCGGGTACGCCCGCAGGAGGTCGCTCTGGAGATCCCCGACAACGCCGAGTCAGCCGACCGCACCGACAGTTCGTTAGCCGCACTAACCATTTCCCGCGCATTGACGGAACTGGACGAGAAATACCAGTCCGTCATCTCGGAGACGTACCTCGCCGGAAATACCGTTCGCCAGGCCGCGACCATTCTCGGAATTCCGGAGGGAACCGTGAAATCGCGGTTGTACACGGCGATGCGGCAATTGCGTAAGGCGCTCGGGGAAGTGACGGTGCGATGAGGGTGGGGAAAGAGGTGCACCGGGACGCCGCGGCCTACGGGCTCGGCGTCCTCGACGATCCGGGGGAATTCGAAACGCACCTGAGCGGGTGTGCCCGCTGCCGGGTCCGCGTCGCCGAGTTCCGCTCGGTGACCGGCGCTCTCGCGCGGGCGGCCGAGCTCGGCTACCTGCCCCCGGGCGACGGGACGGCCCCGCGCCGGAAGTCGTGCCGGTTCGGCGGCCGGCGACCCGGCTCGGCGACCGGCACGCTCCTGCTGCTGGCCCTGGGCGTCGGCGTGACGGCCCTGTGCGCGACGGGCGCGGCCTTCGGGAAGGACGGGTTCGCAACCGCTGCGTCCATCGTCTCCCCTGCTCGGTTCGTCGCCGGCACCGGCGCCCACCTGCGGGTTCTCCCGAGTTCGGCCGGTTACCGGTAGTCTGCCCGAACCCAACATGAAAGTCCTTACGGTGGATACCGAAGTAAATCCCGAGAACCCCGTCAGCGGGGCTTCGGTACCGAAGCGTCCCGCTCCGCGGCTCCCCGGCCGCGAGCCCGAGCTCAGCCGCTTGACCAGGCTCTTCCCGGTCGCGCTGGGCGGCACGGCGGCGAGCGCGGTACTGGCCGGCGAGTTCGGCATGGGCAAGAGCGCCACCCTGCGCGCCGCCGCGGCGCTGGCTGCGGACT
The DNA here is from genome assembly GCF_036114655.1 of Amycolatopsis sp. NBC_00348. NCBI lineage: Bacteria > Bacillati > Actinomycetota > Actinomycetes > Pseudonocardiales > Pseudonocardiaceae > Amycolatopsis > Amycolatopsis sp. NBC_00348. Next base: position 9,603,695 of record NZ_CP107994.1, on the reverse strand, counting down.
CGGGCTTCACCGTCGCGATCGCCACCGGGTCGCGGCTCGAGAGCCACCTGCCCGGCGGGGTGGCCCGGCAGCTGGCCGAAGCCCTGGAGAACGTCACCGCCGACCCGGCCTCACCGCGGCCGCGCCTGCCGCACGCCGCCGAGCAGTGCGGCCCGGCCGGCGAGAGCGAGGCGCTCGAACGCTTCTTCCACCTCGTCCGCGACGCGACCGAGCACGGTCCGCTGTTCCTCGGCATCGACAACGTCCACCTGTCCGACGCCTGGTCGATGCGGTGCCTCGCCTACATCCGGCACCGCGTGCTCGACCTGCCGGTGCTGATCATCCTCACCGCCCTGATCGGGCACCCGCCCCACCGCGAGGTGGCCCTGCTGGAGATGGCGGGCTGCACGCCGGCCACGATCACACTCAACGGCCTCGGCGACGCGGCCGCCGCCGAGATCCTGGGCCTCGCCCCCGGCGAACTGGCGTCCACCTGCCGCGAAGCCACCGGCGGCAACCCGTACCTGCTGCACGCGCTGCGGCCGCGGCTGCTGCCCGGCGCGGACCCGCACGCGCTCGGCTCGTCGCTGATCGGCCAGGTCCTCCACACCCGGATGCACGAGTTCCCGCACGCCCCCGCGATCCTGCACGCGGCCGCGATCGCCGGCGAGGACGCGAGCTTCGACCTGCTGGCCCAGCTCGCCGGCGTCGATGAGCTGGACGCGCTGCCGGCGATCGACACCATGGTCCGGCTGCACGTGCTCGACAACAGCAGCCGGCCGATGCTGTCCTACTCCTTCGTCCGCAACTCCGTGCTCAAGGACATGCCGCAGACGACGCGGGCGGTCAACCACGCGCGGGCGGCGAAGCTGCTGGCGGAGACCGGCGCGCCGATCGAGCGCGTCGCCGCGCACCTGCTCGAGGCCACCGCGATCCGGATCCCCTGGGGGGTCGACGTGCTGCGGCTGAGCGCGCGCAACGCCCTGTCCGCGGGCGACGCCGAGCTGGCCTCGCGGCACCTGCGGCGCGCGCTCGACGAGCGGCTCAGCTCCGGGCGGCGGGTGGCCGTGCTGCTGCAGCTGGCGCACGCCGAGTTCCAGGTCGACCCGCCCGCGGCCGCGGTGCGGGTGCGCGAGGCCGTCGACAACATCGGCCGCCGCGAGACCGCCGCGTTCATCGCCAACGCCATGCTGCTCTCGCTGTGCGGCGGCCAGGACGCCCGGCTCGCGATCAGCGCGGCCGGGCAGATCGCGGCGCGGCTCGACGCCGGGGGCCCGGACGCCGTCGGGCCGCTGCTGAGCATGACCTACCTCGCCGAAGCCGGCAGCCGCCTCGGGCCGCCGCCGGAGTTCCGCGACTTCGAGGAGCAGTGGGCGCCGCTGACCGACCCGGCCGCGCGCCGGAGCCGCTCGGCCCTGCTGGCGCTCGACACCGTCCGCAGCGGCGAGTCCGCGCAGGACGCCATCGCACACTTCGCCGACGCCTTGGCAGGCGACAGCGACGGAGATTTGTTCGAACAGCACTACTTCTTCACGCTGGCCACCGCGGTGCTCGCGGACGAGCCCGCCCACGTCGACCGGCTGTGCCGCATCCTCGACGTCGAGCGCGAGCCGTGGGACGTGCACGTGCCGCAGGGCGCGCTGCCGACCCTGGCCCGCGGGATCGCGCTGCAGGCCGGCGGCGACCTGCAGCGGGCGAGCGTCCACTTCGAGTCGCTGCTGCGGCGGTTCGACGAGCGCGGCGCGACGACGACGTGCCCGGTCGGCGTGCTGTGCGCGGCCAAGCTGGTCGAGTGCTGGGTCGACCTGGGCCGGTTCGAGGCGGCGACGTCGCTGCTGGACCGGATGGACTTCGTCGCCAGCCAGGGCCTGTTCACCCACACCTACCTCCTCTACGCGCGCGGCCGCCTGCGCGTCGCCACCGGCTACACCCGCTTCGGCTTCGAAGACCTGCTCAGCTGCGGCCGGCGGCTCGCGCACCACGGCATGCGGTTCCCCGGGTTCGTGCCGTGGCGCGCGCACGCGGCCCGCGCGGCGCTCGCGCTCGGCCAGGGCGAGGACGCGGCCCGGCTGGCCGAAGAGGACCTGTCCGCGGCGACCCGCTGGGGTGCGGCGCGCCCGCTCGGCACCGCGCTCACGACGCTCGGGCTCGTCCGCGAGGACGACGAAGCCGAGCGGTCCCTGACCAAGGCGATCACGGCGCTGAGCGCGTCGCCGGCCCGCCTGCAGCTGGCGACGGCGCTGACCGAGCTCGGCTCGCTGCAGTCGCGCCACGGTCAGTCCGAAAAGGCCATCGAGACGCTGCGGCAGGCCGTCGAGCTGAGCGAGCACTGCGGCGCGCGTCCTCTCGCGCGGCGCGCGGCGGAGGAGCTGCGCTCGTCGCGGCGCGCGTTGACCCCGGCGAAGGACAACGAGCACGGCTTGACGCGCCAGGAAAGCCGCATCGCCGTGATGGCCGCGCAGGGCCTGACCAACCGCGAGATCGCGACGGCGTTGCACCTGACGCGGCGCACGGTCGAGCTGCACCTGTCGGGCGCGTACCGCAAGCTCGGCATCCCGGGACGAGCGGAACTCGGTGGCGCACTGGCGAAGTCCCACCGCGGCGGGTGAAGTCCCACCGCGTGGACGCGCGTTGACCGCCCCTGACGTCGTTGCTCTACTCGGGCCATGTCTTCGCCCGAGGAACCTCTGAAATTCGCCTACTGGGTCCCGAACGTGAGCGGCGGGCTCGTCACGAGCGACATCGAGCAGCGCACGGACTGGGGCTACGAGTACAACCGCGAACTGGCGGTGCTCGCCGAGAACAACGGGTTCGAGTACGCCCTCTCCCAGGTCCGCTACACGGCGAGCTACGGCGCGGCCTACCAGCACGAGTCGACCGGGTTCAGCCTGGCGCTGCTGCTCGCCACCGAGCGGCTGAAGGTGATCGCGGCCGTGCACCCGGGCCTGTGGCACCCCGGCGTGCTGGCGAAGTTCATCGCGAGCGCCGACGTCATCTCCGGCGGCCGCGCGGCCGTGAACGTCGTCAGCGGCTGGTTCAAGGACGAGTTCACCGGCCTGGGCGAAGCGTGGCTCGAGCACGACGAGCGCTACCGGCGGTCGGAGGAGTTCATCCGCGTGCTGCGGGAGCTCTGGACCAGCGACCACGCCGAGTTCCGCGGCGACTTCTACCGGATCCACGACTTCGACATCAAGCCGAAGCCGGTCGTCTCGCCGCACCCGGAGATCTTCCAGGGCGGCAACTCCACGGCGGCGCGCAAGCTCGCCGGGCGCGTCTCGGACTGGTACTTCAGCAACGGCAAGGACTTCGACGGCTTCAGCGAGCAGGTCGCGGAGGTGAACGGGTACGCGGCGGAGAACGACCACACCGTCCGATTCGGACTGAACGGCTTCCTCATCGCCCGCGAGACCGAGAGCGAGGCGAAGGCCGTGCTGCGCGAGATCGTCGACAAGGCCAACCGCCCCGCCGTCGAGGGCTTCCGCAACGCCGTCAAGCAGGCCGGGAAGTCCACTTCGGACACCAAGGGCATGTGGGCTGACTCGGAGTTCGAAGACCTCGTGCAGTACAACGACGGCTTCCGCACCCGGCTGATCGGCACGCCGGAGCAGATCGCCGACCGCGCCATCGAGTACAAGCGGCGCGGGGCGAACCTGCTGCTGCTCGGGTTCCTGCACTACCTGGAGGACGTCGAGCACTTCGGCGAGCACGTGCTGCCGGTGATCCGGGAGAAGGAACGCGACCTCGCCCGCGGCGCCGCGACCCCGGAGCCGCTCGGCGTCTGACCTCCGCGTGTGGCGGCGCCCCCCGTCTTCCACGTTACCCGAGGGCACCGACAGAATCGGCGGCCGACGTCGTCGGTTAGCGTGAGCCGGTGAACTTCTGGGCGGGTGCCGCGAGCCTGGTGCTCCTGATCGGGGTGCTGGTCTTCGCGATCGTCCGGCCGCGCGGCTGGCCGGAGGCGGTCGCCGCGGTGCCGGCGGCGGGGCTGGCGCTCCTGTTCGGACTGGTGCGCCCGGCCGCGGCCGGGCACCGGGCCGTCGAGATCCTGCCGACGCTCGGCTTCCTCGCCGCGATCCTCCTGCTGTCCTTTTTGGCCAGTGTGGACGGCGTGTTCGACTGGCTCGGCAACCGCCTCGCCGAGGCGTGCCACGGCCGCCCCCGGCGGCTGCTGGTCCTGACGTTCGCCGCGGCGGCCGGCGTGACGGCGGTCCTCAGCCTCGACGCCACCGTCGTCCTGCTCACGCCGGTGGTGCTCGCGACGGCGTCGAGCCTGAAGATGCCCGCGCGGCCGCACGCCTACGCCTGCGTGCACCTGGCGAACTCGGCGTCGACGCTGCTGCCGGTGTCCAACCTGACCAACCTGCTCGCCTTCGCCGCGTCCGGGCTGACGTTCGCCGGCTTCACGGCGTTGATGGCGCTGCCGTGGCTGGTGACGATCGGCATCGAACTGCTCGTCTTCCTGCGGTTCTTCGCCACGGACCTGAAGCCGCAGGAGACGGCGGAGCCGCGGCAGCACCTGGAGACGCCGACGTTCGCGCTGGTCGTCCTGGCGCTGACGCTGGTCGGCTTCGGGCTGGGCCCGCTGGGCCACGTCGAGCCGGTCTGGATCGCGACGGCCGCGGCGCTGGTCCTCGGCGTGCGCGCGCTGGCGCGGGGCAAGATCAAGCCGTGGCAGCTGATCAGCGAGGCGGCGCCGCAGCTGTGCCTGTTCGTGCTGGGCCTGGCCGTGGTGGTCGAAGCGGTGTCGGAACACCTGCTGGGCGGCCTGCTCCGCGACGTGCTGCCGACGTCGACGGGCCTGGTGGACCTCCTGCTGGTGGCCGGTGTCGCGGCGCTGCTGGCCAACCTGGTCAACAACCTCCCGGCGACGCTGATCCTGCTGTCGGTCCTGGGCACGCACCCGGCGCCGGGTGTGCTGCTGGCGGTGCTGCTGGGCGTCAACATCGGCCCGAACGCGAGCTACCTGGGCTCCCTGGCCACGCTGCTGTGGCGCCGAGCCCTCCCGGCCCACCCGTCGGCCAAGACGTTCCACACGCTGGGAGCCCTGACGACCCCGCTGTGCCTGGCCGCGGCCACGGTGGCCCTGTGGCTTGGCCTCACCGTCGCGACGTAACCCGTCACCCGCGTGATCGCGGCCGGATCTCACGTGACTGAGGCCGGAACTCGCGAGTTCCGGCCTCGATCACGCTGGTCACGGGCCCGATCACGCGAGTGACGGGCCGGGTCACGCGGGTTACGGGTTCGGGACCGTCAGGGTCTGGCCCGGCTTCATCGTCGCGCCGCAGTCGTCGAGCGGGCCGCCGAAGCGGTCGGCCGCCACGGCCGGGATCGTCACCTTCGCGTAGTCCTGGGCCGCCTTCAGCTTGGCCGGGTCCGTGACCGCGTCCTTGCGGACCCAGTCGCCGTTGCGCAGGCCCTCGATCGGCGACGAGTAGACCAGCACGTAGTCGCGGTCCAGGCGCGGGTCCAGTGCGATGCCGTTGCCCGCGGCCCACGGGCCCCACGAGTGGATGAACGTCGGCTTGACCGTGTCGAACACGTAGTTGCGCAGGCCCGCGAGGTCGTTGTCGTGGACCAGGTCGGCGATCGGCTTGTTGACCAGGCCGGCCATGTCCACCAGCTCGAGCCGGCTGGTCATCGACGAGCCGCCGAGGTCCGGCAGCAGCAGCGACGCCTTCTGGATGCCCAGGATGTCCGCGTACGTGTTGAAGCCGCGACCGAAGCGGTCCGCGACCAGGCACGCCGTGATGTTCGGGTTCTTCGCGAACTTGTCCGCGGCCTGGGCGAACCCGACGGCCGACGGGACGAACGCGCCCACCAGGACCACGACGATCCCGATCCGCAGCAGCGCCCGGCGGTGCTTCAGCAGCTCACCCGCCGACAGCGTCCCGGCGATGACCGCCAGCGGCCAGATCGGGCTGGCGAACCGGTGCTGGTACATCCAGTCGGCGACCATCACTCCGTACGCGACGATCCCCAGCCCCAGCGGCACCAGCAACGCGGTCAGCGAACGCCGCCACGGCGCCTTGACCAGCGCGAACACGATCACGAGCAGCAGCAGGACGACGCCCGCCCAGCCCGCGTAGCCGGCCAGCTCGAAGGGCCGCTTCACGGCGTCGATCCCCGGCAGGCCCTGCTGCTTCGCGACCGACGGGTTGGCCAGCAGCCTGCCGAACTCGGCGTGCCGCCAGACGACGTACGCGCCGAACGGGACGGCGAACGCGGCCACCGACAGCAGCGCGAGCCGGAAGCTCTTCCAGAACAGGCCCGGCCGCAGCAGGAACAGCGCGGCCAGCGGGTACGCGCCCGCGTAGATCAGGCCTTCCGGCCGGGTCAGCGCGGCGAACGCGACCATGACGCCGGCCCACAGCGCGACCTTCGGGGTCAGCAGCTTGTCCCGCTTCACCGAGACGAACAGCGTCACGCCCAGCGTGACGACGACGAAGGCGAACAGCGAGTTCTCCAGGCCGGACACGACCCAGATGACGAACGACGGGATCGTCGCCAGCGTCAGGCCGACGACCAGGGTGGCCAGCCACGCGAAGCGCGTGAAGATCTGCTTCGCGGCGATGTAGCAGGCGGTCAGGATGCCGCCGGTGAACAGCAGGCCCAGCAGCTTCGGGAACAGCACGTAGTCGGGCAGGCCGAAGAGCAGGCCGCGGTCGAAGAGGCCGACGAGCTTGCCGACGCCGAGCAGCACCATCCACGTCGGGTCCGAGAAGCCCTCGACCGGCGGCGCGCCCGGCTGCAGCACCGGGCCGAGGCCGTCGGCGAAGCTGCGGGCGTAGGAGAAGGTGATGGCGGCGTCGTCGACGATCCAGTGGCCGTAGCGGGTGGCGTGCGCCGCGACGGCGGCCACCCCGGCGAGCACGGCCAGTACCGGCGCCAGGCGCGCGCCCCAGCCCCGCGTCGTGGTGGTGGCCACGGGGTCGTCGGGGACGTCGCTCTGGGAAGTCTCGGTGAGTGCGCTAGCCGTCATGTCCTCGTCACTGTTCCGCCCGCAGGCCTCTGCCGGTGGGTTACGCACGAGCCGGCGCCCCATGAATGGACCCGAGGCCGGGTCCACCGCCGCGGCGCCGCGGTCGAGCCACTGTAGCCAATACCCCATCGGGGGTCGGCCACGCGTCGCCGTTGAGCGTGATCCACCCCACAGTTGCCCCGGTCAGCTCAGGTGCGACGTGTCGTTCACCAGCCGGACCGACGCGTTGCCGTCCGGGTAGAACTCGACGATCGACAGCGACGCCAGGTCCAGGTGCAGCCGGAACAGCAGCGACGGCCCGGCGTCCAGGCCCATCCGCAGCAGCGTCTTGATCGGCGTCACGTGGCTGACCAGCACCAGCGTCCGGCCGCCGTGCTCGGCGATCAGCTCGTCGCGGGCCTTGCGGACGCGCTGGTGGACGACGTCGAAGCTCTCGCCGCCGGGCGGCGGGACCGAGCTGTCGCCGATCCAGGAGCGGTGCAGCTCCGGGTCGCGGTCGGCGGACTCGGCGAACGTGAGCCCCTCCCACTCGCCGAAGTCGGTCTCGATGAGGCCGGGGTGGGTCTCGACGCGGCCGCCGAGCGCGTCGGCGACGGCCTGCGCGGTCTGCTTCGTGCGCGTGAGCGGCGAGGAGATGATCGGAACGGACTCGCCGTCGACGATCAGGCCCTCGGTCGCGGCCAGCCGCTTCGCCGCCGCGGCCGCCTGCGCGCGGCCGAGCTCGGTGAGCGGGACGTCGCCGCGGCCGGAGTAACGCCGCAACGCCGACATCTCCGTCTGGCCGTGGCGCAGCAGGAGCAGCCGGGTCGGGGTGCCGCGGGCGCCGGTCCAGGCGACGACGGCGCGGTCCGGCTTCCGGGTCGGCAGCTTCGGCGTGGCCGGGGCGGGCTTGCCGGCGGCCGGCTTCCCGGTGGCCGCGTCCATCGCCTCGTTGGCCAGCCTGTCCGCGTGCGAGTTCTGCGCGCGCGGGATCCACTCGTAGCGGACGCGCGTGAAGCCGGCGGCGATCTCCTTGGCCTGCGCGGCGAGCGGCTGCATGTCCGGGTGCTTGATCTTCCAGCGCCCGGACATCTGCTCCACCACGAGCTTCGAGTCCATCCGAACGTCCACAGTGGACGCTCCGAGCTCGGCCGCGGCGGCCAGCCCGGCGATCAGGCCGCGGTACTCGGCGACGTTGTTGGTGACGACGCCGAGGCCTTCCTTGCGCTCGGCGAGAACCTCGTCGGTCGCGGCGTCCTTGACCACCGCGCCGTAGCCGGCGGGCCCCGGGTTGCCCCGGGATCCGCCGTCGGCCTCGATGACCACGTGCTCGGTCACAGGCCGGACTCCACGGTCCTGACCAGGATCGCGCCGCAGTTCTCGCACTGCACGACGTCGTCCTCGGGGCCGCCCTTGATCTCGTTGACGGTGTTGCGGTCCAGCTCGAGCTGGCAGGCGCCGCACCGGCGGGCGCGCAGCAGCGCGGCGCCGATCCCCTTGTGCTCGCGGACGCGCTCGTACAACTTCAGCAGCGGCTCCGGGAAGCGCGGCAGCAGCTTCGCGCGGTCTTCGTCACGGCGGGCGCGGGTGGTGTCGAGGTCCTTGAACGCCTCGTCACGGCGGATGATCGCGGCGGCGACCTCGGACTCGGCCTTGTCGACCTCGGCGCCGGTGCGCTGCGCGTCCAGGCCCAGCGCCTCGCGCTGCTCCATCAGCTCCAGGAGGTCGTCTTCCAGCGCGCTCTGCCGGCGCTGCAGGGTCTGCAGCTCGTGCTCGATGTCGGTCATCTGCTTGGAGTTCACGGATCCGGACGCCAGGAGCTTGCGGTCGCGGTCCTCGCGGGCGCGCACCGACTCGATCTCCTTCTCCTGCCGGGCCACCTCCCGGTCGAGGTCGGACGCGGCGGTCTCCGTGGACACGAGCGCGTCGCGGCGATCCCGGACGGTCTTCTCCCCGGCGTCGATCTCGGCCAGCTCGGGAAGGGTGCGGCGACGGTGCGCGGTGCGCGAGAGCTCGGCGTCCACCTTGGCGAGCTCGAGCAACTGGCGCTGCACGGCGGGTTCGGCCTTCACGGTGCTCCTCTTAATTCGATGTGCGCTCGGCGCGGACGTTCCACGGGTCGGTGCACCGCGTGGAGACGCAGATGTCGACGTTACCCGCAAACGCTCGCGCCACGACCGCCGAGGCTTGCCTGCACCAGGGCCATTCGCTGGCCCAGTGGGTCAGCCCGACCAGCGCGGGCACCGGGCCCGGGCTCGCCAGGTGCTCACCCGCGGGGTGATGCCGCAGGTCGGCGGTGACGTAGGCGTCGACCCCGGCTTCGGTGGCCAGCGCGAGGTAGGAGTCCCCGGCCCCGCCGGAGACGGCGACGGTGCGGATCGGCCGGTCCTCGTCGCCCGCGCCGAGCACGCCGGGGACGGTCGCGGGCAGCGCGTCCGCGACGCGCTGGACGAAGACGCCGAAGGGTTCCGGCTCCGGCAGTTCGCCGATGCGGCCGAGGCCCGTGACGCCGTCCGGCTTCGGGTCGAGGGGCCGCAGGACGCGGAGGCCGATCGCTTCGGCGAGCGCGTCGGAGACGCCGGGGTCGGCGGAGTCGGCGTTGGTGTGCGCGCAGTAGAGCGCGATCCCGGCGCGGATCATCCGGTGCACGAGCGCGCCCTTCGCCGTGTCGGCGGGGACGCCGTGCACGCCGCGCAGCAGCAGCGGGTGGTGCGCGACGATCAGCTGCGCGCCGAGCTCGGCGGCTTCGTCGAGGGTGTCGGCGCCGGGGTCGACGCAGAAGAGCACGCGCGTCACGGACTCGGCCGGGTCACCGCAGACGAGGCCGACGGCGTCCCACGACTCGGCGAGCGCCGGTGGGTACGCCTGCTCCAGCACGGTGATGACTTCGGAAAGGGCGGGCATCCGGGGATCTTCGCATGTAGCGTTTCGGGCCATGCGGCTTCGGTCCTGGCTCGTCACGGTGATGGTGGCGCTGGCGGCGCTCCTGGCCTGCACGGCCCCCGCTTCGGCGGCGCCTTCCTTGTGGCGCCTCACGGATCTCGCGGCGCAGCGCGTCCGGATCGCCGACCAGGTGGCGGCGGCCAAGTACGGCACGCCGTCCCCGATCGACGACCCGGTGCGCGAGCAGCAGATCTACGACACGGTCGCGGCGCGGGCCCCGCAGCTCGGCCTGGACCCGGCGGACGCGGTGCGGTTCTTCCGCGCCCAGATCGAGGCGAACAAGGTGGTCCAGCGCGGCCTGTACGCCCGCTGGGCCACGCACCCGTCGGAGGTCCCGGCGACCCGCCCCGACCTCGGCGAGATCCGCCCGGTGATCGACCGCCTCAACAACGGCCTGCTGACGGAGCTGGCGGCGACGCTTCCGGCACGAGCGGCCCGTTCGTGCCCGCAGCGACAGCTCCTCGCCGCCGGCGTCGCGGACGTCGTCCACCGCTTCGACGCCCTGCACGCTCGCGCACTGGAAGAAGCGGTCTCGGCGACCTGCCTGCCGCGGCGTTAGGGGGCGCTCCGGCGGCGGGTCACCGCCGCCGCGAGCGCCGTGCGGGGGTCAGTTGCAGTTGCCGCAGCAGCCGCAGCCCTGGCCGGTGCACTTCGAGCAGCACCCGTGCATGATCGCTCTCCTTCCGGTTCGCGTCCTCGCGTGATCGACGCTAGGTGCCCGGTGCGGGCCGGTGGTACCGCCGAGCGGTGAGCTGACCAGGTGAACCCGGCGGGCCGGTGGTTACGCTCGCCGCATGCTTCGGATCGTCGTTGTCTGCTCCGGCAACATCTGCCGCTCTCCCATGGCCGAGCTCGTCCTCCGGAAGGAGCTCGACGACGCCGGCCTCGCCGACGCCGTCCGCGTCACCAGCGCCGGGACCGGCGGCTGGCACGAAGGGGAACCCGCCGACAAGCGGGCCCGGGCGACCCTCGAAGCGCACGGCTACCCCACCCGGCACGTCGCGTCCGAGGTGTCCGACGAGGACCTCGGTGCCGACCTCCTGCTCGCCGCCGACGCAGGGCACGCCGAGTTCCTGCGGACTCGCGTCGACGATCCGGCGAAGGTGCGGCTGCTGCGGTCGTTCGACCCGTCGGCCCCGGACGGCGCCGAGGTGCCGGACCCTTACTACGGCGGTGACGACGGCTTCGAGGACGTCCTCGGCATGGTCGAACGCGCGGTGCCCGGTTTGCTGGATTGGGTGCGTTCGCACCCCTGACACGTCACAGTGACCGAGGTCGGCGGGCGGCCCGGACCGGGCACGGCCTACCGTGGTGGGGTGCGGTTGCGGTTCCTGCTCCGGCCCGGGTGGCTGGCTCTGACGGTGGTGGTGTTCGCCTTCGCCGTCTGTTGCTTCACGCTCTTGTCGCCGTGGCAGTTCGGCCGCAACACCGAGCGCGAGCAGCAGAACTCCTCGCTCGAGACGTCGTTCACGGCCGCGCCGGTGCCGCTCGACCAGCTGCTGGCGCCGGGCGCCGTGCCCGACCAGCACACCGAGTGGCACCTCGTGTCGATCACCGGCCAGTACCTCCCGGACAAGGAGGTCGTCGCGCGGCTGCGGACCGTGCAGGGCGAGGGCGCCTACGAGGTGCTGACGCCGCTGCGGACGACCGACGGCACGGTCGTGCTGATCGACCGCGGGTTCGTCAAGCTCGACAGCAAGTCCGGCGTGCTGCCCTTCGCACCGGCGCCGGGCGGGACCGTGCAGGTCACCGCGCGGGTGCGCAGCGACGAGACCGACCCGAAGAACCGTGACGCCTTCGCCGACGCGTCGACCGACGGACGGCTGCAGAGCTACGTCGTCGACTCGAAGGTCGTCGCGCGGGCGGGCAGGATCGACATCCGGCCCGGGTACTTCCAGCTCGACACCGATCAGCCCGGCGTGCTGGGCGCGCTGCCGCTGCCGCAGACCGACTCGGGGCCGTTCTTCTCCTACGCGCTGCAGTGGATCGCGTTCGGCGCGATGGCGGTGCTGGGCTGGCTGTACTTCACCGTGCGCGAGCTGAAGCCGGGTGGCGCGCTGACCGCGCCGAAGGAGCCGGGCGAGCGGACGCGGCGGAAGTCCGTCTCGGAGATCCTGGCCGAGGACGAGGCCGAGTACGCCGAAAGTGGCCCTTCGAAGTAAGCCGGAAATGGCCCTGGGGCGAGGCCACTTGTGGTCCTCATACTGGGTTCATGCTGATCCACCCCTGGGACGCCGCGAAGGACGACGCCGAGTGGCGGGACTGGCTGGCCGGCCACGACTTCGGCCAGCTGATCGCCGGCGGCACCGGCCGCGACCTGCCGATGGTCACGCCCGCGCACTTCGCCTACGACGGCGACCGCACGATCGTCACGCACCTGGCCCGCCCCAACCCGATCTGGCCGCTGCTGGAGGAGCACCCGCGCGCGCTGCTGACGGTGGTCGACGACTACACGTACATCCGCGCGGACTGGAACACGGCGTCCGGCGCCGACCCGGCACGCGGCGTGCCGACGTCGTACTACGCGACGGTCCAGCTCGAGGGCGACGTCCGGCTGGTCGACGACCCGGCGGCGAAGGCTTCCTTGCTGGACAAGCAGTTGCGCCACTTCGAGACCGACGGAGCGCGAGCCCCGGTGAGCGCGACGGACGCCCCCGACCGGCGGCTGCTGCCCGGGATCCGCGGGATCGAGTTCACGATCACGGGCGTCCGGGCGAAGTTCAAGTTCGGCGGAAACCGGACGGAAGAGGACCGCGAGCGGATCGGCGCCCAACTGGCGGAGCGGGACGGACGGCTGGACGCGGAAGCGTTGACCCAGCTGCGGCGCCGCGGCTGAGTCAGCGGTTGCGGCGCCAGAGGCCCGCGACCACCGCGAGCAGCACCGACGTCACGCCGGCCAGCCAGCCGACTACACGGGACAGTTCCACCGCGCGTGTCACGTGACCGGCGTCCGGGTTGCGGCCGACGCCCAGGACCGGGCGCTCCTCGATGCCGTGCGGGTACACCGTCCGGCCGCCGACGCGGATCTCCAGCGCTCCCGCGAACGCCGCCTCCACGCGGCCCGCGTTGGGGCTGGGGTGCGCGATCGTGTCGCGGCGCCACGCGCGCCACGCGCCGCCCGCCGAGCCGCCGACCACCGGGGCCGCCAGCACCGTCAGGCCCGCCGCGATGCGGGTCGGGACCAGGTGGACGAGCTCGTCGAGACGGTCGAGCGCCCAGTGGCCGGGGCGGCCGCCGCGCGTGCGGCGCAGCAGGCTGACCGCCCGCGCGCCGAGCAGGCCCGGGACACCCGCCACCGCACCCCACACCAGCGGCGCGACGACGGCGTCGGATGTGTTCTCCGCCAACGTTTCCACCGAAGCCCGCGACAGCGCGACCGGGCCCAGCCCGTCGGCGACGCGGGGGTCCAGTTCGGACAGTGTCGAGCGGGCCGGCTCGAACCGGCACTCCTCGAGGTCGCGCGCGAGCTCGGTGCCCTGCAGCGCCAGGCCGGCCGCGCCGAGCACGGCCCAGGTCGTGACGGCGGTCGCCGAGGCCTGCACCAGCGGACGGCCACGCCCGGCGCGTTCGAGCACCAGGCCACCCAACACGGCGGCCACGGCCACCGCGGCACCCGGCGCGGGCCCGAAGCGGCGGAAGGCCGTCACCGGCGGACGCCGGCGCGGGTCGCCGAGGGCACCGTCGGCCGCTACGCCCAACACCAGTCCGATCGCGCGCGCCGCGCTCACCTGTGCCCCCCGGCAGAAAGAAAGTCCAGTTCGAGGAGAGGCTACTCGCCCCACCGGACCACCGAACGGCCTACTCGACGAGCGCCACGATCGCCGCCCGCGCCCGGACCACGATGCCCCGCTCCGGGACCACCGACCGCCTGACCAGTGCCATGATCGCCGAGGGCGCCCGGACCACCCGACCGCCGCCGGGCTGCGTCACCAGCCCCGACAATTCCGCGCCACGCAGCTCGCACCGACCGGCTTGACCGCGACCGCTCCGAGCACTTCGGACACCGACCTCGCCGACGCTCTCGTGCCACGCCCGGACACCACCTGCGCCGACCTACTCGACCGGCGTCGCGACCGCCCTCCTGATGTGCGGGTTACTCCACCAGCGCCGCGATCTCCTCGCGCGCCTGGACCACGATGTCGCGCATTGCGCGTTCGGCCCGGTCCGCGTCGCCCGCCGTGACCGCGGCCGCCACCTCCAGGTGCAGGGCCACCGCCTCGGGTTGGGGCTCCGGGGGCATCAGGCCGTGGCCGGTCCGGCCGGTCAGCACCTCCGCGACCACCTCGGACAGCTGCGCGAACATCGGGTTCCCGGACGCGGTGAGCAGCACGTCGTGGAACGCGATGTCGAACCCGAGGAACGCCGAGAGGTCGCGCGCTCGGGCCGTCCGCGCCAGCCGCTCGCCCAGTGCGCCGAGGCGGCCGCGCTCCTCCGGGGTCGCGCGCAGGGCCGCGTAGCGCGCCGCGCACGGCTCGATCGCCGAACGCAGCTCGTTCAGCGTGGCCAGGGCGGCCGGGCGCGACGGGCCGTCGAGCTGCCAGCGGATCAGCTTCGGGTCGTAGTGGTTCCACTCCCCCGGGTCCCGCACGATCACCCCGACGCGCCGCTTGCTGCTGGTCAGACGCATCGTCTCGAGCACTCGGACCACTTCACGCGCTACCGTCCGCGAAGCACCGAAGCGTTCCTGGAGCTCTTCGGACCGCAGCACCGTCCCCGGCGGCAGCGAACCGTTCGCGATCGCCGCGCCGAGCTCGTCCAGGACCTGGTCGTGCCTGTCGTTCCCCACGACCCCCAACCTAGCGAACTGACTCGATTAAGTAGCACTTAATCTTGAATAAGTAGTACTTTTGAGTTTGACTCACCCGAGCACAACGAAGTGGGAGGTGCGGGATGACCGTCATCGTGGTGATGGGGGTGTCGGGCTCCGGGAAGACGACGGTCGGCACGGCGCTGGCGAACGCGCTGGGCGTCGAGTACGCCGAGGCCGACACGTTCCACCCGCAGGCCAACATCGACAAGATGACCGCCGGGACGCCGCTGACCGACGCGGACCGCGCCCCCTGGCTCGAGGCGATCGCCGGCTGGATCCGCGCGCACCAGGACACCGGCGGCGTCGTGACGTCGTCCGCGCTCAAGCGCCGCTACCGCGACGTCCTGCGCACCGGCGGCGACGTCTGGTTCGCGCACCTGCACGGCGACCGCGAAATCCTCGCCGAGCGCATGCAGACCCGCAAGGGCCACTTCATGCCGGTGTCCCTTTTGGACTCGCAGCTCGCCGACCTCGAGCCCCTCGAGCCGGACGAGCCCGGCGCGATCTTCGACATCCGCGACACCCCCGGTGAGATCACCGAAGCCGCGTTGACCGCCTTCCGGGAGCTCGCATGACGTCCGCCCTCGCCGCCGCCTGGACCGGCCACGACACCCGGCTGATCGGCGCGACCGTCGTCGCCATCGCGGTGATCGTCGTGCTGATCACCAAGGTGAAGCTGCACCCGTTCCTGTCGCTGGTGCTCGGCTCGCTGGTGCTCGGCCTGGCCGCCGGGATGCCGGTCGACAAGCTGATCAAGAGCTTCTCCAACGGCGTCGGCAGCACGGTCGCCTCGGTCGGCATCCTGATCGCGCTCGGCGCGATGCTCGGCAAGCTGCTGGCCGACTCCGGGGGCGCCGACCAGATCGTCGACACCGTGCTAGGCAAGGCCCGCGGCGCCGCGCTGCCGTGGGCGATGGCCCTGGTCGCGGCGCTGATCGGGCTGCCGATGTTCTTCGAGATCGGCCTGGTCATGCTGATCCCGGTCGTGCTGCTGGCGGTCAAGCGCACCGGGAAACCGTTGATGCTGCTGGGGATTCCCGCTCTCGCCGGCCTTTCGGTGCTGCACGGCCTGGTCCCGCCGCACCCCGGCCCGCTCGCCGCGGCCGGCGCGCTGAACGCGAACGTCGGGATCACGCTGGCGTTCGGCCTGCTCGTCGGCATCCCGACGCTGGTCATCGCGGGCCCGCTGTTCGGCAAGCTCGCCGCCCGGATGGTGCCGGACGCCGTGGCACCCGCGCGGCTGGTTCCGGAGCGCGCGGACACGGACAAGCCGCGGCCCAGCTTCGCCGCGACGCTCTCGACGGTCCTGCTCCCGGTCGTGCTCATGCTCGCGAAGGCGTTGTCGGACATCCTGCTGGACAAGGAAAGCCAGGCGCGCAAGATCCTGGACTTCATCGGCGACCCGCTGATCGCACTGCTCGCGGCGGTACTGGTGGGCATGGTCCTGCTCGGCCGCCCGGCCGGCCTGGGCCGCGGCCAGCTGTCCACTGTGGTCGGTGACGCCCTGGGCCCGATCGCCGGGATCCTGCTGATCGTCGGCGCCGGCGGCGGCTTCAAGCAGACCCTGGTCGACGCCGGTGTCGGCGACGTCATCACGGGCCTGGCCAAGGACGCGAACCTCTCGCCGCTGCTGCTGGGCTGGCTGGTGGCGGTGGCGATCCGCCTGGCGACGGGCTCGGCCACGGTCGCAACGGTCTCGGCGGCGGGCATCGTCGCACCGCTGGCGGCCACGATGGACCCGTCGCACAGCGCGCTGCTGGTGCTGGCGATCGGGGCCGGGTCGCTGTTCTTCTCGCACGTGAACGACGCGGGGTTCTGGCTGGTCAAGGAGTACTTCGGGCTGACGGTCGGGCAGACGCTGAAGAGCTGGTCGGTGATGGAGACGCTGATTTCGGTGGTGGCGATCGCGCTGATCCTGCCGCTGTCGCTGGTGGTGTAAGACCCAGCTCGAGCAGCAGAAGCAGGCTCGACACGCGCCGCCGACCGCGCCGCCCCCAGGCTGGTACCCGTCGCCCACGCAGCCAGGGTCGACGCAGTGGTGGGACGGCGCGCAGTGGACGCCGTCGTACGCCCCGGCGCAGTAGCCGAACACCGGCACGCGGCCGCGACTCCACCCAGACCGCCGCACTTACCCGCATGAAGGCCGCTACCGGACGCCCGGTGGCGGCCTTCGTCGTGTCGTCCCTCCAGTCACGCGTGTCGACTCCCGGATCACACGTGTCGACCCCTCCGTCACACGGCGATGTCGAGCTGCCTCGATCCGAGCCGCCCGGCCCGTGATCAGAAGGTCGACACGCGTGACTGGAGGGTCGACACGCGTGACTGAGGAGTCGACACGGCCGCCCGTTGACATGTGACCTTTTGGTCACCTATTCTTTCGGCGTGCCCGACGACGACCTGGTGTTCAAGGCGCTGGCGGATCCGACCCGCCGGTTCCTGCTCGACCTGCTCTTCGAGCGTGACGGGCGCACGCTCACCGAACTCGAAACGCGCGTCGACATGAGCCGCTTCGGGGTTATGAAGCACCTCAAGCTGCTCGAAGAGGCCGGCCTGGTCGTCGCGCGGAAGGAAGGGCGGGAAAAGCTGCACTTCCTGAACCCCGTGCCGATCCGGGAGATCCACGACCGGTGGATCGACAAGTACACCGAGCGCCGGGTGACCGCGCTGCTCGACCTCAAGAACGAACTGGAAGGCGACGAACCATGACGAACACCGTGCAGGTCAACCGCATCTACATCAAGGCCACCCCGCAGCGGATCTGGGAAGCCATCACCAAGCCCGAGTGGACCCAGAGGTACGGCTACACCGGCCTCGTCGACTTCGACCTGAAGGCGGGCGGCAAGCACCGGACCCACCCGACGCAAGCCTTCATCGACGCGGGCTTCACCGGTGACCTGATCGACGGCGAAGTCATCGAGGCCGATCCGCCGCGCAGACTCGTCATCACGTGGAAGCTGCTGATGGACCCGGCGATGGCGGACGAGCCCTACACGACCGTCACCTACGACATCGAGGCCACACAGACCGCCGGCACCAGACTCACCGTGACCCACGACGTCACCGGCGCGCCCGCCACCGGGGCGATGGTCGGCGGGGAGCACGAGGACGTCGACGCCGCGCCCGGCCAAGGTGCGGGCGGGGGCTGGGCCTGGATCCTCTCCGACCTCAAGACCCTGCTGGAGACCGGCGACGTCATCGTGCCGGCCTGACGAGGGCCCGGCAGGCTGGCTCGCGCCGCTTCGAGCCGGCCTGCCGGGGGTCTACGCGCGCTGGGTCGCCGCCTTCAGCGCAGCCTTCGCGGACGTCGGCGCGTCCAGGGTGTCCAGCCCGAACAGGGCCGCCCCCACCACGGGGTTGACGTCCACCACGCGGACCACCGCGCGCGGCGCCACCTTCAGGCACCGCCGCTCGATCTCCGCGATCACCGGGGTGCCGATGCCGGTCAACACTCCGCCGCCGAGGACGATCTCCGGGGCTTCCTCCGTCAGGTCCAGCTTCCGGAGGATCACCGCGGCGAACACGCTGACCTCCTCGACGAACCTCGTCACGATGTCCGCCGCCACCTCGTCGCCCGCCGCGGCCACCTCGAACAACAGCGGGCAGAGCCCGTGGATCGAGGCCGCCGGGATTTCCTCGAAGTGCAGGCCCTGGACGACGTCGAACAGCGTCTCCCGGCCGAAGAAGCCGGCGACGGCCTCGCGAAGCGACGTGCGCGGGCCGCGGCCGTCCTCGGCGCGGACCGCCCACCACAGGGCCTCCTCGCCGAGCCGGTAGCCGCCGCCCCAGTCGCCGGAGATCTTGCCCAGCGCGGGAAAGCGGTGCACGCGCCCGTCCGGGCCGACGCCGGCGCCGTTGATCCCGGCACCGCACACCACGGCCACGCCGATCCCCGCGCTGCCCGCCCGGAGCAGCGCGAGGGTGTCGTTGCCGACGGTCAGCGTGTCGCTCCACCCACGGGCCGCCAGCGCCGCGTGCAGCGCCTCCTCCTCGCGCGGGAAGTCGAGCCCGGCCAGGTACGCCGACGTGTGCACCGCGAACGGCTTCTCCCCGCGATCCGGGAAAGCCTCCAGCACCAGGTCTTCCAGCGCCGCGACGCAGGCCGCGACGCCGACGTTCTGCGGAGAAGCACCGGGACCGCGCGACTTTCCCAGCACGACGCCTTCGCGGGACACCACGAGGACCTCGGTTTTGCTGTTGCCGCCGTCGATCGCGATGACAGCTGGCTTCATCCGCGAGCCCAGGGCAGGTACTCACGGTTGATCTGCACCAGCGAATCGGCGAGCGTGTCGGCCTTCGTGTACTGCCCGACCAGCGGGTGCGCGAGCAGCGCGTCGGCCACGCGGTCGCGGCCGCCCTTGACCGCCGCTTCCAGCGCGAGGAACTCGTACGCCGTCGTCGCCGCGATGAGCCCGGAGAACTGCGGCTCCACCGGAGTCTGCGGGATCGGCGTGGCGCCGGACGAGTCCACAGTGGACCGCACCTCGATGACGGCGTCGTCCGGCAGGAAGCCGAACGTGCCGTCGTTGCGGACGTTCACCACGTGCTCCTCGGCCGGGCCGTCCGCGGTCAGCGCGTGCACCAGCTGCACCGCGGCCTCGGAGTAGTACGCCCCGCCGCGCTTCTCCAGCGACTCCGGCTTCGTGTTCTCCTCCGGGTCGAGGTAGATCTTCAGCAGCTCTTCCTCGACGTCGCTGACGACGTCCGCCCGCGGCCGCTCGGTGCGCTGCTTGGTGACCTGCTCGTCGTGCGCGTAGAAGTACTTCAGGTAGTACGACGGCACGACGTTCATCCGCCGCAGCCACTTCTCCGGCACACTGACCTCATTGGACAGATAGTCCAGGTGCTGGTCCAGCAGTTCGGGCAGCCGGTCGACGCCGTCGACGAGCGCGCCGCGCTCCCAGCTCAGGTGGTTGAGTCCGGTGTGGACGAGCTTGACGTCGTCCGCGCCGACGCCGAGCAGCTTCCCGAACTGCCGCTGCAGGTTGATCGCGACGTTGCACAGCCCGACCGCGCGGTGCCCCTCGTTGAGCAGGGCGCGCGTGACGATGCCGACCGGGTTGGTGAAGTTGACGATCCACGTGTCGTCGCCGGCGATCTTGCGGACGCGCTCGGCGATGTCGAGCACCACCGGCACCGTGCGCAACGCCTTCGCGAGCCCGCCCGCACCGGTCGTCTCCTGGCCGACGCAGCCGCAGGCGTGCGGGAACGTCTCGTCGGAGCGCCGCGCCCGCTGACCGCCGACGCGCAGCTGGATCAGCACGGCCGACGCGCCGTCGACGCCCTCTTCGAGCGACTGCGTCGTCCGGACCTGCGCGGGGTGGCCGGCGTGCGAGAGCAGCCGCTGACTGAACCCGCCGACGGCCTCGACGCGGTAGGCGTCCGGGTCGACCAGCACGATCTCGTCGACGTCCAAAGTGGACCGGCGACCGGCGATCCCGTCGATCAGCTCCGGCGTGTAGGTGGACCCGCCACCGACGACTGCCAGCTTCATCCCTTGACTCCCGTGAATGTGATGCCCTTGACGAACGACTTCTGCGCGAAGATGAACAGGATGATCACCGGCGCCATGATCAGCGCGGTCGCCGCCATCGTCATGTTCCACTCGACGTGGTGCATGCCGCGGAAGGACGCGATCGCCAGCGACAGCGGCCAGTGGTCCTGGTCCTCGCCCGTGTAGAGCAGCGGCCCGAAGTAGTCGTTCCAGGTGAACAGGAAGCAGAACATCGCGGTGGCCGCGATTCCGGGCTTCGCCATCGGGATCAACACCCGGTACATCGCCTGGAACTCGTTGCAGCCGTCGATCTTCGCCGCTTCGAGGTAGTCCTTCGGAATGGTGAGGAAGAACTGCCGGAGCAGGAAGATCGAGAACGCGTCGAAGAAGAAGTACGGCGTGATCAGCGGCACGAGCGTGCCGGTGAGCCCGAGCCGCACCCACAGGTCGTACAGCGGGACGACGGTCACCTGCGGCGGCAGCATCATCGCGGCCACCGTGAGCATGAAGAACAGGTTCTGCCCGCGCCACCGCAGTTTCGCCAGCGCGTACGCCGCCGGGATCGCCGAGAGCAGCGCGCCGATCGTCGCCAGCCCCGAGTACAGCAGGCTGTTGCCGAAGTACTCCAGCAGCGGTGCTTTCTTGAACACCGTCACGAAGTTCTCGAAGTGCCACACGCTCGGCCACAGGCTCGCCGTCATCGCCTGGTCGTCCGCCATCACCGCGGTGAGGAAGACGAACAGCAGCGGCAGCATGAAGATCACGCCGAGCGCGATCCCGGTCGCGTGCAACGCGATCCAGGACAGGCGCTTGTCCCAGCTCCGCTTGAACCGCACCTTCGGGTGCACACCCGCCGGCTTCTGCGGTGCTTCCGCCAACGCGGTCATGTCCCCTCCTCCTGGTGCTGGGACTTACGCAGCTGCCGCACGAGAATCCACGTGAAGCCCGCCGAAACGATGAACAGCAGCACCGCCATCGCCGCCGCGTAACCCATGTTGAAGTAGCGGAAACCCTGGACGTACAGCCAGATCGGGTACGTCAGCGTCGAGTTTTCGGGTGCGCCGATGAGTTTCGAGTTACCGGCGACGTCGGCCGTGCCCGCCGAAGCGGACGCCGCGACGATCGCCTGCGTGAAGAACTGCAGCGCGTAGATGATCGAGTTGACCACGCCGAACAGCAGCACCGGCGAGATCGACGGCAGCGTGACGTGCCAGAACTTGCGGACCGAGCCGGCGCCGTCGAGCTCGGCGGCCTCGTACTGCTCGGTCGGGACGTCGAGCAGCGCGGCCAGGATGATGATCATCAGCTCGCCGGAGCCCCACAGCGCGAGCAGCGTCAGCGCGGGCTTCGACATGGCCGGGCTGTTGAACCACAGTCCGCCGTCGATGCCGATGAGCCGCAGGAACCGGTTCACCGGGCCGAATTCGGGGTTGAACACGAAGACGAACGCGAGCGTCGCCGCCGCGGGCGGGGCCAGCGTCGGCAGGTAGCAGAGCGTCCGCACCAGGCCGACGCCCGACTTCAGCCGGGAGATCACCGACGCGATGCCGAGGGAGAACAGCACCCGGCACGTCGTCAGGATGACCACCAGCCACAGCGTGTTGTACGCCGCGACGCCGACGAGCGGCTCGGTGGTGAACATCCGGACGTAGTTGTCGAACCCGATGAACTGCGGCGGGTTGATCAGGTCGTACTTGGTGAAGGAGTAGTAGACCGTGGCGATCAGCGGGTAGCCGAAGAAGACCAGGAACCCGACGAGCGCCGGGGCCATGAAGAACAACGCGGTCCGGCGGCGCTTGGCCCGGCGGGCCCCCGCCCGCGCCTGGGAAGGCGCGGACGGGGAGCCCGGGGCTTTCTCCGCGAGCGTGGACGTCATCCGCCCGCGCCCTTCTGCTTCAGTTCGTCGTCGATCTGCGCGTCCACCTTCTTCAGGCCTTCGGTCAGATCGGGGATCGAGCCGGCCTGCCACTTCTCGGCGAAGTCGTTGACCGCCTTGAGGTGCGCGTCACCGATCGGGGTGGTCTGGTTCGACACGAGCTTGCCGCTGTCGTACATGTCGAGGAACGTCTTGAACTGCGGCTGCAGGTCGAGGCGCGGCGACGTCAGCGAGGCCTTCGTGCTGGGCACGTTCTTCAGGCCGTTGGCCATGTCCACCAGGGTGTCGGTGTCCAGGGTGGCCTGCTTGATCAGCTCCCACGCGGCACCGGGGTTCTTGGCGCCCTTGGGGATCGCGATGATCGTGCCGGTGGTGAAGGCACTGCCGTACTTGTCGGCCATGCTGGTGAGCACCGGCGCGGGGGCGGTGGCGTAGTTCAGCGTCGGGGCCTGGTCCTTGATGAACGCGGTGCGGAACTCACCGTCGTAGATCATCGCCAGCTTGCCCTTCTGGAAGCCGTTGTCGGCGGAGTACTCGTCACCGAGACCGGCCTTGAACTTCTCGACCTTGTCGTGGCCGCCGAGCGCGTCGATGAGCTTCTGCTGGAACTCGAACATCGCCTTCCAGCCGGGGTTGCTGGCCAGGTCCGACTTGCCGTCCGGGCCGATGAACGGCGCGCCGAAGTTCGGCGCCCAGTACTGGGCCTGGTTGCCGTAGAACGGCATCGACGGCAGGAAGCCGGCGACCTTGATCGAGCCGTCCGCGTTGTACTCGGTCAGCTTCTTGGCGTCTTCGAGCCACTCGTCGGTGGTCTTCGGCGGCGACGTGATGCCCTTCGCCGCGAACAGGTCCTTGTTGTAGTACAGGCCGTAGACGTCGGCGAGCATCGGCATCGCGCAGCGCTTGCCCTGGTACTCGGTGTAGTTGCGGACCGCCTCGGGGATCTGGTTGAGGTCGATCTTGTCGCGGTCGATGTAGGGCTTCAGGTCCTGGAAGCTGCCGTTGGAGCACCAGGCACCGAGGTTGTCGGTGTAGAACGAGATCGCTACATCGGGCGGGTTGCCACCGCGGATCGACTGCGTGAGCTTGTCGTCGTCCTGGTTGCCCTCGTGCTTGATCTCGATGTTCGGGAACTTCGCCTTGAGCTTGTTCAGGCCCGCGGTGACGACGCCGTACTCGCGGTCGGTGAACTTGCTGTAGACGGTGATCGTGAGCTTGTCGTCCTTGCCGGGCGCTGCGGCCGCGTCACCACCGCCGCCACTGGGCGCGGCGGCGCCGGAACAGGCGCTGGTCAGCAGGACGGACGCCGCGGCCACGGCGATTAACGCTGCGCCGCGACGGGTCCGGTTGGTAGGGCGCATGGCCCTCCTCCTCATCGGTTGGGCTACTCGGTTGGGGACGGGGCGGGACGGGTGTTCGGGACCGCCGCTTTACCGGGCGAGGGTCCGACCGCGGGTCGGCGCGACCCGAGGAGCGTGGGGGTGACGACGCCGAAGACGTCCTCACGGGTTTTGGCGAGCGCGGACTGCAGCGCGCCCGCGCGGACGGCGTTGCCCTGCACCGACGCGCAGCCGACCGGCGTGCGCGGCAGGACGAGGTCGTGCAGCCGTTGCTGGACGAGCCCGGCGAAGTTCTCGCCGCCGGCGCGGCTGGTGTCGCCGCAGAGCAGGACGAGCTGCGGGTCGGCGACGGCGACGAGGTTCGCGATGCCGCCGGCGACGCGCCGCGCGAGGTCGTCGAGGAAGGGGTGGGCTTCGCCAGCCTGCTCGACGGCGTCCCAGGCGGTCGCGGCGGTGATGCCGTGCGCGGCGGCCAGCCGGCAGATGGCGGGCGAGTCGACGAGGTTGCCGAACCGGGCGCCGGCCTCGGGCCAGACGTCGCCGGTGTCGACGGTCGCCGGGTCGGGCACACGCATCCAGTCGATCTCGCCGCCGCCGCCGGTGGCGCCGCGCAGCAGCCGCCGGCCGATGACGACCGCGCCGCCGACGCCTTCGGACAGCCACACCATG
Organism: Amycolatopsis sp. NBC_00348; assembly: GCF_036114655.1. Classification (NCBI taxonomy): domain Bacteria; kingdom Bacillati; phylum Actinomycetota; class Actinomycetes; order Pseudonocardiales; family Pseudonocardiaceae; genus Amycolatopsis; species Amycolatopsis sp. NBC_00348. The sequence continues at coordinate 9,579,629 of NZ_CP107994.1, read as the reverse complement.
ACGAAGTCGTCGACGTCCTGGGCCTTCCCGGCGCTCATCTCCTCGACGGCGACGAGGTTGACGTCGTTCTCGATCAGGACGTCGACGCCGAGTTCGTCGCTGAGCTTCTGCGGGACGTCGAAGCCGAGCCAGCCGGGGATGTGCGGCGCGGAGGAGAGCAGGCCGGTGCGCGGGTCGAAGGCGCCCTGCGCGCCGATGACGACGTGAGCGAGCTCTTCGCGGGTGATCCCGGCCGCTTCGGCGACGTGGCTGAGGGCCTCGCCGAAGGTCCCGACGACGTCGGCGCCTTCGTGGACGGGCAGCGCGACCTGGTGCTCGGCGAGGATCGTCCCGGCGACGTCGGCGACGACGAAGTCCGCGACGTGCGGGGTGAGATCGACGGCGGCGACACGGGCGAGACCGCCGTTGGCCGACCAGAGCTGGGCCCGCGGCCCGCGGCCGCCACCCCTGACGCCGGCCTTGATGACCAGGTTGTCCTGCTCGAGGCGGGTGAGCAGCTGCGCGGTGGCGGGCTTGGAGAGACCGATGGCCAGCTCGAGCTCGGCGCGCGTCAGCGGGCCCTCCCGCAGGAGGACCTCGATGGCGGCGCGATCGTTGATCTCGCGCAGCATCCGCGGGCTACCGGCTCGCACTGTCGTCGCTCCCGACTTAATTAGGATACTTTACAGACGGTTTCCGGGGACTGTAGTGAGCCGCGGCACAGCCGTCAACGGGCTCGGGAAACGGCCAGGTAACGCTTGAAGTCGCGCGTGTGACACGGCGGATCCCACTAGCCCGGCCGCCGTTTCCGCTGGTGGGAGATTTGCGGCGGGGTGTTTGCGCCGGTCAGCGGGTCACCGGAAAGCGGCTTGCGGGACCGGGGATGCTGGTCGGATGGACGTCGTCGCGCAGCAGGTGCGGACCACTTGGACCACGCGGTCCAGAGGTGGCGCCGCGGCTTCCCGGCGCAACCGGGTGCCGACGGTGTTCCCGCTACCGGACCACGCGTGCGGGCACGTCCACCGGGTGGATGTCGACGAATCGACCGGTTTCGAGCCGCGGTTCGCGGTGCGCCCGATCGACGAGCTGGCCGGCGTCACGCTCCGGGAGCGGGACGGCGTGCTGGAGGTCCAGGTCGCGGCGGCCCCGATGGGCTGGCCACGGCGCGGGTGGCGGCCGATGGTCCGGCTCGAACCGGGCGAGTGGCTGCGCTGGCAGATCAACCACCGCTTCGGCGCGACGTGCATGTGCGGCAGCGAGTGGAGCTACCGGCTGGAGACATTGAGCCTGGCGTACGGCGGAGTTCTCGACTTCACCGGCACGCCGACTCGCACGGTGACAGAACTCGGCGACTTGCGCTGAAGCCCTTCCGAGCGGGGCGCGGCCGACGGGCCAAGGTGGCCTTCGGTGCGTCAGACGCAACCAAGGCGGCCTTCGGTGCGCGGAACGCAACCGAGGCCGCCTTGGGGCGTATGACTTACTCCTCCGCGTCCGCCCAAGCCTTGAGCATTACGCGGGCTATGGACGAGTTGCCCGGCAGGAGGATCTCCGCCGCTCCGTCCGCTATCGGGGTCGGCTTGGCGCCTTCGTTTCGCAGTGAGCTGTTCTCGAACGCCGCGCGGACCTCCGCGCGTGATACCCACAGCGCTTCCTCGATCTCGCCGTCCGCCGGGACCAGTGGCAACGTGCGATCCGCCCGGGCCGTGAAGCCCAGCATGATCGAGCGAGGGAACGGCCACGGCTGGCTGCCCAGGTACCGGACGTCCGAGACCGACGCACCTACCTCTTCGCGGATCTCGCGCAGCACGCACGCCTCCAGCGACTCGCCCGCCTCGACGAAACCGGCCAGCACCGAATAGCGGCCGGCCGGCCAGATCGGCTGGCGGGCCAGCAGGACGTGGGATCCGTTCGTGCCCTCCAGCGAGTGGACCAGGCAGATCACCGCCGGGTCGGTGCGCGGGTACTCCTCGCGGCCGTCGTTCGTGCACTTGCTCGCCCAGCCGAACTGGATCAGCTCCGTGGGATTTCCGCAGCGGGTGCAGAACTTGGCCTGGCGACGCCAGTTGCGCAACGCCTGCGCCGTCGTGAACAAGCCGGCCGACGTGTCGTCCAGCAGGTCGCCGTAGCCACGCAGCTCGACCCAGATCTCGCCGTCGACGCGCGGGACCTCCTCGACGAAGCCCCAGCTCCCGGCCATCTTCACCGTGTCGGCTTCGCCCGTCGGGCCGCCCGGCAGGGACCAGTAGTCGGTGTCCTGCCACTCGCCCAGGAAGACCGCGTCGGCGGGCGGCGAAGAACCGAAGTCGACCGCCTTGCGGAACGCCAGCACCGACGAACCCTCGACGACCGGGGTGCGCCCGGTGTCGTCCAGGAGGACGACCCGGGCGTCGGCCCAGCGCGACACCAATCGCGAAGGGTTGGTGCGCAAGCCTTCCTGACGGTCCACAGTGGACCTCGACAGGGTCGGCAGGGCACCGAGGGAGAACGGGACGGACATCAGGCCGGCTCGCCCACTACGACGTCGCCGAGCGCGAGGAGCTTGCGTTCGAGGACGCCCGCGTCGCCGACGACCACGCCGGTGAACCGCTTGGGGGCGAAGAACTTCAGCGCCGCGTCGGCCACCTCTTCGGCGGTCACGGCGGCGACCCGCGCCGGGTGCTCGTTGAGCCACTCCAGGCCCAGCCCGGTCGAGGCCAGCGCCAGCACCTGGCCGGCCAGGCCGGACTGCGACGACGTCGACGTCAGCAGCGAGCCGATCGCGTACTGCCGCACCGACTCCAGCTCGTCGCCCGCCGGCGGGACCTGGCCGAGGCGGCCCAGCTCGTAGCGGGTCTCCAGCAGCGCCGGCGCGGTCGCGTCGGTCGCGGTGTCCGCGTCGACGTTGACCACCGCGGTGCCGTCGGTGAACTCGAAACCGGAGTGCGCGGAGTAGGTGTACCCCTTGTTCTCACGGATGTTCTCGACCAGCCGCGACGAGAAGTACCCGCCGTAGGCCAGGTTCGCCAGCTGCAGCGCCGCGTACCCCGGGTCCGTGCGCGGCACGGTCTGCGCGGACAGCCGGATCTGCGACTGGACGGCGCCGGCGCGCGGCACCAGCAGCACGCTCGGGCCGGTCAGGTCCGGCAACGCCGGCAGCCGCACGGCCGAGCGGTCCGACGCCCAGGCGCCGAGCACCTTCTCCAGGTCGCCGATCACCGCGGTGGGGTCGATGTCGCCGACCAGCACCAGCACCGAACCGCGCGCCTGCACGGACGCCTGGTGCAGTGCGCGGACCTGCTCGGGCGTCACGACGGCGACGTCCTCGGCCTGGGGCACCTCACGGGTGGCCGGGTGGTCGCCATAGCGGTGCTTCTGCAGCGCTTCGCGGGCGATCGTGCGCGGCTGGGTGCGGGAGACGGCGATCCGCTCGACCAGCCGCTCCTTCTCGCGGGCGATCTCCTCGTCGGCGTAGGTCGCGCCGGTGAGGACGTCGCCGAGCACGTCGAGGAACGTCGGCAGCTTGTCGGCGAGCGCGGAGCCGGTCAGCACCAGGCGTTCCGGGTCGACGCCGCAGCCGATGTCGCCGCCGATCAGCGCCAGCTCGGCGTCGATCTCGATGCGGTTGCGGCGCGCGGTGCCGGTGAGGATGGTCTCGGCGAGCACCTCGGCGATCGCCGGGTGCAGCTTGTCGTCACCCGCGAACGGGATCCACAGCCGGGCCTCGACCATCGGCACGGTCGCCTTGCGCACGGCCACCACGCGCAGGCCGTTGGCCAGCGTGGTGTCCACATGGGACAGGTCGGCGGCGGAACGCTGCTCGCCGAGCGGCGGCAGCGGACGCGGCCCCCGCTCGGTGCGGCCGATCTCCTCGGCGCTGCGGTGCGTTGCAGAAGAAGTCACTGCTCGTTGGTCCCTTCCGAAGCGGGCTTGACCACCAGGACGGCGCGCGCGTCGGGGCGCAGCGCCTTCGCCGCCGCCGAAACGGCTTCCGAGGTGACGGCGGACATCCGGTCCGCGAGCTGGTAGACCAGCGAGGCGTCGCCGTAGAGCAGTTCGAACGAGCCGAGCGCGAGGGTCCGGGACACCAGGCGGTCGTGCTCGGAGTGCAGGCTCGCGGTCCAGCGCGCGGTGACCTTGCGCAGTTCCTGCTCGTCCGGCGGGTTCTCGGCGATCTTCTCGAGCTCGTCGTCCAGCGCCGCGAGCACGCGCTCGCGCGGCACCTCGTGCGGGTGGATCAGGGTGATGGTGAACGTGTCCGGGTCGCGGGCCTCGAACGGGCCGAACAGCCCGGCGCCGGCGCCGATGTCGACGACCAGGGGCTCCTTGTGCACCAGCCGCTGCTGCAGCCGGGAGCCGTCGCCGTCGGTCAGCACGCCGGCGAGCACGAGGTAGGCGAGGTAACCGCCGACGTCGTTGATCGGGTCCGGCATCCGGTAGCCGACGGCGAGCGCGGGCAGCGGGGCGTGCGGGTCGATCGTCTCGCCCAGCAGTTCGCTGGTCGGCAGCGGCTCGGCGAACGACGGGCGCTGCGGCGCCGGCCGGTGCGGGACGTCGCCGAAGTTCTTCTCGATCAGGTCCTTGGCGTCGGCGATCTCGAAGTCGCCCGCCACGGTGAGCACGGCGTTGGCCGGCGAGTAGTAGGTGTCGAAGAACGCGGCGCAGTCTTCGACCGTGGCGCTCTCGAGGTCTTCGAAGCCGCCGTAACCGTTGTGCGCGTTGGGGAACGTCGAGTACAGGACCGGCGGCAGGGTGATCCACGGGAACCCGCCGTACGGCCGGTTCAGCACGTTGAGCCGGATCTCCTCTTTCACGACGTCGATCTGGTTCGCCAGGTTCTCGGCGGTCAGCTTCGGCGCGCGCATCCGGTCGGCTTCGAGGAACAGCGCGCGTTCCAGCGCGGCGCTCGGCAGCACCTCGAAGTAGTCGGTGTAGTCCGGATGGGTGGAACCGTTGAAGGTGCCGCCGCTGGACTGGACGTGCCGGAAGTGGGCGAGTTTCTCCAGGCTCTCGGAGCCCTGGAACATCAGGTGCTCGAAGAGGTGCGCGAAACCGGTGCGCCCCTCCGGTTCGGAGCGGAAACCCACGTCGTAGTGCACGCTGACGCCGACCACCGGCGCGGTCGCGTCGGGTGCGAGGACCACGCGCAAACCGTTGTCTAGGGTGTATCGGACGAGCTCGGGATCGGCCATGGCCCCACCCTACGACGGCTCCCCCACTCTCCGCGTCCCGCCTCGTGAGTGGTAATTCGGGTTCTGACCCGAATTACCACTCACGAGGCCCTGGAGGCGACCACGATGGGCCGCCGCGAGCGCGCCTGCCAGGTTGATCGCGAAGGATCCGGCCTGGTCAGGGGTGATGTCGCCGTCGTGCCAGTAGACCGTCGGCGGGTGCTCGAGGCCGTCGAACGCGGCCACCCACGGCCCTAGTTCGCCCAGAGCGAGCGCGTACGGCAGGCCGCGTGAGAACACCAGTTCCCGTTGGGGCTTGCCGAGGTCCTTCACCTTCACGGAACCCAGTTTCGCGGCGACCCCGCGGAGCCGCCGTGCGACGTCGAGACCGGCTCGCCGGCGCGCGGGCAGCGCCGCCGAGACCACCGCGGCGGCCGCCCCGGCCAGCGCGAGGATGACGCCGAGCTGGGCGTACCCGGCGGTCAACGCCAGCAGGGCGGTCAGGAACACGCCGTAGAAGACGACCCGGCTCCCGGCGCGGCGGAGCCGGCCGGGCCGCGGCGCGAGCCAGCCGCGGCGGACGGCGTCGGCGTACAGCTCCCCCGGTGCGATGTCGACGTGGTCGCGCCGCAGTTCGGCAAGGGTCACCGAGTCCGCCGGCAGGACCGCCTCGAAGACCGCACGTTCGAAGGAGGTCAGGTGCTCGTCGGCCGGGTTGCGGCGGGTCAGCCGGGAGCCGTCGCTCACCCAGAGGTAGTTGCGGACGGCCAGGTCGAGCACGGTCGCGGCCAGGTCAGCCGCGCCGGTGCGGCCGTGCAGCAGCAGGCCGACGTGGCCCGGCAGCACGCCTTCCGGTGACGCGAACTCGCCGTTCGCCGAGACCAGCTCGACCTTCGGCGGCTCCCCCGCGCCGACGTCACGACGGCGCGCGAGCCAGACGAACGCGGCCGCGACCAGCAGCAGCGCGCCGAAGCCCGCCCAGGCCCAGCCGACCGGGGCGGTGAGGACGAACGCGCCCGCGAGCGTCTTGGCCGGAACCAGCTTCGCGTTGGCCGGGACGGTGCCCGCCGGCAGCTCGACGGTGGCCGTCATCCGCTGGCCCGCGAGGAGGTTCTGCTGGCTGAACCGGGTCAGCCCGGCGTGGTCGATCTGCGCGGCGCCGCAGGAGAAGTCCGAATCGGCCGGTCCGGCCAGGCAGTCGACCGCCGTCGGGATCCGGGGCGCCGCGAAGGACGCGCGGAGGAACTTCAGGTCGGTGCTCCAGCCGCCGGCCAGCTCCCAGGTGACGCGGTTCCCGTCGACCGCACCGTCCACTGTGTACCGGACGGTCGAGGTGCCGGCCGTCAGGTGGATCGTGAAGGCGTCCTGGTCCACCGACGCCGTGCCACTGCCTTCGAGGACGACGTCGCGCACACCGTAGACGCGGTCGCGGTGGTGCGGCGCCGCAACCCGCAGCGGGACCCGGCGGTCCATCGTCACGCCGTTGGGGACCGACACCGCTTCGGCGACCGAAAGCGAGCCGTCACGCTCCACCTTGAGCTGGATCTCGGCGCTCTGCGGCAACGCGGGCGGCGGTGGCTGGTCCTGCGCCGTCGCGGGCCCGGCGACGGCCAGGAAGAGCGTCAGCACCGCCGCGGCGACGACCCGGCCGCGCACGGTCAGCGCGGCGACGTCGCGCGGCCGGACTCGGTGAGCAGTCCGTCGAGCGCGGTCAGGAACGACGGGAAGTGCGTGCCGAACCGGCGCAGGTCGCTGTCGGCCTCCATGCCGCCGTACCAGTAGAGCCCGGCCGTGCCGTCCGACGCCGGGTTGAGCGCGGCGAAGGCGCCCAGCCAGCGTTCGGTGTCGCCCAGCACCACCGCGTACGGCAGCGAGCGGGAGAACACCATCTCGCGGTCGCCCGGCGGGATGTCCTCGGCCTTGGCGTGGTGCAGGTAGTGCAGCAGGCCACGGACCTGGCCGACGAGCACCCGGCCCCGCGCGGTGCGCGAGGGCAGCAGCACGGCCGCGGCGGCGACGCCGAGCCCGGCGAGCGCGAGCGCGACACCGAGCAGCGCGTACCCGACGGTGAAGGTGAGGATCGCCGTGACGACCAGGCCGAGCGCGAAGATCCCGGCGCCGAGCCAGGTCAGGCGGCCGCGCGCGGTGTCGGGACGACGGGAGAACCAGCGCTTGGTAACGACGTCGGCGTACATCGCGTCGCTGATCCGGCGCAGGTCGAGGCCGCCGCGGGCGCGCAGCTGCGACACGAGCACGGCGTCGGTGCCCGCCGGCAGGAGCGTTTCGTAGACCGCGCGCTCGAAGTCGTGCAGGTGCTCGTCCGGCGGGTTGCGGCAGGCGAGCTGCCAGTCGGGCCCTGGTACTTCCGCGAGCCACAGGTAGTTGCGGACGGCCAGGTCGACGACGGTGGCGCTGATGTCGACGACGTCGACGGTCTCGTCGATCACCGTGCCGACCTGCCCGGGCAGCACGCCGTCCGGGGAGGCGAAGTAGACGCGGTCGCCGTCGCGCAGCAGCACCTCGACCGGGCCGGTCGCGGCGGTGAGCGCGCCCGCGTCCTGCTTGCGGCGGCGCACCACGAAGACCGCGGCGGCGACGAGCAGCACCAGGAGGACGGCGAAGGCGACGCCGGTCAGCGGCGTCAGGGCGAAGGCGTTGGCGAGCAGGCCGATGCCGGCGAACTTCGCGGTGGCCGGCGCGGTGTTCGCGGGCAGGCCGACCAGCAGGTCGACGCGGTCGCCCGGCTGGACGTCGTTCTGCTCCAGGCGCACGACGCCGGTGTGGTCGAGCTCGCTGAGCGTGCAGCGCCGGCTGGAGCCGATCGGGCCGGCGAAACAGTCCACAGGGGACAGCTCCGGCGACGGCGCGATGAAGGACGCGGTGAGCTTGGCGACCGGGCCGTCGAAGCCGCTCGCGGCCTGCCAGCGCGCCTGCTGCCGGCCACCCTGGTCGGCGACGACGCCGTCGACCAGGTAGGTCACGCTTCCGCTGCCCCCGGCGAAGGTCAGGACGAGCTGGTCGCCGGTGAACTGGCCGGTGGCCGCGCCCTCGGTCTTGACGTCGCGGACGGCGAAGACGCGGTCCTGGTCGTCACCGGCCGAAACCCGCAGCGGGACGCGGGAAACGAGCTGCTGCCCGCCGGGGACGGTGACCTTTTCGGTGACGGAGAGGGAGCCGTCGCGCAGGAGCTTGAGCGCGACGTCGGCGGTGGCGCCGTCCGGGGCCTGGACACCCGGGACGTCACTGCCGAGCAGCTGCGGCTTCTTGACCTGCTCGCTCGGCTGCGCGGGCAGGGGCGGCCCCGCTGTCGGCCCAGTCGGCCCGGTCGGCCCGTCGGCGGCGGCCGCGGGCCCGGCGGCGGCGAGCACGCCCGCCGCGACGACGAGCCCCAGTTTCCTCAACACAGCACCACACCCTAGAGCACTGGATCTATGCTGACGGCCGGAACGGCGAGATCAGCGCAGGTACGCCGGTTCCGACGGGGTGAGTCCACGGGGGGTTCCACACAGATGTCCCAACCGCCGCAGGGTCCGCACGACCCGCGACGTCCGATGCCGCCGCCGGGCCGGCCGCCATTGCCGCCGCCGGGGGCCCGGCCGTTGCCGCCACCGGCGAACCGGCCGTTGCCGCCGGGTCAGCCGGGTCAGCCGGGTCAAGGACCCGCCGGACCGCCACCGCGGGGGCCGAGCGGACCGGCCGGGGCGCCGCAGGGACAGCCCGGGCAGGGGCCGGGTGGACCGCAGGGACCGGCCGGACCGCCGTCGCAGAATCCGCAAGGGCCGGGCGGTTCGCCGCCGCAGAACCCGAACGCGCCGCGGAATCCGCAGTCACCCGGTGGTCCGCCGCCGGGTTCGCGTGGTCCGCAGGGGCCGCCGCAGCAACCCGGCCGTCCGCCGCAGAATCCGCAAGGCCCGGGGCCGCAGAGTCCGCACGGGCCGCAGGGCACCCAGGGGTTCCCGGCGCCGGGAACCCCGTCCGGGGCTTACCCGCGTCCCGGGGGCTTCGGCGGGCCGCCGACCGGGCCGCAGTTCCGTCCGCCGCCCGCCGGGGCTCCGCTGCCGCCGCCCGTGACGGCGCCTGCGCCCGTCTTCACCCCCGGGTACGCCGGGCCGCCGCCCGCGATGGGGTTCGGGCCGCGGTTCGCGCCCGGGTACCGGCCCTACGTCGCGAAGAAGTCGAACACCGGCGTGATCGTGGCCGTGGCGATCATCGGGATCGTGGCCGTCGTCGGCGGGGTGATCGCGGCCGTCGCGCTGACCGGCGGGCACTCGCGGCACGTCGCCGACGCCGGCTACTCCAGCACCTACCCGACCGACACCTACTCCGAGACCACCAGCGACGAAACCACGTCCACGACGTCGTCCACCGACGAGACGACCACGCGCCAGACCCGCACGTCCGGACGCGAAACGCCGACGTCACAGACCCCGGCCGGCCCCCACTCGGTCTCGGCCACCGGCACCAACCCGCTGTTCGGCAGCGCGAACTTCGGGCTGCAGAACGTCCCGTGCACGCTGAGCCGCTGGGCGACCGACCAGAACAGCGTCACGAAGTTCTTCCAGTCCGGCATCGCCTGCCTCGACGCGATGTGGTCGAAGGCCCTCGGCGGCGCGGACCTGCCGTTCGAGACGCCGAACCTGTCCGTGCCGCGGTCGCTCTCGGAGTCCTCGACGCCGTGCGGCAGCGGCGGCACGACCACCGGCGTCACGCCGTTCTACTGCCCGTCGAACAACACGATCTACATGCCGATGGACCGCATCGAGATCGAGACGTGGGGCAACCACCCCGGCCCGTACCTGTCGATCCTCGCCCACGAATACGGCCACCACGTGCAGAACATGGCCGGCATCTCCGACGCCTACGGCGAGCAGCGCTACGACGCGGGCGCGGACTCGGCGGTCGGCCTGGAGCTGTCCCGGCGGATGGAACTCGAGGCGCAGTGCTTCTCGGGGATGTTCCTGGGCTCGGCGTCGGTCTCGGGCGGTTCGGTCGACAAGAACATCTACAACGAGGCCTGGAACGCCCAGGACCGCGGCGACGACTACGCCCGCAACGGCAAACGCGACCACGGCAGCGCCAAGCACAACATCTCCTGGTGGCAGCACGGCGCGACGACCAACCGCAACCAGCAGTGCAACACGTGGACGGCGTCCGGGGGCGACGTCTCGTAGCTCAGCTCGGCGGCCTCGGTGGTAGTCGCGGCTGGGGTGAAAGCCGTGAAGGCCTCCTTCACGGCTCTTATGGCCGGTAAGGAGGCCTTCACGGCTTTTCGGCCGTGGGGCTGGGTCTCAGCTCGGCGGGGTGAACGGGTTCTCGGCGGGCGCCGCCGGGGTTCCGCGCGGCGGGGTCGGCTCGGAGGAGCCCGAGTACTCGGCGGCCTGGGCCGGGAAGGGCTGCGACGGCGCCTGCCCGGGGTGAGGCTGCCCCGGCGCGTTCGCCGGGCGGCCCCAGGCGGTCTCGTGGAACTGCGCGGTGGCCGAGTAGCCCGCCTGCATGAACGCCGGCTGATCCGGCGCCGGGAAGGGCTGCGATTGCGCCTGCCCCGGATAGGCCTGGGCCGCGTTCGCCGGCGCCGGGTAACCCTGCGCCAGTCCCGCGGATGCCTGCGCCGGGTAGCCCTGACCCCGGGCCGCAAACGCTTGCGCCTGCTGGGCCTGGGCCGCCGCGTACGCCTGGAAAGCACGGGCGTGGTCGCGGTTGCGCCGTTCCGCCAGCACCGCCGCGAGGAACGCCCACGGCGGCACCCCGGGCGGCACCGGCGTGCCCAGCGCGTTGCCGACCTGCTGCGCGAGCCCCCAGCCGAGCGCGTGCGAGGCCTCCGGGCGGAGCTCGTTGAACCGGGCGAGGAACTGGCGGCTCGCCAGCGCGAGGCCGTCCGGCAGCCGGGTCAGGTCGAGCTGGGACGCCCAGCCCTCGAGGCCCGGCGGCATGCCGATCGCCGGGTAGCCGGCGCTCTCCGGCACGCGTTCGCGCACCACGAGCGTCCCGGCCAGGAAGTCGCCGACGCGGCGGCCGTCGGTCGAGCACAGCGACACGATCACCGCGACCGCGCCGAACAGCCCGAGCGTCCAGAAGTCCACGACGAACCCGGCGAGCCCGCGGGTCAGGGCGTGCCGGAAGCGGATCGGGCCGCCGTCGACGCGCACCACGCGCAGGCCCACCGCCATCTTGCCCAGCGAGCGGCCCCGCGAGAGCGTCTCGAACAGCACCGGGTAGCCGACCATCACCAGCACCAGGAACACGAGGAAGAGGGTCAGCGCGAGCGAGCCGTCGCCGGCCGGGACGGCCAGCGTCATCACGAAGACCGCGCCGAGCAGCAGCGCGAACTGCACAACGACGTCGAGCGCCATCGCCAGAGCGCGGCTGGCGAGCTTGGCCACGTGCAGGTCAAGGACGACGGCTTCGCCGGTGACCAGCTCGGATTCCTCGTGCACCGGGCCAGCGTATCGACGGATAGGGTGACCGGGTGGATGTGGACGTCTTCGTCGCGGCGCACTCGGCGGAGTGGCACCGGCTCGGCGAGCTCAGCCGCCGCGGCGGGAAGCTCACCGGCGCGGAGGCCGACGAGCTGGTGACGCTCTACCAGCGCACGGCGACGCACCTCTCGATCGTCCGCTCGGTGGCCCCCGACCCGGCGCTGCTCGGACGGCTGTCCGGGCTGGTCGCGCGCGGCCGCAGCGCGATCTCGGGGTCGCACAACCCGGCGTGGCGCGAGGTCGCGCTGTTCTTCACGCGCCGCTTCCCGGCCGCCGTCTACCTGTCACGGCGCTGGTGGATCCCGGCCGCGCTGGCGTCGATCGCGGTGATGGTGGTGATCGCGGTGTGGGTTTCGGGCGACCCGCACGTGCGCGCGTCGATCGCGACGCCGGACGAGCTGAACCAGCTGACCAAGCCGGGCGGCGAAGCCGAGACCTACTACTCGACCGGCCCGGCGACGTCGTTCGCCGCGCGCGTCTGGACGAACAACGCCTGGGTGGCGGCGACCTGCCTGTTCCTCGGCGTCGCGCTGGGCCTGCCGGTGATCGGCGCGCTCTGGATGAACGCGCTCAACGCCGGCGTGATCATCGGCGCGATGAGCGCCGCGGGCCGCGCCGACGTGATGATCGGCCTGCTGCTGCCCCACGGTCTCCTGGAGCTGACGGCGGTGTTCATCGCGGCGGGCGCCGGGTTGCGGCTCGGCTGGACGGTGATCGACCCCGGACGCCGGTCGCGCACCGCGGCGCTGGGCGAGCAGGGCCGGTCGGTCGTGGTGATGGCGCTCGGGCTGGCGTGCGTGCTGTTCGTGTCGGGCGTCATCGAGGCGTTCGTGACGCCGTCGGGCTGGCCGACGTGGGTCCGCGTCGGGATCGGCGTCGTGGTCGAGGTGGCGTTCCTGGTCTACGTCTTCACCCTCGGCCGCCGCGCGGCCCGCGAAGGCGAAGTCGGCGACCTCGAAGCGCGCGACATCGGCGACGCGCTGCCCGAGTCAGCATAGGCAGGAGCCTTCGAAGGCGATGGACGATCCGTCGTCCAGCCCGGCGGTTCCGACGAACCGGGCCTCGAACTCGCCTTGCTCGGTCAGCGTCAGTTTGGGGCTCGACGCCGAGCCGTCGGCGCCCGTCTTCGCCGTCGCCGTGTCGCTGCCGCCTTCGAAGACCAGGAGGTTCTTCGGACGGGCCGCGCGGACGTAGAAGCTGACCGGGACGTCCGGCGCCGGCTGGCCGTTCTCGCCGATCACCCGGACGACGAACGGCGAGCCCGGGTCCTTCGTCGCGAGGCGCTGGCCGTTGCCGGACAGGATGGCGAGGGTGCGCCCGCCCGCGGCCCAGGTGTTCGGGATTCCGGTCAGGGAGCAGACTTCCTGGTACAGCCGGGCGCCCGCGACGGCGCCTTCGGCGGTGAGGCAGCGCGCGGTGGCGACGTTCGTGATCTCGACGAGCCCCGGCAGCCCCGCGACGCGCCGCCAGGACTGGTGCTTGTCCTTGTCGTCACAGGCGGCGAGCGTCACCGCGACGCCGTCGACCGGGCTGGCCGCAGTGAGGCACTGTCCACTCGGGACACTCTTGAAGTGCTGGGACGTCTTGTCGTACGCCCACTTGGCGTTCGGGTCCTTGGCGTCGGCGAGCACGGGTTTGCCGCCGGCGGCCGCGAGCGAGAGCGCGCCCCCGCCGTCGGCCAGGTACACGGGCGCGCCGTCGTCGGCCGACGCGGGTACGGGGATCGACACGGCGACCAGGACCAGGCATCCCACGAAAAGCTTTCGCATCCTCCGGGCTTAACAGTCCGGCGAGCCGCGCACCACCGCAGCCACTCGTGAGTGGTAATGCGGGTTCTAACCCGCATTACCACTCACGACTCCCTAAAGCCGGCCCGCGGCCTTCAGTGCCAGGTACCGGTCCGCCAGGGCCGGCGGCAGCTCCTCCGGGACCGCGTCGACGACGCTGACCCCGTGGCGCGCCAAGCGTTCCGTCACGCGGCTGCGCTCCGCCATGGTCCGCGACGCCGCCGCCGCGTCGTACACGGCTTCCGCGTCACCGCGCCCCGCCAGCATCTCCGCGACCCGCGGGTCCGCGACCGACGCGATCACCAGCTCGTGCCGCGACGTCAGCGAGCTCAGCACCGGGAACAACCCCTCCTCCAGCGGCGCCGCGTCCAACCCCGTCAGCAGCACCACCAGCGCGCGACGCCGGGTGCGCCGCAGGATCTCGGCGACCATCCCGCGCGCGTCCGTCTCGATCAGCGACGGCTCCAGCGGCGCCATCGCGTTGACGAGCGACGTCAGCAACGCCGCACCCGAGGAACCCTGCACCGCCGCGCGCAGGCGGCGGTCGTAGGCCAGCAGGTCGACGCGGTCGCCGGCCTTCGCGGCGAGCACCGCCAGCAGCAGCGCCGCGTCCATCGCCGCGTCCAGGCGCGGGGCGTCGCCGACCCGGCCCGCCGAGACGCGGCCGGTGTCCAGCACCAGCACCACGTGCCGGTCGCGTTCCGGACGCCACGTCCGGACCATCACGTCCGCCGCGCGCGCCGTCGCCCGCCAGTCGATCGAGCGGACGTCGTCGCCGATCACGTACTCGCGCAGCGAGTCGAACTCCGTGCCCTGGCCGCGGATCAGCACCGCGTTGCGGCCGTCGAGCTGCTGCAGCCGCGCGAGCCGCGACGGCAGGTGCTTGCGGCTGTGGAACGGCGGCAGCACGCGGACCGTCCACGGCACCACGTGCGAACCCTGCCGCGCCGCCAGCCCCAGCGGGCCGACCGAGCGGACCGTCACGCGCGCCGCCGGCCGGTCACCGCGCCGCGACGGCCGCAGAGAAGTCACCAAAGCGCGTCGCTCCCCCGCCGGTACGCGCAGGACGTGCCGGTCGGCGGCACCCGCCGAAGGCGGCCACGCGTCGCGCAGCTGCCCGCGGACCGCGCGGCCACCGGGGTTCGCCACGACCAGCGTCACCTCGCACGGCTCCCCGAGCCGCACCGACGTGTCGCCGGAGCGCGCGAACGTCAGCGGCCGGACGCTCCCGGCCAGCACGAGATCCACCACGACGAGCACCAGCAGCACCCCGCCGACGGCCAGCAGGCCGGCCCGCGACGGCAGGAGCAGCCCGACGACCAGCGCGCCGAAGAGCGCCAGCAGCCCGAGCCTTCCGGTGACGGCCATGTCAGCGCGGCACGGGCACGGACGCGAGCACCCGGTCCAGCACGCCGTCCGCGGTGACGCCTTCGAGCTCGGCCTCGGGCCGGACGTCCAGGCGGTGCCGCAGCGCGGGCCGGGCCAGCGCCTTGACGTCGTCCGGGGTCGCGTAGTCGCGCCCGGCGAGCCACGCCCAGGCGCGCGTCACCGCGAGCAGCGCCGTCGCGCCACGCGGCGAGACGCCGATCCGCACCGACGGCAGCTGCCGCGTCGCCCGGCAGAGGTCGACGACGTAGCCGATCACCTCGGGGCCGATGGTGACTTTCGAAACCGCTTCGCGGGCGGTGGCGAGTTCCGCCGCCCCCGCGACCGGCTTGAGGCCTGCCGCCGCGAGGTTGCGCGGGTCGAAGCCCTGCGCGTGCCGCCAGAGGATGCCGATCTCGTCCTCGCGCGACGGCGTCGGCATGGTCAGCTTCAGCAGGAACCGGTCCAGCTGCGCCTCCGGCAGCGGGTACGTGCCCTCGTACTCCACCGGGTTCTGGGTGGCGATCACGATGAACGGGTCGGGCAGCGGCCGCGACTCGCCGTCGAGGGAGACCTGCCGCTCCTCCATCGCCTCCAGCAGCGACGACTGCGTCTTCGGCGGCGTCCGGTTGATCTCGTCGGCGAGCAGCAGGTTCGTGAACACCGGGCCCTCGCGGAAGGAGAACTCGCCGCTGTGCGCGTCGTAGACGATCGAGCCGGTGACGTCGCCGGGCATCAGGTCCGGCGTGAACTGCACCCGCTTGGTCTCCAGGTCCAGCGCCGCCGCGAGCGCCCGCACCAGCAGCGTCTTCGCGACGCCGGGGACGCCTTCGAGCAGCACGTGCCCCCGGCAGAGCAGGGCCAGGATCAGCCCGGTGACGGCGGCGTCGTTGCCGACGACGGCCTTCGCGACCTCCGCGCGCAGCGCGATCAGCGCGTCGCGGGCCCCGGTCGTCCCTTCGGTACCGCTGCTCAAGTTCGCTCCACCTCTCGTTCCACCCTGTCCAGTTCGCCGGCCAGCCGCACCAGCGCGGGATCGCCGGTCACCGGCGGCCCGTACAGCACGGCGCCGACGTCGTTCGCGGGCCGGCCGGCCCGCTCGCTCACCGACGTCACCAGCGCCGCCGCGTCGGCGTCGCGGGGCAGGCCCAGCGTGGTCCGCAGCCTGGACCGCGCCGCCTCGCGCAGGGTCTCGCCGGCGTGGTCCGCCGCTTTCGCGCGCCGGTACAGCCGGGCGCGGCCCTCCGCCGTTTCGGCCGCGCGGACGACGACCGGCAGCGGCTCGGTGACGACCGGGCCGAGCCGCCGGGCCCGCCACAGCGCCAGCAGCGCGACCGCGATGCCCACCTGGGCGGCGCCGAAGTACCAGCCGTCCGGGATCAGCTCGAAGATCGACTTCCGCGAGTCGTCCAGCGCCGGGTCAGTCGCCGACGGCAGGTACCAGACCAGCTTCGGGTGCTGTCCGAGCAGGCGCAGGCTCAGCGCCGCGTTGCCCTCGTCGGCGAGCCGGCCGTTGGTCAGCGGCGCCGACGTGCCGAGCAACGTCGTCGTGCCGCCGGCGTCGGCGAGCTGCAGCAGCGTGCCGCCGCCGTCCTCGCCGGGGTAGCACGAGCGCGCACCCGGTGCGGCGTAACCGATCCCGCCGAGCGTGGCGTCGCCGGCCGCGACCGCGGCGGCGACCGTGCACTGCGGGCTGAGCGTGCCGACGTCGTTCTGGCCGACCGGCCGGACCAGCGGCAGGGAGTCCTTGAGCGTCGGCGCTCCCGGCGTCACGAGGACGACGTCGGCGGCGCGCCGCCGGGCCGCGTCGAAGCGCTTCGCCGGCACCAGGTCCGGCTGGGTGACCAGCAACGTCGTGTTCTCGCCGAGCGCGTCGTCCGCCTCGTCGATCGTGTGCGCGATCCGGACGTCGACGCCTTGATCGGCCAGCAGCTTCGCGAGCGCGTGCGCGCCGCCGGGTTCGTAGGAACCGGGCTCGAGCGCGCCGTGCGTCTGCTCGCCGCGGCCGAGCAGCAGCAGGGCGCCGGCGGCTACCACCAGCGCGAGCAGGGCGAGCGGAATCCGGGAGCCGCGCCAGATCCGGCGCGCGTCCGGCGAAACGGAGGTGCTCACGAGGCCGCCATCACCACCGGTCGTTCCCGGCGGCAGCGCTCGTCCAGCTCGGTCAGCGTGCGGTACGCGGTTTCGGTGCCTTCGCGGCCGCCGTAGTGGACGTCGTCGAACAGCCGCGCGCCGTGCCGCAGCTCGGTCGCGACGTTCGGCAGCAGCACCCCGGCCTCCGCGGCGGCTTCGTCGGCCGTCCGGCCGGAGCGGGCGTCCAGCAGCGCGCGTTCCTCCAGGGCCCGTACGAGGGCCCGGAAGCGGTCGCGGACGGCGTCGTCGTAGCGACCGGCGGCCGCGGCCTCGGCGGCGGAGCGGCGGTAGTCGTCGGCGCTCTGCCGCTTCCCGTCGAAGACCAGCCGGTCCGCCCGGGCCGCGCGGGCGATCTTGCCGGTGCGCAACCGGATCACGACGACGAGCACGATCAGCAGCACGAGGATCAGGACCAGGCCGAAGATCCCGCCCGGGACGACCGAAGACAGGCCGTTCAGCAGCTTCTCCAGCTGC
The DNA here is from genome assembly GCF_036114655.1 of Amycolatopsis sp. NBC_00348. NCBI lineage: Bacteria > Bacillati > Actinomycetota > Actinomycetes > Pseudonocardiales > Pseudonocardiaceae > Amycolatopsis > Amycolatopsis sp. NBC_00348. The sequence goes on along the minus strand of NZ_CP107994.1, from coordinate 9,562,268 downwards.
TCGCCGAGCCACTGCGCGACCTGCTGCAGCACACTCGGGCGCGCCTGCTGGTACTTCGGGTCGCTCAGCTCCTCCTGCGCGGCGCGGCGCGCGGTGTCCCGGTCGATGTCGACCGGGACGTCGGTCACCCAGCGCTGTTGGGGGGTCCAGGGGGGCTTGTCCCCCGGCTGGGGTCTGGGGCTCGGCCCCAGAAACCACAGCGACGTCACCATGCCTGCGGCGGCGTCACCCCGGCGGCGCGGGCCAGCTCGATGTCCATGCCCTCGCGGCGCATCCGCTGGTCCAGGTAGATGATCACGGTGACCAGCGCGACGAACGGCGTCGCGATGGTGCCGGAGATGACCTGGCCGACCGACGCCAGCAGCAGGTCGCCGGTGCTCGGCACGACCGCCGCGGCCGACGGGTTCAGCACCTGCTGGAAGACGCCGGTGCCGAGGGTGAACGGCAGCTGGATGATGTTGTTGAACAGGTACTCGATGATCCAGGCCAGCGCCAGGATGCCGAGCACGCGCCAGAACGAGCCCCTGACGAGCTTGACCGAGCGGGAGAACGCCTGCTTGAACGTGCCGCGTTCCAGGATCAGCGCCGCGCTGGCCAGCGCCCAGAACACGTAGGCGAGCACGCCGGGGACGATGCAGAGCATCAGGCCGATCGTCGTGACCACCGAATAGACGAGCCCGATGCCCAGCAGCGGCAGCAGCCGGGGCTGAACCTCGGCCCACGCGATCGAGAAGGTCACTTCGCGCCCGAGTGCGGCGCGGCCCATGACGGCGGCGAGGAACCCGTTGAGCAGCGTCGTCAGCAGGGTCGTGAGCGCCGCCGTCGGCAGGAGCACCAGGAACACGTCGCCGAACACGCCGAACACGGCGTCCCGCGCCTCCGCCTCGGTCGCGCCCGGGCCGAGCGCGGCGACCGAGGTCAGCTCGTCCAGGTCCGCGAAGAGGAACTTCTGCACGAGGAAGGTGATCGCGGCCGAGATCACCGCCAGCACCGCGCCGACGCCCAGGATGAGCAGCGGGTGCCGGCGGATCGCGGTGATCGAGCCGTCGAGGATGTCGCCGATGTTGAGCGGGCGCAGCGCGATCACGCCGGGCTTGCCCAGCCCGTGCGGGCTGAAGGCCCGCTGCTGCGGGAACTGCGGGTACTGCGGCGGCGGTCCGCCGTAGGGCATCTGCGGCGGGGTCTGCGGCTGCCACCCGGGCGGCGGCTGCGCACCGCGCGGGTCCGGGGCCTGCCAGCCGGTCGGCGGCGTCGGCGGTGACTGATCGTGACTTTCCGGTGGCTTCGCCTCACCCGATCCAGGAGCGTGAGCCCGGGGCAAGCCCTGGCTCGGTGTCGGCGTGTCGGCGCCCTCTTCGCCGGACGCGCCACCGGTCTCTGTCATCGAAGCCCCTCGCCTGCGGTACCTGCTTGCGGACACTCTCTCAGAGCGGGTTGCACCCGGCCAGACCTGGGGTGACGTCGGTGCGCCGCGACCCTGCGCACACGGACGGGTGCGGGAGGCACCGTTCCCCCGGTAGGCTGAACGCCGGGATCGGGTACCCCCGGTCCGTACCGAGACCCTTCGGGACTGCCTAGATGACGCAACCGCCCCACGGCCAGGTACCGCCCAGCGGTTCCGTCCAGCCGCCGCCGGTGCCGGATGCGCAACCGGCTCCCGCGTGGCTGGGTCACCCGCACACCGTGCCCGCCGCGCCGCGACGTCGTTCGCCGGCCGCCGTGATCGGGGTGTGCCTCGGCGCCGTGGCCGTGCTGGTGCTCGGGCTGGTCGCCATCGTGGCGCTCAACCGCCAGGACACGCCGCTCGCGAACCCGGCCTACCGCGACACGCCGTCGTCCCAGGACGTTCCCTCGCAGCTGCCCGGGGGCGCGGGTGCCCCGGCGTCGGCGTCGCCCGGCCCGTCGACCGAGCTGTCCACGCCGAGCGCGACCGGCCCGCAGAAGGTCCTCAAGCTGGCCGACCACCCGATCCTGCAGGACCCGAACGCCGGGCTGCAGAACCGCGTCTGCACGCTGCCGGCCTGGCAGAGCACCCAGGCGGGCGCGGAAGCGTTCTTCACCGCCGCCAGCAAGTGCCTGGACGCGGCGTGGGGCCCGTTCCTCACCGCCTACGGCCTGCCGTTCACGCCGCCGGCGCTGCACTTCCCGACCGGCGCGAGCTTCGAGACCGAGTGCGGCACCATCCAGGTCGGCATCGCGACCGCCGCGTACTACTGCGAGAACAACCTGTACGTGCCCTTCCGCGGGCTGCAGACCGACCAGTACGGCAACAACCCCGGCGTCTACCTGGCCCTGTTCGCCCACGAGTACGGCCACCACGTCCAGGAGGTCGCCGGGCTGATGGACGCGGCCTGGCAGAAGATCTACGAGGCCGGCCAGAACAGCCCCGCCGGGCTCGAGATGTCGCGGCGCAAGGAACTGCAGGCCCAGTGCTTCTCCGGGATGTTCCTCGGCGCGCACGTCGACCAGGGCGGCACGATCAACCGCGACATGTACAACAAGGCCTGGAACGACCAGGAGACCCGCGGCGACAACACCTCCCGCAGCCACGACCACGGCACCAACGCGCACTACGCGTCGTGGTGGCGGGCGGGCGCGACGAGCAACCGGATCTCCGACTGCAACACCTTCGCGGCACCGTCGTCCGAAGTCAGCTGACCTTCGCGGGTTTGGCGGCCTTCGGTTTCGGCGGCAGCCGCAGCCAGGTGTAGACGAAGATCCCGCCCGAGAAGCACGCGAACACCAGCAGCGCGAGCCCGAGCGGGCGCCGCGCGTCCGACGCGCCGGCCGACGTGTCCGCCACCTGAACGGCGACCGTGCCCTGGTCCGGGAGCTCGTCCGGGACGCCGACGTCGACGCGCTCGTTCTGGCCGTGGCCGCAGCCGTTGAGCGTGCCCTCGTGGGTCTTGCCGGCGACGGTGAACCGGACGGTCTCGACGGGGTCCAGGCGGTCGCACGGTGCGGGCTTGGTGACCTCGGCCGACACCGGTGCGCCGAGGTCGTCGTTGCTGATCCCGAGCAGCCCGGGCCCGGCCAGCCAGGCCAGCAGGACGACGAGCACGCCGGCCGCGGCGGGGATCGCCACCGAGGGCCACTTCAGGGCGAGGGGTCGCGGGGGCACCCGGTCATGGTTCCAGATCCCGCGGGCAAAACCCAGGCGGCACGGTCTCGGCTCCGCAGGTCGGCCGGGCGAACCGGACCTACCGCTCGATCTTCTCCGTCTGCGTCACCTTCTTGACGTAGAGCAGCTTGTCGCCGGGCTCGATGGCGTCGGCCTGCGGGGCGTCGACGCGGTAGAGGACGCCGTCGCGGACCAGGCCCAGGACGAGGTCCGACAGGTGCCGCGGCGACCCGCCCTCCTCCGAAGGCTCGACCGCGCGTTCGGCGATGGCCAGCCCGGACTCCGGGGTGAGCAGGTCCTCCATGATGTCCACGACCAGCGGCGTCGACGTCGCCATGCCGAGCAGCCGCCCGGCCGTCTCGCTGGAGACGACGACCTGGTCGGCGCCGGACTGCTTCAGCAGGTGGACGTTCTCCGCCTCCCGCACCGACGCCACGATGTGCGCCTTCGGGGCGAGCTCGCGGGCGGTGAGCGTGACGAGCACCGCCGTGTCGTCGCGGTTCGGGGCGACGACGACCGCGCGCGCGTGCTGCACGGCGGCGACGCGCAGGACGTCGGACCGGGTGGCCGAGCCGTGCACGGCGACCAGGCCGAGCGCGCTCGCGGCGTCGAGGGCCTGCTGGTCGGTGTCGACGACGACGACCTGGCCCGGGGCGACGCTCTCGTCGCCGAGCAGCGCGTTGACGGCGGACCGGCCCTTGGTGCCGAACCCGACGACGACCGTGTGGTCGCGCACCTTCGTCCTCCACTTCTGGATCTTGAACGCCTGCCGGGAGCGCTCGGTGAGCACTTCCAGGGTGGTCCCGACCAGGACGATGAGGAAGAGCACCCGCAACGGGGTGATCACCAGCACGTTCACCAGGCGGGCGGACGACGTGGCGGGCGCGATGTCGCCGTAGCCGGTGGTCGAGAGCGAGACGGTCGCGTAGTAGAGGCTGTCCAGCAGGGACAGGCCGTCACCGTTGGCGTCGCGGTACCCGTCGCGGTCGACGTAGACGATGATCACCGTCAGCAGCAGCGCCAGGGTCGCGCCGATGACCCGCTTCATGATGGAGCGAAGGGGGCTGACCGTCAGCTCGGGCATCCGCAGGACGCCGACGAGCTCGTGGTCGGGCCGATCGGTGAGACTGCCGAGCGGCAGCCGCCTCAGGGCCCTCATGCACTGGCTCCCGCAGGCAGGTGTCGAGCGTCACTCACGCCCGGAGGATAGCCGAACCGGACGGCGGCCCGCCGCGTGGAACGATGAGACGATGGCTACTTCACAACGGCCCGCGCACGTCATGGCAGGTGCGCTGGGTTTCATGGGCGCTCTGCACTTCGCGGTCCCGAAGCCGTTCGACGGCCTGATCCCCCGTTCGCTCCCGGGCTCACGCCGGGCGTGGACGTACGGCTCGGGCGTCGCCGAGCTGGCCGTAGCGGCCGCGGTGGCGGTCCCGCGCACCCGCCGCCTGGGCGCCCTGGCGGCGGCCCTGCTGTTCCTGGGCGTCTTCCCGGGCAACGTGAAGATGGCGGTCGACGCGCGCCGGGCCCCGCTGCCGCAGCGCGCGATCGCGTGGGGCCGGCTCCCGCTGCAGTGGCCGCTGATCGCCTGGGCCCTGAAGGTCCGCGACGCCGCGTGATCAGGAAGCCGACACGCGTGATTTGAACGCCAACTCACGTGATTGAAGGGTCGACACGACATCCGGCCCCGGCTTCGCCGTGTCGACTCTCCAATCACGCGTGTCGACTCTCCAGACACGCGTGTCGACTCTCCAGACACGCGTGTCGACTCTTCGATCACGACTCGGGGAGGTTGCGGAGCAGGCTTCGGATGCCTTCGGCGTCCAGGAGGTCGGCCGGGCGGATCGTGTGGTTGGCGCGGACGTAGTGGAACGCCGCGCGGACCTGCTCCACCGGGACGTTCTTCAGCGCCGCCCAGGCCATCCGGTACGCCGCCAGCTGGACCGACAGCACCACCTGCCGGGACTTCGGCGGGACCGAGCCCGTCTTCCAGTCGACCACTTCCCAATAGCCGTCGGGATTCCAGAAGACGGCGTCCATCCGGCCGCGCAGGGTGATGCCCTCGACGTCGGCCGAGAACGTGATCTCGACGGCGTGCGGGACGCGCGCGGCCCACTCGCTCTTGTCGAACTGCGTCTGCAGCTCTTCGAGGCCGGGGTCCGGGATCTCGGCGAAGTCGGCGGCGCCCGGGAGGTCGTCGATCTCGATGAGCTGGTCGCCGCCGAAACGGCGCTCCAGCCAGCTGTGGAACTCCGTGCCGCGGCGGGCGAAACTGTTGGGCGCCATCGGCAACGGCCGTCGCAGGTCCGTCGCGAGCTGCGCGGAGTCCTCGGCCAGCGCGACCAGCTGGCTCACCGAAAGCCGGGACGGCAACGGGACCCGCTTGATCTGGTCGTCCTTGCGCGCCCACTCCTCCAGCAGGACGTCGGTGTCGGTGAGCCAGCCGTCGGGATCGTCCTCTTCGGACGCTTCTTCCTCCGAAGACGCCGACAGCGCCCCGAAAACCAGGTCGACTCCACCTTGGACGCCGGTGCGGCGGTCGGCCAGCGGGTCGATCGGCCAGCGGGCCTTCCGCGAGTCCGAGACGAGCGGGTTCTCGTCGTCCGGCCCGGGCTCCGGCGCCCAGTCGCCGAGCTGCCCGACGCCGGATTCCCGGATGACGCCGGCGATCTCCGTCAGGAACTCGGACGGCCCCTTCGCCCGGCTGCTGCTCTCGTTCCACCAGTGCCCCGACACGATCAGCGCGTGCTCCGACCGCGTCAGCGCGACGTAGCAGAGCCGCCGTTCCTCCGACTGCTCCCGCTCGACGAACCCCGCCTCGTGCAGCTCCAGTCCTTCTTGGACTTCCTTGCGGTCGTAGCCGTCGGCGATCCGCAGCTCGGGCAGGTCCTGGGCGTCGCCACGCAGCGCCGCGGGCAGCGACGTCGCCGTCCGCAGCCACGACGACGACCGCCGCCGACCCGGGAAGACGTCCTGCACCAGGTGCGGCACGGCGACGACCTCCCACTCGAGGCCCTTCGCCGAGTGCACGGTGAGCACCTGCACCCGGTCCGGCACCACCTCGACCTCACCCGGGGTGAGCCCGTCTTCGGCGTGCGCCGCGGTGTTCAGATAGTCCACAAAGGACAACAGGGTCGCCGTCGGCGCCGTCTCGGCGTAGTCGGTGACGACTTCGGCGAACGCGTCCAGGTGTGCCCGCCCCGCCGATCCCGGACGCGCCAGCGACTCCACGTCCAGCAGCAGCGTGCGTTCGACGTCGGCGACGAGCTCCGGCAGCGACTGGTCCAGCCGCCGCCGCAACGCGGCCAGCTCCCAGCCGACGCGCCGGATCCGCTTGTAGCCCTCTTCCGAATACCGTTCCGGCGAGCCGGGTTCGTCGATCGCGTCGATCAGCCCGGCCTGCTCGACGCGCTCCACGACCAGCTCGGGGCCGTCCGACTTCTCGGGACTCGACAGCTCCCCCGCGCGCCGCCACAACGCGGCGACGTCGGCGGCCGCGAGCCGCCAGCGCGCGCCGGTCAGCAGCCGCGCCGCCGCACTGCCGGAGAGCGGGTCGGCGAGCACGCGCAACGTCGAGACGAGGTCCGCGACCTCGGGTTCGTCCAGCAGCCCGCCGAGGCCGACGACCTCGACCGGCAGCCCGCGCGCCCGCAGCTCGGCGGCGATCGGGGCCATGTCGGCCCGACGGCGCACCAGCACGGCCGCGGTCGGCGGCTTGCCGGTCTGCTCCTGCACGGCGTACCAGCGCCGGGCCAGCGCGTCGGCCACCCACTCGCGCTCGGCGCGGACGTCCGGCAGCAGCGCGCACGCGATGTCCGCGGGCCCGGCGCCCTCGCGCGCCCGCAGCCGTTCGACGCCGAGGCCGCGCGCCCGCAGCGGTTCGGCGATCGCGTTGGCGAGGTCGAGGATCTCCGGCGGGTTGCGGAAACTGGTCAGCAGCCCGAAATCACGGGCCGGCATCAAGCGCTCGCCGTCGAAGCGCGGGAAGTCCGTGGTGAAGCGGGGCAGGTTGGCCGCGCTGGCGCCGCGCCAGCCGTAGATCGCCTGGGCCGGGTCGCCGACGGCGGTGACGGGCATCGGCGGGTTCTCGACGCCGCCGAACAGCGCCCGCAGCAGCACGCGCTGGGCGTGCCCGGTGTCCTGGTACTCGTCGAGCAGCACCGAGCCGAACCGCTCCCGCTCGCCGCGCACGACCGACGGGTACTCGCTCGCCAGCTGCGCGGCCAGCGACATCTGGTCGGCGAAGTCCAGCGCGCCTTCGTTGCGCTTGCGCCGGTGGTAGGCCTCGACGAGCGGCAGCAGCGCGAGCCGGAAGTGCTGCGCCGCCATGATTTCGGTGAGCTTCTGCGGCAACGCGGCCCGCTGCCCCTTGGCACGCGGGGCGTTCTCGATGACCTGGCACATCCACGACGTGTAGTCGGCCAGTTCCTCTGTGGACACCAGGTGCTCGCCGAGTTCGCCGGCCAGGGCCAGGACGTCCGCGGTGACCGTCGGCGGGACGCGGTCGGTGTCCAGCTCGTTGTCCCAAGTGGACACCACGCGGTGCGCGAGCTGCCACGACGACGTCTCCGACAGCAGCCGGACGCCGGGCTGCACCGGCAGCCGGAGCCCGTGTTCGGACAGCAGCCGGCCGGCGTAGGCGTGGTAGGTGAGCACGGTCGGTTCGCCGGCGACCACAGTGGACCGCAGCCCGCCGGACGGGTCGAGCCGGTCCAGCAGCCCGGATCCGGCCAGCCGTCGCAGGCGCGCGCGGACGCGTTCGCCGAGCTGGCGCGCGGCTTTGCGGGTGAAGGTGAGGCCGAGGACGCGGTCCGGGCTGACGATCCCGTTGGCCACCAGCCAGACCACGCGCGCGGCCATGGTCTCGGTCTTGCCCGCACCGGCGCCGGCGACCACAAGGGACGGTTCGACGGGGGCGGCGATGACGACGGCTTGTTCCGGGGTCGGCCGGTGCAGGCCGAGCGCGTCGGCGAGTTCGGCGGGCTCGACCGGGTTCGCGATGAGCAGTGGGCTCATGTGGTCACCTTGCGAGCTCGTGAGTGGTAATGAGGGTTAGAACCCTCATTACCACTCACGACCACCACACGCGAGGTCATGGGCCCGGTACCTGCCTGCCCTCGGGGCGCAGCGGGCAGCAGCCGCGCGCGGGGCAGCGGTCGCAGTCCACGTTCTCCTGCGCCTGGTAGTCCGGCCCCGCCGCCGACGCCGCCGCGCCGCGGACCAGGTCCAGCCACTGCTTGCCGCCCACCTCGTCCATCGGCGGCTGCGACCGCTCGGTGGCGCCGGTCTTGTTGTTGGCCTTGGCGACGTACACCAGCCGCGCGCCGCCGGCTTCCGTGCGGCCCTCGATCGCACCCAGCAACACCGCCAGCTGGTACGCGGCCAGCTGCGGGTGCTCCTCCGCGTCCTTGCCCGACACCGGGACCTTGCCCGTCTTGATGTCGACGATCACCGGCCGCCCGTCGGCGTCCAGCTCCACCCGGTCGACGCGGCCGCGCAGCAGCACCCGGACCTCGTCGGCGCCCCCGGCCGGCAGCTCGACCTCGATGTCCTGCTCGACGCCGGCTTCCTTCAGCTCCGCCCGGCTGCGCTCCAGCCAGGTGACGAAGTTCTGCAGCATCCCCTCGACCCGCCGGCGCTCCCGCTTCGAGAACCACGGCGCGCCCGCGTCGACGCGCACCCACGCGTCGTCCAGCGCGGCCTGCAGCTCGGCGTCGGTGCTCCCGGACGCGACGGCCTGCGCGAGCCCGTGCACCAGCGTCCCGGTGACGGCGGCCAGCTGCGCCGGGTCACTCCCGCCGTGCCGCTCGATCATCCACCGCAGCGGGCACTTCGTCAGGATCTCCACTGTGGACGGTGAGATCCGGATCAGGTCGCCCGGCGGGTGCACCGGTTCGTCGGTGGACGCCGGGAGCAGGCCGTACCAGGTGCTCGGGTGCGCGCCGGGGACCTTGGCGTCGGCCAGCCGCGCGAGCTGCTTGGCCGCGCGGCGCCGGCGTGCCGGGTCGGCCTTGTCGTCGCAGACGACCTCGCGCAGGTCCCCCACCAGCTCGGCGAGCACCAGCGACCGGCCCGGCGGCTTCATCCGCGAGTCGAGACCGCCGTCGTCGGCGCCGTTCTCCTCGAGGTCGTCGAGGAAGCGCGACGGCTGTTCGTCCTCGCCGGACACCGCCGTGACCAGCAGCGTCTCCTTCGCGCGGCTCATCGCGAGGTAGAACAGCCGCCGTTCCTCGGCCAGGATCGGCGCGGTCTGGGAGACGGCGTCATCGTCCACTCCGGACATCAGGTCCTTGAGCCGTTCCACGCCCAGCACGGATCCACGCAGCCGCAGGTCCGGCCAGGCGCCTTCCTGGACCCCGGCGACGGCGACGACCGTCCATTCGCGACCGGCGGCGGAGTGCGCGGTGAGCAGCGAGACGCCGTCGGCCGGGACGGCGGCCGGCGCAAGCGTGTCGCCCGCGATCTGTTGCGCACCAAGGTAATCCGCGAAGGACGCGACGCTGGAGCGGGGCAGCCGGTCGACGTACCGGCCGGCCGCGTCGAACAGCGCGACGACGGCGTCGAGGTCCCGGTCGGCCTGCGCGCCCAGCGAACCACCACGCTCGGTCTGCTTCAGCAGCTTCTCCTGCAGGCCGCTTTCGTTCCACAGCTCCCACAGCACCTGCTCGACGCCGTCCCCGCGGGCGACGGCCTGGTGCGTGACGCGCAGCAGGCCGCCGACGCGCCGCACCGGCTCGGCCTCGGCGTCACCCAGCCCGATGAGGATGTCCCCGCCGCGCAACGCTTCCACGAGCAGGTCGTCACTCGAACGCTGCCCGCCGCCGGCCAGCTCCAGCCGGCGCAGACCGCGCCGGAGCCGCCGCAACGCCAGGGGATCCGCGCCGCCGAGTGACGACGACAGCAGCATCTCGGCGAGGTCGATGTCGAGCAGGTCCGGCGACGGCGCGAGTTTCAACACGGCCAGCAGCGGCCGCACCGCGGGCTGGCGCGCCAGCGGCAGTTCCTCGGTGGCCGACCCGATCGGGACGCCGGCCGCGCGCAAAGCGCGTTGCAGCACCAGGAAGGTCCGCGCCGGCGACCGGACGAGCACCGCGATCTCCGACCACGGCACGCCGTCGACGAGGTGCGCGCGCCGGAGCTGGTCGGCGATCCAGCTCGCCTCGGCGGCGGGCGTCGGCATCACGCGCACGCGGACGTTGCCGCCGGTGGCCCCGGCGGGCGGGACGATCTTGCGGTGCTGGGACAACCCGGGCAGCGTCGCGCCGATCTTCGCGACCGCCAGCCGCACCGCCGGGGCGAGCCGGTGCGACGTCGTCAGCGTGATCGTGCGGCTGCCGTCCGGGTCGGCGTCGGCGAACAGGCTCGCGTCGGCGCCGCGGAAGGAATAGACGTTCTGGTCGGGGTCGCCGGCGACGACGAACTCGGCCGCGGTGTGCCCGATCATCCGGACCAGGCTGGTCTGCAGCGGGTCGAGGTGGTGGGCGTCGTCGACGAACAGGTGCCGCACGCGCGTGCGCTCCCGTTCGCGCAGCTCGTCGTCGTCCTCCAGCGCGAGCAGCGCGGAGGTGACCAGCTCGGCGGCGTCGAGGGCGGGCGCGCTCGCGACGCCCAGCGCGTTGCCGCCGGCTCCCTGCAGCTGCGTGACCTCTTCGTACTGAGCCCAGAAGAGCCCGGCGGCGAGCCACTCCTCGCGCCCGCGGCGGCGGCCCAGCTCGGCGAGGTCCGCCGGGCCGAGCCCGCGCTCGGCCGCACGCATCAGCAGGTCGCGCACCTCCTCGGCGAACCCGGGCACGATGAGGGCCGGGCGCAGCTGCTCCGGCCAGTTCTCGGCGCCCTCGTCGAGGTCGCCGGCGAGCAGCTCGCGGACGACGACGTCCTGTTCGGCGCCGGCGAGCAGCCGTGGCGCCGGGAGCTCCGCGCCCATCGCTTCCAGCCGCAGCAGCGAATACGCGTACGAGTGGACGGTCCGGACGAGCGGCTCGCGGACGGTACGGGGCAGCGGCCGCGCCAGGTCCGGGTCGGCGGTGAGGCTGCGGGTGATGTCGGCCCGCAGCGCGTCCGCGGCCTTGCGCGAGGTGGTCAGCACCAGCACGCTCTCCGGGTCGGCGCCCTCGGCGATGCGGCGGGTCGCGGCCGACGCCAGCAGCGTCGTCTTCCCGGTGCCGGGCCCGCCGAGCACCCGCAGGAAACCCCCGGGTGCGGACAGTACGCGCCGAGCGCCGGAATCCCAGGTGAACGTGGGCGCCTCGGCGATCGGCGGGCGCACCAGCCGCGCGTTCACCGGTCCCGTTCGCCTGCCGTTCACCCCGCGATGGAACCACGTCCGGAGTAACGGGCGTCGCACCGGCACACCTAAGCGCGGGCGTGTCCGGTGAAGGTCACCGCCCGTGCGACGGGCGGCATCGGAAAGTGTCGTACCCGTGCGGCAGAGTGGGGGCATGGACGACGTTCTGCACGAGCGGGTGCGGGAGATCATCGAGTCGGTGCCGGCCGGCACGGTCGCGACGTACGGCGACATCGCGGCGCTCTCCGGCGCGCCCTCACCGCGGATGGTCGGCGCGATCCTCGCCGAGGACGGGCACGACCTGCCGTGGCACCGGATCCTGCGCGCCAACGGCACCCCGGCGCCGCACCTGGTCCACGACCAGCTCGAACGACTGCGCGCGGAAGGCGTACTGGCCGACGGCCAGCGCGTCGACCTGCGGAAATACCGTTGGCAACCGGAAGGTGCCGCGAATTCCGAGCCGGGAGGGCTGTTCTGACGCCTATGAATTAGGTTAGCCTCGCCTAATGACGACGCAGGTGGAGCGACCGGCACTGACGTACCACCGGGCCCGCGTGAGGATGGTCCGGCCGATCACGCCGCACACGGTGCGCGTGACGTTCGAGGCGGCGACCTTCGCCGAGGTGCCCGCCGGGGCGCCGGACCAGTACGTCAAGGTCTTCTTCCCGCTCCCCGGCCAGGAGACGCCGAACCTGCCGGACACCGGCTCCGACGTCCTGTCGTGGTACCGCACGTACCTCGCGATGCCGGACGGCGTCCGGCCGCCGATGCGGACGTACACGGTGCGCGCGCACCGGCCGCGCTTCGCGGAGATCGACGTCGACTTCGTGCTGCACGGCGACACCGGCCCGGCCTCGGCGTGGGCGTCCCGCGTGACACCGGGCGACCGCGTCGCGTTCCTGGGTCCACACGGCCTCTACGACGTCCCGGCCGGCACCGATTGGCAGCTGCTGACCGGCGACGAGACGGCGTTGCCCGCGATCGGCGCGATCATCGAGCAGCTCCCGGCCGGCGCGCGGCTTTCGGCGTACATCGAGGTCTCCGGGCGCGACGAGCGTCAGACGTTCGAGACACGCGGAGCGGTCGAAGTCCACTGGCTGGTGCGCGGCGCGCGGCCGCACGGCGAGGCGCTGCTGGAGGCGGTCCGCGCGGCGACCTTCCCCAGCGGGACGCCGTATGCGTGGGTGTCGGGCGAAGCGGGCGCGGTGAAGCTCGTGCGCCGGCTCCTCGTGCGAGAGCGCGACGTCGACAAGCGGCGGATCTGCTTCACGGGCTACTGGCGGCTCGGGATGAGCGAAGAAGCCGCGAGCCGCGAGTCGTTCCGCGCGGTCGAAGCGGGCGAACTCCCCGAGGACTGACGCCGTAAGTGCAACCCTGGGGTTGCACCGCACTCCGCCATGTGCAACTGTGGCATTGCACATGAGACGACGAAGGAGTGCGCATGAGCACCGACAGCATCGAACGCGAGATCGTGATCGCCGCGAAGCCGGCCAAGGTCTGGCCGCTGGTGGCCGAGCCCGGTTTCTGGGCGACCGACGACGAAACCATCCAGGGCACCATGGCCGAAGAAGGCCAGACCCTGGTCGTCACGCACTCGGAGCACGGCGAGTTCCCGCTGCGCGTCGAGAAAGTCGACCCGCCGCACTACCTCGCCTACCGCTGGGTCAGCGCGTTCCCCGGCGAGGAGCTGCGTGAGGACAACTCGACGCTCGTCGAGTTCACCCTGACCCCCGAGGGCGACGGCACCCGCCTGCGCGTCGTCGAGAGCGGCTTCGCCACCCTGCCGACGTCCGACGAGAACCGCCGCAACGTCGTCAAGGACCACACCGGCGGTTGGGAGCAGTGCTTCACCACCCTCGCCGCACGCGCCGAATAATGGCTCACGACGTCGTCGACGGCGTCCTGGCCGCACTGGCCGATCCGACCCGTCGTCAGCTGCTGGACCTGCTCGCCGCCCACGGCCAGGCCACCGCGACGACCCTCGCCGGCGGCCTCCCCGTGTCGCGCCAGGCGATCGTCAAGCACCTCACCGTCCTCGACTCGGCCGGGCTGGTCGGCAGCGTGAAGATCGGCCGCGAGGTCCGCTACGCCGTGCGTTCCGAAGCCCTGGACGCGACGGCCCGCTGGATGACCTCGCTCGCCGCCGACTGGGATCGCCGGCTGGCCAAGATCAAACGCCTCGCGGAGGCCGCCGAGCAGGACTGACTTCCCCTCAAGGAGAACCCCCGTGTCCGTCGTTGCGCTACCCCCTGCCCGTTTCACGCCGAGACAGCGTGCCGTCCTGGCCGTGCTGCTCGGTGCCGGTTTCCTCCTGTCGATCGACTTCTCGATCCTGAACGTCGCGTTGCCGCAGGTCGGCGCGGGTGTCGGGCTGGACCTGACGTCGTTGCCGTGGGTCAGCACGGCGTTCGTCCTGCCCGCCGCGGGCTTCACCCTGGTCTGCGGCCGCCTCGGGGACCTGTTCGGCCGCCGGCGGCTGTTCCGGTCCGGCATGGCCCTGCTGGCCGCGGCGTCGCTGCTGGGCGGCCTCGCCACGACGCCGGAGCTGCTGCTGACGGCCCGCGCGTTGCAGGGCTTCGCCACCGCGATGACGTTGCCCTCGGCGTTGTCGCTGCTGACCACGACGTTCGCCGAAGGCCGGGCGCGGGACCGCGTCCTCGGCCTCAACGGCGCCCTGCTCTCCGGCGGCTTCACCGTCGGCGCGCTGGTCGGCGGCGCTCTCGTCGGCCTGCTGAGCTGGCGCGCGGCGTTCTTCATGAACGTCCCGGTGGCCGTCGCCATCCTGATCGCGACGCCGTTCCTCGTCCCCGAATCGACCATGCCCGGGCGCACCCGGCCGGACCTGCCCGGCGCGTTGACCGTCAGCGGCGGCCTGCTGGCGCTGGTCTACGCCGTGATCGACAAGAGCGTGCTCGCCGCGGTCGCCGGCGTGGTGCTGCTGACCGCGTTCTGGCTGATCGAACAGCGCTCGCCCGCGCCGCTCGTGCCGCCGCGGATCCTCGCCCGGCGCACGGTCAAGTGGGGCAACTTCGCCGGGCTCGTGCTGTTCGCGATGGAACCCGCGGTGATCTTCCTGACGACCCTCTACCTGCAGCGGATCCTGGGGCTTTCGCCGTGGGCGACCGGCCTGGTCTTCGGCGTGCCGGGCCTGGCGTCGGTGGCCGCGGGCGTGCTCGCCGGGCGCGCGATCGGCCGCTTCGGCAGCCGCGTCCTGCTGGCCGCCGGGCTGACCGTCGAGGCGCTGGCGACGGTGCCGCTGCTGTTCCTCGGCCCCGGCCGCGGCGCCCTGCTGATCCTGCTGCCGGCCCTGTTCGCCGGGTTCTTCGGCCACGTCGCCGCGATCGTGGCGTACACCGTGACCGCGACGTCCGGGCTGCCCGACGAGGAGCAGGGCCTGGCCACCGGGCTGACGTCGATGACGCAGCAGGTCGGCATCACCGTCGGCATCCCGGTCCTCAGCGCCGTCGCCGCGACGCAGACCGCCGAGCTGACCGGCATCCACCTCGCGCTGGGCGTGGCGGTGGTCGTCACCCTGGCGAGCGTCGTCCTGCTCACCGCCAAGCTGAAGGAGTCCTGATGACCATCGTCGACCGCGAGACGTTCCAGGCCGAGCTGGATGTCTTGCGCACCAGGGAAAAGGCCCACACCCACGAAGGCGACGCGATCGCCGCGGCCCGCCGCCGGCTGCCGATGGTCGAGGTGGACGCCACCCTCGAACTGCTCGGCCCGGCCGGGCCGGTCACGCTGCTGGACGCGTTCGAAGGACGCCGTCAGCTGATCGCCTACTACTTCATGTGGAACCCCGGCCGGCCCGCGGCGGAGCAGTGCGAGGGCTGCACGTTCTACACCAACCAGGTCGCGGAACTGGCCAACCTGCACTCCCGCGACATCACGTACGCGGTGTTCTCCCAGGGCCGCAACGTTTCCACCGGCCCGGCCGACGCCGGGACGTCGTACGCCGAAAGCCTGCGCTACCGCGGCTTCATGGACTGGCACATGCCCTGGTACTCGGCACAGCCGTCGCTCGACACGCTGCTGGCCGGGCGCGAGGCCGGCCTGTTCCACCTGGTCTGCTACCTGCGCGACGGCGACCGCGTCTTCGAGACGTACTGGACAAAACGCCGCGGGGTGGAAGCGATGGACTACAGCTACGCGCTGATGGACTTGACGATCCACGGCCGCCGGGAGTCCTGGGAGGACTCACCGGACGGCTGGCCACAGGACCGCACGAACGTCCGGACCGACACCGGCGCACCCACGTGGACACCGGGGCCGGGCCGGCCCATCGCCCAGTGGCCACGGCTCGCGGCCGGCCGCTCCGACGACCTCGGCGTCACAACGGCGCCGGACCAGCCGCCCCACCAATGCCACTGAGGACAGCGCTTTGCCCGTCGCCGCCAACCAAAACTCCCCCGCCACACCCAGGGGGGCGTGCCCTGCTCCAGTCTATCGGCCCACCCCACCCCGGATGGGTGACGCAGCGAATCTGTGGATGGCCGGGCGCGATGTGGACAACTCGGGCCGAAAGCCGTCAAGTCGGTTGACAGCTACACCCTGAGCGTCGTGACCAGGAGTTTCACCAGCGCTCCCAGGCGCTGCCGGTCCGGTTGCCGCGTGCGCACCCCGGCTTCTTCGAGGGGCGCCGCCGTCACCGGGCCGACGCACGCGCACACCACCGGGCCGCGCAACGCCGTCAGCAAGTCGTCGTAGCGGCCGTAGTCCTGGGCCAGGGTCAGGAAGTTCGCCGCCGCGGGGGCGCTGGTGAACGCGATCGCGCCCAGCTCGCCCGCGATCGCCGCGTCGATCAGGGCGTGCACCGGGGTGACGTCCGGCGGCGAGTACCAGCGGTACGGCTGGACCGCGACCAGCCGCGCGCCCGCCTGTTCCAGGGCCGACGTGTGCTCCGGCAGCGGCGTCCCGTGCAGCTGGACGGCCACGCGCTCGCCCGCCAGCCCCGCCGAAGCTAGGGTCCCGAAGAGTTCCGCGTTGGACTCCGAAGCGGCGGAGAAGGACTCTCGCAGCCCGGCGCCGCGAAGCGCGCCCACGGCCTTCGGGCCGCGCGCGTAGATCCGGGACTCGCCCAGCGCCGTCAGCAACCGGTCGCGCAGGCCCCAGCCGTCGGCGGCGGCCAGCCAGCCGCGGAAGCCCGCGCCGGTCGTGATCGCCGTGAAGCCGACGGGGGACGCCAGCAGCGCTTCGGTGCCCGCGCGCAGGTCGGGGTCGGCGTCCAGGGGGACGATGGTGATCGTCGGGGCGTGGCGGACGTCGGCGCCGTAGCGTTCGAGGGCCTCGATGAAGTCGTCGGCCCGCCGTTCGGCCGTGACGCCGATCGCGACCCCGCTCAGCTCACCCATAGATCGCGCCCATCCCCTCGATCGCCGCCGCCAGCTGCGCCCGCAGGTCCGCGGGCTCGAGGACCTCCAGGTGCGGCCCGAAGCGCAGCAGCTCGCCGATGGCCGGCTCGCCCGGCTCCACCGGCAGCTCCATGGTGAGCCAGCCGTCCGCGGCCGGCTCGTTCGGGCACTCGCGCAGGGCCCGGGCCCCGACGGAACCCGCGTAGAACGGTACGAGAGCCTGCGCCCGCGGCGACAGCCGCACCACGGCGACGCGCGGGTACATCCGCCGTTCGAACTGCTCGGACCACTCCTGCCAGTACGCCGCGAGGTCGAAGCCGGCCGGCCGCTCGAACTCCTCACCGAGGTCGGTCAGCTCCTGGATCCGCGAGATCCGGTACGTCCGGTCACTGCCCTCGCAGCGCCCGGCGAGGTACCAGTTCCCGGCTTTGAGGATCAGCCCCAGCGGCTCGAGGTCCCGCTCGACGACGCGCTGCCCCCAGCGTTCGTAGCGGATCCGGATCCGGTGCGACGACCACACGGCGTCGGCGACCGCCGACAGCGTCGGCAAGCTTTCGATGCCCCGGTGCCAGCCGGGAACGTCCAGGTAGAACCGCTCGGCGACACGTCCGGCGCGGTCACGCAGCTCCTGCGGCAGGGCGGCGTACAGCTTGAGCTGGGCGGCCGCGAGCACCGTGCCGAGGCCCAGCTCGGCCGCGGCGACGGGCAGCCCGGCCAGCGACAGCGACTGCGCCTCCTCCTCGGTCATCCCGGTGAGCCGCGTCCGGTAGCCGTCGACCAGGCGGTACCCACCGGTCCGGCCGCGGTCGGCGTACACCGGGACGCCGGACGCCGAGAGTGCGTCGATGTCCCGGTAGACCGTGCGCACCGAGACCTCCAGCTCCTCGGCCAGCTCTTCCGCCGTCATCCGGCCGCGGTTCTGCAGCAGCAGGAGGACGGACAGGAGGCGGCTGGCGCGCATGAACACCAGTATGACCGAAATACCTGACACAAGCTGACAGGTATGACCGGCAGACTGTCTTCCATGAACGCATTCACCATGAAGAACTGGGAAGAGAACGTCGTCAGCGGCTCCGGGAACGGGCCGCGGGTGGCGTACGCGCACGCGTCGATGGCGTACGAGGGTGTCATCGAGGGTGAATCGGTCTGCGACCTGCTGCTGTACTACGCGGGCGAGGGCTACGACAGCGGTGCGACGACGTCGCCGAGCCTCGAGCGTATCGACGGCAAAGTCGACGGTCGCGAAGGGACGTTCATCGTGCGGCACGAGTTCACGTTCGACGCCAAGGGCATCGCGTCGACGTTCAGCGTGGTCCCCGGCTCGGGCACCGGCGCGCTGACCGGGCTCACCGGCACCGGCACGGTCGGCGGCGCGATGGGCGAGGAGAAAATGGGGTACACCTTCGAGTACAGCCTCTAGGAGGAGTCGCCCGTGGACCGTCGCCAGGTACTCGCCTACCGCATCGCCGAGCACGGCCTGCACCGTGGTTCGACGGACGTCGCGGATCTCGCCGTCGTCCGGGCCGGGCTGCAGGACAGCATGCGCGACACCGCGCTGCTGGCCGCGGCGGCCCGGCTCGACGGTCCGGTGTCCCTTGTGGACGACGACCGCCTGGTGCCGGCCTGGACGTTGCGCGGTGCGCCGCACTACCACCTCCGCACCGACCTCGCCGAGGCGACGCGCGCGCTGATCCCGCTAGACGACGCGGACGCGCTGGCGAGAATGCTGTGGCAACGCAAGGAACTGGCGGCGACGGGCGTGGCGGCGTCGGAGGTGGTCTTCACGGCGGCGGCCGCCCTCCGGAAGGTCGTCACTGCGGAGATGACCAAGGGCGCGGTCTCGACGGCGGTCACGAAGCTCGTACCGCCGGAGTTCTCCCGCTGGTGCCGAGGGTGCAACGCAACGCACATCCACGAGCAGCTGATGCGCATCGCGACCCCGTTGGGCGGCATCCGCCTGGTCGCGGGCGCCACCCCGGCGACCCTGGCCCCCCTCGAAGGCCGCGGCCGCATGCGCACAACGCCGGACCCCGCGGCGGCGACGTCGGTGGTCACGTCGTACCTGCGGCTCAACGGCCCGGCGTCCCCGGGCGACGCGGCGGAGTTCGTCGGGACGTCCCGGGCGGTCGTGGACCGGACGTGGCCGTCCGACCTGGCCGAGGTCGACGTGGAAGGCAAGGTCCGGTACCTGCCCGCAGCGCGGTTGCCGGCTCTGGAGAACCCACCGGAGCCGGACGTCGTGCGGCTGCTGCCACCGTGGGACCCGTTCATCCAGGCGCGCGACAAGGCCCTGCTGGTCCCGGACCCGGCGCGGCGCAAGGAAGTCTGGAAGATGCTGGGCAACCCGGGAGTCCTGCTGGCCGAGGGCGACATCGCGGGCACGTGGCGCACGAAGTCGAGCGGCGCGAAGCTGACGTTCACCCTGACGGCGTTCGCCCCCTTGCGCCCGGCGGCCCGGGAGGCGGCCGAAGCGGAAGCCGCGCTGGTGGCGGCGGCGCGCGGGTTCGAGAAACACGACGTCACCTGGTCCGTGTCGTGAGTGTTTAGGAGGGTTCTAACCCTCCTAAACACTCACGACCTCACGCGTCCACCGCCAGGCGGTAACCGCGCTTCACCACCGTCTGGACCACTCGGCCGCCGCCCAGTGACGTTCGCAGGCGGCCGATCGCTGTCTCCACCGCGTGTTCCTCGCCGCCGCCCGGCAAGGCCGCGATCAGCTCGCGGCGCGAGACCACCCGGCCCGGGGACGCCGCCAATGCCCGCAGCAGTGCCATCGGGGCCGGCGCCACCTCGCACCACTCGCCGTCCACGATCGCGGCCTCGCCGCGGAGTTCGAGACACTGCCCGCCCGCCTGCAACCTGGGGGAACGTGCCACCAGCGTCTCCGCGAGCGTCCGCGCCAGCGCGCCGATCCGCGCGCGGTGCGGCTGGACCGTCGGTACCCCCAACGCCGCCAGCGGGCCCGCCGTGATCGGGCCGACGCAGGCCGCCACCACCGGGCCCGAAAGCGCCGAGACCAAGCCGGGAAGGCGGCCCGTGCGGCGTGCCAAAGCGAGCAAGGAAGCAACAGCGGGCGCGCTCGTGAACGGCAGCGCGTGGATCGAGCCCTCCAAGACGCCGTCCAGCAGGCGGTCCACCGGGCCCGGGTCGACCGGGCCGACCCAGCGGTACACCGAGATCTCGATGACCTCCGCGCCCGCCGTGCGCAGCGTGTCCACGAAGTACGGCAGCGGCTCGCCGTGCAACTGGACCGCGATCCGCCGGCCGGAGACGCCCGACGCCAGCAGGTGCTGCAGCAGCTCCGCGTTGCTCTCCGACGCCGGCGAGTAGTCCTCCGACAGCCCCGCCGCGCGGATCGCGCCCGTCACCTTCGGGCCGCGCGCCAGCAGCGACGACGTCGAGAGGCGCGCGACCAGCGCCTCCCCCAGGCCCCAGCCTTCGGCCGCCTCCAGCCAGCCGCGGAAGCCGATGCCGGTCGTAGCCACCACCGCGTCCACCGGCGCGTCGAGCAGCCGCGCGGTCGCCGCGCGCAGCTCGGTGTCGTCCGTCAGCGGCACGATCCGGATCGCCGGGCCGTACCGGACGCCCGCCCCCTTGCGCACCAGCAGCGCGCCGAGCTCGTCCGCCCGGCGCGCCGCGGTGATGCCGATGACAAAACCGGCCAGCGGGAGCACTTCCGTCACGGCGACTCCACTTCGACCACGCCCTCTCGCACGCGCACCTCGTACACCGGCACCGAGACCCCCGCGGCGTCCAGACACTGTCCACTGTGGAGCGCAAACCGTTCTTTGTAGACCGGCGACGCGACCACCGGCACCCCGCCGGCGTCCCCGACGATGCCCCGCGAAAGCACCGCCGCACCGCTGCACGGGTCCCAATTGGACAGTGCGTACCACCGCGCACCGGGCAGCCGGAAGATCGCCACCTGGACGCCGTCGCCGAGCAGCGCCGCGACCCCGGAGTACTCCGGCACCGCGTCCACCGGGCACACCGCCGTCCACGTCCGTTCGAGAGACGTCGTCATCGCCGCACCTCCGGGACGCCCAGCATGACCGGCACCTTCTGCTCCCGCTCGGACCGGAACGAGATGGCCGGGTCCGGCGTCCCCGGCGCGTTGACGAACGACGTGAACCGCGCCAGCTTCTCCGGATCCTCCAGCACACCGCGCCACTCGTCGGCGTAGTTGTCGACGTGCTTGGCCATCGCCGCGTCGAGGTCCTCGCAGATGCCGAGCGAGTCGTCGACGATCACCGCGCGCAGGTGGTCGAGCCCGCCTTCCAATTCCTCGATCCACGGCGCCGTCCGCTGCAACCGATCGGCCGTGCGGACGTAGAACATCAGGAACCGGTCGATGGTCCGGATCAGCGTCGAAGTGTCCACATCGGACACCAGCAGCTCGGCGTGGCGCGGTGTGGTACCGCCGTTGCCGCCGACGTAGAGGTTCCAGCCGTTGTCCGTGGCGATGATCCCGAAGTCCTTGCTCCGCGCCTCGGCGCACTCACGCGCACACCCGGACACCGCTGACTTCAGCTTGTGCGGCGACCGCAGCCCGCGGTACCGCAGCTCCAGTTCGATCGCCAGCCCGACGCTGTCCTGCACGCCGTAGCGGCACCACGTCGACCCGACGCACGACTTCACCGTCCGCAGCGCCTTGCCGTACGCGTGCCCGGACTCGAACCCGGCGTCCACCAGCCGCCGCCAGATCAGCGGCAATTGGTCCACTGTGGCCCCGAACAGGTCGATCCGCTGCCCGCCGGTGATCTTGGTGTACAGCCCGAACTCCTTCGCCACCTCGCCGATCGCGATCAGCTTGTCCGGCGTGATCTCGCCGCCGGGGATCCGCGGGACCACGGAGTAGGTGCCGTTGCGCTGGATGTTCGCGAGGAACCGGTCGTTGGTGTCCTGCAACGTCAGCTGCTCGCCACCGAGTACGTGCCCGCTGCCCAGCGTCGCGAGGATGGACGCCACCGCGGGCTTGCAGACCGCGCAGCCGGTACCCGTGCCGTAGCGGGCGATGACCTCGCTGAACGTCGAGATCCGGGTGGCCCGGACGATCTCGAACAGCTCCGCGCGCGACTGTCCGAAGTGCTCACACAGCGCCTTCGACTGCTCGACGCCGGCCGCGGTCAGCAGCCGGCCGAGCAGCGGGACGCAGGAGCCGCACGACGTCCCGGCGCGGGTGCACGCCTTGAGCTTGCCGACGGTGTCGCAGCCGTCCTCGTGGACCGCCCGCGTGATCGCGCCCTTGGAAACGGCGTTGCACGAACAGATCTGCGCCGCGTCCGGCAGCGCGTCGACACCGACCGCCGCACCGCCCCCGGCCGGGGCGAGGATCGCGGAAGGCTCCGCGGGCAGCGGACGGCCAACCAGCGCCCGCAGCGTGTTGTACTCCGCCGCGTCGCCGACCAGCACGCCGCCGAGCAGGGTCCTGCCGTCGTCGGTGACCACGAGCTTCTTGTACGTCCCGGCAACCGCGTCGTTGACGGCGACTTCCAAAGCGCCCTCGGTGGTCGCGTGCGCGTCACCGAAGGAAGCGACGTCGACGCCCATCAGCTTGAGTTTCGTGGACGTGTCCGGTTCCGGGAACGTCCCGGACCCGCCGGTCAGCTGTGCGGCGACGATCTCGGCCATCGCGTACCCGGGCGCCACGATGCCGTAGACGCGCCCCTCGACCGCGGCGCACTCGCCGATCGCGTACACCGAGGGATCGCCCGTACGACAGGAAGAATCAACCAGCACACCGCCGCGAGGACCGATGTCCAAATCGGACTGCCGCGCGAGGTCGTCCCGCGGCCGGACGCCCGCCGAGAACACGACCAGGTCGACGTCCAGCTCGGTCCCGTTGCCGAGCCGGGCCACCAGCCGCGAACCGTCGGCCTCGATCGCGTCAGTCGACGTTCCCGTGTGGACGGTCACGTCCAGCTCAGCGATGAGCCGCCGCAGCAGTGAGCCGCCACCCTCGTCCACCTGCAGCGGCATCAACCGCGGCGCCATCTCGACGACGTGCGGCGAGAGTCCCATGTCCCGCAACGCCTTCGCGGCTTCCAGGCCGAGCAGCCCACCGCCGATGACGACCGCCGCACGCCGGCCGCGGCCCGGGCGCAGAGCCGCCGCGCGGATCGCGTCCAGGTCCTCGATGGTCCGGTAGACGAAACAGCCGGGCAGGTCGTGACCGGGCACCGGCGGCACGAACGGCCGCGAGCCGGTGGCCAGCACCAGCGCGTCGTAGGCGACCATGGCGCCGGACGCCGTGGTGACCGTTCGAGCGGCGCGGTCCACCGAGGTGACCAGCTCGCCCAGCCGCAAGTCCACAAGGGAGTCACTCGCGTAGTCCGAGCCGGGCAACGCGAGCGACGCGGGGTCCCATCCGTCCACATAGGACGTCAGGGCCACCCGGTCGTACGCCGGGCGCGGCTCCTCGGCCAGGACGATGATCCGCCAGTGCCCGGCGCTGTCGGCGGTGCGCACCGCCTCCACCAGCCGGTGCGCGACCATGCCGTGTCCGGCGACGACCAAGGTGGGCATCTCAGACCTCCGCTCCCGCGAGCGCCCGACCGCGCTCACTCGGCTGTTCGGCGGGCTTGCGCAGGTAAACCGCCCAGGTGACGGCGAAGCACAGCCCGTAGAAGACCAGGAACCCGACGAACGCGGGCACGCCGCTCTTGGCGTCGGCGAACGACTGCCGGAAGGCGAGGTTGATGAACAGCCCGCCCTCCGCGCCGATCGCGCCCGCCAGGCCGATCAGCGCGCCGGACCGCCGTCGTGCCTTGAGCAGTTCGGCCGCCTCCTCGGCGCCGTTGGCTATCGCCGTGCGGGCTTTCGCGCGGAAGATCGCCGGGATCATCTTGTACGTCGAGCCGTTGCCGACGCCGGTGAGCACGAACAGCACGATGAACGCGATCGTGAACAACGTCAGGGACTTCGAGGTCGAGGCCAGGATCAGCACCACCGTGGCCAGGGCCATCCCGACGAAAGTCGCGAAGGTGACCTTGCCGCCGCCGATCCGGTCGGACAGCCACCCGCCGGCCGGGCGCGCGAGCGAGCCGAGCAGCGGGCCGAGGAACGTCACCGCGGCCGCCTGCAGCGGCGTCCGGCCGAACTGGTTCTGCAGCACCAGCCCGAAGGCGAAGCTGTACCCGATGAACGAGCCGAACGTGCCGACGTACAGGAACGACATCACCCAGGTGTGCCGGTCCTTGACGATCTCGCGCATCGCCTTGGTGTCGCCGCAGACCGTCGCGAGGTTGTCCATGTAGCGGTACGCGCACGCGGCGGCGATCACGATCAGCGGGATGTAGACGTACAACACGATCCGCGGCGCGGTCGCGCCCGCCGTGCCGATCACGAGCAGCCCGACCAGCTGGATCGCGGCGACGCCGAGGTTGCCGCCACCCGCGTTGAGCCCGAGCGCCCAGCCCTTGTGCTTCTCCGGGTAGAACGTGTTGATGTTGGTCATCGACGACGCGAAGTTGCCGCCACCGACGCCACCAAGGGCCGCCACCAGCAGGAACGTGCCGAGCGACGTCCCCGGGTGCAGCACCACCGCGGCCAGGATCGTCGGGATCAGCAACAGCAACGCGCTGACGACCGTCCAATTGCGACCGCCGAACTTGGCGACGGCGAAGGTGTAGGGCAGCCGCATCAGGCCGCCGATGAGTGTCGGCGTCGAGACGAGCAGGAACTTGTCGGCGGCGTCGAACCCGTAGTCCTTGCCCATGAACAGGACGATGACCGACCACAGTGTCCAGACGGAGAAGCCGATGTGCTCGGCCAGCACGGAGAACCAGAGGTTGCGACGGGCGACCTGCTTGCCGGTCTCCTCCCAGAACGTCTCGTCTTCCGGTTCCCAGTGCTCGATCCAGTGCTTCCCTTGATGGGCCATCACGTTCTCCTCGTTCCGAAGTCGGGGGGTCATTGCGCGGCGAGCCAGCTCGCGACGGCGCCGACGGTGTCGGTGCACCCGCCGCAGCCCGTGGTGGCCCGCGTGGCCCGCGCCAGTGCGGGAGTCTCGGTGGCGCCGGCCTTCCAGGCGTCGATCAGCCGGGCCTTGGTGACGTTGTTGCAGCGGCAGATCACGGCCGTCGCCGGCAGCTCGGCCGGGCCGGCCGCCTGCCCGGCACCGGCCGGCAGGGCCCGGCCGAGCAGCACCGCGAGCCGGTCGTCCGGCAGCGGCGTCCCGCGGTCGTGGTACTGGGTGATCGACGCGGCCGCGTCGGGCAGGCCGAGCAGGATCGCGCCGGTGACGCGGTTTTCGCGGACGACGAGCTTGCCGTACCGCCCGCCGGCCGGGTCGGTGAACGTCAGCACCTCGGCGTCGTCGTCGGTGGCCTCGACCTGGGTCTCGCCCAGCGCGGCGAGGTCGATGCCACGCGCCTTGAGCCGGGTGACGGCGGTCGTGCCGCGGTAGCGCGCGGCGGCGTTCGTGCCGGTCAGGACGTCGGCCAGCACCTCGGCCTGCTCCCACGCGGGCTGGATCAGCCCGGCCGGGGCGCCGGGGTGGCGGGCGCAGTCGCCGAGCGCGTGGATCCGGCCGTCGCTGGTGCGCAGGACGTCGTCCACGACGACGCCGCGGTCGACGTCGAGCCCGGCGTCCTCGGCGAGGCTCGTCTCGGCGCGGACGCCGGCGGCGACCACGACCAGGTCGGCCGGGACGAAGCTGCCGTCGTCGAGCTTGAGGCCGTCGCCGGGCAGGTAGCGGGCGGCGGTCGCGCCGAACCGGAAGGTGACGCCCATGCCGGTGAGCTGCCGGGCCAGCACGTGCCCGGCGACCGGGTCGAGCTGGCGTTCCATGACGTGGCGGTTCGGGTGCACGACGGTCACCTGGTTGCCGCGCCCGGCGAGGCCGCGGGCGGCTTCGAGGCCGAGCAGGCCACCGCCGAGCACCGCGACCGGCGCGCCGAAGCGGGCGGCGTCGAGGATCTCGGCGCAGTCGTCGAGGGTGCGGAAGGTGACGACACCGGGTCCGAGGCCTTCGACCGGCGGGATCCACGGGTTGGCGCCGGTCGCGAGCACCAGCGCGTCGTAGTCCACTGTGGACCCGTCGGTCAGTTCGACGCGGCGCTTGCCGCGGTCGATCCTCGCGGCCGCCACGCCGAGGCGGAGGTCGACGTGCGTGCGCGCGGCCCAGTCGTCGTCGTGCAGCCGGACGCTCGCCGGGCTCATCCCGCCGGCGACGACGGCCGAGAGCAGCACCCGGTTGTAGGCCGCGTGCTTCTCGGCGCCGAGCACGGTCAGCCGGACGCGCTCGGCGGCCGGGTCGCGGCGGCGGATCTCGTCGGCCAGCCGGGCCCCGGCCATGCCGTAGCCGGCGATCACGACGTCCCGGGCGCTCACGCCGCGCCGTCCACAGTGGACAGCGAGACGGCGCACACCTTGAACTCCGGCATCCGGCTGACCGGGTCGAGCGCCGGGTTGGTGAACAGGTTCGCGCGCTGCCCGCCGGGAAAGTGGAACGGCACGAACACCAGGTCGGGTCGCAGCGACTGCACGAACCGCACCTTCGCCGTCGTCTCGCCGCGACGGGACCGGATCCGCGCCTGGTCGCCCTCTTCGAGCCCGGCGCGCTTGGCGGTGTCCGGGTGAACTTCGACGAACGCCTCCGGCACGACGTCGTTCAGCTCGTCGACGAGACGCGTCTGCGCGCCCGACTGGTAGTGCTGCAGCACGCGGCCGGTGGTGGCCTGCAGCGGGAACTCGTCGTCGGGCAGTTCGGCCGGGCCGGTGTGCTCGACGGGCACGAACCGCGCGCGGCCGTCCGGGTGGGCGAAGGCGTCGAGGAACATCCGCGGCGTACCGGGGTGGTCGTCGGCCGGGACCGGCCAGTGCAGGGCCTCGCCGGCGCGCAGGCGGTTGTAACTGACGCCGGAGTAGTCGGCGATGCCGCCCTTGGACGCGATCCGCAGCTCGTCGAACGCCGTCTCGGCGTCGGCCGGGAAGCGGCCTTCGGGCTGACCGAGCCGTTCGGCGAGTCCGTTGAGGACGTCCAAATCGGACCTGACTCCTGGCGGCGGGTCGATTGCTTTACGCCGAAGCAGGATGCGGCCTTCGAGGTTGGTGAGCGTGCCGTCTTCTTCGGCCCATTGCGTGACCGGGAGGACGACGTCGGCGAGGGCCGCCGTCTCCGACAGCACGAAGTCCGCGACCACCAGCAAGTCCACTGCGGACAGTCGATCTTGGACGCGCTGGGAGCGTGGCGCCGAGACGACGACGTTGCTGCCGAACACCATCAGCGCCTTCGGGCCACCTTCCTGACCGAGCGCTTCGAGCAGTTCCGACGCCGAACGCCCAGGTCCAGGCAGCGAGTCCGGGTCGACGCCCCACACGCCGGCGACGTACTCGCGGGCGGCCGGGTCGTCGAGCTTGCGGTAGCCGGGCAGCTGGTCGGCCTTCTGACCGTGCTCGCGGCCGCCTTGGCCGTTGCCCTGGCCGGTGAGGCAGCCGTAGCCGGAGCCCGCGCGGCCGGGCAGGCCCAGCGAGAGGGCGAGGTTGATCCAGCCGCCGACGGTCGCGGTGCCGGTGGCGTGCTGCTCGGTGCCGCGCGCGGTGAGGATGTAGGCGTTGCGGGCGCCGGCGAGCTTCGCGGCGGCCAGGCGCATGTCGGCGGCCGAGACGCCGGTGATCCGCTCGGCGCGTTCGGGCCACCAGGACGCGGCGATCCGCCACATCGCGTCGAAGCCGTTCGTGCGCCGGTCCACATAGGACTGGTCGAGGTGACCGTCGGCGACGACGGCGTGCAGGATGCCGAGCGCCAGCGCGAGGTCCGTGCCGGGCGCGGGCGCGAGGTGCAGGCTCGCGAGCTCGGCGGTCGGCGTCCGCCGCGGGTCGACGACGATCAGGTCGGCGCCCCGCAGGTGCTGGGTGAACGGCGGCATCGTCTCGGCCGGGTTGGCCCCGGCGAGCAGCACGACGTCGGCGTCGCCCAGATCGGTGACGGGGAACGGCATCCCGCGATCGGCGCCGAACGCCTTGCTCCCCGCGGCGGCGGCCGAGGACATGCAGAACCGGCCGTTGTAGTCGATCTGCGACGTCCCGAGCGCGACGCGGGCGAACTTGCCGAGCAGGTAGGCCTTTTCGTTGGTCAGCCCCCCGCCGCCGAAGACCGCGACGGCGTCCGGGCCGTGTGCTTCCTGGAGTTCCCGCAGCTTCCGCGCGACGAAGTCGAGGGCGAAGTCCCAGCCGACGGGCTCGAGGACGCCGTTCTCGCGCACCATCGGGCTGGTCAGGCGCCTCGGCGACGTCAGGAGCTCGCCGGCCGTCCAGCCCTTCTGGCACAGGCCCCCGGCGTTGACCGGGAAGTCCCGCGGCGTCACGCGGACGCCGTCGAGGCGCATCCCGCACTGCAGTGCGCAGTACGGGCAGTGCGTGTCGACCTGCGGCACTGGCCACCTCCGGCGTCGTTCGGGATGACCCGACGCTAAGGAGGCCGTGTTACTCGGAATCGACCGAATGTTTCCGGCAGTTGACATTGCGGCGCGACTCACGTGCCCCGCGCGGTGAGGTCAGGGCCGGCACGGCGTTACAGCACTCCGCTGACTTCGCGGGCCGCTACACGGAGGCCGTCCAGCGCCGCACGCGTCGATCTCGGGTTCAGGGCGTTGGCCGCCAGGCGGAACAGCACCGCGCGCAGCAGCAGCTGTGGCCACTCCGGCAGGTGCGCCCAGCGCTCCAGCAGCTCGCGGGTCGCGCCGCCCCAGGCCAGGGCGTCGACCGCGACGATCGCCGCGCCGTACTCGCCCGGGCGGTAGTACGGGACGAAGTCGACCAGGCCCGGGGTCGCGTCGCCGTCGAACAGCAGGCCCGCCAGGAGTTCGCCGTGCGCGACCTGGGACGAGAGCTTGATCGGGCGGCGCGCGCCGGCCAGTACCTCGAACCAGCGGCCGCCCTTCGTCTCCTCCAGCGGGACTTCGAGTTCCTCCCAGGCGATGCGGTCGGCGACGGCGTCGACGTCCTTGCGCAGGGCGATGAAGTCCGGCCGCGGCAGCCCGACCGTCGCCCGGTGCAGCTTCACCGCGGCCAGCACCGAGGCGTCACCGCGGTGCTCGGCGGTGCCGGCGACGAACCGCGACGCCGTCCAGCCGCCGACGATCCAGCGGCCGTCGGTCGAGCGCACCGGCTTCGCGACCCGCAGGCCCGGCTCGTCGACGTAGTCGAGCGCGCGGGCGGTCCACAACGTCTTGGCCTTGTCGGCGACCGGCTTGAGCACGAGGTCGCCACAGCGCCACGCCGCCGAGTCCGGCAGCGCTTCGCCGTTGTCGGCGAGCCCGCCGAAGGCCGCGCAGACGTGGCCGGGAGGGCGTTCGAGGGTTGACCGCACAAGGACCGACGGTACCCGGCCGGGTGGTCCACGATCGAGAAGACGCGCTGGTCACAGACGGTTTTGAGAACCGGGACGAAACGCCGTGAGGGGCACCCTCACGGCCACGGGAGCCGGGAGGGTGCCCCTCACGGAGCACAACTGTCAGTAGGTCGGCAGGCTCGGGTCGATCTGCTTGGCCCAGGCCAGCACGCCACCGCCGAGGTGGGTCGCGTCCTTGAAGCCGGCCGCGTGCAGGGCCGCCAGGGCCTCCGCCGAGCGGGCCCCCGACTTGCAGTGCAGGACGATCGGCTTGTCCTGCGGCAGCTCCGCCAGCGCCTCGCCCGAGAGGATGCGGTCCTTCGGGATCAGCGTCGCGCCCTTGATGTTGACGATCTCGTACTCGTGCGGCTCGCGGACGTCGATCAGGGCGAAGTTGTCGCCGTTGTCGAACTTGGCCTTGAGCTCCGCTGGGGTGATCGTGCTACCCGACGCCGCGGAGGCCGCCTCGTCCGACACCACACCGCAGAACGCCTCGTAGTCGATCAGCTCGGTGATCTTCGGGGTCTCCGGGTCCTTGCGGATCTTGACCTCGCGGTACTTCATCTCCAGCGCGTCGTAGCTGATGAGCCGCCCGAGCAGCGGCTCGCCGATGCCGGTGATGAGCTTGATCGCCTCGGTCACCATGATCGAGCCGATGGACGCGCACAGCACGCCCAGCACGCCACCCTCGGCGCAGGAGGGGACCATGCCCGGGGGCGGCGGCTCCGGGTAGAGGTCGCGGTAGTTGAGGCCCTTGCCGTTCGGCGCGTTCTCCCAGAACACGCTGACCTGGCCCTCGAACCGGAAGATCGAGCCCCAGACGTACGGCTTGCCCAGCAGCACCGCGGCGTCGTTCACCAGGTAGCGCGTGGCGAAGTTGTCCGTGCCGTCGACGATCAGGTCGTACTGCCCGAAGATCTCCAGCGCGTTCGACGAGTCCAGCCGCTCGGTGTGCAGGTAGACCCGGACCAGCGGGTTGATCTCGGCGATCGACTCCTGCGCGGACGCGGCCTTGAGCTTGCCGACGTCGGACTGGCCGTGGATGACCTGGCGCTGCAGGTTCGACTCGTCGACGACGTCGAAGTCGACGATGCCGAGCGAGCCGACGCCGGCCGCGGCCAGGTACAGCAGCGCGGGGCTGCCGAGGCCGCCGGCGCCGATGACCAGGACCTTCGCGTTCTTGAGCCGCTTCTGCCCGGTCACCCCGACGTCCGGGATGATCAGGTGACGGCTGTACCGGGCCACCTCTTCCTTGGTGAGCTCGGCAGCCGGCTCGACGAGCGGCGGCAGTGCTGACATCGGGGTCCTCCATCTCGCGCGGAACACGTCCATCCCACTATGCACAACGCGCGCGGGCGAGCAGACCTTCCCACGTGCACAACGTGCGTGGGCGGTTGGACGTCATACGTCCAGATCGTGGGACTACGGCGTGGGGTTGGGCCAGGAGTTGGTCTTGCAGATGAGACCGTCCTTGGCCACCTTCCCCTTGTCGCCGCCGGGGATGTCGTTGAGCATCGAGACGTAGTCGTCGTTGACGCCGAAGGACTGCTGCATCATCACCG
Source organism: Amycolatopsis sp. NBC_00348 (assembly GCF_036114655.1). Taxonomy (NCBI): domain Bacteria; kingdom Bacillati; phylum Actinomycetota; class Actinomycetes; order Pseudonocardiales; family Pseudonocardiaceae; genus Amycolatopsis; species Amycolatopsis sp. NBC_00348. Next base: position 9,531,613 of record NZ_CP107994.1, on the reverse strand, counting down.
GCGCGGGCTGGTTGTTGCCGCCGCAGCCGACGTGCTGGTTGCCCAGGGCGTGGCCGACCTCGTGGTTGATGGCGTACTGCCGGTACCCGGTCATGTCGGCGCCGTAGGCCTTCGCGCCGCGCACCCAGCGGGCCAGGTTGATCAGGACGCGGCCCATGCTCTTGCGGTAGCAGGACGCCTCGAACTTGATCTGGAACCCGCAGGCATCCGCCCGGTGCGTCGTCTCCGGCGTGGTGAGGCTCACCTTGAACGACGGGTTCGGGAAGTTCGCGTCCACGCGCTGGAAGGCGACCTTGCCGTCCCACGTCCAGCTCTTGGGATCCGACAGCGTGCCCTGGACGGCCGAGGCGAAGGCGTCGTCGCCGGCGTAGCTCGCCGGGTCGATGCCGTCCTCGACGTCGACGGTGTAGGTGTACAGCTTGCCGCTGCCGACCTTCGGGCCGGTGCCGGGCACGGTGTGCCACGCGCCCGCGCCGGCCTGGGTGAAGGGGCTGCCTTCCGGCAGGTCCGCCGTCGGGACCTTGAGGTCGACCGGCGTCGCCGGGTTCTCCGGGATGCCCTGGCCGTCGGCGCCGTCGATGGAGCCGCCGGACGTGTCGCCGCCCGCCGACTCGATCCCGGAACCGGCGCCCTGCTCGGCGATCGGCTCGGCCGGGCTGTTCGCGGTGTTGACGACGACGAGCACGGTCAGGACGACGAGGATCGGCAGGGCGTAGACGCGCCAGCCGTAGGTCTTGGTGAGCTTGGCGAAGGCGGTCTTCGGGGGCTCTTCGGCCTGCTTGGCCTCGCGCGCCTGCTCGTGCGGCTTCCAGGACGCGCTCAGGGGCTCGGCGGAGGTCCGGCGGCCGCCGGGGCGGTAGCGGTCCTCGCTGACGCGCTGGGCCGGCGCCTTCGCCGGGCGGTACTGCCCGGTGCGCGGCGGGTCGTCGGACTCGGGGGCGCCTTGCGCGGGCCGGCGGGCCGACGCGCGGTGGGGAGCCCGCCGATCTTCGCCTCGCGCGTCCTGCTTCACCCGGTCCACCGCACCAGGGTGCCACAGCGCCGAAGCGGCGCCCTCGGCGACTGGCGGATCACGCAGCGATCAGTTGTCACCCGATCGGGCTACCAATTTCCGGCTTCGACGTGCTCCCACATGCCCAGAACCGCCTTCGCTACGACGATCGGCCGCTCCATCTGTGCCACGTGGCCGGTGCGCGGGAGCACGAGCAGCCGGGCCCGCGGGAGCGCGCGGGCGGTGCGCATGGCGCGTCGCACCGAGATGACGCGGTCCTCCCGGCCCCAGACGACCAGCGTCGGCACCTTCACCAACGGCGCGAGGGACCACAGGGACGCCTTCCCGACCGCCGACCACGCCCGGAAGATGCCGAACGTGCTGCGCGCCATCGCCGGAGCGGCCCAGGCGAAGGCCGCGCGGGCGCCGTGTTCCTCGGTCAGCTCGTCGAGCCGGCTCTCCGGGAACCGCGACGGGTCCGCGAAGCAGAGCTTGATGACCTGGGCGGCGCGTTCCCGCGGGCCGAGCGCGGCGAGCTGGGCGCGTACCCGCGCGCCGACCAGCGGCAGGTAGGCGAACGCCATCCGCGGGTCCGACAGCCGCCGCGGGTCGGGGCGCCGGTCGGGCATCGCGGGCGAGATGAGCGTCAGCGTCTTGACGAGCTCCGGGTGCCGCGCGGCGACGATGAGCGCGATGGCGCCGCCCATGGAGTTGCCGAGCAGGTGGACGGGCGCGCCGACGTCACGGATGTGCCGCGCGACGACCTCGGCGTGCGCTTCGAGGCTGAAGTCGAACCCGGCCTCGGGCTCGGAGCTGCCGAAGCCGGGCAGATCCGGCGCGGTGCCCCCGGCGACCGGGGCGAGCAGCGCCGCCAGGTCGGTCCAGTTCGTCGACGAACCGCCGAGGCCGTGGAGGTAGACGGCCGGCACGCCGTCCGGGCCCGGCGTGCGACGGATGTGGAGGCGGGCGGTGCCGACCTCTTCGAACGTCGCCGGCCAGGGCGGCAGCACCGGCTCGAGCGGCGGCAAAGCCCTGGTCGAGAGGGGCACGTGGGTCACCGGCGGCCGGGCCGCGCCGACGTCTCCCGGGCCGTGGGCGGAGGTCTTCACGGCTCCAGGATGCCCGACACTTGGCACAGCACGCGTACCGGCGAGTAATCTTCAGGTCGACTTCACGCGGTGGCGACCCCGCCCGTCGAAGGTGGCGAAGACGGGAGGAAGAGCATGACGGAGATGACGCGGTTGCAGCAACGAGGGGTGCGCTTGCCCCGGACCGAGCGCCGGGCCCAGCTCCTCGCCGCGGCGCAGCGGGTCTTCGCCGAGAACGGCTACCACGCCGCCGCCATGGACGAGATCGCCGAGGTCGCGGGCGTCAGCAAGCCGGTGCTCTACCAGCACTTCCCCGGCAAGCTCGACCTGTACATCGCGCTGCTCGAAAGCCATGTCGACGAGCTGGTCAGGCGCGTGCAGGCGGCGCTGGACTCGACGACGGAGAACAAGCAGCGCGTCCCGGCCACGGTCGGCGCGTTCTTCGACTTCGTGAGCAGCGACGCGGGCGCGTTCCGCATGGTGTTCGAGTCCGACCTGCGTGGCGAGCCGGCGGTCCAGGAAGCGGTGGACCGCGCGACCTCGGCGAGCGTGGACGCGATCACGGACACGATCACGGCGGACGCCGGTCTCGACGAGGACAAAGCCCGGCTGCTGGCGGTCGGGCTGGTCGGGATGAGCCAGGTCAGCGCCCGGTTCTGGCTGCAGCACCACCAGTCGATGAGCCAGGAGGAGGCGGTGGCGCTGACGGCCAACCTGGCCTGGCGCGGCATCGGCGGCGGCTTCCCGCTCAAGGACTCCTGACTCCCTGAGGCGGCACTTTCACGTGAAAGTGCCGCCTTGGCGGGTGCCCAAAAGCGGCACTTTCACGTGAAAGTGCCGCTTTTGACAGTGCGTGTCAGTTTGTGACGGCCGTGCGGACCAGCGCCGAGAGGCGGCGGGCCACCTCGTAGGGGCGTTCCTGCGGCAGCATGTGCCCGGCGCCCGGGTAGCGGACGAACTCCGCGTGCGGCAGCTCGTCCGCGATCACCTTCGCGTGCGCCAGCGGGCAGAGGCGGTCCTTCTCCCCCGCCAGCACCACCGACGGGACGTCGCAGAGCGCGCCCAGGCCGCCGACGCCGCGGTGGGACGCGATCGCGGCCAGGAACAGCCCGGCGCTCGCCGGGTGGCTGCACAGCAGCTGCTCGACGACGCTGTCGACCTGTGCACGGCCCGGCCGGTCGCCGAAGACCAGGCGCCGCGAACCGGACCGGACCATCCCCGGACGCAGCCGCAGCGTGTCCGACCGCAGCCCGGCCAGCAGGCGGGCCAGCCGCGGCTCGAAGCGCGTGACGCCCCGGCCGACCAGGCCCGGGAACCCGAGCGTCAGCCGGTCCATGTCGCCCGACGACGTCGCCACGAAGGCCGCTCCCGCGAGCCGCGACGCGACCAGCTGTGGGTGCCGTTCGGCGAGCACCATCAACGTCATGCCACCCATCGAGTGACCGGCGAGCACGAGCGGGCCGTTCGGGACGCGGTCGGCGATCAGCTCGGCGAGGTCGTCGGCGAGCCGGGCGATCGACGCCGAGCCCGGGCGCGCCGGCGCGGAACCGCCGTGGCCGCGCAGGTCGTACCGGAGCACCCGGACGCCGGGGTCGAGGTGGGGCAGCACGAAGTCCCACGTGCGGTGGTCCTGCGTCCAGCCGTGGACGAGCACCAGCGTCACAGTGGTGTCATCGGAGTCGGCTGGGCCGGACTCGGCGACGTGCAGCGCGGCGCCGTCGCTCGCGACGAACCGGTGCCCGAGCGACGGGTCGCGCAGCCGCGACGCGGTGGTCACCGGCCCGCCGGGAGCAGGAAGGACTTGCGCCAGAAGAACTTCCCGGGCAGCCCGACCAGACCCGACTCCTCGAGGAACGGCATGATCTTCTCCCCGGCCCAGGCGATCGTGCCCTGCCAGTTCGGGTTGTTCAGGGCGGCTTCGACGCCGTCGCGCGGCCGGATCCCGACCGCCTTGTAGACGTTCGGGTTGATGAACGCCCGCGTCACGAAGTACGAGATGAGCGCGATGACGAACTGCTGGTAGGCGATCTCGGCCTTGGACAGCTTCGCCATGCCGCGCGTGACCTCTTCGCGGGCGAAGGTGACGTGCCGCGCCTCCTCCAGCACGTGGATCCGGTTGACCATCCGGACCAGCGGCTGGATGCCGTCGTCGTTCATCTGCTCGCGCTGCAGCCGGTCCAGCACCTCCTCGGCGACCAGGATCGCGCCGTAGCGCGCCGGGCCGTAGGAGATCGTCGGCATCAGCTTCGCGAGCTTCCGCAGCCACGGCACCGGGCCGTAGGCGGGGCAGCCGATCCGCGACGCCATCCGCGCGAACATCGTCGAGTGCCGGCACTCGTCGGCGATCTCGGTGAGCGCGAACTGCGCGTGCGCGGACGTCGGGTCCTGCTCGTAGACCTCCTTGAGCAGCATCTGCATCAGGAGGATCTCGAACCACAGCCCGGTGGTCGCGACGCTGGCGACCTCGTGCTTCCCCAGCTCGATGCGCTGTTCCGGCGTCAGCTTGTCCCAGAGCTTCGTGCCGTACAGCGACGAGCGCTCGTCCGGGATGAACCGCTTGCCCTCGACCAGCGGCGCGGTCCAGTCGATGTCGACGTCGGGGTCGTAGAACTTGTTCGCCGACGACTTGAGCAGCCGCTCCGCGGTCTTTTCGCGATCCGGTTCCTTCAGCGTCCGCGTCATCGCCGACAGCCCCTTCCGAAACATGTAACTTGAGGTAACAGTTACCTCTGGTAGCATCCCTCTCGTGATCGAACGTGTCAAGCGCTCCGGCAAGCCGTCCAAGCCTTCGTCGCGCGGCGAGGAGGCGACCGGCGACGCCCGCCGGGACCGCTGGCGCAAGCACCGGATCGCGCGGCGCAAGGAGTTCGTCGAGGCCGCCCTGCGCGCGCTCGACACCCACGGCCCGGACCTCGGCATGGAGGACGTCGCCGCCGAGGCGGGTGTCACGAAACCCGTGCTGTACCGGCACTTCGACGACAAGGCCGACCTCTACGTCGCCCTCGGGCAGCGCGGCACGGAGATCCTCTTCGAGCGGCTGATCCCGGCGATCAACGCCGAACTGGCGCCGGTGCCGCGGATCCGGATGGCGCTCGACGCGTTCTTCACCGTGATCGAGGAGCACCCGAACCTGTACCGGCTGCTCGCGCACGGGCGCCCGGAGAAGCCGGTCGGCTCCGACGTCGTGGCCGAGGACAAGGAACTCATCGCGACGGCGCTGACCGCGCTGCTCGGCGACTACATGCGGATGTTCAACATGGACTCCGGCGCGGCCGAGCCGTGGGCGCACGGCATCGTCGGGATGGTCCAGAACACCGGCGAGTGGTGGCTGGACCGCCGGTCGATGGGCCGCGACGCCGTCGTCGAGTACCTGACGCAGATCATCTGGGCGGCCATCGACGGGCTGAGCCGCCAGCACGGCGTGGTCATCGACCCGAACCAGCCGCTGGAAGCGAACAAGGTGGTCCAGCTGGGCCGCACGGAACCTGTGCCTGTTGAGGAGACGTCATGAGCGACCACGACGAAGACGGCTACAGCGGCGAAGCGACCCTGGTGGTCGACGGCGTCTCGCTGACGGCGCAGGTCGAGCTGCGCGGCTACTTCCAGCCGATCGACGGCTTCTACCGCTGGTACGGCCGGGTGGCGGTGCACGAAGAGCTGGCGAAACTGGCCGGCGGCAAGAAGAAAGCCGTCGAGATCCACGCGGGCGCGCACACGGCGACGGGCGAGCTGTCGGACCCGGACCCGTGGGGCCGCTACCGGATCACCGGCACCAGCACGCCGCCGTTCCACGTGCCGACGTCGCTGGAGGAGCTCAACGCCTGAAGTCCGTGAATGCCCCATTCACGGACGCTATGTCCCTCGATGTGGCATTCACGGACTTTCGCAGCCGCCCGCGACGACGCTCGCCCGTGAAGGCGCCGCCGCGGGCAGCGCGGTGGAACCGGCTCGGCCACCCGCGCGGTGGCCGTGCCGGTGTGCGGCTCAGGGGTGCCGCGGGCTCGGCAGGTCGCGGCCGGGGAGCCAGCCGTTCGCGATGTCCGTCGCGCGCCAGCCGCGGACGCTCAGGCGGACCGCCACCACCGGGGCGTCCAGGAACGGCGCCGCCTCCGGGACCTTCGCCACCAGCGTCTCGCGCACCTGCGTGTCGTCTTCTCCGGCGACAACCTCGGCGAGCGCCCGCGCCTGCAGGAACGGCTGCATCGGCGAACCGGTCGACACGACCACCGACACCACCGGGTTCTCGCGGATCGCGGCGAGCGTCCTGCCCCGGCGCTCCAGCACCAGGTTCAGCGTGAACGCGTCGTCCTCGGCGAAGTAGACGCCGCCGACCCACGGGCCGTCACTGCCCGAAGTCGCGAGGAACAGCGACTTGTGCGTCGCCAGGGTGCTCCGCACGAGGTCCGCCACGGCGGTCGTCGTGGGCTCGACAGTGGTCATCGACTTGCTCCGGAGTGGGTGTCGGTCCGGGCCCCGTGGCGCCGGATCGCCGACGAAGTTAAGCCGGGAAACCCCGACACACCAAGGAAAGCGCACCGATCCGGTGAACCTAGCGGAGGACCTGGTCCGGCCACCGCGAGAACCGCGCCATCGCCCATTCGAGGGGCCCGCGCCCGATCCAGCGACGCCAGGCCACCGAAGCGAGGAGCGCGACCGCCGAGAAGGCCACGAAATGGGTGAGCGCGAACACGTCCGTGCCGTCGCCGTCGCTGTCCCAGATCAGCCGGATCGCCACGAAGTGCAGCACGTACGCGGAAAGCGCGCGGCCGCCGAGATCGGCCGGCGGCCGCAGGAGCCGTTCGAAGCGCGGCGCGAGCAGCAGGCAGCCGCCGATCACCGAAGCCGCGATGCCGATCGACACCAGCAGGTCGAACGGCGTGCACGACGCGCCGCTCGCGAGCAGCTCCCACGCCCACGTCGTGGTCGGCGGTGTGCCGTGGATCCAGGACTCGTCGAGGTGCAGCAGCGTCTCCGGGCTCATGCCGTAGCTCGCCGCGGCCGGCTCCAAAGCCTGGTGGACGGCTTCGAGGCCGCCGAAGACGCGCGTCGCGAGCCACGAGACGGCGTACGCGCCCGCCGCCAGCGCCGCCCCGCCGGAGCACAGCGCGCGGGCGACAACCGGGGAGCGAAGGTCGAGGCGCCCGATCGCCATCCCGGCGAACAGGTAGGCCATCAGGGTGACCGCCGGGAACGTCCCGGTCAGCAGCAGCACGCCGGCCGCGCGCCCGAGGCCGTGCCAGGTCGCGAAGTCGCCCCACGCGACGTCCGGCGCCTCGAAGACCAGGTCGCGCGGCGCGAAGACGGACCGCACCGCGAAGGACACCAGCGGCATGACCACGGCCGTGACCAGCGCGGCGACGGCGAGCGTGCGCGCGCGGCAGCGCAGCCACGGGATAGCGAGCAGGAAACAGGCGCCGTAGTAGGCGAGGATGACCATGTAGCCGGTGCCGAGCCCGGTCACCAGGAGCCCCAGCGCGACCAGCAGCGGGGCCCGGGTCGCCAGCCGGAGCGCGACGCGCGTGCGAGCGCGGCCCGCTTTGGGCCGCCGCCCGCCGGACATCAGCGCGATCGAGACGCCGGCCAGCACCGCGAAGAGCGCGGCGGAATGGCCTTCGAAGGGCTTGAACCAGGCGGCGCCACCGCCGTCGAGCGGGTTCGGCCCGAGGTGCACCGCGTACATCCCCAGCACCGCGGCCCCGCGGGCCACGTCGATCCCGGTCAGCCGGACGGCCGGTCCGCTCCGGGGAGCGGGACCGGCCGTGGGCTGGTGTTCGCGGCTCCGTGCCGGAGCCGTTGTCACCGCGTGGACGCCGTCCACCTCATCTCTCGCTCACCCCGCCCGAACCCTGCCGGGGCACGGTGACGGATGGGGCTGAGAGCGAGCTGAGACCGGACGGTTACCGCGGTGTGACGTCAGTCGCCGACGCCGAAGCCGACCTTGCGGGTGTCGGACGGCGCGATCTCGACGTAGGCGATGCGGTCGGAGGGGACGATGTACTTGCGGCCCTTCTCGTCGTTGAGGCGGAAGAGCCCGTCACCGGCCGTCAGGGCCTCGGCGACCAGCTTCTCCACCTCGTCGGGAGACTGGCCACTGGACACCACCAGCTCGCGCGGGGTGTCCTTGATGCCGATCTTGACCTCCACGTGGGACCTCCGCTGGAAATTCGAAAGGGATGTGCTCGGCAAGGCTAACCGAACCGGGTCGTTGCGGTGCCGCATGTCCGCGCCCGGCCACGTCGTCGTGTCCTGGTACTCCATCGAGGTCAGCCCAGGCCGAGGGCCTGCATGCGCTTCGTGTGCCCCTGTTGCAACCTTCGGAACAGTGCCGCAATTCCGGAGAGGTCACCCGATCCGCCGATGATGAGCTCGGCCAGGCCGTCTCGTTCGGCGACGACGTACTGGGCCTGCGTGAGCGCTTCGCCGAGCAGGCGGCGCCCCCACAGAGCGAGCTTGTCGCGGGTCTTGGGGTCGGCTTCGATCCCGGCCGCCACCTCGCGCTCGGCGAAGGCGGAGTGTCCGGTGTCGGCCAGCACGGTGAGCACCAGGTCCTTGGTCTCGGGGTCCAGCCAGCTGGCCATCTCCCGGTAGAGGTCGGCGGCGAGGCCGTCGCCGACGTAGGCTTTGACGAGCGACTCCAGCCACGACTTCGGCGGGGTCGAGGCGTGCCAGTCGTCGATGTGCTTCGGGAACGGCGCCATCGCGTCCTCGATCGCGACGCCGTGCCCGGCCAGGTGCGCGGACAGCAGGCCGTAGTGACCGATCTCGGCGGCCGCCATGGCCGCCAGCGCGGCCCGCCCGGCCAGGGTGGGGGCACTGCGCGCGTCCTCGGCCAGCCGGTCGAACGCGGACAGCTCGAGGTAGGCGATCACGCCCAGAAGGTCGACGACGCCTTCGGTGATCTCTTTCGGGTCGGTCACGGCAGCAGGGTATCGCCGAAGCACCCGGGCGTGTCGGGACGAGACCGATCCCACTGCCTCCGGCGTGCCGGGTACTGTCGAAAAACTGCTGACCAGGTACACTGCGTTTGATATCGAAGCTTCCGTACGTCATACAGGCGTCGGGATCAGGCAGGCCACGAGGCCCGCCGACGTACTGCAATGTGCGTGCACGCCTCTTCCGGCATTCCCGGGACGGACCGGTTCCGCGCTTCACTTCAGCGCTGGGGACCAGGGTTTACTCCCGGTCGAGTGTCGAAACGGGACTCAGGGTTGTGCGCGCTGGTCACGAGAGAGGCGATCACCCTGACCGCAGAAAATCCCACAACCGAACAGAACTCCCCCGCCGTCGCGCTGGAACACAGCGAGACCGGCCCGGCCGCGCTCGACACGTCGCACCCGCTGCAGGCGGGCGTCGAGGTGGAGCCCGAGGCCCCGACCTTCGCGTCCTTCGGCGTCAAGCCGGAGATCATCAAAGCACTCGCCGAAGTCGGCATCGAGCGGACCTTCGCGATCCAGGAGCTCACGCTGCCGCTGGCGATGGCCGGCGACGACCTCATCGGCCAGGCCCGCACCGGCATGGGCAAGACCCTGGGCTTCGGCGTCCCGCTGCTGCACCGCGTGGAGGTGCCGGGCGACGGCACCCCGCAGGTGCTGGTCGTGGTGCCGACCCGCGAGCTGTGCATCCAGGTCGCCAACGACCTCAAGGGCGCCGGCAAGCACCTCGGCATCCGCACCCTGGCCATCTACGGCGGCCGCCCGTACGAGCCGCAGATCGAGGCCCTCCGCAAGGGCATCGACGTCGTGATCGGCACCCCGGGCCGGCTGCTCGACCTGGCCGAGCAGAAGCACCTGGTCCTCGGCAAGGTCCGCGGGCTGGTGCTCGACGAGGCCGACGAGATGCTCGACCTGGGCTTCCTGCCCGACATCGAGCGCATCCTGCGGATGGTCCCGGACAAGCGCCAGACGATGCTGTTCTCGGCCACCATGCCGGGGCCGATCATCACGCTGGCCCGCACGTTCCTGAACCAGCCGACGCACATCCGCGCCGAGGAGAACGACGCGAGCGCGATCCACGAGCGCACCACCCAGTTCGTCTACCGGGCGCACTCGATGGACAAGCCCGAGGTCATCGCCCGGATCCTGCAGGCGGCCGACCGCGGCCTCACGATGATCTTCAGCCGCACCAAGCGCACCGCGCAGAAGGTGGCCGACGACCTGGTCGAGCGCGGCTTCGCGGCCGCCGCCGTGCACGGTGACCTGGGCCAGGGCGCCCGCGAGCAGGCCCTGCGCGCGTTCCGCTCCGGCAAGGTCGACGTGCTGGTCGCGACCGACGTCGCCGCCCGCGGCATCGACATCGACGACGTCACGCACGTGATCAACTACCAGTGCCCGGACGACGAGAAGACCTACGTCCACCGCATCGGCCGCACCGGCCGCGCGGGCCGCACCGGTGTCGCCGTCACGCTCGTCGACTGGGACGAGATGCCGCGCTGGAAGCTCATCTCGGACACCCTCGGCCTCGACAAGCCGGAGCCGGTGGAGACGTACTCGTCGTCGAAGCACCTGTTCGAGGACCTGGGCATCCCGGCGGGCACCACCGGCCGGCTGCCGCTGGCCAAGCGCACCCGCGCCGGCCTGGGCGCCGAGGTCGAAGAGGACCTCGGCGGCAAGCGCCGCGGCCGTGGCGCGCAGGGCCGTGGCAACACCGCCGCCGGCGGCCCCGAGTCTCCGGCGCCGGAGACCGATGAAGCACCGCGCAAGCGCAACCGCACCCCGCGCAAGCGGACCCGCGGTGCCGCGCGCACGGGCGAGCCGGGCGAGGCCACCGACACCGCGGCCACGTCCGGCTCCGAGCCCGGCGAGAACGCTGCCGAAGGCCGCACCCGGACCCGGCGCCGCACCCGCGGCACCGCCCCGGAGACGGCCGGCCCGGTGGAGAAGGAGTCCGGCGAGAACGCCGAACGCCCGGCTCGACGGCGCCGCCGTCGCCGCCCGGCCGCGACTTCTGATACACCTGCGTCGGCAGACTGAGGCTTTAGCGCGGGGAGCAGGTACGTGAGCGACGAGGACAAGGCTGCTTCTTCCGTGCCCGAGGAAGAACCGGAGCAGCCTTCGGAAGCCGCCGCTTTGGGCTCCGAAGACGTCCTCGACGACGTCGAACCTGCTCCACCCGCGCCGCGGGTCAAGGCCCGTCGCTCGCCTTGGAACCGCGGCCGGGACCGGGTGTTCGCCGCGGTGATCGCGGTGGTCGTCGTCGCGGTCGCGCTGGTCATCGGCGCGACCAGCGACAGCGAAGGCACCGACCGGACCGAAGCCGACCCGCCGTCGCCGCTGCCCGCGGCGCCGAACACGGTGCCCGGTTCGCTGGCCGAGATCTGGAGCGCCCGCAGCGGCGCGACACCGGTCCCGGTGGCCACCGGCGACACCGTCGTCACGGCGGACGGCGGCGAGGTCGCCGCCCGCGACCCGCTGACCGGGCAGATCCGCTGGCACTACACGCGTGACCTGCCGCTGTGCACGCTCAACGAGACGTGGGGGCGGGTCAACGCCGTCTACCACAAGACCGAGAACTGCAGCGAGGTCACGCAGCTCGACCCGGGCACCGGCCGGATCACCGCCCAGCGCAACGGCAACGCCGAGCTGGGCACCCGGCTGGTCAGCGACGGCTCGCACGTGACCACCACCGGCAAGAAGCTGCTCGACACCTGGCGCGACGACCTGGTGCAGAGCGCCGAGTACGGCCAGGTCCCGGCGCTGGTCAACGCGGGCAAGCAGCCGCGCACCGGCTGCACGTACGGCACGGTCGCGGCGGCGTCGGGCAAGGTCGGCGTCATCGAGCGCTGCCCGGGCGACCCGGCGGACCGCCTGAGCGTCTACAAGGCGGCACCGGAGAAGGACGACGAGCCCCAGGTGGCGTTCAGCTCGGTGCTGGCGGGCAAGCGGGCGCGCGTGATCGCGATGTCGGGCGACCTGGCGGCGGTGGTCCTGCCGGACCAGAAGCTCCTGGTGATCTACAACGGCGACGGCTCCCAGCGCGCGGCGTACCCCCTGGACGTCCCGCCGGCCGACCTGGCCGCCGACCCGCAGGGCGGCGTCGAGCAGACGTCCCAGACCGCGGCGAACGTCTACTGGTTCAGCGGTTCGAAGGTGCTGGCCCTCTCTCGCGACGACCTGTCCCCGCGCTGGACGCTGGGCAGCGCGATGGGCCCGGGCGTGACGTTCGCGGGCCAGCTGGTGGTCCCCATCAAGGGCGGCCTGGCGGTGCTGAACGAGAACGACGGCTCCACGATCCGCACGGTCGGCGTCGACCGCCGCGGCTACACGGGCCCGGTTCGCCTGGGCACGGCCGGCCCGGTCCTGCTGGAAGAACGCGGCGACACCCTCACGGCCCTGAAGTAACCCGTATCTCGCGTGATTGAGCACGTCATCGGCGTGATTGAAGCCGGAACTCGCGAGTTCCGGCTTCAATCACGCGAGTTCCGGGTCTGATCACGCGAGTTCCGGGCTCGGTCACGCGGGTTACGGGTTCGTCAGGTGAGCCAGAAGAGGGTCAGCGCGGAGACCACGAACAGGACCACGGCGATCCCCGCGCCGGCGGCGGGAAGGCCGTTGCGACGGTCGGCGACCCGCTGGGCCAGCAACGCCAGCACCGCGGCGATGGGGTGACCGATCAGCAGCACCGGGCCGGGGCCGGGAGCGTCGGTGTACAGGCAGACTCCCGCGACCACGAGGACGCCGACGGCCAGGACCGTGAGGCCCGCGGCCAGTGAGCCGGTGAAGCCCCGCCACCAGCGGCCGCGCGGCTTCGCGGGTTTCGCGGGCTCGACTTGCTCGACGGCCTCCGGTGAGGTGGCATCCGCCTGCTCGCCGGTCTCGGTCGGCGCGGCGGCTTCGGTCGGCGCGTCAGGTGAAGGCGCCGCCGGGTCCGTGATGACCTGGTGGGGCGTCGTTCTGTCGTCCGGCCGTGGGGTCGGCAGCGGGACCGTTGCCAGTTCCTCGGTGTCCGGTGAGGCCACTTTCTCTCCTGTTCAGGGCGCGAGCAGGTCCCACGGCTGCATCTGCGGGGCCGTTTCCTGGCCCACCGCGCAGCTCGGCCTGAAGTCGCACCAAGCGCAGCGCCGGTCGGGGCGGGGTGGGAACAACACGTCCTCGTCGCCGCCCGCGTTCAGGGTATCCGTGGCCAGCCTCAGGTCCCCGGCGGTCTCTTCGGCGCGTTGCAGGTGCCGGCGCAGGCTCTCGGGCGTGTGCTCGGCCGCGGCGATCGTGCCGCTCGGGAGGTGGTGCAGCTCGACCGTGGTGCACGGGGTCCGCAGCGTGCGCGCCGACGCCACCGCGTACAGCGCCAGCGCCTGCGACGCCCTCGCCTCGTACTCGTCCGGCGCGCGGCGGCCCGTCTTGTAGTCGACGACCACCAGCTCGCCGTCACGCTGGTCGATGCGGTCCGCGCGGCCCTCGATGATCATCGACGGCCGCTCCCCCGGCGTCGAGTTGACCGGCGCCGACACCCAGCGCTCGAGCCCGACCGGGTCGTGCGTGACGTCGTTGTCCTCGACGTACTCCGCCACCCAGCCCTTGGCCCGCGCCCGGTAGCGCGCGGCCTGCTCGGCGTCCTCGAACCCGGCGTCCTTCCAGTACTCGGCGACGAGCGCGACGGCCTTCTGCGGCACGCGCTTGAGCACCGGCAGGTCGAACAGCGCCCGCAACGCGTTGTGCACCACCGCGCCGAGCGTGCTGTGCGCCCACGGCCCGGTGCGCTGCGGTGTCGGCCGCTGCAGGTACGCGAGCCGGTACCGGCGCGGGCAGTCGTCGAAGGTGGCCAGCCGCGCCGGCGACACCTTCGTCAGCCGCACCGGTTGCGCGACACCGAAATCGAAGCCCATCTGCTCCTTCACGGTTCCCCACGCTACGCACCACCACCGACACTTTCCGCGCCGGACCCGCGCCGGCCGCCGCGCCCGCACCACCGCGCAAAGCCGTGAAGGCCTCCTTCCCGGCCATAAGAGCCGGTAAGGAGGCCTTCACGGCTTTTCCTACCGCACCGACTACCGCACCACGAGCACCGTGTGGGTGCCGCCGGTCGCGGCCACCGTCACCGTGCCGTTCACCGCGGCCGTCCGGACGACGCGGCCGTCGAGCAGCACCACGCGACCGGCCGGCACCGCCAGCGAGCCGGACGTCCCGCGCGGCGCCGTCACCGTCAGGGAGAACACCGAACCCTGCTGGCCCCACGAAGCCGACAACGCGCCCTTCGGCGTCGGCACCGCCCCGCGCGCCCACGCGACCGAGCCCGGCTTCGGCGAAACCTGCCACGTCGCGAAGCCGGGTGACGTCGGCGAGACGCCCAGCAGCTCGTTCGTCAGCGCCGGGACGACGCCGGTGGACCAGCCGTGCGCGGCCGACGTGTAGCCCTGCTCGTAGTGCGAACCGCCGTCGCCGATGCCCTCCCAGTCCGTGATACCCGGGTCGTGGCTGGTCATCCAGCCGTACATCCGCTTGATCTGGTCGATCGCGGACGCCGCCTGCCCGGTCTGGAACCGCGCCACCAGCTCCGGGTACGACGTGAACGCGTAGACGCGCTTCGTGCCGTCCGAAACCAGCGTGTCGTTGTCCATGAACGGGTTCCCGTACGGCAACGCCCCGGCCGCCAGCCGGGCCAGCGAGGACGAAGACCGCGCCGGCGACGCGATCCCGGCGACGATCGCCTGGCTGTTGCCGTCCTGGCCGTGGCGCACCGCGCCGGACGCCGAGTCGAGGTACGCCCCCGCCGCCGGGTCCCACAGGTACTGGTTCACCGCGGCCGCGACGCCGGAAGCCCGCGACAGCCACCGATCGGCGTCGGCGGCGTGCCCCGTCGCCCGGGCCATCCCGGCCGCGCCCTGGAGTGCGCGGACGTACAACGCGTTGTAGTACGTCACTTCGCCGGTGCGCGGGAGGAACGCGTAGTCGCCGTAGCCGCCGGTGCCGTTGAGGCCCTTCGACAGCAACCCGTGCGCGTCGGTGACCGACGGGTACCACGCGTCGAGCGTCTTCACGAGCTTCGCGTAGTACGAAGACGCGTACGCGGTGTCGCCCGTGTAGAGCACGTAGTCCCAGCTCGCGGTGACCCACCAGAGCGGGTAGTCGAACAGCGGGAGCGTGTAGCCGTTGATCGACGCGGGCGGGATCCAGCCGTCCGCGCGCTGGTGGTCGGCCAGGTCGGCGAGCACGTTGCGCGCCGCCGTGCCGTCCTGGTGCGTCAGGTACTCGGTCAGCCCGGAGATCGCGACGTCGCCGACGTACGGGTCCCGGTCGCGCTTCGCGCCGTCGTGCAGCACGACCTTCCCGTCGAGCGACGGCGAGAACGCGCCGCGGGGGTCCACATCGGACGCCCGGAACGTGTCCATGCCCAGCTCGTTGGTGTAGGAAGCGTTGTACCAGTAGCGGTTCAGGTCTTCGTCGGACGACTCGAACCAGCCGCGGTAGGTGTCCGGCGTGCCGAGGAACGGCGTGAAGTCGAGCGAGACGCCGGTGATCCGCACCTCGCCGGACGGCTGCGTGAGCGGCGCGTCCGACGCGAGCGCGTCGAGGCTGATCCGCAGGTAGCGGAAGCCGCGCAGGCCGTCCGCGCACACCTGCGTGCCGCTCTGGCAGCCCTGCGTGTCACGCCAGACGGACGGCGTCGCGGGCACGGCGATCTGGTCGCTGCCCGGCCCGTTCGAGAAGTCCGACCGGCTGAAGTCGGAGCGTTCGCCGAGGTACTGCTGGGTTTCCGAGGTCGACACCCGGATGCCGGGGTGGTTCGCCGACGCGCCCGCGAAGGAGATCTTCGGGTAGCCCGAGACGACCTTGCCGAAGTCGAGCACCGCGACCGGCGTCGGCGGATCGGCGACCAGCCCCGGCCAGACCTCGGTGACCCGGCTGAACTCGCCTGACGGCGTGGCCTGGTCCTTGGTCACGGTGATCCGGACCTGCGTGGTCGTCACCGCGCGGTCGAACGCCACCGCGCGCTGCACGGCGGTGTTGCCGGTGACCGTGGCCGCGGTGCGCCACGCGCCGCCGTCCAGCACGTCGACCGTGAAGTCCTGCGGCACACCGTCCACACTGGACAGCACGGTGACGCCGGGGAGCGCGACCGCCGCGCCCGAGGTGATCGTCAGCACGTCCGGGTAGGCGCCGAGCGTGTCGTCGTTCCAGAACGTGTCGGTGTTGCCGTCGACGGCGTTGCCGGGGCCGTACGTGCGCGGCTGGCCGTTGCCGCCGTTGTTGGGCGCGTGGAACGACGACGCGGCCGCCGTCGTCCCGCCCGGCCAGGCCGGCTTCGGCGGGGGCGCCTGGCGCTTCAGCGTCGCGACGCCCTGCCCCAGCAGGCCCTTCGGGTTGGTGACGTCGCCGGTGGTGGACAGCACGCGCACCGGCCGGACGTCCCGGCTCGTGGGCGCGACGACGTACTTCTGCCAGCCCGGCGCCGCCACGGCGGACGTGGCGGGCACCGCGGCCACGCCGCTCGCCACCAGGACCGTGACCGGCAGGACTGCTCTGAGCCACTTCATCGAGGCCTCCGCAAGGCGCGTTTGAATCGTTTCAACCGCTGAGCTGAGATTCAGGCTGCGGGAGGCGTGGCAACGATGTCAACGCGCGGGCGGGATCCTGTCCGGCAGGACAACCCGAGTGGCGGGGGTCAGTTGCCGCCGGCGATGAAGCCGCGCACCGAGTTCGCGACGAGCTCGACGGCGATCGCCGCGAGCAGCAGACCGGCCACCTTGGCCAGCAGCGTGATGCCGCTTTCCTTGATCAGCCGGATGACGACGCCGGAGTAGCGCATGCAGATGTAGATGATGAAGTGCGTCATCACGATCGCCAGCGCCAGCGCGATGTACGCGCCGATGTGGCCGTCCGCCTGCCGGACGAACACGATGGTCGCGGCGATGGCGCCCGGCCCGGCCAGCAGCGGCGTGCCGAGCGGCACGAGGGCGACGTTGACGTCGTCGGTGGCCGCCTCGGCCTCGTGGCCGTTGCCGGTCAGCAGCTGCAGCGCGATGAGCAGGAGCAGCAGGCCGCCCGCGCCCTGCAGCGCCGGGATGCCGATGCCGAGGTAGGCCAGGATCGCCTGGCCGGCGACGGCGAAGAGGCTGATCACGAGCAGTGACACCAGGACGGCCTGCCGGGCGGCCCGGGCGCGCGTCGCCAGCGGCTTGCGGCCGACGAGGCTGAGGAACACCGGCACCGTGCCGGGCGGGTCCATGATGACGACGAGGGTGATCGTCGCGCTCATGAAGAGCTTGGCGTCGAAGAAGTCGGCGATCGCCATCTCAGCCCTTCACGACCTGGAAACCGGTCGCGCGCGCCACCAGCTCCTCCAGCTGCCCGGGATCGGTGGTGCATTCGCCGAGGGCGATGGTCTTGTTCGTGCCGTGGTAGTCGCTCGAGCCGGTGACCAGCAGGCCGAGCTCGCCGGCGAGCTCCCGCGTGCGGGCGCGCGTGGCCGGGTCGTGGTTCGGGTGGTCGGCCTCGACGCCGGTGAGCCCGTGGGCGGCCAGGCCGGCGAGGGTGTCCTCGCTGATCGTGGCGCCGCGGCTGAAGGCGAAGGGGTGCGCGATGACCGTGACCCCGCCGGCCGCGGCGATCATGTCGATGGCGTCTTCGACCGGGGTGTCCCGGCGCGCGACGTAGTAGCCGCGACGGCTGTTCAGGTACTCGGCGAAGGCCTCGTCGACGCTCTTGACGAGCCCGGCGCGGACCAGCGCCTGCGCGAGGTGCGGGCGCCCGGCGGGCGAGTCCTCGGGCAGCAGGCCGAAGATCTCGTCGGCGTCGATGGGCAGGCCGTCGGCGGCCATCCGCTCGGCCATCTTGCGCAGCCGGGTGCGGCGTTCGATCCGCAGCCGGGTCTGCTCGGTGACGACGGCCTCGGCGGCCGGGTCGAAGAGGTAGGCCAGCAGGTGGACGCTGATCTGGCGGCCGGTCTCGGGGTCGGTCGAGACGGTGGACAGCTCGGCGCCGGGCACCAGCGTCAGGCCTGGTGGGAGGGCGTCGGTGGCCGGGGCCCAGCCCGCCGTGGTGTCGTGGTCGGTGATCGCGACGACGTCGAGCCCGGCTCTCGCGGCCGCGGCGACGAGGCCGGCCGGCGTGTCGGTGCCGTCGGAGGCGGTGGAATGGGCGTGCAGGTCGATGCGCATCGGATCCATTGTCGACGATGCGCTGGGTCACACCCTCGCCGGGATGAGGCTTGTTCCGGTCAGGCCGCCGCGCCCCGCTCGCGGACTGCTGCTCAGCGCGAAGTCACGCGGCGGCCGACGGCCTCACGGCTCAGCCGACGGGCTTCTTGCCCCGGGCGGCCCGCTGGGCCTTGATCATCGAGAAGCGCTCAGCCTGCTTCTGCTTGTCGCCGAAGACCAGCTCGGAGATCGTGTCGTAGAACTCTTCGGCCCGCGGCAGGTAGTCGATCCTGTTGAGCGCCTGGATCTGACCGGCGGACTCGACGACCATCGTGCCGTAGCCCATCATGCGACCGGTGGCGGTGCGCACGAAGCTGAGGTCGGTGACCTTGCTGATGGGCATCATCAGCACCTTGGTCGTGAACACCCCGGTGGTCATGACGAACCGCTTGTCGGTGACCACCAGCCGCTCGACCCACCACTCCATCACCACGTAGGCGAACCGCAGCACCACGATCAGCGCCACGTACCAGAGCAGGTTCTGGCCGATGTAGAGCGCCGGTGGCAGCAGGTAGGACACCAGGACGCAGATGGCGAGCAGAGCCGCCGCCTCGAAGGTGTCCCACAGCAGCACCGCCCAGTGGCGGCGGATCCGGATGACCCGCCGCTCGGTGTCGAGGAGGTACTCGTCGGGGTCGCGTGGCGCGAACATGGTTCGAGGGTAACCCCCCTATCAGCCCTTGAACACGTTGCTGACGAAGGTGATCACCGATTCGGCCGAGCTGCGCAGGAAGTCGACGATGTTGCCGACAAGGCCCGCGGCCTGACCGGGCTGGGCAATGACGAAGAACAGCACCAACGCGATACCGGCGAGGCCCGCAATCTTCTTCACGTTCACCGCGATCAAATCCCGTCTCTTACGGTGACACCGGACAACAGCAAAAAACTGACTTTTTACGTTGTACCGCACTGAAGGGGCGCGAGGGAGGAAAGTCCCGCGCTTGGGTCAGCACGCCGTCCGGAGTGTACCGTATGGCTACTCTCCGTGTACAGGACATCGGTTTTCACCTCGCTGACGTCTACCCTTCGGGACATGAAGGGCTCCACGGGCACCACCGTCCGCTGCGTCGGCGGGATCGCGTACGACGACCAGGGCCGATTACTCCTCATCCGGCGGGCCAACGACCCCGGTTCGGGCCAATGGTCGCTGCCAGGCGGCCGAGTCGAACCGGGCGAATCAGACGAAACGGCCGTGATCCGCGAGATGCGGGAGGAAACGGGCCTCGACGTGATTCCGGGCACACTGGTCGGCACCGTGACCCGCGAGCCCTACGAAATCCACGACTACGCCTGCCGCATCGCGGGCGGCACGCTCACGGCAGGTGACGACGCCACGGACGCCCGCTGGGCCGATGCGGCAGACCTTTCGGACATGGAGGCGGCCGGCGCGCTCGTGGATCTCCTGTACGTGACGCTGCGTGGCTGGAACGCCCTGCCCCGCACCTGAGCAAGACGGCGTTGGAGGTAACCGGGACCGGTTCGATCTACGCCGGGAGCCAGGACGCTGCTGTTCGACGGGCGGAGGCTCCGGTCGCCGAGATCGCGAAGCAGGCGCCGACGCGGTCTGACGCTCACCGCCGGCGCGCGCCGCAGCGCGACCTCGCGCCGGGGGCAGGGACTCGCGCGGACCTTTCCGGCGCGGCCATGAGCTGACCGGGCGGCGACGAGCGACGCGACCGAAGGCGCTCGCCCCGCGACCTCGCGCGCGACGAGACCGGCGGCCGCACGAGCCCGTTCGACGACCGTCAGCAGCCCGTGCGCCACCGCCGCTGGCAGTACCCGATCCTCGGCAGCCGACCGGTCTCGTCCGTCGCCGGGCTAGGCCGGGAGCCAGGTCATCCGCTGGCCGTGGGGTGCGGTGCGGGCCAGCGCGTGGGCCTCCGGCTTGCCCTCGGCCCACCGGACGACGCCCAGCGTCGCCAAGCCGTCCGCACCCGCGAGGTCTGCCCGGCCGGGCAGGACGCCCTCCAATGCGGCGCCGTAGAACTCCTCCGACACCCACCACAGCGGCCGGGTGGCCGCCAGCGCGGCGAGGGCGTCGACGAAGGCCGCCCGGCGCTCGGCTGTGAAGTACGCCAGGACGTGGCTCGTCAGCACCACCAGCGGGGCCTCCGCAGGCAGCGTCGCGGCCGCCGAGGCCAGGTCGTCTACGCCGTCGCCCTCGATCAGGGGTGGGCGGTGCTTGGCCTGCTCGGCCGCCGCCGTGCGCAGCAGCCGGATGCGGTCCGGCTGGTCGGCCCAGACGCACGCCTCCAGCCACGCCAGCTCGTCCTCGTCGGAGAGGTCGACCGGGGACCGGTCCAGCCCGGCCCGCGCCACCACCGCGAGCTTCTTCGGCAGCTTGGGCGCCACCGCGCCCGGAGCCAGGTCGAGCGCGCAGTGCAGCCCGACCGCGGCCTTGGCCGGGCCCGCCGTCAGCTGCTCGCCGCCGTCGCACTGGTAGCGGTAGCCGAAGCGGTCGAGGCCGAGCAGCAGGCCGGCGCTGCAGCCGACCTCCAGCAGCGCGACCTTCCCGCCCGCTTCCTTCGCCGCCCGGGCCACCGCGGGGTACAGCAGCGCGGCGCGGCGCACTTCATTCGTCTGGGTGTAGCGCGACGCGATGAACGCCCGCGCCTTGTCCGCCCGCTCCAGCAGGAACGACCGGAACAGCGGCCACGTCTCGGAGTCGACGCCGTCGAAGCCGCCCAGCGACGGGTAGTACCGCGACAGCGGGTGGATCGGGTCGGCCTGGACGAGCCGGTGCGCGGTCGCCATCAGCAGCGTCGCGCGCGCTTCGCCGTCGCGGGCGGCCGTCAGCAGCCCCGCGACGTCGTCGTCCTCGGCCGCCTGCGTCGCGAGGTGGTCGTACAACGGGGACACGCCGCGCGCTTCGACTTCCGCGAACGTGCGCAATGTGGTTTTGACGCGGTCCAGTTCGATCGTCATCGGAGCCTCATTCGTGCGGGGTCGGCCGGCCCGGCTGCTCGCCGCCACGGGCTTCCCCGTAGGAGCGCTTCGGCACCATGACCTTCCGCCGGAAGGTGCACACGATCAGGCCGTCCTGCTTGTAGCCGCGGGTCTCCACGTAGACGACGCCGCGGTCGTCCTTGGACTTCGACGGCGTCTTGTCCAGCACCTCGGTCTCGCCGTAGATGGTGTCGCCGTGGAAGGTCGGCTTGACGTGCTTGAGGGACTCGACCTCGAGGTTCGCGATCGCCTTGCCCGAGACGTCCGGCACGGACATGCCCAGCAGCAACGAGTAGACGTAGTTCCCGACGACGACGTTCTTGCCGAAGTCGGTCGTCTCTTCGGCGTAGTTCGCGTCCAGGTGCAGCGGGTGGTGGTTCATCGTGATCAGGCAGAACAGGTGATCGTCGTACTCGGTGACCGTTTTGCCCGGCCAGTGCTTGTAGACCGCACCGACCTCGAACTCCTCGTAGTACCGCCCGAACTGCACTCGTCTCTCCTGTCCGCGTAACACCGCGTGAGCCTGGTACGACACGCATCCGTAGTGAGGAGTACCCTCAACCATTGGTGTTCGCTCGTCAACGCGAGCCCCACCACTCTCCACGTCACACGTCCGTGCCTGGCCCGAAGGAGGTGAGGAACCCCGATGAGTAGTGGCGATAGTCCGCTCCCTAGTAGTCCCAGCGTTCCCACCTCACCGGCCGGCCGGCTCATCTCCTGGTAGGTCTTCCCGCGGCTTCGGGAGCGCTGGTGTTGCCGGGCGGACCCCGTTCCGCCTGGTCAGTCGTCCTCGCACGACCACGCACGACGCCCAGGAGACCTCATGCCTGCCATTCCCTCGCTCGGCGGCCTTCGCGGCCGCGGCAACAGCCGGGCCAAAGGCGTCCCCGTCCGGCCGATCCCGGTGCCGCTGTCCGCGTACGTCGTGGACTGCGCGGTGTACGTCGGCGGCAAGCGCGTACCCGGCCGCTGGACGCACATCGAGGCGATCAAAGAGGTCCGCAAGCGCCACGAGGGGTTCGTCTGGATCGGGCTGCACGAGCCCGACGCCGACCAGATCCAGGGCATCGCGGAGACGTTCGGGCTGCACGAGCTGGCCGTCGAGGACGCGCTCGAAGCGCACCAGCGGCCCAAGCTGGAGCGCTACGACGACACGCTGTTCCTCGTGGTCAAGACCGTCCGCTACGTCGAGCACGAGTCGCCGACGACGGCCAACGAGATCGTCGAGACCGGCGAGCTGATGGTGTTCCTCGGCCGCGACTTCGTGATCACCGTCCGGCACGGCAACCACTCCGGGCTGGCCCGGCTGCGCCGTGAGCTGGACGACGACCCGGAGCGGCTGCAGCTCGGCCCGGCCGCGGTCGTGCACGCGATCGCCGACCACGTCGTCGACCACTACCTCGACGTCACGGGCCGGATCGAGAACGACATCGACGTGATGGAGGCGCAGGTCTTCGCGCCGCGCTCGCTGGTCAGCGCCGAGCAGATCTACCTGATGAAGCGGGAGGTCCTGGAGCTGCGCCGGGCGGTGATGCCGCTGGCGACGCCGGTCCAGCGGCTGGCCGAGGGCTACACGCGGCTGGTGCCGGACGAGGTCCGCTCCTACTTCCGCGACGTCGCCGACCACCTCACGACCGTGTCCGAGCGCGTCGCGGCGTTCGACGAGCTGCTGTCCACCCTGGTCGACGCGACGGTCGCGAAGATCTCGCTGCAGCAGAACACCGACATGCGCAAGATCACGTCGTGGGCGGCGATCATCACCGTGCCGACGATGATCGCCGGCATCTACGGCATGAACTTCGACTACCTGCCCGAACTGCACTGGAAGTTCGGGTACCCGCTGGTGATCACCGTGATCCTGGCGATCTGCCTGTTGCTGTACCGAATATTCCGGAAGAACGGCTGGCTCTAGGTCCCCTTTTTCTTTACGCCGGAATCGGAGAATTCGTGATGCCTCGCATGCTGTCCAACCTCAAGGCCTGGGCGCTCGCGCTCAGCCTCCTCTGGATCTTCGTCATCACCTTCGTCATCGTCGCCGACCCCGGGTTCGCGCACGGCATGAAGTAGCGCTCGGCGTCGTACCCTGGGGGCGTGCCGAAAGCGCTGGTGGTCGCGGACGAGGTGGACGAGCGGTTGTGGACCGACGCGGTCCGCAGCCGCCCCGTCGACCTCGTCATCGGCGCCGGCGACCTCCCCTACGACTACCTGGCCTTCCTGGCCAGCGCCCTGGACGCGCCGTGCGTGTTCGTGCCCGGCAACCACGACCCGGACCTGACCGGCTACACGCGGTACGGCGGACTGTCCATGAAGGACGGTTTCCCGACGGTCTGGCCGGGCCCGGCGGGCGGCGTCAACGCCGACGGCCGGGTCGTCGACGTCGCCGGGATCCGGTTCGCCGGTCTCGGCGGTTCGATCCGCTACAACGACGGGCCGAACCAGTGGACACAACGCCAGCAGGCGCGCCGGTCCCGCGCGCTAGAGCGGCGCGCCCGAAGCCGGCGCCGGCGCGACGGCCGTGACGTCGACGTCCTGCTGACGCACTCGCCGCCGCTGGACCTCGGCGACCGCGAAGATCCGCCGCACCGCGGGTTTTCCTGCCTGCACGAGACGATCGACCGCTTGCGCCCGAAGTGGTTGCTGCACGGTCACATCCACCCCCACGGCGAGCCGGTGCCCGACCGGGTCGTCGGCGACACGCGGATCCGCAACGTGGTGGGCCACCGGATCATGGAGTTCTCATGAAGGAAACGGGATTCCCGCGCGCGGACGCCGAAAGCGACTTCCTCCGCGCCCGGCGTCAGCAGGTGCTTTCGCGGCTGTCGACGTGGCTGCGCCGCGAGCCCGACGACGTCAACATCATGCTGCCGTTCCACGAGGTGGTGGAGGCGCTCGGCTACCTCGGCGAGAGCCGGATCGGCCTGCGGGTGATCAAGCTGGACTCGATCGCCGGCACGGTCGACCGCAGCCGCGACTTCGACCGCCGCTTCCGCCCGACGTCGGGCCGCGTCCGCGAGCGCTGGGAAAGACTGGCCCTGGCCGCCCGCCGCGGCGAGGACATCCCGCCGATCGAGGTCTACCGGGTCGGCGAGCTGCACTTCATCATCGACGGCCACCACCGGGTCTCGGTCGCCCACGCGCAGGGACTGTCCACAATAGAGGCATCGGTGACGGTGGTCCGCACCAAGCTCGACCCGAGCGGCATCCGCTACCGCGGCGACCTGATCGTCAAGGACTACCGGAGGCTGTTCCTGGAGCGCGTCCCGCTGACGGGCCACGCGCGGGCGTCGGTGATCGTGTCGGACCCGTGGGACTACGCGAAGCTGGGCGAGCACGTGGAGGCGTGGGGGTTCCGGCTGATGCAGGACGAGGGCAAGTTCTGCGACCGCGCGAGCGTGGCCCAGCGCTGGTTCGAGGAGGAGTACGTCCCGGTGGTGGCCATGCTGCGCCAGGCGGGCATGGTGGGCGACCGCACGGACGCCGAGGCGTACATGTGGGTGGCGGCGGAGCGGTACCGGCTGATCCGCACACACCGGTGGGACGACGAGGTCATCGAGCAGCTGCGGACGAAGCGCTAGCTAGAGCCGTAGGACGTACCAGGTGTGGCCCTGGAGCAGCCAGATCCGGTCACTACGGCACACCCACCGCAGCGGCTTCCTGAGACCGGTCCCATCCGGCAGCGCGAGTGGCACCGGATCTCCCGGCACGACCTCGTCCTCGGTCAGGCGGGCGGGTTCGAGGTGCCAGTAGAAGCCGTCGGGCTCACCGGCCATCGAGAGGAACACGGCCTCGGCGCCGGAGACGGCCACCCCGCGTGGCCTCCGCAGCGGTGACTTCCGGACCGAGCGGATCCCGTCGAGACCCACTTCGACCAGCGGTAGCGCGGTGTAGGGCACGGCCCAGGTCCGCCGCTCCGCCACGTTGAGGACGTAGCAGTCCATCCAGTAGAGACCTGGTTCGTGCTCCGCGCGCCACGCCGGCTTCCCCGCAGAGGTCCACCGGATCAGGCCGGGGTTGCTGCGGCGTTCGCCGCCGTCGAGGATCGAGGCCTGGTCGAAGTAGCTGATCCAGATGTCCCCGCCCGGGCCCGTGACCACCGCTTCGATCCCGTCACCGGCGTGGAACTCCGTCACGGTGCGGCCGGCGGCGTCGAGGATCCGGCCGTTGCGCGGGGCCTCGTGGCCGCGCCGGACCTGGCACCGGCGGTCGACCAGCACGAAGCCTTCACCTGCGGCGTCGATCATCGGGTACTGCCCCGGATCGGTCACCCGGCCGGACGGCGTTCCGTCCACCAGCAGGGTCCCGTCGGCGTACAGCGCGATCATCCGGCCGGAAGCATCCACTGTGGACGCGACCACGTCGCCGTCCGGCAAGGTCCCCCAGAGTTCCAGCACTCCGGTATCTTCCCAGGCCGTTCAGCCCATCGGGAAGGTGCGGCCCACCCAGGTCTCCGCCTCCGAGCTGGTCTGGTACTCCGGCTGGTAGCTGCCCGAGGCGACCACCACCCCCAGCCCGTACAGCAGCTCCGCCTGCGTCTGGGAGACCACTCCGTACGCGCCGACCTTGACGCCCATCTCCTCCGCGCGCTCCACCAGCTGGCGCACGTTCCGCCGGGCCCACGCCGGGGCGTCGTCCGCGGCCAGGACGTCGACGATCGGGCCTCGCAGCATCACCGCCGGGGCCGGGATCGCGTGGGCCGGGACCAGTTCCAGCTCCGGCAGGCCCGTGATGTTCAGGACGAACAGCACGCCGAGGCGCGCCAGGTGGCCCAGTGCCTCGACCAGGTCACCGCGGTCGTCGATCAGGGACTCCGCGTCCGCGCACAGCATCAGGTGCCTCGGCTCCAGGCCCGCCCGGTCCAGCTCCGCGCGGACCATGCCGACCAGGTCGGCGTCGATGGCCATCCGGCGGGGCAGCGTCAGGCACACCATCGGGGAGCCGTCGCCGAACCTGGACACCCAGCTCGCCTTCGTCTCCAGCGCCTTCGCCAGCAGGTGCTTGCCCAGCGGGACCGTCATGCCGGTCGTCTCCGCGAGCGGGTAGAACTCCTCCGCGCGCAGCCGGCCGCGGGTGGGGTGGTTCCACAGCAGCGCCGCGTTGAGCGACGTCACGATCCGGGCGTCCGGCAGCACCACGTGCGGCTGGTAGACCACCGTGATCTCGCCGAGCTCCAGCGCCCCGGCGATGGCGGACGCGAGCCGGTAGCGGTCGCGGTCGGCCTGGCCCGATCCCGGGTCGAACAGCACCCACTGCGCCTTGCCGAGCTCTTTCGCCCGGTGCAGTGCCACCTCCGCCGAACGGATCAGCTCGCCGTGCTCCGCCCCCGGCACCTCCGCGACGACGATGCCCGCGCTCGCGCTCACCCCGACTCCGACGCCGTCCGCGTAGACGGGCTTGGCCAGCTCGGCGATCGTCTGCTCGACCAGCTTGACCACCGACGCCGGCTCGAGGTCGCCGCGCAGCGCCACCGCGAAGCCGTCGCCGAAGAGACGTGCGACAAAACCTTTACCCGGCGCGAAAACCTCGCGCAACGTTCCCGCGACGCCGCGCAGCACCTGGTCGGCGACCTCGGTGCCGAGGCCGTCGTTGACGACCTTGAAGCCGTCGATGTCCAGCAACAGCAACGCGATCCGGCCCTGGCCGCGGTCGGCGAGCATCCCTTCGAGCTTGGAGCGGAAGTGCGCGTTGTTGGGCAGGCCGGTCAGCGGGTCGTGCAGGCTCTGGTGCTGGATGGTCTCCTGCAGCTGCCGAAGTTCGTGCGTGTCCTCGAACATCAGGATCGGGTACTGGTCACGCTCGCCGGGCAGCGTCTTGACCGTCAGCCGGACGACGCGCGAAGCCTCGGGCCGGGAGTGGATCGCGAGCCGGTCCAGCACCCGGTCGCCGGACTCCAGCGCCGCGCGCAGCGCCGAGCGGTCCCGCATGGTCGCCCCGAGGTCTTCGGCGCGCGTGCCGACGAGCCCGGCTTCCCCGGCGGCGTGCGCCAGCCGCAGGAACGCCGGGTTCGCCGCCCCGACAACACCTTCCGGGTCGACAAGAACGACGCCGGACGGGCAATGTTCGTAGAACGCTGCAAACCGCGCTTCGGCACCCCGCGAAGCCAGGACTTCCCGCGCGAACCCGACGGCCATCGCCTCCCGGTCGGCGGCTCCGGCCCCCGCCATCGCGGTGGCCAGGCGCCGGGCGGCGTCGACGAGATCCGGCGCCACCTCAGGCTCCCGCAAGGTTTCACCCCTTCGCACTCGATCGGGTTTTCCACCGCACCATGCGAACAGTTCGGTGTCTACCACCCGATCGGGTGCCCCGTCCAAAGTGGATCTTCAGCCGAGGCCCGGCGTGAGCGCCAACCCCCTGACCTGTACGGCGTTCAACGTCGGTTCCGGCCGCTGGACCGGCAGCGGGACGCCCTTCTGTTCCAGGACACCGCTGTTGCTGGACCAGAACTCGACGTTCATCCCCGGCGCGGTCAGCGACGCGCGGTACGTCAGCACGCCGTTCGCGCGCTCGGTCACCTTCCGCAGGCCGCCTTCCTTCAGCTGCTCGACCTCGCAGCTCACCTGGCTCGGAACGGCGGTGCCGCACCGCACCATCGACGAAGCGCCGCCGCTGGAAGCGTCGTCGAGCAGCGCCAGGAAGTAGACCGACCCGGTGCCCCGCTCGTCGGTGACGTGAAACGGGTTCGGCGGCGGCTGGCGCAGACCCGCTTTCCGGCGCCCGGCGAGGAACGCGTTGAGCAGGATGCGCCGCGCGTAGGCGTCGACGGTGTCCGGGCGCACCCGGCGCCACCGCCGGTACAGCTGGACGAACATGGCTTGCACGAGGTCTTCGGCGCTGTGCCAGTCCCCGCAGAGCGCGAACGCCACCCGCCGGAACCGCTGCACCCGCGCGGCGAAGTACTCGCTGAAATCGAGCTCTCTCGACGCCCCCACCCGGCCCTCCTTCGCACATTCTCACCCCTGCTAGTGCGCGGAGGGCCGGGAAGGTTCAAGCGGACCTACATGTGCACGACGCCCGGCGCCGCCTCACCCTTCGGCGCGCCCGAGCGCAGCAGCAGGCCGCTGAGCACCGCGCCGGCCGCGAAGATGAAGCCGGCCCAGGTGAACGCCGTCGTGTAGCTCTCGATCGAGGCTTCGGCCACCAGCTGCGGCGTCGGCACCTTGCCCGCGAGGTACGACGACGCCGCGTTGCCCGCGAGGGTGCTGAGCAGCGCCGTGCCGATCGAGCCGCCGACCTGCTGCATCGTGTTGACCGCCGCCGACGCGACCCCGGCGTCGTGCGCCTCGACGCCGAACGTCGCGACGCTCATCGCCGGCGCCATCGCCAGGCCGATGCCGAAGCCCATCACCAGCAGCGGGCCGAGGACCCCGCTGGCGTACGTGCTTTCGAGGTCGATGCGGCTGAGCCAGAACAGCCCGACCGCCGCGATCGCCATGCCCGTCGGCACCAGCGGCCGCGGGCCGAAGCGCGGGAGCAGGACGGCCGTCGCGGTGGTGGCGGCCAGCATCAGCGTCGCCACCATCGGCAGGAACCCGACACCGCTCTGGATCGGCGTGAACCTCAGGTTCTGCTGCACGTAGAACGTCAGGAACAAGAAGATCGCGAACATGCCGATGGCGAGCAGGAACATCGCCAGGTACGAGCCGCCGCGGTTGCGGTCGAGCAGCACGCGCAGCGGCAGCAGCGGGTGCGAGACACGCTGCTGCAGCCACACGAACACGCCCAGCAGCACCACACCCGCCGTGAGGAAGCCCCACACCGAGACCGACGACCACGAGTCCGACTCGGCGTTCGCGAAGCCGAAGACCAGCGCGAAGAGGCCCGCGGACGCGGTGACCGTGCCGGGCAGGTCGAGCTTCGGGCGCGGGCCGGCGTCACGCTGGTTGCGCAGCAGGATCGAGCTGCCGACGAAGGCGACGACGGCGAAGATGATGTTGACGAACATGCACCAGCGCCAGTCGAGGTACTCGGTCAGCACGCCGCCGAGCAGCAGGCCGACGGCCGCGCCGCCACCACCGATGGCCCCGAACACGCCGAACGCGCGACCGCGTTCCTTCGGGTCGGTGAACGTCGTGGTCAGCAGCGAAAGCGCGGCCGGCGCGAGCAGCGCGCCGAACACGCCCTGTGCCGCACGGGCGATCAGGAGCATCTCGATGTTGCTCGCCGCGCCGCCGAACGCGGACACCGCGGCGAAGCCGGCCAGGCCGACGAGCAGGGTGTTCTTGCGGCCGAAGAGGTCCGCGAGCCGCCCGCCGAGCAGCAGCAGGCTGCCGAACGCGAGCGCGTACGCCGTGACGACCCATTGCCGCGCGTCGTTGGAAAAGCCCAGGTCGAGCTGGGCGGAAGGCAGCGCGATGTTCACGACGGTCGCGTCGAGAACGACCATCAGCTGGGCCAGGCCGATCATCACGAGGATCAGCCACCGTCTGGCGTGGTGGGGGTTCTCGGCGGCGCGCGCGTCCCCCGACGGCGCGACGACGAGCGTGGACTCGGTCATGGGTGTCCTCACTGAAAGTGATCAGGAAGCTATGTGGAGTAGGTATCTCCCCTTACGTGGCCCAACGTACACAAGAACCGGAGAAGGTGCCTCTACTTCATTGGTAGAGTGGGACGCATGACACGGGACGCGAGTCCCGCCGCACCGGCGCGGCCGCTGCGGCGTGACGCCGAATTGAACCGCCGCCGCATCCTCCAGGCCGCCCGCGAGGTCTTCGGCCGACGCGGCCTGGAAGCCACCCTCGACGACATCGCGCACCACGCCGGCCTCGGCGTCGGCACGGTCTACCGGCGCTTCCCCAGCAAGGAACACCTGGTCGAAGCCATGTTCGCCGAGCGCATGGAGGAAATCGGCGACCTCGCGGCGGACGCGCTGAAGGCCGAAGACGCGTGGGAAGCGTTCGTCAGCTTCACGTGGAAGGCGGCCGAGCTGCATTCCACAGACCGCGGGCTGCGCGAGATCATGCTGTCCAACAAGTTCGGCCACGAGCACGTCGCGGACGCGAAAGCCCGCATGGTGCCGTTGATCACACAGCTCGTCGAGCGGGCCAAGGCAGCGGGCGGCCTGCGCGCCGACTTCGCCCCCACCGACATCCCCCTGCTGCACATGATGGTCGGCTCGGTGGTCGAGTTCACGTGCGCGGTGGACCCGTCACTGTGGCGCCGGTGCCTGGGCATGCTGCTCGACGGCCTGCGCGCGGAGCCTGGCAAGGCGACGGAGCTGCCGCACCCGCCACTGGACGAGCAGGAGATCGACGAAGCGATGTGCTCCTGGCGGCCCTGAGGACCGCCGGCACCACAAACCAGGCGGGTGTCGTAGCTCCCGCCTGGTTCGGCTTCCCCGCTCCCGTCACTCGGCCGGGATGACCGCCCACAGGATGAGGTAGGCCACGAACTGGGGTCCGGGCAGCAGGCAGGACAGCACCGCCAGCAACCGGACCGTGTTGGGCTTCATGCCGTACCGCTGCGCGAGACCGGCGCAGACGCCGGCGATCATGCGGCCGTGGCGGGGGCGGCTCAGTCGCCGGGTGACCGGTGCGCTCATCGTCTTCCCTTTCCTCGAACTTCCGATATACCCACTTCACCACCCGGCCACCCGGTTCCGCATCACTCGCGGGAAGGATCGTTCCCTTAGGGGACGGCGAAAGCGAAAGTCCTTCAGGCACTGCGGAAACCGCAGCTCGCGCAGCGGAAAACCGAGGACCTGCGCGTTTGTCGCTCACCCAGCGGAAAATAGTGAGAGATGTCCCCGTCAGGGGTGGCTTTTCGGCCGGATGTGGTGATACTTGCACCCCGTGTACCCGCGTTGGAAATCTTTGGTCGTCGCGATGTTCTGCGCCCTGCTTTCGGCCGGCTGCGCCACCACGCAGGCCGCGTCCGACCCGGCCGAGGGCTCGGGGCCGACGCCCCTGACCGCGTCCGCCGCGCTCGGCGACTTCGGCACCGTCGACTACTGCAGCATGCTCGACGTGCCCAAGGTCGCGGCCGGCGCCGTCGCCGTGCCGACGTTCGAGAGTTGCCAGGCCGACCTCGGCTGGCGCACGATCCTCGTCGGGCCGCTGGCCTTCGACTCCGACCCGAACATCAAGCCCTACGACTACGCGGGGCCGGTGCCCGACGGCGTCTCGGTGCAGCAGTCGATGTTCAACGACCACACCGCCTGCACCCGCACGATCATCTTCGCCGACGGCAACCGGCTGGACGTGTCGGTGACCGACAGCGGTCCCGCCGACCAGCCCGGCCGCTGCGAGACCGCGGACGCCACCGTCGGCTCGGTGCTCGCCGCGGTCACCGCCGGCAAGGTCGGGCGGCTGACGTTCCCCGAGCGCTCGTGGGGCCGGGTCGCGCCCTGCGCGCTGCTCGACAGCCACGACCTCGACGACCCCGCCGGCGCCGGCAGCCAGCCGACCATCGGGCTGGCCGGGCACAGCTGCATCCGCGGCAAGGTCGGCATCAAGCTCACGGTGGACACCGCGGGCACGAACGGCCCGGTCGAGACGCTCGGCGGCCGCGCGGCCCAGGTCCGGCTCGCGGGCGCGTTCTGCCTGGTCGACAGCACCCAGCCGGCGCCGGGCCTGCCCGGACGCCGTGAGCTGGCGGAGATCAGTGTGGTCGAGACGGCGGGCACGGCCGGCGACGGCACGTGCGCACTGGCCCGCACCGCGGCGACGTCGATCTACTCGCGGCTGCCGAAGGCCTGAAACGCCCTGAAGGGCACCCTCAGGGACTTGGAGTCCCTGAGGGTGCCCTTCACGGCACTACCGTTCAGTCCTCGTAGGTGAGGTTCTTGCCGTTGGCCGGGT
The DNA here is from genome assembly GCF_036114655.1 of Amycolatopsis sp. NBC_00348. Taxonomy (NCBI): domain Bacteria; kingdom Bacillati; phylum Actinomycetota; class Actinomycetes; order Pseudonocardiales; family Pseudonocardiaceae; genus Amycolatopsis; species Amycolatopsis sp. NBC_00348. The sequence continues at coordinate 9,499,666 of NZ_CP107994.1, read as the reverse complement.
CGAAGAGCTTGACCTTGTCCGCGTCGAACCAGACCTGCAGGTCCGAGTTCTCCTTGGCGGCCGATTCCGCCGAGAGCCGGGCCACGATCTGCGACGCCGACCCCGGGACGTCGGCCGAGCCGCTGTCCGCCGCCAGTTCCGCGAGCTCCGCGGACGTGGCGGTTTCCCCTTCGACGGTGAAGTGGGCGAACTTCTCCGACCCCATCGACTCGAGGACGTCGACGTGCGCGGTGAACGTGCCACCGCCCGTCTTCTGGCCGGCTTCGACCAGCGCCGCGTCCTCGAAGTGCTCCGGCCGGATGCCGACGAGCACCTCGCGCGGCGCGTCCGCCTTCTCCACCAGCTGCCGGATCCGGTCCGTCAGCGGGGTGGTGCCCAGCGGCGTGCGCAGCTCGTTGTTCTCCAGCGTGGCCGGCACGAAGTTCATCGACGGCGAGCCGATGAACCCCGCGACGAACAGGTTCGCCGGGTTTTCGTAGAGGAACTGCGGGGCACCGATCTGCTGCACGAAACCGCCGCGCAGCACCACGACCCGGTCGCCAAGGGTCATGGCCTCGGTCTGGTCGTGCGTGACGTACAGCGTCGTCGTGCCGAGCTGCTTCTGGATCTTCGACACCGACGTCCGCATCTGGCCGCGGAGCTTGGCGTCCAGGTTGGACAGTGGCTCGTCCATCAGGAACGCCTTGGGGTTGCGGACGATCGCCCGGCCCATCGCGACGCGCTGGCGCTGGCCACCGGAGAGGTTGGCCGGCTTCCGGTCCAGGTGCGCGGTCAGGTCGAGGATCGTCGCCGCTTCTTCCACCTTCGCCCGCACCGTCTTGTCGTCCACCTTGGCCAGCCGCAGCGGGAAGGCCATGTTCTCGCGGACGCTCATGTGCGGGTACAACGCGTAGGACTGGAACACCATCGCGATGTCCCGGTCCTTCGGAGCCTTCTCGTTGACGCGCTTGCCGTCGATGCGCAGCTCGCCGGAGGAGATGTCCTCCAGGCCCGCCACCATGTTCAGCATGGTCGACTTCCCGCAGCCGGACGGACCGACCAGCACGAGGAACTCGCCGTCGCCGATGGTGATGTCCACTTCGGACACCGCGAGCGCGCCGTCGGGGTACTTCTTCGACACCTTGTCGAGGACGATTTCTGCCATGACTACCCCTTCACCGCACCGGAGGTCAGCCCCGCCACGATGCGACGCTGGAAGAACAACACGAACACAATGATCGGGATGGTGATCACGACCGCGGCCGCGCTCACCTGCCCGGTCGGGTCCTCGAACTGCGAGGACCCGGTGAAGAACGACAGCGCCGCCGGCACCGTGCGCGACGCCGTGGTCGACGTCAGCGAGATGGCGAACAGGAAGTCGTTCCAGCAGAAGATGAACACCAGGATCGCGGTGGTGAACACACCCGGCGCGGCCAGCGGCGCGATCACCTTCCGGAACGCCTGGGCCGGCGTCGCGCCGTCCATCTTCGCCGCCTTTTCCAGCTCCCACGGGATTTCCCGGAAGAACGCCGACAGCGTGTAGATCGACAGCGGCAGCGCGAACGTGATGTAGGGCAGGATCAGCCCCGGCCACGTGTCGAACAGCGCCAGGTTCCGCTCGATGTTGAACAGCGGCGTCACCAGCGACACCTGCGGGAACATCGCGATCAGCAGGGAGAGCCCGACCAGCAGTTGCTTGCCGGGGAACTCCAGCCGGGCGATGGCGTAGGCGGCCATCGTGCCCAGCACCACGGCGATCACCGTGGAGATGATCGCGATGCCGATCGAGTTGACCAGTGCCAGCAGGAATTCCGACGTCTGGAAGATGTCCGCGTAGTTCTGCCAGGTCCACGACTGCGGGATGAAGTACCCGTCGGTCAGCGTGTCCTTGGTCTTGAACGAGAGCGAGACCACCCAGAGCACCGGCACCAGCGCGAACACCAGCACGAGGATGTCGACGAGCCCCCAGCGAAGCTTGCGGCCCGTCGTGACGGTTCCCATCACCATCAGCGCTTACCCCCAGTATCCGAACCCGGTGCGGCCGTGCCGAACACCTTGATGAAGATGAACGCGATGATCGCCACCGTGATGAAGATCAGCACCGCCATCGTCGACCCGATCCCGAGGTTGAGCCCCTTGACCAGGTTGTCGTAGGTCTGCATGGACACCGACCCGGTGTCCTGCGCGCCGCCGGTGAGGACGTAGATGTTGTCGAAGATCCGGAACGCGTCGAGCGTGCGGAACAGCAGCGCCACCAGGATCGCCGGCTTCATCACCGGCAGCATCACCTTCGTGAACCGCTGCCAGCCGTTCGCGCCGTCCATCGCGGCGGCCTTGAGCAGGTCGTCTGGCACCAGCGCCAGGCCCGCCATCAGCAGCAGCGCCATGAACGGCGTGGTCTTCCACACCTCGGCGCCGATGATGATGAACAGCGACGGCCACTGCTCGGTGAGCGGCGCGCCGTCCGAGGCGAGCCAGTTCGCCAGGTAGCCGGTCTTCGGCGTCCACGCGTAGTACCACGAGAACGCCGCGACGACCGTGACGATGCCGTACGGGATCAGGGCGACCGTCCGGACGAGACCGCGGCCGACGAGCGTCCGGTGCATCACCAGCGCCAGTGCCATGCCGAGGACGAACTCGATCGCCACGGACACGACCGTCAGGAGCATGGTCGTCCCGAACGCCGTCCACCAGTACGAGTTGGACAGCACGGCGCCGTAGTTGTCGAAGCCGACGAACTGCTGCTGCGCCGGGAACCGCAGGTCGTACCGCTGCAGCGACAGCCAGATCGAGTAGACGATCGGGTAGCCGGTGACGGCGATCATCACGACGAACGCGGGCGCGCACAGCCAGAGCCCGAGCTTCCGCTCGGCCTTCTTGCCCTCGGACAGGGCGGGTTTGCCCTTCTTGTGGGACGTCGCTCCTTCGGCGACGGTGGCCCCGGCGGTGTCGGCCGGGGTGGAGTCCTGAACGGTCACGGGATCACTCCCTTCGACTGGAGCGCGTCACTGAGCTGCTGGCGCAGCTTGTCCGCGGTGGCCTGCGGATCGATTTCGGCCGGTGGCGAAAGGATCTTCGACATCACCGTCGACGCGTTCTGGTAGGCCGGGGTCAGCGGCCGGACCGCGGCGTCCTTCAGTGCGTCGAGGATCGAGTCGCGCATCGGGTACTTGATCGCCATGTTCGGGTTGTCGTCGCCCGCCGGCTTCGACGGGTCGAGCGGCGTGTCGTTGTGGTACACCGATTCGATGGTCGGCGGGACGCCGTCGTTGATCGCCGAGAACTTCTGGTTCTCCGGGCTCCGCAGGCACAACGCGGCTTCGTACGCCTCGGGCTTGTGCTGTGACAGCGAACTGACAGCGAGGTCGTACCCGCCGATCGTGGTCTTGGCCGGCGTGCCGGCCTCGGCCTGCGGGTAGACGGCCCACTTGAAGTGCGAGACGTCCGACGCCTTGTCCTTCGCGTAGGAGGCGTAGACGAACGGCCAGTTCAGCTCGAACGCGGCGTCACCGCGCTGGAACGTCTGCCGGACGTCGTCCTCCTTCGAGTTGGTCAGCGACGCGTCGGTGATCCCCGAATCGGTGATCTTCTTCAGCAGGGCGAGCGCTTTCACGGCGCCGTCGTCCATCACCACGGACTTGCCGTCGTCGGACAGGATGTGCCCGCCCATCGACGCGACCAGGGTGTTGTAGAAGACGACGAGGCCTTCGTACTGCGCGCCGGTGAAGACGATGCTGTACGGCTTGCCCAGCTGCTTGAGCTCCTGCGACTTCTGGATCGCCTCGTCCCACGTCTTGGGCGGGGTCGGGGTGATCCGGTCGTCGTACCAGAGCAGCTGGATGTTCGTGTTCTTCGGGGCCGCGTAGAGCTTCCCGTTGTAGGTCGCGGTGTCGAGCGGTCCCTGCAGGACGCCTTCGGAGGCCGCGGCCTTGTTCTGGTCCTTCCATTCATCGACCCAGCCGGCTTCGGCGAACTCCGAAACCCAGGTCACGTCGAGCCCCAGTACGTCCATCGCGGTGTCGCCCGCCGCCAGCCGCCGCGCCATCTGGAGCCGCTGGTCGTCCGAGCCGCGCTGGAGTTTGTTGTAGACGATCTCGTAGCGGCCGTTCGCCGCCTTGTTGCAGTTGTCCACGACCTTCTGGAAACTGTCCTCGGGTGCGTAGTAGACGTTGATCTTCGTGCCACCGCCCGAGCCGCAGCCGGCCACGAGACCGGTCAGCAATGCCCCTGCCCCCAGCAGGGCGGTGGTACGGCCGGGCGATCGCCCCCGTTTGCCCGCGCCGATCCTCTTCCCCATCAGGCCTCCTCACCCGCGTGCACGCCGGTTACCGCGGTGCCCGGTGGGCACCGCGACGCGATGAGGCGAAACCGCGCCAGCACCCCGACGTGCTAGTGCTCGGGCCGCCACGCTGGTGGGCGGGGCCGCCCGACTGGTGTCGGACAACTTATGCCGGGCGATCACACCCCGCAAGCAGTATCGGTAACGATTCAGGCCAGTGCATGCCGAACTGTGATTATCGCCTGATATTGGCGGTAAACCTCACGACGGCGGTTTGAGCGCGAGCTTCGCCAGCAGTTCCCGCGCCCGCTCGGCCGACCGCGGCTGGCAGAGGACGTCGTACCGGCCCGCGACGAGCTGGCTCGCCGACGAGAAGTCCCGGCGCCCGCGCGACATGCTGTACCCGATCGCGGCGAACGCCAGCCCGGACAGCACGCCCAGCACCAGGCCGGTGAGCAGCTGCAGCGCGAACCCCTGGTTGACGAACAGCCCGAGCAGCAGGCCGGCGAAGAGGCCGAACCAGGCGCCGGACACCGCGCCGGTGGCGAGGACCCGCCCCCACGAAAGCTTCCCGATGACCCGCTCGACCAGCATCAGGTCGACGCCGACGATGGTGACGTCGCCGACCGCGAACTCGTTCTCCGCGAGGAAGTCGACCGCCTGCTGGGCCTCGCCGTAGGTCGCGTACGACCCGATCGGCCAGCCGGTCGGCGGCGTCGGCAGCCGCGGCAGGTTGCCGGGCGCCCGGCCCCCGCCAAAGGGACTACTCACCATCATCACCTGCGCAGTCGTGGGTCCTGGGCGTCCATCTTGTCAAGAACACCCGGACCGTGCGAGCCGCTTACCCCGAAAGGCCGGACGCCGCCGATATGTCGACAAGTCGCTTCGCACTTTCGCTAGGAAAGATACGTACGAAGGCCCCTCGGACGCATCTTTCCCAGCGAAAGTGGCGGTCTCAGGAACGGGACTTGTATTCGCGCAGCAGGCCGCGGCTGATGATGGTCTTCTGGATCTCGCTCGTGCCCTCGCCGATCAGCAGGAACGGGGCCTCGCGCATGAGCCGCTCGATCTCGTACTCCTTCGAGTAGCCGTAGCCGCCGTGGATGCGGAACGAGTCCTGCGTGACCTCCGCGCAGTACTCCGACGCGATCAGCTTGGCCATGCCCGCCTCGACGTCGTTGCGCTCGCCAGAGTCCTTCAGGCGAGCCGCGTTCACCATCATCAGGTGGGCCGCCTCGACCTTGGTCGCCATCTCGGCCAGCTTGAACGCCACGGCCTGGTGCTCGGCGATCGCCTTGCCGAACGTCTTGCGCTGCTGGGCGTACTCCACCGCCAATTCGAACGCGCGGATCGCGATGCCGCACGCCCGCGCCGCGACGTTCACGCGGCCGACCTCGACACCGTCCATCATGTACGCGAAGCCCTTGCCCGGCGCCTCGCCGAGCACCATGTCCGCGCCGATCTTGTAGCCGTCGAACACCGCTTCGGTGGTGTCGACGCCCTTGTAGCCCATCTTGTCGATCTTGCCGGGGATGGTCAGCCCCGGTGCCACCTCGCCGAAGCCCTCGGGCTTCTCGACGAGGAACGCCGTCAGGTTCTGGTGGGGCTTCTCGGCGCCCTCGTCGGTCTTGACGAGCAGCGCGATCAGGTTGGACGAGCCGCCGTTCGTCAGCCACATCTTGGCGCCGTCGACGACGTAGCCGTCGTCGGTCTTCTTCGCGCGCGTCTTGATGGCGGCGACGTCGGAGCCGAGGTCCGGCTCGGACATCGAGAACGAGCCGCGGACCTCGCCGGTCGCCATCCGCGGCAGGAAGTGCCGCTTCTGCGCCTCGGTGCCGTGGCGGGTGATCATGTGCGCCACGATGAAGTGCGTGTTGATCACGCCGGACACGCTCATCCAGCCCCGCGCGATCTCCTCGACGACGAGCGCGTAGGTCAGCAGCGACTCGCCGAGCCCGCCGTACTCCTCCGGGATGGTGATCCCGAACAGGCCCATCTCCTTCATGCCCTCGACGATGTCGGCCGGGTAGGTGTCGGAGTGCTCGAGCTCCTGCGCGTGCGGGATGACCTCCTTGTCCACGAACTGGCGGACGGTCGCGAGGATCTCCGACTGCACGTCGGACAGGCCGGCGGTCTGGGCGAGACGGGCCATCACGGCTCCCTTTCCGGTTACGACGCCGCTCCCGGCGCTGGGTTACCGGTGAGTATGACCCGAAACGGGCGACCCTGCTATGAGGGCGCTCACGCCCGGCCCCCTCAGCACCGTAAAGTGCGACCGGAAGGGGAGGAACCATGACTTATCCGCAGGATCCGAACGACCCGTACGGCCAGCAGCAGCCGCCGTCGGGTGGTTTCCAGCAGCCCCCGTCGGGCGGCTACCAGCAGCCGGGTTACGGCCAGCAGTACCCGTCGGGCGGCTACCCGCAGCCCGGTTACGGCCAGCAGTACCCCGGCATGGGGATGCAGCCGAAGGAAGGCCCCGGGCTCGCCGTCGGCGCGCTGATCTGCTCGATCGCCGGCATCTTCCTGTGCTTCCTGATCAGCGTCGCGGGCATCATCATGGGCCACATCGCCTACAACAAGGCCAAGGCCGGTCAGGCGGAAGGCCAGGGCCTGGCGATGGCGGCGTTCATCGTCGGCTACGCCGCGATCGCGCTCAACATCCTGGGGTTCATCCTCATCTTCGGGGTCGGCGCCGCGAACGGCCTCTTCCGCTGACCGGCTAAGTTGAGGTCCTGCACGCACCGAGGGGGCCCGCGATGACCGACCCGTCCGGCGACAAGGACCACCCGTCCACGTCGTACGACCCGCCGTCGACCACCGAGTCGTCGTCGTACGACCCGGGGTCCTACGAACCGCCCGCGACCGCGGACCCGACGTTCGACAGCACGGTCCCGGACAGCACCATCGCCGACAGCACGGTTTCGGACAGCACCGCCGCGGACCACACCGTCGCGAGCGGCACGGCCGCCGACACGACGGTCACCGGTGCCACGCCGCCGCCGCCGTACCCGGCCGCCGGGAGCCTGCCGCCGGGGGCGTTCGAGACGCCCGCGGCGCACATCCCCGGCACGCCGTACGCGGCCCCGGGCTACCAGACGTACGCGCAGCCGTACCCGCCGGCGTACGGCGCGCCCTACGCGCCGCCGGCGCCCTACGCGCCGCCGGCGCCGTACGCCCAGCCGTACCCGGGCGCCCCGCGCACCCAGGACAACGCGCTCGCCATCGGCGCGCTGGTCTGCTCGATCCTCGGCTTCTGCTCCGGCATCACCGCGCTGCCCGGGCTGATCATGGGCCACATCGCGCTGAGCCGCACCAACCGCGGCGAAGGCGGCGGCCGCGGGGTCGCCACGGCCGCCGTGATCATCGGCTACGTCGTCGTCGCGCTGTGGGTCGGCTTCTTCACGACGTTCATCATCCTGGGCGTGAACGGCCAGTTCGACAGCTAGTCGGACGTCGGCAGCGCCGCGTCGCCGGGGGTGCGCGGAGCGGGGGCCGCGTGCCCGTTCGCCTCCGGTTTCGCTTCCATCGCATCGGGTTCCGGCGCGGCCTCGGGAATCGCCGGCGCGACGGGCGCCGGCGGGGCCGCGGGTGTCGCGGCCTGCTTCGGGGTGTGCGCGTCGAGGAAGCGCAGCAGCTCCACCGGGAACGGCAGGATCAGCGTCGAGTTCTTCTCCGACGACACCTGGACCACCGTCTCCAGCAGCCGCAGCTGCATCGCCGACGGCGTGTCGGCCATCGTCGCCGCGGCCTGCGCGAGCTTGTGCGACGCCTGCAGCTCACCGTCGGCCGAGATGACGCGCGCCCGGCGTTCCCGCTCCGCCTCGGCCTGCCGGGACATCGAGCGCTTCATCGCCTCCGGCAGCGCGACGTCCTTGATCTCGACCTTGTCGATGTGGATGCCCCAGTCGAGCGCCGGGCTGTCGATCATCAGCTCCAGGCCCTCGTTGAGGTGCTCGCGGTTCGACAGCAGGTCGTCGAGCTCGCTCTTGCCGATGATCGAGCGCAGCGACGTCTGCGCGACCTGGCCGACGGCGGCGCGGTAGTCCTGCACGTTGACCGCGGCGACGACCGGGTCGATCACCTTGAAGTAGACGACGGCGTCGACCCGGACGGTGACGTTGTCGCGGGTGATGCCGTCCTGCGCCGGGACCGGCATCGTGATGATCTGCATGTTGACCTTCTGCATCCGGTCCACGAACGGGACCAGCAGTTTCAGGCCGGGCTCCTGCACCCGGGACCGCACCCGGCCGAACCGGAAGACGAGCCCGCGTTCGTACTGCTTGACCACGCGCACGCCGGCCGCGAGCCAAGCTCCGCCCAGTACGACGACGGCGCTGACGATCTCCACCACCATGGCTGCTCCCGGGGTTGCGATTTCCCCTGAAAACCCAGCGTACGCCCGTGGCCACCAGGGCGAAACGCGCTGGACGCGGCGGCCAGACTGAGGTCGTGAACGACCTTCGCGTGCCTCCGGTCTTCGCCGCCCGCGCACCCCGCGTGCTCGGCCCCGAAGCTGTCCCCTGGCTGGCCGCTCTGCCGGCCCTCGCCGCCGCGTACGCCCGCGAGTGGGGCCTGACGTTCGAGGGCGAGGCGATGCACGGCTACGTCGGCGTCGTCCAGCCCGCGCGCCGGGCCGACGGCACGCCGGTGGTGCTGAAACTGGGCTGGCGCAACGACGAGTCCACCGACGAGCCGGTCGCACTGTCCACATGGGCCGGCCGGGGTGCGGTGCTGCTGCTGGACTCCGCGCCGGACGACGGCGTCCTGCTGCTGGAGCGGCTCGACGCCGGGCGCACCCTCGATCACCTCCCGCTGCGCGAAGCCGTCCCGATCCTGGGCGGGCTGGCGCGGCGGCTGGCCGTGCCCGCGCCGCCGGAGCTGACCCGGAGCGTCCGCGCCGAGGCCGCGGGGCTGGTCGAGGAACTCCCCCGGCACTGGGCCGAGCTGGGCGAGCCGTTCGACCGGCGGCTCGTCGACGACGCCGTCGCGATCTGCCGCGAGCTGGGGCCGTCCTCGGGCGACCTGCTGGTGAACGAGGACCTGCACTTCCAGAACGTGCTCGCCGGGCAGCGCGAGCCGTGGCTGGTCATCGACCCCAAGCCGCTGTCCGGCGACCTCGAGTACGGCGTGATCCCGTTGTTCTGGAACCGGTTCACCGAGTCCACACTGGACGAACGGATGGACCTGATCGTCGCCTCCCAGGAGCTGGACGCCGGGAAGGCACGCGCCTGGACGCTGGTGCGGGCCGTGCAGAACTGGCTCTGGAGGGTCGAAGAGTCCGCCGAACACGGCGTGGACAGCGACGACCCGGCGTTCGTCACAGTGCCGGAAATCGCCGCCTGGGCGACCAGCCGATAGGGTCGGCGGCATGGCAGCGGTCAACAGGGTTTTCGCAGCTCAGCTGTCGGGTTTGCCGGTGTTCGGCCCGGACGGCGAATCCATCGGCCGGGTCCGCGACCTCGTCGCCGGATTGCGCCTCGACACGCAGCCGCCGCGGATCCTCGGCGTGGTCGTCGAGCTGACCACCCGGCGGCGGGTCTTCGTGCCGATGCTGCGGGTCACCGCGATCGAGCCGACCGCCGTCACGCTCGCCACCGGCTCGGTCAACATGCGCCAGTTCAACCAGCGGCCCAACGAGGTCCTGGTCCTCGGCCAGCTGCTGGACGCGCACGCGTCGCTGGCCGGCTCGGACACCCGCGTCACCGTCGTCGACGCCGGGATGGAGCCGACCCGCACCCGCGACTGGGTGCTGGCCAAGCTCGCCATCCGGGAGCGGCGGGTCGGGCTGGGCCGCCGCCGCTCGGCGATGCAGGTGCTGCCGTGGGCGGAGGTGGCCGGGCTGAGCCTGACCGACATCACCGGCCAGCAGCAGGGCGCCGGGCAGCTGCTCATGCTGTTCGACACCATGCGCTCGGTCGACGTCGCCGCGACGATCCGCGACCTGCCGCTCAAGCGCCGGCACGAGGTCGCCGACGCGATGGACGACGAGCGCCTCGCCGACGTCCTCGAAGAGCTGCCCGACGACGACCAGAAAGAGCTGCTGTCCTACCTCGCCGAGGAGCGCGCGGCCGACATCCTCGAGGCGATGAGCCCGGACGACGCCGCCGACCTGCTGGCCGAGCTGGCCCCGGCCGAGCAGAGCCGGCTGCTGGAGCTGATGGAGCCCGAGGAGTCGGCACCGGTCAGGCGGCTGCTGGCCTACTCGTCCGACACCGCGGGCGGCCTGATGACCCCCGAGCCGGTGGTCCTCACGCCGGACACGACGATCGCCGAGGCGCTGGCGCACATCCGCAACGCCGAGCTGCCGCCGGCGCTGGCCAGCATGGTGTTCGTCTGCCGGCCGCCGACCGCGACGCCGACCGGGCGCTTCGTCGGCGTCGTCCACTTCCAGCGGCTGCTGCGCGAACCGCCGGCGGAGCTGGTGGCCAGCGCCGTCGACACCGGGCTGGCCGCGCTGCGGCCCAACGCGACGCTGCCCGAGGTCACCCGCTACTTCGCGGCCTACAACCTGACCTGCGGACCGGTCGTCGACACCGAGGACCACCTCATCGGCGCGGTGACCGTCGACGACGTCCTCGACCACCTGCTGCCCGAGGACTGGCGCGAGACCGGCCTGCACGACACGACCGGCGAGACCGGCGAACAACTGGAGGCCGAACGTGCCTGAGCTGACGTCCGGACGGCGGCTGGACCAGCCCCGCAGCCAGAACCGGTTCAAGCTGAACATCGACCCGGACACCTTCGGCAGGCTCACCGAGCGCGTCGCCCGGTTCCTCGGCACCGGCAAGTACCTGTTCTGGCAGACGCTGCTGGTGATCATCTGGATCGCGATGAACCTCACCGCCGTGTCGCTGCAGTGGGACCCGTACCCGTTCATCCTGCTCAACCTGGCCTTTTCGACCCAGGCGGCGTACGCGGCGCCGCTGATCCTGCTCGCGCAGAACCGGCAGGACGACCGCGACCGCGTCTCCCTGGAGGAGGACCGGAACCGGGCCCTGCAGACGAAGGCCGACACCGAGTACCTGGCCCGGGAGCTGGCGGCGCTGCGGCTCGCGGTCGGCGAGGTGGCGACCCGGGACTACCTGCGCGGCGAGCTGGACCGGCTGCGGGAGGACCTCGACGTCCAGCCCAGGAAGGCCAAACCGAACCGCACTCCTACCGGCTCGTAACATGGACGGGGTGACCAGCACTCAGCAGCTCCCCAGCGTCGATGACGTCCGCAGCGCGCTGAAGAGCGTGCAAGATCCCGAGATCCACAAACCCATCACGGACCTGGGGATGGTGAAGGACGTCGTCGTCGGCGAAGACGGCGTCGTCACCGTCGGGATCTACCTGACGGTGGCCGGCTGCCCGCTGAAAGCGACCCTGACCAAGGACACGCAGGACGCCGTCTCGAAGCTCCCCGGCGTCTCCGACGTCCGGGTCGAGCTGGACGTCATGAACGACGAGCAGCGCACCGAGCTGCGGAAGTCGCTGCGCGGCGAGGCCACCGAGCCGGTGATCCCGTTCGCCCAGCCGGGCTCGATGACGCGGGTGTACTGCATCGCCTCGGGCAAGGGCGGCGTCGGCAAGTCGTCGGTCACCGTGAACCTGGCCGCGGCGATGGCCCAGCGCGGGCTCTCGGTCGGCGTCGTCGACGCGGACATCTACGGCCACTCGATCCCCCGCATGCTGGGCACCCGCGAGAAGCCGACCAAGGTCGACACGATGATCATGCCGCCGCAGGCGCACGGCGTGAAGGTGATCTCGATCGGCATGTTCACCCCGGGCAACACCCCGGTGGTGTGGCGCGGCCCGATGCTGCACCGCGCGCTGCAGCAGTTCCTGGCCGACGTCTTCTGGGGCGACCTCGACATCCTGCTGCTGGACCTGCCGCCGGGCACCGGCGACATCGCGATCTCGGTGGCCCAGCTGATCCCGAACGCGGAGATCCTGGTCGTCACCACCCCGCAGCAGGCGGCGGCCGAGGTGGCCGAGCGCGCGGGCGCGATCGCGCTGCAGACGCGTCAGCGCGTCGCGGGCGTCATCGAGAACATGTCGTGGCTGGAGCAGGCCGACGGATCCCGTCTGGAGATCTTCGGCTCGGGCGGCGGCCAGACGGTGGCGGACTCGCTGACGAAGTCGATCGGCTCGGAGGTCCCGCTGCTGGGCCAGGTGCCGCTGGACCCGCGCCTGGTCGAGCAGGGCGACTCGGGCACGCCGCTGGTGCTGTCCGCGCCCGACGCCCCGGCGTCCGTGGTGCTGAAGGAAGCGGCGAAGAAGCTGACGGTCCGGGCACGCGGGCTGGCCGGGATGATGCTGAACGTGACGCCGGCGGGGCGCTGACCCTTAAGTCCGTGAATGCCACATCGAGGGACTTCAGGTCCCTCGATGTGGCATTCACGGACTTCCGGTGAGCTACGTGGCGTCCGGGTCGATCGGCGGACGCTCGCCGGGCTTCAGCGGCTCCGGCTGGGGCTTCGTCTGAGCGGCGGTGTAGCCGTTCGTGCCGTTGGTCCCGTTGCCGCCGTTCGTAATGCCCTTGAGGCCGAGCGGGTCGCTGTCACCGTCGAACAGGTGCTGCGTCACCACCCGCTTGGGGTCGAAGTTGCGCAGCCCGCGCAGGTCTTCCAGCGGCTTGCGCAGCTGGTCGAACTCCGGGCCCATCTCCTCGCGGAGCTGCTCTTTCGCCCCGGTCGCGAAGTCGCGGACCTTCTTCACGCTCTTCGCCATCCAGGACGCCGCCTCGGGCAGCCGTTCCGGGCCGAGGATGAAAAGACCGGCGATGATGAGGACGAGGATTTCCCCCCATCCGACACTGTCGAACACCGTCAACCTCCGCTCGGAACCTACTGGCTCAGGGTACTCGCCACCGGCCCCGCTCAAGCAGGCCGAACGCGGTAACTCAGTCCGAAGCCAGGGTTACGTCCACGACGAAGCTGGCACCGTCACGCGCCAGCGACACCGGGACCACCTCGCCGACGTCGTGCGCGCGCACCGCGACCGTCAGTTCCGCGGAGTCGCGGACCAGGCGGGTGCCGATCTTGGTGATCACGTCGCCCTCCTTGATGCCCGCGTTCGCAGCCGGGCCGCCGGGGGCGACGTTCTTGACCTGCGCGCCCATCGTGGACGAGCCGGCGACCGTCGAGGACGCGTTGATGCCGATGTCGGCGTGCTGGACCTTGCCGTCCTTGATCAGCGCCTTCGCGATCTTGATCGCGTAGTCGCTCGGGATGGCGAAGCCGATGCCGATGCTGCCGCCGTCCGCACTGGACGAGCGGATCGACGAGTTGATGCCGACCAGCGCGCCGGTGGCGTCGACCAGGGCGCCGCCGGAGTTGCCGTGGTTGATCGCGGCGTCGGTCTGGATGGCCTCGTAGGTGACCGGCGCGGCGCCGTTGTCGCCGCCGGCGGTGATCGGCCGGTTCAGTGCGCTGACGATGCCCGCCGTCACCGAGTTCTGCAGCGCCAGCGGCGAGCCGATGGCCATCACGGTGTCGCCGACCTGCAGGTCCGAGGACTTGCCGATCTGCAGCACGGTCGGGTTGGTGACGTTGACCTTCACCACCGCGAGGTCGGTCTTCGGGTCGGTGCCGACGAGCTTGGCGTCGGTGCGGGTGCCGTCGATGAAGATCGCGGTGATCTTGACGCTCGGGTCCGCGGCGGCGGAGCTGATCACGTGGTCGTTGGTGAGGATGTAGCCCTGGGGGTCGATCATCACGCCGGAGCCCTGTTCGCCGGACTCGGCGCCGGGCTTGAACACCTCGAGCGAGACGACGGCCGGGGACACGCGCTTGGCGATCTCGGCGACCGACCCGGCCGGGCGCTCCTTGGCGGCCTCGGCTTCGGAGATCGTCGCGGAGCCGGTGAGCTCGGTGCCGGTGTCGGCGGCCCACCAGCCGACGAGCCCGCCGACGGCCCCGACGAGCAGCGCGACGACCCCGAGCAGGATCAGCGCCTTCGGCTGCACCCGGCGGCCGAACAGCACCTCGGGCAGGCTGAGCAACGCCCCGGGCGGACGTCGAGCGGGCTTTTCCTCGTCTTCGGCGGGCATCGCGGGCCCCGCGAGCACGGCCCCGGCGCCCGGATCACGCCACGGGTCACCCGTCCCGGTCCACAGCGGCGGCTCGGCCTGCGACGCGTCCCCGACGGCCTCCCGCGGCCGCTCCAGGAGAACACCTTCGGCCCCGGGAGGCCGGCTGAACGCCTCGGCCAGCGACTCGGGAGCGGGCGGCGTCAGCTTGACGCCGTTGGTCTGCTGGGGGGTGTAGAGCTTGTCGAACGCCCCGTCGACCCCTTGCGGGCGGCCGAACACCGCGGCCTGCCCCGGATCGACGGCCGGCCGCGCCAGCGGGCGCGGCCCCAGCCGGTCGGCATCACGCGCGCCGGGCTGCTCGGGATTCACGTTCGGCTCGGTCATCATTCCCCGGTGCTGAAGATCAGGTGGCTGGGCGTGACGATACCCAAGCCCGGTGCGCCGAGTCTGCCGGTACGGCGGTGAAATGGCTGTTTCTTGGCCGAGTCGTCGGGTGAAGCGGCCGGTTGACCAGGTGGAGCATGCCGGGTTCCTGCGCGAGACAGGTCGGTTTCCCAGGCGGAGCAAGCCGAGTCGCCCATGCGAGGCGGGTCGGTTCCCAGGCGGAGCTCCCGCGCCAAGCGGGACGGTTCCCCCAGGCCGAGCAAGCCGAGTTCAGCAGTCAGAACCGTGCGATCTTCCAGGCAAGAGGCCGGTTGCCCACAGGCCGAACGGCAATGTGGACAAATCGCCGTCGCTCCTCGCGAATGGTCATTTCCGTCGGGGGTCGCCGATAGACTGGACTCGGGGCAGCCCCCCAGGGATGGGCGGGGGGCGCTTTCGATCAGCGGGCCTGGCCCCGAGCAGTTCTGCGGCCGCCGGGACCTGGTCTGAACCGGGCCGCGCACTGGGCCACGCCAGGAGTCTGCGTACCGGGCCGCGTATGAGCCAAGCGCACGGAAGGCCACCTCGAGATCGAGGTGGCCTTCAGAACGAAACGTGCGAGAAGAGGGTCAGCGAACGCCGACCGGCACCGCGATCGGCGAGCTCACCGGGGTGGACGTCACCGAGGGAGCCGGCTCCAGGCGCGGGGCTTGGGGCACCGCCATCTGGGCCGGGAGCAGGTTCGCGTTCTGCGGGACCTGGCCGCCCGTGTCCGGGGTGCCGTCACCGCTGTCCGCCGTCGTTCCCACCAGGGCCAGCGCGCTCAGCACCAACCCCGACACGACCACACCCGCGCCCTGCGCCGCGCGGCGCTTGAAACGGCCGCCGCCCAGGACGTTCGGGGACTGGCCGAGCGGGGCCGACGAGCCGAGCGGCGCCACGCCGCCCAGGACGCCCGAGTCGCGCAGGCCGGCGACCCGGTCGGGGCGCTGGACCGCGACGAGCTGGCCGTCGGCGGTGATCGCCAGGTTGTCGGGGCTGCTGGGCAGGTCCGTGTGCTCCGGGATGGACCGGAGGCTCGCCAGGAACCCGGCCGACATCGACGGCGCACCCGCGCCGCGGATCGCGGCGCAGGCCTGTCGCTGGGCCTGGACGTCGCCGGCGCAGGAAGCGCAGCGCGTGATGTGCGACGCCGCGCGATCACGCGCGCCGTGCGAAAGCTCGCCGTCCACGAACGCGACCACGGCGTCCGGCAGCAGGTGCGACTCGGGGAGTCCCCAGCCTCGCGGTGCGGTCATACCGACACCTTCGCAGACTCCGGGGCGTAACTGCGCCGGCGCTCCAGCGAAGCGCGCAGCGCCTGCCGGCCACGGTGGATCCGGCTGCGGACGGTGCCCAGCTTGACGTTCAGGGTGGCGCCGATCTCCTCGTACGAGAGGCCTTCGACGTCACACAGCACCACAGCGGCCCGGAACTCCGGCGGCAGCTCGTCGAGCGCGGCCTGCAGGTCCGGGTCCAGGTGGGTGTCGGTGTAGACCTGCTCGGGGCTCGGGTCGTCGCCCACGATGCGGTCGGTGTCCTCCGGCAGGCCTTCCATGCGCACCCGCGAACGGCGGCGGGCCATGTCCAGGAACAGGTTGGTGGTGATCCGGTGCAGCCAGCCCTCGAACGTGCCGGGCTTGTAGGACGCCAGCGACCGGAAGACCCGGATGAAGGTCTCCTGGGTGAGGTCCTCGGCGTCGTGGGTGTTGCCGGTCAGGCGGTAGGCGAGCCGGTAGACCCGGTCACCGTGCTCGCGGACGACCTCGTCCCACGACGGTGGCGTCCAGGCCGCCTCGTCGAGGGACACGGGCTGAGCCGCGTCGACGGCCGTATCGGCGTTCTGCATCGCGGGAGCAGGCACCTCCATCTGTGTTTCTCCTGTCTGCTCCACCCAACGCGGGCCACGGGCACGGTGTTCCCGTGCGTCTGGATTCGAGTCTGTCGGCGTTCCTTATGGTTCTAGTGAGACTGGACTGAGAACAGGCTGAGAAGTTCTTCCGGGGTGCTTACCAGGGAGCCTGCGCGGATTTATCGACAACCAACGCTAACCTCCGTGCGTGAACACGCCCACCCCTGCGGCCGCACCGGCCGACTCCGGGTTCGTCGACGGGTACCTGCCCGACGACGAGGTGCTGTCTTCGGCGCGCGCACGAGCCGAGGACCTGGGCTGCAGCCCGCTGAGCGCGGGGGCGGGCGCGACCCTGCGGTTCCTGGCCGCCACGCTGCGGGCGAAGGCCGTCGTCGAGGTCGGCACGGGTGCCGGCGTGAGCGGGCTGAGCCTGCTGCGCGGGATGGCCCCGGAGGGCATCCTGACGTCGATCGACCTGGAGCCGGAGTACCAGCGGGCCGCGCGAGCGACGTTCCGCGAGGCCGGCTACGCACCGGGCCGGACCCGGCTGATCGTCGGGCGCGCACTGGACGTCCTGCAGCGGCTGACACCGGGCGGCTACGACCTGGTGTTCGTCGACTCGGCGCACATCGAGTACCCGGGGTGCTACGAGCTGGGCGTATCGCTGCTGCGCCGCGGCGGGATCATCGCGTTCCACAACGTCCTGGCGGGCGGCCGGGTGATCGACCCGTCCCGCCGCGACCCGGAGACACTGGCCCTGCGCGAGGTGGCACGGGCGTTCCGCGAGGACGAACGCCTGGTCCCGGCCCTGTTGCCGGTGGGCGGCGGTCTGCTGGTGGCCGCGGCGATCTGAGCACCTGTCCACAAGTCGGCCCGCCTGTGGACAAGGCGCCGCTCGCGCCGATTTTGTCGGTGGCCGCCGGTAAACTGGAACGGGGACGCCCCCCAGGGTTGGGCGGGGGTTTGTTTCCGGGCGCGGGGTGTTGTCGAGGCGTCTGGGCAGCTGAGCTCAGCTCGGGACCAGCTCGCGGTGCCCGGTGCGGATCCGGGTTCCGGCGGCCACCGCGGCTGCCGCCAGCAGGAGCCAGATCGTCACCATCGCGATCAGCCAGCCCCAGCCCGCGTGGCCGTAGACGTTCGCGCCCGCCGCGCCGCCGATGCTGCTGCCCAGGTAGTACGTCGCCGTGTACATGCCGCCCACCTGGCCTCGCGCGTCCTCGGGGGCGTCGGCCGCCGCCCAGCCGTTGGCGACCGCGTGCGCGGCGAAGAACGCGCAGGTCAGCACCAGGAAACCGGCGATGACCAGCGGTAGCGAGTCCGGCAGGGTCAGCGCCGCGCCGGCGGCCATCAGCAGCAGCGAGCCGATCACCGCGCGACGACGGCCGACGCGCGCCACCAGCCGTCCGGCCGCCGCCGAGGACACCGAGCCGGTCGCGTAGGCGAGGAACACCAGCGACGCGATCGCCGGCGACAGGTTCAGCGGGTCGCCGGTGAGCCGGAACCCGGCCGCGTTGTAGAGCGCGACGAACGAGCCCATCGCGAGCAGCGCCACGGCGTACTGGGCCAGCAGCACCGGGCGGCGCACCGCCGTCAGCAGGCCCGCCGCGACCGCCTTGAGCTGCACCTTCCCGCGAGCCGTGCCGGGCGGCAGCGTCACGACGGTGATCGCGGCGCACACCGCGCCGATGCCCGCGACGACGTAGAGCGCGCCGCGCCAGCCGAGCGGCCCGGCGGAGAAACCGGCGGACAGCCGGCCGAGCATGCCGCCGACCGTGTTGCCCGCGATCATCGCGCCGACGGCGGCGGCGACACCCGCGCGGCCGAGCCGTTCGGCCAGGTAAGCGGCTGCGACCCCGGGGAACCCGGCGATCGCGATGCCCTGCAGCGCCCGCAGCACGAGCAGCGCCGGGTACGTCGGCATCAGCGGCAGGAGCAGCCCGAACACGACCGACGCGACCACCGACGTCACGATCACCGGCCGCCGCCCGACCACCTCGGACAGCGCGGCGATCGGCAGGACCGCGATGGCCAGGGCGCCGGTCGCGACGCTCACCGCGAGCGCCGCGCCGCCGGGATCGAGGTGGTACTGCGCGGCGAGCTGCGGCAGCACCGGTTGCGGCGCGTAGAGCAGGGCGAAGGAGGAGATCCCGGCCGCGGCGACGGCGGTCTTGACTCGGCGGGTGGTGGTCACCAACCGAAAGTAAGCAGGGCTAACCAATACGTCCAATACGCGCCTGGTCCATAATCCATGTGATGACGTATGACTCGCTGTCCGCGCAGGTCGCGCCGCACCTGCGGCTCCTCGTCGCGCTGCGGGCCACGGGGAACGTCACACGCGCGGCCGAACTGCTGGGCGTCCCGCAGCCGACGGTGAGCCGCCGGATCGCGGCGCTGGCCGACGCGCTGGGCGCGCCCCTGACCGTCCCGGACGGCCGCGGCATCCGGCTCACCCGAGCGGCGGAACTGCTGGCCGAGGCGGCCGAACGCGCGTTGGCGGCGGTCGACACCGGCGTCCGGCTGGCGCGCGAGGAGGTGGCGCCGGAGTCCGGGCACGTGGTGCTCGGGTTCCTGCACCTGCTGGGGCGGACGCTGGTGCCGTCGCTGTTGCGCGGCTACCGGGCGCGGTACCCGGGAGTGCGGTTCACGCTGGTCCAGGGCTCGCGACAGGACATGCTCGACCGGCTCGCGGGCGGCGAGCTGGACCTCGCGCTGCTCGCGCCGTTGCCGTCGGAGGCGCCTTCGCTGGTCTCGGCGGGGCTGGCCGAGGAGGAGATCCTGCTGTCGGTCCCGACGGGCCACCGCCTCGCGGACCGGCGGCAGGTGCGGGTGGCCGAGCTGGCCGAGGAGGAGTTCGTGCTGCTGGAGCCGGGTTACGGCGTCCGCACGCTGACGGACGAACTCTGCGCGGCGGCGGGCTTCACGCCACGCATCGCGTTCGAGGGCCAGGAGTCCGACACGGTCCGCGGCCTGGTCGCGGCCGGTCTCGGCGTGGCGCTGCTGCCGAGGTTCGGCCCGGGCACACCGGCCGGAGTGGCGGAGGTGCCACTGAACCCACCGGCGTCACGGACGATCGGCCTGGTGTGGCGCGCGGGCGAGCCGACAACACCGGCGGTGACGGCCTTCCGCGACCACGTACTGACAACGGCGGGGCGCAAATAATCTGCCGCCGCCGGGAAACTCCCCCACCCTTCCCTGGGGGGCGTCCCCGGGTCCAGTCTATCGGCGGCCCCCGACGAAGCCCGGCGAAAACGGTCGTGAGCAGCGAGTTGTCCACAATGCAGCCGGGCTGTGGACAACTCTGGACGGCACGACGACAGCGACAGTCCGGCAACAGCGCAGACAGCCCAGGCCGCCGCCAAGCGGCCGCCGGACCTCAGCCCAGTGAAGCGGCCAGTTCCACCAGGGTCCGGGCCGCGAAGCCCGTTGCTCCCGGGACCACCTCGTTGTAGTTCTTCTCCGACCTCGCCGGGCCCGCGATGTCCAGGTGGGCCCACGGCAGGCCCTCGGTGAACTCGCGCAGGAACAGCGCCGCCGTGATGCTGCCCGGGCCGCCCGGGGTCTGGCGGACGTCGCCGAACTCGCCTCGGACGTTCTCCGCGTAGTCCTCCACCAGCGGCATGCGCCACCACGCCTCGCCGACCCGCGCACCCGCCGCGACGACCGATGACGCGAGCGCGTCGTCCGTGGCGAACAGGCCGCCGGTGCGCAGGCCGAGTGACACCTTCATCGCGCCGGTGAGCGTCGCCGCGTCGACGACGACGTCCGGGGCGAACCGCTTGATGCCGTACGCCAGCGCGTCGGCCAGGACCATCCGGCCCTCGGCGTCGGTGTTGCCGACCTCGGTCGTCTTGCCGCCGTAGTGGCGGACGATGTCGCCCGGCCGGTACGCCGACCCCGACACGTGGTTCTCGGCCGCCGGCACCAGCGCGGTGACCCGCACCGGGAGCCCGAGCGCGGCGATCGCGCGGGTCGCGGCGATCACGGCCGCACCGCCCGCCATGTCCGTGCGCATCAGGTGCATGCCGTCGGCCGGCTTGATCGACAGGCCGCCGGTGTCGAACGTGATGCCCTTGCCCACCAGCAGCAAGTGCTTGACCGCACCGGAAGCACCGGACGGCTTGTAGGACAGCTCGATCAGCCGCGGCGGCCGCGCGGAACCGCCGCCGACGGCCAGCACGCCGCCGAAGCCCTGCTCCGCGAGCCACTGCTCGTCGCGGATCGTCGCCTCGACGCGGGGGCCGGCCACCTTCGCCGCGGTGTCCGCGAGCCACGCCGGGGACTTGACGTTCGAGGGGGTGTTCGCGAGGTCGCGGGTCAGCGCCGTCGCGGCGGCCAGCGCCGTCGCGCGCTCGACGAGCTCGGTGTGGCTCGCCACCGCGCGGTCGTGCGTCACCAGCCGCACCGTCCGCACCGCCGGCTTCGGGTCCTCTGTGGACACCTTGAAGCGGTAGCCGCCGAGCAGCAGCCCCAGTGCCAGTTCCGTGACGTGCTCGCCGGACGCCTCCTCGGGCAGCACGAGCTGCACCGCGCGGAACGCCTTCCCGCCGTGCTCGACGTCGTCGGCCAGCCCCGCGTTCACCGCGCGGACCAGCGCCGCGCCGGTCTTGCGGTACTGCTTCGGCTCGCCGTCGCCGAGCCCCGCGACCCAGCGGGGGCCGTCGCCGGGGACCGTCTGCACGTCGCCCGCTTTGCCGGTGATCCGGACGCCGCCGACCTCGACCGGCTCGGCCTCGACGTCGTCGGCCGGCGCGGTCACCAGCCGGACGGTCGGGGTGCCGCGGCGAAGGTCGCCCGCGACCTCGATGTCGAGGAGACTAGTCGGAACGGGGGGTAGCGGATTACGCACAGTGAGCAACCTTCGGGCGCAGAGGAACCGCGACCCCGGCCTCCGAAGGGAGACCGGGGTGCGACGGAAGGACGGTTCTGGGGGGCCGGTTCAGCCGGTGACCTCCTGCAAAGCGGCGCCGAGGTCTTTCGCTTCCTCCGCGGAGAGTTCGACGACGAGTCGCCCGCCACCCTCGAGCGGTACGCGCATCACGAGGCCCCGCCCCTCCTTAGTCACTTCGAGGGGACCATCTCCGGTCCGGGGCTTCATGGCCGCCATAGCGTGCTCCCTCCGTCTCAACCGGCGCGCCCGGGTCGCGCTCGCGTGAAAGCCAGCCGGGTCTTACCGTCCATTGTCCCCTATCAGCGCCTCGGCGCATCAGCGGACCGATCTTTTGCTGCCGTATCGGTGCTGGTATGCGGCCCGCGAGGGGTGTGAGAGTCTCGGACGACCGATGTTTCAGCGCAAGGAGAAGACGTGACCACATCCGACGTCCTGCTGATCGCCGACGCCGACGGGGTGCGCACCCTCACCCTCAACCGGCCGCAGGCGTACAACTCGCTGACCGTCGAGCTGAAGGAAGCACTGCTCGCGGCCCTGCGCGGGGCGGCGGACGACGAGAGCGTCCGGGCCGTCGTGCTGACCGGTTCGGGCAAGGCGTTCTGCGCCGGCCAGGATTTGAAGGAGCACGTCGGGTTGCTGCAAGCGGGTGACCCCGCCCCGCTACACACGGTGAAGGAGCACTACAACCCGATCGTCAAGGCGATCGTGGCCATGGCGAAGCCCGTCATCGCGGCGGTCAACGGCACCGCCGCCGGGGCCGGCGCGGCCTTCGCCTACGCCAGCGACCTGCGGATCGCCGCCGAGTCGTCGTCGTTCCTGATGGCCTTCGCGAACGTCGGGCTGGGCCCGGACTCGGGCGCGTCGTGGACGTTGCAGCGGCTGGTCGGCTACGGCCGCGCCGCCGAGCTGATGCTGCTGGCCCGCACCGTCGACGCCGCCGAGGCGCAGCGGCTGGGCCTGGTCGGCGAGGTCGTGCCGGACGACGAGCTGGCGGCGCGCGCCCAGCAGGTCGCGGCGAAGCTCGCGGCCGGACCGACCGTGGCGTACGCGAAGATCAAGAGCGTGCTCAACCTCGCCGCGCAGTCGACGTTCGACGAGGCGCTCGACGCCGAGGACGCCGCCCAGACCGCGCTGGGCGCGACCGCCGACCACGCCGAGGCCGTCGAGGCCTTCGTCGGCAAGCGCAAGCCGGCCTTCCAGGGCAAGTAGGCAGTCTGCCGCAGCTCGTCGTGAGTGTTTAGGGCGGTTCTAACCGCCCTAAACACTCACGAGGGCCACGGCAGACCCGGGAACCCGTCAGCCTGCTCGGAAGCAGGTTTCGATGTGGTCGTCGACCATGCCGGTGGCCTGCATCAGCGCGTAGCACGTCGTCGGGCCGAGGAACGCGAAGCCGCGCTTCTTCAGCTCCTTCGCCATCGCCTTCGACTCGTCCGTGATGGCCGGGACGTCCGCCATCGTCCGCGGCCGCCGGTGCGAAGAGGGCGCGAACGACCACAGCAGGTCGTCCAGCGGGACGTCCAGGTCGGCGATCGCCCGGGCGTTGTTGATCGCCGCCAGGATCTTCGCGCGGTTCCGCACGATCCCCGCGTCCTGCATCAGCCGCTCGATGTCGGCGTCGCCGAACTTCGCCACCTTCACCGGCTTGAACTGCTTGAACGCCTTCCGGAAGTTCTCGCGCTTGCGCAGGATCGTGATCCACGACAGCCCGGACTGGAACGCCTCGAGGCACAGACGCTCGTACAGCTCGTCCTGGCCGTGGAGCGGCGTGCCCCACTCCTTGTCGTGGTAGTCGATGTAGTCCGGGGTCGAGTTGCCCCAGCTGCACCGCGGGACGCCGTCGGTGCCGATCAGTTCAGTCATCCCCGCCCACCGAATAGTCCTCCGCGAACCGCGCGAACCGCCGCAGCGACTGGCGCACCCCCAGCGCGAACGCCGGCCGCACGACCGGCCAGCCGAGCCGGCCCAGCGGCCCGAACGGCAGCCGCAGGTGCTCGGCCCAGACGAACGTCGAGCGCTGCGCGCCCTTCGGCACCACCTGGAACACGCCGGTGCCCTGCACGATGCTGCCGAAGTGCCGCACCGAGCACCGCACCGGCGGCTCCCAGGTGGTGATCTCCATCTTGTCGGTGAAGCCGATCCCGGCGACGCCGGTGAACGCGGCCAGCCGCGAGCCGACGCTGCGGCCGTTGCCCTCGGTCACCTCGACGTCGGTGCCCAGCATCCACTCGCCCTGGCGCGTCCAGTCCGTGAGCGCGAGCCAGGTCGTCCCGGCCGGCGCGCGGACGTCGACGGACAGTACGAGGTCCGTCACTGGGCGCTCTCCGGCGCGGTCTCCCGCTCGGCCTCGCGCTCCGGTTGAAGCTCCGGTTGAAGCTCGGGTTGACGCTGTTCCAGCTCGGCGACCCGGGTGCGCAGCTCGTCGATCTCGACGCCGAGGCGGCGCAGCACCCAGTCCACTTCGGACATCTTGTAGCCGCGCAGCACCAGCTGGAAGCGCACGTCCTCCAGGTCTTCGCCGGTGATGTCCTCGGCGGGCAGCCGCGTGGGCGAGCTGCCCGGCGGCAGCGGGGCCAGCTCCTCACCCCGGCCGAACACGACGGCGGCCAGGAGGAACACCACGGCGGCCACCAGCAGCATGACTACGAGGTAGATCAGCGCGGTCGTCACGCGACGATCGTGGCATACCCGCCCCAGGAACGTCTCGCGAGCACGACGAGCCGCAGGGAAAGAAGCACCCAGGCGACCATCAACACGGCACACGGGACGCTCAGGAACAACCTCGACGCGTCGACTACGCCGGTCGAGCCGATCAGCAGGCCGACCGAGGCGAGGTTGACGCCGACCGCCACCGCGAGCAGGACGCCGCAGAACCGGGCCAGCCGGACGGCGTCGAGGCGGCGGCTGAGCCAGCGGGTGCCGAGCAGCGCGAGCAGGCCGATGACCGGCACGACGAACACCGCGCCGTGGGTGAGGTGCGCGACGACGCGGTACCACTGCGGCGTCGACGTCGGCAGGTTCGTCCAGGCGCCGTAGGTGAGGATCCGGGCGTAGTCCCAGGACGCCTGCATCAGCGGCACGCCGATGACGAGCTTCCACAGCGTGCGGACGCCGCTGAGCATGCCCAGCTCGGCCTGGTAGTCGCGGGCAACGACGGCGGCCGGGCCGAAGTCGGCGACGGCGCGGCGCTCGGCGTCCTCGTCGCCGCGGCCGCCGGCGCGGTAGGCGTCGGCGGCGTCGTGCAGGCCGTCGCGCGCCTCGTCCAGCAGGTCGGCCTTGAACTTGCCGCAGCCGTGCAGCCGCCGGTCGAGATCGGCCAGGTACTCGTCGATCATGCGCCCAGCACTCCCCCGATGACGGCCGTGAACTGCCGCCATTCCGTGCGTTCGGCGGCCAGGGCCTGCTGGCCGGAGCGGGTGAGCCGGTAGGTGCGGCGTTTGCGGCCGGAGACGACGTCCCACTCGCTGGCCAGCCAGCCGGCCCGCTCGAGCCGGCGCAGCGCCGGGTAGACCGTGCCCGTCGGCAGGTCGAGCGCGCCGTCGCTGCGCAGCTGCAGGGCCTCGATGATCGCGTAGCCGTGCAGCTTCCGGCCGTCGAGGACCGCCAGCAGCAACGCGTCGAGGTGCCCGCGCAAGGAATCCGCCTTCATGGGTACGCAGTCTACACGTCGACTGGCTACATGTAGGCAGACTATGTGTAGCCTGGCTACATGAACGCACTCCCGGTCGCGAGACTCCAGTTCGCGACGACGACCTCGTTCCACTTCCTGTTCGTGCTGCTCACCTTGGGTTTGGTCACGCTGGTGGCCGTGATGCAGACGCGCTCGGCACTGGGCGGCAAGCCCGAGCTGGCGCGGATGACGCGCTTCTGGGGCCGGCTCTACGTGATCAACTACGCGCTGGGGATCGTCACCGGGATCGTGATGGAGTTCCAGTTCGGGCTGACCTGGACCGGGCTTTCCGCCTTCGCCGGCGACGTCTTCGGCGCCCCGCTGGCCATCGAGACGCTCGTCGCGTTCTTCCTCGAGTCCACGTTCCTCGGGTTGTGGATCTTCGGCTTCGGGCGCATGGGCAAGTGGCTGCACCTGACGCTGATCTGGCTGGTCACGCTCACGGCGTACGCGTCGGCGCTGTTCATCATGCTGGCCAACTCGTTCCTGCAGGACCCGGTCGGCAGCCACGTCGAGCACGGCACGCTGCGCCTCGACGACTTCGGCGCGCTGTTCACCAACCCGGCGCTGGCCGCGTCGCTGCCGCACGTGGTCGCCGCCGCGATCCTGACCGGCGGGTTCTTCGTGGCCGGCGTCAGCGCATACCACTTACTCAAGCGCACCACCGAGATCGAGTTCTTCCGCCGCTCGATGCGGATCGGCGTCGTCGCGGCGCTGATCGGCGCGATCCTGGTCGTCAACCAGGGTTTCGCGCAGTTCGGCGAGCTCGCGATGTACCAGCCGGACAAGCTCAAGGACGGCGGCGTCGGGCTGCCACTGGGCCTGATGATCATGCTCGGGTTCGTCATGCTGCTGTGCGCGCTGCTCGGCACGGTGCTGCTCTTCCGCGACTGGATCACCAAGGCCCGGTTCCTGCACCGCCTGATGGTCGCGGCGATCCCGCTGCCGTTCGCCGCCGCGATCCTCGGCTGGCTGGTGCGCGAGATCGGCCGTCAGCCGTGGCTGGTCTGGGGGAAGCTGCGCACCGCCGACGCGCTCGCGGACGTCCCGGCCGGCCAGATCTTGTTCTCCTTCATCGCTTTCTCACTGCTGTTCGCCGCGCTCGCCGTGGCCGACTGGGTGCTGCTGGCGCGCGTGGCCAAGCGCGGCCCGGAGCCGGTCGAGCACGACGTCGCCGAACTGCCCGTCCTGAGCGGAGTCTGACCGATGGTGACCTTCTGGTGGGGCGTTCTGGGCCTGCTGACCTGCGGCTACTTCGCGCTCGCGGGGTACGACTACGGCGTCGGGATGCTGCTGCCCGCGTTCGACGCCGGCGAGCGAAGACGGCGGCAGACGCTCGGTGCGCTCGGGCCGTTCTTCCTGGCCAACGAGGTGTGGCTGGTGGCCGCGGTGGGCGTGCTGTTCGGCGCGTTCCCGCATCTGGAGGGCAAGGTGTTCGCCGGGGCGTACGTCCTGGTCGTGACGCTGCTGCTCGGCCTGGTGACGTTCACGGCGTCGATGCAGCTGCGCAGCCGCCGCCCCGGCGCGCCGCGCGGCGCGTGGACCGCGGGCATCGTCGGCGGCGCGCTGGTGACGGCGGTGTCGTGGGGCCTGTTCCTCGGCAACCTGGTGGCCGGGCTGCCGCTGACCGCCGACGGCTCGCCGTCCGGTGACGTCTTCGCGCTCTTCAACCCCTACGCCGTGTTGTGGGGGCTGGGGTTCGTCGCGTTGTTCTGCTTGCAGGGCGCGGTGTTCCTGGCCGTGCGCGCGCCGGCCGAGCTGACCGGCCGCGCGGTGCGGCTGGCCAAGGCCCTCCTGCCGCCCGCGGCCGGCTTCCTCGTCGTCGCGACCGGGTGGGGTTCGGTTGTCCTGCACGGGGTGACGGCGGCGGGCATCGGCGTGGTCGTGCTGGCGTTCCTCGCGCTGGGTTCGGTGTGGCTGGGTCTCGCGCTCAAGCGCCACCGGGTGGCGCTGCTCGGGGCGATGACGCTCGCGGCGTGTCCCGCGCTGCTCGCCGGCACGCTGCGGTTCCCCGCGATTCTGGTGGCGGACTCGGGTTACGCGCTCACGACGGATCAGGCGGCGACGTCGTCCGACACGTTCGCCGTGCTGACGTGGTTCGCGCCGCCCGCGGTGCTGGTGCTGCTCGTCGTGCAGTGGCTGACCTGGCGCGCGCACCGCGCCCCCGTCGACCAGCGTTCGCTGCTGCACTTCTAGGAGGACGACGTGCCCGCACTGCCCGGACTCCGGCGGTACCTGGTTCTGCTGACCTCGCTCGGCGTGCTGTCGGCGTTCGCGGTGTTGCTCCAGGCCGAAGGTCTCGCCACGCTGCTCACCGGTGGTGGCCTCTCGTTCGTCTTGGTTCTCGCGATTGCTTTACGCGTAATGCTTTCGCTGGTCGGCGATATCCTCTGTGGACGGTTCGCGTCCTCGGTCAAGGCGGGTCTGCGGCATCGGCTGCTCGGCTCGTCGTCTGACCGGGCGGGCGTCGTCGCGACGCAGGTGACGCGCGGTGTCGACGCCACCGACAGCTACCTGACCGGGTACCTGCCGACGCTCGTCGTGTCGGTGGTGGTCCCGATCGCGGTGATCGTCCGGCTGTTCACGACGGACCTGACGTCGGCGCTGGTCGTGACGGCGACACTGCCGCTGATCCCGGTGTTCGCGATCCTGGTCGGCAAGCACACGTCGGCGCACACGCAGTGGGACCTGCTCAAGAGGCTGGGCGGGCACTTCCTCGACGTCGTCCGCGGGCTCGGGACGCTGAAGGTGTTCGGGCGGGCGGAGGCGCAGGCGCGCACGGTCCGCGCGATGGCGGACGCGCACGCGGACGCGACGCTGAAGACGTTGCGGGTGGCGTTCCTGTCGGCACTGGTGCTGGAGCTGGTCGCGACGCTGTCGGTGGCGCTGGTCGCGGTCCCGATCGGCTTCCGGCTCCTGGACGGCGGCCTGGACGCGCGGACGGCGCTGTTGATTCTGGTCCTGGCCCCGGAGGCGTACCTGCCGCTGCGAGCGGCGGGCGCGAAGTTCCACGCGGCGGCCGAGGGGTTGACGGCGTTGCGGGAAGCACTTGCGGTACCGGTGGTTTCGCTTCGTTCCGGGACTGTGGTTCGACGCCGGGGTGCGCCTTCGCTGGTCTTCGAGCGGGTGACCGTCCGTTTTGGCGACGTCGCCGCATTGTCCGATGTGGACCTGTCGGTGCCCGCCGGGTCGCGGCTGGCGCTGGTCGGGCCGAGCGGATCCGGGAAGAGCACGTTGCTGGCGGTGCTGCTGGGGTTCGTGGCGCCGACATCGGGCCGGGTCCTGGCGGACGGGGTGGACGTGCGTGCGCTGGATCCGTCCGGCTGGCTGGCGGACATCGCGTGGGTCCCGCAGCGGCCGACGTTGTTCCGGGGTTCACTGGCTTCGAACATCGGACTGGGCCTCGCTGAGCCCGACGTCTCCGGCGCGGCCCGCGCGGCGGCGCTGGACCAGGTGGCGGCGGGGTTGCCGGGTGGTTACTCGGCTCAGGTGGGCGAACTGGGCGAGGGCTTGTCGGCCGGTCAGCGGCAGCGGGTGGGGCTGGCCCGAGCCCTGGCCCGGACGACGGCGGGGCTGGTGCTGCTGGACGAGCCGACGGCCCGCCTGGACTCCCGAACGGAGGCGACGGTGCTGTCCGCGACCCGGCGGCTGCTGCCCTCGCGGACGGCGGTGCTGGTCGCGCACCGGCCGGCGATGGTTTCGCTGGCGGACCGGGTGGTCGAGCTGCGCGATGGCCGAGTGTCCGCGGAGGTGGCGGCGTGAGGTTGTCAAGTTCGGTATCCACAGGCGAGCAGTTGTCCACAGATTCGCGCGCACCTCGTTTTCGCAGGCCAGGGGCGGTACGCTGGGTTCGGGGACGCCCCCCGGGACGGGTGGGGGCTGTCTCGGGGCTGTGGGCTGTGTCCACAATGGACGCCCTTCGCCTCACCCGCGCCGCACTTCTTGCCGCGGGGGCCGAGCTGGCCGCCCTTGCGCTCATGGCCACCGCCGCCTGGTTGCTTCTTCGCGCCGCCGAGCGGCCGCCGCTTGCCGCACTCACCGTGGCCGTCACCGCTGTGCGGGCTCTTGCTCTTCTCCGTGGTGGCCTGCGGTACGCCGAACGGCTTGCCGGGCACGAGGTCGTCCTGCGGTGGCTCGGCTCGCTGCGCACCCGCGTCTACCAAGCCCTCGCGCCCGGGTCGCGGTATTCCGGTGGGGACCTCCTCACCCGGCTCGTGTCCGATGTGGACGCTCTGCAGGACGCCGTCCTGCGGTGGTTGCTGCCCGCTGTTGTCGCCGGGATTGTCGGGGTCACCGCCGTCGGGGCGGTGGCGACGGCTTCCGTGGGGGCCGCGGGGGTGCTGGCCGCGGGGCTCGTCGTCGCCGGTGGGGTGCTGCCTTGGCTGGTCATCCGGGTCACCGCGGCGCGAGCGGTCGAAAACGCGCCGAAACGGGCGGAACTCGCCGAACGTGCCGTCGAACTCGTCACCGGGTATCGGGAACTCGTCGCTGCTGGGGCGCTGACAGCAAAGCGGGGCGCCGCGCACGACGTCGTCGAGCAGCTCAGGGAACCGGTCACGAAGACCGCTCTGCTCGGTGCCGCGGGGATCCTCGTCCAGCTCGTCACCACGATCGCCGTCTGCCTTCTCTGCGACGCCTCCGTTCCGTGGACCGCCGCTCTCACCCTCGGCTCCATGACGACGTTCGAGGTCGTCCTCCCGCTGATCACCGCCGCTCGCCGGGTTCCGGAGATCCGCGCGTCGGCGGCTCGTGTGACGGCCGTGCTCGCCACGCCGCCGGTCAGCCCGGGCACCCGCACCGTCCACGAAGGACACTTCAAGCTGGAACGAGCCGGCCTCCGCTACCCGGGACGCGCGCCCGCGCTGCTGGACGTCGACCTCGACCTCGCGCCCGGCCGCCGCGTCGGGATCCTCGGGCCCAGCGGGGCCGGGAAGACCACCCTCCTGCGCCTGCTCCTCGGCCTCGAAACCCCGACCTCCGGCCGTGTCACCCTCGACGGGCACCCGCTCGCCGAGTACGCCGACCTGGCGAAAGCCGTCTCCGGGGCGCTCGCCGACGCGCACGTCTTCCACACCACCGTCCGCGAGAACCTCCTGCTCGCGAAGCCGGCCGCGAGCGACGACGAACTGCGCGAAGCCTGCGAAACCGCCGGCTTCGACCTGGCCCTCGACCGCGACACCGGCCCGGACGGCGACGCGCTCTCCGGCGGTCAGCGGCAACGGCTGATCCTGGCCCGCGCGGTACTGGCGGCGCCCCGGGTCCTGGTGCTCGACGAGCCGGTCGACGGCCTCGACCCCGCGCACGGCGACGCCGTCCTCAAGCGCGTCCTCGAGCGCACGCGGGGCAGCGTCGTCCTCGTGACGCACCGGCCCGAGCACCTCGACGGCTTCGACCAGGTCCTCACCCTCGAGGACGGCCGTGACCGAACCGACGGTCGAGCGCCGGTAGCACAACGGAAACCGTCCGGTCACCCTTCGCGGTCAGGATGGGCCGGGCGGCCGGCCACTACGCCGCTCGAACCAACTCACGAGTAGCGACCGTGCCATGCTGGAGGCACCGCATCCGAGGAGGAGGACCACTTGATCGCGCAGCTTGTCCGCTTCGTGCTGGGCCCGCTGGCCAGGGCGCTCTACCGGCCGGAGGTGCGTGGCGTGGAGAACGTGCCCGCCACCGGCCCGGTGCTCCTGGCGGCCAACCACCGGGCCGCGCTCGACACCGGCGTGATCACCTTCGCGACGCCGCGGCAGGTCAAGTTCCTCGGCAAGGCCGAGTACTTCGTCGGCAAGACGATCAAGGGCCGGCTGATGGCCGGCTTCCTCGGCGGCCTCGGGTACGTCCCGGTCGAGCGCGGCAACGCCCAGGCCGGCCTCGCCGCGCTCGAAGCGGCGCGCAAGGTGCTCGACGCGGGTGGCGTCTTCGCGATCTACCCCGAGGGCACGCGCTCGCTCGACGGCCGGCTGCACCGCGGCCACACGGGCGTCGGCGCGCTGGCCCTGGCGACGGGCGCGAAGGTGGTGCCGGTCGCGCTGACCGGCACCGAGAACCTCCAGCCCGAGGGCGCGCGCGTCCCCCGCCTGGCCAAGATCGGCATCACGTTCGGCAAGCCGCTCGACTTCTCGCGCTACGAAGGCCAGGACTACGCGCCGGCGATCCGCCGCTCGGTGACCGACGAGGTGATGTACGCGATCCTCGAACTGTCGGGTCAGGAGTACGTGGACACCTACCACAAGCGGCCCAGCGAAGGCGCCGCCTGAGTCACCAGGGCACCGGGCCCTCGTCGTCGACGAAGGTGCCCGTCGGGCCGTCCTTCGGGATCGTCGCCATCCGGACCGCCGACTCCGCGCCCTGCGCCGCCGTCCGGGGGCCCGAGTGGCGGTTCAGGTCCGTCGCGCAGTGGCCGGGGCAGACGGCGTTGACCAGGATCCCGTCGGCCCGCAGGTCCCTGGCGTACTGCAGCGTCAACGACGTCAGGGCGGTCTTCGACGGCGTGTACCCCGCCGAGATCGGGAGTTCGCTGGCCGGGTCGGCGTTGCGGGCCAGTGACGCGCCGCTGCTGGAGACGTTGACGATGCGCGGTGCGGCCGACCGGCGCAGCAACGGCAGCAGGGCGTTCGTCACGCTGACGACGCCGAAGAGGTTCGTCTCGAAGATCGCGCGCAGGACGTCGAGGTCGGCGGTGCTGGGACGCTGGCTCGCCAGGTCGGAGCCCGGCGGCACGGCGACGGCCGCGTTGTTGACCAGGACGTCGAGCCGGCCGTAGCGGGCGTCGATGGTGGCCGCGGCCGCGGCGACCGAAGCCGGGTCGGTCACGTCGAGCACCACCGACGAGCCGCCGATCTCCGCGGCCGCCTCCTCACCGGCAGAAGCGCTGCGGGCGCCGACGACGACGGTGTGGCCGAGGGCGGCGAGCCGGCCGGCGATCTCGCGGCCGATGCCCTTGTTCGCGCCGGTGACCAGAGTGATTTCGTTCATGACCCCAGCACACCAGCGCGCGGCCGCTTCGAGCCAACACCGGATCCGCATCGGCCGATACCCTGCGGGTATGCAGCCACCGGAAACGCGGGAGCTCGCCTACTTCGTGGCCGTCGCCGAGGAACGGCACTTCGGCCGCGCGGCCCAGCGGCTCGGTATGGCGCAGCCACCGTTGTCGCGCGCCATCCAGCAGCTCGAACGGCGGCTGGGCGTGCCGCTGCTGGAACGCACCAGCCGCGGGGTGACGCTGACCGCCGCCGGCGCGGTTTTCCTGGTGGAGAGCCACAAAGCGCTCGACGCCGTCGCCGCCGCGGTGCGCCGGGCGCAGCGGGCGGGCGAGGCCGTCCCGAAGCTGCTCGTGGCGACGAAGCCCGACGGTGACGCCGGCCTGCTCGAGCGGATCCTGCCCCGGTACCGGCAGGACCCGGACGCCGTCGAGGTCGAGGTGGTCGTCTGCGGGATCGGCGAGCAGACGCCGATGCTGCGCGACGGGCGCGTCGACCTCGCGTTCGTGCACCCGGCGCACGACGACCTCGCCGGGTTCGACACCGAGCTGCTGCTGACCCAGGACCAGGTGGCGGTCCTGCACCGCGGCCACCGGCTGGCCGGGCGCAGCGCCCTGGTGCTCGCCGACCTCGACGGCGAGCCGCTGCCCCGCTGGCCGGGGACGGACAAGGCGACGAGCGGCCCCGAGGTGCGGGACTCCGGGCAGCTGATGGCGCTGATCGCGCTGGGCCAGGCCGTCGCCGTGCTCCCGGCGTCGGTCCGGCGGCACGCCTGGGCGGACGTCGTGTGCGTGCCGGTGCTCGACGCGCCGCAGAGCTCGATCATGCTGGCCTGGCCCGACCGGACGCGGTCGCGGGCGGTGGCCGCGTTCGTCCGGGCGAGCACGGAAGCCGTGAGCGCTCAGATTCCGGGCGGTCCCGCGGCCCACTTAGGCGGAGCCGGCGGCTCGTAGGTCGCGAACTTGTCGAGCAGCACGGCCGGGTCCGGGTCGGTCAGCAGCAGCTGCCGGTAGTCGTCCTTGACGAACCCTTCCGTCACCATGTGGTCGGCGAAGGTGAGCAGCGGGGCGTAGTAGCCGTCGACGTCGACCAGGCCGATCGGCTTGCCGTGCAGGCCGAGCTGGGCCCACGTCCACACCTCGAACAGCTCCTCCAGCGTCCCGGCGCCGCCGGGCAGGGCGAGGAAGCCGTCCGAGAGGGCCGCCATCTTGGCCTTGCGCTCATGCATGTCCTTCACGACGTGCAGCTCGCTCAGCCCGGCGTGCGCGATCTCGACGCTCGAGAGCGCCTCCGGGATCACGCCGATCACCTCGCCGCCCGCGGCCAGCGCGGCGTCGGCGACCACACCCATGGTGCCGACGCTCGCACCGCCGTAGACCAGCCCGATGCCGCGCTGGGCCAGCAGCTTGCCGAGCGCCGCCGCCTGCTCGGCGTAGCGCGGCGAGAAGCCCATCGACGACCCGCAGAAGACACAGATCCGGCTCATCAGTGGGTGTCCTCCCAGGCCTGGTAGGAGTTCTGCACCACGCTGACGGCGTCGTCGATGTCGTCGGTGACGTGCAGCAGGTTCAGGTCGTGCGCGCTGACCTTGCCCTCGGCCTGCACGGTCTTGGCGATCCAGTCGTAGAGCCCGCCCCAGTACTCGCTGCCGAACAGCACGACCGGGAACTTCGTGACCTTCTTCGTCTGCACCAGCGTCAGCGCCTCGAACAGCTCGTCGAGCGTGCCGAAGCCGCCGGGCAGGCAGATGAAGGCCTGCGAATACTTGATGAACATCGTCTTGCGGGCGAAGAAGTAGCGGAAGTTGACGCCGAGGTCGACCCACGGGTTCAGGCCCTGCTCGAACGGCAGCTCGATACCGAGCCCCACGGAGAAGCCGCCGGCCTCGGCCGCGCCGCGGTTGACGGCCTCCATCGCACCCGGGCCGCCGCCGGTCATCACGGCGAACCCGGCGTTGGCCAGCGCCGCGCCGATCTTGCGGCCGAGCTCGTACTCCGGGTGGTCGCGCTTGGTGCGCGCCGAGCCGAACACCGTGACCGCGCGCGGGACCTCGGCGAGCGCGCCGAAACCCTCGACGAACTCGGCCTGGATCCGCAGCACGCGCCACGGGTCGGTGTGCACCCAGTCGCTGGGCCCGCGCGAGTCGAGCAGCCGCTGGTCGGTCGTGCTGCCCTGGTCACGGCGGTCGCCACGCAGGACCACGGGGCCCTTCTGGCGCTCGACCGGACGCTCGGGGTACTGGCCGTCGGGGAATTCAGACTGTTCGCTCACTACGCCATGCTACGACCTGCCCGCCAGCGGGAATGCGAGCAACGCTGTCGAGGTGAAGTCGATGGCCGGCTCGTTACTGGGCCATGAACTCAAGTCGTCGGCGTAACGGGATCCCTGCCCGTCGAAGGATTCATCCGGACGGGTGCATCTTTCGGGCCCGCGGGGAACAGCGGATCTGCGCCGTCGGGTCCATTCACGACCGCGCACTTTCGAAGGTCCGGTGAGGTCACCGCCACCCCGTCGCTCCAAAATGGACAGTTGCGGCCGGACGCGTCGACGTCGGCGCCGGCCCGGTCGACGCGGGTGCCGACGTCCCGGCCGGCCCGGGCCGACGAGATGTCCGTTTCCGCGCTATCCACCGCGATGACCTACCGTGGGACGATGACCAGGGCCCCCGCCGAACCGCTCGGCACGCGGATCCGGCGGCTGCGTGCCGACCGCGGCTGGACGCAGCGCGAGCTGGCCGAGCCCGGGTACGACCGCGGTTTCCTGGCGAAGGTCGAGACCGGCAGCCGGCCGCCGTCGGAGGAGATGCTGGCCTACCTCGCGCGGCGGCTCGGCCTGACCGTCGACGAGCTGCGGTTCGGGCGCCCCCCGGGCGTCGCCGCGGACCTGCGGAACGCACTGGACGAGGGCTACCGGGACCTGGAGCAGGGCCGCGTCGCTACTGCGGAGGCGCGCTTCGCGTCGGTCGGCCAGCAGGCCGCGGGCTACCACCTCGCCGACGTCGAGTGCTACGCGCGGTTCTGCCAGGCCGAGGTGAAGTGGCAGCTGTTCGACGTCGAGGGTGCACAGGCGGCGCTGGAGCACGCCGAGGAGCTGGCGGCGGCGGCACCGCCGTGGCTGCGGGCGATGATCGTGCACCGCTGGTCCGGCTGCCGCTACCTGACCGGCGACGCCGGCGCGGCGATCGCCCGCGTCGAGGAGGCGCTCGGCGTTCTGGCCGGCGACCCGGACGCCGAGTTGTGCCTGCTCAGCGCGTTGATCCACCCGCTGATGGAGATGGGCGGCCTGCACCGGGCACGCCAGGCAGCGGTGGCGGGCCGCCGGCTGATCCGGTCGGCCACGCGGCCGGACTTCGTGGCGCGGTTCCACCGGCAGGCGTCGCAGGTCTGGCAGGCGATCGGCGAGGCCGACCGGGCGGAGCAGGACCTGATCGAGGCGTCACGGCTGTTCGCGTCGGTCGGTTTCGACCGCGACGCGGCCCGCTGCCGCTGGGCCCGCGGCTACCTGCTGCGCCGTCTGGGCCGGCTGGCGGAGGCGCGCGCGGAGCTGACGGCGGCCCGCGACCAGCTCGCGGCCATCGGTTCGGAGGAGGGCGTCGCGGGCGCGACGATCGAGCTGGCCGAGGTCCGGCTGCGCCAGGGCGCGCTCGCCGAGGCGTCGTCGCTGGTCGATGCGGTGCTGCCGCTGCTCACCCAGGACGTCGAGACGCTCGGCGAGGCCACGGGCCTGCTGGGCCAGATCGCCCAGGCCCAAGGCGATCTGGCCGCCGCCACCCGCCTCCTGAAAGAGGCACTGGAAATCCAGACCCGAGCTTCTTTGCACGCGGCGGCGGTTTCGACGTCCCTGCGGCTCGGAGACGTCCTACGACAACGTGGTCATCTCGACGACGCCATCACGGCCTACCACCGCGGCCTCGACTCCGCCGAAGTCACCGACACCCCGGCCTGACCGACCCTCCAGGAGCGACTTCCGCCCCTGATCACGCGAGTCACGACTCCCGTCACGCGAGTCCCGTGCCCGATCACGCGGATGACGGCCCCGGCCACACGGCCCTCCCGAGTCCGGTCGACCGGCTTGGCGTGCTCCGGCACGGGTCTCACGTGATCAGGGCCGTAACTCGCGTGTCCGGGGACGGAACTCGTGTGATCGGAGGGTCGACTCGCGTGATTGGGGGGTCGACTCGCGTGATTGCGGGGTCGACACGGTGAGTGGTGTGGACCAATCGGGGTGGCGGTCCGGGAATCCGGGCGGAAACGCAAGTTCCTACGAAAGTAAGTGAATTGGTTCAGACCAGTCGGTGATACCGGCCGTTGCCTGGGGATTTGCGCGGAACGGCGTGATCTTTCCCGGAGGGCGCTGGGCCATTCGGCCCATTGACCGGCAGGCCGGTGGAACCTTTACTCGGATGCGTCCGGCGCCATAACACCAGTTATTCCGGCGGACACATCGCGACCCGGCCGGGCGCACGGTCTCCCCGAGTCCCACCGGAAAGGTTCCCCATGAGATCCCCACGAGGGCTGGCGGCGATCGCCGGCCTGACCCTGACCTTCGCGCTGCCGGCGATCCCGGCCAGTGCCGCTCCCGCTCAAGCCCCGGCCCAGAACCCCGAGGCGCTCGCCGCCGTCGCCGCCGACCAGGCCGCGCTCAACGGCGTCGACCAGCTGGCCAAGGGCCCGAGCGAAGCGTTCGTGCGCACCGGCGTCACCCCCGGTGGCGGCGGCCTCTTCTACGCCTCCTACCAGCGCACCTACCACGGCCTGCCGGTCGTCGGCGGGGACGCGGTCGTCGTCGCCGACGGGGCCGGGCGCGTCCGCGCGACCGACGCCGCCAAGACCGCACCCATCAGCGTGAAAACCCAGGCCACGCTCACCGCCGCCAAGGCGAGCGGCATCGCCAAGGCCAAGGTGTCCCGGGTGGACTCCACGAGCACCCCGCAGCTGGTCGTGCTCGCCGGGGACGCCCCGAAGCTCGCCTACGAAGTCGTCGTCAGCGGCCACAACGCGGCCACGCCCACCCGCCTCCACGTCTTCGTCGACGCGGCCACCGGCGCGGTCCTCGACTCCCGTGACGACGTCCGCACCCTCGCCGGGCCGGGCAAGGGCGCGACGACGAACACCGCGGCCGTCGCGGGCACCGGCAACTCCTACTACGCCGGCCAGGTCTCGATCGACACGTCCGGCTCCGGCAGCTCCTACTCGATGACCGACCCGGGTCGCCGCGGCATCGCCTGCGGCCGCGAAGGCGGCGCCATCTTCACCAAGAGCACCAACAGCTGGGGCAACGGCTCCGGCACCGACCTCGAAACCGGCTGCGTCGACACGCTCTACAGCGTGCAGTCCGAGTGGAAGATGCTCAACGACTGGCTCGGCCGCAACGGGATCGACGGGGCCGGCGGCGGCTTCCGCGCGAGCGTCGGCCTCAACGACGTCAACGCCTACTGGGACGGCTCGTCGACGCACTTCGGCCACTCCCAGGACAACCAGCGCCAGGCCACGCCGATGGACGTCGTGGGCCACGAGTTCGGCCACGCGGTCTTCCAGACCACGCCGGGCGGTGCCGGTTCGGGCAACGAGAACGGTGGCATGAACGAGTCCACCGGCGACATCTTCGGCGCGCTCACCGAGGCCTACGCCAACAACCCGAAGGACACACCGGACTTCATCGTCGGCGAGGGCGTGAACCTCGTCGGCCAGGGCCCGATCCGCTACATGTACAACCCGTCGCTGGTCGGCGACCCGAACTGCTACTCGTCGTCGATCCCCAGCACCGAGGTGCACGCCGCCGCGGGGCCGCAGAACCACTGGTTCTACCTGCTCTCCCAGGGCAGCAACGCCTCCCCGGCGAGCCCGACGTGCAACGGTTCCAGTGTCACCGGCATCGGCATCCAGAAGGCCGGCAAGATCTTCTACAACGCGCTCCTGAAGAAGACGTCCTCCTGGAACCACAAGGCCGCCCGCAAGGCGACCCTCGAAGCCGCGATCGCGCTGTACCCGGGCAGCTGCACGGAGTTCAACGCCACCAAGGCCGCCTGGGACGCCGTCTCCGTCACCGCCGCGAGCGGTGAGCCGACCTGCACCGGCACCCCGCCGGCCGGCAACGAATACTCGCTGACGCTCTCGCCGACGTCGGCGTCCGTCCAACCCGGACAGTCCGCGTCGACCACGGTGACCACCCGGGTCACCGCGGGCAGCGCGCAGACCGTGCAGCTGCAGGCCACCGGCCTGCCGGACGGCGCCAAGGCGACGTTCAGCCCGGCGAGCGTCCAGTCCGGCGGCACGGCGACGCTGACCATCACCACCGCGGCCACCACCCCGAACGGCACCAGCCAGGTGACGGTCACCGGTGACGGCACCGACGCCGACCACACCGCGCAGTTCTCGCTCACGGTCGGCACCGGCACCCCGCCGACCGGCTGCTCCGGCCTCGCCGAGTGGGACTCCGCGAAGGCGTACGTGCCCAACGACGTCGTGGGCCACAACAGTCACAAGTGGACGTCCACCTGGTACTCGACCGGGGCCGAGCCGGGCGCGCCCGGGTCGTGGGCCGTCTGGACCGACGCCGGCGCCTGCTGATACCCGCCGCGCGGCGGTGGGTGACTCCCCCGCCGCCGCGCGGCTTCCGGGCATATCCTGTACCAGTGGAAAGGCGAACCGCGTGAGCGTGAGCGGCGAGACCGTCGGCGAGCGCCTGCGTGAACTGCGCACCGAGCGCGGGCTCACCCAGCGGCAGCTCGCCGGACCGCAGTACTCCGCGGCGTACGTCTCGTCGGTCGAGACGGGCGCGCGGACACCGTCGGGTGACGCGCTGCGGTTCTTCGCGCTGCAGCTCGGGATCGAGCCCGACGAGCTCCTCGGCGGCAGCTCCCCGCGTGAGCTGCTCGAGCTGGACATCGAGCTCATCGAGACGGCGGAACGGTTCCTGCTCGGTGATGCCCGCCGAGCGACGCCGCGGATGCAACGGCTCCGGCGGCGCGCCGAACGCCTCGAACGGCCGCGGCAGGAAGGCATCGCGCTGCTGTGGCTGGCCGGTTACTCCCGCGGTGAGGCGCGCACGAAGTACGTCGCGCAGGCCGAAACCGCGCTGGCGAGCGAGCCGCCGCCGGTGCGGGCGATGGTGGCGCCGCTGCGCGCGGCCGTGCTCAGCGACTGGGGCGAGGCGCAGTATTCGTTGCACCTGCTGGAAACCTGCCACGCGGAGCTGCTGCGCGACGGCTACCCGCAGCCGTCGATGCTGCTGACGTTGCGGGCCTGCCTGGCCGAGCGGCACCTGCGTCAAGGCGATCTGGAACGGGCTTCGGAGTACGCCGACGCGGCGCTGCGCCTCACCCGGGGCGGGCCGGCGGTGCTGGCCGAGCTGACCCGCAGTCACGTCGAGGTGTGCCGCAGCCACCTGGCCGCGGACCGGTTCGCCGACGCGGCGGCGTCGATCGCCGCGGCCTACGACCTGATGCAGGAGCGGGCGCTGCACCCGGCGATGGCGCACTGCCTGCTGGCCAGGGCCCGGGTCCGCGGCCGCCGGGGTGACGTCGAGGGCGCGCTGGCCGACCTCGGCGCGGCGCGGGAGACGGCGTGGCCGGACGACGTCCCGGCGATCACGGTCGAGCTGGCCGGGGAGTACCTGGCCGCGGGCCGGCTGGAGACGGCGGCCGCGTTGCTGGACCAGATCCGCCCGGCCGTCGTGGCGGGCACGGCACTGGCGGCGGAGCTGCGGCTGCAGCTGGGTTCCCTCGCGCGGGCGCGGGGTGACGAGCGGCGCGCGGCCGAAGACCTGCGGGCGGCGGTCGAGCTGGCCACCGGGCTCGGGGCGCGCGGGGTCCTCGTGCGCGCGCTGCGTCCGCTGAGCGAACTCCTCGGCGAGACCGGCCGTCAGGAAGAAGCGGCCGACGTGCTGCGCAACGGCCTGATCGCACTGGGCGCGGAAACCGACTGAGCACGATTCCTGAGCAATACTAACGATTCTCGGTGATCGACACCCATCCGGCGTTCGGATGGTGTCCGGGACAATCCCTACGAAAGTCGTTCCGGGGCACCCGCCGGGAAGAATCCCCAGTTGCAGGCGGGTTTGTACGAATTGACCCATGAATCCGGAACGCGCCGTTGGTCCGTTCGGCCCATTGACGCCCCCGGCCCCTGATCCTTTACTCGGATGCGTCCGGACGCATACCTGCAGTTAGGCCCCCGGACACGTTCCCCGTACCCCCTGATCCGGTCGCCCTGTTTTCGCGTGCCCGGGCGAACCGTCGTGCCTGCATGGAAGGAAACACCTCGATGACCCATCGTGGGTTCAGAACGGGCTTGGCGGCCGCCGCCGGGCTCGCCATGACGCTCGCGTTGCCGGTGACCCCGGCGAACGCGGCTCAGCAAGCACAACCCGCCGCTCCCGAAGCGGCGGCCGCCCGGGCCGCCGACCAGGCCGCCGCGAGCGGCCTCGACGCCCTCAAGCGCGGCCCGGCCGAAGCGTTCCAGCGCGTCGGCCTGACCGCCGGCGGCGGTGGCCTCTTCTACGGCGCCTACCAGCGGACCTACCAGGGCCTGCGGGTCGTGGGCGGGGACGCGGTGGTCGTGGCCGACGGCGCCGGGCGCGTCCGCGGCACCAGCGCGGCCGAGACCGCGGCGATCACCGTCGGGACCCAGGCCGGGCTCGACGCCGCCAAGGCCGCCGCCACCGCGCGCGCCCAACTGGCCACTGTGGACAGTGTGAGCACGCCGGAGAAGGTCGTGCTGGCCGGGGCGACGCCGAAGCTGGCCTACGAGGTCGTCGTCGCCGGGCGCACCGCGAGCGCGCCGAGCAACCTGCACGTGTTCGTCGACGCCGCCACCGGCGCGATCCTCGACAAGCGGGACGACGTCAAGACGTTCTCCTCCGGCGCGAAGACCCAGGCCCAGCCGGGCACGGTGAACGTCGCCGGCACCGGCAACAGCTACTACGTCGGCAACGTCTCGATCGACACCACGCAGTCCGGCAGCACCTACACGATGCGCGACCCGGGCCGCACCGGCATCAGCTGCGGCCGCGAGGGCGGCTCCGTCTACAGCGGCCCCGACAACGCGTGGGGCAACGGCACCGGCACGGACCTCGAAACCGGCTGCGTCGACGTCCTCTACAGCGTGCAGACCGAGTGGAAGATGCTCAGCGAGTGGCTGGGCCGCAACGGCATCAACGGCAGCGGCACCGGCTACCCGGCTTCGGTCGGCCTCGCCGACGTCAACGCCTACTGGAACGGTTCCTCGACCCACTTCGGGCACTCGCAGGACAACCAGCGCCAGGCCACCTCGATGGACGTCGTCGGCCACGAGTTCGGCCACGGCGTCTTCCAGTTCACCCCGGGCGGTGCCGGTTCCGGCAACGAGAACGGCGGGATGAACGAGTCGACCGGTGACATCTTCGGCGCGCTGACCGAGGCGTACGCCAACAACCCGAAGGACGTCCCGGACTACCAGGTCGGCGAAGGCGTCAACCTGGTCGGCCAGGGCCCGATCCGCTACATGTACCAGCCGTCGCTGGTCGGCGACCCGAACTGCTACTCGTCGTCGATCCCGAGCACCGAGGTGCACGCGGCGGCCGGCCCGCAGAACCACTGGTTCTACCTGCTCGCCGAGGGCTCCGCGCCCGGTGGCGGCAAGCCGAACAGCCCGACCTGCAACAGCTCGTCGGTCACCGGGCTCGGCATCCAGAAGGCCGGCAAGATCTTCTACAACGGCCTGCTGAAGAAGACGTCGTCGTGGAACCACAAGGCCGCCCGCAAGGCGACCCTCGAAGCCGCGATCGCGCTCTACCCGGGTAGCTGCACCGAGTACAACACCACCAAGGCCGCGTGGGACGCCGTCTCCGTCACCGCCGCGACCGGTGAGCCGGCCTCGTGCACCGGCGGCGGGCCGGACTTCTCCGTCGCGCTGAACCCGGCTTCGGGTTCCGTGCAGCCGGGCGGCTCGGCCACCACGACCGTCAGCACCGCGATCACCTCCGGCGCGGCGCAGTCGATCACGCTGTCCGCGTCCGGCCTGCCCGCCGGCGCGACCGCGACGTTCAGCCCGGCCACCGTGCAGTCCGGCGGTTCGTCGACGCTGACCATCGCGACGACGTCGTCCACCCCGACCGGCAGCTTCCCGATCACCATCACCGCGGACGGGGCCAGCACCGACCACACGGCTTCGTTCTCGCTCACCGTCGGTACCACCGGGTCGTGCGCGCCGGTGACCAACGGGACGCGGCTGAACATCCCGGACTACCCGGGTGCCGCGGTCAGCAGCACCAGCACCGTGGCCGGCTGCGCGCGCAACGCGTCGTCGACCACCAAGGTCGAGGTGCACATCACCCACACCTACAGCGGTGACCTGGTCCTCGACCTCATCGCGCCGGACGGCTCGTCGTACCGGCTGAAGAACTCCAGCTCCTCCTCGACGCCCAACATCAACACGACCTACACCGTCAACGCCTCTTCGGAGGTCGCGAACGGTGCGTGGAAGCTCCAGATCCGCGACGTCGGCCCGGCCGACACCGGTTACCTGTCCTCCTGGACGTTGACCGTCTAGTCCCAAGTCCGTGAAGGACTCCTTACCGGCCTTAAGAGCCGGTAAGGAGTCCTTCACGGCTGTCCCCCTCCCTCACCGAAGGAACTCACCGCCATGAAGTGGAAGACGAAGCTCGGCGCCGGGGTCACCGCCCTGGCCGCTGTGTTAGGGGTCGTGACCGCGCCTGCGGCTACAGCCGCACCGGTCACGACGCTCGCGGCGCCGGACATCTCGCTGGCCAACATCAAGACCCACCTCAACCAGCTGCAGACCATCGCGAACAACAACGGCGGCACGCGCTCCCCGCGCGGCGCCGGGTACGCGGCTTCCGTGACCTACGTGGAAAACCTGCTGAAGAACGCCGGGTACACGACGACCCGGCAGACCTGCAGCAGCTGCATCGGGCAGTCGCAGAACCTGATCGCGGAGTGGCCGCAGGGCGACGCGAGCCAGGTCATCATGCTCGGCGCGCACCTCGACAGCGTCAGCGCCGGGCCCGGCATCAACGACAACGGCTCCGGCAGCGCGTCGATCCTCGAGACCGCGCTGACGCTGGCCCGCACCAACCCGGCGATGGCCAAGCGCGTCCGCTTCGCCTGGTGGGCCGACGAGGAGTCCGGCCTGGTCGGCTCGAAGTACTACGTCAACAACCTGCCCAGCGCCGAGCGCACGAAGATCAAGACCTACCTCAACTTCGACATGATCGGCTCCAAGAACTGGGGTTACTTCGTCTACGACGACGTCGCTTCGGTCAAGGCGATCTTCGACGAGTACTTCTCCTCGATCGGCATCCAGACCGAGGGCGACAGCGAGGGTGACGGCCGGTCCGACCACGCGTCGTTCAAGAGCGCGGGCATCCCGGTCGGCGGCCTGGCCACCGGCGCCGGCGACATCAAGAGCTCGGCGCAGGCCCAGAAGTGGGGCGGCACCGCGGGTGCGGCGTTCGACAACTGCTACCACCGCGCGTGCGACACGACGTCGAACATCCCGGACGCGCCGCTGGAGAAGAACTCCGACGCCATCGGGTACGCGCTGTGGAAGCTGGCCGTCGCCGCGCCGCAGGGCAACGACTTCTCGGTGAGCCTGAACCCGACGGCCGGGACCGTCCAACCCGGACAGTCGCTCCAGGTCGCCGTGAGCACCACGACGACGTCGGGCTCGGCCCAGTCGATCGCGCTGACGGCGTCCGGCCTGCCCGCGGGCGCGACGGCGTCGTTCAGCCCGGCCACCGTGCAGTCGGGCGGCTCCTCGACGCTGACCATCGCGACGACGTCCAGCACCCCGACCGGGACGTTCCCGATCACCGTGACGGCCGACGGCGCGAGCGTCGACCACACGGCGGCGTTCTCGCTGGGTGTCGGCAGTACGTCGTCGTGCGCGCCGGTCACCAACGGGACCCGGCTGAACATCCCGGACTACCCGGGTGCCGCGGTGAGCAGCACCGCGACCGTCGGCGGCTGCGCGCGCAACGCGTCCGGCACCACCAAGGTCGAGGTGCACATCACCCACACCTACCGCGGTGACCTGGTCATCGACCTGGTCGCCCCCGATGGTTCGTCGTACCGCCTGAAGAGCTCCAGCAGCGACTCGACGGCGAACCTCGACACCACCTACACCGTCAACGCCGCTTCGGAGGCCGCGAACGGCGCGTGGAAGCTGCAGCTGCGTGACGTCGGCCCGGCCGACACCGGTTACCTGTCCTCCTGGACGCTGACCGTCTGACCCTCGGAACGACCGGGGGTGGCACTTTCACGTGAAAGCGCCACCCCCGGTAATTTGTCTAGACCACCCGATCGTCGGTAGTCAGCGGTTCCCGGCGGCACCTATCTTGAGCGGACACGCCGCGTTCGCTTCATCGAAGATGGGAGCCGGTATGCCCGGTCGGAGAACCCGCTTTTTCGGAACCCTTCTGGCGGCAGCGCTGGCTGTCCCGCTGCTCGTGTCGGCCCCCGCGCAGGGGGCGGTGCAGGCC
The DNA here is from genome assembly GCF_036114655.1 of Amycolatopsis sp. NBC_00348. NCBI lineage: Bacteria > Bacillati > Actinomycetota > Actinomycetes > Pseudonocardiales > Pseudonocardiaceae > Amycolatopsis > Amycolatopsis sp. NBC_00348. The sequence goes on along the minus strand of NZ_CP107994.1, from coordinate 9,455,124 downwards.
GACACGTGCGCGGTGAAGTCGCGTCCCGCGGGCAAGGTCCTGCAAGGCTATTGGGAGAACTGGGACGGCGCCGCGAACGGCGTCCACCCCGGACTGGGCTGGGTGCCCATCACCGACAGCCGCATCGCGCAGCACGGTTACAACGTCATCAACGCCGCGTTCCCGGTGATCCGCTCCGACGGCACGGTGCTGTGGGAGAACGGGATGGACGCCGGCGTCAAGGTCTCCACGCCCGCCGAGATGTGCGCCGCCAAGGCCGCCGGCTCGACGCTCCTGATGTCCATCGGCGGCGCGGCGGCCGGGATCGACCTCTCGTCGTCGGCCGTGGCCGACAAGTTCGTCGCCACGATCGTGCCGATCCTGAAGGCGTACAACTTCGACGGCATAGACATCGACATCGAGACCGGCCTCACCGGCAGCGGCAACATCAAGACGCTCTCGGCGTCGCAGTCCAACCTGATCCGCATCATCGACGGCGTGCTCGCGCAGATGCCGTCGAACTTCGGGCTGACGATGGCGCCGGAGACCGCTTACGTCACCGGCGGCAGCATCACGTACGGCTCGATCTGGGGCGCGTACCTGCCGATCGTCAAGAAGTACGCGGACAACGGCCGCCTGTGGTGGCTGAACATGCAGTACTACAACGGCTCGATGTACGGCTGCGCCGGCGACTCGTACCAGGCCGGCACGGTCCAGGGCTTCACCGCGCAGACCAACTGCCTCAACCAGGGCCTGGTCGTCCAGGGCACCACGATCAAGGTGCCCTACGACAAGCAGGTCCCGGGCCTGCCCGCCCAGCCCGGCGCGGGCGGCGGCTACATGTCGACGAGCCTGGTTTCCCAGGCGTGGCGCGCGATCCCGAGCCTGAAGGGCCTGATGACGTGGTCCCTGAACTGGGACGGCTCGAAGGCCTGGACCTTCGGCAACAACGTCAAGTCCCTGCAGGGCCGCTGATCCCAAGCCGTGAAGGCCTCCTTACCGGCTCTTATGGCCGGTAAGGAGGCCTTCACGGCTTTCAGGAGTCGCCGGCGGGGATGGGGTCGTTGTACTCGCCCGAGGGGCCCGAGTAGGAGCGGCCGTTCGGGAAGGGCCAGGGGTTCGGGACGCAGCCGTGCAGGCCGAGCGTCTGCTGCTCCATCACCGGCGCCGGCTTTCCCGTGCCGGGGCACAGTTCGTGGCCCTGGCCCAGCCGGTGCCCGGTCTCGTGCGTGACCATGTACTGGCGGTACAACGCGAGCGGGGCGCCGTAGTTCGGGACGGCGTTGGCCCAGCGGGCGACGTTGAGCACGACGTTGCTGCCGTTGCGGCACGACGTGTAGCCGTCCGCGGTGCCGCCGCAGAGCCGGTCGCGGCTGGCCGGGGTGGCCAGGTAGATCGTGAAGTCGGCGCTGTCGTCCGGGCCGACCTGCTGCAGCCGCCACTCGCCGCCGCCGGTCCAGCCGCGCGGGTCGCCGAGGATCGTCCGGATGTCCTTCGCGAACTCGGCGGGCCCGACGCCGTCGATGTCGGTCTCCAGCGCGATCCGGTACCGCATCAGCCGGCCTTGCGTCCCGGCCACCTGGTCGCTGCCCGGGGTGAACATCCACTGCCCCGACCCGGTCTGCGGGAACGTGATCAGGACGTTCTGCGCCTGGGCCTGCGTTGGCGGCTGCTGCGCGGGCAGTTCGGCGGGCGGGGGCGGCACGGACGTCGCGTCCGCGATGGCCATGACCACGGGCCCGGCCGCGGGCGCCGCGACGGGCTGGCCTTCACAGGCGGTCACGGCACCGACGACCGCCAGGGCGAGCACGGCGACGGCCGCGGCCCGTCTCGCGGCGGTTTTCGGCATGGGTCCTCCCCAACAGGCGGTGTCACCAGTGGATACGGCTCGCACCGGGGAAAGGTTGCAAGCTCGCGCGACTGTAGAGCTTCACCGCAGTTCAGGGCCTTCGGGTGTGACGCCCGACACTCAGCCCAGGAACTTGCGCAGCACGTCGGCGACCTGCCGGATCTCCGCCGTGCGGACGTTCTCCTGCTGGGTGTGGGCCAGCGTCGGGTCGCCCGGGCCGAAGTTCACCGCCGGCATGCCCAGGGCCGCGAAGCGCGCGACGTCGGTCCAGCCCAGCTTCGCCGCCGCCCGGCCGCCCGCCGCCGCGACCAGCTCGGCCGCCGCCGGGGCGGACAGGCCCGGCAGGGCACCCGGCGAAAGGTCCACAACGGACAGTTCGAAGCCCGCGAAGACCTCGCGCAGGTGCTTCTCCGCCGCCGCCGGGTCGCGGTCCGGGGCGAAGCGGTGGTTCACCGTCAGTACGGCTTCGTCCGGCACGACGTTCCCGGCGACGCCGCCGCGGATCGCCGTCGCCTGCAGGCCCTCGCGGTAGGTCAGGCCGTCGATGTCGACGATGCGCGGCTCGTACTCCGCCAGCCGGCGCAGCGGCTCGGCGAGCGCGTGGATCGCGTTCTCCCCCATCCACGCCCGCGCCGTGTGCGCGCGGGTGCCGGTGAAGCGCAGCTCGACGCGCATGGTGCCCTGGCAGCCGGCCTCGATGACGCCGTTCGACGGCTCGCCGACGATCGCCAGGTCCCCGGCCAGCCACTCCGGCAGCTCGCGCTCGATCCGGCCGAGGCCGTTCTTGACCGCTTCGATCTCTTCGTTGTCGTAGAAGACGAACGTGATGTCGTGCTTCGGCTCCGGGAGCGTCGCGGCGAGGTGCAGGAACACCGCGTCGCCGCTCTTCATGTCGACCGTGCCGAGGCCGTGCAGGGTCTCGTCGTCGCCGCTGCCCTCGCGCCGTGACGGCCGGTTGCCGTTCTCCGGCACGGTGTCCAGGTGCCCGGCGAGCACGACCCGCGAGCCGCGGCCGAGGTGGGTCCGCGCCAGGACGGCGTCACCGTTGCGGACGACCTCGAGGTGCGGAGCCTGCTTCGACAGCGCTTCCTGCACCAAGGTCGCGAGTTCCGCTTCGCTGCCGGAGACGCTGAAGACGTCCACCAGGGCGGCGGTGAGGTCGACGGGGTCGGCGTGCAGGTCGAGGCTCATGACCGGCACGCTACCGGCAGGGCTACCGTGGGTGCGTGGTTAGGTTCCCGGTCGCCGTGGGCGGCGCGTTGCTGGTCCTGCTCCTGTCCGGCTGTGGCAGCGAGGCCGGCCCGACGCCCAAGCAGGGCGGCGAACCCGGGCCGGACGCGCTCCCGACGAAGCTGGACGCGCTGACCGCCGACCAGTGTTACGCCAGCCCGCGGACCCAGCTGCCGAAGGGCTGCGAGAAGTACGTCACGGAGCTCGGCAGCGTCCCCGGCTCGGCCCGCAAGCGCGCCGGCGACAAGGACCCGCAGCTGGTCACCGAGGCGGCCGGGCTCGAACGGGCCGTCGGCACGTTCCGGAGCACCGGCTGCACCACGGTCGCGGACCCGGGCGGGCCCTGCACGCAGGCGCTGGTCGACATCGCCGCCGCCCTTTCGGGGCTGAAGAAGCAGGTCGACGCCCGGCCCACAGAGGGTTGACCCAGGTCACTCCACTACGGTTGGGGCCGTGAGCGAGCAGACCCCGAACCCCGAAACGACCGGCGCCACCGGCGTCGGGCTGGCCACCGTCGCGACCGACGGGACGGTCCTCGACACCTGGTTCCCGCAGCCCAAGCTGACCGAGACCGGCGCGTCCGGCACGTCAGACACCTCCGGCACCGACGTCCTGAGCGTCGAAGAGGCCACCGAGGTGCTCGGCGAGGCCGCCGCGGCGCTGCTGGGCCCGGACACCGACCGCGGGGTCGAGGTCGTCGCCGTCCGCACCACGATCGGCAAGCTGGCCGACGCGCCGGCCGGCACCCACGACGTCTACCTGCGGCTGCACCTGCTCTCGCACCGCCTGGTGCGCCCGCACGGCCAGAACCTCGACGGCCTGTTCGGCCTGCTGGCGAACGTCGTGTGGACCAACCACGGCCCGTGCCCGGTCGAGGGCTTCGAGGCGACCCGGCTGCGGCTGCGGGCGCGCGGCGCGGTGACCGTCTACAGCGTCGACAAGTTCCCGCGGATGGTCGACTACGTGATGCCCGCCGGCGTCCGGATCGGTGACGCGGACCGCGTCCGCCTCGGCGCCCACCTGGCGAGCGGCACGACCGTGATGCACGAGGGCTTCGTCAACTTCAACGCCGGCACGCTCGGCGCGTCCATGGTCGAGGGCCGGATCTCGGCCGGCGTGGTGGTCGGCGACGGCTCCGACGTCGGCGGCGGCGCGTCGATCATGGGGACGCTCTCGGGCGGCGGCAAGGAGACGATCTCGCTGGGCGAGCGCTGCCTGATCGGCGCGAACGGCGGCATCGGCATCTCCCTGGGCGACGACACGGTCGTCGAAGCCGGGCTGTACGTCACGGCGGGCACGAAGGTCCTCGTCGACGGCAAGGTCGTCAAGGCGCGCGAGCTCAACGGCGTCTCGAACGCGGTCTTCCGGCGCAACTCCGGTACCGGCGCGGTCGAGGTCGTCGCGCGCGCGGGCTCCGGCGTCGAGCTGAACGCGATGCTGCACGCCAACTGAGACAGTCCGTGAAGGCCCCCTTACCGGCGATTACAGCCGGTAAGGAGGCCTTCACGGCTTATTGGGTGACGTCGGGTTGTTCACCTACCATTCATCTGGTGACCACCGAATCGTTGCCCCACACCCCGGCCGAGCTGGGGCTGCCCGACGTCCCGGTCGAGGCGCGGCCGGCCGATCCGGCGGTCCACCACGTGCGCGCGAAGCTCGACCGGGAGATCCGCGCGCTGCTCGCGCACGAGCCCGGCACGCGCTCCGGCGCCGACCCCGAGGACCTGCATCAGATGCGCGTCGCCCTGCGGCGGATGCGCAGCGTGCTCAAGCTCTCGGGTGAGCTGGTCGGTGACGGCGCCGAGCCGGTGCGGGCCGAGCTGGGCTGGCTCGGCCAGTCGCTCGGCGAGGTGCGCGACCACGACGTCCTGATCGAGCACCTGCGCGAGGTCATCGCCGACTTCGAGGTCCGCGACCAGCCCGCCGGCCGGCAGCTCGTGTCCCGGTTCGTCACCGAACGCGCGACGGCGAAGGGGCGGCTCACCCGGGCCCTGTCCAGCGCCCGGTACTCGACGCTGCTGCGCGAGGTCAGCCTGCTGACGCGGGCGGCGCCGTCCACTGTGGACGTTCCGCAGCGCGACCTGATCGCCGGGCTGGCCAAGCCGCACCGCAAGCTCGCCAAGGCCGTGCGCGCGCTGCCGGCCGACCCGCCGGACGACGACCTGCACGCCCTGCGCATCCACGGCAAGAAGCTGCGGTACGCCGCCGAGCTGGCCCAGACGTCGGCGAAGAAGAAGCAGGCCAAGCGGATCAAGGCGCTGCTGACGGCCACGAAGGACTTCCAGACGGTGCTGGGCGACCACCAGGACGCGGTGCTCGCGGCCGAGCGCATGCGCACGGTCCTGGACACCGGCGACAGCGCGATCGGCTTCGTGGCCGGCCGCATCGCCGAGCGCGAACTGACCCGCCGCGCCGAGGCCCGCGCGACCTGGCGGGCCTCCTGGGAAGCCGTCGACGCCGCCGCACAAGCCGTCGTGAGTGCGTAACAGTGTTCTAACACTGTTACGCACTCACGAGACCGACCAGATGTACCCGTCCGGCCGCACCAGCACCGTCCGGCCGCCCTCGGCCTCGTACGCCGCGTAGGCGTGGCCGCCGTCGTCGACCAGGTCCGCACCCGTCGCGACGCTCCCCTTCGGGAGGATCCGCAGGCCGGACCCGGGGCCGTCGCCGAAGGACAGCTCCGTCGCGTGCGGGCCGCGGAACAGCTCGAACAGCCGGACGCGCTTGCCGTTGGCGTCGGTCAGCGGGGCGTCCGGGGCGCGGTCGCCCGGCTGCAGCGCGCCGGTGCCGGCCGGGGACAGCGGGCCGCCGCGGTAGGTGATGTCCAGCTGCTGGGTGTCCTCGCCGCGCTTGTGGGCGTCCTCGTCGCCGTCCTTGTACTTCTGCAGCAGCCCCGTCGAGACGCCCAGCACCCGCGCCGCGACGGTCCGGCGCTCCACCTCGTAGCTGTCGAGCAGCTCCGGGGAGCCGTCGGCGAGCTTCCAGCCGAGGTTGTAGCCGTCCTGGACGCCGGTGTTGAGGCCCTGGCCGCCGGTCGGCGGGTGGACGTGCGCCGCGTCGCCGGCCAGGAAGACCCGGCCGTCGCGGAAGCGCGCCGCGAGCCGGATGTTCGGCCGCCAGACCGTCGACCAGGCCAGGTCGGACAGCACGACGCCGCCACCGGTCAGCGCGTCGAGGCGGGCCTGGACCGCGGGCAGCGCCGTCTCGACGTCCACGTCGCCGTCGCCGAGCGGCGAGCCGAACTGGAAGTGCGGCGTGCCCGGCAGCGGGCTGAACATCATGCCGCTCATCGGGTTCTCCGGCGTCGCGAACCAGTGGCCGTAACCGCGGTCGAGGCCTTCGGCCCGGACGTCGCCGAGCAGCATCCGGATCGACTCGTCCGTGCTGCCCTCGAAGGCGATCCCCAGCGCCTTGCGCACGAGGCTCTTGCCGCCGTCCGCCCCGACCAGGTAGGCCGCGCGGACCGTCTCGCCCGTGCTCAGCGTGGCCGTGACGCCGTCGGCGTCCTGCTCGAAGCCGGTCAGCGCGGTGGCCAGCTCGACGCGGACGCCGAACTCGGCGAGCCGGTCGCGCAGGATGCCCTCGGTCTGCGACTGGCCGAGGAACCAGCCGGTCGGGTACGGCTTCGCCGGCGTCGGCTCGACCGGGTCGAACATCATCCGTTCGCCGACGACCTCGCCGCCGAGGTGGATCTTCATCGGCACCGGCGCGGCACCCTGCGCGAGCACGGCGTCGAGCACGCCGAGGTCCTCGAAGACCTCCAGGGTGCGCGGCTGCAGGCCGTCGCCGCGTGAGCCGACGAAGAACGTCTCGGCCTTGTCGATGATCCGCACGGCGACGTCGCGCCGCGCCAGTTCGATGCCCAGCGTCAGCCCGGTCGGCCCCGCCCCCGCGATCAGCACCGTGGTGTCCATGTCATCCTCCCAGTGAATTGAAATTCAGTGAATCTAGATTCAGAATGGCACTGCTAGCGTCCCGCGTCAAGGAGGTGGCGGTGAACCGCAAGGAGAAGGCCGCGGAGACCGAGGCCGCGCTGAAGGCGGCGGCCCGGCGCGTGTTCGCGCACAAGGGCTACCTGAACACCAAGATCACCGACATCACGGCGGAGGCCGGACGCGCGGCGGGATCGTTCTACAACCACTTCGCCAGCAAGGAAGAGCTGCTCGAAGCGCTCCTGGCCGACATCGCGACCTCAGGCGACGAGAGCGCGCTGACCGAGGGCCACCTCTCGGACTTCAGCGACCCGGCCGCCGTGCGCTGGCACGTGGCGCAGTACTGGGAGTTCTACAAGGAGCACGCGTCGACGATGCGCGCCCTCGGCCAGGCGGCGCTGGTGAACGACGCGTTCGCCCGCACCCTCGCCGGCTTCGACGCCACCCAGGCGGCGGACCTCAACGGCCACCTCGAGCACATCACGGCCGCGGGCATGCGACTACCGGCGCGGCTGGACCTGAGCATCGTGATGATGTACCGGCTGGTCGACAGTTTCGCGCAGATGTGGCTGCTCGACCCGGCCCCCACCGGCTGGACCCCACCGACCGACGAAGAGGCGGTCGAGGCCCTCACCCGGTTCGTCTACCGGGGTTTCACCGGCCGCGACTACTAGGCGCTCAGGCGCTCGACAGCCGCGTCGATGCGCTCGTCGGTCGCCGTCAGCGCGACGCGGACGTGGCGGCGGCCGGTCGGGCCGTAGAACGTGCCCGGCGCGACCAGGATGCCGCGGTCGGCGAGCCACGCCACCGTCGCGTGCGCGTCCTCGTCCCGGGTGGCCCAGAGGTACAGGCCGGCCTCGGAGTGGTCGACGCGGAAGCCGTTGTCCTGCAACGCCTTCCGCAGTGCCAGCCGGCGGCGGGCGTAGCGTTCGCGTTGTGCGGCCAGGGCCTCGTCGTCGGTCAGGGCGGCGACCATCGCCTCCTGGACCGGGCGCGGCACGATCATGCCCGCGTGCTTGCGGATCTCCAGCAGCTGCGCGATCAGCCGGGGGTCACCGGTCAGGAACCCGGCGCGGTAGCTGGCCAGGTTCGCCGACTTCGACAGCGAGTGCACCGCGATCAGGCCCTCGGTGCTGCCGCCGGAGACGTCCGGGTGCAGCACCGACAGCGGTTCGGTCTCCCAGCCGAGCGCCAGGTAGCACTCGTCGGACACCACGACGACGTCGCGCTCGCGCGCCCACTCGACGACCTTGCGCAGGTGCTCGACCGGCAACACGCGACCGGTCGGGTTGGACGGCGAGTTCAGCCAGATCATCGCCGGACGCTGCGGGCCCAGCGCCGTCAAGCCGTCGGACCGCAGGATCGACGCGCCCGCGAGCAGCGCCCCGACCTCGTAGGTCGGGTAGGCCAGCTCCGGGATGACGACGAGGTCGCCCTCGCCGAAGCCGAGCAGCCGCGGCAGCCAGGCGACGGCTTCCTTGGACCCGATCGTCGGCAGCACGGCGCCGGCCTCGATGCCGGTGACCCCGTGGCGGCGGCCGAGCGCGGCGATGGCCGCCGCGCGCAGCGCCGGGATGCCGTGGGTCGTCGGGTACCCGGGGATCTCCGAGACCGACGCCAGGGCGTCACGGATGCCGGCCGGGACCGGGTCGACGGGTGTGCCGATCGAGAGGTCGACGACCCCGCCGGGATGCGCCTGCGCCGTGGCCTTGACCTCGGCGAGCGAATCCCAGGGGAAGTCGGGCAGCGCGACGCGGCTCATTCGCCCTGGGGCTGAGGGGGCAGCGCCTTGACGAAGGCGGGGTCGTGGGCCGTCTTGCCGACCTTCGACGCGCCGCCCGGCGAGCCCAGCTCGTCGAAGAAGTCGACGTTGGCCTTGGTGTAGTCCGACCAGCCGTCCGGGACGTCGTCCTCGTAGTAGATCGCCTCGACCGGGCAGACCGGTTCGCAGGCGCCGCAGTCGACGCACTCGTCCGGGTGGATATACAGCATCCGTTCGCCCTCGTAGATGCAGTCCACGGGGCACTCGTCGATACACGCCTTGTCGAGCAAGTCGACGCAGGGCTCGGCGATCACGTAGGTCACTGCGCACTCCTGCTTTTCTCTGCCAACAGCCAGTCGCCGCCGACATTACGCGGCACGGCCACCGGTCGGGATGGTGAGGCAACCCTTAGCCATACTCGGGGTATGGCGGGGATCAACGGTCGCGGCGGCGCTTGGGCGGGACGGCGCGGGCATCGCCGGTGATCACGAACTTGGGCTTGGCGGGCGCACCCTCTTCGTCCTCCTTCGCGCCGACAGCGCGGTTGAAGCCCTCGGAGATGTCGTCGACCAGCTCTTCCTTGTGCCGTTCGTCCTTGCGCTGGACGCCCATCGCACCCGGCCTCCTTCGGAAATCGGTTCGCCGCCTCAGGGACAATCTAGCCGTGAATGCTCCCGAAATGCTTGAGATCCGCTGCAGCCGGGCCTGGCCCCCGCTGGCCGAGGCGCAGCTCGGCGAGTGGGTGCTCCGCTGGGCCGGCGGCTTCACCGGCCGTGCGAACAGTGTCCTGGCCGTCGGGGACGCCGGGCGGCCGGTCCGCGAGGCCCTGGACGCGGTGTGTGACTTCGCCCACGATCGGGGGATCCCGCCGATGGCGCAGGTGGTCCGCGACAGCCCGAACGAGCACGCGATCGTCGCCGAGGGCTGGGTCGAGGCGAAGGGCCACCGCCGTGGCCACGAGGTCGTCGTCCTCACCGCGCCGCTGGCGCCGGAGCGGCACTTTCACGTGAAAGTGCCGCCCCCAGGTGGTCACTTTCACGTGAAAGTGACGGATGAGCCGTCGGACGCCTGGTGGGAGCTGACGCTCGGGCCCGGCGAGGACTCCCCCGCCGCGCGGCAGGTCCTGACCGGCGGCAAGGTCGGCTACGGCGTCGCGACGCTCGACGGCATCACGGCGGGTGTCGTCCGCGGCGCGCTGGTCGACGGCTGGCTGCACGTCGGCCGGCTCGAGGTCGCCCCGGCCTTCCGGCGCCGCGGGCTCGCGTCCGCGCTGATGGCGGCGCTGGGTGCCTGGGGCGTGGAACACGGGGCCGGCCGTGCGGTGTTGCAGGTCGCGGAAGGCAACGAGGGCGCGCTCGCGCTCTACGCGGGGCTCGGGTACGCCCCGCACCACCGATACCGCTACTGGGTGCCCGCACCCGGCTCGCGCATCGAGGGAGAGGAAGATTCGACGTCGTGAAGATCGTGGTGATGGTCGGCGGAGTGGGCGGGGCCCGTTTCCTGCTGGGAGTCAAGGCAGCACTGGGCATGGCGCCGGAGGGCGCGAGCGAGTCGCCGCACGAGGTGACGGCGCTGGTCAACACCGGCGACGACGTCTGGATGCACGGCCTGCGGATCTGCCCGGACCTCGACACCTGCATGTACACCCTGGGCGGCGGGATCGACAAGGAACGCGGCTGGGGGCACTCGGGCGAGACCTGGGTGGTCAAGGAGGAGCTGGCGGCCTACGGCGCCGACCCGGACTGGTTCGGGCTCGGCGACAAGGACATCGCCACCCACCTGATCCGGTCCCGGATGCTGCGCGCGGGCTACCCGCTCTCCGCGGTGACCGAGGCCCTGTGCGACCGCTGGCAGCCCGGCGTCCGGCTGCTGCCGATGTCGGACGACCGCGTCGAGACGCACGTCGTGATCGACGACCCGGACCAGGACGGCCAGCAGAAGGCCATCCACTTCCAGGAGTGGTGGGTGCGCTACCGCGCCGAGCCGAAGGCGCACTCGATCGTCGCCGTCGGCACCGACGAGGCCAAGCCCGCGCCCGGCGTGCTCGAAGCCATCGCGGGCGCCGACGCCGTGCTGTTCGCGCCGTCGAACCCGGTGGTGTCGGTCGGCACCACCCTCGGCGTGCCGGGGATCCGGGAGGCGCTGCGCAAGACGTCCGCCGGTGTGGTCGGGGTGTCCCCGATCATCGGCGGCAAGGCGTTGCGCGGGATGGCCGACGCCTGCCTGACCGCGATCGGCGTCGAGACGTCGGCCGAGGCGGTGGGCCGGCACTACGGCTCGCGCAAGGACGACGGCGTGCTCGACGGCTGGCTGATCGCCGAAGGCGAGACCGCCGACGTGCCGGGCGTGACCGTCCGCGACGTGCCGCTGCTGATGTCCGATGTGGACGCGACCGCGGCGATGGCCCGCGCCGCTCTCGAACTCGCTGGAGCCCCTGTTGAGTAACACCGCCGACCACGCTTCCCCGAAGCTGGAGATCCTGCCCGTCACCGGGCTGCCCGAGTTCCGCCCGGGCGACGACCTGACCGGCGCGATCGTCACCGCCGCGCCCTGGCTGCGCTCGGGCGACGTCGTGGTCGTGACCAGCAAGATCGTCTCGAAGGCCGAGGGCAGGCTCGTCCGCGTGCCCACCGAGCCCGAGGCCCGCGACGCCGCCCGCCGCAAGCTCGTCGAGCAGCAAGCCGTCCGGATCGTCGCGCGGATCGCCCGCACGGTGATCACCGAGAACCCGCTGGGCATCGTGCAGGCGGCGTCCGGCATCGACGCGTCCAATGTGGCCGGTGACGAGGTCGCGCTGCTGCCCGCCGACCCGGACGCGTCCGCGCTGGCCCTGCGCAACGGGCTGCGCGAACGGCTCGGCGTCGAGGTCGCCGTGGTCGTCACCGACACCATGGGCCGCGCCTGGCGGGTCGGGCAGACCGACAACGCCATCGGCGCGTCCGGGCTGCGCGTGCTGCACGCCTACCGGGGCACGATCGACGGCCAGGGCAACGAGCTGGCCGTCACCGAGGTCGCGATCGCCGACGAGCTCGCATCGGCCGCGGACCTGGTCAAGGGCAAGCTGGGCGGGACGCCGGTCGCCGTCGTCCGCGGTCTGGACCTCTTCGACGACGGTTCGACCGCGCGGACGCTCATCCGGCCGCTCGAAGAGGACCTCTTCCGGCTGGGCACCAACGAAGCCATCGCGCAGGGCCGCCGGGAAGCCGTGCCGGTCCGGCGGTCGGTGCGGCAGTTCAGCGACGAACCGGTCTCGCCGACGTCGATCCGGCGAGCCGTCGGCTCCGCGCTGACCGCGCCCGCGCCGCACCACACGCACCCGGTGCGGTTCGTCTGGCTGCGCGACGGCGCGAAGCGCAAGGAGCTGCTCGACGCGATGCGCGAATCGTGGCAGGCGGACCTCAACGGCGACGAATTCACCCCGGAGCAGGTCGAGAAGCGGCTCAGCCGCGGCGACATCCTTTACCGAGCCCCGGAAATCGTCATCCCGTTCCTGGTGCCGGACGGCGCGCACACCTACCCCGACGCCCGTCGCAACGACTGCGAGAAGACGATGTTCACCGTCGCCGGCGGGGCCGCGGTGCAGGGCCTGCTGGTCGCGCTCGCCGCCGAAGGCCTCGGCTCGTGCTGGATCGGGTCGACGATCTTCGCCGCCGACGTCGTCCGCGACGTCCTCGGCCTGGACGAGCGCTGGCAGCCGCTGGGCTCGGTCGCGATCGGCATCCCGCTGGCCGAGCCGGCCCCGCGGGGAGCGGCCGCGCCGGGTGACGGGCTGCTGGAGCTGTGAGCCTGCACGCCGAAGCCGTCGCGACGCTGGGTTCGTGGACGCCTCCGGACGCGTCCCAGGAGTCGCTGCGCCAGGCGTTCCTCGGCTTCCTCGCGGCGCGGGACGACACGTGCCGCCGGTCGTGCGAGGCCGGGCACCTGACGGCGTCCGCGGTGCTGCTGGACCACACCGGCACGCGGGTGCTGCTCACGCTGCACCCGCGCGTCGGCCGGTGGCTGCAGCTCGGCGGGCACTGCGAACCGTCCGACGTGTCGTTGGCCGACGCGGCGCTGCGGGAGGCGACCGAGGAGTCCGGCGTGTCCGGCCTGCGGATCGGGGACGCGCCGGTGCACCTGGACGTCCACCCGATCACCTGCTCGCTCGGGGTGCCGACGCGGCACTTCGACGTCCGGTACGCCGTGCACGCGCCGCCGGGTGCGGAGCCGGTGCGCAGCGACGAGTCCGACGACCTGCGGTGGTGGCCGGTGGACGCGCTCCCGGCCGGCTCCGAGGATCTCGCCGATCTGGTGAAAGCGGCCGTTTCTGTCGGTGCCGGGCACTAGCCTGGAGCCGGGAGAGGGAGGACCACATGGCTACGCAGTTCCCCGAGCGGGTGCACATCCACTCCGGTGGCGGCAGCGGCAGCGGGGTGTTCGGCTACATCGTCGTCGGCCTGCTGATCCTCGCGATCATCGTGTTCGTGATCGTCGTCGCGGTGCGGGTGTCGAAGATGCGGCGGACCGAGGCCATGCGCGCCGGCGGGCAGTTCCCCGCCGCGAACTTCCCGCCGCAGCAGGGTTTCGCGCCGCCGTCGCAGAGCTTCTCGCAGCCGGGCGGCTTCGCGCCGGCACCGCAGGGGCCGCCGCCGTCGCAGGGGTTCCCGCAGCCGGGCGTTCCGCAGCCGTCGCAAGGATTCCCGCAGCAGCAAGCCGGGTTCCCGTCGCCGTCGCAGGGATTCCCGCAGCAGCAGCCGGGCTTCGCGCCGGTGCCGCCGGGGCCGCCGCCGGCTCAGCAGGGCTACTACCCGCCGCAGCAACCGCCGCCCGGTCCGGGAACGGGGCCGCAGAGCTGGTGAGCCCGATCGTCCCCTTCGACAGCGCGTCCCCGGTGCCGCCGTTCGAGCAGGTGCGTGCCGGGCTCGCGGCGCGGATCAACGACCGCTCGCTGGCCGTCGGCACGAAGCTGCCCACGGTGCGGCAGCTGGCGGTCGACCTCGGCATCGCGCCGAACACCGTCGCGCGGGCCTACCGGGAGCTGGAAGAGGCCGGGCTGATCGAAACCCGCGGCCGCGCGGGCAGTTTCGTCGGCGCGTCCGGCGACCAGACGCGCCGCCGGGCCCAGCAGGCCGCGGCCGAGTACGCGGCGGTCACCCGTAGGCTCGGCCTGGACGCAACCGAGGCGCTGTCGATCGTCCGCGCCGCGCTCGACGAAGGGAGCGGCTGACCCGTGACCGTGCTGATGCTGTTGATCCTGCTGGTGGTGCTCGGGGGCATCGCGGCGGTCGTGATCGTCGTGATCAACGTCTCGAAGCCGAAGCAGCCGCCGTACCCGCCGCAGCAGTTCCCGGGCTACCCGCCGCAGCAACCGGGCTACCCGCCCCAGCAGGGCTACCCGGGCCAGCAGCCGGGTTATCCCCCGCAGCAACCGGGTTACCCGCCCCAGCAGCCGGACTACCCGCCGCAGCAGGGCTACCCCGGCCAGCAGCCGCCGCCGTACCCGCCCCAGCAGGGCGGCTACCCCCCGCAGCAGTAGGACAAGCCGTGAAGGCCTCCTTACCGGCCATAAGAGCCGGGAAGGAGGCCTTCACGGCTTTCCGGATGTCCTGAAGGGCACCCTCAGGGCTTTTACGTCCCTGAGGGTGCCCTTCAGGACATCCGGGGGTCCTCACATGGCGCGGTATTCGCGTAGTTCGATGCGCGGGCCGAAGCGCGGGCGGCGGTGGCCGGCCGCTTCCAGGTAGCGGACCGCGCGCTGCCGTTGCGGTGCGTACGGCGCCAGCAGCTCCGCCATCCCCTCGTCGTCGAGCTTCGCGCCCAGCAGCGCGTGGCCCACCATCGACGGGATGTTGTAGTCCCCGAAGCTCACCGCGTCCGGGTCGCCCCACGCGCGCTGCGCGATCTCCGCAGCCGTCCAGACGCCGATGCCCGGCACGTGCCGCAGCAGCAGCCGGCCTTCGCGGCCGCGCAGCTCCACCGCCCGTTCCAGGTGGTGCGCCACGCGGGCGGCGTTGAGCAGCGCCGTCCGCCGCTTGATGTCGACGCCCGCGCGGTGCCAGTGCCAGTCGTGCAGCGACCGCAGCGCCACCGGCGTCGGCGGCACGCGCAGGCGGTCCGGAGCCGGCCCGGGCGCCCGCTCACCGAACCGGCGGCACAGCTCCGCCCACGACCGGATCGCCTCCTTGCCGGTCACCTTCTGCTCCAGCACGGCGAGCACCAGCCAGTCCCACACGAACCCGGTCGCGCCGAGCCGCAGGCCGGGGTTCTCCCGCCGGGCCCGCGCGACGACGTCGTGGTGCGCGACGAACCCGCTGTCGTCGTCGTCCGCGCCGAGCAGCGCCGGGACGCCGGTGAGCAGCCGGTCCGCCCCGGCACCCCACGCGGCGGCCTCGATCCGGCCGTCACCCAGCTTGCGCAGGGCGAGCGTGCCGGGGCCGTCCGGCGTGTTCGACGCCAGCCAGGTGACGCCGCGCTCGTCGGTGAAGATGTTGAGCGACCCGCGCCCACGCGTCAGCGGCCCCAGGACCCGGCCCAGGTCGACCTCGAACGCGGGACGCCAGAACATCGGCTACGCGTCGCTCGAGAAGCGGACGGAACCGTCGGGGAGCACGACGTCGGGCCAGATCCGGGCCCCGTCGAGCAGCTCGCAGCCGGCACCGACGGACGCGCCGTCGCCCACCACCACGCCGCGCAGCACCGCGCCGGCGCCGACCCGCGCGCCGTGCCCGAGCACCGAGTTCTCGACGATCGCGCCTTCGGAGACGGCCGCGCCGTCGAACAGGACCGAGCCGTCGATCCGCGCGCCCGAACCGACGACGGCCGCGACGCCGATGGTCGAACCACCGGACAGCTCGGCGTCCTCGGCCACGGAAGCGCCGTCGAGGACCAGGAACTCGCCGGTCCGGCCGGGCAGCGCCGACGTCGGCGCGATGCCCCGCACCAGGTCGGCCGAGCCGCGGACGAACGCTTCCGGCGTGCCGACGTCCAGCCAGTAGGACGCGTCGACGAACCCGTGGATGTGCGCGCCCTGCTCCAGCAGGCCGGGGAACGTCTCGCGCTCCACCGAGACGCGGCGCCCGGTCGGGATCGACTCGATCACCGGGCGGCGGAAGACGTAGCAGCCGGCGTTGATCTGGTCGGTCGGCGGGTCCGGCGTCTTCTCGAGGAAGGCCTGCACCCGCCCGGTTTCGTCGGTGGGCACCGAGCCGAAGCGGCTCGGGTCCGGGACGCGCTGCAGGTGCAGCGTGACGTCGGCGCCGGTGTCGTGGTGCACGCGCAGCTGCTCGCCGAGGTCCGAGCCGGAGATGATGTCGCCGTTGAAGACGATCACGTGGTCGGCGCGCAGCTTGTCGTAGACGTTACGGATGGCGCCCGCCGTGTCGAGCGGTTCCTCCTCGACGACGTACTCCAGCTCCAGCCCGATCGCCTCGCCGTCGCCGAAGTACTCCTCGAACACCTCCGCCCGGTAGCTCGTCCCCAGCACGACGTGCCTGATCCCGGCCTCGCGGATGCGGGAGAACAGGTGGCTCAGGTAGGGCGTCCCGGCTGTCGGGAGCATCGGCTTCGGCGCCGACAGGGTGAGCGGCCGCAGCCGGGTGCCTTTGCCCCCGACCAGCACGACGGCGTCGACAGCGCCGGTTCGGACCTCGGACGTCACGGAAATCTCCTCCTGTATCACGCACCGCTGAGCGACAAGCCGCGGGAAACCCTGACGGAGGTCGCCCGGAGGGCCTACCCTAGACAGGAAACTAGCGGGCCTTTCCCCAGAGGGCCCCGGGTCAGTCGGGAGGCCGAGGGGATGGACCCCCGCGATCGGGCGGACGCCCTGCTCGCACGAGCCCAGGCGCGTGGTGTGTTCGTGGTGACACCGGACAGCGCCATTTCGCCCATGGACGCCTCGAACACGCAGCAGATACCGCGTGCCGCCATCGACGGCCTCGACAGAAGCCAGGACCCGGACACGACCACGCAGCTGCCGGCGTCGCTGATCGAGGAGAACGACCACCCGCTGGCCGGCAAGTCGCCGACCCGGCGGCTGGAGGCCTCCGGCGCCACGGGCGTCGCCAGCGGCGCGGGCGCGCGGCGCCAGCAGGTGACCACGCCGCTGAGCACGCCGTCGCCGACGACGCCGTTGAAGACCCCGGTCACGACGCCGCTCGCGCGCCGGCCCCAGGCCGAGCCGATCACGAGCCCGCTGAAGGAGCCCGATCCGGAGGACACCGGCCTGGTGCCGACGGTGACGCAGAACAACGGCCGGTCCGACCTGTCCCGCCGGCTCGACGGGATCTAGCGGGTCTCGAGCTTCAGCCGGAGCTTGAGGCCGAGCTTCACGGCGGCCAGGACCGGCTTCCAGGCGAGGCCCCGGTGACGGTCGGCGAGGTAGCGGTACGCGCTGTCGTGGTGTGCCTTCAGCATCTTCTCCGACGCCTGCGACGTCGAGTGCCCGCCTTCGTGCATCACGCTCGCCGACGGCGCGTAGACGTTCTGCCAGCCCGCCTTGGCCAGCCGGTCGCCGAGGTCGACGTCCTCGAAGTACATGAAGTAGCGCGTGTCGAAGCCGCTGACGGAGTCGAACGCCTCCCGGCGCAGCAGCTGGCACGAGCCGGACAGCCAGCCCGCGACGCGCTCGACCGGCGTGCCGGTCTCCTGCCGGTACTGCCTGGTCCACGGGTTGGCCGGCCAGACCTTGGCGAACGCGGCGTGCCCGATGCCCCGGCCGAACGAGGGCAGCAGCCGCGCCGACGGGTAGACGGTGCCGTCGAGGTCGTGGATCAGCGGCCCGAACGCACCCCCGCGCGGCCACCGCGTGGCGACGTCGAGCAGCGCGTCGAGCGAGCCGGGCTCCCATTCGAGGTCGGGGTTCACGACGACGACCCAGCCGTACCGGTCGTCGAGCTCGGCGACCCCGCGGTTGGCGGCGGTCCCGTAACCGACGTTCTCCCCGATGTCGAGCAGCTGCACGTTGGCCCGCGGCCGCGTGACCTCCTCGAGGGCGCCCTCGACGGAAGCGTTGTCCGCGACGACCACCTTGACCTCGCGCTCGGTGGCCTTCTCGAGGGTGTCGAGGAACCGCTCGATGGTGTCCTCGGAGAAGTAGGTCACGGTCACGACGCCGACGTCATCGCCATAGCGGGAGTCCTCAGTCACCCGGCCATTGTCCACGCGTCACCGAGCGTGAAGCGGGTGCCCCGGGCCAGGAGCAAGGTGAGAGAAGCCAGCGGGCCGGCTCACGTGATCAGGAGGTCGACACGCGTGCTTGACGGGTCGACACGCCAGAGGTCAGGAGCGCACGCCGTGTCGTCGCCCTGATCACGCGTGTCGGCTCCGGAATCACGCGAGTCGACCCCTCGATCACACGGCTCAGCGGGTGGGAGCGGATTGCGTACCCAGACGGTCGGCTCGCGTACCTGAGCAGTCGGCTCGCGTACCTGAGCAGTCGGCTCGCGTACCTGGAGGGTCGGTTCACGAGCCGACCCTCCAGGTACGCGGGCCGACCGTCTGGGTACGCAAGCCGACTGTCTGGGTACGCGCGGTCAGCCGGTGCGGAGGTGGCGGGACCAGGCCTTGGCTGGTTCCGCTCGGCGAGCGAACTCTCCCGAAAGTCACTCGAAGTAGCCACCCGACTGCGGAACGCATGATCGACCACGCCATGATGACCCGATGACGGTGCACGCCTTCGTCGACGAGTCCGCGCGCGGCGGCAACTACCTGTTGTGCGCGACTGTTGTGGAGCCTGCCCACCTGACGTCAACCCGGCGCGCGTTGACTCCGCTCCTGCTCCGTGGCGCACGCGAACTGCATTTCAAGAAGGAGAAGGAACCTCGCCGCCGGATGCTCATCGACCGGATCGCGGCGCTGCCGGTCTCCGCTCGGCTCTACCTCGCCGAATGCACTCCCAAGACCGAAGAGGCCGCCCGCCAGCGTTGCATCGAGCACTTGGCGGAGGATCTGCTCGTGTTGCGGGCACACCGGCTGGTCCTCGACTCCCGCGACCACCGCGACGGTCACGATCGCCGGACCTTGCAGCTGGCGTTGGGAGTCCGGCCGTCGAAGACGGAGCTCACCTACGAGCACGTCGACTCCACAGCCGAGCCCCTGCTGTGGATCTCCGACGCCGTGGCGTGGTGCTTCGGGGCGGGCGGTGACTGGCGGCGCCGGGCGAACCCGCTGGTCGCCGAAGTCCTCACCGTCTGAGAACAGCGAAAAGCCCGCAAGACGACCGTCCGGACGCGTTGCGGGCTCTCATACTCGGTCCCACGGGGACCTCGCACCATCAGGTTACCACCGCCGAAGGCGGTCAGCGGGTGCGGAGGTGGCGGGACCAGGCCTTGGCGTACGCCTCCCGGTGGCGTTCCGCGGTGGTCGCCCACGAGAACTCCTTGGCTCGCTGCTGGGCCGCCGTCGCCAGTTCCGAGCGGCGGCCCGGGTCCGCCAGGAGTTCCGAGATCGCCGCCGCGACGTCGCCCGCTCCCACTCCGCAGTACGCGACCGCGTCGCCGCCTACCTCCGGGAGCGACAGCCTGCGCGTCGTCAAGACGCAGGCGCCGCACGCCATCGCCTCCAGCACCGGCAGGCCGAAGCCCTCGCCTAGTGACGGGTACGCCACCAGCGACGACCCGCCCAGGAAGCCCGCCAGCGTGCCGAACGGCAGGTAGCCCGCGCGGATCACGCGCAGGCGGTGCGGGACGGCGTCCAGTGCGCGCTCCACCTGCGTGTCCCAGCCCGGCTGGCCCGCCAGGACCAGCGCCGGGGCATCAGCCCGCCCGGCTACCGCGCGGGCGAAGCCGCGGATCAACGCCGGGACGTTCTTGCGCGGCTCCAGCGCCCCGAGGAACGCCACGTACGGCGTCCGGCCCAGGCCGACGGCCGTGCGCGCGGCGAGGACCTCCGCCGGGGACGGCGGGTGGAAACGCTCCGTGTCGACGCCGTGGTGGATGACCTCCACCGACGCGTGCCGCACCGGGCTGACGCGGGCCAGTTCCGCCGCCGTCGCCGCCGACGGGACCACGCACAGCGTCGCGCGGCGCAGCGCCGTCGCCGTCCACGCGCGGAAGAAACGGGCCTTCACCGACGAGTGCAGGACGGCGTCGGTGAAGAACGTCGCGTCGTGCAGCGTGACGACCGAAGCGGCCGACGTCGCCAGCGGCATCGTGTAGTGGGGCGAGTGGACGACGTCCGCGCCGAGGCGGCGCACCAGCCGGGGCAGGGTCGCCTGCTCCCAGGTCAGCCGCGCGGTGCGGGTGGTCGTCGACGGCGACGCGGGCACGATGCGTGACCTCGGCGCCAGCCGATCGTAGAGCTGCAGGTCCCGCGGCTGGCAGACGACGGCGATGCGAGCACCGTCCGCGTCCAGCGCGGCGACGAGCGAATCCACGTACCGGCCCACCCCGCCGCGGTCCGCGGGCACCGCGGTCGCGTCGATCAGGACCCGGGGATCATCGCTCACCCCCGTAGGGTACGGCGGCGACGCAGCGTCATGGTGGGGAACTGGCAAACCCGCTAGCTACGCCCGCGGCGGTGGATGGCCCAGACGGCTTCCGCGGCGCGACGCCACGTGAACGACTTCGCGCGGTCACGCCCCGATCGGGTCAGCTCGGCTGCCCGCTCGGGTGAACCGAGCACCTCGCGCAGGGCTTTCGCCAGGGCCGCCGCGTCGCCGCGCGGGACCGTGACGCCCGCGCCGCCCGCCACCTCGACCAGGGCCGGGACGTCGGTGTGCACCACCGGGACGCCGGCCGCCATCGCCTCCAGCAAGCCCAGCCCGAAGCCCTCGGCGAGGCTCGGCACGGCCAGCACGCTCGCCCCGCGCAGCGCGGTCGCCAGCTCGGCGTCCGGCACCTTCCCCAGCACCCGCAGCCGCTCCGGCGGCAACCCCCGCTCCACGGCCAGCGCGACCGGGTCGACGCCGCCCCAGCCCGGCTGCCCGGCGAGCACGAGCACCGTGTCGTCCAGCGCGGCGACGGCGTCGATCAGCACGTCGATGCCCTTGCGCGGCTCGATCGTGCCGACGGCCAGCACGTACCGCGCGGGCAGGTCCAGCGGCGCGTCCCCCGCCGGGACGCGCACGCCGTGCGGGACGACGTGCACCGGGACGTCGACGTCGACCAGCACCGCCAGCTCGTCGGCGACCGCCCGCGTCGGCACGACCAGCCCGGACGCGCGGCGCGCGGCCCGCGCGATCATCGACCGGTGCCAGCTGACGCCGCGCGCGGTGAGCGTCTCGGGGTGGGTCCACGGCACGGTGTCGTGCACGGTCACGCTCAGCGTCCGCCCGGCCGGGGTGCGCGGCGGCGCGAACGGCGTCGGCGCGTGCACCGCGTCGCCGCCCGGCCACCAGGGGATCCCCAGCTGCCAGACGCCGATCAGCGCCCGCGGCGGGAGCCCCAGTACCCGCGGGCCCTCGACGCCGTCGAGCTCGGCCGCGGCGACGTCGGTGTGCCGCGCGACGACGCTGGACACCGTCCAGCCCGGCGGCGCGGTCCGCGCGAGTGCGGGGAGCAGCTCGGCCGTGTAGCGCCCGGTGCCACCGGGCACGGGCGCGAGGAGCTGCTCGGCGAGCACGACCAGTTCGGGCACGCGGCTATTGTGCGGGACGTGACGCCGAATCCCGCCACCACGGTGGTAGTCGTGACCTGGCGGGGCGCCGGGCACGTCACCGCCTGCCTCGACGCGCTCGCCGCGCAGACGCGTCCACATCGGACGCTCGTGGTGGACAACGCCTCCGACGACGGGACGGCCGCACTGCTCGCGGCGCACCCGAGCAAGCCGCGCGTGCTGCGGCTCCCCCGCAACACCGGCTACGCGGGCGCGCTCGCCGTCGCCGTGAAACAGCTCGAGACGCCGTTGATGGCGTGGCTCAACGACGACGCCGAACCCGAGCCCGGCTGGCTGGAAACCCTCGAAGACACGCTGGAGAAGTCGCCGCTGGCCGCCGCCGCGACGGCGCTGCTCGTGCTGCCCGGCGGCACCGTGCAGTCCGCCGGGGTGCGGCTGACCGCCGACGGCCACGGCGCCGACCTCACCGAGCCCACGGGCGAGGTCTTCGGCTTCTGCGGCGGCGCGGCGCTGCTGCGCGTCGACGCCCTGCGTGCCGTGGGCGGCGTCCCGGCGGGGTTCTTCTGTTATTACGAGGACACCGACACGGCGTGGCGGCTGCGGCTGGCCGGCTGGGACGTCGTCGCGGCGCCCGGCGCCCGGGTCCGGCACGCTCACGGCGTCAGCAGCAAGCCCGGCTCGGTGCCGTTCCACCGCTGGAACGAGCGCAACCGGCTGCTGATGCTGCTGCGCTGCGCCCCTCGCGGCGTCGCGCTGAACCAGGTGGCCCGGTTCGCCGTGTTGACAGCGGTGCTGCCGCTGCGGCCGGGCCGCCCGGCCGCAGCGAACTTCCGGTTCGGCCTGCGCTGCCGGGTCCTGGCCGAGGTCGGCGCGCGGTTGCCGGCGACGCTGCTGGCCCGGCGCCGGATCGGCCGTCGCGCGGCACTGGGCCGAGGCGCGGTCTGGGAGGCATGGGCCGGCCTTTAAGCTGAGGCCAATCCGACGAAGGAGCTGGCTTTGGCGCAGGGGGAACAGCAACCGCTCGTCTCGGTGGTCGTGGTCAACTACCACGGCGCCGACGACACGATCACCTGCCTGCGCGCGCTCGCCGACCACGACTACGCCGACCTCGAGCTGATCTGCGTCGAGAACACCCCGGGCAGCGCCGACGCCGCGCGCATCCGCGAGGCCGTCCCCGGCGCGCGGGTCATCGAGGCCGGGCGCAACACCGGGTTCGCCGGCGGCTGCAACCTCGGGGCGCGCCACGCCAAGGGCACGGTCGTCGCCTTCCTCAACAACGACGCGCGCCCGGCGCCCGGCTGGGTCGCCGCCGCCGTCGCCGAGCTGCGCGCGCAGCCCCGCGTCGCCGCCGTGGCCAGCAAGGTCCTCGACTGGGACGGCACCGGCACCGACTTCGTCGACGGCGGCCTGACCTGGTTCGGCATGGGCTACAAGCGCCACGCGGGCAGCCCGCTGGCCGACGTCCCGGCCGCCGAGCACGAGGTCGCGAAGGACGTCCTGTTCGGCACCGGCTCGGCGCTGTTCGTCCGCGCGAGCGTGTTCGCCGAGGTCGGCGGCTTCGACGAGCGGTTCTTCATGTTCTACGAGGACGTCGACCTCGGCTGGCGGCTCAACCTGCGCGGCTGGCGCGTCCGCTACGTGCCGGAGTCGCTCACCTACCACCGCCACCACGGCACGATGGCCTCGGTCGACGCGCCGGAGACCGGCCGCGAGACCTTCCTGCTGGAGCGCAACGCCCTGGCCGCGCTGTACAAGAACCTCTCCGACGAGACCCTGGTCAAGGCGCTGCCGGCGGCGCTCGCGCTGGCCGTCCGCCGGGCCACCGCCCGCGGTGACCTCGACGCGACGCAGCTCGACCTCGAGCAGGGCGTCGGCCCGATCGAATCCGGCGACGTCGCGATCCCGCGGACCACGCTGGCCGGGATCCTCGCGATCGACCAGTTCGTCGAGCTGCTGCCGTCGCTGGCGGAGTCCCGCGCGGTCGAGCAGGCCGCCCGCGTGCGCACCGACGCGGACCTGCTTCCCTTGCTGCGCAAGGCGTTGGAGCCCGCCTACCCGCTGCCGCGCTACCTCGCCGCGCACGACATCCTCGTCGAGGCGTTCGGCATCGAGAAGGCGTTCGGGCAGCGCCGCAAGATCCTGGTGATCACCGGCGACGCGCTCACCGAGCGGATGGCCGGCCCGGCGATCCGCGCCTGGAACATCGCGCTCGCGCTGTCCGCCGAGCACGACGTCCACCTCGTCACGACGAACCCGCTGGCCACGCCGCCGCCCGCGCCGTTCCGGGTCAGCGCCGGCAAGCGCCACGAGCTGGAAGCGCCGATCATCTGGGCCGACGTCGTCGTGCTGCAGGGGCACGTGCTCGAACTCGCGCCGTCGCTCAAGAAGCAGCACTCGGGCAAGATCGTCGTCGCCGACCTCTACGACCCGATGCACCTCGAACTGCTGGAGCAGGGCAAGGGCGTCGCCGACGACAAACGCGCGGCCGACCTGGTGGGCGTCACGAAGGTCCTCGACGCGCAGCTCGAACGCGGCGACTTCTTCCTGTGCGCGTCCGAGCGGCAGCGCCACTTCTGGCTCGGCCACCTGGCCGCGCTCGGCCGCCTCTCACCGCGCCTCTACGACGCCGACCCGACCACGCAGTCGCTGCTCGCGGTCGTCCCCTTCGGACTGTCGCCGGAACCGCCCGCCCGCACCGGGCCGGGCCTCCGCTCGGCGCTGGGCATCGGCGGCACCGACCACGTCGTGATCTGGGCCGGCGGGGTGTACAGCTGGTTCGACCCGCTGACGCTGGTGCGCGCGATCGACGAGCTGCGCCGTCGCCGCGGCGACGTCCGGCTGGTGTTCCTCGGGATGAAGCACCCGAACCCCGAGGTCGCCGAGATGGACATCGGCGCGCGGACGATCCGGCTGGCGGATTCGCTGGGGCTGACCGACAAGCACGTCTACTTCAACGAGCAGTGGGTGCCCTACCAGGAGCGCCAGAACTGGCTGCTGGACGCGAACTGCGGCGTCACCACGCACTACGAGCACGTCGAGACGACGTTCGCGTTCCGCACCCGGGTGCTCGACTACCTGTGGGCCGGGCTGCCGATCGTCACCACCGACGGCGACTCGTTCGCCGACCTGGTGCGGGCCGAGAAGCTCGGCGTCGTCGTCCCGGCCGAAGACGCCGGGGCGCTGGCCGACGCGCTGGAAAAGTCGTTGTACGACGAGGAGTTCGCCGCCGGCTGCGTCGAGCGGATCGCCGCGGTGGCGCAGCGGTACGCCTGGCCGGAGGCGCTGAAGCCACTGGTCGAGTTCTGCCGCGACCCGCGCCCGGCGGCCGACCGCCTGCCCGGGTCGGCCGACCTGGTGACGACGCCGGCGGTGCGCGGCCGGGCGATGC
This sequence comes from Amycolatopsis sp. NBC_00348, assembly GCF_036114655.1. Classification (NCBI taxonomy): domain Bacteria; kingdom Bacillati; phylum Actinomycetota; class Actinomycetes; order Pseudonocardiales; family Pseudonocardiaceae; genus Amycolatopsis; species Amycolatopsis sp. NBC_00348. Next base: position 9,430,447 of record NZ_CP107994.1, on the reverse strand, counting down.
TGCGCCGCGACACCGACCTGATCCGCGAGTACCTCGCCGACGGCGGCCCGTCCGAGCTGGCGCGGCGCGTCGGCGGGCGGGTCATCAAGGTTGCCAGGCAACGGATGCGTCGTGGCTAAACCGCTTCGCGTCCTCCTCGACGGCACGCCGCTGCTCGGCGCCCGCACCGGCATCGGCCGGTACACCGCGGCGCTGAGCGAGGAACTGGCGTCGAACCCCGAGGTGGACACGCGCGCGGTGGCGTTCACGCTGCGCGGCTGGCGGCGGCTGCGGCACGTGCTGCCGCACGGCGTGCGGGCCCGCGGGATGCCGGTGGCGGCGCGGCTGCTGCGGATGACGTGGCTGCGTTCGGACTTCCCGCCGGTGGAGCTGTTCGCCGGCTCGACCGACGTCGTGCACGGCACGAACTTCGTGCTGCCGGGCCGGTTCCGCGCCGCGGGCGTCGTCACGATCCACGACCTGGCCTTCATGGACAACCCCGCGGAGCTCGCCCCGAGCGACCGCGACCTCCCGGAACTGGTCCGCCGCGGCGCCCGCCGCGCGGACGTGATCTGCACCCCGACGGCCGCGGTGGCCGACGCGGTGGCGGAGCGGCTGGACGTCGACCGCGCCAAGATCGTCGTGACCCCGCTGGGCGTGAACGCGGCGTGGTTCACCGCGCGCCCGCCGGACGACGAGCGCCGCGCGCGCCTGGGCCTCCCGGCCCGGTACCTGCTGTTCGCCGGGGCGGCCGGACCGCGCAAGGGCCTCGACTGGCTGGTCCGCGCGCACGAAGCGGCCCCGGACCTGCCGGACCTGGTGTTCGCCGGCCCCGGCCCGTTCCCCCGCACGTCACGCTCGCGCCAGACCGGTTATCTGTCCGATGTGGACCTGCGTACGGTGGTCGCGGGCGCGTCGGCGCTGGTGCTGCCCTCGCGCGACGAGGGTTTCGGGCTGCCGGTGCTGGAGGCGATGGCCTCGGACGTCCCCGTGGTGTGCACGGACATCCCGGCCCTGCGCGAGGTCGCGGGCGACTGCGCCAGCCTGGTCCCGTACGGCGACGTCGACGGCCTGGCCGAAGCCCTGCGCACCGCGGTGATCGACCCGCACGCGGTGGCGACGTCCGCCGCACGGCGCGCCCAGGCGGCGAGCTTCACGTGGCACACGTGCGCGGAACTGACGGTGGGCGCGTACCGCCTCGCCTCAGGCCGCCACTAAGCCGTTCAATCAGCTCACTCGGCCGCGAAGTACGCGGCCAGTGCGTCTTCCCACGGCCGCAACGGCGTCAGCCAGGCTTCCTTCCACGACGCCGGTGACAGCACCGAGTACGCCGGCCTCGGCGCCGGCCGCGGGAACTCCTCCGTCGTACACGGCTTCACCCGCGACGGATCCGCGCCCAGCTGCGTGAAGACGGCGCGCGCGAAGCCGCACCAGCTCACCGAACCCGCGTTCGTGCAGTGCAGCACCCGCTGTTCCGGGCCGTCGCCCGTGGCCGCCCGGGACGCCAGCTCCAGCAGGCCCGCCGCGAGGTCCGCCGTCCACGTGGGACCGCCGACCTGATCGTCCACAACGGACAGTTCCGGGTTCGAAGCCTCCAAGCGGGCCATGGTCTTCACGAAGTTCGTGCCCGACTTGCCGTACAGCCAGCCGGTGCGCACCACCCAGGACGACGCGCCCGAACCGAGCACCGCGTCCTCGCCCGCCGCCTTCGTGCGGCCGTACGCGCTGCGCGGGCCCAGCTCGTCCGAAGGCTCGTACGGCGCCGAAGCGTCGCCCGGGAAGACGTAGTCCGTGGACACGTGGATCAGCGGCACCCGCCGGGACGCGCACGCCGCGGCGAGCACGCGCGGGCCGTCGGCGTTGACCGCGAACGCGCGCTCCTCGTCCGTCTCCGCCGCGTCGACCGCGGTGTAGGCCGCCGCGTTGATCACGACGGCGGCCGAACCCGCTTCGCGCGCGCGGTCGGCGAGCGCGCCGACCGCGGCCAGCACCTGGCCGGTCCGCGTCAGGTCCAGCTCCGCCGACCCCGGCGCGACGACGTCCACTTCGTCGCCCGATGCAGCGGCGAGATCCCGGCCGAGCTGTCCGGAACCGCCGGGCACGAGCACCGTCAGCCGCACGAGCACATCCTCTACTTCTTGAGCGCGGCCCGCTCCGCCAGGGGCTCCCACCACGCGCGATTGTCCGTGTACCAGGCCACTGTCGCGGCCAGACCGTCCTCGAAGGACACGCGCGGAGCGTACCCCAGCTCCTCGCCGATCTTCGTGACGTCCACCGAGTACCGGCGGTCGTGGCCCTTGCGGTCCTCGACCGGCTCGACGCTGTCCCAGCTCGCGCCGAGCGCGTCCAGGAGCCGCTCGGTCAGCTCGCGGTTCGTCAGCTCGAGGCCACCGCCGATGTTGTAGATCTCGCCCGGCCGGCCCGCCTCGGCGACCAGCTGGATGCCGTGGCAGTGGTCGTCCACGTGCAGCCAGTCACGGACGTTGAGCCCGTCGCCGTAGAGCGGCACCTTCCGGCCGTCGAGCAGGCTCGTCACGAACAGCGGGATGAGCTTCTCGGGGAACTGGTACGGACCGTAGTTGTTGGAACACCGGGTGATGCAGACCGGCAGCCCGTGGGTGCGGAAGTACGACCGCGCCACCAGGTCGGAGGACGCCTTCGACGCCGAGTACGGCGAGTTCGGCTCCAGCAGCTGGTCCTCCGTCCAGGACCCGGTCTCGATCGAGCCGTACACCTCGTCGGTGGACACGTGGACGAACTTGCCGACGCCGGCTTCGACGGCCGCCTGCAGCAGGTTGTGCGTGCCCAGCACGTTCGTCAGCACGAAGTCCGCGCCGCCGAGGATCGAGCGGTCCACATGCGACTCCGCGGCGAAGTGCACCACGAGGTCCACACCACTCATGACCTCCGCGACCAGCGCGGTGTCACAGATGTCGCCGCGGACGAACCGCAGCCGCGGGTCGGCGGCGACGGGGGCCAGGTTGACCTCGTTGCCGGCGTAGGTGAGTTTGTCCAGCACGACCACCTCGGCGTCACGCAGTGCCGGGTACGCGCCGCTCAGCGCCTGCCGGACGTAGTGCGACCCGATGAAGCCCGCACCACCGGTGACCAGGACCCGCATCTTCCCGCCTCTCCTCGGCCCCCGTCGGGGGCAACCGGACCCCAGCCTACGGAGGCCCCACAACACCCTCAGTAGAGTCCGGGTGGAGGCACACGGGTGCCCTGGGGGAAGCACGGGGTTCGCAGGGAGGAAGCGCGTGACCGATTGGCCTGCGCCGCCCGTCCCGGTGCGCCGTCGCCACGGTGTCGCCATCTTCGCCCGCCGCGGCGGCAAGGTGGTCGTCTCGTTGCTGTCCGTCGCGATCCTGGCACTGACCTGGTACGGCTGGCACTTCATCGGCGACCCGAACACCGGCCTGACCACCACGAACGTCTTCGCCGACACCGAGGCCCACGCCAAGCCGCTCGACGGCGCGGTCGACATCCTCCTCGTCGGGCAGGACAGCCGCACCGACGCGCAGGGCAACCCGCTGCCGCGCGAAGTGCTGGACATGCTGCACGCCGGCGTCTCGGACGGCGAGCTCAACACCGACACGATGATCCTGGTGCACATCCCCCAGAACGGGAAGCACGCCGTCGCGATCTCGTTCCCCCGCGACTCCTGGGTCGAGCTGGCCGGCGGCTACGGCAAGCACAAGCTCAACAGCGCGTTCGTCTACGCGTACACGGACACCTACAAAACGTTGCAGCGCCAGGGCATGACCGACCTGAAGCAGGCCGACGCGCAGGCCAAGGTCGCCGGGCGGAAGAACCTGATCGCGACGATCGAGAAGTTCATCGGCAAGCCTGGCATGATCGACCGCTACGCCGAGGTCAACCTGGCGAGCTTCTACGAGATCACGCAGTCGATCGGCGGCGTCGAGGTCTGCCTCAAGGGCCCGGTCAAGGAGAAGAAGTCCGGCGTCGACCTGCCGGGCGGGCGCCAGAGCATCGAAGGCGTGCAGGCGCTCGCTTTCGTCCGCCAGCGCTACGACCTGCCCAACGCCGACCTCGACCGGATCGCGCGCCAGCAGGCGTTCCTGTCCGGGCTGGCCCGCAAGGTCATCTCGACCGACGTGCTGACCAGCCCGACGAAGATCGCCGACCTGGTGTCCGCGGTGAAGAAGTCCGTGGTGCTGTCCCAGGGCTGGGACCTGAGCGAGTTCGCCGAGCAGATGCGCGGGCTGACCGGCGGCAACATCGAGTTCCACACCATCCCGACCCAGGGCAACGCGGTCATCGGCGGCGCCGACGTGCTGCGCGTCGACCCGGCCGCGGTGCAGGCGGAGGTGACGCGCCTGACCTCCGACGGCGACACCCCGGCCGGCCCGGCGCAGGCGCAGCTGCCCGGCGCGAACGCCGTCACGGTGGAGCTGTTCGACGGCTCGGGCTCGCCGACGCTGGCCACCCAGACGCACTCGACGCTGCAGAGCAAGGGCTTCACGCTCCCCGCCGACCAGAAGCTGAGCACCCGCAACACCACCGTCGTCCGGTACAACCCGGCCGACGACACCGCGCTGGGCCTCGTCAAGCAGGTCCTGGGCACGGCGATCCAGGCCGAGCCGGACAAGGACGTCACCGCCGGGCACGTGCGCGTGCTGCTGGGCAAGGACTTCAAGAGCTCGGCCGCGGGGTCGGGCGGGGCGCCGTCGACGACGCCGTCGAAGCCACCGGTCCAGACCTCCACCCCGTCGAGTGCTCCCCCCGCCGCGCCGCCGATCACGGCGGGCGACGTCCCCTGCGTCAACTAGACTGAGTACTCAGTGTGCCCGGGGGAGGGGAACAAGGGGTGGATGACGACCAAGAACAGCAGGACCAGCCGGAACCGGCCGCCGAGGCGGTGACGCAGAGCGACGAGCCCGAGTGGAAACCTTCGCCGTTCCCGCGTCAGCCGATCGCCGAAGCGCCATCGCCGTCCCGCGCGCGCCGCGCCGGCCGGGTGACGCGCCGGATCGCCGTCGGCCTCGTCTCGCTGATCGCCCTGGGCGCGAGCGGCTACGCCTACGTCACGAAGGACCAGCTGCAGAGCACCGTCCCGACGACCGACGCGCTGACGCCGCGGGCCGGCGAGCCCGCTCCCCCGCCGGCCGACGACGGCGCGGACGACATCCTGCTCGTCGGCAGCGACGCGCGGACGGACGCGCAGGGCAACGCGCTGCCGGCGCGGGTGCTGCGCGAGCTGCGGACCGAGGCGAACAACGGCGCCGTCAACACCGACACCGTGATCCTGCTGCGGGTGCCGAAGGACGGCGGGAAGCCGTCCGCCGTCTCGATCCCGCGCGACACCTGGACCGAGATCCCGGGGCGAGGCAAGGCCAAGATCAACTCGGCGTACGGCATCGCGAAGGCGCACTACGCCCAGACGTTGCGCGGCCAGGGCGAGCGCGACCAGGCGAAGATCGAGCGCGACTCCGACACCGAGGGCCGCCGGGTCCTGGTGCAGGCCGTGCAGGACCTCACGCAGGTGCGGATCGACCACTACGCCGAGGTCAACCTGCTGGGCTTCTACCTGCTCACGGAGGCGCTCGGCGGCGTCAAGGTGTGCTTGAACCACGCGACCGAGGACAAGGACTCCGGGGCGGACTTCCGCCGCGGCGAGCAGACCGTGTCGGGCGGCGAAGCGCTTTCCTTCGTCCGGCAGCGCAAGAACCTGCCGCGCGGCGACCTCGACCGGATCGTGCGGCAGCAGGCGTTCCTGTCCTCGGCGCTGCACCAGGTGCTCTCGGCCGGGACGCTGACGAGCCCGGGGACGCTGAGCAACCTGACCGACGTCGTCCACCGGTCGCTCACCCTCGACCCGGGCCTGGACCTGCTGCAGTTCGCGCAGCAGGCCAAGGGCATCGCGTCGGGCGACCTGGCGTTCGCGACGATCCCGGTGATCACCGCGAACGGCCGCAGCGAAGACGGCCAGAGCATCGTCGAGATCGACCCGCAGGCGGTCCGGCAGTTCGTGGCCGGCCTGGCCGGGCGCAGCGCGGCTCCGCCCGCGGGCGGCGGCTCGGCGGCCGCCGCAGCAACCCCAACCGTCACTTGCGTCAACTGAGCCCCAAAATCCGCCACTTTCCCTGGGAAAGATGCGTCACCGGCCCCGCGGGCGCATCTTTCCCAGTGAAAGTGCGGCTTTGTCACGCGAAGTCGGCGCGGTGGTCTTCGGCCCACTGGCGGAACGTGCGCGGCGCCTTCCCGGTGACGTCGCGGACGACGTCGGTGACCACCGAGGGCTCCCGCGTCGTCCGTTCCATGGCCCGGAGGACCTCCGGCGGCACCTCGGGCGGCCAGCCCAGTGCCGTCATCTGCGCGGCGGCCTGCTCCGGGGTCAGCTCCTCGACCCGCAGCGGCCGGCCGAGGACTTCCGCGAGGACCGCAGCCTGTTCCCGGAAGCTGATCGGCTCCGGCCCGCTCAGCGGCAGGGCGGCGCCGACGTGCGACCCGTCGACGAGGATCCTGGCCGCGACGTCGGCGATGTCCCGCTCGTGGATCGCGCCGCTGCGCGAGTCGGGGTAGGCGGTGCGGACGACGCCGTCGGCGATACCCGCGCGCCAGCCCAGCGCGTTGGTGGCGAACGCGCCGGGGTTGAGCAGCGTCTCCCCGAACGACGCCGCGATCAGCGCCTCCTCGACCGCGCGGTGCAGCTGGGCGATCCGGCTCTGCGCGGACCGCGGCTCGAGCGTCGCGCCCGACGACAGCAGCACGACGTGCCGCACGCCGGCCGCTTCGGCCGCCTTCACGAAGCCGTCGATTCCCTGGCGTTGCGTGTAGAGGAACACCGAGCCGACGCCGTCGAGCGCGGCGTCGAGGGTTTCCGGGCGTTCGAGGTCGGCGCTCACCGTCGCGACGCCGTCCGGGACGTCGAGCGTGGTCGCGTCGCGGCTCGCCGCGCGGACGTCCTGGCCTGCGGAAACGAGCGCGTCGACGACGGCGTGGCCGACGTTCCCGCGCGCGCCGGTGACAAGGATGGTCATGGCTTTCCCCAGTCCGTCAGATAGCTTTGCTTTCAAAGCAAAGCTACTCAGCGGCGTGATCCGGTGTCAACCGGCGAGGCGGGTGGTCCGCGCTTTAGCCTTGGCGCATGAGCCTCACCGACGAGCTGCTGCGGCCGCTGCAGGCCTCGCCCGCCAAGCCGTTGATCACCCACTACGACGACCAGCTCGGCAGCCGCGTCGAGCTGTCCGTGGCGACGACCGTGAACTGGGCCGCGAAGACGGCCAACTGGCTGACCGAGGAGTTCGACGTCGAGCCGGGCGACGCCGTCGCCGTGCAGCTGCCGGCGCACTGGCAGACCGTCGGTGTGCTGCTCGGCGCGTGGTGGAGCGGTGCCCGCGTGGTGCGCGAAGGCACTGGCGCGCGGGTGGCGTTCGTCGGGCCGGACGACCCGGAACCGACCGGCGCGGCCGCGACCGCCGTCGTGACGCTGGACCCGATGGGCCGCGGCCTCGACGAGCCGCCGGGCGGCGGCGCGTTCGACTACCTCACCGAGGCGCGGATGGCGGGCGACCAGTACCGGCCATTGTTCCCGGTCCCCGGCGACACGGCGGCGCTGTTCGAGTCCACAGTGGACGAGATCCTCGCGGAAGCCCGCGCCCGCGCGGCGAAGCTCGGCCTGAGCGCGGACGACCGCGTGCTGTCCACACGCGACTGGAGCGGGCCGGAGGGCATCCTCGACGGCCTGCTCGTCCCCCTCGCCGCCGGCGCACACCTGGTGCACGTCAGCAACGCGGACCCGGCCAAGCTGTCCGCCCGCCGCGAGGCCGAGCGCACCACCGCCGACCTCCCCGCGTAAGCAGTCTGCCGCGGCCGTCGTGAGTGGTAATGAGGGTTCTAACCCTCATTACCACTCACGACCAGCCGCGGCAGACTTGAGAACTCAGGCGTTCTGGAGTTCGCCGACCTCGGTGTCGCGGCGGGCGCGTTTGCGGCCCCACAGCAGGTGGTCCAGCGTCAAGCGGCCGCCGTTGAAGCCCAGGGCGAGGCCGGCGAGCGCGAGCACCAGGACCAGCTCGTAGCCGCCCTGGCCGGTGAGGCCGTTGTCGATGTGCACCGAGAGCAGCGCGCCGACCGAGATCACGACGTAGCCGACGCCGACCAGCGGCATCAGGAACCCGGCGATGAACGCGATCGAGCCGAGGATCTCGACGGTCATGGCGAAGATCGCGGCGACCGTGGGCAGCGGGATGCCCGTCATGGCGAAGAACTTCGCCGTGCCGTCGACGCCGCTGTTCCACTTCTGGATCCCGTGCGCGAGGAAGACGACCGCGACGCCGATCCTCCCCAGCAACAGGGCCACGTCCTTGAATCGTCCGAACATCCGTGCCCACTCCCGATCGGTGAAATTTCAACTGACCCGACCCAAAGTAGGGCACCCGGCACCGGTGATCGAAGCTCCGGAGGGTGATCGACAGGGAACCGACAGGGACGACGGAGGCCTGAAAACCGGTTTCGCGCGGGCCCGCCGCGGGCTATCTTCGGCCTGACCTGCGTCCACGACCGCGAGGAGACCCGATGCGCCGACAGACCGTCCGACCCGGCCTGTCCACCGCATCCCAGAGGACCTCCCGCACCCGTGAAAACCCTGAACATCGGCATTCTCGCGCACGTCGACGCCGGTAAGACCAGCCTGACCGAGCGCCTGCTCTTCGAGGCCGGCGCCATCGCCCGGCTCGGCAGCGTCGACGGCGGCGACACCCAGACCGACTCCCTGGACCTCGAACGCCGTCGCGGCATCACCATCCGCTCCGCGGTGGCCTCCTTCGTGACCGGCGGCACCCGGATCACGCTGATCGACACCCCGGGCCACTCCGACTTCATCGCCGAGGTCGAACGCGCGCTGCGGGTGCTCGACGGCGCCGTCCTCGTGGTGTCCGCCGTCGAAGGCGTCCAGGCCCAGACCCGCGTGCTGATGCGGACGCTGCGCCGCCTCGGCATCCCGACGCTGATCTTCGTGAACAAGACCGACCGGCCGGGCGCGCGTGACCTGCTCGACGACGTCCGCGCGAAGCTGGCGCCGCGGGCGATCGCGCTGAACGCCGCTACGTCGTCCGACGAGCTGGCCGAGCTGCTGGCCGACGGCGACGACGCGTTCCTGGAGTCCTATGTGGACGACCGGGTCGACGCCGCGGCCTGCCGCGGCGAGCTGGCCCGGCAGGTCGCCCGCGGCACGCTGCACCCCGTGCTGTCCGGCTCGGCGATCACCGGCGCCGGCGTCGCGGACCTCGTCAAAGCGATGGCCGAGCTGCTCCCGGCCACCGAGCGAACCGGCGACGGGCCGCTCTCCGCGACGGTGTTCAAGATCGACCGCGGCCGCGCCGGTGAGAAGATCGCCTACGCCCGGCTGTACTCCGGCGCGCTGGCGCCGCGACAGCGGATCTCGTTCTACCGCGGCGAAACCGAGCTCACCGGTCGCGTCTCGGCGGTCGAGGTCGCCGGGGACGAGGTGGCGCTCGCCGGCGACGTCGCCCGGCTGCGCGGCCTGCGGGACGTCCGGATCGGCGACCGGCTCGGCTCCCCCGGCGGCGCGCGCGAAGGCGTGTTCGCGCCGCCGAGCCTGGAGAGCGTGGTGCGGCCGGTCCGGCCCGAGCAGACCGCGGCGCTGTTCACCGCGCTGACCCGACTGTCCGAAGAGGACCCGTTGATCGACGTCCGGCGTCGCGGTCACGACCTCTCCGTGCAGCTCTACGGCGAAGTGCAGAAGGAGGTGCTGCGCTCGATGGCTGGCCGAGGGCGCTGGGATCGACGTCGAGTTCGAGCCGACGAGCACCCTGTACGTCGAGAAGCCGATCGGCCGCGGGGAGGCGGTCGAGGAGATGGATCCCGCGCAGCGGCTGTACTTCTTCGCGACGGTCGGGCTGCGCGTCGAGCCGGGGCCGGGCGTCACGTTCGGCCTGTCGGTGGAGCTGGGCTCGCTGCCGCTGGCGTTCCACAAGGCGATCGAGGAGACCGTCCACAGCACGCTCGACCAAGGGCTGTACGGCTGGGAAGTGCTCGACTGCGCGGTGACGTTGACGCACACGGCGTTCTTCAGCCCGCTCAGCGCCGCAGGCGACTTCCGCAAGATGACGCCGTTGGTGCTGATGGCGGCGCTGCGCGAGGCCGGGACGCGGGTGTACGAGCCGGTGCACCGCTTCGAGCTGGAGATCCCGCCGAACGCCGTCAGCGCGGTGCTGCTCAAGCTGGCGGAGCTGCGGGCGGTGCCCGGCGAACCCGCCATGGGCGCGGCGTCGTGCACGCTGCACGGCACCATCCCGGCCGGTCACGTCGACGAGTTCGCCCAGGCCCTGCCCGCGCTCACGCAGGGCGAGGGCGTCTTCCTGGGCGAGTTCGACGACTACCGGCCGTACCCCGGGAAGCCGCCGGCACGCCCGCGCACGGGCGAGAACCCCTTGGACCGCAAGGAGTACCTCGCCCAGCTGGCGCGGCGTTAGCGCTTGTGGGCCCAGGCCGCGCCGAAGCAGTAGGCGCCGAACGCGGCGAAGCCGAGGGCCACCACACTCAGCAGCACGGTGCCGAAGGGCTGGGCGGCGAGCGTCTTCAGTGCGGCGTCCAGCCCGCCGGCCTTGTTCGGGTCGGCGTTGAACCCCGCGTAGGCGAGGAGGACCGCGACGATCGCCAGCACGACGCCCTTGGCGAGGTAGCCGGCCTGGCCGAGCCAGGTGACCCAGCGCTTGGTCTTGCCGGGCAGGTCGTTCATGTCGAGGTCTTCCAGGAACTTCTTCTTGACGCCCTTGACCCCGGACGCGATCGCGACGCCGAGCACGGCCGCCGCGGCGATGACGACCAGCGCCGGCCCGAACGGGAGCTTGAGCAGCTCGGCCGTGAACTCCTGCTGGGTCTGGTTGCTCGACCCCCCGCTGCCGCTGCCGATGGCGATCTTGAAGGCGGAGAAGCCCAGCGCGATCACGACGACGCCGCGCGCGCCGGCGCCGATCCGCTTGCGCGTCCGCTTGCCGCCGCTGACCCACGTGTACCCGACGGCGGCCATCATGAACTGCCAGAGGCCGAAGAGCACCAGGCCGAGGGCGAGCACCCAGAGCAGGACCTGCCCGAACGCCTTCGAGCCGATCTCCTGCAGGGCACCTTTCTGGTCGGCCTGTTCGCCGCTGCCGAACGCGACCTGCAGGGCGAGGTAGGCGAGGACGAGGTGGACCAGGCCGTAACAGGCCATCCCGATCCGGCCGAGCAACTGCGCGGTATCGGTCTTTTCGCCTCGTTGGGCCGTGGCCGCTGTCCGGTTCATGCCTGCTGGGTACCCAGTGCGAAGCCCGATCGGCTGCGCCATGCGGCCTAATCGCCCACCGTGATGGGACGATTCCCGGATGGACGCGCACCTGGTCGGCTACTGGTCGGAGTCGGCGCTGGATCCCGGCTCGCCCGAGTACACCGAGCTGGGGTTCCGCGCGGACGGCACCGGCTGGCAGTACTGGACGAGCTGGAGCACCGCGTTCGCCGTCCACCGGTTCCACTGGCACACCCCGGGCCCGGGCCGCCTCACCACGCGGCTGCGGATGGCGCTCGACGGCACGTGGTCACTCGACGGCCCGGACGTCGCGCACCGGATCGAGCGCCGGGAGCACGTCGACACCGTCGTCGAGCTCGGGTGGGAGCTGGGACCGGGCCGGCAGCTGACGCTGGACCAGCCCCTGGTCGACGTCCTCGGCGGCACGAAGTTCCTGCCGGTCGACGGCGGCGGCACCGACCCGACGCTCACCGAGCACTAGGCGGGCCGGCGGCGCTCTGGCAGCCCGTGGTCAACATTCTGGGCGGCACGAAGTTCTTGCCGGTCGACGGTGACGGCACCGACCGACACTCGCCGCGCCCGAGCGCTGCCGGAGCAAGTCCGCTCGATGGGCTTCGTGATGCGGTGCGGGCGCTTGAGCGTCGGGTCATCCCACCCGTGCCGTCGGGGATGCCTGGGCGCAGAGGCCGCCGGCGTGACCAGCACCGGCAGTGTCTAGGCGGGCCGGCGGCGCTCTTCGTCGAGGCGGGTCCAGCCGCCGTTGACGGCGAGCAGTGTCAGCACCTCTTCCGCCTGCTCGGCGAACCGCGCGAGGTCGTCGTGGAGCAGTGCCGCGCGCTCGCTGTCGAGCTGGTCGAAGTCGTCCCACCAGAGGCCGATCGCGGTGCCGGCGGTGAGGACGAGCCCCTGCACTAGACGCAGGAAGCCGGCCGACGGCTCGGCGGTGGCGTCGCGGTAGGACGTCTCGATCTCGTCGCAGGCCGCGAGGAGGTCCCGCAGCTGGGCGACCGCGCCGGCCGGGGTGCCGTCCCAGGCCGCCGTGGGCCAGGCGCGGTCGGACAGCTCGAGCCACAGCCGCCAGCCGGCGACCAGCTCGGCTTCGTCACGGGGTGTCCAGGACGCGGGGACCGGCCAGTACATGCTTCGAGCGTGACACCGCCGGGACGGAAATCCGCCCCGGCGGTGGGTTATATCTCATGTGGCGTAGCTCAGCTGATCACCGGCGGCACCAGCACGCAGGGCGGCGTCTTCGCGTGCGCCGGGTCGAGCGCGTTGAGCACCAGCCCCTGGGCGACCGGGTCGTAGGTGATGCCGAGGTGGTCGGTGAAGTCGAGCCCGCAGACGTTCTGCAGCAGGATGTTCTTCACGTTCGGCGCGGCCTTCAGGTAAGCGCTCGTGTACGGCGTCACGACGTCGTCGTAGCGCGTCTGGATCACGGTGTAGTCGATGCCGGGCACGGTCTCGCCGCCGGCGTTGAGGTCGGTGAGGAAGGCCGACCCGACGGCCTGCTCGTTGCACGACTGGCACACGCTGCCGAGCACGGCCGGCACCCCCGGGATCATTTCGAGCGTGCTCAGCAGGCCGAAGAGGTCGGTCCCGTGGTTGGACGGCGACAGCCCGACGAGCCGGCTGATCTTGTCCGCGCCGCCGAGGTACTTGATCCAGTACCGGATGTTCATCCCGCCCTGCGAGTGCCCGACGACGTCGAGTTTCGCGGCCCCGGTCGCGTTCAGGATCTTGTCCCCGAAGGCGGCAAGCGCTTTCGCGGTGTCGGCGATCGGCCCGACGGTCTGCAGGAACGTCCCGGGCGTCCCGCCGAAGTTGCCGGCGAAGACGCAGTACCCGGCGTTGGCGAGCTTCTGGGACAGGTTGGCCCAGTTCTCGTAGGCGTTGGCGGTGGTCCCGTTCGAGAGGAGCACGGGATTGGGGTGCTTGGCGGACGGTTTGCAGTTCCAGTCGTTCGTCCCGGGCGGCGCGATGGTCGGCGCCCCGAGCGAGTAGACGGCGGCGGTGAGGATGTTGGGCTGCACGGGCCCGGTGGGTTCCTTGACCGCTGCTTGGGCCGTGGTGGCCCCCAGTACGAGCGCGGCCGTCACGGCCATCCCGGCGACCAGCCACCGGCGCGTCCTCAAGCCCATCCAATTCACCTCTCTGTGAACCGACGGTGACCTGCATCACCACACTCATTAACGCGCGGGTAACTTGTCCGGACACTCCCCCTGGTGAGTGATTTTCTTTCGCTCACTGACCTGCTATGTGTGACACAAGCCAGGTCAAGTGACACTCACGAACATGACAAAACCCGCACGGCTACGGCGCCGCGCGGGTCTCTTGGCGAAACGAAACGCCCCCGGCACCAGCAGGCACCGGGGGCGTTCGGGGTTCGTCGTGGGTCAGCCCTTGAGCAGGGCGCGGGCCATGACGACCTTCTGGATCTGGTTCGTGCCTTCGTAGATCTGCGTGATCTTGGCGTCGCGCATCATGCGCTCCACCGGGAAGTCGCGGGTGTAGCCGGCGCCGCCGAAGAGCTGGACGGCGTCCGTCGTCACCTCCATCGCGATGTCCGACGCGTACATCTTCGCCGCCGAGGCCATGAAGCCCGCGCGCTTGTCGCCGCGCTCGGTTGCCGCCGCGGAGGCGTAGACCAGGTGGCGGGCCGCCTCGATCTTGGTGCCCATGTCGGCCAGCATGAACTGGACGCCCTGGAACTCCGCGATCGCCTTGCCGAACTGCTTGCGCTCCTTGACGTACGCGATCGCCGCGTCGAGCGCGCCCTGGGCGATGCCCAGCGCCTGCGCGCCGATCGTCGGGCGGGTGTGGTCCAGCGTGCGCAGCGCCGTCTTCAGGCCGGTGCCGGGCTCGCCGATGATGCGGTCCGCCGGGATCGTGCAGTTCTCGAAGTAGATCTCGCGCGTCGGGGAGCCCTTGATGCCGAGCTTCTTCTCCTTCGGGCCGACCGAGAAGCCCGGGTCGTCCTTGTGGACCACGAACGCCGAGATGCCGTTGGCCTTCTTCTCCGCGTCCGGGTCGGTCACGACCATCACGGTGTACCAGGTCGACTCACCCGCGTTGGTGATCCAGCACTTGGTGCCGTTGAGGACCCAGTGGTCGCCGTCGAGCCGCGCGCGGGCGCGCATCGACGCGGTGTCCGAGCCCGCTTCGCGCTCCGACAGCGCGTACGAAGCCGACGCCTCGCCCGACGCGATCGAGGGCAGGACCTGCTTCTTCAGCTCTTCCGAGGCCGACAGGATGATCGGCTGGGTGCCCAGTTTGTTGACCGCCGGGATCAGCGACGCCGACGCGTCGACGCGGGCGACCTCTTCGATGACGATGCAGGCGCCGACGGCGTCCGCGCCCTGGCCGTCGTACTCCTCGCCGATGTGGACGGCGTTGAAGCCCGACTTCACCAGCGCGTTGTACGCCTCGATCGGGTAGCGCTCGTTCTCGTCGACCTCGGCCGCGTACGGCGCGATCTCCTTCTCGGCCAGGGCCCGGACCGCGGCCCGCAGCTCCTCGTGCTCCTCGGCAAGCTGGTACAGGCCGTCGGTCACTTCCGGTCACCTTCTCTACGACGTCGGGAGGGGTTCCGTCGATGTTAGCGCTCGTTCACTGACTGCGTCGGCCGTCGTCCTTGTGTCCTTGACCGCAGAATTCGTATGGTCGAGTGATGCCGCTCACCGCGCCGACGACGCCGCCCGGTTTGCCCGTCTCCCTCGACTACCCCGAAGTCCCGGTCGGTTCGATCCTCACCGCGGGCGCGACCCGCTGGGGCGACCGGACCGCCTTCGCCCAGGACGGCCGCAGCCTCACCTTCACCGAGACGTACCGGGCCGCCTGCCGGTTCGCGAACGCCCTGATCGAGCGCGGCATCGGCCGCGGCGACGTCGTGGCGCTGCACCTGCCGAACTGCCTGGCGTTCCCGATCGCCTACTACGGCACGCTCATGGCCGGGGCCACCTTCAGCCCGACGAACCCGCTGCTCCCGCCGGACGACCTCGCGTTCCAGCTCGCCGACTGCGAGGCCGCGGCCGTCGTGACGTTCGGGCCGGTCGCGGGCGCGCTGGCGAGCGTCGCCGGCCGGATCCCGGCGAAGTTCGCCGTCGTCGTGAACCCGACGGGCGACCTGCTCGAGGGCCAGGTCGAGTTCGAGGCGTTCCACGCCGGGCAGCCGGAGACGCGGCCCGAGGTCGCCATCGCCGTCCACGACGACCTCGCACACCTCGCCTACACCGGCGGCACCACCGGCCGGTCGAAGGGCGTGCGGCTCACCCACCGCAACGTCGTGGTCAACACCCTCCAGCACTCGTGCTGGGGCTCCGGCTCGGTGCCGGCGCTCGACGCGGACGGCGAGATCACGATCGACCAGATCGGCAGCGAGGACGAGTGGCCCTCGCGGCTCGGCACCGGGATCGCGATCAACCTGACGCCGTGGTTCCACGCGATGGGCATCATCGGCGGGATGAACGCGGCGATCATCGGCGGCACGACGACCGTGCTCCACGCGCGCTTCGACCCGGCCGCCTACATCGCCGACGCCGAACGCCTGCGCGTCACCGGTCTCGGCGGCGCGCCCGCGCTGTTCGCGGCGCTGCTCGCGACGCCGTCGTTCCACACCGCGGACCTCTCGTCGGTGCGGTCGATCGGTTCCGGCGCGGCGCCGATGAACCACGCGATGATCAACGCGCTGCGCGAGCGCTTCCCGGGCGTGGTCGTCGCCGAGGGTTACGGCCTCACCGAGGCGACGATGGGCGCGATCATCTCGCCGACGTACCGCTCGGGCACCCGCAAGGTCGGCTCGGTAGGCGTCCCGATCTTCGACACGCAGGTCAAGGTCGTCCCGGCCGAGGGCGGCGAGGACCCGGTACCGGCGGGCGAGCGGGGCGAGGTCTGCCTGCGCGGCCCGCAGATCATGCAGGGCTACCGCAACCGCCCGGAGGAGACGGCGGCCGCGCTGGTCGACGGCTGGCTCCACACGGGCGACATCGGCATCCTCGACGAGGACGGCTACCTGTCCATCGTGGACCGCAAGAAGGACATGCTGCTGTACAAGGGGTACAACGTCTTCCCGCGCGAGCTGGAGGAGCTGCTGATCACGATGCCGGGCGTCGCTGCGGCCGCGGTCGTCGGCCGCCCGGACACCGAGGTCGGCGAGCTGCCGGTGGCGTTCGTGGTGCCGCACGGAGAGCTCGACGCGGACGAGCTGATGGCCGCGATCAACGAGAAGGTCGTGCCGTACAAGCGGTTGCGGGAGATCCACGTCGTCGAGCAGATCCCGGTGTCCGCCGCCGGGAAGGTGCTCAAGCGCCAGCTGCGGGACCAGCTGCCGGCCAAGCTCGACTGAGGCCGGCTGTCAGGCCAGGCGGTCGCCGGAGAGGTGGGTGGCCGCCTGCTTCACGTGCCTGAGCAGCGGGGAGACCTCCATGCTCTGCAGGCCCGGCAGGGAGCCGATCTGGTCGGAGGTGAACTCGAACAGTTCGTCCAGGTCCCGGCAGTGCGCGACCGCGTGGAGGTTGTGCGGGCCGGTCACCGCCGCGGCGAAGGCGATCTCCGGCAGCTGGGCCAAAGCTCGGCCCAGGGTCTTGACCGCCGACGGGTGCACGCGCAGCCAGAGGTTCGCTCCCGCGTGGTAGCCCAGCGCCGTCGCGGCGAGCTCGACGTCGATGTGGACGGCCCGCCGCTCCAGCAGCGTCCGCAAGCGGCGTGCCGCGCGCCCGGGCGTGAGGTCCGCCGCCGCGGCCAGGTCGACCAGGCTCGCGCGGCCGTCCTCGGCGAGCACGGCGAGCAGCCGCTCGTCGCCGGGCGTGAGGCGCACCGGCTCGCGGGCCACGACCGGGGCCTCCGTGAACGGCTCGCCGCCGGCCCCCAGCGCGGCCTCCTGCTCCGGCGTCAGCGTGCCGCGCAGGGCGGCCCAATAGTGGCCGCGGCCGCCCATGAACTGGCGCAGCATCGCGGCCGCCTGGATGTCCAGGACGGCCGCCGTGCGCGGGAGCTGCCTGCCGAGCAGGTCGTCGCGCTGTTCCTGGCTGCGGGACCGGACCGCGCAGGTGATCTCGGCCCCCGCGGCGCACAGTGCCACCCAGCTGACGTCTTCGCGCTTCGCGAGCGCGTCGGCGATCGCTGCAACGCTGCCCGGACGGCAGCGCAACCGCACCAGCCACTTGCTCTGCCCCAGCGCACCCGGGTCGACGATGCCCGCCACCCGGACGATGCCGTCGGCCCGCAGCCGCCGGTAGCGCCGGCCGACCGCGGCTTCGGTGAGCCCGAGCGCCTCGGCGATCGCGGCGAACGACGCCCGCGGAGCGACCTGCAGCGCCCGCAGGAGACGCACATCCTCCGGCGACGCGGCGACGGATTCGGCCATCAACGCTCCTCCTGTCGAGGCAATCCTACAAATCACCCCGGCGGACGCGCGGTGAAGACGTCAGCGCGGTGAGACTGGGAAGCCGAACCCGAGGAGACGAAATGACCGAACCCACCGAACCCACCGCCCTCGTCGTCGGCGCGTCCCGCGGCCTCGGCCACGCGATCGCCACCGAACTCTTCGACCGCGGGTGGCACGTCATCGGCACCGTCCGGGACACCACCGCCCGCACGCCCCTGCACGACCTGGCGGACCGCTCCGGCGGGCGCGTCGAGGTCGAGCACCTCGACATCACCGAACCCGGGCAGCTGCCGCCCCTGCACGAGCGGCTCGCGCACCGGCGGCTCGACGTGCTCTTCATCAACGCCGGGACGACCAACAACCCGCAGACGCCGGTCGGCGAGGTCTCCACCGCCGACTTCGTCGACGTGATGGTCACCAACGCGCTCAGCCCGATGCGCGTCGTCGAGGCGCTCCGGGACCTCGTGCCGCCGGACGGGCTCATCGGCGCGATGTCGTCCGGCCAGGGCAGCATCGCGAACAACACGGCCGGCTCGCGCGAGGTCTACCGCAGCAGCAAGGCCGCGCTGAACATGTTCATGCGCAGCTTCGCGGCCCGCCCGGCCGAGGCCGAGCGCGCGCTCGTCGTCATCGCCCCCGGCTGGATCCGCACGGCCCTCGGCGGGCCGGACGCGCCGTTCACCATGGAGGAGACGGTCCCGCTGATCGTCGACGTGCTCCTGGCGAAGCGCGGCAAGCCCGGCCTCGAGTTCCTGGACCGCAACGGCGAGACCGTGCCGTGGTGACCGGCTAGTGGCCGGCCTTCGCGCGCAGGGCCGCGTCCTTGTCCAGGACCAGCTTCTCCAGGTCCAGCTGGAACTGCGTCATCTTCGACCGCAGGCCCTCGTCGGACGCGGCCAGGATGCGGACCGCCAGGAGGCCCGCGTTGCGCGCGCCGCCGACCGAGACCGTGGCCACCGGGACGCCCGCCGGCATCTGGACGATCGACAGCAGCGAGTCCAGGCCGTCCAGGTACTTCAGCGGCACGGGGACGCCGATCACCGGGAGGACGGTCGCCGAGGCGACCATGCCCGGGAGGTGGGCCGCGCCGCCCGCGCCCGCGATGATCACCCGGATGCCGCGCGCCACCGCCGACGTCGCGTAGTCCAGCATGCGCTGCGGGGTGCGGTGCGCCGAGTAGACGCCGACCTCGTAGCCGACGCCGAACTCGTCCAGCGCCGCGCCGGCCGCTTCCAGCACCGGCCAGTCCGAGTCGCTGCCCATGATCACGCCCACCTGCGGCGCCATAGCTGTTCTCCTAGTGGATCTCGTGGCCGTCGAGCCAGACGGCGTGGGACAGCCAGTGCGCCGCGAGCAGCGCGCGGTTGCGCAGCTCGTCCAGGCGCTCGCCGGTGAAGTTGACGTGCCCGAGCTTGCGGCCCGGCCGCTCCTGCTTGCCGTACAGGTGCACCCGCGCCTCCGGGTACCGCGCGAAGAGGTGGTGCAGCCGCTCGTCCGGCCCCATCTCGGGCAGCACCGACGCGCCCAGCACGTTCGCCATCACGCACGCGGGCGCGACCATGTCGGTGCGGCCCAGCGGGTAGTCGAGCACCGCCCGCAGGTGCTGCTCGAACTGCGAGGTGCGCGAGCCGTCCATCGTCCAGTGCCCGGAGTTGTGCGGGCGCATCGCGAGCTCGTTGACCAGCAGCCCGGTGTCGGTCTCGAACAGCTCGACCGCCAGCAGGCCGGTGACGTCCAGCGTCGACGCGACGCGCAGCGCGAGGTCCTGCGCCTCGTGGACCCGGGCGTCCGAGAGACCCGGCGCCGGGGCGAGGACCTCGGTGTTGATGCCGCCGGTCTGGACGGTCTCGACCACGGGGTACGCCGCGCCCTGGCCGAAGGGCGAGCGGGCGACGAGCGCGGCCAGCTCCCGCCGCATCGCCACCTTCTCCTCGACCAGCAGCGGCGTGCCCGCCGCCAGCAGCTCCGGCACGGTCTCGCGCGCCTGCTGCGCGGTGTCGAGCATCCAGACGCCGCGGCCGTCGTAACCGCCGGTGGACGCCTTGAGCACCACGGGCCAGCCGTGCTCGTCGCCGAACGCCAGCACGTCGTCCACAGTGGACACTTCGGCGAAGGCGGGGCCCGGCACGCCCATGCCGGCCATCATCTCGCGCATCACCAGCTTGTTCTGCGCGAAGCCCAGCGCGGACGGCGCCGGCCGGATGACGTAACCCTCCATCGCCAGCGTCAGCAGGTGCTCACCCGGCACGTGCTCGTGGTCGAACGTGAGCACGTCGACCGAGGCCGCGAACGCCCGCAGCGCCTCGAGATCGGTGTGGTGGCCCTGCACGACGTCGCCGGCGACGAGCCCGGCGGACTCGTTTTCGCCCGCGGCGAGGACGCGCAGTGACTGACCGAGGGAGATCGCCGCCTGGTGGGTCATCCGGGCGAGCTGCCCGCCGCCCACCATGCCCACGACGGGCAGACCGGTGTGTTTGTCCATAGCGACACCAGACTAAACGGTGACCACCTGCGGTGACCGCCGGACCAGCCGTAGCTCACGCGCCGCAAGCCCGAGGATCCCCGCCGCCGCCGCGAGCACGTACGCGTTGCCGAGGACCGAAAGGCCCAGGCCCCAGCCGAACTCCGTGTCACCGCCGTTGGGCACGAGCATCACGATCTGCGAGGCGAACAGCACCGCGACGGCCGCCGCGGCCCAGCGGCGGCCCTTCACCAGCAGCAGCGTGATCAAGGGCACGCACCAGACCCAGTGGTGCGACCACGACACCGGCGACAGCAGCAGCCCGTAGAACGCCGTCACCAGCAGCGCCGCCGCGTCTTCGCCGCGCCGGTGCAGCCGCACCACCAGCCACACCGCGGGCACGGCCAGCACCGCCGCCACCCCGACCGCCACCGCCAGCGACCAGGGCGCGAGTTCCGAAGCCCGGCTGACCAGCCCGTTGAGCGACTGGTTGAAGATCCAGTGCACCGACCCGACCCGGCTCGGGTCGGTCGCCGAATCCCGCCAGAACCGCAGCGCGTCGACCGGGATGACCGCGAACATCACCGCTTCCAGCGCGACGAACGTGCCCAGCGCGCGCAGCCCGTCCTTCCACCGGCCGGTGAAGAACAGGTGCGGCACGAAGATCAGCGGGGTGAGCTTGATCGCCGCCGCCACGCCGATCAGCACGCCCGCCCAGCGCGACCGCCGCGCCGAGAGCACCAGGACGTCCAGCACCACGAACGCCATCAGTATCAAGTTGATCTGACCCAGGAACAGCGTCTTCCACACCGGTTCCAGCGCCAGAGCGGCGGCCGTTCCCGCCGGCAGCGCCCACCACGCGGGTGAGCGCCCCGGCGACGACGAAACCACCGTGATCACGACCATAAGGGCGACCACCGACAAAAACGCGATCACGCCCCAGACCAGGCCGGACGGCACGAGCGCGAACGGCAGGAACAGCGGCGCCGCGGCCGGGGTGTAGGTGAACGGCAGCCGCACCCAGTCGGGCAGCGCGGTCAGCACGTCACGGGTGTAGAGCGGGTCGCCGTGGACCAGCGTCAGCGCGCCGGCCCGGTACACCGCGCTGTCCGCGCCCAGGTGCCACCCGGCCAGCCAGGCGAGGACACCGAACGCGAGGACGAGGAGTGCGAGGACCCCGGCGAGAACCCGGCCGGTGCGGGCCTCAGACGCCGGTGGGGACGTCGACATGCTCGTCGGCCGCCGCCTTCTTCTTCCGGGCCCGCCGCTGCAGGCCCCAGCGCAGCGCCAGCGCCAGCGCGAGCACCACCGGCATCAGGATGTACGCGTCGCCCAGCACGTTCTGCCAGACCGTCCAGTGCAGCTCGACGTTGCGCCCGTTGGGCAGGATCAGCAGCACGCAGCTGACGAACACGAACGCCGCCAGGAACGTCCCGACCCAGCGCTTCCACGCCGTCGCCGGGGTCGTCTTCGGCAGCCGCGACACCAGCAGCACGATCAGCGGGACCACCCACACCCAGTGGTGCGTCCACGAGATCGGCGAGATCAGCAGCGTCCAGAACGCCGTCACCAGCAGCGCGGCCAGCGCCTGGCCCTTGCGGTGGAACCGGATGAGCAGCCACAGGGCCGGGATGGCGAGCAGGAAGCCGATGCCCATGGCCGCCTTCGACGCCCACGGCGCGAGGTCGGTGGCCCGGTTCATCAGCGCGTTCAGGGACTGGTTGCCGGCCCAGTGCACCGGCCCGATCCGGCCAGTGTCGGGCAGCGTGATGGTCCAGTACTTGGCCGCGTCGTGCGCGTTGATCAGGAACATCAGGCCCTGGAGCAGCACGAACGTCGCCAAGCCGCGCAGCGCGTCCTTGCGGCGGCCGGTGATGAACAGGTGGCCGAGGAACACCAGCGGCGTGAGCTTGATCGCCGCCGCGACGCCCACCAGGACGCCGCCCCAGCGACTGCCGCGCGCGCCGATGACCAGCATGTCCAGCAGGATCATGGCCATCAGGATCAGGTTGATCTGGCCGAGGAAGATCGTCCGCCACACCGGCTCGAGGCCGAGGAAGACCAGGAAGAACACGATGGTCGAGCGGGCGGGCGAAGCCCACCAGCGCGGGCCGTCGGCGGCCGGGCGGGGCAGGGCGCCGATCGCGATCCGGATCGAGAGAGCCATCGCGCCCAGCGAGATCGCGGTGATCAGGCCCCAGGAGATCTGCGTCGGGAACGCCGCGAGCGGGACGAAGATCAGCGCCGCCGTCGGCGGGTAGGTGAAGGGCAGCAGCGCCCACCACGGCTCGTTGGCGAGGGTGTTCGAGTCGTAGAGGGAGTCGCCGTGCAGCAGGGTCAGCGCGCCCGCGCGGTAGACCGCGCTGTCCACGCCGAGCACCCAGTCGTGCTGCCAGCCCCAGATGCCGTACCCGATCGCGACCAGCGGGATCACCGACAGGATCAAGATCGACCGCGGGCGCACGGACAGCCGGGCGAGTGACCTCCGCAGGGCCAATCGGTGCGTGGATCTGGCCGCGACTTCGCCGTCGACGTCGGTGGATACGGTCCTGGTCACCGCACCAGGAAATCATGGCGGCCCGGGTCCAGGTCAGAAGGGTCCGGGCGGAACCGGACTTTCCGGGTGTTCTACACCCTCGCGAGGCGCGCCAGCAGGTCGCAGGCCGATTCGTGGGTGGCCGGCAAGCGCACCGCCGAGACGCGCGCCTGACCGGCGTCCGCCAGCTGCGCGTCGACCGACAACCGTTCGTGCAACGCCCTCCTCAGCGCGACGCCGTGGGACGCGACCTTGTCGTCGCGCTGGACGAGCGCGGCGACGACCGACGGCCCGAGCGAGGCGACGCTCTGCCCGCTGTCGAACACCGCCCGCAGGGCGTCCGCGACCAGGATCATCCCGGTCAGCCGCGGGAAACCGGCGACGGTGCTGAGGTCCAGCGAGACGACCAGCAGCATGTGCTCCTCGGCCGCGGGCCGCTCGCGCGCCGCGGCGGCCTGGTAGAGCTCGGCCAGCCGCGTCCGCAGGTAGGCGGCCGAGGGCAGGCCGGTCAGCGGGTCGGTGACCTCGGTGTGCACGAGCTGGTCGGTGGCGACGTCCGCCCAGGCCAGCGCCGTCACCCGGAGCAGCCGGGACGGCGTCGCGTCGACGTCGGGTGAGACGAAGCCGTCACCGACGTGGTCGAGCACCGCGTGCAGCGCGGCCAGGTCGGCGAGGGTTTCGGCGAGTCCCGCGCCCGCCGCCGCACGGGCCCGGGCCAGCCCGGCCAGCGCGATCTCGGCGGCTTCGACGCGGCCCTTGTTGAGCACGGCCGCGCAGACGGCGTCGACCTCGGGCAACGCCCAGTCGCTCGGGAAACGCCAGCCCGCGGCGAGGCTCGCCGTGCGCCAGCGGCCGCGCAGGGCGCGGAGGGTGCGGTCGCGCTCGGCGGTGGACGGAACGTCACCGGGGCCGGAACGCGTACCGGTTGCCGGAACTTCCACAGGCCACCGCCCCTTTCGTCCGGTCCGTGTCGATCTTGCTCGGTGCTTCACGATGAGGACGGTCGACGGAGTACCCCGTGACGGCGTACTCACCAGTTTTGTTAAGAAGCTTTTCTCCGAAGCTCGCGAAGGCCGGGTGATTTTCTTGCGCCGTCGGTGTCTTCACCCCACCACGACGTGACCGCTCGGGGTGGGTCAGTCACACTTGCCTCGTGCCCCGGGCCCGCCTGTAATGGCAGGTCCAGGCCTTAGCCGACCGAGGAGTGCCGTGTCCACCATTCCCGCCGATCTCAGCGGAAAGAGTGACGCCGAGCTGATCGCGGAGGTCCGCGCCGGGAAGATCGCGTCGTACGGCGGTCTGTACGAACGCCACACCGGCGCGGCGCACAACCTCGCCCGTCAGCTGGCCCGCTCGAGCTCCGAGGCCGACGACCTGGTGTCCGAGGCCTTCGCGAAAGTGCTGGACACGCTCCGTGGTGGCAAGGGACCGGATACCGCCTTCCGGGCGTACCTGCTGACCGCCCTTCGCCACACTGCGTACGACCGGACGCGCAAGGAGCGCCGGGTCGACCTCAACGAGGACATGAGCGAGGTCGGCGGAGCCGCGGCCGAGGCGCTGACCGTCCCGTTCTCCGACACCGCCGTCGCCGGGCTCGAGCGGACGATGGCCGCGAAGGCGTTCGCGCGGCTGCCCGAACGCTGGCAGGCCGTGCTCTGGCACACCGAGATCGAGCAGCAGAGCCCGGCCGAGGTCGCGCCGCTGCTGGGGCTGACCGCGAACGGCGTCTCCGCGCTCGCCTACCGCGCCCGTGAGGGCCTGCGGCAGGCGTACCTGCAGGTCCACCTGCAGGAGAACGCCGAGGAACGCTGCCGCGCCTGCGCCGAGCGGCTCGGCGCGTGGACGCGCGACGGGCTGTCCAAGCGGGAACGCGCCCAGGTGGAGTGCCACCTCGACGAGTGCGACAACTGCCGGGCGCTGGCCGCGGAGCTGGCCGACGTCAACGGCGGCCTGCGCGCGATCATCGCCCCGATCGTCCTCGGCGGCGCCGCGCTGGGTTACCTCGCGACCATCGGCGCGGCCAAGGCGAGCGCGGCCACCGCGGCCGCGGCCGGTGCGGCCGCCGCCGGGGCCGCGGCCGCCGGTGGCAAAGCCGGCGCGGCCGCCGGGGCCGCCGCCGCGGGCCCCCGCCAGTTCGCCGGGGTCGCCGCGTCCGGAACGGCGGTCGTCGCGGCCGTCGTCATCGCGCTGACGGCCGGGGGCGGGGCGCAGGACATCCCCGCCGCGGCCCAGGTGCCGCCGCCGATCGTCCAGCCCGTCGTGCCGCCCGCACCGCCGAAACCGGCCCCGCCCGCGCCACCCGCTCCCCCCGCCCCGCCGGCGCCGCCCGCCGCGCCGCCGGTGGAACCCCCGCCCGCACCCGTCGTGCCGCCGCCCGCGCCCGCCCCCGCTCCGGAGCCGGCTCCCACACCGGCGCCGCCCGCGCCGGCCCCGCCGAAGGTGTCCGCGACGACCCCGGCCGACGGCGTCGAATTGCAGCCCGGCGCCGGGCCCGTCAGCCTGCCGATCACCGTGCGCAACGACGGCGGCAGCGTGTCCGAGCCGGTGGTTGCCGCCCTGAAGCTGCCACCGGGCGTGCACGCGGTCGAGTCGGGCGGTGGCGGCGCGCCGATGGCGTTCGCGCAGGACGCGGCCCCGATCTCGGTCAACTGCCCGGGTGGTGAGGGCACGGTGACGTGCAAGACGGGCGCCGGCCTGCAACCCGGCCAGAGCGCCACGCTCAACTTCCGGCTCGAGGCCGACGAGGACGCCACGGGCGGCACGGTGACCGGCTCGGTCACGGCCGGCGTGCA
The DNA here is from genome assembly GCF_036114655.1 of Amycolatopsis sp. NBC_00348. Taxonomy (NCBI): domain Bacteria; kingdom Bacillati; phylum Actinomycetota; class Actinomycetes; order Pseudonocardiales; family Pseudonocardiaceae; genus Amycolatopsis; species Amycolatopsis sp. NBC_00348. The sequence goes on along the minus strand of NZ_CP107994.1, from coordinate 9,405,028 downwards.
GATCAACGTCGCCGTCAGCGTCAAGGTCACCGTGAAGCAGCCGCCGGACGCCGTGGTCCTGGAAGCCCAGGGCGACGGGCTTTCGGCGTTCCCGTGGACCCGCAACCCGCTGGTCTACGTGCGCGTCCGCAACACCGGCGAGACGACCCGGCCGGTCACGGTCACCTTCGACCACGCGCTCTGGCAGTGGTGGAGCCTGCGCGGCTTCCCGTGCACGCCGACCGCCGACGGCGCGAGCTGCACGACGACCGGCTCGGTGGCGCCCGGCCAGCACGTCAACCTGTGGGCGCGGCTGAAGGGCCGGCCCGACGACGGGCAGGTCACGATCGGCGCGCAGCTCGGCAAGGCGTCGGCCGGACCGGTGACCGTCGACTTCGGCTGCTGGCACCACTGGTGCGGGAAGGACCCGCGGCCGCCGACCACGCCGACGACCACGCCCACTGTGCCTTCTACGTCAGACACGACGACGCCGTCGAAGCCCAAGCCGTCGCACACCCCGTCCAGCACACCGCCGGCGACGAGCGAGCCCGAACCGACAAAAACCCCACCGTCGTCGTCGACGTCCTCAAGCGCCCCACCGGTTCCCGGCAAACCGGGCGACAAGCAGCCGACGGTCACCCCCGAAAGGGCTTTCGGCTGGTTGACCGGGTAGCGTCCGCGCGGTGCGCGAGCTGCTGAAAAAGCATCGCGAGCTCCTCCGCTTCGCCGTTGTCGGCGGGATCAGCTTCGTGATCACGATGTCCGTCAACTACGGCTTGAAGTTCACCGTGCTGCGGACCCACCCGGTCACGGCGCTGATGATCGGCGTCCTGGTCGCGACGATCTTTTCCTACGTCGCCAACCGCGAGTGGTCGTTCCGCACCCGCGGCGGCCGCGAACGCCACCACGAGGCCGCGCTGTTCTTCCTGATCAGCGGGATCGCGCTGGGCCTGAACGCGCTGCCGCAGTGGTTCTCGCGGTACGTCCTGCACCTGCAGGCGCCGCAGCTGTCGCCGTTCGGCGTCGAGGTGGCCGACTTCGTCAGCGGCATCATCATCGGCACCCTGCTCGGCACGGTGTTCCGCTGGTGGGCGTTCAAGAAGTGGGTCTTCCCGGACGAGGACGCCCGCACCGTTGCCGTGGCCGCCGAAGCCGCGGAGGATCCGGACATTCACGGCAGCAAGGCCGCCTGAACCACAGGTCACGGCGGTGTGCTCCTAGACTGGGTCGTGTGACCGTTGTGGAGACCGTGCTCAAGCGCACGCCGGAGCCACTGCGTTCGGTGCTGATCAAGCACCGGGAGCTGCTGAAGTTCGCGATCGTGGGCGGCACGACGTTCGTGGTCGACAACGGCGTCTGGTACTTCCTCAAGCTGAGCGTGCTGGAGTCGAAACCGACCACGGCGAAGGCGATAGCGATCATCGTCGCGACGATCGTGTCGTACATCCTCAACCGCGAGTGGTCGTTCCGCACCCGCGGCGGCCGGGAACGCACCCACGAGGCCGCGCTGTTCTTCGTGATCAGCGGCGTCGCCGTCGTGGTGAACCTGATCCCGCTGTACGTCTCGCGGTACGTGCTGGACCTCGAAGTCCCGCACGTGACGCGGCTGGTGATGGAGGTCGCGGACTTCGCGAGCGGGTCGATCATCGGCATGCTGCTGGCGATGTTCTTCCGCTTCTGGGGCTTCAAGAAGTGGGTCTTCCCGGACGAGCTGGGCGAGCGCCGGCGCGACAACGGCGACGTGACCCGCCTGCGCTGAGCGCTCTCCGAAAAGTACTTGTCTCCTGACATGTAGTTGTCTACAGTCAACTCTGTCAGTGTTCCTTCGTGAGGACGCCGTCCGGGTTCGGCCGGGCGAGCGGGACGATTCGAGGTGGTTTCCGAGCGCGAAGAGGTCGCACCCGTCCGCGGGTGACGATGGAGCCTTTTCCCGACTCGACGGGACGCGTTTTCCGACGCGTCCGGACATCTCTCGTCCCTTCTTCACGAGGACATCCCTTGATCACAACCGCGCCTTCGCGCGCCCAACTGAAACATGTCAAAAAACCGGCCCTCGTCGGGCTGTTCCTGTCCGTTTTCCTCGCGATGCTCGACGCCCAGGTCGTCGCCACCGCGCTGCCGCGGATCGCCGCCGAGTTCGGCGGGACCGGGGCCTACGCCTGGGTCACCACCGCCTACCTGCTCGCCGGGAGCGTCACCGCGCCGCTCTACGGCAAGCTCGGTGACGTCTTCGGGCGCAAACGTGTGCTCCTGGGCGCGCTCGCCCTCTTCCTGCTCGGCTCGCTCGCCTGCGGCCTGGCGCCGTCGGCCGGCCTGCTGGTCGCCGGCCGCGTCCTGCAGGGCGCCGGCTCCGGTGGTCTCTTCGTCTCTGTCGGCGCTTCGCTCGGCGAGATGTTCACGCCTCGCGAAGGCGCGAAGTACTTCGGGTGGTTCTCGATCTGCTTCGCCGTCGCGTCGCTCGCGGGTCCGGTCGTCGGCGGGGTGCTCACCGGCCTGACCGGGTGGCGGTCGATCTTCCTGGTCAACCTGCCGCTCGGGCTGGTCGCCGTCGCCTTGCTGTACCCACTCGACCTGCCGAGACGTCGTCGCGAGGCGCCGTTCGACTTCGCCGGCGTCGCTCTCCTCGGCGTGACGATCACTGGGCTCACCCTGCTCACGCCGTGGTCGATCAGCCTCGGGATCGCGGCGGCCGTCGCCTTCGTGGTCGTCGAACGGCGCGCGAAAGCCCCCGTGCTGCCGTTGCGGCTGTTCCGCGACCGGACGTTCACCGTGGCCGTCCTGCTGAGCGTGCCCGCCGGGTTCGCCTTCCTCGGCTCGATCAACTACATCGCGGTCTTCCTGCAGATCGGCGCGGGTCCGACGGAAGGCGGCCTGCTGCTGGTGCCGATGACGCTCGCCGTGGCCGTCTCGTCCGTTGTCGCCAGTCGGGTCATCGCCCGCACCGGCCACTACCGCTGGGCACCGCGGCTGAGCATGGCGCTCGGCCTGCTCGCGATGCTCGGCCTGACGACGCTGGACGAGCACAGCCCGCTCGCGCTGGTCCTCGGCTGCCTCGTCGTCTTCGGGCTCGCGGCCGGGCTGAACATGCAGGTCCTCGCCGTGGCCACGCAGAACACCGCGCCCCGCGCGGACCTCGGCGCGGTGTCCGCGACCGTCAACCTCGCCCGGGCGCTCGGCTCGACGCTCGGCCCGGTCGCGCTCGGCGCCGTCTTCACCGCCGGCCTGCCCGCCGGTCCCGCCCACGCCTCCCACGGCGTGTTCCTCACCCTGCTGCCCGTGCTCGCGCTCGCCCTCGTCACGGCGTTCGCGCTCCCGCACGTGCCGCTCCGCGACCACCACCAGGAGAAACCCCGATGATCTTCGTCCTCGGCGCCACCGGCAAAGTCGGCCGCGCCCTCGTCCCCGCCCTGCTCGACGCCGGTGCCGCGGTCCGCGCGCTGACGCGTGACCCGGCCAAGGCCCGGATCGACCCGCGCGCCGACGTCGTCCAGGCCGACCTCGACACCGCCGACCTGCCCGCGCTGCTCGACGGCGCGGACCGCGTCTTCGTGCTGACCCAAGGGGCCCACCACGAACCGGCGGTCGCGCAGGCCGCCGCCCGGGCCGGTGCCACCCACCTCGTCAAGCTGTCCACCACCGGTGTCCACTTCGGACAGAAGGATCCGATCACGCTGGCCCACGCCGAAGCCGAGCAGGCCGTGCGCGAAGCCGGTCCGGCGTGGACGATCCTGCGGCCCGGCGCGTTCATGGACAACCGCTTCGCCTGGCTGCGCACGATTCGCGAGGAGAACGCCGTGTACGTGCCCGAAGGCGACCCGGCGTCCGCGCTGGTGCACGTCCGGGACATCGCCGCGGTCGCGACGCTCGCGCTCACGACGTCCGCCCACGAAGGCGCGACCTACGAACTCACCGGCGGCGAGGCGCTTACCACTGAACGGCAGGTCGCGATCCTGTCGGACGCGCTCGGCCGCGAGATCGAGTACGTCGAAGAGCCGGAAAGCGCGGCCCGCGAACGCATGACGCGCATGTACGGCTGGCCCGCCGAAGCCGTCGACGGCTTCTTCGCGCTGAAGCGGGCGTCCGCCGATCGCGAGCACGTCGTCTTCGGCACCGTCGAGCGGCTGCTCGGCCGGCCGCCGCTGACCTTCGCCGGCTGGGCGCGTGAGAACGCGGCCGCGTTCACCTACCATTACCGGGGGTGACGGCGGGGAGGTGAGGCGGGTGGCCGGCGGCTTGCGCGTCCTCGTCGTGGACGACCACCCGCTGTTCCGCTTCGGCGTGTGCACGCTGCTGGCCAACGAGCCCGACATCGAGGTCGCGGGCGAGGCGGCGAGCGGCGCGAACGCGATCAGCGCGGCCGCGGCGCTGCGCCCGGACGTCGTGGTGATGGACCTGCACCTGCCCGACCTGTCCGGGATCCAGGCGACCCGGCACATCGTGGCCGAGCGCCCGGACGCCGGCGTGCTGATGCTGACGATGGCCGACGAAAGCGAGTCGGTCTTCGCGGCGATGCGCGCCGGCGCCCGCGGTTACCTGCTCAAGGACGCCGAGCCGGACGAGATCGTGCGGGCCGTGCGCGCGGTGGCGCGCGGCGAGGCGATCTTCGGGCCCGACATCGCCAACCGCGTCCTCGGCTTCTTCAGCCGGCCGCCGCCGGTCAGCGACCCGGTGTTCCCGGAGCTGACCGGGCGCGAGCGCGAAGTGCTCTCGCTGATCGCGGCCGGGCACAACAACGGCGTCATCGCGAACATGCTGTGCCTGAGCCCGAAAACGGTGCGCAACCACATCTCGAACGTCTTCGCCAAGCTGCACGTCGCGGACCGGGCCGAAGCGATCGTCCGGGCCCGCGAAGCCGGCCTCGGGCTCCCCTGACCCGGGCGACAATCGGGACACCGGTCCCATGCGCCCGGGACACCCCGGCGGGCAGGCTGGAGGGCCTGCACCGTGCGAGGGGAATGGGGGGCGATGTTCGAATCCGACCGGACGCCGGTGGTGGTGCGTGCCACCGATCCGATCCTGCACAACGGCGTCTGCGTGGCGCTGCGTTCGCGTGCCGACGTCCGGGTGGTGGACGGGGACCCGGCGGCGTCGGCCGGGGTCGCGCTGCTGGTCGCCGACCGGCTCGACGAGCCGATGACCCGGCTGCTGTCCGCGCTGCACCACCAGGGCTTCACCCGGATCGTGCTGGTCGCGGGCGAGGTCGACGACAACGAGGTCCTGGGCGCCGTCGAGCACGGCGTCTGCGCGGTCGCCCGCCGCGCCGACGCCGGCCCGGAGGTGCTCGTCCGGCTGATCAAGGCCGCCGCGGCCGGCGAGGGCGCCCTGCCGCCGGACCTGCTCGGCCGGCTGCTGAACCGGGTGTCCCGCCTGCAGCGCCAGGTGCTCGAGCCGCGCGGCCTGTCCGCGGGCGGCATGAGCAACCGCGAGACGGAGGTGCTGCGCCTGGTCGCGGCCGGGTATTCGACGCAGGAGATCGCCGACCGGCTGAGCTACTCGCAGCGCACGGTGAAGAGCATCCTGCACGACGTGACCAACCGGTTCCAGCTGCGCAACCGGTCGCACGCGGTCGCCTACGCCCTCCGCGAAGGGCTGATCTGACCCATGATCGCCCAGGTCGACGACGCCTTGTGCCGGCTGCTGCGACCCTGCCTGCCCGCGGGGACGCAGATCCGGCTCGATCCGCCGAAACCGACCTGGCAGACGGAGTCGCAGGTGCGGAGCGTGGAGCTGTTCCTCTTCGCGCTGCGCGACGCCGTCGGGGCGGAAGAAGAGAGGGAGGGGAAGCGCGCGGCCCGGCGCTGCGCGCTTTCCTACCTCGTCACCGCGCGGGCCGGGGCGGTCCGCGAGGAACACGACCTGCTCGACGCCGCGCTGAACGCCGTCCTCAGCGCCGAATCGCCGCTGCGGGTGGAGCTGGGCGCGACCGATCCGGCCCAGCTGTGGACGAGCCTCGGCATGCCCGCACGAGCCGGGTTCGTCCTGCTCGTGACGGCCGACATCGGTTAACGCGGGACGCGCTCGGCGGGCCAGCGCACCTCGGGGACGTCGCTCGGCTTGGGGACCTTGAGGAACAGGCTGAACACGGCCGGACGGCGGTTCGACAGCTCCAGCCGGCCGCCGTCGGCCTCGACCAGGGCCCGGGCCAGCGCCAGCCCGACGCCGGTGGAGCCGCCGCCGGAGAAACCGCGTTCGAAGATGTGCGGGGCGAGCTCGTCGGGGACGCCGGAGCCGGTGTCGCTGACCTCGACGACCACCGTGCCCTCGGCGTCGCCGCGGCGGGCGACCACGCTCACCGTGCCCGATCCGTGGCGCAGCGCGTTGTCCAGCAGGACGCCGATGACCTCGCGCAGGCGCCCGGGCGTGGCCCGCGCCATCAGGCCGTCGGCGACGCGCATCCGCAGGTTGCGGCCCTCCGAGCGGAGCAGCTCGCGCCACTCCTGCGCCATCTTGGGCAGCTGGTTCGGCAGGTCGACGGGTTCGGCGCCGACCTCACGCGCGGCGCGCGCGGCCGCCAGCAGCCCTTCGAGCGCCTCGGCGAGCCTGTCCGCCTGCTCCTGGGCCGCCTTCGACTCGTCGGCCACTTCGCCGTCCGGGTGGACGGTGAGCGGTTCGAGCCGCAGCTGCAACGCCGTCAGCCGGCTGCGCAGCTGGTGCGAGACGTCCCCGACCAGCTGCCGTTCCCGCTGGACGAGCTGGGCGAGCGCGGTGCCGGACGCGTCCAGTGCCTCGGCGACCATGTCGAGCTCGCCGACGCCGTAGCGGCTGGGGTCGGGCCGGAAGTCGCCGCCGCCGAGCCGGGACGCGCGTTCGGCGACGTGCCGCAGCGGCTTGGCCAGCCGCCGCGCCGTCACCAGCGCCACCACCGCGCCGGTGGTGATCGACAGCAGCACCAGCAGGATGACGACGAGCGTCACCGTCGTCTGCCGCTCGTGCATCGGGCCGGCCGGGACGGCGATCTCGACCTTGCCGTCGCGGGCCAGGTCGGCCGTCTCGGTGACGGTGTCGGGGCCCGGGTCGCTGCCGTAGCGCTTCTCGATCTGGTTGCTGGCGCGGACGGTCAGCAGGCCGTTGACCGGGACCGCGGCCCGCACCTGGTCGAGGTCGATGTCCTGGCCGTTCGCGATCTCGGTGTCGAGGATCGCCGCCGCGGCGCGCGCGTTTTCCGCGAGCGTCTCGCGGTAGCTCGACTCGATCTGCCAGCTCGCCACGATGCCCAGCGGGATGCCGAGCACCGCCGCGGTGACCGCGACGGCGAGGAGGATGGCCAGCAGGATGCGGCGGCGCACGGCTTATTCGGCGTTGAAGCGGAAGCCGACGCCGCGGACCGTGGCGATCCGCCGCTCGCCGTCGTGGGTCTTGCTGGTGCGCCCGGCGGCCTCGTCGGCGGCGATGGCGAGCTTCCGCCGCAGCCACGACATGTGCATGTCGAGCGTCTTGGACGTCTTCGACTCGAGGTCGTTCCACACCTCGGCGAGGATCTCGTCGCGGCTGACGACCTGCCCGGCGCGGGTCATCAGGACGCGCAGCAGCTCGAACTCCTTGTTCGCCAGCTGCACCTCGTGCAGGTCGACGGTCACGAGCCGGGCGCCGAGGTCCATCCGGACCCCGCCGGCCTCGAGCACCTCGGGCACCCGGCGGCGCAGCAGCGCGCGGATCCGGGCGAGCAGCTCGGCCAGCCGGAACGGCTTGGCGACGTAGTCGTCGGCCCCCGCGTCGAGGCCGACGACGAAGTCGACCTCGTCCGTGCGGGCCGTGAGCATCAGGACGGGCAGCTCGGTGCCGTTGGCCCGGAGGCGCCGGCAGACCTCCAGCCCGTCCATCCCGGGCAGCCCCAGGTCCAGGACGAGCAGGTCGACGCGCTGGGCGGCGGTGGCGTCGAGCACCGAAGGGCCGTCGGTGACGACGTGGATCTCGTATCCCTCACGTTCGAGGGCGCGGGAGAGCGGTTCGGCGATAGCCGGATCGTCTTCGGCGAGTAGGACCATGCTCACCTGGCCAACTCTACGGCGGGGAGGCGTGAAACCATCGTGACCGTGCCTGGCTACGGAGATGATCTGGCCCTCGCCACCCGGCTGGCTGACGCCGCCGACGCGATCACGACGGCGCGTTTCCGCGCCCTGGACCTGAGGGTGGAGCGCAAACCCGACCGCACCCCGGTGACCGACGCGGACACCGCCGTCGAAGACGCGATCCGCGCGGTGCTGGCGGCGGAGCGGCCGGAAGACGCCGTGCTCGGCGAGGAGCGCGGCGGCTCGGCCGCGACCGGCCGGGCCTGGGTGCTCGACCCGATCGACGGCACCAAGAACTTCCTGCGGGGTGTACCCGTTTGGGCGACCCTGATCGCCCTGGTGGTCGACGGCGATCCGGTCGTCGGCCTGATCAGCGCGCCCCTGCTGGGCCGCCGCTGGTGGGCGGCTACGGGTTCGGGAGCGTTCTCTTCGGACTCTGCCGGGACCCGGCAGCTGTCGGTTTCCGGCGTTTCCTCCCTTTCGGACGCCTACGTGTCCACCACGGACGTGAACTCGTGGCGTGAGTACCACTCGCGTGAGAAGTACCTGGAGCTGCTCGACGCGTGCTGGGAGTCCCGCGCGTTCGGCGACTTCTGGCAGCACGTCCTGGTCGCGGAGGGCGCGATGGACGTCGCCGCCGAGTGCATCGTGAACCCCTGGGACGTCGCGGCGGCGCAGGTGATCGTCACGGAAGCGGGCGGCCGCTTCTCGGACCTGGACGGCGCGGGCCGCTACGACAACGGAAGCGCACTCTCGACGAACGGCCTCCTGCACGACGACGTACTGGGGATCCTCAAGCGTTGACGGGATAGGCCGCTTGGCGGGCACTTCTTGACCGGCCTGAACCGCCGGTGATTCACTCCCAGTGCTCGCCGGGTCACCCCTGCTTTCTGACAACGTTGTCAGCCCCTGCGGTGACCCGCTCACCCCGGGAGGAAGAGCATGCGCAGAGTCGTCACCGCGGCTTTGATCGTTCCCCTCATCACAGCCGTGGCCACCCCCGCCTACGCCGAGCCCGACCACGCCGAGGACCTCGCCGCCTACGTCAATCCCTTCGTCGGTGCCAAGGCCGGCGACACCCCCGAGACCAACACCTACGCCGGCGACACCTTCCCCGGCGCCGACGTCCCCTTCGGCATGGTCCAGTGGAGCCCCGACACGCCCCTGCAGCCCAAGCCGCCCGCCGGGCAGGGCCGGTACTACGCCCGCGATCGCGACGGCGGTTACGCCTGGGAAGAGAACAAGCTCCGCGGCTTCAGCCTCACCCACTTCAACGGCGCCGGCTGCGGCGGCGCGGCCGGTGACATCCCGTTCCTGCCGTTCGCGGGCACCATCACGACGTCGCCCGCCGTCGACGCCACCCGGTACTTCCCCACCTTCAGCCACGCCGACGAGTCCGCGTCCCCCGGCTATTACAAGGTCACCACCGGCTCCGGCATCACCACCGAGCTGACCGCGACGCAGCGCTCCGGCCTCGGCCGGTTCACCTTCCCGAAGAACTCCCCCGCGACGCTCCTGATCGACGTCGCCCAGTCCGCGATGGGCAGCGACGACGCGTCCGTGACCGTCGACCCGGCCACGCGGACCGTCGAAGGCTGGGTGTCGAGCGGGCACTTCTGCCGCGGCCCCAACACCTACAAGGTCTATTTCACCGCCTCCTTCGACCAGCCGTTCACGACGTCCGGCACCTGGCAGAACGCCGCCGTGACGCCGGGTGCGACCACCGCCCGCGGCGGCGACCTGAGCAAGGACACCTGGGACAAGCAGGTCGTCACCCCCGACGGCGGCGCGGGTGCCTACCTGAGCTTCGACCCGGCCAAGCCGGTGCAGGTCCGCGTCGGACTGTCCTATGTGGACGCCAACGGCGCGCGGCTCAACGCGAAGACCGAGCAGCGCCAGGACTCCTTCGACACCGTCAAGGCCAAGGCCCGCCAGAGCTGGAACGCGCGCCTGAACCAGATCGCCGTCGAAGGCGGCGCGGACGCGGCCACGCGCACCTTCTACACCGCGCTCTACCACACCCTCCTGCAGCCGAACGTCTTCTCCGATGTGGACGGTCGCTACCCCGGATTCGACAAGGCGATCCACCGCGCGAAACCGGGCCACGCGCAGTACGCGAACTTCTCCGGCTGGGACACCTACCGCGACGAGGTCCAGCTGCTCTCGATGCTCGCGCCGCACGTGGCCGCCGACATGGCGCAGTCCATGCTCAACCAGGCGAACCAGGCCGGCGGCGTCTGGGACCGCTGGTCGCAGAACAACGACTTCATGGGCGTGATGGGCGGCGACCCGTACCACTCGATCATCGCCAGCACGTACGCCTTCGGCGCCACGGACTTCGACGCCGCGCAGGCGTTGAAGTCGATGGTCACCGGCGCCACCCGCGTCCAGCAGGCCGGTGAACGCGCCCTCGAACGCCCCGGTCTGTCCGACTACCAGACACTGGGCTACCACCCGAACAACGTCTCCGACATGCTCGAAGACACGACCGCCGACTTCGGCATCGCGCAGCTGGCGCAGCGGCTCGGCCAGCAGAACACCTACCAGCAGTTCATGACCCGCGCGCAGTACTGGGAGAACGTCTACAACCCGGCCACCGGCTACCTGCAGACCCGGATGCGCGACGGCCAGTTCCTGTCGCCGTTCGATCCCGCGGAGTACCAGGAAATGCGCTACCAGGAAGGGAACGCGGCGCAGTACACGTGGATGGTGCCGTACAACGTCCGCGGCCTCTTCGACGCGATGGGCGGCGACGACGCCGTCAAGAAGCGCCTCGACTTCTTCTTCACCAAGCTGAACAGCGACGCCAGTTCGCCGTACGCGTTCATGTCGAACGAGCCGTCGTTCGAGGTGCCGTGGGAGTACGCCTACGCGGGCGCGCCGTCGAAGACGCAGGACATCGTGCGCCGCTCGGCGGAGCTGCTGTTCAAGCCGACGGAGGACGGCCTGCCCGGCAACGACGACCTCGGCGCGACGTCGGCGTGGTACGTCTTCGCCGCGCTCGGCATGTACCCGGAGGCGCCCGGGCGCGCCGAGATGGTGCTGGCCAGCCCGATGTTCCCGAAGATCACGCTCACCCGGGCGACCGGGCAGCGGCTCACGATCACCGCGCCCGGCGCGTCCAGCTCGGTGAAGTACGTGAAGAGCCTGAAGGTGAACGGGAAGGCGAGCACGAAGCCGTGGCTGCCGGAGTCGTTCGCGGTGAACGGCGGCCGGCTGGACTTCACGCTCGGCGCGTCGCCGACGTCGTGGGGTTCCGGCGCTTCGGACGCTCCGCCGTCCTTCCGCGACGGCGAGGTGCCGGTGCGCGGCCGCGTCGGCCCGGGCCGGATCGTCGTCGCGCCCGGTGGTGCGGCGACGGCGGCGTCCGTGACGGCGGAGGGCATCACCGGGTCGGGCCAGCTGACCTGGCACGCCAGGCCGCCGGCCGGGATCACCGTGACGCCGTCGAGCGGGACGCTCACGGTGGGCGCTCACGGCACGGCGTCGCAGCAGGTGAAGGTCACCGCCGCGGCCGGGACGCCGGACGCCTACGCGAGCGTGCCGGTGGAGTTCGGCGGGCAGCTGCCGTCGTACCTGCCGGTGACCGTCGGGAAGCCGGGGACGCTGCAGGCGGCGAACACGAACGTCGGCGTCACGGACGACCGGTTCGTCCAGTACGGCGACTTCGGCGAGACCGACCTCTACCCCGGCCAGTTCGCCTATTCAGCCCAGGGCCTGGCCAAGAGCGGCGTCAAGCCGGGCGAGAAGGTGCGGGAGTTCACCTGGCCGTCGAGCCCGGCCGGCTCACCGGACAACGTGATCGCCGCGGGGCAAACGCTTGCGGTCCAGGCTCCGGCGGGCGCGACGAAGCTGTCGTTCCTCGGCTCGGCGACCGGCGGTGACGCGCAGGGCAGCGTGACCGTCACCTACACCGACGGCTCGACGCAGCAGGGCGCGCTGGGCCTGTCGGAGTGGCTGCTCCAGGGCGGCACGGAGACCCCGCAGTTCGGGAACACCGTCGTCGCGCAGGTGCCGTACGTGAACTCGGCGTTCCCGCGGTACATGTTCCGGCTGTCGCGGCCGTACACGTCGTACCTGTTCGCGACGGCGCCGATCGCCCTGGACCCGGCCAAGCAGGTCCGCGGCATCACCCTGCCGACGTCCACCGGCGCCGGCGCCGCGCACGTCTTCACCTACGCCGTGTCCTGAGCCCAAAGCCGTGAATGCCACATTGAGGGACCAAGTGTCCCTCAATGTGGCATTCACGGACTTCTACTTGCCCGGCAGCAGGCCGACGGCGCCGCGGGCGACCTGCGCCCAGGCCAGCCGGCCGAAGAGGTAGTGGCACGCGACCTGTTCGCTGGTGAACCGGGCCCAGTCGTAGCGGTTGCCCTGTTCGCGCCAGAACACCTCCCACGCCCCGTCTTCGCCCTGCATCAGGCACCAGGCGTTGTCGACCTCGGCGCCGAGCGAGACGACCTCGGTCGGCACCCCCAGCACGCCGAGCCAGCGCTGGATCGACTGCGTGTTCATGCGTCCTCCCCCTTGGCCTCGGCCAGGTAGCCGAGGGTGACGAGTTCGTCCGCTCCCAGCAGGGCCCGGTACCGGGTGCCACCGCCGACCTGACCGAACCAGTGCGCCGATTCCGAGCGCCACATGGGCACCTTGCGCACGACGACGTACCGCCGGTACTCGGCGTCGCGCGTGCCCGGTGGCAGCGAGCGTTCCCCGAACGGGGTGCCGTCGGCGGCGAAAACGCGCCCGTACGCCGGTCCGAAGCGGTCGAGCACGGTGTCGACCGGGACCATCACCGGCACCGCGCGGTACAGGCTGCCGTCGGGGTACTGCTCACCCGGCGGCCAGGCGTACTCGGGCCCGAGCGGGCCGTCGCCGAGGACGAACCGGCGGATCCACACGGCCTGCGTCGCGTGCGCGTACGGCACGTAGTCCGCGGTGACGTACCGCGGGACCGGCAGCGGCGCCGCGGTCGGCGACCGGCGAAACCCGGCGGTGACGTTGGTGAGGGCCTGGTCGTCGAAGATCAGCCGGGCGTCCGGGTGGTCGTTGGGCGGGAAGCCGTCCGGGTCGTCGGGCAGCGGCAGCTGCAACGCGGGCTTGTCCATCGCGATCGGCAGGTGCCCGATCGGGAACATGTGGACCAGGAACAGCGCGACGACGCTTTCCCGTTCCGTGCGCGGCGAGCCGAGCGGCGGCAGCGGCGTGGGCGAGCCCGGGCTCATCGGTGGGCCCGCGACCGGCGGTGGCGGGCCGGCGGGTGCCGGCGGGGCCGGGGGCAGCGGGTACGGCGGCAGCAGCGGCGACACCGCGTGCGGCCACGGCGCGGGGCTGCCCGAAGGTGGCGTCGGCGCCTCTTCGAACGCGCCCGAGTCCGTCAGGCCGTAGCCGGGCAGCTGGATCGGCCCGGTATCCAGGTCCGGGTCGAGGTCGACCTCGACCGGCTCGGAGCCCGCCTCGGAAGGCTCGGTCACACCCATCCTCCGGCTCGGTCGGTGCCCACGGGCACAGAACTCTTCGACGCGGCCGCGGCGCTGCCGGTCCCCCTTGATACCGCACCCCGCCACAGCCGGGTCAACCGAGGTCAGCTCAGCGCGGCGACCACCCGGGACGGGCTCGGGCGGCCGAGCTGTCCCGCCATCCACGTACTGGTCGCCACCAGGGCGGCCAGGTCGACACCGTGGGCGACGCCGAGTCCGTCCAGCATCCACACGAGGTCCTCGGTGGCGAGGTTGCCGGTGGCCGACTCGGCGTACGGGCAGCCGCCGAGGCCGCCCGCTGACGAATCCACAGTAGACACTCCACATCGGAGCGCCGCGAGGGTGTTGGCCAGAGCCTGACCGTAGGTGTCGTGGAAGTGCACGGCCAAAGTACCGACATCGCCGAACAACCCGATCAGCGTCTCGACCTGCCCCGCCGTCGCGACGCCGATGGTGTCGCCGAGCGAGAGCTGCGTGCAGCCCAGCTCCAGCAGCCGGCGGCCCGCGTCGGCGACCTGCTTCGCCGGCACGACGCCTTCCCACGGGTCGCCGAAGCACATCGACAGGTAGCCGCGGACGTCCAGCCCGGCCGCGCGGGCCCGCGTGACCACCGGCTCGAACATCGCGAACTGCTCGTCGAGCGAGGAGTTGAGGTTCTTGCGCGCGAACGTCTCCGTCGCGCTCGCGAAGATCGCGATGTGCTCGACGCCGGCTTCGAGCGCGCGGTCCAGGCCGCGCTCGTTCGGCACCAGCACCGGGTAGCGGACGCCGTCGCGGCGGTCCAGCCCGGCCAGCAGCCGCTCGGCGTCGGCCAGCTGCGGCACCCACTTCGGGTGCACGAAGCTGGTCGCCTCCAGCGTCGTCAGGCCCGCGGCGGCGAGACGGTCGAGGAACTCCAGCTTGACCTCGACCGGGACGATCGTCTTCTCGTTCTGGAGGCCGTCCCGCGGGCCGACCTCCCAGATCGTGACCCGCTCCGGCAACTCACCCGTGGCGGGGACCCGTTCCGGCAGGCCCAGTTCACGCGTGCCCATCAGCGTCGTCGGTCGCCGCGCGGTTGCGGCGGCAACGGCTCGGTCTGCTGGGGCGCCGGCGCGTGGTAGTCGTCGTTCGGGTTGTCGTTGACCTCGCGGTAGATCACCGTGTGCACCCGCTCGACGTGCGGGATGTCCTCGAACCGCAGCGGCTCGTGCGACGCCGACTCGATGATCAGCGTGCCGCAGCCGAAGACCCGGTCGAGCAGGCCGTGCTCGAACTGGACGCTGTTGATGCGGCTCATCGGGATGTCGATGCCGGTGCGCTTCAGCACACCCTCGCGGGCGATGAGGCGGTCGGTCGTCACGATGAAGTGGGTGGTGCGCCAGCGCACGAACGGCGTGAGGAACAGCCACACGACCAGCACGAGAGCGACCACCCCGATGGCGATCAGCCCGACCGTGTTCCACGGCGAGCCGGCGTCCCTCGCGAGGATCGCGAGCCAGGTGCCCGCGCCCAGGGTGACCAGCAGCGCGAGCGTCGGGAAGATCAGCATCTTGAAGTGCGGGTGACTGTGCACCACGACGTGCTCTTGCTCGCTGAGCAAATCGTCCGGATAAGCCACGGCGGACGCTCCCAAGGTCGGTGCGGCGGTGTCGTCCCACCGTACCGGCGAGACGCCTGGCCGGTACGTGCAACGCCCCAAACTTTCAGGCCGGGCGGACGTGCACCACGTCACCCGCGAACACGGTGTGCCGCTGACCGCCCGCCATGTCGACCTGGAGCTGCCCCGCGGCGTCGATGTCGGCGGCGCGGCCGACGAGGGACGTCCCGTCCGGCAGCTGCACCTCGACGTCCTGGCCGAGGGTCGCGCAGTGGGCGCGGTAGTCCCCGAGCAGGCCCGCTTCGGTGAGGTCGCCCGCCGCGTAGCGCCAGCGCCGTTCGAGGTCGTCGAACTCCGTGAGCAGCGCGATGGCGACGTCGGTGCGGTCGGTGGTCGTGGCGCCGTGCTCGGCGAGCGACGTCGCGGGCAGCCCGCCCGGCCCCGGCCGGACGTCGCCGAGCGGCAGGACGTTGAGCCCGATCCCGAGCACGATCGACGGGTCCGTGCCCCCGACGGCCTCCGCGAGGATGCCGGCGCACTTCGCGCCGCCGATGAGGACGTCGTTCGGCCACTTCAGCACGGCGTCGACGCCGAGACCGGCGGCGGCCGCGCGAACGGCCAGCCCGGCGACGACGGACAGTGACCCGAGCGCCGGGAACGACACGCCGGAGGGCCGCAGCGCGACGCTCAGGTACAGCCCCGCGCCCTTCGGCGAACTCCAGGTCCTGGCGCGCCTGCCGACCCCCGCGGTCTGCGTCTCGGCCAGCAGCACGGTCCGGTCCGCGGCGCCGTCGTCGACGGCTTTGCGCAGGTCGGCGTTGGTGGACCCGGTCGTGTCGACGACGTCGATCTTCGCGTAGCGGTCCTTGAGCGCCGCGCTCAGGCGGGCGGCGTCGATCTCAGGCATGTGCCCACCATATGGGAGTCCCCCTAACGTGCAAGCCGCTCGCTCGTTCACACAGAGGTGCGCTCTTCTAAGTTGGACCCCGTGACGACCAAGCCGACTTCCTGGGCTCGTGGTGCGGCCCTGCGCGGCCTCGTCGCGCTCCCGCTCGTCGCCGGGCTGGTCACGGCGGGCTGGCTGCTGGCGGACCGCACCCCGGAGCCCGCACCGGCCGCCGCACCGCCGCTGCCGACGGCCGCCGGCGCGGCGTCGGGCCCGTCGGTCCTCGAAGTGAGCGCACCGGTGAAGGCCCAGGAGCCGGGTCAGGGCGCGTCCGGCGCGGGCGGCAAGACCCCGCTGCAGCAGTGGGCCGACCAGCTGGCCGGCCCCCTCGACATCCCCGCGAACGCGCTCATCGGCTACGCCAACGGCGAGCTGGCGCTGCGCGGCGAAGACCCGTCGTGCCACCTGTCGTGGGTCACGCTCGCCGGCGTCGGCTCGGCCGCGTCGAACCACGGCCGCGGCGGCGGGAGCCTGCTCGGGCTGTCGGCGGCGCAGTTCAAGAAGTACGGCGCGAGCATCCCGGGCGTCGCGAAGCCTGCCGCGGACGACCCCAGCTCGGCGTCGGTCGCGGCCGGCCGGTCGCTCTGCGCGGGCGGCACCGACCTCGGCGCCGGCGCGGGCTGGTGGAAGGCGATCGCGAGCTACCACCCGGGCGGCGAGGCGGAGCTGTTCCGCCAGCGCGTGCTCGGCACGGCCCAGCTGTACGCGACGCTCTCGCTCGACCCGGCCCGCGCGGGCACCCCGTCGGTCCAGGCGGCCCGGTTCGCCCTCGGCCAGCTCGGCCTCCCGTACGTCTGGGGCGGCAACGGCCCGGACGCGGGCGCGGCCGGCTTCGACTGCTCGGGCCTGACGAAGGCGTCGTACGACAGCGCGGGCGTCGCGCTGCCGCGCACGGCGGACAGCCAGTTCCGCGCGATCCCGGCGGTCCCGCCGTCACAGGAGCCGCGCCTGGGCGACCTGGTGTTCTACGGCAGCCCGGCGACCCGCATCCACCACGTCGGCCTGTACCTGGGCAACGGCCTGATGATCAACGCGCCGACCGAGGGCCAGGCCATCCAGATCCACACGTACCACTCGAAGGGCGACGACTACGCGGGCGCGGGCCGCCCCGCCTGAGTCACGGCTTCTGCTCGATCGTCTCCGGCTTGTAGGCGAACACCGCGCCGTCGGCGGCGAAGACGTGCCAGTCCTCGCAGATCCGGTCGGTCCGGGTCTCCGCGCCGCGCGGCCACCAGTCGGCGGTCAGCGTGGCCGCCGTCTTCGTGGGCGCGCCCAGCACGCAGGTCGGCGGCAGTGCCGCGGTCGTGAACTTCAGGAGCCGCTCGGATCCCGTGGTCCGGATGACCTCGGTGACCCCCTTCGCCTGGTCCGGCACCCAGCCCGGCAGCCGCGCGTCCTGGTTCTTCTTGCCGTCCGCGCCACTGTCGTAGCCGACGGTCTTGACGTGCCCGTTCGCGTTCTCGTCGATGCCTTCCTCGAGACCGCACCCGGTCAGGGTGACCACCAGTGCCGCGCCGACGCCGATCATCTTCGTGCTCGTGTTCATGGGACGAGCTTCGCGGGCCGGCGCACCCGTCACATCGGTCGTCCGGTCGTGGACGAATGGCCATCCGGCCGATTTTGTCGGTGGTCGCCGCTAGCGTCGGCGGCATGTACGAAGTCGACTTCGTCGAGTTCCCGTCCACGTCGTCCGCGGCGTCGGGCCGGTTCTTCGAGCACGCGTTCGGGTGGGCGGTCACGCCGTACGGCCCGGAGTACGCGGACGTCCGCGCGGCCGGGATCACCTTCGGGTTCCAGGCCGACACGGCCGCGCAAGCCCCCGCGCCCCTCGTCACGATCCGCACGGACGACCTCGCGGCCGCCCGCACCGCCGTCGAGGCCGCCGGTGGGGTGGTCACGGTCGAGCCGTTCGGTTTCCCCGGCGGGCGGCGGTTCCACTTCCGCGAGCCGGGCGGGAACGAGCTGGCCCTCTGGTGTCCCGAGGAGTGATCAGCCGTGGCCCAGGTATCCGTCGACCCCGCCGCCGTAGTACGTCGCCGGGTCGCCGGCGGCGAGGTCGCGGCCGAGCGCGAACCGCGTCACCAGGTCCGGGTTCGCGACGAAGTGCCGGGCATACGAGACGGCGTCGGCGATCCCGGCCTCGACGACGGCGTTTCCCGAGTCCCGGTCGAAGCCGTTGTTGACGATCAGCGGTCCGTCGAACAGCCGCCGGTAACGCGCGAAGGCGGCGAAGTCCGGTCCCGTGTCCGGCCCGCGCAGGTGCAGGTAGGCGAGCGAGCCCAGTTCGCGGACCAGCTCGTCGAGGTCGGCCCGGACGCCATCGTCCACAGTGAACAGTCCGCCGGTCCAGTACGGCGCGAGCCGCACGCCCACGGCGATCCCGGCGCCGGCCACGGCGTCGACGACGTCCAGCACCAGCTTCCGCCGGGCCCGCGCCGAACCGCCGTACGCGTCGCGGCGCCGGTTCAGCCGCGGGTGCAGGAACTGCGCGAGCAGGTAGACGCCGTGCGCGGCGACCTCGACGCCGTCGAACCCGGCGCGCCGGGCGTTCACGGCCGCCGTCCGGTAGTCCTCGACGGTCCGCTCGATCTCGCCGGCGCTCATCTCGCGCGGCGTCACCGTGGGCCGCCGGCCGCTGGGCGTGTGCACGGACTCCGCCGGATCGACCGCGGACGGCCCCGCCGGCCGCGCGCCGAGGAACTCCGCGTGCGACACCGCGCCGGTGTGCCACAGCTGCAGCACGATCCGGCCGCCGAGCGCGTGCACGACGTCCGTGACCCGCCGCCACCCGGCGACCTGCTCCTCGGTATGCACCCCGGGCACGTCCGGGAAGCCGACGGCCCGGTCGCTCACCCAGGTCCCCTCGGTGATGACGAGCCCGGCGCCCGCACGCTGCGCGTAGTACTCGGCGTGCAAGTCCGTGGGCACGCGGCCGCGGGCGCGGGTCGTCGGCGCCAGCACCACGCGGTTCGGCAGGCGCCAGTCGCCCAGGTCGGCCGGGGTCAGCAAGCTCATCGGTCACCTCGGGTCGCGGGGATTCGTCAGGAGAGCGACGGCTGAGGCGAGCGGAAGGTGACCGATGGACGAGCTGGCGGAACGGTTCGAGGCCGAGCGCGGCAGGCTGCGCGGGCTGGCGCACCGGATGCTGGGCTCGGCGACCGAGGCGGACGACGCGGTCCAGGAGGCGTGGCTGCGGCTGAGCCGGGCGCGCGGCGTCGACAACGTCGCGGCCTGGCTGACCACGGTCGTCGCCCGTGTCTGCCTCGACGCCTTGCGCTCGCGGAAGGCGCGCCGGGAGGACCCGGTCGAGCTGCTGCCCGAGCCGGCCGCCGACGCCGACCCGGCGGGTGAGGTGGAGCTGGCCGACTCGGTGGGCCGCGCGCTGCTCGTGGTGCTCGACGCGCTGGGCCCCGCCGAACGGGTCGCGTTCGTGCTGCACGACCTGTTCGCGGTGCCGTTCGACCGGATCGCGCCGGTGCTGGACCGCACGCCGGTGGCGGCGAAGAAGCTCGCCAGCCGCGCGCGGCACCGCGTCCGGGGCACGTCTCCCCTGCCCGCCACCGACCTCGCCCGGCACCGCCGGGTCGTCGACGCCTTCCTGACCGCGGCCCGCGGCGGCGACCTCGACGAGCTGCTCACGGTGCTGGCCCCGGACGTCGTCCGCCGTGCCGACGCGGCCGCGTTGCCGGTCGGCGCGTCCCTCGAAGTCCGCGGCGCCCGCGCGGTGGCGGACGAGACGCAGGTGTTCGGCAAGCGGGCGCACTTCGCGGAACCGGCGTTGATCGACGGCTTCGTCGGCGTGGTCGTGGCCCCGCGCGGCCGGCTGACGCTCGCGTTGCTGGTGACGATCGAGGGAGAGCGGGTGGCCGGCTACGACGTGATCGCCGACCCGGCGCGGCTGGCTGCCCTGCGGATCACCTTGGTCACCGCAGCACCACCTCGACCGGAACCGGCCCCGGCGGGATGACCGAGCGGATCACCGGCGGCACACGGACGTCGTCGGCTTCGAAGACCACCGCAGCTGCTCGACGTCCGGGTCGGCGAGCAGCTCGTCCGCGCTGAGTTCGGCGTCGGCGTCGTCGATCACGCCCCAGACGTCCCAAAGGATCATCTCGTGCTTGTTCAGCGCGGCGAGGTCGAGCACGAGGTTATGCCGCGCGTACGGCAATCCGCGCAGGTGCGGCACGTCCAGGTCCGGGGAGACGACCAGCCGCCACGCGCCGTCGAGCCATGCCGGCCACGCCAGCGGGATTCAGCCGGCCTGCGCGGCCAGTTCGCCGCGGAACGTGACGCGGTAAGCGCTCGGTGACACGCCGAGCGCGGCCTGGAAGTGCTGGCGCAGGGACGCCGCCGTGCCGAAGCCGGCTTCGGCCGCGACGCGGTCGACCGGCAGGTCCGACTCCTCCAGGAGCTGGCGGGCGCGCTCGACCCGTTGCTGCGTAAGCCATTGCAGCGCCGAGATGCCGACCTCTTCGCGGAAGCGGCGGGTGAACGTGCGGGTGCTCATGGCCTCGCGGGCGGCGAGCTCGCGCAGCGTCAGCGGCCGGTGCAGGTTCTCCAGCGCCCATGCGCGGGCGGCCTTGGTCGACGACGTCCGCGGCTCGGGCACCGGCCGCCGGACGAACTGGGCCTGGCCGCCTTCGCGGTGCGGGGACACGACCGTGCCGCGCGCGACCTCGTTGGCGACCGCCGCGCCGTGGTCGCGGCGGATCATGTGCAGCACCAGGTCGATCCCGGAGGCGACCCCGGCGGACGTCAGCACGTTGCCGTCCTCGGTGTAGAGCACGCACGGGTCGACCCGGACCTCGGGGAACCGCTCCTGGAGCTCCTCGGCGGAGCGCCAGTGCGTGGTGGCCGGGCGGCCGTCGAGCAGGCCGGCCGCGGCGAGCACGAACGCGCCCGTGCAGATCGACGCGATCCGCGCGCCCGCCGGGATCAGCTCCAGCGCGGCCTTGAGGGCCGGCGTCAGCACCCGCGCCATGGGCTCGTACTCGGCGCGGGACGCCGGGACGATCACCGTGTCGGCCTCGGCGATGACCTCCGGGCCGCGGTCGACCGGGATGGTGAAGTCGGAGTCGGTGCGGACGAGTCCCGGCTCGAGTGCGCAGGTCACGACCTCGTACAGGGGCTCGCCCGACGCAGAGCGGGCCTGCCCGAACAGGCGGTGGACGATGCCGAGCTCCATCACGAGCATGCCGTGCCGGACCAGCACGGCCACGTGGTGGCGGTCAGGGTGCACGAATTCGGCCATGGCTCGATTCTTGCACAGGTTGGCCATCGGGCCACTCGATCGCGTCCGCCGGCGGCGTGATGATCGAGGTCATGAACGTCTTGTGGGTATTCGCGCATCCCGAGCCGCGCTCGCTGGGCGGGGCCCTCCGCGACGACGGATTACGGACGCTGCGGGAGCTAGGTCACGACGTCCGGGAGTCGGACCTGTACGCGATGAAGTGGAATCCGGTCGTCGACGCGGCCGACTTCGGCACTGTGGCCGGGGACGAGCGGCTGGTCGTCGGGGCGACGTCCGCTCGCGCGTACGCCGGCGGTGAGCTGAGCGCGGACATCGTGGCCGAGCACGAGAAGCTGGCCTGGGCGGACGCAGTCGTCGTGCAGTTCCCGTTGTGGTGGTACGGCATGCCGGCGATCCTCAAGGGCTGGTTCGACCGGGTGTTCGTGAAGGGTTTCGGCTACGGCGTCCGCGCCGACGACGGCCGTACGCTCCGCTACGGCGAAGGCAAGCTCGCGGGCAAACGCGCGATGGTGGTCCTGAGCGCGGGCGCCCGCGAACCCGCCCTCGGCCCGCGCGGGATCAACGGTCCGCTGAACGACATCCTGTTCCCGCTGCACCACGGGACGCTGTTCTACGCGGGAATGTCGGTCCTGCCCCCGGTCGCGGTGTACGGCGCGGACCGCGTGTCGCCGGAGGAGTTCGCCGAGTCCCAAGACCTGCTGCGCACGCGACTGTCCACTTTGGACACCGCGGGGCCACTGGGGTTCCGCACCCAGAACGGCGGCGACTACGACGACGACCTCGTCCTCCGCCCCGCCCACGCGCCCGGCGGCACCGGCCTCGCCATCCACCTCGGCTGACGTGCCGTGAGGGGCACCCTCAGGGCTTTGAAGTCCCTGAGGGTGCCCCTCACGGCGTCTACGCGGGCAGGGTCAGGCGCTGGCCCAGACCGCCGTCCACCGGGAGGTCCGCGCCCGTGGTGAACGTCGCGTCGAAGGCCAGGAACAGCACCGCCGTCGCCACCTCCTCCGGGGTCGCGTGGCGCTTCAACGGCGTCACCTCGTCGCCCGTGGCCTTGAACGCCGCCAGGACCTCGGCGGGGACGCCGGTCACGCCCATCGTCGGCGTGTCCGTGTAACCCGGGCTGACCACGTTCACCCGGATCCCGCGCGGGGCCAGCTCGGCCGCGTACGTCCGGGCGAACGACCGGACCGCCGCCTTCGCCGCGGAGTACGGGCCCATGCCGGCGATCCCCGCCCCCGCCGCGACCGACGTCGTGAACACGAACGAACCCCCGGGCCGCACCAGGCCCGCCAGCCGCTGGGCCGTGAAGTACGCGCCCTTGGTGTTGACGTCGAACGTGCGGTCGTAGACCTCGGGCGTCGCCGTTTCGTACGGCGTCAAGGTCGCGAAACCGACGTTGACGAACACCAGGTCCAGCTCGCCGAGCGTCTCCGCGGCGACCGTGCCCAGCGTGTCGATGTCGGCCAGGCTGGCCGCGTCCGAGGACAGCAGGTGCGCTTTGCCCGGCAGCGTTCCGCGCGACGACGAGACGTCGCGGCCGGTCAGCAGCACCTCCGCGCCGCCGTCGAGCAGCGCGCGGACCACCGCCAGGCCCATCCCGTGCGTGCCGCCGGTGACGACGGCCTTCTTTCCCAGGTACTTCACCGGATCTCCTCGATGACACTCGCGATCGCGTGCGCGCCGTGGCCCGCGTCGACCGCGCGGGTGAACAACTCCGCCAGCGGCGCGGGCACGACCGTGCTGATGCCCTGCGCCCGGCTCGTCTCGACCAGCAGCTTCAGCCCCGCCGCGTTGATGTCCAGGGCCGAGACGTCCGTTGCGTAGTCGCCGCTCGCCACCTGGGCACTCATGCCGGTGAGGAACCCGCCGACCGCCGAGAGCCACGGCAACGCCATCGGCGTGAACCGCTCCGGCGTGACGCCTTCGGTGCCGACCAGCGCGAGCGCGTGCAGGTAGCCGCTCATCGTCGACCACATGATGCCCAGCAGCGCCAGGTCGTACAGCGCCGCGAGCCCGGCGTCCTCGCCGAGGAACACCGGCTCCCCCAGCACTTCCAGCACCTCGCGCTGCGCCTCGAACGCCGCGGCCGAGCCGCCGTAGAGGATCCGCGCGGCCGGCGTGCCGATGCCCTGTGGGACGGCCATGATCACGCCGTCCACGTAGTCGATTCCCCTTGAGGCCGCCCACTTCGCGACGACGCGGGCCTGCTCCGGTGTGCCGGAGGTGAGGTTCACCAGCACCGCCGGCGTCAGCTCGGCCAGCACCGGCTGTTGAGTGTCGTGTGTGGACAGACAGCTGAGCACGACGTCCGCCGTGGCGACCTCCGCGGGCGTCGCCGCGAGCCGGGCGCCGCGGTCCAGCAGCGGGCCGGCCTTGAGCGGCGACCGGTTCCACACCACGACGTCGTGGCCCGCCCCCAAGAGCGCCCCGGCGAGGGCGGCGCCCATCCGCCCCAGGCCGAGCACGCCCACTTGTTTCTTGCTTTCTCCCATGCCCATCATGCTGCTGAAGCGCTTTACACTGGACAAGTACCGACTAATTCGTCGGGTACTCACCAAAACGTAAGGATCCTGCATGCTGACCCGAAGCTACCGGTGCGGGCTGGACGCCGCGATCGACGTCGTCGGCGGCCGCTGGAAGGCCCTGATCCTGTGGGCGCTGCACGCCGAGCCGCTGCGGTTCGGTGAGCTGCGGCGCAAGGTGACGGGGATCAGCGAGAAGATGCTGATCCAGGCGCTGCGGGAGCTGGAGGCGGACGAGGTCGTGCACCGCGAGGTGTTCCGCGAGGTCCCGCCGAAGGTCGAGTACTCGCTGACCGGCCTGGGTCAGCGGCTGAACACCGCGCTGCTGCCGCTGGGCGACTGGGGCGAGGAGAACATGGCCGGCATCGCGCAGCGCCGGGGCGTCACGCCGGCACCTTCGCATACTCCTTGAGCGTGATCGCGTTGCCCGCCTTGAGCGGCAGCTGCTCGATCACCTTGCGCCACGGCAGGTGCGGCAGCAGCCGCAGGTTGAGGTTCCGCAGCCGGATCCACGCGCGGGTCGGCGGCACGAACCACTTCCCGTTGCCCTCACCCAGTTTCTGGCACACGGCGACGAACTCGCGCATCTCGTCGTGGTAGGCGGTGAACGCCGTCACGTGGTCGCCGCCGGCCGCCGCGAGCTCGCCCGCCAGCACGTACGCGCCGACGACCGCCAGGCTCGTCCCCATGCCCGAGAGCGGCGCGGCGCAGTACGCGGCGTCGCCGACCAGCGCGACCCGGCCGGTCGAGTAGGTGTCGAGCTTGATCTGGCTCGCCGAGTCGAAGTAGAAGTCCGGCGCCTGCCGCATCCCGTCGAGCAGGGCAGGTGCCTCCCAGCCCGCGTCCGCGAAGGTCTCCTCGACGATCCGACGTTGCGCTTCGACGTCGCGGTGGTCGTACGCGAGCGGCTCGGAACCGAACCAGAACAAGGCTTTCGCTTCCGCGTGGTCGCGGGCGCTGTAGACGCCGATCGTGCGGTTCGGCTCGTTGTAGAACCGGCCGACGTGGTCGAGGCCGAGGTGGTTCGGCACGGTGAAGATCGAGACGTAGTAGCCGAGGTCGCGGCGGTACCGGGACTCGTCGCCGAAGACGAGGGAGCGCACGTTCGAGTGCAGCCCGTCGGCGCCGACGACCAGGTCGAATTCGCGCGGTGCGCCGTGTTCGAAGGTGACCGTGACGCCGTCGCCGTGCTCGGTGACGCCGGTGATCGAGTCGCCGAAGACGTACTCGACGTCGTCCTTCGTGGCGTCGTAGAGGATGCGCGAAAGGTCGCCGCGCAGGATCTCCAGCTCGCCGCTCTGGAACGTCGGCGGCGTGACCACCAGCGGCCGATCGTCTTCGTCCACATAGGTCACTTCGCCCATGTTCGTGGCCGCGGCCTCGACCTGGCCGAGCAGGCCCATCCGGTCGAGGACGCGCAGTGAAGCGCCGCGGAAGTCGACGGCGTAGCCGCCTTCGCGGAGCCGGGGCGCGCGTTCGACCACGGTCGGCGTGAAGCCGTAGCGACGGAGCCAGAAGGCCAGGGCGGGACCGGCGACGCTGGCGCCGGAGATGAGGACTCGTCTGTTCTGCATGCCGGCAACGGTAACCCGGATTTGGGCGATCGCGCAAGGCGATCGCATAAGACGTTCGTGCTAGTCTCGGGACATGGGCAACAAGGACGCACTGCTGGCGGGCGCGAAGCGCTGTCTCAACGAGAAGGGTTACGCCCGCACGAGCGTGCGGGACCTGGCCTCGGCGGCGAACGTCAGCATGGCCGCGATCGGCTACCACTTCGGCTCCCGCGAGGCGCTGCTCAACACCGCGCTGATCGAGGCGAACGAGGAGTGGGGCGAGACGCTGGCGAAGACCCTGCAGGTCGAGACGCCGCCGGACGCGTCGCCGGCCGAGCGCTTCGAGCTGATCTGGCAGCGGGTGATCGAGTCGTTCCCCGCGCACCGGCGGATGTGGGCGATGACGTTCGAGGCCTACACGCAGCCGGATCTCGACCCGGCCGTCCGCGCGCAGCTGGCGAAGGCGCTCGAACTGGCCCGCTTCGGGCTGGCGAACCTCTTCCAGGGCCTCGACGACGGCAGCGCCGAGGCCCGGGCCGTCGGCACCGTGCACCAGGCCCTGCTTTCGGGCGTGGTGCTGCAGTGGCTCGCCGACCCGGACCACGCCCCCTCGGGCGCCGACCTGATCCAGGGCCTGCGCCTGCTCACGAAGGACGTCCTGGCTTAGGCGGTGACGAGGTCCGCGCCGGTGAAGAAGGTCGACGCGGCCGTCATGGCCGCGTCGTCCAGCAGGACGTCGCCCGGGCGGCTGCCGTTGCCCAGCAGGACGCCGCCCCAGTTCATGCTCAGGTACTCAGCGCACAGCTCGAGGGTGCCGACCAGCGGCTGGGCCTCGCGCGCCGTCTCGCTCAGGACACTCACGCCCCACAACGACTTCCCGCGCATCCGCGGCTTGAACTCGACCGGCAGGCGCATCCAGCCGGACCAGTAGTCGAGGTACAGCTTCACGCTCGCCGCGACCGAGTACCAGTACACCGGCGAGACGATCACGATGTCCGTCGCGGCGAAGGTCGCGTCCATCAGCAGCTGTTCGTTCGCACCGGGCGCGGGGTGTTCGCCGGCGCCGTGACGGCGATCTTCGAACGGCGCCAGCGGCACCTCGGGCAGCCGGATCCAGCGCTGGTCCGCGTCACGCGGCAGCCCCTTGGCGGCCCGCCGGGCCAGCATCTCCGTGTTGCCCCCGGCCCGCGCGGCGCCGACCAGGAACAGGAAGCTGCGGTCGCTCATGATCAGGTCCCTCCAGTTACTTGCATGTACATATAAAGAGTGTCCCTACAGGTATCCTGAAGTCAAGAGGAGGTCGCGAGATGACCGTCGACGAACAGGCCTGGGGCCGCGTTCTGGTGCTGCACGCCCGTATCGAGCAGGAGCTGGGCAAGGCGCTGCACCGCCGCCACGGGCTCGGCCTGTCCGAGTACCGCGCGCTCGGCAAGCTGGCCGCGAGCCCCAAGGGCGAGTTGCGGATGCAGGAGCTCGCCGAGGCGATCGGGCTCAACCAGAGCTCGGTCAGCCGGATGTGCGCGCGCCTCGAAGACGCCGGGCTGACCGTGCGCGACCTGTGCGAAGACGACCGTCGCGGCGTCTACTCGGTGATCACCGAAGCCGGCCGCCGGCGCTACGGCGAGACCGAGCCGACCTACGGCGACGTCCTGCGCACCGCGCTCGACAAAGCCGCGAGCGACCCGGAGCTGGCCACGGCGGTCTCCGCCGTGCGCGGCGCTTGACCCTCATATTCCGCAGTGGTTATATACCGGCACAGGCAACCTAACAGGAGGACGCCGTGCCCGCGAAGCTGCAGACCGTCGACGATCGCCCCGCGCTCAGGCTGGAACGCCGCCTGAAGCACGCGCCGGAGAAGGTCTGGCACGCCATCACCGACCCGGCCGAGCTGGCGCACTGGTTCCCGGCCGCGGTCGACGTCGACCTGCGCGACGGCGGCGCGATCCGGTTCACCTTCCCGGGCACCGACGACGTCACCACGGGCCAGGTCATCACCGTCGACCCGCCCCGCGAGTTCACCTTCACCTGGAACGACGACACCCTGCGCTGGCTGATCTCCCCGGACGGCGAGGGCAGCCTCCTGGAGTTCACGCACACCTTCGGCCGCGGCGACCCGGCGATCGCGAAGCTCGCCGCGGGCCGCACTGCCGCGGGCTGGGACGTCTGCCTTGACACCCTCGAAGCCCGCCTCGCCGGTGAGAAGCACGAGCCGCCGGAGGACTGGCACGCCCCGATGGCGTCCTATGTGGACGATTTCGGCCTCGGCGACGGCGAAGTCCTCGCAGACGGCACGATCCGCTTCCGCCGTGACCTCGTCTGGAAATCCCCCGACGAAGTCCGCGCGCTGCTGCCCGGCGAACCCGGCTGGCACGTCGTCCACGACCCGCTCGAAGGCACCCGCGTCGAGTTCACGGAGGCCCCCGAAACCGACGTCGCCGCGCAGCTGGCCCGGCGGCACGAGCAGCTCGACAAGCTGTTCGCCGCCACCCACGGCGTCGAGCTGCCGGACTGGCCGGCCGAGCGCGTCGAGGCCGTGCGCAAGCACTACGCCGAGCGTCCGACTCAGGGTTGACGCGCGGCACGGGCGGCCGCATTACCGTCGGTTCATGCGATTTCGGACAGCCCTGGACGTCCTGGCGGCGGTCCTGCTGGGGCTCGGCGCCGGTGGCAACCTCGCCGCCGGAGCGTGGGCGCTCCCGTCTTGGCTGCCCGGGTGGCTCGGGTGGACGATCCTCGTCGCGAGCGTGGTTCCGATCGTCGTGCGCCGGTGGTGGCCGCTGACCACCTACGTCGGCTCCCTGGTGCTGACGGCGGCGGCCGTACCGATCGGCGGCCCGGTGCTCGGGGTCGCCGCGGTGGGTGCGGCCTGTGCGCTCTACGTCGTCGTGGGCCGGCTGGACAACCGGATCGTCCGCATCGGGTTCGTCGCCGGGCTGGCCGAGGTCGGCGTGCTCTCGTTCGCGCTGCCGACGCCGAGCGCGTCGCAGGCGGTGAACGTCGGCACGGGGGCGCTCATCGTCGGGTACGCGTTCGGCCTCACCGTGCGCGCCCGCCGGGAGCACGCGGTCACCGAACGGGACCAGGCGGTTTCGGCGGAACGGCTGCGGATCGCCCGCGAGATGCACGACGTCGTCGCGCACAGCATGAGCCTGATCGCGGTGAAGGCGGCGGTCGGCCACCACGTCGCGCCCGACCAGCCCGGCGAGGCGCGGGAAGCCTTGCGTGTCATCGAAGAGACCAGCCGCGAGGCGCTCGCCGAGCTGCGGCGGATGCTGGGCGTGCTGCGGGACGGCACCGGCGTCCCGGCGCTGGCCCCCGCCCCGACGCTCGACGACCTGCGTGCCCTCGCCGAACGCGCGCAGCAGGCCGGCCCGGCCGTCGACCTGGTCGTCGAGGGCCTCGACGAGCTGCCGAACGGCGTCGGGCAGTCGGTGTACCGGATCGTGCAGGAGGCGCTGACCAACGTCGTCAAGCACGCGGGCGCGACGACGTGCCGGATCCGCGTCACCGGCGAGGACGGCGAAGTGCGCATCGAAGTCCGCGACGACGGCCGCGGCGGCTCCGCGGAACCCGGCCACGGCCTGATCGGGATGCGCGAACGCGTGGCCGTCTACGGCGGCGAGTTCAGCGCCGGTCCCGGCGAGCGCGGCTTCCGCGTTTTCGCGCGCCTGCCCTACGAACCGGCCGTGGCGCGATGACCCGCGTCCTCATCGCCGACGACCAGGCGTTGCTGCGCGGCAGTTTCCGCGTGCTCGTCGACAGCGCGCCCGGGCTGACGGTCGTCGGCGAGGCGTCCGACGGCGTCGAGGCGGTGGCCCTGGCCCGGTACGAACAGCCGGACGTCGTGCTGATGGACGTCCGGATGCCCGAGATGGACGGCATCGAGGCGACCCGCCGCATCTGCGCGGAAACCGAGGTGCGGGTGCTGATGCTGACGACGTTCGACCTCGACGAATACGTCTACGCGGCTCTGCGCGCGGGCGCGAGCGGCTTCCTGCTCAAGGACACGCGCCCGGCGGACCTGCTGGCGGCGATCGGGATCATCGCCGGCGGCGACGCGCTGCTGGCGCCGTCGGTGACCCGCCGGCTGGTGGCGGAGTTCGCGCGGCTGCCGTCGGGTCCGGTGACGCGGCTGGACGGCGTGACGGCCCGCGAGCAGGAGGTCTTGACGCTGATCGCGCGCGGCCTGTCGAACGACGAGATCGCCGCGCGGCTGCACCTGGGCATCGCGACGGTGAAGACCCACATCGGCCGGCTGCTGCACAAGCTCGCGGCGCGGGACCGGGCCCAGCTGGTGATCGCGGCCTACGAGTCGGGGCTCGTCCGCACCGCCTGACGGCTACGGTGGGTCGAGGGAGGTACACCTTGAGTCGCAGCATCCTGATTTCCGGGGCCAGTATCGCCGGGCCCACGCTGACCCACTGGCTCGCGAAGGCGGGCTGGGCGGTGACCGTCGTCGAGCGCTTCGACCACGTGCGCGAGCAGGGCCAGAACATCGACGTCCGCGGGGTCGGGCGCCAGGTCATCCGGCGGATGGGCCTGGAGGACGCCGTCCGCGCCGCCCACACCGGGGAGACCGGCACGGACTTCGTCGACGAGCACGGCCGCGCGATCGCCGCCTTCGCCGGCGGCACCGACGACACCTCCGGTGGCACGGCCGAGCTGGAGATCCTGCGCGGCCAGTTCGCCAAGATCCTCTACACCCACTCCAAGGACGACGCCGAGTACGTCTTCGGCGACCAGATCACCGCCCTGCACGACGACGGTGACGGCGTGGACGTCGAGTTCCAGCGGGGTTCGCGCCGCCGGTTCGACGCCGTCGTCCTCGCCGAAGGCCTGCGCTCACGCAGCCGCGCGCTGGTCATGCCCGACGCGCGGATCGACGAACTGGGCCTGTACAACGCTTTCCTCGCGATCCCGCGCACCGGCGACGACACCGACCGGTGGCGCGTGCTGCCCTGCGGGCGCGGGCGAATGCTGTCGCTGCGCCCGGACAACCTCGGCACCACCCAGGCGTCGCTGAGCTTCACCTCCGACGTCCGCGGCCTGGACCGGCTCGGCCACGACGACGTCGCCGCCGTCCTGCGGGCGACCTTCGCCGACGTCGGCTGGGCGGCCCCACGCGTGCTCGCCGAGCTGGACAACGGCTCGCTGTACTTCGAGGACATCGGGCAGGCGAAGCTCGCCGGGTGGAGCCGCGGCCGGATCGCGCTGCTCGGCGACGCCGCCTACTGCGCGTCCCCGGTCAGCGGCATGGGCACCACCCTGGCGCTGGCCGGCGCGTACGTCCTGGCCGGAGAACTCGCCGGCCAGGACGACCCGCGCGACGCCTTCGCCCGCTACGAGCAGGTGCTGCGGCCGCTGGTCACGAAGGCGCAGCAGCTCCCGCCGGGGGCGCCGCAGATCGCCCACCCGCGCAGCCGGCTGCAGCTCGCCGCGTTCCGGACCGTCGTGCGCGTGGCGTCGTCGCCCCTGCTCGGCCGGGTCTCGGGCGTGGCGGGCAAGTTCATGACGCCGCCGGCCGAGGCGATCACGCTGCCGGAGTACCCGATCCCGGCCACCGCGTAGGTCAGCCCACCGCCCGGGTGAACGGGGCGAACCTCATCGCGGGGTCGCCGGGGAGCGGCCGGCCGTCGAGGACCAGCCGGTTCACGCCCTGAGCACGCAGGTCCAGCGCGACGACGTCGGACACCGAGCCCGATGAGGCAACCGGGCCGCCGCCGTCGAGGAAGGGGCCGACGTGACCATGGCACCCGCCGTCGACCTCGAAGCCCATCGTCGACGGCGTGCCGGGTGATCGCCCGGCCCAAGCCGCGCCGCACGAACCGGGGCGCGACCAGCACCATCGAGATCGACGCCACACGATCGAACGACACCAGGACGGCCGCTTCGGCCAGGTCGGCGCAGGCAAGCAGGTCGGCGGGGCCCAGGAGCCGGATCGGCGGGAAGGTCATGGACGTTGCCTACGCCACACGCGAAGTGACCGGCAAGTAGCTAAGCTCCCGTGGCATGAGCAGTGCGACGGAGCCGCTCGGGACGCCGCCCGAGGATGAACCGGACATCCACACCACGGCCGGCAAGCTGGCCGACCTGTACCGCCGGTACGACGAGGCGGTGCACGCGGGCTCGGCCCGCGCGGTGGAGAAGCAGCACGCCAAGGGCAAGAAAACCGCCCGCGAGCGGATCGAGCTGCTGCTGGACGAGAACTCGTTCGTGGAGCTCGACGAGCTGGCCCGGCACCGCTCGACCAACTTCGGCCAGGAGAAGAACCGGCCCTACGGCGACGGCGTCGTCACCGGTTACGGGACCGTCGACGGCCGTCCGGTGTGCGTGTTCAGCCAGGACGTGACGATCTTCGGCGGCAGCCTCGGCGAGGTGTACGGAGAGAAGATCGTCAAGGTGATGGACCTGGCGATCAAGACCGGCCGCCCGATCGTGGGCATCAACGAGGGCGGCGGCGCGCGCATCCAGGAGGGCGTCGTCTCGCTCGGCCTCTACGGCGAGATCTTCCGCCGCAACGTGCAGGCCTCCGGCGTCATCCCGCAGATCTCGCTGATCATGGGCGCGAACGCGGGCGGGCACGTCTACTCCCCCGCGCTGACCGACTTCGTCGTGATGGTCGACGAGACGTCGCAGATGTTCATCACCGGCCCGGACGTCGTCAAGACGGTCACCGGCGAGGACGTCACCTTCGAGGAGCTCGGCGGCGGCCGCACCCACAACACGAAGTCCGGCGTCGCGCACTACCTCGGTTCCGACGACGAGGACGCGATCGCCTACGTCAAGGAACTGCTCTCCTACCTGCCGCAGAACAACCTCTCGGACGCACCGGTCTTCGAGCCGGCGGACACACCGCCTGGGTTCTTCGAAGACGTCACCGACGCCGACCGCGAGCTCGACACGCTCATCCCGGACTCGCCGAACACGCCGTACGACATGCACGAGGTGATCAACCGCGTCGTCGACGACGGCGAGTTCCTCGAGGTCCACGAGCTGTTCGCGCCGAACATCATCGTCGGCTTCGGCCGCGTCGACGGCCAGAGCATCGGCGTCGTGGCGAACCAGCCGACGCAGTTCGCCGGCTGCCTCGACATCGACGCGTCCGAGAAGGCCGCGCGGTTCGTCCGCACCTGCGACGCGTTCAACATCCCGGTGCTCACCTTCGTCGACGTCCCGGGCTTCCTGCCGGGCACCGAGCAGGAGTGGAACGGCATCATCCGCCGCGGCGCGAAGCTGATCTACGCCTACGCGGAGGCCACGGTCCCGCTGGTCACGATCATCACGCGCAAGGCGTTCGGCGGCGCGTACGACGTCATGGGCTCCAAGCACCTCGGCGCCGACATCAACCTCGCCTGGCCGACCGCGCAGGTCGCGGTGATGGGCGGGCAGGGCGCGGTGAACATCGTGCACCGCAAGACGTTGGCCAACGCGGCGAACGAGGGCAAGGACGTCGACGAGCTGCGCGCCGAGCTGCTCCAGGAGTACGAGGACACGCTGCTCAACCCGTACGCGGCGGCCGAGCGGGGTTACGTCGACTCGGTGATCGTGCCGGCGCACACGCGCGGGCACGTCGCGCGGGCGTTGTCGTTGCTGCGCAACAAACGCGAGTCGCTGCCGCCCAAGAAGCACGGGAACATCCCGCTGTGAGCGACTCGGTGAACGACTCCGTGAGCGACGAGGTGCGGCCCCTGCTGCGCGTGGTCCGGGGCAACCCGAGCGACGCCGAGCTGGCGGCGCTGACGGCGGTCGTCGCCGCGGCGTCGGCCGCCCGGGGTCCCGGGAAGCCGAAGCCGCGGACGTCGTGGTGGGGCGACCACGCCACTTCGCTGCGCCGGCCGCACCACCCCGGCGAAGGCGCTTGGCGCGCCTCGGGTCTGCCTAACTGACGTTGAGCGCGGTGTCGTCCACGATGAACGACGTCTGCAGCTGCGAGCCCTCGACGCCGCTGAAGGCGAGCGTCACGGACTGACCCGCGAACGCGGACAGCGAGAAGGTCCGCTGCTGGTACCCGCTGGCCGCGTTG
This sequence comes from Amycolatopsis sp. NBC_00348, assembly GCF_036114655.1. Classification (NCBI taxonomy): domain Bacteria; kingdom Bacillati; phylum Actinomycetota; class Actinomycetes; order Pseudonocardiales; family Pseudonocardiaceae; genus Amycolatopsis; species Amycolatopsis sp. NBC_00348. Next base: position 9,371,686 of record NZ_CP107994.1, on the reverse strand, counting down.
AGGTTGCTGTACGTCGCCAGCGTCGTGCTGCCCGCCTTGACGGTCAGCTTGTCGTACGCCGTCGTGCCCGTCTCGGCGGTGGTGATGCTGAGCCAGAACGAGAACGTGTACGACGAGCAGCCGGTCGGCAGCGTGACGGTCTGGCTGAGCGTGTCCGTGTGGGCGGTGCCGTAGCCGTCGAGCCAGGCGTTCCACGAGCCGCTGCGGGCGGGCGCGTCGGAGGCGTGCTGGCCGATGACGCTCGCCGACGCCGTCCAGCCGGTGTTGCCCGACTCGAAGCCCGGGTTGACCAGCAGCTGGCCGGCGGTGCAGCCGGTCGGCGGCGGCGTGGTCGTGCCGCTGCCCGCGAGCCACGCGGTCGCGTTGAGGCCGAGCGCGTCGTTGTCGGCCGTGGTGTCGCTCCAGCCGTTGTAGAGCGTGTTGCCGGACTGGCCGGTGCCGTCGTCGATGGTCGAGCTGTCACCCCAGATCGCGACGCGGCCCGAGCCGAAGGTGCTCGTCACGAAGAAAGCGTTGCTGTTGCCCGGAGACGACGTGCTCAGGAACGCGAGGCCCTTGACGTTGGGGTTGTCGGCGGGCTTGAGGGTGAACGTCGTGCCGTTGGCGATCAGGCTCTTCTTCACCGCGCCGAACGAGCCGTTCAGCACGGGGTTCGAGGAGTCGGTGATGGCCACCGGGTGATCGCTGGTGATGTTCTTGAGGTCGACCGAAAAGCCGAACGGGTCGGTGTTGTCGACGCCGTTGTTCGTCAGGAGGTCGTTGATGATCTTCGGCGAGTCCCAGCCGTCGTTGTTGCGGTCACTGCCGGTGTGGTCGGAGATCAGGAACAGGCCGCCGCCGTTCTGCACGAACTTCATGATCGCCGTCTTTTCGGCGGTGCTCAGGACGACGTTCGGTTCCGGCAGCACGAATTCGTCGAAGTTCTTGAGGTCCAGCGCGTTCGACGTGCCGTAGGTGATCGTGTTGCCCGCGGGCAGCGTCTTCAGGCTGTACTGCCCGGTCTTCTGCAGCGCGACGCCCCACGCCGAGAGCGCGCCGGTCCAGTCACTTTCCTTCTGTGGCGCGGAGTTCTGCCCGGTCGGGTCGGGCTGCGAGGTGCCGACGATCCAGTCGGCGTTGCCGGCGGTCTCGGCTTTGGTGTTGTCGAAGAGGATCCGGTGGGTGACGGCGGCGTGCGCGGGAACGGCGGTCAGCAGACCCGCGGCGAGCGTGGCGACAGCGAGCGGAATGAGGCGCTTCATGGTGCTCCTCGGCGATGGGGACCTGGACGGCATCGGTGACATCACGGTGACGAGCGGAGAAGAGGTCCTCCCGGCGGCAGGCGGACCGGCCGGTGAACTCCCGGCAACGTACCCCCGCCACGGCCCGACGAAAGTCGGGATCAGCGCACGTCGGGGTGGACAGCACGCATAGTTGCTCGCAGGTTTGAGCGGATTCGGCTGCTTCGGTCGGGCTTGGGAGGCGCCCGCAGATGTTGTCATCGGCCGCCTGCTCGACTCCTTCGCGCAGAACGGGACTTCGGGGAAGGCGCCGGAGCGGGCTCAGGACGAACCGGAGGTCCACGCGATCGACGCAGCTGAGCGCACTACCCGGTACAGCCAGGAGAAGTCGCCTGCCGGCAAGCAAGTCGAAGCCATCGACGCCGGCGGCAGGTTCGCGGCCCGACTGCTCGATTGGCGGCACATGGTCTTCTTCGCTTGGCTCGTATCACTACTCGGCCGACGCCGCCGTTGATCGTGGATCAGCGCACGTCGAGGAACACCGTCGGGACCTCGTTGTCCTGGACCACGCGCCCCAGCAACGTCGCCAGCAGATCGCGTTCGGCGGGCGGCAGGCCGCTCGCGAGCTCCTCGACCCGGCGGCACGTCGCCGCGTAGAAGTCCGCGGCCAGTTCGCGGCCTTCGCCGGTCAGGACCACCTGCACCGCGCGGCGGTCGTCCGGGACGGGCTCGCGGCGCACGAGCCCGCGCCGGACCGCGCGGTCGACGAGGCCGGTGAGGCTGGACTTCTCGAGGCCGAGCGTCGCGCCGAGGTCGCCCATGCCGTACGGCTGCGCCATCAGCACGCACAACAGCTGCCCCTGCTGCACGGTGAGCCCGTACTCGCGCGCCGACTCGGAGTAGACGGCGTTCACCAGGAACGACGACCGCACGAGTCCGGCCACCACGCCGAGAGCCTCCATCAGGCCACCCTACTTCGCGACCGCCTCGCGCACGGCGGGCGCGATCTCCCCGGCCCAGCGCGCGACGTCGTCGTCGGTGGGCGGCCGGCCACCCGGACCGAAGAGCACGAAGCCTTTCGCGTCGTGCTCCAGCACCGCACCGGTCAGCTCCTCTGTCCACTGCGCCGGCGAACCGCCGACCCAGCGGCCGTCGTCGCCACGGGTCTTCGTGAGCGGCTCGGCCGTGATGCGTCCGGGGAAGTTGTAAACGGTGACGACGTCCGCGGGCTCGCGGCCCGCTTCCTTCGCGGCTTCGTCGATCACCGGCCTCGACGTCCGGTAGCGCTCGCTGAGCCAGTCCGCGGCGTGGCCGGGCATCCACCCGTCGGCGACGCGCCCGGTGACGGCGAGGGACTTCGGCCCGACCGAGCCGGTCCACACCGGCGGAATCGCTTCCTCCGCCGGCGTCAGATTGGTGACCTGGTAGAACTCGCCGTCGAAGGTCACCGGTGCCCCGCCACCGCCAAGCTGTTTAACGAGCCGGATCCCCTCTTCGAAGGCGCGCACGGCTTGTCCCGGGCTGAGCTTGGTCACGCCGAGCCGCGCGATGTCGTCCCAGAGCCCGCCGACGCCCATCCCGAGCACGAGCCGCCCACCGCTCAGCGCGGACAGCGAGGTGACGGCCCGGGCGAGCATCGGCGCGGGCCGCGTCGGCAGGTTGGTCACGCTGACCAGCCCGGAGATCCGTTCGGTGCGCCCGAGAACGACGCCGATCTCGGCGTAGGCGTCGAGGCGGTCGGCGTTGTAGGGGTGATCGGAGACGCTGAACAGGTCGAGCCCACCCCGATCGGCCAGGACGGCCTGCCGCAGCGTGCTGCGCGCCGACGTCACCGCCGTCGAGCCGCCGATGCCGAAGAGCACCATGGTTCCTCCCAGTTGTTAGTTCGTGCTACGAACTGATTATGTATAGTTCTTACCACGAACTTCCATTAAACGGATTGCCCCGGCCGCTAACGTGGGGCGCATGACCGACCCCCACCTGGACCTGGCGGCGCGCGCCGGCGTCGCCGACGAGCGCGCCCTGCTCTCGGCGTTCGCCGACAACTACCGGGCGATCTTCCGCGCGAAGGTCGCGGGCCTGTCCGAGGCGGACGCCCGCCGCAGCCCGGTGCGGACCGGAACGTCGATCGGCGGGTTGCTCAAGCACCTGCGCTGGATGGAGCAGGCGTGGTTCCAGCGCGTCCTGGCGGACGAACCGAACCTCCCGGACCGTCCGGCGGGCGAGTTCTTCCCCACGAACGAAGACACGGTCGAGTCACTCCTAGCGGAGTACGACGCACAGTGCGAGATCTCACGACGCATAGCGGCCGCGCACGAGCTGTCGGACACGGGCGTGCACCACAACCTGGGCGAGGTGACGCTGCGCTGGATCTACGTGCACGTCATCGAGGAGACGGCCCGCCACGCCGGCCAGGCGGACATCATCCGCGAGCAGCTGGACGGCGTCACCGGCCCGGAGATCTAGCTGCGCGCTCGCGGGCGCGCAGCACAAGGGCCTCGGCGTTCCGGCCGGCCCGCTTGAACTCCTCCGCCGTGGCCGAGGTGTGGCTGTAGCCCGCCTTCGTCTTCAGCGCCAAGAGCGCCCGCAACGCCCGGCCGGCGTCCTTGTCCACCCTGGCCAAGTTCCACCGCGTCGTTGTTGTTCTCCCCCTGGGCGTGTTCGCCCAACCCGGCGCAGCAGAGCGCGTCGGCGGCCGCGATGCCCGCGTGCACGCAAAGGGTCACGTACGCGTCCCCGATCTCGCTGGGATCCTGTTCATCGACGAGGCCTCGCACCATGTCAGCCACCTCCCAGAACTGCTCGGCCTTGGCCAGCCGACCACCGAGGATCTCCGGGGTGCATCTCTTCGTCCGCACTTCAGCTCTTTCCCTTGCGCACCTGCCCGGCCAGCCACGAGTGACGACCGGCGACGGTGAGCCCCTCGCGCAGCACGTCGGCGAGCACCGGCTCGTCGCGGCCACGGGTGGCGACCTCGGTCACGGTGAATTCGAGGATCCGGGCGTCATTACCCGTCCAGCGGGAAACATCGGCAGCCAGACCGTCGACCTGAAGGGCCCAGCGATCTTCGTCGACGTCGTCCGGGCGGATCAGCACGAGGTCGATGTCGCTCTCGGCGGTCATCGAACCGCGCGCGGCCGAACCGAACAGCGCGCCGTACTTCGGTTGCGGCCGCCAGGAATCCAGCGCGGCTTCGATGCGCTGGAGCAGTTTCCCGCGCAGCCCCGACAGCGCGATGATGTGCTCCGCGGCGAGGTGGTCGCGGTTGAACCGGTAGGCGAACGCGTTGCCGACGCGGTCCGCGCCCACGATTCCCTGCAGCACCAATCGCCGCAGGACCTTCCGGATCCCCTCCTCCGAATGCGCGCCCAGGACGCGGTGCAGCTGACCGGTCGTGAACGTGCCCTCGTAGCCGGCCAGGGCGGCGAGCACGTCGCCGTCCAACGTCGGGGTCACCGTGGCCAGCGGCCTGCTCAGCTCCATCGCCACCCTCTCCAGAACCCGTACTATAGTACGTCTACCCGCACCATAGTACAGGTAGAGGTTGTTCGCACCGTGTACGCACGGTCACAGAAGACGGCGTGGACTGGTGGATAGTCTGCGCCGTATAGTCCACGTGGAATAACCGACCAGGAGTCACCCGGAGGGACCAACGATCATGGCTTCGGCCAAGCTGACCCCCCTCGGCCTCGCCGTGCTGGAACTGCTGCACGAGAAGCCCATGCACCCGTACGAGATGGCCCAGCTCATGCGCGAGCGGTACGTGAGCACCCGCGTCAACGTGAAGGCGGGCTCGCTCTACCACACCGTGGAGCGCCTCCAGCGGGACAACTACATCCAGGTCGTCGACACGCAGCGCGACGGCCGGCGGCCCGAACGGACCGTCTACGGCATGACGCCGACCGGGCTCGACGTGTTCAACCAGCGTGGCCGCGAACTGCTGGGCGATCTCGCCCAGGAGTTCCCCGCGTACCTCTCCGGGCTCGCCGTGATCGACGAACTGGGGCGCGAGACGTCGCTCATCGAGCTCGAGAACCGGCTGGTGCACCTGCGCGCCGCGGTCGCCGCGGACGACGCGGTCGTGCGGAGCCTCGTCGAGGACCAGACGCCGGAGATCTACTGGCTGGATTGGCGCTACAGCTGCGACCACCGCAAGTTCGAGCTCGAGTGGACCGAACGGCTCCGCGACGACCTGCGCTCCGGGCGGATCCCGTTCCAGGAGTGCGACGCACCCCACCTCACGCTCATCACCAGGGAAGACGACGATGAACGCAAGACAAGCTAACCCCTGGGCCGCGCTCAGCGCGCTGTGCCTCGGTTTCTTCATGATCCTGCTCGACACGACCATCGTGTCGATCGCGATCCCGACCATGCTGCGCGAGCTGAACGCCGGGCTGAACGCCGTCGTCTGGGTGATCAGCGTCTACCTGCTCACCTACGCCGTGCCGATGCTGTTCACCAGCCGCCTCGGCGACCGCTTCGGCCCGAAGCGCGTGTTCCTCGCCGGCCTGGTCGTTTTCACCGGCGCGTCGCTGTGGTGCGGCCTGTCCGGCAACGTCGAGATGCTGATCGCCGCGCGCGCCGTGCAGGGTCTCGGCGCCGCGCTGATGACGCCGCAGACGCTCGCGTTCATCACGCACCTGTTCCCGCCGGCCAAGCGCGGCCCGGCGATGGGCATGTGGGGCGGCGTCGCCGGGCTGGCGACGATCGCGGGCCCGCTGCTCGGCGGCGTGCTGGTGGACCACCTCGGCTGGGAGTGGATCTTCTTCGTCAACGTGCCGATCGGCGTGATCGCCATCGTCCTGACGGTGCTGCTGGTGCCGGACTGGCAGCCGAAGCACTCGCACGCGTTCGACGTCGTCGGCATCGTGCTCTCGAGCCTGGCGCTGCTCCTGATCGTGTTCGGGGTCCAGAACGGCCAGCAGTACGACTGGGGCACGGTCTGGGGCGGGATCACCGTGTTCGAGATCATCGGCGCGGGCGTGCTGCTGCTGGTGGCTTTCGTGGTGTGGCAACGCTTCAACAAGCGTGAGCCGCTCCTGCCGCTGCAGGTGTTCTCGAACCGGAACTTCTCGGCCGGGACGCTCACCGCGACGACCGTCGGCTTCGCGATGACCGGCATGTTCCTGCCGCTGGTCATCTACATCCAGTCGGTGCTCGGGCTGACCCCGACCATGGCCGGCCTGCTGACCGCGCCGATGTCGCTGCTGTCGGGGATCGCGGCGCCGTTCGTCGGGCGCGCGTCGGACAAGGTCAACGGCAAGTACCTGGTGATGTTCGGGCTCGCCGCGCTCGCGGCCGGGCTGGGGATCATCGCGCTGCAGGCGTCGCCGGACAGCAGCCCGTGGAGCTTCGTCCCGGCGCTGCTGGTGTGCGGCCTGGGCATCGGCTGCATCTTCTCGCCGATGAGCAACATGACGATGGGCTCGGTCGAGCCGCGGCTGGCCGGCACGGCGTCGGGCATCTTCAACACGTCGCGCCAGGTGGGCGGCGTGCTCGGCAGCGCCGCGATCGGCGTGATGCTGCAGGCGCAGGTGAGCTCGTCCATCGCGGACGAAGCCACGAAGGCGGCTACGCAGCTGCCGGAGCGGTACCGGGCGCCGTTCGCGGAGGGCATCGCCAAGGCCGCGGCGAACACGGGCGAGTTCGGTTCGTCGGGCGGCCCGTCGCCGATGCCGGGACTGCCGGCGGAGATCGCCGCGCAGGCCGGGCGGCTGGCCACCGAAGCGGTCCACAGTGGACTGACGGACGCCGCCCGCGCGACGATGCTGCTGCCGATGGGCGTGCTGCTGCTGGGCGTCATCTCGGCGTCGATGCTGCGGAAGGTCAAGCCGCGCTGGGAAACCTCGGCTCCGGCGACGGCCGAAGCCGCGACGGCCTGAGGCTCGGAACGTCCGGAGGCCGGCATCCCGCGGGGTGCCGGCCTCCGGTCGTTTCCGGGGTTGCGAACGGGCCGTTCGTGACGCCGGGGGCGCGAGTGGCCCCTTCGCGACGCAGCCGGGCGGGCACGAACGGCCCGTTCGCGACACGAGCAGCTGGAGCACGAACGGGCCGTTCGCGACGCGGGTGTTACGAACGGTCCCTTCGCGACAAAGTCAGCGGCACCAACCGGGCCGACCGTGGCCGTTCACAGCAGCGGCCCTGACGGGCCACTCGCGGCGCACCGGCTGAGCACGAACGGGCCGTTCGTGACACCGGCGGCGCGAGTGGCCCCTTCGCGACGCAGCCAGGCGAGCGCGAACGGCCCGTTCGCGGCGCACCGGTGGAGCACGAACGGGCCGTTCGCACCGCCGCCCCGGCACGAACGGGCCACTCGCGACCGGGACACCGGCACCACCACAAGGGAAACCCCGGCTCCAGCGACCGCCGAAGCCGCGACCGCCACGACGGCGTGAGACTCGGAACGTCCGGAGGAGAAACCGTGTGGGCCTCCGTTCCGGAGGTCGGGTTCCGGAGCGGAGGCCCACACGGACCGCGGGAGCGGTGGTCTGTCGGTCAGGTCGTCGCGGGTGGCGACGCCGCGGGCACCGAACCCGGCGACGAGCGAGCCGTCCGGGACTTCGAGGTCCGGCGTTTCGCCCACCACGGCGCTCGCGACGTCGCGGGCGAGTCCGTCACGCGCACGGTCATCAGCCACCTCCGCGCATATGTTGCGAGCCACAACAAAATAACTCGTCCCAGGGTGTGGCGCCGGTCACAATTCGGTCACGACGGGCGCCCCGGTACGTTCCGGGGGTGCATTCGGTCATCCTCGCCTCGCAGTCCCCCGCCCGGCTCGCCCTCCTGCGCTCCGCCGGTCTCGACCCGGCCGTGTTCGTCTCCGGCGTCGACGAGGACGCCGTCGCCGCTTCACTGCCCGATCCGACGCCCGCCGAGCTGGTCATGGCGCTCGCCGCGGCCAAGGCCGAAGCGGTGCTGGACCAGGTCGCCGCGGCGCACCCGGACGCCGTCGTGATCGCCTGCGACTCGATGCTGAACATCCACGGCACCATGGTCGGCAAGCCGGGCGATCCGGACATCGCGCGGCAGCGCTGGGCCGCGATGGCGGGGACAACCGGTGAACTCTTCACCGGGCACACGGTCATCCGGCTCGACGGCGGCGTGCGCGCGAAGGAGGCGTCCGGCTCGATGTCGACGACCGTCCGGTTCGGCACGCCGAGCGCAGCGGAGATCGACGCCTACGTCGGCACCGGGGAGCCGCTGCGGGTGGCCGGCGGGTTCACGATCGACGGCCTGGGCGGCTGGTTCGTCGAAGGCCTCGACGGCGACCACACCAGCGTCATCGGCCTCAGCCTCCCGCTGACGCGCCGCCTGCTGGCCGAGGTCGGCGTGAGTGTCGTGGATCTCTGGCGGCCTCCCGCATCCTGAGAAGAACGCCACCCGATGAGGTGATTTGGAAGAGTCCAGTTCTGCTTGACGTCGTCTTTACCCGGCAGAACTGGAAACTTTCGAGCACCGGAGTCGCCCCGTGTCTTTCGTACGGACATACACCAAACCGCGGGTGTTCGCGGCCGCGGTTCTCGGCTCGCTCGTCGTCGGCGCCCTCCTGGGCGTCGTCGCACGGCAGACCGAGGCCGGCTGGCTGACCGATCTCCTCGACCAGATCGGCACCATCTTCACCACGCTGCTGCAGGTCGCGGTGATCCCGCTGGTCTTCACGGCGATCGTGGTCGGCATCACCAGCCTGCGCGGGCTCGGCGGCGGCCGGACGGCCGCGCGCCTGGGCGGCAAGACGGTGCTGTGGTTCGCGATCACGTCGTTCATCGCGTCGCTGATCGGCATCGCCGTCGGCCGGATCTTCGACCCCGGCGCGGGCGGCCTCGGCGGCGTCGAGGCGACGGCGAAGAACGCCGACCGGGCCGCGAAGAGCGTCGACAGCTGGGGCTCGTGGAGCGCGTTCGTCAAGGGCCTGCTGCCGGAGAACTTCTTCTCGGCGTTCTCGGAAGGTGAGACGCTGCAGGTGCTGTTCCTCGCGCTCGTGATCGGCGCCGCCGCGTACAGCCTGGGCGACCGCGCGAAGCCGTTCGTGGACTTCACGACGAGCGTCTTCGAGATCATCCAGCGCTACCTCGGCTGGATCGTCCGGCTCGCCCCGCTCGGCATCATCGGCCTGATCGGCGCGGCCGTGTCCAACTACGGCGACGCCCTGTTCCGCCCGCTGTTCTCGACGACGCTCGCGGTGTACGTCGGCTGCCTGCTCGTGCTGTTCGTCGTCTACCCGATCCTGCTGCGGTTCGTGGCGAAGGTCAGCCCGCTGAAGTTCTTCGCCAAGGCGGGCACGGCGATCCAGTTCGCGTTCGCTTCGCAGTCTTCGGCCGCGACGCTGCCGCTGACCCGCCAGTCCGCGGTGAACCTCGGCGTCCAGCCGGCGTACGCGGCCTTCGCGACGCCGCTCGGCAGCGCCACCAAGATGGACGGCTGCGCGGCGGTCTTCCCGGCGATCGCGGCGATCTTCGTCGCGAACCTGGCCGGGGTGTCGCTCAACTTCTGGCAGTACGCCGGCATCGTGGTGGTCGCGGTGGTCGGCGCGCTGGCGACGGCCGGCACCACCGGCTGGCTGACGGCGTTCACGCTGACGACGTCGTTCATCGGCCTCGACGCCAAGCAGGTGGCCGTCGGCCTGGCGCTGATCTACTCGGTCAACCCGATCATGGACATGATGCGTACGGCCACGAACGTCGCCGGCCAGATCGCGGTGCCGGTGATCGTCGCGCGCGGCGAAGGCCTCCTCGACGACGAGGTCCTCAACGCCCCGACCGACAACCCGGAGCACAGCGACGACGGCACCACCGCCCGTCAGACCGAACCCGCCAACGCGTAACCCCGCAAAGCCGTGAAGGCCTCCTTACCGGCCGTAAGAGCCGGGAAGGGGGCCTTCACGGCGTTTCAGGGGCAGGCGCGCAGGTCGGCGCGGGTGAGGCGGACGGCCGGCCAGCCGCGCAGGTCCGACGGCGCGGTCACCTTCCGGGTGCAGCCGAGCGACTTGCCCGTCACGTCGTACACCTCGCCCAGCACCGGCGACGCCTGGCACTCGGGTGTGCCCGACGCCGCGTCCGGGCAGTCGTGGCGGACCACGATCACGTCCGGGCGGCCGTCGGCCGTGACGTCGTAGAGCGTGAGCGTCCCGGCGTCGGCGAAGTACGGCTTGCCCGGGTCGCGCCACACCCCGCCGCCGCGGACGAGCAGCTCGCCGTAGGCGCCGGTGCCGTCGTCCCCGACGTCGCCGCGGATCAGGCACGTCGGCGCCACGCCGTCGATGCAGGTCAGCGAGTTCGCGTCGAGCCGGGCCCCCAGCTGCGCGAGCGACAGGTCGAACACGGTGCCCGGCTCCGGGCCGACGCGCACCTGCGCCGAACCGCCGGCCGCGTCGGTCAGCAGCACCACCGGCGTCCCGCCGACGGTCATCGCCGCGAGCTGGCGGCACGGGCCGCCGCCGCAGGTCACGGCGGGCGGCTCGGTGCCGGCCGCGGGCTCGGAGACGGTGTCCGCCGGCGCGTCCGGGCGCGGGCGCAGCAGGAACACGGCGCCGATCGCGCCAAGCGTGATCACCGCGGCCAGCACGGCGGTGAGCAGCGCCGACCGAGGCGTCCGCACTGCCGAAGTCCGCATAAGACAGAGCGTAAGCCGCTTCGCCACCGTGCGTGGGCAGCGCCCCGGCGGGTGTGGCTGAAATCCCCCGGGGGGTGCACCACCTCACCGCGACCCCACGAAAGGGGGACGCCCCGAAGGGGGCACGAACAGCGGAGAGTGTCCGGTTATGTTGTCCGGGTGACGAACCCCAGCCTTCCCCCCGCGCTGTACCTCCCCACCGGCCCCGCCAGCCGCGAAGCCCAGGGCGCGTCGATCGAGCTGCGCCGCACGCCGGACGGCCGGACGGCGCTGGTCGCCTTCACCGCGCTGGACCGGCTGATCGACTGCTGCGGCGAGCACCAGCCGTGGGTGCTGGTCAGCACCGAGCACCTGCCGAAGGTGCACGCCGCGAACCCGTACGACGTGATCGTGCTCGACTCGCCGCTGCCGGACGACCTGCGCCACAGCCCGACGCTCGTCTGAGCGTGGTTCAGCTCTCACTCCGGAGACTCGTGCCGTCCTGTCCGTAGACTCCCCCGTACCGCGTGAGCGGTCAGCAATGCAGCTGTCGGGACGCAGGAGGTGCGGGGTGGCCGAGCAGGTCGGCGAATCCACCGGTGGTCCGGTGACCAAGATCCTGGTCGCCAACCGGGGCGAGATCGCGGTACGCGTGATCAGAGCCGCCAGGGACGCTGGCCTCGCCAGCGTCGCGGTGTACGCCGATCCGGACCGCGACGCACCGCACGTGCGCCTGGCCGACGAGGCCTTCGCGCTGGGCGGCACCACGGCCGCCGAGAGCTACCTGTCCGTCGACAAGCTGCTCGAGGCCGCGAAGCACGCCGGCGCCGACTCCGTGCACCCGGGCTACGGCTTCCTCTCCGAGAACGCCGACTTCGCCCAGGCGGTCATCGACGCCGGGCTGACCTGGATCGGGCCTAGCCCGCAGGCCATCCGCGACCTCGGCGACAAGGTCACCGCGCGGCACATCGCCACGCGCGCGGGCGCTCCGCTGGTGCCGGGCACCAAGGAGCCGGCGAAGGACGCGAGCGAGATCGTCGCGTTCGCCGACGAGCACGGCCTGCCGGTGGCCATCAAGGCCGCGTTCGGCGGCGGCGGCCGCGGCCTCAAGGTCGCGCGCACCCGCGAAGAGATCCCGGAGCTGTTCGAGTCGGCCACCCGCGAGGCCGTCGCGGCGTTCGGCCGCGGCGAGTGCTTCGTCGAGCGCTACCTGGACAAGCCGCGTCACGTCGAGGCGCAGGTGCTGGCCGATCAGCACGGCAACGCGATCGTCGTCGGCACCCGCGACTGCTCGCTGCAGCGGCGGCACCAGAAGCTCGTCGAAGAGGCGCCCGCGCCCTTCCTGTCCGACGACCAGCGCGCCCGGATCCACGAGTCGGCGAAGGCGATCTGCAAGGAAGCCGGCTACTACGGCGCCGGCACGGTCGAGTACCTCGTCGCCACCGACGGCACCATCTCCTTCCTCGAGGTCAACACCCGGCTGCAGGTCGAGCACCCGGTCTCCGAGGAGACCACCGGCCTCGACCTGGTCCGCGAGATGTTCCGCATCGCGCGCGGCGAGAAACTCCGGATCACCGAGGACCCCGAGCCCCGCGGTCACTCGATCGAGTTCCGCATCAACGGCGAGGACGCCGGCCGCGGCTTCCTGCCCGCGCCGGGCACGGTCACGAAGTTCCTCGCGCCGAGCGGCCCCGGCGTCCGCGTCGACTCCGGCGTCGAGTCCGGCAGCGTGATCGGCGGCCAGTTCGACTCGATGCTGGCGAAGCTGATCGTCACCGGCTCGGACCGCAACAACGCCCTCGAACGCAGCCGCCGCGCCCTGGCCGAGATGGTCGTCGAGGGCATGGCCACGGTGCTGCCGTTCGACCGCGTGATCGTCGACGACCCGGCGTTCATCGGCGACGAAAACGGCTTCAGCGTGCACACCCGCTGGATCGAGACGGAGTTCGACAACCGGATCGAGCCGTTCGTGGCGCCGGACGTCGAGGCGCCCGAAGAGGAGCCCCGGCACAACGTCGTCGTCGAGGTCGGCGGGCGCCGCCTCGAGGTGTCGCTGCCCGGCGGGTTCGCGCTCGAAGGCGGCGGTGGCGGCGGCACGGCCGTCAAGGCGAAGCCGCGCAAGCGCGCCGGTGGTGGCAAGGCGGCGGTGAGCGGTGACGCCGTCACCGCGCCGATGCAGGGCACCATCGTCAAGGTCGCCGTCGAAGAGGGCCAGTCGGTCGAGGCCGGCGAGCTGATCGTCGTCCTCGAGGCGATGAAGATGGAGAACCCGGTCACCGCGCACAAAGCGGGCACCGTCACCGGTCTTTCGGTCGAAGTCGGCGCCGCCGTGACGCAGGGCACGCAGCTTCTCGAGATCAAGTAGGGCAGTTCGTTACAGATGTCGTGGTGGGCCGCCCCCGAGGCGGCCTACCATCGGCAAGGTGACCGAAGTCCCGTCTCCGCAGCTGCGGATCAGCGACCAGAACCGCGAGTCCGCGTTGACCGCGCTCGGTGAGCACATGACCGCGGGGCGGATCGACATCGACGAGTACGGCGAGCGCTCGGCCCGCATCACCGCGGCCAAGACGCGCGGCGAGCTCACCGAGCTCTTCGCGGATCTGCCCTCGCCCCACCCCCACTACGACGAAACGCCGCAGGCCGCCGTGGCCGCGCCCGAGCCGGACAAGCAGGCCGGGCCCGCGCCGCAGCGGTCCGGCTCGCCCGAGAACTGGGCGCCGGCGCAGCGGTTCCTCGCCGCGATCGTGCCGCTGGCCTTCATCGCGGCGATCGCGCTGATCGCCACCGGCACGCTGGCCTGGCCGATCATCTTCGTCCCGATCGGGCTGACCGTGGTCGGCAAGTCGATGTGGGGCCACGGCTGGAACCACGACCAAGACCACCACGAGCGGCACCTGCACGACCGGGAGCGCCGCCGCGAGGTGCGCGACTCCTACCGCGACCGCCGGCGCGAACTGGGCCGCTGACGCCGCCGTGAGCGACATCCGCCTGAGCGACGCCGAGCGTCAGGACGCCCTCGACGTCCTCGAAGAACACGTCCGCACCGGGCGCCTCGACATCGACGAGTACGGCACCCGCTCCGCGCAGGTCGCCGCGGCCAAGCGGGTCAGCGAGCTCATCCCGCTGTTCGACGACCTGCCCTCACCTCGGCCCAGCGCCCTGGTGGGTGGCGCCGCCGCGCCCGGGGTCCCGGTGGTGACCGGGGAAAGCACCGTGACGCGCTTCCTGAACGCGAGCGCGGTGCCGATCGCCATCGTCGTCGCGATCGCGGTGCTCATCCTCAGCCGCGGGCGGCTGCTGATCATCTCGATCGCGCTGCCACTGGTGATCGCGATGCTCGCGGGGCTCCGCCGCCGGCGCTGAACCTGCGAGAATCGGCCCGTGATGGGCGTGGTTCCGGGCGCGCTGGACGCCCGGGGTGAGCGGCTGGCCGGGCCGATCTTCACCTTCGTCGGCTTGGCCGGCCTCGTCGCGTGCTCGTTCTGGGCGGCCGGCCGCGACGCGCACTGGAGCACCACGCTGGTCGTCGTCGTGGTCACCGCGCTGTGGCTGCCGCTGCTGATCCCGCTGTTCCCGCGCCGGAAGGCGCACCCGTGGCTGGCCGCCGGCTACTACGCCGGTGTCCTCGCGGGCGCGCTCGTGCTGGTGGCGCGCAACGACCTGTTCACCGGGTTCGCGTCGTTCGGCTACCCGCTCGCGTTCGTGCTGTTCCCGGCCCGCTGGGGGTTCTTCGCGGTGGCGGCGACCGCCGTGCTGCCGATGCTCGTCAACGGCTCGGACCCGCGGAGCCCGACGTGGGTGCTGGTCGCCTCGGTCGTCGGGCCGCTGCTGTACGCGGCCTGGTTCGTCGGCGCGGAGAGCGAGAAGCGGCGCAAGACGAACACCCGGCTGGAAGCGGCGCTGGCGGAGAACGCGGGCCTGCACGCGCAGCTGCTGACCCGGGCGCGCGAGGCCGGCGTGCTCGACGAGCGGCAGCGGATGGCCCGCGAAATCCACGACACGCTGGCCCAGGGCCTGACCGGGATCGTCACGCAGCTGCAGGCCGCCGACCGCGAGGACGGCCCGGGCCGCGACCGCCGGCTGGCCAAGGTGCGCACCTTGGCTCGCGACAGCCTCAGCGAAGCGCGGCGCGCGGTGCAGGCGCTGCGCCCCGAACCACTGGCCGAGTCCCGGCTGCCGGAAGCGCTTTCCGACCTGGCGGGCCGCGTCGCCGAGACGTCCGGGGTGGCCGTGCGCACCGAAACCACCGGTGACGTCCGGCCGCTGCTGCCCGAAGTGGAGGTCACGCTCTACCGCGTCGCGCAGGAAGCGCTGGCCAACGCGGAGAAGCACGCGAAGGCGTCCCGAATCGGGCTGACACTGTCCTATTCGGACGACGTCGTGCTGCTGGACGTCGTCGACGACGGCGTCGGGTTCAGCCCTGGTGACCGCGGCGACGGCACCGGCTTCGGGCTGGCGGCGATGCGCCACCGCGTCCAGCGGGTGGCGGGGACGTTGTCGGTCGAGAGCACCCCGGGCGGCGGCACGGCGGTCAACGCCCAGGTCCCGGCGCTGCCGGCGGCGTCGTGATCCGGGTCGTCGTCACCGACGACCACCCGGTCGTCCGCGACGGCCTCCGCGGCGCGTTCACCGGCGAGGCCGACATCGAGGTCGTCGGCGAAGCGGCGTCCGGGGTGGAGGCGCTGGCCCTCGTGGCCCGGCACCACCCCGACGTCGTGCTGATGGACCTGCGCATGCCGGAACTGGACGGCGTCGGCGCGATCCGCCGGCTCGCCGTCTCCCATCCCGCGGTGCGCGTCCTGGTGCTCACGACGTACGACGCGGAGACCGACGTCCTCCCGGCGATCGAGGCCGGCGCGACGGGCTACCTGCTGAAGGACGCCCCGGTCGCAGACCTGCTGAACGCCGTCCGCGCGGCGGCCCGCGGCGAGCCGGTGCTGGCGCCGAGCGTCGCGAGCCGGGTGCTGGGCGGTTTTCGCGAGGCCGGCCCGCTGACCCGCCGTGAGCTGGAGGTCCTGCGCCTGGTGGCGGCCGGGGCGACGAACCGCGCGGCGGCGCGGCAGCTGTTCGTCAGCGAGGCGAGCGTGAAGACCCACCTGCTGAGCGCGTACGCCAAGCTCGGGGTGAAGGACCGCGCGGCGGCGGTCGGTGAGGCCTACCGCCGCGGCCTGCTCTGAACCCGCCCTAAACCCGTCGCGGTGCTGACGCGTGTCGGTCACATCGAACCCGGGGAGGGAATCGGATGACTTTCGGATTCGCGAGGCGTGTCGCCGTGCTGGCGGCCGCGGCCTTGCTCACCACCACGCTCACCCAGTCCGCGGAGGCCTCGCTCGGCACCTGGCGGGTGGAGCTGCTGCCGTCGCCTGCCGGGTACCCGGGCGCGACGGGCTGGGTGCGCGGCACCGACAGCCACGGCGGTTTCGCCGGGAACCTGGTGCTGGACGGGGCATCCCAGGTCGTGACGTGGTCGGGCACGCAGGCGACGGTCCACCCGCTGCCGGCCGGGCTCCAGTCGCCCGCGGTCGCGGACGAGAACTCCGCGGGGACCGTGCTCGGCGACGTCGCCGACGCCTCGTTCCAGCGGCAGGTGTTCCTGCTGGAGGCCGGGAAGTACCGGCTGCTGCCGCGGCCCGCCGACCGGCCGTACGTGTCGGCGGCGGCCATCAACGAACGGGGTGACGTCGTCGCCACCGCGTCCGGGTGGTCCGCCGAAGACCCGGAGGTGCTGCTCTGGCGCGCGGAAGACCGGGAGCACCCGGTGGTGATCACCGGGGGCCCGTACCTGTCGGCGACCGACGTCGACGACGACGGGAGCGTGCTGGCCGACTCGTTCCCGGGTGCCGTGCTCTGGAAGGACGGCACGTTCACCCGGCTGACGGCCCCGCCGGGCGCCGGCTCCGTGCACGCGGCCGCCGTCCGGACCGGCCAGGTGGTCGGCAACTTCGCCACCGCGGACCAGACCCCGGGCGGCGTCCAGTGGCGCACCCCGGCCGACCCGGTGGTGCTGCCCGGCTCGGGCGCGGCGTTCGGCGTCAACCGGACCGGCCTGGTCGTCGGCTACGGCGACGTCTCGACGGGCCGGTTCAGCCCGCTGCGGGTCTGGCTGGGCACGCAGCCGTACGGCACGCTGCCGCCGGCCCCGGGCTTCGCGGCGGCCTGGGCGGAGGTCGTCGGCGACGACGGCGTCGTCGCGGGCACCGTGGCCAACAGCGAGCCGACGACGAACACCGGCCGGCCGGCGGTGTGGCGGTACTCCTCGCACTGACCCGTTTCGGCGGATTGCTCCTTTCGCCGGGCAACCGGACCCCGGCCTGCGACGTGGTGATCTTGCAGGTCGGGGGAAAGGGAGAAAGCCGATGAAGAGCAAGTTCTGGGTGCGGGCCGTGGCGCCCGTCGTCGCCACGCTCACCGTGGCGGCGCTGGCGCAGCCCGCCGAAGCCGTGACGAGCCGCCTCCCGTGGCAGCCGACGGTCCTGCCGCTGCCGCCGGGCAGCAGCGGCGGGTTCCTGACCGGTTCGGACGGGAAGGGCGAGTACACCGGGACGTTCCGGGTGAACGACGTGACGCAGGTCGTCAGCTGGCGCGGCGGGCAGCCCGTGGTGCGCGGCCTGCCGAGCGGGTACGAGCGGGCGGACGCCAACGACGAGAACCCGTCCGGGCAGGTGGCGGGCACCGCGCACGACTACCAGACGATGATCAGCCGGGCGTTCGTGCTGGACGCGACCGGGTTCCACCTCAAGGACGTCCCGGCGGGCTACGACTACGTGTTCGGCCTCGCGATCAACACGAACGGCGACCTGCTGGGCCAGGCCTACCGGGCCGACAACGGGCCCGGCGCCGTCGTCCTGTGGCGGGCCGGCGGGAACACGCCGGTGATCATCCCGCAGTCGGCGGACGTCTCGTCCGCGCGTGACCTGGACGACGACGGCACGATCCTGGTGAACTCGGGCACCGGCTCGGGCCTGTGGAAGGACGGCGTCTTCCGGCGGCTCTCGCCGAGCCCGTCCTCCCAGGCGACCGCCCTGGCGATCCGCAAGGGCGTGGTCGTCGGCGTCCGGAACTGGGGCGGCGAGCAAGCGGCCCGCTGGACCACGCCGGACACGACCGTCGGGCTGGAGGGCGGCGGCATGGCCTTGAGCGTCAACTCCGGGGGCTTGACGGCGGGGCTCGTGCCCAACCCGTCGGGCCCGGTGATCGTCGGGAACGGCGCGGTGTGGCGCGGCACGACCCCGGGCGTCGTCCGGGGCCCGAGCGGCTACGCCGTGTTCGAAACCCGCGTCGCGGCCGACGACGGCTCGCTGGCCGGGTTCGCCACGAACGGATCGCGGGACGCGGGCGGAGTGCCGGTGATCTGGCGCCTGCTGCCTGCGTAACCGGGCAGTCTTCTTGCCTTGACCGCGTCTTGATCGCCAGGCCGGGGGCGGTGTGCCGCCGGCCTGGCTAGGCTGGGCGGAGTGGAACCGGTGGAGATCAACGCGGGCACGTACTACCTGCGCCAGCTGCGCGCCGACCGGCACATCGACGACCGCGCGGTGCTGATGGAGGCGTTCGCCGACCCGACGCACCGCAAGTACGTCCTGAACTACCGCCTGCGCACCCTGGACGAGGCCACGGAGTACGTGACCCTGCGAGCGGCCCAGTGGGCGGGCGACGAGCGCTGCTCGTGGGCGATCGCCGAGCCGACGTCAGGACGGCTACTGGGCGAGGTGGGCCTGCGCGAGCTGAGCCTGGACGCGGAGTACGCGGAGGCGACGATCTGGATCCACCCCGCCGAGCGAGGCAAGGGCATAGCGACAACGGCGTTGAACGCGGCCCTGCGCTTCGGTTTCGGCGGCCTGGGGCTGACGGAGGTCAGCTACCGCTACGAGGAGAGCAACACGGCGTCGGCAATAGTCGCGGAGCGCTGCGGATTCACCTTGCTGGGCCCCGAAGACCACCCGGCTCCCACAGGCGAGCGCCTGATCCGCTGGCACCGCACGTCCTAGCAGCACCGGCCATCCAACGTCGCCGGCCATCACCGCCGCCGGCCGAAACTCCCCCCACCCTTCCCTGGGGGGCGGCCCCTAGGTCAGTCTATCGGCGCCCTCGGACGAAACCCGCCCAGAAGGGCGTCGGCGCCCGAGTTGCCCACAAGGCGGGGAGCCTGTGGACAACGCCGTGGCAAGCCGCCTGACGGCCTGCCGTGGTCGAACCGCCTGACGGCCTGCCGTGGCGAACCGCCTGGCAGCCAGGCCGCAGGCGGTTCGACCACGGAAAGCCGTGGTCAGCTGACCGGCGCCACGATGCCCGAACGGGCTTCCGGGGCCGCGATCCGCAGCGCGTCCGCCGCCTCGTCGCTCGGCTGGGACTGGGACTCGCGTTCCGCCTCGACCCGTGCGCGGTAGACCTCCACCTCGCGCTTCACCGTTTCGGGTGACCAGCCGAGGACCTCGCCGACCAGGTCCGCGACCTGTTCCGCGCAGTCGGCGCCGCGGTGGGCGTACTCGATCGAGATGCGCGTGCGGCGGGCCAGGACGTCCTCGAGGTGCAGCGCGCCCTCGTGCGCGGCCGCGTACACCACCTCGACGCCCAGGTAGTCCGGCGCGTGCTCGATCGGCTTGAGCAGCTCCGGGCGGCCCTCCGCGAGCGCCAGCACCTCGTGCACCAGCGAGCCGTAGCGGTCCAGCAGGTGCCTCACCCGATAGGGGTGCAGGCCGTGCTCCGCGGCCAGGTGGTCGGCCTGGTTGACCAGCGCGTGGTAGCCGTCCGCGCCGATCAGCGGGACCTTGTCCGTGATCGACGGCTGCGAACGGCCCGGCAGGTCGACCGCCGCCGCGTCGACGGCGTCCGCCGCCATCACCCGGTAGGTCGTGTACTTGCCGCCCGCGATCGCGACCAGGCCCGGCGCCACCCGCGCCACCGCGTGCTCGCGCGACAGCTTCGACGTCTCTTCGCTCTCCCCCGCCAGCAGCGGACGAAGGCCGGCGTACACACCTTCGATGTCGTCGTGCGTCAACGGCGTCGCCAGGACGCTGTTGACGTGCTCCAGCAGGTAGTCGATGTCGTGCTTGGTCGCCGCCGGGTGCGCGAGGTCGAGGTTCCAGTCCGTGTCCGTGGTGCCCACGATCCAGTGATTGCGCCACGGAATGACGAACAGCACCGACTTCTCGGTGCGCAGGATCATGCCCGACTCCGACACGATCCGGTCGCGCGGGACGACGATGTGCACGCCCTTGCTCGCCCGCACCCGGAATCGCCCGCGGCCGCCCGAAAGGCGCTGCAGCTCGTCGGTCCACACGCCGGTGCAGTTGATCACGACGGCCGCCGAGATCTCCGTCTCGCGCCCGTCTTCGACGTCGCGCACGCGCACGCCGGACACCCGGTCGGCTTCGCGCAGGAACCCGACCACCTGGGTCGACGTCCGCACGATCGCGCCGTAGTGCGCCGCGGTCCGCGCCACCGTCATGGTGTGGCGGGCGTCGTCGGACTGCGCGTCGTAGTAGCGGATCCCGCCGATCAGCGCGGACCGCTTGAGCGCCGGCACCATCCGCAGCGCGCCCGCGCGGGTCAGGTGCTTCTGCCCCGGGACGCTCTTGGAGCCGCCCATCGTGTCGTACATCAGCAGGCCGGCGGCGGTGTACGGCCGTTCCCAGACGCGGTGCGTCAGCGGGTAGAGGAAACTCACCGGCTTCACCAGATGGGGTGCAATCGTCGTCAGCATCAGCTCACGCTCGCGAAGCGCTTCCCGGACCAACCCGAATTCGAGCTGTTCCAGGTAACGCAGCCCGCCGTGGAAGAGCTTGCTCGACCGGCTCGACGTGCCCGACGCGAGATCCCGCGCCTCGAAGAGCGCGACCCGCAGCCCGCGGGTGGCGGCGTCCAGCGCCGTGCCCGCGCCGACCACGCCGCCGCCGATCACGACGACGTCGAAGGTCTCCTTGCCCAGCCGCTGCCAGGTCTCCTCCCGCTTGCGCGGGCCCAGTCGAGCCGGGTTCGTCTCCGCTGCGTGCTGCGCGCTTGCCACGTGACAGTCCTCCTCGAGCCGGCGAGGCTTCCAGCATTGCACGACCTGGTGATCCTCCGCCCGTTCGCGGAGGACACATGTGGCGTAACCCTCCGCGATCTTGAAAAGATTGCGCTAGCCGGTCCTTGGACCAGGCTTATACGCCCGGGTAACGTCGCCCGGACGTGGGTCGGCAACGGTGCCGTGGCACGCCGTGATCGACCTTGCGCAGAGTGTCCAGTGTGGCCAGTGTGGAGGTACAGCGGTGAGTGCTGGAGCAATAATCGTCTGGGAACTACTGGGAACAGCGGCGCTGATCCTGCTCGGCAACGGTGTGGTCGCGAACCACGTGCTGCGCAAGACCAACGGCAACAACGGCGGAATCCTGTTCATCAACTTCGGCTGGGCGTTCGCCGTCTTCACCGGTGCCAGCATCGCCGCACCGAGTGGCGCGCACCTGAACCCCGCGGTGACCCTCGGGCTCGCCATCGCGGACAAGACCAAGTGGGCCGACGTGCCCTTCTACTTCATCGGGCAGATGGCCGGCGCCATCATCGGCGCCCTGCTGTGCTGGGCGACCTACAAGCTCCAGTTCGACGACCACCCCGAGCCGGAGAACACGCTCGGCATCTTCTCCACGGCACCGCAGATCCCGAACCGGGTCTGGAACCTCGTCACCGAGATCATCGGCACCTTCGTCCTGGTGGCCTGGATCCTGCTCAGCCCGACCTTCGCCACCACCGGGGACGGCGGCACGCCGAACTTCGGCAACTCGGCGCTCGGCTACGCGGGCGTCTCGTTCGTGGTCCTCGTGATCGGTACCTCGCTCGGCGGGCCGACGGGCTACGCCATCAACCCGGCTCGTGACCTCGGCCCGCGCATCGCGTACGCGTTCCTGATGCCGATCCGGAACAAGGCGAACGCCAACTGGGGCTACTCGTGGATCCCGGTCGTCGGCCCGCTCATCGGTGGCGCTCTCGCCGCGCTCGTCTACCTCCTCGTGCACAACCTGACCTGATCGCCTCCCCCACGGAATTCCTGGAGCACAGATGACTTCGTACGTAGCCGCGATCGACCAGGGCACCACCTCGACGCGGTGCATGATCTTCAACCACGAAGGCCGCGTGGTCTCGGTCGACCAGCGCGAGCACGAGCAGATCTTCCCCAAGGCCGGGTGGGTCGAGCACAACGCCGAGGAGATCTGGGAGAACACCCGCCAGGTCGCCGCGGGCGCGCTCGCCAAAGCCGACCTCCACGCCCGCGACATCGTCGCCGTCGGCATCACCAACCAACGCGAGACCGCGCTGGTCTGGGACAAGTCCACCGGCAAGCCGGTGTACAACGCGATCGTCTGGCAGGACACCCGCACCGACCGGATCGTCACCGAACTCGGCAACCTCGGCGGCGGCCAGGAGCGCTACCGCGAGAAGGTCGGTCTCCCCCTCGCGACGTACTTCTCCGGGCCGAAGATCAAGTGGATCCTCGACAACGTCGAAGGCGCGCGCGAGAAGGCCGAGGCCGGCGACCTGGTGTTCGGCAACATGGACACCTGGGTGCTGTGGAACATGACCGGCGGACCGGACGGCGGCGTGCACGTCACCGACCCGACCAACGCCTCCCGCACCATGCTGATGGACCTCGACACGCTCCAGTGGGACCCCGAGATCGCCGCCGAGATGACGATCCCGCTGTCCATGCTGCCGGAGATCCGCTCCTCGTCCGAGGAGTACGGCAAGGTCCGCGAGAAGGGCGCGCTGGCCGGCGTGCCGATCGCGGGCATCCTGGGCGACCAGCAGGCCGCGACGTTCGGCCAGGCCTGCCTCTCGCCCGGCGAGGCCAAGAACACCTACGGCACCGGCAACTTCATGCTGCTCAACACCGGTACCGAAAAGGTGATGTCGCAGAACGGGCTGCTCACCACGGTCTGCTACAAGATCGGCTCGAACGACACGATCTACGCGCTGGAAGGCTCCATCGCCGTCACCGGTTCGCTGGTGCAGTGGCTGCGCGACAACCTCGGCATGATCGGGACCGCGGCCGAGATCGAAGAGCACGCGCGCAGCGTCGAGGACAACGGCGGCGCGTACTTCGTCCCGGCGTTCTCGGGTCTGTTCGCTCCTTACTGGCGATCCGACGCTCGCGGTGCGATCGTCGGGCTCACCCGGTTCGTCAACAAGGGACACCTGGCCCGCGCGGTGCTGGAGGCGACCGCCTTCCAGTCGCGCGAGGTGATCGACGCGATGAACGCCGACTCCGGTGTCCCGCTGAAGTCGCTCAAGGTGGACGGCGGCATGGTCGTCAACGAACTGCTCATGCAGTTCCAGGCCGACATCCTCGGCGTGCCGGTGATCCGCCCGGTGGTCAACGAGACCACCGCGCTGGGTGCCGCCTACGCCGCCGGGCTGGCGGTCGGGTTCTGGAAGTCCGAAGACGACATCCGCACCAACTGGGCCCAGGACAAGCAGTGGGACCCGTCGATGGACGACGCCCGCCGCGAATCCGAGTACCGCAACTGGAAGAAGGCCGTCACCAAGACCTTCGACTGGGTCGACGCCGAAGACTGACCGTCAGGGCCGGGGGCACGCGCCAACGGTGCCCTCGGCCCGCCCGCTCAGTCGTCCCAGCCCTCCGGTTTGCCGGATTGCTCGTTGGGCGCGATGACCAGGAACGGCACGCCCTGGTCGTCGACCAGCCGCACCTGCCGGCCGTGCGGTGAGTCGAACGGCTCGCCCACGGCCCGGCCGCCGAGCTCGACCGCCTTGGCCGCGCTCGCGTCGGCGTCCGCGACCCAGAAGTACACCGACCAGTTCGACGGCACCTCCGACGGCACGTCGGTGGGCATCCCGCCGATGCCGCCGATCGGACGGCCGCCGAGCAGCAGCACCGAGTACGTGAAGCCGCCGCCCGAGATGTCGTCGACGCCGTAGCCGAAGACCTTCTCGTAGAACGCCTTGGCCGCCGGGTAGTCCCGGCTCATGCACTCGTTCCAGGCCGACGTGCCCGGTGCCGCCGTCACCTGCGTGCCCGTGTGGTTGCCGGGCTCCCAGAGGCCGAACGCCGCGCCGCCCGGGTCGGTCGCGACGGCCATCCGGCCTTCCTTCATCACGTCCATCACCGGCACCACGATCCGGCCGCCGGCCTCGGTGATCGCCGCGGCCGCCTTGTCCACATCGGACACCGACAGGTAGGTCGTCCACACCGCGGGCATCTCCTGGCCCGCCGGGGTCTGGCCGATCCCGGCGACCGGACGCCCCTGCAGCATCGCCATGCCGTAGAAACCGGTCTCTTCACCGCCCGCCTGCACGTCCCAGCCCAGCAGGCCGCGGTAGAAGGCGACCGCCTTCGCCTGGTCGGGCACCATCAGGTCCACCCAGCTGGGTGTCCCGTCGGGCCATGGCTCGTCGTGGAACAACATGTCGGCTCCCTACCCTCGCTCGCGCCGCCTCGGGTGACGGCCGACACAGTGTGGCACCGGGGTCCGACAAAATCGGAAAATCAGCTCTGGACCAGGCGTGCGTAGACGACGATGTTGTCCACGTAGTTGTGCGCGCTCCGGTCGAAGACGCCGCCGCAGGTGATCAACCGCAGCTCGGGGCCGGCCGTGTCGTCGTACACGCCTTCGGCTTCGAAGTCCTTTTTGGGTACCTGGTGCACTTTCGTCACCTCGAAGAGCGCCGTCGAGCCGTCCTTGCGGGCGACCGAAACCCGGTCGCCGCTGGCCAGTTCCTTGAGGCGGAAGAAAATCCCCTTCTGGTGGTTGCCGTCGACGTGCCCGAGGACGACGGCCGGGCCGACCTCGCCGGGCGTCGGCGCGTAGGTGTACCAACCCGCCTGCAACGGCGTCGTCACCGGCGGGACCTGGATGGTGTCGTCCGGGTTGAGGCCGAGCGGGACCAGCGACGAGTGCGCGCCGATCTTCGGGATGTCGATCGAGACGGGCTCGGACTTGGGCAGCGCCGCGACGGCGTCCTGCGCGGCGCTCGTGGGCTGCGGCTGCACCGCGACCGGCTGGGCCGACGGCGGTGGCTGGGCCGTGGACGGCTCGGACCCGCCGCCCAGCGTCAGCGCCAGCACCGCCAGCGCGGCCAGCAGCGCGACGACGAGCGCGATCAGGTAGCCCCGTCTGTTCTTGATCCTCGTGGTCATGGTCTCCCCCGTGACTGGCGCCTGCGGTTCACACGTCCGGGTGGCCCGTTCGGTTGGGTCCCGACGGTACCTCCGCGGGCGGGCCGCCCCGGAACCCCCGTTCCGGAGCGGCCCTGGAGCGTCAGCGGCGTCGTGCCCGTCGGGCCACCACGAGACCGCTGCCTCCGACCGCGAGCACTCCCATGGCGGCCGCGGCCGCGAGGGGTGCGCCGGAACCGTCCGCCGGGCCGTCCGTGCCGCCGGTCTGCGGGGCGCCCGCGGGCACCTTGGCGACCTGCTTCGGAGCCGGACCCTTGGCCGGGAGCACCTGGAAGTACGCCGTCGAGGCCTCGATGCCGCAGTGCAGCGTGACGGCGTACCTGCCTGGCTTGACGTTCGCGACGGTGCCGGACCCGAGACCGGGGTTGTCGGCGACGACCGCGGCCGAGCGGATGCCGACCTTCTCGCCCGGCCAGGCCGAGCAGCCGAAGTCGAAGTTCACCCGCGCCCCGGGCAACCCCTTGCCCGGCGACAGGGACAGCTGCTTCTTGACCCGGGTCATCGGGCCGTCCGGGTACTCCGGCTCGGTCGGCTGCGCCGAGGGTGACGACGAAGCCGAGATGGCCGGCGCGGACGGCGTGGCTGTCGGCGCGGCCGCGAGCGCGGCGGTCGGCGCGAGAACCAGGAAAGCCGCGGCGACGCCCGCAACGACAACGGTGTTCTTCATTCTTTTCTCCCCTGTGGATTATGCTCGGAAACAATGGAAAACGGATGCCGTTCGCAGTTCCCCCTGCACGGCCTCATCCGTTCACCTACGCACCAAAAGACGTCTCCACCTGCGATCGGTTGCGCCCGAAGGTCACGAAAAAGGTCACGAAACCGACGGTGGGGAACTCATGAAAAAACCACCCGGGAGCGTGGCTCCGAGGTGGTCTTTTCGATTTCGGAAATCAGCCGGCCATGCTGCCGTCGCCCGCTTTCGCCGCACCGGACGGCACCTTCGCGACCTGAGCGGCGGGCACCGAGAACTGGGTGCTGTAGGACTTGTCGCCGCACGTCACGGTCAGCGGGTACGTCCCGGCCGCGGTGCCCGGCTTCAGGGTGGCGTCGGCGCTGATGTTCGCGTCGGCGCCCATGAACGGGCCCGGGGTGTAGTTGGCGAACGTCAGCGCGGGCGAGGAGAACGCCGGCGCCGCGCCTTCGCACTTCGCCAGTGCGACGTTCGGCGCGTCCCGGACGTACTTGTCCACGAGCGACTGGTTGATCGCGGTGTTGACGTTGAGCTGGACGCTGCCGGCGCTCGGCGCCGGCGCGGGGGTCGGACCGGTGCTCTGCGCTGTCGCCGGCGCCGCCAGCGTCGTCGCCCCGATCACCGCTGCCGCAACAAAAACCAACGTCTTGCGCACCTTCGCACCCTTCGCGTCCTTCAGCCTTACAACCGACAAGACGCGACGGGCGCGAAGGGGTTGCGTCGTGGATCAGTCGAGATCGTCGTGGCGCATCAACTGGCGCCCGGCCTCGGTGATCGAGCCCGACAGCGACGGGTACACCGAAAATGTCAGTGCCAGGTGGTCCACTGTGAGCTGGTTCTGGACGGCGAGCGCGATGGGAAGGATGAGCTCGCTCGCCTGCGGCGCCACGACGACACCACCGACGACCACGCCGGTGGCGGGGCGGCAGAACAGCTTCACGAAGCCTCGGCGGAGGCCCTCCATCTTCGCGCGCGCGTTGGTGGCCAGGGGCAGCATGATGGTGCGCGCGGGCACCTCGCCGGAGTCGATCGCGTGCTGGCTGATGCCGACGGTCGCGATCTCCGGGTGGGTGAAGACGTTGGCGGCGACGGTCTTGAGCTTGATCGGCGCGACGCCCTCGCCCAGCGCGTGCCACATCGCGATGCGGCCCTGCATGCTCGCCACCGAGGCGAGCATGAGCACGCCGGTGCAGTCGCCGGCGGCGTAGATCCCGGGAACGGAGGTGCGCGAAACGCGGTCGACGGTGATGAACCCGCCGGGGCCGGGCGAGATGCCGACCTTGTCGAGGCCGAGGTCGGCGGTGTTCGGGACCGATCCGACGGTCATCAGCGCGTGGCTGGCTTCGATCACGCGGCCGTCGGCGAGGTGGATCTCGACGCCCTTCTCGGTGCGCTCGACGCGGTCGGCGCGCGCCTGCTTCGCGACGGTCGTCCCGCGCTGCGAGAAGACCTCCTCGAGCACGGCGGCGGCGTCGGCGTCCTCGTGCGGCAGCACGCGATCGCGGCTGGAGACGACGGTGACCTTGACGCCCATCTCGGTGTAGGCGGACGCGAACTCGGCGCCGGTGACGCCGGAGCCGATCACGGCGAGGTGCTCCGGCAGCTCCTGGAGCTCGTAGAGCTGGCGCCAGTCGAGGATGCGCTCGCCGTCCGGCACCGCGCCGGGCAGCACGCGCGGGGTGGCGCCGGTGGCGATCAGGACGACGTCGGCCGGGAGCTTCTCGGTCTCGCCGTCCTGCTTGGTGACGGAGACCTTGTGCGTGGCGAGGCCGGGCTCTTCGTCGCAGAAGCGGGCTTCGCCGATGATCACGCGGACGCCCTCGCGCTGGACGCGCGCGCGGATGTCGGCGGACTGCGCCAGCGCGAGGCCCTTGACGCGGCCGTGGACGGTCGGCAGGTCGATGCTGGTGTCGGCCATGTCGGTGTTGATGCCGAGCTCACCGAGGTCGTGCATCTTCGCCAGCGCGCCCGAGCTCGCGATGAACGTCTTCGAGGGAACGCAGTCGTAGAGGACACAGGCGCCGCCCAGGCCGTCGCGCTCGACGATCGTGACGTCGGCGCCGTGCTGGGCTGCGACCAGCGCGGCTTCGTAGCCGGCCGGGCCCCCGCCCATGATCACGATCCTGGTCACCTGGGTCCTCCTCGAAGTGCGTGATAACGGTGGTCTCACCGTACGCGGCGAAGGTGGCCGGACACTGAAGTGGGCGAACACGCCGAGTGCGTCCACTCGGGTGAGCTGTGGGTCGCTACGCTGTCGGCGTGCCGTTGTATGCCGCTTACGGATCCAACATGGAGCCCGCCCAGATGCTGGAGCGCGCGCCGCACTCACCGATGGCCGGCTCCGGCTGGCTGGAGGGGTGGCGCCTGACCTTCGGCGGCGAGGACCTCGGCTGGGAAGGGGCCCTGGCCACGATCGTCGAAGACGCGGGTTCCCGCGTCTTCGTCGTCCTCTACGACGTCACGTCCCTGGACGAGACGGGCCTGGACCGCTGGGAAGGCGGCGAGCTGGGGATGCACAGCAAAATCCGCCTGAGAGTCCAGACGATGGACGGCTCGGTCCTGGCCTGGCTCTACGTCCTGGACGCCTACGAAGGCGGCCTGCCCTCGGCCCGCTACCTGGGCGTCCTGGCGGACGCCGCGGAAGCAGCCGGAGCCCCCGCCGACTACGTCGACGACCTCCGAACCCGCCCCTGCTCCGGCATCACCGGCTAACGGCTGTGTCGTCCCTCTAATCACGCGTGTCGACCCTTCAATCACGCGTGTCGACCTCCTGATCACGCCGCTCGACCGGATCGCCGGTCGAAGGCGCTCCGCAGGTCGGTCAGCAGCCTGCTGGGATCACGGAGATCAGCGGCGGCGGCACGGACGGTGACCCAGCCCCGACCCTGCATCTGTTCGTCTCGCTTGAGGTCGTAGTCGCGCCGTTCCTCGTGCGCGGCGAACCCGTCGTACTCGAGGGCGATGCGCCGGGTCGGCCAGGCCATGTCGAGCACGAAGAGCTTCCTGCCGTCGATGGCGGTGATCTCGTGCTGAGGCTCGGGCGCGGGAAATCCGGCCTCGACCACGATGAGCCGGAGCACGCTCTCGGGAGGCGACTCCGCCTTGCCCGTGGCGAGGTCCAGCAGCATCAGTGCCCTGTGGATACCTCGCCGGTCCCGGCGATCGTCGAGGCAGTCCCGCACGTTCTCCCGGAGCTTCGCGCAGTGGTCGGGAGGCAGGCCTCTCATCGCCTCGTCGACCGCCGCGAAGGCCGCGCGCTTGTCCCCGTCGCAGAGAAAATCTGCCAGCGCGCGATCGATCGAAAACATGGCCAGGCCATCGATCTCGATCATGTCCTGGTCCCGGAAGCCGCCTTGGTGCACGATTAAGCCGGTGCGCGATCGGATGCGGCGCGAATAGGGCACCGTTACGTGGACATCGCGGTCACCGGCGGCGGAAATACCATGCAGTGCAAGGGAAGTAGCGCCGGACAGAGTCACCGGTTGCCCCACGGCAAGCAGCGCCGCCGCGGCTCTCGTCGGCAGCTTCAACAGGTCGGAGGCATGCACCACAACGCCCCGCCACGGCTGGGTCAGTACGCCTCGTTCAAGCCCCTCGAGGACCTTCCGCCGGCCCAGAACCCGGTCAGCCTCGCTCCGCGAGAGGACCCCATGTCGCCTTGCCCAGTCGATCACGAAGTCAAGAATGAGGCCCTTCCATCGTGCGATGGAAGGGCCTCATCCCCAACCTGTGGATAACTACCAGCCTGTGGATAACCCTGTGTATGCCTCAGTCGTGACTGAAGCGTCGACACGCGTGATCAGGAGGTCGACACGCGTGATTGAAGGGTCGACACGGTCAGGCGAGGGTGGCTAGGGCTGTGTGGACCAGGGTTCGGACTCCGCAGGCCAGGGCCCGCTCGTCGAGGATGAAGGTCGGGCGGTGGATGTCCGATTGCGGGGCCGGGTCGCCTGGCCAGACGCCCAGGCGGGCGAAGGCTCCCTGGACGTGCTCCAGGTACCAGCCGAAGTCTTCGCCGCCGGAGGACTGCTCGGTGCCCGCCACCGCTTCTTCGCCCAGGGCCGCCTCGACGCCCGCGCGCATCAGGGCCGTGGAGTCCGCGTCGGAGACGACCGGGGGGACGCCTCGGCGGTAGTCCAGCTGGAAGCCGACGCCCGTGGGGGCCAGCAGGGACTCCACCGACGACGCCACCAGGGGCTCCAGCGCCGTCCAGACCTCGTGGTCGGCCGTGCGCAGGGTGCCGCGCAGGACGCCGTCCTGCGGGACGGCGTTGGCCGCCTGGCCCGCGTGGACCGCGCCCCAGACCAGCACCGTGCCGGACCGGGGGTCGACGCGGCGGGACAGCACCGACGGCAGTGACGTGATCACCGTGCCGAGCGCGTGCACCAGGTCGGCCGTCAGGTGGGGGCGGGACGTGTGCCCGCCCGGCGACGTGAGGCGCAGCTCGATCAGGTCCGCGGCCGACGTCAGGGCGCCGACGCGCATGCCGACCTTGCCGACCTCGAGCCGCGGGTCGACGTGCAGGCCGTAGATCCGGTCGACGCCGTCCAGCGCGCCCGCCGCGATCATGTCCAGCGCGCCGCCGGGCATGACCTCCTCGGCGGCCTGGAAGATCAGCCGCACCTTGCCGGGCAGCTCCGGCGCGCCGGCCAGGGCACGGGCCGCGCCGAGCAGGATCGACGTGTGGGCGTCGTGGCCGCACATGTGCGCCGCACCCTCCACAGTCGACGCGTAGGGCAGCCCCGTCGCCTCCGTGAGCGGCAGCGCGTCCATGTCCGCGCGCAGCGCGACGCACCGCTCGCCGCGGCCGATGTCGCAGACGACACCGGTGCCGCCGGGCAGCACCCACGGCTTGAGGCCGACGGCACGCAGCAGCGTGACGACCAGCTCGGTGGTCGCGAACTCGTGCCGCGACAGCTCCGGGTGCGCGTGGATGTGCCTGCGCCACGCGAGCACGTCGGTCGCGTTGGCGCGAAGCCAGTCGTCAAGCCAGAACGGGCCGCGGCCCGCACCAAGGTCCTCCACGGGAGCCATGGTTACGCCGGCTTCGGAAATGAGCGCCTCCGGCCCCTCGATAGGGGTGATGATGCGCCCGTGGGGGTCGCCTGGAACGTCCGGTCGTGAGTCGAGCACCGTCACGCCGCACCTCCTCCCGCAACACGGGTAACCCGCGCAGCGGCTGGGGTCACGCAACGTGCCGATCGTTCTTTCGTACGCATTTGCAGACGATCGTGCACCATGCAGGAGGCAAGCCGCGCCTCGAAACGAGGCGTCCTAGACGGCCGGTAGCTGATCTGCGTTGAACGGTGTGCAGTAGTTCGGCCAAGGCGAACGCCGACGGCTGCTCGCCCGTCCGGACGCAGGGTTACGACCCTTTGGCCTTCTTCGACCGGATCCGCCGGCCCCAGACGACGATGCCGAGCAGGACCACCGCGACCAGGCCGGCGATCAGCTTGGTCTTGGTCTTCTCGGCGTTCGCCTTGTCGGTCTGGGCCGGGTCGAGCACCGGTCCGGGCGCCTGGGTCTGCGTGAGCACGGGCGCCGCGCCGGCGTGCGCCACGGTCACCGTGACAGCCACCGGCCGCGCCGGTGCGGCCTGGGCGGGCGACGCGGTGAACAGCACCGCCCCCAGCAGGCCGGCAACGACCAGAGCACGCAGTATCGCCATGTCATCCCTTCGCCACGACCGGCGGTCAACCGGCATTCTGCCCGCACGGGACCCGCGGGTCAGCCACCACGTGGTGGACCGAACGCGTCGAGGATCCGCTGTGCACCGAGGGTAGCGGTCAGTTCACCGTCACGCACCGCCCGTTCGACGTCGGGAACGACCGTTCGCACGTCCGGATGCGCCGCCAGCCGACTCAGCAGATTTTCGCGCACCATCGACCACGTCCAGTCGACCTGTTGCTGCCGGCGCCGGGCGGCCAGCTCGCCGGACGCCGAGAGCGCGGCGCGGTGCTCCTCGATCGCGCCCCAGACCTCGTCGAGCCGCAGGTTGTGCAGGCCGCTGCAGGTCAGCACGGGTGGCGTCCACGCCGCGTCGGGCCCGTAGATCATCCGCAACGCGCCGGCCAGCTCCCGCGCGGCGCGGCGCGCGTCCTTCTCGTGGTCGCCGTCGGCCTTGTTGACGGCGATGACGTCGGCGAGCTCCAGGACGCCCTTCTTGATGCCCTGCAGCTGGTCGCCGGTGCGCGCGAGCGTCAAGAACATGAAGCAGTCGACCATGTTCGCGACGGCCACTTCGGACTGTCCCACCCCGACGGTCTCGACCAGGACGGTGTCGTAGCCGGCCGCTTCCATCAGCACGATCGTCTCGCGGGTGGCGCGGGCGACGCCGCCCAGCGTCCCCGACGTCGGCGACGGGCGGATGAACGCCCGCTCGTCGACGGCCAGGCGCGCCATCCGGGTCTTGTCGCCGAGGATCGACCCGCCGGTGCGCGTCGACGACGGGTCCACCGCCAGCACGGCCACGCGGTGCCCGGCGGCCGTCAGGTCCGTGCCCAGCTGGTCGATGAATGTCGACTTGCCGACACCGGGGACGCCGGTGATGCCGACGCGCCGCGCGCCACCCGCCGACGGCAGCAGCTCGACGAGCAGCTCCTGCGCCTGCGCGCGGTGGTCCTCGCGCTGGGACTCGACCAGCGTGATCGCCTTCGACAGCGTGCCGCGGTCACCCGCCAGCACGCCCTTGGCGTAGGCGGGGACGTCGATCTTGCGCGGCAACGCTCAGGACTCCTGCGCCGCGAGCTGGCCGAGCAGGTCGATGGCCGCGTCCGCGAGCACCGTGCCCGGCCCGAAGATCGCCGCCGCCCCGGCTTCGCGCAGCGCCGGGTAGTCCTGCGGCGGGATGACGCCGCCGACCACGACCATGATGTCCGCGCGGCCCAGCTCGGCGAGCTCGTGGCGCAGCGCGGGCACCAGCGAGAGGTGCCCGGCGGCCAGCGAGGACACGCCGACGACGTGGACGTCCGCCTCGATCGCCTGGCGGGCGACCTCGGCCGGGGTGGAGAACAGCGGGCCGACGTCGACGTCGAAGCCGATGTCGGCGAAGCCGGTGGCGATCACCTTCTGGCCGCGGTCGTGGCCGTCCTGGCCCATCTTCGCGACGAGGATCCGCGGCCGGCGGCCCTCCTCCTCGGCGAACTCCTCGACCAGCGAGCGGGCCTTCTCGACGTTCTGCGACTTCCCCACCTCCTCGCGGTACACCCCCGAGATCGTGCGGATCTGGCCGGAGTGCCGGCCCCAGAGCTTCTCCAGCGCGTCCGAGATCTCGCCGACGGTCGCCTTCGCCCGGGCCGCGTTGATGCCCAGTTCCAGGAGGTTGCCGCCGTTTCCGGCGCCCTCGGTGAGCCGCCGCAAGGCGTCGTCGGTGGCCGATTGATCACGCTCTTCACGCAGCCGCCGCAGCTTCTCGAGCTGCTGCGTCCGGACGCCGGCGTTGTCGACCTTGAGGACTTCGATGTCTTCATCGCCGGTGACCTGGTACTTGTTGACGCCGATCACCGGCTGCCGGCCCGAGTCGATCCGGGCCTGGGTGCGGGCCGCGGCCTCCTCGATGCGCAGCTTCGGGATGCCCGCGTCGATCGCCTTGGCCATGCCGCCGGCCTGCTCGACCTCGCTGATGTGGCCCCACGCCTTGCGCGCGAGGTCGTAGGTCAGCTTCTCGACGAAGGCGCTGCCGCCCCACGGGTCGATGACGCGCGTGGTGCCGGACTCCTGCTGCAGCAGCAGCTGCGTGTTGCGGGCGATGCGCGCGGAGAAGTCGGTCGGCAGCGCGAGCGCCTCGTCCAGCGCGTTGGTGTGCAACGACTGCGTGTGCCCCTGGGTCGCGGCCATCGCCTCGACGCAGGTGCGCACGACGTTGTTGTAGACGTCCTGCGCGGTCAGCGACCAGCCCGACGTCTGCGAGTGCGTCCGCAGCGAAAGCGACTTCTGCGACTTCGGGTCGAAGCCCTTCACCAGCTTCGCCCAGATCAGCCGGGCCGCGCGCAGTTTCGCGACCTCCATGAAGAAGTTCATCCCGATCGCCCAGAAGAACGACAGGCGCGGCGCGAACTTGTCGACGTCCAGCCCGGCTTCGGTGCCCGCCCGGATGTACTCGACGCCGTCGGCCAGGGTGTAGGCCAGCTCGAGGTCGGCGGTCGCCCCGGCTTCCTGCATGTGGTAGCCGGAGATGGAGATCGAGTTGTACTTCGGCATGTGCTGCGAGGTGTAGGAGAAGATGTCGGAGATGACCCGCATCGACGGCTGCGGCGGGTAGATGTAGGTGTTGCGGACCATGAACTCCTTGAGGATGTCGTTCTGGATGGTCCCCGCGAGCTGCTCCGGCCGCACCCCCTGCTCCTCGGCCGCGACGACGTACAACGCCAGCACCGGCAGCACCGCGCCGTTCATCGTCATCGACACGGACATCTTGTCGAGCGGGATGCCGTCGAACAGCTGGCGCATGTCGTAGATGGAGTCGATCGCGACGCCCGCCATGCCGACGTCGCCGGAGACGCGCGGGTGGTCGGAGTCGTAACCGCGGTGGGTGGCCAGGTCGAAGGCGACCGACAGGCCCTTCTGCCCGGCCGCGAGGTTGCGGCGGTAGAAGGCGTTCGACTCCTCGGCCGTGGAGAACCCGGCGTACTGGCGGATGGTCCAGGGCTGGTTGACGTACATCGTCGGGTACGGCCCGCGCAGGTAGGGCGCGATGCCGGGGTACGTGCCCAGGAAGTCCACATCGGACAGGTCGGCCGCGGTGTAGACCGGCTTGACGCCGATGCCCTCGGGCGTCTCCCAGGCCAGCGCGTCCGGGCCCTTGCCGGTGGCGTCCTGCACGGCCTTGGCCCAGGCCTCGCGGTCGCCCGGCTCGGGCGAACCGAGGTCGACGTCGGCGAAGTTCGGGATCGTCATCACGCAACTCCCAGCTTGGCGTGCAGACCGGTCAGGACTTCCAGGGCGTCGCAGCCGGCGAAGACGTTGCCGTCCACGCCGTCGTAAGAACCCTTGCCCGCCAGTAGTACGTGTTCGGCGCCCAGAGCAGCCGCGACTTCGGCGGCTTGGGCGGCGTAGGCGTCGTCGGTGCCGCAGATACAGGCGATCTTCGCGCCGGACGCGCGGAACGCGCCGGGCAGGTCGTCGGTCGCACCCGGGTTGACGACTTCGAGCCCGCCCGCCTGGAACAGGTTGGCGGCGAACCCGGCGCGCGTGGTGTGCGCGGCGACCGGGCCGAGCGTGGCCAGGAAGACCTTCGGCCGCTCGCCGTGCTCGGCGAGGTAGGCGTCGGACGCGTCGCGCAGGGCCTCGAAGCCCTCGGCGTAGCGGTGCCGCGGCAACCCACCGTCCACAGGGGACTCCAGCGGCTCCCGCTTCACGGGCTTCTCGGTCAGGTTCGGGAACTCGCTGACGCCGGTGAGCGGGTCGCGCCGGGTGGCGAGCCGCTTCGCGCGCTTGTCCCACGTCTCGGCGAGGCGGCCGGCGAGCGCGCCGGACGCCAGCTCCGCGACCAGGCCGCCCGCGGCTTCGATCGCGGTGAACTCGGCCCACGCGACGCGGGCCAGGTCGTCGGTCAGCTTCTCGACGTACCAGGAGCCGCCCGCCGGGTCGACCACGCCGGCCAGCTTGGACTCCTCCAGCAGCACCGCGTGCGTGTTGCGGGCGATCCGCGCGGAGAACGCGTCGGGCCGGCCGATCGCGGCGTCGAACGGCAGGACGGTGACCGCGGCCGCGCCGCCGACACCCGCGCCGAAGCAGGCGACGGTCGTGCGCAGCATGTTCACCCACGGGTCGCGCTGGGTCAGCATCGCCGGCGACGTCACGGCGTGCTGGCGCATCGGCGACGAGAAGCCGCACACCTCGGCGACGCGCGCCCAGAGGCGGCGGGCCGCGCGCAGCTTGGCGATGGTCGAGAACTGGTCGGCGGTCGCGGCGATCCGGAACTCCAGCTGCCCGGCCGCCACTTCGACGTCGAGGCCCGCGTCCGTCAACGAACGCAGGTAGGTGACGCCGGCGGCGACCAGCGCGCCCAGCTCCTGCACGTCCGACCCGCCCGCCTCGTGGAACGGCAGGCCGTCGGCGACGATCGTGCGCACCTTCGGGTACTTCCCGGCGACACGCGCGGCCAGCGCGGCGGCCGGTTCCAGCGCGACGCCGGCGCCGGTCCGGGCGGCGAGCCCGATCGGGTCGGCGCCCAGCACCGCGGTGGCTTCGCTCGCCGGGATCTCGCGCTCGTCGAAGATCTCGAACAACGCGGCCGCGGCGGCCTCGTACTCGGCGCCCGCGTCCAGCACCACCGGCGCGAGGTCGACGTAGACGTCGTTCAGCGCGTCGGCCAGAGCCGCGGGCGGCACGGTCAGCCAGATCGACGTGACGCCGCCTTCGAGGTCCGCGAGGATCGCCTTGTTGACAGCCTTGGGATCGGTGCCGGTGAACCGGGCGCGGACGTCCCAGCCCGTGCTGACCTGCCCTTCCGGGCTCGCCCCGCGCACGAACGGCGACAGGCCGGGGAAGCCGGCGTCGCCCGGCACGTCGTCCGCGGTGTAGAGCGGCTGGATCTCGATGCCGTCGTAGGTCCGGGTGACGAGCTTGCTCTCCGGGGCGCCTGTGAAGTCCTCCGGCAGCCTGCCGCTCTTGCGCAGCACGCCGGCCACGAGCTCCTGCCACTGCTCGCGCGTCGCCTGCGGAAACTCGGCCGCCAGGTCGAATTCGGAGATCGGCGCTGACTCCGGACCGGCCAGTTCAGTCATACCCAGTGATGGTAGAGGCACTCGACACGGACAGCCTGTGAGTCTGGTCGCCCCTGGGGGTGGTAGGGGTCGGAGCGGGGTACGACACAATTGGCGCGTGCCCCCCTCCAGCGAAGAGACACGACTGGTCGCCGGTCGCTACCGGCTGCGCTCGGTGCTGGGCTCGGGGTCCATGGGCACCGTCTGGTCGGCCTACGACGAGTTCCTGCACCGCCAGGTGGCCGTCAAGGAGATGAAGGTGCCGCCGGGCATCCCGTCGTCGCAGGCGGACGAGCTGCGGGAACGCACGTTGCGCGAGGCCCGCGCGATCGCCGTGCTGTCCCACCCGAACGTGATCATCCTGCACGACGTCGCCCGCGAGAACGACCAGCCGTTCGTGGTGATGGAGCTGCTGCCCTCGCGCAGCCTGGCGCACATCCTGCGCGACCACGGGCCGCTGACCTTCGAGCAGGCCGCCGCGATGGGCATCGCGGTCGCCTCCGCGCTGGAGGCCGCGCACGCCGCCGGCATCACCCACCGCGACGTCAAGCCGGGCAACGTCCTCGTGGCCAGCGACGGCCGGATCAAGCTGACCGACTTCGGCATCGCGCGCAACGTCTCCGAAGCGACCATGACGCGCACCGGGATCATGCTCGGCTCCCCCGCCTACATCGCGCCGGAGGTCGCCTCCGGCGGCGCCGTCACGCCCGCCGCGGACCTGTGGGGCCTGGGCGCGACGCTGTTCGCCGCGGTCGAGGGCGCGCCGCCGTACGACGCCGACGGCGATCCGCTGGAGACCGTCGGCAAGGTCGTCAACGGGAAGGTGCCCAAGCCGAAGGCCGGGCCGCTGGCCGACGTCATCTCGGCGCTGATGAAGAAGGAGCCGAACAAGCGGATCACGCTGCGCGACGTCCGGCACCGGCTGTACCCGCTGCAGACGAAGACCGCGCTCGACCTGTTCGGGCCCGAGCTGTTCCGCACGCCGGACGGCAAGAAGACGTCCGCCCAGCCGGACGCCACCGACACGCAGGTGATCAAGACCGTCCTGCCGGAGAAGGTGGAGAAGCAGGCCGAGAAGAGCGCCGAGCTGGCGTCGGACCCGGGCCCGCTGCCGTTCCTCAAGCCGCCGCCCGCCGCGCCGGCCCCGGCACCGCCGGCCGCCACGGTGTTCGTCCCGCCGCCGCCCCTGCCGCGGCCGGGACGGCGGACCGGCAAGGCCACCGCCGTGCTCATCGGCGTGGCGATCCTGCTCTTCCTGGTGGCCGCCGGCGGCGGGTTCGCGCTGGCCAGGACGGTCGGCGGCGAGTCGCTGCTGCCGCCGGCCGCCGAGCCGCGGCCGGCGTCCAACGGGCCCACCGAGGTGCCGCCGCCCGAGCTGGTGCGCCAGTCCGGCGACGCGAACGTGGCGACCGGGGTGAAGGGCGGCGAGTTCGGTCTCGGCGTGCCGAAGGGCTGGGAGAAGTTCGTCGCCCCGCACGACACCCGGTTCGGGCTGAGCACGGTCGTCCAGTACGTCTCGGACGACGGCCGCCGCGTGATCCGGCTCGAACGGCTGACGAACTACTTCGGCGACTACCCCAGCGACCAGCCCTACATCGACCAGCTGAAGCAGCTCTACCCGTCCGACGGCTTCCAGCTCTTCCCGCCGCAGCCCCTGGCGAACGGGACCACGCTGACCTTCCGCACGACCGACAGCGGCGACTCGACCAGCGTCACCCGCGTGACGTTCATGAACCTGCTCAAGGCGGGCTCGAGCCTCTGGATCTTCTCGGTCACCGCCCCGACCGAGCAGGAGGACGCGACCCGCAAGGACGTCTTCGAGCCCGTCGCCCAGTCGCTGACCATCTCCGACTGATGACCCGGTACGTCTTCGTCGGCGCGGGCGCGATCGGCAGCGCGCTCGGCGGCCTCCTCGCCCAGCGCGGTAGCTCGGTCCTGCTGGTCGCCCGCGGCGCGCACGCCGCGGCGATGGCGACCGGCGGCCTGACGCTGCGGTGCCCGGACGGCACGTCGACGCTCCGCGTGCCGGTGGCGACCGGCCCCGACAGCGTGCGGCTGACGGTCGACGACGTCCTCGTGCTGACGACCAAGACGCACCAGGCCGAAGCCGCCGTCGAGCAGTGGGCGGACGTGCCGGTGCACGACCGCGCCGGAGCCGTCGCCGGCAGCGCCGCCGAGCTGCTGCCGATCTTCACCGCGCTGAACGGGGTCGCCGGCGAAGAGATCGCGTTGCGCGCCTTCGACCGGGTCTTCGGCGTGTGCGTGTGGTTCCCGACGGTGCTGACCGAACCCGGCGAGGTCATCGTCCGCACCCGCTCGCCCCGCGGTGTCTTCCACATCGGCCGGTACGGTGCCGGCGACGACGACCTCGGTGCGCTCCCCGCGGACTGGGCCGCGGCCGGCTTCGGCGTCATCGCGGCGGCCGACGTCATGCGGTGGAAGTACCGGAAGCTGCTGTCCAACCTGAGCAACGCGCTGCAGGCGCTGCTCGGCGACACCACGGGCGCGGACGACCTGCGGCGCGCGGCCGAGGACGAGGGCAAAGCCGTCCTCGCGAGCGCCGGGATCGCCTACGCCGGCGACGACGAGGTCGACGCCGACTGGGGTGGCCTGTCGTTCGAGCCGGTACCCGGTGAGCCCGCGCAGCTGGGCGGGTCGAGCTGGCAGTCGCTCGTCCGCGGCACCGGCACGATCGAAACCGGCTACCTCAACGGCGAGATCGCCCTGCTCGGCCGCCGCATCGGACAGCCGGCGCCGGTCAACGCCAAGCTCACGGCACTGGCCCGCCACGCGGCTCGCGCGGGACTCCGGCCGGGCTCGCTGAGCGTCGAAGAGCTTCGACGGCTCCTGGGCCTCGGTTAGTCGGGAAGGTCGCCGAGGACCTCGCGGGACACCAGTTCCTGGCCGAGGTGGCGCAGGCCCGCGAAGATCCGGTCGCCCAGCACCGTCACCACCAGCCCGGCCTCGATGATCTTGTCGTACGACGTCAGGCCCGTCACCGTGTCGACGTCCAGCTCCGCGACGCGGATCGCCAGGTGCGCGTACTCCTCGAGGTGCTCCGCCAGCTTGTCGTGGCCCAGCTCCTTCGCCGTGGCCAGCGCCGCGACGAGGTTCCCGACCGCGACGTGCTTGCGCTTCAGCTCGCCCCAGCCGTTGCGGCGGACGATCCCGTCGAGCAGCTCCCACGCCCAGTCGGCGGCCTCGGCGGACACCTGGGGCGCCGGGCCGGCCAGCTCCTCCTGGACGACGCCCATCGTGCGGTGCGGGGTCTTGTCGCCGTCGATCGCTTCGAGCACCGTGCCGACCGAGGCCAGCGACAGCCCGCCGACCTCGGTGAGGGCCTTGATCAGCCGCAGCCGCTGGACGTGCGTCGCCGAGTACCGCGCCTGGTTGGGGCTGGTGCGCTCGCCCGGCGGCAGCAGGCCTTCGCGCAGGTAGTACTTGACGGTCGCGACCGGCACCCCCGACTCGGCGCTCAGTTCGGCCATCCGCATGCGTTTCCGCTCCGATCCCGCGTTCGGTTCAGGGTCAGCCTCCGGGGCAACCCTGAAGACTTCTCAGCATGGATACCTTAACTTCCCATAACGGAGAGCTTGACTATCCATTCTGGGAGGAACCATGACCATCCTTGCCGATCTCCGGACGAGAACCCGCGGGTGGCACCCGCCATCGCGGTACGCCGGCGCCGCCTTCGGCGTGGTGGCGGTGCTCTGCGTCGCCGCGATGCTCGTCGACCACCGGACGCTCGAAGGCGCGCCGATCTGGGTCAAGCCGCTCAAGTTCGCGATCTCCGGCAGCCTCTACTTCCTCACGTGGAGCTGGCTGGTCTCGCTGCTGCCGCGGTTCCGCCGCACAGCGGGCTGGCTGACGAACGCGCTCGTGGTGATCTTCACCGGCGAGTACGTCCTGCTGGCGCTCCAGGCCGCCCGCGGCCGGGCGAGCCACTTCAACAACTCGACCCCGCTGGACACCACGATCTACGACGTCATGGGCAAGATGATCATCGGGCTCTGGCTGGCGACGTTCGCGCTGACCGTCCTGGTCATGTTCACGAAGGTCGCCGACCGCGCGAGCTTCTGGGCCGTGCGCGCCGGCGCCGTCCTGTCGCTCGTCGGGATCTCGCTCGGCATGCTGATGACGAGCCCGACCGCACAGCAGCTCGCGCAGTGGAAGTCCGGTGGCACGCCGGACATGGTGGGCGCGCACACCGTCGGCCTGGCCGACGGCGGCCCCGGCCTGCCGATCCTCGGCTGGAGCACGGTCGGTGGCGACCTGCGGATCCCGCACTTCGTCGGGATGCACGCGCTGCAGGCGCTGCCCTTGCTCGCGATCGCGCTGCTCGCGCTGACCTCGCGGTTCCCGCGGCTGCGCGACGACGTCGTCCGCGCGCGGCTGGTCCTGATCGGCGCCGCCGGCTACACGGGCCTGATCGGGCTGGTCACCTGGCAGGCGCTGCGGGCGCAGTCGATCGTGCACCCGGACGCCGTGACGCTGGGCGCGGCCGCAACACTCGCGGCCGCCGTGGGACTGGCCTCGTGGGCCGTCGTGCGGACCCCTGACCGGGTGACCGTGTGATGGCCTGGTTCACCTGGGCGTTCCCGCTCGCGACGCCGTTCTGGGCGCTCATGATCCTGCTGCCGAAGTGGCGCTGGACGGCGCGGATCATGCGCTCGCCGTGGGTGCCGCTGCTGCCGCTGGTCTGCTACTTCGGGCTCGCGCTGCCGCACTTCGCGGAGTGGGGGCGGGCGATGCTGCGGCCCGACCTCGGCGTGCTGCAGACGCTGCTGGCGACGCCGTGGGGCGCCGGGCTCGTCTGGGCGCACCTCATCGCGTTCGACCTGTTCATCGCGCGGTGGATGTACTTCGAGGCGCGCTCGCTGGACGTCTCGCCGTGGATCGTGAGCCCGATCCTGCTGCTCACGATCTTCCTGTCACCGTTCGGCCTGGTGGCTTTCCTGGTCGTGCGGAGCGTCCGGATACGCTCGCGGGCATGAGCGCACAGGAAGCCGCGGCCGTCATCGCCGACCGCACTGGGGTGGACAAGCACGACATCGCCGTCGTGCTCGGTTCGGGCTGGCGCCCGGCCGCGGACGTCATCGGGGAGGCCGACGCGGAGATCCCGCTGGGCGAGCTGCCCGGGTTCGAGCCGCCGAAGGTGCCCGGGCAGGGCGGGACGGTGCGCTCGGTGCGCGTCGGCGACCGCCGGGCGCTGGTCC
Source organism: Amycolatopsis sp. NBC_00348 (assembly GCF_036114655.1). NCBI lineage: Bacteria > Bacillati > Actinomycetota > Actinomycetes > Pseudonocardiales > Pseudonocardiaceae > Amycolatopsis > Amycolatopsis sp. NBC_00348. The sequence goes on along the minus strand of NZ_CP107994.1, from coordinate 9,330,098 downwards.
TGCTGGGCCGCACGCACTTCTACGAGGGCAAGGGCATCGACCCGGTGGTGCACAACGTGCGCACCGCCGCGGCCGCCGGCGCCCGGACGGTGCTGCTGACCAACGCGGCGGGCGGGCTGCGCCAGGGGTTCCAGGTCGGCCAGCCGGTGCTGATCGCCGACCACCTCAACCTGACGGCCCGCTCCCCGATCGTCGGCGCGAACTTCGTCGACCTGACGGACCTCTACTCGGCGCGGCTGCGTTCCCTGGCGAAGGAGATCGACCCGTCGCTGGAGGAAGGCGTCTACGCGGGCCTCACCGGGCCGCACTTCGAGACGCCGGCGGAGATCCGCATGCTGCGCACGCTGGGCGCGGACCTCGTCGGCATGTCGACGGTCCTGGAGGCCATCGCGGCCCGCGCCGCCGGCGTCGAGGTCTTCGGCCTCTCGCTGGTGACGAACCTGGCCGCGGGCATGACGGGCGAGCCGCTCAACCACGAAGAGGTGCTGGAAGCCGGCCGCGCGGCCGCGACCCGCATGGGCTCCCTCCTGCGCGACCTGGTCGCCCGCGCCTGACCGCAAAAGCCGTGAAGGCCTCCTTACCGGCTCTTATGGCCGGGAAGGAGGCCTTCACGGCTTTCAGGCGAACGACGGGAGCTGCGCGGCGACCTCGGCCGGGGACGGCATCGCCGCGACCTCCGCGGCCAGCACGCGGGCCGCGTCGCGGACGGCCGAGTCCGTCAGCAGGTGGCGGGCCTGCTCCGCGACGGCGTCCGGGGTGACCTCGGCGGCGAGCAGGCGGGCGCCGACACCCGCCGCGAGCACCGCGTCGGCGTTGCTGAACTGGTCGGCGCCCTGCGGGAGCAGCAGCTGCCCGACACCCGCGCCGAACGCGCCGAGCGTCGTGCCGCTGCCACCGTGGTGCACCACCAGGTCGACGTGCGGCAGCAGCGCCGACTGCGGCACCCACGCCGCGAGCCGCACGTTCGACGGCACTTCGCCCAGCGCCGCCGGGTCGACGGTCGGGCCGGTGGCGACCAGCACGTCGACGTCCAGCCCGGACAGCCCGGCGATCGCCGCGCCGAGGACACCGGCGTGGCCCATCGCGGTGCCGAGCGTCAGGTAGACGAGCGGACGCTGCTTGTCCAGCACGCCCGCGGGCAGCTCACCGGGCTCGCTCCAGCCGACCGGCCGCAGCGGGACGCGCCGCGCCCGCGCCCGGAAACCCGGTTCCTGCACCGATTCCGGGCAGATGTCGATGTACGGTCCGCCGAACGAAAGGTCGTCGCCGACGGTGATGCCCAGGCCGGCGGCGTGCGCCCGGATCGCGTCACGGATGTGCGTGACCATCGGGTCGTCGCTCGACACCCGGCCGAAACCGTGCGCCACCACGGGAATCCCGGCCTGCATCGCGGCGAACGCGCCACCGGAGTTGCCGGCCTCGCTGACGACCAGGTCGGGCCGCGCGTGCTCGAACAGCGGCAGCAGGTCGGCGACGAACCGCTTCGGCATGAGGTCGCCGAAGACCTTCGCGACGATCGGGCCGAGGACCTCCGGCGGGATCTCACCCGGCTGCCGCCGCGGGCCGGGCGGGCCGGAGGTGGCGAACGCCTGGCCGAAGGCGTCCTTGAGGGCGAGCCCGGCGGCGGCCGTCTCGAGCCCGGCTTTCCGCAGCTGGGGCAGGAAGTCTTCCGAAGTGGCGAACACGACGTCGTGGCCCGCGTCCCGCGCGGCCAGCGCCAGCGGGACGAGCGGGAACGTGTGACCGAAGGACCCCAGTGAGGTGAAGAGCAAGCGCACCCGCCCGACCCTAGCCCGTAGGCTGACGCGGTGACTTTGACCTCCACGCTGCGGGACGCCGCGTTCCGCTGGATCGCCGACGACCCGGACGCCGCCTCCCGCGCCGAACTGCAGGGGGTCGTCGCCCGGGCACTGGGCGGCGACGCCGCGGCCGCCGACGAGGTGGCCGACCGGCTGGCCGGGCCGCTGGAGTTCGGCACGGCCGGGCTGCGCGGGCCGGTGCGCGCCGGGCCCAACGGGATGAACGTGGCCGTCGTCACGCGCACCACCGCGGGAGTGGCGGCCTGGCTGACCGCGCAGGGGCACGCGGGCGCGCTGGTCGTCGTCGGCCGGGACGCCCGCCACGGCTCGGAGGACTTCGCCACGGCCGCCGCGGAGGTGCTGACCGCCGCCGGGTTCACCGTCCAGGCGCTGCCCCGCCCGCTGCCGACGCCGTTGCTCGCCTACGCCGTGAAGCACCTCGGCGCGGTGGCCGGGATCCAGATCACGGCGTCGCACAACCCCCCGGCGGACAACGGGTACAAGCTCTACGACGCCACCGGCGGGCAGATCGTGCCGCCGTCCGACGGCGAGATCGAGCGGGCCATCCAGGCCGCGCCGGGCGCGGTCGACGTGCCGCGCGAGCCGGGCGCCGGGGTCGTCGACCTGCTCGGCGGCTACCTCGACGAGATCGCCGCGCTCCCGCTCGGCGCCGAGCGCATCGTGCGCGTGGCCGCGACGGCGTTGCACGGCGTCGGCGCCGAGACGCTGCGCGCGGCCTTCGAGCGGGCCGGGTTCACCGACCTGCACCTGGTCGAGGCGCAGTCTGCACCCGACCCGGACTTCCCGACGGTGTCGTTCCCGAACCCGGAGGAGCCGGGCGCGACCGACCTGCTGCTGGCGCTGGCGGCCGAGGTGGACGCCGACCTGGCCATCGCGCTCGACCCGGACGCCGATCGCTGCGCGCTGGGCGTGCGCGAGCGGGACGGCTCGTGGCGGATGCTGCGCGGCGACGAGACGGGCGTGCTGCTCGGCTCGACCATCCTGTCCACTGTGGACCGCACGATGATGCCGGATCCCTTGGTGGCCACGACGATCGTCTCGTCGTCGCTGCTGGGCGAGATCGCCAAGGCCGAGGGCGCCCGTTACGCGGAGACGCTCACCGGGTTCAAGTGGCTGGTCCGCGCGGGCGACGACCTCGTCTTCGCCTACGAGGAGGCGCTCGGCCTCTGCGTGAACCCGGGGTTCGTGCGGGACAAGGACGGCATCGCCGCCGCGACGCTGGCGGCCGGGCTGACCGCGCGGCTGCGCGCCGAGGGCCGCACGCCCCTGGACGTGCTGGACGAGCTGGCGCAGCGGCACGGCGTGTACGTCACCGACCAGGTTTCGCTGCGGGTCACGGACCTGTCGGTGCGCGGCCGCCTGATGGGCAAGCTGCGCGAGGCACCCCCGGCCGAGGTCGGCGGCGTCGCGGTGACGCTGGAGGACCTGCTCCCCGACGCGGACGTCCTGCGCCTCACCGGCGACGGCGTCCGGATCGTGGTGCGCCCGTCCGGCACCGAACCGAAGCTGAAGGCGTACCTGCAGGTCGTCGAGCCGGTGCGCGACTCGTTGGCGGACGCGCGCGCGGCGGCGGGCACCCGGCTGACGGCGTTGCGGACCGACGTGGCGGCGCTGCTGTCCTGATGCCGAAGCTGCTGGTCGTGCACCACACGCCGTCGCCGTCGACCCAGGCGATGTTCGAGGCCGTGCTGGCGGGCGCGGCCCACCCGGACGTCGAGGGGGTCGAGGTGGTCCGCCGCGCGGCGCTGGCGGCCACGGTCTCCGACGTCCTCGAAACGGACGGCTACCTGCTGGGGACGCCGGCGAACCTGGGCAGCATGAGCGGCGCGCTGAAGCACTTCTTCGACACGGTCTACTACCCGTGCCTCGACGAGACGCGGGGCCGGCCGTTCGGGTACTGGATCCACGGCAACAGCGACACGTCGGGGACGGAGCGCCAGCTGCTGGCCATCACGACCGGGCCGGCCTGGGCGAAGGCGGCGGACCCGGTGATCGCGACGGGCGAGCCGGACAAGACGGTGCTGGCGGCGTGCACCGAGCTGGGCGGCACCCTGGCCGCGACGCTCATGCCCTGAGACGTCGGCGCCCTGATTGTCGCTCTGATTGTCCCGGAGAAAGTAAGAGGCCTGTCACCGGAAGCCCTGGGGGTCGACCTCCGGCAACAGGCCGTGCCAAGGGTTCGCCGTGAGGCGATCGACCTTGGTGCTATGAAGCGTACTACAGACGGCCGATCATGACGAGTCGGAGGCGCGCTTGCCTCTCGCCTTGTGGTTCTGTACACCCCCAGGGTACGGAAGAGCAAGGCGAGAGGCGAAGCAACTGTAAACCACTGCATACGATAGCTGTCAACATGTGCGTACAGTGGTTTCCCGGCTAGAATTTTCACGGTGGAAACTTAGGGGGCGGGGATGGCACAGGAACGCACCTTCGCGGAACGCCTTGCTGCCCTTATCGAGGCGGCCCGCCTCGACGGCCGGGCGCCGCACAGCTACCGCGAGATCTCGGCGGCCGTCGAGCGCGCCGGCGGGCCGGCGATGTCGCCCGCCTACCTGCAGCAGCTCGCGACCGGCAAGCGCGTGAACCCGAAGATCCACTACGTCGAGGCACTGGCCAGACTGTTCGGCGTGCCCGTCACCTACTTCTTCGACGCCGAAGCCACCGGCCCGGCCCCGACCGGCGAGGCCCAGCTGATGGCGATGCGCGCGCAGGAGCTGTCGCCGCAGGGCCGCCGGCAGGTGATGGACCTGCTGGACCTGGTCGAACGCTACGAGCGGGCCGAACGCGACGGCCGAAATCCGGAGGACGCGCCGCGATGAAGGAACGCGAGCTGCGCCGCCGGTGCCGGAAGCTGCTGAAGGACCTCGACATCGGGCCGCCGCTGGACGTCGAGCAGCTGTGCGCGCGGCTGGGCGAGCAGCGGGGCAAGCCGATCCGGCTGATGCCCTACCCGCTGGAGGTCCCGGGGCCGTTCGGCTGCTGGATCGCGACGTCGGCGGCCGACTACATCTTCTACCAGGCCGAAACGACGAAGCCCCACCAAGATCACATCATCCTGCACGAGCTCGGCCACATGCTCGCCGACCACCACCCGCAGGGCGACGCCGAGCCGGCGGACTTCCTGCGCGGCCCGGCTCCGGATCTTGACCCGGATGCAGTACACCGCGCCCTGCGCCGGACGTCCTACGATGACGCCCACGAGTGGGAAGCCGAGACCGTCGCGACCATCATCCTCGAGTGGGCGTCGGTCCTGAACTACACGATCCCGCGGCGCGCTGCGGACCGGGATCTTCGCCGGATCCAGGGGGCGCTCGGCGATCACCAAGGGTGGTTGTGAGCACACTTTTCAGCCCCGTGAACGTTCTCGCGATGGTGCTGTTCGCCGCGGCTTTGGCGTGGCGGATCTACCAGCTGGTCCGGGCGCCGACCCTGCCCAACTGGTCCGTCACCGCGTGCATCGCCGGGTTCGCCGCCGCGTTCCTCCTCCAGCAACAGGTGATCTCGGACGCCTTCGACGCCGTCTTCGGCCTCGGCGGCGCGCGGGTGGCGAACAACGCGCTGCTCGCCTGCGCCGTCTGCGCGCTGGTCCTGTTCTTCCTCGGCTCGGCGCTGGGGCCGATCCGCCGCTACGGGCGCGTGGTCGTCGAGCTGGTGCCGCTGGCCGCGGCGATCGCGCTGATGATCGTCGCGATGGACCTGACGCCGCCGGAGCTGCGCGGCGCCGCGCTCGGGCCGGCGACGATCCACGACAGCGGCGTCGCGTTGTTCTACCTGGGTGCCGGGCTGTACCTGATCTACGGCCTGATCGCCTGCACGGCGTGGATCGTGCGCTACCTGCGCGTCGCCGACCGGAACCTGCGGATCGGGCTGCGGATGAGCGCGGTCGGCCTCGCGAGCGCGGCCGTCGGCAGCATCTTCCGCGCGCTGTACATCGTGGTGGCGTGGGCGTTCGGGCCGGTCGTCCGGATCCTGCTGCTGCTCGGGGTGCCGTTCGTGATCATCGGCGGCGCGTTGTTCCTGGCCGGCGTCACCTACCCCGGCGTCCGGGCGCGGCTGTCCGCGATGCGGCGGCGACGGCGGCACCGGCACGAGCACCAGGCCCTCGATCCACTGTGGACGGTCCTGGTCGGCGCGTTCCCCAGCATCGTGCTGCGGACGCCGCCGCGCGAGCGGTTCTCGCCGCGCACCGTGCACCGCGTCTACTACCGCCGGGTGATCGAGATCCGCGACGGCCTGGTGCAGCTGTCCCCGTACCTGGACGCGGACTTCGGCGAGGTCGTCGCCACCGACCCGGGCGCCGCGGCGGCCGCGTTGAAGACGGCGTTGCGGCGGCACGCGGCGGGCGAGGAGAGCGACGGCCGCGCCAAGCAGGTGCTGCCCGCGGGAGCCGACGACATCGAATCCGACGTCCGGCCGCTGCTCGCGCTCTCGGCCGCGATGGGCGCGTGACGTGGACACCCTGATCACGGCCGGCCGGGTGCTGCCACGGCCGTCGACGCCGGTTCCGGATGGCGCGATCCTGGTGCGCGACGGCGTCCTCGTGGCGGTGGGTCCGCGAGCGGAGGTGCTGGCGCAGGCCGCGCCCGGCGCTGTCCGGCACGACTTCCCGACCGGCACGGCACTGGCGGGGTTGTTCAACGCCCACGTGCACCTGGCCTTCGACGCCTCACGCGAGATGCTGGCCCACTTCCTGGCGGGCCCCTCTTTGGAGGACGCCCGCGCACGGCTGGCGTCGATGCTGCGCAGCGGCGTGACGACGGTCCGGGACCTGGGCGACCGCGGCCACCTGGGCGCGGCGGTGCGGGCGTCCCTGGAGGGCGCGGCGGCCCCGCGGCTGCTGGTGTCCGGCCCGCCGATCACGGTGCCGGACGGCCACTGCCACTTCTTCGGCGGCGCCACGACGTCCGACGCGTCGATCCGGTCCCTGATCGACGAAAACGCCGCAGCGGGCGCGGACGTCATCAAGGTGATGGCCACCGGCGGCCAGATCACCGAGGGCGGCGCGGACATGTGGGAGCCGCAGTTCGACGCCCGGCAGCTGGCACTGATCGTCACGCACGCGGCTTCACACGGCTTGCCGGTAGCGGCCCACGCCCACGGCGCCGACACGATCGAGGCGGCGGTCGAGGCCGGGGTGTCGACGATCGAGCACTGCAGTTTCATGACGGGCCCCCGCACGTTCGACCGCCGGGATCCGGTGGCGGCCGCGATGGCCACCCGGGGGATTTCGGCGTGTTCGACGAGCAGCCGCAACTGGCGGACGATCGTCGAGAAGCTGGGTCCCGAGGTGGCACAGGCGATGTACGGCCGGTTGCCGTGGCTGGAGGAGCACGGGGTCAGGTTGCTGGCCGGTACGGACGCGGGCTTGCCGGGCTCGGTGTTCGACGACCCGGTCGGCGCGCTGGAGCTGTACGAGTGGCTCGGCTTCGGCCGCCGCCGGATCCTGGAGATAGCGACGGAGGACAGCGCGGCGGGGCTGGGTCTTTCGGCTGTAACGGGGCGGCTTGAGGCCGGGTTGGCGGCGGACGTGCTGGTGGTCGAGGGCGATCCGCTGGCTTCACTCGCAGCGCTGCGGAACCCGCTGCTGGTACTGGCCCGGGGCCGCGCGGCCGCGTAGGTCGGTCGGTCGGTCGGTCGCGAACGGGCCACTCGTGCCCGTTTCGGCACGAACGGTCCACTCGCGCCGGTTCGCCAAGCACGCGAACGGTCCCCTCGCGCCAGTTCACCAAGCGCACGAACGGTCCACTCGCGCCTGTGTTCGCGGCGCGAACGGACCTTTCGTGCCGACTCGCTGGACGCGAACGGACCACTCGCGCCCACTTCGGCACGAACAGACCACTCGCGCCGGTTCGCCAAGCGCACGAACGGGCCACTCGCACCCTCCGCGCACGAACGGACCACTCGCGCTCCACACGACACGAACAGACCGCTCGCATCGCGCGCCGGGCACGAAAGGGCCACTCGCGCCCGTTTCGGCACGAACGGGCCACTTGCGCCGCAGCGCTGAGCGCGCGAACGGACCAACCGCACCCTCTACGTCACGAATGGGCCGTTCGCGCCGCCCCCACCACGAACGGGCCACTCGGCCCAGCCTCAACACCAGCGGGCCACTCGCGCTGTCGCGCTGGGGCACGAACGGACCACTCGCGCCCGTTCCGGCACGAACGGGCCACTCGCGCAGCCCCCAACGTCACCCACCCGGCTGGAACCGCGCCCAGCCCACGCGCCACCACCGCCCCCCACCCCTCCCCTACGGCAAGGTCACCCCCAGCCGCTTCCCCGATCGGGGAACCCCAAGTTCCGTGACACCGTTTTAAAACAGTGTTACCGTAACTCTCGCCACCCCACCACAAAGGAGTCCCGATGCACGGCCCCATCCAGCTCTTCACCGTGATCGCCCTGGTCTCGCTGCCCACCGTGATGTACGGCGGCTACGCGCTGATGGGCGTCATGCGCGACCGGAAGCTCACCGAGCACCAGCGGGCGATGTTCCGCGCCGGGCACGCGCACGCCGGCGTTCTGCTGATCCTCGCCCTGGTCGCGTTGCAGATCCTGAGCCGCACGACCTTCTCCGACACCACCCTGTGGATCGGCAGTTTCCTGTTGCTGTTCGGGATCCTGGCGCAGTCCGGCGGGTTCTTCCTGCACCTCCTCCCGAACCGGGGGAAGCTCGGCGGGCGGGTGACGTCCGTCGGTGCTCTGCTGCTCGGTGCGGCGACGCTGCTCACCGCGTACGGGGTCGCATTCCCCTGACAAAACCGGTCGTTAAGCTGGTCACGTGCCTGAATACCTGCCGACCGCGCCCTACAAGGGGACCCGGGACTTCCTGCCCGCCGAGATGTCCGTGCGCACGCAGGTGTTCGGACATCTCTACGACGTCCTCGAGCGCCGCGGCTTCCTCCGCTACGACGGCCCGATCCTCGAATCCGCCGAGATCTACGAACGCAAGTCCGGCCAGGAGCTCGCCGACAAGCAGCTGTACACGCTCACCGACAAGCACGGGCGGCGGCTGGCGCTGCGCCCGGAGATGACGCCGTCGGTGGCGCGGATGATCGCCGGGAGCGCGAAGTCGCTGTCGTTCCCCGTGCGCTGGTACAGCCACCCGAACTGCCACCGGTACGAGGCGCCGCAGCGGGGCCGGGTGCGGGAGCACTGGCAGATCAACGCGGACATCTTCGGCTCGGACAGCGCCAACTGCGAGATCGAGATCTTCGAGCTGGTGCACGAGATGATGGCCGCGCTGGGCGCGACGCCGGACATGTTCGTGCTGCGCGTCAACGACCGGAACCTGCTGACGTCGGCGCTGACCGACGTCGCCGGCGTCTCCGAGGACCACCTCTCCCAGGTGTTCGCGCTGGTCGACCGCTGGGAGAAGTACCCCCGCGAGAAGCTGGCGGAGGGCGCTGGCGAGATCGGCCTGTCGGACAAGCAGTTCGACAAGCTGGCCGAGACGCTCGACATGGGCGAGGCGCTCCTGGAGGAGCTGCCGGCGGCGGTGCGGGAGCAGTCGAACCTGGTGAAGGTGCTCAACAGCAGCGCGGGGTCGCTGGTCAAGTACGAGCCGATCATCGTGCGCGGGCTGGCGTACTACACGTCGACCGTGTTCGAGGTCTTCGACACCGCGCCGGAGAACCGCCGCGCCCTGTTCGGCGGCGGCCGCTACAGCGACCTCGCGTCGATGTTCACCGCGCAGCAGATCCCGGGCATCGGCTTCGGCATGGGCGACGTCACGCTGATCGACTTCCTCGAGACGCACGGCCTCACCCCGGCCCCGCGCAGCGAGGTCGACGTCATGGTCATCCCGGTCACCGAAGACCTCTCGGACGCCGCCCGCACGGTCGCGCAGTCGCTGCGCCAGGCCGGGCTGCGCACGTCGACGCCGATCGAGCACCGCAAGCTGGGCAAGGAGCTCACCCGCGCGGACAAGGCGGGTGCGGTCGCGGTGGTGATCGTCGGCCAGGAGGACTGGGCGGCCGGCAACGTGACGGTCCGCAGCCTCGCCACGCGCGAGCAGAACCCGGTCGCCATCGCGGACGCGCCGGCGGCCGTCACCGCGCTGCTGGCCTGAAATCGGTTCGACTCCCCCTCGGTGCCCGGGGCATCCTGGGCGCCGAGGGGGAATGCCGGATGCTGGAAACAGAACTGACCGTCGAGGATCTCGACGAGTTCGCGGCCGGTGACGTCCGGCGCTGGGCGGAGTTCGACCTGGCGTTCCGGGGGTCGTGGTGGACCGGACACGACGCACGGCTGAGCCGCCGTCCTTCGCGGGCCGAACTGGCCGAGGCCGCGTGCCACGGGAATGGGCGCCTGCGCGAAGCCGCCGTCGAGCGGCTCGCGGTCCGCACCGATCCCGAAGTACTGCCCCTGTTGCTGATCCGCTGCGTCGACTGGGTGCGGCCGATCCGGGATCTCGCGCGGCCGCTGACACTGTCCAAACTGGACGAACCGGCGTTCCGCGCGATGCTGCCGCTGATCGGCGTGCTGCGACGGCGGCAGGTCGACGACTGGATGACCACACTGTTCCGCCAGGCGCTGACCCCTCGGCTGCTCGACGACGCGCTGGCCCTGGCGGACCGCGAGAGCCGACGCTTCGCACACAGTGAGGCGATCGGGCTTCTCCCGGCCGCGCGACTGCTCGACATCGCCACAACGGACCACGACTTCCGGATCCGATCGCGCTGCGGGGAAGAACTCCTCGACCGCGGTGCGGCCGTCGAGGAACTGCTCGCCGCCGGGACGCCGAAGATCCGGATGCGCGCTCTGACCCTTCTCGGCGAAGACACCGCGGTGGCTCACCTCGCCGACCGGGCGTCGGCCGTGCGCTCGATGGCGCAAGCGCTGGTGCTGAAGGCGGGCGGCGACCCGGCCGCGCACTACCGCGAGCTACCGATCTCCGCGGGCGTGCTCGCCGGGCTCGGCGAGACCGGGACGTCGGAAGACGCCGGACGGCTGGAGCAGAACCTCACCGACGAGCGGCCGCGGTTCCGGGCCTTGGCCGTCCGCGGCCTGCGCCGGGTGGCGCCGGAGTCGACGGCGGTGTCGCCGCTGCTGACCGACCCGTCCCCCGCGGTGACCCGGCAGGTCGTGGAGTTCCTGCGCGGCAAGCCCGCGCTGGTCGACGTGCCCGCGCTCCGGGTCCTGCTGAGCCCGGAGCACCCGGTCCACACGCGACGGGCGGCCGCGGCCCTGCTGCGCGACCGGGACACCTGGCTGCGGCTGCACACCGACCTCGGCCTGCTGCACGACCCGGACCTGGGCGCCGACGCGCACCAGGACCTGCGAGCCTGCCGGCAGCACCTGACGAACGTCTACACGAAACCGTCCGCGGAGGTGCGCGCGGACATCGAAGCGATCTACGCCGACCTCGACCCCGCACTGGCCCGCGAGATCCGCCTCGTACTGGGCTTCAGCACGTAACTCGCGTGATCAGACCCGGAACTCACGTGATCCGGCGTCGATCACGCGAGTTACGGCCTTGATCACGTGAGTCAGGCGAGGTCGGCGCGCAGCAGGCGGAGGGTGAACGTCGCTCCGGCGCCGGGGCGGGCGACGGCGGCGATCGTGCCGCCGTGGCCCGTCACCACCTCGCGGACCAGCGCCAGGCCCAGGCCGAAGCGGCGGCCGTCGCCCTCGGTGCCGCGGGCGAAGCGCTCGAAGATGCGGTCCGAATCCGCCGCCGGGAAGCCGACGCCCGTGTCGCGGACCCGCAGCTCCACGTACCGGTCGTCCGGCTGGCCGAGCCACACCTCGATCGAACCGCCCGGCGGGGTGTGGCCCAGTGCGTTGTCCAGCAACGCCGAGAGCACGCGCCGCAACGCCGTCGGGACGCCCTGGACGACGTACGGCCCGCGCTCGCGCGTCACCGCGATCCGGACCTGGCCCGCCCCCGCGCGCACCGCCTCGGCCGCGACCGCTTCCTCGGCCAGCACGCCCAGCTCCACCGGCACCAGCTCCGGCCGGCCACCGCACGCCTGCGCGGACAGCAGCAGGTCTTCGACGACTTCGCCGAGCTCCCGCGTCCCACGCACCAGCTGCTCCAGCCCGTCGCGGTCCCGCTCCGACGACCGCCGGGCCAGCAGCTGCGCCCGGGTGTGCAGCCGGGTCAGCGGGGCGCGCAGCTCGTGCGAGGCGTCCGAGACGAACGTGCGCTGCCGCCGCAGCGCGTCGGCCAGCGGCCGGATCGCCCGGCACGCCAGCACCCGGCCGCACACCACCGCCGCCAGCAGCGCCAGCAGCTCGGCGATCCCGAGCCCGAACAGCAGCGACGAGCGGTCCTGGATCTGGTACCGCTCCTCGAAGTACGCCTGCGAGACGACGCCGCCGTGGTTCTCCACGCGGATCGTGTACGTCATGCCGCCGAGCGAGCGGCGTTCCGTGTGGACATCACCCGGCGACGGCGTGAGCGCGGCCAGCCCGGCGACCGGCACCCCGGCCGGCGACGGCCCGGCGGGCGCATGTAGCGCGGGCGTGAACAGCCAGACGCAGCCGGGCGGGGTCGCGGTGGGGCCGAGTTCGATCGTGCGGGCCAGCGTCCGGTCGGCGTCGGCGTGCTGGCCCGACAGCAGCATCCCGTAGGCGATCCCGCCCGCGACGGCCACCAGCAGCGACACCACCACGGCGATCTGCGTGGTGATCACCCACCGCGCCCGGCGCAGGGCGCGGGCTTCGGGGTCTCCGGGGTCGCCGCGGGGTCTCACACCGCGCCGATCTGGTAGCCGAGCCCATGCACCGTGCGCACGACGTCCCGGCCGAGCTTGCGCCGCAGGTAGTAGACGTAGGTGTCCACAATGGACTCACCGGTCGAGTCGGCGAACACGCGGGTGCGCAACGCCGCCCGCGGGTGGATCGCCTTCGGCCGCTGGGCCAGCGCCCGCAGCAGCTCGAACTCGCGCCCGGACAACGTGATCCGCTCGCCGCGCGGTAGCACGACCTCGTGGCGCTGCAGGTCGAGCGCGGCGGTGCCGAGCGGGATGCACTCGGCGCCGTCGAGGTCACGGCGGCCCAGCGCGCGCAGCCGGGCCAGCAGCTCCTCGGTCTCGAACGGCTTGACGAGGTAGTCGTCGGCGCCGGCGTCGAGCCCGCCGACGCGGTCGGCGAGCGTGCTCAGCGCCGACAGCATCAGGACGCGCGTGGTCACCGCCCGGGCCCGGAGCCGGGCGAGCAGCTCCAGGCCGTCGAGCACCGGCAACCGGCGGTCGATGATCATCACGTCGTACCGCCCGGTGAGACCGAGGTGCAACCCCCGCTGACCGTCGTACGCCGCGTCCGTCTCGTAGCCTTCGTCCGCGAGCAGCTCGGCGAGCAGGCCCGCGAGTTCGCGGTCATCCTCGACGAGGAGCACTCTCGGTTTCTCCGCCGCATCGTGCACGACCCCATACTGGCAGTTATTTTCTGGTATTGAACCCTCAACTTTTCCCGGTTAGCGGTACCGGTTCCGCCATCAGGACCACTTCGGTGGTCCCTCTGCGGGCATCGCGGCGGTCGAGCCAGCTGAGCACCGGCGCGGTCATGACGGTCGTCACCAGAGCGACCAGCACCAGCACGGTGAACAAAGCGGGCGAAACGATCCCCGCCGCGAGCCCGACGTTGAGCGCGATCAGCTGCATCAGCCCGCGGGCGTTGATCAACGCGCCGACGCGCAGCGCGACCGGCTGCGACTCCCCCACCAGCCGGGCCGCGCCCCAGCAGGCGCCGAACTTGCCGATGATCGCGACCACGACGCAGAGCACCGCGAACAGCAGCAGCTTCGGGTCGGCGAGCAGGGCGAACCGGGTGTTCAGGCCGGAATAGGTGAAGAACAGCGGGAGGAACACGATCCGCCCGATCGGCATGATCTTCGCGAGCACGGCGTCCGCGGCGGGCACCCGCGGGAACACGATGCCGACGCAGAAGGCGCCGAACACCGCGTACAGGCCGATGATGTCGGTGAACCAGGCGGCCGCGAACAACGTCAACGCCGTGATCAGCATCTTCTGGTCGGCGGAGATCCGGTCGCTGCCCATCGCCTTCGCGAGCACCCGGCGCCCGACGAGCACCAGCAGCAGCGCGAACAGCAGCCCGCCGCCGACGGCGAGGGCCACCGGCCCGGCCGAGTCGGCGTGCATGCCGAGCACGACGGCCAGCAGGACCCACGCCAGAACGTCGTCGAGGGCGCCGCAGGCCAGCGCGAGCGAGCCGAACCGCGTCCCGCCGAGCCCGCGTTCGGTGATGATCCGCGCGAGCATCGGGAACGCCGTGATGGCCAGCGCGACGCCGACGAAGGCCGCCGACGTCACCAGCGAAACGCCGTCCTTGCCGATGCCGGCCCAGCTCGACCCGAACACCGCGACCCCGACGCCGAGCGCCAGCGGGACGACCGTGCCGGCCGCCGAAATCGCGCCGACCGACTTCACCGAGCCGCGGATGCTGCGCAGGCTGAACTCGTACCCCGCGCCGAACATGTAGATGACCAGGCCGATCTGGCCGCCGACGTAGAGCAGCGGGCGGACGCCGTCCGGGAACAACCCCGTCTGCACGGCCGGCAGGACCAGCCCGAGCAGCGACGGGCCGAGCAGCACGCCGGCGATCATCTCGCCGACCACCGGCGGCTGGCCCAGCCGCACCGCGACCATGCAGACGCCCCGGCAGACCACGAGGATGACCGCGACGGCGAGGAAGAACGCCGGCGCCGCTTCGGTGGGGGTCATGACTTTCCTCCGGCGAAGTAGGTCGAGCAGAGGGCTTGGCGACGGGCGTCGATGACCATGTACGTGCCGAACACGAGCTGGGCGAGGCTGCGCCAGACGTCTTCCCAGCGGTCGCGCACCGCGAGCCACACCAGCGGCGCGCGCTTGCGGCGGGCGCCGACGGGCGTGAGCAGCGCGGGACCGCGGTTCGGGATCGAGCGCGTGTGCCCGGCGGTCGAGGCGAGGCTGAACCGGCGCAGCACCTCCCGCGCCACGACGCGCATGGTCAGCGGCGCCAGCCCGCGTGCCGGGCAGGCGCGGTTCTGGGCGATGCCGAACGGGACGAAGTTGACGTCCTTCTTGGCCTGGACGGCGTGCGAGCACCAGCGTTCCGGGTCGAACTCCTCCGGGTGCTCGAAGCCGGCGTGGTGGAAGTCGGGGTAGCTGAAGCAGAGCACGGTGCCGGCCGGGATGGTCAGGTTCGCCAGCTCGATGTCGGCCGTCGAGATCCGGTGCGCGATGCCGAAGAGCGGGTACGTCCGCAGGCCTTCGTCGATGACGCGGTCGAAGTAGGCGTCGTCGTCCGGGTTTTCGGCGAGGCGCCGCTGCACGTCCGGGTGCTGCGCGACGATCATCAGCAGGTGCGCCATCGCCTCGGACATCTGCACGACGGCGGTGTTGAAGAACGTGCCCTGCAGGTAGTAGACCTGCTCCTGCGGCGTCAGCGACTCCGGCAGCGGGTGCGGGACGTCGTCGAGGCGCCGCCGCAGGTACTTCGTGAGCCGGGCCCGGCGGCGCATGTTCCGCGGCCGCACGCACTTCAGGGCCGAGACGACGTCGTCGGCGTTCGCCACGATGAGGTCGCGCGCTTCCGGCGGGCAGGGTTCTTCGAAGACCAGCTCGTAGTACAGCTCGGCCCAGATCGGCATCATCTCGTCGCGCAGCCGGATCAGGCCGCCGTCCAGCCGGTCCAGCACGTGCGTCGCGACCCGCCGGGTCAGCTCCTCGGAGTCCTTTTTGGACTTCACCAGGATGTGCCGGGTGCACTTGGCGACCTCGTCGTAGCGCGGCCCCGGTTCGAGGTGCTCCTGGTGCACCTCCGGGCCCGGCGCGAGCCAGTACCAGAACAGGTCCGACAGCGCCGCGCCGCGGCTGCGGCCGTTCGCCGCCGGGTCGGCGTAGACGCGCCGGAAGTCCTCGGCGCCGACCTGCTCGCCCGGGATCGTCACCGTGTCCTCGCCGTTGACCAGCGAGAAGATCTTCACCCGCAGCGCGACGACCCGGCCGGGCAGCCACGCGGGCGCGGTGGCCAGGGCCGCCGCGGCAAGCGCTTTCCCGATCATCGGCGCACCTGGTCCGGAGTGAGATCCGCCGGCTGCCGCCCGCCGCACATCGCGAGCGCCTGGTCGAAGTCCTCCCGCAGCAGTTCCAGCACCTTCGAGACGCCCTCGCGCCCGCCCGCGGCGAGTCCCCACACCACGGGACGGCCGACGCCGACCGCGTCCGCGCCGAGCGCCAGGGCCTTGACGACGTCGGTGCCGCGGCGGATCCCGCCGTCGAGCAGCACCGGCATCGCCCCGCCGACGGCCGCCGCGATCTCGGGGAGGACGTCGATGGTGGCCGGGACGGTGTCGAGCTGACGGCCGCCGTGGTTGGACACGACGATCCCGGCGACGCCGTGGTGCACCGCGAGGCGCGCGTCCTCGGGGTGCAGGACGCCCTTGATCAGCACCGGGAGCTTCGTCTTCGAGCGCAGCCAGGCGATGTGCTCCCAGTTCAGCCCGGCCGACATGACGATGTCGCGGACGTGGCTGGCGTTGCCGCCGCTGCGGTTCTCGCCGATATCGCGCAGGTTCTCGACGGCAAATCCCGACGGCAGGTCGTGGAAGTCGTTGCGGTCGTCGCGCTCGCGGCGGCCGAGCACCGGGGAGTCCACGGTGACGACGAACGCCTTGACGCCGGCGGCTTCGGCGCGCCGCACGATCGCCTCGGTGAACTCGAGGTCCGGTTGCAGGTAGAGCTGGAACCACAGGGCCGGGTCGGGCGCGACCTCCCGCGCCGCCGCGGCGACGTCCTCGATGGCCGTGGTCGAGGCCATGCTGACGATCATGATCGTGCCCGCGAGCGCCGCGGCCCGGGCCGTCGCGAGCTCGCCGTCGGCGTGCGCGAGCCGGTGGAACGCCGTCGGCGCGATCAGGATCGGCATGGACGCCTGGGAGCCGAGCAGCTCGATGCTCAGGTCCCGCTTGTCGCTGCCGCGCAGGACGCGGGGCAGCAGCTTCAGCTTCCGGAACGCGCTTTCGTTCTCGGCGAGGGTGATCTCGTCCTGCGCGCCGCCCGCGTAGTAGTCGTAGTGCGCCGGTTCGAGCCGTTGCCGCGCCACCGCCTCGAACTCCGCGATCGTGCGCATCACAACTCCTTGGTGAAGAACGCGGTCAGCGGTCCGATGTGGACTTCCCGGTCCCACTCGTTCTCGAGGTTCTCGGTCACGTGGTGGGTGGCGACCAGCTCGCCGCGGCGGTAGTGCCGGACGATCGGGTGCAGGTAGTGGCCCTCGCCGTGGTCGTTGGCCTGGTCCTGGCTGGCACGGGCGACGAAGTCGAACGGGTCGATCTTGTCGTGGTCCGGGCCGTAGTCGAGGGTGACGACGAAAGCGTTCTCCGGCGGGTCGTCCAGTACCCGCGCCACCGGCACCTCTTCGAGGTAGCGCGCGGTGTCGCCGTCGATCGTGAGGACGTCGCCGAGGAAGCCGAACTGCTGGTACAGCGCGGAAGTCCGGTTGATCCGGGTGATCACGGCCTCGGTCAGCGCGTCCGGTTTCGCAGGCAGCTCGGTGCTCGGCCACGGCGTCCCGTGGTAGCGCTCGCCGAGGACCTTGGCCAGCGCGCGGACGCCGTAGCGGAAGCCGTGGATGAACGCGCTGGTGGCCTTCTTGAAGTCGCGGACCTGCGTGATCGTGCCGGCGAAGTAGAGGCCGGGCACGTTGACCGACTCCCAGCTGGACGTCTGCGCCGGGAAGCGGTCGTTGATGGTGAGCTGCGGGCGCGTGTCGTCGTCGAAGACGTCGGCGTCGAAGCGGAAGCCGGTGCAGATGATCACGCGGTCGTAGCGGATCTCCTTGACGATCTCGTCGACCCGGGCGAAGGCGTACTTGACGTGGTAGCCGTCGGCGTCCTTGCGGATCTCGCGGACGTCGCCGTCGAGGATCGCGTGCTGCAGCTTGAGCTGGTACATGTCGAGGATGCCCGCGTTGTACGCGCGGAGGTGCCCGACGAAGTGCGTGCGCCAGGCCAGTTTCACCGGCCGCGGGCCGCCGACGTGCACGATCGCGGCCGTCTCGATCAGGTTGTCCGCCGTCTCGAAGGCGGAGTTCCCCTTGCCCAGCACCAGGACCCGCTGGTTCTTGAACTCCTGCGGGTCGACGGAGACGTCGGAGTACTGGTCGGCGAGCTCGATCCCGGGGATGTCCGGGGTGTAGGACTTGCTGACGCCGGTGGCCATGACCAGCCGTCGGGCGCGGAACTCGGCGTCACCGGCGGCGACCACGAAGATTTCGCCGTCACGCCCGATGCGCGTCACGCGCGTGTCGTACCGGACGTTGATCTGGTGCTTCGCCGTGTAATCGGCGAGGTAGCGGAGCAGATCCTCGGCGACCGGGAAGAGCTTCTCACTGTAGTCGGTGAAGAGCACCGGCTTGTCGTCGCCGTCGGCGAGAATCGAGTTCCAGTCCATCCGGAGGTTCAGCTCCGGGTCGGTCCAGCCGGTGTACTTCTTGTTGATCGAGATGAGCGTCCGGTGCCGCGGGTAGGTGCCGAAGAACGTGCCGGGCGCGGACCCGCCCTCCAGCACGAGGTACCGCCGGCCGGCGTGGCCGAGGAACTGCCCCAGCTGCAACCCGGCCGGCCCCGCGCCGACGACCAGATAGTCGAGAACTTCCTCGGACACGAAGACCTCCAGGCTCGGCACCGACCGCATGATCGGGACCGAGCCTGGCCCGGAGATCTCAGAAAACCTTCAGAGGCAACTCCCAGCGTGCCCGGCCTCGTGAGTGGTTAGGGCGGTTCTAACCGCCCTAACCACTCACGACGGGCCGGGGCGTGCGTTACTTGCCGGCTGCGCGGGCCAGGCGTTCCGGGTAGCGCTCTCCCGCGATCGCGTCCGCCGGGGCTGCCGCTTCGATGGCTTCGATGTCCGTCGCCGTCAGATCCAGCGATGCCGCCGCGACGTTCTCCTCCAGGTACTTGCGCCGCTTCGTCCCCGGGATCGGGACGACGTCCTCGCCGTGGGACTGGACCCACGCCAGCGCGAGCTGGCCGGCGGTGACGCCCTTCTCCTCGGCGAGCTTGCGCAGCGCGTCGACGATCGCCATGTTGCGCTCGATGTTGCCGTCGGCGAAGCGCGGCAGGCCGCGGCGCATGTCGCCCTCCGGCAGGTCCTTCACCGACGTCACCGCGCCGGTCAGGAAACCCCGGCCCAGCGGGGAGAACGGGACGACGCCGATGCCCAGCTCGCGGCACGTGTCGAGGATTTCGCCTTCGATGCCGCGCGTCCACAGGGACCACTCGCTCTGCAGCGCGGTCACCGGGTGCACGGCGTGCGCGGCGCGGATCGTCGCGGCGCTCGCCTCCGAGATGCCCGCGTAACGGATCTTGCCCGCCTCCACCAGCGAAGCCAGCGCGCCCCAGGTTTCCTCGATCGGCGTGTCCGGGTCGACGCGGTGCTGGTAGTAGAGGTCGATGTGGTCGACCCCGAGGCGCCGCAGCGACTCGTCGCACGACTGCTTGACGTACTCGGCGTCGCCGCGGGCGCTCATCGCGCCGTCGGTCCAGACGATGCCGAACTTCGTCGCGAGCACGACCTCGTCGCGGCGGCCGGCGATCGCGCGGCCGACGAGCTCTTCGTTGACGCCGCCGCCGTAGACGTTCGCCGTGTCCAGCAGCGTGACGCCGAGGTCGAGGGCCCGGTGGACCGTCGCGATCGACTCGTCTTCGTTGTCGAAGACGCCGTACGCCTGGCTCATGCCCATGCAGCCCAGCCCCTGCGCACCGACTTCCAGTCCGCCGAGCTTCCTCGTCTTCATGCGGAGATTTCCTCCCTGCCGGGTTCGATGCCGAGCACGCGCTGCTCGACCTGGGCGTAGTTGTCGATCTTGTAGTCGAGGACGTCGAGGCAGCCCTGCAGCTCGGCGATCCGCTCGGCGACCGACCGGCGCTGTTCCACCAGGAGCGCCTTGCGGCGGCCCGCGCTGGCGACGCCGTGGCGGCGCAGCGACGCGTACTCGCGCATGCTCTTGATGGGCATCCCGGTCGTGCGGAGCTTGGTCAGGAACCCCAGCCAGCCGAGGTCGTCGTCGGAGTACGCCCGGCGGCCCGCGGTGTCGCGGGCGGGCGGGTCGAGCAGTTTGATGCGCTCGTAGTACCGGAGGGTGTCGATGGACAGCCCGCTACGTCGAGCGGCTTCCGCTATCGAGTAGCTCATGACCTCGACACTACGACCTGGAGTGCACTCCAGGTCAACTCCACGCTCTGGCTATTCATAACAGCGTTCCGATACGCTGCGTGCATGGCTCGACCACGTACGCACGACGAAGCGCTCCGGCTGAAGCTCCTCGACCGCGCCGGTGAGCTGATCGCCGCCGACGGGCCGAAGGCGCTTTCCCTGCGGAAGCTGGCCGCCGACGCCGGGACGTCGACCACCGCCGTGTACTCCCTGTTCGGCAGCAAACCCGATCTGGTGAACGCGCTCTACACGGAGGGGTTCCGCCGGTTCGGCGTCCGGATGGCCGGGACCCCGCTGTCCGGTGACGCCGTCGAGGACCTCGTGACGCTGGGAAGCGCTTACCGCGCGAGCGCGCTGGCCGACCCGAACCTCTACGGGATCATGTTCACCAGGTCCGTCCCCGGGTTCGAGCCCAACGAGGACGCCGAAGAACTCGCCCGCGAGACGCTCAAGCCGCTGGAGCTCATCATCCGCCAGGCCATCGCCGACGGCGTCTTCGTCGACGTCCCGCCGGAGACGGTCGCGGTCGCCTGCTGGGCGTTCGTGCACGGGCTCGTCTCGCTGGAGCTGACCGGCAACCTGCCGGAGGAGTTCGACGTCACGAGCACGTACGAGACCGCCCTGCGCGCGAACGCCTCCGGCTGGCTGGCTCACACCAGCGGCAGCGTCCCGTCGTAGACGACCGCGCCGTGCGCGTCGAACGCCCGGACGTGCACCTTCGCGTCGGCCTTCCCGGCGTAACCGCGCGGCACCCAGCCGAGCGCCATCCCGTCGGTGACCACCAGGTCGCCGCCGCTACCGGTGCCGAACTCGAACCCGGCCGAGGTCGCTGAAGCGGGCAGCACCACGGCGAGCGGCATGCGGGCGATCCCTGGCGCCGCCCCCGCTTCGGGGCTGCCGAGCGTGTCCACCGGTAGCACCCGGGCCGGGACCTGGCGATTGCCAGCCAGGTCGGGGTAGGCGCGGGCCTGCGTCCCCGGCCGCCAGTAGTCCGGCTCCCGGGTGCAGACGATCACCCGGTCACCCCGGCCCCCCATGACGACCTGGTAGCCGCCTTCCTTCAGCAACGGTCCCGGCCGGTAGGCCGCGGCATCCGGGATCACCACGTCGGCGTCGGTGAGGCACTCGCCCAGGGCCCGGCCCGCGGCGGAGGTGCGGTCGGCCGGTTCCGGGCGGTCGGTCACCGCGAGCAGGGGCGCCGGCGCGTCCGGCAGCGCATTCGCCCGCCGGTCCCCGACGGCCACTTCCGACTTCGCCGGCAGCGCCCCGGTAAACGCCACGAACTGACGGCTGACCGGGGAAAAGCGGAGCCGCCACGAACTCACCGAACCACCGCCCGTCTTCACGATGAAGTCCGCCCGCGGCAAGGCCGGATCGACGACGCCGGCCGCCAGCCCGGTCGCGCTGCGCAGCAGCAGCCCGGTCCGCGTGCCGGGCGCGTACGCGGGTGTGGCTCCCGGATCCGACAGTGTCACGGTCGTCCCGGTCGTCTCGCAGAACAGCGGCTTGCCGGCGGCGGTCGCCGCGACCACCGCGTCGCCCTCCTGTTCCGCGGTGAACAGCGGGACCCACTCCGCGCGCGGCGGCACCCGATCGGTCTTGCCTGCCGCTCGGACCGCAGCCCAGCAGCGGTCCAGCGACGCGGTCGCCAGCTCGGCGTCGAGCGTCAGGCCACCACCGCCGGTGACCGCCGGCGCGGTGTCGGCAGGCGGCCGCACCTGCCGCGTCACGACCACGGCACCGGCGGCCAGAACAAGCACCGCGGCCGCCGCGGCGTACCAGACGTGCGTCTTCCGGTGTGGCTTCGCGATGCCCTCGTGGACGCTCGTCCGCAGCCGGTCGCGGACGTCGTCCGGCAGCGCACGCCGCGCCGGGAGATCTTCGATGCTCATTTCTCCTCCAGCAGGGCACGCAGCCGGGCGCGGGCCCGGGACAAGTGGGAGCGGACGGTGCCCTCGGCGACGGTCAGCAACGCGGCCGCGTCCCCGGTGCTCAGGTCGCCGAGCAGGCAGAGTTCGACGACTTCGCGCTGCGCCCTCGGCAGCGTCCGGACGGCCTCGACGATCCGCCGCAGCCGCTGCTCGCCGTCGAGCTGCTCGGCGACGGCGTCGGCGTGGTCGGACACCACCGGCGGGTCCGGGATCCGCCGGAGCAATCGCAACCGCCGTTTCGCGCCGCGGTATTCGTCGCGGGCGGCGTTGCCCGCGACCGTGTAGAGCCACGGCAACGCGCTGTCGCGCACCAGGGTGACGTCGGCGCGGCGGCGCCACGCGGTCAGGAACGTCGTGGACGTCAGGTCTTCGGCGCCGGACCACGACCCGGTCAGCCGGTACGCGTGGTTCCAGACGGCCTCGGCGTGCCGCTCGAACAGCTCGCCGAACGCGCCTTCGTCACCGCCGGCCGCCCGGTCCCACAGTTCGCGGTCACCGGCCTGGTCCACCGGTACCCCCAGATGGCTGCTCACACCTCGTCTGTGGCCGGCACCGCCGCGGGTGTTGCGCCGAACCGCGCGTCGCCGAGGTCGATGTCCGCGTGCTCGCCGCCGTCGAAGAGGACTTCGGCGTCGAAAGCCGTGTGGGAGAACTGGAACCGGCCGCCCGAGCGCGTCCGGGTGAAGCGGACCTCACGGGCGAAGTGCGCCCAGGAGAAGAAGGCGCCCTCCGCGAAGACCGACTGGTCGAAGTTCGCCGTCGAGGTGAACTCCGTGCCGTAGAACCCGGCCTGGCGCGTGAAGGTCGTGCCGCGGATGTGGACCGCGCCGAAGAACGTCGCGCGGCTGAAGTCCGCGGCCGCGACCGTGCAGCCGCTCAGCCGGAAGTCGACGAGCACAGCCCGCTGCAGGTCGATCGCCAGCCCCGGCCAGTAACCCGGTTCGTCGTGACCCAGGTGCGTCTTGAGCAGTTCCTGGGCGGCCAGCCGGACCTGCAGCTCGGCGTCGTCGTACCCGGGCGTCTCGCTGAGTTCCGCGGCGGACCGGCCACGCAGTCCGTCGGGCGGGCCGGCGAACGGCATCCGCAGGTAGGCGCACAGCACGTTGACGATCGTCTGACGCTGCTTCGGGTTGTCCTGGCCGAGCCGCTCCAGCGCGTACAGCCCGCCGAGCCGGACCGGCGCCTTGTCGTTGCCGAGCTGCTCCACGGCCTTCGTGTACAGCTCGGTGACGCGCCGCTCTTCGAGGTCCCGCTCGGTCACGCCCGCGACGCGGGTCGTCTCGGCCAGCTGCAGCTCCATCGTGCGCTGGCGGCGCGTCGCCAGCCACAGCGCGAACACCCCGCCGGCCCCCGCGCCGACGCCGAACGCCGTCTTGACCGCGTCGATCCGCACCGGCGCGTCGGGCCGTCCGGACCAGGCCAGGAACAGCCAGAGCAACGCGCCGGTGACGACCGCGACGGCGACCGCGACCACCGCGATCCACCGCCACCGCAGGACCGGCAAGGCTAGACGGCGCCGTACTGGCGGTCGCCGGCGTCGCCGAGGCCCGGGACGATGAAGCCCGAGTCGTTGAGGCGCTCGTCGATGCTGGCCGTGACCACCCGGACCGGCAGGCCGGTCCGCTCCAGGTGGGCGATGCCCTCGGGCGCGGCCAGCGCGCAGATCGCCGTGACGTCGTCGGCGCCGCGGTCGGTCAGCAGCCGGATCGTGTACTCCATCGAGCCGCCGGTGGCGAGCATCGGGTCGAGCACCAGCACCGGCCGGTTCGCGAGCGACTCGGGCAGCGACTCGAGGTACGGCGTCGGCTTCAGCGTCTCCTCGTCGCGCGCGAGGCCGACGAAGCCCATCTGCGCGTCCGGGATCAGCTTGTGCGCCTGGTCGGCCATGCCCAGCCCGGCGCGCAGCACCGGGACGAGCAACGGCGGGCTGGCCAGCTTGTAGCCCTCGGTGCGCGCGACCGGTGTGTGGATCCGCTCGGTCTTGACCGGCACGTCGCGCGTGGCTTCGTAGACCAGCATGACGGTCAGCTCGTGCAGCGCGGCCCGGAACGCGGCGCTGTCGGTGCGCGCGTCGCGCATCGTGGAGAGCCGGGCCTTCGCGAGGGGGTGATCGACGACGTGCACATCCATGCGGGTCAACTTAGCCGGTCGGCGAACCGTTTCACCCAGCCGCGCTGCCAGGGGGTTTCGACGGCGCGTTCGTCGTAGTTCGCGCGCACCCACGCCACGGCGTCTCCGGCCGGGACGCCGGAGAGCGTCGCGAGGCAGGCCATGACCGTCCCGGTCCGGCCCGCACCGCCGTAACACGCGACTTCGACGTTTTCGCCCGCCTTCGCCCGCTCGTGCAACGCGACGATCGACGCCCGCGCGGCCTTCGGGTGCAGTGGCAGCAGGAAGTCCGGCCAGGTGACCCACTCCTGCGGCCAGGTGACGCCGCCGCCGTGCTTGCGCCGCAACCGGCGCGTCCCCAGGTACAGCCCGAAATCCGGGTCCGGCCCACCCGGCGCGGGGCGCGCGAGACCGCGCCCGCGGACCTTGGTGCCGTCCGGGAATTCGACCGTTGGTGCTCCCATCGGCCCATCGTGCCCGTGTCCGCCGGAAGATGGACACGCAGTGTCGCGTTCGCCGCTAGGCTCCCCCGGGTGAGCGAACTGACGCCCGACCAGATGCGGGCCTCCGACGCCGACCGTGAGCGCGTCGCCCAGGTGCTGCACAACGCCCTCTCGGAAGGGCGAATCACGGTGAACGAACTCGAAGAGCGGCTCACCACGGTCTACGCGGCGAAGACGCTGGGGGAACTGAAGCCGGTGACGGCGGACCTCCCGTTGACCGGCGCGGCGATGGAGCAGGCGACGACGCGCGCGCTGGGCTTCCCAGACCAGCGGATCGGCGGCCACCCGGGCTCCCCGGTGTCGATCGGCGTCATGTCCGGCGCGATCCGCAAGGGCAGCTGGGTCCTGCCCCCGCAGCACAACAGCTTCGCCTTCTGGGGCGGCGCGGAGATCGACCTCCGCCAAGCGCGGTTCGCCGAAAAGCACTGCACGATCACGGCGGTCGCCATCATGGGCGGCATCCAGATCACGGTCCCGGACGACATCAACGTGGACGTCACGGGCATCGGCTTCATGGGCGGCTTCATCCTGGAGGACAAGTCGGGAGCACCCCCGGCCCCGCCGACAGCGCCGACGGTGAAGATCAACGGCCTCGGCTTCTGGGGCGGCGTGGTCGTCTACCGGAAACCGGCGCAGCGCAGCGAACCACCACAGATCGAAGGCGCCTGACCTCGACGATGTGACGCGTTATGCACCCAGCGTCACACCCAACGGGGGCTCGCGTTGTCGGACCCGCCGCCTAGACTCAGGCCCATGACAGCCACGACCAGCACGTCAGCGGCGCCGGCCACCCCGGCACCGCTGACGGACGCGACTCGCGACGAAGCGAGCCTGCGCCGCTTCCTGCTCGGGCTGCCCGGTGTCGACCAGGTCGGCGTCGAGCAGCGCGCGGCGGGCCTCGGCACGCGCAGCATCAAGAAGGACGCCAAGCGGTGGGCCATCGACACCGCCATCTCCATGGTCGACCTGACCACGCTGGAGGGCGCCGACACCCGCGGCAAGGTCCGGGCGCTCGCCGCGAAGGCGGTCCGCCCCGATCCCGAACGCCAGGACACCCCGCGCGTCGCCGCCGTCTGCGTGTACCCGGACATGGTCGAGACGGCCGTCGAGGCGCTGAAGGGCAGCGGTGTGCACGTCGCGAGCGTCGCGACCGGCTTCCCCGCGGGCCGCACCAGCCGCGAGATCAAGCTGGCCGACACGAAGATCGCCGTCGACGCGGGTGCGCACGAGGTCGACATGGTGATCGACCGCGGCGCCTTCCTCGAAGGCCGCTACATGGACGTCTTCGAGGAGATCCAGGCCATCAAGGCCGCCTGCGGCGACGCCCACCTGAAGGTCATCCTCGAAACCGGCGAGCTGGCGACCTACGACAACGTGCGGCGCGCGTCGTGGCTGGCGCTGCTGGCCGGCGGCGACTTCATCAAGACGTCCACCGGCAAGGTCTCCCCCGCCGCGACGCTGCCGGTCACGCACCTCATGCTGCAGGCGGTCCACGACTGGCACGTGACCACCGGCGAGCTGCGCGGCGTCAAGCCCGCGGGCGGCATCCGGACCACGAAGGACGCCATCAAGTACCTGGTCGCGGTGCACGAGGTCGCCGGCGAGCAGTGGCTGACCCCGGACCTGTTCCGCTTCGGCGCGTCCAGCCTGCTCAACGACCTGCTGCTGCAGCGCCGCACCCAGGTGGACGGCCACTACAGCGGCCCCGACTACGTGACGGTGGACTGATGCCCGTTTTCGAGTACGCACCGGCCCCCGAATCCCGGGCCATCGCGAACCTCAAGGACCACTACAAGCCGTTCATCAACGGCGAATTCGTCGACGGCTCGGGTGAGCCGCTCAAGACGATCAACCCGGCCACCGAAGAGGTCCTGGCCGAGGTCGGTACCGCGTCGAAGTCCGATGTGGACACCGCGGTCAAGGCCGCACGCAAGGCGTACAACAACGTCTGGTCGAAGATGCCGGGCACCGAGCGCGCGAAGTACCTCTTCCGCATCGCGCGGCTGATCCAGGAGCGCTCGCGCGAGCTGGCGGTGCTGGAGAGCCTGGACAACGGCAAGCCGATCAAGGAGTCGCGCGACTCCGACGTCCCGACCGCGGCGGCGCACTTCTTCTACCACGCGGGCTGGGCCGACAAGCTGGAGTACGCCGGTTACGGGCCGAACCCGCAGCCGCTCGGCGTCGCCGGGCAGATCATCCCGTGGAACTTCCCATTGCTGATGCTGGCCTGGAAGATCGCGCCCGCGCTGGCCACCGGCAACACCGTGGTGCTGAAGCCGGCGGAGACAACGCCGTTGACCGCGTTGGTGTTCGCCGAGATCTGCCAGCAGGCCGAGCTGCCGCCGGGCGTGGTGAACATCCTGCCGGGCGCGGGCGACATCGGCGCGTCCATTGTGGAGCATCCGGACATCGACAAGATCGCGTTCACCGGCTCGACCGAGGTCGGCAAGGCGATCCAGCGCGAAGTCGCGGGCACGGCGAAGAAGCTGACGCTGGAGCTGGGCGGCAAGGCGGCGAACATCGTCTTCGACGACGCGCCGCTGGACCAGGCGATCGAGGGCATCGTCAACGGCATCTTCTTCAACCAGGGCCACGTCTGCTGCGCGGGTTCGCGGCTGCTGGTGCAGGAGTCCATCGCCGAAGAGGTGCTGGAGAAGCTCCGCTACCGCGTCTCGACGCTGCGCCTGGGCGACCCGCTGGACAAGAACACCGACATCGGCGCGATCAACTCGGCCGAGCAGCTGGCGAAGATCCGCGGGCTCGTCGAAGCGGGTGACGCCGAGGGCGCGCAGCGCTGGACCAGCCCGTGCCCGGTGCCGGACCGCGGGTTCTTCTTCGCTCCCACGGTGTTCGCGAACGTCCACCAGTCGATGCGCATCGCGCGCGAGGAGATCTTCGGCCCGGTGCTGTCGGTGCTGACGTTCCGCACGCCGGACGAGGCCGTCGCGAAGGCGAACAACACGCCGTACGGGCTTTCGGCCGGGATCTGGACCGAGAAGGGCTCGCGCATCCTGTGGATGGCGAACCAGCTGCGGGCCGGCGTCGTCTGGGCCAACACCTTCAACCGCTTCGACCCCGCCGCGCCGTTCGGCGGCTACCAGGAATCCGGTTTCGGGCGCGAAGGCGGCCGCACCGGGCTGGAGGCGTACCTGAATGTCTGACCGAATCTCCGTAGCGAAGACGTACAAGCTGTACGTGGGCGGCAAGTTCCCGCGTTCGGAGTCCGGCCGGGTCTACCCGGTGACGGACGCGAAGGGCAAGTTCCTGGCGAACGCGGCCCACGCGTCCCGCAAGGACGTCCGCGACGCGGTGGTAGCGGCCCGCAAGGCCTTCCCGGGCTGGTCCGCGGCGACGGCGTACAACCGCGGCCAGGTCCTGTACCGGGTGGCCGAGGTCCTGGAGGGCCGCCGCGACCAGTTCATCACCGAAGTGTCCACTTCGGAGGGTCTGGCCCCGAAGAAGGCTGAGTCCACAGTGGACGCCGCGATCGACCGCTGGGTCTGGTACGCGGGCTGGACGGACAAGATAGCCACGGTCCTCGGCGCGGCCAACCCGGTGGCGGGCCCGTACTTCTCGTTCACCGTCCCGGAACCGACGGGCGTGGTGGGCATCCTGGCGCCGCAGCAGTCATCGTTGCTGGGCTTGGTCAGCGTCCTGGCCCCGGTCCTGGCCACGGGTTCGACGGCGGTGGTGGTCTCGAGCGCGGAGCGTCCCCTGCCGGCGATCACGTTGTCGGAGGTCCTGGCGACATCGGACGTCCCGGGCGGAGTGGCGAACATCCTGACGGGCCAGGCGTCCGAGCTGGGCTCCTGGCTGGCCTCCCACGGCGACGTCAACGCCCTGGACCCCACAGGAGCCGCGGCCGCGGACCGCCCGGGCCTGGCGCGAGAGGCGGCGAACACGGTGAAGCGGGTGCTGACGGTCCCGGAATCGGAGCCGGACTGGACGGTCGCGCCTGACCTCTCGCGGCTGCGCCGCTACCTGGAGGCCAAGACGGTCTGGCACCCACTGGGCGTCTGAGTTTTCGCAGGTGAAGCCACCACCCGGTCGCCGGGTGGTGGCTTTTCCAACCCTGGTCGCGTTGCGCGCGAAAGGTGGCGAGCCATCCTGGCCGTGTTCTCGGAGCTCGGCGGGTTCCGGTCCGTGAGCTTGCTGAGCGGTTCGATCCCGCGGACTCTCGCACAGACCTCGACGTGGGAGCAGCCTTGAACCGAGGAAACCCTCTGGGCGAACCTGGTCCGAGGGGCCGCCGCGGACCTTCGGCTGGGTGACTACGGCACGGTGCACCCGATTCCCGGCGGCGGCTTCCGCAGCAACCACGTCGCCATGAAGTACACCTGTCCGGACCACTGGCTCTATTCGCGGGAGCGGATGCCGGAGCCGGATGACCGCGCCGCCGATTCACCACGCGCCGGTGCGTTCCGGATCGTGTGCCGGCACCTGATCGAGTCGGACAACTTCGCCGGGCCGGACTTCTCGTGGGGCGACCGCGAGATCCACGAAGCCGCCACCGGCCGGGGGTCGCGGCTTCGGTGACAGCAGCAAGCCCGTTGCGCTGGCGACCTCGCACCACCTGGCCTACCTGGCCGGCCGCAGTGCGGCTTGACCCAATCCGCTAACTCATCGTCACCGAGAAGTCCGTCAGTGTGAACCTCGCCTTGCCGCCGCTCGTGGAGCAGAACTCGATGCCGTAGCCGATCTGGTTGACCGTCGGGTTCGGGGGGATGAAGCCCTTGCCGATGCCCCAGGCGATCATCGCCTTCAGGTCCACCGCGCCCGAGTACTGCGTCGCCTGGGAGACGAACGCGATGTAGCCGTCGTCGTCCGCCCAGACGTCGTACGCGTGGCCGTCCGCTGTGTACGTCCCGACCTTGTCGCCCGACGGTTGCTGCTTGAGGTTCTCCGTCCAGACCATCACCTCGGTCACGCCCTTGCCGTCGCCGACGCCGTTGAGCCAGAGGTCGTACGCGACGTCGTAGATGCCCGTGCCTGGGCCGCGGCCGGCGAACGTCGAGCGGATCACCGAATAGTCGTTGAACGGCTTTCCGTTCTGGTCGTTGATGTCCTTGTGGACGTTCGGATAGGTTTTCACCGACGTCGTCGACGGCTGGGTGGAATCCACGTACCAATTGTCGTACGCGCACGCGCGCAGCGTTTCCGGGCCCGCTTCGTCCGAGTTCCACATGTTGTTGTGGACGTAGTAGCCGCCGTCGGACCAGCCGCCGTCGGGGTCGCTCGTGGTGAACTCCGGGCTGCCGCAGTTGCGGACCGGGGTCGCCGACGGCGGACTAGGCGCAGGTCGAGACGCACTTCGCGGGACCGACGTCGGCGGCGCGAGGGTGCCGCTGGACGTCACCGGCGAAGACGCCGGAGGTGACGACGACGCGACGGGCGACACCGCGGCCGG
The DNA here is from genome assembly GCF_036114655.1 of Amycolatopsis sp. NBC_00348. Lineage (NCBI taxonomy): Bacteria > Bacillati > Actinomycetota > Actinomycetes > Pseudonocardiales > Pseudonocardiaceae > Amycolatopsis > Amycolatopsis sp. NBC_00348. The sequence goes on along the minus strand of NZ_CP107994.1, from coordinate 9,300,167 downwards.
AGCGGCCGGCGCCGCCGAACCGGCGTCCTGCCCGCACCCGACGAGCACGAAAAAGGGAATTACCGACAACACGGCCAGAGTTCTTCGTCGCATTTTCCCGCCTCGTCAACAATGGCAGAACGAGGCGGAACCCTAACACGGAAAAATGACGATCAGCCGGCTTCGGGATCGAGGTCGTGGGACGTGATCGGCCGGCCCGGCAACGGCGTTCCCGGCCGCGCGCTCAGCCCGTCGATCATGATGCCCACACAGCGGCTCGCCGCCATCGCCGCGACCTCGTCGGTCTTCGCGCGCATCTGACGCAGCATCGTCGCGAACAGGATCGCGACGTCACCCGCGCCGACGTCGTCGCGGAGCTTGCCCTCGGCCTGGGCGCCGCGGACGAACTCGTCCAGGACCACCAGGATCTCGTCACGCAGGCGGCGGACCTCCGGGTCGCCCTTCAGGATCACCAGCGCCCGGTGCGACACCATCGCCAGCTGGACGACCAGCTGCAGCTCGACCGACTGCCGCAGGAGCCGCTCGAGCGCGCGCCACGACGACGTCTCCTCCGCGGCGATCCGCTTGGCGTCGATCAGGACGCGCTCGAAGTTGTCCATCGCCACCGCGCGGACCAGGGCGTCACGATCCGGGAAGCGCCGGTACAGCGTGCCGACGCCGACGCCGGCCGCCCGGGCGATCTCCTCCATCGGCACTTCGGCACCGGACGCGGCGAAGATGCTCTTCGCGGCGGCCAGGATCTGGTCGCGGTTGCGCCGCGCGTCAGCCCGCAGGCTGGTATCGGGGTCTGCCGTCATGCCGTTCGCCTCTCGCTGAATCTGGCGCGGGGTGATTCTCGCATGGTCAGGCGCCCACACAGTGCATCCGCAAGATGTCACCCGTTAGCTAGTGGACGATGTCCTTCCACTTGGGTACGTTGGGTTCTAGAACCGGAATGTAATCCTCCACATACTTTCCGTCCGATTTGGGGATCCGAAATGACCGAAGTCGCCGAACCCGCCACGACCTCGACCGGGGAAGAGGTCTTCCCGCTGGTGCGCAGCTGCCCGTTCGCGCCGCCACCGGCGTACGAGAAGCTGCGCGAAGCGGGCCCCGTCCAGCGCGTCGAGCTGCAGTCCGGCCAGGAGGCCTGGGCGATCACCCGGCTCGAGGACGTCCGGCAGATGCTGACCGACCCGCGGTTCAGCTCCGACCGGTTCAACCCGGGCTTCCCGTTCCTGACCAAGCAGGGCCGCCCGGTGCGGCGGAGCAACTTCACCGCGTCGCTGATCAACATGGACCCGCCGCAGCACGGCTCGGCCCGGCGCGAGGTCGTCGGCGAGTTCACGGTCAAGCGGATGAAGGCCCTCCAGCCCCGCATCCAGCAGATCGTCGACGAGCACATCGACGCGATCCTGGCCGGCCCGAAGCCCGCCGACCTGGTCACCGCGCTGTCGCTGCCGGTGCCGTCGCTGGTCATCTGCGAGCTGCTCGGCGTCCCGTACGCCGACCACGACTTCTTCCAGGTCCGCAGCTCGACGCTGCTCAACCGCGACGTCGAGCAGGACGACCGGATCAAGGCCGTCGACGAGCTGCAGACCTACCTCGACCAGCTGGTCTCCACCAAGGAGGCCGAGCCGGCCGACGACCTGCTCAGCCGTCAGATCGCCAAGCAGCGCGAGGAACACGGCGAGGCCGACCACGACTCGCTCGTCTCGCTGGCGTTCCTGCTGCTCATCGCCGGGCACGAGACGACGGCGAACATGATCTCGCTCGGCACCGTCGCGCTGCTGGAGAACCCGGACCAGCTCGAGCTGATCAAGAACGACCCGGGCAAGACGCTCGACGCCGTCGAGGAGCTGCTCCGGTACTTCACGATCGCCGAGTTCGCGACGTCGCGCGTCGCCACCGAGGACCTCGAGATCGGCGGTCAGCTGATCCGCGAGGGCGAGGGCGTGCTCGGCCTCAGCTACTCCGGCAACCGCGACCCGGAGGCGTTCGACAACCCGGACGAGCTGGACCTGGAGCGCGGCGCGCGCCACCACGTCGCGTTCGGCTTCGGGCCGCACCAGTGCCTCGGCCAGAACCTGGCCCGGATGGAGCTGCAGATCGTGTTCGACACGCTCTTCCGCCGCCTCCCGGAGCTGAAGCTGGCCGTGCCGGTCGAGCAGCTGCCGTTCAAGCACGACTCGTCGATCTTCGGTCTGTACTGCCTGCCCGTGACCTGGTGAAAGAGGGGAAATCATGACGACAGTCGAGGAGCCGGTCCACCAGTTCCCGATGACCCGCACGTGCCCGTTCTCGCCGCCGCCCGCGTACCAGGAGATCCGCGAAGAGGAGCCGATCACCCGCGTCGGGCTCCCCGACGGCGGACGCGCCTGGGTGGTCAGCCGGCACGAGGACGTCCGGACCGTGCTGAACGACCGGCGGTTCAGCGCCGACCGGCAGCACCCGGACTTCCCGCAGCTCGTGGCGGGCGGGTTCCGGCGCCAGGGCGACGAGCGCACCATGATCACCATGGACGCGCCCGAGCACGGGCCGGCCCGCAAGGCCGTGCTCGGCGAGTTCACCGTGCGCCGGATGGAGGCGCTGCGGCCGCGGATCCAGGAGATCGTGGACGGCCAGATCGACGCGCTGCTGGCCGGGCCGAACCCCGGCGACCTCGTCGAGGCGCTGGCGCTGCCGGTGCCGTCGCTGGTGATCTGCGAGATGCTCGGCGTGCCCTACGACCAGCACGACTTCTTCCAGACCCACACGGCGAAGCTGATCAAGCGTTCGACGTCGCCGGAGGAGCGGCGCGCGGCGTTCGACACCATCCGCGGCTACATGGAAGAGCTCATCGCGGAGAAGGAGGAGAACCCGCCGGACGACCTGCTCGGCCGGCAGATCGTCAAGCTCCGCGAAGACGGTACTTACCGGCGTGCTTCGCTGGCCGCGACCGGTTTCCTGCTGCTGGTGGCCGGGCACGAGACGACGGCGAACATGATCTCGCTGTCGACGGTGGCGCTGCTCCGGAACCCGGAGCAGCTCGCGCTGCTGAAGGCCGACCCGGGCAAGACGCTCGACGCCGTCGAGGAGATGCTGCGCTACTGGACGATCGTCGACGCGGCGACCGCGCGGCTGTGCGTCGAGGACGTCGAGCTGAGCGGGCAGCTGATCCGGGCCGGCGAGGGTGTGCTCGCGCTGGGCTACGCGGCCAACCGCGACCCCGGGGCGTTCGACAACCCGGACGACCTGGACATCGACCGCGGCGCACGCCACCACGTCGCGTTCGGCTTCGGCCCGCACCAGTGCCTCGGCCAGAACCTGGCCCGGATGGAACTGCAGATCGTGTTCGACACGCTGTTCCGCCGGATTCCGTCCCTGAAACTGGCAGTTCCCGTGGAAGAACTGCCCTTCAAGGACGACGCGAACATCTACGGGCTGTACCGGCTGCCGGTCACCTGGTAGAGATCGAGCGGACGGCCCTCCCACCACAGGAGAAGAACCATGAAGATCATCGCGGACACCGGCAAGTGCGTCGGCGCGGGTCAGTGCGTCCTCACCGAGCCCGCGCTGTTCGACCAGAGCGAGGACGACGGCACCGTCATCGTCCTCGACGACCAGCCACGGGGCGAGCTGATCGAAAAGGCCCGCGAAGCGGTGCACGTCTGCCCGAGCCAGGCCCTCTCCCTCGATGAGTAGGTCTGCCGCAGCTCGTCGTGAGTGTTTAGGGCGGTTCTAACCGCCCTAAACACTCACGACCGAGTTATCCACACCGTTCCTGGTTATCCACAGATTTGCCGGGCGTCTCCTACGGGCCGATGGAGTCGACCATGGTCGAGATGTGCCTCTCAACCGACGGTGGTCCACCGACGAACTGCCGGGCTCGGCCAGACCGAGCTGGCCGGTCGTCCTCGACCGGCAACACGACATCATCAGCCACGGACAACTGCGCTCTTACGGCCACACCAAAGCGGACCTGGCCGCCAACGTGGAAGCCGGGCGATGGCAACGCGTGCTGCCGGGCGTCTACGCGACGTTCACCGGTCCGCTGCCCCGACCCGCGCGCTTGGCGGCCGCACTGCTCTACGGCGGCAGGCACGCTGTCCTGAGCCACCACTCGGCGGCGGAGGAATGGGGACTCGTCCCCATCACCGACCGGCCGGTGGAGATCACGGTGCCCTACACGAGTTCCGCCATCTCGCAGCTCCCAATCGTGGCGGTTCACCGATCGCGCGCCCTGCGGCACACGACACTGGCGACCACGCCGCCTCGTACCCGCGGCCCGGACACCATCGTCGACCTGGCCGTCTCGCAGGAGACCGCCCGGGACGCGACGCTGCTGGTGGTCGACCTCGTCAGCCGAAGTTCGATGTCGCTCGAAGCCGTCGAGAACTGCGTCTCGCAGCGCCCGCCCTTCCGCTACCGGGCTGCCATCCGCAGGGGACTCGGCCTGGTGCGCAACGGCTTGATGTCCGCTCTCGAAGTCGAGTACCTCGAGCTGGTCGAAGATCAGCACGGCCTGCCGCGAGGCGATCGGCAGACGCCGTTCGCCGTGGACGGGAAGACCTTGTGGGAGGACGTCACCTACGACAGCCACGGCGCCGCAGTGACCATCCGGCTCGACGGCCGCGCAACGCACGCCACAGCCGGAGTCGCCTTTCGCGATCGCCGCCGGGACAACGCCGCCGAGCTCGCGGGCAGGGCCCGGCTCGTCTACGGCTGGCAGGACGTCCACTCTTCGCCATGCGAGGTCGCCGCCGAAGTGCGGGCCATCCTGCTCCGCGAAGGGTGGAACCCGGACGGGAGCCGAGCGTCGAGCTGCCGACTCTGCCGCAGCTTGTCGTGAGTGTTTAGGGCGGTTCTAACCGCCCTAAACACTCACGACAAGGTGACCACTACGAGAGGCGGAGGGTTGTTTCCGGGTTGAAGGCGTGCGTTTCGCCTTTGCCGCGCAGGGCCACGCGGACGTTGTCGCCCATTCGGGGTGGGCGGCGGCCGTCGACGCGGACTACGAAACGGTCGTCGCCTACCTTGCCGTGGAGGTAGGCGTCCGCGCCCAGTTCCTCCACCAGCTCCACCACCAGCTCGAAGCCGCCCTCCGAGACCAGTTCCAGGGACTCCGGGCGGACGCCGAACGTGACCTCGCGCAGACCGGCAGAACCAGCCGCGGTGAGCACCGAACGTGGCAGCGGCAGGACGACGTCGCCGAGGCGGACGCCGCCCTCTGCCAGCGGCAGCAGAGCCAGGTTCATCGCCGGTGAGCCGATGAAGCCCGCCACGAAGGAGTTCGTCGGGTTGTCGTACAGCTCCCGCGGTGACGCGCACTGCTGCAACCGGCCGTCGCGCAGGACGGCCACCCGGTCGCCCATCGTCATCGCCTCGACCTGGTCGTGCGTGACGTAGATGGTCGTCGTGCCGAGCCGTTGCTGCAGCTGCGCGATGTTCGCGCGGGTCTCGACCCGCAGCTTCGCGTCCAGATTGGACAGTGGCTCGTCCATCAGGAACACGCTCGGCTCGCGCACGATCGCCCGGCCCATCGCGACGCGCTGCCGCTGCCCGCCGGACAACGCTTTCGGCTTGCGGTCGAGAAACCGCGTCAGGTCCAGCATCGCGGCGGCCTCGCCGACGCGTGCCCGGATGTCCGAAGCCGACATTCCCCGCAGCTCCAGCGCGAAGCCCATGTTGCCGGCCACCGTCATGTGCGGGTACAGCGCGTAGGACTGGAACACCATCGCGATGTCCCGGTCCTTCGGCGGCAGGCCCGTGACGTCGCGGTCGCCGATCCGGACAGCGCCCTCGTCGACGTCCTCCAGCCCGGCCAGCATCCGCAACGCCGTCGACTTGCCCGAGCCGGACGGCCCGACCAGCACGAGGAACTCCCCGTCCGGCACCGAAAGGTCGAGCTGGTCGACCGCCTTCACCGACGACACGCCCGGGTAGACGCGGGACGCCTTTTCGTAGACGACTGCAGCCATGGCTACTTCACCGCTCCCATCGACAGCCCGCGGACGAGGTGGTTCTGCGCGAACCAGCCGACGATCATCACCGGCAGCGACGCCAGCAGCGCGGCCGCGGACAGCTGAGCCCAGTACAGGCCCTCACTCGTGATGAACCCGACGAGGAACACCGGCACCGTGCCGGCCCGCGCCGCCGTCAGGTTGACCGCGTAGAAGAACTCGGTCCAGGAGAAGATCACGCAGATCAGCGCGGTCGCCGCGATCCCCGGCGCGACCACCGGCATGATGATCCGGCGCAGCAGCGTCGGCAGGTTCGCGCCGTCGATCCGGCCGGCCTCGATCATCTCGTGCGGCACCTCGAGGAAGAACGACCGCATCATCCAGATGGCCAGCGGCAGGTTCATCGACGTGTAGAGGATGATCAACGCCCACACCGTGTCCAGCAGCTCGGTGTTCTGGGAGATGATGTACAGCGGGATGATCGCCGCGACGATCGGCAGCATCTTCGTCGACAAGAAGAAGCCCAGTGCATTGGACGTCTTCTTCACCGGCGCCAGCGAAAGCGCGTACGCCGCCGGAATTCCCAGCAGCAGCACCAGCAGCGTCGAGATCACCGTGACGAACGCGGAGTTCGCCACGTAGGGCAGGAACCCGCCCTTCAGGACGTTCGCGATCTGGTCGAACGTCGGGCTGAAGAACAGCTTCGGCGGGTCGGTGTAGGCGTCGGACTCCTGCTTGAACGCCGTGAGGATCATCCACAGCAGCGGGAAGACGAACAGGATCGCGATCACCCACGTGACGACGGTGAGCGCGCCTGGGCCGAGCTTGCGCTTCGGCTTGCGGGCGGGAGCCGCGGTGGTGGCCGCCGAGGGGCGGGTCTCCAGGGTGGTCATTTGATGCCTCCGTCCACCGAGAACGTGCGGAACATCAAGCGCAGGGCGAAGGTCGCGACGATCATCGTCAGGATCACGACGATCACGCCCATCGCCGACGACTGGCCGACGTCGAAGCCTTCGAACGCGCGCTGGTAGATGTAGTACGGCAGGTTGGTGCTGGCCGTGCCCGGCCCGCCCTGCGTCATCAGGAAGATCGCGTCGAAGCTGTTCACGATGTAGATCGCGCCCAGCAGCGTCGCCAGCTGCAGGAACCGCGACAGGTGCGGCAGGGTGATGGAGACGAACGTCCGCCAGCGGCTCGCGCCGTCGACCGACGCCGCTTCCAGGACCTCCTTGGACTGGCTCTGCAGCCCGGCCAGGATCAGCAGCATCATGAACGGCGTCCACTGCCACACGATCTGGGCCATCACCGACGCCAGCGGGAACTGCGAAAGCCAGTCGGTGTCGGTGCCGAAGACGAAGTGCAGCAACCCGTAGGTCGGGTCGAACACCGTCGTCTTCCACAGCAGCGCGCCGGCTGCCGGCAGGATCAGGAACGGCGTGATCAGCAGCGTGCGGACGAAACCGCGGCCCATGAACTTCCGGTCCAGCAGGATCGCCAGGCCGAGGCCGAGCAGCAGCGCGACGAGCACGCACACCACGGTCAGCAGCACCGTGTTGAGCAACGCGACCAGGAACGTCGTGTCACTGAAGACGTCGATGTAGTTGTCCAGGCCGACGAAGTGCCGCGAACCCGGCCGGACCAGGTTCCAGGACTGGAACGAGTAGAACACGGTCAGCAGGAACGGCAGCTGCGTCACGGCGACGACGAAGAGCAACGCCGGCAGCAGCGGCAGGCGCCGCTTGGCCGCGGTGCTCAGGCCGCGTTTCTCCGTGACCTTCGCGTGCGACTGGGACTTGGGGGTGGATACGGAGAGCGTGGACATCACTGCACCGCCTTGTAGGAGTCGCCCACCGTCTGGGCGTAGTCCTGGGACTGCGTCAGGGCGTCGTCGACCGACTCGCGGCCGGCGATCGCCGCCGACAGCTGCTGGCTCACCCTGGTGCCCAGGTCCTGGAACTCGGGGATGCCGACGAACTGGATGCCGGGGTAGGGCACCGGGTTCGCCATGGCCTTCTGCTGGTTCGCGTCCGCGATGCCGTCGAGCGTCGGTTTCGCGTAGGTCTGCGCGGCCTTGGCGTAGTCGGGAATGTCGTAAGTGGACTGACGCACACCCGGCGGGACGCGGTTCCAGCCGTAGGTCGCCCCGACCTTCTGCACGTACGCCTTGTCGGTCATCCAGGCCATGAACTTCCAGGCCGCGTCCTTGTCCTTGGCCACCTTCGGGATGCCGAGGGCCCAGGTGTAGAGCCATCCGCTGGCCTGCGTCTTGACGACCGGCGCCGGTGCGTACCCCGACTTGCCGACGATCTTGCTGCTCGACGGGTCCTCGTTGGTGCCCGCCATGACCGTGGCGTCGTACCACATCGCCGCGTTGCCCTGCGTGTAGCGCGTGCCGCACTCGGAGAACCCGGCGCTGGAGGCCCCGACCTCACCGTGATCGCGGATCAGGTTGACGTAGAAGTTCGCGGCGTCCTTGAACTCCGGCGACGTCAGCTTGGCGTTCCAGTCCTTGTCGAAGTACTGGGCGCCGAAGGTGTTGGCCACCGTGCTGAACGGCGCGAGGCTCTCGCCCCAGCCCGGCTTGCCGCGCAGGCAGATGCCGGCGACGCCGTTCGCCTTGTCGTCCAGCTTCGCGGCGAACTCCGCGACCTGCTGCCACGTCGGCTTGGCCGGCATGGTCAGCCCGGCCTTGGCGAAGAGGTCCTTGCGGTAGGCCAGGAACGACGACTCGCCGTAGAACGGCACCGCGTACATCTGGTTCTGGTACGACAGCGACTGCTTGATGCTGGGGATGAAGTCGCCTTCGTCGTAACCCGGGGTGGCCGCCATGTGCGGTTCGAGGTTCTCGAGCCAGCCGTTGGCCGCCCACTGCGGCGCCTCGTAGTTGCTGATCATCACGACGTCGAACTCGCCGCCCTCGGTGGCGGTCGACGCGGTGATCTTGGCGCGGGCCTGGTTTTCCGGCAGTGACACGAACTTGAGGGTGATGCCGGTGGCCTTCTCGAACTCGGGGGCGAGCGAGATCGCGTCCTTCATCTGCGGGTTGGACACGATCGCGATGACGAGCGTCGAGTTGCCGGTGCCGACCGAGCCGGCGCCGGCGCAGCCGGTGACCAGCAACGACGTCGCGGCGAGGAGGGTGAGCAGCTTACGCACGGCCACCTCCCGGGAGTACCTGCACCTTGAGGCCGGAGCCGCTGCGCATCTTGGCGAGCGCGTCCGGGTACTGCTCCAGCGGCAGCCGGTCCGTGAGCAGCTCGTCCGTGTTGATGGCGCCGCCGGCCACGAGGTCGAGCGCGGTGCCGTAGCTGTTCAGCACGGCCATCGAGCCGACGACGGTGATCTCGTCGTTGTAGATGCGGAACGGCGAAAGCGCGACGCGGGCTTCGGCCGGGGCGACGCCGAAGACGAGCAGCCGGCCGCCGCGGCGGATCGAGTCGAAAGCGGCTTCGATGGCCGGGGCGGCGCCGGTGCAGTCGACGGCGACGTCGAACTTCTCGCCGTTCAGCTCGCCGACGTCGGCCGCGGTGGCGACGGCGCCCAGCCGGCTCGCACGCGGCAGCCGGTCCTTGTTGCGGTCGACCACGGTGACGTGGGCGCCGGCGCGCTGCAGCAGCTGCTGCATGATCAGGCCCATGGTGCCGGCGCCGACGACGAGAAAGCGCTCTCCGGCTTCGACGCCGACCCGGCGCACGCCGTGCACCGCGCAGGAAACGGGCTCGACCAGCGCGCCCTGCTCCCAGGTCATCGTGTCGGGCATCCGGTAGCAGTTGGCCGACGGGACGGCGACGAACTCCGCGAAGGCGCCGTCGACGGTGTCACCGGTGGCGTTCCAGTTCGCGCAGAGGTTGCCGTGGCCGGAGCGGCACGGGCCGCAGTAGCCGCAGAACAGCGAGGGGTCGACGGCGACGCGGTCGCCGATCTCCCAGCCGCCCGGCACGTCGTCGCCGAGCTCGACGATCTCCCCGGCGAACTCGTGACCGGGGACGATCGGGTACGGCGTCGGCGGGAAGTGCCCGTCGGCGATGTGCAGGTCCGTGCCGCAGATGCCGCACGCGCCCACCTTGATGACGACCTGTCGTTCCCCTGGTTTCGGATCGGGCACCTCGCCGACCCTGATCTCGCCGGGCCGGTCGATGATGGCGGCACGCATGCCTAGCCCCTTCCTCGCGCTCATATGAGCATCGTTGACCTGATGCGTCGAGAAGTTGTGAAGGCATTACAGGTCTGACGTCGGTGTTACGTCAACCTTTCGAGCAGATTTCGCGCTATAGTGCTCATATGAGCACGTCCAAGAAGCAGCCGTCGCTGACCGAAGCCATGCTGCTAGCGACCGTCGCCCGGCGCTTCTACGTGCAGGGACGCTCCAAGCTGGAGATCGCCGACGAATTCGACGTCAGCCGCTTCAAAGTCGCCCGGATGCTCGACACCGCCAGGGAGTCCGGCCTGGTCAGAGTGGAGTTCGCGCTGCCGGCGCCGGTGGACCTGACCCTGTCGGACGAGGTCCGATCGGCCTACGGTCTGGACCGGGCCCTCGTGCTGGAACGCTCAACCGAGCGTGAACCGAAGGAGGTCGTCCGGGCCAGGATCGGCGCACTCGCGGCCCGGCTGCTCGAAGAGGTCGTGACGACCGACGACATCCTCGGGCTCTCCTGGGCCCGCTCGGTGAACGCGCTGACCGAGGCGATCCGGACGCTGGCGCGCTGCCCGGTCGTCCAGCTCTGCGGAGTGCAGGCGGGGATGGACATGCGTGGCCGCTCGGTCGAGACGGTCAGCCGGGTGACGGCGGTGTCCGGCGGCGACGCCTACCCGATCTTCGGGCCGCTGGTGCTGCCGGACCGCCGCACGACCGAGACCCTGCGGCGGCAGCCCGGCATCGTCGAAACGTTCGGCCAGTTCCGGAACCTGACGAAGGCCGTGGTCAGCATCGGTGCGTGGCAACCGGGCGAGTCGACGGTCTACGACGCGCTGGACGAGGCGGAGCGAGCGGCGATAGCGGCCCGCGGCGCGACGGCGGAGGTCGCGGCCCGGCTGTTCGACGCGTCCGGCAACGCGCTGTCCACCGGCCTGGCCCACCACGTGCTGGCGATCAGCCACGAGGAGCTGATGGCGGTGCCGGAGGTGATCGCGTTGGGCTACAGCAAACCGAAGGCGTCGGCGGTGGACGCGGTGCTGCGGTCGGGCATGGTCTCGACGCTGATCACGGACGCGGCGGCGGCGGTGCCGCTCCTGGCCCTGGCGGCGAAGAACCCGCCGCGCTGAGCCGTACTCCCGGGGAGGTAGCCGGCGCCCGGCGCGCTACCCCACCGGGCGCAGATCGCGTGACGCGGGCTCCGGGGTTACGCCCGATGTGCGCGCGGGGTTCCTCCGCGAGCCTGGAAACCGTGACCCGAACCAAGGCTTCTCCCCGCTGGCGCCACGCCGTCGTCTGGCTGCACGTCCTGTCGTCGGTCGCCTGGATGAGCCAGGCCCTCGCGCTCGTCGTGCTCATGTCGCTGGCGCTCACCCGCCGCGCCCAAGCCGGCGCCGCGACCGCGATGGCCGACCGGCTCGACTCCGTGCTGCTCGCCCCGATGGCGAACGTCTCCGCCTTCACCGGCCTCGTGCTCGCCGGCGCGACCGCGTGGGGCTACACGAGACACTGGTGGGTCCTCACGAAGTTCGCCCTGACGCTCATCCAGCTCTACGCCGGCATCTTCCTGCTCTCCCCCGCCCTGCGCGACGCCGCGGACACCGCCACCGTCGCGTGGCCGCAGATCGCCGGCGCCTCGCTGATGGCGAGCGCGCTTTCCTTCCAGGCGTGGCTTTCGATCGCGAAGCCGTGGAAGAAGACGCCGTGGTCGCCCGCCGCGAAGCCGCCGGCCGCGCCGACCTGGGTGTTCGTCACCGGCGTGGCCGCGCCCGCGTTCGACGTCGGCGCCGGGCTCCTCGCCGGCTACCCGCTGCCCGCGTTGTCGCTGGTCACGCTGGTCGTGCTCGGGTTTGAGCGGCGACGACGTCGTCGCCGTGCTCAGCCGCCCAGCGCCCGAAGCCTTCGATCGGCTCCAGGAAACTCGAGCCCAGTGGCGTGAGGGCGTAGCCGCCGTCGCGGCGCTCGAGGAGACCGTCGGACTCCAGGCGCCGCACGGTTTCCGTGAGCACCTTGGCGCTGATTCCGCCGATCGAGCGACGCAGTTCGCCGTGCCGGCGCGGGCCGTGGCGCAGCGCCCACAGCACCACCGGGTTCCAGGTGTTGGCGACGAGGTCGAACGCGAGCCGCGTCGGGCAGTCGGCGAGAAAGTCCATGGTTACCTTTCGGTTCCTGCCGGGGTCCCTAACGTCGTGCCGGTACAGCAAAGCACGAGGAGGACACATGCGGATCGGGATCTTCGGCACGGGCGCCATGGCGACGGCACTGGGCCCGCACTGGACGAACGCCGGACACGAGCTGAGGGTCGCCGGCCGCGGCACCGGGACGTGGGCCGAGGTGGCGGCCTTCGCGGACGCCGTGCTCCTGGCGATTCCCGCGGACGCCGTCTTCGACGTCCTGCCGAAAGCGGGCCCGCTGCGCGGCAAAGTGCTGGTGGACTGCACCAACCAGCCCGGCCCGACCGGCACCGAGCCCCCGCCCGGCACCCCGGTGGCGACCCGGATCGCGGCCGCCGCGCCGGGCGCGCACGTCGTCAAGGCGTTCAACCTGGCCCACGTCGACGTCTGGCGCAAGCCACCCGCGACGCTCACGGTTCCGCTCTGCGGCGACGACCCGGCGGCCCTCGACGTCGTCCGCACGCTGGTCCGCGACGTCGGCTGCACCCCGGTCCTCGGCGGCGGCCTGGACCGCGCGCACCTGCTGGAGGCGACGGCGGCGTTCGCCATCGGCCTGTGGTTCGCGGGCGAGGACGCCCAGGCGATCCTGGTCCCGGCCTCGTGAGTGGTAATGCGGGTTAGAACCCTAATTACCACTCACGACGGCGTCGACGTGGCCCGCCGCGAGGTCCGCGACCCGGGCCCGCAGGGGTGCGCCGCCGCGCGGGATGAGCGTCACCGTGCCGTCGGCCAGGTCCGTGACCAGCGTGCTCAACGTCAGCTGCGGGTCGCCGCCCGCCGCGTCGCGGTGCACGTCGTTCGTCAACGTGTCCGCCAGCCACGTCACGTCCGGGGCGGCCGGTGACAGGTGCGCGCAGACCTCGGCGCGGTCCAGGCTCTCCTCGCCCGCCGCGTCGAGGTCCGGCGGCAGCTGGCGGAAGTGGTTGGTGTGCCAGGAAAGCCCACTGGCCACAGTGGTCACGGCCGTCTCGTGACCGGCCTTCTCGACCACCGTCACGCCGGCCGAACCGACCTGGCCCATGGTGTACGCGAACCCGCCCGCCGAAGCGTGCGAGCGCAGCGACGACACGGCTTCCGCGACGTCGACAGCCCGCTGCAGCGACCGCGCGACGAAGTGCCGCCCGGCGCACGGCGAAGGCGTCACCACGTTCACGCTGTCGATGCCCCAGACCAGCCCGTGCGTGGTGAGCGTGAAGGTGTTGGCCGGCACGAAACCCGGGTACCACCAGACGCAGACGCCGGGCTCGCCGTCGATCAGCAGGGTCAGCAGCCGCCCGATGCCGTCGAACACCGGGGCGCCGTCCTCGTTGTGCCCGAGCAGGCTCCGCGCGCCGACCCACGCGAGGTCGGTGCAGCCGGTGCCGTCGCCGGTGCCCAGGTCACCGCGCAGGTTGGCCAGCAGCAGGTCGTCGAACGGCACCCCCGCGCCCGACGCCAGCGCGGCGAGCTCGGCGTAGGCGTCCGGGTGCTCGACCTGCGACGCAGATTCGATCGCCCGGAACAGCACCGGCGACCGCCGTGCCCGCCCGGTGACCGGCCACTCGGGCAGTCCGGCGAGGACGGTCCGGATGTCGGCCGCCGCATACGCCCCCAGCTCGGAGAACGCGGCTTCGCGGGGGCCGCGGACGACCGTCCAGCGCACGTCACCGATCCGGTGCTCCACGACCGTCGCCGCCATGCGCTCACGATGCCTGAGCAGTCAGGAAAAGGCAACGCTCTAGTGCGCGCCCACCGCGACCACGCGGACCACCGCCGAGCCGGCTTCGTCGGACGCGGCCAGGTCGATCTCCGCGCTGATGCCCCAATCGTGGTCGCCCGCCGGGTCGTCGAAGATCTGGCGGACCTTCCAGACGTCCGGCAGCTGCTCGATGATGATCAGCGCCGGGCCGCGCGCGTCCGGGCCGGCGCCCAGTGCGTCGTACTCCTCGAAGTAGTCCTCGATCGCGTCTTCCCACGCCCCGGCGTCCCAGCCCGAAGCCGCGTCCAACTCGCCCAGCACGTTCCACGCGCGGCGCCCGAACAGCTCGACCCGGCGGAACAGCTCGTTGCGCACCAGCACCCGGAACGCGCGCTCGTTGCGCGTGACGGCGGGCGGTTCGGCCGGCGGCCGGTGGGAGACCGGCCCCTCCTCGTCCGGGTGGCGCAGGGCTTCCCACTCGTCGAGCAGGCTGGAGTCGACCTGCCGGACAAGCTCGCCGAGCCACTCGATGAGGTCCTGCAGCGGCTCGGTCTTCGCCTCGTCGGGCACCGTGTGGCGCAGCGCGTCGTAGGTGTCCGCGAGGTAGCGCAGCACCAGGCCTTCGGACCGCGCGAGCTGGTAGAAGCCGATGTACTCGACGAAGTTCATCGCGCGCTCGTACATGTCGCGCACGACCGACTTCGGCGACAGCTCGTAGTCGTCGACCCACGGGTGGCCCTGCCGGTAGCTGTGGAACGCGCCCTGCAGCAGCTCTTCCAGCGGCTTCGGGTAGCTGACGTTCTCGAGCAGTTCCATCCGCTCGTCGTACTCGATGCCTTCGGCCTTCATGGCGTTCACGGCCTCGCCGCGCGCCTTGAACTGCTGCTGCGACAGCACGGGCCGCGGATTGTCCACAGTGGATTCCACAGTGGACACGACGTCGAGCGGGTAGCTCGGCGACTCCAGGTCGAACAGCTCGATCGCGGCCAGCGCGAACGGCGAAAGCGGCTGGTTGAGCGCGAAGTCGAACTGCAGGTCGACGGTGAGCCGGACGATCCGGCCCTGCTCGTCCGGCTCGGGCAGCCGCTCGACGATGTCGGCGGACAGCAGCGCGCGGTAGATCGCGATGGCGCGCAGGATGAGCTTGCGCTGCGACGCGCGGTCCTCGTGGTTGTCCTCCAGCAGGTGGCGCATGGAGTCGAACGCGTTGCCCGGCCGCGAGATCACGTTCAGCAGCATCGAGTGCGTGACCTTGAAGCTGGACGTCAGCGGCTCGGGCTCGGCCGCGATCAGCCGGTCGAACGTGCTCTCGGTCCAGTTGACGAACCCCTCCGGCGCCTTCTTCCGGACGATCTTCTTTTTCTTCTTCGGGTCGTCGCCCGCCTTCTCCAGCGCCTTCGCGTTCTCGACGACGTGGTCGGGCGCCTGGACGACGACGTAACCGTCGGTGTCGTAGCCCGCCCGGCCGGCGCGGCCGGCGATCTGGTGGAACTCACGCGCCTTGAGGTGGCGCTGGCGGACGCCGTCGTACTTCGTCAGCGCGGAGAAGACCACTGTCCTGATCGGTACGTTGATGCCGACGCCGAGCGTGTCCGTCCCGCAGATCACCTTGAGCAGCCCGGACTGGGCGAGGGTTTCGACCAATCGGCGGTACTTCGGCAGCATGCCGGCGTGGTGGACGCCGATGCCGTGGCGGACCAGCCGCGAGAGCGTCTTGCCGAAGCCCGCGGAGAACCGGAAGTCGCCGAGCAGCTCGGCGATGGCCTCCTTCTCGGCCTTGGTCGTGACGTTGATGCTCATCAGCGTCTGCGCCCGCTCGATGGCCGCGGCCTGCGAGAAGTGGACGACGTAGACCGGCGCCTGGCCGCCGTGGAGCAGCTCGGACATGGTCTCGTGCAGCGGGGTCAGCGCGTACCGGAAGGTCAGCGGCACCGGGCGCTGCACCGACGTGACCACGGCCGTCGGCTTGCCGGTGCGGCGGGTGAGGTCCTTCTCGAAGAAGGACACGTCGCCCAGGGTCGCCGACATCAGGACGAACTGGGCCTTCGGCAGCTCGAGGATCGGCACCTGCCACGCCCAGCCGCGGTCGGGCTCGGAGTAGAAGTGGAACTCGTCGGCCACGACCTGCCCGACGGGGGCGTCAGCCCCGAACCGCAACGCGATGTTCGCCAGGATTTCGGCCGTGCAGCAGATGATCGGCGCGTCCGGGTTGACGGCGGAGTCGCCGGTCATCATCCCGACGTTGTCCGCCCCGAAGATCTCGATGAGCTGGAAGAACTTCTCCGACACCAGCGCTTTGATGGGCGCGGTGTAGTAGCTGCGGCGGCCCTGGGCGAGCGCGGTGAAGTGCGCGCCGACCGCGACGAGGCTCTTCCCGGAGCCGGTCGGCGTCGAGAGGATGACGTTCGATCCGGAGACGACCTCCATCACCGCCTCCTCCTGCGCCGGGTACAGCGCGATGCCCCGATCGGCCGTCCAGGTCGTGAACGCTTCGAAGAGGGCGTCGGGGTCGGGATCCGCAGGCAGGAGGTCTGTGAGAGTCATGAGACGTCCATCGTGCCATCCGCTCGTCGCAAAGTCGGCAGGGGCGATCGCATCGCGAGTGGTAAACCCGTAGGCTTCGCGGTACCGCGCACCGACCGGGGCATACTTTCGGTCTCGCGCGCACACGGGCGGTAATCCGGAGGGCTTAGGAATGGCACAGGACATCATCCCGATCGAACTCGGCCTGCCGCAGGGGGACGTCGTCACCCTGTGGGCGCCGCGCTGGCGGGAGGACGGCGAGGAGTGGGAAGCGTTCCTCGGCGACGAGGACGACCTGTACGCGTTCCCGGACGCAGCCCACTTGGCCGCGTTCGTACGCACCTCCGAGCGGCACGACCTGCTCGATCACCCGGCGTGGGACGCGGTTCCGTCGCTGAACGTCCCGGAGCTGATCCCGGACGAGGACCACACGTACGACCTCGTCGGCGTGCCCGAGCTCGTCGCCGAAGAGCCGGACATCTGGCACATCGCGGAGCTCGCCGAGATCATCGGCATCGTGCGATCGCTCGCCGACGTCTGCGACCTCGAAGAGGTCCACGAGATCCTCGACTCGACCGAGGGCTTCTCGCTGCTCGACCAGGGCACCCTCCCGTTCACCGGGAGCGTCGGCGTCCAGGTGTGGAACGACCTGTCCGAGACGGTGTCGCAGAAGTGGGACACCGTGCTGGACGCGATCGACGGCCTGGTGACCGCACCCGACGTCGACGAGAAGATCCTGGAGCAGACCGCCGAGGAGCTGGCGGCGTTCCACGAGGAGTCCGCGGCGGCCGAAGCCGGCGCCGAGGGTGAAGAAGACCTCGAGGCGATCGACTCCGCCGACTCGGACGACGACGCCGAAGACGAGGAAGAGGACGAAGGTCCGGTCGGCTTCTGGGCCGAGGTCGGCATCGACCCGATCAAGATCATCACGTCCGGCGCGGAGTACTACACGCTGCGCTGCTACCTCGACGACTCGCCGGTGTTCCTCGGCAGCGAGGGCGAGATCGACGTCTACACCTCGGAGAAGGCCCTCGCGAGGGCCTTGGCCGACGGCAAGGACCTCGCCGACACCGACCTCGCCGACGTGTCCACCTGGGAAGAGGTGCTCGCGAAGGCCACCGCCGGCGAGCTCGAGATCGAGGTCGACCCGGAGAACACCTACGTCCTGTCCGGCATCGACGCCGACATCGCGGAAGGCCCGGAGGCGATCGACCCGACCCAGCTCGAGCTGGCCGTCGAGCTGATCACCGACGCCGCCGACTGGGCGGGCGACGACACGGCCGACACGGCACTGGCGAGCAATGAAAGCCTGGGCTGGCTGGTCTCGTTCGTCCTGCGCCCGGACCCCACGCGCCTCGAGCCGAGCGCCCCGTTCGACGCGGAGCAGGGCTCGTGGCGCAAGCTGGTGGAGACGTTCGAAAACCGCCTCACGGTCGCCTGACCTTCCGACCTCACGAAGGCCGCCTCCCGGGTTTAGGGAGGCGGCCTTCGTCGTGTTGACCCTTCAATCACGCGTGTCGTCCATCCAGGCACACGTGTCGTCCGTCCAGGCACGCATGTCGGCCGTTCAGGCACGCGAGTTGGCCGAACCGGTCTGTGCGGGAACGGTCGACTCGCGTGATCAGAGGGTCGACACGCGTGCTTGAGGGGACGACACGGGGTCAGTCTTCTGCGGATCGCTCCGCGCGGGTCGGGACCACCAGCACTGCCAGCGCCGGGAAGATCGCCGCGACGCAGAAGGCCAGCGCGTAGCGGCTGTCGCCGATCACCAGGCCCAGCAGGGGCGGCGTGAGGGACGCCGCGATGTTCTGGCCCGTGTTCTGCGTGCCCATCGCGCGGCCCGACCACGCCAGGCCGGCCAGCTCGGCCGACGCCGTGAAGCCGAGACCGTTGTCGGCGACCGTGATGATCCCGGCCAGCGCCAGCGCGAGCAGCACCAGCCAGAGCCACGTCGTGTCGCCCAAGGCGACCAGCAACATCACGAAGCAGCTCAGCACGGCGAGCTGGCGCATCGGGCGCAACCGGCTGCCGACCCGGTCGGACCACCAGCCCGACCCCAGCCGCCCCGCGGCGCCGAGGATCTGGACCACCGCCAGGTACCAGCCCGCCGACAGCGCGCTCCAGTGCTGCACCGTGACCAGGTACACCGGCGCGAAGGCCGAGACGGCGAACTGCGGGACCACCAGCAACGCGCTCGCGCCGTGCACCCGCCACAGCGTCGCGTGCCGGTACGGCGACGGCGGCTTCTCACCCGAAGCCGGCCGAGGCGGCCGGGGCGGGTCCGTGACGAGCCAGGCCACCAGTAGCGCGACGACGATCGCCAGCCCGGCCGGCAGCAGCACCGCCGCGCGGAACCCGAAGTGCGCGGCCAGCGGCGGCAGCCCGAGCGCGGCGACGCCGACACCCAGCGGCTGGGCCGTCTGGCGGATCCCCATCGCGACCCCGCGCTCGGACTTCGCGAACCAGCCCATGACGACGCGGCCGCTCGCCGCGTTCACCGAAGCCGAACACGCTCCGGCAGCAAGGAACACCCCGAAGAGCAGCCCGATCGAGTGGGCGCCGAGCCCGGCGTACACCAGGAGTAACCCTGAGACCCCCAGCCCGAGGGCCATAATCAGACGCTCTCCGTAACGGTCCGCAGCCGCGCCCCACACGATCAGGGTGCACAACAACCCGATGCTCGGGGCCGCGACGACCGTGCCGGCCTGGGCCAGGGTCAGCCCCTCGGCCGCCCGCATCGCCGGGACCAGGAACGGGATGCCGTAGAGGAACGAACAGCTCGCGGTCTGCGCGGCGAGACCGAGCGCGAGGATGAGCCACCGTCGTGAACTCGCCTGAACCTGCTCGATCGAATCGCCCTTGACCTGCGCCATCGTCTTCACCGTCTCAAATTCTGAGAACAACTTCCTATATGGTGAACGATAGTTGTCGTGCCTAAGGACCGCAACCGCCTATCGGCGGTCACGGTCCCGAGGGCCTCGAGGGCCCCGAGGTCAGCGCAGGGCGGCGTACCCGGGCTTGATCACGTCGTCGATCAGCGCGAGCCGGGAGTCGAAATCTATGAAGGCGGATTTCATCGCATTGATCGTGAACCAGCGCAGCTCGTCCAGGTCATAGCCGAAGGTCTCGTGCAGCGCGGCGAATTCGCTGGTCATCGTGCACCCGCTCATCAGCCGGTTGTCCGTGTTGACGGTGACCCGGAAGCGCAGCTTGGCCAGCAGGCCGATGGGGTGCTCGGCGATCGAGCGCGCGGCGCCTGTTTGGACGTTCGACGTCGGGCAGATCTCCAGCGGGATGCGGCGGTCGCGGACATAGGCGGCCAACCGTCCAAGGTGGACCGTGCCGTCGGCGTCGCTCTTGATGTCCTCGATGATCCGCACACCGTGCCCGAGCCGTTCGGCGCCGCAGTGCTGAATCGCCTCCCAAATGGACGGAAGACCGAACGCTTCACCGGCGTGAATGGTGAAATGCGCATTGTTCTGCCGCAAATACTCGAAAGCGTCGAGATTGCGGGTCGGCGGGAATCCGTCCTCCGGTCCGGCGATGTCGAACCCGACGACGCCGGCGTCGCGGTAGCGGACCGCCAGGTTCGCGATCTCGAGGGCCCGGGCGTGCTGGCGCATCGCGCAGAGCAACGTCCCGACGCGGATCGAACCGCCGGCGGCGACCACGCGGCGTGTGCCCTCCGTGAACCCCGCCTGGACAGCCTCGACCACCGTATCGAGTGACAGACCGCGTTCGACGAACAACTCCGGTGCGTAGCGCACCTCGGCGTAGACGACGCCGTCGGCGGCCAGGTCTTCGACAGCTTCCGCGGCGACTCTGACCAGGGCTTCCTCCGTTTGCATCACCCCGCAGGTGTGCGCGAAGGTCTCGAGGTAGGAGACGAGCGAGCCGGAATCGGCCGCCTGGCGGAACCAGCTGCCCAGCTCGGCGGGGTCGCTGGTGGGCAGGCCGGTATAGCCGGTGGCGTCGGCGAGCTCGGCCACGGTCGCGGGCCGCAGCCCGCCGTCCAGGTGGTCGTGCAGCAGCACCTTGGGCGCGCGGCGGAGCGTCTCGATGGGCAGAACAGGGGTTTCGTCGGACATCCCTCAACGGTAACCTCGGTGTCATTCCCCTACATGGCCGTAACTCTCAGTCTCTGGCTAACCCTGAGCGTCGAGATCAGGTAACGAATCGGCCATCCGGGGGCGGCCTCCGCAATACCCGCTTCACGGGGGCCATACGCACAGCAATTTCGCAATCGTTAAGCTTCGTGGCACGTCCCTCCATTTCCCCGCCGACGAAGGACACACAGCAGTGACCACTGACAACCACATTGCCGCCCCGTCCTTCGACCGGATGCGCAACATGCTGGTGCGCGCGGCCGAAGTGCGTGAGAGCGAGCAGCAGCAGATCTTCGACGCGCTCGACGACATCTACGCCCGCCTCGCGCCGGTCGACTCGCTGGGCGCGGTCCGCAAGCGGCTGTCCGAGATGCCCGACCGCACCGAGGTCAGCGTCCTGGCCGAGCGCCTCGACGAGACGATGTCCCGGCTGGAGGCCCAGGACAACGCCATCGCCGCGCTGACCCGCGCCGTCGAGAGCATCGTCGACAAGCTGGCCAAGCCGTTCGCGCAGCTCGACGGCCGCCTCGACGGCATGGCCTCGCGCTTCGAGGGCGTCGCGGGCCGGATGGACGGACTCGAGGACAAGCTCCAGAACATCCACCGCCGGATCGACGAGGTCGGCGGCCACCTCGACAAGCAGGACGCGAAGCTCGACTCGATCCCGCAGTCGGTGCTCGGCCCGGTCCGCGAGCGGATCGAGCAGAGTGAGGCGTCGCTGCGCGACCGCGTCGACCACGCCGACCACGAGCTGCGGAACAAGGTCGACGAGCTGAGCCGCGTCACGCAGGAGCGGATCGGCGAGCTGGACCGCGTCACCGGCGAGCGGATCGGCGCGAACACCGAGGCGCTCAAGGTCGCGCTGACCGAGACCGGCGAGATGATCGACGCCTCGGACCGCCTGGAGAAGCTCGGCAACCGCCTCGAGACGGTCACCACCCGCCTCGACGACCTGGCCGGCCGCCTCGACAAGGTGGAAGACGGCTTCCTGTCCGGCATCGGCGACCTCGACGGCGCGCTCAAGGCCGGGCTGTCCAAGGTCGAGGGCACGCTGTCCAAGCAGCCGGACACCGACTCGCTCGACTCACTGGTGCGCAAGAGCAACGACGAGAGCGTCCGCCGCATCGGCGGCCAGCTCGACGAGGCGATGGCGACGTTCGCGGAGCTCATGCTCGGCGGCGGCCCCGCCGTGCAGCAGATCTCGCCCCCGCCGCCGGCCCCGCGCCAGCCGCGTCGCAGCTCCCGCAACGGCCGCGCGCCGAAGCCGGCCGACGCCAAGGCCAAGCCGGGCGAAGGCCCGGAAGAGCCCACGGAGTAAGCAAGCCAGTCGAAGAGGCCCCCACCGGTACGCCGGTGGGGGCCTCTTCGTATCTCACGTGTCTGGGGCCGTGACTCACGTGATCAGAGCCGGAACTCGCGTGTCTGGGGCCGTACCGGCTCCGATCACGCGAGTTCCGGGCTCAATCACGCGGGATACGACTTCGGACGTCACTCGGTCGAGTGATCATCTTCGCGATGATCATCACACCGTGCCGCGGATCGTCTCCCGGACGATCGGGGCCGCGGCGGGAGCCGCGGCGGCCACCGTGAAGCCGCCTTCGAGGGCCGCCAGGGCTGCCGGGACGGCGGACGGCGTGTCCGTGTGCAGTTCCAGCAGCGGCTCGCCCTCGGTGACCGCGTCGCCCGGCTTGGCCAGGCACAGCACGCCCGCCGCGGCCTGGACCGGGTCCTCCTTGCGGGCCCGGCCCGCGCCCAGCCGCCACGAGGCGACGCCCACCGCGTACGCGTCCAGCGAAGCCAGCACGCCCGAAGCCGGGGCGACCACCGTGTGGATGTGCGACGGCTTGGGCAGCGGCGCCGACGGGTCGCCGCCCTGGGCCGAGATCATCCGGCACCACGTCTCGTACGCCTCGCCCGACGCCAGCACCTCGGCCGGGTCCGTGGAGATCCCCGCCAGCGCCAGCATCTCCCGGGCCAGCGCCAGCGTCAGCTCGACGACGTCCGACGGGCCGCCGCCCTGCAAGACGGACACCGACTCCGCCACCTCGACCGCGTTGCCGACCGCGCGCCCCAGCGGGACGTTCATGTCGGTCAGCAGCGCCGTCGTCGGGACGCCGTGCGCGACGCCGATCGACGTCAGCGTCGAGGCGAGCGTGCGCGCCTGGTCGAGCGTCTTCATGAACGCGCCGGACCCGAACTTCACGTCCAGGACCAGCCCGGACGCGCCTTCCGCGATCTTCTTGCTCATGATCGAGCTGGCGATCAGCGGGATCGACTCGACCGTCGACGTCACGTCCCGCAGCGCGTACAGCTTCTTGTCCGCCGGGGCCAGCCCGGACGTCGCCGCGCAGACCACCGCGCCGACGTCCTCCAGCTGACGCGCGATCTCCGCCGTGGACAGCGAAGCCCGCCAGCCGGGGATCGACTCCAGCTTGTCGAGCGTGCCGCCGGTGTGCCCGAGCCCGCGGCCGGACAGCTGCGGCACCGCCGCGCCGCACGCGGCCACCAGCGGCGCCAGCGGCAGCGTGATCTTGTCGCCGACCCCGCCGGTCGAGTGCTTGTCGACGGTCGGGCGCGAGACGTCCAGCGTGAGCCGCTCCCCCGACGCGATCATCGCGCCGGTCCAGCGGGATATCTCCTCAGAGTCCATACCCCGCAGGAAGATCGCCATCGCCAGCGCCGACATCTGCTCCTCGGCGACGACGCCGTGGGTGTAGGCGTCGACGACCCAGTCGATCTGCTCGTCGGACAACCGGCCGCCGTCCCGCTTCGCACGAATCACGTCTACTGCCGAGAACGCCCGCAGTGCCGATGGTTCGCTCGCAAGCTCGCTCACGGCAGGTCGTCCGGGCCGAAGGCGTCCGGCAGCACGTCCGACATCGGCAGGATGCCGCTCGGCGTGTCCACCAGGCAAGCGGAGCCGCCCAGCTCGAACAGGATCTGCCGGCAGCGCCCGCACGGCATCAGCAGGTCACCGGCGCCGCTGCGGCACGCGACGGCGACCAGCTTGCCGCCGCCGGACAGGCGCAGCTGCCCGGCCATCGTGCACTCCGCGCAGAGCCCGAGCCCGTAGGAGGCGTTCTCGACGTTGCAGCCGATGACCACGCGGCCGTCGTCGACGATCCCGGCGACCCCGACGTGCAGGCCCGAATAAGGCGCGTACGCATGGGAAGCCGCTTCGATAGCGCGAGAACGCAGCGCGTCCCAGTCCACTGTAGACACTAGTCCTCACCCCGCCGGTACGGCTGCCCGTCGGCCTTCGGCGGCCGCAGCCGCTGCGAGGCGACGGCGAGCACGATCAGCGTCACGAAGTGCGCGGTGTACGGGATCAGGTCCGACGGCAGCGTGTCGTTGGCCCAGTAGATCAAGTACAGGATCCCGGCGCCGACGACGCCGAGCCCGGCCGCGATCCACTGCTTGCGGAACAGCTGGACGACGACGATCACGGCGACCAGGATCACCGCGCCGTACAGCAGCGCGAGCACCGCTTCACCGCCGCCCGAGAGCTGCAGGCCGTCGGCGTAACCGAACAGCGCCGCGCCGCCGAGGAGGCCGCCCGGGCGCCAGTTGCCGAAGATCATCGCCGCGAGGCCGATGTAACCGCGGCCGTTGGTCTGGTTCTCCAGGTAGTCCGCGCCGCCGCGCAGCAGCACCAGCGACGCGCCGCCCATCCCGGCGAACGCGCCCGAGATCAGCATCGCGACGTACTTGTGCCGGTAGACGTTGACACCGAGGGACTCCGCGGCCACCGGGTTCTCGCCGCACGAGCGCAGCCGCAGGCCGAAGCGCGTGCGCCACAGGACCCAGAAGCTCACCGGCACCAGGATGATCGCGATCATCGTCAGCGGCGCCACCTCGGTGACGAGCCCGCGGAGGATGCCGGCGACGTCGGAGATCCCGACGCGCTGCTCCTTTTCGAGGTCACCGAGCCAGTCGGACAGGCCCGAAGCCGAGTAGGTGTCGAACTTCGGCACCACCGGCGACTGCCGCGGGTTGCCGGAGATCGGCTCGAAGATCAGGTTCGCCAGGTACTTCGTGACGCCGAGGCCCAGCAGGTTGATCGCGACGCCGGAGACGATGTGGTTGACGTTGAACGTCACCGTCGCCACCGCGTGCAGCAGGCCGCCCAGCGCGCCGAACACGAGCGCGGCCAGCAGGCCGACCCACACCCCGCCGTTGTACGAACCCCAGGCGGCGCCCCAGGTCCCGAGGATCATCATGCCCTCGAGCCCGATGTTGACGACGCCGGCGCGTTCGGCCCAGAGGCCGCCGAGCGCGCACAGCAGGATCGGCAGGGCCAGGCGCAACGCCGTCGACGCGGTGTTGGACGACGTCAGCGTCGAGACGCCGGTGGAGTACGACGCCGTCGAGACGACGGCGATGGCGATCACGGCCCAGATGACGCCGCGGAGCCAGCCGGGGACGCGGGGCCGCTTGCGGTGCACCGGCATCGCGCCGGGGCTGCCGGCGTCAGGCCGGGAAACGTCGGTGACGGCCATCAGACGGCACCTCCCCCGGCGACCGAAGTGCTCTTGCCGCTGAGTGCGCGGCCGACTCTTCGTTGTTCGGCCGCCAGGTCGGCGCGCCGCACGATCTCGTACGCCACGACGACCGACAGCACGATGATGCCCTGCATGATCGTCGCGATCTCCTTGGACACGTTGATCTGCTCCAGCGACACCGCGGAGGTGTCCAGGAACGCCCACAGCAGCGCGCCGAGCGCGATGCCGCCGGGGTGGTTGCGGCCCAGCAGCGCGACCGCGATGCCGGTGAAGCCGTACATCTGCGTCGAGGTGATGCCGTAGGTGTAGTCGCGGCCGAGCAGCTCCGGCATGGCGACCAGGCCGGCGACGCCGCCCGAGAGCACCATCGCGATCAGCGTCATCTTCTTGGCGTTGACGCCACCCGCGGCGGCCGCGGTGGTCGACTCGCCGGACGCCTTGAGCTCGAAGCCGAACCGCGTGCGGTTGAGCATGAACCAGTAGGCGGCGCCGATGATCGCCGCGATGATCACGAAGCCGAAGAGCGTGCCCGAGCCGAGCGGGATGCCCGGGATCCGGCCGGACGGCGCGATCTCCCGGGTCCCGATGTTGTTGCCCCGCTGCACGCCGAACTGGTCGGCGTTGATGAGGAAGGCGATGATCCCGCCGACGATCGAGTTCAGCATGATCGTCGCGATCACCTCGCTCACCCCGCGGGTGACCTTGAGGATCGCCGGGACCGCCGCGTACGCCGCACCGGCGACGACCGCGACGATGAGGATCACCAGCGTGTGGATCACCGGCGGCAGGTTCAGCGCGCCGCCGGCGATGGCCGCGACGACCGCGGCGAACCGGTACTGGCCCTCGACGCCGATGTTGAAGAGGTTCATCTGGAAGCCGATGGCGACCGCGAGCCCGGACAGGTAGTACACGGTCGCGAGGTTCGCGGTGTCGACCGCGGTCGAGCCCTTGAACATCTGGCCGATCATCGTGCCGTAGGCCTCGAGCGGGTCGGCCCCCGAGATGACCAGCGCGATCGCCGACAGCAGCACGGCGAACGCGATCGCCAGCAGCGGTGGCAGCAGTTTCGTGCGCCAGGAGGTCATTCGTCGTCACCCTCTCCGGCGCCGGTCATCGCCGAGCCCAGTTCCTGCGGCGTCACGGTCGCGGGGTCGGCTTCGCTGACGAGCCGCCCGCGCAGCATGACGCGGATCGTGTCGGACAGGCCGATGAGCTCGTCGAGGTCGGCCGAGATCAGCAGCACGGCGAGGCCGGCGGCGCGGGCCTGGCGGATGTTCTCCCAGATCAGCGCCTGCGCGCCGACGTCGACACCGCGCGTGGGGTGCGAGGCGATGAGCAGCACCGGGTTGCCGGACAGTTCCCGCCCGACGATCAGCTTCTGCTGGTTGCCGCCCGAGAGCGCCGCGGCCGGGACGTCGATCCCCGGCGTGCGGACGTCGTACTCCCGCACGATCCGCTCGGTGTCCGCGCGCGTGCCCGCGATGTCGAGCAACTGTCCTTTGGAGACCGGCTCGCGGGTCTGGTAGCCGAGCATCCGGTTGACCCACAACGGTTGCGTGAGCAGCAGGCTGTGCCGCGTGCGGTCTTCGGCGATGTAGCCGATGCCCGCCTCGCGGCGGGCCAGCGTGCCCGCCTTGGTGAGGTCGCGGGCCACGCCCTCGGCGTCGACCAGTTCGATCGTGCCGCCGGATGCCTTGCGCATGCCCATGATCGTCTCGACGAGCTCGGTCTGGCCGTTGCCCTCGACACCGGCGACGCCGAGCACCTCGCCCGCGCGCACGGTGAACGTGATGTCGTCGAGCGCGTTGCGGTCGGAGCCCTCGGCGCCCAGCGTCAGCCCGGTCAGCCGCAGCACGGCCCGGTCGGTGACGGTGGACTCGCGGGTCTCCGGGCTGGGCAGCTCGGAGCCGACCATCATCTCGGCGAGCTGGCGCGAGGTGATGGTCTTGGGGTCGGCCGTGCCGACGGTGGTGCCGCGGCGGATCACCGTGACGGTGTCGGCGATCGCGCGCACCTCGTCGAGCTTGTGCGAGATGAAGAGGAACGTGTAGCCGTCGGCCTTCATCTCCCGGACGGTCGCGAAGAGCGCGTCGACCTCCTGCGGCACGAGCACCGCGGTCGGCTCGTCCAGGATGATGATCTTGGCGCCGCGGTAGAGCACCT
This sequence comes from Amycolatopsis sp. NBC_00348, assembly GCF_036114655.1. NCBI lineage: Bacteria > Bacillati > Actinomycetota > Actinomycetes > Pseudonocardiales > Pseudonocardiaceae > Amycolatopsis > Amycolatopsis sp. NBC_00348. Next base: position 9,272,968 of record NZ_CP107994.1, on the reverse strand, counting down.
TGACGATCTCGACGCGCTGGCGGTCGGCGACGCCGAGCTCCTCCAGCAGCGTTTCCGGCTTCGCGCGCAGGCCGGTCCGCTGCGCGAGCTCCGCCAGCCGCGCGCGGGCGGCGCGGCCGATGCCGTGCAGGCCCTCGGCGCCGAGGAAGACGTTCTCGCCGACGGTGAGGTTGTCGGCGAGCATGAAGTGCTGGTGCACCATGCCGATGCCGGCGCGGATGGCGTCCTGCGGGTTGCGCAGTTTCACCTCGTCGCCGTTGATCGCGATGGTGCCCTCGTCCGGCGGCTGCATGCCGTAGAGGATCTTCATCAGGGTGGACTTGCCGGCGCCGTTCTCACCACAGATGGCGTGCACCTCGCCGGCGGCGACGGTGAGGTTGACGTCGGAGTTGGCCACCACGCCAGGGAAACGTTTGGTGATCCCGGTCAGCTGGACGGCGGGCACGCCCCGGTCGGGGACGGCCGCGGCCGGGGCCTCGGCAGTGCTCATGGGCGGGAGAGTTCCATCTCTGTCAAAACACGTGAGGGCTCGGAGGGGAGAAACCCCTCCGAGCCCTGTCCGCGTTGTCAGTTACTTCTGCGGCTTGTCCGAAACGGTGATCGCGCCCGAGATGATCTGGGCCTTGTACCCGTCCAGGACGTCCTTGATGTCGTCGACCTTGCCACCGGAGGTGGCGTAACCGACGCCGTCGACCTTGAGGTCGAACCGCTTCGGCAGGGTCGTCAGGTCACCCTTGGCGACAGCCTGGATGTAGGAGAACACCGCGACGTCGACGCGCTTGAGCATGGACGTGATGATGACGTCCTTGTCGGCCGCGACGGTCTTCTGGTTGTACTGGTCGGAGTCGACGCCGATGGCCAGCGCGTTGCCCGACTTGGCGGCGTCGAAGACACCCTTACCGGAGGCGCCGGCGGCGTGGTAGATGACGTCCGCGCCCTTGGCGATCTCGGCCTGCGCCTTCGCGTTGCCCTTCGGCGGGTCCTGGAACCCGGAGAAGTCACCGGCCGGCGTGAGGTACTCGTCCTCGATCTTGATCTTGCTGGAAACGGTCTTCGCGCCCTGCAGGAAGCCGGCCTCGAACTTCTGGATCAGCGGGGTGTTGACACCGCCGACGAAGCCGACGTGGCAGCTCTTGCTCTTGTACGCGGCGGCGACGCCGGCCAGGAACGAGCCCTGCTCCTCGGCGAACACCAGCGGCGTCACGTTGGGGAGCGTGATCGAGTCGTCGTCGACGATCGCGAACTTGGTGTTCGGGTACTTGGCCGCGACGGCCTTGACGGAGTCGGCGTAGGCGAAGCCGACCGCGACGATCGGGTTGAGGCCCTGCGAAGCCATCTGCTCGAGGCGCTGCTGCTTGGCCGACTCGGCCTCGCTGGCGGACGCGGTGCTCTCGTTGACCGTCGTCACGCCCAGGTCGGACTTGGCCTTGTCGGTACCCGCGGCGGCGGCGTCGTTGAAGGACGCGTCACCCCGGCCGCCGACGTCGAAGGCCAGGCCGATCTTCAGCTGGCTGCCGTCGACCTTGCCGGTGGCGGCGGTGCTGCTGGAGGCGACGGCGGGCGCCGCGGGCGGCTTCTGCGCGGTGACGCAGTCCGAACCGCCCGACGAAGGCGCGGCACTGTTGTTACTGCTGCCACCGCTCGAGTCCTTGGCGCACCCGGCCAGGGTGAGCACCCCGGCCATGGCCACGGCGGCCAGCGCGGTTCCACGCATGCGACGCAACGTGTGTCTCCCTCCCCGCTGATCCAGCGGATGGTCAAGGGCGCGTCCCGGCCCAACTGCCGGGTCGACCGCCAGACCGTACCCAACGGACAGGAAAGCGCCATAGGAAAGGCACGCTACGTAACACAAACGTTTACTCACGAGTCGCACGCGCGACGAGATGTACACCCAACGTGATCACCAGACCCACCGCGAGTCGCTTTCGGTGGCTTCTCGACGCCTTCACGGCGCCCGGGACGGCCAAAATGCCACCGATTGTCACGGAACGTGCCGAAGGTGGGTGCCGGTCGCGTCGGGTTGTCCACACCGTTCGGCGGTTGTGGACAAGTCTCTCGGTGCCGGCCGTTCCAGGCCTTGCTGTCGGGGGGCGCCGATAGACTGGACTGGGGACGTCCCCCCGGAGAGGGTGGGGGACGGGGTTCGGCCGGAAGCGATTCGCGGGGGCGAGGGCAGCGGCTGGAGGCGGCTGGAGGCGGCCGCTCGGAGCGAGCGCAGCACCCGGCGCTGGGGTCGCCAGGACGCGAGCGGGGCGCTCTCCGGAACGAGCGTGAGCCGGACACCGACCGGGCGAGCGTGAGCCTCGCACCCACGCACTCCCCGGCACCCGGCACTCCCCGGGCGCGTGCGCAAGCGGGGCATCCTCCGGAACACCCATGAGCCGGACATCGGCCGGAGCGAGCCCGGCACCCGGCACCCGGCACCCGGCACCCGGCACCCGGCACCCGGCACCCGGCACCCGGCACCCGGCACCCGGACGAGGGTCCGCCAGGCGGGCGAACGGCGCGCCACCCGTGCACTCAGCGTCCACAGTGGACCCCCATTGGCTGTGACGGCGCCCACATCGCGACGCGTGCGCCGCAGGTAGAGCCGATACCCGCTGCGGCGCCCCGAAAGCCGTCACCCGTGTGCTCCAGACCACACCTCCGGGTGGCCCTGGCACCACTCCGGTGTCTGGTCCATCACAGAGGGGAACCCGGAGGTGAGCCGTCCGTCCGAGGCGGGTCTAGCATCCTTGGCATCCACGCTCGATGACCCTTGATCTCGGCATTGCCGCCGTAGTTCGTCCCCAGTGGACCAGCGACGATCAGTGCGGACCTCACCGGTCACCCGGGCACAAGTCAGACGTTGGAGGCCGTTCACCGATGTCCACCACGGCGAGCACTGCCACTGAGGCAGGGGCGAGCGATCGGGCGGGTGCCTCACGCCGGCAGGGGACCTTCTACCGGGGCGACCCCGGCATGTGGTCCTGGGTGCTGCACCGCATCACCGGCGTGCTCACATTCTTCTTCCTGTTCGTGCACGTGCTCGACACCGCGCTGGTGCGCGTGTCGCCGAACACGTACGACCAGGTCATCGAGACGTACAAGACCCCGATCGTCAACCTCCTCGAGGTGGGCCTGGTCGGCGCGGTGCTGTTCCACGCGCTCAACGGCATCCGCGTCATGCTCGTCGACTTCTGGTCGAAGGGTCCGAAGCTGCAGAAGGCGATGCTGTGGGTGATCGGCGTGGTCTGGGTCGTCGTGATGGTCCCCGGTGCGTTCTTCATGCTGAAGCGCACCGTCGAAACGCTCTTCGGGGGTAACTGACATGGCCGACCTCGCCCTCGCGAACCCCCGCGCGCCGAAGCGTCCCGCCGCCCGCCGCAGCAACTTCGAGCTCTACAGCTGGCTGTTCATGCGGATCTCCGGCCTGGCGTTGATCATCCTGGTGCTCGGCCACCTGCTGATCATGAACATCCTCGACGGCGGTGTGCACCGGATCAACTGGGGCTTCGTCGCCGGCCGCTGGGCGTCCCCGTTCTGGCAGTTCTGGGACCTGGCGATGCTCTGGCTCGCCGAGATCCACGGCGGCAACGGGCTGCGCACCATCATCGACGACTACGCCCGCAAGGACAGCACGCGGTTCTGGCTGAAGATCCTGCTGTACGTGTCCATGGTCCTGATCCTGGCCGTCGGCACCATGGTGATCTTCACGTTCGACCCGAACATGCCCGCGAACTGAAGCCCGGAGAGCTCCCACCATGCAGTTCCACAAGTACGACGTGGTGATCGTCGGCGCCGGCGGCGCCGGGATGCGCGCGGCCATCGAGTCCGGCCAGCGCACCCGTACGGCGGTCCTCACCAAGCTCTACCCGACCCGGTCCCACACCGGCGCGGCCCAGGGCGGCATGTGCGCCGCGCTGGCGAACGTCGAAGAGGACAACTGGGAGTGGCACACCTTCGACACGATCAAGGGCGGCGACTACCTGGTCGACCAGGACGCCGCGGAGATCATGGCGAAGGAGGCCATCGACGCGGTCCTCGACCTCGAGAAGATGGGCCTGCCGTTCAACCGCACGCCCGAGGGCAAGATCGACCAGCGCCGCTTCGGCGGGCACACCCGTGACCACGGCAAGGCCGCGGTCCGCCGCGCCTGCTACGCCGCGGACCGCACCGGCCACATGATCCTGCAGACGCTTTACCAAAACTGCGTCAAGTACGGCACGGAGTTCTTCAACGAGTTCTACGTGCTCGACCTCGTCACCAGCCCGGACGAGGAAGGCAACCCGGTCGCGTCCGGCGTCGTCGCCTACGAGCTGGCCACCGGCGAGCTGCACGTCTTCCAGGCGAAGTCGATCGTGATGGCCACCGGCGGCGCGGGCAAGATCTTCAAGACGACGTCGAACGCGCACACCCTCACCGGTGACGGCCTCGGCATCATCTTCCGCAAGGGCCTGCCGCTGGAGGACATGGAGTTCTTCCAGTTCCACCCGACCGGCCTCGCGGGCCTGGGCATCCTGATCTCCGAAGCCGTCCGCGGCGAGGGCGGGATCCTGCGCAACGCCGACGGCGAGCGGTTCATGGAGCGCTACGCCCCCACCATCAAGGACCTCGCGCCGCGCGACATCGTCGCCCGCTCGATGGTGCAGGAAGTGCTGCAAGGCCGCGGGTGCGGGCCGAACAAGGACTACGTCGTCCTGGACGTCACGCACATCCCCGAGGAGACGCTGAACGCGAAGCTCCCGGACATCATGGAGTTCTCCCGGACCTACCTGGGCGTCGACCCGGTCAAGGAGCCGGTGCCGGTGTTCCCGACCTGCCACTACGTGATGGGCGGCATCCCGACCAACATCCACGGCGAAGCGCTGCGGGACAACGAGAACGTCATCCCCGGCCTGTACGCCGCGGGCGAGGTCGCGTGCGTGTCCGTGCACGGCTCGAACCGCCTGGGCACGAACTCGCTGCTGGACATCAACGTGTTCGGCCGCCGCGCCGGCATCGCGGCCGCGGAGTACGCGCTGGCGCACGAGCACGTCGAGCTGCCGGAGAACCCGACCACGATGGTCGAGGAACAGCTGGCGGGCCTGCTGTCGGAGCACGGCGACGAGCGCGTCGCCGACATCCGCAAGGAAATGCAGCAGACGATGGACTCGCACGCGTCGGTGTACCGGACCGAGGACACGCTGAAGCAGGCGCTGACCGACATCCAGGCGCTGAAGGCGCGGTACGAGCGGATCACCGTGTCGGACAAGGGCAAGCGGTACAACACCGACCTGCTCGAGGCCGTCGAGCTGGGCTTCCTGCTGGAGCTGGCCGAGGTGCTGATCGTCGGCGCGATCGCGCGCAAGGAGTCCCGCGGCGGCCACGCCCGCGAGGACTACCCGACCCGCGACGACACGAACTTCATGCGGCACACCATGGCGTACAAGCAGGGTTCCGATCTTGCTTCCGACATCCGGCTCGACTACAAGCCGGTTACCTTCACCCGCTACGAACCGATGGAGCGGAAGTACTGATGACTGCCATTGCCGAAGCTCCTTCGTCTTCCGCGTCCGACGAGCACACCCCGATCACGGTCACGCTGAAGATCCTGCGGTTCAACCCGGAGGTCGACACCGAGCCGCACTGGGAGTCGTACGAGGTCCCGGCGCAGCGCACCGACCGCCTGCTGAACCTGCTGTTCCACGTCAAGGACTACATCGACGGCACGTTCTCGTTCCGCCGCTCGTGCGCCCACGGCGTGTGTGGCTCCGACGCGATGCAGATCAACGGCATCAACCGGCTGGCCTGCAAGGTCCTGATGAAGGACCTGCTGGCCAAGGACGGCAAGCCGACGACGATCACGATCGCCCCGATCAAGGGCCTGACGACGTTGAAGGACCTGTACGTCGACATGGACCCGTTCTTCGAGGCGTACCGCGCGATCAAGCCGTACCTGATCACGTACGGCAACGAGCCGACGCGCGAGCGCATCCAGTCCCAGGCGGACCGCGACCGCTTCGACGACACCACGAAGTGCATCCTCTGCGCGTGCTGCACGTCGTCGTGCCCGGTGTACTGGAACGACGGCTCGTACTTCGGCCCCGCGGCGATCGTCAACGCCCACCGCTTCATCTTCGACTCCCGCGACGAGGGGGCGGAGGAGCGTCTGGACATCCTGAACGACGGCGAGGGTGTGTGGCGCTGCCGCACAACGTTCAACTGCACGGACGCCTGCCCCCGAGGCATCCAGGTGACAAAGGCGATCCAGGAAGTAAAGCGAGCCCTCCTCTTCAAACGCGTCTGAGTTTCTGCCGCGGCTTTAAAGCCGTGAAGGCCTCCTTACCGGCTCTTATGGCCGGGAAGGAGGCCTTCACGGCTTTCGGCAGTTATCCACAGGGGGCGGGTTATCCACAGGTCGTGGCAGTGGGGCTGGTCGGTTAGGGCACCGCGGTTACACGATGTGTGGCATGCCGAAACGAGGACGGTGGGAACTTCACCCGGAGCTGCTGCGCGAGCGGAGCCGCGACGGCGTTGTGCGTGTCACGGACCTGGAAGCTGCCGGCATCGACAGCAAGACCGCCTACCGCAAATGCCTTCCCGGGGGCCAATGGCGAAGGCTGCTGCCTGGCGTAGTCCAGCTGCACAACCACGATCCGACCACGGATCAGCGTGCGACGGCGGCCTTGCTTTACGCCGGGGCGGGCGCGCAGATCACCGGTGTGGAATCCTGCCGGCGCCAAGGCATGCGGCAGGCTCAGCTGCCCGCCACCCACGACCTGCATCTGCTGATTCCCCATGAGCGCAAGATTCGGAGCACCGACTTCGTCACCGTCGAACGCACGCTCCGGCTGCCGACACCGACTGTCAGGAACGAATTCCCGCTGGCGCCGCTGACCCGCGCCACCACTGATGTGCTTCGCCGGCTCTACGACGACGAGACGTGTACTCAGGTACTGATCGAAGCAATCCAACGCGGACGCTGCACGCCGGAGATGCTGCTCCGGGAGTTGAACAACGGCAGTCAGCGAGGAACAGCGATCCCGCGGCGGCTCCTGATGGAATGGACAACCGTCCGTTCCATGGCCGAAGCCCACGCGAAGCGGTTGAGCAGTCGACTGGTGAATCCGCCCAGCCATTGGAACGTCGATGTCCACGACGCGGCAGGCAGGTACGTCGCCTGCCCTGACGGCTGGTGGGACGACGTGGGCCTCGCATGGGAGATCGACTCGTTCGAGTTTCACTTCGCGCGCGGCGACTACGCCCGCACGCTTGACCGGAACACCCGATACGCGGCAGCCGGCATCCCAGTCGTCCAGACGCTGCCGTCCGAACTGACCCACAACCCGGCAGGCGTGCTCGCGAAACTGGAAGCCGCCCACCTCGCCGCCAAGGCCCGCCCACGACCGGCCGTGCACCTGACCCGCGTCGCCTGAAAGCCGTGAAGGCCTCCTTACCGGCTCTTATGGCCGGTAAGGAGGCCTTCACGGCTTTAGAACTAGCGGACTGCGTCCAGGGCGTTTACCTGGCCGTGGCCGTAGTAGGAGTTGTCGCGCGTCGGGCCGGAGCAGGTTGCTTCGGCTGTCGGGCAGGCCACCGGGTCTGCCTCGCCCGTCAGGAACCGGGACAGCAGCTGCGGCGGGATGCCCCGGAACCGGGACGCCAGCAGCGCCGCGACGCCCGCCGCGTGTGGGGACGCCATCGAGGTGCCGCACTTCGAGCCGTACTGGCCGCCGAAGACCGTTGATGACAGCGGGCACGCCGGGCCGGCACCGGCGGGCGGGGTCTGGGCGAAGTCGCCACCCGGGGCCGTTACGTCGATCTCGCCGTAGTTGCTGAACGACGACTTCGTGCCCGCGTAGCCCACCGAGGACACCGTCACTACCCCGTCGATCGCCTTGGGCAGGATGCCGCACGACGAATCCACCGGGTGGGGGCGGTTCGGGTCCGTGGTCTGCGTTGTCGTGTCGAAGCCCGAGTTGCCCGCCGCCGAGATGTTCAGGACTCCGTGGTGCGTCGAGTAGGTGATCGCGCGGCGGACCGCTTCGTACGCCGCCGCGTCGCCCGGCTCGCGGGAGCAGAAGAACATGCCCGGGTCGATGTAGTAGCTGTTGTTCGTCACCGGGAAGCCGTGCTTCGCCGCCCAGACGAAGCCGCAGACCGCGGACTCCGGGAAGATGTAGCCGTCGTCGTTGACGACCTTCACCGACGCCAGACGAACACCCGGCGCGATGCCCGTGAAGCCCGCCGCCGGGTCCTTGCCCGCGATCGTGCCCGCGACGTGCGTTCCGTGGTCGGACGTCGTCGGCGCCCACGACGCCGGCGTCAGGTCCGGCGCTCCCGTGATGCAGCCCGCCGACTCCGACGGGGAAATCGCAGCGCGAAGGGCCGGGTGCGTGGCGTCGATGCCCGAGTCCAGGACGCCGACCGTCACCGCGCGGCTGCCCTGGTACTTCTTGTTCGCCTCCGGCGCGTGGATCGCCTTCATGTCCCACTGCTGCGCCGACAGGTCACCCGCGGCGGCCACCGACTGGGTGTCCTCCAGCGTCCGGACCGCGCCGAGAGACGACCGGGCCGCACCGGCGGAAGCGACGTCCTTGCCGCCCGAGTAGGCCCGGTAGACGCCGATCTTCTGCTGGAAGTCCGCGTTGCGCGAGCTGGCGATCGCGACGCCGATCTCGCCGTAGTACGCCACCTTCGTGCCGCACTTCGCGGCCAGCTCCTTGTCGACGGCCGACGCGCGGGTGCCCGGCTGGTAGGTCACGACGTACGTGTAGGCCGTGCTCGTGGTGTCGCAGGCGACCGGGGCGGCCTCGGCGGCCGGCGCGGCGGCCAGCAGGCCACCTCCGACGACCAGCGCCAGCGGAGCCGCCATTCGGCGTAAACGGGACATTCCACCTCCATGTTCGGTGGCGTCAACCTAAACCGAGGGGCAACCGGGCGCCACCGACCAAAGTCAGGAGGCGACAGTCAGGAGGCGACAGTCAGGAGGCGACGCGAGCCGCACGCACGCCGCGCCAGCCCAGCACCCCGATGAGCGTGCCCAGCACGAACGACACGACCGTCAGCACGGCGTGCACGACGAAGTACGCGGTCGGCGAGCCGTCCGGCGTCCAGGACTGGTCGCTCGCCCAGAGGTTCTTGGCGAAGGTGATCCAGATGATCCACGACCACACGCCGAAGGCCAGCAGGAACAGCGAGGTGCGCTTGGAAATCCGCATGCCCCTGAGTATGCGCGGGCCGCGGCGACGCTAGATTGCGTGGGTGCACTCCGTCGCCTCCCGGTCGCTCAAGGTCTTCACGACGACGCTCACCGCCGGTCTCCTGGCCATGGGCACGCCGGTCCTCGCGGCCGCCGCGCCGCCGCAAGGAGCGCAGTGCGCGAACCACCAAGCGCCGCCGCCCGCGGTCGACACGTCGGAGCGGCCCGCGCCGGGCCGGGCGGCGCCCGCGGCGCTGCCGGTGCCCAGCGTGCCCGTCGGCGGCCCGCGGCTGGCCGAGTGCGGCCTCGTCACCCCGGACGGCGCGCTCAACCCGCCGGACGGCAACACCGCCGCGTCCTGGGTGCTGCAGGACCTCGACACCGGCGCGATCATCGCGGCGAAGGACCCGCACGCCCGGCAGCGGCCGGCGTCGCTGATCAAGACGCTGCTCGCGCTCGTCGTCGTCACCCAGCTCAAGCCCGAGCAGGTGCTCGTCGCGACGAAGGAGGACGCCGAGCAGGAGTGCACCTGCGTCGGCATCGTCGCCGGCGGCGGCTACACCGTCGACCAGCTGCTCCACGGCCTGCTGATGCACTCGGGCAACGACGTCGCGCACGCGTTCGCCACGGCGCTCGGCGGGGTCGACTCCACCGTCACGAAGATGAACGCGATGGCCGTCCGCATCGGCGCCCTCGACACCCGCGCCGCGACGCCGTCGGGGCTCGACGGGCCGGGCATGTCGACCTCGGCCTACGACCTGAGCCTGATCTTCCACTACGCGATGAAGCAGCCGGAGTTCGCGAAGGCCGTCGCGACCAAGGACTTCGAGATCCCGCCGGCCGGCGGCAAGCCGGCCATCCCGGTGTACAACGACAACAAGCTGCTCGGCGTCTACCCGGGCTTCCTCGGCGGCAAGACCGGATTCACCGACGACGCCCGCCACACCTACGTCGGCGCGGCGCAGCAGCAGGGCAAGCGGCTCGCCGTCGTCATGCTGCGCGCCGAACAGAAGCCGACCAAGGTCGTCGACCAGGCGGGCAAGCTGCTCGACTACGGCTTCGCGCTGGAGGCCGACCACGCCGAGCCGGTCGGCCGGATCACCTACCAGCCGCCCGCGACGCCCGAGAGCGGCGAGCCGTCGATCCTGCCCGACGGCAGCACCGCGACCAACAGCGGGACGTCCACTTCGGCGGCCGCCAAGGACGACCCGTTCGGCGTCACCGGCTGGATCATCACGCTGGTGGTGTTCCTGATCATCGTCGGCGCGTTCGTGGTCGGGCACCAGCGCAAGAAGGCCGCGGGGAGCTAGCGGAACGCGGGCCCGGGCTCCGGGGTCACCTTGTCGGTGGCGATCGCGCCGCCGCAGTGCCCGCAGGCGACGTACGTCTCGGCGATCTCGCCGCAGTCGTTGTGCCGCAACAGGATCGGCGGCCCGTCCGGCCCGGCGAGGTGCTTGTCGCCCCACTGCATGAGCGTGACGACGGCGCCGAAGAGGTCACGGCCGGCCTGCGTCAGGTGGTACTCCGGCCGGTCCGGAACTTCCTCGACGCGCTCCAGCACACCCGCCTCGGCCATCGTCTTGAGCCGCGCGGACAACGTCGGCCGCGGGATGGACAGGTTGCGCGCGAACTCGCCGTAGCGCCGGACGCCGAAGAACGACTCGCGCAGGATGAGCAGGCTCCACCGCTCCCCGACCAGGTCGAGCGCCCGGCCGACCGAGTCCGCCGTGAACCGGTGCCGGAGGTCGGTCACAGCGCCAGCACCAGCTTGCCGGTGTTCTCGCCGCGGAACAGCTTGAGCAGCGTCTCCGGGAACTTCGCGATCCCGCCCGTGACGACGTCTTCGCGCGTCTTCAGCTTGCCCTCGCGCACCCAACCCGCCAGCGCTTCGATCGCCTCGGGGTACCGGTCGGCGTAGTCGGAGAAGACGAAGCCGGTCATGGACGCGCGCTGCACCAGCAGCTGCATGTAGTTGGCCGGGCCGCGCGGGCCTTCGGTGCTGTTGTACTGCGAAACCGCGCCGCTCAGCACGATCCGGGCGCCGCGCGCGAGCCGGGCGAGGGCCGCTTCGAGGACGGCGCCGCCGACGTTGTCGAAGAAGACGTCGATCCCGTCGGGCGCGTGCTCCTTCAGGTCCGCGCGGAGGTTCCCGGCGCGGTGGTCGACGGCGGCGTCGAAGCCGTACTCCTCGACCAGCGTGCGGCACTTGTCCGGGCCACCCGCGATGCCGACGACGCGGCAGCCGTGGATCTTCGCCAGCTGGCCGGTGACGATGCCGACCGACCCGGCCGCCGCCGACACCACGACGGTCTGGCCCGGCTCCGGGCGGCCGACGTCGAAGAGCCCGAAGTACGCGGTGATGCCGCTGATCCCGAGCGTCCCGAGGAACGTCGGCGCCGGGGCGAGGGACGTGTCGACGACCTGGACGCCCTGGCCGTCCGAGACGGCGAAGTTCTGCACGCCGAACGTGCCGAACACGCTCTGCCCGGGCTTGAACCCGGCGTGGTTCGACTCGACGACCGTGCCGATCCCGGCGGCGCGCATGACCTCGCCGATCCCGACCGGCGGCACGTACGAGCGGCCCGGGTTCATCCAGGTGCGCATGGCCGGGTCGAGCGACAGGTACTGGACCTCGACGAGGAACCGGCCGTCACCGGGCGACGGGACGGCGTCCTCGGTGTACTGCCAGTCGTCGTCCTTCGGCAGGCCGGACGGCCGGGCGGCGAGGCGGTACTGGGCGTTGACGGGCACGGGGCTCCTCAGAACTGTTCGGTGCGGGCCGGCACGCCCAGCAGCAGCTTGCCGGACAGCTCGAAGCTGGCCGGGTTGACCTGGAAGTGCGCGGTGGCCGTGTGCGCGTCGCGGAACCGGCGTTGCAGCGGTGACGTCTCGTAGATCGCCGCGCCGCCGGCGAGGTCGTACATGCTGTCGGCGACCTTCGCGGCCGTGAGCGTGGTGTGCGTCGCGGCGAGTCTGAGGCCGAGCTTGAGCCGGTCCGGGACCGGGTCGGTGCCCTGCGCGGCCTGCCAGGCGTCGTCGATGCCGGTGTAGAACAACAATCGCGCCGCGCGCAGGGCGGCTTCCGCCTCCGCGACGGCGGCCTGGGTCTGCGACCGCTCGGCCAGCGACCGGCTGGAGCCGAGCGGCTTGCGCGTCGAAGCCAGCTCGACCAGGTCGTCGATCGCGCCGCGCGCGTTGCCCAGCGCGGCCGCGGCGACGGACAGCGCGAAGAAACCGAAGAGCGGGAACCGGTGCAGCGCAACGGCTTCCTCCGGCGGGCCGCCCAGCACCGAGAAGACGCGGTGCTCCGGGACGAACAGGTCGTCGGCCACGCAGTCGTGGCTGCCGGTGCCCCGCAGGCCGTTGGTGTGCCAGGTGTCGAGCACTTCGATCTCGGTCTTCGGCAACGCGGCGACGTACAGCGCGCTCTCGTGCACAAAACCCGCGAAAAGCCAGTCGCAGTGCGGGATTCCGCTGCAGAACGGCCAGCGGCCGGAGACGACGTACCCGCCGTCGACTCTTCGGCCGGTCCCGCGCGGCGCCCAGACGCCCGCGGCGACCGTCCGGGGGTCGCCGAAGACCTCCTCGGCGCACTTCCGCGGCGCGTAGGCCGAGAGCAGGCTGCTCGTCACGGCGATCGAGACGCACCAGCCGGCCGACGCGTCACCGCGCGCGACCGTCTCCGCCGTCTCCAGGCTGACGGCGGGCGGCGCTTCGGGGCCGCCGAGGTGACCGGGGACGCCGCTGCGCAGGAGCCCGCCGTCGGTCAGCTTCGCGACCAGCTCGGCCGGCAGCGCGCGCTGCCGCTCGGTTACCGGCGCGAGCGTCTTGGCGAGCGCGGCGCACTCGCGGGCGGCGTCCAGCATGAAACCTCCGGTTCAGAATTCTTACCGGTTCAGTTTCTTTACCGCACGGGTCGCTGTCAAGACTTGCGACGGCCGCCCAGCCACGCGAGCAGCGCCCCGGCGCCGAACGCCCCCGCGACGGTGCCGAGCCCCGGCCCGCGCTGCACGGTGACGCTCTGCTCGAGCCGCACCGGCGCCGGCGGCTGGACGATCTTGTGCTGGTTCTCCTTCGCCGTCGCCGTCCACGCCGTGATGAGCAGGAGGAAGCGCGAGACGAGGTTCGCGAACACGAGCAGCCCGATGACCGGCCCGAACAGCGCGGCCGACGGCGACTTCGTGACGCTCGCCAGGTAGATCGAGCCGACCTGCTGCAGGATGACGAACCCGATGGCGGCGACCACGGCGCCCTTGACGGCGCTGCGCAGCGCGACCTGCTCCCGCGGCAGCCGCGCGATCACCCAGAGGAACACGAGGGTGTTGGCGGCCAGGCCGAGCACGATCGTCGCGGCCCGCAGCAGGTAGATCGCCCAGGTCTGGTGTTCGAGCCCGACGAGGTCGAGCAGGAACTGCCCGACACCGCCGCCGACCGCGGTCAGCGCGAACGAGACGATGAGCGCGACCCCGAGGCCGATGAGCGCGACCAGGTCCTTGAGCGTCTGCTTGACGACCGGCTGCGACTGCTTCTCCTGGCCCCACTGCGCGGTGAGCGCGTCGCGCAGGTTCGACATCCAGCCGATGCCGGAGTAGAGGGCGATGAGCAGGCCGAAGATCCCGATCCCGCCGCCGGAATCCAGCGCGCCCTTGACGATGCCGTTGACGAGCTCCTTGAGGCCGTCCGGCACGGAGCTGTTGATGCCGTCGGTGATCTTCGTGATGATCGTCTGGTCGTGGTTGACGACCAGCCCGACCACGGCGAACGCCACCATGAACAGCGGGAACACCGACAGGACGCTGAAGTAGGTGATGGCGGCCGCGTAGTGGTTGCCGTACCGCTCGCTGAAGGCCTCGTTCGCCCGGATCAGGTGATCGAGCCACGGGTACTTCCGCCGCAGCCGCGGCAGGAGCTTTTCCTTCGTTTCTTCGTTCGCCACCGTGAAACGCTAACCACGCCGGGTGACTCCCGCAACGCGAGCGGCCTACGTGAGGGAGGCGAGAAGGGCCTGGTAGGTCCGATCTTGATCACCGGCGGCCGCCGGGACGACCGTGATTCCGGGCCGCTGCGCGCAGAACTCGATCACGGCGTCGTACGCGGCGCTCACCTGCCGCTCGGTGAGACGGGCGGCCGACTCGATCTCCGACGAGCCCCGCTCGGCGACTCTTCGCACGACCTCGTCGCGACCGGGCAGCAGCAGGATCTCGTGGAACCTCGCACCCGTCTGGCGGGCCAGCGCTTCGAGGCGTTCGGCGAACTCCGGCCGGGCCAGCAGCTGCGGCACGACGACGTCGTGACCGGCGGCGAGGTGTGTCCGGGCGGCGGCTACCGCGAGGTCCCGGGCCAGCAGACCCGCCGGACCCGGCGACTCGCGCCAGCCGCCGATCAGCGCGCGGACGCGGTCGACGTCCAGGGCCAGCGCCGGCGGGTGGTCGTCGGCGTAGCGCCGGGCGAGCGTCGACTTGCCGCTGCCCGGCGGGCCGTTGAGCAGGATGAGCTTCACCGCACCGGCGGCAGGAACCCGATCCGCTGGTACGTCTTGGCCAGCGTCTTCGAGGCCACCTCACGAGCGCGTTCCGCGCCCGCGGCGAGGACCTTGTCCAGCTCGGTCACATCGTCCAAATAGGACTTGACCCGGTCCTGGATCGGCGTCACCCACTCGACGAAGACCTCGCCGAGGTCCTTCTTCAGGTCGCCGTAACCCTTGCCCTCGTAAGCGGCTTCGAGGTCCGGGATCGTGCGCTCGGCGAGCGCCGAGAAGATCGTCAGCAGGTTCGAGACACCCGCCTTGTTCTCGGCGTCGAACACGACCTCGCGGCCGGTGTCGGTGACCGCCGAGCGGATCTTCTTCGCCGAGCGCTTCGGGTCTTCGAGCAGCTCGACGAGACCGTTCGCGGCGGACGCCGACTTGCTCATCTTGCTCGTCGGGTCCTGCAGGTCGTAGATCTTGGCCGTGTCCTTGATGATGTACGGCTCGGGCACGACGAACGTCTTGCCCAGCCGGTTGTTGAAGCGCTGCGCGAGGTCGCGCGTCAGCTCCAGGTGCTGGCGCTGGTCCTCGCCGACCGGGACCGCGTCCGCCTGGTAGAGCAGGATGTCCGCGGCCTGCAGGATCGGGTAGGTGAACAGGCCGACGCTGGAGCGGTCGGAGCCCTGCTTCGCGGACTTGTCCTTGAACTGCGTCATCCGGCCGGCCTCGCCGAACCCGGTCTGGCACTCCATGACCCAGCTCAGCTGGGCGTGCTCCGGCACGTGGCTCTGCACGAACAGGGCGCTGCGCTGCGGGTCGATGCCGATGGCGAGCAGCTGCGCGGCCGAGACGCGGGTGCGCTGGCGCAGCACCTTCGGGTCCTGCTCGACGGTGATCGCGTGCAGGTCGACCACGCAGTAGAACGGCTCGTGCGTGTCCTGCAGCCGCACCCACTGGCGCAGCGCGCCGAGGTAGTTGCCGAGGTGGAACGAGTCGGCGGTCGGCTGGATCCCGGACAGGACCCGCGGACGGCGGGCGGCTGCGATCTGCTCTTCGGACACACTGGAATTCTTTCAGGCCGCGACGCGCCGACGGCGTCGAGGGGCCTCAGGCGTGCGGGTGCGGGGCCAGGAACGGGCGCGTCGGACCGGTGTCGGGCTCGGACAGGACGGCCTCCGCCAGCGCCGTCACCGGACCCGTGACCTCCGGGACGACCGGAACGGCCTCGACGATCTCGGCGGTGGAGCGGGTCTTGCGGCGCTGGCGCAGCACACCCAGCGTCATGCCGACGATGCCGAGCGCGACGGCGACCAGGCCGACCGGGCCCAGCACACCGAAGCTGTCGGTGTTGGTGTCGGCCTGCGCGGTCGTGACGTCGGCCAGCGCGACCCCACCGGCGGCCAACAGGCCGGCCGGGACGAGGGCGAGGACCGCGACGGCGCGGAACCCGCGCAGCGTGGACCGCATCAGGAGATGACCTGGGTTGCGCACCGGAGTGCCTCCCGCGAGTGACGAGCGAAACGCTCACCCAAATGAGTGAGACGCTGCGTGCTACTGGTCAAAAAACTACCGAGCGTGTCAAGGCCTGAAGACCCGCTCGACTCGGGGGCCGAGACTAGCGCCCATCTCGTACCACGATCCGGGCACCCCCAGGGTTCACAGCGATCACCCGAACGGTGTTGCGGAAGACGGAACGCTCATACCCAGAGTAGAAGCTGACCGATCGTTGTCCGGCCGTTGGTCACCCGTTCATCGCAACATCACCTCACGTTCTGCCGTTTGTCGCAGTTCACACTGCTCCGATCGCGGCCTCTTCGCCCCGACCCCGTTTCACTCGATGGTGATTGGTCTATACCTCTTCACGTAACTCCGAAAGAAATTCTGTGACAACCGGGGCTCCGCCCCGGGCCGGGGGCTCCGCCACCCGGGCCCCCGAAATCCGCCAGCTTGGTCGGACCGCGCACGACCGGCATGACCAGAGGAGTCCCAGCATGTCGATCCCACGGTTCCTGAAGCTCGCCGGAGTGGCGGTGAGCGCACTCGCCGCCACCGCCGCGGCCGTCGTGCTCCCCACCGCGACCGCGTCCGCCGCACCGGCCACTTCGGACGCCGCGTTCGTGGTCAGCGAGGCCCAGTTCGACCAGATCTTCCCGGGCCGCAACAGCTTCTACACCTACAGCGGCCTGACGGCGGCGCTCGACGCGTACCCCGGCTTCGCGAACACCGGTGACGACACCGTGAAGAAGCAGGAAGCGGCCGCGTTCCTGGCCAACGTCAACCACGAGACCGGCGGTCTCGTCTACGTCGTCGAGCAGAACACCGCGAACTACCCGCACTACTGCGACACCAGCCAGTCCTACGGCTGCCCGGCGGGCACCGCGGCCTACTACGGCCGCGGCCCGATCCAGCTGAGCTGGAACTTCAACTACAAGGCCGCGGGCGACTCGCTCGGCATCGACCTGCTGAACAACCCGTACCTGGTCGAACAGGACGCGGCCGTCGCGTGGAAGACCGGCCTCTGGTACTGGAACACGCAGACCGGCCCGGGCACGATGACGCCGCACGACGCGATGGTGAACCAGCGCGGCTTCGGCGAGACCATCCGCAGCATCAACGGGTCCATCGAGTGCAACGGCGGCAACCCGGCGCAGGTCCAGAGCCGGGTCGACAAGTACACGCAGATCACCGGGATCCTCGGCGTGCCGACGGGTGACAACCTGTCCTGCTGACCTCCTCCGGCGCGGCGAACAGGGCCTTCCCCCGCGGGGAGGCCCTGTTCGCGTTCACGGGGTGTCGTACTCCCGCAGCAGCTTGCGCAGGACGTCGTCGAGCAGGCCGAGTTCCTTGCCCCGCAACGAAGAGAGCAGCTCGGTGACGTTCGCGGTGTGCTCGGTCATCGCCGCGTCGACGACCTCGAAACCTTTGTCCGTCAGGCGGATGCGGAAACTGCGGCGGTCGTTCGGGTCGAGCGTGCGCTCGACGAATCCGGCGGCTTCGAGCCGGTCGAGGCGGCTCGTCATGCCGGCGCGGGACATCATCAGCGTCGCGGACAGCTCCGACGGGATCAGGGTGTAGGGCTTCCCGGAGCGGCGCAGCGCGGCCAGGACGTCGAACTCCCCGCGTTGCAGGCCGAACTTGCCGAAGACGCGCTCCTGCGCCGGGCCGAGCACGAGGCTCAGCCGGCTGAGCCGGCCGGCGACGCCGATGGCGGTCAGGTCGAGTTCGGGCCGTTCGCGGGCCCACGCCGACACCACGGCGTCGACGGCGTCTTCGTCAGTCACGCGGGCAGTCTATTCGCTCCCAGATAGTTTGACAGCGAACTATCAGCCGTGGAACCATCTCCGGCATGACAACCTTGCTGGTACGCCACGACGAAGCCGAGCAGCTCGGCACCACGCCCGACACGATGACGCTGCTGGCCGACGTCTCCCGGACGGACGGGCACCTGAGCACCAACCGCGCGTCGCTGGGCCGCGGGCGCGACGGCGCGACGCCGCACTTCCACACGGCGTCGGCGGAGATGTTCTTCATGCTCGACGGGGAGCTGGAGGTCCTTCAGGACGATGAGGTGGTGACCGTGCGGACGGGCGACATGCTGTTCGTGCCGCCGCACACGACGCACGCCTTCGGCGCGTCTTCGCGGTCCGGCGCGGACGTGCTGATCGTGTTCACGCCCGGCGTCGAGCGGTTCGAGTACTTCCGGATGATCGACCGCATCCGGCGCGGCGAGGCGTCACCGGCGGAGATCCTGGCGTCGCAGGAGCGGTTCGACAACCACTTCGTGGACAGCGAAACCTGGCGCGCGGCCCGCGCGGCCTAGATGTCGTAGGTGGCGGTGACGGGCGCGTGGTCGGACCAGCGCTGGTCGTAGGCGGCGGCGCGCTCGACGACGACGGACACGACCTTCTCGGCGAGCCCGGGGGTGGCGAGCTGGCAGTCGATGCGCCAGCCGGAGTCGTTGTCGAAGGCCTGGCCGCGGTAGGACCACCAGGTGTAGGGCCCGGGGCCTGCGGGATCGAGGCGCCGCTGGACGTCGGCGTAGCCGGCCTCGGTGTAGACGCGGCCGAGCCACTCACGTTCCTCGGGCAGGAAACCGGAGCTCTTGCGGTTGCCGCGCCAGTTCTTGAGATCGGCGTTGTCGTAGGCGATGTTCCAGTCCCCGACGACGACGACCTCCCGCCCATCCGCGGCGGCCTTGGCCCGCAGCTCGACGAGGTAGGGCAGGAACGCGGCCATGAAGCGTTCCTTTTCGTCCTGGCGCTCGGTACCGACGTCCCCGCTGGGCAGGTAGAGACTCGCGACGACAACCTTCGGCAGGTGGACCTCGAGGTACCGCCCGCTGT
The DNA here is from genome assembly GCF_036114655.1 of Amycolatopsis sp. NBC_00348. NCBI lineage: Bacteria > Bacillati > Actinomycetota > Actinomycetes > Pseudonocardiales > Pseudonocardiaceae > Amycolatopsis > Amycolatopsis sp. NBC_00348. The sequence continues at coordinate 9,253,995 of NZ_CP107994.1, read as the reverse complement.
CCTCGAACTCGGGCTCCCCGAAACCGACGCGGACCGCATCGGGCTCCACGCGGCTGTAGACGGCGACACCGTTGCGCCCCTTCGCGGCGGAGGGAGCGTGCGCCGCGAACCAGCCATCGGGGTCGACGACGTCCGCGGGAAGCTGCTCCGCGGTGGCACGCACCTCCTGGCAGGCGACAACGTCGGCCTTGGTGGCGGCAAGCCACTCGACGAAGCCCTTTTTGGCGGCGGCGCGAAGGCCGTTGACGTTCACGGTGGAGACGGTCAGCACGAACAGCACGCTACCGGCCGGGGTGCGGGTGGTTGCGGCGCCGGGTCGGGTGTGCGGTGTTTCGCGGCCTGACGCGGCGTCGGCGGTCGCGGGCATGGCGGCCTTCGGGCGCGCGCCGTGTTCCGGGCGGCGAAATCAGGGCGAGGGACACGACCGCTCTGTCAGACTGCGGGCATGAGCCGGCTGACGGTGCTCGGCAGTTGCGGGGCGTTCCCGGAGGCCGGGCGGGCGTGCACCGGGTTCCTGCTCGAACACGATGGATTCCGCGTCGTGCTGGACCTCGGGTACGGCGCCGCCTCGCGGTTGTTCGCGCACAGCCGGGACCGGCTGCCCGACGCCGTCGTCGTGACGCACGAACACCCCGACCACTGCGCGGATGTGAGCGCGCTCGGTCGAGCCTGGCACTTCACCGTCCAGGATCGGTCGCCCGGCCGGCCGCGGCTGCCGTTGCACTGCACGCCCGGCACCGTCCGGCGGCTCGAAGCGCTGGAGCCGCGCCCGGACCCGAGCGAGCTGTTCGAGGTGCACGACCTCGGCGAGCCGACGACGCTCGGACCGTTCCGGCTCACGACGTTCGCGCTGCCGCACCACCTGCCGAGCTTCGGCGTGCGGCTCACCGCGCCCGGGCTGACGGTGGCGTACACCGGCGACACGGGCCCGTCGCCGGTGCTGGCGGACCTGGGCCGCGACGCGGACCTGCTCGTCAGCGACGCCACCCACCGGACGCCACCCGACGGCCCCCGCTTCCTGCTGACCGCGGCGGAGGCCGGCCACTGGGCAGCAGCCGCCGGCGCCCGACGGCTCCTGCTCACCCATTTCTGGCCGGGCACCGACCGAGTCGCGGCGGCAGCCGAGGCCGGCGCCGAGTTCGACGGGGAAGTGCTGGTCGCGGAGGAGGATCTCACCGTCGTGCTCTGACCCCCGTCAGGCACGGTCCCCGGGCTCGATCCTCCCCCGGACGACCTACGCGAGCACCCCGCGCTCCCCAGCTCGGTGTGCCGCCATTCCCGGCCGCCGCTCAGCCGGCTCATGCGCCCGCGAAACTCCCCCTGGAGACTCCGCGGCCGCCGCCGCCGCTGTGGCGCACCCAATCACCCAGCCAACCCCTCCTCCCTCGGCAATCCCCTCGCCGACCTGCGGTTTCCGATGGGGTCAGTTCTAACACCCACCACCGACAAAAAACGCGCCTTGACGCCATAAGCTACGAGCCTTAGCTTTAAAGCTATGCCAAGTAGCCAGAGTCATGTCGCCTAGGGCCGGGCTCACCACCAAAGCCGTCGTCGACCTCGCGCTCGTGCTCGTCGACGAGCACGGGACCGGTGAACTGACCCTCGCCAAGGTCGCCGAGCGGGCCGGGGTGGCCGCGCCCTCGCTCTACAAGCACGTCAAGAACCTCGCCGACCTGCGGCGGCTCGTCGATCTGCGGGTGGTTCAGGAGATGGCCGACGTCCTGCGCACCGCCGCCACCGGGCGCGCGGGGGACCAAGCCGTCGGGGCGCTCGCCGACGGCTATCGCGGCTACCTGCGGGAACACCCGCGCCGGACCGGGGCGCTCACCGCCGATCCGGACCGTGGGGACGTCGAACTGAGCACCGCGACCCACGCCGTCGCCGAGGTCGTCTTCGCCGTGCTCCGGCCCTTCGGCTTCGACCACGCGCGGGCCGTGCACGCGACGCGCTGTCTTCGCGCCGCCGTCCACGGCTTCGCCGGGCTCGAGGCCTCCGGCGGCTTCGGGCGGCCCGAAGACGTCGACGAGAGCTTCGAAGTCCTCAAGACCATGCTCGTCCAAGGCCTGAAAACCTATGCAGAGAAAGAGAATCCACGATGACCTTCATCATCGCCGTGCTCCTGTTCACCGTCGGGCTCGGTGTGCTCGACGCCCGCTTCCCCTGGACGGCGGCCCGCCGATGATCGCCGGGCACTTCGGGCTGGCGGCCGCGGTCAAGGCCGGCCGCCCGGCCATTCCCGTGTGGACGCTCATGCTCGCCACCGCGTGGCTGGACGTCGTGTTCGTGCCGCTCTACCTGTCCGGCGTCGAGACGATCGACGGCGAAGGGTACGGCGGCGGCGTCATCCACGCCGACTACACGCACTCCCTCGTCGGCGCGCTCGTGCTCGCCGCGTTGTTCGGCGCCGTCGCCGCGTGGCGACTCGGCCGGGAAGCCGGCCTGGTCCTCGGCGGCGTCGTGTTCTCGCACTGGCTGCTCGACCTCGTCGTGCACCGCGCGGACCTGCCGATCCTGCCCGGCAACGCGGGCGACCTGCCGACGTTCGGCTTCGGGCTCTGGCGGCTGCCCGCCGTTTCGGCCGTCGTCGAACTGCTGATGCTGGTGGTCGGCATCGGCCTCTACTGGCGCGCCGCGGCCAAGCGCGACCCGAAACGCGCGCGGGTGCTGGGGCTGACCGCCGCGCTGTGCGGCGTCATCACCCTCGGCACCGACCTCCTGGGCGTCTGACCGGGACGATCAGCAGGCGGACCCGGCGACCGGCTCGGTGAACGCGGCGGCGACCCACTTGTCGTCGGCCACCTTCCGGAAGCCGTTCTGGACACCCGGCAGCGCGTCGAACTGGGCGTCACGCAGGTACTTCCCGACAACCTTCGCGTTGCCGTCCGCGGATTCGCGGGCGTTGAGGACGTCCGCGATCACCGTGACCTTGCAGCCGGTGGCCGACGCCCCGGCGGACGCCTGCTTGTTCGTGTTCAACGCGTAGATGACGATGACCGCGACGATGGCACCGACGATGATCAGCGTTTTCTTCGACATACGAGGACCACGCCTTCCTTCACCACGAATCCCGTCCTGCACGTCAGGGTAGGCAATCCTTTACCCAGACGAATAGCGCCGGGCGGCGTAACCACCCGGAGGCGCCAATCAGAGCCCTCCGATGGTGACGCAGTGTGCTCGGCCGAACCACGCAAAAGCCCCCTTCCCGACATTCCGGGAAGGGGGCTTTCGTCCGATCGATCAGCCCTGGGCGATCTTCTTGGCCAGGTTGTCGTCCAGCGTCGCGAGGAACTCCTCGGTCGTCTGGAACGGCTGGTCCTTGCTGATGAGCAGCGCCAGGTCCTTCGTCATCTGGCCGGACTCGACCGTCTCGACGACGACCTCTTCCAGCTTGTTGGCGAAGCCGATGAGCTCGGAGTTGCCGTCCAGCTTGCCGCGGTGCTCGAGGCCGCGGGTCCAGGCGTAGATCGACGCGATCGGGTTCGTCGACGTCGGCTTGCCCTGCTGGTGCTGGCGGTAGTGCCGGGTGACCGTGCCGTGCGCGGCCTCGGCCTCGACGGTCCGGCCGTCCGGCGTGCGCAGCACCGACGTCATCAGGCCGAGCGAGCCGAAGCCCTGCGCGACCGTGTCGGACTGGACGTCACCGTCGTAGTTCTTGCACGCCCAGACGTAGCCGCCCTCCCACTTCATCGCCGCGGCGACCATGTCGTCGATCAGGCGGTGCTCGTAGGAGATGCCCTTGGCGTCGAAGTCGGCCTTGAACTCGGCCTGGAAGATCTCCTCGAAGACGTCCTTGAACTGGCCGTCGTAGGCCTTGAGGATCGTGTTCTTGGTGGAGAGGTACACCGGCAGGCCGCGGTCGAGGCCGTACTGGAGCGAGGCGCGCGCGAAGTCCTCGATCGACTTCTTGTAGTTGTACATCCCCATGGCGACGCCGCCGCCCTCGGGGAACTTCGCGACCTCGAACTCCATCGGCTCGGAGCCGTCGTCCGGGGTGTAGCTGATGGTCAGCGTGCCCGGGCCGGGGACCTTGAAGTTGGTCGCCTTGTACTGGTCGCCGTGGGCGTGACGGCCGATGATGATCGGCTTCGTCCACGTCGGCACCAGCCGCGGGATGTTCTGGATGACGATCGGCTCGCGGAAGATCACGCCACCGAGGATGTTGCGGATGGTCCCGTTCGGGGACAGCCACATCTTCTTGAGGCCGAACTCTTCGACGCGCGCTTCGTCCGGGGTGATCGTGGCGCACTTGACGCCGACGCCGTGCTTCTTGATGGCGTTCGCGGAGTCGATGGTGACCTGGTCGTCGGTGCGGTCCCGCTCCTCGATACCCAGGTCGTAGTAGTCCAGGTTCACGTCCAGGTACGGGTGGATCAGCTTGTCCTTGATGAACTGCCAGATAATGCGGGTCATCTCATCGCCGTCGAGTTCGACGACGGTGCCCTGGACCTTGATCTTGGCCATGAGCAGCGGTGCTCCTTCCGCGGATCTTCGCGTTCTTCTTCTACGTCTCGCCGGTAGCGGTACAAGCGTACTGCTTGACGCAGCTGGATGGTTCAAGTAGTGGTCGGCATCAAGTCTCCACCCGTGGATTGTGGCCGGGATCACCGGGCACGACCTGCCGGTCACCCGATCCGACCGCTCGCCGAGCGATCGTCGCGCCGATGGGGTGAACCAGGGCACGATGCCATCCGTGAACTCATCATGCGGGAGGTGACGGCCATGTCGACCCATCGGTACGCCGAATACGAAGACGAATACGACGACTACGACGACACCCCGGACGTGCTCGAAGAACGGCCGCGCCGCGGCGTCGCCCACCTGGTGAGCGCGCTGGGCGGGCTCCTGCTCACCCCGGTCGCGCTGGGTCTGCTGAGCTGGGGCGGGCTGCGGCAGCAGCAGCTGATCCAGGCCACCCTGAGCACCAACCGCGACCCGCTCGGCATCGCGCTGCTGGCCGGCGGCGCGATCCTGCTGCTGCTCGTCGCCGCGCTCGGCGCGCTGTCCGCCGCCGGCCCGATCCTGGGCGGGCTGATCTACGGCGTACTGCCCGGCGTCGCCGCGATGGCCGTGCCCGAGTGGGGCTTCAAGCTGGTGAACCTGATGCCGAAGAGCGACATCGCCTACGGCGTCATGGACTTCCTGTTCATCGGCGGGCTGCTGGGGGTCGGCTTCCTGCTCGTCGGCAGCGGGCTGGCCAACGCGCTGGTCCGGCGGCGCCGCGAAGCCTGACGCGCGCCGATGGCAAAATCGGCGGATGGGACTGTTCACCGTCGCGGAAGCGTATGACGAACTGGCGCGGCTGCGGCCGGTCCTCGACGAACTGGTGCGCGTCCGCGCCGACGCGGCCGAGCTCGCCGCGTCACTGCGGCCGGGTGGCCGGGCGACGGTGCTGGGCGGGCTGCCCGAGTGGAAGGCCGCGCAGGCCCGGCTCGACGACCTGATGACGACGGTGCAGCACACCGGCGCCGAGCTGAAGGGCTTCGCGCCGCTGCTGGTCGACTTCCCGGCCGAGCTGGACGGCGTCGACGTCCTGCTGTGCTGGCTGGAGGGCGACCCGGAGCTGGGCTGGTACCACCGCACGGATCTGGGGTTCGCGGGCCGCCGGCGACTGAAAACCGCTGGTCCGCCCGGCTAGGTTGGGTGCTGTGGACCACGACACCAGAGCCGATTTCTTCGACAGCACAGCCGAGAACTACGACGAAGACACCTTCCACGCTTCGGTGGCGGAAGCGCTGGTCCTACCCCTGCCGGAGGGACCTGAGCTGGTCCTCGACGTCGCGTGCGGGACGGGCTTCGCGGCGTACGCGGCGTTGCGGCTGAAGCCCTCACGGGTGCTCGCCGTGGACCTCTCGCCGGCGATGCTCGCGCGGGCCGAGGCGAAGGCGCCGTCGCAGGACCCGTCGGGGGTGATCACGTGGCAGGCCGGCCCGGCGGTCCCGATGCCGGCCGAGGACCACACGGCCGACGTCGTGCTGTGCGCGTCCTCGCTGCACTTCCTGGGCGCGGTGGCCTTCGCCGACTGGCGCCGCGTGCTGCGCCCGGGCGGCCGGCTGGCGTTCTCGGTGGTGTCGGGCCTGCGGTTCCGGCCGTCGGGGCAGTTCGAGGCGTTCGTCCCACGGGACCTCACGTTCCCGACGGACGAAGCCGAGGCGGCGGCACTGGCCGCGGGGTTCGTGGACGTCTCGGCGACGACGTTCGCGGTCGGGACGCGCAGTGTGTTCGTGGTGCACGCGACGGCTCCGTGAATCTTGACCTGACGCGGTTCGCCGACGGCCGTCTGACGGCGGTCAGGACGGACGGGAGCCGCGTCTCGCTGCGGTTGGAAGCCGCCGAGAGCGCGAGCCGCGTGTGTGTGGGAACTGCGTGTTCGCCCCGGCCGACTGGGTCACCTGGCTGACGACCGGGGCGCTGCCGCCGCTGGAGCGCCTCGTGCCGTGAGGGGCACCCTCAGGGACCTAAGCGCCCTGAGGGTGCCCCTCAGGGACTTCAGGCGTGGAAGTGCGCCTCGCCGTGGGTGGCCGGGCCGTCCGGGGTGCCGCAGTGCTGGACGAACGTCGCGTCGAGGTCCGTCACCTTGCCGTCGGCCGCCCGGTCGAGGCGGTCGATCGTGAACTCGGCGTAGTCGTCGCCACAGGCGAAGCCGCCGGTCACCGTGAAGAAACCCGGGTTCGCCGTGGCCGGGTCCGACGACCAGCGGAATCGTGCTCCCGTATAGGTCCCGGTGTGCAGCGTCTCGCCCGCCGGCGCGCTCAGCTCGACCCGCAGGTCCTCGAAGCCGGACTGGACGTCGATCTTCAGGATGCCTTCGTTCACCCAGACACGGATCTCGTCGCCGGGTCCGCTGTAGTTCGCGAAGCTCTTCAGCGGCCAGGCGCCGTCATCCGAGGTGTACGCGACCGTCGACACCGGATCCGCCGACGCCACCGGCACGAAAGCGAGACCCAGCGCCAGCGTGGATGCGGCGAGAACACCGGTGCGCAGCAAGGATTTCATCAACAAACCTCCCCAGTCAGGGCCGCCTCCCGCGGCACTGATGGCGATGATGGCACCGGCCGCCCGGCGCGCGCCGGGTTTGCGCGGTTCGCCACTTTTCGGCGGGCCTTGCAACCGTTTCCGGTGTTCCGCTCACCGGTGCAGGGACGCGCCCTTGAGGATCTTGTCGACGGCGTTCTTCGGGCCGTGCACCGCGAGGCCCGCCAGCGCGAGCTTCTCCCCCGGCACCGCGCGGACCGCGGCCCGGTTGTCGTCGTCGTTGCCCGTGTGGAACAGCTCGTCGGTGAAGATCGAGATGCGCAGGCCGCGGCCGAGCGCGCGGCCGTGCGCCGCGGTCAGGACGTCTCCATTGCCGGAGAAGACGAGCACCGGCTGGCCGAACATCGGCAGGTACGCCGTGCCGTCGGCGTCTTCGTAGGGCTCGCCCATCAGCTCGGGCGTGACGTGCGCGATGCCGCTGACCAGGAACGCCGTGACGTTGAGCCGTTGCCAGGACGCCAGGTCGTCCCGCAGCAGGACGGCGATCTTCGTGTCGAAGGAACTCATGCGAAAAGCGTCGCCCGCCGCCGACGCCCGCGTCTTGTACGTTCTTGACATGGAGGCGCGCGTCTCGGCTTGGCGACCGGCGGTCCCGGGGATCGCCGAGGTCTTCCACGCGCGGTTCACCACCCACGCCTACCCGCTGCACACGCACGACACGTGGACGCTGCTGATCGTCGACGACGGCGTCATCCGCTACGACCTCGACCGCCACCACCACGGCGCGCTCGGCCCGGCGGTGACGCTGCTGCCGCCGAACGTCGCCCACGACGGGCGCGCCGCGACCAGCCACGGCTTCCGCAAGCGCGTGCTGTACCTGGAGGCGCCGGTGCTGGGCGAGGACCTGATCGGCGCCGCGGTCGACCGCCCGAGCCTCGCCGACGGCCTGCTGCGCACCCGGATCCACCAGCTGCACGAGTCCCTGGCCGACGCGGGTGACGCCTTCGAAGCCGAAAGCCGGCTCGTGCTGGTGGCCGACCGGCTGCGCACCCACCTCGGGCGACCCGCGGCCCACGAACCGAAGCGCGGCCTCGCCGACGAGCTGCGCGACCTGCTCGACGCGAAGCTGCCCGAAGCGATGACGCTCGCCGAAGCGGCGGACACGCTCGGCGCGCACCCCGCGTACCTCGTGCGCTGCTTCGGCGCGCGGTTCGGCCTGCCGCCGCACCGCTACCTGACCGGCCGCCGCGTCGACCGCGCGCGGCGGCTGCTGCTCGACGGCACGCCGGCCGCCGACGTCGCCGCGGCCGCCGGCTTCACCGACCAGGCGCACCTGACGCGGCACTTCAAGCGCTACCTGGGCACGACGCCGGCGCGGTACTCGAAGACGCGCTGACCGGCCCGGGCGAACCCGCGCGACGGAGCACGTTCGGAGACGGCGTTTGTGTCAAAATGGCCACATGCTGCGTGAACTGCACCTGACCGGCGACCCCGCGGCCGACAAGCTGCTCAACGACGATCCCTTCGCCCTGCTCGTCGGCATGCTCCTGGACCAGCAGTACCCCATGGAGCACGCGTTCGCCGGCCCGCGGAAGATCGCCGACCGGATGGACGGCTTCGACATCGCCAAGATCGCCGCGACCGACGTCCAGACCTTCGTCGAGATGTGCGTCGTGCCGCCCGCCATCCACCGCTACGGCGGGTCGATGGCGCGCCGCGTCCACGCGCTCGCCGAGCACATCATCGAGAACTACGACGGCCACACCGAAGGGCTCTGGACCGCCGGACGCCCGAAGCCCGACGGTCCCGAGGTCCTCAAGCGGCTGCGCGCGCTGCCCGGTTTCGGTGAGCAGAAGGCGAAGATCTTCCTCGCCCTCCTCGGCAAGCAGCGCGGTGTCGCCCCGAAGGGCTGGCGCGAAGCGGCCGGCGCCTACGGCGACCGCGGCTCCCACCGGTCCATCGCGGACGTCACCAACGCCCAGTCGCTCGCCCAGGTCCGCGCGTTCAAGAAGGCCGCCAAGGCCGCCGCGGCCGAACCCGTCTCACCCGCGTAAGCCCCGCCGCGACGCACTGTCCGAAGTGGACTGACGCGGTCTCGTCGGCTAACCGACGGCGACCTCTTCACGGCGTTCCCGGACCCGGCCCCACGCCATGCTCACGAGCAGCAGCGCGACGAGCGTCAGCGCGGCCGCGACCTCGGGCAGCACCAGCGGGCCGGCGGAGTCGAGGACCGCGCCGCCGACGACGCCCGACAGGCCGACGCCGAGGTAGATCGCCGACGCATTGAGCGAGAGCACCAGGCCCGCGTGGCCTGGGGCCAGCTCGATCAGGCGGTGCTGCACCGGCGGGCTGAACGACCACGTCGCCACGCCCCACACGAACAGCGTGACGGCGGCCGCGATCGGCGTCGTCGTCGTGATCGGCAGCAGCGCCAGCACGACGGTGATCCCGGCCGTCACGACGAGCAGCGGCGCGCGTGAACCCCAGCGGTCGGCCGCCCGGCCACCGGCGAAGTTGCCGACCGCCCCGCCGACGCCGTAGCAGAAGAGCAGCACCGTGACCGCCGTGCCGTGGACACCCGCGGTCGCGGCCAGCAGCGGGGACACGAAGGTGTAGACCATGAACGCGGCGAGGCACCCGAGGACCGTCACGGCCAGCATGACGAGCACGCGCGGGTCGCGGCCGGCGGCGAACCGCTCGGCCAGGGTGACCCGCGGCGGCGCGGCGACCGACGGCAGCGCCAGCCGCACGGCCAGCGCACTCGCCAGGGAGAACACGGCGACCAGCGCGAACGCCGTCCGGTAGCCGAGGTGCTGCGAAATGAGGCTGCCCAGCGGCACGCCGAAGATGAGCGCGACGGTCAGGCCGCCGAACACGAGCGCGATCGCGCGGCCCCGGCGTTCGGGGCTGGTCAGCTCGGCCGCGACGGCACTGGCCGCCGGGGTGAACACCGCGGCACCGATCGCGGTCACGACCCGGGCGAGAAGGAGCGTGCCGTAGCCGGGCGCGAGCGCGGCGAACAGGTTGCCGGCCGCGGTGACGACGAGCGCGGCGACCAGCAGCGTGCGGCGTTCCCAGGTGCCGGTGACGGCGGCGAACAGCGGCGAGCCGATCGCGTAGGCGATGGCGAACGCGGTCACGAGCTGCGCCGCGGCGGTGGCGGAGACGTGCAGCTCGCCGGTCAGCGCGGGCAGCAGCCCGGCGACGATGTAGCCGCTGGTCCCGACGCCGAACGCGCCGAAGGCGAGCACGGAGATCCTCGAGGACGAGGGTGCGGACATGGTGGAGCCCCCAAAGCGAAGCAGGCGATTGGTTCGACGAACGTCGTAGTTCGATGGCTACCGTACTACGCGGTGGCGACAATTTCGACCGGCGTCGTACTATGAACCCATGGCCAAGTCCGTCACGCTGTCGCCGCTCGTCCACCCCGGGCAGGACGAGATGACCGTCGAGGGCACGCTCCGCGCGCTCGCCGATCCCGTGCGCCTGGCGATCGTCCGGCAGCTCGCGGCGTCGGAGCGTGAGGTCTCGTGCGGCGCACTGGCCGTCTCGGTGACGAAGTCCACACTCACGCACCACCTGGGCATCCTGCGTCAGGCCGGTGTCGTCGCCAGCCGCCAGGAAGGCACAACCCGGTTCAACTCGTTGCGCCGCAAGGATCTTGACGCCCTCTTCCCGGGCCTGCTCGACGGCGTGCTCGCGGCGCCTCGCTGACCCGCGCGCCCCGGGTGTGGATCGTCACCCGATATCGGGATGACAACGACCCCCCTCGTCGGTTGGACTGTCCGTAGGGCAGCTCACGGCGTCGGTGCCGGGTAGCTGTCTTCCTTTTTGCCCCCGGACTGAACCGATCCAGAAGATGGTCCAAGATCGTCCGGGTAATCGATTTCTCACCTTGGAAGGAGTGCCGTGCCCGTCGCGCTGCTCGCGCTCGCCATCGGAGCCTTCGGCATCGGGACCACCGAGTTCGTCATGATGGGCGTGCTGCCCCAGACGGCCGCCGACTTCGGCGTCGACATCCCGACCGCCGGCTACCTCATCTCCGGATACGCCCTCGGCGTCGTCGTCGGCGCCCCGCTGCTCACGGCAGCCGCGGTCCGATTGCCGCGCAAGACCATGCTGCTGGCCATGATGGGCCTGTTCACGCTGGGCAACGCCCTCTTCGCGCTCTCGCCGAACCAGGAGTTCGGCGTCGCGTTCCGGTTCCTCGCCGGCCTGCCCCACGGCGCGTTCTTCGGCGCCGGCGCGGTCGTCGCGTCCGGCCTCGTCGGCCCCGGCCAGCGCGCCAAGGCCGTATCGATGATGTTCCTCGGGCTGACCCTGGCGAACGTCATCGGCGTGCCGCTGGGCACGCTGCTCGGCCAGCAGGTCGGCTGGCGCGCCACCTTCGGCGTCGTCGCCGTGATCGGCCTGGTCGCCGCGGCCGCCATCGCCAAGCTGGTGCCGCACCAGGGCAAGCCCGCCGAAGCGTCGCTGCGCACCGAGCTCAGCGCGTTCAAGCGGCCGCAGGTGCACCTGGCGCTGGCGATCGTCACGTTCGGGCTGGGCGGCGTGTTCGCCTGCCTGAGCTACATCACGCCGATGCTGACCGACGTCGCCGGCTACTCGCCGTCGAACGTCACGCTGCTGCTGTCCCTGGCCGGCGTCGGCATGACGATCGGCAACCTGCTCGGCGGCCGGCTGGCCGACAAGGCCCTGATGCCGGGCCTGTACGCCGCGCTGCTCGCGCTGGCCTGCGTGCTGGGCATCTTCACCATCACCGCGCAGGGCAAGGTCGGCGCCGCGATCACGATCTTCTTCGTCGGCGTCGCCGGGTTCATGATCGGCCCGATGATGCAGGCCCGGATCATGGAGAAGGCCGGCGGCACGCCGTCGCTGGTCTCGGCGGCGGTCCAGTCGGCGTTCAACATCGCCAACTCGATCGGGGCCTACCTCGGCGGCCTGGTCATCGCCGGCGGCCTCGGCCTGGTCGCACCCAACTGGGTCGGCGCGCTGCTGGCCGTCTTCGGCCTGTCGCTGGCCATCGTCTCGGGCACATTGGACCGTCGCGAAGCCAAAGCCGAACGACGCGAACTCGCGATGGCGTCCTAAGAGGAGCTGAGCGGGCCGCCGATGATCGTCAGCGCCACGAACAAGATCAAGGCGGCCAGGCCCACGTAGGTGACGATGTCGACGACCTTGCCGCGGATCGCCAGCAGCCCGGCCTTCTCCGTCGACAGCACCGCCCGCAGCACCGCGGCAACGAGGAGCGCGGCGCCGATCAGCGCCGCGCCCTCGCGCCAGTGGTACTGGAAGATCCGCAGGGCGGCGACCGCCACGACCACCAGGACCGCCGCGAACGGCAGCTGGCTGAACCGCGCCTGCCGTGGCCGGCGGTCCCGCTGGTCCCGCCGGTCGTCGGTCATGGTCATCGGGCCTGGGCCGAGCGCTCCGCCGCTTCGACGACGTTGCTCACCAGCATCGCCCGGGTCATCGGGCCGACACCGCCGGGGTTCGGCGAGATCCAGGCCGCGACCTCGGCCACGTCCGGGTGAACATCGCCGGTGAGCTTGCCGTCCACGTGGGACACGCCGACGTCGAGCACCGCGGCGCCCGGGGCGACCATGTCCGGCGTGATGATCCCCGGCACGCCGGCGGCGGCGACCACGATGTCCGCGCGGCGGACCTCGGCCGCGAGGTCGCGGGTGCCGGTGTGGCACAAGGTGACGGTGGCGTTCTCGCTGCGGCGGGTCAGCAGCAGGCCCAGCGTGCGGCCGACGGTGATGCCGCGGCCGACGACGGTGACGCGCGCGCCGTTCAGCTCGACGCCGTGACGCCTGAGCAGCTCGATGATCCCGTACGGCGTGCACGGCAGGGCGCCGCGCTGGCCGAGCACCAGCCGGCCGAGGCTGACCGGGGCGAGGCCGTCGGCGTCCTTCTCCGGGTCGATGCGCTCGAGGACGCGGTTGGCGTCGAGGTGCTTCGGCAGCGGCAGCTGGACGATGTAGCCGTGACAGGCCGGGTCGGCGTTGAGGTCGTCGACGACGGCCTCGAGCTTCTCCTGGGTGATGTCGGCCGGCAGGTCGCGGCGGATCGAGTTGACGCCGATCTTGCCGCTGTCGGCGTGCTTCATCCGCACGTACGAGTGCGACCCCGGGTCGTCTCCCACCAGGACGGTGCCCAGGCCGACCGTCACCCCCTTCGCGGCCAGCGCCGCGACGCGCGGCTCGAGCTCCGCGAAAATGGCGTTCTTGGTGGCTTTGCCGTCGAGAATCTTCGCCGTCACAACGCCCATTCTGGCAAAGGGGCGCCCGCGCGTCGCTTCCAGGCGTACGCGGTCGCAGCCCGTAAACTCATCGCCACTCCCGGAGCGGCCCTCCGTGATCTTGTCCGCGACCAACCTGTGATCTATGGCACGTCGCATCACGCGAGGTCAGGGCGTGTGCGGCTGACCCGTCGAGCGGCAAAACCCACATGCGGGGTGCACTCGCGCGCGCGAACAGTCAAAATGTCCCCGTGGCACAACCGACGACGCAGTTGAACGCGACGGAGCAGGACACCCTGGTCAAGCAGATCGGGCTGGCTTTGCTGCGCGCCGCCCCCCGCGACTGGCGCAAGGTCAGCGCGGAGTACCGAGCCGTCGGGAGGTACCACGAGCTCACCGGCGAGATCGTCACCGAGGACGGCACGGTGCACGAATGGCTCGCCACCCACGACATCGCGACCCTCTTCGGACGGTTGCGCGGTGGGATGTACCGCGACGGCCGGGGTACCTGGTTCAACGCGCGGTACCAGCTGGACCACCCGTCCAGCTACAACCTCGAGTACAACCGCGACGAACCCGTGTGGAACCTCGCGCCGCCCCCGCAGGCCTATTCGGACGAACTGCGCATGTTCCCCCGCACGGAGGAGAACGTGCCCGAGTGGCTGATCCGGCGGATGTCCGGGCTCGGCCCGGAGCAGCCGGGGCCGCACTTCCGGATCGCCCGGATCTTCGACACGATCGGCCCGGCCGGCCGCCCGGTGATCAACCGGCCCGACCTCGAGGTCGACGAGCAGGACCGGATGCTCGAGTACCTCGACCGGGCCCCCCTGGTCGTCACCGAGCGCGGGTACGACATCGACCGGCTGGCGCAGACGCCCGAGGCGACCGTGCCGGTCGCGTTCCACAGCGACGGCCAGTGGATCTGGCCCGCCGCCGTCAACTTCTACCTGCGCAAGTACGGCGTCTCGCCGGAGCCGGACCTGGTCGAGCACGTTCGCGCCGTCGGCTTCAAGCTGCCGCCGGTCGACGAGCCGACGCTGCAGGCCGCCGGGGCGTACCTGACCCGGGGCAACCCGCAGCAGCGTCCCGCCGGGCCGCCGCCGCAGGGGCCGCCCCCGCCGCAGCAACAGCAGGGGCCGCCCCCGCCGCAGCAACAGCAGGGGCCGCCACCGCAGCAGCAGGCTCCCGCGGGCCCGCCGCAGGCGGCCATGGCCGCGCAGGCTCCCCCCGCCCCGCCGGCGCCGCCCGTGGCGCCGCCGCAGCAGCACCAGGAGCCGCCCGCCCAGGTCGAGCCGCCGCTCCTGACGCACACGGCGGAGCCCGAGGCCCCGGCCGAGGAGCACTACGAGGACGAGGCGTACCCCGCCGCGGGCGCACCGCAGCAGGAGTACACCGAAGAGGCCGAGTACGCCGAAGACGGCTACGACGACCAGGAGTTCGACGACCGCTTCGCCGAAGACGACCAGTACACCGAGGACGGTCACTACGAGCCGGCCGGGCACGCCGCCGGGACGAACGGCACGACGCCGGAGCCCGGCCGGGTGCCGGACCTCGAGGAGACCGCGGAGTACGTCCCCGACCAGCCGATCGGGCAGGAGGAACCGGCGCACGACGGCGTCGCGTTCGACGCCGGTCAGCCGGAGCCGGCCGACCCGCACGGCTTCCCGCAGGGCCGCCACGACGAGGAGCCGGCCGCCGACGAACCGGCGCACGCCGCTTTCGAGCCCACTCAGGACGCCGCGGGGCGGACCGTCTTCCAGCCGCCGGTGCGGGACGACGACGGGTTCGACGACCACGTCGCGCACGACGACGACGAGCCGGCGCGGTCCGCGTTCGAGCCCGGCCCGCCGCGGCGGGAGGACGAGCCGGCGCACGCGGCCGCGTTCGACCCCGGCCCGCCGACCATGATCACCCAGCCCGAGGTACCCGGCGTGCTGCCGGTGCCGGAACCGCCGGCACCCCAGCCGGCCGTCCAGGCGCCGGCTCAGGCCGAGCCCGCCGCCCCTCGCTCGGGCCGGCGCGCGCTGCGCCGCGAGACGCCGGACCACCCGGTGCTGGCCGGGCTGCAGTCCAAACTGGACGAACTGGACGTCCCGGAGAGCGGCTACAAGCTGGGCGAGCCGGCCGAGCACGGCTGGAGCGTCGAGCAGGTCGACGACGGCTGGCGCGTCGGCTGGTACGACGGCAAGCTCAGCAACCCCGCGGTGTTCGGCGACGCCGAGGACGCGGCCGCGTTCATGCTCGGCAAGCTGCTGCTCCACCCGGAGGGCCACGTGGTCGCCGAGGAGCCGCCCGCGCCGGAGCCCGAACCGGAACCCGAGCCCGAGCCGGAACCCGCGCCGCAGCGGGTCGTCGCGACGCTGTCGCCGGAGATCGCGACCGGCTCGTACCCGGTCCGCAAGCCCGAGCCGGTGCCGCTGCAGGAGCAGACGGCGTTCACCAGCGCCGACGAGCTGTTCGGCGACCTCGAAGACGACGAGCCGCCGACGCCGGTGCGTCAGCCCGGCCCGCCCGCGCCGGTCGCCGCCGGCCCGGGTGGACCGCCGCCGCTGGCGCAGCAGCAGGCCGGACCGCCGCCCGTGGCCCCGGCCCCGCCGCGCCGTGAGCCGCCGCAGGCCGCGCCGACGGTCCTGGCGCCGGTGCCCCAGGGCGCCCCGCTGGTCCCACCCGGCCAGGGTCGTCCGGAGCCGGTCCGCCCAGCCGTCAACGGCGGTGGTGGCGGCGGTAACCAGCAGTGGCCGATCGGGCCGATGTCCGGGGAGCCGCCGCTGACGCTGTTCCGCGGCAAGGAGCTGCGCGAGCTGCCCGCGGGCAGCGAGCTGGACCGCTTCGGCGGCCCGAACGGCAACCTGACGTACGCGGCGGGCACGCCGTTCGCCGAGCGGTCGCTGGTGCCGGAGTGGATCAACCGGCCGTACCACGTGTACCGGGTGCAGCGGCCGCTGGAGACGCTCGCGGGCGTCGCGATCCCGTGGTTCAACCAGCCCGGCGGCGGGTCGGCGTACCTGCTCCCGGCGTCGATCGAGGAACTGGTCGCCGACGGCGCCCTGCTCGAGCTCGACCCGGGCGAACCGCCGATCGACTGAGTGTCTGTGGATATGAAACCGGCGGCGAGCTTCGTGCTCGCCGCCGGTTTGTCTTAGCGGACGATCAGGCCGTGCGCGGCGGCGAAGGAGACCGCGGTCTCCATGTCGACCTGCGCGCCCCGGAGATCGGCCTGCACCAGGGCGTTCGCGTCGAGCCGCGCGCCGCGCAGGTCCGCGCCGTCGAGCTTCGCGCCCTGCAGGCGGGCGCCCGTCAGGTCGCTGCCGCGCAGGTCGGCGCCGGTCAGGTCGGCTTCCATCAGGTTGGCTTCGCGCAGCCGCAGCCCGGACAGCCCGAGCCGGCGCAGCCGCGCCTTCGCCAGCGACGCCAGCGAGAGGTCGCACTCGGTGAGCGCGATCCCGCCGAACCCGCTGTCGCCGAACGACGAACCCAGCAGCGAGCACGACGACCAGCGGCTGTCGACGAGCACCGTCCGGTCGAACGTGCACGAGCGGAACGCCGACGCCTCGTGCCGCGAGCGCGACAGGTCGGCCCGGCTGAAGTCGCAGTCGTCGAACGTGCAGCCGCGGGTCTGCAGCCCGCTCAGGTCCGCCCCGGTGAAGTCGCAGCCGGTGAACCGGCGCTTTTCCCACCACTGGCCGGACAACCCCGCTTCGCGGTAGTCCTCACCGGTTTCCAGCACGGCCCCAGGGTGTCACACCGCCGCGGCCGCGCCGCAACCGTCCACTATGGACGACGGCTGACCAGGTCCGCGCCCTGGACGTAGTTCATCGCCGCGACGTACTCGGGCAGCTGAGCGCGGCGCATCATCTCGGCTTCGTCCAGGTTCTCCAGCCGGGTCTGGATCCACCAGAGGTTGCCGAACGGGTCGCGCACGCGTCCGACGCGGTCGCCGAAGAACAGCTCGGTCTGCCGCGTCACCTCGGTCGCGCCCGCTTCCAGGGCCTTCCGCTGCGTCTCTTCGCTGTCCGGGACGTACAGGCGCAGGTACGCCGGGGTCTCCGGCCAGTCGTCCGCGGCGTCGAAGGCCATCACGACCGCGTCACCGACGCGGACCTCCGCGTGCCCGATCTTCCCGTCCTCGCCGACGACCCGGCCGAGCTCTTCGGCGTCGAAGGCGTGCTTCAGGAAGTCGAGCAGGCCGGCGGTGTCGCGGCCGATGATCCACGGGGTGACCGTCGTGTAGCCGTCGGGAACGGGGTTGACCATGGTGCCTCCATCTCGGGTGTGCGACCGAAGCTAACGGCGAAATAGGTCGGATCCTGACCGCTGCATACTGGCGTCATGGGAGTTCCGCTGCGGCCGCTGGCGGTCACCGCGAGCACGCGGTCGAGCTACCGCGAAGTCGCGCCGCCGCCCGCGCTCGCGGGCGTGCTGGCCTGCGGCTGGCACGGGCGCACCGGCTGGGCGCGGCCGCTGCGCGTGCTCCCGGACGGCTGCGCGGACCTGGTCTGGGACGGCGACGCGCTCACGGTGGTCGTCACGGCCGGCGCGTCGCTGCGGCTGTGGGTCCCGGCCTCGGCGTCCCGCGTCGGCGTGCGGCTCCGGTGCGGCGCCGCGGGCGCGGTGCTCGGCACGCCGATGGCGGACCTGCCCGCGGGCGCGACCCGGCTGAGCGACCTCTGGGGCGCGGCGGCCCGGCGTGCCGAAGACGTCCTCGCCGCCACCGAGGATCCCTTGACACAACGGGAAGTTCTCGAAGACCTGGTCGCCTCGCGCGGCGTGATGCCCGACCGGCGCGTGCTGGCCGCGGTCCACGCGCTCGGCGGGCCGGGGACGCGGACGACCGACGTCGCGGGCGAGCTGGGCGTCAGCGACCGCGCGTTGCGGCGGCACCTGGCGCACGCGGTCGGCGCCGGGCCGAAGCAGGTGCACCGGATCCGGCGGTTCCAGCGCTTCCTGCGCCGGCTCGAACCGCTCGCGGCCCGGCGGACGTCGCTGGCCGCCGTCGCCGCCGACCTCGGGTACGCCGACCAGTCGCACCTCGGCCACGACTGCCGCCGGCTGTCCGGCTCCTCCCCCGCCGCGCTCGTGCGCGTGGCCGAAAAGTTCCAGACGCCGCCCGCCGCGCGCCGCGAAGATCCGGGGCATGACCTTTCGCGTCACGATCGCGGTGCGCGCTGACGACCTCGACGTCAACGGCCACGTCCGCGGCCCGGCCTACCTCGCCTACGCCGACCACGCGCGCTGGACGTGCGTCCAGGCCGCCGGGATCGACCCGGCCGAGCTGACCGCGCGCCGGATCGGGCCGGTGAACCTGGAGACGACCGTGCGGTTCCGCCGTGAGCTCCGGGGTGGCGAGGTCGAGGTCGGCTGCGCGTTCCACTGGGGTACCGGGAAGACGTCGCGGGTGACCCAGGAGTTCCGCGCGCCCGACGGCACGCTCGTCGCCGAGGTCGAGAGCGTCTCCGGCCTGCTGGACCTGGACCGGCGGCGGCTGGTCGCGGACCCCGGCTCGTACTGGCGGGAGCTGGCCGCACGGCCGGAACTGCTCGGCCTGGCGCCGAAAACCGGGTGAGTTCCTCTCCGTCGGACATTACCGTGACGACGTGCCTGATCACGCCTTCGCCGACACCGGCCTCGCCGCGCTGTACGACGCCTTGAACCCGCGGGAGAGCTCCGGCGACTTCGAGTTCTACCTGCCGATGATCATGGCCGCGGAGTCGGTGCTGGACGTCGGCTGCGGCACCGGCTCGCTGCTGCACTGGGCCCGCGAGTCCGGCCACACCGGCCGGCTGGTCGGGCTCGACCCGGCTCCCGGGATGCTCGCGCAAGCCCGCCGTCGTGACGACGTCGAGTGGGTGCTCGGCGATTTGTCGACCGCGCGCTGGGACAGCGAGTTCGATTTCGCCGTGATGACCGGGCACGCGTTCCAGGTGCTGCTGACCGACGACGAGCTGCGGACGGCGTTCGCCGCGATCCACCGCGCGCTGACCCCGGCCGGCCGCTTCGGGTTCGACACGCGCAACCCCGCGCGTCGCGCCTGGGAGCGCTGGACGCCGGAGAACGTGTCGCAAGCGGGCACGGTGCGTTCGTGGAACGACGCCGGCCCCTTCGAGGACGGCCGCGTCACCTTCAAGACGACGTTCGAAAGCCCGAGCTGGGACGCGCCGCGATTCAGCGAGTCCACGTTGCGTTTTCTCGATGTGCCGGCGCTTTCCGCCTTCGTGGCGGAGGCCGGCCTGGTCGTCGACGAGCAGTACGGCTACTGGGACCGCACGCCGGTGACGGACGCGAGCCCGGAGATCGTCACGATCGTGCGCCGCGCCTGAGTCACTGGAAGTCGCGCGACTTCGCCTTGATCCGCATCGGCAGCGCCTCGACGCGGTCGGCGAGGACGCTGATCACGCCGTCGGCCTTCTCGACGACGCCGCGGATCAGCAGCGCCGAACTGCCGCGCGCGACGCGGTGGTAGCGCTGCCACAGGCCGAGCGTGCAGATCACGTTGACCATCCCCGTCTCGTCCTCGATGTTGAGGAACGTGATCCCGCCCGCCGTCGCCGGGCGCTGCCGGTGGGTGACCGCGCCGCCGATCAGCACGCGCGCGCCGTCGTCGTGGTCGGCCAGGCGGGCCGCCGGGACGACGCCGAGCGCGTCGAGGCGGTCGCGGATGAACTCGGTCGGGTAGCTGCCCGGCGAGACGCCCGTGGCCCAGACGTCCGCGGCCGCGACGTCGAGGCCGTCCATCCCGGGCAACGTCGGAGCCTGCGCGCTGATCAGGCCCGGGAGCTTCTCCGCGCGTTCGCCGGCGACCGCGCCCGCGGTCCACAGCGCCTGCCGCCGGTCGCCGCCGAAGCTCTCGAACGCGCCCGCCGTGGCCAGCGCCTCGATCTGCGGCGTGGTGAGCCGGACGCGGCGGGCGACGTCGGCCATGTCCGTGTAGCCGCCCGTTTCCCGTTCGGCCACGATCTTCTTCGCCAGCTCCTCGCCGATCAACCGGATCGTGCTCAACCCGGTGCGCACGGCGTGCAGTTTTCCCTTGTCCGGCTCCAAAGTGGCGTGCGGCAGGCTGCGGTTGATGTCCGGACCGTGCACGGTGACGCCGTGGCGGCGCGCGTCGGCGACCAGCGACTGCGGTGAGTAGAAACCCATCGGCTGCGCGCGCAGCAGGCCAGCCAGGAACGCGTCCGGGTGGTAGAGCTTGAAGTAAGCGCTGGAGAACACCAGGTGCGCGAAGCTCAGCGCGTGGCTCTCGGGGAAGCCGAAGTTCGCGAACGCCTTGAGCTTCAGGAAGATCTTCTTCGCGAGCTCCTCCTCGACGCCGTTCGCGGCCGCGCCTTCGAGGAACCGCTGCCGCAGCCGGTCCATCTTGCTCTCGGAGCGTTTCGAGCCCATCGCGTGCCGCAGCTGGTCGGCCTCCGCCGCGGTGAAGTTCGCGACGTCCAGCGCGATCTGCATCATCTGCTCCTGGAACAGCGGCACGCCCTTGGTCTTGTGCAGCGCCTTCTCCAGCAGCGGGTGGTCGTAGGTCCAGCTCTCCCTGCCTTGCTTGCGGCGGATGTACGGGTGCACCGAGCCGCCCTGGATCGGCCCGGGCCGGATCAACGCCACCTCGACGGCGAGGTCGTAGAACTCGTCGGGCTTCAGGCGCGGCAGCGTCGCGAGCTGCGCCCGGCTCTCGACCTGGAAGACGCCGACCGCGTCGGCGCGGCAGAGCATCTCGTAGACCTTCTGGTCGGTGAGGTCCAGCTCGGCGAGGTCGATCTTGTCGCCCTTGTACTCCTCGACGAGGTCGAGCATGTAGTGCAGCGCCGAGAGCATGCCCAGGCCGAGCAGGTCGAACTTGACCAGGCCGGCGGCGGCGCAGTCCTCCTTCTCCCACTGGATCACGCTGCGGTCGGCCATCCGCGCCCACTCGACCGGCACGACCTGGCTGACCGGTTCCTGGCACATGACCATCCCGCCGGAGTGGATACCGAGGTGGCGCGGGAAGTCCTCGAGCGCGAACGCGAGCTGCACAACCTCGTCCGGGATGTCGTGGTCGTGGTCCTTTTCGGTGTCGCGCAACGAGCCCCAGCGATCGATCTGCTTGCTCCAGGCGTCCTGCTGGCCGGGCGAGTACCCGAGCGCCCGCGCGGCATCCCGGACCGCGGACCGGGCGCGGTAGGTGATGACGTTCGCGACCTGCGCGGTGTTGAGCCGCCCGTGTTTCGCGAAGACGTACTGGATGGCCTCTTCGCGGCGGTCGGACTCGATGTCGAGATCGATGTCCGGGTAGCCGTCGCGGTCCGGGGCGAGGAAGCGTTCGAAGAGCAGTTCGTAGGCGACGGAGTCGACCTTGGTGATGCCGAGCGCGTAGCAGACGGCCGAGTTCGCGGCCGAACCCCGGCCCTGGCAGAGGATGTCGTTCTCGCGGCAGAACCGCACGATGTCCCAGACGATCAGGAAGTACCCGGGAAAGCCGAGTTCTTCGATGATGGCGAGTTCGTGCTTGATCTGCGCTTTCGCTTTGGTTTCGTGGTCCTTACCGCCGAAGCGTTCTTCCGCGCCCGCTTTCGTGAGTTCGCGCAGGTAGGTCGTCTCGGTGTGGCCGTCGGGGACGTCGAACGGGGGCAGCTTGGGCGCGAGGAGCTTCAGCGGGAACGCGCATTCGATGCCCAGCAACGCCGAACGTCGTACCGCGCCGGGATAGCGCCGGAACATCACGTCCATCTCCGCGCCGGAGCGGAGGAAAGCCGCTCCGCCCGCGGGCAGCCAGCCTTCGAGGTCGTCGATCGCCCGCCGGGCCCGGATCGCGGCGAGCGCGTCGGCCAGCCGGGCCCGCTCGGGCCGGGCGTAGTGCGCGGCGGTGGTGGCGACGGTCGGCAGGCCAAGCTCTTTCGCCATTCCGCTCAGCAGATCGTTGTGCGTGCTGTCGAGCGGCTGGCGGTGGTCGGTGAGCTCGACGTAGACGTTGTCGCGGCCGAATCTCTTCGCGAGGTCGTCGAGCTTCTCCGCGGCGGCCGCCGGGCCGTGCGCGACGAGGGCCGAGCGCACCGCACCCTTGCGGCAGCCGGTGAGCACCACACACTGCCCGGCGACCTCCTCGGCGACCGCGTCGAGGTCGTAGACGGGCCGGCCCTTCTCGGCCTTGGCGCTTCGGCCGTCGAACCCGGACAACTGCCCGGCGGTGATGGCGCGGCAGAGGGCCCGGTACCCCTGATCACCGCGGGCGAGCAGCAGGAGGTGCTCACCTTCGGGGTCGGCGACGCCGTTCTGCGGACCGTGGAGCCCAAAGCTGAGTTCGGTGCCGAAGACGGTGTTCACGCCGAGTTCCCGCGCGGCTTCGGCAAAGCGCACGACGCCGTACATGCCGTCGTGATCGGTGAGGGCGATGGCGTCGAGGTTGAGACGGGCGGCCTCCTCGACGAGTTCTTCAGGGTGGCTGGCGCCGTCGAGAAAGCTGAAGTTGGAGTGACAGTGCAGCTCGGCGTAGGGCACCCGGACGGCCTCGCCGCCGTCGTCGGTGCTGCGTCCGGGCAGGTCGTCCGGCCGCTGGTAGCCCTCACGGTGCCGGCTCCAGGCGGGGCTGTCGCCGTGGTCGCCGCGCGCACCGTGGTCGCCGGGGTCGCTGGGGTCGCCGTTCAGCCGCCTCGCGAGGTCCTTCCAGGGGACGGGCGGGTTGTTCCACCCCATCTAGCGGCTCCGGTTCCCGGGATCGTCGTTGTCGTTGTTCCGGTCGTGGTTGTTCCGGTTGCGTTCCCGAGCCGCGTCAAGCTCTTCAAGGCGGCTTCGATCGATGGCGTCGTCCAGCTCCCGCCAGGGCCGCTGCTCATCGAGCCGATTCGAGCGGCTTGGCCGTCCGGCCTGGATGTCGGGATCGCGCAGCGGCCAGCGCGGTACCTCGGGCTCGGCCACGCGATCGCCGATCTCCGCACGCTCCGCAGCTTTCCGGCGATGCCAGTTGGAGGGATGGTTCCAGCGGCTCCGCTCCTCGGCCGCACTCCGGCTTTCCGGCTCCGGAGCCGGGCCGCTTCGATCTTCGACCCCACCGCGGCTGTCGGAATTCAGCAGCCACGCCGCCCCAGTTCGGCCTTCTGCCGCAGTCCGGCCCTCCTCCTCAGCTCGGCTCTCCGGCTCGCCGCCGTCTCGGACTTCGGGCGCGGTCCGGTCCTTTGCGTCTCGGGGGCGGCGGTTCTCCTCGGAGCGCCGGGGCAGCGGAATCGCCACGTCGTCGGAGTCCGGGCGGGGGCTCGGCGTCCCCGGGTCGGCGCGCAACCAGTCGCGTAGCAGGCGTGCGTAGTCCTCGTCCATGCTCAGTCGTACACTCCCTCAACCGTCCACAAAGGATTCTCAGTGCCCGCGCAGTGCACCAGCACCGCTTCGGGTGGCTCATCCGGTCCGGCCGCGAGCAGCAGCTGGAGCCGCGCCCGCTGCGGACCCGGCCGCCGTCGGTCGCCCGCGAGCGGCCACGGGCCGACCCAGCCCACGACGTCCCGCTGTGCCCCGCCCGCGACGCTCAGCCGCCGCGGCGGCGCGGTGACCCACTCGCGCGCGGTGATCCCGACGGCGCGGCCTTCGGCGTCGAAGACCTGGGCGGGCACCGGCCGGTCGAGGACGGTCGCCGGGGAAGGCGCGGGGAGGCGTCCCGGCCAGGTGGCGCCGGCCGGCGTCGTCCGCTCGCGCGGGTCGCCCCACGGCACGAGCCGGAGCCGGGCCGCCGGGTCGCGGCCGCCGTCGAGCAGCGGGGTGAGCACGCCTTCGGGCCCGAGCAGGCCCTGGACCCGCACGAATGCCCGCGCCGCGCGTTCGTCGGCCTCCGCCAGGCCGCCTTCGCCGCCCAGCTCGAGCTGCAGCGACCGCCCCTCGACGGTCTCCTCGGGTTCCAGCCGCAGCCGCACCACGCCGGACTTCGGCCGTTGCCCAGGCCGCAGCCAGCCTTCGAACTGCCAGCGCACGCGATCGGCGACCCCGGCGGGCGTCAGCGGTTCCGCGCAGCGCCACACCCGGCCGAGCTGTTCGCCGTCTTCGGTGACCGCGTGGATGCCGAGCCGGGTGCAGGCGAGCCCGTGGCCCGCCAGCCCGGCGCAGAACCGCGTCGCGAGGCCCTTCGCGAGGAACGCGGCGACGTCCACCCGCTCGATGACGGGGTCGAACTCCTCGGTGAGCGTCAGCTCGGGCGGTGGACGTCGCCGCAGCGGCGGACGTTCCGAGCGCCCCCGGGCCAGCCGGTGGGCAAGCATCCCGTCGGCGCCGAACCGGTTGACGACGTCACGCTCCGGCAAGGCCGCGAACGCCCCGAGCGTCCGCAACCCGAGCCGGCGCAGCAGATCGACGAGTTCGGGGCGGTCGTCAAGCTCGGTGATCGGCAGCGGCGCGAGAAACTCGGCCACCCGCCCGGGTTCGACGAACTGGCCGTGCCGCGCGGCGAGCGTCGCGGCGAAAAGCCCCTCGGCGACGCCGACCTGACACTCCACACCCGCGGCGGCGGACACCTCGTCGACAAGCCGTTCGACGAGCGCGTGCTCACCCCCGAAGTACCCCGCGGCCCCCGCGACCGGCACGGCCACGAGCCCAGGACGTACAACCTCGACCCCGACGACAAGCGCCTCGACAGCCCGCGCGACGGCCTCGAACAGCCGAGCGTCACGCCCGTCATCGCTCCCGAAGACGGCCAGGTCGGGACACCGCGACTGAGCCTCCCGCCGCCGCATCCCCCGCCGCACCCCCTCCCGCCGAGCGACGGCGTTACAGGCGACAACCCGGTTGCCGGCGAAGACGGCAGCAGGCCGGGTAACGGCAACACCGCCCACGGCCGCCGCGGCGACGGCAGGCCAGTCCGGACACCACAGGACCAGCATCCGGGTCGGGAGGTCGGAAGAGCTGCGCTGGCTGGGGACGGTCACGCGACCTCCCTCAGCCGGCCGCCGACGCCGCCCCGGAACGCCCGGACGACGACCTTCGGCATCCGGGCAAGACCGCCGGCGACATCGGGTACCGCGTGATCAGCGGGCCGACACACGTGCTTGAAGGGACGACGCACGTGATTGAAAGGTCGACACGCGTGATCGACGAGACGACACGCGTACCCAGACAGCCGGGTCGCGTACCCGGACGGTCGGCCCGCGCGCCCAAGCGGTCGGGTCGCGCAACCGGGCAGTGGGCTCGCGTACTCGGGCAGTCGGGCCGCGCACCCAAGCGGTCGGCCCACGTACCCAGGCGGTCGGGTCGCGTACCCGGACGGTCGGCTCGCGTGATTGGGGAGTCGACACGTGTGGGCGGGTGGGCGGCGCGTGGTGGGGCGCACGAGTCGGGTGTCTGCTTTGGACTGGGTCATGCTGTTTCCTCGCGTAGCGAGGTGACCGTGCCTAGCCGGGGTGCGGAGATGGCGGCCGCGGAGCCCGTGGCGGTGGGGAGGTCGACGTGCGCCGAGAGTGGGCGGGCCGCCGCGCCGCGGCCTCTTGCCCGGACCACGGCCCGGCGTTGGCGGAGGTGGCCGTAGCCGTCCTCCAGGCCTGACCAGGCGTCCAGGCGGCAGGACAGCTCGATGTCCGCGGCCGGCCATGCGCCGAACGGCAGCAGGACCGCGCCGCGGTGGCGGGCACGTGCCGACAGCCGGCGCGCCACGGCCGGCTGGATCGTCGACGTCGATGTTGCCACCAGGTCGACTCCGTCTAGCAACGCCGCGACCACCGCCGGCAGCTCCGGGCCCGGCCGCGGGACCAGCGCCACCCGGCCCAGGTCCACGCCGTACTCGGCCGCCGCCGCGAGGCCCAGCGAGGGCAGGCCGACCACCGCCGCCCATGAGCCGGCGGCGGTGGCTTCGGCCAGCAGGGCGAGGAGCAGTGAACTCGCCCCGTGGACCGCCACGGTGGTTCCGCGCCGGAGGCCGGCGTCGGGCAGCAACCCGGCCAGCGCCGGGACGACCGGGAGCACCCTTCCCGTCGCCCGCGCCTGGCCGGCCTGGGCCGCGACCCGGCTCGCCGTGCTGACCCCGGGCAGGGCCGCCAGCCGGGCCACCGGCGGCTCCACCACAGCGGTCACCGCACGCACCTCCCCACCAACGGGCCAGCGACGACGGCCGCGCCTCTCCCAAAACACGACCGGCGGCCCTGGCACGCCGCGGGGAAGGCGGCGGATCCATTACCTGCGTCGAACACCTGTTCGACGCATTCAGTCAACCGCGAACGCCCACCCCTGTCAAGTCACCCACAAGTGGGTAACGCCAGCCACGCAACGGCGCCCAGGAAGAGCAGCGGCAGGCGAAGCCAGAGGAGCGGAAGTGACCGTGCTCAGCGACGCCGCCAACGCCCAGGCCCGCAGTGCGAGCGAGGGCCAGGCCGGAAAGAGCCGGAAGTCACCCCGCCGCCGTAATGAAGTTGCCCGCGTCCCGGCCGCGTCACTAAACAGACCGCCGTGGACATCACCGACGCCCGGCCCGACGACTGCCCCGAACTGCTGGTCCTGCAGCGCTGCTGCTGGGTCCAGGAAGCGATCCTCAACGGCACCCTCGACATCCCCGCGCTGCACGAGACCCTCGAAGACCTGCGCGACTGGACGAAGAAGTGGTCGGTGTGGACGCTGCGGGACGGCCACCGCCTG
Source organism: Amycolatopsis sp. NBC_00348 (assembly GCF_036114655.1). Taxonomy (NCBI): domain Bacteria; kingdom Bacillati; phylum Actinomycetota; class Actinomycetes; order Pseudonocardiales; family Pseudonocardiaceae; genus Amycolatopsis; species Amycolatopsis sp. NBC_00348. Next base: position 9,227,213 of record NZ_CP107994.1, on the reverse strand, counting down.
GTCGGCGCGGTCCGCGCCCGGCTCGACGGCGACCGCTGGGAGCTCGGCCGGCTGATGGTCGCCCCCGACCTCGCCGGCCGCGGGCTGGGCCGGCGGCTGCTCGAACACGCCGAGGCACACGCGCCCGCGGAGGCGCGCACGTTCGTGCTGTTCACCGGGGCTCGCAGCGTCCGGAACATCCGGCTGTACGAGCGGGCCGGCTACCGGCTCACCGACGTCCCGGACGCGCCGGGCCACATCCCGGGCGCCGTTCATCTCGAAAAGGACGTCACAGAGCGCGAAAAGCCCGGTCCGCCCGCCTGACGCTGCGGGGTCGGCTAGATTCCCGGGTGGACTTCCGGGGGTGGCGATGACGAAGAGACCGATCCTGTGGGCGGCCGGGGTGCTGGTCGTGGCGGGCGCGGTGCTGGCCGTCGTGCTCGCGTCCGGCGGCAGCGGCCTGCCCGGCGCGAAGGCCGCGGCCCCCGGGCCGACGACCATCGGCCCGGAGTGGCGCTCGTTCCGCGCCGACGTCACCGGTATCCGCCCCGGTCCCGACCCGTTCAGCCTGTTCGTCCAGGTCGCGCTGCCCGGCCCGGACCCCGGCTGCGTCCGGGAGCCGCGGATCGAGCAGGTCACCGAGGCCAAGACCGACATCCGCGCCGACGTCGTCTACTCGACGCGGCCCGCGGCGGGTGGCTGCGAGGACAAGGTGCCCGCCGAGCTGCGGCTGGCCACGACCGGGCCGGTCGCGGACCGCACGGTGATCCTCAACGCCGACAACGGCAACGCCTGGCACAAGCTCGGCGCCGGCTGGGGTCACTGCGCCCCGCAGGGCACCTGCGCCCCGCCCGCCGACCACTGCGACCCGGCGTGGATCGGCGCGGCGGTGTCCGCGACGGGCGCCGAGAGCAGCGGCGCCACCCGCGCCTGCGACTCCAACTGGCTGGTCATCGACCTGCTGCTGCACCAGACCGAACCGCCGTCGCGCACGGCCTTCCGCTGGAGCGACGCCGGGTGGACGGCGTTCGCGCAGGCGAAGTCCGCGGGCTGCGCGGAGATCCGGGCGGCCGACCCGAAGTTCCCGGCGGCGCTCTGCAAGGCGCTGCCGGCACCCGCGTGAGCCGCTCCTAGCGCGGCAGCTTCTTGACGACTTCGGCGCCGACGGCCTTCACCGCGTCGTCGGCTTCCTGCTGGGGGATCGGCGAGTTCGAGAAGAAACCCTTGTCCCAGCCGGAAACCTCGACCGTGACGACGTTCGTGCCCTTCAGCACGTGCAGTTCGGCGCCGCTGAACGCGCTCTGGGTGATCAGGCGGACCAGCGCCGCCTTGTCGCCCAGACCGCGCACCTCGATCGGCGGGTTTTCCGGCTTCGCCGGCATGAAGTTGTTCTTCGCCTGCTGCAGCGCGCCCTCGCCGGAGTACTCGACGACCCGGACGTTCAGCGTCGCGTCGCGGACGTTCTCCTCAGGACCCGGCTTGAAGCCGCAGCCGATCTGCTTCAGGCCTGGCACCGTCGCGGCGGCGCCGGGGTTGCCGCTCACGAAACTCGGGAACCCGGCCTTCGCCAGCACCTGCGGCGGCACCTGGCATTCGGCGGGCGCCGGCGACGACACCGGATCCGCGCCGGTGCTCGCGTAGTAGTCACTCGCGAAGATGCCGAGCGGGATACCGGCGCCGAGCAGCACCACGACGCCGCCGACGATGCCGAGGATCAGCCCGGTCTTCTTTTTCTTGGGCGGCTGGTGCGGCGGCAGCGGACCGCCGTACCCGGGCGGCGGATACCCCGGCGGCGGGTAGCTCTGCTGCGGCGGGTGACCGGGTTGCTGGGGCGGGTACCCGGGCTGCTGCCCGTAGCCCGGGTACCCCTGCGGCCCTTGCTGACCTTGACCGTACTGCGGTGGTTGCTGCATCGAGCCCTCCCTCTCGAAGCCCGCGGGTCAGTGCGCGAAGTGGCGCGTCCCCGTCAGGTACATCGTGACGCCCGCCTTCTCCGCGGCCGCGATCACCTCGGGGTCGCGGACCGAGCCACCGGGCTGCACGATCGCCCGGACGCCCGCCTCGACCAGCACTTCCAGGCCGTCCGGGAACGGGAAGAACGCGTCCGACGCGCCGACCGAACCCGTGGCCCGGTCACCCGCGCGCGAGACGGCCAGCCGCGACGAGTCGACGCGGTTGACCTGGCCCATGCCGACGCCGACGGTCGCGCCGTCGGCGGCCAGCAGGATCGCGTTCGACTTCACCGCGCGCAGCGAACGCCACGCGAACTCGAGGTCGCGCAGGGTCTGCTCGTCGGCCGCCGTGCCGGTGGCCAGCGTCCACGACGCCGGGTCGTCGCCCGGCGCGTCGATCGCGTCGACGGTCTGCACCAGGACGCCGCCGGAGATCGGGCGGAACTCGATCGGCGACGGCCGGTCGATCGCCGGCAGCTTGAGCAGCCGGATGTTCTTCTTGCGCTGCAGGATCTCCAGCGCCTCGGCGTCGAAGTCCGGCGCGAGCACGACCTCGGTGAAGACCTCGGCGATCTGCTCGGCGGCCTCGCGGCTGACCGGCCGGTTCGTCGCGATGACGCCGCCGTAGGCCGAAACCGGGTCGCACGCGTGCGCCTTGCGGTGCGCCTCGGCGATGTCGGTGCCGACCGCGATGCCGCACGGGTTGGCGTGCTTGATGATCGCGACGGCGGGCTCGGCGAAGTCGAACGCGGCGCGGCGCGCGGCGTCGGTGTCGACGAAGTTGTTGTAGGACATGGCCTTGCCGTGCAGCTGCTCGGCGTGGGCCAGGCCCGGGGCCTGGCTCTTGTACAGCGCGGCCCGCTGGTGCGGGTTCTCGCCGTAGCGCAGGACGTCGGCGCGCTCCCAGGTGGCGCCGGTGAAGTCCGGGAAGCCGGAGTCGTCCGCGGGCGCGTAGACGTTGGCGAACCACGACGCGACGGCCGTGTCGTAGGCGGCCGTGTGCGCGTACGCCTGGGCCGCGAGCCGCTTGCGGTCGCCGAAGTCGAAACCGCCGTCGGCGACGCGCTCGAGCACCCAGCCGTAGCGGGCGGGGTCGACGACGACCGCGACGCTGCCGTGGTTCTTCGCCGCCGCGCGGACCATCGCCGGGCCGCCGATGTCGATGTTCTCGACGCAGTCCTCGGGGCTCGCGCCGGACGCGACGGTCTGGGTGAACGGGTACAGGTTCACGACCAGCAGGTCGAACGCCGCGATCCCGAGCTTTTCCAGCTGCGCGACGTGGTCGGCGTTGCCCTGGTCGGCGAGCAGCCCGGCGTGCACGTTCGGGTGCAGCGTCTTGACGCGGCCGTCGAGCGACTCCGGGAACCCGGTGACCTGCTCGACCGGCGTGACCGGGACACCCGCGTCGGCGATGGCCTTCGCCGTGCCGCCGGTGGACACGATCTCGACGCCGGCCGCGTGCAGGCCGGCCGCGAGGTCCAGGAGGCCTGCCTTGTCCGAGACGCCGATCAGCGCCCGGCGGACCGGCCGCCGTCCCAGGTCAGTGCTCACGAAATGTCACCTTTCGTCCGTCCACGGTGCAGCCACCGCGGCCGAGTCGCTCGATCGTTTCCACCAGCAGCCTGCGCTCGACGGCCTTGATCCGTTCGTGCAGGACGTCTTCGTCGTCGTCGTTCTCCACGACGACCGCCTCCTGGGCGATGATCGGCCCGGTGTCGACGCCGGCGTCCGCGAAGTGCACGGTCGAGCCGGTGACCTTCACGCCGGCCGCGAGCGCGTCGCGGACCGCGTGCATCCCGGGGAACGACGGGAGCAGCGCCGGGTGCGTGTTGAGCACCGTGAACCGGCCGAGGAACTCCTCGCCGAGGATCTTCATGAACCCGGCCGAGACGACCAGGTCGGGCTGGTAGGCGGCGACGGCCTCGGCCAGCGCCTTGTCCCAGGCGGCGCGGTCGGGGTGGTCGGCGACGCGGACCGTGAACGACGGGATGCTCAGGCGTTCCGCGCGGGCCAGCGCCTCGATGCCGGTGCGGTCGGCGCCGACGGCGACGACCTTGGCCGGGAAGCCCGACCGCCCGGCGGCGTCCAGCAGCGCCTGCAGGAGGGTGCCGGAGCCCGACGCGAGCACGACGAGCTTCACCGGAGTGGGCAGCTCCAACCGTTGAGACAGAGCAGGCTCCTTGCCGCCGGCGGTGCGCAGCCAGGGCGCACGGCGCTTCACCAGGTCGCGTCAACCCTAACGGTCGGCCTCGCCCGGCTCGACGTCGCCGCAGGTCTCGGTGCCTCCGGTCACAGCCTCGTCGGGCTCGGCGGCACTTTCACGTGAAAGTGCCGGGTCCGCGAAGGCGTCACTTTCAGGTGAAAGCGCCGGGTCTTCGAGGCCGAGTTCGGCGTCCGCCTCGGCGTCGAACTCCGTGTCCTCGTCGGGCTCTTCCTCGTCGAAGGGCTCTTCGTCCTCTTCGGACTCTTCGAAGTCTTCTAGCGCTTCGGCTGCTTCGTCGGCGTCGACGTCTTCGGCGTCCTCGAAGGCTTCGTTGTCTTCGAGGGCCTCCGGCGGCGCGGGCGGCTCGTGCTCGCCCGCGAAGAACGCCGTGAACGCGCCCGGGATGACGATCCAGCAGAACGCGACCACCGAGGCGACCCCGACCGGCACGTTCACCGGGTCGAACGGGCCGTCGCCGAGCCGGCCGCCGGACAGCGTGCCCAGCAGGACGCAGCCGAGCGCGACCACCGCGCCGGCGACCGCGACCGTGCGGATGCGCTGGGCCGGGTCGGCGTCGACCTTGCGCAGCGACCAGCCGACCAGCACGCCGGTCGCGGCCGGCAGCACCAGCAGGGCCGGCCACCAGGTGCTCGAGTGCTCGGGCAGCCCGCCGAGGATCGGGACGCCGGGCACGGCGCCGCCGTGGTAGCCGAACATCCCGACGTTCAGGCCGCCGATCGAGAACCCCGGGCCGGTGACGAACGACAGCGCCGCCGTCACGGCGTTCGGCAGGTACAGCACGGAAAGCAGGAAGAGCCCGAAGCTGTTGCCGAGCCCGGGCTCGTACATGTCGGCCACGGTCGACCAGGACGCCGCGGTCGCGACGGTGAAGACCGCGGCCCCGCAGGCCAGCAGCACCGCGAGGCCCATGGCGCCGGCCCGGATCCCGCGCAGCGCCATCGGGTCGACGCGGTCGGCGACGAAGTCCGGCAGCCCGCAGGCCGCGGTGATGCCCACGGCCGAGGCCACGGCGGCGAGCAGCCCGGGCACGGCGCAGGCGACCAGCGGGTTCGCCGTCACCGGCGAGCCCTGCGCGCAGAGCGCGATGACGAGCCCGAACACCGCGTGCGCCGCGGTGACCGTGACGAACACCGGCAGCGCCGCACGCGGCGAGCGGCAGCCCAGCCGCTGGGTGGCACCGGACGCCGTCCGCGCGGCCAGCGCGACCGCCCCGAGGGTCGGCAGCAGCGGCAGCAGGCCGAGCGGGTGCCCGCCGATGCCGAGGCGCACCTGGTGCGCGGCGAGCCAGCCGGGCGCCGCGGCCAGCAGTACGCCGAAACCCGAGAAGACGGTGCGTTCGGCGGTGAGCGTGACGAGGGTCAGCACAGTGGCGACGACGGCGTAGCCGGTGACCAGCGGGCCCAGCGCGACCGCGAGCAACACCCGCACCCGCGCCACGCCGGTGGGGTCGACGTCGGCTTCGAAGTCGCTCACCGGCTCTTCGCGGGGGTCGCGGGTGAGCAGGTCCATGATCCGCACCTTGACATCCGGGCTGGTCCGTACGGGTGAGCCACGCCGCCTCCGACCTGCGTGGCGAAGCTAACCCACCCGGTCGGGTAACCCCCTGAGTGCAAAACACCCGCTGTGACACGGTGCGTCACAGCGGGTGTTTCACGCGGTCGGCGTCAGCTCGACTTGCCGAATCCCCCGGGCGGCGTGCCCGGGTTGTCGGACGGCGGCTGCTGGAAGAACTGGCCCTGCATCGGGGCGTACGTCGTGGCCTGCGGCGGCGGGTTGGTGGACGGCGGGTTCGGCGAGCCGTACTGGCCCGGCTGCGCGAACGGCGCCGAGGGCTCCCCCGTCGAACCGGCCGGACCAGGCTGCTGCTGGCCGTACTGGGGCCCGCCCTGGGGGCCGCCCTGGTTGAACTGCTGTCCGCCCGGCTGGCCGTACTGGCCGCCGTAGGACGGCGCGGCGGGCTTCGGCGCCGGCGGCTTGAGCACGTCGTGCTCGATGAGCAGCGCGCCGACCGCGCCGACCATCTGCAGGATCGCCAGGATCAGGACGACGATGACGAGGCCCGGCGTGTTCTGCAGCGAGACCAGCGTGTCCAGGACCTCGAGGGTGCCGAGGACGCTGAACAACGCGGCGAACGGCAGGGTCCGCGGGCCCTTCGGCAGGGCGTGCATCGCGGCGAGCAGGCCGCCGGCCAGCAGGAACGTCGTGCCGAGCCCGAGGTCGGCGTTGTCGGAGAAGCCCAGGAAGTACTGGACGAGGCCGAGGACCGCGACGATGAGCGCGAGCAGCAGCGGCAGGTTCTGCGGCAGGCCCGCGAGGCCCGACGGCGCCTGGTGCGAGTGCTGCGGCTGGTGCTGTTGCTGCTGGAAGCCACCGGGGGGCGGGGGTCCGGGGGGCTGCTGGCCGCCACCCTGCTGGGGGTAGCCAGGCCCACCGCTGGGGAAGGTCATCGGGATGCACTCCTGTCGGTTCGACCGGCACTCCGGGGCACGAGGGCGCCCGGGAAAGACGAGGCGGCTTGTGTGCGCAGAACGCTAGCGCACTCGCAGGCCACCAGCCCATCAGACGCGTGAATACCTCAGGAGGTTTCGTCTTGAAACCAGGAAAGGCCGGGCACCCTGTGGGTGCCCGGCCTCACCAGGAGTTACTCCTCGGTGTCAGCCGAGGTTGTTGTACAGCTCACGCGCCAGGACGGCGGTCTCGCTCGGGGTCTTCCCGACCTTGACGCCGGCGGCCTCGAGGGCCTCCTTCTTGGCGGCGGCCGTGCCGGAGGAGCCGGAGACGATGGCGCCCGCGTGGCCCATCGTCTTGCCCTCGGGCGCGGTGAAGCCCGCGACGTAACCGACGACCGGCTTCGTCACGTTGTCCTTGATGTAGGCCGCGGCGCGCTCTTCGGCGTCGCCACCGATCTCGCCGATCATCACGATGACCTTGGTCTCGGGGTCCGCCTCGAACGCCTCGAGGGCGTCGATGTGCGTGGTGCCGATGATGGGGTCACCGCCGATGCCGACCGCGGTGGAGAAGCCGATGTCCCGCAGCTCGTACATCATCTGGTAGGTCAGCGTGCCGGACTTCGACACGAGGCCGATCTGGCCCGGGCCCGAGATGTCGGCCGGGATGATGCCGGCGTTCGACTTGCCGGGGCTGATCACGCCGGGGCAGTTCGGCCCGATGATCCGGGTCGTGTTGCCCTTGGCGACCGCGTGCGCCCAGAAGTAGGCCGAGTCGTGCACCGGGATGCCCTCGGTGATGACGACGGCCAGCGGGATCTCGGCGTCGATCGCCTCGACGACCGCGTCCTTCGCGAACTTCGGCGGCACGAAGATGACCGACACGTCGGCGCCGGTCTCCTTGATGGCCTCTTCGACCGTGCCGAAGACCTTGAGGTCCTTGCCCTCGATGGTGACGGTCTGGCCGGCCTTGCGGGCGTTGACGCCGCCCACGATGTCCGTGCCGGACTTCAGCATCTTGGTGGCGTGCTTCATGCCCTCGGAGCCGGTGAGCCCCTGGACGATGACCTTGCTGTTCTCGTTGATGAAGATCGACATCTCACGCACCTGCCGCGGCGAGCTCGGCAGCCTTGTCGGCCGCGTTGTCCATTGTGTCCACCACGGTGACCAGCGGGTGGTTCGCGTCGGCCAGGATCTGGCGACCCTCGACGACGTTGTTGCCGTCCAGCCGGACGACGAGCGGCTTGGAAGCCTCGTCACCCAGGATCTTCAGCGCCTCGACGATGCCGTTCGCCACCGCGTCGCAGGCGGTGATGCCGCCGAAGACGTTGACGAAGACGCTCTTCACGTCGGTGTCGTTGAGGATGACGTCCAGCCCGGCCGCCATGACCTCGGCCGACGCGCCGCCGCCGATGTCGAGGAAGTTCGCCGGCTTCACGCCGCCGTGCTTCTCGCCCGCGTACGCCACGACGTCCAAAGTGGACATGACGAGGCCCGCGCCGTTGCCGATGATGCCGACCTGGCCGTCGAGCTTCACGTAGTTGAGGTTCTTGGCCTTGGCCTTCGCCTCGAGCGGGTTCTCCGCGTCCTTGTCGACCAGGGCCTCGTGGCCCGGCTGACGGAAGTCCGCGTTCTCGTCGAGGGTGACCTTGCCGTCGAGGGCGATGATCTTGTCCTGCGGGTCGCGGACCAGCGGGTTGACCTCGACGAGGGTGGCGTCCTCGGAGACGAAGGTCTCCCAGAGCTTCACGACGACGTCGGCGGCCTCGTCGATGATGTCGGCCGGGAAGTTGCCGGCCTTCAGGATCTCGAGGGCCTTCGCCTTGTCGACACCGGTGATCGAGTCGACCGGGATCTTGGCGAGCGCCTCGGGGCGCTCGACGGCGAGCTGCTCGATCTCCATGCCGCCCTCGGAGGACGCCATCGCCAGGAAGGTCCGGTTGGACCGGTCCAGCAGGAAGGAGAAGTAGTACTCGGACGAGATGTCCGAGGCTTCGGCCACCAGCACGCGACGCGTGATGTGGCCCTTGATGTCGAGGCCGAGGATGGCTTCCGCCTTCTCCTTCGCCTCGTCGGGCGTCTGGGCCAGCTTGACGCCGCCCGCCTTCCCGCGGCCGCCGACCTTCACCTGCGCCTTGACGACGACCTGGTTACCGATCTGCTCCGCGGCGGCCTTGGCTTCTTCGGGGGTGCTAGCCACCGAGCCCGGCAGAACCGGTACTCCGTGGGCGGCGAAGAGATCCCTCGCCTGGTACTCGTAGAGGTCCACTACTCCAGTCTCCTGACGACACGCCACTGTGGTGGTCCGCACTACCGGACCGCGCTGTCGGACCAGTCGAGGTTAGCGACCTGCGCGAACGGTCGGGACTCCGCACCTGGTGAAGTCGGTCACCGTACGCGGTCAGACGGTGTTCCCGAGGTGTGAGACCGCCCACCGCGCAACCATTCCGCCGCTTCTTCGGGGGTTTCGAAGACGCCGCTCGCCGGGTCCGCGGGCTCGTCGAGGTAGAAAACGCGAACGTCTTTCAGGGTCGCCCGCAGCTCGCCGCCGAGCACGCCGACCGCGTCCGGGTCCTCCTGCTCGGCGATGCGGAGGACCTGCTCGGTCGTGTCCAGGGGGCCGGCGTGGACGACCTCCATGCCTTCGTCGCGCAGGACGCGGCCCAGCGCGACGGCGCGCGGGTCGGGCCCGCCGAGCTCGACGACGAGCACCCGCGGCATCGCCCGGCTCACGCCGTCCGCCGGGCACCCGCGGCCGACATGGCCGCCGCGGCCAGCAGCGCGACGGCCGCGGCGAGCGCGACCCAGAACCCGGTCGCCGGGCTCGCGCCGCCGAGCGAGCCGCCGACGAGCGGCAGCTCCGCGGCGTGCAGCAGGGCGAGCAGCGCGGCCCCGGCCAGCAGGGCCGCCGCCGGTTTCGGCCGCGACCGCAGGGCGAGCACGGCCGCGCCGGCGACCACCGCGGCGGCCGTCAGCAGCCCCCACGAAGGCGTGTCGAAGTCCGACCAGAGCCCGGGCGCGACGTAGCCGGGCACGCTGAAGACGGGCAGCCCGAACGCCGCGACGGCCAGCACGGCCCCGGCCACGACCGGCGTGAGCACACCGCCGTCGGCCCGGCTGCCGTCCACCGCGTCCTCGCGTTCGACGACGCCGGTCCCGACGGCGGCGAGCGCGGCCAGGACGGCGAGCACGAGCGCGGCGAACGTCCACGCGGCGCCGGCCCCGAGGTCGTAGGTGAAGGCGGGCGTGGCGCCGGAAGCGCCGTTCAGGTCGGCCCCGCCGAAGCCGGCGAGGTTGCCGGCCTGGGTGGCGGTGAGCGCGGTGTTCAGCACGGCCGTCCCGGCCAGGACGATCCCCGCCCAGGCGAGCCCGAGCAGCGCCCGCGCGCCCGGCGCCGTTTTCGGTGTCAGGACGCCGAAGCTCAGCACGGCCACCACGATCGCGGCGGTGAGCAGGAACCACCGGGCCGGGCTTTCGGCGGCCGCGCTGACGGGCGTCGCGGCGGCCGGGTTCAGCGCGGTGACGGCGACCTGCGGCGCGAGGGTGCCGATCACGGCGGCCAGCGCCGTGGCCAGGCCGAGGAGGCCGGTCGTCAGCCGCCACCAGAACAGGCCGGGCAGTTTCGCTTCGCCGGCCAGGTTCTCGGCGTCTTCTTCCGAGGTCTCGGTCAGCCGGGTGCCCGCGAGCCCGGCGACGGCCGCCATCGCGACGAGCACGAGGACCGGCCCCCAGGTGACGTGCAGGTCGTCCCGGACGAGGCCGGCCACCACGGGCGGCGCCGCGACACCGAACGCGGCCGCGGCGAGCCCGCCCAGGGCCCCGCGGGCCACGTGTTCGGACGGCGCGGCCAGCGCCAGCACGGCCGCGAACGGCAGCGCGACGGCGAGCAGGAGGTACCCGCCGAGAGCGGGCCACGGCCCTTCGAACGCAGAGCGGGCGAGCAGGAAACCGTTGTCCGACAACACAGGCGCGGTCAGCAGCCCGACGGAAGCCGTCACGGCGAGCAGCGGGACGAGCAGCCGCCACCGCCGCCGTTCGGGCTCGTCGTCCCGGGCCCGGACGGCCCGCCAGGCGAGCACCCCGGCGACCGCGGTGAGGACGTCCCCGGCGACGAGCAGCCAGAACCCGCCCCCGACGGCCGAGCCGCCCACGAACCGGTCGGGCAGGTAGAGCTCGGGCCGGATGGTGAGCGGCCCGTTGACGGCGAACTGCAGGTCGAGCACCAGCCGCCCGGGAGCGAGCGCGGCCAGCCCGACCACGACGCCGGCGGCCAGCCCGGGCTTGCCGCGCACGAGGAAGGCGGCCACGACGGGCCCGAGCGCCAGAACGGCCAGCCAGGGCCAGCTGGTGAACCCGGGCCCGGCGGCCGGGGAGACGTGGACGAAGGCCGCGACGGTCAGCGCGACCGCACCCAGCGCGACCAGCACGAGGGCGACGGTGAGCTGCGGAGTGGGGCTGGGGTCGTTTTCCCAGGGGGCGATCGGGGGATCTTCCGGGGGTTCGGCCGGCTTGCCGGGGCGTCGGGTGGAGGGGGCGCGTGAAGGTGTGGCCACAGTGGAACCTGACTCGGCTGAGGGCTTGCGCCGGTATTCGGCGGCGGAGGAAGTCCGCGCGGGCACAGGGGAATCGCCGGAATCCGACGCCGCGTCGCCGGCAGGGTCGGTTGGCTCGGCGGATTCACGCGGGGCTGTGAAGCCGAGTGCTGGCGTCGCGGTGGAGTCCGGCGCCGACGCGGGGCCGGCTGGCTGAGGGGATCGCGCGGCGGCGGGGCCCAGCGCGGAAGTCGCCGCAGGGTCCGGCGCCGATGCGGGGCCTTCCGGCTCCGGGGACCGCGCGGCGGCGGAGCCCAGCGCGGAAGTCGCCGTCGGGTCTGGCGCCGGTGCGGAGCCAGCCGACTGGATAGATCGGCGCACAGCGGCGGAGCCCGGCGCGGGCGTTTCCGCAGGGTCCGGCGCCGATGCGAGGCTGGCCGGTTGGGGGGATCGGCGCGCAGCGGCAGGGTCCCGCGTCGAGGCAGGGCCGGCCGGTTGACGGGATCGGCGCGCAGCGTCGGAGCCCTGCGTGGTCGCCGCAAGCTCCGGCGCTGATTCGGAGCCAGTCGGCTGAGGGGATGGGCCCGCAGCGGCAGAGCCCAGCGCGGGCGCCTCCGCAGAATTCGGCGCCGAGGCGGGGCTGGCCGGCTGACGGGATCGGCGTCCGGCCGCGGAGCCCTGCGTGGAAGTCGCTGCAGGGTCCGGCGCTGATGCGGCTGCGGGGTCACGACGCTGTGCGGCCGCGCCTTGGGCGGGGGTCTGCTGCGCCCGATCGGGCTCCTGGGCGGGTTCGCTCGCAGCCGTGAAGCCGAGTGCGGGCGTCTCCGTGGCGTCCGGCGCCGGTCGGGTGGCGGGGAAGCCCACCGTTGGCGGGTCCGGTGTGGAGTCCGTCGCTGCGGGCTTTGGGGCGTCCTTCGCCGCCTCGGCCGGTGCCGGTTGGTCTGGGCGCGGCTGGGGAAGCGTCCGCTTGGCGGTGGGACTTGGGGCCTCGGGGGCCGGGTTCTGCGGGGGGCCCGGGGAGGCGGGGGCGCTCCCGGCTGGGGGCTCTGAGCGTGGGGGCATTGCCCGCGAACCTAGCAAGTCCGGGCGGATTCGGGCGGGTCGCCGGCGCTCCGGTCGTCGAGCGGTGTTCAACGCCCGTCCGCAAATCCTTATTCCGGCGGGCGGCGGCCCGGAGCACCCTCGGAGGTCTCCAACCAACCGGGGATCCTGTAAGCCAAGTCACACCGAACGCAGTAACTCCCCTTTAACTTTGCGTAATTCCCACAGGTGGACGCAAGATCGACGCCACCCGATCGGCCGACGCGGGGGGCAGATCTTGCCTACAGTGGTGCCCCTTCGTTACTGTCCCCCGGTCCCCATTACAGTCAGGTCACGAAGTAGGACACCGAGCAAACCACCCCCGAGGTTGGCTCACCGGGTTCCCCCGCCCGCAGTCCTAGGCCCGGCTCCCCGACGATGGAAGGCCCTGTCTTGGCTTCACACCGCTCCCCCGGCGGCCAAGCTCCTTCCCCGGCATTGAAGGACGCACTGGAAGGTGCGGTCGTTCGTGTCCGGGGTGCGCACCGCATCGCTCCGCCCTCTTCGGCCCTTCGCGGCCGTGTCGTGGTTGCCGCTGTCGCGGCCGGTGCGTTCGCTGCAGCTGCTGCGGGCTCGACCCTCAAGACAGTCACCGACTCGGACGCCGCGATCACGCCGCTGGCCAGCAGCCAGGACGCCAGCGCCTCGTTCACCGCCGGAGGTGCGGGTTCCGGGGGCGCTCCCGAGCTCCTGCCGACCGGCCACGTCGTCGACGCCTCCGCCGAAGCCGCGAAGCTCGCCGACAGCGCCTCGATCACGCAGGCCCGTGAGCAGCGCGAAGCCGACGCCGCGAAGAAGGCCGCCGAAGAGGCTTCCCGGCCCAAGACCTGCCTGCCGGCGCACGGCACCTTCACCTCGGGCTTCGGTGCCCGGTGGGGCACGAGCCACCTCGGCATCGACATCGCCAACGCGATCGGCACCCCGATCTACGCCGCCTCCGACGGCACCGTGATCGACGCCGGCCCGGCCAGCGGCTTCGGCCTCTGGGTGCGCGTCCAGCTCGACGACGGCACGATCCAGGTCTACGGCCACATGAACAGCTTCTCCGTCAAGGAGGGCCAGAAGGTCAAGTGCGGCCAGCAGATCGCCGAGATCGGCAACCGCGGCCAGAGCACCGGCCCGCACCTGCACTTCGAGGTCTGGCAGGACGGCACGAAGAAGATCGACCCCCGGCCCTGGCTGGCCGCGCGCGGCATCGTCGTCTGAGTCGTCCAAGCTGCCTGATCCGTAGTTCGCTCCACTCATGACGGCCGCGCGAGAGCTGCACAGCAGCCGCGCGGCCGGGGTGTCGAAACCGCCCACGGGTCCCTGAGCCGCCGGCGACGGCCGAAGACGCCCACCGGCCACGGGAATCACCGCAGGCTCGAAGCGCCGCTCCGGACACGGGTTCTGGACGCGGCCGCCGACCACAGGACTCGCCGCACCTTCGACCGGCGGCTCGAGCACCGCACGACGCCGGAACACCGCCAGCGCCACAGAGCGCCTCAAGACCTCGCGGGTGGTCCGGACCACCGATCGCACCCCGGCGCCCGCCCAGCGGCTCCTCAGCGCCGGAAACCACCTACCGGTGACCGCCTGGCAAACGGCGGATGAAGTACCCCACCGCGACCTGCCACACCGTGCACAGCTCCGCCGGTCTTCGCACCGGCAGCCAGCCCCACGCCACCGAGGCCGGCTCGGTCTTCGCGGAGCGGACACGCGCGGCTCTCCGGGCCCTGGTCGTCCAGCGGCGTCCCCGGCCGCAGGTGACACAGTGCCCGTCCGCGCCGAGCTCGTGCTGCCTGAGCAGCGCTCGCCAGGCGGCGGCCAGCCGGCACGCCTCCGCTCCCGCACGCGAGGTGCTTCCCGAAGCCCCCGATGGCTCCCGACCCCGATCCGGAACCGTCGTCTCCAGGACTCCTCGCAAGTATTTTCGTACCCCTTCGGCCAGGAGCCCAAACAGCACCGCGTCCACACCACGTTCCCCCTTCGTCGAACTCGTGTTCGATCACGGGGTCAGTTCTACCGGTGGGGTACGACGATTCCGGCGGCGATCGCGGAGATCGCCGCCGGAATCACTCGGACGGGTGGTGCGGCCCTGAACAGGGCCGATGACCGGGCTAGAGCTTCACCATCGGGACGCTGCCGATCAGCATCAGCCGGACCTTGCCGGCCGCGCCGAAGTCGATCGTCGCCGTCGCGCGCGGGCCGACGCCGTCGCACGAAACCACCGTGCCCAGGCCGTACTTGTCGTGGCTGACGCGGTCGCCGACGTCCAGTTTCAGCGCCACCGTGTCCTTCCAGCCCTTGCCGAAGGAACTCACGCCCGGGGACGAAGCGGACGGCGACGAAGACCGGTTGCCCCACGTGGTCGCCGCCCGCGGCGTGCCGCGCGAACCGCTGCCGAAGGACCCGAAACCGCGGTTGGACGGCTCCAGGCGCCGCCAGTCGACGAGGTCCGGCGGCAGCTCGTCCAGGAACCGCGAAGCCGGGTTCATCGACGGCTGGCCCCACGCCGACCGCGTGATCGCGCGCGAGACGTAGAGCCGCTTGCGGGCCCGCGTGATCGCGACGTACGCGAGCCGCCGCTCCTCGGCCAGCTCGGTCGGGTCGCCCAGCGCCCGCATGTGCGGGAAGACGCCGTCCTCCCAGCCGGTGCAGAACACGACCGGGTACTCCAGGCCCTTCGCGGTGTGCACGGTCATCAGCGTGACCACGCCCGCGCCGCCATCGCCTTCTTCGCCGCCGTCGGGCGACGGCACCGAGTCGGCGTCCGCGACCAGCGAGACGCGCTCGAGGAACGCGGGCAGCGAACCCGGCGCCGGAACGCCTTCGTCGACGATCAGCTCGGCGTTCTCGTCGGCGACGATCTCGGCGGTCAGCTCGGTGAACTCCCGCGCGACCGTGACGAGCTCGGTCAGGTTCTCCACGCGCGAAGCGTCCTGCGGGTCTTCCGACTCCTCGAGCTCGACGCGGTAGCCGGTCTTGTCCATCACCGCTTCGAGGACGTCGTGCACCTCGGCGCCGTCCGCGATCATCGTGCCCAGCTCGTCGAGGATCGCGACGAACCCGCCGATCGCCTTGACCGAGCGCGGGTTCAGCAGCGGCACCTTGTCCTCGACGGCGTCGCGCAGCGCCTGCGCGAACGAGATCCGCTCGCGCTCGGCGTGCGTCGCCACGACGGCTTCGGCGCGGTCGCCGATGCCGCGCTTGGGCACGTTCAGCACGCGCCGCAGGCTGACCGTGTCCTCCGGGTTCGCCAGCACGCGCAGGTACGCGATCATGTCGCGGACCTCGCGGCGCTCGTAGAACCGCACGCCGCCGACGACCTTGTACGGCAGGCCGAGCCGGATGAAGATCTCTTCGAAGACCCGGGACTGGTTGTTGGTGCGGTAGAAGACGGCGACGTCGGAGTAGTCGGCTTCGCCCTTCTCCGCCAGCGCGTCGATCTCGTTCGCGACGAACGCGGCTTCGTCGTGGTCGTTGTCCGAGACGTAGCCGACGATCTTCTCGCCGTCGCCCGAGTCGGTCCACAGCCGCTTCGCGCGGCGGTTCGGGTTCCGCTCGATGACGGCGTTGGCCGCGGACAGGATCGTCTGCGTGGAGCGGTAGTTCTGCTCCAGCAGGATGGTGTGCGCGTTCGGGAAGTCCCGTTCGAACTCTTCGATGTTCCGGATCGTCGCGCCGCGGAAGGCGTAGATCGACTGGTCCGCGTCACCGACGACGACCAGCTCGGCCGGCTCGACGCCCGACTCGTTCGGCGTGGTCCCGGCCAGCTCGCGCACGAGGGTGTACTGCGCGTGGTTCGTGTCCTGGTACTCGTCGACCAGCACGTGGCGGAAGCGCCGCCGGTAGTACTCGGCGACGGCGGGGAACGCCTGCAGCAGCGAGACCGTGCGCATGATGAGGTCGTCGAAGTCGAAGGCGTTGGCCTGGTTCAGCCGCCGCTGGTACTCGACGTAGACCTCGGCGACCCGGCGTTCGAGGTCGTTGGCCGCGTTGGCCGCCGCCTCGTCCGGGTCGACGAGCTCGTTCTTCAGGTTCGAGATGTGGATGGCGAGCGTGCGGGCGGCGTAGCGCTTCGGGTCGATGTCGAGGTCCCGCGCCACGAGCGTGATG
Organism: Amycolatopsis sp. NBC_00348; assembly: GCF_036114655.1. NCBI lineage: Bacteria > Bacillati > Actinomycetota > Actinomycetes > Pseudonocardiales > Pseudonocardiaceae > Amycolatopsis > Amycolatopsis sp. NBC_00348. Next base: position 9,210,901 of record NZ_CP107994.1, on the reverse strand, counting down.
AGCCGCTTGGTGTCGTCCGAGTCGTAGATGGAGAAGCTCGACGACATGTCCAGCGTCTTGGCTTCCCGGCGCAGGATCCGCACGCACATCGAGTGGAACGTGGAGACCCACATCGCGTTGGCGCGGCGCCCGACGAGCGCGGCGACGCGCTCGCGCATCTCGGCGGCGGCCTTGTTGGTGAACGTGATCGCCATGATTTCGCCGGGGTGCACGTGCCGTTGCCCGAGGAGGTAGGCGATCCGGCGGGTCAGCACCCGGGTCTTGCCCGAGCCCGCACCCGCGACGACCAGCAGCGGGCCACCGGCGTGGGTGACGGCTTCGCGCTGAGCGGGGTTCAGGTCGTCGAGCAGATCGGCCTGCCCGCCGGAGGCGGGCTTGCGCGCGGGGGTCTCGGCGGGGAGATCGAAGAGGGTGTCCATCGCCTGTCCACGCTACCCCGGGCGGGTGGGCTACCGCGCCAGGCGTAGCGGGAGATGTCGCCTGGCGTCCGACGCGCCGCCGGCCCGCCGCGCGGAGCATCGGCGGGTATGGAAGACATCCGCCCCGCCCGCATCCGGGCCGCCGACGCCGATCGCGAGCGCGTCGCCACCACCGTCCAGTCCGCCGGCGCCGAAGGCCGGCTCACCCTCGACGAGGTCGAAGAGCGCCTCACCCACGTCTATTCCGCGCGGTTCACCGACGAGCTGACCGCGCTCACCGCCGACCTGCCGCGGCCCGTGCCGCAGTGGCCCGGCTTCCCGCTCTCCCCGGCCGCGCTGCGCCGTCATCCCGCGCTGCGGCTGCACCTCGCCGTGGTGGTCGCCATCGCGGTGGTGGCGATCGTGCGGTGGGCCGTGCTGGGCGCCGGGTTCTTCTGGCCCGCGTTCCCGATGTTCTGGCTCGCGGCAAGCCTCTTCATTCATGCCGGGGTCCGCTCGGCACGGGAACGCGTCCGGACGCCTGTGCCATACTGAACCCATGCGGCACCACGCAAAGCGATTTTTCTACGGGACCCGGACCCCGGCTCCCGTGATCGCGTAGTGCCCGAACCCGCCATCACGCCAGCCCCGGAGTCCACGGACCCGGGGCTGTCGCCGTCCCTGGGGCCGGATCCGGGCTTCAAGGAAGAGGTTCCCGATGAACGCACAAGCGACGAACGCCGACGGCCAGCCCGCCGAGGACACTCCCGCCGGTGACGACATCGCGTCGCTGCGGCAGGAGATCGACTGGCTCGACAAGGAGATCCTGCGGCTGGTGAAGCGCCGGGTCGAGGTGTCCAAGACGATCGGGGCGGCGCGGATGGCCGCCGGCGGCACGCGCATCGTCTACAACCGCGAGATGGACGTCCTCGCGCGCTACCGCGAGCTGGGTCCCGACGGCCGACAGCTGGCCATGGCGCTGCTGAACCTGGGCCGCGGGCGGCTCGGCCGGTAACGGTTGACCGAATTCGGGGTCTTCCCCGAGGCACCGGTGGCCCCGGTACGGGCAGACTGGGGCCATGGACTGGATCGTGAACCTCATCGCCGTCATCGTCGCTCTCGCGAGCGTGCTGGCCGCACTGGGCCATGTGGGTTATCTGGCCCTGCTCAACAACGCGGCGGGTAAGCGTGCCGGCGGTGCTCCGGTCGCGCAGTACGTCCGCGGCCGGTGGGCGGTTGCCGGCGGTACCACTGCGGCGTCACTGTTCGCCTGGCTGCTCACGGCCGGGGGAACGACGCTCGACATCTTCGCGATCATCGTCGCTGCGGGTAGCGGCGTGGTGGCCACGAAGGCGCTGCAGTCGACCCGGGATCGGTACCGCACCGGCGGCTGAATCCCGTTGAGCTGCGGCGATCGCGCTGCGTGAAGTTTCGCAGCGCCCGTCTCCCCCTTTCGGTCGCGCCCGACCGAGTGAAACCTCTGCAACTTGCAGGTTTGGGGGCGACTTTCTACGCCGGATGCTCCTAGGGTTGACGCCGTGAGGACCCTTGCGCCTGGGTCGGGCGACGCCCGGAAGGCGCGCGGGGGCACTGGCCCCGCGCGTCCATTCTCGCATGCGCGTGCATCTGCGCAGGATTCCGAACAGGATTCCGCGCGTGAGGGTGCTCCGTTCGGGTTGACCCGGCCCCGGCCGGCGTCAGACCCGGACCGGCGGGTGGTCGAGTCCGCATGAGCAACGGCACGGAGTTCCACGGCCGCGGCACCGCCCCCGCGCACCCCGGACGGCACCGGCAGGGCGTCACCGACGGCTGGACGCCGACGGCGCCGCCGTACCGCCCCGTGCGGCACTGCGCGGACGACACGGCGCCGATCGACGTGCCGGTGTCCGGCTCGCTCCCGCTCCCCCAGCCCAGCCGGCCGCTGCTGCCCCAGCCGCGCGACCGGCGGCCCGCGCTCTTCCCCGCCGCGCAGGGAAACCTGCCGCTGACCGAAGCCCCCGAGATCCCCGCTGCCCCCGGCTTCGGCGACCCGGGCCCGGGAACGGGACCCGTCTCGATGCCCGACACCGAGTCCCGCGCGGAACAGGCCGCCCGGCGCACCCGGGTGTCGCTCGCCACCCCGAAGCCGCGCTGCCCGGAGCCCGACGACGACGAGGTCCGGATCTACGCCGCCCCGCCGATCGACGCCATCGACGGGCTCGGCGGCTTCACCATCGGCTCGGTGCCCGCGTCGGTGACCCCGCCGAAGACGTGGCGGAAGGCGGCCTGGTTCGCCACGGGCGCGTCCGGTGCCGTGGTCGTCGGCCTGCTGTTCGCCGGGTCCTTCCTGATGGGCAAACCACCGATGGACCAGGCCGTCCAAGGCGCGTGGCCGGGTTACCAGGGCGCGCCGACGGTCGACGACCCGGTGAACGGCGGCGGCGACCGGCAGCAGCAGCCGACCTCCCGCCCGGGCGCGTCCGCGGCCGGGCCCGACAGCACTTCGCAGCAGCAGCAGGACGACGCGACCAGGACGAGCAGCGGCGGGGGCGCCGGGCCGGTCGACGGCACGGTCCCGCCGCCCCCCGAACACTCTTCGGGCTCTTCGGGGTCGACGACCACCGGCGACACGGCCACGACGAGCGGCCTCCCGCAGAAGCCGCCGGTCACCGCGGCCGAGCGCGAAACCCCGGTGAAAGCGCCATGGTGGTACTCCTTTCCGCCCGACGTCCAGACGCTGGGCGACAACTCGGAGAAGTTCTTCAACACGGTCACGACCGACCCCGGCACGGCGTCGACGGTGACCACCGGCGAGCTGCACGACCAGGGCCCGCACGCGCTCGCCGAGCGGTACGCCGGCATCGCGTACTTCGAGGTCAAGAAGGTCAGCATCGACCAGCAGCGCGGCGTCACGGTGAACACCGTCGAGATCACGCACGATGACGGGACCAAGACGATCGAGGAGCGCACGCTGACGTTCGGGGACGGCGACAAGATCAGCAGCGACGGTCAGTAGTCGATCTTGCACGTGCGGTTCGCCCGTTCCGATGCACGTGCGGTGCGCCCAGCGGTTATGCCTGGTCCGGGTGGGTGACATAAGCTGCCGCTCGTCGTATCGCGACGGCATTCCGGCGACAGAGCCTGGCGATTGCCGTCCGCACAGGGTTACCTGGCGACAGCGGCTCCGGATCCGGTCACAAGTCGGCCATCCGGAGCAACGGACATCCGGCCGAACGGCCGAGTGCCCGTCCCCGGAACCCAGAGCGAGGACTTTCGTGCTTGATCGGCAGCGCACTCGGCGTGAGGCACCCAACGCCGTCCGCGTCGAGGACGTGATCCCGGCCGAGATTCTCGACGGCGTCGGTGACGCCGATCGCGACTATCTCGAGCAGGTCTTCCGTGATCCGCAGAAGTTCCTGCCGCCGCGCCCGGAACCGGTCCGCGACGCCGAGCAGGCCGTTGACCAGGGTGAGCCGGAGAGCCGCTTCGCCCGCCGGGCCAAGCTGGCCGGGCTCCTCGCGGCCGGCGCGCTCGTCGCCGGGGCCGTCATCGCCGCACCCATGCTGACCAGCGCGCACCGTGCCGTCTCCGCGGGCGACGCGGCCACGCCGGCCGACTTCACCGGCGCCGCGGAACTCGGCGGCCTCGCCGTCCCGCAGCGCCAGGCCGGTGGCGGGGCGCCGGAGCAGTCCAGCCCGACCACGCCGCAGGGCACGCACTCCGGCGGCGCGCCGTCGGCCCAGGAGTCGACGTCCGGTGGCAGCCCGCAGCCGCAGGCGGCCCCGAAGTCCGACACCACGGTGCCGGACGCGGCAGCCGATCCGCGCAGCGCGACCCGGAAGATCCAGGCCGTCAAGAACTTCTACGCCGCGATCGCCAAGAACTCGGACGGCGCGCTGGCCCTGCTGAGCCCGACGCTGGCCGACGGCGCGGCCGGTGAGCTCGTCCGCACCTGGAGCGCGATGGACGCCATCGACGTCCAGGAAGCCGACACGCAGATCAAGCCGGACGGCTCGATCGTCGCGGTCGCCACGCTCCACCGGCCGGACGGCGCGCTGGTGCGCGTGACCCAGCTGTTCCGGGTCGCCGACACGGGCGGGTTGATCACCGAAGCCGAGCTCGTGTCCGCCCAATACATGTAGCCCAGCGCGATCACTCCTTCACCCGTGGTTCAAGTGCCTGTACCGGATTCGTGTGCGCAGAGTGAGCGCCTAGCCTTGTCACGCGTCGGTCTCGGAAATGCCGGCACACAGCCCACGACATGTGCATACGCTCCAGCGAAGCGGCGTGCGCCTGGCCGCGTCACCGGGAACCCATCCTCACGCCCTGGTGAAGTCGGAGCCCAAAGGGAGGTCGCGTGAGCGACGAGGGTCGCCTGGTCGCCGGTCGGTACCGCATCGACGGCCGGATCGGCACGGGCGCGATGGGGGCCGTCTGGCAGGCGCACGACGAAGTCCTGGGCCGCACCGTGGCCATCAAGCAGCTCCTGCTCCATTCCCACCTGGACGAGCACGACGCCGAGGACGCCCGCCAGCGCACCATGCGCGAGGGCCGGATCGCGGCCCGGCTGCACCACCCGAACGCCATCTCCGTGTTCGACGTCGTCACCGACGACAACGGCCAGCCGTGCCTGATCATGGAGTACCTCAACTCCACCAGCCTGGCCGCCGTGCTGCAGGAGCGCCGCACGCTGCCGCCGACCGAGGTGGCGCGCATCGGCGCCCAGGTCGCCGCGGCGCTGCGCGAGGCGCACGCGGTCGGCATCGTGCACCGCGACATCAAGCCGGGCAACATCCTGCTCGGCGGCAACGGCGTCGTGAAGATCACCGACTTCGGCATCTCCCGCGCCAAGGACGACGTCACGGTCACCAAGACCGGGATGATCGCCGGCACGCCCGCGTACCTGGCTCCCGAGGTCGCCATCGGGGGTGATCCCGGTCCGGAGTCCGACGTGTTCTCCCTCGGGTCCACGCTCTACGCCGCGTGCGAGGGCCAGCCGCCGTTCGGCCTGTCCGAGAACACGCTGAGCCTGCTGCACGCCGTCGCCGCCGGGCAGATCAACCCGCCGCGCCAGTCCGGGCCGCTGGCGAGCGTCCTGGCCGTGCTGCTGCACCCGGACATCGAGCACCGGCCGACCGCCGAGGAGTGCGAGGAGCTGCTCGCCGCCGTCGCGCGGGGCGAACTGCCGCTCGGCGGCCCGGCCGACGAGACCGTGCTGGCCCCCGCGGCCGGTGTGCTCGGCGCGGCCGCCCTCGCCGACCCCGGCGCGACCCAGATGTTCGACGAGATCCCCGCGGGCCACTCCGGCACGTTGCTGGGTGGCGGCGCGGCGCCGACGCAGGCCGTGCCGTTCTACGACGATGACGACTACGCCGAGGGCACCGGCTACCCCGAGGACGACTACGACGGGTACGACCAGTACCCGGAGGACCGCCGGTACGCCTCGACCGGCGGCGTCCCGCCCGGCCTCGCGGCGACCCGTGCGGTGCCCGTGCCGCCGCACGGCCAGCAGGACCCGTACGCGGACGACCAGTACGACGACTTCGACGACGAGCCGGCCCCGCCGCCGCCTCCCCCGCGGCAGCGGCCGCAGGCGAGCCCGCCGCCGGACGACGACGACAAGCCCGGGGCCTGGAAGCGCCCGGCGATCATCGGCGGCATCGTGGTCATCGGCCTGGTCGCGCTGGGCGTCTGGCTGCTGAGCCCGAACAACCCGGAAGCGCCCGCGACGCCCGTGTCGAGCAACAAGCCGACGGTCGCCGCGACCTCGGAGTCGCTGCCGTCGACGACCGAAGAGCCGACGGATACGGTGACACTGCCGTCGACGACCGAGGAAGCGACCTCGTCGTCGAAGCGGACGACGCAGCGGCAGACCGAGCCGCAGCAGACGACTCCGAAGACCACGCCGAAGACGACGACGTCCGTGCCGACCACGAGCAGTTCCGCGCCTGAGACCACATCGGACCCGCCGACCTCGCCGCCTCCGGCTGGCGGATGATCAAGGATCAGTCTTGAGTTCTGAAGGAACGATTGTCGGCGGCCGGTTCCGGCTGGACCAGCCGATCGGCCGCGGCCGCGCCGGGATCGTGTGGCTGGCGTTCGACACGCGGCTGTTCCGCACCGTCGCGATGAAGCGGATGTACCTCCCGGTCGGCGCCGGCGACCGCGCCGAGCAGGCGCGCGCGGCCGCGATGCAGGAGGGCAAGGACGCGGCCCGGATCGAGCACGCGTCCGCGATCAAGGTGTTCGACGTGCTGCCCGAGGGCCAGGACGTCTGGCTGGTGATGGAGTACATCCCGTCGCGCAGCATGGCGACGTTCCTCGCCGAGCACGGCCGGCTCACCCCGGACCAGGCGGCGGCGCTGGGGATCCAGCTCGGCAACGCGCTCGCCGCGATCCACGCGGCCGGGTTCGTGCACCGCACGCTCGAACCGGGCACCGTGCTGCTCGCCGACGACGGCGGCGTCAAGCTCACCGACATCGGCATCAGCGGCGGCGGGCCGAGCCCGGCGTACGTGGCCCCCGAGGTGGCGCGCGGCCTGCCGCCGTCGCCGCCCGCGGACGTCTTCTCCCTCGGCTCGACGCTCTACACCTCGGTGGAGGGCGTGCCGCCGTTCGGCGACGACGGGCAGTCTTCGGAGCGCCCGGCGCAGAACGCCGGCGTGCTCACCGCGGCGCTGCGCAAGATGCTGCGCGCGGACCCGGCGACCCGGCCGACGATGGCGGACACCGTCCGGGCGCTCAGCGCGATCACCGAAGGCCGGGAGACGGCGTTCATCCCGCCGACCGCGCCCGGGATCCCGCCGCCGCCACCCCCGCCGCCCCCGCCCTTCAACCCGGCGCACACGCCAGCGGCACCGCCGCCGCCGTCGGGACCGCAGTACCAGCAGCAGATCCCGCTCAACACGCCCGCGCCCGGCTACTCCTCGGCGGAGGAGACGCAGCGGATGCAGCCGGTGCCGCCGTCGCAGCAGGCGACGCAGTACGTGCCCGCACCGGTTCCCCAGTCGCCGGCTCCGCAGGCCTCGCAGCAGGCGGCGGCCACGGACGAGTGGAACCTCCCGGTGTCGAAGAAGACGCTGATCACCGTGGCCGCGATCCTCGCGGCCGTGCTGGTGGGCATCCTCGTCTCGGAACTGTTCTTCGTTTAAGCCACTTTCGCGGTCGCCGCGCGCATCGCTTCGAGCAGCGTGCGGACGGCCGGGTGGCCCCAGGCGCGTGACGCGACGGCGGCGTGGATCGCCCGGATCGGCTCCGGGTGGCGGATCTTGCGCACGACCACGCCGGGGTGCTGCGAGCCGAGCCCGAGTTCCGGGATCAGCCCGACGCCGATGCCGGCGGCCACGAACCCCTGCGCCGTCTGGTAGTCCTCGGACTCGACGACGACGTTCGGCGCGAAGCCGGCCTGCGCGCACGCGCCGAGCAGGATGTCGCGGCAGACGCCGGGCATGCCGTCGACCCCGACCCACGGCTCCTCGGCGAACTCCGTCAGGTCGATGACGCGCTTGCGGGCCAGCGGGTGGGTCTTCGGCAGCACGGCGCGGTACGGGTCGTCCAGCAGGTGCACCAGTTCGACGCCCTTGCCGGGCGGGGTCTTGCGCGGGAAGACGGTGATCGCGACGTCGGCCTCGCCCGACTCGACGTCGGCCAGCGGGTCCAGGGGTTCGACGAGCTTGAGGTCGAGGCGCACGCCTGGGTGCTCGCGGCGGACCGCGGCGATGGCGGGCGGGACCAGCGACGCGCCGGCCGTCGCGAAGTAGCGGATGGTGATGCGGCCGATGCGGCCCTCCTTGAGCTCGGTCAGCGCGGCTTCGGCCCGCGCGAGCTCGGTGCTGAGCGTCTCGGCGTGCTCGGACAGCAGCGAGCCCGCCGGTGTCGGCCGGACGCCGCGCCCGACGCGTTCGAGCAGCTCGGTGCCCGCCTCGCGTTCGAGCGCGGACAGCTGCTGGCTGATCGCGGACGGCGTGTAGCCCAGGTTGCGGGCCGCGGCGGTGATCGACCCGCTGGTGATCACGGCGCGGAGGACCTGCATGCGGCGGACGTCGAGCATGACCCGATCTTACAGCTCGGCTTAAGTGTTCCTGCAGTTATTTTCGCTTGTCCTTACGTCTCGTGGGCGCGAAGCTGGCGATGATCGTTGAAGGAGGACAGGGGTGGGCGAGACGAAGACCCTGCTCAGGATCGCCGCGCTGGCGCTGATGTGGGGCTCGAGTTTCTTCTGGATCAAGCTGGGGCTGGGGATGTTCTCGCCGGTGCAGCTGGTCCTGGCGCGGCTCGTGCTCGGCGCGGCCATGCTCCTGCTGCTGTGCAAGCTGCAGCGGGCCCGGCTGCCGCGCGACCGGCGGACGTGGGGGCACCTGACCGTCGCGGCGTTCTTCCACAACGCGCTGCCGTTCCTGCTCTTCGCGATCGGCGAGACGACGGTCGACTCCGGGATCACCGGCGTCCTGAACTCGACGACGCCGCTGTGGGTGCTGCTCGCGGCGCCGATGATGGGGACGTCGTCGCGGATGACCGGGACGCGCCTGGCCGGGCTGCTCGTGGGCCTCGGCGGGATCCTGCTGATCTTCGCGCCGTGGCAGGCGTCGGGCCTGCTGAGCTGGGGCGCGCTGGCCTGCCTCGCGGCGGCGGCGAGCTACGGCTTCGCGTTCGTCTACGAGGGCAAGTACCTGTCGGGGACTCCGCTGTCGCCGTACGCGCTCTCGGCCGGGCAGATGCTGATCGCGAGCGGGTTCCTGCTGCTGGCGCTGCCGGCGGGCGGGTTCACGCCGGTGCACTTCTCGGTGGGGCCGCTGCTCGCGATGCTGGTGCTCGGCATCGGTTCGACGGGCATCGCGTTCGCGCTGAACTACCAGCTGCTGGCGAGCGAGGGCGCGGTGGCGGCCTCGGTGGTCGGCTACCTGCTGCCGGTGGTCTCGGTGCTGCTGGGCGCGGTGTTCCTGGGCGAGCAGCTGAACCTGCGGGTGATCGCGGGGATGGCCGTCGTCCTCGGCGGCGTCGCGTTGACCCGGCTCCAGAAGCCGGAGCGAGGGGTCCTGGAGGAGCCCGGTGACCAAGCGGATGGGCTTGGTGACGACACCACCGGCCGCACGTCCAGGCCTCTCGCTCCTCTGGCGGACTGAGGCGGTCCGACCGCCGACTCGGACTCAGACCAGGCGGCGGTCGGAGGCCCAGCGGGACAGCTCGTAGCGGTTCGACAGCTGGGTCTTCCGCAGGACGCTCGACACGTGCGTCTCGACCGTCTTCACCGAGATGAACAGCTCCGACGCGATCTCCTTGTACGCGTACCCGCGGGCCAGCAGCCGCAGGACGTCGCGCTCGCGGGGTGTCAGCAGGTCCAGCTCGGGGTCGTTGATCGGGGCCGAACCGGGGCGGTCGGCGAAGGCGTCCAGCACGAACCCGGCCAGCCGCGGGGAGAACACCGCGTCGCCGTCCGAGACGCGGACCACCGCGCGGACCAGTTCCTTCGACGAGATCGTCTTCGTGACGTAGCCGCGGGCGCCGGCGCGGATGACCGCGATGACGTCTTCCGCCGCATCCGACACCGAGAGCGCCAGGAACACGATGTCCGGCAGCTCCGGGCGGACCCGGCGCAGCACCTCGGCGCCGCCGCCGTCGGGCATGTGGACGTCCAGCAGCACCACCTGCGGCTTCGTCCGGGCGATCCCGGCCACCGCCTCGGCGACCGAACCGGCCTCGCCGACCACGCGGACCTCGTCCGTGATCGAGTCGAGCTCGGTGCGGACGCCCGCGCGGAACAACGCGTGGTCGTCGACGAGGAAGACCTTGACCGGTTCCCGCTTGCTATCCGTCACGACTCTCCCTCACTGGCCCTGGCCCCCGAGCATAGCCGCCTCACGCCGCCCCCTTGCCCGCTTTCACCGGCATGGCGAGCTGCACTTCGGTGCCCTCGCCCGGCGCGGTCCGCAGCTTGCACGTGCCGCCGTGGCGGGTCATCCGGCCGCGGATCGAGTCGGCGAGGCCGTGGCGGTCGCCCGGGACGACGTCCGGGTCGAAGCCCTTGCCGCGGTCGCGGACGAACACCGTGACCGACGTCGGCTCGACCTCGGCGTAGACGCTGACCTCTTCGACCCCGGCGTGCTTGGCGGCGTTGACGATCGCCTCGCGCGCGGCCTGGACCAGGGCGATCAGCGCCTCGTCCAGCTCGGCGTCGCCGACCACGACCTGGCCGACGGAGATCGCGAAGGTGTCCTCGACCTCGCCGCACGCCGTCGCGAGCGCTTCGGACAGCTGTCCCGAAGTCTGGGTCTCTTCACCTTCGGCGGTCTTCTCGACGGGCTTGCCGTAGCCGTTCGGGCCGTAGAGCCAGCCGCGCAGTTCCCGTTCCTGGCTGCGGGCGAGGCGCGCGACCTCGCGCGGCTGCTCGCTCTGCTTCTGGATCAGCGCCAGCGTCTGCAGCACGGAGTCGTGCAGGTGGGCGGCGATCTCGGCGCGTTCGTCGGTGCGGATGCGGGCCTTGCGCTCGTCGGACAGGTCGCGGACCAGCCGCAGCCAGAACGGCACGGTCAGCACGGCGACGCCGATCAGCGTCGCGATCACCGCGATCAGCGCGAACTGGACCTGGTCGAGGCTGCCGCTGCGGAGCACGACGACGCCGATGCCGGTGATCACCAGCGCGACGCCGGCGACGATCCGGATGGCCGCCGACCAGCCGCCGCCCCCGAGGAAGGCGCCGGCGACGCTGTCCTTCGCGCCGGTGCGCCAGCGGCGGCGCTGCGACTCGTCGGCCTCCCGCCAGACGACGGCGGCACCGATCATGGCGACGGCGAGCGGCACGGCGACCCAGCCGCTGATGAACCCGGTGAGCGTCCCGCTGGCGACGGCGAGACCGACACCCAGCGCGATCAGCCCGAACGCCTGCTGACGCTCTTTCGACGTCGGCGTCCTCGCGGTTTCTTCGGACTGCTGCTGGACGAACACCCAGAGCAGGCCGTACGCGAGCAGGCCGGCGCCGTTGAGGGCGGCCAGCAGCGCGAACCCGGTCCGCACCCAGACAACGGGCACGCCGAGGTGATCGGCGAGACCACCGGCGACACCGGCGATCGCCCGCCCGGACCGGCGCCGGAACATCTTCGGCGAGGGCGGGACGGTGACGGCCTGCGTCACCGTCTCGGGGACGACGACCTGGTCGTGGGACTCCTGCACGCCGTCCATGGTCACACGCGCGGACGTGGGGGTGCATCGGGGAAACCCCCTGATCCGGTGGATCGACGCCCTTCCAGCCCGCGGAACGCCCGACGAGGCGAAAGCCAGTGGGGCGGCCTCGGGGGACCCTCTCCGGGGAGAATCAGGGTCCTTCCCGGATGTCTCCGGGACCGCCGTCGCGCATGCTTTGGCCTATGAGTGGTGCGAGTGAGACACGGGCACCGAAGCCGAGTCCGTTGAACGGCTTCGAGGAGACCGTCAAGGACTTCTGGGGCAGCCGGCCGCGGCGGCCGCACGGTGGGCGCAAGGTCGCCGGGGTGGCCGCGGCGATCGGGAACCGGTACGGGATCGATCCCGTCGTGGTGCGGGTCGCCCTGGTGGTCGCGACGATCTTCGGTGGCTTCGGGGTGACCTTCTACCTGCTGGGGTGGCTGTTCCTGCCCGGCGAGAGCGACGACGTCTCGGGCTTCGAAGGGCTGATCGGGCGGGGGCGCTCGTCGGTGTCGCCCGCCTTCGCCGTGGTGCTGTCGATCCTGACCGTCGTGAGCGTCGGCGGGAGCTTCAGCGGCTCGTGGTTCGACGGCGGCGGCCTCATCAGCTTCGCGCTGCTCGGCATCGCGCTCTACCTGCTGCACCGCAGCCGGGGTCACGAGAACCGGCCGGCCCCGGTCACGCCGCGGTCGCCGGCCGCGGCCTTCACCGGGAACGGAGCCTTCACCATGACCGACACCGCGACCGCCGAAGCGCAGTCGCCGTCCCAGCGGGGCTGGGACCCCCTCGCCGCCGACCCGGCCGGCTGGGACCTGCCCGACGCACCGTCCTACCGGGAACCGCCGCCGCCCGTGCCGCCCAAGGCGTTCAAGGCACCGGTGCCCCGCCACCGCTCGAAGGTGGGCTCGGCGACGTTCGGCCTGGCCGTCGTGACCGCCGGTGGCGGCGTGCTCGCGAACCTCAACGGCGTCACCTGGTTCTCCGCGCAGCACATCATCGGGCTGGTGCTCGGGGTGGTCGGGATCGGCCTGGTCACCGGCGCGTTCGTCCGCGGCGGGCGGGGCCTGATCGGGCTCGCGGTGCCGCTGGCGATCGTCGGGATGATCCTGACGACGGCGCCGTTCCAGAACTTCGACTTCCGCGGCGGCGCCGGCGACCTCAACGTGACGCCGGTCGTGGCGACCGACGTCAAGCCGCTCTACCAGCACGCGGCGGGCGACATCGACCTCGACCTGACCAAGCTGCCCGTCGGTTCGCCGATCACCACGAACGTGGTCAACGGCGCCGGCAACTCGACGATCACCGTGCCGGACACGGCGGACGTCACGTTCGACTGCCGTACCGGCGCCGGTACGGCGGAGTGCTTCAACCGGTCGACGGACGGCATCAGCCAGGACTCGCTGACCGGGACGGACTACGGCACCGACGGCGTCGGCGGCCAGAAGATCACCCTGCACGTGTCGAACACTGTGGGCGACGTGGAGGTGCGCCGTGGCTGACCAGAACCCTTACGCCTACGACAATCCCGCCGAGGCGGCGCCCGCGCGGCGCGGCGTGGACTTCTTCACCCTGATCGTCGGGGTCGCGACGCTGCTGATCTCGGCGTACGTCCTCTCGGACGGCGCGAGCTGGCTGCCGCACTTCGACTTCCGCTGGGTGATCGCGGGCGGCGCGGTGTTCGTGGGGCTGATGCTCCTGGGCGCGTCGTTCGGCGGCAAACGCCGACGCTGAGCCAAAACACACCACTCTCTCGAGGCCCCGGATCCCACGCCGGGGCCTCGAGTCCGTCTTAAGGCCTTACTCCCACTCGATCGTGCCCGGCGGCTTGGACGTGACGTCCAGGACCACCCGGTTGACCTCCGCCACCTCGTTGGTGATGCGGGTCGAGATCCGCTCCAGGACCTCGTACGGCAGGCGCGTCCAGTCCGCGGTCATCGCGTCCTCCGACGACACCGGACGCAGGACGATCGGGTGGCCGTACGTGCGGCCGTCACCCTGGACGCCGACGCTGCGGACGTCGGCCAGCAGCACCACCGGGCACTGCCAGATGCTGCGGTCCAGCCCGGCCGCCGTCAGCTCCTCGCGGGCGATCAGGTCGGCCGCGCGCAGGGTCTCGAGGCGCTCGGCGTCGACCGCGCCGATGATGCGGATGCCCAGGCCGGGGCCGGGGAACGGCTGGCGCTGGACGATCGTCTCCGGCAGGCCCAGCTCGGTGCCGACCTTGCGGACCTCGTCCTTGAACAGCAGCCGCAGCGGCTCGACCAGCTCGAACTGCAGGTCGTCGGGCAGGCCGCCGACGTTGTGGTGGCTCTTGATGTTGGCCGTGCCCTCGCCGCCGCCGGACTCGACGACGTCCGGGTAGAGCGTGCCCTGGACCAGGAAGCGGTAGTCGCCCTCGGCCTTGAGGTCGCGCTCGGCCTGCTCGAAGACGCGGATGAACTCGCGGCCGATGATCTTGCGCTTCTGCTCCGGGTCGGTGACGCCGGCGAGCGCGTCGAGGAAGCGGTCGCGGGCGTCGACGGTGACCAGGTTGACGCCGGTGGCGGCGACGAAGTCCTGCTCGACCTGGGTGCGCTCCCCCGCCCGCAGCAGGCCGTGGTCGACGAACACGCAGGTCAGCCGGTCGCCGATGGCGCGCTGCACCAGCGCGGCCGCGACGGCGGAGTCGACGCCGCCGGACAGGCCGCAGATCGCACGGCCGTCGCCGACCTGCTCGGTGATCCGCTGGACCTGCTCCTCGACGATCGACGACGTCGTCCACTGCGGCTTGATACCCGCGATGTCGTGCAGGAAGCGGCGCAGCACCTCCTGGCCGTGCGGCGAGTGCGCGACTTCGGGGTGGTACTGGACGCCGGCGAAGCGGCGCTCGACGTCTTCGAAGCCGGCCACCACGGCGCCGTCGGAGGAGGCCGTGACGACCGAGCCCTCCGGGGCCTTGGTGACGCTGTCGTTGTGGCTCATCCAGGCGGGCTGGCGCGCGGGCAGGCCGGCGTGCAGGACCCCGCCGTCGCCGGTGACGCGGACCTCGGTGCGGCCGAACTCGCGGACGCCGGTCGGCTCGACGACGCCGCCGAGCGCGCTGGCGAGCAGCTGGTGGCCGTAGCAGATGCCGAAGATCGGGACGCCCGCTTCGGTGAGCTTCGGGTCCATGCTCGGGGCGCCTTCGGCGTACACGCTCGAGGGGCCGCCGGACAGGATGATCGCCGAGGGGTTCTTCGCGAGGAGCTCTTCGACGGACGCGTTGTGCGGCACGACCTCCGAGTAGATCTGCGCCTCCCGGACGCGCCGGGCGATCAGCTGCGCGTACTGCGCCCCGAAGTCCACGACGAGAACCGGACCGGTGGGACTGGGCACCTGGGAACCTCCTGGCGACGGTGGGATTCGTCTCCATCGTCCCAGGTGGGCCGGGTCACCCGGGCCCCGCCCCCACCGTCGAACGAGGACAGCCGCTGTCCGCGAAAGGCTCTACGGTCTGCGGCATGACTGTCGATTGGACCACCCAGCTCGCCGACCAGCTCGACTTCCACTGGCAGAACTTCTTCCGCCCGAAGCTCGACGGCCTCACGGACGACGAGTACCTGTGGGAGCCGGTGCCGGGCTGCTGGACGGTGCGGCCGCGCAAGTCGGACGACGAACCCGGCTCGGGCGAGTTCACCATCGACTTCGCCCACCCCGCGCCCGAACCGCCTCCGGTCACGACGATCGCCTGGCGGCTCAGCCACATCCTGGTCGGCGTGCTGGGCATGCGGACGGCGTCCCACTTCGGCGGGCCCGCGATGGACTACGACTCCTACGTCTACCCGGGAACGGCCGCCGAGGCGCTGGCCCAGCTCGACGAGCTGTACGGCCGCTGGATCGCGGGCGTGCGCGCGCTGGACGCCGAGGGCCTCGCCCGGCCGTGCGGCCCGGCGGAGGGCCCGTACGCCGCGGAACCACTGGCCACGCTGGTCCTGCACATCAACCGCGAGACCCTCCACCACGGCGCCGAGGTCCTGCTGCTGCGCGACCTCTACCGCAACCGCTGACCGAAGATCCTTGTAACGCCGAGTCACCGCCGGTGCGACTCAACGGGTGGAAGGTGGCTCCGACCGGGACCGCCGCCGAGGGGGACCCGCGCATGCTCTACCGACTCCGCCCGTCCGGCCGGCTGACCTGGTGTGACGTGCCCGGGTACGCGGTCTGCCGCGCCGACGACCAGCCGCCGCCCGACTGGGAACGGCTGTCGTGGGTGCCCGCCGAGACGCGGGCGTTCAGCAACGACCTCCTGCGGATCGCCGTCCGGCACGGCGTGCGCTCGGGCAGCGGGATCGTCCTCGACGCCCGGCACACCGAGGACCTGGGCCGGGCCGACGAGCTGCGCTGCGACCGGATCGCCGCCGCCCACGCCCGGGCGGAGCTGCGCAGCGGCGCGGGCGGGCAGCCGGTGGGGGTGCTCGGCTCGGACACCCGGTGGGAAGCCCAGGACTGGGACCGCACCGAGGAAGCCGCGTGCAAGGCCGAGGCGGACCTCGCCGAGATCCTCGCCGTGCCCGTGCAGCCGCACCTGGTCGCGCACTGGCGGCAGCTCGGCGGTCACTACCCGGACTGAGTCGTGAGTGTTCAGGGCGGTTCTAACCGCCCTGAACACTCACGACGGGCCGCGGCAGGAGCGCGAAGCCGAGCGCCATGCCCAGCAGGCAGGGCACGCCGTGGTTGTCGTGGACGACCGTGTCGACCACGGCCAGCACCGGCAACGCCCACGCCAGCACCCGGAACTGCATCGGCAGCACCACGCCGTAGCGGCGTGACGCCACGATGACCAGCACGGCCAGCGCGCCGAGCAGGCCGGCGACGCACATCGAGTTGCCCGCGCCGACCGGGTTGAGCCAGACGTAGCTCATGAACTGCCCGAACCACCCGCAGCCGAAGTACAGCACCAGCCACCGCCACCGGCCGAAGGCGCGCTCGGCGAGCGTGCCGAACACCGCCAGCCAGAGCAGGTTCGAGACCAGGCCGAACGCCCAGGCGTCCTGGAAGAACATGCCGGTGAGCAGGCGGTACCACTCGCCGTCGTCGATGCGCGCGGCGTCGCGCACGACGTGGTCGTACAGCGGCGGGTGCACCAGCTGCGCGATCCCGCACGCCAGCGTCACCAGGAAGACCACGCCCGTCAGCACCGGCAGGCGGGGACCGGTGGCGAGGGCCCCGAACGGGTTGCGAGCTGCGGCGCGAGTGGTCATGACGGAAAATCTAGGGGCGACGACGTGGTCGCACCCCCGACGTTTGTCACGTTCCACCCGAGAAAGGCACCTGCATGCGAGCGACAGTCATCTACGGCGCCGGCGACGTGCGGGTGGAAACCGTCCCCGACCCGAAGCTGGTCGAGCCCACCGACGTCGTCCTGCGCGTCGTGCGGTCCTGCATCTGCGGCAGCGACCTCTGGCCCTACGCCGACATGAAGCCGAGCGAGCACGGCCGCCGCATCGGGCACGAGTTCCTCGGCATCGTCGAGGAAGCAGGCGCCGACGTCACGACCGTCGCGAAGGGCGACCTCGCCGTCGCCCCGTTCCTCTACTCCGACAACACCTGCGAGTTCTGCCGGGAAGGCCTCCAGACGTCCTGCCTGCACGGCGGCGGCTGGGGCTCGAAGGGCGTCGACGGCGGGCAGGGCGAGGCCGTGCGCGTGCCGCAGGCCGACGGCACCCTGGTCAAGCTCCCGCACACCGAGGATGACGCGCTGCTCTCGTCGTTCCTCACGCTGTCGGACGTCTTCTCGACCGGTCACCACGCCGCGGTGAAGGCGCGCGTGAGCGCGGGCCAGAACGTCACCGTCATCGGCGACGGCGCCGTCGGCCTCTCCGCCGTCCTCGCGGCGAAGCGGCTCGGCGCCGACCGGATCGTCCTCATGGGACGCCACCAGGCGCGCACCGACCTCGGCCGCGAGTTCGGCGCGACCGACGTCGTCGCCGAGCGCGGTGACGAAGGCGTCGAGAAGGTCCGCGAGCTGACCGGCGGCCACGGGACGCACGCCGTGCTCGAGTGCGTCGGCACCAAGGGCGCGTTCGAGATGGGCATCGGGGCCGTGCGGGCGGGTGGCGCGGTCAGCCGCGTCGGCCTGCCGCAGTACGACGAGGGCCCGATCGGCGTGGGCGTGTTCCGCCGCAACGTCACCGTCACCGGCGGGGTCGCGCCGGCGCGGCACTACATCCCCGAGCTGCTGCCGGACGTCCTCGACGGCAAGTACCAGCCCGGCAGGGTCTTCGACCGGACCATCGACGTCGAAGGCGTCCCGGACGGCTACCGGGCCATGGCCGGCCGCGAGGCGCTGAAGGTGCTCATCAAGCCGTGACCCGTCCGGGTGGGGGTGGGCGGGGTGCGACTCGGCCGGACCCCCACCCGGATTACGTTGGTACGCATGGACATGATCACCCCCGAGCCGCGCCCCGCCTGGATCGCCGGCCGCCCCGAACCGGGCGCGACCACCCTCGTCGTGCACCACCCGTACGACGGCAGTGAGGTCGCCACGGTCGCGGTTCCCGGGCCGGAGCAGGTCGAGCGCGCGGTCGTCGCCGCGGTGGCGAGCGCGAAGGAGCTGCGACGGCTGCCCGCGCACGTCCGGGCCGGCGCGCTCGAGCACGTCTCCCGGGTCCTCGCCGCCCGCGCCGACGAGATCGCCGAAGTGATCACGGCGGAGAACGGCAAGCCGCTGAAGTGGGCCGAGGCCGAGGTGAACCGCGCGGTGTCGGTGTTCCGCATCGCCGCCGAGGAGGCCCGCCGCTTCACCGGCGAGGTCCAGCGGCTCGACACGGACCCCGCAGGCGAGGCGCGGCTGGCGCTGACCCGCCGCGTCCCGCGCGGGCCGGTGCTCGGCATCGCGCCGTTCAACTTCCCGCTCAACCTGGTGGCGCACAAGGTCGCGCCGGCCCTCGCGATCGGCGCGCCGATCATCGTCAAGCCCGCGCCGCGGACGCCGCTCTCGTCGTTGATCCTCGGCGAGATCCTGGCCGAGACGGACCTGCCCGAGGGCGCGTTTTCCGTGCTGCCACTGGGAAACGAGGAAACGCAGGCGCTCGTCGCCGACCCGCGGCTGCCGGTCGTGTCGTTCACCGGCTCCGGTCCGGTCGGCTGGTCGATCCGCGACGCCGCGCCGCGCAAGCACGTCGTGCTCGAGCTCGGCGGCAACGCGGCGGCCGTCGTGCTGCGCGACTGGCCCGACCCCGAAGGCGCCGCGCACCGCATCGCCACCTTCGGCAACTACCAGGCCGGGCAGTCCTGCATCGCCGTGCAGCGCGTGATCGTGGACGCCGCGATCGCCGGCGAGTTCGTCCCCGAGCTGCTGGAAGCCGTGCAGTCGCAGCGGACCGGCGACCCGTACGACCGCAACACCGACGTCGGCCCGGTCGTCGACGAGACCGCCGCCGAGCGGATCGTCGCGTGGGTCGACGAGGCCGTCGCGGCGGGTGCGAAGCTGCTCACCGGCGGCACGCGGGACGGCGCGACCGTCGCCCCCACGCTGCTCACCGACGTCCCGCCGGACACGAAGGCGTGGGCCGAGGAGATCTTCGGCCCGGTGCTCGCGGTGTCCGTTGTGGACGGTGTGGACGAGGCCTTCCGGTCGGTCAACGACTCCGCGTACGGGCTGCAGGCCGGCGTCTTCACCACGGACGTCCAGCTGGCCTTCCACGCGTCGGCGGAGCTGGAGGTCGGCGGCGTGATCATCGGCGACGTGCCGTCCTACCGCGCCGACCAGATGCCCTACGGCGGGGTCAAGGGCTCCGGCATCGGCCGTGAGGGCGTGCTCGCCGCGATGCACGACCTCACCGAGGAGCGCGTCACGGTCTTCACCGGCATCGACCTCTGACTCAGACCTGGATGCCCTGCCCGAACCGGAAGACGTTGAAGGGGTCGTACTTCTTCGCGACGTCCTGCAGCCGGTTGACGTTGTCGCCGTAGTAGGCGGTCTTCCAGTCGGGCAGGGCCGGGTCGATGTAGTTGACGTAGCCGCCGCCCGCGCCGGCCGCGGCGAGGCCCGCGACGACGTCGGCGACGGATTGGCTCACCTTGGCCTGGTTCTTCGCCGTCGCCTGCGCGTAGACCTGCACACTGGCCAGCGCGTCGCGGTGCCAGAACGCGGTGGCGTTCTTGGCCGGTTCACCGACCTTGCCGCCGAGGCCGTCGATGAGCAGGTCGGTGCCGGCGCGGCCGGTGGCGAGTGCGACGACCTTGGCCGCGTCGACCGGGGCCGTGATGATCCGCGACGACCCGAGGAACGACTGGCGGTCCGAGCTGCCCTCGAAGTACTTCATGGCGCCGAGGTAGTCGAGGCTGCGGACGGTGCGCTGCGTCGGCTTCGCGCCGGCGTTGGTCGTCAGGTTGTTCAGCAGCGTGTTCAGCCCGGACGCGCCGCCGACGTAGCAGCCGCCGACCCGGCACTGGACCGGCGAACCGCCCGAAACGACCAGGTTCGCCCACAGCTCCGGCGGCATCGCGGGGATCCACTGCTGCCACGCGTTGAGCACGTCGGCCGCCGAACCGACCGGGAAGTGCAGCGAAAACACGGTCAGGTTCGGCGCCGGGTCGGTGTCGAAGGTGAACTCGGTGACGACGCCGAAGTTGCCGCCACCGCCGCCGCGCAGCGCCCAGAACAGGTCCGGCTCGGACGTCGCGGACGCCGTCACGAGCTTGCCGTCGGCCGTGACGACCTTGGCGGAGCTGAGGTGGTCGCAGGTCAGGCCGTACTTGCGGGCGAGCACGCCGATGCCGCCGCCGAGGGTCAGCCCGGCGATCCCGACCGTCGGGCACGACCCGGCGGGCAGCGCGCGCCCGGCCGCGCCGAGCGCCGCGTAGACGTCCTTGAGCTTCGCGCCGGCACCGATCACGGCCTTGGTGCCCTGGACTTCCACCTTGTTCATCGCGGACAGGTCGATGACCATCCCGCCCTCGGGCACGGAGTACCCGGCGTAGCTGTGCCCGCCGCTGCGCGCGGCGATGCTCACGCGGCCGGCGATGGCCTGGACGCATGCCTGCACATCCTGGGCCGTCGAGGCCTGGGCCACGGCGACGGGGTTGCGGCCGTCGAAGAGCGGGTTGAAGGCGTGCTTGGCGGTCTCGTAGTCGTCGTCGCCCGGACGGAGGAGGCCACCGGTCAGCCGGGTGCGCAGGTCGTCCCAGTTCGGCGGCCCGGTCGGCGGCCTGCTGGTCGTCGGCGAGGCCGGGGGCGCGGTGGTGGGCGCGGTCGAGCCCACGGGCACCGGGCTGCCGCCGGTCGAGCAGGCCGCCGCGACCGCGCCTACCGCCGAAACGCCCGCGATCCGGAGGAACGCCCTTCGGTCCAGGTCCATACGGGGGTAGACGTCCGGCTGTCCGGCGGGTTGTCCCGCGTCCTGCTCGCTGTCCACATCGGACTCCTCAGCCCCGGGGGAAGCACCCGGCGCGGCCAGTCTAGGTCCGCCGGAGAACATCAACACGCTGAGCCGCTCCGGCTCGATGGGTACACGCGCCCGCGCCGCGGCGCGTTCAGGACCAGGCGGGAACGCGCGGCACGGCACCGTCCAAGGCGGACCCGTCGGACCGGCCGCTCAGCCAGGCCAGCAGCGCGCCGGGCGTGCCCGTGACGGTCTCCTTCGGCGCGTCGCCCATCGTCCACTCGAAGCCGTCGGTGACCAGGCGCAACGCCGGCAGGTGGGCACCGCGCGAGGTGATCGCGTGCTGGACGACGTCCTCGGTGAGCGGGCCGAGCAGGGCCAGCACCTGGTCGAGGTCGGGCCCGATCCCCAGGTCGGCGAGGTGGATGGTCAGCTCGGACAGCCGCATCCGCGCGACGACGGCGCCGGTCACGGGCCCGCCTTGGCGGTTGCGGGCCTCGCGCGCCCACGCGTCGTCCGGCATGGCCGCGGCGTACTGCTCGAACCGCCCGGCCGACGCGACGAAGTCCGCGAGGATGTCCGGCACCGCCTGCCGCGCACCGGCCTCGATGTCCGTCTCGCGCGCCTCGGGGCTGGCGTACATCGGCGTCTCGGCACCGGTGTTCGCCCAGGTCAGCAGGTTGCGCAGGCCATCGGCGTTGCGCGCGACGTGCGCCACGACGTGCGCCCGCGTCCAGCCGGGCAACGCACTCGGCGCGCGCAGTTCGGGCTCACCGAGCCCGCCGGCCACACGGGCCCATTCGTCGTCGAGCCGCCGCACACCGTCGAGCAGCGCGTGTGCCTTCCCGGATGCCTGTTCCGATGCCGTCGTCACGGGCCCGAGTCTAGGACCGCCGAAGGGCCGCCGGGGCGTCCGCCGGGACGGCCGGGTTCTTCGGCGCGATCGGCTCCAGCCGCACGTACGGCACGTCCTGTGCGGGGCGCTCGTCCGGTTCGCCCTTGTTCGGCCAGAACGAGAACGCCCGCTCCGCCTGGGCCGTGATCGTCAGGGACGGGTTCACGCCGAGGTTGGCCGTGATCGCCGCGCCGTCGACCACCGACAGGCCCGGGTAGCCGAACACCCGGTGGTAGGGGTCGATCACGCCCTCGTCCGTCGTGGCGCCGATCGGGACACCGCCGATGAAGTGGGCCGTCAGCGGGATGTCGAAGATCTCGCCCCAGGTGCCGCCCGCGAGGCCGCCGATGCGGTCGGCCGTGCGCTCGTTGGCCTCGTGGCCCGCCGGGATGAAGCTCGGGTTCGGCTCGCCGTGGCCCTGCTTCGACGTGTACTTGCGCCGGCCGAACAGGCCGCGCTTCGTGTACGTCGTGATCGAGTTGTCGAGGCTCTGCATCACCAGCAGGATCACCGTGCGCTCGCTCCAGCGGTAGCCGTTGAGCAGCTTCGCCGTCTGGAGCGGGTGCTTGACCATGAAGCTGACGGCCTGCCGCCAGCGCGGCACCGGCGAGGCGCCGTCGGTGGCGATGGTCTGCAGCAGGCTCATCGCGTTGCTGCCCTTGCCGTAGCGGACCGGCTCGATGTGGGTGTTCTCGTCCGGGTGGATCGACGACGTGATCGCGACCCCGCGGCTGAAGTTGCGGCTCTCGTCGACGTCGGTGCGCGCGGCGCCGATGATCGCCTCGGAGTTCGTCCGGGTCAGCTCGCCCAGCCGCCGCGAGAGCGCGGGCAGCGTGCCGGTGTCCTTCATCTTGTGCAGCAGGTTCTGCGTGCCCCACGTGCCCGCGGCGAAGACGACCTTCTCGGCCGTGATGGTCGTCCGGAACCGGCGGGACGTCGTCCCGGTCTTCTTCAGGTCGACGTCGTAGCCGCCGCCCGAACGGGGCCGGACCGACGTCACCGTCGTGAGCGGGATGACCTGCGCGCCGTCCTGCTCGGCGAGGTACAGGTAGTTCTTGACCAGCGTGTTCTTCGCGCCGACGCGGCAGCCGGTCATGCAGGCGCCGCACTCGGTGCAGCCGGTGCGCGCGGGCCCGGCGCCCCCGAAGAACGGGTCCGCCGCCTTCTCCCCCGGCTTGCCGAAGTAGACGCCGACGGGGGTCGGGTGGAACGAGTCGCCGACGCCCATGTCCTTCGCGACGTCGCGCATCACGACGTCCGACGGCGTGATGGTCGGGTTCGTGACGACCCCGAGCATCCGGCTCGCCTGGTCGTAGTGCGGCGCGAGCTCGGACTCCCAGTCGGTGATGTGCGACCACTGCTGGTCGGCGTAGAACGGCTTCAGCGGCCGGTAGAGCGTGTTCGCGTAGACGAGCGACCCGCCGCCGACGCCGGCGCCCGCGAGCACCATGACGTCGTTGAGCATGTGGATGCGCTGGATCCCGTAGCAGCCGACCTGCGGCGCCCACAGGTAGCGCTTGAGGTCCCAGGACGTCTTCGCGAACTCGTCGTCGGCGAACCGGCGCCCCGCCTCGACGACGGCGACCCGGTAGCCCTTCTCGGTGAGCCGCAGCGCCGCGACGCTGCCGCCGAAACCCGACCCGACCACGACGACGTCGTAGTCGAAACCATCTGCACTGGTGGTGGTGTTACTGGCAGTCACACCTTGAGCGTAACCCCGGGTCCGCTTCCTGACCAGAGGTAAGTTACTGGCCAGTCACCCGTCTGCACGCTTCTCGGACGGTGATTGTGGGTATACAAACAGTAGCTCGATGTTCACGTCGGCGAGACCCGTTCGGCGGGACACGATTTCCGGGAGGGACCGACATGGGCCCCCAGAAGCTCACCGGTTGGCGCAAGTCGAGCCACAGTCACTTCGAAGAGAACGCCTGCGTGGAGATCGGTTCCGCGCCCGGCGTCGTCGGGGTTCGGGACACCAAGCAAGCGGCACTCGGTGCCGCCCGCCCGCTGCTCGTCTACCCCGCGGAGGCCTTCGCGGCCTTCGTGCGGCACCTCACCGGCGAACGGTGAGCCCCACCCGCTGGAACTCCTTCAAATCCGAATAACCCGTCTTCGCCATCGCGCGACGCAGGGCGCCGAAGAGGTTCACCACGCCCTCCGCGTCGGACGACGGCCCGAACAGCAGGGTCTTGAGGTCGACGGCGTAGTCCGGCCCGGCCGCCACGCGCGAGCGCGGCAGCGACGGGTGCGCGGCCGCCGCCGTCCAGTACAGGCCCTGTCCGGGCGCGTCCGACGCGGCGGCCAGTGGTGAGCCGAGCATGACGGCGTCCGCGCCGCACGCGATGGCCTTCGCGATGTCCCCCGACGTCGTCATGCCGCCGTCCGCCAGCACGTGCACGTAGCGGCCGCCGGTCTCGTCGAGGTAGTCGCGGCGGGCGGCCGCGGCGTCGATGACGGCCGTGGCCATCGGCACGCCGATGCCGAGCACGCGGTCGGTGCTCGTCACGCCCGGCGTGTAGCCGTGGCCGACGATCACGCCGGCCGCGCCGGTGCGCATCAGGTGCATCGCCGTGCGGTAGTCGCTGACGCCGCCGGCGATCACCGGCACGTCGAGGCGGCCGATGAAGTCCTTGAGGTTCAGCGGCTCGGCGTCGCGCACCACGTGCTCGGCCGAAATGATCGTGCCCTGCACGACGAGGATCTCGACGCCGGCCGCGATCAGGTCCGGGGTCAGCTCGGCGGCGTGCTGCGGGCTGACGCGCGCGGCCACCGTGACACCGGACTCGCGGACCGTCTTGATCGCCTCGGTCAGCAGGTCGAGCCGGATCGGCGCGGCGTGCAGCTCCTGCAGCACCCGGCCGACGGCGGTCGGGTCCTCGACGTCCTCGGCCGCGCGGACCAGCTGGAAGATCGCGTCCTCGACGTTCGGGTGCCGGGCCCAGAGCCCTTCGGCGTTGAGCACGCCCAGGCCGCCGAGCTCGCCGACGGCGACGGCGGTGCCGGGCGAGACGATCGCGTCCGTCGGGTGGGTGACCAGCGGCAGGTCGAAGCGGTAGGCGTCGATCTGCCACGAGGTGGACACCACCGACGACGACCGGGTCCGCCGTGAGGGCACGATCTCGACGTCGTCGAGGTCATACGCCCGCCGCGCGGTGCGGCCCATCCCGATCTCGACCAGGTCCCGCACGTGAAGCCTCCTCCGACGACGACAATCTGCCGTGCCCCATTGTCGCCAGTCCGTGTGGGTGACCCGCGCACGGGGGTTAGAACAGCAGGAACACGGGCAGTGCGCCGGCTCCCAGCCCGGCCACCGCACCCGCCATCGCCGGGATCGGGCGCTCGGCGTCGGCGCACGCGCCGAGCGCGCCGGCCAGGAACCCGAGCCCGATCAACGCCGCGAGGAAGACCCCGAGACCGCCGGAGTCGACGGTGGTCCGCCTGCCGTCGGCCTCGACGGCCTGGACCTCCCGCCCGACATCGGAGATCTCCGCCCGGAGCCACGTCCCCGCCGACTGGCCGAGGTGCCGGTCCTTGCCCCAGACCTCGAAGTGCTCACCCGACGCCGTGCGGAGGACGAGGTGGTGCTGCTGGTCCTCCCCCGCACCCGGCTCGGTGCTCACCGGCCACTGCACGGGGTCCGCCGCCTCGACCACGGCTTCTTCCCAGCCGGACGGGCCGACGGCCTGGAGGAACCAGAACACGGCGAGGGTGGACGCCGCCCCGGCGACGACCGCCCACAACGCCGGCCTGACGTCCACGGCTACACGCGGACGAACACGGCGACCGGTGACAGGATCGCGCCCAGCGCCAGGGCCAGCCAGGTCGCCATCGGTGGATAGACGTTGAGCCGGACCGCGCCGAAGTAGACCGCGCCCAGCGCGAGCAGCGACGCGACGATCAGCAGCACCGGCCGGATCACGCCCGCCCGCAGGTCGAGCACACCGCCGCCGGCCCGCAGGTAGGCGATGGTGCCGTCCGCGGTCGAGACGTCGAGCGCGACCGGCTGCCCCGGCGGCAGGTCGAGGCCGGACCCGACCGTGGTGATGCTGTAGTGCCGCCCGTCGGCCGCGTCGATGCCGATGGTGTGCCGGACGGCGCCGTCGTCGCCGCCGACCGGGAGCTCGCCCCGCTCGTGGGACGCCACGTGCCCGTCGACGCGGTAGGTGGGCGCGTCCCGGCCCGCGAGCACCTGACACATGAGACAGACGACGCCGCCGAGGAACAGCGAGACGAGCGCGACTGCCGTGAAGAACACCCTGCGGAGCAAGCGCGTGAAGCGGCCGGCCGTCATGGCGTCCAGTGCACACCAAGGTGGCCACGGAAGGCGATAGGCCAGTTACCGTAAGCACTCTGGGTAACGAAGGTTCAGCCGAAGAGGCCTATGGCCCAGGCCGAACGGGGGCATTTGCCGCCGGAAGACCCGCGATCTTGTAATCAGAGCAGGTCGCGAGCGGTGCCGTGGGGCACCGCTCGCGCCTCTCCTAGCGAGTCGTGTAGTTGGGGGCCTCGACGGTCATCGTGACGTCGTGCGGGTGGCTCTCCTTGAGCCCGGCCGCCGTGATCCGGACCAGCTGCGCCTCCTGCAGCTGCGGGATCGTCTCGGCGCCCGCGTAGCCCATGCCCGCGCGCAGGCCGCCGACCAGCTGGTGCACCACGTTGGCGAGCGGGCCGCGGAACGGGATCCGGCCCTCGATGCCCTCCGGGACCAGCTTGTCCTCGTTGAGCACGTCGTCCTGGGCGTAGCGGTCCTTGGAGTAGGACTTGCCCTCGCCGCGCGACTGCATGGCCCCCAGCGAGCCCATGCCGCGGTAGACCTTGAACTGCTTGCCGTTGACCAGGATCAGGTCGCCGGGCGCCTCGGCCGTGCCGGCCAGCAGGCTGCCCAGCATCACGGTGGACGCGCCGGCCGCGATGGCCTTCGCGATGTCGCCGGAGTACTGGATGCCGCCGTCGCCGATCACCGGGATGCCCGCCGGGCGGGCGGCCTGGTCGGCCTCGTAGATCGCCGAGATCTGCGGGACGCCGACGCCGGCGACGATCCGGGTGGTGCAGATCGAGCCCGGGCCGACGCCGACCTTGATGCCGTCCGCGCCCGCGTCGACCAGGGCCTGCGCGCCCGCGCGGGTCGCGACGTTGCCGCCGACGATGTCGACGGCGTCGCCCAGCTCCTTCTTCAGCAGCGAGACGGTGTCGACGACCGCGCGGGAGTGCCCGTGCGCGGTGTCGACCATCAGGACGTCGACGCCCGCGTCGGCCAGGGCCATCGCGCGCTTGTGACCGTCCGCGCCGACGCCGACCGCGGCGCCGACGATGAGCCGGCCGTCCGGGTCCTTCGTCGCCTTCGGGTACTGCTCGGTCTTCACGAAGTCCTTGACCGTGATCAGGCCGCGCAGCTTGCCCGCGCCGTCGACGATCGGGAGCTTCTCGATCTTGTGCCGGCGCAGCAGGCCGAGCGCGGCGTCCGCGGACACCCCGACCTGCGCGGTGATCAGCGGGGCCTTGGTCATGACCTCGGACACCGGGCGGCTGTGGTCGACCTCGAACCGCATGTCGCGGTTGGTGATGATGCCCACGAGGGTGCCGGCGGCGTCGGCGACCGGCACGCCGGAGATGCGGAACTTCGCGCACAGGGCGTCGACCTCGGCCAACGTGGCGTCGGGCGCGCAGGTGACCGGGTCGGTGACCATGCCGGCTTCGGACCGCTTGACCACCTCGACGGCGGCGGCCTGCTCGTCGATCGGGAGGTTGCGCTGGAGCACGCCGATGCCGCCCTGGCGGGCCATGGCGATCGCCATCCGCGCCTCGGTGACGGTGTCCATGGCGGCGGAGACCAGCGGCACGCCGAGCGTGATGTTCCGGGTCAGCCGGGTGCCGGTGTCGACCATGCTGGGGACGACGTCCGATTCCGCCGGCAGCAGCAGCACGTCATCGAAGGTCAGGCCGAGCATGGCGAACTTGGCCGGAACGGGGGCGGTGATGCCGTCGCTGGTCATAGCGGGTGAAGGGCCTTCCTGGCGCGGGGTGAGCGGCGTCGCTGTGGCGACTCGGAGCCTTCCCCTCATGATATCCGGGTCCGGCCCCCGCCCCGGGTGGTGGGCGAGCCGCGAGGACCGACCGGTAGCGTGCAGGCCGTGGCGCATGACGTTCTGCCTCCGGACCCGTTCGCGGACGACCCGGACGACCCGGCCCGCGCGTTCCTCGACAACGAGGAGCGGCTGGACGAGCCGATCAGCGACCAGGAACGCACCGAGCTGCTGGCCGATCTCTCGGATCTGGCCGTCTACCAGGCGCTTCTCGAGCCTCGCGGGGTCCGCGGGATCGTCGTGGACTGCGGCGAGTGCGACGAACCGCACTACCACGACTGGCACCTGCTGCGGGCCAGCCTGGAGCAGCTGCTGGCCGACGGGCGGATGCGCCCGCACGAGCCGGCCTACGACCCGAACCCCGGCGACTACGTCAGCTGGGACTACTGCCGCGGCTTCGCGGACGGCGTCACGGCGAACGAAAGCGCGTACTGAGCGCCCCTGACCGAACGAAGAAGCCCCGGTGAGTTTCCTCACCGGGGCTTCTTCGGTATGTCGACGTCTACGGCGTATCGGTGACGCCCTGCTGGCCGGCACCGCCGACCGTCTCGCTGCGGGGTGACGTGCCCGGGTCGTTGCCGCTCGCGGCCGTGGTGGTCGGCGTGGTCGGCGGCGGGGGCGTCGTTTCGGTGGTCGGCGGCGGGGGCGTCACGGTCGGCGTCCCGGTGCCCGGCAGGCTGGTCGTGCCGCCGCTGCTGCCCGGGATCGACGTCGCCGAGCCGGCCGGCGGCACCTGCGTCGCCGAGACACCACCGGGCGGAATCTGCGTCGACGTGGGCTGCTGGGTCGGGCCCTGCACCGGCGCGTCCGGGTTCTGGAGCTGGGCGGCGAGCTGCCGGTGCTGCTCCATCAGCTGGCCCTTGTTGTCCTCGTCGCTGACCTGCGAGAGCGCGGTCTGGGCGTCTTGGAGGGCCTGGCGGGCGGCGACGAGGTCGCCGCCGGCGATGGCGAGGTTCGCCTTCTCGAGGTCGAGCTTCGCGTTCGCGGCCGCCTCGACCGAGTGGGTGTGATCGGAGTACAGGACCTTCGCGAGGCCCCAAAGCGTGTCGCCGGGCTCCGCGGAACGCGCGGCCAGCCCGGTTCCGGTGAACGCGATCGCCAGCACAGCGGCGGCGACGGCGACCGGGACGAGCAGCCTGCGGCGGCGTCCGCTCGAGGCGTGCCGCTGCGCGAGAGCGGCGGTGGTGACGGTGCGTACCGCGGTGTCGACGTCGACCAGTTCGGCCAGTGGCTCACTGTCGATGTCTCTTCGCCACGCCACCAGCAACGCGTTGAGCTCCTGGTCGCCGAGGCCGTCGGCCAGAGCCGGGTCGGATCCGCCGAGCGCGTCGAGCAGGGCGTCGTCCGCCTGCACCGCCGTCAGATCGGCGGCGAACTCCGCCTCCGAACCCGACAGGCCGCCGGCCCAGACGTCATCCGGCTCGAAACCCTTTTCGTGACCGGTCACTCAGAGCACCTCCTCCGCGGCCAGGACCTTTCTCAGCCGCGCGAGCGCGCGGTGCTGAGCGACGCGGACGGCTCCGGGGGTGGACCCCACGGCGTCCGCGGTCTCCTCCGCCGACAGGCCGACGACCACGCGCAGCACCACGATCTCCCGCTGCTTGTCCGGCAGCACCTGCAACAACTGGGACATCCGCTCGTTCAGCTCACCCTGCAACGCCCGCTGCTCGGGACCGACGCCACCCTCGACCTCGTCGGGGATCTCGGCGACCGGTTCGGCGCGGTTGCGAGCCGCCGCGCGGTGCGCGTCGGCCACCTTGTGCTGGGCGATCCCGTAGACGAAGGCCAGGAAAGGGCGCCCTTGGTCACGGTACGAAGGCAATGCCGTTAGCACCGCGAGACACACCTCCTGCGCAACGTCGTCCGCCGAAGCGAACGATCGCTCCTGCCTGCCAACCCGAGCGCGGCAATACCGCACTACCAGTGGACGGATAGCAGCCAGCAGCCGCTCCACTGCCTGGGGATCTCCCTCGACAGCAGCGGCGACCGGTTCATCCAGTCCATCCCCCACATTGGCCATCGCAGACAACAGTCCCAGTGTTACGTGTAGGCGTGCAAAGAGTCCGGCTCGTGGCTGCCCGCGCCGCGGACCGGTGACCGTTACCGTACCTGCGGCCGGCTCGGACCGGCGCGCGCGGTGCTCCCCGGCGCGCCGCGCCTGCCGGCGCCGCGAAAATACGGATTAGCCTCTGAAGCCCACGATCGATGTCGTCGAATCAACGAGCGACCGGGGCCACAGGTACGAGTTCCCGTCCGGAGGGCGGGAACCGGGGCGGGAGACCGCCCCGAGGGCTGCCCCGAAGGGCGCCGGAGTGTGATGGGGACCACACAGGTACGGGCCAGGACGATACGTCGCCCTGGCCCGCTGTCACCTGTATTCCGGCCGTGTCAGGATCGAGGAGAGTTCCGCGGAACGGTCAGCTGACCAGGCCGCGGCGGAAGCCGTGAGCCACGGCCTGCGCGCGGTCGCGCACGCCGAGCTTGCGGAACAGCCGCCGGGCGTGGGTCTTGACCGTGTCCTCGGACAGGTACAGCTCGCGGCCGATCTGGCCGTTGCTCTTGCCCTGGCTCATCCCGCGGAGCACCTGAAGCTCGCGCTCGGTCAGCTGGACGCCCGGGTCGGACGGCTGACGGGGCGCGGGCACCGAGGTGCTCGCGAGGGTGTGGGCCAGTGCGGCGACCAGCTCCGGCCGGGACGCGTCCCAGCGGAGGTAGCCGCGGGCACCACCGGCGATGGCGGCAGCGATGCTGCCGGCGTCGTCGGGGGCGCCGAACACGATGACGTTCGCCTGGGGGTTCGCGGAGACGAGCCGCCGGGTGGCTTCGACACCTGTCGGGACCGCGCGTTGCGTCCCGACCAGCACGACGTCGACGGGCTGACGGGAGTACCGGGCCAGCAGCTCGTCACCGTGCGCTACGCAGTCGATGCGACTGACCCCAGGGACCGCGGACATCACTCGGGTGAGCCCTTCACGGACACTGCGTCGGTCGTCGCAGATCAAGACCGTCGTCACGGGGTTTCCTTCCTGCAGCCGGGTGACATTCCACTTCCCCTATCGGACGCTTTAGCCCGAACCTTGACACGATCCGGTGGCTTTTTTTGAAACTTCTTAGCCCGGATGCCGGAACACCCCATTCCGACGGCTCAACCACCCGGGGCGGGGACCCATGGCGATTCCCCCGCGATCCTCCTCCCGCAAGGATCTGCGCTTCGTAACACTGCGTGCAACACCTCGGCGACTCTGAATCGATACTCCTCGGCGTGTCCTGGGCGCAGGTCGGCCGCGACGAGGGCGGCGGGCCACAAAAGTGAAAGCAATTCGCATTCTTCGGCCGCCGCCATTGCCTTTCCGACGAGAGCGTCCGAAATGTTCCGGTGATCGGGTGCTCCGGCCGCCCGCAGGGCCACGGCCAGCACAATGCCGGATTTGGTCGCGTGGCGGCGGGCACCACGGGCGACGGCGGTTTCGAACGCGCGCTCGGCGGGCGCCACGGCGGCGGCGCCCTGACCTGCGGCGAGCTCGATCTCGGCGCCGACCCAGCCACCTCGGACCTCGGCCCGCCACCCGGCGTCCTGCGCCGCGGCCCGCGCGGCCAGCCGCCGCGCGGCGCTCAGCCGGCCCAGGGCGAGGTTGTCGGCGGCCAGCCCCAGCAGCGCGTCGGCCCGGGCACCGGCGGGGTCGAGGCCGTCCGGGTCGGGGTGGCCGCGCAGGGTCGCCGCGCGCGCGAAGGCCTCGCCGTCGAGCGCGCGGGCCCGTGCGTGGCCACCCAGCTGCCGCCGGTGCGCCGCGAGGGTGCTGGCGGCCAGGGAGCCGAGCAAGGGGTCGCCCGCGGCACGCAAGGGGTCCAGGAGCGCCGCGGCGGCCGCGTACCGCCCCTGGGCCCCCAGGACGACGGCGGCGAGCAGGCGGGCGCGTGGCGGCCCGGTACCGCGCAGGACGGCGGGGTCGGGCCGCGGGTCGCTGCCGAAGGCCGCGGCGCGGAGGGCGGGTTCGTGCACCCGTCCTTTCTAGCGCCTGCCACCGACAAGAACGTGATCGAAGCGGGCGCGGAGGTCGTGAGGGGCACCTTCAGGGACCTGAGCGCCCTGAAGGTGCCCTTCACGGCGTTCCCTCGGGCCGGCTAGTGGTGGACCCCGACCAGGACGTGCTCGATGCGGTCCGCCGCGCCCTGCAGGTCCGGGAGGTGCTCCACCTTGTCCGGCAGCCCGGACGGGTCCCAGCCCGGGCCGCAGGCGAACAGCCGGCTCCGCTGGCGCCCGCGCGAGACCCGGGCGAACAGGCGGGTGTCCGCCATCCCGTGGCGGTGGGCCCACAGCACCACCGCCGCCGGCGCGCTGCGGCGGACCGCCACCGCCAGGACGTCCGCGGGCAGCGGGACCCCGAACAGCTGGGCGCCGATCCGCCGGCCGGCCAGTGACGCCGCGAGCGCGTACATCGGCATCGTGTCGCGCTCCTCCGGGACGCAGCCGAGCAGCACCGGGCGGGTGTTGCGCGGCTCGTCGAGCACCGGGGTGGCGCGGATCAGGGCGGCGTACACGCACTCGGCGAGCAGGTACTCGACCTCGGCGCCCGCGCTGGCCCCGCGCCAGCGGGCCCGCAGCGCCGACAGGACCGGTTCGAGGACGCCCGTCCAGGCGGGCAGCACCCCCAGCTCGGCGACGGTGTCGGCGAGCATGCGCTGCACGGCGTGGACGTCCATGGCGAGCGCGGCGGTGCTCAGCCGGCGCGCGAGGCGGGAGCGGACCTCGTGACCGTCGTCGGCGGTGCCGGGGTCGGGAGGCTCCTCGGGCTCCTCCGGCTGCGGTGAGCCGGAGCGCGGGATCTGCTCGAGGGCGTAGCGCGCGGCCTCCGCCGTCGACGCGCCGCTGAGGAGGGCCCGCTGCATCAGTTCGAGCCGGCCGATGTCGGAGGTGCCGTAGCGGCGGTGACGGCCGTCGGTGTGGCGGCTGGGACCCAGGCCGTAGCGCCGGTCCCAGGTTCGGAGGGTGGACGGCGCGACCCCGAGCCGGCGGGCGACCGAGGCCACCGGCAGGGTGGGTTCTTCGGTACCCGACCCAGCTCCCACGAGCCTCAATATCCAGGCACTCACCGAGGTCGGCAACCGGAGGCAGACCCCCCGCTCACACATCCGGGGGATGCCTAACGGCTGAATCGAACCGAATCGCTTGAACAACTATTGGCGCGCTTCTAACGTTACGGCCGTTGCACCGAATGGAGTATCGGCACCACAGCAGAGCAGCTAGCGGCATCGACCGAATGACGGAGGCGGTCAGGATGGCAGACACGCGCAGGCTCCCAGGACCCAACGCCGACATGTGGGACTGGCAGCTGGAAGGGTCGTGCCGGGGGATGGACAGCGCGTCCTTCTTTCACCCGGACGGCGAGCGCGGCCCGGCGCGGGCACGGCGGGAGGCCAGGGCGAAAGCCGTGTGCCTGAGCTGTCCCGTTTTGGAGATGTGCCGCAGCCACGCGCTGGCGGTGCACGAGCCCTACGGCATCTGGGGCGGGCTCTCGGAGTCCGAACGCGAACACTTGATCAAGGCCGACAAGCGAACGCTCAGCATGTCGGGCGGCTGAAGGCCCACGAACATCGGAGGGCGGCGCCGGGTGGGGTGGCCGCCCTCCGTGGTTTCCGGGTGAGTTCTGCCCGGGACGGAACCGGGGCGGCATCCCTCACGGGGTGCCGCCCCGTTTTCGCGCGCGCCGAGCGCATCAGTCGGCCGCGCACGCGCCGAGCGGGTACGCCCACGCATCCGGCGCTCGACCGAAGAACGGCCTCCACCTGCGCGTACACGAGAAAGGGCGGCACCCCTTGCGGGATGCCGCCCCTCTCGTGCTCAGGACTGCGTCAGTGCGAGTGGCCGTGGCCCGCTGCGGCGGACTCTTCCTCGGCCGGCTTCTCGACGATCGACGACTCCGTCGTCAGCACCAGGCGTGCGATCGAGGCGGCGTTCGCCACCGCGGACCGGGTCACCTTGACCGGGTCGACGATGCCGGCGGCCAGCAGGTCCGTCAGCTCGCCGGTGGCGGCGTTGAAGCCGTGTCCCCAGCTCTGCTCCCGCACCTTGTTCACGATGACCGCACCTTCGTGGCCCGCGTTGGTCGCGATCCAGAACAGCGGGGCGGACAGCGCGTCGCGCACGATGCGGACACCGGTCGCTTCGTCGCCCTCGAGGCCGAGGCCGTCTTCGAGCTCCTTGACCGCGTGCACCAGCGCCGAGCCGCCGCCGGGCAGGATGCCCTCTTCGACAGCCGCCTTGGTCGCCGCCACGGCGTCCTCGATGCGGTGCTTGCGCTCGTTCAGCTCGGTCTCGGTGGCCGCGCCGACCTTGATCACCGCGACACCGCCGCCCAGCTTCGCGAGCCGCTCCTGCAGCTTCTCGCGGTCCCAGTCGGAGTCGGTGGTCTCGATCTCCTTGCGGATCTGCGCGATCCGGCCCTGGATGGCGTCCTTGGCCCCGCCGCCGTCGACGATCGTGGTGTCGTCCTTGGTGACGACGATCCGGCGGGCCTTGCCCAGCGAACCGAGGTCGGTCTCGGACAGCTTCTGGCCGATCTCCGCGGAGACGACCTCACCACCGGTGACGAACGCGAGGTCGTCCAGGAACGCCTTGCGACGGTCACCGAAGAACGGCGCCTTGACGGCGACCGCGGTGATCGTCTTGCGCAGCGAGTTCACCACGAGGGTGGACAGCGCTTCGCCGTCGACGTCCTCGGCGATGATCAGCAGCGGCTTCTTGGCCTCGACGACCTTCTCGAGCACCGGCAGCAGCTCCGCCAGCGACGAGACCTTCTCGCGGACGAGCAGGATGTAGGCGTCCTCGAGGATCGCCTTCTGCTCCTCCGGGTTGGTCGCGAAGTGCGCCGAGAGGAAGCCCTTGTCGAACTGGACGCCCTCGGTGATCACCAGCTCGGTCGCCAGGGTCGACGACTCCTCGATGGTGATGACGCCGTCTTCGCCGACCTTCTCGACGGCTTCGCCGAGCAGGGCGCCGATGTTGGCATCACGCGAGGTGACGGTGCCGACCTGCGCGATGCTCTCGCGGCCCTTGACCGGGGTCGCCTTGCTCTTGAGGACCTCGATGACCTTCGCCGCGGCGGCTTCGATGCCACGGCCGATCGAGGTCGGGTTCGCGCCGGCCGCGACGTTGCGCAGGCCGACCTTCACCAGCGACTGCGCGAGCACCGTCGCGGTCGTGGTGCCGTCGCCGGCGACGTCGTTGGTCTTTGTGGCCACGCTCTTGGCGAGCTGGGCGCCGAGGTTCTCGAACGGGTCGTCGAGCTCGATCTCACGGGCGACGGTCACGCCGTCGAGGGTGATGGTCGGGCCGCCGAACTTCTTGTCGAGCACGACGTGGCGACCGCGCGGGCCGAGGGTGACCTTGACCGTGTCGGCGAGCTTGTTCACCCCGCGCTCCAAGGCGCGACGAGCGTCCTCGTCGAATCTGATCTGCTTGGGCATAGCGTGTTCCGCTTACCTTTCGGTGGGTCTGAAACGCACGAACGCCCCGCTCCCCGGCTTGTGCGGGGCCCGGGGCGTCATGCGCTGCGAGCGGACGTCAGTTGATGACGGCCAGCACGTCGCGGGCGGACAGGATCAGGTAGTCCTCACCGTTGTACTTGACCTCGGTGCCGCCGTACTTCGAGTAGATGACGACGTCGCCGACGGAAACGTCGAGCGGGACGCGGTTGCCCTTGTCGTCGATCCGGCCCGGGCCCACGGCCAGAACCTTGCCCTCCTGGGGCTTCTCCTTGGCGGTGTCGGGGATGACGAGACCGGAAGCGGTCGTCTCCTCGGCCTCACTCGTCTGGACAACGATCTTGTCCTCGAGCGGCTTGATGTTCACGCTCACCGGGTTGACCTCCACGGTCGTCGAAAGCGTTGGCAGGTTGTGGTTACGGCTCTACCACCCCCGCCGTCGCGGGTGCCGGGGCTGTCGGGCCGTGCGATTAGCACTCTAGCCACGGGAGTGCCAGTCTCGCAAGGAGGGTGCGTCTTGCCGGTGAGAACGCGCCTGACCGGCGGCTTTGTTCCGCCGCCCCAGCCGCCGGTCAGGCGCCGCTCAGGAGCAGCAGCCCCCGGACGGCGCCGCGCTCTCCGCGTCGGCCTTGACGACGTAGACCTCCCACGGCTCCCGCCCCGGCCCGTGCACCCACACCTTGTCCTGGACGGCGTAGCAGCAGGTGGTGCCGGTCTCGGTCCGGGTTTCGAGGCCTTCGCCGGCGAGCCGCCCGGCGGCCGACCCGACCTGCTCGGCGGACTCGACCTCGACGCCGAGGTGGTCCAGGACCGTGGCCTGCCCGGGCTCGCCTTCCAGGAGGACGAGCTTGAGCGCGGGTTCGGCGACGGCGAAGTTCGCGTAGCCGGGACGGCGCTTGGCGGGGCCGGTACCGAACAGCTTCGAGTAGAAGCCGATCGAGCCTTCGAGGTCGCCGACCCGCAGAGCGAGCTGTACTCGGGACACCACTGCCTCCTTGGATAGATGGTCGTCTAAGCAGAGCATTGCGCCTTGGATAGACATCCGTCAAGATAGAGAAGTGTCGAATCAGCTCCCCGTCGCCTGCTGCGCGCCGCTCGTCCGCGAGCCGCTGACCGAACCGCAGGCCGTGGAGCTGTCCGCGTTGTTCAAGGCGATGGCCGACCCGGTGCGGCTGCGGCTGCTGTCCCTGATCGCCTCCCACGGCGGCGGCGAAGCGTGCGTGTGCGACCTGACCGAGGCTTTCGACCTGACCGGCCCGACCATTTCGCACCACCTGAAGGTGCTTCGGGAGGCCGGCCTGATCACCGGCGAACGGCGCGGGACGTGGGTCTACTACCGCGTCCACCCCGAGGTGCTGGCCCGGCTGGCCGCCGTGCTCGTCCCCGCCTGAGCGCGGGCTCTTACCCCCAGCGTGAGTTTCTGGTTAGGTTCTCACCGTCTGGCACCTGAACCCTGGGGGTTTATGCCCATGTCGTCTCGTTCGCTCTCCAGAACGGCGGCGCTGGCCGCCGCCGTCGCCCTGCTCGGCGGGGCCCTCACCGGCCAAGCCCATGCCGCGACCACCACCACCGATCAGCGGCAGCGGGACTTCGCCGCCGCGGCGGCCGAGTTCGGGGTGCCGGTGGACGTCCTGCTCGGCGTCTCCTACCTCGAATCCCGGTGGGACTTCAACGCCGGGACGCCCAGCGCGTCCGCCGGGTACGGCCCGATGCACCTCACCGACCTGCGGGAAGCCGGGGTCGCCGGCAGTCACCACGACGTCGGCAGCGAGGACCCGCGCGGCGACGACGCGCGGCCCGCGTTGCACCCGGCCGCCGGGCCCGACGTGCCGCCGCAGACCGGGCTGCAGACCGTCGACGAGGCCGCGGCGCTGACGAAGACCGACGCGCGGACCCTGCGCACCGA
Organism: Amycolatopsis sp. NBC_00348; assembly: GCF_036114655.1. Taxonomy (NCBI): domain Bacteria; kingdom Bacillati; phylum Actinomycetota; class Actinomycetes; order Pseudonocardiales; family Pseudonocardiaceae; genus Amycolatopsis; species Amycolatopsis sp. NBC_00348. Next base: position 9,173,657 of record NZ_CP107994.1, on the reverse strand, counting down.
CACCCGGCAGAACATCCGGGGCGGCGCCGCGCTGCTCGCGAAGTACCACGCCGGCGGGACCGGCTGGTACGACGCCGTCGCGCACTACAGCGGCTCGACCGGCGACGCCGCGCAGACGTTCGCCGACGAGGTCTTCGAGACGATCAAGAGCGGCATGAGCCGCACCACCGACGACGGCCAGCAGGTCACCCTCGCCGCCACGCCGGGCCTCGCGCTGCCGAAGCACGCCGAGGCCGCGGTGAACCCGGCGAACGTCGAGTGCCCGCGGACCGTCACCTGCGAGTCCGTCCCGGCGCCCTACCAGGAGCTGCCGAACGACGACTACGGCAACCACGACCTGGCCAACCGGCCGGTGAGCCAGAAGATCGACCACATCGTCATCCACGACACCGAGGGCTACTGGGACAGCGTCCTCAAGCTCGCCCAGGACCCGACGTACGTGAGCTGGAACTACACCATCCGCTCGGCCGACGGCCTGATCGCGCAGCACGTCCCGACCAAGGACGTCGCCTGGCACGCGGGCAACTGGTACATCAATGCGAAGTCGATCGGCGTCGAGCACGAGGGCTTCGCCGCGAAGGGCACCTGGTACACCGAGGCGATGTACCGCTCGAGCGCGAAGCTCATCGGCTACCTGGCGCGCAAGTACGACATCCCGCTCGACCGCGCGCACATCATCGGCCACGACAACGTGCCGGGCACGGTCCCGTCGACGATCGCGGGCATGCACTGGGATCCGGGCCCCTACTGGGACTGGTCGCACTACTTCGACCTGCTGGGCGCGCCGCTCGGCGGGTTCGGCCTGCCCGGCTCGTCGCTGGTCACCATCGACCCGGACTTCGCGAAGAACCAGCCGCTCTTCACCGGCTGCGACACCGCCGGAACACCTTGCGCGCCAAGGGGTTCCGAGGCCGTAATGCTGCACTCGCAGCCCAGTGACGCCTCACCGCTGCTGGTCGACATCGGCCTGCACCCGGCGGGCGGACCGTCCACAACGGACGTCTCCGACGTCGGCAGCCGCGCCGCCACCGGGCAGCAGTTCGCCGTCGCCGGCACCAGCGGCGACTGGACGGCGATCTGGTACCTCGGCCAGAAGGGCTGGTTCCACAACCCGCACAACGCGCGCGTCGCGAAGCCCGCGATCGGCCTGGTCGTGACGCCGAAGCCCGGCCTCGCCACGATTCCGGTGTACGGCCGCGCCTACCCCGAACCCGAGGCCTACCCGGCGAACCTGACGCCGCAGGCGATCACGCCGCTGCCGTACACGCTGGCCGCCGGGCAGAAGTACTCGTCGGCCGGGGTGGTCGGGTCGGAGTACTACTCGGCGACCACGTTCGACGTGGCCGACCACGTGGTCGTGAAGGGCAAGCTCAAGTACGTCCAGATCCAGTTCGGGCACCGGATCGCGTTCGTCAAGGCGGACGACGTCCGGTTCCTGCCGGCGTTCTAGCCCAAAGCCGTGAAGGCCTCCTTACCGGCTCTTATGGCCGGGAAGGGGGCCTTCACGGCTTTCAGGCGTCGAGCGCGACCTTCGCTCCCCCGGACCGCTCGGTGTTGCGGCGTGTCTTCGCCCAGCCGTTGCGGCGGCGGATCAGCCGGAACAGCGCTCGCCACGACGTCACGTAGAACGTGTAGATGTACGCCGCGTACGCGAAGCCCAGGCCGATGCCCCGCAGGATGTTCTTGCTGCGCAAGCACTTCAGCTGATAGATCGGGCCCCAGACCAGGAACGGCAGCAGGCCGAACGAACCGTAGATCGCGAACAGGATCCAGGCGCCGCCGGTGAACCACGTCCACATCTGCGCCGGGTCGCCGGCGGTGCTGAAGATCAGCAGCAGGAACGGGATCGGGTACAGCAGCGAGCCGAGCAGCTGCAGCCACGGCTGCGCGAGGTAGTACATCATCTCCGCCGCGCCGAGCGTGCTGACGTGCGGCGAGTCCCAGATCCGCCGCAGGTACCGCGCGCACTGCATGGTGCCCTGGCCCCAGCGCGTGCGCTGCACCAGGAACCGCCGCAGGCTGTACAGACCTTCCTGCGCCACATGGGAATCCGGGGTGAACCCGGTGCGCCAGCCCGCGGTCAGCAGGTGGACGCCGAGCTCGAAGTCCTCCAGCAGCGAACCGCGCCACGGCTGCCCGCCCGGGCCGGCGATCGAGTCGAGCGCGGTGAGCCGGGTGAACTGGCCGTTGCCGCCCATGGAGATCGTGCCGGTGAAGCCGCGCGACGTCTGGATCGCCGCGATCGCCGTCCGGAACTCCAGGTCCTGCAGCTGCGCGAGCTTCAGCCCGAACCAGCGGCCAGCCGGGTTGCGCGTCGGCGGCGGGGTTTCGACGTTGCTCATCCACACGTCGAGCTGCACCGCGCCGATCCCCAGGTCGCCGAAGAGGTGGTCCGCCGCGCAGACCTCGAGGCAGTTCGGCGCCGGGCGGCCGTCGGCGTCGACCACCACGACCACGACGTCGTCGCGGGTCGCGTCCGGCCCCATCCAGTCGTTCAAGGCCCGGTAGGCCGCGTTGAGCGCGTCACCCTTGCCGGTGCGGGCTTCGGGCCGGACGCGCGGCACGAGGTGCAGGTACGGGTCGTAACCACCGTTGCGCCGCCACAGCATCCGGACGACGCGGGCGGTGCGGTCCTCCGAGTCGTCGTCGACGACCCAGACGTGCGCGTGCCGGAACGTCGTGCGCAGGTAGCGGATCGTCTCGCGGATGACGGTCTGCTCGTCGCGGCACGGGACGAAGAAGTGCCACGTGAAGTCCGCCGGGTCGCCGACCGGGCCGGGCTTGCGGCGCAGGTACGGCACGACGATCAGCACGACGTAGACCAGGAACGCCACGCTCATCGTCAGCGCGAAGGCCTGGGTGATCGCCAGCAGGACCTTGCCGCTCATGCGTTCTTCTTCCGCGTGGCCAGCCAGACGAACAGGACGAGCGAGACGGCGCCGCCGAACACGCTCACCATCGAGCCGAGCAGCGTGTGCCCCCAGTAGTAGCCCTCGTCCGGGCCGAGCTGGTGGACCAGGCCGACGATCGTGAGAATGCGCAGCTGGTTCACCAGCACCACGACGACCGCGGAAACGCCGAGGGAAAAGAACAACCGGCGCGCATTCGCGGGCCGGAACCAGAGCATGGCCATCGTCACAACGAGCAGTGGCAACAGAAGAAACGCCGACGAACATTCCGGGGTCATTCTCAACCCGAATGGAGTAGCGCCGCTCAACCCAAAGTAAACGGACTCTCGATCACCGGCGACATAAACACCCGATGTAGTGATGATGTTGAGGATCGCGCCCGCCAGCTGTACTTCCAGCTCGCGGTACAGCCGCTCGGCCAGCACCACGACGGCGCCCGCGGCGGCCAGCGCACCCAGCCCCACGACCAGCGGGAACTTCGCCATCCCTGAGTTCGGAGCGCTCGCTACGGCCACGACGTTCCTCTCGGTGTCGATTTCTCATGGAGGTTCAAGCGGCCATTCGGCAGGTGCGGCGGCGAACTTGCTAGACCGTCCGAGTGATGCCGTATTCGACCTGCGAAGACGTCCGAAAGCATTACCCGATCCGGTGATTCGGTGAATTTCGTGTGCTATTCGAGGTCGTGTTGGCGATAGTCGATTCGCGTGCCGACTCGAGGCTGGCCGGATCGATCCGCGCCGGAGTCGGACACACCACGCGAACCCCCGAGAAACTCAGCGAATTCGGAGGACCAGTTGATGAAGAGCTCCCTCGTGCGCCGTGGCGGACTGCTCGCCGCGGTCGTGGCGAGCGTCGTGCTCGCCGGCGCGGCCCCCGCTTCGGCGGCCCCCGGCGACGGTTCCGCGTACGGCGTCAGCGTGAACGTGACGCTGCTCGGCCAGCCCGCGGTGAAGGTGGGGCCGCTCGCGGCCGCCAACACCGCGGGCCCGACGACGAACACCGTGGCCAGCGCCAACGCGGCCGGGATCCTGACCGCCGGGGTGATCACCGCCGAGGCCAAGCGCGACGACGAATCCGGTGCGGTGACGGCGAAGGCGACCACCGCCGACGTCGGCCTGCCGCTGCTCAAGGCCGCGCTCGGCACCGTCGGCGTCAAGACCGTCGAAGCCGTCTGCACCGCCACCCAGGAAGGCGTCAAGGGCAGCAGCACGCTGGCCGACGCGAAGCTCGGCAGCGTCGGCGCGGTCGACGCCAACCCGGCGCCGAACACCCAGGTCAAGGTGGCCATCGGCCTGGTCAACGTCGCGACGATCATCCTGAACGAGCAGGTCCAGAACAAGGACGGCAGCCTCACGGTCAACGCCCTCCACGTGAAGCTGCTCGGCGGCGTCGTCGGCGCGCTCGGCTCGGGTGACGTCATCGTGTCGTCGGCGACCTGCGGCCCGGCCGCGCCGCCGATGCCGCTGGCCTCCGGTGCCGGCCTGTGGGTCGGGCTCGGCCTGCTCGGCGCCATCGCGCTGCCGGTCGGCACGCGCATTCTCCGCAACCGCCGCACGGTCTGAGCGAGGTCCGGGTGTACAGGATGCCGGGTGCCGGCGTCGGCGTGGCCGGTGGCGGGGTGGGCACCCTCGCCGCCACCGGGGCCGACGTCGGGTGGTGGCTGGCCGTCGGCGTGCTGCTGGTCCTGCTCGGGACCGTCGCGCTGATCGCCGTCCACCGCCGCAACCGCCGGCTCTCCCAGGCGCGGGAGCACTGAGGCCAGGGCCGTCGGCGTGCGCCCCTCGCACGCCGGCGGCCCTTGGCAGAGATTTTCGTGGAAACTGGACGATGTGGAAAAGAGGCACCGCGGGGTGGATGTGATGTTGCTGGCCGGGACCCGCCCGGAAGCGCTCAAACTCGCGCCGCTGGCGCTGGCCATGGACGCGCACCCGACACTCCGGCCGATCCTGGTCCACAGCGGCCAGCACGCCGGCATGGTCGAACAGGCACTGCTGCCGTTCGGCCTGGTCGCCGACGCGTGGCTGGACGTCCCGCCACGCGTCACCGGCGGCCAGGCGGAGCTCGTGGCGGGCCTGCTGCCGGCGCTCGACGACGCGCTGCGTCGCTACGCCCCGGCCGCGCTGGTCGTCCAGGGCGACACGACGACGACGCTGGCGGGCGCGCTGGCCGCGTTCTGGCTGGGCATCCCGGTGGTGCACCTGGAGGCCGGGCTGCGCACGCACGACCTCACGGCGCCGTTCCCCGAGGAGGGCGCGCGGCAGATGGTGTCGCGCCTGGCCGCGCTGCACCTGGCGCCGACGCTCAGCGCGGCGGCCGAGTTGCGCGCGGAAGGCGTTGCGCGGCAACGCATCGCGGTCACGGGCAACACGATCGTCGACGCGGTGCTGGAGATCGCGGCGCGCGACCTCCCGGCGCGCGACACGGCGCTGGCGCTGCTGGAGATGGAGATCGCGGAGGCCGGCGAGCGGCTGGTGCTGGTGACGTCGCACCGCCGCGAGTCCTGGGGCGAGCCGCTGGAGCAGACGCTGGCGGCGGTGCAGCTGATCGTCGCCGAGCACCCGGACGTCCAGGTGCTGTTCCCGGCGCACCCGAACCCGCAGGTCAGGGCCCAGGTGGATGCCTCGCTGGGCGGCCTGCCGCGGGTGACGGTGACGGACCCGCTGGAGTACCCGGACCTGGTCCGCGCGCTGCGGCTGGCGTCGCTGGTGCTGACGGACTCGGGCGGTATCCAAGAGGAGGCGCCGACGTTCGGCACGCCCGTGCTGGTCCTGCGCGACGTCACCGAGCGCGCGGAGGTCGTCGACGCGGGGTGCGCGTGGCTGGTGGGCACGGACACGGCCCGCATCGCCGACACCGCGGCCCGGCTGCTGCGCGGCGAGCTGCGCACGGCCCAGGTCGGAAACCCTTACGGCAACGGCAATGCGGCCGTCTTGGCGGTAGCGGCGATCGAGGAGCTGCTGGGCGTCGGGACGCCAGCGCACAGGCACGCCGCGGCTTCCTAGGACCAAGACTTGTCGTGAGTGGTAATGCGGGTTCTAACCCTCATTACCACTCACGAGCGGTACTAGAGCGAGATGACGGTGACCGGGAGGGCCGGGTTCGCGCTGAAGTCCAGGGCCGCCGTCGGGCGCTTGGCCGCCACCACGTGGGCGCCCAGCGCGGCGATCATCGCGCCGTTGTCCGTGCACAGCCGCGGCCGCGGGACGCGCAGCTCGATGCCCGCCGCGGCACAGCGTTCCGCCGCGAGCGACGACAGCCGCGAGTTCGCCGCCACGCCGCCGGAGATGACGATCGTGCCGATCCCCTGCTCCTTCGCCGCGCGGATCGCCTTCGCCGTCAGCACGTCCGCGACGGCTTCCTGGAACGACGCCGCGACGTCGTCCACCGGGATCTCTTCCCCGCGGCGAACAGCGCCTTCGACCCAGCGCGCGACCGACGTCTTCAAGCCGGAGAAGGAGAAGTCGAACTTCGCGTCACGCGGGCCGGTCATGCCGCGCGGGAACGCGATCGCGGCCGGGTTGCCGTTCTTCGCCGCCTTGTCGATCGGCGGGCCGCCCGGGTACGGCAGGCCGAGCACGCGCGCGACCTTGTCGTACGCCTCCCCCGCCGCGTCGTCCACAGTGGACCCCAGCTCGGTGATCGACGACGCGATGTCGTCGACGCGCAGCAGCTGCGTGTGCCCGCCGGAGACCAGCAGCGCCAAGCACGGCGTCGGCAACGGCCCGTGCTGCAACGTGTCCACCGCGATGTGCCCGGCCAGGTGGTTGACGCCGTAGAGCGGCACGTCCAGCGCCGTCGCGTACGCCTTCGCCGCGGAGACGCCGACGAGCAGCGCGCCCGCGAGACCCGGCCCCGCCGTCACCGCGATGGCGTCCACATCGGACAGTGACAGCCCGGCTTTCTCGAACGCGCGGGAAGTCGTCGGGACCATCGCTTCGAGGTGCGCCCGGCTGGCGACCTCGGGCACGACACCGCCGAAGCGCGCGTGCTGCTCGACGCTCGAGGCGACCTCGTCGGCCAGCAGCTCGAGCGTGCCGTCGTCGTGCAGGCGGACCAGGCCGACGCCGGTCTCGTCGCACGAGCTCTCGATGCCCATGATGATGCGCGACATCAGCCCGCCACCTCGTCTCGCGTCCGCGCGGGGCGGACCATCGTGTACGCGTCGGCACCGGAAGGCTGGTAGTAGCGCTTCCGGATGCCGAGCCGTTCGAAGCCGTGGCGCTCGTACAGCCCGAGCGCGGTCGTGTTGTCCGTGCGGACCTCGAGGAACACCGGCGCCTCGAACTCGTCGGCGCGTTCGAGCAGGGCCAGCAGCAGCGCCTTGCCGATGCCCTGGCCCTGGTACTCCGGCGCGACGCCGAGGGTGTGCACGGTCGCCTCGTACTCGCCGCGACGCCGGCCGAGAACGGCCAGCCCGGCGTAGCCGAGGAGCTCGTCGCCCTCGTCCGGGCGCGCGGCCAGGTAGAAGTGGCCGATGTCCAGCTCGGAGTGGAACGCGTGGGCGTTCCACGGGTCGTCCCCGGGGAAGAGGATCTTCTCGATCTCGACGCAGCGGGCGATGTCCTTGCGGCGCAGGGGATCGAGTCTCACGGCGCGGTCACCCGTTTCGGCGCCGACGGCTCGGCGGCGTCGGGGCGCCGCAGGTACAACGGCGTCAGCGGCGCGGGCGTCTCCTGCGCGAGCAGGGCGCTCCGAGCGGCCTTGACCAGCCCGGCGGGCGACGGGAAGCGCGGCTCGATCGGCCGGACGTCGAGCACCGCGCCGTAGAGGACCGCGCCGTCGCCGGCCGCGGCCTTGACGTCGGTTTCGAGGTCGGCCGGGCGCTGGACGTCGGGACCGTGCGTGCGCGCGCCGGACGCGTCGTAGGCCGCCCAGTAGACCTCGCGGCGGCGGGCGTCGGTGAGCACGAGGAACGGCTTCTCACCCGGGGCGACGTCGGCGGCGATCGCGTCGAGGCTGCCGACCGGGTACACCGGGATGCCGAGCGCGTGGCCGAAGGCGGCCGCGGTGGCCATGCCGGCGCGCAGGCCGGTGAACGGCCCGGGACCGACGCCGACGACGATGGCGTCGAGGTCCTTGAGGGTGATGCCGGCGGCTTCGGCCGCGGCCAGCGCGTGCGGCGTGATCAGCTCGCCGTGGGCGCGCGGGTCCACGGTGACGCGGTCGCCGCGCGTCTCGACCCGGTCGCCGTCCAGTGCGACGACGCCCGCGGTGACCGCCGGGGTCGAGGTATCGATCGCCAGTACCAACACGGTGTCCCAGCCTACGACCAGGCCGGGATGTCGCATTCGCGGGCCCGGATCACCGGTTAAACCGGTCGCTGCGGGGGTCTTATCCGCACGGTAACGTGCGAATCGGGGTTCGCAGGAGCGAGTCCCCCGAGCTGGAGGTCCCCGCGGTGCCCGACCCGTTGTTCCCCGCCCTCACGTCAGCCTCGGGCAACGAAGCCCTCCGATTCGGCGAACAGGCCCTGACCTACGCCGAGCTCGCCGCCGTCGCCGGCGGTCTCGCCGCCGAGCTGCCCCGCGGCCGCGTCGCCGTGTGGGCGACGCCGACCCTGCACACCAGCGTCGCCGTCGTCGCCGCCCTGCTCGCCGGGGTGCCCGCGGTGCCGCTGAACCCGAAGATCGGCGAGCGCGAGCTCGCGCACATCCTCGCCGACAGCGAGCCGCAGCTGGTGCTGGCCGAACCCGGCGTCGCGCTGCCTGTCGGGCTCGCCGGCCTGCCGCGGCGGGACATCCCGCTGACCGGGCCGGCCACGCCGCTCAAGGAAGAGCCGGACGCCGAGACGCCCGCGTTGATCGTCTACACGTCGGGGACCACCGGGCCGCCGAAGGGCGTCGTCCTCCCCCGCCGTTCGATCGCGACCACGCTGGACGCCCTCGAAGACGCCTGGGCGTGGACCGCCGACGACGTCCTGGTGCACGGACTCCCGCTGTTCCACGTGCACGGCCTGATCCTCGGCATCCTCGGCCCGCTGCGCCGCGGCGGCTCGGTCCGCCACCTCGGCCGGTTCTCGACCGACGGCGTCGCCCGCGAGCTGAAGGCCGGCGCGACCATGGTGTTCGGCGTCCCGACGATGTACCACCGCATCGCCGGTGAGGTCGGGACTGACGAAGCGTTGGCCGACGCCCTGCGCGGCGCGCGGCTGCTCGTCTCGGGGTCGGCGGCGCTGCCGGTGCACGACCACCAGCGGATCACCGAAGCGACCGGACAGCAGGTCGTCGAGCGCTACGGCATGACCGAGACGCTGATGAACACGAGCGTCCGCGCGGACGGCGAACGCAAGCCCGGCACCGTCGGCGTCCCGCTCGGCGGCGTGGAGCTCAGGCTGATCGGCGACGCCGGCGAGGTGCTCGACGACGTCGAGACCGTCGGCGAGATCCAGGTGCGCGGCCCCAACCTCTTCACCGAGTACCTCAACCGCCCGGACGCCACCGCGGCCGCGCTGGCCGACGGCTGGTTCCGCACCGGCGACATGGCCACGCGCGACGCCGACGGGTACGTCAAGATCGTCGGGCGCAAGGCGACCGACCTGATCAAGAGCGGCGGCTACAAGATCGGCGCGGGTGAGATCGAGAACGCGCTGCTGGAGCACCCCGGCGTCGCCGAAGCGGCCGTCACCGGCGAGCCGGACGACGACCTCGGCGAGCGGATCGTCGCCTGGGTCGTCCCGGAGGGTGAGCGGCCGTCGGCCGAGGAGCTGGCCGACCACGTCGCCCGGCTGCTCGCGCCGCACAAGCGCCCGCGGGTCGTCCGCTACCTGGATGCCTTGCCGCGCAACGACATGGGCAAGGTCCTGAAGCGAGCGCTCGGTGACTAGGCGGCCGGCGCGCGAGGTCGTCGACACGATTTCGACCGGTTTCGAGGAGTTCACGACGCCGCTGCGCGAGGAGCCCGCCGACGGGCCGATCGACTGGCCGGGTTACCGCGAAGCACGCTCCGCCGCCGAAGAGCGCACCGGCGAGAAGGAGTCGGTCGTCTGCGGGACGGCGAAGATCGGGGACGCCGAGGCCGTCGTGATCGCGTTCGAGTTCGGGTTCCTCGGCGGCTCGCTGGGCCAGCGCACCGGCGACCGGATCGAGGCGGCGTTCGCGCACGCCCGCGACGTCCGGCTGCCGGTGGTCTCGCTGATCGCGACCGGCGGCAGCCGCATGCAGCAGGGGATGCGCGCGCTCATGCAGCTGCAGCGGGTGGCGCGGGCGGCGGCGCGGACGCGGGCGGCGGGCGTCCCGCAGATCGCGGTGCTGCGCGACCCGACGACCGGCGGCGGCTGGGCGACGCTCGGCGCGGGCGCCGACGTCATCCTCGCGCTGCCCGAGGCCCAGGTCGGCTTCGCGGGCTCGCGGGTGCGGCCGGCCGGCTCCCCCGAGGCCTACACGGCCGAGGCGAAGCTCGCGTGGGGCCAGGTCGACGCCATCGTCGCGCCCGAGGACCTCGGGCCGGCGTTAGAACGCCGGCTGCGCTTGCTGACGTCCCCGTCGAACGCCGCGGCGCCACCGCCCCGGGCGCTGCGCGAGGCGGCGTTGCCGGACACGGGCTGGGACGCGGTCCAGGCCGCGCGGTCCCCACGCCGGGCGCGAGCCGTCGAGTACCTGGACGCCTACTTCGACTGGCGCGAGGACATCAGCGGCGACCGCTGCGGCGGCGTCGACGACGGCGTCCGCTGCGGCTTCGGCTGGCGCAACGGCCGCACGATCGCATACGCGGCCCAGTGCGGCACGCCGACGCTGCCGTCGGGCTTCCGCACGGCCGCGCGTCTGGTCCGGTTGGCGTCACGGCTGGCGATCCCGGTGCTGACGCTGGTCGACACCCCGGGCGCGGCCAACGACGCGGCGGCGGAACAGGCGGGCGCGGGCGGCGCGATCGCGGACCTGTTCGAGGCGGTCGCGACGGCGTCCGCCCCGGTGACAACGCTGGTGATCGGCGAGGGCGGCTCGGGCGGCGCGCTGGCGTTCGCGGCCCCGGGCTCGACGTGGGTGACCCCGGACGCGTACTTCTCAGTGACGTCACCCGAAGCGGCGGCGGCGATCCTGAAACGTCCCGCATCGGAGGTCCCGGAGCTGGCCAACCAGCTACGCCTACGCCCACAGGACCTGGTGCAGCTGGGCGTGGCCCGCGCGGTCGTCTCGGTGCAAGAGTCGTGAGTGTTCAGGGCGGTTAGAACCGCCCTAAACACTCACGACAGCCCGTGCCGACCATGAGCCGTGGGGTTCCAGCGTCACCTCGCGGACGTCGTCGTCGCGGCGGTCCAGCCGGACCACCAGGTAGTCCGACGACAGCCGCTCTGCCGAGCCCTCGCCCCACTCGACGACGATGGCCGAACGCTCCAGGTCCGTGTCCAGGTCCAGGTCGTCCAGCTGGGACAGGTCCCCGCCCAGGCGGTAGGCGTCGACGTGCACCAGCGGCACGCCGGCGGCACCCGCCGGGTGGACGCGGGCCAGCACGAACGTCGGGCTGCTCACCCGGCCGCCGACGCCAAGGCCGTCCGCGATGCCGCGGGTCAGCGTGGTCTTGCCCGCGCCGAGGGGCCCGGCGAGCAGCACCAGGTCACCCGCGCGCAGGGAGCGGCCGAGCGAGCGCCCGAACTCCATCGTGTCTTCGGGTGTCGGGAACAGATACGTCAACGCTGCCACCACCAGTTCCGCCGGGCCGAGTCCTCGCCGTCCACACCGGAGCAGCGTTGCAACAAGTCGATCAGGTGGCTGGTCACCAGGTCCGGCTGCTCCAGCAGCACCATGTGCCCGGCGCCGCGGACGCGCACCAGCTCCGCGTCGGGCAGCTCGGACGCGATCCGCTCGGCGTGCGCGAACGGCGTGAAGCGGTCCGAATCACCGCCGAGCACCAGCACTTCCGCGGTCTTCAGCCCGGCCAGCGCCGCGTAGCGGTTGTGGCTGCCGAGCGTGTCGACGAAGTTCACGAGCCCGCGCACCGGCGTCACTTCCAGCATCTCGAGCATGAAGTCGACGAGCCGGGGTGCGACGTCGCGGCTGCCGAACGCCAGCCGGCGCACGGCCTGGCGCGTCAGCTGGCCACCGGCCGCGCGGACGAACTCGACCAAGCCCGGCTGCCAGCCGGCGAGACCGCCGGCGGCGCGCGTCAGCGGGTTGTACTTCGAGAGCAGCGAACGCGGCAGCCCGCGCGCCCCGACCTCGCCCGCCGCCGTCGCGATGAAGGCGACGCCGGCCACGCGGTCCGCGAACAGCTGGGGGAACTCCGCGGCCAGCTCCATGATCACCATGCCGCCCATCGAGTGCCCCACCAGCACGATGGGCCCGGTCGGCACCAGCGACCGCAGCACGACGTCGAGGTCGCGGGCCAGCTGCTCGATCGTCGAGTTCTCCGCCGACGCCGCGCCGGACAGGCCGTGGCCGCGGTGGTCGTAGTAGACCTGACGCACGCGCGGCAGCCGCAGCTTCGCGAGGTCGCGGCGCTGGAAGTGGAAGCACCGCCGCGAAAGCGCGAAACCGTGCACGCCCACGACGGTCAGTTCGGGCTCGCCGCCGTCTTCCGGGTCGATCTCCTCGACCGAAAGCGGGGTGCCGTCGTCGGCCGCGACCGTGGACGTGCGGTCCGGCTTCAGCTCCCCCAGGGGCTCGTCCACGTACGGGTCCTCACTGTGCCGCCGCTGCTGGGCGGCGACCGCGATGGCGGCCGCGGCGGTCCCAGTGGCCACGGCTCCGACGCCGCCGGCGATGGCCAGCAGTCGACGTGAAGGTGTCACGAGGCCGCCCCCAGATACCGGCGCGCCACCCGCGGGCGGTACATCGACGTCACGATCTCGTAGTCGATGGTGCCGAGCTTGTCGGCCCATTCCCGCGCCGTCGGCTCACCGCGCGTCCCCGGTCCGAACAGGACGACCTCGGCGCCGACGTCCGGCTCGAAGTCACCGCAGTCGACGATCAGCTGGTCCATGCAGACGCGCCCGGCGACGGGCCGCCGTTGCCCGCCCAACCAGACGTCCATCCGGCCCGACAGCGACCGCGGCACGCCGTCGGCGTACCCGGCCGGCACCAGGGCCAGGTTCGTGTCGTGCGACGCGGTCCAGGTGTGCCCGTAGGACACCGACTCCCCGGCCTCGATGCGCTTGACCAGCGCGACGGCGGACCGGAACGTCATGGCCGGGCGCAGGTCCTCGGCCTGCGGCACCGGGTTGAGCCCGTACATCGCGATGCCCGGCCGCACGACGTCGAAGTGCAGGTCCGGCCGGGTCAGCAGGGCCGCGGAGTTCGCGAGGTGGCGCAGCGGGTCGAGCCCGGCGGCGCGGGCGACGTCGTAGGCGTCGTCGAAGCGCTTCGCCTGGGCGTCGATCGACGGGTGACCCGGCTCGTCCGCGCACGCGAGGTGCGACCAGATCGCGACGACGTCGACGCGCGGTTCGGCGGCCGCCGCGGAAACCAGCTCGGCCCAGCCCGCGGGCGGGCAGCCGTTGCGCGAGAGGCCGGTGTCGATTTTGAGGTGCACGCGAGCCCGGGTACCCGCGGGGACGGCGGCGGCGATGCGACGTAGCTCACCGACCGAGCTGGCGGCGAGGTCGACGTCCGCCTCGACGCCCGCGGCGAAGTCGACCTCGGGCACGTCCAGCCAGCTGAACAGCCGGGTGGTGATCCCGGCGCGGCGCAGGTCGAGGGCCTCGCCGAGCGAGCAGGTCCCGAGCCAGCTCGCGCCGGCCTCGACCGCGGCGCGCGCCACCGGCAGCGCGCCGTGGCCGTAGGCGTCGGCCTTCACCACGGCCATCACTTCGGCGCCGGGCGCGCGGGCGCCCAGCAGCGTGAGGTTGTGGCGGATCGCGTCGAGGTCGATGTCGACCTGGGCACGGGGAGAACTGGAGGGCGTCATGACGCCCGCCAGTTTCCCATGACCCGAGGTCAGGACAGGCGCGCCCCGGACGTGGCGGAGAACACGTGCAGCTCGTCGGGACGGATCCGCAGGTGCAGGGTGTCGCCCATGGCCGGCGGCTTGCGCGGGTCGACCCGGGCCACGACGTTGGACTTGGTGCCCTCGGCGTCGGTCTCGGCAAGCTTGCCGTAGACGTAGGCGTCCGAACCGAGCTCCTCGACCAGTTCCACCTTGATCGGCACGGTGCCGTCTTCGGTGGCCGACACCTCGAGCGACTCCGGCCGGAAGCCCAGCGTCACGGTGTCGCCCTCGGCGGCGGCGATGATCTCGCGGGTCAGCGGCACGCGCGCGCCACCCACCTCGGCGCCGTCGGTGGTGAGCTTCGCGGTGACGAGGTTCATCGCGGGCGAGCCGATGAAGCCGGCGACGAACGCGTTCGCGGGCTTGTCGTAGAGCGCGCGCGGGGTGTCGCACTGCTGCAGCAGGCCGTCCGACAGCACGGCGACGCGGTCACCCATCGTCATGGCCTCGACCTGGTCGTGCGTGACGTACACGGTCGTGACGCCGAGGCGGCGCTGGAGCGCGGCGATCTGCGTACGGGTCGACACGCGCAGCTTCGCGTCGAGGTTCGACAGCGGCTCGTCCATCAGGAAGACCTGCGGCTCGCGCACGATCGCGCGGCCCATGGCGACGCGCTGGCGCTGACCACCGGAAAGCGCCTTCGGCTTGCGGTCGAGGTAGTCCTCGATGTCGAGCAGCTTGGCCGCGTCGAGCACCTTCTGCTTGATCTCGGACGCGGGGCGCCCGGCGATCTTCAGCGCGAAGCCCATGTTCTGCCCGACGGTCATGTGCGGGTAGAGCGCGTAGTTCTGGAACACCATCGCGATGTCACGCGAGCGCGGCGGCAGCTGCGTGACGTCGCGGTCGCCGATCCAGACGGCGCCGTCGTCGATGTCCTCGAGGCCGGCGAGCATGCGCAGGCTGGTCGACTTGCCGCAGCCGGACGGGCCGACCAGCACCAGGAACTCGCCGTCGGCGATCTCCAGGTCCAGTGCGTCGACGGCCGGGCGGTCGCTGCCGGTGTAACGCCGGGTCGCCTTGTCGTAGGTGATGGAAGCCATCGGGGTCAGTCCTCTCCGAAAGTCCGCCGGACCCCGTGCGCGGCTTCGCGCGCTTCGAGGTGGCGCTGCTGGATCCGGTGGCCCTCGGCGCGCTGCGCCTCGGTCGGCTCGTCCAGCTCGAGCCGCGTCTTGTTCTTTCCTTGCCAGGACGGGGGTTCCGCACCGGAAGTCAGGGCCCAGGCCGCCTGCCGCGCCGCGCCGATGGCGACGTACTCGGCGACCTCGGGCAGCTGCACGGGCACGCCGAACACGAGCGGCGCGACCGCGCGGACGGCGGCCGACTGCGCGCCACCGCCGATCAGCAGCACGCGGTGGACGTCGAGGCCGTGCGCGCGGACCGCGTCGAGACCGGCGGCCAGGCCGCACAGCATGCCCTCGACGGCGCTGCGCGCGAGGTTCTCCGGCGTCATGTTGGCCCGGGTCAGGCCGGCCAGCGAGCCGGTGGCGTCGGGCAGGTTCGGGGTGCGTTCGCCGTCGAGGTAGGGCAGGAACGTCAGGCCGCCGGCCCCGGGCTCGGCGCGCAGGGCGAGCCGGTCGAACTCGCTCAGCGTCGCGCCGAGCATCGTCGCGGTCGACGTCAGGACGCGGGCGGCGTTGAGCGTGCAGGCCAGCGGCAGGAAGCGGCCGGTGGCGTCGGCGAACCCGGCGACCTCGCCGCTGGCGTCGGCCGCGCCGGTCTCGGCGACGCCGAACACGGTGCCGCTGGTGCCCAGCGACACGACGACGTCGCCCGGCTGCAGTTCGAGCGCGAGCGCGGCGGCCATGTTGTCGCCGGTGCCCGCGGAGACGAGCACGCCGTCCTTCGTGTGGCCGGCCGTGTCGGCCGGGCCGAGCACGGTGGGCAGCTCCGGCGTCCGGCCGCCGAAGGCGTGCGCGAGGACGTCGAGGCGGTAGGCGTTGTCGGACGGCGAGAAGTAGCCGGTGCCGGACGCGTCACCGCGGTCGGTGACCGGGTCGCCGCCGGTGAGCTTCCAGGTCAGCCAGTCGTGCGGCAGCAGCACGCGAGCGACGCGGTCGGCCAGCTTCGGCTCGTGGTCGGCGAGCCAGCGCAGCTTCGTGACGGTGAAGCTGGCGACGGGCACCGACCCGACGGACTTCGCCCAGACGGACGGCCCGCCGAGCTCGTCGATCAGGTCGAGCGCGGCCTGCGCCGAGCGGTTGTCGTTCCAGAGCAGCGCGGGCCGGACGACGTCGCCGCCGTCGTCGAGCGTCACCATGCCGTGCTGCTGGCCGCCGATGCCGATGGCCTTGACGTCGTCGAGCAGCCCGGAGGTCGCTTCCTGGAAGGCGCCCCACCACGCGGCGGGGTCGACCTCGGTGCCGTCCGGGTGCGGCGCGCGGCCGGTGCGGACGATCTCCCCGGTTCCGGCGTCGCACACGACGACCTTGGTCGACTGCGTGGACGAATCGATGCCGGCCACCAGCTCAGCTGTCATACGGCTGCCCCTCCTCGACGTGTTCGACGATCTCGATCGCCGTGCCCGCGTTGAGCGCGGCCTCGATCTCCTCGGTCGGCGTGGTCTCGCCGGTGATCAGCAGGTCGTAGTCCCCGACATCGCCGTGCGCGTAGGTCGCGGTGCGGCCGAACTTCGAGTGGTCGACGACGAGGACGCTGTGGTTCGCGATCTTCAGCGCGGTCTTCTTCAGCTCCGCGTAGTCGCGATCGGGGTGGTAGAGCCGCCCGATCGCGACGGCGGTGACCGACACGAAGGAGACGTCCGCGCGGATGCTGTCGAGCAGGTTCAGCACCTCGGGCCCGGCGCAGGAGTCGTACTCGTGGCTGTACCGCCCGCCGGCGAGCACGACGTCGACCTTCGGCCCGAGCAGCCGGGCGGCGTGCAGCGAGTTGGTGACGACGGTGAGCGCGTCGATCTCGGCGAGCCGCTTGACCAGCGGAAGGAGGGTGGTGGAGTCGTCGACGAAGACGGTCTGCCCCGGCTGGACGTGGTTCGCGGCGGCCTCGCCGAGCGCGTCCTTCTCGCCGTGGTGGAGGGTGTCGCGGAAGCGGGCGGCGGTCTCGATGGTGAGCGCCGGGTAGGCCTCGACCTTGCCGCGCAGCTTGCGCAGGAGACGACGTTCGTCGAGGTCGTCGAGGTCGCGGTGCATGGTCATCAGGCTGACCTTGAAGCGTGCGGTGAGGTCGTCGATCCGGGCTTCACCCTGCTCGATGACGTGATCGAGGATGTCCTGCCGCCGTTGTTCGACGACAGCATCGGACGGCCGGGTCTTCCGGTCTCCAGACGCTGTGCCGCCGCTCACACGCACTTCTTACCAGATTTAACGCCCGGAGTTAACAGAGAACTCGATAACTCTTCGCGCGCCGGTCGCTCGGGCGCAGGTTCGTGGGTTGCGGCGGGGGCACGAACGGCCCGTTCGCGACGCTCGCCCAGGCTCGAACGGGCCACTCGCGACGCTCACCCGGCACCAACGGACCGTTCGCGATGCTCCTCTGGGCACCAACGGGCCACTCGCACCCTCCCGCCAAAGCGCGAACGGGCCACTCGCGACCCAACCCGCCAAGCCACTCGCGACGCTTACCTGGCACTAGCGGGCCACTCCAGAACCTCCTCGGGCACCAACGGGCCACTCGCGCATCCCGCCGGGCACCAACGGGCCACTCGCGCCCTCCCGCCAAGGCACGAACGGGCCACTCGCGACCGTCGCCAGGCACCGCTCCGAGCGGCACCAACGGACCATTCGCACCTCACGCACGCCGTCCCGCCAAAGCGGCACTTTCACGTGAAAGTGCCGCTCGGCCAGCTCAGGACGTCAAAGACCGGACCGCGCGGATCGCTTCCGGGATCGCGTGGACCAGCGCCGACGACGACGTCGGGGCGTTCTGGGCCGCGATCGCGCCCGCCACGGAGTGCACGTGAGCCGCCGCGGCCGCCGCCAGCCAGGGGTCCACTCCCGCTGCCAGCAGGGCGCCGATCAGGCCTGACAGCACGTCGCCCGAACCCGGCGTCGCCAGCCAAGCTCCGTGTGGCTTGTTGACCGCCACCCGGCCGTCCGGGGCCGCGATCACCGTCACGTACCCCTTCAACAACACCACCGCGTTGTACCGCCGGGCCGCGTCGCGCGCCGCCGTCACCCGGTCCGCGCCTGGGGCACGCCCCATCAGCCGCGCGTACTCGCCCGCGTGCGGGGTCAGGACCAGCGGTGTGTCCGGGTCGCGCGCGTCCAGGACCTCCGGGGACTTCGCGATGATCGTCGTGGCGTCCGCGTCCGCGCACACCGGCAGACCCCGGCCCAGGACGTACCGGACGACGTCGCGGCCCTCCGAGCCCGTGCCGATGCCCGGGCCGACCGCCCACGCCTGCACCCGGCCGGCGTCGGCGACCGTGCCCGTCGCGATGACCTCCGGCCACTGCGACCGGACGACGTCCGCCGCGTGGCCGGCGTACCGGACCATCCCGGCCGTCGCGCGGACCGCCGAACCCGCCGTCAGCACCGCCGCGCCCGGGTAGGTCGCCGAGCCCGCCGCGACGCCGACGACGCCCTGGCTGTACTTGTCGTCCTCGGGGCCCGGCACCGGCCAGGCCGCGGCGACGTCGACGACGTCCAACTGGTTCAGTGAGGGTTCCCCCAGCTCGAGCCCGATGTCGACCAGCACGACCTCGCCGCACCACGTCGGCGCCAGCACGTGCACCGGCTTGCGGGCGCCGAAGGTGACCGTCAGCGTGGCCCGCACCGCCGGGCCGTCGACGGCGCCGGTGTCCGGGTCGACGCCACTGGGCAGGTCGACCGCCACGATCGGCGCTTCGACGAGGGAGACCAGCCGCGCGGCTTCGGGGCGCAGTGAGCCCGAAGCGGAGATCCCGACGATCCCGTCGACCACGACGTCGGCTCGCGCGATCCACTGTGGACCGTCCTCGGCGGACACCACCCGGCCACCCGCGCGGCGCAACGCCGCGAGCCCGGCCTCGTGCGCTCGCGAACCCAGCAGCACAGCCGTGACGGCGACTCCGCGACGGCGCAGGAAAGCCCCGGCCCACAAGGCGTCACCGCCGTTGTCACCGGAGCCGACCAGCAGCACGACCCGGCGTCCCGACACCGTGCCCGTGTGCTCGGCGAGGAACTCCGCCAGCCGCACGGCGAGCCCGAACGACGCGCGCCGCATCAGCTCGCCCTCGGGCGTGACGGCGAACAGCCGCCCCTCCGCCTCGCGAATCCGTTCCGTGGTCCAGATTCCCTGCACGGCGAAGGCCTCCCGTTATTCGACGGTGACAGACTTCGCCAGGTTACGCGGCTTGTCGACGTCGTACCCGCGGGTGCGGGCGATCTCCGCGGCCAGCACCTGCAGCGGCACCGTGGACACCAGCGGCTGCAGCAGCGTCGGCACCGCGGGGATCTCGATCAGCTCGTCCGCGAACGGCCGGACCGTCTCGTCACCCTCTTCGGCGATCACGATCGTGCGCGCGCCGCGGGCCTGGATCTCGCTGATGTTCGACACCAGCTTCGAGTGCAGCACCGCGCGGCCCTTGGGCGAGGGCATCACGACGACGACCGGCAGGCCGTCCTCGATCAGCGCGATCGGGCCGTGCTTGAGCTCGCCGGCGGCGAAGCCCTCGGCGTGCATGTACGCGAGCTCCTTGAGCTTCAGCGCGCCTTCGAGGGCGACCGGGAACCCGACGTGGCGGCCGAGGAACAGCACGGCCTTCGAGTCGGCGATCCGGCGGCCGAGGTCCCGCACCTGGTCCACAGTGGACAGGACCTTCCGGACGGCCGCGGGCATGGCCTCCAGCTCGGCGAACTCGCGGGCGACCTCGTCCGGGTACTTCGTGCCGCGGGCCTGCGCCAGCGCCAGGCCGACCAGGTAGTTGGCCGCGATCTGGGCGAGGAACGCCTTCGTCGAGGCGACGCCGATCTCGGGGCCGGCGTGCGTGTAGAGCACCGCGTCGGACTCGCGCGGGATCTGCGCGCCGTTGGTGTTGCAGACGGCCAGCACGCGCGCCTTCTGCTCGCGGGCGTGGCGGACGGCCTCCAGGGTGTCCGCCGTCTCGCCGGACTGCGACACGGCGACGACGAGCGTCGCGCGGTCGAGCACCGGGTCGCGGTAGCGGAACTCGCTGGCCAGCTCGACCTCGACCGGCAGGCGGCACCAGTGCTCGATGGCGTACTTGGCGACCAGGCCGGAGTGGTAGGCCGAGCCGCAGGCGACGACGAAGACCTTGTCGACGTCGCGCAGGTCCTGGTCGGAGATGCGCTGCTCGTCGAGGATGATCCGGCCGTTGTCGAAGTGCCCGCGAAGGGTGTTCGCCAGCGCCTCGGGCTGCTCCTCGATCTCCTTGAGCATGAAGTACTCGTGGCCGCCCTTTTCGGCGGCCGAGAGGTCCCAGTCCACGGTGAACGGCTTCGCCTGGGCGGCGTCGCCGTGGAAGTCGGTGACCTCGTAGCCCTCGCGGGTGATCACGACGAGCTGGTCCTGGCCCAGCTCGACGGCCTCGCGGGTGTGCTCGATGAACGCCGAGACGTCGGAGGCGACGAAGTGCTCACCCTCGCCGACGCCGACGACCAGCGGCGACGACCGGCGCGCCGCGACGATCGTGCCCGAGTGGTCGGCGTGCGTCACGACCAGCGTGAACGCGCCTTCGAGACGACGGCAGACGGCGGCGACGGAGGCCGCGAAGTCCCCGGCGGTCTCGCCGCCGGTGTACGCCCGCGCGATCAGGTGCGCGGCGGTCTCGCTGTCGGTGTCGCTGGCCATCTCGACGCCGTCGGCTTCCAGCTCGGTGCGCAGGGCGGCGAAGTTCTCGATGATGCCGTTGTGCACGACCGCGACGCGCTCGGAGGCGTCCCGGTGCGGGTGCGAGTTGCGGTCCACCGGGGCACCGTGGGTGGCCCAGCGGGTGTGGCCCATGCCGGCGGTGCCGGCGAAGCTGCCGCGGCCGACCTTGTCCAGCTCGGCTTCCAGGTTGGCGAGCCGGCCGGCCTTGCGCTCGACGTTCAGCGCGCCCGCGCCGTCGAGGACCGCGACGCCGGCCGAGTCGTAACCGCGGTACTCCATGCGCCGGAGCCCGCCGAGAACGACGTCCAGGGCCGGGCGGTGCCCGACATATCCCACGATTCCACACACGCGCACCAGCCTAACGAGGGACATTCAGCGGGCTGACCGGGCACGTGAACCGCCCGCGACCTGCGCGGACGGCGTTCCACATGGTCCGGACCAATGCGAAAAGGGTGACGTACGCAGTGTGAGCGCCCGGTTCCGCTCCGCGCTTTCGGCGGCCCCGGTGCGGCGAGCGAGCCGGGGCCGGGTGCGGGCAGTAGGGTTCCGGCCATGGCCAGCAAGCCCAAGCAGCTGCTCGCGGAGCTCAAGCACCCGGGTCCGCACGAGGTCCTCCGGGGCAACCTCGCCCTGGTCGGCCTGCCGGGCGTGGTGTATACGCCCCGCGCCGGTCTCGGCCTGCCCGCCGTCGCCTTCGGGCACGGGTGGCTGCAGCCGCCCGACCGGTACCGGCAGCTCCTGCACCACCTCGCCAGCTGGGGCATCGTCGCCGCGGCGCCGGCCACCCAGCGGGGGCCGCTGCCGTCGCACCGGCTGCTCGCCGCCGACCTGCTGACCACCCTCGACGTCGTCACGACGGTCCGTCTCGGCCCGGACGGCATCAGCGTCGACCCTGCGAAGCTCGGCCTCGCCGGGCACTCGGCCGGCGGTGGCTCGGCCGTGCTGGCCGCGGCGCAGGACGCGCAGGCCGAACACCCGCGGATCCGCGCCGTCGCGACGATCGCGGCCGCCCAGACGCTCCCGCCGGCCAGCGAGGCCGCGCGCGGCATCACCGTCCCGGGCCTGCACCTGGCCGCCGAAGAAGACCTGGTCGCGCCGGCGGTCGGGCACGCCGAGGCGATCTCGGACAACTGGGGCGGCGACGACGTCCAGCTGCGCACCCTCGGCAAGGCGTCCCACCTCGGTGTCACCGAGGGCAGGCACTGGTCGCAGCTGATCATGCACGGCAAGCCGCACCGCGGCACCCAGCAGCTCACCCGCGCGCTGTTCACGGCGTTCTTCCTGACCCACCTGACCGGCACCGACAAGTACCGGCCCCTGCTGGAGGCGGACGTCAAGCGCGCGACCATCGAGCGCGAGGACGAACCCGCTCACTGACCACACGAGAAAGGCCCGGCGAGATTCTCGCCGGGCCTTTCCGCTGTCGGAACCTCAGACCAGCCAGCTCGTGCTGGAGAAGTCGTCCTCGTCCTCGACCGGACGCGCGTGCCGTCCCCGCGGGCGCTGCGGCTCGGGTGCCGGGGGCGGTGGCTCCGGTGCGGGCACCGGCTCCGTCACCGGCTCGGGCCGCGGCGCGGTCGCGGCCAGGGCCGGAGCGGCGGGGAAGCTGTTCGTCGGCGTCGAGTCCTCGTCCTCGCCGCCGAACTGCATCAGCGACTCGCGGCCCTTGTCGGCCAGGGTCTTCTCCGTCGCCCAGCCGCCCGCGCTCTGCTTGCGCTTGTTGAGCTCGTCCATGTGCTCGGCGTACTTCTGCGCGGCACCCAGCTCGTTCTTCAGGCCCTCGCGCGCCTGCGTCTCGGCCTCCGCGACGCGCCGTTCGCGCAGCCCCCGCTGCTCGTCCTGCTCGCGCGCCGCGGCGTCCATCGTGGAGATCGCCGTGCGGTACCGCTCTTCGGCGCTGCTCATCGCCCCTCCTCAGCTCTCACTCGAAAGCCCTCCCAGAAGGCCCGTCACCGGTCGTACCGGATCGAGCGCTCACCCTCGTCGTCCAGCGAGCCGCTGATCCGGCCCTTCGCCCCGCTCGTCTCGAAAACGCCGCCTTCGATGCGGTACTGGCTGGGGCCGCGCTGCTGGTCGCCACCGCCGCCGCCACCGGGCGAGCCACCCATGCCGCCCATCATCCCGCCCATCCCGCTCATGCCACTGGCCGAGCCGCTCGCGGCCGCCTGGTGCATGCCGGGGTCGACCGGCGTCGCGCCGAGCCCGCCGCCGTCGGCCGCCGGGAGCGACGCGTCGCTGCCCGCCTGCGCGCCCGGCTCCAGCGACACCGCGCCGGCGAAGTCGGCCGTGGTGTGGCCACCGGTGACGGCGGAGCCGAAGTCGCTCGCCCCGGCCGTGGTCGTCGAGTCGCCGCCACCGCCGGCCCCGGCGTCGGCCGTGGCCAGCGCCGGTTCGGCCGTCGCGTCGGTGCCGAGGTCACCGGAGAAGTCCATGCCCCCCGGCGTGCTGAACCCGCCGCCACCGCCGGCCGACGAGCCTTGCGTCAGGCCCGGATCCGGGTTGTCCGGCGCCGGGTCCTTCGTCAGCGGCGGCTCGGCGTCCGCGTCGTGCTGGATCTCGGCGGCGACGCCACTGCCGCTGTCCGGCCCGCCGGCCGCGCCGTCGGACCCCCCCGTACCGCCGGGGGTCGCGCCGGACGTGCTCGTGTCAGACGCCGCGCCGGTCCCGTCGGCCTTGAGGTCGTCGGCCTTCGGGCCGTCCTTCGAATCCAGGGTGTAGGTGGTCGGCTCGCCCTTGCCGTCGTCGACCGTGACGACCGTCGGCCCGCCGGGGCCTTCCGGCCGCTCGGCGGTGATCTTCAGGTTGCCGTCCTGGATGTGGATCTTGCCGTCGGCGCCCGGCTTGTAGCTGCCGTCGGCCGAGGGCTGCCCGTCCTTGACGGCGTGGCTGCCCTGCGGCCCGAAGGCGGCGTCTTTCGCGCCGTCGGTGGTCTTGCCGTCGGCGCCCTTGGCCTCGGCCTTGTCGTCGTCGCCCCAGTCGAGGGGGTAGTCCTTCTTGTGGCCCTGGCCGTCGTCGACCGTGATGTCCATCTTGCCCTGCTTGTCGGGCTCGGACATCTCGATCGTGTTGTCGCCCTTCTTGACCGACACGGTCTCCGTGTCGTCGGCGTCCTTGATGGCCTCGCCGGTCTTCGGGTCGATCGGGTACGGCTCGCCGGTCGACGGATCGACCTCGAGGGGCTTGCCGGTGACCGGGTTGGTGCCGGCGTCGTCCGGCTTCGGCGCGGCGTCCTCCGGCTTCGGCGGCTCGCTCGCGGACGGCGTCGTGGTACCGCCGCCACCGCTGCCGGTGCCGCCGCCACCCGTGCCTGGCCCGCCCCCGCCGGTGCCGGGGCCGCCGCCACCGGTGTTGGAGTCCTTGCCCCCGCCGCCGGTGCTGGTGTCCTTGCCGCCGTCACCCTTGCCCGTGTCCGGGCCGGCACCCTTGGCCTCGGTCAGCTGGTTTGTGTAGCCGGACAGGTACTGGTCGAGCGCGCCCCACTGCTGGTCGATCGTGTCCTTGGCGGACTTGCAGGAGCCGTTGAACGCGTTGATCAGGCCCTGGTACTCGGTGGTGAACGCGCCGTCGCGCCAGTAGCGGCAGACCTGGCGGCCGTACTCCTTGTTCTCGTCGTTGAAGCCGCAGTCGTCGTTCTGCAGCCGCTCGGCGAGGTTCGTCTGGTTGCCGTTCTGCGCGTTGACGCTGTCGACCCAGCCGGCGACCTTCATGAAGTCGTCGAACTCGCCGGTCTCGCCGTTCGCGATCTTGAGGACGTCGCGGGCCATGGTGATGTCGGCCTGGGCGATCGTCGTGCGGTGCAGCGCGAGGACCTCGTCGACCTTCTTCTTGACGGCGTCGAAGACGTGCCCGACGGTCTCCGGGAGCAGCTTCGCGGCGCCGTCGATCTGCTGGGAGAGCTCCTTGGCGTGCGGCTTGATCGCCTCGTCGTACTTGATCTCCGCCGCGTTGGCGCCCTTGCCCTTCCACTCCCCGAAGAGGGTCTGGAGCTCGGTGTCGCTCTTGGAGAGCGTGTCCTCGACGACCTTGTGCGCCTTGCCCAGGTCGTCGGCGTCGGTGAGGAACTTCTGGTACTGGATGCCGCGGTTCTCGTGGAACTTGTCCTTGAGGTCCTTCTGCGGGTCGAGCTGGCCGGTGCCGCCCTTGATCTTGTTCCAGATGTCGGTGGTCCACAGCACCAGGAAGTCGACCGTGACGTTGCCCTGGTCGAGCTGCTCGTCGGAGCTCTTCGCGCCCGCGTTGAGCGTCGGCTTCGCGATTCCGTCGAGGTTCTTCTTCGCCTGGTTCTTGCGGTCGGTCTGGGCCTGCTGTTCCTTGCCCTTGGCCTGCGACTCCTGCTGGGCTTCCTTCAGCCGGTCGTCGACCTCGCCGTCGGAACCGGTGGGGTAGAGCGGCGTGGTGGCCCAGTTCCGGTCGGAATACCCGTCGATGTATTCCTTGGCGTACTTTTCTTCTTCGTCGTTGAAGTTCCAGGTGTCCTTGTCGTACGCCTCCATGAGGGCGGATTTCTTTTCCATGGAGACGTTCGGGTCGTCGAGGACCTTCTTGATGTCAGCCCATTCGGCCATTACTTGCTCCCCGCCGCGTTGGCCTGCGCACCCGCGTCCGATTCCTGCGTGGTGTACTTCCCGCCCGCGGTACCGATGCCACTGCCGAGGTTCATCAGCGCGTTCGACAGCCCGGTCATGCCCGCGCCGATCTCGTCGATCCCGGCCTTGTACTTGCCGAAACCTTCCTGGTGGACGCGGCCGAAGTCCGCAGCCACGATCGCCGTCGGCGCGACTTTCTTCGCTTCGCCCGCCGGGTCGTCCGCGACGTCGTTGAGGCGGATCTGCGCCCGCGTCATCGCTTCCGAACTCGCCGTATAACCGTCTGGCATGGTGGCTGCCCCCTTCGATCCCACAGTCCCTGGCACCTGTTCGAAGACTGTGACGCGCCCGGACGCCGATCGGTGCCGTCGCAGATGCACACAGAGTCTAGCGTTCGGCCGTCTGGCCAGCCGCGACTTCGGAAAAGTGCACCCGGGAGTCACCCGGTGGCGCGCTGTGCCTCGACGGCTTCGGAAATGACCTCGGCGACGCCCCGGACGTCGACCAGCCGGTCGAGCTCGTCCAGGTCGACGGAGACGCCGAAGCGGACCTCGACCCGCGCGAGCAGCTGGATCCGCTGCCGGGACGTCAGGCCGATGTCGTCGAACGGCGTCGAGTCGGCGAGCCGGTCCGGCGGGAGCTCCAGCGCGAGCGCGACGATCTTCCGGATCTCGTCGGCGTAGGCGGCCGCGTCAGTCATGGCGCCCATTCTCACCCCACCAGCGGTCCCGGGCCGCGGCGCGGGAGACCTTGCCGCTGGAGGTGCGCGGCACCGCGCCGGGCCGGACCAGCCACAGGCCGCGCAGGGGCAGGTCGTGGCCCGCCGACACGGCCCGGCGGACGGCGGTGGCCACGGCGTCGTCGTGGTCCGCGGCGCCGACCACGGCCGCCACGCCCTCACCGCGGCCGTCCCGCACCGCGAACGCCGCGACCCGGCCGGCCCGGACGGCGGGGTGCGCGGCCTCGATCGTCGCCTCGATGTCCTGCGGGTGGTGGTTGCGGCCGTCGACGATGATCAGGTCCTTCAGCCGCCCGGTGACGTACAGCAGGCCGTCGTGGACGAAGCCGAGGTCGCCGGTGCGGAGCCAGCCGGGCTCGGCGAAGGCGTCACCGCGGTCCGGCCGGCCCCAGTAACCGTCGGCGACGTTGGGCCCGGCCACCCAGATCTCCTTGTCGACAACCTGGACGCGCTGGCCGTAGGGCCGGCCCGCCGAGACCAGCCGCTCGCCGTCGAAGTCCGTGATCGTCGGGCCTTCGTCGCCCGCGCTGGCGACGAACACCGTCGCCTCCGCCAGCCCGTAACACGGCTTCTGCGCGGCCCGGGGCAGCCCGAACGGCGCGAAGGCGCGATCGAACGCCTCGACGGTGGCCGCGCGGACCGGCTCGCTGCCGTTGAGCACCGAGTTCACGTGCGACAGGTCGACGTCTTCGAGCTCGCCGGCGGCTTCCGCGGCCAGGTCGAAGGCGAAGTTCGGGGCCGCCGTGATCGCGCCCGGGTGCCCGGCCAGCAGCCGGATCCAGCGCAGCGGGTCGCGCACGAACTCCATCGGCGTGAAGAACACCGAGTGCGCGCCGAGGAACACGGGCGTGCCGATGAGCAGGACCAGGCCCATGTCGTGGAAGAACGGCACCCAGCCGGCGAGGTGGGTCGACGCGTCGGCGTGGTAGCACCGGGTGGTCTGCCAGCAGCTGGCCACCAGCGCGCGGTGGGAGATCACGGCGCCGGCCGGACGGCTCGTCGAGCCCGACGTGTACTGCAGGTAAGCGGGGTCGGTCATGGCGACCGCGGCGGGCGGCTCGACGTCGTCCGGCTCGACGTCGTCGATCGCCAGCAGCACCTCCGGCCGGGACGCCAGGCTCGCCAGGAGGTCCTTCGACGTCAGGATGACCGACGGCGTGGCGTCGGCGAGGGCCGACTCGAGCCGGGCGCGGTTGGTGCGGCCGGCCGGGACGGACAGCGGCACCGCGACGCGCCCGGCGTACAGCGTCCCGAGGAAACCGACGACGTACCCGAGGTCCTGGCGGGCGACGATCGCCACCCGGTCACCCGGCCGGGTGACGCGGCGCAGTTCGCGGGCGACCCCGCGGACGCGTGCGAGCACCTGCGGCCACGTCAGGGTGTGATCGACAGGCCCTGGGAAGACCCGGCAGGTGAACGCGGGCCGGTCGGCGGCCGCGTTGCGGAGCAGGAGATCCGTGAGGGGCGTGGTCAGGACCTCGTCCGGGACGGCTGCGGGCGGCACCGCCTCATCCTGCCCTACGGTGTGGATCCGATGGACGAGTTCGAACGGCACGGGATCGCCGTGGTCGAGGGCCGCGACGCGGCGGCGCGCGCCCTGCGGTCGCCGGAGCTGACGTCGGATCCCGGCCTCGGGTCACCCAGCGTGCTGCTGCGCGACGGCGACGGCCACGCACGGGTGCGCGGTGTGCTGCGGGAGATCATCGCCACGCTGGAGCCGTTCCCGGACGCGGTCCGCGCCGATGTCGAAACGGTCGTCGACGCGCTGGGGACGTCGTTCGACCTCGTGCGCGACTTCGCGCGGCCGGTCGCGGGCCTGGTGACGGCCGCGGTGCTGGGCGTGCCGCTCGACGACGTCTTCCTGGACCACCTGGAAGCGACGACGGCGAACCTCGACGTCTTCGGCGGCACCGACCGGCAGGGCCAGGCGTCGGCGTTCCGGCTGTCGGTGCAGCTCAGCCGGGCTCCGGCCGAGCCGGGCAGCGGCCTGGCGGCCCTGCGCGCGGCGCACGCGGCGGGCCGGCTCGACGACGACGAGCTGGCGATCAACCCGGTGGTCCTGGCGCACGCGGCGTACGAGAACTCGCTGAACTTCCTGGCGAGCGCCGGACTTTCGCTGGCTTCGGGCGTCGCGCGGACGAGCGCGCGTGACCTGGCGGCGGAGATCTGCCCGGCCCGGTACGTCCTGCGGTTCGGTTCCGAAGGTCCGGTGGCGATCTCCCTGACCGACGGCTTGCCGTTCGGCCTGGGCCGCCACGCCTGCCCGGGGTCCGGAGTGGCGCTGGCCGAAGCCGAGATCGCGCTACGCGCGCTGGCCGACGTCCTCAGCGGCGGGTGCCGGGTCGAGGACGTGCGGTGGAAGACACACCCGGTGTTCCGCGGCCTGGCCTCGGCGCGGGTCCTCGTGAGTGTTTAGGGCGGTTCTAACCGCCCTAAACACTCACGAGAGCCGCGGCAGACTCAGGAAACCGCCGAGACCACTCCGGCGAGGCGGTCGGCGGCGGCCTGGGCGGTGGCCTGGGCCGGGGCCTCGACCATCACGCGGACCAGCTGCTCGGTGCCGGACGGGCGCAGCAGCACCCGGCCTTCCTCGCCCAGCTCGGCCTCGACCTCGCCGACGGCGTCGCGGACCTCGCTCGACCCCGCGACCGCCGCCTTGTCGGCGACCCGGACGTTGATCAGCACCTGCGGCAGGCGGTTCATCACGGCCGCCAGGTCGGCGAGGGACTTGCCCGTCTCGGCCATGCGGCTCATCAGGCGCAACGCCGTCAGCAGGCCGTCACCCGTGGTGGCGTGCGCCGGGAGGACGACGTGGCCGGACTGCTCGCCGCCGAGGGCGAAGCCGCTGGACCGCAGCTCCTCGAGGACGTAGCGGTCGCCGACCGCGGTGGTGACCACGGTGATGCCGTGGGCCCGCATCGCCAGGTGCAGGCCGAGGTTGCTCATCACGGTCGCGACCAGCGTGTCCTTGGCCAGCTCGCCGGACTCGGCCAGCGCGAGCGCCAGCACGGCCATGATCTGGTCGCCGTCGATCAGCTCGCCGGCGGAGTCGACGGCCACGCAGCGGTCGGCGTCACCGTCGTGGGCGATGCCGAGGTCGGCGCCGTGCTTGACGACGGCCTCGCGCAGCCGATCCGGGTGGTTGGAGCCGCAGTGCTCGTTGATGTTGACGCCGTCGGGCTCGGCGTACAGCGCGACGACCTCGGCGCCGGCGCGGCGGTAGATCTCGGGCGCGGCGGCGGACGATGCGCCGTTCGCGCAGTCGACGACGACCTTGAGGCCGTCGAGCGAGTGCGGCGTCACCGCGAGGAGGTGCTCGGCGTAGCGGTCGAGGGCGTCCTCGACGTCCGTGACACGACCCACACCGGCGCCGGTCGGCCGGACGGCGTTCGAGGCCAGGCCGGCTTCGATCTCGTCCTCGATGCCGTCGGGGAGCTTGTGCCCGCCCGAGGCGAAGAGCTTGATGCCGTTGTCCGGCATGGGGTTGTGCGACGCGGAGATCATCACGCCCAGGTCGGCCTCGAGCGAGCCGACCAGGTAGGCGACGGCCGGCGTCGGCAGCACGCCGACCCGGCGCACGTCCGCGCCGGCGGAGGTGAGCCCGGCCACGACCGCGGCTTCGAGCATCTCGCCACTGGCGCGCGGGTCCCGGCCGACGACCGCGATGGGCCGGTGCGAACGGTCGTGCGCGGCGAGGACGCGGGCGGCGCTGGCGGCGAGCGCCAGCGCGAGTTCGGGCGTCAGCTCGGCGTTGGCCAGACCACGTACCCCGTCGGTACCGAACAGGCGTGCCATCGATCGACCTCCTCAGAGCGGCTGCGGCAGCGCAACCACCACGACAACCTAGCGAGCGTTCCCGGGCGCACTACCCCACCCCCGAATGTCGCTCCGAGCACGGGAAATGCGACATCCGCCTGGGCGGGTCGGTAAAAACGCCGGAGCGCCCATCCGATAGACGGATGAGCGCTCCGGTGGGTTGCGCCAGAGGCGCGATCAGCGCTTGCTGTACTGCGGGGCCTTACGGGCCTTCTTGAGGCCGTACTTCTTCCGCTCCGTGGCGCGCGCGTCACGGGTCAGGAAGCCGGCCTTCTTGAGGGCCGGGCGGTCGTCCGCGTCGACCTCGATGAGCGCACGGGCGATGGCCAGGCGCAGCGCGCCGGCCTGACCCGAGACGCCGCCACCGTGCAGGTTGGCGAAGATGTCGAACGCGTCCGGCTTCTCGACCAGGACCAGCGGGTCCTTGATGAGCTGCTGGTGCACCTTGTTCGGGAAGTACTCCTCGAGGGTGCGGCCGTTGAGCTTGAACTCACCGGTGCCCGGGACGACACGCACGCGAACGACGGCTTCCTTGCGGCGGCCGACGGTCTGGGCGTTGCCGCCCGCGGCCCGCGACGGGCGCGGGGCGGTGGCGGACTCGCTGGTCGCCGCCGGGGTCTCGCTGGTGGCAACCGGGGTCTCGCTCGTCGCGACCGGCGTCTCGCTGGTGGCGACGGCAGCCTCGGGAGCTTCCGTGGTTTCGGGAGCCTCGGTGGCTTCCGGGGTCTCGACGGCGCCGGTCTCGGTCGCCTCGGTGGTGACCTCGGCGGTCTCGGGCTCGGTGCTGGTCACAGACTGTTCCTCACTCACTGCGCGACCTGCGCGATCTTGGTGATCTCGCGCACCTGCGGCTGCTGCGCGGTGTGCGGGTGCTGCGGGCCGGCGTAGACCTTCAGCTTCTTGGCCTGGGCGCGGCCGAGCTTGTTCTTCGGCAGCATGCCCTTGACGACCTTCTCGAGAAGGTGTTCGGGCTTGGTGTCGAGCAGCTCGCCGAAGGACCGCTTGCGCAGACCGCCGGGGTAACCGCTGTGCCGGTAGGCGAACTTCTGCGTGCGCTTGTTTCCGGTGAGCGCGACCTTCTCGGCGTTGACGATGATGACGAAGTCACCGGTGTCCACGTGCGGGGCGTAGGTCGGCTTGTGCTTGCCGCGCAGCAGCGTGGCGACCTCGGTCGCGAGCCGGCCGAGCACGACATCCTCGGCGTCGATCACGTGCCAGGCACGAGTGACGTCGCCGGGCTTGGGGCTGTACGTGGGCAAGGGTCTACCTCGTCGTCAACATTGCGTGTGGGTTCTGTGCGGGCCTAGCGCGCTGATGCGCCGCAACGCACAACGACATATGAAGATACCCCCACGCTCGCCGCAGCCACGCATCGGGGGTGGGTGGAAGCGCCGGGACAGGCCCGGCCCCTGCGGACTCTACCCGGTTTTCCGGCCGAAGTGCCCGCACGCGCGGCCCCGACACGCGAGGATGAGACGATCCGGGCGCCCGGAGCACGGGCACAGGCGAGCAGGGGACGGCGATGAGGAAACGACCGACGGCGATCTTCGTCCTGGGGGCGTTCCTGGCGCTCGTCAGCGCCTGCGGCCAGGCCAAGGCGGGCACGCCGCTGCCGAAGGGCGACGACGCGGCGGACTACGTCGGCGGCAAGTTCGAGCAGGTGATCGGCAAGCTCGAGGACAGCATCACCGACACCCGCGACGTCACCAACTCGCTCGACGCCTACTTCAAGTTCGACGACAAGTGGGTCCACAGCACCGTCACGTCGGCCCGCACCGGCAGCCCGGAGAACCGGGTCGTGCGGCACCGCTCGCTGAAGAACCCCGACGAGATCATCGACACGTACACCCCGGCCGACGGCCCGGTCGAGTACACCTACCTCGGCCCGATGTACGTGCAGAAGGGCGTCTCGCCGACGGCGTGGGTGTCGATGCCGAAGCCCGAGGCCGGCCTGATCCAGCCCTGCGTCTGGGGCGGGGTGCTGACCCCGTGCCGGATGGCCGACTCGACGGTGGACGCCTACCGGGCCGACAAGCGGGCGGTCCGCGGGGCGAAGAGCCTCGGCGACGGCAAGACCGCGCTGACGGTCAACGTGCCCTTCGAGGTCTTCGTCAAGAACCGGGTCGAGATCCTGCCGGCCAGCGTCACGAGCCTGATCGGGCCGGAGCTGAACAAGGCCATGGTGCCGACCACGATCACGCTGAACCCGGACGGCAGCCTGGTCTCGTTCGCGATGGACGCCAAGTTCGGCGGCGACAGCCACCAGGTCGAGCTCAAGTACGAGTTCAAGTTCACCGGCCCGGCGAGCCTGCAGGACATGCCGAAGCTGCCCGACGCGTCGCAGATCACCGTGCTGCCCGACCGCGCGGCGATGGACGACTTCTACCGCCGGCTCGGCGACGCGCAGGGCAACTGATCCGTGGCCGTCTCCCCCCGCCCGACCCGAGGTGATCCCCGATGACCCAGCCGCCCGACCAGCAGCCGCAGTGGTGGCAGCCGCCGGCCGACCCGCCGGCGCCGGGCCGGCCGCAGTCCCCGGCGTGGCAGCCGGAGCAGCAGGCGACCGGCCCGCATTCCGGGCAGTGGCAGCAGAACGACGCCCCGGGCGCGGCCACCGGGTCCTACACGGGCCAGTGGGCCCCGCAGCAGCCCGGCCCGAGCGGGTCGTTCTCCGGGCCGTGGCAGGGACAGCAGAACGCCCCGTGGCAGCCGCAGCCGCCGACACCCCAGCAGGGCGCCCCGGGCGGCGGCCGGCCGCCACAGCAGCCGGGCCCGCAGTACGGCGGCGGGTTCCAGCCGTCGCAGTACGGCGGCCTCGGCGCGTTCGCCGCGGCGCCCGAGAAGCGGCCGAAGTCGAAGAAACCCTTGCTGATCGCCGGGATCGTGGTCCTGGTGCTCGTGCTCGGCGGCGGTGGCGCGTGGCTGCTCGGCGCGTTCCGCGGGGACGTCCTGGACCAGGAGTCCCTTCAGGACGGTGTGGTCAAGGTCCTGAACGAGAACTACGGCGAGCCGGACGTGAAGAACGCGCAGTGCCCGTCGAACGAGGCGGCCCAGAACGGCACGACCTTCGACTGCACGGTGCAGATCGGCGGCCAGGCCAAGAAGGTCACCGTGCGGGTGCTCAACGACCGTCCCGAGTACGAGGTCGGCGCGCCGCACTGAGTTCCCGGCTCGCCACCCGTCCGGCCGGTCAGGCGCGGTCGTGGACGGTGACCTGGTAGCCGTCGGGGTCGGCGAAGGTGAACGTCCGGCCGAAGGGGCCGTCGATCGGCGCAGAGACGATGGTGTGGCCGCCGGCGACGAGAGCGTCGTGGATGGCCTGGACGTCGGTGGCGTGGAGCCAGATCGCGGCACCGATGCCGGGCTGGGCAACGGATGCGAGGTCGGTGCCGGGAACGACGTCGCGGAGGGCGAACGCGATCGGCTTCGTCTCGAAGACGACGGCGTGCGGCGGTCCGGCCGACGAGCGGACGAGGCCGAGGTACTGCTCGTAGAACGCCTGTGAGGCAGCGAGGTCACGCGCCTGGAGCGAGATGAAGTCGGGGCCGGTGACGGGCATGTGGTGCTCCTTCTTTTGTGTCAGTCTTCTGACACGGCTCAATCTATGTCAGAATACTGACATGAGTCAAGACGGAGTCGGCGTCGACCTGGAGACGTCACTGGGCTACCTGCTGAAAGAGGCGTCGAGCGCCCTGCGCGCGGCCATGGACGAGGTGCTGCGGCCGCTCGGGATGAGCGTGACGCACTACTCCTGCCTCGAACTGCTGGCCCAGCGACCGGGCTTGTCGAACTCCGAGCTCGCGCGGGGCGCGTTCGTGACCCGGCAGTCGATGAACGTGCTGCTCCAGAACCTGGAACGAGAGGGCCACGTGACCAGGCCCGAGGCGGCACCGGTCGGGAAGGTGCTGCCCACGCGGCTCACGCCTCGCGGCCGGCGGAGCCTCGAGAAGGCGACCGTGGCGGTGCGGTCCGTCGAGGTCCGGATGCTGGCCGGGATGACCGAAACCGAGCAGGCGGGCGCGTTCCGGATCCTGCGGAGCATGATCCGGTCCCTGCGCGACGGCGGCTAGCCCGCTCCCGGCCCGTCTTCGCGACGAGCCGGTTTTCCTTGTCCGGAAACGGAAAACGGCGGGCCCCGCACCGAAGTGCGGGCCCGCCGTGGTTCCCGGGGCTAGCGGCTCAGAACAGGCCTTCGACGGCGCTGTCCGTCGACTGGTAACCGTCGGCGATCTGCGGCAGGGCGGCGGCGATCTGCGCCAGAACCTGCTTCAGGTCCTCGAAGCTCTGGTCCCACGCGCGCTGGGCCTGGTCGTACTGCTCCTTGGCGGAACCGGTCCAGGTGGTGATCAGCGGCTTCAGGTCGTCCTTGAGGCGGTCGAACGCCTGCTGCAGCTCGCCGCCGGTCTGCGTGCAGTCGTCCGCGGCAGCGCGGATGGTGGCGTAATTGACGACAATGCCGGCATCGGACATGACGTACTCCTTCGGAACTCAAGAATTTCGGGTGAATGAAAAGAAAGACGGGGGTGAAGCTCAGCCGAGCGCGTCGAAGCCGCGGTTGACGGCGCCCAGGATCTCCTGCTGCTGCTGCTCGGACTTCTCGTACTTCGAACCGGCCTCGCGGAGGAGCTCCGCGATCTTCTGCAGCGCCTGGTTCATCTTGCGGGCGTCCTCGTCGAAGCGCTGCATGACGTGGTCGAACGCCTTCTGCGCGTCGCCCTGCCAGCCGGCGCGGGTGGCCTCGATGCGGTCGCGCAGCGTGGACAGGTTGCTGTCCATGCCCGCGCGGACCTCGGTGACCTTGCCCTCGGCGTCGGTGAACTGAGCAACTGTCCCTGTGAATCCAGCCATGCTGGAAACCCCCTTCATAAGAGTGGTTGGCCGTAGCGCGTCTCGTTCGTTTGTACGGCCCTACGACGCAGACCCTGCCATGCCCGGTTCCCTCTTGTCGTGCTTCGCCGGCAAGTAGTTGCTTGCGTGAACGCTCCCCCTGGGAACCGATCGCCGCCCGTTGCGGCGAATCACCCCGATCCGGCGACTCGTCACCCGAAAATACGTTCTCCACCAGCGGGGTTAGCACACGCACAGCGAACACGCGGTGAACTCACTGGCCGCGATTCATGATTCGCATTTGGGAAAAGTCTTCGTCATCGTCACTCGTTCGAGGGGCCCGAGCGGGAGATTGCGAACGCGAAGGAACCGAATCGGGAACCACGGGGGTCTCGGGGGTCTCCGGAACCGCCAGCCCGCGGGCCCGGCGGAACCGTTCGGCGGCCGCCCGCAGGGTGCCGGGCGTCGGATCGCCGGACTTCGCGCCGCGACCCGTTCGCTTCAGCAATTCGACGTTTTCGCTGTGGTGGCGCTGATTGCGCGCCTTCGCGTTCCCGGAGACGCGCCGGGCGTGCGTCACGGCGTCCTGGCCGATCCGCTTGAAGGACGCCGCGGCGCTCTCGAATTCTTCGGACGGCACCGCGTGCCCTCCTCTCAGTTGAGGATTTCCACCGTCCGCACGGCCTGCGTGCAGGCGGCGGCGACCCGGTCGCGCAGCTCGGGCTGCACGTACTGGCAGCCGACGTGGACCCGGATCCGGCCCTTCGCCACGACGTACCAGTCGACCTGGATGTCGGGGCGGTCCGGCTTGACCTGGTGGTAGAAGATCACCGTGCGACCCGCGTACGAGGCGCTCGGGTTGTACGCACTGTACTGGTCCGGGTCGTTGTCGGCGCTCTTCTTGAGCTCGTCCGAGAGCTTCTGCGGGTCCGCCGTCGCGTCGTAGTCCATGACGTACTCCTGCGCGACGAGCAGGTCGTTGCCGTCCGCCGACTCCTGCGGGTGGATGACGACCTGGCGGTCGGCGACCCGGTCGTCGGTCTGGACCCAGTCGGTGGGCGCGACGAACTTGAAGTCGTACTGCGAGAGCGTCCGGCCGGTCTCGGCCTGGGTGCTGTCGCGCGTGAAGAAGAGCACCCCGCCGACGACGAGCGCGGCCACGACGACCACCGCGACGGCCACGACCCCCCACAGCTTCTTGCGGTCCTTCGCGGGCGGCTCGGGCGCGGGCGGAGCCGCGGACGCGCCGCCGGGCCGGCCACCAGGGCCACCGGGACCACCAGGACCGCCGGGGCCGCCGGGGCCGCTCTGGGCGGGCTGGCCGGCCGCCGGCGTCCACGGGCGGGCCGCGGGCTGGCCGTGGGGCGGTGACGGTGGCGGTCCGGGACGGTTCGCGTTCGGCGGGGTGAACTGAGCCGGTGCGGACCGGGGTGGCGCCGGGCGCGGGGCGACGTCGCCGGGGCGGACGACCTCCGTGCGCTGCGCCGCCGGGTTCAGCGCGCCTCCGGGGACCGCGCCCATCCGGGCCATCGCCTCACCGGGCAGCGCGCCGGTGCGGTCCGGGTCGACCAGCACCGCGCGCAGCGCGCCGCGCGCGACCACCGTCTCCGGCTGGTCGAGGCTCGTCGGGACGACGCCGGTGCGTTCGTGCACC
Source organism: Amycolatopsis sp. NBC_00348 (assembly GCF_036114655.1). Taxonomy (NCBI): domain Bacteria; kingdom Bacillati; phylum Actinomycetota; class Actinomycetes; order Pseudonocardiales; family Pseudonocardiaceae; genus Amycolatopsis; species Amycolatopsis sp. NBC_00348. The sequence goes on along the minus strand of NZ_CP107994.1, from coordinate 9,137,438 downwards.
AGCCGGGAGATCATCGGGATCCGGCTCGACCCGCCGACCAGGAAGATCGCGGTGAGCTGCTTCGGCCGCAGGCCGGCGTCGCCGATCGAGGCGACGGTCAGCTCCACCGCGCGCCCCAGCGGCGCCGCGATCAGCCGTTCGAGGTCCTCGCGGGTGACGTGCGCGTCGGCGAACGGCGGCGGCATCGGGACGTCGGTGTAGGCGTGCCGCGACAGGGTTTCCTTCGCCCCGCGCACGTCCTGGCGCAGGACACGGCGGCGTCGGCGGTCGACGAGCTCCCGGCCTTCGACGAGCTGGCGCCAGGCGTCCTGCTCCCCACCCGCCACGAGCTCGCCGACGTGCTCCAGCAGCGCCTGGTCGATGTCCGCGCCGCCGAAGGCGGGATCACCCCGGGTGGCGAGGACCTGGAAGCCACCGCGCTGCGGGCGGCCGGCCCGGTCCCGGGCGGTGTCCGGCGGGAGCCGGCGCACGACGCTGACGTCGACCGTGCCGCCGCCGAGGTCCAGCACCGCGAGCGCGTCGCCCGGGCGGCCGCTGAACTCGACGGTGCGGTCGTTGGTGACGTCCTGCGGTGCGAACGTCGCGGCGTGGTAGACCGCCGCCGCGACCGGCTCCGGCACCAGTGCGACCTCGCGCGCCAGCCCGCCGGCCGCCTGCCGCAGCAGCCGGGTGCGGATGGCGCCCCAGTCCGCCGGGTGGGTCAGCACGAGCAGGTCGACCTCGGCCTCGCCGGCCAGCCGGCGCGCCTCGGCGACCGCGCGGCCGAGCACGGCGTGCACGACGTCGGTGACCCGCAGGACGCTGTCGCCGAGCAGCAGCTCGCCCTCGTCGATCCGCCGCTTGGGGTTCGGTTCGTAACGCGACGGGTCGACCGCCGCCTGCCGCTCGGCCTCCTGGCCGACGAACAGCGTGCCGTCGGCCGCCGCGTACACGGCCGAGGACATCAGCGGCTGGCCGTCGATCACCACGACCTGCGGATCGCGCCCGTTGACCGAGGCGACGACACAGGTGCTCGATGTCCCGAAGTCCACCGCTACCCGCACTGTCACCCGATGCTCCCGCAATACTCGCCGCGATCCCCCGCGCCACCGCGATCACGCCGGCGGGGCGCACCCTCGGGGAGGAAACCTACCCCGTCGTCGAAGGTGCGCCCCGCTGCCGTACGCAGTTTAGTCCGGTTGGATCCACGACACCTGGATCAGCTGCTTGCCGTGCTTGCGGGTCAGCATCAGGCCCCGGCCCGGCGGCATCGCACTCGGCTTGATGTTGCCGATCAGCGCACCTTCGTCGCGCGAACCGTTCATCACCATGCCCGGCGCCGCGATCTCCTTCAGCTTGCCGATGATCGGGTCGTACATCGCCTTGCTCGCACCACCGGTGCGCCGCACGACCACCAGGTGCAGGCCGACGTCCTTGGCCTGCGGCAGGAAGTCCGAGATCTTCCGCAGCGGGTTGTTGGACGAGGTGGCCACCAGGTCGTAGTCGTCGACCAGGATGAACAGCTCCGGGCCCTTCCACCACGACCGCGTCTTCAGCTGCTCCTGCGTGACGTCCGGGCCGGGCAGGCGCCGCGTCATCGAGTTGAAGACGTCGTTGACCATGCTCTCCAGCTGCGCCGCCGACACCGCGTAGCCGAGCAGCGAATCGCCCTGGACGAACCCGAGCATCGAGCGCCGGTAGTCGACCAGCAGGATCAGCGCTTCCTTCGACGTGAACCGCTCGGAGATGCCACGAGCGATCTGCCGCAGCAGGTTCGTCTTCCCGGACTCGCCGTCGGCGAACGCGTAGAAGTGCGGCTCGGCGTTGAAGTCCAGGTAGATCGGCTGCAGGTCCTCTTCGTTGACGCCGATCGGGATCAGCTTCGACTCGCGGGCCGTGTCGAGCTTCAGCACCTCGTCGTAGGTGATCATCTCTGGCAGCAGGCGCACCTGCGGCGCCACCCGGCCCCGCCACGCCGCCTTGATCTTCGCCACCGCGTCGGCCACGCCGGACGCGATCGTCTCCGCGTCACTCGAGCCGTCGATCCGCGGCAGGCCGCCGAGCAGGTGCAGCTTCTCGCGCGTCAGGCCGCGGCCCGGCCGCCCGGCCGGGATGTTGACCGCGATCCGGCGGTCGATGTCCGACTCGGTCGGGTCACCGAGGCGCAGCTCGAACCGGGTGCCGATCATGTCCTTGATGGCCGGGCGGATGTCCGCCCACCGGTTGGCGGAGATGATGACGTGCACGCCGTAGGACAGACCCTGGGTGGCGAGCCGGGTGATCGTGGTTTCGAGCTCTTCGAAGTCGTCGCGCAGGGCCCGCCAGCCGTCGACGATCAGGAACGCGTCGCCGAACGGGTCCTGGTCCGGCCGGATCTCGCCGCGGCGCTTCCGGTTGCGGAACTCGGTCATCGAGTCGATGCCCATCGCCCCGAACCGGCCTTCCCGCTCGACGAGCAGGGTGGTCAGCTCGGCCACGATCCGGCGGGCCTTGTCCGGCTCGCGCCGGGCCACGGCCACCCCGCCGACGTGCGGCAGGTCGGCCAGCCCGGCCAGGGTGCCACCACCGAGGTCGAGGCAGTAGAACTGCGCCTCTTCCGGCGTGTGCGTCAGCGCCATCGACATGATCAGCGTCCGCAGCATCGTCGACTTGCCCGACTGCGGGCCGCCGACGATCACGCCGTGCCCGGCCGCACCGGCGAAGTCCGCCCACAGCGGGTCACGGCGCTGCTCGTAGGGCCGGTCGACGATGCCGAGCGGCACCTGCAGCCGGCCGTTGCCGAAGAAGCCGACCGGGGACAGGCCGCGGTCGTCGGTCGGGTTCAGGTTCGGCAGCAGCGTGTCGAGCGAGTTCGGGTCCTTCAACGGCGGCAGCCACACCTCGTGCGCCGGCGGGCCCTGCCCGATCAGCCGCGAGACGATGACGTCCAGCTCGCTCGGCTCGACCGCCTCTTCGGGCTGCTGCCGCTCTTCGACCTTCGGCGCCGCGTCGAACAGCTCCGGTTCCGGTTCCTTCGGCAGCTCGACGAAGTCCGGGACGAACAGCTGCGGGCGCTTGTCCGCGCGCACCACCGTCGCCGCCGGGCCCGCGGCCTGGATGCCGGCCGGCCGGTACGGGCCCGACACGTAGGACGCCTTGAACCGCACCAGCGTCGAGGTGTCGAACTTCAGGTAGCCGCCACCGGGGACCGAGGGCAGCTCGAACGCGTCCGGGACGCCGATCGCGGCGCGGGACTCCGCCGCGGAGAACGTCTTCAGGCCGATCCGGTAGGACAGGTGCGAGTCGAGCCCGCGCAGCTTGCCCTCTTCCAGGCGCTGCGACGCGAGCAGCATGTGCATCTGCAGCGACCGGCCCAGCCGGCCGATCGCGACGAACAGGTCGATGAAGTCCGGCTTCGCCGCGAGCAGTTCGGAGAACTCGTCGCAGACGATGAACAGCGCGGGCAGCGGGTCGAGGTCGGCGCCGTTCTCACGGGCTTTCTCGTACTCCCAGACGTTCTTGAAGTTACCGCCGTTCTTCAGCGCTTCCTGCCGGCGGTTCATCTCGCCGGCCAGCGCGTCCTTCATGCGGTCGACCAGCGTGACCTCGTCCGCGAGGTTGGTGATGACCGCGGAGACGTGCGGCGCCTTGTCGAGACCCAGGAAGGTCGCGCCACCCTTGAAGTCGACGAGGACGAAGTTGAGCGTGCTCGAGGAGTGCGTGGCCAGCATGCCCAGCACCAGCGTGCGGAGGAACTCCGACTTGCCGGAACCGGTCGCGCCGATGCACAGGCCGTGCGGGCCCATCCCCTCGGCGGCGGCTTCCTTGATGTCCAGCTCGACCGGCTGGCCGTACTCGCCGACGCCGAACGGGACGCGGTAGCGGTCGCGGATCGGGCGGGGCCGCCACGCCTGCTGGACATCGAAGGTCATCGGGTCGCCCGGGATGCCGAGCAGCTCCAGCAGCGACGGGTTGGACAGCAGCGGCTCTTCGTCGCTGACGTCCTGCCCGGCCGCGCCGCCGACGCGGTAGGGCGAGATGAGCCGCGCCAGCGACTCCGTCTCGACCACGCTCAGGGTGTCCGGGCGGCCGAACCACTCGACGCCGCCGGCACTGCGCGCGCCGAGCCTGTCGGCCTCCACGACCAGCCGCAGCCCGCGGCGGGCGGCGAGGTTGCCGATGGAGTCGGACAGGTCGATCAGCGTGACGCCGACCAGGCCCTCTTCGAGGATGATCTGCTCTTCGCGGGTCACCTCGGCGTCGTCGACGATGATCACGACGTGCGGCTGGTCCGGCGCCGGGGTGGCGTTGCGGGAGAACCGCTGGCGGTCACGCAGTTCTTCGTCGAGCCAGTTTTCGATCTGGGCCAGCGAGCCGGCCATCATGCGGAGCTGGCCGATGCCGTCGGACATCGTCGGGTGCTGGGCGTGCGGCAGCCACTTCGCCCACTCCCACTCCTCCTTCGCGCGCCCCGCGGTGGCGACCGCGATCAGCACGTCGTCGGGGCTGTGGAAGGTGACCATCTGCGCGAGCATCGCGCGGGTCAGGCCGCGGGTCAGCGCCCGGTCGCCCTGCATGCTCACCGCGGCGAACCCGCGCAGCGTGATCTGGGTGGGCAGGTCCGGCACGATCGAGTGCGCGCGCACGAACCGGCGCAGCGCGAGGGTGGCGATCGGCTCCAGCTCGTCGACCGGCCCGGTCTGCGGCGGGACCAGCCGCGTCGCGAGGCGGTGCGAGCTGCGCCCGACGCGCAGGTGCAGGAAGTCCTGGTCGTTCTGGCGGCGCTCCCACATCCGGCGGCTGCCCGCCAGCGGCCACAGGGACTGGGGGTCCGGGTGCACCCACTCGAGCGCGGCCCGCTGGTCGACCATCGCCTCGCGGGCGCGGTCGCGCATCTGGCCCAGGTAACGGAGGTAGTCCTTGCGGTCTTCGTCCATCTCGGCGCGCTTGGCGCCACCGCCCTTGCCGCCACCGCCGGCCATCATCCCGAGCGTGCCGACGACCATCATGCCGCCCATGGCCATCATCATCGGGTTCCGGTTGCTGGCCTGGAACATGAAGACCATCATCCCGAGCGACGCCACGATCATCACGATCGGCAGCGCCTTCATGACGATGTTGCCGGGGATGACGCGGGGCACCTCGGGCGGCGGCTCGAGGTGCACCTCACCACCCGGCGGGCGCGGTGCCGCCAGCCGCGGCGACTTCTTGAACTGCAGCGTGCTCATCGAAGGACCCCTCATTCAAACTCGACGATGGCGGCCACCGTTTAGTGCACAAGGTGCGCGGAACAACCTAGCGAACGTCGCGGAGGAATTCCGGCGGATACCGCAACCGCCCCTGTGACCCACGTCGGGCGTCCCTGCCCTCGTCCGGCGAGTGTACGGCCCACGACCGACAGTCATGATCGCTCGGGGAAATCTGCCTTCACACTGTCGGTTACAGCCGGTTCACCCTTGGCGACAAGCGTGCTAATCATGATCTGGCGATGATCACCACGCGGGGAGGGACCATGAACGGGAACAGCCGCCGATTGGCACTGGCAGGCGTGGCGGCGGCAGCGTTGCTGACCGCAACGGCCGCGTCGGCATCCGGCGCGGGTGTGACCGCCGAATCCACGGCCGCCTGTCACGAGACACCTCACGAGATGGTCGGCGGACGCTCGCAGAACCTTTTCTTCTGCGCCGACGTGGTCGGCACCGCCGGCAACTTCCGGCCCGACACCCGCATCTACCTCGACCGGGCCGACTACGGTCCCGACCCGACCCATTGGGCGGGCTGGATCGCCGAAGGCCCGATGGGAACCAGCAGGACGGCGAGCGGGACCGTGGCCGGGGACCACTGGTGGCGAGTCTGCACCCACGAGGCCGGTGGCCCGTTTTACTGCACCCACTGGTACCACCAGTAGCGACCTCGGACCGACCTGCGGCGGGCAGTGATTTTCGGACGTTCGATGATGTCGGCGCCCGGGTCCGGTATAAGTTCCCCCGGGAGCAGTATCAACCGAGCGGGGGCAGTGCAGTGGCTACGGGCACGACAGTTTTCAGCAGGGTGACGGTGGTGGCGCCCTCCACCCGGATCGACGTGGCGCTGCCCGCCGACGTCGCGGTGGCCGATCTCCTCCCGATGCTGCTCGACATGGCCAAGGAGTCGTCGCCCGACGGCGGCGCCCGCCACGGCGGCTGGGCGCTGGCGAAGCTCGGCGACGCCCCGCTCGACCCCAGCCGCACGCTCGCCTCGCTCGGCGTCGTCGACGGCGAGCTGTTGCAGCTGCGCAAGCGCAACGAGAACCCGCCGCCGCCGCTGTACGACGACGTCGTCGACGCGATCGCCGAGTCGTCCCCGGACAGCTTCCGGCCGTGGACCAAGGAAACGGCCAACCGCTTCGGGCACGTCGCGGGCGGGCTGGCGCTGGTCGTCGCCGCCGTCGCACTGTTCTTCAGCGGGTCGTTCTACGGCGGCAGCGCGCTCGGCGCGGCCATCGCCGGCGGCATCGGCGCGATCGCGTGCGTCGCGGTCGGCGCGACGCTCGCCAAGGCGTACCAGGCCGAGTCGACCGGCGTGCTGGTCGCCGCGGCCGGCGGCCTGCCACTGGCCTTCGTCAGCGGCTTCTACACCGTGCCGGGGCTGTCGCTGCGGGCCAACCTGCTGCTCGGCGCGGTCCTCGTGATCATCGTCGCCTCGGTCTGCATCATGGTCATCGGCGCCGGCATCACGACGTTCATCGCCGCCGCCACCGCGGGCACCTTCGGGGCGCTGGCGTTCCTGTTCGGCACGCTCATCGCGCACCCGGCCGCCGGCATCGCGGCCGGCACCATCGCCGTCGCGCTCGCCTGCATCTCGATCCTGCCCCGCGCCACGATCTGGCTCGCGAAGCTGCCGCTGCCGCACGTCCCGGGCAGCGCGGAGGAGCTCAAGGAAGACTCCGGCTTCCCCGACTACCGGGCGATCGAGCGCCGCACGGCCATCGCGCACAACTACATGACCGGCCTGATGATCGGCTGCGGCGCCACGGTCGCGGTGGCCGCCGTCATCGCTTCTTCCGGGCCCGGCGTGTTCGGCATCATCCTCGGCGTCGTCGCGACGCTCGTGCTGCTGCTGCGCGCCCGCGCGTACGCGAACGGCAGCCAGGCCATCGCCCTGCTCACCACGGGCATGGTCTCGGCGACCGGCATCGCGATCGGCTGGCTGACGACGTCGAGCCCGCAGAACCGCCTGCTCATCGTCTTCGGTGTGCTGATCCTGCTGGCCGCCGGCGCGCTCGTGGTCGGCGTGATCTTCCCGAACCAGCGCTTCTCGCCGCCGCTGCGGCGCACGGTGGAGATCATCGAGGCGCTCTGCATCGCGTCGGTGCTCCCGCTCGCCCTGGGTGTGATGGACCTCTACACCACCCTGCGGCACCTGAACTTCAAGTGACCGGATCGGGTGAATCTCGGATGGCTGCAGGACGCCGCTTCGGCGCGACCCGGCGAACGACCACGGCGTTGCTGGCCGGCACCATCGGCGTGCTCGCGCCGCTCGGCGTCGCGCTGCCGGTGTGGGCGCAGACGGCCCCGGCGGACGGCTACTACGCGACCCCGCCGCCGGTCGACGACAGCAAGCTGATCCCGGACGAGCGCAAGCCGGACAAGGCGTACAAGCCGACGAAGGGCTGTGTCCAGCGCGCCGTCCTCGGGCAGAACATCGTGCTCAAGACCCGGCCGTGGGGCCAGGACTACCTGCAGATCGCCAAGGCGCAGGAGATCGTCAAGGCGGCCACCGGCAGCGCCGGAGGCGGCATCCGGGTCGCGGTGATCGACACCGGCGTGACCCGGCACCCGTGGTTCCAGAACCGGCTCGAGTCCGGCGGGGAGTACGTGGCGAAACCGTCGAAGGGACAGCCCGACGGTCTCGAGGATTGCGACGGGCACGGCACGGAGGTCGCCGGGATCATCGCGGGCAAGCCGGACGACCCGGAGGTCGGGTTCGTCGGCGTCGCCCCGGACTCGACGATCGTGTCCTACCGCCAGCTGAGCGAGAACTACGAGCCCGACACGACTCCCCCGTCGTCGACGCCGCCGGCCAGCAGCAGCGGTACCCCGTCGTCGAGCACGAACCCGCCGTCCGGCTCCGAGAGCTCGCTCCCCCCGAGCGGCAACGGAGGTGGCAGCGGCGGCGGCGATGGTGATGGGACCACCCCCGGGCAGACCAACGGTGGCCGCCAGCTGGAGAAGCCCGGCACCGCGGGCACCCTCAAGACGCTGGCCGAGATCATCCACGGGATCGCCCAGCGGCACGAAGCCAGTGTCATCAACATGTCGGTCGACAACTGCCGCACCGCGACGGGGTCGATCACCGAAGGCGAACAGCAGGTCCAGGCGGCCGTGCACTTCGCGGCGTCGCAGAACATCGTCGTCATCGCCGCCGCGGGCAACGCGACGGACACCTGCCTGCAGAACGACCAGGCGGACACCCGCAAGCCCAAGACGATCGTCACGCCGCCGTGGTTCGCCGACGACGTGCTGTCCGTGGGCGCGATCGACGAGACCGGCAGCGTGGCGCCGTTCAGCGTGCACGGACCCTGGGTGGGCGTCGCGGCACCCGGCACGAAGATCATCTCGCTGGACCCCGCCGAGGGATCGGTGGGACTGGCGAACCTGACGTTCGAAAGCGGCGACAAAGCCAGCGAAATCCAGGGTACGAGCTTCGCGGCACCCTACGTCGCCGGCTTGGCGGCGCTGGTCCGGGCGAAGTACCCCGACCTCGACGCGAAGCAGGTCGTCAACCGGATCAAGGAGACGTCCCAGCACCCGGCCGCCCCCGGCGGGCGCGACACGTTCGTCGGCGCGGGCGTGATCGACCCGGTGGCGGCCCTGACGCAGAGCCTGCCGTCGGAGGTCGGGGTCGTGGCGTCGGACCCGGGCCCGCAGATGGCCCAGCTCCCCCCGGCCAACGACCGCAGCTCGACCCCGATGATCGTGGCCCTGGCCGGCACCGGTGGTGGCCTGGTGGCCCTGCTGATCACGCTCTTCGTGATGCGCACGATCCGCCGCAACCGCCCGGAGCCCACCGGCCCGGTGCGCTGACCGCCGGAGCTACTGCGCGGGCGGCTTGGGCTTCGGCGCCGTCTCGTCCTCGCCGATCACCGGCGGGGCGACCAGGTCCGGCTCGCCGAGCAGCTCCGACGACTTGATCATCGGCCGGTTCTTCGACGGGCGGCGGGCCTGGCCGCCGCCTCCGCCGAAGCCGCCGATGCCCATCATCGGCATCATCGGCATGCCCGACGCGCTGTGGTCCGCGGTGTCCGCCGCGACCGGGGCGACCGGCGCCTGCGGGACGGCCGCGTCCGCGGGCCGGCCGGAGTCGGTGTGCTTGCTGTCCTCCGCCGACGACGCCGTCATGACCTCATCCGAGCCTGAGCCCGAATCCGAACCGGTCGAACCCGTCGAAGAAACCGCCGTCGCGCCGGATTCCGTGTCCTGCAACCGAAACCGGTCCTGCGGGTACCGGTGGTTGATCTCGACGCTCCGGGTGACGACGTCGGGGTCGTCGACCCCGTCGCACAGCCGGTCGAACGCCTCCAGGACGTCGCGCGCGGTCTCGTACAGCCCCTTCGCCGACTCCTGCGTCTCCCGCAGCTGCGTCCGCGCCCGCCGGGTGCCGCCGCTGGGGAGCGTCATCGACTCCGACACCAGCTCCGCCGCGTCCACCAGCACTTCGACGAGGTCGACGACGACGTGGCGCAGGGTCGTCACCAGGTCGTCGAGGGCGCCGGCGAGGACGGTCAGCGCTTCCTGGAGGTCGCCGCCCGCGGCGCCGATCTCGCGGATGTACGCGACGAACGCGTCCGCGTCCCGGCCTTCCCAGCCGCCGTCCAGACGACCGAGCCGGTCGTCGAGCCGGGCGGACACCTCGGCCGCCGCGGCGGCCGCCCGGCGCAACCGGCCGGCCTCGGCACCGAGGTCGCCCCAGCGGCCGATCAGCGGGCGGAAGTACGTCTCGACGGGGTCGATCAGCCCGAGCTGCCCCGAAAGGTCGGTGAGGTACGACAGGTACGGCTCGGCCGCGGCGGCGATGTCGTCGCCCGCCGCGTCCGGCCCGAAGGTGATGGCGGGTGCCGCCGCGGGGGCGGCCGTCCGCTTGGCCAGGGGGTGCGGGATGGAAGCGGTGGACGCTTCCGGTTCGGCGAACATCATTCGAGCCTCCCGGCGCGCTTGATCAGCTCCGCGGCCTGGGCGTCGTGGTCGCTGTGGCGCACCGTGACGTGCCGCAGCGCCTCCGCGGCCGACCGCAGCGCCTCGGCGCCGTCGGCCAGCTGCTGCCGCAACGCCCCGGCCGCGCGGCCGTACGACGCACCTAGGCCGATCTGCGCCCCCAGGGCGCCGTAGGACTCGTCGGAAACGCCTTCGCCGCCCACCTCGGCCGCCGCCGAATCCAGCTCGGCTGCGGCCTCCTCAGCCGTCTTGGCGTACTCGGCGACGACAACGCCGTCCATCCTCAAGCCGGCCACGGCACCTCCGCTCGCGAAAAGACCATCCGAGCGTGTGTGACGCGCAGAGCGGCCCGATGGTTCCGCTCAGCTGCCGGGCTGCGGGCCGGGCGTCGGGAACGAGCCGGCGTTCGGGTCGATCGGCACGGAGTCGAACTCCCGCAGGACGTCCTGTGTGTTCAGCGAAGCACCGGTCGGCAGCAGGCCGATGATCGACTCCGGCGCCGGCTGCCGGTTGTTCAGGCCGATCGCGTCCGCGGTCGCGGCGTCCGGGACGCTGTAGCGGATGCCGCGGTCGGAGATCAGCTGGATCGAACCCTTGCCGAAGCTCGCCTTGCCGGTGGCGGACTGGACGACCGCGCCGAACCCGGGCTGCAGGTAGAACCCGTTGACTGGCACGCGGTTCGGGCCGGGCGTGGTGACCTTGATCGTGCTGAACTTGTCGCCGTGGCTGTTCTGGCCCGGCAGCTGGGTGTCGATGTACACCGAGGTGTGGGCGTCGCGGTTGTCGCCTTCGCCGACCACGGACCAGCCGAGGCACGAGACCGCCGAGTTCTTCGTCGCGTCGAGGACCGTCGGGACCGTGCGCGGGAAGTCGTCGACCTTGATGTAGTCCGGGTCGGTGGGCTGCAGGACGCGGACGCCGGACAGCTTGTCGAGGCCGAGGATCTGGATCCGGCTCGCGCTGCCGTGCTTCGCGACGCGGATGACGTCGGCGACCGCGTTCGACACCTGCTGGATGCCGCCCGTGGTGATGGCCCAGTACTGCGGCTGGGCACCGGTCGGCTGCGTGGAGAAGACGTCGCCCGCGGACAGGCCGTCGAAGTCGGCCGGCGCGTTGCCGTCCGCGATCACCGGCGGGGTCAGGCGCGCGACCTCGGGGATGGCGTTCAGCAGCCCCTGCGTGATCTTCCGCGGTTTCTGGTTCAGCTGCAGGGCCGTCGAGACCGCGTTGTGCGAGTCGCCGGTGTCGATCTCGGCGCGCACGGTGTTGGCGTTGGGGCGGTTCTGCGTGCTCGGCAGGCGGTAGATCAGGTACGTCTTGCCGTTGTCCGCCGCCGCCAGCAGCGCTTCCTTGTCCCCCAGTTCGGTACCGAGGGCGCTCGGCGCGATTCCGCCGAAGACGTAGGTGTTGGTCTTGTTCACGCTGTCGGGCTGCGGCAGCGAAGGATCGAGCTGAACCTGGTCGCAGACGGCCCAATTCGCGGAAGTCCGCTGCGAATCCCCCGGAATCAGTTGCGGGCCGTCGGGAATTCCGGTCAGTTTTCCGCGCGGGATGTTCTTCAGCTGTTCATCGGAAACGACCGTGGGATTCTTCACAGCGGCCGGGCTCGCCGCGGCCGCCGGCGCCGCCACGCTGTTGCCGCCGGCCGCCCCGGACGACTGCTTCGACTGGGCGAGCAGCAACAACCGCGCGGACGCCAGGTTGAAGGTCGGGACGAGCGTCTTCGGGTTCCCCATCACGACGTAGACCGTGCCGGACTGCTCGCCGATCACGATGCCGCCGGCCTCGGGCACCGACGGCGCCGGGCTGAGCAGGCCCCAGACGACGAACACGATGGCGCCGAGAGCACCGAGCACAACACCGACGATCGTGGCCCTCGTGTGGGTGCGCATCGGGTCGTGCAGCATCACGGCATCACGCCGGACCAGTGCCGACTGCATCCGGCGCAGGACGAACTTGTACGCCTGAACCTGAGACTTAGTCGTGGGTGTTGATGGCATTCTCGACCTACAGCTCTCCCCGTCGCGGTACGGTTCCGCAGGATAGCCGTACGGGGACCGTCTGGTGTGGGGTTTCTACCAACTCAAGCTAGTGTCGGACTCCCCGGGACCCGGCTTCCGGGTACGCAGCAAGCACGAGGGGAAGAGAAAGCGCGGATGTCCGTCACCAACCCTCCACGTCCGCCTGGCCCGCCCGGGCCCCCGCCGCCCGGTCAGGGACGCCCCGGCCCGCCGCCTCGTCCGGGCAGACCGACCGGCCCCAACGTCCTTCCCGGTGGCCCTGGCGGACCCGGCGGGGTGCCGGGTGGCCCCGGTGGCGGACCCGGCGGACCTCAGGGGCCCGGTGGTGGCCCCGGTGGACCCCCTCGCGGCCCCGGCGGACCCGGTCCCGGCCCTGGTGGCCCCGGCGGACCGGGTCGTCCCGGTCCCGGTGGCCCGGGCGGACCTGGTGGACCCGGCGGCCCGGGAGGTCCCGGTGGGCCTGGCGGACCCGGTGGACCGGGCGGGCCCAGCGGACCCGGCGGTCCCGGCGGACCCCAGGGGCCCGGTGACTCCGACGGCCCGGCCAGTACCCCGGCCGGCGCGACCCGGATGGCCCCGCCCGCGCGGCGCCGGTCCTCTGGCGTGAACCTCGGCCCGCTCCCCGTGGCGAACCTCGTCGTGCTCGAGGTCGGTCTCGCGGTCGGGCTGGTGCTGCTCGCCATCGACATGTCGTTGAAGTACGTGGGGATCGGCATCCTCGCGGCCGCCCTGATCGTCGCGCTGCTGCGCTGGCGCGGCCGCTGGTTCACCCAGTGGGTCGGCCTGACGATGCGGTACTCCTTCCGGTCCCACGACCGCGTCGCCGAGCCGCTGCCGCCGAGCAGCGTCGAGGCGATGGCGGCCGAGGAGACCGCGGTGACCGGCGCGGACGACGCCCGCGTGAACCTGCTCCGCATCGCCGTCCCGGACCTCGTCGTCGCGCACGGCGTCGACCACGAGCGCCAGCAGGTCGGGCTCGCCTGGCACGACGGTTCTTGGACGGCCGTGCTGCTCGTCGAGCCCACCCCGGCGATGATCACCCAGGCCGGTGACGCGCCGAGCCTGCCGCTCGCGGCGCTCGCCCCGTGTCTGGAGGACCGCGGCGTGGTCCTCGACTCCATCCAGATGATCTGGCACTGCTACCCGGGCAGCGCGGCGCTGCCGTCGGACTCGCCCGCGCTGAGCTCCTACATGGAGGTGCTCGGCCCGCTGCCCGCGGCGGCGCGGCGGACGACGTGGGTCGCGATCCGGCTGGACCCGAAGCGCTGCCCGGCGGCGATCCGGGAGCGCGGCGGCGGCGTCGTCGGCGCCCACCGCGCGCTGATCGGCGCGCTTTCCCGCGTGCGCAACGCCTTGGAGTCCCAAGGCGTCCCGACCCGGCCGCTCGACCCGGACGAACTGCTGCGCGCGAGCATTTCCGCCGCGGAGCTGACGTCGGTCGCCGGCTCGCCGGACAAGGTGATGCTGCAGGAGCGGTGGTCCGGCGTGACCGCGGCCGGCATCGGCCACGCGAGCTACGCGATCACCGGCTGGCCGAAGGGCAAGATCACCGGCAGCCTCAACGCGCTGACGAGCGTCCGCGCGCTGTCCGCGACGGTCGCGATGTCCATCTCACCGGCGTCGGACGAGGGCAAGATCGGCCTGCGCGGCGTGGTCCGGCTCAGCGCGCGCAACCCGCGTGAGCTCGACGCCGCCGACCAGCGGCTGCACGGCCTGTCCGAGCGGCTGGGCGTGGTTCTGACGCCGCTGCGCGGGCTGCAGGTCTCCGCGCTCGCCGCGACATTGCCGATCGGAGGTACGGCATGACTTCCCGTCTCCGCGACGCCGGGCAGAACACCGGTGTGGCGCCGGAGTTCACCGTGGACCCCGCGATGCTCGACGCGATCAGCCCGTCGGGTGACCGCGGCGGCATCGTGCTCGGCTCGGGCCTCAAGGGCGAGCCACTGACGATCTCGGCCCTGCGCTCGACGCCGACCCGCATCGTGCTGGTGGGCGGGCTGTACCTGGCCCGCCAGGTGGCGATGCGCGCGATGGCCGTCGGCGCGTGGGTCGTGGTGGCCACGGGCCGCCCGACCGAGTGGCAGGTGCTGTCCCGCGCGGCCGGCAGCCGCGACGGCCGGCCGTCCCCGCTGGTCCAGATCCGCCGGCTGTCCCCGGTCGAGCTGCCCCGCCCGTCGGAGGACGCCCCGTTGCTGGTGGTCACCGACGGCGGCCCGACCCCGCAGGACCTGTTCCCGCCGAGGTCGCCGTGGCAGACGACGATCTACGTCCTCCCGTACCTGCACCCCCAAGCGGGCGCGACGGCGAACGCGGCGGACCTGGTGCTGATGCAGCGCCTCCCGGCCGGCCAGGCCGAGCTGGCGGCCCGCATCTGGCGCCTGCCGCCGCAGATGATGCGCCAGCTGACGACGTTGAAGGACGACCAGGTGGTAGCCCTGGGCCGGAACCTCTGGCGACCACTGCGCCTGGTGACGACGGGCAAGGAGCAGCAGCTCCTGGGCCCGGTCCGCCGCGGCGACTGAGGTTTCCCCGCACGCAGGAAAGCCGTGAAGGCCTCCTTACCGGCTCTTAGCGCCGGTAAGGAGGCCTTCACGGCTTTCAGGGGGAGGTGCGGACGTTGCGCGTTTGCTCGGCTCGTGCGGCCAGTTCGGCGTCCGGCGGGTAGTCGACCGCTGTGAGGGTCAGGCCGTGGGCCGGGGCCACCGCGCTGTCGCGGACGCCGCTCGCCAAGACCTCGCCCGGCCAGCTCGGCCCGCGGCGGCCGTCGCCCACCAGGAGGAGGGCTCCGACCAGGCTGCGGACCATCGAGTGGCAGAACGCGTCCGCGGAGACCTCGACCTCCAGCAGGTGCTCGTCCACCCGGCGCCAGACCAGGCGTTGCAGCTCGCGGATCGTCGTGCCCGTGTCGCGCTGCTTGCAGTACGCCGCGAAGTCCTGCAAGCCCAGCAGCGCCGAAGCCGCGGCGTTCATCGCGTCCGTCGACAGTGGACGGTTCCAGGCCAGCGTGTCGTTGCGGCGCAACGGGTCCACGCCCCAGGGGGCGTCCGAAACGCGGTAGCGGTAGTGGCGGCGGACCGCCGAGAACCGGGCGTCGAAACCCGCCGGGGCCACGCGGGCGCCCAGGACGCGCACGTCGCCCGGCAGGAGGCGGTTCCAGCGCCCGGCCATCCGCGTCAGGTCCGGGATGCCTTCGGCCGACACCGGGACCCGGCTCGACGCCGAAGGGGCCAGCGGCACGACGTCGACGTGCACCACCTGGCCGGTCGCGTGCACCCCGGCGTCCGTGCGGCCCGCCACGACCACCGACTTCGGTACTGAGGCACCCGGCGGCTGGCGCTGCAGGGCCTCCTCCAGCTCCGCCTGGACCGTGCGGCGGCCCGGCTGGCGGGCCCAGCCCGAGAAGTCCGTGCCGTCGTAGGAGACGTCCAGGCGCAGACGAACGAGCCCGCCGTCCCCAGCGGGGATGGCGGGCTCGTTCGGAACGGCTTCCGTCGTCAGGACTCGTCGTCCTGCTGCGACGGCGGCAGCGAGAAGCCCGCGGCTTCCGCGGCTTCGGCGGTGGCGAACCACACCTCGGCCTTGGTCTGCTCGTAGTACGGGCTTTCTTCGGTGTGGTAGTACTTCGACTCGTCGTTGCCCTTGATCGGGAAGCCCTCGGGCTGCGTCCCGTCCTCGAGCGGCGCGTGGCTGCCCTCACCGTAGGGAGCCTCCGAAGCGGCTTCCTCGGCGGCCGGGGCGGCCTCGACAGCGGCGGCCGGCTTCTCGTCCTTGGCGAACTTGGTCTTGCGCGCGCGCTCGGCCTCGCTCGTCACGGTCTTCTCGTTCACCAGCTCGATGACGGCCATCTTGGCGTTGTCGCCCTTGCGGGCCATCGTCTTGGTGATCCGGGTGTAACCACCGGGACGCTCCGCGAAGTGCGGACCGATCTCGGCGAACAGCTTGTGGACGACGTCCTTGTCACGGACGACGCGCTGAACCTGACGGCGGTTGTGCAGGTCGCCCCGCTTCGCCTTCGAGATCAGCTTCTCGGCCAGCGGGCGGACCCGCTTCGCCTTCGCCTCGGTGGTGGTGATCTTGCCGTGCTCGAACAGCTGCGTGGCCAAGTTGGCCAGGATCAGCCGCTCGTGCGCGGCTGATCCGCCGAGCCGGGCTCCCTTGGTAGGGGTGGGCATTGGTTCTCCTACTAGTTCAGCTCGCAGCGTCCAGGCACAGAGCCCTAGAGCTGCTCGGTCTCTGCGTAGTCCTGGCCATCGTCGTGGCCGTCCGAAATCCCGTCGGCGATGCCACCGACACCCTCCGACCAGCCTTCACCGTCGTAGCTGGCGGCAGCCGCGGTCGGGTCGAACCCGGGCGGGCTGTCCTTCAGCGCGAGGCCGAGACCGACGAGCTTCAGCTTGACCTCGTCGATCGACTTGGCGCCGAAGTTGCGGATGTCGAGCAGGTCCGCCTCGGAGCGCGAGACCAGCTCGCCCACCGTGTGGATGCCCTCGCGCTTGAGGCAGTTGTACGACCGGACGGTGAGGTCCAGGTCCTCGATCGGCATCGCGTAGGCGGCGATGGTGTCCGCTTCCTGCGGCGACGGGCCGATCTCGATGCCCTCGGCGTCGACGTTCAGCTCGCGGGCGAGACCGAACAGCTCCACCAGCGTCTTGCCGGCCGACGCGACCGCGTCGCGCGGCGTGATCGACGGCTTGGTCTCGACGTCCAGGATCAGCTTGTCGAAGTCGGTGCGCTGCTCGACACGGGTGGCCTCGACCTTGTAGGTCACCTTCAGCACCGGCGAGTAGATCGAGTCGACCGGGATCCGGCCGATCTCCGCGCCCGCCTGCTTGTTCTGCAGGGCCGGAACGTAACCGCGGCCGCGCTCGACGACGAGCTCGATCTCGAGCTTGCCCTTGCCGTTCAGCGACGCGATGTGCAGGTCCGGGTTGTGCACGGTGACGCCGGCCGGCGGCACGATGTCGGCCGCGGTGACCTCACCGGGGCCCTGCTTGCGCAGGTACATGGTGACCGGCTCGTCCTCTTCCGAGGACACCACGAGCTCCTTGAGGTTCAGGATGATGTCGGTGACGTCTTCCTTCACCCCGGGAACGGTGGTGAACTCGTGCAGCACGCCGTCGATGCGGATGCTCGTCACGGCCGCGCCCGGGATGGACGACAGCAGCGTGCGCCGCAGCGAGTTGCCGAGGGTGTAACCGAAGCCGGGCTCCAGCGGTTCGATGGTGAACCGGGAACGGGTCTCGTTGACCGTCTCTTCGCCGAGAGCCGGCCGCTGGGAAATCAGCATTCTTCCTTGTTCCTTTCCAGACGACGCCCGCCATATGACGTCGAAGGGATGGCGAGGCGGCGGCGCACTGTGGGCGCCGCCGCCCGTAACCGGCCCGGAAGCCGGATTACTTCGAGTAAAGCTCGACGATCAGCTGTTCCTGAACCGGAACGTCGATCTGCGCACGCTCCGGCAGCTGGTGGACCAGCACGCGGAGGTTCGACGAAACGACCTGCAGCCACGCCGGGATCGGGCGGTCGCCGTAGGACTCCTTGGCCACGACCAGGGGCAGCATCGTGAACGACTTCGGCCGCACGTCGATGATGTCCCACTTCGAGACCTGGTAGGACGGGACGTTGACCTTGACGCCGTTGACCAGGAAGTGGCCGTGGCTCACCAGCTGCCGCGCCTGACGGCGGGTGCGGGCGATGCCGGCGCGGTAGATCACGTTGTCCAGGCGGGACTCGAGGATCTGCAGCAGGTTCTCACCGGTCTTACCCGGACGCCGGACGGCTTCCTTGTAGTACCGGACGAACTGGCGCTCGAGAACGCCGTAGGTGTAGCGAGCCTTCTGCTTCTCCTGCGACTGCAGGAGGTACTCGGACTCCTTGATGCGCCCGCGGCCGTGCTGGCCCGGCGGGTAGGGGCGACGCTCGAAAGCCTGGTCGCCGCCGATGAGGTCAACCTTGAGGCGACGCGAAATACGCGTCGCGGGGCCGGTGTAACGAGCCATTTCTTCTTACTCCTCCCCGTTCCTCAGACCCGGCGCCGCTTGGGCGGGCGGCAGCCGTTGTGAGGCTGCGGGGTCACGTCCTGGATGGTGCCGACCTCGAGGCCGGCCGCCTGCAGCGAGCGGATCGCCGTCTCGCGGCCCGAACCCGGGCCCTTCACGAAGACGTCGACCTTCTTCATGCCGTGCTCAGCAGCCTTGCGGGCGGCGTTCTCGGCGGCCATCTGCGCGGCGAACGGGGTGGACTTGCGCGAGCCCTTGAAGCCCACGTGACCACTCGACGCCCACGCGATCACGGCACCGGTCGGGTCCGTGATCGAGACGATGGTGTTGTTGAAGGTGCTCTTGATGTGCGCGTGACCGTGCGCGACATTCTTCTTTTCCTTGCGGCGGACCTTCTTGGTCCCCGCCGCGGTACGAGACTTCGGTGGCATGTTCTGAGGGTTCTCCTGTTAGCGCGCGTTCTCTTGGTGAGCGGCGACCGCTTCGGCCTGTCCGCGCCGGATGATCGAACCGGCGTCGGTGTACAGGTTGCGGAGCGCCATCGGGCGGGCGTAGAGCGCCTTGGGCGAGACACAGGCCGAGCCGCGACGCTGAGCGCCGCCCATCTGCACGACCTTCTTGCCCTGGACGCTCACTTCTTGCCAGCCTTCTTCTTGCCGGCGACCGTCTTCTTCGGACCCTTGCGGGTACGGGCGTTGGTCTTCGTGCGCTGACCGCGGACGGGCAGTCCGCGACGCCAGCGAAGGCCCTCGTAGCACCCGATCTCGATCTTCCGACGGATGTCGGCGTTCACCTCGCGGCGAAGGTCACCCTCGACCTTGAAGTTCTCTTCGATGTACGTACGCAGCTTCGCGAGGTCGTCATCGCTGAGGTCCTTGACGCGGGTGTCCGCGTTGAGCTCGGCAGCCTTGATGAGCTGCTTCGAGCGGGTACGGCCGATGCCGTAGATGTAGGTAAGCGCGATCTCCAACCGCTTTTCGCGGGGGAGGTCTACGCCAGCGAGTCGTGCCATTGGCGTTGATGCTCCTTCTTAGAATTCATCCTCAGGTCTGCTCCCCGTCCGGTTCCGGGACCGACTCGCCTGTCGTGCCCTCGGCTCGCGCTTCGGGTGTCCCGGCCCCGGCCTGAAGTCCGGGGGTGAACCGGATCACTCGCGTGACCCGGCAGGTGCGGGGAGGTTGTGTAGCCGTCAATCCACTCTGGTCGAGTGCGGGCGATCAGCCCTGCCGCTGCTTGTGCCGCAGGTTTTCGCAGATCACCATGATCCGGCCGTGACGGCGGATCACCTTGCACTTGTCGCAGATCTTCTTGACGCTCGGCTGGACCTTCACGTCTTCTGCTCTCCTGCTTCTGAGCTGCTCGTGATCACTTGTAGCGGTAGACGATGCGACCACGAGAGAGGTCGTAGGGCGAGAGCTCCACGACAACCCTGTCCTCGGGCAGGATGCGGATGTAGTGCTGCCGCATCTTGCCGCTGATGTGTGCCAGGACCTTGTGACCGTTCTCCAACTCGACGCGGAACATCGCGTTGGGGAGCGGCTCGACTACGCGGCCTTCGACCTCGATGGCCCCGTCTTTCTTCGCCATGTCCTCCGCATTTCCTTGTCAGCATTGCCTGTCGCTACACAGAGTGATCAGATGAGCACGAGTGCCTGTCTGGTGTGCAACGTCGGCACACTCGTGCCCGAGTCCCAGTACCGTGAATTCACGAACGCGCAGGATCCGGGCGCGATAAGTGCGCCGACTTGACAGTGTACGCAACCCGTGTCGCGACCCCCAAACCGGGGGTAACCATGCTAGAAGAACGCGCAGGTCGCCGTACGGATGATCAACACGGACGGGTGAACGCGCAGGTCAGGCGTCTTCCGGAGCCGTAAGCACCCACGGGCCGTCTTCGGTGATCGCCACCGTGTGCTCCCAGTGGGCCGCGCGGGAGCCGTCGGCCGTGACGACCGTCCAGCCGTCGTCCAGCTCGCGGGTCTCGCCGCCACCGCCGGTGAGCATCGGCTCGATCGCCAGGGCCATGCCGGGCTTCAGCCGCGGGCCCTTGCCCGGCTTGCCGACGTTCGGCAGGAACGGGTCCATGTGCATCTGACGGCCGATGCCGTGGCCGCCGTACTCGACGATCATCCCGTAGTCGATGCCGTCGTCCTTGGCCGCGCGCTCGGCGGCCGACTGGACGGCGTAGGAGATGTCGGTGAGCCGGCCGCCGGCGTTGACCGCCTCGATCCCGGCCCACATCGCCGCTTCGGTCGCCGCGGACAGCGCCAGGTCGGCCTTCGCGACGTCCCCGATGGCCAGCGTGACGGCGGAGTCGCCGTGCCAGCCGTCGAGGATCGCGCCGCAGTCGACCGAGATCAGGTCACCGTCGGCGAGGACCTGGGTCTTCGCCGGGATGCCGTGGACGATCTGCTCGTTCACCGACGCGCAGATCGACGCCGGGAAACCGTGGTAGCCCTTGAACGACGGCACCGCGCCGGCGTCCCGGATGGTCTGCTCGGCGAGCTCGTCGAGCTCGGCGGTGCTGACCCCCGGGACCGCGGCGGCGCGGACGGCGGCGAGCGTACGAGCGACGACGAGCCCCGCGGCCCGCATCGACTGCAGCTCGCCCGGGGTCTTGACCTCGATCATGCGCCCACGCCGGAGCACTTGCAGAACACGCAATCCTCCGAGATTCACGTGCGGTCGCGCAGCGCTTTCAGCACGCGGTCCGAGATCTCCTCGACACTGCCGACGCCGTCGACGGTCACCAGGATGCCGGCGTAGTACTCGAGCAGCGGTGCGGTGTCCGACACGTAGATCTGCTGACGGCGGCGGATGACGTCTTCGGTGTCGTCCGCGCGGCCCCGCGACATGAGGCGGCCGACGACGACGTCCTCCGGCACCTGCAGCTGGATCACCGCGGTGAGGGAAGCGTCCGCCTCGCCGAGGATCTCGCCGAGGACCTCGGCCTGCTTGGTGTTGCGGGGGAAGCCGTCGAGCAGGAAGCCGGCCTTCGCGTCCGGCTCCGCGAGCCGCTCGCGGACCATCTCGTTCGTCACCGAGTCGGGCACGAGCTCGCCCGAGTCCAGGTAGCGCTTGGCTTCCTGGCCGAGCGGGGTCTCCTGGCCGACGTGGGCGCGGAACAGGTCGCCGGTCGAGATGTGCGGGATCCGCAACTGCTCGGACAGCGCCACCGCCTGCGTACCTTTGCCCGCGCCGGGCGGACCCACGAGAACCAGCCGCGTCACTTCAAGAACCCTTCGTAGTTGCGCTGCATCAGCTGGCTTTCGATCTGCTTCACGGTGTCGAGCCCGACACCGACCATGATCAGCACAGCTGTGCCACCGAACGGGAAGTTCTGGTTGTTCCCGCTACCGGTCAACGACAGGAAGAAGTTCGGGAGGATCGCGATGATACCGAGGTACAGCGAGCCCGGCAGGGTGATCCGGCCGAGCACGTAGCTCAGGTACTCCGCGGTCGGCCGGCCCGGGCGGATGCCCGGGATGAACCCGCCGAACTTCTTCATCTCATCCGCACGCTCGTCCACGTTGAACGTGATCGTGATGTAGAAGTACGTGAAGAAGATGATCAGGGCGAAGTACAGCGCGATGTGCACCCAGCTGGACTGGTTCACGATGTAGTTCTTGATGAAGACCTGCCAGCCGGAGTTGGCGTTCTGGTCGCCGACGAGGCGGCTGATCAGGTCCGGCAGGTACAGCAGGGAAGACGCGAAGATGACCGGGATGACGCCGGCCTGGTTCACCTTGATCGGCAGGTAGGTCGACGTGCCGCCGTACATCCGGCGGCCGATCATGCGCTTGGCGTACTGCACCGGGATCCGGCGCTGCCCCTGCTCGACGAAGATGACGCTGGCGATGATCACCAGGCCGAAGACGCAGACGATCGTCAGGCCGAGACCACCCGCGTTGCTGAGGATGTTGCCGCCCTCGACCGGGATGCGCGCGGCGATGTTCAGGAAGATCAGGACGGACATGCCGTTGCCGACACCGCGTTCGGTGATCAGCTCACCCAGCCACATCATGACGGCGGTGCCCGCGGTCATGGTGATGACGATGATCGCCAGCGAGTAGACGCTGTTGTCCGGGATGATCGGCGAGTCGCAGTCCGGGAAGAGCTGCTTGCGGTCCGCGAGCGCGACCACACCCGTGGCCTGCAGGATCGCCAGCGCGACCGTCAGGTACCGGGTGTACTGGGTCAGCTTGCCCTGGCCGGACTGCCCTTCCTTCTTCAGCTCCTCGAACCGAGGGATGACGACGGTCAGCAGCTGGATGATGATGCTCGCCGTGATGTACGGCATGATGCCGGTCGAGAAGAGCGACAACTGCAGCAGCGCACCACCGCTGAACAGGTTCAGCAGCTGGTAGACGCCCTCCTGCTGCGCCTGGGAGCTGCACGCCTGAACGGCTCCGTACGAGATCCCGGGGGCCGGAATGGTCGCACCGATTCGGTAGACCGCGACGATGGCTAGCGTGAACAGGATCTTCTTGCGTAGATCCGGCGTCGCGAGAGCCGAGCGGAAGGCGCTGAGCACGCGGGGGACCTCCTCGGCGTCGTCGGCTGTCCTAACCGACGATCGGCTTGGCCGGCACGGGTGGCCGGCGGGAACACAGCACTACTGGCACGCAAGCCAGGAACGCTTCGGGGCACACTCGTCCCGAAGCGTGTCGCCGACTCTAACAGCTTCACAGGGCGTGTCCGCAGTGCGTGTGCGTTTTCCGTACCAAGGTTGCTCCGGCGGGTTGATCCACTTCGGCGACTTGGCTGTATTCCTTGACACACCGGGCCGTGATCATGGTGGATCCGGGCCCTTTCCGGGTCAGGAACCGGCCGTCGCGAGGACGCCGGCGAGGCCGACCAGGACCACTCCGGTGCCGCGGTCCACGTTGCGCCGCGCGCGTGGCGACGGCTTGATCGACTTCACCGCGGCGCCGACGCCGACGTAGGCCGAGCCGGCCAGGAACTCGGCCAGCAGGTACACCCCGCCCAGCAGCGCGATCTGCGCCGGAAAGGGCCCGTGAGCTGGCTCGATGAACTGCGGGACGAAAGCGGTGAAGATGAGGACGGCCTTCGGGTTCGTGATCGCGACGCCGAACTCCTTGCGCGCGACCCGCCACGCGGACATCGGCACGGCGGGCTGCTCGGCCGCTTCGGCGGCGTCGCCGGCGTCGTCACGGCGGCGGATCGTCGACCACAGCAGGCGCGATCCGAGCCACAGCAGGTAGGCGGCACCGGCCCACTTGATGATCGTGAGCGCGGTTTCGGAGGCGGCGAGCAGCTGCCCGAGCCCGGCCGCCACGGCCGTGATCAACAGCGTGAACGCGACCAGCCTGCCGGCCAGTCCGGCGAGCCCGCGGCGAACACCGTGCGTCATGCCGTGGTGCAGACCGAGCAGGTTGTTCGCCCCTGGCGTAAGCGCGACGAGCACCGACGCGCCGAAGAAGACCAGTACCCACACGACGACCACCTCCACATCCACCGTAACGACGGCGGCGAGCGGTTAACGGCGCTCGGGATCCTCCGGCGGCAGCACGGTGATGGCGATGCCGGAGGGCGGGGTGGGCGTGTCCGCGTAGGCGGCGCCGGGGTCCGCCCAGGCCGGGCTCGGCTCGGCGGGCGTCAGGTGGCCCAGCACCGCGGACGCGGCGGCGAGGACGACGCCGATGATCAGCGACCACAGACCGAGGCCGAGGCTGACGTCCAGGCCTTCGTCGCCGAGACCGGAGGAGAACCCGAAGGCGCTCATCCCGATGGTGGCGGCGACGCCGGCGGCGAAGCTCGCCCCGATCACGGTGAGCCGGGCACCGAGCCGGCCGGATCGCCTCGTGAAGCTGAAGACCGCCGCGGCCGCCAGCACCGCGACCGCGAGCACGATCGGGATCCCGACGGGCGCCGCGGGCTGGTCGATCGAGTAGTTGCCCTCCGCGGAGACCTGGCTGCTCCAGGCGGACTGGGTGAAGACCAGCTTGGGGGTGAAGAACGTCTGCTGGGGCGTCACGTGCTGCTCGATCCGGAGCAGCGGCAGGAAGCTCGCGCCGAGGACCAGCAACGTCCCGAGCACCACGAGGACCGGCGCGAGCACCCGCGGCGGTCCGGTGGCCGGTTTCGGGGCCTCCGGAGCGGGCGTCTCGGCCGGTGCCGAGGGCGCGTCCGGCGGCGAGCCGGGCAGGATCGCGACCGGGACCGGCTCGGTGGGCGGGCTTTGGCTGTCGGACAGCGAAAGCTGCGGTTGCGGCGCTCCGACCGGGAAGGCGCCGGCCGGTTCGGGCCGGGGTGCCTCCACGGGGAACGCCAAGGGCGACCCCTCCGCCGCCGGTCGCTCTGCCGGGGGCTTCACCGCCTCGGGATCGGCCGGGCCGAACAAGTCCCCCGTCGCAGAGCCCGACGTCTCCACCGGGAAGGCCAGCGGCGACGCGGGGGCGTCCTGCTCCGCAGGCCGTGGTGACCCGGGACGCGCCGGTTCCGGCGTTCCGGAGGGCTCCGCAGGCCGCGGCCCGTCGGACGGGTCTGGCGGGTTCGGGTCCTGCGGCGATCTGTCCACTCTGCGATCTTCCGCGCCGGATCCGGTATCGGCAAGAAACTCCGGTTCAGCGGCCTGGTCGCTCGGGTGGTGCTTCCGGCGGGAGGACCGTGATCGAGACCCCGTCGAGCGCCTGGACCGCCGGCATCGCGAACCCCGACGGCGGGGTGTCCGTGTCGGCGTAGGCCACCGCCGGGTCGGCCCAGTCCGCGCCGCGGTGGCCGGCCGTCCGGTGGGTGACCACCGCCGCGGCCGCGGCCACCAGCGTGCCGCCGATGAGGAGCCACATGCCCGGCTCGGTGGACAGGTCGATGCTGCCGTAGTCCGCACGCGCCCCCTGGCCGAGGCCGACCATCTCGATGGTGAGGACGACGCCGGCGGCGAAGACCACGCCCACCTGGCCCAGCCACCCGCCCAGGCGCCGGCGGGCCAGGAGGAGGCCCGTCGCGGCGGCGAGCAGCACCACCATCACGATGATCGGGAAGCCGAAGGGCGCGCTGGGCCGGGCGAGGGACTCCTGCGCGGTGAACTCGATCCGGGTCCCCCACGCCGACGTCGTGATGACGGCCATGGCGCCGGCCTGCAGCTGGGAAAGCGGGTACACGGCGCGGAAGAGCGGCAGGAACAGCCCGCCGGCCAGGAGCACGGTGGCCAGCGCGTAGAGCCCCGGTGCGAGGAGAGCCCGCTTCCGCCGCGGCGTCATGGCGGGCGGCGGGGGCTGCTGAGGGGTGTCCACTCGCCGATCTTCCAGGCGAAATGCCCGATGGGCAAGGCTGCCGTGCGCGGGTGCGGGAACGCCGAAGGCCCGCCTGGCTGGGCCAGGCGGGCCTTCGGTCAGTACCGCGAACGAGCTCAGTTGGTGGTGGCGGAGCCACCGGCCGCTTCGAGCTTCTCCTTGGCGGAGCCGGAGAAACCGTCGGCGGTCACGTCGAGCTTGACGCCGTCGACGTCACCGTTGCCGAGCACCTTGACGAGCTTGCCCTTGCGGACGAGACCCTTGGAGACGAGCTCCTCGGCGCCGACCTTGCCACCGTCCGGGAAGACGCGGGCGATGTCGCCCACGTTCACCGGCTGGTACTCGGTGCGGAAGCGGTTCTTGAAGCCGCGAAGCTTCGGGAGCCGCATGTGGATGGGCATCTGCCCACCCTCGAAGCCGGCGGGCACGTTCTTCCGGGCCTTGGTGCCCTTGGTACCGCGACCGGCGGTCTTGCCCTTCGAACCCTCACCACGACCGACGCGCATCTTCTCGCGCTTGGCGCCCGGAGCCGGACGCAGGTGGTGGATCTTGATGGCCGTCATGCCTGGACCTCCTCGACCTCCACCAGGTGGCGGACGGTGTGGATCAGGCCGCGCACCTGGGGGGTGTCATCACGCACGACGCTCTGGCGGATCTTGCGCAGCCCGAGGGTGCGCAGCGACTCGCGGTGAGCGTGCTTCGTGCCGATCTTGCTCTTGATCTGGGTGACTTTGAGCTGAGTCATGTCAGGACCCCTGACCCGCGCGCTGGCGCAGCATCCGGGCCGGAGCGACGTCCTCGAGCGGGAGACCGCGGCGGGCCGCGACCTCTTCGGGACGCTGCAGACCCTTCAGGGCCGCCACAGTCGCGTGCACGATGTTGATCGCGTTGTCGGAGCCGAGCGACTTCGACAGCACGTCGTGGACGCCCGCGCACTCCAGCACCGCGCGCACCGGGCCACCGGCGATGACGCCGGTACCGGCGGAAGCCGGACGGAGCAGCACGACACCGGCGGCTTCCTCACCCGTGATCGGGTGGGGAATGGTGCCGCCGACGCGGGGGACGCGGAAGAAGTTCTTCTTCGCTTCCTCGACGCCCTTGGCGATCGCCGCGGGAACTTCCTTGGCCTTGCCGTAGCCGACGCCGACCTGACCGTCACCGTCACCGACGACGACGAGGGCGGTGAAGCTGAAGCGACGACCACCCTTGACGACCTTGGCGACGCGGTTGATCGTCACGACCTTCTCGAGGTGCGGGGTCTTGTCCTGGCCGGCCCCGCCACGGCCGCTGTCGCGCCGGTCCCGGCCGCCACCGCGACGGTCATTGCGGTCGTTGCCGCCCTGCCCGCCGGGTCCGCCCTGTCCGCCGCCGAATTGCCGTGTACGTCCCGGCATCAGGCTGTCCCTTCTTGCTTCTGCAACTGCATGGTCGTCAGAACTCCAACCCCGCCTCACGGGCGGCGTCGGCGAGCGCGGCGATGCGGCCGTGGTAGGCGTTGCCCCCACGGTCGAACACCACAGCCGAGATCCCGGCGTTCTTGGCCCGGGCCGCGACGAGTTCCCCGACCTTGGCGGCCTTGGCCTTCTTGTCGCCGTCCAGCGCCCGCACGTCCGCCTCGAGGGTGGACGCCGACGCCAGCGTGTGGCCGGCGAGGTCGTCGATGACCTGCACGGCGATGTGCCGCGAAGACCGCTTGACGACCAGGCGCGGACGCTGTTCGGTGCCCGCGACCTTCTTGCGGAGCCGGAAGTGCCGACGGGTCTTCGCAACGCGGCGGCGGGTCGAGATGTCCTTGCCCACCGGCTTGCGCTTCGTAGTCGTGTCGCTCATGATCACTTACCCGTCTTTCCGACCTTGCGGCGGATCTTCTCACCCTCGTACCGCAGGCCCTTGCCCTTGTACGGGTCCGGGCGCCGCAGCTTGCGGATGACGGCCGAGATCTGGCCGACCTTCTGCTTGTCGATACCGGAGACCGAGAACCGGGTCGGGGTCTCCACCTTGAAGGTGATGCCTTCCGGGGCTTCGATCTTCACCGGGTGCGAGTAGCCCAGGGCGAACTCGAGGTCCGAGCCCTTGGCCTGCACGCGGTAACCGACACCGTGGATCTCGAGCTTCTTCTCGTAGCCGGCGGTGACGCCCACCACGAGGTTGTTCACGAGCGTGCGGGTGAGGCCGTGCATGGCCTTGCTGTAGCGCTCGTCGTCCGGGCGCTTGATCAGCAGGGTGCCTGCCTCGTCGCGCTCGACCGTGATCGGCTCGGCGATGGTGTGTTCCAGGGTCCCCTTGGGGCCCTTGACGCTGATGCGCTGACCGTCGATGGTCACCTCGACCCCGGAGGGGACGGCGACCGGCAGCTTTCCGATGCGTGACATGTCTGTGCCCCCTTCCTTACCAGACGTAGGCGAGGACTTCGCCGCCCACGCTGTTTCGCTTGGCCTGACGGTCCGTCTGCAGCCCCGAAGACGTCGAGAGGATCGCGACGCCGAGGCCACCCAGAACGGACGGCAGTTCGGTCGATTTTGCGTAGACCCGCAGGCCGGGCTTGGACACGCGCCGGAGGCCGGCGATGCTGCGCTCACGGTTGGGGCCGTACTTGAGCTCGACGATCAGGTTCTTGTGCTTCTCGCCCGGCTCGTCGCGGTAGCTCGCGATGTAACCCTCGCGCTTGAGGATCTCCGCGATGTTCGCCTTGAGCTTCGAGTGGGGAAGCACGACCTCGTCGTGGTACGCCGAGTTCGCGTTACGCAGACGGGTCAAGAAGTCTGCGATCGGGTCGGTCATCGTCATGGTGACCTGTCAACCTTTCTCGCCTGGTTCCCCGCCACCCGGGAGTTCCGGGCAGCGGGGCCTGTGGCGAAGTGGGAGTTAAAGATAAAGAAACGCTTCTACCAGCTGGACTTGCGGACCCCGGGCAGCTCGCCCGCGTGCGCCATCTCGCGAAGGCAGATCCGGCAGAGCCCGAACTTGCGGAACACCGCGTGCGGGCGGCCGCACCGCTGGCAACGGGTGTAGCCGCGCACGGCGAACTTCGGCTTCTTCGAGGCCTTGTGGACCAGTGCTTTCTTGGCCATCGGCTCAGTTCTCCTTGAACGGGAAGCCGAGCTTGCGCAGCAGCGCCCGGCCCTCGTCGTCGTTCGTGGCGGTCGTGACGACGGTGACGTCCATGCCGCGCGGGCGGTCGATGGAGTCAGGGTCGATCTCGTGGAACATCGACTGCTCGTTGAGACCGAACGTGTAGTTGCCGTGGCCGTCGAACTGCTTCGGCGAAAGCCCGCGGAAGTCGCGGATACGCGGCAGCGCGATGGTCAGCAACCGGTCGAGGAACTCCCACATCCGGTCGCCGCGCAGCGTGACGCGCGCACCGATCGGCTGACCCTCGCGCAGCTTGAACTGCGCGATGGACTTGCGAGCCTTCCGGACCTCGGGCTTCTGGCCGGTGATCAGGGCGAGGTCCTTGACCGCGCCGTCGATCAGCTTGCTGTCGCGAGCGGCGTCACCGACGCCCATGTTCACGACGACCTTCACGACGCCCGGGATCTGGTGGACGTTGACGAAGGAGAACTCCGCCTGCAGCTGGCCCTTGATCTCTTCGCGGTAGCGCACCTTGAGGCGCGGCGCGACCTTCTCTGCGGTGGTCATCAGATGTCCTTACCGTTCCGGCGCGAGATCCGGACCTTCTTGCCGTCCTCGCCGATGCGGTAACCCACCCGGGTCGGCTTGCCGTCCGCGTCGACCACCATCACGTTCGAGATGTGGATGGCGGCCTCCTGGGTGACGATGCCACCGGACTGCGCGCCGCGCTGGGTCTGGCTGATCCGCGTGTGCTTCTTGATCCGGTTCACGCCCTCGACCAGCACTCGGTCGCGCTCGGGGTAAGCCTGGATGACCTTGCCCTTGGCGCCCTTGTCCTTGCCGGCGATGACGACGACCGTGTCGCCCTTCTTCACCTTCATGACTTACAACACCTCCGGCGCGAGCGAAATGATCTTCATGAACTTTCGGTCACGCAGCTCGCGGCCCACCGGGCCGAAGATGCGGGTGCCGCGGGGCTCGTTGTCGTTCTTGATGAGCACGGCGGCGTTCTCGTCGAACCGGATGTAGGAACCGTCCGGACGACGACGCTCCTTGACCGTGCGGACGATGACCGCCTTGACGACGTCGCCCTTCTTCACCCCGGCAGCCGGGATGGCGTCCTTCACGGTGGCGACGATGATGTCGCCGATGCCGGCGTAGCGCCGCCCGGAGCCACCGAGAACCCGGATGCAGAGGATTTCCTTCGCACCCGTGTTGTCGGCTACCCGAAGCCGCGACTCCTGCTGGATCACGTCAACTCCTGTATGTCGCGCCGGTTCTCGCCAGCTCGTGAAAGGTCACAGTGAGCGAGCCTTGCGGAACTAAGGACTCTCGAGAGAGCCCTGCTTACTTGGCCTTCTCCACGATCTGCACCAGGCGCCACCGCTTCGTCGCCGACAGCGGGCGGGTCTCCATCAGGGTGACCCGGTCGCCCACGCCCGCCTCGTTGTTCTCGTCGTGCACCTTGACCTTGGTGGTGCTGCGAACGACCTTCGAGTAACGGGGGTGCTTCTTGCGGTCTTCGAGCTCGACCACGATCGTCTTGTTCATCTTGTCCGAAACCACGTAGCCCTCGCGGACCTTGCGGTCGTTCCGGGCCGGCGTCTCGGTGGTGGGCTCGCTCATGCGGCACCTTCACTCTCGGCGTCGGGGGCCACGGACAAGCCGAGTTCGCGCTCGCGCATGACCGTGTAGATCCGCGCGATGTCCGTGCGGACGGTGCGCAGACGGCGGTTGTTGTCGAGCTGCCCGGTCGCCATCTGGAAGCGGAGGTTGAAGAGCTCCTCCTTGTATTCCTTCAGACGCAGGACGAGCTCTTCCGCGGTGAGCTCACGCAGCTCCGATGCCAGAGCGGCACCTGCCTTCGCCATCAGAACTCACCACCTTCACGGGTCACGATGCGGCACTTCATGGGCAGCTTGTGGATCGCGCGACGGAGCGCCTCGCGGGCGGTCTCCTCGTTCGGGAAGCTGATCTCGAACATCACGCGACCCGGCTTCACGTTGGCGATCCACCACTCGGGCGAACCCTTACCGGAACCCATGCGGGTTTCGGCCGGCTTCTTCGTCAGCGGGCGGTCCGGGTAGATGGTCGTCCACACCTTGCCACCACGCTTGATGTGACGGGTCATGGCGATACGAGCGGACTCGATCTGCCGGTTCGTCACGTAGCTGTGCTCAAGCGCCTGGATGCCGTACTCGCCGAAGCTGACCTTCGTGCCACCCTTGGCGGCGCCGTGGCGCTTCGGGGAGTGCTGCTTCCGGTGCTTGACCCTGCGCGGGATGAGCACGTCTCAGCCCTCCGTCTTTTCTGCGGTCTCGGTGGCCGGGGCCGCCTCGGTCGTGGCGGCAGCGGCGGCGCGACCGGCTTCGGTCGAGGTGGCGGTCGTGCCCGACGCGCCGGAACGACGCGGACGGGCCGGCCGGTCACTGCGCTCGCGACGCGGCGCGCGCTCGGCGGCGTCACGGGCTTCGCGGGCCTTCAGGCCACCGACGAGCTCACCCTTGTAGATCCACACCTTGACGCCGATGCGACCGAACGTCGTCTTGGCCTCGAAGAAGCCGTAGTCGATGTCGGCGCGCAGCGTGTGCAGCGGGACACGGCCGTCGCGGTAGTGCTCGGAGCGGGACATCTCGGCACCGCCGAGACGACCGCCGCACTGCACGCGAATGCCCTTGACCTGCGGCGAACGCATGGAGGTCTGGATCGCCTTCCGCATCGCGCGGCGGAACGCCACACGGTTGGAGAGCTGCTCCGCGACCGCCTGGGCGACCAGCTGGGCGTCGGCCTCGGGGTTCTTGACCTCGAGGATGTTCAGCTGGACCTGCTTCTTGGTCAGCTTCTCCAGCGCGCCGCGGATCCGGTCGGCCTCCGCGCCGCGGCGGCCGATGACGATGCCCGGCCGGGCGGTGTGGATGTCGACGCGGACGCGGTCACGGGTGCGCTCGATCTCGACCTTGGAGATGCCGGCGCGCTCCATGCCCGTCGCCAGCAGCTTCCGGATCTTGACGTCCTCGGCCACGTACTCGGCGTACTGCTTGTCGGCGTACCAGCGCGACTTCCAGTCCGTGGTGATACCCAGGCGGAAACCGTGCGGGTTGATTTTCTGGCCCACTACCGGCCACCTGCCTTCTTCTTGCTCTGAGCCTTCTGCGCGGCGGCCGGACGCGACTCCACCTCGACGGTGATGTGGCTGGTCCGCTTGCGGATCCGGTACGCGCGCCCCTGGGCCCGCGGGCGGATGCGCTTGAGGGTCGGGCCCTCGTCGGCGTACGCGTTCTTGACCCAGAGCGTCTCCGGGTCCAGCTGAAGGTTGTTCTCGGCGTTGGCCACGGCGCTCGCGAGCACCTTCGCGACCGGCTCGCTCGCCGCCTGGGGGGCGAAGCGGAGCACGGCCAAGGCGTCGGCGGCGCTACGTCCCTTGATGAGCTCGATGACCCGGCGCACCTTGGTAGGCGAATCCCGGACAAAGCGAGCCCGCGCGTAAGCCACAGGCAGAGCCTCGGCTACGTCGTTCTGGGCGTTCATCGCTAGTTCCTTGATCTCTCGTGCCCGCTCAGCGGCGGCGCGACTTCCGGTCGTCCTTGATGTGACCCTTGAAGGTCCGAGTCGGGGCGAACTCCCCCAGCTTGTGACCCACCATTGCCTCGGTGACGAACACCGGGACGTGCTTGCGGCCGTCGTGCACCGCGATCGTGTGACCCAGGAAGTCCGG
Organism: Amycolatopsis sp. NBC_00348; assembly: GCF_036114655.1. Taxonomy (NCBI): domain Bacteria; kingdom Bacillati; phylum Actinomycetota; class Actinomycetes; order Pseudonocardiales; family Pseudonocardiaceae; genus Amycolatopsis; species Amycolatopsis sp. NBC_00348. Next base: position 9,105,224 of record NZ_CP107994.1, on the reverse strand, counting down.
GATGATCGTGGACCGACGCGACCAGGTCTTGATGACGGTCTTCTTGCCCGACTCGTTGAGAACGTCCACCTTCTTGAGCAGGTGGTCGTCCACGAAGGGGCCCTTTTTGAGGCTACGTGGCATGTTCTTCTACCTCCCTGCTCAGCGCTTGTTCTTGCCGGTACGGCGACGGCGGACGATCATCGCGTCGGATGCCTTGCGGCGACGCGTGCGACCTTCGGGCTTACCGTTCGGGTTGACGGGGTGACGACCACCGGACGTCTTGCCCTCGCCACCACCGTGCGGGTGGTCGACCGGGTTCATGACGACACCACGGACCGTGGGGCGCTTGCCTCGCCAGCGGTTGCGGCCGGCCTTGCCCCAGTTGATGTTGGCGTGCTCGGAGTTGCCGACCTCGCCGATGGTGGCGCGGTTGCGCACGTCCACGTTGCGGATCTCACCCGAGGGGAGACGCAGCTGGGCGTACGGACCGTCCTTGGCGACGAGCTGCACCTTCGCGCCCGCGGACCGCGCCATCTTCGCGCCGCCACCGGGGCGGAGCTCGATCGCGTGGATCACGGTACCGACCGGGATGTTGCGCAGCGGCAGGTTGTTGCCCGGCTTGATGTCGGCGCGGGGGCCGTTCTCAACCGTGTCACCCTGGCGAAGCTTCTCCGGTGCGATGATGTAGCGCTTCTCACCGTCGGCGTAGTGCAGCAGCGCGATGCGAGCGGACCGGTTGGGGTCGTACTCGATGTGCGCGACCTTGGCGGGAACGCCGTCCTTGTCGTTCCGGCGGAAGTCGATCAGCCGGTACGCACGCTTGTGGCCACCACCCTTGTGCCGGGTGGTGATCTTGCCGGACGAGTTGCGACCGCCCGTGCCGCTCAGCGGACGCAGCAGCGACTTCTCGGGAGTCGAGCGGGTGATCTCGGCGAAGTCCGAGACGCTCGAACCGCGACGACCCGGGGTCGTCGGCTTGTACTTGCGGATGCCCATGTCAGCTCAGTCCTTTACGCGGTGGGTCCGCCGAAGATCTCGATCGCCTTGCTCTCAGGCGAAAGAGTCACGATGGCGCGCTTCGTGTCCTTGCGCTTGCCGAAGCCTGCGCGAGTCCGCTTCCGCTTGCCCTGGCGGTTGGCCGTGTTGACGCTGACCACCTTGACGCCGAACACCTTTTCGACCGCGATCTTGATCTGGGTCTTGTTGGCGTCCGGACGAACGATGAACGTGTACTTGTGGTCCTCGAGCAGTCCGTAGGACTTCTCGGAGATCACCGGCGCGAGCAAGATGTCGCGGGGATCGGCAATGGCGACCGAACTCACTGCTCGTCACTCCCTTCCGAAACCTCGCTCGACCGCGCGGAAGCCTTCGCGCTCTTGCCCCGGGCGGGGCCGGCGACGAAGCCGTCGTAAGCGGCCTTGGTGAACACGACGTCGTCGTTGACCAGCACGTCGTAGGTGTTGAGCTGGTCGAACCAGATCAGGTGAACCTCGGGGAGGTTCCGCAGGGAAACCCAGCTGTACTCGTCGTCCCGGTGCAGCACCACGAGCACGCGCGTCGCCTGCGTCACCGCGGCGAGAACGGCCTTGGCGGCCTTCGTGGACGGCTTCTCACCCGTCACCAGTTCGGTGACGATGTGCAGCTGGCCGGCGCGAGCCCGGTCCGAGAGGGCGCCACGCAGAGCGGCGGCCTTCATCTTCTTCGGGGTGCGCTGGGAGTAGTCACGCGGCGTGGGGCCGTGGACAACGCCACCGCCGACGAACTGCGGCGCACGGGTCGAACCCTGGCGGGCACGGCCGGTGCCCTTCTGGCGGTACGGCTTCTTGCCGCCACCGCGAACCTCGCCACGGGTCTTCGTGTCGTGCGTGCCCTGGCGGCCGGCGGCCTGCTGGGCCACCACCACCTGGTGCATCAGCGCGACATTGGCCTGCACGTCGAAGATCTCCTCGGGGAGGTCCACGGTGCCGTCGGCTTTACCGGCCGGGGTCTTCAGCTCGACGCTTGTCATTCGGAGTTACCACCCTTCGCGGCGCTGCGCACGAACAGCAGGCCGCCCTTGGGACCGGGCACGGCGCCCTTGATCAGCAGCAGGCCGTCCTCGGCACGCACCGCGTGCACGGTCAGGTTCTGCGTGGTGACGCGGTCGGAACCCATCCGACCGGCCATGCGCACGCCCTTGAAGACGCGGCCCGGGGTGGCACAGCCACCGATCGAGCCCGGCCGGCGGTGCACGGCCTGCGCACCGTGGCTCGCGCCCTGGCCCTTGAAGCCGTGGCGCTTCATGACGCCCGCGTAGCCCTTGCCCTTGCTGGTACCGGTGACGTCGACCTCGACGCCGGCGGCGAACACCTCGGCGGTGATCTCCTGGCCGACCTCATAGGTCTCGGCGTCGGTGGTGCGCAGCTCGGCAAGGAAGCGGCGCGGCGTCACGCCCGCCTTGTCGTAGTGGCCGGTGCGCGGCTTGTTCACCCTGCGCGGGTCGACCGCGCCGAACGCCAGCTGCACGGCCGTGTAGCCGTCCTTGTCCTGGGTCCGAACCTGGGTCACCACGTTCGGACCGGCCTTGACGACCGTGACCGGGACGACCCGGTTCAGTTCGTCGAAGACCTGGGTCATGCCGAGCTTGGTGCCCAGGATGCCCTTCATTTGCCTGTCAGACATGAGTCTCTTATCTCCGCCGCTCGCCCAACGCTTACTGGATGTTGACGTCGACGCTCGCCGGCAGATCGATGCGCATGAGCGCGTCGACCGTCTTCGGCGTCGGGTCGAGGATGTCGATCAGACGCTTGTGCGTGCGCATCTCGAAGTGCTCGCGCGAGTCCTTGTACTTGTGCGGCGAGCGGATGACGCAGTAAACGTTCTTCTCGGTGGGCAGCGGCACCGGCCCGACAACACGGGCGCCGGTGCGCGTGACCGTCTCCACGATCTTGCGCGCCGAGGTGTCGATCGCCTCGTGGTCGTAGGCCTTGAGCCGGATGCGGATCTTCTGTCCCGCCATGGTGGCTGCTCGTTCCTTGTCGTCTCGTGCCGCTATCTCACAAAACCCGCCCCGGATGTTGCCATCCGGTCCCGAGTTTCCGCAGTTCAACGGCCCTGTCCCCGGTCCACGCGGTCGGGCGTGTCGCGCCCGACGCACAGACGGATCCCGCGGGATCGTCGTCTTGCCTGGTCTTCCTCAACGTGAGGAGGCTATGGGCCAGCACGCTTTCGCAAGCACTGCCGGCTCACCGCCTTTGCCCGCTCGCCTCACCCGAAGGAAAGTGCTCCGCGGACCGTGGCCACTCGCACCGAGGCGGCCGGATCCCCGAAGGGATCGGCCGCCCCAGGACGAGCAACCTGAATAGTGTCGCACACGTGATTTGACGCCCCGGACCCGGGGGTGTATCAGCCCCGGGCGGGGCGCCGAATCACTTGATGATCTTGGTGACCTGACCCGCACCGACGGTGCGGCCACCCTCGCGGATGGCGAAGCGCAGGTTCACGTCCATGGCGATCGGCTGGATCAGCGCCACCGAGATGTCGGTGTTGTCGCCCGGCATGACCATTTCGGTGCCCTCGGGGAGGGTCACGACGCCGGTCACGTCCGTGGTGCGGAAGTAGAACTGCGGGCGGTAGTTGTTGAAGAAGGGGGTGTGACGGCCACCCTCGTCCTTCGACAGGATGTAGACCCGGCCCTCGAAGTCGGTGTGCGGGGTGGTGGTACCCGGCTTCACGACGACCTGGCCGCGCTCGACGTCCTCACGCTTGATACCGCGGACGAGGAGGCCGACGTTGTCGCCCGCCTGGCCCTGGTCCAGCAGCTTGCGGAACATCTCGACACCGGTGACAGTCGTCTTGGTCGACTTCTCCTTGATGCCGACGATCTCGACCTCTTCGTTCACGTTGACCACGCCACGCTCGACGCGGCCGGTGACGACAGTGCCGCGACCGGTGATCGTGAAGACGTCCTCGATCGGCATGAGGAACGGCTTGTCGAGCTCGCGCACCGGGTCCGGCACGTTGTCGTCGACAGCGTTCATCAGCTCGAGAACGGCTTCGCCCCACTTCTCGTCGCCCTCAAGGGCCTTGAGGCCCGAGACGCGCACGACCGGAGCGTCGTCGCCCGGGAACTCCTGCGAGGACAGCAGCTCACGGACCTCCAGCTCGACGAGCTCGAGGATCTCCTCGTCGTCGACCATGTCGGCCTTGTTCAGCGCGACCACGATGTAGGGCACGCCGACCTGGCGGGCGAGCAGCACGTGCTCACGGGTCTGCGGCATCGGGCCGTCGGTCGCCGCGACCACGAGGATCGCGCCGTCCATCTGAGCGGCACCGGTGATCATGTTCTTGATGTAGTCAGCGTGACCGGGGGCGTCGACGTGCGCGTAGTGACGCTTCTCGGTCTGGTACTCGACGTGCGAGATGTTGATCGTGATACCGCGCTGACGCTCTTCGGGCGCGTTGTCGATCTGGTCGAACGCACGCGACTCGTTGAGCGCCGGGTACTTGTCGTGCAGAACCTTGGTGATCGCCGCGGTCAGCGTGGTCTTGCCGTGGTCGACGTGACCGATGGTCCCGATGTTGACGTGCGGCTTGCTCCGCTCGAACTTCGCCTTCGCCACTGGAATGTCCTCCTGGACTGATTTCGCTTTGTGCTCGGGGGCCGGCGTGGCTGCCGACCCCCGAATGTTCCTTCGTCGGTGCTGCGGACGTTCAGGAGTTCCCTTAATGCCCGCGCGCGGTGGGGGGAGTTACTCCCCCGTCGCCTTCGCGATGATTTCCTTCGCGACGTTCGCGGGAACCTCGGCGTAGGAGTCGAACAACATGGAGTAGTTCGCCCGGCCCTGGGTGCGGGACCGAAGGTCACCGACGTAGCCGAACATCTCCGACAGCGGGACCAGCGCCTTCACGACGCGGATGCCCGCCCGCTCCTCCATGGCCTGGATCTGGCCACGACGGGAGTTGAGGTCACCGATGACATCGCCCATGTAGTCCTCGGGCGTGGTCACCTCGACCGCCATCATCGGCTCCAGGATCACCGGGCCGGCCTTCTTCGCGGCTTCCTTCATCGCCATGGAACCGGCGATCTTGAACGCCATCTCCGAAGAGTCGACCTCGTGGTAAGCACCGTCCAGCAAGGTGAACTTCAACCCGACGAGCGGGTAGCCGGCCAGGACGCCGTACTGCATCGCGTCCTGCGCGCCCGCGTCGACCGACGGGATGTACTCCCGCGGCACGCGGCCACCGGACACCTTGTTGACGAACTCGTAGAGCGCGCCATCGGTGCGCTCGAGCGGCTCCAGCTTCACGATGACCTTCGCGAACTGGCCGGAACCACCGGTCTGCTTCTTGTGGACGAAGTCGAGCTTCTCCACCGTCTTCTTGATCGTCTCGCGGTAAGCGACCTGCGGCTTGCCGATGTTCGCCTCGACCTTGTAGTCGGACTTCATCCGGTTCACCAGCACCTCGAGGTGCAGCTCGCCCATACCCGCGATGATCGTCTGGCCGGTGTCCTCGTCCAGCTTGACCTGGAACGTCGGGTCCTCTTCGGCCAGCTTCTGGATCGCCAGGGACAGCTTCTCCTGGTCGGCCTTCGTCTTCGGTTCGATCGCGACCCGGATGACCGGCTCGGGGAACGTCATCGACTCGAGCACGATCGGGTTCTGCGGGTCCGCCAGGGTGTCACCCGTGGTGGTGTCCTTCAGCCCGATGACCGCGTAGATGTGGCCGACCTGGGCGTCATTGACCGGGTTCTCCTTGTTGGAGTGCATCTGGAAGATCTTCCCGATGCGCTCCTTCCGGTCCTTGGTCGCGTTGACGACCTGGGCGCCGGCGGCGACCTTGCCCGAGTACACCCGGATGTAGGTCAGCTTGCCGAAGAACGGGTGCGCGGCGATCTTGAACGCGAGCGCGGCGAACGGCTCGTCGACCGACGCCTTGCGGGACGCGACGGTCTCGCCGTCGGGCAGCAGGCCCTCGACGGCCGGGACGTCCAGCGGGGTCGGCAGGTAGTCGATGACCGCGTCGAGCATGGGCTGCACGCCCTTGTTCTTGAACGCGGAACCGGCCAGCACCGGGAAGACCTGGCTGGTGATGGTGAGCTTGCGGATGCCGGACTTGATCTCGGCCTCCGTGAGCTCCTCACCCTCGAGGAACTTCTCCATCAGCGTGTCGTCCGCCTCGGAGACGGTCTCGATCAGCTTCTCGCGGTACTCCGCGGCCAGCTCGGCCAGCTCGGCCGGGATGTCCTCGACGGAGTAGTCCTCGCCCTTCTGGACCTCGCCACGCCAGGTCAGCGCCTTCATGCGGACCAGGTCGACAACGCCTTCGAAGTCGTTCTCGGCACCGATCGGCAGCTGGATGACCAGCGGCCGGACGCCGAGACGATCGATGATCGTCTTGACCGTGTAGTAGAAGTCCGCGCCGAGCTTGTCCATCTTGTTGACGAAGCAGATGCGCGGGACGTCGTACTTGTCCGCCTGCCGCCAGACCTGCTCGGACTGCGGCTCGACGCCTTCCTTGCCGTCGAAGACCGCGACCGCGCCGTCGAGCACCCGGAGGTTGCGCTCCACCTCGACGGTGAAGTCGACGTGGCCCGGGGTGTCGATGATGTTGATCTGGTGGTCGTCCCAGAAGGTGGTGGTGGCAGCCGAGGTGATGGTGATACCCCGCTTCTGCTCCTCCTCCATCCAGTCCATGGTGGCGGCGCCGTCGTGGACTTCACCGATCTTGTAGTTGACCCCGGTGTAGAACAGGATCCGCTCGGTGGTCGTCGTCTTGCCGGCGTCGATGTGGGCCATGATGCCGATGTTGCGGACCTTGTTCAGGTCGGTCAGCACGTCACGTGCCACGAGAGTGTTCCCCTGTTCTCAAGCTTGGGGCCCGGCATGGCTTGATCGACAGCCGGGCGATCATCACCAGCGGTAGTGCGCGAAGGCCCGGTTGGACTCGGCCATCTTGTGCGTGTCCTCGCGGCGCTTCACGCTGGCACCGAGGCCGTTGGAAGCGTCGAGGAGCTCGTTCTGCAGGCGCTCGATCATCGTCTTCTCGCGACGAGCCTGCGAGAAGGAGACCAGCCAGCGCAGCGCCAGGGTCGTGGAGCGACCCGGCTTGACCTCGATCGGCACCTGGTAGGTGGCGCCACCGACGCGGCGGCTCTTCACCTCGATGGTGGGCTTCACGTTGTCGAGAGCGCGCTTCAGCGTGACGACCGGGTCGGTGCCGGACTTCTCGCGAGCGCCTTCGAGCGCGCCGTACACGATGCGCTCGGCGAGGGAGCGCTTCCCGTCCTTCAGCACCTTGTTCACCAGCTGGGTGACCAGCGGGGAGGCGTAGACGGGGTCGGAGATCAGCGGCCGCTTGGGGGCCGGACCCTTGCGGGGCATTAGCTCTTCTCCTTCTTCGCGCCGTAGCGGCTGCGCGCCTGCTTGCGGTTCTTCACACCCTGGGTGTCGAGAGAACCACGGATGATCTTGTAGCGGACACCCGGAAGGTCCTTCACACGACCACCGCGCACGAGCACCATCGAGTGCTCCTGCAGGTTGTGGCCCTCACCGGGGATGTAGGCGGTGACCTCGATGCCGCTGGTCAGCTTCACACGCGCGACCTTGCGCAGCGCCGAGTTCGGCTTCTTGGGGGTCGTGGTGTACACGCGAGTGCACACGCCACGCCGCTGCGGGCTCCCCTTGAGGGCCGCGGTCTTCTGCTTGGCAGCCTTGTCCTGGCGGCCCTTGCGGACCAGCTGCTGGATCGTGGGCAATGGACCAGCTTCCTGTCGTGATCTTGCTTCTACGTGTCTTCACCGGCCCCCGCGGTCGGGCGTGTCGGCCCGCGTCACGGTCTCTCGACCGGTAACTTCCCGTAGGGATTTTCCGTCGCAACCCCGACCTGCCGAAGCCGGTGACCGGGTGCCTGAGCACCCCGCCCATGCCGCACGGCACGCGGAGCGGCCCGACGCCTGCCGGGCACGGTCTCCAAAGATACCCGCCCATCTACCGGACGGGCGAAGCGGGGGGTCTGAAGGTCGACGAACCCTCAGCCTACCTCTCAACACGGGCGGAGCGCCGGACATTCCGCAGGGTGGCGCGGCCGGGCCCGACGGGGCCGGGAACGCCGCCACGGCCCCGTTTCGCGCCCCGCCGCTCAGTCCTCTTCGGGCTTCGCGTGGTCCGGCTTGCCCGGGTTCGGGTCACGCGAGAGATCGATCAGCGGGTGCACGCCGGCCCCCTCGGGTGCCGCGTGGCTGCCGCTCTGCTTCCGGTCTTCCTCTTCGGACCGTCCGGCCCCTTCGGTGCTGCTCATCACACACTCCTAGCGCTTGTCCCCTGCTTCCCCTTGCGGCCGAAACCTACCCATTTCCCGATCGGGTGACGCAGTGGGATCGGATCCACCGTTCCCCGCGTCACACCGTCGCCGAGGGGCCACGATGGGTGGACCACGTACCGGGCGTTCGGGAGGAAGCAGGACATGTCGGCGGAGTTCGACCAGCTGGTCGCCGAGTTCCAGCGGTTCGAGGCAGGTATCCGGGACGCCGACGAGCGGTTCGCCGGACTGGACGGGATGCGGCAGGAGCTGACCGGGCTGCGGGCGACCGCGGCGTCGCCGGACGGCGGGGTCACGGTGGTCACCGGGCCGGGTGGCGCGGTCCTCGACGTCACGTTCACCGACGCGGCTCTCGCGAAGGGCCCGCAGGCGCTGTCGGCGGCCCTGATGGCGACGCTGCGGGAAGCCGTCGGCGCGGCCGCCCGGCGGCAGGCCGTCATCGTCCAGGAGCACGTGGGCGACGACGGGCTCGTCGAGCAGGTCCTCGAAACGCAGGCCGAGGCGTTCGGAACCAGCGTCGAAGAACTGCGGTCGAAGCTGGCGGAAGAGACCGCGCCGCCGATCGCAGCTCCCGAGGACTTCTCCGAAGACCGGGTCCTGCGGAAGGCCGACGCCCCGGACCCGCCGGCGGCCCCGCCCGCGAGCGGCGGGTCCGCGGGCGACAGCTTCCTGCGCAACCTGTTCGAAGAGGAGGACTGATGCCCGACGGTGCCGGTGGTTACCAGGTCCGGGTGGACGCGCTGCACAGCTACGCCGGCGTGCTCGGCAAGTACCGCGAGCAGGGCGCGAAGTTCACCGAGAAGGTCGGCCAAGCCGACGTCGGGGACAAGTCCTGGGGCGTGGTGGGCCTGTTCACCAAGCACGGGTACGACGAGACGCTGCGCGAGCTGCGCGACCTGCTGGGGTCGATGGCCGACGGCCTGACCTCGGCGCAGGAGAAGTTCACCGACGCGGCGCGCGTCTACCAGGGCACCGAGGACGACCACAAAGCCTTCTTCGGGCAGGTCGAGGTCCTGCTCGACGGGCCGAAGAAGCCGTAGGGGGACCGACGATGGCGGAGTTCCAGGACGTCGCGAGCGGCGTCACGGTCAAGCCGGACGACCCGGCCACCGTGCTCGGGGTGAACGCCGGCAACGCGGTCAAGGCGACGCCGTTCGCGGGCAGCGCGGTGACCGTCGGCCAAGACGCCGTCTCGGTGGTCAAGGCCGTCGCCGCGCCGCACCCCGACGGCGCGGACATCACGCTCGGGCTCACCTCGATCGCCACCGACACGGCGGGTTTCATCCAGTCGAGCTCCAGCACGATCACCGACATCGCCACCGACCCGCTCGGCTGGCTCGTCGGCCAGGGGCTGAACTTCCTGCTCAGCGCCGTCCAGCCGATCCAGGACGCGATCCACTTCGTCAGCGGCGACGGCCCGGCGCTCGGCGTCGCGGCGGAGAACTTCACCGCGATCGCCACCGGTCTGGACCAGCTGGCGAAGAACTTCGCCGAGGTCGCCGACTCTTCGCTCGCGCAGTGGAAGGGCGACGCGGGTGACGCGGCCCGCCGGTCGCTCGGCGAGTTCGCGCACGGCATCGGCGGCGTCTCCGCGAAGTCCGGCGATCTGGCGCAGATGCTGCAGCTGAGCAGCATGCTGATGAGCTTCGTCGAGGACCTGATCAAGGCGATCCTGACCGAGCTGATCACCTGGCTGATCATGATCTGGGTGCCGGCGCTGGCCGCCGCGGTGCCGACCTGCGGGGCGTCGGTGGCCACCGCGGGGACGGCGTCCGAGGTCAAGCTCGGCACCACCACGGCGAAGACGACGCAGAAGGTGTCGAAGGTCCGCGAGCTGCTGCAGAAGATCCTCGCCTGGCTGGAGAAGATGAAGGCCGAGCTGGCCGCGTCGAAGCTCGGCCGGGTGTTCGCCGGCTCCGACACGGGCAAGGCGCTCGCGAAGATCACCAAGGGCAACGAAGGCCGGACGCTGCTCGAGAAGGCCATGGGTGAGAACGGGATGCTCGGCAAGCGCTGGGCCAAGGCCTGGGAGAACCCGGTCAAGGACGCGGCGGCCAACATCCAGTACACGCCGACGATCCTGAAGACCGGCGCCACCGAGGTCCTGAAGAAGGGCGGCGAGGCCGCGGTCAAGGGCGTGCTCGGGTTCGACCCGGCCAACCCCGGCGACAACCCGGCCAAGACGGTCAACGACCACCTCGGCAAGCTCAACAGCCACGTCAAGAACGCCAAGAAGGCGAGCGACTACGGCGAAACGGGCCGGGACCAGCCGGACGACGAGACCCGCGCGGACCTGGACTTCTGACGATGCACCTCGCCGATGGTGGCGGTACCGGAGCGGTGATCCTCGGGATCGCGCTCGTCGTGGTGGTGGTCGCGGCCGTCGTCGGGCTCTGGTGGCGGTCGCAGACGAAGTCCTCGGAGAACCGGAAAGAGCACTGGTTCAAGGCCTTCGCGGCCGAGTGCGGGGGCACGTTCCACAGTGGCGTCCCGGGCGAGGAGGGCGCGGCGCCGACGTTCGGCGTCGTCCACCCGACCGGCCGGCCGCTGGCGGACCACCCGCGGGAGACCTGGGTCGAGTTCCGCCACCGCGACCGGCCGGTGATCGGGATCGACGACCAGGAGCCGTACCGCAACTTCGACGACCACACCCACCTGCGCGACACCCACGTCACCCAGGTGCGGGTGCCGGAGTGCCCGGAGCTGCGGATCGTCGCCGGCCGGGCGATGACCATGCCGACGCTGCCGCCGGACTCGCGCCTCGAGGGCGAGCTCGCCCGCTGGCTGGCCGCGCACCCGCGGTTCGCGCAGCGGGACGTCGTCGTCGAGCACGGGTCGGCGCGGACCTGGGGCCCGGGCTGCGCGACGCGGCAGAACCTCGTGGCCGAGGCCGACTACCTGGCCGACCTGGCCGGCAACCTGCCCGCGGCGCTGTGGGAGCACTCGCCGCGGTAGCCGTCAGCGGCGGCGGGACGTCAGGTGCGTGAGGCCGGCCGACAAGGCGAACACCACGCCCAGGCCGACGACGTACGGCCCGGCGAGCAGGGCAAACCCGGCGCCGATGTTGGCGTCCGGCTCGTCGGAGGTGGCCCGGAAACCGATCGCGCCCACCGACAGCAGGACCGCACCCGCCGTGATCAGCAGGACGGCCACGATCGTGAGGCGCTTCGTGACAGGCGTCATGCCTTCATGGTGCCCGGGGTCGGGCGCCGCCGCTGAATTCGGTGGACAGCTTCCCCAGGATGGGGACGTGGAGTGGAACATCACCGAGGTCCCCGTCAGTCACCCGGACGCCGTCGCGATCATGCGCGAGTACATGGAGGAAGTCGCTTCGCGGTACTACGGCCGCCCGGTCACCGACGCGGAGATGGCGATCGCGCTGGCCGACGAGCCGGGCACCGACCTGGTCGCCCCGACCGGGGCGTTCCTGCTGGGATCGTGGGACGGTGTGCTCGCCGGCTGTGTCGGCACCCGCGTCCTCGAGCCGGGGGTCGGCGAGCTGACGAAGATATACGTCAAGCCCGCCCACCGCGGCTCGGGAGCGGCCCCGCGGCTGGTCGCGGCGGCCGAGGACGCCGCCCGCAGGCTCGGCGCGCGGCACATGCGGCTCGACACCCGCCACGACCTCGTCGAGGCCCGGGCGCTCTACGCGCGAACCGGGTACGCCGAGGTCGAGCCCTTCAACGACGACCAGTACGCCGAGCACTGGTTCGCGAAAAGCCTGGCCTAGCAACGCTCTTCCCGGCTTCGAGCAGCTCGTCGCCGATGTCGGGCTGGAGCTGGACCGCTGCGTCGTCAACGGCCGGGACGCAGGCCGAGCGGCTGGATGCGGACCTCGACGTCGACGGCGGCCGCCCCGGCGGGATCTGGCTGCGGGGCCGTGCGGATCGGTGACGAGCTGCGGCTGTGTGGCGGTCACCGCGGCGATCGCGATCACCGCGATGCCGAGTCACCGTCCAAACCGGACCGTGCGACGAAGTAGATCGACACCGCGAGGTGCTGCGGTGTGTCGGTTTCGTGGGAGAAACCGTCGCTGCCGAGCGTCAGGTTTGTCGTAGGCGCCCCGATGCGGGCCGCGCCCGGCGTGCCGGGGTTGATCGGGGCCGCGCCGACGACGGTCGGCAGGTCGCCGCCCCGCCCTGCTGCGCCTTCGCGTTCGTGTCGACCCGGCCCTGGACGTCCTCGATCGTGTCGTCCGCCGAGAGCGTGCCTTTCTGCCGCCCGACGATCGCGCGGTAGAGATACTTGTCGTCCGGGCTCGTCTGGATCCAGCCGCCGTTGGAGCCGGCGCCGTTCGAGTCGCTGTTCGGGCAGATCGCCTTGTTCTCGTCACCGGCCTAGACCAGCAGCCACTTCTTCGGCATACCCTCGGCGCGCGCCGCGAGATTCTTCGTCACCAGGTGTTTCGATCACATTCGTCTCCCTGTTCCCTTTCCGGGCGGAATGGCGCGCCGAACCACCGATTCGCCGGGGAATCGTTGGGGCACAACGGAAATTGTCACCAGCCAGGACCGCGAGATATTCGCGCCAAGCGGGCAAAGCGTTGCGCGCCACCATTGGTCCGAAAGGGTGGCCGCCGAGGTTGAGCAACGGGGACCACTCAGCGGCGTCACGGTTGGTCACAATGGCGCAGCCCCGGCGCCTGAACGCCGGGGCTGCTCGTTTACTTACTCGTTGTGAATTCCCGGGAACTCCGGGTCAGAATCGGTTGCCGCAGTCCGAGCAGAACATCGCGCCGGCCTTGTTGCTCTCGCTGCCGCAGCCGCCGCAGCGCACCTTCATCGCCAGCGCGGTGCCGCACGACTGGCAGAACTTGCCGCCTTCGGCCTTGAGGCCGCAGCCCGGGCAGGACACCTTCGCGCGGGTGTCGATGTCGAGACCGGACGTCCAGTCCCGCTCGCGGGCCTTGTCCCAGATCTGGTCGCGCTGCGCGGAAGCCTGCGCGCGCGAGATCTCCTCGGCGACGCTCGGCGAGCAGCGCAGGCACTGGCCGATCTCCTCGTTCCAGCACTGGTCGTGGCACATCCAGTCGCCGCAGCCGCGGCACTGCCGGAAGCTCGGGGTGATCTCCTTGACGGCCGCGGCCAGCGCGCGGTCCTTGGCGGGCGAGTTCGTCGCGCGGTCGTAGCGCCACTGGTCGGCCGAGTTGCTCAGGTCCCGCAGCGTCCCGCCGAAGAACGAGCCGACGGTGCGAAGCACGCTTCGCCCGGTTTCCATGTTGTCGCGCTGGAACGCGGAACGGAAACCGTTCCCACAGCGTTCACAGCGGAACTCGAACTGGTACCCCTGCGTGTTGGAGAGGTCCGAGAAGTTGTCCGTGAAGGGCACAGAGTCAGCCACAGCCCATCTTCCCCAGCCGACCGCGGTCACGGTGACGGAAGATTTGCCGACAACGGCTCGGCTACCGGACGTCACGACCGCGGGCGCGAAAACCGTTACACCGCACGCAAATCGGCCAAAAGCCGTCAAGTCTCCCCCTGAGCGGCGGCTGATCGCGAGACGATTTCCTGCTAGACGTGCGGTATGCCGATTTCCACCCGGATACGCACCCTCGCCGTCACTCTCGCGGCCCTGTCCACCTTCGCCGTCCCCGGCCCGGCCGAGGCGACCACCACGTCGCACGAGTTCGTCGCCCTGTCCGATGTCGCGCCGTCGATCCTGCAGGACATCCGCTACGCCACACCGCACAACTTCGTCGGCCGGCGCGTCGACGGGTACCTCGAGCCCACCTGCGTCCTGACCCGGCAGGCCGCCGAGGGCCTGCGCACCGCCCAGGCGCAGCTGCGGAAGCTGGGCTACACGCTCAAGGTCTACGACTGCTACCGGCCGCAACGCGCGGTCGACCACTTCGTGCGGTGGGCGAAGGACCTCGCCGACGAGAAGATGAAGGCCGAGTTCTACCCGAACGTCGCCAAGGACCGGCTCTTCGAGGACGGCTACATCGCCGAGAAGTCCGGGCACAGCCGCGGCAGCACCATGGACCTCACGCTCGTCAGGATCCCGCCGCGGCCGCAGCGGCCCTACTTCCCTGGCGAACCGCTGAGGCCGTGCTTCGCGCCGCAGGGCAGCCGCTTCCCCGACAACATGGTCGACATGGGCACGGGTTACGACTGCTTCGACCCGCTCGCCCACACCGACAACCCGGCGATCACGGGCATCGCGCGGCAGCACCGCGACCTGCTCCGGACCACCCTGATCGCGGCGGGCTTCCACAACCTGCCCGAGGAGTGGTGGCACTACACCCTGGACAACGAGCCGTTCCCGGACACGTACTTCGACTTCCCGGTGAGCCGCCACGGCCTCCCGTGAACGACGGTGCCCCCGGTCCACAGTGGACCGGGGGCACTTGCCCGGCTCTGCCCACCACAGCCCGGCGGCTGGGTGGGCACGGTCGGCGGCGGCGCGTCGCCGTGTACGGCGTCGAACCGGAGCAGGGTTGGGTTCTCCTCCGGCCCTGCACGCCGAGCTGGGCCGGGTTCTCGTACCGGATCCGCCCAGCGGCGACAGGAAATACAGCAGGTAGTCGGTGGTGTTAGCTCGCCTACGGGACGCTCCCGACGTCGAACCCGCTCGCTGAACGGCGGTGTGACGCCGCGGCCGTTCTCGGCGTGCACGAAAGCAGCGCAGGATCGCCCGGTCACTGGCAGCTCGGCGGCCGGGCCACCGCGGGTGCAGCGAGCAAGCTGGGCGGCGCCACGGCCGCGGCGACGGAACAGTCACCGCGGGCACGCCGGTAAACGGGAAGGGCCCCCGCCGGAAACCCGGCGGGGGCCCTTCTCGTGGATCAGCTTCGTCAGCGGAAGTCGCGGCCGAAGTCGTAGTCGTCCAGCGGGACCGCGGCACCGGTGCCCGTACCGAACACGTCCGGGGTGTAGTAGCCGTCGTCGTAGGACGGGATCGCGTACGCGGCGACCCGGGCCTCTTCCGTCGGCTGCACCTGGATGTTGCGGTACTTGTTGATGCCCGTACCGGCCGGGATCAGCTTACCGATGATCACGTTCTCCTTGAGGCCCACGAGCCGGTCCGAGCGGCCGTTGATGGCCGCGTCGGTCAGGACGCGCGTGGTCTCCTGGAACGACGCCGCCGACAGCCACGAGTCCGTGGTGAGCGACGCCTTCGTGATCCCCATCAGCACCGGACGGCCCGAAGCCGGCTCGCCGCCTTCGGAGACCGTCGAACGGTTGCGTGCCTCGAACTTGGTCCGCTCGGGCAGCTCGCCCGGCAGGAAGTCCGTGCCACCCGAGTCGATGACCGTCACCCGGCGCAGCATCTGCCGGACGATGACCTCGATGTGCTTGTCGTGGATCGACACACCCTGGGCCCGGTACACCTTCTGGACCTCGTCGGTGAGGTGCATCTGCGCCTCACGCGGGCCCATCACGCGCAGGACCTCGTGCGGGTCCGGGGTGCCCTCGAGCAGCTGCTGCCCGACGTTGACGTGGTCACCGTCGCCCAGCGGGCCGTTCGGGGTGTTGGCGAGCCGCTGACGCTTGGACAGCTTGTCGAAGACGATCTCTTCGCCGCCGTCGTCCGGGATCAGCGTGATCTTCCAGAACCGCTCGCTCTCCTCGATGCGCACACGGCCATCGACGTCGGCGATCGGCGCCTTGCCCTTCGGGACCCGGGCCTCGAACAGCTCCTGGACACGGGGCAGACCGGTCGTGATGTCGTCACCGGCGACACCACCCTGGTGGAACGTACGCATCGTCAGCTGCGTACCCGGCTCACCGATCGACTGGGCCGCGACGATACCCACGGCCTCGCCGACGTCGACGAGCAGACCGGTCGCCATCGAGCGGCCGTAGCAGGTCGCGCAGATGCCGACGGCCGACTCGCAGGTCAGCACCGAGCGGACCTTGACCTTCGAGATGCCGCTGGAGATCAGCTTGTCGATGGCCGGGTCGCCGATGTCGTCCGCGGCGTTCAGCACGACGTTGCCCTTGGCGTCCACCGCGTCCGTCGCGAGGTTCCGCGCGTACACGCTGGTCTCGACGTGCTGGTCACGCAGCACCTTGCCGTCGCCGATGTCCTCGCCGATCGGCATCATGATGCCGCGCGTGGTGCCGCAGTCGACCTCGCGGACGATGACGTCCTGCGAGACGTCCACCAGACGACGGGTCAGGTAACCCGAGTCGGCGGTACGCAGCGCCGTGTCCGCCAGGCCCTTGCGGGCACCGTGCGTCGCGATGAAGTACTCCGCCACCGACAGGCCTTCACGGAAGTTGGCCTTGATCGGACGCGGGATGTACTCACCCTTCGGGTTCGACACCAGGCCACGCATGCCGGCCAGCGACCGGACCTGCGTCATGTTGCCCGCCGCGCCCGACTTCACGATCATGGCGATCGGGTTGTCGTCCGGCAGCGCCGTCTCCATGATCTTGTGGACCTCTTCGGTGGCCTGCGTCCACACCTTGACGAGCTCGTTGTTGCGCTCGGTGTGCGACAGCTGACCACGCTGGTAGCGCTTCTCCACCTGGGAGGCCTTGCCCTCGTACTCGTCGAGGATGGCCTTCTTGCCCACAGGCACCAGGACGTCGGAGATCGCCACGGTGACACCCGACCGGGTCGCCCAGTAGAAACCGGCGTCCTTCAGCCGGTCCAGGGTCTGCGCGACCTGGGTCATCGAGTACCGCTCGGCGAGGTCGTTCACGATCGCGGCCTGCCGCTTCTTCGGCATCGGCTCGTTGATGAACGGGTAGTCCGCCGGCAGCAGCTCGTTGAACAGCACGCGGCCCAGGGTCGTCTCGGCCAGCCAGGTCTTGCCCGGCTCCCAGCCCTTTTCCGCGAGCCGGGCCTCGTCGGCCTTCGCCGGCTGACGGTCCTTGACGCGGATCTTGATCGGGGCGTGCAGGCTCAGCGCCTTGCGGTCGTAGGCCATGATGGCCTCGGCCGGCGAGGAGTACGCGCCGCCCGCGCCGTCGGCCTTCTCGTTGAGCCGGGTCAGGTGGAACAGGCCCGTCACCATGTCCAGTCGCGGCATGGCGAGCGGACGGCCCGACGCCGGCGACAGGATGTTGTTCGCCGACAGCATCAGGATCCGGGCCTCGGCCTGCGCCTCGGCCGACAGCGGCAGGTGCACCGCCATCTGGTCACCGTCGAAGTCCGCGTTGAACGCTTCGCAGACCAGCGGGTGCAGCTGGATGGCCTTGCCCTCGACCAGCTGCGGCTCGAAGGCCTGGATGCCGAGGCGGTGCAGGGTCGGCGCGCGGTTCAGCATCACCGGGTGACCGGTGATGACCTCTTCGAGCACGTCCCACACCTGCGGCCGCGAGCGCTCCACCATCCGCTTGGCGGACTTGATGTTCTGCGCGTGGTTCAGGTCGACCAGCCGCTTCATGACGAACGGCTTGAACAGCTCGAGCGCCATGTCCTTCGGCAGACCGCACTGGTGCAGCTTCAGCTGCGGCCCGACGATGATGACCGAACGGCCCGAGTAGTCGACGCGCTTGCCGAGCAGGTTCTGGCGGAACCGGCCCTGCTTGCCCTTGAGCAGGTCGGACAGCGACTTCAGCGGCCGGTTGCCCGGGCCGGTGACCGGACGGCCGCGGCGGCCGTTGTCGAACAGCGCGTCGACGGCCTCCTGCAGCATCCGCTTCTCGTTGTTGACGATGATCTCGGGCGCGCCGAGGTCGATCAGCCGCTTGAGGCGGTTGTTGCGGTTGATCACGCGGCGGTACAGGTCGTTCAGGTCCGACGTCGCGAACCGGCCACCGTCGAGCTGCACCATCGGGCGCAGGTCCGGCGGGATGACCGGGACGGCGTCGAGCACCATGCCGCGGGGGTCGTTGCCGGTGGCCTGGAAGGCCGCGACGACCTTGAGCCGCTTCAGCGCGCGGAGCTTCTTCTGCCCCTTGCCGTTGCGGATGGTGTCGCGCAGGTTGTCGGCTTCGGCCGCGACGTCGAACTCGGTGGCCAGCTTCTGGATGGCCTCCGCGCCCATGCCGCCGGTGAAGTACTCGCCGTAGCGGTCGACGAGCTCGCGGTAGAGCAGCTCGTCGGCGATCAGCTGACGGGTGTCGAGCTTCGTGAAGGTCGTCCAGACCTCTTCGAGGCGGTCCAGCTCGCGACCGGCGCGGTCACGCAGCTGACGCATCTCGCGCTCGCCGCCTTCCTTGACCTTGCGGCGGACGTCGGACTTGGCGCCCTCCGCCTCCAGCTCGGCCAGGTCGGCTTCCAGCTTCTGGGCGCGGGACTCGATGTCCGCGTCACGCTTGGTCTCGAGGTTCTTGCGCTCGACGCCGATCTCGTTCTCGAGGGTCGGCAGGTCGTTGTGGCGCAGCTCCGTGTTCACGCCCGTGATGACGTAAGCAGCGAAGTAGATGATCTTCTCGAGGTCCTTCGGCGCCAGGTCCAGCAGGTAGCCGAGGCGGGACGGAACACCCTTGAAGTACCAGATGTGGGTGACCGGTGCGGCCAGCTCGATGTGGCCCATCCGCTCACGGCGCACCTTGGCGCGGGTCACCTCGACGCCGCAGCGCTCACAGATGATGCCCTTGAAGCGGACGCGCTTGTACTTGCCGCAGTAGCACTCCCAGTCCCGGGTCGGGCCGAAGATCTTCTCGCAGAAGAGGCCGTCCTTCTCGGGCTTGAGCGTGCGGTAGTTGATGGTCTCCGGCTTCTTCACCTCACCGAAGGACCACTGGCGGATGTCGTCAGCGGTGGCAAGGCCGATGCGGAGCTCATCGAAGAAATTGACGTCCAGCACGTCTTTGCATCCCCTTGGGGTTGATTCGACTAGAGGGGTTGGCGGGCGAGCTGGGCCCGGAGGCGGTGTCCTTGCGGGACACCCGCACCCGGGTTACCCAGCTCAGCTCGCGATCAGTGCACGACGTCGTCCACCGAGGGCGACTCGTTGCGGGACAGGTTGATGCCGAGGTTCGCCGCCGCGCGCTCGAGGTCCTCGTCGTCGGAGTCGCGCATCTCGATGGCCGCACCGTCGCTGGAGAGCACCTCGACGTTCAGGCACAGCGACTGGAGCTCCTTGAGGAGCACCTTGAACGACTCCGGGATACCCGGCTCGGGGATGTTCTCCCCCTTGACGATGGCCTCGTACACCTTGACGCGGCCGACCACGTCGTCCGACTTGATCGTCAGCAGCTCCTGCAGCGTGTAGGCAGCGCCGTACGCCTGCATCGCCCAGCACTCCATCTCACCGAAGCGCTGGCCACCGAACTGCGCCTTACCACCCAGCGGCTGCTGCGTGATCATCGAGTACGGACCGGTGGAGCGGGCGTGGATCTTGTCGTCGACCAGGTGGTGCAGCTTCAGGATGTACATGTAGCCGACGGCGACCGGGTACGGGTACGGCTCGCCGGAGCGGCCGTCGAGCAGCGTGGCCTTGCCGTTCTCCTTGACCATGCGCTCGCCGTCGCGGTTCGGCTTGGTCGCCCCGAGCAGCCCGGTGAGCTCCTCTTCCTTCGCGCCGTCGAACACCGGGGTCGCGGTGTTCGTGCCGGGCGCGACGTCGTAGAGCTCCTCGTTGAGGTTCTTCGCCCAGTCGGGGTTGCCCTTGATCTCCCAGCCCTGCGAGGCCAGCCAGCCCAGGTGCAGCTCGAGGATCTGGCCGATGTTCATCCGTCGCGGCACACCGTGCGTGTTCAGGATGATGTCGACGGGCGTGCCGTCCTCCATGAACGGCATGTCCTCGGCCGGCAGGATCTTGCCGATGACGCCCTTGTTGCCGTGGCGCCCGGCGAGCTTGTCGCCCGGCTGGATCTTGCGCTTCTGGGCCACGTAGACGCGGACCAGCTCGTTGACGCCCGGGGGCAGCTCGTCGTCGTCCTCGCGCGAGAACACGCGGATGCCGATGACCTTGCCGGTCTCGCCGTGCGGCACCTTCAGCGAGGTGTCGCGGACTTCGCGGGCCTTCTCGCCGAAGATCGCGCGGAGCAGACGCTCTTCCGGCGTCAGCTCGGTCTCGCCCTTGGGCGTGACCTTGCCGACGAGGATGTCGCCGTCGCGGACCTCGGCACCGATCCGGATGATGCCGCGCTCGTCGAGGTCCGCGAGGACCTCTTCGGAGACGTTCGGGATGTCCCGGGTGATCTCCTCGGCGCCCAGCTTGGTGTCGCGGGCGTCGATCTCGTGCTCCTCGATGTGGATCGACGTGAGCACGTCGTCCTGCACCAGGCGCTCCGAGAGGATGATCGCGTCCTCGTAGTTGTGGCCCTCCCACGGCATGACCGCGACGAGCAGGTTCTTGCCGAGCGCCATCTCACCGTTTTCGGTGGACGGGCCATCGGCGATGACCTGACCCTGCTCGACCCGGTCGCCCTCGTTGACGATCGGGCGGTGGTTGAAGCAGGTGCCGTGGTTCGAGCGGCGGAACTTGTACAGTCCGTAGCTCTTCCGCGTGCCGTCGTCGTGCATGATCGTGATCAGGTCCGCCGAGAGCTCCTCGATGACACCCGACTGCTCGGCGACGAGCACGTCACCGGCGTCGACCGCAGCACGCAGCTCCACCCCGGTGCCGACGTACGGCGCCTGGTTGCGGAGCAGCGGCACGGCCTGGCGCTGCATGTTCGCACCCATCAGGGCGCGGTTCGCGTCGTCGTGCTCGAGGAACGGGATCATCGCCGTCGCGACCGAGACCATCTGCCGCGGCGAGACGTCCATGTAGTCGATGTCGAGCGGGTCGATCAGCTCGACCTCGCCGCCCTTGCGGCGGGCCATGACCCGGTCTTCGACGTAGGTGCCGTCGTCGGTGATCGGTGCGTTGGCCTGCGCCTTGACGTACCGGTCCTCCTCGTCCGCGGTCAGGTAGTCGACCTGGTCGGTGACCCGGCCCTCGACGACCTTGCGGTACGGCGTCTCGATGAAGCCGAACGGGTTGACCCGCGCGTAGGAGCAGAGCGAGCCGATCAGGCCGATGTTCGGGCCTTCCGGCGTCTCGATCGGGCACATCCGGCCGTAGTGCGACGGGTGGACGTCCCGGACCTCCATGCCGGCGCGCTCACGGGACAGACCACCCGGGCCGAGGGCCGACAGACGACGCTTGTGCGTCAGGCCCGACAGCGGGTTGTTCTGGTCCATGAACTGCGACAGCTGCGAGGTGCCGAAGAACTCCTTGATCGCCGCGCCGATCGGGCGGATGTTGATCAGGGTCTGCGGGGTGATCGCCTCGACGTCCTGCGTGGTCATGCGCTCACGCACGACTCGCTCGGTGCGCGACAGGCCGACCCGGATCTGGTTCTGGATCAGCTCGCCGACGGTGCGCAGGCGACGGTTGCCGAAGTGGTCGATGTCGTCGGTCTCGACCGGGATCTCGGTGCCGTTGTCGGCGTCCATCCGGTCCTCGCCGGCGTGCAGCCGGACCAGGTACTCGATGGTGGTGACGATGTCCTCTTCGGTCAGCGTCCCCGTGTCGTACGGCGTCGACAGGCCGAGCTTCTTGTTGACCTTGTACCGGCCGACCTTGGCCAGGTCGTAGCGCTTCGCCTTGAAGAACAGGTTCTCCAGCAGGGTCTGCGCGCTCTCCTTCGTGGGCGGCTCACCCGGGCGCAGCTTGCGGTAGATGTCGAGCAGGGCCTCGTCGGTGCCGGCCGTGTGGTCCTTCTCGAGGGTCGCCAGCAGCGTCTCCGAGAAGGAGAAGCGCTCGCGGATCGCCTCGGTGGTCCAGCCGAGCGCCTTCAGCAGCACGGTGACCGGCTGGCGGCGCTTGCGGTCGATCCGGACGCCGACGGTGTCGCGCTTGTCGACGTCGAACTCGAGCCACGCGCCGCGGCTCGGGATCACGCGGACGCTGAAGACGTCCTTGTCGGTCGTCTTGTCGACGTCCTTCGAGTAGTAGACGCCCGGCGAGCGGACCAGCTGGGACACGACGACACGCTCGGTGCCGTTGATGATGAAGGTGCCCTTGTCGGTCATCACCGGGAAGTCGCCCAGGAAGACCGTCTGGCTCTTGATCTCGCCCGTGTTGTTGTTGACGAACTCCGCCGTGACGAACAGCGGGGCCGCGTACGTCATGTCCTTGTCCTTGCACTCCTCGATCGAGGCCTTGACCTCGTCGAAGCGCGGAGCGGAGAAGGACAGGGACATCGAGCCGGAGAAGTCCTCGATCGGGGAGATCTCGTTGAGGACCTCTTCGAGGCCGCCGACCGGGTTTTCTTCACCTTCTTCGACACGGCGTTCGAACCACGCTTCGTCCCCGGTGAACCACTGGAACGACTGGATCTGGACGTCGAGCAGGTTGGGGGTGTTGAGCGGTTCGCGAATCTTTGCGAAGGAAACCCGCTTGGGCGCGCCGGGGATTCCCGTGGACTCCGAGCGAGATTCAGCCGAGGTGGTCGCAGCAGTGGCCTGGTTCGCGGGAGAGACTGCCAAGATGCGTCCTTCCGGGGACATGAGCGGTGACGGCCGCCATAGCAACAGCTATGAGCGACTGTCAAGGGTGCCGTGTGCCCACTATCCTAACTACCGGCTCCGGGCAGCCTGAAAGAGGGCAGCGCAAAGAGGCAGTCTAGCCCGAACGGCGCGGTCTGTCCAGGGGGCGCTCCCGATGGGGCCCAGCCTGCTTCGCGACGTCTTCAGGTATGCCTCCAGGCGACCCGGTTGTCCCTCCCGCAAGGGCTGCCGGTTTCGCCGTCGGGAGTAAGCGTGAACCCACCGGGCGCGAGAGTCAAGATGCCACACGGGGGTCCCGCCGGTTGGCGCAGCGTGGAAGTAGGTCTGCGGAGCGTGAGCGGCCGAATATCCTCCCAGCTACCGGCCAGTAGCGCCACCACTGTCCGCTGGACCTGCGGGTTTGCCGAGTTCTTGTGCCGTGCGGCCGGCGTTCCGGACCACTTCGGACGGCCCCGGGTTCCGCCATCGGTGGCGTGTCGCGGCGGTTTGCGTGAGCGGTTGACGCCCCGCGGGGGCGACGTCACACCCGCACCAGGAGTCCCGCGCGCCCCGGCCCGTCCGGGCTCTTCCCGGGGCTTCCCGGCGCCTCCGCGGGGGTCGGTGGTCCGGTCGGCCGCCGTCGTCGGTGACGGGGGTGCTGGAGGTCGCCGAGAGCCGCCGAGACGGGTCCGGCGGGGCGAGCGGAGTGACTCGGGCGGGTCACAGCTCGCCCACCGGTCCTCCGGGGCCGTCGACCGGTCGTGCCGAGGTGCTCGGACCCGGCCGGTGAGCCGGGACCCACGTCGGCTCGTTGGGGGCGCCGAGTGCCGTCAGCCGGGCGTGTCGGGCCGCTCAGGCGCGGCCGGTGAGCCCGACCCACTCCGGCAGTGGCTCGCACGCCTCGAGCCACTGGTCCGGGATCGGCGTGCCGTCCGCGGCCAGGACGCCGCCCACGATGGCGGACACCGTGTCGACGTCCTCGGCCACCTGGGCCGCCGTCCAGAGGGCGTCGGTGAAGTTGTCGCCGAAGCGGGCCGCGATCCACAGGGCCAGCGGGACCGTGTCGTGCGCGGCCGTCTCGCGGCCCGTGCCCAGCTTGGCGGCCGCCTCGCGGGCGTCGGAGAACTTCAGGGCCCACGTCAGCCCGTCGCGCACCCGGCCGGGCGGGACCAGCGGGATCACCTCGTCCAGCAGGTCCGCGCCGGCCAGTCCGGGCGACGCGGCCCGCAGCGCGGCCGCCGCCGCGACGGCCACCGCGCCCGCGACGCCTTCGAAGTGCGAGTGCGTCACCACCGCGGACAGCTCGGCCTGGCGCAGCGCCTGCGGCAGCTGGTCGCAGAACCACGCGCCCAGCGGGGCCACGCGCATCGCGCCGCCGTTGCCCCAGGAGCCGCGGCCGTCGCGCTCGGCGACCTCCGGCCACGGCTGACCGGCCTTGATCCGGGTCAGGCGCCACTCCGCGCCGGGGCCGTAGCCGCGGCCGGGGTCGAAGTGCTCGGCGAACGAGGCGGCGAGGGCGTCCTGGTCGAGGTGGCCGTGCCGCGCCAGGACGGCGACGATCGAACACGCCATCTCGGTGTCGTCGGTCCAGGTCCACGGCGCGGCCGGCAGTCGCCGGCCGGCGACGTCCGGGTGGTCGCCGGGCAGGAGTATCTGCGCACCGAAGGCGTCACCGACCGCTAGGCCGACGAGGCTGGCGTGCGCCTGCTCGAATCCCATCGGCCCACCGTAGCGGCGGGACTACCGCCCGCTGCGCACCGCCGGCGCCCCGGGATCGACGAGCGGCAGCGCCCGTCGCCCGGCGGCTTTTACTTGGTCGGAGACGGCGAAGCCGGGGCCGACGACGACGGCGCCGCGGTCGCGGCCGGCACCTTGGGCGCGTTGTACGTGTCCATGTCCGTGATCTTCCACTTGTCGCCCTGGAGCTGGGCGTTCAGGTGGAGCTGGGCGGTGCCGGCGGTCGTCTTCTTGGTGTCCGTGCGGGTCGAGGTCTGGTCGACGAAGACCATCACCTTCGCCAGGTCGTCGTTGAGCATGATCACCGCGGCCCGGGTGACCTTGCACGTCACGATCATCTTCTGGGCCGGCGCGAGCCGCTTCACCTCGCCCATGAGCGAGTTGTACTTGTTACGGACGTCGTCGTTGGCGAGCAGGTCGTTCGCCGCGTCCTCGGTCTTCTTGATGTTGTTGAAGTCGTAGGAGAACAGGGACTCGGCCGCCTTCGAGACGGCGTCCTTCACCTGCGCGGTCTTCGCGACGTCCAGCAGCGCGGTGTTGCTGGTCGCGTTCGAGACCTGGACCTCTTCCATCTTGAAGAAGAACGCCAGCCCGCCCAGGACCAGCGCGACGAGCACCAGCGCGCCGGCCACGAGGTACGGCCGCTGCGCGCGGGACGTCGCGAGCCCCGCCGGCTTGTCGGCGGACTCCTCGGGGACCTCGTCGACCTCGGTCGGCTTCGCGATCCCGGTGTCGCGCTTCTTCCGCCGCGGCGCCGGGCGGACCGGCTCGGCCTCGACGTCGGCGTCCGCGGGAGCCGCCGGCTCACCCGTGAGCGCGTCGACCTTCGGGTCCTCGTCGGTGCCGATCGCGGCGAACACGGCGGTGTCCTCGGCGGGCGCCGTGGCGAAGCCGCCAGCCGTTTCGAACGGCTCCTCGACCGGCGGCTTCGCCACGGGCCGGGGCACCGGCCGCGGTGCCGGGCGCGGCCGCGGCTTGCGCGTCTCGGCCGGCGGCGAAGCGGACTCGGGCACGGCGGGAAGCTGGCCGGTCCGCTCGGCGGGCGACTCGTCCGTCGAGGGCTTGCGCAGCCCGGCCACGCGGGGCCGGCGCACCGGCGGGGTGCTGCGGGGCGGCTGGCGGCGGGAGGGGGGCACTACAGCTCCTTCTGGGTGACGCTCTACTGGCCGGCCGCGACGAGGGGGACGCTGTCGATGCCGGACAGCTTCCAGTCGTCGCCCACGCGGGTCATCGACACTTCGAGGCGCAGCGGCTTCGCGCTGCTCTTGTCCCCCTGCGTGACGGTCGTGGCGATCGCGGCGAGGAAGCTGGCCTTGCCTTCGTGGTCGTCGAGCTCCTCGACGGCGATGTCCTGGACGTCGGTGGTGACCTTGGTCTTGGCGTCCGAGAGGGCTTTGCGGAACGTCGGCGCCGACTGGTCGATCTGCTGCGACATCGTGGCGTCCGAGACGGACTTCTGCCGGGCGAAGAAGCCGTCCAGGTCCTGGTAGTCGACCTCGGTGTAGGCCTTCAGCGCGTTGGTGCCCGCCTTGACGACGGCTTCGCGCGAGGCGGCCAGCCCGGCGTTGGAGTCGGACGCGGCCGCCCACCACTGGATCCCGAAGAGCGCGGCGGCGATCAGCGCGGCCAGTGCCAGCGCCGCGGCCCCGAGCACCAGGATCCGCGAGGAGGACTCGTTCGGCGACGACGCCGCCGAAGACGCCCCGGCTTCCTCTTCGGGCTCCGCCACCGCGACGGCGGCCCGCTCGTCCGAACTCATAACACTCCAGGGTAGGTAACGGTCATCAAGTCCGCGTCAGGCGAGCCCGAGCAGCGAACCCAGGCTGTTGAGGCTGACGCCGGGGCTGCCGATGATGCCGGGCACGCCCCGCGTGTTCCGCTCCTCGGCCAGCTCGTCGGCCGGCCGGTTCGCGTTCGCCGCGACGTCGCTGTTGCTCGGCGCCACCGGCACCCCGTTGTACGGGGCGTTCTGTGCGCCGCGCACGTTGATCGGGCTGCCCTTCGGTTCGGCACAGTACGCGTCTTCCTTCGCCGGCTTCGCCGAAAGGTCGGCCCCCGTCCGGTACTGCTGGTACGGGATGTAGCCCTTGGTGCAGGCCGGCGGGTTGAAGAGGTTGAGCACCAGCCCGAGGTGCGCGGTGCCGTCACCCGGCGCCACGCTGCTGGCCGCGCCGGCCAGCGCCGGGTAGGTCACCAGGCCCTGCTCGATGCCGTCCAGCCGGGTCACGGTCAGGTTGGCCGTGGTGAGCAGGTTCGCCGTCAGCGCACCCAGGCCCGGGCCGGACTCGGCCAGCACCTGGCTGATCTGCGACGCCACCTGCGGCGTGATGCCGATGAGCTTGCGCAGGTCGCCGTCGGAGTTCTTCAGCGTGCCGGTGAGCTCGTTGAGGCTCTTGCTGAACGACGCGAAGTTCTGCGCCTCGTCGTTCTGCGTGTCGAGCACCTGGCCGCCGGCGTCGAGCAGCTGGATCGTCTGCGGCAGGTACTGCTGCGCCGTCGTGGTGAAGCTGCGCGCGGTGTCGAGCAGCTTCTGCAGGTCGCCGCCGGTGCCCTGGAAGGCGTCGTAGGACTCGTCGACGACGGTGCGCAGCGAGTCGACCGGGACCGACGCCGCGAGCGAGTCGAGGTCGCCGATCAGCCGGTCGGTGCTGACCGGGGTGGTCGTCTTGTTCGCCGGGATGACCGAGCCCGCCGCGAGGTACGGACCCTTTTCGCCCTTGGGCCGCAGGTCGACGTACTGCTCACCGACGGCCGAGCGGTTGGCGACGACGGCGTCGAGGTCCGCGGGGACCTGCGGCGCCGACGGGTCGATGTCGAGGTCCGCCTCCAGGCCGGTCTGGGTGAGCCGCAGCTCCCCCACCCGGCCGACGTTGAAGCCGCGGTAGGTGACCTCGGCGTTGGTGAAGATGCCGCCCGACTCGTTGAGCTCGAGCTTCACCGTGTAACCGCTGTTGCCGAACACCGTGCCGAGCCCGGCGAACCGGATCAGCGCGTACACGATGGCGGCGATCGAGATGATCGCGAACGCGACCAGCTGGAACCTCGTCCTGCGCACCAGCATCAGCCGTTACCTCCCGACAGGAGACCGAAGAGCCCGGACAGGCCGGACGACTTCCCGGGTTGACCCGTCTGACCGCTGTCACCGGGGATCGGCAGCGGCGGCGGCTGGTTGGCGGGCGTGCCCTCGACGCCACCGGTCAGGCCCGGGAGCGGGAGCTGCCCGTTCAGGATGTTCTGCCGGCTGTTGCCCAGGTTGCTGACGATGTTCTGCAGGTTCAGGTCCACCTTGGCGTACAGGTTGAAGTAGTCGCCCTTGACGCCGTTGACGGCCTGGTCGCTGAACGGGAACGTCAGCAGGATCTGCAGTGCCTTCGGCAGGTCGTTGCCCGCCTCGCCGAGCTTCTGCAGCGTCGGCGTCAGCGCCTTCAGGTCGGCGACGAGGTCCTTCTGCGACGCGTTCACCGTCTCGGTGGCCACGCCGGAGAGGTTGTTCAGCGCGTTGAGCATCGTGACGAGCTGGCCGCGCTGCGACTCGAGCACGCCGAGGCCGGGCCCGAGGTTGTCGACCGCGCCGACCAGCTTGTCCTTCTGGTCGTTGAGCGTCGAGGAGAGCCGGTTGAGCCCGTCGAGGGCGCGGGTGATGTTCTTCGACTGGTTGTCCAGGTTGGTGACCAGCAGGTTCGCGTTGTCCAGCAGCGCCTTGATGTCCGGCTCGCGGCCCGACGTGGCGTTGTTGAGCTCCTTGGTGATGGTGTTGAGCTGGTCGACACCACCGCCGTTGAGCAGCAGGGACAGCGCGCCGAGCAGCTCCTCGACCTCGACGCTGCGGTTCGTCCGGGCCAGCGGGATCGTCGCGTTGTCGGCGAGTTTGCCCTGGGCCTGGTCGTCACCGGGCGAGGCCAGCTCGACGTACTTCTCGCCGAGCAGGCTGGACTGCTTCACGTTGGCCAGCGCGTTGGCCGGCAGCTTGACGTCGCCGTTGACCTTGAGGGTCACCAGCGCGTGCCAGCCGTCCTTGGTGAGGCCGACGTTCTCGACCTGCCCGATCGGCACCTCGTTGACCTTCACGCCCGCCTTCGGCGTCAGGTCGAGGACGTCCCGGAACTCGACGTTCACCGTGTACGGGTGGTCGCCGAGGTCGGCGCCGCCGGGCAGCGGCAGGTCGTAGATGCCCTTGAACGAGCAGCCGGTGAGCACCAGTGCGGACGCCGTCACCAGCGCTCCGACGGTCAGCAGCTTCCTCACTGGCCACCTCCGAAGAGCTGCCCGGCGATGGGCAGCGGCAAGGGCGGCAGCTGACCGGACTGCAGGGCCTGCAGGGTCTGCGCCAGGGACGGCAGCGGGATCACCTTGTCGACCACGCCGGCGATGTTCTCGCAGGCGTTGCCGAGCACGTCCGGGATGCTGTTGGTGCCGACCTGCTTGAGCAGCCGGCAGATCATCACCAGCGGCGGCTGGGTCAGCTCGTTGAGGTTCGGCCGGGCGTCGAGCGTGCCGGCCGCGCCGTTGTAGGTGTTGACCAGGTTGCTCAGGCCGACCGGCGCGACGTCGAGGATCTCGGCGAGCGAGCTGCGCTGGTCGACGAGCACGTTGGTGATGCCGGCCAGCTTGTCCACATTGGACTTGAGCCGGTCGTGGTTCTGGTCGATGAACGCCTGCACCGAGGTGAGCGTGGTGCCCAGCTGCTGCACGGTCGCGGCCAGGTTGTCCTTTTCGGACGCCAGGTAGCCGCTGACGTCGGCGAGCTGGCCCTCGAAGGTGCGGACCTGGCTGTCGGAGTCGGCCAGCGACTGCGAGAACTTGCCGAGGTTCTCGACCGTGGAGAACAGGTCGTCCTTGTTGCCGGCCAGCGTGCCGGCCGCCTGGCCGAGCTTGGTGATCGTGTCGTGCAGGGCCTGGCCGTTGCCGTCGACGTTGGCCGCCGCGGTGTTCAGCAGGTTCGACAGCGACCCCTGCTTGTTGACGCCGTTGGGGCCGAGGGTCTCGCTGACCTTGGCCAGGCTGGCGGCGAGCTGGTCGACCTCGAGGGGCACCTCGGTGCGGTCGAGGCCGATGACGGCGCCGTCGGAGATCCGCGGGCCGCCGGTGTAGGCCGGGGCCAGCTGGACGTAGCGGTCCGAGACCAGCGACGGCGCCACGATCAGCGCCTTGGCGTCGGCCGGGACGGCGACCGAGCGGTCGTACTCGAAGTCGACCTTCACCTGGTTGCCCATGGGCTGGATCTTGGTGACCGTGCCCATGTCGACGCCGAGCATCCGCACGCTGTTGCCCTCGTACAGGCCGACGGTGCCGGCGAAGTACGCGGTCAGGTGGTTGCGGCCGGCGTCCTTGAGCGTCCACCAGATCCCGCCGGCGACGACGAGCGCGAGGACGATCGCGATGGTGAAGCCCCGGGTCAGGGACTGGCCGAAGCGGGTGTCACTCATTTCGTGTAGCACCCCTCTTCGTTGAGCGGACCGAACGACGGCAGGACCAGGCCGCAGATGTAGTTGTCGAACCAGCGGCCGTTGCCGATGGTGTTGGTGAAGACGCGGATGAACGGCGCGAACTTCGCGATGCCCTGGCCCAGCGCGTCCTGGTTGCGCTGCAGCATCGACGTCAGCTGGTCGAGCTGGGTGAGCACCGGGTCCAGCTGCTTGCCGTTGTCGTCGATCAGGCCCTGCAGCTGCGTCGCCAGCTCGCGGGAGCCGTTGAGCAGCGACGTGATCGCGTCCTCGCGCTTGGCCAGCTCGCCGAGCAGCGCGTTGCCGTCGGTGAGCAGCTTCTGCACCTCGGCGTCGCGGTCGACGAGCGTCTGCGACACCTCGCGGGTGTTGGCCAGCAGGTTCGACAGCTGGCTGTCGCGCGAGGCGATCGTGTCGGACAGCTTCGACAGCCCCGACAGCGCGCCCTTCACGTCCTGCGGCGTGTTGGCGAAGGTCCCCGAGATGGTGTCGAAGCTCTGCGCCAGCTGCTTGGTGTCGATGTCGTCGACGGTCTGCGAGAGGCCGCGGAACGCGTCGAGAACGTCGTAGGGGGCCATCGTGCGGTCCCGCGGGATGGCCGCGCCCGGGTTGAGCGCGCCCTCACCTTGCGGGTCCAGCGACAGGTACTTCTGCCCGAGCAGCGTCTTGATCTTGATCGCGGCGCTCGTCCGGTCGCCCAGCCAGGCGTCCTTGACCTTGAACGACACCTTCACCGACGCGCCGTCGAGCGCGATGTCGCTGATCTTGCCGACCTTGACGCCGGCGATCCGGACGTCGTTGTCGGTCTGCAGCCCGGACGCCTCGCTGAACTCGGCGGTGTAGGTCGTGCCGCCGCCGATCACCGGCAGGTCCTCGGAGTTCAGCGCGGCGATGAACGCCAGCGCGAGGACGGCGATGCCGACCAGCGCGATCGGGACGGGGTTGCGCTTCTGGAAGGACTTCATCCCGTGCACCTCTCCCGGTTGAGGGGCACCAGCGGGATCGCGACGTTGTTGATCAGTGGCGGCAAGCTGACGCTCCCGGAGAACTCGCAGGCGTAGAAGTTGAACCAGGAGCCGTAGTCCGCGGTGCGGGTCAGCGTGCTGACCTTCTCCGGCAGGAACTGGATGAAGTGCTCCAGCTCCGGCTCGTTCTTGTTGAGCTTGTCGGTCAGCGTGCCCAGCGCGCTGATGTCGTTCTTCAGCGGTTCGCGGGCCTCGCCGAGCAGGCCGGACGTCGTCTGCGCCAGGTTGCCGAGGCTCTCGATCGCGTCGCCGATCGGCTTGCGGTCCGCGGCCAGCCCGGACACCAGCTGCTGCAGCTTCACGATCAGGTCGTTGAGCTGCGGGGTGTGCGCGTTGACCGTGTCGAGCACCGAATTGAGGTTGTCGATGACCTGGCCGATGACCTGGTCCTTGTCAGCGATCGTGGTGGCCAGCGACGCGGTGTGCGACAGCAGGCTCTCCACGGTGCCGCCCTCGCCCTGCAGGACCTGGATGACCTCGTAGGACAGCTTGTTGACGTCGTCCGGGTTGAGCGCGGTGAACAGCGGCTTGAAGCCGTTGAACAGCTCGGTCAGGTCCAGCGCCGGCTGGGTCCGGTCCAGCGGGATGGTGCCGCCGGGGCCGAGCGTCTTGCCGGAGGTGTCGGCCCCCTCGCCGAGCGA
Source organism: Amycolatopsis sp. NBC_00348 (assembly GCF_036114655.1). Classification (NCBI taxonomy): domain Bacteria; kingdom Bacillati; phylum Actinomycetota; class Actinomycetes; order Pseudonocardiales; family Pseudonocardiaceae; genus Amycolatopsis; species Amycolatopsis sp. NBC_00348. The sequence goes on along the minus strand of NZ_CP107994.1, from coordinate 9,073,772 downwards.
GACGTAGCGCTGGCCGACCAGGTTGCGGAACTTGATCTGCGCGGTCACCCCGGCCGGCAGCTGCCGGCCGGCGTCGACCTCGAACTCGACCTCGGCCTGGCGCTTGTCGACGATCTTGACGTCCTTGACCTGCCCGACCCGGACGCCGGCGATGCGGACGTCGTCGTTGGGCAGCAGGAGCGTCGCGTCGGTGAAGCGCGCCTTGTAGGCGTTGGTGCTGGTCGTGTTGATGTTGGCGATGCTGATCCCGAGGATCGTCGTGAACAGCACGGTGACGACCACGAAGACGCCGAGCTTGATCAGCGGTGCGAGCAGTCCCCTCACTTGACCGTCACCTCCGCGCCCCGGTACAGCGGGCCGACGAGCAGCGCGCTCCAGCTGGGGACGTCCGCGGCGTTCATGCCGAGCTGCGGGCCGAGCAGGTCGGCCAGGAAGCCCTGCTCCGCCGTGGAGTAGGCCAGGTCGCCACCGGAACCGTTGCTGCCGGTGGCGTCGGCCTTGAAGTTGGCCGGGTTGAGGCCTTCACCGACGGTCTTCGGCGCGGTCTGGTGGATCGTGCCGTCCTTGAAGGCGCCGTCCGGCGGCTCCGAGGGGAACGGGTTCGGCAGCTTGTCCGAGTCGTAGCACCGCGGGCCGCGCTTGTCGTCGAAGCGCGGCTCTTCCTTGCCCGCTTCGTACGGCGCGCGCGGCACGACGACCTCGATCGTCGCGTGCAGGCCGGGCTGGTTCGTGCCCTTGCCCAGCGCCTGGTCGATCAGCGGGACGTTCTTGGCCATCTGGGAGATCACGCAGGGGTACTCCGGCGCGTACTTCGCCAGCAGCTCGGCCGTCGGCCGGGCGGTGGAGGCGAGGGAGATGATGTTGTCCTTGTTGTTCTGCAGGAACGTCTGCAGGTCCACGGACGCCTGGGTCAGGGTGCCGTAGAGGTTCGACAGGTTCTGCTGCTGGTCGACCACGGTGCGGGTCGTCGTGCTCAGGTTGTCGAGGCTCTGCACCAGGTCCGGCGCCGAGTCCTTGAGGTGGTCGGAGAACTCCGCGAGCGCCTTGAGGTTGTGCTGCAGCTCCGGCTCGTGCGGGTTCAGCTCGCCGATGTAGCTGCCCAGCTGGGTGAGCGTGTCACCGAGCTGGTCGCCGCGGCCGGACAGCGCGGTCGAGATCGCGGTGAGCGTCGCCGACAGCTTCTGCGGCTGGACCGCCTGCAGCACCGGCAGCAGGTGCGAGAACGCCTGCTCCAGCTCGACCGCGCTCGACGTCCGGTCCTGCGGGATCACGTCGCCGTTGGCGAGCGTCTTCGCCGACGGCTTGGCGGGGATCTCCAGCGAGACGAAGCGCTCACCGAAGAGCGTCTTCGGCAGGAACCGCGCCGAGACGTTCTCCGGGATCAGCTTCGCCGACTCCGGGTTCAGCGCGAGCGTCAGCTCCGCGCCGTCGGCGGTGGCCGAGATGTCCTTCACCGAGCCGACGATGAGCCCGCGGACCTTGACGTCGGACTGCTGGATCAGCTGGTTGCCGATCTTGTCGGCCCGCAGCTTCACCGTGACGAACGAGGTGAAGGCCTTGTCGTAGAGCGCGATGGAGAGCGCCACGCCGCCGACCATCACGGCGACCAGCAGCAGGCCCAGCAGCCTGCGTCGCAACGTGGTCATCCCGCGATCCTTACCGTGACGTCGGTTCCCCAGATGGCGAAACCGATGAAGAAGTTCATGATCGAGACCGTGACGATCGAGAGCCGGACCGCCTTGCCCACCGCGACGCCGACACCGGCCGGGCCACCGGTCGCCCGGTACCCGAAGTAGCAGTGCGACAGGATGATCAGGACGCTGAAGAGCAGCACCTTGATGAACGAATAGAGCACGTCCTGCGGTGGCAGGAACAGGTCGAAGTAGTGGTCGTAGGTACCGGCCGACTGGTTGTAGATGTAGATCACGACCAGTCTCGACGCGAGGTACGAGCTCAGCAGGCCGATGATGTAGAGCGGGATGACCGCGACGAACCCGGCGATGATCCGGGTCGTCACCAGGTACGGCAGGCTCGGCACGCCCATCACCTCGAGCGCGTCGATCTCCTCGGAGATCCGCATCGCGCCGAGCTGCGCGGTGAACCCGGCGCCGACCGTCGCGCTCAGGGCGAGGCCGGCGACCAGCGGCGCGATCTCGCGGGTGTTGAAGAACGCCGTCAGGAAGCCGGTGAAGGCCGACGTCCCGATCGAGTTCAGCGCCGAGTAGCCCTGGAGGCCGACGAGGACACCGGTGAACAGCGTCAGGCCGACCATCACGCCGACCGTGCCGCCGATGACCGCCAGCGAGCCGGAACCGAAGCTCACCTCGGCCAGCAGCCGGAGGACTTCCTTGGTGTAGCGGCGCAGGGTCCGCGGCGTCCACAGCAGCGCGCGGCCGTAGAACGACATCTGGTCACCGAGGGTGTCCAGCGTCTGGAGCGGTCGGTTGGCGACGCGTTTCGCGCCCTGGAGGAACGTCATGGCGCTAGTCCAGCTTTCCGGGCACGATCTGCAGGTAGATCAGGGTGATCACGAAGTTCACGACGAACAGCATGAGGAACGTGATGACCACCGACTGGTTCACCGCGTCCCCGACGCCCTTGGGGCCGCCGGTGGGGTTGAGACCCCGGTAGGACGCGACGACGGCGGCGATGAACCCGAAGATCAGCGCCTTCAGTTCACCGACCCACAGGTCGGGCAGCTGGGCCAGGGCCGAGAAGCTCGCCAGGTACGCACCCGGCGTCCCGCCCTGCAGCACGACGTTGAAGAAGTAGCCGCCCAGCACGCCGATGACGCTGACCATGCCGTTGAGCAGCAGCGCGACGAGCATCATCGCGAGGGTGCGCGGGACGATCAGCCGCTGCACGGCGGAGACGCCCAGCACCTCCATCGCGGCGATCTCTTCGCGGATGGTCCGGGCGCCGATGTCGGCGCAGACGGCCGAGCCGCCCGCGCCCGCCACCAGCAGCGCGGTGACCAGCGGGCTGGCCTGCTGCACGGTGGCGAGCACGGAGCCCGCGCCGGTGTAGGACTGCGCGCCCAGCTGGCGGGCGAGCGAACCGAACTGCAGCGAGATGACCGCGCCGAAGGGGATGGCCACGAGAGCCGTCGGCAGGATCGTCACGCTCGCGATGAACCAGGCCTGCTGGATGAACTCCCGCAGCTGGAACGGGCGCTGGAAGATGCCACGAACGATGTCGAGGCCGAGGGCGAACAGGTTCCCGGTTTCGCGGAGGATGCCGATCCCGGGGATCTTCGCCTGTGAAGCGGGAGAGCTCACCTGCCACCTGGCCCGTTGTTCGGCGGCGGGGGCATCCGGTGCGAGCCACCGGGTCTCGGCTGCTGGCCGCCGGGAATCCGGGCGACCTGGTCGGCGGGCAGCTGGCCGTGGTGCTGGTTCGGGACGCCGTCACCCTGGCGCGCGCCGGCCGGGACCTGCTGCTGTTGCTGCTGGGCCTGCGCCACCTGCCGCGGGCTGACGCCGTAGTGGCGCTGCTCCTCGGGGCTCAGCGAGGCGATGATGCTCTGCTGCGCGGCGTCCGGCAGCCGGTGCATGATCTCCATGACCCGGTCCTTGCGGCGGACCGCGCCCATCCGGGTCGGCACCCCCGGCGTCGTCTGCATCTGCGGCGGCACGCCGGTGACGTCCTCGACGCCGCCCGCGTGGTGCCCGGCGTCGAACATCGCCTGCTCGGCGGCCATCTGTGCGGAATCCTTCTCCTCGGACATGCCGATCGGACCCTGCATCTTGCCGTTGAGGAACTGCTTGACGACCGGCTCCTCGCTGGTCAGCAGCACCTCGCGCGGGCCGAACATGACCAGTTCCTTGCGGAAGAGCATGCCGAGGTTGTCCGGCACGGTCCGGGCCAGGTTGATGTTGTGCGTGACGATCAGGAACGTCGCGTCGATCTGCGCGTTGACGTCGAGGAACAGCTGCGAGATGTAGGTGGTGCGGACCGGGTCGAGGCCGGAGTCCGGCTCGTCGACGAGGATGATCTCGGGGTCCAGCACGAGCGCGCGGGCCAGGCCGGCGCGCTTGCGCATCCCGCCGGAGATCTCGCCCGGCAGCTTCTTGTCGGCGCCGGCGAGACCGGTCATCTCGAGCTTCTCGCGGACGATCTGCCGGATCTCGGTCTCGGACTTCTTCGTGTGCTCCCGCAGCGGGAACGCGACGTTGTCGTAGAGGTTCATCGAGCCGAACAGCGCGCCGTCCTGGAAGAGGACGCCGAAGAGCTTCCGGATCTCGTAGAGCTTGTGCTCGGAGCAGGTGACGATGTCCACCCCGTTGATCACGCAGCGGCCGCGATCCGGCTTGAGCAGCCCGATCATCGACTTGAGGAACACCGACTTACCGGTTCCCGACGGGCCGAGCATCGCCGACACCTCGCCCGGAGGCAGCGTCAACGTGACGTCCCGCCAGATGGCCTGCTTACCGAAGGACTTCGTCAGACCTTCGATGACCACCTCGGCACCCATCGCACCTCCAGGAGCTGTTCCGCGTCATTGCGCCCGCTGCCACACCCATGCCACCCCACGTCGGCGGCGGATGTGGGCCTCCGGGCCCCGAGAACCCGCGTCAACCAGGTGCAACGAGCTGAGTGCGAACAGGTTACTCACGAGTTTTCTTTTCTGGCCAGCCCCGACGGCATCGTCACCCCGCCGTGATCGGCAACTAGCGGCAACTTAGTCGACGGAATGCGTGGTCGCAGGGCAACTGAGCCCCGAACCCACGATTTAGGGACCCCGGGGCCGACCGGACACCGCTCCTAGGGGATCGCACAGCGAAGGGGCGGGCACCCGGTGGGTGCCCGCCCCTTCACGAGGTGGTGCGTAGGCGCTTAAGCGCCCGAAATCACTTGATGGAGATCTTGGCGCCCGCAGCCTCGAGCTTCTCCTTGGCGGCCTCGGCGGCCTCCTTGTCGACCTTCTCCAGGAGGGCCTTGGGAGCGGCCTCGACCAGCTCCTTGGCCTCCTTCAGGCCCAGACCCGAGACGACCTCGCGGACGACCTTGATGACCTGGATCTTCTTGTCGCCCGCACCCTCGAGGATGACGTCGAACTCGTCCTGCTCCTCGACCGGGGCGGCAGCGGCGGCGACCGGCGCGGCGGCAGCGGCCGGGGCAGCGGCGGTGACGTCGAAGGTCTCCTCGAACTCCTTCACGAACTCGGACAGCTCGAGGAGGGTGAGCTCCTTGAAGGCGTCGATCAGCTCGGCGGTGCTCAGCTTCGCCATGATGGCTTCCTCTCAGAAAAACGAACTAAGAAACGTTCGGGATGGGGGGTGGATCAGCTCTCGGCGGGTGCTTCGGCTGCTTCGGTACCGGTGGCGTTGCGCTGCTTCTCCTCCAGCGCGGCAGCCAGGCGGGCGACCTGGGACGCCGGCGCCTGGAACAGCGCGGCGGCCTGGGACAGCTTCGCCTTGAACGCGCCCGCCGCCTTGGCGAGCAGGACCTCACGGCTGTCGAGATCGGCGATCTTGTTGATCTCGTCCACGGACAGCGCTTTGCCGTCCATGTAGCCGCCCTTGATCACAAGCGCGTTGTTGTCCTTCGCGAAGTCGCGAAGCGCCTTGGCGGCGTCGACCGCTTCACCCTCGACGAAGGCGATGGCGGTCGCGCCGACGAACAGGTCTTCGAGCCCCGTGACGCCGGCGTCCTCGGCGGCCCGCTTGACGAGGGTGTTCTTCGCGACCCGGTACTTGGCACTGGTGCCGAGAGCGCGGCGCAGCTGAGACAGCTGGGACACGGAGAGGCCGGTGTACTGGGTAACGACGGTGGCCGAGCTGCTGCGGAAGCTCTCCGCGATCTCGGCGACGGCCGCCACCTTGTCGGGCTTCGCCATGGTCGCCTCCTCTCTTGGCTAGTGTTTCCACTGGCCCGAAGAGCCCCCGAAACGACAAAACGCCCTCGCGCAACAGGCGCGGGGCGTTGATGGGCACACGAGTGTGTCCGGCCTCGTTCCTCCTGCGCGGGCCGCCCGGCGATGCGGGGCCTTCGTTCCTCGTGTCCGTGGGGGCACTCGGATAACCAGCGGTCTTCGGTAGAACTGTCGGTAACTATAGCTGGTGGGTTTGACGGGCTTCGTTCGCCCCCTCCGCTGACCTGCGTTTAGGGCGGCTGGGGGTTCCTTCGCGTGCTCCGGAGGGCATCATGGTCACGTGGCGGAGCAGCGTGATGACGGAAAGCCGGGCGCGGAAGTCGAACCGGCGGGCTCGAACACGCCCGCTACACCGCCTTCTCCACCCTCGCCGCCTTCTCCGCCGCCGGTCGATCCGGCGGAGCTGGAGCAGTTCCGCCAGTTCCAGCAGTTCCAGGACTACCTGAGGTTCACCCAGACCCAGCAGGGCAACCAGCCGGCGCCACAACCTGGAGCGGGGCAGGTCCAGGCGCCCCAGGGCTACCCGGCCACGCAGTACTCAGGCGGCGGTCAGCCCCCGCTCCCGCCGGGCCCGTCACACGAACTCGTCCCGGCCGAACGCCGCCGACGTCCCGCACCGAAGTGGCTGACGTGGCTGGGCAAGAAGATCATCGCGTGGGTGCTGGCGTTCGTGGTCCTGGTGGTGGCGGGCACGTGGTTGTACAACCACTACTTCCCCAGCGACAAAGGCGAGGACACGCAGACCTTCGTGCAGCACGGAGGGGGCAAGTACCACACCAACCAGAGCCTGCCCACCGACCCGTTCCAAGCGGTACGCGGGATCTACGACGCGATCGGCAAGCCGGATTCACCGGAGAGCAAGGTCGACCACGTCTGTCTCCTGATGAGCAACGAGGCCCAGCTGCAGTTCGGCCGCGACCTCGGTTACCCGGACTGCGCTTCGGCCGTACCGGCCTTGAGCAGCGAGGTCACGGACATGAACTCCTACATCTACGCCGTGCGGCCCATCTCCAGCATGCTGATCCAAAGCCCGATGACCATTCACTCGTGCTGGTACAGCGTGCAGGGCGGACCGCTTCTGGGAAGCTTCACGCTCACCAAGGTGGAGCTGGGGCAGTGGCTGATCACCGGTCATTCCAACGACCCGGGCACGTGCCCCGCTCCCCCGACGGGGAATCGCTAGCGCGGGTGCGGGGCCGACAGGAACGACACCAAGGCCTCCGAGAACGCCGGGGTCATGACCGCCGTCATGTGGTCGCCCGGGATTCGGACCAGGCGCGCCCCGGCGATCGCCGCTGCCAGGCGTTCTGGTTCTGCTGCCAAGACGTCCTGGTCGCCCGCCAGTACCAGTGTCGGGACGCCGATGGCCGACAGGTCCACCACTCCCTCGCGCGACGCCAGTGCCACCGCCGCCAGGGCCTGGCGGTCGCCGCCAACGGCGTCGGCTAGTAGGCGGAAGGGGACTCCCGATGGTGGGACCGTGGTCGGATCCTCCGCCAGCAGGGCCGAGGCGATGTCGGCCGGCTTGACGACGCGTAGGTCCACCCCGCCGAAGTCGACGATGCCTGAGCCCACGCCGCCCGTTGCGAGGCTGCGGATGCGCTTGTCCGCCGCCGTGGCTGCCAGGGCGATGATCGCGCCCATCGAGTAGCCGACCATCGAGACCTCGTCGAGGGCCAGCTCGTCCAGCAACGCTGAGACGTCGCGGGCCATCGTCGTCTCGGTGTAGCGGGACTCGTCGTGCGGTTTCTCCGAGCGGCCGTGGCCGCGGGCGTCCAGGGAGATGACCGTGAGGCCGGCCTTGCGCAGCGCGGCGACGACGCCGGTGGCGATCCAGTTCGCGTTCGTGTCGGCGGCGAAACCGTGCTGCAGCAGCACCGGGCGGGCGGTGCCTTCGCCCTCCCACACGGTGTAGTTCAGCTGGAGCCCGTCGAACGACGCGAAAGTCGGCATGACGTCCATGAGACACGAAGAAAGGGCGCCCCCGCAGCAAGCGGGAGCGCCCTTTCCGGTGATGTCCGACTCAGACGTTCGCGTCCTCGGAGAGGAGGTTGCGAGTCCGCAGCGGGTCGACCGGGATGCCCGGGCCCATCGTCGTGGCGAAGGTGACCTTCTTCAGGTAACGGCCCTTCGCGGACGACGGCTTGGCGCGGAGGATCTCGTCCAGCGCCGCCGCGTAGTTCTCGACCAGCTTCTCGGTGTCGAAGGAAGCCTTGCCGATCACCAGGTGCAGGTTGGCCTGCTTGTCGACGCGGAAGTTGATCTTTCCGCCCTTGATGTCCTGGACCGCCTTGGTGACCGCGGGGGTCACGGTGCCGGTCTTCGGGTTCGGCATCAGGCCACGCGGGCCGAGGATGCGGGCGATGCGGCCCACCTTGGCCATCTGGTCCGGCGTCGCGATCGCGGCGTCGAAATCGAGCCAGCCACCCTGGATGCGCTCGATCAGCTCGTCGGTGCCGACCGCGTCGGCGCCGGCGGCTTCGGCCTCGGCGGCCTTGTCGCCGACCGCGAAGACGATGACGCGGGCGGTCTTACCGGTGCCGTGCGGCAGGTTCACGGTGCCGCGGACCATCTGGTCGGCCTTGCGCGGGTCCACACCGAGACGCATCGCGACCTCGACGGTCGCGTCCATCTTGGTCTTGGAGGTTTCCTTCGCCAGCTTCGCGGCGTCGAGAGGCGCGTACAGCCGCGCCTTGTCGATCAGCTCCGCAGCCTGGCGGTAAGCCTTGCTGTGCTTGGTCATGCTTCTGTCCTTAACTTCTCAAAACGGATCAGTGTGGTGACGAGCCGCACTGGGCTCTCCCACTGGAGCAGCGCGAAATCGCGCCGATTTCTGGACTGAGCGATTCGATCGGCCCCTCGGGCCGAGCGGATCGGGAGGGAAGAAATCGGCTTTGGGCGATTTCGCCGCCTCGACGGAGTCGAGGCAGAAGACTCAGACGACCGTGATGCCCATGGAGCGGGCGGTGCCGGCGATGATCTTCGCCGCCTGGTCGATGTCGTGCGCGTTGAGGTCGGACTCCTTGGTCTTCGCGATCTCGCGGACCTGGTCCCAAGTGACCTTGGCGACCTTGGTCTTGTGCGGCTCGCCGGAGCCCTTCTCGACACCAGCGGCCTTGAGCAGCAGGCGTGCGGCCGGCGGCGTCTTCAGCTTGAAGTCGAACGACCGGTCCTCGTACACGGAGATCTCGACCGGGACGACGTCCCCACGCTGCGACTCGGTCGCGGCGTTGTAGGCCTTGCAGAACTCCATGATGTTGACGCCGTGCTGGCCCAGAGCCGGGCCGACCGGCGGAGCGGGGTTGGCCGCGCCCGCCTTGATCTGCAGCTTGATGATCGCCGCAAGCTTCTTCTTCTTGGGTGGCATTTCTTTTCCTGTCCTGTACTACGTTCCCCGCGTACCTGCCGTGGACGTGGGGACTGCGACCGCGCGGCGGCCGTCAGATCTTGGAGACCTGCGTGAACGACAGCTCGACCGGGGTCTCCCGGCCGAAGATCGACACCAGGACCTTCAGCTTCTGCCCGTCGACGTTGACCTCGGAGATCGTCGCCGGCAGGGTCGCGAACGGGCCGTCCATGACCGTGACCGACTCGCCGATCTCGAAGTCGACCTCGACGGCCGGGCCACCGAGCGGGGCCGAGGCCGAGCCGGACTCGCCCTTGCCCTTGGCCGGGGCTTCGTTCTCGACCTTCGGGGCGAGGAACTTCAGCACCTCGTCCACGGTCAGCGGAGACGGCCGCGAGGTGGCGCCGACGAACCCGGTGACACCCGGCGTGTTGCGCACCGCGCTCCACGAGGCGTCGTTCAGGTCCATCCGGACCAGGATGTAGCCGGGCAGCACCTTGCGCTGCACCTGCTTGCGCTGGCCGTTCTTGATCTCGGTGACCTCTTCGGTCGGGACCTCGATCTGGAAGATGTAGTCCTCGACGTCCAGCGTCGTGGTGCGGGTCTCGAGGTTGGTCTTCACCTTGTTCTCGTACCCGGCGTAGGAGTGCACGACGTACCACTCGCCCGGCGCGGCCACCAGCTCGGCGCGCAGCGTGGCGACCGGGTCGTCGTCCGCCGCGGCGGGCTCGGCTTCGGCGCTCTCGGCGTCGGCGTCGTCCGCCACCTCGGCGGTTTCGGCCTCTGCGGAGTCGGCTTCCTCGGAGGCGGCTTCGTCGACCTCTTCGGCTTCGGGCACGTCGACGGGTTCCAGGTGCTCGGACTCCTCGTCACCGAGTGCCGCGTGCACCTGCTCGTCGGAAAGCTCGGTCAGCTCCTGACCGGCTGCTGTGCCGTTGTCGGAGGTCACGTTCCGTCCTCTCAGTTGATCATTGCCGGGGTCAGGCCGGGACCTGAAGCCCCATCGGCGCGCGCCGGGGCGCGTCAGCCGAATACGTGGCCGATGCCCCACTTGAACAGCAGGTCCAGGCCACTCACCAGGGCCACCATGAACACCACGAAGACCAGCACGACCGCGGTGTAGGTGACCATCTGCTTGCGGTTCGGCCAGATGACCTTGCGCAGTTCCGCCCACACCTCGCGGACGAAGCGCACCAGCCGCGCGAACACGGAGGCCTTCTTCGGCTTCTGGTCCCGCTTCGGGGTCGGAGCGCCCTTCGCGTCGGCGGACTTCTCCCCCGACTTCCCGGCCGGCCGCGCCTTGTCGTCCGCACGTGCCGCGGACTTGCCCGCCGGACGAGCGGTCGCGCGGCGTTCACGCCTGGCAGCGGCTGTGACCGGGCGGGACTGGCTCTCGGGCTTCGACCCGGTGCCGTCCTGCTCCTGCTCGCCGCCGCTGGCGTCGCTGTCGCTCACGACCACTCCTTCGCTCCACCAGTTCCGTTACGCAGGGGTGACAGGACTTGAACCTGCAACCTGCGGTTTTGGAGACCGCTGCTCTGCCAATTGAGCTACACCCCTGTGAGGTCCCGATCGCTCGGGGCCCCCGTGGACGCCTTCCAGCATCCCCACCATCCAGGCGGGGATGACCGTAGTGCTTTCCAAGTCCCGAAGTCTACGGCAACCCTCGGGAGAGTCCGCAACCGCGCCCCCCGAGCGACCGCCGAACCCCGGTCGGCCGGCGGGAAACTCCCCGCCGACCTGGTGATCATGCCAGGATGTCCGCCATGACGAGCAACCCGGAGTCCCGCTCACCGGTGAGCGGGACGCGACTCGGGCTCGCCCTGCCCCAGTACGGCGCCCTCGCCGATCCCGCCGCCGTCGCGCGCTTCGCCGTCGCCGCGGAGGAACTCGGCTTCGGCTCGCTGTGGGTCGGCGACCGGATCCTGACGCCGCTCGAGCCGTCCGATCTCTACCCGGGCGGCGGAACGCCGGAGCACCCGTACCCGGAGGAGTTCAAGACCTTCGCCGACCCGTTCACGACGCTGGCGACGGCGGCAGCGGTGACGGACACGGTCCGCTTGGGCATGAGCGCCCTGACCGGCCCGGTCTATTCCCCCGTCCTGCTCGCCAGGGCGCTGACCTCGCTCGACCTCGCCAGCGCGGGACGGCTGGACGTCGGCTTCGGGCTCGGCTGGCTGCGCGAGGAGTACTTCGCGACGGGCGTGCCGTGGGCGGGCCGGGGCGAGCGGCTCGACGCGGTGCTCGACGCGCTCGACGCGATCTGGACCGGTGACCCGGTGGCGCACGAAGGACCGCAATGGCGGATCGCGCCGTCGACGGTCGGCCTGCGCCCGGCGCAGGATCCGCGGCCACCGGTGCTGCTCGGCGGCTTCGCGCCACCGGCGCTGGCCCGCATCGGCCGCCGCGCGGACGGCTGGCTGGCCGGCTGGATGCCCCGGCAGTACCTCAAGGCCCTCTGGACGGTGGCGCTCGAAACGGCCGAAAAAGCCGGCCGGGACCCCGGCACCTTGCGGCGGGTACTGCGGATCAACCCGCGCGCGGGCACCGGGGTCGAGTCGGTCGCGGACGTCCTGCCGTGCCTGGACGTGGCCCGCGAAGAGGGCATCACGGAGGTGCTGGTCGACCTGCACTACGTCGCGAAGGACGTCGACCACGCACTGGAGCTGGCCGGCGAACTGGCCGGCTGAGCCTCAGGCCGCTCAGGCCCCCTCAGGACTCGCTGTCGGCGAGCGTGGCGAGCGCCTGCGCCTTGGCCGCGAACTTCCAGTTGGCGAGGTCGCGGATCGTCTTGATCTTCAGCTCGGCGAGCAGCTCGTCGTGCTTCGGCGTGAGCCCCTCGAGCGCGGACGGCGGGGCGTCCAGCAGCTCCTTGATCGACTTGTCCTCGTAAGCCTTGTCGACGAGCTTGTTCAGGTTCAGGGCCACAGCGCTTGCCTGCCTTTCCTCGGTTCGACTTGTTCAGCGGGGCCCACCCTCGCTGTGATCCTCGTCGCACGCAAGTGTCGATCCCTCGTTCAGGTTCACCCACCCAAAGGCCAGTTAGTTCTAGTACAGTTAGAACTATGCTCGTACGGATCGATCCGAGTTCGACCGTCCCGCTCTTCGAACAGGTGGCGGGTTCCCTCCGCCGCGCCCTCGCCGCGGGCAGCCCGGCGCAGGGCGACCAGCTGCCGCCGGCCCGCGAGCTGGCGACGTCGCTCGAGATCAACGTCCACACCGTGCTGCGGGCGTACGCGCTGCTGCGCGACGAAGGCCTCATCGACCTGCGAAGACGGCGTGGTGCCGTCGTGCTCGGCGGCGCGCCGTCGCGGGCCCGGCTCACCGAGCTGGTCGCGGCCGTGGTCGACGAGGCGAAGCGTGCGGGCGTCGGCCTGGACGAGCTCACCGGGGTGATCAAGGAGAAGTACTCATGACCAAGCTGATCCGGGTCCTGATCGCGACGGCCGTGCTGCCGGGCGCGGTGCTGGCCGTCGTCGCCGTGCTCGCGAACGCGTGGGCGGACCGGCTGCCCGACCCCATCGCGACGCACTGGAACGACGGGCCCGACAACGCCAGCTCCCTGGGCCTGTTCGTCACCGTCTGCCTGGTGCTCGGCGTGGTCGTGACCGTGGTCGTGGTGCTGATCGCCGTCGTCGGGCTGCGCAACGAGCGGCCGCTGCCACGTCCTGCTATCGGGCTGGGTGCTGGGCTCGCCGCGATGCCGTCCGCCGTCCTGGTGTCGACGCTCCTGCTGAACCTCGACGCGCCGGACTGGCACGCGGCACGAGGGGGCGCTCTGGTCCTGCTCTTCCTGCTGGGTGTGGCCGCGCTCGGCGTCGTGGCGGCGTTCGTCGGCGGCCTGCCCACACCGGCCCGCGAGCACCGGACCGGGGCGAACCGGCCGAGCGTCGGGCTCCGGCCGGGGCAGCGGGCGTTCTGGTCGGGCCGGGCGGCCAACCCGGCGATGCTCTGGGCGCTGCTGGCGATCCCCGGCGCGATCGCGTTCCTGCCCGCCGGGCTCCCGTGGCCGACGGCCGTCTGGATCGGCTTCGTCGGCGCGGTGGTCGCGGCGTTGACGTACCGGCTGCGGGCGAAGGTGGACGGCACGGGCGTGACGATCCGCTTCGGCCTCCTCGGCTTCCCGTGGCGGCACCTCGAGCTGAGCGACATCCGCGAGGCCACCGTGCGCGAACTGACGACGTTCGGCGACGGCGGGCTCGGCCTGCGCTTCAACGCGGTCACCGGCACGACGGCGTACAAGGTGCGCGGCGGCCCGGCGCTGGAGCTGACCTTGGCGAACGGCCGGACCGTGCTGGTGAGCGTCGACGACCCGGAGACCGGCGCCGGCCTGGTGAACGACCTGATCGCCCAGGGCGTCACCCGGATTGACTAGGTGCACCGGCGACGGCGGCCGGTAGAAACGGACGAGTGGCGAAAAAGAGCGGTGGGGGCGGCTGCCTCGTGGTCGTGCTCGTGGTCGGGTTGCTGATCTTCGGGTACTACAAGTGGCAGCACGGCTCGTCCGCCGCGCCGCCGGACGGCGCGGACACCGGCGGCGGCAGCGGCCGCTACGTGGCCCTGGGGGACTCGTACACGTCTTCGCCGCGCACCGGCGGGCAAGCGGGCCAGCCGGCGGGCTGCGAGCGCACGGACGACAACTACCCGCACCTCGTGACGGCGAAGGTGAAGCCGGCCGAGTTCGCCGACGTCAGCTGCGGCGGCGCGACGACCGCGAGCCTGAGCAGCACGCAGAAGACGTCGAACGGCTCGAACCCGCCCCAGCTGGACGCCGTCAACGGGAAGACCACGCTGGTGACGCTCGGGATCGGCGGCAACGACGTCGGCTTCCTGGGGATCGCGCCGTCCTGCGCGACGGCGCACCCGTCGGCGTCACCCTGCAAGGACAAGCTGACCGCGGGCGGGCACGACCAGATCGCCGAGCGGATCGCGAGCACCGCGCCCAAGGTGGGCGCGGTGCTCGACAAGATCCACGCGAAGGCGCCGCAGGCGAAGGTGATCGTGGTCGGCTACCCCACGGTCCTCCCGGACGGCGACGGCTGCTGGCCCGTGCTGCCGTTCGGCTCAGGCGACGTCGCGTACTTCCGCGACGGGCTCGCCGACCTGAACTCGATGCTCGAGGACCAGGCGAAGTCCCACCGCGCGGGCTTCGCCGACACCGCGACGCCCGGCAAGGGCCACGACGTGTGCGCCGACTCGGACAAGCGCTGGGTGGAGGGCCTGCTGCCGGCGTCGCCCGCCGCGCCGATGCACCCCAACGCGCGCGGCGAGCAGGGCATGGCCGACGTCGTGGTGACCTTGCTGAAGCTGCCTTAGCGGTCAGACGCGCACGAGGACCTGCGGCTTGCCCAGCACGGTCTTGCCGTCGGACTTCACCACGAGGTCGATGCGGGCGATGCCGTCGTCCTGCAGCGCGCCGACCTTGCCGGTGATCTCCACCAGCGCGCCTTCCGGGGTGTTCGGGACGACCACCGGGCGCGTGAAGCGGGCGCTGAAGTCGACCAGGCGGCCCGGGTCGCCGAGCCAGTCCGTCACCACGCGGCCGGACACGGCCATCGTGAGCATGCCGTGCGCGATGACGTCGGGGAGGCCGACGTCCTTCGCGAACGCCTCGTTCCAGTGGATCGGGTTGAAGTCGAGCGCCGCGCCGGCGTAGCGGACCAGCTGGTCGCGGGTGATCCTGACTTCGAGGGCGGGCAGTTCGTCGCCGACGTTCACGCGGCCTCCCCCCGCACCACGAGCTGCGCGCGCGTGGTGGCGATGTGCGCGCCGGCGCTGTCGGTGATCTCGGCGCGCAGGTTGATGAAGTCGTTGCCGGCCCGGGCCATGATCCGGTCGATGTGCGTCGTCAGCAGCAGCGTGTCCCCGGCGTGTGCCGGGCGGCTGTAGGAGAACTGCTGGTCGCCGTGCACCATCCGCGAGTAGTCGAGGCCGAGCTCGGGGTCGGTGACGATCGAGTTGATCGAGGCGAGGTTGATGATCGTGAGGAACGTCGGGGGCGCGATGACGTCCGGGTGGCCGGCGGCGCGCGCGGCCTCCGGGTCCCGGTAGACCGGGTTCTGGTCACCGATCGCGTCGGCGAACTCCCGGATCTTCTCCCGGCTCACTTCGTAGCTGGTCTGCGGCGGGTAAACCCGTCCGGTGAACGACTCGTCCAAGGGCACGCCGACGAGGCTACCAACAGCAAAGAGCCGCCCCGGTGGTCCAGGGCGGCTCTTCGAAGCTGGTGCGAACGCGCTACGCGGTCAGCGGGTTTCCTTGTGCGTCCGGTGCGTACCGCAGTTCGGGCAGAACTTCTTCATCTCCAGGCGATCCGGGTTGTTGCGCCGGTTCTTCTTGGTGATGTAGTTGCGGTGCTTGCACTCTTCGCACGCCAGCGTGATCTTGGGTCGCACGTCGGTGGCAGCCACAGCGTTTCCTTCTCTCTCAGGTCCCGGGGCGAGCCCCAGTCGTTACCGCGTAGCGGTGGCCGGACTTGAACCGGCGACACAGCGATTATGAGCCGCTTGCTCTGCCAACTGAGCTACACCGCCCTGACATGCCCAACCCCGGGGGTCCAGGGGGCGTAGCCCCTTGGCGGGGGTCTGGGGGTTCGACCCCCAGATGGACACCGCGAAGCGAGCCAGGCTCGGGATTTCTCCGAGCATAGCTCGCCTGATCGCGGAGCCCCTTTACGGAATCGAACCGTAGACCTTCTCCTTACCATGGAGACGCTCTGCCGACTGAGCTAAAGGGGCCTGGCCTCTCGCGAGGACTTGGAAAGATTACCAAGTCCCGTCACCCCGTCGTGCAACCGGGGTCCCGAAAGAGCAAAACCTCAGGTCAGCAGGGTCAGGACGGTCTCCGAGTGCCGCCCCGGCGAGCGCGCGGTGCGGGCCTGCAGCCACGCCTCCAGGCGGTCCTCCGGCAGCGGCCGCGAGATGAGGTAGCCCTGGGCGACGTCGCAGCCCATCGCCTCGAGCTGGTCGCGCGCGACGTCCTCTTCGACGCCTTCCGCGACCACCGTCAGGCCCAGCGAGTGGCCCAGCTCGACGATCGAGCGCACCACGGCCAGATCGCCGAGGTCGGTGCCCATGCCGAGGACGAAGCTCTTGTCGATCTTGACCTGGTCCACCGGCAGCTGCCGCAGGTAGGCCAGCGACGAGTAACCGGTGCCGAAGTCGTCCACCGCGAGCGTGATGCCCAGCGAGTGCAGCTCGCGCAGGATCGGCAGCGCCTTCTGCGGGTCGGACATCACGCCGGACTCGGTCAGCTCGAACGTCAGCAGCTCGGGCGGGATGCCGACGCGGTCCAGCTCGCGGGCCACCTTGTTCGGGAAGTCCTCGTCGGCCAGGTTGCGCACCGACAGGTTGACCGCCACCGAGATCCGCAGGCCCTCGTCGAGCCACTTGCGGCAGCGCTTCAGCGCCTCGCCGAGCACGAACGACGTCAGCACGCCGATCAGGCCGGCCGCCTCGATGGCCGGGACGAACTCGTCCGGGCCGAGCCGGCCGAACTCCGGGTGCACCCAGCGGACCAGCGCCTCGACGCCGGCCACCTGGCGGTTCGGCAGGGTGATCTTCGGCTGGTAGTGGACGCTGACCTGGCCGTCTTCGAGGGACTGCCGGAACTGCGTGACCATCTGGAAGCGGCGCAGGAAGATCTGGCCCATGCTCGGCACGTAGCCGCGGACCTCTTCACCGCCCTTGGTAGCGCGAACAGCGACGTCGGCGCGCTGCAGCAGGCCTTCGATGTCGACGGCGTCGCCGGTTTCCTCCGCGGACGTCGTCGCGTAGCCGATCATCGCGTTGGCCTCGACCGAAAGCCGGTCCACCGGGTACGGCGCGGACAGCTCTTCGCGCAGCCGCTCGGCCGCCTGGTGGGCGTCCTCCGGCGGGGTGCCGACGAGCAGCGCCGCGAACGACGCGCCTTCGAGCCGGGCCAGCGGGACGTCGGGGCCGAGCGCGTCGCGGATGCGGCGGCCGGCGGCGATGACCATCCGGTCGGCCCAGGCGTAGCCCAGCGCGTCGGAGACGGTCGAGAAGACGTCGAGGTCGATCCGCAGCACGACGGCGTTCGCGAAGTCCCGCAACGGTTCCTTCGCCACCTGCCGGAAGCCCGGCCGGTTGAGGTGCCCGGTGAGCGGGTCGTGGTAGGCGTCGTGGCGCAGGGTCGCGAGCAGCCGCCGGTTGTCCAGCGACGTCGCGAGGTGGCTGGCCATCGTGCCGAGCAGCTGGACGTCGTACTTGCCGAAACCACGCCAGCGGGACAGCCGGTCGTGCGCCTCGACGACGCCGAGCAGCTGGTTCGCGCTGCGCAGCGGGACGACGAGCGCCTCCTGCGCGCCGCGGTCGAGCAGCGCCGCGCGGACGTCGGGGTTGGCCTCGGTGATCCGGAAGTGCCGGACGTGCGCGCCGGGCAGGCGCAGCAGCGGGTCGTCGGCGCCCGGGTCGGCGGCCGGCAGGTCGTCGCCCGCGACGACCACGCGCATGGTGTCCTTCGGCTCCAGCCGCAGCCGCAGCACGACGCGGCCGGCGGCGAGCTGGTCCTTGATGCGCTCGGCGATCGTCGCCCACTCGCGGACGTCGACGCCGCCGACGAGCTCGTCCGCGCGGCTGGCCGGGCGCGCCGCGGCCTGCTGGCCGGAGCGGGCGACCATCAGGCTGACGTCCGAGAGCGCCTCCATGTCCCGCTGCTCGCGCAGCAGGTCGGAGTAGGCCCAGTACAGCGCGGTGAGGCCGAGGAAGACGGCGAGCACCAGCGGCCACGCCTTGGGCGTGTTCGAGATGACGAGGTAACCGGAGAGGCCGACCGACGCGTTGACGAACCCGACGACCAGGATCCGCGCGGTGAGCCGGACGGCGGTGCTCACGCGCATCCGGCGGCGCAGCACGCGCACCGCGGCCAGCGCGAGCAGCGTGCTGACGAGCGGCGCGGTCAGCGTGCCGGCGAGCGCGGCGACCCACGGGATCTCGCTGCCCGCACCGGCGCCGACGGCCACCTTCACCAGGCCGGCGACCGCGAAGGCGCCGGTGATCTCGAGCAGGAACGCGCCCGCGTTGTAGAGGACGCGGCCGGCGACCTTCCGCGCGAGCAGCGTGCCGATGCCCGCGACCAGGTGCGCGGCCAGCACGACCTCGAACGGCGCGATGAAGAAACCGATGACGAGCGGGATCTCGGTGAAGGAGATGGTCCACGAGATGCCGCTGCGGACGTCGACGTTGATGCCGAGCTGTTCGGCGAGCAGGAACGCGACCGCGAGGACCGGGCCGATCCACAGCAGCTTGCTGTCCCAGTGGAACGGCAGCCACGAGCCGACCGCGAACGCGGCGACGAGTCCCAGGCTCAGTACCGCGAAGGTGTAGGCGCGGAACCGGCGTTCGTCGGTCCGTGCCTCGGCGGAGGCCACGGGGAGCGGCGCGGTCGCGGGACCGCCCGGCCCGGGCTGCGCCACGGCGTCGCCGTGCGCGTTGGTCTCCGGCATCCGTTCTTCCCTCCCGGATTGCCCACCGGTCCTGATCCGTGACGTCAGGTGTGGACAAGGGCCATACCGTACCCCGTAGGGCGTACTCATGTCCCTTTCGAGACAGTAGGAGATCACCCCAGGGTTAACAATGCCTCGATAGCGCTGACCTGCGTGGACCAAGGGGTGAAACATCAGGTATCCCCTATCCCCGAGGCACCCTCTACGCATTCCGGGCCGGTTAGCGCTTCAATGTGCCCCATGCACAGCGATGTGATTGCCACCGAGCACGCGACGCGGCTCGCGGCGGTGGACCCCCTCCTCCCCGGCTCCTCCCCCTTCGAGAGCACCGAAAACGCGGTGGTGCTGGACGTCGACCTCGGCGACTCGGCCGCCACCGGGCGCGCGTCCCGCGTCCAGGTGGACCGCGACGCCCCCAACGCGCCGTGGCGCGCGCTCACCGAGCACCGCCTCGACCTCCAGCTGGCGGGTCCGCAGCCGGCCGCCGCGCTCGACGCCCTCCTCACCCGATGGGATGAACATCTGCGCGCGGTCGCCGAACCGGGCGACACCGAGACCGCCGCGGTCCTCCCGCGGGCCAGCCGGGACGCCGCCGGCACGCGCGAAATGCTGCACCACGGCTTCGCGCCGCTGCGCGTGGTCGCGGTCCGCCCGGCCGACCGGATGATCCCGGAGGGCCCGCGCGGCACCCCGGGCGTCAAGATCCGCCGGGCCGAGCCCGGCGACCTCGACACCGCGGTGGCGCTGGGGATGGAGCTGCACTCCTTCGACGCCCAGTACGGCACGGTGAACCTGCGCTCGGGCGTCGAGGACATCCTGGCCAAGGACCTCGCCGAGCAGCTCAACCGGCCGGAACCGCCGTTGTGGATCGCCGAGCTGTACGGCCGGGCGCTCGGCATGGTGAACGTCCAGCACCCGGGCGAGACCGGCTGGATCAGCGACCGCGTCAAGGCCGAGCGCGTCGGCTACCTGTCGTCCTTGGCCGTCGCCGAGGCGGCGCGGTCCTCCGGTGTCGGTACCGCGCTGTCGGCCCACGCCCACCAGGTGCTCGACGAGGAGGGCACCGACGTCGTCCTGCTGCACCACGCCGCGGCGAACCCGCTTTCGACGCCGTTCTGGTACGCCCAGGGCTACCGGCCGCTGTGGACGTATTGGCAGCGTCGCCCAGCCGTTCGGTGAACTACTGGCGGATTACCGGTCGCACTCCGTCCTTATAGGCTGGCGCCAGGACTCGAGGGATGGGGAGCCGAAGTGAACGAGCGGGACGCCGCGCCCAGAGCACCCGAGGGCGTCGACACGGAGAAGCCGTCCGCGGCCCGGATCTACGACTGGTACCTCGGCGGTACCCAGAACTGGGCCGTGGACCGCGAGTTCGGGCGGCGCGTCGAACAGCAGTGGCCGCTCGTGCGCCCCGGCTCCAAGCAGAACCGCGAGTTCATGAACCGCGCCGTGCGCGCGGCTCTCAAGGCCGGGATCCGCCAGTTCGTCGACCTCGGCTCCGGTGTCCCCACGGCCGGCAACGTCCACGAGGTCGTCGAGGCCGAGCTGCCGGACGAGCACGACGCGACGGTCGTCTACGTCGACTACGAGCCGGTAGCCGTCGCCCACGCGACGCTCATCCTCGAAGAGGAGGCGGCGACCGACTGGGCCGGCATCGTCCAGGCCGACATGCGTGACGCCAAGGCCGTGCTGCGCGCGGAAGAGACGAAGCGGCTCATCGACTTCTCGAAGCCGGTCTGCGTGCTGATGATGGCGGTGCTGCACTTCGTCGGCCCGGACGACGACCCGCACGGCCTGCTCAAGGCGTACCGCGACGCGCTCGCGCCGGGCAGCTGGCTGGCGATCTCGCAGATGAGCGAGGGTGACGGCGAAGGTGAGTCGCTGGCCGGGCTGCGGTGGTTCGTCGAGCAGTACCGGAAGACGAGCAACCCGGTGTGGCTGCGCACCCGCGAGGAGATCGTGCCGCTGTTCGGCGACTGGCCGATCCTGGAACCGGGCGTCGTGCACCTGCCGGACTGGCGGCCCGACCGGAAGCTGAACGTCCTGGAAGCCGAAGCCCGCCCGTACGCGTGGTGCGGTATCGCGGAGAAGCCGCTCGGATGAGCGAAAACGCGCCGATCGCACCCGCCGGGGTGGACACGGAGAAGCCGTCCGCCGCGCGCGTCTACGACTGGTACCTCGGCGGCAACCACCACTGGGCGGTCGACCGCGAGTTCGGCCGCCGCGTGGAGAAGGTGTGGCCGCTGATCCGGCCGATCTCGCGGCAGAACCGGGCGTTCATGAACCGCGTCGTCTCGGCCGCGATGGACGCCGGCGTCCGCCAGTTCGTCGACCTCGGCTCCGGTGTGCCGACCGCGGGCAACGTGCACGAGATCGTCCGGGAGCTGCTGCCCGACGGCGAACGCGCGTCGGTGGTCTACGTCGACTACGAGCCGGTGGCGGCCGCGCATTCCCGGCTGATCCTGGAGAAGGAAGACGCGACGGACTGGGCGGGCCTGGTCGAGCGCGACATCCGGCGGCCCGCGGAGATCTTCGCGGACGACGTCGTGTCGGACCTGATCGACTGGTCGCGGCCGGTGTGCCTGCTGATGATCACGGTGATGCACTTCGTCGGCCCCTCGGACGACCCCGACGGCCTGATGGCGACGTACCGGGCGAAGCTGGCGCCGGGCAGCTGGCTGGCGCTGACGCACGGCACCTGCCGCGACGACGCCCCACCGGCCCGCGCGGCCGAGGTGAAACGATTCATCGAGGCCTACCGCGCCACGACGAACCCCGCGTGGCTGCGCACGGCGGAAGAACTGCTCCCCTGGTTCGGCGGCTGGCCGCTCTTGCCGCCGGGGATGACATCGTTGCCGGACTGGCGCCCCGACGAGCGTCCGACGGTGCTGGATCTGGAGACGCGGCCCTTCGCCTGGTGCGCCGTTGCGCGCCGCCCGAGCCTCTGAACTGCGCTTTCCCTCGGCGCCGGACACGGCTCGGACTCGACGAGGCGCACACACGCCTGCTCTGACGACCTCTCTTCGCCGCGACCTGCCGCGACCTGCGCCGGGCGAGCGCAGACCCTCGATCCGCCCTGGTCGTCTCGGCACCGGACGTGACCTCCTCCGCTCACGTACGGGCGGCTCGCGCACGTCGGCGGGAGCGGTCTCGCCGCACCCGTCCGCGGCCCACGATCTCCGGCGGGCAGGCCGGTCCACGCGACCGGTCACCGTCCTTGATCGCCGCCCGAGTCTCTGACCTGCGCTTTCCCTGATCGCTGTGGGCGAACGCACCATCGGAAACAAACACACCCATCGGAGAGTTGAGCAAGGCAGACTCAACTACCCGAGGAGTGCACATGTCCGACACCCGCCTCCTGCCCGTGCTCCCGCTCGATGACGACGTCGTGCTGCCGGGCATGGTCGTCCCGCTCGACCTCACCGACACCGAGACGCGGGCCGCGGTGGAGTCCGCCCAGGCCGGCACGCCCAGCCAGGCGTCCTTCCCCGGCATCCGGTCGACCGGCACCGCCAAGGCCGAAGTCCTGATCGTGCCGCGCGTCCACGGTGAGTACGCCGAGTACGGCACCGTCGCGACCGTCGAGCGCATCGGGCGCGTGCCCGGTGGCAAGGCCGCCGTCCTGCTGCGCGGGACCGCCCGCGCGCTCGTCGGCCGGATGGCCGACGGTCCCGGCGCCGCCCGCTGGGTGCACGCCGAGGACGCCCCCGAAACCACCGGCGACCAGACCGCGAAGCTCGCGGCCGAGTACAAGGCCGTCGTCATCTCGATCCTCCAGCAGCGCGGCGGCTGGCAGCTGATCGACGCCGTCCAGCAGGTCGAGGACCCGTCCGCGGTCGCCGACCTGTCCGGCAACGCGCCGTACCTCGACACCGACCAGAAGGTCGAGCTGCTCACCACGCTCGACGTCACCGCCCGCCTGGAGAAGGCGCTCGAGTGGAGCAAGGAGCACCTGGCCGAGCTCGAGGTCACCGACACGATCCGCAAGGACGTCTCCGAAGGCATGGAGAAGCAGCAGAAGGAGTTCCTGCTGCGCCGCCAGCTCGAAGCGATCCGCAAGGAGCTGGGCGAGCTCGACGGCAGCACCGACGACACGGACTACCGCGCCCGCGTCGAAGGCGCCGAGCTGCCCGACGCCGCGAAGAAGGCCGCGCTGGCCGAGGTGGACAAGCTGGACCGGACGTCCGAGCAGTCCCCCGAGGGCGGCTGGATCCGCACCTGGCTGGACACCGTCCTGGAGCTGCCCTGGAACGAGCGCACCGAGGACGTCTACGACATCGCGGCCGCGCGGGCGGTCTTGGACGCGGACCACGCGGGCCTGGACGACGTCAAGGAACGCATCATCGAGTACTTGGCCGTCCGGAAGCGTCGCGCGGAGTCGGGTCTCGGCCCGGTCGGCGGACGTCGTTCCGGCGCGGTGCTCGCCCTCGCGGGCCCTCCCGGGGTCGGCAAGACGTCGCTGGGTGAGTCCGTCGCGAAGGCCATGGGCCGCAAGTTCGTCCGGGTCGCCCTCGGCGGCATCCGCGACGAGGCGGAGATCCGCGGCCACCGCCGCACCTACGTCGGCGCGCTGCCCGGCCGGATCGTCCGCGCCATCAAGGAAGCCGGCTCGATGAACCCGGTCGTGCTGCTCGACGAGATCGACAAGATCGGCGCCGACTACCGCGGCGACCCGACCGCGGCGCTGCTCGAAGTGCTGGACCCGGAACAGAACCACACGTTCCGCGACCACTACCTCGAGGTCGAGCTGGACCTGTCCGACGTCGTGTTCCTGGCGACGGCCAACGCCCTGGAGACCATCCCCGGCCCGCTGCTGGACCGGATGGAACTGGTGACGCTGGACGGCTACACCGAGCACGAGAAGGTCACCATCGCCCGCGACCACCTGCTCCCCCGCGAGCTGGAGCGCGCCGGCCTGAGCACGGACGACGTCGCGCTGACCGACGCCGCGTTCAGCCGGATCGCCGCGGAGTACACCCGCGAGGCGGGCGTGCGCGCCGCGAACCGCACGATCGCGAAGGTGCTGCGCAAGATCGCGACGAAGGTGGCGCTGGACCAGGCCACCCTGCCGCTCACGATCGACGATGCCGACCTACCGGACTACCTCGGCCGGCCGCGCCACCTGCCGGAGTCGTCGCTGCCCGCGTCGACCCAGCGGACCGCGACCCCGGGTGTGGCCACGGGCCTGGCGGTGACGGGGGCCGGCGGTGACGTCCTCTACATCGAGGCGTCGCTGGCGGACCAGGAGTCCGGCGCGTCCGGGCTGCAGCTGACCGGCCAGCTCGGCGACGTGATGAAGGAGTCCGTCCAGATCGCGCTGTCCTACCTGCGCTCGCACGGCGCGGAGCTGGAACTGCCGGTCGGCGACCTGAAGAACCGCGGCATCCACGTCCACGTCCCCGCGGGCGCGGTGCCCAAGGACGGCCCGTCGGCCGGCGTCACGATGACGACGGCGCTGGCGTCGCTGCTCTCGGGCCGCGTCGTCAAGGCGGACGTCGCGATGACCGGCGAGGTGTCCCTGACCGGACGCGTCCTGCCGATCGGCGGCGTCAAGCAGAAGCTGCTGGCGGCCCACCGCGCGGGGATGAAGACGGTGATCATCCCGCAGCGCAACGAGCCGGACCTGGACGACGTCCCGGCCGAGGTGCTGTCCCAGCTGGACGTCCACGCGGTGGCGAACGTCCGCGAGGTCCTCGACCTCGCCCTGACGCCGGCTTCGACGCCGGTCGCCCAGGCGGCGTAACCCCGAACGCCGCCACAGAACGGCCGGTTTCCCTGTCCCCCAAGGGAAACCGGCCGTTTCCCTATATCCGGACCGGGGCGGTCGACTCGCGTTCGACCAGCGAGACGTCGATCGTCACCGGGTGCTTCGGGCGTTCGCTCTTCTCGATCGAGTCCATCAGGATGGACACCGCCGTTGATGCCTTGCGGGCGATGTCCTGCGACACCGTCGTCAGCCTCGGTGTGACGTAGTTGCAGAGGTCGAGGTCGTCGAAGCCGACCACCGAGATGTCCTCCGGGACGCGCGCACCCGCCTCGGTCAGGCCGTGGACGATGCCGACCGCGAGGATGTCCGCCGTCGCGAACAGCGCCGTCATGCCGGGGTGGCGATCCGCGAGAGCTAGGCCCAGGTCGTGGCCTTCGGCGTACGTCGTGTTGACCGTCTCCACCAGGTCCGGCCGGGCGACGCCGGCGTCCGCGAACGCCTGGCAGAAGCCCTCGAAGCGTTCGTGGACCACGCCTACGCCGCTGAAGGCCGGGCCGGCGAACAGGATGCGGCGGTGGCCGAGGTCCAGGAGGTGCCGGGCCGCGAGGCGGGCGCCCGCGAAGTCGTCCGAGCGCGTGCCCGTCGTGAGGCGGTTCGCCGAGTAGCTGTCGATCGCGACGACGTGGACCGCGCCGATCGTCTTCTTCGTCAGGTTGCCGACCTCCTCGTCGAGGAAACCCAGCAGGATCGCGCCGTCGAGGCTCCACGACCGCAGGGCCTCGGCGACCTCGTCCGGGTGGGCGACGCCGCGCAGCAGCAGGTGGTAGCCGTACTTGCGCAGCTCGCGCTCGATCAGGCCGACGATCGCCATGGTGTGCGGGCTGATCATCAGGCTGTCCTCGTCGGCGGCCGGCACCAGCAGGCCGACCAGCCGCGACGCCTTCGTCGCGAGGCTGCGCGCCGACGCGCTCGGGACGTACCCCAGCTCGGCCGCGATGCGCTGGACCTTCTCGATGGTCCCGGGTGAGACGCGCGCGCGGTTGCCGTTCATCACGTTCGACACGGTCATCATGCTCACGCCCGCCTGCTCGGCGACCTCCCGCAGCGTGACGCGCACCCTCGGACTCCTCTCGCTCACCCCGGGCCCCAAGGTTACGGGACCGGCCGTTGACAAGCGGCCGGGGACGACATTACCGTCTATCGAGGTATAGCGCTAAACCTAATCGCTGCGGACCTGGGTCCGCACCCTTCGCCGCGCTCCGGAAACCGTTGAGCCAGAACGGGAGTCCCGTGACCACCGACCTCTCGACCAGCCCGCTGACCACACCCGCCGAGCAGGCGGCACCGTGGTGGCGCGGTGCCGTCATCTACCAGATCTACCCCCGCAGTTTCGCCGACGGGAACGGCGACGGCACCGGTGACCTCGCCGGCGTCCGCGCCCGCCTGCCCCACCTCAAACGCCTCGGCGTGGACGCCATCTGGTTCACGCCCTGGTACTCCTCGCCGCTGGCCGACGGCGGGTACGACGTCGCCGACTACCGCGTCATCGACCCGGCGTTCGGCACCCTCGACGAGGCCGAACAGCTGATCGCCGAAGCCGCCGGGCTGGGCATCAAGACCATTGTGGACATCGTCCCCAACCACGTCTCGGACCAGCACGAGTGGTTCCGGGCCGCACTGGCCGCCGGGCCGGGATCGCCGGAGCGCCAACGGTTCTGGTTCCGCCCGGGCCGCGGCGAGCACGGCGAGCTGCCGCCGACGGACTGGGAGTCCAGCTTCTCCGGCGGCACCTGGACGCGCACCACGAACCCGGACGGCACGCCCGGCGACTGGTACCTGCACCTGTTCGCGCCCGAGCAGCCGGACCTCAACTGGAACCACCCGGACGTCCGCGCCGAGCACGAGCGCGTGCTGCGCTTCTGGTTCGACCGGGGCGTCGCGGGCATCCGCATCGACTCCGCGACCATGCCGGTCAAGGACCCGATGCTGCCCAACGAGGTGACGCCGGACGCGCACCCGTTCGTCGACCGCGACGAGATCCACGACATCTACCGCGGCTGGCGGGCCGTCGCCGACTCCTACGCCGAGCCGCGGGTGCTGGTCGGCGAGGTCTGGCTGGCCGACCCGCACCGCTTCGCCCGCTACCTGCGGCCGGACGAGATGCACACGGCGTTCAACTTCGACTTCATGATGCGCCCGTGGGACGCCGGCGAGCTGCGCACGGCAATCGTGTCCACTTTGGACGCCCACGGCCCGGTCGGCGCGCCGCCGACGTGGGTGCTGTCCAACCACGACGTCACCCGCGCGGCCACCCGCTACGGCCGGGAAGACAGTTCGTTCGGCTTCGTGGGCCGGGCCTTCGGCATCCCCACCGACCTGGCGAAGGCGCAGCGCCGGGCCCGCGCGGCCGCGCTCCTGTCGGCGGCCCTGCCCGGCTCGCTCTACGTCTACCAGGGTGACGAGCTGGGCCTGCCCGAGGTCGAGGACCTGCCGCTGGACGTCCTGCAGGACCCGATGCACTTCCGCTCCGGCGGCACCGACCCCGGCCGCGACGGCTGCCGCGTCCCGCTGCCCTGGACGTCCGACGCGGACAGCGCGTTCGGGTTCGGTGCCGGAACCCCGTGGCTCCCCCAGCCGGCGAACTGGGGTGACTACTCGGTCGAGCGGCAGGACGGCGATCCGCGGTCGATGCTGACGCTCTACCGCACCATGATCGCGCTGCGCCGGGCCGAACCGGCGTTGCGTGGGGAGGAGTTCGCCTGGGCGGGCGAAAACCGCGACGACGTCCTCGCCTTCCGCCGTGGCGACGACCTGCTCTGCCTGGTCAACTTCGGGGAAACCCCGATCGACCTGCCGTCCCACCTCGAAGTCCTGCTCGTCAGCGAAGAGCCGGCCGACTCCCAGTTGCCCACCGACACAGCCGTCTGGCTGCGAGTCTGAAACCCCGCGTCGAAAACCGCTAGGAGTGACGATGAAGTCCTCGAAGATCGCCGCGGTGTGCCTGTGCGCCGCCGCCGCGCTGACCGCCTGTTCCGGTGGCGACGCCACCACCACCGCCGACGGCAAGACCGTCGTCAAGGTGTCCATCGAACCGGGCCTCGACCAGGGCGCGGTCGCCGCGTTCAACACCCGGGTCACGCAGTTCGAAACCGCGAACCCGAAGATCGACCTGGTCCCGCAGGAGTTCAAGTGGGACGCGACGACGTTCACCGCGCAGCTGGCGGGCGGCACGCTCCCCGACGTCCTGACCATGCCGTTCACCGACGGCCGCGGCCTGATCGAACGCCGTCAGCTCGCCGACATCAGCGGCCTGGTCGACCAGCTGCCGTACGCGAAGAAGTTCAACCCCGAAGTCGCGAAGGCCGGTTCGGCCGACGACGGCAAGATGTGGGCCGTCCCGATCGCCGCCCACGGCCAGGCGCTGCACTACAACCGGACGCTGTTCAAGCAGGCCGGCCTCGACCCGGACAAGCCACCGTCCACTTGGGACGAGATCCGCGCGGACGCGAAGCAGATCGCCGGGAAGACCGGCCAGGCCGGCTACGCCCAGCTGACCACGGACAACACCGGCGGCTGGATCCTCGCCACGCTCGACTACGCCTTCGGCGGCCGCACCGAGCAGCTGGCCGGCGACAAGGCGACCGCGACGCTGAACACGCCGCAGATGGCCCGCGCGCTGCAGACCATCCACACCATGCGCTGGGACGACAACAGCATGGGCGCCAACTTCCTCTACGACTGGAACGGCATCAACCAGGACTTCGCCGCCGGCCGGATCGGGATGTACGTCTCCGGCGGCGGCAACTACGGCTCGCTGAAGGCGCAGAACGCGATCAAGGCGGACGACTACGGCGTCACGGCCCTTCCCCTGGACGGCCCGAACGCCGGTGTCCTCGGCGGCGGCACGCTCGCCGGCGTCAACGCCAAGGCGAACGACGCCGTCAAGGCCGCGGCCGTGAAGTGGATCGACTTCTACTACCTGAGCAAGCAGGCCGACCAGGCCGCGGCCGTCGCCGACGCGAAGGCGACCGCGGACTCCGGTGAAGCCGTCGGCTCCCCCGAGCTGCCGGTGTTCGACAAGGCGACCTTCGACCAGCGGCTGGGCTGGATCGCGCAGTACGTCAACGTGCCGGTGAAGCAGATGACGCCGTACACGGACAAGATGTTCGGCCAGCCGCTGATCCCGGAGCCGACGCGGTCCACCCAGCAGGTCTACGGCCTGCTCGACCCGGTGGCGCAGAAGGTCCTGACCGACCGCGGCGCGGACATCCCCGCCCTGCTGGCCGACGCGCAGACGCAGGCCCAGGCGTTGCTGGACAAGCCGTGACGCTCACGGCGGCCCGGCCGGCGGTCACCACCCGCCGCCCGGCCCGGGCCCGCCGCCGGCGCACCCCGATGACGTGGGTGCGCGGCGGCGGCCTCGGCACGGTCCTGTTCCTGCTGCCGATGCTGGCCGTGTTCGGGCTGTTCTCGTGGCGGCCGATCGGTCAGGCCGTCGTGATGAGCTTCCAGCAGACGAACCTCGTGTCCGACCCGGTGTTCGTCGGGCTCGACAACTATCGCGCTGTCCTCAGCGACCCGCAGCTGTGGAACGCCGTCGGCAACACGCTGTGGTTCGCCGTGCTCGCGCTGCTGCTCGGCTACCCGATCCCGCTCGTCGCCGCGGTGCTGATGAGCGAGGTCCGCCGGGCGAAGGGCCTCTACAGCGCGCTGGCCTACCTGCCGGTGGTGATCCCGCCGGTGGTGGCCGTGCTGCTGTGGAAGTTCTTCTACGACGCGAGCCCGAACGGCGTGTTCAACACCGTGCTGGGCGCCGTCGGGATCAGCCCGGCGCCGTGGCTGCAGTCGGCGTCAACGGCGATGTTCTCGCTGGTCGCGGAGGCGACGTGGGCCGCGGCCGGCGCCACGATCATCATCTACCTCGCCGCACTGACCAGCGTCCCGCCCGAGCAGTACGAGGCGGCCGAGATCGACGGCGCGTCGGTCTGGGGCAAGGTCTGGCACGTCACGCTGCCGCACCTGCGCGGCGTCCTGCTGATCACGTTCATCCTGCAGATCGTCGGCACCGCGCAGGTGTTCCTCGAGCCGTTCCTGTTCACCGGCGGCGGCCCGGCGCGCTCGACGACCACGATCCTGCTGCTCGTCTACGACTACGCCTTCGCCGACAGCCTCGGCGGCGACTACGGCGCCGCGACCGCGTTGAGCGTCCTGCTCGCCCTGGTCCTGGGCTTGTTCTCCGCCGTGTACTTCCGCCTCACCCGCTCCTGGAGCAAGTCATGACGCGCGCCCTGCTCTCGCCGTCGGACTGGCGGCGGCCCGCCGTCCGCCGCACGACCCGCACCCTGCACGCTTTGTTGCTCGCGGCCCTGTTCCTGGCCGGCCTGGGTCCGATGCTGTGGCTGGCGAAGGCGGCGGTCACGCCGACGCAGGACACGCTGCGCGACCCGCTGGCCCTGTGGCCGCACGGGATCGACTTCGCCAACCTCTCGACGGCGTGGACGCGCGTGCAGATCGACAAGTACTTCCTCAACACCGTGTGGGTCGCCGCCGGGTCGTGGCTGGTGCAGCTGATCGTCGCGACGACGGCCGGGTTCGCGCTGTCGGTGCTGCGCCCGCGCTACCGGAAGGTGCTCACCGGCGTCGTCCTGGCGACGTTGTTCGTGCCGGCCGTCGTGCTGCTGGTACCGCTGTACCTGTCGATGGTCGACTTCTCGCTGATCAACTCGTTCTGGGCGGTCTGGCTGCCTTCGGGCGCCAGCGCGTTCAACATCCTTCTGGTGCAACGGTTCTTCGACAACCTCCCGCGTGAGGTGTTCGAAGCCGCTCGCGTCGACGGTGCGGGCCCGCTGAGGCTGTTCTGGTCGGTCGTGCTGCCGATGTCACGGCCGATCCTCGGCGTCGTCTCGGTGTTCGCGATCGTGGCCGCCTGGAAGGACTTCCTGTGGCCGATGCTGGTGCTGCCCGACCCGGCGGTCCAGCCGCTCTCGGTCCGGCTGCCGGCGTTGCAGAAGTTCGTCGAGCTGGACGTCTTCCTCGCCGCTTTGGCTATTTCGACGGTCATCCCCGTCGTGCTGTTCCTCGTGTTCCAGCGGATGTTCCTGCGCGGCAACGCCTTGAGCGGAGCCGTCAAGGGCTGACTCTCTTGTTGGGAGAAAACAGATGCGCAGATCCTCTGTCCTGGCCGTCGCGGTGCTCACTTTCACCGCGTTGGTGTCCACGGTCCCGGCGCACGCCGCGACCACCCGTCTCGAAGCCGAATCCGCTGCTCTTTCGGGCGGCGCTGTGGTCGAAACCGACCATCCCGGCTACAGCGGTTCCGGCTTCGTCGGCGGTTTCACCGACGGCCACCGCGGCACCGCGCGGACGACGTTCGCCGTCAGCGCGGCCTCGGCCGGTTCGTACACCCTCGCGCTCGGCTACGCCAACGGCACCGGGTCCGCGCGAACCCTCACATTGGCCGTGGATTCCTCTGCCGCACAACAGGTTTCGTTGCCCGCGACGGCTTCCTGGGACAGCTGGGGCTCGGCGAGCGTCGCCGTCACCCTCGGCGCCGGCGCGCACAGCGTGTCCTACACATTCGGCTCGGGTGACAGCGGAAACGTCAACCTGGACCGCCTCGACGTGACGCCGTCCGCCACCGGGCAGGCGGGTCCGCTGTTCGAGGCCGAGAACGCGACGCTCACCGGCGGCGCGGTCGTCTCGACCGAGCACCCCGGCTACAGCGGGAGCGGGTTCGTCGGCGGCTACACCGACGGCAACAAGGGCAACGCCCGGACGTCGTTCGCGGTCAAGGTGACCACCGCGGGGGCGCAGTCGCTCGCGCTGCGGTACGCGAACGGCACCGGTGCCGCCATGACGCTTTCGCTCTATGTCGACAGCGTCCGGCAACGCCAGGTGTCGCTACCGGCGTCGGCGAACTGGGACACCTGGACCAGCGCGACCGAGTCCGTGACGCTGACCGCGGGCGACCACACGGTGGCGTACGCGTTCGACAGCACCGACTCCGGCAACGTGAACCTCGACAACTTGACTGTGACGCCGTCGGTGCCTTCGCAACCGGCGGGGCCGGGCGAGGCGGAAGCCGCGTTCCTGTCCGGCGGCGCGACCGTCGGCACGGCGACCACGGGCTTCACCGGGCCGGGTTACGTGACCGGCTTCGGGACCGCGGGCGCGCGTCTGGTGCGCACGTTCGCGATGGCGTCGGCGGGCACGGCGACCGCGACGATCCGGTTCGCCAACGCGGGCACCCTCGCGGTGGCGGCGAACGGCCGTGACGCCGGGACGGCGACCTTGCCGTCCGGCACCGGCTGGCGGACGGCCACGGTCACGGTGCCGGTCCGCGCCGGCGTCAACACGCTGCAGCTGGCCGGCACCGGCAGCGACGTCCTGGTCGACAGCGTCGTCGTCGCGAACGAGACGGCGCTGGCCGCGCGAGGCGCGACGACGCCGTACACCGAGTACGAGGCCGAAGCCGGGACGACCACCGGGACCGTGCTCGCCGCGGACCGGACGTTCCACACGGTCCAGGCCGAGTCGAGCGGCCGCCGCGCGGTGCGGCTCGGCGCGACCGGGCAGTCGGTGAGCGTCACGCTGACCAAGCCCGCGAACGCCGTCACCCTGCGGTTCTCGATCCCGGACAGCGCGGACGGCGCCGGGCAGACCGCGCCGCTGGCGCTGTACGCGAACGGGACGAAGATCCGCGACCTGTCCCTGACGTCGAACTACAGCTGGGTCTACGGCGCGTACCCGTACACGAACGTGCCGTCGCAGGGCAGCCCGCACCGGTACTACGACGAGACGCGCGCTTCGATCGGCGACTGGCCCGCGGGCACGGTCCTGAAGCTGCAGAAGGACGCGTCGAGCACGGCCGCGTACTACGACGTCGACCTGCTGGACGCCGAACAGGCCCCGGCCGCGGCGACCGCCCCGGCGGGCGCGTTGTCCATCACGTCGTACGGCGCGGTGCCGGACAACGGGTCGGACGCGACGTCGGCGATCAACGCCGCGATCGCCGCGGGCGCGGCCCAGAACAAGCCGGTGTGGATCCCGGCGGGGACGTTCCGGATCACATCGAAGATCAACGTCGCGAACGTGCGCGTTTTCGGCGCGGGGCCGTGGTCGTCGGTGATCCAGGGCACCGGTCCGCGCGGTGGCTTCTTCGGCACGGGCAGCAACGTGACGCTGGCCGACTTCGCGATCTTCGGTGACGTCCGGATCCGCGACGACAACGGCTCGGACGGCGCGCTGGACGGCAACTTCGGCACCGGGTCGCTGATCCAGAACCTGTGGATCGAGCACACCAAGGTCGGGCTGTGGGCCGACTCGGGCACGAACGGCCTGTACGTCGTCGGCACGCGGATCCGCGACACGTTCGCGGACGGCGTCAACATCCACGCCAAGGACGCCGGCACGAGCAACGTGCGCGTGGACCAGTCGATGGTCCGCAACACCGGCGACGACGGGCTGGCGATGTTCTCCGAAGGCAACACGGTGGCCGGGAGCGCGTACACGTTCAACACGGTCCAGTCGCCGGCGCTGGCCAACGGCATCGGCGTCTTCGGCGGGTCCGGCAACCGCGTCGAGGACAACGTCGTCGCGGACAACGTCACGGCGGGCTCGGGCATCACGGTCGGCACCCGCTTCAACCCGGTCCCCCTGTCGGGCACGACGTCGATCCGCCGCAACACGCTCGTGAGGACGGGCAGCTTCGAGTACAACTGGAACTCGGCGATCGGCGGCCTCTGGATCTACGCCGATTCGGCACCCATCGCGGCCCCGATCGTCGTCGAGGACCTGACGCTGACCGACAGCGGTTACCAGGGCGTGCTGCTGAGCTTCCAGAAGTCGATCACACAGCTGAGCTTCGACCGCGTCACGATCGCCGGAGCGGGCACGTACGGCATCGAGACGAACGCGACGGGCAGCGCATCGATCGCACATACAACGGTGACGGGCGCCACGTCCGGAGGGCTGCTCGACGACGGCGGCTACACGCTGGTGAGGGGAGCCGGGAACTCGGGCTTTTAACGCAAACGGCCCCGGTGACCTGCGAGGTCACCGGGGCCGTTGGGCGTGGCGGGTGAGGGATTCGAACCCCCGTAGGCGTAAGCCAACTGGTTTACAGCCAGTCCCCTTTGGCCACTCGGGTAACCCGCCCAAGCCGGTTGTACCGGCCGGGGAGAAGCTTACCCAAGCACTCCCGGCGGGGGTCAACCGGGATACCCGGGACTAGGCTGGGTGCCCCTGACTAGCGAGTACGAGGTGTGAGGACACGTGGCGGATCCCTCTTTCGACGTCGTGAGCAAGGTCGACCACCAGGAGGTGGACAACGCGCTGAACCAGGCGAGCAAGGAGCTGGGCACGCGCTTCGACTTCCGCGGCACGGGCACGACGATCAACTGGTCCGGCGAGGAGGCGATCGCGATCGAGTCCGAGACCGAGGAGCGCGCCCTGGCCGCGGTCGAGGTCTTCAAGGAGA
Organism: Amycolatopsis sp. NBC_00348; assembly: GCF_036114655.1. Lineage (NCBI taxonomy): Bacteria > Bacillati > Actinomycetota > Actinomycetes > Pseudonocardiales > Pseudonocardiaceae > Amycolatopsis > Amycolatopsis sp. NBC_00348. The sequence continues at coordinate 9,039,903 of NZ_CP107994.1, read as the reverse complement.
AGCTGATCAAGCGCAGCATCTCGTTGAAGGCGTTCGAAGCGGACGAGCCGGCCCTGTCGGGCAAGATCTACAAGCTCAGCGGCAAGATCATCCAGGGCATCGCCTCGGACAAGGCGAAGCAGATCGCCAAGTTCATCCGCGACGAGGGCCCGAAGGGCGTGCAAGCCCAGATCCAGGGCGACCAGCTGCGGGTGTCGGGCAAGAAGAAGGACCAGCTGCAGGACGTGATCGCGTTGCTCAAGGGCAAGGACTTCGAGATCGCGCTGCAGTTTACGAACTACCGCTGAGCTGGGGGTTGACCTGCGGGTATCTCGGACTGAGGTGCTCGCGGGTCCGCCTGAAGGACTCGTGAGTGAGGGCTTCGGCGGGCTGATCCCGGAAGCCGCGCACTTAGCCGTGGCCGCGAGGAAAGATGTCCTCGCCGGACGGGCAGGTCTCCGAGATGGCCGGCCACACATGCAAGTCGCGTTCGTGGGTGGCCGGGCGGCATCTCGTCGACCTCCACAAGGGCTATCACGCCGCGTCAAGGGGGCTTTTCGACGCCCGTCGCGTTGAGCGGAAAGGCCCCCTTGACCCGGTGTGATCGGGCTTCGCCAGGTCGACGAGATGCCGCGGGGCCACCCACTGGTCTTCGATCAGTCTCGGTCGCGTCGGTAGCTGTAGTGGATCAAGCCCTCGTGGTACTTGCCCACCCTGTCGTACAGCGCGCGTGCTGGGGCGTCCGCCAGTGTGTTCCAGTACAGGCCCGGGAAACCCTGCTCCTTCGCGTCCCGCGCCACCCAGTCGATCATCACCGTCGCGATGCCCCGCCGGCGGACGGTCGGGTCCACGAACAGGTCCGCCAGGTAGCACTTCGCGGCGTACCAGATGCTCGCGTGGAACAGGTAGTGCGCTGCGCCCACCACCTCGCCGTTCAGGCGGGCGGCGATTCCGCGGGTCCGGTCGTCGTCCAGCAAGCGGCGCCAGGTGCGTTCGTAGGCTTCGTCGGCTCGCTCCACCTCGAAGTGCGCGTCTTTGCCGCGGGCCAGGACCTCCCAGCGGGCGCGGTCGGACTCGGTCAGGAAGCCGATCTCCACCAACGAATGCCTCCGCTCAGGACGGCGTGATCGTCCAGCTCGTCTCGTAGCCGTCCACCCTCAGGTACGCCGGACCTCGAACGTCCCGGTCCACCTCGACGTCGCCGATCTCGTTGACCAGCAGGTCGCCGGTCTCGGCGGACTGCACCCACAGCGCTATGTTGCCGCGGGTCTTCGCTTTGAGGTGGACGCGTGTGATGCCCGCCGGGACGCGCAGGACCGCGTCGCCCTTGCCGGTCGACGGCTTGGAGGCGCCGGCCTCCGGGAGGCTTCGGTAGTCCGCGATCGTCGCCGTCCAAGGGGCGTCCGCCAGGACCGTCACCTTCCTCGTGGGGCGGTCCGGTTCCGTATTCAGCCAGGTCGTGCCCTTGTACGCGCCGATCGCGTTGACCAGGCCGAACTCACCGCCGTCGGTGCTGATGATCACGTTGCCCGCGCACTTCGGGCAGTCGAACGTGAAGAAGCCCAGCTGGTCCGCCGGCCACGTCACCGCGAACTGGCCTTCGCCCTTGCCCGTGTGCGTCTCCGGCGGCACGTCCCGCGGCGCGGCCGGCGCAGCCGTGGAAGGAGGCGAAGAAGCAGAAGAACCGGCCGCCACGATCACGCCGTACCCGGTCCCCGACGCGCACCCCGACGCCAGTACCACGGCCGCCAGCGCGCACACCAATTTCTTCATCAGATCCCCCTCAGTGATCTTTCGGCCGGCTTTGCCCCGGCGTTACCGTCGCCTTGTGTGATCGATCACCCAATCGGGCACAGGCAAACCCCGAACGTGCGAACGCCGCGCGACCGTCCACAGCAGACCGCCCGCAGCGTGTTGTAATCGCGCGGTCACCGCGTGGAGAGGGTCAGGATGCGCCGTTTGCTCGTCTTCGTGCTTCCGCTGGTCCTCGTCACCGCCCTGCTGACACCCGCGAGCGCCGCCGAGCGCCGGCAGCTCGTTCCCGGCTACGGCTCCTACGCCCGGCTCGTGCGGCTCGAGCACTCCGCCTTCGGACGCGGGCGCATCATCGCCGCGCTCACCAGCGAAGACGCCGGGGGCAAGTTCACCCCCGTCATGGAGAGCACGGACGAAGGCGCGTCGTTCCACGAGATCGCCGAGATCCACGACCCCGACGGCCGCTACGGCATGTGCTGCGGCACCCTCTACGAACTCCCGCAGCGCGTCGGCCGGCTCCGCGCGGGCACCCTCCTGTGGGCCGCGTCCTACCGGCAGGACGCCGGGGCGCAGCGCCGCGTCGGGATCAAGATCTGGGCCAGCAAGGACGGCGGCCGCTCCTGGGGGTTCCTGGCCGAAGCCGCCCGCTCGCACAACATCGACGGCATCTGGGAGCCGGAGTTCACCGTCGACGCCGGGGGCACGCTCTGGCTGCACTTCGCCGACGAGACGCAGGCCCCGAAGTACGCGCAGGTGCTCAACCGCGTCGCCTCGACCGACGGCGTGAACTGGGGCACCAAGCAGCTCACCCTGGCCATCCCGCCGGACCGGGTCCGCCCCGGCATGCCGATCATCCGGCGGCTGCCCGACGGCCGGTACTACTTCGCCTACGAGATCTGCAACTTCCGCGACCGCTACTGCGACCCGTACTTCAAGATCTCGCCCGACGGCGCCAACTGGGGCAGTCCGACCGATCCCGGCACCCGGGTCAACACCGCGAACGGCAACTACTTCCAGCACGCGCAGACGATCACGTTGTTCCCCGGCGGTCCGAACGGCGTCCGGATCGTCATGGTCGGGCAGATCTACACCGACGCCAAGGGCAAACCGCAGCCCGGCAACGGCCAGGTCCTGCTCGCGAACGACAACTTCGGCAGCGGCAACTGGTACGAGCTGCCCGCGCCGGTGCACATCACCGGCATCTACAACAACTTCTGCCCCAACTACTCCTCGACGCTGCTGCCGGTCGACGACGGCAAGAACGTCCTGGAGATCGCCACCGAGTACAACCTCGGCTGCAAGGCCTACTTCGGCAAGGGGCCGGCCTTCTAGCGCTTCCCCATCACGGCTCCACCCGTTGCCCCGTAGGGTGGGCCGCGGCGGTGGACCGAGCAGAGGGAGGCAGCGAATGAAGGGCATCGTGCTGGCCGGAGGCAGCGGGACACGCTTGCACCCGATCACCCAGGCGGTGTCGAAGCAGCTGCTCCCCGTCTACGACAAGCCGATGGTCTACTACCCGATCTCGGTGCTGATGCTGGCCGGGATCCGCGAGATCCTCATCATCTCCACCCCCGCTGACCTGCCGATGTTCCGCAAGCTGCTGGGCAACGGCGACCAGTTCGGCCTCGCGTTCACCTACGCCGAGCAGGCCAGTCCCAACGGGCTGGCCGAGGCGTTCGTGATCGGCGCGGACTTCATCGGCGACGACGACGTCGCGCTGGTGCTCGGCGACAACATCTTCTACGGCCAGGGCTTCTCCAGCCGGCTGCAGGCCGCGGTCCGGGACCTCGACGGCTGCGTCCTGTTCGGCTACCCGGTCAAGGATCCCGAGCGCTACGGCGTCGGCGAGGTCGGCGCGGACGGCAAGCTGGTCTCCATCGAGGAGAAGCCGGCCAAGCCGCGCTCGAACAAGGCGATCACCGGGCTGTACTTCTACGACAACCAGGTCGTCGAGATCGCGCGGGCGCTCAAGCCGTCGCCGCGCGGCGAGCTGGAGATCACCGACGTCAACCTCACCTACGTGCGCCAGGACCGCGCGACGCTGATCGAGCTGAGCCGCGGGTTCGCCTGGCTCGACACCGGCACGCACGATTCGCTGCTCGAAGCCGGGCAGTTCGTGCAGGTGCTGGAGCACCGCACGGGCGTGCGCATCGCCTGCCTCGAGGAGATCGCGCTGCGGATGGGCTTCATCGACGCCGACGAGTGCTACGCGCTGGGCTCGAAGCTCGCGAAGTCCGGCTACGGCGACTACGTCAAGGCCGTCGCCGTAGCGGCGGGAGCCGCGGCCTAGAACAGCTGGGCACGCAGCGTCGGCCCGGCGTACTCGGTCCGGAAGACGCCGCGTTCCTGCAGGTGGGGGACGACCTTCTCGACGAACTCGTCGAGCCCGCCGGGGGTGAGGTGCGGGGCGAGGACGAAGCCGTCGGCCGCGTCGGACTGGACGTACTCGTCGATCGTCCCGGCCACGGTCGCGGGCGAGCCGACGAACTGCTGACGCGCGGTGGCCTCGATCACCAGCTCGCGGATCGACAGCTTCTTCTCCTCGGCGAGGGCCCGCCACTTCGCGGCCAGCGCGGCCGGGTCCTTCTCGTGCCGGACGCGGCCCCAGGTCAGCGGCGCGGCGTCCGGGTCAGGGTCGATGTCGGGCAGCGGCCCGTCGACGTCGTAGGCCGACAGGTCGCGGCTCCACACCTGCTCGAGGAACTGGATCGCGGTGGCCGGGCGGACCTGCTGGTACCGGATCTCCCGCGCGCGCTCCGCGGCTTCAGCATCGGTGTCGCCGAGGACGAACGCCGCGGCCGGCATGATCAGCAGCTCGCCGGGCTCGCGGCCGTAGGTGCTCAACCGCCGCTTGACGTCGTGGAAGAACGCCTGGCCGTCTTCGAGCGTGCCGTGCCGGCTGAAGATGACGTCGGCGGCCTTCGCGGCGAACTCGCGGCCTTCGTCGGAGTCGCCGGCCTGGATGACGACCGGCTGCCCCTGCGGGGTGCGCGGCAGCGTGAACTCGCCGTGGATGTCGAACTGCGGTCCACTGTGGACGAACTTGCCGGGGTCGCGCGCGAAGACGCCGTTCTCCTTGTCCCCCACCAGGGTTCCGGGCTGCCAGCTGTCCCACAGCTCGCGCACGGTGGCCAGGAACTCCTCGGCGCGCGCGTACCGGTCCTCGCGCTTGAGGAAGCCACCGCGCCGGAAGTTCCGGCCGGTCCAGGCGTCCGGCGACGTCACGACGTTCCACGCCGCGCGCCCGCCGGAGAGGTGGTCGATGCTCGCGACCTGGCGCGCCACCTCGTAGGGCTCGTTGAACGTCGACGACAGCGTCCCGGCCAGGCCGAGGTGGGTGGTGACGGCCGACAGCGCGGCCAGCACGGCGGTCGTGTTGGGCCGGCCGACGACGTCGGTGTCGAGGATCTTGCCCGCGTGCTCGCGCAGCCGCAGGCCTTCGGCGAGGAACAGGAAGTCGAGCTTGCCGCGTTCGGCCGTGCGGGCGAGGTGCTCGAACGACGCGAAGTCGATCTGGCTGCCCGCCGCCGGATCGCTCCACACCGTGGTGTTGTTGACGCCGGGGAAGTACGCGGCGAGCTTGATCTGCTTGGTCATCTCAGGCTCCCGGGGTGACGGCGTACTGGTTGACCGCGCGGCCGAGCCCGAGGTGCTCGCGCAACGTCGAGCCGCGGTAGCCGGGCCGGAACGCGCCGGCCGCGCGCAGGGCCGGCACGACCTCGCCGGTCAGCAGGTCGAGGTCGTCGGGCAGCACCGCCGGTCGCAGGTGGAAGCCGGCGACGCCGGACTCGGCGGCCCAGCGCGGCAGCTCGGCGGCCAGCTGCGCGGGCGTGCCGACGAACGACAGGCCGACGGGCTCGAACGGCGTCAGCGCGTCCAGCTCCCGCCGCCGGTCCCGGGCGGTCTGCGCGGTCTCGGCGAGCACGATCGAGACGGTCGCGAGCACCTTCGCGCCGGGGAACCGCGCGGCCGCGGCGCGCACGGCGTCGAGGTGGTCCGCCCTGGTGATGACCAGGTCGGCGGCGACGGCGTGCGGGGAATCGCCGTAGACGGCGGTCACCGGGTGGCCCTGCGGCGGCCGCGGCGTGATCGACGGGCCCTTCACGCTGAAGAAGCCGCCCTCGAAGTCGACGTAGTGCAGCTTCTCCCGGTCGATGAACCGGCCGGTGGCCGCGTCGCGGATGATCGCGCCGTCCTCCCAGCTGTCCCAGAGCCGGGTGACGACGTCGACGACCTCGGCGTTCTCCGCCTCCGCGGCGGCCTCGGCGGGCGCCGGGCGCCGGCCGAAGTGCGCGGCCTCGGCGTCGGTGCGCGACGGCACGGCGAGCACGCCGGCGCGGCCCCGGCTGGCGTAGTCCAGCGTCGCGACCGACGTCGAGACGTGGAACGGCTCGGTGTGCGTGGTGGTGACCGTCGGCACCAGGCCGATCCCGCTGGTCGCCGGCGCGATCGCGGACAGCGTGAGCAGCGCGTCGAGGCGGCCGCGGACGACCTGTTCGCCGCCGGACTGCAGCGCCAGCGAGTCGTCGAGGGTGACGAAGTCGAGCGAAGCCGCTTCGGCGAGCTTCGCGTACTTCAGGTAGTGGCCCGAGGTGAACAGCGCGGCGGGCTCGGCCGCGGACACGCGCCACGCGGCCGGGTGGTACCCGGCCCCGTCGATGGCGACGCCCAGGTGCAGCTCTGCGGAGACCATGCCTGCGCAACTCCGCGCGCCCGACGTGGATTCCCCGTCCCACCATGTGGAAGAAACGCAGCTTTCCCGGCGAAAGTGACGCCTGGGGGTCAGAGGCCGCCGGGGGCGCGGCGGGCCATTTCCTCCAGCCGCGCGATGCGGTCGGCGATCGGCGGGTGCGTCGAGAACAGCTTGCTCATGCCCTCGCCCGGGCGGAACGGGTTCGCGATCATCAGGTGCGACTGCGACACCAGCTGCGGCTCCGCGACCAGCGGCCGCGCCCGCGTGCCCGCGTCCAGCTTCCGCAACGCCGAGGCGAGGCCCAGCGGGTCGCCGGTCAGCTCGGCGCCGGACGCGTCGGCCTGGTACTCCCGCGACCGGCTCACGCCCATCCGGATGACGGCGGCCGCGATCGGCCCGACGAAGAGCAGCAGCAGGCCGACCAGGGGGTTCCCGTCACGGTTGTTGCCGCCGAAGAAGAACGCGATGTTCGCGAGCACGCTGATCAGGCTGGCCAGGGCCCCGGCGACGCACGAAATCAGGATGTCGCGGTTGTAGACGTGGGACAGCTCGTGGCCGAGCACGGCCCGCAGCTCGCGCTCGTCGAGGATGTCGAGGATGCCGGTGGTGCAGCAGACCGCGGCGTGACGCGGGCTGCGGCCGGTGGCGAACGCGTTCGGCGCGGCCGTCGGGCTGAGGTACAGCGCCGGCATCGGCTGCCGGGCGACCGTCGCGAGCTCGCGCACGATCCGGTACATCGCGGGTTGCTCGGCCTCGGACACCGGCTGCGCGTGCATCGCGCGCAACGCCAGCTTGTCCGAGTTGAAGTAGGCGAAGGCGTTCATCCCCAGCGCGATGACCAGGCCGATGACCAGGGCACCGCGGCCGAAGAGCCCGCTGATCGCGACGATGATCGCCGACAGCAGGCCGAGCAGCAACGCCGTCTTCAACCCGTTCTGGTGCCCGTGCACGCGCGCTCGCCTCCGTCCGCTCTTTCCCGCTCTTCTGGTGGGTTACCCACTGGAAACAACGCGATCGGGGGACCCGAAGTTCCTTCGCGTGATCATCGCGCGGGTTACGCTCGGGAGGCGAATCGATCACGAGCGGAGGCGCCGATGCGAGGCCGCCGGATACGTCGGAGGACCCTGTTCGCCCTGGTCACCGCGGGCGCGGGGGCGGTGTTCCTGCCCGGGGTCGCGCGCGCGGAGAACGTCCGGTCGATCGAGCTGGGCGGCGCCCCGACCGGGATCGCGGTGAATCCGGTCACCGGCCTCGGTTACGTCACGGATCCCCAGGCCGGGACCGTTTCCGTCGTGGACCCGCAGAGCGCGACGATCGGCGCGGTGGTCCGCGTCGGCGGCGCGCCCGGCGACATCGCGGTCGACTCGGTCGCCAACCGGATCTACGTCGCCAACCCGCCGGCCGGCACCGTCGTGGTGCTGGACGGCCGCACCCACGACCTGGTGAGCGTCATCGGCGCGGGCGCCGGCGCGGCCACCCTGGCGGTCGACGAGCAGGCCAACCGCGTCTACGCGGCCAGCGGCGGCACCGGCATGCTCGCCGTGCTCGACGGCGTCAGCTGCTCGCTCGCGGCCCTCGTGCCCGGCCCGAAGCCGAGCCTGGGCGGCATCGCCGTCGACCCCGGCCGCAAGCTGGCCTACTGCGCCAGCACCGACACCGACTCGGTGGAGGTGTTCGACATCGACGCCGGGAAGTTCGTCGCGAGCGTGCATGTCGGGGCGAAGCCGACGGCGGTCGCGGTGCACGCCGCGAGCGGCACGGTGTACGTCGCGAACTCCGGCATCCACCACATGTCCATTGTGGACTCCTCGACGCGCACCGAGCGCAAGACCGTGTTGCTGCGCAGCGAATCCTCCGCGCTCGCCGTGCACCAGGGCACGAACACGGTCTACACCAACGGCGGGCAGAACGGCCTCAGCCGGATCGACGGCGCCACGGGCACGCTGACCGGCGACCTGTCACTGGGCGTCAACCCCGGCGACGTCGCCGTCGACCAGCGGACGCACACGGTGTTCGTCACGGATCCCTTGCACGGCAGGGTTTCCCTCATCGGGGATTTCTGAGCACGCACCTGGGGTAACTCCAGGTATACGGTCGGAGACTATGAAACTCGGACTGCAGATCCCCGACTTCACCTGGCCGAACGGGGCGTCCGCGCTGGGCGCCGACCTGGCCTCCGTCGTCCGCACCGCCGACCAAGCGGGCTTCGACTCCATCGCCGTGATGGACCACTTCTTCCAGATCGGCGGGGTCGGCCCCGTCGAAAACGACATGCTCGAGGCGTACACCACCCTCGGCTTCATCGCGGCGCACACCGAGCGCGCCAAGCTGCTGACCGTCGTCACCGGTGTCCTCTACCGCCACCCGGGCCTGCTGGCCAAGGCGATCACGACGCTCGACGTGCTCTCCGGCGGCCGCGCGATCCTCGGCGTCGGCGCGGGCTGGAACGAGGAGGAGTCGAAGGGCCTCGGCTTCCCCTTCCCGCCGCTGAAGGAGCGTTTCGAGCTGCTGGAGGAGAACCTCCAGTACATCCTGCAGATGTGGGCGGAGGGCGACGCGCCGTTCAAGAGCGCGCACTTCGACGCGTCGCGGCTCCTGAACGTCCCGCAGGTGCTTTCGAGCCCGCGGCCGCCGATCATGATCGGCGGCGGCGGCGAGAAGAAGACGCTGCGGTTCGTCGCGAAGTACGCCGACCAGTGCAACCTCTTCAACAGCCCGGAGCTGGAGCACAAGCTCGACGTCCTCAAGCAGCACTGCGAGACCGAGGGCCGCGACTACGGCTCGATCACCAAGACCGTCTACCACATCCTCGACATCGGCGAGGACGGCGAGAAGACCGGCGAGCTGCTGAAGGAGCTGGAGCGGCTGAACGGGCTCGGCATCGAGGTCGCCCTCGGCATGGTCCCGCACGTGCACAACCCGGCGGTGCTCGAGAAGTTCGGCACCGACGTCATCCCGGCCGCCGCGCGGATCGGCTGACCCCGGACAAAAGAACAATCAATTCCCCGCGGATCCCCTGATATCGTTTCTTCGATATTTCGGGATCTGCGGGGGCCACCATGACGGAATCACCGGCTCGGCTGAACGTGATCGCCCCGGCCTGTCTCGGCGAGGCCCTTTCACCGCACGTGTTCCTGCTCGAAAAGCAGGACATCCGGCTGGTCCTGACGGCCGATCTGTCCTGCACCCTGCGGGAACACCGCGGCGCGGTGGCCGCGGTTCCCGCTTTCACCGAAGCCGAGGTTTCGGTGATCAGTTCACTCCGGGCCGCATTTCCCGGGCAAGCGGTGATCGGCGTCGTCGACGACGTCTCCGGAAACCAGACGTATGCCGCGATGCACGCTGGAGCGCACGGCGTGCTCAACATCCAGCTGCCACCATCCCGCGCGGTGACGGTGATCCACCGGCAGGCCGCCCGCCTCGCGCTGGCCACCCCGGATCACCCCGGCGCCGCGCCGGCGTTGAGCGTGAGCGACTTCGCGGTGCTCGAGATGGTGATCGAAGCGCGGTCGACGCGGGAGATGGCCCGGCGCTTCTACTGCTCCGAGCGGACGATGTACCGGCGGCTGAAGGACATCTACGGCCACATCGGCGTCGACGGCCGCCGCGGGCTCCTCGAACTGCTCGCCACGCGCCGGCGGGTGTTCAGCTGAACAGCAGGACGCGGTCCCACGACGACGGGCCGCGCGCGTCGTACCCCGCGAACGGCAGCAGCGCGCAGGCCACCCCGGCCGCGCCTTCGACGAGCCCGGCCACGTCGACGGGCGCGCCGGATTCGTGGTGCCGGAACAGGAACTCCGCCGTTTCGTCCGCACAGGCGGCCACGCGCCGGGCGACGCGGCCGGCCGCGGCCAGCAGCTCCGGATCGCCGGTGGCCGTGCCGACGCGGTGCAGGGCGTGCAGCAGACCGGCGTAACCGTGGCAGACGGTCGGGCCGTCGAGGTGCCACTCGGCCTCGGGACGCCGTGTGACCGCGCGCAGGGCCTCGACCGCGAGCCGCCGCCAAGCCGGTTCGCCCAGCACGGTCCCGGCCCGGTGCAGCGCCACCGCGACGCCGGGAGCGCCGTAGCACCAGGCACTCTTGGCCGGGACCGGGGTTTCCGCGGCCCAGGCCGGGAAGTACGGCCCGGCGGCGTCTTCGCCGGCGATGTCGCGCAGCCAGCCGGCGAGGTGGTGCATCGCGTCCTGCTGGCCGGGCACCACCCGCTCGTGTTCCGCGGCGAGGGCCAGGAACGCGAGGATCCCGGCGACGCCGTGGGCCATCCCGGCGTCGGCGCCGGGCCGGGTTTCCGTGACCGCCAGCCGGACCAGCGCGGCCAGGGTCGGTCCGACGTCGGCGCCCGCGTCGAGCAGGACGCGCCCGAGCCCGGTGAGGCCGTTGACGACGTCGTAGCCGCGCGGGTGGGCGAGCCGGTGCGCCTGCGCGGCCTCGGCGTACGCGGTCAGCCGCGCCCGCAACCCCCGGTAGCGGCCGGTGCCCGCCGCGCACGTCTGCGCGGCGGCGAGCACCGCGGCCGGGCCCTCGTAGAGCCCGGCGGCCGGCGCGTCGGCCAGCGCGGCCACCGCGGCCGCGAGGTGCCGGTGGGCCATCGGCAGCCACCGCTCGTCCGTCCGGCCCAGCTCGCCGAACAGCATCGCGACGCCGGGGTGACCGCGGAACAGCGAGGTCGGCCGGGTCCCGCCCGATCCGACGGGCGTGAGCCGCCGCGCGGTCTCGGTCACCAGCGCCGCGAAGTCCGCGGTCACGAGTGCTTCCGGCGGCCGAGGTGGTCGAGAACCGCGGCACGCGCGTAGCCGTGCACCTTCCGCTCCCGCTCGACGGGTCCGCCGAACAGCCGGTTGCACGTCATGTGCAGCAGGCTCGCCAAGATCTCTTCGGCGTCGCCCAGCTCGCGGACGACGTCGCCGTAGCGGCGCACGGCCTCGTCACGCGGGCCGAGCGCGTCGACGACCGCGCGTCCCTCGGCCGTCGCGCGCAGGCCGGGCCAGTCGCCGGCCGGGTCCACGAGGGACCGCCATCGGACGCGGTTCCGGGCGTACTCGCGGCCCGGCGCGATCGCCGGCAGCCGGTCCGCCGCACCGAACGCGTGGGCCAGCGCCGCCAGCGACACCGCGGCCAGTTCGTCCAGCGAAAAGGCCGTTCGCCGTTCCAGGTCCAGCAGCCTCAGCGCGAGCTCGCTGTCGGCGTGGAACACCGCCTCGGCCGCCGGCATCGCCGCCGGGCCGCCGTAGCGCTCCAGCTCCGGCTCGTGGCTCGCCACCAGCCAGTCACCGATCAGCCGCTGGTCCGACCACTCGCCGAGCCGCGCCGCGAGGCGGGGGAACACCGACGGCCACAACGTCGCCGGGTCGCCGTGGAACCGCAGCCGCAGGACCGGGTCCGGCTCCGCGTAGCGGACGAAGTACCAGGGCCCGCCGGCTTCGGCGGCCAGCGCCGGAAGCCGGTCGCGCACGACGTCCGGTCGCGGCGAGAAAACCTTGACGTACAGCCATTCCCCGCCCGGCTGGTACCGGCGACGGGCCCGCAGCGGACGGGCCCGCGGGGCGGTCCGCACCGGCGTCCGGCGGCTGAGCCCGACGACCACTTCGGCGGGCCGGCCGCCCAGCCAGCCGCCCGGGTCGGCGGACTCGGTGGCGACCAGGCCGGCGTCCTTCCGCAGCTCGTCGCGCAGGATCGCCCGGTGCCACGGGTCGGCCAGGTCGAGCGTCAGCCGCTGGTCCCGGCTGCGCACCTCGACCCGCTCCGGCACCCGCCACGCCGTCCGCCAGCGCTCGACCGCGCCGGGCCAGGCGTCGTCCGGCAGCTCGCGCAGGGCGTCCAGCCGCCACACCGCCGGGCTCAGCACCGTGCGCCGGTAGCGCACGCGCGGCAGGTACGGCCCGGCGAGCGCGCTCCCCCAGTCCCACGGTTCCCACAGCCGCGTCCCGGTCAGCCCGGCGTCGTGCAGGAACCGGACGACGTTCGGCGCCTGGTCCTCGAGCCGCAGCATGTTGTGCACCACCGGCAGCAGCTCGGTACCCGTCGGGACGTGCACGACGGTCACGCGGCCACCGGTCACGCCGACGGCGAGATCGGCCGGCGCGAGCGTCCCCCCGGGCAGGCCGACCGCGATCCGCCGGCCGGTGTGCACGGGCGTGTTGACGACGTTCGCGCCGCGCCCCTCGCGTGGCTGGTAGGCCAGGGTCACGGGCACGACCTGCTCGTCACGCTCCACGACGTCCAGGTCGGGGAGCATCTCGGCGAACCGGCTCGCGGTCGCGCCGGGCTGGTACGACCCGTGGCTCGGCGCGGTGACCAGCCGGAACTCGCCGGCGGCGAGGTCCTCGACCGAGGCCGCGCACAGCTGGAAGCAGTACTCGCCGAAGCGCGTGACCTCGGCCGGGTCGCCGTCGTCGGCCAGGGCGTCGACGGTTTCGTCGTCGAGCACGACCTCACGCACGCCGTCCCGGACCGCCTCGGCCACCAGCGCCGCCACCCGGCGGTCCCGGGGGGTCCGCTCCGGCGACGGCTCCGGCGTCGCGGGCCGCGCGGCCGGCCACCGGTAGCCCGCCGGGGCACCGATCCCGGCGGTCTCGTCGAGGACCTCCAGGAGCGGGACCAGCCGTCCGGTGCCGTACCGCTCGGTGAACCGGGCCTGCCACTCGCCGAGGACGACCCGGCGCGGCGACATCCGCCACATCGCGGTGACCGAGGCCGCGGCCTCGGCGCGGACGTCCTCCGGCAACCGGACGCGCAGCCCCTGCCGGGTGTCGACGTGCACGGGGTTCTCGTGCGGCCGCACGGCCCGCGCGAGGGCGACGAGGCGACGCAGTTCGGCGGGCCCTTCGCCGATCGGCCGCGCGTCGTAGGCGTCGCGCGCTTCGGCCACGGCGACGAGGGCGTCGCGCAGCGGTACGACCGCCCCGCGGCGCTCGGCCTCGGCCAACACGTCGATGACGTGGGTGAGCGGGTCACCGCCGTCGAGCGGCGGCCGCAGCGACGTCAGCAGCACGCCCTGGCGCACCAGCTCGGCGATCAGCCCGATGGCTCGGGGGTCGGAGACCGGGAACCGGTCCCGCAGCGCGGCGACGACGTCCGCGACGGGACGGGCCGCCCGCGTCTCGGCGAGCACGGCCTCGACCGCCGGGGTGCACCGCACCGAAACGGCCGCGCGGCGCCCCGCCGAGGGCGTGTCGAGGTGCAGCCGGTCACCGCGGCGGACCACCGTCGAGTGCGCCTGGACGTCGAGGTGGGGCAGCAGGCCGGGCTCCGGTTCGGCCGCTTCGACGACCTCCCGCAGCCAGCCGAGGTCGACGCGGGTCCGCGTCCGCGCCGGTCCGTCGTCCTCCACCTTCGGCGCGACGTCGAACCGGCCGGCGGACACCCCGGCGAACAGCCCGAACGGCGTCGGCCGGGTCCGCGAGCGGAGGTCGTACTTGAGCACGGCGAGCGCGGCCCGCCGCAGCTGAGCGGGCTTGCGCGCGTCGAGCCGACCGGTCCGCGCGTCCGCCAGAACCGCGGCGAGGCTCGGGCTGGCGACCTCGATCGCCTCGGCCAGCTCGGCCCGGTCGGCCGCGGCGCGCAGGACGTCCCGGCACGCCTCGGGACCCGGGCCGCCGGGGGCGGCCGGCAGCCGGGCGGCGCCCGAGCGCAGCGGGGTGCGTACGACGAAACCGTCGTGCACCCGGAAAATCTCGTCACCCATTTCCGGCCTCCGGGAAACCGGCGGCGGAAAACCGGAACCGGTCCGGTTTTCCGCCCGCCGCGGCGATCAGAAGGCCGAGCAGCAGTCGGTGCCGAGGATCCAGACCACGACGTCCGGGTTGAACTCGGCCTGGACGTCGAGGTCGAACTCGTCCGGCACGACCTGCATGTCACCATTTGCGTTCTGCATGATTCCGCTCCTGTCCGTGGGTACGGGGATTTCGACGTTCACCGGGGCCCTGGTGCTCACCCAGTAAATGGGCGAACCCACGGCCGGGGCAATCGCCGGCGGACAGGTTGGCAGTGATGGCAGGGCCGGTCAGCCGTCCTCGGCGACGCGGCGGGTCAGGGCCGCGACGCCGATGCCGACGACGGCCAGCACGATCCCGGCGATCACCCAGCCGACCAGGGCCAGCACCACGCCGGTGGCCGCGAACAGGGCGAACTCCACCAGGAAACGGGCCGGTTCCGGAAGCCGCCGGGAGGCCTTCGGGGCGATGAACAGGCCCCAGACGGCGGCCGCCGCCACCGGCAGCAGGACGGCGTCGACGATGGCCAGCACCACGCCGCCGCCGAGCTGGGTGCCGGCCAGGGCCAAGCCGCCCAGGAGGGCCAGTTCCGTCAGGAACCGGACCGTCAGCACCACACCCGCGACCCCGCTCAGGCGGGGAGTCGGCTCCGAAGTCATCCGCCCAGCGTAGGGCCCAAGTCCACTGTGGACGTTACGGATCCGGACCGGCACCGTCCGTGATCTGCACCACAGGTCACCTGGTTGGCGTGGTGATGTTGCGGTTCCGAATCGGTCCACCGGCCCGGCACGCGTCGCTGTAACGACCTTCCACCGCCGCTCGACGTGTCTAACGCATATCGCGACCGCGAGTCCAAGGAGCCTGGTAGATGACCACATGTCGACTCTGCGGTTCGACAAACACGGCCAGCGTCGTGGACCTCGGCGCGACTCCCCCGTGTGAGCGATTTCTGACCGCCGAACAGCTCGACGAGCCGGAAGCCACTTTCCCGCTGCACCTCATCGTGTGCACCGAGTGCTGGCTGGCGCAGATCCCGCCGTTGATCGACCCGGACGACACCTTCACGGAGTACGCGTACTTCTCCTCCTTCTCGACGTCGTGGGTGGAGCACGCGAAGCGCTTCGTCGACGGTTCGGTCGAGCGCCTCGGGCTGGACGAGAAGTCGTTCGTCGTGGAGGTCGCCAGCAACGACGGTTACCTGCTCAAGCACGTCGTCGGGCACGGCATCCGGTGTCTGGGAGTCGAACCTTCGGTGAACGTCGGGCAGGCCGCGCGCGACGCCGGCGTGCCCACCCTGACCGCGTTCCTCTCCGAGGAAACCGGCCGTCAGGTGCGCGAGGAGCACGGGCCGGCCGACCTGGTCGCCGCCAACAACGTCTACGCGCACATCCCCGACGTCCTCGGCTTCACCAAGGGCCTGCGCGCCCTGGTCGCGGACGACGGCTGGGTATCCATCGAGGTCCAGCACCTGCTCACGCTGATCGAGAAGAACCAGTACGACACGATCTACCACGAGCACTTCCAGTACTACACGGTCGAATCGGCCCGCCGCGCGCTGGCGACCGGCGGGCTGACCGTGGTCGACGTCGAACTCGTGCCGACGCACGGCGGCTCGATCCGGCTGTGGGCGCGTCCCACCGAGGCTTTCGGGGGGTCCCGGGTGGCGGAGCCCCCGGCCCGGGGCGGCGCCCCGGTTGTCGCAGCGGTCGCGGGCGAGCCCAGCGAGCGGATGACCGACGTGCTGGAGCAGGAGAAGGCCGCCGGGCTGCACGAGCTGTCCGGGTACACCGAGTTCGCCGAGCGCGTCACCCGCGTGCGGCTGGACCTGCTGAAGTTCCTCATCGAGGCGCGCAACGACGGGAAGACCGTCGTCGGCTACGGCGCCCCGGGCAAGGGCAACACCCTGCTCAACCACTGCGGCATCCGCACTGACCTGCTGCAGTACACGGTCGATCGCAACCCGTACAAGCACGGCCGGTTCACCCCGGGCACCCGCATCCCGGTGCTGCCCCCGGAGCGGATCGAAGCCGATCGGCCCGACTACGTGCTCGTCCTCCCGTGGAACCTCCGGGAGGAACTGACCGAACAGCTGTCGTTCGTGGGTGCCTGGGGCGGAAAGCTCGTGTTCCCCATCCCCCGCCTGGAAATCGTCGAGGTGTCTTGAAGTGAAGGTCGTACTCTTCTGCGGTGGTTACGGGATGCGGATGCGCAACGGCGCGGCCGACGACGTTCCGAAGCCGATGGCGATGGTCGGTCCGAGACCGCTCATCTGGCACGTCATGCGGTACTACGCGCACTTCGGGCACACGGAGTTCATCCTGTGCCTCGGCTACGGCGCGGCGCACATCAAGAACTTCTTCCTGAACTACCAGGAAACCATTTCCAACGACTTCGTCCTGCGCAACGGCAAGCCGGAACTGCTCTCGACCGACATCGCCGACTGGACGATCACGTTCGTGCAGACCGGGATCGAGTCGCCGATCGGTGAGCGCCTGCGCCGCGTCCGCGACCACCTCGACGGCGAGGAGATGTTCCTCGCGAACTACGCCGACGTCCTGTCCGACGCGCCGCTGCCCGACATGATCGAGCGGTTCGAGAACACCGACGCCGGCGCGTCGATGATGGTCGTGCCGCCGCAGTCGTCGTTCCACTGCGTGGAGATGAACGAAGGCGGCATGGTCGGCGCGATCACCGCCGTCAGCGAAATGCCGCTGTGGGAGAACGGCGGGTACTTCGTGCTGCGCCAGGAGGTCTTCGACCACATCCCGGAGAACGGCGACCTGGTCGCCGACGGCTGCGGCGAGCTGGCCAAGCGCGGCCGGCTGCTGGCCTACCCGTACCGCGGGTTCTGGAAGCCGACCGACACGGTCAAGGAGCGCGCGGCGCTCGACGACGCCTACACGCACGGCAAGAAGCCCTGGGCGCTCTGGGAGCGGCCCGTCGCGAGCACCGCGTGATCGGGCTCCGGCCGGGACAGCTCGGCGGCGTCGTCGCCCTCGGCGCGCACTGCGACGACATCGCGATCGGCGCCGGCGGCACCCTGCTGACGATGTGCGCGTCACGGCCGGGCCTGCGGGTCGACGCGCTGGTCCTCTCCGGCGGCGGCACGCCCCGCGAGGACGAGGAGCGCGCGGCGCTGGCGGCGTTCTGCCCCGGCGCGCAGATCGACGTCACCGTGCTGAAACTCCCCGACGGCCGGTTCCCGGCGCACTGGGAAGAGGCCAAGAACGCGCTGGAGGAGCTGCGGCGGCGGACCGACCCGGACGTCATCCTGGCGCCGCGCACCGACGACGCGCACCAGGACCACCGCGGGCTGGCCAAGCTGGTGCCGACGGCGTTCCGCGACCACCTGGCGCTCGGCTACGAGATCGTCAAGTGGGACGGCGACCTCGGCGCCCCGTCGGTGTACCAGCCGCTCGACGACGACGTCGCCGAGGAGAAGGTCCGGCTGCTGCAGACGCACTACGCGTCCCAGCGGCACCGCGGCTGGTACGACCGGGAGGCCTTCCTCGGCCTGGCCCGGATCCGCGGGATCGAAGCGGCCGCGAAGTACGCCGAAGCGTTTTTCGTCAAGAAACTCACTCTCGACCTGAAGGGCTGAATTCGATGCGGGTGTTGCTGACGGGGCACAAGGGCTACCTGGGCACGGTGATGGCCCCGGTGCTCGCCGCGGCCGGCCACGAGGTCGTCGGCCTCGACTCCGGGCTGTTCGAGCAGTGCCTGCTCGGGCCCGCACCGGCCGACCCGGGCGGGTACGCCGTCGACCTGCGCGACGTCACGGCCAAGCACGTCTCCGACGTCGACGCGGTGATCCACCTGGCCGCGCTGTCGAACGACCCGCTGGGTTCGCTCGCGCCCGAGCTGACCTACGACATCAACCACCACGCGTCGGTGAAGCTCGCGAAGCTGGCGAAGGACGCCGGAGTCCAGCGCTACCTGTACGCGTCGACCTGCTCGGTGTACGGCGCGGGCGGCGAGAACCTCGTCAACGAGGACGCGCCGCTGAAGCCGGTGACGCCGTACGCCGAGTCGAAGGTGCGCGTCGAGGCCGACGTCCACGAGCTCGCCGACGACGACTTCACCCCGGTCTACATGCGCAACGCGACGGCGTTCGGCTACTCGCCCCGGCTGCGCGGCGACATCGTGCTGAACAACCTCACCGCGCACGCGCACCTGTCCGGCGAGGTGCTGGTGCTCTCCGACGGCACGCCGTGGCGGCCGCTGGTGCACGCCCAGGACATCGCGCGCGCGTTCACCGCGGCGCTGACGGCGCCGAAGGAGGCCGTGCACAACAAGGCCTTCAACATCGGCACCGAGGACAACAACGTCACCGTGGCCGAGATCGCCCAGGAGGTCGTCGAGGCCGTGCCGGGCTCGACGCTGAACATCACGGGCGAGGCCGGCGCCGACCCGCGCTCCTACCGCGTCGACTTCTCACGCTTCCGCGAGGCCATCCCGGGCTTTGCCTGCGAGTGGTCGGTCAAGGACGGCGCCGTCGAGCTGATCGAGGCCTACCGGAAGTTCGGGCTGACCCGGGAGTCGTTCGAGAAGCTGTTCACCAGGCTCGCCTGGCTGCGCAGCGAGGGCGAAGCCGGCCGCGTCGACGACACCCTGCGGCGGCACTAGTGGCGGGCACGCAGCTGCGGACCGGGGCGGAACTGCACGCCCTGGTCGAGCGGCTGTACCCGATCTGCCGCAGCATCACCGGCGACGGCGTGCGGCAGACCCTGGACATCATCGGCGAGCACATCGCGCTGGAGCGGCACGAGGTCCCGACCGGCACCCAGGTGCTGGACTGGACGATCCCGCAGGAGTGGAACATCCGCGACGCCTACGTGGCCACACCTTCGGGTGAGCGGGTAATCGACTTCCGGGAGTCGAACCTGCACGTCGTCGGCTACAGCGTCCCGGTGTCGGAGCGGCTGCCGCTGAGCGAGCTGCGGGAGCACCTGCACACGCTGCCGGACCGGCCGTCGTGGGTGCCCTACCGGACCAGCTACTACGCCCCGGCCTGGGGATTCTGCCTCGCGCAGGAGAAGCTCGACGCGCTGCCCGACGGCGAGTACGACGTCGTCATCGACTCGACCCTGGCCGACGGCTCGCTCACCTACGGCGAGCACGTCGTCCCGGGCCGCGTCACCGACGAGGTCATCGTGTCCTGCCACGTGTGCCACCCGTCGCTGGCCAACGACAACCTCGCCGGCATCGCGGTGGCGGTCTCGCTGGCGCAGCAGCTGGCTCTCGTCCAGCCCCATTACACGTACCGGTTCCTGTTCATGCCGGGCACGATCGGCTCGATCACCTGGCTGGCGCGCAATTCCGACCGGATCGAGAAGGTCAAGCACGGGCTGGTCCTGGCGTGCGCCGGCGACCCGGGCCCGCTGACGTACAAGAAGTCCCGCCGCGACGACGCCGAGATCGATCGCGTCGTGCAGCACGTGCTCCGTTCGCGGGAGCACAAGGTCGTCGACTTCTCGCCGTACGGCTACGACGAGCGCCAGTTCTGCTCGCCGGGCTTCAACCTCGGCGTCGGCTCCCTGACGCGGACGCCGTACGCCGGCTACCCCGAGTACCACACCTCCGCCGACAACCCGGGTTTCGTCTCGCCCGCGGCCATGGAGGACACGCTCGGCGCGCTTCGCGACGCCTTCGGCGTCCTGGACCGCAACCGCCGGTACGTCAACCTCAGCCCGTACGGCGAGCCGCAGCTCGGCAAGCGCGGGCTGTACGAATCGCTCGGCGGCCGCAGCGACGCCAAGGAAGCCCAGATGGCCATGCTCTGGGTGCTCAACCTCTCCGACGGCGACCACAGTCTCCTGGACATCGCCGAGCGGGCCGGCCTGCCGTTCGACATCGTCGACGTCGCGGCGCGTGCCCTGCACGACGCCGGTCTGGTCAAGGAGTGAGCGACGTGGCCAACCACCGCCGGGCCTCCGGCTCGCTGCTCCGGAACGGCGCCGTGCGCGCCATGGCCGGACGGCTGAGCTGGGGCCTCGGCGACCAGGCGGTCTCGAGCCTGACGAACTTCGCGGTCGGCCTGTACGTGGCCCGCTCGCTCGGGACGTTCGCCTTCGGCATCTTCAGCCTCGCCTGGGTGACGTACGGCGTGGTGCTGAACGTCTCGCGCGGCCTGGCCACCGACCCGCTGATGGTGCGCTTCAGCGCCGTCTCGGAGGACCGCTGGCGCCACGGCGTCGCGAGCGCGTCCGGCACCGCCATCGGCGTCGGCTGCGTGACCGGCGTGATCAGCCTGGTCGCCGGACTCGCGGCCGGCGGCCCGCTCGGCAACGCGTTCGTCGCGCTCGCCGTCGTGCTGCCGGGCCTGCTGCTGCAGGACGCCTGGCGCTTCGCGTTCTTCGCCCGCGGGGCGGGCAAGAAGGCGTTCATCAACGACTGCGTGTGGGGCGTCGCGCTGATCCCGGCACTGGTCGTCGCCGCCGAGATCGGCACGGTCGTCGCGTTCGTGCTGGCCTGGGGCATCTCCGGCGCGGTCGCGGCGGTCTTCGGCTGGTTCCAGACCGGCGTCCTCCCGCACCCGCGCGCGCTGCTCGGCTGGTTCAAGTCCCAGCGCGACCTGAGCGTCCGTTACCTGGTCGAGAACGTCAGCAACAGCGGCGCGTCGCAGCTGCGCGCGTACGGCCTCGGCGCGATCGCCGGCATCACCGCCGTCGGCGCGGTCCGCGGCGCCGAGCAGCTGCTCGGCCCGTTCCTGGCCCTGCTCATGGGGCTGTCCCTGGTCACCGTCGCCGAGGGCGCGCGGGTGCTTCAGCGGGCGCCGCACCGGCTGAAGCACTTCTGCATGATCCTCGGCGGCGGCCAGGCCGCCGCCGCGCTGTGCTGGGGCCTGGCACTGCTGCTCCTGCTGCCGGACGCGGCGGGCCGCTGGGTGATGGGCTCGGTGTGGGACTCGTCGTCCCCGCTGATCCTCCCGGTGACCCTCGCCGTGGTCGGCGCGAGCTTCTCGACCGGCGCCGCGGCCGGCCTGCGGGCCCTCGGCGCCGCCCCGCGGAGCCTGCGGTCGCAGCTGATCGCCTCCCTGTTCTACGTCACGTTCGGCATCACCGGAGCCTTCCTGGGCGGTGCGGCCGGGTCCGCGTGGGGCGTCGCGGCCGCGACGCTCACCGGGTCCGTCGTCTGGTGGCTGCAGCTGCGGCTCGGACTGCGCGAGTACGTGCCGCCGGCCCCGGACGACGCCGGGGCCGGCGACGCCACCATCGTCTTCGCGCCGCTCAAGGAGACGATCAACGAAATCACCGTGGTCTTCGAGCCGATCAAAGAGCCGATCAAGGAATGAGGACTCCATGACCACCGTCCCGCGGCTGAGCCTCGGCCTCCCGGTGTACAACGGCGAGGAGTACCTCGCCGAGTCACTGGACGCGCTGCTCGGCCAGACCTACGAGGACTACGAGCTGATCATCTCGGACAACGCGTCCACCGACGCGACCGACGAGATCTGCCGCCGCTACGCCGAGAAGGACTCGCGGATCCGCTACGTCCGCCAGCCGAAGAACATCGGCGCGACACCGAACCACAACTTCGTGTTCGACGTCTCCCGCACCGAGCTGTTCAAGTGGGTCTCCCACGACGATCTCTACGCGCGCGACCTCCTCAAGCGCTGCATCGAGGCGCTCGACGAGCGCCCGGACGTCATCCTCGCCCACTGCGACCAGGCCATCATCGACGGCGACGGCCGCATCGTCCAGCCGCTCGAGTACACCCTGAACACCGGCTCCCGGCACGCCCCGGACCGCTTCCGCAGCATCCTGTTCGAGCCCGGCGGCGACGACTTCTACGGCGTCATCCGCGCCGACGTCCTCCGCCGCGTCAAGCCGCTCGACAGCTACCACCACGCCGACCGCACGTACTCGGCCGAGATGGCGCTGCACGGGCCGTTCTACCAGGTGCCCGAGCTGCTCTACTTCCGCCGCGACCACCCGGGCCGCGCGGAGCGGGCCAACCCGACCATCCGGAGCCGGTGCGCCAACCTCGACCCGCGGCGCGCGGACCGGCTCCGGAACCCCACCGTCCGCCTGGTCGGCGAGTACATCGTCGGGTTCGCCGACCTGATCCGGCGCTCCCCGATCTCGGGCGCCGACAAGCGCGAGTGCTTCCGGCACCTCGGCAGCTGGCTGACCGACCGCGCGCGCTCCGGCCACGGCGAGCGCGTCGAGGACCGCGCGCCGACCGCCTCCGACGTCGCCACGGTCAACGAGATCGTGGCCGGCCGGGAAGGCAGGCTCGCGTGAAGCGTGCCCCTCGCGTCGGCGTGTTCGGCCTGCTCGGCTCGGGGAACCTCGGCAACGACGGTTCCCTCGAAGCCGTGCTCGGCTACCTGCGCGCCGAGTACCCGGACGCCGTGCTGGGCGCCCTGGTGGGCGGTCCGGAGATCGTCCGCGAGCGGTACGGGCTCGACACCACGCCCCTGCACTGGAACCAGTCCGAGTACGAGACGGCGTCCGGCCTCCGATCGATCGTCCTGAAGGGCCTGGGCAAGCTCGTCGACATCGGCCGCACGGCCGCCTGGGTCCGCAAGCAGGACGTCGTCATCGTGCCGGGCATGGGTGTCCTCGAAGCGACGCTTCCGTTGCGTCCCTGGGGTTTTCCGTATTCGCTGTTCCTCCTCTCGGCCACGGGCCGGCTCTTCGGGACGAAGGTCGCGCTGGTCTCGGTCGGCGCCAACGAGATCAGCGCGCGGGCGACGCGGACGCTGGTCCGCTGGGTCGGCCGCCTGGCCACCTACCGCTCCTACCGCGACGACATCTCCCGCGACGCGATGCGCGCCATGGGCGTCGACACCAGCCGTGACCAGGTCTACCCCGACCTCGCGTTCTCCCTCCCCACCCCGGACGACGCCGGCGAGCCGGGCACCGTCGGTGTCGGCGTGATGGCCTACTACGGCGGCAACGACGACCGCGCCGACGCCGACCGGATCTACCGCCACTACGTCGACACGATGAACCGTTTTGTCGGCTGGCTCGTTGACCAGGACAGACCCGTCCGGCTGTTCATCGGCGATCAGATCGACCGGCAGGTCGTCGACGAGATCATCGAGAAGGCCGCTTCCCCGCTGGTGACGGCGGCTTCGGCGGAGACCCTGGACGAGCTGATGCACGAGATGGCCGCGGTGGACCGCGTGGTGGCGACGCGCTACCACAACGTGCTCTGCGCCCTGAAGGTCGCGAAACCGACCGTGGCGATCGGGTACGCGCCGAAGAACGACGTCCTCATGGCGGAGATGGGGCTCGGCGGTTTCACCCAGCGGGCGAAGACCGTCGACTTCGACCGGCTCGTCGAACAGTTCACCGAGCTGGAGAACCGTTCGGCCGAACTGCGCCAGACGCTGCTGGAACGGAATGAGATGAACGCGCAACGGCTCAAGGACCAGTTCGCCGCCCTTTCGGCGGCCCTCTTCGGGGGTGGGCGATGAAGGCCATTCCGGTGCCCGAAATCGAGGGCGTATACCTGTTCGAACCGGCACCCCACGTGGACGTGCGCGGCTTCTTCAGCCGCACCTTCGACCGCGAGGTCGTCGCGTCGGTCGGGATCGACCCGGACGGCTTCGCCCAGGACAGCCTTTCCCGGTCCCGCAAGGGAGTCGTGCGCGGGATGCACCTGCGCGGCGGGGCCGGCGAGTCGAAGCTCGTGCGCTGTTCGCACGGCGCGATCTTCGACGTCGTCGTGGATCTCCGACCGGATTCCCCGACATTCCGAAACATCAAGACGTTCGAACTTTCCGGTGAGACGCAGGTTTCGGTGTACATCCCCGCGGGGTGCGCGCACGGATTCCAGTCACTCACAGATCCCTCGGACGTTTCGTACCGTATCGATCGGGCGCACAATCCGAACGAAGACATTACGATTTCGTACAAAGACCCTGAATTGGACATTTCCTGGCCACTGTCAGTCACACTGGCCAGTGACCGAGACGAACGTGCGCCGTCTCTCGGAGAGGCGTTGAAACCAACGAGGTGACCCCCATGGGAACGAACTTGCCCCGCTCCACGACGGCGAACGAGCGGCTGCACCGGGTCATCCCGGGTGGAGCGCACACTTACGCCAAGGGCTCGGACCAGTATCCCTTCGAGATGGCCCCGGTCATCTCCCACGGCCGCGGCGGCCACGTCTGGGACGTCGACGGCAACGAGTACATCGAGTACGGCTCCGGACTGAGAGCGGTCAGCCTGGGCCACGCCCACCCCCGCGTCCTCGACGCCGTCCGCGGCGAACTGGACAAGGGCAGCAACTTCATCCGCCCGTCGATCATCGAGGCCGAGGCCGCCGAGCGGTTCCTCGAAAACGTGCCGACGGCCGACATGGTGAAGTTCACCAAGAACGGCTCCGACGCCACCACGGCCGCGGTCCGGCTGGCCCGCGCCGCGACCGGGCGCAAGCTCGTCGCGAAGTGCGCCGACCACGCGTTCTTCTCGACCGACGACTGGTTCATCGGCACGACGCCGATGAACGCGGGCATCCCGGACGAGACGACCGAGCAGACGGTGTCCTTCCCGTACGGCGACCTGCAGGCCGCCGAGGAGCTGCTGCAGCGCCACAACGGCGAGATCGCGTGCCTGATCCTGGAGCCGGCCGCGGCGGCCGAACCGCCGCCGGGGTACCTGCAGGGCCTGCGGGAGCTCGCCACGCGCCACGGCGTCGTGCTGATCTTCGACGAGATGATCACCGGCTTCCGCTGGTCCACCCACGGCGCGCAGGGCCTCTACGGCGTCACCCCGGACCTCTCGACGTTCGGCAAGGCCCTCGGCAACGGCTTCGCCGTCTCCGCACTCGCCGGCAAGCGGGAACTGATGGAGATCGGCGGGCTGCGCACCGACCGGGAGCGCGTGTTCCTGCTCTCGACCACCCACGGCGCCGAGACCCACTCGCTCGCCGCCGCGATGGCGGTGATGGACGTCTACCGCGACGAGGACGTCATCGGCCGCATGCACGCCCTCGGCGACCGGCTCGCCGCCGGCGTCCGCGACGTCGCGGCCGGAATCGGCGTCGAGGACCACGTGGTCGTCCGCGGCCGGGCCAGCAACATGGTCTTCGGCACGCTCGACGAAGAAGGCAAGCCTTCGCAGCCGTACCGGACGCTGTTCCTGCGCGAGCTGATCAGCGGCGGGGTGCTCGGCCCGTCCTTCGTGGTCAGTGCCGCGCTCACCGAGGCGGACATCGACAAGACGATCGACGTCGTCGCCCAGGCCTGCACGGTCTACCGCAAGGCGCTCGACGCCAACGACCCCACGCCGTGGATGGGCGGCCGCCCGGTGCGGCCGGTCTTCCGCAAGCGCGCCTGACCCGGCCCCCGCGCCGCCTGGTGCCCGGTTCCCGCCGGGCGCCGGGCGGTTGCGGGTTCGGAGCACGCCGCCGGATCCCCGCTCCGGGGAGCCGGTTTCACTCGTTGGGTCCGATGAGGACACTTGAGGGTGACTGTTTTCCCGCCCGATCGTGCGTAGCGTCCTGCCATGGGCAGATCTCGTGCGTTTCTCGTCGGTGCTTGCTCGCTCTTGATCGCCGTGGCTTGCCCGGCGATCGCGAACGGTGCCGACGGGCCCGGGCCGGTGTGCGATCACCAGCCCGCGGCGTACGAGGAACCGCCGCCCGGGGCGGTCTCCGTCGAACCGGGCGTCGACGGAGACCTCTCGGCCAAGACGGCGGCGCACCCGCCGGGCACCACCTTCTGGCTCCGGCCCGGCACCCACACCCTCGGCACCGACGAGTTCGGCCAGGTCGCGCCCAAGGACGGCGACGTCTACCTCGGCGCGCCCGGCGCGGTCGTCGACGGCCGCGGCGTCAACCGCGCGGCGTTCACCCAGCCCGCCCGCGACGTCGGGATCAAGGGCCTCACCATCCGCGGTTTTGCCGCTCTGCAGGACCAGGGCGTGGTCAACCACGACTCCGGCGACGGCTGGCTCATCGAGAACACCACCATCGAAGACAACGCCGGCGCCGCCCTGATGGCCGGCGCGGGCCAGGTCGTGCGGCACAGCTGCCTGCGGAACAACGGCCAGTACGGGCTCAACGCCTACCAGGCCGGCGACCACATCACCGGCCTCGTGCTGGAGGGCAACGAGATCACCGGCAACAACACCGGCGACTGGGAGACCAAGGTCCCGGGCTGCGGCTGCAGCGGCGGGGCCAAGTTCTGGGCCGTGAACGGCGCCGACGTCCGCGGCAACTGGGTCCACGGCAACCACGGCGCCGGCCTGTGGGCCGACACGAACAACAACGACTTCCTCGTCGAGGACAACCTGTTCGAGGCCAACGACGCCGAGGCGCTGTTCTACGAGACGAGCTACAACCTCGTGCTGCGCGGCAACACCTTCCGCGGCAACAGCCTTGTGCAGGGCCGCAAGTTCGCCTCGCGCGGCGACAACTTCCCGGCCGCGACGGTGTACCTGTCGGAGTCGGGCGGCGAGTCCCGGGTGCCGGCGCGGACGTCGGCCATCGACATCAGCGGGAACACGTTCGTCGACAACTGGTCCGGGATCACGCTGTGGGAGAACGCCGACCGCTTCTGCACCAGCCCGGCGAACACGTCTTCGGGCTACTGCACAAAAGTGGCTTCCCCGTCTTCGTGCTCGGCGGGCACCATCGCGAAGGCGCCGGCCTACGACGACTGCCGCTGGAAGACCCAGCACGTCGAGATTCACGGGAACACCTTCCGGTTCGAGCCTGGGCGGGTGGGCTGCACGAGCTTCTGCGGGCGGATGGCACTGCTGTCGAACTACGGGACGTTCCCGGACTGGTCGCCCTACAAGGGAACCGTGGTCCAGGAAGCGATCACGTTCCAGCAGGACAACCGGTGGCACGACAACTCCTATGCGGGGCCGTGGACCTTCGTCGTGCATGACACCTCCAGGACGGTCGACCCTGCGGGCTGGCGGGCGGGCCCGTACTCGCAGGACGCGTGTTCTTCGTTCGACGGTGGGTCCGCCGGCTGCTGATCACGACTATGGCACCGGGTTCCGACACTTTTCTCCGGCGATCACGACTTCGGTGACGATTTCCCTTGGCAGAAAAGGGAAAAGTCGCGAGTGGTGAATTCCGGACACCGCAATCACCCGTTCAAGCGATGGTGTTCGCACGAGTGTTCGGTACCTTCGGAGACATGGCCACCTCGAGCCCCGTTCCCGAAACCCTCCGCCATGACGCGACCGACGTCGTCGCGTTCGACGCGATGGGCGTCCTCTACTCGCGCGCCGACGACGTCGGTGAACTGCTCGTCCCTTTCTTGCGCAGCAGGGGATGCGTGCTCGAACGGCATGACATCCCCGACTGGTTCGTCAGCGGAGAAACCGGAACACTGCGGCTGTCCACGATGGACAGACTTCGAAGAGAGCTCAGACCGTGGTGAACCGCGAACTCGGCTCTCCTCGCAGCCGCCCCGAGGGCAGCCGCCGGTTGCAGAGCACCAGCAGGAGATCCTGGGCGGCGCCCGTGAGCGGCGAGCCGGTGCCGTACGACCAGTCGAGGTCGTCGGCGCGCAGGGAGACGCCCGCCAGATCGGCGCCGAAGTACCTCACCTGCTTCGGCTTGAGACCGTCGAGAACCACCTCGAGCCGTTCCCGGGGCACCCTCCGGTCGAGGCTCAGGGCGGTCGTGATGTCCAGGCCGTGGATCACGTCGTGGCTCAGGGCGCCTTCCGCTCCCCCGCCCGGCGGCCGCCAGGGGTGTTCGGCGTTGTCGCGCAGCGAGGCGACGAGCGCCTCGGACGACAGCCCGGCCGCGTCGCGTCGCGCCACCCGGTCGGCCATGTGGTTGAAGCGCCCGGCGGACTTCAGCAGTTCGCGGGCGAACCGGCCGGTCGACATGCGGAACGGCATCGTCAGGTGGGCGACCACCTCCGGCACGCGCCAGCCCGCGCACAACGTCGGCGTCGCCCATTCGGCCGGCGACAGGCCATCGAGCACCGCCGCCAGCTCACGGCGTTCCGCGGCGATCAGGTCCTGGATCATCGGGGTCTCCTTCGCGAGTCGGTCACCCCACCGACGAACAAGCCCGACCGAGACCGACAGGTCCGCCCGAAGAACCGCCACCCAACCGGACCGGCGCCTGGGCGCCGCGAGTGTCACCCCGCCGACGACCGCTGGGTCGTCAGAGGCGATCGGCGACGCGGTCCACCGCCCACGCCATCGCAGGGACCACCGCCAGCGCGGCGCAGAACCCGCCGATCGCGTCCGTCGGGTAGTGCGCGCCCAGGGACACTTCGGCCCAGCCCATCGCGATCCCGGCGACCGCGGCCAGCACCAGCATGAGCAGCACCCCCGCCGTGCGGCCCAGGTGCAGGCGGTCGGCCACCAGCAGGCCGATGACCAGCGCGAGGGCCGTGGCCATGGCCGTGTGACCGCTCGGGTAGGACAGAAACTCGCCGTGGATCGTGCGGCCGACGATCGGCTTCAGCACCGTCGTCACCGCGACGGTGGCCAGGACCCCGACCACGGTCAGCACCGCTATCCGGACCCGGTGGGCCAGGAAGCCCAGCAACGCGACCAGGGCGACCAGGATCGTCGACCCGACCGGTTCACCGCCGAAGTCGAAGACCAGCGCCACGTACCGCCAGGGTGGCCGGACGCCGTCGAGCGACGGCAGCACAGCCGCGTCGATCCCGGTCAGGCCGGAGTCGTGGAAGTGGAGGATGCCGAGCGCGACGAGCACCGCCGTCGCCAACGCGCCCGACATGGCCAGCGGGGCCCGCAAGGCGACCGGCAGGGCCTCGGGTGCCGTCCGGACGAGTTCCCTCACCCGTGTGCCTCGATCGCGGCCTGGTACCCGGAGACCAGCCGGTCGAGCCCGACCGCCGGGGTGAAGTCCTTCTCGTACCGGACGCGGGCCGCGTCCCCCATCTCCTGGTTCCGGTCGCCGGTCACCTGGCGCAGCCGGTCCGCGAGCGAGGCCGCGTCGTTCGGCTGGTGCAACAGGCCCGTCACGCCGTCCTCGACGAGCTCGGGGAACGCGCCGTGGGCCGCCGCGACCGTCGGCACGCCGGCCGCCATCGCCTCGACGACGACCAGGCCGAACGCCTCCAGCCACGTCGACGGCGCCACCACGGCGACGGCGTCGGCGGTCAGGGCGCGGCACTCCGCCTTGTTCTGCAGGCCGACGTACGAGACGTCCGGCCGGCCGGACGCCCAGGTCGCGACCTCGTCCTGCATCGGGCCGGTGCCGGCGATGACCAGCGGCACGCCCAGGGCGCCGCCGAGCTGGTCCCACGCCCGCATCAGCAGGCCGACACCCTTTTCCTCGGTGATACGGCCGAGGAACAGTACGTGCTTTCCGTCGCCGGTGCGGCGGACACCGGGGTCGGTGACGAAGTTGTGCTTCACCGCCATCCGCTCACCGGGCATCCCGGCCGACACCAGGAGGTCACGTTGAGCCGCCGAAATGCAGAAGAACCGGGACACGCTCGTCCACCACCGGCGGCGGTTTGCGATCATGCTGGCCGCCATCGGCACCGTCGCGGCGCTCGATCCGCGGTAACAGCCGTGCTTCACCGCGGGCAGCGGTGAGCCGCCGACGCACTCGGTGCAGATGTGGCCGTCGCGGTGCAGGGTGCCCGGCGGGCAGACCATCGTGTAGTTGTGCAGCGTCGCGACGGCGGGCACGCCCGCGTCCGCGCAGGCGGCGACCACCGACGGCGACAGCAGCGGGAACGTGTTGTGGATGTGCACGACGTCCGGGCGCGACGCCCGCAACCGGGCCGCGAGCTCCTTCCGGACCGCCGGGTTCCACGGGATCATCAGCGGAACGGTCGCCTTGCGGGGCAACGGCATCTGCGAGATGTCGTCGCTGCGGCGCTCGAACAACGACACCTTGTGCCCGCCCTCGGCGAGCAGGGAGACCTCGGCGTCGACGACGTTGTTCTCACCGCTCGGCTGCTCGGACCGGTACCGGTTGTGGACCACGAGCACCTTCACGCGGCTGCACCTCGCACGCTTGCCCCCTTCGCCGGGATGAATGCTTCTTCGTCGGACTGCGGCACCCCGCGGACCAGCAGCGACGCGGCCAGGGCCAGGTGGAGCAGGTACGGCGACGCGTCGCCGAGGCCGGCCTCGGTGTAGGAGGCCGAAATGCAGTAGGTGATCAGGAAGATCGCGCACGCGCGAGCCAGGGACGGCGGCCGCAGCACGGCCACCACGACCAACGTGAGGAGGAAGCCCGCGACCAGCGCGATCCCGACGAACCCCTGCTCGTGGTAGATCGCCAGCCAGCTGTTGTCGATGGGGAGGCCGTCGTAGGACTTGTCCGTCAAGCCGACGCCGAAGATGTACTCCGACGTCGTCCGCGGAGCCTCCAGCAACGCGTCCCAGACCTTCGCGCGGCCGGTCAGGCTGGAGAAGTTGTCCGCGCTCTGCCCGCGGAGGAACCACGCCTGCAGCGCGCCGGCCAGCACGAGACCGCCGACACCGCCGATACCGGCCGTCCACGCGAACACCTTGCGGGCGCGGGCGCTGGTCAGCGCCATCGACAGGAAGGCCACCAGGAGCCCGGCAAGCAGGCCGAGTGTCGCCGTGCGGGTGTGCGTGAGCAGCAGCAGCGCGAGGGCCGGCACCACGATGATCAGAGCACTGCGCCAGGTCGTGCGGCGGCCGAACCAGAGCAGGAGCGTCAGGCCGGAGATGACCGCCGCGTACTGGCCGATCTGCGGCGGCGTGAGCGGCCAGATCGCGCCGGACAGCCGGCCGCCGTACTCCTCGGGCATCGCGTTGCCCGGCGAGACGACCAGGCCCACCGCGACCGACGCGAGCACGATCCCGTACGTCCGGATGTGGGACCGGACCAACCCGAACCCGCCGTCCCACCAGCGGGTGAGCAACCAGAGCGTGGAGAGGAAGACCGTGAGCCGGAAGCACCGGAAGAGCGCGCCCGCGCCTTCCTTCAGGTCGGCGCTGGCCAGGATGCTGGACAGCAGCAGCAATGTCAGCAGCAGCAGGTACGCGCTCGGCCGGATCCGCAGGTGCTTGTTCAGGGCCAGCGCGATCACGAAGGCCGTCATCAGCGAGCCCATCGTGACCAGCTGGCTGACCGACCGCGGCAGCGGGATGACCGTCTTCGCGCCGGTCGAGCCGAGCGTGTTGATGATCAGCAGCGCCCACGCCAGAGCCGCCCACTTCGGCGTCGACGACGCGGGCTCGACCGTGGCTTCGCCGCGGATCCTCGCCGTCGTTCGGGTTTGTGTCGCCATGTCAGCCCCCGCCCTGCGCGGTGAAGGTGCTTCCGGAGTCCTGCGAGTACGGCGAGCCCTGCCACTCGCCGATCTCGATGACGCGGTCGGTGGTGTACGGGATGAACGTCCACGGCCCGGCGTAGCTGTTGTCGTGCCAGCGGTTGTCCTGCTTGTACGTGATCGCTTCCTGGACGACGTCGTTCTTGTAGGGCGACCAGTCCGGGTAGGTGCCGAAGTTCGACAGCAGCGCCATCCGGCCGCACGAGGCCTGGCAGCCGACCACGGCCGGGTCCAGGACGAACTTGTTGTCGTGGATGTCGACGTGCTGGGTCTTCCAGCGGCAGTCGCTCAGCAGCGGCTCGGTGGTGATCGCCGGCGCCGCGCACGTCTTCACGTTCGGCACGAGGCGGGTGCAGTCACCGGACGAGGTGTTGGCCGGGCTGTTGCAGTACCGGTCGGCGTTCTCCCACAACGTGATCCCGGACCAGTTGTTCTCCAGGAAGTTGCGGGAGATCTCGATCTTCGCGGTCCGCGCCTTGATCCGCGGCTCGCCGCCGGACTCGGAGATGTAGATCGCCGGCGTCGGGAAGTTGTCGCCCTTGTCGGCGTACCTGCGGCCGTCGACCCAGTTGTTCTTCCGGATCGTGTTGTCGCGGATGATCGCGTTGTAGCTGATCTCGTAGATGATCGCGGCGCTGTCGTTGTTCTCGATGAGGTTGCCCTCGATGAGGAAGTCGTTGTTGTTGGTGTCCGCCCACAGCCCGGTGCCGTGGTTGTCGTGCACCCAGTTGCCGCGGACGTCGGCGCCGTTGACGTCCCAGAACTTGACGCCGCCGGTGCAGCCGCAGCCGTCGATCTTCGTTTCCCAGTCGCCCGTGTTGTTGCCGGCGATCTCGTTGCCCTCGACGACCAGCGCGGTGATCGGGGTGCTGCCGGAGAAGGCGTTGATCCCGTACTGGCCGTTGCGGCGCAGGCAGTTGCCGCGCACCTGCTGGCGCGCGCCCGCCATCAGCCCGGCGCCGTCGTTGTCCTGGATCGTGGAGTGCTCGATCTGCCAGCCGTCGCCCGAGTCGTGGTTGACGACCCCTTCGTCGCGGGGCGCGGCGAAGCCCTGCACGGTCAGGTAGGTGAGCTTGACGTTGTTCCCGTGCCCGGTGAACGCGTACTGGTTGATCTTCCGGCCGTCGAGGATCGCGCCGGGCGCGCCGATGTAGACGTCGCCGTCCTTCGGCGAGACCTGGTCGTACTTGTCGTCGCCGAGGATGTGCTTGCCCGGCTTGAGCCAGAACGTCGTGCCCGGGCCGGCCGCGCGCGTCTTCACGGCGAGGTCGTTCGGGACCGCCGGGTCGACGATCACCGCACCGGCCGGCGCCGCCGTCGGGCCGGCCGGCTCCTTGTCGCAGACCGCCGCGACCGACCCGCTGGGGGCCGAGGTCGCCTGGGCCGGGCCGCCGGTGTCGGGGCTGCTGGAGCACGCCGCGAGCGTGAGCAGCACGCCGAGCAGCGGAGCGGCACGGCGGAGTCGGGAGCGGCGGGCTGTCACGGGCGGGTCCTAACTGAAGCGGAGCAGGGTGATCGAGTGTCCGGGAGTGCCGGAGCCGACCAGGGTGGTCGAAGGTTCCTTGCGGCCGAAGCCCGCCGAGTACCAGCCGAGCGGCGGGTCGAGCTCGCCCCGGTGGGCCGTCCACGTCAGCTCGGCCGGCAGTTCCAGCTCCGCGGTGTGGACGGGGGCCAACGTCCGGCCGTCACCCTCCCACCGCAGGTGGGCGACGTTCCCGTCCAGGGTGGCCGTGACGGCCGGGCCCAGGTGGAACGCCAGCCGCGCGGCCGGGCCCGTGTCGCCGAGCACCTCGTCGACGATCTTCAGCACGGCACCGTCGAGCTCGACCGTCCGGCGGTGCACCGCCGGCGCGTAGCCGTCGTGGGCCGCCGACCAGTGGGACGGGCCGTGGTCGGGGGTGTGCACGCCGAGCACCTTCGTCACCGCGTGCCGGGTCCAGAGGAACGGCCCGCCGGACACGGACTGGTCCTGACCGCCCAGTTCGAGGGTGTTGTGGCCGAGCGTGGAACGGAAGTACGACCGCCACTGCGGCTCGCCGTGGTAGCAGAAGGTGCCCGGGTCGGCGAGGATGTCGATGCCGTCGTGGCGGACCTCCACCGACAGCGCGTCGGCGTGGGCGTGCGCGGCGATCGACAGGAAACCGTGCGGCCCGCCGTCGCACCGCGCCCAGACCTTTCCCGAGCGCAGGATCGTCATGCCCGCGTCCCGCAGGTGGGCGGGGCGCCGGCCGGAGCGGACGCCCGTGGCTCGCGGAGTCCGGAGGGCGAGTGCGGTCAGCAGCGGTGTGCGGACGTCGTCACCCGGCACCGGCCACCAGTCGAGACGGCCGAACAGGACCTCGCCGGTGGCCAGCAGCGACGCCCAGCGGTTGGTCTCGGAGCCGTCGACGATCAGGCCGAAGCCGTCGTCGGCGTCGCCCTGCCGGGGCGGCCGGAACCGGTTGTCCACAATGGACGCCAAGGCGTCGGTCATCCGGAGCAGGACGTCCCAGGTGGAGTCCGGCACCGGGATGCCCGCCGCGTCGGCTTCGAGCGCCGCCGCAAGGCCCAGCTCCAGCACCAGGCCGTGGTACTCGGACGCGAGCTCGGCGTTGAGCCCGGAGCCGAAGGTGTTGCGGCCCAGCTGGACGTCCAGCGAGCGGGTCGCCTCGGCTCGCCAGCGCGGCGACTCCGGGAACCAGCCGAACGCGCACGCCGCGGCCAGCAGGCCGGCGTCCTCGGCGATGACGTGGTTGTTCGCCGACGAGCCGTGGCTGCGCAGGGTCGCCAGCCAGTTCTGGTGGTGCCACAGCTGCAGGTGGAAGTCCGGGTTGTCCTCGAACAACGCCGTGACGCCCGCCCAGCCGTCGAGCAGGCGGCGGACCCAGACCCACGACAGCAGCCGGATGCCCAGCTCGATGCCGCTCACCCAGTGCGGCCCGCGCAACGGCGGGTTCGCCGCCCACCAGGACCGCAGGTGCGCGGCGACGCGCTCGGCGTACGTCTCGGTGCCGGTCAGGGCGTACGCCGCGGCCAGCACGGTGAGGTGCTGGTGGCGCGACGGCTCCCAGATCTGCTTGATGTCGCCGACCTCGTCCTCCGACCGGTACGGCACGTCGAAGGCGTAGACGTCCAGCGGCGCGCGGCGGCCGGTCTTCGGGTCGAGAGCCCAGTCCGGCGACACCATGTCGTCGCGCAGGACGCCGAAGTACTCGGCGCGGCCTGCCATCAGGTGGTCGGCCGTGGCCAGCAGCCGCGTGACGGCCTCGCCGGAGACCTTGCCGACGACGCCGTCCGGCAGCTGGGCGGTGAACCGTGGGTGTGACGGCCACGCGGGCGGCTCGGGCAGCGCGGACCGCCATTGCCGCTGGACGACGGCGTGCCGAGCACGGCCGACGACCTCCGCCGGCCCCATCCGGGACAGCCGGCGGAGGTACCAGCCGGGACCCATCATGCCGGGGCACCCGCCTTCCGCGGCAGCTCGATCCGGACCGGCGCCGAGTTCGCGACGCTGGTCTGGGCGGCGAGCGTGGCCAACGTCGTCGCGGCCAGCGAAGCGACCGAGATCGGCATCGGGCCACCGGTGCGGACAGCTTCGAGGAAGGCGTCGACCTCGGCGGCCTGGCCCTTGTCGCGGCCCTTCGGGAGCCGCGAGCTCGCCCACTTCTTGCGGGAGAACACCGACGCGCGGACGAAGTCGTCGAACTTCAGGACCTTGCCGTCGGCGGTGACGTCGAGCGTCTCCTTCGGGAAGCCCGACGAACCGCTTTCGGCGTAGGTGATGACCGCGGTGGAACCGTCCCCGTAGCCGAGGGTGATCTGCAGGTCCGTGCCACCGGTCGCGTACACCGAGACCGGGTCGGCGTCGAGCAGCCAGCTCACGGTGTCGATGAAGTGCCCGCCTTCACCGGCGAACCGGGAGCCCTCGGTGGCGGTCTGGTTGTACCAGCTGCCGTGGTCGAGGCGGCCGGCGTTGACCAGGTAGCGGACCGTCGCCGGGCCGACGCGCGGGCCGAACTGGCCGCGGGCTTCGTGCAGCAGCGGCGCGAACCGGCGGTTGAAGCCGACCTGCAGCCGGTCGTTGCCGGACTCCTCGATCGCGTCGAGCACCTTCTGCAGCTCGGTTTCCGTCAGCGCCAGGGGCTTCTCGACGAACACCGTCTTGCCCGCGAGCAGCGCCTGGCGGGTCAGCTCGGCGTGCGAACTGTGGCGGGTGACGACGAAGACGGCGTCGATCGAGTCGTCACCGAGCACGTTGTCGATGTCGGTGGACGCCTCGGCGAAGCCGAACTTGCGCCGCGCGTTGGCGCCGGACAGCGCCGACGTCGTCGCGACGTGCTTGAGCTCGACGTCGTCGCGCTCGACGAGGTGCGGCAGCAGCATCGACGACGCGTAGTTGCCGGCCCCGACGAAGCCGAGGCGCACCGGCTGCCCAGCGGGCTTCGGCGCGGCCTTGTGCTCGACCAGCCCGATCCGCGCGGACGTCACGACCGGCTCGGTCTTCGCGACCGCGTCCGGGTAGCGGAACAGCACCGCGACGGCCTTGAGCTCACCGTCGTTGAGCGACTTGTACGTCTCGACGGCCTCGGAGAAGTCCGAGACGTGCGTGATCAGCGGCTCGACGTCGAGGCGGTCGCGGTCGATCAGGTCGATGACGCACTCGAGGTTGCGGCGCTCGGTCCAGCGGACCTGGCCGATCGGGTAGTCCCGGCCTTCGAGCTCGTACGACGGGTCGTAGCGGCCGGGGCCGTACGAGCGGGAGAACCGGACGTCCAGTTCCTTCTCGTAGTAGGCGTTCCACGGCAGGTCGAGCTTGCACTTGCCGATGTCGATCACGCGGCCGCGGTCGCGCGACAGCTTCGCGGCCAGCTCCACCGGGTCGTTCGTGTTGCCGCCCGCGGCGAGGTACGTCTGGTCGACGCCCGCGCCGTGCGTCAGCTCGTCGACGGCGGTGTCCACCACGCCGGAACCCGGGTGGCTGCACACCAGCGCGCCGAGGCTCTCGGCGAGCTTGCAGCGCTCCGGGTCGGGATCGACGCCGAAGACGCGCACGCCGGACGACACCAGCAGCTGCACCACGAGCTGGCCGATCAGGCCGAGCCCGATGACCAGGGCGACGTCGCCGATCTGCGGCTCGCCGCGGCGCACACCCTGCATCGCGATCGAGCCGACGGTGCCGAACGCCGCGTGCCGCGGGTCGACCCCGGCCGGCACGCGCGAGTAGAGGTTCTTCGGCACCCAGTTCAGCTCGGCGTGCAGCGCGTGCTCGTTGCCCGCGCAGGCCACGAGGTCGCCGACCGCGACGTCCGTGATGCCGTCGCCGACCTGCTCGACGATGCCGCACAACGAGTAACCGAGGGGCGTGTATGAGTCCAGTTTGGACGTCACCTTGCGGTAGGTCGCCGAGAGGCCGTTGGTCGCCACGCTCTGGACGACCTTCGCGACCTGGTCCGGCCGAGCCCGCGCTTTGCCCACCAGGGACAGGCTCGCCTCGGAGACCTTCATCATCTCGGTGCCGGTCGAGATCAGGGAGTACACCGTGCGGACGAGCACCCCGCCGGCCTTGCACGCGGGCTCGGGCACTTCCAGCAGTGCCAGTTCACCGCTCTTGTAGTTCTGGACGACCTGCTTCACTTCGCTCCCGCTCCCGACATCGCGTTCCGGTACCAGTACTCAAGGGTCAAGATGTGCCAAAGGTGCTTGCTGCGGTCCTGCTGGCCGGCGGCGTCCTCGGCGACCATCCGCTGCAGTGCTTCGCGCTGCAGGAAACCGGATTCGACGAGCACGCCCTCGTTGACGACTTCGCGCACCAGCGGCGCGAGATCGCGGCTCATCCAGGCCCGCAGCGGCGCGCTGAACAGGCCTTTCGGCCGGTGCACGATCTCGCTGGGCAGGATGTTGAGCGCCGCGTTCTTGAGGGCCACCTTGCCGGCGCGGCCGACGATCTTCTTGTTACCGGGGGTCCGGAACGCCGCGCGGACGACCTCGACGTCGACGAACGGCGTCCGCACCTCGGTGGACGCCGCCATCGTCGAGCGGTCGGTGTAGGTCAGGTTCAGGCCGGGCAGGAACATCCGCGAGTCGGCCAGACACATCCGGTTGACGAAGTCGTCGAGCGACTGGTCGTTGTACGTGTCGGCGTGCTCGGTGAGGACGTCGTCGACCGTCGGCGCGAGGTCCGGGTTGAGCAACCCGAGCAGCTCGGCCTGGTCGTACATCGTGTAGCTGCGCCGGAACGCCGTCTCCTCGGGCAGGCCCGCGAACGACAGGAACCGCTTCGCGAACCGCACCGAGCGGTAGCCGCGCTTGG
Organism: Amycolatopsis sp. NBC_00348; assembly: GCF_036114655.1. Taxonomy (NCBI): domain Bacteria; kingdom Bacillati; phylum Actinomycetota; class Actinomycetes; order Pseudonocardiales; family Pseudonocardiaceae; genus Amycolatopsis; species Amycolatopsis sp. NBC_00348. The sequence goes on along the minus strand of NZ_CP107994.1, from coordinate 9,002,250 downwards.
CCGAGGCCACCGGCAGCCGGTCCACCAGGGACTCCACCGGACGCCGGACCGCGCCCGGAACCTTGTGGTAGCGCAACGCGATCAGGTTCGCGAGGTGCTTGCGGTAGCCGGCGAACAGCTCGTCGGCGCCCATGCCGGACAGCATCACCTTGACGCCGGCGTCGCGCGCGGCCGAGCAGATCAGGAACGAGTTGATCGCCGCCGGGTCCCCGATCGGCTCGTCGAGGTGGTAGGTCATCTTCGGCAGCAGGTCGAGCACCTGCGGCGCGATCTCGATCTCGTGCAGGTCGACGCCGAACTGCTTGGCCACGATCCGGGCGTACTTCAAGTCGTCCGGCATCGCCTCGAACTTGGCGTCCTCGGCGCGGAACCCGATGGTGTAGGCCGAGATCCCCGGCTGCGACCGCGCGGCCAGCGCCGTCAGGTAGCTGGAGTCCAGCCCACCCGAGAGGAACGTCGCGACCGGGACGTCCGAGAGCAGGTGCTTGGCGGTCGACTCGGCGATCACCTCGTGCAGGTCGACCTCGCCCTCGAAGGCCGCGCCCTCTTCGGCGACCTCGCGCAGCGACCAGAAGCGGCCGCGGTCGACCCGGCCGTCCGGGCGGCAGCGCAGCCACGTGCCCGGCTGCAGCTTCTCCGCGCCTTCGTAAGCGCAACGGCTGTCCGGCACCCAGTAGTAGAGCAGCGACGCGACCAGCGCGGCGTTGTCGATCGGCAGCGATCCGCCCAGCTCGCCGGCCAGCGCCTTCAGCTCGGAGGCGAAGGCGACGCCGCCGGCCCGGTGCACGAAGAACAGCGGCTTGATGCCCAGCTGGTCGCGGACCAGGAACAGCTCGCCGGTGCCCTCTTCGAACATCGCGAAGGCGAACATCCCGCGCAGCTTCGGCAGGCAGTCGGTGCCCCAGCGCCGCCACGCCTGCAGCAGCACCTCGGTGTCGGACGTGCCGCGGAAGCGCACGCCGGCGGCCGTCAGCTCGGCGCGCAGCTCGGGCGCGTTGTACAGCTCGCCGTTGTAGCTCAGCGCGAGGCCGTCGAGGACCATCGGCTGGGCGCCGGTCTCGGTCAGGTCGACGATCGAGAGCCGCCGGTGTCCCAAGTGGACTTCACCGGCGCCGGTGCCGCCGACGACGTGGTCGTAGCGGCCGGAGCCGTCCGGCCCGCGGTGGGCCAGCGTCTTCGTCAGCCGGTCGGTCAGCGGTCCGCCGTCCGGCCAGAGGTAGGTGCCTGCGATGCCGCACATCTCGAGTGGGTTCCCCTTCGTCGCGGCGCGCCGAGGTCAGGAGACCTCGGCGCTCTTTTCGGGGGTCTGGGTGGCGAAGCCCCCGGTCCGGGGCGAAGCCCCGCTTGTCACAGCGCTCTTTTCGGACTCGAGCTCGGCGTTCAGTTCGCCTTGGTGTGTCGGCTCGCCGTGGTCGCGCTTGAACGGCGTCGGCCGCTTCGGCTTGACCGGGGCGAACTTCTTCGTCGGCGCGTCCGCGTGCGGAACGCTGACCTTGCCCGGTTCCGGGAGCTTCGGATCCGGCTTCGGCGCCTTGGGCGGCAGCGGCTTGGCGACCTGCGGGACCATCGGCCGGACCGGCGCGAACTTGCGCGTCGGCGGATCCACCAGCGCGACGCGCTCAGCGACCCGGGCGGCCAGCTCGTCGATGCGGTCCTCGCGCTCGACGTCGGCGACCTTCGGTGCCGCGGGCGTCAGCCCGGCGCGGCCGCGCAACGCGGTGTGCAGGCCGTCCCACAGCGTCCCGTCCGACTTGTCGCGCGGGTCCGGGTCGACCAGCACCACGCCGAGGATCGAGATCTCCTGGTCGGCCAGCTGCCGCGCGATCGTGTGCAGCCACAGCGTGTTCGCGTGCCCGGCCTTGACGACCAGCACGGTCTCCGCGCCGAGGTGCTCCAGGTCGGTCCACGCGGTGCCCGGCGAGATGGTGCCAACGCCGACGCGGCGTTCGCCCGGCTCGGCGTCGGGGTCGCCGACGCCCAGGACGACGACCTCGCTCTGGGTCTCGGCCGCCAGCTTCCGGACGTCCTCGCCCGGCAGGTCGTCGACGACGCTCGCGCGGCCGTCCTCGCCGAGTTGCTCGGCGACGTCGAGGGCGAGCGCGGCCGTGATGCTCGGCGCGCCGAGCTCCAGCAGCGACACCTCGGTGATGTCCTTCTGGATCGCGCGGACCAGCGTCGTGGCGACGCGACGGCGTTCGGAGACGGCCCGGGAGCGGCGCCACAGCCGGGACGGCCCGCGGCGCTTCGACGGCAGCTGCGCGATCACGGACGCGCCGAGGTGCGTCGAGATCTCGCGGCGCAGCACCGGCCGGTCGCGCGAGACCGCGCCGACGGCGGCGAACGCGATCCCGAGCGCCAGGCCCAGCGCGAACCCGATGCCGGCGTTGGTCGCCGTCGTCTTGAGGAACGCCTTGGGCAGCGCGCGGGGCGCGTCGACGATCTGGGTACCGGCCGCGACCTGCGGGCTGCCGATGCCGGCCTGCTGGGCGCGGGAGTCGAAGTCCGAAACCTGCGACGCGAGCGCGGCGCGGCGGCCGTAGAGGCCTTCGAGCGTGCTGGCGTTCGCGTTGCGGCCCTTGCCGGTCTCGTCGGCGATCTGCGCGTCGACCTTCGTCAGCTCGTCCTGGGCGTTCTTGCGCTGGTCGAGGATGGCCTTCGACTGCGCGGCCGCGGCGGCCTGGCTGCGCTCGACGTGGTCGGCGATGAACGTGTCGGCCAGCGCCTGCGCCTGCGCGACGGCCTCGCCGTCGCTCTTGGCCTTGACGGTGATCTGCATGACGTTGTTCGTCACGGGCAGGCCCGAGTAGTTCTTCATGAACTCTTCGGACGATTCGGTGCTGTTGAGCTTCTTCAGCGCGCCTTCGGCGATCTGGGTCGTCGACAGCACCGCGACGTCGGTGCGCATCAGCGTGCCGCTGTCGGTCGGCGAGTCGTCCTGGTGGACCACGATCACCTTGGCGACGGCGGTCGGCGGGGCCGGCAGCAGGATCGCGACCAGGGCCCCGGCGATCAGCCCGAGCAGCGCCGTGGCCAGCCAGAGCCGCTTGCGACGGCGGATGGTGACGAACAGCCGCTGGAGATCGACGAGCGGAGCAGCCGGAGTTTCGCTTGTAGTCGTCACGCCGAACCTGCCAAGGCTTTCTCGGGGGCTTCCGCCACGGGTTCGGCGACCGGCTCACGCGGCCGGACGGGATGGGTGAGGACCGCGCCGACGATCTCCCGCCCGGCTTCCGAGCAGGCCTCGGCGAGCGAGACGAGCTCCCACGCGGTGCGGCTGGCGGTGCTGAGCACGACCAGCACCCCGGAGCTCCCACCGGCGTCCGGGACGGTCGGGCGGCCGGGGCTGACCTCTTGGATGCGCAGCGGCAGCGACATCCGGTCGGCCAGCGTGGCCAGCTGCGTCGCGGCCAGCCGGGCCGTCTCGTCGTCGTCGGCGATCAGCAGCAGGATGTCGGCGGGGCCGGTGGCCAGCCTGGCGAGCACCCGGCGGTACCGGATGTCGCGGTTGACGTCGTCGGCCGAGGTCGCCACCGGCGGCAGCACCCACGGCCGGTCGCCGCCGAGCAGGCGCCGCACCTTGCCGTACAGGCCGGTCGCCGGGAGGCGGTCGCCCTCCGGCGTCGGGACGTCGACGCCGGCGAGGATCGGCGAGCCGAGCGCGGACGCGATCTCCGGCTCACCCCGCAGCCGCCGGTCGGCGCGAGCGGTGAAGAGGTGGCCGAAGACGCCGACGAGGAAGAACAGCACCGCGCCACCGGCGGCCAGCTGCGTCATCGTCGGGGCGGCCGGGCCGGCCGGGCGCTCGGACGGACCGAGCACCACGGTGTTGCCGACGCCGGTCGCGAGGTCGGCCTGGTTCAGGTCGTTGATCGCCTGCTCCAGCGACGTCCGCAGGCCTTCGAGCTGCGTGCGGACCTGGACGCTTTCCACGGTCAGGTCCCCGCCGACGGTCTTGGCGAGGTCGCTGATCTTCTGCGTGGTCAGCTGGACCTGCTGGCGCAGCGTCTCGCGCTGCTCCTGGGCCAGCTGCACCGAGGCGTCCGCCGAGTTGCTCGCCAGCTGCCCGGAGTACTTGACGAACTGCTGCGCGACCTGGTCGGCGAGCTGCTGGGTGTGCTCGGCGGTGTCCGCCGAGACGGTGATCGTGACGACGTTGCCATTCGCCACCGACGCCGTGACCTGCTTCTTCAGGTCGGCGCCGGTCGGGTGCCACTGCAGCTGCGCGGCGGCGCGGTCGAGCACGACCGAGCTGGTCGCGACCTCGGCCTGGGTGAGCAGCTCGTCCGCTTGGCGCGGTCCTTGCAGCAGGACGCTGGACGAGGTCTGGTACCCGGGCGAGAAGAGGACGGAGGCGCCGGCGCCCACCGCCGCTCCGAGGACGGCGAGGGCGACCAGCAGCCGCCAGCGCCGGCGGAGAACCTGCCCGATCAGGCTCAGGCGCACCGTGTCGTCAGTCACCGGCGGGATCTCCATTCCTGGGGCGAGTACGCCGAACGGCTTCAGTGAATCGGCCGGTTACCCGATCCGTCGTCCGGCCGGGACCATTGGTTACACGTCCGGTGACTTCTTGACCGAACGGCGATCAGGAACCGAGTGCGTGCTCGTACGCGGCGAGGAGGGCCTTCGCCGAGTTCTCCCAGGACAGCGGGCCCGCGACCCGGGCCTGGCCGAGCTTACCCATCCTGACCCGCTCCTCGGGGTCGTCGAGCAGCCGCGAAACCAGGACCGCGAACTCCGCTTCGTCGTTCGCCGGGGCGTACACCGCGGCGTCGCCGGCCGATACGCGCGCTTCGCGCAGTTCGAACGAAACGATCGGCTTGCTCATCGCCATGTACTCCATGACCTTGTTCATCGTGGAGACGTCGTTGAGCGGGTTGAGCGGGTCCGGCGACAGGCAGACGTCGGCGGTGGACAGGTACCGGACCAGGTCCTCGTCCGAGATCCGGCCGGTGAACTCGACCTGGTTGGCCAGCCCGAGCTTCGCCGAGAGCGCGACCATGTCGTCGAAGGCGTCGCCGGAGCCGACGAACACCGCGTGCCAGTCGGTGCGGCCGACGTCGTCACGCAGCTTCGCGAGCGCGCGCAGGGCGTAGTCGACCCCGTCCTGCGGGCCCATCACGCCGAGGTAGGCCAGCAGGTACGGCTTGCCCTGCTTGAGCTCGGGCTCGACGGGGACCTCGTGGAACCGCTCGACGACCGGGGCGCTGCGCACGACGTAGACGTCCTCGGGCCGCTTGCCGCCGCGGATCCGGGCGACCTGCTTGTAGCTCTCGTTCGTCGAGATGACGACGTCGGCGGCCCGGTAGGTGGCACGCTCCAGCGCGCAGACCCCGCGGTAGAGGAGGTCCTGCCCGCGGTCGAAGCGCGACAGGTACAGCTCGGGGCACAGGTCGTGCTGGTCGAAGATGAACTTCGCGCCCTGCCGCTTGAGCACCTTCGCGACCAGGTACAGCAGGTCCGGCGGGTTGCAGGCGTGCACGACGTCGACCGGCCCGACCTTGCGGGCCAGCCGCAGCGTGTGCCACAGCGCGCTGCCGTACTCCTGCAGGTACCCGGCCGGGCCGCCGGTCGCGGCCTTCAACGGGTAGCGGTGGATGTGGACGCCGTCGATGACGGCTTCGGCCTCGGTGTCGCGTTTCGTGCCCTGCGGGCAGATCACGTGCACCTCCCAGCCGGCGTCGCGCAGGGTCGTGGACTCCTGCCAGACGCGCCGGTCGAAGGGCACGGAAAGGTTTTCGACGAGGATGAGCGCTTTACCAGACTGTGTTTTACCAAGCAAGGCCGGCGTATCCCTCTTCAAGGCGACGCTTCTCGGCGTCGGGCAGGCGGACGAGGTCGATCAGCACCCGGTCGCCGCCGTGCGGCAGCGCCGCCAGCACGTCCGGGTCCTTGCAGCCGACGATCACGACGTCGGCGTGGTCCATGACTTCTTCGACGGACCCGGCGAGCAGCGAACCGAGGTGCGGCAGCCGGCCCTCGATGTACTCGCGGTTGGCGCCCATCAGCCGCGAGAGGCTGACGTTCGCGTCGTAGATCTTCAGGTCGTAGCCCTTGCCGAGCAGCTTCTCGGCCAGCTCGACCAGCGGCGACTCGCGCAGGTCGTCGGTACCCGGCTTGAACGACAGCCCGTACAGCCCGACCTTGCGCTTGCCGGTGCGCGCGACCAGGTCGAACGCCCGCTGCAGGTGCTCTTCGTTGGAGCTGAGCACGTGCGACAGGATCGGCACCTTCACGTCGGCGCGGTGCGCGGCGTAGACCAGCCCGCGCAGGTCCTTCGGCAGGCACGAGCCGCCGAACGCGAAACCGGGCTTGAGGTAGGCCGGGCTGATGTTGAGCTTGGTGTCGGCGAGGAAGACGTCGATCACCTGGTGCGAGTCGAGGCCGAGCGCGCGGCAGATCGAGCCGAGCTCGTTCGCGAACCCGATCTTGAGACCGTGGAAGGAGTTGTCGGCGTACTTCGTCATCTCCGCGACCGGGATCGGCACGCGGAAGACGGCGCCGGGCAGGCCTTCGTAGAGCGCCGCGACGGCGTCACCGCTGAGCGCGTCGAACTCGCCGATCACCGTCTTCGGCGGGTCGAAGAAGTCGCGGACGCTGCTGCCCTCGCGCAGGAACTCGGGGTTCACCGCGACACCGAAGTCGACGCCGGCCGTGCGGCCCGAGGCCTTCTCCAAGATCGGGACCAGCAGGTCCAGGCAGGTGCCGGGCAGCATCGTGCTGCGGAACACGACCGTGTGCCGCTCGGTCTTCTTCGCGAGCGCCTCGCCGATCTCCTCGGCGACGCGCTCGAGGTAGACCGTCGAGAGGCTGCCGTTCGGCGCCGACGGCGTACCCACGCAGACCAGCGAAATCTCGCTGTCGGCGACGGCTTCCGCGACGTCGGTCGTGGCTCTCAGCGCCCCGCTCGCGACGACTTCGGCGGTCAGCTCGCCGATCCGCTCCTCGACCACCGGGGCGTTGCCCGCGGTGATGAGGTCGATCTTGACCGGGTTGACGTCCACGCCGACCACCCGGTGCCCCTGCCCCGCCAAGCACGCGGCGGAGACACACCCGACATAACCAAGCCCGAAGACACTGATCTTCACGCCAAAACCTCCGCTTTTCCCACGCGACCCATGAGTTGGTCGGCGAGCCCCCCTGGATCGTTACCGCGAGGGCCGCGAACGGGGTAATGCGTGAGACGGCCGTGAGGCGCAACAGTTTTCCGGTAAGAATCGCGTCTCGATTCGCCCCGGAATTGCATCTTGCAGGTGGACGGGCAACGCGTTCGGCGCAGTTCTCGTCAGCGGCCCCCGGAAAGATCCCCGAGAAGCCGTTTCCGTTCCGGGGTGTACGTCCACCACGGCCGGGGCGGCGCGCCGTCGGCTTGGTCGACCGCCGACATGAAGGTGTCGAGCACGCAGGGGTCGTGCCGGCGGCCGTCGGTGGCGCAGAGGCGTTCGTACAGTTCAACCGGGTCGCGCCCGGCGAGCTGGGCGGGTTCGGTGATGCCGAGCCGGGTCAGGTCGCGGACCATCGCCGGGCCGATGTTGGCCAGCTTCAGCAGTTCGCTCATGGACCCAGCACAGCAGCCGGGGCCGGCCCGTGTCTTGTACGGATCGGCCCCGGCTGTGTCGTGCGGTGCCGTGCGTCAGTTGTTGTTCACGAAAGTCGTGGCGAGGCTTTCGCCCTTGCTGATCGCATTGGCGTGGTTCTCGATCGGGGAGACGGTCGAGTTCTTGAAGCAGATGTACGTCACACCGGAGTCGGTGCCGCCGTTGGACGGGTCCGGGTTGATGCCGAGATCCTTCGCGGTCGCGTAGGAGGCTTCGCCGATGATCTGGGTCGGGCCGGTGTCGCCGATGACCGCGTACTCGATCTTGCCGTTGTAGATCACCGCGCAGGAGCCGCCGCCCTTCAGCTGCGACGAGGTGTACTTCCAGATGCTGCTCGAGCTCGGCACGACGATGTAGGGCAGCTTCGCGGCACTGAGCGGCTTGCCGTCGGACTGGTGGAACGCCGTGTCGTCCTGGTAGCAGCAGTCGGTGTCCTCGTTGCACTGCGTCGTGCGCTGGCCGTCGCAGTCGATGTCCATGTCGGCCTTCCAGAAGACCGCGCCGTTGGCATCACAGACGGCGACCGTCTTGGCCGAGACGTCCTCGTCCGTCTTGTACTTGCCGTTGGAGATCTGGGTGCAGCTGTTCGTCTTGGCCAGCAGCTGCGCCGCGGTCGGACCGGCTTCGACGGCGGCCGGCGCCGCGGCGGTCTGCGCCGAGGTGGCCTGAGCCGGAGCCGGGGCGGCCGACGCGAGAGCCGAGGGCATCACGGCCGCGGCCAGCGCCATGGTCGCGAGCAGGATCAGTTTCCGCATACCTGGTGCTCCCTTTAGTTAGGAAACTTTCCTTACGGCGGCGAGCACACAGGATGCACCCCGGACGGTGACGGGTTCAAGACCCAGAGGTACGAGAATTTCCCAGCATCCGGCGAGACTTGACGAAAACGCTGCTCACCGGACACGGCCGCGGCGAACCGGTCCGGGCCGTGTTCCGACCACCGGGAAGACGGGCTGACGGTTATACCGACTAACCGTCTGCCCGTCGAAACAGCCGTCGCATCCACTGTCCCCGCCTGCGGCCGCCGGACAGCACGCCGTCCAGCCACTCCTGGTCGAGGTCGTGTCGCAGTTCCGTCCGCGGCTGCAGCCACCCGTCGCGGCTGGTCTCGCCGCCGTCGCTCGCGTACACCCGTGTCGCGCCCGCCTCACGCAGCCGGTCCAGCACCCGGCGGTCGTAAGCGCCGAACGGCAGCGAGTACCGCCGCACCGGCCGGCCGCACAGGTCGCCCAGCAGCTTCGGGGCGTCCGTCAGTTCCCGGCGCGCGTGGCGGTCGTCGAGCCGGCGCCAGTCGCGTGGCTCCCAGCCGTGCGAGCCGATCTCCATGCCGGCACGGGCCAGGTCGCGCAGGGCGTCGTGGTCGAGGTAGCCGCGCTGCCCGAGACGACCGGCGAGCGGGAAGAACTCCGCCGTCAGCCCGCGCTCCACGAGCCGGGGCAGCGCGATCTCGACGTCGGACTCGTTGCCGTCGTCGAAGGTCAGGTGGACGTCCGCGCGTTCCTCGACCGCGTCGAGGACGCGGTCGAACTGCTCGACCGTCACCCAGCGTTCGTTCTCCCCCGGCTCGAGCTGGCGAGCCGGCCGGCCGATCCCGTGCATGGCGAAGTTCACCGCCACCGCTTCCACCCCCTGCCACCGCGAGTAGTCGAGCTGTTACCCCGATTAATCGCGGAAGCAAACGGGTGAGTTACATCCTTTTTCCGGCAATCAGCCTTTCCTGATTTCCAGCGTGCAGCACTTCGGCCCGCCGCCGGCTTTCCGCAGCTCAGAGATGTCGACGTAGACCGGCTCGTACCCGCGCTCGGCAAGCAGTTCACCCAGTCGAGTGGCCTCGACGGGGAGGACGACGTTCCGGCCGTCGGACACCCCGTTCAACCCGAAGCACTCGGCGTCGGCGGCGGTCGCGAGGACGGCGTCCGGGAACAGCCGCTCGAGCACGCGGCGTGATCCCGCGGAGAACGCCGCCGGGTAGTAGACGATCTGCGCGCGCGTCGTGTCGGTCGCCTCGGCGAGCACGAACAACGCCGTGTCGAGGTGGTAGTAGCGCGGGTCGACCAGGTTCAGCGAGACGACCGGGACGCCGAGGACCTCCTGCGCCTCGGCGTGCGCGGCCGGGTCGGTGCGAAAACCGGTGCCGGCCAGCAGCAGGCCGCCGGTCCAGGCGAAGTCGCCCTCGGCCTCGTTGATCTTCTCCGGCATGGTGATGTCGCGGTAGCCGTGTTCGACGAACCAGCGGCGGAAGTGCTCGGCCTCGGCGGTGCGCTGCGGCGCGCGGAACCGCGAGCCGAGGACGCGGCCGTCGACGACCGTGCCGGAGTTCGCGGCGAAGACCATGTCGGGCAGCCCCGGCTGCGGGTCGATCTCCTCGACGGTGTGGCCGAGGCGGCGGTAGGTGTCACGCAGCTCGGTCCACTGCGCGACGGCGACGTCGGCGCTGACCGGCTGGGTCGGGTCCATCCAGGGGTTGATCACGTAGTCCACCGCGAAGAACCGCGGTGGGCACATCAGGTATCGGCGGGTGGTCGGTACGCGAGCGGCCAAGGGCTGTGATCCCTGCATGAAAGCAGGGTAAGCGAGGCCGAAACTCGCAATCAATCGCTGTTCGCTGCGCGTATCTGTGCTAAGTGTTGCGTGTGAACACCATCGACCAGCGAATCGTTTCGTGCCTCGTGGCGAACGCCCGATCGAGCTACGCGGAGATCGGCAAGGTCGTCGGGCTGTCCGCGCCGGCGGTCAAACGACGGGTCGACCGGCTGCTCGAAACCGGCATCCTGCGCGGCTTCACGGCGGTCGTCGACCCGGAGGCGCTGGGCTGGGGCACGGAGGCGTTCGTCGAGGTCACGTGCCAGGGCAACATCACCCCGGCGCGCATCCGCGCGCGGCTGGAACCGCTGCCCGAGGTGGTCGCGGCGTACACGGTGTCGGGCGCGGCGGACGCGATCGTCCACCTGCGGGCCGCCGACATCCACCACCTGGAGACGGCGCTGGAGCGGCTGCGCGGGCTGGAGATCGTGGACCGGACGGTGTCGACGGTCGTGCTGTCCCGGCTGCTCGAACGCCCGCCGACGCCGGAGGCGTGACGCGGCCGGTCGCCGGCGGCGCGAAGATCACGGAAGCGTCCACTGACCGAAACCCGCCGTTCGCCGGGCCCGGCGATTCGGCGCTGGCCGCGCCTGCCGGCTGCTCGAAGGCAGGTCGCGCGAAATTGCGCGGGGCGGCGCCCCCCGTCTTCCAGCGTAGCGGCGGGTACCGACAGTTTCGGCAGCTCAGCCGCCCAGGGCTCGGAATACCGCCGGGGCTTCGTCCGGGTGCAGACGTAGCTCTGTGCGGCCCGCGTTGAACGTGATCGCCTGCTCGTCCACCGCCTGCATCGTCAGCTCTCCCGGCTCGAACAGCGCCGGCGGCCGTCCCGGGGCCAGCCACTGGACGCGGCCCGGCCCCACGAGGAGCCTGCCCTGCTGCTCTCGGCCGTCCGTCAGGGTCGGGTCGCGTAGGACGCACGGGATCTTCGCCTGCTCGCCTCGGCTCAACGCCCTCTGGCGCGCCGATCGGCGGCGGGCTCCGAAGAGCTCGGCCGTGTCGATCATCGTCAGGACGTTTCCCGCCAGCACGATGAACCCCCGGACCAGGGCTCCGACCAGTTCCCCCATCCCTCCAGTCATACCCGAGCAAGGCGACGACCGCCTCGTGCCACCCTTACTGCCATGACCGACAGCATCGTCAGCGAGCACGCGGGCGGCGTCGCCCTGCTGACCGTCGACGCGCCCGGCAGCCGCAACGCGCTGACGCTCGCGCTGTCTTCGCAGCTCGCGGACGCCGTCGCGGCCGCGGAGCGGGACGAGTCGGTGCACGCCGTCGTGGTCACCGGGACTCCGCCGGCGTTCTGCGCCGGGGCCGACCTCTCCGCGCTGGGCGCGGCCGACGAGGCCGGCCTGCGCGCCATCTACGAAGGCTTCCTCTCCGTCGCGCGCTGCACGCTGCCGACGATCGCGGCGGTCGGCGGCGCGGCCGTCGGCGCCGGGCTGAACCTCGCCCTCGCCGCGGACGTCCGGCTGGCCGGGCCGCGCGCGAAGTTCGTCGCTCGTTTCCTGGACCTGGGCCTGCACCCCGGCGGCGGGATGACGTGGATGACGCAGCGGCTGGCCGGCCCGCAGCAGGCCGCCGCCATGACGTTGTTCGGGCAGCCCCTGGACGCCGAGGCGGCCGCGCGCGCCGGGCTGGCGCTGCGCGTGGTCGACGGCGGGCACGACGACCTGCTCGCCGCCGCGCGGGAACTGGCGGCTCCGGCCGTCGCCGCGCCGCGCGAGGCCCTGCTGGCCACCAAGCGCAGCCTGCGGGCAACCGCCTCGCTGGCCGCGCACGCCGACGCCGTGGACGTCGAGATCGAGCCGCAGCTGGCGTCGCTGGCGTCCCCGGAGTTCGCCGAGCGGCTGGCGGCGATGCGGGCCCGGATCCGGTCCGGCCCGTGAGTTCTCACCACGTGGACGTGACGCGGGAGATGCGCGTCACAACGCCTCGTGACAGTTAACCGTTACCATCGGTTACAGGTATTTGTCGGACCAGCAAAGAAGAACCACTAGCGCAGCGAAGAGGTCGTCCGGGACTCGGGACACTGGGAACATCGTGGTCAAGGGCGAGCTAACCTCGTGATAGGGCCTGGTGTCCCGACTGTCATGACACCGGGCAGAGCGACCGAAGGCCGCAACGTCGGGAGAGAGGGAATCCCTGACCCATGAGCACGAGTGCGAACGGCAACGGCGCTGGTCACGGCTCGCTCGCCGCGACCAGGCCCACCGAGATCAGCAAGCTGGACCGGGTGGTCATCCGGTTCGCGGGCGACTCGGGTGACGGGATGCAGCTGACCGGCGACCGCTTCACGTCCGAAGCGGCCGCGTTCGGCAACGACCTGTCGACGATGCCGAACTTCCCCGCCGAGATCCGCGCCCCGCAGGGCACGATCCCCGGCGTCTCCTCGTTCCAGGTCCACTTCGCCGACTACGACATCCTCACGCCCGGCGACCGGCCGGACGTGCTGGTGGCGATGAACCCCGCCGCGCTCAAGGCGAACGTCGCCGACGTGCCGCGCGGCGGCACGATCATCCTCAACACCGACGACTTCATCAAGCGGAACCTGACGAAGGTCGGCTACGCCACCGACCCGCTGGACGACGACACGCTCGAGCCCTACCAGGTGCACCGGGTCGCCATGTCGACGCTGACCCAGGGCGCGCTCGCCGACACCGGCCTCGGCAAGAAGGACGCCGAGCGCTGCAAGAACATGTTCGCCCTCGGCCTGCTGTCGTGGATGTACCACCGGCCGACCGAAGGCACCGAGCGGTTCCTGCGCGAGAAGTTCGCGAAGAAGCCGGACATCGCCGAGGCCAACATCCTGGCCTTCCGCGCGGGCTGGAACTACGGCGAGACGACCGAGTCGTTCGCGACGACGTTCCAGGTCGCCCCGGCGAAGCTGGCGCTGGGCACCTACCGGCAGATCACCGGCAACACGGCGCTGGCGTACGGGCTCGTGGCCGCCGGGCAGCAGTCCGGCCTGCCGATCCTGCTCGGCACCTACCCGATCACCCCGGCGTCGGACATCCTCCACGAGCTGTCCAAGCACAAGAACTTCGGCATCCTCACCTTCCAGGCCGAGGACGAGATCGCCGGCATCGGCGCCGCACTGGGCGCGTCCTACGGCGGCGCGCTCGGCGTCACCTCGACGTCCGGCCCGGGTGTCGCGCTGAAGTCCGAGACCATCGGCCTCGGCGTGATGATGGAGCTGCCGCTGGTCGTCATCGACGTCCAGCGCGGTGGCCCGTCGACCGGCCTGCCGACCAAGACCGAGCAGGCCGACCTGCTGCAGGCGATGTTCGGCCGCAACGGCGAGTCGCCGGTGCCGATCGTCGCGCCGCTGTCGCCGGCGGACTGCTTCGACGCGGCCGTCGAGGCCACCCGGATCGCGCTGAAGTACCGCACGCCGGTGCTGCTGCTCTCGGACGGCGCGATCGCGAACGGCTCCGAGCCGTGGCTGATCCCGGACGTCGAGACGCTGCCAGACCTGCGCGTCGAGTTCGCGACCGAACCCAACTCGGACAACGACTCCGGCGAGTTCTGGCCCTACGTCCGCGACCCCGAGACGCTCGCCCGCGCGTGGGCGATCCCGGGCACGCCCGGCCTGCAGCACCGCATCGGCGGGCTGGAGAAGGCCGACCGGACCGGGCACATCTCCTACGACCCGGACAACCACGACAAGATGGTCCGGCTGCGGCAGGCGAAGATCGACGGCATCGACGTCCCCGACGTCGTGGTCGACGACCCGAGCGGCGGCAAGGCCCGGGTGCTCGCGCTCGGCTGGGGCTCCAGCTTCGGCCCGATCGGCGCCGCGTGCCGCCGGGTGCGCAAGCTCGGCATGCCGATCGCCCAGGCCCACCTGCGGCACCTGAACCCGCTGCCGGCCAACCTCGGCGACGTCCTGCGCGCCTACGACAAGGTCGTCGTGCCGGAGATGAACCTCGGTCAGCTCTCCCTGCTGCTGCGCGCGAAGTACCTGGTGGACGTCCATTCGCACACCAAGGTCGCCGGGATGGCGTTCAAGGCCGAAGAGCTGCAGAACCTGTTCTCGGAGATCATCACCGGCATTGCTACGGAGGCCGTGAAGTGACCGCGATAGACCTGGGACTGCCCACCACCGGCGGGCTGGATCTCGTCCCCACCACCGACGAACCGCAGAAGGCCAAGGACTACAAGTCGGACCAGGAGGTCCGCTGGTGTCCCGGCTGCGGCGACTACGTCGTGCTCAACGCGGTCCAGTCCTTCCTGCCGACCCTCGGCCTCAAGCGCGAGAACATCGTGTTCGTCTCAGGGATCGGCTGCTCGTCGCGGTTCCCGTACTACCTCAACACCTACGGCATGCACTCGATCCACGGCCGCGCGCCGGCGATCGCGACGGGCCTGGCCACCACGCGGCCGGACCTGTCCGTGTGGGTCGTCACCGGTGACGGCGACGCGCTGTCCATCGGCGGCAACCACCTGATCCACGCGCTGCGCCGCAACGTGAACATCAAGATCCTGCTGTTCAACAACCGGATCTACGGGCTGACCAAGGGCCAGTACTCCCCGACGTCGGGGCCGGGCATGGTCACCAAGTCGTCCCCGATGGGTTCGGTGGACACGCCGTTCAACCCGCTGTCGCTGGCGATCGGCGCCGAGGCGTCGTTCGTGGGCCGCGCGATGGACTCCGACCGCAAGGGCCTCACCGAGGTCCTGCAGGCCGCGGCGGAGCACCGCGGGTCGGCGCTGGTGGAGATCTACCAGAACTGCCCGATCTTCAACGACGGCGCGTTCGACGTCCTCAAGGACGCCGACGAGGCCGCCGCCCGGCTGATCCCGCTGCGCGCCGGCGAGCCGATCCGCTTCGGCCCGAACCAGGAGTTCGGCGTCAAGCGCAGCGACTGGGGCGGCCTCGACGTCGCGAAGGTCGCCGACATCGGCGAGGACGACATCGTCGTGCACGACCCGGCGATCACCGACACGTCGTACGCGTTCGCGCTGTCCCGGCTCGGTGACCAGAACCTGAACCACGTCCCGACGGGCATCCTCCGCCAGGTCGAGCGCCCGACCTACGACGACGGCGCCCGCGCCCAAGTCGAGGAGGCTCGTGCGGCCCGCAAGCCGGACCTGCGGGGCCTGCTCCACGGCAAGGACACCTGGACGGTCGCGTAACCGCTGCTGCAAGGTCCGTGAAGGCCCCCTTACCGGCTCAAGATGCCGGGAAGGGGGCCTTCACGACATCAGGGGGTTGCCAGAGCTAGGACACGTGTCCTAAGTTTCAGGTCATGCGACCTTTCGTGTTCTTCGACGTCCGCACGTCCGACGTGGACGGCACCAAGAAGTTCTTCGCCGACCTGCTGGGCTGGGAGTCCGGCGGACCGCTGTTCACCGCGGACGGAGCTCCGTGGGGCGGCCTCACCGAACTCGCGCCGGACGACGACCGCGCGCCGCAGTGGCTGCCCTACGCGCCGGTGTCCGATGTGGACGACGCCGCGGCGAAGGCCGTGGCGCTGGGCGGCCGGGTCGTGCGCGAGCGCACGGATCTGCCGTTCGGCTCGCTGGTCGTCGTCACTGATCCCGGCGGCGCCGCGCTGGTCCTGTTCCAGGCGGCCTGAAACGCCGTGAAGGCCGTCTCGCGGGTTCGCGAGACGGCCTTCACGGATCAGGAACTCAGGTGAGCGGGCGGAACCCGACGCGCTCGGCGTCCTCGGCGGTGCGGAACCAGACCTCGGCCACCATCCGCGGGAACTGCTCGGACTCGTCGGTGCAGTACCGCAAGGCCGTGACGCTCGCCTTCACCTCGAAGCCGTCGCTGGGCCGGCCACCGCCGGGCCGCGGCATCGCCGAACCGGGGCCGAACGGGCCGGGCGGGACGGAGTCCTCGGCCGACTCGCGGGCGGGCGGGGGCGGCGGGGCGTCCGGCGCAACGCCGACGGCCGTCTGGTTCGGCTGCACCGACGGCTCGAACAGCGAGCCGCTGTGCGCGCCGGTCAGCTCGGGTTCGCGGCGCTCGACCGTGCGCATCGACGGCTGGATCGGCTGCGGCGAGTCGAAACCGCCCCGCACCACACCGCGCGGCTGGCGCTTCGGCAGCACCTGCGTCGCCTCGGCCGGCGTCTCCGGCGGCACGTCCAGGTCCCCACCGGCCGCTTCGTCACCGGCGAAGGCGTACTGCGGCGTCTCGTCGTCCTGGAGTTCGTCCTCGAAGTCGTCCGAGAGGTCGTCCTGGAGCTCTTCCTGGGGCTCTTCCTTGCGGACCGATCCGGGGTGCTCGCCGATGTAGCGGGTGCGCTCCATCGGCTCCTCGAACGCCGAGCGCTGCGACTGCGGCTCGCGGTCGAACCAGTCCGGGTCCGCCGCGTGCGCGGCGGCCGGCGGCTGGAACAGCGACCCACCGGTGTCCGGCTCGAGCTGGTGCTCCAGCTGCGAAAGCGCCGGCGCGGGCTCGTACTGCTCGTCGTCTTCCGGGCTGAGGTACTCCGACGCGGCCGCGCGGTACGGGTCATCCTGCTCCGGTTCCGCGACCGGCGCCATGACCTGGGTCGCGGACGCCGGGTAGACGTCCTCCGGTTCCGGCTCCGGCCGGTAGTCGTCCACCGGCGGGGTCCGCGGCGGCACCTGCGAGTCCAGCTCCGCGAAGTCCGCGTCGATGTCGTCGTGGACGTCGTCGCGGTTCACCGGCGACGCGGCGACCAGCGTCCCCGGGTACGACGTCTCCTGCGGCCGGGCCTCTTCGTACGGACTCGCGTTGTACCGGCTCTCGTCGTAGGACGGCTCCGGTCGCGTGTAGACCTCAGTACCCGGCGTGGCCAGCCCGGTGGCGTTCGCGGGCGTGCGCGCGGCGTCGGCGTGGGCCTGGGCCAGCGCGCTCTCCAGCTTGCGGACGCTCTTGCGAAGCGGTAGCACCAGCACCAGCCAGGTGAGCAGTGCCCCGACGAAGAAAGCCGCCAGGCTCCACAGCCAAACCTGTCCGAAAATGGACATCTATCCCTGCCCCTAGTTCAGTGCGTGCGCGCTACCAGGTAAGCGGCAACCGACTCGCACGCGTCACGAGCGGGTGACGCGGGCAGCGCGGTGAGCTCGGCACGCGCGCGCTGAGCGTAGTCGGAAAGGGTGACGCGTGCGCGTTCGAGTCCACTACTGACCCGCAGCAGCGCCAGCGCCTCCTCGACCAGGTCGTCGTCGGCGATCGGGCCGGACAGCAGCTCGACCAGCCGGGGATCGGTCCCGGGGTCGGCCAGCGCGTACAGCATCGGCAACGTGCGGACGCCTTCGCGCAGGTCCGTGCCCTGCGCCTTGCCGAGCTCGTCGGACGGCGACGCGATGTCGATGATGTCGTCGGAGATCTGGAACGCTGTGCCGATGATGTCGCCGAACCGGCGCAGCGCCTCGATGTACTCGTCCGGGGCGCCGGACATCATCCCGCCGAAGCGGCCGGACGTCGCGATCAGCGAGCCGGTCTTCTGGGCGATCACGGTCAGGTAGTGCGCCACCGCGTCGTCACCCGGTCCGGGGCCGACGGTCTCGCGCATCTGGCCGGTGACCAGCTCGCCGAAGGTCTCGGCGATGATCCGCGCCGCGTCCGTGCCGAGGTCGGCGACCAGCCGCGAGGCGTGGGCGAAGAGGAAGTCGCCGGTCAGGATGGCGATCGTGTTGTCCCAGCGCGCGTTGACGCTCTCGGCGCCGCGGCGCATGTCCGCCTCGTCCATGACGTCGTCGTGGTAGAGCGTGGCCAGGTGCACCAGCTCGACCGCGGCGGCGGCGATCACGACGTGGTCGTCCTGCTTCGGCCCGAACTGCGCGGACAGCAGCGTGAACAGCGGACGGAAGCGTTTGCCCCCGGCCTCGACCAGGTGCAGCGCCGCGTCGTGGACGGCCTGGACGTCGCTGCTGACGACGTCGCGGAGCAGCTTCTCGACGTCGGCCAGCCCGGCGGCGATCGCGCGCAGCAGGGCTTCGTCGGCGATCTGCAGGCCGACCGACGCGCGCAGGTCCTCGAGGGCGCCACCCGGCGCAGCGGGGAGGGATCCCGCCCCGGGGGCTGGGGAAGGCACAGACACGTCGGCTCCGCTCTACTCGTGCACCGGTCGGGTTCTCCCCTGAGCGTAGTGGCTACCCCGCGCCACCGTTTACCCGCTGTCCAGCGGAAACGGTGACGAACATGACATCGTCAGCCGGTCGGGGCCGCGTCGCGCACCCGAGCGCGCAACCACCGGTGACCGGGGTCCTTCGCGAAGCGCGGGTGCCACGCCTGCGCCATCGGCCGGAGGGGCAGGTCGGCGGGTACCGGGAGCGGCCGCACGTCGGTCACGCGGGCCGCGAAGCCGCTGGTCGTCAGGCAGACCAGGTCCGAGGCCAGGACCATGTTCAACGCGGCCGTCGGCGTCGGGACGACGGCCACGACGTCGCGGCTCAGCCCGCGCTCGGCGAGCACGGCGTCGAACGGCGCTTCGGTGCGGCCGCGGCGGGAGATCACGAGGTGCGGCTGCGCGGCGAGCCGCTGTTCGACGACGATCTCGGAGTCCGGCAGGTCGATCATCCCCAGGTCAAGGTCGATCCGGCCGTCACGCAGCGGCTGGACGTCCTCCTCGCCCTCCGCGACGAACCGCAGCCGCACCCCGGGCGCGGCGGCGCGGGCCGCCGCGATCAGGCCGGGGCCGAGCTGGCTGACCAGGGAGTCGTTGGCGCGAAGGACGAACGTCCGCTGCAGCGTCGCGAGGTCGAACTCGCCGGAGTTGCGGAGCATGCCGCGAGCGCGTTCGACCAGGCGTTCGACGCAAAGCTTAGTTGTCAAGATTGCACTGGACGCAGTACTCACGACACTGATGGCGCTGTGCGTCGTCACGGTCGTCGGCATGGTCGCGGCGATCAACCTGGCCGTGCCGCTGCTGTCGGCGAGCCCGCTGCACCCGTCGCCGACGGCGCTGCCGTGGGTCGTCGACAGCTACGTCGTCGTCTTCGCCTGTCTGCTGATCCCGGCGGGCGCGGCCGCGGATCGTTTCGGCCGCAAGGGAATCCTGCTGACCGGGCTCGGCGTCTTCACCGCGGGCGCACTGCTGTCCGGGTGCGCGAACGACGTCACGCTGGTGCTGGCTGGCCGCGTGCTGAGCGACGTCGGCGCGGCCGCGGTGATGCCGGCGAGCCTGGCCATCCTGGTCGGCGGCGGCGGCGCGCTGCTGCAGACGGGCTCGTGGCGGGCGTTGTTCTTCGGCGTCGCACCGCCGGCGCTGGCCGTCCTGATCCTTTGTGGACTGTTCGTGCCGCGCACGCCGGTCCACCCGCGGCCGATCGCGCTGCTGTTCACGGCTGGCGTGGTGGCGCTGCTGCTGGGCATCACGTCGGAGCCGTCGGCGGGCTGGGCGAGCGCCGGCGCTGGGCGCGTTCGCCGCGGCCGCGCTCCTGCTCGGCGCGTGGTGGTGGTCGAACTGCCGATCACGCACCCGATGCTCGACCCGCGGCTGTTCGCGATCCCGGCGTTGCGCGCGCACTGCCTCGCGCTGGTCGCGACGTTCGTCGGGATGTTCTACCTCAACGGCCAGTACCTGCAGCACAGCAAGGGTTTCTCGCCGTTCCTGGCGGGCCTGGCGTTGCTCCCGATGGCCGTGACGCTGTTCTTCGGCCCGCGCGTGACGGTGGCACTGGCCGGCCGCGTCCGGCCCCGCCTGCTCACGGCGTCCGGCTTGGTGATCGTCGCGCTCGGCCTGGCGGCACTGTCCACGGCGGACAGTGCGACGCCGTATCCGTGGTACGCCTCGGCCACGGTGGTGCTCGCGGCGGGCTGCCCCACGAACGCGCCGGCGTCGGCTCGGGCCTGCAGGGCATGACCCGCGAACTGGGCAGCGCGCTGGCGGGCACGGTGCTGACCGGCGCCGTCGTGGTGACGACGCGGGTCAGCGGCGCCGGATCTTGACGTCGTCCAGGCAGGTCGAGCTGACGACCAGGTCGTGGTACGGGTAGCCCTCACGCTCGAACAGCTCCATGACCATCAGCTCGGCCTGGTCGTGGGCGTCGTCACCCGATGCGACGTCGACCTGGACGCGGAAGCTGAAGCCGCCAAGGTGGTGACTGTAGGTGAGCGAGCCTTCGGCGCTGAAGACCGGCCCGGCGACGTCGTCCGAGGTCAGGCGGGCGAGCAGCTTTTCGCGGACGGCCTGCGCGGGCCGGTCGAACTTGCCCCGGACGAGGACGCGGTAGGTCGGCATGAGCGTCAATATACAGAGCTGTATCCGGATACCGAAAGGATTATCCACCGGGTGGTTCATGATCCACGAAGGGGTGATCAGCGGTTTCGGGCGCAACGGACGCGTCGGACAGGCGGATATTCACGACGTGGAAGAACTGCCGAACCCGACAGCTCTCCCGGTCAGCAAGGAGGCAGCGACATGCGCAGCACAATCGCGAGGCGGGCGGGGCTCGCTGGAACGCTGTTGGTGGCCGGACTCGCCGTGGGCGTCCCGGCGCAGGCCGCGCCGCAGCCGGGCGTGGCCCAGATCGGCTCCGCCGAGTTCACGAAGGGTGACGCGACGATCAAGGTGCCGGTGCAGGGCCAGTGTTCGGTGAGCGGCCCGAAGACAGCGACGGCCCAGACGGTGTCGAAGAACGGAATCACGTTCGGCGGCGGCACCTCGTCCTGCGCGACGACGGTGACGGACCCGAAGACGTCCGCCACGACAACGACGTCCACGGCGACGGGCAAGAACTTCGAGCTGTCGGCACTGGTGAGCGCGGGCGGCCCGCGGATCAAGCTGTCGACGTTCAAGGTGACCTGCACGGCTACGCACACCCAGACGAACGCCGGCTGGACGTACGGCGGCATGAGCGGAATCACGAACCCGCCGAACCCGGTCCCGGTGGGGTATGTGGTGCCGCTCAAGAAGTCGAACGGAACGGTGCTGGCGAACGCGGTGTTCAACATCCAGAACCTCCCGGGCGACGGCAGCATCGGCTTGACGATGCTGCGCATCAACTTCCTCCCGGCATCGGGCATGACGGGCCAGGTGATCCTGGGCCACACATCCTGCGCGCCGACGCCGTAGGCCCCCTCTGAGCTGGAGTTTCTTGCCTGGCTGCGCCGATGGGGAACCCTGGTAGGGTTCGAGCCGTCGGATACGCAGGGTGCTCGGGGTGAAGCACTGTGCAAGCTAGGGGAGAGCTGACGTGGCGTTTGTGGTGTTGGGCCGTGGGTGAGGTCTACGACCCGAGCAAGGACTGGCAGCTACCGGGGCCGAACGGAACCCCCCACGCGGGCTCGTACGGCTCCGGTCCTGGCTCGGGTTCCGGCGGGGGTGGGGCGGGGTTCCAGTACGACGTCGAGACCCTCCGGGAACTGATGAAGGACTGGAACGACCTCGCCAACGATTTCCGCGATGACCAACAACGTGCGGAGATGCTGGCACAGGCCCAAGGCCCGGGAGTCGAGTACGCGAGCGAGGGCAACGCCGATCAGATACGAGGCTCCGGCCGGGCCTTGATGGAGACGCTCGACGAGCGGGAAAGATACTGCCGGGCGATGGCGAAGAAGTTCGAGACCGCATTGGGCAAGTACGCCGCGATCGAAGACACGCACAGCTTGGAGATCAAGCGAACCGGAGGCACTCTGTGACTCGGCGAACGCTGGTTTTGTTCGGCGCGGCCTTGCTGATGTTGACTGCCTGCTCAAGTGAGACAACGGGCACTGCATCCCCCTCAGGATCAGGCAGTGTGTCAACAAGCACCCCTTCGACGGGCAACGACCTGCCCGGCCAAGGGGTGCCGAAGGTCGACATTCCGATCGATGTCAGCCGCTTCCAACAAGCTCCGTGTGACTCCTTGACTCAGGCGCAAAGCAAAGAGCTTTTGGGGCCGGACGTCACGATCAATCCAGCTGTCGACGACGAAGCCGGCCCGACGTGCCACTGGAACGTGCCGACCGTCTCGCAAGCCGGCGTCGGGGTGACCTTCTTCAAGACCACCCAGCTGGGTTTGACTGGGATCTACCAGGCGAAAGACAACACTTACCGATTCTTTCAGCCGCTCGACTCGATCGACGGGTATCCGACTGTCGCGTTCGGCACGACCGACGAACGAAACACAAAGGGGCGCTGTCTGGTCGCCTTGGGAACGAGTGACACGCAACAGGTCGACATCGCTATCTCTTTGTCAGAAGCAAACATCGGCAAGAAAGACCCCTGTACGGCCGCCCACGAGGTAGCGGCGAATGTGCTCAGCAACCTGCGTGGAGCGAACTGATGGTCAGCGAAGGCCCTCTGACAGCGGCCCAGATCTATGAACAGATCACCGGCGGACGTGGCATCGAGTCACTGGGCATTGCCCAGACCAGCACAGAGCAGTTGACCACCAGGATGGTTGAGCGGGCTCAGCGGATCAGTGCTCTGCGGGCCAAGACCATGGGTGGGTGGCAAGGCGGCGCTGGGGACTCTGCTGCTGATGCCACGCTTCCCCTTGTTCAAGCTGCTGCTGATGATGCTGTTCATCTCGAGACTGCTCGGACTGCCGTTGGTGCTCAGATGGATGCTTTTGGGACTGCCAAGTATTCCGTCAAGCCTGTTGCGCCTCGGCCGCCTGAGATGAATTCTGGGGATCTCTACAATGTTCTCACTGGGGATGGGCAGTCCTACAACTCCAAGGTTTCCGGATGGCAGGCTGATAGTCAGGGGAACATCGAGGCTTTTGGGGCTTATCACTCCGCCAGTGCCTCCAATGGTGGGCTGATGCCTTCCCAGTACGCGCAGATTAATGACTCCGGTGCTCCTATTTCCTTGGCTACTCCGGGGCAGGATACTCACGGTAAGACCACTACCGGGCGGACCGCTACCGCTACCGATGCTGGTGAGTGGGCTCGTAATCCTGGGCAGACCGAGGTTTTCGGGCAGGATCGGGACGTCTCGGCCGGGCGGAATCAGGACGTCTACGGCCAGGACGTCCAGTCTGGGCGTGATCAAGGGCAAGGGGCATATCAGGTTCCGGGGCAGGCCCCTCCTGGGAATGGTGCCTTCGATACCACTCATGCCAACAGCTACGTTCCGCCTGCTGCTCAGGGTGGCGGGTATCAGTTCGGGCCTACCGGGCAGTCCCTTGGCAATCTCGGCGGTGGGTCGGGGAACCAGCTGTACGGTGGTGACAGCGGGGCTGGCGGCTTTGGGCCAGGCACCGGCGGGTTCGGGGCAGGGACCGGCACCGGCACCGGATCAAGGACCGGAAGCGGGCCAGGCAACCTCGGTGGGTACCGCACCGGGACCCCCGGGACCGGCAGCGGGCCCGGCACCGGCGGCTACCGGAACGGTGGCCCGAACACCGGCGGGGTCACCCAACGCGGTCCCGGCTCCGGCGCCCGGGTTCCTGAAGAACGCCCGCCCGGCCAACCCGCCGTCCGCGGTGCGGCTGGCACTCGCGGTGCCAATGGCTTGCCCATGGGCTCCCCCGCCGGCGGGCGTGGGGTGAAAGATGACGACAAAGAGAAGAAGTCCGCTCCCTACCTGAAGAATCCCGATCCCGACGAGACCTTCGGTGGATTCACCGAGAAGCCCATGCCGCCCGTGATCGGGGAAAGCCGGCCCAAGTCGTAGGCGCCTGGAGGAACGAAGCACGTGGTGCTCAAGGCCGAACTGTCTCTCGGCAACCTGCTCACGGCCATGCGCACCGCGGGCTGCGGGGATCCGCATCCGGTCTTCGCCGGTGGGTTGCGCTACATTCCGCCGTCCATCAGGGAACACACTGATCGCCGGGCCTTTGAAGAGCTCTCCGAGTACGGCTTCACCCAGGGCGACGGCTTCACACCCGAGTTCGACGATCTCCTGCACCTGCTCGACCGGCCCGCGGTCGAGTTCTTCGCCTACGCGCGGGACCAGCGGGAACAGATCGGGGTCCTTGTCGCCGTGCAAGGGCGGACCGCCGTCACCGCGCTCTGTCAGGGTGAGCGCGTCTGGCTCCGGGGTGTCTCGCCCGATACCCACCCCGTTGACGCGCTCATCGCGAACCTGCCGCCCTGCGCGGCCGCGGACATCAAGCCGTTTTCCCTGTCGCAGCAAGACTTTCGGGACCAGCCCGGCAGCGAGGTGTTCGACGACGCCCCAGGCCGCAGCCGGGCCGCGCAGAAGCTCGATGAGCTCGTGAAACAGAAGCACAGCGGGATCGGGCAGTTCTACGCCGCCAAGCGGGAAGAGGGGCTTCGCGTCGAAGCTGACGGCTCTTTCGGCTACCTCGACGTCGATGCCGGGCGGGTTGGGATCGGGGTGGCCGATCAGTTCATCAGCGTCATGCCCGGGGATCCCGTCGTGCTGGGGCGGAAGGTTGCAGCACTTCTGGACAACTGAAAGGGCCGCCACCCCCTCAAAGAGAGAGTGACGGCCCTGGCAGAAGGCAGAAGAACAACTCAGGAAGCGAAGCCGCCCGCGCCCGCCCATGAGAGGGCGAATGCCGGGACCAGGCCCAGGACCAGCGTCACCGCCGTGCCCAGGAAGATCGCCGTTCCGGTGCCGAAGCCCGGGATCGTCACCGTGGGGCCGTCCGCGGCCGGCTCGGAGAAGTACATCAGGACGATCACGCGCAGGTAGAAGAACGCCGCCACCGCGCTGAACACCAGGGCGATGACCACCAGCGGGGCCATTCCGTCGGACAGCGCCGCCGAGAACACGACGAACTTGCCGACGAAGCCCGACGTCAACGGGATGCCCGCCAGCGCCAGCAACAGGAACGTGAACACCGCGGCCACCAGTGGCGACCGTTTCGCCAGGCCCGCCCACGCCGAGAGGTGCGTCGCCTCGCCGGACGAGTCGCGGACCAGGCTGATCACGCCGAACGCCGCCAGCGTCGTGAAGCCGTACGACAGCAGGTAGAACAGCGTGCTCGACAGGCCGTTCTCGGTGATCGAGATCGCGCCGATGAGCAGGAAGCCCGCGTGCGCGATCGACGAGTACGCGATCATGCGCTTGACGTCGGTCTGGGTCAGGCCCAGCACCGCGCCGATCAGCATCGAGATGATCGCGACGCCCCAGAGCACGCCGCGCCACTCCCAGCTCGTGGAGCCGAACGCCACCGACAGCACCCGCAGGATCCCGCCGAACGCGGCGACCTTCGTGCACGCCGCCATGAACGCCGTGACCGGGGTCGGCGCGCCCTGGTAGACGTCCGGGGTCCAGGTGTGGAACGGGCCGACCGAACCCTTGAACAGCAGGCCGACGACCAGCAGGCCGAGGCCGGCGAACAGCAGCGTGTCCGAGCGGTCCGAACCGGCCGCCGCGGCGGCGATGTCGCCCAGCTTCACGGAGTTCGCGTAGCCGTAGAGCAGCGCGAGGCCGTAGAGGAAGAACGCCGAGGAGAACGCGCCGAGCAGGAAGTACTTGACCGCCGACTCCTGCGACAGCAACCGCCGACGCCGGGCCAGGCCGCACATCAGGTACAGCGGCAGGGACAGCACTTCCAGCGCGATGAACATCGTCAGCAGGTCGTTCGACGCGGTGAACGCCATCATGCCGCCGAGCGCGAACAGCGTCAGCGGGAAGACCTCGGTCTGCATGGTCGTCGCCGTCTGCGCGCGGTCCTGGACCGTGCCCGGGCGGATGCCGGCCTGCGCGACCAGCGCGCCGCCCGGCTCGACGACGCGGTCCGAGATCAGCAGCACCGCGCCGACCGCCAGGGCCAGCAGCGTGCCCCAGAGGAACAGCGCCGGCTTGTCGATCGAGATCGCGCCGCTGAACGTCTTGACGCCGCCCGCGGGCGCGTCGGTGAGCGCGTACTTGATCAGCCAGCCGCCGGCCGCGAGGATCGCCACCAGGCTCAGCCCGACCTGCGTGCCGAACCGCGAGCGCTTCGAGGCAAACGCTTCCACCAGCACGCTGAGGCAGGCCGCGCCGAAGATGATCAGCACCGGCAGCACGGCGTTGTAGTCGACCGACGGCGTCGCGATCGGTGGTTCCGGCGCCTGGGTCAGGAGGATGTCGAGCACGGGTTACTTGCCTCCCTGAACCGCGGACAGCGTCTGCTGCACCGTCGGGGTGACTGTGTCGAGCACCGGCTTCGGGTAGAAGCCGAGGACGATGATCAGCACGACCAGCGGCGCGAGGATCGCGATCTCCCGGCCGCTCAGGTCCTTGATCACCTTGGTCGCGCCCGGCTCGGTCACGGTCGCGGTGGCCACGGCGCCACCCGACTCGACGCCGGCCGGGGTGGCCCCGCCGCCCTTGGCGGGCGGCACCAGGGCCGCTCCGCGGAGCGGACCCTGCATGACGCGCTGGTAGAGCCAGAGGACGTAGGCCGCGGCCAGGACCATGCCGACCGTCGCCAGGATCGTGTACACCGGCTGGTCCACGAAGGCCCCGATGAGCACCAGGAACTCGGAGACGAACGAGTTGGTGCCCGGCAGCGAGAGCGTGGACAGCCCGGCGAGGAGGAACAGGCCCGCGAGCAGCGGGGTGACCTTCGCCATGCCGCCGTAGTCGGAGATCTTCGTCGAGCCGCCGCGCGCGACGACCAGGCCGATCACCACGATCAGCATGCCGGTCGCGAGGCTGTGGTTCAGCATGTACGTCGCCGAGCCGATCATCGCCTGCTCGTTGAACGCGAAGATGCCGAGCGAGATGAAGCCGAAGTGGGCGATCGAGACGTAGGCGATGAACCGCTTCATGTCCCGCTGCCCCGCGGCGAGGATCGAGCCGTACAGCACGCCGATCACCGACAGCACCAGCACCAGCGGCGCCAGCGTCTTGCTCGCGTCCGGGAACATCGGCAGGCAGTAGCGCAGGAAGCCGAACGTGCCGACCTTGTCCAGCACGCCGACCAGCAGGACGGCGACGCCGATCGGCGCCTCCCCCGCCGCGTCCGGCAGCCAGGTGTGGAACGGCACGAGCGGCGCCTTGATCGCGAACGCCAGGAAGAAGCCGAGGAACAGCCAGATCTGCGTGCTCAGCGGGGCGTCCCGGACGACCGTGACCAGCGTGGCCCAGTCGAACGTGCCGTGGCCGAGCTTCTTGTCCGCCAGCGAGTACGCCCCGATCGCCGAGGCCAGCATGATCAGGCCGCCGAGGAACGAGTAGAGGAAGAACTTCACCGCCGCGTACTGCCGGTTCGCGCCGCCGTAGCCGCCGATGAGGAAGTACATCGGGATCAGCATGATCTCGAACAGCACGTAGAACAGGAAGACGTCCGTCGCGGCGAAGACGCCGATGGTGAGCGCCTCCTGCAGCAGGATCAGCGACAGGAACCCGCCGGCGCTGCGGCCGGGCGGGAGCTTGTCCATCGTGCCGAGCCCGCCGACGACGATCGGCACCAGCAGCGCGATCACCGCGATCATGATCAGCGAGATGCCGTCGGTGCCGAACGCGATGTGCACCCCGAAGCTCGGGATCCAGTCGAAGCTCGACGTCATCTGCAGCCGCGCGCCGGACGGCGAGTAGCTGAGCCAGAACGGGATGATCAGCAGGAACTCGAGGATCGAGAAGGCGAGCGCGGCCAGCACCGCGGCGCGGTCGTTCCCCTTGAGGAACGCCAGCACCAGGGAGCCGGCCAGCGGCACCAGGATGAGGATCAGCAACCAGGTCATCAGGAGAACCTCACCAGCAGGAGAGCCGCCAGAAGCAGGAACGTGCCGCCGAGCATCGACAGCGCGTAGGACCGGACGAACCCGGTCTGCAGCCGCCTCAGCCGGCCGGAGCCGCCGCCGAGAGCGGCGGCGAGGCCGTTGACCGCGCCGTCGACGCCGCGGTTGTCGACGAAGACCAGCGCCCGCGAGAGCCAGGTGCCCGGACGGGCGACCAGCGTCTCGTTGAGGGTGTTGCCGTACAGGTCGTTGCGGGCGGCGCGGGTGACGAACGAGACGCGCTCCGGCCGCTCGACCGGGACGGGACGGCGGAAGATCAGGTACGCGGCCAGGAAGCCCGCCAGCGAGACCGCGACGACGATCCCGGACATGAGCCACTTGTCGATCGCCAGGTGGGCTTCCGGTGCCTCGCCGACCACGGGAGCCAGCCAGTTCTTGAACCGGTCACCGAGCGAGAAGAACGCGCCCGCGCCGACCGAGCCGACCGCGAGGATCGCCATCGGCACCCACATGATCGGCTTGGACTCGTGCGGGTGGAAGTCGCGGCCGTCGGCGCTCTTGATTTCCTTCCAGCGTTCCTTGCCGTGGAAGGTCATCACCATCAGGCGGGTCATGTAGAACGCGGTCAGCCCGGCACCCAGCAGTGCCGCGCCGCCCATGACCCAGCCGCGCCAGCCTTCCTGGGCGAAAGCCGCTTCGATGATCGCGTCCTTGGTCCAGAAACCGGACAGCAGCGGGAAGCCGATCAGCGCGAGATAACCGAGGCCGAAGGTGATGTAGGTGATCGGCATCTTCTTGCGGAGGCCGCCGAACTTGCGCATGTCGACTTCGTCGTTCATGGCGTGCATGACCGAACCGGCCCCGAGGAACAGCCCGGCCTTGAAGAAGCCGTGCGCCACCAGGTGCATGATGCCGAGCGCGTACGCGGCGGGCCCGATGCCGACGGCCAGCATCATGTAGCCGATCTGGCTGACCGTGGAATACGCCAAGACCTTCTTGATGTCGTCGTAGGCGCAGCCGATCACACACCCGATCAGCAGGGTCACCGTGCCGACCAAGGTGACGATCAGGCGCGCGTCCTCGGTGGCGTTGAAGATGTCGTGCGAGCGGGCCACCAGGTAGACGCCGGCGGTGACCATCGTCGCCGCGTGGATCAGGGCCGAGACCGGGGTCGGGCCCTCCATCGCGTCCGGGAGCCAGGCCTGCAGCGGGAACTGGCCGGACTTACCGCACGCGCCCAGCAGCAGGAAGATCGCCATCGCGGTGATCGCGGCCGGCGGGAACTTGCCCGCGCCCACCGCGTCGAAGACCTGCGCGTAACCGGTCGAACCGGCGTACTTGAACATGATGAAGATCGCCAGCGCGAGCCCGACGTCACCGACGCGGTTCATCAGGAACGCCTTCTTCGCCGCGGTCGCGGCGGACGGGCGGCCCTGGTACCAGCCGATGAGCAGGTAGGACGCGAGACCCACGCCCTCCCAGCCCAGGTAGAGCGTCACGAAGCTGTTGCCCAGCACCAGGATCAGCATCGAGGCGACGAAGAGGTTCAGGTACGCGAAGAAGCGGTACCGGGCCTCGTCGTCGGCCATGTAGCCGATCGAGTAGAAGTGGATCAGCATGCCGACGCCGGTGATGAGCAGCACGAACGTCAGCGACAGGGCGTCGACCCGGAGCCCGAAGTCGATCTGCAGCGCGCCGGCCGGGATCCACGAGTAGAGCTTGGTGTCCGTGGTCTGGCCCGTGTCGGCGGTGAAGAACAGGATCAGGCCCCAGACGAAGGCCAGGGTGACGGTGGCCGTTCCGAGCAGATGCCCCCAGCCCTTCGCGCGCTTGCCCATGAGCAGCAGGACGAGCGCGCCGAAGGCAGGGAGGGCCACCAGCAGCCACGATGATGCGGTCACTCGGTGTCTCCTAGTACTTCAGCAGGTTGGTGTCGTCGACCGAGGCCGAGCGCCGGGTGCGGAAGATCGCCATGATGATCGCCAGCCCGACCACGACCTCGGCGGCGGCCACGACCATCACGAAGAAGGCCATGATCTGGCCGTCGAGGCTGCCGTTGATCCGGGCGAACGTCACGAGCGAGAGGTTCACCGCGTTCAGCATCAGCTCGATGCACATGAACACGACGATCGCGTTGCGGCGCACCAGCACGCCGACCGCGCCGATCGAGAACAGCAGCGCCGAGAGCAGCAGGTAGTACGTGGGGGTCATTCCTTCTCCCCTTCCGAAGCACCTTCGGAACCGACCAGCGCGTGCGCGTCCGGGTGCGGGCGATCGTCCGCGACGAGCTTGCGTTCCTTCGCCAGCTCGATCGCCGAGGTGGACTCGATGATCGCCGACAGCGACTCCGGGGCGACCGAGCCGTCCGGCAGCAGCGCCGGGGTGGACACCGAGTTCGCCGTGGCGAAGACACCCGGGCCGGGCAGCGGCGACGGCCGGTCGTGCTCGCCGCGGAAGCGCGCCACGACCAGTTCCTTCTGCGTCTTCTTGCCGCCCTTGGCGTGCCGGTCGGTGAAGGCCAGCACCATCGCGCCGACCGCGGCGGTGATGAGCAGCGCCGACGTCAGCTCGAACGGGAAGAGGTAGTCGGTGAAGATCAGCCGGCCCAGGCCCTTGGGCCCGCCGCCCGCGGACGTCGCCGAGTCGAGCGGGACGGCCGGGGTGACGTTGTCCAGCGCCCGGTAGATGCCGGTGGCCAGCAGCGCGGCCAGGCCGATGCCCAGCACGGTCGCCGCGAGCCGCTGACCGCGCAGCACCTCGACGACCGAGTCGGAGCTCTCGCGGCCGACCAGCATCAGCACGAACAGGAACAGCATCATGATCGCGCCGGTGTAGACGATGATCTGCGTGAAGCCGAGGAACGGCGCCGACTGGATCATGTACAGCGCGCCCAGGCTCAGCATGGTCAGCACCAGCCACAGCGCCGAGTGCACGGCGTTGCGGGAGAAGATCATGCCGAGCGCGCCGAGCAGGCAGACCGGGCCGAGGATCCAGAACGCGATGGCCTCACCGGTCGTCACGCCCGCGGCGGCACCGGTGGGTGCCTGGGCCAGCAGTGCGGTGATCACTTCGCACCCTCCCCGCGCGCCAGCTGTGTTGATGAGCTCTCAGCTGAAAAGCGTGCTTCGAGCTGTGGCCCGTTGACGTAGTAGTCCTGCTCGTTCTCGCCCAGCCGCATCGGGTGCGGCGGCTGCTCCATGCCGGACAGCAGCGGCGCGAGGAGGTCTTCCTTCGTGTAGATCAGCCGCTGGCGGTCGTCGTCGGCCAGCTCGTAGAAGTTGATCATCGTCAGCGACCGCGTCGGGCACGCCTCGATGCAGAGCCCGCAGCCGATGCAGCGCAGGTAGTTGATCTGGTAGTCGGCGCCGTACCGCTCGCCCGGGGAGTACCGGGCTTCCTCGGTGTTGTCACCGCCCTCGACGAAGATCGCGTCCGCCGGGCACGCCCACGCGCACAGCTCGCAGCCGACGCACTTCTCGAGGCCGTCCGGGTGACGGTTCAGCTGGTGCCGGCCGTGGTAGCGCGGGGCGGCCGGCGCGCCGGCCTCCGGGTACTCCTCGGTGGCGACCTTCTTGAACATCATCCCGAAGGTGACGCCGAAGCCCTTGACGGGATCAAGAAACCCCATCTTGCGCTCCTTCCTTTGCGGTACCGACGGCTGCCGGCTTGCGCCGGGCCGCCTTCGCCTCGGCCTTGGCCAAAGCCTTCTGACGCGGAGTGGTCTGCGGGACCTTGAGGTCGAGCGGCGGCACCGGGAACCCGCCACCGGTCACCGGCACGACTTCGCTCTCCTCTTCGCGGCCCGACGCGCGGACGTAGAAGAACAGGGCGAGGACGATGAAGATCGCGACCGCGGCGATGATGATCGACGCGGGGTTCCAGCTGATGACCTTCGCGAAGGTCACCATGACGATCCACACCAGGTTCAGCGGGACCAGGACCTTCCAGCCCAGGCGCATGAACTGGTCGTAGCGCAGGCGGGGCAGCGTGCCGCGCAGCCAGATGAACCCGAAGAGCAGGACGAACATCTTCGCGAAGAACCACAGCACCGGCCACCAGCCGGTGTTGAGCACGTTGTTCCCGATCAGCGACAGCGGCCACGGGGCCATCCAGCCGCCGAGGAACAGCGTGGTGGCGAACGCCGAGACGATCACCATGTTGACGTACTCGGCGAGGAAGAACATCGCGAACTTCATCGAGCTGTACTCGGTGTGGAAACCGCCGACCAGCTCCGACTCGGCCTCCGGGAGGTCGAACGGGGCGCGGTTGGTCTCGCCGACCATCGAGATCAGGTAGATCACGAAGCTCGGGACCAGGTAGAGGAACCACACCGGCTGCTGCTTGGCGACGATGTCGGCCAGGTCCAGCGAACCGGCCTGCAGGATCACCGCGACGATCGAGAGGCCCATCGCGATCTCGTACGAGATCACCTGGGCGGCCGAGCGCATGCCGCCGAGCAGCGGGTACGGCGAGCCGGAAGCCCAGCCCGCGAGCACGATGCCGTAGACGCCGATCGAGGAGCAGGCCAGCACGACCAGCAGGCTGACCGGCAGGTCGAGCAGCTGCAGGACGGTCCGCTCGCCGAAGATCGAGACCACCGGGCCGAACGGGATGGCCGCCAGCGCGATCAACGGCGGCACCACGCAGATGACCGGGGCGAGGAAGTACACCTTGCGGTCGGCGGTGTCCGGGATGATCTGTTCCTTGAACGGCAGCTTGAGCGCGTCCGCCAGGGACTGCAGGTAGCCGTTCGGGCCGACGCGGTTGGGGCCCGGCCGGTTCTGCATCCGGCCGACGGCCTTGCGCTCCCAGACGATCAGCAGGATCGTGAAGATCGGGCCGATCAGCAGGATGATCACGGACTTCAGCGCGATCATCCAGAACGGGTCGTCCGCCAGCAGCGCCGCGCGCGTCGCCGCGTCGGGCACACTCCCGACGGCGACTTCGGTCAGCAACGGTGTCACAGTTCACCCCCAGCGAGGTTCACCACGGCGCCGTGACCGGCACCGAGCGTCTTGGCCACGGCGGAGCCGTCGGAGTTGCCCGGCAGCCACACCACGCCGTCGGGCAGGTCGGCGACCTCGATCGGCAGCGTGATCGCGCCGCGTTCGGTGCTCACCTTGACGGACGCGCCCAGCCCTTCGGCGGTCGTCGCGGACAACCGCGCGACCGGCTTGCGCTGGGTGCCCTTGAGGTGC
This sequence comes from Amycolatopsis sp. NBC_00348, assembly GCF_036114655.1. Lineage (NCBI taxonomy): Bacteria > Bacillati > Actinomycetota > Actinomycetes > Pseudonocardiales > Pseudonocardiaceae > Amycolatopsis > Amycolatopsis sp. NBC_00348. Next base: position 8,969,380 of record NZ_CP107994.1, on the reverse strand, counting down.
GGCTCGCCGTCCTGCAGGGACCCGTTGTCGATCAGCTGGCGCCAGGTCGACAGGACCGCCTGGCCGGCACCCGGGGCAACCGTGGCGCCCCCGGTCGCGGCCTCGACGTGACCCCAGCGCAGCGCGGAGGCCGCGCCGAGCTTCTCGTAGTCCCCGCGCGCGGCGGCCGGCGTCTGCGTGAACAGGTCCGTGTCCATCTCGACGGCGAGGGTGTCGAGCACCCGGCAGTCCGGCAGCGAGCCGGTGCCCTCGATGGTGATGTCGAACGGGCGGGTGCGGCCCTCCCAGTTGAGGTAGCTGCCCGCCTTCTCGTCCGACGCGGCCACCGGGAGCACGACGTCCGCGCGCTCGGTCACGGCGCTCGGCCGCAGCTCGAGGCTGACGACGAAACCGGCGTTGTCCAGCGCGCGCAGCGCGAGGTCCGGGTCCGGCAGGTCGTACGGGTCGACGCCGCCGACGACCAGGCCGCCGAGCTCACGACCCGCGGCGGCCTTCAGGATCTCCGTCGCGTCGCGGCCCGGAGCGGACGGAAGCGGGACGCCCCAGGCGTTTTCGACGGCGACGCGCGCGGCGTCCTCGCCGACGCGGCGGCCGCCCGGCAGCAGGCCCGGCACGCAGCCGGTCTCCAGCGCGCCCCGGTCACCGGCGCGGCGCGGGATCCACGCGAGCCGGACGCCGGTGCGCTCCACCAGGTCGTGCAGCGCCGAGAACAAGCCGGGGACCGAAGCGGCGCGCTCGCCGACGAGGACGACGGCGTTCTCACCGCTCAGGGCCTCGTCGAGGTCCGGTGCGTGCTTGGCGATGCCTTCGATGGCCGCGGGCTCCTGGCCCGGGACGCAGGCGAGCAGCTCGCCGGACGTCTTGCGCACCGACGACGTCGTCCACTGTCCCAAGTGGACGACCCGGGTGCGGTTCTTGCGGGCCGCCTTGCGCAGCCGCAGGAACACGATCGGCGCCTCGTCCTCGGGCTCGAACGCCACGCACAGCACGGTGCGGGCCCGCTCGATCTCGCCGAAGGTGACGCCGGACTCCGGCGTCACGCCCACGACGTGCGAGGTGAGGAACGCGAGCTCCTCGGCCGAGTGCGCGCGGGCGCGGAAGTCGACGTCGTTGGTCTGCAGGGCGACGCGGGCGAACTTCGAGTACGCGTAGGCGTCCTCGACGGTCAGCCGGCCACCGGGCAGGACGCCGACGCCGCCGTTGCCGCGGGCCTCGGTGAGACCGGCGGCGGCGATGCGCAGCGCGTCGGTCCAGGACGCCTCTTCCAGCTCACCGGTCTCGCGGTTGCGGACCAGCGGCCGGCGGATGCGGTCCTCGGCGCTGGTGTAGCGGAAGGCGAAGCGGCCCTTGTCGCAGATCCACTCTTCGTTGACGTCGGGGTCGTCGCCGGCCAGCTTGCGCTGGACCTTGCCGCGGCGGAAGTCGGTCCGCTCGGCGCAGCCGGACGAGCAGTGCTCGCAGACGCTCGGCGCGGACACCAGGTCGAACGGGCGGGAGCGGAACCGGTAGGCCGCGCTCGTCAGAGCACCGACCGGGCAGATCTGGATGACGTTGCCGGAGAAGTAGCTCTGGAACGGCTGACCGGACGTCGTGCGCGACGCGAGGTCGAGGACGTCCGCCGTCTCCGCCGTGCCGATCTGCTGGTGGGCGCCGCGTTCGAGGAGCTCGATGAACGGGTCGCCGGCGATCTCGCGGGAGAACCGGGTGCAGCGCTGGCAGAGCACGCAGCGTTCCCGGTCCAGCAGCACCTGCGAAGAGATCGGCAGGGGCTTCTGGAACGTCCGCTTGGTGTCCACGAACCGGGACTCCGTGCGGCCGTGGGCCAGCGCCTGGTTCTGCAGCGGGCACTCGCCGCCCTTGTCGCAGATCGGGCAGTCCAGCGGGTGGTTGATGAGCAGCAGCTCCATCACACCCTGCTGGGCCTTGTCGGCGACCGCCGACGTCAGCTGCGTCTTGACGACCATGCCGTCGGCGACGGTCATCGTGCAGGACGCCTGCGGCTTCGGCATCGGCCGGCCGCCCATCTCGACCTCGACCAGGCACTGGCGGCAGGCGCCCGCCGGGTCGAGGAGCGGGTGGTCGCAGAACCGCGGGATGACCGTGCCGAGGCGTTCGGCCGTGCGGATCAGCAGCTCGCCCTTGGGGGCGATGACCTCTTCGCCGTCGATGACCAGCTTCACGTGGCCTTCGGGGACCGGCGTCGCAGCCGTGTCGGGCTTGTCGGGGGCGATCGTCATGATGCCTGCGCTCCCACCAGTTCGGGCTTGGTCTCTTCGTGCCGGTTCTTCTCGCACAGAGCCAGGAATTCGTCGCGGAAGTACTTGATGCCGCTGGTGATCGGCGACACCGCGCCGTCACCGAGGGCGCAGAACGACCGGCCGAGGATGTTGTCGCAGACGTCGAGGAGGGTGTCGATGTCCTCTTCGGTCCCGTGGCCCTCGACCATCCGCTCGAGGATCTGCGCCAGCCAGTACGTGCCCTCGCGGCACGGCGTGCACTTGCCGCAGGACTCGTGCTCGTAGAACTGCGTCCACTTCATCACGGCCCAGGGCACCGACACCGTCTCGTTGAAGACCTGGACGGCCGTCGTGCCCAGCATCGACCCGGCTTCCGCCGCGCCTTCGAAGTCCAGCGGAACGTCGAGGTGCTCGGCGGTGAACATCGGGGTGGACGAGCCGCCGGGGGTCCAGAACTTGAGCGGGATCCCGTCCTTCATGCCGCCCGCCATGTCGAGCAGCTCGCGCAGCGTGGTGCCGAGCGGGCACTCGTACTGGCCGGGCTTCTCGACGTGACCGGAGATCGAGTAGATCTTCGGGCCGGGCGACTTCTCGCGGCCCATCTCGCGGAACCAGCTCGACCCGCCGTTGACGATGAACGGCGCGCTCGCGATGGTCTCGACGTTGTTGACCGTGGTCGGCGCGGCGTACAGACCGGCCGCGGCCGGGAACGGCGGCTTGAGCCGCGGCTGGCCACGACGGCCTTCCAGCGAGTCGAGCAGCGCCGTCTCCTCACCGCAGATGTACGCGCCGGCGCCGGCGTGCACGGTGATCTTGAGGTCGAAGCCCGAGCCGAGGATGTTCTCGCCCAGGTAGCCCGCCGCTTCGGCTTCGCGCACGGCCGCGTTGAGCCGGCGGATGCAGTGCAGCGCCTCGCCGCGGACGTAGATGAAGCAGTGGTTCGAGCGCATCGCGTACGAGGCGATGATGCAGCCCTCGATGAGCGAGTGCGGGTCCGCCATCATCAGCGGGATGTCCTTGCACGTCCCGGGCTCGCCCTCATCGGCGTTGATCACCAGGTAGTGCGGCTTGTCGAAGTTCGGCGGCATGAACGACCACTTGATGCCGGCCGGGAAGCCCGCGCCGCCGCGGCCGCGCAGACCCGAGTCCTTGACCAGCTGGACGAGCTGCTCCGGCGTGCCGGCGAGCGCCTTGCGGATGGCGGTGTAGCCCTCCAGCGCCTCGTACGTGCCGATCTGCCAGGAGTTCGGCGACAGCCAGCGCTTCGTGAGGACCGGCGTAATGGGATCTGCCATTACTTCTTCTCCACTTCAGGCAGTGGGACGTCCTGGGCGACCGGGGCGACCCAGCCGCGCTCCTGCGCGATCTGCGCGCCCCGCAGGGTTTCAACGGCCTGCGAAGGACCGTCGACGTCCGTGCGGTACTGGCGCTCGTCCTCCGGGAAGAACCCGGCGAGCTGCAGCTCGGCGCCCTTGAAGCTGCTCAGCGGGGCACCGCGCGTCGGAGCCGGCTTCTTGCCCGCCTGCAGCGCGTCGACCAGCGCGACGGCCTTGTCCTCGGTCTGGTTGTCGAAGTACTCGTAGTTGACCTGGATCACCGGCGCGAGGTCGCAGGCCGCGAGGCACTCGGCGTGCTCGAGGGTGATCGAGCCCGGCTCGTTCGGCGTGCCCGCGGTCTCGTTGTGCCCCAGCGGTTCCTGCTCGGAACCGAGGTGCGTCTGGAGCCGCTTGTAGATCGCGTCGCCGCCCATGGCCGCGCACAGCGTGTTCGTGCAGACGCTCACCAGGTGCTCGCCGCACGGCCGGCGCTTGTACATCGTGTAGAACGTCGCGACCGCGCTGACCTCGGCGTCGGACAGGTCGAGCTGCCGCGCGCAGAACGCGATGCCCTCCTGGCTGACGTACCCCTGCACCGACTGCACGAGGTGCAGCAGCGGCAGCAGCGCCGAGCGGGACATCGGGTAACGCGCGATCAGCTCCTGCGCCCGGGAATACACGCCTTCGTCGAAGATGTCTTCGAGCGGCGTCTCCGCCAGGATCCCTTCGGCGACCGCGGGATCCGGCGCGATGGCGATCACGTCGACGTCGCCACCGGCCGCGGCGTGCGTCCGGTCGGCCGCGTTCGGCCCCGGTTCCGGGACTGCGGTTGAAGAGGTCATCGGTCCACTCCCCCCATGACGGGGTCGATCGAGGCGACCGCGGCGATCACGTCCGCCACCAGCCCGCCTTCGGACATCGCGGGCATCGCCTGCAGGTTCACGAAGCTCGGTTCGCGCACGTGGACCCGCAGCGGCCGCGTGCCGCCGTCGGACACCAGGTGCGCGCTCAGCTCGCCGCGCGGCGACTCTACGGAGGTGTACACCTGCCCGGCCGGCACCTTGAAGCCCTCGGTGACCAGCTTGAAGTGGTGGATCAGGGACTCCATCGACTGGCCCATGATCTTCTTGACGTGCTCGAGCGAGTTGCCCATGCCGTCGCTGCCGATGGACAGCTGCGCGGGCCAGGCGACCTTCTTGTCCTCGACCATGACCGGGCCCGGCTCGAGCTTCTCCAGGCACTGCTCGATGATCTTGAGGCTCTCGTGCATCTCGTGCACCCGGATCAGGTACCGCGACCAGCAGTCCGCGCCGTTGTCGACCGGCACGTCGAAGTCGAACTCCTCGTAGCAGGAGTACGGCTCGGTCTTGCGCAGGTCCCACGGCAGGCCGGCACTGCGCAGCACCGGGCCGGTGACGCCGAGCGCGAGGCACGCGTCGACCGGCAGGTACCCGACGCCCTTGAGCCGGTTGCGCCAGATCGGCTGCCCGGTGAAGAGCTTGTCGTACAGCGGAAGGCGTTCCTTCATCGTCTTGACGAATTCGGTGACCTTCTCGCGGTAGTCCGCGGGCATGTCCTGCGCGAGGCCGCCGGGGCGGATGAACGCGTGGTTCATCCGCAGGCCGGTGAGGTGCTCCAGCAGGTGCAGCACGATCTCGCGCTCGCGGAAGCCCAGCGTCATCGCGGTGGTGGCGCCGAGCTCCATGCCGCCGGTGGCGATGTAGACCAGGTGCGAGCCGATGCGGTTGATCTCCAGCAGCATCACGCGCAGCAGCTGCGCGCGGCGCGGGGCCTCGATCTGCAGCAGCTTCTCGACGCCGAGGCAGTACGCCATCTCCGTCGAGAGCGGGGCCAGGTAGTCCATGCGCGTCACGAAGGTGACGCCCTGGGTCCAGGTCCGGTACTCGCAGTTCTTCTCGATGCCGGTGTGGAGGTAGCCGATGACCGACCGCAGCTGCGTGACGGTCTCGCCCTCCATCTCCAGCACGAGCCGGAGCACGCCGTGCGTCGACGGGTGCTGCGGGCCCATGTTGATGACCATGCGCTCGTCGTGCTGGGCGTCGGCGACGACGTCGTCCCAGTCACCGCCGGACACCGAGTAGACGCGGCCTTCGGTCGTGTCGCGAGAATCGGCGTATTCGGGGGTTTCGGCAGTGCCTTCATCGATGGTCACGAGTACGACCTCCGCTGGTCCGGCGGCGGGATCTCCGCGCCCTTGTATTCGACCGGGATCCCGCCGAGCGGGTAGTCCTTGCGCTGGGGGTGGCCGTCCCAGTCGTCCGGCATGAGGATGCGGGTGAGCGCGGGGTGGCCGTCGTAGACGATGCCGAACATGTCCCAGGCCTCCCGCTCCTGCCAGTCGGCGGTCGGGTAGATCCCGACCAGCGACGGCACGTGCGCGTCGTCGACGTCGAGGGAGACCTCGAGCCGGATGCGGCGGCGGTAGGTCAGGGACGTGAAGTGGTACACCGAGTGCAGCCGCTGCGGGACGTCGACGCCGTAGTCCACGCCGGACACCGAGCTGAGCAGCTCGAAGCGGAGGCCGCCGTCGTCGCGCAGGACCTTCGCGATCGCGGGCAGCTGCTCGCGGGCGACGTAGAAGGTGATCTCGCCGCGGTCGACCGTCGTCTGCAGGATCGCCTCGGCCGGGACCTTGTTGTCCGACAGGGCCGCGTAGAACTCGTCGGCGAACTGGTCGAACCAGCCGCCGTACGGGCGCTCGGCCGGCGCCGGGTTGTAGGCCGGCAGCCGGACGCCGCCGTAGCCGGAGGTGTCACCGGTGCCGTGCACGCCGAACATGCCCTGGCGTTCGCGGCCGGTGACGACCGGCTCGGCGGGCCGGGTACCGCGCGGCTCGAGGCCGTCTTCGGTGGGACGATCGGCGCTGGACTGCTCGCCGCCGGGTTCTGGGGTCTCAGTCATCGCTCTACTTCTTCGCGTACTTGATCGAGGACGCGACGAGCTCGGTGCGGGCGCCGCTGGCGGCGCGGATCGCGGCCCGGCGGGCGTTGATCGGCTCGTCCTGGATCTTGGCGTGCAGCTTGAGGATCGCGTCCAGCAGCATCTCCGGCCGCGGCGGGCAGCCGGGCAGGTACATGTCGACCGGCACGATGTGGTCGACGCCCTGGACCACGGCGTAGTTGTTGAACATGCCGCCGGAGGAGGCGCAGACGCCCATGGCGAGGACCCACTTGGGCTCGGCCATCTGGTCGTAGATCTGGCGCAGGACCGGGGCCATCTTCTGGGTGACGCGGCCGGCGACGATCATCAGGTCGGCCTGGCGCGGCGTCGCGCTGAAGCGCTCCATGCCGAAGCGGGCGATGTCGTAGCGGGAACCGCCGACGGTCATCATCTCGATCGCGCAGCAGGCGAGCCCGAAGGTCGCGGGCCACATCGAGTTCTTCCGCGCCCAGTTGACGAGGCCTTCGAGGCTGGCCAGCAGGATGCCGTTGGGGAGTTTCTCTTCGAGGCCCATGGGTCTAGTTCCAATCCAGGCCGCCGCGCCGCCACACGTAGGCGTACGCGAAGCCGACCGTCGCGATGAACAGCAGGATCTCCACCAGGCCGAAGGTGCCCAGCGCGTCCGCCTGCACGGCGAACGGGTAGAGGAAGACCATCTCGATGTCGAACAGGATGAACAGCATCGCGGTGATGTAGTACGCCACCGGCATCCGGCCGCCGCCGACGAGCGGCTGCGGCGACGGTTCGATGCCGCACTCGTACGCCTCGAGCTTGGCCTTGTTGTAACGGCTGGGGCCGACCAGCGGGCCCAGCAGCACCGACAGCACGGCGAACGCCAGCGCCAGCACGAACAGAAGGACCAGGGGCAGGTAGGGCTTCAGGCTCGGGGCCTGCTGCGCCAGGTTCACTGCGTCCGTTTGGGTCAGCACGGGCAACATCAGCACGGGGTCTTCGCCATCCTTTCCGCGCCGCTGCGGTTTTGCTTGTGGTGGGAACCGTTCAGCCTCGTCGGCACCCTAAGGGACCTGGATCACACCGCCGAGGGTCAGGGTCTCCTTACGGCCCGTGGCTGCGTTCGGGCCAGCTTGTGAAATAGTTCACAAGCCACTCGTCGTGGATGTGAAGCGATTCACAAAGCATGGGGGGAGTGTAGGACGCGACTCACATTCTTGTCCCTAGGCCCCCGTGTTATAAGGGTGCCCTAACTTCCGCCGCCATCGTTGTCACGGCCCGGCAACGACGCGCGTGCGACCTGCGCGAAGACGTTTCATGATCACGGCACGACCGGACAAACAGGGCGCTGACCTGTGATCTATCCCACTGACCGCACGGCCAACTTGCTACGCCGGTCGAGTGTCCGCGCGCGAAGGAGGGCGGCACTTTCACGTGAAAGTGCCGCCCTCGACCGGAGATTGAGGCCTAGCGCGGGGAGGGTGTGGCCTTCGCGAGGGCCGAGATGAGGCGGTCGACGCCGTCGCCGCCCTTGGCGTCGTAGCAGCCCGACAGGCCCTTGTAGACCAGCGGGAGGATCTTGTTGATCCGCAGGCCGTACTTGGTCGCCGCGTGCATGATCTTCGGCTTGCCGATGATCTTCGCGAAGACGTTGCCCAGCTGGTAGTAGCCGCCCATCAGCTCGCGCACCGCGCGCGGGTACGCCTCCAGCGCCCGCTCACGCGAAGGCCCTTCGCGCCGCGCCAGGGCCTGGACGACGACCTCCGCCGCGATCTGCGCGGACTCCATCGCCGCCGAGATGCCCTCACCGTTGAACGGGCTGACCATGCCGCCCGCGTCGCCGAGCAGCAGCAGGCCGTCGCGGTAGTGCGGGGTGCGGTTGAAGCCCATCGGGAGGCCGGCGCCGCCGACCTTGCCGATCGCGTTCTCCTCGCGGTAGCCCCACTCCTCCGGCGTCCCGTCGAGCCACTGGCGCAGCAGCGCGCGGTAGTCGGTGTTCCGGAACGACGCCGACGTCGAGAGCATGCCGAGGCCGACGTTCACCGTGCCGTCGCCGAGCGGGAACGCCCAGCCGTAGCCCGGCAGCAGCTTCGGGTCACGCGGGTCGGAGCGGTCCCACAGCTCGAGGTGGCCCTCGATGAACGGGTCGTCGTGGCGCGGGCTCTTGTAGTACTGGCGCACCGCGACGCCCATCGGGCGCTTCTCGTTCTTCTGGATGCCGACGCTCAGCGCGAGCCGCGCGGAGACGCCGTCGCAGGCCAGGACCAGCGGCGCGCGGTAGTTCACCGGGGTGCGCTCCGGGCCGACCTTCGCCTCGACGCCGACCACGCGGCCGGTCGCGTCGGTGATGGCGCTGGTGACGGTGGTGCGCTCGTACAGCCGCGCGCCCGCCTTCACCGCGAGCTTCGCGAGGAGGTCGTCGAAGTCGTGACGGGTGCGGGAAACGCCGTACGGCGGGTAGCTCGTGAGGTCCGGCCAGTCGAGCTCCAGCGTCAGGTCGCCGGTGAGGATCCGCAGGCCGCGGCTCTGCACCCAGCCGGCTTCCTCGCTGGTGTCGATGCCGAGGTCGATGAGCTGCTTGACGCCGCGCGGGGTGAGGCCGTCGCCGCAGACCTTCTCGCGCGGGAACTCGGTCTTCTCCAGCAGCAGCACGTCGACGCCCGACCGGGCGAGGTAGGTCGCGACGGTGGACCCGGCCGGTCCGGCGCCGACGACGATGACTTCGGCGTCCTGGTCAGGGCTTCGACGACTCATACCGCGAGTTTAGGCAGGCTTTCGCGCGCGGTGGATCGCGACGACGCCGAATGTGAGGTTCAACCACTCGACGTCGGCCCAGCCCGCGCTCTCGATGATCTCGCCGAGGGTGCGCTGATCCGGCCAGGCCAGCATCGATTCGGCCAGGTAGGAGTAGGCCTCCGGGTTGGACGACGTCCGCTTGCCGACCCACGTGAGCAGCTTCAGCATGAACCGCCGGTGGATGAACCTGATCGGGGGGAACGGCGGCGTCGAGACCTCGCAGATCACCAGCCGGCCGCCCGGCTTGACCACGCGGGCGATCTCGGTGAGCGCGGCCTTCGTGTCGACGAAGTTGCGCAACGCCAGCGAGATCGTCACCGCGTCGAAGCTCTCGTCGGCGAACGGGAGGTTCAGCGCGTCCGCCGCCACCATCGGGACCTTGCGGTGCAGCCCGGCCCGCAGCATGCCGAACGAGAAGTCCGCGGCCAGGCACCAGGCACCACCGCGGGCGTACTCGACGGTGGACACCCCGGTGCCGGCGGCGAGGTCCAGGACCTTCTCGCCGCGGCGGGCGTCGAGCACGCGGGCGGTGGTGGTGCGCCAGCGCCGGTCGAAGCCGAAGGTCATGAACGAGTTCGCCCGGTCGTACCCGTCCGCGACACCGTCGAACATGGCGGCGACCTCGTGCGGGTTCTTGTCCAGGCTGGCGCGTGACATGGCTCGAATCTAGTCGCTGGTCTTGCGGAAGCTGACGAGCACCAGCCAGATCAGGCCGCCGAACCGCCCGACCGGGATCAGCGGGTAGAGCACGGGCGTCAGCATCCCGAACGCCGACAACGCGGCGAGCACCGCGATCACGTAGCCGGTGATCGCCAGCCAACGCGGCGTCGTCCGCGCCAGGACGGCGATGAGCAGCGCGAGTGGCACCGCGAAGCCGAACGCGCCCGCCGCGAACGCCAGCGACGTGAAGGGCCGGGCGAACTCGGGGTTCTGCGCGGCCGTCCAGGTCGCGAGGCCGCTCAGCACGAGGCTCCCCGAAGCGAGCAGGCCGCCGGCGAAGCCGAGACTCGGCGGTCTCGCGGCCGCGGTCCAGGTGGCGAGCGACAACCCGGCGCCGAGCACGGCCAGCGCCAGCAGCTGGATCAGGCCGTGGTGGCCCGCGTTGTAGGCGGCGACGTCGGCCGCGGACGAGTCCGGGCGGGTACCGGTGGCGCCGAGGACGCCCCCGGCGACGGTGAACAGGCCGTAGGCGATGATCGCGATTCGTTTCATGACGTGAACCATTACATTGGTGTAATGGATTGTCAACGACTATCGTTCCGGCCATGGAAGCGAGGAGACCCCGGCTGGGCAGCGCGTTCCTGCTCGCCCAAGTCGGCGCGCACGCCGCCCAGCAGTTCACCGAACGGATGACGGAGCTGGACCTGACGCCGGCGCAGGTCGGGCTGCTGCGGCTCGTGGCGTCCCGGCCCGGGCAGAGCCAGCAGTCGCTGGCCAAGCAGCTCGGCACGCCGGCGACCCGGCTGGTCCCGCTGGTCGACGGGCTGGAGAAGCGCGGCCTGATCGAGCGGCGCCGCAACGCCGAGGACCGGCGCCTCTACGCCGTCGAGCCGAGCGAGGAGGGGCGCGCGCTGCTGGGCCGCATCGGCCAGGCCGGCGCGGCGCACGAGCAGGCCGTCACCGCGGCGCTGACCGACGACGAACGCGACGTCCTGCACGGCCTCCTGGTCAAGATCGCGGACCAGCAGGGCCTCACCCCGGGCGTCCACCCCGGCTACCTGCGCCTGCGGTCCTGAAGTCAGCGGAAGGCGGCCAGCATCCCGGCCACCGCGGCGGGCCAGGTGAACTCCTCGGCCCGCGCCCGGGCCGCCGCGCGGCGCAGGTCCTCCGGTCGGTCCAGGAGGTTCGTGACGGCCGAGGCGAACGCGGGCGCGTGGTCGTCGACCGCCGCGCCGCAGCCCGGCCGGACGATCTCCCGCAGCGCCGAGGACGCCGAGACCACCACCGGCGTCCCGGACGCGAGGGCTTCCAGCGCGGCCAGGCCGAACGTCTCGTGCGGGCCCGGCGCGAGGGAGACGTCGGCGCTGGCCAGCAGGCGCGCGACGTCGCCGCGGCCGGACAGGAACCCCAGGAACGTCACCGGCAGGCCGCGCGCCCGGCGTTCCAGCGCCCGGCGTCGCGGGCCGTCGCCGGCCACGACGAGCCGGACCCGCGCGCCCGCCTCCGTCAGCTCGGCGACGGTGTCCACGCTGCGTTCCACGTGTTTCTCCGGCGAGAGACGTCCACAGTGGACGATCAGCGCGTCTGCTCCCCCGGCCAGGCCGGCGCGCCAGCCGTCGTCGCGCATGGCGGGCCGGAACGTCGTGAGGTCGACGCCGAGCGGTACGCGGCGGACGTTCGGCGCGGCGATCCGGTCGAACTCCGCCCGCGCGAACGCCGTGGTGCAGACGACCGTGTCGTAGCTCGCGGCCATCCGGCGGTTGGCGGCGTCGGCGACGCGGCGCGCCAGCGGCTCGGGCAGCAGGAACTGCTCCAGCAGCCGGTCGAGGCGCTCGTGGGAGATCACCGTGCTGGGGACGCCGTGACGCCGCGCCCAGCTACCCATCCCCCGCAGCGTCAGCCGGTCCGACACCTCCAGCCGGTCCGGTTCGAGCTTCCGCAGCACCGCGCGGACGCGGTGTGGATCGACGGCGCGGTAGCCGCCGGTGCCCGGGATCTTGGGCGCGGGCAAGGAGAACCGGCGGACGCCGGTGGGCAGGACCTCGTCGGCGTAGCGGGTGCCGGGCACCACCAGCGTCACGACGTGCCCGCTCGCGACGTACCCGGCGCCGAGGTGGTGCAACGCCGTGCGCAGCCCGCCCGAGCGCGGGCCGTAGAAGTTCGCGAGCTGGACGATGTGCACGGCTCAAGCCGCGCGCGCGGCTCGGCCCTGCACCGCTTCGTAGTGCCCCACCAGCTCGTGGCAGACGGCCGGCCAGGTCCGTCCGAGCACGACCTTGCGCGCCTTCTCGCCGAGCCTCGCCCGCAGCGCAGGGTCCCGCAGAGCGTCGATCTTCTCGAGCAGCGCCGGGCCGAACCGCTCGCGGTCCGCGGGCAGCAGGTAGCCGGTGCGGCCGGGCAGCACGAGGTCCTTCGGGCCGCCCGCGTCGGGCGCGAGCACCGGCAGGCCGGACGCCATCGCCTCCTGCACCGCCTGGCAGAACGTCTCGTGCGGTCCGGTGTGGACGAAGACGTCGAAACTCGCGTACGCGGCGGACAGCTCGTCGCCGTACTTCGCGCCGAGGAAGGCCGCGTCCGGGAGCTGCGCCCGGAGGCTTTCGAGATCGGGGCCGTCGCCGACGACGACCACGCGGATGCCGGGGACGCCGGCCAGCGCGGCCAGCCGGTCGACCTCCTTCTCGGGCGCCAGCCGGCCGACGAACCCGACCAGCAGCTCGCCGTTCGGCGCCAGCTCGGCCCGCAGCGCGGCGTCGGCGTGCGCCGGGGAGAACCGGTCGATGTCGACCCCTCGCGCCCAGCGGTGCACCCGCGGCACGCCGTGCCGCCGCAGCTGCTCGACGGAGTCCGTGGACGGCGCCAGCGTCCGGTCGGCCCGGGAGTGCAGCCGCCGCACCCAGCGCCAGGCGGCGCGCGCGGCGAGGCCGAAGCCGTACGCGGACGCGAAACCGGCGATGTCGGTCTGGTAAACGGCGATCGAGGGCACCCGCAGCCGTCGCGCGGCGGCGAGCCCGCGGGCGCCGACCACGAACGGCGACGCGAGGTGCACGACGTCCGGGCCGAACGCGGCCAGCGCCGTCAGCACGGTGCGCGTCGGCACGCCGATGGGCAGCGAGTGCACGCCGGGGAAGTCGAGCGCCGGGATCCGGACCACCGGGGCGCCGCGGTAGGAGTCCGGGCCGGGGCCGGGCGCGATGATCAGCACGTCGTGCCGGCGTTCGCGCAGGTGCTCGACCACCCGCAGGACGGAGTTGGTCACGCCGTTCACCTGGGGCAGGAAACTTTCGGTGACTATCGCGACTCGCACGTTCCCGACGATCGCACCCGATCCTGGCGACCGCGTGACACCGCGGCCAACGCTGCCGGAACAGATCGGCCACGACATGTCATCTCAAGGTCGTGTCCCGGAAACCAGCGGGGCCCAGACTAAGCAGGCATGACCCTCTTGTCCTCCAGGCCGCCGCGGCCCGTGGAGCCCGGCCTGCTGTCGAGGGCCCTCGAAGTGGCCGGGCGCCTGGCCAACGACGCGACCGACGTGATCACCGCGACCGCCGGCCGGGGTGCGCACCCGGCCACGCTCGACTCGCCGTTCGACTGGGTCACCGACACCGACCGGATCCTCGAGCGGCACACGCGGCGCGTGCTGACCGCCGAGTTCCCGGGCATCCCGGTGGTGGGCCACGAGTTCGGCGCCGACCACGGCGCGGACGTCGCGGAGTACCGCTGGGTCGTCGACTCGGTGGACGGCACCGCGAACTACGTCGCCGGGGTGCCGTGGTGCGCCTACAGCCTGGCGCTGGTCGACGCGGCCGGCCCGGTGGTCGGGGTGGTGGCGGACCCGTACCGGGCCCAGATCTACGCCGCGGCGCGCGGCCGGGGGGCCCGCGCGAACGGCACCCCGGTCCGGCTCACCGACCGCTGCGTCACGGCGGGCGCGCTGGTGTTCACGGAGTTCGCCCGTCGCGGGCCCTGGCCGGGGATGGGCGAGTTCATCGAGCGCGCGGCGGCGGCCCACGCGGGCGTCCGGGTGCTGGGCTCGGCGGCGCTGTCGATCGCCCAAGTGGCGCTGGGCCACGCGGCGGCGGCGGTGCTGCACAGCTACCACGAGTGGGACGTCGCGGGCTCGGTGGCGATGGCCATCGAGGCGGGCGCGGTGGTGCTGGACCGGCACGGCGAGGACACGGCGTTGCCGACGGACGGCCTGCTGGTGGCGGCCCCGGGAGTGGCGGACGAGGTGCTGGGCTGGTGGCAGGAGACGGCCCACGCGGGCTGAAACGGGTTGCGCGCGCTGTGAAGATCGGGACATGCCCACCCTCCACACCGCGCGCCTGACGCTCGTACCCCTGGCCGACGAGCACCTGGAGCTGGAGATCGAGCTGGACTCCGACCCGGAGGTGATGCGGTACCTGACGGGCCGGGCGGCGACCCGGGCCGAGGTCGAGGCCGCGCACCGGCGCCGGATGGTCGTCTCACCCGGTTTCGGCTTCTGGATGGGCTTCGCCGGCGAGGACTTCGTCGGCTGGTGGATCCTGCGGCCGCCACAGGGACCGGACCAGCCTTCGGTCGAGGGCGACGGTCAGGCCGAGCTGGGCTACCGGCTGCTGCGCCGGCACTGGCGGCAGGGTTACGCCGGCGAGGGCTCTCGGGAGCTGCTGCGGTACGGCTTTTCCGAGCTGGGGCTGGACCGGATCTTCGCCCAGACGATGGCGGTCAACACGCCGTCGCGGGCGACGATGGCGTCGGCCGGGCTGACGTTCGCCCGCGCGTTCACCTCGGCGGAGGACTTCGCCGCGGTGCTTCCGGGCACCGAACAGGGTGAGGTCGAGTACGAGATCACGCGGAGCCGGTGGTTGGAGAGGGCCCAGCCGGGCTGAGTTGTCCAGGTCGGCTGAGTTGTCCACATCGGCTGCGGTTGTCCACAGATTCACCGCGTCACCCCTTCGGGGGACCCGGTGCCGATAGACTGGAGCAGGGCACGCCCCCCTGGGTGTGGTGGGGGATGTTTGCCGGTCAAGCCGCGGCGTCGACCAGTGTTCGCTTGTTCTGGCGCCGGATCCACCACAGCAGCGGCCCCGCCACCAGCCACGTGAAGAACACGAAACTGCCCAGCGGCAGCAGCGTCAGCGTCGCCGAGCGGCCCGCTACCCGGGCCAGTTCCGGGTCCGTCGCGTCGTACTCGATGCGGACCAGCTGGCCCGCGGCCAGGCCGTCCGGGTAGAGGACTCCGTTGGCCGGGCTGTGGACGATGCCGTCCGGGGTCTCGAAGTGGATGATCGTGCGGTCGAACGCCACCGAGTCCACCGTGGCCGTCGCCGTGCCGAGCTGGCCGGAGATCGAGCGGTCGTTGCGGATCGCCGCGAAGAGCAGGCAGATGCACATCACGGTGAGGAGCGAGGCGACGGCGAGGGTTATCCACCACCCGACGCGCCTCGCCCGCTCACCTCTCGTGCTCACGCCGCGAGCGTAGCGGTACTGCTCAGTGCTTGTGCTCCGCGGCGAGATTCCGGTGGTTGGCCTGGATCTGGTCGAACGACTTCGGCTTGACCGACGCCGCCCGGGCCGTGAAAGCCGCGGGCGAGGCGCCGTTCGGGCCGACCGCCGGCTTGCCCGACGTGTACAGCCACGTCTGGAACAGGTCGTACAGCGGCTTGCCCGAGACCTTCTCGGCCAGCGCGATGAACTCCTGGATCCGGCCGTTCGACCCGCCCTTCTGGGCCTGCCACGCCTGCAGGATCTTGAAGAACGACTCGTCGCCGACGGCGGTGCGCAGCGCCTGCAGCGTCAGCGCGCCGCGGTCGTACACCGCGTTGTCGAACTGGTTGTCCGCACCCGGGTCGGCCGGGATGAGCTTCCACAGGGCACCGTCGGCCGGGTTCGAGTCGTAGGTGTACTGCGCCAGCTCGGCGACCGTGCCCTCGCCCTCGTGCTCCGACCACAGCCACTCGGCGTAGGACGCGAAGCCCTCGTTCAGCCAGATGTCGCTCCAGCGGCCGAGCGAGACGTTGTCGCCGAACCACTGGTGGGCGTTCTCGTGCGCGATGAGCGTCGTGTTGGAGCCCGCGAGGAAGTTGCGCGTGCCGTAGGTCGGCCGGGTCTGGTTCTCCAGCGAGAAGCCGATGCCGCTGGTGACGACGCCGCCCTCGGCCTCGAACGGGTACGGCCCGAACTTCGTCGCCAGGAACGCGTCGATCTCCGGCGTCCGCTCGACACTGGCCTTCGCCGCGTACAGCGAGTCGCCGAGGTCGGAGCCGTACGCCGTGATGAACGGCTTGCCGTCCGGCGTCGTCGACTGGTTCAGCTCGTACTTGCCGACGATGAACGACGTCAGGTAGGTGGCCTGCTGCTTCGTGCTGCGCCACTGCCAGCGCGTCCAGCCGGCGCGGCTCTTCGTCTTGCGGACGAGCGTGCCGTTGGTGACGGCAACGTTGTCATCCGGCGCTTCGATGGAGACGTCGTAGGTTGCCTTGTCGGTCGGGTGGTCGTTGGCCGGGAACCACCACGCGGAGCTCTGCGGCTCGTCGACGCCGAGCGCGCCGAAGGGGCCCTTCTTCCAGCCGTTGAGCCCGTCGACCTGCTCGGTGGACGGCGTGTCCGAGTACGCGACGACGACCGTGGCGGTCTGGCCCTTGAGCAGCGGCTGCGCCGGCGTGATGACGAGCTCGCCGTTGCCGGTCTGGTTCGTGAACTGGGCGGCGCGGTTGTTCACCAGCACGCTCGACGCCTTCAGCGCGAAGTCGAGGTCGAACCGCGAGAGGTCCTGGGTCGCGGTGAGCAGCAGCGTCGTCGTGCCGGCCAGCACGTCGGTCGCGGGCTGGTAGGTCAGGCGGATGTCGTAGTGCAGCACGTCCGTCCCGCCGTTGCCGGCGTTCGGGTAGTACGAGTCACCGACGCCGGGCGCACCGGGCGTCGGGGCCGCACTGGCGGTACCGGCGAGCAGCACCGAGGCGACCCCGGCCGCGAGCACACCAAGGCCGGTGCGAGTTCTTGCACGCATTCGAATCCCTCCAACGGGTGAGGATCAGCGCGCTCGAACGTAGCCAGCCAGGAAGACACCAGGAACAGCCGAAGGGAGGATCTTGCCTGCTGAGATCACACCCGGAAAGCGGTTGACCGGTTGTTTCAGCCGGCGGAGACGGCCGCGCTGACCGCGGAGCGCAACCTCGCGTGCAGGTCACGGTGCCGCGAACGGTCCACCCGCGGCGCCAGGCCCGCGCACCCGGAGAGTCGGCTCGCGTGCCTGGAGGGTCGGCTCGCGTGCCTGGACAGTCGGCTCGCGTACTCAGAGGTCGGCTCGCGCACTCGGAGAGTCGGCTCGCGCCCCCGGAGGGTTGGCTCACGTACCCAGAGGGTCGGCTCGCGCACCCGGAGAGTCGGCTCGCGTGCCTGGACAGTCGGCTCGCGTACCCAGGGAGTCGGCTCGCGTGCCCGGAGAGTCGGTTCGCCTGGTGGCGGCGCCCGTCGCGAGCGGGTCAGACAGCGGAGACGGCCGCGCTGACCGCGGAGCGCAACCTCGCGTGCAGGTCACGGTGCCGCGAACGGTCCACCCGGACCTCCACCACCCGCAGCCCCGGCGCGGGGCGGAGCGCGGCCTGGAACTCCGTCAGCGTCTCCGCCACCACGTGCGGCACCCGGTAGCCCGCGCACAGCGCGCCCAGGTCGGCGCCGTGCGGGGTGCCGAACACCCGCTCGAAGCTCGCCGAGTGCTCCGGGGCGCCCTGCTCCAGCAGGGAAAATATCCCGCCGCCGTCGTCGTTGCAGACCACGATCGTCAGGTCCGGGCGCTGCTCCGCGGGCCCGGTCAGCAGCCCCGACGCGTCGTGCAGGAACGTCAGGTCGCCCAGCAGGGCGTACGACGGGCCGCGGTGGACCGTCGCCGCGCCGATCGCCGTCGAGACCGTGCCGTCGATGCCCGCGACGCCGCGGTTGCGGTGGACCAGGACGTCCGGGCGCAGCCGGCCCGCCAGCGCCACGTCGCGGGTCGGGTTGGACGAGCCCACCACCAGCAGCGAGTCCGGCGGCAGCGCGTCCACCAGCTCCGACGCCAGGCGCAGCCCCGAGGGCCACGGCTCCGACGCCAGCACCGACGCGACCGCCGTGGACGCCGCTTCGTCGGCCCGGCGCCAGCTGGCCAGCCACTCCGGGTCGGCGGGCTTGGTCGGCTCGTCGAACCACTGCCCGACCTGCCGGACGTTGTGCGCGGGCGCCGGCCAGTCCGAGTCCGGCCGGACCAGCAGCACCTCGACCGAGGCGTCGGAGAGGACGTTCTGGATCTGCCGGAACACCGTCGGCCGGCCCAGGCAGAGCACCTGCTCCGGCTTGTGCCGCGTGATGAACTCCGTGACGCCCAGCAGCCACGCGCCGGACGAGATCGCCGTGCCGCCGGACAGCCCGAGGCCGCCGGTCTCCGAGATCACCGGCCAGCCGTGCTGCTCGGCCCACTCGCTCGCCGCCTGGACGCCGGTGTCGCACGCGATGACCAGGCCGTGGCGCGCCGAAGGCACCACGAACGACGGCAGCGCGCCGAAGTCGGGCAGCTCGGTCCAGCGGGAGCCGTCGGGACGGCCGTCCAAGGACTCGTACCACTCGCCGTCGTCGTCCGGATCCGGCACGAGCGGCTCGCGGAACGGGATGTTCAGGTGCACCGGCCCGCAGCGCCACTCGCCGTACGCGGCGTTCCAGGCCCGGCAGATCTGGCTGCGCCAGTAGGAGTTCTGCCCGGCGCGGCGCTCGGCGACGGCCAGCTCGTCGAAGTAGCGGGCGGCGTTGCCGAACAGCCGGTGCTGGTCGATGACCTGCGACGCCCCCGCGGCCCGCAGCTCGGGCGGCCGGTCGGCGGTCATCACGATCAGCGGGACGCCGGCGCGGTCGGCCTCCAGCACGGCGGGGTGGAAGTTCGCGGCCGCGGTGCCGGACGTGCAGAGCACGGCCACCGGACGGCCGGTGCGCGCGGCGATGCCGAGCGCGAGGAAGCCGGCGCCACGCTCGTCGATCCGGACGTGCAGCCGGAGCTTGCCCGCGGCCGCGGCGTCGTACAGCGCGATCGACAGCGGCGCGTTGCGGGAGCCCGGGCACAGCACGACGTGCGAAACGGTGTTGCGGACGAGTTCGTCGACGATGACCCTGGCCTGCGCGGTGGAAGGGTTCACCGGCGGGCTCCGAACTCCGCCGAGGCACTTTTCCCCGCCGAGGCGGCATCAGGCACAGCAAAGGTGTCCACAGGTCCTATTCTCCCAAACGTGGATGACGCCCGAGTTTCCGAGCTGTTCGATCCGGCCGCGTGGACCGAGGTCGAAGGTTTCGCCTTCACCGACATCACCTACCACCGCTCCGCTGAGAGCCGTGGCGGCAAACGCGTGGTGCGCGTCGCGTTCGACCGCCCTGAGGTCCGCAACGCCTTCCGCCCGCACACCGTCGACGAGCTCTACCGGGCCCTCGACCACGCCCGGCTCAGCTCCGACGTCGGCTGTGTCCTGCTCACCGGCAACGGCCCCTCCCCCAAAGACGGCGGATGGGCGTTCTGCTCCGGTGGTGACCAGCGTATTCGCGGACGCTCCGGGTATCAGTACGCCAGCGGCGAGACCTCCGACACGGTCGACCCCGCCCGCGCCGGCCGGCTGCACATCCTCGAAGTCCAGCGGCTGATCCGGTTCCTGCCGAAACCGGTCATCGCGGTCGTTCCGGGCTGGGCCGCGGGCGGCGGGCACTCCCTGCACGTCGTGTGCGATCTCACCCTCGCCTCGGCCGAGCACGCGAAGTTCAAGCAGACCGACGCCGACGTCGGCTCCTTCGACGGCGGCTACGGCTCGGCCTACCTGGCGAAGATGGTCGGCCAGAAGTTCGCCCGCGAGATCTTCTTCCTCGGCCGCGAATACTCCGCCGAGCAGATGCACCGGATGGGCGCGGTCAACGCCGTCGTCCCGCACGCCGACCTCGAAAAAGAGGCCCTGGACTGGGCGTGGACCATCGCCGCCAAGTCGCCGACGGCCCAGCGGATGCTGAAGTACGCGTTCAACCTCACCGACGACGGCCTGGTCGGCCAGCAGCTGTTCGCCGGCGAGACCACCCGGCTGGCGTACATGCAGGACGAGGCCGTCGAAGGCCGCGACGCGTTCCTGCAGAAACGCGACCCCGACTTCAAGGACGTCCCCTATTACTACTGAGCTGCGGCCTCTCCACCTCGACGGCTCCCCCGCGGCGCTCGACGCGCTGAAGGGAGCTCTCGCGGACGCGCTGGGCGGTGGTCCGGCCGTGCTGCCCTTCACCGACCCCGCGCTACGGGACGCGATGGCGCCCGGCGAGCCCGCCGAACCGGACACCGCCGTGGTCATCGCCACCTCAGGCTCGACCGGCGCACCCAAGGGCGTGCTGCTCTCGGCCCGCGCGCTGACCGCCTCGGCCGAGGCCACCCACCATCGCCTCGGCGGCCCCGGGCACTGGCTGCTGGCCACCCCCGCGCACTACATCGGCGGCCTGCAGGTGCTGATCCGGTCACTGCTGGCCGGCACGACGCCGGCGTACCTGACCGGTGACGGCTTCCGCCCCGACACGTTCGCCGCCGCG
Organism: Amycolatopsis sp. NBC_00348; assembly: GCF_036114655.1. Taxonomy (NCBI): domain Bacteria; kingdom Bacillati; phylum Actinomycetota; class Actinomycetes; order Pseudonocardiales; family Pseudonocardiaceae; genus Amycolatopsis; species Amycolatopsis sp. NBC_00348. Next base: position 8,948,901 of record NZ_CP107994.1, on the reverse strand, counting down.
GCCGCGAAGCTGAAGGGCGGCCCGCGGTACACGGCGCTGGTGCCGACGCAGCTGGTCCGCCTGCTCGACGACGGCGGCGCCGGGCTGGCCGCGGCGACGACGTTCGACGGGATCGTCGTCGGTGCGGCGGCGACCTCGGCCGCGCTGCGCGAACGGGCCGCCGAGGCCGGGGTGGCGATCGTGCCCGCGTACGGGATGAGCGAGACGGCCAGCGGCTGCGTCTACGACGGTGTCCCGCTCGACGGCGTCCGCGTCGACGTCTCCGGAGACCGGATCCGCATCGCCGGTGACGTCCTCGCGCACGGCTACCGGCGCCGGCCGGACCTGACCGCGGAGTCGTTCGACGGTGGCTGGTTCACGACGTCCGATCGCGGGGTCCGGCACGCCGACGGCCGGATCGAGGTGCTCGGCCGGGCCGACGACATGATCAACACCGGCGGCGTGAAGGTGTCAGCGACCGCGATCGAACGATGCCTGACCGCGCAGCCGGGCGTGCGCGACGCGTGCGTCGTCGGCCTGCCGGACCCGGAGTGGGGCGAGGCGGTGGTCGCTCTCGTCGTCCCAGCCGGTGAACCGCGCGAAGCGGCCGAGCTGCGGGCCGCCGTGCGAGCGGAGCTGGGCGCGGCGGCCACGCCCAAACGGCTCGAGTACGCCGCTGAGCTGCCCCTTCGCGGGCCGGGCAAGATCGACCGGGCGGCCGTGCGGGTCCGACTTCTGGCGGGTTTCGGCGGCTGATCGGCCGCACTTCGTTGACACGCACAGGGTGCACCCGCTTGGCTACTCACCATGACGCGCTGGATTCGCACGGCCCTGATCAGCACCGCCGTCGCACTGGGTGTCCTGATTCCGGTGGGCACAGCGCTGGCCGCCGAGGGCCCGACGGTGGACCCCAACAGCGGCTCCCTCGTCTGGCAGCTGCCGACCTCCGACTGACCTCCCGGGCTCCCGCTCGGGCGTGATCGTCATGGCGTTGAATGACGTCCATGGCGAGCTTGAGCGAGTGGATCGAGGGGGCCCGGCCGCGGACGTTGCCGAACGCGGTGGCTCCGGTGGTGGCGGGGGTCGGCGCGGCGATCGCGCTGGACGCGTTCTCCTGGTGGCGTTCGGTGCTGGCGCTGCTGGTCTCGCTCTCGCTGATCGTCGGCGTCAACTACGCGAACGACTACTCCGACGGCATCCGCGGCACGGACGAGAACCGCGTCGGGCCGCTGCGGCTGGTCGGTTCCGGCGTCGCCGCCCCGAAAGCCGTCCTCACCGCGGCGCTGATCGCGCTGGGTCTGGCCGGGGTGCTGGGTTTGCTGCTCGTCGCGCTCACCGGGTACTGGTGGCTGCTGGCCATGGGCGGCCTCTGCATCCTCGGCGCCTGGTTCTACACCGGCGGCAAGAAGCCTTACGGCTACTACGGTTTCGGCGAGATCGCGGTGTTCGTCTTCTTCGGCCTGGCCGGCGTGCTGGGCACGGTCTACGTCCAGGCCGGCCGGATCAGCTGGGCCGCGCTGGCGTGCGCGGTCGCCGTCGGCTGCTTCTCGACGGCGGTCCTGACGGCCAACAACCTGCGTGACATCCCGACCGACGTCGAGTCCGGCAAGCTCACCCTGGCCACGCGCCTCGGCGACCGCGGCACGCGGCGGCTGTACCTGGCGCTGCTCGCGGTGCCGTACGTGCTCGCGCTGGTCATGGGGTTCGCCACGCACTCGCTCGCCGCGCTCCCGCTGATCAGCGCGTCGCTGCTGTACCAGTCCGTCAGCGCGATCCGGCACAACGCGACCGGCCGCGACCTCATCCCGGCGCTGCGCGACACCGGCCTGGCGATGCTCGCCTGGGCCGTCCTGGCCGCGGTCGGCCTGAACCTCTAGTCGTCGATCTCCTCGACGGGGAACTTCCCGGTGGCCAGGAACTCCTCGAACAACGCCGTGTGCGGCGCGAGGTCCAGACCTTGCTGGGTGACCCACTCGTCGTCGTAGTAGGTGTGCGTGTAGCGCTCGCCGCCGTCGCACAGGAGCGTGACGACGCTGCCCGCCTGGCCGTCCTCGACCATCCGGGCGATGAGCCGGAACGCGCCGTAGAGGTTGGTGCCGGTGGAGCCGCCCGCCCAGTGCCCGGTGTGCTCACGCAGCAGCCGGACCGCCGCCAGCGAACCGGCGTCGGGGATCCGGAACATCTCGTCGATCACGCCGGGCACGAACGACGGCTCGCACCGCGGCCGCCCGATGCCCTCGATCCGCGACGGCATCCCGCTTGCGTAGTCCAGGGCGCCGGTCTGCCAGGCGCCGTAGAACGACGAGTTCTCCGGGTCGACGACGCAGACCTTCGTGGTGTGCCGCTTGTAGCGCACGTACCGGCCGAACGTCGCGCTCGTGCCGCCGGTGCCCGCGCCGACGACGATCCAGGACGGCACCGGGTGCCGCTCGGAGCGCATCTGCGCGAACACGGACTCGGCGATGTTGTTGTTGCCGCGCCAGTCCGTCGCGCGCTCGGCGTAGGTGAACTGGTCGAGGTAGTGGCCGCCGCACTCGGCCGCGAGCCGCTCGGCCTCGGGGTACATCGCCGGGGCCTGGTCGACGTAGTGGCACTCACCGCCGTAGAACTCGATGAGCGCGATCTTCTCCTTGCTCGTCCGCCGCGGCACCACGGTGATGAAACGCAGGCCGAGCATCCGGGCGAAGTACGCCTCGGAGACCGCCGTCGAGCCGCTGGAGGCCTCGACGAGCACCGTGTCGGGCCCGATCTGGCCGTTGACGAGCCCGTAGAGGAACAGCGACCGGGCGAGCCGGTGCTTCAGCGAGCCGGTCGGGTGGACGGACTCGTCCTTGAGGTACAGGTCGATGCCCCACTCCGGGGGCAGCGGGAAGACGTGCAAGTGGGTGTCGGCGCTGCGGTTGGCGTCGGCCTCGATGATCCGGACGGCCTCGCGCACCCAGCTGCGGCTGTGCAGGCGGCTCATTCCGGCTGCCCGGCGGCGTCGCCACGCAGCTGCGCGCGCAGCTGGGCCCGGGCCCGCGCGCGGTTCTCGTTGCGCTTGGCCAGGCCGGCCGTGACGCGGGCGTTGAGCGGGCGGAACAGCAGCAGCCCGAGCGGCAGGCCGACGACCAGGCCGATGAGCAGCGCGACCAGCAGGGGCACGCCCACCAGGCTCAGGGCCCAGCCGATCACCCCGACCAGCACGAACCGGGCCAGGAGGTACAGCGTCAGGTCACGGGGCAGGGTGCCGGCCTTCTCGTCGCTCACACCAACGCAGGTTACGCCCCGCCCGGCCGGTCCTTTTCCACGCCCGCGCCCGCCGCGTTGTTCGGGCGGCCCTCGAAGCGGGTCGAGAGCACGACGGTGGTGTTCGTCCGCCCGACGCCGGGGATGCGCCGGAGCCGGCTGAGGGTCCGCTCCAGCTCGTCGACGGTCGGCACGCGCACCTTGACGACGAAGGCTTCGTCACCCGCGACGGCGTAGCAGCTCTCGACCTCGTCGAGTTCGCCGAGCGCGTCGGCGACGTCTTCGTCCGTCGCCGTGTCCGTCGGATGGATGCCGACGAGGGCGGTGACGCCGAGCCCGACCGAGCTCGGATCGACGACCGCGTGGTAGCCGGTGATCACGCCGGCGGCCTCCAGCTTGCCCACGCGCTCGTGCACCGACGAGGCGGACAGCCCGACGGCCCGCCCCAGATCGGCATAGGTGGCCCGTCCGTTGATGCGCAACGCCGCGATGATCTTCCGGTCCAACTGATCCACGGCATCACTCTATGCGGTTGGACAATCCCCCATTGGCACCACGCCTAGCACCCACTGGACAGGGGAAGACTCGTCTCCGCACTTCAAGTGACCGGATCTGATAGTTGCACACCGTAAGCAACCTGTCCGTTTTGACCTTTAAGGGCTCTTTACTCTTTGACAACCGTTCGAGTACCTGACGGGTGAAGTGCAACGATTGCCGTGTTGGCTACCCCGGCGCGACGGGCCAAAATGGCCCGGATTGCCTCCGGTATAGCAGTGAGGGCGTTAAGGAGGCGGAAAATGACCGCGACGATGGGCGGACGACTGCTCACCCCAGGCGAGGTGGCAGCACTGTTCCGGGTGGACCCGAAGACGGTCACCCGGTGGGCGACGGCAGGTCGCATCGGCTCGATCCGGACCCCCGGCGGGCACCGCCGGTTCCGCGAGTCCGAGGTCAACGAGCTCCTGGCCGAGCTGACCACGGACGCGAGCGAACCGGCTCGCAAGGCCTGAACCATCCAGCAGCCTGGGCCGTGTCGGGTACGGGGTACTCCCCCGCCCCCGCACACGGCCCGGTTTGTTTCCGGGTGCCACACCGCAACGCGGCGTACCGCCCGCAGCCCGCGCGGACGGGTAACCTCGGGGGACTGGCAAGCCAAGCGGAAGGATCCGGCATGCTCGCTCTGCTCGCGGCCGTCGGCGCGCTGGTCGTCGCCCTGCTCCTGTGGCGGTCGTTCGCCGGCCAGCGGATCGGAGTGCCCTCGACCCCGCGGCGCGCCCCGATCGCTCCGGACGACGACCCCGACTTCCTGCGCCAGCTGTCCGAACAGCAGCGCAAACGCCGGGACGAAGACCTCTAGGCCGCCCTTTACGTTCGGCTGACCCGAGACCCGCACACCCGGGCCCGGATAACACGCGACCCCACACGGATCCCGTGCACTCCAGCCCGGACCCCGCTTGACTCAGCCCGGAACTCACGTGATCCCAGCCGTAACTCGCGTGATCCAGGCCGGATCTCGCGTGATTCAGCCCGTGACTCGCGTGATCCGGGCCGGAACTCGCGAGTCACGGCTCTGATCACGCGAGTTACGGGCCCGATCACGCCGGTCACGGGTCTGGTCACGCCGGTTACGGCGCTGGTCACGCGGGTTGCGGCTAGCGGTACTGCTGTGAAAGCGGGGTCGCGAAGCCGTCGGCGACCGTGGCCGCCAGGTCCAGCAGGGCCAGGCGGGTGTCGCCGCCCAGGCGGTCCAGCTCGATCTCCGCGCCCTCTTCGAGGTGCGGGTCGAACGGGACCTGGCAGACCGCGCGGACCTTGGCGCCGAAGTGGGCCGACAGCTTGTCGAGGTCGACCGAGCCGCCCTTCGGGCGCACCGAGTTGATCACCGCGACCGAGCGTTTCACCAGCTCGCCGTAGCCGTGGGCCTCGAGCCAGTCCAACGTCGCCGAGGCGCTGCGGGCGCCGTCGACCGAGCCCGACGAGACGACGACCAGCGCGTCCGCGACGTCCAGGACGCCCTTCATCGCCGAGTGCATCAAGCCGGTGCCGCAGTCGGTGAGCACGATGTTGTAGAAGTGCTCCAGCAGGTTGACCGTGCGCCGGTAGTCGTCCTCGGAGAACGCCTCGGAGACGGCCGGGTCCTGCTCGCTGGCGAGGATCTCCAGCCGGCTGGCGCCCTGGGACGTGTAGGACCGGACGTCGCTGTAGCGGGTGATGCGGGCCGCGTCGCGCAGCAGGTGGCGGACCGTCGCCGTGGTCTCCAGCGGGATCTTCTGCGAGAGCGTGCCGCGGTCCGGGTTGGCGTCCACCGCGACCACGCGGTCGCCGCGCAGCGAAGCGAACGTCGCGCCCAGCGTCGTCGTGACCGTGGTCTTGCCGACGCCGCCCTTCAGCGACAGCATCGCGATCTTGTAGCACCCGCGCAGCGGCTGGTTGACCCGCGCGATGAGGTCACGGCGCTGGGTGTCGGCCGGGCTCTCCCCCGGGTTGACGAGCTTCCCGGTGCCGACGTAGACGGCCTTGCGCCAGCCCGACTGCGGCGGCCGCTTGACCTGCTTGACCAGGTGCGCCGTGGACAGGTCGTGGCCGTGGCCGCCCTGCGGCTGCGGCGCGGCGTGCCGGCCGCCCTGGGGCTGCGGCAGGCCGGACGGCTGCTGCTGGGGCTGCTGCTGCGGGTACTGGGCCTGCGCCTGGTACTGCTGCGCGGGGTCGCCGTACTGCGGCTGCAGCGGCGGGAGGTTCTGGTCGTAGCCGTACTGCGTCGGCTGGCCCTGGGGCACCTGGTGCGGGCCCGAGACGGCCGGGTTCGGCACCTGGTGCGGCCCGGACGCGGCCGGGTTCGGCGGCGGCGCGACGGCCTGCGTCGGCTGCACGTCGAACGCGCCTGACGTCTCCGGGTGCGGATGCGAGTCCGTCCGGTCGTCGGCGAACAGGCTCCCCGGCGCCTCCGGCTGCTGCGGGGCAGCGGCCGGTTCGGCGTGGCCAGGAGCCGATTCTTCGCTGGGTCCGGTCACCGGTGTAAACCTCCGCGCACTCCGCCCGACATCACTACCCCTGAAGCTCTCCCCGATGACGACGGTAGTCGGCGTACCCGCAGGTTGCTCAGCCCACCCCGGCGTAGGAGTGCAAGCCCGCGGTGACGAGGTTCACGAAGAACAGGTTGAAGATGATCGCGGCGAACCCGACGATGTTGATGGCCGCCGCCCGGGCGCCGCGCCAGCCGGCCGTCGCGCGTGAGTGCAGGTAGGCCGCGTAGACGACCCACGCGATGAACGCGACGGTCTCCTTGGGGTCCCAGCCCCAGAACCGGCCCCAGGCCGACTCGGCCCAGACGGCGCCGCAGAGCACGCCGAAGGTGAAGACCGGGAACGCGAAGATCGTCGTCCGGTAGGCGATCCGGTCGAGGACGTCGGCCGCGGGCAGCTTCGAGGCGAAGCGCGCGAACTTGGTGTCGTCCTTGTCGTAGGCCGCGCGGAACAGGAACAGCACGCTCGCCACGCCCGGCACCAGGAACACGCCGGAGCCGATGATGGCCGCCGAGACGTGGATGGCCAGCCAGTACGACTGCAGCGCGGGCTGCACCGGCGCCGCGATCGTGTACAGCAGCGTGCCGTTGATGAACATCAGGATCACGACGGGCAGCAGCAGGAAGCCGGTGAGGTGCCGGACCGGGAACTTCCACATCACGATCAGCCAGGTGACCACCGTGATGAAGGTGACCGCCATGCCGTACTCGTACATGTTGCCCCACGGCGCGCGGTGCACGGCGAGCCCGCGCAGCACGATCGCCGACAGCTGCAGCAGCGCGCCGAGCACCAGCAGCGCCGCGCCCATCCGGCCGATCCGCTCGGGCCGCCCGACCGCGCGCTGCTCGGCCTGGATCTGCTCGATCGGCGGTCCGCCGGCCCCGACGAGCTCACGCGCCCGCAGCTTGGCCCGCTCGGTGGCGAGCCGGCCCTTGGCGCCGAAGCCCTGCTCGATCAGGGTGAACATCAGCGCGACGACGTAGATCGCCGCGGCGGTGGTGTACAGCCAGTCGCTGTACTGCGACAGCGTCTCGTTGATCGGCATGCCTCAGCCCTTCTGACCACTGATCAGGCGTTCGCTGATCCGGTGGAACTCTTCGCCGTACCCGGCCTGATCCGTGCGGGCCAGCCCGGCGACCTCGATCACCGTACTCGGCTCGCTCTCGGTCCCCGGCTTCACCCGGACCCATAGCCGACGCCGCTTGACCAGCAAGGACGCGCCGAGGCCGAGGAACATCGAGATGGCGAACCCGAGCACGAAACCCTGCGTCGGGTCGTGGGAGACCTGGAGCGAGACCCAGTGGCCGACGCCGTCGAAGCGGACCTTCGTGCCGTCGTCGAGCTTGATCTCCTGGCCGACCTTCATGTTCTCGCGGGCGATCTTCTTCAGCCGCCCGTCGTCGACCATCGACTGGTCCACCTCGAACACCGACTGGCCGCGTCCGGCGTCCAGGCCGAGGTCGCCGCGCAGGATGTCGACGGCGACGGCGGGGTCGGTCAGCTGCGGCGCCGACGACGTCAGGACGTTGCCGTGCAGGAACGACGTCGGCGCGAACAGGCCGGTGATGGCCAGCTGGCGGGTCCGCCGCTGCACCTCGTCGGTGACGCCGGGCTGGTCGAACTTCGTCGCGCCCTCGGCGAGCATCGTGGTCGGGTCGACCGTGCGCCACTGCGTGTTCTGGGTGCGCTGGGTGCCGTCCGGGAAGGTCACCGTGAACTTCGGCGAGTACCCCTGGCCGAGCAGGTAGACGCGGTCGCCGACGGTGCGCAGCGGCGAGTTGACCTCGAGGCCGTACGGGCGCCAGGTGTTCGTGTCGAGGTCAGCGCCGGACTGGTACTCGATGTTCGAGTGGTAGTACTCCGGCTCGCCGGCGTCGGTGTAGCGCGCGGTGAAGTCGTCGATCTTCACGCAGAACGGGTCGAGGTCGGTGCCGTCGACGCGCAGGCCCGCGTTGAAGGAGTCGTAGTTGTAGATGCCGGAGTTGCAGAAGGTGCTGCCGTCGGCCTGGACGATGACCTGGCCTTCGTAGCCGTACAGCTTGCCCAGCGCGAAGAACACGATCAGGCCCAGCATGCTGAAGTGGAAGATCAGGTTGCCGGTCTCGCGCAGGAACCCGCGCTCGGCGGAGATCGTGCGGACGCCGCCGGCCTCTTCGCGCTCGACGCGCCGCCAGCCGGACAGCTGCTTGTGGACGGCGGCGAGCTCGGCGGCGACGTCCTGCTTGCCGCGGCCGAGCCGGTAGTGCGGCATCCGCGCCAGGTTGCGCGGGGTCAGCACCGGCTTGGCGCGCATCGCCTTGACGTACTCGAAGCTGCGCGGCGTCAGGCAGCCGATCAGCGAGATCATCAGCAGCAGGTAGATCGCCGAGAACCAGATGCTGGAGTAGACGTCGTAGAACTCGAGCTTGTCGAGCAGCGTGCCCCACCAGCCGTGCGCGCTGATGTACTCGTCGACCTTGGGCGCGTTGAGCTTCCGCTGCGGCAGGAGCGCGCCGGGCAGCGCGGCCAGCGCCAGCAGGAACAGCAGGACGAGCGCGGTGCGCATCGACGTCAGGCCGCGCCAGGTGTTGCGCACGAAGGCGAAGGTGCGCTTGGCGGGCGTGGGTCCTCGCGGGGCCGCGGGCGGTGCTTCGGTGGTCGTCACAGCGGCAGCCTCAAGTCACCCGCGAGCTCGTTCCGGAGGAAGCCCATCAGATCTCCCCAGACGCCGGTGACCAGCAGGATCCCGACGATCATCAGCAGCGCGCCGCCGAAGACCTGGACCTGGCGGCCGTGGCGGCGCAGCCAGTCGGTGGCGCGCACGGCCCAGCGGGCGCCGAGCGCGATGAGCAGGAACGGCAGCCCGAGGCCGAGGCAGTAGACGGCGATCAGCAGGTAGCCGCGGGCCTCGGCGCCGCCCGTCGCGCTGGCCAGCGTCGTGACGGCGGACAGCGTCGGGCCGATGCACGGCGTCCAGCCGAGACCGAAGACGGCGCCGAGCAGCGGCGCGCCCCAGATGCCGCCGCCGGGCACGCGGTGCGAGCGGAACTCGCGCTGCAGGCCCGGGATCCAGCCGAGGAACACCAGCGCCATCGCGATGGTGAGGACGCCGCCGATGCGCTGCAGCAGGTCCTGGTTGAGGGTGAGCGTGTCGGCCAGCCAGACCAGGGTGCCCAGGGTGGCGACGAACACGACGGTGAACCCGAGCACGAACAGCAGCGCGGCGCCCAGGACGGCCCAGCGGCCCTGCTTGCGCTCCTCGCCGGCCCGGACCGCGGGCGCGTCCGCGCCGACGAGCGCGGCGAGGTACGCGAGGTACCCCGGCACCAGCGGCACCACGCACGGCGAGGCGAAGGAGATCGTTCCGGCCAGCAGCGCGACGCCCGCGGCGAGCAGCAGCGGTCCGGAGATCGCCAGCTCGGTAACGGAGTTCACGGGATTGAGGGTAGGCAGTGAGGTCCCGGTGAGAACTCCGGGGCCGGTTCACAGGACCTACCTCACAGCAGTTCAGGACCTTGGTCCCGCCCGTTCCGGGAGAAACTGGTCAAGCACGGCGACACTGTGCTCGACGGCTTGGGCGCCGTAGGCGAGCATCTGCGTCTCGTACTCCTCGACGGCTTCGGGGACCGCCTTCTCGACGAGCAGGTCCCGCAGCAGCCGTGCGTCGTACAGCGCCGTGTTGGCGCCGTTGCCACCGCTGGGCGAGGTCGCGTGGATCGCGTCGCCGAGGAGCGTGACGCGGCCGGGTGCCCACCGCCGTTCCGGCCGGACGACCCGGATCGACAGCGCCGCCGAGTGGGCCGGGTCGGCCGCCTCGACCAGCGCGCGGACCCGCGGGTGCCAGCCCTCGACGGCCTTCACCGGGACGTCCGGCGCCGGCAGCAGCACCCAGCGGACGTAGTCGGGTGTGTCGGGCAGCTCGACGCCGAACTCGAGGCCGGCTTCGCGCGGCGGACGGCGGAAGCGCATCAAGCCGAGCATGAGCTGCACCTCGCCGTCGCTGACGCCGGTGCCGAAGCCGGGGACGAGTGACTCGAACTCCGGCGTCAGCGTGGTGCGGCCGACGACGCACCGGACGCCGGTGTCGCTCGGCCGGAGGTCCGGCGCGAGCTGGGCGCGGACCGCGGAGGTGATGCCGTCGGCCCCGACGATCAGGTCGGCGTCGACGTGGGTGCCGTCCGCGAACTCCGCCCGGGTGCCCCGGTAGCCGGTGAACCGCTTGCCGAAGCGGACGTCGATGCCGTCGAGCAGGAGGTGGCGCAGGACGTGCCGGTCGACGGCGATCGCGGTCATCGGCTCGAGCTCGCGCAGCTGCCGGAGCTGGGTGTCGTGGAAGACGCGGCGGCCGTGGAGGTCGCCCGTGACGGCGTCGAGCAGCGGGTGCAGCCGGTCGGGCAGGCAGGCGAGCAGGGCTTCGCGGCCGACGTCGGCTAGGCCGATCCGGTAGCCCTGGAAGCGGGCGCGGACCCCCGGGTCACGTTCGAACACCTCGACGTCGATCCCGGCTTTCCGCAGGCCCTGGGCCAGGCACAGGCCCCCGAGCCCGGCTCCGATCACAGCGACTCTCATGGTTCCTCCTCGACTTATTGAACACTGCTCAAGTTACCTGAACAACGCTCAAGTGCGCCAGGCGTGGTGAACTTGTCCCGATGCCTCTGAACCAGGCGGTGGTGCTGGACGCCGCGATCGAATTGCTCGACGAAACCGGGCTGGACGAGCTGACCACGCGCAAGCTCGCCGACCGCCTCGGCGTGCGCGTCGGCGCGCTCTATTGGCACTACGCGAACAAGCAGGCGCTGCTGGACGCGGTCGCGGAGCACATGCTGGCGGTGGCGTCCCGCGGGCTGAGCGCGTCGGGGACGTGGCGGGAGCGCGTGACGGCGTTCGCGAACGCCCACCGCGAGACGATGCTCGCCCACCCGGACGGCGCCCGGGTCATCGCGACGATGAGCGTCCCCGGGCCGGCCGCGCGGGAGTTCCTGGGTCACCTGCTGGCCACGCTCGCCGCCGCCGGGATGGCTTCACCGGAGCGCGAGGCGTGCGCGGACGTCGTGACGAGCTACGTGAACGGCTTCACGGTCGAAGAACAGGCCCGCCGCACGGCCGTGCCCCGCTCGCTGCGAGACATGGCGTTCGCGACGGGCCTGTCCGTGGTCATCGACGGCCTGGCGGCCCGGGTCGGGCGCGCCGAAAAGCCGTGAAGGCCTCCTTCGCGGCTCTTACGGCCGGTAAGGAGGCCTTCACGGCTTTCGCGGGTCTGGCGGGTCTTGCGGGTCTGGCGGGTCAGAGGTAGAGCTGGCCGCCGTCGGCGAGGACGCCGCCGACGCGGGGGCCGTAGTTGCCGTACTCCTGGGTGTTCAGCTCGTACTGGCCGGTGCTGGTCACCGTCTCGTACGTGACGTACGGGTAGCAGCAGTTGCCGATGTACAGCTGGTCGCCGTACTGGGCGCCCGACAGGCTGCCGTGCACCAGGCCGTTGCCGGTGTTCTGCCACAGGCGGAGCGTGCGGCCGTTGCCGCTCGTCTGCTTGAGCAGCGTGAATCCCTGGACCGTGACCGGTGCCGCCGAAACGGCCGGTGCCGCCGAAGCAGCGGGTGCCGCCGAAGCGGGCGCCGACACGGCCGTGGTGACGGCGAAGGCGAGGAACGCCACGGCCGCCAACTTCTTCATCATGAGAAACCCCCCTGGGTTCGGACAAAACGATCACCGGGAACGTACCGGGAACCGCGCCGCCGGCGGAGGGGTTTCAGCCTGGGCTTAATCAGGCTTGATCAGGCTTGTTCGGCCGCCAGGCGCTGGGTAACCGGGAGCAGGTCCTGGGCCAGCACCGGGCGCAGGAACACCGCCGCGACGCGGTGTTGTCTGTCCAGCACGATCGTCGACGGGATGATGTTGCGCGGGTAGCCGCTCAGCTTGAGCAGCACCCGGCCGTCCGGGTCGTAGATCGACGGGTACGTCAGCCCGCGGTCGCGGACGAAGTCCTGCGCGGCGTCACGCGCCGGGTCGCGGACGTCGATGCCGACGACCTGCACCCCCGGCGCCTGCTTCGCGAGGCTCTCCATCTCGGGCGCCTCCGTGCGGCACGGCCCGCACCACTGGCCCCAGAGGTTGAGCACGACGACCTTGCCGGGGAAGTCCGCCAGCGACAGCTGCTTGCCCTCGTTCATCAGGTCGTCGCCGGAAAGGACGGGCGCCGTCTGGCGCCGGTCGACGTCGTAGGTGATGTCGACCTGGCCGCCCGGGGAGACGAACGTGAAGCTGCTCCCCTGGACGACCGCGTCCTTGCCCGCGCTGCACCCCGCGATCAGGCCCAGCGCGGCCAGCGTGACGAGGAGCCGTTTCATGCCCCGGTCACCTTCGGGTCGGTGGACCCCGCGGGCTCGCTGTAGACGATCTCGCGCAGCTCGTCGCCGTCGAAGACCAGGCTGGTCAGGGAGGCCAGCGAGCACTGGCGACGGCGCGGGTCGTGCCACAGCTTCTTGCCCTCGAGGAACCGGCGGAGCGTCCAGATCGGCAGCTGGTGCGACACGCACAGCGCCTCGTGCCCCTCCGCCGCGTCGCGCGCGCGGTGGACGGCGCCGAGCATCCGGTGCGCGATCTCCAGGTACGGCTCGCCCCACGACGGCTTGAACGGGTTGGTCAGCTTCGACCAGTGCTTCGGCTCCCGCAGCGCGCCGTCGCCGACCGCGACGTGCAGGCCCTCGAACTGGTTGCCGGCCTCGATCAGCTCCGCGTCGGTCGCGATGTCGAGGCGGTGCGCGGCCGCGATCGGCGCCGCCGTCTCCTGCGCCCGCTGCAGCGGCGACGCGACGACGTGCACGAGGTCGTGCCCCGCGACGGCCTCGGCGACGGTCAGCGCCTGACGCTGGCCGCGCTCGGAGAGCCGGTAGCCGGGCAGCCGGCCGTAGAGGATCTTCTCGGGGTTGTGGACTTCGCCGTGGCGGAGCATGTGGACGACGGTGGTCACCGGACCGCTCCGGCCGCCGCCTGCGCCGCCGCGGGCAGCGCCGCTTCGATCACCGAGAACGCTTCTTCGTCCATGGCCGCGTTGACGAACCAGGCCTCGTACGCGCTCGGGGGCGCGTACACACCGCCGTCGAGCAGCGCGTGGAAGAACGGCGGGAAGCGCCAGGTCTCGGACGCCTGCGCGCCCGCGTAGTCGCGGACCGCCGGCTCGCCGAAGAACACGCTCACCAGGTTGCCCGCGTACTGGACGCTGTTCGCGACGCCGGCTTCGCTCAGCGCGAGGCGGAAGAGGTTGCCGAGGCGCTTCGCGTTGGCGTCGAGCGCCGCGTACACGGCCTGGTCGGCCGCGCGCAGCGTCGCGAGGCCGGTGGCCACCGCGACGGGGTTCCCGGACAGCGTCCCGGCCTGGTAGACCGGCCCGCCCGGGGCGAGCTTGGCCATGATGTCGGCGCGGCCGCCGAACGCCGCCGCCGGCAGGCCGCCGGACATCACCTTGCCGAACGTGTACAGGTCGCCGGCCACGCCTTCGAGGCCGAACCAGCCCGCGCGCGAGACGCGGAACCCGGTCATCACCTCGTCCATGACCAGCAGCGCGCCGTGCTCGTGGGCGATCTCCAGCAGGCCCGCGTTGAAGCCCTCGTCCGGCGCGACGGCGCCCATGTTGCCCGCCGCGGCCTCGGTGATCACCGCGGCGATCGTGTCCGGATTGTCCACAAAGGACTGCCGGACGGCGTCGAGGTCGTTGTAGGGCAGCACGATCGTGTCGGCGGCCTGGGCGCCGGTGACGCCCGGCGACGTCGGCAGCCCGAGCGTCGCGACGCCGGAGCCGGCCTGGGCGAGCAGCGCGTCGACGTGGCCGTGGTAACAGCCGGCGAACTTGACGATCTTCGCGCGGCCGGTGAACCCGCGGGCCAGCCGGATCGCGCTCATCGTGGCCTCGGTGCCCGAGTTGACCAGCCGCACCCGCTCGACGGGCTCGACCCGGCCGATGATCTCCTCGGCCAGCTCGACCTCGCCGATGGTCGGCGTGCCGAACGACAGCCCGGACGTCGCCGCCTCGCGCGCCGCCTCGACGACCGCCGGGTGCGCGTGCCCCAGGATCATCGGGCCCCAGGACGACACCAAGTCGACATAGCGGTTCCCGTCGGCGTCCCACAGGTGCGGGCCCTCGCCGCGGACCATGAACCGCGGGGTGCCGCCGACCGAGTTGAACGCCCGGACCGGCGAGTTCACCCCGCCCGGGATGGCCGCCTTAGCGCGGTCGAACCATGCCTTGGACTGCTCGGTTCCAGTGCTCACCCCTTCAGTCTCGCAAACCCGGGCGACGCACCGCCGACCCCGTCACCGGCAACTCGGGGTGCGCGCGAGCGTCACCGCCCTAAGATGGCCGCACGCCGCCCGGGAGGGGAACAACCGGTGACCGAACGTGCGCCCCAGCGCAACCCGTGGCTGGTGCTGGCCTGCTTCCTCGGCGTCGTCGCCGTGGTCGCGGCGGTCGGCGCCCTGGCCGCGACGTCGTCGAAGGAGATCTACGAGCGCTTCGACCTGCCGTCGTGGGCGCCGCCGGTGTCGCTGTTCGGTCCGGTGTGGACGGTGCTGTACGTCACGATCGCGCTGTCCGGCTGGTGCTACTGGCGCACCGACGGCGAGAACCGCGGGTTCGCCGCGTACGGCATCGGCCTGCTGGTCAACCTGCTCTGGCCGCCGCTGTTCTTCGAGGGCGGCGCCGCGGTGCTCGCCCTGCTCGACATCCTGGTGCTGGACGTCGTCGTGCTCGTGACGATCGTCCTGTTCGCCCGCCGGTCGAAGCTCGCGGCCGCGCTGCAGGTGCCCTACCTCGTCTGGATCCTCTTCGCGACCGCGCTCAACACCGCCATCGTCGCGCTCAACTAGCCGTCGTGAGTGGTTAGGGCGGTTAGAACCGCCCTAACCACTCACGAGAGCCGCGGCAGACCCGTCAGCGGGCGGCCTGCTGGGTGATCGCCTGCGCGGCGACCGTGCCGTCGTCGCCGGCCTGGCCCTGGATCGTCACCGTCGAACCCGGCTTGAGGTCCGCGAGCTTGCCCGGCTGGGTCACGCCGACCGTCGTCGAGTCCGATGTGGACACCTTGACGTCGGTGCCCTGCGCGGTCTTCACGTAGACGGTCGTGCCGTCGACGTGGTCGATCGTGCCCGTGGTGCCACGCCCGCCGGCCCCGCGGAAGCCGCCGCCCTGCTGGCCGGTGCCGGTGCCGGTCCCGGTCCCGGTGCCCGTCCCGGCCTGGGTACCACCCTGGGTGCCGCCCTGCTGACCGCCGAAGCCGCCGCCCTGACGTCCGGCCGGCGCGCCAGACGAGCCCGAGCCCGAGGACGAGCCGAACGCGGCGTGCGTCCAGGCGCCGCCGGCGAACACGGCCGCGAGCACCACCAGCCCGGCCAGCACCATCGTGGCGCGGGAGAACGGCTTCGCCGCGCGGCGCATCTCGGCGTTCAGATCACCCTCGACCGCCGGGCTGGCGACGATCTGCTCCGCCGTCGGCTCGGCGGGCGCCGCCGGTTCGACGGCCGGGAGCACCGCTGTCGGCTCGTCCCCCGGGCCGGGCGGCGGGGTCGTCGTGGAAGACATCGGTGACTCCTTATTCATGACGCAGCGCGTCGATCGGCCGCAGCTTGGCGGCCCGGTTCGCCGGGAAACTGCCGAAGAACAGCCCGATCAGGGCGGATACCGCGAAGGCGAGCAGGATCGACGAGGGCACCACGACCGGCTTGATCCCGGAGATGGTGAACCGGCTGCCGATCAGCCCGATCGCGACGCCGAGCAGCCCGCCGAACAGGCTGAGCATGGTCGCTTCGGCGAGGAACTGGCCGAGGATGGCCGCGCGCGGGGCGCCGATGGCCTTGCGGATGCCGATCTCGCGGATCCGCTCGGTGACCGTGACGAGCATGATGTTCGTGACGCCGATGCCGCCGACGAGCAGCGAGATCGCCGCGACAGCCGCCAGCAGCACGGTGAACGTCTCGGTCGCCGACGTCCGCGTCGCGAGCAGCTGCTCGGAGTTCTGGATCTGGTAGTCGGCGGTGCCGCCGAGCCGGATGCCGTGGCGCGCGTTGAGGATCGCGGTGATCTCGGACTGCGCCAGCGTGACGGAGTCCGCGCTGGTGGCCTGGACGGCGATCTGGCTGAGGCTGCCGTAGCCGGCCAGCGAGTTCTGCACGGCCGAGATCGGCGCGATCGCGACGTCGTCGGCGTTCTGCAGCCCGGTGCTGCCCTTGGCCTGCAGCACCCCGACCACGGTGAACTGGATGCTGTTGAGCAGCACGTTCTGGCCGACCGCGTCGGTACCGCTGCCGAAGATCGACTCCGCCGTCGTCGGGCCGAGCACGACGACCTTGCGCGCGGCCGTGACGTCCTCGCTGGTGAACAGCGCGCCCTCGGCGATGTCGCGGTTCGTGGTGGTGAAGTACGCGGGCTCGGTGCCCGCGACGGTCGAGATGTCGTACGACGTCTGCCCGTAGGTCGCGGTGGCCGTCGTGTTCACGACCGGCGACGCGGCCTTGACGTCGGGCGCGCCGATCGGGTCGACCAGCGCGTGCGCGTCCTGCACGGTCAGCGGCCGGGCCGAGGCGCCCTGCCCGCCGCCGCGCGCCGGGGAGACGTTGACGACGTTGGTGCCGAGGCCCTGGATGCTCGCCGCGATGGCCGCCGAGGCGCCGTTGCCGACCGCGACGAGCAGGATCACCGCGGCGACGCCGATGGTGATGCCGAGCGTGGTGAGCGACGAGCGCAGCTTGTTCGCCGTGAGCCCGCGCACGGCGAAGCGCAGGACTTCGAAGAGGTTCACGACACGGCTCCCACGACCCCGGACGCCCGGGTGACGTCATCCGCCACGATCAGCCCGTCGTCGACCCGGACGACGCGGCGCGCGTGCGCGGCGACCTCGTCCTCGTGCGTGATCACGACGATGGTGCGGCCGAGCTGGTTGAGCCGGTCGAACACGCCGAGGACGTCCTCGGTGCTGCGGCGGTCCAGGTTGCCGGTCGGCTCGTCGGCGAGCAGCATCGCCGGCCCGGTGACCAGCGCCCGCGCCACGGCGACGCGCTGGATCTGGCCGCCGGACAGCTCGCTCGGCAGGTGCTTGGCCCGGTCGGACAGCCCGACCATGTCGAGCGCCGCGAGCGCACGGCGCCGGCGTTCCGACCGGCGGAGTCCACTGTAGACAAGCGGCAGCTCCACATTGGACAGAGCCGACGTCCGGGGCACGAGGTTGAACGACTGGAAGATGAAACCGATCTTCCGGTTGCGCAGCAAGGCGAGCTGACGTTCGTTGAGCTTGCCGACGCCGAAGCCGTCCAGCAGGTACTGGCCGGACGTCGGGACGTCGAGGCAGCCCAGCATGTTCAGCAGCGTCGACTTGCCCGAACCGGACGCGCCCATGATCGCGACGTACTCGCCGGGCCACACGGTGAGCTCGACGCCGCGCAGGGCGTGCACCGCGGTGTCCCCCGCGCCGTAGGTCTTGCGCAGTCCGGAGACCGCGATCACCGGGTTCATCCGCGTCCGCCGAAGCCGCCGCCGGCACCCGTGCCGCGCTGGCCGCCGCCGGGCACGCCGCCGGTCCCGCCGCCCGGGAACCCGCCGGTGCCACCCGTTCCCCCGGTGCGGCCGGTGCCGCCGGTGCCGGTCGCGGCCGTCGCGGTGAGCACGACGTTCTCGCCCTCGGTCAGCCCGGAGGTGATCTGCACGGTCGACTCGCCGCGGATGCCGATCTGCACCTGGCGGGGCACGTTCCGGCCGTTCTCCTGCACGGTGACGATGTTGGTGTTGCCGGCGGTCGTCACGGCCGCGGCCGGCACGCTCAGCGCGTTCTGCGCCTCGGCGACGGTGATCACGACGCTGGCCGACTGCCCGGGCCGCAGCCCGTCCGGCGGGCTGGTGAGCGCGAGCTGCGCGCCGTAGGAGACCACGCTGCCGCTGGTCGTCGGGGTCAGGTTGATGCTGGAGACGGTGGCCTGGATCGGCTTGTCCGGCAGCGCGTTGAGCGTCACCGTGGCCTTCTGGCCCGCCTTCACCTTGCTGACGTCGATCTCGGCGACCGAGGTGGTCACGACCAGGCCGCTCATGTTCGTGATGGTGATGAACCCGGTGCTGCTGCTGGAAGAAGACGACGTCGCGGCGCTGGAGTTGGACGAGCCCTGCCCGCCCTGGCCGCTGCCGCTGGACGTCGACTGGGAGCTGCTGCTCGCCGAGCCGCTCGAGGACTGCTGCCCGACCGTGCCGTTGACGGCGGTGACGGTGCCCGCGCCGGGCGCGTAGAGCGAGGTGTTGTCCAGCGCGGTCTGCGCGGTCTGGACGTCCAGCTCGGCCTGGTCCAGCTTCGCCTGCGCCGAGGTGACGCTGTTCGCGGCGGCCTGGGCGCTGTTCTGGCTGTTCTGGCTGTTTTGGCTGTTTTGGCCCGTCGCCGGGGTGTCCTCGGCGGTTTCGGCGCTGTCGAGACTGTCTTGCGCCACCGAGCGATTCGCCTTCGCGACCTGAAGCTGCTTCGCCGCCTGCGTGCTGTCGACGGTCGCGAGCTTCTGGCCGGCGCTCACGACGTCGCCGACCTTCACGTCGATCGACGTCACCTTGCCGGCCGTCGTGAAGTTCGCCGCGCCCGTGTAGCTGCTGGCGAGCGTCCCGGCGGCGGAAATCGTCTCGGAGACCGTCGCCCGGCGCACCTGCGTGCTGCGGGTCTGGGCCTGAGCCGTGTTCGAAGCCGGGGTAAAGGCTTGGTATATCCCGAATCCCGCCCCGGCCAGTAGCACGATCAGAGCACCGTTGATCACCCATGCCCTGGAGGCACGCACCCGCGTCATGCGGCAACAGTGCTGCCGCCGCTTAGCAATTGACTGTTCGTTCCCTGTGGAGGAGCTGTGTATCAGTCCGGCTGCTTTGGGGGGCGCGCACGCAGCGCGAGAGAGAGCTGACGGACCGCGTCCACCAGCAGGATCGCGGCCACGACGCCGAGCCCGATGGCCGCGGCGAGGTGCCCGCCGAAGTACCGGTGCGATTCGAGGACGGCGCCGTCGTCGGTGCGCGTCACCACGGTGGCCATGCCGCTGTGCCAGAAGGCGTAAACGCCCCAGCCGGCCGCCACGGCGAGCACGACCTCCAGAACGGCGACCAGAATCCGCCACGGCTTGTGCAGCCGCGCGGCGGACCCGGATTCATCCGGCGGCCAGAGCTCGGCCCCGGTGGGCTGCGGAAGGTCGATCACGGAGAGGATTTTCTCACGTCTCGCGCGGCGTCGCCCGGACGAGGCGGTCCAGCGCGTCCTGCAGGGCCTCGACGTCCTTCGCCCACGCCAGCACCACCGTGCCGTCCGCCAGCTTCAGCGGCAGCGAATCGTACTTGCGCGGGACCGACCAGCCGCCGCCGAGCACCCTCGCGCCGACCGGTGTGCCGACGTCCGTCACCGACTCCAGCTCAGCCGCCGCGACCTTCTCGCGGCCCTGGCGCAGCTGCTTCGTCGTGACTTCCAGCGAGAGGAACCGGCGCCGCGCGTACACCCACGGGATCGTGATGACGCACAGGCCGAACGCGACCAGCAGCCAGCCCACGAGGTGCACCGGGCCACCCGTCACCAGCTCCGCCAGCGCCCCGACCACGGCGAACACCGGGCCCCACACGATGGCGACCCAGCTCACGCCGGACTCGGCGTAGAGCCGGTCGCTCACGGGCGCTTGCCGGCCTTCGGGAAGTAGCCCGCCACCGACGGCAGGTACAGCAGCACCAGCGCGACGACGAACACCAGCACCGCGGCCAGCGTCAGGAAGTTGATGATCGGCGCGATCACCATGATCAGCACCAGCATCACGATCGGCAGGATGGTGAGCACTGTCCGGGCCGAGCGGGTGCCTTCGCGCGCCTTGTACGCGAACAGCAGGAACAGCAGCACGAACACGACCGAGCCGCCGAGCAGGTACCACAGCAGCGTCGTGACGCCGTCCGCGATCATCTGCGGCGAGTACTTCGAGTCCTTGGTGCCCTCGACGAACTGCGCGATGACCGCGGACTTGCTGCTGAGCAGCTGGACGTAGCTCAGGATCAGCAGCACGCCACCGCCGAGCCACAGCCAGAACGACCACCACACCGGCCGCGGCGGGGCGGCCTTCGGCGCGGACTGTCCCGGCATGACCGGATCCGGCGCGCGGCCCAGTTTGCGGCGTTCGTCGTCGGTGAGACCGCTGAGGTCGGTGCCGTTTTCGGGTGTTTCAGCATCGGTCACGCGAGGACTCTAACCGGTCAGTCCAGCCACGCAGCGGCTTCGGCTGCCCAATACGTCAGGATCATGTCGGCGCCGGCCCGGCGGATCGACGTCAGCACCTCGAGGACGGTCCGCTCGCGCTCGAGCCAGCCGTTGGCCGCGGCGGCTTCGACCATCGCGTACTCGCCGGAGATGTTGTAGGCCGCCACCGGCACCGGGGAGATGTCCGCGGCCGCCTTGACGACGTCCAAATAGGACAGCGCGGGCTTGACCATGATCATGTCCGCGCCCTCGGCGAGGTCCAGCTCGATCTCGCGCAGCGCTTCGCGGGCGTTGCCCGGGTCCTGCTGGTAGGTCTTGCGGTCGCCCTTGAGCTGCGAGTCGACGGCCTCGCGGAACGGGCCGTAGAACGCGCTGGCGTACTTCGCGGCGTACGCGAGGATGGCCTTGTCGCTGTGGCCGACCTCGTCGAGCGCGCGGCGGATGACGCCGATCTGCCCGTCCATCATCCCGGATGGCCCGAGCACGTGCGCCCCGGCTTCGGCCTGCGCGACGGCCATCTCGGCGTAGATGCGCAGCGTGGCGTCGTTGTCGACCCCGCCGTCGGCGTCCAGGACACCGCAGTGGCCGTGGTCGGTGAACTCGTCGAGGCAGGTGTCGGCCATCAGCACGGTGGCGTCACCGAGTTCGGCGCGGAGGTCGCGCAGGGCGACGTTGAGGATGCCGCGCTCGTCGACGGCACCCGAGCCCTCGGCGTCACGGGTCTCGGGAATGCCGAACAGCATCAGCCCGCCGACCCCGGCGTTGACCGCGTCGACGGCGGCCTTCCGCAGGGTGTCCCGGGTGTGCTGCACAACGCCCGGCATGCTCGAAATCGGCCGCGGCTGATCAAGCCCTTCGGCGACGAACATCGGGAGGATCAGCTGGCGTGGCCGCAGCGTCGTTTCACCGACCAGCCGGCGCATAGCGGGCGTGGTCCGAAGCCTGCGTGGACGATGCTCGGGGAACACCCCTCCAAGTTACTCCGCGCCCCTTCGCCGAAGACCCGCAAGGGTGCTCAGCGGCCACTTTCGTCGGTGACCGGCGGCTCGGAAAGCCGTGAAGGCCCCCTTCCCGGCGGTAAGAGCCGGTAAGGAGGCCTTCACGGACCAACGAACCTCAGGACCTGCGGGCCCGCTTCGCCTTGCGCGGCGGCGGCAGGGCGCCCTCCGCGCGGAGGCGTGCGGCGTGCTCGGCCAGGGCGTCCACCAAGTGGGGGACGTCCGCCTTCTCCGGCTGGACGTCGACGCGGAGGCCGAACTCCACTGCCGTCTCGGCCGTCTTCGGGCCGATGCACGCGACCAGCGTGCGGGTGTGCGGCTTGCCGGCGATGCCGACCAGGTTGCGCACGGTCGAGGACGAGGTGAAGCAGACCGCGTCGAAACCGCCGGTCTTGATCATCTCGCGGGTGTCGGCCGGCGGCGGCGCCGCCCGGACGGTCCGGTAGGCCGTGACGTCGTCGATCTCCCAGCCGCGTTCGCGCAGGCCGGCCGACAGGGTCTCGGTGGCGATGTCCGCGCGGGGCAGCAGGACGCGGTCGACCGGGTCGAGGACGTCGTCGTACGGCGGGAACTCGGCCAGCAGGCCTTCGCTGGACTGCTCACCCTCCGGCACCAGCTCGGGGATGATGCCGAACGAGCGCACCTTCTCCGCGGTGGCCGCGCCGACGCAGGCGATCTTCACGCCGGAGAACGCGCGGGCGTCCAGGCCGAACTCCTCGAACTTCTCCCACACCGCGCGGACCGCGTTGGTGGAGGTGAAGACGATCCACTGGTAACGGCCGTCGACCAGGCCCTTGACCGAGCGCTCCATCTGCGCCGGGCTGCGGGGCGGCTCGACCGAAATGGTGGGCACCTCGTGCGACGTCGCGCCGTGGCCGCGCAGGCGCTCGGCCATCTCGCCGGCCTGCTCCTTGGTGCGCGGCACCAGGACCTTCCAGCCGTACAGCGCGCGCGACTCCCACCACGACAGCTTCGAGCGCTGCCCGGCGGCCTGACCGATCGTGACGATCAGCGGCCCGACGAGCTCGCCGGCGTCGTTGGCGACCTTCTCGAGCGTGGTGTCGAGGGTGCGCTGGGTGTTGATGGTGCCGTTCGCCGTCACCGCGACCGGCGTCGACGCGGGCAGGCCGTGCCCGGTCAGCGCCGAAGCGGCCTCGGCGAGGTGCGCCGACGACGCGTGCAGCACCAGCGGGCCCGGGGCCGCGGCCAGGGCCGCCCAGTCGACGTCGCCGCGGACGTCGACCTCGGTGTGCGTGCCGCCGAGCGCGACGCCGGCGTACGCCGGGACGGCCGCGCCCGGGGACACACCCGGGATGACGTCGAACACGGCGCTCGTGCGGGCGACCGCCTGCACCTCGGCCACGACGGCCGGGGTGGTCAGCGGGTCGCCGGCGATCAGGCGGAGCACCAGCCGGCCGGCCTTGGCCTCGTTGGTCAGGTCCTTGGCGACCTCGGTGGCCTCGCCGACGGCGGGGCGGACCTCGGCGCCTTCGGCGGTCATCGCCAGGACGGCCTGGGGCACGTCCGGGTCGGTCACCACGACCTCGGCCTTGGCCAGCAGTTCCTGGGCACGGACCGTGAGCAGGCCGGCGTCGCCGGGCCCGGAGCCCACGAACGCTACGCGCCCGGTGGTCTTTCGCGCGGGGGTCATCTGTGCGTTTCTCCTCTTGCGGCGGCCGTGCGTCATGGCACGGACGCAGGTCTCCTACGTCTTGAGAAGCGCTCGTGAAAGCGCTACTGCGCGGGTCCGGAGAGGGCTCCGGCTCCGAGGTCCAGCAGCTCTGCGGCCAGGTCCTTGCCCAGCTGGGCGGCCTGGTGCTTGTCGGCCAGCGCGATGGCCCGGACCATGTCCACCACGCCTTCCTCGCCCTCGATCGCGGCGGTGCCGCGCAGCGAGATCCGTTCCACGACCTTGCCCTCGGCGTCGAGATCTTCGACGATCTCGGCGAGCGCGCCCACGGGCGAGCTGCACCCCGCCTCGAGCGCGGCCAGCAAAGCACGCTCGGCCGTCACCGCAGCCCGCGTGCCCTCGTCGTCCAGCGTGGATGCGAGCAGGTGCTCGAGGTCCACGTCGGCGGTCCGGCACTCCACCGCCAGCGCGCCCTGTGCGGGCGCGGGCAGCATCTGGATCGGGTCGAGGGTCTCGGTGATGACCTCGACCATGCCGACCCTGGCCAGTCCGGCACGCGCGAGCACCACGGCATCCAGCTCGCCGTCGGTGACCTTGCGCATGCGGGTGTCGATATTGCCGCGAATCGGCACGATTTCCAAACCGAGACCCAGCGCGCGCAGCTGCGCGGTGCGCCGCAGCGAGCCGGTGCCCACCGTCGCGCCCGGCGGCAGCTCGCCGAGAGTCAGCCCGTCACGCGCGATCAGCGCGTCCCGCGGGTCCGCGCGCGGCGGCACGGCGGCGAGCGAAATGCCCGGCTCCGGCGCGGTCGGCAGATCCTTGTACGAGTGGACGATGACGTCGACCTCGTTGCGCAGCAACGCTTCCCGCAGCGCGGAGGTGAACACGCCGACGCCGATCGTCGGGATCGGCGCCATCGACTTGTCCCCGGGCGTGGTCACCGTGACGATCTCGACCTCGGCGCCGGTGGCGCGCAGGGCGTCGGCGACGTGCCCGGTCTGGGCGAGCGCGAGCTTCGATCCGCGCGTACCCATGCGAATGACTCTGGTCACTTACTACTTCTTCTCTGGTGGGGGCGTCGGGCTCGCCACCGCGGCGGGTGCCTGCGGGTCGAGGCAGAACAGTTCGCGCAACGCGTTCGCGTAGTCGGTGTCGGCCGTCTCGGCGGCCAGCTGCTTGACCCGCACCGTCGGCGCGTGCAGCAGCTTGTCGACCACCCGGCGGACCGTGCGGCCGACCTCTTCGCGGATGGCGCTGTCCAATTGGGGCAGCCGGTGGTCCAGCCGCAGCAGCTCGGCGTCGACGACCTCGGCCGCGCGCTTGCGCAACGCGGTCACCGTCGGGGTGACCTCGGCGCTGCGCTGGCCGGCGAGGTACTCGCGCACCTCGTCGAGCACGATGCCGGTGGCCTTCGCCGTCTGCCGGTCGGTGGTCGGGGTGCCGGCTTCGCGCATCCGGCGCTGGACGGTGGCCAGGTCGACGACGCGCACGCCGGCGAGCTCGCCGACCGCCGGGTCGACGTCACGGGGCAGGCCGAGGTCGCAGACGACCAGGGCGCGGCCGCCGCGGGGCAGCACCTGCTCCGGGCCGAAGACGGCGTCCTGCGCGCCGGTGCAGCAGATCACGACGTCGGCGTCACGCACCGCGTCGGCGACCTGGGACAGCGCGATCGCCCGGGCGGGCACGCCCTGCTCGGACACGTTCGCGGCGAGCCGGCGCGCGCGGGCGTCGGTGCGGTTGGCGACGGTGATCTCGCCGATGCCGGCCTTGCGCAGCTGCGACGCGCTCAGCGCGCCCATCGAGCCGGCGCCGACGATGACGGCGTGCTTGCCGGTGACGTCCCCGGCCGCGGCGAGCGCTTCGGACACGACCGACGCGCCCAGCTGGTCGAGGCCGGTTTCGGTGTGCACGCGCTTGCCGACGCGCAGCGTGGTCTGGATCAGCTCGTGCAGCGTGCGGCCGACGGTGCCGGCCTCGCGCGCGGTGGCGTAGGAGGAGCGGATCTGGCCGAGGATCTGCGTCTCGCCGACGACCATCGAGTCCAGGCCGGAGGTGACCGAGAACAGGTGCTCGACCGCGGCGCCGGCGTAGTGCACGTACAGGCTGTCGTAGAGGTCGGCGGGCGTCATCCCGGCCTGGCGGGCGAGGACGTCGGAGACGTCGTTCAAGCCGCCGTGGAAGGTCTCGACCACCGCGTAGACCTCGATGCGGTTGCACGTCGAGACGAGCATGACCTCGCTGATGTGCTCGGCCTGCTGCAGCTCGTCGAGCACCTTGCCGATCTCGGGCGCCGGTACCGCGACGCGTTCCAACGTGCTCAGCTCGGCGCTGCGATGGGACAAGCCCACTGCCAAGACGCTCATGAGCGCACCACCACTTCCCGTCCGCCGTCCGGACCCGCGCCGTTCCGTCCGCTGCTCTTGCCATTGTCGGGCGGCAGACCCGCTGCGGGTAATCCGGAATTGCCCTGATTGCTCGCAGCATCATCCGCCCGACGGGCCACGTGAAATGACAGTATCTGCAGCTCGACGGCCAAATCCACCTTGCGGACCTCGATGTGAGCAGGAACTTGCAGCACGACGGGAGCAAAGTTGAGGATGCACTGGACGCCGCCGGCGACCAGGCGGTCGCACACCGACTGCGCCGCGGTGGGCGGGGTGGCGATCACGCCGATGGAGATGCCGCGCTCGGCGCAGACCCGCGGGATGTCGTCCATGTGGGAGACCGGCAGGCCGCCGACCGGCACGCCGATCAGGTCCGAGTCCAGGTCGAACAGGGCCTCGACCGGGAAACCGCGCCCCGGGAAGCCGCCGTAGTTGGCCAGCGCGTGACCGAGGTTGCCGATCCCGACCACGGCCACTTTGTGCTGCCGGGTCAGGCCGAGGATCCGCTCGATCTGGCTGACGAGGACGCTGACCTCGTAGCCGACGCCGCGGGTGCCGTAGGAGCCCAGGTACGAGAGGTCTTTGCGCAGCTTCGCGGAGTTGACACCGGCGGCCTGCGACAGCTCTTCGCTCGAAACGGTCGTCGCGCCCTGTTCCGACATCGCGGACAGCACGCGGAGGTAGACGGCCAACCGGGCGACGGCCGCTTCGGGGATCTGCTTCGCCCGGACGGCCTCGGGGGCATCCCCGTTGCCGTTGGCGCGGCCGTTCACGGCGGCCGCGGGCACGGCGGGCATCTCGGCCGTCGGCGCGTTGTCGGCGTCCGGCGTGTCCGGCCGGCGGGACCGCCGTGGCGGCCGGCCGGCGGAGTCCGCTCCGTCACGCCCCCCGCGCTGTGTCACCACGCCGTGTCTCCTGCCCGCTGCGCACCTGCCGGCCATCGCCGCGACCGTTCGGAACTGTGTCTTGACCCAGGGCCCGGCGTCCGGTTCGATGCCGGACCACCGGGAGGCGATGGTCCTACGGTAGTCCACTTGTGAACGCACGCACAAAGTCACTGGTCGGAGGCGGTTCGGCACCCCCCGAGTGTGCCGTGGCGGCCTCGAGCGCGGGTCCATCGGGCCAGATCACCGGCCGCACAAGGGTTTCCGGGTCGTCAGTGCGCGTCGAGGGTGACGGAGTGCCAGCCGGTGGCGCCGTCGGGCACCGGGTCGGCGGTGTTCTCCGTCTGGGTGTAGCCGTCCTGGTCGGTGGCCCGGACGAACGCCTGGTGCGTACCGCCGGGGACGTCGAGCTCGAGCCACCAGAGGCGCCAGGTGTCCTTGCTCACCTCCGCCGAAAGGGTGGCTTCGCGCCACTCGCCCTGGTCGAGCCGGACCTCGACCTTCGCGATGCCGGTGTGCTGCGCCCACGCCGTGCCGGCCAGCCGGACCTTGCCCGCGGTGACCTTCGCGAAGCCGGTCGGGGTGTCGATCCGGGACTCGGTCTTGATCGGCGCCTGCTCGGCCCAGCCGCGGTTGAGCCAGTACGACTGCCGCGCGTCCCACTTGGTGAACTCGAGGTCCTTGACCCACTTGGTCGCGGACACGTAGCCGTAGAGGCCGGGGATGACGATCCGCGCCGGGAAGCCGTGCTCGACCGGCAGCGGCTCGCCGTTCATCCCGATCGCGAGCATCGCGCCGCGTGCCGGGTCGAGCGCGACGTTCGCCGGGGTGCCGCAGGTCCAGCCGTCGACGCTGGTCGCGAACATCTGCTCGGCGCCGGTCTGCACGCCGGCTTCGTCGAGCAGGTCGACGAGGTCGACGCCGATGAACGACGCGTTCGAGATCAGGTTCCCGCCGACCTCGTTGGACACGCAGGTCAGCGTCACCCGGCGCTCGACGAGCGGCCGGTCGCGGATGTCCTTGTAGGTGAAGTTCACCTCCTGGTCGACCATCCCGTGGATCTTCAGGCCCCAGTCCTCGGTGCGGATCTGCGGCACGACCAGTGCGGTGTCGATCCGGTAGAAGTCCGCGTTGGGCGTGATGAACGGCGGCGAGCCGAGCTTGACGAAGTCGGCGTCGGCGGGCAGCGGCGGCGCGGTGCGCGCCGGCACGAGCGGCCCGACGGCGGCCCGCGAGTCCTCGGCGTTCGTGCTGGTCCCGGCCACTTCGCCGACCACGGCGGCGACGCCGGCCCCGGCCGCGATGCCGACGCCGGTGCGGATGAACTTCCGCCGGTCGAAGCCCCGGTCGTAGCGGGCCAGCTCGGGCGGCAGCACGAGGCGGTGCAGCATCGTGAACACGGTCAGCCCGGCGACGAGCGCGGCGACCGGCGCGAGCAGTGACACCTGCCCGAGGTCGGTGCGCACGAACACGGCGGCGATCCCGGCGGCGCCGAGCAGCCCGACGAGCACCTGCCCGGCCAGCGGTTTGCGCCGGGACAGCTGCCCGGCGGCCACCGCGAACAGGACGAGCACGACGGCGAGGCCGAGCTTGAGGATCGGCTTGTCCCAGGTGCCCAGCGTCCGCTCGGCCCACTTCACGATGCCGGTCGGGCTGTGGTCGATGACGTAGTTCGCGACCGCGATGAACGGCGAGGCCGTGTAACCGACGAAGCCCGCGACCAGGTGCCCGACGCCGAGGGCGGCGGCCAGGGCGAGAAGGCCGATCAGCGTCGCGACCGGCAGCGAAAGCCGCCTGGGCGCCTCGGGCGGGGCAGGCGCGTCCTGCAAGGTGCTCACCCCTCCATCTTCGGAGCGGTGGGCCGTTCGGGTGGGGCTGGAGTGCTTACGGACGTGTTACGGCTTAACCAAGCCGGGACGTTCAGGACGAAAGCGCCTTGCGCAGCCGGTCCTCTTCGACGCGCCAGTAGCCGTGCTCGGCGCCGTCGACCAGGATCACCGGGACGCGGTCGCCGTACTCCGCGCGCCACTCCGGGTCCGTGTCGACGTCCTCGGACTTCCACGCGACACCCAGCTCGCCGCAGATGCGGGCGACGTCGGCCTCCGCCACCTCGCAGAGGTGGCAGCCGACCCGGCCCATGACCGTCACTTCCTGTGCCATGCCGCCATTACTACCGCAGCCGCATCCGGCGCAGCTTCCCGGTGGCCGAGTGCGGCAGCGACTCGGCGAACTCCACCGCGTGCGGCACCTTGTACCCGGCCAGGTGGGCGGTGCACTGGTCGACGACCTGCTGCTCGGACAGCGACGCGCCCGAGACCGGCACCACGAACGCCTTCACGGCCTCGCCGCTGCGCTCGTCGACGACCCCCACAACGGCGGCTTCGGCCACCTCCGGCAGCTGCGCGATGACCGACTCGACCTCGTTCGGGAAGACGTTGAAGCCGTTGACGATGATCAGGTCGTTGGCCCGGTCGACCAGGTGCAGGTCGCCGTCGACGTCGAGGTAGCCGACGTCGCCGGTGCGGAACCAGCCCTCGTCGTCCGGCCCGTGGGCGCCGTCGGGCCAGTAACCGGAGAACAGGTTCGCGCCGCGGATCGACACCAGCCCGGTCTCGCCCTCGGCCTCGAAGACGTCGTCGACGTCGTCCGGGTCGAGCGGCACGGCCTGGTCGGTGCCGTCGCTGTCGACGAGCCGCAGCTCGACGCCGGGCAGCGGGCTGCCGACCGAGCCGGGCTTCGGGTAGCCGGTGACCAGCGTCGACGTCACCACCGGCGCGCACTCGGTGAGGCCGTACCCCTCGAAGACGTCGAGGCCCGTCGCCTCCCGGATCGCGCCGAGCACCTTCGGGTGCAGCGGTGCCGCGCCCGACGTCATCCGCCGGACCGTGGCCAGTCCCCGGCCGAGCTCCCCGGCGTCCAGCGCGGCGAACTCGGCGTACATCGTCGGGACGCCGGTGATCGTGGTGACGCCGTGTTCGGCGCAGTCCGCCAGCGTGCGCTGGGCCTCGAAGCGCTCCGACAGGACCGCGGTCGCGCCGACGGCGACGGCCTGCAGCAGGCCGGGCCCGAGGCCGTAGACGTGGAAGAGCGGGATGGTGATCAGCACGCGGTCGTCGTGCTCGAGGACACCCTCGACGCCGCTCAGCTGGGCCAGGTTCGCGAGCAGCGCGCGGTGCGAAAGCATCACGCCGCGCGGCGGCCCGGTGGTGCCGGAGGTGTACGAAATGACCGCGGTGTCCTCGCCGGTTCCCCCGGCGTCCGCGAACCCGGCTGCTCCATCCGGGTCAGCTTCGGAAGTGAGACCGATCACCCCGGCCGGCAGCGCCGTATCCGTGTCGCGATGGATGACAACCTTGGCGCCACTGTGCTCGACCAGCTGCTCGAGCTCGGGTCCCGGCGACTGCGGCGACACCGGGACGGCGATCGCGCCGGCCCGCAGCGCGCCGAAGAACGCGACGGCGAAATCGACCGACGTCGGCAGCCGCAGCGCGACCCGGTCGCCGGGTGTGACACCTGCACCCGTAAGTGTCTTGGCCTGGGCTTCGACCGCGGCGGTGAGCTGACGGTAGGTCAGCGTCCGGCCGCCACCGGTCTCCCGCACGGCCGGGTGCTCCGGCCACGTCGCGGCGGCCCGGCCGAGCAGCTCGCCGACCCCGGACAACGTCTCTGCACCGGCACTCACCCGTGGCCCGCCTTCCCGTCGTCCCGCGAAGCGTTGCAAGTCTGTCATCTCGCGCGACGTCATGGGGGAACACCGCGAGCGTCGCCCCTTCACAAGACCGGAACCACTACCTACTTCGCGGTAACTACACGTATGCTGCACTGCGTCGCGGGGGGTGGTGATGATCACCGCCGCGATCGGAGAGAGGGAGTCGCCGTGACGAACTTGCCTGCCCACGGCGCCGTGGGGCACGCGAGCCGGCAGGCCCCTGCTCGCCCGCTCATCGGGGGTACCGTGGCCCACTGGGTCCGAGCCGCCGCCGGAGGTGCCGCCCGATGACAGTGCCGACCGCCGTGAGCCGCGGGCCCGTTTTCATGGTCGCCGACCGCCTCTTCGGACGATCTTCGGCCGTGCCGCTGAGCCGCCAGGCGCCGGGAGCCTCCGCCTCCGACGAAGAGCGCGCCGAAGCCCTCAAGGCCGAGGCGTGGGACCTGGTGCGCGCCGCGCAGGACGGCGACTCGTCCGCGTTCGGCCGCCTCTACGACCGCTACGTCGACGTCGTCTACCGCTACGTGCTCTTCCGGCTGGGCGACCGCGACCTCGCCGAGGACGTCACCAGCGAGACGTTCCTGCGCGCGCTGCGCCGGATCACGTCGGTGAGCTACCAGGGACGTGACGTCGGCGCCTGGTTCGTCACCATCGCCCGCAACCTCGTGCTCGACCACGTGAAGTCGAGCCGGTACCGCCTCGAAGTCGTCACCGACGAGGTGACCGAACCCGGTTCGGCGCCGTTCAGCGTCGGCGCGACCGCGCAGGCCGGCCCCGAGCAGGAGGCCATCAGCCGCGCGACCCGCACCGAGTTGTTGCGCTGCGTCGCGGAACTGGGCGACGACCAGCGGGAATGCATCATCCTGCGGTTCCTGCAGGGACTCTCCGTGGCCGAGACGGCCCAGATCATGAACCGCAACGAGGGCGCCATCAAGGCGCTGCAGCACCGGGCGGTGCGCAGGCTGGCACAACTCCTGCCCACCGGATTGCGCTGAACCCGCGAACTTTTCGGTTCATCGACCGAATCCGGTAACCATCGCGCCTTCTGGATCGTTACTCCTGCCAGACCGGTGTCAGGACCGGCCACGGCCCGAGATGGAGCTGGCGCAGTGAGGTTTGCGCGTGAGCGAACCGACGCGGATCGGTTCGCGCGTGCTTTGGAGCCGTCCCCGGTACGCCGGGACGGCGAGTTCGCCGACGAGCTGGCCGTCGTCGGCGCCCTGCGCGAACTCGGCGAGGCCGGGGCGCCGGACCTGGAGACGCGGCAGCGGATCCGCGCGGAGATCGCGGGCCGCCTCGAGACGGCGGCGGCCACCCCGGTACGGCGGTGGCGGCCGCGGACCGCCGACCTGGTGGCCGCCGCGCTCTTCCTCGTCCTCGTGCTGTCCGGCCTGACGCTGGTGCTCTCCCGCGGCGCGTTGCCGGGTGACGCGCTGTACGCCGTGAAGCGCGCCGGCGAGACGACGTCGTTGAACCTCACCTTCGGTGACCAGCAGAAGGCCCAGAAGCACCTCGAGTTCGCCACCAACCGCGTCACCGAGCTGGGCGAGCTGGCCGCCGAAGGCGCGAGCCCGGCCGACTACCAGACCGCCTACGACGACTTCGCCACCGACCTGCGTGCCGGCGTCACCCAGCTGACCGCCGTCGCGACCAGCGACGGCAGCGGCGCGCAGCAGCTCTCCGACGTCCGGCTGTGGGCCCGGAACCAAGCGGCCCGGCTCGCGGCGCAGCAGGCCGCGCTGCCGGCCGGCGCCGCCTCCGTGTTCGGCGACGTGCGGACCCTGCTCGGCAAGGTCCAGGAGCGCACGAGCGGCCTGGTCGCCCGGCTGAACTGCTACCAGATCACCACCGGCACCGCCGACGACCTGGGCCTGATCCCGGCGACCGGCGAGTGCACCCAGCGCCCGGCGCCGTCCTCGGGCGGCGAGGTGTCCTCGGCGCCGACTTCGTCGTCCTCCTCGACCGCCGAGAGCACCGCGCCGGCCCCGACCGGCACCCAGCTCCCGCCGTCGGACGCGACGGCGACGGCGGAGACGCCCGCGCCGACCGGCGGGAGCACGCCGCCGCCGGTGTTCGGCCAGCCGTCGTCGACCTCCCGGCCGCCGGTGACCTCGACGTCGAGGCCGCCGCCGATCGTGTCGATCCCGCCGCTGCTGCCGGGCCTGCCGCCGATCGTCATCGGCTGAGGTCCGGGCCACACCTGCGACGCCGCGGTGGGCGGCTCGCTACGCTGTGCGAAGGACCGAACGTCCGCAGGGACGTGGTCAGACGTGGGCAGACGTGGAGGCGGTGTGCGTGTCAGCTTGGCGTGGCAGGGACAAGAGTCAGGAGCTCGAACGGCTCGCCGCGCTCGCGGGCGAAGCCTCGGCCGAGGCCGCTCACGCCCGCGTGGTTTCCGAAGCCGCCGAGCCCCCCGCCCCGCCCGCACCGCCCGACCTCACCGCGGCCGCCTTCTTCGACGTCGACAACACGATGATGATGGGCGCGTCGATCTTCTACTTCGCCCGCGGGCTCGCGGCGCGCAAGTTCTTCACGTCGTCCGACCTCGCCGGCTTCGTCTGGGGCCAGATCAAGTTCCGCCTCGGCGGTCGCGAGAACAAGGAAGACATCAAGACCCACCGCGAGCGCGCACTGTCCTTTGTGGCCGGCCGCACGGTGGCCGAGCTGACGTCGATCAGCGAAGAGATCTACGACGAGCTGATGGCGGACAAGATCTGGTCCGGCACCCGCGCGCTCGCCCAGATGCACCTCGACGCCGGCCAGCGCGTCTGGCTGGTCACGGCGACCCCGATCGAGCTGGCGGCGATCATCTCGCGCCGCCTGGGCCTGACGGGCGCGCTGGGCACGGTCGCGGAGACGCGCGAGGGCGTTTACACCGGCCGGCTGGTCGGCGACCTGCTGCACGGCCGCGCGAAGGCCCACGCGGTCCGCGCGCTGGCGTCGCGTGAGGGCCTGAACCTCAAGCGCTGCACGGCTTATTCGGACTCGGCCAACGACATCCCGATGCTGTCGGCGGTGGGCACGGCGGTCGCGGTCAACCCGGACGGCGGGCTGCGGGACGTCGCCCGCGCGCGTGGCTGGGAGATCCGCGACTTCCGCACCGGCCGTAAAGCGGCGAAGATCGGGGTACCTTCGGTACTGGGGGCCGGGGCGCTGGCGGGGGCGGTGGCCGCGGGGATGGCTTACCGCCGCCGCTGACGCGCCCGGCCCGAGGCGTCACTTTCGCCGGGAAAGATGCATAGCCTCACGCGGATTTCACGCCCGGTGGACGGCTGCGCTCAGCGGCGGAAGACGGACTTGCGCTGCGAAAGGCGCTGGTAGAGCGTCTGCTGGATCGACTCGCGCACCTGATCCGTCAGCTGGAAGACCAGCATCGGGTCGTCCACGGCGTCCGGCCCGAAGGAGTCGGTCGGGATCGGCTCGCCGAACTCGATGCTCCACTTCGTCGGGAGCGGGATCGCGCCCAGCGGGCCGAGCAGCGGGAAGAACGGCGTCACCGGGAAGTACGGCAGGCCCAGCATCCGGGCCAGCACCTTGATGTCGCCCAGCTTCGGGTAGATCTCCTCGGCGCCGATCACCGACACCGGGATGATCGGGACGCCCGCGCGCAGCGCCGCCGACACGAAGCCACCTCGGCCGAAGCGCTGCAGCTTGTAGCGCGACGAGAACGGCTTGCCGACGCCCTTGAAGCCCTCCGGCCACACGCCGACCAGCTCACCCTTGCGCAGCAGGCGTTCCGCGTCCGCGTTGCAGGCCAGCGTCTGGCCGGACTTGCGGGCGAACGAGCCCACCAGCGGCACCTGGAACACCAGGTCGGCGCCGAGGCCGCGCAGGTGCCGGCCGCCGGTCTCGTCGTGGACCGCGACCGCCGTCATCAGGGAGTCCAGCGGCAACGTGCCCGAGTGGTTGGACACCAGCAGCGCGCCGCCCTCGGCCGGGAGGTTCTCGACGCCGAACGTGTCGACGCGGAACCAGTTCCGGTAGAGCGCGCGCAGCGGCGGGAGGAACACGGCGTCGGTCAGCTCGGCGTCGAAGCCGAACTCGTCGACGGTGTAGTCGCCGGTCAGCCGGTCGCGGATGAAGCCGAGCGCGGAGCGCGCCGCGTCCGAGAGCACCTCGGGCGCCGGGGCCGGGGCCTCGGCACCGGGGAACGCGACGACCGGGGCGTCTTCACGCGCGGCATCGGCCTCCCGCAGGTCCTCCGCGGCCGCGGAGGCGGCGGGCGGGGCCGCCGCCGGCTTCTCGCGGCCCGGTCCGTGCAGGGGGATGACCTGCGCCTCGGCACCGCCCACCGTCTCCGCCTCGCCTTCCACGTCGTTCAAGCCGTGCGGTCTGCTGTCACCACCGGAGCTTCGCTCCGGGCCGGGGGCTCCGCCACCCGGGCCCCCGAAAGGCATACTCGACCGGCTCACCGGTTCGCCTGGCCGGTCGCCGCGGCGACCAGCACCTTGCCGGCCAGGCCCGCGAGCCGGCCGCCGTCGAGCACCGGACGCAGGCCGCGGCCGACGACGTAGTCGTCGAACGCCTCCCGCGTGGTCCACCGCGGGGTGTAGCCGAACTCCTGCTTCAGCTTGGTGATGTCCACCACCCGGCCGAAGTTCAGCAGCCGCACCTGGTCGGCGGAGAAGTCGACGACGCGCGCGCCGCGCAGCACCTTGCCGACCGACGGAACCACGCTCCGCGGCATCGGCAGCTCGACCCGGCCCGCTCGCCGGATCGCCTGTGAGAGCGTGAGTACCCCTTCGGAGCTCACGTTGAACACGCCGGGCTTGTCCTCGATCGTCGCCCGCTCCAAAACGGACAGCGCGTCCGAGGAGTGCAGCAACTGGATCCGCGCGTCGTAACCGAAAACGGTCGGCACCACCGGCAGCGCGAAGTAGCGGGACAGGACCGTGTCGGTCGACGGCCCGATGATGTTGGCGAAGCGGCACAGGGTCACGGTGATGTCGGGACGGCGCCGCGTCAGGCCGCGCACGTACCCCTCCATCTCGACGGCGTCCTTCGCGTACCCGCTGGTCGACGTCGGGATGAGCTCGGAGTCCTCGGTGAACACCGCCTGCGAGCGCGCGCCCGCGCCGTAGACCGCCGCGGTCGACTTGACGACCAGCTTGCGCACCAACGGCGAACGCTGGCAGGCCGCGAGCAGCCGCATAGTGCCGATGACGTTGACTTCCTTGATGGCCGTGCGCCGGCCCGGGCCGGCGGGGTGCGCGGTGCACGACGCGTGCACCACGGTGTCCACTTCGGCCGTGCTGATCACCTTGGCGATCAACGGGTTCCGGATGTCCGCGCGCACGAACTCGGCGTTTCCCATGCGCTGCAGCACGGTCTTGTCCGGCGGCACCGTGTCGACGCCGATGACCCGCTCGAAGTCGGGGTTGTTGCCGAGCCGGGCGAGCAGTTTCCCACCCAGCTCCCCGGCGACCCCGGTGACGAGCACGACGTTCGACGGCATACGACTCCCTGCGGCGTAGGGCGTGTGGGGGGTGGACGATCACCCAAGGTGCGCGAACCTGCACTCACTGGAAGCATCGCGCGGACACCCTTGAGATGTTACCGCTCATCAGTGGTAGCTCCCGGGTGTCTTACATGCTATTAACCGCTAGGGGCCCAAAAGCGACGGACGCCTCACTCGAACAGGGGAGGCGGCCCACCACATGGACGTGGCCCGTCCAGAGACTGGACGGGCCACGGTCACGCTCGGCTGAGCCGGGTTGCTACTTACCGGCCTTCCGACGCTGCACTCGCGTGCGGCGAAGCAGCTTGCGGTGCTTCTTCTTGGACATGCGCTTACGGCGCTTCTTGATCACAGAGCCCATGGGCGCTCCTTAGTTCGTCGTCGGTCACGCTGCCCGGCGCAGCGTCCAACGGGTGGAGCGCACAGGCACGAGCGGTTTTCCAGGTTACCCGCCACGTTGCGCGGGCCGGTCGGCGGGCACGTCCAAGCCCCGCGCGCCGCTGGCGGCGGCGTGCCCGCTGACCGGTTCAGCTGGCCTTTCGGGGGTCTGGGTGGCGGAGCCCCCGACCCCGGAGCGAAGCTCCGGTTGTGTCAGCCCACGTCGTAATACGCACCCTGGAGGTACTCGTGCACTGCTTTCTCCGGCACTCGGAAGGACTTCCCCACCCTGACGGCGGGTAGCTCACCCGAGTGCACGAGACGGTAGACGGTCATCTTGGAGACCCGCATCAGCGTGGCCACTTCGGCGACCGTCAGAAACTGGACCTGCCCGACTGCGGGCAACTCTTCCCTCTTGTTCGGCGACATGTTTACCGCGTCCTTCGACACGTGTCGCGCCACGAGGCTTCCCCACCTGTGGTATCGACACGCACGTGCTCTATCGAGAGTAGCGGGACTGGTGGGACTAATGCGACGCCTGTCACCGAGATGGGCTCCTACCAGCGCTAACGCACACCCACTCGCGCGTGCAAGACCTCGGTAATCGCCCATTACGGCGAATCCGGGCACCATCGAGGCCGAGAGAGGCCTCGTTCGAGCGATGAGAGCCCACGCACCGGCCACCGGCGAAGGTGGCGACGTGCGGTCGGCGCCGCACCGCGCGGTCGTCCGGTCGACGACCAGCTCGCGCTGCCGCAGGGGCAGCGCGAAACGCCGAGAGAGGTAGCAGCTCCCCCCGGCCCGCAATCCCCGCGGATGAGGCCGGTGGCGGGCTCCACCCACGGAACACCCCCGATGGGCGGCTCAGCTCTCGTGGGCCTTGCCCAGCGCCTCCGAGCGGTCCCTGGCCGCCTCGATGGCGTCGAGCAGGGCCGCGCGGACGCCGTGCTTCTCCAGCTCGCGGATGGCGTTGATGGTCGTCCCGGCGGGCGACGTCACGGCCTCGCGCAGCAGCACCGGGTGCTCCTCCGACTCGGCGAGCATCTTCGCCGCGCCGACGGCCGACTGGATGATCAGCTGGCCGGCCAGCGCACGCGGGAGGCCGAGCAGGATGCCGGCGTCGATCATGGCCTCGACCAGGTAGAAGAAGTACGCCGGGCCGGAGCCCGACAGCGCCGTGACGGCGTCCTGCTGACCCTCCGGCACCTCGACGACCTGGCCGACGTGCGACAGCAGGTCGCGCACCACCGCCAGGTGCTCGGCCGTGGCCCAGCGGCCGGCCGAAATCGCGCTCATGGCCTCGCCGACCAGCATCGGGGTGTTCGGCATCACCCGCACCACCGGCACGCCCTCGGCCAGCCGGCGCTCGTACAGCGACGTCGGCAGCCCCGCACAGAGCGACACCACGAGCGACGGCGGGCCCAGCAGCGGTGCCAGCTCGGTCAGCACCGGGTCGATGTCCTGCGGCTTGACGGCCACGACGAGCACGTCGGCCTGCTTGGCGGCGTCCTCGACCTCGACGCCACGAACGCCGTAGCGGGCCGTCAGCTCCTCGACGCGCGCCGGGTACCGCTCGGTGAAGAGCAGGTCGCCCGGCGCGTGACCGCCGTTCAGCAGCCCCGAGAGCAACGCCTCGCCGATCTTTCCCGCACCCAGCACCGCGATGACCGTCATGCCGCCAAGCGTGCCAGATCCGCGCTCAGCCGCCCGGGGCCGGGGCGAGGCCCAGCTGCCGGGCCTGGCACACCAGCCGGCCCTGCGCGTCGATCACCGTGGCGTCCGAGTCGAACCAGGACTCGTGCACCGACCTCGACTCGACGATGACCCGCAGCCAGCCCGGGGCCGGGCGGGTGCGCAGCAGCGCCGTCAGCTGGACCGTCGGGGCCCAGCCGATGCGGCCCAGGTTCATCACCACCGGGGGGTTGACGTCGGACGCCAGCAACGTGAAGAACGGGTCGACCAGGCTGTGGCGCGGGCGGACCCACAGGCGCATCCGCGGCGGCTCACCCGTGCGGCCGGCCAGGTAGCCCGCGGTCGCCGGGTCGAGCCGCACGTCGCAGCCCTTGGCCAGGTTGAACGGGCCCTCGGGGCTCTCCGGCATGGTCAGCGCGCCCGGCGACGGCTCGGCGGGCATCGACGGCACGTCGGTCCACTCCGGGCGCCGCATCGGCAGCCGGCCGGTGGTCACCCGGGCCTCGACGCAGCTGCGGCCGCGCTGTTCCAGCCGGACCTCGACCACCGTCGCGCGGCGGCCGACCTTGCGGACGTCGGTGCGCAGCAGCACCGGGCCGAGCGCGGGCGCGTGCAGGAACTCCGCGCTGACGACCAGCGGCTCGGCGTGCGGCTCCCCGCGCTCGTTCAGCGCGGCGATCGCCGCCTTGGCCAGCAGGGCCAGCAGGAAACCCCCGTGCGGGTGGGACCCGATGGCCCATTCCGCGCGCAGCACCGCGGTGAAGGTGCCGTCGCCCATCGACCGCGTCGCCGTCGCCGTGTCGAAGGACGCGGCGGTGCCGTCCGTTGCGCTCACGAACGTGCGGGCCCGTCCGTACC
Organism: Amycolatopsis sp. NBC_00348; assembly: GCF_036114655.1. NCBI lineage: Bacteria > Bacillati > Actinomycetota > Actinomycetes > Pseudonocardiales > Pseudonocardiaceae > Amycolatopsis > Amycolatopsis sp. NBC_00348. The sequence goes on along the minus strand of NZ_CP107994.1, from coordinate 8,910,470 downwards.
CACCGTCCCGGGCGGGGAAAAGGGGTCCTGACCGGGGATGGCGGAGATCAACGAGCGCAACGGGTTCACAGTCGGAACTTTACGTGTTCACGTGCTCGATTCGGCGGCGGGAGTAGTCGTGTCCTGTCGGAACGTGCTCACTTACTGCCCCAGGTGGAAGCGTGCGAACAACAGCGCCTCGGCGAGGTCGCGGACACGCTGGGCCTGGGTGAGGGCGTGCCGGGTGTTGATCTCCAGCACGATCTGCCCGGCGAAACCGTTGCTGACCAGCTTCTCCAGCAGCGACGCGCACGGCTGGCCGCCGCGGCCGGGCACCATGTGCTCGTCCTTCGGGATGCCGGTGCCGTCGGCCAGGTGGACGTGCGTGAGGCCCTCCCCCATCCGCTGCGCCAGCGCCAGCGCGTCCATCCGCGCCGCCGCCGTGTGCGACAGGTCGAGCGTGTAGTGCCGGAACCCGACGTCCGTGGGGTCGATCGACGGCCGGAACGCCGACACGCGCGAGTTCTTCGACCCACCCGGCGGCCGGACCTTGAACATGTTCTCGACGGCGATCTCGACGCCGCTGGACTCCTCCAGCTCGTCGACGAGGTCACCGAACGCGTCGCCGTAGCGGCGCTGCCAGCGGAACGGCGGGTGCACGACGACGGTCCGCGCGCCGAGCTCCACGGCGGCGTCGACGGACATCCGCAGCCGCACCACCGGGTCCGGCGACCAGATCCGCTGGGTGATCAGCAGCGACGGCGAGTGGATCGAGAGCACCGGCATCCCGGTGCGGCGCGACCAGCGGCGCAACGCCGTGACGTCCTGGCTGACCGCGTCGGCCCAGACCATCACCTCGACGCCGTCGTAGCCGAGCTCGGCGGCCAGCTCGAACGCCGAGCCGGCCTTGAGCGGCCACACCGACGCCGAACTGAGCCCGACGGGCACCGGCTTCTCGTCTGTCACGCCGGACATCCTGCCTCGTCACCGAGGGTGGGCCGCACCGCCGGGCCGGGAAGGGGACCTGGGTCTCATCCCCTACCCGGCGATCAGCGTCCGACCAGCAGCAACGCCGCCGGCGAGACCGTCACCACCAGGCCGACCAACACGGCGAGCACGGTGGTCTGCAGGTCCTCGGCGCGGCGGATCTTCCGCACGATCCAGACCAGCGCGACGACCACCAGCAGCGCCGCGATCAGCGCGGCGGCCGGGATGTTCACCCACAGCCAGTTGAAGCCCAGCCAGACGGCGGCACCGCCGACGACGCCGAGGGCGAGCTGGCCGGCGAGGCCCAGCCACTGCTTGCCCGGCGAGCCCGCGGGCACCGGCTCGGCGGCCGGTTCGGGGACGTCGTCGTCGTACTCGTCGTCTTCGTAGCCGTCGCCCTGCTCGTAGCCGTACTCGTCCTGCTCGAAGTCCGGGCCGGCGGCCGGGTAGCCGGGCTCGGCGAACTCGCGCTCGTAGGGCTCCAGGTCGTCCGGGATCGGCGTCCGCGCGGCGCGGTCACCGGGCGCGAACGGCATCGGCGGCGGGTAGGTGCCCGTCGGCGGGCCCGCGTCGTAGGCGGCCTGGTAGCCGCTGCCTTCGGGGGCGAAGCCGTCGTCGGGCTCGAAGTCGTCGTCCGGGTAGCCGTCGTCCGGAGCGCCGGTGGGGATCACCGGCATGACACCGATCTCGGTGTCCTCCATCTGCTCCTTCTGGCGGCGCTTGCGCCAGTTCGCGAGCCCCGCGGGCGTGGAGATGTCCGGGGTCTCGGGCTGCGGCTTGCCCTTCGCCTGCCGGGGCGGAGGCGGCGGCGGTTCTTCGTCGGGGACGGCGGAGAACTGCTCGGTGTAGGCCTCCTGCTTCGGCTGCGGACGTCGCGACGGGGGCCGGCGCGGCGGGCCGGGCGGCGTGGCGAACGTGCCGCTGGGCATCGGCCCGGGCGGGCCGACGGAGCTGTCGACATCGGCGTCCGGGGTGCCGTTGAGCCCGTCGAGCCGTGCCGACAGCGGGCTGCCGGGCGGCGGCGGGGTCGGCAGCTGCTGCGAGGGCTGCGGCGGCGGGGGCGGTCGGCGCCGGACCGGCGGCACGGCGGCCCGCGTCTCCTCGGCCGCCGGCGGGGGCGGCGTCGGGAGCTGCTGCGACGGCTGGGGCAGCTGCTGGGACGGCTGCTGCGGGGGCGGCGGCTGACGGCGCGGCGCCCGCGGCGGCACGGGCAGCTGGGCCGACTCCTGCGGCCGCGGCGGCTGGGCGGGCTCCGGCGGCGCCGGGCGGCCGAACTGCCCGGACTCCTGCGGCGGGGCCGGCCGGTTGAACTGGCCGGACTCCGGCGGGACCGGGCGCCCGTACTGGCCGGACTCGGCGCCGCCGGGAGCGGGCCGGGCCGGGGGCTGCGGCGGCCGCGCGTCCTGGGGGACGGCGCGGGGCGCGGGCGGCGGCGGGGGTGGCGGCTCGGAACGCCGCCGGCCACCGGCCGGACGGGCGGGCGGTGCGGGGGGCGGCGGAACCGTGCCCTCGGAGTGGACGCGGTCGATGATCGCCTGCGGGCCGGTGTCGCCGATCCCCGGCCGCCGGTGCGTGCCGGTCGGGCCGGGCGGTTCCGGGGTGGCCGGTTCGTCGTCGTCATCGACGGCGCGACGCCGGCGGCGGCGTCCGCCCTCGGCCTGCGCGCCGTGCTGTGCGAGCAGCTCAGCCACGGTCTTCTGCGGCTGGTCGCCTCCGGTCTGGTCCGTCATACCTGGTAATCCCTCGCGCGCTCCGGGGAATCGGCACCTCGGGAAGGCCCCGACGGCACGCCGGCGGCGCAGCGCGCGCTGTACGTCGTCCTCTGCATGTCCGTCACCTCTCCATCGTGCCCGTGCTTCAAGCAAAACACCGTCGTGGGCGAAGTCCAGTCGTCTGCTTTCACCGGTCCTCCTGTGCGCCGAAGCGCGCCACGAGTGCGGCTCCAGTTTCATCCGCGCCGGTGGAATGGTCCAGCCGCCGCAGGATGACACCTTCTCGCAGAGCCCACGGGCAGATCTCGAGTTCCGGCAGTCCGAGCGCCCGCATCGTGGCCTGCGCGACGAGCGCGCCCGCCACCAGCTGGTGCGATCGGCTCGAACTGACCCCCTCGAGCTGAGCCAGATCGGCCGAGGGCATCCGCGAGATGAAGGCCAGGAGCTGGCGCAATGCGGTGTCCGAGAGCGTACGTCGCACGCGCGGGCCCGCGGCCGAGGGGGCGGCGCCGGTCAGCCGGGCGAGTGACCGGAACGTCTTCGACGTCGCGACGACGCGATCCGGTTCACCCCATTTGGTGACCTTGCGCGTGAGCTCGGTGAGCTGGTCGTCGAGCCACGCCGACGTCGCGACGAGCTCCGAGCGCGTCGGCGGGTCGTGCCGGAAGCGGGTGCGCGTGGTGCGGCCGGCGCCCAGCGGCAAGGACTCGGCCAGCACGGGCTCTTCGTCGCGGCCCATCGCGACCTCCAGCGAGCCGCCGCCGATGTCGAGCACCAGCAGCTGCCCGGCCGACCAGCCGTACCAGCGGCGGACGGCGAGGAACGTCAGCCGGGCTTCGTCGGTGCCGGAGAGGACCTGCAGCTCGACGCCGGTCTCGTCGGCCACGCGGGCCAGCACCTTCGCCGAGTTCTTGGCTTCGCGGACCGCGGAGGTGGCGAACGCCATGACCTCTTCGCAGCCGAGCCGGACGGCCGCCGCCTTGGCGGATTCGACCGCGGTCACGAGCTCGTCCGCGCCGGTCTTGCTGAGGTCTCCGCTGCGGGTGATCTGCTCGGCCAGCCGGAGCACGGACTTCTCGGAATGCATCGGGGTCGGGTGGGCGCCACGGTGGGCGTCGACCACGAGCAGGTGGACGGTGTTGGAACCGACGTCGAGTACCCCTAGGCGCACGGGGGTCCAGCGTACCGGCCCGAGCGTCAGGTCTCGAACATGTAACCAACAACACTCGGTGCGGTACCGCCCCGGCGCGCCTCCGCGGCCCTGCGACCACCCCGAACGCCTTGAAGGGCACCCTCACGGCCGTTTGAGCCGTGAGGGTGCCCTTCAGGACAAATTGGACTTACGTCTCGAACTTGTAGCCCAGGCCGCGCACCGTCACCAGGTGCCGCGGCGAGCCCGGGTCCGGCTCGATCTTCGACCGCAGGCGCTTCACGTGGACGTCGAGGGTCTTGGTGTCGCCGACGTAGTCCGCGCCCCACACCCGGTCGATGAGCTGGCCGCGGGTGAGCACCCGGCCGACGTTGCGCAGCAGGTACTCGAGCAGGTCGAACTCCTTGAGCGGGAGCGAGACCTCCTCGCCGTCCACGGTCACCACGTGCCGTTCGACGTCCATCCGCACCGGGCCCGCCGAGAGCACCAGCGGGGCCAGCTCGCCCTCGGCGCCGGGCTCGCCGCCGCGGCGCAGCACCGCGCGGACCCGCGCGATCAGCTCACGCGCCGAGTACGGCTTGGTGACGTAGTCGTCCGCGCCCAGCTCCAGGCCGACAACCTTGTCGATCTCGCTGTCCCGCGCGGTCACCATGATCACCGGCACGGCGGAGCGCTGGCGCAGCTGCTTGCAGACGTCGGTGCCGCTCATGCCCGGCAGCATCAGGTCCAGCAGGACGATGTCGGCGCCGTTGCGGTCGAACTCCTCCAGCGCGGCCTGGCCGGTGCCCGCCACCGCGGCGGTGAACCCTTCCTTCCGCAGCAGGAAGGCGAGCGGGTCGGCGAACGACTCCTCGTCTTCGACGATGAGAACCCTGGTCACAGGTTTCCTCCATGATCTGGGCTTTCCTGCCCGGTAACCACGAGCCTCTGGGTGCGCTCGGGGGTCTTCTCCTGCCGTGGTGCCGGCGAGGTCTTGGCCGCCCGCGCCGGCTCGGGGGCCGGTTCGGGGCTGACGTGCGCGGGGATGCGGAGGGTGAACGTCGAGCCGGTGCCGGGCCGGCTCCACAGGCCCACCGAGCCGCCGTGGTTGGCCGCGACGTGCTTGACGATGGCCAGGCCGAGCCCGGTGCCGCCGGTGGCGCGCGAGCGGGCCTTGTCGGCGCGGTAGAAGCGCTCGAACACGCGGGTCTGCTCGTCCTCGGGGATGCCGATGCCGCGGTCGGTGACGGCGATCTCGACCATGCCGTCGGCCAGCCGCCGCGAGATCGACACCGGGCTGCCGGCCGGCGAGTACGCGACGGCGTTCTCCAGCAGGTTCGACAGCGCGGTGACCAGCAGCGTGCGGTCGCCCTCGATGAGCAGGCCGCTGACCGGGTCGGTGGTGATGGTGATCTCGGCCGACTCCGCCGAGAGCGTCGTGCGGCCGAGTGCTTCGCGCACGACCGCGTCGACCTCGACGACGTTGAGGTCCGGCAGCCGCTCGGCGCCCTGCAGCCGCGACAACGCGATCAGCTCGGTGACGAGCTGGCCGAGCCGGGTCGACTCGCGCAGGATCTTGCTCCCGAAGCGGCGGACCTCCTCGACGTCCTCGGCGGCGTCAAGGACGGCCTCGGTGAGCAGCGCGATCGCGCCGACCGGGGTCTTGAGCTCGTGGCTGACGTTGGCGACGAAGTCGCGGCGCACGGCCTCCAGCCGGATGGCCTCGGAGTGGTCGACCGCCTCGACGACGGTGAAGCCGTCGCCGAGGGGCCGGACCTGGCCGAGCACCGCCTCCGGCTGGCGGCCGCGCGCTTCCAGCGGCGAGAGGTCGATCTCCATCGGCTCGTCGGTTTCGACGACCTGTTCGGCGGCCTTGCGGGCCCGCGGGTCGGCCTGGTTGACCCGGACCAGGCCGAGCTCGTAGGCGCGCGGGTTGTGCAGCACCATGTCGCCGAACTTGTTGAGCACGACGACGCCGTTGTGGGAGGACCGGACCAATCGCTCGAGCAGCTCCGCGACGGTCGGGCCCGGTGGGCGGGCCTCTTCGCGCCGGGTTCGCGCCCGCGCGACGAGGTAGCCGACCGCCGCACCGGCCACCAGGGCGCCGATGGCCAGTGCGAGTGAAACAGGCGTGGTCACGGGCCGATCGTAAGCGCTGATGTGGCCCTTCGGCCTAGCGTTGTCCGCCTTGTCGTGAGCACCGCGACACCTGACGGCGACTTGTTCGCCGGGGTGTCAGCCCACGTTCACCCGGCCGATTCCCGACCGAGACATTCCGGGTGAATCAGTTGTCTCGTTCGAGTGTCTTCAGGTCGTCGTCGGAGAGCTCCAGCGCGGCCGCGGCGACGTTCTGCTCGAGGTGCGCGAGATCGCCGGTGCCCGGGATGGCGAGCACGTGCGGGCCCTGGTGCAACGTCCACGCGAGCCGGATCTGCGCCGGCGTGGCGTCGTGGCGCTTCGCGACCTCCGCGACCCGCGCGTCCTCCCCCGTACCGCTGGCGACGGCGAAGAACGGCACGAAGGCGACGCCGTGGTCGGCGCACAGCCGGACGATCTCGTCGTCCTCGCGGCGCGCGGTCAGGCCGTACTGGTTCTGCACGCAGACGACCGGCGCGATCGCCAGCGCCTCCGTCAGGTGCTCCGGGCCGACGTTGGAGATGCCCAGCTCGCGGATCAGCCCCTTCTCCCGGAGGTCGGCGAGCGCGCCGAAGCCGTCGGCGAGGGAGCCGGCGCCGCGGTCCAGACCTTCGCCGATCCGGTAGTTGGCGACGTCGAGGTGGTCCAGACCCAGCTCGCGCAGGTTCTGCTCGACCTGGGCGCGCAGCTGCTCGGGCCGGGCGGTGTAGAAGGTGCCTTCGAAGTCGCGGCCGGGGCCGACCTTGGTGGTGAGCACCAGGTTGTCGTACGGCGCGAGGGCGCTGTTGATGAGCTCGTTCGCCGCGCGCGGGCCGGCGAAGTAGAAGGAAGCGGTGTCGATGTGGTTCACGCCGAGCTCGACGGCGCGGCGGAGCACGGCGATGGACGTCTCGCGGTCGCGGACGCCGCCGTCCGAAGTGGACATCAGGCGCATCGCGCCGAAACCGAGCCGGTTGACTTCGAAGGAGCCGAGCTTCCAGGTGCCCGCCGCGGCGGCGGGGTGTGTCGTGGTCATGACTCCAGCTTCGCCACCCGGGGAGATCCGGGCCGGGTTTGGCAGTTTGCTGCCAGGCGCGGACACTCGATGGTGTGGAAAAGGTGACGGACGTCGTCGTGGTGCGCGGTGAGGCCGAGCTGTTCGAGCGGACGAAGCACTTGTTCGCGGCGGCGACGGAGGTTTCGTGCGCGGCCCGCGACCTGCACACGTGGTCGGTGGCGCACCCGACCGCGCCCGAGCGGGAGCAGGCGGTGCGCGCGACGGCCGTGCGCAAGGTCTACCAGCCCGGCGTGCTGCTCGACCCCACCCTCGCCGGGCACCTGCGGTTCATGGCCGACCACGGCGCCCGGATCCGGATCACCGAGCGCGACATCAACGAGACGATCCTGCTGGACCGCCGGATCGCGATCGTGGCGGGCGATCGCGTCGGCGGCGTCCGCAGCTACACCGTCGTCAGCAGCCCCGAGCTGATCCAGGGCATCCAGTCGCTGTACGAGGCGGTCTGGGCGAGCGCGACCGACCTGGAGTCCTACCAGGCCCGGTTCACCGAGCTCGGCGCGCGGGAGATCCTCGAGCAGCTCGCGGCCGGCTGCAAGGACGAGACGGCGGCCCGCGCGCTCGGCGTCAGCCTGCGCACCTACCGGCGCCGGGTGGCCGAGCTGATGGAGATCCTCGGCGCGTCCTCGCGGTTCCAGGCCGGTGCCCGGGCCCGCGAAGCCGGCCTCCTGTGAGTCCTGCCGCTGCCTGAAAGCCGTGAAGGCCTCCTTACCGGCTCTTATGGCCGGTAAGGAGGCCTTCACGGCTTTGGACTGAGGGTCAGCGGCCCTGGTTCGCGACCGCGGCCGCGGCTTCCTTGGCGGCGTCCGGGTCGAGGTACTCGCCGCCCGGCTTCACCGGCTTCAGGTCGTCGGTGAGGTCGTAGCGCAGCGGGATGCCGGTCGGGATGTTCAGGCCCGCGATGTCCGCGTCCGAGATCCCGTCGAGGTGCTTGACGAGCGCGCGCAGCGAGTTGCCGTGCGCGGCGACCAGCACGGTCTTGCCCGCGCGCAGGTCCGGCACGATCGCGGACTCCCAGTACGGCAGCAGCCGCGCGACGACGTCCTTGAGGCACTCGGTCAGCGGCGCGCTGTCGCCGAGGTCCGCGTACCGCGCGTCGCCCGCCTGGCTCCACTGGTCCTTCGGGTCGATCGCCGGCGGCGGGGTGTCGTACGAGCGGCGCCAGAGCATGAACTGCTCCTCGCCGAACTCGGCCAGCGTCTGCTTCTTGTCCTTGCCCTGCAGCGCGCCGTAGTGGCGCTCGTTGAGCCGCCAGTCGCGCTTCACCGGGATCCAGTGGCGGTCCGCAGCGTCGAGGGCGATGTTCGCGGTCGAGATCGCGCGCCGCAGCAGCGAGGTGTGCACCACGTCCGGCAGCAGCGCGGCGTCGGCCAGGAGCTGCCCGCCCTTGCGGGCTTCGCCTTCACCCTGCTCCGAAAGGGGTACGTCCACCCAGCCGGTGAACAGGTTTTCCGCGTTCCACGTGCTCTGCCCGTGACGGAGCAGCACCAACGTCCCAAGTTCGGCCATGGGGCCCAGCCTGCCAGAACGGACCACGGCGCCCACTGGTGACCTCCCAGGTCTGGGGTTTTCCCCAGCCGACCTACACAGAGTGTGTTACCCGAAAGTAACACCTTCACCCGATGACAAGTCAGCCTGCCAACAAGGCGCAAATTCAGTGCAACATGCTGCACTGCGTTATCGGTCTGCGCAAAGTTCACTCGAACGGACTAGTGTGTAGTCTTGTGATTACAGGTCGAGTTCTGACAGGTTGACTAAGTCCCGAGCGGCCGGATTCCACGCACTCCCCGGCCGGTTTCGGGCTTTGACCGCGGCTCGTCTCCCCCCTGCCGAGCCGCGGCCCGCCGGCCCCGTTGGCACCCCCCTCGTCACCGGGTCCTGATCGGCGGGAACTTCAGCGGGGCGGCTCGAGATCGCGACTCCCCCCTCCCTCGAGCCGTCCCGCCTGCCCGCTTCACACCTCGGGCGTCACGGGTTCCGGCCGCGCCGCCCGGCGACGCCGGTGCAGCCACCAGCCCGCCCACGCGAGCGGGCCGAGGATCAGCAGGAACGGCGCGATCGCGCCCAGCACCGTCAGCAGGCCGCCGCCGAAGACGAGGAACGCGTCCCAGCCACCGGCCAGGCCACCGAGGAACCCGCTGTGGTCCTCTTCGGCGGGCGGCGGCGCGGCCACGCTCCGGATGGTCATCGCGACGGTCGACATCGCGACACTGCCCGCGAGCGAATTCCGTTGCTGTTCGAGGGATTCGAGAGTGGCTTCGCGGCTCGTGAGCTCACTTTCCACCGAAGCGATCTCCGACACCGAGGTCGCCTTCGCGAGCAACGCGCGGATCCGCTCCACCGACGCCCGCTGCGTCGCCAGCCGCGCTTCGACGTCGATGGTCTGCTCGGTGACGTCCTGGGTGTTCAGCTCCCGCTTCACCAGGCTGGTGCCCAGGTGCGAAAGCTGGTCGAGCACGCCGTCCAGCTTCTCGGCGGGCACGGCGAGGCTGAGCGTCGCCAGCCGGTCGCCGGTGCTCTCCTGCCCGGTGTACCCCCCGGCGCCCTGCGCGATCCCCCGCGCCTCCGCGACGACGTCGGTGACCTTCGTGGCGGTCAGCTCGAGCCGGGCGCTGCGCGAAAGCTTGCGATCGGCCGCCCCGGCCTGCGGCGCGGGGACCGGCTGGCCCTTGTCCTGCTCGGCTTTCCCGTTGCCCGCGGTCCCCTGCTGCGGCTGTTGCGGCACCGCCGGGGCGGGGCCGATCCCGGCGCTGTCCGCCGAGGTCGACGTGCCGCTCTCGTTCGCCGAGCAGCCGGCCAGCACGAACGCCACGCCCGCGACCGCGAGCAGGGTTCTCCATCGAGTCCGCATCCTGCGTCTCCCTCCAGTTTCGACTGGCGGTGAGACGGATGTCCGGTTCAGCCCCGTTGCACGGGCCGGGTCACGACTCGGTCAAGCCTGGTTCGTGCGGCTTCGCGGGTCCGACGAGGTGCTTGAACGCCTCGAGGTTGGCCAGGGACTCGCCGCGGGAGACGCGCCAGTCCCACTCGCGCTTGATCGACGTCGCGAAGCCGATCTCCAGCAGGGTGTTGAAGTCGCCGTCGGCGGCTTCAAGGACCTGGCCGAGCACCTTGTCGAGCTCTTCGGCGCTCAGCGTCTCCTTGCCGAAGCGGCCGACCAGGTAGATGTCACCGAGACTGTCCACTGTGTAGTGCACGCCGTAGAGCTTCGCGTTGCGCTGCAACAGGAAGCGGTAAACGTCCTCATGGGACTCGTCGGGCCGCCGGCAGACGAACGCCTCCACGGAGAACGCGTGGTCGCCGTCGACGAGCCACGCGTTCGTCTGCAGCTTCTTGGTTCCCGGCAGCGTGACGAAGTACTTTCCCGGGCCCCGCCGGTCGTACTTCAGTTCCGCTTCGTCCAAAGTGGACTTGATCAGCTCGTCGAGACTCACACCGCCACCTCCGCGCGCAGCTCCAGGGCGCGGGAGAACGCGCTGGTGGCCTGAGCATAGATGTCGAGCAGCGCGTCCGTCGTACGACGCCAGGAGAAGTGCCGCGCGTGCAGGACGGCGTTGGCACCGAGCTCGGCGCACCGGTCCGGGCGCAGCGCGACCGCGGCCAGCGCGTCCGCCCACTCCTCGGCGCCGTGCCCCGGCACCAGCAGCCCGGAGACGCCGTGCGGCACCGCCATCGGCAGCCCGCCGACGTCGGCGGCGACCACCGGCGTCCCGCAGGCCTGCGCCTCCAGCGCGACCAACCCGAACGACTCGTTGTAGCTGGGCACCGCGACGACGTCGGCGGCGCGGAACACCCGGGCGAGCGCCGGGCCGGGCTGCGGCGGCAGGAACCGGACCTGCGCCTCGATGCCGAGGGAGACGGCGAGCTCGCGCAGCGCCTGCGGCTGCTCCAGCCCGGTGCCGGACGGCCCGCCGACGATCAGCACGATCAGCTTCGACGCCAGTTCCGGCCGCCGGCGCAGCAGCGCCTCGGCGGCGTAGAGCAGCACGTCCGGCGCCTTCAGCGGCTGGATCCGGCCGGCGAACGCCAGCACGACGGCGTCGCCGGGCAGGCCGAGCTCGGCGCGCGCGACGTTCTTCGGGCCCGGGGTGAAGCGTTCGAGGTCGACACCCGGCGGCACGGCGTGCACCGCGTGCGGCTCGGCGCCGTAGAGGTCGATGAGCTGCCGCGCCTCGACCGGGGTGTTGGCGACCAGCCTGTCCGCCTCCGCGACGACCTGCTCCTCGCCGATCACGCGCAGCCGCGGCTCGGGTTTGTCACCCTCGGCGAGCGCGGCGTTCTTCACCTTCGCCAGGGTGTGCGCGGTGTGCACCAGCGGCACGGACCAGCGGTCGCGGGCGAGCCAGCCGACCTGGCCCGAAAGCCAGTAGTGCGAGTGGATGAGGTCGTAGTACCCGGGCTCGTGGAACGCCTCGGTGCGCAGCACGCCGGAGGTGAACGCGCACAGCTGCGCGGGCAGCTCGTCGCGGCTCAGCGGCTCGAAGGGCCCCGCCTGCACGTGCCGGACGGTCACGCCCGGCGCCAGCTCGGCCACCGGCGGCTGGTCCGACGCCGTCGCGCGGGTGAACACCTCGACCTCGACGCCGCGGCGGGCCATCTCGGTCGCCGTCTGGCTGACGTAGACGTTCATCCCGCCCGCGTCGCCGGTCCCCGGCTGCTCGAGCGGCGAAGTGTGTACGGACAACACCGCTACCCGTCGCGGCGCAGCACGGAACCCCCGGATGGAGCTGGTCACCTGGTCTCGTCTCCCGCGTTCTACGTCAGCATTCCTCGGCGAACTGCCGGAGCACCGCGTCGAACTCGTCCGCGGCCTCGGCGAAGGGCGCATGACCCCCGCCAAGGAACCAACGTCCGGTGGCCCCCGGAATCTTCCCGATCGTGTGCTTCGCCGCCGCGGAGTCGATCACGCGGTCCTGGGAACCGTGCACGACCAGGGCGGGTTTGTCGATCGCGGCCAGGACGTCGTCGCTGCCGACGTCGCGGCGGAACAACGCCGCGCGCACCGCGGGCGGCACGCCGAGAGCCGCGCTGAGCAGGGCTTGGGCCTGCGTGCCGGGGATCGGCCGGGTCACCATGTCGCGGCTGAACGCCGTGAGCGCCGGGACCGCGATGTCCGGATCGTCCGAAAGCATCGCGCGCATGTGCTCGCGCATCAGCGAGCCGACGCGCCCGCCCGGCCGATCGCGGCCGATCTCGGTTATCGCGCCGACGAGCACGATCCCGCGCAGCCGTGCGGTGCCGTGCACCCGGATGTGGTCGGTCAGCACCAGGCCGCCGTACGACCAGGCGACGACGATCGCGTCGGGCCCGGCGAAGTCGAGCACCGCGGCGAGGTCGTCGGCCCACACCACCGGGTCGTCGTACCCCGCGGCCGGGACGTCGGACGCGCCGTGCCCGCGCAGGTCCATCGCGACCAGGCGGAACCGCTCGGTCAGCGCCGGATCGGCCAGCTGCGCGGCCCAGGCGCCGGACGACTGCGCCCAGCCGTGCACGAACACGATCGGCCTGCTGTTCCCGGCCCCCTCGACCCGCAGGCCGAGCCGCGTCCCGCCGTGTCCGACGACCTCGGTGCGCACGGGTTACTTCGCGCCCAGTGCCTGCCAGGCCGACCAGGAGTAGTTCCAGTCCTTGACGTCCGAGGCCATCGGCGCGCCCAGCTTGGAGCCGGTGATCTCGACCGGGTCGCCGACCAGCGCGGAGTCGAAGTAGTCCTTGGCGTCGGCCTCGAGCAGGTTGACGCAGCCGTGGGAGTTGTTGGTCTTCCCGATGTTGGCCGCGTTGTCCTGGTTCTCGTGGATGTACTCGCCGTGGTTGGAGAACCGGCAGGCCCACTTCTTGTTGACGTTCGTGTAGCCGTAGCGGGCGTTGTCGAAGACCGCCGTCGGCTCCTTGCTCATCACGATGTAGGTGCCGTTCGGGGTGTTGCGGTCGACCTCGGCGTCCAGCCCGTTCGCGCACGGGTAGCTCTTGACCTGCGAGCCGCCGCGGTAGACGTGCATCTGGTGCTCCGGGGTGTTGACCTTGACCACCTGGTTGCGGCCGATCTTGAACTTCGTGGTGACGTCGGCCTTGCCGTACGCGCCGCCGCCCAGCTCGACGCCGTACAGCTTCGCCTCGACGTTCACCGTGATGTTCTGCGGCCAGTACTCCTTCGGCCGGTAGTCGACCTGGCTGTCGGACAGCCAGCCCCAGGCGCCCTCGACGTTCTTGTCCGTCTTCACGGACAGCGCCTTCTCGACGGCCGCGCGGTCCTTGACCGGCGACGCGAACTTGACGCTGATCGGCATGGCCACGCCGACCTGGGCGTTGTCGGCCGGGTTGAGCGTGGCGCGGACCTGCTTGGCCGGGCTGACCGTGGTGAAGGTGCCGGTGAAGTCGACCGGCTTGCCGTCGCTGCCGGTGGCCTTGGCCGCGTAGGTGTACTTCTTGCCGTAACCGAGCGGCTCGGAGCTGGTCCAGGTGAGCCCGTCGGGCGAGGTGTCGCCCTTGACGTCCTTGCCGCCGTCGGCGGTGACCTTGCACTCGGTGAGCTTGCCGTCGGCGACCTTGATCACGACGGGCTTGAGGACCGGGGCGTCCTTGACGTTCGCGGCCGGCTCGGCCGTGATCTTCGCCACGGGCTGCGCGCCGCCGCCCTCGCCGTCGGCGTTCGCGGCCCCGGTGGGCAGCGCGGTGCCGTCGTTCGTGCCCGAACACGCCGCGACGACCACAGCGGCCCCCGCCGCGAGAGCCGCCTTGAAGACCAAGCGCCGTTCGATCACGAATTCCTCCCGAGTTCCCCCGCCGACCAGCAGGTTCAACGCACATTTAGCGCTGGTGACCCGCCTGACGTTACCTGCCGAAAGGTAAAGACCAACCGATCAGGTGGACGTCACCGTTGTCGACAAAGACGTCTGATACACGTCCAGGTTGCCCGTTTCGGCTCAAATGACGCAGTTGATCAAGAGTGGTTCGGGCCGCAGGCGGACGCCGAACCGCTCGTGGACGCCGTCGCGGACCTCGCGGGCCAGCGTGAGCAGGTCCTCCGTCGACGCGTCGCCGCGGTTGGTCAGCGCGAGCGTGTGCTTGGTCGAGAGCGAGACGCGGTTCCCCGGCCCGGGGTACCCCTTGCCGAAGCCGGCGCGCTCGATCAGCCAGGCCGCGGACAGCTTGACGCCACCGTCGGCCGGGTACTGCGGGGCGCTGCCCTCGACGCTCTCCGCGATGCGGGCCAGCACCGCCTCGGCGTCGGCCGCCGGGACGATCGGGTTGGTGAAGAACGAGCCCGCGCTCCACGTGTCGTGGTCCGCCGGGTCGAGCACCATGCCCTTGCCGCGACGCAGCCCGAGGACGGCTTCGCGCGCGTCGGCGGCCGGGACGCGCGCGCCGATCTCGACGCCGAGCGTGCGCGCGAGCTCGGCGTAGCGGACCGGCGCGGAAAGGCCGTCTTCGCGGACCTCGAAGCGGACCGAGAGGACGACGCCGGTGTCGGTGCCCTTGAGGATGCTGGTGCGGTAGGCGAAGCCGAGCTCGTCGGCCTTGAGCGTGCGCACTTCGCGCGTCACACGGTCGTACAGCTCCAGCGAGACGATCGACTCGGCGACCTCGCAGCCGTACGCGCCGACGTTCTGGATCGGCGTCGCGCCGACGCTGCCGGGGATGCCGGAGAGGCATTCGAGCCCGCCCAGGCCCGCCTCGACCAGGCCGGCGACGAAGGCGTCCCAGTTCTGCCCGGCTTCGACGTCGACGATCGCGCCGTCACGCCGCCAGCCGGTGTTCGCCACCTCGACGACCACGCCGTCGAACCCCGCGTCGCCGACCACCAGGTTGGAGCCGCCGCCGAGCAGCAGCACCGGCTCGCCCGCCGCGTCGGCCTCGCGGACCGCCGCGACGAGATCTTCGCTGGTCGCGGCGCTGACGAACCGGCGGGCCGGGCCGCCGAGGCGCAACGTCGTGTACGCGGAGAGGGCCGGGAGTGCGGGAGTACGGGCGGAGTTCACGCGCCTGACGGTACTGTCCGGCTCATGGGATCCCGGATCGAGCACCGTGCCGACTTCGCCGCCGACGTCGCGTCCGCGTACGCCGCCGTGGCCGGTGAGGACGCGCTGCGGGCGCGCCTGGAGGAGCTCGGCGGGCACGCCGCGGCGCTGCTGTCCTACGAGGTCTCCGAGAAGGGCCTGCGCTACCAGCTGCGGCAGGGCATCAGCGCGGACAAGCTGCCGCAGGCCGTCCGGACGCTCCACAAAGGCGACCTGATGGTGACGCGCACGCAGATCTGGCAGCCGTCCGGCGCGGAGTACCAGGGCAAGGCGTCGGTCGAGGTCGGCGGCGTCCCGGGCGAGATCAACGCGCGGACCGCGCTGCTGGCCGACGGCGGCAAGACGGTGCTGCGGACGAGCGGCGAGGTGATCGTGCGGATCCCGCTGTTCGGCGCGAAGCTGGAGAGCGTGATCGCCGAACAAGTCACCAAACTGCTGGACCGCGAAGCCGAATTCTCCGCGAAGTGGCTGGCCGACGCCGCCTGAGCCCGGTCGGCGCGCCGACCAGAGGAACGACCAACCCCAACCGCCTGCGCCGGGTCGACCGGTGGATCGCCACGGCGCCCCCGACGACCCGCTTGCTGCGCGCGGCCGGCTCACCCCTGGTCGTCGACCTCGGCTACGGCGCGTCCCCGGTGACCACCGTGGAGCTGGCCCGCTGGCTGCGCCGGGTCCGCCCCGACGTCCGGGTGCTGGGCCTGGAGCTGGACGCCGATCGGGTCGCTTTCGCGCAGTCCGCGGCGTCGCCGCCCTGGCTTTCGTTCCAGCGCGGCGGGTTCGAGCTGGCCGGCACGCGCCCGGTGCTCGTCCGGGCGTTCAACGTGCTGCGCCAGTACGCGGAGCACGAGGTCGCGGGCGCGTGGCAGCTGATGCTGGAGTCGATGCCCCCTGAAGGGCTCTTGGTCGAAGGCACGTGCGACGAGATCGGCCGCCTCTCGACGTGGGTCCTGGTGTCCCGCGACGGCCCGGTCTCGCTGACGCTGTCGGTCCGGCTCGCGGGCCTGGACCGGCCGTCGACGGTGGCCGAGCGGCTGCCGAAGGCGCTGATCCACCGGAACGTCCCCGGCGAGCGCGTCCACGAGCTGCTGGCCACACTGGACGCCTGCTGGGCGGCCGCGGCCCCGCACCAGGCGTTCGGCGCCCGCTCCCGCTGGCTGGAGACGGTGCGGCTGCTGGGTTCCCGCGGCTGGCCGGTGCTGGGCCCGCCGGGGCGCATCCGGCTCGGCGAGCTGACCGTGCCGTGGGCCGCCGTCGCCCCGGTCGCCCCGTAGATCCGCTGTTCACCGGCCGCACCCCGCTGCGTCACCCGCGGGTGACCTGCGGTGATCACCATGAAGCCGTGGAACTCCTGGGGCACGTCACCGAGCTGCTGCGCGGCGCGCTGGGCTCGCCGTGGCTGTGGGTGCTCGTCTTCGCGGTGTCCGGATTGGACGCGCTGCTGCCGTTCATGCCGAGCGAGACGACCGTCGTCACCGTCGCCGTCCTGTTCGGGCCGGATCCGGCGCAGCTGGCGCTGCTCGCCGCGGTCGCCGCCGGCGGGGCGTGGACGGGCGACTGCCTCGGGTACGCCGTCGGGCGCACCGCCGGGCCGCGGGCGATCGCGTTGCTGCGGCGCGGGCCGGCCGGGCCGCGCCGGTACGAGTGGGCGCGGGACCAGGTGCGCCACCACGGCGGCCTGCTGATCATCGCCGCCCGCTACCTGCCCGGCGGCCGCGTCGCCAGCGCGCTCGCCAACGGCAGCCTCGGTTACCCGCTCCCGCGGTTCGTGCTGGTGGACGCGGCGGGCGCGGCGATCTGGGCGGTCTACAGCGTCCTGATCGGCCTGGCCGGCGGGGCCGCGTTCGCCGGCGAACCGGTGAAGGGCCTGCTGCTGTCCTTCGGCCTCGGGCTCGCGCTGGTGCTCGCGATCGAAGGCGGGCGGCGGCTACGGTCGGCGCATGCGGGAAGCGATCGACATCCACGCGGACGCGCTGAAACGAGCGGCACTGGAAGCCGGGCCGACGGCGCCGGTCCGAAACTGTCCGAAGTGGACTGTTCATGACCTGGTGGCGCACATCGGTTTCGTGCACGGCCTCGCTGTCAGCTTGGCGGTGAACCGGCCGGTGAAGCCGGTACCGCCTTCGGGCTGGGACGACCTGCTCGGGTGGTGGGACGGCCACCGCCTGGCGCTGCGCGAAGCCCTGGCGCGGAACCCCGGCACCCCGTGGGGCCGCCGGATGGCCCACGAAACGGCGATCCACCGCCTCGACGCCGAATCAGCCCTCGAAGACGTTCCGAAGACGCGCTTCTCCCCCGAGTTCGCGAACGACGGCATCGACGAGTTCCTGACCTTCCTCGTCCCGCAGCGCGGTCTCACCATCGGCGTGCGGATCACGACGCCGGAACGGACGTGGACCGTCGGCACGCCGGAGACCGAGGTGGCGGGTGCCGCCGACGACGTCTACCGGGCGCTGTACGGCCGCCCGAACAACGCCTCGGTCACCGGGGACCGGCTCCCCGCCGTGTGACCAGCGCCAGGGACAATATCCGGCGTGACCGCTCCCGAACGCCGCTACGTCATCACCTTCGGCTGCCCCGACCGCACCGGCATCATCGCCCGGATCTCCGGGTTCCTCGCCGAGCACGGCGGCTGGATCGTCGAAGCGGCCTACCACACCGATCCGGACACCGGCTGGTTCTTCACCCGCCAGGTCGTCCGCGCGGACTCGCTGCCGTTCGACGCGACCGGGCTGCGGGCCCGGTTCGCCGAGGTGGCCGCGGACCTGTCCGCGGAGTCGAGCTGGCAGGTCAGCGACACCGGTGAGCGCCGCCGCGCGGTCGTGCTGGTGTCGAAGGCCGGGCACTGCCTCTACGACCTGCTCGGCCGCGTCGCGTCCGGCGAGCTCGACGTCGACGTCGCCGCGGTGATCGGCAACCACGAGTCGCTCGCCGGCATCACCCGCGCGCACGGGATCCCGTTCCACCACGTGCCGTTCCCGGCCGGTGGCAAGGCCGAGGCGTTCGAGGAGGTCCGCGAGCTGGTCGACGAGCACGACCCGCACGCGGTGGTGCTGGCCCGGTTCATGCAGGTCCTGCCCGCCGACCTGTGCCGCGCGTGGGCCGGCCGGGCGATCAACATCCACCACAGCTTCCTGCCGTCGTTCGTCGGCGCGAAGCCGTACCACCAGGCGCACACGCGCGGGGTGAAGCTCGTCGGCGCGACCTGCCACTACGTCACCGCGGACCTCGACGCGGGCCCGATCATCGACCAGGACGTGATCCGCGTGGACCACGGCGACTCGGTCGAGGACATGGTCCGCAAGGGCCGCGACATCGAGAAGGTCACCCTGGCCCGCGGCCTGCGCTGGCACCTGGAGAACCGGGTCCTGGTGCACGGCAACCGCACCGTGGTGTTCTGACGCGGTTGCCGTGCCGCGTCCTCACGCCTCGATGGTCGAGGTGTCGATGACGAACCGGTAGCGCACGTCGGAGTTCTCGACGCGCTCGTAGGCCTCGTTGACCTTGCCGGCCGGGATGACCTCGATCTCGGCGCCGATGTGGTGCTCGGCGCAGAAGTCGAGCATCTCCTGGGTCTCGGCGATGCCGCCGATCATCGACCCGGCCAGCACCTTGTTGCCGCCCAGCAGCGAGAAGGCGTTGTAGTTCAGCGGCTCGCCGGGCGCGCCGACGTTGACCATCGCGCCGCCGACCTTCAGCAGGCCGAGGTAGGCGTCGATCGGCAGCTTGGCCGACACGGTGTTGAGGATGACGTCGAACTTGCCCTTGAGGACGTCGAACGTCGCCTCGTCACTGGTCGCGTAGTAGTCGGTCGCGCCGAGCTTCAGGCCGTCCTCCTGCTTCTTGAGGCTCTGGCTCAGCACCGTCACCTCGGCGCCCATCGCGGCGGCGATCTTGACACCCATGTGCCCGAGCCCGCCGAGGCCGATCACGGCGACCTTCTTGCCGGGGCCGGCGCCCCAGTGGCGCAGCGGCGAGTAGGTGGTGATGCCCGCGCACAGCAGCGGCGCGGCGACGTCGAGGTCGATGCCTTCCGGGATGCCGCAGACGAAGGCGTCCTTCACGACGATCTGCTGGCTGTAGCCGCCGTAGGTGTTCTCGCCGTCGAAGCCGACGCCGTTGTACGTCTGGACGTTGCCCTTGACGCAGAACTGCTCGGTGCCGGCCCGGCAGTACTCGCACTCGCCGCAGGAGTCGACCATGCAGCCGACGCCGACGCGGTCGCCGACCTGGTACTTGGTGACGTCCGGGCCGACCGCGGCGACCACGCCGGCGATCTCGTGGCCCGGGACCATCGGGAAGATCGCCTGGCCCCAGTCTTCCTTCGCCTGGTGGAGGTCGCTGTGGCAGATGCCGGCGAAGGCGATGTCGATCAGCACGTCGTTCGGACGCAGGTCACGGCGTTCGATCGTGGTCGGCGCGAGCGGCGCGCCCGGCGCCGGTGCGGCGATCGCGTGCGTGGTCGTGCTCATGAAACCCCTCCAAAAGAAGTACCGTGTGAACGAGAGCCTCCGTAAGAGGCCTCTTACATGGATCTACGTAAGAGGCCTCTTACATATTCCGAACGGAAGATGTGAGCCACGTCATGGGCGGCAAGTACCACCACGGTGACCTGCGGGGCGAGCTCGTGCGCGTCTCCCTGGACCTGATCGCCGAGCAGGGCCTCGCCGGGTTTTCGGTGGCCCAGGTGGCGAAGCGTGCTCAGGTCAGCCCCGGCGCGCCGTACCGCCACTTCGCGACGCGGGAGAGCCTGCTGGCCGAAGTCGCGTGCCACGTCGCCTGCCAGCTCGCCGAGCGCGTCACCGCGGCGGCCGCCGCCCACGACGACCCGGTGGCCGCCCTGGCCGCGGCGGCCGGCGCCTACACGCGCTACCTGATCGAGCGGCGGGCCGGGATGAACGTCATCTACGCCGACGGCCTCCAGGGCCCGGACCACGCGGAGCTGCACGAGCAGACCCGGCGGCTGACCGACCAGTTCCTGATGCTGTGCCTGACGGTCGCCCCCGACCCGGGCACGGCGCTGGAGCTGATGGAGCAGCTGTTCACCCAGGCCCACGGCTACGGCACGTTCCAGCTCGACGGCATCTTCGTGAAGCACGGGTACTCGGTGGACCAGGTCGTGGCGAAGTCCACGGAAGCGGCTCGGATCGCGATCGCGGGCCGGACTCTCGGCTAGCTTGGGGTGATGGGGAGCATCATCGACAGCCACGAGGCCCTGCGGGAGCTGGTCGGCGAGTCGTCGCCGACGACCCGGCAGAAGGTCCTCGACCACATCGACGACCACGCGCGCACCCTGATCGCGCATTCGCCGTTCGTCCTGCTGGCGACGTCGGCACCGGACGGCAGCTGCGACGTCTCACCCCGCGGCGACCCGGCGGGTTCGGTGCTGGTGCTCGACGACCGGACGCTGGTGCTCGCGGACCGGCCCGGCAACAAGCTGGTCGACAGCTTCCGCAACATCGTCGACAACCCGCACGCGGGCCTGTTGTTCCTGGTGCCGGGCATGAACGAGACGCTGCGCGTCAACGGCCGGGCGACGCTGGTGTCGGACGCGCCGTACTTCGACGACCTGGTGGTCAAGGGCAAGCGCCCGCGGCTCGCGGTGGTCGTCGAGGTCGAAGAGCTGTTCATGCACTGCGCGAAGGCGTTCCTGCGGTCTTCGCTGTGGAAGCCGGAGACCTGGCCGGAGCGCTCGACGCTGCCGTCCCTGGGCACGATCCTGCGCGACCAGCTGTCCTTGCCGGTTTCGGTGGAGGAGCTGGACGCGAGACTCAACGAAGGGTCCCGGACCAAGCAATACTGAAGCCATGCTGTGCGTCTTCGACGTCAACGAGACCCTGCTCGACCTCGCCGCGCTCGACGAGACCATCGGGAGCCCCGAACTCCGGCGCGAGTGGTTCGGGCTGGCCATCCACACGGTGCTGACTGTGACCGCGTCAGGCGGCTACCGCGACTTCGCGGGCATCGCCGGCCAAGCCGCCGTCGAGGTCGCCGCCCGGCACGGCCGTGAGCTGACGTCCGGTCAGCTCACCGCGATCGGCGAAGGCCTGCGTTCGCTCCCGGCCCACCCGGACGTCGCCGAGGGCCTGACGAAGCTGCGCGAAGCGGGCCACGACGTCGTCGCGCTGACGAACTCCCCACTCGCCACGGCCGAGGCGCAGCTGCAGAACTCCGGGCTGGCGCCGCTGCTCGACCGGATCTTCTCGGCCGAGCAGGCGGGCCGCCTCAAGCCGGCACCGGAGCCGTACCGGCAGGTCCTCGACGCGTATTCGCTTCAGCCGCGCGACGCGGTGATGGTCGCCGCGCACGACTGGGACATCGCGGGCGCGCAGGCAGCGGGCCTGCGGACGGCGTTGCTCACCCGCCCCGGCGTCCGCCCGCTGCCCGGCTCGCCCGCGCCCACCTACACGGCGTCGACCCTGCCGGAACTGGCCGCGCTGCTGGGTTAGCTGCGCCGACCCCGGCCGGCCGGGGTCGGGCCCCGCCGCCGGTTACTCCGCGATCCGGACCAGCATCTTGCCGGTGTTGGCCCCGGACAGCAGGCCCAGGAACGCCTCCGGCGCGTTGCGGATGCCGTCGACGAAGGTCTCCGAGTACTTGATCTGCCCGGACGTCACCAGCGGCGCGATCTCGCTGACGAACTGCTGCTGCAGGCCCCAGTGGTCGATCACCAGCAGGCCGCGGATGGTGAGCCGCTTGGCGATGATCTGCGAGAGGTTGCGCGGCGCCGGTGTCGGCTCGGTGGCGTTGTACTGCGAGATCATCCCGCAGACGGCGATCCGGCCGTGCAGCGTGATGGCGTCGATCGCGGCCTCGAGGTGCTCGCCGCCGACGTTGTCGAAGTAGACGTCGATGCCCTCCGGCGCGGCCTGGTGCAGCTGCTCCACGACCGGGCCGTCCTTGTAGTTGAAGGCGGCGTCGAACCCGAGGTCGTCGATCAGGTGGCGGACCTTCTCCGCCGACCCGGCCGAGCCGATGACGCGCTTGGCGCCCTTGAGCTTCGCGAGCTGGCCGACCAGCGAGCCGACGGCGCCGGCCGCGCCGGACACGAACACGGTGTCGCCCGGCTTGAACTCGGCGGACTCCAGCAGGCCCGCGTACGCGGTCAGGCCCGGCATGCCGAGCACACCGAGGTAGGTCGACAGCGGCGCGGCGGACGCGTCCACCTTCACGAACCGCTTCGCGTCGAGCACGGCGTGGGTGCGCCAGCCGGCCTGGTGCAGCACGTGCTCGCCCGGCCTGACGTCGTCGACGTTCGACTCGACGACCTCGCCGACCGCACCGCCATACATCACTTCGCCGACCGCGAAGGGCGGCGCGTACGACTTCACGTCGCGCATGCGCCCGCGCATGGCCGGGTCGACGCTCATGACCAGGTTGCGCACCAGGATCTGGCCCTCGCCCGGGCTCGGAATCTCCGTGTCCACGATGGCGAAGTTCTCGTCCGTGGGGACACCGTGCGGGCGGGAAGCGAGCCGGATCTCGGTCGCCTGGGCGGGTGCGTTCACCGTCGAACTCCTAAGGTCGAGACGTCAAGCGGGGCAGGCGCCCCGGATTCTCCCGGTACAACCGGCCGAGCGGGGCGCACATTCCGATGGTGACCGGTCACACCCTGCTCACCGTCACACGATTTCGGCGAGCTTGCCGAGGACGCCGTTGTAGATCTTCTTGAGCCCGCCCGGCGCGAACGTCTTCTCGAAGAACCCGCCGACGCCGCCCGCGCCGTCCCAGCTCGTCTCGATCCGGACTAGGCTCTTCTCGCCGGCCTCGCTGACGGTCCAGGTGGTGACCATGCTGGAGTTCGCGTCGGTCTCGACCAGGGTGCCGGGCTTCGGCTCACTGACGGTGGCCTTGACGTCGCGCACGCGCTTGGAGGTCGCCTGCAGCTTCCAGCCGGCCTTGGTCCCGGCGCCGACGCCGCCCTCGGTCACCTCGTAGTCGCGGTAGTGCTCGGTGAGCAGCTTCGGGCGCGTTTCGGCGTAGTCCGCGACGAGCGCGCGCACCTTGTCGGCCGGGGCGTCGATCGTCCGCTCCGCGGTGGCCGTGACCTTTCCCATCTCACTCCTTCTCCGAGGTACCGGCTCCGAGGCACCGGTTTCGCGTCGACCCTAGACCGCGAGCGCGAGCCCCAGGGCGGCGGCGTTCACCGCGAGAAAGCCGTTCGCCAGGCCGAACTGAGCGGAGTAGTCGTGCACCCGGACGTGCGTGTAGAGCGCGCAGACGAAGAACAGCACCAGCCCGGCCGCCGCGGCCGCCCCGACAGGCGGCCACACCACCACCCCCGCCAGCAGACCGAGCGCGCCGGCCGTCTTGAGGGTGCCGATGGGAAAGGTCAGCCACGACTCCGGCACCCCGGCGGCGGCCATGCCCGGCAGGATCGGCTTGAAGTGCACCAGAGCCGCGACACCGGAGAAGCCGTTAAGCACCACGGCGACCAGCGAGACGACCAGGAACGCAGTGGTCATCGAACTCCTAATCAGTCTGGGAGCGAGCCATACGGCAAACTCCTGGTCGGTAGCCGACCGGCAGGTGAGCACTCAGGATTCCTGGACGACCGAGTCCTGCTGAAAGATCGTGCCCCTGCCGGTTGGACGGGAGAATTGATCGCTGCTGGGATGTCGTGCCCCGCGCGCTGGTCGCGCGTGAGCACTGCTTGATTAGGTCGCTGATAGTTCTCCCGCCGGCTGCTCACGGTGACCGAGATCGGGAGGACAATTGAGGCTGTTCGCAGGAGACGACTGGGCTGAAGACCACCACGACGTGGAGGTGATGGACGGCTCCGGTCGCAGGCTGGCCAAGGCCCGGCTGCCCGAAGGCGTCGCCGGGATGGCCAGGCTGCACGCAATGATCGGCGAGCTGACCGGGGACGAGACCGACGAGGCCGAGGTGCTGGTCGGGATCGAGACCGACCGAGGCCCCTGGGTCGCGGCGCTGGTCGCGGCCGGATACACGGTGCTGGCGGTCAACCCGTTGCAGTCCGCGAGGTTCCGTGACCGGCTGGGGGTCTCGGGCGCCAAAAGCGACCCCGGCGACGCCCACGTGCTGGCTGACATGGTCCGCACCCACAGCCACGAGCTGCGGCCGGTCGCCGGGGATTCCGCGCGGGCCGAGGCGGTCAAGGTCGTGACCCGCACCCATAAAACCCTGATCTGGGAACGAACCCGTCACACCCAGCGGTTGCGGCACGCGCTGCGGGACTACTTCCCCGCCGCGCTGGTCGCGTTCGACGACCTCGACGCCGCCGACACCCTGGAGTTGCTGGCCAAGGCCCCCACCCCGGCCCAGGCCGCCCGGTTGACCCTCGCCCAGATCAACGGCGCGCTGAAGCGGGCGCGCCGCAAGAACATCGCCGGGAAGGCGACGGTGATCCAGGCCGCGCTGCGCGCCGAGCATCTCGGCCAACCGGATGTCGTGGCTGCCGCCTACGCCGCCTCGGTCCAGGCGCTGATCGCTGTCCTGACCGTCTTGGACGCGCAGGTCAAAACTTTGCAGGGGCAGGTGGAGGCCTATTTTGGCCAGCACCCGGCCGCTGAGATCGTCCTGTCCCAGCCTGGTCTGGGGCCGGTTCTCGGCGCCCGGGTGCTCGCAGAGTTCGGTGACGACCCCGACCGCTACGCCACCGCCAAGGCCCGCAAGAACTACGCCGGGACCTCGCCGATCACCCGAGCCTCCGGCCGGAAAAGGGTCGCCCTGGCCCGGTTCGTGCACAACGACCGGCTCATCGACGCGCTTCTGACCCAGGCGTTCAGCGCGCTCAGTCGCTCGCCTGGCACCCGCGCCTGCTACGACCGGCAACGCGCTCGCGGCGTCAGCCACAACGCCGCGCTTCGCCAGGTCGCCAACCGACTCGTCGGCATCCTCCACGGCTGCCTCAAAACCGGCACCCTCTACGACGAGACGACCGCCTGGTCGCATCACGCCGAGAACGTTGCTGCTTGACATCTACGCTCCTGGGATGTCTTTCAGTAGGCGAATCAGTAGGCGAATCAGTAGGCGACCGCAACGGAGTGCCGCACGGTTTCGGGCATCCCGAGCGCACGAAGCGTGAAGTGCGCCGCATCCGCCCGCGCGATCCTGAAGCCACCGCGGACGCTCTGTTCGTACGCGATCCGGTAGTGCCCGGTGGGCGGCTTGTCGGTCAGCAGCGGGAGCTGCACCGACGTCCAGTCGAGACCGCTCACCCGCAGCTCGTGCTCCATCAGGGCGACGTCCTCGTAGTGCTTCCGCAACCGCAGGTTCGCCAGCGGCGAGAGCACGGTCCGCGTGAAGAACCCGATTCCCGGGTCCCGCTTCGGCGGGTCCGGCCGGCTCGGCGTCGGGATCGTCGAGATGCCGGCGACGCTCACGACGACCAGGCGCCGCACCCCCGCCGCACCCATCGCCTCGACGATGGCGCGGGTCCCGCTCGACACGACGCCGTACTCATCGTGGTGTCGCGGTCCCAAAGCCGAGACCACGGCGTCGCGACCGTCCACTGCGGACTTGAGCGCCACCGGATCCGGCGCGGTCAGGTCCGCCTGGACGATGCGGACGGGCGCGGTGACGGCGTCCGGATTCCGCACCACGGCCGTGACCTCGTGCCCGGCGGCGAGCGCCTGGCCGAGTACGTGCGCACCGGTCCGCCCGGACGCGGCGAAGAGCGTCAGCCTCATCTCGGCGCCCCGAAGTCGGTGGCGTGATCGGCCGCCCACTCGGCGAAGGTGCGCGCCGGGCGGCCCAGGATCTTCTCGACCTCCGGCGTCGGCGGGAACTGCGGCCGCGCGGCGTGGGCGGCGTAGCGGGCCATCATCGCCGTGACGAACGGTTCCGGCAATCCGTTGGCCAGCATGCCTTTCGCCGCATCAGGAGCCGGAATCTCCTGGAACCGCAAGGGTCTTCCGAGCACCACGCCGATCTGCCGGACCATTTCCCCGTGGGACAGCGATTCCGGGCCGGTGAGGTCAACGCGTCGGCCGAGCAGCTCGTCACCCAGGAGCGCTTGACTGAGGACGTCGACCAGGTCGCGTTCGTGGAGCGGCGATTCCTCGAAGCCGGCGTAGACGTAGCGGACGTCGTCACCGGCGCGGATCTGGCCGCCCCACGCGGTGAGGGCGTTGAGCGCGAAGGAGCTGGGCCGCAGGCTGACCCACTCCAGGCCGCTCGCCGCGGCCGCGTCGTCGACCTCCTTGTTGCGGTCACCGCGGAACCGCGACGGTTGCGCGTCGGGCCGGTCGTCCACATTGGCCGCGGCAAGTGCGACGACCCGGCGGACACCCAGCTCCCGAGCCAGCGCGACGACGTCGTACGCGGCGTCGCCGACCGCGCGCGAGTGCAGGAAGAGCGCATCGGCGCCGCGCAGCGCGTTCTCGAGGGTCGCCGGCTGTTGCGGGTCGCCTTCGACGACCTCGACGCCCGCGGGGAACCCCGCGTTGTGCGGCGTGCGCGTGACGACGCGGACGCCGTGGTCCTCGAGTTCGGTGGCGAGCAGGCGGCCGACCAGCCCGGTCGCCCCGGTGAGCACGATCATGGTGAATCCCTTCCCCCGGGTTACGCTTGTGCCTGAAGTCCAGATGATACGAGGAGCATATCATATGAGTTCCGTACCCGGTGACGGGGTCGACGCCGCCCGCCGTCGGCGGCGGTCGACCACGGCGGTGAAAGAGGCGCTACGCGAGCTTCGAAACCAGCTTTCGCTGCTGAACCACCAGGTCAGCGGCCGCCTGGCGATCAAGGACGTCGACCTGGACTGCCTCGAGCTGATCTCCCGCAACGGCCCGCTGAGCCCGAGCTCGCTCGCCCGCAGCGCGGGCCTGCACCCGGCGACGATGACCGGCATCCTCGACCGCCTCCAGAAGGGCGGCTGGATCGTCCGGGAACGCGACCCGGAGGCGACCGACCGGCGCGCGATCGCCGTGCGCGCTGTCCGCGGGCGCAACGTCGAGCTGTTCCGGCTGTATTCGGGCATGAACGGCGCGCTCGACGAGATCTGCGACGAGTACAGCGAAGCCGAACTGGACCTGATCAGCGATTTCCTCCGCCGCGCGAGGGCGGCGGGCAGCGCCGCGACGGATGATTTGTCCCACAGCTGACCTGGGCTTTTGTGTGTTCTACTCACACGGTGGCGGGAGACATGTGGGTGGCCGGGGACGCGTACGAGGCCTACATCGGACGCTGGAGCCGGCGGATCGCGGAGACGTTCGTCCGGCGGCTCGACGCCCCGGCGAGCGGCCGCTGGCTCGACGTGGGCTGCGGCACCGGCGCGCTGACGGCGGCCGTGCTGGCCGCGGCCGACCCCGCGGAAGTCGTCGGCGTCGATCCCTCCGAGCCGTTCCTGGAGACCGCCCGCGCCGGCGTCACCGACCCGCGCGCGACGTTCCAGATCGCCGACGCGGGTTCGCTGCCGTTCGAAGACGACCGCTTCGACGTCGTCGTGACCGGACTGGTCCTCAACTTCGTCCCCGAGCCGGCGCGGGCCGCCGCGGAGATCGCGCGGGTGACGGCGCCGGGCGGCGTGGCCGCCGCGTACGTCTGGGACCTCGCCGAGGGCATGCAGCTGATCCGGCACTTCTGGGAGGCCGCCGCCGAGCTCGACCCGGCGGTGCCCGACGAGGGCCGCCGCTTCCCGCTGTGCCGCCCGGAACCGCTCGGCCGCCTGTGGACCGAGGCGGGCTTCGACGCGGTGTCCGTCGAGGAGATCAAGGTCCCGACGGTGTTCACCGGCTTCGACGACTACTGGACGCCGTTCCTGGGCGCCCAGGGGCCGGCGCCGACGTACCTCATGACGTTGCCCGAAGCGCGCCGCTCGCAGGTCCGCGAGCTGCTGCGCAGCCGCCTGCCGACGAACCCGGACGGCTCGATCCCGCTGTCGGCCCGCGCCTGGGTCGTCAGCGGAGTCCCCGCATGACGAAGGCCGCCCCTTCCGGGACGGCCTTCGTGCGGTGGGTCAGAGACCGGCCTGTGACAGCCAGTCCTTCGCGACATCTTCGGCCTTCTCGCCGTCGGAGTCGACGCGCTTGTTCAGGTCCCGCATGACATCGGTCGTCAGCTTCGCGCTCACCGCGTTGACGGCGGTGGCGAAGTCGGCACCGCGCTCGTCGAGCACCTTCTTGTTCACCGCGGGCACGACGTTCTCGGTCGGCACGATGTTCAGGTCGTCCTTGAGCACGGTGTAGTTCGAGTCACCGGTCAGCGGGCTGACCGAGTCGACCGGGATCACCGTGACGGCCCCGGACTTGAGCTGCTCGACCCGCGGCCCGGCTTCCTGGATCGTCTGGAAGGTCGAGTTCGTCAGCTTGTAGACGTCCTTGAAGCCCTGGTAGCAAGGCAGGCGCTTCTCGCACTCGGGCGGGCCCGCCATGACGACCTTGTCCAGCTTCTTCAGGTCGCTGATCGAGGCGATGCCCTTTTCCTTGGCCAGGTCGGACTTGATGATGTAGGTGTTCTTGTCCTCGGCCGGGGCGAAGTTCAGCAGCGAGACGCCGCTGGGCTCGAACAGCTTCGCCAGCTGGTCGTGCTCCTCCTGCGCCGTCTTCCCGGCGTCCTTGCCGAAGCCGGTCGTGATCGCCGCGCCCTGGTACTCCGGGATGAACTGCAGCTCACCGGACTTCAGGGACGGGTAGATCAGCTCGCGCGAGCCCAGGTTCAGCTTGCGCGTCACCGGGTAGCCCTTGGCCTCCAGCGCCTGCGCGTAGATCTCGGCCAGGATCTGGCTGTCGGTGAAGTTGAAGGACGCGACGACGATCGGCGCCCCACCCTTGCCCGGCGCGGCGGGCTTGTCACTGCTGTCGCTGCCACCCCCACAGGCGGCCAAA
The DNA here is from genome assembly GCF_036114655.1 of Amycolatopsis sp. NBC_00348. Lineage (NCBI taxonomy): Bacteria > Bacillati > Actinomycetota > Actinomycetes > Pseudonocardiales > Pseudonocardiaceae > Amycolatopsis > Amycolatopsis sp. NBC_00348. The sequence continues at coordinate 8,881,668 of NZ_CP107994.1, read as the reverse complement.
CCGAGCGTCGCCGCGACGGCCACCGCCATCACGGACGCGTTCCGGAACCAGCGCACGAATCCCCACTCCCTCGTCACTCGAACAGACGAAAGGACCCTAGCCCTGTCCACCGACAAGGATCCACATGTTGGGAGAAAAGCGCCAGAATTCCCAGCCTGCGGAATTTCACTGCCCGATCGGGGTAGGGTTGGCCGGTGCACGTGACCGCGGTGACCCCGTTGGCCGCCGACAGCGGACCGCCGATCTTCCAGTGGCGCTGGGTCGATCGCAACGCCGACGACATCGCCCAGCGCTTCGTCGAGCACATCTCGCTCACGGGCGCCGCGCTCGGCATCGGCCTGGTCGTCTCGATCGGGCTGGCGGTGCTGTCCTTGCGGTTCCGCTGGTCGTACGGCGTCATCCTGAGCACCGCGGGCGCGTTGTACGTGATCCCGAGCCTGGGCGCGTTCGCCGTGCTGGTGCCGTTCTTCGGGCTGACGTTCGTGACCGCGATGATCCCGCTCGCGACGTACACGCTGCTCATCCTGATCAGGAACATCGTCACCGGCGTCGACCAGGTGCCCAACGAGGTCCGCGAGGCCGCGATCGGCATGGGCTACACACGCGGCCGGCTGTTGTGGCAGATCGAGCTGCCGCTGGCGCTCCCGGTGGTGATCGCCGGCCTGCGCGTCGCCGCCGTGACGACCATCGGCCTGGTCACGGTCACCTCGATGCTCGGACTGGGTGGTCTGGGCTACTTCATCCGCGCGGGCATCCAGACGGCGACCCCCAACCCGACGGAGATCATCGTCGGCGTCGGGCTGTCGGTGGTCCTCGCGGTGGTCGTGGATCTGCTGCTGTGGTTCAGCGAACGCCTGCTGGCACCCTGGACCCGGAAGGTGCGGGCGCGATGAGCTTCCTCGACCAGGTGAACGCCTGGCTGTCCGACCCGAACCGCTGGAGCTGGACGGACAAGGCGGGCATCCCCTACCGGACGCTCGAGCACCTCAGGTTCTCCCTCCTCGCGCTGGTGATCGCGGCGGTGCTGACGATCCCCGCGGCCCTGTGGCTGGCCCACTACCGCCGGGGCGCGTTCCTCGCGAGCAGCGCGGTCAACATCGGCCGCGCGATCCCGAGCTTCGGCTTGATCATCCTGTTCTGGTTCCTGGCCAGCCGCTGGGAGCTGGACACGACGTTCTGGCCACTGCTGCTGGCCCTGGTCGCCCTGGCGATGCCGCCGTTGTTCACCAACACGTACGCGGGCGTGGTGTCCCTAGAGCAGGAGACGGTCGACGCGGCCCGTGGCACGGGCTACCGCGAGTGGCAGATCATGCTCAAGCTGGAGCTCCCGCTGGCGTCCCCGGTGATCCTGGCGGGCGCCCGAGTGTCGTTCCTCCAGCTGATCGCCACGGTCGCAATCGGCGCCATCGTCAACGACGGCGGCGGCCTGGGCCGCTACATAGTCGACGGCTTCGCACTGGGAGCGCAGGGCTACGGCGAGATCTTCGCCGGCGGCCTGGCCGCGGTGGTCCTGGCCCTGGTGTGCGACGGCGTGTTCGCGTTGCTCACCCGCTTGGCGACACCGCGAGGCTTGGCCCTGCAGAACGCCCGCCGCGACTAGCACTCGGCCCGCCGGGGCACCCCTGCCGCCAGGTTGGTCCGCCCATGGCCGGTTTGACTCCCGTCTGGGCTGCAGGCCTTCCGCTGTGCGACACCCCTTCCGCCGTACGGCACCCTCTTCCGCTGTGCGGCAACCCCGCCGTACCCGGCTCCCGGCTCCCGGCCGCCGGGCGCCAACTCCGCCGTCGGGTGGCCCTCCTGCCAGCTGGTCCCCAACCGCCGAGTGCCGCCACCTCCCACCCGGGTGGCCCCTTTCCCGACAGCCTCTCCTTCGTCCTACTGACTTTCTCTTCAGCCAGGTGACGACCCCTTCGCCCGATCGGCTCCCTCGGCCGAGTGACAGTCCTTCTTCCGACCGCTCATCGTCCGCCGGGTGGCGCTCCTCCCAGCCGAGTGGGGCCCTCCCCCTCCCCTCCCACCAACGCCTGTGCCGGAAGCAGACCTCGCCCTGGCGTCGCGTCGGCTAGAACGCGCCGGTCAGGATCAGCACGCCGAGCGCGATCAGCACCGCCGGCAGCACCACGTGCCCCCAGCGGGCGAGGGCTCGGGCGACGGTCGGCCGGGTCGCGAGGAAGCGGCCGATCACGCACCACACCGCCACTCCCGCCAGGAACACCGCGCCGTAGCCGGCCAGGCCCGCGGGGCCGGTCGCCGCGAATGCGGGGACGTACACGCCGATGTTGTCGCCGCCGTTGGCGAAGCACACCGCCGCGACCGCGAGCACGCCACTCGCCGGTACCGGTTCGTCGTCGTCCCGGCGCCACGCCTGCCAAGCCGCGCGGATCCCGAGCAGCACCGGCAGCACGCCCAGCCACCGGACGGCACCGTCGGGCAGCAGCCCCGCCCCGAGCGCGCCCGCGACCGACGCGGCCAAGATCGCCGCGAAGCCGAGGAACTGCCCGGCCACGACCTTGAGCTCACCGCGACGTCCGGCCGCCTGGCCGAAGAACACCGCGAGCAGCACCAAGTCGTCGACGTTCGTCACGGCGAACATCGCGACCGCGCGCCCGATCAACCCGACGTCCACTCCGACCCCTCCGGAAATCCGCTTGGCAGGAGCCGCCGCGGCACAGGACGATTCTGCCCATGCCCGCCGTCACGCGCCGCGACTACACCGGTCCGGAGGACCTGCGGGCCATGCAGAGCCTGGCCCAGCGGATCTGGTCGCGGTCGAGTTCGGTGCACGTCGGGGATCTCGCGTGGCAGCGGTTCCAGCACGTGGGCCGCGAAGCCGAGTGGCCGACCGTACTGTGGGAAGCGGGTCGCGAAGTCGTCGCCTGGGGCTGGGTTTCGCTACCCGGTGGGCTGGCGCTGCTCGTCGATCCGGCGCGCCCCGAACTCGCGTCCGAGGTGCTCGGCTGGTTCGAGGACACCGCCACCGCCGCCGAGCTCACTGTCACGGTGCTCGACGCCGAGAAGCATGTCATCGCCGCGTTGAAGCGAAGCGGTTACGTGCTTCCGAAGAGTTCCGTTCACCAGTCGTATATGTCTCGCCTCCTCGAAGATCTGCCGGAACCGGTGGTGCCCGGCGGGTTCACCGTCCGCCCGGTCGGTGCGGACGATCTGGCCCGGCGCGTGGCCGTGCATCGTGCGGTGTGGCACCCGTCGCGGGTGACCGAACCGAGCTACCGCAACGTCATGCGAGCCTGGCCGTACGCGACCGGCTGGACTGGGTCGTGGAAGCACCCGACGGCCGGTTCGCCGCCCAGTGCCTGATCTGGCTCGACGACCGCAACGCCGTCGGCGAGCTGGAGCCCGTCGGAACTTTGCCGGAGTTCCGACGGCTGGGTCTGGCCCGCGCGGTGTGCCTCGCCGCGCTGCACGCGACGCGTGACGCCGGCGCTCGCGAAGCCGTGGTGTATCCCGTGATCGGTGTTCCGAAGTTCCCAGCTGCCCTCCCGTTGTATCGCGATCTCGGCTTCCGCCCTTATGCGCGCACCCTCACCTGCACCCGGACCCGCTGTCGTATCCCTCCTTCCTCGGGGCCCGCGTCCCCGGAGGGCGCACACCAACGAACGTAGCGGCCGCGATGCGCGGCCTGTCCGATTCGGGGCCGGATTCGGGGCGGTTATCCACATCGGGATCAACCTGTGGACAACTCGGTGGATTTCCCTTGCGCGGCCCGAAAACGTCGGCGCTGGCCGATAGAGTTGAGACCGGGGGCGTCCCCACGCGCGGGGAGCAGAAGAGGACAAGCCTTGTGTGGCAAGGATGTTCGGCGCGTTGAAACGGGGCGAGCAGCGGCAATCGACGGGATTGCGTCCGGCCGATTAACCGGCAGGACAGGCCCGCCTTCTCGTCCGGACGATCAATCGGTCCACAGGGCTGACCCACGGACGGGCGACCAGCCGCTGCGGCAAGGTGACCTCCGGCAGCGCGACCAACGCAAGCCCGGCAACCAGCCGGATGATCAGCTAGCCCGGCAGGCGGCGATCAGGCGCTCGACCTCGGGCCCGAGCGGACGATCCTCGTCCAGCGGTGGCACCACCGATCGCACCCATTCGTACGACTCGCAGAGCCCGGCGGCCCCCTCGCCCTCAGTCAGATACCGCGCCTGGGAGCCCGTGATCAGCTCGCACGCCGTGATCGCGAACAGGTGCGCCGCGGCCGAACGCAGCTGCTCACCCGCCGCCCACGCAAACGCTTGCACGTCCTCTTGGCCGGCCGAGGTGTCGATCGAGCCGAGGGTCGCGGGAGTCGCGAGGCGGCGCAGCGCGTGCAGCTCACCGACCGCGCGCTTGTGCAGCGGCACCAGTCCCGCTCGCGGGCCCGGATCGGCCGTGAGCTGCGCCGGGAGACCGCTGAAGCGCTCGTCCAGCAGCCGGTGCATCCGCTGCACCGACACCTCGCCGACGTGCACCAGCGCCGCCGTCAGCGCGTCCATCCGCAGTCCGAGGTCCACCGCGTGGTAGCCGGTGCCCGGCACGAACTCGCCGTCGACGAACGACGGTGAATCCCCTGGCATCGACTCCCAGCGCAGCCACGTCTCGCGCAGGTCCGTGGCGACGCGGTCCGCGTGCGCCAGGGCCCGCGGCGCGACCCGCACCGAGAGCGGCGACTGGACGACGTCCGAACGCACAAAACCGCCGCTGACCAGGTCGTTCAGTTCTTCCAGCAGACGCCGCAGGTGGTCGTCGCCGCCGGCCATGACCGGTGCGAACACCGCGCGGGGCGCGCCGAGGACGTCGATCGCGAAGGCCGCTGTCAGCGTCTGCAGGCGGATCAGTCGCCGCGCCTCCGCCCAGCCGCGCTGGGCGTGCGTCACGGCCAGCGGAGATCCCTGGATCAGCGACGCGCCTTCCTTAGGGCCAAGGACATAAGGCGTGGCGCCACGCGCGGCGAGCGCCTCGGCCGCGGGCGTCTCGACGCCGTCTTCGAGGACCGTGCCGATGCCGAGGAATGTCTGGAAAGCGTGCGACAGCGGGATGATCTCGCCCGAACTGCCGAGTCCGGTACGCGGCACCGCCGGGGTGAAACCGTCGTTCAGGCGGTCGACCAGGAACTGCACCAGGTCCGGGCTCACGCCCGACCACGGGCGCAGGAAGTCGCGCAGCCGCACCACAAGCAGCGCGCGGACGTCTTCCGGCGGCAACCACGGCGGGCCTCCGACGGCGCGACCGATCAGCAGGTTGCGCTGGTGTTCGGCCTGTTGCCGCGCGTCGAGCGCGACGCCCGCGAGGCGGCCCATCCCGGTGTTGACGCCGTACACCGGGTTTTCACCCTTTCGGAGGGCCGCCAAGACCTCGTCCCGACGCGCTTTCAGGGCTTCTACCAGCGGTTTGGTCAGAACCAACCGTTCACCGTCGGCGAAATCGCTTCCGGTGACGATCATCGGTACGGCAGCATGGTGCCGACGCCGGAAGCCTCGGCACGGGCCAGGATCATGTTCGCCACCGCGACGTCCGTTGTGGACAGTCCGCGGTGCCAGAACAGGATCCGCTCAGCGTCGTGCTCGCGGCCGGGCTTCTTGCCCGCCACGATGTCGCCGATCTCGGCGTGGACCCCGTCCGCGGTGAGGAGGCCGGCGTTGAGCTGCGGGCGCAGGGCGCCGAATCGCGGGTTGCCGGACTGCGATTCGCGCCAGTCGTCGACGACGACCTTGTCGATGTCGTCGAGCAGCGTGAGCTCCAGCGCGCTGATCGTGCCGTAGGGCACCAGGAAGGTGCCCGGCCGGAGGTACTCGCGGCGCACCAGCGCCTCGGGTTCGACCAGCCGGGAGGCCTCGACCTGGATGTCTGCGCCGTCCAGGGTCTCCTCGGCCGTGGCGCAGACGCGGACGTCCTTGCCGAGCCGCTCGGACAGCCGGCGGCCGAAGTCCTCACGTGACTCCGGGCGCTTGCTGGTCACGCGGATCTCGGCGAAGTCGAACAACGAGTCGAGGAGCACGACGTTCCACCAAGCGGTACCGCGGGCGCCGATGTGCCCGAGCACCCGCGAGTCCGGGCGGGCGAGGTACTTCGCGCCGACGGCGGTCATCGCGCCGGTGCGGGCTTCGGTGATCATCGTGCCGTCGACGATCGCCCGCGGCATGCCGGTGTCCGGGTCCAGCAGCAGGATCAACGCCATTTCCGAAGGGAGGCCCCGTTCGAAGTTCCCCACGAAGTCACCGACGACCTTGACGCCACTGACCTGCTTCGCCGACAGGTGGCCACGAAGGATGTTGAAGTGGCCCTTGCCGCCGTTGTCCGGCACGAGGTGCATACGCGGCTCGAAGACGACCTGGCCGCGGCCGTGGTCGGCGAGCACGTCCTCGACCGCGCCGACGATGTCCGCGTCCGTGACACCGAGCGAATCGATGTCGGCGCCGGTCAGGTACCGGAGCCAGACCGACGTCACTGCGCGAGACCCTCGATGACCTCGGCCCCGGGCAGCGCGGCCAGCGCGGCGCCGGAGATCAGCAGCTTGCTGCCGCGGATCCCGCTGCCGATGACCAGCTCGGGCGCGTCGGCGACGGCCTTGTCGATCAGGATCGGCCACTCGGCGGGCAGGCCGACGGGCGTGATGCCGCCGTACTCCATCCCGGTGAGTGAGACGGCTTCGTCCATCGGCGCGAACGACGCCTTGCGGACGTCGAGGCGGCGCTTGATCACGCCGTTGACGTCGGCGCGGGTCGTCGCGAGCACGAGCGCGGCAGCGAAGCGGACTTCGCCGGAGCGCCTGCCTGCGACGACGACGCAGTTCGCGGACGCCGTCAGCGGCGAGCCGTAGACCTCGCAGAAGGCGGCCGTGTCGGCCAGCGACGGGTCGATTTCCGTGACGCCGATGGCATCCGGCTCGGCTAGCGCGGCCAGCGCCTTGGCGACGGGCTCGGCGAGGAGGTCAGTACGCGTGGGGGCGGGAACGACAGTCAAGCTCCCGGCGATGGTCCAGGTCACGACCCCATTAAACAGCGCCCCCGCCGAGTGCGACGGGGGCGGGAAGGAGCTCACCAGTTGGAGCCACCGCGCTGGACCTCGATGAGCTTGGGGCGGACGTCCACGATGTAGACGAGCGCCGCGGCCATCGCGGGCACCCAGAAGATCATCCCCGGGCCCATCACGCTGAACAGCGCCATGGCGAGCGTCGAGCCGCCGGTGATCAGCATCCAGATGGGCTTGGTCTTGCGGTCGGCGGCCGAATAGGCGTCGGCACGCTGCAGCAACGCGTGCACGAAGGCGAAGAGCCCGACCAGCGCGCTGCCCCAGTGGATGACTTCGAGGATCCAGTAGGCAACTAGCACAGCCACAGCTTACGGCAAACCGCCCGAACGACCCCGGCCCCGCCACCGGAGGTCCGATGGCGGGGCCGGGTGTTCACGGCGTTTTTACTTGTCGGTCTTCGGCGCGACCGGCTTCTTCGCGGCGGTGCCGGTGGTCGTCGTGGTGGTCCGGCGGGCCGGGGCGGCGGTCTTCGGGGCCGTCTTGTTCGCGACCTTGCGGGACACCGAGCGGGTCTCGTGGGCGACGTCGTCACCCAGCTCCTCGACGGCCTCGGCGGCTTCGCCGGCGACCTCGGTCACCTTGCGCGCGGTCTTCTCGCCGACCGAGCGGGTGCGCTTGGTGAAGGTCGACAGCACACCGTCGACGCGCTCGCGGACGTCGGTGGTGACGTCCTCGACCTGGCCCTGCGCGGTGGTGAGGGCCTCTTCGAGCTGCTCGATGGCCTTCTTGACCTGCGGCTGCGCGGAGAACTTGTCCCACGCCTGCTCGCCCGACTCGGCCAGCTTGTTGTACAGCTTCAGCGCGGCCTCGGTGTACTCGTCGATGACCTTGCGCAGCTCGGCCGGGTCCAGCTTCTCGCGGAGGCTCTCGACGTCGGTCGGCAGCTCCTGCAGGTTTTTGCGGGCGCTCTCGCTGCTCTTGGCCACGTTCTCGCGGGCCTTGGCCACGGCGTCGGTGACGGCCTGGCCGGCCAGGTTGCCGGCGCCGAGCGCGGCGAGCAGCGGGGTGCGGACCTGGTCAAGGGCGGTGTTGACGGCCTTCTTGACGTCTTCGGTCTTGGGGGTGGTCATGCTGACTCCTTCTTGGTGTCTGCGGCTGGCGAGGTGTCTGTGGTGTCTGCGGTGGGGGATTCGGCGGCCGGCCGTGCCGCGGAGTTCTCCCGTCGGAAGGACTCGAAGACGTCGAGCAGGACCTGCTTCTGCCGCTCGGTCAGCTCGGCGTCGGCGCGAATCGCGTCGCCCACCGGACCGCCCGTCGGCAGATCGAGGATCCCGGCCTGCACATACAGCGCTTCAGCTGAAATGCGCAGTCCCTTGGCGATCTGCTGCAGGATCTCGGCGCTGGGCTTGCGCACCCCGCGCTCGATCTGACTCAGGTACGGGTTGGACACTCCGGCGAGCTTCGACAGCTGGCGCAACGAGATCTTCGCGGTGTTGCGCTGCTGGCGGATGTACTCGCCGATGTCGGAAGCGAGGTCCGCGACCTTCTCCATGGGGCTGCCGGATCCTGGCTGCGTCCCACCGGTTTCTGTCATCCGGTCACCTCCTTGCGACACCAACGACGCTACACGCGCGTGCTAGCTATTGCAAGCACTCTGCTTGCACATCGGGTGTGGTGGTGCTCACCGCTAACGTGGTCGCATGACGAGCTCGGGCCGGCTGCGGCGACGGCTCGTCGAGCTGCTGCTCGACGAGGACGTCCTGCACGCCCCGGAATGGATCGCCGCGTTCCGCGCGGTGCCCCGCCACGTCTTCCTGCCGCGGTTCTTCACGCGGGCGGGCGGGCTGTGGGCGGCGGTCGACCGGGGCGACCCAGGGTGGCTGGAGGCCGTCTACTCACGCGACGTGCTGGTCACGCAGCTGGACGACGACCCCGGCCGCTGGGAGCTCGCCCGGACCACCGGCCCGGTGACGGGCACGCCCACGAGCTCGTCGAGCATGCCCGCGATCATGGCGATCATGCTCGAAGAGCTGCGAGTGCGAGACGGGCAGCGCGTGCTCGAGATCGGCACCGGCACCGGGTACAACGCCGCACTGCTCAGCCACCGCTGCGGTGCCGGACAGGTGTCCACAGTGGACATCGACCCGATGCTCGCCGCCGACGCGCGCGTGCGGCTGGCCGAGGCGGGCTACCGACCGTCCTGCGCGGTCGGCGACGGCGCGCTCGGTTTCCCGGCGGGGACCGTCTTCGACCGGGTGCTGTGCACGGCGTCGGTGACGTCGATCCCGCCGGCGTGGCTGGAGCAGACGGTGCCGGGCGGGCTGATCGTGACGACGCTGAACCGGCCGATCGGCGCCGGGCTGGTCCGGCTCGTCGTGGGTGAGGACGGCACCGGGCAGGGCCCGGTCCTCGCGCGCGATGGCCGTTTCATGCCGCTTCGCGCGCACCGACTGCCGGAGGCGGACCCGCTGCCGATGCCGTCGCGCGACGACTGGGAGCAGACGCGGCTGCCGATGTCGATGGTGCTCCAGCCGCGCAAGCAGTTCGAGTTCTTCGCCGGGCTGTCGCTGCCGGGCGTCCGGGCGGTGCGCGAGCACGACGGCCTCGACCCGAACACCGCGGGCGGCCCGGGCGAGGCCGGCCTCGCGCTGGTGCACCCGGACGGCTCCTGGGTCCGCCACCGCAAACGCGCCGGCGCGAACGAAGTCGCCCAAGGCGGCCCGCGAGCGCTGTGGGAGGTCGCCGAAGCGGCGTACGTGGAGTGGTGCGAGCTGGACAAGCCCGACCGCGACCGCTTCGGGGTCACGGTGACCAGCGAGCGCCAAGAGTTCTGGCTCGACGCCCCGGACGGCCCCACCTGGCCGCTGGCCTGACGCGCCACGCCGAAACCGCGGCTCACGCTGACGCAGGCCGCGCTCTCGACGGCCGCAGTTCACGCCAGCAGCAGTTCGCCCCGACCGGAGCAGCCCACCTCAAAGCCGCAGCCGGGCCGACCCGGCCGGCGGGGGTTCACGAGGCCGGGGCCAGCGGCGGGAACCGGCCGCGCCGGGCGTGGCGACGAGCCCGCGACCTCCACCGGCCCTAGCCCTGCTCACGCCAAAGCCCGATGGCCGCAGCCCGCCATCTGACGTTTCCCGCTCAGGCCGCACGAGAAAGAGCGACCCGCCGCAGGGCGGCCCCCACCCATCCCAGGGGGGCGTCCCCGATCCCAGCGTATCGCTACTGACCTGCGAAAACGGGGGGCGCGGGAATCTGTGGACAACTTTCGGCCTGTGGATGGCGGACTTGACAGTCGCGCTCAGTCGCGCTCAGTCGCGCTCAATCCGGCTTAACCCGGCAGGTGGAACCGGATCCACTTCTCCGCGTGGTCCGCCGTTGCTTCCGGTGGGACGTCTGTGGTGTCGAAGATGTCCACGCCCAGCTCCGGTGCCGACTTCTGGAGCCAGTTGTTGAACTCCAGCATCTCCTCGATCCGTGGCTCGTCCCACTCGCGCCATGCCGGGCGGGCGCGCAGCCTGCGGCGTAGGGACTCCGCCGAACCGACCAGGGCCAGGTAGTGGATCTCGCTGAAGAACACGCGTTCCGGCAGCGGCTCCAGCTCCGGTGGCGCGACCGTGCCGCACAGGACCACCGGGCGGCCGTTCTGGTGCAGCATCGCCGCCATCCGGAGCCAGGCCGCGCGGAACGCTCGGATGTCGCCGCGCAGGGCGTCCGCCCATAAGACGTCTTGCTCCAGCACCACCACTTCGCCCGCGAAGCGTGACGTCAGCAGCGGCCCTACCGTCGACTTGCCGGCGCCGCTGGGGCCCGTCAGCGCGAACAGCGGCAGCCTGCGAAACGGCCACTGGTGTCCGCACCGGACGCACGAAAGTTCCGCGCCGACGGCGACCGGGCGGTCTGCCCGGTCGCCGCACGACGGGCAGATCCGCAGGTCGAGCGCCACTTCAGTCGAAGAGGTTCTCGAGGAAGCCGCGCTTGCGGTGGCCGTGGCCGTGGGGCCTCGGCGAATCCGAATACCCGCCGCGGTGCGGCCGCGGCGAATCCGAGTAACCGCCGCCGCGGTACCCCTTCGGCGAGTCCGGGTAGCCGCCGCCCCGGTACGGGCGCGGCGAGTCGGACCGGCCGTACTGCGGGGCCGCCCCGCCGTACGGCGGTGGCTGCTGGCCGCCGTAGAAGGAGGTTTCCGCACCGGCGATGGCTTCGAGCTCACCGCGGTCCAGGAAGATCCCGCGGCAGCCCTCGCACTGGTCGATGTGGACGCCGTTCTTGTCCACGGTTCGCATCTGGTTCTGACACTTCGGACAAATCACTCATCCGAGACTACGCATATTCGGCTCAGCAGGCGCAGAGGCAGAACGGGTGGCCCACCGGATCGGCGTAGACGCGGAAACCCTTCGGCTTGTCGTCCAGGAGCTTCGCGCCCAGGTCCAGCACGCGCGCGTGCGCCGCTTCCATGTCCGTGACCTCGAGATCGAGGTGCATCTGCTGCGGGTTGTCCGCGGACGGCCACGCCGGCGGCCGGTAGTCGGGCACCCGCTGGAACGCGATGCCCGCGCCGCCGGCCGGGTTGGGCAGCGTCACCCAGTGCCCGTCGTCGGAGACGTCGGGTGCGCCCCAGTCCAGCACTGCCCGGTAGAACTCGGCCAGGGCCACCGGGTCGGGGCAGTCGATGGCCACCACACCCAGCGTCGGTACCGCACCCATCGTCGCTCCCTTCGATCACGGATAACCAGTGAACGAATTATGTGGGTTAGCGCACGAGGGTGCAACCACCTTCCGCCGTACACTGGTTCGGTGCACACCGACGCTTCCCTCGTGGTGGAGTTCCTCAACACGGTCAACGTCGAAGAGGGCGCGGACCTGCTCGAACATCCCGGGCCGTGGCGCGAGTGGGCGGCCGGGCACGCGCTGACGGCCAACCCGGCCGCCGAGGCCCGTGCGGCGCGGGACGCGCTGCGGGCCTCGATCGGCGATCCGCGGCTGCCCGGCGGCAGCGTCGACGTGGGCACCCGGATCTCCCTCACCGACGCCGGCCCGGCGCTGATGGCGGACGACGTCGTCGGCGCGGTGTTCGCCGCCTGCACCCGCTTGGTCGTGCGCGGGGACTGGATCCGGTTGAAGATCTGCCCCGCCGACACGTGCCTGTGGGCGTTCTACGACGAGTCGCGCAACCGGTCGCGGACCTGGTGCTCGATGCGCGTTTGCGGCAACCGCGAGAAGGCGCGCGGCTGGCGGGCGCGCGCGGCCACCGGCTGACGGCTGACGGCTGACGGCGGAACGATCCGCCTACACCACCGGCGGTGCGCGCAGGCAACCCTCGAAACCGGTATGAGCGGCCAACGACGACCTCAGCCGGCCGGGCCCGACCAACCGCCCGAGTCGCACAACCGGTCGCAGACGTGGTGCTCGATGCGCGTCTGCGGCAACCGCGAGAAGGCGCGTGGCCGGCGGGCCCGCGCGGCCACCGGCTGACGGCGGCTGCGCCTCGGCGGACGACACCGCGTACTCAGGTGGACGACATCGGCCCGCGCGGCCACTGGTTGAGACTCTCATCCGAGCGGTCGACACCCGACCAGCTGTGGACAACTCGCCACACCAGCACCACATATCCACGGCCCGGGCGGGGTTGCCCCCACACGTTGTGGACAGCCGTTAGGCCATCACCGTGAAAAGTTGTGGATAACCCGGGGGATAACTCAGCTTCCTGTGGACAACTGGTTTGAACCTCTCTCGGGTGTGGTATACGGAACGGCCGTCAGAACAGCAGCTCCGCCACGGCGTAGATGACGAGGCCGGCGAGCGCACCCACGACCGTGCCGTTGATGCGGATGAACTGCAGGTCACGGCCCACCTGGAGCTCGATCTTGCGGGACGTCTCCTCGGCGTCCCAGCGCTCCACCGTGTCCGTGATGATCGTGGTGATCTCCTGGGAGTAGTTCTTCACCAGGTACACCGCGCCGCCTTCGACCCAGCCGTCCACCTTGCCGCGCATCTGGTCGTCCTCGACCAGGCGCGTGCCCAGGGACATCAGGCCCAGGCGGACGCGCCGGCGCAGTTCGCTCGACGGGTCCTCCGCCGCGTTGAGGAGCATCTCCTTGGCCGTGCTCCAGGCCGAGCCGATCAGCCGCTGCACCTCTTCGTGGTGCACGATCTGGCCCTTGACCTGCTCGGCGCGGGCCATCACGTCCGGGTTGGTCTGCAGGTCCTGTGCGAACTCGCCGAGGAACTTGTCCAGCGCCAAGCGCATCGGGTGGTTGACGTCGGTCTTGACCGCCCACGCGAACGAGAGCACCTCGCCGTAGACCTTGTCCGCGAGCATCTCGTCGACGAACTTCGGCGACCAGCTCGGCGCCCGGTCGGACACCACGCGCAGCATCGTCGTGTGGTTCTCGCGCACCCACTCGTAGGCCTGGTCGCACATCAGGTCCACGAGCTTGTGGTGCGCGCCGTCGGCGAAGACGCCCTGCAGGATCTTGCCCAGCGGCGGGCCCCACGGCTTGTCGATGATCCGCCGCGCGACGGCCTGCTCCATGATCGCCTGGACGTCTTCGTCGCGGAGGACCCGGACCGCGGCCCGGACCATCGTGGCCAGCTCGGACGTCACGCGCTCGGCGTTGTCCTCCTGCGCGACCCACGCGCCCAGGCGGCGGGCGATCTCGACGCGCTTGAGCTTGTCGCGGATGACCTCCTCGGAGAGGAAGTTGGACCCGACGAACTCGCCGAGGCTGTTGCCCAGCGCGTCCTTCTTGTTCGGGATGATCGCCGTGTGCGGGATCTTCAGGCCGAGCGGGTGCCGGAAGAGCGCCGTGACGGCGAACCAGTCCGCCAGCGCGCCGACCATGCCGGCCTCGGCCGCGGCCCGCACGTAGCCGACCCAGCCCGCCCAGCCGCTGGACTGCGCCCAGCTCGCCAGCAGGAACACGACGGTGGCGCCGATCAGGAACGACAGCGCGACCAGCTTCATCTTGCGCAGCGCGCGCCGCTTTTCCGCTTCACCGGCTGCGCCGCCCGGCGGATCGGCCGGGGTCACCTTGGCGGGGGTCAGTTGCTCCACACCACCATTGTCCGCGAGGATCGCTGATCGTGCGCGAACCTGCTCTCGTCCCCCGGCTGCGGCCCTTCACGTCGACCATCTTCGCCGAGATGACGGCGCTGGCCGTCAAGCACGACGCGGTCAACCTCGGCCAGGGCTTCCCGGACACCGACGGACCCGCCGGCATGCTCGACGCGGCCAAGAACGCCCTGTTCGGCGGCGCGAACCAGTACCCGCCGGGGCCCGGCCGGCCCGAGCTGCGCGCGGCCATCGCGCGGCACCGGCTTCGCTACGGCACCGAGTACGACCCGGACACGGAGATCCTGGTCACCGCGGGCGCCACCGAGGCCATTGCGGCAGCGTTGATGGCGCTGACCGAGGCCGGCGACGAGGTCGTCGTCATCGAGCCGTACTACGACTCCTACGCCGCCGCGGTCGCGATGGCCGGCGCCCAGCGCCGGGTCGTCGGGCTGGTCGAGCGCGAGGACGGCCGGTTCGGCCTCGACGTCGACGGGCTGCGGGCCGCCGTCACGCCGCGGACCCGGGCGATCCTGGTCAACTCGCCGCACAACCCGACGGGCACGGTGTTCACCCGCGCCGAGCTCGAGGCGCTGGCCGCGCTCTGCGTCGAGCACGACCTGATCGCGATCACGGACGAGGTCTACGAGCACCTGGTGTTCGACGACGCGGAACACGTCCCGCTGGCCACGCTGCCCGGCATGCGGGAGCGGACCGTGAGCATCTCCAGTGCCGGCAAGACGTTCAACTGCACCGGCTGGAAGATCGGCTGGGTCTGCTCGACGCCCGAGCTGGTCGCCGCCGTCAAGGCGGCGAAGCAGTTCATCACCTTCGTCTCCGGCGGGCCGCTGCAGCCGGCCGTCGCGCACGCGCTCGACCACGAACTGCCGTGGGTCGACGGCCTGCGCGCGAGCCTGCAGGAGAAGCGCGACCGGCTTTCGGCCGGGCTCGACGACGCCGGGTTCACCGTGCGGCCGACGGCGGGCACCTACTTCGTCTGCGTCGACGTCCGGCCGCTCGGTTTCACCGACGCGGCCGATCTGGCGTGGGAGCTGCCCGGCCGGGTCGGGGTCGCCGCGGTGCCCGTCAAGGTGTTCACCGATCACCCGGACGAGTGGAAACATCTTTTGCGTTTCGCGTTCTGCAAGCGCAACGACGTCATCGACGAGGCCATCACCCGGTTGCGCAAACTGGTCTGACGTCCGACGGCGGCGCGTTCGCGGCGCTGCGGACGCGAGTCCCTCACATGCCGCAGCGCTTCGTGACGCTCTGCCACCGCCGGGAGCGCGCGAACGCCGCCGTCCGGCCGCCGATGGTCACGGACCGCAGCCTGCCGTCTCACAATTCGGAAACATGCTGATCGGTTCGTCGAAATCGGCGAACACGCACCCAGCGCGACCGCTCGGGCACGGTCCGCGACCCGGTCCGCGAAAACATCAGGTCAACGCCGAATGGGCCCCACTCCGGCACTCGTCCGAATGGCCGCAGAGAGGCGTCCGAACGGCACTGAGAGTGATCAACTCGTCGGCCGTAGATACCTTGCCCGGTAGGGCCGTTCCGCCTTACGGGCTGGATAGAACGCGGGAGAGATGAAAGACTCCCGAGCGGTGCTAGAAAGAGTGCAGCCCCGGGGGATCTGCGACCTGGCCGGAGAAAGACCCCAGCAAGATCAGACTCGAGCGGGCATCGCGAGAGCCTCAGGCGCGGATGGTGGTGGTGGCGGTGAGTGGCACGGTATTCGTGCACCCCGGCGCCCCGGCGCGGCCCGCGTTCACAGCCGGTGAAACCCCTTCGCGGATGCGCGCTCCGCGCCCGTGGGCGGCGGCGCTGCCCCGGCCCGCGGCCCGGATCCTGCTCGCCGGCGGGCTGACACTGGCCGGCTGGCTGCTCGGCGCCGCACTGGCCGGCAACACCGCTTCCGCCGCCGAGACGACGACGTCGTCCTGCCCGCACTCCTCGGTGTCCCGCTCTTCGGAGTCCACTGTGGAGTACGGCAAGCACGGCCACCACCGCACGAGCCACCGGGACAACGGCGCCGCCACCTGCGCGCAGCAGCCGAAGTCCGATGACGGCACGAAGACCGACGACACAACGCAGACGGACGAAACGCCGGCCGCGGAGACGAAGACCGTCGAGAAGCAGCCGGTTCAGCAGCAGTCGGTCGAGAAGCAGAGCCTGGCGAAGGTCAGCGCGAAGCAACAGTCCACGAAGGACGTCCAGACCGACGAAGCGCCTTCGGCCAAGAAGACCACGACGGCCACGTCGTCCGGTGGCCTGCTCGGCGGGCTCGTCGGCGGAGTCCTCAACGTCGTCGGCGGGACGCTCACCACCGTCACGGACACCGTCGGCGCGGTCACGCACACCGTCGCGGCCGTCACCGACACGCTCAGCCACACGGTGCTCGCGCCGCTCACCCAGCCGCCCGCGGACAACCCGGACGCGCCGGTGCTGCTCCCGCTCGACGACATCCTGGCCCCGGTCCTCAACGGCGGGTCGAACTCGGGTGGCGTCACGGCGACGGTGCCCGACGCCGTGAGCAGCGTCGTCACGCAGGTGACGACCCCTGTCACCGAGGCCACGTCCGTCGCGACGCCGACGTCGACGCCGGTCGCCGCGACGGAAGAAACCCAGACCCGCACCGCCGTGGTGCACCTGGTCGAGGTGCAGAACACGCTGCCCGCCGTCCACCAGGAGCAGCCGCGCGACTCCGGCGTCCACGCCACGGGCGGCGGCGACTCCACCCCCGGTCTTCCCGGCCTCCCCGGCGGGACGTCGGCGCCGAGCGCGCCGGCCAGCAGCGCCGCCCCGGGCCACGACGGCCCCGGCGGCGCCCGCCCGCAGTTCGCGGTGCACTCCGACGACGTGACCACCACGCAGCTGAAGCTCATCGGAGCCAGCCGCGACCACGACGTCGACGGCGCGGGGCGCGAAGCCGCCCTGCCCACCACCTCCCCCGACTGACCCGACCGGGTAACCGGGGAGAACTGCGTCCAAAACAAGATCATCTTGCCGGACGTCCACGCCGATAAAGCGTAGTGTTTTCCCTGCTCAAGTACGTAATCCGTGACTCTTTCACGTCTCGTGACGCTTAACCGCGTCCGACGTACCCCAGGGGCCTTCCATGCGCACCACCCACAGTCTTTCCGACCGGCCGACCGCGCCCGGCCGGGTCGGATCCCGGTCCCGGCGTCGCACTGCCCCTGCGACGCCGGGACCCACACCGGGCGTGCTCCGGGAGTTCCTGCTCACCGCGCCGAGCAGGGACTCGCTTTACCGAGAGCCCGCCTGAGCCGCCGGCTTCCCGGCACGTCGAGGGGCTGTGCCGGGAAGCCGCGGTACCCGCAGCGGAGTCACGTACCGCTGCGGGTGGTGGAAACAGACCGGTGCGCCGGATGCACACGAACGCCGCCCATCCCTGGGAGCAGGCTCGCATCCGGCGCACCGGTTTGTTCTTTCTAGGAGATCGGGACGTCCAGGGAACGCGGGGTGCCCTGGACCGCGGCCGCCGCGGCGCTCAGCCGCCGGACGGCTTCGCCGATCCGCTCCGGCGGCAGTGAGAACGGCAGCCGGATCCAGCGCTCCAGGCCGCCGTGGACGCCGAAGCGCGAGCCCGGCGCGATCTGGATGCCGTGCCCCGCGGCCGCCACCGCCAGCCGGGAGCTCACCGGCTCCGGCATCCGGCACCACAGCGAAAGTCCGCCCTCGGGCAGGCTGAACGTCCACTCCGGCAGGTGCGTGTGCACCGCCGAAACCAGGGCGTCGCGGTTGCCGCGCAGCTCCGTGCGACGGCGGCCCAGCGCGGCCCAGCCCTCGTCGCCCAGCAGCTCCGTGAACACCACCTGCTCGAACACCGGCGATCCCAGGTCCACCGCGTAGCGCGCCGAAACCAGGCGGCCGAGCAGGTCCTCCGACGCGCGGATCCAGCCGATCCGCAGCCCGCCCCAGTGCGACTTCGACGCCGAGCCGACGCAGATCGCCAGGTCGCCGGCGAACGCGCCCAGCGGCGGCGGGCCGTCCAGCGGATCACCCTCGAGGTCCAGTTCCACCAGCGTCTCGTCCACCACCACCGGCGTCCGCGCGCGGGTGAGGACGGCGCCGAGCCGTTCGCGCCCTTCGGCGTCCAGGCGCAGGCCGGTCGGGTTCTGGAAGTCGACGACGAGGTAGGCGAACCGCGGGGCCGCCTGGCGCAGCGCCGCGTCGACGCCGGCGATGTCCCAGCCGCGCGCGCCGGTCGGGTCGAGCGCCACCGGCACCGGGATCGCGTGCGCGGCGCGGATCGCCTCCAGCGCGTTCGGGTACGTCGGCTGCTCGACCAGCACCCGGTCGCCCGGGCCCGCGAGCATGCGCAGGGCCAGCACGAACGCGTGGTGCGCGCCGTTGGTGACCATGACCTGCGCGGCCGTCGTCGGCAGCCCGCGCTCGGTGTAGCGCTGGGCGATCTTCTCGCGCAGGCCGAGCAGGCCGCGCTCCTGGTAGCCGTGGTCCCCGAGGTGGCCGAGGAGCTCGCGGCGGGCCACGTCGACCGCGCCGATCATGCCCGGGATGGCCGGCGAGGACGCGTGGGTGAAGTCGATCAGGTCGTCGCCGGCCGCGGCGAGCGGCTCGCGGCGCCGCCGCCCCGGCGCGGCGATCCACGACCCCGCGCCCCGGCGGCTGGCGACGAACCCATTGTCCCGCAACCGGTCCAGCGCGCCGCCGATGAGCGTCCGGCTGGCGCCGAGCGCGTCGGCCAGCTCGCGCTCGGCTGGCAGCCGGGTGCCGAGCGGGAGCTGACCGTCGAGCACCTGCAGCTCGATGGCCGCGGCGAGGTCGGCCGCGCCCTGCCGGGAGCCTTGCCGCCACGAGCCCAGCATGACGGCCAGTCGCGGACCGGAGATGCGTCCACCCAGTGGGAGCGTGGGTTCCATCAGACCAATATCCTGGAATTGGCTATGGTTTACAAGGCCACTTGACGTCGATAGTGGTGACGTGGCTCAGATCGATCTCCGGCCCGTCCGGATCTCCCGTGACCCCGCCCGCCGCAGCTTCCAGCTGTTCGCGGGCCTCGCCCTCTACGGCGCCAGCGTCGCCCTGGTCACCCGGGCCCGCCTGGGCCTCGAACCGTGGAGCGTGCTGGCCGAAGGCGTCATGAAACGCACCGGTCTCACGTTCGGCACCGTGACCGGCGTGGTCTCGGTGGCCGTGCTCCTGCTGTGGATCCCGCTGCGCCAGCGGCCCGGGATCGGCACCATCGCGAACGTCGTGGTCATCTCGGTGGTGGTCGACCTGGTCCGGGCGGTGCTCCCGGACCAGCACGACCTCGGCTGGCAGATCGCGCTCCTGGTCGGCGGGGTCCTGCTGAACGCCGTCGCGACCGCCACCTACGTCGGCGCCCGGCTCGGCCCGGGCCCCCGCGACGGCCTGATGACCGGGCTCGCCGGGCGCACCGGCTGGTCGGTCCGGCTGGTCCGGACCGGCATCGAGATCACCGTGGTCGGCGCGGGGTTCCTGCTCGGCGGGACCGTCGGGGTCGGCACCGTGCTCTACGCCCTCGCGATCGGTCCGCTGACCCAGGTCCTGCTGCCCCTGGTCGTGTGGCGCGAACCGCAACGCGAAGAGCAGGAGCCCGTTCACTAGGCGCTCTTGCGCTGCTGCACGGTCCGCCGCAGCGTGATGTAGTCGGCGCCGCGGCGGGCGAGGACGTCGTCGGTGCCGCGCTGCTGGGCCAGCGCCAGCAGGATGTGCTCCTGCCCCAGGTGCTTGTCCCCCAGCCGGACGGCTTCCTTGAGACTCAGCTCGAGCGTCTTCTTCGACTGGGCGGTGAACGGGATGTGCCCGCGCCTGGCCTTGCCGAGCCGGCCGGCGAGGGCGCCCGCGCCGTGGGTCTGCTCGACGCGTTCCACGATCTGCTCGACGTCGATGCCGAACTCGGTGAGCGCTTCGGCGTCGGTGTCGCTGACCCCGCCGCGGCGCCGGGTGCGCTCCAGTTCCGCGGTGACGTCTTCGGTGGAGACGCCCAGCTCGGCGAGCAACGGGACGTCGGCCTTCAGCAGCCCGGCGAGCAGGTGCGGTGGCGCGATCTCCACCGACCCGGACTCCCGCGCCACGATCTGCGCCTCGATGACCGCCATCCGCGCGTCTTCGGTGAACCTCTCGAACATCAGTGCCTCCCGTACTTCTTGTGCACGGCCTGCCGGCTGACCCCCAGCTCGGCGGCGATCTCCTGCCACGACCAGCCGTGCATCCGCGCACTGCGGACCTGCACGGTCTCCAGTTGTTCCACCAGCCGCCGGAGCGCGGCGACCGCTCGCAGTCCCACTCGGGGATCGCGGTCGCCGGCCCGGGCGGCCAGGTCCGTCGCTTCCGTCATGATGTCAACCTACGTTGACGTCTCGACCTTGTCAACCTGAGTTGACGTCGTCAGCGCGAGGAACCCGCCCGGGAGCCGTACAGTCGGGTGATGCCCGAGATCGTGATCGCCGAGCGGGCCGGGGTGGGCGCCGACGGCCACCCCCGCCCGACCGAAGACCACGTCGTCGTGCTGGACAACGCGGTTCTGCTCCTCGACGGCGCCACCTCGTCGGACCCCTCGCTGCCCCCGGGCGGCTGGTACGCGGAACGGCTGGCCCGGCGGCTCGCCGACGACCTGCGCACGACCCCCGAAGCCGACCTCACCGACGTCCTGACCACCGCGATCGCCGTCGTCACGGCGGAGAACGAGCTGCGCCCCCAGCGCTCGCCGTCGAGCACCGTCGCGGCCGTGCGCTGGCTCGACGACCGCGTCGACGCGCTGGTACTGGCCGACAGCCCGGTGATCGGCTTCGGCGACTCCGAGGACTTCGGCACCCAGGGCGTCGACGTCGTCTCGGACGACCGGCTCGCGGGCCTGCGGCGACGCGGGATGCTGCAGACCGGCGCCGACGTCCGGCGCCGGCGCAACGCGCACGACGGCTTCTGGGTCGCCGAAGCCGATCCGGGCGCCGCCGCGCACTCGGTCCGGCGCAGCTGGCCGCGGGCCGACGTCGACGCCGTCCTGCTCGCGAGCGACGGCGTGTCCATCGGCGTCGACCAGTACACGCTGTTCGACTGGCGCGAAGTCCTGGCGACCACCCGCGCCAAGGGGCCGGACGCGGTCCTCGACGCCGTCCGCACAGCGGAGAAGCAGGACCCGGACGGCGACCGCTGGCCGCGCCCGAAACGCCACGACGACCAGGCGCTCGTCCTCGTCGACTTCGCGGCCTGTTCCAGAGTCTGATTCCGGGGTCTGATTCCGGGGTCTGATTCCGGGGTCTGATCCAGGGGTCTGATCCAGGGGTCTGATCCAGGGGTTATTCAGGGTCTTCCCGGATCACCGCCGTCCGGTTCTTCGGGACCCTGGACGGCATGGGGACGGAACAGGGGAAACGCACACGTCCGTGGCGGCTCGTCGCGGTGTGCGCGATCGGCTGGGGGCTGTTCACGGCCGTGGTGCTGCACATCATCAGCTCGCACGACCCGGTGTACGACACGCTGTCGAGCTACACCGTCACGGACCGGGGTGAGGGCATGCTCGCGGCGAGCGTGCTGTCGCTGGCCGTCGGCTCGCTGGCGGTGCTCGGCGCGCTGCACGTCGCGGGTGTGCCGCTGTCGCGGACGACGCGGCTGCTGCTCGCGCTCTGGTCGCTCGGGATGGCCGCCGCCGCGGTGTTCCCGGCGAGCTACCCGGAGGCGCCGAACCCGCTGAGCGGCGAGGTCCACCTCTACGCGTGCCTGGTCGCGTTCTGCAGCCTCCCGGGGGCGGCGTTCACGTTGCTGGAGCCGCTGAAAGGGCGGCCGGAGCGCGTCTTCGTCGTCCGCGCGCTCCGGCTGAGCGCGGTCGCGTTCGGCCTCTTCGCCCTGAGCTTCGTGTTCGTGCGGCTGAGCGAAGCCGGCGTCGAACCGTTCCACGCGGTTTCGGACGTGGTGCCGATCGGCGTCACGCAGCGGGTGTTGCTGCTCGCGGACGTCGTGCTGCTGTTCACCTTGCTACGGGTGGCGACCCGGCTGGAGTCAGCGTTCGACGGCCGCCGCGAATTCGGGCGCGTAGCCGTACAGGCCGGGCATGCCGCCGGTGTGCAGGAACACCACGTGGTCGTCCGGGGCGAAGTGCCCCGCCCACTCGATCAGCGCGGCGGCCACCTTGCCGGTGTAGACCGGGTCGAGCACGACGCCTTCCGTGCGCCCGAACAGCCTTAGCGCGTCCCAGACCGCGTCGGTCGGGATGCCGTAGCCGGGGCCGAGCGTGGAGTCGCCCAGCCGGACGTGGTCGAGCGACGGCGGATCGACGCCGAGCAGCTTCGCCGCACCGGCGGTGAGTTCGCGCAGGTTCTCGGTCGCCTCGTCGAGCGGGTGGCTGACGCAGGCGACGCCGACGCCGAGGCCGCCGAGCAGCCCGGCGGCCAGGGCCACCCCGGCCGCCGTGCCGCCGCTGGCGTGCGGGACGACGAGGTGAGCGCGCTCGATACCGCGTTCGGCGAGCTGGGTCGCGAGTTCGTGGGTGGCGCGGACGTAGCCGAGCGCGCCGAGGTCGTTCGAGCCGCCGACCGGGACCATGGCGATCTTCCGGCCTTCCTGCGCGGCTTCGGCGACGAGCCGGTCGTACGTCCGGCCGGTCTCCTCGCCGTCGGCGCAGACGTGGACGGTCGCGCCGAAGAGCCAGTCGAGCGGGATGTTGCCGGAGTGCTCGTACGCGTCGCCGTCGCGCGGGACCTTCGCGGTGAGGACGAGTTCGCAGCGCAGGCCGAGCTTCGCGCAGGCCGCGGCGGTCTGGCGGCCGTGGTTGGTCTGCAGGGCGCCGAAGGTGATGACGGTGTCCGCGCCGGCCTCGAGGGCCGCGCCGAGGTGGTACTCCAGCTTGCGGAGTTTGTTGCCGCCCGCGCCGAGCGGGTGGACGTCGTCGCGCTTGAGCAGGAGGTTCGGCAGGCCGAGGGCTTCGCCGAGCCGGGGCGCTTCGTGCAGCGGCGTCGGCCAACCACCCAGGTCGACGCGGGGCACGGCGTCCAGCGCGGCGGTCGGGAATCGGTCGAAGTCGAACGTCATCGGCCCTCCAGGCTCGGTTGTCCGCCAACAGTAAAGCGGGAGTGGCCGGAGACCGTCGGTATCCGGTAACGTTCGTTCGAACGAACGAGAACCCCGGGGGCAGCCATGACCGCGACACCGAAGACCGGGCTCGACTTCACCGGGCTCGCCGCGCAGGCCGCCCAGCTCGCCGCGGGCGAGGTCACCGCGGCGGAACTGACCGCGGCCGCGCTCGGCCGGGCGCACGCGAGCCAGCCCACGCTCAACGCCTTCCGCTACCTCCGCGACGACGACGCCCGGGCCGACGCCGCCGCGGCCGACCGGCGGCTCGCGGCCGGTGAACGCGGGCCGCTGCTCGGGGTGCCCGTCGCGATCAAGGACGACGTCGACCTCACCGGGCTGCCCACCGCGTTCGGCTGTCCCGGCACCTTTCCCGCCGCCACCCGGGACGCGCCCGCCGTCGCGCTCCTGCGCGAAGCCGGCGCCGTGATCATCGGCAAGACGAACACGCCCGAGCTGGGCCAATGGCCGTTCACCGAAGGGCCGGCCTTCGGGACCACACGCAACCCCTGGGACCTCGGGCACACGCCCGGCGGTTCCTCGGGCGGGAGCGCGGCCGCGGTGGCGTCGGGGGTCATCGCGGCCGCGCTCGGCTCGGACGGCGCCGGCTCGGTGCGGATCCCCGCCGCGTGGACCGGGCTCGTCGGCATCAAGCCCCAGCGCGGCCGCATCCCCACCGACGGCGAGCTGTTCCACGGCCTGACCGTGCTCGGCCCGCTCGCCCGCACCGTCGAAGACGCCGCCCTGCTGCTCGACACCACCGCGGGCACCGGGCGGACGTTCCAGGCGGCCGCGGCCCGCGAGCCCGGGCGGCTGCGGATCGGCCTGTCGACGCGGATCCCGTTCACCGCCACCAGGACCCGGCTCGACCCGGTCGTCGAAGCCGCCGTGCGCCGCCTCGCCGAATCGCTCGCCGGGCTGGGTCACGGGATCGTCGAGATCGAGCCGGACTACGGGCTGATCGGCCTGACGTTCCTGCCGCGCTCGCTCACCGGCGTCCGCGACTGGACGCTGCGGGTGCCCGACCGCGCCGGGCTCGACCCGCGCACCCGCAGCAACGCCGGTCAGGGCCGGCTGCTCGCCGGGCCCGCGCTGCGGCTCGCCCGCGCGCTCGAGCCGGGGCTGCACCGCCGGATCGGCTCGGTCTTCGGCCGCGTCGACGTCCTGCTGACGCCGACGACCGCCACCCCGCCACCGCCGATCGGCACCTTCGACGGCCTCTCCGCCTGGGAGACCGACCAGGCCATGATCGCCGCCTGCCCGTACGCTTGGCCGTGGAACGTGCTGGGCTGGCCGGGGGTCGGCGTCCCGGCCGGGCGCACGGCAGGCGGGCTCCCGCTCGGGGCCCAGCTGCTCGGCCCGTCGCACGCCGAGGAGCGGCTGATTTCGCTTGCCGCGCAACTGGAAGAGGTCGAGCGGTGGCCGGAGCGGCATCCCGAGACAAGCTGGTAAGCACCCGGGAAGCCATCCTGCGCGGCGCGCTGACCGTCGTCGGCGAACACGGCGTCGGCGGCCTCACGAACCGCCGGATCGTCGCCGCGGCCGGGGTTTCGCTCGGCACGCTCACCTACCACTTCCCCAGCCAGACGGCGCTCCTGCGCGAGGCGATGCTGCTGTTCGTCGAAGAGGAGACCACCAAGCTCGGCGCGATCGTCGACGGCCACCGCTCGGACGGCCTCAGCCTCGAGCAGGCGGCGACGATCGTCGAGCACGTGATCGCGCAGCTGCCGTTCGGCGCCGACGAGCTCGGCGCGCACGAGCTGTACCTCCAGTCCGCGCGCGACCCGGAGCTGCGCGAAGCGTCTTCGCGCTGCTTCGCGGCGTACGACGAACTCGCCGTGACGATTCTCGAAGCGTTGGCCGTGCCGGAGCCGCGCCGGCTGGCCGGGCCGGTCGTCGCGCTGATCGCCGGACTGCAGCTGCGCCGGCTGGCCACCGGCGACACCGCGACGCCGATCGCCGAGCCGTTGATGATGCTGATCCGCGGCGCTTGATGGCCCGGCCGATCGTGCGCGGGACAGCCGCGTGGAAGTACTTCGGCGACTTCCGCGACGGGCTGCTGGCCGGGCAGGTCCTGGTGCTGCAGGTGGCGCACCCGGTCGTCGCGGCCGGCGTGCGCGACCACTCGAACTACACAGAAGACCCGTGGACGCGGCTGATGCGCACCGTCGCGTCGCTCGCGATCTACGTCTACGGCGGCGACGCGGGCGCGCGCGTGGAAGCCGAGCGGTTGCGTTCCCTGCACCGCGGCTTCACCGGCGTCTCCGACGGACATCGGTACAGCGCGCTGAACCCGGCCGCGTACGCCTGGGTGCACGCCACGCTCGTGAAGGCTCCCGTTGACGCGCAACGGTTCTTCGGCCGTCCACTGTCCACTTCGGAGCTGGACGAGTACTACGCGCAGATGTGCGACATCGGCCGGCTGCTGGGCGTACGCGAGCAGGACCTGCCGCCGGACTGGGCCGCGTTCGAGCGTTACTACGACGGGATGGTCGCGGGTTTCGAGCCGAACGCGACGCTCGAGACGCTCTTCGAGACGTTCCGGACGGTCCGGAAGCCGGTCTCGTGGCTGCCGGACTCGTGGTGGCGGCGGCACGTCCGGGGCCAGCTGTTCCTGATCAGCGCGACGCTGCCGCCGGCGGTCCGGGCCCACCTCGGTCTACAGTGGACAGACCGCGACCAGCGACGGTTCACGTGGTTCGCAGGCCTCGTGCGGCTGGTCTGCACGCCGATCCCGGCCTGGCTGCGAACGGCGCCGATGCGCTGGGTCGGGAAGCTGAACGTCTGGTTCCGCGCCCACCCCCGCGCCTACCGGCTGCTGGTGCGCCACGACGACGGCCCCGGCGCGGTCGTGAGTGGTAATTAGGGTTCTAACCCTCTTTACCACTCACGACCCCTTGGTGACCCGGGCGTAGTGGGCGCGGGCTTTCGCGCGGTTGCCGCAGCGGGACATCGAGCACCACTGGCGGTTGCGTCGCGGCGAGGCGTCGCTGAAGCGCAGGCCGCAGTCGTCGGCCGCGCAGACGCGGACCGCGGCGTCGCCGGTCGCCAGGTCGATCGCGTCCGCCGCCAGTGCCGCGAACGCCGTGGCCACCGGGTCCTTCGGCGGCGGGACCTCGCGCCGCGCGCGACCGTCGACGAAAGCCAGCCGCGGCGGGGGCGCCGGAGCCGCGGCAGCCGCGTTGTTCACCAGGTCGACGTCCATCTCCGCGGGCACCTCGGCGAGCAGCACGCGGTCGATCGCCTCGCGCAACGCCTTCGCCGCCAGGACGTTCCCGGCCGTGACCGCGCCCGCTGTGAAGCCGGCCAGGCCGAGCCACTCGGCCAGCGCGTCCGGACCGGTCAGCAGCTCGACGCCCTCGGTGTGCCGGGAGCGTCGCGTGTTGACCAGGTCGAGGCACGCGCGGCCGCCGTCGAAGACCCATTCCATGCCGCCATCCTAACCCTTGAATGCGGTTAGAACCCCGCGTAGTCTCTAACCCCATGAACCGGTTAGAGAGCATGGCGACGGTGAACGACCTGCGGATGCACTACCTGCGCGCCGGCGACGGTCCGCCGCTGTTCCTGCTGCACGGCTGGCCGCAGACGTCGCACTGCTGGCACCAGGTCATGGCACCGCTGGCCGAGACGCACACCGTGATCGCCCCCGACCTGCGTGGTTACGGCCGCACCGACAAGCCGAAGTCGGGCTACGACAAGCGCACCATGGCCGCCGACGTCGCCGCGCTGGCCGAGCACCTCGGCTACGAGCGGGTAGCCGTCGCCGGGCACGACCGCGGCGGGCGCGTCGCGCACCGCTGGGCCCTCGACCGCCCGGACCAGGTCGAACGCCTCGCCGTGCTCGACATCGCGCCGACCCGCGCGATGTGGCAGCGCCTCGACACCGGCGTCGCGAAGGCCTACTGGCACTGGCTCTTCCACCTCCAGCCCGACCTGCCGGAGCTGCTGGCCGGCCAGAACATCGCCGGCTACCTCGGCTACTTCTACGAACGCTGGACCTACCAGCGCCACACCCTCGACCCGGACGCCGTCGCCGAGTACGTCCGCGCGTTCTCCCAGCCCGGCGCGCTGCGGGCCGGCTTCGACGACTACCGCGCGTCCTTCCCGGATGACGCCGGGCTCGACGACGCCGACTTCGCCGCCGGAAAGCGGCTCACCCAGCCGGTTCTCGCGCTGTGGGGCGCGAACGGCCTGCTCGGCACGCTGCCGACGCTGGAGATCTGGCGGGAGTACGCGACCGACGTCACCGGCGTCGCGCTCGCGGAGTGCGGCCACTTCCTGCCCGAGGAGCAGCCCGGCGAAGTCGTCTCCCACCTGCGGAAATTCCTGAACCCCTGAGACCCCCGGGGGTCCGGGTCCCCCGGGGAGGGGACCGGGGTTCCCTCGCCGCCGTGACGCCCGCCACCCCGCGGCGTCGCTAGGTTCAGACCACGATGGGGACCACACCTAAAGCGACTTTGCTGCTCCTGCTGGCCTTGCTGGGGATCACGCTCGGCACGGGGACCGCGCACGCCGACGGCGCGCCGACCGGCGCCGACGTCCAGGTGGCGCAGACGCTCGGCGCGCGCGAGCTGACCGTGATCATCCGGCGGGTCGACACGACGCCGTCGCCGCTGCGGGTCGACGTCGTGACGCACCGGGGCACCGCGCCCGGCACGCTGCACCTGGCCGTCGCGGCCGACGGCGTCGTGACGTCGCGGGGTGACGTCGTCCTCGGCGCCGAGCCGGGCGTGTACCCGGGGACGCTGCAGGTCGGCAAGCCCGGGCCGTGGCTGCTTTCGCTGAGCGACGGCACCGGGCCGGCCGCGACGATCCCGTTCCTCGTGCCCGCGCGCGTCGTGCCGCCGTGGGAGAGGGCGACCTACGGCGGGTTCGTCGCGGCGGGGGTGTTCCTGCTGCTCGCGCTGGTCGTCGGGGTCCGGGCGCGGCGGACGGCGTTCGCGCTGATCCCGGCCGGCGGCATGGTCGCCGCCCTCGCCGTCGCGGTCACCGGCGCGCTGCTGTCGGCGAGCACTCCCCCGCCACCCGCGCCCGGCAGCCAGCTCGACCCGACGTTCGACAACGTCACCGACCCGTACGCGAACGCCCAGTTGTCCACAGTGGACTACTCACGGCCGCCGGTGAACCTCGCGGTGCGCGTCGAAGCCGGTGACCTGCGGCTGGCCTTCACCGACGGCGCCACCGGGCTGCCGGTCGACGACCTGCTCGTCCACGACAACGCGCTGGTGCACCTGGTCGTCGTCTCGCCGTCGGGGCGGATGAGCCACCTGCACCCGGTGCGCGTCGGCCCCGGCGACTACCGCGTCCGGCTGGACGATCCGGAAGCGGGCACGTACGCCGTGGCCGCGGAACTCGTCCGGCGCGGCGGCGGTGTCCAGCTGGCCCGGTCCACAGTGGACGTTCGGGGCACCGCCGCGCCCACGCCCGAACCACCCGGCGCCGGCCCGCGCACGGTCGACGGCACCCCGGTCGACCTCACGATCTCCCCCGGCACGCCGACCACCGTGACCGCGCACTTCCCCACCGGCGACCTCCAGCCGTGGCTGGGCATGCTCGGCCACCTCATCGTCGCCGGGCCGATCACCGGGCCGGACGTCGCCGCGGCCGCCGCGAAAGCCCCGACGTGGGCACACGTCCACGCCATGATCCCGCCGGTCGCGGGCCGGCTCGACCGGCCCGACGAGACGGTCGCGGCGTACGGCCCGGACGTCAGCTTCACCTACACCTTCGCCACGCCGGGCCGGTACCGGATCTGGCTGCAGGCCGAACGCGGCTACCGCGTGCTCACCATCCCCGCGGTGGTCGACGTCCCGACGACAGGAGCCGCCCGATGAAACGCCCGACGTTGCTGATCACCGTGGTCGCACTGGTCGTCGCGGCCGGGGCCGCCTGGCTGCTGTGGGGTGGCAGCGGCGCGAAACCCACGACGCAGCAAGCGACTTCCGGCCCGTACACCGTGCAGTTCTCCGCGGACCAGCCGCGCATCGGCGGCAACACGTTCGCGGTGGCGGTGACCGGGCCGGCGCCCGAAGCCGTCACCGTCGCGCCGGTCATGGCGCAGATGGGGCACGCGCTCGCGCCCGTGGCCGCCGGGCCGGACGGGCCCGGCCGCTTCCGCGCCGCGGACGTCGGGCTGCCGATGTCCGGGCAGTGGGAGATCACCGTTTCGCTGCGCGGCCCCGGCGGGCCCGCGCAGGTCGTCTTTCCGTTGCTGGTCAAATAAGAAAGGTCGGGGGAAATGGATCTCACCGCATCCGGCGTGCACACCACGTCGGTGGCGAAACAGGCGCGAACGGGGTTGCTGCCGGCGAACGTCGTGCTCGGCGGTTCGCTGTTGTCGCTGGTCGGGCTGACCTGGGACATCCAGTGGCACAGCGACGTCGGGCCGGACACGTTCTTCACGCTGCCGCACCTGTTCCTGTACGCGGGCAGCGCGGTCGTCGGCCTGGCGAGCCTCGCCGTCGTGCTGCTGACGACGGCGGCCCGGCGCGCGGGCCGGCCGGTCGACCCGCGGGTCGGCGGGCGCGTGGTCAACGTGTTCGGCAGGACCTTCGCGGCCCCGATCGGCTACCTGGTCTCGGGCGTCGGCGCCGCGACGTTCCTGGTGTACGGCCTCTGGGACCAGTGGTGGCACGGCCTCTACGGCTTCGACGCGGTGATCGACTCGCCGCCGCACATCGGCCTGCTGCTGTCGATCACGGTCTCGCTGATCGGCACGACCGCGGTGTTCGCCGCGGCCCGCGAACACCGCTGGGGCCGGGTCGGCACGCTGGCGTCGCTCACCGTGCTGCTCACCTTCGGGCCGGTGCTGGCGCTCGGGTTGCAGCAGGTGCCGGACGACTACGCCGACGCCGTCTCGATCGGCTGCTCGATGATGACGGTGCTGCTGGTCGCCGTCGGCGCCGGATTCCTGCGGCGCCCGGGTGGGGCGCTCGGCACCGCGGCGATGGTCGCGGTCGTGCAGGCGGTCTTCTGGTGGTTTTCGCCGTGGGCGGCGCAGGCTTACGCCGACCTCGTCGGCCTGCCGATGCGGGACGCGATCTCCGGCGTGCCGGAGATGCCGGCGCTGACGCCGATGGCGTTGCTGCCGGTCGCCGCGCTGATGGAGCTGGGTTACCTGCTCGGCCGGCGTCGCGGCTGGCCCGTGGGCCGCGTTTCGGTGGTCGTCGGCGGGGTCGCCGGGCTGCTGATCGGCCTGAGCCTGCCGCTGCAGCGCGCGATGCTCTACACCGGCGCGCACGTGCCGCCGGTCTGGTACCTGACGACGACCGCCGTGCTCAGCGCGGCACTGGGGCTGCTCGGCGGGTTCGCCGGGTGGCGGTTCGGCGGGATGCTCTGCCTGCTGGCGCCCGCGAAGAAGGGGGAAACCGCTGATGCGTAAGGCACTTCTGGCGCTGGCCGCGGTCGCCGGCCTGCTGTTCGCCACCGAGGCGCCGGCGAACGCGTACGAGCCCGTCAACATCGTGCACACCGAGCACGTGCAGGCCGGCCCGTACGGGATGACGATCGGCTTCAGCACCTGGCCGCTGCGCGCGGAGCAGTCGCTGGACTTCACCTTCATCCCCGACGGCGGGATCGCGGACAAGTCCGGCACGCTCACGATGATCAACCCGGAGGGCGGGAAGAACCGGATCCAGGCGCTGGTCCGGCACCCGCGCAAGCGCGAGGTCTGGGGGCTCGACGTCCGCTCGATGCCGCGGCCGGGCGACTGGACGTTCCGCTTCGTGGTGAACGGGCCGGCCGGGCCCGGCACCGGCGACCTGCGCGCGCTGCCGGTGCTCGAACAGCCGGGGCCGCCGATGGGCCTGAGCTGGGCGATCAGCACGCTCCCGCTGATCGGGCTCGTGGTGATCGTCGTGCTGGCGTGGCGCCGGACCCGTGGCCGGTTGCGGGGAGGGGAACTCCCGGCAATCGGGTGAGATATCGGTCACATACGGCAGTCACCCGTATCCACGCCGTCGCGAAGGCCTCCTTCTCCGTAGAGGGGAAGGGGGCCTTCGTCACTTTCTTACACGGTCGGGTGATCATCATCACCCAGTCAAGGGATACGTCAGGCGGGCAGGTCGAACTGCCCCGCCTTCACGGCGACGAGGAACGCTTCCCACTCGGCGGAGTCGAACACGAAGACCGGACTGGTCGAGAGCTTGGTGTCCCGGACCCCGATCAGGCCTTCCCGACCCAGGTTGACCTCGACACAGCTGCCGCCGTTGGGCTCGCTGGCGAACGACTTCTCCCACGCGGCCTCTTCGAACAGGGACACGGCCGTGCTCGGATCGTAATCCGCGAACGACGGATAATCCGCCATGGGTCGTACCTCCGTGGATCGATGGGGGGCGCGGCCGCAACCTGGTCGAAGGTACCCGCTCCCGGCTACTCAGTGTCTCAATGGAGCAGAGTGCAGGGCCAAGCGGGTGATCAACTAGCTCCGGCCTCGACATGAAGATTATTCCAGGAGTAGGATTAATCGCATCGGCCGGGGGCGGCGCTGTCGGTGAACGACAACCCGCATGCGGCGGGCGGCACGATCGCCGCGCCGGCCGCGCACAGCACACCATCCACCAACGCAGTACCTCATGGGGGAGGACCAGCGTGATCGTCGAGGACAGTGCGCCACCAGGCGTCGTCGTCGTGGGCAGGCTCGCCAAGGGAACCGCCGGTGAAGCCCGCCGGGTGGTCCACGTCTTCGGCGTGGAGGCCACCGCGGCCACGAGTGCGCTGATCCGTACCAAGTGCGGGGAAGCGCTTTCCCGCACCGATGTCGAATGGCTGACCCCCGGGGTCGGCATGCCTTGTGAACCCTGTCTCGGACTGACCACCGGCGAACCCGCCAGGTCACCGCGACGAGAGCTGGGGGTGTAGACGATGGCCGTCCGGTTGAACTCGCTCTTACGACGTGAAGAAGAACACCGCGGCCGCCGCGGGATCGCGGCCGAACTGCGGAACCGCTTCGGTTTCAGCCTGATCCAGGCGCCGCTGCGCAAGACCACCACCTGGGCCACGGACCTCGACGTCCCGGCCCGGCACTCCGACGGCGTGCGCACGACGCGCCCGCTGGAGACCGCGATCGACCTGGCCCCGCTGCTGCGCGGCGGCCGGATCGGCTCGCGCGCCTGACTGCGTTCCACCACCACATCATGAAGGAGCCCCGGTTCACGACGAACCGGGGCTCTCGCCGTTCCCGGGTCTGAAAGCCGTGAAGGCCTCCTTCCCGGCCATAAGAGCCGGTAAGGAGGCCTTCACGGCTTTTCGCCGTTGCGGGCCTACGGTTTCCGCAGCAGAAGGGCGCCGCGGCGGAACCGCTCCCCCTCGCCGGGCACGCGGTAGACGCGACCCGTCTCGACGAGGCCCGCGTCCCGGGCCAGCCCGGCCAGCTCGTCGAGCGGCCAGCGGTAGGCCGGGGTGACCGCGTGGTCGAACACCGTCAGCGGCTCGCCGTCGGATTCGAAGCAGCCCAACAGAACGTGACCACCCGGCGCCAACGTCCGGGTGAATTCGGCGAAGTACCCCGGCACCTCTTCGGGCGGCGTGTGGATCATCGAGTACCACGTCAGGATCCCGGCGAGCGAGGCGTCCGAGACGTCCAGCGCCGCCATCGACCCGACCTCGAACCGCAGATCGGGCGCGGCCGCCCGGGCCAGCTCGATCATCGCCGGCGACAGGTCGACGCCGAAGACGTCCACGCCGCGGTCCCGGAGGTGCGCCGTGAGGTGGCCGGGCCCGCAGCCGAGGTCGGCGACGAGCCCGGCGCCCCGCACGTGGTCGGCGAACGCGGCCAGGGCGGCGTTGTCCAACGGCGAAGCGTCCCAGACCTCACGGACGAACTCGGCGTACCGGACGGCCATCGCGTCGTAGGCGGCGGCCGTCACGCTCACGGCTTGCGGCCGAGGCCGCAGATGTGACCGCTGAACGCCGGGTCGTTCGCGAGCTTCTTCGTCGCCCGGGACTCGATCTCCTCCGGGTGCCACTCCGGCAGGTAGACGATGCCCGGCTCGACGAGCTCCAAGCCGTCGAAGAACGTCGTGAACTCCGCCTTGCTGCGCAGGTACAGCGGGGTGCTCGACTTGTTGTACTGCTCCACGATCGACGCCCGGCTGTCCGAGTCGGCCAGCGCGTCGAGGCCTTCGGTGGTCAGGTGCGAGGACAGGAAGTACGAGCCGGACGGCAGCAGCGACAGGTACTTCTGGATGGTCTCGGCCACCGGCTCGTCCTTGCCGAGGAAGTACAGGACGCCGACGATGATCAGCCCGATCGGCCGGTTCGGGTCGAGGACGCCGGTGTCGAGCGCGCGCTTCCAGATGTCGGCCGGGTCGCGCAGGTCGCCCTGCAGCACCGCGTGCCGGCTCGCGACGCCTTCCTTCTCCAGCAGGATCTGCGAGTGGGCGACGGCGACCGGCTCGTTGTCGACGTACACGCACCGCGCGTCCGGGTTCACCTCGGCCGCGACCTCGTGCACGTTGCCGACCGTCGGGACGCCGGAGCCGAGGTCGAGGAACTGGTCGATCCCGTTGCGCGCCAGGTAGCGCACGCCGCGGCCGAGGAAGTCCCGGCCGACGCGGGCGACCGTCCGGATCATCGGGAAGGTCTTGACCGCCTGCTCACCGAACTGCCGGTCGATGGCCCAGTTGGCGTCGCCGCCGAGGAACCAGTCGTAGATCCGGGCCGCGTTCGGCCGGTCGAGGTCGACGCCTTCGGGGGCTTCGGGATCCTGCGTCGTCATGCGTTCCGTCCTCCAGGCTTGCGGCCGACACCGCCGACCACGCTCGCGAGGGGGACCGTGGCGGCGCCGGGGTCAGGGCGCCACTCTCCCACAGGCACGATTCCCGGCTCGACCACGTCGAAGGTACCGAAGAACGCGGCGATCTCGTCGAGCGAGCGGGAAACCGCGGGCGAGCTCGACCGCTCCGACAGCTTCACGAGCCGCCTGATCTGTTCCAGCTCCGTGCCGCCGACGCCGGATTCGGTCGCGTGCGACAGCACGTACGCCGATCCCGGCGCGAGCAGCTTCCGGTAGTCGCGGATCGCCTCGCGCACGCCGCCGGCGTCGGGCAGGAAGTGCAGCACGGCCACGCTGAGCAGGCAGATCGGCTCGTCCGGGTCGAGCACGCCGGTGGCCAGCGCGGCCGCCCAGACGTCCTGCGCGTCCCGCAGGTCGGCGTGCAGGACCGCGTGGCGGCCGACGTCACCGGCCTCCTCCAGCAGGATCCGCCCGTGCGCGACGGCCACCGGCTCGTTGTCGACGTACACGCACCGGCTGTCGTCGACGTGGTCGTCGGCCACCTCGTGCACGTTGCCCGCGGTCGGGATGCCGGAGCCGAGGTCCAGGAACTGCGTGATGCCCTGGGAAAGGCAGTAGCGGACGGCGCGGCCGAGGAAGTCGCGGTTGCCCCGCGCGAGGGCGCGCGCCAGCGGGAACGCCTGCAGGGCCAGCTCGCCGTACTGCCGGTCGACCGCCCAGTTCGCGGTGCCGCCGAGCGCCCAGTCGTAGATCCTCGCCACGTTCGGCCGTTCCAGGTCGACGGCGTCGGGGAGGAAGTCGGGGTCCACGATGTCCCCTTCGGATGACGCAGCCGGTGGTGGGTTCGGGCGCAACAGCAGCACTCTACCGAAAGTTGTTCACCACTTGGCCGCCTCGCGGGGCCGT
The DNA here is from genome assembly GCF_036114655.1 of Amycolatopsis sp. NBC_00348. NCBI lineage: Bacteria > Bacillati > Actinomycetota > Actinomycetes > Pseudonocardiales > Pseudonocardiaceae > Amycolatopsis > Amycolatopsis sp. NBC_00348. The sequence continues at coordinate 8,846,942 of NZ_CP107994.1, read as the reverse complement.
TCGCCCTATTGGCTCTGCTGCATCTGCGCGCGGTAACCCTCAGCGAGCTCCTTGAGGAACTGCCGGGTCTCCTGCCGCTCCAGCGCGGCTCCGCGCAGCCTGTCCCACGAGTCGACGAAGATGTTGAAGTCCTTGACGTCGTCGAGGTACAGCCCGCCCGCGGAGTGCTCGATGTAGACGAAGTCCCGGGTGCGGTCCGGGAAGCGCATGATCGTGAAGTCGTTGGGCACCGCGGCCAGCCGCGCACCGAAGGGCAGCACGTGCACGTAGACCCGCGGGTGCCGCTCGAGCGAGAGCAGGTGCTCGACCTGGTCCAGCATCACCGCGGGCGCGGACCCGCCGGGCGCCCGGCGCAGCGCGCCCTCGCTGATGATGAACCGGTAGTACGGCGGCTGCTGCTGTTCGAACACGGCTTTGCGGTCGAGCCGGTTGCGCACCAGCGACGTCACGTCGGTGGCGCCGAACTCGGTGAACTGCTTGAGCATGTAGTGCTCGGACTGCAGCGGGCCGGGGATGCGCTCGCCGTGCCAGGTGAGGATCTCCGCGGCGGCGGGTTCCAGGTCCGTGAAGGTGCGGAACCAGTGCGGCACCACGGAGCGGTAGCCGGACCAGTGGCCGCGCTGCCCGGCGGCCGCACGCGCCAGGTTCATCAGCGTGTCGGCCTCTTCGCCGTTGATCCCGAACGCGTTCAGCATCGATCGCACATCCCCGAGCTTGACCCCGACGGCACCGGACTCGATCTTGTTGACCTTGCCCTGGGTGCAGCCGAGAACCTCGGCAACCTGCTGCTGTGTCATCCGCGCCGCGGTGCGGGCGTGCCGGAGCTCGTTCCCGAGCTGCTTCCGGCGCGAGGTGACGGTGCTGGCCATCGCCCTGCTCTCCCGGACCACTATCAAGCGATGACGGCCCGTATCCGGAGCCGTCATCACACGCGAACTATCGAACCCACCCAGGTTAGTGCTTGCCCTGCGGATCTCGATGATGACATCGCGCAGCGTTCCAGGAAATGTCGCGGAACGCCAGCCACCTGGGTTGTCACTCGCCTGGACCAGTGAAATTCCGAATTATTCCGCCAACCGGCGGAGCCGGGTCTCGGGCAGACTGGTGCGCGTGACCGATCGTTCTCCCGCCGCTGCCGCCGTCACCCGGCTGGCCGACCAGGTCCACGGGTACGTCCAGCCGGACGGCTCCTGGTACATCAACAACTGCGGGTTCGTCGCGGCCGGTGACCACACCGTGCTGATCGACACCTGCTCGACCGAACGCCGCACGCGCGCGCTGCTCGCCGCCGTCGAAGGCGCCACCGGCCGCCCGGTGACGACGCTGGTGAACACCCACCACCACGGCGACCACACCAACGGCAACTACCTGGTCGAGGGCGCCACGGTCATCGGGCACCGCAAGACCCGCGAGCTGATGGTCGCCGAGGGCATCCAGACGTTCGACGGCATCTTCACCGGCAACGACTGGGGTGAGCTGCGGTCGCGCCCGCCTGAGGTCGTCTTCGACGACCGGCTGACCGTCCACGCCGGCGACGTCACGATCGAGCTGATCCACCCCGGCCACGCGGCCCACACGACCAACGACGTGCTCGTCTGGCTGCCCGAGCAGCGTGTGCTCTACGCCGGTGACCTGGTGTTCAACGGCGGCAGCCCGTTCGCGCTGATGGGCTCGGTGGCCGGCTGGCGCAAGGCCCTCGACGTCATCCGCGAGCTGGAACCCGAAGTGATCCTGCCCGGCCACGGCCCGGCGTGCGGCCTGGACGTCGTGGACACAGTGGACGGCTACCTGGCCTTCGTCCAGCGGACGGCCGAGCGCGGGAAGGCCGCCGGGCTGGGGCCGCTGGAGCTGGCCAAGGACACCGACCTCGGCGAGTTCGCGTCGCTGACCGAGCAGGAGCGGCTGCCGGGCAACCTGCACCGGGCGTACGCCGAGCTGGACGGCGCCGAGTGGGGCGCGCAGATCGACCTGGTCGCGGCCGTGATGGACATGGTCGCGTTCAACGGCGAGCCGATCCGGTGTTTTTCCTGAACTGAGTGAGCTGCTCCTCCGTGGCCTTCCTTGAGCGCACGTTCGGACTAGGGTCTGAATCGAGAGAGTCTTCGGAAGGATGCGGATGAGCAAGAAGGCGAGCATCGGGGTCACCGGCCTGGCGGTCATGGGCCGCAACCTGGCCCGGAACCTGGCGCGGCACGGCCACACGGTGGCCCTGCACAACCGGTCCGAGGAGCGGACCCGCACGCTGGTGGACCAGTTCGGCGACGAAGGCGACTTCATCCCGGCGTACTCCGCGCAGGAGTTCGTCGACGCGCTGGAGCGGCCCCGGCAGGTCGTGATCATGGTCAAGGCGGGCGGCCCGACCGACGCCGTCATCGACGAGTTCGCGCCGCTACTGGAAGACGGCGACGTGATCATCGACGCCGGCAACGCGCACTTCGCCGACACCCGACGTCGTGAGAAGGCCCTGCGCGAGCGCGGGCTGCACTTCGTCGGCAGCGGCGTCTCCGGCGGCGAGGAAGGCGCGCTGCACGGGCCGAGCATCATGCCCGGCGGCTCGAAGGAGTCCTACGAGTCCCTCGGCCCGCTGTTCGAGGACATCTCGGCGAAGGTCGACGGCGAGCCGTGCTGCACGCACATCGGTGCCGACGGCGCCGGCCACTTCGTGAAGATGGTGCACAACGGCATCGAGTACGCCGACATGCAGCTCATCGCGGAGTCGTTCGACCTGCTGCGCGGCGCGGGCGGCTACTCCCCCGCGGAGATCGCCGACGTGTTCCGGACCTGGAACACCGGCCGGCTCGACTCGTACCTGATCGAGATCACCGCCCAGGTGCTGGCGCACGTCGACAAGTCGTCCGGCAAGCCGTTCGTGGACGTCGTCGCGGACGCCGCCGAGCAGAAGGGCACCGGCCGCTGGACCGTGCAGATCGGCCTCGACCTGGGCGTCCCGATCTCGGGCATCGCCGAAGCCGTCTTCGCGCGTTCGCTGTCCGGCTCGACGTCGCTGCGCTCGGCCGCTCGCGGCCTGGGCGGCCCGGCGCGGTCGCCGCTGACCGGCTCGTCGCTGGAGCGCTTCGCCGACGACGTCGAGCAGGCGCTGTACGCGTCGAAGGTCGTCGCGTACGCGCAGGGCTTCAACCAGATCCAGGCCGGCGCGACCGAGTACGGCTGGGACATCGACCTCGGCAAGGTCGCCTCGATCTGGCGCGGCGGCTGCATCATCCGCGCGAAGTTCCTCAACGACATCACCGCGGCCTACGCCGAAGAGCCGGGCCTGCCGACCCTGCTGACCTCCGGCGGCTTCCGCAAGGCCGTCGAGGACGCGCAGGACTCGTGGCGCTCGGTGATCTCGACGGCGGTCAAGCTGGGTATCCCGACGCCGGGCTTCTCGACGGCGCTGGCGTACTACGACGGCCTGCGCGCCGACCGCCTCCCGGCGGCCCTGGTGCAGGGCCAGCGCGACTTCTTCGGGGCGCACACGTACCGCCGCGTCGACCGCGACGGCTCGTTCCACACGGCGTGGGCTGAGGACGGCCGCCCGGAGTCCGACGCCTGACCGTCCAAAGCCGTGAAGGCCTCCTTACCGGCCATAAGAGCCGGTAAGGAGGCCTTCACGGCTTTCCGGGGTGCCTGAGCGGGAAGACCCCCTGGTCCATCCCGATCAGAGCAGCGTCACTGGCCTCGCGCGGCGAGGATCTCCGTCAGGACCGCGACGATCTTCGCCTCCGCCTTGTCCTTCTTGATCCCCAGGCCGTCGAGCACCTGGAAGCCGACGCCTTCGCCCTGCTCCAGCAGCGCCAGCAGGATGTGCTCGGTGCCGATGTAGTTGTGCCCCAGCCGCAGCCCCTCGCGCAGGGTCAGTTCCAGGGCCTTCTTCCCCCCGGGGCTGAACGGCATCGGGCTGGGCACCTCGCCGGCCGGCTCGGGCAGCTGGGCTTCGGCCGTCTCCTGGACGGTCTCCAGCGTGACGCCCTGGGCGAGGATCGCACCCGCCGCGAGCGCCGCGGGCTCGGTGAGCAGGCCCAGCACGAGGTGCACGGTGTCGATCGCCGGGCTGCGGTGGTCGATGGCCGCCTTCTGCGCGGCGACGATCACGTGCCGCGCGCGGTCGGTGTAGCGGCCGTAGACGCGTTCGATCGCGCCGGAGACGTCACCACCCGGGTCCACCTTCGGCACGAACCGCTTCTGCGCGGCCTGCTTGGTGACGCCCATGCTCTTGCCGATCTCGGTCCAGGACGCGCCGGAGCGGCGGGCCTGGTCGACGAAGTGGCCGATGAGGTGGTCGGCGACGTCGCCGAGGTGCTCGCCCATGTAGACGGCGTCGGAGAGCTGGGCGAGGGCGTCCTGGTCGTTGTTGCTCTTGATGGCGGTGATGAGGTCGTCGAGTTTGACCGAGTAGTCAGGCAGGTTCATATCGTCAACTGTAGGTTGACGCACTGAGTGCGTCAACCTACAGTTGACGATCTCAGGCGACGCGGGTCTTCAGGTGCGCCTTCAGGTCGAACCCGCTCGCTTCGAGGTCCGCGTACGCCGGGTGCGGGTCGGCGGTGAACAGCCGTCGCGCGGCGATGTGGTCGGCCGGGCGGTTCACCGACTCGACCGCGATGAGGACGTCGTCGCGGAACGACAGCACCGAGAACTTGCCCGCCTCGCGATCACCCGCGACCACCGTCCGGTCGGCGCGGTCGAGGATCCCGGCGATCTGCAGCTTCGCGCCCGACTGGTCGGTCCAGAACCACGGCAGGCTCGCGTACGGCTCGTCGGCGCCGGTCAGCGCCGCGGCCACGCACCGGGCCTGGTCGACGGCGTTCTGCACCGACTCCAGCCGGGTCGCCGCGCCCGCCTGCACGCACGGGAAGTTCGCGCAGTCGCCGATCGCGAAGATCCGCGGGTCGGACGTGCGCAGGTGCGCGTCGACGACCACGCCGTTCGCGATGTCCAGCCCGGCGGCCTCGGCGAGCGCGGTTTCCGGCACGACTCCGACGGCGATCACGACGAGGTCGGCGGGCAGCCGCGTGCCGTCGGACAGCTCGACCTCACGCACCCGCGAGTCGCCGTGCAGCGCGGAAACCCCTTGGCCGAGCAGGACCGTGTGCCCGGCCTCGCGGTGCAGTTCGGCGAAGTACCCGGAGATCTCGGACGACGCGACGCGGTTGAGCAGCCGGTCCTGCGCCTCGACGACCGTCACCGAACGGCCGGCGTGGGACGCGAACTCGAGCCCGATGAAGCCACCGCCGACCACGACGACGTCCCGCGCGTCGGACAGCGACGCGCGGAGCCGGTCGGCGTCGTCGCGCGTGCGCAAGGCCAGCACGCCCGGCAGGTCCGCGCCGGGCACCGGCAAGGCCCGGTTGCGCGCGCCGGTGGCCAGGACGAGGTGGTCGTAGGCCAGCTCCTCGTCGTCGTCGAAGTGGACGCGGTTCGCGGCCCGGTCGATCGACTTGACGCGCGCGTCGACGAGTTCGATGCCCTTCTCGGCGAAGAAGTCCTCGCCGCGCAGGTGCAGCTGCTCGAGCCCGGCGGTCCCGGCCAGGTAGGCCTTCGACAGCGGCGGCCGCTGGTACGGCACGCCGGGTTCGTCCCCGACCAGCACGACCCGGCCGTCGAAGCCCCGGTCGCGCAGCGACGCCGCGGCCTGGAACCCGCTCTGCCCGGCGCCGACGACCAGAACCGTGCCCACTCCCTGCTCACCCATGGTTTCATCTGAGCACAACCCGCTCGGCTCGTCGAGGAGTCGATCAGTGGGGTTCGCCGCTGGTCCGCAGCGCGCGGGGGGCGCCGAGGACCCGCGAGATCCCCCGCGCCGCCGCGCGCACCGCCGGGACCAGCGTTCTCGGGTCGGTGCCCTCCGCCGGCACGACCACCGAAATCGCCGCCGCCACCTCGTCGTCGGCGCCGAAGACCGGCGCTGCCACCGAGAGGGCGATCAGCTCGATCTGGCCGTCGCTGATGGCGTACCCGTTGCGCCGGACGTCCGCGAGCACGCGACGCAGCTCACCTTCCGAGCTGATCGTCTTGGGCGTGAACACCTTCAGCGGTCTCTCGACGACCTCCGCCTGGACGTCGGCCGGCGCGTGCGCGAGCAGCACCTGGCCGACGCCGGTCGCGTGCGCCGGCAGCCGCCCGCCGACCCGGGTCAGGACGTTGACCGCACCGCGGCCGGAGATGCGTTCGACGTAGACGACCTCCGGCCCGTCGAGCACCGCGAGCTGCACGTTCTGGTGCGTGGCCTCGTAAAGGTCCTCCAGGAACGGCATCGCACTCTCGCGGAGTTCGGCCCCGTGCGGCGCGAGGGAGGCGACCTCCCACAGCCAGAGCCCGACGCGGTACGCACCGGCGTCATCCCGGACGAGCGCACCACGCCGGGTCAGCTCACCGGCCAGCCGATGCGTGGTGGACAACGGCAGTCCGACGCGGCGGCTCAGCTCGGACAGCGTGAGTTGCGGCCGCTCGGCGGAGAACGCGCCGAGCAGATCGAGAACACGATCAACCACCGACGGCGGCCGCTGCGCGCTGTGTCGCATGGGGATCAGTCTTCGCACCGGAGCCAGGACCCGCAACCCGCGGCCAAACCGCCCAGGGTCCGGGGCGTGTGGGCGGTGCGGCCTGCGCCAACGACTTCGGCGGCAGTTGGCGACGCCGACCACGACCTTGGCGCAGGGTTCCCGCCACAGCTGGGGTAACTGCGGCTGATCCAGCGGTCGCCCCGGGACGAACCCGGGGCGACCCACCTCAGAGGTCGTCGTCCGGGAGCAGCGGTCGCATGAACGACCGGCGGTACCGGATCACGCAACCGCTTTCCTCGCGGATCTTGTCCGCCTCGATGAAGTCCGGGTCGACGCCGAACAAGGTCCGGTACTGCTCGTACGCGGCGAAGCTCTCGAAGCTGAACAACGCGCGCGCTTCGTCGCTCGCGCCTTCCGACGGCAGGAAGTAGCCGTGGTGGACGCCGCCTTCTCGCTGTACCAACCGCATCCAGGCGGCGGCGAACCGTTCGAAGTCGGGCAGCTTCGCGGGGTCGATGACGTAGTCGACGACGCAGGTGATCATCAGTGGCCACCCCAGACGCGGTCGGCCGTCTTCACGATCAGCTCCAGCTTCCGCAGCTGGTCGTCCACGGTGAGGTCGTTGCCTTCCTCCGTCGAAGAGAACCCGCACTGTCCCGACAGGCAGAGCCGGTCGACGTCGACGTACCGCGACGCCTCCTCGATCCGCCGCACCAGGACGTCCGGGTCCTCCAGCTCCGGCCGTTTGGTGGTGACCAGGCCGAGCACGACCTTCTTGTCCTTCGGCACGAACCGCAGCGGCTCGAAACCACCGGAGCGTTCGTCGTCGTACTCCAGGAAGAACCCGTCGACGGCCAGCTCGCCGAACACGGCTTCCGCGACGAACTCGTAGCTCCCGGAAGCGGCCCACGACGAGCGGAAGTTCCCGCGGCACAAGTGAGTCGTCACCGCCAGGTCGTCCGGCCGGCCCTCCAGCGCCGCGTTGATCGTCGCGATGTTGCGCAGGTGCTGGGTGTCCGGGTCGCCGCCCATCCGCTGGACGAGCTCGCGCTGCGCCGGGTCGTTCAGGTACGCGAGGCTCGTGTCGTCGAGCTGCAGGTAGCGGCAGCCGAGGCCGGCCATCGCGGTGACCTGCGCGGAGTACGCCGCGCTGAGGTCGGTGAAGAACTCTTCCAGCTCCGGGTAGACGGTCTCGCTGACCGCCGCCCGGCCGCCGCGGTAGTAGACCATGCTCGGCGACGGGATGGTCAGCTTCGGCGTCACGCCGGCGTCCACATGGGACTGCAGGAACCGGAAGTGGTCGGCGAAGATCGGCTCCTCGAGCCGGACCTTGCCGTCGACCTGCAGGCCCGGCGGGCTGAACTCGAGGTCGCCCGCCAGGTTGTGGAACTTGACGTGCAGCCGTTCGTCGCTCTTGGAGATGCCGCCGAGTGCGTAGATGAAGTCCATGTGCCACGAGGCCCGCCGGAACTCGCCGTCGGTGGCCGAGCTCAGCCCGGCCGCTCGCTGCATCTTGATCACGTCACGGATCGCGTCGTCTTCGACCGCGCGGAGCTGCTCCGCACCGATCTCACCGCTTTCGTGCCGCCGTCGCGCGTCGCGCAGCACCGGGGGCCGCAGGAGGCTCCCGACGTGATCGGCGCGAAACGGCGGGCCCACCTGGGAAATACCGCCCGATGTCATGCACCGATGGTCACACATCGCGGCCCGATCCGCCGCACCCCGGAAACACGATCATCACGGCGGCGTCTTGCTACCGTCATCCGCACGGCGTTGGCTGGCACGGCAAAAGGGGGCTGTTCATGACGAAACCCGAGGTCCACCCGGTAGACCAGGGCCTGCCCGCCGGCCGCTTGGCGCTGCTCGGCCTGCAGCACATGTCGATCATGTACGCCGGCGCCGTCGCGGTGCCGCTGATCGTCGGCAGCGCGCTCAAGCTCGACGCGGCGACGATCGGGCTGCTGGTGAACGCCGACCTCCTGGTCGCGGGCATCGCCACGCTGATCCAGTCGATCGGCATCGGGAAGCTCCTCGGCATCCGGCTGCCGGTGGTGGCGGGCGCGACGTTCAGCGTCGTCAACCCGATGATCCTCATCGCGTCGCAGTACGGCCTGCCCGCGGTCTACGGCGCGATGATGGCGTCCGGCGTGTTCGGACTGCTCATCGCGAAGCCGTTCGCGAAGCTGATCCGGTTCTTCCCGCCGCTGGTCACCGGGACGCTGCTGCTCGTCATCGGCGTCTCGCTGCTCGGCCCGGGCGCCGGGCTGATCGCGGGCAACGACCCGACCGCGCCGGACTACGCGGCCCTGTCGCACATCCTGCTCGCGTTCGGCGTGCTCGCGCTGCTCGTGCTGTTCACGCGCGTGCTGCGCGGCTTCGCCAACCAGATCGGGCCGCTGCTGGCCCTGGCGATCGGGCTGGTCGTCGCGATCCCGCTGGGGCTGGTGCACTGGGACGGGCTGAGCGCGGCCGGCTGGTTCGGGCTCGCGGCGCCGTTCCACTTCGGCGCGCCGACGTTCCCGGTCGCCGCGGTCCTGTCGATGTGCGTGGTCATGCTGGTGACGTTCACCGAGTCGACGGCCGACATGATCGCCGTCGGCGAGATCACCGGGCGCCCGCCGACGGACTCCGACCTCGCGCGCGGCCTGGCCACCGACGGCTTCTCGGCCGTGCTCGGCGGCGTGATGAACTCCTTCCCCGACACGGCTTTCGCGCAGAACGTCGGGCTGGTGCGGATGACCGGCGTGCGCAGCCGCTGGGTGGTCGCGGTGACCGGCGGGATCCTGGTGCTGATGGGCCTGGTCCCGAAGATCGGCGCGTTCATCGCGGCGATCCCGCAGCCGGTGGTCGGCGGGGTCGCGGTGGTGATGTTCGCGATGGTCGCCGCGGTCGGCGCGCAGAACCTCCGCACGGTGGAGTTCTCCGGCAACCACAACACTTTCGTCGTGGCGGTGGCGCTGGGCGTCGGCCTGCTGCCGGCGTTCGCGCCGAAGATCTTCCAGCACTTCCCGGCCTGGCTGCAGACGATCGGCGGCAGCTCGATCACGGTGACGGCGGTGCTGGCCTTCGTGTTGAACCTGCTCTTCAACCACCTCGGCCGGCGCGAGGAACCTGGTAACCTCCCCGACGTCGGATAACCCAGAGTGCCCGGTCGGAGACACTGTGAAGTCAGAGGAGCCTGACGCGGTCACGTACGGCGGCTTGCTCGAGGACCTCAACCCGCTCGGCACCGGCGGCGGGTTCGAGTACTCCGTCGAAACTCTTCATGAACTGGCCGGACAGTGGCGGCAGCTGGCCCAGGACTACCGGGACGACCGGCTCGACGCGGAGCGCATCGCGCAGACCGAGGGACCCGGGCTCGAATACGCGAGCCAGGGCAACGCCGAGCTGATCCAAGCGTCCGGCCAGGCTTTGATGCAGTCGCTTTCAGCGCGCGCGGACCACTGTGACGCGATGGCCGACAAGTTCCTCGCGGCTCTCGGCAAATACGCCACAACCGAAGAACAACATGCTGCAGAGCTCGAGAAACCGGAAGGCCTCGCCTGATGCGCCGCGTTCTGCCCATCGCCGGTGTCGCGGCACTCATCCTCACCGGATGCACCGGTACCACTCGCGGCAACCCGCGGCCGTCGAGCGAATCACCAGGTCAGACCGCGACCCCGGATACCGCGGATCAGGTGCCCGGTCCCGGAGTACCGAAGGTCGAGACGCCGGTCGACCTCACGCGATTCCGCCAGTCTCCCTGCGACGCACTCTCGGAGAGTCAAGCGGGAGAACTGATCGGACCCGAAGTGCAGACAAGGCCGGACCTCGAATCGCCGGCCGGGCCCGCTTGCTCGTGGAATCCGCCCGATGCCAGCCGTCCGCTGGTCCGCGTGATTTTCGACAGGGCCGCTACGGCCGGCCTGACCAGCTTCTACAAGGACAAAGGCGCCAGGTACGCGCTGTTCACGCCGCTGGAGCCCATCAACGGCTACCCCGTTGTCGCGTATGGCGTCTACGACGCGAGGGACACCGAAGGCGTTTGTTCTGTCGCCGTCGGAACCAGTGATCAGGAGGTGTTCGACGTCGGCTTGACGCTGTCGCAAGCCAATGTCGGCAAGAAAGACCCGTGCGATGTAGCTCGCGAAGGGGCGATCAGAGCGCTGACCACCATCCGAGGCACCAGCTGAGGCCTGCTCAAAGGGTCTTGAGCAACCGTTCGACGAATTCGGCGCCGACGCCCGGTTCGACCGGGAGCCGGAACAGGACGCGCAGGTACAGCGGGGCCAGGACGTGGTCGAGGACGTCCTGCACCGACGGCACCGCCTCGCCGCGTGCGGCGGCCGCGTCGAGGGCCTGCTGCAGGTCGTCGCCGCGGGCCCGGAGGTACTCGATCGGCTCGCGTTCCGGGGCCATCGTCGCGACGAGCGCGCGCAGCAGGATCTGGCCGTGCCGGTCGCGCATCGCGCGTTCGACCCCGGCCGCCCAGCCCGTCAGGTCGCCGCGCAGCGAGCCGGTGTCCGGGATCGGCGACGTCTCGCGCAGGCGCGTCACGGCGGCGTCGAGGAGCAGGTTGTCGAGGTTGCCCCAGCGGCGGTAGATGCTGGTCGGGTTGACGCCCGCCCGCTCGGCGATCTTCGGGACCGTGGCGTCGGTCTCCCCCGCGGCGAGCAGCTCGACGACGGCGTCGTGCACCGCGTCGCGGACGCGGGCGCTGCGGCCGCCGGGTCGGGTCATGAGGTGATCCTAAAGCAAAGGTACTTGCTTTAGCGAGTCGCGTCTGCGTACCTTTAAGGCAAATCGAATTGCCTTAAGGAGCGAGACCATGGCCCGCAAGATGACCCGTGAAGAGCGGGAAGCGTTCCTCGCCGAGCCGCGCGTCGGCGTGCTGAGCGTCGCCGCCGAACCCGGACGCGCGCCGCTGACCACGCCGATCTGGTACCGCTACGAGCCGGGCGGGGACGTCATGGTGATGACGTCGCCCGGGCTGCGCAAGACCCGGCTGATCGAGGAAGCCGGCCGGTTCGCGCTGTGCGTGCAGGAGCAGGACGGCGTCTACAAGTACGTCTCGGTCGAGGGCCCGGTCGTCAAGACGTGGCCGATGACCAAGGCGGAACGGCACGAAGTGGCGGCCCGCTACCTGCCGCCGGGCGTCAGCGAGGCCTACACCGACGCGACCGATGCCAGCCACGGCAACAACATCGCCATCGTGATGCGCCCGGAACGCTGGAACACGTCCGACTTCAGCGACCTCGGCGAGCAGCTCGCCTGATCACCAGCAGATGATCAAGATGCACGTGACCTGGTGCGGCGGCGAAGTCGACGTCGTGGGCGGTGGCGGCGGCTGCTGACCACCGGCCGGGGTCGTCGTCGTGGCCGGGGCGGTCGTGGAGCCCGGCGCGCCGGCGGTCGGCGCGGTGGTCGCCGTCGCGGATTCGGTGCTGCTCTCGGTGTCCGACGGCCGGCCCGGCACCTCGGTGACGGTGCCCTCGTGCGTGCCGGGGACGACGACGTCGCCGCCGGTGCCGCCGCCGACCCCGCCGTCGTTCGGCGAGTCCGTCGCCTGGCCCGCGCCGCCGAGGCCGGTGGTGCGCTGCGGCATCGGGACGACCTGGATCTGGTCGACCGGCGCGGCGTCCTGGCGCACCTGACCGCTGCTGAACGCGACCAGCACCGCGGCGGCCCCGCAGCCGATGACGACGGCGAGCATCACCGCGACCACCCGCCACCGAGACTGCACCGGCCGGTCGCCCCAGCCCTCGCGCACGAGCAGCTCGGCGACCGATACCTCGTCGTTCACGGCCGTATTTTTACCGCACAAAGCACCCGAACGGGTGAGGTACCGGCAAAAATTCGTTACGTGCTGTGTGATCTGACGGTCAGTGACTATCCACAGGGGTTTCACAGCTGCGGTTGGGGAGAATCCCAGCATGCCCGGCGAAGCTGAAACCATGCTGCTGAAAGCCGAACCGCGGGTCCTCGACCTCGCTGGTCCGGCACGGCGCAACTGGCGACAGTTCGTCCGGTTCATCCCGAACCCGCGAGCGACGCCGTTCACCTTCGGCTATCTCGTCCTCCTGCTCGGCACGACCCTGCTGCTGCGGTTCGCCGACACGGACCTGACCGACCGGCTCCTCCGGCTGTCCAGCACCGACGCACACAACCTGTGGCGGCGACCGCTGACCTCGCTGCTGACCAGCGCGCTCTGGCTGGCGGACGAAGGCTGGCTCGTCTACGTCCTCATCTTCGCGATCGCCGTCGCGCCACTGGAACGCCGGTTCGGCATCCGCCGCGTGGCCACCGTGTTCTTCTCCGGCCACGTGCTCGCCACGCTCGTCACCGAGCTGCCGGTGATGGCTTTGATCAGCGCGCACGTCCTGCCGAGCTCGGCCGGGCACTGGCTCGACATCGGCGTCAGCTACGGCTTCTTCACCACGGCCGGCGCCCTGGTGCTCCTGCTCCGCGGCCGCACCCGGCTCCTCGCGCTGGCCGCGATGGAGACGTTCGTCGCGGTGATCTACCTCAGCGACGACCCCACGACCCTCGACTCGGTCGTCACGCTGCTCGGCCACGCCGTCGCCGCGCACTTCGGGCTGCTGTTCTGGGGCCCGCGGTTACGCCGCGCATCCGCAGGCCGGACGCGTATTCCGGCGGGTATGCACGGGCCGGAGTCGGTGGTGTAATCGACGGGCCACAGCCGAGCAGCATGGGGGACGGACGCACATGGAGGCAGACTCCCTCGCCGAGCTGGTCGAGCTGAGTCCGGACGCGATCTGCGTCCATGAGAACGGAGTCGTCACCTACGCCAACCGTGCCGCCTTGGACGCGTTCGCCGCCTGCTCCGCCGCCGAGGTCGTCGGCCGCCCGTTCACGGACTTCGTCGCCGAGGACTCCCGGCCCGCGCTGCTGGAGAAACTCGCGCTGCTGGCCGGGCCCGGCGCCGCCACCGAGCCCGTCGAAGCCTTGATGTCCCGGCTGGACGGCAGCAAGTTCGCCGTCGAGGCGCAGACCGTGCGCACGGCCGGGCCCGGCTACCAGGTCGTCATGCGTGACATCACCGCGAAGAAGGCGGCCGCCGACGCCCTCCGCTACCAGGCCGCGCTCGTGTCGCACGTCAGCGACGCCTTGATCGCGACCACCGGCGAAGGTGTCGTGACCAGCTGGAACCCGGCCGCGGAAACGGTGTACGGGTGGACCGCGGCCGAAGCCGTCGGACGCCGGGCGAGCGAGCTGGTCGGCGCGCCGCTGGAGCTGCGCCGCGGTGGCGTCGCCGAAGCCGTCCACCGGCGACGGGACGGGGCACCGCTGACGGTCCGCGTTTCGGCAGCTGAGATGAACGACGGCTGGGTGCTCGTCTGTGCCGACGAAACCGCGCGGCGGCGGGCCGAGCAGAACTACCGCACGGTCGTCGCGTCGCTCGACGAAGGCGTGCTGCTCATGGGGCCGACCGGGCTCGTCGAAGCGGCGAACCCGGCGGCGTGCCGGATCCTCGGCGCCGCCGAAGCCGACCTCATCGGCGTCCCGTGCCACTCGCTGGTGCTGTTCACTGAATCCGGGCAGTGGATCCCGCCGGACGAGATGCCGTCGGTGCGGACCCGGCGGACCGGGGTCAGCTACAACGGCCTCGTCGTGCGCCTGCGCCGGCCGGACGGCCGCGACGTCTGGGTGTCGCTGACCTCCCGGCTGCTCGACCCGGACGACCCGACGGTGGCCGCGGTCGTCACGTCGTTCACCGACATCAGCGAGACCCGCGCGATCAGCGCCCGGCTCGCGCACGACGCCACCCACGACCCGCTGACCCGGCTGGCGAACCGGACGCTGGTGCTCGACCGCCTCGACGTCCGGGGCCGCCGCGGCCCGGCGACCGTGCTGTTCCTCGACCTGGACAAGTTCAAGGTCATCAACGACTCCCTCGGGCACTCGGTCGGCGACCAGGTGCTGCGGATCGTCGGCGAGCGGCTGCGGCGCTCGTCGGGCCGCGCCGACCTGGTCGGGCGGCTCGGCGGCGACGAGTTCGTCATCGTGACCGACGAGGTCACCGAACCCGGCGAGGTCCGCGCACTGGCCGAGCACCTGCGGGCCGCGCTGGCCGAGCCGATCGGCGTGCTCGGCCGGCAGCTGCACCTCGACGCCAGCATCGGCGTCGTGCTCGTCGACGGCGCCGACCAGCGCAGCGCCGAAGACCTGCTGCGCGACGCGGATGTCGCGATGTACCAAGCGAAAACGCTCGGACGGGGGCGGCACCACTTCTTCGACGTCGGCCTGCGCGAACGGATGCAGCGCCGGCTGCGGATGGAACAGGACCTGCGCGACGCGGTCCACGAAGGTCAGCTCTGGCCCGCTTATCAGCCGGTGGTCGACCTGAAGACCGGCGAAATGGTGGCGGTAGAAGCGTTGCTGCGCTGGACACATCCCCGGCTCGGCCCGATCTCCCCGGCGGAGTTCATCCCGCTGGCCGAGGAGAGCGACCTGATCAACGTGATCGGCAAGGAGATGCTGCGCGCCACCACCCGCGAGCTCGCCTGGCGCCGCGACAACCAGGGCTTGGACCTGACGCTGAAGGTGAACCTTTCGACGCGGCAGCTCGACGACCCGCACCTGGTGCCCGCGGTCCAGGACGCGCTCGCGAGCACCGGGCTGCCCGCGGGCGCGCTCTGCCTGGAGGTCACCGAAAGCGCGTTGATGCGCGACCAGGAAGCGGCCGGGGAAGTGTTGGCAGCACTGCGATCCCTGGGCGTGCTGCTGGCGATCGACGACTTCGGCACGGGCTATTCGTCGCTCGCGCAGCTGCGCCGGCTGACGCTGGACACGCTCAAGATCGACCGCTCGTTCATCACCGGCATCGCCGAGTCACACGACGCCGAAGCGATCGTCACGAGCATCATCGCGATGGCCCACGCGGTAGACCTGACCGTGATCGCCGAAGGCGTCGAGACGGCGGAGCAGCTGGAACTGCTCCGCCGGCTCGGCTGCGACCAGGCGCAGGGATTCCACCTGGGCCGGCCGATCCCGGCGGACGAACTGTTCGGCAGCCGGTAGCCACTCGAGATCAAGCCTCGTGGATCACCTCGCGCACCTCGACGGCGGTGTACTGCGCGTCCGGGATCTTCCCGGCCAGCTCGACGGCCCGCTCCTCACTCTCGACGTCGACGACGTAGTAGCCGCAGAGGAAGGAGGCGGACTCGACGAAGGTGCCGTTCTCGACGCGCGGCACACCGTTCTCGACCCGGACGGTCCTGGTACCGGCGGGATCGACGAGCGCCTTGGTCTCGACCATCTCGCCGGAGTCGGTGACGAGCTTGATGAAGTCGCCGTGGCCTGCGTAGACGCCGTTCTTCTGGTCGTCGGTCAGGGTGCCCCAGAGGGCGGGGTTCATGTGCAGCGTGAGCAGGTATCGCATATCGGCTCCCCGTAGTGGGCGGCGGCCCGTTCTCGGGCTGCCTTCGCCGATGGGTCGACGCCGTTTGCCGCGTCCGGACATGGCCGTCCGGGGTTCACTCGTTCGGCCTAACGGGCACACTGCTGGGGTGGCGTACATCAGGTTCCAGAGCGCAGAGCCCAACTCCGAAGGCCGCCATCCCGGGTTCTTCGGCTTGATCAACGACCTGAGCCGGCCCGGCAACTGG
Organism: Amycolatopsis sp. NBC_00348; assembly: GCF_036114655.1. Lineage (NCBI taxonomy): Bacteria > Bacillati > Actinomycetota > Actinomycetes > Pseudonocardiales > Pseudonocardiaceae > Amycolatopsis > Amycolatopsis sp. NBC_00348. The sequence continues at coordinate 8,830,828 of NZ_CP107994.1, read as the reverse complement.
TCGATCGGGCCGCCGGCTACCTCGAAATCCTCGACACCCACGGCGTCCGGTGCGAACGACTGGTTTCCCGGCAACCGCCGGGGCGGATCGTCTACGAGGACGCTGATCAGATCGTGGTCGTGCCGCGCTGATCGTCTCCGGCAGAATCGGGCCGTGGACACTGCTCCGTTCCCGTTCCGCGGCCGCGTCGTGTGGCTGACGCCCGAGCAAGGCGGGCGCACCTCCGGCCCGCCGCGCGCCGATGGCCGGTACGCCGCGAACGCCTTCGTGCCGCCGGAAACCGCTGACACCGGGCTCGCGTCGTTCGTGGTGCGAGGCGTCCCCACCGGCGAACTGACCTGGGCGGCCGAGGGACGCTGGCTGATCGTCGAGAACACCGGGCCCCAGCGGATCCGGCCGGGCACGGTGGTCGTGATCACCGAAGGACCCAAGCCCGTCGGGTACTTCCACGTCGAGGAAGCCGGGTAACGAAAAAACCGCCTCGACTGAGTCGAGACGGTCTTCGTGAGCGGTGGCCAGGGCCGGGGTCGAACCGGCGACCTTCCGCTTTTCAGGCGGACGCTCGTACCAACTGAGCTACCTGGCCGGGAACGCCGGCCTGGAGCCGAACGATCTTGCGACCCTGACGGGACTCGAACCCGCGACCTTCGCCGTGACAGGGCGACGCGCTAACCAACTGCGCCACAGGGCCTTGCGTACTGCTTTCGTTCCTTTACTACTGTACTGCGTACTCCCAACGGGATTCGAACCCGCGTTGCCGCCTTGAAAGGGCGGAGTCCTAGGCCGCTGGACGATGGGAGCCCGATCAGTTTCGGCTAACCGACCGACCGCGCTCTCAGGTTGTCCCCCGGGAGCGATTACAAGCATAGGGCACGCCACCACCCCTTTGCACCGGGGGTTCCTTAACCCCTCGACAAAGCCGGGACCTGCGCAAACTCCGCCAGCTCCGCCAGGCGACGGCCGAACTCGGCGCGCTCGGGCTCCGTCAGTGCCGACGTCAGCAGCTCGCCGACGCGCTCGTCGGTCAACGCCTCGGCTCGGTGCCAGCGATCACGCAGGTCCGGCTTGCGTGCCGCGGACGCCACGAGCTCGTCGGCCGCCTCCGCGGGCCACGCCGTGCGCAGCAGGCGCTCGCGGCCGCCCTCGGGGTCGGCCACCACCGCTTCCGGCACCGACAGGCCCACGGCCCGCAGCGCCGCGAAGTGCAGGCCGCCGCGCAGCTCGCGGAAGACCATCAGGGCGAAGCCCAGCCGTTCCGCGTCGCCCTCCGGGCGCGAGGCGTTCTTCCAGCCGGCGAAGAGCGCGAGGCCGCTCGCGTCCGCCGTGTCGACCACGCGGAACAACAGCTCCGCCAGGCGACCCGGCTCCGGTGCGGCCGAAAGGCTGACGCGGGACCAGCGCGCCGATGACTCCGCGTAGGCGCGGACCGCGGCGGGTGCGTCCAGGGCCGCCGTCGCCGGCGGCAGGACGAAGTCGAACAGCCAGTGCGGGAAGATGCCGAACAGCTCCGCGGCCACCTTCGGCGGGACGTCGCCGAGCACCGCCGAGCGGCCTCGCACGTACAGCGAACGCGGCGGCAGGCCCACCTCGGCTTCGACCGCCGCCAGCTCCGGCGACGTCATGAACCTGCCGCCCAGCACCTGCACCACCGGGCGGATCCGGTTCGCCAACCCGGCCGCTCCCTCGATCGCCAGCATGTCCGGCCCCTTTCGACGCAGCAAACGTAACACTGTTACGAAACCAGCGTCAAGGAACCTGCGAAGACCTGGGAATCATTGCCCAAAACGGGCGGCAACCTGCACGAACATCACCGGAAAGGCCCGGCGGCGACCACCTGGGCCGCCGGACCCGCCGACCACCTCACCGCTGGACCGGCGCCTGCCCGTCCTCGTCCAAGTTCAAGCCGAGCATCTCCAGCAGCTGGACGCAGTCGTCGACCCCCAGCGCACCGTTCGCCACGGCCAGCCGCGCCCGCCGGACCTGGTCGTCCGACACCCGCTGCGTATCAGCGGCACCACTGCGCTGCGCCGGCAAACCCCCGGCGAGCGCGGCACCACCCCCATCGGCACCTTCGTACCGAAGGAGGAACTCCCGCACTTCGACAGACCCGCTCATAGCCCCTCCACACGGCTCACAACAACTTGGCCGCGAGGCTAACCAGCGCCGGGCGCCACACACAGCCCCCCGGAGAGTGAACCTGAGGCCACGCTCCGCTCAACGCAGCGCAATCAGCACGCCCGAAGAACAACACCACCCGAACGAACGTCACCCCAGCGCAAAGTGACACCCCACGCGGAAATTTCCCGCTGCGCACTCGCCCAACCACGCAACTCGTGCAACAATCGAGGTGCTGACACACCCCCGGTCAGCGCCTGTGGAGATCCCCTCCGACCCCCGCGTTCCTCCCCCTGGCGCGGGGGTCCTCCATTTCTCGGGGGGCTTCGGGCTTCGCCCTTCGCCCCCGATCATTTCGGCGTATCTCCCGGGGGCCGAGCCCCCGGACCCCCACGGTGCGGTCGCCAGACTTCCAGCGTTTACCCGGTCACCTTTGCCGTCTTTGTTGCGTTGTTTCTTTGGGTGATCGACTCGTACTGTTAGTGACTGGTTGCTTTGCGTTTAGCTTGCTTTGGGCTGTTCAGGTGGGGGTTGGGCTGATCGGGTAAATAAAGGGGCGTGTCGTGGCTCACAGTGGTTTGTGTGGTGAGACCCAACCGTTATCGTGTGGCTCGTGCCCCTTCCCTCACTCGGCCGCTTAGGCAGCCGCACGAACCTCAAGGCAGTGTCCTCCGGGCGTCACCGCGGTGCCGCCAAGACCGCCGACGACGGTGTTGTCGAGGACAAGGAACTCACGAGCTACCTGGCCGCCCTGGCGCCTGATGCGGACAATGAGAGCACCGGGACCGGCAAGCGCTTCGGTGAGGCGCAGGTGTTCCAGCTGCGCATGAGCCTCATCGCCAGCAAGCAGCTCACCGACGTCGCCGAGGCCCGCGGCATCTCGCCCCAGGCCCTCGCTCAGGAGTGGATCCTCGAGCGGCTCAACTGGGAGGGGCAGGCCGCCTCCCTCCAGGACCAGCGGCAGGTCGGGGCCGAAGAGGTCACCGACCTCACCGACGAGTTCCACTTCCCCGCCGACGCGTTCGACGCGCCGGCCGTCGGACGGCGCTGACCAGCCCCGCGGCTCATGAGAAAGGGCCCCCAGCGGAAGCCGGGGGCCCTTCACTCAGGCCTTGAGAGACGCAAAGGGCCTGCGAGACTTGTTCAGCCGTCGCCCGCCGCAAAGGGCGTGCGCACGAACCAGCGGGTCTGTGTGCGGGGCGCGGTGGGCTGACCGGAACAAGCCTCGGTCTCAGATCGCGCGGACCTTCTGGGCCTGCGGGCCCTTCTGGCCCTGGCCGACCTCGAACTCCACTCGCTGGTTCTCCTCGAGGGTGCGGAAGCCGCGGCCCTCGATCTCCGAGTAGTGCACGAACACGTCGCCTTCTCCGCCGTCCTGCGCGATGAAGCCGAAGCCCTTCTCCGCGTTGAACCACTTCACAGTGCCTTGCGCCACCGCTGTTCTCCTCGTTGCACAGATCCGCTTCGAATGCCACCGAAGCGGCACCCCGGCCGTCCCGGGCGGTTCCAACGAGTCGAGTCAAGAGCGTGTCGGCTCCATGGCTCGCGTCAGAAGTTCCGCGAGTGTGAAGCCACGAACACGCAAAACGACGGCCTCCGAGCAGAGTACCGGGATCTGGCCAAAGTTGAACCCCGTGATCGAGGCGAAAAACGCCTGCACGGGCCAAGGTCACCGGAACGTCGTAGGGCTCCGCACCCGGTTCTGTCGGACCCACCGGTTAGTCTTGCGCGGCACATCGGCTCCGTGATCACCGGATACGGCTCGGAGTCGGTCGTGCCCCCTCTGTATAAGCCTCTCCGGGCGACTGTGACGCTCGTCACTCGAACACCGCTCAACGTTCGAGGTCCGCGAGGCGTCTCGTAAGAGGGGAAGCACCAAAGGGGCAAAGGGGATTGGCAGTGACGGTGAAGACTTCCACGCGGCGTCGGGGCGCGGCTGTGGTACTGGGCTTGGTCGCCGTGCTGGCGCTGGGGGCGTGCAGCAGTGAACCCACGGTGTCGGCGAGCGGGACGTCGGGCGGGGGCCCGACACCGGCGCCGGCGCCCGCCGCGCAGCCCGCGAAGCTGGCGGTGACACCGGCCGCGGGCGCGCAGGACGTCGCGCCCGGCGAGCCGGTCGGCGTCAAGGTCGACAGCGGCACGATCCTGTCGGTCACGCTGACCAACCCGGAGGGCAAGCAGGTCCAGGGGCAGACGTCGGCGGACAAGAAGACCTGGAACACCACCGAGCAGCTCGGCTACGGCAAGACCTACACCTGGTCCGGCCAGGCCGCGGGCGCCGACGGCAAGAACGTGCCCATCGGCGGCACGTTCACCACCGTCAAGCCGAAGCGGCAGACCCAGGCCAGCCTGAACGTCGGTGACGGCCAGACGTACGGCATCGCGATGCCGATCGCCCTGAGCTTCCCGAGCCGCGTCACCGACAAGGCCTCCGTCGAGAAGGCGCTTTCCGTCGAGACGACGCCGAAGACCGAGGGCTCCTGGGCCTGGCTGGACGGCGACACCTCGGTGCACTGGCGGCCGAAGGAGTACTTCAAGCCCAACACGCAGGTGAAGGTCAACGCCAAGATCTACGGCGTCAAGATCGGCGAAGGCGTGTACGGCAAGCAGGACGTGTCGGCCAGCTTCGCGATCGGGCGCTCGCAGATCGTCAAGGGCAACACCACGCAGCACACCATGCAGGTCATCCGGGACGGCCAGCAGATCGCGGACTACCCGGTGAGCTACGGCCTCGACTCCGACCCGGGCCGCGTCACCCACAGCGGCACGCACGTCGTGATGGGCAAGCAGTCCACCTACGCGATGAGCAACCCGAAGTACCACTACGAAAACGTCGTGGTGCCGTGGGCGGTCCGGATCTCCAACAACGGAGAGTTCATCCACGGCCTGGCCGCGTCGGTCTGGGCCCAGGGCAAGAAGAACATCTCGCACGGCTGCCTGAACCTGTCGCCCGCGCGCGCCAAGGAGTACTACGACGGCGTGCTCACCGGCGACCCGGTGGAGATCACCGGCAGCACCCAGACGCTGTCCGCCAAGGACGGCGACTACAGCGACTGGACCTACGACTGGGCGAGCTGGCAGAAGCTGTCGGCGCTCGCCGGCTGAGAAAGACCTTCGAGGAACACCGGGCGGCCGGGAAGTCCAGTGCGGACTTCCCGGCCGTTCGTGCTTTCCGCGAAACCCGGGAAATCCGATGCAACCCCGGCGAGCACCCACCGCATGACTACGGGCAGAGGCGCGGCGATCGACAGCCGCGTCCGCGAGAATGAGGAGCTGTCTTGCGTATCCGCATCGCCCTGTCCCTCGGCGCGCTCGTGCTCGCCGGTGGCGCCCTGACCGGTGGCATCGCCATGGCCGCCCCGTCGCCGACGGCACCGCCCCAGGCGACGACCCGGCCGGCCGAGCCGCCGACCCAGGCTCCGGTCCCGCCCCAGTCCACCCGCAAGCCCCTGCCGGCGCCGAGCGCCGTCCCGGCGACGACTAAGGCCCCGCGCGCCGAGCAGGCTCCGCGCGTCCCCCGCGCCGTCCCGGCCGGCCCGACCGGTGATCTGCACCTGCCGGCCATCGGGGTGACCCGGTAGTCAGGTGATCACCCGCTCCCGTCCGTCGACCGGGCCGGGCTCGCCGTGGGACGGCGAGTTCGCCCGGTACTTCGGCGAGCGCGCGCACAGCCTCCGGTCCACGGCGTACCTGCTCTGCGGTGACTGGCACCAAGCCGAAGACCTCACGCAGGCGGCCCTGATCAAGCTGTACCTCGCCTGGCCGAGGCTGTCGCGCCACGACACCCTGGACGCCTACGCCCGCAAGGTCGTGCTGCGCACGTTCCTCGCCGAGCACCGGCGCAGCAGGTGGAAACGGGAGCGGCTCACCGACACCCTGCCGGAGCTCCCGGCGGAAGCCGGGAGCGAGCAGGACACGCTGGTCCGGCAGGCTTTGGCCGTGCTGGCCCCCAAGCAACGCGCCGTGCTGGTGCTGCGGTACTTCGAGGACCTGAGCGTCGAGGAGACGGCGAAGGCGCTCGGCTGCAGCACCGGCACGGTGAAGAGCCAGTCCTCCCGGGGCCTGGCCACCCTGCGCAACCGGCTCGGCCCGCACTACACCGCGCTGACGTTCAGCGCACCCACGGAGGGGAGGTGACGAACGTGGACCCCGAAGACGACGTCCGCGTGATCCTGACCGGCGCGACCGGTGACACGCCGCCGATGCGGCTGGAAGCCGCCGACGTGATCGAACGCGGCGGCCGGATCCGGCAGCGGCGCAAGCGCCTGGCGGTCGTGGGCACTTCGACCGCGACGGCGGTGATCCTCGCGGTGGCCGGTTTCCTGGCCGGCCACCGCCTCGGGCCGCCGGACCCGGTGCAGCCCGCCGACCCCGGCCTGTCCACGATCGGCACCACCGCTCCCCCGTCGCCGCGGCCGATACCGTCCCAGGAGGAGGTGCCGGCGACGTCCATCGCGCCGCCGGAGGCCCAGCCGGGCCGCTCGGTGCCGAGCACGCAGCGGCCGTCGAGCCCGCCGGTCGCCGCGACCACCCGGAAGTCGAAGCAGCCCTCGTCGGTCTCGCTGCCGCCGCCGTCCGCGAACCCGACCGAGACGGCCCCGGAAGCACCGCGGACGACGTCTCGCTGACCCACTACGCACGTGTGCCCCGCCCGGTGATCCGGACGGGGCACACGTATTTCGAGGCGCGGGACCGCTCAACGCTGAGCGGACGCGCCGGTCAGGGACTTGCCGCCCCCGCTGTCCTCGGTGTCGATCTGCTCGATCGGCACCTGTGACGTCTCCGGGATCTTGATGATCGGGATGATCGCGATCAGGGCCGCCGCCATCAGGTAGTACGCCGGCCAGTCCGGGTTGCCGGTGCTCTGGATCAACGCCGTCACGATGACACCGCAGGTACCACCGAACAGCGACGTCGAGATGTTGTAGCCGATCGCGAACGAGCCGTACCGGACGCGGGTCGGGAACATCGCCGGGAACGTCGAGCCGATCACCGCGAGCATCAGCACCAGCAGGATCGCCACGATCAGGAACCCGACGAAGAGCCACAGGATGCTGCCGGACTGCATCAGCTTGAGCGACGGCCAGCTCAGCACCAGGAACCCGATGGCCGCGGTGAGCAGCAGCGGCTTCCGGCCTATCTTGTCGGACAGCGCGCCGAGCGGCACGATGATCGCCATCTGCAGGACCTCGACCGCGATGATGATCAGCGTCGACGTGTTGTCGTTGATCTTCAGCGTTTCCGTGAAGTACGTCGGCATCGTGGTCAGCAGCAGGTAGTCCGCGACGTTCAGCAGCAGCACGATGCCGATCAGGTTGAGGATCATCCGCCAGTTGCGGGTGAAGATCTCCTTGAGCGGCGCCTTGCGCGGCTTCTCGCCCGAGGCCTCCAGCCGGCGGAACTCGGGGGTGTCCTCGAGCTTGTTCCGCAGGTAGAGCCCGACCAGGCCCAGCGGCAGCGCGACGAAGAACGGGATCCGCCAGCCCCAGGCGTCGACCTGGTCGGCCGACAGCGAGAGCGTCACGGCGAGCACCACGAGGTTGCCGAGCACGTACCCGGCGAGCGTCCCCAGTTCGAGGAAGCTGCCGAAGAAGCCCCGGCGTTTCGTCGGCGAGTACTCGGCGATGAACGTCGCCGCGCCGCCGTACTCACCGCCGGTGGAGAAGCCCTGGATGATGCGCAGGAGCAGGATGGCGATCGGGGCCGCGATGCCCATGCTGTAGCCGCCGGAGTACGTCGGCAGGACGCCCACCAGGAACGTGCAGCCCGACATCAGCAGGATCGTGATGGCCAGGACCTTCTGGCGGCCGATCTTGTCCCCGAGCGGGCCGAAGAACGCCCCGCCGAACGGCCGCACGATGAACCCGACCGCCAGCAGGGCCAGTGACTTGAGCACGGCGTTGCCGTCGCCGGGGAAGAACTCCGAGCCGATGCTGACGGCGATCGCGCCCGAGGTGAAGACGCCGTAGTCGTACCACTCGGTGGCGTTGCCCATCGCGGACGCCCACACGGCGCGCTTGACGGTTCTCTCGTCCACTTCCGGTTTGCCCGTCGTAGCTGCTGGTTCGCTCATGCCGGCGACGACCTCCTCCGTAGCGTGCCCGTTGGGCCGTTCGAGCTCATCCAGCCAGTCTCGACCGGTTGCCGCAGGTCGGCAGTCTGAGCCGGGGAATCTCTACAGTGGGGAACTTTCCGGCTACTGAGAGGTGTAGGTTGCCCGGTCACGTCGCGGGCCGGACGAAGCGGACGACTACCCGCGAGTTAACGTCAGCGCATGAGTCGTGTTTCTCAACCCTGGCCGCCGGTACCGGTGGAGCCGGCGGTCCCGCACCCCAAGGCGCCGGAACCCGGCACCGAGCTGGGCGTGCACTTCGGCGAGTGCTTCGGCTGCGGTGACGAGGCCGACGCCGGGCTGCACCTGCGCTCGACCGTCGGTGAGGGCCAGGTCGTGCACTCGCGGTTCACCGTCACCGCGGCCCACCAGGGCGCGCCCGGGCTCGCCCACGGCGGCCTCCTGGCCTGCGCGTTCGACGAGGCGCTCGGCTCGACGGTGGGCAACCTGATGCGCCGCCCGGCGGTCACCGGGAAGCTGGAGACGGACTTCCGCCGCCCGGTGCCGGTCGGCTCGACGCTGTTCATCACCGCGCACCTCGACGGCATCGCCGGCCGCAAGATCTACGTCAGCGCGGACGGCCGCCTCGACGCCGAGGACGGCCCGATCGCGGTGAGCGCCCGCGCGCTGTTCATCGTGGTGGGCTTCGACCACTTCTCCAACCACGGCGACCCGCAGGCGCTGGAGAAGCTGGCCGCGCAGCACGAGAAGAACCAGCGCGAACGCGGCGACTGGGAGATCAACCCCTGACGCGTCACTCTCCCGGAGAAAGTGCCCCGTACGTATCTTTCCCGGCGAAAGTGACGCGTCAGGTGAGGGTGCGGGGGCGGATGGCGTTCGCCTTGTCCACCAGCTCCACGCGCTGCTCGACCGTCGCCGCCAGGCGGGCCAGGGCCCGGTAGCAGCGCTCCAGGCCGAAGCGCAGCTCGCGCTCTTCCAGCGGGCAGCCCAGCACTCGCGCTCCCGGCGTCGGCGGGCCCTGGCGAGGGCCGCGAAGCCACTCGTACGCGGCTTCGAGCACGCCGGCCGAGAGGCTCGTGCGGCGCTCGGCGTCCAGGCGGAGGCGCTCCAGCCGGGCCGACGCGTCGAGCAGGTCGTGCTCGGCGACCAGCGCCTCCTTGCCCGCCGCCCGGGTCGCGGTCGTCTTGATCTTGATCGCCGCGACCTGCGCGTCGACGTAGTGCGTCGACGACGACGGCACCATCTCGAGCACCTCGACCGCGCTGGTCCGCGCGCCCTGCGCGAGGTACACCCGGGCCAGGCCGAACGCGGCGCTGACGTAGCTGCGGTCCGTGCGCCAGACCAGTTCGTAGAACCGCGCGGCCGCGAAGTAGTCGCCGACGCCTTCGGCGCTGACGCCCAGCGCCAGCTTCGGCGCGATCTCGCCCGGCAGGTCGTCGTACACCGCTTCGAACGCGACGTGCGCGACGCGCGAGCGGCCGCCCGCCAGCTCGATCAGGCCGCGGTACCAGTCGATCCGCCAGTCGTGCGGGAAACCGTTCTTGATGGCCAGGTACTGCGCCGCCTGCAGCTGCCGCTGCGCCTCCGACAGCTCGCCCAGCTCGATCCGGGCGCGGACGATCCGCAGGCGCACCTCGATCGACTCCCGGGGCGCGCCGGCCAGCGCTTCGATCGCGCCACGCGGCTCGAGCGACGTCGTCGTGGCGAGCACACCCGCCGCCGGGTCGTCCGTGTCGACCTGTGGGATCGGCAGGCCGGCGACGACCTCGGCCGCGCCGGGCAGCGGCACGCTCCCGCCGGCCTCCGGCACCACCAGCTGCACGCCGAACGTGCGGCTCTCCGGGCCGAACACCGTGGACGCGCCGGGTCGCGGCTTGCCGGTGCCGAGCGCCATGATCTCGCGCAGCACGCCGGTGAGCTGGTCGGCCATCTCCTCGGCGGAGAGGAACCGCCGGTCCGGGTCGGCGTGCGTCGCGCGCTTCAGGAACCGGTGGTACGAGCCGAACAACGCGAACAGCGGGACCGCGTCCGACCCGGGCAGCGTCGTCTTGAACTTGCTGGTGTAGCCGGTGAACTCGAAGCTCAGCACGGCGAGCGTGCGCCCGACGGTGAACAGGTCCGACGCGATCGACGCGCCCTGCGTCGCCAGTTCCGGTGCGCTGTAACCGGTCGTGAAGAACAGCGGGCTCTCGTAGTCGTCGAGCCGCCGGACCGCGCCCAGGTCGATCAGCTTCAGCTGCTCGTTGGTCTGGATCACGTTGTCCGGCTTGAGGTCGCAGTAGAGCAGGCCCTGGCTGTGCAGATAACCCATGGCGGGCAGGATCTCCAGCCCGTACGCCAGCACCTGGCCGATCGGCAGCGGCTCCGGGCGCCGGCTTTCCCGGTGGTGCGCCAGCGCGAGCTGCCGCAGCGACTGGCCGCCGATGTACTCCATCACGATGTAGCCGACGGTCGTGCCGCTCTGGCGGTCCGGGTGCTGCACGAAGTTGTGGATCTTGACGATGTTCGGGTGCTCGACCTCGGCCAGGAAGCGCTGTTCGTTGGCCGCGGCCGCCATCGCCGTCGCGTCGCCGGTGTCGATCAGTCCTTTGAGGACGACCCAGCGGTCGGACACGTTGTGGTCCTGTGCCAGGTAGATCCAGCCCAGGCCGCCGTACGCGATCGCGCCGAGGACCTCGTACTGCCCACCGACCAGCTCGTTCGGCTGCAGCTTCGGCACGAACGAGAACGACGTGCCGCAGTTCTCGCACTTTCCTTCCGCGGCACCGGGTTTGCCGTCCTTGCCGCGGCCGACCTTCGCGCTGCAGCTGCCGCAGAAGCGCTTTTCCTCCGACACCATCGGGTTCGTCAGCACGGCGGACGCCGGGTCGCGCGCCGGGACCGGCGGGACCTCGACCAGGCCGGCGCCGAGCCGGCCGCGGCGCGAACGGGACGTGCGCGACGACGTCCGCCGCGAAGTGCCGGGGAACGGCCCGGAGCCGGAAACCGCGGCGCTGCCACTGCCGGTACCCGTGCCCGTTCCGGTGCCCGTGTGCCGGCCGTCGCTGCTGCGCTCGGGCAGCACGCTCTCGGTGCCCGGGTCCGGCAGCGCGCCCGGTCCGGGCTCCGGCCGCGGGGCCGGCGGCATGATGCTCTGGGTCTCCGGGGTCGGCACCGCGAGCACGCTCGTCGGCTGCGGCGCGTTCGGATCCACCCGGACGGCCTGCGTCGGCTCCACCGAAGGCGCGACCGGCGGGAGCGGCGGCGTGCCGGGCGGCGGGGTCACCGGGCTCATCCGGCCCGGCGGCCGGGTCGGGTCGTCCGCGCCCGGGATCTGCCCGCGCACGAAGGAGGACGACTGGCCACGCGGCGGCGTCGGCGCTGTCGGCGGACGCCGGACCGGGGCGCGGAAGACGGTGCGCTCGGCGGCGGGCGGTTCGGTGTCGTCGAGGCGGCCGGAGATCGACGGCTCCGGCGTCTCCCACCGCACCGGTGGCGGCGGCTGCCAGCTCGGCGCGGCCACCTGCGGCTCGTCGTCCGGCGCGGCGTGCCGAGGACGGCGCGGCTCCTCAGACACTGCTACCTCCCAGATCCCCGACGACGTACGAGGACCGATCCTAGCCGCGAGCGGCTCACTGGTACTGCGGCGACGGCGGCGACGCCGGCCCCAGCGAGGGCTCCACCCATTTGCGGTAGCTGTCCTGCCAAGCGCCGCTGTTGCGGATGTTGTCGAGCACGGCGTTGACGTACTTGACCATGTCCGTGTTGTCCTTCGGCACGCCGATGCCGTAGTCCTCTTCGGTGAACTGGTCGCCCACGACCTGCAGCGTCGGGTCCTGCGCGGCCATCCCGGCGAGGATGGTGTCGTCGGTCGAGACGGCTTCGACCTGGCCCTGCTGGAGCATCACCAGGCAGTCCGACCAGTTGTCCACCGACACCGGCACCGGCTTCGCGGGGTCCGTCGCGATCTTCGCCAGCGACGTCGACTTCTTCGTCGCGCACACCCTCTTGCCACTCAGGTCGGCCAGCTTGGTCACCTTCGACTCCTTGGTGACGAGGATCCGCTGACCGGCCTTGTAGTACACGGAGGAGAACTGCACCTTCGCCTTGCGCGCGCAGGTGATGCTGTAGGTCCGAACCACGATGTCGACCTGGCCCTGCGTCAGGACGTCTTCGCGCTGCGACGACGGGATCGCGCGGAACTGCACGCGCCCTTCCGGCGCGCCGAAGATCGCCCGGGCGATCTCGTTGACCATGTCGATGTCGAAGCCCTCGATGTTGCCCGTGGTCGGGTTGCGGAACCCGAACAGGTACGTCGTCTGGTCGACGCCGGCGATCAGCTTCCCGCGTTCCTTGATCTTCGCCATGGTCGAGCCGTCGGCGATGGACGTCCCGCTCGGCGCGAGGCTGGCCTGCGGGTTGCAGCTGGTGTCGGTGCCGCCGCCGGCCGTCGAGTCCGGGCCGCCGACGTGCGCGGGCTGCGGCCAGGCCGCGTTGCTCACCGGCGCCGGGTCGACCGGTTTCCCGGGGCTCCCGCAGGCCGCCGTCAGCATCGCGACGACCGCCAGCGCGCCGATCCGGACCGTGTAACCCCGCCTGCTCACCGGTACTCCCTCAGTCGCTCCCGGATTCCCATGGTGGCCCCCGCCGCGGCGACGATCGCCAGCACGGCCAGGCCCGGCGCGAGGAGCGTCAGCGCGCTGTCGCCGCCGTGGGTGCTGTCGAGGAACTCCTGCCGCCCGACGTCGATCGCGTCCTGGAGGGCGTCGTCGAGCCGCCGGAACGCCGGGGCCGAGCCGTCGGTCTTGTCCTCCAGCACAGCGAAGTCGACGGCTTCCTGGTACTGCCCGGAGTCGTCCTGGGACCGGACCGTCTTGTGCGCCTTGAACCAGTCGTTCGCGGCCTTCGTCGCGTCGACGACCTTCGCGGCGCCGTCGCCGTCGGAGATCAGGCTGCGGGCTTCGCCGAGCAGGCCGCCTTGGCCGTCGGTCCCGGCCAGCTGGACGGCGTTGGTGCCGAAGTCCTTTTCGTAGGCCGCGCCGTCGCCGCGGGCGACCAGCGTCAGCGTCTCGTCCGCGCGGGCCTGCAGCGCGGCGATCCGCGCGCGCACGAGGACGTCGACGCGGTGCGAGCCGTCGTCCTGCCCGGCGCCGACCAGGCTGCCCTGCACGACCAGCGCGACCGCGCCCCACAGCAGCGACAGCACGACCGCGACCGTCGCGACGACGAGCCCGACGTTGAGCAGCCGGTTCGTCCGCCGCGTCAGGTAGATCTGGGCGACGACGAGCGCGGCGAGCAGCGCGACGACCAGGATCGTGGCGAGCCACGGGAAGCCGGTGGCGCTGTCCTGCTCCTCGATCAGCTTCTCGGTGTCGACGCGGTAGAGGTCCTGGGCGGCGGGCAGGATCTTCGCCCGCATCAGCTCGGACGCCTCGCGCAGGTAGGACGCGCCGACCGGGTAGCCGAGCCGGTTGTTCGACCGCGCCGTCTCGACCAGGCCGGTGTAGACGGGCAGCTGCTGGTTCAGGACGTCGACCGGACCGGCGGCGTCGGCGACGTCACCGGAGTCCGAAGCGGCCTTCGCGAGCGCCGCGCCGGCCTCGGCGATGTCACGCTCGTAGCGCTGGCGGAGTTCGGGCGGCTCGGTGCCGATGGAGAGGAACGCGCTCGCCGCGGTCGCGTCCGCGTCGGACAGCGAGCGGTAGACCTGCTGGGACGCGGCGGCGAGGGGTTCGCGGTGGTCGATGACGCCGGTGATCGTGTCGTCGCGGTTCTGCACCGACAGCGTCGCGACGAGCCCGGCGACCAGGGCCAGCAGCACCAGCCCGACGGCGATGACGGTGAGCCGGCCGGGTGTGGTCGCGGCGGACCGGATGATCGCGCGTATCCCCTGGCCAGGCAGGTCCAGCAGGCCCAGGAAGCCGCTGCGGCCCCCGGCCCGGTCGCGGCCCTCCGGCGCCGGCGGTGGCTTCGGCGGCGCGGGTCCGGACGCGGGCGCCGGGGGACCCGGCGCCGTCGCAGTGCTGGTCATCCCCGATTCCTCCCCATGAGCCGTACCCGCAGAAAGGTAGCCGAGTCGCCGTGCGCGCAGCCACCGGCACCGCCCGCTGTCATCAGCACGTGATCTCAGAGGTGATGGGCGAGCGCATAGCGGACGGCCTCCGCGCGGTGCCGGGCGCCGATCTTCGCGAAGGCGTTGTTGATGTGGGTTTTGACGGTCGTCTCGCCGATGAACAGCTCGCCCGCGATCTCCGCGTTCGTCAGGCCCCGCGCGATCAGCCCGAGGACTTCGCCTTCGCGGGCGGTCAGGCCGTCCGGCAGCTCGGCTTTGGCACGCGACGCGGGCCGGCCGTCGAGCGCGGCGACGAGCCGGTCGGAGACCGCCGCGGTGAAGATCGCCTGCCCGGCGGCCGCGGAGCGCAGCGCGGCGGCGATCTCGGTGCGGCCGGCGTCCTTGGTCAGGTAGCCGCGGGCCCCGGCACGCAGCGCGTCCGCGATCGACGTGTCGTCGGCGTAGGTCGTCAGCACGACGACGGCGGTGCCGGGGTGGTCGCGCCGGATCAGCCGGGTCGCGGCGACGCCGTCCAGCTCCGGCATCCGCAGGTCCATCAGCACGACGTCGGCGGGGTGCGTGGCCAGCGTTTCGACGGCTTCGCGGCCGTTGCCCGCCGAGGCCACGACCGTGATGTCGTCGAGCAGGCCGAGCAGCGCGACCAGGCCTTCGCGGACGGCTTGCTGGTCGTCCGCCACGACCACCCTGATCAACTCCGCACCTCCGCGAGCACACGCCACCGGCCGGCTTCCGGGCCCGACGCCAGGCTGCCACCGGCGAGCGCGAGCCGCTCGCGCATCCCGGCCAGCCCGAAACCTTCACCTGTTCGAGTGAAGTCGCTCGTCGTGTTGACGACGTCCAGCCGCACGACGTCTGGTTCGTACGTCAACCGCATCCGGACGTCCGCACCGGGCGCGTGCTTGCCCGCGTTCGTCAGCGCTTCGCGCGCGGTGCCGACCAGCGCGACGACGGCCGCCGACGGCAGCGGCCGGGAGGCGCCTTCGGCGGCGAAAGCCACGGAAACCCCGTGGTCACGGGCGTGCGCGGCCGCCACCGCGGCGAGCGCGTCGGCCAGCGGCAGGACGTCCCGGCGCAGCGCGGCGACGGCGTCGCGGGCCTCGGCCAGGCCGTCGTTGGCGAGCCGCCGGGACCGCCGGACGGTCGCGAGCGCACCGTCCACATCGGACTTCTCGGCCAGCAGCACCTCGGCCAGCTCGAGCTGGACACCCAGCGCCCCCAGCGAATGCGCGAGGACGTCGTGCAGCTCGCGCGCGATCCGGGTGCGTTCGTCGAGCGCGGCGGCGCGGGAGTGCTCGGCCTGCGCGAGCCGCGTCTGCTCCAGCAGCGCTTCCGCCTGTTTCGCCTGCACTTCGTACTGCCGCCGGTTGAGGCCGAGCAGCACGAGCAGGAGCATCACGCCCAGGTCGACGAGCCCGAGGCTCCTCCCGGCGACGGCGTACGACGTCACCGCCAGCGCGACGTCGGCCACGCCGACGGCGACGATCGCCGCGACACCCACCGTGACCAGCGTCGCGAGCCGGCCCAGCGCCACGACGGACAGGACGATCGCGGACGAGTCCCCCGCCCACCCGAGCACGGCCGCCGGCACCGCACTGGCCACCGCGAGCAGCACCGCCGCCGTCCGCGGCAGCCGGTACGCCAGGACGACGAACCCGAGCCAGCACGCGGCGGAGACGCCGTAACCGGCCCAGATCCGCGGGTCCGGCTCGCGCGCGGTCAGCAGGATCGCCGCGACGAAGAGCGTGCCGAGCGTCTGCACCACCAGCCAGCTGGGCGCGATGGTGTCCGGCAGCAGCGGCCGCTTCGGCAACGCTCCCCCCTCTACTTGTGGGACAGGCTGGTGATCAGCTCGACGAGGATCAGCCGGTAGGCGATGAACGCCACCAGCACGACGATGCCGATCACGGCCAGTGCGAGCACGGTCTTCCCGGTCATCTTTCCCCCACGGTTGTGTTCCGTCGCCTTGGCCAGCGCCAGGCGGATGAGATCCGACTTGTTCATGGCGCTGACGCTACGAACGAACCGGGGTGGACCGGGACCGTCGGCGGGTGGAGCCGGGGGTGGAGTTCAGCCGCGGATGGCCGGGGCGAGCGAGTGCGGCAGCACGGCTTCGGCGTTGTCCGGCCGCCGGACCAGCACCTCGACGTCGTCGGCGAAGCGGTAGGGCTTCGCGCCGAGGATGCCGCCGAAGTGCCGGCGCAACCGGGACATCTCGGCGCGGACGGTGACCGTGCGGCCGGCGTCGCCGAACAGGTCCAGCGACAGCTCGGACGCCGAGCGGCCGGCACGGCGGCTGGCCAGCACGTACAGCATCTCGGCGTGGCGCGGGCTGAGCCGGTGCGTCCAGGTCCCGGCGCCGCCCGAGACGGTCAGCTCGGGCTCGCGCGCCGACCGCACGTCCAGGACGACGCGGGTGGCCGGCGCGGTCTCGGCGTCGGACTCGGTGAGCCGGATCAGCCAGCCGCCCGGCACCGGTTCGACCGCGACGGTGCCGTAGGCAGGGAGCCACGCCCGGCCCGGCGCGAGGCCGGCCGGCAGGGCGATCCGGTCGACCGGCGCGAGCCCGGCGGCCGCGGCGACCCAGCCGTGCTCGTCGGCCACGACGGCCGGCTCGCCGACCTTCGCGAGCACCGGGACGGCGAAGCCGCGAAGCCGTTCCAGCTCGGTGAGGTGGGTGGTGCGCAGCTGCGTCTCCGCCAGCCGCGTCACGGCGTCGACCAGCGCCAACGTCGACGCGTGGACGGTCGGAGCCGGGCCGGAGAGGTCGACGACGCCGAGCAGCCGGCCGTCACGCGGGTCGTGCAGCGGCGCGGCGGCGCACGTCCAGAAGTGCTGGGACCGGACGTAGTGCTCGGCGGAGTACACCTGCATCGCGCGGCGCGCGACCAGCGCGGTGCCGATCGCGTTGGTGCCGACGGCCTCTTCCCGCCAGTCGGCGCCTTCGACGAACCCGAGCCGGTCGGCGTGGCGGCTGACCGCGGTGCTGCCGTCGCGCCAGAGCACCGCGCCGTCCGCGTCGACGATGACCATGATGTGCGCGGCCTGCTCGGCGAGGCTGATCAGCCCACCCCGCAGCGTCGGCATGGCCTGGACCAGGCCACTCGTGCGGCGACGGGCTTCGAGCTGCTCGAACGTCAGCACGGGCGCGGCGGCCCGGCCCTCCGGGTCGACGCCGAGCTTGCGCATCCGTTGCCAGGACGCGTGGATCACCGGCCGCAGCCGCGCGGGCAGCGCCCGGCCGGCCACCGCCGCTTCGTGCACCTGGGCGAGGGCGCGTGCGTGCTGCCGGGGGTCGGCCCCGGCCGGCAACGCTGCCTCGAGGTCCCGTTGACCCAAACCGCCGCTCCTCGCGCTCGACCGGCCCCAGTGTGCCGTTTCGATCCCGTGATCGGTAGGTGGGGACGATCTCGCCCTTCAGGTCTTGCTCTCGGCGGCCGTTGCCTCCCGGCTACCCCGCGCCCCCGCCGTCGAGTCCACTGTGGACGGCAGGCGAGCTGCGGCGGTACTCCACAACCGCCTTCGCGGCGTTGAGGACCTTCTGCGCGTCCGGGATGTAGAGGTCCTCGAGGGCGTCGGAGAACGGCACCGGTGTGTGCGGCGGCGTCACCATCTCGATCGGCGCCCGCAGCGCGCCGAACGCCTCCTTCGCGACCAGCGCGGAGATGTCCGTCGCGAGGTTGCAGCGCGGCGAGGCCTCGTCGACGACGACCAGCCGGCCGGTCTTCCGGACGCTCGCCAGGATCGTTCCGGTGTCGAGCGGGCTGGTGGTGCGCGGGTCGATGACCTCGGCTTCGATGCCGGTCGCGGCCAGCTCGCCCGCGGCCTGCCGGGCCATCGCGACCATCCGGCCGATCGCCACGATCGTCACGTCGCCGCCTTCGCGGACGACGTTCGCCCGGCCGAACGGGATCGTGTAGCTGTCCTCCGGCACCTCGCCGCTGGTCTCGTAGAGCGCCCGGTGCTCGCAGAAGACCACCGGGTCGTCGTCCCGGATCGACCGGATGAGCAGGCCTTTCGCCTCGTACGGGCTCGACGGCACGACGACCTTGAGGCCGGGGATGTGCGTGAAGATCGGGTACAGGCACTGGGAATGCTGGGCCGCGGCCCGCAGCCCGGCGCCGTACGCCGTGCGGATCACCACCGGCGTGCGCGCGTTGCCGCCGAACATGTACCGGAACTTCGCCGCCTGGTTGAAGATCTGGTCGATGCCGGCGCCCATGAAATCGATGGACACGAGCTCCGCGACCGGCCGCTGCCCGCGCGTCGCGGCACCGATGGCCGCGCCGACGAACGCCGACTCGGAGGCCGGTGTGTCCAGGACACGCCCCGGGAAGAGCCCCTGGACGGCACCGGGAGCGCCACCGAGCACGATGACCGACTCGTCGCGGGCCATCTCCTGCGCGAGCGCCTCGTCGATCGCCTCGCGGTAGCTGATCGTGCGGGCCACGGCGGTCAGTACGACGCGTAGACGTCGGTTTCGAGGTCCGCCCGGGTCGGTTTGGGCGCGGCCTTCGCCTCGGCGACGGCGTCTTCGACGAGCTTCGCGACTTCGGCGTCGATGTCGTCCAGGACGATTCCGGGCAGCTCGCCGCTCTCGGTGACGCGGGCGCGGAACCACGCGAGGCAGTCGAGTCCCCGCTGGTAGCGGGTGAACTTGACCTCGATCAGCGTCGGCCCGCCGCCTTCGCGGGCACGCTCGATCGCCTCGCCGGCGGCTTCGTGCACGGCGAAGAAGTCGAAGCCGTCCACGATCACGCCCGGCACGCCGAAGCCGGCGGCCCGGTCGGCGATGTTGTCCGACGCGACGGACCAGCTGCTCGACGTCACCTCGGCGTACCCGTTGTTCTCCGCGACGAAGATCGCCGGCAGGTTCCAGGCCGCCGCGAGGTTCAGCGCCTCCAGCGTCGTCCCCTGGTTGCTTTCACTGGAGAAGGACACTCCGACACCGCCGGTGTCCTGCTGTTTCGCGGCGAGCGCGGTGCCGCAGATGAGGGGCGGGCCGGCGCCGAGCACGCCCTTCGAGAGGTCGGCGATGTGCGTCGAACCGCCCTTGCCGTGGCAGGAGCCGGTCCGGCGGCCGTAGATCTCGGCCATCATGCCCTTGACGTCGACGCCCTTGGCGATGCTGTGCCCGCGGTGGCTGCCGGCGATCGCGTCGCGGTCCCCGAGGTGGGCGCAGACCCCGGCGACCGAGGCCTCCTCACCGGCGTGGAGCTGCATGGACCCGGGGATCTCGCCGGTCGCGAACTCCGCGCGCACCCGCTCTTCGAAGGCCCGGATGGTGCGCATCGTGCGATACGCCGCCCGCAGGGTGTCCGTCATCGTCGGAGCTCCTTCGCTAGTTCGGTTCGCTGCGCAACAGCCCTTTTCGTGCCGCTTCGGCCATCGTGGCCCGGACGTCGACGCACCACGGCCCGTCCGGCTTGAGCTCGACGAACGCGCTCTCCCCGAGCTTCAGTTCGAGTTCGCGCTCGCCGTCGAGCGCGATCACCCCACCCGCCGCGGCCAGCTCGACCCGCATGCCCGGCTGCAGGACGCCCCAGCCCCGCACCCCGACCGGGCGCACCAGCCCGGGCGCGATCGGCGCGTGCACGACGTACGGCGTCTCCCCGACCGGCCCGAGCTGCAGCGCGACGCCGTCCGGGCTCGAGCGCGGGCTCGGGCAGAGCTGGCCGGCCACGCTGGAGAGGCCGATGCCGTCGGGTTCGGCGAAGGTGCAGTACAGCTCGGTGAGCGACGCCGGATCCCACAGCGCCCGCGCGCCGATGTGCCTGCTCAGGGACACGCAGACGTCGACGAGCGCGATCTCGCGGCGGGCCTTGGTGACGACTTCGAGCACGCTGACCCGGTGCGTGACCAGGTCGGGGTCGATCTGCCCGGTGGCGATCAGCCCGGCGGCGAGCCCGGCGACGGTCGCCTCCCGCGTCTGCGGGAAGGCGTTGTTGGTGCCGGTCGAGAGGGCGAGCAGCGGGACGTCTTCGCAGGCCGCGGCCGCGACGCGCGCGGTCCCGTCACCTCCGAGCACGACGATGACCCCGGCACCGGCTTCGACCATCCGGCGCACGGCGTTGCTGGTGTCCTTGGCGGTGCCGCTGAGCGGGTCCTCGTCGAGGAAGTCGACGTGCGGCCAGGTCCCACCCCGCCCGAGCGCGCGCAGCACCGCGGCGGAGATGCCCCCGAGATCGGTCGAGACCATGGCCCGATCGACCCCGGCCACGGCGAACGCGGCCAGCAGCCGCTGGACCATGTTCGCCTTCTCCGCGGTGGGGAACACGGAAGCCTGCGCGACCAGCCGGCGGATGTCCCGCCCCGACGCCGGGTTCGCGACGATCCCCGCCACCGACTCGCCCAACCTGACCTCCCGATTCCCGCGTCGGGTACCAGGAGACTCCTTCGGGTGTGCCGGAGGGAAGGGTTGCAGGGCGTTGCATGTTGCGGGCTGCGTGTAACAAGGCGCGGCGAAGATCACAAAGTGAGCCGCGGGCCCGGGCGTGGCGGGGTGTGCCGAGGTCGTGCTTGATCGGCCGCGTGCCGGTCAGCGGGGCCGTGACCACGGGCCGCCGCCGTCCTCAGGCTCGACAGATCAGTGGATGCGGCCGATCAGCCCAACGGACGTCTGAAGTGAGCAGTGTGGACAGTCCAACCTGGAGCCACACCGCCGGAGAAGAACCAACCGGCCCTCGGCGTCGTGCTCACGACACCAGACTGGCCACACCGACGTAGGTGAAACCCGCTTCTTCGACCGCGGTCCGGACGTCGCCCTCCGCCAGCGCGGCGTCGGCGCGCACCACGACCCGGCCGGCCGGGACGTCGACGTCCACTTCGGTCACTCCGGGCAGAGCGGCGATTTCCTCGGTGACCGACTGCGCGCAGTGCCCGCAGCTCATCCCGGAGACGGTGTACCCGTGCTCGATCATGGGGCGGAGCATACGAAAAGGGCCGCCACCCCGAACGGGTGACGACCCTTTCCCAAGATCAAAGTCAGATCAGGTTGACCGAC
The DNA here is from genome assembly GCF_036114655.1 of Amycolatopsis sp. NBC_00348. Classification (NCBI taxonomy): domain Bacteria; kingdom Bacillati; phylum Actinomycetota; class Actinomycetes; order Pseudonocardiales; family Pseudonocardiaceae; genus Amycolatopsis; species Amycolatopsis sp. NBC_00348. The sequence continues at coordinate 8,809,588 of NZ_CP107994.1, read as the reverse complement.
GTGGCCTGCGGGCCCTTCTGGCCCTGGCCGATCTCGAACTCGACGCGAGCGTTCTCTTCAAGGGTCTTGAAGCCGTTACCCTGGATCTCGCTGTAGTGAACGAAGACGTCGCCGCCACCGTTGTCGGGGGTGATGAAGCCGAACCCCTTCTCGGAGTTGAACCACTTCACAGTGCCCTGAGTCATAAAAAAGTCTCCATGTGTAACACAAAACAGGAAGCCACTTCGGCGACCCGGGTCAGCACCCGGACGGTTTGCTTCCTCGGCGAGGAGACACTACGCCCGCGGAATTCTGCGAGCGTGAGCTAACACGAACACAAAAATCGACCATCTGAAGTAAAGCACAAGTCGACCTGCGCGGACAACCCGTCTTCACCCGGGAGAGGTGAGCTATTCGCCACTCGCCGGGCGCAGGCCCTCGGCCGAGAACGGCGAACGCCAGGCCGTCTCGTGCTCGGCGACGACGACCGCGTCGTCGTGCGCCTCCGCGCTGGCGCTGAACAGCACCGGTACGACGCCGGACTTCCGCGCTGCTTCGGTCGCGTGCTGCTGATCGGCCACGTCGAAACTCCCCTCGTTCCCTGCCCGCTGCAATGCGGGTCATGACCGTGATGGTGCCATGCGGCACCGACAGAAACCGGTTGTCTCCCGCCGGGACCCGGCCGGGAAGGTTCAGCGGCGAACCACCACCGGAACACCGCCAGATTACCTCAGCCAGGGGCCTGCTACCACTGAACATTCCCGGCGTTTCCCGGAATGAAACAGTCCGAAACCGTTACTGGGCGGGAGGTTGCGGGCGCGCTTGACCCAGGAGCGCCGACAACCGCACGTCGGGCGTCACCACATCGGGGTCCGTCCGCACGTCGATGACGCACGGACGCTGCCGCACCAGCGCGCTGGCGATGATCGGCTCGAGCTCCTCACGATCGTCCACCGTGTACCCGGCCGCGCCCAGTCCACGCGCCCACGAAGCGAAGTCCGTCAACGGGATCGACACCCCGGACAACCGACCGTGGGTACGGGCCTGGTGCATGGCGAGCCCGCCGTGCAGGCCGTTCTGGAACACCACCACCATCACCGGCGCCCGGTAGCGGACGGCCGTCTCGATCTCCTGGCCGGTCATCAGGGTCCCGGCGTCCCCCACCATGGCTACCACGGTCCGCCGCGGTTCGGCCAGTTTCGCCGCCACGGCCGCCGGCACGGCGTAGCCCATCGCGGCGTTGGACGGGCCGAGCTGGCTGCGCGGCGCCGTGAAGCACCAGTACCGGTGCATGAACTGGGCGAAGTTGCCCGCGTCGCTGGTCACGATGGTGTCTTCCGGCGCCAGTTTACGCAGGGCCCGCACGACGTCCACTGGGTGGACGCGGGTGTTGCCGCTGGTGTCGGGCGGGGTCATGAAGGTGTGCACCGCGGCGTTGGCCGCCGAGGCCCGCCGCGTCCGGGGTGACGCCACGGCCCGCAGCTCCCGCAGGAACGGCTCGACCTCGGAGTCCACTCGGAACGTCAGCCCGCGCCGCCGCATGCTGACCTCGATGCCGGTGCCGACCATGACCAGCGTCTGCTGGGCCGTCGGGTAGCGGTAGGCCTGCGTCGTGACCTCGTCGAGCTGGGTGCCGAGCGCGAGCACCAAGTCAGCACGTTCCAAGGCGTCGAGCTGCCGGGCCGGGATGCCGAGCCCGAGGTGCCCGGCGTAGCGCGCGTGGTTCTCGGGGAAGGCGTCCTGCCGCCGGAAGGCGTTGTAGACGGGCAGCGCGAGCTCGTCGGCGACCGCGATCAGCTCGTCGCGCGCCGACCGCGCCCGCCCGCCGACGATGACGACCGGGTACTTCGCCTCGTCCACCAGCTGCGCCACGGCGTCCGCCGAACGGCCCAGCGTGCCGGACGCCGGCGGCCGCACCCGCGCCATCGGCTTCGCCGCGTCGTAGGGCATGCCCCAGATGTCGCAGGGCACGCCGAGCACGACCGGCCCCGGCCGCCCTTCCTGCGACGTCGTCAGCGCGTGCGCCAGCAGGCTGGGCAGGCTGTCCGGGTCGGTCACGCTCAGGGTCGACTTGGCGATCGACTCGAACATGGCCGTCAGGTCCGATGTCGGCAGCTCACCGGAGCTCCACACGGTCGGATCGGTCGCCGGCGTCTCCAGCAGCACGACCATCGGCGTCTCGTCCTGGTAGGCCGTCTGGACACCGATCGCCAGGCTCGCCGCGCTCGGCCCCCGGCTCGCCAGGAGCACGGCGGGCCGTTCGGTGAGCTTGCCCTCCGCCTCCGCCATGAACGCCGCGCCGGCGTCGTGGCGCGCCGAGACGAGCGTGATCTCCCGCTCGCGTTGCAGCGCGTCGAGCAGTTCCAGGAAGGACTCACCGACCACCGCGTAGACACGGCGGACACGCGCCTCGGTCAGGATCCGTACGGCCGTCTGGGCGACGGTCGCTCCCAGTTGGTATCTAATGAGGAGAGCTTATGCGGGCACCGTTCAGTGCAGTCAAGTGATCTTCGCCGAAACCCGGCAAGGTTGGACCTGAATGTCCGCTTTGACCGACTGGATCCGATCAAGGGAGCGAGGACCCCAGCCTTGGCCGCGACCGAACATGAATCCGTTTTTACTTACGGCGCACCGGCATTGAAGTACGGAACCGGCGCCAGCGACGAGATCGGCTACGACCTGACGCAGTACGGCGCCCGCCGGGTCCTGGTCGTGACCGACCCACAGGTCGCCGCGACCGGCTGGCCGCGCCGCATCGCCGACGGCATCACCGGTTACGGCATCGAGACCGAGGTCTTCGACGGCGTACACGTCGAACCCACCGATGTCAGCATGCAGAAGGCGGTTGACTTCGCCCGCGGAACCGGTCCGTACGACGCCTTCGTGGCCGTCGGCGGCGGCTCCTCGATCGACACCGCGAAGGCCGCGAACCTGCTGACCAGCAACGACGGCGACCTGATGGACTACGTCAACGCGCCGGTCGGCGGCGGCCGCGCGCCCGACCGCCCGCTGAAGCCGCTCGTCGCCGTGCCGACGACCACCGGCACCGGTTCGGAGAGCACCACCGTCTGCGTCCTGGACGTGCTGTCCCTGCGCGTCAAGAGCGGGATCAGCCACCTGCGGCTGCGCCCGACCCTCGCCGTCGTCGACCCGCGGCTCACCGTCAGCCAGCCCGCCGGCGTGACCGCCGCGAGTGGCATGGACATCCTGTGCCACGCCGCGGAGAGCTACACCGCCAAGCCGTACACCGAGTTCGACCGCAAGCGCCCGGAGCAGCGCGTGCCGTACTGCGGCGCGAACCCGCTGGCCGACATGTTCGCCGAGCAGTCGCTGCGGCTGCTGTCGTGGGCCCTGCCCGCCGCGGTGCGCGACGGCTCGGACCTCAAGGCACGCGAGGCCATGGCACTGGCCGCGACGTTCGCGGGCCTCGGGTTCGGCAACGCCGGCGTGCACATCCCGCACGCGAACGCGTACCCGATCGCCGGGCAGGTCAGGGATTTCCACCCGGACGGCTACCCGGGTGACGAACCCATGGTGCCGCACGGGATGGCCGTCTCGCTGACCGCGCCCGCCGCGTTCCGCTTCACCTTCGACGCGGCGCCGGACCGCCACCGGCAGGTCGCCCGCCTGCTGGCGCCCGACTTCGAGTGGTCCGGCGACGCCGCCGGCCACCTGCCCGCGGTGCTGATCGACCTGATGCGGAAGATCGGCATCCCGGACGGCATCGGTGCCGTCGGCTACACGGAGTCCGATGTGGACTCACTGGTCGAGGGAACCCTGAAGCAGCAGCGCTTGCTGGCCACCGCACCCCGCGAGGCGTCCGAGGAGGACCTCGCCGGCATCCTGCGCGACTCGGTGTCCCTGTGGTGAACGGCTACCCGCACTGGCAGACGATTCCGTTGCGCTGGAGGGACAACGACGTCTACGGGCACGTCAACAACGTGGTGCACTACTCGCTGATGGACACGGTGATCAACACGTGGCTGATCGAGCAGGGTGGTCTCGACATCGAGACCGGGGAGGTGATCGGGCTGTGCGTCGAGTCGCACTGCGGGTATCACTCATCGGTGTCCTTTCCTGGTTCGCTGCGGGTCGGTTTGCGCGTGGCACACCTGGGGAAGTCGAGCGTGCGCTACGAAATCGGGATGTACGCCGCGGATGAATCACTGGTCGCGGAGGGCCACTTCGTGCACGTGTTCGTGGACCGCGAGTCCCGCCGGCCGGTTCCGGTGTCCGGCAAGCTGCGTGGAGCGTTGGAAGCACTGCAACCCCAATGACGTGCCCCGCCGGCTGATCACCTCCCTTCTGGCGACGCGGTAGTCGGAGTCGCGTTTCTTCCGTGCTTCCGATCATGCACGACGACGCCGACAAGAGTCGGCGATCGGCGCGAGTTATCCACATGTGGTGACAAGACGGCGAAGTTATCCACAGATTCGCGGCGACGGGTTCCGCGGCGCTTCGTCGGCGGTAGCGTGGACGGCATTGAATATGTCCACAGTGGACGGGCGAGCAGGTGGTCAGCCGGCCCGTGCGGTACGCGGAACCGGCGACGGCCGCCACGGCGTTTCGGAACTGGCGGTTGCTTCGGAGGGTGCGCTCGCGGCAGCTGCCGCGCTACCACCGGCGAATTCTCCGGCGGTTGTCGCGGCACCCACGGCGGCAGCGGCAGTCGTGGCACCACGGACCGGGTTATCCGCAGCAGCTGGCGCGGCACCACTGATAGGGCCATCCGAGACAGCTGACGCGGCACCATCGGCGAGGTCACCGGTGAAAGCAGCGGCAGTCGCGGGACTACTGGCCGAACCACGGGCGGAAGCGGCAACCGCGTCTCCACCGGCGGCAGCTGGCGCAGCACCAACGGCGAGGTCACCCGTGAAAGCACCGGAAGTCGCGGAACTACTGCCCGAACCACGGGCAGAAGCGGCGATCGCGTTGCCACGGACGTGGCCACCTGCGGCGGCTGGCGCGGCACCACTGGCGAAGTCACCGGTGAAAGCAGCGGCAGTCGCAGGGCTACTGGCTGAACCACAGGTGGAAGCGGCAACCGTGCTGCTACCTGCGGCAGCTGATGCGGTGCCACTGGCTGAACCGCCAGCAACAGCTGTCGCGGCATCACGGGCGACGCCACCTGCGGCAACTGTCGCGGCACCACCGGCGAAGCCACCCGCGACAACAGCCGTCGCGACACCGCCAGCAGAACCGGCGGCGGTCACGGCAGCACCGGCCGGACCACCCGCGGCTGCAGCCGCGGGATCCGTGCCGGCGACCCGAACCGCCGCGGGCCCAGTGCCTCCGGTGGCTGCTCCCCCGGCCACCGGCGTCGCCCAGGCCTGCATCAGTTCCGCGTAGCGCGGCGACCTGGCCAGCAGGTCGGCGTGCTTGCCCACCGCGGTCTCGCGGCCGTCCATGACCAGGACGCGGTTCGCGCGCAGCGCGGACGACAACCGGTGCGCGATCACCACCAGCACACCACCCCGCGCGGCGAAGGCCCGCTCCGCGCGGGCTTCCGACACCGGGTCGAGATGGGAGGTTGCTTCATCGAGGATCACGAACCGCGCCGAACCGGCGTACACCCTGGCCAGCGCGAGCAACTGCGCTTCGCCCGCGGAGATGCCTTCGCCACCGTGGCCGATCTCGGCGTCGAGACCGCCCAGGCGCTTCAGCAGCGCGCCCGCGCCCACCGCGGTCGCGGCGGCGGCGAGCGCGTCGTCCGAGGCTGACGGTGCGAACAGGGCGACGTTGTCGCGGACCGTTCCCGCGAAGACGTACGCCTCCTGCGGGATCAGCGCGACGAGCTCGTGGCGCAGCGCCCTGGGCACGTCCCGGACCGGGACGCCACCGAGCAGGACCCGGCCTTCCTGCGGCGTGAGCATGCCGGTCAGCAAGCCGGCCAGTGTCGACTTGCCGATCCCGCTCGGGCCGACCACGGCGAGGTGCTCCCCCGGCTGCAGCCCCAGGTCGAGCCCGCGGACCACGGGTTCGGCCGTCGCGCCCCAGCCGAACGTCAGGGCGCGGACGCGGACCTCGATGCTGCGTGGGGTCGCCGTGCCGTCCGGACGTTCCGGCAGCTCGGCCGTCTCCGCGAGCCGGCGGAGTGCGACCAGCAGGCGGAGCACGACGGTGCCGGCCGTGGCCGCCAGGCCGCGCAGGGCCGGTTGCATCGTCGTGGCCAGGTAGACGAGCGCGCCCAGGGCCGCGCCCGCGGTCAGCTCACCGGTGGCCACCAAGCCCGGGGCCAACCACAAGGCGAGCAGCAGCGGCGCGAACCCGCCGAGCGAGATCACCAGCGACCGGAGGGCACTCGACCGCGCCACCCTTATCGCGGCCGTGGCCTGGGCGTCGACCGCGTGGTACATCGCCAGCGCGGCGATCGGCTCGGCGCCGCAGGCGACGACGTCGCGCATCCCGGCCAGGGATGCGCCGGCCGTCGCGGCCGTGTGCTCGTCGGCCAGGGCCAGCGCGCGCTGACGACGAGCCAGCGAAGGAAGGAGACAACCGAACACGACCAGGGAGGCGATCACCGGCACCGCGACCGGGAGCACCAGCGCGCCGGCGACGGTGACCAGGCCGGCGAGCGCCGAGGCCGTCGTCACCAGCATGGCCCGGGCCTGCACCAACAGGCCCGCGGTCGCGTCGCGGACCACCTCGACGTGCTGCGTGATCCGGGCGACGCCGCTCGAGTCGGGCTGGTTGCGCGGCGGGGACTCGTCGTGCAGCACGCCACGCACGACGGCCGTCACGAGCGCGTCGCGCAGGGGTTCCACGACCTTGCCGAGCTGGTGCCAGACCATCCGCGAGCCGAACGCGCCCAGCACCGCGGCCAGGCCGAACAGCGCCAGCCAGCCGAGCCCGGTGCGCGGGTCGCCGACGGCGAAGCCGCGGTCCACGGACAGCTCGACCAACCGACCCGAAAAGAAAGCAGGGAGCCCTTCGAGCACCGAACACACGAGCAGCACGACGCCGCCACGCCACTGCCCGGTGAGCGCGGACCAGTACAACCGGCGCAGGCTCACCCGTCGTCCTCCGTGAAGACGCCGCGGTACCCCGGCTCCTGCCAGAGGGCCGCGTGCGGGGCGACCGCGCGGACCCGGCCCTCCTCCAGCCAGACCACGAGGTCGGCGCGGGCGGCGGTGCCGGCCCGGTGGGTCACGACGACGCGCGTCCGGCCGGGCAGCGCGCTCGCGAGCGCGCGCTCGACCGCGGCCTCGGTGACGGTGTCGAGGCTGGCCGTCGCGTCGTCGAAGATCAGCACGCGCGGCTGGTGCACGATGGCCCGGGCCAGCCCGAGGCGCTGGGCTTCGCCGCCGGACAACGGCGTCTCCGCCAGCGGGGTGCGGTAGCCGTCGGGCAGGCGGACGACGACCTCGTCGACCTGCGCGGTCTCGCAGGCGTCGCGGATCGCGGACTCGCCGGCCCACGTGCCGTAGCCGACGGCGTCGGCGACCGTCGCGCCGAGCAGCGCGGGGCGTTCGAACGCGTAGCCGATCACCGCGCGCAGCTCCTCGCGGCGGACACGGGCGAGCGGACGTCCGTCGAGCAGGACCTGGCCCTCGTCGGGCGTGACCAGCCCGCCGAGCACGCCGGCGAGCACGGACTTCCCCGCGCCCGACCGGCCGACGACGGCGAGGCACGTCCCGCCGGCGATGGTCAGGTCGACCTCGGCCAGTGCGCCCGTGACGCCGACGTGGCGCAGGTCGAGGGTGCCGTCGCCGGGCAGCAGCGGGAGCTTGCCGTGCGCGGGTTCGGGCTCGTCGAGGACTTCGGCGAGCCGTTCGGCGCAGCCGCGCGCCCGCGACAGCATCGTGAGCAGCGGGATCTGGGTGACCAGGCCGAGGGCGAGCGCGACGTAGCCGAGCACCGCGACGACGTCGCCGACGCTGAGCCGGCCGGCGAGCACGCCGAACCCGGCGGCGGCCAGCACGGCCAGCTCGACCGCCGGCGTGAGCAGCCCGGCGCGCCAGACCATGCGGGCCTGCGTGCGCCAGATGCCCATCCCGGCCAGGGTCAGCTTCGGCAGCGGGCGCAGCACGCGTTCGGCTTCGCGGTCGGCGGTGCCGGACGCGGCGATCGTGCGCAGCCCGGCGACGGCGTCGACCATCCGGGCCGCGAGCTCGCCGGAAACCTGTTGGTAGGCAAGAACATCGTCGGCCGTGTGCTTGAGATGACTGCGAGCGAGCAGCAACGCGAACGGGATGCTGCCGAGGAACACGAGCGCGAGCCGCCAGTCCAGGAACGCGAGCAACACCACCGCGCCCGAGGAGATGACCAGCATCGAGCCGCACTGGACGACGATCGTGACGATGCCGCCGGCGCCGACGCAGTCGCCGGTGAGCCTGCTGATCGCGTCGCCCTCGGCGAACTTCGATCGCGTGCCGAGCGCGAAGAGCTTGTCCGACAGCGTGCGGCGCAGCCACGCGGACGCGGTCGCCGTCACGCGGGTGGTCAGGATCCCGCCGACGACGTCCGCGGCGATTTCCGCGCCGCCGACCAGCAACAACCAGGAGACTTCAGGCCAGCTGGGACGGCCCGCGACGACGGCGTCCACCGCGGCCGCGAGCGCACTGGGCAGGAGCAGCCCGGCCGCGGTGGCGACCAGGGCCGTGACGACGATGGCGGCCAATCTCGGTCGATCGAGGCCGGCCACCCGGGCCAGCAGCCGATCGGCGGAGCCGCGCATCTCACTCCTTCGGACGAGGTTCCGCGAAGGCGGAACCGGGGCCACAATGAACGTGCGGGAGCGGCGCACTTGGCCTGTGCCGCTCCCGCACTGTTCACCTAGGCACTACTTGCGTGCGATCCGCCAGGTCAGTGGCAGGTCAGCAGCGAGAGCGTGCTGTTGGTGCAGGAGGCCAGCAGGCTCAGGTTCGACGGCGCGCCGCCGCCGCCACCGTGACCACCGTTGAGCACCTCGGGGGTCTCCAGGGCCTGCAGCTCCAGAACGAGTTCCATGGTGTTCCTTTCGATTGTTCTTCGATTCCGCCGGTCCTCAGCGACCGGAGGTGTGGGGGGACGGCGTGCTGCCCAGGAAGGGCAGCACCTCCTTGCCGTCCAGGAGGCCGGCGAGCGAGAGGAGGATCCCCGCGCCGCCGGTGGTGACGTCCATCGACAACCGCAGCAGCTGGTTGCCGGGGAAGGCGAGCCCGCCGCGGAACGGCACCGCGTACCAGGCCAGCCGGGCCAGGTGCAGGTCGATCGCGTCGCGAACGCGTTGCTCGGGTTCGGCGCCCATGCCGAGCGCGACCGCGAGCCCGGACCGGCCGTAGAGCAGGCCGGGGTGGATGACGAACTCGCCGCGGCACGACTGGCGCAGCTCGGGCAGGCTCTCGCATGCGTCGGCTTCGGGCCGGTGCCGCGCCAGCTGCTCGGCGACCATCAGGATCCCCGCGCTGCCGATGCCGGCGTACGGGAGCGTGCGCGTGGCGCCGTCACGGACCTGCAGTGACGCGTCGTCGGCGAGCACGCATTCTTCGAGGTCACGGCTGAGTGCCTGGTCCGCGAACGCCAGCCAGGCGGGCTCGCCGGTGCGCTCGAACAGCCGGATGAACAACAGCGCCGGCCCGGACCAGCCGGACAGCAGGCCCGCACGGGCGAACTTCCCGGGCGGCGCCGCGGTTTCGAGCGCCTCGGCCAGCCGGACGGCGGTGGTGAGCGCCTGCCGGCCGAACTCGTTGTCCTGCCGGGCCGCGGCGAAGTGCAGCAGGGTCAGCCCGATGCCGGCCAGCCCGCCCTCGAGCGCGTGGTCGGTGGTCTGCTCGACGAGCCGCGCCGACGACGCCAGCAGCCGGCTCGCCTCGTCGTGGTGCCCGAGGTTCTCCAGCACGTAGGCGATGCCGTAGCTGCCGTCGTAGAACCCGGGCCGGGTCGGCGGGTCGCGGCGGACCGACTCGATCAGCCAGTGCTCGTGCTCGGGGAACCGTCCGACGCCGGTGACGTCGAGGGCGTGCAGCACGCCCGCGGCGCCGACGCCGAAGCAGGCGCCGCCGACCCGGAACTGCTCGATGTCGCCGGGGAAGAGCCGGTCCTGGCGCTGCGGTGTCGCGCTCGCGAGGATCGCCTCGGCGATCTGCTTGCGGACCAGCGGCCAGTCGGGTTTCTCCTGGTCGAGCTCGGTGTGGACCGGTGCCGGCTCCGTGGATTTCGCACGCGGAGCCAGCACCGCGACTGCGGCGTCGGCGTAGCCCTCGGGCAGGCCGAACCGGCGTTCGACGAAGTCGGCGATGCCGCGCAGCTTCGCCGGCGCCAGCTCCAGCAGCGCGGACAGCGGCAGGAAGAGCCACAGCCGCAGCGCCGCGAGGGCGTGCTCGTCGATCTCGAAACCGACCCGGTCGGCCGGCGCGCGGAAGCCCGGCGCGCCGAGCGCGGGACGTTCGCCGGACTCGACGTCGGCGGCCATCTCGAAGTCGATCAGTGAGACGCGGCTCTCGTCGTCTTCGTCGATCAGGATGTTCAACGCGTGCAGGTCACCGAAGACGAAGCCGCGGGCGTGGATCGCCTCGACTGTCTCCTCGACCTTCGCCAGCACGGCCAGCGCGCGTTCGGCGTAGGCGGTGAGGTCGGCTTCGGTGGTGTCGCGCCTGGTCAGCGGGTAGTTGCGAGCCAGCCAGTTGCCGAGCGACGTGCCGGGCATGTACTCCATGGCGAGGTAGTGGTGCTCCCAGACGGTGAACTGTTCGATGGTGCGGGGCACCCCGGGGATGCCGGTGAGCTTGTCGAGCACGTCGTGCTCGCGCCGCAGCCGTTCGACGGCGTCGATCTGGGCTCGGTCCAGCCCGGCGTGGGGCCGCGCCTCCTTGAGGACGACCTGGTCGCCGCCCGCTTTCGGGTCCGCCAGGTAGACGCCGCCACCGTTGGAGAAGTGCAGGGAACTCGTCACCTGGTACGGGAACTGGGACGGGTCGCCGGCCTTGCGCGCCGTGATGCTGCTCTGCAGACAGGCCGGAATCTTCACCCAGTCGGGGACCGAGAACGTGGGTTCCCGTTTGTCCGGGACGAGCCTGCCGTCCGGCTTGCGGATCGCCAGGACGCGGTTGCCGTCGTGTTCGACCCACTGCTCGGCGAATCCACCGTAGCGGACGTACAGCGGACCCGCACCGTAACGCAAGTCGCTCAGGATATAGGCCCCGTGCTCGCCTTCAAGGCGCACCGAAAGATCGTCGAGCACCCGCTTGAGCTCGTCTTCATTCGCGGGATAAATCGTGATCAGTTTCCCGCTGCCGTCACGGGGCGCGTATTTCGAGTTCCGGGCGAGCAGGATCAACGGGGAGCGCAAGTGCTTGTAGGCGACCCGGTACTCCAGACAGTACTCGTGCACCCGCAGGAGCACCCGCCGAGCGTTCCCCAGGCCGGCCGAAACGTGGATTTTCCAGCCCTGACCGGGAAGTTCCCGGCCTTCGGGGTGGAGGACCCGCCACACGCCGCGCTGGGCCTCGATCCAACCGGCGTCCGGTGCGGGCAGGGCCGTGGCGTACTCGTCGACCGACGCACCGATTTCCTGTTGTTCGTCGTAGAACAACGGATCGGCGAAGCAAAATGCTTCGTAGCGCAGGTCCATCGAGATTGCCCCTCTGTGCGTTCCCCGGTGCGGCGTGGCCCGGGACGAGGAATATTCCCCCATGCCGAGCGGTCCCGCGCCAATCCGCCAACCCGGGGGTTCAACTGGGCTATCCGAGGTAGGCAAAAGAGACACTTACCACGCAGTAGCTGAACACTGCGTGATTTCCACCAGGCAACCAACCACCCTGTCGGGGTGTAACACGAAGGTTTTTTCGTCATTCCTGCAGGTCCGAACAAGGGGCCGCCGGAATAAACCACCGAATTGGCAGAATGCCATCAAGGACACCTGGTGATCAATTTTCCCGGTATCGCGAGGTTAGGTTGGTTGTCCGGTCCACTGTGGATCACCCGGACGTGGCCCGCGCCACGCCCGCGGCCCTCGCTCGGCGGGCCGGCCGGTACCCCGGAGTAAGTTGACGCCCGCGGACCGGAAGGAGGAACTGGTGATCTTCGGATTCGCCGTGACGGTCGCCGTGGCGGCCACGCTCGTCGCGCTCTGGAGCTTCGTCCAGTCGGCCCGCAACCGGGAGCCGGACAACGCGCTCCTGATCGCGCTCGCGGTCATCGAGGTGCTGCTGGTCGTCCAGCTGGTGATCGGGATCGTGCTGCTCGCCGGCGGTGAGCGCCCCGGCAGCCTGGCGACGTTCCTCGCCTACCTGGTCGGCTGCCTGGTCGTGCTGCCCGCCGGCGCCGCCTGGGCACTGGCCGAGCGGAGCCGGTCGAGCACGGTCGTGCTCGGCATCGCCTGCCTGGCCATCCCGGTGATGGTGCTGCGACTGAACGAGGTGTGGAGTGGAGCAACAGCGTAGGACGGCCACCGGCCCCGGACGGGTGCTCGTCGCCGTGTACGCGATCTTCGCGCTGGCGGCGACGTCGCGAGCGGGCGTCCAGATCAGCACGAAGTTCCACGAAGCGCCGCTCGCGTACATCCTCTCGGCGTTCGCCGCGGTCGTCTACATCGTCGCGACGATCGCCCTGGCCCGCCGCGGTGACGGCTGGTGGCGCGTGGCCCTGACGGCCTGCTCGATCGAACTGCTGGGCGTCCTGACCATCGGCACGCTGAGCATCGTCGACGCGGCCGCGTTCCGGCACCCGACCGTCTGGTCGGTCTACGGCGAGGGTTACCTCTTCATCCCGCTGGTCCTGCCGGTCATCGGCCTGTACTGGCTGCGGAAGACGGCGCCGACGCGCGTCACGGCCTGACGACGCGGTCGAGCACGGGAACAATAGGTAGCCCTCCTCCCGGAAATAAATGAGGGTTCGCCGGACGACTTTCGTCGGTTCCGGAAATTACCCGAACAATCGGACAATCCTCACGTTCGGTCCCCACCGGCCTTTCCGTGCGGGTCTCCCGCACCCATGAGGAGTGAGCGTGAAAGTACGCTTCGGCAAATTGGTCCTGCTCGCCGCCAGTACGGCATTGGCGGTGGTCGGTCTCACCGGCCCCGCGACGGCCCAGACGTCGATCATCGGCGGCAGCAACGCGTCGAGCGGCCCCTGGGCGGCGCGGCTGTTCGTGAACGGCCAGCAGAACTGCACCGCGACGATCATCGCGCCGCAGTACATCCTGACGGCGAAGCACTGTGTCAGCAGCGCCGGCACGTACACGTTCCGGATCGGCAGCCTGGACCAGTCCAGCGGCGGCGCGACGGCCACCGGGTCGACGATCACCCGCTACAACGGCCCCGCTGACCTGGCGATCGTCCGCCTGACGACGTCGGTGAGCGCGACGTACTCGCCACTCGGCAACGTCGGCGACGTCTCGGTCGGCCAGAACGTCTCGGTCTACGGCTGGGGCGCGACGAGCCAGTGCGGCTCCGAGATCAACTGCCAGTCGCGGTACCTGAAGGTCGCGACGGTCCGGGTGAACTCCATCGGCTGCAGCGACTACACGGGCGGCGTGGCGGTGTGCGCCAACCGCGTCAACGGCATCACAGCAGGCGGCGATTCGGGCGGTCCGATGTTCGCTTCGGGCCGTCAGGTCGGCGTCGCCTCGACCAGTGACAGGTCGAACAACACGGCGTACACGAACATCACGCGTTACCGCAGCTGGATTTCCCAGGTGGCCGGAGTTTAGTTTCCCGGCAAATCCCGCGGCCGGAAGAATGCGGTCAGCTGGGCCCGGTCGAGCCGGGCCCAGCTTTCCGCGACTTCGAATACCGCGACGGCACCGGTCGGGAACGCGTCGATCGCAGTTCTTCCGGCGAGCTGGAAAGTCACTTCGCTGACACTGGGCTCGTGCCCGACGAGGGCGAGCCTGGTGACGTCGTCGGGTGTTCGACGCGCGATGTCCAGGTAGTCACCGCCGTAGAGCTCATCGTCGTACTCGACCGGCGGCTGCTGTTCGAACTCCCCGGAGACGAGCTGCCAGGTCTCACGCGCCCGGCGGGCGGTGGAGCAGCGGACGCGCTCTGGCAGGTAGCCGTGTTCTCTCAGCCAGCGCCCGGCCTTGGGAGCGTCCTTGAGCCCCCGCGGCCCGAGAGGACGTTCGTGGTCGTCGACACCTTCCGGCCAGGCCGACTTGGCGTGCCGGAGGACGAGAAGCAACCGGGTCTGATCCACGTCACGACCCTCCCACAGGCACCGGCCGCGCTCGACGGCTCGCGTAGAGACACCAGTGACGGACGGCGGAGACGCTGAGCAACCCGGCCCACAGCCATGAAGTCCACGCGCTGGTGAGCAGGCCGAGGGCGAGGAACATGATGGTCCCGGCCGTGGTCACGATCGCGGTGGCGAGAATCCACCCGCGCTGCCGCGAAGTCAGCTGAGCAGGCGAGTCGGCCACCAATCGATTCCGGTCCACGCGCGAAGCCTCCCACGCAACCGTGCCCGCCGGCGACGGGATAGCCGCCGACCAGGGAACTCGAGTGGGCCGCCTGGGGCTCGAACCCAGAACCTACGGAGAATAAGCCCAGGTCAGCGGCTAGTTCTCGTCATCTGTCGATACCAGTCTTCACCTGCGGGAGCGTCCGCGCCAAACGATCATGCTCGGTCGCTGGTTCTCGTCGTTCTGCGTCGTTTCCCGGGGGAAAACCGGGGAGATGATCATGCCCTCTTCGCGGCTCTTGCTGCCAGCTCGCGCGTCCCCACTCTACCGCCCACAGCTCCCCCGCCATCCCGATACGAAGCCAGCACACGGCCGGTGGCGTCGGGTCAAGGCACGCTTTCCAGCCTTGACGCGGCGTCACCGGCCGTTGTCACGATCAAGCTTCGGGATGGTGCTTACCGCCGAACGGGCGTAACACGGTGGCGTCTGACGGCGACCCGGGTTGTACGACTCATCGGCGAGGGAGGGCTCGACGTTGACTGGATGCTCAGACGCGCCGTCGGCGGGCGGCGCCGCGCAACTGCACCGAAGGCGGCCACGCCGCCCGGCCGGTCGGCAGAGCGGAGCGGAGTCGGCCGTGCCGGGCACGGGCGTGGTCGCCAGCGTGAGCAGCTATGCCGGGCGACTGACGCGCCGCCCAAGGGCGGCGCGCTTGATCCCATAGAGCTGAATTCGGCAACGCCCACCCACATTGCCGACTGGTAGTCTGAAACCCCAACTCAACGAACGACCGAGAGAGTATACGCTCAAATGCCGGATAATGAGCTAGATCTGCGGGATGAGCTCGACTCGCATCGACGGGCCGTCGATACCGAGTATTTCGACTTATCCATTCGCGAAATCGTACGAATGGTCGAAGATCTAGAAATCAACGTAGTTCCGAGTTACCAGCGTCAGTTTCGATGGGATGACGACACTCAGTCAGAACTGATCGAGTCACTGCTGCTCGGCCTTCCTATCCCGGCCATCTTCGTCGCAACGAACAGAGACGGAACTTGGGACGTTGTAGATGGCCTGCAACGGATCTCCACCATCCTGCGATTTCGCGGCGTCGACGTACCCGCTTCCAACATTAACCTCCAGTTCTCCCAAAGAAAGCTGTCACTGACAAATCTTAGCCAACTTAGTGGATTCATCGGCGTCACTTACGACGACCTACCTAAGTCGATCCAATTGATGCTCGACCGCCGCTACCTGCGAGTTCAAGTACTCAGCGACAAGTCGGACGTCGACGTAAGGTTTGAACTTTTTCGACGACTGAATGCTGGCGCGGTTGAACTGACACCCCAGGAGATCCGCACGGCCGTCTTCATGGGACCGTTCATGTACCTAATAGAAGAACTTTCACAAATGAAGCAGTACCAGTCACTACTAAAACTCAAAAAGGGCAACCTTTTCGACGGAACAGCCGCAGAGATAGTTCTCAAGTTCTTTGCCTACTTAGACCGCATGGATAACTTCGACGGCAAAGTCACTCGGTTCCTGAACGATTACATGAAGCATCGACTAGCAGATACCGACTTGGCGGCCGACCGGAATCTGTTTGTAGAAGTTACCGAATTTCTAAGCGAAGTAGTGGGGGGACCTTTCCTGCGCAATCGCGTGACCGTTACTCCGATCAACCAGCTTGAAGCAGTCTTAATTGGAATTGGTCGAGTTATTCGATCAGGCAAGAAGCTGGTCAAGCCCCCGAATGGATGGGAGAACGACGAGGTTCTCGTCGAGGCAAGCACCAAGGGAACCAACAGTCGCTCAATGCTCTTCAGGCGCATTGAGCGCGCAGAAGAATTGTTCTCCAAGAAATGAACCGCACTATCGATGAGGTATTCGATGATGCAGTAAGCCAGCTTGAAAGAGAAAATCGGCGACTTGAGTCCTTCGACAAGTCGGGGGAAGCCGGCAAATTTGATCACGACGGATTCGCTGCGACTAGCCGCGCCTTGTCATATGTCGTCATGGGGGGCGTACTCGAGGCACTTATGAGAGATCTTCCGACTGCGATCGCAGATGCAGTCGATGCGATGCAGATCGAGAGACGACATCTGCCAGTCTCATTTATCTCGATCATAGATTCGCGCGGTTTTAGACGCAGTGGAACTGACAACGTCGCATCTCTGATTGCTCGCGCAGAGATAGTCACTCAAGTAGGTCTCCACGAAATTGACTCGAGACCAGTTGATCGATTCGCCGACTTCTTCAAACTTGCCGACGGTACCACCATTGGTGAAAAGCATTTTAAGGCCCTATGGTTACTACTCGGCCTTCCCGACGACTGGAAGAATAGGCCGACAGACTCAATGCTGATAAGCGAGATTCAAGAGAAGAGAAACGACGTAGCTCACTGGAAAAAGGATCCGGTAGCAGTTGGTCGCAGTAAAGGAAATCGTGACCTTGGGGACATGCTCAGCAAGTTGATCGACCTACTGCAACACATCCAGTTGCACGTGATGGATTGGCTAGATGGCCGACAGACAGCTCGTGCTCAGGCCTGAGGTCGATAAGCAGCAGACCGGTTGCATCAGGTGGGCAGCTAGGCGTTATGATGACTTACGCGACCGACCTAGAGAGAGAAGTGCCAGTGGATCCCGTCAGGCCTGCAAGCGGCCCTGGGGAGACTCAGGGCATGTTGCCGTTGCAGGTTGACGCGCGGCGTCACGGTAAAGGCGCAATTTCACCGAAACGACCTCCAGTTGAGACCGCAGGGCTGGCCGATATATTTCCTTACTATGCTGGCTTTTCCTTTGACTGGGCTTGCTCGGAGCTTAAGCGCCATGCAGGTGAAGATAGACGAGTAGTTTTGGACCCATGGAATGGAAGCGGAACAACGACGCTTGCCGCCCAACACGACGGTCATGTTTCCGTGGGAGTAGACCTCAATCCAGTCGCTAATGTAATCGCACAAGCGCGGTGTCAGCTGAACGGAAGAGTGCTACCTTCCGTTCCTCCGGTAAAATTCTCGAGGAAAATAGTACGTTCTGACGACCCGCTTTTCAACTGGTTTGACCAGGACACTACGTCGCGTTTTCGCGACTGGACCAAGTCTCTTGGTCGCGCACCAAAGAGTCGATCAATACCTGGAATCTTGGCCATCTTTCGTGTGACACGTCGGCTCACAAAGACGTTCGAAGGCTCTAATCCAACTTGGATAAAAAGAGCCAAAGACGATGATTCGCGGCTAAGTATTCCGTTCGATATTCTAGACGAGCAGATTGTCCGCGAGATCGAGATCCTACTTCCTCGGCTTAGAAGTCTTCGCAAAGACTTGCCAGAAGCGTCTATTTTGACTGCTTCGGCGTCACAGTTGCCACTGGCTGACTCTTCTATCGATTTGATCCTGACATCTCCTCCATACCTAACCAGAATCGATTATGGCGTTGCTTATGCGCGCGAACTAGCCGTCCTTGGCATTGATGTATTCCGTGATCGAACCTTGCGATCCGGCCTGATGGGCACCACCCTGATTAGGCCCACCAGAGAATATGGACCAGGATTCGGGCGCGTTGCCAGCGATTTACTCGATGGAATTTCTAAGCATGAGAGTAAGGCATCCAGCGGGTACTATCTGAAGCAAGCGAAGCAGTACATGCTTGATCTCACCGCCGGATTTGACGAGCTAAGCCGTGTCGCGAAGATTGACGCATATGCCTGCTTAGTAGTACAAGATTCGTACTACAAAGATATCCCCGTCCCGCTAGCTGATATCTGCATCGACGAGGCTACGCGTCGTGGCTGGTCCCTGAAGACATTGGAACCATTTCCAGTCATTCGATCTCTGATGACAATGAACCGGTCAGCACGCGAGTACACCAAGGGTGAAGTGGCGGAGAGCGTAATCACCCTTCAAAGGGTCCGCGACTGACGCGTCGTTGACTACAACATCGACCGCAAACTCGTCATTTCTTCAATTAAAGCGTCCGCGGACGCGAGCTCGCTAACTTTCCTCGCCTTGTTGACGTAGGCGATAGAATAAACTCCTGCAGACCGCGCAGCGTCGATATCAGAGATCGAGTCGCCGATAAAGGAACACTCCTGCGGAGTAACCGCCAGAGTTCTGATTGCCTCATAAAGCAGGTGAGGATTAGGCTTCAGTAGGGTAACGTCCGCATTTCTGCGACCAGATACAAAGTCAACAGACGGCCGGAGTTCATACAAGTCGAGGTAACTCTCGATAGCCAATACGCTGTTGTTGCTGACAATTGCAATTGGTCGACTCAACTCATGCCAGTATTTTATCAGCTCATGAGCGCCCAAAGTCGGCCTCGCTGTCGATATAGCCTCCACTTCATGTGCCACAAAGGCCACCTCCACATCACGGCCCGCACTGCCTCCCAATGTCGACGCGTAGAAGAGTACATCGAATGGATCAGGGCTCGAGAGCACTCTATCTGGAAGGTCGATGTGACCGCTGTCAGTAAGCACGAGTCTTAACTGCGCAGCAACCACTGCCGCGGGAATACCTGCGAAGACATCACAAACCGGACCGTCAAAGTCAATTAGTAGCGCATGAGTTCGGTTAATGGAAGCTGCTAATTTCACCGCTGATAATCCTTGGCCACGCTGTTCCACAAGCTGTCGAACCAGATTTTCGCTTGGTCGACGTACTGAGAACCTGTAGACGTGTCGTCGTCGTTGATCGAGTGGTGGAAGAGGATCGCGTCCTTGCCCATCAGGTCGTACATCGCCTGGGTCTCGCCGCCGAAGTTGATGACGTGCTCGCGGACCGGGTAGAAGCCGAAGAACGTCTCCTCACTGTTGATCAAGTAAAGCTTGAACATCGGAGGCGAGGGATGCACGCGGACCTGCGCGGTCGCCTTGTTGACCAAACCCAGCTCGGCGAGTTCGGTCACCGAGTCGACGATGGCCAGGGTGTGTCGGCGCATGATCTCTTCAGCGCGCTTGCGAAACAGCGGGCTATCAGCGTGCTCGTCGACTGTGACTGGCAGGGACCACGGTTGCGTCGGGTCCGGGACCAACAGACGGACTGTGATCGACTCGGGCCGGAGCCGGCCGATTCGGATCTTGTCCAGCGGCTCAGCTATGACCCCGTGCAGAGTCTCACCGGAGAAGCCGGCGAAGTCGATCGTGACATCCTCGGCCTCGAAGGCGCGTTCGATGTGCGGGCGGAGACCCACCGGGCGCTCGGTGCGCTCGCGGACAAAGACACCGCTCCCCTGCCGCGACACAATCAGGCCCTCGTCGCGTAGCTCGCGCAGGGCGTTCTGAACGGTCATCGGCGCAACGTTGTAGTTCTTCGCCAGCTCGTTTCGCGACGGAAGCTTGTCGCCTGGCGAGAACTTCCGAGTCAGGATCGCGGCTCGCAGAGCGTTCGCCACCTGCACGTAAGGCGGCCTCGGATCATCGGGGTCCAGAGGCACGGCGCTTCCTCCATATCGCGGCTCGGGCTTGGTGCTGATATGTCGACATGTGTTCACATGTGTCGACCACGCGTCACATGTGACACATGTCGGCCAGTGTCCCGAGGTGCGCGCTTCTTGTCTAGACGGCCTAGCGGCCTAGACGGGTTCCCGCTTGGTTGACTTGTCTAGCCAACCTGGCTAAGCTGATCAAGTCAGCCAAGTTAGGCAGCGCCGAATGAGGCGCCTGACCAGGAGGTACCGACATGGCAGTAGCGCGCGGGACACGCTTCGAGATCGAGCACGACGTCGTGTTTCCGGCCGGAGCCGCGATCGTCGGTCCGGTCACACCGGACATGGAGTACGTCTCCAACGAAGACAAGGCCCGGGGCAAGCAGCCCAAGCAGAAGATCGACGAGCAGACCGGCCTGCCGCAGTGGAAGGTCACCGTCACCGACCCGTCGGCGGAGAAGGATCGCGACAAGTCGGCCACGGTCACGCTGCTCGACCGGGTCCAGCCCGTTCCGCCTCCGGCGGCGATGCAGGGGTTCGACTTCCGGCCGGTCGTGTTCGAGGGCCTGATGGTCGAGGCCCGGGTGATGGGCGAGAAGTTCAAGTACCAGGGCTGGGTCCTGCGGGCGACCGGTATGCGTGAGCCGGGGCGTGGTGCTGGCTCGAAGCAGGCTGCCGCGAAGACGCCGGCCGGTGAGGGCTCGGGCAGTCAGCAGAAGGCAGCGTGATGGCGGGGCGGCCGTCGCGTGAGGCGGTCGCTCGGTGGAACGAGGCATACGCGGAGCAGACGGCCGCACTGTTCGCCGCTATGAGATCGACTTCGGGTGATCTGGCGGCAGTGCGGCGTCTTGCTCTCGCCTACCACGCTGTGGCTGTGGCCTGGCGTGCCTTGTCCGCCGATCTGGCTGTGCCGCTCTGGGCGCGTCACGCGTCGGCGGTGGCGGCGGAGGAGTTCATGCGGCGCGCGCAGGTGGAGTTCAGTCGTGCCGATTCGGATCGTCGACCAGGGGAGCTGACATGAGCCGGTGGGAGCTAGTGAGGGCCTGGGAACTGGCCTATGCCCGGTACCCGGCCGCGTCTGAAGCTGAGCTGTCGTCGGTGTCGCGGGCAGTAGCAGCTGCTTGGCGTCATCTGGCGGCCGAGTTCGAGCTTCCCGCGTGGGCGCATACGGCGGTCATTTCTGCGGCCGAGGCGTTCGAGATCCAGGCCGACAAGTACAGCGTTCGAGGTGAGGAAGGGCATGTCGACCACCGGATGGGACGGGTTCGGCGTGACGTGGGTCGTCGGCCCGCACGCGGAACTGACGGTCGAGGAGACTGGTTCGGAGCCGACGAATCCGCCGATGCTGGTGCTCGCGGGGGCGCCGTGCGTGGTGACAGTCCGGCCGCCGGACGATCCGGCGATGTGGCCAGCGTGCGTGACGTTCCTTCGCCAGCTCCGCGACGGCGCGGAGGATCTGGCTGCGCTTCTCGAAGCCCGCGCGACGGCTCGGCTGGTGCGTGATGAAGACGCCGGATAAGCCGCGCACCCTGCGGGACGCGCACGAGATCGCGATGGATCGACGGCCTGCGCCGGACGCCAACCCGTCGGTCTGGTTGGCCTACCGCCAGGCGAACGCCCGGATGTACGAGTGGGTCGCCGACGTCGATCGGGGCCACCACCACGAATCCCTGTACTGGGCGGACTACGAACGACGTCAAGCCGGGGAGGTGTCAACGAAGATCCAGGGCTCAAACACCAAGCCTGAATAGTCCTATGTAGATACACGATAAGTGAATCACAGCAACAAAACCGTGCGCTATGACGTGCGGTGCTGAAACGCGTCCTCTTCCGGTGACGCGGAACCGTAAGGCGCAGAAGCGGAAACTCGGCTACCAACCACGCCGCTCCTGCGCTGTCCACAACCGCGAGGTGTGAACAATGCAGACGCTAGACGATGACAAGCAACCATCGCCAGTGGGGGTCACCCGCTCGCGATGCTCCGACTGCAAGCGCTTCGCTCGGCTGCTGCCTGGCGAAACCAAATGCGCCCCCTGCTTGGGCGCGTTGCCGCTGGATCTCTCGGCTGTGCTGGGTGGTGGTCGGCGATGACCTCTCCCGGAATGCTCGTGATCGCCCTGGCCGGCCTCGGACTCGGCGTATGGGTTCTGGCCAAGATCGGCCGCGCGCTGGCGTCCATGGCTGAGCTGCTGACCGCCATGGTTGTCGTGTTCGTGGCCCTGTGGTGGGCATGCAAGGTCGTGTTCTGGCTGTTCTCCCAGGTTGTGATCCACTGGCGCACCTCGTTGACCGTGATCGCGGTCTATCTGTGGTGCGTGTGGGTCGGCTGGGTCTGGCTCGTGGTCAACCTCGTCGGCCTGGCGCTGCTGCTCGGGGTGTGGCGGCTGTTCGACGTGACCTCGTTCGACCAGTGGTGCGGCCGGCCGTTGCGGTCGTGGTGGCTGCGCTGGGCCGTCTATCACCTCAAGCTCCCGGGCTGGTTGCACGCCTGTGGCCTGAGCGTCCGGGACGCGGCGCTGCCGGTTGAGGTCACCGTGAACCTGGTCGGTCGTCGCAAGGCGTCTCGTGCGACAGCTCGGCAGTCCGGGGTGCAGGTGCCCAAGGTTCTCGGCGTTCGCTCCGGGCCGTCCTGGGATGAGGTCCGGGTGCAGCTCGTGCCCGGCCAGAAGCCCGAGGACTTCGACGAGGCTGCCCGTGCCCTGGCCTCGGCGCGGAACGTCGCACGCTGCCAGGTACGGGAGCTGAAGCCGAACGTGGTCTCTGTCGACTTCCAACGCCGGGACCAGCTGGCAGCGCTCGTGCACTCCCCCGCGCTGTCTGAGGGGCAATCCGCGGTGGACCTCCGCAAGGTGTGGGCCGGTAGGACCGAGTACGGCCACGACTGGCGAGTCCCGCTGCTCGGCTCGGGCGCGCACTGCCTGACGGCCGGTGCATCTGGTGCGGGCAAGAACTCCGTGATGTGGTGCCCGCTCGTGTCGGTGGCCCCGGCGATCCGCTCCGGTCTGGTGCGCATGTCCGGGATCGACCCCAAGGGGATGGAGCTGGCTTACGGACGGGGGATCTTCGCTCGCTATGCGGTGTCGGGGAAGGACGCGCTCGAGGTGCTTGACGGGCTGGTGGAGGAGATGGAATCTCGCAAGCGTGAGTTCGCCGGCCGCGTCCGCACGATCCCGCTCTCGACCGAGTACCCTTTGGAGCTGCTGGAGTTCGACGAGATCGGTGCCCTGACCAAGTACACCGATCGCAAGACCCGTGAACAGATCGTCGAGCGCGTGGCGCTGCTCAACACGCAGGGCCGCGCGCTGAACATCTCGGTACGCGGGTACGTCCAGGAGCCGACCAAGGACACCGTCCCAGTCCGGGAGCTGTTCACCCGCCGCGTCTGCCTGCGGGTGACCTCGAAGACGCACGTCGGCATGGTCCTCGGCGACGGCGCGTACGAACGTGGCGCGTGGGCCAACCGCATCGGCGACTCCGAAGCCGGGGTCGGGTTCGTGTGGGGCGAAGGCATCCGCGAACCGCTGCGTATCCGCGCCGGGTGGGTGTCGGACGAGACCGTGAAGGCGCTGGAGCAGTACGTCACCAACGGCGGCGTCGCTCGGCCCGTCCTCGGCGGCGAGGGGGCGGCGGCGTGAACCGGCTGATGGTCTTCCTCGACACGATCCGCGATCACCTCGACCTGCACCAGCTCCCGCCCGTGGCGGCGCTGACTGTGCGGACCTGGTCCGATCCACTCACGGTCCAGCTCGACACTCATCGACTGCCTGACGTTGCCGGGGCTCTGTTGACCTGGGCGAACACGCTCGATGACGTGTCGGCCTCGCTCTGGCGGGTTCATGACGGCGACTCGGTGCATCTGTCGGTCGTCGGTCGGACGCCGTGCGGCATTCCGGTGCACGTCTACGGCGGCGTTGCGTACGACTCGGCGGTGTTCCCGGACCTGCCCGCAGGCCAGCGGCAGGACATGCCTGTGTTCCAGCTTCGGCAATGGACCCGCCCCGGGGAGGTGGCTGCCTGATGACGGACCAGGTACAGACCCAGCCGGCCGGGACCCGGGCCGAACGGATGCGGTCACCGCTGGCTGCCGACGTGATCCGGGCGACGGCGGAGAAGCACGGCGTCTGCGTCCGGCCCTTCACGATGGAGGTCGGCGACACCGAGACCGGCGAACTCCGGTATGTCCCCGTGCCCTGCGGCTCCACAGTGGAATCGGTCTGCCTACCCTGCGCCCGGAAAGCGAAAGCGCTTCGGCAGGCGCAGTGCCGCGAGGGCTGGCACATGACCGAAGAACCCAGCCTCGCCGCCGAGCCGCCGTCGGAGGATCACAAGGAGTTGCTGACCTACCGCGCCGACCTGGTCGCGGCCTATCGGGAGGTGGTCGAGCACGACCAGGCGGAGGCGGAGGAGCTGCGGGAGGAGGTCGCCGGGGTTGATGCGGAACTTCGGCAACTCGGGATGCGGGGCCGGCTGCCCGCCCTCGACGTCCCGACCAAGCGGGCGGTGAAGCGGTCGACCAAGCGGCGGCAGGACGCTCCGAACCTGCCTCGGCAGAAGGTCGCGAAGACGACGGTCGGACGGGAGTACGCGGGGAAGTTCCGACCGTCGATGTTCGTCACGCTGACCTGTGACACCTACGGCCCGGTCCGTGATGGGGCACCGGTCGACCCGGCCCGGTACGACTACCGGCGGGCCGCTCGGGACGCGGTGCACTTCTCGGCGCTGGTGGACCGGTGGTGGCAGAACCTCCGCCGGGTCGTGGGTTGGGATGCGCAGTACTTCGCGACGGTCGAGCCGCAGAAGCGGACGGCTCCGCACCTGCACGCGGCGATCCGCGGGGCGATCCCGCACGACGTCATCCGCCAGGTCACCGAAGCCACCTATCACCAGGTCTGGTGGCCCAACCACGACCAGGTCGTCTACGTCGACCGGCTGCCCGTGTGGGACGGGGACACGCGGATGTTCCTCGACCCGGACACCCGCGAGCCGCTGACCGCCTGGGATGACGCGGTGGACCAGGTCGAGGACCCGGCGCATGTCGTCACGTTCGGGCGGCAGGTGCATTCGAAGGGCATCCTCGGCGGCACGGAAGAGGCTGGCCGTCACATTGGCTACCTGACCAAGTACCTCACCAAGTCCACCGGCGAGGTCGTCGAGGCGGACACGGCCCGGCTGCGTGATCACCACGACCGGCTGCATGCCGAGCTGTCGGTGACGCCGTGCTCGCCGCGCTGTGCGGTCTGGCTGCTTTACGGGGTGCAGCCCAAGGGTGCGAGCGGCAAGACCACGCCGGGGCACTGCAAGGGACGGGCTCATCGGCGGACCACGCTCGGGCTGCCCGGGCGTCGGGTGCTGGTGTCGCGGAAGTGGTCGGGCAAGACCCTCGACGACCACAAAGCCGACCGCAAGGCGTTCGTGCAGCAGGCGTTGGCCGCGATCGGGATCGAGAAGCCACAACCCGACCAGGCCCGGCTGGTGTGGCGGAAGGTCGAGCCCGGAGACCCGCAGGTACCGCCCCGGCCGCATCTGGTCATGCGTGCGATCGCCGAGCGGATCACGTGGAAGGCCGAGTACGACCGCGCACTACTCGCCGCCGCCGGACCGCCAGGGGACGGTCCGGAAACTTCGGCAACTCAGCTCGCGGCTTGATCTGGAGGGGGAGACATGAACGACTACGTGGGGTTCAGTCGGTTGTGGACGGTCGAGGACGTCTCGAACTACCTCGGTGTACCGGTGTCGACGCTGTACCAGTGGCGGACCAAGGGCTACGGTCCGGCCGGCCGTCGGATCGGCAAGTACGTCCGGTACCGGCCGGAGGACGTCAGTTCGTGGGTGGACCAGCTGTCGGATGAGGTGGCGTGATGCCTCGTCCTCAGTTGGAGATCGGGACGTACGGGGAGATCCGCTATTCGGCAACTGCGAAGGGCTGGCGGGCTCGGGCGCTCTTCCGCGACTTCGACGGTCAGACGCGAGAGGTCGAGCGCTCGGGAAAGACGAAAGGTAAGGCGGCACAACGACTTCGAGACGCGTTCCTCGACTGGACGGGCTCGACGACCGGTGAGATCACCCGCGAGACCCGCCTCAAGGATCTCGCCGACGTGTGGATGGAACAGGTCCGGCAGGACGTCAGGGAGGGCATCAAGTCGCCGACGACCATCAACACGTACGAGTCCGTTCTCAAGCGGCACGTGATCCCGGGGACGGGTGAGCTGCGGGTGCGGGAGGCGACCGTGATGCGGCTGGATCGGTTCCTCGGCGCCCTTCAACGGACCGTCGGGGCGTCGACCGCCAAGACCGCGAGGACGGCGCTGTCGGGGATGCTCGGCCTGGCCGCGCGGTACGACGCGATCGACAGCAACCCGACGCGGGACACCCGGCGCATCCCGAAGAGCAAGAAGAAGCCTCGGGCCCTGGACGCGGAGGAGCGCACGAAGTGGTTGGCCCGCGTCGAGGCCAGCGAGAAGGCTCAGCGCTGGGACCTGCCGGACTTGTCGCGGTTCATGATGGCGGCGGGCGTCCGGGTCGGTGAGGCGCTGGCAACGTTCTGGGAGGACGTCGACTTCGTCGAGGGCACGATCGACATCACGCACACGGTGGTGCGGGTCAAGGGTGAGGGCCTGCTCCGCAAGCCTCGGCCGAAGACGGAGTCGAGCATGCGAGCGCTCCCCCTGCCCTCCTGGGCGCTGGCTCTGCTGGAGCGGCGGTGGGCTGAGGCGAAGGCGGACGGCCGGCCACTGTCTAGCCCGATCTTCGCCAGCACGACCGGCACCCTGCGGGACCCGAACAATGTCCTGCGGGTGCTCCGGGAAAATCCGGGGATCCGGCGACTTCCTGTGGCTGACGTCGCACAACTTCCGGAAGACCACGGCGACTGCCCTCGACGACGCGGGCGTCCCGACGCGGCTGATCGCTGATCACCTCGGCCACTCGCGGGTGTCGATGACACAGGACACCTACCTGGGCCGGAAGACGGTCGACCCGATCACGGCGCAGGCCCTCGAAGGGCTCCTAGATAACCCGTCTGACGCCAACCCTGGAACTCGATCTTGATCGGTGACGATTGATAGGCCGCCGACATGGGGAGTTGAGCGGGTCCCACCTGAGCTGGACACGTCTTCATGTCAACAGCCAGTCGAGCTGGTCGACACTTTGCCGCTGCTTGTTGATGAATTCCTGGGCACCTACACACCTACATGAGTGGGAGGTCGTCAAGAGTCAACACAAAATGTGAGACAAGTCACTCGAACGGGTGCACTTGCTTCTCCGTACTAGCCCATAGGGCTTCGAGTGCTAGTGGTCGATCTTCGTGACAACTAGACTACCGAGGGTAAGTTTCACAGCGCGACCGACAAGGG
This sequence comes from Amycolatopsis sp. NBC_00348, assembly GCF_036114655.1. Taxonomy (NCBI): domain Bacteria; kingdom Bacillati; phylum Actinomycetota; class Actinomycetes; order Pseudonocardiales; family Pseudonocardiaceae; genus Amycolatopsis; species Amycolatopsis sp. NBC_00348. The sequence goes on along the minus strand of NZ_CP107994.1, from coordinate 8,782,511 downwards.
GAGGCAGTGTACCGCCAATGAGTCCAATCTCAAAGAGTGGACACATGCCTCGAATGAGTGAAGTTGTGCAACTGATACGTCCCTTTGGGTGATCTCAGGCATAATCGAAACAAGCCCTGTGCGTCCAGCGACCTGTCTGTCAACACCGAAGGGATGGCAGCTCGTTGGGTGGCATCAAGGACGAGATCAACAAACTCCTTGACGATCTACGAAGTCAAGGCTGGCGGACGACGAAGGGGAAGAAGTACTGGAAGTGCAGGTGTCCGTGCGAGAAAGAGCACTGGAAGACCGTGCATCTCAGCCCTTCCGACCCTAGATATATGAAGAACCTTCGGGGACAGTTGAAGCGAACGACCTGCTGGAAGGAGGGTGGAAGATGACGCGGTACTACGTTGAGATAGGATGCACGGTTCGAAGTGCGTCGGGGGACCTTGAAGATCACTTCAGTGAAGTGATGGATGCGCTCCTTGAGGAGCCAGGCGCGGTTGACCCCGACATCTCCGCTGAGCTAGCCACAGGAAATATCGCGCTGGCCATGAGCGTGGACGCAGAGACTGACCGTGACGCACTGAGCAGGGCTCTTGTCGTAGCACGGTCTGCAATCCACAAGGCTGGTGGTTTCACTCCAGACTGGACTGATCGCCCCCACGAGGGCAAGTTCTTCGTTACCGCCGACGGCTTCGATGCGCGAGTTCGACCGGTCGGCGCCAACGCTTGCTAAGGCCTGCAACGAACCCGCACCACCTTGGAACTGAGGTTGGGTGCGGGTTTGTTTGTATTGGGGAGGTTCTGGCCCCAAGTGCGAACCTTTGGCATCTCGGACGCAGTCTGTGCACTCAGTCAGCCATCCCGGAGAACCTATCGTCCGGCAAGGACATCCCTTGGTCGGCATGACATTCGCCCTGCCGGCGGGGTTGCTGGGTCGACCGCGGGCGACCGCGGGACCGGGCGCCTGCTCGCATGCCCCGAGCTGGCCCTCGACCACGGGTCAAGCGCCGTGCACGGCGGCCTGAGGCCGCCTTGAATGCACCTCTCGGATAAACCGTCCGCCCCAAGACCGGGGATAACCCGGGGAGCCGATCTTGACCGGCTGCGACCGATGGGCCGCTGACCAGGGAGTTTGAGTGGGCCGCCTGGGGCTCGAACCCAGAACCTACGGATTAAAAGTCCGCAGCTCTACCAATTGAGCTAACGGCCCGTGCTCCCAGCTTAGCCGGGGCCCGCTCAGCGCCCCTCCGCGGGTGGATCAGGCCGCCTGGAAGGTCAAGACTGGTCTTGGCCGGCGGTGGTGCTCATGATGGCGTCCATGCCTGACAACGCCGGTTCGCTGCTGATCCTCACCGGGCCGCCCGGGGCCGGGAAGTCCACCGTTGCCCAGTTCGTCGCCGCGGGGGCGGCGCGGGCGACCGTCCACCTGCACACCGACAGCTTCTACGTCTGGATCCGGACCGGGTTCGTGCCGCCGTACTTGCCCGAAGCCGCGCGGCAGAACGAGGTCGTGCTCGGTGTGCTCGCCGACGCCGCCTGTGGTTATGCCCGCGGGGGTTATGACGTCGTCCTCGATGGCATCGTCGGGCCGTGGGCTCTTCAGCCGTTCCGCGACGCCGTCGAGCGGGACGGTCTGGACCTGTTCTACGTCGTGCTGCGGCCGAGTCTGGAAGTGACCCTCGCGCGCGGGACCGCTCGTGAAGGCCGGGAGCTCACCGAGGTCGAGCCCATCAAGGGGATGCACGGCGCGTTCGTCGCGCTGGGTGAGCTCGAGCGGTTCGTGCTGGACACCTCCGGACAGAGCGTCGAGGAGACCGCGTCCGCCGTGCGGCACCGGGGCCGCACGGCGGACTTCGCGCTCTGACGCTCCCTTATGGACGGATCAGCACGTCACGTACAGGCCCGTGTACGCCGTGCACTTCTTCGCCGCCGTGTCGTTGGCCGTGTTCGGGTCGGCCGGGGTGCTCGCCGCGCGCTGGGCCGTGGCCGTGAACGCGCCCCAGGCGAGGATGCCGCCCTCCGACGTGAACTTGGCCGTCGCCGAGGCGCCCGGGGCGAGGGTGCCGATCGTGCAGCTCAGCGTCGCGCCGGTCTTGGTGCAGCCGGTCGTCGAGATGACCGAGCGGTTCGCACCCGGGTTGACCGTCACGCGGACGCCGGTCGCCGAGGCCGGGCCGGTGTTCGAGGCCGTGACCACGTAGTCGACGCGGGCGAACACGCCGATGCGCGGGGTGGCCGTCAGCGCGACCTTGACGTCGGCCTTCGGCGCCGCCGTGATCGTGACGGCCGGGCCGTCCTCGACGCCGAACGCGTAGTTGTCGCCCGCGAACTGGTGCTGCAGCGTGAACTGGCCGCCGGTGGCGTCGTCCTTGACCTTGAAGGTGAACGTCACCGACCCGCTCTCGCCCGGGCCCAGGTCGCCGACACCGCCGCGGTAGCTGCTGAAGTACGGCCCGCACGGCGCGATCGAACCGGTGCACGACACCAGGTCCACCAGGTCGACGATCGGCGTTTCCTTGGTGTAGACCGCCGCTTTCGCTCCGGTGACCGTGAAGTCGGTCGGGTTGTAGAGCTGCTCCGTGACCGTGAACGTGTCGCCGGCGTGGAGGCTCGTGTCGCTGACGTCGATCGCGCTGGCGGGCGGGGCCGCGGACGCGACCGCGGGTGCCGCCAGCATGACCGCCGCGGCCAGCGCGGCCAGAACGGCGGCTCTTCGACCGGTTCGCTCCATAGTTTGTTCTCCTGTTTCCGAACCGAAGGGTGCCGCTCCGACCGGTGGGGACTGGTACCGCGCAGCAGGTGACGAAGATCAGATCGCCGCTCCCGAAGATTCGTTACCGGGTCCGCGAAACCGTGTCTGAACTGGGCTTATCGGCCGTTGCCCGGTCACCGGCCGCCGCCGCGAACCGAAATTGTCGTACCCCTCTGGCACGCTCCGCACATGACCGAACACATCGTCTACGGGCCGCGGCTCACCGGTGAGCGCACCGAGCTGACCCAGGTCGCGGGCGAGCTGCAGGCTCTGACCGAGACCGTCGACTACTACCGGCGCACGTTCGAGCTGAAGTGCGCCGGCCTGGCTCCGGCGCAGCTGTCGGAGCGCTCGGTATCACCGTCGACGCTGTCGCTGCACGGGCTGCTGAGGCACCTCACCGGCGTCGAACGGTGGTGGTTCCGGATCCAGTTCGCGGGCGAGGACGTCCCGAACCTCTACACCTCCGATGACGACCCGGACTTCGAGTTCACCGTGCTGGATGGCGACGTCGAAGAGGCGTTCGCCCTGTGGCACGCCGAATGCGAGCGGTCACGGGCGATCGTCGCGGCGAGCACAGTGGACTCGACCGGCACCCGGATCAGCACCGGCACGCCGTTCACCTTGCGCTGGCTGATGTTGCGGATGGTCGGCGAGTACGCGCGCCACTGTGGACAAGCCGACTTGATCCGCGAACGGGTCGACGGCGTGACGGGCGAGTGATCAGGCTTTGCGAGACCGAAGGAGGAGACCGGACACGAGCGGAACGACGATCCAGCAGGCGTAGGCCCACTGCGTGAAGAAGGCGACCGGGATCGACACGGCGAAGGCGGCGATCATCACGCCGGACCCGCGGTAAGTCCTGCCGAAGAGCTCCGGCGGGGTGTCCGTGCGGTACAGGTGGTGACGCTGGATCTGCCAGACCATCAGGAGGAACGCGGACATAGCGATGACCTGCACGATGGCGTAGAAGACGAAGCGGAATTCGAACGCGCCGTCTCCGCCGATCACCTTCGTGGCGAAGGGCATGATCACCTGCATCAGCAGCCAGCTGAAGCTGATCCTGATCAGGCCGGCGTTCACCGTGGTGACGTGCTCGAACAGGCGGTGGTGGGCACGCCAGTGGCCGCCGATGACGGCGAAACTGATCAGGAAGGAGACGTATTCGGACTTGTGATCGCCGAGTGAGCGCAGCAGCTCGGTGCCGGTGATGCCCTCCGGCAGCGGCAGCTCGAGCGCGAGCAGGGTGATGGCGATGGCCACGACGGCGTCGGAGAAGAAGACGAGCCGCTCGGCGGCGAACAACCGTTCCTCGGATGCGGCGGCGGTGTCTTCGCCGGGTGTGGCGTCACTCATGGACGGAGAGCGTGCCAGACGCGACCGGACGACAGCGGCGGAGGTCGACTGACGCGGTCGGTAAGCCACCGTCGCGTCACCGGACGACCTGCCTGGGTGAGGCATGCCCACGCTCTTCGGCTGGGCCGCCTCGGTGAGCCCACTCGCCTCCGGCTGGGCCGCCTCGGTGAGCCCACTCGCCTCCGGCTGACGCGGCTCGGTGGCCCACGCTGACGGCGACTCGCCTTGGTGAGGCGCGCCCGCGGCTTCGGCTGGCTTTGCCCGGCGAGGCACGCTCCCGCCGACGGCTCACCGGCTGGCGAGGCACGCTCTGGCTCTCGGCTCACCGGCTTGGCGAGACATGGCCGCGCTCTCGGCGTACTGGCCTGGCGAGGCACGGCCGTGCCTCGGGCTTACCGGCTTGGCGAGCGACGCTCGCGTCTCGGCTGACCGGCTGGCGAGGCGAGGCACGCTCGCGTCTCGGCTGACCTGCCCAGCGAGGCGAGGCACGGTCGCGCCTTCGGGTGACTGCCCTGCCGGGCGGGAGGTCGGATGCGTGCGATGCTGGCGTTATGACCGTCGACCCCGATTCTGGGCTGTTGTCTCCGGTGCGGGCCGGGACTCCGGCTGAGACGTCGACCGGTGATGAAGCCTGGCTGCGCGCCATGCTCGACGCCGAAGCGGCGCTGGCGAGGGCGCAGGCTCGGCTCGGCACCGTGCCCTCGGCGGCCGCGGATGCGATCACCGAGGCTGCGGGCAACGCTCGGATCGACGTCGTCGAGCTGGCGCGGGGGTCGCGGGCGACTGCGAACCCGGTCGTCGGGCTGGTCAAGGCGCTGACGTCGGCTGTCGGCGCGATCGCGCCCGACGCCGCCGAGTACGTGCATCGCGGCTCGACCAGCCAGGACATCTTCGACACCGCGATGATGCTGGTCGCCGACCGGACGCTGCGTCCCCTCGCCGACGACCTCGACGCCACGGCTGAGGCACTGGCCGACCTGGCCCGTGCGCACCGGGACACGGTCATGGCCGGGCGGACGCTGACGGCGCACGCCGTGCCGACGACGTTCGGGCTCAAGGCCGCGGGCTGGCGCCGGCTGGTGCTGGATGCGGCGGCCCGAGTCCGGCGCGTGCTGGACGGTGGGCTGCCGGTCTCGCTGGGTGGCGCGGCCGGAACGCTGGCGGCGTACGTCGAGTACGCGCGTCTCGCCGACGCCGAGCGTGCTGACGGAGGGCTCGGCAACGGCGGGCATGCCGCTGACGTGCCCGCCGACGATGGACCTGCCGGTACCGGGACTGCCGCCGGTGCGGTGCCGGCCGCTGGCGTGCCTGCCGACGACGGACTCACTGACGCGAGCGTGGCCGGCGCCGGGACTGCAGGCACCAAGCCTGCGGGCGTCGGCGCGGCCGATGGTGGGTATGCGGAGCGGCTGACCGCCGCCTTCGCCGAGGAGACCGGGTTGGCCGCACCGTTGCTGCCGTGGCACTCGCTGCGGACGCCCGTCGTGGACCTTGCCGGTGCGCTGGCCTTCACGGCCGGTGCACTGGGGAAGCTGGCGGTCGACGTCGAGACGCTTACCCGGACCGAGCTGGGGGAAGTCGCTGAGCCGACCGCGGCTGGGCGGGGTGGATCTTCCGCGATGCCGCACAAGCGCAACCCGGTGCTGGCGACGTTGATCCGCTCTGCCGCGCTGCAGGTGCCCGTGCTCGCTGCTGGGGTCACGCAGTCAATGCTGGCTGAGGATGAGCGTTCGGCCGGGGTTTGGCATGCCGAGTGGCAGCTCGTCCGGGAGTGTCTGCGGCTGACCGGGGGTGCTGCTTACACGGCCGTCGAGTTGGCGCGGGGGTTGACCGTGCTGCCTGAGCGGATGCGGGACAACTTGGCGTCGACGCATGGGCTGATCGTTTCCGAGCGGTTGTCGGCTGTGCTCTCGCCGCTACTTGGGAAGGCGGCGGCCAAGGAGTTGCTCGGTGAGGCGTCCCTGCGCGCGGTTCGTGAGGACCGGCCGTTGCGTGAGGTGCTGGACGAGCTGCCCGCGATCACCGGTGTGCTCACCCCGGCGGCGCTCGACGGCCTTCTCGACCCGGCCGGCTACACCGGCGCGGCAGCCACGCTGGTCGACCGGGCAATGGGCGACGGCGAACCGGCGGGCGACGCAGCGGACGCGGGCGGCAAAGCTGCAGCCACGACGGCCGACAAAGCCGCGGGCAGCGACGCGTAATAGCGGACCGCACCTGGTCGCGCAGGCGGGCTCAGGGGCCCGACCTGCGTCGGAAGGTTCGTGAAAATACTTTGAACCGCCTCCGTGGAGTGTCCGTGTAGTGGGTATCAGGCAGCCGCACCGAGCGGCGGACAATCCCAACGGACACAAGGAGAACTTCCATGCTTCGCACGCGCATCGCCGTCTCCGTCGCCGCTGCGGCAGCCGGGCTGGCAGTGCTCACCGCTTGCTCGGGCGCCGAAACCGCACAGCCCGTCATCGCTCCGGCGGCGGCTGGTGGCACCGGCGGCGGCCAGCTGGGCAATGCGGCCCCGGCGTCGAACGAGTCGAAACTCGTCGTCGCCGATGTCGCCGCTGTGGGACAGGTACTGACCGACCAGAACGGCATGACCCTCTACCGCTTCGACAAGGACACGGCCAAGCCGCCGAAGTCCAATTGCGACGGTGACTGCGCCAAGGCCTGGCCGCCGATGCTGGCCACCGGGGACGTGCAGGTTCAAGGCGTCGACAAGAGCCTCGTCGGGAAGGTGACCCGGACCGACGGGACCGAGCAGATCACCGTCGGCGGGTGGGCGCTCTACCGCTACGCCAAGGATGCCAAGGCCGGCGACGCGACCGGCCAGGGTGTCGGTGGCGCCTGGTACGCCTCGAACGCCAAGGGTGGCAAGGCCGGCCAGCAGGCCGCGACCGGGACCGAAGCCGGCGTCGTGAAGCTCAGCGCCACCAAGATCGACGGCCTCGGCGACGCGATCACCGACCAGAACGGCATGACCCTCTACCTGTTCACCAAGGACACCAAGAAGGCCAAGACCTCCGCCTGCAACGGCGACTGCCAGAAGACCTGGCCGCCGGTGCTCTCCAACGGCAAGGTCGAACTGCAGGGCATCGACTCGAAGCTGCTCGGCAGCATCAAGCGCGCGGACGGCACCGAGCAGGTCACCATCGGCGGCTGGCCCGTCTACACCTTCTCGAAGGACCTGAAGCCGGGCGACGCGAACGGCATGGGCGTCAACGGCACCTGGTTCGTCATCGAGCCCGCCGGCTGCAAGCTCGGCACCAACCCCGCGACCGCCGCCACCAGCCAGGCTCCGGCCAGCAGCGGCGGTACGGGGAGCAGCAGCTCCAGCGACTCGGGTGGCTACAGCTACTGACCACCCGAACCCACTGATCTAGTGCGCGAGGCCCGGCGGACGCTCTTCACGAGCGACTTCCGGGCCTTGCTCGTTGCGGTCACGACGCAGGAACGGCCGGCGACGACGGGGCGCCTCGGTGTCCGCGACGGCGACGCGGTCGCGGTCGGCGGCGGAACCCTCGACGACCGGGACGCGTTCGGTCACGCGGTCGTTGTCGGCAACACGGTCGGTGCGCTGCTCGACGACGGTCGGCTCGTCGGCCACCTCGTCTTCCTCGGGCACGAGAATGGTGCGGCGGGCCGGCAGGACGGCGATCAGCAGACCGAGCGCGGCGACACCGAGGTGCAGCCAGGTGTCGGCGGGGCCGAGGTCCATCGGGTTGCCGGCGTTGGCGAAGGGGTTGTTCGAGATGAGGCCGTCGATCATCAGGCCCCACACGAACAGGGCGCCGTAACCGATGAACAGCAGCCAGCCGAACGTCCGGGCGCGGCCCGAACCGAACGCGAGCAGCAGGCCGACCACGCCGGTGACGACGCGGACGAGGCTGGTCAGGGGATTGCCGGAGAACCGCCACAACCCGGCGTCGTGGTGACCGGCGAAGTTCCCGACGCCCGTCCTGGTGAATCCGATGATGCCGACGATGATGAACGCGATCCCGGCCAGTCCGGCCAGTACCTGCGCCGGCTGCAGGCCGCGAACCCGGATGCGTGCGCCTTTCGCGTGAGCCATGACTCCAGTCCTTCCCAGCATGTGGTGACGACTGTCACCGCACCCAGGTACCCCGCGACCACTGTGCGCGAAACGAGGCGAAAACCCCCAGACGTCCGATCACTGGCACCACACCGATGACAACGATGTCGGAAATCGCCGGACCGTCCTCAGTGGACGGTGAACGGCTACTGGTCGGTGTCGGCCAGCGCGCCGCGCGCGCCCGAACGCGGCAACGGCCAGGGCTGCACGCCGCCGGTGGTCTCGACCTGTCGGCCGACCGGGCCGGGAGCCGTGCTGTGCGCGCCGATCCACGCGAGGACGTCGGGGATCTGCGACTTGAAGGTGTTCATGTTGTGGCCGGCATCCGGGATCTTCCACGACGAAAACCGCAGTGGCGGCCGGGCCGCGTTGCGGATCTGGTCGATCGCAAAGCTTTCGTAGCTCTCTTTGTCGCCCGCGATGGCCAGGATGTCCACCGGCGACGGGTGCAGGCGCACGTTCAGCCGGACGTTGTTGGCGTCGTTGATGTCCTGCCGGCCGTGGAAGAGGTCCTCGGTCTCGGAATCGACCTGCGCCTTGTCGTAGCCGCTGACACTGACCGCCTGTCCGTACCACTGCGGGTGCCGGGTCACGAGGTTCATCGCGCAGTACCCGCCGGACGACCAGCCCGCGATCGTCCAGGCCCGGCGGTCGGGCGCCGCGCCGAGCTTCTGCAGCGCCCAGTCCCGCAGGTCCGCGGTCAGGTAGGTGTCGTTCGCGGTGCCATTGACCTCGTCGACGCATTCGGTGTCGTGGCCGACCTTCGGGACGCCGGTCGGGTCCGGCACGATCACCACGGTCGGGGGCAGCACGCGCTTGCCGATCGCCGCGTCCAGCTGCTCCGGCAGGTGGTAGCCGGCGGTGACGACCTCGGGGCCGGACGGGTAGTTCGGGATCCACTCGACCACCGGGAACTTGAGCTCCTTGAAGCCCGCGTCGAAGTACTGCGGCGGCAGGTAGACGGTGACGTCGCGGGTGATCTTGGTCCGGCGCCCGGTCACCTTCATGTGGACGACCGTGCCCTTGCCCTCACGGGCGTGCGCCACCGCGGTGTCCCGCAGCTTCTCGAGGTCCTCGCCGTTCTGCGCCGCCTCGGCGTCGGTGCCCGGCGCGGAGTAGACGCCGGTGCCGAGCAACGAGCCGACCGTCGGGAAGAACCCGCCGATCATGTTGCCCGCCATGCCGGTCGAGACGACCAGGAGGACGACCGCGAGCAGGATCGTCGCGCTGCGCCAGAGCCGTTTGCGCTTCCAGCGGTCCCAGAACCACGGCACCGCGATGATCGCGAGCAGCGTCAGCACGACCACGATGATCATGTTGACCGGCGAGTCCAGCCGGATGCTGCTCAGGTGCATGGGACGGGTCCTTCCAGGCGGGCAAAACGCGCGCCCGGACAACGGGACTCGCGTATATAGCACGTTTGACCCACCACCTGCGTTGCGGCCCTGTGAGTTCCGTCATAGGGCCGCAACGCCTCGCGCACTCAGCGCTCTCTCAGGAATTCACTTCGCGAAAGCCCGCGACAGCACGGAGATCGCCTGCGTGATCGCACCTTCGGCGGCGTGCGTCTCGCGCATCGAGTTCACCATCACGAAGTCGTGGATGATCCCCTGGTACCGCACGGCCGTGACGGGCACGCCGGCCTGACGCAGCTTCGCCGCGTACGCCTCGCCTTCGTCGCGAAGGACGTCCGCCTCGCCGGTGATCACGAGGGCCGGCGGCAGCCCGGCGAGCTCCTCGATGGACGCGCGCAGCGGCGACGCGGTGATCTCCGCGCGCTGGGCCGGGTCCGTCGTGTACTGGTCCCAGAACCACTTCATGCCCTCGCGGGCGAGGAAGTAGCCCTCGGCGAACTCCGTGTACGACGCGGTGTCGAAGTTCGCGTCGGTGACCGGGTAGAAGAGCACCTGCTGCCGGAAGGTGACGTCACCGCGCTGCTTGGCGAGGATGGTGAGCGCCGCGGTCATGTTCCCGCCGACCGAGTCGCCGGCGACGGCGATGCGCGTGGTGTCGAGCCCCTTCTCGGCCCCGTGCTCGGCGACCCACTTCGCCACGGCGTAGCTCTGCTCGATGGCGACCGGGTAGCGCGCCTCCGGCGAGCGGTCGTACTCCGGGAAGACGACGGCCGCGCCGGTCCCGGCGGCCAGCTCGCGCACCAGGCGCTGGTGGGTGTGGAAGTCACCGAAGACCCAGCCCGCGCCGTGGACGTAGACGATCACCGGCAGCGGACCCTCGACACCCGCCGGGCGGACGATCCGGGTCTCGACCTCGCCGGTCGGCCCGCCGGGCACGGTCAGCACCTCGATCTCGGCGGCGGCCATGGCGATCTCGCCGTCCTGGACGCCGTCGACGGCCTTGCGGCCTTCCTCCGGCGGCAGCTGGAAGAGGTACGGCGGCTGGTCGGTGGCCTCGGCGAACGCCTGTGCGGCCGGTTCCAGAGCGATGTGGTGCGGGTTGGCGGTCATCTCTGCCTCCTCGGGGCGGGTGGAGCAAGCTGATGGCGTAAAGGTAGCTCTCAACTGAGTTGTGCACAACTTAATGACGCTCAATGAGATCAGGGGCACTTAAGTTGCCACGCACCACCCGATCGGGGACCATGGAGAGTTACGAGAGAGGAGGCCGCCATGACGGAGAACGGCTCACTGCGCCTGGACGACCAGCTCTGCTTCGGCCTGTACTCGGCGTCCCGCGCGGTGACGTCGCTGTACCGGGTCGTCCTCGCGGAGCTCGACCTGACCTACCCCCAGTACCTCGTGATGCTGGCGCTCTGGGAGCAGGACGACCGCCTGGTCAAGGAGCTCGGCGCCGAGCTGAACCTCGACTCCGGCACGCTGTCGCCGCTGCTCAAGCGGCTGCACGCGGCCGGTCTCGTGCTGCGCAACCGGCAGGTCGACGACGAGCGCGCGGTCATGGTCAGCCTCAGCGACGCCGGGAAGGCGCTGCGAAAGAAGGCCGTCGGCGTCCCGGACGCGATCGGCGACGCGATGGGCCTCGACGCAGCCGGACTCGCCCGGATGCGCGGCGAACTCGACCGTTTGACTGCGTCCGTGAACGCCTATCGGGAGGCGTTGTCCCCGGCGTGATCAAGGCGTCGGCCTGGGTGGTTAGCATGGGCCACGAAGCAGGCAGGGGACGCGAATGATCAACCACGACGACGCGCTCAAGGCCGTCGAGAGCAGTCTCGACCGGCCGTCCGCCGCCCGGATCTACGACTACTTCATCGGCGGGAACACGAACTACGCGATCGATCGCGCGTTCGCCGAGAAGGTCCGCGCCCGGCTGCCGCTGATGGGCGAGTACTGCCTGACCAGCCGCCAGTTCCTCGGCCGCGCCGTGCGCGAGTGCGTGCGCACCGGCATCCGCCAGTTCGTCGACATCGGCTCCGGGCTGCCGACGGCGGGCAACGTGCACGAGGTCGCCGACGAGACGCGCGACGAGCTCGACACCCGCGTGCTCTACATCGACAACGAGCCCATCGCGCTCGCGCACTCGACGCTGCTGCTCGCCGACACCGCCGACCCGGAGCGCCACCACGCGATCGCGGCGGACTTCCTGCAGCCCGAAGACCTCTGGGAGCGGGTGGCCGCCTCGGCCATCATCGACGTGCGGCAGCCGATCGCCCTGGTGATCAACGCCGTCATGCACTTCATCAAGGACGACCGGAACCCCGACCGGCTGCTCGCCTTCTACCGCCGGAAGCTCGCCCCCGGGTCGCTGCTGGTGCTGTCGCAGATGACCAACGAGAACCCGGTCAACGACGACGAGCGGCAGGCCCTGATCGACCTGCTCGAGTACTACGAGACCACGACCAACCCGGGGTTCCTGCGGCCGATGGCCGAGTTCGAGCGCTTCTTCGGCGGCTGGCCGATGCTGGAGCCCGGGCTCGTCTACGCGCCGGCGTGGCACCCGGACGACCAGACCGTGTTCGCCGGTTCGCCGTCCGAGTCGCGGGTGATCGGCGGCATCGCCCGCAAGCCCTGATCCACCCGGCTTCCACCCCCGGGTTGACGCTCCGGGGCGCCGGCGCGAGCACCGTGGTGTCCACGCACCGCGGAAGGGACGCTCGTGAACAGCTCGGTCAACATCCTCATCGGAATCGTCGTCGTGGCCTGGATCCTGTGGCGCCAGACGCAGAAGCGCCCGGTCCGGGAGGATCGCAAGCCGACCGTGCTGCTGATCCTGCTGGTGCTCGGGGTGCTCCAGCTGAGCTCGTTCTTCAAGTCCGCGTCGTCGACGGCCCTGGTGATCGGCCTGCTCGTCGGCAGCCTGGTGCTGGCCGCGGGGTTCGGCGTGGTCCGCGGGTACACCGTGCGGCTCTGGCGCCAGGACGGGCAGCTGTTCCGCCAGGGCACCTGGCTCACGATCGTGCTGTGGCTGGCCGGGATCGGCGTCCACATCGGACTCGACGCGCTGATCGACAGCAGCGCGAAGGGCCTGGGCAGCGCGTCGATCCTGCTCTACCTGGCCGTTTCGCTGGGCACGCAGCGGCTGGTCGTCCAGTCGCGCGCGAACCACGCCGTGCGCGTCTAGGACGCTTCGCGCAGGCCTTCCAGGACGTCGAGGACGGCGCTCTTGCCCAGGTCGACGGCCTTGTGCAGGACCTCGGGATCGCGTTCCAGCACGGCCACGTCCGGTGCGCCCATCGGCGGCCGGACGCTGAGGATGCGCGGGTCGGTCGCGAGGATCTCCTCGTCTTCGACGTCGCGGCGGTAGGTGTCGTGCCAGGCGGTGATCGTGCCCGGCGCCTGGCGGCGCAGGAACCGCGGCACGACGACGTCCTGCACCCGCGGCGGCCGCACCGGCAACTCGTCCATGCGGCGGGTGCGCAGCACCAGCACATCCGTGGCGTCCTGGGCGAGCGCGGTGCGGAACGGGATCGGCTCGGCCACCCCGGCGTCGACGAACCGGCGCCCGGCCATCGGGATCGGCGGCCCGGCCAGCACCGGCATGCAGGACGACGCCGCGAGCGCGACCTTGATCGCGTCGACGTCGTCGATGAAGGGGTGCAGGTCGGTGGACTCGCCGGTGTCGGCGTCGGTGGCCAGCGGGTGGAACGTCACCGGGTTGGCCAGGATCGCCGGGAAGTCCATCGGCTCCAGCACCGAATAGACCTGGTGGACGAGGTATTCGAGGTCGATCACGGCGCGGCCGCGCAGGGTGTGCAGCGGGTTGATGATCCGGCGCATGACCACCGGGTTCCACCAGGTCCGCACGCCGGTCGACGAGCGGCCGCAGAGCAGCCAGGCGCCGTTCAGCGCGCCGGCCGACGAGCCGTAGACGGCGTCGAACGCGGGCGTGACGCCCAGTTCGTCCAGCGCCAGGACCATCCCGCTCGAGTAGGTGCCGCGGCTGCTGCCGCCCTCGATGGCCAGCGCGAGGCGCCGGCCGTCCGTGCGTTCGCCCGGGACACTGCCGGTCGCCAGCCGTTCGGAGATCAGTTCGAGTACCGGGTGCACTCCTCCCATCCTGGTCTTTTACGGCGATTCGTCGACCCGATTTGCGTCACTCGCGCGGGTGAAGTGATGGGCGCCTCGTTGCACTGCAACTCGTTGCATAGGACCCTCTGAGCATGGCACTGGAGCACGCGATCCTCGTTTCGCTGTCCGAGCGCGCCGGCTCGGGCTACGAGCTGACGCGCCGGTTCGAGAAGTCGATCGGGCTCTTCTGGAGCGCCACCCACCAGCAGATCTACCGCGTGCTGAAGCGGATGGAAGAGGCCGGCTGGGTCGCCGTCGACGTCGTCGCGCAGTCGGGGCGGCCGGACAAGAAGGTCTACACGGTCGGCGAAGGCGGACGCGCCGAGCTCGTCCGCTGGCTGGGCGAACCGGACCCGTCGGCCGGGCCCGTCGAACTCGCGGTCAAGATCCGCGGCGCGAGCTTCGGGGATCCCGGCGCGGTCGCCGCGGAGATCGTCCGGCACCGCTCCGCGCACGCCGAATGCCTCGACGTCTACCGCCAGATCGAGAAACGCGACTTCCCCGCGCCCGGCGCCCTCCACGGCCGGCACCTGCACCAGTACCTGGTCCTGCGCGGCGGCATCCGCGTCGAGGAGGGCCAGGTCGAGTGGTTCGACGAAGTTCTCGCTGCTCTCCACCACGAGAAGGACGCCTGATGACCGACTACCCGAACTTGCTGGCCCCGCTGGACCTCGGCTTCACGACGCTGCGCAACCGCGTGATCATGGGGTCGATGCACACCGGCCTGGAGGACAAGGCCGCGCACTTCCCCGAGCTGGCCGAGTACTACGCCGAGCGCGCCCGCGGCGGGGTCGGGCTGATCGTCACCGGCGGCTTCGCGCCGAACCGCACCGGCTGGCTGCTGCCGCTGGCCTCGAAGCTGACGACGGCCGCCGAGGCGCGCGAGCACCGGCAGCTCACCGCGCCGGTGCACGAGGCCGGCGGCAAGATCGCGCTGCAGATCCTGCACGCGGGCCGCTACGCCTACCACCCGCTGAGCGTCTCCGCGTCGAGCCGCAAGGCGCCGATCAACCCGTTCCGGCCGCGCGCGCTGACCGGCTACGGCGTGCGTCAGCAGATCCGCGCCTTCGCCGACTGCGCCGCTCTCGCGCGCGAAGCGGGCTACGACGGCGTCGAGATCATGGGCTCCGAGGGCTACCTGATCAACCAGTTCCTGGCCGAGCGCACCAACAAGCGCACCGACGCCTGGGGCGGCACGGCCGAGAAGCGCCGCCGGTTCGCCGTCGAGATCGTGCGCCGGACGCGCGAGAAGGTCGGCGACGACTTCGTCATCATCTACCGGCTTTCGATGCTGGACCTGGTGCCCGGCGGCCAGCCGTGGGAGGACGTCGTCGCGCTCGCGAAGGACGTCGAAGCCGCCGGGGCGACGATCATCAACACCGGCATCGGCTGGCACGAGGCCCGCGTGCCGACGATCGTCACGTCGGTGCCGCGCGCCGCGTTCACCTGGGTCACCGGGAAGCTCAAGCCGCACGTCGGGATCCCGGTGGTGACGTCGAACCGGATCAACATGCCGCAGGTCGCCGAGGAGGCCCTGGCCCGTGGCGACGCCGATCTGGTGTCGATGGCCCGGCCGTTCCTCGCCGACCCGGAGTGGATCCGGAAGGCCGCGAGCGGCCGCGAAGACGAGATCAACACCTGTATCGCCTGCAACCAGGCCTGCCTCGACCACGCCTTCAAGCGCAAGCTCGTGTCCTGCATGGTGAACCCGCGCGCCGGTCACGAGACGACGTTGACGCTCACCCCGACGCGGCGCGTCAAGCACATCGCCGTCGTCGGCGCCGGGCCCGCCGGGCTGTCGTCCGCCACCGCGCTCGCCGAGCGCGGCCACCGCGTCGAGCTGTTCGAGGCGGACGACGAGATCGGCGGCCAGTTCGGCATCGCGCGGAAGATCCCCGGCAAGGAGGAGTTCGCCGAGACGATCCGCTACTACCAGCGGCGGCTCGAGGTGACCGGCGTGAAGCTGCACCTCGGCACGCGCGTCACCGCGGCGGACCTGACCGACTTCGACGAGGTCGTGGTGGCCACCGGTGTCGCGCCGCGGGTGCCGTCGCTGCCCGGCATCGAGCACCCGAAGGTGCTGTCCTACGTCGACGTCGTCCGGCACGGGAAGCCGGTCGGCGACCGGGTCGCGGTGATCGGCGCCGGCGGGATCGGCGTCGACGTCAGCGAGTTCCTCACGCACCTCGGCTCCCCCGCGCTCGACCTCGACGCGTGGATGACCGAATGGGGCGTCACCGATCCCGAGCACGCGCCCGGCGGCCTCGCCGAGCCGAAGCCCGAGCCGTCGCCGCGGCACGTCTACCTGCTGCAGCGCAAGAAGTCCGGGATCGGTGCCGGGCTCGGCAAGACGTCCGGCTGGGTGCACCGCGCCGCGCTGAAGGCGAAGGGTGTCGAACGGATCCCCGGCGTCACCTACGACCGCATCGACGACGCCGGTCTGCACATCACCGTGGCCGGCGAAGCACGGCTGCTGGAAGTCGACACGGTCGTCGTCTGCGCCGGTCAGGAGCCCGTGCGCGCGCTGGCCGACGAGCTGCGGGACCACGGTCGGCCGGTGCACGTGATCGGCGGCGCCGACGTCGCCGCCGAACTCGACGCGAAACGCGCGATCGACCAGGGCACGCGGCTCGCGGCCGCGCTGTAGCCCGGGAGGGGTCCGGCACTGGCAGGATGAACCCCGTGCGAGACGTATGCGTGATCGGGCTCGGGCTGATCGGCGGTTCGCTGCTGCGCGCGGCGGCCGCGAGCGGCCGCACGGCGTGGGGAGCGGCGGTTTCCGAAGTGGACGCCGACGCGGCCAGCAGAGCGGGGTTCGACGTCACGACCGACGTCGAGGCCGCGCTGCACCGGGCCGCCGCCGACGACGCGCTGGTCGTGCTGGCCGTGCCGCTGCCGGCCGTCGAAGACCTGCTGCGCCTGGTCGCCCAGCACGCGTCGCACTGCCTGCTCACCGACGTCACCAGCGTCAAGGCGCCGGTGCTGGACGCCGTCCGCCGCCGGGTGCCGTACACGCGCTACGTCGGCGGGCACCCGATGGCCGGGACGTCCCACTCGGGCTGGCTGGCCAGCGACGCCGCGCTGTTCCGGGGCGCCGCGTGGGTGGTCGGCGTCGAGGACGACACCGACCTCGAAGCCTGGGCCGAGGTGGCGCAGCTGGTGCTCGACCTCGGCGCGCACGTCGTGCCGCTGCCCGCGGAGTCGCACGACGAAGCCGTCGCGCGGATCTCCCACCTGCCGCACCTGCTCGCCGCGATCCTCGCCACCATCGGCGCCGAAGGCGGCCCGCTGGCGATGTCGCTCGCCGCCGGCTCCTACCGCGACGGGACGCGCGTCGCCGGGTCGAACCCGCACCTGGTGCGCGCGATGACCGAGGGCAACCGGGACGCGCTGCTCCCGATCGTCGACGAAGCCCTCGGCCGGCTCGGCGCCGCGCGCGGTTCGCTGGCCTCGACCGGCGGCCTGGCGGCGACGATCAACGCCGGACACGAAGGCGCGCAAGCGCTTGCGGCCGGCCTGGACGCCGAGCGGGCGGGCGTGCGGATCAGCCTGGCCGCCCCGGACGCGCGGGACGGCCTGATCGCACTCGGCGAGCGCGGCGGCCGGATCACCGGCCTCGCGGACGGCGTCGCGACCGGCGAGGTCCAGTAGGAACGTCCGTGAATGCCACATTCAGGGACGCTGAGTCCGTGAATCCCACATTCACGGACACTAAGGCCCTCAATGTGGCATTCACGGACTTGGGAACCTACTGAGCGGGCGGGGGCGGCGGGGCAGCCGGGGGCGGGTTGTCCGGGGTGTTGTCGAACTTGTTGAGGAAGTCCTTCGCCTTCTCGACGCCGCCGTCGATCTGCGAGTCGTGGCCGGCGAACTTCGACTTCGCGAAGTCGGCCGCCTTGTCGAGGCCCTGCTCGATCTTGTCGTTGTGCTCCCGCAAGGCGTCTTCGGCCTTGCCCTTCAACGCGTCGAAGTCGATTCCCATGAGTGCATTGAACAGCACTCGTGTCACGTACGCCTGTGGTAGGGCAAAAACCGCCTGACCAGCCGCAACGGCGTGTGTTCGACCAGGTCCGGCCCGCGGACGGCGTCGAACGCCGACTCCAGCTGGTCGACCACGCCGGCCAGCTGCTCGCTGTCGGGCAGCGGCACCGATTCCGGCGTCCGCTGCTCGCGGATCGACGCCGCCAGCTCCTCGATCGCGGTGGTCAGCAGCTCGACGTCCGACGGCGACGGCGGCGCCACCCCACGCCCGATCGTCACGCCGACCTCGGTGACGGCGTCCGCGACGCGTTCCTGCGCGGCGATCACCGGCCACCACGCCACCGCCTGGCGGCCGTTGGCCGACGGCTCGACGACGACCTGCTGGAACGCCGTCCGCAGGTCGGCCAGGGCCCGGTAGGCGCCGCGCCGGGCCCGGGACCGCGCCAGCCGCGCGTCGCCCGACGAGGCCTCGACCAGCGCGTACTCGACGTACTTCGCGACGGCGTCCAGCCCGTCGGCCAGCCGGCCGCCGACCTGCGGACGACGGCTGCCGGGCCACAGCAGGTAGCCGAAGACGAGCACGATCACGCAGCCCAGCGCCGTGTCGACCAGCCGGGCCACGACGACGTCCCAGCTCGCGGTGTTCGCCAGGTCCATCTGCAGGATGATCAACGGCGTCACGAACGCGCTGAGGATGCCGTAGTTGCGCACCTTCCCGACCGCGACACCGCCGGCGAAGATCGCGATCAGCGCCACCAGGATCCAGCCGCGCCCGCCCGCGACCAGCACGGCGGCGCCGATCCCGACGCCGACGACCGTGCCGATGCCACGCAGCACCGCGCGGCCGAAGACCGACCCGAAGTCCGGCTTCAGCACGATGCCGACGGTCAGGGTGAGCCAGTAGGACCGCTCCAGCGGCACGAGCAGGCCGACGACCTCGGCGATCGCGACGCACAGCGTCAGCCGCAGGGCGGCGATCCAGGTCAGCGGGCCGGACGCGAGCGAGCGCACCCAGTCCCGCAGGCGCCGATACCAGGGCGCCTGCTCCCGGCGCTTCCGGTCGTCGCCCTTCCCGATCCGGACCAGCCCGGCGTAGAGCGCGGCCCGCAGCGGGTCGGCGTCGTCGGCCGGTTCCGGCGGGGGTTCGGGCAGCGGCTGGCTGGCCAGCACCGCGGCCGACAGCGCGACGAAGTGGTCGATGACGTCGCCGGACACCCGGCGGCCGGCGTTGACCAGCGCCACCGACGCCTCGACCGCAGGGGTCGTCGCCGAGAGCAGGTTGAGCAGCTGCCGGTAGGCGGCGTCGCGGCCGGAGAGCCACGAGCGCGCGGTGAGCAACTGGTCGTAGGCGGTGTTCATGGCCGTGGTCAGCCGGTGGCGGGCCACCCGCGAGACGGCTTCGTCGGTCGCCGAGAGCATCGCGGCCAGCTCGACGTAGACGTGCGCGACGGCGCTGCGTTCGGCGCTGGTCGCGCGGACCGTCCAGGTGACGAGCGCGACCAGCAGGCTCCACGCGGCGCCGACGCAGAAGTAGCCGAGCAGGATCTCGACGCGGACGCCGGTCGCGTGCTGGCCGGTGCCGAGCACGCAGAACACGAACATCTGCAGCCCGGCCACCGAGGCGTTGCTGCCGGCCGCGCTGATCAGCGCGGACACCGCGGCGACCAGGATCACCGCGGGCACGGACAGCGCCGGCGTGCCGCCGGTCAGCAGGCCGACGACGTACCCGGCGGTGGCGGCGAGCGTCGCGCCGCCCAGGCGTCGCGCGCGGTAGCGGTACGGCCCGGCGGACTCGGACAGCACGGCGGGCAGCGCGCCGGTCGAGATCAGGGCGCCGACGGCGATGTCGCCCGCCGCGAAGCCCACGGCCAGCGGGACGGCGAGGGCGAGCACGGCCCGGGCGACCATGTTCCAGGGCACCGGGACCGGCTTGCTCCGCAGCAGCTGGACGAGCCAGTGCGGCGCGGCGATGTCGGGACGCGGCGTGCTCACGCCCCCATCTTGACCTACGCTGCCGGGAACGCTTAATTATCAACCTGTCAACAACGCGGGAGGTTCCGGTGGGCCGCAAGTACTCCTTCGAGGTCAACCGCACGAGCACGGCGCCGCCGGCGGCGCTGTTCGCGCGCGAAGCGGACGGCCCGCGCTGGGCGGAGTGGGGAAAACCACTGATCATCCAGGCGAGCTGGGCCCGGCAGGGCACCGACGAGCCGAACGGCGTGGGCGCCGTCCGCGCGGTCGGCCTGTGGCCGGTGCTGATCAAGGAGGAGACCGTCGAGTACGAGCAGGACCGCCGGCACGTCTACACGTTCTTCGGGAACAACCCGATCAAGGACTACCGGGCCGAGGTGTTCTTCACCCCGACCGTCGACGGCGGCACGCACCTGCGCTGGACCGGCTCGTTCACCGAGCCCGTGCGCGGCAGCGGCCCGATCCTGGCCGCCGGCCTGAAGAACGTCATCCGGCTGTTCTCGGCGAAGCTGGTCAAGGCGGCCGAAACCGGGCACTGACCTGGGTGCGTCAGGCCACACAAGATCGTTTGACGCAACTTCGCGCCTCACCCCCGCGTCACCCTTTCGGGTAGTCCTCGACTACCGCGTGAAAGGGGGACGTGGGGATGTTCAGCAAGAAGCGACACGGACGAGTGACAGCAGTGGTGGCCGCGGCGGTGTTGACACTCGCAGCGTGTTCGAGCGCCCAGCCGGCGCCGCCCGAGCCCAGCCAGCCGAACCCGGCGCCCGGCGGCGGCCCCGGCTCGACGCCGGCCGGGCCCTACGCGTTCGGCACCGTGCAGCAGAAGGCGCCCGCCGCGGCGAACGGCGAAGTCCAGGTCGTCCGCAAGATCACCACCGACAAGCCGTACGTCTTCCTCACGATGGACGACGGCGCGGTCAAGGACCCGGACGCGCTCAAGCTGATGCAGCAGTCCGGCACGCACCCGGTGCTGTTCCTGAACCAGAAGTACGTGAAGGGCCACGAGGCCTACTTCAAGCAGATCCTCGACGCGACCGGCGCGACGCTCGGCGACCACACGGTCGACCACCCGAACCTCAAGGGCAAGCCGTTCGAGTTCCAGCGCAAGGAGATCTGCGACGACGCCGACGACTTCCAGAAGGGCCTCGGCGTCCGGCCGGTGCTGTTCCGGCCGCCGTTCGGCAACTACGACCACAACACCCTGCGCGCGGCGGCCGCGTGCGGGATGCGCGTCGCGGTGCTGTGGACGGCCGCGGTCAACGACGGGCACGTCCAGTTCCAGGCCGGCGACAAGCTCAAGCCGGGCGACATCGTGCTGATGCACTTCCGGAAGACGTTCAAAGAGGACTACACGGCGTTCGTCGAGCAGGCGAAGAAGGACGGGCTCACACCCGTCCCCCTCGCCGACTTCCTCGGTTAGAGCACCACGGTCGGCGTGACGACGGTCCGGCGGCACGTCACGTCACCCAGGTGCACCAGGATCTGCGTGGTCCCGCGCGGCACGTTGTCGAGCACGAACCGGCCGCCTTCGTCGGCGGTCGTGGACGTCGTCCCGTGCTCGGCCACCCGCACCTCGACGCCGTACTGGCCGGCCGGCACCAGCCAGCCGTCGATGCGGTGCTGCTTGCCGATCTTGGTCAGGTTGATCATCACGGTGAGGTCGCTGACGGTGAAGGTGATCGTGCCGGTGCCGCTGCCGCGCACGCCGGCGAGCGTGTCGAGCCGCTCCCAGCGGGCGACCTCGACGTCGAGGTCCTCCAGCGCGAGCGCGAACTGGACCCGTTGCACGAGGTCGTCCGGCGGCGGGTCCAGCTCGTCGAGGAAGCGGCCGATGTCGGCCAGCAGGATTTCGTCGGAAAAGGCCTCGCCCGGCGTCCCGAGGTCGTTCATCGGCTTCCCCCTTCACTGGCGAGGAGATCGCGCATCTGGTCGAGGCAGCGCCCTCTGGTCGGTCCGACGCTGCCGCGCGGCATACGCAGCGCTTCGGCGACGAGCTGGTACTCCGCGCGGCCCGCGAGGACGGTCAGCCGGAGCAACTCCTGACAGCGGTGGGGCAGCCGGACGAAGGCGCGCCAGACCCGGCGGTCGCGGTCGGCGCGGACGGCTTCGTCTTCGGGAGCCGGTTGGGTGCTGGGCATGGCTTCGGCCACCTCGTCGCTCAGCGGGACGGGCTGGATGCGGCGGCCGTGCGGGTGGGTCGCTTCGCGCCGGGTCGTGGTGATCAACCAGGCGGCGAGCGCCTTGGGATCACGCAGCTTCCCGAGCTGGCTGAAGAGGGCGAGCCACACGGTCTGGACCACGTCCTCGGCGACCGAGCGGTCGAGCCCGTTGGCCCGGGCCACGTGCCAGACGAGCGGGGTGAGCTCGTCGACCAGGCGGGCCATCGCCTGGCGGTCGCCTTCTCTCGCCGCGTGCATGCAGGCGGCATGCAGCTCGGCGCCGGTCAGGCCCTCCCAAGGAGGATCAACCTCTGCGGTTTGCACGTCGGTCACCGTATCTGCCCCTCTTCGGAAACGTCTTCGAGTCGGCTTCGGCAGTATCGCGGGTCCTTCGGGGGGAAGGAGCGTGCAGGTGGATCTCGGATACATCAAGTCTCTTAGTTCGTCGGTCACGCTCGCGGTCAACGGCTGCGGGGGAGGTACCGGCCGACGCAGGCGTGTGGACTCGCGCCGACCGGTACTCCCCTCCCTCACGGGCCCGCTCCCCAACGGGCCCCGCCGGATGACCCCTCCCCCGAAGGGCACCCGGCCGACGGCGTCCGGGGGCCCCCTCGGCTCCCGGCCACCGCGTTTTCCTCCGAACCCGGCACCCCCTGCCCGATCCGATCTCCGTGCTTGGCTGCTCCACAGGACGCAGTGGCGGGACCGTCAGATACACGAATGCCCGAGAATTTCCGAAGATCGACGGAATGCGGCTACTTGATCACCGAGAGTGCACCGGCAAGCGTTTGCGCCCACCGCGCGTAGCCCGCCGGGCCCGGGTGGAAGCGATCCGGCGCGAAGGCCTCGGGGTCGAGCAGGCCGGGCGCCATCGGCACGTGCGTGACGCCGGGAACGCGTGCCACGGCGGCGGCCGCCGCGTCGAGCGCACTCGACCGGGCGGCGAGGACGTCCCGCAGCGGCCGCGGCAGCGACGGGAAGCGCGCCATCGGCGGGACACCGGCGAGGACGACGTCGACCGGGCCGAGGCGGCGGCGCAGGTCGACGACGAGGGCCAGCAGGTCACGCCGGTAGCCGGCGGCCGTCCGCAGCTCGATCGTGTCGTTGACGCCGAGGGCGATCACCACGAGATCGGCGGGCTCCACGAGCGGCGCCAGCTCGGCGCGGACGGTCCGGGCGTTGGCCCCGGTCCGCCCGACGGCCTGCCAGCGCACGGCCCGGCCGCCCTGCGCGAGCTCACGGGCGAGGCAGCCGGTCAGCGCCTCTTCGTGGGTGGCCGCGCCGACGCCGTCCACTGTGGACTCCCCGAGCACGGCCAGCCGGAAGGGCTCCCCCGCGCCCGCGACGACGCCGTCGGCAGGCCCGGCGGCCCCGGGCAGCCGCGGCGTCGTCCGCTTGACGTACACCGCTTGGGCGGCGAGGAGGAGGATCACGCCTCGACGTTAGCTGGCGCGGTTCTTCTCTTCGCGCATCTTGTGCCAGCGCTCGTACATCCCGTTGAGCTCTTCGAGCATGAACGACAGGAAGTCCCGCATCTCGGCGAGCCGGTCGCCGGCGGGTGACCCCTCGCCCAGCGCGTCGATGCCGTTCTCGGCCGCGTCGCGCCACATGATGATCATGCGGTCGCGCTTGAGGAACGTGGCGTACCAGAGGTCGTCGAAGAGGCGGTAGTGGTCGCGGCGCTCGCCGGGCTCGCGTTCCTTGGCGACCAGGCCGATCTGCTCCAGGAAGCGCACGGCACCGGAGACGGCCGCGGGGCTGACCGACAGCTGGGAGGCCAGGTCGGCCGCGGTCAGGCGGCCCGCGTCGGTGGTCATCAGGGCCGCGAACACCCGCGCGGACATGCGTTGCATCCCGATCTGCGAGAGCACCAGGGCCAGGCTTTCGACGTACCGGCGGACGGCGTCTTCATCTCGCTTCGTGTCAGGCGTCGTCATCCGGCCATCCTCTCGCACCACCCAGTCAAGATCACTCAGTCTAGACATTTTCTTAACTTCACAACTTCGTGAAATCAGTGTAGCTTCCGAAGCATGGAAAATGCCATCGCGATCTCCGGCTTGCACAAGTCGTTCGGCCGGACGAAGGCCCTGGACGGCCTCGATCTGCAGGTACCTACTGGGGAAGTACACGGATTCCTGGGCCCGAACGGCGCCGGGAAGTCGACCACCGTCCGGGTCCTGCTCGGCCTGCTCCACGCGGATTCGGGGGACGTCCGGCTGCTCGCCGGCGACCCCTGGAAGGACGCGGCGAGCCTGCACCGCCGCCTGGCCTACGTGCCCGGCGACGTCAACCTCTGGCCCAACCTCTCCGGCGGCGAGGTGATCGACCTGCTCGGCCGGCTGCGCGGCGGCCTCGACGAGAAGCGGCGCGCCGACCTGCTCGAGCGGTTCGACCTCGACCCGAAGAAGAAGGGGCGGACGTACTCGAAGGGCAACCGGCAGAAGGTCGCCATCGTCGCAGCGCTGGCGTCCCGGGTGGACCTGCTGATCCTCGACGAGCCGACGTCCGGGCTCGACCCGCTGATGGAGGCGACGTTCCAGTACGCCATCCAGGAGGAGCGCGAGCAGGGCCGCACGGTGCTGCTCTCCAGCCACATCCTCGCCGAGGTCGAGGCGCTCTGCGACAAGGTGAGCATCATCCGCAACGGCCGGACGGTCGAGTCGGGCACGCTAGCCGAGCTGCGCCACCTGACGCGGACGTCGATCACCGCCGAGCTCGCCGGACCGCCCAACGGCCTGGCGACGCTGGCGAACGTCCACGACCTCAAGGTCGACGGCAACCGCGTCCGGTTCGACGTCGAGACGCGCTCGCTCGACGAGGCGCTGCGTCAGCTGACCCAGGTCGGCGTGCGGAGCCTGGTCAGCCAGCCGCCGACGCTGGAAGAGCTGTTCCTGCGGCACTACACGACCGAGGCGAGCGCGAAGTGACCGCGACCCTCTCCCGCGAAACCGAGGTTGCGCCGGCGCACGAACTGGCCGGCACCTGGCACCTGACGCGCCTCGCGCTGCGCCGCGACCGCGTGACCCTGCCGATCTGGATCGTGCTGCTCAGCGTCATCCCGGCGAGCACCGTCAAGACGTTCGCGCAGTTCTACCCGACCGACGCCGACCGCCTCGCGCTGCAAGCGGGCGCGACCGCGAACCCGTCGTACGCGCTGCTCTACGGGCCGCCGTTCGACCTGACCAGCGCGGGCGGGTTCATCGCCTGGCGCATGTGCGGGTTCCTGGCGCTGCTGATCGGGCTGATGGCGGTCTTCACCGTCACGCGGCACACGCGTGCCGAGGAGGACACCGGGCGCGCCGAGCTGCTCGCGTCCGCGGTCGTCGGCCGGTACGCGGCGCTGACCGCCGGGGTGCTGGTGGCCGGCGCGGCGAGCGTGCTGATCGGGCTGATCCAGGTCGGCTCGATGATCGGCGCGGGCCTGCCCGCGGCCGGCTCGCTCGCCTTCGGCGCGTCGATCGCGTTGGCCGGGCTGGCGTTCACCGCCGTCGCCGCGGTCGCCGTCCAGCTCGCCGAGTACTCCCGCACGGCCAACGGGATCGGCACGGCCGTGGTCGGCGCCGCGTTCCTGCTGCGCGGCGCGGGTGACTCCACTGTGGACGCTCGCTGGCTGTCGTGGCTGTCGCCGATCGGCTGGGTGCAGCAGATCCGCGCGTTCGCCGGCGAACGCTGGTGGGTGCTGCTGCTGCCGGTGGTGTTGGCCTTGGTGATCGGCGCGACCGCGTACTGGCTGCTCCCCCGCCGCGACGTCGGCGTCGGTTTCCTGCCGCCGCGGCCGGGCCCGGCGCGGGCGGCCGCGAGCCTGCGGTCCCCGCTCGCGCTGGCCTGGCGGCTGCACCGCGGCCCGCTGCTCGGCTGGACGATCGGGATGGCCGTCGTCGGCGCGGTGTTCGGCTCGATCGCCAGCGGCATCGGCGGTCTCGTCGGCTCGAGCCCGCAGGCGCAGCAGATCATGGAACGGCTCGGCGGCGCGCACGGCCTCACGCAGGCGTTCCTCGCCACGATGGCCGGTATGTTCGCGATGGTCGCGTCGCTCTACGGCATCCAGGCCGTGCTGCGGATGCGCGGCGAGGAGACGGCGATCCGGCTCGAACCGGTGCTGGCGACCAGCGTCGGCAAGCTGCGCTGGGCGGGCGGGCACCTGGTGTTCGCGTTCCTCGGCACGGCGTTGCTGCTGCTGACCGGCGGCCTGTTCCTGGGCCTGGCCAACGGGTTGCGCACCCACGACGTCGGCGGCTCGGTCGGTGACGTGCTGAGCGGGATGCTGGTCCAGCTGCCCGCGACGTGGGTGGTGATCGCGCTGGCGGTGACGCTCTTCGGCCTGCGGCCGGCCTACTCGGCCGCGGCCTGGGGCGTCGGGGCGCTGGCGCTGCTGATCAGCCTGCTCGGCCCGATCGTCAACGCACCGCAGGGCGTGCTGGACGTCTCGCCGTTCCAGCACCCGCCGAAGCTCCCGAGCCAGCCGTTCGTGGCGACGCCGCTGGTCTGGCTCCTGGTGGTCACGGCGGTGGCGCTGGGCGCGGGGCTGATCGGCTGGCGCCGCCGCGACGTCGGTTAGCGCTCAGTCCTGGCTGGTGGTGGCGACCAGCGAGGTCGACGTCGGGGTCGGGGTGGTCGTCGGCGGCGTCGGCGAGACCGTCACCTGCACGAGGGTGGTCGACGTCGTCGGCGGCACGGTTTCGACGGCCGTGACCGTGGCCGCGGGCGGGGCGGGGGCCGTGACCGTGACGGGCTGGATCGGCGCGGACGACGTCGGCGCCGGCTGGGTGGACTCGACGGGAGGCGGGGTCGGACGGCCCGCGACGAGCAGTGCGGCCACCAGCAATCCGGTGGCGAAGCCCGCCAGCCCGATCACCACGGCGGAGCCCCAGCTGGGTCGGGTGGACATCCGGGCACCCCCTCGCCACGCGCAGCGCAGATACGAGGAAACTCGCGTCGATCTTAACTCTCGTTACACACCTCCGGCGGCTGCCGAACCGGTGACCCGGCCCGGCAACTGCCGGTCACGGCGTCTTGAGCCCGTCGACGACCACGCGGACCAGGTGCTCGCTGCCCGGCGCGTACCGCTCGACGGCCAGGCAGCCGACCATCAGCGCCCGCAGGTCGTCGCCGTCGATGTCGGTGCGGACGGCGCCGACGGCCTGCGCGCGTTCGAGCAGCACGCTGAAGGCGCCGCGGAAGTCGTCACCCGCGTCGGCCTTGAAGCCGATGCCGCCGGCCTCGGTGAGGGCGTCGCAGATGGCGCGGTTGAGCGAAGCCTGCTTGATGACGCGGACGAAGTAGCCGAAGAAGACTTCGCCGGGGTCGGCCGCGTCGGCGAGACCGCGGGCCTCTTCGGTGAACTGGGTGATGCGCTCGAGGACGACGGCCTGGAACAGCGCTTCCTTGCTGGGAAAGTGCCGGTAGACGGTGCCGGCCCCGACGCCGGCCAGCCGCGCGATGTCGTCGAGCGGCACGGCCAGCCCGTCGGCGGCGAACGCCTCTTCGGCGGCAGCCAGGACCTTCGCCCGGTTGCGCCGCGCGTCCGCCCGCAGGCCGGTCTTCTCCATCGAGTTTCCTCCTCGTTGACAACCGGAACGGTGGCTCCGTATTGTCGTAAGCGGGTGCACCGTTCCGATTCAACACACATCTTCTCAGGAGAATTCCGATGCCACGCACCGTGTCCGAGATAGCCGACCTCGTCCGCACCGGGATGACCGCGCTGGACGCCTCCGGGTTCGCTTCGCTGTTCGCCGAAGACGCGGTCTACGAGAAGCCGTTCCTGGGGCAGCGCACAGAAGGCCGCTCCGCCGTCACCGCCGAACTCACCGCCGCCGGCGCACGAGGCCGCGCGCTCGGCGTGGCGAAGACCGAGGTCGAGGTGACCTTGACGGAAACGGGCTTCGTGCTCGAACTGGTCGCCGTCGGCGAGACGTTCGCGTTCCCGTCGTCGGTGGGGATCGTGACGGTCACCGACGGGTCGATCACCTCGTACCGCGACTACCCGAACGGCTCGGGCGCGTCCGCCGCCGCGCGCGAGGTGTTCGACCGGTTCCTGGCGGCGTCGGTGGAGAACCGCTGGGACGACCTCGCCGACCTGTACGCCGAGGACGTGGTGATCGAGATGCCCTTCACCCCGGCCGGCGTGCCTCGGCTGACGAAGGGCCGCGAGGAGCTCCGCCGCCGCTTCCGTGCGGCGGGCGGCGTCCGGCGGCTGGTCAAGGCGGAGAACGTCGTCGTGCACGAGACGGCGGACCCGGCGGTGCTGGTGGCGGAGTTCGACCTGCACGGGGAGATGGCGGGCGAG
This sequence comes from Amycolatopsis sp. NBC_00348, assembly GCF_036114655.1. Classification (NCBI taxonomy): domain Bacteria; kingdom Bacillati; phylum Actinomycetota; class Actinomycetes; order Pseudonocardiales; family Pseudonocardiaceae; genus Amycolatopsis; species Amycolatopsis sp. NBC_00348. The sequence continues at coordinate 8,754,454 of NZ_CP107994.1, read as the reverse complement.
GCGTTCGCCTCGACGTACGTGATGGTCATGACGATCGCCGACGGCCGGATCACGCACTCCCGCGACTACAGCGACACGGCCGCGGCGGCGGAGCGGATCCGCCGGTTCACGGCGTCGTCGCCTGCTGGCTCGACGGCGGGATGAACAGGCGCTGGAACGTGCTCACCGAGTAGTCCCAGACCCCCGGCACCAGCAGGACCGCCAGCACCGCGAACACCGGGAAGATGAGCCGCTTCTCCACCTTCTTGCCGGTGCGGAAGCGCAACGCCCGCGGCGGCCGGATCTCGTACCAGGTCTCGCCCGCGATGGGCACCGGGAACAGGAACGGGCAGCCGGCTTCGGTCAGCGCGTCACCGAGGCAGTGCGTCAAGCAGCCCGCCGCGACCGCGACGCCGAGCCAGCCCGTGATCGAGGCCAGCTCGCCCGCGCGGTCCGGCGGGGCGGTGAAGAACCACCACGCGACCGCCGCGCCGCTCACCGGCAGCAGCCAGTCGCCCAGCGCGCCTTCCGCCAGCATCAAGCCGAAGACCACCACGCCGACCACGGCCCAGGGGCCGCCCGTTTCGGTGCCCCAGGACGTCAGCGCGCCCAGGCCGGCCGCGAACAGGACCGTGTGGGAGAGATGGCGGTGCTTGCCCGTGACGTTCTCGTCGCGGGGGCCCTTGGTGAGGGCGTAGATGCCCGCCGAGACGCGGCGCAGCAGCCAGGACAGGGCGCCGGTGAGCCAGCCGAGGAGGCGGGACGCGCTCGCGCCGGGGTGGTCCAGGTCGGGCAGCAAGGCGAAGCCCGCTGTCGTCGCGGCGAAGACCACCGCTTGGTGCACCGAGCCCGCGCCGACCGCGGGCGCGATGGCCAAGCCTGCGCACCACCCGGTCAGGGCATGCGTGCGCCCCATCATCGTGCCGCCCCCAGAGTCCGCGAACCGAATCAGTCCGCAGGACCGTAGCGGGGGATCAGGCTTGCGGGTCCTCCGACACGCTCAGGTGTTCGGCCACGCCGGTGAGCTCGATCACCCGGCTGACGGCCGGGCTCGGGACGACCGCGAGCTGGACGTCCTGCTCGCCGGCCTGGCGTTGGGCGCGCAGCACCACGTTCAGCGCGGAAGAGTCGAAGAAGGTCACCCCGGTCAGATCGGCGACGACCCGCTGCGCGCGCTTGTCCGCGATCAGGCCGGCCAAGGCCTCCTGCAGCTGCGGGCTGGTGAGCAGATCGAGCTCACCCGTGACCACCACCCGGGGCTCCGTCGCTTCGGTGTCCAGCGTGATGCCGAACCCGGGCGGGGTGGCGTTCTGGTCGGCTGCGGGCATGCAGTTTCTCCTCGTCAGGCGCTGCTCCTGCGCCGGGTACGCGCCTGTTGTCTCAAGCGGCAACCGTGTCACCGTGCCTTTCACAGCCCGGGCAGGACCCCGCGCCGGACACGGTCAAGGCAACTCCGGGACCAACCCTAACCCAGCAGGCGACCGAGCCCGCCACGGCCGCCGCCCTTTCGCGTGGAGTGGTCACGTGCGATCGGATCCTGCCTGCTCACGGTGCTGTTCAGTGCGCACTGACGGCCTTGCGCTCGGCTCGGCGCTGCCGGAGGAACAGCTGCCGCCGTTCGATCTCGCCGAGGCCGCCCCAGATGCCGTAGGGCTCCTGCACGGTCAGCGCGTGCGCGCGGCACTGGGCGAGCACCGGGCAGGCCTGGCAGATGGCCTTCGCCCGCGTCTCGCGCCGCTCGCGCGCCGAACCCCGCTCGTTGTCGGTGTGGAAGAAGAGACTGCTGTCCGCACCCCGGCACGAGCCGCGCAGTTGCCATTCCCACTCTTCAGCAACCACAGTGGGCAGCCGGCTCACGTCAGCCATCTCGTTCCTGCCTTTCCCCGGATCAGCACGTCGACCGCTATGTGCCCGCCGGTGCAGCGGATCAAACGCGGGTTTGGTTTGCTCACACCACGGGCATCTCGCTGACCGGGCGTCGAGGGACACCGCAAGTCACCCAGCGCGAGTGCGGAGAAAGGAACAAACGTGGAGGACAACGCCCCGCTCGTGCCGGGAGGCGCGCAGGTCATCGAGGTGCGGACGGCCGCGATCCCGCACGTGGTGCCGACGTTGCGCACCATCGTGGCCGACATCGCGATGCGTCAGGACTTCGACCTCGACGCCGTCGAGGACCTCCGGATGGCGGTGGACGAGGCGTGCTCGCTGCTGCTGCCCGCCGCCTCGGACGGCAAGCTCACCTGTGTCTTCTCCTGGAGCGGGCCGCGCATCGAGGTTTCGGTGTCCGTTCTGTCGGACTCGCCCGACCACGGGGACGACACCGGCCTCTCCTGGCAGCTGCTGACCGCGCTCGCGACGTCGGCCGAGCGGACCGTGACCCCCGAGGACGGGCGCTACCTGTCCCGGGTCGACCTCGTCCGGGAGAGCCAGGCGGCCGGCTCGTGACCGATGCCGCCGGGAGCAGCGGGACGGGCCTCGACGTCAGCGCGCTGTTCACCCACCTCGCCGCGCTGCCGGCGGACTCCCCGGAACGGGAGCGCATCCGCGACACCCTGGTCCGCAACCACCTCGAACTGGCGCGCAACCTGGCGCGGAAGTTCCGCAACCGCGACGAGGCGATGGAGGACCTGGTCCAGATCGCCACGGTCGGGCTGATCCACGCCGTCGACCGGTTCGACCCGACGCAGGGCACGGACTTCCTGGCGTTCGCGGTGCCCACCATCTCCGGCGAGCTGCGCCACCACTTCCGCGACAACAGCTGGTCGGTGCGGGTGCCGCGGCGGCTGAAAGAGCTGAACGCGAACATCTCCGGCGCCCGCGAAGAGCTCACTGTGCAGCTCTCGCGCGCACCGCGCCCGAGTGAGATCGCCGCGCGGCTCGGCGTGCCCATCGAAGACGTCTACGAAGGCCTTCGCGCCGGTCAGGGCCGCTACGGCGCGTCGCTCGACCACCTGCTGGAGAACGCCGCACACACGCGGTTCGGGGCGCCGGACGCCGAGCTCGGCCAGGCCGAGCTGCGGGAGGCGCTGCGCCCGATGCTGGACAGCCTGCCGGATCGGGAGCGCAAGATCGTGGCGCTGCGGTTCGGCTCCGGGATGAGCCAGTCGGACATCGCGCGCCGCGTCGGGGTCTCCCAGATGCAGGTGTCGCGGTTGCTGGCTGCGACACTGAAGAAGCTGCGTTCGGGCCTGGACGAATCCGAGCTGGCCGACGGCACCTGATTAGCTGCGCAAAGCCGTGGGTACTTCGCGGACAGTACCGAAAGCACAGGGAGGGGGACCCCGATGACGACGTCGAAGATGCCGCAGCGCATCGCCGCGGCCGCACCACTGACGGTGCTTCTCCCGTCGGACGTCACCGCCCCGGCGCTGGCCCGCCGGGAGGTCCGCGCGGCCATGGCCGCCTTCGGCCTGGACGAGGCGCAGCTGGAGGACGTCCTGCTGGCGACCTCGGAGCTGGTCACGAACGCCTTCGAGCACGGTGAACGCCCGCAGCGCTTCCAGATGGAGTACGCCGACGGCCACCTGACGCTGCGGGTGTACGACACCGGCCGGATGCTGCCCGAGCTGCGGGCGCCGTCCCCGGCCGAGGCACGCAGCCGCGGGCTCGTGCTGGTCCAGGCGCTGTCCGAGGACTGGGGCTTCGAGCGCTGCCCCGGCGGCAAGTACGTCTGGGCGATCTTCCGCGTCTCGGACCCGGCCTAGTCACAGCAGTTCGCGGGCGGCTTCCGTCTCCCCGATCCGCTCGCGGAACGGCTTGCGGTCCAGCGCCTCGACGATCGCGTCCAGCAGAGCGCGCAGCGAGTGCGGCAGCTCGGCCTCCAGCGCGTCCCACGCCTCGTTCGTCGCCGCCCACTCGGCCTCCACCAGGGGCAGCACGTCACGCGCCCGGTCCGTGAGCGAGATGATCCGCTGCCGCGCGTCGGCGCCGGGTTCGAGCGTCACCAGGCCGGCCCGGCTCATCTGGGCGACCGTCTGGCTGGCGGCCGAGTGCGTCACGCGCAGCTCCGCGGCCAGGTCCCGGATGGCCAGCGGTCCCTTCGCCAGCAGCGCGCGCACGACCGGTGAGTACCGCGGCCGGTAGCCGTCGAGGCCGATGTCGCCGAGGAACTTCGCGACGTCGCCGTCGAGCAGTTCGAGGACGTGCCGCAGCCGGGTCCCCAGCCCGTCCGGACCCGAAGTCATGGCCATGACGGCCGATCATAGGTGTGCTTGGATCGCGGCATGGAGAACCGGAAGATCACCCGCCTCGGCCGCGAGGTCTCGGTCGTCGGGCTCGGCTGCTGGCAGCTCGGCGCGGACTGGGGCGAGGTCGGCGAGAACGACGCCCTCGCCGTGCTGCACGCGGCGGCCGACGCGGGCGTCACCTTCTTCGACACCGCGGACGTCTACGGCGACGGCCGCAGCGAGCGGCTGGTCGGCCGGTTCCGCGCCGACCACCCCGATGTCTTCGTGGCGACCAAGATGGGCCGCCGGGTCGACCAGGTGCCCGAGAACTACGTCGCCGCGCACTTCCGCGAGTGGAACGACCGGTCGCGTCGTTACCTCGGGATGGACACGCTCGACCTGGTCCAGCTGCACTGCCCGCCGACGCCGGTGTACTCCACGGACGCCGTCTACGACGCCCTGGACGCGATGGTCGAGGAAGGCCGGATCAAGGCGTACGGCGTGAGCGTCGAGACCTGCGACGAGGCGCTGGCGGCGCTGGCGCGGCCGAACGTCGCGTCGGTGCAGATCATCCTCAACTGCCTGCGGCTCAAGCCGCTGGAGCGGGTGCTGCCGGCGGCGTCGGACGCGGGCGCGGGGGTCATCGCGCGGGTGCCGCTGGCGTCGGGCCTGCTGTCCGGGCGCTACACGGCGAGCACCACCTTCGCCGACGACGACCACCGGAACTTCAACCGGGGCGGCGACGCGTTCGACGTCGGCGAGACGTTCTCCGGCGTGCCGTACGAGGTCGGCCTGGAGGCCGTCGAGCGGCTGCGCGGGCTCGTTCCCGAGGGGCAGGCCCTCGCGCAGTTCGCCCTGCGCTGGATCCTCGACCAGCCGGGCCTGAGCACGGTGATCCCGGGCGCCCGCAACGCTTCGCAGGTGGCGGCGAACACCGCGGCGGCCGCGCTCCCGCCGCTGCCGGAGGAGGCGGCGGCCGGCGTCCGCGCGACGTACGAGGAGCTGATCCGCCCGCTGGTGCACGATCGCTGGTAGGCCCGGCATGATGGGCCGATGATGACGCCCGAAGAGCTCCTGACGACCACCAGGACGGTCCGCAAGCGGCTGGACTTCGACCGGCCGGTGCCGATCGACCTGGTGAAGCACTGCATCCAGGTGGCGCTGCAGGCGCCGAGCGGTTCGAACACCCAGCGCTGGCAGTGGCTGGTCGTCACCGACGACGCCCAGCGCGCGGCGCTGGGCGCGATCTACGGCCGGGCGTGCCACGAGTACCTGGAGTCGGGCAACGCGGCGGGCAAGCTGTTCGCGGACGACCCGACGCGGGCCCCGGTGCAGCAGCGGATCGGGTCGAGCGTGGAGTTCCTGGCCGACCGGATGGGTGACGTCCCGGTCCTGGTGATCCCGTGCCTGGAGACGCCGTCGGACGAGCTCCCGGCGGGCAACCAGGCGGGCCTGTGGGCGTCGCTGCTGCCGGCGGTGTGGAGCTTCATGCTGGCGGCCCGCTCGGTGACCCTGGGCACGGCGTGGACGACGCTGCACCTGAAGTACGAGCAGGAAGCGGCGGAGGTCCTGGGGCTGCCGAAGAACGTCCACCAGGCGGCGATGATCCCGACGGCGTTCTACACGGGCGAGACGTTCAAGCCGGCATCACGCCAGCCCCTGGACGACGTGCTGCACATCGACCGCTGGTGACGTGGGCCGGAGTCCGGGGCCGGCCGGCCGAACTGTCGGCGGCCGACCCGGACTTCACCCGCTTCGGCGCCGGGAAGCATCGGTACCGGCTCGAACCGCCGGTGCCGGCGGCGGAGATCGCGGACTTCGAGGCGCGCCACGGGGTGACGCTGCCCGAGGAGTACCGCGGCTTCCTGCTGACCGTGGGCGGACACGGCGCCGGGCCGTACTACGGCCTGTACCGGCTGAGCGCGCCGGAATGCCCCGGCGAAGACGGCTGGCGGCCCGGGTTCCTCTCGACGCCGTTCCCGTTCACGGAGGCGTGGAACCGCGCCGAGCACCACCCGACCGACAACGAGATCCCCGACGACCTGTACTTCGACCAGCGGTGGATCACCGGCTCACTGAAAGTGGCCCACTTCGGGTGCGGCGCCTACTTCCGGCTGGTGGTCACCGGCCCGGAACGCGGGCGGCTGTGGTTCGACGACCGCGCGTCGGACGGAGGCGTTTCCCCGTGCGGCACGGGCTTTCGGGAGTGGTACCTGAAGTGGCTCGACGGCCGCGAGCCATGAAGGCCTCCTTGCCGGAGCGAAGGGGGGACGTCGGCAAGGAGGCTTCACGGCCTTTCGGCGGCCAGGTGGCTCTAGCGCACCGTCAGCGTCAGCCGCTGGATGCCCCACGCGTCGGCCTGGGAGCCCGGTAGCCAGACGTCGACGATGTCGTCCTTGATCCAGCTGCCGATGTCCGCGGCGTAGCACTCGCCGTAGCCCGGGACCGAGAACCTGGTGCCCCACGGGACGTTCCGGGCGTCGACCGCGCAGAAGCCCGGGCCCGCGCTGTAGCCCAGCGCCGTCTGGGCGACGTCGTTGTACGACGTGACGCGGTAGCTCAGCGTCGTGCCGGCCGGGATGCGGTAGGCCGCGAGGTGGTTGCCCGTGTCGAGGCGGTACGCCGTGGAGATCTGGCCGAGCGAGCCGGGTGAGTTGTCCTCCGCCGTCATCGCGTAGAGCTGGTAGTTCGCGTTCTGGCACGGGCTCGCGTCGGTCACCGTCAGGGTCGGCTGGCCCCAGTCGGAAATCCACTGCAGCGCCTGGCCGTTGCGGAACGCGCGGTACGCCTTCGCGCCGCTGACGCGGGCGAACGTGAACGTCACCTTGCCGTCCGCGCCGAGGCCGCCACTGACGGAACCCGGTGCGGGCAAGCGGTTCGACACGTTCGCCGCGCCGACGAGCGTGCCGGGGCCGTGGCCGCCGGTGACCGGGCGGTCCGGGATCGTACCGGTGTAGAAGTGCTGGCACGCGGGCAAAGCCGCGGCGGACGCCGGGGCCGCGGGAGCCACGAGGAGGCTGCCGGCGGCGAAGGCCGTCAAGGCGATGATCCTGGCGAAGCGCATGACGGGGGAACCTCCATGGCGGGGACCGGAGCGGAGGTGAAACAGGTGGGAGGTGCGGGTTCGCCGCGCACCAGACGTTAAGTGGCCTGGACCACACAGTCAATAGGTCTAGACCTTTAAGTAACCAAAGCGACTAGAGGTAGCTGACCAGCTTCTCGGCGATGGCGGCCGGGTGGCTCAGCGGCGCGCAGTGCGGGCCGTCGGCTTCGTCCGGTTCGACGCCCAGCCGCGAGCGGGCCACGCGGCGCTGGAAGTCCGGCGTGAAGAACCGGTCGTCGCGGAAGAGCAGCGCGCGGGTCGGGACGTCCGGGTGGGCCGGCAGCGGCCACGGCTCGTCCCACTCCTTGCTCACCTGATCGCGCCCGTGCGCCTGGCACTCGTCGGCCAGCGACGGATCGACGCCGTTGAAGAACTGCTCGGCCTCGCTCAGCCCGGTCGGCGCCGCGAACCCCGTGTTCCCCCACCACTGCCCGGGCTGCTCCCCCGGCGCCGGGATCATCCCGGCCAGGTACACCAGCACCCGCGCGCGGACCTTCGCCGCGACCAGCGGCGCGGTGAAGCCGCCGTAGGAATGCCCGACGACGGCGACGTCCGTGCGGTCGCCCAACGCGGCCAGCACCGTCTCGGTGAACTCCGCGAGCCCGGCCGCCGGGTCGGTGATCGGCAGGTCCGGGGTGACCGCGTCGTGGCCGCGGGCCGCGAGCTCGGGCACCAGCCGGTGGAAGTCCCAGCCGCTGCCACCGCCGCCGTGGATCAACGCGAACGTCGTCATGGCGGTCAGCTCAGCAGCGGCGCAGCATGTCCGTCAAGGCGGTCTTCTCGCCCTCGGTCACGGTCAGCCCGTAGTAGTGCTTCACGACGATCCAGTCGGTCGCGTAGGTGCACCAGAACGCCACGAGCGGCGGCTTCCACTGGTCGGGCGCCTTGTCGCTCTTCTGCTGGTTGAGGTTGTCGGTGACGGCGAACAGCTGCGGCCGCGTCAGGTCGTTGGCGAACTGGCCGCGCTTCTCGGTCGTCCACGCCTTCGCGCCGCTCGCCCAGGCCTGGCCGAGCGGGACCATGTGGTCGATGTCGAGGTCGGTCGGCTTGGTCCACGTCTCGCTGTCGTAGACGCTCGTCCAGGTCCCGGACGTCGCCCGGCACTCCTTGTCCGTCTTGACGTCCTTGCCGTCGCGCTTCAGCACGACTTCCCGCGTGTCACAGCTCGACCCCTGGCTCGCCCAGTGCGGGAACTTCTCACGGGAGTAGCCGTCCATGGACGTCCGCGCCGCGACGGTCAGCTCGCCGAGCTGCTTCTGCGCGTCGGCGGCGTTGACCGGGACGGGCCCGGAGGGGGCAGCGGAAGATGTCGACGGACCGGCCGGGGTCGCGCCCGCGCCTCTCGTCGCCCAGTAGCCGAAGAGGGCGATCGCGAGGATCGCGACTACCAGCAGGGTTCGCTGCGTCACGCTGAGCCGAAAGCCGCGGGCCGCCAAGATTTTCTCCTCTCACCCAGGGGTGCGCGCGGCGTAGTCTTCCTGCTGTCGACGTGGGAAAACCGCGTCGACACGACCGCCTGGCGCGAATGTGATCTCGCCCACCCCTAGCTGAGATGTCACATCGGGCCCATGAACTGCGACTACCGGAGCAAGGACCAGCCGGAGGGAGCAGGCCGATGCCCGGTCGGCTAAAGAAGTGGAACTCGAGCTTCGACGACTACGTGCAGCGCAAAGCCGCCGAGGGCGGCAACGTCGTCGCCATGGCCCGGATGGGTGCGGCGATGCGCGAGCGCGGGGAGCTCATCGAGGCCGAGTCGTGGTACCGCAGGGCCGCCATGGGCGGTGACCGCACGTCGATGACGGCGCTGGCGCACCTGCTCAACGAGCGCGGCCTCCTGGAGGAGGCCGAGCGCTGGTGGCACGAGGCAGCGCTGGCCGGCGACCCGCACGGGATGCTGAACCTCGCCCGCTCCTACGAACGGCGGGGCAAGCGCGACGACGCCCAGCACTGGTTCGGCGCGGCCGCGCGCACCGGCGACCTGTCCTCGATGGCCGCGCTGGGGCACCTCCTGCGTGAACAGGGCAAGACCGAAGAAGCCGAGTCGTGGCTGCGGCAGGCCTCCGACGCGGGCTACACCGGCGCGATGATCGACCTGGGCATCCTGCTGCGCGACCGCGGCCAGGCGGCGGAGGCCGCCCGGTGGTGGCGCGCGGCCGTACTGGCCGGCGACCTCGGGGGCGCGTGCCAGCTGGGCAGGCAGGCCGAGCGGCTGGGCCGGCCCAGCGACGCCGAGACGTGGTACCGGCAGGGCGCGACCGGCGGCAACGTCGAGGCGATCGTCCGGCTCGGGCTGCTGCTGCACCGCCGCGGCGACCTCGAAGAGGCCGAGAACTGGTACCTCGACGCCGCCGAGCGCGGCGACCCGGCGGCGATGACGAACCTCGGCGTCCTGGCCCGCAACCGCGGCGACGAGGGTGAGGCCGCCGCTTGGTACCGCAAGGCCGCCGAGCACGGCAGCGTCCCGGCCCTGACCAACCTCGGGCACCTCGCCGAGCACCGCGAAGACCTCTCGGAAGCCGAGCAGTGGTTCCGCCGCGCCGCCGAAACGGGAGACGTCCAGGGCATGCTCAGCCTGGCCCGGATGCTCCGGTCGCGAGGGGCCGCCCATGAGGCCGAACTGTGGCTGGCCCGGGCGGAGCACGCCCAGGGCGACCACGAGCACCAACACTGATGCCGGCCTACTCCTCAGCCCACGCGACGCCCGCGGGACGCGCACCACCCGAGACGAGGAAAGCGAACGCCGCGCTCCGGACGTCCTCGTCCGGCAGCTCGGCGTCATCGGGGAACTCGAACTCGCCGGTGGCGAGGTAGTAAATGACCTCGCCCCACTCCGGCAACGAAAATTCCCCACCCGAGCTGCAAAACGCCTGATCGGCATCCGCGTAGCGGAGGATCCCGCGGTCACCGTGGAGTCCCACCATCAGGTTGGGCTTCGTCTTGTCGCCGTCCACCCACAGCTGGACGATCTGCGGCCCCTCCAGCGCCGCGACCGCATCCAGCGCCGCGGCCAGTTCGGCAGCGGTCGCCACCACGGCCGGGCGGTCCGCGTGCCCGGCGTAGTACGCCTCGAGTATCACTTGGATCTCCCCGTATAACGCTTGAAGAATCTCTTACCGTCCCCCGATTCGCCGTAGACGCTCAGGCTGAACCCATTCGGCAAGATGTTCTCCAGCTCTTCGTCACAGCCACCCTTACCGGGGCACGGAACGTGATTCAGGGTAACCGTGACATCACGAAGCCCGGTCTTCGCCATCCGGACCGCGAGCTTGGCCTCGACGTGTGATGCGATCGCGTACGGCGGCAAGCCGATCTTGCGGAAATATGCCTGCACCTCGGCGAAACTCGGCTCGTCGGGATCTTCTTCGTCGGTCTTTCGCTTGCCGCTGATCAGTAACCTGGGCTGTTCCCCGGAACCGGCGGCGGACCAGAGTCCGTGGGTCTTGTCCCCTTTGCCGACCCGCACAGGCGGCGGCAACTCGGCGCGGGACGCCGTGACCGTCGCCGGCTCGACGGGCGGTTTCGCCGGAATGGGTGCGACGACCGGCGGTCCGGCCAGATCCACACGATATGCGGCCAGATTTCGCGAAACCGTGTCGAGCCGAGCGGACAGGGCGGAAATGCCTCGACGGGCTTCGACAGCGAATGCCTGGGCTTGTTCCACCGACAGCGCCTTCGTTCCCTGCGTCACCTTCGCGAGATCCGTCGCAGCCTCGTCAAGGCCGGCACCGGCCTTCGCCATCGCCGCGACCGCGCGTTCGATCCTTTCCACGACCACGTCGAGTTCGGCTGCGAATTTCTCGACGTCGGACACCCGGCCTCCCCGCCTCGGTCCTTCGAGGTTGGCACGCATACCTGCTGGCAGGGGAGGGCATGCACCCGGGCGGAGCAGGCTCGAAACGACCACGAGCACCAGCACGGACCACGAATCACCCGAGTAGATCTATTGTGTGATCCAACTCACACCTCTAGCCTGGGGAAGCTCCCACCACCGAGCAGCTCCCGAGGAAGTGCCGCGATGCCGTGGTCACCGAATCACCCCGACTCCGTCGACGCGCTGTTCGCGCGCCGCGAGGCGCCGGTCCTCGCGCTGGCCGACGATGCGCGCAAGGTCGCGCTGGCGTGCCACGGCATGGCCCGGCGCTTCCACCGCGGCGGCAAGCTCGTCGTCTTCGGGAACGGCGGCCCGAGCACCGACGCCCAGCACGTGGCCGTGGAGTTCGTGCACCCGGTGATCGTCGGGAAGCGCGCGCTGCCCGCCCTCTCGCTGACCGCCGACGTCGCGACGGTCACCGGCGTCGCCAGCCGCGCGGGGCTCGACGACGTCTTCGCCCACCAGCTGCGGATCCTCGGCGAGCCGGCCGACATCGCGCTGGGCATCTCCACCGACGGCGAGTGCGGCAACGTCCGGCGCGCCCTCGAGACGGCCCGTGACCTCGGCATGCTCACCGTCGCCCTGACCGGTGGTAACGGCGGCGCGATTGCCGCGACTACTGGGCTGGACCACGTCTTCACCGCTCACTCGGACGACCCGCGCGTCGTCAAGGAGGTACACGTGACGACCTACCACGTTCTGTGGGAGCTCGTGCACGTCTTCTTCGAACAACCGGGCGTGCTCACCCCGGAGGTGGCGTCATGAGCGCCAGTGACGCGGACAGAGCGGCTACCCCCGTCTGCCACGACGGGGTGTGCATCACCTGCTCGGACACCGCGGTCGAGGTGACCGTAGTCGAACTCCTGGACCTCGGGTTCGCAGTCGTGGAAACCGGCTCCGGCCGGGAAGAGGTGAGCGTGGCGCTGGTTTCGGCCGGCGTCGGCGACCGAATCCTGGTGCACGCCGGAGAAGCCATCGCTCGCCTGGAGAATTCCTAGCCGAGGAGTTGACGCGCCATGTCGCGGGAACACACCCCCGTGGGCGCGGACGGTCTCGAAGCGCTGTACCCGTTCCTCTACGCGGGTGCCGGTGATGTCGACGCCGTCCTCGATCAGGTCGAAAAGTCCACTGTGGACAAGGTGCACGAGATCGTCGCGCTGCGCGCCCGGGTGCTGGCGGCCGATCGCGAGCGCCTGTTCGCCTGCGTGCAGGACGTCGCCCGCGCGTTCGCCGGCGGCGGCCGGCTGCTCGCGTTCGGCAACGGTGGCAGCTCGACCGACGCGCAGGACCTCGCCAGCCTGTTCCTGAGCCCGGCGGGTGCGGCGAAACCGTTGCCCGCCTTCGGGTTGACGAACGACATCGCGGTGGTGACCGCCCTCTCCAACGACATCGGGTTCGACGTCGTGTTCGCCCGCCAGCTGGCCGCGTTCGGCCGGGCCGGCGACATCGCGGTGGGCCTGTCCACCAGCGGGAACTCCGCGAACCTGTTGCGCGCTTTCGACGAGGCCGCCCGGCGCGGCATGGTGACGGTCGGCATCGCCGGCTACGACGGCGGGAAGATGGCCGAGCTGGACAGCATCGACCACCTCTTCGTCGTCCCGTCGCCGTCCGTGCACCGCATCCAGGAAGCCCAGACGACCCTTTACCACGCGCTGTGGGAACTGACCCTCGGCGCGCTCGACGACTTCGGGGTTGATCAGCCGTGACGCATGCCCAGCAAGAAGAGAAGCCCATCCACATCCTCTGGATCAACGCCGGCCTGTCGTGCGACGGCGACTCCGTCGCGCTGACCGCCGCGACGCAACCGAGCATCGAGGAGATCGTCCTCGGCGCGTTGCCCGGCCTGCCGAAGATCGCGGTCCACTGGCCGTTGATCGACTTCGAATGCGGCCCCGAGACGGGGGCCGACACGTTCATCGAGTGGTTCCACAAGGCCGACCGCGGTGAGCTGGACCCGTTCGTTCTGGTCGTCGAGGGGTCGATCCCGAACGAAGCGATCAAGGAAGAGGGCTACTGGTGCGGCTTCGGGAACAACCCCGAGACCGGCCAGCCGATGACGACCAGCGAGTGGCTGGACCGGCTGACGCCCAAGGCGCTGGCGGTGCTGGCCGTCGGCACCTGCGCCACCTACGGCGGCATCCACGCGATGGAGGGCAACCCGACCGGGGCCATGGGCGTGCCCGACTACCTGGGCTGGGACTGGAAGTCCGGTGCCGGCATCCCGATCGTCTGCGTGCCCGGTTGCCCGACGCACCCGGACAACCTGTCCGAGACGATCGTCTACCTGCTGTACCAGGCCGCCGGCCAGGCGCCGATGATCCCGCTCGACGACCACCTGCGGCCGCAGTGGCTCTTCGGCGCGACCGTGCACGAGGGCTGCGACCGCGGCGGCTACTACGAGCAGGGCGAGTTCGCCGACGAGTACGGCTCCCCGAAGTGCCTGGTCAAGCTGGGCTGCTGGGGCCCGGTCGTGAAGTGCAACGTGCCCAAGCGCGGCTGGATCAACGGCGTCGGCGGCTGCCCGAACGTCGGCGGCATCTGCATCGGCTGCACCATGCCCGGCTTCCCGGACAAGTTCATGCCGTTCATGGACGAGCCCCCGGGCGCGCACGTGTCGTCGCTGGCCAGCGGCGCGTACGGCTCGGTGATCCGGCGGCTGCGGAAGATCACCGAACGCAAGATCGACAACGAGCCCAAGTGGCGGCACAAGGGAAAGAAGCTCGACACCGGCTACAAGTCTTCTTGGCGCTGAAAGGGATCGGCAGATGACGGACAAGGGCATCAGCACCAAGGGCCGGACCGACCTCGTCGAGATGGCGTGGGACCCGATCACCCGGATCGTCGGCAGCCTCGGGATCTACACGAAGATCGACTGGTCGGCCAAGCGCGTCGTCGAGTGCCACAGCACGTCGTCGGTCTTCCGCGGCTACAGCATCTTCATGAAGGGCAAGGACCCGCGCGACGCGCACTTCATCACCAGCCGGATCTGCGGGATCTGCGGCGACAACCACGCGACGTGCTCGGTCTACGCGCAGAACATGGCCTACGGCGTCCGCCCGCCGCACCTTGGCGAGTGGATCCTCAACCTCGGCGAGGCCGCCGAGTACATGTTCGACCACAACATCTTCCAGGAGAACCTGGTCGGGGTCGACTACTGCGAGAAGATGGTCGCCGAGACCAACCCCGGCGTCCTGGAGCAGGCCAACCGCACCGAAGCGCCGCATGCGCGTGACCACGGCTTCAAGACCATCGGCGACATCATGCGCTCGCTGAACCCGCTGGAGGGCGAGTTCTACCGCGAGGCCCTGCAGGTCTCCCGGAGCACGCGCGAGATGTTCTGCCTGATGGAGGGCAGGCACGTCCACCCGTCGACGTTGTACCCGGGCGGCGTCGGCACGGTCGCCACCGTGCAGCTGTTCACCGACTACCTGACCCGGCTGATGCGCTACGTCGAGTTCATGAAGCGCTGCCTGCCGATGCACGACGACCTGTTCGACTTCTTCTACGAAGCCATCCCCGGCTACGAAGAGGTCGGCCGGCGCCGCGTCCTGCTCGGCTGCTGGGGCAGCCTGAACAACCCGGAGTACTGCGACTTCAGCTACGAGAACATGGAGTCCTGGGGCCGGAAGATGTACGTGACGCCCGGGATCGTCGTCGACGGCAAGCTCGTCACCACCAGCCTGCTCGACATCAACCTCGGCATCCGGATCCTGCTCGGCAGCTCGTTCTACGAGGACTGGGCCGACCAGCCGATGTTCGTCACGCAGGACCCGCTCGGCAACCCCGTCGACCAGCGCCACCCGTGGAACCAGCACACCATCCCGCGCCCGGCCAAGCGCGACTTCGACAGCAAGTACTCGTGGACGATGTCGCCGCGCTGGTTCGACGGCAAGGACCACCTCGCCCTCGACACCGGCGGCGGCCCGATCGCACGCCTGTGGGTGACGGCGCTCGCCGGGCTCGTCGACACGCCGTACGTCAAGTCGACCGGGCACAGCGTGACGATCGACCTGCCGCGCACGGCGACCAAGCCCGCGGTCAGCTTCGAGTGGAAGATCCCGCAGTGGAGCAACGCGCTCGAGCGCAACCGCGCGCGGACGTACTTCCAGGCGTACTCGGCCGCGATGGCCCTGCACTTCGCCGAGCAGGCCCTCGGTGAGGTCCGCAAGGGCAACACGAAGACGTGGGAGCCGTTCAAGGTCCCGGACGAGGGTGTGAGCTGCGGCTTCACCGAGGCGGTGCGCGGCGTGCTGTCGCACCACATGGTGATCAAGGGCGGCAAGATCGCGAACTACCACCCGTACCCGCCGACGCCGTGGAACGGCAGCGTCCGCGACAGCTTCGGCACGCCGGGGCCGTACGAGGACGCCGTGCAGAACACGCCGATCTTCGAGGAGAACACGCAGGAGAACTTCAAGGGCATCGACATCATGCGCGCGGTCCGCAGCTTCGACCCGTGCCTGCCATGCGGCGTCCACATGTACACCGGCAAGGGCAAGGTCGTCGAGCGGCTGCACACCCCGCACGCGTTCGGCGGGGAGATCGCCTGATGACCGACGTCGGCCAGGTCGGGGAGCGGATCGAGCGGCTGCTGGGCGAGTTCTCCGGCCCGGACGCCGAGGTCGCCGAGGACCTCGTCCACACGCTGCTCGAGTTCTACGGCGCGGGGCTGGAACGGATCGTGGAGATCGTCGACCGTCCCCTGCTGGACCGGCTCGCCGAGGACGAGCACGTCCGGGGCCTGCTCGTCCTGCACGACCTGCACCCGAAGTCGACGCACGAGCGGGTCGCCGAGGCGCTCGACAAGGTCCGGCCCTACCTGGGCTCGCACGCCGGCGACGTCGAGCTGGTCGGGATCGACGCCGACGGCGTGCTCAGCCTGCAGCTGCAGGGCACCTGCGACGGCTGCCCGTCGTCGACCGTCACCGCGAAGTACGCCATCGAGAAGGTGGTGCGGGAGGCGGCGCCGGAGATCTCCGACGTCCACGTCGCCGGCGTGGTGCCCGAGCAGACCGGCCCTGGCGGACGTCCGCTGCTGCCGCTGGAAGCGCTCGAGTGCCCGGTCCCCGCGGAGCCGGTGTGACGGGCGGACTGCGCAGGTTCCGCAACCCCGTCCAGCGGACGGCGCCCGGCGAGCGGTGCGAGCTGTGCGCCGAGCCGATCGGCGCGGAGCACGGGCACGTCATCGACCTGGAGTCCCGGGCGATCATGTGCTCTTGCCGGGGCTGCTACCTGCTCTTCACCCACCGCGGCGCGGGCGGGAAGCGGCACCGCGCGGTGCCGCAGCGGTTCCGGCACGCGCCGCGGTTCTCCCCCGGCGCCGCGTTGTGGGAGACGGCGGGGATCCCGGTGAAGACGGCGTTCCTGTTCCGCAACTCGGTGCAGGACCGGACGGTCGCGTTCTACCCGAGCCCGGCGGGGGCGACCGAGTCGCTCCTGCCGCTCGGCACCTGGGACGAGCTGCTGGCCGACACCCCGGCGTTCGCCGATGTCGCCGAGGACGTGGAAGCGTTGCTGCTGAACCAGCTCGACCTGGGTTTCGAGTGTTTCCTGGTGCCGATCGACGTCTGCTACGAGCTGGTCGGCATCGTCCGGACGACGTGGCGCGGCTTCGACGGCGGCACCGAGGCGCACGAGGCCATCGACGGTTTCTTCGCGAGTCTGCGGGAACGCAGTGAGGTCGTGGCGGATGGCTGAGCTGACTTTCGACTGCGTCGACGTCCAGCCGCTGAAGTACGCGGCGTCGCCGACACTGGCGTTCAAGCTGCGGATCAGCGAGCTGTCCGGGCAGCCGATCCACGCGATGGTGCTGCGCGTCCAGATCCGCATCGAGCCGCAGCGGCGCCGTTACGCCGACGACGAGTCCGAGCTGCTCACCCACCTCTTCGGCGACCGCTCCCGGTGGGGCGAGACGCTGAAGCCGTTCCAGTTCACGACGGTGTCGGTGGCGGTGCCCGGCTTCACCGGCGCCACCGAGATCGACGCCGAGGTCCCGTGCACCTACGACCTGGAAGTGGCCGCCGGCAAGTACTTCCACGCGCTGACCGAGGGTGTCGTACCGATGGTGCTGCTGTTCAGCGGCACGGTCTTCGGCAAGGGCGGGCCCGGGTTCTGGGTGGAGCAGGTGCCGTGGCACGCCCAGGCCGAGTACCGGATGCCGGTGAAGGTGTGGGACGAGCTGGTCGAGCGCTACTTCCCGAACGTCGCGTGGATCAAGCTGCCCAAGGAGACGGTGGACGCGCTGCTCAAGTACAAGGCGCGGCACGCCATCCCGACCTGGGAAGCGGCGATGGAACGACTGCTGGCCGGTGAGCCGTGAACGTCCTCGAACAGGCCCGCGCGGTCGGTGACGCCGTCCTCTACGAGGGCTACCTGCTCTACCCGTACCGCGCGTCGGCCGGGAAGAACAAGGTGCGCTGGCAGTGGGGTGTGCTGATGCCGCCGTCGTACGCCTCGGCCGACATCGGCGAGCACGCGTCGGCGCGCGTCGAGTGCCTGCTGGAGCCGCTCGCGCACACGATCCTGCACGTCAAGCTGCGGTTCCTGCAGGCGCGGACGCGGATCGCCCCCGACAGCACGTGGGACGAAGCCGTCGAGCAGGAGATCGACTTCGAGCTGCCGCTTTCGGAGCTCCCGGTCGAGACGCCGTTCCGGGTGCCCGGCGACGTGCCGGGCTCGAACGAGCTGTCCGGCACCCTCACCGCCCGGGCCGACCCGCTCGACGGGCCGTTCGGCGGCACCCGGCTGCACGTCGAGCTGCGCAACACGACGTCGTGGCCCTCCGACGGCGTCCGCGAGCACGCTCTCCGGCACGCGCTGCTCGCCGCCCACCTCGTGCTCGGCGTCGACACCGGGCACTTCCTGTCGATGCTGGACCCGCCGGAGTGGGCGAAACCCGCCGTCGAAGCCTGCAAGCAGGAACGGCTCTGGCCGGTGCTGATCGGCGACACGTCGCGCAGCACGGTGGTGCTGGCGTCGCCGATCATCCTCTACGACGACCCGGCGATCGCGCCGGAAAGCCCAGGTGACCTCTTCGACGGCACCGAGATCGACGAGATCCTCACGCTGCGCACGATGACCCTGACCGACGAGGAGAAACGCCAGGCCCGGGCCACCGACCCGCGCGCGGCGGCGATCGTCGACCGGGTCGACGCGATGCCGCCGGAGCTGCTCGAACGGCTGCACGGCGCGGTCCGGTCCGTGCGGCCGGCCACCAGGGAGCCCGAGCCCGAGACGGTGACCGTCGCGGGCGTCGACGTCACCGCCGGGTCGAAGGTGCGGCTGCGGCCGAACCTGCGCGGGACCGACGCCCAGGACATGTTCCTCGCCGGGCTGACCGCCACGGTCCGGAACGTGCTGTCCGATGTGGACGGTGTGCGGTACGTCGCCGTCACCCTCGACGACGACCCGGCCGCCGACCTGCAGACCACGCACGGCCGGTTCCGGTACTTCTCCCCCGACGAGATCGAGCCATTGGAGGTCGCGGAATGAGGCCACGAGTGCTGGTGGCGGGCATCGGCAACATCTTCCTGAGCGACGACGGCTTCGGCGTCGAGGTGATCAAGGAACTGGAAGGCACCGAACTGCCGGAATGGGTGCAGATCGCCGACTACGGCATCGCGGGTTTGCACCTGGCCTACGACCTGCTGGGCGGCTACGACACGACCATCCTGCTCGACGCCACCCCGCACGGGAAGCCGCCCGGCACGCTCTCGCTCATCGAAGCCGACGTCGACGACCTGGCGGCGTCGGCCTCGATAGACGCGCACGGCATGCAGCCCGAGGCGGTGTTCCGGCTGCTGCGGCTGCTCGGCGGCGACGCCGGGCGGGTGCTGATCGTCGGCTGCGAACCCGCGTGCCTCGAAGAGGGCATCGGGCTGTCGCCCGAAGTAACAGGGGCTATTCCGGCCGCGGTCCGCGCCGTCACCGAACTCGCCTGGGGCACCAGCCCGGCTCTGCCTGCCAAAACGCCGCCCGCCAAGGAGACCACGGAGGTCTGACGCATGAAACGTCTGTTGTTGCTGCTCGTGCTGATCGGCGGGGCGGCCTTCGTCGTCAAGCTGGTCGAGCCCGACGTCCGGCGGTACCTCGAGATGAGCCGGATGTAAGGCCGTGTGCCTCGGGATTCCGGGCGAAATCATCGAGATCAGCGAGGATCGACCGGACCTCGCGAAAGTCTCGGTCAGCGGCGTCAAGCGGCTCATCAACATCGGCCTGCTCGACGACGACCCGCCGAAGCCGGGCGACTGGATCCTCATCCACGTCGGCTTCGCACTGTCCAAAATAGACGAAGCGGAGGCCGCGGCCGCGCTGGACTTCCTCGAAAGCATCGGCAAGGCGTACGAGGACGAAATGGCCGCGTTGCTGGAATCGCAGATCGAATAGGAGACGTCATGCGTTTCGTCGACGAGTTCCGCGACGCGGAGAAGGCGCGGGCGCTGTCCGCGAAGATCACGTCGCTGTGCGAGCCGGGCCGCCAGTACAAGTTCATGGAGGTCTGCGGCGGGCACACGCACACCATCTACAAGCACGGCCTGGAGGACTACCTGCCCGAGAGCGTCACGCTGGTGCACGGGCCCGGCTGTCCGGTGTGCGTGATCCCGATGGGGCGGGTCGACGACGCCATCCACATCGCGCGGCAGCCCGGCGTGCTCATGACGTCGTTCGGCGACATGATGCGCGTGCCTGGGTCCGGCGGGAACTTCTTCGACTCGAACGCCGAGGGCACCAACATCCGGATGGTGTACTCGCCGCTGGACTCGCTGAAGATCGCCCGGCAGAACCCGGACCTGCGCGTCGTGTTCATGGCCATCGGCTTCGAGACGACCACGCCGTCCACCGCGATGACGCTGCTGCGCGCGGCCGCCGAGGGCATCGGGAACTTCTCGGTCTTCGCCAACCACGTCACGATCATCCCGGCGATCAAGGCCATCCTCGACTCCCCCGACCTGCGGCTCGACGGCTTCATCGGCCCGGGCCACGTCTCGACGGTGATCGGCTGCCGGCCGTACGAGTTCATCGCGCGCGACTACGGCAAGCCCGTGGTCGTCGCCGGCTTCGAGCCACTGGACATCCTGCAGTCGATCTACATGCTGATGGTGCAGCTGTCCGAGAAGCGGTCGGAAGTCGAGAACCAGTACTCGCGCGTGGTGCCGTGGAACGGGAACATGGTCGCGCTCAAGGCGATCAACGAGGTCATGGAGCTGCGGCCGTACTTCGAGTGGCGCGGCCTCGGGTTCATCTCGCACTCGGCGATGGCCGTCCGCGAGAAGTACGCGTCCTTCGACGCCGAGCGGATCTTCGAGATCCCCGGCCTGCGCGTCGCCGACCCGAAGGCGTGCCAGTGCGGCGAGGTGCTCAAGGGCGTGCTGAAACCGTGGGAGTGCAAGGTTTTCGGCACCGCGTGCACCCCGGAGACGCCGATCGGGACGTGCATGGTCTCGCCGGAAGGCGCCTGCGCGGCGTACTACAACTTCGGGCGGTTCAGCCGTACGCGCGTCCGGGAGGCGAGCCGGCATGAGCACGTCTGAGCGGCGCTCGACGATCCCGGTGCCGATGACGACGTCCGACCGCGAACAGCAGGTGCTCGACCGGATCGACCGCGCCCGCCGCCGGCGCGCGAAGGTCCGCGAAGAGCGCATCACGCTGTCGCACGGCGCGGGCGGCAAGGCCACGCAGACGCTGATCGAGGCCGTCTTCCTCGACGCGTTCCGCAACCCGCTGCTGGAGCCCCTGGAAGACGCGGCGACGCTGGCCATCGGCGACGCCCGCCTCGCCCTGACGACGGATTCGTACGTCGTCTCGCCGCTGTTCTTCCCCGGCGGCAACATCGGTGACCTGGCGATCAACGGCACGGTGAACGACCTGGCCGTGTCCGGCGCGCGGCCGCTGTACCTGACCGCGGGGTTCATCCTCGAGGAGGGTTTCCCGGTCGAGGACCTGCTGAAGATCGTCGAGTCGATGAAGGCGGCGGCCGCCGCGGCCGACGTCCAGATCGTCACCGGTGACACCAAAGTCGTCCAACGCGGGAAGGCCGACGGCGTTTACATCAACACAGCGGGGGTCGGCGTGCTCACGCGCACCGGCCTCGGGGTGGCCACCGTGAGGCCCGGAGACGCCGTCCTCGTCTCCGGGCCGATCGGCGACCACGGCGTCACGATCATGCTGGCCCGCGGCGAACTGGACATCGACGCCGACCTGGAGTCCGACACCGCGCCGGTGCACGACCTGGTCGCCGGCCTGCTGGCCGCGGTGCCGGGCGTGCGCGCGATGCGGGACGCGACCCGCGGCGGCGTCGCGACGATCCTCAACGAGATCGCCAAGGCGGCGGACGTCGCGGTGGTCGTCGACGAGAAGGCCGTCCCGGTCCGGACCGAGGTGCGCGGCGCGTCCGAGCTGCTCGGCATCGACCCGCTGTACGTCGCGTGCGAAGGCCGGATCGTGGTCGTCGTCGACGGCGCGCAGGCGTCGGACGCGCTGGCCGCGTTGCGCGCCCACCCGCTGGGCGCGGACGCGGCGATCATCGGGCGCGTCGCCGACGACCCGCCGGGCCTGGTGCTGCTGAACACGGCGTTCGGCGGCACCCGGATCGTGGACCTGCTGGTCGGGGACCCGCTGCCGAGGATCTGCTGAATGCACGAGATGTCGATCACGCAGTCGGTCGTCGACGCGATCGTCGCCAAGCTGGGCGACGCGACGGTGACCGGCGTGCGGCTGGAGATCGGGCGGCTGTCCGGCGTGGTGCCGGACAGCGTCCGCTTCTGCTTCGACGTCCTGTGCAGCGGCACCTCGCTGGACGGCGCCCGCCTGGAGATCGACGAGCCGTCCGGGCGGGCGCGCTGCCGCGACTGCGGCGCCGAGTTCACCCTGGACGACTTCATCCTGCTCTGCCCGTGCACCAGCGCGAACGTCGAAGTGCTGGCCGGGCGGGAACTGCGCATCACATCGGTAGAGGTGGTCTGAAATGTGCGACACCTGCGGCTGTTCCGACACCACTGACGTCCGGCTCACCGACCAGAGCCACACCGTGGTGCTGGAGCAGGACATCCTGGCGAAGAACGACGACCTCGCGGCCCACAACCGCATGCACCTGCGGGCGTCGGACGTCTTCGCGATCAACCTGATGAGTTCGCCGGGCGCCGGGAAGACGACGCTGCTGGAGCGCACCATCTCCGTTCTGGACACGCCGTGCGCGGTGATCGAAGGCGATCAGGAGACGCTGCTCGACGCCGAGCGCATCAAGGCCACGGGCGCGCCGGTCGTCCAGATCAACACCGGCGCCGGCTGCCACCTGGACGCGTCGATGCTGCACCGGGCCCTGCACTCGCTGTCGCCCGCGCGCGGGTCGATGCTGTTCATCGAGAACGTCGGCAACCTGGTCTGCCCGGCGTTGTTCGACCTCGGCGAGGCGGCGCGCGTGGTGATCCTCTCGGTGACCGAGGGGCCGGGCAAGCCGCTGAAGTACCCGCACATGTTCGCCGCGACGGACCTGGTGCTGCTGAACAAGGTCGACCTGCTGCCGTACGTCGACTTCGACGTCGACGAGTTCACGCGGGACACCCGCCGGGTGAACCCCACCGCTGAGATCTTGCCGGTCAGCGCGACCCGCGGCGACGGTCTCACCGCATGGTACGACTGGCTACGGCGACCTGGCCGAGGCTGATCCCGCCGTCGTTGGCCGGCACCCGCCGGTGGGTCAGCACGCGGAAACCCCGCTGTTCCAGCTGTTCCACGGTCCGATCGAGCAGCAGGACGTTCTGGAACACCCCACCGGACAACGCGACGGTGGTGCTGTGCTCGCGGAACCGGTCGCAGGTCCGGGCGATGGCGTCGGCGACGCCGTTGTGGAACCGCGCGGCCCTCACCGCCTTGGTGCCGGGATCGTCCAGCAGAGCGGCGATGAGGTCTTCACCGTGGACGACGTCGTCGATGCGCGCCCGGTAGGCGGACGTTTCGGCCGGATCGGCCAGCTGTTCCAGCTCGATGGCGGCCTGGCCCTCGTAGTTGACGGTGTCCCGGACGCCGAGCAACGCGGCGGCGGCGTCGAAGAGCCGTCCCGCGCTGGACGTCAGCGGTGAGTTGAGGCCGCTGCGGATGAGCTTGACGACGTCTTCTCGCGCCGGCCGCCCAAGCGCGTCCACATAGGACGCGGCCATCCGCCAGGGCTGCCGGATGGCTTGCGCCCCACCGGGCATCGCCACCGGTCGGAGATGCGTCAGTCGCTGGTAACTGCTCAGATCAGCGAGGAGGAACTCACCGCCCCAGATGGTGCCGTCGGGCCCGAACCCGGTCCCGTCGAAGGCGACGCCGAGCACCGGGCCGTCCTCGCCGTTGTCGGCCAGGCAGGAAGCGATGTGGGCGTGGTGGTGCTGGACGCCCAGCAGCTCGACGTCCTGTTCGAGCGCGTACTTCGTGGACAGGTACTCGGGGTGCAGATCGTGCGCGACGAGCACGGGATCGACGGCGAAGAGCCGTTCGAAGTGGGTGATGCCTTCGGTGAAGGACTTGAGCGTCTCGTAGTTCTCGAGGTCGCCGATGTGGTGCGAGACGAAAGCGTGGCGGCCTTTGGCCAGGCAGAAGGTGTTCTTGAGTTCGGCGCCACAGCCGAGAAGGTGCTGTTTCGTAGTGTGTTTCAGGCTGACAGGCTCGGGCGCATAACCGCGTGAACGCCGTTGCAGCTGCTCCCGGTTGCGCACGATCCGCACCACGGAATCGTCGGTCCGGATGTGAATGGGCCGATCATGGATGAGAAAGGCGTCGGCGATTTTATCGAGCCGCCCGAGTTCTTCATCCCGGTAGACGATGGGCTCATCGGAGACGTTGGCGCTGGTCAGCACGATCGGCCCGGTCTCTTGGAGCAGGAGATGGTGCAGCGGGGTATAGGGCAGCATGACCCCGATCCGCCGATTCCCCGGCGCGACAGCCTGTGCCAGCTCCCCCCGCTTGGGCAGCAGGACAATAGGCCTTTGCCGACCAGTCAACGCCGTTTCCGCGGCCTCGCTCACCTCGGCGAGCTCCCTGGCCTGCCCCAAATCGGCGACCATCACGGCAAAGGGCTTGTCCTCCCGATGTTTCCTCGCACGCAGCTTCCGAGCCGCCTCTTCATGCCGAGCGCCGACAGCGAGGTGATAACCCCCAAGCCCCTTCACAGCCAGAACGGCACCTTGCGCCAGTGCCGCGGCAGCTTTCTGGATCGCGTCACCGCCCCCGGGCTCGAACCGCAAAATGGGCCCACAAACCGGACAACAGACGGGCTGGGCGTGAAACCGCCGGTCGCCGGGGTCTTCGTACTCCCGCTTGCACTCGGCGCACATCTCGAACCCGGCCATGGTCGTGAACGGCCGGTCGTAGGGAACCCCGGTGACGATGGTGAACCGGGGTCCGCAGTTGGTGCAGTTGATGAACGGGTACCGGTAGCGCCGATCAGCCGGATCCCCCACCTCACGCAGGCAGTCTTCGCAGGTGGCAGAGTCGGCGGAGATCAGCGTGTCGGCAACACCCCCACCCGGGCTCTCGACGATGACGAACCCGACGTCACCCTTCGTCGCGATTTCCCGGACCTGCACCTCGTCGACAACAGCAAGTGGCGGCGCTTCGGCCTTGAGCGCCGCCAGAAAAGCCTCGACGGCCTCCCCTTCGACCTCGGCGAAAACCCCGCGAACGTCGTTTCCCACAAAGCCGGAAAGCTCGAGCCGCGAGGCGAGCTGGTGCACGAAGGGCCGAAACCCCACCCCCTGCACAACCCCGAACACCCGGACGGCCACCCGCACGCGCTCAGTCTGCGCCTGCACCGGACCATTCGGCCAGGGCTGGGAGGTCCGGCTGCTGTCGCAACGCTTCCAGCACCACGTTCACCGCCGCTCGCAGCGGCGACCCGCGGCGCACCGCCGCCACGATCGTGCGGTTCACCGGGGTCGTCAGCTCCCGCGTCGCCACCCGATACCGCCGGTCCACCGCCAGGCCCGGGAGCAGCGCGATCGACAGGCCGGCCTCCACGTGTTGCAGCGTCATCAGGTAGTTGGCGAAGCGGCACACCACCCGCGGCTCGAAACCGGACTCGCGGCACAGGCGCAGCGTCAGGTTCGCCATGTACGACTGCGGGACGTCCAGCGCCCACGGCTCGTCCGCGAACGCCGCCAGGGAGACGGGCGGGCCTCCCGAAGCCGTCACCAGCACGATCGGGTCGGTGGCCAGCGGGACGATGTCCAGGTCCGGGCCCAGGGGCAGCTCGACGAAGTCCGTCGTCGTGATGATCACGTCCGCGTCGCCGCCGCGCAGGGCGGGGATGCTCTCGTGCGGTTCCAGCTCCAGGAGCTCGACGTCCAGGTGCGGGTACGTCGCCGCGAGCCGAGTCACCGCCGGGACCGCCATCGTGTGGATCGCGCTCTGGAACGCGCCCAGCCGCACCAGGCCGACCGGCTCGTCGCCGAGGCCGCGCAGCTCCGCCTCGACCGTGTCCATGTGGTCGAGGATCGCCCGCGCGCGCCGCGCCAGCATCAGGCCCGCGGGCGTCAGCCGGACCCGGCGGCCGGTGCGTTCCAGCAGCTGGGTGCGGGTTTCCGCTTCGAGCACGGCCAGCTGCTGCGACACGCTCGACGCGCTCAGGTTCGCGTCCTGCGCGACCGCGCGGACCGTGCCCAGGGTGTCGAGGCGGCTCAGCAGCCGCAGGCGCCACGGGTTCAACATCCGTCCATTGTTGTTCGGATCAACCGAACAGGACAGCCGGAATTGTGAGATGGACGTGACGCTCGGACCGGACCTACCGTCGAAGGCATGGCTGCTCCGACTTACGAGACCACCTCCGCAGACGCCTTCTGGGCCGACGCCGACAAGCACCTGGTCCGCTACGGCGGCGCCTTCACCCACGAGATCATCGACCACGCCGAAGGCAGCTTCGTCTTCACCGAAGACGGCCGCCGGATCCTCGACTTCACCTCCGGCCAGATGAGCGCGATCCTCGGGCACTCGCACCCGGAGATCGTCGACACCGTCCGGCGGCAGGTCGGGAAGCTCGATCACCTGTTCAGCGGCATGCTGAGCCGCCCGGTCGTCGACCTCGCGCGCCGTCTCGCCGAGACGCTCCCGGCGCCGCTGGAGAAGGCGCTGCTGCTGACGACCGGGGCCGAGTCCAACGAGGCCGCGATCCGGCTGGCGAAACTCGTCACCGGCAAGCACGAGATCGTCTCGTTCGCCCGGTCGTGGCACGGCATGACGCAGGCCGCGGCGAGCGCCACCTACAGCGCCGGCCGCAAGGGGTACGGCCCGGCCGCGCCCGGCAACTTCGCCATCCCGGCGCCCAACCGCTACCGGCCGGACTTCACCGGCGCCGACGGCGAACTGGACTGGCGGCGGCAGCTCGACTTCGGCTTCGAGATGATCGACGCGCAGTCGGTCGGCAGCCTGGCCGCGTGCCTCGTCGAGCCGATCCTCAGCTCCGGCGGCATCATCGAGCCACCGCCGGGCTACTTCGCCGCGCTGCGGGAAAAGTGCCGCGAGCGCGGCATGCTGCTGATCGTCGACGAGGCCCAGACCGGCCTCTGCCGCACCGGCAACTGGTACGCCTTCGAGCGCGACGGCGTCGTCCCCGACATCCTCACACTCTCCAAGACGCTCGGCGCCGGCCTGCCGCTCGCCGCGGTGCTGACCAGCGCCGAGATCGAGCAGGAGGCGCACGACCGCGGGTTCCTGTTCTTCACCACGCACGTCGCCGACCCGCTGCCGGCCGCCGTCGGCAACACCGTGCTCGACGTCCTGACCCGCGACCGCCTCGACGAGCGCGCGCTGCAGCTGGGCGGCCTGCTCCGGCACGGCCTCGAGCGCATCGCGCACCGGCACGAGGTCGTCGGCGACATCCGTGGCCGCGGGCTGCTGGCCGGGCTGGAACTGGTCGTGGACCGCGAAACCAAGCGCAGCTCGGACGAACTGGGCGCACGCGTCACCAGCCGCTGCCTCGAACTGGGGCTGCACATGAACATCGTGCAGCTGCCCGGCATGGGCGGGGTGTTCCGGATCGCCCCGCCGCTGACGGCGTCCGAAGAGGAGATCTCCCTCGGCCTGGCCATCCTCGACGAGGCGATCGGAGACGCCGTCAAGACGCTTTGACCGGCCTGAAGAGGTTGACCAGCGTGCCGTCCGGGTCGCGGAGGAGCAGCGACCGGTTGCCCCAGGGCATCGTCGTGGGCTCGGTGACGAACTCGATCTCGCCCTGCTTGAGCCGGGCGTACTCGGCGTCGACGTCGTCGACGAGGAACTCGATGATCGCGCTGTGGTTGTCGGCCGGCCGCGCCGAGCCCGGGCTGAAGATCCCGACCGTCCGCGTGCTGCCGATGGCGAGGGTGAACGCCGGCGTCGCGACCTCGGCGAAGTCCGGCGTGGCCCAGGTCGCCGGCAGGCCGGTGACGTGCTCGTAGAAGCCGACGAGCCGGGCGACGTCGTCGGTGATGATGCGCAGCGAGGCGATCTGTGTGGTCATGCCGACGACGTTAGAACCGATACCGGACAGGATCCGCCCGGTATAAGACGCGGTATGAGAAAGGCCTCCTTGCCGGCCCGGGGAGCCGGCAAGGAGGCCTTTTTCAGGACAGCGTCAGAAGCCCGCCGTCACCCTGGTGAAGTCCCAGTCGTTCTGCGCGATGCCACTGCACGCCGCCTGCACACCGCCGCCGGGGCAACCGCGGTCGCGGTTGACCGACCAGAACGCCAGGCGGCCGATCTTGTTCGTCTTGGCCCAGTTCGTGATCTGGGTCCACGTCGAAAGATCGGTCAGCTCCTGCTGGTCGGACAGGCCGTTCATGCCCGAGATGCCGAGGTGGTTGTACGCCGTGGCGTCGTTCCACCCGAACGTCGACTTCAGCTTGTCCCGCAAGCCGTTCGCCGCGCCGGTCGTGCTGGCGTACATGTTGGCGCCGCCGCCGAAGTCGAACGGCATGATCGTGTAGATGTCGACCCCGGCGCCCAGCGCCTTCGACTGGTCGATGAGCCGGTTGCCGTAGTAGTTCGGGCCGGTCGTCGAGGTGCCGAAGGTCAGGATCGTCTGGATCCCGGGGTTGTTCTGCTTCACGATCTTCAGCGCGTTCAGGATGCGGTCCTGCACGGCCTCGTTCTCGAACTCGTCGGAGTTCTCGATGTCGATGTCGATCGCCTTGAGGCCGTACGCGTTGATGACCTGCTGGTAGGCGCCGGCCAGCGCGGCCGGCGTCGAGCAGTTCGGCCCGAGCTTGTTGCCGCTCCAGCCGCCGAACGACGGCACGACCTGGCCACCCGCCGCCTTGATCTGCGCGATCGCGGTCGCGTCCGCGCTGCCGCTCAGCGGACGGCTGCTGTCCCACGCCGGGTTGCAGCCACCGGAGGCGTTGACGAACGCCATGGTGAACCACTTGACGCCGGTCGCGTTCATCACCGTCTGCGGGTTCGGCGGGTTGCCCCAGCCCATGTAGAGGTACGGCGCGCCGCGGCCACCCGGCTGGTTCGGGGGCGTGGTGGTCGGCGGCGGTGTCGTCGTGGGCGGGGTGGTGGGCGTGGTCGTCGGGGTGGTGCCCCCGGCCGTGCACGCGCCGCCGTTGAGCTTGCAGTTCGCCGGAGCGGAGTACGCGCCCGAGTACGTCACGTTGAACCCGAAGCTCGCGCTACCGCCGTTGCCGACGTTGCCGTTCCACGTGTTCTTGACCGTGACGTGCTGGCCGGCCGCCGTGTAGCTGCCGTCCCAGAGCGACGCGATCTTCGCGCCGCCCGGCAGGTCGAACTCCACCGTCCAGGTCGGCAGCGTCGAGCCCGAGCCGTTGGCGATCGTGTACTTGCCCTCGTAGCCGGTGCCCCAGTCGGAGCCCTTCGCGAAGGTCGCGGAGACGCCGCCCGCCGCGTTCGCCGGAGCGATCACGAACACGGCACCGACCGTGGCGGCCGCGGCCGCCAGCCCGAGTGCGGACAACCAGCGGCTTCTCACGAGAGGCCGTTCTTCATGGCGGTGATCAGCTCGCCGTTGCCGGTGTCACCGGTCAGCTCCCAGAAGAAGGCGCCGCCGAGGCCCTGCTGCTTGGCGTAGGACATCTTGCCGCCGATGGTCGCCGGGGTGTCGTAGCTCCACCAGTTGCTGCCGCACTTGGCGTACGCGGTGCCGGCGAACGTGCCGGTCGACGGGCAGCTGTTCTTCAGGACCTTGTAGTCCTCGATGCCCGCCTCGTACGTGCCGGGCGCGGCGCCGGTCGCGGTGCCACCCGGGGTGCTCTGCGTGACGCCGGTCCAGCCGCGGCCGTAGAACCCGATGCCCAGCAACAGCTTGCTCGACGGGACGCCCTTGCTCTTCAGCTTCTGGATCGCGGCGTCGGAGTAGAAGCCCTGCGTCGGGATGCCCGTGAAGTTGGTGAGCGGCGAGTGCGGCGCCGTCGGACCCTGCGGCGCCCAGGCGCCGAAGTAGTCGTAGGTCATGACGTTGAACCAGTCGACGGACGCCGCGGCACCGGCGTAGTCGGCGACGTCGAGCTTGCCGCCGTTGCTGCCGTCCGCCGAGATGGCCGAGGTGACCAGGAACGACGAGCCGAACTTCGACCGCAGCGCGGACAGCAGGTTCTTGTAGGCCGCGGCACCGCTGGTGTCACAGCTCAGGCCGCAGGCGTTGGGGTACTCCCAGTCGATGTCGATGCCGTCCCAGATGTCGGCCCAGCGCGGGTCCTTCAGCAGGTTGTAGCAGGACTGCGCGAACGCGGCCGGGTTCTGCGCGGCCTGGCCGAAGCCACCGGAGTACGTCCAGCCGCCGAACGACCAGATCACCTTGAGCCCGGGGTGCAGCTTCTTCAGCTTGCGCAGCTGGTTGAAGTTGCCGGCCACCGGCTGGTCCCAGGTGTCGGCGACGCCGTCGACACTGCCCGCGGCGTCGTAGGTCTTCTGGTAGTCGGCGTACGGGTCGTCGTTGGCCGTGCACTGGCCGTTCTTGACGTTGCCGAACGAGTAGTTGATGTGGGTCAGCTTGCTCGCCGAACCCGAGGTCTCGATGTTCTTGACGTGGTAGTTGCGCCCGTAGACGCCCCACTGCACGAAGTAGCCGACGTTCTTCAGGCCACCGGGCGGAGGCGGCGTGGTCGTCGTCGGCGGGGTCGTCGTCGGCGGGGTCGTCGTCGGCGGGGTCGTCGTCGGCGGCGTGGTCGGCGTGGTCGGCGTCGTGGTCGGCTGCGTCGGGGTCGTCGGCGTGGTGGTCGGGGTGCCACCGCCGGCGTCACAGGAGCCGCCGTTCAGCTTGCAGTTCGCCGGCGCCGAGTAGGTGCCGGAGTAGCTGACGTTGAAGCCGAAGCTGACGCTCGCGCCGTTGCCGACGTTGCCGTTCCAGGTGTTCTTGACGGTGACGTGCTGGCCGGCCGCGGTGTAGCTGCCGTCCCAGAGCGACGCGATCTTCGCGCCGGACGGGAGGTCGAACTCGACCGTCCACGCGGCCAGCGTCGAGCCGGAGCCGTTGGCGATCGTGTACTTGCCTTCGTAGCCGGTGCTCCAGTCGGAGCCCTTGGTGAAACTGGCGCCGACACCGCCGGCCGCGCTGGCCGGCACGGTGACCAGGCCGACCGCGATCGCGCCGACCGCGGTGAACAGACCGAGGAGGTGCCATCTCTTTCTGGACATTCGTCTCCCTTGACGCAGGTGCTTTGTGCGACGTTCCGGGCACGGCGTTCACGAACACCACCGACGGGGACCAGTTGGTGTTTTTGTGCCGTTTGCGAAGACGGTACGTGGTCCAGACCAATTAGGGAAGCACGAGTACGGAGAGTGCCGAAGGGCGGCTGAACGGCTTAAACCTGTGATCGGCGTTGCCGGTTCGGTGGTCCAGTCCAGTTACGCAAAGCAGCCGAGCTCGACGATCGTCTCGCATGTCGAACTACTACTCAAAGCATCACTAAGACTACATTCCGTGATCACTGGAGGCTGGTGGCGAACCCTGGAGCGGCGGTAGACGTGCTCCGTCGACCGCTGCTCCGGTCGAGCGAAAGGCGTGGCGCCAACGGTGGACGTCACTAAGGTGAATCGCATGGAACCGCTCAGCCTCCCCGCGCGAGCCGCTTTGCTGGTCCTCATGACACTCGGCGATGCCGCCTCGAACTCACAAATTCGTGAAACCTGCGGTTTCGTGATCAAAAAACCGGTGCGTGACGAGCTGGTCGAACACGAATACGTCACGCTCAGACCTGGGCCGCACAACAGCATCATCCACGAGCTCACCGAGGACGGGTGGGCGGCCTGCCGCGACGAACTGCGCGCTGCCGCCCCGACGGGAGCAGACCGGGGCTACCGCGTGCTCTACTCGGTCGTGAACCTGTTCGAACGGCACCTCACGACAACCAAGACCACCCTGGCCGACGTGCTTTTGGCGAACGTCGAACCGCCCGCACCAAAAATCGATGTCGATGCCGAAATACGTGCTGCTTACCAGGCGTTGACAGGTGAACCGGGCAGCTGGCTGAAACTCGCCAAGCTGCGTGACAAGCTGGCACTACCACAGGCGGCTGTTGACGAGGCATTACTACGACTTGACCTGCTTCCGGAGGTCCAATTGATCTCCGAAGTCAGCCAGAAGAACATATCGGACGCGGACAGAAAAGCTGCGGTTCACATCGGCAACCAGGACAAACACCTGATCGCAATCAAACAGAGCTGAGGGGGCATGGACGAGGGTGTCCGCCGCGCACTACAGCAACTGCGATTCGACTGGGCAGCAAGTACCGAAGACGTCTGGCAGCCATCCGACGCACACGTACCCGAGCTGAACGAACACGCGCTACGAGCCATCATGGCAGCGTTCGACGACGCTGACGCAAGCTCCGGAAGCAGCCCCCTGAGCGTCGCGGTGGTCGGCGAGCACGGCTCCGGCAAGACACACGTGCTCGGTGCCGCCTACCAGAACGTCTGCCGTCGCGGCTATTTCTTCCCCGTTATTTTGCACATCAGTGACTTCTGGTCCGGTATCGCGAAGACCTACCTAGAAGGTCTGCGCCAGCCTGGCCCCGACGGCCGCAGCCAGTTGACCAGGTGGCTGAATCGTCTGACCAAGAGGCTGGAGCTGTCGCAGGAACAAGAAGAACGGCTGACGAACCGCCACACCCTGGCCAAACCGCTCCTCGACGAAATCATCGAGCGGCTGGAGCTGGTCGCACCCCGATGGGGCCAGGAAAGCAGACACGCTGCAAGAGCGCTGATCCTGCTGGGCGCCGGCGACGCCGAGGCCCGTGACATCGCCGACAGCTATTTGACCGGAGACGAAGAATCCGTCCCCGGTGAACGCATCCAATGGGGCATTCTGCCTACGGTCAGGCCTGCTAAGCAGCGGGTCCAGGCGATCTCCCGGCTCCTCGCGCTGACTGGCCCAACGCTGCTCACCATTGATCAGATCGACGAGCTGACCGCCAGGTCCGCACGGGGCACGGGCGATGTCGAGCCGGAGGCGATCCAGGTGCTCGACCAGTTCATGGTCGGCCTGATGGACCTCCGGGACACCACAGCACGAACCGCGACGGTAGTGGCCTGTCAGCCGCACTCGTGGGAACGGATCCGCCGCTTCGCCATCGGCTCGGCGCTCGATCGATTCGAGCAACCGGAAGTCCGACTGGACCGGATCCCTTCGCCGGAGGTCGGCCGTGCCCTGATCGCCGCGTGGTTCGCGCCGCGTTACGAGAAGGCAGGCTTTCACCCGCCCTACCCCACCTGGCCGGTTCTTCCGGACGCCTTCGACGAGGTGGTCCGCGTCAACGCGCGGCAACTCCTCCAGACCGTTCGGCGGCACGTCCAGAGCTGCCTGGATTCCGGGCAGCTGCGTGAGATGACGGCTCTGTCGGAGGACCGTGCGCCCGCTTCCACGGTACCTGCCATGTCCACCCTGTCGGCGCTGGACGAAAAGTACGCCACTCTGGTCGCGACTGCAGACATCCGCGACGCAGTACAGCCGGAAACCGAAAACAGCCGCATGGCCGAGATCCTCGAAGGTACCCTGAACTGTTACGCGATCGAGCAGGCCCGTCCCTTCGAGGTCGCCCCTCGGCCGGGCGGAAACCCGTGGTTCCACGCCCAGCTTCGGCTGCCCCCGGACGGATCGGACGTCGAACAGAGCTGGAGTTTCCGAGCGATAGCCACTTCGAGTCCGCCGGCGTCCCAGCGGGTGTTGAAGCGACTCCAGGACAGCGCAGGGCTCGATCCGGAGTTCCCGCATCGACGGGCGTACGTACTGCGCACCGGAAACTGGCCGACCAACACGCCGAAGGCCGGCCAACGGCTCGCCGCATTCCGTAAGGCCGGTGGCGTGGTGATCGATCGCGTTTCGCCGGAAGACCTCAAGGTGTTCGCAGCGCTGACACAGCTGCGCAACGCCATGGACCCCGAGTTCGACCGGTGGCTGCGTGCGCGGCGCCCAGCGGGCAAGACCACGCTGTTCCGCACCGTTTTCGGGAATCCCAGCTCACCAGTCGACGGTCCCGCACCCGAGCCCGAACCACCGCCCGATGCGGTCCAGCCGCTCTTCGGCTGGCCACCCGTCGATCCGGATTCGGAACCGCTCGACGATCTCGAAACGGATGAGCCACCGACGCTTCCACTCGGCACGACAGAGCATGGGACGGAGGTGCACGGTTCACTGCTCTCGTTGCGCAAGCACACCGCTGTGTTCGCCGGGTCCGGCTCCGGTAAGACCGTGCTCCTTCGCCGGTTGATCGAGGAGTGCGCGCTGCAAGGTGTGTCGTCGATCGTGCTGGACCCGAACAACGACCTGGCCCGACTGGGTGACCCCTGGCCGGCCCCGCCGCCCGGCTGGCGACCGGGTGACGAGACGCGGGCGGAGCGCTACCTCCGCGACACCGAGGTGGTGGTGTGGACACCGCGGATCGAAGGTGGCCGTCCACTCAGCTTCCGACCGCTGCCAGACCTCGCTGCGCTCGTCGACGACCCGGACGAGTTCGGGCAAGCACTCGAAACCGCCGTCGCCGCACTGGCCCCGCGTGCCCGGGTGGACAGCGCCACCGCCAAGGCTGATCGAGCGCAAGCTCTTCTTCGCGAAGTGCTCACCGAGTTCGCACACCGCGGGGGTGGCGACCTCGAGGCCTTTCTAGACCTGCTGGCCGACCTGCCTGAAGGCATCACGTCGTTCTCTCGGGCCGGCACCGTAGCCACGGAACTGGCCGAGACACTGCGCGCTGCCGTGATCAACGACCCGCTCTTCGGTGGCCGTGGAACCATGTTCGACCCGGCCACACTGCTCACGCCGACCGCAGGCAAACGAGCGCGGGTCTCGGTCATCAGCCTGGTCGGGTTGCCGGGCGAGCACCAGCGGCAAGGGTTCGTCAACCAACTGCAAATGGCGTTGTTCGCCTGGATAAAGAACAACCCGGCAGGTGACCGTCCCCTCGGTGGTTTGTTCGTGATGGACGAAGCGCAGACGCTCGCACCGTCAGGCGCGATGACAGCGTGCACCGCCAGCACGCTCGCGCTGGTCTCACAGGCACGCAAGTACGGGCTGGGATTGGTCTTTGCGACACAGGCGCCGAAAGGCATCCACAACCGCATCGTGGGCAACACCGCGACGCAGTACTTCGGGTTCATCAATAGCCCGGTCCAGGTCGCCGCGGCGAAAGAGATGGCCGCCCGGCGAGGCAGTTCGGTGATGGACATCTCGCGGCTCAACGCCGGCGAGTTCTACTTGGTGACCGAAGGTGAACCGTTCCGCCGGGTCAGCTCTCCGATGAGCCTGAGTCACCACCCGTCCAGTGCCCTGACGCCCGAGGAAGTCGTGACAAGAGCCCGGCTCGGTCGGTGAAGGAGCTCCCGTGGACGTGGTGATTAGCGGGCTGACCCGCGAGTTCCAGAAGACCCACGACTTGACTGCCCTGCCGGAAAGCGAGGCTTTCGAGGCCTTCGCCGCCTACTGCGTGCTGAGCTCGTTCTACGAGAACGAGTTCGCTCCGGACAGCTTCCGCACCGGCGGCGGCAACGATCTCGGCATCGACGCGTTCGCCGTGCTGGTCGACGGGGACTTGCTGCACGACGCCGATGACGTCGTGCGCGTGATGGACAACCGCATCCGGCCTGCGGTGGACATCGTCTTCATCCAAGCCAAAACGAGCAGCCGGTTCGACAGCCGGGTGATCTCCGACCTCGCGGACAACCTCCTCCACCTGATTCGTCCGCAGGATCTCCCCTACCCGGCATCGGACGACGTCCAGAACATCCGCCGCTGCCTCCACGAGGCGGTCTACGCCAACATCGGCAAACTCGCCGGCAGGCTGCCACGGCTACACGTGTTCTACGTCAGTACAGGCAGTGAGGTAGCTGCCATGATCACAGAGAAGGCCACCAGCGCGCAACAGAAGCTGATCGCGACCGGGATGTTCGACGAGGTCTCCTTCGAATGCCGGACCCAGCACCACCTGCGCACGCTCTACCGGCGAGCGACCAGCTCCGTGACGGTGACGTTTCCGATGCCCCGGCGGGTCGTCGTACCGAGCACTTCTGCCGTGGAGCAAGCGGTGACAGGACTCATCACAGCTCCCGAGCTGGTCGACCTCGTGCTCACCGACGACGCAGGCCGGCTGCGCCGCACCCTTTTCCACGAAAACTTCCGCGACTTCCAGGGCTACAACGAGGTGAACTCGAAGATCCGGGACACCCTGTGCGATCCGGCAGAGCGTGGCTTGTTCTCCTTGTACAACCTGGGGATCACGATCGTGACCCGCGGGTTGCACCCGATCGGCGACAACGTGGTCCTGACGGACTTCCAGATCGTGAACGGGTGTCAGACCTGCCACGTGCTCTTCGACCAGCGCCAGGAGCTCACCGACGCGGTCCACGTGAAGCTGCTGGTCGTGCACACGCAGGACGAAGACGTGATCAGCGGGATCGCTGCGGCGACCAACCGGCAGACAGTGATCAGCGAAGAGGACCTCAGTGTCCGAGACGACTTTCACCGCTTGCTCGAGGAGTACTTCGAGCACAGCCGCGACAAGCAACGGCGCCTCTACTACGAGCGACGCTCAAAGCAGTACAGCGAGCGCAAGGACGTCGAGAAGGTACGCGTGATCGGGCGGCCCCAACTGACGCGTGCATACCTCGCAATGTTCCTCGACGAGCCGGCAGGCGTCGGTCACTTCAAGTCGCTGTTGCAGGAACGTGGCCGAGAACTGTTCCGACCGGGGCAGCAGCCGGTGTACTACTACCTGGCAGCCGCCACGCTGTACCGCGTCGAATGGTTGCTGCGGAACAAACGCATCGACAAGAAGTACGCGCCGGCGCGGTACCACCTCCTCTCCGCGGTCAGGCTCCAGTCGTTGGGCGACGGGGCGGTGGACCACAGCCCCCGCACCGCCGAGAAGAAGTGCGCGCAGCTGCTGCACGATATTTGGGATCCCAATGCCTCGGAACGGCTCTTCACCCGGTTTCTACGTCCGCTCCAACGAGCCATGGACGCCGAGCCACCGTCGGTTCCCGTCGGGGAAATGGTGCGGACGCAGCGCTTCGCCGACCGATTCCACCAAGAGTTGCTTCAAGACTGAATCGCCGTTTCGGGCGGAGCGCCTCCCACGAGAGGTGCCCCGGTACCACTCATCACCATCGCAACGGGACACGGCTCGGGTACCGGTACGATGGCCGGTGCGTGAGGCTGGTCGGGTGCAGCGGCATTCGTCCGGTTCCAGTGCGTCCAGGCAGACGTTCGCTTATGCGATCGGTACTCACGAACCGGTTTCGGGCGGCGTGGCGCCCGACGCTGAGAAGCCCGGCGGACATCCGGGTCCGCCGTGGTCCGCCGAACCACCACCGCCGGCGCGATAGCCATGAGAGCAGGGTGATTGGCGATCGACACACTCAGCGAGCCCTCAACCCCTCGAGGTCAGCGCATACACAAAAGAGCCCCCTCTTGCGAGGGGGCTCTAGTGCTGTCTCAACCAGACGTGCGCCCGAAGGGATTCGAACCCCTGACCTTCTGATCCGTAGTCAGATGCTCTATCCAGCTGAGCTACGGGCGCGTGTTCAGTTGTAACCTAGCACCCGGCGAACCGAGTACCAGCGGAGGCTCCGGGATTTGAACCCGGGAGGGGGGGTTACCCCCAACCGCATTAGCAGTGCGGCGCCATAGACCAGACTAGGCGAAGCCTCCTGGGCCCAACGACCACTGCTCAGATAGGTTACACACCCCCCGAACCCCCTCGGTAACCACCCCCCGTCACGCCCGACGCAACAGCCTGAGCAGGCGTGGAGATCGTCCGCCGAGGCCTTCCGCCTCGAACGTCGCGATGCCGACGCGCGGGAGTTCGCGGACGCCCGGGTACACCAGGTAGCGCGGGACCCAGCGCGGCTGGAACTTGGCGTTGAACTTGTAGAGCGTCTCGATCTGGATCCAGCGCGAGAAGAAGTGCAGCACCTTCGCCGCCGTCTTGGCGACCGGGCCGGCGCCGATGCGCTGGCCCTGCTCCATCAACGCCCGGAACGCCGCGAAGTTCAGCGACACCTGCCCGACGCCGTGGCGGGCCGCAGACAGCAGCAGCTCCGAGATCATCAGCTCGTTGACGCCGTTGTCGGCCGTGCGGTCGCGGCGCATGACGTCCAGCGACAGGCCCGTCGGTCCCCACGGGACGAACTGGAGGACGCCGCGCACCCGGCCGCCCTGCTCGGCCGTCACCAGGACCGATCCCTTGTCGCCCATGCGACCCAGCGCCATCGAGAAGCCGCGCTCGGTGTCCGTGCCGCGCCAGTTGGCGGCCAGCACCTCCAGCTCGGCCAGCTCGCCGGGGCGCAGGTCTTCCGTGCGTCGGACCAGGACCTTGTAGCCCGCGCGCTTCGTGCGGGCCGCCGCCTGGCGGACGCCGCGCATGACGCGGCCGTCCAGTGTGAAGCCGTCGACGTCGACGACCGCCTCGTCGCCGATCTCCAGGACCTCCAGGCCGAAGCGGGCCCAGACGGTCGCGCCCAGCTCCGAGACGCCCATCGCCGCCGGGACCCAGCCGCCCGTGCGGCAGACTTCCAGGTACTCCTCGATCGCGCCCGGCCACGCCTCGTGGTCTCCCAGCGGGTCGGCCGAGCAGAGCGCGACGCCGGCGATCACGCGGTAGGTGACCGCCGCCTTGCCCGTGCGGGAGAACACCGCGAACTTGTCGCGGCGCAGCGCGAAGTAGCCCAGCGAGTCACGCTCGCCGTGCTCGTCGAGCAGCTTGCGCAGGCGCTCGACCTCGTCGTCGCTCAGCCGCGGCGCGGGCTCGGCCGAGCGCAGCAGGAAGTACGCCGACACCAGGACGGCGGCGATGCCGAACAGCAGGCCGACGGCCGCCGTCAGGTCCTCCAGCCACATGCCGTGGAACACCGCCGGCCCGCTGACGCCGACCAGCGCCAGCGCCGACTCCGCCAGCCGGTCCGGGAAGCTCATCGGCTCCAGCACCGCGCGCGAAGCGACCGACAGCAGGATGAGGTTGAGCACGAACCCGGCCAGCGCGAGCTCGACGAAGCTCCGCACCGCGCGCCAGCGCCCGACCACCGGATCCGGCTTCGCGACGAAGTACTTCCTGGTCGCGATCAGGCCGACCAGCAGCACCACCGCCACCAGGCCGGCGCCGAAGACGTGCTTGAGCCCGATGTGCGACACCGTGAGCAGCACCGTCGCGCCGACCGCCAGCTGCCACGCGCGCCGCTTGCGACGTCGCAGCCCGGCGGCGAGCAGCACCAGCAGGACCCCCGTGACCAGCGCGACGGTCGCCGCGGCGACCGTCGCCTCCTGCGGCAGCTCCAGCCACTCCGACAGGTGCCCGCGCAGGTTCCGGCGCCCGGCCGGGACCAGGACCGCGACGAGCGTCATCAGTCCGGCCAACCGGGTCACCCAGGTGATCACCCCCACGGAAGTGGCCCCCGCCACCCGCCAGGTGGTCTGCGCGCGAGTCCCCGTCACCACCTGTACAACCCGTTGTGGACGATCATGCTTCCCCCATCTACCCCCCGGCGAGCTCCACGAACGGCGCCAGCGCCGCCGGGTTGGCCAGCGCGTCGCGGCTGACCGCCCGGTCAGGGGCCACACCGGCGAGGATCTTCTTGACCGGTACCTCACACTTCTTACCGTTCAAGGTACGAGGTATCTCGGAAACCACTACGAACCGATCGGGTACATGGCGCGGTGACAAGGCGCTACGGAGTTCTTTCCGCAGCGTGGGCTCGATGTCGTCGATCTCGACGCCGCTGGAGAGCACGACGAAGCAGAGCAGCTGCCCGTCCTCGTTCCCGGCCGCCGAGGTGTCCACGACCAGCGAGTCCGCGATCTCGTCGTAGCCCTCGACGACCCGGTAGAACTCCGCCGTGCCCATCCGGACGCCGCCGCGGTTGAGCGTCGAGTCGCTGCGGCCGTAGATGACCGCCGAGCCCCGGTTCGTGATCCGGATCCAGTCGCCGTGGCGCCACAACCCCGGGTACATCTCGAAGTACGCCTCACGCAGCCGCGAGCCGTCCGGGTCGTTCCAGAAGAACACCGGCATCGACGGCATCGGCTTGGTGATGACCAGCTCGCCGACCTCTTCGACGACGGCGTTGCCGGCCTCGTCGAAGGCGTTGACCGCGGCTCCGAGCGCCGGGCAGGACAGCTCCCCCAGCCAGACCGGGACGTCGGGCGCCGACGCGACGAACGCCGCGCACAGGTCGGTGCCGCCGGAGACCGAGCAGATCTGCACCCGCCCGCCGACCTCGTTCACGATCCACCGGAAGCCCTCGACGCTCAGCGGCGCGCCGGTGGAGCCGAGTGCGCGCAACGCCGTGAGGTCGTAGCGCTCGGCGGGCTTGACGCCGGCCTTCAGGCAGCTCTGGATGAACGGCGCCGACGTGCCGAAGTACGTGACGCGGTGCTGCTCGGCCAGGTGCCAGAGCGCGTTGAGGTCCGGGTAGCCGGGGTTGCCGTCGTAGAGCACGATCGTCGTGCCGACGAGCAGGCCGGAGACGAGGAAGTTCCACATCATCCAGCCGGTGGTGCTGAACCAGAAAAACCGGTCGCCGGGGCCGAGGTCGGTCTGCAGGGCGAGGGCCTTGAGGTGCTCCAGCGTGATGCCGCCGTGGCCGTGGACGATGCCCTTCGGCAGCCCGGTGGTGCCCGACGAGTAGAGCACCCACAGCGGGTGCGCGAACTCGACCGGCTCGAACACCAGCGGCGCGCCCTCGTGCTTCGCGAGCAGCTCAGCCCAGTCGTGCGTGCCTTCCAGCCGGCCGTCGCCGACGTACTCGACGAGCACGGTCGCGGCCAGCGAGGGCAGCTTCTCCCGCAGGTCGGCCACGGTGGTGCGGATGTCGAACTGGCGGCCGCCGTACGCGTAGGCGTTGACGGCGAAGAACAGCTTCGGCTCGATCTGCACGAACCGGTCCGCGACGGCGCGGACGCCGAAGTCGGGCGAGCACGACGACCAGATCGCGCCGATGCTCGCCGCGGCGAGGAACGCGACCAGCGTCTGCGGGCAGTTCGGCGCCAGCGCGACGACGCGGTCGCCCTTGCCGACACCCAGTTCGACGAACGCCGCCCGCGCCGCGGCGACCTGCGCGCGAAGGTCGCCGTACGTCAGCTGATCCGCGAAGCCGTCTTCGCGGTGGAAGATCACCGCGGTCTCTTCGTCGCCCTTCGCGGCGCCGGCGACGCCGGGGGTGAGCGCGTGCTCGGCGTAGTTCAGCGTGCCGCCCGCGAACCAGACGGCGTCCGGCATCCCGCCGGAGAGCACCTCACCCGGCCGGCCGTGCCAGCGGACGCCGAGGAAGTCCGCGACCGCGGCCCAGAAGTCCGGTCCGCGCTCGACGGAGAACTCCCAGAGCGACTGGTAGTCGTCCACCTCGACGCCGCGTTCGGCGCCCAGCCACCGGCGGAACGCCTCGATCTTGGTGTCGGCAACGTGGCCCGGCTCGGGGCGCCACAGGACTTCGGGAGCGTCGGCGGTGTGCGTCACGCCCCGAGCCTAATCCCTCTGATCAGGAAGTCACCGTGGTCGGAACCGACACGGGTCGGGCACCGGGGGTGGTGCCGGCCCACACCTACCGCAGGTGGGCGTCGAACCAGTTGAGCGTGCGCTGCCAGGCCTCCGCGGCGGCGCCGGGATCGGCGTCGAAGCGGTGGTTGGCGCCCGGGTAGTGGACGACGTTGGTGGCGACCTTCGCCGACGCGGCCGCGTCACGCAGGCGCTCGACCTCCGCGCCGCCCGCCTCGTCGCCGGAGTCGCCGTACATGCCGAGCCACGGGCTGGTGAGCTTGCCGGCGATCTCGACCAGCGCGGGCAGCTCCACGGCCTGCTGGCCGCCGACGCTGACCGCGGCGCCCAGCTTCCGGTGCGAGGCGACGACGAGCGCCGCCGTGCCGCCGAGGTCGAAGCCCATCACGCCGAGGAGGTCCCCCTGGACGCCGCGTTCGACGAGCCAGGCGAGTGTGATGTCCGTCGCGTCGAGCAGGTCCTGCTGGGTGAGGGGCTGCCCGTCGAGGTGGGGCGTGACGGTCAGCCAGCCCTCCGTGGCCAGGCTGGCCAGCAGCAGCTTCACGCCGTCGGTGACGCCGTCCGCTTCGTGCAGCACGACCAGGCCGCCGCGTAGCGCGCCTTCGGGTTCCGCGAAGGTGAGGCGGCGGCTGGGGCCGTCGGTGCGCTGGTAGTCCACGGTGCTGGTCGACGTCATTGCGTAACTCAATCACCTCGGGGTGAACAGAAGGAACCCCGAGGTCCCGCCAGAAGGGAGTCGCGGGACGGCGGCCGGGAAAGATACGGTGGACGGGCCGTCCCGCCGATTACCAGGAGCGCCGAAGATGTCGTCCGTGTCCCCGCGTGCCGATCTCGAATCGTTGCCGAAATACGTCCCTGGCCGGACGATCCAAGGCGCGATCAAGCTGGCGAGCAACGAGGTGCCCGGCGGCGCGCTGCCGAGCGTCGCGGCGGCGATCGCCGAGGCCGCGGCCGGTATCAACCGTTACCCGGACACCGGCTCGCAGCTGCTGCGCGAGCGGCTGGCGCGCGACCTGGGCGTGCCGATCGAGCGCGTCGCCATCGGCTGCGGCTCGGTTTCGCTGTGCCAGCAGACGATCCAGGCCCTCTGCGCGCCCGGCGACGAGGTCATCTTCCCCTGGCGCTCGTTCGAGGCGTACCCGATCGTCACGCAGGTCGCGAACGCCGTCTCGGTGAAGGTGCCGATCACCGAGGGCCAGGAGGTCGACCTCGACGCGATGCGCGCGGCGATCACCGACCGGACGCGCGTGGTCTTCGTCTGCAACCCGAACAACCCCACCGGGACGGCCATCCGCCGCGCCGAGCTGGAGCGGTTCATGGACGCCGTCCCCGAGCGCGTGCTGATCGTGCTCGACGAGGCGTACAAGGAGTTCGTCACCGACCACGAGGTCCCCGACGGCGTCGAGTACACGCACAACCGGCCGAACGTCATGGTGCTGCGCACGTTCTCGAAGGCGTACGGCCTCGCCGGCCTCCGCGTCGGTTACGCCGTCGCGCCGGAGGCGATCGCGGACGCGCTGCGGCAGGTGTACGTGGCGTTCTCGGTGAACATGCTGGCCCAGGTGGCGGCGCTGGCGTCGCTCGACGCGGCGGACGAGCTGCTGGACCGGTGCAAGGACATCGTCGCCGAGCGCGGCCGGGTCCGGGACGCGCTGATCGCGGCCGGCTACCAGGTGCCCGAGACGCAGGCGAACTTCGTCTGGCTGCCGCTGGGTGCGCAGGCGGTGCCGTTCGCCGAGCACGCGCTGGACCGCAAGCTGATCGTGCGGCCGTTCGCGGGTGACGGCGTGCGCGTGACGATCGGGACGCCCGAGGAGAACGACCTGTTCCTGGCGGCGGCGCGCGAGTTCAGCCGCTGAGCTGCTTGACGACCAGCTGGATCACGGCCGCCGTGCCGACCACGACGATCACGCCGCGCAGCACCGCCGGCGGCAGCTTCCGGCCGATCTTC
Source organism: Amycolatopsis sp. NBC_00348 (assembly GCF_036114655.1). NCBI lineage: Bacteria > Bacillati > Actinomycetota > Actinomycetes > Pseudonocardiales > Pseudonocardiaceae > Amycolatopsis > Amycolatopsis sp. NBC_00348. The sequence continues at coordinate 8,711,436 of NZ_CP107994.1, read as the reverse complement.
GCGCCGAGGAAGCCGCCGGCGGTGGAGCCGATCGCCAGCCAGAGCACGACGGGCCAGCTGATCGGCGCGACGAACGCGTAGATCAGCCCGGCGATGACGTTGACCACGGCGGCCAGGACGTTCTTCACGCCGTTGAGCTTCTGCAGCGGTTCCGACAGCAGCATCCCCATGACGGCCATCAGCATCACGCCCTGCGCGGCGGTGAAGTAACCGCCGTAGATGCCGATCAGGAAGATGAAGAACATCAGCAGCGGGCCGGGTTTGTGCTCGGCGCCGTTCTCCTCGCGGCGCTTCGCGACCCACTTCGAGACGCGCGGCTGCACGATCACGAGGACCACGGCCAGCCCGACGAGGATCGGGACGACGGCCTCGAAGGCGTCCTTCGGCAGCGACAGCAGCAGGATGGTGCCGCCGATCGCGCCGAGGAACGACGCGACGGCGAACTTCGCGGTCTGCCGCCAGTAGCCCTTGAGCTCGTGCCGGTAACCCCAGGCACCGCTGAGGGTGCCGGGGGCGAGCCCGATCGCGTTGGAGGTCGTCGCCGTCACCGGCGGGTACCCCAGCGCGACCAGCACCGGGAACGTCACGAGCGTCCCCGACCCGACCACGGCGTTGATGGTCCCGGCCCAGATCCCGGCGACCAGGACGATCGCCGCGTGCCACCACGTCATGAAGCACTCACGTGCGGAGCCTAAGCAAGGTGGCCGGGTCCCGCGACGCAGATGTGTCTGGTCAGACAGTCACGGCGTGGTCACTCAGGCGCGAAGACGCAGAACTCGTTGCCCTCCGGGTCGGCCAGGATGTCCCACCGGATGTCGTCGTCCTCCTCTCGCACCATGGTCGCGCCCAGGGCCAGCAGCTCCGCGCGGTCGCCCACGACGTCCAGGTGCATGCGGTTCTTGACCGTCTTCGGCTCGGTCACCGGGTTGAGCCAGATCAACGGCCCCTTGCCGGCGGGGTCGGCGATCGGGATCGGGTCAGTCGGCGGCCGCTCCGCCGCGGAGGCGTGGCGGACGTAGCCGATCGCCGAGCACCACCAGTCCGCCAGAGCCTGGTGGTCGTTCGCGTCGAGCGCGAGGTCCTTGAACCGTGCGGTCATGCCGCTTCCTCTTCCGGTACGTGAGCGGGGCCGACCGAGGAGACCACGCGCCGGCCCAGCGCGCCGTACAGGCCGCGCCCGGCTTCGCCGGCCGGCAGCCACGCTCGACCGCGCGCCCACGCTTCCCACGTCTCGATGACGGACATGTCCGTGATCATGGCAGCCACCCCCGACAATTCCCGGCGTGCGGCAGGATGGGCCCGTGGGCGAGGACACCGAGCAGGTCTGGAGCGCGACCGTCGACCACCTGCGGGCGATGATCGACTCCGGCGAGCTGGCGCCGGGGTCGCGGCTGCCCGCCGAGCGCGTGCTGTGCGAGGAGCTGGGCATCAGCCGCGGGTCGTTGCGGCAGGCGCTGCGCGTGCTCGACTCCATCGGGTACGTCCAGATCCGCGCCGGTTCCGGCACCTACGTCGCCGAGGCGCGGGACCAGCCGCTGAGCACCTGGTTCACCGAGCACGACCAGCTCGTCGAGAAGCTGTTCGACCTGCGCGCGACCGTCGAGCCGACGCTGGCCGACCGGCTCGCGCGCCACGCCACGGCGAAGGTCGTGAGCCGGCTCGAGGACAACGTCGCCGAGATGGCGAAGGCCGCCGAAGACGGCGACATGCTGCGCGTGATCGCCACCGACGCCGAGTTCCACCGGGTCATCGCGCAGAACGCGGGCAACGACGACGTCGCCGGGCTGCTGCGGTCGGTCCTGGCGCTGGTCGGCGAGGAGCGGCGGGCGGCGCTGCGGCTGCCGGGGCAGATCCGCAAGGCCGTCGACGACCACCGCGCGATCCTCGACGCGATCCGCCGCGCGGACCCGGCCGAGGCCCGCGAGCGCACCCTCAAGCACCTGGTCGACGCGAAAACCTACGCGCACGACTACGCCGCGCACCCCGAAGAGCGCTAGCCTTTTCACAATATTGTGAAACTTCTGGGGGTCGTGATGGAGAAGGTCCACTTCACCGAAGAAAAGGCCACCATGCTGGCCACCCTCTACGGCCGCGCGCTCGACAGCCGCGAGGCCGACCCGGTGCTCGGCGACCACGCCGCCGATGAAGCCGTCCGTCAGATCGACTACGACTTCACCAAGCTCGGCATGACCCGCGACGCCGCCGTGTCCGTCGTGCTGCGGGCGAAGCCGATCGACGAATGGGCCGCGGAGTACCTGGCCGCGCACCCGGACGCGATCGTGCTGCACCTCGGCTGCGGCATGGACACGCGGTTCCAGCGCCTGGCCCCGCCGGAGACCGTGCACTGGTACGACGTCGACTACCCCGAGGTCGTCGCCCTGCGCGAGAAGCTCTACGCGGCGGCAACCAACCACACGAACATCGGCACGTCGGTCGTCGACTTCGGCTGGCTCGACCAGGTGCCGTCGGACCGGCCGGCGCTGATCGTCGCCGAGGGCCTGACCATGTACCTGACGGCCGACGAGGGCACGGAGCTGGTCCGGCGGCTGGTCGCGAAGTTCCCGTCCGGCCAGCTGATCTGCGACCTGTTCAGCAAGCTGGGGATCAAGGCGCAGAAGCTCAACACGCCGGTCCGCAAGTCGGGCGCGACGCTGATCTGGGGCGTCGACAACCCACGCGAGCTGGAGCGCTACGGCCTGACGTACGTGTCCTCTTTGGACGCCGGACACTGGACGACGCCGGCGGTCATGGCGCGGGTGCGACCGGTCACGCGGTTGCAGCTGCGGATGCTGAAGTTCGTCCCGCCACTGGCGAAGATGGCGCACATCGCGCGGTACCGCTTCTAACGCGACTCGAGCACCCGCGCGACGAACTTGTGCACCTTCTCCTCGAGCCGCGCGAGACGTTCGTCCAGCGTGAGCGTCTCGACCGGCTGGGGCACGTCGGACTTCAGCTCGCCGCGCACGTACTGGCAGCACCCGAGGTTGCCGCAGGCGTAGATGCCCAGCGTGTTGCCCTCGCGGCCGAGCTTCCCGGCGCGCTTGCCGGAGAACAGCGTGACGTCGGCCAGGCCGTGGGTCGTGGTGCAGAAGCCGCAGGTGTTGCTGCGCAGCCGTGACTTCGGCGACGGCGCGGCCCGCAGCGCGAGGCCGACGACCTCGCCGTCGTACGGCAGCACGAGGTAGGCGCGGCCGGGCGCCTTCGGGTCACGCCAGCCGAGGAACTCGCGCCGGTCCCACGGGATCTCCTCGGGCCGGGCGGGCAGCGTGACGCCCTTGGCACGGTAACCGGCCGCCGAGGGGCGTGGCCACGCCTTTTCCCGGCGCACGCCATACGATCAACGCCGTGCGCGAGAACGCCGGGAGGTTTCGGGTCGTCCTGCGCACCAGCCTGGGCTTCGCCGGGCTGGGGCTCGGCTCCAGTGTCGCCGGCTCCGGTGTGGTCGCGTTGCTCCTGCTGCTGCAGGGCCTGCCCAACGACGTCGGCGACCGCGGCTGGATCCTCGGGATCGTCGCGGCCGGGATCGTCGCCGTTTCGCTGCTCGTCGGGACACTGTGGACGGCCTGGCTGCAGCGGCGCACCGCGATCTGGTTCGTGCTCGGCCGCCCGCCCGCCGAAAGCGAGGCCCGGCGGGCGCTGCGGCTGCCCGTCGACATGGCCGTGGTCAGCGGCACACTCTGGCTGATCGGCACCACCGTCCTCGGGGTGCTCGCCGGGGTGCTCGGCTCGGCGGCGGACGCCGCCGCGATGGCCACCACGATCGGGCTTGGTGGCCTCACCACCGTCGGGCTCACCTACCTGGCCGCCGAGTGGGTGGCGCGGCCGGTGATGACGATCGCGCTGCACGTCGTCCCGCCGCGCGGGTCGCTGCCGGTGACCGTGCTGACGCGGCTGATCGTCACGTGGGCGCTGACCTGCGGGGTGCCGCTCGTGGGCGTGCTGCTCGTCGCCACGCCGCCGGACTTCGGCTCGGGCGACCACACCGCCAGCCTGATCATGCTGTCGGTGATCGGCCTGGTCGTCGGCGCGCTCGGCACGGCGCTGCTGGCCCGGGCCGTCGCCGCGCCGTTGCACCGGCTGCGCGTGGCGCTCGACAAGATCGCCCGCGGGGACAACGAGGTCGTCGTCGACGTCGACGACTCGAGCGAAATCGGCCTGCTCCAGACGTCGGTGAACCAGCTCGCTTCCGGGCTGCGGGAGCAGGCGCGGATGCGGGACCTGTTCGGCAGGCACGTCGGCGCCGAGGTCGCCCGGCACGCGCTGGAGTACGGCGCCTCGCTGTCGGGCGACGTCCGCGAGGTGACGGCGTTGTTCGTCGACGTCGTCGACTCGACCGCGCTGGCCTACCGGACGCCGCCGGAGGAGCTGGTCGGGAAGCTGAACCGGCTGTTCGCCGCCGTCGTCACCGCGGTGAACGCCCGTGGCGGGCTGGTCAACAAGTTCCAGGGGGACGCCGCGCTGTGCGTCTTCGGCGCGCCGACGCGGCTCTCGGACGCGCCGACCGCCGCCCTGGCCGCGGCCCGGGCGATCCGCGACGCGGTGCGCGAGACGGGCGAGCTCGACCTCGGCATCGGCGTCTCCAGCGGCCCGGTGTTCGCCGGGCAGCTCGGCAGCAGCAGCCGGTTCGAGTACACCGTGATCGGCGACGCCGTGAACGAGGCCGCGCGGCTCACCGAGCTGGCCAAGGCGGTGCCGTCACGGATCCTCGCGAGCGACGCCGCCGTGTCCGGCGCGCTGCGGGGCGAGCGCGCGTTCTGGACCGAGCACGGCGCGCTCGAGCTGCGCGGCCGCCAGGAGCCGACGCCGACCTGGACAGCCGGCCCGGAACCTCAGGACGGCTGACCCAGCTCCGGCCAGCGCAGCACCGTCGAACCCCAGGTCAGGCCCGCGCCGAACGCACTGAGCAGGACGCGGTTGCCGGGCGCGAGGGTGCCGTCGCGCCGGGCGTCGTCCAGCGCGAGCGGGATGGACGCGGCGCTGGTGTTGCCGACGCGGTCGATGTTGGCCACCACGGCGTCGGCCGGCATGCCGAGCTGCTTCGCCGTCGCCTGGAGGATCCGGATGTTGGCCTGGTGCCCGACGAAGCGGTCGACGTCGCCGACCATCCAGCCCGCGCGCTCCAGGACCGTCCGCGACGACTCGGCCATCCGCGCGCAGGCGTGCCGGAACACCGCGGTGCCCTGCATGGCGAGGAAGCGGTCGCCCGGGTCGTCCGACAGCCGGCGTCGCGAGCCGCCGGCCTCGACCCACAGCAGGTCGGCGTGCTCACCCTCGCTGTGCAGGTCGAACGGCCCGAACGCGCCGGGCTCGTCGGCGTCACCGGCGCGCAGGACGACCGCGCCGGCGCCGTCGCCGAAGATCGGGACGGTGGTGCGGTCCTCCGGGTCGATGAGCGTGGTGAAGGTGTCGGCGCCGATCACGAGCACGCGCTCGGCGATGCCGCCCGCGATGAACCCGGCCGCGGTGGCCAGCGCGTAGACGAAACCGCTGCACACGGCGTTGACGTCGAAGGCCGCGGCGGTGCCGAGCCCGAGCCGGGCGGCCACCTGCGGCGCGCTGGCCGGACAGGGCTGGTCGGGCGTGGCGGTGGCGAGCACGACCACGTCGGCGCCGCCGTCGGTGGAGGCCAGCGCCTTGCGGCCCGCGCCGACGGCGAGATCCACAGTGGACTCACCGGGTCCGGCGACGCGGCGCTCGCGGATTCCCGTGCGAGTGCGGATCCACTCGTCCGAGGTGTCGAGCCGGGCGGCGATCTCGTGGTTGGCCAGGACTTTCGTCGGCAGCCACGAGCCGAGTCCGGTCAACACGGCGGCAGGTGCGGGCACGGGAGAGCCTCCCCACGCCGGCGGGTTGGCGGAGAATCCGGCTGGTCTTCCACTTGTATGGGCTACCCCCTGGTAGACCGGTCAGTTGTGTTCGATGTCACTGAAAAAGTTGTTTCATCTTACCTGTGTACGGAGTAGTGAGCACGGTCACGAGCGAGTGAGGCGCCCGATAACTCCAGGCGGATCGTCGGTGCTCCCGGTTAGCCTGCTGGAGTGCAGACACCCGACCTCGACCAGCTGGACATCGCCATCCTCGCCTGCCTGCAGGCGGACGCCCGCACCATCGCCGAGACGATCGGCGCGAAGGTCGGCCTCTCGGCCGCGGCGGTGCAACGGCGGATCAAGCGGCTGCGCGAGGCGGGCGTCATCGAGCGCGAGGTGGCGGTGCTCTCGCCGCGGGCGCTCGGGCTCAGCATGACGTTCGTGGTCATGGTCGAGATGGAACGGGAGAACCTCGCGGTCCTGGACGCCTTCCGCCGCCAGGTCCTCGGCGACGACTGCGTCCAGCAGTGCTACTACGTCACCGGCAACGCCGACTTCGTGCTGATCGTGACGTGCCCGGACATGGTGGGCTTCGAGGCCTTCACCCGGCGGATGTTCTTCGACAACCCGAACGTCCGGCACTTCACCACGAGCGTGGCGATGGACCGCGTGAAAGTGGGCCTCAACCTGCCGCTCGGCCCGTAGGCGGGCGCCGCGGGCCGATAGCCTGGAGCGCTGTCCACCTGGGGGGAAGCATGCTTCGGAACCGTCGGATCTTCCTGGTCGCGACCCTGATCGACGCGCTCGGCAGCGGGCTCTGGGGTCCGTTCGCCCTGCTCTTCCTGGTGCACGCCCAGGGCCTCACCCTGCTCGACGCGGGCACGTCGCTCAGCACCGGCGCCCTGCTCGCGCTCGTCACCGGGCCGGCCGCCGGCGCCGCCATGGACCGGTTCGGCCCGCGCGCCCTGCTCATCACCGGCAACGTGGTGCGCATCGGTGCCTTCTGCGCCTACCCCCTCGTGCACAGCAGCTGGCAGGTGATCGTCGTGACGGTCGTCGCCGGGGTCGGCGACCGGCTCTTCTGGACGTGCAACGCGCCGATGACCGCCCGGCTCACCGAGGGCCGGGACACCGACCGCGTGCTCGCCACCCAGACCGCCGGCCGGTTCGCCGGCGCGGGGATCGGCGCCGGCGCGATCGCCGTGCTGCCCGCGATCACCAGCCCGTGGACCTTCCACCTGCTCGCCTACGTCAACGCGGCCAGCTTCGCCGTCGCCGCTGTGCTGATCCGGCTGCTCCCGGCACTTTCACGTGAAAGCGACCACCTGGGCGCGGCACTTTCACGTGAAAGTGCCGCTTCGGGCAGCTGGCGCGCGGTGCTCGGCGACCGGCCGTTCACGGGCTTCTGCGTCACCCACATGGCTTTCACGCTCGCCAGCGCGAGCAAGTTCGCGGTGCTGCCGCTCGTCGTCCACGACCTGCTGCACGGTCCACAGTGGATCGCCGGGACGGCCATCGCGCTCGGCACCGTGGTCGTGGTGGCGGGGCAGCGCCCGATCGTCGCGCTGCTGGCCGGCCACAGCCGGACGGCCGGGCTGATCGGCGCCGCGACGATCTTCGCGGCCTGCTTCGGGTTGCTGATTCCCCTGGAGGCCGTTTCCCTGCCGGTGGCCACCGGCTTGATCCTCTTCACGAGCCTCGGCTTCTCGATCGCGGAGGCGATGTTCGGCCCGACCGGGACCGCGGCGGCGGCCGCGGCCGCTCCCCCGGGCGCCGAGGGACGCGCGAGTTCGATCTTCCAGCTGTCCTGGGGCCTGCCGGTGGCGCTCGCGCCCGGCCTGCTGTCCGCTCTGCTCAGCATCGGCAACGCGCTGACGTGGTCGGTACTGGCCCTGACCTGCGCGGCAGCCGTCCCGGCCCTGCTCGTGCTGCGGAAGAAGCTGCCGATCGCGCTGCGCGAACCGTCACCATCCGTTGCCGCCTGAGCGCAAGGGGTATGTGCCCGGCGTTACACCACAATGGACGGATGCAACCGATCAAGTGAACGTGAAGGTTTCTTCGTCATGACCGTCGGCCCTGGTCATCTCCTTGGCGAACAGTTCGCGCCGCGCGAACCGAAGCGAGACTCCAGGAGGGCCCGTGCACACCGAAGCCGTACACCAGAGCCAGTTCGTGGTGCTGAACGAGAGCACCACGCCCGTCCTGTCGCGCCTCTCCTACCACGCCGAGGAGCCGTTCGCGGTCACCGTGGCGTTCCGGACCGAGCGCGGCCGGTGGATCGAGTGGACGTTCGCCCGTGAGCTGCTCGTCGAAGGCCTGGACGAGCCGGCCGGCCTGGGCGACGTCCGCGTCCGCCCGGACCTGTCCGCGGACGAAGACTTCCTGACCCTCGAAATCGAGTCACCGGACGGCTATGCGTCGTTCGAGCTGGAGATCGAGGACGTCCGCACGTTCCTCGACGCGTCCTACGAGCTGGTGCCGCTCGGCGAAGAGGCCGCGTACTTCGACGTCGACGGGCTGATCGAGGAGATCAGCAACGTCTGACCCGCAAACCTCCCATTCCCGCGGCGAGGAACGGAAGGGCGGGTTTCGGGCGCGCTGGAGGCGCCCGAAACCCGCCCTTTCGCCGTTACCGGGGGAGGATCAGCCGAGGCGGAGCGTGGTGCCGGTCGCCGAGAGCGCGGCACCGATGGGGAAGAAGTACGTCACGGTCGTGTTGCCGCCGGACAGGATGCCCTGCGCCGAGTTGCCGGCGATGAAGCCGCCGCCCGAGTCACCCGCGGCCGAGCGGACGTTGGTCGCGGTCATGCCGTTGACCGTGCCTTCGGCGTAGCGGACGCTCTGGTTCTTGGCGCCGACCGTGCCGCAGGTCCAGCCGGTGGTCGAGCCGGCCTTGCAGACCGAGGTGCCGGTCGCCGCGTTCGACGAGCCGCGCACCGCGGTGCCGTTGTTCATCTGGCCGACCGGGGTCCAGCTGCTGTTCGTCCGGACCGAGGCGTAGTCGCTGCCCGGGAACCGGTAGGTGCCCCACGAGCCGAGCGCGGCGCCGTTGGACCCGGTCAGGGCGCCGCCGCCGGTGAGCGCGGCGCAGTGCCCGGCGGTGAGGAAGCCGGTGGTCGTCGAGAACCCGACCGAGCAGCGCGACGAGCCGCCGATGTAGTAGGCGTCACCACCCCGGATGTTGGCGTACAGCGACGGCTTCGCGGCCGTCTGGAGGACCGTCACCGCCGCTTTGTCCACACCGGACCGCGTGAGGAACGCGTCGGCCGCGCTCGTGTGGCCCTGCAGCACGGTCAGCGTGACGCGGTTGGTGGTGGAGTCCACGCCCCAGCCGGTGATCGACGCGGGCGCCGCCTTGTCGGCCGCGTTCAGGGTGTCCACAGTGGAGTCGAGCTGCCGGGAGCTGAACTTCACGAGCTCGGCCTCGGCACCGGCTTCGCGGATCTTGCCGAGCAGCGCGGCGTTCGTCGTCTCGACGTGCGCCTTGCCCGTGGTGGCGTTGTAGGTGACGCCGCCGAGCGCGTCGCCGAGGGTCGCGGAAACGGCCGCGGAGACCTTGTTCGCGACGTCCTCGCTCTTCAGCCGGGCCACCGCCTGGTCGTGGGTCAGGCCGAGGTCGCGCTGCATCGCGGGCACGATGTCGGGGTTCAGCAGGTCCTGGCCGGACGCGGGGACGGCGATCGCGGCGAGCGCGCCCGTCGTCATCACGGCAACGGCAGCGGCACCGAAGAGTCTGGCGATCTTCATGCTTCTCCCTAGAGGTGGTTACGCGCGGCTCCCCACCGGCCACGCAGCGGAACTCCCCGGCAGAGCGTCCCCGTTATGGGCGTTACGGTGCAATCCGGGCACCCGGCGAATGGGTATACGCATTCCCCGCGGCCGTATCCGCTGCTCCAAGCGGCCTCAAGTGCGGAGCGTCACCCGGTCGGACAGGTCCGTAAGTAGGGTTTCCGTGCACTACTTTCCGTAGCCGACGCGATTCACCGAACGTGGTAAGCGCTGCCGGAACGGCTGAGACGCCGACGTTTCGCTCGCGCGGCGCCCGAGGAGCGGCGTTTCCCCCGGAAACCCGGTGACAGCCAGTAGGCGGACGTGCGTGCCCGGTGTCGGCCACCTATTCGGTGAAAGGTTTACGGACGGGTTGAGCGCTGCTTAGGCTCCCGCGCACAGCCCCCGGTGTGCGTCGAGGAGGTCAAATGTGGCTGACCGCGCCCCGCCCCACCTCCGTCTCCGTCCGGTCCGGACGGGCGCGGCTGACCGGCCGTGACACCGAGCTCGACGCCATCGTCGACGTCCTCCGGCTGCGCCCGGCCGCCGTGTTGATCGAAGGCGAGCCCGGGATGGGCCGCACCCGGCTGCTCGCCGAGATCGCGCGGCGCCCCGAGTTCGACGGCGGCCGCGTGCTCACCGGGACCTGCCAGCCGCTGCGCGAACCCTTTCCCTACGGCCCGATCCTGGAGGCGCTGCGCTCCGCGGGCGACGCGCCGCTCGGCCCGCTCAGCCCGGTCGCCGGCGTGCTGCGGCCGTTGCTGCCCGAACTCGCGGAAGCGCTTCCTCCGCAGCCAGAGCCACTGGCCGACCCGGTCGCCGAACGCCACCGCGTGTTCCGCGCGGTGCGGGAGCTGCTGACCGCGTGCGGGCCCGCGCTCGTGCTGCTCGACGACCTGCAGTGGGCCGACGAGGACACCCTCGACCTGCTGCGGTTCCTCGCCGCGTCGATGCCGCCGGAGCTGGCCGTGGTCGCCGCGTCCCGCACCGGACCCGGCGCCCGCCCCGGCGCGCCGCTCCGGACCGGGGCGGCGGTGCACTCCGCGCGCGTCGCGCTGGGCGCGCTCGACGTCCCCGCGGTGCGCGCGCTCGCCGTCGAAATCCTCGACCTCCCGCGCGTCACCGACGACTTCGCCGCGAAGCTGCACGAGTGCACGGCCGGGATCCCGTTCGTCGTCGAGGAAACCCTGCGGGCCCTGCGCGACGCGGCCGAACGGTTGCCGGTCGGCGAAGTCCTCTCCGATCGGTTGCTGGAGAACCTCGAAGTGCCGGTGCTGCTGCGGGAAGCCGTCACCGAACGGCTTTCCGGGCTGCCCGGGCCGGCGGTGCGGCTGGCCGGCGCGGCCGCGGTGCTCGGCGTCGGCGCCGAAGCCGGGGTGCTCGGCGAGCTGGCCGGGCTGGCCGGCGACGACCTGCGCGCGGCGTTGCTCGCCACGCTGTCCGCCGGGGTGCTCGGCGAGGTCGGCGACAGCAAGTACGGCTTCCGGCACCCCTTGGCGCGCAAGGCCGTCTACGACACGGTGAGCGGACCCGAGCGCGCGCTGCTGCACGCGCAGGCGATCCGCGTGCTCGCCGCGCAGCCGGCACCCCCGCTCACCCTGCTGGCGCGGCACTCCCGCGCGGCGGGGCGCGTCGACCAGTGGCGCCACTACGCCGAAGCCGCGGCCGACGAGGCGATCGCCCGCGGCGAGACGTCGCGCGCGATCGACCTCCTGCAGTCGGTGCTCGCCGAGCCCGGCCCGGCGCAGTCCGACGTCGGGCGGGTGGCGGGCAAGCTGAGCCAGGTGGCGCTGCGCGGGTTCCGCCCGGACGTCATCGGCACGCTGGAGCACGTCCTCGAAGAGGTGACGCTGCCGCCGTCGGTGCGCGGGTCGATCCGGCTGAGCCTCGGCATGCTGCTGGTCCGCACGATCGGGCAGCTGGGCCGCGGCCGGCTGGAGGTCGAGCGCGCGGTCGGCGAGCTCGTCGACCGGCCCGACCTCGCCGCGCGCGGGATCACCCTGCTCGCCCAGCCGATCGACGGGCTGACGCCGCTGTCCTGGCACGAGGCCTGGCGCGCTCGCGCGGGTGAGGTCTACGACCGGCTCGACGACCCCGAGCTGCGGCTGGCGCTGACCGCCGACCGGATCGCGGCCGCGTCCCACGTCGGCGATCCTGCGTCGTGGGCGGAGTTCGAGGCGCTGTCGGACACCGTCGGCACGGTCGCCGAGCGCGTCCAGCTGGCCCGGCTGTGGTGCAACCTCGCCGACGGGCAGGCCTGGGCCGGTTACCTCGACCGCGCGCAGCGGCTGGTGACCGAAGGCGTCCGGCGCGCGACCGACGCGGGCGCGTTGTACGCGATCGGCCTGATCCAGGGCACCCGCGTCCGGCTGGACTGGGTGCGCGGGCAGTGGAGCGGGCTCGCCGAGACCGCCGAGCAGCTGCGCGACAGCTACCCGGAGCTGGGCCCGATCGTGATGGAGTCGTCGCTGGTGCTGGGCGGGCTCGCCGCCGTGCGCGGGGAGTTCGCGACCGCGGCGCGGCACCTGACCGCGGCGAGCGTGCACGCGCCGGACCAGGGCCCGATCCCGGTGGTGCTGTCCGCCGCCGGCGTGCTGATCAGCGTCCGGCTGGCGACCGACGACGTCGACGGCGCGTGCGCGGTGGCCGATACCGCCGTCGCCGCGGCCGGACGCAAGGGCGTCTGGATCTGGGCGGCCGCGCTGGTCCCGGCGGCGGCACAGGCGTACGCGCGGGCCGGGCGCTGGCCCGAGGCCGACAGCGTGGTGGAAGCGTTTGCGCGCGGCATCGAGGGCCGGGACGCGCCGGTGGCGACGGCCGCGCTGGTGGCCGGCCGGGCCGTGCTGCTCGAAGCACGCGGCAAGCACCTGGCCGCGGCGACGCTGTTCGACGAAGCCACCTCGGGCTACGGGGCGTTGCCGATGCCCTACCCGGCGACGGCCATGCGCGAGCGGGCCGCGCTGTGCCGGCTCGCCGCGGGCAACCGCGACGCCGTCGACGAGCTGTCCGCCGCGGCCGAGGCGTACGAGCACCTCGGCGCCACCCGCGACGCCGGCCGCTGCCGCCACCAGCTGCGCGAGCACGGCGCGTGGGCGCCTTCACAGCGTGGACGTCGTGGTTACGGCAGCGAGCTGTCGCCGCGGGAACGCGAGGTCGCGCGGATGCTCGCCGAAGGCCGGACGAACCGGGAGATCGCGGACGGGCTGTTCCTGTCGCCGCGGACGGTCGAGCAGCACGTCGCGAAGGTGCTGCGGAAGCTCGGCGCGCGGTCCCGGACCGACGTCGCGAACAAGATGCCGGCCGACGTCACGACCGCACCTGCGGGGTGATCGCCGCGGACGTACCGTGACCCGGTGACAGAAGAGGCACTTCCCGCGTGGCGCCGCCGGACCGCCGGTGAGACGCGCTGGCCCGCGATGGGCGTCGTCGTGGCCACGCTCGTGCTGCAGGTCGCCCTGCCCGACGACATGGCGCTGCACCCGCAGTGGCTCCTGCCCGCCGTCTCCGCGCTGCTCGTCGTCGCGCTGCTGCTGGTCAACCCGGGCCGGATGACGGAGTTCAGCGCGGTCGAACGGGTCATCTCGCTGCTGCTCGTCGGCGCCGTGACGGCGGTGAACGCCGGGTCCGCGATCACGCTCGTCTACAGCATCGCGACCGGCACCATCGGCGACCGCGCCGGTGCCGTGCTCGTCACCGGCGGGATCGTCTACTGGACGAACATCGTCGCCTTCTCCCTCTGGTACTGGGAGTTCGACCGCGGCGGCCCCGGCAAGCGGGCTGCAGGCCGGGCGCCGTACCCCGACCTGCAGTTCCCGCAGATGGCCGACCCGAACCTGGCGCACCAGGACTGGGAACCGTCCTACCTGGACTACCTCTACTTCTCGTTCACCAACGCGGCCGCCTTCAGCCCCACCGACGTCATGCCCCTGCGGATCTGGGCGAAGATGACGATGATGCTGCAGGCCGCCATCTCGCTTGTCCTCGCGGTGATGGTCGTCGCGTGGGCGATCAACAACCTGAAGTGACCGCTCGGTACCGGCTCAGTGGCGCGAGATGGTGAAGCTCTGGCCGTCCGAGCCGATGGCGCCCGGGGTCCAGGTGTTCGTGCCGCGGTCGTCGGCGCTCAGGCCGGACGGGCTGGTCGAGGCCAGGTTCGTCCCGTTGAACTTGACGCCGGTGAACTTGATGCCGCCGGAGATCGTCGGGTAGGAGTCGGTCGGCGACTCGATGATCGCCTCCGCCGACGCGTGCTTCGAGGTCAGCGACTTCGTGGTGGTCTTGGTCCAGCCCTTGGTGGAGTCGGTGAGGTCCAGCTTGTAGGTGTTGGTCGCGGTCCGCGTCACCGTCGCGGTGATCTTGTCGCCCGCGCCGACCGACACCGAGTAGTAGACCGGCGCGGCCGGGTACATCTCGTACCAGGCCGAGTACACCGGGCGGCCGCTGGAGCAGTCCGTCTCGACGCCGGTCTGTTCCACTGTGGACGATCCGTCGCCGTCGATGCCGACCCACGGGGCGAACAGGTCGTTGCCGGAGCGGCAGGTCACGGTCGGTTCGGTCCAGCTCGCCGTGGCCGTGGTGAAGCTGCCGAAGCTGACGTAGCCGCCCCAGTTGCCCCCGGCGAACTGGTGCCCGTGGAAGTGAGACCCGTACTCGACCGCCGCGTGTGCCGGGCCGGCCATCGCCAGGCCGGCGGCCGCGGCGGCGGCGACCGTGAGCACGCGGACGGCACGAGAAGAAGCGATTCTGGTCATGACGGAGACTCCGTTCACAGGGTGGGGACCCGGGAAAACCGTGTGACCAGTGTTGAATCCGCGACAACCGGAAGGTAGCTACTTTCGAAGGGTCTTCACATTCCGGGAACGAATCACGATATTTGCCGTATTTGCTCCCGAATGGACGAAAAGACCCGTGAAGGCCTCCGCGGGGGAAGAGGCCTTCACGGGTCCCATGCTGCTCACCAACCGCCCGGTCAGGTGAGCGGGGTCACTGGACCGCCTGCGCCTTCGCCGCGTCGACGAACTTCGTCGTGTACGTCTTCGACAGGTCGATCTTGTCCTTCTTCGGCTTGACGTTGCTGGACGAATCACCCAGCACCTTCAGCACGTTCTGCGCGCCCGCCGGGTCCATCCGGCCGTCCGCGGTGAACATCGGCAGACTGTCCTCGAGCGACTTCACGTAGAGCGCCTTGTCCCCGCCGGCGAACGACGGCGGCATGATCGCCGCCACCTCTTCCGGCGAGTGCTTCGAAAGCCAATTCAGCGACGCGACGTACGCGTTGGCGAGTTTCTGCACGACGTCGGGATAACGCTCGACAATGGTGCAGCTCATGTACAACGAGCTCGCCGGGTACAAACCGCCCAAAGCGGCTTTGGTGCCCTCGATCGTGCGCATGTCGTAAAGCACCTTGGCCTGGCCCGTGTTCGTGAGCTGCGCGATCGTCGGGTCGGTCGTCATCCCGGCGTCGATCGTGCCCTGGTTCAGCGCGGTGATGAACGTCTGCCCGGCGCCCGCCTTGTACGGCGTGTAGTCCTTCGAGCTGACGCCGCCGCGCTGCGCGAGGGCCTTGGTGAGGAAGTCCGTCGACGAACCGAGCGACGTCACGCCCAGGGTGCGTCCCTTGAAGTCCTTGCCCGACTTGATCTCGCCCGCCTTGGCCGCGGCGACCATCTCCGCCTCACCCGGCACGTTGGCGAACTGCACCACGCTCTGCATGCACTGCTCCTTGGCCTGCAGGTCGATCGTGTGGTCGTAGAACCCGACCACCCCCTGCACCTCACCGGCCAGCAGCGACGTCTCCGCGTTGGCGCCCGACGGCTGGTCGAACAGCTCGACGTCGATGCCCTGCTTCTTGTACTCCCCCAGCTGTTGCGCGAGCTGGGCCGGCAGGTAGATCACCTTGGACAGGCCGCCGACCATGATCTTGATGTGCGGCTGCCCGCCGTCGCCGAAGTCGATCGAGCGCGAGTCGCGGCACGCCGTGACCCCGCCGACGGTGACGGCCAGCGCGGCCGTGATCGCGAGTGTCCTCTTGAGACGCATGTCAGATCCCCTGCGCCGCGGAGCTGACGTTCGGCCGCCAGCGCAGCAAGCGGCCTTCCAGGGTGCCGATGCCCCATTCGGCCAGCAGCGCGACGACGGTGATGATCAGCATCCCGGCGTAGACCCCGGCGGTGTCGAACGTGCCCTGCGCGTTGCTGATCAGGAAGCCCATGCCGGCCTTGGCGCCGGTGTACTCGCCGACGACCGCGCCGATCAGCGCGAACCCGAAGGCGACGTGCAGCGAGGAGAGGATCCAGGACGTCGCGCTCGGCAGCACGATCGACTTCAGCACCTGGCCGCGCGTCGCACCGAGGATGCGGGCGTTGTCGATCAGGTTGCGGTCCACCTCGCGGGCGCCGGTGAAGGCGTTGAAGAACACCGCGAAGAACACCAGCACGACGACGGTCGCGACCTTCGACGACAGCCCGAGGCCGAACCAGATCACGAACAGCGCCGCGAGCACGATGCGGGGCAGGGCGTTGGCCGCCTTGATGAACGGCGCGAGCACCTGCGCGAGGTACTCACTGCGGCCCAGGACGACGCCGAGCACGACCCCGGCGATCGCACCGATCACGAAGCCCAGCAAGGCTTCCTCGACGGTGGTGAAGATGTTGTACCAGATGGAACCGAAGTCGGTGCCGGTGCTGAACCACTCGACCAGCCGCTGCCAGATGTTCGACGGCTTCGAGTAGAAGAACGGGTCGATCCAGTACGTCGCCGTCAGCTCCCAGCTGCCCAGCCAGACGACGACGATCGCCAAGCGCAGCAGCCAGATGTTGCGCTTGCGGCGCGCGGAGGCCTGCTTCGCGCGGGCCATGATGTCCTGCTCGGTCTCCAGAACCGGCAGTGCTGTTTCCGGCCCACCCGCCCCACCCGATGCGGCCTTGGCCGCCGGCGTCTCAAGCGACACTGGTCGCTCCCTTCTCGCGGGCCTTGTCGACCTCGCTGCGCAGCGATTCCCAGATGTCGGCGTAGAGCTTGCGGAAGTCCTCGGTGAGGCGCAGGTCCTCGACCTTCCGCGGCCGCTCCAGGGGGATCTCGAAGACGTCCTTGACGGTGGCCGGCGAGGACGTCAGCACGACGACCTTGTCCGACAGCGCGATCGCCTCGTCGAGGTCGTGCGTCACGAAGATCACCGCGGCGCCGGAACCGGACCACAGCCGCAGCAGCTCGTCCTGCATGAGCGCGCGGGTCTGCACGTCCAGCGCCGAGAACGGCTCGTCCATCAGCAGGATCTTCGGCTTGGTGACGAGCGTCTGAGCCAGCGCGACGCGCTTGCGCATGCCGCCGGAGAGCTGGTGCGGGTAGTACTTCTCGAACCCGGCGAGCCCGACGCGGCCGATCCAGTCGACGGCCTGCGCGCGGGCCTCGGCCTTCGGCACGCCCCGGAAGCGCGGCCCCGACGCGACGTTGTCCAGCACCGAGCGCCACGGCATCACGGCGTCGGTCTGGAACATGTAGCCGACACCGTCCGGAATGGACTTCACGTCGGTGCCGTTCACCTGCACCCGCCCGGCGGACGGCGGCTGGAGCCCGGACACCAGCGAGAGCGTCGTCGACTTGCCGCAGCCGGTGGGGCCGACGACGGCGACGAACTCACCGGGCTGGACGGTCATGGTCAGGTCGCGGACGGCCGTGTGCACGGAACCGGACCCGCTCGGGAACCGCTTGGTGGCTCCGGTGAGTTCGATCAGTGGGGGAACCATGGGGAGTGACTCCTTCGTCACGTGGTGCCTGTCACGTTGGAAGGCACGTTAAATACGCGTGGCGCCCAGGTGAAGCTTGTCGACGTTCTGCGTGCGAGCTGCGCGTTATGCATGTTTTGCTCATTTAGCGCACCCCCGTGAGCTGGGGGTATGTTCCCAGCCATGCCAAAGTGGGCGCTCTTCCCGCGGATGCGGTTCAGCAGGCAGGTGCTGCTGCTGCAGATCGGCGTGGTCGTCCTCGTCGTCGGGCTGGGCGTCGCGCTGGTCAGCGTCCTGCTGAGCCGCACGCTCACCGACCAGTACGGCCGCCGCGCGCTGGCCATCGCGAAGTCCGTGGCCGCCGACCCGGTGGTCGTCGCGAACGCGGCCGCGAAGCTCCCCGGCGGCCCGCTCGAGGACCGCGTCCTGGCGGTGACCGAGGTCAACGACGCGCTGTTCGTGGTGATCACCGACGACCAGGGCATCCGGCTCGCCCACCCGACGACGAGCCTGATCGGCCAGCGGGTGAGCACGTCCCCGGAGCTGGCGCTGGCCGGGCAGGACGAGATCAGCGCGGTGCAGAGCGGCACGCTCGGGCTGTCGGTGCGCAGCAAGACCCCGATCTGGCAGGGGCGGCGCGTGGTCGGCGAGGTGAGCGTCGGCTTCGAGGTCGGCGACCCGACCGGCGACTTCAACCGGCTGCTCGTCATCACGCTGCTGTTCGCCGGCGGCGCGCTGCTGCTCGGCGCGGGCGCGTCCGCGCTGCTCAACCGGCGCCTGCGGCGCGTCACCCACGGCCTCGAGCCGCACGAACTCACCGAATTGCTCTACGAACGCGAAGCCGTGCTGCACGGGATCGGCGAAGGCGTGCTGGCCGTCGACGACGCGAACCGCGTCTCCGTCCGCAACGACGAGGCCGAACGCCTGCTCGGCACGCAGCTCCCGATCGGCGCGGCGCTGGCCGAGCTGGAGCTGTCGCCGCGGCTGCACAAGGCCGTCGGTGAGGGCCGGCCGGTAGACAACCTGCTGGCCGTGGCCGGGAACCGCGTGCTGGTGATCAACTCCCGCGCGGTGCGGCTGGACGACCGGCCGATCGGCACCGTGCTGACCTTCCGCGACCGCACCGACCTCGACACGCTCACCCGCGAGCTGGACGGCATCCGCGCCCTGTCCGACGGCCTGCGCGCGCAACGCCACGAGTTCGCGAACCGGCTGCACACGCTCTACGGGCTGCTCCAGCTCGGCCACCACACCGAAGCCGTCGAGTACCTGCAGACGCTCACGGACTCGCCGTCGGCGCACCCGACCGAGCTGGGCGACGCCGTCGCCGACCCGTACCTGCAGGCGCTGCTGGTCGCGAAAACCGAGCAGGCGCAGGAAAAGGGCCTCACGCTCAAGCTCGCCGACGACACCTGGGTTCCGACGACGGTGACCGACCCGATCGCCGCGAACACCGTGATCGGCAACCTCGTGGACAACGCGCTGCACGCCGCGCGGATGGGACCGCGACGCCCGGCGACCGTCGAGATCGGCCTGCTCACCGACGGCGCGACGCTGCACGTGTCCGTTGTGGACAGTGGCCCCGGCGTGCCGGCCGACCTGCGCCGGACGTTGTTCGACGAAGGCGTCTCGACGAAGATCGCGCCCGGGCACGGACTCGGGCTGGCGCTGGCCCGCCAGGCCGCGCGGGCCCGCGGCGGCGACGTCTGGCTGGCCGACCCCGGCGAAGGCGAGACCGGCGCCCTGTTCGTCGCCAAACTGCCCGGAATGCTGACGGAGGACGGATGATCCGCACGCTCATCGTGGACGACGACTTCCGGGTCGCCGGCGTGCACGCCGGGTTCGTCGAGGAGGTCGCGGGCTTCGCGGTGGTCGGCACCGCGCACACCGCGGCCGAGGCGCGGGCCCGGGTGCGCGAGCTGACGCCGGACCTGGTGCTGCTCGACGTCTACCTGCCCGACGAGTCCGGCCTCGCCGTGCTGCCGGAGCTGCAGACCGACACGATCGTCCTGTCCGCGGCGACCGACAGTGCGTCGGTGGCCGCGGCGATCCGGGCCGGCGCGCTGAACTACCTGATCAAGCCGTTCACCACGCGGCAGCTGGCCGAGCGGCTGACGTCGTACGCGCGCTTTCGCGGCCTGCTCACCGACGGGCGCACCCTGGCCCAGGACGACGTCGACCGCGCGTACCGGGTGCTGCACGACCAGGACCGGACGTCCGCGCCGAAGGGCCAGTCGACGGCGACGTCCCGGCTGGTATCGGAGCAGCTGCGGCGCGCGGGACGTCCGCTGTCGGCGGCGGAAGTCGCCGGTGAGCTGGGCATGGCGCGCGCGACGGCGCAGCGGTACCTGACGGCGCTGGCGGAGTCGGGCACGGTCCAGATGCGGCTGCGCTACGGCGCCACCGGGCGCCCGGAGCACGAATACCGCTGGTCCGGCGCCTGACTCAGCGCCCGGAGCGGTACTGGTACTGCTGCATCACGCTTTCCGCCGCGTCGACCCACTCCTGGACCGCGTTGGTGGACGGCGGCGGGGTCGTCGCCGACGGCAGGTCGACGCGCGGCACGTCGGTGTCGTCCGCCGACGGCTTCTTCGGCTGGGCCTTCGCCTGCACCTGAACCTGCTTCGACGCCGGCTTCGACGCGGGCACCGGCACGTAGACGGTCGTCGGCGCCGGGACGACGACCGGGGGCTGGGGCAACGGCTGGGGCTGGGGCTGGGGCAGCGGCGCCGGGGCGGCCGCGACGGCGGGCCTCGGGTCGACCTGGGCGACGTCGTCCGCCGGTGCCGGCGCGAAGAGCCCGCCGCTCAGCAGGCCGCCGGCGACCCAGCCGGCCGCGACGAGCAGCACCGCGGCGCCGCCGCCGAGCCACGTGCGGGCGCGGCGGCGGATCACCACGGACTTCGGGCGCAGGTCCTGGTCGCACACCGGCGGCCGGGTGTAGATCGGCTCGGTGAGCTCGGGCAGCTCGTCGTCGGTGCGGCGGCGCCGGGGCAGGCTGGCCGCGACGATGCCGGTGCGATCCGGCAGTTCCACCGCGGCGCGGTCACTGGACGGACGGGTCGCAACGCTCGGTGCGGTGCGCGGCATCGGGGACCTCCGGTACGGGGCTCACGGACCCCACGCATTCTGGACCATTTCGGACGGCCTTGTCAGAAACGCAACTCCATTGAGTGAAGCGTTCCGGAGCGGAGCAGGCCGGGAAGAGTGATCCACAGTGGCGCAGGTCCGCCGTCCCGGACCAGAGGGTTCGCCCGAAAGGCGCAGTAGCGAAAAGAGTTTCAGCTTTTCAGCTGTTTCAGGCCGAGTCGCGCGAGGACGGCGAGCGGCCGCTGGTAAGCGGAGCCGAGGACACGCGGGATGGCGTCGATCACGTAGGCGTCCGGTCCAATGAGGATCCGCGCCGACTTCCGCTCGATGCCCCGCAGGATCGTCAGCGCGGCCTTCTCCGGTGTGGTCTGCGCGATCCGGTCGAAGCCCACCGCGGCCTTCTCCTGGTCGCCGTCGCCGCCTCGCGAGTTGCGCACGATGTTGGTTTTGATCCCACCCGGGTGCACGCAGCTGACCGCGACCGGGTGCCGCGCGATCAGCATTTCTTCGCGCAGTGCTTCGGTGAATCCGCGGACCGCGAACTTCGCCGCGTTGTACGCGCTCTGCGTCGGCACGCCGACGAAGCCGAACACGCTGGAAATGTTCACGACGTGCCCCTCGCCGGAGGCGATCAGGTGCGGCAGGAACGCCTTCGTGCCATTCACGACGCCGCCGAGGTTGACGCCCATCAGCCAGTCGTAGTCCTCGAACGCCATCTCCTCGACGGTCGCGCCGAGCGCGACACCGGCGTTGTTCACGACGACGTTCACGCGCCCGAAGTCGCGCACGACCTCGTCGGCGTGCGAGAGCACAGCGGCCCGGTCGGCGACGTCGAGCGGGTAGGCCCGCGCGTGCTCCCCGGCCAGCTTCGCCGTCTCCTCCGCGATCGCGGCGTCGACGTCGGAGAGGGCCACCCGCGCGCCCCGCCGCGCGAACTCCAGCGCCGTCGCCCGGCCGATCCCCGACCCCGCCCCGGTGATCACCACGACCTTGTCCGCGAACTGCTTCATCGGCCCTCCCGCCCGTTAGGTGTTACTCCCGAGTTACGGATACTAGCGGCTGTGAGCTTGCTGTGGGTGTGCTGAAAGTGTCGGTGCGACGTCCTAAGGTGATCTGGTCGTGCCGGGGGCGACGGACGAGGAGGCGATGCACGTGCGGCGGCCCGCCGTTCTGCTGTCCCTCGCCGCCGTCCTGCTGCTCGGCGCGGTTTTCGTCGTGGCCGGCGTCGCCCGGCGGCCGCAGTCCGCGGACGCGACGACCCCGGCTCTCGACGCCACGCCGGCGTCGACGGCCGACCTGCCCGCCGTGTCCAGCCCGGCCGTCGGCGCGTTGTTCGTCGACGGCGCGCACTACTGCACCGCGAGCGTCATCCACAGCCGGCAGGGTGACGTGCTGCTGACCGCGGCCCACTGCATCCACGACGGCGAAGGCGGCGACTACGTCACCGGCGTCACCTTCGCGCCCGCCTACCACGACGGCCTCGCGCCGTTCGGCTACTGGACGGTGTCCGACGAACTCGTCGCCCCGGGCTGGACCGAGTCGTCGGACCCGGACCTCGACGTCGGCTTCGCCACCGCGCACCAAGAGGGCACCACGAAAACCCTGGAGAGCCTGGTCGGCGCGAACACCCTGGCCACCGGCAGCGCGTTCGAGCAGCCGATCACCCTGACCGGCTACCCGGACGACTCCGAGACCCCGGCCGTCTGCCGGAACACCACCAGCCGCCAGGACACCTTCCAGCTCAAGGTGGACTGCGCGGGCTTCCCGACCGGCACCAGCGGCGGGCCGTGGGTGGTCGGCGAGGACCCGAAAACCCGGCTGGGCACGGTCATCGGCGTCATCGGCGGTTTCGAGTACGGCGGCGACGACCCGGACACGTCGTACTCGAGCTACTTCGACACGGACGTCCAAGGGCTCTACCGGCAGACGGACGCCCGCGCCTGACCCGGCATGATGCGCGTATGAGCGACCCCGTCGACGTACCCATCACCGGCGAGCCGATCCGGCTCGGCCAGTTCCTCAAACTCGCCGGCCTCGCCGAGGACGGCTCCCACGCGAAGGACCTGATCGACGCCGAGGAGGTCACGGTCAACGGCGAAGTGGAGACCCGCCGCGGCCGCCAGCTGACGAACGGCGACGTCGTGGCCGTCGGCCCCGACCGCGGCAAGGTCATCCTGGTCCACTAACCGACGTTGGTCAGCGGCGGCAGCCCGAGCGATGCGGCGAGGCCGTCCAGTTCGCGCCGCACCGGGCCGGCCAGCGGGACGCCCAGCGCCCGGCACTGCTCGAGGTGCTGGGCCTCGCGCCAGCCGGGGTAGCGGATCGGGGCGCCGCCCTCCCAGCCGAGCATGCTGCCGAACAACGCGCTCGCCGCGCGGTAGAAGCCGTCGGCGCTGCGCAGCGTCGTCGGCGCGATGGCCATCACCAGCAGGCCGGTGTCGTGTTCGTGGTCGGCGACGCCGGAGAGCACCCCGGCGAGGACCTCGACGAGCAGCGTGAACCCGGCGGCGGCCTCCTGCCCGGGGTGGTCCATGTCGAAGACGAACTCGGGGTACGCGCCACCCGGCGCGGCCATCCCCAGCGGGTTCATCGGCTGGCCGGGCTCGCCGCCCGCCGCCAGCACCAGCCCGATCATCGCGTGCGGCAACGCCCGTGCGGCGTGGTGCCCGGCCCGGCCGAACGGCCCGACCCCGCGCAGCGAGACGAGCCCGACGCCGAAGCGCCCGGCCCGCGTCACCGCGCGGTCCATCGCGTCGCCGACGGCCCAGAGGCCGGACGCGCGCCGGTAGTCGAGCAGCGCGGCGGCCCCGCGGTCGGCGATCATCAACGGCTCGGCGCGCGGCACGACGTGGCCGTTCTTCAGCAACGGCAGGTGGGTCCGGGTCAGCTCGGCGACGCCGGTGGCCGGCGATCCGGTCAGATCGCCGTGGCAGAGCGCTTCGGCCGCGATGCGGGCCCGCGCTTCGGGGAAACCGTGGGCGGCGAAGACGTGTGCCACGAGGGTGACCAGCTCGTCGGCCCGCACGCGGGGCCAAGCCTGTTCCGGGATCGGGGTTTCGGGTCGTTCTTCGAGAATGCCGGATTCGGGGCGGGTGGAGCGGAAGGGACGCGGTCTGAGGGGCACTACCCCGACATTGCCCAAGCGCAGGCAGCAGCGTCAACGAGGTCGGCGACAGCCAACCCGACCGTGTGATCCGGACCTCCGCAGCGTCGTACCCTGGACGGCATGTGCCGAAACATCACCACCCTGCGGGGACTCCAGCCGTCCGCGACGGACGAGGAGATCGAGGCCGCGGCCCGCCAGTACGTCCGCAAGGTGACGGGCGTGCAGTCCTTGTCGGACGCCACGCGCGAGCCGTTCGAGGCGGCCGTCGCGGAGATCACCGAGATCACCACGAGGCTGCTGGAGCAGCTGCCCGAACGCCGTCAGCCGCCGGCGACCGTGCCGCCGCTGCGCCGCCCCGAGGTGCGCGCCCGGATCGCCGCGAAGCAGCTGCGCCAGCCCTGAGCCGTACCGGAACTGTCGGTGGGGGCCGTTAGGGTGCCCGCATGAGCGGACAGGCGTTGGTGCTGGGTGGCGGCGGGGTCGCCGGGATCGCGTGGACGACGGGGTTGCTGGCCGGGCTCGCGGGTCACGGGCAGGACCTCACCGGCGCGGACCTGATCGTCGGCACGTCGGCGGGCGCGACGGTCGCCGCGCAGGTCACCAGCGGCGTCGCGCTGGCGGACCTCCTCGCGCGCCAGGCCGACCCGGCGCGGCAGACCCCGGAGATCCCGGCCGAGATCGACATGGAGAAGTTCGTCGCGGACTTCGGCGCCGCGTTCGAGGACGCCGGCTCACCCGCCGAGGTGCGGCAGCGCGTCGGTGAGCTGGCGCTGAGCGCCGAAACGGTGCCCGAAGCGGACCGCCGCGCGGTGATCGCCGCCCGCCTGCCGTCCCACGACTGGCCGGAGCAGCGCATCGTCCTGGTGGCGGTCGACGCGGAAACGGGCGAGCCACGGCAGTTCGACCGCGAGTCGGGCGTCAGCCTGGTGGACGCGGTGGCGGCAAGCTGCGCGGTCCCGGGCATCTGGCCCCCGACCACGATCGACGGCCGCCGCTACATCGACGGCGGCGTCCGTTCCGGCGAGAACGCGGACTACGCGGCGGGCGCCACCCGCGTCACGGTGGTCGCGCCGATGGGCCTGGAATCGCCGCTGCCCGGCGAGAAGGCCCTGCTCACCGTGCTGGAGGACCTGCGAAAGGCGGGCGCGGAGATCGCGGTGATCAGCCCGGACGAAGCCTCGGTCGCGGCGATCGGCCAGAACCCCCTGGACCCGTCGACCCGCACCCCGGCCGCGGAGGCGGGCCACGCCCAGGGCGCGGCTTTGACGCTCACCTGGAGCTAGGCCGCGGACGACGCCCATGACCCATGACCCCGAGCACGTCCGGGACACGGCTGAGGTTGCCGCGAAAGCCGGTCGGCTACCCTCGTGACCAGAGGTAGCGTGTCCGAGCGGCCGAAGGATCATGTCTTGAAAACATGCGAGGGGGCAACCTCTCCGTGGGTTCGAATCCCACCGCTACCGCAAGCAGACCGGGTGCGCGGCTGACGCGAAACCGCGTCAGCCCTCCACCTGGGTCAGGTGGTCCAGCACCCGGCCGAACGCCGAGGCGATCGTCGCCTGCTCTTCCGGGCTCAGCAGGTCGATCAGGTGCTCGCGCACGCCCTCGACGTGTGTCGGGGCCGCGGACTCCAGCAGCCGCACGCCGTCGTCGGTCAGCTCCGTGATGACGCCGCGCTTGTCCTCCGGGTCGCGGACCCGGCGGACCATCCCCGCGTCCTCGAGGCGGCCGACCTGGTGGGACAGCCGGCTCTTCGTCGAGCCCATCAAGACGGCCAGCTCGGACATCCGCATCCGGCGTTCCGGCTGGATCTCCAGGCAGACGAGCACCTCGTAATCCGTCAGCGAGACGTCGTGCCGGTCGGCCAGCTCGCGGTGCAGCCGCTGCCGCAACCGCAACGTCGCGACGATGTAGGAGCGCCACGCATCAGACTCGGCTTCGTCCAACCACCGCACAGGCCGCTCCTCGGTCATAAGGCAGCGTAGAACGTTGATCAAGGGACCGCGCGGTCCGAGTCCGAGTTGTCTGCGGGTAAAAATACCGTTGCAACATCGCCCGAAGGTGGGGTTACGAAAAGGTTGAGACTCGGCCGAAAAAGGCGCATTCTGCTTGTCGGCGGATGGTTGGCCGAGGTATAGGCGCGACGACGGCGACGTGCCGGCCCGGCTCCCCGCCAGAGAGGTCAGGTGGTTGCGTGACGGGTGATTCTCGCGGTTGACCGCCAGCTGCGTCCCCGCGACCGGAACGGACACCTACCGGGTCGGTCGTGACCGAGGCGAACCAGCCTCACTGCGAACAGCACCGTGCGGGCTTCCCTGCGTTCACGCATTCGGCGTCGATCGGGCCTGTGTCAGGCCGCGATCTCAGCAATCGTGGCGACAGCGCCTGAACGCCGGTCCGTTCGCGGCCAACCGCTCTGTAGAGACAAACCTCGGTACAAGTCCTGGGCGTGGCCGCGAAGGCCGCGCCCAGGACCATGTCCGGCTACGATCTGCCGCGTGAGATTCGACGACGACGCGGGCTTGGACGCTTCCGAGGTCCAGGACATGCGCGGCAGCGGTGGTGGCGGCGGCGGGATCGGTGGCCGCGTGGCGCTCGGCGGTGGTGGGCTCGGCGTGGTCGGGCTGATCATCTACTTCGTGATCTCGCAGCTCGGCGGGATCAGCCCGGGGGCGGTGAACCTGGGCAGCGGCGGCGGGCTCGGCAGCGTCGGCTCCGGGCAGCAGGTCGACAACTCCCAGCTCGCGAGCACCTGCAAGACCGGCGCGGACGCGAACAAGAACCACGACTGCGCCATCGTCGCGATCGTCAACTCCGTCCAGGACTACTGGGCGCAGCAGTTCGCGCGCTCCGGCTCGACCTACCGGAAGGCGCCGACGAACTTCTTCAACGGCGGCGTCCGCACCGGGTGCGGCAGCGCCACCTCGGACACCGGGCCGTTCTACTGCCCGGCCGACTCCAAGGTTTACATCGACCTGAGCTTCTTCAACGAGCTGAAGACGCGCTTCGGCGCGCAGGGCGGCCAGTTCACCGAGGCGTACGTGCTCGCCCACGAGTACGGCCACCACGTGCAGAACCTGCTCGGCACGTCGAAGAAGGGCACCGGCACCGGCCCGACGTCGGGCTCGGTCCGGCTCGAGCTGCAGGCCGACTGCTACGCCGGCGTCTGGGGCAACCACGCGACGACGACGCCGACCGACACCGGCAAGCCGCTGATCCTCGACATCACGCAGGACGACATCGCGTCGGCGCTGGACACGGCGTCCCGGATCGGCGACGACTACATCCAGACCAAGCTCGGCGGCGGCCAGGTGGACAGCTCGCAGTTCACCCACGGCACGTCCGCGCAGCGCAAGAAGTGGTTCACCACCGGCTTCCAGACCGGTGACCCGGCCCGCTGCGACACCTTCGGCGCCAGCAACCTGGGCTAAGACACGACGAAGGGGCCGTCCCGACTTCGGGACGGCCCCTTCTGTCTGTCCTCAGGCGGTCAGCGCGTGCGGGTCACCGGCGACGGCGTGCGCGGAGAAGTTCCGCTGCCCGCTGCGTTCGGCGGCCTTCTGCTTGACGTTCTTCGCCTTGCCCGGCTTGACGCCGTTGATGCTCTCGGTGCTCGTCGCGTAGACGCCGAGGGCCCAGGCGACGCCGTCCGCGTTGCGGTCCAGCGCGACGCGGTCGATGTTGCCCAGGTTGTCGCAGGCCTGGTGGTAGCACGGGTCGAACGCGATGCCCGCCGTGCCGCCCCACTTCGCCGCCTGCGCCGGGGTCTTCAGGACCTCGGCGCCGGTGTCCAGGCCACCGGCCGGGATGCCGACGGCGATGAACTCGCCGTAGTCCGAGCGGCCGGTGAAGTCGGTGCCCTCGAGGGACACGCCCCGCGCGGCCTGCAGGTAGTCGACGAGGGTCTTCTCGATCTGCGCCGAGCCGTACGGGCCGGGGCCCGCGCCGACGCCGTCGGAGTCGTCACCGTCGTAGGCGAAGTACCCGGCGTTCGGCGAGCCGATCATGTCGAAGTTCAGGTATAGCGCGATGTCGAGCTGCTGCTCGAAGCTCAGCGAGTCGACGTAGTAGGTCGAGCCGATCAGGCCGAACTCCTCCGCGCTCCAGAAGCCGAAGCGGACGGCGTTGTTGACCTTCGGGCTGCTCCCCAGCTGCAGCGCCGTCTCGAGCAGGGTCGCCGAGCCGGAGCCGTTGTCGTTGATGCCGGGGCCGGCCGGGACGCTGTCGAGGTGCGACCCGAGCATCACGACGTTGTCCTTGCGCCCGGACTTGGTCTCGGCGATGACGTTGTAGCTGGTCCGCGCCTCCTGGAAGGCGCGCAGCTCCAGCGTCACGGGCTGGCCGGCCAGCGTGGCCAGCTGCGCGCCCGCGGCCGCGGTCACGCCGCCGGTCGGGATCTTCGCGCCGGCCGGGTCCCCGAGCGTCCCGTTGAGGTCGCCGTCGGTGTTGTTGTAGACGATGGCGCCGATCGCGCCCGCCGCCGCGGCGGTGGCCTGCTTCTGCGCGAACGAGCAGCCGCCGCGCTTGATCAGCGCGATCTTGCCGGCGACGTCGGCGGTGTAGTCGGTCGCCTCGCAGCCGCTGGTGTCGTCGACCGCGACGACCGAGAGGGGCGCGGTGATGCCGCCGACCGGGGTCGACGGGGTGTACTCCATCGCGATGACCGGCACGTTCGCGCCGCCGGCGGTGAGCTTCTCGGCCAGCGTTTGCGAGAACGTGAAGGGGAACTCCTGGCGGGTCACCTGGAAGCCGGCCGCCTCGAGCTTGGTGGCGATGTACTCGGCGGACTTCTTGTGGCCGTCGGTGCTCGCCGCCCGGTTCCCGCCGTTGGTGTCGGCGATGCGCTGCAGCGCGATCAGGTGGCGGTTGACGCCGTCGACGCCGACCTTCTTGACGAGCTGTTTCGCCAGGGCAGGGCCGTCGGGGACCGTGTTCGCGGCGGCGGCCGGGGTGAGGCCGAGCGCGAGTGTCGCGCAGGCGGCCAGGGCCACCGGCGGGACGAATCTCTTTCGGAAGAGTGACATGGTTGCTCACTTTTGTGCGATATGGGAGGTACGTCAATGCGTCATTCGGCGGGACTCTCACCCACCGGTATACGGTCGACGCATGTACGCGATCACCATCCGTGAACCAGGTGACCCGGACGTCCTCGAGTGGACGGAGATCGCGGATCCGCGGCCCGGACCCGGCGAAGTCCTCCTCGACGTCGCCGCGAGCGCGGTCAACCGGGCCGATCTGCTGCAGCGGCAGGGGCACTATCCCCCGCCGCCCGGCGCCAGCGAGACGATCGGCCTGGAGTGCTCGGGCACGATCGCCGAACTCGGCGCAGACGTCGAGGGGTGGAACATCGGCGACGAGGTCTGCGCGTTGCTCGCCGGTGGCGGTTACGCGCAGAAGGTCGTCGTCCCGGCCGGGCAGCTGCTGCCGGTGCCGGGCGAGGTCGACCTGATCGCCGCGGCCGGGCTGCCCGAGGTGGCCTGCACGGTGTGGGCGAACGTCGTGATGCACGCGAAGCTCACCGAGGGCGAGGTGCTGCTGGTCCACGGCGGCGCCGGCGGCATCGGCACGCACGCGATCCAGGTGGGCAAGGCGCTCGGCGCGACCGTCGTGGTCACCGCGGGCTCGGCGGAGCGGCTCGAAAGCTGCCGCCAGCTCGGCGCCGACCTCACGATCAACTACAAGGAAGAGGACTTCGTCGAGGTGCTCCGCAAGGAGACCGGCGGCGCCGACGTCATCCTCGACAACATGGGCGCGTCCTACCTGGGCCGCAACGTCGACGCCCTGAAGTCCGACGGGCGGCTCGTGATCATCGGCATGCAGGGCGGGGTGAAGGGCGAGCTGAACGTCGGCGCCATGCTCGGGAAGCGCGCCGAGGTGTTCGCCGCGGGGCTGCGGTTCCGGCCGCTGGACCAGAAGGCGGCGATCGTCGCCGACGTCCGGGAACGCCTGTGGCCGCTGGTTTCCGAAGGCGCCGTCAAGCCGATCGTCGGCCAGGTCATCCCGATGTCCGAAGCCGCGTCCGCGCACCGTGCCATGGAAGAGGGCAGCGTGTTCGGGAAGATCCTGCTGACCGCGACGTCTTAGCGCAGCTCTTCGAGGACCCGGACGAGCTGGTTGATCTCGAAGACGTTGGAGTAGTGGGCGAGCCCGATCCGCACGGCGCCGCCCACTTCTCCGACGCCGAGTGACGCGAAGACGCCGGCCGCGCCGTCGTCGGCGAACGCGCACAACCCTTGCGACGCAAGGTATTCGGCGACTTCGGGCGACTTCTTGCCGGCGACGGCGAAGGCCAGCGCGGGGATCCGGCGCATGGCGTTGCCGATGACCATGATGTGCCGCAGCGTCAGCAGTTCGGTGGACAGCTGCGCGAGCAGCCCGGCGTGGTAGGACTTCGCCGAGCCGAGCGAGGTGACGAGGCGCTCGCGCCGCGACCCGGAGGCCGCGTCGTCGAGGCCCGCGAGGTAGTCGATGGACGCGATCAGCCCGGCCAGCAGCGGGTAGGCGTGCGGGCCCAGTTCGAGCCGGGCCGCCCCGCGCGCGCCCGGGTCGAGCGAGACGGACGAGATGCGTTCGATCAGTTCGGGGTCGCGGAACACCAGCGCGCCCACCGAAGGGCCGCCCCAGGCCTGCGCGGACACGACCATGACGTCGGCGCCGAGGGCGTTGATGTCCAGCGGCAGGAACGGCGCGGCGTACGTGGCGTCGACGACGACGAGCGCGCCGACGCGCTTGGCGAACTCGATGATCGTCGGGACGTCCGGGCGGGTGCCGACCGAGCCGGACGCGAGCGTGACCGCGACGGCCTTGGTGCGCGCCGAAACGAGCTGCTCGTACTGCCACGCGGGCAGCTCGCACGTCTCGATGTCGATCTCGCCCCAGCGCACGACGGCGCCGACGCGCTTCGCGGCGCGCTGCCACGGCGCGAGGTTGGCCTGTTCGTCGAGCCGGGAGACGACGACCTCGTCGCCGATCGTCCAGCGTTCGGCGAGCGCGTCGCAGAGGCGGCGCAGCATCACCGGCGAACTGGGTCCGAGCACGACGGCGGCCGGGTCGGCACCGACCAGGTCGGCCACGGCCCTGCGGGCCGCGGTCACGATGCTTTCCGCGCGCTGTGAGGCCGGAAACGCTCCACCCGGCCCCGACACCGGGGCGCGCATCGCCGTCGAAACGGCCGAAGCGACCTGTTCCGGGACCAGCATTCCGGCGGCGCCGTCGAAGTGGATCCAGCCGTCACCCAGCGCGGGAAAGAGCCCACGGATACGAGCGACGTCGAACGCCATGGGGACACCGTACGGACGTGCGGTTTCGCCGTGCGTCCGGGGTTGGGTGGAGAGCCACCGGAACGCCGGAATGCCGCTACGCTCGGAGACGGACACCCCTCGGGTGTCGCAGAGCGTGTTGATGGCAAGCCAGGATGGAGCACATGACCGAGCCGAACTTCCGGGAATCGGGCACAGCGGGTGACGCCGGCCACGAATCTTCACCCCACGTGGTGGTAGTCGGACCGGACGGCTCTCCCCTCGAGGGCGCGGAGCACGCCGAGGCGGTGGGCGAGCTCATCGAAGAGCCGGCGAAGGTGATGCGGATCGGCACGATGATCAAGCAGCTCCTGGAGGAGGTCCGCGCCGCCCCGCTCGACGACGCGTCCCGCACGCGGGTGCGCGAGATCCACCAGACGTCGGTGAAGGAGCTGTCGAACTCGCTGGCGCCGGAGCTGCGCGACGAGCTGGAGCGCCTGGTCCACCCGTTCGCCGACGACTCGACGCCGTCGGACGCGGAGCTGCGGATCGCGCAGGCCCAGCTGGTCGGCTGGCTCGAGGGCTTGTTCAGCGGGATACAGACCGCGCTGTTCGCCCAGCAGATGGCGGCGCGGGTCCAGCTGGAGCAGATGCGCCGGGGCCTGCCGGCGGGTCCGTCGGCCACTGGCGGCAGCCTCGGTGTGCCGGGTGTCGAAGGGCACGGGCCCGGGATTTCTGGGACCGGGCAGTACCTCTAGGACTTGCGCCGGGGTTGTCCACAGTCTTGCAGCCCTGTGGACAACCCCTGTGGACAACTCAGCGCAAGCTGCGGAAGAACGCCCGGATGTCCCCGATCAGCGCGTCCGGCTCCTCCAGCCCGGGGAAGTGACCGCCACGCGGGAACTCCGTCCAGCGGACGATCTTGTCCGTTCGCTCCGCGAGCGTCCGGATCGGCAGGCCGATGTCGTCCGGGAAGACACCGAAGCCCGTCGGGACCGTGTTCGGCGGCGGCGGGGAGCCCCACGGTGCGGCCAAAGCCGCGTACAACCGCGCCGACGAGTTGGCCGTGCCCGTGAACCAGTAGATCGAGACGTCCGCCAGCAGGTCGTCGCGGTCGATGAGGTCTTCCGAAGTGTTCGAGAACGCGCGGAACTTCTCCGCGATCCACGCCAGCTGGCCCGCCGGCGAGTCGGTCAGGCCGTACGCCAGCGTTTGCGGCTTGGTCGACTGGATCATCGCGTAGCCCGTGCCCAGGTACGAGAACTTCAGCCCCTTCTCCAGCGAGCGCCGGGCCGCCGCGAGCTCGTCGCCGGTCAGGCCATCGAGGGCGGCCTCGCTCCGGACCACGGCCGACGGCAACGTCGTCACGTGGATCCCCACGACCCGCTCGGGGAACTGCACCGCCAGCTCGCGTGAGATGGACGCGCCCCAATCGCCGCCGTGGGCGCCGAAGTTCTCGTAACCGAGGCGGGTCATCAGCTCCGCGAACGCCCGCGCGATCCGGTCCGGCCCCCAGTCCGCCTCCGGCGTCGGGCCGGAGAAGCCGTAACCCGGGATCGACGGCACCACCACGTGCAACGCGTCCGCGGGGTCACCGCCGTACGCCCGCGGATCGGTCAGCGGCCCGATCACGTCGAGGAATTCGACGACCGAGCCCGGCCAGCCGTGCGTGAGCAACACCGGCGTCGCACCCGGTTCCGGCGACTCCACGTGCAGGAAGTGCACGGTCGTCCCGTCGATGGCCGTGGTGAACTGCGGGAAGCCGTTGAGCCGCTCCTCCTGCGCGCGCCAGTCGAACTCCAGCCGCCAGTACTCGGCCAGCTCACGCACGTAGTCGACGGGCGCCCCGAGCCGCCACCCGGTATCGGCGGGCTGGTCGGGCCAGCGGGTGTTCGCGAGCCGCGCCCGAAGGTCGTCGATCTCGGCTTGCGGGATGTCGATGCGGAACGGGGTGATCGTCATGCGGAAAACGCTAGGGGCGATCGAGGACAGTTACGGTCCTCGATCGCCCCTGGCTCGGAGATCAGTCGAACTCGACGCCCCACCGCTGGTTGGCGGCGTACTGGCAGTCCCAGAGGACGAGCCTGGTGCCGTCGTCACCGCCGCCACCGATGGTGCTCAGGCAGCGGCCCGAGCCGGTGTTCTCGATCTGCCCGTCCGGCCGCTGGAACCACCGCTGGGAGTTGTTGTTGTAGCAATCCCACAGCTGGATCGGGGTGTTCCCGGCGGTCGCGCCGTTGGTGACGTCCATGCACCGGCTCTTCATCCGGATCGTGCCGTCCGCCTGCAGCTGGACCTGCTGGGCTCCGCTCCCGCTGCAGGTGAACAGCTGGATCGCCGTGCCGTTCGCGTCGACGTTCTGGTTGACGTCCACGCACTTGCCGAGCACGCCGACCAGCCGGCCCTTGTGCGGGTACAGCCGCTGGACCGTCCACACCCGGTTCGGCGAACCCGTGCAGGGCTGGATCGCCACCGAAGTCGCGCCCTGGGTGGAGTCCAGGCACTTGCCGGACTTCGGGTTGACCAGGCTGCCGTCCGCCCGCAGCTGCCAGAACTGCGCGGGATCACCCGTGCACTGGTACGACCACACCGGCGTCCCGTCCGCGATGGCGCCGCCCTTGACGTCGAGGCAGCGGCCGAGCGCCCGGATGCTGCCGTCCTTCGCCAGCGTCCAGGTGTCGGAGAGGGAGATCACGCAGCCGACCGTCCCGACGGTCGCCTGGTCGGCCACGACACGGCCGGTGACGTTGAGGCAACTGCCGTTGCCGTCGGTCAGCTGGCCGAAAGCCGCGTTGCGTTCGCTGGGCGTCCAGATCTGCTGAGCCTGGCCGTTGCAGTCCTGGAGCGTGACCGCGGCGCCGTTGGTCGATCCGGCGGCCGAAGCGCACCGGCCCGCGCCCAGGTTGAAGATGCGGCCGTCGGCGAAGACCTGCCACTCCTGGGTCGCCGAGGCCACGCACGCGACCGCGACCACCGCGGTGCCGGCGGTGGTGCCGCTGTTCTGGGTGTCCGCGCACTGCCCGAGCACGTGCAGCGCCAGATCACCGGTGGTCCACTGCTGTCCCGGCCCCGACGTGCACGACGACATGTTGACGACCGTGTTGTTCGGTGTGCCGCCGTTGAGGTTCAGGCAGGCACCGCCGACGCCGGTGATCGGACCGCTGCCGGCGATCCGGTTCGACCGCACCCGCAGGTTCCGGAACTTGACCTGGTCACCCGTTCCCTGCCCGTCGAGGCTCACCATGGTGCGCCGGGCGAACCCGGCGGGCGCGGTGTACTCGTTGACCTTGGTGCCGTTGAGCAGCACCGTGATCTTGGGGCCGGAGAGCGTGACCTCGAACGTGTTCCATTCGCCGACGGGCTTCGCGGCGGTCGTGGTCGGCGCTTTGAGGCCCTTGACGGCACCGGTGGCGTCCGTGCCCGTCGCCGCGGTCGGACCGATCACGATCTTCGCGGCGGCCGGGGCCCCCGCGATGCGCGACAACCCGACGTTGATCGCCGACTGCGAGTTCGCGCCGACGGCCTTCCAGTCCAGCCGGAGCGAGTAGTCGTTGTCGAAGAGGTCCGCGGGGTTCCACGGACCACCCGCGCCGGCGACCGTGCCGAACTCACAGCCGTCCTGAACGGCGGAGGTCGTGCCCCACCGCGCCAGCGACGTCTCGGCGCGGCCGTCCAGCAGCGGGAGGAATCCCGGCTCGTCCGCGGGGGTGACGCAGTTGCCCGCGGCCGTGGCCGCCGCGCCGCCGACGAAGTAACCGGCGACGTCAGCCGTCAGTTCGACCTTGCCGTTCTCGGTCGTGGCGGTGAGCTTGCCGCTCGAGCCCAACGGCACGAGCGCGCTCGCCGCCGCGGTCTGTCCCTGATCGGCCTGCAACGCCGGGAAGTTGGCCCAGCCGGTTTCCGGGGCGAAGAACGAAACTCCCGTGGGCAGCACCTTGTCCGCGGCGGCCGCCGTGACGAGGACGCCCGTGGCGTTCGACGGCACCCCGGCGATCCCGCCGACCTGAGCGGTCACCGGGACCCCGCGGTCGACGGGCGCGACGGCGACGCCGGTCCCGGCGCGCGTGTCGAGAACCCGGGCGGTACCGGCGGCCGGGACGAACTTCGCCCCGGTACCCGACGCGAACCAGCCCTGCAGGTCGACCGCGAGGTGGGTGAGACCGGCCGAGTTCCGCACGCGGATCTTGCCGTCGTCACCGATCCGGACGATCGCCAGGTTGGACCGGCGCTGCCCGACGTTGAGGTACAGGCTGCTGGTGTCCGGGGTGTAGCTCTGCGGGTACGCCGCGATGCTCGCCGGCGCGGTCGCCGCCATCGCGGTCAGGTTGACGGCGACGGCTGTCGCGTTCGTCGGAACACCGGCGGTGCCCCGCACCTGGATCGCGTACTCCTCGGCGGCGCCCAGCGCGCGCGGGTGCGCGCTCGCCGAGTCGCGTGTGTCGAGGAGCCGCGCACCGCCGCTCTTCGCGGTGTACAGACCCGGACCGTCCGAGCTGAAGTAACCGGCGAAGTCGACCGTCACCCCCGGCGTGCCGACGGTGTTGCGGATCCGCACCGCGCCGTCACCACCCAGCGGGACGACGACCGTCAGCGCCGCCTGCCTGCTCGTGTAGACGGGGAACCGGATCGGCTGCGCGGCGCCGGGGTTCTCGGCGGTGAACTGCAGCTCGGTCGGGCCGTCGGTCAGCCCGGCGGTGACGGTGAGCACGACCGCTTTCGCCCCGGCGGGAGCGCCGGGGACGGTCAGGGCGAACGTCTCCCCCGCGGTGAAGCGGCGCTGGTGGCCGCCGACCGCGGTGTTCGTGTCCAGGATCCGGACGGGGTTCGTCAGCGGGTTGTAGCCGGTCTGGATCGGCGCGGCCGCGGCGCCCGGCGAGCCGAGCGCGAGGATCCCGGCTCCCCAGTCGTTGGCCGCACCGCCCGGCACGGCCTTCGCGTTGGTCTTCAGGAGATATTCGAGCTGCGAGGCATCCAGCTGGAGGTTGGCGCCCTTGAACAGCGCCGCCGCCCCGGCGACGTGCGCCGCGGCCGCGGACGTCCCGCCGAACCCGGCCGGGCCGGAAGTGAACGTCGAAACCTGGTCGAACCCGGTGATGTCCGGCTTCACCCGGCCGTCGACGGTCGGGCCGTGACTGCTGTAGTCCTCGAGCACGCCGGAGTTCGGCTTGGTCGCGCCGACCGCGATCGCGTAGGGCGAGCTGGCCGGTTCGGCGATGCTGCCGGCGGGCGTCGGCCACTGCAGCGCGCCCCCGCCCAGCTTGGTCACGTAGAGGTCGAACGGCGTCGTGAACGGGGCGTTGTTGTTCTTGATCCAGATGTAGAAGGTGCCCGCGGAGCCGGTGTTGTTGGTGAACGACGTCTCCTCGACCGGTGCGGCCCCGCCGGTCGTGTCCCGCTGCGAAATCGTCGACCGGGCCAGGACGTGGGGATCGTTCACCCCGGTCGGGGCGATCGCCTGGTCGGTGACGTAGACGTCGAGGTCCTTCGTCGTGAGCGGCCAAGCGTCCCAGCGGAGGGTGACCGTCGCGGACTGTCCCGCGGGCAGTGCGAAGTTGTTGACCTCGGAAGCCCCGCTGAACTCGACCCAGCCGTTGCCGCCGCTGCGGTCGGCCGCCTGGCCGGCGAAGTGGAGCTTGCCGTAGTTGCCGGCCGCCGTCGACCAGAGGATCCCGGCCTGCCGAGACCGCTGGACGACTTGAGCCGGGCTGTTCACATCCGGTCCGGTGCCATCACCGCGACCGGCACCCGGCACGGTGATCGCGGCGCTGATGACCTGGACCCCCTGCTGCTGCAACCAGTCGGCCGCAGGCGCGAAGCCCATGTCGTCCTGCACGCAGGACAGGTACAGCTGAGCGTCCGGCGCCATGTCGTGGACGACCTCGGCGACGTTGACGCCGTGGGTGTCGTCGACGGTCGCGTCGAGGCAGTTCGAACCGTTGGTGACCAGCTGGGTCCCGGTCGGCAGCTCACCGGCGGCCTGAGCGTCGGCGAGCCCGCCGAAACCGACGTCGAGAATGCCGATCTTGGTCCCGGCACCCTTGTAGCCGGCCTGGATCCAGGCGTCCGCACCGGACCGGCCGACGCCCTCGGAGGTGATGCTCGCGGGCAGGACGCGCGTCGGGCGTTTCACCTCGTGCACGCCGGGCTGATCGCCCAGGGCATCGATCTCGTCCTCCGGAACGGCGGCGCGAACCTGTCCTGTTTGGACAGCGGAGACGGTCCCGCCGACGTTCTTGACGGCCTGGCGCAACGCGGTCTCGCTGTCGCCGCGGACGTAGAGGAGCACGTGGCCGGCCTTGTCCTTGGCCACCCGCTCCTTCGGTCTCGCCTTGGCCACCGACTCCGCAACGGGCGCATCCCCCGGAGCCGCCGCGTCGGCTGGCAACGTGAGACAGCTCACCGCCAGGGCTGTGGTGGCGGCAATTACTGCCGCACGTCGCAAGATTTTCATTCGTTTCACACCAATCGAAAAAGGTCAGTTGCCCGGACGAGCGAATTCTTGGAATTCGGAGAAGAACTGACAGTCCACCCACTCGTCATAGAGAATTTCCGTCTCGAGTCGATCATTGAACAGCTCCACGAGAAACTCGGGGACACTTCCCGAGAATTCTCCCCATCCGGCACCATGCTTGTCGCAGTACAACACGACTTCGACATCCGGATCCGCGACGCCCGGCGCACGCCAAAAGTAGACGTGCTGGTCGCCGTGCCCCCAAGCGACGAGACCCGACTTCTCCGGGTGAAAATTATACGGAAATTCTTCGAAGTTCACCTGCCTCGCGTAGCGGAGAGTCTCTCCAACCGATTTGAGGGTACCCATGAACATGGTCGAGGTTTGAACACTCTGAACCGGGTTGTAGAAGTTAATCCAATCACCGAAGGATCCCGCCGGGAATCGACTCGAGATTGCTTTCACGCCTAGAGGCACCGCGACTCCCAACTGCCCTTCGACATGCTCCCAGGTCAGCGCCGGCACCACCAATTCCTTTCGCCACTTCAGCAGTTCAACGAGTTGCTCAACAGGTTGTCCTTGGATCATTTCCCTCTTTCACGTTGTAGATCTGCACGTAACACTCGAAGCCGCCACTGCCGTACGCGGCGGCGTCGATCCGCCAGGGCACCGGATCCGATCCCTTGTACAGCACGCGGACCATGTAGAAAACACTTTGCGGCGCGCCGCTCTGCCGACCCGACGAAGTGTTGTTGCCGACGGCGTCCCTGGTACCGGTTTCAATCGAGTGGAGCATGTCTCTGATGTTGACCAGCTCGAACTGCGGAACGATATTCTCCTGGCCGTTGCTACCCCAGAAAATGGAAGCAATGATGTGCCCGCGGTGCATGCCACGCTCCCAACCGAACGGCTTGGTCGGCCGTCCCGTCCGGTTCCGGGTCTCCGTGAGACAGACCGAGCCGCCAGTCGCCCGCATGCCCTTGGTGCCGTCACCCAATTCCGCAGGCTCCATCGGTAAGTACTCCGGCTTGTTCGGCTCCATGTCGAGGCTGTCGCAGAACGTCTGGAAGTCGGCGTTGTCGGCAACAGGCGGCCGCCCAGTGCCGGGGGAACCTTGCTCCTGGGGTGCCTCGGTTGTCTCGTTGGCGTCCTCGTAGTAGTCACCCGTGGGATCCTCGACCGTCGTTGCGGGAGTCGTCGCGTTCGTGGCGTCGACCAAGTCCGCGACAGTGGCGCCAGGTGGCAACTGGTGGGCAGGGCGGATGGCATTGACCAACCAGGGAGGTGGCGGGGGCGGACTCGGGCGGACCGGACGGTGCGTCGATGTACCTCCGCTGGGACGACCACCTGGGCGTCCTCCGAGTCGGGGTCCGACAACCGACGGCCCTCGACTCGAACCGTTCGAACCTCGGACTTCTTGATGATGCCAAGCGCTATCGGTGGCGTCGTAGTGCCCGCAGTTGTAACAAATGGCCGAACACCGGTCTTTGATGCAATCCCGTCCGTCCGACATGGAACCCGGACATGCACCTGCACCGAAGAGGTCACCCACGATGTCCCCGAAAATCCCGAAGAACCATCCTCCCGCGGCCCCACCGATGATCGAGCACACGGGATTGTGGCCGCTCGGGTCGGTGTTCCCGACCGCGTCGCCGTTGCCGTACGTGTAGCGGTTCGTCGCCGCCGATGGGTCCGGCGAAAGGTTCCAGTCGTCGCGGCTGACGAAGCCGCCCCGGTTCGGGTCGTACCAGCGGGCCGTCATGTTGACCAAGCCCGTGTCCGGCGTTGTCCAGTCCCCCTGGTAGCCCAGGTTCGACGTCTCACCCGACGACGACGTCACCGTGCCGAACGGGTCGTACGTGCGCTGGCCGTCGACCACCGCGCCCAGGTAGCGGCCCTCCACGTCTCCGTGGCGGTCGGCGAACAGTGTTTTCCCGCCGGCCGCTCCCTTGTCTCCCAGCGCCGTGCCGTCCGGGAGGCGGGAGACCTTTCGCGTGCCGTCGGTCACCGTCTCGTTCGAGAGGCCGTCGTACGTCAGTGCCGTGCCGTTGCGGTTCACCAGCCGGTCGTTGCTGTCGTACTGGTTCGTCGTCGTGCCCTCGCGGACCAAGCGATCGAAGGCGTCGAACCCGTTGGTCGTGGTCACGCTGCCGCGTGTGACCGACTGCAGCGTGCCGCGCTTCCGGTACGCGTACGTCGCGCCGCCGCCGGAGAGCAGCTGGTTGCGCTCGTTGTACGTGTATGCCGAGCCGTTGACCGACGTGCGGTTCCCGGCGTCGTCCCAGCCGTAGGTCGTGGTCTGGGACCCGGCCGTCCAGCTCGTCAGTCGGCCTGCTCCGTCGTAGCCGTAGCTGTTCGCCGTGGTGGCGCCCACCGAGCGCGTCGACGTCTTGGTCGTGACCTTGTCGTCGTTGTCGTACCCGTAGGTGTCGCCCAGCAAGACCCGCGAGCCGACGTCGGTGAGCTGGGTCAGGCTGTCGGATGACAACCGGCCCAGGTTGTCGTAGCCGCTGGTGCGCATGATCCGGCCCGCGACCGCGCGGTCCTGGGTGACGGACAACCGGCCCACGGCGTCGTACTTGTAGTCCGTCGTGCGGCCGGTGAGCGGGTCCGCGGCCGACGACAACCGGCCGGCGCCGTCGTAG
Source organism: Amycolatopsis sp. NBC_00348 (assembly GCF_036114655.1). Lineage (NCBI taxonomy): Bacteria > Bacillati > Actinomycetota > Actinomycetes > Pseudonocardiales > Pseudonocardiaceae > Amycolatopsis > Amycolatopsis sp. NBC_00348. The sequence goes on along the minus strand of NZ_CP107994.1, from coordinate 8,671,607 downwards.
GTGAACGCCGTGTTGCCGGCGGCATCCGACCGCGTGGCCAGCGTGCCGTCGCCGTTGTAGGTGTAGACGGCAGTTCCGGACGCACCCTGGGACGTCCGCAGGTTGCCGCGGTCGTCGTAGCGGTAGTTCGTGTCACCGCCCGGGCTGCCGATCTTCGCCAGCCGTCCGGCCGAGTCGTAGCCGTAGGTCCGGTCGGCGGTGGCGTTCTCCGCGCCGGCCCCGTGTTCCGCGGCCAGCCGGTCCTGCTCGTCGTAGTCGCGGGTGCGGGTGACCCCGCCCGGCGCGGTGAGCTTCGCCGCGCGGCCGGCCGCGTCGTACGACGTCGTCCAGGTGCGGTCCGCCGGTGCGGTCGCCCCGGCGACCGACGGCTCGACCACCGAATCCGGCATCCCCCACGGCGTGTAGGTGTAGTCGGTCGCGTGCCCGTTGCCGTCGATGAAGTGGCTCCGGTTGCCGAGCCGGTCGTAGCCCGTCCACGTCGTGATCGACTTGGCCGAGTCGACCTTTTCGACCTGCTTCACGAGCCGGTTGAGGAAGTCGTACCCGTAGTCGACGGTCCGCCCCTCGGGCGACTTCGTGTGCAGCACGTTGCCGTTGCCGTCGTAGTCGACGGTCGAGGCCCGCTGCTGCTGCCCGCCGAAGACCTGCGCCGACCCCGTCATCCGACCGGCGAGGTCGTACGTGTTCGTGCTGGTCAGGCCAGTCGCGTCGGTCGTACTCGCCTCGCGGCCGGCGTTGTCGTACCCGTACGTGACGGTCCGGTTCGTCGCGTCGGTCGAGCTGACCGGTTCGTCGGCGCCGTTGTACGCGGCGGTGCTGACGAAGTTCTGCGGCGACGTCGTCGACGTGACGTTCCCGGCGTCGTCGTACCCGGTCTTGGCCGTGTAGTAGACCGGCTGCCCGTCGTAGCGCTCGACCTGCGTGGAGGTGACCTGCCGGCCGAAGTCGTCGTAGGTGAACTCCTGCCGCGCGCCGGCCGGATCGGTCGTGCTCGTCAGTTCGCCGTTGCCGTCGTAGCTGTTCTTCGCCACCGACGGCGTGTCGCCGACCTGCGGCAACGTCGTGGTCAGCACGTTGCCGTACGGGTCGTAGGTGCTGGCCGTCACGTGGTTGAGCGGGTCCGTGACGGTCAGGGCGTTGCCCGCGTAGTCGTACTCGGTGCGGGTGGTGGGCACGATCGGCGTCGTGGTGCCCGGCGGCGTGTACGCCGGGAGCGTGCCCGACGTCGCCCGGCCCATGCTGTCGCGTTCGGTCGTGGTGACGTTGCCGGACGCGTCCTTCGACTGTGTCACCTCACCGAAGGTGTTGCGTCCCAGCACCGAGCTCGTCGTCACCCCGGTGGTCTGGACACCGTTGACCCAGACGTCCACCGCGGGGTTGATCACCGAGACCTGCTGGCCCGTGGCGTCGTAGGTGTACTGCGTCTCGACCTGGCGCCGGTCCGACGTCTTGATCGCGAGACCGCGTTCGTCGTACGTGGTCGTCGACGAGAGGATCAGCCCGGACGCCGCGGTGGTGTCCTCTCGGCTGACCTGCCCGTCCGGGGCGTAGGTGTAGTCGGTCGTTTCCACCCGGGACGGGTCGGCCGCACCGGTCGCGGACATCCGGGTGACGTTCCCGGCGCCGTCCCGGACGAACGTCGCCTTCCGCTTCAACGCGTCCGGGTCCACTGTGGACTCGCTGACGTAACCCGCGGCGTCGTAGCTGCTGGCCGTCTTCCGGCCGCCCGCCGTGACGTCCAGGCTCACGTTGCCGGCCGGGTCGTACGTCCGCTCGTCGAGGACGACGTCCCGGGCCGGGCCGGTCGGCGGCCGGTAGTTCTCCAGCGTGGCCTTCCACAGCAGGCCGTCGCCGTAGTAGCTGTAGCGGGTGGAGCGGTCCATCGCGTCCTGGACGCGCTCGAGCCGTCCGGCCGAGTCGTAGCTGCGGTTCTCGACCCGCAGGATCCCGGGCTGCCCCGGCTTCGACGGATCGGCGCCGATCCCGTCGGCGACGCGCGACAGGAGCCGGTGCTGGTCGTCGTACTGGTCGGTCCACTTGACCCCGAGCACGTCGGTGGTGACGAGCTTCAGCAGGTCGGCGGAGTACTCGTAGGTCACCACCCCGCCGTCGGGGTACGAGACGCCGACCTGGTGGTCGAACTTGTCGTAGCTGAACACCGACTTCCGCGCGACGTCACCGCCGGTCGCATCGGTGACCTCGATCTGCAGGAGGTTGCCGTCGCCGTCGTAGGTGTTCGCCGTCACCGGCGTGTGCGTGACACCGGTGACCGGGTTGACGACGCCCGGCGCGGTCACCTTGGCGATCCGGGACTGCGGGGTGTACTCGAACGAAGTCGTGCCGTAGTTCGCACCGCCGGCGTTCCCCAGTCTCTGGGACGTCTTCCGGCCGATGCCGTCGTAAGCGAACGTCGTGACCAGGCCCTTGACGTCCGTGCCGGAATAAAGGTCGCCGTTCGCGAGGTAGCTGTTGCGCGCGACCTGCCCGCGGCGATCGGTCACCTGGAGCAGCACCCCGGCCGGCACCTTGCCGTTGTTGTCCGCCGCGGCCTCGTTGCCCTGCGCGTAGACGCTGACCTCGGTCGGCGCGACCGTCTGCCCCGCCGGGATCGGGAACGTCGTGGTGGTCAGCCGGCCGGCCGTGTCGTAGGCGTAGGACGTCCGGTAGCGGGTGTCGGTCGCGCTCGACGACCGCGCGTCAGAGCTGGTCGCCGGTTTGTCCGCCCGTGGATCGAGCGGAGACGTCCCGGAGATGTAGGTGAAGTACGCGGTGTTGCAGCTGTCCACGGCCCGGCACGTCTTGCGGCTGAGCACGTTGCCGCGGTCGTCGGTCGTCTGCTCGACCCGGCCACCGGCCTCGTCCACGGTGGCTCGGACGAAGCCCTTTTCGTTGTACTCCCAGGACTTCGAGAATCCACTGTGGAGCGTCGAGGTGAGGCGGCCGCCCTGGTCGGCGTCGAACTTGTACGTCCAGTCGGGGTAGGGGCCGTGCAGCGTGACCGTCCGGTCCGCGTTGACGCGCACCGGCGCGTCGAGCGTCCAGTTGCGGCCGTCGTGGTCGGTCAGCGTCTTGACCCGGTCCGCGCGGTCGTCGTAGGTGAGCTTCGCGAAGCTGCGGCTGTCCTGCGGGAGGGTGATGCCGGTCAGCTCGTCGACCGCCTGCGCGGCGTCGAAGTGCTGCTTGACCGCGAACGGGCTCAGCGTGTGCTGGTAGAGCGCGACTTCGTCGATCGCACCGGCGAAGTAGAAGTCGCCGCCGTTGGTGGACGGGTAGTTCTTGCCGACCCCGCCACCGACCGACAGTTTGCCGAGGGATCCGTGGTCGACGATGCCCGCGATCGTGCCGACGGCGGCGCCGTCGAGGTACAGGGTCTGGGTGTTCACTTCGGACGTCAGGACGGCGTGGTGCCAGGTGTTGTCGTTGACCTTGGCCGCGCTGACGACCTGGCTCGGACCCGTCACGTTCCGCGCGGTGAAGCCCCCGTAGAGGGAACCGTCGACGCCGACGTACAGCACCGGCCGCGCCTTGGAGGAGGAGGTACCTGGGAAGGCCTCGTCGGCGTAACCGAGCAGCGTGCCGCTCGCGCTCGTCTTGAACCAGAGCTCCGCCGACGCGGACATGTTCTGCGACAGCAGGTCGTCCGGCAGCTTGAGGTAGCTGGCCATCCCGTCGAACACCGCGGCGGTGTCGCCGGTCCCGGCGAGCGCGCCGCCGGCACCGAAGCCCAGGCCGTTCTGGGGCGCCGCGTCCGCGCCCGGCGTCCGCGCCGCGACGTTCGCCGCGCTCGCACCGCTTTCCTCGTCGAGCCGCCAGTAACCGCGCGGGCCGTCGTCGAGCACCGAGCTCCGGTAGTGCGAACCCATGGCCCGCCCGTAGTTCGTGCAGTTCGGCGCGGGTCCTGGAGCGCAGACGCTGGTCAGCGCGTCGCCGACGTAGGTGTAGGTCCAGCTCAGCGGCGCGTCCCCGGTCTTCGGCGCCGGCGTCTGCACCTGGGTCACGTGCGCCCCGGTCCAGGTGACGGTCAGCTTCCGGTGGGAGACGTCGTTGACGATCCCGTCGACCCGCCCGTTCGCGTCGTGCGTGAGGGTCTCGGTCAGGCCCGCCGGGTCGGTGATCGTGATCAGCTTGCCGGCGTTGTCGAACAGCCACCTGGTGCCGCTGACGTCGCGCAGGGTGTAGTAGCCCGTGCCGCTGTCGTAGACCAGGTCGACGTTCTGCCCCATCGGCGGCGCGAACGTGCCGTCCGGGTTGCGGCCGAAGCGGGCCTGCCTGCCGTTCGGGTAGGTCAGCAGGACATCGGTGACGACGTTCTGCGCGGAGCGGTTCGGCACCAGCCGCGTGTCGAGCCGGGACGCCCAGCCGACGCCGAACGCGGTGTCGCGCCGCGGGTCGAGACTGTTGTACGTCCGGGTGATGGTGAGATCCGGTCCCACGGTGGCGACGCTCGCGTCGGTCACGACCGTGGAGTAGTTCCCGATCTGCGGGTCGAGGCCGGGGCCGTTCACCGTGTCCGGGCTGCCGGCCAGGTGTGACGTGATCTCCGGCTGCGGCACCCGCGTGGTCAGGGCGAGCTTGGCCGCCCAGTCCGGTGACGGGCTGACCGTGTCGTGCGTCTTGATGCCCCAGTAGTAGGTCTTGCTCCAGGCCAGCGTGCCCGGCGGCGGCGTCCAGCTTTCGGGGCCCCAGCCCGATTCGGTGCAGTTCTGGGTCAGCGCGACGTCGGTGCAGATCCGGAAGAGGAACTTGAAGCCCTTGTTGGGCCAGCCGTCGTCGTCGACCGCGCGCGCGAACAGCGTCGGGGTAAGGGATTCGACGATGCCGCCGTTCCCCGGTTGCTGGTAGTTCGACCCCGGTGGCACGTTTTCGACCTTCAGCGGCGCCTGGCCGTAGGGGACGCCGTACACCGCGTTGAAGTCCTGGTTGGCCGGTGTCCACATGGTCAGGTTCAGGTCGTACGCGCCCGGCGTCAACGCGGTCAACGGCACCGTGATCGTGGTCTGCGCGCCTGGCGGCACCGCGGCCGCGGGTGCGACGCCCTGCGACGTCTTGACGACCGTGCCGCCCTGCTTGACGACGTAGCCCAGGCGGTACCCGCCCCCGGCCGGCCAGGTCGAAGACCCCATGTTCGTCACGCGGGCGGTGAACGTGCCCTCGCGGTTGTTGGTGGGCAGCAGGACGTCGGTCAGCTCGTAGGTGGCGCCTTCGGGCGAGTAGCTGACGTCGATGTAGGGCTGGTTGACCGTGTCCGCCGAGGCGAAGCGCTTGAAGGCCGCGCTGTCACCTTCGTTGGTCGCCCGCAACGTGAAGCCGTTGCCGAGGGTCTGGCCGTGCGACCATTGCGCCGGCACCTCCTGCGGCAGCTGGAACCCGGCCCAGTACTGCCCGGAGCAACTCGAGCCCGTCAACGCGGGGATCTGCGTGGTGGCCAGGGCCCGGCCCGCGGCCGCGCCGGGCCAGGTCGTCTCGCGCCCCCACCCCTGGGTGGCCTCGAACAGCGTCGCCGGCCTGGCCTGGCACGAGTACGTGGCGAGCACGTTCACCGTCGCGCCGAGGATGTACTGGTTGCGCAGGCGGTTCAGTGCGTCGGTGAAGTGCAGGTAGGAGCGGGAAATCGTGGCGCCACCGTTCGGCGAGCCCACCTCCAGCAGGTCTTCCGTGGAGTGGTTCGCCGTGGTGCCGGAACGCACGTAGGTGTCGTCGGTGTCGCTGGAGAACTTGCCCAGGGTCGGGTCGACGACCACGGGGAAGACGCGCGCGGAGTCGTGGAGCCAAGCCGGATCGACGTCGACCTGCAGGGTCCACGTCCGCGCGTCGACCTGGGAAAGCCCGTAGCCCACGCCGTCGCTGCGCACACCTTGGCCGGTGGCCGGGTCGATCTTCGCGTCGGTCATGAACCCGGCGGGGACGGTCGCGCGGATCGCGCCGGCGGCGTCGGTCAGTTCGACCGCCCGTCCCGCGAGCCGGGGCTGCAGGCCGCCGGTGTGCAGGGTGAACGAGTAGCGCGTCTGCGCCCGTGCCGAGTGCAGGACGAGCTCTTCCTCGAGGCCGCCCGCGGTGGCCGTCAGCCGGAGGTCGGTGTCCGGCCGGACCGCCGGGTAGGTGACGGCGTCACCGTGCACCTGGCCTGCGGCCGGAGCCGCGTCTCGCAGGGCGTACCCGAGGGACAGCCCGTCGACCCCGAACGTCGCCACCGGGTCGGCGGCCGCGGAGGTGGCGAAACTGACGTCCGCGGCACTCGTCTTCGGCCGGAGCCGACCATCCGCCCCGGCGACCAGGTTCAGGTCGGCCGGCTGCCAGCTGCCGTCCGGCCGCCGGACGTTCGACGGCCCGCTGTGCACCCGGAGGGTCCGGGTGCCGTCCGGGTTGTCGAACGTTTCGGTGTTTTCCGTGCGGTCCTGCGGTCTTTCGACCGCCTTCGGATCGATCGAAGGCCGGTCGTTGCGCTGCACCACGGCCGGCTTGACGTGCTGCCGAGCGGCCATGGCGGCCGTCTGGGCGGGCGGCACGGCCCGTTCGTCCGCCACGGCACCAGGAGGCCGCGGGGTGTCCCTCGGTGACAGGGCCGGGTTGCCGTCGTCGCCGACGCCCGCTCCCGTGCCTGCGCGCTGCGCGGGGGAATCGAGTGACGCCCCGGCCGGCAACGGCGCACCGGGCTTGGCGTACTCCACCGCCGAGCCCGCGACGGGAAGCAGAATCACCAGGACAAGCGCGAAAATCGACCAAATCCGCGCAGAACTCAGCGCGCGTGAACGCACCACGAAGACGCCCCCTCGGACCACACCAAACGCAGCCGTCCCCCGACGCCAAGCGGAGACGCTATGCAAGAGTTGATCAGGAGGTCAATCTTCTTGACGCGGAGTTAACTCGAATGTTGTAACTCAGAGACAAGTCGACCTTACTCCGAGTGGTCTAGCGTCGAGGGCAGACCGTCAGCTCGCCCGCAGGAAGGGCGCGGTCGCAGTCGAACCGGCCGCGCAGCCGCGTCGCGACGTCCGGCGGGAGGCGGTCGACCGCCAGCCAAGAGGACTGGACCACCAGGTACTCGGCGGCGGTCCGCTCGATGCACGCCAGGTTCTCCCGGTAGCTCTCCAGGCCGCGCACCGCCGGGACGTAGGTACCGCGCTGCACGAACACCGGCGCCGGGTACCGGCAGTCGGCCGGGTTGCCGAAGAAGTACGCCATGTCGCCGAACGCCAGGTAGAGCACGGTGGCATCCGGGCCGATCCGCGCCCGGACCGGTTCGAACAGCCGCTCGTCGAGCCGCGCGGCCGCCACCCGTCCGGAATTCGTGTAGTCGGCGTGGATCGCGTCGAACGAGTAGGGCGCGCTCGGCCACACGGGCACGACGAGTACGGCGACCGCGCCGAGCACCGCCACCACCGGCCGGGTCCGCCGTCGATCCAGGAGCCCGATCAGCGCCACGGCGACCACCGACGCGACCAGCGCCGCGTAGACGACCGTCCCGTGCCCGAGGCGCCACTCCGTCGTCGCAGCCGAAACGATCGGCGCGCCGATCCCGAGCGCGACCGTCAGCAGCACGAGCGCGCGAGGCGGGCCGCCGTGCTCGGCGGACCAGCGCGCCACGGCGAGCCCCCACAGCGCCGCGGCGAACGGGACCAGCGCCGCGAGGTGGTACTGGAACCACTGCCCTTGGATCACCACAGCCGCCAGCACCACGCCCACGGCGACCACCGGCAGGACGAGCCACGCCAGGCGAGCACGACGTCCCGGCGCCAGCCGCGCCAGCACCACGATGCTCACCGGGAGAAGCGCCAGCACCGGGACGGCCAACGCCTCGTTCAGCACGGTCCCGGCCAGTGCTCGCACATCGCTCCACAGCAGGCCCCGGCTGAGCGGGCTCCCGCCGTTGAGGCTGGACAGCTCGCCGAACCACCGCCACTCCCGCGGCTCGACCAGCACGGTCAGGCCGAACAGGCCGAGACAAATCGGCAAGCCGAACGCGCCGGTCAGCAGCGCGCGCCGCCGGTCGAGGACGGCGAGCGCGCCGAGCGCCACCAGCGCGGTCGGCACCGTCGTGTACTTGACCAGGACAGTCAACGCCAGCAGCACGCCTCCGGCGGTGGCCGCGAGCAGTGGCCGGCGGATCCGGAGCGCAGCCCCGACGGCGCCGGCCGCGAACACCGCGGCCAGCCACTCCGGCTGCAGGAAGTCCCAGTTCGGGGCCAACGCGAGCGCGAGCCCCGTCATCGCGGCGACCGCCGTCGCCTCACCGGCCGGGCGGCACCGCGCCAGACCCGCACGCAACAGCACCGTCACCAGCAGCACGACGAGCAGGGCCAGCACCCGCACGACCGCTTCCCGCACGGGGATCGGCAGCGAACTGCCGACGTCCCCCAAGGCCAGCACCACCCGGTAGGCCATCGGCCGGTGCACGAAGACCTCGGCCGGCGAGAAGCCCGCGCGACCGGCCGTCTCGAGCGTGCCGAGGACGAACCGGACGTCGTGGTCGAGCCCGGTCCAGGCGATGGTCAGGGCGAGCGGGACCAGGAGCAACAGTCCCCAGGGAAGCAGCGCCCGGCGGGACCCGGTGGGCGCCGCGACGTCGTTTCGGCTCAGTTGCTCACCTCGGGCCGCGCGGTGAGGGACTCCTCCAGCCGCGCCAGCCGCTCTTCGTACTTCGAGATCGCCGACAGCCGCGCCCGGATCCTGGCGTGCTCGGCGCGAACCTGGTCGGCTTCGTCCGGCGCGTACTCGAGCTTGTCCGCCGGCCGGGCGGCCGAGCCCGGCCGCTCGACGGCCGCGACCCGCGCGTCGAGGGCCGCGAGGTGCGGCGCCAAGCGGCGCTGCTCGTCGTACAGCCACTTCACGTGACCATCGAGTTCTTTGGTGCACTTCTCGACGTCTTGGCGCAGTGCCGCGATGTCCCCGTGGAGCGCGTCGAGCTCGGGCCGGATCCGGTCGAGGGCGATGTTCTCGATCCGCGGCCGCACCTTCGCGACCACCGGCCGACCGACCGCCCGAGCGAGCTCTTTCGCCCGTGAGAGCGCCCCCTGCAAATCACTCACTGCACAATCTCGATTCTTCCGGAGTCACGCCAGGCACTCAGCAGCCGGGATTCCGCGTCGAGGCGGTGCTCGGCCGTCACGCCGACCTTGCTGCCCCAAGCGTGCTCGAAGTCGGTCTGGTCGGGTCGTTCGATGATCGACACGCCGGTGAGCCGCACCACCGCGTCGGGGAACAGCTCCTTGCACAGGTAGGTCACGAGGGTGCCTGTCGTGGCCCACACGTGCTGGTCCGTCGAGAGCCCGAGCAAGCGCGAAAGCGGCTGTACGAACCGCCGGTTGGAGATCGGCACGAACCCGAGGTCGGCGGGCCACCAGTCGGGCAGGGTCTCCGGCTCCCAGAAGAGCCGGCCCGGCTCCGCGAGCAAGTAGAGGCGCGAGGTGTAGTCGGCGAAGGTGTACGGGGAGACGATGACCCCGCGGTGGACCACCACGACGTCGGTGCGGGTGCCGTAGGCCGGCTCGGCGTCCGGCTCGTCCAGCGCGAACGTCGTCATCCGGAAGACCAGGTCGCTGCCGTCGATCAGCGCGGCGCGCTCGGCGTCGGGTGCCATCGGCGCGTTCCCCACGACGGCGATGGTGGCGGCCTGCTGGCCTCGAGCGTAGGAAAGCAGCAGTTCTCGAAGCATGTGACCCGTATCACTCTCACCGAGCCGTCCGGACGTCTCATCTTTGAACTGAGTCCGATTCATTGCTTCCTCACCGACATGTCCGGAGCTGCCGACCCCGCCAGTAACCGGGCCGCCGTCAGGCGGCAGTTGAGCAGACGGACAATAGCCGACAGACCACCGTCGTCACCCGGAAGGGGTGCACTGTGACCGCGCTGGCCATCGTCCCGGCTAGGGGCGGCTCCGTCGGGCTGCCGGGCAAGAACCTGGCGCTCTTCCAGGGCCGTCCGCTGGTAGCGCACACGGTGCACACCGCCGTCGCGGCCGGGATCGCGGACGTCGTCGTCACGACCGACGACGCCGAGATCGCCGCCGCCGCGGCGGCCGAAGGCGCCCGGACCGTCGAACGCCCGGCCCGCCTCGCGGACTCGGCCAGCAGGACCCTCCCGGCGGTCCTCCACGCCCTCGACGCCCTCGACGTCCCGGACTCGACCCTGGTCCTGCTGCTCCAGCCCACGTCGCCGCTGCGGACGGCGGGCGACATCGCCGAGAGCCTCGACATCCACGCCGACCGGCCCACCGGCTCCGTCGTGCAGATGTGCCGGACGGCCGAGCACCACCCGCTGAAGGTGTGCCTGGAGACGCCGGACGGCGGCATCGCGCCGGTGCGGGACTGGTCCGACCTCGAGGCGCCACGGCAGACGCTGCCCGTCGTACTGCGCCCGACCGGCGGGATCTACCTGGTGCGGGCCGGGGACCTGCGGACGCACGAGCGGTTCTTCATCCCCGAGGTGCGACCGCAGTTCGTGCCGGTCGAACGTGCGATCGACATCGACTCCGCGGCCGACCTCGTGCTGGCCGAGGAACGGGCGGCCGCCCGCCGCTGACTCAGCGGTCGACGAAGGCCTTGTACAGCGAAGGCCGCCAGATCTCGTCGCCTTCGAGCAGTTCGACGATGCGCCGGTGGGCACCCGGTTCGCCGAACGCGGTATCGGGCTCGCAGCGGCCCATTGCCCGGGCCTCGGCGATCCCGGCCGAGACGGCGTCCGCGGTCGGCTCGACCGTCAGCACGCTGGGCGCGACCGCGCGGTTGCGCTGCCGCGTACCGACGGTGACCGAGGGCGTGCCCAGCACCGGCGCCTCCCGGACGCCGGCGCTCGAGTTCCCCAGCACGACCGCCGCGTTCTTCATCAGGGTGACGAAGTATTCGAAGCGCATCGACGGCAGCCGCACGAACCGCGGGCCGGCGAGGCGGTCGAGCTCGCTGCGGATTTCGCGGCAGCCCTCGTCGTTGTTCGGGTCGATGACGACCCAGTTGCCCTCGGCGAGGACCGCGTCGACCACGGCGGCCGCGTTCCGCCGGTTGAGGTCGCGTTCGGTGGTGACCGGGTGCAGCGCGAGCAACCCGTAGTCGGTGAACGGGATCTCGTAGTGCCGTCGCACCTCGTCGAGGTCGGGCAGCCGCGCGGACGTCAGGACGTCCACCTCGGGGCTGCCGACGACGAAGATCCGATCCTCTTCCTCGCCGAGTTGCAGCAGCCGCCGGCGGGCTTGCTCGTTGGCGACCAGGTGCACGTGGGCGTGCTTCGACAGCGAGTGCCGGATGACGTCGTCGATGGTGCCGCTGACCTCGCCACCTTCGATGTGCACGACCCGGACGTTGGCCAGGGACCCGACGATCGCGCCGGCAAGCGCCTCGACGCGGTCGCCGTGCACGACGATCGCGGCCGGCTGCTCCTCGTGCACCAGCCGGGCCAGCGCCTGGACGGTGTTCGCGAGCACGAGCGCCATCGGCTCGTCTTCGATCTGGTTCGGGATCAGGTGCAGCCGCTCCAGCCCGGCCAGCTCGATCTCGCGCACGGTGTAGCCGTAGCTGCGCAGCATGTGCATGCCCGTGACGACGATCCGGGCCGACAGCACCGAGCTCTTCTGCACGGCGAGCATGACGTCCCGGAGCTTCCCGAAGTCGGCGCGGGTCCCGGTGAGGAACAGGACCTCACGCCGCCCGGGCTCAGCCAAGGTCCGCCCAGCTCACCTGCGTGTTCGCGGGGAGCGCCCGCGTCGCGACCCGGCCGAGCAGGCTCTCGAAGTCCTTGGCCTTGATCTCGCCGGTGCCGGGCCGCTTGACCCAGATGTTCTCGGTGCTGAGCGACTCGCCTTCGGCGACGTCCTTCGTGGTGACCACGCAGGCGTAGGCGAAGTCGATCGTCGGCTGCTCCTCGGCGAGGATCTGCTTCGAGCCACCGCGCGCCGCGTGGATCAGCCGCGAGCCCACCACGAGCTCCTTGAACTCGGCCGGGGTCGAGGACACCGGGATGTCCGGACCCGGCCAGCTCATGTCGGACGTGAAGTGCCGCTCCAGCACCGAGGCGCCGAGCGCGACCGCGCCCAGGCAGGGGTAGATGGTGGTGGTGTGGTCGGAAAGCCCGAGTTCGGCGTCCGGGAACGCGGCGTGCAGCTCGGCGAGCGCGCCGAGGCGAACCTGCTCCGGCGGCGTCGGGTAGAGCGAAGTGCAGTGCAGCAGCGCGAACCCGACCCCGGCCGCGCGCAGGATCTCGACGGCGGGGGTGATGGACGCGACATCGTTCATCCCGGTCGACAGGATGACCGGCTTGCCGAACGAGGCGACGTGCCGGATCAGCGGGTAGTTGTTGCACTCCCCCGAGCCGATCTTGAAGCCGGCGACGTCCAGCTCGGCCAGCCTGTCCGCGGCCGCGCGGGAGAACGGCGTCGACAGGAAGACCAGCCCGCGCTCCTCGGCGTGCGCCTTGATCTCGCGCTCGTCCTCGGCGGTGAGCGCGACCCGGTTCATCATGTCCCAGATCGGCTCGTCGGCGTTGCCGGGCACGACGTCGTTCGGGATCATCTCGTCGTCGACCACGTGGGTCTGGATCTTGACGACCTGGACGCCGGCGTCCGCGGCGTCGTCGACCATCTTGTGGGCCTTCTTGGGGTCACCCTCGTGGTTTATGCCGATCTCGGCGATCACGAGAGGCGGGTGGTCGGCACCGACCGGGTGCTCGCCGAGCATGAACATGAAAACCTCCGGGTCGCTGCGTGGCTGCGGTCCGTCCACGACCTTAGCCCGTGCCGTACCGGACCCCGGCGGCCCGACCCGAGTGCCCTACCAATGGGCCCGCTCATCCCATCGGTACCCTCGTCCACGTGCATGCCACCAGCACGGTTCAGGCCGCGGACTCACCCGTAGCGACGTCGGCACCGCCGAGGTCGGACAGCAAGACGTTCGCGCGAGCCATAGCCGACATCAAGGCCGGTTTCTCCGCCCGCGAGCTGTGGGGTCACCTCGGCTGGCAGGACATCAAGCAGCGCTACCGCCGGTCGGTGATCGGGCCCTTCTGGATCACGATCAGCCAGGCGGTCATCGCGCTCGGGCTCGGGCTGCTGTACTCGCAGCTGTTCCACTCGCCCATCGAGGTGTTCCTGCCCTACCTGAGCACCGGCTTCATCCTCTGGGGCTTCATCAGCGGGTGCCTGGCCGAGGGCATGGAGACGTTCATCGCCAACGAGGGGATGATCAAGCAGCTCCCGGCGCCGCTGAGCGTCTACATGCTGCGCACCGTGTGGCGCCAGACGCTGCTGCTCGCGCACAACATGATCGTCTACGTCGTCATCCTCGTGATCTTCTTCGGCGCGCTGGACAACCCGTATTCGCTGGGCTCCGCGGACGGCCTCTGCCACTTGGGCCAGTACTGCCACCCGGGCCTGAGCTGGAACATCCTGCTCGCGATCCCCGGCTTCGTCCTGCTGGCGCTGAACGCGGGCTGGGTGACGCTGCTGCTGGGCATCATCTCGACCCGCTTCCGCGACATCCCGCAGGTCATCAACTCGCTGATCCAGCTGCTGTTCTACGGCACGCCGATCGTGTGGCCGGTCGACCAGCTGCTCGGCGGCGGGGCTCGCGCGAGCATCTCGTGGGTGCTGCCGATCATCCAGCTGAACCCGCTGTACCACTTCATGCAGGTGGTCCGCGCCCCGCTGCTCGGCCAGTCGTTCACGGCGGGCAACTGGATCGTGGTCGGCTCCATCACCATCGTCGGCTGGGCGCTCGCGCTCGTCGCGATGCGCAATTACCGTGCCCGCGTCTCCTACTGGGTGTGACACATGGTCTCCATTGATGTTCAGAACGCTTTCGTCGACTTCCCGATCTTCGACGCGAAGACCCGGTCGATGAAGAAGCGCGTCCTCGGCAAGGTCGGCGGCAAGATCGGCACCGACACCAAGGTGCCGATCATCGAGGCCCTCCACGACGTGACCCTCAACCTCCGCGAGGGCGACCGGGTCGGCCTGGTCGGCCACAACGGCGCGGGCAAGTCCACGCTGCTGCGGCTGCTCGCCGGGATCTACGAGCCCACCCGCGGCTCGTCGCGGATCACCGGCAAGATCGCGCCGGTCTTCGACCTCGGCATCGGCATGGACCCGGAGATCTCCGGCGAGGAGAACATCATCATCCGCGGCCTCTTCCTCGGCATGACGGCCAAGGAGATGGAGAAGCGGGTCGACGACATCGCCGAGTTCACCGAGCTCGGCGACTACCTGCAGATGCCGCTGCGGACGTACTCCACGGGTATGCGCGTGCGACTGGCGCTCGGCGTCGTCACCTCGATCGACCCGGAGATCCTGATCCTCGACGAGGGCATCGGCGCGGTCGACGCGGCGTTCCTCAACAAGGCGCGCGACCGCCTCAAGGACCTGGTGAAGCGCTCGGGCATCCTGGTGTTCGCCAGCCACTCGGACGAGTTCCTGTTCGAGCTGTGCGACTCGGCCCTCTGGATGGACGAGGGGCACCTCAAGCAGCAGGGTTCGCTGCGGGACGTCCTCACCGGGTACAAGGGCCGCGACCCGTTCATGGACATGAGCCAGGAAACGCTGCAGCGCCTGGGCATCGAGCCGGTGGCGACGACGAACGGCGGGGAATGATGGCCAGCGAGACCCAGCAGCTGCCCGACGGCGCGGTCGTCGGCGTGGTCGTCACGCGGCACCGGCGCGAGCTGCTCGCGGACTCGCTGAAGGTCATCGCGGCCCAGACCCGCCCGGTCGACCACCTGGTCGTCGTCGACAACGGGCCGGACAACTCGGCCCGCGAGGTCGTCGAGAACTACCCGCTGCCCCACACGTACCTGCCGTCGCACCGGAACCTCGGTGGCGCCGGCGGGTTCGCGCTGGGCATGCTGCACGCGCTCTCGCTGGGCGCGGAGTGGGTCTGGCTGGCCGACGACGACGGCCGTCCGGCCGACGAGAACGTGCTGGCGATCCTGCTGGAGGAAGCGGAAAAGCGGGGCCTGGCCGAGATTTCCCCGGTGGTGTCGAACATCGACGCGCCGGAGAAGCTCGCGTTCCCGCTGCGCCGCGGCCTGACGTGGAAGCGGTCGCAGTCCGAGCTGGGCGTCGACTTCCTGCCGGGCATCGCGTCCCTGATGAACGGCGCCCTGTTCCGGGCGTCCACTTTGGACGTCGTCGGCGTGCCGGACCTGCGCCTGTTCTTCCGCGGCGACGAGGTCGAGCTGCACCGGCGGCTCGCCCGCTCGGGCCTGCCGTTCGGCACGTCGCTCAAGACGAAGTACCTGCACCCGGACGGCTCGGACGAGTTCAAGCCGATGCTGGGCGGCAAGTTCCACGCCCAGGACCCGGAGAACGAGGTCAAGCGGTACTACACGTACCGCAACCGCGGCTACCTGTTGTCACAGCCGGGAATGCGCAAGATCGGCGCGCTGGAGGTGCTCCGCTTCGGCCTGTACTTCGTGGGCGTGAAGCGCGACCCGAAGGCGTTCCTGGCGTGGCTGAAGCTGGTCCGCCAGGGCCGGGCGGAGAAGTTCTACCGCTACTAGCTTTTCAGCCGCGGTACGCGCCTTCGATCGGCACGGGCTCGGCTTCGGTCCGGACGTCGGTGAGCTCGGCGGCCGGCACGGTCTGGCGCCACACGCGGTAGTCCACCTCGACGAGCCCGAGGTCGCGGGCGAGCAGGTAGTCCTCGTCGACCAGGTGCAGGTCGGCGCTGTCCCGCCCGCGGCCGAGGACCTCGAAGGTGCCACCGCGCCACCGGCACAGCGTCCGCACGAACGTCAGGTCGTCCAGTTCGACCTGCTCGACGACCTTCATCCGGAAGCCGTAGGTCTCGGTGAAGTCGGCCGGCGGCGCCGCACCCGGCAACGGGTGCAGCACGACCCGGCCGGCGCCGGCGAACTCGGCGTCGAAGTCGCCTCCGCGGTACCGGGCGGTGTAGCCGCGGCGCACCAGCGGCGGTAGCGGTACGGGCGGCGGGAAGAACGCGGCTTCGCCGAAACCGTCCTTCTGGTCGGGGATCCAGCCGACCTTCCGGCTGTGGTACTGCGCCAGCCGCACGTCGCCTTCGTCGCGGCGGACGACCAGTTCCGCACCGGCCGGGATCTCGATGAGCCGCAGGACGTACTCGGGCAACGGGTGGTCGACCCCGGGGAAGTACCCGGTGCCGAGGAACGGCGGCGGGTACACCCGCGCCACCCCCAGCTCGGCCGCGATCTCCCGGTCCGACGAGCCGTAGGAGGTGCGGAACGGAAAGGTGTGGCCGGCCGCGAACTTGAGCAGGTAGAGGGCGTCGAGCGAGCCCCAGCCGGGGATCTTGGCCAGCCCGTAGTTCCGGAGCGCGGCGGCGGCGTCGAGCTCGGCGACGTCCTCGGCGCGCCCGGCGAACCCCTGGATCCGGTGCGGTTCGAAGCGCCCGGGGACGATGACGTTCCCCAGGTAGAGCCCGACGAGCCCGGGCTTGACCGGCAGCTGGACGACGGTGCCGCCCGCGAGACCGGCGGGAGCGTCAGGACTCATCGGTTTCCTTCTGTCGTCGGATGGTCGGTGCGAACCTCATGGATGTCAGTCACCATGTGCTTCGGCACCAAGGCCTCGTAAGTGAACCGGTCCATCTGCTGGAAATGCACGTCGGGGTGTTCTTCCGGCTTGGCCCAGGTATCGGCGAGCCAGTGACCGTCGCCTTTTCCCACCACGCCGATGAAGAACTCGCCGTCCTCTTCGCTGTAGACCTCGAACCGGTGATCGAGAAAGGTGCCGTACGTGCGCACCGTGTACCACTCGTCCAGGTCCGCGATCGCCACTTCCTGGTCAGGAACCCCTTCGCGTCGCAGCATCACCCGGTCCGGAGGCCGCTCCGACACCGAAAAGACCGAACCCCGGTACACCCCGGACACCCGGGGGGAGATCCTCCTCGACTCAGGCACCCGCCCCTCCTCGTCCACGTACGTCGAACCACCCTCGTCCGTCCAAGTACACCCCGGCCAAGGATTCCGTCCCGTCCGCGTGCACGAAGTACATCTCGGCACGGCCGCCGTAATCCGCCCGGGTGTGCAGCCATTCCGGTACGCCTCCGCCGGTGTAGCCCGTGCCGAGGAACGGTGGATCCCACGGGCGCGGCGCCGACTGTCCGGACAGGACCTGCATGTCGTGTGCGGACCCGGGATCCGTGCCGCCGTAGCTGATCTCCATCGCACCCGCGTCACGAGAAGCGGGGAACCTGAGCTGGTAGGCGTGGGGCGCATTGGCTTCGATCGGTGTCCACCCCGCCCCTTGGTCATCGAGCGCCAGCTTGGTCCGGAACTCCGCGGGCGTTCCGTACTGTGCGGTGTCGCTGCCCCGAGCGACGGAACCACCGACCTGCGCGGGGTCGAACACCTTGGTGTCGCCGGTGCTCAGCTCCACGTACCTGGTCTTGTTTTCCAACGTGGCTTCGCCCATTTCGGGCTTCACGACCTTCGTCATGATCTCGCCCGGGTCGGCCTTCAGTTCGTTGCGCACCGCGACGATCTCCGCGCGCTGGGCCGGGGTCAGGTTCGCCGTCGGCTGCAGGGTCATCGCCAGGTGGCGGTCCGGGTCGTAGCCCAACCTGCTTGCCGCGCCGCGGATCTGGTCGTCCGTGGACGTCGGGCGCGTCTGCATCGAGTCGCGGGTGTACTGGCCGCGCAGCTCGTCGTCGGTGGCGTGGTGGCCCTGGTTGTTGTGCATGCCGCCGGGGTCGTCCGGCGGGTGGGGCGGGTTCGCACCGGGCGGTGGGGTTCCGCCGCCGCCTGAACCGCTCGCCGCGGTCTTCTCCGTGGGCGCGTCGACGCGCTTGCCGGCGGCGGTCATCGTGTCCGCCGCGTTCGCCTCGGTGGTCTGGTAGTGCTCGCGGACCGCCTTGGTGCGGGTGCCGGCGTCCTCGACCGCCTTGCCCGCCCGGGTGACGTGCTCCTTGGCCGCGGAGACGGTGGTGTTGAGCGTGCCGGTCATGGTGGAGCCGACCAGGCCCATCGACTGGGCGCCGAAGTTCGCGCCGGAGACGGTCCGGCCGACCGCGTGCACCTTGTCCTTCGTCCGGCCGAGGTGGCCTTCCATGGTGCCCAGGGACTCCGTGTGCAGGGCGTACCCGCCGCTGTGGCCGCCACCCGCCGCCGGACGTGGCTCGGTGGGGTGCGGGCTCGACGTCTCGTGGTGCGCCGGCGAGACGTCCGGGGTGTGGTGCGGCGTGCTCGTGTGGTGCGGGGTGCTGGTGTGGTGGGTCGCCATCACGCCTCCGCCGGCTGCTGGGTCTCGTACGGCTTGGCGGCCTGGTACGCGCCCGTCGCGAGCCCGCCGACCGTGGAGAACCGGTCCAGGCCCGTGGTGAGCTTCTCCATGGCTTCGAGGAGCTTGGCCAGCCGGCCGCCCTGGCGCCCGAAGCCTTCGAGGAGCTTGCTGATCTTGCCGGCGATCTTCGACGCCGTCGCCGCGGCGCGGGCCGACGCGACCCCGCAGAACGCGGCGATCGAGCCGCCGAAGGTGCAGACCGCCGAGGCCGCCGCGATCAGCGCGTCCCGGATGAGCTCGGCGATCACCGACGAGATCAGCCCGAAGACGATGCCGCGCAACGTCGTGACGAGCATGCCGGAGATGCCCGCCACCGCGGCGGTCCCGTCGAGCGTCTTGCCGAGCGACTCCAGCTCCTCGGCCATCTTCGTGAGGCTGTCGCGGTAGGCGTCGGCGGCCTGGCCGGTCCATTCGGCGACGCTGCGCAGGTCGTCCCGGTGTTCCTGGGCGAGCGTGTGCATCTCGGCCGCGGCGGACTTGAGCTGGTCGACGTTCGCGTTGATCTCGTCGGGGTTGCCGAGCAGGGCGTCCAGCGGCTCGCGCAGGAAGCTGATGTGCTCCAGCAGCCAGCCGACGCCGGCGTTGAGGACGGCGCCGAGCGGGTCGATGGCGGCGCCGACGGTGTCGACGACCGCGCCGGCCGCGCTGATGGAGACGTCGAGGACGCGCTGGCCCTCGGACTCCGAGTCGGCGGTGACGGAGTCGACGAGCCCGGCGTAGGTGTCGAAGACACCGGCCCCGGAAGTGGCGGTGGTCATGTCCGAAGTCCCCTCAGTCGCGGCGCATGATCGCGGAGCCGCCGAAGTCGTCATCGTCGTCGCGCGGCGGGCGCGTCGGACGGCGTGGCGGTGGCGGTGGCGTTTCCGGCTCTTCGTGCTGCCAGAGCTGTCGTTCACGGATCGGATCGGGCGCCGGTGGCTCCTCGGGTTCCTCCGGCGGGACGTAGCCGGTGACCATGTGCATGGCCTCGGAGTCCCCGCCCAGCGGCGCGAACGCGGCCGCGACGTTGACGGCGGCGTCGCGCTGCGCCTTGCGGGCGAGCTTGAGGATCTCCTCGGCGAGCTTGGCCCCGGACTTGCCGGCGATGGCGGAGTCGGTGAGCCGCAGGTCGGTCAGCGAGCCGTTGGGCGCGACCCCGACGTGGATCGTCCCGTCGGGCGAAGCCACGGTCGTGCCGGCGGCCTCGAGCCCGACGCGGAACTCTTCGGCCTTCTCGCGGACGTCGGCGATCTTCGTCTCGAAGTTCGCCAGCCATTCCTCAGGTGTCATCCCGGCCTCCCCGCAGTCCGACGCGCGGGGAAGGTTACTGGTTCCGTGACCAGCGTGGACGCGAAAACGCCCCGCACCTGGTGCGGGGCGTTTCGCCGAGCTGTTATTCGCCGATGACGGGCGGGGCCGTGCGCATGTCGGTGCCGAAGACCTCGTCGGGGTCGCCCTCGACCAGGTACGTCGGGCGCGAGTGCTCCGTGTCCTCGTCGCCCTCGCCCTTCTGGCCGCGGCCCATGCCGCCCGCGCCCATCCCGCCGCGGCCCGCCGCGCCGCTGCCCGAGCCGAGGCCGCCCATGCCGCGCCCCGCGGCCGCTTCGGCCGCGCCGATGCCACCCGGCCGGGCCGCACCCGAGGCGGCGCCCGCGCCGGTCGCGCTGCCGGAGCCCGAGCCACCGGGGCCGAAGCCGGAACCACCCCGGCCACCGCCGCCCGCGCCTCCGCCGAGCTTGGAGTTGTAGGCCTCGTCGCCGCCGAAGCCGCCACCCATACCGCCGCCCATCGGCATCGGGCTCATCGGCATGCCGCCCATGGAGGTGTTCGGGTTCCCCGCCGACCCGGTCGGCACGGCCCCCGGCTGGAAGCCCGACGGCGTGGTGGTCCCGGCCGGCAGGATCCCGGCGCCCGTGGTCGAGCCGGGCCCGGAGATGTGCGGCGTGACGTTGGGACCGGGGACGTTGCCGCCGGTGAAGTTGCTGCCGGTCGAGTTGTTGCCGGTGGAGTTGTTGCCGTTGCTGCCGCCCGGCGTGTTCACCGAGCCGGAGCCCGGCATGTTGACGCCGGAGGGGTTGTTGATCCCTTCCTTGTCGCCACCACCGGTCGGGTCACCGGTGCCGCCCCCGGTGCTGAAGCTGGGCGGCGGCGCGAAGGCGGGCTGCTTCGACGCGGCCTCGTAGAGGTTCTTGTCGTAGGTCGACATCACGCTGGCGGCCTGGTCGTGCGCCGCCTGGCTGTCCTTCTGCTTCTGCAACGACTTGTCGACGTTGTCCGGCAGGCTGAACGGGTTGGACGTCGCCCAGTTCTTCATCTCGTCGGTCCAGCTGAACGGGATGGGGGCGGGCATCGAGTTCTTGGCCGTGGAGGCGGCTTGACCCTGGTCGTAGATGGTCTCCGAGGCCAGCTTCGCGTTCTGCGAGTTGGCGTCGGACCACTTGCCGAGGCTGGTGAAGTACGACTGCGCGTTCTCCGCGGCAGGCCCTTCCCAGGTGCCTTTGGAGGAATTGACTGCGGTGTTCATCGACGTGGCGAACTTGTCGAAAACCTGGTGGACCTGGTGGTACGCGGTCGAGACGTCGGAAACTTGCTCGACGTTCAGGTTGCTCTGCAGGTACGCCTGGAGCTGAGTGTGGTCGCTGCCCTTGTAGTCCGCGTTCGGCGCGTTCAGGCCGGAGACGTAGTCGACGTCGCGGCCCTTGGTGGCCTCCGCGACGTTCTTGTCGCCCATCTCCTGGGACTGGTTCTTGGCCTGCTGCTGGGCGATCCACTGCTGGAGCGGCCCGAAGAGCCAGTTGCCGGGGTCGACGCCTTCGTCGGCCTTCTGCTGGAGGTAGGCATCCCGGTCGGCGGGCGCCATGTCCTGGACCTGCTGCGGCGTCTTGTCCGGCGTCTTGGGCGCCGGAGGCTGCTGTCGCGTGCTCATCTGGGTCCCCTATCCCTTCGGCAACCGCGGCTCGACGATCTTCGTGGCCACGTCCTCGGCGAGCTGGCAGGCCCTCTCGACGGTGTTGACCGACGTGACGTTCACGTCCACTCGCGCCTTGTCCCCGACGCCGAGAGCGACCGTGCAGCCGAGCGGCGCGGTGCTGGACGCCTCTTTGGCCTTGCGGCCGTTCACCTGGAGGTCCTTGATGCCACCACCGGTGTCGACGACCGCGTCGAGCGGGACGTCGTCGCGGATGGCGGCAGTGATGGTCATGCCTTCTTCGCTCGCCGTGGTGGTCTTGTTCTCATAACCGCAGATCCGCGCTCCGCCGAGCTTTTTCTCCTCGGCGTCGCCGAACGTGCTGTACGGGCTGACGTCGGCAGCCGTCAGCAAGGTGCACGGTTCAAGAGCGGTAGTCGTGGCGCTGCCGGGGTCCGCGGTGCTCGAACTGCCGGAGGTCGGCGCGGCCGACTCCGAATTCGCCGGCGTGGCCGTGCCGTTCTGGGCGCTGGTGCAGCCGGCCAGCAGGAAGACGCCCGCGACGACGGGCAACGCAGCGCGTGCGAGGAGTTTCATCATTCCCTACGGCTTGGACTTCAGGCTGTCGAGAGCGGTGTTCTCGGCCTCGGTGTACTGACCCGCGGCCCGGGCCAGCGCCTCGTCGGCCTGCTTGGCCACCTCGCGGAGCTGGGACAGCGCAACGCCGGCAGAGCCTTCCGCGTCCGCCGCACCCTTCTGGTCGTGACTCGCGACGGTGTGACCGTACGGGTGGTTCCCCAGCTGCGGCGTCTGGTTCAGGACCACGACGTCCTTGTCCAAGTGGCGCAGGTCGGTGACCAGGTCGTTCAGCGCGTCACGGATCGGCTTCACGCCTTCGGGGGTGATCTTGAAACCGCCGCCCTTGGCGGCGTCCACCAGCTTTTGGGTCTCCGCGGTGACGCCCTTGATCGCCTCGCTCATGCTGCCCGAGGAGAGCGGGTTGACTATGTCCGCGAACGAGCCGCCACCGCCGCCGTCGGCTATCAACATCGCTGTTCCACCCCGTATCGCTTCGCCCGTGCGTGTGCACCCGGGAGTCTACTAGCCGGGTACCCTGCGCAACTGCCGTTCACCGATCTTCACCTGTGACGCGCGGCCGCCGCCGAAGGTTCCGCAAGGGTCAGAACTGGCCTTCGAGCTGGGCGTACAGCTGCTGGGCCAGGCGGGCGTTGTCGGCCGGGGCGTAGGTGATCCAGCGCTGGCCGTCGTCGGATCGGCGGGAGGACATCAGCCAGCGGCCCTGTTCCGTGTCGAACCAGGCCAGCGGGGGGAACGTGCCGCCGCGGGTCTGGGCGGTGAACTGGCCGATGCGCTTCTTCGGCTCCTGGAAGACGCGCTCGATCATCCGGACCTGCGGGCCGCCGGCGCCGCTGTGCGAGCGTGGGCCGCTGACGCCGGCGAAGGGGTCGTACGCGTCGTCGCGACGCTGCTGGCGGGGCTGCTCGGCCGGGCGGGAGATGGTGACCGACTGGCCGGGTGCGGCCGGGGTCAGCGGCAGCAGGTCGACGATCGCCGGGACGATGCCCGTCGGGCGGACCTCCTCGAAGACGATGAGGTTCTCGTCCTGCTTCGCGAGCACGGCGAACTGGCCGTCGGAGGCGACGCGGGCGAAGAGCTGCTTGCCGCCCAGCTCGGCGACCGCGCTGATGGTCAGGCTGCCGCGGACGAAGGTGGCCAGCGCCAGCTCGGCGTCCGCGTCGAGGCGGCCGCGCTGCCACAGCCCGCGCCCGGTGAGGTCGCGGACGACGGCGTCGCGGATCATCCCCCGCTGCTCGACGGTCGTGCCGACGTGTGGGACCTCGAACGGCGTCGGCGCGCGGCCGAGACCGAGGCGTTCGACCAGGATGTCCACCGCCGCCAGCGACAGCGAGAACGTGTGTGGCATCGCTTGCATCTCCCCCGCGGGTTTCAGATCTCCGGGAAACGGTAGTCCACCGCACACGATGACCGCAGCCGGACGCCGAAGCCGCTGCGCCCTCAGCGAACTCGCTTGCCGCGCGAAGATCGCCGCTGGTCCGATGGGTGCATGGCTGACCAGAAACCCGCACTCGTGCTGCACCTCGCCACCGGCGGCGAGCCGCTGCTGTTCGCACTGACCGCCGAAGAATCCGGGAAGCTGGCGGGCAAGCTCCCCCAGCTGGTGAAGTCCGCCGCGGTGGACACGGTGACCACCAAGAACGACGCCGAGGTGACGATCAACTTCGCCCACGTCGCCGCCGCCTACATCGACGACCTCAACCGGAAGACGAACATCTTCGGCATGCACACCTGACGCACGAAGGCCGCCTCACGACGCATCGTGAGACGGCCTTCGGGACACCTGGGTCAGAGCTTGTACAGGCGCTTCCAGTTCTCACGCGAGGTGAGTTCCGGCATGGCGCGCTTGTACTGCTCCTGCACTCCCGCGCCTTCCTTGCGCAGCCGCTGGACGACCTTCGCGCCGCGCTTGGCCAGGTCGAACATCTTGACCTTGTCGTAGGAGCGGACGCGGACGCCTTCCTGGTTCGCGTCGGTGACGACCGCCGTGTCGAACAGGGCGATGTGCCACCAGTTCGCCTCGTCGATCGGCACCGCGCCGAGCCCGAAGCGGCTGCGGCCGAGCACCCGGTCGAGCACGCGCTTGATCAGCACCAGGCGCTGCATGCTGGGCCGCGGCGCGCTGTTGATGATGCCGATGTCGTTGGAGGCGATCCCCGGGACGTCGGTGGCCTTGTGGCGCTTGGTCTCCGGGTACTGGTCGCGGATCCGGCGGATCTCCTTCATCGCCTCCACGCCACCGTCGCGCAGGACTTCAGGGCCTTCGAGGAAGTCCTCCACGGCCTTGATCAACGTGGCCGACAGGCCGTACTGCATGCCCAGCAGGTACCGCACGAGCTGGGCGAGCAGGACGCGGGAGAGGAGGTTCAGGTTGAACGGGGAGTGCAGCGCGGCGGTGATGATGGAGTTGCGCAGGTTGAAGTAGCGGTGCCACTCGTCCCAGTCCTTCATGTGGAAGTCCGCGTGCCACACCCCCGCACCCGGCAACGTCACCGTCGGGAAGCCGTGCGCCCGGGCCCGGTAGGAGTACTCCGCGTCGTCCCACTGGAAGAAGAACGGCATCGGATACCCGGTGGCCTGCACCACCTCGTACGGGATCAGGCAGGACCACCAGCCGTTGTAGCCGGCGTCGAGACGGCGTTCCTGCCGGTTCGGCTTCAACGTCTCCTCGTCCACCCCGAGCAGGTCCGCGGTGGTCAGCGAATGCTCGACCGGCTGACCGGGTTCGAGGGTGTTCAACCGGGCGTATTCGGCGCCGACGTGGAGCTGGTTGGGGTGGAACAGGTTGAGCATCTGCCCGCCGACGATGATCGGGTTGGCGGCGCGGTTGGAGAACGCCGTCATCCGGATCACCAGGTCCGGCTCCAAAAGGACGTCGTCGTCCATGAACAGGACGTTGGCGTGGGCGGTGGCGGTGTGCCCGGCGACCTCGTACAGGCCGCGGGTGAACCCGCCGGCGCCACCGAGGTTGGGTTGCTTGATGTAGTGCAGCTTCTCCCCGAGGTCCTTCACGACCTGGTCGAACCCGTCGCGGGATTCGACCAGGTCGGTGCCCTGGTCGGCGACGTAGATCGCGTCGAGGGTGTCGAGGGAGGAGACGTCGGCGGCGAGGGCCTGCAGGTTCTTCAGGCAGTCATCGGCGCGGTTCATGGTGCAGATGGTGACCGCGGTCGGGCGGATCGTCTCGGGGGCTTCGACGGTCCAGCGGACCTGCTCCACGCGCAGGGTCTGGCCGCCTTCGGTTTCCAGGTCGAGCCAGAGCGCGCCACCGTCGTAGAACTTGTCCAGCTTCCCGGTCAGGGCGATCTTGTGCTGTGTGACGTCGGTGACCTGCTCGGCCTCGATGACCCGCGGTTCACCTTCGACGTCGGAGGCACCCATGGACAGCAGCCCGGTGCCGGTGACGACCGCCTCGACCGACACCTCGGTCACGGTGGTCCAGCGCTGCCAGTAGGACGCCGGGAACCGCCCGAAGTACGTGTTGCCCGAGACCTTGGAGGCGGGCTCGAGGCTGATCGCCGCACGCTCCCGCACGGCCGAGCCCCACTCGAGCTCGGCGTAGAGGTCCTTGCTGACGATCGGCGCCGGGCCGGCGTAAAGCCCGCGCTGCGCCGTCAGGCGACCCTGCGGAGTGTGCTCGGTGAACCGCGTCTCGGCGGCCGCGCCGGCAGTGGTGGTCGGCGCCGGGGTAGCTGTTTTACCGGGCATGAAGTTCCTCAGTTCTCCTCAGTCGACGGCTCGCGGAAGACGACCCACTTGAGCATCACGAAATTGATCACGGTGGCGGTGGCCTGCGACACGGCCCAGCACAGGGTGTGCTGCCACGCGGACTCCGGCAGCACCTGAAGCATCAGCTGGTTCACCCCGACCGCGACGAAGAACGTCACGGTGTAGAGCAGGACGAACGAGCCGACCTGCGTCTTCCCGTCGCGCCGCCCGCCGGAGAAGGTGAACTTGCGGTTCAGGAAGAACGCCGTGGTCGTGCCCACGATGAAACTGATAGCGCGCGCGATGTCGACCCACGGTGAAGCGGCCATCCCGGCCACCTGGGTCAGCAGCGTGTACGTACCCAGGTCGATCAGGGCGCAGAAGCCACCGATCAGGGCGAAGCGGATCAGCTGCCCGAGCAGTCCGATGGAGGACGGCTGCGCAGCTGCGATGTCGGCTTGCGGATCGGTCGCCACCACTGCATTACCTCGTTGCCTGAGTCATGGTCACCCGCGCGGGCGCTTGTGCCTTGATGCGCAAAGTGTAGAAGCGAGCACTTCAGGGTCACGTTCCGGGCATCGTTCGGCGTGGCTACCCTGGTCGGGTGACCCCAGGACTCGACACACAGCGTCGCACGCTCACGGGCTGGGCGCGGACGGCACCGACCACCGCCGACGTGCTGAGCACCGCAGACGTCGAAGTCATCGCGCGGGCCGTGACCCAGGCCGGTGAACGCGGTGTCATCGCCCGCGGGCTCGGCCGCTCCTACGGCGACCCGGCGCAGAACGCGGGCGGCCTCGTCATCGACATGACGGCCCTGAACCGGATCCACTCGATCGACCCGGACAGCGCGCTCGTCGACCTCGACGCCGGCGTGAGCCTGGACCAGCTGATGCGCGAGGCGCTGCCGTACGGCCTGTGGGTCCCGGTGCTGCCGGGCACGCGCCAGGTGACGATCGGCGGCGCGATCGCCAACGACATCCACGGCAAGAACCACCACAGCGCGGGCAGCTTCGGCAACCACGTCGTGTCGATGGACCTGGTGACCGCGGACGGCAAGGTCCGCACGCTGACGCCGGAGGGCCCGGACGCCGAGCTGTTCTGGGCGACCGTGGCGGGCATCGGCCTGACCGGGATCATCCTCCGGGCCAAGATCCGGATGACCAAGACGGAGACGGCGTACTTCCTCGCCGACAACGAGCGCACGAACAACCTCGACGAGACGCTGGAGCTGGTCAGCAACGGCTCCGACGACAAGTACACCTACTCCTCGGCGTGGTTCGACACGATCTCCACCGGCTCGAAGCTGGGCCGCGCCGCCTTCGGCCGCGGCTCGCTCGCCAAGCTCGACGAACTGCCGCCGAAGCTGCGCGCCAACCCGCTGAAGTTCGACGCTCCGCAGCTCGCGACGCTGCCGGACGTCTTCCCGAACGGCCTGGCGAACAAGCTGACCTTCGGCACGATCGGCGAGCTGTACTACCGGAAGACGCCGAAGGAAGCCCACGGCGTCATCCAGAACCTGACCGCCTTCTACCACCCGCTGGACATGTTCGGCGAGTGGAACCGGGCCTACGGCTCCAAGGGTTTCCTGCAGTACCAGTTCTCGACGCCGCTGGGCGCGGCCGAGCCGCTCGAGAAGATCGTCAAGAAGATCGCCGAGTCGGGGCACGTCTCCTTCCTCAACGTGTTCAAGCGGATGGGTGAGGGCAACGCGGCGCCGCTGTCGTTCCCGCACCCCGGCTGGATGGTCTGCGTCGACTTCCCGATCAAGGACGGGCTCAGCCGGTTCTGCCAGGAGCTCGACGACGACGTCCTCGAACTCGGCGGGCGGTTGTACACCGCGAAGGACTCACGCACCTCGCCCGAGACGTTCGCGAAGATGTACCCGCGGCTCGAAGAGTGGCGCAAGGTTCGCGCCGCCGTGGACCCCGAAGGCGTTTTCGCCTCTGACATGAGCCGGAGGCTCGCACTGTGATCGACGCCGTTGGCAACCCCCAGTCCCTGCTGCTGCTCGGCGGCACCTCCGACATCGCACTGGCGATCGCGGAGAAGTACCTGGCCGAGAAGCCGCTGCGGGTCGTGCTCGCGGCCCGGCCCTCGCCGCGGCTCGACGCGGCCGCGCAGCGCCTGAAGGACAAGGGCGCCGAGGTCGCGACCGTCGACTTCGACGCGAAGGACCTGGCGTCGCACCCGGGCGTGCTGGACAAGGCGTTCGAAGGCGGCGACATCGACGTCGCGGTCGTGGCGTTCGGCCTGCTCGGCGACGCCGAGGAGCTCTGGCAGGACCACGCCAAGGCCGTCGAGCTAGCGACCGTGAACTACTCGGCCGCGGTGTCGGTCGGCGTCGCGCTGTCGGAGAAGCTCAAGGTCCAGGGCCACGGCACGGTGATCGCGCTGTCGTCGGTGGCCGGCGAGCGCGTCCGGCGGTCCAACTTCGTCTACGGCTCGACCAAGGCCGGTTTCGACGGCTTCTACCTGGGCCTCGGCGAGGCGCTCGCGCCGCACGGCGCGAAGGTGACCGTCGTCCGCCCCGGGCACGTCAAGACGAAGATGACCGAGGGCATGAAGGACGCCCCGCTGGCGCAGACCGCTGAGCAGGTCGCCGAGATCGCCGTCTCGGCCGCGCGCTCGGGCAAGGACCTGGTCTGGGCGCCCGCGCCGTTCCGCCTGGTGATGTCGGCGCTGCGGCACGTCCCGCGGCCGATCTTCCGCAAGCTCCCCATCTGAGATCTCTCCTGGGGCCTCCACCCGCGGGTGGAGCCGGATTTCCATCCGGGCCCGACCCGCGAGCCGATGTGTCGTGACGGCTGTCGAAACAGACTGTCGTCATGACGAACACCTCGAGTGACCGCGCCCGGCTGACGATGCTTCTGCGCGACGTCGCGCTCCCGATGGCCCTGTTCTACGTCCTGCGCTCCTTCGACGTCGACGCGCTGTGGGCGCTGCTGGTCAGCGCGCTGCCGCCGGCGATCCGCTCCGGGTACGTCCTGGTGCGGCACCGCCGGATCGACCCGATCGGCGCGTTCGTGCTGGCCGTGCTCGTGGTCAACGGCGCGGTGGCGCTGATCTCCGGCGACCCGCGGCTGCTGCTGGTCCGCAGCGCCTGGGTCGGGCTGCTGCTGGGCGGGCTGATGCTGGGGAGCCTGGTCGTCGGACGGCGGCCGTTCCTGTTCCGGGCGATCTGCACGCTCCAGCCGGCCCGCGCCGCCGGACTCGAGGCCGGCTGGGCCGCCGACGAGGGCTTCCGGCAGCCGTGGCGCACGGTGACCCTCTGGTGGGGCGTGGGCGGCGTGCTGCTCGGCTGCGCCGTCGTGCTGATGGCGTTCACGCTGCCGGTCGACGTCGTGCCGTTCCTCGACACCGCGCTGACCGTCGGCTGCCTGCTGCTCGGCGTGAAGCTCACCCGGAAGCGGTTGATCGCCGGCATCAACCGGACGGTGGATGCGTAGGAGCCAGGTCGACGATGGCCCCGGCCCGGCCCGGCCGCGAAGCTCGGGGCATGGGGAAATCGCTCGTCGCGCTGCTCTGCGACATCGCCGCGCCGGTCGGCGGGTACTACCTGCTGCGGGCGTTCGACGTCGCGCCGATCTGGGCGCTGGCGTTCAGCGGCCTCCCGCCGGCGCTGCGGATGCTGTACCTGGCGCTGCGGCACCGGCGGGTCGACGGCATGGGCTTGTTCGTGCTGTTCGTCGTCGCGATCGGGCTGGTGACGTCGCTGCTGACCGGCGACGCGCGGCTGCAGCTGGTCCGGAGCGCGTGGTTCAGCATCCTGTTCAGCGTCTGGATGCTGGCGAGCCTGTGGGTGGGCCGCCGCCCGACGACGTACCAGGCCGTGCTGGCGCTGGTGCCGCACCGCGCCGACACGCTGGAGGCGCGGTGGGCGGACACGCCGTCGTTCCGCCGGGTCTGGCGCGTGCTGACGGTGATCTGGGGCGTCGGCGGGCTGGTGCACAGCGGGCTGAGCGTGGCGCTGGCGTACACGTTCCTGGTGGACAGCGTGCCCGGGCTCGATACGGTGCTGTCGATCGCGAGTTTCGTGGTGCTCCAGGTGGTCACCCAGGTGCTGCTCGCGCGGGAGGGCACGATGAACCGGATGTGGGCGCGCCGATGATCGAGATCCCGCCACCCGGCGAATACCGGCTGGACCCGGCGCGGTGCCGGGTCGGCGTGTCCGGCACGCACCTGTTCGGCATGTCGACGGTGACCGGCGAGTTCCCGCTGGCCGGCGGCACGGTGCTCGTCGGCGACCCGGTCACGGCGTCGCTGGTGACGGCGGAGATCGACGCGACGGGCCTCGCGACCGGCGACCGGCTGCGCGACACCGAACTGCAGTCCCGCCGCTTCCTGCACGGCCGCGAGCACCCGGTGATCACGTTCACCGAGGGCCACCCCCGCCAGGACGGCACGCGCTGGCTGCTGGACGGCATCGTGGCGGTCCGCGGGACGGCGGGCCGCGTCCAGTGCGAGATCGACGCGGTCACGCTGACACCGGACGGCTTCACGGCCCGCGCGGCGACGGTCATCGACCGCTTCGCGTTCGGGATGACGTACGGCAAGCGCATGGGCGGCCGCGAGTTCACGCTCACCCTCGACGTCACCGCGCTGCGGAGCTGAACTCCCGGAGCGGGCCCCACCCCCGCCCTCCTCTGGGTGTGATGTCCAGGGACGTTGTCCCGAGCTGAGGTGACCCGGTGAAGGCCTGTCGTGCAGACAGGTGAAGGCCCGGCTCGCCCGCCTGATCGTCGAACAAGGCTGGACCTGCGCCGCAGCAGCGAAGATGTTCATGGTCGCCGCCAAACCGCCGCGAAATGGGCTCGCCGCTACCAGCTCGAAGGTGTTGCCGGGATGGCTGATCGCAGCTCACGCCCCGCACCACAGCCCCACCCGCACCCCCCCAACACCTGGTGCGGGCGATCGTGCGGCTGCGGTGGCGCAAGCGACTGGGCCCGGTCCAGATCGCCGGTCGGCTCGCTCTTCCCGCCTCGACCGCGCACGCGGTACTGGTGCGTTGCCGGATCAACCGGCTCACCCGCATCGACCGGGTCACCGGTGAGCCGCTGCGCCGCTACGAACACGACCACCCCGGCTCGCTGATCCACGTCGACGTCACCAAGTTCGGCAACATCCCCGACGCGGCGGACACCGATACCTCGGCCGGCAGCAGGGAGCCCGCAACAAACGAGCTACTTCCGGCTTGCCGCGCAACGCCTACCGCAACCCACGCACCGGGACCGCGTTCGTGCACACCGTCATCGACGACCACTCGCGCGTCGCCTACGCCGAGATTCACTCCGACGAGACCGCCACCGCCGCTGCGGTCCTGCGTCGGGCGGTGGCCTGGTCCGCCGACCGCGGCGTGACCGTTGAACGGGTTCTGTCCGACAACGGCTCCGCCTACCGCTCTCATGCTATCGGCGCCGGGCGACGGAACCGGCTTCAAAGCCGCCGGCGGGCCGAGTTGTCCACATCTGACGTCGCTTGTGGACAAACGCCGGCGGGTCAGCTTCCGGGGGCCGGCGCGGGCATCAGGTAGAGGTTTTGCCGGCCCATCCACGGCGAGTCGATGTGCCAGCTCGCCAGCGCCGTCGACGGCGGGGCGTGGCGCGTGGTCGCCAGGACCAGCTGCGGGCTGATCGGGGCGACGCTGTGGTCGAAGTTGTGGAAGTTGGCCTCGAGCAGCGCGCGGCCCAGCTCGCCGCTGCGGCGTTTCGTCTCGGCGATCGCCGGGTCGACCGCGCCGCGGTCGGAGAACTCGTCCACCAGCTCGCAGTCGCACGCGTACGCCAGCGCGCCGACCTCGCCCGCCGTCTCGACCGTGCGGCCGTGGGCGATCGCCGCCAGTTCCTGGCCGATCTCGCGGTACTCCGTCGTCGACGCGTGGTTGCTGGTGATCGGCGCGAACTGGCGCGGGACGCCCGGCAGCACGTACACCGCGACGCTCGCGGTGAGCACCGCGCCGGCGCCGGTCCACGCGGCCTGCTTCGCCCGGTGCGGCGCCGCCGTGACGCAGGCGCCCAGGAAGATCGTCGCGCCGATGATGCTCGGCGCGTAGTACCAGTGGTACGGCGGGACGCCCAGCTGGCTGTAGGCGAGGTAGTGCAACGCGCCCGCGACGGCGAGCATCGCGAACGGCGTCAGGCGGCGGGCCGTCGCCGAGCCACGGCGGAGCTGGACCAGCCAGAGCAGCCCGGCCAGGCCGCCGAGCAGCAGCGGCAGGAACGACAGCGTGGCCGCGGCCGGGAAGTTGCGCCAGTAGAGGAGCGGGCCGTTGGTGAAGCTGAACGGGCCCCACGACTGCTGGCTGATCTTGATGACCAGCGTGTCCGGCACGGCCGAGCCGAGCACCAGCCAGCTGAAGCCGAACCACGGGAGCGTCACGGCGAGGGCGCCGAAGACCGTCCGCCAGATGCCGTCCCAGAACTCGCGGCGGGCCAGGAACACCACGAGCGCGATGAGCAGCAGGTCGATCCGGACCAGCGCGAGCAGCCCGATCACGAGCCCCAGCCGGCCCGGCCGGCGCTCCCCCGCGTAGACGAGCGTCCAGACGACACCGGTGGCGCCGAGCGCCACCTCCAGGCCGACCGACGACAGCAGCAGCGGGTTGACCAGCAGCAAGGCGAACGTCAGGGGCGCGAACGCCGGCGGCAGGCCGGCGCGCCCGGCCAGCCGGCGCAGCCCGAGCACGAGCCCCACCTGCGCGGCGACGAACACGATCCCGGCGGCCACCACGGCGTCACGCACGACGAACGTGACCGCGGCGAGGGCCAGCACGTTCAGCGGGGACGTCGCGGTGTTCGCCGTGCCCTGCTCGATCAGGCCCCAGTGCGCGTGGAAGGCGAGGTTTTTGGCGTAGGACAGCGTGATGTACGTGTCATCGATCAGATGGCGGCTGACCAGGGCGAACACCACGGCGGACGCCACCGCGGCACCCGCCGGGAGGATCCACGTACGGGTGACGGGCTGGGCCACCGGCAGCGCACCGGTGGCCTCGTCGAGTTCTGCGGAGGCGCTTCGCATCACGAACACCGTACTCTGCTCGTGACGCGAACGTGATCTGACCGGTATCAAGTGACACCAGAGCCGTCACTTTCACGGCGAAAGTGACGGCTCTGGGGTGGGTCAGATACCGGCTCCGGAGCCGTTCGTGCCGTCGGTGCTGCCGGAGTTGCCGCCGTTGGGGTTGCCGGGGTCGGTGTTGCCCGGGTTGGTGTTGCCGGAGTTGCCGCCGCCTCGGTTGCCGAAGCCGCCGCGGCCGTCCATGCCCGGGCCGGCGCCGGGGCCGGAGTACTGGCGGTTGATGCCCGGACGGCCGTCGCGGGGGCCGCCGCCGTGGCTCGTGGCCGCCGCGATCCCGCCGACGATGCCGCCGCCGATCAGGAGCCCGAGGATCCCGACGGCGACGAGCTGGGTGGCGCGGTGCCCGACGAACCGGCGGAACCCGCCGGACTGCCGTGGTGCGGCCGCCGCGGGGGCGCCCCAGGCGCCGTAGCCCGGGCCGGGAGCCCCGTAGGCCTGCCCGGGGCCGGGCTGGTTGAGCTGAGGGGTGGGCGGGCCCTGCTGGCCGTGGGCGGCGGTCTGGTCGGCCGCCGGAGCAGCGCCGGGCTGGGCCGCGGCACCGGGCTGGCCGGGCGCCGCCGCGGACGGTGGCCCAGCGGACGGCAGCGTCATGGTCGGCTGCCCGGATGACGGCTGCCCGGTGGCCGGTTGCCCAGCCGCCGGTTGCGCGGCGGACGGCTGCACGGCAGTCGGTTGCTCGGCTCCCGGCTGCACGGCTGCAGGCGAGGCGGACGGCTGCGCAGCGGCGGGTTGCCCGGGCTGAGCCGTGGCCGGTTGCTCAGCCGCGCCGGCCTGGGCCGTGGGCTGTTCGGCGGCCGGTTGCTCCGCGCCCGCGTTCGGCGGGACCTGGTTCGGGTCGCGCGGCTGGTCGGTCATGGTCGCTCCTGTGGTCTACGGGGACGAGCGCGCTGCCCGCCCCCACCACCTCAGGGTGACCCCGTCAGCTGTGCTGAACCTGAAGCCAACCTGTCGATCGGCCATGAGACCTCACAGGTAGAACGACAGGAACAGCGTGGCCACCCAGGTCAGGCCGAGCACCTGGAGCACGCGGTCCTTGAGCGCGATCTCCTCGGGCTCGCCCGCGATGCCGCCGTCGACGTCCACTGCGTAGCGCAGCACCGCCACCACGAACGGCACCATCGAGATCAGCGCCCACACCGAGTTGTGCTCGGTCTGGCGGATCTCGAACGCCCACAGGCAGTAGGACATGATCAGGATCGCCGCGGACGTCGCCCAGACGAACCGCAGGTAGCTGGCCGAGTACTTCTTCAGCGACGACCGGATCTTCGCCCCGGTGCGCTCGAACAGCATGATCTCCGCGTAGCGCTTGCCGGCCACCATGAACAGCGAGCCGAACGCCGTGACCAGCAGGAACCACTGCGAGAGCGCCAGGCCGCCCGCGACGCCACCGGCGATCGAGCGCATCAGGAAGCCCGAGCCGACGATGGCCAGGTCGACCACCGGCTGGTGCTTGAGGCCGAAGCAGTAACCGAGCTGGACGGCTTCGTAGACCGCCAGCACGACCGCCAGCTGCCAGCTGGCGAGGAACGAGACGCCGAGGCCGGCGAGGAAGAACACGACCGCGGACCCGTACGCGACGGGTACCGGCACGATCCCGGCCGCGATCGGCCGGTTCCGCTTGGTCGGGTGCGCCTTGTCGGCCTCGACGTCGACCGCGTCGTTGATGAGGTAGACCGAGCTCGCCACCAGCGAGAAGGCCACGAAGGCGACGATCGCGTCGAGCAGCAGGCCCGTGCGGTCGGTCGATTTCGAGAAGGCGAAGAACGGGGCCGCGAAGACCAGCACGTTCTTCACCCACTGGCGCGGACGTGCGGTCTTGATCACGCCGCCGACCAGGCCGAACGGGCCGCGTGTCGCGGTCCCCGAAGAGGTCTCGGCCGTCTCCGCCACCGGGTTCTCCGGTGCCTCAGGAGTCACGGCCGCTTCGTCGCTGTTGCGCTGCTCGGTCGTCTCGCTCATGGGTTCTTCTTCAGCTTCCGTCGTATCAGACCACCGACGAGCCCCCCGAGGGCCGCACCGGCCAGAACGTCTGTCGGATAGTGAACGCCGAGCACGAGCCGCGAGGCGAGCATCGGCGGTACCAGGGCGGGCACCAGGTTACGCCCGGTCAATCCGGAGTAGAGCACCGCCGCCGCCGTCGTGGACGTCGCGTGCGACGACGGGAAGCTCAGCTTGCTCGGCGTGCCGACCAGAACCTCCACGCTCGGGTGGTCCGGACGCGGCCGCCTGACCACGCGTTTCACCGCGATCGACGCCGCGTGGGCACCGACGACGCCTGCCGACGCGATCAGCCAGTCCTTGCGCCGCTTCTTGTCGACCGCGGCGCCGATCAGGCCGAGGCTGAACCAGCCGATGGCGTGCTCGCCGAAGTGCGACATGCCGCGCGCGGCTTTCACCGAAACGTCACTCTTCAGAAAGCCCTGCGCCTTCGAAAGGACGGCGACCTCGCCCTTCGGGGCGCCCTTCTCAAGCATCGAGGGACCCGTCGAGCGGTGCGCCGTCGGTCAGGTGCGGGGCGATCTTGTTGTCGAACGCCGAGAGCGCCGACCCGATGGCCATGTGCATGTCGAGGTACTTGTACGTGCCCAGCCGGCCGCCGAACAGGACGTTCTTCTCGCGCGCCTCGGTCTTCGCCAGCTCGCGGTAGGCCTCGAGCTTCTCGCGGTTGTCCGGGGTGTTGATCGGGTAGTACGGCTCGTCCTCTTCCTTCGCGAAGCGGGAGAACTCGCGGAAGATGACCGTCTTGTCCTTGGGGTAGTCCCGCTCCGGGTGGAAGTGCCGGAACTCGATGATCCGGGTGTAGGGCACTTCCTGGTCGTTGTAGTTGACGACCGGGGCGCCCTGGAAGTCGCCGGTCTCGGCGACCTCGGACTCGAAGTCGACGGTGCGCCAGGTGAACCGGCCCGCCGAGTAGCCGAAGTAGCGGTCCAGCGGCCCGGTGTAGACGGTCGGGGTGCCCGCCGGGATGTGCTCGCGGACGTCGAAGTAGTCGACGTTCAGCCGGATGTCGATGTTCTCGTGCTCGGCCATCTTCTCGAGCCACGCGGTGTACCCGTTGACGGGCAGGCCCTCGTAGGTGTCGTTGAAGTACCGGTTGTCGTAGGTGTAGCGGACCGGCAGGCGCGTGATGATGTTCGCGCCGAGGTTCTTGGGGTCGTTCTCCCACTGCTTCGCGGTGTACCCGCGGATGAACGCCTCGTAGAGGGGCCGGCCGACCAGCGAGATGGCCTTCTCCTCGAGGTTCTCCGCCGTGTCGGTCTCGAACTCGGACGACTGCTTGGCGATGAGCTCGCGGGCCTCGTCCGGGGTGTGCGCCTTGCCGAAGAACTGGTTGATCAGCGCCAGGTTCATCGGGAACGAGTAGACCTGGTCCTTGACCCGGGCGAAGACGCGGTGCTGGTAGCCGGTGAACTCGGTGAACCGGTTCACGTACTCCCACACGCGCTTGTTCGACGTGTGGAACAGGTGCGCACCGTACTTGTGCACCTCGATGCCGGTCTCGGGCTCGGCCTCCGAGTAGGCGTTGCCGCCGATGTGGCTGCGCCGCTCGAGGATGAGGACCTTCTTGCCCAGCTCGGCCGCGGCCCGTTCGGCGACGGTCAGGCCGAAGAATCCGGACCCGACGACGACGAGGTCGTAACCTGCGAAATCGGCTTCAGTAATCTTGGCGGGGTTCGTGTGCGCGCTCACGGGCGTCGAGGGTACGCAGGTCGGTATCCCGGCCCGCACCCGACTATCACATTTCGGCCTACGACACACCTGGAAAGCAGTGCCTGCACCCGAGGACTTCTGGAGCTACTTCGCCGCCGTGGCCACCTACGTGGCCGTGCTGGCGGTCCCCGGCGGCGTCGTCGGGTGGGCCGCCGGCCTGCGCGGCTGGGCCCTCGCGGGCCTCACGCCGCTGCTCAGCTACGCCATCACCGGCCTGGCCGGACCCTGGCTGGCGATCGCCCACGTGCCGTACGGCCCGCTCAGCGTCGTCGCCTGCACGCTGCTGCTCGCGGCCGTGCTGTACGGCCTGCGCCGGCTGGCCGTGGCCCGGGGGTGGATGACGCCGGGCGCCGAGGAGCCGCACCAGGCGTGGACCCGCCGGGCGCACCTCGCCGTCGCCGGCTGCGTCGGGATCGCGACGGCGGTGTCGATCGCCGTGGTGGTGTCCGGGCGCGGCGGCACGACCGCCGTCTTCCAGCGCTGGGACACCGTGTTCCACGCCAACGGCATCCGCTACATCGCCGATACCGGCGACGGCTCGCTGACCGGCATGGGCACCCTCAACTGGTACCCCGACGGCTCGTTCTACCCGAACGCCTACCACCTGGTCGGCGCGCTGGTCTACCAGCTGTCCGGGACGTCGATCCCGGTCACGCTGAACGCCGTCACGATGCCGATCGCCGGGCTGTTCGCGCTGGCCATGGTCGCGCTGGTGCGCCAGCTCGGCGGCCGCGCGGTGTTCGCGGGCTGCGCCGCGCTGGTCGCCGGCGGCGCCACCACCGGCGCGTACGAGTCGGTGTCGAGCGGGCTGCTGCCGTTCGCGCTGGGCATCGTCCTGACGCCGCTGGCCGCGGTCGCGCTGCAGCGGTTCGTGGTCCGGCCGGGCGTCGACACCGGCGCGGTGCTGGCCCTGAGCGCGGCGGGGCTGCTCGCCGCGCACTCGAGCGCGTTGTTCGGCGCGATCCTGTTCGCGTTGCCGCTGGTCGTGCAGCGCTGGTACCGGGCGCTGCGCGGCCGCCGCGTCGACGGCGTCCCCGACGGCAAGGCCGCCTGGCGCGTCGCGGGCGGCGACGTGCTGAAGATGATCCCGGTGATGGTGGGGGCGGGCCTCCTGGCCGCGCCGCACATCCTGGGCGCGATCACCTTCACGTCCGGGTCCTACCCGTACCACCCGTGGGGCTCGCACATGCCGGTGTGGAAGGCCCTGGCCATGCTGGCGACGTTCAAGCAGGTGCTGCCGGTGCCGCAGATCTGGCTCACGGTGTTCCTGGCGTTCGGCGCGCTCACGCTGGTGGCGCTGCGGCGGCTGCGCTGGGTCATGCTCTCGGCACTGGGCCTGTCGGCGCTGTTCGTCGTCGTCGCGTGCTTCGGCGGCGAAGACTGGGTGATCTCGCTCTCGCGGCCGTGGTGGAACGACCGGTTCCGGCTGATGGCGCTGGCGGCGATCCCGATGTGCCTGATCGCGGCGCACGGCATGAGCGAGGCCCAGCGGTGGCTGGCGAAGCTCGCCGACCGACGCGCCTGGGTGCGCGCGCGGCCGTGGCTGACCGGCCGGGTCGGGCTGGCGACGGCGGTGCTGATCGTGGTCGCGATGGGCGTGCTGACCGGCGGGTTCTACCGCGCGGCCAACGCCAAGACGGTGTCGCTGCTCTACTACAACGGCCTGCCGGGCGAGGTGGTCCCGCCGGTCAGCCAGGACGAGATCGACGCGATGGACCGGCTGGGCACGCTGGGCATCCCCGGCGACCAGAAGGTGCTCAACGACCGCCTCGACGGCACGGCGTGGATGTACGCGCTGACCGGCGTGCACCCGGTGGCCGCGCACTACGACGCCGGCGCGGTGAACCCCGACGCCGTCTACCTGGCGGCGCACTTCCGCGACTACGACACCGACCCCCGGGTCCGCGCGGTGGCGCAGCAGCTGAACGTGCACTACGTGCTGGTCGGCAGCGGCACGATCCGCCGGGACACGCCGATCTCGCCGGGCCTGCAGAAGCTGGACGGGCTGGACTTCGTGAGCGTCGTCTACCGGAACCCGGGCGCGGTCATCTACCGGATCACCAAGTAGACAAAGCCCTCGTGGCCGCGGCGCCCCGTGCCGCGGCCACGAGGGCCTCCCGTCCCCCAACCACCCCCGGGGTGATCCTTGACGTCTGCTCTGAAGGACGCCTGAGGGACGGCAATCGGTTTCCCGGCTACCCGGATGTCACCCGTTCGGCCCAGCGTGCAGCTCCGGCAGGACGTCGCTCGCCACCTGCTCCAGCACGGCTTCGTGGCCCTCGTACGGGGACGACGACCGCGGCCAGTGCGAGATGACGTCGGTGAAGCCCAGCTCGCCCGCGCGGCCGGCCGCGTCGCGGAACGCGTCCACGCTGCTCAGCGAGAACACCGGGCACGAGTCCAGGCTGAGGTGGCGCTGGATGCCCGCCCGCTCCCGGCCGACGGCGTCCAAGCGCTCGTCGAAGACCTCGGTCAGTTCCTTGATCCCGCGCCACCAGGCGTCGACGGTCTCACCGCCCTTGCCGGTCGTCACCCAGCCCGCGCCGAACCGGGCCGCGAGCGTCATCGTGCGCGGGCCGTTGGCCGCGACCACGAACGGCAGCCGCGGCCGCTGGACGGTGCCCGGCAGGTTCCGGGCGCCGCGCGCCTTGTAGTACTCGCCGTCGAAGTCGAACTTGTCGGTCATCAGCAGCCCGTCGAGCGACTCGACGAACTCCGTGAAGCGGTCGACGCGCTGCTTGGTCGTCAGCTCCGGCGCGGCGAGCACCTCGCCGTCGTAGTGCCGGTGGTCGACACCCGCGCCGACGCCGAGGACGAACCGGCCGTCGGAGACGTCGTCGAGGGTGGTCAGCTCGCGCGTGAACGGCACGGGGTGCCGTGCGACCGGCGACGCCACGAAGGTGCCGAGCCGGATGCGGGAGGTCACCATCGCCGCCGCGGTCAGGGTCGGGATCGCGGAGAACCACGGGCCGTCGACCAGGTTGCGCCAGCCCAGGTGGTCGTACGTCCACGCGTGGTCGAAGCCGTACTCCTCGGCGGCCCGCCACTTCGGCTCGGCGGCCCACCAACGATCTTCCGGGAGAATCACGATGCCTACTCGCACAGTGCGGGACGCTATCGGCAACCACCGACATTCTCACGGACGGGCGGGACCTCACCCGGACGTGTCAGGGACAATGACGGGGTGGAGAGACCCCTTCTGATCGCGTCCGACGTCGACGGCACCCTGCTCGGCCCGTCCGAAGCCCTCAGCGAGCGCACGATCGCGACCGTGCGCCGGGTGATCGAGGCCGGTGTGCCGTTCGTACTGGCCAGCGGCCGGCCGCCGCGCTGGATCGCGCCGATCGCGCGGCCGCTGGAGCTGACCGGGTACGCGGTGTGCGCCAACGGCGCCGTTCTCTACGACTGCGGCACCGAGGAGATCGTCGAGGTCCACGGCCTGCTCGAACCGTCGCTGCTGCACGACATCGCGAGCGCGCTGGACAAGGCGCTGCCCGGCTGCCGGCTGGCCTCGGAGCGCGTCGCCGTCGGCGCGGTGGACCACGACATGCGCAACTTCGTGATCGAGCCGGACTACCACAACCCGTGGGGCGACAACGAAGGCCGCACCGGGCCGCGCGCCGAGGTGCTCGGGCACCCGGCGATCAAGCTGCTGGTCAGCCACCGCGGCATGACGTCCGAGGAGATGGCCGAAGCCGTGAACTCGCTGTTCGACCGCGAGGTCGACGCCACCTACTCGTCGTCCGGCGGGCTGGTCGAGATCGCCGCGCACGGCATCACCAAGGCGACCGGCCTCGCCGACGTCGCCGCGCGCTTCGAGGTCCCGGCCGACCGGGTGATCGCCTTCGGCGACATGCCCAACGACCTCGAGATGCTCAGCTGGGCCGGCCACGGCGTCGCCATGGAGAACGGCCACCCGGCGGTGCTCGGCGTGGCCGACGAGGTCACCGGGCCGGCCGGGGACGACGGCGTCGCGCAGGTCCTCGAGCGCTGGTTCTGAGGCGTCAGGAGCGGTTGTCGAGCTCGGCCGCTTCTTCCGGCGTGGGCGCGGTCCCGCCCAGGTGGGCGGGCAGCCACCAGCGTTCCTCGTCGGACGCGGGGCGGTCCGGGTAGCCGGCCTGGGCGCGGTCGACGAGCGCGCTCATCCGGTCGCGCAGCTCCTTCGTCACGACGTCCCAGTCGTCGCCCTTCGCCGGGTGCATCGGCTCGCCGATGAGGATCGAGACCGGCACGTGCCGCCGCGTCAGGTCCTTCGGCCGGCCCTTCGTCCACAGCCGCTGGGTGCCCCACAGCGCCATCGGCACGACCGGGACGTTCGCCGCCGCGGCCATCCGGACGGCGCCCGACTTGATCTCCTTGACGGTGAACGACCGGCTGATGGTCGCCTCCGGGAAGACGCCGACGACCTCGCCGTCCTTCAGCTTCTGGAGGGCCTCGCGGTAGGAGGCGATGCCGGCGGCGCGGTCGACGGGGATGTGGTGCATCCCGCGCATCAGCGGCCCGGCGATCTTGTTGTCGAAGATCTCCTGCTTCGCCATGAACCGCGTCAGCCGCTTGGCCGGGCGCGCGCCGAGGCCGCAGAAGATGAAGTCCAGGTAGCTCACGTGGTTGCACGCGATGACCGCGCCGCCGGTGCGCGGGATGTGCTCCGCGCCCTCGATCCGGATGCGGTTGTCCAGTACCCGGAACATCGTCCGGGCCGCCGCGATCACGGGCGGGTACACGAAGTCAGCCATCCCGTCAGGTTACGGGACCGTAGGTTGGGGCCGTGGGTTCAGCGGGGAAGAACACAAACCGGGCGAACCTCACACCGCCCGCACGCCGGCCCGCCGGACGGGCACGGCGAGCACCAGGGCCAGCAGCAGCGTGAACAGCGCGACGGACTGGTGCTTGACGCCTTCGATGCCGTCGCCGAGCGCCGCCATGCCGAACTGCGTCACCGAGACGACCAGCAGGAACGCCAGCACGACGCCCAGCGCGGCCCGGCGCTGACGCCACGCCCGGGCCGCCACCAGCAGCCACAGCGGCACCAGCGCGAACAGCCCGAGCGGCGCGATCAGCCGGGTCAGCCACGACACGACCGGCACCCGGTGCTCCTGCGCGTGCGGCGCGAAGCCCGCCGACTCGTCGAAGCTGCCGAGGTAGTCCGGCCGCGCGGTGAGCTGGTCGGTCGCGGCGCGGTTCAGCACCCCGAGCGTCCGGCCGGGGTGGCTCGCGAAGTAGGCGATGACGTTCGCGCGGTCCATCCGGTCGCGGTAGACCGGGTAGAGCGGGTCGATCCGCGCCGGGTGCGGGTGCCACCAGCCGTTGCCCGCGTACTGCGCGAACGACGGCGGCAGCCCGAGGTCCGCCAGGTCGGCCTGGGTGTCGTGCCGGCCGTCGACGATGTTCAGGAAGATCGTGTTGAACATGTTGATCTCGCGCGAGTCGTCGCCGGGCAGCTCGGCGAGCGTGCCCTCGGGGGTGACGGCGGGCTCGACGCTCAGCTGCGCGGCGAGCGTCACGGCTCCGAGCGCGCCGATGACCAGCACCGCCGCCGCCCAGCGCCGGGCCCCGCGCAGCGTGCCCGGGCGCACCAGCAGGATCGCGACCACCAGGATCGGCAGGATGGTCAGCGTCTGGACCTTGGCGTTGACCGCCAGGACGCCACCGGCGAGCGTCACGGCCATGCCCGCGTAGCTCCACCGGCCTTCGCGTGCGGTCAGCAGCAGGCCGCCGGCGATCAGCAGCAGCCCGAGGAAGGCCGCGCCTTCACCGAGCACCGCCGCGAAGTACCCGAAGAACGCCGAATCGGCGACGACCAGCAGCAGCCCGGCCGCCACGGCGAGGCGCGCCCGCCGGCCGTAGGGCAGGCCGAGCACGATCGCGGCGACGGCCGCGGCGGCGATCAGGCTGCTCAGCAGGCCGAGGACGACCAGGCTCAGCGTCGCGTGGAAGCCGAAGAGGCCGCCGAGCCGGACGGCCAGGTCGGCCAGCCAGCTCTGCGTCAGCAGGTAGGTGGGCCGGCACGGCGCCGCGCCGGGCGGGGCGCGGTAGGCGAGGTGGATGAACGGCTCGGGCCCGCCGTGCCAGGTGATGCCGGCGCCGCAGAGCACGCGCAGGCCGTCGCCGTTGTTGGACATCGCGATCGGGCGCGGCACCAGGAACCGCACCACGAACAGGGTGAACGACGCCGCGAAGACCCCGATCCCGAGCGCGGCC
Organism: Amycolatopsis sp. NBC_00348; assembly: GCF_036114655.1. Lineage (NCBI taxonomy): Bacteria > Bacillati > Actinomycetota > Actinomycetes > Pseudonocardiales > Pseudonocardiaceae > Amycolatopsis > Amycolatopsis sp. NBC_00348. The sequence continues at coordinate 8,629,188 of NZ_CP107994.1, read as the reverse complement.
TCGGAGGTCAGCCGCTGCTTCGGGACGTCGAGTTTCACGAAGGACAGGGTACGTAGCGGAAGTCCGGATCCTTGTCGAGGTCGTCGACCACGGACTTCGCCTGCTCGACCCGCGGGTAGACGGAGACCCAGTACGGCGTGCCGACCCGGCGGAACGTCGCGACCTCGTACTGGCCCGCGTAGACCGGGTCGATGGTGCAGTGCTGGCTCTCGGCGTAACCGCCGTCGGCGGGCACGGCGACGGTCGGCCGGCGGCCGTTGACGACGTAGTCGTAGTCCGTGGCGTACCCGCCGTCGTGCGTCCCGTCCCGCGCGATGTGGTCGTCGGTGCGGCCGAGGACGTCGACGATGAGCAGCTGCCCGCCGCGGGCCGAGAGCGCGCCGGGCGCGGCGGCGCTGACCACCGACCCCGGCGGCAGGTACGTGCCCAGCCAGCCGCCGATCTCGGTGAGCTCGGTGCCGTAGGTGTGCCAGTCACGCACCCGGCCGAGCATCTCGGGGCTGAACACCGAGACGAGCACGGCGATCCCGGCCAGGCCGCAGGCGGTCACCGGGACCAGCCGGGTGCCGGCGGGCCAGGCGCGCGGCCGCGGTGACGGCTTGCCGTCGACGTCCGCCGTCAGCACGCCGTACGCCGCGACGGACCCGACCGAGAGCAGGGGCGGCACCGCGGCCAGCAGCCGCCACGACGGGCCCGCGTCACCGCCCGACAGCACGGCCGCGGCGGCGAGGCCCGCCGTCATGGCGAACATCAGCCAGATCAGCGCGCGGGACTCGAGCGCGGCGCCGGCCGCGCGACGCAGCAGCAGCGCGACCGCGGCGACCAGCGCGAGCAGCAGGAAACCCTGGTGCACCAAGGCGAACCCGGACAGGTACGGCCAGCCGCCCGCCACCTGCGCGCCGAACGGGCCGCCGAGTTTCGCGGCCAGCGGCGCGGGGACGTAGTGCTGGTAGAACGTCAGCCGCCAGGCCAGCCGGGGGATGAGGAACACCAGCGCGCCCAGCGTGTAGCCCGCGGGCGCCCACCAGCTGTGCTGCTTCTTCACGGCGGCACCGGCCAGCCAGAGGCCGCCGAGGACGCCGACCACCAGGCCGGTCGGGCTGGTCATCACCGCGAACGCGACGAGCACCCCGGCCACGACCGGGCGGCGCGCGGCGAGCGAGTAGCAGACGGCGAGGACGAGGAGCACGAACAGCGGCACCTCGGAGCCGGACGGCCCGTAGACGGCCAGCCCGCCGGCGGCCGCCGTCAGCACCGCGGCGGCGACCCCGATCGCCGGCCGCGGCTCGGTGCCCTCCGGCGTCGCGGCCGCGACCACCCGGTTGACGAGGAAGTAGGAAAGCAACACACAACCGAGGGCCGAGAGCACTCCGAACACGACGGCGGTGGTTTGCACGTCGGCGCCGAATGCGGCGCGCGGAAGGGCGATCAGCACCAGCCAGAAGAAGTTCGTATAACCCTCGACGCGTTCACCGGGGTTGAAGACCGGGCCGTTGCCGTCGGCGATGTTCGTCGCGTACCGGAACGAAACGAGCGCGTCTTCCGTGACGGTCGCGAACAACAGCTGGTGCAGCAGCGAGAGACCCAGCGTGAGGGTGAGGACGACCCCGCGCAGGCCGCGGTCGGTGCCCAGCCGGCCCCAGGTCAGCACCACGATCGCGGCGAGCACCAGCCACGCCACCACGACCGCGTAGACCACCCGGCCCCCTCACCTCGTCGCCCTGCCGGCCCCGCCAGGTTATCGGGCATCGGGAGGCGAACCCCGGGCCAATATAACCCGATCGGGTGGCAATTCCGACGATTCCCGCGACGCCTTCGAAATCACGCGCAAAAGCCCTGATCAGGGCCGTCCCCCGGGCTGTCCGGCCGGCCGTTGTCGGCTTAGTCTCCAGCGTGCTCTCCGTCTGCGTTGCCATTGCCGTCATCGCCGTCCCGGGCCTCCTGACCGGGTACGCGGCGGGCGTGCGCGGCTGGGCCCTGGCCGGGCTGACGCCGTTGCTGAGCTACGCCGTCGGCGGGCTGACCGGACCGTGGACCGCGGCGGCAGGCCTGTCGTTCACCCCGCTGACCTACGCCGTGTCGACCGTCGTGTTCGTCACGATCGCTTCCGGGGTCCGGAAACTGACCGTGCGCCGCCGGCCGCCGGAGCCCGGACCGGGGCTGTGGGCGCGGCGCGGGCACCTCGCGGTGGGGGCGTGCCTGCTGTTCGCGGCGGTGATCGGCGGTTACGCGACGCTGCTCGGCCTCGGGCACCTCGGCGCGCTGCCGCAGGGGTTCGACGCGGTGTACCACGGCAACGCCGTCCGCTACATCGCCGACACCGGCGACGGCGGCCTGTTCGGCACCGGCCACGTGAACTGGTACGGCGACGCGGCGCCGGTGTTCTACCCCAACGCCTACCACCTGCTCGCGGCCGTGACGTACCGGCTGAGCGGCGCGTCGATCCCGGAGGTGCTGGACGCGAACACCGTGCTGCTGCCGGGTTTGCTGGCGCTGTCGCTGGTGACGCTGGTGCGCGAGTTCCGCGGCCGCGCGGTGCTGGCCGGCGCCGTCGCGCTGACGGCGGTGGCGCCGGTGATGGGCGTCTACGAGTCGATGGACCGCGGCCCGCTGCTGCCGTTCGCGCTGGGGCTGACGCTGACGCCGTTGAGCGCGGTCGCGCTGCGCCGGTACCTGGAGCGGGTCGCGCCGGACACCGGGCTGGTGCTGCTGCTGGCCGCGGTCGGGCTGCTGTGCGTCCACTCGTCGACGTTGTTCGGCGGGATCCTGTTCGCCGGCCCGCTGCTGGTCCAGCGCTGGCTCGGCGGGTGGCGCCGGATCGGCCGCGACCTGCTGGCCCTGCTGCCGATCGCGGTGGTGGCGCTGCTGGTGGCGTGGCTGCAGCTGTTCGGGGCGCTGGGCCTGGCCAACAGCGCGGTGCCGTACTACGGCTGGCCGAGCGAGTGGCGCGCGTCGACGGCGCTGGGCGCGCTGCTCGGGTTCCAGCACCAGGAGCCGCACCCGCAGATCTGGCTGTCGGTGGCGTTGTTCCTGGGCATCGTGTTCTTCGCCCGCGCGGGGGCGCTGCGCTGGATCGGCCTGACGGCGGCGGTGACGGGCCTGGCGTACATGGCGGTGGCGTCGTCGAACGCCCCGCTGGTGATGGCGCTGTCGCGGCCGTGGTGGGACGACCCGTACCGGTTCTTCGCGATGGCGGCGGTCCCCCTGTGCGTCCTGGCGGCGCACGGCTTGGCGGAGACGCAGGCGTGGCTGTCTTCGCGGTTCTCGCGGATACCGGCGGTCGCCGTGGCGGTGGTGGTGCTGCTGGGGTTCGTCCTGTTGTCGAACGGCCTGTACTTCCGGTCCAACGGCGCCCGGGTGGCCGCGGGCTACCAGGCCGCGGACCCGTCGAAGCTGCGGGTGACACCGGGCGAGGCGGCGGCGATGGAGGAGCTCGGGCAGCTGGCCAAGCCGGGTGAGTGGGCGATGAACGACCGCTTCGACGGGACGGCGTGGACGTACGCGCTCTCGGGCGTCCGCACGGTGGCGGCGCACTACGACGAGACGCTCCCGCCGTCGGACGCCCTGCTGCTGGCCGACCGGTTCCGCGACTACGAGACGGACCCGGCGGTGCGGGCGGCGGTGCGGCGGTTGAACGTGCGCTGGGTGATCTTGGGGAAGCCGTCCACGGAGCCGGGCAAGCCGTACCAGCCGGGGCTGACCGGGCTGGCCGGGGAGCCGTTCCTGCAGGAGGTCTGGCGTGACTCGGACGCGGTGATTTATCGACTCCGGCCCTGAAGTTGTCCACAGGTGCATAAGTGCCTGTGGACAACTTGGGTACAGGCCTGTGGGTAGCTGCCCGATCGTGCGGAAATCGGGGTGGAATGCTGTGACAGCCCCGGAAAGCCCGCTTGCGTCACGGTGACGAAAGGCCCCGGTTCCGGCTCCGAAGAGGGCTCCCGCGGGCTAGTTGTCCACAGGCCAAGAGCGAATCGGCAGGTCAGGCGGCTGCGGGGGTCTTGCCGCGCAGCGAGCGGGCCGCGAGGGCCGCGCCGCCCGCCGTCAGCAGGTCCGCGACCGTGAACATCACCCGGGAAGCCACCGCGAACGCCGTGGCCTGGCCGACCGTCAGGCCGCTCGCCGTGAGGACCGCGACCTGGGCCACTTCGCGCACGCCGACGCCGCTGGGCAGGATGAACGCGAACGTGCCCACCGTCATCGCCACGGCCATCGCGCCGACGCAGAGGATGAAGCCGCTGATGCCGGGGGTGCCCACCGAGTTCGCCAGGAGCCACAGGTGGACGCCCTGCAGGCACCACGCCGCCGTCGAGGCGCCGAAGACCTTGCCGACGACCTTCCAGGTCAGCGGCTGCTGCAGCGGCGGGCGGCGCAGCACACGCAGCACCAGCGACGTGCCCCACGTCAGGATCTTCGGGTGCAGCATCGCCAGGCCGACCGGGATCAGCACGAACAGCCACAGCGCGCGCGGGCTGTTGCTGAATACCGCCGGCGCCGCCAGCAGCGACACGACCAGCGCCGACACGATGCCGACGCCGAGCTGGATCAGTGAACCGGTGAAGATGCGGGCGCGGGCCAGGCCCGCCTTGCGGCCCAGCTCCATCTGCAGCAGGTACGCCCAGACCGAGCCGGGCACGTACTTGCCGAGCGAGCCGACCAGGCAGATCTGCGCGCCGCGGGCGTAGCCGATCGGCTTGCCCAGGTCGTCGACCATCACCTGCCAGCCCCAGGTGGACACCATGATCGCCGCGACCAGGGCCACCAGGCTCAGCAGCGACGACTGCCAGGCCACGTCGTGCAGGGTGCGCCAGAACTCACCCCAGTTCGCCGCGAGCTGCTTGGCCGCGAAGCCGATGACCAGCAGGATCGCGACCCACCTGACGACGTCGAGGATCTTCGCCTTGGTGGACTTCGGCTGCTTCTTGGCAGCCGGCGTCTCCCACTCCGGCGACTCCAGTGTCGTCATTGACGCATCTCCTCAGGCCTGCACGGTGACCAGGCGGCTGAACTCGGCCAGCAGATCGTAACCGTCCCAGACCGCCGAGAACGTCAGGGCCGAGCCGAACGGCACGATCCGGTCGACTCCGCGACCGGCCAGTTCGTAGGCGAACGCCGTCAGCTCTTCCGTGGTAAAGCCGAACTGGCCGACCGTCTGGTCCTTGCGGAGGACGGTCGGGACCAAATCGGACAGAGACGCGACCCGCGCGTTCGCGAACGTGCCGGCGCCGAGCCACTCGCGCGGCATGGTCGCCGGGTCGGCCAGCTCCAGCGTGGCCAGCCCGTTGCCCGCGAAGGAGATGTCCTTGACCAGGCCGTCGACCGCAGCGCCGTACGCCGAGACGCGCTTCTGGACCGCCATCGCCGGCTCGGTGACGTGCTGCTTCGTCACGAGCACCTGCGCCAGCAGCGTGCGGAACTCCTGGCCCGCGACGCGCGCGCCGTCTTCGTCGCCGACCCAGAACACCGCTCGCGGTGACGAGCAGGCGGCCTGGTCGAACCAGTACGAGTCGTTGTAGAAGCCCTCGGCGGCCGCGCGGCGCTCCGGTTCGGACGCCCGCTGCCAGCCCGCCACCGACGCGACGGCGAACGACGAGCGGTCCGGGAACGTCAGGTCACGCGCGTGCGGCGCGAGCGGGTACTTGCGCAGCGCCGCGACCGAACCGTCGCCGCCCCAGATGACGCGCAGGTCGGCGGCCAGCGACAGGGCGCCGCTCACCTCGTCGCTGCGGTCGTAGGTGACCATCCGCTGGGTGGCCGTGATCGCCGCCGCCGTAGCGGGGTCCACTTCGGACAGTGCGGCGTTCAGCGCCTCCAGCACCGCCTCGGCGGCCCCGGCCGAGCGCGACGACACCCGCACGACGTTGTGGTTGCCCGCCAGCGCGGACAGCGCCCACGAGTAGACGAAGATCGTGTCGACGTTCGCCGGCGGTACGTGGAACACGAGCCCGCGCGGGAACCGCAGCGCGCCACTTTTAGTGTCCAAAGTGGACAAAGCCTTGGCGATCTCGCCCTTGCGCAGGAAGAACCCGAGCGACGCCAGCTCCGGGAACCGGCGCGCGGTGGCCGGGGCCAGCAGCTTGCGGGCGAACTTCGTGACGAACTCGACGACCCGCGGGTCACCGACGCGCAGCCGGCCGCCGGGCGGCTTGGCACGCAGCTCGCCGACCAGGTCGCTCACGGAAACCGCGTCGGACAACGGAAAACGCTGGGTAAGGGTGCTCACGCCGCCGCTCCCGAGAACGTGTCCGAGCAGCCGCGGGCCTCGGCCTTCGGCAGCCGCCCGAGGACGGAGAAGTGCTTGCCCGGCCAGTCGCCGTCGTCGATCCCGTTGTAGACGCCGAGGTCTTCGGTGAGCAGCACGTGCCCAGGGTAGGACCGCGGCAGCGTCGAGACGACCTCGATCACACCCGGCTCCCCCACCGGCTGCTCTTCCCAGGTCTCCGGGTCGCGGATCACGACGTCGGCGAAGTCCGGGCAGTACAGCGAGTTGCCGGACGGGCCTTCGAGGAACACGGTGCCGATCTGCTCGATCATCCCGTAGTAGTTGTGGATCCGGGTGAGCCCGGTGTCCTCCTTGAAGCGGCGCCGGAACTCGGTGTTGTCCACCGCGCGGTCGATCAGCTTCTTCCAGCCACCGGAGTGGACGAGGATGCCGTTGGAGAGGTCGAGCCGGTGCTCCCGGGCGACCTCGTAGAGGTACTGCCAGACCATGAACGTGAAACCGAAGATCAGGAACGGCTTGCCGCCGTACTCGGCCAGGAACTTCTTGACGGCTTCGACGTCCGGCTTGTCGTTTTCGTCGAGCACGTACGTGTGCTTGCGGCCGAAGTTCGCCATGCCCAGCACGCCCGCGCCGCGCGCGGAGAACGAGCGGCGGTTCTTGATGATGCCGATGGTGTCGACCATCAGCATCGGCAGCCGCTCGCCGCCGAGGACCTCCTGCAGGGTCGCGCCGAGCTGCTTGGTCTGCGCGCCCGCCGCTTCCTTGTCGAGGTAGATCCGCGACGCGCCGGCGCCGGTGGTGCCGGACGACGTGAGGGTCTTGAACACCTCACTGTCCGGAACGGACTTCAGGTCGTGCGTCTTGAACATCCGCACCGGCAGCCACGGCAGGTCGGCGATCGACGCAAACTGAGCACTTGGCGCGATTCCCAGCGACGACAGGATCCGTTCGTAGCCCTCGGAATTCGCCCGGTGGTGTGCGGTCAGGGCGGCGAGCTCGGGCAGCAGCAACGCTTCCCGGTCAGCCTGCGACCGAGTGAACACACTCATACCTTCGCCTCCAGCGACCGGTAGTCGATCTTGCCGCTGGCCAGCAGCGGCACGGTGTCGATCGGGCGCACGTCGAACCCGCTCGTGTGCAGGTGCAGCCGCTCGGACAGCGCCTTCGACGCGTCCTTGCAGATGTCCTTGCCGACGCCCTCGGCGAACAGCACGACCTTGTCGCCGGCGGGCACCGCCGCCACGACGTCGATCCCGACCGCCGCGGTGCGGACGGCCTGCTCGAGATCGTCGAGGCTGACGCGGTTGCCGAAGACCTTGCCGATGCGCTTGAGCCGGCCGGTGATGAACAGGAACCCGTCTTGGTCCAGGTACCCGAGGTCACCGGTGGCGAGCACGCCGCCGCATTCGTCACCCTTGGCCAGGCCGGACTCGTCGTCCGCGTAACCCAGCATCACATTGGGCCCACGGTAGACGACCTCACCGACAATTTTCGGGTGCGTGGTCTCCGACCCGTCGTCGCGGCGGACGGCGAACCGGCCACCCGGCAGCGCCGGCCCGGCGGAACCGAGCTTTTCGGCCAGCCGCTCGGCGGGCACCGTCGTCATCCGCGGGGCCGCCTCGGTCTGGCCGTACATCACGTACATCCGGCCGCCGACGGCGATCATCTTGTCGTTGAACTCGGTGATCAGCTCGTCGCGCAGCTTCCCGCCGGCCTGCGTCAGGGTGCGCAGCGTCGGGTACTTCGCGGGGTCGAACTTGAGTCGCCGCAGCATTTCGTAGTGGTACGGGACGCCCGAGAGGGACGTCACGCCGTGGGTGTTCACCGCGTCCCAGAAGCCGCGGCCGAGCACGCCGGACGGCTCGATCACGACGGTCGCGTCGCGCACCAGGTGCGAGTTCAGCACCGACAGGCCGTAGCTGTAGTGCAGCGGCAGGCAGGTGGGCGCGACCTCGTCGGCGTCGATGTGGAGCACCTGCGCGATGGCGTCGGCGTTCGACAGGATCGCCTGGCGCGAGAGCCGGACGAGCTTCGGGTTGCCGGTGGACCCGCTGGTCGGGAGCAGCACGGCGAGGTCGGGGTGCGGCGCGACGCCGTCGGCCGACGAGCGGATCCAGTCGTCGCCCCGGGTCGTGTAGCCCGCGGGCGCGTCACCCGAAGCGGACAGCACCGCAGCCGGGCGGAAGCGTTCGACGAGCCCGGCGAGCACGTCCACGTCCAGCGCCGGGTCGATCAGCGCGATCGCGCGACCGGACTCGAACGCGCCCAGGTAGGTCAGCACGCTCGGCAGGTCGACGGACATCCGCGCGAACACCACGCCGACCGGCAGGTCCGCCAGGGCTTCCATCCGGCGGCCGACCTCGGCCGACAGTTCCGCGCCCGCCAGCGTGCGGCCCCCGGCCACGTCCACCAGCCGAGCTCCCGCACCCAACAGCGTCACAACACCAAGCCTCCGTCGACGCCCAGCACCTGGCCGGTGATGAAGGACGCATCATCGCTCACCAGGAACCGGATCGCGTTCGCCACGTCTTCCGCCCGGCCGAGCCGCCCGAGCGGCGTCTTGCCGGCGTTCTCGGCCTTCGCGTCCTCGCTCAGGCCCGCGGTCAGGTCGGTCTCGATCACGCCGGGCGCGACCGCGTTGACCCGGATGCCGGACCGGCCGAGCTCCTTCGCCGCCGACCGCGCGATGTTCGCCACCGCCGCTTTCGACGCCGCGTACACCGTCTGGCCGGCGCTTCCGTACACACCGACTATCGAGGCCAGAACCACGATCGAGCCGGTTTTCTTGCGCATCATCGCCCGCGCGGCCGCCTGCACGGTGTGCAGCGTGCCGGCGACGTTCGTGCTCAGCGTCGTGTCGACGAGCTCTTCGCGGATCATCCCGAGGAGCGCGTCCTCCATGATCCCGGCGTTCGCCACGACGATGTCGAGCCGGCCGTGCTCCTTCGCGACGCCCCTGACCAGCGACGACACCGCCTTCGCGTCGGTGACGTCCAGCGCGAGCCCGGCCGCGGCGCCCGCGGCCGAAGCCGCTTCCTTGGCGCGGGCCTCGTCGCGGCCGGTGAGCACCACCGTCGCGCCCGCCGCGGCGAGCGCGCGGACGGTGGCCAGGCCGATCCCCCGCGTCCCGCCCGTGACGAGCGCGACGCGACCGGACAGGGACTCGTCAGTCATTCTTCGACTGGAGCTCGGTGACCATGTCCACGGCGACCTTGAAGCTCGACATGTCGATGACCTGGTCGGTGTCGAACTCGACGTCGAACTCGTCCTCGATGGCCGCGACCAGCGCCATGTGGCCGACCGAGTCCCACGCCTCGATGTCGCGGTACTTCAGGTTCTCGACGTCCACGTCGCCGTCCAGGTCCAGCGCCTCGACGAAGACCTCGCGCAGCTTGGGGGCCACTTCAGACATGCTCACGACTCCTAGTGCTCTTCGCGCGGGCGGGCGTCCCACGCCTTTACCAAGGTAGAGAGGTCTCCGGGCAGGGTGGCGTCCGGGAGACCTTCCTTACCCTTCAGCCACGGCCCGAGCGCCTCGATGGTCGCCTCGTCGAGGCCGCGGCGGGACAGGCCCACCACGTTGACGCCGGTGACCCGGGCCGGGTTGCCGACGGCGATGGTGAACGCGCCGATCTCGCGGCGGACCGCGGAGCCCATCCCGACCATCGCGCCGGGGCCGATCACGACCTTCTGGTGCAGCACCGCGCCCATGCCGAGGTTCGCGCCGTCCCAGATGTGGCAGTGGCCGCCGGTGACGACGTTGGACGCGATGGTCACGGCGTCGCCGACCAGGCAGTCGTGCGCGATGTGGGAGCCGCGCAGGTAGTAGCCGTCGCTGCCGAGCGTCGTCGTGCGCCAGGTGCCCTGGTGGACGCTCGCGTACTCGCGGATCTTGTTGCGGCTGCCGATGACGACGCCGTGGCCGTCGTGATCCGGGTCACCGGACGGCGCGGTGTCCCAGGCGGCCGGGTGGGGGCGGCCGCGGTCCTCGCCGGGCGTGCCGATCGTCACGTGCGGGCCGATCCAGTTGCCGTCCCCGATCCGCGCCGGCCCGGCGATCACCGTGAACGGGCCGATCACGTTGTCGTCCCCGAGTTCGACGCCTTCACCGAGGACGACGGTCGGGTGGATGCGGTTGGCCACGGGTCGGGTGTCCGTTCGTCGGCGGCTGGGTACTGGGCGTGCTACCGCGCCCGGTAACGTGTGGCCCGCGTTCATGCAGGGCGGCCGGGCGCAGAACCGGCGGCTCACTGTACCGGACGCGTCGAAATCGCCTGCCGAGAGAGACTGCCCATGATCCCCATCACCGTGGTCGACGTCCGCGACGCGGAGGACCTCGTCGTCGAGGTCCTGCGTTCCGGCGCCATCGCACAGGGACCGATGGTCAAGCGCTTCGAAGACGCCTTCGCGGCGGTCTCCGGGACGAAGCACGCGATCGCGGTCAACAACGGGACGACGGCACTGGTCGCCGCGCTCCAGGTCCTCGACCTGAAGCCGGGCGACGAGGTCGTCACGTCGCCGTTCACCTTCGTCGCGACGCTCAACGCGATCCTCGAGGCCGGCGCGACCGTCCGTTTCGCCGACATCCGGCGGGACGACTTCGCGATCGACCCCGACGCCGTCGTCAAGGCCGTCACCGACCGCACCAAGGTGCTCATGCCCGTGCACCTCTACGGCCAGACCGCGGACATGGGCAAGCTCGCCCCGCTCGCGGCCGAGCGCGGGCTGACGGTGATCGAGGACTCCGCGCAGGCCGTCGGCGCGTCCTTCGAGGGCAAGCAGGCCGGCTCGTTCGGCATCGGCTGCTTCTCGCTGTACGCGACGAAGAACATCACCACCGCCGAGGGCGGCGTCATCACGACAGACGACGACGCGCTGGCCGACAAGCTGCGTGTGCTGCGCAACCAGGGCATGCGTGCCCGGTACCAGTACGAGGTCGCCGGCCACAACTACCGGATGACCGACCTGCACGCCGCCGTCGGCATCCCGCAGCTGGCGAAGCTCGACCAGCTGACCGCCGCCCGCCAGGCGAACGCGAAGCGGCTCTCGGAGGGCCTCGCGGGCACGCCGGGCCTCGACGTCCCGCAGGTGCTGCCGGGCCGTGAGCACGTGTGGCACCAGTACACCGTGCTGGTCGGGCCGCACGCGTTCCTCTCGCGCGACGAGCTGGCCGCGGCGCTCACCGAGCGCGGTATCGGCAACGGCATCTACTACCCCAAGATCGTCTTCGACTACGACTGCTACCGCGGCCACGACCTGATCCCGGGCGCGCGCGTCGAAGACTTCCCGGTCGCGAAGTCGGTCGCCGACCAGGCGCTGTCGCTGCCGGTGCACCCGCACCTGACCGAGTCCCAGCTGGACACCATCATCGAAACCGTTCGCGAGGTACTGGGCGCATGACGCATCGGATCGCTGTTGTCGGGACGGGGAACATGGGTTCCCTGCACTCGCGCGTGCTCGCCGCCAACGAACGCGTGGAGCTGGTCCGCGTGATCGATCCGCGCGAAGAGGCCGGCAAGGCCGTCGCCGAGCGGTACGAGACGAAGTGGACGCCGGAGATCGGCTCACTGTCCGATGTGGACGCCGTCGTGCTCGCCTCGGCCACCGAGGTGCACTACGACCTGGCGCAGGAGATCCTCGGCCAGGGCAAGCCGATGCTGGTCGAAAAGCCGGTGTGCAACAGCTACGAGAAGTCGCAGGAGATCGTGGCGCTGTCGAAGAAGCAGGGCGTCGCGCTGATGTGCGGGCTGCTCGAGCGCTACAACCCGGCGGTGATGACCGCGCGGGCGCTGGTGCAGGAGCCGATCCACCTGATGGCCCGCCGCCACGGCCCGTACGCGCCGCGCATCAAGACCGGCGTCGCGTGGGACCTGCTGGTGCACGACGTCGACCTGGCGATCCAGTTCTTCGGCGGCGCGACGCCGGCGCGCGTGACGTCCGGCGCGGGCTACTTCCACCCGCAGTCGGTCGAGGGCGCCGAGGACACCATCGAGACGGTGCTGTCGTTCCCGACCGGCCTGGCCACGGTGTCGGCGTCCCGCTTGGGGCAGAAGAAGGTCCGGTCGCTGGTGGTGTCCGAACTGGACCGCCTGATCGAGATCGACCTGCTGCGCCGCGACGTCACCATCTACCGCCACATCTCGCACGACTCGGTCACCCCGGACGGCCTCGGCTACCGCCAGCAGACGGTCATCGAGATCCCGGAGCTGATCACCGCGCGGGAACCGCTGGCCACCCAGCTGGACCGCTTCTGCGACCTGCTGGAGGGCAAGATCGACGCCGACACCGAGCGCGACCTGATCCTGCCGTCGCACCACGTCGTCGAGCAGGTCCTCACGCAGGCCGCCGCCTGACGCTCCCCGGGGCCGCGTTGGCCGCTCCCGCCGCCGTGTTGACCACTCCGGTCAGCACGGCGGTGGACAGCTGAGTTGTCCACGGCTGCATTGCGCTGGCGACCGCCGATGTGCACATGACCGTTCCGTATTCGCACTGGGCCAGGTTCTGTGCAGCCGCGGGCCGTGGCGTGCCCTCACCTGCTTCGACCAGGCGTTGACGGGACTCGACGACCGGGAGGCCCATGCGCTGATCGCGAAGATCGATCTCCGTCTCGTCGCCTGCGACGACCACCGAGGCACCCGTGTCGCCGAATCGTTGCTCTTCCTCGGATCCGGTAAGGCCGAGTCGCCACAGGAAGGATGGCTCGTGATCCGGGCCCGCAAGGACGTGTTCACGGCCCCGGACAGACTTCTACAGAAGATCGAGGACGCGTTTCGAAGACGGCTTCGCTCAGTGCCTGACCGGAACTGCCAACACAATGAGGTGGGCTACTTGGTGAGCCGGCTTCCCTTGCTGTCGTAGGCGATCAGCGGTGTCAGCGAAGCCGAGTCCGGGACCGCGACCGGGTCGAACCAGAAGATGACCACGTTCAGGTCCTTGCTCCACTTCGCCACGTTCGCCTGGATCGTCTTGCCGTGCACCGTCGTGGTGATGCTCGCGGCCGCGCCGGCGAAGTAGCCGAAGACCGGGATGGTCTGGTCCTGCAGGACCTCGCCGCCGTCGGTGGCGTGGAAGCCGAACGAGCGGTCGGAGCCGCGGAACTCGTTGGTGGCCAGGACCGGCTCCAGGTTCCCGCCGTCGCGGAAACCGGCGACGAGGCCGAAGTGGATGTCCGGCAGGATCTGCGGCTCGTCGACCGCCTTGGCGAAGATCACGATCTCCCCGGCCGCGGTGCGGATACCGGTGCCGACGACCTCGCCGAGCGGCTCGGCCGGGGGCGGCCCGGCGGTCGTCGGCGGCGGGACCGAAGACGTCGGCGCGGGCGGGGCCGGCGGCTGCGCGACCGGCGCGGGCGCGGGCTGCCGCAGCTGGACGGCGAACACGACCACCAGCACGACGACGGCCGCGGCGGCGAGCCCGCCGGTGGTCGTCAGCACGCGGCGGCGACGCCGCAGGCGCGTGCCGTCGGCCATGATCCTGCTCAGGTCCGGCTCGGCGAAGGGCTCGGACGGCGGCCGCCGGAGGGCGGCGCGGAAGTCGTCGAGGTCGTTCATCGCCCGCTCCCTCCGATCAGCGTGTCTTCGGTGCCCGCTTCGATCCGCAGCTTGGCCAGCGCCCGCGAATTCGTGCTCTTCACGGTACCCAGCGAAACGCCCAGTTCGCGCGCCACGTCGGCTTCGGGCAGGTCGAAGAAGTGCCGCAGCACGACGACGGCGCGCTCGCGGGCGGTCAGCGTCTTGAGCACCGCCGTGAGCCATTCCCGCTGGGTGACGGCCTGGTCGACGTCGACGCGGTCCGGCCGCTCGGGCATCTCCTCGGTGGCGTACTCGCGGATCGGGCGGCGCCAGCCGTCGATGACGTGGTTCACCAGGACGGTCCGGGCGTAGCCGTAGGCGTCCTTGTGGCGGACCCGCGACCACGCCGCGTACGTGCGGGTGAAGGCCGTCTGAGCGGCGTCTTCGGCCTGGTGCCGATCGCCCGTGAGCAGGAACGCGGCGTGCGTGAGGCGAGCCGAGGACGCGCGCACGAAGTCCGCGAACTCGTCGTCACCGCGCGCCATGCGTCACCCCTTTCGCCCCCAGCGACGGCCGGGCCCCGGAAAGGTTGCGCGGGCGCGTCTCAACCTTTTCGACCCTACGCCCGTAGTCACCGGCGGACGATCTTGCCGATCCGGGAGGAAACCCGTGAAGAACCGCCTCGTCATCGCCGGTACCGTGGTCGCCGCTTGCGGCGCGCTGGTGGTTCCCGGCCTCCTGACCAGTGCGAACGCCGAGACGCCGCCGGCCGCTCCGGTGGCCGCCGCACCGGTCCCGCCGGCCGCGCCGGTTTCGCCGCCGCCGACCCGGGACGCCGCACCCGAGCACGAGGTGCTGGGCGACGTCATCGGCACGGGCCGCCGGGACAGCTCCGGCGAGCTGGTCTTCTACGGCGTCAAACTGCAGGAGCCGCAGCTGCCGAACACGACGTTCGGCATCATGGGCGGCATCCGCGACGCCGCGGGCGGCCTGCAGGACGTCATCGTCGCCAACGAGTTCGCGGGCAGCGACAAGGCCCCGGGCTTCCACGCGGTGACCGGCGGCGCGAACCTGGACGGCCACGACGTGCCGAGCTTCGGCTACTACGCCGGCCCGGCCGCGAAGATCACCGCCGCCGGCAACGTGGTCGCGCACCAGGCGAAGTGGAGCGCCGACCCGAACGTGGTGGTGTTCTGGTTCGACTCGGCCGCCGACCCGGGCCGCCTGCGCGCCTACGACGCCGCGGGCAACAAGCTGCCGGCGGGCCACACCGGCGTCGGCCACGGCTGAAACGTTGCGTAACCGATATCCTGCGCTCGGTGACCGAGCGCTAGATTGACCTCGGTGCGCACCTTGGGGGAAATCTTCGCCGCGGCATGCCTGCTGACCTGCGTCACAGCGTGTTCCGGCGGCTCCACGGCGGCGGCGCCGGCGACCACGCCGGCGCCGCCGTCATCCACTTCGATGAGTGTGTGACTACGGCAGTGGCCCGGTTCGTCGCGGGGGTGAAGTCGGGGTGCAAGAACCTAGTGAAGCTGCCGGACACCGGTGAGGTCGCGCGGCACTGCGCTAGGTGTGATGTTCAGGGACGTTGTCCCGAGATGAGGTGACCGGTGGCGGCCTGTCGCACAGACAGGTGAAGGCCTCCGGATGTGAAGTGGAGCTGTCTAGGAACCACATCACCGCCCGGAGGCCTTCGTGTCCCACCCTAACGCCACCCTGACCCCACGCACCCGACTACGGCTCGCCCGCCTGATCGTCGAACAGGGCTGGACCTGCGCCGCAGCAGCGAAAATGTTCATGGTCGCCGCCAAGACCGCCGCGAAGTGGGCCCAGCGCTACCGCGCCGAAGGCGCGGCCGGGATGGCCGACCGCAGCTCGCGTCCGCACCACAGCCCGGCCCGCACCCCCGAAAACCTGGTCCGGTCGATCGTGCGGCTGCGGTGGCGGCAGCGGCTGGGCCCGGTCCAGATCGGTGGCCGGCTCGGCCTGCCCGCCTCGACCGTGCACGCGGTGCTGGTGCGTTGCCGGATCAACCGGCTCTCCCGGATAGACCGGGTCACCGGTGAACCGCTGCGCCGCTACGAACACGACCATCCCGGTTCGCTGATCCATGTCGATGTCACCAAGTTCGGCAACATCCCCGACGGTGGCGGCCACCGCTACGTCGGCCGTGCCCAAGGCGACCGCAACCGGGCCGCGACACCGGGCAAACCACGCAACGCCTTCCGCAACCCCAAGATCGGGACCGCGTTCGTGCACACCGTGCTCGACGATCACTCCCGCGTCGCCTACGCCGAGATCCACTCCGACGAAACCGCCGCTACCGCCACCGCGGTCCTGCGCCGGGCGGTGGGTTGGTTCGCCGCCCGCGGCGTCAGCGTCGAGCGGGTGCTCTCGGACAACGGCTCGGCCTACCGGTCCCACGCCTGGCGCGACACCTGCACCGAGCTGGGAATCACCCCGAAACGAACTCGGCCTTACCGGCCGCAGACCAACGGCAAGATCGAGCGGTTCCACCGCACGCTGGCCGAGGGCTGGGCCTACGCCCGCTTCTACCCAGCGGAGACCCTGCGGCGGGCCGCGTTACCGGGGTGGCTGCACTTCTACAATCATCACCGACCCCACAGTTCAACCGGCGGCAAGCCGCCGGTCACCCGGCTGACCAACCTCCCCGGACATCACAGCTAGGGGCGCTGGGCTCGCCGGGTGGTGAGTGCGTTCAGGTCGATGGTCAACGCGTGGCCGCCGAAGTCGAGTTCGGCGATGCCGGACTGTTCACCGAAGTTCTCGTACTCCTCGTCGACCAGCCGGTAGGTGATCATGCTGATCGGCGGGTCGAGGTCGACGATCCAGTAGTGCTCGATCCCGGCTTCCGCGTACTCGGAGAACTTCGTGACCTGGTCGGTCCGCCTGGTGCCCTCGGACAGCACCTCGATCACCAGCTGCACATCAGCGACATCGAGCCGAGCCGGGTTCGTCGCCACCAGGGCGGCCGGGGCCACCAGCACATCGGGCACCCGGACGGTCAGCGGCGCCTCGGCGATGACTGCTTCGACTTCGCTCAGCGCACAGTACTCATCGGGGAGCTGCTCGTTGATCAAGTAGCCCAGCCGGGTAAGGGCGAGCTGGTGGAATGGCATCGGACGCGGCGACACGACAAGAACGCCTTCGACCGCCTCGACCTGGTGCTCCGGGGTTTCCGGCAGATCGACCCAGTCTTCAAGGGACAAGAGGTGGTGAGGCCATTCCATGACACTCATCGCCTTCTCCTCGCCGCAGTCACTGGACGTCATTTCGCACGTCAGCCTGCCAGAACGCTACTGCTCCGAGAAGTCGCCCGATGGGGCTCCCCAGCCCGAAGTGTTCTGCCCGTGTGACTCCGCGATCTCGCGGCGGCGGGCGTTGTCCGCCCGGACACGGTCCACTTCGGACTGGATGTACTCCTCGTCGTAGCGCTGGAAGACCCGGGCCGGGTTGCCCGCGACCAGCGTGCGCGGCGGGACGTCCTTGGCCACCACCGAGTTCGGCTGGACCGTGGCGAAGTCGCCGATCGTCACGCCCGCCATGATGACCACCAGGCCGCCGATGAAACAGCCCTTGCCGATCTTCACCGGCTTGCGCTCGATCAGGTCGCTGCCCGAATGGTTCTGCAGCGTCATGTTCGCGAGCCAGCTGGAGTGCGTGAAGATCAGCGTGTTCAGCCCGATGCTGGTGTGCTCGCCGATCTCCAGGCCGCCGCTCGCGTCGAGCGCCGCGCCTTCGCCGACCCAGCAGTGGTCGCCCATCTTGAGGTTCTCGGGGCTGATGATCTTGACGCGCTCGCGGACGCGGCACGTCGAGGGCAGCCCGTAGAACTGCGCCCGCTCGGCGTCGTTCATGTACTGCGAGACGAGCTCGGTCAGGATCTGCGGGCGCAGCCGGTGGCTGCGCTCGTCATCGAAGAACATGGGCGTCCGACACCAGTTTCTCGAAGGTCCGCAGGTGCTCCTCGGCGACGACGTCGAGGCCGAAGTTCGACCGCACCATCTCGCTCGCCCGCTGCGCGATCTGCGCGCGCCGCTCGGGGTCGTCGAGCAGCTCGATCACCGTCGAGGCCACGGCTTCCGAGTCGTCCGGGCGCACCAGCAGGACGTTCTCGCCGTTGCGCAGCTCGATGCCCGGGTAGTTGTCCTCGGTGACCGACGCGATCGTCGCGGTGCCGGACAGCATCGCCTCCAGCGACGCCGTGCCGCAGCCGCCGTTGAGGTCGTGCGTCACGATGTCCGCCGCCGCGAAGTACGCCGGGACGTCCTCCTTCGGCACCGCGCCGGTGACGACCAGCGCCTCGGAGACGCCCAGTTCGGCGGCCCGCTTCAGGAACGCGTCGTGGTAGACGCGGCCGACGACGACCACCCGCACGCCGGGGTGCTTGTCCAAAATGGACGGCAGGGCCTCGATGAGCGGCAGCCGGTTGCGCAGCGGGATGACGTGCCCGAGCGAGACGATCAGCGGCGCGTCGCCGATTTCGTGCTCCGCGCGGACGTCCTTCGTCACCGGCTTCGCGAAGTGGCCGGTGTCGACCGCGATCGGGAAGTACTCGGAGTTCGCGTCGCTGGTGCCGTAGCGCTCGACGCAGTAGTCGACGCCGAGCTTGTCGAGGATGACGTACCGCGGCCGGATGTAGCGCAGGATCGGCCGCACGAGCACCGCGTCGAGCACCCGGAACACCCCGCCGTACAGCTTGTTGTCGCTGATCAGCAGGGTGTGGATGGTCAGCAGCGCCGGAATGTGCCGCCGCCGCGCGTAGATCCCGGCCAGCCACGACAGGTCGAAGAACTGGCCGTGGAGGTGGATCGCGTCCGGCTTGAACTCGTCGAGCAGCTTCCACAGCCGCCGCCAGTTGCCCGGCCGCACCGACGCGAAGCTCATGTCGAAGTCGATCGACAGGCCGACCTGCGGCATCTTCGTCGACGGGAGGCGCACGACGCGGTAGCCGTCGCGCTCCTCCTCGGCCGGGGCGTCGGCGTAGGCGGCCGTGATCGCCAGGACCTGGTGGCCCTCCTCGACGAACTGCGCCGCGAGCGAGGCCGACATGTGCGCGCTCCCGCCCACCCGGGGCGGGAAGAAGTTGTTGACCACCGCGATGCGCATCGCACGTCCTCGGGCAGGGCCCGCGGCGGCACTCACTCGGAGTCCTTGACCAGCTGTCGCATGCCTTCTTCGACAGTGATCCGCGGCTCCCAGCCGAGCACGTCGCGGGCGCGGGTGATGTCGGCGGCGCGCCGCGAAACCAGCACGTCACGCTCGTTGAACAGCGGCTCGACGTCGACGCCGACGGCCTCGATCAGGATCTTGGCCAGCGCCGCGATCGAGGTGTCGATGCCGGTGCCGATGTTGATCGGCAGGTTCGCCTGCTCGGACTCCAGCGCGGCGACGACGGCCCGCGCCAGGTCGGTGACGTGCACGAAATCCATCGACTGGTCGCCGCGGCCGTCGATGATCGGCGGCTGGCCGGCGCGCAGGCGCTGGATGAAGTGGTTGATCACCGAGGTGTAGTACGCCTCGATCTTCTGGCCGGGGCCGTACACGTTGAAGAAGCGCAACGCGGTCCAGGACAGGCCCTTCTGGCGCTCGTAGAAGCCGAGCATGTCCTCGCCGGCGCGCTTCGAGATGCAGTACGGCGTGAGCGGCTTGAGCTCGTCGTCCTCGTGCATCGGCAGCCGCTTCGGCTCGCCGTAGACCGACGCGGTCGACGCGAACACCAGGCGCTCGACGCCTTCGTCGGCGGCCGCGGCGAACACGTTGTGGTTGCCGGTCATGTTGATGTCGAACGACTCGTGCGGGTCGGCGATCGACTTGTTGATCGAGACCGTGGCGAAGTGGATGACGTGGGTGCAGCCGCGCATGGCCTCGCGCACCGCGCCGCCGTAGCGGACGTCCTTCTCGACCAGCTCGACCTTGCCGGTGGCGACGAACTCGTTGACGCGGGCGCGGTCGCCGCGGGTCATGTTGTCGAAGATGCGGACGGTGTAGCCGCCCTCGATGAGCAAGGGGATTACGTGTGCGGCGATGAAACCACCGGCCCCGGTGAACAGGACCTTCTTGTCGGACACCAAATTCTCCTCGGTCGGTGGCTTCAGGACAGGGACTGCACGGCGGCGCGCACGACCTCGCCGACGCGCGCCACTTCGGCGTCCGTCAGGTTGGCGTGCATGGGGATGGCGAGCTGACGCGCGAACGCGTCGGCCGACACGGGCAGCGGGGTCTGGGGGCCGTAGATCGGCTGGAGGTGGGAAGCGTAGGTGCCGAAGTTGCACTGGACGCCCTGCTCGCGGATGCGCAGGGCCAGCTGGTCGCGGCTGACCTCCGGGGCGACCGTGAGCAGGTAGGCCTGCCACGGGTGCTCGCGGTCGGGCAGTTCGACGGGGACGGTCAGCGCGTCGACGTCGTCGAAGGCCTCGTGGTAGCGCTTCGCCACCGAGCGGCGGGCGGCGAGGAGGTCGGGCAGGCGGTCGAGCTGGACGTTCATGATCGCGGCCTGGACGTCCGACATGCGGAAGTTGTAGCCGAGCTCGTGGAACTCCGGGATCGGCAGCGTGGTGGAGCCTTCGCGGCTGATCGCCGGTTCGATGCCGTACGTGTGGAGCTTGCGGGCGTGCGCGATGAGATCTTCGCGGTCGGAGACCAGCGCGCCGCCTTCGCCCGCGGTGATGCCCTTGCGGCCGTGGAAGGAGAACGCGGCCAGGTCGGCGAGGCTGCCGGCCGGGCGCGTCTTGTACGTCGCGCCGGCGGCGCACGCGGCGTCCTCGAACAGCCAGAGGCCGTGCTTGTCGGCGATCGCGCGGTACTCGTCGAAGTCGCCCGGCTGGCCCGCGACGTCGACGGCGAGGATGCCGACCGTGCGCGGGGTGATCAGGGTTTCGATGTGCGCCGGGTCGGCGCTGAAGACGTCCGGGCGGATGTCGGCGAAGACCGGCTTCGCGCCGGCCTGGACGACGGCGTGGCCGGTCGCCGGGAAGGTGTAGTCGCCGACGATCACCTCGTCGCCCGGCTGGACGCCGAGCACCTTGAGACCGAGGAACAGCGCCGACCCGCAGTTCGCGGTGGTAAGCGCGTGCGCGGTGCCGGTGACCTGCGCGAACCGTTCCTCGAACCGGCGGCACGCGGGACCGGCCCCGGCCAGCCAGCCGGAGCGGAAGACTTCGGCGACGGCGGCGAGCTCTTCCTCGCCGACGGTCGGCTGACCTAGGGCAATGCTGTCGGGCGACATACCTCTCCCATTGCGTGGGGACCCGGCGAAGTGTATATACGCACGCTCAGCTGATTCACAGGCCCACGCCGAACCCCCCTTTCGAGTGACCCCCACCACGAGCCTGACCACGCCCTACGCTGGGCGCATGCGATTCGGGGTCCTGGGGGCCGTCACCGCGTGGCACCCGGACGGCGCACCAGCGGCGGTGGGCGGTCCGCGCTCACGCACGCTGCTGGCCCTGCTCGCCCTCGACGCCGGCCGGTTCGTCCCGGCCGAGCGGCTGATCGACGGGATGTACGGCGAGGAGCCGCCGGACGGCGCGGCGAACGCCCTCCAGTCCCAGGTGTCACGGCTGCGGACGGCGTTGAAGGACCTGGCGCCGGTCGAGTTCACCGCCGCGGGCTACCGCTTGGTCGTCGAACCGGACGAAGTGGACGTCCACCGCTTCGAGCGGCTCGCACGCGAAGGCCGCGCGCTGCTGAAGGCCGGCTCGCCCGCCACAGACGTCCTGGGCGAGGCCTTGGCGCTGTGGCGCGGACCCGCGTTCAGCGACCTGGCGGACGCGCCGTTCGCCGCCGCCCAGGCCGCCCGGCTCGACGAGCTGCGGGCCGAGGCGGCCGACGACCACGTCGAGGCCCGGCTGGCTCTGGGCCAGGCCGAAGACGTCCTCGCCGGCCTGCGCGAGACCGTCGCCGAGCGGCCCCTGCGGGAACGGCCGCGCGCGCAGCTCGTCCGGGCGCTGCACGCCGCGGGCCGGTCCGCCGACGCGCTGGCCGCGTTCGAGGACGCCCGCCGCACCCTGGCCGACGAGCTGGGCGCCGACCCCGGCGCGGAAATCGCCGAAGCGCACCTCGCGGTGCTTCGCGGCGAAACCGAGAAGCCGGCGATCTCGGCGCTGCCCGCGCAGCTGACCAGCTTCGTCGGCCGTGACGACGAGCTGCGGCAGGTCTCGGACCTGCTGGCGCGCGCCCGGCTCGTGACGCTCACCGGGCCCGGCGGTACCGGCAAGACACGCCTGGCCGTCGAGGTCGCGGCGACCGAGACGGGCCCGGTCGCCTTCGCCGAGCTGGCGCCGCACGGGCCCGCGGACGTCGTCGGCGCGGTGCTGACCGCGCTGGGCCTGCGGGACACCCCGCTCCGGCAACGCGAAGCGCAGGACCCCGCCGACCGGCTGATCGCGGCGCTGCGCGACCGCACGACGCTGCTGGTGCTCGACAACTGCGAGCACGTCGTCGACGTCGCGGCCCGGCTGGCCGGTCGGCTTCTCGGCGCGTGCCCCGGGCTGCGGGTGCTGGCCACCAGCCGCGAGCCGCTCGGCATCACCGGCGAGCAGCTGGCGCCGGTGCCGCGCCTGGCCGTGCCGCCGCCCGGGACGTCCGCCGCGCGGGCGGGCGAGTTCGCGGCGATCCGGCTGTTCGCCGACCGCGCGGCCGCGAGCGATCCCGCGTTCGCCGTCGACGAGTCGACGATCGGCGACGTCCAGCACATCTGCGCCGCCCTCGACGGCCTGCCGCTGGCCCTGGAGCTGGCCGCGGCCCGCGTCCGGCTGCTGCCGCCCGGCGAGATCGCGGCCCGGCTCGACGACCGGTTCCGGCTGCTCGCGCGCGGCAGCCGGACGGCCGAACAGCGGCACCGGTCGCTGCGCGGCGTCGTCGAATGGAGCTGGGACCTGCTCGACGACGAGGAGCGCGAACTCGCGCGGCGGCTGACGGTGTTCCCCGGCGGCGCGACCGTCGCCGCGGCCGCCGAGGTGTGCGGCGCGGACGTCGACCTGCTGCCGGAGCTGGCCGACAAGTCGCTGGTCGAGGCCGTCGGCGGGCGGTTCCGGATGCTGGAGACGATCCGCGCGTTCTGCGCCGAGAAGCTCGACGAAGCGGGCGAGACGGACGCCCTGCACCGCGCGCACGCCGAGTACTTCCTGCGGTTCGCCGAGGAAGCCGACCCGATGCTGCGGACGGCGGCGCAGCTGGAGTGGCTGGCCCGCATCGACGCCGACTACGACAACATCCTCGCGGCCCTGCGCTGGGCGGCCGAGGCGGACGTCGTGATCGCGTTGCGCATGGTCACGCCGCTGGCGATGTACTGGTGGATGCGCGGCCGGCGGTTCGAGGGCGCGGTGGTGTCGCTGGAGGTCGTCAAGCGCTGCGGGCCGGAGGTGCGGGCGGAGTACCTCGAGGAGTTCCTGCTCTGCCTGCTCACCGCGCTGGCCGGCATGCCGAACGAAGAGGCGCTCGCGCCGCACGTGCCGATGGCGCAGCGGTACGCCCGGGACTCGATGTGGATGCCGCGGCACCCGATGCTGATCATGGTGCTGGCGGTGGTGGTCGGGCCGCCGGCCGACGACGCGGAGCTGTACGGGCGCGGCGAGGCGATGCTGGCCCACGGCGACGCGTGGAGCTGGGCACTGGTGCCGACCGGCCTCGGCCTGCGGTCGATGATGACCGGCGACCTCCGCCAGGCCGAGGAGGGCCTGCGCGAAGGCGCCGGGCAGTTCCGGGCGCTGGGCGAGCGGTGGGGCCTGTCGATGGCGCTGGACCACCTTTCCCAGCTGCTGAGCTGGCGGGGTGAGCACGCCGAGGCGCTGGTGAAGATGGACGAGTCGCTGGCCCTGATGCACGAACTGGGCGCGACGGACGACGTCGCGGACCTGATCACGCGCCGCGCCTGGACCCGGGTGCTGCAGGGCGACCACGACGGCGCGCGGGCGGACTACGAGCTGGCCGCGTCGACCGCCCGCCGCTCGGGCATGCCGGAGTCCCGGGCGGCGGCCTACGTCGGCCTGGCCGACCTGTCCCGGCTGGCCGGCGACCTGGCCACGGCACGCGCCTTCTGCGAACGCGCGCTGGCGGAGTGCGACGGCGGGTCGTTCGCGGCGGAGACGGCCCACGCGCGCGCGTTGATCTCGCTGGGCTGGCTGGCGCTGACGGAGGGCCGGGTCGCCGACGCGGCCGAGTCGCACCGGAAGGCGCTGCTGCTGGGCCGGCACTGGCACGCGGGCGACGTCGTGGCGTTCGCGCTGGAGGGCCTGGCCGGCGCGGCGACCCACCCGGACCAGGCGGCGGTGCTGCTGGGCGCCGCGGCGGCGGTCCGCGGCACGGCGATCAGCGGCGACCCGGACGCCTCGGCCGTCCGGGCCCGGGTGCGGGAGTCGTTGGGAGCGGCCGGTTTCGAGCGGGCTTACGGCGTCGGGCTGGGGATGAGCGCGCAGAAGGCGCTCACGACGGCCGGGCTGGCGGACTGACCAGCGGGACCGCGTACCGGTCCCCCGACTTCACCATCGCCAGCAACGGCTTCGTCAGCACGCTCAGCACCCGCGCGGCCCACCGGCGGCCGTTGCGCCGGGCGATGTCCGGGCCGAACCGGTCCATCAGCGCCACCAGCCCCGGCAACGTCCGCACGAACAACGTCACCTCTTCGATCAAGCCGGCGGAGTCCAGCCGCAGCAGCGCCGCTTCCTCGATCGGCTCGCCGCCGACGCGGGCCGTGTAGACGACTACGCGGGTCCGGTCGTCACCGACGTCCGTGTGGAAGCGGATCTCCGTCAGGTGGGTGTACGCCACCTCGATCAGCGCTCGCAGCTCCGTGTGCCCGGTGAAACGCACCCGCGAAGTCAGCGGTGAGTGCAGCACCGCGTCCGGGGCGAACGCCGTCATCGCCAAGCCGGCATCGCCGGTTTCCGCCGCGCGCCGGTAGGTCTCGGTGCTCATCGCTCCCCCTTGGTCAGCGTGGCCAGGCCGCGCCACAGCAGGTCCACCGTCAGCGCCACGACCTCGTCGCGCGGGACTTCCCGGTGGCGCCACCACCACGTCGCCACCGCGTTCAGCGCGCTCTTGCTCGCGTCCGCCAGGACCTCGTCGGCCAGCTCGCGCGGGATGCGGGCGGTCAGGTCGAGGCTCGGGATGCCGCGGAACAACGCCGTCAGGTTGGCCGTCGCCCGGTCCTGGCCCGCCCGGTGCGTCGCCGCGACCGCCGGGTCCGACGGCGGCTCCGCGAAGATCATCCGCCAGCCGC
The DNA here is from genome assembly GCF_036114655.1 of Amycolatopsis sp. NBC_00348. NCBI lineage: Bacteria > Bacillati > Actinomycetota > Actinomycetes > Pseudonocardiales > Pseudonocardiaceae > Amycolatopsis > Amycolatopsis sp. NBC_00348. The sequence continues at coordinate 8,604,212 of NZ_CP107994.1, read as the reverse complement.
GCTCGTGGGTTTCGATCCACGCGAAGATCGCCGACACGCGGCTGCGCAGCAACACTTCCGGGTCATCCGAGAGCGGCAGCTCGGCCCAGCCCGCCAGCAGATCGTCCACTTCGGACTCCAGCAGGGCCGCGTACAACTGGGCCTTCGCCGGGAAGTGGTCGTAGAGCACCGGCGTGCTGATTCCGGCCGCTGCCGCGACTTCGCGCATGCCGGCCGCGGCGTAGCCCGCCGAGGCGAACACCTCGGCGGCCGCGGCGACGATCAGCTCGCGCCGCGCTTCCCGGGTCAACCGCTTACCTGACATCGGTCAGGTACGTTACCTGACGGACGTTAGGTAACGCCAGGGGGCGGCGCGTACGAGGGACTCGCGTAGCCTGGTCGATCGTGCGCAACGTGGTGGTCGTCGGGGGCGGGATCGTCGGTCTGGCTGTGGCCTGGGAGCTGACCAGGCGCGGGCTGGACGTCACCGTGCTGGAGAAGGAGCCGCGGTGGGCGGCGCACCAGACCGGGCACAACTCGAACGTCGTCCACGCCGGGCTCTACTACAAGCCCGGCTCCTTCAAGGCGCGGATGTCCGTCGCCGGCAACCGGTCCATCGTGGACTTCGCGCGCCAGTACGGCGTGCCGGTCGAGGTGTGCGGGAAGCTCGTCGTCGCCACCGACGAGAAGGAGATCCCCGCGCTCGACACGCTCGCCGAGCGGGCCGAGGCCAACGGCGTCCCGGCCAAGAAGATCTCGCCCGCCGAAGCGCGGGAGTACGAGCCCGAGGTGTCCTGCGTCGCCGCGCTGCGCGTCGAGTCGACCGGGATCATCGACTTCCCGGCCGTCTGCGCGGCGCTCGTGCGGCTGCTCGACGAAGCCGGCGTCGACCTCCGGCTGAACAGCCCCGCGATGGCCATCCGGGCCGGCGCGAACGGCGGCGTCGAGGTCGCGACCGGGTCCGACGTCATCGTCGCGGACGGGCTCGTCAACTGCGCCGGCCTGCACTCCGACCGCGTCGCGCGGCTGGCCGGGCTGACGCCGTCGGCGAAGATCGTGCCGTTCCGCGGTGAGTACTACGAGCTCAAGCCCGAACGCCGCGGCCTGGTCAAGGGCCTGATCTACCCGGTGCCGGACCCGACGCTGCCGTTCCTCGGCGTGCACCTGACCCGGATGCTCGACGGCAGCGTGCACGCCGGCCCCAACGCCGTGCTCGCGCTGCGCCGCGAGGGCTACCGCTGGGCCGACTTCTCCGCCAAGGACGTCGCCGAGGTCGCGGCCTTCCCCGGCGTCTGGCGGCTCGCGAAGAAGTACGCGTTGCCGACCGGGCTCGACGAGGTGCGGCGCTCGTTCTCGAAGAAGCGCTTCGCCGCCAGCCTCGCCCGGCTCGTCCCGGCCGTCACCGAGGACGACATCGTCCGCCACGGCTCGGGCGTCCGCGCGCAGGCGATGCGCCGCGACGGCTCGCTCGTCGACGACTTCCTCATCGAGACCGCCCGCGACCAGGTGCACGTCCTGAACGCGCCGTCGCCGGCCGCGACGAGCGCGCTGGAGATCGCGCGCCACATCGCGGACCAGGTCTCGGCCTGAGGTTCAGCCCGGCAGGTTCGCCGTCACCAGCGGCAGTCCCTGCTTGACGACGTCGCACGTCTTGGTGTCGTCGCCGATGAACCCGCTGACCACCTGCACCGACGACGTGTCGGTGATCGGCAGGGTCGCGCCGCAGGTCGCGCGCAGGCCGCCCATGTTCGGGAAGACGCCCCACTTCTTGCCGCCGACGTCGACGGTCTCGGTCGGCTGGACGTCCTGCGTGCCCGGCCACTCGGCCACCGGGGTGCTGGGGCCGACCCAGACCTCGAACGCCTTCTGGCCGTCGTCGCCGTCGGTGTCGTCCCACAGGCAGTAGGACGAGTTCGGCACCACGGTCGAGACGGTCTTCTCGCCGCTCGGCGAGATGTTCTTCAGCTGCGCCAGCTGTTCCGGCTTCATCAGCGTGCACGGGTCGACCGACAGCAGCGGGCCGCCCGGCTCGGGCTTCGCCGACGTCGACGGCGTGATCGAGGGCGCGTCCTGACCGCCCGGCAGGTGCGAAGCGACCTGGGGGATCGCCGGTTTCGCCAGCGCGCAGGACTTGGCCAGGTCCGTGCCGGAGACGCTGACGTAGGCGAACGACTTCTCGCCCAGCACGGTGTAGAGCGAGCAGTCGCCGGCCAGGATCGACGCGTACTGCGTCCAGCTGAAGCCGCCGATCCGCTCCGGCGAGGACTTCGGGACGGCGCCGGCGAGGTACTCGTCGATGCTGATGTCCACCGCCATGCCGACGTTCAGCACCGACGACATCTCGGCGTCGTCCTTCGAGTTCCAGAGGCACATGGCCGCTTGGTTCCGCGATTTGTCGCTCGGCACCGACCGGCCCGCACCCTGGTAGCCGAGGGCGTCGACCTGCTCCGGGGTCAGCAGCGAACAAGCGTCGACGACCTTGGTCACCGGCCCCTGGCCCGGCACCGGCGACGCCGACCCGCCGACCGTCACCGTGCAGCCGGTCACCACGACCGCGGCCGCGATGGCCGCCACGGCCTGCCACTTCATGCGCATGCGTCCTCCCGTTCGGCCCGGACCTTACTGGGCCGAACGGGTGCGCACCTGGCATAACCCCAAATCAGCGGGGCGTGAGGACTTCCTTGCCGCCGACGAACGGGCGCAGCGCCTCGGGCACGCGCACGGAGCCGTCTTCCTGCTGGTGGTTCTCGACGATCGCGACGATCCAGCGGGTGGTGGCCAGCGTGCCGTTGAGCGTCGCGGCGATCAGCGGCTTGCCGTTCTCGCCGCGGTAGCGGACCGAGAGGCGGCGGGCCTGGAACGTCGTGCAGTTGGACGTCGAAGTCAGCTCGCGGTAGGCCTCCTGGCTCGGGACCCACGCCTCGCAGTCGAACTTGCGGTGCGCGGACGTGCCGAGGTCGCCGGTCGCGGTGTCGATGACCCGGTAGGGCACCTCGATCTTCGCCAGCATCTGCTCTTCCCAGTCCAGCAGCCGCGCGTGCTCGGCCTCGGCGTCCGCCGGCTTGGTGTAGACGAACATCTCGACCTTGTCGAACTGGTGCACGCGGATGATGCCGCGGGTGTCCTTGCCGTACGAGCCGGCCTCGCGGCGGTAGCAGGACGACCAGCCCGCGTAGCGCTTCGCGTCGTCGTTCAGGTCGAGGATCTCGTCGGCGTGGAAGCCGGCGAGCGGCACCTCCGACGTGCCGACGAGGTACAGGTCGTCGTCCTGGAGGTGGTAGATCTCGCTCGAGTGCTGACCGAGGAAGCCGGTGCCGGCCATGATCTCCGGGCGCACCAGCGACGGCGTGATCATCGGCGTGAAGCCGTTTTCGAGCGCCTGCGCGATGGCCATGTTGAGCAGGCCGAGCTGCAGCTGCGCGCCGACGCCGGTGAGGAAGTAGAACCGCGAGCCCGACACCTTCGCGCCACGTTCCATGTCGACGCCGCCGAGCGCTTCGAGCAGCTCGAGGTGGTCGCGCGGGGTGAAGCCGAGCTTCGTGGGCTCACCGACGTGCTTGACGACGGTGAAGTCGTCCTCGCCGCCGATCGGCGCGTCCGGGTGCACCAGGTTCGGGACGGTGCGGAAGAGCTGGTCGAACTCCTCCGACGAGGTGTTCTGCTCCGCCTCGGCCGCCTTCACCTGAGCGGCGAGCTCCTTGGCCGTGGCCAGCAGCTGCTGCTTCTCCTCCGGCGGCGCCTTCGGGATCTGCTTGCCCAGGATCTTCTGCTCGTTGCGCAGCTTGTCCGCGGCCGCGATCGAAGAGCGGCGCCGGGAGTCGAGGGAGAGCAGCTTGTCGACCACTCCTTCGTCCTCGCCACGGGCGCGCTGCGACGCGCGCACGGCTTCCGGGTCATCGCGCAGAGTCCTGGGGTCAATCACGAAGACAGAGGGTAGTCCGTACAGACTGTGCGCCCGTCAGCGGTTGTCCCGACAGTCTGATCGTTGAAGCTCGGTTCGCGGGCTCCTCATACTCCAAGGAGACCCCGAGGAGGCGCCCCGATGACCGACGAGCTGCTCGCCCGCCACCGCGCTGTGATGCCGTCCTGGATGTCGCTGCTCTACGAGGAGCCGATCGAGATCGTGCACGCGCACGACCGGCGGATGACCGACTCGCAGGGCCGCACCTACCTAGACTTCTTCGCCGGCGTGCTGACGAACTCGATGGGCTACGACGTCGCCGAGATCGGCGACGCGGTCCGCAAGCAGCTCGACACCGGCATCCTGCACACCTCGACGCTGTACCTGATCCGCTCGCAGGTCGAGCTGGCCGAGCGGATCGCTTCGCTGTCCGGCATCCCGGACGCGAAGGTCTTCTTCACGAACTCCGGCAGCGAAGCCAACGACACGGCGTTGATGCTCGCGACGCAGTTCCGGCGCAGCAACCAGGTGCTGGCGATGCGGAACTCCTACCACGGCCGGTCCTTCGGGACGGTCGCGATCACCGGCAACCGCGGCTGGTCGGCGTCGGCGCTGAGCCCGGTCAAGGTCAACTACGTCCACGGCGGCTACCGCTACCGCAGCCCCTTCCGCGACCTGTCCGACGCGGCCTACATCGACGCCTGCGTCGCCGACCTGGTCGACGTCCTCGACACGGCGACGGCGGGCGACGTCGCCTGCCTGATCGCCGAGCCGATCCAGGGCGTCGGCGGGTTCAGCCTCCCGCCGGACGGCCTGTTCCGCGCCATGAAGGAAGTCCTCGACTCCTACGGCGTGCTGTTCATCTCGGACGAGGTCCAGACGGGCTGGGGCCGCACGGGCGAGCACTTCTGGGGCATCGACGCGCACGGCGTGACGCCGGACATGATGACGTTCGCGAAGGGCCTGGGAAACGGCCTCGCGGTCGGCGGCGTGGTCGCCCGCGGCGACGTGCTGGACTGTTTCCAGGCCCAGTCGTTCTCGACGTTCGGCGGCAACCCGGTCTCGATGGCGGGCGCGACGGCGGTGCTGGACTACATCAAGGACCACGACCTGCAGGCGAACTGCGCGGCTCGAGGCCGTCAGCTGCTCTCGGGGTTGCGGGCGGCTTCGTCGCCTCTGGTGGCGGAGGTCCGCGGCAAGGGCTTGATGATCGGCATCGAGCTGATCAAGCCGGGCACGACGGAGCCCTTCGTCGCCGCGGCGGCCCGGATGCTGGAGGAGACGAAGAAGCGCGGCCTGCTGATCGGCAAGGGCGGCCTGCACGGCAACGTGCTGAGGCTGGGCCCGCCGATGACGTTGACGGCGGAGGAAGCCCAGGAGGGCCTGGACATCCTGGTGGACGCCTTGGCAGCCACCCAGGCGGCACTCGCCTGACCTGAGCAGCCCCCGATTCCAGCCTAGCGAGCACCCCCGACAACCCGGGGTCAGGAAAAGCCGTGAAGGCCTCCTTACCGGCCATAAGAGCCGGTAAGGAGGCCTTCACGGCTTTCGGGCGAGCGGAACTGTCGGCCCGTCCCGGTAGCGTGGAATCGGGGGCTGCTCAGCCCCGGATGAAGCGCACCACGTGCTCGGCCAGCTCCTCGCCCGCGTCTTCCTGCAGGAAGTGCCCGGCCCCGGCGATCACCGGGTGCGTCAGCCCCTGCGCGCCCTTCAGCGACGCCTGCAAGACCGGGGCCAAGCCGCCCGTGATCGGGTCGCCGTCGGAGAAGGCCACCAGGAACGGGAGCTCCAGCTCGGTCAGGACCTCCCACGCGGAGCGGTTCGCCGCGGATGCCGGGTTGTCCGGGCGGAACGGGACCAGGCCCGGCATCGCCCGGGGCGCGGCCTTGTACATCTCGTTCGGGAACGGCGCGTCGTACGCCGCGCGCACCTCGTTCGACAGGGACGACTTGCAGCCGGACTGGACGAAGCGCGAGACGTCCAGCACCTGGGCCTTCTCGACGGCTTCGCGGAACGCGTGCCACACCGGCGGCATGTCGTGGTCGCCGGTCGGGAGGCCTGTGTTGGACGCCACGACGCGCGCGAACCGTGACGGGTGCTCGGCGACCAGGCGGAGGCCGATCAGGCCGCCCCAGTCCTGGCCGACGAGGGTGACGTCGTGCAGGTCGAGGGCGTCGAAGGCGAACCCGCGCATCCACTCGACGTGGCGGGCGTAGGTGTGGTCGACCATGTCGCCGGGCTTGTCGGACCGGCCGAAACCGACCAGGTCCGGCGCGATGGCGCGCAGCCCGGCGGCCGCCAGCACCGGCAGCATCTTGCGGTAGAGGTACGACCAGCTGGGCTCGCCGTGCAGCAGCAGCACCGGCGGGCCGTCCGCGGGGCCGGCCTCGACGTAACCCACTCTGATGACGCCGCCGTGCGGGTCGTCGAGCTCGACGTACCGCGGCTCGAAGGGGAAGTCGGGCAGGTCCGTGAACCGGTCGTCCGGTGTCCTCAGCAGGCGCACGAACTCCACGCTAGTGGGAACAAGAGAGCCGGGCCACGGACGTGGCCCGGCTCACCTGGATGCGCGAAAGGTCAGGAGATGCCGACCGCCACCACGAGGCCCAGCCCGATGTGCGCGGCCGCGACGACGATGCTGACCGGGGCGAACTTCTCGCTCTCGATGGTCGACGCCACGTCGATGCGGGTCGCCCACTCCAGCAGCCGGACGGCGATCACCTGGACGGCGATCCCGAGCAGGCCGTAGACCAGCGAGGTGATGAGGCCCTCGGTGAGGTCGCTCGCCGAGTTGAAGATCGCCACGACGACGATGAACGCCATCGAGAGCAGCCCGGACGCGGTCACGATCACCGCGTTCGGCAGGCCCTGCGTGACCAGCTTCGACAGCTTGCCGGGCGTGGTCCAGTCGATCGCGTAGAAGCCGGCGAACATCAGCAGCAGGCCGATGACGCCGTAGAGCAGGATCGCGCCGATCCCCCGCACGAGGTCGGAGCCGAACGTGTCGGACAGCGCAAGGGTCGTGTTCACGAGTTGTCTCCCAGAGAAAAGAGCTGATCAGCAGCGGTGTTGTATCACGACTCGGGGATGCGATGTGGGACGAATGCGGCACCGTCGTCGGTGACCAGGCCGCCGGTCTCCCGGATGCCCAGCCCCGCGGAGCTGTCGCCGACGATCCACGCGCCGAGCGCCGGCCGGTAGCCGTCGAACTCGGGCAGCGGGTCGAACGCCTGGTAGACGAAGCCTTCGGCGCCGTAGACGCCGTCGGTCTGGGTCTCGTAGCCGGGGGCGACGATCTGGACGTTCGCGCCCTCACGGCCCAGTTTCGGCTTGCGCACGTACTCGGTGAGCAGGCCGGGGTCGTCGGCGAACGCGGGCAGCAGGTTCGGGTGGCCCGGGTAGTTCTCCCACAGGATCGCCAGCAGCGTCTTGTTGGAGAGGATCATCTTCCAGAGCGGCTCGACCCACAGCGTCCGCGGCAGCGACTCGACGGCGTTGCGGCCGAACTCCTCGTCGACCAGCCACTCCCACGGGTACAGCTTCAGCACGGTCGCCATCTGCTGCTCTTCGAGGTCGACGAACCGCTTGAGCACCGGGTCCCAGCCGACCTCCTCGATCGCCAGGCCCACGGTGTCCAGGCCGGCCTCGGCCGCCGTCTCCTGCAGGTACGCCGTGGTGACGTTGTCCTCGCCGCTCGGGTCGGCCGCGGACCAGGTGAAGTGCAGCTCGTTCGACGGCAGCTTCTCCTGCAGCGACGACCACCGCTCGACGAGCTTCTCGTGGATCGAGTTCCACTGGTCGTCGTCCGGGAAGACGTCGGTCTTCCAGTGCCACTGCAGCAGCGACGCCTCCAGCAGCGTGGTCGGCGTGTCCGCGTTGTACTCGAGCAGCTTCGCGGGCGAGCGGCCGTCGTAGCGCAGGTCGAACCGGCCGTAGACGTGCGGGTCCTGCCGCTTCCACGACTCGGCGATGTGCGGCCAGACCCACTCCGGGATGCCGAACCGCTGGTAGCCCTCGGTCGTCACGACGTTGTCGACGGCTTCCAGGCACATCGAGTGCAGCAGTTCGACGTCGGCTTCGAGCGAGAGCACCTCGTCCATCTCGAAGACGTAGTGCACGGACTCGTCCCAGTACGGCCGCACGCGGCCGCTGCTGTCACGGGCCGGCGTGCCGTAGACGAGCCCTTGCTCCTCGACGATCCGCTGCCAGTCGCGCCGCGGCTCACGCCGGTCCCGGTACACCTAGGATCCCCCGCTCTTGCCGCTGCCGCCGGTCCCGCCGGTGCTGCCGCTCTTGCCGCTGATGCCGAAGCCGCCGCGCTGGACGGACTTGCCCGACTTGGTGTTGACGTTGGTGCGCGACGACGGCGCGTCGAAGGAACCGCCGGACACGCGCTGCCCGATGGTGCCGGAGCCGCCGTAGTTGTAGCGGTAGCTGTTGTAACCGCCCCCGCCGATCGGCAGGAACAGGAAGCCACCGCTGGAGTACCCGCCGTGACTGGTCACGTAGTTCTCGTCGCAGTTGTCGTCGCCCTGGACGATGCCGTTCGAGTCGGTGCAGACGGCGGTGACGTCACCGGCCGGCTTCGCGACCGAGTAGAACGTCGCGACCAGGCCGACGAGCCCGACCGTGACGCCGCTGCCGATGAGGATCTTGCGCCGGGTGGCCGCCTTGGCGTCCGCCTGACGGGCCAGTTCCTCGTCGCGTTCTTCCTGGGCGACCGCCTGCTGGCGGGCCCGCTGTTCGGCGAGCGAAGGCTCGCGCCGTTGCGTGCTGGAGTCCTGGAACCTCATGGAACCGCGCTTCGGCGGCTCCGGGGGCGGCTGGTCCCCAGTGTTGTTGTCCTGCGTCATATACGCTCCGTAATCACCGGCCACCACGAAACCGTGACCACCCTAACCACCCGGATCGCGCACGTCGCGCGCGACGCGGGCATCATGGACTGCGATGTCTTCCAGCGCCGATCGGTTCCCTACCGCCACGCAGACGCTGCGCACCCGCGTCGTGATGGGCGGGATCTTCGCGGGCGCGCTCATCGCGCTCGCCCTCAGTGTCGTCTTCTCTTGGAGCGACGGCATCGCAGGCGGGGCCGGCGGTGGGGCCGGCAAGCTGTCGGCGGCCGCCGAAGAGGCCTTCCACTCGCCCCCTGGCAGCTGCCTGACCTGGGACAACCCGGATGCGAGCGACGCGCGCAAGGTCGTCTGCACCCAGCCACATCTGTTCGAAGTGACCACGCTCGTCGACATCGGCGCCCAGTTCCCGGAGGGCGCGCCGACCCCGACGCTGGACCAGTGGCAGCAGATCGCGCAGCAGAAGTGCACCGCCGACGTGAAGCCGTACCTCGGGCACAACCTCGATCCGTACGGGAAGCTCACAACGAACCTGCTGCGCCCGACGGCGTCGCAGTGGGACGACGGCGACCGCCAGCTGCGCTGCGGCCTGCAGTGGGCCGGCCCCGGCGGCAAGCTGCTGCCGACCACCAGCCCGGCGAAGGAGCAGGACCAGTCGCTGGTCTTCGAGCCCGGCGCCTGCCTCGGGCTGCTCGGCAAGGGCGTCGGCGACCCGGTCGAGTGCACGAAGCCGCACTCCTACGAGATCATCGCGACCCTCGACCTCAAGTCGAAGTTCAAGGACGGCTACCCGAAGCAGGACGACCAGAAGACCTGGCTCGACACCGAGTGCACCAAGTCGGCCGCGGACTACACCGGCGGCGCCGACCTCGACGCCAAGCACCTCATCCTGACCTGGGACCTGCGGGAGCAGGAGAGCTGGGACGCCGGGTCGAGCAAGGTCAACTGCAAGGTGGCGGCGAAGCTCCCCGACGGCAGCGGCCTGCAGGCCGTGACCGGCAGCATCAAGGCCGCGCCGGCGGGCACCGACGGCGGCCAGCCGGGTGACGGCCCGCCCGCCGACGGCCCGCCGTCCGACGGCGGTGGCGGCCCGGAGACGTCGAGCTCCGCGCCACCGAGCTCGAGCGCGCCGCCGACCTCGAAGCAGAACGGCTGATGCCCGTCGAGATGAGCCGGGAGCGGTTCGAGGAGCTGGTCTCGGAGGCCCTGGACGAGGTACCCGCGGAGTTCGCGAAGGCGATGGACAACGTCGTCGTGCTGGTCGAGGAGTTCAACGACGAGGCGCCGGACATCCTCGGGCTCTACCACGGGATCGCACTGACCGAGCGGACGTCGTCGTACGGCGGGGTGCTGCCCGACCGGATCTCGATCTACCGGCAGCCGATCCTGTCGATGTGCGAGGACGAGGACGAGGTCGTCGAGGAAGTCCTCATCACGGTCGTGCACGAGCTGGGCCACCACTTCGGCATCGACGACGCCCGGCTCCACGAGCTCGGCTGGGGCTGACCCGCACCGCTCGCCGGATGACGAATCGGCCTCAGCCGGGGCGCTTCCGCACCAGGATCCGCGAATGTGAGCTGGAATGTCTCATCACCCAGGTGGTGGGAGGCTGATATGCGCACCGTGGACCCCGGGACCGGCACCGACGCCGGTCCCGACTACGAAGAGATTTCGGCCGAGCCCAGCGAGGTCGCGGCCCCCGCGCCGCCGTCTCGCCGGTTGCTGGTGCTCTGCGCCGTGGCCGGGTTCGTGCTGGGTGGTGGCGTGCTGGGCCTGCTCTGGGGGCTGTCCGGGGTGCACGCCGGGGCTCTCGACGACGCCCTCGCGGCCTGTCAGGCGCTCGACCGCGTCGGCGACCTGCCCGACACGAGCCGTGACACGCAGCCGGCGCTGACGCCCGGGCTCACGCCCGAACGGCTCCACCGCGTCACCGCCGCCCGTGAGCTCTCGGCGGCGGCCGCCCAGGTCAACGAGAACTACCAGCCGCTGGCCGACCACATCGACGGGGTCAGCCGGATGGTGCTGAGCCTGCACTTCAACGACATCTCCGGCCAGCGGCACCTGGTCCAGGCGCGGGAGATCTGCGCCCGCATCTAGCGGCTCAGGACGGGTGGACCGTCTTCACCGCGAGCTGGTTGCCCGGGATCTTCGTGCTGGCGCAGCCAGTGCCCGGGGCCGGCACGAAGTTCGACGCCGTCTCCTGCGGCAGGTAGATCCGCAGGCCCTTGACCTCGGTCGGCTGGCAGGTGGCGGAGTCGAAGTTCCGCACGTTGACGAACTGGATGTCGGCGGCCGCGCTCTGGCCCGGGTTCAGCTTGACCGCGTTGCCCTTGGTGCCCTCGCGGAAAGCGTCCTTGCCGACCTGGTGCCCGTCGGTCCCGCCCACGTAGGAGACCCCGGGGAAGCCTTGGATCTCGCACGGCTTGCCGCTGGCGTTCGTGATGACCAGCGACCGGTACAGCGAGCCGGCGCCGGCGTCACCCTGGCCGAGCGCGAGCTTGACGTCCCCGGACTTGCAGAGGCCGTTGTCCACCGGCGCGGCGGTCGGCGACGTGGCCGGCGCCGGGTTGCTGGTGCTCGGCGTCGCCGTGGGGGCCGTCGAGGAGGTGGCGGACTCGGACGTCGAGGGGGTCGAGCTGCTCGCCGCCGGCGTCGTCCCGCCGCCACCGCAGGCGGAAAGCGCGAGGACGCCCGCCGACGCCGCGACGACCGGGAACAACCGTGAAAGCCTCGTGCGAACCATGTCACTCGCCTCCCTGGTACTGGGTGCTACTGGTGGGTGGACGCACGGGCACCCCACCAGGTTGTTTCCGCCCGTGAATCACTCACGAACCCTATGCGGATCTTGTCCGAAGTACCCGGCGATGACCTGCGCCAACCCGCCGAACTCACCCAGGCGTGTCAGGGCGGGATGTCAGAGCGGCGTGTCGACCCACGTGAGGCAGAACCACTGCGCGTCCGGCCGGGCCTGCAGCTCGACGATGCCCGTGTTCGGGATCAGGGCCGCGTTGGCGACGTCGGCGTGGACGTTGGGCGCCAGCCACTCGGCACCGAGGCGGATCGCGCCACCGTGGCTGACCAGCGCGACGACGCCGTCCGGGTCGGCCTGCTCGTGCTTGGCGCGCAGGCGGCCGACGGCGTCGAGCATCCGGGTGCGGACGCTCGTGCCGTTCTCGCCGCCCGGCAGCGCCGGCTCGAGCTCGCCGAGCGTCCACTTCTTCACGGTGTCCATGTAGACCCGGATCGACGCGTGGTCGGTGGCGCCCTCCAGATCGCCGGCGCCGACCTCGTGCACGCCGTCGACGACCTGGACGTCCAGCCCGAACTGCGCGGCCAGCGGCGCGGCGGTCTGCTGGGCGCGGGTCGCCCGCGACGCGTACACCGCGACCAGCGGCTCCTCGGCCAGCCGGCCCGCGAGCGCCGCGGCCTGCGACTGCCCCAGCTCGGTCAGCGGCGGCCCGGGCAGGGCGGTGTCCAGCGCGCCGCGGACGTTCCCGTCGGTCTGGCCGTGGCGGATGAGCAGCAGCCTCACGCCAGGTCCCCCTTGCGGACGGCGTCGGCCCACCCGGCCGCGTCGACGAAGTCGTCGTTGCCGAAACCGGGCTCGAGCGTGGTCCGGGTGCCGTCGGCCCGCGGGTGCGAGCCGAGGAACCGCAGGTTGCGGCAGTGTCGGCGCAACGCCGTGAGCGCGTCGAGGATCCGCGGCTCGGCCACGTGGCCCTCGAAGTCGATGAAGAAGCGGTACTCGCCGAAGTTGCTGCGCGTCGGCCGGGCGTCGAGGCGGGTCAGGTTGATCCCGCGGTCGGCCAGCGCGGTGAGCAGCTCGGCCAGCGTGCCGGTGCGGTTCACGGCCGCGGCCACCACCGACGTCCGGTCGGCGCCGGTCGGCTCGGGCAGGTCGCCCGGCGGGCGGACCAGCAGGAACCGGGTCGCCGCGTCGGTGACGTCGGCGACCTCGGTGGCCAGCACCTCGAGGTCGTAGTGCTCGACCGCGACGGGCGCGCAGACCGCGGCGTCGAAGTCGCCCTGGAGCACGCCGACCGCGGCCGCCGCCGTCGAGGACGCCGCCACCGGCTTCGCGTCCGGCAGGTTCGCCTCCAGCCAGTCACGGACCTGGGCGAGCGCGTGCGGGTGGCTGGCGACGGTCCGTATCTCGCGGTCACCCGGCCGGGTGAGCACGCTGAAGTGGACCGGCAGGATCGCTTCGGCGATCGCGACCAGCGGCGTCGACTCGCTGAGCGCGTCGAGGGTCGTGGGCACCACACCTTCGACGGAGTTCTCGATGGGGACGCACGCGGCGTCCGCCTGGCCCGTGCGGACGGCCGTCATGGCCAGCCGGACGGTCTCGACGGGAATCAGTTCCTCGCCGCCGGCGAGGACCCGCGCGGCCTGCTCGGTGAAGGTCCCCTGGGGGCCGAAGTATGCGATCCGTGACACAACACCCAGGTTACGGGGCCCGGGCGTGGCCACATTCACTCGGACAGCCGGTACGTGACCCGGTTACGCCGGGTGGCATTTTTTGCGATGCTGGACGGGTGACCGCCGACTCGGGCACGCACGCCGGCCACGAGGGCGCCCACCCGCCGGTTTCCCCTCGGTCCCCGGAGCTGGTGCTGTGCGCCGTCGATGAACCGCTCGCCACCGCCTGGACCACCGCCACCCGCTCGCTGGGCGGCCGGATCCGGGTGCACCGCGGGTCGGTGCTCGACGTCCTCGCCCAGGCCGTGGTCAGCCCGGCCAACTCCTACGGCCGGATGCGCGGCGGCATCGACGCCGTCTACGCGCGGGCGTTCCCCGGCGTGGAGCAGTCCGTCCGCAGCGCCGTGCTGGCGTTTCACGGCGGTGAGCTGCCGATCGGCGAGGCCGTGATCGTGCCGACGGGCGAGGCCGAGCCGGCCTGGCTGATCAGCGCGCCGACCATGCGGGAGCCCGGCGAGGTGCTGCCCGCCGACACCGTGCACCCCTACCTGGCGGCGCGCGCGGTCTTCCTGAAGTGGCGCGACGGCGTGCTCGACGACGGCCCGGTGCGCGAAGCCGTCGAGACGATCGCGATGCCCGGGCTCGGCACCGGAATCGGCGGCGTGGACCCCGCGACGTGCGCGCGTCAGGTCGCCGCCGCGTGGGACGACGTCTTCCGTCACTCCAGGTGAACACCACCCGGTGGGGTGGACATCACAGCGCGATCGGCGGCCGCAAGCCCTACCGTTGATGGACGCAGGTGAACGTCCGCCAGTGCAGGCGACGGCCGGAGGAGTGTGCGATGACCCGGGTCCGCGAACTCAGCCCCTATGTCGAGCTGCACCGGGAACAGTGGAAAGAACTGCGAAGTTCGACGCCGTTGCCGTTGACGGCGGAAGAGCTGCTGCGCCTGCGCGGCCTCGGTGAGCAGGTCGACCTGGCCGAGGTGGCCGACGTCTACCTCCCGCTCTCCCGCCTGATCAACCTGCAGGTCGCCGCGCGTCAGCGGCTCTACGAAGCGACCACGACGTTCCTCGGTGACGACTCCCGCGGCACGAAGGTCCCGTACGTCATCGGCATCGCCGGCAGCGTGGCGGTCGGCAAGTCGACCACCGCCCGCGTCCTGCGCACGCTGCTCGCCCGCTGGCCGGACCACCCGCGCGTCGACCTCGTCACCACCGACGGGTTCCTCTACCCGGGCGCCGAGCTGCAGCGCCGCGGGATCATGCACCGCAAGGGCTTCCCGGAGAGCTACGACCGCCGCGCGCTGCTGCGGTTCGTCACCGAGGTCAAGTCGGGCGCCGAGCGCGTCGCCGCGCCGGTGTACTCGCACCTCGCCTACGACATCCTGGCCGGCGAGGAGCAGGTCGTGCAGCGGCCGGACATCCTCATCCTCGAGGGCCTGAACGTGCTGCAGCCCGGCCCGCGGCTGACGGTGTCGGACCTGTTCGACTTCTCGATCTACGTCGACGCGCATACCGACGACATCCAGCGCTGGTACGTCGAGCGGTTCCTGAAGCTGCGGCACACGGCGTTCGCGGACCCGGCGTCGCACTTCCACCACTTCGCCGGCCTGCCCGACGACGAGGCTCGCGCCGAGGCGCGGCACCTGTGGCACTCCATCAACGAGCCCAACCTGATGGAGAACATCAAGCCGACCCGCCCCCGGGCGACGCTGGTGCTGCGCAAGGACGCCGACCACACGATCAACCGGGTGCGGCTCCGCAAACTCTGACGCTGTCACCGCGACCGTTCACCCACATGTCGTCTTTTCCACTGTGGGCGAACGGCCGGGCACGCGTGGTGGCTCTCAGCTCCCGTTTGCCGGCCGATCGGCCGAGGCGACCCCCGCAGGCGTAACCGGTTGGCCGATACCGGCAACCGGTTCCGAAAGCGACCCTGAAGGAGTCAGGAAACGGCTCTGAGCTGGGGAGGAGGCCCGCGATGTTCACGATGATCCTCACGTGGGTCGGTGCGGTGCTCGGTCTGGCCCTGCTGATCGCGATGGCCGCCGGGGCGTTCGTCGTCGACTTCGACGACAAGCTCCAGGAGCGGCACCACCGCACCAAGCCCGTCGAACCGGCGGGCCCCCTCCCCTGACTCAGGCCAGCTCGGCCAGGGCCTCCAGGTAACCGTCGGCGTCGTACTCGAGCTCTTCCGATTCGAGCAGGGTGCCCGCCAGCGCGTCGATCAGCCGGTCGAAGATCTCGACGCGGTCGAGCTCGCCCTCCTGCAGGCGCTGCACGGCCTGCCAGGCCTCGACGGGCTCGTCCTCCCACAGCTGGTCGACGACGGTCGCGCGCAGCACCTGGCGCTCTTCTTCCTCGTCCTCGTCCGCCTCGGCGATGACGAGCGCGCGCCGCTGCTCGGGGTCGCCGGGGTCGAGGTCGACCTCCTCGTCGCCGATCTCCGCCGTCAGCGACGGCACGGCGAACATCCGGCGTTCCAGCGCGTCGGCCAGCTCGGACGGCGACAGGTCACCGACGTCGCCGAAGTAGCGCTCGAGCGGGGAGTCGTCCTCGTCGTTGTACTCGCCCAGGTACTCGGCGACGGCCTCTTCGAGCGCCGCCGTCGCGGTCTCGGTCAGGCCGTCGCGCCCGGCCGCCCACTGCGCCCAGGCCAGCACCACCGGCTCGACGGCTTCCTCGTGCTCGGCGTCGAGCTCGTACTCCTCGCCCAGCAGGCCCTCGAGGAACCGCGCGAGCTTCTCCGGGCCGACGCGCAGCGGGTTCGCCGGGTCGGTGCGCAGGCCGTGCTCCAGCAGCAGGCCACCGATCGCGCGCGCCGACTCGGCCTCTTCACCGCTCGCCACGACGAACTGCTCGACGACGGCGGCCCGCTCGGTGCCGGACCACTCGGCCACCTCAGGCACGAGCGACGGCTCCGGCAGCGCGCGGCACCAGGTGAGCGCGACGGCGTGGAAGCGCGCGTAGTCCTCGCTGACGTCGGCCTCGTCGAGGTGGTCGGTCGTGTCGAGGCCGTCGGCGATCATGCGGTGCGCGTCGGCGGGGTCGACCGCTTCCAGCACGACCAGCTCGGGGTCGGCCTCGGCCTGTTCCCGCATCTCCTTGAGGACCTCGCCGGGCTGGTCGATCACGACGAGGTCGCGCACCCGGCCGCCCTCGGTGAAGTCCAGCAGCGCGAGCAGGCCGTGCACCTGGTCGCCGTGGCCGAACACGATCAGCAGGGACGACTCGTCGCCGTAGACGTCGCCGGTGCGCCAGCACTCGCCCGCGGTGACGCGGCCCAGCCCGCCCGCCCACGGCGGCGCGGGGATGCCGCGGCCGAGGACGGTCTCCAGGCCGGCGTCGGCGGCCTTGCGCTCGACGTCGGTCTCCGCGACGACGGCCAGCGCGGCCAGCAGCGCGGCCGCGCCCGGCGTGATCTTGCGCTGCGCGAAGGCGATCAGCTCCAGGCCGAGCGACTCTTCGCCGTCTTCGAGCGGGACGTCGTGGAACTGGCCGAGCACCTCGGAGGCGAGCAGTTCGACGTCCACCGGCGCCGGGTCGGCGCCCATCGCCGAAAAGTCGTTCAGGACGTCCTTGAACAGACCGGTCACGCTGTGCGTGACGGGTTGGGGGGCCTTCTTGCGGGCGCGACTCACCGGGCTCATGAGGTCATGTTTTCATGCACGCTCGGCGAGCAGGTCGCGGTGGCCCTGGCGCGGGTCCCACCGGCCGCTCGACGGGGAGGCGCCGAGCCGGACGGCGGAACAGGGCCACCGCGACATCACTGGCCAGAAGCGGTGTGACCGCCTTGGCGGGCTCGATGCCGGCGATGCACGTGCAAACCGGTTCAGCCGGTCAACGAGCCGCGCGCGGCGAGGTTACGGCTTTCGGCAGGGCGATGCGCGCGGCGCGGACTTCCGTGATCAGCCGCGTTTTCCGCTTGTGGGTTTCCACCAGCGTGCCGAGGTAAGCGGTGAATTCGTCCGGGGTCCCGGCGCGTTTGTGCAACGTGCGCAACAGCTTCAGCCGGCGCGCGGCCTCCTGGTAGGACTGCGGGTCCTTGCGCTCGATGAGCTCGTCGACCGCCGCGCGGAACACCGGGATCGTCTCGGCCGGGTGCTCGGCCGACCGCAGCTCGGCCAGGTCGAGCCTGACCTGCGGCGATGCCTCGAACCGGACGCAGGCGCGCCAGGCCTCGTCGGGCCGGCCGTCCTCGAGCAGGACGCGCGCCAGCTCGTCGGCGCGCTCGACGCCGTCGGCGGCCAGCTCGCGCAGGCGGGCCAGCGCGGCCCGGCGCTGGACCGGCCACTTCCCCGCGTCCGTCGCGGCTTCGCGCAGCGCGGTGTAGGTCTCGCGGCCGGGCCGTTCGTCGAACTCCTTGCGGCGCCGCGAAACGTCGTCGTCCGCTTCGGGCTCTTGGGGTGGCGGCGGCTGGTGTGGTGGCTGGAGGTGCTTGTGCGGGGTGAGCGCGCGGGCGGCGTGCGCGATGGCCTCGCTGTGCCGGCCCGCGGCCCGCAGCACGCGCACGATCTTGAGGCTGACGTCGACGCGCGGCGGCTTGGCGGACAGGATCGCGACCAGCCCGTCGACGTCGCCGAGCACCTCGGCCAGCTGTTCCTGCAGGCGCTCGGCGACGTCGCGCCGGTGGCCGGGCCCGCTCGCGGCGAGTACGTCGTCCACAGTGGACTTGATCCGGCGGAGGCCGGGTTCGCCCAGCGCCGTCGCGAACTCGGCGAGGTCGATCACCGGGTGGCCGGGGCCGTCGAACTCGACCTCGAGGATCCAGTCGGCCAGCTTCTCCGGGTCCGGCGGCCGGGCGGTGCACGCACGGGCGTAGATCTCGACGGCCCGGTCCAGCCGGTCGCCGAGGTCGCCGGGGTGGTCGCCGGCCTGCTCGTACATCGCGCTGATGTCGTCGACCGTGCGGCGGGCCAGCGGCGCGAGGTCGGCGCGGCTGCCGGCGTCGAGCATCCGCCGCAGGGTGTCGAGGACCGCGCCGACTTTCGCGGTGTATTCGACGTTCCCGTCGGACACCGCGGTGTCCAGGAGCCGGTGCGCCTCGCTGACGTCACCGGATTGGGTCGCGGCCCGCAGTTCGAGTGAATGGCGTAGCTCAGGGTCACGCTCGGCCTGGGCGTGCAACAGGTCCGCCAGCGTCTCCGCGTCCAAAGTGCGCAGGTAGGGGCGAAGATCCGAGGGGGGACTCACGCGCACCAGTCTGCCCCACGGTGACAAGGTGGCGTGTGGGCCAACCGCGTGCTCTTTTCGGAGTAGCCGATGACGTTCGGTGAGCGCCTCATCGGCGACGCAGGCCTTCGAACACGGCTTTCATCGGCCACGGCTCGGGTTCCCGCGACACCGGTGACCGTGTGTGGCGGGGCCGCGGGATCGCCGTGCGGGCCGCCGGGTGGATCGTCGGCACCATGATCGGCACGACCGGCACCGGCACCCGCGCCACCAGCCGCCGGACGACGAGCAGCAGGAGCACGGCGCAGAGCAGGATCCCGGTGCTCGCCGCGAGCGCGCCGGCGAGGGTCCGGCGGCCGTCGTCGAGGGTCAGCTGCACGGCGTACTGGCTCTGCCGGGTGTAGAGCTGACCGAGCTGCAGCGAGACGGTGTAGGCGGCACCGCGCCACGTGGATTCGGGGATGGGCAACGGTTCGGCGGCCGCGAGCGCGTCTTCGGCGGCGGCCAGCCTGCTCCAGTCGGCGCTGCGGGTGACGGCCTCGTAGGCCTCCCGGCCGGTCTCGGTGAGCTGCCCGGAGACCTGC
Source organism: Amycolatopsis sp. NBC_00348 (assembly GCF_036114655.1). Classification (NCBI taxonomy): domain Bacteria; kingdom Bacillati; phylum Actinomycetota; class Actinomycetes; order Pseudonocardiales; family Pseudonocardiaceae; genus Amycolatopsis; species Amycolatopsis sp. NBC_00348. Next base: position 8,585,305 of record NZ_CP107994.1, on the reverse strand, counting down.
GCGAGCTCGGCCCGGTAGGCGGCGACGGCCAGGACGAACGACCGCCGCGTCACGTCGTCGAGCCCCGCCAGCGCGAGGGAATCGGCGCGGTACATGCCTTCGGCCACGGAGAGCAGCTGGATCGCGGTGGTCTGCTGGTACCCGGATTCCGCGTCCGGCGCGCGGCGCGCGTAGTCGCGGAGCCCGGCGATCGCGGTGTCGATCCGCTGGGTGAAAATCGCGTACGCCGAGGACCGGTGGTCGGGCGTCGCCATCGCGGCCGCCCGCTGACCCTGCAGGGAGACCACGGCCCGAGCCGTCCGATCGGCCGCGGCGGCCGTGTCCATCGCCTGCTCACGCGTCCGGACCGCTTGGTGGACCAGGAAACCCGCGATCACCAAAGCGACGACGACGAGAGCTGACCCGGGGATGAACGCGATGCCCAGCATGCGTCCACGCACGGATCGCAGGTACTTCAAGTACGTTCCCTTCCCAGCACCTGGCCCCGCAACCATCCCGACGGTGGTCAACCTATTGAGTGAGAGATTCACCGGTCAACGCCAGTCCGCCATACGGCCGTTAGCGGTCCGTGACCGCCCGAGGACAATCACCCCGGTGACCTTCGACGACGTGACCCAGCGCCTACGCGACTTCGCGGCCGCCCGCTCCTGGGAGCCGTTCCACACCCCGAAGAACCTGGCGATGGCCCTGTCGGGCGAGGTGGGCGAGCTGACCTCGTTGTTCCAGTGGCTGACACCGGAAGAATCCGACGCGTGGCGCACGGATCCCGCGCTGGAGAAGAACGTCCTGGACGAGATCGCCGACGTCACGCTGTACCTGCTCCAGCTGGCGGACCGCCTGGGCATCGACCTCACGGAGGCGGCGCACGCGAAGATCGACCGCAACGAGCTGCGCTTCCCCCCGCCCTCGCCGAGCTAACCCCAGAAGATCCCGTGGGGATTGCGATCGATCTCGGCCAGCAACGGCGGCGGCGTACTGGCGACCGGCGCGTCCGGGTAGGTCAGCCACTTGCCGTTGCGATCGGCCCAGCGCACCGACCAGATCCCGTGCTCGTCGAGACGCAACTGCGCGATCTTCTGTTCGGTCCACTCAGGCCCGGCTTCCGGCGACCAGGGCGCGCGGCGCTCCAGGATCGTGACCGTCCGGCCCCGGGTCCGGCACTCGACCCGGACCTGGTCCAGGACCCGCTCGGGTACCCGCTGAGCGCACCACCGTTCGATCTGCCGCAGGGCCAGTTCCGGAATCGCCGCCATGGACCCAGTGAACCCGACCCCGACTCAGAGCACGGCGACGACCTCGTCGTAGGTCTGGCCGGGAGCACACCCATCGGTCCGCACGACGACACAGCCGGGCCGCAACGGGAGGTAGGCGGCGAGCTGGTCGTGGATCCGCGCCACGACCGCGGCCCCACCCCGCCCCTGGACGACGTCGTCGACGCCACCGTTCGTCCCGCTCGCCACCCGCGCGGCGAACCGCTCCAGCGCAATGGGCTTTTCGGCGGTCAGCACGATTTCCCGGTACTCGCCCCCGGCCCGCGCGGCGGCGGCCTCGAAGGCCTCGACGTCGCTGACGCGCGTGGCGAGCTGCGGCATGACGACGTCGTGCCCGGTCCGCAGGTGCGCCTCCGCCATGGCGACGGTGAGCACCTGCGCGGCCTTGAACGTCTCGAAGAAGGTGTCCCGCCACCCACCGATCAGGCAGACAACGCGATCGGTGTCGAGGTTCAGCACCCCCGGCCGCAGCTCGGCGTACCGCTGCGCGATCGTCGACTTCCCGATCCCGGACGGCCCGTTCAAGTGGATCAGTCTCGGCACCGGACCGAGGCTACCGAGTCTCCGGCTCCGCGAGCCACCAGCCGCCGAGCAGGGCGCCGACCCCGAAGATCGCGAAGAAGATCCCCGCGACCAGCGGAGTACCGCCGAACATAGCGACGACAACGATGAACATCAGCAGCAGTCCGACGCCCATCAGGACCCGGCCGCCGAGCCGCTTTCCCTGGACCGCCACGATCGGACGCGCCACCGGCGGCGGCTCGAACCCGAGCGCGACCGGCGCTTCCCGGACGCCGAGCACCGCGACGCCCAGTTCACCGGCCCGCCCCAGCCGGGGCTCGTTCGACGCGACGGTCGTGTCCGCCACCAGGTGCGTGACGCTCCCCGTCAGCTTCTTCGCCAGCTGGACGCCTTCCGCGAGCACGCGGGCCCGCAGCTGGTCGGCCGCGGCCGTCGTGCCGAGCACGAGCACCCGCGTCGGCTTGCCGGCCGCCGTGGGCCGCAGGTCGCGGACGGTTTCCGCGACCCCGAGCGCCGTCGCGACCTGACGCAGTTCGCGTGCCTCCGCCGCGGTCACCACGCCGTCCCCTTCCGCGACCGCCCGCAACGCCGTCACGAACCGCTCGTGCGTCGCGCGCACGCTCTCGCCGTCCCAGCCCGCTTCGTCCGCCAGCGCGGCCAAGGCCGACACCTCGGGCGGCGACAGGTGCTGGTCGGCGACGACGCCGGCGAGCAGGTCCAGGTACGCGTCCTCGCCGGTCCGAGCGGCGACGACCCGCTCGACGGCTTCGGCCATCCAGCCCGGCTCGGCCGCCGGGACGTCTTCCCGTGGCCGCAACGGGCCCGCGGCGAACGTCGGCAGCGTGGGCAGCACCGGCCGCGCCGCGAAGGTGAACCCGTGCCGTCCGAACAGGCCGGTCGCCAGCTGCGCGACGGTCCGCGCGCCGCTCAACGCGGACGGCCCGGGCCGCGGCACCCCGAACGCGGGAGCCACCGTCGCGAGCCGGTAGTTGGGCAGCCGGACGGCGGACCGCGCGGCCGTCAGCACGTCGACGCCCGGCAGCACCGGCACCCGGGCGCCGAGCCGCGCGGCCTCGCTGCCCAGGAACGCCGCGAGGAACGGCAGGTCGTGGGCCACGACGACGCTGCCGCGGCACAGGTTGAGCAGTGACCCCAGCACGGCGCCGAACGACGGCGCGGCGTCCAGCTCTTCCCGCGTGATGCCGTGCAGGACGACCGGGCCGGGCGGCACGCCGGGCCCCGGGTTCACCAACGTCGTCAGCTCGCCGGCGAGCACGCCGTCGGCGCGGACCCGCACCGCGGCCAGCTCGACCACGCGCCCGGGGCGCAGGCCGGTCGTCCGGATCTCGAGGGCGGTGAAGTCGATGCCCTGCGCGGGGTAGCCGCCGGCCCCGAGCAGCGGGAGGGATTCGATCACGTCCGCCAGGTCGCTCGACCACGCGCCGTTGTGACGGTTTTTCGCGACGAAAAGGGTGTTCGTGACGCGATCGTGACGGTTACATTCCGCCGGATAACGACTGGTGGTCGATCACGGTCCGCGGCGTAACAACGTCGGGAGATTTCCCGAGTACACCGTCGGCACGTCGCGTCGAAGAGCAAGGAAATCCGTCATGAAGCGCCTACCGAATTGGCTGAAGATCGTCCTGGCCGCTTTCGGCGTCCTGTTCGTGCTCGGCGCCGTCTTCGGGAAGGCGCCCGAGCCGAAGCTCACGGCCGCCGCACCGACGACCACGGCTCCCACCAGCACGACCAGTGCGACGCCGACCCCCACGCCGGTCGCCGTGACCTACACGGTCGCGACCGTGACGGACGGCGCGAACGTCGTGGTGAACGGCAGCGACGGCACCCGGAAAACGGTGCGCGTGCTCGGTGTCATCGCCCCCGTCACCACCGTCGGCTGTTACGCGGCGGAATCGCTGGCCTGGGCCGCGACGACCCTTTCCGGGAAAACCGTCCAGCTCGGCGCGGAAACCGTCGACGGCATCACCGTGACGCTGGCCGGCGGGCAGGATTACGCGACGCTGGCGCTCCAGAACGGCTATCTCAAGTACGCGACGAGTGCCGCGGCGCCAGCACTGGCCGCCGCCGAAAACGCGGCGCACCAGGCCGTCAGCGGACTGTGGGCGGCGCCGTGCAACGGCACCATCGACGTCCCGGCGCCGACCCCCACACCGAGCCCGACGCCGATCCCGCAGCCGCCGGCCCCGGTGATCACCAAGGCGGCCCCGAAGCCGCCGCCCGCGCCGGTGACCACCGAAGACGCACCGGCGCCGAAGCAGGATTCCGCCGCGTACTACAAGAACTGCACCGCCGCCAAGGCCGCCGGCGCCGCACCGCTGTACCGCGGTGAGCCCGGCTACCGGGCCGCGCTCGACCGTGACGGCGACGGCGTGGCCTGCGAACGGTGATCTAACCTGGGCCGATGACCACCGCCGACGGATTGCTCGGGCGGCTCGCGGGGCTCGACCGGGGGCGCCTGGCGACGGTGCTGGCCCACCGGCCGGACGTGCTCGGGGAGCCGTGGCCGCGGCGGCTGGACGTCGTCGCCGCCCGGCTCGGCACCGCCGCCTCCCTGAACGAGGCCCTGATCGGGTTGCCGACGCCGCACGCGCAGGTCGTGCGTGCCCTGCAGCTCTGTCACGCGCTGGGAACCGGACCGGCGTCGATCGACGACGTCGCGCGGCTGCTCGGCACCGGTCCCGCCGTCGCCGAGTCCTTTGTGGACGAACTGGCGGACCGAGCGCTCGTCTGGCGCGAACCCGGCGGCGTCACGCTGCCGGAGCTGCTGCACCGGACGAACTTCCGGGCGGACGGCCTCGGCGAACCGGCCGCGCACCTGCTCGGCGAGCTCGGCACGACGCGGCTCGCGCAGCTGTCGCGGGCCGTCGGCCTGCCGGACGACGTGCGGCGAACCGAGCTGCTGAGCGGTCTCGTGGAGTTCTTCCGGGACGCCGACGGCCTGCGCGAACTGGCCGGCACCGCGCCGGAGCCCGTTCAGAAACTGTTGCGGGACATGGCCGACGGCGTTCCCGAGATCAACGCCGTGACGCCGCTGCCGGGCACGCCGGAGGCCTGGGCGTTCGAGCGCGGCTTCCTGTTCGGGACGTACTACGGCAGCGCCGCCATGCCCGTCGAGGTGTCGCTGGCCCTGCGCGGCCCGGACCACCCCCTGCCCTTCACGCCGGTGGAGCCCGAAACCCCCGTCGTCCACATCGGAGCCGACTCGGCCGAAGCCGCGTCGTCGGCTGCCGCGTTGCGGCTGCTCGACCGCGTCTCGGCGGTGCTCGAGCTGGCCGCCGCCGAGCCGTTTCCGCTGCTCAAGGACGGTACGATCGGGTCGCGGCTGATCAAGAAGGTGGCCAAGGAGGTCCGCGCCAAGCCCGAGGAGATCGAGCTGGCCATCGACCTCGCCGTGCAGACCGGGCTGCTGCTGGCCGAGGAGCCCAACCCGCCGCGCCGGGGCCAGAAGGCGCCGCCGCCCACGCTCGAACCGGACCCCGACGTCGTCCGCCCCGGCCCGGCGCTGCTCCACCGCCTGCTGCTGACGACCTGGTGGGAACCCGCGCCGCCGGTGGAAGGCCCGGGCCACGGCGCGCAGGTGCGACGGCTGGTCGTGCGGTTGCTGGCCCGGCTGGCACCCGGCACCGGGATCACCGACGTCGACGCGCTGACGCGGCTCGCCGAGTGGCACGCGCCGATGGTGGCGGCCGAGGACTTCGCCGGGCACGTGCAGGCCGCGCTCGCCGAGGGCGAGCTGCTCGGCGCCGTCGCGCACGGCGCCGTCACCAAGGCCGGGCGCGCGCTGCTCGACCCGGGCAAGCTCGTGGCCGTCACCGAAGAACTGGTGGCCCACGCCCGCACGACGGCGTTGTTCGGCACCGACCTGACCGCGATCGTGCCCGGCTCCCCCGACGCCCGCCTCGCCGCGCAGCTGGACCGCGCCGCCGATCGCGAAACCCAGGGCACGGCGACGAGCTGGCGGTTCTCGCCGTCGACCGTCCGGCGGGCCTTCGACCAGGGCGCGACGGCGGCCGAGCTGCTAGGCGAACTGGGGGCGATCGCCGGCGGTGAGCTGCCGCAACCGTTGGTGTACCTGGTCAACGACGTCGCGCGGCGGCACGGCGAGGCGCAGGTGTTCGACGTCGCGAGCGTCGTCACCGGCGAACCCGCGGTGCTCGCCGAGATCGCCGCGCACCGCAAGCTCGTGAAACTCGGCCTGCGTTCAGTGGCTCCGACGGTGTTGACGTCCACAATGGACGCATCGCGCACGCTCGAAGCGTTGCGCGACGCCGGTTACGCGCCGACGCACCACGCCGCCGACGGGAGCATCGTGCTGCCAGCGCGGGAGCAGGGCGAGCCGAAGGTCGCCATCCGCGATCCCGAGGCCGCCGACCGGAAACCCGACCCGCTGGACCACGCAGACCGGCTGCTGGCGGCCCCGCCGAGCGGCCCGAGCCTGCTGCGCGGGCAGCTCGCGCGGGCGATGAGCGACCGCTACGCGGGGCGGCTCACGCCGAAGCAGCAGCAACTCTGCTGGCAGCTCGAAGCCGGCATCCCGGTGGACGTCGTCTACCGCGCGGACGGCGCCGAGCCCACGCGGCTCGTCATCGCGTACCCGGAGCTGGACGACGACGTCCTCGACGTCTGGTCCCTCCACGATCGCGCCTACCGCCGGCTCGAGCTGGCGCGGATCGACCTGGCTTAGGCCTCGACGGCGGTGAGCTTCGCGAAGGCCACGACGTTGTCGAGGTAGTTCCCGCTCGACCGGTCGAACGCGCCGCCGCAGGTGATGAGCCGCAGCTCGGGCTCGGTCGTGTCGCCGTAGACCTCGTCGGTCGGGAAGTCGGCCTTGGCGTAGCGGTCGACGCGGTAGACGGTGAAGACCGCTGTCCGGCCGTCGGTGCGGCCCACCCGCACCAGCTCGCCGGAGCGCAGGTCCTTCAGCTTGCTGAACGCGCCGGGCACGTGCTTGTAGTCGACGTGCGCGGCCAGCACCGCCGGCCCGACCTCGCCGGGCGACGGCGCTCCGGTGAACCAGCCGACGGTCGTCGCGTCGGGCGGGACCTGCAGCTCACCGCCGGGCGTGAGCCCGAGATCGGCGATCGACCCGGCGCGCACCCCGATCGCCGGGATGCTCAGCGACGCCGGTTTCGCCGCCGGGAGCCCGCCGTGCGGCGGGGTGGTCGTGGTGCCGGCGCTCCCCGCGGCGCTCGTGTAGGGCGGCGACGGCGGCGGCGCGACCTCGTCCGTCGCCGGTGAGGAGAAGGCCAGGACGAGTGCCACGACCACGACCACGCCGAGCGCGGCGGCCACCGCCGCGATCGCCGGCCACAGCGGCGGGTGCGGCCGCCTCAACTCGCGCGCCGGCGCAGGTAGAGCACCATCCCGCCGGACGTCGCCGCGGCCAGCAGCGCGCCGCTGAGCAGGAGGAACCCGGGGGTGCCCTCGTCGGGCTCGCCGCCACCGGTGGCCACACCGCCGACCGGCTTGACCTTGACCTGGCCGCCCGTCGTGGCCTTCTTGGTGGTCGTCGGCTTCGGGGTGGTGTGGGTCTTCGTCGAGGACGGCTTCGGCTGCTCGGTCGTCGGCGTCGTGGTGTTCTGCACCGGGCGGTGCGGCAGGGACTCGCAGGCGATGCCGTCCTTGTCGGAGTCCAGGTTGTTGGGGTCACCCGGCGTCGCGTCGAGGACCGCCTGCGCCTCCTCCTGGTACGTGAAGTTGCCGCAGTCCACGTCGCCGACCGCGAGGGGCGTCGCGAGCTGCGCGGAGGCGAGGGAGACGGGGCCGAGGAGAGCGAGCCCGGCGACGGCTGCGGCCGTCGTCAGGGCACGACGAAATAAGGACAACGGAAGTCCTTCCGGGGAAGAATCGGAGTCGAACACGGCTCTGGCGCCGCGATGCGTGGTTAATATCGCGGCCACGTCGAGGCCGTTACGGACATTTCCGAAATTCGTACGGTTGCCGGTAAACGCCAGCACCCAACCAAAATCCGGGCGCCTCGTGATTCTTCGCCGGATTGATGATCGAATCGTGTTGACCAGCGTTTTCGCCCGTCCGAAAATTCGTTGTAATACGTACCGGTCGGAATGTCGGACGATCTCCGTCACCTCTTCGAGCGAATTGGCCGCCGACCCCGTAACCTGGGGGTATGCCGATCCAGGTACTGCTCGTCGACGACCACGAACTGGTCCGCCGAGGGCTCCGCGACCTCCTCGGCGACGAGCCCGACATCGAGGTCGTCGCCGAAGCGGGCAGCGTCGAAGAGGCGCTGGCGGTCGCGATGCACGTCGAGCCGGAGGTCGCGGTGGTCGACGTCCGCCTCGGCGACGGCGACGGCATCACGCTCTGCCGCGAGCTGCGGTCGAAACCGAACCCACCGGCGTGCCTGATGCTCACGGCGTTCGACGACGAAGAGGCGATGGTCGGCGCGATCATGGCCGGCGCGGCGGGCTACCTGCTGAAACAGGTGCGCGGGCAGGACGTGGTGAACGCGGTCCGCGAGGTCGCGGCCGGCCGGTCGCTGCTGGACCCGGTGAGCACCGCGCGGGTGCTGGACAAGATGCGCCACCCGCCGACGGACGAGCTGGCCGCGCTGACCGAGCGCGAGCGGGACGTGCTCGAGCTGATCGGCCAGGGCCTGTCGAACCGGGAGATCGCGGAGCGGCTGTTCCTCGCCGAGAAGACGGTCAAGAACTACGTCACGTCGGTGCTGGCGAAGCTCGGCATGCAGCGCCGCACGCAGGCCGCCGCCTGGGTCGCGCGCCGGGAGAAGTAACCCGGCTACTTCACCAAACCGCCAAGGGATGACCACTGCCCCGTCACCGCGAAGACGATGGCAAGAATCACGACGATGAGCAAGCTGATCGTCTTCCACCCGTTCTGCACGAAGGCGTTGAACGCCTCGTAGCGCCGCCGCCCCGCCGAGCTGCGATCGGGTTGCTGCAGCACGTCGGCCACAAGCGGTTCGACCCGAGCGGGCAGAGAAGCTGGATCCTCGACCGTGAGCAGAGCCAGAGATGCCACGACGAGCTGCCGATAACCGAGAGTGCGTTCCTGATCGAATCCCGCTTTGATCGCGTGACTACGCAGCTCGCCAGTCACTCCGCGATAAGCAGCAGTGACCCTTTCGTGGTCACGGGGAGTCAACGTGTCGGCCATCCCCCGCGCACAGCGGTCCGTGTAGTGAGCCAACCCGAATCCGACACGGTGCGTGTAGTTCCGCCAGCGCGCAGCGATGAACGATCGCGGCAGTTGCGCGCCACGGATCGGTCGCTCCGAGAGGCGACGCTCGTCCAGGTACCACAACAGCCGGAACGCGTCGTGGATCAGCGTCCGATGCGGGAACACGTATCGCAGAGCCGACTGCACCAGGTACAACCCGAACACGGCCAGCCCGAGACTTGCGACCGTCCCAGCCTGGCTGAAGTCACCGACCTTGCCCGCGTCTGCGCGCGCCGGGAAAGTCACGACAGTGATCGTGCCTCCGGCCCACACCATTCCCGGCAAGAGAGCGGCCAGCAGTGTGAGACCACTCATGCGGTTCGCCGTATAGGAAGCCGCCAGATCACGCAGGGTCTCGTCCCGATCGTGGTCGTCCAGAAGTGACCAGTCGCCCGCCTGATGTTTCGAGGCAGCGCGGAACGTACGGCTGCCCATGACCAGGTAGCAGGCGATGTAGAACGGGGCGAAAAGGAATACGACCCAGACTGTGACCGCACCCATGCCGACCCTGTACGCGACGAGCCCGAGAGTCTCGGCGACCAGTACGACGAAGAACACGCTGAAGCTCAGCCTGAGGAGACGAGCCCAGTGCCCGCGGCGGCTCCCGTCATGGAATTGCCGCCGGTACCGGACCCGCAGGAACCCTCGCAGCAGGCCGTCATGCTGGATGATCCGGCAACCGACGTGGCACCACGCCACCAAGGCCGCGAACAAGACCAAGCGAGCCGCGAATCCACGCATCATCGTCTCGAGCATTGGCCCCCCTCAACTCTTGATCGATGAGTCTAGGCCACGAACTCGCCGATTGGGGCAACATGAGCAAAGGTGCCGCAAGCCGCCGTTCGCTGCGTACTTTTCACGGTCGTGTCACCGTGCGCCACGTCAAGCGGGGTTTGCGCACTCCGGATTCACTCGAACGTGAGTCGAATATATGTTCGAGAATTCGATAAGATCCTTCCTGAGGACGTGGGAAGGAGGCTTGGATGACCCGAGAAGGGTGAGACCGAGTCTTGTCGGTCGTGTGTGCCGGTTTCAGTCGAGTGGCAGGTCGAACGCGACGAGCGTGCCGAGGCTGGGCGAGGAGTTCAGGAAGAACTTCCCGCCCGCGGCGTCCGCGCGTTCGGCGAGGTGGCGCAGGCCACGGGTGGCGACACCTTGGGGGACCCCGGAACCGTTGTCCCGGACGCGGAGCTTCACGCCGTGCGAGTCCCGGGCCAAGGTGACGCGGGTTTCGCTCGCGCCCGAGTGTCTGACCACATTGGACAGTGCTTCACGCAGGGCGGCCCGGATGTGGTCGGCCCGTTCGGCGGGGACGTCGGCGAACTCACCGGACAGCTCCAGGGTCGGCGGGTAGCCGAGCAGCTCCCCCGCGATACGGACCTCGCCGCGCGCCGACTCGGCAAGATCGGCAGGCGTGCCGGTGTCGTGGCGAGGTTCTGCGGACCGCAGCGCGCGCACGGTCCCGCGGATCTCCTCGATGGTCTGGTCGAGCTGGTCGATCGCATCGGACAGGCGAACACCGTCGGCCTGGGCGAACCGCTTGCGCATGTTGCGCCGCACCCGGTCGAGCTGCATCCCGGCACCGTAGAGCCGTTGGACGATGACGTCGTGGAGCTCGCGAGCAATCCGCTCCCGCTCCTCGTAGAGCGCGACGCGGTGGCGAGCATTGGCGCCCTCGGCAAGCGCAAGCACCACCCCGGCCTGCGCAGCGAAGGCGACGAGCATTTCGACGGTCCCCGCGGAGAAGGGCTCACGCCCCTGCTTCCGGTAGACGGTGAGCGCGCCGAGAACCCGCCCCCCAGACCCAAAGGGAGCGGCCGCGAAAGGCCCATAGCCGTGAAGCTCGGCAGGGACGTAGGGCGCGGTCCGCGGATCGACGGTGAAGTCATCGCTGGCGATGGGCTCACCACCCCGAGCCACCCGCCCGGCCGCGGAGTCAGCGGAGAGCGAAAGCCCACGAAGCGACTCACCGACGACCGGAGCAACGCCACCGCTGTCAGCGGCTGATCCCGGTTCGCTGTCGCGCACGCCGGGCGCCGACGCGACTGGCGCCATCGCGCTTGGCGCCGGCACGGCTGCTGCCGTCGCGCCTAGCTCGGACGTGCCTGGCGACATGCCGGGCGCCGTCGTGGTGTCGCTGCCCGACGCGCCTGGCTCGCTCGCATGTCCGACCCCACCTAGAGACCCGGCCTCTGAAGCGTCGGGGGCCGCATCGACATCGCTGGCTCCCGCACTCGTCGGCGCGGCGATCTCGCTCGGGTGCGGCGTGGCGTAGTGCGCGGCCTCGACGACGACGCGGCCGTCGTCAGCGCTGACCATGGCGAGGCCCAGGTCGGCGTCGGCGAGTTCGGCGGCGCGGGCGACGACCGTGTCCAGCACCGCGCCCGGGTCGTCGCCGGACAGGGCGGTGCTGGTGATCTCGGTGGCGGCGGACAGTGCCCGCGCGGCAAGCGTCGGATCCATGAGTTCCGTCATTATCGCGCGGCGTGGCGGCAGCGCGGCAAGGACACAGCGGGAATCGATCACGTCACCCCCGCCACCGGCACTCGCGTGACGACCCGGCCGTCCCGGACCTCGAGCACCACGTCCGCGTGTTCGGCCTCGTCGGCCCGGTGGGTCACGTGCACCACGGTCCGCCCCGCCAGCACCACACGCAGCTGTTCCCGCAAGGCGCGCGCGGTCGGCTCGTCGAGGTGCGCGGTGGGCTCGTCGAGCAGCACGAGCCCCGCCGAAGACGCCCCGAGCAAGGCCCGCGCCACTGCCACGCGCTGCGCCTGCCCACCGGAAAGCCCACTGCCACCACTGCCGAGCACGGTCTCCGGCCCGACATCGTCGAGCGCGGCTTGGTGCAAGGCTTCCCGCAGTTCGTCCTCGGTGGCGGTCGGCCGCGCCAGCCGAAGGTTTTCGCCCACGGTGGTGGCGGCCAGCATCGGCTCCTGCGGCGCCCAGGCGACACCATCGGGCACGTTGACCACGCCTCGCGAAGGCGAGAGAAAGCCGAGAAGCGCGGCAACCAGCGTCGACTTGCCGGCCCCACTGGGCCCAACGACGGCGGCATAGGTCCCGGGAGCAAGAGCCAGATCAACCCCACGAAGCACGACGGGCCCATCCGGCCACCCGAGGTCAGTCCCACAAAGTTCGACGGACGGCCTCTCGCCACCCCCGAACTCACCCTGGTGCAACCCGGCGACCCGAGACCGAACGGCACCCTCAACGTCAACGGGTCGATGCTCGGCCGCAGTCGCGAGCGGTCCCACCAACTCGGCCTGAGGCTGAGCGGCGCCAACACTCTGCCCGGCCCGGCGCACCCCACCGGCTGCCATGTCGACCCGAAGCTGAACGCCATTCCCAAAGTCCGCCGGTCGCGGCTCGGCGACAGCCGCGCGAGATCCCGCCAAGTCGGCCCGAGACCCAGCGGCACCTATGTCATCAGCCGGTCCCTGCCCAGTTGACCGATGTAACCCGGCGACCGCCACTTCGGTTCGGGGTCGAGCAGCATCGATGTCGGCCGGGCGCTGTTCGGTCTGGCGCGGCCCCACGGCAAACGACCCGACCCGCGGCCGAGCCAAGCCCGTCGGGCGCGACTCGGTTGGCGCCGAGTGACCGGCCGTGGTTGGGGTGTCGGCTAGGCGGTGGCGGGCCTGCTTCAGCGTGTCCCAGTGCTGGGCCACCGGTGGTAGCAGCGCCAGCACCTCCGCCAGCGCCAACGGCACCAGCGCCAGGAGTGGCGCCAGCACCGGGTCGAGACGGCCGGCCGCGACCGCCTGTGACGCGAATGCCGTGCTCACGATCGCCGCCGTGCCGCAGGCCAATGTCACCAAGGCTTCCGCCGCGCCGGCTCCGAATGCCTGGCGGCGGGCCTGGGTCACCAACCTGGTGTCCGCCTCGGCCAAGGCCCGGCGGTGCTCCGCCGCGCGGCCGAAGGCTAGTAGCTCGGCCGCCGCGTCGAAGAGCACCAAGACCCGGGTAGCGACGTCACGTCGGCCGGTTGCCAAGGCTGACGTTGCTCGGCGTTCGGCTCGCAGGGCGACCAGTGGGGCGCACAACCCCAGGGCGACCGCCGCCGCGAGGGTCCAGCCTGCCGCGGGGAGGACCCATGCCTGGACCACGATCGCTCCGGCCGCGACCAGTGCGACCACCAGTGGCGGCGAGACCACCCGGGGCAGCAGGTCGCGCACCGTGTCGACGTCGGCGACCAGGCGCTGCTGGCCTTCGCCCGCGCGCAGACTCCGGGCCGGGCCGAGGCGGACCAGGGACTTCCACAGCCTCACCCGGAGGCGGCCCGCGATGCGGAACGCGGCGTCGTGCGTGACCAGGCGTTCCACGTACCTAAGACCGGCTCGGCCCAAGCCGAACGCGCGGACGCCGACCACCGCGACCGTCAGCGTCAGGATCGGTGGCTGCTGGGACGCCTTGGCGATCAGCCAACCGGACGTCGCGGTCAGCGCGACCCCGGCCAGCAGGGCTATCGCTCCGAGGAAAGCGCCGCCGAAGAGACGTCCGTCCAGTAGGGCACGCCAGGGCAGGGGCGAAACAGAAGAGTCCACTGTGGACGCGTCAGAAACGACGAGCGACGGAGTCGACATATCGACGGCCGCCGTGCGCTCGTGGGCCGCGATGATCGCCGCGGCTCCGTGGTCGACGGCGCGCTGCACCGCGTCCAGCACCAGGCGCGCGTTGGCCTCGTCGAGATGGGCCGTCGGCTCGTCCAGCAGGAGGAGCCACGCGCCGTCGCGGACCCGCAGCAGTGCCCGCGCCACCGCGACGCGCTGTCGTTGGCCGAGGGAAAGCTTCGCCACCGGACGGTCCGCCAGCCCGGCCAGGCCGAGTTCGGCGAGGACGACGTCCGAGCCGACCTCTTCGCGGACCGTGCCGCCGGTGAACACCGGCGACTGCGGCACCCACGCGACCTGCTCCCGCCAGCGCGCGAGGTCGGCGTCGGCGAGGTTCGTCGTGCCGATGGTGATGCTTCCGTCGTGCGCGGGGACGAAGCCGAGGAGCGCCGAGAGCGTCGTCGACTTGCCGCCGCCGCTGGGGGCGCGCAACCAGACCGTCTCGCCGGGGCGGATCGCGAACGTCTCGCCGTCCGGGGCGAAACCGCCGCGCCGCGCCACCCGTAGAGCGGAAACTCGCAGGTCACGGCCGTCGATGAGCGCGCTGCCGCGGGAAGGCGCGGGCACCGCCAGCAGGTCGACGACCCGGCGGACCGCTTCGACGCCGTCCTCGCTGGAGTGGAACGCCGCGCCGACCGCGCGCAGCGGCTGGTAGCACTCCGGCGCGAGGATCAGCACGCCCAGCCCGATGGCCAGCGGCAGGTGGCCGCCCGCGAGGCGGACGCCGATCACCACCGCGACGAGCGCGACCGACAGCGTCGCGATCAGTTCGAGCACGAACGCCGAGGAGAAGGCGACCTTCAACGTCTTGAGCGTCGCGCGGCGGTGGCGTTCGGAGAGCTTCCGGACCGTCTCGGCCTGGGCGTCCGCGCGGCGGAACGCGGTCAGCACCGGCAGCACGCGCACCAGTTCGAGGAGCCGCTCGGACATCCGGTGCGTCGCGTCCGTGGCGCCGGCGACGCGGCCGGCGGTGTACTTGCCGACCAGGATCGCGAACATCGGCAGCAGCGGCACGGTCAACGCGACGATCACGCCCGACGGCCAGTCGGCGAACAGGATCGCCGCGCCGGCACCGAGCGGGACGACGGCCGCCGTCACCAGCGCGGGCAGGTACTCGCGGAAGTACGCGTCGAGCGCGTCGAGGCCGCGGGTCGTCAACGCCGTCAGCTCGCCGTGGCCGCGACGGGCGATCCACTCCGGGCCGAGGCGCAACGCGTGGTCTACGGCTTTCGCGCGCAGTTCACGCTGGGCCGTCGCGGCCGCGCGGGCGGCGACCGTGCGCACCGCCCAGCCGGTCAGCGCGCGCGTCGCGACGAGCGCGAGCAGCGCGGCCAGCTGGGCGGCGCGTCCCCCGGACCCCGCTCCGACGATCGCCGCGAGGACGTCGGCGAGCAGGAATGCCTGGGCCACCAGCGCGGCGGCGTTGAGGAACGCGAGGAACCCCACCAGGGCCAGCGCTCGGCGCACGGCCGGCACGAGGGCCGGCAATGCGCCGAGCGGGCCCTTTCCCGGCCGCGCCGAGTCCACTGTGGACTCCGAGGCGGAATGGGGAGCGCGCCCGGGAAGCTGCGTCATGGTGCGTGGACCGCCGGGATGTGCTGGGTGCCGATGCGCTTGCGGAACACCCAGTACGTCCAGCCCTGGTAGATCAGCACGGCGGGGGCGCCGAAGACGGCGACCCAGGTCATCACCGTCAGCGTGTACGGGCTCGACGCCGTGTCGGCGATGGTCAGCGTGTTGGCGGCGTCGAGCGTCGAGGGCAGGACGTTCGGGAAGAGCGAGCCGAACATCGTGACGGCGGCCCCGGCGATGACGACGCCGAGCGCAGCGAACGCCTGGCCGTCGCGGTCGGCGCGCAGCTTCAGCCAGGCGACGACGGCGGCGAGAGCACTGATCCCAAACGCGAGCAGTGTCCACAGCGTGCCTTCGCGCCACTGGACGACAGCCAGGAACGCGACGACCGGCACCATCGCGAGCGGCAACATGCGCAGCGCCAGGGTCCGGGCGCGTTCCCGCAGTTCACCGGTGGTTTTGAGGGCGAGGAACGCGGCGCCGTGGGTGATCGAGAAGGCGGCGACGGCGACCGCGCCGAGCAGGGTGTCCCAGCGGAACGCGGCGAACGCGGAGCCGACGCGGTTGCCTTCGGCGTCGAGGGGCAGGCCGAGGACGGTCGTCGCGAGGATCAGCCCGACGCCGAGCGGTGGGATCCACGAGCCGGCCACGATCACGCGGTCCCAGGTGCGGCGCCAGCGGTCGGAGTCGACCTTGCCGCGGTACTCGAAGGCGACGCCGCGCCCGATGAGGGCGAGCAGCAGGAGGAGAAGCGGCAGGTAGGCGGCGGAAAACAGGCTGGCGTACCACCCGGGGAAGGCGGCGAACATCGCCCCGCCGGCGACGATCACCCAGACTTCGTTGCCGTCCCAGACAGGCCCGATGGTGTTGACCATGACGCGGCGCTCGGTGTTGTCGCGCGCGAGCACGGGCAGCAGCATGCCGACGCCGAAGTCGAAACCTTCGAGGAACAGGTAGCCGGCCCAAAAGAAGGCGATGACGCAGAACCAGATCGTCGGGAGGGTCATCGGACGCCGCCTAGCACGTCGCCCCGACGTTCGGCCGTGACCGAGGCTCGATCGCCGTGAGTTATCCACAAGTGGTCGAGTTGTCCACAGATTTGCTGTGGGTAACCCGTGAGAGTGACCAAGCCGATACGCTGGGTTCGGGGACGCCCCCCGGGACGGGTGGGGGCTGCGTTGCGGGAGGTTGGGCCCGCAGCAGGGGGTTTTGCCTGGTCAGTGGGCTTGGAGTGGGTCAGGGTGCTCATCGTCGCCGCCTCAGTAGGCGAACGCGAGCGTGTCGCCCGGTTCGTTGTCGTCGTCTTGCTTCTTCGGGGGCATCACCGCGTCGACGCCGCCGCGGATGTACTTGCGCATCAGGTACAGCTCCACCACGCCCAGCACGGCGTACACCGTGGTCAGGGCGATGAGGGACGTCCAGACCTCGCCCGTCGACAACCGCGAGACCGCCTGGGCGGTGAACATCCAGACGCCGTCGACGCCCGACGGGTTCGGGGCCACCACGAACGGCTGACGGCCCATCTCCGTGAAGATCCAGCCCGCGCTGTTGCCCAGGAACGGGGTGGCCACGCCGGCCAGGACCAGCCACGGGAACCAGCGTGAGCCGGGGATGCGGTCTCGGCGGGTCAGCCACAGGGCCAGCAGGCCGATGCCCGCCGACACCGCGCCGAAGCCGATCATCATGCGGAAGCCCCAGTAGGTCACCGGGAGGTTCGGCACGTAGTCGATCGGCTTTCCCGCGAGCGAACCCAGGTCCGGGTCGTCCGGGTAGTTCGTGCCGTACTTCGCCTGGTACTCCCCGATCAGGTCCTCGACGCCCTTGACCTCGGTCTTGAAGTCGTTGTGCGCCAAGAACGAGAGCAGCGCGGGCACGTTGAACGTCTTGACGTCTTCGCAGTTCGACCCCGCGACGTCGCCGATCGCGATGATCGAGAAGCTCGCCGGCTGTTCCGTGTGGCACAACGCTTCCGCCGACGCCATCTTCATCGGCTGCTGCTCGAACATCAGCTTGCCCTGCGTGTCACCGGTGATCGCCAGGACGGCGAACGCGGCGATGCCGACCCAGCCGCCGAGGCGCAGCGACGTCCGCCACACCTCAGCGTGGTCGCCGCGGCGCCAGAGGTGCCAGCCGGCGATGCCGACCAGGAACGCCGCCGCCACCGAGAACGCGCCGGCGAGCGTGTGCGGGATCGCGGCCAGCGCCGTGTTGTTCGTCAGCACCGCCCAGATCGAGTTCATCGTCGGCTTGCCGTTCTCGAACGTGACGCCGACCGGGTGCTGCATCCACGAGTTCGCGGCCAGGATGAAGTACGCCGAAGCCATCGTGGCCAGCGAAAACGCCCACGCGCACGCCAGGTGCACCTTCTTCGGCAGCCGGTCCCAGCCGAAGATCCACAGGCCGAGGAACGTCGACTCGACGAAGAACGCGAGTAGCCCTTCCATGGCCAGCGGCGCGCCGAAGACGTCGCCGACGAAGCGCGAGTACGCGCTCCACGTCATCCCGAACTGGAACTCCTGCACGATGCCGGTCACCACGCCCATGGCGAAGTTGACCAGCAGCAGCTTGCCCCAGAACTTCGTCATCTTCAGGTGCCGCAGCTCGCCGGTGCGGACCCAGCGGGTCTGCATCGCCGCGACCAGGATCGACAGCCCGATGGTCAACGGGACCATCAGGAAGTGGTAGACGGTGGTGATGCCGAACTGCCACCGCGCTAGCTCAAGGACCTCCACGTAGCCCAGCGTGCTCCGGGCCCGGCGGCGCGACCAGTTCAACTGGTCCCGATGTGCCCAGGACCAACGTCCTGGGTGACTACATCCGGTCGAGTGCCGCCCGCGCTTCCTCGGCGACGGCCCGCCGCGGGCCGGTGTCGCCGAGGTCGAGCACGTGCTTCAGCGCCAGTGCGTACGCCGTGTCGAACGCCTCGTCCGCGTCGACCGGGATGTCCGGGCGGACGCCGGTGCCTTCCCAGTTGTCGCCGGTCACCGGGTGGAAACCGCGCGCGATCGAGACGGTCACGTCGAGGTGGGTGTCCACTTTGAACTGGTTGCGCGGGTGGGCGCCGCCTCGGGTCGCCGTGCCGACCGTCTTCGCGCGGCCCAGCCGCTGCAGCGAGAAGCTGACGTCCTCGCCGCCGGAGAACGTGTCCGGCCCGGTCAGCACCCACACCGGCTTGCCCGCGCCGAACAACATGCCCGGCACGTACGGCCAGGTCCACATCTCGCTGGTCTTGTTGCCTTCGCGCTCGTAGATGCTCAGGTAGTGCGTCGGCTCGTCGACGAGGTAGCTGATCAGCATCGCGACCGTGCGCGGGTCGCCGCCGCGGTTGCGGCGGACGTCGAGCAGCAGCGCGTCGGTGCCGGAGAGCAGCGTCATCGCCCCCGCGACCGCGTCCCGCACGATCTCCGCCGGGTAGAACATCGTCGTGTCGAGGTAACCGACGTTGCCCGCGAGCCGCCTCGCGGCCGCGAGGCCGTAGCCCGAGAGCTGGGCTTCGAGCCGGTACGCCTCCATGTCGAAGGCTTCGCCGTCGCCCTCGGCGTCCGGGACCGGGTCGACGTGGTGGCGCAGCCGCACGTGCTTGTCGCCGTTCACCGACTGCAGATCCACTGTGACGACCGTCGCGAACTCGACGTCGTCGAGGTCCGCGTACGCGCCTTCGTCGAGACGCCGGCGAAGCACCTCCGCCAGCTTCGCCGCGACGTCCGGGAAGACGTAGTGCGCGTCCAGCCGGCGGATGACCTCGTTGACCTGCGCAGTACGCGCTTCCGTCCCCATGACCGCAACCTACCGCAGGCCACAACCGGAAATTCGGCGTGCCGAAGAAAATTGTGCGACCGACCGCGATGACAAATTCATGGGTACCGATTCGGCAATTTCGCAGAAGCCATCAGCTTGCGACCCGCTGAACCGCCCCTTTATCGTTGCAGCGAAAGGGGCGAGAAATACTCATGACTACCGCGATGGTGGCGTTGATCAGCGCGTTCGGCCTGGTCCTCGCCGTGGAACTGCCGGACAAGACGCTGGTCGCGACCTTGGTGCTGACCACCCGTTTCCGGGGCTGGCCGGTATTCGCCGGGGTGTGCGCCGCGTTCGCCGTGCAATGCGTCATCGCGGTCGCGTTCGGCAGTGTGTTGACGCTGTTGCCGGACGTCGTGCTTTCCCTGGTCGTCGCCACGATGTTCGGTCTCGGCTCTTTCATGCTCCTTCGCGAGGGATTCAGTGACGCGGACGAAGCGGGCGAAGACGCTTCGCGCACGGGCCCCTCGCCGGCGACCTTCTGGCGCTCCGCGCTGACGTCGTTCGGCGTGCTCTTCGCCGCCGAGTGGGGTGACGCCTCGCAGCTCGCGACGGCGAGCCTCGCCGCCCGGATCGGCAACCCGATCGCGGTCGGCGTCGGCTCGTTCGCCGCGCTCGTCGTGGTGGCCGGGCTCGCGGTGTTCATCGGCGGCAAGATCCGCGGCAAGATCCGGCCGAAGCTGATCCAGCGCGTCGCCGGGTTCGCGTTCGCCGGGTTCGCGGCGTTCGCCCTGCTCCAGCTGGCCTTCTGACCTGGACGTACGAGTTCTTCACAGGATCACGCGGTAACCTTTCGGGAACGAAAGGGTGAGGGCAAGGTGAACACCACCTTGCCCTTCTCCATGCCCTTCTCCATGCCTCGACCAGCAGGAGACCGCAGGTGACCGCTCCGAAGCCGCAGACCGCCGTCTCGCCGGTGCACGGCAGGCTCGCGCTGGGCGGCATCGGCCTGGCCGTGGCCATCTCGATCGACCTGCACCTGCGCCTGTCCGGCCAGGTCAGCCCGATCTGGCAGACGCTGTCGGAGTACGTCTACGGCAAGCTCGGCGGCTCGTCGGCCGCGCCGCTGTTCAGCGCGATGTGCCTGGCACTGGCCCTCGGATCGGTCGCGCTGCTCACCGGCATCGCCAAGGCGCGCCGCCCGGGCACCACCGCCGTCTGCGCGCTGCTCGGCGTCTGGTCGGCCGGGCTGCTGGTGTGCGGGCTCGTGCCCGTCGACCCGGACGGCGAAGCGCGTTCGCTGTCCGGACAGGTGCACAACATCGCCGCGCTGACGGCGTTCGTCGCGCTGCCCGCCGCCGCGTTCGTGCTGACCCGCAGGGGTCGCGAGCGCTGCCCGTGGGAGCCGCGCCGCACCACGATCCGGCGCCTGGCCACGGCGAGCTTCGCCAGTGTCGGCGTCGTGCTCGGCGGCTTCGTCGTCACGCTGGTCATCGGCCCGGCGCACCAGGAGGTCACGCTCGGGCTGTTCGAGCGGCTCCTGTTCAGCGTCGACGTCGCGCTGCTGCTGAGCATGGTCCGGCCGCTCGTGGCCGCGTCGCGGCGCTAGTTCGACTCCCCCGGCCCGACCAGGATCGGCTCGATGCCGTGCCCGGTCAGCCACCACGACTCGTACGCCGGATCCGGCCAGACGGACAGCTCGGCGCCGTTGTCGAACGTCAGCGCGAGACTGCCGGACCGCAGCCGGACGGCCGTCACCGTGTGGCCGAACAGGTCGAGCACGGGCGCCAGCGCGGCCCCGGTCGCCGGTCTGAGGTCGTGGCAGCGGCCTTCGGCGTCACGCAGCCGGAACGACGTCTCGACGACGAGTTCGGCGTCGACGCGCGGCTCGTCGTCCTCCGGCTCGTCGACGAGTTCGAGACGCACCTGGAAGTCGAACGCGGTCCGGCGGACCGCGCAGCCGACGAGCTCTTCGGGAATCTTCACCGCACCCCCGGCCGGGTCACGGCGGCTCCCCGCTGAGCCGCCTCTGACACCACGAGATCACATCCCGGCGCCGATGCGCCAACTACGCGTCCGTTCGGAGCACCTCGGTCAGCCGGGCGGCGGCCGCCACGACCTGTGGCCCGACCTCGGCGGCCTTGAGGGGTTCGAGGGAGACGACGCCGACGCTCGCCCGCAGCCCGGGCACCCCGCGCACCGGCGCGGCGACGCCGGACGCGCCCGCTTCCAGCTCACCGGCCGAGGTCACCCAGCCGTCGCCGCCGGGGCGCAGGGTCATCGCCTTGCCGGCCGCGCCCGAGTTGAGCGCGTGCCGGCTGCCGACGCGGTAGGCGACGTGGAAACTCGTCCAGGACGGCTCCACGACGGCCACCGCAAGCGCTTGCGCCCCCTGCTCGACCGACAGGTGCGCGGTCGCGCCGACCTTCTCGGCCAGCTCGCGCAGCACCGGGCCGGCCGCGTCCCGCAGCTGCGGCAGGACCTGCCCGGCCAGCCGGAGCAGGCCGACGCCGAGCCGGACCTTGGTGCCGTCGCGCCAGACCAGCCCGCGCTCGGACAGCGGCACGAGCAGCCGGTAGACGGCCGCGCGGCTGGCCCCGATGGACACGGCCAGCTCGGAGATGGTCGCCGCGTCGCCGCCGGCGTCGGCCACCGCTTGCAGCAGCGCCAAGCCCCGGTCGAGCGTCAGCGACCCCTCCCGGCCGGTCACAGCAAGCCGAGTTCGCCCATGTCGGCGACCGGCTCGTCGAACGAGGCCGCCGCGTACGACGCGAAGAGCTCTCGCACGGCCTTCGCGGCCGGCTCGGGCAGCGCGCGGGCCTCGTCGGCCAGCGCCTGGCCGTCGGTCTCCTCCAGGGCCGCCCGGACGTCCCCGCCGGACAGGCTGCGCGCGGACGCCACGAGCAGGTTGAGGAAGCCGTGGTGGACGAAGCCGGTGCCGGGGTCGGCGTGCCGGACCGCGCGGTGCAGGCTGTTCGTCGCCTTGAACGAGGCGCCGGCGGACCCGCTGACGACGGCCAGGAAGTCCGCCACCTCGTCGACGCTCGGGAAGTTCTCACCCGCCTTGCCGCCGCAGCGGATCTTCGGCCAGCTGCCGTGCTCGATCACCTTGCGGACGCCCTCGAGCCAGCCGACGCCGCGCCGCGGCTCGACGACCCGGATGACGTCCTCGGGGACGAACTCCGAGACGCGTTCCAGCCACACCTCGTCGACGTCCGACGGTGCCGGCATCTCGACCATCCGCAGCGCGAGCAGCTCACTGCGCGACTCGACGATGGAGATCGCCTTCGGCACGCCGCCGAGCCCGGTGTCGATGATCAAGGAAAGCGGCAGCGGCTGCTTCGGCTTGATCTTGATCAACTCGGTGATCAGCTCGGGCAGACGGGACGCCTGGCAGAGAAAAACCCCCAGTACACCCGCGTGTTCGGACTCCCGGCTCGCGAAGTGCGCGCGCAGGGCTTCGGGCATGGCCGCATCGCCCGGCGGGAACAGCGCCGAGTCGTCGACGAGCCTCGCGAACAGGGGAGGGATCCCACGGGGGCCGGGGGGCGTGAGTTCCACAGCGCTTGACACGAATGACACGCTAGTAGCGTACGACATGAGGACAAAATCGTTCGCACAACGGACACGTCAGGAGGGGACATCGATGCCTTACTACCGGCGAGTAGGCGAGATCCCGCACAAGCGGCACACGGCCTTCCGCAAGCCGGACGGCGGGCTCTACGCCGAGGAGCTGATGGGCGTCGAAGGCTTCTCCGCCGACTCCGCGCTGCTCTACCACCGCGGGCTGCCGACGGCGATCGTCGACGCCGTGGCCGTCGAGGAGGACCGCGGGTCGCTCACCCCGAACCACCCGCTCAAGCCGCGGGCCTACAAGACCGGCGAGCTCAAGTTCGGTGGTGACGCCGACGCGGTGACCGGCAGGCGGCGGCTGTTCGGCAACGCCGACGTCTCGATCGGGTTCGTCACGGCGACCGCGCCCAGCCCGCTGTACCGCAACGCGGCCGGCGACGAGCTGTTCTACGTCCAGGGCGGCTCCGCGACCGTCGAGACGATCTACGGCAGCCTCGAGATCGGCGACGGCGACTACCTGGTCATCCCGACGTCCTGCACCTACCGCGTCCTCCCCCACGGCGAGGTCGGCCTCTTCACGCTGGAGGCGCGTGGGCACATCGGCCCGCCGAAGCGCTACCTGTCGACGAAGGGCCAGTTCCTGGAGCACTCGCCGTACTGCGAGCGCGACGTCCGCGGGCCCAGCGAGCCGCTGCTGGCCGACGGCGAGGACGTCGAGGTGCTCGTGCGCCACCGCGCCGGGCTGACCCGCTACACGTACGCGACGCACCCCTTCGACGTCGTCGGCTGGGACGGCTGCCTGTACCCGTGGGTGTTCAACATCGACGACTTCGAGCCCATCACCGGCCGCGTGCACCAGCCACCGCCCGTGCACCAGACGTTCGAGGGCCCGAACTTCGTGGTCTGCTCCTTCTGCCCGCGGAAGGTCGACTACCACCAGGACTCGATCCCGGTGCCGTACAACCACGCGAACGTCGACTCCGACGAGCTGATGTTCTACGTGCGCGGCAACTACGAGGCCCGCAAGGGCTCGGGGATCGGCGTCGGCTCGCTGTCGCTGCACCCGTCCGGTTTCACGCACGGCCCGCAGCCGGGCGCGGCGGAGGCGTCGATCGGCGCGGAGTTCTTCGACGAGACCGCCGTCATGGTCGACACTTTCGCCCCGCTGGAACTGGGCGAAGCCGCCGACGCGTCCGAAGACCCCGGTTACGCGTGGACGTGGTCGCGCCGCGGCCCTAAGGGTTAGTCAAGTTTCGGCAACGCGCCCCCGGCGCTCCCCCGCCGACCGGATAATGGACTTTCCGGTCGGCGGAGGGGGCAATTTCGATGATCAATTCCCAGCCAGCGCGAAGAAAGCGGAAAATTCTTCCCTTCATCGCCGCAATTGTGGTTGCCGCGGGGTTGATCATCGGGATCCGGGCCTGGACCAGTAGCTCGGACGACACGGCCGACGCGCCGAAGTGCACCGGCTCGGACGCGATCGCGTTGCACGTCGCGTCGTCGCCGGAAAAGGTCGGCATCGTCCAGGAAGCCGCCAAGGCCTACTCCGGGCGGTCGGTGGCCGGGCATTGCGTCGACGTCGTCGTGCAGTCGAAGTCGTCGGGCGTCGCGATGCAGGCGCTGGCCAACGGCTGGAACGAAGCCACCGACGGCCCGCGCCCCGACGTCTGGACGCCGGCCGCGAGCGGCTGGGTCAACCTCCTGCGCGTCAACGCCAAGGGCGACAGCGCGTCGATCGTGCCGGACGGCGACACGCAGTCGGTCGCGAACTCGCCGCTGACCATCGCGATGCCGAAGCCGATGGCCGAGGCGCTCGGCTGGCCGGGCAAACCGATCGGCTGGAAGGACCTGGCCGCGCTGGCCACGGACCCGGCGGGCTGGGCGAAGTTCGGGCACCCGGAGTGGGGCAAGTTCCGGCTGGGCAAGACGAACCCGAACATCTCCACGGCCGGCCTGAACGCCACGATCGGCGCGTACTACGCCGCGACCGGGACGTCGTCGGACCTCACCGCCGCCGCGCTCGAGAAGCCGCAGGCGAAGCAGTTCGTCACGAACATCGAGCAGGCGATCGTGCACTACGGCGACAACACGCTGACGTTCCTGACGAACCTGCAGAAGGCCGACGACAAGGGCGCGGCGCTGTCGTACATCTCGGCGGTGACCGTCGAGGAGAGCTCGCTGATCGGCTACAACCAGGGCAACCCGACGAACGACCCGGCCAAGGTCGGCCAGCACGCGCCGCCGAAGGTGCCGATCGTCGCGATCTACCCGTCGGACGGCACGCTCAACTCCGACCACCCGTTCGTCACGCTGAACTGGACCGACCCGGCGCGCAAGCAGATCGCCACGGACTTCCTCGGCTACCTGCGCGGGCCGGAGACGCAGCAGAAGTTCGCCGCGCTGGGGTTCCGCTCCTTCGACGGCAAGCCGGGCCCGCAGGTGACCACGGCCAACGGCGCGCAGCCGGACGCGAAGATCAGCTTCCTGCAGCCGCCGTCGCCGTCGGTGCTCTCGAAGCTGCTGACGACGTGGACCGAGCTGCGCAAGAAGGCGAACGTGCTGCTGGTCGTGGACGTTTCGGGCTCGATGGGTGACGAGGTCAAGGGCACCGGCAAGAGCAAGATCGACCTGGCGAAGCAGGCCGCGATCGACGCGCTCGGCCAGTTCGTGCCGCGCGACCAGGTCGGGCTCTGGCAGTTCTCGACGCAGCTCGACGGCGACCGGGACTACCAGGAGCTGCTCCCGGTGCAGGCGCTCGGCAACAGCGGCAAGGAAACGCTGGCGCAGCGGCTGAGCGGGCTGACGCCGCAGGCGGGCACGGGGCTGTACGACTCGTCGCTGGCCGCCTACGAGTACATGAAGGCACACCTCGACCCGGCCGCGATCAACGCCGTGGTCGTGCTCACCGACGGCCGCAACGAGGACTCCGGCGGCGTCGACCTCGACCACCTGCTGCCGCAGCTGCGGCCCGAGGGCAACGCGGAGACGGTCCGGCTGTTCACCATCGCCTACGGCGGCGACGCCGACCAGGACGTGCTCAAGCAGATCGCCGAGTCGACCGAGGGGTCGGAATACGATTCGTCCAAACCGGACTCGATCAACCAGGTCTTCACGTCCGTGATCTCGAACTTCTGATGAGATTCGTCCGCGAGCTGGCCGAACCGTGGGGGCTGCTGCTCGGCGCCACGTCGGCCGGCGTGGCGTGGGCCGTGCAGCTGCCCGTGGTCGCCGCGCTCGGCGTCGGCGTCGCGGTACTGGCCGCCCGCGCCGGCGTCGCGCTCGCAACCCGCGAGAAGGAGCCTCAGCCGCGCGAAGCGAGGGTCCTGGACGTCACGCCGGGGTCGGCGGAGGCCAACTGGCTGCAACGCGCCGAGCACGCCGCCGACGGATTCGTTTCGCTGAGCGACTCCCTCGGCGCGGGCCCGCTGGCCGACCGCGTCGCGGACATGGAACCAGTGGTCCGCGAGACGCTGTCGACGCTGGAGCGGTTGGCAGGCCGCGCATCGGCGACGGGAAAGGCGTTGTCCCGCGTCGACCTCGACGCCGTCGCTCGGGAGAAACGCCGGCTGCAAGGAGAGCTGAGGTCGGCCCACGAGGACGTCCGCGGCGACTTGGAGTCGGCGTTGAGCGCGGTCCAGGCCCAGGCGGACGTCCACGCGCGATTGTCGGGTGCGCGGGACAAGCTGCTGGCGCAGCTGCAGTCGGGCGCGCTGGGCCTGGACAGCCTGGTGGCACGGGTAGCGGAACTGACGGCGGCGACGACGGACTTCGCGGTGGACACGGGCGCGGTCCGCGAGCTGAGCGACCAGCTGGAGGGAATCCGCCAGGGAGTCCTGGAGACGGAACAGGCAACGCGCCGATCACTGGGCTGACCCGGATTTTTGCCGGCGGCCCGGCCCAAGAGGGTCCAGACATCCCCCACCACTCCCAGGGGGGCGACCCCGGGACCAGTCTATCGGCGCCGGCTGACCGGAAGGCCGGAAATCCTTCTGGCCAACGGAGTTGTCCACAACCTGTGCCGGGTGTGGACAACTGCGGCAGCCGTGTGAAACCGCGGTTGCGGTGCCCGGGACGGTGACGGTCTGCTCGGCCGGCGCGGTCACGATCGAGTCGATGAGCTTGTCGCCCACGCGAGGCGCGTGAACCTTCGCGATCGCGGTGAGTTGCGCCGCCCGGCCTTGGCGATCCCGGTGGGGCCGCCGCAACGGGAGAGGATCTCCGGCACGTCCGGTGGCTGACCCGCGAGCCGATGGCGTGGCCGAGGGCGTAGTGAATGCCGGTGAGCGGGCCGCGGATCCGGTTGGCGATGCGGCGCATCGCCAACCCGGCAGCGGCACCCACGCCACGACGGGACCTGCCTGGTGGTGGCCGTGTTCCCAGTCTATCGGCGCCGGTGGACCGGAAGGCCGGAAATCGTTCTGGCCCACGGAGTTGTCCACAACCTGCGCCGGGTGTGGACAACTGCGGCAACGTGTGAAACCGCCGCCGAGCAGGCCCCGCGTGCTTGACCGGATCACCCGCTGGTGTGAACTTCCGTCCCATGAAGGCAGAGTCGCGAAGTCAGTGGGTCCTGGACGCGAAGGGCGTCGACGACGAGCCCGTGCCGCCGTCGGTGCTGGCCGAGTGGCGGCGTTACCAGCGGAACTCGTGGGCCGCGCGGCGCCGGCACTCCGTGGTCGAGATGTCGAGCCTGGTCGTCACCGCCACGATCCCCGTGCTGGCGGCCTTCGCCATCGACGCGCGGCTCATCGCCGCCGTCGGGTCGCTCGCGGTGCTGATCAACGGCGTCCGGGCGCTGGGCGGCTACAAGGAGAACTGGACCAGCCGGACGCGGGCGCGGTACGCGATCGAGAAGGAGATCGCGCTCTTCGCCGCCCACCACGGCACCTACGCCACCTCCGGTGCGGCCGCCGTCCTGGTGGAGACCGTCGAGGAGATCTGCGCCGGGGAGCGCGACGGCTGGGTCGCGCTCCGGCTGTCGTACGGCAGCTCCCGGGCGGCGAAGACGACCTAGCCGGCCCAGCTCGGCCGCCACGTCGTGGCGGCCCGGGCGCCCGGGCGCAGGTGCGCGCGCAGCCGGGCCAGCGCGGGGTGCGCGTTGTCGGCCCGCCAGATCAGCGAATGCGGGTAGACCGGCGTCGGGTCTTCGAGCGGGACGCGGCGCAGGTCGAGGCCGGGCGGCCACGACAGCCGGATCTCCGCGCCGACCAGGGTGGCGACGTCGGGGGCGTCGGCGATGGTTTCGAGGAGGACCTCGGTGCCGAAGTTCGGGCCGAGCGCGTCGATCGAGAGGCCGAACGCGGTGGCCAGCTCGGCGTAGTAGGCGGTCCACTCGGCGCCGGGCACCAGGCCGGGCATCCAGATCCGGTGCCCGGCCAGCTGGTCGAGCCGCAGGACGGTGGCGTCCGCCAGCGGGTGCGCGGGGCCGGTGAGCAGCTGGAGCGGCTCGTCGAGGACCAGGGTCGCCTCGACGCCGTCGGGCAGCTCCCTGGCGGCCACCGCGCGGAACGACGCGTCGATCGAGCCGTCCCGGACCGCCGCGACCGCCGCGTCGGCGTCGGACAACGTCGCGACTTCGAGGGCGACGTCCGGGTGCGCGCGGTGGAAGCCGCGCAGCAGCGTCGCCGTCCCCAGCCGCCGGCCGATGACGTCGACGCGCAGCGCGCGGCGGCCGGACCGCACGGAAGCCACCGCCCGCGCCTCGGCCAGCAGCAGCTCGCGGGCGTGCGGCAGGAACGCTTCGCCGTCGCCGGTCAGCCGGGCGCCGCGGGCGGTGCGCGTGAACAGCCGCACACCAAGGGTTTTCTCGAGCGCGGCGATGCGTTTGGAGACGGCCTGCTGGGTGATCGCGAGGTCGGTCGCGGCGTCCTGGAAGCGGCCCGCGTCCGCGGCGGCGACGAACGTGCGCACGGCATCGAGGTCCACGACAGCCGACTCTAGAACCACAACGCCGCGTTGTGGCTCGCCGCCACGGCGGTTGTTTGCCCCGCGGACGTCTTCTTCGCTTTGCTCTCCGGGTGATGCGCAGGCGTTCGCTGGGACCGCGGTTCAGATGGCTGTGGACGGCTTACGCCGTCAGCACGCTCGGCACGTGGCTCGGGTTCGGCGCCTTTCCCCTGTTGGCGATCCTCGTGCTCCACAGCGGGCCGACGGCGGTTTCGGTCCTGGCCGCCGTCGGGCCCGCGGTGGGGGCGCTCGTGGCGGTGCCGCTGGGGCCGTGGATCGAGTTCCGGCCGAAGCGGCCGGTCATGGTGCTGATGGACGTGGTCCGGTTCGCGGCCCTGATGACCGTGCCGGTGGCCTACGCGCTCGGCTGGCTCGGTTTCACGCAGCTGCTTCTCGTGTCGGTCATCGTCGCCTCCGCCGACATCGCCTTCACCGCGGCGAGCGGCGCTTTCCTGAAGGCGCTGGTGCCGCCGGAAGACCTGCTCGTCGCGAACGGGCGGTTCGAGTCGACGACCTGGACGGCCACCGCGCTCGGCCCGCCACTCGGCGGCGCCGCGTTCGGGCTGCTCGGGCCGGTGACGACGGTGGTCGCCAACGCCGTCAGCTTCCTGCTTTCGGCGCTGGGGATCCGGGCGATCGGCGGGACGGAACCACCACCCGCGCGCACGGCGTCGCGGCTGCGGGCGAGCGATCTGGCCGCGGGGTGGCGCTTCCTGCTGACGCACCCGGGACTGCGGCCGCTGCTGCTCAACACGTTGCTGTTCAACGGCCTGATCATGGGGACCGAGCCGCTGCTGGCCGTGCTCATGCTCGGGCAGCTCGGGTTCACGCCGTGGCAGTACGGGCTCGCGTTCGCGGTGCCGTGCCTCGGTGGGCTCGTCGGCTCGCGGCTGACCCCGCGGCTCGTCGCGCGGTTCGGCCGGCACAAGGTGCTGTGGACGTCCGGGGTACTGCGCGCGTTCTGGCTGCTCGGGCTGGCTTTCCTGCCCGCGGGCCCCGGCGGGCTCGCCTTCGTGATGGCCATCGAGTTCGGCCTGATCTTCTTCTGCAGCGTCTACAACCCGGTCCTGGCCACCTACCGGCTCGACCAGATCCCCGCCGACCGCGTCGCGCGGGCGCTGTCGGCGTGGTCGGTCAGCACCCGGGCGAGCATCGCGGCGATGACCGCGCTCTGGGGCGTGCTCGCCGGCGTCACGGGCCCGCGCGTCGCGATCGGCGTCGCCGGCGTGCTGATCCTGGCGACGCCGTTCCTGCTGCCCCGCCGCGACCGCACGCCCGCTCAGCCGAGCCGGACCGTCCCCAGCACCGGGTAGCCGGGGACGCCGGTGGCGGCGCGGCCCGGGCGCGGGACGCCGGCGATCCACAGCCGGCCGGTCGTCGCGACGTTCGCGGCCATCGACGCGTCGACGTCACGCAGCCGGAACGGGACGACCCGGCCGTCGGCGAGCATCGTCAGGCCGCTCACCCGGGCGGAGCCGTGCGCGCTCATCCGCACCGGGCCGTCCAGCACCGCGCGCAGCTCGGTCCAGTGCTCCGCCGGCTGCGGCCGGAGGTAACCGACCGAGCGCGTCAGCACGGCGATCGCGCCCGCCAGCGCGACCACCGCGAACCCGGTGGCCGTCGAGACGGCGAACCCGGTCAGCCGGTCGTCCGCCGGGAAGTCGAGCCGCACCCAGGTCGCGAACCCGGCCAGGGCCAGCAGGAACGCGGCGGCTTCCCACAGCTCGCGGGCGAGCCGGCGCCGGTGCGCGGCGAGCACCGGGTCGAGCCGCGGCGAGCCGGACCACGCCGTCGGCGCGACGGCGACCGCGCCCGCGGGCGGCGCGTCGTGGATCCGGGCGCGGCGAACGCGCACGACGCCGGGGAAGCCCACGAACACCTTCGGGCCCGAGCCCAGCAGCCACACCCGCCGGTGCCCGGCCAGCAGCAGCCGGTACGCCTCGGTGAGCCGGATCCGCAGCCAGCGGCCGTCCGGCAGCCGGACGCCGACCGTCCGGCCGACGGCGACCAGGCCGTCCGCGGTGATGTCGACCGGCCGGAACGGCACGCGCTTCAGCCGCGTCTCGGGCACCCAGGCGCGGCCGCGGTAGATCCAGAACAGCTCGAAGACGCCGAAGAGCGCAACGATGGACACGGGCAGCGCGATGCCCGTCCCGGTGAAGAACTGGGTGACGCCGAGGAACACGAACGGCAGGCCGACCAGCCGCTGGTTCGCCGTGCTCCGGCCGATCCGGTCGAGGTACTCGCCGAAGATCGGCACCGCACCGGACGGCATGGCGGGGTCGAACTCGAACGCGCGCACGCGTTCGGGAACCGGGACGATCTGCACGCTGGGCCCCCACCGTGTCGGCACTGGTCACCGACCCTTTCGGTAAAGCGGTCATCGGCGTTACCGGATGCTCCGTTCAGCGGAGCGGCCCGTGACCACCGCCGCGAACGAGCGACTACCCAGACCGACGGATTCAGGTTAGGCTCACCTAAGTAGGAGGTGAGCCGTGACCGAAGCACCGACATCCATCCGCCGCCCGCCGGCCCCGAACCCCGCCGAGCGCGCGAAGACCATCGCGACCCGCAACGGCCCGGCGTCGCTGATGCCCACCTGCGAACGCGCCGGGCTGGAGTCCGAGCGCGTCGTCCCGGTCCTGCACCACGTGCACCACAGCGGCAGCGTGAGCGTGCTGCTGCCCGACGAGCACCCGATGGTCCGCGCGAGCAAGGAAACCCAGCGCGGCGAGCTGGCCGTGATGGTGGAGCTCGCCGACCAGGCGCCGGTCGACCTGCGCGAGCCGATCCGCGGCCTGCTCTGGATCACCGGCTGGCTGCGGCCGCTGTCGCCGGTCTCGGCCCGCGCGCGGGCGGTGGCGATCGCCGAAAGCCGGCCGGACGAGCGGCTCCTCGACGTCGGCCACGGCCTGACGCTGCTGCGGCTCACCCCCGCGTCACTCGTGCTCGCCGACGCCGAAGGCACGCACTCGCTGCGGCCGCACATGTTCAGCGCCGCGCCGCCGGACCCGTTCCACGACTACGAGGCCCAGTGGCTGCGGCACCTGGAAAGCGACCACTCCGACGTCGTCGAGCAGCTGGCGAAGCACCTGCCCGCGGACCTGCGCGGCGGCCGGATCCGCCCGCTCGGGCTGGACCGGTTCGGCCTGCGGCTGCGCGTCGAGTCCGACGCCGGCGACCACGACGTGCGGCTGGCGTTCTCGAAGTCCGTGGACAGCCCGCCGCAGCTCGCGGTGGAGCTGCGACGGCTCGTCGGCTGCCCGTTCCTGCGGGGCGCGTCAGGCTAGTTCGGCGGGGAAGCCGCCCTTCGCGAGCGGGCCCCAGCTCTCGATCGTCACGCGGATGATGCTCTTGCCCTGCTTGACCATGGCTTCGCGGTATTCGTCCCAGTCCGGGTGTTCGCCCGAAATGCTGCGGAAGTAGTCGACGAGCGGTTCGACCGAGTCCGGGATGTCCAGCACCTCGGCGGTGCCGTTGAGCTGGACCCACCGGTCGTTCCACTCGTCGGACAGGATGCAGGCCGACACCTGCGGGTTCCGTTTGATGTTCACGATCTTCGCGCGCTTCGGGTAGGTCGAGATGACCAGCCGGCCCTCGGCGTCGACGCCGCAGGTGACGGGCGAGAGCTGCGCGCCGCCGTCGGCCTTCGTCGTCAGCAGGATCGCGCGGTGGCGAGTGGACAGGAACTCGGCCAGCTCGGCGCGGTCGACGGTCTCGTTGGTGGCGATAGTCCTGGGCATACGTCGAAGGTAGCGTGCGCGCATGACCTTCACCGCGCGATCGTGGCTGGCCCCGGCCCGCCCGGACTTCCCGGACGCGATCGAGGACCCGCGCGAGCGCAAGGCGATCAAGATCGAGCTGCTGATCGTCTTCGGGATCACGCTGGGCCTGTCCGGGGTGCGCAGCCTGCTGTCCCTTGTGGACTCCCTGCTGCAGCCCGCACCGCTGGCGCAGCAGCAGGTGCAGCTCAACGTGCCCCAGGCCGCGGCGAGCCTGATCGATCTGCTCAAGCAGCTGCTCTCGGCCGCGCAGCTGGTCGGCTGGGGCGCGCTCGGGCTGTACCTGCTGTGGCGCGCGGGCGTGAAGATCACCCAGGTGGGGCTGGACCGCCGCTCCCCCGGCCGCGACGCGCTGCTGACCGTCGCCCTCGCCGCCGTCATCGGGATTCCCGGGCTGGCGCTGTACTTCATCTCCTACCACCTCGGCTTCAGCCTGGCGGTGCAACCGTCCACTTTGAACGACACGTGGTGGCGGCCGATCTCGCTGACGCTCTCGGCGTTCGGCAACGCCTTCGCCGAGGAAGTGCTGGTGATCGGGTACCTGCTGACCCGGCTGCGCCAGCTCGGCGTCCGCGAGAACAACGCACTGTTCGGCGCGGCCGTGCTGCGCGGGTCGTACCATCTCTACCAAGGTTTCGGCGGGTTCGTCGGCAACCTGATCATGGGGCTGGTGTTCGGGCGGCTGTGGCAGAAGACCAACCGCCTGTGGCCGCTCGTCGCCGCGCACACGTTGTTCGACTTCGTGTCCTTCGTCGGGTATGCCCTGCTGAAGGGTCACGTTTCCTGGTTGCCCTGACAAGCACTGTGGCGCGAAGCGTCTCGCTTGAGGGTGGTGGCGGGGGCATGGATGGATAGAGTCGGGGGGTGATCGACGAAACGACACCTCCCCGGGTGGACAGCGAAGTCGGACCTCTGCGCGCGGTGCTGCTGCACCGGCCCGGCAACGAGCTCAAAAGGCTGACGCCCCGCAACAACGACCAGCTCCTGTTCGACTCGATCCCCTGGGTCGACCGGGCCCAGGCGGAGCACGACGCGTTCGCCGACGTGCTGCGCGGCCGCGGCGTCGAAGTCCTGCTGCTGGCCGACGCGCTCCGCACGGCCCTCGAGGACACCCGCGCGCACGCGTCGGGCGTCCACGCGGCGGTCGACGACCGGCGTCTCGGCGGCGACCTGGCCGACTCGTTGCGGTCGCACCTTTCGGGCGTCGACGCGGCCGGCCTCGCCGAGGTGCTGATGGCCGGGATGACGTTCGAGGAGCTGCCGTCGGCCGAAGGCGCGTCGCTGGTGCGGATGATGAACCACCCGCACGACTTCGCCGTCGACCCGCTGCCGAACCTGCTGTTCACGCGCGACTCGTCGGCGTGGATCGGCGACCGGGTGGCGATCTCGTCGCTGACCATGCCCGCGCGGCGTCGCGAAACGGCCGTGCTGGACCTGATCTACGCCTACCACCCGTACTTCCGGCACGCCGCCCGCGCGTACGGCGCGCATTCGGCGCCGATCGAGGGCGGCGACGTCATGCTGCTGGCGCCGGGCGTGCTCGCCATCGGCGTCGGCGAGCGCACGACCGCGGCCGGCGCCGAGTCGCTGGCCCGCTCGGTGTTCGCCGACGGCATCGCGCACACCGTGCTGGCGGTGCCGATCGAGCAGTCCCGCGCGACCATGCACCTGGACACGGTCTGCACGATGGTCGACGCCGACGCGGTGGTGATGTACCCGCTGGCCCGCGACTCGCTGATGGCGTTCACCATCCGCCCGACCGGCGACGGCGGCGTCAAGGTGGCCGGGCCGACGCCGTTCCTGGCCGCCGCGGCCGAGGCGATGGAGATCGACCGGCTGCGCGTCATCGACACCGGCCTGGACCCGGTCACGGCCGAGCGCGAGCAGTGGGACGATGGCAACAACACGCTGGCCCTGGCGCCGGGCGTGGTCGTCGGCTACGAGCGGAACGTCGAGACGAACGAGCGTCTCGAAGCGGCCGGCATCGAGGTGCTGCCGATCGCCGGGTCCGAGCTGGGCTCCGGCCGGGGCGGCCCGCGCTGCATGTCCTGCCCGGTGCGCCGCGACCCTCTGTGAATTAAAGTAAGCCTTCCCTAAATGGCGTCGACAATTTAGGGAAGGCTTACCAAAATTAGGTTCGTCTTTCTTTAGGAATGGTAACCTAATAGGGGGTAGATCACCACTCTGAAGTGGCATTGAATCGCATTCTGACGTACCGTAAGAGGCATGGCCCTCATCAACAAGAAAGAACCGCGCTCCAAGTTCTACGAACTGCTGCAGGCGCAGATCCACAACGAGTTCAACGCGTCCCAGCAGTACATCGCGCTCGCGGTGTGGTTCGACGCCGAGGACCTGCCGCAGCTGGCGAAGCACTTCTACAAGCAGTCGGTCGAAGAGCGCAACCACGCGATGGCGCTCGTGCAGTTCATGCTCGACCGCGACCACCACGTCGACATCCCCGGCACCGGGGAGGTGCGCAACGACTTCTCCGGCGTCACCGAGCTCATCGAGCTCGCGCTCGAGCAGGAGAAGGAGGTCGCCACCGACATCTCCACGATGGCCAAGGCGGCGCGCGCCGAAGAGGACTACATCAGCGAGCAGTTCACGCAGTGGTTCCTCAAGGAGCAGGTCGAAGAGATCTCGCAGATGAACACGCTGCTGACGATCGTCAAGCGCGCGAACGGCAACCTGTTCGAGGTCGAGGCGCACCTGCACCGCGAATCCGTCGGCGACGCCGGCGCGGACGCGCAGATGCCGCCGGTGGCCGGCGGGGCGCTCTGACTTCTCACCACGACTTCCCACCACGAAGACCGGAAAACCCGGGCTCTCCCCCTGTGGACAGCCCGGGTTTTCCGTGTGCGGCGCCGGTCAGCCGGCGCAGTCCTGGTTGAGGCTCATCAGACTGGTCTGCACGACCCCGGTGTCGTCGAGCCGGAAGTGGTACTCCGAAGTGCTGCGGGCCGGGGCGACGATGCCGCCCGGCTCGGTTTTGGCCTCGGGGTAGGTGGCGAGCACCTGCTCCTTCGTGGACCCGGCGCCGACGCCCTCGGCGGTGTGCGCCGCCTGTTCCGGCGTGACGACGGTGAGCCCGACGGCCTTCGAGATGACGACGGTCGCCGCAACCGGCACTCCGCTGCCCTGCGCCGTGTACGTGGAGCAGCTCGCGCCGGCCTGCTCGTCGCTGAACGTGACCCCCTGGGCCGTCAGCTCGGCCTCGGACATCCCCAGCTTGAGGGCGCCGAAGCCGTCCGAGGCGAGTAGTGGCCCGCTCAGGACGGCCGGGAGCTTCGACGGCGGCTGGGCCGACGACGGCGGCACCGTCCGCGAGGGCGAGGACCCCGCCGGCGGGGAGACGTCGATGTCCTGCGTGCTGGTCGGCTCGGGGGCCGGCGGCTGGGGCTGCCGGCCGGGCGTGAGGTTCTCCGGTGGTTTGACGCTGATCGAGGCGCCGTCGGCGGACATCACCGCGGTGCCTTCGTCCGTGTGGAGCCGCACCACGGTGAGCCCCCCGGCGACGAACACCACGGCGGCCGCGACGCCGACCGCGGTCAGCGCGCCTTGACGACGGTGGCGACGGCGGCGCGCACCGGCGACGATGACCGTGCCGGCGTCGGGTGGCGGGGGCAAGTCGAGCCGCTCATCGGCGAACAGGGCGCGCAGGCGCTGCTCCAGTTCGTCCTCGGAGATGTTCAACCCGCGTCACTCCCTTCGCCTTCGCCGTCGGCCGCCTTCAGTTTCATCCGCAGCGACGCGATCGCCTTGCTGGCCTGGCTCTTGACGGTGCCCTGCGTGACACCGAGCGCACCGGCGATCTCCGCTTCCGAGAGACCTTCGTAGTAACGCAGCACCATCACGGCGCGTTGCCGCGGCGGCAGCGTTCGTAACGCGCGCCACAGCGGCTCGTGCTCGAACGGGTCGTCCGGAACGTGCGGATCGGTGTCCGGCAGGTCGGCCACCAGATTCTCGCGGCGCGTGCGGCGCCACCGGCTGACGTGCGCGTTCGCCATCGAGCGGCGGACGTAGGCCAGCGGGTCGCCGGTCTTCTCGTGCACGTAGGTCCAGCGTGAACCCATCTTCTCGAGCACGGTCTGGACCAGGTCCGCCGCGTCGTGCGGGTTGCCGGTCAGCGCGTGGCCGTAGCGCAGCAACCCCGGCAGCACGGCCTGCACGAAGTCCCCGAAGTCGGCGAGCTCACCCGGCAACGTCGCGGCCCTCCCTCGGCCTGCGCTGGTCACCCAGGTATCTCCCCCGGTGAAGACGGGTGCCGCAGCGGTCACCGTATCGCCTCCCATCGGGGTCGGGTAGCCAGAAGCCGAGTCACCTTCCTCCCCAACACGCATCACAACCCCCTCAGGTTGCCCGCGTCCCCGCACGAATGTCGGAGACGCTCTGACGTGCTCCGCGTCAGCGGAGCGCGATCGACTCCGGCAGCCGGAAGCCGCCGTCCGCCACTTCGGTGAACTCGTGGACGTCCACGACGGCGGCACGCGGGATCGGGCCGTACACGTGCGGGAACCAAACCCCGGCCGGATGCGGCGGCTCGCCGTCCTCCCAGCGGACCGGGACGCCCAGCTTCGCCGGGTCGATCTCGAGCAGCACCAGGTCGGTCCGGCCCTGGTAGAGCGCGTTGGCCGGCAGGTGCGCCGTACCGAAGTCGGAGCAGTGGATGAACCCGACGTCATCCAGCGACGGCGCCCGGTATTCACCGCCCTCGACGGCCTCGGCCCAGTCGGCCGCCCCGCAGATGTGGAGTATCACGCCGAGAATGGTCCCACCAGCGCGATCCGGCGGCGGTGTCTCGTGCGCCACATAATGCCTGGTTGAACACTCATCGAGCATGTGGGAGAGCACCCGGTGAAACCGGCAGTCCGGTGCCGGATGACGAAAGGGCCGCCCCGTGTGGGACGGCCCTTTCGTGGCTTTCGTGGCTCTCGGTCAGCGCAGGGTGAGCTGACGGCCGATCAGGCCGTCACGCGCCCGCCGCTCGGCGGCGTTCAGCGGCTCGGCGTCGAGGGACTTGAGCGCCGTGTCGAGACGGGTACCCAGGGCGTCCTTCGCGTCCGCCCACTCGCGGGCGTGGGCCTCGGAGTCGAGGTCCCAGACCGGGACGAGCAGACCGTGCGCCCGGAACGAACCCGCGTAGCGCGAGCCCTCACCGAGGCCCAGCTCACCGGCTGCGGACAGCCGCGCCAGGGCCTGGAGCAGCAGGTTCTCCGACTCCGGACGGACCCAGCGCAGGTGCGCCTTCTCGCCGGCGAGCACCCAGTAGGCGCCGAAGCCGAGCCGCTCGGTCGGCATGATCGCGGCGTTGGCGCGCTCGAGGGACACCGCGACGTCACCGGTGGCGTCCGCGTCCTCGGGCAGCCACCACGCGAAGTCGCTGTGCAGCGTGACGTCGAGCTCGGCGCCCGGCGTCAGCAGGTCCTGCAGCCGGGTGTGCTCGTCGGCCTCCGGCGGGGTGGTGGTGTCCGGCACGCCGAGGACGTCGCCCTCTTTGGCGTCCAGCAGCCACTTCAGCGAGCGGCCGAGGTCGCGGCTGATGTCGGAGGACCGGGTCTGGACCTGCAGGCCGAGGTAGCGCTCACCGTCGGAACGGACGAACGCGGCCGCGGCCATCGGCAGCACGGTGGCGATGGTGACGTCCCCGCCGTCGGCGAGGGTGAGCTTGGCCGTCGCGGACGGCACGAACTCACGCAGCGCGATCAGCTCGGGCTCCGCCGCCAGCCCTTCGAACGGCTGCCCGACGAAGACGTCGCGCACCTTCGGCTTGCGGTCCGACGCCTGCTTGGGACCCTTCTTGCGCGCGCCCTTGCCCACGGCTGCCTCCTCTGGCTCGGCCTGGAACGCTATCGAAGGGTTAGTCTCGCGACGTGTTCGACCCCCGCGATCCTGACTTCCTCGAAGACCCGTACCCCGCCTTCGCCGCCCTACGCGCACAGGGCGACGTCCATTTCCACGAGGAGCTCGGCCTGGCGTTGGCGGTGTCGCACGCCGCGTCGTCGGCCGTGTTGCGCCACCGCGGGCTGGGCCGGATCTGGCAGGACGCCCAGCCGCTCGAACGGTTCGCCTCGTTCAACCTGCTGCACCGCAACTCGCTGCTGGAGAACGAGCCGCCGGCCCACACCCGGCTGCGCCGCCTGATCGCGGGCGCGTTCGGCCGCGGCCACGTGCAGCGCCTGCGCCCGATGGTCGCGACGCTCGCCGCCAAGATGGTCGACGACCTGGCCGCGGCCATCGCCACCGACGGCAGCGCGGATCTGCTGGAGCACCTCGCCCAGCCGCTGCCGGTCGCGGTGATCGCCGAGCTGCTCGGCGTCCCGGGCACCGACGGGCCGCGGATGGTGCGGCTGTCCAACGCGATCGTGAAGATGTACGAGTACGACCTGCCCGAAGAGGGCCGCGACGCCGCCAAGCAGGCCGCCGGCGAGTTCGTCTCGTACGTCCGCTCGGTCGCGGCTTCCCGGGCCGCCGCGCCCGGTGACGACATCATCAGTGACCTCCTGCGAAGTGAGTTGACGCCCGACGAGCTGGTCGCGACGGCGGTGCTGCTGCTGATGGCCGGCCACGAGGCGACGGTCAACGTGCTCGGCAACGGCATCACGTCCCTCCTCACCCATCGGGACCAATGGGATCGGCTGCTGGCGACGCCGACGCTGCTCGATCCGTGCGTCGAGGAGCTGATCCGGTTCGACGCACCCCTGCAGCTGTTCGAGCGGACGGCGACCGAGGACGTCACGATCTCCGGCTTCGAGGTGAAGCGCGGCCAGAAGATCGGCGCGCTGCTGGGCGCCGCGGCTCGCGACCCGAAGGTGTTCGAGGAGCCGGACCGCCTCGACATCGGCCGGACCCCGAACGCGCACCTCGGCTTCGGCATGGGGATTCACTACTGCGTGGGCGCTCCTCTCGCTCGGGTGGAGATCGCGGCGGCGCTGACCGCGTTGACGGAAAAGCTGCCGGGGCTGCGGCTGGTGGAGACGCCGCCGAGACGGCCGGAGTTCGTGATCCGCGGGTTGCGGGAGTTGCGGGTCACGGCCTGAGCTGCGGACGCGAGGCCTGACGCTGGGTGAGCCGCATTGCGAGGGCCGCGGTACTTGGGCCCCCGGTGGTGCTCGTGTTGCCCGCGTCGCCGGTCCAGCCGGTGGCTGACCTGCTGCGGTGGTCGCCATGTTCGGGGGCGTGAGCCGCGGTCTGCGTGGGCGGTCGTCGTAGCGCGTTGGGACACCCGCGCGGCGAACACCGTGGCCCGGCTGAAAACCTTCAGCCTGCATGGACAGTCGCCGCAGCGAGTTGGGAGACCCGCGTGGCGAACGCGGTGGCTTGCTGAAGGAACCTTCGGTCTGCGTGGGCA
Organism: Amycolatopsis sp. NBC_00348; assembly: GCF_036114655.1. Taxonomy (NCBI): domain Bacteria; kingdom Bacillati; phylum Actinomycetota; class Actinomycetes; order Pseudonocardiales; family Pseudonocardiaceae; genus Amycolatopsis; species Amycolatopsis sp. NBC_00348. The sequence goes on along the minus strand of NZ_CP107994.1, from coordinate 8,545,719 downwards.
GTCGCCGCCGCGGGATGGGAGACCCGCGCGGCGAACGCAGTGGCCCGGCTGCAGGAACCTCCGGACTGCGTGGGGCGGTCGCCGTAGCGGGCTGGGAGGCCTGCGTGGCGAACGTGGCGGCTCGGCTGGAGGAACCTTTGGCCTGCGTGGAGAGTCGCTGTGGTGGGGTGGGTGAGCCGCGGTAGGTGGGTGGCGGGTCATGGGGTGAGTCCTGCGAACAAGTCTGTCTCCAGGTCGGGGCCTGGCGCTGGGTGGGCTCGGTGGTAGTCCTCGAAGGGCCAGGTCTGTCGCTCGATTTCGCGCGAGTGGCTGAAGAACGGGTGCGCCGGGTCGACCTGGGTGGTGTGGGCCAGGAGTGCACGGTCTCGGGTTGCGAAGTGCTTCTCGCAGCGGATTTGGGTGGTGATCGGCAGCTTGTCTTCGGGTGGTAGTTCGTCCAGGACCGGGCCCATGGCCGACGTGAGGCCTGCGGCGAGGGTGGCCTTGTGGATGGCCTCGAACCACGCTCGGCTCAGGGTTGCCTGGTAGTAAAGCTTTTGCGGTCGCCATGGGTTGCCGGGGTAGCGGGTGGGGTCGGCGGCCGCTGCGAGTGCCTCGATCGTCACCTCGTGGGTGCGGATGTGGTCCGGGTGGGGGTAGCCACCCGTTTCGTCGTACGTGATCACCACGTGCGGGCGGAACTTCCGGATCAGTGCGACCAGTGGGGCGGCCGCCTCGTCGAGTGGGAGGGCGGCGAACGAGCCTTCGGGTGGCGGCTCACCTTCGGCTGGGAGGCCGGAGTCCGTGTGGCCCAGGAACTGCTGGCGGACGCTCAGGATCTCGGCCGCCGCGGCCATTTCCCGGCGGCGGATGGCCGGGAGGTCGGCGCGGGTTTCGGGGGTGTCGAGGGCTGGGTTGAGGACGTCGCCGCGTTCGCCGCCGGTGCACGTTGCCACCAGGACGTCGACGCCTTCGGCGGCGTAGCGGGCGAGGGTTGCCGCGCCTTTGCTGGACTCGTCGTCGGGGTGGGCGTGGACGCTCAGGAGGCGGAAGGTCATGCCAGGCTCCTCTTCGGACTCGAGGACTTCGGGAAGAACGCCGCGGGGACGAGGGTCAAGGCCGACAACGCCAAGGCCCACGTGAAGGTGGTGCCGAACGCCGTGGGAGCGGTGGTTCCGGTCAGTTCGTGGTGGAGGATCGCCGCCAGGAGCGCGGTGCCCAGGGAGCCGCCGATGCGGTTGACCACGTTGAACGCGCTCGCCGCTCGGGGGATGCGGGATCGTTCCAAGGAGCCGTAAAGCGTGGTCATGCCTGGGGTTGTCGCCGCGCCCAGGCCCGCGCCGCGGACCAGGAGGGACACGGTCAGCAGGACGCCGCCGGGAGACGAACCCAGCTGCGTGAACGCGATCGTGCCCAGGAGGGACAACGTGATCCCGGCCAGCATCATCGTGCGGGGGCCGAACCGGGCCAGCAGGCGGCCACCCATGAGCAGCACCGCTGCCGAACCCACCGCCTGGGGAGCCAGGAGCAGGCCTGCCTGCAACGCGCTCGCGTGGTCCACCTGCTGGTAGTACAGCGGGAGCAGCAACATCGAGCTGTACAGCGACGCGCCCAGCAGGAACGTGCTCGCGCTGGCGACCGCGAAACCCTTGTCCCGGAACAACTTCAGGTCCAGCACCGCCGATCGGGCCCGGGCCGCGTGGACGCCGTACGCCAGCAGCAACGCCGCTCCGGCGACCGCGGCCACGACGACGCCCTCGGCCAGGCCGTACACGAACGCGCCCAGACCCGGGGACAGCAGCGCGATCCCCCGGACGTCGAGTGGTTCGCGCACGCCACCCGGTTCCGGGGCCGGGAGCAGGCGACGGGCGAATACGAACGTCGCCACGCCCAGCGGGACGATGCCGAAGAACATCCAGCGCCAGCCGAAGCCCGCGACGAGGGCGCCGCCGAGCATCGGGCCGAGGGCCGGGGCGACCGTGGCCGGCAGGGTGATCACGCCGATCATCCGCCCCAGCGCCGGGCCCGCTTCCTGCGCGAACACCGCCTGGCCGACCGGCTGCATCAAGCCGCCGCCCAGGCCGTGGAGCACCCGGAATCCGATCAGCGCGGGTGCCGACCACGCGAAGCCGCACAGCAGCGTGCCCGCCGTGAAGAGCGCGACCGCGGTCAGCCAGACCGCGCGGCCGCCGAACCGGTCGGTCAGCCAGCCCGACAGCGGGATCGCAGCAGAAGCCGCCAGCAGGTACGCACTGGCGACCCACTGCACGGTCGTCAGCGGGCTGCGCAGATCACGGGCGATCGAGTCGATCCCGACGGTCACGATCGTGGCGTCCAGGATCGACAGCACCGCGCCCATGATCAGCACACCGCCGAGGCGCCAGAGCGCCTTGTCCGGCCGGACTGCCGTGGTCATGCCCACCCCCCATTCGCTAGGTCCGACCTCAGATTAGGTCGAACCCACTCGATGGGTCAAGCACAAGTTTGGGTCCAACCCAGTAGGGTGACGGCATGAGCGAGGGACTCCGGGCCCAGAAGAAGCACGAGACCAGGAGGAACATCTCCGACGTCGCGACCGGCCTGTTCATCCGGAACGGCTTCGAGGACGTGACGATCGCGGAGATCGCCGCCGAGGCGCGGGTGGCCAAGATGACCGTGACGAACCACTTCCCGCGCAAGGAGGACCTGGTCTTCGACATCCGCGCGGACTTCGCGGCCTGGCCCGCGTCACTGATCCACGACAGCGCCTTCCACGACACACGCGAGATCTACTTCGAGGCCCTGGGCGCCGAACACGCGCTCGTCGGCTTTTCGGGCCGGGGGTTCGCGCGGATGATCAAGGAGAGCCAGGTCCTGACGAACGCGCTGCACGAGATGCACCGCGAGCGCGAGGAGGCGCTCACGCACCTCCTGATCGGCCGGCACCCCGAGCGGGAGCTCGAGCCGGTGCTAGCCGCCGCACACCTCGCGACCGTGCTGCGGGTGCTCTTCCAGGAGGTCTTCGACCGGACGCTCGAAGACGAGCCCGCGAAGCAGATCGCCGCCGCCGTGTGGCCCCTCGCCGAACAGGCCTTCGACCAGCTGGAGCCGGTCTTCGGGACCTACTAGCGCGCCGCGCCGGCCGGGCGCTTGGTCCGCAGCTCGGGCTCGGGCGCGCCGTCGACCTTCAGCACGCGCAGCTCGCGCACGCCCATCGCGTCCGACGGCGCCAGCAACGCCGTGAACCGCCGCACGACCAGCGCCGTCACGACCGCGAGCGCGGCCGCCGCGAGGTCGGTCAGCGCGACCAGGACGACGCTGTCCGCCATCGACTGCACGTCGGTGCGGAAGCGCCAGACGATCGTCACGCCCAGCACGATCCAGTTCAGCAGCCAGGCACCCCACCAGACGAGCACCTGGCGGGACGGCTTCGGCCGGACGTCACGCGGGCGGCCCAGCACCGCGTGCTCCAGCTCGCCGACGATCGACAGCGCCATCGGCAGGTTCGCGATCGGCACCAGGATGCCGACCAGCACCTGCCACACCGGGCGCGGCGGGTCGTCACCCGAGGCGTCCGCGGCCGCGTGCCGGGCGACCAGCAGCCACCAGACCGACAGCCCCGCCGGCAAGAGCGCGAGGATCGAGGCGAGCAGGCCCGCGGTGAGCACGAACCCGTCGGAGAACGCGACGACCGAGCGGGTCAGCGCGGAGTCGCGGCCCTGGACGAGCAGCACGTACCGCCAGACCTCGGCGCCGGCGGCGACCACCGTGAGCACCGAGAACGCGAAGAGGATGCCGACCAGGCTGCGGCTGAGCACCCGCACGCGGTCGATCGGGCGGACGGCATCGGAGGCCGTGCCCGGGACCGACGTCGGCCGGCGCCAGACCAGGTTCGGGAAGCCCCAGCGCGGCGGCACCGGGTAGGACGGCGGGCCGTAGTAGCGCTCGGGGGCCACCGCCCGACGGCGCGGCCACGCGCCGGGCGGCGGGGTGGCCACCCAGCGCAGCTTCGGCCGGTGGACCGGACGGCGGTGGTACGGGTACGGCTCCGGGTGCGCGGCCAGCGCGCGGCCCTGCAGCTGCTGCGGGTTCGGCGGCGGCACGGCCGGGCGCGGCCAGTACCCGGGTGGGTACGGCTGTCCCGCCGGAGGCTGACCCGGGTGCAAGGCTAGATCACTTCGGGATCGATGCCGGGGTGCTCGCCGACCATCGGCCGCCCTTCGCGGTGCCACGCGCCCATGCCGCCGGCGACGTTCACCGCGTCCCAGCCGCTCTGGTTCAGCCACGCCGTCGCCCGGGCGGACCGGCCGCCGCTGCGGCAGATCACGTGGATCGGCTGGTCGTCGGGCAGGTCGGTCAGCTCGCCGACGCGGGCCGGGAGCTCCCCCATCGGGATGTGCACGGCGCCGGGCGCGTGCCCGGCGGCCCACTCGTCGTCCTCGCGGACGTCAAGCAGCACGAGACCGTCTTGGGGCAGGTCGCGGACCTCGGCGGTCGGCAGTTCAGCGGGGCTCACCACGTTGACCATGCTGCCATGTCAGGGCGTTGCCCGCGTGTGAGGTGTGCGTACGAACGGCCCGTTCGCGACGGAAGAGGCGCGAACGGGCCGTTCGTGCCGGAAAGCGCGGCCGGATCCGGGTGCCGGAACCCGGATCTCGCGTGATCGGAGACGGATCTCGCGTGATTGGGGGCGGATCTCGCGTGATTGGCGGGGCGACACGGCGAAGGGGGCCTTCCGCACGCCAGTGCGGAAGGCCCCCTTCGTGGCGTGGAGCTAGTGCGAGACGGCTTTTTCGGCGCCCGCGCCCGTCAAGGCCCGGACCTCCATCTCGGCGTACTTCTTCTTGTTGTGCTCCTTCGACAGGACCGTGCCCAGCCAGCCGAGGAAGAACGCGATCGGGATCGAGAACAGCCCCGGGTTGTCGAGCGGGAACCAGTGGAAGTCGACGCCCTGGATCATCGACGCGCTCTTGCCCGTCTTGGCGTCCACCGGCTTCCCGGAGACCGCCGGCGAGAACACGATCAGCACGATCGTCACCAGCAGGCCGCCGTAGATCGACCACAGCGCGCCCTGGGTGTTGAACCGCTTCCAGAACAGCGAGTACAGGATCGTCGGCAGGTTCGCCGACGCCGCCACCGCGAACGCCAGGGCCACGAGGAACGCCACGTTCTGCGTCTTCGCCAGGATGCCGCCGACGATCGCGACCGCGCCGATCACCAGCGCGGTGATCCGCGCGACGCGCACCTCCGAGCCCGGCGACGGCTTGCCCCGCTTCACCACGCTGGCGTAGACGTCGTGCGCGAAGGACGCCGACGCCGTGATCGTCAGGCCCGCGACGACCGCGAGGATCGTGGCGAACGCGACCGCGGAGATGAACCCGAGCAGCACCGGGCCGCCCAGCTCCAGCGCCAGCAGCGGCGCCGCGGAGTTCGTCGTGCCCGGGGCCTTCGCGATCTTCTCCGGCCCGACGATCGCGCCGGCGCCGTAGCCCAGCACCAGCGTGAACAGGTAGAAGATGCCGATCAGCACGATGGCCCAGACCACCGAGCGCCGGGCGTCCTTGGCCGTGGGGACCGTGTAGAAGCGCATCAGCACGTGCGGCAGGCCCGCGGTGCCCAGCACCAGCGCGACGCCGAGCGACAGGAAGTCCAGCTTGGTCGTGCCGGTCTTGCCGTACTGCTTGCCCGGGTCGAGCAGCGCCGCGCCGCCCTTGCCGCCCTTGTCGACGGCGGCCTGGAACAGGTCGGACAGGTTGAAGCCGTACTTCCCCAGCACCCACAGCGTCATCGCGAACGCGCCGACGATCAGCAGCGCGGCCTTGATGATCTGCACCCAGGTGGTGCCCTTCATGCCGCCGATCAAGACGTACAGGATCATGATCACGCCGACCACGGCGATCACCAGGTCCTGCCCGAGCTCACTGTCGATGCCGAGCAGCAGGTTGACCAGACCACCCGCGCCCGCCATCTGCGCGAGCAGGTAGAAGAACGAAACGGCCAGCGTCGAGACGGCCGCCGCGGCGCGGACCGGACGTTGTTTCATCCGGAACGCGAGCACGTCGCCCATCGTGAACTTGCCGGTGTTGCGCAGCAGTTCCGCGACCAGCAGCAGCGCGACGAGCCAGGCGACCAGGAAGCCGATCGAATAGAGGAAGCCGTCGTAGCCGTTGACCGCGATCGCGCCCGCGATGCCGAGGAACGACGCCGCCGAAAGATAGTCACCGGAAATCGCGATGCCGTTCTGCGGGCCGGTGAACGCTCGCCCGGCGGCGTAGTAGTCGGACGCCGTCTTGGTGTTGCGGCTGGCCCGGAACACGATCACCAGCGTGATCGCGACGAAGACCAGGAAGATGATGATGTTGAGGGTGGAGTTGGAACCCTCCACGCCCGCGGCGAGGTTCATCGGCCGGGGTCTCCTTCGATGCTCGCGCGGATCTCGTCGGCCACCGGGTCGAGCTTCCGGTTGGCGTAGCGCACGTACAGCCCCGTGATGACGAACGTCGACACGAACTGCAGCAGGCCGAAGACCAGCCCGACGGTGATGTTGCCGGACAACCTGGTGCTCATGAACCCGTGCGCGTAGTCGGCGAGCAGGACGTAGAGCAGGTACCAGAGCAGGAACAACGCCGTCATCGGGAACACGAAGACGCGCAACCGCCGGCGCAGGCCGGTGAACTCGGGGCTTTCCTGGATCCTCTCCCACTCGGTCTGCGACTCCGCGCCACCGACGTCTTCCTCGGTGCTGCTCACAGAAGATCTCCACCTTTCCCGTTTTTTCGTACTGTCCGTACTGTTTGAAGCCAACGGACCGTAAAGAGTTAACGGCGTGGTTGGTAAGCCCCCAATCGGGCGCTTGACCTTCTGTAGAAAATCCGCTTGAGATTCGTGTGGGATGTCCGTTTAGCGGACGGGTGATCACTCGATCAGGTAATGCGTTCTCACGGCGAGTCAGCGAATTACTTGCGGTGCCGTCCCCGACCGGCGACCCGGGTCTTCTCCTCGGCTTGACCGAATCGGGCGACAGCGCGGTCGTGCATGAAGCCGAGCGGGTCCGGAGCGTGTAGGCGCAGCATGATGTCGTGCACGTGGTCCGGGCGACCGTAGCCCGTGACGCGGCTGACGAGGTACGTCGTGACGAACGCGACCGGCACGGTGATCAGCGCCGGCTGGGCGGCGAACCACGGCGCCCAGCCCCCGGTGTAGCCGCTCACGATGTTGACGACCAGCGCGGCCAGCACCAGGCCACCGCCGACGAACATCCCGGCCAGCGCACCGGGCCAGGACAGCTTGCGCCACCAGATGCCCAGCACGAGCAGCGGGCTGAACGTCGACGCCGCGAGCGCGAACGTCATCCCCACCGACAGCGAGAGATCCTCCGGCCGCAACAGCACGGCCAGGGCGACCGGGAACAGCGCGACCAGCACGGTCGCCACGCGGAAGTCGCGCACCCGGCCGGGCAGCAGGTCCGTCGACACCACGCCGGCCACGCTCACCAGCAGCCCGGACGTGCTGGACAGGAACGCCGCGAACGCGCCGGCCGCGGTGACCGCGCCGAGGATCTGGCCGCTGACGCCCGGCAGCATCGCCGAGGGCAGCCGCAGGATCGCCGCGTCCGTCTTGCCGGTGACCAGCAGCTCCGGCACGTACATCCGGGACAGCGCGCCCAGCAGCGTCGGGAACAGGTAGAACAGGCCGAGCAGCAGTAGGACGTGCACGGTGGTCCGGCGCGCGGCCTTGCCGTCGGGGTTGGTGTAGAAGCGGACCAGCACGTGCGGCAGGCCCATGGTGCCGAGGAACGTCGCGAACATCAGCGAGTACGTCTGGAGCAGGTCGGTCAGGCTGCCCGACCCCGGGTGCAGCCAGTTCCCGTTGTCGGCGACGGCGTCGGCGACCACCGGCACCGGCGTGCCGGCCAGGAACTTCAGCTTGGTGCCTTCGGCGACCGTGTGCGGGGCCAGCGGGGTCCAGTGCGTCGGCCCGGCGGCCGGGCCGTTGTCCGCGAAGCCGTACGCGTAGAGGAACGTGTCGGAGGTGACGTGCAGGGTGACGTCGGCCTGGACGTCCACCGTGGTGTCGGTGGTGAACACCGGCGGGGCGGCCGTGCCGAGCGGGCGGAAGCCGTCCGGGCCGCCGCCGGAGAAGAACACCATGCACAGCACGAACGCGGGCACCGAGATCGCGAACAGCTTGAGCCAGTACTGGAACGCCTGGACGACGGTGATCGCGCGCATCCCGCCGGCGATCACGTTGAACGCCACCAGGACCATCACGACGACGGCGCCCGCCCAGGCCGGCACCGGCAGGATCGTCGCGAGCGTCAGCCCGGCGCCCTGCAGCTGCGGGACCATGTAGAGGATCCCGATGAACACGACGAACGCAGTGGAGAACCGGCGCAGGCCGATCGAGCCGAGCCGCATCTCGAGGAAGTCCGGCAGCGTGTACGCGCCGGAGCGCCGCAGCGGCGCGGCGACGAAGAGCATCAGCGCGAGGTAACCGGCGGTGAAGCCGATCGGGAACCACAGAGCGTCGGCGCCCTCCTTGAGCACGATGCCGGCGATGCCGAGGAACGACGCCGCGGACAGGTACTCACCGGAGATGGCGGCCGCGTTGCGCCGCGACCGCACGGTGCGCCGCGCGACCAGGAAGTCGTGCGTGCTCGTGGCGGACCGCGAAGAGCGGTGACCGAGGTAGAACGTCACCACGGCGACCAGCACGATGCCGGTCAACGCCCACGGGTTCAGCTGCACGGAGGAATCCTCGCACGGGGAGGCGCGAAACTAGTTTTCGATCATGTCCACGAAGGCGCGCTCGTTGCGCTCGGCCAGCCGGTTGTACCAGAGGCCGACGCCGAACAGGAACGGGAACGGCAGCACGCCGAGGATCAGCCACGCCACCGGGATGCCCGCCAGGCTCAGCCGGGAGAACCCGGGAAGCAGGTAGAACAGCACCGGCAGCGAGCCGAACACCACGACGACCAGCAGCGACAGCAGCAGCGCCGTCCGCAGCTGCACCTTCACCAGGTGGTCCCGGACGAGCAGCTTCCCCCAGCTGGTCTGTTCCTCCAGCTCGACGCGGGCCCGCAGGGTGCCGGCGCCGCGCTTCGGGTCGCTCAGGATCACGCGTTCGCGCTTGGGTTTCGCGTGCTGCTCGTGCTTCGCCGGCTCGTCCGGCGCGGGTGGCAACGGCTCGACGACGGCCTGCTCGGACGGCTGCGGCAGCGGCCGCTGCGGGCGCCGGCCGAGCGTCGGATCGGGCTCGCGCACGCCGTTCGCGCGGCGGTCGTAGAAGTCTTCGGTCATGACCGGTCCCGGCTCAGCCGTTCCGGCCCGAACCGACCAGCCGGTCCTTCAGGGCCCGGGTGTGCCGCCGGCTGACCGGCAGCACCTTCTCCTCGTTGCCGATCACGACCTGGTAGCCGCCCTGGCCCATCCGCAGCTCGGTGATGAGCGGCAGCGCGACGAGGAACGACCGGTGGATCCGGACGAACCCGGCCTTCTCCCAGCGCTCCTCGAGCTGCGCCAGCGGGATGCGGACCAGGTGGCTGCCTTCGGTGGTGAACAACCGCGCGTAGTCGCCCTGGGCCTCGACCCAGCGGACCGAGGAGCGCGGGATGAGCTTGGTGGTGCCGGCCAGCTCGACCGGGATGACCTCGTCGTCGTTCTTGACGCCGGGCTCGCCGCCGACGGCACCGGCGGCCGGCGCCGCGGCCGAGGCCAGCTTTTCGATGACGCGCGTGATCGCGCGGTCGAGGCGGTCCTGCTGGTACGGCTTGAGCACGTAGTCGAGCGCGCCGAGGTCGAAGGCGTTGACGGCCTCTTCGGCGTGCCCGGTGACGAACACCAGCGCGGGCGAGGGCCGGAGCGCGGCGAACACCCGCGACATCTCCATCCCGGACAACCCGGGCATGTCGATGTCCGCGAAGACGGCGTCGACGATCGGCAGGCCACGCTCCTTGCGCTCGCGTAGCCTCGGGTCGTCGGTCGACAGCAGCCTCAGTGCCTCCGACGCGTCGATCGCCGGGAACACCTTCGCCACGTGCGGGCTGTTGCGCAGGCAGTGGACGAGTTCGTCCAGACCTCGAGGCTCGTCGTCCACAGCCAGGACCACGAGCTTCCGGGTGTCATCGTGAGCACTCACAGTGAAACGCATCCTGCCCATTGCCGAGTGCAATGTCCAGCCCCCGTCCGCCTGAAGTGAGAGGCACCCGCGGGCGGTGGCGCCGCCCGCGGGTCCCTCGTCTCAATGCACGAAGGTGAACCAGTTGAGGTTCACGAAGTCGGCGGGCTGGCCGCTCGTGAACGTCAGGTACACGTTGTGCACGCCCGTCACGGCGCTGGTGTTCGCCGGCACCGTCCGCCAGGTCTGCCAACCGCCCGTGCGGCCGACAGCGAAGCTCCCGATCGGTGCGTTGGACAAGCTGTCCAGCCGGACTTCCACCAATCCGCTGACCCCGTTCGCGGCACCGGACGCCACGCGCGCCTGGAAGTTCGTCGCCGCGCTGCTCCCGAAGTCGACGCCCGGGTAGAGCGCCCAGTCGCCGTTGCCCGCCGGGCCGATGTTCTGGCCGCCGCCGGTGTCGGTGGTCGTCTGCTTGGCCAGGCCGTTCTGCTGGGTGTACGACTCGGCCTGGATGGTGCTGTACGCGCTGCTCCCACCGGACGGCGGCGTCGTGGTCGTGGTCGGTGGTGTCGTCGGGGTGGTCGTGCCGCCACCGCCGGAGCCGCGGGTGCTCACGGTGACGTAGTCGACGACCATCGGGTGCCCCGGCACGATCCCCGCGCCCGGCGTCGTGGTGCCGGAGTTGTTGTTGGGGAACGCGCCGCCGATGGCGACGTTCAGCAGCACGAAGTAGCCGGCGTGGCTCGTCATGTTGGCCCAGGTCGTGGCGTCGACCTGGTTCTGGCTGACCGAGTGGAACTGCTGCCCGTCGACGAACCAGCGGAACACCTGCGGGCTGACGCTCGCGTCCCATTCGAAGCGGTAGGTGTGGAAGCCGGCCTGGCAGGTCGCGCCCGGGCAGGCCCGGTTGTTGACGATGCCGGTGGTCTCGTTGCACGGGCCGCCGGGGTTGACGCCGCAGTGCATGACGCCCCAGACGGAGTTGATCCCGTTGACGTTCTCCATGATGTCGAACTCGCCGATGGCGGGCCAGTTCCACCAGTTGCCGCGGTACGGGCCGCCGAGCGCCCAGAAGGCCGGCCAGTAGCCGAGCGCGGCGGCGCCGGTGACGTTGGGCATCTGGATGCGGCTCTCGATCCGCATCACCCCGCCCGCCGGCGGCTTGAAGTCGGTGCGCTGGGTTTCGATCCGCCCGGACGTCCAGTTGCCCGCGCCGTCGCGCAACGGCGTGATGCGGAGGTTGCCGGAGCCGTCGAGGGCGAGGTTGGACGTGCTCGACGTGTAGTTCTGGATCTCGCCGGTGCCCCAGTTGCCGGGGCCGCCGGGGTAGGCGTGGCCGGTGTCGATGATCCAGTTCGAACCGGATGGCAAGGCGCCGGAGCCGCCGGTGAAGTCGTCGGCGAACACCGTCGTCCAGCCGGACTCCGGTGGCGGGATGGACGCCGACGCGGGCAAGGTGAGCGGGATGGCGATGAGCGCGGCGCCGGCCAGAGCGCCGAGGGCCAACCGTGTCGAGGTGCGGGAGAGGTGGGGCATCGGGGACGACCTCCTCGTCGAACCGGATTTGTTGCGGGTCACAACAAAGCCCGTGACGAGGAGACCTCCCCGGGCGGAGTGATCGCCAGGGGCGTTACGAAGCAAGAGTGATACAGGTCACAAAGTCTGCCCTGAAGTACTCGAAACGGACAGTTCCAACAGGGCCGATCCGACGACGCCGAGAGCGTCCTCGACCCCCGGCAGCGTGCGCAGGTGCGGCGTCCGGGCGACGTCGTTGACCACCGTGAGCGCGGCTTGGACCCGCACGCGCGCCGGGTCCGCGCCGAGGTCCGGGTGGCCGTCGAGCAGCAGCCGGACCCACGCCTCGACGTACTCGCGCTGAGTGCGGCGCAGCTCGTGCCGCTCGGGTTCGGGCAGCAGCCCGACCTCGGTGATCAGCAGGTCGACGACGTCGTGGTGGGCCAGCGAGTACCCGGCGTACGACCGCAGCAGGGCGGGCAACGACGCCGTCCGCAAGCCGTCGCCGAGTGCGTCGGCCCCGGTGCGCAGGGCCGTCATCAGCAGCTCGGCCTTGCTCTCGAAGTGGTGGTAGACGCTCGGCCCGGTGATCCCGGCCGCCGCGCCGACCTCCTCGATGGCCACGCTGTGGAAGCCGCGCTCGGCGAAGAGCCGGGTCGCGGTCGTCAGCAGCAGCGCCCGCCGGTTCGCCGGCTCGGCGACCGGGGCGGCCGTGCGTTCCCCCAGGTCCGGGAGATCGGCGGCGGCGACCGCGCCGGCCAGCGACGTCATCAGCTCGTCGTAGGCCGGGCGCGGCAGGTCGACGCGCTGGAAGGAGACGCTGACCAGCACCGCGAGCACCGACCAGGCCAGCAGCCCGGCCTGGTCGACGGTCAGCTCCCGGCGCCGGTCGCGCAGCTGCCCGGTGAGCTGCCCGGCCAGCCGCCGCAGTGGCTCGCCGAGGCGGTGACGCTCGGCCGGTTCGAGGTGGCGGGACTCGCGTTGCCACAGGATGCCGACGTCGCGCCGGTCGAGCGCACCGGCCGCCAGGTCGGCGAAGTCGGTGACGGCGAGCGCGGTCAAAGCGTCTTCGACCACCGCGGCGAGCAGTTCCTGCTTGCCGCGGAAGTGCCGGTACAGCGCCGACGGGCCGATCGCGACGGCGTCGGCGATGTCGCCCATCGCGACGTGCGGGTAGCCGCGGCGGACGAACAGCGCGGCGGCCGCGGCCACGATCAGCGCGCGGCGGTTGCGCGGCCGGGTGCCGCGGGCGGGTGCGGACAACTCAGTGGACCCCGCGGTCGCCGTCGGTCCAGTGCCGCTTGCGCAGCTCGCGCTTGAGGATCTTGCCCGCGCCGGACATCGGCAGGGCGTCGGTGAACTCGAACGTGCGCGGCACCTTGTAGCCCGCAATGGCCTCGCGGCAGAAGTCACGCAGTTCGTCGCCGGTCGCCTCCCGGCCGTCGAGCAGCACGACGACGGCGTGCACCCGCTCGCCCCACCGCTCGTCCGGCACGCCGATCACCGCGCACGCGGCGACGGACAGGTGCTTCGCGAGCGCGTTCTCCACCTCGGCCGAGTACACGTTCTCGCCGCCGGACACGATCATGTCCTTGATCCGGTCGACGACGAAGACGTAGCCGCGCTCGTCCATGTAGCCGCCGTCGCCGGTGTGCATCCAGCCGCCGCGCAACGCGGTCGCCGTCTCCTCGGGGCGGTTCCAGTAGCCGAGCATCACGTGGTCGCCGCGGCAGACGATCTCGCCCACGCTGCCGCGCGGCACCTCGACGTCGTCGACGTCGACGATCCGCACCTCGGCGTGCGGCGCGGCCCGCCCGGCGGCCCGGCGCAGCGCCGGGTCGTCGTGGTCCTCGGCGGACAGCAGCGTCGCGACCGGCGAGAGCTCCGTCATGCCGTACGCCTGCACGAAACCCGCACCGGGAAAGGCTTTCCGGGCGCGGTCGAGCACGGCTTCGGAGATCGGCGAAGCGCCGTAAACGACGTGCTTCATCGACGTCAGGTCGTGCTTCGCGACGTCCGGGTGGTCGACGAGCAGCTGAATCATCGTCGGCACCAGCAGCGTGTCCGTGACGCCCCGGCCGCTGATCGCCTCGAGCACCCCGGCCGGGGTGAACATCGGGACGATCACGTGCGTGGCGCCGACGAGCTGCCCGGCAGCCCAGGCCGCGCCGTCGGCCAGGTGGAACATCGGCGCGGCGTGCAGCAGCTTGCCGCGGGCGGTGAGGAACCGGCCGGTGGCGAGGCTGCCCAGCGCCGACGTCAGCAGGTTGCGGTGGCTGAGCATGACACCCTTGGGCGTGCCCGTGGTGCCGCCGGTGTAGTAGACGCCGAGCAGGTCGTCACCCCCGCGACGCGCGTCGTCGACCGGATCGGCGCCGGCGACGAGGTCCTCGTAGCCCAGCATCCCGTCCGGCGTCGACGTCTCGCCGATGTGGACGACCGTGGTCACGCCGGCTTCGCGCAGCTTCGGCACCATCGGGACGAAGGCGTCGTCGACGAGCAGCACGCGCGTGTCGGATTCGGTGAGCGAGTAGGCGATCTCCGCCGGGCTCCAGCGGATGTTGATCGGGTTGAGCACGGCGTTCGCCCACGGCGTCGCCAGGAGGTACTCGTGGTAGCGATCGGAGTTGAGAGCGAGGATCCCGACGCGGTCACCGGCGCCGACACCGAGCTCCTTGAGCGCCCCGGCGAACCGGGCCACGCGCCCGGCGACCTCGCCGACGGTCCGGACCCGCTCGCCGAACTCGGTCATCGGCCGGTCCGGCCCTTGCTGCACGGCCTGGTGAAGGGTCTGCGTGAGGTGCATCCGCCGCTCCTTTGCGGTCCGGTCCCCTAGCGCTGATTCACATAGCCTAGCGCCGATTCACTTAGGAGACCAGACCTCGACGGCCACGAGAGCCGTCGAGGAAGGGGGTCAGAGACCGAAGCGGGACCAGGCGGCCTTCTCACGCGTGGCGGAGGCGCCCTTCGGCTTGCGCCGGTGCGCCGGAATGTCCGGAGCGGTGGGCGTTCGGCGAGGCCGATCCATACCTGCCGCGTGGTGGACTTCGCGGACTGACAGAGGGTTTCCCAGCCTTCGCCGCCTAGGCATCGCTCAGACGTCCGTGGGGCCCGGGACGGGACCGAAGTCCTCCTCGATCGGGCCGCTGAGCTTGCCGGCGAGTACCGGATCGGCGTGAATGGCGGCGGTGCTGCGCCACTCCGTGATCGTCTGGGCGAGGACCGACCACTGCCCGAGTTCCGCGGAAGCCTGGAAGGCGCGCGCGAAGTCGTGGACGAACTGCGCCTGCGCCGCCTCGGGCAGGACGTCCACCCACGGAAACTCTTCGAGAAGAGCCATCGCCGCCACGTCGTGCGGCAGGTGCGCCCGCACGTTGCGCAGCGCGCGCCGCGGCCACCGAGCCTTCCGACGCCCGAGACCGATGAGCTGAAGCTCGTTCAGAGACCGAAGCGGGACCAGGCGGCCTTCTGCGTCACGGCGTCCAGCACCGCGGATGCGGCGGCCGGGGCGCCGATGCCGAGGCGGGCCAGCAGGGGGCGCTTCGGTTCGGCTACCGAGATGTCGGCTTCCGGGTAGCGCTCGGTAATGATCTGGCGGAGGCTGCCGAGGCCGTCGATCAGGCCCAGCTCGACGGCCTTCGCGCCGAGCCAGACGTCGCCGGTGAAGAGGTCCTCCGTGTCGGTCAAGCGGTCGCCGCGGCGGTCCTTCACCCAGCTGACGAACAGGTCGTGGAGCTGGGTGTGCATCTTCTTCAGCCACTCGACGTCTTCGGGCTTCTCCGGCGAGAACGGGTCGAGGCGCGACTTGTTCGCGCCCGCCGTGTGCAGCCGGCGCTCGATGCCGAAGCGCTCCAGCAGCCCGGTGAAGCCGAAGCCGCCGCTGATCACGCCGATCGAGCCGACCATCGACGTCCGGTGCGCGTAGATCTCGTCGGCCGCGCAGGCCAGCCAGTAGCCGCCGGAAGCGGCGACGTCCTCGCAGAACGCCAGGACCGGCACGCCCTTCTCGTCGGCCAGCTGCCGGATCCGCTCGGCGACCAGGCCGGACTGCGTCGGCGCGCCACCCGGCGAGTTGATCAGCAGCGCGACGGCCTTGAGCCGCTCGTGGCCGAACGCCCTGGTCAGCGCGGACTCGACCGCGTTGAGGTTGATCGCGCCCCTGGCCAGCGGTGACGGCGACGGCGTGATCACCCCGTGCAGCTTCACCACGGCCACGACGTCCTTGCGCTCGACCCGGTCGGCCAGACCCGGGATCCGCGAAGCCAGCTTGTCCGTAACGCTCATAAGGCCAGGCTAGCCGGATTCAGCCCATGGGGAGGATGCCGGACCGGGTGCCGTTGACGCCGTTCGCCTCGGCGCCGTTGAGCTGCGCCGGAACGCCCTGCGACGGGACGTCGGCGCTGTCGTTGTCGGAGCTGTAGTCCGGCATGTTCGGGCGGACGCCGGGGACGAACTTCGGCACCCGCAGCGTCACCTTCATGCCGGCGCCGGGCGCCGTCTCGACCATCACCGCGTAGTCGCTGCCGAACACCTGCTGCATCCGCTGGCTGATGTTGCCGAGCCCGACGTGGGCGCCGGCGCTGTGCGCGTTCTTGACGTCCTTCAGCCGCCGCGGGTCCATGCCGATGCCGTCGTCCTCGACGCTGATCAGCGCCTCGGTGCCGTAGTCCTGCGCGATCACCGTGACGCAGCCGCCGCTGGGCTTGCTGGCCAGGCCGTGCTTGACCGCGTTCTCGACCAGCGGCTGGATGATCAGGAACGGCACGACGACGCTGAGCACCTCGGGCGCGATCTTCATCCGCACCTCGAGCCGCCCGCCGAAGCGGGCGTTCTCGATGGTCAGGTAGCGGTCGATGTTGCGCAGCTCCTCGGCGAGCGAGGTGAACATGCCCGACGAACGGAACGAGTAGCGCGTGAAGTCGGCGAAGTCCTGAAGCAGCTCTCGCGCCTCTTCGGGGTCCGTGCGGATCAGCGCGGAGATGGTGTTCAGCGCGTTGTAGACGAAGTGCGGCGAGATCTGCGCACGCAGCGCTTTGATCTCAGCCTGCTGTAACTGCTGCTTCGACTCGTCGAGCCGGGACAGCTCGAACTGCGTGCAGACGAACTGCGCGACGGCGTCGGCCATCTGCACCAGCCGCCCGCGGGTCCGGCCGACGACGATCAGCGCCGCCTCGGTCTCGCCCTCCACCAGCAGCGGCACGATCACGGCGGTCTTCATCCGGCAGGTGCCGCGGTGGTTGCAGGGCATCCGGTCGTGCGCGACGACCTCCCGGCGGTGCTTGCGGATGGCCGCGCTGATCGCGTCGACGAGGTCGACGTAGTGCTCGTTCGCCTCGCCGTCCCACGACAGCAGCGTGCCCTCGCTGTCGGTGATGCCGACGGCGACGCAGTCGAGCATCTGCAGCAGCTGGGTGGTGATCTTGTCGGCGGCGTCCTCGTCCAGGCCCGAGCGGAGGTTCGGCGCGGCTTTCGACATCCGGTGGACCGCCTGCAGCATGGCGTCCTCGACGACGCTGGCCGGCTTCCGCTGCTTGAACAGCAGCACGATCACCGCGATGCCGAGCAGCACCGCGAGGCCCCACGGAACGATCTGCGCAAGCGGAAACCCGGACACGGCGTCCATGCTCTGCGCTCGACCAACCGGGTGCAAGGCCTGATCCCACTTTCTGTTCAAACGTGACGACCGAGGGTGGGAATGACCCTACTAAGAGTCGGACAACGGCCACCCCGGTCACCGTGCGCAACACGCGGACGCGGCGTCTTGTTCCACCACATCCGGGGATATGACCAGGAAGAACGCCCTTTCGGCGGGCACCGGCCGACGGGCCGCCGAGGTCGCACGCGCGGTGGCGCAGCACGTGCGGCCGAACGGGGGAATCCGGACCGTGACGCCGTGACCACACGTGTCACGCGCCGCCGGCGCTACTTCAGCAGGCGGGACATCCGGCGGTCGGCCAGCGGCTTGCCGCCCGTCTGGCAGGTCGGGCAGTACTGGAACGACTTGTCGGCGAAGGAGATCTCGCGGATCGTGTCGCCGCAGACCGGGCACGGCAGCCCGGTGCGGGCGTGCACGCGCAGGCCCGACCGCTTCTCGCCCTTGAGCCGCGCCGCCTTCTGGCCGACCGAGCGCTCGACGGCGTCGGACTCGATCTCGTGGATCGCCTCGGCGAGGACCTCCAGCGCGCCTTCGTCGAGCTTGCCGATCGTGGCGTACGGCGAAAGCTTCGCGCGGTGCATGATCTCGTCGGAGTAGGCGTTGCCGATGCCGGCGAGCAGCGACTGGTCGGTCAGCGCCCACTTCAGCCGGGTGTTCCTCCCGGCGAACAGCTCCCGCAGCTGCGTGGCGTCCAGCGCCAGCGCGTCCGGGCCGAGGCGGGCGACGCTCGCGATCTCCTGCGGGTCCTTGACGATCCACACCGCGAGACCCTTCTTCGTGCCGGCCTCGGTCAGGTCGAACCCCGGCCCGGTGGCGGCCTCGAGGTGCACACGCAGCGAGATCGGGCCCTTGCCCGGCTTGAGCGGGGTCGCGGCCAGCCCGTCCGACCAGCGCAGCCAGCCCGCGCGGGCCAGGTGGACGACCAGGTGCAGGTCGCCGGCGACGACGTCGAGGTGCTTGCCGTGCCGGGTCGCGCCCGTGATCTCGCGGCCGTGCAGGTCGGTCCACGGCGGGGTGGCCGTCTTCAGCACGCTCAACGATGCGACATCGATCCGGAAGATCGTCCGGCCGACCGCGTTCTCCCGCAGGAAGTGGGCCAGCGCTTCGACCTCGGGTAGCTCGGGCATGCCCCCAGTCTCACCCTTTCGGCCGCAAACCGGTACCGGCTACTCGACCGGGTGCAGCGGCCCGTCGAAGTCCGGCAGCGAGTGCCGCTGGATGGTCTTGGAGATCTTCTTGACCTCGCCCTGCACGGTGAACATGCCGCGGATGGTGCCGACCCAGCGCTCGGACGGCCGGTCGCCGGTCATGTCGCCCTCGGTCTCCGCGACGACCGTCCACGGCCGGCGCAGGATCCACCGCAGGGGGAAGAACAGCATGATCAGCAGCAGTGCGAGCAGCACCCACGCCGGCACGCTGACCTGGTCAGGCGTCCAGACCACGAGGATCACGGCCAGCAGCGCGGTCACGACGATCATCGCGATGCCGGGGCCGTAGCTGCCCGCGACGTCGTGCTCGAAGTCGTCGGCCGTGGCCGGGGCCCGCCATTCCATCTGGGCACGGACCACCCAGTCGCGGCCGTCTTCGCCGCGCACCAGCCGGTTCATTCAGTAGCCTCCCGGGCCGCCCGCAAGATGAGCAGCACAACGGTACCTTGCGCGGCCGCACCCGCGCGAGAGCGGAATCGGACATCCCGCCACGCGGAGTTGATCACCGCTGTTCAGGAGCCCGACGACGCGAACGCCGTCGAATCCGACGATTCGCCCGAATCGGTGACTTCGGTGCTGCTGCTCGGGCACGGCTTCCCCGACGTCGGCGTCACCGAGGTCGAGGGTTCCGCGGTCGCGGAGTCGTCGCCGGAGGGCTCCGGCTTGGTCGTCACGGTCGGCGAACCCGTCGGGCGGCCGGTCGGCGACAGCTCGGGCGCGTCGGCGCTCTCCGGCTCGTCGGGGTCACTCGACTCGGTGATGGTCATGTCCGGGCTCGGCGTCTCCGTGTCGAGCCGCGGCGACGTCGAGGAGTGGTCGGGCGCGCTGAACGTCGAGGGGGCTTCCTCGTCGTCGCGCGGGGCGACGAGCCCGCCGGTCCCGTTGCCGGTGTCCCCGGAGGTGGTGTCGCCCGGCGCGTCGCCGCCCGGGACGCTCGGCACCTCGTTCGCGCCGAGCTGCCGGTGCCCGGTGCTGCGGGCCGCCCGGCCCGGGACGGTGATCCCGGTGCCGCGGCCGTTGAGCACGCCGATGCCGATCCGCGGGTCCTGCTGCGGCTGGGGTGGTGGCTGCTGGTGCGTCTCGCTCGGCGGCGCGACCACGAGCTCCGGCGCGCCGCCGGTCAGCCCGACGTCCTGCACCGGCGTCGAGCCGAACAGCACCGGCCCGGCGGCGACGCCGACGGCGCCCACGGCCGCGGTCGACGCCAGCGCGAGCCCGATCTTGACCTTCGAGCCGACCAGGACGCCCTTGACGGTGGCGCCGAGCCCGGCCAGCACGCCGCTGCCGCTGACCGCGGCGCCCGCGGCCGGCACCAGCAGCACCAGCACACCGGCGTGCGCGCGCAGCGACGAGCAGACGTCGCGCAGTTCGTCCTGGGTGGCGCGACACGACGGGCAGCCGTGCAGGTGCGCCTTGATCCGCTCGGCCTCGGCCCCGGTGACGCTGCCCGCGGTGAAGCCGCCGAGCTTCTCGACGACCGCGCGGCACGAGTCCGGCCCGCGGTTCACCGAAAGGTGGGCCTGCAGGTAGGCCGCGCGCAGCCCCTGGCGGGCCCGGCGGGCCAGCGCCGCGGTGGCGTTGGCGCTCAGCCCGAAGTGGGTGGCGACCATGGCGGGCTGCTCGCCCTCGACCTCGGTCTGCCACAGCACCGTCCGCCAGCGCTCGGGCAGGCTGGTGAACGCGGTCGTGATCAGCGTGTGCTCGGCGGTGCGGGCGTGGGTGTCCGCCCCGGCGCCGGCGCGGAAGTTCAGCTCGTCGTCGGAGACCGGGACGTCGCGGCGGGCGCCGTGCCACTCCCACGACACCCGGCGGGCGACGGTGAGCAGGTAGGCGCGGACGTAGTCCCGGGGACCGGAGCCGCGGCGCAGGGCCTGCAGCACGCGGAAGAACGTCTCCGCGGTGATGTCCTCGGCCTCGGACCGGTCGGACGCCAAGCTCTGCGCGAGTCTCCGGACGGCGGCGGCGTGCAGCTCGAACAGCTCCCCGAACGCGGCGTCCTCGCCGTTTCGAAGTCGATGCAGCAGCGCTTGCTCGTCGGATTCCGAGGCCGCTGGTGGCGGCACAGTGCCCAGCTCGGTCATCCGGCCCGGCACCTCCTCCCCGAAGGTCTCCCCATTCGGTCGAATGGGGACACCATACGGAGGGAATCAGCCGTCGTCACCCCTTGTACGCCAGCTGTGACACCGAAGCACCGGGTCAGGGCACCGGGGGACCCGCTCATCGGAGCAATTCAGGCAGGGTATAGAGTTCATCTCACAGCAGCCGCAAGGACGCTGTACGCGGATGTAGCGCAGCTGGTAGCGCATCACCTTGCCAAGGTGAGGGTCGCGGGTTCGAATCCCGTCATCCGCTCGCAAGATCGAAAGCCTCGCCTCGGCGGGGCTTTCGTCGTTCCGGGGTGTTCCGGTGAGCGCAACTCGTTGCGCCGGGTGGCTCATTGTCTGAACCAATGGCACCAGTACCCGGCTCGCGAAGTTCGGCCGGACAGTGGTCTGAACCATTGCCGTGAATTCTTCACACTTCTGGGGTACCTGTTGTGAGAGGAGTCACATGGTCAAGAAGCTCGTCCTCGCCGTCGCAGCCGCTCTCGCCCTTCCGCTCCTGTTCACCGGTGTCGCCTGGGGCCACGGCTACACCACCACCCCGCCCAGCCGGGCGTACAAGTGCAGCACCGGCGCCGTCACGAACTGCGGCGCCATCCAGTACGAACCGCAGAGCACCGAAGGCCCGAAGAACTTCCCCAGCGGCGGCCCCGCCGACGGGAAGCTCTGCTCCGCCGGTGTCTCGCGCTTCGCCGAACTCGACGACCAGCGCGGTGGCACCTGGCCGACCACGAAGCTCACCAGCGGGGCGACCTACACGTTCAAGTGGACGCTGACCGCGTCTCACGCGACGACGTCGTTCCGGTACTTCGTCACCAAGAACGGCTGGAACCCCTCGGCGCCGCTCACCCGGGCGCAGCTGGACACCACCCCGTTCCTGACCGTGCCCTTCAACGGGCAGCGGCCCGGCAGCTCGGTGTCGCACAGCGGCAAGCTGCCGTCCGGCAAGAGCGGGCGGCACATGATCCTCGCCGTCTGGGACATCGCCGACACGGCCAACGCGTTCTACCAGTGCTCGGACGTTGCTTTCTGACCTGGTTCGTGCCGGTTCGGCAGCGGTTTTCACTTCGTGTTCCGCTCGCGTTCCCGGTTGCCACCTTTTCGGGTGACAACCGGGAAACGAAGGTGTCAGCCATGACCGAACTGACTCGTCGCCGTCTTCTCGGATCTGCTGCCGGGGTCGCCGCCACCGCGGCCGCGGCCACCCTGATGCCCCCGAACGTCCAGCGCGCGCTCGCCCAGGGCGCCCCGAAGCACGGCTCGCTGCGGGACATCGAGCACGTCGTGCTGCTGATGCAGGAGAACCGCTCGTTCGACCACTACTTCGGCACGCTGTCAGGCGTCCGCGGGTTCGGTGACCCGCACGCCGCGCGGCTGCCGAACGGCAAGCCGGTGTTCTACCAGCCGGACGCCGAGAACCCGGCGGGCTACGCGCTGCCGTTCCACCTCGACACGCACGCGACCAACGCGCAGAAGATCCCGTCGACGTCGCACGCCTGGCAGGTCCAGCACGACGCCTGGAACGGCGGCAAGATGGACAGCTGGCTGCCGGCGCACCGCAAGGCCGACGGCAAGAACGGCCCGTACGTGATGGGTTACCACACCCGCGCGGACCTGCCGTTCCAGTTCGCGCTCGCCGAGGCGTTCACGATCTGCGACAGCTACCACTGCTCGGTGTTCGGCCCGACCTGGCCGAACCGGATGATGTGGATGACCGGCACGATCGACCCGGACGGCGAGCACGGCGGCCCGATCCTCGACAATAAGGCGCCGGCCGGCGGTTACACCTGGACGACGTACGCGGAGCGGCTGCAGGCGGCCGGCGTCAGCTGGAAGGTGTACGAGCAGAGCGACACCTACGGCTGCAACATGCTGGAGAACTTCGCGAACTTCAAGAACGCGCCCGCTGACTCGCCGCTGGCGGTCAACGGCCTCACGCACCGGCCTGAAGGCCAGTTCGAGTACGACGCGCGCAACGACAAGCTGCCGACGGTCTCTTGGATCATCTGCACCTCGACGGCGTCGGAGCACCCGCAGTACATGCCGGCCGAGGGCGCGGCGTTCGTCGCGTCGAAGATCGACGCGATCGCGGCGAACCCGGAAGTCTGGGCCAAGACGGTCTTCATCCTCAACTACGACGAGAACGACGGCCTGTTCGACCACGTCGTCCCGCCGACGCCGCCCGCGGGCACGCCGGGCGAGTTCGTCACCAAGACCTCGCCCGGCGGCACCCCGGGCAACGGCCTCCCGGTCGGCGCGGGCTACCGCGTCCCGGCGATCGTCATCTCGCCCTGGACCGCGGGCGGCTGGGTGTGCAGCGAGAACTTCGACCACACGTCGACGCTGCAGTTCCTGGAGAAGGTGACGGGCGTGGCGGAGCCGAACATCTCGCAGTGGCGGCGTAGCACCTTCGGGGACATGACTTCGGCGTTCCGCTTCAACGACCACAAGGCCCAGCCGCCGGTGCTGCCGGACACGTCGGGCCCGCTGACGCTGTCGCGCTACGAGGCGGCGAACCTGCCGGCGCCGACGTTCCCGGGCACCGGCCAGAAGCCGCCGAAGCAGGAGCCGGGCGGCCGGCCGCGGGTACCGCGCCACTGAGTTTTGCGGACGGCCACCCTCTTTTCGCGAGGGTGGCCGTTCCCCGTTACACGGTGGATTTGTAGGGATCGTGCTCGGCGAGCAGCTTGTCGAGCCGCGCCTGGTCGACGCGGGAAACGACGGAGGTCTCGTCCTGTCTGTCCCGCACGCACTTGGCGAGGGTGAAGGCCGAGGTGACCAGGTAGAGCATGCCGAGGGCGAGGAACCCGCGAACCCAGCCGTTGACGGGCAGGTACACGATCCCGCCGGTGACGGCGGCCAGGGCGAGCCCGAAGGAGAGGGCGGCCTGCGCGTAGAACGCGGTGGTGGTGGGTGACGCTGCGGACGAACCGGACTTGGTCATGTGACCACGGTCTCGCCACGGGGCCGCGGGTGTCTTGAGCAGTACTACTCAGCCCGCATTGCGAAGCGGCTACACAACCCCCGCGCGCGTAAGCAGCCCCCACCCGCCCTGGGGGGCGGCCCCGCTTCCAGCGTATCGGGGGCCGCCGACAAAGCCGGGGGACGAGACGGAATCCGGCGGACTTGTCCACATTCGAGCGGGCCTGTGGACAACGGCGCCGTACAAGCGGATCCGGCGGCGGCGCTGGTGCCGGGGACGGCGCTGGTGCGGGGGATCGCGCTGGTGCCGATGGCGGCGCTGGCCGGGGACGGCGGCTACAGCTCGTAGACGTCCAGGACTGTCGGGGCCACCGGGGTCAGGTGTGGGTCTTCGCGCTCCGTCACTTGACCTCGGGCCATGCGGTAGACGCGGAAGTCGTTGTCGTGCTCGGTGTCCTGGTCGTCCCAGACGTGGAGGAGGCCGTACGAGCCCGCGGCCAGCTCGCCGACCCTGGTGAACATCTCCAGGAGGTCCGGGGCCAGCTCGCCGCCGTGTTTGTCGAAGCCGCCGAAGTGGAGCATCGGCATGCCCGCGCTCCAGCGGAGGTCGACCAGGTCGAAGTCGCCCGCGTCGCGGATGGCGCGGTGCACGCGGTCGACCAGGCGCTCCAGGAGCGCCGCGTCGTCATCGCCGCTCGCGGTCGCCTGGATGGTCACCCAGCCGTGGTATTCGAACACCTGCACAACGGTAGCAATAGATCAACCAGCGCAGATGCCGGGCTCAGCGGGCCAGCGCGGACGGCTTCCCGTCGCGGCGCAGGACGTTGCCCAGCGCGCCTTCGCCGAGGCGCTCGAACGCCGAGACCAGGGGCTCGCCGAAGACGCAGAGCGTGCGCTCCCACGGGTGGCCGAGGGTGCCGTAGGAGAAGTCCGGGGCCAGGAACAGGTGGTAGTCGGCGCGCGGGAACACCGGCACCGGCCAGCGCGCGCCCGGGGTCATCCGGTGCGGGCGGACGCGGTAGGACTGGTGCTGCCAGTGCAGCGCCCACAGCCAGTCGTCCGGGCCGCAAACCTCGCGGAACGCGGCCAGCGCGATGCTCGCGACCTGGTGCTCGTCGACCGCGTACGGGCCGAGGCGGAACTCCGCCGACCCGCGGTCCAGGTCGCCGGGCGACAGGTCCCACGTGCGCGACGGCGCCGGCTCGCGGAACCCGGGCCAGGCGTGGGCGTAGGTGCTCGGCAAGAACGCCAGCTTGTCGTACACCCAGTACCAGGCGGGCTCGTCGGCGACGCGGGAGACGGCTTCCCAGGCTGCATTCACTTTTCGACCTCTGACTTGGCCAGGCACGAAAGAACACGCGAAAGCTTCGTGTTCGGCCTCCGGTTTGTCCAGTCCTCGTCCGCTCATCGCGAACTGTGTCACTCGACCGGGTGGGTTCTGTCAGGTTGTCACCACGCGGGCCGGCTTTGTGCAGGGGGCCTTCGTCCGTGACGGCCGACGGCTCAGACGACGACGTAGCCCAGCAGGAATTCCTTCTTCTTGCCCTCGCAGCCGGCGTCCAGCGAGTCGAAGTGGCTCGCGCCCGAGTTGCAGCGGTAGAGCGCCCGCGAACCGGACCACGTCGGCGGGTTCGCGTAGACGTAGCCGAGCAGGCCGAGCGCCTGCTGGCCCTCGCACTTGCCGCTCTGGTCGGGCGAGGTGAACCAGTCCTTCTTGTCCTTCACCTTGCAGGCGAACAGTTTCCGCGTGCCGGGCTCGGCGGACGCGACCAGCTCCCCGAAGAGGCCTTCCTTGGTGAAGCCGGCCGGCGCGCCGACCTTCTTCGTCCCGCTGAAGTGGCCGCCTTCCGGGTGGTGGAAGCGGACCAGCGGCACCTTGACCGGCTCCGGCTTCCCCGCGGTCGACGACGGCGCGGTGGAACTCGCGGACGGCGTGGGTTTCTTGCTGCTGCTGTGTTTTGTGGTCGTCGGCGGCGCGGACGACGTCGGCGTGGGGCCCGGCGCGCCCGCGGCCACCGGCGTCGAGCTGTCCGGCTTGAGCAGGAAGATCGCGCCGAGCGCGGCGATCACCGCGACCGCCACCCCGGTCAGCACCAGCGGCAGCCGTCGCTTCCGGTCCGCAGTGGCGGGTACCGCCTGGAAGGCGGTCGTCGGCAGGTCGGCCGGCTCCACGACCCGGGTCTGCGCAACGACCCGGGTCTGCGTGCCGGTGCGCGCGAATTCCAGCAGGCGCCGCGTTCCGGCCGCGGTCAACCGGTCCGAAGTGGACTGCGTGAGCAGCCCGAGCACGGCGTCGGCGAGCGGGCCGCGGCAGCGTTCGAGCACCGGCCGGTCGTACATGATCGCGTGCAGCGTCGCGGCCGTTGTCGTGCGCTGGAAGGGCGCCCGGCCTTCGGCGGCGTGGAACAGCGTCGCGCCGAGCGACCAGAGGTCGGACGCCGGTGACGGGCCGGCGCCGGCGAACAGCTCGGGCGGCATGTAGCCGGGTGAGCCCATGACGCCGCCGGTCTGGGTCAGGCCGGGGTCGTCCATCGCCCGCGCGATGCCGAAGTCGGCGAGCTTCACGCGGTCGCCGGGCCGCACCATGATGTTGCTGGGCTTGACGTCCCGGTGCACGATCCCGGCCGCGTGCGCGCTTTCCAGCGCGCTCAGAACCTGCAGGCCGAGCGCGGCGACGCGGTCGTTCGCCAGCGGCCCCTCGCGGCCGACGACGTCGGCCAGCGTCGGCGCGATCACCAGCTCCATCACGATGAACGTGGCGCCGTGTTCGCTGACGACGTCGTAGACCGTGACGACGCCGGGGTGGTTCAGCCGCCCCGCCGTGCGGGCCTCACGCAGGACGCGCTCGAGGTGCGTCGGCGACGCGCCCGGCGGCGTGGCCAGCTCCTTCAGCGCCACCGGCCGCCCGAGGAACTGGTCCTCGCCGCGCCAGACGACGCCCATTCCGCCCCGGCCCAGTTCGGCCGAAATCGCGTACCTGCCCGCGACAAGTCTCATTCGTCGCCCCCCTGAGCTCGGGGGCCGATGCTAACGAGGGAGGCACTAGGCGAACCCAGCGCCTCCCCCGGTCTCAGGCGACGTCCCAGAGCGTCAGGAACGCCGAGGCCTCGCTGCGGGCCCAGGGCCGCAGCCGTTCGCGGTCGCGTGGGGTCAGCTGGAACTCCTTCGCCCGGCGGACGTCGATGACCAGCGCCTCACCGCCCGGCAGGATGTCCGGCATCGCCTGCTCCAGCACCCACAATGCGAGCTGGGCCGACGACTTGGTCAGCGGTTCCTCCTTGAAGTACAGCCAGGTCGCGTAGCGCCGGCCGTTGCTCTTGCGGAGCCCGATCTGCGGGCTGACGCCGATCTCGAGGTCGCCCAGCCGGCACCGGCCGCGGCCGACCTCGATGAGCCGGGGCGACTTGCGCCCGAGGTAGCGCAGCCAGCCCTCGGCGATGGCGCTGTAGTGCGGCTTCGTCCGTTCGTCCGCCGCGTTGACGAGCGCCCGGAGCGCCACTTCGTCCTGGTTCGCCGCGCGTCCCGACCGCACGGCGTTGGCCGCCCGCCGGTAGTAGTTGAACGCGGCTCGCGCCGGGTCCTCGTACAACCGCCGCTGGCGCCGCACGAACGACGACCGCGACGGACCGGAACTGGCGCTGTAGCCCACGAATGTGGGCAGGGTGATGTAGGCCATGGCCCTGCCTTCCTCCATCACACCACCCGCGGTTGCGAGCGGCATCTCCCCTGTACAACGCCAATTTTAGAACATACGTACGACAGTTTCGGGGGCCTGACGGGTGACGCGGCCGGGTTGGTCCGCGGGACTCCCGAAATCCGGCGACTTGCGCTACGTTGCCGATCAACCTCAAACCGCAACCTCGCTGGTCGGCAGCCCGTGCCAGACTGATGCCCCGAATGGTGGATGGGGGTCCAAGGATGAGCTGGCAGGAAGAGCTTCGCCGCCTCGACGCGGAGCTTGCCGAAGGTCGGATCGAGCCCGCTGACCACCGCAAACAGCGGGACGAGCTGCTCGCACAGGCCTCCGGATCGACGGTTCCGTCACCGGTTCCGTCCCCGCTACGCCGTCCGGGTGAAGCCTGGCGGAGCACCAACCCCGCCGGCCACCCAGCACCGGTCCAGCAGGGCCCGCCGCCGCAGCGCATGGAGTCGCCGCGGCCGATGGTGCCGCACGCGCACGCGCAGCGGCCGCACCCGCCGTGGCAGCGCACCGGGCTGCCGAAGGCGATGTCGACCAGCAGCGTGCCGGCCTTGCCGGACCACATGACCACCGCGCCGAGCCCGGCCGACATCACCCCGACCCGCTACCTGCGGGTCGACGGCCAGGTCGAGCAGCCCCCCGGCAGCCGGTTCCCGCCGATCACGCCGCCGGGCGGCGAGACCCAGCAGCACGAGACCGAGCCGGACGACGACGGCCCCGGGAAGCACCGGTGGGGCGTCGACGACGAGGAGTCGTCCGGGCGGACCTGGACGACGTGGCCGTTCATCGCCCTCGGCGTGCTGGTCGTGCTTGGCATGATCATCGGCGCGACGATGTGGCTCGGGCGGGACGACCCGGCGCCGAACGCGCTGACGACGTTCACGCCGAGCGTGACGCAGCCGCCGGCCGCCGCGGCCCAGCCGCAGCTGGAGGACCAGGTCCCGCCGCTGCCCGGCGTGCAGCACCCGGAGAGCTCGACGATGTCGCTGGCCAAGGGCCTCGACCTGAACCTCTACCCCAAGGAAACCGCGCAGGTCTTCTCGCAGCACGGCGTCACGCAGCTCGTCTACCGCGCGTCGAACTCCGGCGACACCGGCTTCCTCGCCTACGCGATCCCGACGGAGAACGAGGACGGCGCGAAGGCCGTCGTCGACTACCTCCGCGCCGCCGCCGACGCCGGCGGGTTCAAGCCGCTCGCCGCCGACGGGAAGATCGTCAGCGGCCGCAGCGGCGAGCAGCGGATGGACGGCACCTGGTACACCTCGGGCAAGGTCGCCGTCGTGCTCTGGGCGTCGCTGCCGTTCGACCAGGACAAGGCCGGCCTCAAGACCAGCCTGGACAACGCGCTCGCCGTGTTCCAGAAGGCGTTGCCGCCCAGCTGATCACGACCCGTCGAGCACGCCTTCCAGGGTGTGGCGGGCGACGTCCGCGCCGAACAGGCGGTCCACCACGGTCTTGCCCTCTTCGGACAATCGCTGCCACAGCTTGTCGTCGTCGAGCAGGGTAACGATCTCCTCGGCGAGCTCCTCCGCCGTGCTGCCGACGAGGACGTCCTGGCCGTGCGTCAGGTGCATGCCCTCGGCGGCGAGCGGAGTGGCGACCACGGGAACGCCGTACCCGAGGCTCTCCCCCAGTTTTCCCTTGACGCCGGCGCCGAAGCGCAGCGGCGCGACGACGGCCCGGGCCTCGCGGTAGGCGCCGTCCAGGTGCTGCACCCAGCCGCGGACGACGACGCCGTCACGCTCGAGGTCGAACATCTCCTGCGGCGGGTTGCTGCCGACGATCTGCGCGACCGCGTCCGGCCGGCGGCGGCGCACGAGCGGCATGATCTCGGTCGCCAGCCAGCGCGCGGCGTCCCGGTTGGGCAGGTGGTCGAAGCTGCCGACGAACAGCACGCCCGACCGTCCTTCCGGGACGGCCACCGAGCCGTCGGCGTGGTGCACGTTGGACAGCACCTCGACGCGCGCCGAGGGCACGAGCTCGCCCAGCAGCGCACGCTCCACATCGGACACGACGAAGGTGACGTCGGTGGCGCGGGTCAGGCCCAGCTCGGACTCCCGCAGCACCTCGGCTCGGCGCCGCAGCGTCAGCTCCTCGCGGGTGTCACCGAGCCGCGCGGCCAGGTCGGCCTGCCGGTTGAGCCGGACGAAGTGCAGGTCGACGGTGTCGTAGGCGATGAGACAGTCCGGCGCGTGCTCGCGGACCTGCTCCAGCAGCTGCCAGGCGACGTGCGGCCGCGACAGGATGGTCAGCTTCAGGTCGGCGCCGGCCTCGCGCAGGAACTCCTGCTGTTCGCCGAGCCCGGTGACGACCGTGACGCCCGCGCGGTACAGCGCGCCGGCGTACGGCTCGGGGAGCGCGTTGTTGAGCGGCATGAACACGACGCGGTGGCCGAGCCCGACGAGCAGCTCGAGGATCCGGAACATCCGCACCGAGCCGGAGTCCTTGTCCGGCATGGGCACTTGGTGGTCGGCGACGAGCACGGTGCCGCCGCGGTGGCCGTCCTTCGTGCGCTGCCGCCCGGCCCAGACCGCGCGCGGGCTCGCCTCGGGGAAGTGGTCGCGCAGCTGGACGCTCCACTTGTCGACGAAGACGCCGCGGTTGAGCTCCTGGTGGCGCTTCACACCGGAGGAGACGTCCGTGCCGTTGGTGATGCCTTCGTGGTGCACGACGACCGACGCGGGCTGGACCATCGTCCGGTACCCGGCCGCCCGCACGGCGAACGCGAGGTCGGTGTCCTCGTAGTAGGCGGGCGAGAAGCGCGTGTCGAAGCCGCCGACGCGCTCGAACAGGTCGCGGCGGACCAGCAGGGCCGCGCCCGAGCAGTAGTCGACGTCGCGCAGGGACTGGTACCAGGGCGCGTCCGGCGACTGCAGCCTGCCGTAGTTCCAGCCGGTGCCGTCGGCCCAGATGATGCCGCCGCACTCCTGCAGCCTGCCGTCCGGGTAGACGAGCTTCGAGCCGACGAGCCCGACGTCCGGGCGCGTCTCGACGACGCCGACGAGCTCGTCGAGCCAGCCCGCCGTGACCTCGGTGTCGTTGTTCAGGAAGAAGATGAAGTCACCGCGGGCGTTTTCGGCGCCGAGGTTGCAGGCGCCGACGAACCCGAGGTTCTTCGGCGCGCGGACCAGCCGGATCCCGGCGCAGCCGGCGACGCGGTCGGCGGAGTCGTCGCGCGAGGCGTCGTCGACGACGATGACCTCGAACGGCGTCGAGGGCAGGTGCCGCTGGATCGAGTCGAGGCAGCCGCGGGTGAACGGCCAGTTGCCGTAGACCGGGATGACGACGCTGACGATCGGCTGGTCGCTGGTGGTCACCGCGACCGGG
Organism: Amycolatopsis sp. NBC_00348; assembly: GCF_036114655.1. Classification (NCBI taxonomy): domain Bacteria; kingdom Bacillati; phylum Actinomycetota; class Actinomycetes; order Pseudonocardiales; family Pseudonocardiaceae; genus Amycolatopsis; species Amycolatopsis sp. NBC_00348. Next base: position 8,515,212 of record NZ_CP107994.1, on the reverse strand, counting down.
CCGGGCACCGCGGCGGGCTGGCCGGGCAGCACGCCGGCCGGCCGGCCGAGCGTCGTCTCGTAGAGGTCGCGACGGCGGGTGCCGCGGGGCGCGAACTTCTCGATCGAGCCGCGGTACTTGCCGATCGCGCGCTGCACGAGCGCGGACGTCTCGGAGCGCAGCTTCTCGTTCTCCGCGGCGAGCCGGCCGATGGTCTCGGAGAGGCCGGAGTTGTTGCTCGCCAGCCACTCCAGCCGTTCGCTGTCGTAACCGGCCTTGCGCTGCAGGCGGCTCAGCTCGCCGGCCGCGCGCTGCCGGTCTTCGCGGGCGCGCTCGGCTTGGCGCAGCGCCTCGTCGCGTTCGGTCGCGGTCTGCCGCTCGGCGGCGGTGATCTCCGACAGCCGGGCGGTCAGCTCGGCGACGGACGCGCTCGCCTGCGCGCGCTCGGCCTCGGTGCGGCCCAGCGCGTCACGCAGCCGGCCGGCCTCGGCGGCCGCACGCGCGACGAGCGTCAGCTTCGGGTCGACCATCGCGGACGTCGAGGGCACGTCGATCGGCTTCGCGGAGGCGACCGAGACGAAGTAGGTGTGCGGCGCGCCGGTTTCGACGACCCAGCCGTCGGCGTCGTCCTGCTGGACGGTGAGGACCTCGGCGCCGGAGCCGGCCCCGCCGTCGTGGATCAGCGAGCCGACGGCGACGTTCTGGCGCAGCACCACGACGTGCTCGAAGCTGCCGGCGAGCAGCGAGCGGAACGCCGACTCGGTCAGCTCGTGCACGTGGTACGGGTTCTCGTTGCCGTGGTCGTGCGTGTAGACCTCGATGTCCGGCGTGCTGCAGAGGAAGACCCCGCCCGGCGCGAGCCGGCCCGTCACCAGCTCCATCAGCTTGTCTTGCGCGTCGACGTGCTCGATCGCCTCGAAGCAGGTGATGACGTCGAACGTCTCACCGTCGAGGGCCTTCGGGTCGGTGATCGAGCCGACCTCGAAGCGCGAGCCCGGGTAGCGGGTCCGGGCGTGCTCGACGGTCCGCGGGTCGATCTCGAGGCCGACGACCTCGGCGGCCGTGCGCGCCAGCAGCGCACCGCCGTAACCCTCGCCGCTGGCCAGGTCGAGGACGCGCTTGCCGGCGACGAACCGGGCCGCGAACGCGTAGCGGTGGTAGTGCTCGTAGATCACCTGGAGGTCGTCGGTCCACGGCACGCACCGCTCGCCGGTCCAGTCGATCAGCCGCTCGGCGCCAGTCCCCTTGCCCATGCCGGGCAGATTAGCGGCCCGACCAGCACCGCCGGGCCGGACCTCAGTTTTCGATCCGTTCGAGCAGCGACAGCCCGACGAGGATGTAGGAGAGCGTCCGCCGGTCGCCGCCGAGCCCGGCGGTCAGCGACCAGTCGGCGTCGACGGACAGCCGCACCTGGCGGTGGGCGTCGAGCCGGACCGGCAGGACCTGCTCGACCAGCCCCGGTCCGACGTCGGCCTTCGCGACCGGGACGCCGTCCACGGAGACGGTGACGCCGCCGTGCTCGGTGGCGTCGTCCGGCAGGTAGGTGCGCAGTTCCAGGGCGCCGACGGCGGTGGTCGGCAGCAGCGGGAACTCGATCGACGGCGCCGCCCAGTCGTCGTGGTAAAGCCCGTTTATCCGGCCGGTGACGATCCCCGCGCCGCGCACGAGCCGCTCGCCGCCGGTGCCGCCGGGGCGGAACGACGCGCGACCCGCCGGATCGACGACGCGGGTGTCGCGAACGGACCGTTCGGGCGTCCGGGTGCCGTGCACGCGCAGCGGCTGCGGCGTCGGGTGGAACAGCGCGGTCAGCCGCGTGCCGGTGACGAGCCCGAGGTCGAGCAGGGCGTCGTCGAGCACGCCGACCTGGTCGAGCAGCTCGACGTGGACCGGGTTGTCCAGGTCGACGTTGTGGCCGTAGATCCGGTCGACGAACGGGTCGATCACGTTGCCGTAGGGCAGGAACAGGCTCGGGTGCAGGTGGTCGAGCAGCACCGGCAGGACGTCCTGGGCGCGGATGCCCTCGAAGCCGTCGGCCGCGCAGTCGATGTCGACGAACTGCTCGTCGACCTGCCCGGTCAGCGCGTTGCGGCGCAGCTCCGGCGGCAGCGTCGCCCAGATCCGGTCGACGACCTCCAGGGCCTCCGGCCACCGGCGGTGCCCGTTGCGGCCGATCATGTCGTGCACGACCAGGACGCCGTCCGGCGTGAGGCTGCTCGTGATCTGCGCGTAGAGGTGTTCGAGGTCGAGCACGTGGTGCAGGGCCTGGAAGCCGACGACGACGTCGTGCTCGGCGTCGGCCCGCCAGGTGTTGAAGTCCGCGGTGATCAGCTCGACACGGTCGGCCACGCCCTGCTCGCGGGCGGCCGCCTCGGCCCGGGCCTGCATGTCCGGGTTCAGCTCCAGCAGCCGCAGCCGGACGTTGTCCAGCCCGGCCTCGGCCAGCCCGCGCAGCCAGCCGAGCTCCTGGTCGCCGTTGCCGCTGCCCAGCGACAGCACGACGGTGTCGCGGTCGAGCCGCTGAGCGCGTTCGGCGATCTGGCCGACGATCAGCTCGTCGATGCCCGGCACGCCGAGCTGATCGAGCTTCGGCCGCACGTGCTTGTTGGACCAGCGGTGCGCCGACGGCGGCAGGTTGCCGTGGATGTCCTCCTGGTCGGCGAAGGTGTCCCGTTCCCGGGCCAGCCGCTGGTCGTAGCCCGGCCCTCGGCCACCGTTCATCGCACGTCCCCTCGCGTTCACCTGTTCGGGGCCGCCACGCTCCGGCCCGGCGCTAGGATACGGCCGTGTCCTCCCGTCCTCCGTCGCAGTTGCCCACCGACCCGGGCCTGCCGAGGACCCCGGAGTCCTGGCTGCCGAAGGAGCACAACCTCTACCGGCCCCGGCACAGCAAACGCCAGCGCACGGCCCTCGCCTGCGCGGCCTTCTTCTTCGTGACGCCGCTGCTGCTCTCCGCGGTCGGCGTGCACCCCACCGCCTTCGAGAACCGGCCGCTGCGGGACTTCCCCAGCCTGGGCGACGGCTGGGGCTTCTTCACCGGCATGGCCGGCTGGGCCACCGACCACCTGCCGCTGCGCCAGGCCGGCGTCCAGGCCGCCGACGGCATCAGCACCGGCGTCTTCGGCGACCCGCCCGGGTCCGGCCAGGGCACCAGCCACGAGGGCGGCACCGTCGGCGTCGACCAGGGCCAGCCCAGCACCGGCGACGTCCCGGGTTACGTCTACCCGACCGTGCTCCCGGGCAAGGACGGCTGGATGTACCTCGGCGAGGACGTCAACGCCCGCTGCCGGCCGGTGATGGACACCGACCACGTCGTCGCGGCGCTGCGGAAGCTGCGCGCCGCCGTCGAGAACTCCGGGCGGAAGTTCGAGCTGGTCATCGCGCCCGACAAGTACAGCGAAGAGCCGTCGCACCTGCCGGACAACTACGTCGGCAAGCCGTGCGCCCAGGCCCGCACCGCCGAGTTCTGGAACCGCGTGCCCCGCGAGACGGGCGCGATCGACCTGCGGCCCGCCCTGGCCGACGCCGAGAAGCGCACCGGCCACTCGCTGTACGACCCCAACGACACGCACTGGTCGTTCGACGGCGGCCTGGTCATGACGTACGCGCTGGGGCAGTCCATCCAGCCGGGCAGCACGGTCCGCTGGCAGGCGGCGCCGAACGGCACCCGGCCGTGGCCGGCGGACCTGGCCCGGGTGCTCGGCCGCGACGAACAGCGGAAGCTGACGACCTACAGCCTCTCGACCGACGGTGGCGCCGACCGCACCCGCTACATCGCCAGCGACTTCAAGACGCCGCTGCACCTGACCCAGCCCGACGGCGCGAAACCGGCCGGTTCGATCGGGCAGAACACCGCCGTCGTGGCCGACTCGTTCACCCAGTTCGCCAGCCCGTTCCTGGCCGCGACCTGCCAGGACGTCACCATCGTGCACGCCGAGACGACGGCGCAGAGCAACGCGCAGGAACTCACCGGGTTGTTCGCCGACCGGGACGTGATCACGTTCGAATTGGTCGAACGGAGCGTGATCGGCGGATCGTCCCCACTGCTGCGGAACCAGACCATCGACCAGCTCGCCGCCGTGCTCGCGCAACACCCCAGGTGACCTGGGAAGCGGGATGCGCCACCCGAAGGTAACGACGGGGTGGTGGGCGACGAACAGGTGAGCACACCCGTGCACAATGACTCCGTGCGGTCACGCGGCTGCACCCATACACTCGCACGATTTCGCAGGCGATCTACCCGAAGGGGGTACCGGGGTGACCTGGCAGGAAGAGCTGCGCAGGCTTGACGAGGAGCTGGCGGCGGGAAACCTGACGGCCGACGAATACCGGACGCGGCGTGACCGGGTGCTGTCCATGGCCGTCACGACCGGCGACAGCCAGGCCGCCCCCGCTCAGCCCGCGCAGCAGCCGATGGGCGACAGCGCCTCCGAGACCCAGATCATCGCACCGGTGAGCCCGCCCGCGCCGCAGCAGCAGGCCGACGCGGCCGAGGCGACGCAGGTCGTCTCCGCCACCGACGCCGGGGGCGGCGAGCGGACCCAGGTCGTCCCGCAGTGGCAGCAGCAACAGCAGCCGCAGTACAGCCAGCAGTCCCCGGCCGGTGGGTTCCCCCAGCAGCAGTACGGCCAGCAGTCCCCGGCCGGTGGCTTCCAGCGGCCGCCGCAGCAGAGCCAGCAGAACCCGTGGGGCGCGCAGCAGCAGGACGTCAGCCCGCCGTGGGGCGGCTCGGACTTCCCGCCGATGGCGCAGTCGGGCAACGCGGACTGGATCAGCCAGGGCCCGGAGAGCTTCCAGACGCAGCCGTCGTCCGGCAAGGGCAAGAAGATCGCCTTCGCCGTGATCGCCGTCCTGGTCGTGGCCGGTCTCGGCTACGGCGTCTGGGCGCTGTTCATCAAGGACAACGGCACCACCCCGCCGGTCGCCCAGCAGAGCACCACGCAGCAGCCGCCGCCGGCCCCGACGGTGAAGCCGCTGCCGGAGCCGCCCGCGGCCAAGCCCGAGCCGAGCGACAACTCCGCGGCGCTGGTCACCCCGGCCGGCACGACCCGCGCCGGTGGTGGCGAGTTCGACCTGGACAAGCTGCAGTCGGCCAAGTACCTGCCGACCACGGTCATCGAGAAGCTCAAGTCCGGCGGCATGACCGACGGCCTGCTCAAGACGACCAAGGACGGCGACGTCACGCTCGGCCTGTTCGCGCTCGAGCTGCCGAACGCGCAGGCCGCGTCCGCGGTGGCGGCGGAGTACGCGAACGCCGAGCAGGAGGGCGGCCTGACCGCCAACCGCAACCTGTCCCTGCACGGGGTCCAGGTGTTCTCGGCGGCGGACAGCAGCCAGCAGGTCTACCGCGCGGTCTACGTCCTCTACAACCGCGTCGTCATCGTGGACTCGTTCGGCCCGTCCAAGGACGCGACGCTCGCCTCGTTCAAGACGCTGCTGACCGCCCAGGTCCAGAAGGCGCCGCCGACGGAGCGCACGAACAACTGAGCACGGCTTAGCGCTGCCGGAGTAAGTCTGCTCGATGGGCTTCGTGATCCAGGTGGTTCCTGGCGGTGCGGGCGGGTCGCCCTCGTACCGGGGTTGTACTCGGGCGGGCTGCCCGTGCCGTCAGGGGCCGCCTGGGCGCGAAGACCGCGAGCGTGACTTGCTCCGGTAGCGCTTAGCCCGAAGGTGTGACTTAGGCCGTGTCGATGAACCCCCTCCCCCTCCCGGACGCCCTCTGAACAGAGCATCGTCCGGGAGAGGAGGCGCCGTGATCTGGATCTGCCTGGTCGCCGTCCTCGCCGTCGTGTTCCTGGTGCGGGCGGTTCGCCTGGTCCGGCGGGTCAAGCGCGGCTGAGCTGTGGTTGGGTCGTCGGCGTGCCCAAGCTCGTGACGCGCCGGATCACCCCCGCCGGCTTCCTGCTCGCTTTGCTGCTCTTCCTGTTCCTGCCGTGCCTGGCCGCATCCTGCGACGCGCCGGACGGCACCCGGGCCGCGGTGACCTACTCCGGCGCCGATCTGGCCTCCGGCCAGCAGAAGTTCACCGGGATCGACGGCCTCGGCCTGACCCCGGCGCAGCAGACGGCCGTGGCGGACAAGTTCGACATGCCGGGCCTGGTCCAGGTGCTGGCGATCGTCGTCGCGGTGCTGCTGGTCCTCGGCCTCGCGACGGCGTTGCCGCGGACGCCGAAGGTGCGTGCGCTGACGGCGGTCGTCGTCGCCGGCACGGCCGCCGCGCTGCTCGTGGTGACCGAGGTGTTCGCGCTGCGGAACCTCACCGACTACACCCGAACGATCGCGGCCACCGTCTCGACGCTGTCGACGAGCCAGGCCAACCTCGACGACGAAGCCACTGCCGCCGTCGACCTGCGGCTCGGGTTCTGGCTCTCCGCCGGCCTGGTGCTCGTCGTCTTCGTGCTGAACGTCTTCGTCGCGCTGCGCCGCTCCGGCGTCACGGCCGACGTGGAGTGACCAGGCCGGACTCGTAGGCGAGCACCACGAGCTGGGCGCGGTCGCGGGCACCGATCTTCGTCATGATGCGGCTGACGTGGGTGCGCGCGGTGGCCGTCGAGATCACCAGGTGGGCGGCGATCTCGTCGTTCGACATGCCGCCGGCGACCAGGCCGAGGACCTCGCGTTCGCGGTCGGTGATCTCCCGGACGGCGCTGGTGTCGATCCGCCGGTTCTCCGGCCGGCCGACGAACTCCTGGATCAGCCGGCGCGTGACGGTCGGTGCCAGCAGCGCCTCCCCGCTCGTGACGACGCGCAGCGCGCGCAGCAGCTCGACCGGCTCGGTGTCCTTCAGCAGGAACCCGCCGGCGCCGGCGCGCAACGCCTCGTAGACGTACTCGTCGATGTCGAAGGTGGTCAGGACCAGCACCTTCGTCCCGGCGAGCTCGGGGTTCGCGGAGATCCGGCGGGTGGCTTCGAGGCCGTCGACGCCCGGCATGCGGATGTCCATCACGACGATGTCCGGCTTGTGCTCGATGGCGAGCGCGACGGCCTGTTCGCCGTCACCCGCTTCGCCGCAGACGTCGAAGCCGTCCTCGGTCTCCAGCAGCACCCGGAACCCGGCGCGGACCAGCACCTGGTCATCGGCCAGCAGGACGCGGATCATGCGTCTCCCTCGATCGGTAGCTCGACGAACACTTCGAAGCCGTCGCCGAGCGGCTGGGCCGTGAAGCGCCCGCCGAGCGCCGCGGCGCGTTCGGCCATGCCCCGCAGGCCGTGGCCCGGGGCCGGCTGGGTGGTGCCGCGGCCGTCGTCGCGCACCCGGAGCGTGAAGGCGCCCGCCGGCCGGCCGAACCGGACGTCGACGTGGCGTGCCTGGTCGGCGTGCCGGACGACGTTGGTCAGCGACTCCTGCAGGATCCGGTACCCGGCGGCGTCGACCGGCGCCGGAAGCTCGCCGGCCTCGCCGTGGACGTCCACCGTGAGGCCGGCGTCGCGCGCGTGGGCCAGCAGCTCGGCGGCCTGGGCGAGGCTCGGCGCGGGCGCCTTGTCCTCCCCCGACCGCAGCACGGCGAGGGTGGCACGCAGGTCCTTGAGCGCGGACGCGCTGGCCTCCTTGATGTTGAGCAGCGCCTCCTTCGCCTGCTCGGGCCGCCGGTCGGCGACGTGCGCGGCGACGCCGGCCTGGACGTTGATCATGGCCAGGCTGTGCGCGACGACGTCGTGCACCTCGCGCGCGATCCGCAGCCGCTCCTGCTCGGCGAGCCGGTGCCGGTGCTCGTCGGCCTGCTCGCGCCGGGCCGCGACGGCGGCGAACTGGTACCGGACGGCGGTGCCGATCCCGATCACCGCGACCAGCCAGACGACGAGGAACCCGGCGCCGACGGCCAGCACGAACGACCCCGACGTGACGATGTGGCCCAGGTAGAGCACGGCCAGCGCGCCGGCGCCGGTGATCCCGGCGACGAGCGGGCCGCGCTGCCGGGTGAGCACGAACAACGCGATGGTCGGCACGACGATGACCGGCCCGCCGGGAAAGCCCGAGGCGTAGTAGCCGAACGCGGACGCCGTCGTGATCAGGAAGAGCGTCAGCGGGAAGCGGTGGACGAGCAGCAGCGTCAGCGTGGTGGCGACGAGCCAGGCGCCGGCGACCGGCGTCATCGGCGGCGAACCGGGCTGCCAGCGCGACGCGCCGCTGGTCGCGCCGAGCACGAAGACCGTGACGACGACCGTGCGCACCACCCGCCCCACCCACGGGGACAGGCTCGACTGCGGCGGCCGTCTCATACCGCGAAAGCTACCGGTCGGCGACGGCGGCCGCGTCCGTCCTGAAGCGACTCTCCGCGTACGTCGGGTGCCGTAGTCAGCCGGCCATGAGCGGCAGCTTCGCCGCCGTCTCCGCGTCGGCCGGGGTGTAGGTCGACACGGTGATCTCCGAGCGGCGGCCGAAGTAGAGGTAGGTGAAGTTGAAGCACAGCAGGCCGACGTCCGGGTGCAGGTAGCGCTTGGTGCGGATCGGCTCGGAGTTGACGTCGTGGTGCGGCCAGAGCTCGGCGAACAGCGGCGACTCCGCCTTCAGCCGCTTGACCAGCTGCTTCCACGCCGGCTCGGCGACGTGCTCGGCCATCGCCGCGCGGAACGACGCGATGACGCGCGGGATGTTCGTGTCCCAGTCGAGCATCCGCTCGCGCCACTGCGGGTTGAGCAGGCACTGGACGAGGGTGTTGCGGTCCTCGAACGGGATGGCGTCGACGTCGCCCATCAGCCAGCTGTAACCGCGGTTGTAGCCCAGCAGGTCGCAACGGGCGTTGCGCACCGCGACCGGGTACGGCTCGAGCTTCTTCAGCATCATTTCCAGCTGCGGCGAGAGGACCTGGCAGTCCTTGCCGCTCTCCGGCTCGGGCGCGCCGGCCAGCCGGAACAGGTGGGTGTGCTCGTGCGGGTCGAGGCGCAGCGTGCGCGCGATCGCCAGCAGGACCTGCTCGGACGCGTTGATGTCGCGGCCCTGTTCGAGCCACGTGTACCAGGTGACCCCGACGCCGGCGAGCTGCGCGACCTCTTCGCGGCGCAGCCCCGGCGTCCGGCGGCGGCCCATCAGCGGCAGGCCGACCTGCTCGGGCGTGATCCGCTCCCGCCGGCTGCGCAGGAACCGCGCCAGCTCCTGGCGGCGGAGTTCGGATTCGACGGCGGTGGTCATGGTGCCAGGATCGCACGCCAGCGAAACTGGTACCAGGTAGTGGCGGTACCCGGATGAACAGCAACTGGTACCAGGTTAGCTAGAGGTCGATCGTAGTACTCATGACCACGACTGAACTCGCGCCGAGCACCCCCGGCGTCCCGGCCCGGCCGGGACTGACCCCCGCCGGCCTGGTCACCGTGCTGCTGGGGGCGGCACTCCCGATCATCGACTTCTTCATCGTCAACGTCGCCCTGCCCACGATCGACGCCGACCTCCACGCGTCCACGGCCACGCTGGAGCTGGTGGTCGCCGCCTACGGCATCGCGTACGCGGTGCTGCTGGTGGTCGGCGGCCGCCTCGGCGACTCGTTCGGCCGCCGTCGGCTGTTCTTCGCCGGCCTCTGGCTGTTCACGTTGACGTCCCTGGCCTGCGGAATCGCCCCGACAGCGACCACGCTGGTGATCGCCCGCGCCGCGCAGGGGGCGGCGTCGGCGTTGCTGCTGCCGCAGGTGCTCTCGATCATCCAGGCGACGACGTCCGGCGAAGAGCGGTCCCGCGCCCTCGGGTTGTTCGGGGCGACGGGCGGCCTCTCGACGGTCGTCGGCCAGCTCGCCGGCGGCGCCCTGGTGGCGGCGAACCTGTTCGGCACCGGCTGGCGCCCGATCTTCCTGGTGAACGTCCCGATCGGGCTGGTCGTGCTGCTGCTGGCGCGCCGCCTGCCGGAAAGCCGCGCGCACAACCCGCTGGGCGTCGACCGGCTCGGGACGACGTTGCTGGCCGTGACGCTCCTGTCGTTCCTGGTCCCGCTGATGGAAGGCCGCGCGCTGGGCTGGCCGGTGTGGACGATCGTGCTGCTGGCGCTGTCCCCGTTCGCCGCGGCCGCGTTCGTGCACGTCGAGCGACGTCTCGAGCGGCTCGGCGGGACGCCGTTGCTGCCGCCGTCGGTGATGCGGCTGCCGAGCGTGCGCCGCGGGCTGCTGGTGGGGGTCCCGTTCTTCTGCGCGTTCGGCTCGTTCATGTTCGTCTACGCGATGACGCTGCAGGAGGGCCTGCACTTCGGGCCGCTGGGCGCGGGCGCGGCGCTGACGCCGATGGCCGTCGCGTACTTCACGGTGTCGATGCTGAGCAGCCGCCTGGTGACGCGGTACGGCCAGAAGGTCGTCGCGGTCGGCGGCGCGATCAACGCGGTGGGCATGGTGGCACTGCTGTGCACGTCGCTGGCGCAGTGGCCGAACCTGACGATCCTCGACCTGGCGCCGTCGATGGTGGCGATCGGCGTGGGCAACGCGCTCGCGATGACGACGTTGTTCCGGATCGTGCTGTCCCACGTCCCGACGGACCTGGCCGGCGTCGGCTCGGGCGTCATGACGACGACCCAGCAGACGTCGCTGGCGCTCGGCATCGCGACGCTCGGGAGCCTGTACGCGGCCCTGTCGGCGCCGGGCGCGCTGGGCGTTCGGGACGCGTTCGCGCTGGTCATCGGCCTGATCGCGGTGCTGGCGGTGGTCGTCGCCATCACCGCGAGGCGGCTGCCGGACCCGCGGACGTGATCAGCTGCCCGGCTGCTCCCAGAGCCAGAACTCGATGCCCTGGTTGTCGGTGCAGTCCGCCGTGAAGCCGTACGGGTGGTTCTCGACCTCGCCCGCCTGGCCACCCTGGTCACGCACCCGGGTGAGCGCGGCTTCCAGGTCGTCCACCGCGAACATCAGCTTCCAGCCGACCTGGCGGCCGGGCCCGCCCCACAGGCCGCCCGGGCGGCCGTGGCCCTCGATGTTCCACGCGCCTTCGACCGAGCCGGGCGCGAACTGCCAGCCGAGCACCGCGCCGTAGAACGTCTTCGCCGGCTCGGCGTCCGGGACCTGGAACGTGAAGTACATCGACTCGCCCGGCTTGGGCTGCGGCTCCGGTTTCGGCGCGGCCTGCGAGACCAGCCAGCGCTGGCCGAACGGGTCGCGGAACGAGCCGCCGCGGCCGTACGGCGAGTCGCTCACCGCGCGGATCAGCGTCGCGCCGAGTTCGAGGGCGCGGGTGACGCTGACGTCCGGGTCCGGCACCTCGACCCGCACCGACGCGCCACCCTCGGCGGCGACGTGCCCGATCTCCGGGTACTCCTCGGCGAGCATCAGCACGGCGTCGCCGATGGCCAGCTCGGCGTGCCCGACGCGGCCGTCGTCCATCAGGATCGGCTCGCCGCGCCGGGTCGCGCCGAAGACGTCGACGTAGAAGTCGAGCGCGGCCCGGGCGTCGGACACGGCGAGGTAGGGCGTCAGCGACCGCAGCTCGGCGGTGGTGGCAGGGGCTTCCGTGGTGGTCATGTCGGCTCCGTTCAAGATCACGCGACGCAGGTTGTCGCGCAGTTCGGCGGCGAAGTCCGGGTCGGGGTCGACCCGGTCGGAGGGCCGGCGGAGCGCGTCGAACGGCTCAGGCATCGCGACCCCCCTTCTCGTAGGAACGCCGGAACGCGGCGCGGGCCCGCACGAGCAGCGCCTCGGTGGCGTGCACGCTGCGGCCCAGGTGGCCGGCGACCTCGGGGACACCGAGGCCGTCGACGTAGCGCAGGGTCAGCGCCGCTTGGTGGTGCGGCCCGAGTGAGGCGAGCACCTGTCTCGCGCGCAGGGCGTCGAGCTGCTCGTCCCACGGGTCCTCGACGTCCGGCTCACTGTCGTGGACCAGGCGCAGTCCGCGTTCCTCACGTTCTTTGCGCCGCCAGTGGTCGGCGAGCTTGTGCCGGGCGACGCCGATCAGCCACCCGGTGCTCACTGGAGGTGCGTACTCCTTGCGACAGGCGGCGACCGCCCCGAGGAAGGTCTCGGAAGTGAGCTCCTCGGCGAGCGTCCGGTCACCGCACCGGGACAGCAGGTACCCGTAGACCTCCGGCAGCGCGGTCTCGTAGAGCCCGAGCAGCGCGAAGGCCGGGTCCGGTTGCACCCGAGGTTCCGTCACACCCTCATCGTCGCTCGGGGGCGAGGTTTTCCGACGGGTGAATCCCGGATTTCTTCGATCGGCGCTACCGGCCCGCCGCGTACCCCTGCATACCGCGGGCGTTGGCCCCCGCGCGGAGCACACCTTCGGAGCGGGAGACCGCCGCGAGGCGGCCCAGCGCCCAGTCGCCGGCGTCGATCAGCTCGTGGCCGCGGTTTCGCAGGCCGGCCAGGGTGGCCGCGCCCAGCCGCGACTCGACCACCAGCTCGCGCGGGTTCCACGAGCGCGGGTAGAACGAGCTGGGGAACGCCGTCGTGTGCCAGGCCGGCGCGTCGATCGACTCCTGGAGGTTCAGGCCGCCGTAGACGTGGGCGAGCCAGAAGCACAGCTGCCACTGGTCCTGCTGGTCACCACCCGGGGTGCCGAACGCCAGCGTCGGGACGCCGCCGCGCAACGCCAGCGACGGCGACAGCGTGATGCGCGGGCGCTTGCCAGGGGCCAGTGAGTTCGGCAGGCCCTGCTCCAGCCAGAACATCTGGCCGCGCGAGTCGAGGCAGAAGCCCAGTTCGGGGATCGTCGGGCTGGACTGCAGCCAGCCGCCGGACGGCGTCAGCGACACCAGGTTGCCCGCCGCGTCGACGACGTCGAGGTGGACCGTGTCGCCGCGGGTCTGGCCCTGGGGGCCGACGGTCGGCTCGCCCGTCGCGCCGCCTTCCGCGCGCACGCCCTGCAGCGAGTTCAGGATCGCCGGGAGCCGGGCGGGCCCGCGGGCGTCGCCGGGCCGCAGGTCCGCGGACGCCGTGTCGGTGATCAACGCGCGCCGGGCGTCGGTGTACGACGCCGAGAGCAGCACGTCCAGCGGGACGTCGGTGTCGCCGTACCAGGCCTCGCGGTCCGCGAAGGCGAGCTTCGCCGCTTCGACCGACAGGTGCACCGTGCGCTCCGACGCCACTCCGTCCACAAAGGACAGTTCGTCACGGAAACCGTGCATCAGCAACGCCTGCTGCAACAGCGCCGGCCCCTGCGTCCAGCCGCCCAGCTTGACCAGGCGCCAGTCGTCGACGTCCACCGAGACCGGGTCTTCGTAGCCCGCCGACCACGACGCGAGGTCGTCGCCGGTGAGCAGGCCCGCGTGGTCGCGGCCCGAGTCGTCGCGGAACGCCGTGCGGCTGAACGCGTCGATCGCTTCGGCGACAAAACCCTGTGACCAGGCACGACGGCCGGCGTCGAGTTGCGCTTCGCGGCCGGAGACGGCTTCGGACTCGCGCAGGAGGCGCTCCCACGTGTCCGCCAGCGCGGGGTTCTTGTGCAGGCCCGCCGCGGGCTTGCCGTCCGGCAGCCACAGCGCCGCCGACGTCGGCCAGTGCTCGACGAACAGCCCTTCGACGGCGCGGATCGTGTCGCCGACCCGCGAGACCAGCGGCGTGCCGTTGCGCGCGTAGCCGATCGCGTAGCGCAGCACCTCGCGAAGGGACTTCGTGCCGTAGTCGCGAAGCAGGAGGAGCCAGCCGTCCCACGCGCCCGGGACCGTCGCCGGGAGCAGGCCGCTGCCCGGGATCAGGTCCAACCCCAGCGAGGCGAAGTGCCCGGGCGTCGCGGCCGCGGGCGACGGGCCCTGGCTCGCGAGCGCGCGGGGTGTCGGATCGCCCGCCGTCACGAAGATGCCGGGCACCTGGCCCGCCGGCCCGCACAGGTGCGGCTCGGCGACCTGCAGGACGAACCCGGCGGCGACCGCCGCGTCGAACGCGTTGCCGCCGTCCTCCAGCACCGCCATCCCGGTGGCCGAAGCCAGCCAGTGCGTCGACGCGACCATCCCGAAGGTGCCGGCCAGCTCGGGCCTCGTCGTGAACATGCCCCGATAGTACGCATTGCTAAGGACCCCGCGCGCCCCTTGGGACGCACGGGGTCCGATCAGCTACCAGGAAGCCGGGCGTTGCCGCTCCGGCTCGTACGGCTGCGTGATGATTTCCATCCCGTTCCCGCCGGGATCGAGGAAATAAACGCCACGGCCGCCGTGGTTGTGGTTGATTTCGCCGACCTGCTTGCCCATCGGATCGGCGTGGTAGGTCACGCCGGTTTCGACGAGCCGCGCGAAGACGGCGTCGAAGTCGTCCTCCGGGATCAGGAAACAGTAGTGCTGCAGGCGGAGGTCCTGCTCGGGGACGGTCGCGAAGTCCAGGCGGACGCCGTTGCGGACCTCGACCGGGATGAACGGGCCCCATTCCTGCCCGACTTCGAGGCCGAGCAGGTGCGCCAGGAATTCGGCGGATTCCCGGTTGTTCCGGGACGGGACGATCAAGTGGTTCAATTCAACGGAAACTGATGCTGACACGGGTGAAATGCCTCCGGGGCACTCCCGCCACCTCCATGCCTCACCCAGCCGGTGACCGACACGCGATGCCGTGCCGACGATCTTAGCCAGCCGAAGGCACTCAGGAAACCTTGATTCGGGCCGCCGCCCGCGGCCGGCCGACACCCTGCCAGGACAGCCCCGCGTCGACGATCACCCGCGGATCCAGCAGGTTGCGCGTGTCGACGACGTCGACGCCGTCCATCAGCTCGGCCATCGCGGCCCAGTCGAGGTGCTTGAACTCGGCCCACTCGGTCAGCACGACGACGACGTCCGCGTCCTTCGCGACCTGGTAGGCGTCGTCGACGACGGTCATCCCGGGCAGCTCGCTGTCGACGGCCGGGTCGTAGGCGATCAGCTCGGCGCCGAGCGCGCCCAGCACCGAGCACACGGCGAGCGCGGGCGAGTCGCGCAGATCGTTCGTGCCCGCTTTGAAGGCCAGGCCCAGCACGCCGATCCGGGCCCCGGCGAGCGTGCCGCCGACCGCGCCGGCGATCTTCGCGACGATCCGGTCGCGCTGGGCGATGTTCTCGTCGATGGCCGAGGTCAGCATCTTGAAGTCGTAGTTCACCGACTCGGCCACCTTGACCAGCGCGCTGGTGTCCTTCGGCAGGCACGAGCCGCCCCAGCCCGGGCCGGGCTTGAGGAACGTCCGCCCGATCCGCCGGTCGTGGCCCATGCCCTCGGTGACGAGGTCGATGTCCGCGCCGAGGCGCTCGCACAGCTCGGCGATCGAGTTCACGTAGGACAGCTTGAGCGCGAGGTAGCAGTTCGCGGCGTACTTCACGAGCTCCGCGCTCGCCGCGTCGGAGACGACGACCGGCGCCGCGAGGTCGGCGTACAGCTCGCCGACCCAGCGCGCGGCGGCGAGGTCGTCCGAGCCGACGACGATCCGGTCCGGGCCCAGGAAGTCCGCGACGGCGGTGCCCTCGCGCAGGAACTCGGGGTTCGACACCACCGGGACGTCGGTGCGGCCCAGCATCGCCTCGATCCGCTGCGCCGTGCCGACCGGCACGGTCGACTTGGTGACCAGCGCGCACCCGTCGGGCAGGACGTCGCCGATCTCGGCGACCACCGCTTCCACCGCGCGCAGGTCCGCGGAACCGCCGGCGCCCATCGGCGTCGGGACGCAGAGGAACACGGCTTCGGCGTCGCGGACGGCGTCCCGCGCGCCGACGACGAACTGGAGGCGCCCGGCCCCGACGCCGCGGCCGACCAGCTCGGCCAGACCCGGTTCGAGGATGTCCACGCGCCCCGCGCGCAGTCTCGACACCTTCGCGCGGTCGACGTCCACGCACGTGACGTAATGCCCGAGACTGGCCAGGCAAGCGCCCGTGGTCAGTCCGACGTAACCCGTTCCCACCACCACGATCCGAGCAGGCGTCATGGTGCTGAAGGTGACAGCCGGACGTGACCACCGCGCTAACGGGAACGGTCGCCCTCGGGAGCGGTGAGCGAAGACACGAATCGCGCCCATGCGAACGAGCGTTAACCTAGGGCCGGATCCAACGCAGCAGTCCGAAGGGAACGGCACAGATGCAGATCACCGACACCGCGGCGCTCGTCACCGGGGGTGCGTCCGGCCTCGGCGGGGCGACGGCGAAGGCCCTCGCGGCCAAGGGCGCGCGGGTGTTCGCGCTCGACCTCGCCTCCTCGATCGAGAAGGCCGAGCAGGTCGACGGCATCACCTACGTCGAGGCCGACGTCACCGACGTCGACCAGGTCGAGGCCGCCGTCGCGACCGCGTCCGGCTCGGGGGTGCCGCTGCGGACCGTGGTGAACTGCGCCGGCATCGGGCCGTCCGCGCGGATCCTGTCCAAGAAGGGCCGCCACGACCTCGCGCTGTACGCGAAGGTCGTCCAGATCAACCTGATCGGCAGCTTCAACGTGCTGACCATCGCGGCCGAGGCGATCGCGAAGACCGAGCCCCTCGAAGACGACGCCCGCGGCGTCATCATCAACACCGCGTCCATCGCCGCCTTCGACGGCCAGATCGGGCAGGTCGCCTACGCGTCGTCCAAGGGCGGCATCGTCGGCATGACCCTGCCCGCGGCTCGCGACCTGGCCTCGCAGGGCATCCGCGTGCTGACCATCGCGCCCGGCATCGTCGACACCCCGATGCTCGCCACCGTCAGCGACGACTTCCGCGCGTCGCTCGCCGCCGGCGTCCCGTTCCCGAAGCGCCTCGCGCGCCCGGACGAGTACGCGCAGCTCGCGCTGTCCCTGATCGACCACGACTACCTCAACGGCGAAGTCGTCCGCATGGACGGCTCACTGCGCATGGCCCCGCGCTGACCTCAAGGGCGGCACTTTCGCCGGGAAAGATGCGTCCGAGGGGCCCTCGGACGCATCTTTCCCAGAGAAAGCTCGTCTCAGCGGGTGAGACGGACCTCCAGGCCGATGCCGGCCTGCGTGACTGAGCAGCCGGCGAACTCGCTTTCGGTGGCCAGCTCCTCGAACTGCGCCGGGGTGAACGCGCGGCGCCGCAGCCAGCCGAGCGTCTGCCGCACGGTGAAGCCGTTGAGCACGCCCACGTCCATCGAGTCGACCTCACGCTGGATGTCCGCGCCGGTGGCCTGGTGGTTCAGGTCGTGGATCACCGCGAACCCGCCCGGCCGCAGCACCCGGTGCATCTCGTTCAACGCCGTCACCGGCTGCCGGAAGTTCTTGAACGCGGCCTGGCAGACCAGCAGGTCGAACGACTCGTCGGCGAACGGCGCCGTCGTGACGTCGCCCTGCCGGAAGTCGACGGCCATCCCGGCGCGCGCGGCCTCTTCGAGCGCGATCTCGACCATCGTGTGGCTGATGTCGAGGCCGGTGACGCGGAAGCCGAGCTTCGCCAGTTCGATGGCGAAGAACCCGGGACCGGGCGCCACCTCCAGGATCTCGGCGCCGGCCGCCAGCCCGGCCACCACTTCGGCCGCCTGCCGCCGGTACTGCTTCAGCTGCGCCTCGGTCCCCCGGTTCTTGGCGTACCAGCGAGCCTGGCGGCCCTCCATCTCGGGCACTTTGTGCTTGCGGGTCGTTTCCATGGATCTCTCCTCTTCGGGTGAGCCGAACCGAAGAGCCGCCCGGTTATCCTTACCGGTGCCACCTCGTGACCGGGCGTGCTCGGTTCGGGGTCGAGGACCCCGGGCGGTGTGCCAGCACTGCCCGGGGTCCGTGCTATTCCTCTTTTTCCACGAGCTCCCCCAGGTCAGCGGGGAGTTCGCCGGTCTCGTAGTAACGCCGCCAGGCCTCGATGCCGGGCACGGCGCCACTGGTCAGCTCGCCCAGGAAGGCCCTGGACCACTCGGCTTCGGCGAGCGTCATCGCCAGGTCGTACTCGACCTCCACCAGGAACAGCCGCGGCATCATCGGACGCAGCTGCTCGAGCGACGCCCGTTGCGCCTCGACGTGGTCTTCGAGCTGCTCGATGCGGTGCCGCAGCAGGCTGATCGTCTGGTCCGGGCCGAGAACGCCCATCATCGACAGCCCGGACTGGAACCGCGGCGGCTCCCGTTCGACCGTGCCGACGAGCTCGCGGACCCAGTCCTCGAACTCCTCGTGCCCGGCCTTCGTGATCCGGTAGACGGTCCGCTCGGGCCGGCCGCCGTCCTTGACGCTGCCGACGGCCTCGAGGAAGCCGTGCTTCCGGAGGTTCGCGACGACCGTGTAGAGCGAGCCCCACTTGATCGGCAGGTCGGCTTCCTTGCCGCGGTACTTGAGCACGGCCGCCATCTCGTAGGGGTGCATCGGGCGTTCCAGCACGACGGACAGCACGGCCAGCCCGAGCAGGTTGCCGACCTTCCGCCGCTTCATCCCGCACTCCTCGTAGCCGAATACTCGTGGACGAGTATACGCAAGACGCGCCAGCGGGCAAGTGTCTTAGCCGGTGAAACAATCAGAGGTCGAACATGTACGGGACCTCGACCTGGGCCCGCTCGCTGATCCAGCCACGCAGGGCGTGCGTCGCGAGGACGTCGTCCTCGTTGTAGCGCAGCAGCCGCTCGCGCTGGGTGTCGTCCGGCGTCTCGCCGTCCATCCCGACGGCGTCGCGGTACCAGCGCATCGACGCCTCGCCACCCGCCTCCGGGTCGCGCCAGGAGAAGCCGGCGGCCGGGGCGATCACCTTCAGGCCCTTGCCCTGGGAGCAGAGGAACTGGTCGGTGACGCTGCGGAAGAGGTCGACCCACTCCTCGGAGTCCACAAAGGACTGGACTTCCTTCTTCGCGGGGATGCCCGGGTGGTCGCCGAAGCGCTCGACCGAGCCGAAGAGCCAGCGGTTCTCGGCGAGCGCGTTGTAGCAGTAGGCGCGGAAGGTCAGCCCCGCCGCTTCGGTGCGCTCGCGGACGTCGGTCAGCCAGGCCCAGAACTCGGCGAACGAGCGGGCTTCGTCGCCGGTCGGCAGCGGATCCCACGTCGCGAACGCGCGGTAGCCCGGCTCCAGGCCGATGTCGGCGCCGCTGAGCAGGCAGCCCCAGAGGTACGCGCCGGCGTCGCCGAAGCTCTCCATGTCGACGTCGACCTCGACGTCGCCGCGCGGCACGTCGACCCGGTCGACGCGGCGGACGAGCGTGAGACCGGCCAGCCAGGCGCGGGCGAGCACGACGGCGTCCGGGAACGTCACGCCGGTCCAGTTGATCACCGGCGCCTCGCCCGCCGGGTCGAGCGCGGCCAGGTTGTCCACAGTGGACACGCCGGCGCGGCGCAGCTCCATCGCGTCCTCGCCGCGCACCACGAGGCTGACGTCCCGGGTCTCGGTGAGCAGCGCTTCGCACGTCGGCCACCAGGGACACCCGCGGCACTCCAGCACCCGCGACGGCTCGGCCAGCGGCTCCTCGCCGTTCGCCGCCGCGTTGGCGATGGCGAGCCGGTCGGCGAACCGGGCCTGGTACTCGGTGATCGCGCTGCGCCCGTTCGGCCAGGTGCCCGCGGTGAGGTCGTGCCAGACGACGACGTCGGCGTCGAGGCCGATCACGCCGCCGAGGACGAGACCTTCGTCGGCCTGCCCGAGCGTCTGCAGCATCCGGCGGATGTGCACCAGCCGGAGCTGGTCACGCGGCTGCGAACGGACCTTGCGGCCGCTGTCGGAGCCGCGGTTGGCCGGGTCGAGGTCGGTCATCTCGGTGACGATCGCGCCGGCGCCGCGGTCGGTGATGCGGTGGCGCACGACGAGCACCGGCACGTACCCGCGGCCGGTGCGGACGAGCAGGTCGATGCCGCCGCGCCGGTGCCCGGCCGGGTCGACCGGCAGCAACGCGCCCCAGATGTAGCGCGCTTCGGCGGCGAAGGCCTGCTCGGTGCGTTCGACGCGCTCGCCCGCCGGGAGGTCGCGATCGATCTTCACCCACTGCTCCGGCCCGCCGGACGCGGCCATCAGCCGGGCGACGATGTCGTCCCGATGCGCTGCGGCGTCGGCGATCCGCTGCTGCGCCGTCGGATCCGGCGGTGACAGCGGGACCCCGCGCATGAGCGGATCGTGCTCGAGGTGCACCCGGCGGCGGCAGCGGCTGACCGCTCCCGCGTCGAGTACCACCTCGCCCTTCATGGAGATCACTCTAGAGGCCACCGCCGAGCCGCCATGCCCGCCACGGGCAAGACCAGTAAGTTCGGACTTCGACACGTCGCAGGAGGTGCCATGGCGCGCAAGGCCAAGGTCGAGGGTGAAGGCCGATTCACCCCCAAGAAGACGAAGAACGCGATCGCGGTGGCCAAGGTGCTCGGGCCCGTCGTGATTCCCGTGGTCGCGCCGTACGCGGTGCGCGCGGCGGGCGCCGCCCGGGAGGTGTACGACCGCTACCAGGCGCGGAAGCTCGGGGTCGAGGTCGACCAGCTCGGCAGCTACACCGGCCGCGGCGCGGCGCTGCACGCCCGGATCGCGGGCATCGCCGAAGGCTGCCGGGACCTGCAGAAGTCCGAGAAGGCGACGCCCGCCGACGTCGAGTTCGTAAAGGACTCGCTCGGAACGCTGGAGCAGCTCTCGGCGACGGTCCGCGCCGCCGAGCGGATGCCGGCGGCGCGCCGGAAGTCGGCGCACCGCGCGGTCGCCGGCGAGCTGGAGCGGTTGGAGGGTCAGCTGCTGCACCGCCTGGGCATCTAGGCCTCAGCGCATCCCCACCTGCTGGCTGGTGGGCTCGATGAGCACGGCGAAACGCTCCTGCTCACGCGGGTACGGGCCGCCGGTGTACTTCTTCGCGATGGTGTCGACGATGTCCCAGCCGGCGTCGCCGTCGACCCGTTCGACGACCGTGCCGCGGATGATCACCGGCTGGTACGGGTTGTCGGCCGGCGTCAGGGAGATCGCGACGCGGGGGTCGCGTTCCCAGTTGCGGGCCTTGCGCGAGCCCGGACCGGTGAAGACGGCGATGTGGTCGCCGTGGGTGCCGATCCAGACCGGGACGGCGTGCGGGCCGCCGTCGGGCAGCACGGTGGCGATGTGGGCGATCGGGGTGCCGGCGAGGATCTCGCGCAGGTCGTCGTTGATCATGGTGAGCTGCTCCTTCAGTTTTCGACTGCGTATCGAAGATGGGTGACACCGGGCGCCGGGACAACTTCGAGAAGGCGGAGGCGCACGTGCGCGGGCAGCGCCTGGAAGAACGGACGCCCGCCGCCGAGCAGGACCGGCACCTGGTGCAGGACGACTTCGTCGACGAGCCCCGCCTTGAGCCCCTCGGTCAGCACACCGCCACCCATCAGGGTGACGTCCTTGTCGCCGGCGATCCCGCGCGCCGCCGCGACGGCGTCCTCGATCCCGGTGGTGACGAGCGTCTGCCGGTCGGTGATCCCGGGCGCCGGGCGGTGGCTGAGCAGGACGAGCGGCGCCGTCGGGTGCGGGCTGCCGCCGCCGAAGCGGTCGGAGTCCTCGTAGGTGTTGCGGCCCGCGACGACCGCGCCGACGCGGCCGGCGACGTCGTCGAAGACCCGTGCGCTCGGCTCGCTCAGCTTGAAGCCGTCGAACACCGCACTGGGCGTGTCGCCGGCGAAGTACCAGTCGAAGAGCGAACCGCCGTCGCCGAGCCCGTGACCAGGGCCGGGCCCGGCGCCGGTGATGTACCCGTCGACCGACACCGCGTGTGCGCCGAAGACCTTGCCCATCTCGTCATCCTCCCAGAGTTCCTTCAAGAGACTCCAGAACCGTAGCAGTCAGCGTTCCCTGAGGGAACCCCAAGGCGTAGACTGGGTGCATGCAGCGGACGAACTTCGGCGAAATGGCGTGCTCGATCGCGCGCACGCTCGACGTCATCGGCGAGCCGTGGTCACCGCTGATCCTGCGGGACGTCTGGGTCGGCTTCACCCGGTTCGAGCAGCTCCAGGCGGACCTCGGCATCTCGCGCAAGGTCCTGACCGAGCGGCTGAACCACCTCGTCGAGCACGGCGTGCTCGACCGGCGGCCCTACGACCAGCGGCCGCGCTACGAGTACGTCCTGACGGAGAAGGGCACCGACCTCGTCGACCTGCTCATGGTGATGGCCGGCTGGGGTGACAAGTGGCTCGCCGGCGCGGCCGGGCCGCCGGTGGTCTACCGCCACCGCGGGTGCGGTGAGATCAGCGCGGCCGGCGTGCGGTGCACCTGCTGCGGCGAGCCGATGCACGCCCGCGACGTCGACCCGCTGCCCGGGCCCGGTGCGGCCGCCTGAGACAGCGAAACGGCCGGGCAGCGTGTGCTGCCCGGCCGTTCCCCGTCGTGGCGGGCTACTTCACGAAGCCCTTCTTGACCATCCAGTCGTGGGCCACCTTGCCCGCGTCCTGGCCGTCGACGTCGACCTGCTTGCAGAGCTGGACCATCTGCTCGTTGTCGATCGCCGCGCTGATCTTCTCCAGCGGACCGCGGATGTCCGGGTGCGCCTTGACGAAGTCCGTGCGCAGCGTCGCGACGGCGTTGTACTGCGGGAACGCCTTCTTGTCGTCCTCGAGCACCCGCAGGTTGAGCCCGGAGATCCGGCCGTCGGTGGTGAACACCTCGCCGACCGGGCACGTGCCGCCCGCGACCGCCGAGTAGATCGTGCCGATGCCGAAGTTCTCGATCTTCGGGTTCTGGAAGCCGTAGGCCTTCACCGCGGCCGGGAACCCGTCCTGGCGGCTGGTGAACTCCGTCTCCAGGCAGAACACCGCCTGGTCCGGCTTCTGCTTGATGAACGCCGCGAGGTCCGACGTCGTCTTCAGGTTGTTCTGCGCGCCGTACGCCTCGGTGACGGCGAAGGCGTACTGGTCGTTGAGCGGCGAATAGTTCAGCCAGGTGACGCCGAACTTCTCTTCGTCGGCCTTGGCCGTCGCCTCGTACTGGGCCTTCTCGCCGCCGGGCACCGGGAGCTCGTTGCCCTGGTAGTTGATCCAGCCCGTGCCGGTGTACTCCCAGGTGACGTCGGTCTGCCCGGAGAGCAGCGCCTGCCGCGACGAGTTGGACCCCTTGATGTCCGACAGGTCGACGACGTCCGCGCCCGACGCGGTCAGGGCCATCTCGGCCATGTACGCCAGGATGATGTTCTCGGTGAAGTCCTTCGACCCCACCGTGACCTTCAGGCCCTGCAGCGACGGGATCGGCTGGATCGTGCCCGGCTGGATGTCGTAGGGCACGGCCTGGTTGACCGTCAGCCCGCACGCCGAGAGCGTCGCGCCCAGCACCGCCGCGCCGAAGACTGCCGTTATGCGCCGGAATTTCATCGCAGCCCCTTCGGTCCGAAGAACTGTTCGGCGACCGCGCCGAGCCAGTCGACCAGCAGCGCGAGCGCCACGGCCAGCACCGAACCGGTGACCAGCACCGAGGTCAGGTTCAGCTTGTACCCGGTGTCGATGAGCAGCCCGAACCCGCCGGCGTTGACGAACATGCCGAACGTCGCGGTGCCGACCGCCAGCACCAGTGAGGTGCGCAGGCCGGCCAGGATCAGCGGGACGGCCAGCGGCATCTCGACGCGGAACAGCACGGCGGTCGCCGACATCCCGATGCCGCGGCCCGCGTCGATCAGCGACTCGTCGACCTGCTGGATGCCGACCATCGTGTTCCGCAGCACCGGCAGCAGCGAGTAGAAGGCCAGCGGCAGCGCCGCCACCCACAGCCCGCCGGTCGCGCCGGTGACGATGAACCACAGCACCAGCACGCCGAGCGCGGGCGCGGCCTGGCCGATGTTCGCGATCGCCAGGAAGATCGGCGCGAGGAACCGCGCCCACGGCCGCGTCACGATCACCCCGAGCGGCACCGCGACCAGTACGACGATCGCGGTCACCACCAGCGTCATCAGGACGTGGTCACCCAGCGCCGTGAACAGCGAAGAGGCGTTGAGCGTCTCCTTCTCGGTCGCGGTCAGGCCGCTCGAGAACACCCAGATCAGGGTCACGGCGACGATCACCAGCACCACGGCGGGCTGCGCGAACAGCCGGACGCGTTCCGCGCGCTTGGAGCCGGACTCGGTGGAAAAACCGGTATCGACGGCAGCGGTCATGCGGACACCTCCTCGCCGTTCGTGTGCTCTTCACGCAGGTGCTGGATGGTCGCGATCACGGTGTCCAGCTGGATGGTGCCCGCGTACTCCCCGCGCGCACCGGTCACCGGCACCGAACCGCCCTCGGCGAGCATCGCCTCGAGCGCGTCCTGCAGCGTCGACTGCAGGCTGACGATGTCGCGCAGCGGCCGTCCGGCGGTCGCCAGTGACGACGCCGACGTCAGCTCGCGCACGTGCGCCCAGCGGATCGGCCGCTTGCGCTGGTCGAGGACCAGTGCGAAGTGCTTGCGCTGGTCTTCGAGCTTCTTGCGGACCTCGGCCGGGTCGTCGTCGACCGTCGCGGTCAGCGCGTCCTGCTGGAGCTCGACGTCGCGGACCCGCAGCAGCGTCAGCTGCTTCAGCGACGCGCCGGCGCCGACGAAGCCGGCGACCGTGTCGTTGGCCGGGTTCGCCAGGATCGCCTCGGGCGTGTCGTACTGCAGGATCGACGACTGGTTGCCCAGCACCGCGATCTTGTCGCCGAGCTTCACGGCCTCGTCGAAGTCGTGCGTGACGAAGACGATGGTCTTCTTCAGCTCCGTCTGCAGCCGCAGGAGCTCGTCCTGCAGGTTGCCGCGGGTGATCGGGTCGACCGCGCCGAACGGCTCGTCCATCAGCAGCACCGGCGGGTCGGCCGCCAGCGCGCGGGCGACGCCGACACGCTGCTGCTGACCGCCGGAGAGCTGCCGCGGGAAGCGGTCGCGGAAGTCGGACGCGTCGAGGCCGACCAGGTCCATCATCTCCTCGACCCGGTCGTTGACCTTCTGCTTGTCCCAGCCGAGCAGGCCCGGCACGACCCCGATGTTCTGCGCGACGGTGAAGTGCGGGAAGAGCCCGGCCTGCTGGATCGCGTAGCCGATCCGGCGGCGCAGGGTGTCGACGTCCAGCTTGAGCGCGTCGTCGCCGCCGATGGTGATCCGGCCGGACGTCGGCTCGATCAGCCGGTTGATCATCCGCATCGTGGTGGTCTTGCCGCAGCCGGACGGGCCGACGAAGACGACGATCTTGCCGGCGGGCACGACCATGGAGAAGTCGTCGACGGCGGCTTCGCGGGTCCCGGCGTACTTCTTGGTGACGTGCTCCAGTTCGATCTCGACGCCGGAGACGCCGTTTTCTTCGGTCACAGCGTTCTCAGCCACGGACACCCCTCGAGATGGTGAAGCGCTTGATCAGGACGTAGATGCCGTCGAGGATCAGGGCGAGGATGACGACCCCGACCGTGCCGGTGACGGCTTGGTTCAGGGAGTTCGTGCTCCCCGCGTTCGTGAGCCCGGAGAAGACCTCGGCGCCGAGGCCGGGGCCCTTCGCGTAGGCCGAGATCACCGCGATGCCCATCAGCATCTGCGTGGAGACCCGCATCCCGGTGAGGATCGCCGGCCAGGCCAGCCGCAGCTCGACCCGGGTCAGCACGCCGAACCGGCTCATCCCGATGCCGCGCGCGGCATCGGTGATCGCGGGGTCGACGCCGTCGAGTCCCACGATGGTGTTCCGGACGATCGGCAGGAGGCCGTAGAGCACCAGCGCGATGACAGCGGTCGTCGGACCAAGCCCGGAGATCGGGATCAGCAGCCCCAGGAGGGCGAAGGACGGCACCGTCAGGATCGTGCTGGCCAGTGCGGTGGCGAGCGCCGAACCGATCGGGCTGCGGTAGACCGCCACCCCGATCAGCACGCCGAGCACCGCCGCGAGGATCGTGCACTGCACCACCAGGCTGGTGTGCAGGTAGGCCTCCAACCACAACTTGCTCGCCCGGTCCGAGATGTACTCGAAGAGATTCATCCGTGTCCGCACTCCCGCCCGCGTCCGTGAGGCTTCACCCGAACGGGCTAGCTCCTGACCGACGGCTCAGTACCCACCGTGCGCCGAAGCCAAACCCCCGTTCCAGGCCTCATTGATTCCGACACCGTTCCGTATCCGGACGTGATCGGCAACAAAAAGCCGATTTTTCAGGGTTTCGGGTGGCGGAGCCCCCGGCCCGGGGCGGAGACCCGGCGATGACAGCGTTGAACCGATGCCGATCGGGAGCCGTGAACTCCACGTGTGCTCAGTTGACGGGATCACCAAATCACCCGTCGGGGAGTCGCTTAGAGTGTTCGCCATGAGCACTTCAGGACGGCGTCCCGCCGTGCTGGGTGCTACTCGCGGCGTGTTGCTCGCGGTGACCGCGGGTGCGCTCACCGTCACCGCGCACCGGCTCGCCGACGGCGGGCTGCCGGATCCGGCGATGACCGTGCTGCTCAGCGGCCTGTTCGGCTGGACGGCGACCGCGCTGGCCCGCAAGGCCCGCGGCCCGCTCGCCACCATCGGCCTGCTGGGCGCGGCCCAGCTCGTGATGCACCTGCTGCTCACGACGCTCGCCGGGCACCACGACATGTACGCCATGCCGGGCACCGAGAGCCTCGGCATGGTCGCCGCGCACGCCGTCGCGACCGTGGTCACGGCGCTGCTGCTCGCTCGCGCGGACGAGACGCTGGTCGGCCTGCTGGCCGCGTTGCGGGCGATCCTGCCGCGGCTGCTCGGCCCGCTGCCGGTGCCGGTCGCGGCCGCCTCGCTCGTCCCGGCCCGCACCGCGGCGCCGAGCCACCTCGTCGGCGTCGACCTGCGCCGGATCCACGGGCGGCGCGGCCCGCCCGCCCACTCCTGAACCGAGCTTCTTCCCCCGCACCAGCGAACCCCCGAGTTCGCTGTCCCCTTTTGAGTTCATCAGGAGTGAACGCATGTCCCAGCACGTCTTCAAGCGCGCCGGTTTCCTCGCCGCCACCATCGGTGTCGCCGGCCTCCTCGGCACCGGCGTCGCCTCCGCGCACGTCACCGCCAACGTCTACGGCGCCCAGCCGACGAAGGGCGGTTACGCGGCGATCGTGTTCCGCGTGCCGAGCGAAGAGCCGACCACGATGACCACCAAGGTCGCCGTGGACTTCAAGGCGGACTACGGCATCGGCAGCGTGCGGACCAAGCCGATCCCCGGCTGGACCGCCGAAGTCACCAAGTCGAAGCTGCCGGCCCCGATCACCAAGGACAACGGCACGCAGATCACCGAGGCCGTCACCGCGGTGACGTGGACCGCGGCGCCGGGCAGCGAGCTCAAGTCCACCGACTACCAGGAGTTCGAGGTCAGCTTCGGCCCGCTGCCGTCCAACGTGGACGAGGTCGAGTTCCCGGCCCACCAGACCTACAGCGACGGCAAGGTCGTCGACTGGAACCAGCCGACCCCGGCCGGTGGCGAAGAGCCGGAGCACCCGGCGCCCGCCGTCAAGCTGGCCGCGAAGGCCGCCGACGGCGACGAGCACGCCGGCATGGGCGCGAACACCGCGGCGACCACCGGCGAGCACACTGAAGCCGCGGCGTCGTCGACGTCGGACAGCACCGCGCGCTGGCTCGGCGGGGCCGGCCTGCTCGTGGGCGCGATCGGTCTCGGTGTCGGGGCCGGCGCGACGATCCGGGCCCGCAAGGCCACAGCGAAGCCGGGAGGCGCCAGCTAAATGCGGAAAGCCCTCGTGGCGCTGGCGTTGACGGTGGTGGCCGTGCTCGGCACGGCCACCCCGGCGCTGGCGCACAACGTGCTGATCTCCGCGGACCCGGCGAACGGCTCGTCCGTCGCCGCCGGGCCGCAGAAGGTCAGCCTGACGTTCGACCAGTACGTGCAGGGCGCGGACGTCAACCAGATCGCGGTGACCGGACCCGGCGGCGGCCAGTGGGCCGAAGGACCGATCAGCGTGGTGAACAACGTCATCAGCGCGCCACTGCGGCCGCTCGGACCGGCCGGGAAGTACACGATCGGCTACCGGGTGCTGTCCGCGGACGGCCACCCGGTGACCGGCGAGCTGACGTTCACCCTCACCGCCGCGGGCACCGGCACGCCGGCGACCGTGGACGCGGCGAAGTCGCCCGGCGGCTCCTCCTCGCAGGCGACGTCGCAGTCGTCGTCCACCGGGGTGCCGATCTGGGTGTGGATCGCCGGCGCGGTCGTCCTGCTGGCGATCGGGCTGGTCGTCGCGCTCCGGTCGGGCGGCAAAGCGGTGGAAGAGAACTGACGCGATGACTCAGGCCGAGACCACCACCAAACCCCGCTACGTCACGCTGCTCTGCATGGTGACGGCGGGGCTGCTCGGCGCCCTCATCGGCGTCGCGCTCACCGCCAGCACCCCGGTCCCCGGCGTGGTGGAGCCCAGCGCGGTGGTCTCGGCCGGCATCCCGATCGTCCGCGTGCTGCTCGACCTGTCCGCGGTCACGACGATCGGGCTCGCGCTGCTGTCGGTGCTCGTCGGGTACGACCGGCCGAAGCTCACCGAGCCGATCATGCGGCTGGCCCGGCCGGCCGGCGTCGCGGCCGCGCTCATCTGGGCCACGACCGCCGTCGTCACGCTGATCCTGCAGACCGCGGAGTACAAGCCGGGCACCTCGACGCTCACGGCGTCCGACATCGGCGGCTACATCGCGAACGTCGGCGCCGGGAAGGCGCTCGTCATCGTCGCCGTGCTGGCCCTGGCGCACGCCGGGATCGGCGCGCTCGCCCTGCGGTACGGCGAGAAGATCCCCGCCGAGGTCCGCGTCGGGCTCGGCCTGTTCGCGCTGCTGCCGCTGCCGGTCACCGGGCACGCGTCGAACTGGAGCTACCACGACTACACGATGATCTCGATGGAGCTGCACGTCATGAGCGCCGTCGCCTGGACCGGCGGCCTCGGCGCGATGGCCGTGCTGCTCGTCGCGAACCGGACGCTGCTGGCGCACGCGATGCCCCGGTTCTCGAAGCTGGCGACGCTCTGCCTGATCATCTCGGCGGCGACCGGCCTGTTCAACGGCCTCATCGAGATCTCGCTCAACCCGACCATCGGGTTCTGGGCGGCGATCTTCACGACGCCGTACGGGCAGCTGCTCATCCTCAAGCTCGCCTGCACCGGGGTGATCGCGCTGCTCGGCGCGAACGTCCGCTGGCGGCTGATGCCCCAGATCGTCCGGCACAACCGGACGGCGCTCGCCTCGTGGGCGACGCTCGAGCTGACCGTCATGGGATTGGCGTTCGGCTTCGCCGTCGTGCTCACGCGCGCACCGGTCGTCGCGTCTTGAACGCGCGCCAATGCAGGTAGAACCGACGTGGCGTCACGGCGTGTAGCTGCAACTTGCGCATTGGAATGACTGGGCATCCATTGGAGGTGACCGGTCGGGCAGAACTTTCTACCGTGAGCAGACGACATTCCGTAAGCGACGAACGGTCATCCGAGGTCGTCGAATGCACGTGCAGGATGTGGCGCCGGTCACATGATGTGACAACGTCCGCTCAGCGGTAACGCGTCCACCGGACGTCCGTCCGGCCGTGCCGGAGATCGTCCAACCGGCGGAAGAGCTCCGGCCGCACCTGGGGCCGGCTGCGCAGGATGGGCAGCACGCTGGTCGTCAGCTTCAGTTCGCGGATCCCCCGCAGCACGGCGAAACCGGGCCAGGACGTCACGTCGAAGCCGTAGGCCGCGGCGAACGTCCGGTACTGCACCGGCGGGTCCCCGAACCGCTCACGGCCGACGGCGAGCGGCGTCAGGTCCCATTCCGGCGGCCCGACGCACGACGAGTCGAAGTCGCAGAGCACCGGCCCGTCCGGGCCCGGGATGACGTTGCCGGGGTACGCGTCGCCGTGGACCAGGCCCCGGGGCAGCGGGAACTCCAGGCCGGCCAGCGCGGCCTCGAGCTCGGCGCAGCGGTCCAGCAGGAACGCGCGGTCGGCGGCGCTGATCTCTTCGGCGTCGGACACCCGGGCCCGCACGGCGGCGAACGGCGCCCACTCGGCGAGGCCGTCGGGCGCGGGGAGGGCGTGCACCTGGCTCAGCAGGCGGGCCAGGTCGGCCGGGGACGCCGGCCGGCCGATGCTCGGTACCTGGTGCCACACGGTCACGAGGTGCTCGCCGACGGCCATCGGCTGCTCGACGCCGCCGAGCAGCCGGATCGCCGGGACGCCGTGGGCTTCGAAGTGGCGGGCGACGCTGACCACGGTCCCGACGCGGTGCCGAAGCCGGGTCGAGCCGACGATCCGGACCACGACCGGGGCCGTGACCAGCGCGTACACCGCGTTGTTGGTGAACCGCAGCAGCCGCGCGCCGGTGGGGTCGAGGCCGAGCAGCGTGCAGGTCTCGGCCAGCACGCCGCGCAGCTTCTCCGGGGTGAACCGTCCGTCCAAGACGGTTCCGGCGTTACGCGGCGTAGAAAGCGTGGAGGCGATCGGCGAGGTCACGGGCGTCGGCGTTGTTGCGGCGGCGCTCGGCCTCTTCCTGCAGGGGCCGCATCCGGTCCTTCACGCGCTCGGACTTGATGCCCTCGGCGCAGTCGATGGCCTTGCCGCCGACCTTGGAACCGTGGTCGAGGTCGCCGTCCAGCAGGTGGTTCGTGGCCAGCGCGCTCAGCATGAACGTCTTGGAGCGGGCCATCTCGTCGTCGTAGGAGTCGACGGCCCTGGTCAGCGCGGGGATCGCGAACTTGGTGTGCTCGGCGTTCTTCTGCGCGAGGACCGTGTGGACGGTGCCGACCATGGCGTAGACGTCGGTCTCGGTGAAGAACTTCACCCACGACTCGGCTTCGGCCAGGTTGGCGCGCTCGAACTCGTCCTTGCTCCGGCCGAGCAGCTTCACCGCCTGCTCCTCGTTGCCCATCATCGCGTAGGCCCAGGCCTCGTTCGCGCAGAGCACGGACACCGCCAGCTCGGAGCCCGATTCCTGGGCGGCGATCTGGCCGAGCTGGAACAGCTTCAGCGCGTCGTTCGGGGCGTCCTGGTGCAGGTAGACGCGGCCCATGCGGTAGAGCACGTTGGCCACCAGCGGGTGATTCTCGCCCTGCTTGGCCAGGTCCAGCGCGTTCGCGAAGTGGCCGCGGGCGGAGTCCATCAGCCCGGTGTCGAACGACGTCCAGCCGGCCAGCGAGTGCAGGTCGGCGAGCGCCACGTAGAGCCGGTTCTTGACCAGGTCGGTGCCGTTGGACTCCAGCATCTGCTGGCCCCAGGACAGCTGCGCCACGACGGCGTCGCGGCAGAACCCGCCGCCGTACTGGTAGTCCAGGGCGCGCAGCGCGCGCGTCGCGGCTTCCACCTGGCGCACGTCGGTCATCCCGATGCGCCCGGGAGCGGGCGTTCGCGCCGGTCCCGCCGACCACGTGCCCGATTCCGGACCGAACACCGCCGCACCCATCGTGACCTGGGCGGCGTGCGCGAGGAACCTCCGTCGCTTCACGGACTCGTCCTCCTCAGCCTGCTGGCCGTCGGCGGAGCCGACGACGCGTATCGCCGTGGCCTCGTCGTAGGCGAGGCCCATGTATCCACGCGGGACACCCAGGCCGTCGGCGATCCTGGTGAGGACGTCGTAGGCCATGACCTGGCGACCCTTGAGGATCTCCGACACCTCGGACTGGGACTGGCCGGTCATCGCGGCGATCTGGCGCTGCGAGACACCGTGCTTGCGAAGGAGCCGGTAGACGGCGCTGATCTCACGGGCGGCGAGCGCAGCTCTCATCTCGGGCTGCTCCCACGCGTCAGCGGGAACGGCGTGGCTCTGCCGGGCATCGGCACTGCCACCGTTACTGGCGTCCATCGCGCCCCCTCCACTGTCCGGTCGGGCGTCTGTGAATCAGCGTAAGCAAAGCTGCCGAACCTTGTGAACCAGGCGAACTGCGCCCTGATCGGTCCGGGCGAAGTCCGTTGACCGCTTACCGTGGAACCGAGTCCGGTCACCGCTATGACGCCATTTCGACCTTCTATCGCACCCGGTTTCACCTCACTGTAGTTGTCAGATCTCCGTCACCGCCCGGACACCGGTTGCGATCACGGAGAGCTACGAAAACCGCAGCGCTGTGACAACGCGAAGACGAAGCGATGTCGCAGAAGGCAGTTTCGAAGAGGACGACAGAGCGGAGAAGGGCGTGGAGTTCGTGGACTCGTTCGCAGGGGGACATGTCGGTACGGCCACTCGTGCCGTGCGGCCGGCGGTCTCTCCCATCTCCCCTGTCCGTCCGGTCACCCCCGCCGCCGCGGTGGACCCCCGCACCGCGGCCGTCCGCCACTACGAAGGCGGCCAGCTCGTGTGGCGGGTGCAGTGCGGAGACCTCATCGAGCGCGAACGCGCGGTGACGGTCTTCGTCGAGGACAACCAGGTGGTACTGGTCTCGCCCCCCGGCGAGACCGCGCGGTTGACGTCCGGCCAGCTCGGACAGCTGCGCGCCGCGCTCAACGAAGCCGCCAAGATGGCGGAAAGGTAACGGTGAGCTGATCATGGATCAGGTACTCGGGCAGGTCCTCCGCAATGCGGTCTGGGAGCGCCTCGACATGCTGACCGACCTGGCGAACCGCGCCGACGCCCAGTCGCTCGTCTCGGTCGCGCGCTCCGAACTCCCCCGTCTCACGGAGGCGTGGCGCGCGATGCTGAAGATGCACGAGCCCGACGAGCGCGGCGACTGCCCCACCTGCTCGACCCGGTGGCACCGCTGCAAGGCGCCGTGCTCGGTCTGGCAGGTCGCGCACGAGCACCTGGTGGCCGGCGGCCTCGCCCCGCAGCAGGCCTCGACGGCCCGTGGGCTGCAGGGCCGGCGCACGAGCCCGGTGCCGACGCAGGGCCGTCCGGTGCCCGCCCCGTCCCCGGCCGAGACCACCGGGCGGCACGCCCTGGTGAACCCGCGCCGCGCGCTCACCGCCTGATCCACCCCGGTCCGGGAGCGCGGCCGGCCGATCGCCCCATCGGACCCGCGCCCGCTCTCGCCTTGGCCGGGGACTGTTTCGCCCGCACCCCCGAGCAGCGCGAACCAGTCCCCGGCCAACCTCCCGGTCCCCATCGCGATTAATCGAAAAAATTACGCGTTAGCCCTAGCCCGGGCGGTAATCGCCCGCTAGATTGATCATCAAGCGCAGCGTGATCATGGAGTTGGTCCGCAGCGCGCCCGCCCCACACGTGCGGCCCCGAATTCCGCGGGCCGGTGCCGTTGCACTCCCCTCCCCCGACCGGCACCGGCCCGCGGTTCCACGTCTGCGTCCGGCCGCTAACGGACCGCCTTCACCCGCAGGACCAGCACCGCGGCCAGCAGCGTCGCGACGGCCGAAGCGGCGAAGAGCCCGGAGTAGCCACCGAGGTACGCGAGCACCAGCGGCGTCAGCAGCGGGGCGACCACCTGCGGCAGCGAGTTCGCGATGTTGATGACGCCCAGGTCCTTCGCGCGGTCCTGCGCCGTCGGCAGCACCTGCGTCAGCATCGCGAGCGCGACGGCCATGTACGCACCGAAACCGACGCCCAGCAGCGGCGACGCGGCGAGCGCGACCGGCCAGCTCTGCCAGATCACCAGCAGCAAAGCGGCCAACGCCATCACACCGGAGGCCGCAAGGACGTACGGCTTACGCCGTCCGGACTTGTCGGAGAAGTGCCCGGCGAGCACGGCCCCGATCACGAGCGCCACGCCGTAGAGCCCCATCATGATCAACAGACCCGTGTCGGGGTCCGGGTAGTGCACCGCGTCCTTGAGGAAGAACAGCAAGTAGAGCGTCCCGAACGCGTTGCCGAGGTTGATCATGAAGTGGCACGACCAGGCCCACGCGAAGTCCGGGTGCCGCCGCGGCGAGACCCAGAGGTTGCGCAGCACCTCACCGGCCGCCGACGACGGGCGGTGCTCGACCGGCAGCCGCGCGTCCGGCGTCCGGAGCACGAAGAACGCGGCCCCGACCAGGACGATCCCCGCGCAGACCGCGTAGGCCAGCGGGATCCCGGCGATGCCGAGCATCACGACGACCACCACCGCGCCCAGCACCGTGCCGAGCATCTGCGCGATGCCGACCAGCCCGCCGACCTGCGCGCGCTGCCCGACCGGCACCCGGTCGGCGATGGCGGACATCAGGGTGGCGAGCATGCCGTTGAGCCCGGCCTGCACCAGGCACCAGCCGGCGATCAGCAGCGCGACGTTCGGCGCGAACCCCAGCACCAGCAGGCCCACCGCGGCGACGACCGCGCCGACGACCGTCCACGGGTGGCGGCGGCCGAAGCGCGAGCACGTCCGGTCCGACAGCAGCCCGACCGCCGGGTTGACGATCAGGGCCACGACCGCGCCGGCACCCATCACGATGCCGAGCACGAACTCCTTGTTCACCTGGTCGAGCAGCTCCGCCTGCTGCGGCAGCAGCACCTGGATGGGCGCGTAGATCCCCAGCCAGAGCGCGATGTTCGCGAAGAACAGCAGGCTCATCCAGCCGGGCCGCACCCGCACGACGGGCTCGGCGAGGGCTTCGGGCAGGCCCGTGGCCTCGGTCGTCTCACTGCTCATCCCGCACCAGCTTCCGGTACCAGTGGAACGAATCCTTCGGCGTGCGCCGGAGGGTCTCGTAGTCGACGTGCACCAGGCCGAAGCGCGGCGCGTAGCCCTTGGACCACTCGAAATTGTCCATCAGGGACCAGCAGAAGTACCCCCGGACGTCGACTCCGGCGTCCATCGCCTCGCGCACCGCGACGAGGTGACTGTGCAGGAAGTCGATCCGCTCGGGGTCGTGCACGCCGCCGTCCTCGGCGACGACGTCGGCGAAACTGCAGCCGTTCTCGGTGATCTGGATCGGCGGCAGCTTGTCGCGGTAGCGCCGGTGGAAGTCCAGCAGCAGCTCACGCAGGGCGTGCGGGACGATCGGCGAGTCGTTGGTCGTCATCGGGTAGCCCTCGATCGGGCGGAGGTCGAACGGCAGCGGGTTGCCCGGGCTGGGCTTCGCGACGCCTTGGGGCTCGTAGTAGTTGACGCCGTAGAAGTCGAGCGGCTGGGCGATCGTCGGCAGGTCGTCGGCGAACCCGGCGGGCAGGTGCTCGTGGAGCTGCTCGGGGTAGGTGCCGAGCAGAACGGGATCCGCGAAGAGCCGGTTGAGCAGCGCGTCGAGCCACACCGCGGCCGCGTCGTCCTCCAGACTGTCTTCGACCGGCCAGATCGGCGAGTGGTTGTTGGCCGTGCCGATGTTCGTGGCGCCGGCCGCGCGCAGCGCCTGGACGGCGAGGCCGTGCGCGAGGTTCTGGTGGTGCGCGGTCGGGATGGCGTCGAGCAGGAGGGTCTTTCCGGGTGCGTACTCGCCGATCGCGTAACCGAAGATGGACATCACCATCGGCTCGTTCAACGGGATCCACAGCTTCACCCGATCGGCGAAACGTTCGCCGAGGATGTGGGCGTACTCGGCGAAGCGCCCAGCGGTCCCCCGGGCGAGCCAGCCGCCTTCGTCTTCGACGGCCTGCGGGGTGTCCCAGTGGTAGAGCGTGACCGCGGGCGCGATGCCGGCCTCGCACACGGCGTCGATGAGCTTGTCGTAGAACCCGAGCCCCTCGGCGTTGGGCGCGCCTTTCCCGTCGGGCTGGATCCGGGGCCAGGCGATGGACATCCGGTAGGCACCGACGCCGAGTTCCGCCATCAGCGCGATGTCTTCGGGGTAGCGGTGGTAGTGGTCGGCGGCTACGTTTGCCTCTTCACCGCGAGCGATCTTGCCTTCCGTCGCGGTGAACGTGTCCCAGATGGACGGACCGCGCCCGCCTTCGGTGGTGGCGCCTTCGATCTGGAACGCCGAAGTCGAAACACCCCAAAGGAAGTCTGGCGGGAAGTTCGGGTTCTGCACCGGCTGCTGACCCCTTCGTCAGGCCACCCGTACGGGTGAACATGAAAAGTTCTCATATACTAGGTCTTCACTCGTCCGTGGGGAAGCCCGTCGGCGCGATAAAGTCCCAGATCAGACGAGGAGGAGTGCCGTGTCCGACATCCAGGCCGCGAAGGTGCCGGCAGAAGCGACCCCCCTACGCCGGCAGCCGGTCCAGCAACGCAGCGCGAAACGGGTCGAGCAGATGCTCGACGCGAGCGCGGCGCTGATCGACGAGCTCGGCTACGACGCCCTGACGACCACCCTGATAGCCAAACGAGCAGGGGTCGCCGTCGGTTCGCTGTACCAGTTCTTCCCCGACAAGCGCGCGGTCGTGCAAGCGCTTACCGCCCGGAACCTCGAACGGTTCGTCGGCGCGGTCAACGAGCGCCTCAACCAGCTCGGCCCGGAGCACTGGTGGGACGTCGTCGACTCGATCCTCGACATCTACCTGGAGATGCACCGCTCGGTGCCCGGCTTCTCGAAGGTCCACTTCGGCGACATCATCGACCGCCAACTGCTGGACGAAACCCGCGACAACAACGCGGTGATCGTCGACTCCCTGACGGACCTCCTGGCCTCCCAGGTCGACCGCCCGGTGGAGGACCTCCGCTTCGCGATCACGATCGCCAACGAGGTCGCGGACGCACTCCTGAAGCTGGCCTTCCGCAAGGAACCGAGCGGCGACGAGAAGTTCGTTGCCGAGGCGAAGTACGTGGTGAAGGGGTACTTGGCGGCCCGGTTCGGGGAGAAGTCCTAGCTGTCCACAGAAGTTGTCCACAGGCTTCCCCAGTTGTGGACAACCCTGGGGTTTCGCCCGCTTTCGGCCGGGTCTGTCCGGGGGCGCCGATAGACTGGACGTGGGGACGCCCCCCTTGGGAGTGGTGGGGGCTGCTTTCCGGGCGGGGGTGCTGGCCGGGGGCTTGGTTCGCCCGTCCGGGGTTGGGGACAACGCCCGGAGGCGGGGGCGTTTCGGTGGGGAAATCGGTGTTCGTGTGCACGGACGTGGTGGGGGCTTGCTGCTGGTCGCGGGGGCGGTCGCCGGTGGTCCGCGGTTGTCGGGTGCGGTTGTCGGTTGCGGCGACGGTTTGGCGGTCGGTCGCGGCAGTCTGATGCAGCGGCGGCTTGGCGGTCACCCCCGCGCAGCGGTCGGTCGCGGCGGCGGTTGGCGGTCACCTGCGGCAGTCCGATGCGGCGACGGTTTGGCGGTCACCCACGGCAGGCCGCTGCAGTGGCGGCTCGGCGGTCACTCGCAACGGTCGGGTCGCGGCGGTCGGGTCGCAGCGGTCGGGTCGCAGCGGTCGGGTCGCGGCGGTCGGGTCGCGGCGGTCGGGTCGCGGCGACGATTCGGCGGTCACCCCGCAGCGGTCGGTTGCGGGGATGGCGGCGTCCAGGGCCCGACCTCCGGTGGCTGTTCCGTCGCGCGAAGCAGCCCTGCTCCCGGAACCCGAGTGGCTCAGCCGAAGTTCTGGTGCTCGCCTCGGTATGTCGGGACCGTGCGCTCCACCCGGTCGCCCAGTACCAGGTGGTAGTGCGTGAAGCGCTCCGCCAGCTCCCCCGCCTTCGCGTGGCGCAGCCACACCCGGTCGCCCAGTTGCAGGGTTCGGGCGGCTCGGCCCGTCACCGGGGTCTGGACCTCTCCCGCGCCTTCGAAGCCGAGGAACTTCAAGCCCGTCGGGAGGTACGGCTTCGGCTGGCGCGAGGGGCCCGTCGGGCCTGAGGCGATGTAGCCGCCGGAGTACAGGGTGGCGATCTTGCGCGTGGGGCGGCGGACCACCGGGAGCGCGAACAGCGCCGCCGGGCGGGGGTGGAAGCGGGTGTACGCGTCGAACAGGGTCGGGCCGATCAGGCCTGAGCCCGCGGCGATTTCCGTGACCACGGCGTCCGCGCCCGTCGACTCGATGCTGCCGGTGCCGCCGCCGTTGACGAATTCCAGGTTCGCCACCTCGCGGACCGCGCGGACCACCGCGCCGCGGCGGCGGGCCAGTTCGGCCGCTGACCGGCGTTGCATCCAGCCGATCACCAGCTGGTTCGCGCGACGACCGGCCGCGTCGCCCAGGCCGGCGATCTGGCCTTCGTACGCCATGACGCCGACCAGCCGGAAGCCGGCGCGCGCCACGATCTGGCGGGCGAACGTCGAGGCCTGCTTCGGTGTGAAGATCGGGGACCGCCGGGTGCCGACGTGGAGTCCCGGGACCGGGCGCCACGACGCGTCCAGTTCGAGGCAGACGCGGATTTCCGGGTGGCCGTGGCCGAGGGCGGCGTCCACCAGGTCCAGGTGCTCGGGCGAGTCGACCATGATCGTGATCGCCGCGCGGGCACGCTCTGACGCGGCCAGGCGGCGGAGGGCGTCGTGGTCGGCTGTCGGGTAGGCGACGACGACGTCGTCGGTCGTGCCCTGCTCGACGTGCCAGATGGCCTCGGCCAGCGAGTAGCACATCAGGCCTTCGAAGCCCGGCATCGCGAGCACGCGCTCCAACAACGCCCGGCAGCGGACCGACTTGCTCACGACGCGGATGGGCTTGCCGCCCGCGCGTCGGTGGAGGTCGTCGGCGTTCGCGTCGAAGGCAGCCAAGTCGACGACGGCCAAGGGTGGATCGAGGTCCTTGGTCGCCAAGTCGTACACCGTCGCACTGGTCACGAGGTCTAAAGTACGACAACAAAGCTTGAAACGCGAATACTATTCACTTACTGTCTCGGACATTCGACCGATGGAGGGGGCGCACATGACCCGGTGGACCAACTGGGCGGGCACGGCGTCCGCCTCGCCGCAGCACGTTCACCAGCCGCGGAGCGCGGCGGAGATCGCGGCGACCGTCGCGAGCATCGCCGCGGCCGGCCGGACCGTGCGCGCCTGGGGCAGCGGCCACTCGTTCACCGCGATCGCCGTCGCCGACTCCGACGCGCTCGACCTGCGCGGCTGGACCGGCATCGAGCGCGCCGACCTCGAAACCGGCCACGTCACCGTCCGCGCGGGCACCACGATCAAGCAGCTCAACGCCGCACTCGACACGCTCGGGCTGGCCATGACCAACCTCGGCGACATCGACGCGCAGACCATCGCCGGCGCGATCTCCACCGGCACGCACGGCACCGGCGCCCGGCTCGGCGGCATCGCCACCCAGATCGTCGCCCTCGAGCTGGTCCTGGCGGACGGCTCGGTCGTCACCTGCTCGGCCGGCGAGCGCCCCGACCTCTTCGCCGCGGCCCGCGTCGGTCTCGGCGCGCTCGGCGTGATCACCACCGTGACCCTGCAGTGCGAGCCGTCGTTCGTGCTGCGCGCGCAGGAACGGCCGGAGCCGCTGGAGCAGGTCCTCGAAGGCTTCGACGACTCCGCCGCGAACAACGAGCACTTCGAGTTCTACTGGTTCCCCTACGGCAAGAGCGCGCTGGTCAAGCGCAACAACCGGTGCGAGACGGCCGAGCCGTTGAGCAAGGTCCGCGAGTTCGTCGACTACCAGGTGATGGAAAACGTCGCGTTCGGCGGCCTCTGCCGGACGGGCCGGCTGATGCCGCGGCTCGTGCCGTCGCTCAACAGCTTCGCGTCGAACATGCTCTCGGCGCGCGAGTACAGCGACCTCTCGCACCGCGTCTTCGTCACCGCCCGGAACGTCCGGTTCACCGAGACCGAGTACGCGGTTCCACGTGAATCACTGCACGACGTCCTCGCCGAGCTGCGCGCCCTGGTGCCCAAGCTGAAGGACCCGGTGATGTTCCCGGTCGAGGTCCGCGTCGCGGCCGCCGACGACATCTGGCTCTCGACCGCGCAGGGCCGCGACTCGGCCTACATCGCGATCCACCAGTTCACCGGCATGCCGTACCGCGAGTACTTCAGCGCGTTCGAGAAGATCGCCGGCGCGGTCGGCGGCCGCCCGCACTGGGGCAAGATGCACGACCTCGACGCCGGCGTCCTCCGCTCGCGCTACCCGCACTTCGACGACTTCCTGCGCGTGCGCAAGGAAACCGACCCGAGCGGCGTGTTCACCAACACGTACCTGGACCGGGTGCTCGGGCCCGTCGGCTAGAAGAGCGCCGACACCGATTCGCCGTTGTGGATCCGGCGGATCGCCTCGGCCAGGGCCGGCGCGATCGAGAGGATCTTCAGCTTCTCGGTGCGTTCCTCTTCGGGGACCGGGACGGTGTTGGTGCAGACGATCTCCAGCACCTCCGGCCGGTCGCCGATGCGCTCGATGGCCTTCGCCGCGAACAGGCCGTGGGTGCAGGCGACGCGGATCGACCGCGGCTTCAGCTCGGCCAGCCTGTCGAGCAGCTCGAGGACCGTGCTGCCCTTGGCGATCTCGTCGTCGAGCACGATCACGTCGCGGCCGGTGACCTCGCCGATCACCGAGGTGATCTGGACGCGGTCGTCGGGGAAACGCTCCTTCGCACCGGCCGCGACCTGGACGCCGAGGAGCCGCGCGAAGTGCGACGCCTCCTTCGCGTTGCCCAGGTCGGGCGAGACGACGGTGGTGCGCGAGAGGTCGTACTGCCGGAAGTGCTTGGCCAGCTCCTGCAGCGCGTGCAGGTGGTCGACCGGGACGCTGAAGAAGCCGTGCACCTGCGGCGAGTGCAGGGTCATCGCGAGCACACGGCTCGCGCCGGCCGTCACCAGCAGGTCGGCGACCAGGCGGCCGCCGATGGAGATGCGCGGCGCGTCCTTCTTGTCCGAGCGCGCGTACGAGTAGTGCGGCATCACCGCGGTGATCCGCGACGCCGAGGCGCCGCGCGCCGCGTCGAGCATCAGCAGCAGCTCGACGAGGTGTTCCTGCACCGGCTTCACGAGCGGCTGGATGATGAAGACGTCCCGCTCGCGGCAGTTCGCCTGCAGCTGGACCTCGAGGCAGTCGTTCGCGAAGCGCTGGATCTCGACGGGCCGCAGCGGCACGCCGAGGTTGCTGCAGATCTCTTCGGCCAGTTCCGGGTGCGCGCTTCCGCTGAAGACGGCGATTTCCCTCGATGCCTCGTTCACAGCGCCGAGATCGCCGCGTCGATCGCCGTCTCGCCGGCGATCAGTTCCAGTGTCCGGCGCGTGGACGCGGGGGTGTCGAGCAGCGCGAGGAGCACCGCGGCGACGTCGTCACGCGGGATCGGGCCGCGACCGGTCTTGTCGGCCAGCAGGACCTGGCCGGTGCCGGGGTCGTCGGTCAACGCGCCGGGCCGCAGGATCGTCCAGTCGAGGTCGCGGGCCTTGAGGTCGTCCTCGGCCGCGCGCTTGGCGCGCAGGTAGACCCGGAAGTCCTCGGTGGCGTCGGGGTTCTCCGGGTTGTCGGCGCCCATGGAGCCGACCTGGATGTGGCGCCGCACGCCGGCCTGCACGGCCGCGTCGGCGAACAGGGCCGCAGCGCCACGGTCCACAGTGTCCTTGCGGGCGGATCCGCTGCCCGGCCCGGCGCCCGCTGCGAATACCGCGGCGTCGGCGCCCTTCAGCGCCTCGGCGACGGTGTCCACATCGGAGCTCTCCAGGTCGAGCACGACGGCTTGGGCGCCGGCGGCTTCGAGGTCCGCCGTGTGGGCGGGATTCCGGATGATCCCGACCCCTTCGTCACCGCGCGCGGCGAGCAGCCGCTCGAGCCGCAACGCGATCTGACCGTGTCCACCAGCAATGACGACTCGCATGCCACCGACCCTAGTAGGGATCGATCAAGGCCGTCAGTCGAGCTCGGCGGGGACTTCGGCGGTGCGCAGCAGGTGGTCGTAGACGACCTCGTTCACCAGCCGGGAAACCGGGTCCTCCGCCAGCACAACGCGCTCGGTGCGGCCCTCGAGGTCGAGGTCGACGACCGCGTTCGGGTCGGCCGAGACGATCGCGAGGCCGTACGCGCGGGCCCGCGGCAGGCAGTTGCCGACGTAGTCCTCGGTCAGCACGGCCGGCGACGGCAGCACCATCGCGGCCTCGCCGTAGCGGGCGAACGGAACCGCGGAGGCCATCGCGGTGCGCCAGTGGCGCGCGACGGCCAGGACGCCGATGATCTCGGCGGCCGGGGCGGGGGCGGTTCCGGCCAGCTCCGGCCAGGTCCAGGTGTCGACAGTGGCCCGATCGGCCACCGGGCCGGCACCCATCGCGATGCGCTCGGCGTGCACGTCGGTGCGAAGCTTGGCGACGACGCAGACCTTGCGGCCCAGGATCGTGATCTCGGGGAGGACGACGCCGTTCCAGCCCAGCTGGGCGGCGGCGGTGCGGGCGAGTTCGTCGACGCTCGCGGGGAGCTCGATCGGCGGCACCACTCGGCTCGGCATCGACCGGCTGCGCTTCGCGCCACCGGCGACCGTCGAGCGCTCGGTGTTCTGAGGTGTAGCCGCCACGAGTCCGCCTCCTTCAAACCTGCACTGCTTCGTGACCGGGGAAAACCGGCACCTCACTTGTCTAACAGCGCGGCGGCGCGGCGTCGCCGGGTAGCGCGAGTGGCTGCGATCGGCGGCGGCCAGCGGTCGATGACCGGTCGGTAGGCGGTCATGGGACTTCGGTCGAACGGTGCGGCCAACCGAGTGATCGCGGGGTGAGTGGCACTACGGTCCGCCCGCGAACGATTACCCAGGGCGCGAATCCGGACTTGTGGATCACTCCGGCCCGACTAGCCCGTTCGGCGCAACCCGGGAAGAATCCACAGTGGACGCAGGCCGCTGAGCTGCGGTTGTCCGCCGTCACCCACATGGCGGTGAGCTGCACCGCAGCGCTCACGCGCGCCCGCGACTAAAGTTACCGACCAGTCACTTAGTCGTCGCCGTGGAGGACCGATGCGCTCCCCGAAGGACTTCTTCGCCCCGCTCGCCCTGGGCGCGCCCGCCCCCGTGCGGGAGATCCCGGTGACGCCGTCCCGGATGATCCACTTCTTCGACCCGAGCAACGAGAAGATGGCGGCCAAGGCGCCGGACATCGCCAAGAAAGTCGACGTCCTCCTGGGAAACCTCGAGGACGCCGTGCGCGCCGACCGCAAGGAGGCCGCGCGCGCCGGGCTCGTCGCCATCGCCAAGGCCAACGACTTCGGGAAGACGCAGCTGTGGACCCGGGTCAACAGCCTGGACTCGCCGTGGGTGCTCGACGACCTGGTGACGCTCGTCACCGAGATCGGCGACAAGCTCGACGTGATCATGGTGCCGAAGGTCGAGGGCGCGCCGGACATC
The DNA here is from genome assembly GCF_036114655.1 of Amycolatopsis sp. NBC_00348. Classification (NCBI taxonomy): domain Bacteria; kingdom Bacillati; phylum Actinomycetota; class Actinomycetes; order Pseudonocardiales; family Pseudonocardiaceae; genus Amycolatopsis; species Amycolatopsis sp. NBC_00348. Next base: position 8,472,667 of record NZ_CP107994.1, on the reverse strand, counting down.
CACTACGTCGACCGGCTGCTGGCCCAGCTCGAAGCGCGCGCCGGCCTGACGAAGCCGTTGCTGGTGCACGCGATCCTCGAGACGGCGAGCGGCGTGGCCAATGTGGAGGAGATCGCCGGCGCGAGCCCGCGGATGCAGGGCATCTCGCTCGGCCCGGCCGACCTGGCCGCGAGCCGCCGGATGAAGACCACCCGCGTCGGCGGCGGCCACCCCGGCTACCTGGTGCGCACCGACCCGACCGGCGACGACCTGACCGCAGGCCGGACGACCTACCAGCAGGACCTCTGGCACTACACGGTGGCGCGGATGGTCGACGCCTGCGCGATGCACGGGATCCTGCCGTACTACGGGCCGTTCGGGGACATCCGCGACGTCGTCGCGTGCGAGGACCAGTTCCGGAACGCGTTCCTGCTGGGTTGTGTGGGCGCGTGGAGCCTGCACCCCGTGCAGATCGACATCGCGAAGAAGGTGTTCTCGCCCGCGCCGTCCGATGTGGCCTGGGCGCGCAAGGTGATCGCCGAGATGGGCGACGGCACCGGCGCGGTGATGATCGACGGGAAGATGCAGGACGACGCGTCGGTGAAGCAGTGCCGCGTGGTCGCCGAACTGGCCGACGCCCTCGCGGCGGACGACCCCGAGCTCGCGGCCGCCTACGACGCCGCCACCAAGGAGATCCTCGGATGACCGAGCTGAAGCCGAGACGCTCTGTTCTCTACATGCCCGGCGCCAACGAGCGCGCGCTGGAGAAGGCCAAGACCATCCCGGCCGACGCGCTGATCCTCGACCTCGAGGACGCCGTCGCGCCGGACGCCAAGGAGGCCGCCCGCGAACGCGTCTGCGCGGCCGCGTCGTCGGGCGACTACGGCGACCGCGAGGTGACGATCCGCGTCAACGGCCTCGACACCGAGTGGCACGACGCCGACCTGCGCGCGGCCGCGTCGGCCGGCCCGGCCGCGGTGGTCGTGCCGAAGGTGAACTCGGCGGCCGAGGTGCACAACATCGAGCGCGCGCTGGAGCTGGGCGGTGCCCCGGACCACACGAAGATCTGGGCGATGGTCGAGACGCCGGTCGCGATGCTGCACGCCGAGGAGATCGCGGCGGCGTCCGAGCGGCTGACCGTGCTGGTGATGGGCACGAACGACCTCGCCAAGGAGCTGCACGCGGAGTTCGTCCCCGGCCGCGGCCCGCTGCTGGGCGGGCTTTCGCTGTGCCTGCTGGCCGCGCGCGCGACCGGCAAGGTGATCCTCGACGGCGTCTACAACGACGTGAAGGACCTTTCCGGGTTCGAAGAGGAGTGCGTCCAGGGCCGCCAGTACGGCTTCGACGGCAAGACGCTCATCCACCCCGGCCAGGTCGAGCCGTGCAACCGGATCTTCGCGCCGTCCGAAGAGGAGATCGACCGGTCGCGCCGGATCATCGAGGCGTTCGAGAAGGCCGGCAGCGGCGTGGTCACTGTGGACGGTCGGATGATCGAAAACCTGCACGTCGACAACGCGCGCCGGGTGCTCGCGCTGGCCGAGGCGGTCAAGAGCTGACCGCCGGTGGCCGGGCTACCCCACTGCCCGGCCACCGGACGGTTCACTGCGGCAGGCTGTTCGTCCACTCGGCACCGACCGTGATGGTTTCCGTGTCCTTGGTGCCGCTCATCACCGCGCCGTCCGGAGTCACGTACATCGATGTCCGGTTCACCCGGCCGGTCGCCGGGTCGACGACGAGCCGCTCGTTCCCCGGCAGCAGCAGGCCTTGGCCGCCCGGGACCGCGCCGAGCGCGCGCACCCCCGGGTACGCGGCGATCGCCCGGAACGCCGCAGCGCGGACCGCCGGGGGCGCCGGCAGGGTGGACACCAGCGAAACCAGGGCCTGGGGCAGCAGCTCCTGCCGCTCGCTCGAGCTCATGGGGCCCGCACTCGTCCGGACTTCGCTGCGCTCCAGCGCGTTCGAGATCCAGTCCCGCAACGCCGCCGGTTCGGTGGGCAACGCCAAGAGCTGGTCGAGGGTCACCTCGACGACGCTCAGATGGAAGGGCGAGTCCACAACCAGCCGGATGACCCGGCCCCCGGTCTTCGCGCCGCGGAACCACTGGTGGCCCTCGGCCGTGGTCCAGTACTCGTAGGTCTCCGACTCGGCGATCTTGAGGTGCCAGTACTTGCCCGTGCCCGCCGGTGCCTTCGCGGCCACGGTGGCCGCAGCGAGCAGGACCTCCTGGCCGGTGACGGCGACCGGCGCCGCGGCCTGCGGGGCCGGCGTCGGGGTCTGGGCCGGGGTTCCGGGCACGGTCGCCACCACGACGGCGGCCGCGGCCGCGACGGCGACCAGTCCGGTGCCGATCGCGAGCGGGCGGACGTGCCGGCGACGGCGGCCGGTGAGCATGTGGTTCTGCAGCCGGTGCCGGCTGCGGTCGACGACGTCCTGGGTGGGCTCGTCGGGGGTCAGTGCCGCGCGCAGCGTCTGCAGGTCATTCATCACGGGCCTCCTGGGCGAGAACGGGGGTGAGCTTCTTGCGGGCACGCGTCAGCCGGGAGCCGACCGTGCCCGGGGAGATGCCGAGGGCCTGAGCGACTTCCGCGTAGCCGAGGTCGGCCATGGCCACGAGCAGCAGCACGTCACGCTCACCCGAAGACAGCCGCGACAACGCTTTTCCCAGTCGACCGGCGTCGAGGACGCGGTTTTCGTGGCCCTCGGCGGGCCGGGGTGTCTCGAGCCGTGAGAGCGCCCGGTAGTGCCGGGCCTCCTTGCGGCGGTGCCGGGACACCAGGTTCGTCGCGATGCCGAAGAGCCAGGCCCGCAGGTCGCCGCGGGTGGCGTCGAACGTCGTCCGGCGGTCGAAGGCGACGAGGAACGTCTCGGCGGCGACGTCCTCCGCGACCTGGGCACCGAGCCGGCCGGCGACGTACCGGTAGATGGCCGCGAAGTGCCGGTCGTGCACCTCGGTGAACAGCTCGGTGCCGAGCACCGGGGCCGCCGTCATGGGGCTGCCTCTGTCATGCGGATCCTTCCCGTCGGCGACAGCTTCACCACCACTTCGCCGCGGGCCCGGATCTTCTTCCCTCGTTCTTTAACCCACCGGCCAAGGCCGCTGCGGCGGGCGGACGCGCTCGTACGCCGCAGCGGCGCGCAGGACGCCGACGTCGTCGAAGCGGCGGCCGCTGATCTGGAGGCCGATCGGCCGGCCGTCGTCGGTGTAGCCGCAGTTCAGGGACACCGCGGGCTGGCCGGACATGTTGTACGGCACCGTGAAGCCGATGTGCTCGAACGGCCGGGCCGGGTCGTTCGTCGGGGACGCCCATTCCGCCGGCGGCGCCGCGACCGGGCAGGTCGGCGACAGGACGACGTCGAACCCCGAAGTCGCGCGGAGGGTCGCGACGCTGATCGCGTCGATCTGGGCGAAGCCGCGGTAGACGTCCACTCCGGACAGATCCGCGCCGCCCGCCGCCCACTCCGCGATGTAGGGCAGCACCTTCGCGCGCCGGTCGAGCGGCAGCCCGGACATGTCCGACCAGGCGCGGGTGCGCCAGAAGACGTCCAGGCCGTCGAGCATGCTCCGGTCGAGGAACGGCGCGACCGGCTCGACGATCGCGCCCGCGGCTTCGAAGGCCCGGGCCGCCGCGGCGACGGCGTCGCGCGTGGCCGGGTCCACCGGGAGGCCGGGGCCGGACTCGAGCTGCAGCCCGACGCGCAGGCCGTCGAGCGTGCCGTCGAGCGACGACCACTCCAGGTCGGCCGGTGGCAGGCTCAGGTGGTCACGCGGGTCGGGCGTGGACAGCACGCTCATCAGCAACGCCGTGTCGGCGACCGTGCGGGTCAGCGGGCCGGCGACGCGGCCGAGGAACGGCGGGTCGACCGGCACCCGGCCGAAGCTCGGCTTCAGCCCGACCAGACCGCACCAGCCCGCGGGCAGCCGGATCGAGCCGCCGATGTCGGTGCCGACGTGCAGCGGGCCGTACCCGGCGGCGCCCGCCGCGCCGGCGCCCGCGCTCGACCCACCTGGTGACGCCGACGGCTGCCACGGGTTGCGCGCGGTGGTGTGGAAGCTCGACAGGCCGGACGTCAGCATCCCGTAGTCCGGCATGGTCGTCTTGGCCAGCAGGACGCCGCCGGACTCGCGGACGCGCGCCGCCGCCGGAGCGTCTTCGGCCGCCGGGACGAGCGCGGTCGCCGCGGTGCCGAGCGGGACCGGCGTGCCGCGGGTCGCGATGTTTTCCTTGAGCGTCAACGGGACGCCGTCGATCGGGCCCAGCGGTTCGCCCGCGTGCCACCGCGCTTCGGCCGCCTTCGCGTCGTCACGCGCGCTCGACGGGTCGTATGCGTACAACGCGTGCAGCTCGGGCTCCCGCGCGTCGATGCGTTCGAGGACGGCTTCGGTCACCTCGACCGGCGAGAGCGTCTTCGCGCGGTACTGCGCGACGAGTTCGACGGCGGTCAGGTCGGGCAGCTCGGTCATGAGCCCTCCTTCACGAAGCGGGCGGTTCGAAGCGGCCGTCGACGGCGGTCCAGCCACCGTCCACCGCCAGCACCGAACCGGTGACGAACGTCGACGCGTCCGAAGCGAGGTAGACGACGGCGCCGGCGAGCTCGTCGGGACGCGCCCAGCGGCCCAGCGCGCCCTTCCGCGCGTACGCGTCGTACCACTCCGGATTCGCCTTGATCTGCGCGGTCAGCGGGGTCTCGACGACGCCGGGGGCGATCGCGTTGACCCGGACGCCGGCCGGCCCGAACTCCGCGGCGGCCGTCCGGAACAGCTGGACGAGCCCGGCTTTTGTTGCCGCGTAAGGGCCCTGACCAGGCTCGACGGTCGTGCCGCGGATCGACGAAAAGCCGATGATGCTCCCCCGCCCGCGCGCGACCATGTCGGCGCCGAACGCGCGGACGACCTCGAACGTCACGCCGAGGTTGAGCGCGAGGACGCGGTCGAACTCGTCGCGGGTGTAGTCGAGCAAGCGTTTGCGGACGTTGGTCGCGGCGGTCAGCACGACGACGTCGAGCGGGCCGAGGTCGGACGCCGCGCGGTCGACAGCACCCGGTTCCAGGAGGTCGATCTCGTACGCCTCGCCGACGCCGGTTTCGCGGGCCGCTGCGATGTCGCGGTCCGCGACCACCACTGAGGCGCCGTGCGCGGACAGGGCTCGCGCGGCTTCGCGGCCGATCCCGCTGCCGCCGCCGAGCACGACGGCACGCCGTCCGTCCAGCCGGAACAGGTTCTCGTAGTTCACGGTCGCAGCACCGCCATCCTCGTCACGGTCAGCTCTTCGACGGCGAAGCGCGGGCCCTCGCGGCCGATGCCGGAGTCCTTCACACCGCCGTACGGCATGGTGTCCGAGCGGAACCCGGGCACTTCGTTGACGACCACGCCGCCGACGTCCAGCTCGTCCAGCGCCCGGAAAGCCGTGCGCAGGGACGCGCTGTAGACGCTGGCGTGGAGGCCGTAGCGCGACGCGTTGACCGCGGCGAAGGCTTCGTCCACATCGGACACCGTGCGCACGCAGACGACCGGGCCGAAGATCTCCTCGTCCCAGGCTTCGACGCCGTCCGGGACGTCGAGCAGGACGGTCGGGCGCAGCACGGTGCCCTCGATGCCACCGCCGACCTGGCGGGCACCGGACTTCTCGATCCACGCGGCGACGCGGTCGGTGGACGCGGGGTCGATCAAGGCCGAGACGCGGGTCTTCTCGTCGCGCGGATCGCCGACGACGACCTCGTCGAGCCGCGCCAGCAGGCGTTCGGTGAACTCCTCGGCGACCGACGCGACGACCAGCACGCGCTGCACCGAGATGCAGGCCTGGCCAGAGGCGTAGAAGCCACCGCGCAGCACGGCGTCCGCGGCCGCGTCGAGGTCCGCGTCTTCCGCGACGACCAAGGCCGCGTTGGAACCCAGTTCCAGTAACGTCTTCGTGGGCGCCGCGTCGCGGGCGATGCGGTGGCCGACGGCAGCGGAGCCGGTGAACGAGACCGCGCCGATCCGGCGATCGGTCGTCAGCGCGGCGCCGACGGACGCGTCCCCGGTGACCAGCTGGACCATGGCGGCGAGAGGGGCCATCGAACGCACGAGGTGGACCAGCCACAGCGTCGCGAGAGGCGTCTGTGGCGCGGGCTTGATGATCACCGGGCAGCCCGCGGCGATCGCGGGGGCGATCTTGTGCGACGCGAGCAGCAGCGGGTAGTTGAAGCCCGCGATGCCGACGACCACGCCGATCGGCTTGCGTTTCCAGAACCCGACCAGCCCGTCGCCCGAAGGCAGTAGATCCAGCGGGACGGTCTCGCCGTGCAGCCGCGACACCTCTTCGGCGGCGGCTTCCCACGTGACGATCGTGCGGGCGACCTCGACGCGGCAGTCGACCAGGGGCTTGCCGGTCTCCAGCACGAGCAGGTTCTCGAACTCCTCGCGGCGTTCGGCCAAGGCCGCGGCGACGTCGTTCAACAAGGAACGGCGAGTCCGCGAAGGCAGCGAGGCCACTTCGCGCGCGACGGCGACAGCCTCGTCGACCGCCCGAGTGGCCAGCTCAGGCGTGCCGATGGGCGCGGTCCCGATGACACTCCCGTCGTACGGGAACACGACGTCCGATGTGTCCACAGTGGACGTCCAGCCCGCGCCGATCGGCAGGCCGTCCGGGTGGTCAGGCATCGTCGCCTCCGCTCAACCGGGCCAGTTCCGCGCGCAGGTTCGGCGCGGCGGCCAGGAGTTCCCGGGTGTACTCGTGCTGCGGCGCGTCGTAGACCTGCTCGACGTCGCCGAGTTCGACGATCTCGCCGCGGCGCATCACCGCGACGCGGTCGCAGACGTGCCGGACGACGCCGAGGTCGTGCGACACGAAGATCAGCGTCAACGCGAACTGCTCGACGAGCGAGGCGAGCAGGTCGAGGATCTGGCCGCGCACGGAGACGTCGAGGGCGCTGACGGGCTCGTCCGCGATGAGCACGCTGGGGTTCGGCGCGAGCGCACGCGCGATCGAGATCCGCTGCCGCTGGCCGCCGGAGAACTGGTGCGGATACCGCCCGGCGGCGTCCGCGGGGAGCCCGACCGCCGCCAGCAACTCGGCGACACGCTGCGGGTTTCGGCGCCCCAGCGGTTCGGCGATGATGTCGGCGACGCGCATCCGCGGGTCGAGCGAACCCATCGGGTCCTGGAAGACGATCTGCAGTTCGGACCGCAGGAAGCCGAGTTTGCGTTCCGGCAGGTTGTCGATGCGCCGGCCCTGGAACGACACCGTGCCCGCGGTCGGCTTGTCGAGGGCCGCCAGCAGCCGGACCAGTGTGGACTTGCCCGAGCCGGATTCGCCGACGATGCCGAACCGCCGGCCGGCTTCGACGTCGAAGCTGACGCCGCGCAGCGCGTGCACGTCCCGGCGGGCGTACCGGCGTTCCAGATCGCGGACTTCGATGATCATCGGCGCGCCTCCAGGTCCGACGCGTCCAGGAGCTTGCGGGTGTACTCGTGCTTCGGCGACGTCAGCACTTCGCGCGTCGAGCCCGCTTCGACGATCTCGCCGTCGAGCATCACCAGCACGCGCTCGCACACCGACGCCACCACCGCGAGGTCGTGGGTGATGAACAGAAGGGCACTTTCACGTGAAAGTGACGCCTTGATGAGCGCGAGGATCTGGGCCTGGACGGTGACGTCGAGGGCGGTCGTCGGCTCGTCGCAGATCAGCAGTGACGGCTCGTTGGCCAGCGCCATCGCGAGCACGACGCGTTGCCGCTGGCCGCCGGACAGCTGGTGCGGGTACGCGCGAGCGGTGTCCGGCAGGCCGACGGCGGCGAGCAGTTCCTCGGCTCGGTGACGACGGCCGTGAACCCGGCCGGGCTCGGTGACCTGACGGCCGACGCGCATGGCCGGGTTCAACGCCGTCATCGGCTCCTGGAACACCATCGCCAGCTCGTCGCCGCGCAGCCGCGAAAGGTCCTTTTCGGACATTCCCAGCAGCTCGCGGTCGCCGAGGCGCACCGAGCCGGACGCGTGCAGCTCGTCGGGCAGCAGGCCCATGATCGCCAGCGCCGTCAACGACTTCCCGGAGCCGGACTCGCCGATCAGCCCGACGCGCTCACCGGCGCCGATGTCGAACGAGACGTCCCGGACCAGCGCGTTCACGCTGAGCCCCGTGACCGAGAGAGTCATACGCGGGCCGCCAATCGGGGGTCGAGGCGGTCGCGCAGGCCGTCGCCGAGGAGGTTGAACCCGAGGACGGCGACGGCGATCGCGATGCCCGGCACCAGCGCCAGCCGCGGCTGGACCGTCAGCAACTCTTGGGACTCCTGCAGCATCCGGCCCCACGACGGCGTCGGCGGCCGGGTGCCGAACCCGAGGAACGACAGCGCCGCCTCCGCCAGCACGGCGATCGCGAACGACACCGACGCCTGCACGATCAGCAGGCCCGAGATGTTCGGCAGCACGTGCCGCACCGCGATGGTCAGCCGCGACCGGCCGCCGGCGCGGGCGGCGAGCACGAACTCGGTGCTCATCACCTGCAGCGTGCCGGACCGGGCGATCCGCGCGAACGACGGGATCGTGGCGATGCCGATCGCGACCATCGCGGTGAGCGTGTCCGCGCCGAACACCGCGCCGAACATGATCGCCAGCAGCAACGCGGGAAACGCGAGCACGAGGTCGTTGACCCGCATGACGAATTCGCCGAGCCACCGCGGTGACATCCCGGCGAGGATCCCGAGCGGCGTGCCGATCACCGCGGCGATGCCGACCGCGACCACGCCGACGTACAGCGTCGTCCGCGCGCCGACCATGAGCTGGCTGAGCAGGTCACGCCCGAACTTGTCCGTGCCGAAGAGGTTCTCTCCCCCGAAGCCGAGCAGCCGGTGGGCCGCGTCGACCTTCACCGGGTCGAACGGCGTCCAGAAGAACGACAGCACGGCGGCCAGGACAACCAGGCCGACCAGTACCCCGCCGATCACAAGATTGCGCATCACGAACCTCGCAATCGCGGGTCGAGCACGGTGTAGAGGACGTCGACGACGAAGTTGACCAGTAGCACGCCGACCACCAGCACGAGCACGATCCCCTGCACGGTCAGCAGGTCCCGCGACGCGACCGCGTCCAGCAGCATCGAGCCCAGCCCCGGCAGCACGAACACGCGCTCGACGACCACTGCGCCGATCAGCAACGTCGCGAGCTGGAGCCCCAGCACGGTGACGACCGGGACGGACGCGTTGCGCAGGCCGTGCCGCACCAGCGCCTGTCCGGGACGCAGGCCCTTGGACCGCGCGGTGCGCAGGTAGTCCTGGCCGAGCGTGTCCAGCACAGCCGTGCGCACATAACGCGTGAGCACCGCGCCCTGCACCAACCCGAGGGACAGAGCCGGCAGGACGAGCCCGCGGAGGAACTCGCCCGCGTCCTGGTCGGGCGGCGTCCACCCGCCGGACGGCAGCCAGCGCAGTTGCACCGCGAAGATCTGCACCAGGATGATCCCGGCGAGGAACGCGGGGATCGCGACGCCGATCTGCGACAGCCCGGAAACGCCCGCACCGGCCGCTTTCCGGTGCTTCACCGCGGCGAACGTGCCCGCGGGGATGGCGATCACCAGCGCCACCAGCATCCCGGCGCCGACCAGCCAGAGCGTGACGCCGAGGCGGTCGAGCAGCTGCGGGCCGATGGTGTCGCGCGTGACGTACGAGCGGCCGAAGTCGCCGTGCAGCACGCCGCCGATCCAGTCGAAGTACTGCGTGACCAGCGGCCGGTCGATGCCGAACTCGGCGCGGGTCTTGGCGAGCAGCTCCGGCGTCGCGTTGACGCCGAGCGCGACCTGCGCCGGATCACCCGGCAGCACGGCCATGAAAAGGAACACGACGATCGACGCGACCAGCACGCTGACCACGAAGATCGCCACCCGGCGCAGCACCTTGGCGGTCATCGCGGCGCCAGCCCGGTCAGGTCGAACGACTCGCTGACCTGGTTGGCCGCGAACCCGCCGACCTTGGCCTTCGCCACGATCACGTTGGGGAACAGGAAGAGCCAGTCCGCGGCGGCGTCCGTGTTGAGCTGCTCGGCCACGAGTTTCATGTCCGCGACCTGCTGCTCCGGCGTCCCGCTGTCGGCTTCGGCGAGCAGCTGCTGGACGCGCTTGCTGTCGTAGCCCCAGTAGTACGTCGGCTTGCCGAACGTCGTGATGTCACGGGCCTCGACGTGCTGGATGATCGACAGGTCGTAGTCGTGGTCGGTGAACACCTGCTTCAGCCAGACGGCCGGGAAGTCGAGCGGCTCGATGGTCGTCCGGACGCCGACGTCGGCCAGCTGCGACTGGACGACCTGCGCGGCCGACACGGCGTACGGCAGGTTCGGGATCCGCAGGCGCAGGTTCAGGTTCGTCGCGCCGGCCTCGCTCAGCAGTGCCTTCGCCTTGCCCGGATCGAACGGGTGGACGTTCGACAGGTCCTCGTACCAGGGGTCCGTCGGCGGAACCATGATGCCGATCAACGTGCCGCGCCCGGCCCACGCCGTGTCCAGCAACGCCTTCCGGTCGATCGCGTACGTCAGCGCCTGGCGGACGCGCGGGTCGGTCAGCGGCGCGCGCTTGTTGTTGAACGCCAGCGTGACCTCGCTGTTCGACGTGCCCTGCACCACCTGGAACCGGTCGTCGGCCTGGAACTGCGGGATCGAATCGGGCGCGGTGATCGCGGAGATGACGTCGATGCCGTTGCTGTACAGCGCGTTGTTCAGCGCGGTCGGGTCCTTGATGTACTTCAGTACAACTGTCCGATACGCCGGTTTCCGGCCCCAGTACGCGGGATTCGCCTTGAGCACGACGGAGTCGCCGCGCTTGCGGGCCGCCACGACGTACGGCCCGGTACCGATCGGCTTGTTCGCCAGGTCGGCCACACCGGTGGGACTGAACATCGCGCCGAGCCGGCTCGTGAGGCTGAACAGCCAGCCGTTCGACGGCTTCGACAGCACCACCCGCGCGTGGTCCGGCGCCACGACGTCGACGTGGTCGACGACGTCCATTGTGGACTTGATCGAGATCGTCCAGTCGGTCTTCACGCGCAGCAGCGAGAATTTGACGTCCTCGGCGGTGAACGGCGCGCCGTTGCTGAACTCGACCCCTTGCCGCAGCTGGAAGTCGTAGGTCTTCCGGTCCGGGCTGATGGTCCACGACTTCGCGAGCAACGGCACCACGCGACCCTGCGAGTCGAGCTTCACCAGGCCTTCGTAGACGTTGTAGAGCAACGCCTGCGGGATCGCGGCACCGTCGGTCTTGGTGAAGTCGAAGTTGGCCGGCTCCGCCGTGAATCCGACGGAAAGCGTGTCCGGACCAGCGGAAACGCTCGCCGACGAGCCGGCCGAGCAGCCGGACACCACGAGCAGCAGCGCCGCCGCCAGCACGTGAATCCGGGCTTTCATCTGGCCTCCAGGTAGGTACACTGGTCTGACCAGTAGCCTGCACGCGACGGACGTCGAGGTCAAGGGATGCGGTTCGAACCGGTGGCTCCGGTCCGCGCGTACGAGCGGGTCGTCGAGCAGATCGAGCAGGCCGTGGTCAGCGGGGCGCTCAAACCGGGGGAACGCCTGCCCAGCGAGCGCGAGCTGATGATCCAGTTCGGCGTCGGCCGCTCGACGATCCGGGAAGCCCTGCGGGTGTTGCAGGCCGCCGAAATGATCCGTTCGCGGCCCGGCGATCCGCGCGGACCCGAGGTGCTGGCCGCGTCCCCGGTGGCGTTGCACCGCTCGATGCACCGGCTCGCGCGCGCCGACCACGTCGGGCTCGCGGAGCTGTTGCAGTTCCGGATGATCCTCGACGGCTCGGCGCACCTACTGGCCGCGGAGCTGCGCACCGACGACGACCTGACCGGCCTGGCCGAAGCCCTCGACGCGATGCGCGAAGGCGTCTCACGCGGGTACGCCGAGTTCAGCCGCGCGGACGTCGCGTTCCACGAAGTCATCGCGCGGAGCTCGCGGAACCCGTTGCTGGTGGTCAGCGAGGAGGTCGTCCGCGGGGTCGTGCTGGAACTCATCGAGGACAAGCTGGAGCACGCCAGCAACCGGACGTCGCTGATGCGCACCTGGCTCGCGCACCACGCCGAGGTCCTCGACGCGGTCCGCGCGGCCGACGGCGCCGGCGCGTCACAGCTGGCCAAACAGGCGTTGTACGACAACTACGCCGAATACGTCCCGGCCGGGCAACGCCCGCTGCTGACCCCCTTGCTGCGGTAATACACTCGGCCGGGTGGATTCCACGGAACGCAGCGGCGTCGGCTTGGCCCTGTCCGGCGGCGGCTACCGCGCGATGCTCTTCCACACCGGCGCGCTCTGGCGCCTCAACGAACTCGGCTGGCTGCCGAAGCTGACCACCGTCTCCAGCGTGTCCGGCGGCTCGATCGCGGCCGGCGTCCTGGCCCACGCGTGGCACCAGCTGTCCTTCGGCGACGACGGCATCGCGGACAACTTCGGCAAGTTCGTCGTGGAGCCGATCCGGAAGCTGGCCCGGACGAACCTCGACGTCCCGGTGACGCTCAAGGCGATGTTCATCCCGTGGCGCAGTGCGGGCGAAGAACTCGCGCGCGTCTACGCGAAGCACCTCTTCGACGACTTCCGCCTCGACCAGCTCGACCCGTCGGGCCCGCACTTCGTGTTCACCGCGACCAGCCTGCAGGACGGCTCGCTGTGGTGGTTCTTCCGGCAGGACGGGCCGCACGGGCAGATCCCGCTGGCCACCGCCGTCGCCGCGTCGTCGGCGTTCCCGCCACTGCTCTCGCCGGTCGTGATCCCCGACCCGAACCAGGCGGACCGCAAGATCGTGCTCAGCGACGCGGGTGTGTACGACAACCTCGGCCTGGACCCGATCGAGAACCAGCGCGCGGTCGTCCTGGTCAGCGACGCCGGCAAGAAGATGCTGCACGAGGACAACCCGAAGCGGAACTGGCCGATGCAGCTGCTGCGCGTGCTGACCGTGATGGACAACCAGGTCCGCGAGCTGCGCACCGGCACGCTGCTGAAGTCGTACCAGGACAAGACGTACGCCGGGACGTACTGGGCGACCTACAGCGACATCGAGCACTTCGAGCTGCCGGACGCGCTGCCCGCGCCGGTCGAGCAGACCCACGCGCTGGCCGTGACGAGCACTCGGCTGACGCGCACCTCGGAGCGGCTGCAGGACCAGCTGATCAACTGGGGTTACGCCGCCTGCGACGCGGGCATGCGCAAGTGGGTCGACCGGGCCGCGGTCGCGCCGAAGTCGTTCCCGTACAAGGGATCAGGCGTTGGCTAGGTTCGCGTAGACGACGATGTTGTCCTCGTAGCTGTGCGCGGCGTGGTCGAACACCCCGCCGCACGTGATCAGCCGCAGTTCCGGCTTGTCGCTGTTGCCGTACACCGCGTCCTTCGGGAACGTGTCCTTCGGGACCTGCGTGACGTGGTCCACGACGAACTTCAGCTTCTTGCCGTCGCTGCGGTCGACGTCCACCTCGTCGCCGGGCGCGAGGTCCTTGAGCTTGTAGAAGATGCCGGGCTTCTTGTCGCCGTCGACGTGGCCGAGCACGATCGCCGGGCCGACGTCGCCGGGCACCGGCGAGAGCTTGTACCAAGCCGCCTGCATCGGCGTGTGCACCGACGGGACCGAGATCGAGCCGTCGGTCTTGACGGCGACCGCGAGCAGGCTGGACTCCGCGCCGATCTTGGGGATCTTCACCGACGTCGGGCGCAGGCCCTTGAACGGCGCGGTCACCGGGACCGACGACGGCACCGGCGCGGGTGCCGCTTTCGGCGGCTCGCCGGAGCCGCAAGCGGCCAGCGTCAGCGCGAGGGCGACCGCGGCGACCGCCGTGCCCGCCCGGCGGACGGTCACCAGGCCGTGCCGCCGAAGCCCGTCTCGACCCCGCCGCGGGGCGTGACCTTGACCTGGGCCTTCGGTGCGGCGTTGCCGGGGGTGCTGGTGGTGGTCGACGTGCTCGGCCCGCTCGACGTCGTGATCGGCGCGGTGCTCGACGGCGCGCTGGTCGTGGTGCCGCTGGTCGTCGTCGGTGCGCTGGTCGTGGTGCTGGTCTCCGGCGGCGGCGCCTGCTCGAAGTCGACGACGCCTTCGCCGTCGACGCCGGCGCAGGTCCAGCTGAACTTGCCGGTGGTCGTGCCCGGCGGCAGGCCGTTGACGCGCACGGAGTAGTTCCAGGTCCGGCCGTCGGACTCGTCCTGGTCCGGGCCGCCGGTGACGTCCAGGTACTGGGTCGCCACGTTCCCGGGCGCGCCCGCCGCACAGTTGATGACCAGGACGCCTTCGCCGCCGACGCCGACGAAGCCGTGGCCGGTGTTGTCCTGGTAGCCGTCCGAGGGCGGCCCGGCCGTCGTGGTCGTGGTCTCCGGCGTCGTCGTCTTGGTGACGTCGGTCGTCGGGTCGGCCGGGGTCGTCCCGGTGGTCGTCACCGGGGTGGTCGGTGCCGTCGTGGTCTCCGAGGTGCTCGGGACCGTCGTCGTGGTGGTCGTCTCCGAGGTGGAGGTGGTCGTCTCCGTGGTCGACGGCGCGGTCGTCGTCTCGTCCGTCTGCGCGAATGCGGCCGGTGCGGCGGCGAAGGTGATCAGCGCGCCCGCGGAAACGATCCCCGCGACTCGGTTCAGCGTTCTACCCACGGTCAGACTCCCAACGGCATTGAACTGCGATGCCGCGACTATCGACGATTCCGCCGTTGGTGTTACTCCGCGAGGGCGATGGACAAATCGCGCCAGAGGTCTTCCGGATCTTCGAGGCCGACGCTGAACCGGACCAAACCGGCGGGCACGCGCTCCTCACCCGGCAGCCACGCCCGCCGCTCGACCAGGCTTTCCACCCCGCCGAGGCTGGTCGCAGGCCGGATCAGCCGGACCGTCGAGCAGAGCTTGTCCGCGGCCTCGGCGCCGGCCAGCTCGAACGCGACCATCATCCCGAAACCCGGGTAGCGCACCCGCGTCACCGCTGGGTGCTCGCGGAGGCGCCCGACGAGCAGCGCGGCGGTCCGGGACTGCTCGGCGAGCCGCACCGGCATGGTCCGCAGCCCCCGCAGCGCGAGCCAGGCTTCGAGGGCACCCGGCGTCGACCCGACGCGGGTCCGCGCGCCGCGCAGCTCGTCGGCCACCGCCGGGTCCTTGGCCACGGTGATCCCCAGCAGCAGGTCACTGTGCCCGCCGATGAGCTTGGTCGCGCTGTGCACGACGACGTCGGCGCCGAGTTCGAGCGGCCGCTGCTGCAACGGCGTGGCGAAGGTGTTGTCGACGACGACCCGGCCCCGCGCGGCGGCGGCGATGGTCTCGATCTCCATGACGTCGAGCGTCGGGTTGGTCGGCGACTCGAGCCAGACCAGGTCGGACGTCGCCGCCTCGGCCACCCAGGCGGCCGTGTCGGTCGGCTCGAGCTCGGTGACGGCGAGCTTGCCGAGCTTCTGCGCGTGGGCGAGCACCCCGCGCGTCACGGCGTAGCTGAACGTCGGGACGACCACCCGCGACCCGACCGGCAGCAGGTCCAGGACCGCCGACAGGGTGGCGACGCCGGACGCGAACGCCGTCGCGTAGCCGCCTTCGAGCGCCCCGATGGTCTCCTCGAGCGCGTGCCAGGTCGGCGTGCCGTCGCCGCGCGCGTAGACGAAATCGCCACCGGCCTGGTACGTGCTGGTGGCGACGAGCGGGGTGTTCAGCGGCTCACCGGGACCGTGCGGCCGGCCGGCGGCGATGGCCTTGGTGCGGGGCGTCCAGTCGTCCATGTGATCACCGTAACCGCAGGTCATCCGCTGGTCATCCGCTGGTCACTGTGACGAAGACGGCCGGCCCGCCCGCGCGTCCGCGGGCGAGCCGACCTGGTCTCAGTGGGCGTAGACCTCGAACTCGTAGAGCGAGTAGCCGTACTTCGTGCCGCGCTGGACGCCCTGCAGCTTCACGAACCGGGCCTGCGTCGGCGCGAAGGACACGTTGTCCTGCCCGCCGTTGCCGTCCGTGACGACCGCCGAGTCCGTCCAGTGCACGGCGTCCGGCGAGGTCTGGATCTTGTAACCCTTGCCGTACGCCGATTCCCAGCTGAGCTGCACCCGCGAGACCGGCTGCACCGACCCGAGGTCGACGGTGATCGCCTGGTCGTCGCTCCAGTCGCTGGCCCAGCGGGTCGAGGCGTTCCCGTCGATCGCGTTCGACGCCGGTGACGGGTAGAAGCCGGTTTCGGCGCTGGTGGCGCTGACCGTCTTCCCCGGCGCGAGGTTGGCGATGTTGTCGCCGCGGTGCGCGGTGTACTCGACGACCTGCTGGAACGTCGGGCGGTTCTGCCAGCTGATCTTGTCCTGCGTGATGCCGCCCAGCGCGTTGTGCACGATGGTGTCGGCACACCACTGGTCGCCCGCGGCGCAGCTCGCGTCACCGGGGTAGACGGTGTTCGCGGCCTGGCCCGCGGCGGTGGTCAGCGAGTCGACGAGCGCCTGGCGGCACGTGGTGACGTTGCCGCCGCCGCAGAACGTGCTGCCGAGCGGGCCGGCCACCGGCTGGCCGAGCACCTGCCGGATGTCCTTGCTGACGTACCCCCACCAGCCGAACTGGAAGGACGAGCCCTTGTGCGGCTGGCCGGTGTGCTGGCCGTTGCCGTTCTGGAAGCCGGACGGGCTTTCGTTGATGCCCAGCACGCCCGTCATCGCGTTGTAGGCGTTGTCGCCCATGCCCGGCTTGAACTCGGCCTGGACCAGCAGCGGCCACCAGGCGTCGAAGATCCGGATCGCGTCGGCGTCGGCGTACGCCTTGCTGCCGGGCGTGGTTTCCGTCCGCTGGTGGCCGTTGGCCATCCACGCCTTCAGCTTCGCTTCGGCATCGGCGGCCGCACCGGTGGTCGGCGTCTTGTCGAGCACCTGCAGCAGCAGCGGCAGGACGCGCTCGGCACGCAGGTCGGCCAGCGCGGCGTCCTCCATCGCCTGGGTCAGGTTGAGCCGGGTGACCTTGGTGCCGGTGAGGATCATCGTCTTGACGCGCGTGTCGAGCAGGTCGACGCGGTGCACGGCGGACTTGTCGGCGCCGGCGGCCGCGTACCCGTTGGCCTGCGCGTTGTTCCAGCTGACGTAGTAGTCCTGGTTGACCGACTGCGGGTGCTGCGACGCCGGGGTGTAGGTCGCGACGTTGCCCGCCGGGTTCCAGCCGGTCCAGTCGTGCCCCTGGTCACCCCACACCGGCATGTTCGGGTCCACATTGGACTGCCGGGCCGGGTTGGCGCCGGAGTTGAAGTACGCGACGTCCTTCGAGTCGGCGTAGAACCAGTTGAACGTGAAGTTGATGTCGGCCGCGGCCTTCTGGAAGTCCGCCGCGGACTTGACGTAGCCCGGGTCGTTCAGCTCCTGGAAGCCGATCAGCGAGTCGGCCTCGTGGAAGAGCGAGGACCGCAGCTGCGCGTACGCCACGGGCTTGCCGCCGACCGTCGCCCGGCTGAGCACCGGGCCGTACTTCGTGCGGTAGCTGCGCAACGTGTACGAGCCGGCCGCGGTGCCGTCGGCCACCGTCGGGTTCCAGGAGTTCTTGACCTCCACGGTATCCATCGGGAGGCACTGGCCCTTGTAGGTGTAGTAGTTCGAGTCCTTCGTCGGCGCCTTGCCGCTCGGGTCGCACAGGTTCAGCGCGTAGGTGTCGATGATGTCCTGCGCCGACGTCGTCGCGCTCCACGAGTAGTCCTGGCCGCGGCCCAGCAGCACGTACATGCTCAGCCCGGCGAAGGCCGCGCCGCGGGCGCTGATGCCCGGGCCCTGCAGTTCCTGCAGCATGAGCAGCTGCGGCGCGAAGTACCCGGTCTGCGGGCCGAAGACGGCGACCGGGTGGCCGCTGGCGGTCTTCGAGCCGGACACGACCAGCGCGTTCGACATGCCGTGCTTGTCGGTCAGCATGTCGCCCGGCAGCACGCCGTTGTCGAACATCCCGCGGGCGGGCTCCTGCGCGGCCGGGGCCGGGACGTCCACAGTGGACGGAGTCGCGGTCGACGCCGAGCCGGTCTGGTCGAACACCAGCTGCTGTGGCGTCACCGAACCCTTGTCCGGCAGGGCCTGGCCGACGGCGTTGGCCGGGGTCTTGCCGTACGGGAACGTCTGCCCGTCGTGCAGCGTCTTGACGGCCTCGGGGTCGTCCTCGGACCGCAGGCTCTGCCACACCTTCTCGCCCTGCACCGCGCCGTACTGCTCCTGCAGCGCCAGCTTCGCGACGGCGTTCTGCACCTCGCCGCCACCGCCGGCGCCGAACTCGGCGCCGACCAGCGAGGCGAGCGCGACCAGGTCGGTCAGCTTGAACGGGTCGATGGTGCCGGCGTTGGTGATCGCGTCGACGTGCCCGGTGAGCACGTACTCGCCCGGGAAGTAGCGGCCGCTGTGGGAGTCGGAGATGTACTTGTTGATGCCGTCGACGTACGCCTGCGCGTCGGCGAGGCCCTGCGCGCCGCGCGGGCCCTTCGCGGCGACGTTGTCGATCTGCTGCTGCAGCTCGGCTTCGGTGTAGGGCGCGTTGGCGAAGAAGCTCTGCTCCAGCTCCCGGTTGGCCGCGGCGCCGCCGGCGAACGACGTCACCTGGCCGCGGGCGGCGTGGCGCAGGACGTCCATCAGCCACAGCCGGTCCTGCCCGGCCGCGTACCCGGCGCCGAACTCGGTGCCGGCGCGGGTGGTGCCGGTGATGTGCGGGACGCCGAGTGCCTTGTCCCGCACGATCGTCACGTCGGAGCGCGGCTGGGTCGTGCTGGCGACCTGGTCGGCGGCGACGCCGAACGACGAGTCGTTGAAGTACTGGTTGATCGTCCCGGTGGTCAGCGTCTGGTAGCCGCCGGCCAGCGAGGAGTACTTGCCGAGCTGGTCGGCCGCGTGCGCCGGGCGGGTGCCGAGCACCTTGTGCGCCAGGATGTCCGCGAGGGTGGCGTTGCCGTTCTCACCGGGCGGCAGGATGTCGCTGCACTGCCCGCCGCAGTAGTCGTTGGGTGCCGCGGCCGCCTCGGCGGCCGGAGCGGTGACAGCGACCTGGGTGAGCCCGGCGACCAAGCCCGCCAAAGCCGTCAAGGTCAGGGTACGGATGCCGCGTCGCATCAGGGCTCCCTCGCAGGTCAAGGAGAGTGACGAAGCGCACGCTACCGAGCAGTAGCACACATGTGAAGAGTTTTCGCGTTTTTCAGCCCTTGGGCGTAGTCCGAACGGCGCAGCCTCGCGCGCGTGGGTACGGTGGCTGCCATGACCTTGGAAAAGCCCCAGATCGACCGCCCGGACGGCACCCCGCCGGCCGACCTCGAGATCACCGACATCACCGTCGGCGACGGCGTCGAGGCCACGCCCGGCAAGTCCGTCACCGTGCACTACGTCGGTGTCGCGCACTCGACCGGCGAAGAGTTCGACGCCTCTTGGAACCGCAACGAGCCCCTGCGCTTCGGCCTCGGCGCCGGCCAGGTCATCTCCGGCTGGGACCAGGGTGTCGCGGGGATGAAGATCGGCGGCCGGCGCAAGCTCGTCATCCCGCCGCACCTCGGCTACGGCGACCGCGGCGCGGGCGGCGTCATCAAGCCCGGCGAGACCCTCATCTTCGTCGTCGACCTGGTCGGCGTGAACTGATTCTCCCGGCGGTGGCGGGACTTCCCGCCACCGCCACACCGGGTTTCGCTACCCTCGCCCCCATCGCCGGCCGGAAGCCGGCCCAACCAGGGGGTTGAGAATGCGCATCCGCGCTTTGCTTTCCGCAGGTCTGTTCGCGCTCGCCGCGGCCGTCGTCACCGCGGCACCGGCATCGGCCGTGGCCAACGGCGCCGACGTCCCGCAGGGAACGTTCAAGTTCGCCGCGAAGCTGACCATGACGGACATCCCGCGCACCGACGGCACGAAGTACAACAGCGCGTGCTCGGGTTCGCTAATCGCCAAGAAGTGGATCGTCACCGCCGGCCACTGCTTCCACGACGCGGCCCGCAACCCGGTCTCCGGCCCGGTCCCGTACCCGACGTCGGTACTGCTGGGCACCACCACCGTCGACAAGCCGGGGATCACGCGCAACGTCGTGACGGTGTACCAGTCACCGAGCAACGACATCGCGATCGCCGAGCTCGACAAGCCGGTCTTCGGCATCGAGCCGCTGTCGGTCAGCCACAAGGCGCCGGTCGTGGGCCAGAAGGTCGTGCTCGCCGGCTGGGGCAGCCTGACGTCGGTCGACCCGACGCCGGGCACGAAGCTGCAGCAGGGCCTGATGAAGGTCGCGACGGTCGACCCGCTCTACACCGGCGTGACGGGCTTCGCCCCGACGTCGACGACGAGCGCGTGCACCTACGACTCGGGCGCCCCGTACTTCGTGCCGACGGGCAAGAGCGGCGGCCGCCTGGTCTCCATCGAGAGCGACGGCCCGGACTGCCCCCACGACCAGGCCGAGACCACCGCGCGCGTCGACGTCGTCGCGGACTGGATCGCCGCGCACATCGGCTGATTCCCGGCAAACGGCCCCGACGCGAGGCGTCGGGGCCGTTTTCTTACTCCGTGCAGCGCATTCCGACCCCGCGCACCGTCGCTACGCTCGAAGGTGATCACCGGCGCGAGCCGCCGGTGCGTGACAAGGGGGATCCACCGATGCGCGTCCGCGCTGTGCTTTCCGCTGCCCTGCTCACCCTCGCCGCCGGTCTCGCGACCGCGGGCCCGGCTTCGGCCGTGGCCAACGGATCCGACGTCCCGGCGGGCCAGTTCAAGTTCGCCGCGAAACTCACGATGACGAACATCCCGAAGCCCGACGGCACGAAGTACAACAGCGCCTGCTCGGGCGCGTTGATCGCGGCGAAGTGGATCATCACCGCCGGCCACTGCTTCCACGACGCGAACCGCGTCCGCGTCTCCGGCCCGGTGCCGTACCCGACGTCGGTGCTGCTCGGCACGGTCAACCAGAGCACGCCGGGCGTGACGCGCAACGTGGTGACCGTCTACCAGGCCGCCGCGAACGACATCGCCATCGCGACCCTCGACGCCGACGTCACCGGCATCACGCCGCTGACGGTCAACCGGCTCACGCCGTCGCTCGGGCAGCAGCTGACGCTCGCCGGCTGGGGCAGCCTCACCGCCACCAACCCGACGCCGGCGACGAAGCTGCAGCAGGGCACCGTGAAGGTCGGCCAGGTCGCCACCTCGACGCTGGGCGTGCAGGGCGTGGCTCCGACGTCGACGACGAGCGCCTGCGTGTACGACTCGGGCGCGCCGTACTTCGTCGCGGCCGGCACCGGCGGCCAGCTGGTGTCCGTGGAGTCGTCCGGCCCGGACTGCCCCCACAACCAGCTCGAGACGACGTCGCGGGTGGACGTCGTCGCGGATTGGATCTCTTCGCACACGGGCTGACCCCTTCCGGGCGTCACCCGGTGGGCCAACGGGTGACGCCCGGCCAGGGAATTCCCCCCAGCCCGGCGGCGGCAATAACCTCGAACGTCGATCATCGATTCGACGAAGGGGAAGAATGCGCCTGCGCGCCCTGCTAGCCGCTGTTGTCCTGACCATCACCACCGCCCCTGCCGCCTTGGCCGCGCCAGGGATCGCCAACGGTTCAGACGTCCCCCAGGGTCAGTTCGGGTTCGTCGCGAAGCTCGCGATGACGAAGATCCCCCGCCCGGACGGTTCGACGTACAGCAGCTACTGCACGGGCGCGCTGGTCGCGCCCGGATGGCTCCTCACCACAGGCCACTGCTTCCACGACGCGGCCCGCAACCGCGTCTCGGGCAAGGTCCCCTACCCGACGACGGCGACGCTGGGCCTCACGGACGAGGGCATCGAGTCCGGAGTGGCCCGCAAGGTGACCGAGGTGGTCCAGGCGAAGGAGAACGACGTCGCGCTGGCCCGCCTGGACACCCCGGTGAGCACGGTGAAGCCCCTGCCGCTCAACCGCGCGCTCCCCAAGGTGGGCGACCAGCTGACCTTGGCGGGCTGGGGCAGCCTGACCAGCACGAACCCCAAGCCGGCCACCCGCATGCAGCAGGGCACGGTAGCGGTGGCCACGGTGGCCCCGACCACCCTGGGAGTCCGCGGCGCGGCCCCGGCCATCACCACGAGCGCCTGCACGTACGACTCGGGAGCCCCGTACTTCACCCCGGCAGGCCTGGTGGCCCTGGAGGCAACGGGCCCAGGCTGCCCCCACGCAGGCATCGAAACAACATCCCGAACAGACATCCTGGCGGACTGGATCACCAAGACAACAACCTGACCGAGCCATCAAGCCGACACCAGAGGCTCAGCCGAGGCACTCTGCTCGGCCAGCCGCAGCGCTGCAGATGCGCCTGTCGATAGCCCTGACCCCAGCCTGACAAGGGCCTAAATACACCCCCACCTAAGCCCCAAGCGAACACCACGCAGAGCCAAACGGGTGATATTCACCACCAAACCAAACCCCAAAACCCCCCGCAACGACCCCACTCAGCCACGCTGGAAGGTGAGAGAAGGCACCGTGGGGGGTCCGGGGGGCTCGGCCCCCGGGAGACACAAGGACAACGGGAAGAGCCCCGGTCGCGCTAGCGACCGGGGCTCTGAACAGCGTGGGCGAGGAGGGAGTTGAACCCTCACGTCCTTTCGGACACACGGACCTGAACCGTGCGCGTCTGCCATTCCGCCACTCGCCCGAGTGCTTCCTTGCGGCAGCGAGGAGAACACTAGCAGGTCGTTCGCACCGGTTTCACCGGGGGCCGTGTCGAGGCTCGCTCACCCGGATAGGATCGGGGCGCAAGCACAAGTGTGAGGAGGTTTTCCCCGGTGGGCCGCGCTGAGAGATTCGACAGGCGACTCGAGAACCTGGTGGGGAACACTTTCGCGCGCATGTTCGGTGGCAACGTCGTCACGCAGGAAGTGGCGATCGCACTCGAGCGGGAGAGTGAGGAGAACGTTCGTGAGCTGGCAGGCGGTCGGCAGCTCGCCCCGAATCACTACATCGTGTCCTTGGGGACGGCTGACCACGAGCGCATGGCCGGTGACGAGCAACGCGTCACCCAGGTGCTGGCCAAGGCGGTGGCCGAACACCTCGCCGCCGAAGGCCTGGACACCTATGGTGACGTCGTCGTATCACTCGAGCGCAACGAGGCGCTGCATACTGGACAGTTCAAGACCCGTTCGTCCGTCGATCCCGACGCCCGCCCCGCAGGCGCCGGTTCACCGCGGTCGGCACGACCCAGCAACGCAGGAGACCCAGCAATGAGCCAGCCCCCCGGCTACGGCCAATACGACCAGGGTGACCCGTACGGCCAGCAGGGCCAGTACGGCTACGGACAGCAGGGTGGCCAGCAGCCCGGGTACGACCAGGGTTACGGCCAGCAGCAGGGCGGCTACGAGCAGGGCGGCTACGGTCAGCAGCCCCCGGCCGGTGGCTATGAGCAGGGCGGCTACGGTCAGCAGCCCCCAGCCGGTGGCTATGAGCAGGGCGGTTACCAGCAGGGTGGCTACGAGCAGGGCGGCTACGCCCAGCAGCCCCCGCAGGGTGGCTACGACCAGGGTTACGCCCAGCCCCCCCAGGGTGGCGGCTACGACCAGGGCGGTTACGCGCAGCCCCAGCAGGGCGGCGGGTACGACCAGGGCGGCTACCAGCAGGGTGGCTACGACCAGTACGGCGGCCAGCAGCAGCAGGGCGGCTACGACCAGTACGGCCAGCAGCAGGCGTACGGCCAGCCGGCCGGCGACCCGTACGCGCAGCAGCAGGGTGGCTACGGCGCCCCGGCGGCGGCGCGTCAGCTCGCGGCGAGCCTGCAGCTGGACGACGGCTCGAACCGGACGTACTCCCTGAAGCAGGGTGGCAACGTCGTGGGCCGTGGCCAGGACGCGGACTTCCGGCTCCCCGACACCGGTGTCTCGCGCCGTCACCTGGAGATCACCTGGGACGGCCAGAGCGCGACGCTCGCCGACATCGGGTCGACGAACGGCACGACCGTGAACGGCACCCCGGTGCAGACCTGGCAGCTCGCGGACGGTGACGTCATCCGAGTGGGGCATTCGTCCTTGGTGTTCCGTACACAGGGCTGACTCCGGGCGCGAAATACTGTTCCCGCAGAATTGACGTGCGGGGGGACCGCGGCGTACCCGCGTCGCGGCTGCACGGAAGAGTCGGGAGCGGACACACCAAGTGCCAGAGCTGGTCGTACAACTCACCAGGGTGGGCTTCCTCGTGCTGCTCTGGCTCTTCGTGTTCGCTGCGCTCAGAGTCGTCCGCTCGGACCTCTACGCGGCGTCGGGCATGCGTGTCCAGGTGCCGACGTTCGGGCGCAAGAAGGAGAAGAAGCCGCGCGGCGGGAAGTCGCCGCAGCAGCTGCTGGTGACCCACGGGGCGCTCGCCGGGACCCGCATCGCGCTGGACGGCAGGCCGATCCTGATCGGCCGCGCCGACGACTCCACGTTGGTGCTCGACGACGACTACGCGTCGACCCGGCACGCCCGGATCGCCCAGCGCGGTGAGGACTGGTACGTGGAAGATCTGGGCTCGACCAACGGCACTTATCTGGACCGGGCTAAGGTCACTGCACCCCTCCGGGTCCCGCTCGGAGTCCCCATCCGGATCGGCAAGACGGTGATCGAGCTTCGCCCATGACTCTCGTCCTCCGCTATGCAGCCCGCAGCGACCGGGGCCTGGTGCGTTCGAGCAACCAGGACTCCGTGTACGCCGGCCCTCGCCTGCTCGCGCTCGCCGACGGCATGGGTGGGCATGCGGCGGGCGAAGTGGCCAGCAAGGTCGTCATCGCCTCCCTCGCCCCGCTCGACGACGATGAGCCGGGTGACGACCTCCTCGCCCAGCTGCGCGAGGCGGTGGCGAACGGCAACGCCGCGATCGCCGAGCTCGTCTCGCAGGACCCGGACCTCGACGGGATGGGCACCACGCTCACCGCCGTGCTGTTCGCCGGGACCCGGCTGGGCCTCGTGCACGTCGGCGACTCGCGCGCCTACCTGTTCCGGGGCAGCCAGTTCGCGCAGATCACGCGCGACGACAGCTTCGTCAACGAACTGCTCGAACAAGGCCGGATCACGCCCGAAGAGGCGGCGGTGCACCCCCAGCGGTCGCTGCTGCTGAAGGCGCTGACCGGGCACGAGGTCGAGCCGAGCCTCACCGTGCGTGAAGCGCGCCCAGGCGATCGGTACCTGATCTGCTCGGACGGCTTGTCCGGCATGGTCAGCGACGAGACGCTCGCGGAGGCCGTGCAGATCCCGGACCCGCAGCAGTGCGCGGACCGGATGATCGAGCTGGCGCTCAAGGGCGGCGGCACCGACAACGTCACGGTGATCATCGCCGACGTCGTCGACGTCGACTTCGGTGAGGACGCGCCCATCGTGGGCGGCGCCGCCGGGGACGGCAGCGACGAGCGGCACCAGGGCGACTCGCCCGCGGCGCGCGCCCGGGCGCTGACCCAGCCCCCGCCGCAGCCGCGCCAGGAGCTGCCGCAGCCCACCGTGGACCCCAAGGCCAAGCGTCGGAAGCGGTTCCGCTGGCTGGCCGGCGCGCTGGTGGTGCTCGTGGTGCTCGCCGCGGCCGCCATCGCCACCCGCTACTTCGTGCTGAGTCAGTACTATGTCGGCGAAGGTGCGGACCAGGAAGTCGTGATCTACCGCGGCGTCCCCGGCAGCATCCTCGGCATCGACCTGCACACCTACGAGCAGGGCTCGTGCCCGCCGAACCAGGTGTGCACGGACAAGCTGCGCGTCAACCAGCTCCAGGAGGACGCTCGGCTGGCGGTGCAGAACGGCGTCAAGAAGGACAGCCTCGACGACGCCCGGAAGTACATCGACGACTTCCTGCAGCTGCACAAGCGCTTGAACAACTGCGCGCCGGCGGGGACCCAGCCGTCCCAGACGCCGACGCCTTCGGTCACGCCGACGACGACTCCGTCGGCACCGGCCGGTTCCACAGCTCCGTCGTCGGCGAACCAGCCTGCGGGGAGGGACTGCTCGACGCCGAGTTCGACGGCACCGACGACGGGAGGCGGTAACTGATGAGCCAGCCTGCCGCGAACACCGCCGAGCCGCTGGCGGCGCAGTTCCAGACGAACCCGCCGCGCGACGTGCCGACCCGGCGCAACACCGAACTGGTGCTGCTGGGGTTCGCGGCCTTCATCGTGACCATCGCGTTGGTCCTGGTGGAGGCGAACCAGGAGCAGGAACTCACCGCGTCGATCCTCTGGCTCGGGCTCGCCTACCTCGGCGTGCTGACCGGGGCGCACCTCGCGGTGCGCAAGTGGGCGCCGTACGCGGACCCGGTGCTGCTCCCCTGCGTCGCGCTGCTCAACGGCATCGGCCTGGTGATGATCCACCGGATCGACCTGGCCCAGGCCGAGAAGGCACTGCAGAACGGCAAGGACTTCTCGCCGGACGTCACCAAGCAGGTGCTGTTCACGGTCGTCTCGCTGGCGTTGTTCATCGTGGTGCTGGTGGTCGTCAACGACCACCGCACGCTGACCCGCTACGGCTACACCGCCGGCCTGATCGGCATCGTCGCGCTCGCGCTGCCCGCGCTGCTGCCGTCGAGCCTGTCCGAGGTCAACGGCGCCAAGGTGTGGCTGAAGCTGCCGGGCTTCTCGATCCAGCCGGGCGAGTTCGCGAAGATCCTGCTGATGATCTTCTTCGCCTCGTTCCTGGTGTCGAAGCGCGACCTGTTCATGGTGGCGGGCAAGAAGTTCCTCGGCGTCGAGCTGCCGCGAGCCCGTGACCTGGGCCCGATCCTGATCTCCGCCGTCGTCTGCATCGGCGTCCTGGTGTTCGAGAAGGACCTCGGCACGTCGCTGCTGTTCTTCAGCGTCATCCTGGTGATGCTCTACGTGGCGACCGAGCGGGCCATCTGGGTCGTGCTCGGGCTGAGCTTCTTCGTCGTCGGCTGCGTGATCGCCTACAACCTCTTCGGGCACGTGCAGCAGCGCGTGGCCAACTGGCTGGACCCGCTGGCCACCTACGACGACGCCGGCGGCGGTTACCAGCTGGCGCAGGGCCTGTTCGGGCTCGGCACCGGCGGCGTCGGCGGCACCGGCCTCGGCGCGGGCCGGCCGGACATGGTGCCCGAGGCCGCCACCGACTTCATCACCGCGTCGATCGGCGAAGAGCTCGGCTTCATCGGGCTCGCCGCGGTCCTGATGTTGTACTTGCTGGTGGCGATGCGCGGCATGCGGAGCGCGCTCGCCGTGCGCGACACGTTCGGCAAGCTGCTCGGCGGCGGGCTGGCGTTCACCATGGTCATGCAGATCTTCGTCGTCGTCGGCGGCGTCACGAAACTCATCCCGGAGACCGGTATCACCGCCCCCTTCCTCTCCAAGGGTGGTTCGTCGCTGCTCGCGAACTACATCCTGGTCGCGCTGCTGCTGCGGATCTCCGACGCCGCCCGCAGGCCCGGCGCCCGGCCGAAGCCGCAGCAACCGCAGGCGCCGATCGCCGAAGCGCACACGGTGCTCGTGCAGCGCCCGCCGGCGAACGGGGGCGCCCAGGCATGAACACCCCGCTCCGCAAGGTCGGCATGGCGATGCTCGTGATGGTCGTCCTGCTGCTGGCCAACGCCACCTACATCCAGGTGGTGAAGGCCGACGACTACCGCACCGACTCCCGCAACGCCCGCGTGCTCTACGACGAGTTCGCGCGCCGGCGCGGCCAGATCGTGTCGCAGGCGAACGGCGAGGTGCTGGCGAAGGTCGACCCGTCGAACGACAAGTACAAGTACATCCGGTCCTACGTCGACGGCCCGATGTACGCGCCGGTCACCGGCTACTACTCGATCAACTACGGCTCCGGCGGCCTCGAGCGCGCCGAGGACGACGTGCTGAACGGCTCGGACCCGCGGCTGTTCGTCCGGCGGCTGTCGGACATGGTCACCGGCCGCGACCCGAGTGGCGGCAACGTCCGACTGACCATCGACCCGGCCGTGCAGAAGGCCGCGTACGACCTGATGACGCAGCGGAACTACACCGGCGCCGTCGTCGCGCTGGAGCCCAGCACCGGCCGGATCCTGGCGATGGTCTCGACGCCGTCGTACGACCCGAACCAGCTCGCGTCCCACACGTCGAAGACGCAGATCGACGCCTGGAACGCGAACATCAAGAACGACAAGAACCCCATGCTGAACCGGGCGATCTCGGAGACCTACCCGCCGGGCTCGACGTTCAAGCTGGTCACCGCCGCGGCCGCGCTCGAAGACGGCAAGGGCCCGGACACCCCGGTCAACCCGGCGCCGAACACGAAGCTGCCCGGCACGAGCGTCACGCTGGAGAACTACGCCGGCGAGGCCTGCCCCGGCGCCACGTTCAAGGACGCGCTCGCGCACTCCTGCAACGTGCCGTTCGCGGAGTTCGCCGGTCAGCTCGGCGCGGACAAGATGAAGGAGACCGCGGCGAACTACGGCATCGGCCAGACGGACCTGACCGTGCCGATGAAGGTGGCGCCGTCCACGGTCGGGCCACTGGACTCCCAGGGCGCGCTGTACCAGAGTGGCATCGGCCAGCGCGACGTGCGGCTCACCCCGCTGCAGGACTGCCTGCTCGCCGCGACCGTGGCCAACAACGGGATGGCGATGAAACCGCAGCTGGTGCAGTCGGTGCTGGCACCGGACCTGTCCACCATCGAGGACTACAGCCCCACCGAGCTCACCGGCACACCGGCGCTGTCGTCGTCGAATGCCGCGATCCTCAAGGACATGATGATCGCTTCCGAGGGCTTCACCAAGGGCGGCGGCAAGCGCCCGGACATCCAGATCGCGTCGAAGACCGGCACCGCCGAGCACGGCACGGACTCCAAGAACACCTTCCCGCACGCCTGGTACACCGCGTTCGCCCCGGCGAACGACCCGAAGATCGCGGTCGCCGTGATCGTCGAGGACGGCGGTAACCGCGGGCTCGCGGCGACCGGCGGCTCGGTCGCCGCGGAAATCGGCCGCGCGGCGATCAACGCCAAACTCGGGGGTGGATAGCGCATGCTGTCCTCCGGTCAGCTACTGGCCGAGCGCTACAAGCTGACGAGCCGGATCGCCGTCGGCGGGATGGGCGAGGTCTGGCAGGCCAGCGACACCCGGCTGGACCGGACCGTGGCCGTCAAGATCCTCAAGGCCGAACTCTCCGGCGACGCCGAGTTCCTCCACCGCTTCCGCACCGAGGCGCGGATGACGGCGTCCTTGAACCACCCCGGCATCGCCGCGGTGCACGACTACGGCGAGACCCTCTTCGACGGCGACCTGTCGATCGCGTACCTGGTGATGGAGCTCGTCGACGGCGACCCGCTGGCCGGGTTGCTCGCCAAGCACGGCCGGCTGTCGGCGGAGTTCACGCTCGACATGCTGGAGCAGGCGGGCAACGCGCTGCAGGCCGCGCACGAGCGGGGCCTGGTCCACCGCGACGTCAAGCCGGGCAACATCCTGGTGACGCCGGCGGGCCAGGTGAAGATCACCGACTTCGGCGTGGCGAAGGCGGCCGACGCGGCGCCGGTCACCCGGTCCGGCATGGTCATGGGCACGGCGCACTACATCGCGCCGGAGCAGGCGCTCGGGCACCCGGCGGAACCGGCGTCCGACGTCTACTCGCTGGCGGTGTGCGGTTACGAGTGCCTCGCCGGGCACCGGCCGTTCCTGTCCGAGAACGCCGTGACGGTCGCGATGATGCACATCCGCGACATCGCGCCGCCGCTGCCGCCGGACGTACCGCCCGCCGCGCGCGCGGTGATCGAGGCGACGCTGGTGAAGGACCCGCGGCAGCGCTACAGCAGCGGCGGCGAGTTCGCGGCCGCCGTCGCCGCGGTGCGCGCCGGGATGCCGCTGCCGGCGCCGTCCGGGCTGGTCAACGCGTCCTACTCGACCGGTCAGCAACCGGTCCAGCAGCAGCCGGTCCAGCAGCAACAGCCGATCTCGCAGCAGATTCCGCAGCAGCAGCCGCACATGCCGATCGGGCCGCCATCGCCCGCGATGAACCCGATGCCGGTCATCGGCCCGCCGTCCCGGCCCGCGATGCGTCCGCTGATGGTGCCGGCCACCCGCAAGAAGTCCCAGTGGGGCTGGTGGGCGCTGCTGGCCGCGATCCTGCTCGTCGTCCTGGTGGCGGGCATCGTGCTGATCGCGAAGATGATCGGCGGTTCCGGCTCGCCGCCGCACGGTGGCCAGACGACGAGCCAGGTGGTCCCGGGCAGACAGCCGCCCGCGGAGGATCCGCCCGCGTCTTCGAGCGCCTACCCGGCGGACACTCCCGGCACGACCGACGATGGCCAGCAAGGCATCATGAACACACCTTGGACGGAATGGAACGGCACCCAGAGATGAGCACACCCAGACTGCTCTCCAACCGGTACGAGCTGGGCGAAACGCTCGGCTACGGAGGCATGTCCGAGGTCCATCACGGCCAGGACGTGCGTCTCGGCCGGGAAGTCGCGATCAAGATCCTCCGTGCCGACCTCGCCAGGGACCCGCAGTTCCAGGAGCGCTTCCGCCGGGAAGCACAGAACTCCGCCGCGCTGAACCACCCGGCGATCGTCGCGGTCTACGACACCGGCGAAGCGAACACCGAGTTCGGTCAGCTGCCGTACATCGTCATGGAGTTCGTCGAGGGCCGGACGCTGCGCGACATCGTCAAGACCGAGGGCCCGATGTCCCAGAAGCGGGCGATGGAGGTCATGGCCGACGTCTGCGCGGCGCTCGACTTCTCGCACCGCCACGGCATCGTCCACCGCGACGTCAAGCCGGCCAACGTGATGATCACGAAGAACGGCGCCGTCAAGGTGATGGACTTCGGCATCGCGCGCGCGATGCACGACGGCCAGTCCGCGATGACCCAGACCGCCGCGGTGATCGGCACGGCGCAGTACCTGTCGCCGGAGCAGGCCCGCGGTGAGTCGGTCGACGCCCGGTCCGACGTCTACGCCGCCGGTTGCGTGCTGTACGAACTGATCACCGGCGAGCCGCCGTTCACCGGCGACTCCCCGGTCGCGGTGGCCTACCAGCACGTCCGGGAGGACCCGAACCCGCCGTCGTCGGTCAACCCGGCGGTCGCGCCCGAGCTGGACGCTGTCGTGCTGAAGGCGCTGGCGAAGGGCCCGGCGAACCGCTACCAGTCGGCCGCGGAGATGCGCTCGGACCTGGTCCGCACCCTGTCGGGTCAGCGCCCGGCCGCGCCGATGGTGATGTCCGAAGACGAGCGCACGCAGGTGATGAACAACGACCGGCGGCAGCCGCAGCGCTACGAGGAGTACGCCGAGCCGGACGACGAGGACCCGAAGGCCAAGCGCCGGCGCCGCACGATCCTGGCGGTGCTGGCGGCGGTGTTCGTGCTGGGCGCGGTGCTGCTGATCATGTGGCTGTCGGGCTCGTTCAAGAGCACGCCGGGCACGGTCGCGATCCCCGACGTGGTGCACCAGACGGTCCCGCAGGCGCGGGAAACCCTGACGGGCGCCGGGTTCAACTCGATCGGGACCAAGAACGTCACCTGCGGGGTGCAGCCGACCGACGGCAGCCCGCAGTGCGAGCAGGGCGACGTCAACCGGGTCATCAAGATCGACCCCGCGTCCGGGACGCCGGTGAGCACCGACGCGAAGATCACGCTGTACGTGGGGGTCGCGCCCGGCAAGGCCCGCGTACCGGACCTCAAGAACAAGACGCGCGACGCGGCACAGCAGGCGCTGACCGACGCGAAGCTGACGCTGGACACGAACGTCGCGGAGGTCGAGGTCGACGACCCGAACCAGGCCGGCCTGGTGCAGTCGCAGACCCCGACCGCGGATTCCGAGGTCGACGAGGGCACGAGCGTCAAGATCACGGTCGCGAAGTCCAAGGAACTGAAGCAGGTCCAGGACTTCACGGGCAAGCCGTACTCGCAGGCCGACCCGGCGCTGCGAGGCCAGGGCTTCAAGACGAAGCGCGTCGACCAGGCTTCGGACAGCGTCCCGAAGGACAGCGTCATCACCCAGAACCCGAACGGCGGTTCGGTGATCCCGGGCACCACGATCACCCTCACGGTGTCGACGGGTCCGGAGCAGACCGACAAGATCGAAATGCCGAACCTGTCCGGCATGACGACCGACGAGGCGCAGTCGAAGCTGCAGAGCATGGGCTGGACCGGAAACCTGCGGCAGCAGTCCGACAAGACGAGCAAGGAACCGGAAGGCACGATCACCAAGCAGAACGTGACGCCGGGCACCCAGATCGACAAGGACCAGGCGATCACCGTGGGCGTGTCGGAGGGCAACGGCGGCTTCCCGTTCCCGACGACCACACCGGGAACGCCCGGCGGCTGACGGATCCACGAGAAAGGCCCGCACGGTTCACACCGTGCGGGCCTTCTTCGTTTCAGGCTTTGTCGAGAAACCCTTGGACGGCGCCGAGAACCTGCTCGGCGTCGCTGCCGGCGCCGCAGTCGATGTCCAGTTCTTCGGCGGCCCCCGAGCGCTTGACCTTCAGGGAGACGCCGGACTGGCAGCGGCGCAGCCACCCGAACAGCGAGCGGCAGAAGACGCCGGCGGAGTTGCTCGTCACGCCGACGAGGACGGCGTCGAAGAGCTGGACCCGGCCGCGGAGCTCGTCCTCGCCGCGCAACCACGCCGCGAGGTCCCGGAGCTCACCATCGGAGTTCGGGACGGTGATCGCTACGATCCCAGCCGTCACCCGGTCTCCCTTCACCCAGAACCGGAGAGGACCCGAACCTTAGTCGTGTTCGAGGACCGCCGGGAAGTCTCGCCGGGCAATTGAAGATTGCAAATTGCACTCAGCTGAGACCGGCGATGGGAACTCCTGGAGACTTGGCTGGCCGGTAGACGCGGAAAAGCTTGTACGCGCTCGTGCCAGCGAACGAAGCGAAGAGAACGACACCCCACCAGCTCGACATCAGGTTGCTGATCACCATGCCGGTTTGGGTCGTGGCAGGCGCCCCTCCCGTCGACGTAGCCGCCATGGCAGCCGCGAAGATCACGGAGACAATCAAGATGACACCGAGCCACGCCACTCGCGCCTTCGACAAGCCTGAGGACCACGAGGGGAACACATCCTCGAGCCGGACAACCTTCGTCTCCCTACGTGCCTGAACTCGGCGGCGGATGAAAAACCCGCATGCACTGCCGACTACCAACATGGCCAGGCCGAACGGGAAATCAGCAGACGTACGTCCCGCCGGCACCTCACCGAAGAACGCACCCACGATCCCGGCGATTCCCATGCTGCCGCCCGCATAGAACCCCGTCCACAACAACACGGAGCCGGTTGCACCGACCAACCACCTGGCAAAGGCCTTCCCTAGCTCTCGCGACTCAGGCTGATTCGTTGACACGGCAGACGGCTGCGGCTGCGGCTGCGGCTGCGGCTGCGGCTGCGGCTGCGGCTGCGGCTGCGGCTGCGGCTGCGGCTGCGGCTGCGGCTGCGGCTGCGGACCAAAGTATTGATCCGCAGCCTGCACAACCGGGTGGCGCACGAGAGGCGGCGAAACAGGAGAGCGCTTGGCAGTCGGCGCATCCGGTTCTTGGCCCACCTGCCGTTTCTGAGGCGCCGGTTCCGGCAGAACCGGCTTCGGGTCCCTCCGGAGCAAGAGACTCCCGCTCGTGTTGCCGGTCTGGGTTTGGGGCTGAGGAAGGCCTCGTTTCGCCATGGCCGCCCTCAGTGACCGAATCAGCTGGCTGACGTCGAGCTGCTGACCGGGCACGGGTGAGCCTCGGGTCAGCAGAGAAAGCAGTTCTGTGGTGAACGCTGTGTTCCGCTCATCCGCCGGCGAGTGTGAAATCGAGTTCCTGGGCGACGAAGCGATCACCGTCGTGCCGCTCACCTCAAGGTCCCGTGCGTCCACGCCACTGCCAGACATCGCCCCGATGGCCATGCCTGAGTAGCAGCAGTCCAAGACGAGGAGACGGGTCTGAGCGGGACTGTCTTCGATGATTTCCCGCACTGCCTCGAACGAGACAGCAGTGGCCTCGAGTTCGTCCGGATCAGTCTCCCTCGTGCTGAGGTACAGCTTCTCCTTGTAGCGGTGCCGAATGCCGTGTCCGGCGTAGTAGACCAGCAGGAGATCCTCGGCCTGCTGAGCCGCCTTGCGCAGTCGTGCCAGGAAGCTACGCGGGGAATCCGGCGTATCGACGACCGTGCACTGGGCCCAGCTGACGATTCCGACGAGCTGATCTGTCAGCACACCTCGCAGGTCAGCGAGGTTGTGATGCACTGCGGGAAGGTCAGGGAGCCGGCTTGCCTGAAACTCTCCGGTTCCCATGAGGATGACGCGTGAGAGTTCGGCGACGGGTAAGGCGCTCACCCCGGCTCAGGCTCCTTCGCCAAGAACATTCCGCAAGGCTCGGAGGACCTGATCTGCGTCTTCAGCCGAACCGCAACTGAGCACCAGTTCTTCACCCTTGGGACTCTTGACCTTCAGATCGACCTTCGACGCATCTCGCCGGTGCTTCAGCCAACTGAACAGGCCGTTGCAAAACGCCGTGGCTGTGCCGCTGGTCGCGACAACCACCAGGGACTCGAGCGTGCCACCCATCTGTCCTGGGAGCGGGGGCGCCTCCGAGAGCTGGACTCTTCCGCGAAGGCCTTCTTCCGCGCGCAGCCACGATCCGAGCTGGCGCAACTCGTCCTGCGCATCCGGCATCGAGATCTCGATCATTCCTGCCGACACTTGCCATCCCCTCACCCGCGCCTTACTCGACTCGGCCAAACAGAGTAACCCAGTGATACACATCACGGGAAGTTCGGGCGAAAGATATGCCTTTTGCAAATTGCCACCGCAGAGCACCTGCACTCAGGAACGGCGCTGCACGAGCCGGGAGACGACCACGAAGCTGACGGCCAGCGCCACCGCCGACGTCACCACCGCCAGCGCCAGCGGACCGCCGACCGGATCTTCGTTCGTCAAAGCCCGCAGCAGCGGGTGGACCAGCGGGATCTTCGCCAGCAGCACGACGACCAGGGTGATCACCGCGGCGAGCACCGTCCAGCCGATCCGGTTCACCAGCAGCCGCGAGCACGGCAGCGCGATCGCGATCCCCAGCAGCGCGCACGCGATGTGGGCCAGCAGCCCGATGCCCAGCGCGGCCGGCTGGACCTTGAACGACTTGAGCGCCGACCACGTCTCGGTGATCACCGTCAGGACCAGCGAGCAGCCCAGCACGGTCAGGACCGCGCCGGTGATCAGCCGCCGCCACTGTCGCGCGTGGCTCAGGGTCACCAGGCGCTGCACCGGGTCTTCGATGTCGAGCAGCGCGATCGTCAGCCAGCACGACACGACCAGCAGCCCGCCGGCGCTCACCCCGAACAACGGCAGCGGCGGCGAGTGCGGGTCGGCGTAGAGGATCACGCAGAGCGCGAGGTAGGCCAGCAGCGCGGGCAGGTACCGCTGCGAATGTCCCAGCAGCGCCAGGTAGTACCGCGTCAACGCGAGCACGGCGCGACCTCCCGGACCGACCAGCCGTCCTTCAACGCGCGCAGCAGCACGGCGTCGACGGAATCGACGTCGACGGTGAGCACGACCTGGGCGCCTTCGACGACCGCGTGCCGCACGCCGGGCTCGTCCGCCCAGTCGGTGCCGTGCCCGCGCAACACGATCCGCGTGGCCGGTGCGGTGGTTTCGGTGGTTTCTCCGGTGAGCCGGCCGGCGGCCATCAGGTGCACGACGTCGGCGTGGTCGTGCACCACCTGCGGCCGGTGGTCGGTGAACACGACACTCGCGCCGCGCGCCCGCGTCTCGTCGACGAGCTCGCCGAGGATCGCGTGCGTGGCGACGTCGAGCCCGGACCACGGCTCGTCGAGGATCAGCAGGTCCGGCCGCACCAGCACGGCCTGGGCGAGCCCGACCTTCTGCGCGTTGCCCTTGGACAGCGTCCGCAGCGGCGCCGTCGGACCGCCGACGAGCGCGAGCCGCTCGAGCAGCGGGTCGATCGCCGACAGGTCGGTGAGACCGCGGATGCGGCCCATGTGCCGCAGGTAGGCCCGCGCGCCCATCCGCTGGCCGGCCGGGAAGCGGTCCGGCAGGTAGCCGATCCGCGGGCTGCCGGTGACGGTGCCGGTGGTGGCGTGCGAGACGCCGGCCATGATCCGCAGCAGCGTCGACTTGCCGGAGCCGTTGGTGCCGAGGATGCCCACGACCCGCCCGGGTTCGACGCTCAGGTCGACGTCGTGGAGGACGAAGTCGCCGCGCCCGTACCGCTTACCGACGCCCTCGAGCCGGATCACGCAACGGCGGCCTTCTGCAGGGCCTTCGTCGCGCGCTCCAGCTCGGCCACGCGCTTCGGGTCGACGGGGTGCCCGGCCGTGGCCATCCAGTTGGCCAGCATCCGGTGGCCGCCTTCGGTGAGCACGGACTCGGGGTGGAACTGGACGCCTTCCAGCGGCAGCTCGCGGTGGCGCATGCCCATCACGATGCCGGTCGCGGTGCGGCCGGTGACCTCGAAGACGTCGTCCGGGATCGTCTCCGGGAGCACCGTCAAAGAGTGGTAGCGGGTGGCCGTGAATTCTTCCGGCAAGCCTTTCAGAACGCCGACGCCGGCGTGGCGCACCTGGCTCGTCTTGCCGTGCAGCAGTTCGGGAGCGCGGTCGACGGTCGCGCCGTAGACGACGCCGAGCGCCTGGTGGCCGAGGCAGACGCCGAGCATCGGGGTCGACGTCTCGGCGCACTTGCGGATGACGTCCATGCTCTGACCAGCGCGTTCGGGGGTGCCGGGGCCGGGTGAGACGAGCACGGCGTCGAACTCGGAGACGCGGTCGAGGTCCACGACGTCGTTGCGCCAGACCGTGCAGTCCGCGCCGAGCTGGGCCAGGTACTGGACCAGGTTGTAGACGAAGCTGTCGTAGTTGTCGACGACCAAGACGCGCATGCGGCGAGCTTACCGGCTCCCACTGGCTGGACCGTACCGCAAATCACATTTTAGGTTAGGGCATCCTAACTTACCGTGGAGGGTGTGAGCCGATCCCTTCGCGTAGCCGTCGTGGGCGCTGGTCCCGCCGGCATCTACGCCGCCGACATCCTGGACAAGTCCGACGCCGACGTCACGATCGACCTGTTCGAGCGGATGCCCGCGCCCTTCGGGCTGATCCGCTACGGCGTCGCGCCCGACCACCCGCGCATCAAGGGCATCGTGACCGCGCTGCACAAGGTGCTGGACAAGCCGAACATCCGGCTGCTGGGCAACATCGACTACGGCACCGACATCAAGCTCGAAGAGCTGCGCGAGTTCTACGACGCGGTGATCTTCTCGACGGGCGCGTCCGCCGACCGCGCGCTGGACATCCCGGGCGTCGACCTCGACGGCAGCTACGGCGCCGCCGACTTCGTCTCCTGGTACGACGGCCACCCGGACGTCCCGCGCACCTGGCCGCTGAACGCGTCTTCAGTCGCGGTGCTGGGCGTCGGCAACGTCGCGCTGGACGTCGCCCGCATCCTCGCGAAGACGGCCGACGAGCTGCTGACCACGGACATCCCGGACAACGTCCACCAGGGCCTCAAGGCGAGCCCGGTGACGGACGTCCACGTGTTCGGCCGCCGCGGCCCGGCGCAGGCGAAGTTCACGCCGCTGGAGCTGCGCGAACTGGACCACTCGCCGAACGTCGAGGTCATCGTCCAGCCCGAGGACATCGAGTTCGACGAGGGCAGCATCACCGCGCTGCGGGCGTCGAAGCAGATCGACATGGTCGTGAAGACGTTGCAGGAGTGGGCGATCCGCGACCCGGGTTCCCGCCCTCGCCGCTTGCACCTGCACTTCTTCCACTCGCCGTCGGAGGTCCTGGGCGCCGACGGCCGCGTGACGGGCCTCCGCACGGAACGCACCGAACTGACGGGAAACGGAAACGTCCGCGGCACGGGCGAGTTCCACGACTGGGACGTCCAGGCGGTGTACCGCGCGGTGGGCTACCTGTCGTCACACCTGCCGGAACTCCCGTTCGACCACGTGAACGGCGTGGTCCCGAACCAGGCGGGCCGCGTGCTGGACCTGGACGAGAACCAGCTCCCGGGCGTCTACGTGACAGGCTGGATCAAGCGCGGCCCGATCGGCCTGATCGGCCACACGAAGGGCGACGCCGCGGAGACGATCGCCAGCCTCCTGGCCGACGCCGACACCCTGACGGCCCCGAAGTACCAAGCACCGGACGCGATCCTGGACTTCCTGGCCGCCCGCGGAATCCCGTTCACGACCTGGCAAGGCTGGGCCAAGCTCGACGCCCACGAGAAGTCCCTGGGCCTCGCGACCGGCCGAGAGCGGATCAAGGTGGTGGAGCGCGAGGAGATGACCCGGGTCTCGCGCGACTGAGCTTCCCCAACGCCGTGGCGGCCACCCCCGGGCAGGCCGGACCGGCCGCCACCGACCAGCCCAACACCCCGATCTTCGGCCCACTCACCTCACAAGACAGCCCCCACCCATCCCTGGGGGGCGTCCCCTGTCCAGCGTATCGGGACCCGGTCGCCCAAAAGGGTGACGCGGGGAATCTGTGGACAACTCGCGCCCTGTGGATGGTTTTGTTGCGCGTCAGCTCGCGCCGAGGTAGGCGAGGACCGCCAGGACGCGGCGGTTCGTGTCGTCCGAGGCTGTGATGGTCAGCTTGGCGAAGATGTTCGCCGTGTGCTTGCCGACTGCTCCTTCGCTGAAGTGCAGCCGCGTGGCGATCGCCGCGTTCGAACAGCCTTCCGCCATCAGGCCCAGGACTTCGCGTTCGCGTGCGGTCAGGGCCGCCAGTGGGTCGGATGGGTTGCCCGCCAACAGCTTGGCGATCACCTCCGGGTCCATCACCGTGCCGCCGGCGGCGACGCGGCGGACCGCGTCGATGAACTGGTCCGCGTTGAACACGCGGTCCTTCAACAGGTAGCCGATCGCGCCCGTGCCGTCGGCCAGCAGCTCGCGCGCGTACAGCTGCTCGACGTGCTGGGACAGCACCAAGATCGGCAACCCGGGGATCTCGCGGCGGACCGAGAGCGCCACTTGGATGCCTTCGTCCGTGTTCGTGGGCGGCATCCGAACGTCCACAATGGACACGTCGGGTCGGTGGGAACGCAACGCCGACTCCAGTTCCGGGCCGGTGCCGACCGCCGCGACGACGTCGAAGCCGTGGGCGGCCAGCAGGTGCGTCAGGCCGTCTCGGAGGAGGTACTGGTCCTCGGCGATGACGGTCCGGGGTCGAGCTGGCACGGGATCTCCACGGTCGCCCTCGTCGGCCCGCCGGTCGGGCTGGTCAGCGTCAACCTACCGTCGAAGCCGCCAAGCCGGCGCTCGATCCCGCGCAGGCCCGAGCCGCGCGCCGGGTTCGCGCCGCCCGGGCCGTCGTCGGTCACCGTCAGCGTCAGCACGCCGTCCTCGAACGCGACGTCGATGGTCGCGCGGCGCGAGCCGTGCTTGGCCGCGTTGCCCAGCAGTTCCGACACCG
Organism: Amycolatopsis sp. NBC_00348; assembly: GCF_036114655.1. Classification (NCBI taxonomy): domain Bacteria; kingdom Bacillati; phylum Actinomycetota; class Actinomycetes; order Pseudonocardiales; family Pseudonocardiaceae; genus Amycolatopsis; species Amycolatopsis sp. NBC_00348. The sequence continues at coordinate 8,433,465 of NZ_CP107994.1, read as the reverse complement.
CGAAGTACGCGCACGCCTCCACCGGCTCCTCGACGCGCCCGGGCAGCGAGCCGGTGACTTCCGCTTTGACCGGGCTGTCCAGCGCGATCGCGCGCACCGCGTCCAGCAGCCCGCGCTCGGACAGGACCGGCGGGTGGATGCCGCGGATCAGCACCCGCAGCTCGGCGAGCGCCTCCGCCGACGCCGACCGCAGCTCGGCCGCCAGCCGTTTCGCCGCCGCCGGGTCGTGGTCCACCAGCGCTTCGACCGCGCCGAGCTTCATCCCCATCGCGACCAGCCGTGACTGGATCCCGTCGTGCAGGTCGCGCTCGATCCGCCGCAGTTCCGCGGCCTGCGCGACCGTGACGTCCGAACGCGTCTGCTTCAGCCGTTCGACGCGCTGGGCGAGCCGGGACGCCTCGGTCGGGCCCAGCAGCAGCCGCGCGAACTTGCCCGCCTCCTTCGCCAGGAACATCGTCGGGACGAGCCCGAGGACGAACGCGGCGAGCGCGACCGGGGTCAGCATGAGCGCGTGCCAGGTGTCCGACGGCCCGCCGAAGAACCCCGGCCAGGTGACGCCCCAGGTCGCCATGATCGGCCGCCAGATCCACAGGTCGAGCAGGCCGAGGAAACCGCCGAACACCAGCACGGCCGTCGGCAGCGCCAGCAGCGCCGAGCTCAGCGGCAGGACGACGGCCGCGAGCACGTCGCGCCAGGTCGCGCGGTCGCGCAGCACCCACCGCGTCCGCGAGAGCTGCATCGGCCACCACGGCTCTTCGTAGAGTTGCTGGCCCACCTGGAAAAGCCCGTCGGGCCGCGGCGTCGGCAAGGGCGGCAGTGGCAGGTATGGAGACAGGATCCGCACACCGGTCCAGTTGCCGACTTCGCGGCGCAGGGTGTTCGCGATGTCCCGGCTCCACCGCACCACCGGCGCCGCCATCGGCGGGGCCACGAGCAGCAGGGCCACCGGCCACACCGCGAACGCCGTGAGCACCAGCGAAAGCGCGAAGATCCCCAGCTGGTGCCCGAGCGAATCCAGCCGCCGGTGCATCCACCGAAGGGCGCCGATCTTCGACGCCGCACCGGGACGGCGGCCGAGCCACCAGTGCGTCCAGTGGCCGTAACCGCGCAGCGCCACCGGCCCGCCGAGCAGCGCGAACACCGGTAGCAGCAGCGTGACCAGCGGGTTCACCAGCTGCCAGCTGAACTCGCGCTGCGCCGCCGGGTCCTCCATCACCCACGTGAGCCGGCGGCTCCAGCTGATCCAGAACGCGCGCTTGTAGAGCGTGTTGCCGTCGCGGTACCAGCCATCGCGTTCCCGTTCCGGTGCCGGCGGCTCGGGTCGGTACGGCGGCTCGACCTCGACGCCGCACCAGCGCCCGGACAGCGTCCGGACCGTCGCCGAGCGGTGCCGGGCCCATTCGATCGCGGGGCCCAGGAAGAAGACGAGGCCGAGGCACAGCAACGCGAAAGCGACCAGCTCGACCAGGACGTCGAACCAGCTCAGCAACGCGAACGCCGCGAGCGCGAACGCCCGGCCGACCGCACGCACGTAGGCCATCTCCCACCTCCTGTCCCGTGATCCTCGCCGATCGACGCGCACCCGCGCACTGCCCGCAGCTCCCCGGACGAGGTGGGCCCAGCCCCACCCCGGCGTCAGCAAAACCCTACTTGAGCTGGGGATTCAGCAGGATTCTCCGGACGCTCCCGAGTTCGTAGCGTTCGAGCCATGCCCCTCATCGAAGTCACCGACCTCCACAAGCGCTACGGCGACCGGGTCGCGGTCGACGGCGTTTCGTTCACCGTCGACCGCGGCGAAATCTTCGGCATCCTCGGCACGAACGGCGCCGGGAAGACCACCACGGTCGAATGCCTCCAGGGCCTGCGCCAGGCCGACGCCGGCACGCTGTCGGTGCTCGGCCTCGACCCCGCGACCGACCGGGCGGCACTGACCCGCCGTGTCGGCGTCCAGCTCCAGGAGAGCCGGCTGCCCGCGAAGCTGCGGGTGCGCGAGGCGCTGGAGCTGTTCGCCTCCTTCTACGCCGAGCCGGCCGACGTCGACGTCCTGCTCGACCAGCTTGACCTGCGGGCGCACGCCCGCAGCTACTTCGGCAAGCTCTCCGGCGGCCAGAAGCAGCGCGTCTCGATCGCGCTCGCGCTGGTCGGGAACCCGGAGCTGGCGATCCTCGACGAGCTGACCACCGGCCTCGACCCGCACGCCCGCCGCGACACCTGGAAGCTCGTCGAAGCCATCCGCGACGCCGGGGTCACGGTCCTGCTCGTCACGCACTTCATGGACGAGGCCGAGCGCCTCTGCGACCGCGTCGCGATCTTCGACGCCGGGCGCGTGGTCGCCACCGGCACCCCCGCCGAACTCCGCGCCGCCGCCGGAGAATCCACTTTGGACGACGCGTTCGTGTCCCTGACCGGCCGCGCCTGAGGAGAACCAGATCATGCACACCTTCGCGAAGATCACCGCCACCGAAGCGAAACTGTTCCTGCGCACGCCGATGTGGGCCGTGACCGGGTTGCTGCTGCCGACGGGTGTCCTGCTCGCCGTCGGCCTCATCCCGGGCATGACCGAGCCGAGCGAGATCACCGGTGGGTACCGGTTCATCGACCTGTGGGTGCCGTCGCTGATCGTCATCAGCATCGGCATCCTGGCGCTGCAGTCCATCCCGGCCGCCGTCGCGACCTACCGCGAACAGGGCGTGCTGAGACGCCTGGCCACGACGCCGGTGCACCCGGCGTACCTGCTCGGCGCGCAACTGCTCGTCCACGTCGTGGTCGCGCTGGCCGGCATCGCGCTGACCCTGGGTCTCGCCGCCGCCGTGTTCGACGTCCCGCTGCCTAAGCACCCGCTGGCGTTCGCGGTGACCCTGCTCCTCGGCATCGTCTCGGTGTTCGCGCTCGGCCTGCTCGCCGCGGCGGTGGCCCGGACGGCGAAGAGCGCCGGCGGCATCGCGGCGATCGCGTTCCTGCCGATCATGTTCTTCGGCGGCGTCTACCTGCCGCGGCCGCTGCTGCCCGAGGTGCTGCGCCGGATCGGCGACTACCTCCCGCCGGGCGCCCAGCCGCTGCAGGACGCCTGGGTCGGCCCCGGCGTCCAGCCGCTGCAGCTGGTGGTGCTCGCGGCGTTCGCCGTAATCGGGACGGCATCGGCCGCACGGCTCTTCCGCTGGGAGTGACCGGCCCTTCCGCCATAATGGTGATGATCATCGTTTTCTCTTGTGGCCGGGCCACTCGGCCGGTAGCCAAGAGGGTGGCCCTGCTCAAACTGGAGGTTCGATGTCCCTGGACGTGTCACCCGCGCTGCTGGAGAAGGCCGAGCGCGGGGAGGTCTCCGACGCCGAGTTCGTCACCTGCGTCAAGGAATCCCTGCCCTACGCCTGGGAAGTCATCACCGGCGTCATCGCCGACGCCGAGGGTGCCGCGGACGGCTTCGCCGACAACGAGACGCCGCCGCCGAGCGAGGCCGCCCGCGGCCAGCTGCTGCGGGCGCTGGCGTCGGACGCGATCCGTGGCGGCCTGGAGCGGCACTTCGGCGTCAAGCTGGCGTTCCAGAACTGCCACCGGATCGCCGTGTTCAAGAACTCCGAGCTTGACGGCGACCGCTACCGCGCGTTCGTCTCACCGCGCGGGCAGCTGCTCAACCAGAGCCCGGAGCTGCGGGACTGCTAGCCCGCAGCGCGGGCAGCACCTCGGTGCCGATCCGCGCGCAAGTCCCCTCCGGCGCGCCGGCCGCCTCCACGAGCATCAGCACGTGGGCGACGCCGGTGCGCCGGAGGCTCGTTTCCCGCGTCCGCACGCAGCGCCCGGCGTCGCCGACGGGGTGGATCGCGCAGAGCCGTTCGGTGTACGACCAGGAAGATCCCGAACTCAGTTGACCGCGACCTCGTTGAACCACAGCCGCGGCTCGAGCCACGGGAACACGATGAACATCAGCAGGGCGACCACGCCGAGCGCGAGGACGACGGACACCGTCAGCTTCGCCGCGAACGGGCCCGGCAGCTTCCGCCAGAGCCAGCCGTACATCAGGCCTCCCCGATCTTCGAGAGCAGGTCGCCGTAGTCCTTGACCTGGTTCTTCGGCACCTGCTGGGTGAGCACCGAGGTGATGATGAGCCGCTGCTGGGCGGAGAACTGCGGGTGGCACGTCGTGAGCGTGAGCAGCGCGGCCTGCTGGGCCTTCGGCAGCGTCTCGGCGTCCTTGTACGGGACCGGGTTCACCGCGGTGCCCTGGCTGGGCAGCACGACCTTGCGGCCGAAGGTCTCGCTGTACGCGCCGCCCTCTTCGGCGTTCGTGTCGCGCAGCGTCGAGACGCCCTTGCACCGCGGGTCGGCGCCCTTGCCGCCGGCCCAGTCCTTCATCTCGTCGTCGTACGGGAGGACCTTGTAGATGTAGAAGTCGGTCGAAGTCTCGATCACGATCTGGTCACAAGATGAGAGGTTGTCCAGATCGTTGAACGGGGCGCCCTTGCCGACGCGGTGGCCGGCGACGGCGAAGTTGCCGGGCTCGCCGGGCAGCGCCGTGCCCTTGTAGTGGCCGGGACCGACTTCGAGCGAGGCGTCGTCGGTGCCTTCCTGGATGGTGAAGTTGTAGTCGACGCCGAACGTCGGGATGTGGATCCGGGCGAACGCCTTGCCGTCGACCAGCTCGGGGTGCAGCGTCCGGTCGTGCTCCCACTCGCCGTTGAGCTGGTCGCTCGCCTCGGACTGCTTGCCCGCCGAGAACAGGTCGGTCACGTACAGCTCGTAGACCATGAACAGCAGCACGACCAGGCCGAGCGTGATGAGGATTTCGCCGGCCGTGCGGATGGCGACGCCGCCCTTGCCCAGCGGGGCCGGGGCGGGTTTCTCCTTGGTCGCGGTGCCGCCCTTCCCGACCGGGGCGAAGACGACGGTCTCTTCGGCCGAGCCAGGCGGTGGGACGGGGCCGGTGTAGCGGCGGGGCGGCGGGCCCTGCGGACGCCGTGGCGGGGGCCCCTGCGGGGCCTGGCCGCGCGGCGGCGTCGGGGGCTGGCGGCGTTGGGGAACCGGCCGCTGTCCGGGGTGTCTGCGCCGGTCGTCATCCGGTCCTTCGCGCGTAGCCACGCAAGCTCCTCTCAAGCCGCGTCGAACCCTGGGTGACGCATGCGTCACGGTCCGGGAAATCCGACCACTCCTGGACGCTGCTTTACTGCGGTCGTTTACGTTAACGTGTGCGGGTGGCGCTGGTTGCGCACCCTAAGCGGGACAGCGCCACCAGACGAGCCCGAAGAGCACCGCGAGGAACACACGATGCCCAAGTCCAAGGTCCGCAAGAAGACCGCTTACACCCCGCCTGCCGACCGGCGCACGCCGGTGAAGGTGCGGGCCGCAGGCCCTACCGGCCTCGCCTGGAAGATCCCGATGTTCGGGTTGATGATCCTGGGCCTGGTGTGGCTGCTGGTGAACTACATCGCCGGGGACAAGATCTCCTGGATGGCCGACCTCGGCAACTGGAACTTCGCCGGCGGGTTCGCGCTGATGATCGCGGGTCTGCTGATGACGATGCGCTGGCGCTGATTATTACTCCGAATGGCGGCTTGACGCCGAATTACACCGGTGTGACTCATCCCCAGTGTGGATAACCCCTGTGGATAACTACCCCACCTCGTGGGCGCCGCGGCGAGCCCTTGTGGTATCCGCGTGGGCCGTCACGGCGTTGCTGGTGCTCGGCGTGGTCGTCGACGCCTTGACCGACGACCGCGGCGGCCTGGTGCTGTTCGCCCTGGCGGCGGTGGCTGTCGGCGCCTTCGCGACGCACGCCACGATCGTCCGGCCCCGGCTGGCCGCCGACGCCGACGGCCTGCTGACCAGGACGCTCGGCGGCACGCAGCGGCTGCCGTGGGCCCAGACCCGGACCCGGCTGCGCACCACGCGCCGGTTGGGCCGCGACGGCGTCACCCTCGAGATCGAGCACGACGACCAGCTGTACGTCTTCGGGTGGCTGGAGCTCGGCGAGGACCCACGGGACGTCCTGGACGTCCTCAGCTCCCTGCGTGCGCGCGGCTAGACGCAGTTGTAGAGCTGCAACCCGCGGTACGGGACGAGGCCGCACGTCTGGGCGGCGAACTGGCTGTCCTTGTAGACCAGCAGGCCGACGATCGCGACGACGATGATCGCGAGCCCGGTGATCTGCCAGCGCCGCTGGTCGGCCTCCGGCGCGTAGAGCAGCGCCACGGCGACCAGCGCCCCGGTCACCAGGCCGCCGACGTGCGCGTAGATCGAGATGCCCGGGATGCCGAACGTGATGAAGGCGTTCAGGGCGAGGGTGATGATCAGCCCGGTCGGGTTCAGCCGCAGCTTCAGCACGATCACCGCGTACGCGCCCATCAGGCCGAACAGCGCGCCGGACGCGCCGGCGGTCGACTTCTGCGGGTCGTCGAACAGCAGCACCGCCGCGGACGCGCCGAGCATCGAGATGAAGTAGAGCGCCAGGTAGCGGCCGCGGCCGCAGACCTGCTCCAGGGACCGGCCCATCATCCAGAGCGAGAACATGTTGACCGCGACGTGGATCGGCCCGAAGTGCAGGAACCCGCTGGTCAGGACCCGCCACCACTCGCCGCCGCCGAGCGTCGCGCTGCCGTAGAGCTCGCCGTACTGGAAGAAGCTCGAGTAGTCGTTGTTCGTGAGGCTCTTCGCCTGGAACGCCGTGAACAGGAAGACCAGGACGTTCACCGCGAGGATGACCTGCGTGACGAGCACCGACTGGGACAGCCGCGCGCCGAAGACGGTGCGCTGGCCGAAGCCGGCCTCCTGGTAGCTGCGTTGCTGGCGGCGCTGCTGCTGGCTGCCGGCGTGCACGCAGTCGGTGCACTGGAAGCCGACCGGGGCTTCCTGGAGGCAATCCGGGCATGCCGGACGCCCGCACCGGGAACAGCTCAGCCCGGTCGGGCGGTTCGGGTGCCACCAGCACCCGGGCAGTGCGGCCTGGGGATTTGCGGCGGGGTTCGGCGGTTGGCTCACGATAGGAACCAACCTACCGAAACTCCCCGCAGCTCAGCCCTCGTGGTCGATCGTGACCTTCTCGATGACGACGTCGGACAGCGGACGGTCCGCCGGCCCGGTCGAGGCACGGCCGATCGCGTCGACGACGTTGCGCGACTCCTGGTCGGCCACCTCGCCGAAGATCGTGTGCTTGAAGTTCAGGTGGGTGGTCGGCGCCACGGTGATGAAGAACTGCGAGCCGTTGGTGCCGGGCCCGGCGTTCGCCATGGCCAGCAGGTACGGCTTGCTGAACTGCAGCTCCGGGTGGAACTCGTCGCCGAACTTGTAGCCCGGGCCGCCGCGGCCGGTCCCGGTCGGGTCGCCGCCCTGCAGCATGAAGCCGTCGATGACGCGGTGGAAGATCGAGCCGTCGTAGAACGGGCCGGAGTTCGTGCCCGCCGCGTTCGGCTGGGTGTACTCCTTGGTGCCCTCCGCGAGACCGACGAAGTTCGCGACCGTCTTGGGCGCGTGGTCGGGGAGCAGGATCAGGTTGATGTCACCCTGGTTGGTGTGCAGCGTCGCTTTCACGCGCTTCATGGTGCCATCTGCGGCGGGCGCGCGGAAAAAGGGGCACGATAGGTTACGGGCAACAGAGCAGTGTCAAAACGATTGATGAGGTGAAGGCCATGTCCCGGGCGACAGCCCAGGCCGTCGATGCCGCCGACAAGCTTGTCTCCGAAGGAGCCAAGACCGGCCGCCGCGTGCAGAAGCAGCTCGCGAAGAAGACGGAACTGACCCGCAAGGAGCTCAAGAAGAGCTCGAAGGCCGCCCGCAAGGAGGCCCTCGCCCGGCTCTCCGAGCTGCGCAAGCCTGGTCGCAAGGCGAAGAGGGCCGCCATCAAGGCCGCGAAGGCGGCCGGTGACTCGAAGCGTCGCGGCAAGAAGGACTTCAAGTCCGCGAAGAAGGACTTCGCCGCTGCCGTCGTCGAGGCGAAGGCTGCTGCCAAGGGCACCCGCAGCCGTCGTCGCTGGCCGTGGCTGCTCGGGCTGGTCGTGGTCGGCGCCGGTGCCGCCTACGTGCTGCGCTCGAAGCAGGAGCCGCCGGTCGCCCCGGCGCCGCCGAAGGCCACTCCGCCTGCTCCGCCGAAGCCGGCTGAAGCAGTGAAGCCCGCCGCGGCTCCGGCTCCCAAGCCGGCTCCGCAGGCGAACGGCAAGGCGCCGTCCTCGTCGCCTGCCGAAAAGAAGAACTGAAGACGACGCGAAGAGGCCCCCGGGGGTGCACCGGGGGCCTCTTCAGTCGTGCTCAGGTGTTGCTCAGACCGCGGCGGCGTGCTTGTCGACCAGCTGGCCGAGACGGGGCAGCGCCTCTTCGACGTTCTTCTTGCCGTTCGGGCGGAGCTTGCCGTAGACCTTCTTGATGCTGTCGCGGCTGCTGCGCTCCGCGCGCGAGTCGGTGACGCTCAGCAGCGCGTCGGACGCCTCGTCCGAGCGGCTGGTCAGGTAGGCACCGAAGTCGCTGCCGCCCTTGGCGCGGAAGTCGCCGTAGAACGGCTCGAGCGCGCCGACGAAGTCGGGCAGCAGCGTGTCGACGGCCGAGGGGATGATGCCCGGCTTGATCTTCTTGACCGCGGCGAAGCCGGTCTTGACGACGGCACCCGAAACGCCGCCCTTGTCCGAGACCTCAGCGTCCACGAGGCCTTCGAAGTCGCTCACGACAGCCGGGCGACGGCTGGAGTCGAGCAGGATGTCCTTGAGGGTGTCAGCCACGAATCTAGTCCTTTGTCGTTGCAGAGTTGGTGCCCCGCCCCGGGGTGGGGATTCCCCGGCGGCTGCGGTGCGCGAGTCCACGAAGCCTGCGCGTGACGCACAGGGTAATACAAGATCAACTTCACTCACCCGTGTGGCTACGACTACCTAGAGCTTCAGGGCCGTGATGGCCTTCCTCACCACGGAGCGTGCCTTCACGCTCTGCTTCTGGTTGGTCGTCGCGACGATGGCCGCGGTCCCTTTCGAGACCGCGTAGACGGCGCCGTCGTCGGTCGACTGGTAGCCGCCCTTCCACCCCGTCGGGTCGTTGGCCGGGTTGGACGTCTCGACCGGCGCAGCCTTGTTGACCAGCGCCGTTGCGACGCTCGCCGCCCCGACGTACACCTGGACGGTCAGCTGGACCTTGCCGTCCGGGCGGTAGAAGAAGCACGCCGGATGGGGCTGGTCGGCGGACACGCGTACCTTCGAAACGTGCTGCCCGTTCGCGTCGGCCACGAACTGGCTGTCGAGGTACGGGCAGTCCTCGGTCGCCCCCGGCTGGGGATCCGGTGGCAGTTCGGTGCCCGCCGCCGCACCGGCGGACTTGGACGGCGGACTGGGAGTCGCGGTCCCGGACACGATGGTGGCGCTGCAGCCGGCGAGGAGAGCCACGGCGGGCGCGAGAAGTACGAGTCGTCGCATAGCGCGCTCAGTCAATCATGTCCAGTCACACGAGTGAGTGCGGTCGAAAGTTCAAGTACCGCTCAGTATTGGACCAATCACACATTGTGTTCCCTGGAGGCTTAGGGTCTCCTAACCTGGCTGTCACGTTTCTTTCCAACAGCCAGCCTGGGAGACGACGAAATGAAGCTGTTCGACAAGGGTCGAGACCACGTGATGGCGCTCTTCCGCATTGTGTTCGGTTTTCTGTTCCTGTGCCACGGCGCTTCACGGCTTTTCGGCCTCTTCGGGGCCAAAGCGGCGGAATTCGGGTCCTGGCCGACGTGGTGGGCCTCGCTGATCCAGGTGGCGGGCGGGGTGCTGGTGACGATCGGGATCGCCACCCGGCCCGCCGCGGTGCTCTGCTCCGGCTCGATGGCGTTCGCGTACTTCACCGTGCACCAGAGCGGCGGCCTGCTGCCGGTCGAGAACGGCGGCGAAGCGGCCGTGCTGTTCTGCTGGGGCTTCCTGGTCATCGCGTTCGCCGACCGCGGCCTCTGGTCGGTCGCGGGCGCGTTCCGCCGGGCCCCCGCCCAGCTGGAACCCGCAGCTTGACGCGACCGGCCTGACGGCGTCGGCACCGCCCGGCATGGGAGCATGACCGGGCGGTGTCCGGCCGTGTCCGTCTTCGGCGAGGGAGGTCTCCCCGCGTGCTCACCTCCGAGCAGTACCTCGGTGCGGTGGCCGAGCGCATCCAGCGCTCCGGTGGCCGGCTGAACTCCGTGCAGTTCGGGCCCGCGGTCGCCGTGGTCGGCCTGTTCACCGAGTCGGTGATGCTCTCGACGATGAACTACTGCGTGGTCGCCTGCGCCGTCCCGGAGGTCACCGCCGCCGCGCTGTACGACTTCACCAGCCGCGCGACCCAGCACGCCCGCGCGAACGTCATGGGCACCGTCGGCTGGACGGCGGCTTCGGTCGTCATCGCCGGGCTGATCGGCCAGCGCGTCTACCCGGACGCCGCGCAGGCCGCGTCGGCGAAGTCGGGCAACCAGTTCGGCGGCGAGACGCGGATGGTCGCCGTCGACGTCTCGGCCGGGCAGATGTACGCGTTCGTCGGCGGGAAGTTCTGGGGCGCCGCGGTGCAGGGCTCGGTCAACGCGAAGCTGACGTACTGCTTCCCGCAGCCCGCCGAGGTCTACCAGCAGGTGCAGTGGCAAGCGCAGCAACAACAACAGCAGCAGCTGCCGCCCGCGCAGCCGGGTCAGCTGCCGCCGCCGGGCTGGCAGCAGCAACAGCCGCACCAGCCGCCGCAGCACCAGCCCCCGTACGGTTACTGACATGGTCGCGTTGCGCGGATGGCCGTCGTTCCCCGAAGAGCTCCCGGCGTTCACGCCGGGAACGGCGTCGCCGGAGCCCCGGGAGCTGTTCCTGGAGTGGCTGACCGAAGCCGGCGAGCACGTGCTGGCGCCGCACGCCGTCACACTGTCCACTGTGGACGCCGATGGCGCGCCGGACGCCCGCGTGGTGATCCTCAAGGACGTCGGCCCCGGCGGCTGGGCGGTCGCCACCAGCTCGGAGAGCCCGAAAGGCCTGCAGCTGCGCAAGGATCCGCGCGCGGCGCTGACGTTCTTCTGGCCCGGCCGCGGCCGGCAGGTGCGGCTGCGCGGGCCGGTCTCCCCCGCCGCGCCCGAGGTGTCCGCCGAGGACTTCCTGGCGCGGCCGCCGGCGTCGCGCGTCGAGGCGTTCATCGGGCACCAGTCGCAGGTGCTGCGCGACCCGGCCGAACTCGACACAGCGGCCGCGGAAACCGAGCGTTGGGTGGCAGAAAACCCCGGCGTCGCCCCGGAAACCTGGACGCGCTACCTCGTCGACCCGGACGAAGTCGAGTTCTGGCAAGCGAGCCACGACCGCCGGCACGTGCGGTTGCGGTACCGGAAGGCCGACGGCGAATGGGTCCGCGAACGCCTCTGGCCTTGACGCACCGGGGGCGGCGCGGGTAGGCAGGAAATCCGACAAAACGGAGGCCCTGATGCGCCGAACCGTCGTCCTTGCCGCCACCGCCGCGTTGTCCGCCGGGCTGTTGTCCGGCGCGTCCGCCGGTGAAGTGTCCTCATCGCAGCGTCCCGCCGTCTTCGAGACGGTGTTCGCGTCGCCGCTCGGCCTCGAAGGCCTCACCACCGACGGCCGCGGAAACCTCTACACACCCGCGCGCGGCGCCGATCCCTGCCCGGTCTACCGCGTCGCGGCCACCGGCGGCCCGGCCGCGGTCGTCGGCACGATCCCCGCGCCGTGCGGCCCGGCCGGGCTGACCTTCGACCGCCGCGGACGGCTGTACGTCGCGAACGCCGACACCGTGGTGTCGTTCGTGCCGGACGCCGCGAACCCGCCGGCCGCGACGGTGTTCGCCCGCGGCGTCCCCGGCGCGAACGGCCTGGCGTTCGACCGCGCCGGCGCGCTGTGGATCTCCGACGGCGGCACCGGCCAGGGCCGCGTGTGGCGGGCGGGCAGCGACGGCGTCGCCGCGGAGATGTTCCGCGTCCAGCCGCTGGTCAGCGACGTCATCGCGGGTGGCGTCGGCCGGGACGTGCGCGGCTTGCCGCCCGGCACCGTGACGATCACCCCGGCCGGCCGGACCGCCGCGGACACCGCCGGCTCGCAGCACATCGTCGCGAACGGCCTGGCGTTCACCGAGGACGGCACGCTCCTGGTCGCGGACACCGCGCGCGGCGCGCTCTGGCGCGTCCCGATGGACCGCGCGGGCCGGCCGCGCGCGGCGACCGGCTGCGACGCCGCGTTCCCCGCGAACACGCTCTGCCTGGACGACCTCGACGTCCAGCACCCGTACCTCGAGGGCGCCGACGGGATCGTCCTCGACCGCGCGGGCAACGTCTGGACGGCGGCGAACGAGCGCAACGCGATCGTGCTGGCCCGGCGCGACGGCCGCGTCGTCGAGTACTTCCGCAACCCGGCCGACGCGGCGACGAAGCTGCGCAACGGCGGGCCGCTGGAGTTCCCGACCAGCCCGGTGCTGCTGCCGGACGGCCGGCTGTGCGTCACGCAGTCCGACGGCAACCGTCGGGACAACTCGTCGAACACGGCGGGCGAGGCCGGCCCCGGGAAAGCCGCGCTGGCGAAGGTTTCCTGCGTCAGCCGGTGAGACGGTCCGTTCGGGGGTTTACGGCGCCGGGGCCGGTGGGGCCATGATGGATCATGCGTTCGAAACTGCTGACCGCCGGGCTGGTCCTGGCGCTGACCGCCGCACTCGGGGGTGTGGCCGCGGCCGACACGCGTCCCGGGGGACGACCGACGCTGACGGACTCGCACCCGTGCCCGGGCCAACCGGGCTTCACGTGCTCGACCCTGACCGTCCCGCTCGACCACACCGGCCGCGTCCCGGGCACGCTGAAGCTGCCGATCGCGGCCGCGGACAACGTCGACGCGCCGAAGGGCGTGCTCCTGTTCCTCACCGGCGGCCCCGGCCAGGGCGGCGTCGGCACCATCACGCGGATCGCCACGCAGCGGCTGCCGGAGGTCGCGAAGGACTACCGGTTCGTCATGCTGGACCAGCGCGGCACCGGCCCGTCGGGGGCGCTCCTGTGCCCGGGCCTGCAGGCGCAGATGGGCAGTTCGGACATCGCGACGCCGACGCCGGACGCCGTCACCGAATGCGCCCGCATCCTCGGTGACACGGCACCGCTTTACTCGACGGACCAGACGGTCGCCGACTTCGACCAGCTGCGGCAGGCGCTGAACGTGCCGAAGATGGTCGTCGACGGCGTCTCGTACGGCTCCTTCACGGCGGCGCGGTACGCGATCGCGCACCCGGGCAACGTCAGCAAGGTCGTGCTGGACTCGGTGCTCCCGCACCACGCGACGGCGTCGGCCTCGCTGTACCTGACCGGCCTCCAGGCCGAGGCCCGCGTCCTGCGGCTGGCCTGCGCGACGCCCCCGGCGTGCGGTTACGACCCGGCCGAGGACCTGGCGTGGGTGGTCCGCCACCGGAGCACGGCGGACGGCGTGAAGATCTTCGACACGATCGTCTCGTACGAGTTCAGCGACCCGTCGTACCGAAACCCGGCGGCGGGCGACATCATCGGCGCCCTCCACCAGGCCCGCGGCGGTTCGAGCGGCCCCCTGAACGACCTGCTGGAGGCGTACAAGTCGGGCGGCGACAACCCGTCGTCGTTCAGCGCGGGCCTCCACGCGGCGACGCTGTGCGCGGACCAGCGCTTCCCCTGGGGCTCGGCGGCGACCCCGGTCTCCCTGCGCCAACCCCTGCTTTCGCTGACGGCGCGGGCGTTGCCACCGCAGGCGACGTGGCCGTACACCACGGCGGTGGCGACGCGGCAGGGGTTCATCCAGAGCTGCCTGCCGTGGCCGGCCGAGCGGCCGGGCTCGAACCCGTCGTCAAGGCTGCCGAACGTCCCGGTGCTGCTGCTGAACGGCGACCACGACCTGTCGACGCCGCTGGAGTGGGCGAAGGAGGAGGCTCGCCAGGCACCGCGGGGGACGCTGGTGGTGGTCCCGGGAGCATCGCACTCGATCCAGAACCGCGAGCTGGGCCACGCGGGCCGCGACGCGGTGATCGCCTTCCTCGGCTGAACGACCTCAGGGCCAGGTCAACGGATGACCTGGCCCTGAGGGGTTGTGGAGCTGAGGGGAATCGAACCCCTGACCCCCGCCTTGCAAAGGTGCGAACCCGTCTTCTCGCCGACCAGCAGAACCTTCGCTCCCTGGTCAGCGCTCTGCACGGCCTGCAGTTCCCCGTGGCTCCCCGTGCACTCCCTCGGCAACGGGCACGCGAGGGGCACGCGGGGACACAAGCGGCTGAAACATGCGGTGGTGGCCACCCACCCCGTGTTTCAGCCGCTTTCGTTCTTCCTGTGACTATAGAGACATAGAATTAGAGTGGGAGAAGAGTTGTCACCGGAGGTGTCACTCCCCTGTCACACCTAAACCCGCAGGTCAGAGCGGGGCGAGTGACAGGGTGACAGGTGTGACACCTTCGACACCCCGCCCGTGTCACACCCCGCCCGTCGTGACGGCCGGGCCAACGTGCACAGGGCCGACGTCGATCTTCAAACTGAACAGACCGGCCGCAGCGAGGACCAGGACGAGCAGTACGCCGATGAAGATGAGCGCACGGACCATCGCGCCTGGGCTCGCCACGATCCGACCTGCGAGATCGGCCAGCCCCCGCCGTTCATCGCCCGCTCGTCTATAGGGGCCAGCCATCGCGGTCTGCCGCCTAGCGTCCCGCGAACGCTGGTCGTCGTGCGAGCCTCGCGACCGGCGAGGGTCACGCCTTAAGGTCATTGGTGTCGCCCTTCAGTGACAGTTATAGAGAGCCCCGCTGACGAGCATCTGCTGTTGAGGCCGGATGAGATGTCGACGGGTGTGACGCAGTAGCTGGCTTCATGCCGAAGGCGACACCGGTCCGGGGCGCTCCAACGCACCGAATCGGCACGGGCGGCTTCCTCCAGTGCGAGGAAGCCGCCCGATCTCGCCTTCAACCTTTGCTCTCGTCCAAGAGTAGGGCTGGTCATGCTCGCTACGAAGACACTCGACGCTCCCTGTCGACGACCGGTGATTCCGGCGCGATGTGCGCCCAGTAGGCCATCAGTCCAACTGAATTCGCCCAGCGTGCTACGAATGTGGCGCAGTCCAGCGTGGTCCAGCGCAGTCCAGCGTGATCTATGTCAGTTCAGCGTGATCGACGTCAATTCACATGGCTACCGCTTAGCCCGTGACCTGCGTCTTCATGCCGCCCAACGGACGCTGCCCACCGTTCATCGTCCGATCTCGCTCCTTGAGCACGCCTTCTATGACGACTAACTCAGAGGAACGGAGAGAGTGCGCCCGCAGCGCCGCAGGAGGCCGTTGTTATGTCAACTTGAGTTAGCGACACTCACAGCGAGTCAACTTGCGCGTCATCGAACACGTGTTCTACGGTGGCGGATGTCGGGCGAGGCGGGGAAGGTCCCGCCCGACGCACCAAAGCACGTCGCCCCGTACCGCACATGGCGGGGCGACGTGCACTCAAACCGGACCATGCGATGGAAACGTCACCCAACCTGACCAACGCCGCAACGTAGGTCGTAGCCGACCAGCCCACAGCGGTCGACCACTGGCACATTCTGCTCAACCCGACCGAAGCGTCACCCTTCGAGTGCCCATCGAGCCCGCGCGGCTTCGTAGTGGTCAGCCAAAGCGAACCGGTCCGGCATCAGGTCTGCGGATATGGCAAGCCTTGTCCCAGCGAGTGGCCCATAAGTGGAGTGGTCTCGCAGGCTAGGCGCGACCACGACCGTGCCAGTAGAGGCCTCGATGGCAAGTAAGCCGGCATCGAAGAGAGCATGGATATCCGACCTGAGCAGAAGCCCTTCGCCGAGCTTGTGCGTCTCATGTTCGGCGAAGGCCCTGAGGTGGGCCGCCTGCAGCGCTTCCTTTGGCACAGGTCCTGTGACTGCACAGGTGAGGCCGTACTTCCCTAGCAACCCGGCACGGAACTGCCGCTGCCCACGTCGGACCTTGACAAGGGAGACCTGCCGACCGCCCGTCCACGACGTGTTGTCGTCCTCAGTTTCGTCCGGGTCTGACTTCGGGGCCGGCACGCTTGCGGTCCCCAGCCTGACGAGGCGGAACCTCCAGATCCGGAAGCCGTCCTGCTTCCTATTCTCTGGCCAGACCTCTGTGATGCCAAAGAGGCCGTCGTACCGGTAGCCACTTGCGGGCGAGAAGCGCCTATCGCCGTTCGAGCCGCGGATCACGCGGACTGGCTGCCGCTCTTCGTATGCTCTCAGAAGACCCGCATTGGCCCGAGTCAGTTCCTGGTCGGCCACGTGTCGCTTACGCGAGTTTGGGTGACGCCCGCCTCCCCCCGTGTAGATGATTTCGTCACCGTCGTCGACATCATCGGCGTACCCGCCATTCACCACAATCGAGTCAGAGCCATCCTTCCCGCCGGAGATTCCTCCCTGCGAAGCGCGATGCACTCTCGCTAAATTCATTGCGTCGTAGTCCGCGAACGTGTCCCCGATAGACACACCAGGAATCTCGCCATATCGAAATGCGCTAGCCACCGGCGAATCATACCAAGGTGTGCCGCCGCCAACTAGCCCTACTCTGCAAGTAGTTGATCTGGCGAATTCCAGCGGATTGCTTCATAGTGGTACCAATTATTCCTATCTGAGGCGCCAGGTTCATCTGATGCCTCAATAGACAATATTTGAACCTGCGCTTCTACCTCAACAACCTCTCGACCTGGCGGAAGTGGAACACTGAAGATAATCGAGTTACCGGTAAGTTGACTTGTCCAGAAGTCCATCTGACTGTACTGCGGATGACTCGTTCGCACGTCTTCCGATTTATCCCAATACCAAGCTAACGAGGTGACCGCACCGGTAACGTTGATAGGCGTTAGTGATTTCATGATCTTTGCCTCAAAAGTACACGTTTGCCCAGCGACCGATAGGACAGATATCCTCCACTTAGGAGCATTCTGCTGCTTCCATTGCGCCTCGGACAGAATGACTGATTTTTCTGCAGCGCTAGCAGATGCCGAGGCAGCCTCTGCCGAGCGTTCAGCGAGGGGCAGTGCCCGATGTGCCACATTGGCCGATCGTCGCGATTGCCAGAAACTCAAGATTGCAACAACCGCACTCAGTGCAGCAATCCAGGCCGATGCGTCGAAATTTCGATGAACCCAGTCAATAACTTCTGATGAATCGATGGAATTTATGACCAGCAGCGCCGCGGCGAGGATTGCGAATAGCGGTATACATAAAAGCAGGGGACGCCAGTTGTATTCATTCCCATTACTTATTTCACCTTTATTGCGGTTCGACACTTCTGCCGCTCCTTGCCGTTGTCCAGCATTCAGGCTGTGGAATTACTACTAACTCGTCAACTCAAGCCGCTGGATGAGCCAACCGTCGCTGGAACTAGGGGCACGACAATCCCCAGGCCGACTTACAAGTCAGTCATGTTCGACGGCGTTCGATGGCTGCTCACCCCGCAGAAATGCGGCGATCTGAAGGACTGCTACTTCATAGCACAACCGGTTGGTCCCCGGCACAGTTCGGGCGGAGTGCGGACTGATCACCGTACCCTGCTGCGCCCACAAGGGATGGTCGACAGGCAGCGGCTCCGGGTCGGTCACATCGAGCGCCGCGCGTAAGCGCCCCGACGCCAACTCGCGAACCAATGCGTCCGTTTCGACAATCTTGCCGCGACCCGCATTAACCAAAATGGCATTGTCATCCATTAGCCTTAGAAATTCTGAATTAACCAATCCGCGCGTTTTATCCGTTAAGGGCACAGTAATCACAACGACAGAGTGACCAGACACGACTTCCGGCAAGGAATCTGCACCAAGAACGCCTTTTCGAGGACGAGAGGCGACAAGGGTTGAACTCGCACCAAATACTTTGAGACGTCGCGCAACTTCAGTCCCAATTGCGCCAGCGCCGAGAATGAGCGCACGCTTTCCCGCTAACGTGTCAGCTTCGAATTTTCTGTGCGCCCACACACTTTTGTCTTGGAATCGGACTAGCGCCGGCCATTGTCGAAGCTGCGTAAGCACGGCCGACAAAACCCATTCAGATACAGGACCGGCGTGCGCACCCCTAGCAGTTGCAAGAACCACTCCCTTGGGCACGTCTGCAGCCCATTCGTCACCGCCCGCAGACAAGAGTTGCACCATCTTGAGCGCGCCAAACTGACCAAGTAGCCGAATAGGCCGGTGGCTGCTGCGATATGGAGGCAGCAGAACGGAGGCTGTCGACTGTTGCGAGGTTAGTTCCTCAACGTTCGGGTCGTACGACACGACCTCGACGTGTTGGAGCCGACTAAGCAAACCATGGCCGACCAAGTCGTCAGCTTCGTTGCTTACGAGAACCTTCACCGCGGGGACGTCCATTACTTCCCTTTGCTCTCAGATGCGAGCCGCTCGATAAGTTGACCCGCCTGCTCGACCATTACTCCACCCGATACTGAATTGTCGATTACGACATGTGGAACCGGTGGCCGAAAGTCGACGTCGACCCCCCGCATGTAGTTATCCCAGTTAGCAAGCTTAGTAGCGTCGCGCGGCGCATCGCGGTGCCGGACGTAGGTGTGCATCGTGTCGGCATCACAGTAGACCCAGACGATTGTCAACTGCGCACCGAGATTTCGACAAAGCAACTCACGCTGCCGAATCCATCCCTCATCTGCAAACTCGCGAGTGAATGGAGCCGTGACGATTGCGTTGTTGCCACATTGCAGGTTCTCGGCCATAGCCTCAAGAAGCGAGTCATACTCAGCGGGCCGAATTTTGGTCAGGTACGTCTCCGACTCACGGTCGTTTCGTGAAAGTCCCTGCATTTCGAGTGCAGACTCGACCACGAACCGAGTGAGGGTGTCTTTATCGAGCATCGGCCAGCCGGTCTCGCGGGCTAAAATACGCCCAAGTTCCGTCTTTCCGCTGCCAGCATAGCCGCCGATCATAAGAACTTGCGGAGCCGCAGCTCGGACCTCCCGGCGCCCTTCGCGATCCGGGGCGTTCACCGTGCGGGCAGCCCGCGGTTTACTCACCACGAGCCCCTTTTTGGCAAGTATGTCCATCGCTTCATTGATGGTGAAGACGCTTACGTCCCACTCACGAGCCAGCTCTCGGGACGAAGGCAAGCGCTGCCCATGTCGAAGACGTCCAGCGTCGATGTCGTTCTCGACGTTCCGAGCGATCTGCTGTGCAAGCGGCTCAGACCTCGCCACCGGCGATCGTGGGCGCGACATAACTACTCCTCGCCGGGCTCCCGCCCATCGACTCAACTGAACGGTCACCATACCAGAACCTATCAGTTGACTTTCATGTTCCCGCAGGTCGTAGGCCAGTTTCGATCAATCCAACATCTAACAGTTGACCTGCTGACCATTCAACTGTTAGGTTCTTGGTGGTCAGGGTCACACAGATTCGGCCGCAAGGGTCACCCCGAACACGGAGGCAGCGATGGCGCGAAAGCAGCAGGGAATGCCGGTCCTCAAGACCGGTTCAGGGTTCGGCCGGAAGGTCGTCGGGCTGGTGCTGCTGGTCGCGGCGCTGGTGTTCGTCGTGTCGTCGCCGCTGGAGGCGGCCGGTCACGTCCGGCACGTCGTGCACAGCCTGACCACGTTCTTCGGCTCGCTCTGATCATCCGCTGACCAGCAACTTTTCTCGAAGGGACCTCAGATGGACACCAACGTCTACCGCCGCCAGATCGACGCCGCTGCGCTGAACGCCGACGAGTACGCCGGTGAAGCCGTTTACCCGGACGGTCTGACCGAATCGGCGATCGACGCGCTGCTGGAGGACGTCGACCGTGAGCTGGCCGCCGATGCGTCCGCCGCGGAGGCCGCGTACCGCTTCGACTTCAACGACCAGCGCCGGGTGAGCCGGTCCCGCCGCCGCGCCGGACGCGAGCTGCTGCGGTCGCACGTCCTGATCGCCGGCGTGCAGAGGCAGGGCAAGAGCACCGCGGCGCTGTCGCTGCTGCTCGGTGACGAGGCCGCGTGATGGCCGCCCGGACGGTCCGCGGCCTGGCGTTGTTCGCCGCGTTGCAGGCGACGTTCGCCGACATTCACCCCCTGTGCGACCAGTGGTTGCAGTCCAGCGACGACGCCGCCGGCAAGGGCAAGCCGGGCCGCGAAGGCGCGAAGCACTGCGCCCGCCACGTCGCGAGCTACACCGCCGGTCAGGTCACCGCGGCGGTCGCGGTGACGCGGGTCCTCGGGTTCCGGGTGCCGCTGCGGGCGCTGGTCGCCGGCGCTGCGGTGAACGCGGTGACGCACTTCGTGATCGACCGCCGCGAGCCGCTCAAGGCCATGGCGCGGTTGACCGGCCACCAGGGCTACATCGAGCACGCCACGGTCCAGCGCCGGGACGGTGTGGTCGACATCGCCGGTCCGGGCACGGCGCTGACCGAGCTGGACCAGGCCGCGCACCGCGCGATCGGCGTGCTGGCCTCGCTCACCACCACCTGGCTTGCGCTGCGGGCCGGTGGTTCCCGATGACCATTCGCCTGCTGATTTACCCCGACGCGGCGGCCCCTTCCGGCAAGAACGTGCCGACCGCGCCGGGTTCCACCGACCAGTCACATAACCGCACGGAGGAACCCCAGATGGTAGACACCACCAGCCCGGTCCGCGACGTCCACACGGTGGCCTACACGGTCTCGGAGCTCAACCGCCTGGTCTCCCGCGAGATCGCCGGCCGCTACCGCGAACTGGCCTCGACCCTCTGCGACAACGCCGCGTTCCTGCTCGCCAACGACGACGTGCCCGCCCGGGTCAAGCAGCAGCGCTCCCGCGCCTACCTCGACATCGCGATGCAGCTGCACCAGCTCGCCGATGGCGAGATCCGCGGCGCCGAGCTGGGGCAGGTGACCCGGTGAACCCGCGCAACCGCCGTCAGACGGTGACCACGGTGTTTGACGGCCGTACCCACCACGTGGCGCTGTGTCGCGGGGAGCAGGACGGGCTGCCGGTGTTCGGGTGGGGCGAGGCCCCCTCGACGCTGCTGACCCGCTCGCAGTTGCGGGCGGTCGGGTTGCGTCCGAACGGGCAGGACCCGGTGGCGTTGCTGGTGTTCCGGCACCACCGCCCCTACGCCCGGGAGACCACTGCGGAGCTGTTCTCGGTCGAGCTGGCCGCGGCCTACCGGCCGCCGACGCCGGCGCAGCTGAGCGCGCTGGACCGCGCGATGGAAGCCCGCCGGACCTGCGTCGACTGCGCCGGGATCCAGGACTACTGCGTGCCGACCAGCACCCGGCAGTGCTGGACCTGCTTCGACCTGGAGCAGGGCGACCGGGCGGGGGTGGCCGCGTGAGCAGCAACGACTCCGGCGCCTGGCACCGGGAACTGCAGCGCCAGCAGGAAGCCCTCGACAAAGCCCGCCGCGAAGCCGCCAGCAAGGAGGGTTCCCGGTGAGCACGTTCGAGGTGTTGCAGCGCCACGGAACCCTCGCGCTGATCCGGTTCGCCGGCACGGTCTGTCTGTTCCTGACCCTGCACCTGCTGCGCATCCCGCTGGTCATCTGCGAACGCGTCCTCGCCGGCGTGCTGGTCCGCCTGGACCGGGCCGCCGCGGTGCAGGCCTCCCGACCGCCGCGCCGGCGCGTCAACCAGTTCTTCCCCCTCGACTTCCCCACCGGGCAGGAGGTGCCCCGATGAACGTCACCCGCGAGAAGCAGACCCGCCTGGAGCACGCGATGGAGTGGGCCGTCTGGCACTTCGGTGAGCTCGCCGGCGTCCTCGGACCGCTGGTGCTGGCCGTGGTGTTCACGCCGTGGTTCGCGCTGCTGTCGGCCCTGGTCGCCGCCGGGTGGGCCGTGCACGAGATCCGCGACCACCGCGAGCAGACCCGCCTGCGGGCCGCCGCGGTCGAGCGCAAGCAGCTGCCGGCGTGGCCGGCGACCGACACCGACGCCCCGGTGGCGGGCCGTGACGAGAGCCGGGAGGACGCGCGATGACCAGCTGGGCAGAGGAACGCCGCGCCAATCGCGCCGCCGACGCAGAGCAGAACCGCCAGAACGCCGACGCCGCCGTAGCTCGGAAGCTGCGGGAGCAGGCCGCGCGGGCGGAGCAGGCCCGCACCGACGCCGCTGCCGCGGCGAAGCTCGCCGACAAGCAGCGCGAGACCCGCCGCGCCGCCCGCGCCGCGATGCTCGCCCGGGTCACCGGGTGGCTGTCGACGAACCGGGTCCGGCTCCCGATCTACCTGCTCGCCCTGGTCTCCGCCGGCATGGCGGTGCCCGCGATGGCCGGGTACGGGCTCGACACCTACGGGGACGTGACAGGCGCAGCCCTGCCGGCGCTCTCGGAGCTGGGCATGTGGGCCTTCGCCCTCGCGGTCGAGGTGTCCCGGCACCGGCACCCGGATCGGCCGGTGTGGGCACTGCAGCTCGGAACGTGGGTGTTCGCCGGCGTCGGGTTCACCCTCAACGTCCTGCACGGCTGGCACCGCGGCTGGGACGCCGCCCTCGTGATGGGCATCGTGTCGATCGCCGGCGTCATCGCCCACCAGCTCGCCGTCGCGTCCCCGCCGCGGTCACCGGCTGAGCGGGCCGCCAGCCGGATCGAGCGCAAGGCTCTCCGGAAGGTCGCGAAGGTCCGGGCCGCCGCGGTCCGGACCGCGGTCGCCGAAATTGACGCCGCCGGCACGGCGCGGTTGGTGTTCACCCCGGGCCGCTACACCCTCGACGGGCGTCGGCTCGCCGCGGTGGTGGAGCCGGACCGGCACGCCGGGGACGTCCTCGCTGACGAGGTGTCCGCGTTCCTGGCCGACCAGGTCCGCCCTGCCCACGGGGTTGACGACGGCCCGATCGTCGATGCCCCGGTGCTGACCCTCGACCGGCCCGCTGACCAGCGGGAGTCGACCCCGCCGCGGCGGACCATCCCGGCGCCGAAAGCCCGCACGATCGACCAGCTGCGCACCGAGTTCGCGGCGGCGATCGACGACCCCGACGTGGCGATCAACCCGGCGTCGGCGGAGTCGATCCGCAAGACGCTGCACTGCGCGATCAAGGCCGCGCGGCAGCTGCGTGACGAGCACAAGAACCCGAACCGCAAGTGAGCCGGAGGGACACGACCATGGACACCACCGAGACGCCCGACGCCGGCGAGCTGGCGACGGTGCACCACCTGCCGATCCAGTCCGAGCAGGGCGAGGTGATCGAAGGCGAGATCGTCACCGACGAGGAGTACGCCCGGCTGACCTCGCAGCGGACCCGGGCGCTGGCCCGGTACGAGGGCTATCGCAGGGACGTGACAGTCGTCGTCGGCGCCGCCCGCAAGGCCGCGACCCACGAGAAGACGAAGACGGCGCTGCACCACAGCCTGACCGTCGTGCAGGGCCTCGACTCGTGGCGGGGCCGGCTGTGGGACGCCTCCACGATGGGCGTCTACCGCCGCCAGATCAAGGCCGCCGAAGCCATGGGCGACCAGACGCTGGTCGCGGAATGGCTGGAGCGCAAAGCGCGGGTGCAGGACGCCCGGCACCGCCGGGTCATGGACCTGCCGAAACTGCTGGTCGGGCTGGTCAAGGCCGGCGTCATCGGGCTCGCGGCGCTGGTGGTGATCGTGCTGCTGATCGGTCTGCTCGTGCAGCTGTCCGGGGCCGGCGAGTTCACCCGCGTCGTCGGCGGGGTGATGGACGCGCTGCGGTTCATCTTCACCGCCATCGCGTGGGCCTGGACCCCGCTCGCCCTGGTCGCCCCCTACGTCATCAGCATGGGCGTGGTGCTCGGGGCGTGGCGCGAGGGCCGCCAGCGGGGCAAGGTTCCGGGCTGGTTGGCCACGTCCACACAGGACAGTGACGTCACGATCGACGAGACGACCATCGCGCAAGCTCTCGGGGCGCTGCGGATTCCGCAGATCACCAACTACCTCAAGGAAGGCTTGCCGATGCAGTACCTCACCCCGGCTCGCCGCGACGGACGCGGCACGCACGCCGTCGTGCGCCTGCCGGCCGGGGTGACCGCGGAAAAGGTCGCCCGCCGGCGCGCTGACCTGGCCACCGGCTTGCATCGACTGTCCAAAGAGGTCTGGCCGACCACCGGCAGCGAAGCCGGGATCCTGGACCTGTGGGTGGCCGACAAGGGCGCCCTGTCCGAAGGCGCCGGCGCATATCCGCTGCTGGAGGACGGTGCGGTGGACGTGTTCAAGGGTGTCCCGTTCGGACGGACGCTGCGCGGGGAGCCGATGCTCGCGCCGCTGCTGGAGCGCAACACCATCTGCGGCGGCATGCCTGGTCAGGGCAAGTCGTCCGCGGCGCGGGTCATCATGGCCGGCGCGGCGCTCGACCCGACGGCTGAGCTGCGGATTTGGGTGCCGGACGCGAACTACGACTTTGAGGTGTTCGTGCCGCGGTGCTCCCGCTACGTGATGGGCGCCGAAGACGAGAAGATCGCCCAGATCGCCGCCGACCTGCGCGAGCTGCACGCTGAAGTGCAGCGCCGCGGTGACCTGCTGGTCAGGTACGAGATTCCGGCGGTGACCAGGGAGTATGCGTCGAAGAACGTCGGGTTGCACCCGATCTTCGCGCTGCTGGAAGAGGCCCACGTGGCGATCCAGCACAAGAAGTACGGCGAGGAGATCGGTCAGCTGCTGGTCGACATCGTCCGGCTGGGCCGCAAGCGCGCGATCCACCTGATCGTCTCGACCCAGGCCCCCACCAAGGACTCCATGCCCAGGGACGTGACACGCAACTGCTCCAACGGGGTCGCGTTCGCGGTCGGCGACCACGTCGCCAACGACGCGCTGCTCGGGCAGGGCGCCTACTCCGCCGGACACCGCGCGACCGAGCTGATTCCCGGCACCGACAAGGGAACCGCCGTGGTCAAGGGGTTCTCCGGGGAGCGGTCGGAGATCGTGCAGGTCTACTTCCTCGACGTCGCGAAGGAGCACGACCAGGTCACCCCGATCCTCGAACGCAGTCTCGCGGCGATCGCCAAGCGCGGTCGCGTCCCCTGGTCCACCAGGGACAACGCCGAGATTGAGGCGCCGCCGGCGCCGCGGAACCTGCTCGAAGACCTCGACGAGGTCCTCGGGGATGAGCCGGCGCCCGCGGCGAAGGTCGCACCGCTGCTGATCTCGCTGGCCACCGACTACAGCGGCCTGACCGGCAAGCAGCTCTGCGCCGACCTCGCCGCGGTCGGGGTCAAGGTCCCCAGCTCGAAGAATGTCTACCCGGTCGACCCGGTCACGATCCGTAAGGCTCTGGCCGACCAGGCGACCGCCGACCTCGACGACGAGAACTAGCCGAACGCCACCGGGTTAGCCCGCTCGCTGGGCTGCGCGCGGCCCCGGATTCCGGCCGGAAACCCGGCCGCCGGGAGCGGGCTAACCCACCTAACCCAGCTAACTTTCCGCAGGCCAGTGCCCATGCGGCGGCTCTAACCCCCGAGGTTAGAAACCTAACCCGGATTCGCCGACCTAACCCCGCCGATCTAACCCGCCACGCGACACCACACCGGGTGCTCGCGCCGGCACCCCCTACCCCAAAACAGGCACACACCGTCACCGATCGAAGGGAAGTCCGATGGCCAGCACACCTGTCTTGCATCGCGGCCGGAGGTCCTGGTGGTCCGGCAAGGTCACCACGCTCTGCGGGCTCGTGCTGGAGCCCGGCGAGGGCAGCTCGCCCTGGTTCTGGTGGTTCACCCCGAAATGCCCCGGCTGCGAGGCGGTCCACCAGCTCAAGCAGCGGACGTAGCTGCGCAGGTCAGCACGGGGACACGACAACTTCGACCACGCCGCAACGGGAAGGACTCGCTATGTGTCGCTCCACTTCGGACGGCGGACGCCGCTGCACCGGCAGCAGCCACGCCCGCAATCGCGCACTCGGCACGGCCCGCAAAGCCGTCGAACGCGCCGGCCGCGCCGTCGACCAGGCCCGCACCGCCGGTGACCAGGACGCGGTCGAGGCCGCGGAAGCCCAGCTCGCCGCGGCCGAGCAGCGGCTCGACGACACCCGCGCCGCGCACCCGCACACTCCCGCCGCTGGTCAGCCGCGGGGACACGACACCGCCGAGGAGACCGACATGCCCGAAGGCACCAGTCCTCGCAACGACGACGTCGCGAGCGCCAGCGCACACCGTCCTGACGAAACGCCTGTTCATGACGGGGACACGACACCCGGTGTCATCGACCTCGGCCCCGGCGAAAGCTACCGCGTCGGCGACAACGTCATTCACAACGGTGGCAGCGCGCCGACCCAGGTCTACCACTCCGGCGACGGCGACACCCACTTCACGGAACCGTTCGCATCGGCCAGGTCTGACCACGCCGACCGGGCAGACCGCCCCGCTGATACGACCGCGTCAGAACAGCGGGGCCCCGCCCTGGAGGCGCAGCTGAAGTCGCTGGCTCAGGCGCGACGCAACCTCGAAGACTTCGCCCAAGGGAATACGAAGGCTCAACCCGAGCACCACTACTACGGCAACGGGCCTGTGTTCCTTCACGGTGGCACCGGAGACACCTTCTTCAACGGCGAACGGGTCGGCCCGAGCAGTTCCGACGAAGCACACGGCACCGACCACGACGGACCGCAGACCACCAGCCACACCACCACGTCGGACGGCACGACGTTCACCAACGTCAACAACGCCGCACCGGGCGCGGTCGTGGGAATACAGGCCCACACCGTCAACGGCGCGACCGTGGTCATGGGCGGCGGCCCCATGCCTCCGGGCCTGCCCGACCAGCTGCGCCAGGTGCACGAGCAGGTCCAGACCGCGATGGCCAGCGGCCACTACACCGTCCACCACAGCGACGACATCACCGAACCCAGCGGCCCGACCGCTCCGGGCGAACGCGTCGCCTTCCAGGTCGGCTACGTCCACCGGCGCGACAACCCCGCCACCTGAGCCCACCACACAAACGCCCTGCTCACGACAGGGACACGACAACCCCAGATAACCGTCCGGAAAGGACACACGCGATGGAACACACCGACGACACCCACGAGACGGTCCGGCTGACCTCCGACGTGCTCGCGTTCGCCCGCCGCAACGACGTCTGGCACATCCTGATGATCCAGCGCCGCTGGGAGCCCTTCCGCGGCCAGTGGGCGTTCCCCGGCGGGCACGTCGACCCCGGCGAGACCTTCCGCGCCGCCGCGGCCCGCGAGCTGACCGAGGAAACCGGGCTGCTCCTGTCCGACCTGCGGCAGCTCGGGATCTACGACCAGCCCGACCGCGACCCCCGCGGCCGCTACGTCACCGTCGCGTTCTTCACCGTCGTCGGCCACCTGGTCAAGCCCACCGCCGGCGACGACGCGGCGGCCGCCGCGTGGGTGCCGGTGCCGTGGCTGCTGCGCAACCGCGACGCCATCGCGTTCGACCACGCCGACATCCTCGCCGACGCCGCCGCGACGCTAACCCACTTCACCCCCGAGGAGGCCCGATGACCACGGCAACCGGGCTGACCGTCTGGATCGACGAGGACAGCAACTACAACGTCCTCGGGCCGTGCACCCGCGAGCAGGCACTGCACCTCATGCGCGAGTACGCCGTCGCGGTCGCGGTCGACGACCACGACGGCCCGACCGCGCAGAGCCCGACGGACCTGGACACCGGGTGGGTGCTGAACCCGGTGCCCGGCTTCCCGGACGGAGACGTGATGTACGCGCCCGTCCCGGCCGGCACACCCGGCGCCATCCCGATCACGACGTCGCTCTACTGAACGGGGAAACCACGATGGACACCACCACTTTGGACGCTGCCCTGGACGCCGCGGCTCGCGGCTGGCACGTCTTCCCGTTGCGGCCGGGCAGCAAGCGCCCGGCCGGGCACCCGGAGGACCGGTGCCCTGGCATCGGCCGGTGCGCCGGCGGGCACCGCACGTGGGAGCAGCGCGCCACCACCGACCCCGACAAGATCCGCGCGGCGTGGACGCACGCCCCCTACGGGATCGGCGTGGCGACAGGCCCGTCCGGGCTGTGCGTGCTCGACCTCGACACCGCCAAGCCCGGCGAGGAGATCCCGCCGCGGTGGGCCGCGGCCGGCGCGCGATCCGGGGAGGACGTGCTCGCCGTCGTCGCCGAGCAGGCCGGGCAGGAACTGCCCGGGGACACGCTCACGGTCCGGACGCCCTCCGGTGGGCTGCACCTGTACTACCGGGCGCCGGGGGACGTGACACTGCGGAACACCAGCGGGGAGCGCGGGAACGGGCTCGGGTGGAAGGTCGACACCCGCGCGTGGGGCGGCTACGTCGCCGGCGTCGGCACCACCACCCCGGCCGGGCGCTACGAGTTCCTGTGGGACGGCGCCGTGGCGGAACTCCCGCGGTGGCTGGTCGAGCGGTTCACCCCGGCGCCGCTGCCCGCGGCCCCGGTCGTGCCAATCCGCCCGGCCGGCGACCGGCGCGCCCGCTACCTCGACGCCGCGGTGCGCGCGGAGGCAGGGAAGGTCGCCGACGCCACGCAGAACCGCAACGCCACCCTCTACGCCGCCGCGGTCGCACTCGGGCAGCTGGTCGAAGGGAACGCGCTCACCGAAGACGAGGTCCGCGCGGCACTGATGACCGCGACCGGACGCCACATCGGGACGCGGCACTTCACCGCCCGCGAGGCCGAAACCGCGATCACGTCCGGACTTCGTGCCGGCGCCAAGCGTCCCCGCCGGATCGCCTGACCCGCACGTTGTCACGTCCCTGGAGGTCCGAACCATGACCACGCCCCGGCCACTGGCCGCCGTCCCGGCACCACCTGCCCGCCGCACCCGGTGGACAGATGCGGAGCTGATGCGAGAGGAGTTCCCGCCGCCGAAGTGGGCCGTGCCCGGTCTGCTCGCGGAAGGGCTGAACCTGCTGGCCGGCGCGCCGAAGCTCGGGAAATCGTGGCTGTCACTCGGGTTCGGCGCCGATATCGCCAACGGCGACCCCGTCCTGGGATCGATCGACGTCGAACGCGGCCCCGTCCTCTACTGCGCCTTGGAAGACACCGGACGCCGGCTGCAGCGCCGCCGGCGGCAGATGCTCGCCGCCGGCGGCCGGGCCGCACCGCTACTCACCCTCGAAACCGCCTGCCCCACGATGACGAACGGCGGCGACGCCGTGCTGGTCGAGTGGCTGGAGGAAAACCCGCACGCTCGGCTGGTCATCATCGACACCTTCGAGAAGATGCGCGGCACGGACGCGGCCGGGTCATCGGCCTACAGCGCCGACTACGCCGCCGCTGGCCGGTTCAAGCAGCTGGCCGACCACTACAGCGTCCCGTTCCTGCTCATCCACCACGTCCGCAAGCAGAGCGCCGAAGACTGGCAAAACCTCGTCTCCGGCACCGCCGGCATCACCGGCGCGGTCGACGCGACCCTCGTGCTCGAGCGCGCCCGTGGTCAGGCGGACGGGGTGCTGCACGTGACCGGCCGCGACGTCGAAGAAGCCGACTACGCCATGAGCTTCGATGCCCAGTCCGGTGCGTGGACCAAGCTCGACGGCCCGGCGACCGATCACCTCGTGCAGAACGGGCGAGCGGACATTCTTCGGCTGCTGCGCGAGCACGGCCCGCTCAAGCCGGCCCGGATCGCCGAAGCGCTCGACCTGAACCCGGCCACCGTCCGCAAGACGTGCTCGCGGATGGCCGGTGACGGCCAGCTGCGCGTCGCCCCGAACGGCACCTACAGCCCACCGGAGCCCGGTGACACCAGCGACACCTCGCAGCTGTCACACCTGCCGCACCTGTCACCACAAGCCGCTGACCAGCACGAATAGGTGTGACAGCAGGTGTGACACCCCCGCGAGCTGTCACACCCCAGCCGTCACCGCCGTGACGCCTGCCCATACCGGGTGGGGACGTGACAAAGCCCAGGTCAACGTGCCGAGAGGAGAACCCCGGATGTGTCGCTCAAGCGCTGAAGGCGGACGCCGATGCAACGGACGCAGCTGCGGCGCCGCCGGCGCCCGACTCCGCCAGCAACGCAGCCGCGCCCGCCGCGGCCTCGAAACCGCCTACGCCACCGGCGACCCGGCCGCGGTCGCCACCGCCGCAGCGAAGTACACCGCCGTCACCGGCCACCCGCTACCCGAAGTCGACCAGTTCGCCGGCGACCTACACGCCCCGCCCGCGCCGACCGCGCCCACCATCTCCGGCCAGTTCGCCGGCGAGCTGACCACACCAACCGAGCCGACCGCACAGGAGGACCCCATGCCGAAGCCCGAACCCCAGCCCAGCAAGCCGGAACCGGCCAGCACTCCGTCCGGGTCGACCGAGGACCGCGTCCGTGACGCAGTGGCCAAGCTGGCCGCGCAAGGCGAATGGGTCGGCATCATCGACGTCCGCAAGGCACTCGGGGACGTCGACCACGACGAGGTAACCCGGGTCCTGCTGAAGATGAACCGCAACGACCCCAACGTCCACATGGTGCCGGAGGACAACCGCAAGGCCCTCACCGACGCAGACCACGCCGCGGCGGTCGAGATCGGCGGCGACGCCCAGCACGCCATGCGAATCGAGCGCCCGCGCGACACCAGCGCGAAGGACCGCGTGCAGGCCGCCGGCGTCGGCAACGCCAGCGCGGACGACCTCGCCCAGGCCCTGCGTGACCCGCTGACCCCGTCACGGACCTACGACGAGATCCGAGCCGAGCAGAAACGCCGTGAGCAGCAGGTTGTCACGTCCCCGGCTCCAGCTGACGCGACGCCGGCGAACGAGACGGCACGCGTCGAAACCCAACCGCCCGCAACGGCCGAGCAGCGCGTCCGCGACGTCTACCGCGAGTTGGCCAGCAGGCCGCAGGGCTGGGTGCGCCTTAGTGACGTCCGCGAGCGGCTCGGAGCCACGCTCCCGCGCGACGAGGTCGACAAAGCCCTGCAGGCCATGACGCGGACCGGGCGGGTCCACCTCTCCCCGGACTCCGACCGCCGTGGCCTCACCCAGGTCGACCACGACTCCGCCGTGCGGATCGGCCGAGAAGACAACCACCTTCTCGCTATCGAGCCGGACGACGACGAGTAGCTGCCTGACCTGCACGTTGTCACGTCCCCGGCAGGTGTGACACCAGCGACCACCCCATGGGTGTCACACCTGTCACTCCGTCACTCAACCTGCCCTGACCAGCACAAACAGGTGTGACACCTGCTGTGACACCTCGACCTCGGAGGACAGAGCCATGACGCGTTCCGCCGCCAGCATCCGCCTGCACGAAAGGTCTACCACGCCATGGATTCCGCGCGCACTGGTGAGCGCTACCTCAACGTCGAACAGGTCGCCGAGTTGCTCGGGACCACGGTGCGGTTCCCGCGCCGCCTGATCGAAGAACGGCGAATCGAGTTC
The DNA here is from genome assembly GCF_036114655.1 of Amycolatopsis sp. NBC_00348. Classification (NCBI taxonomy): domain Bacteria; kingdom Bacillati; phylum Actinomycetota; class Actinomycetes; order Pseudonocardiales; family Pseudonocardiaceae; genus Amycolatopsis; species Amycolatopsis sp. NBC_00348. The sequence goes on along the minus strand of NZ_CP107994.1, from coordinate 8,402,342 downwards.
GTCAAGCTCGGACGACACGTGCGCATCGCGGAAAGCGTGCTGGCCGAGTTCATCGCTTCAAACACCGTTTCACCTCGAACAACGGCTTTTAGGGGGGCTGCCTGATGGCTAGCAATCGACGCGACTGGGGCCGAATTCGACAGCTCAAGTCTGGCCGGTGGCAGGCTCGGTACCCGGGGCCGGACGGCGCTCTGCGGCCGGCGCCCGAGACCTTCGAGACGCGCAAGCTGGCGTCGTCCTGGTTGGCGGAGAAGCGCACGGAAATCATTCGCGACGACTGGGTCAACCCGGACTCCGGGAAGGTGCCTTTCATGGCCTACGCCACGACGTGGGTCGCGGAACGGAAGCTCAGCGACACGACACGCGAGCGCTACGAAGGCATCGTGCGTAACCACTACGCGCCGACGTTCGGCGAGCTGACGGTGGCCGGCATCAAGGAAGCGACGGTGCGCCGGTGGCGGAGCGAATTGCTTGCGCGGAAGGTCGGCGAACCCACGGTCGCGAAGGCGTACCGCCTGCTGCGCGCGATCTACAACACGGCGGTGGACGAGGACCGGATCGTGAAGCGGAACCCTTGCCGCATCAAGCGCGCCGGCGAGGACAACTCCGCCGAACGGCCGGTGCTGACGATTCGCCAGGTGTACGCCGTCGCCGACGCGATCCAGCCGCGGTATCGGATGCTCATCCTGCTGGCCACGTTCACGTCGCCTCGGTTCGGCGAGCTAGCCGCACTTCGGCGGCGAGACGTCGACCTCGAACGCCGGGAAATTCGGGTGCTGCGCTCGCAAGCAGAACTGCGGGGCGGCTCGACGATCAAGGGACCGAAGAGCGAGGCCGGGAAGCGACGCGTGGCCGTTCCGAAGGCGATCGTGAGCGAGCTGCGCGAGCACATCGGGCGGTACGCCGAACCGGGCGCGGACGGCCTGGTGTTCGTCGGCCCGCAGGGCGGTCGGCTCCGCCGGCACAACTTCCGCCGGGTGTGGGTCAAAGCCCGGAAGGCCGCGCGGATCCCCGATGACGTGCACTTTCACGACCTGCGGCACAGCGGCAACGAGCTGGCTGCCGAGGGAGGCGCGACGACGCGGGAGCTGATGGCGCGGATGGGCCACTCGACCACGCGGGCCGCCCTGATCTACCAGCGCGCGCGGCGGGAGCGTGACCACACGATCGCCGACGCGATGAGCGGCAACATCGAGCAGGCCCGGCGACGTCCGCAGGGCAAGAGGAGCCGGAAAAGTGCCCGCCGGCGAGGTGAGGGGCACGCAGGGGGCACGACGGGCAGCACGGCCGCCTGACACGACGAAGGCCAGGTCAGCGGAAACACCGCTTGACCTGGCCTTTGTCACGTCCCTGGGGTTGTGGAGCTGAGGGGAATCGAACCCCTGACCCCCGCCTTGCAAAGGCGGTGCTCTACCAATTGAGCTACAGCCCCGGGTGCGGGCGGCGGACCGCCCGCACGAAGACTCAGTTGTGGGACGCGCCCGCCGGCTTGGCCGGGGTGGTTCCGTTGTTGGAGGGGACCGGAGCGGTCGCCTCGCGCCAGAGGTCGGCCTCGGCCTTCGCCGCCTTGTTGCGCTTGACCACGAACAGGACGCCGCCCGCGATAACCGCGAGTGCCAGCAGCTTCTTCACCGAAGCCCCCTTCTCAGCTTGCTTCCCTTACCCCGCGATGTTACCGGACCGGCCGGGCACGAGATCGACCGGTGCCGTAGCGCCGTGTTCCACGTGGAACCACTGGAACCACCAGTAACCCACGTCACACCAGGCCGGAAATACCGCACCGAGCGCCGTCGTTGTACAAGGTGGTCGACCCCCAACTCAGCCCTGCCGGCACTTCTCTTCCCGGCAGGGCTGACCTGTACCCAGGATCGTGGCTCTCGCAGTACCTGGATCACCAGGATCTCCCAGCCGTCCAGAACGCCTGCCAACCTGGTCGAGCACTGCGGTTTCCACGACAAAAGGAATGACGACCAATGGCGGACGGCCGATTCACCACTCACGCGGACCTTTTCGATCTGAGTGGGAAGTACGCACTTGTCACTGGCGGCACCAAGGGCATCGGGATGATGATCGCGCGCGGCCTTCTGCAGGCGGGCGCCCACGTCGTCATCAGCTCACGCAATGCGGATACGTGCGCGCAGGCCCAGGATCTGCTGTCCGAATTCGGCGACGTTCGAGCAATTCCCGCCGACCTTTCCAGGCACGACGAATGTCAGCGCCTCGCCGATCTTGTCGAGGCCGGCTCGGAACGCCTGGACATCCTCGTCAACAACGCGGGAGCGATGTGGCGCGAGCCGCTGGAGACATTCCCGGACGAAGCCTGGGACACGGTGATCGACCTCAACCTCAAGTCGCCGTTCTGGCTGGTGCAGGCGCTGCTCCCCGCACTTCGCAGGGCGGGCACCGCCGACGATCCCGCGCGGGTCGTCAACATCGGCAGTATCGCCGCCATCCACGTCGCCGCGTCGCCCAACTACTCGTACGCCAGCAGCAAAGCGGGACTCCACCAGCTCACCAGGGTGCTCGCCAGGGAACTGGGCCCACAACACGTCACGGTGAACGCGGTGGCCCCAGGACCGTTCCCGTCGCAGATGATGGCGTCCACGCTCGACGCCATCGGCGACACGATCGCGGCGAAGGCCCCGCTGCGCCGGCTCGGCCGCGACGACGACATGGCGGGTATCGCCGTGTTCCTCGCCAGCCGGGCCGCGTCCTACCTCACGGGCACCATCATCCCGGTCGACGGCGGCATCGCCACGACCGCAACAGGTACCTAGGCGTCGGGGGTACCAGCAGAACCTCCCTCCGCCTGCGGACAACGCCTACGGTGACGAGGTGGCCACGATCGATCTGCGCACCGAGATCAAGGAATTCCTGAGCTCCCGTCGCGCGCGGATCACGCCCGAGCGGGCCGGACTGCCCGCCTACGGCGGCAACCGCAGGGTCAAAGGCCTGCGTCGCGAAGAGGTAGCTCTGCTGGCAGGAGTATCGGTCGACTACTACGTGCGCATGGAGCGCGGCGGCCTCGCCGGCACTTCCGACGGAGTGCTCGACGCGTTGGCCGCCGCCCTGCAGCTCGACGAGGCCGAGCGCGATCACCTGCTCCACCTCGCGCGGCAGTCCAGAGCCCCCAGCGTTCCACGCCGCCGGCGACCCGCCTTGACGGTGCGTCCGGCGCTTCAACAGGTGCTCAACGCCATCACCGATGCGCCGGCGTGGATTTGCAACGGCCGTTATGACGTACTGGCCGTGAATCACCTCGCCCGCGCGCTGTATTCACCGGTGCTGGCCGACACGCGACGACCGGCGAACACCGCGCGGTTCTTGTACCTGAATCCCGAATCGGCAAGAAAGTTCTTCGTCGACTACGACCGAATCGCCCGCGACACGGCCGCGAAGCTCCGCATGGAAGCCGGCCGCAATCCGCACGACGAGGAGCTCATCGCTCTGGTCGGCGAATTGTCGACGCGCAGCGAACTATTTCGCCAGCGGTGGGCTTCCCAGGACGTTCGGCTCCACCGGTCCGGCCGCAAGCGTCTGCACCACCCGGTAGTGGGCCAGCTCGACCTGGACGTCGAGTCGATGGAGCTGCCCGCTGAACCCGGCTTGCACCTGACCGTCTACACCGCCCCCGCCGGCACGCCGACCGCGGACGGTCTGGCCCTGTTGGCGTCGTGGGCGGCCAGCCAGGAGAACCTGGTGCGGTGACCTTCAAGGTTCACCGGGATTGGTGGTAGTCGCCCAGGTCACGCGAAGCCCGGCTCGCACATCGCGAATCGGGCATCACGCCGGCTGCGATCTTCCGGATGCTCGCCGACGGCCCGATGACGCTCCTGTTCGACGAGATCGACGCCGTGTTCAACCCGAAGACGGGCGGGAACAACGAAGACCTCCGCGCGCTGCTGAACGCGGGCTACAAGCGCTCGGCGACCGTGACGAGGTGCGTCGGCGACGCCAAGAGCATGAACGTGACCCGGTTCCCGGTCTACGCGCCGGTCGCGCTCGCCGGAATCGCCGGCGGAATGCCGGACACGATCACCACGCGGGCGATCACCGTGCACATGCGCAAGCGCCGCTTTGACGAAGTGGTCGAGGAGTTCATCGAAGAGGACGTCGAACGCGAGTCGGCGCCGGTACGAGCCGAGCTGGCGGGGTGGGTCGGACGTGTCGGCGACGAGGTGAGCCGCGCTCGACCGGACCGGCCGGACGGCGTGCGCGACCGCGCCGCGGAGATCTGGCGTCCGCTGCTCGCCATCGCAGATGCGGCCGGCGGGCACTGGCCGCAGACAGCACGTCGCGCCTGCCGCCACTTCGTGCTCGAAGCCAACGCACAACCCGTCTCAGTCGGTGTGCGGCTGCTGGCGGACGTCCGGCAGATCTTCGCCGCGGAGAGCACCGACCGCATGGTGACCGCCGAGCTGATCCGCGAGCTGCACGCCATCGAGAACGGCCCGTGGACCGATCTGCAGGGCAAGCCGCTCGACAGCCGCCGTCTCGCGAAGGAACTCGACCGGTACCTGGTCCGACCGAAAGACCTCAAGGTCAGCGGCAAGACGCTCAAGGGCTACCGCATCGACGGCGATGGCGGCCTCGCCGACGCCTGGAGCCGCTACCTCCCGCCGCTCGAATCGGGCGCGACTGCCGCGACCAGCGCGACCCCGCAGGTCAGCGCCGTACCGGGCGCCGCGGAGTCGCCGAACCTGGCCGCGACCTCCGCGACCGAGGTCGCGGACGGTCGCGGCATCCGAGAGCCGCTCGCACCAGTGCTGATCAGCCCGGTCGCGGAGGTCGCGGACGTCGCGCCCGCCAAGCCGGACCACGACCACGAGGGGGATCGATGAACGCCGTATCCATGCCGGTCGCTGTGCCCGAACGGCACCTCTACCGGATCACCGAAGCGATGCGACTGCTGTCGATGAGCCGCTCGGTCATCTACGAGCAGTTGCGCGCGGGGCGCCTGCGCTCGGTCAAGCAGGGGCGCGCCCGACTCGTGCCGGCGGTCGCCATCCAGGAGTACGTCCAGTTGCTGATGAACGAAGCGGAGGTCAGCTATGACGAAACGGCGTAGCCGCGGAGACGGCGGCCTCCGCTGGTCGGAAAGCCGTCAACGTTGGATCGCGGAGATTACGGTGGGCTACACGCCGGCCGGAAAGCGAAAGGTCCGGTCTGCGTACGGCAAGACGAAGACCGAGGCGAAAGACAAGCTCAGGGAGATGCTCCGCGAGCACGACGACGGGCTTCCGCCGGAAGACCGGTCGTTCACGGTGGCTCAGGCGGTGCGTGACTTCCTCGCGCACGGTCTGCCCCGGCGATCGGCCTCGACTGTCGAGAAGCTGACGATCCTCGCCGACAAGCACATCGTGCCGTTGATCGGTCGCCGTAACGCGCGCGAGCTGACCGCCGACGAGGTCGACACGTGGCTCGCCGGCCGGGCGAAGGTCGTGTCGACGCGGACGTTGCAAGAGCTGCTGTCGCTGCTCCGACGGTCGCTGGCCAGGGCGCAGAAGCGGGAGAAAATCAAGCGCAACGTCGCGCTCCTGTGCGAGGTCCCCGAGGGGCGGGCCGGCCGGCCGTCGAAGTCGCTGACCTTCGAACAGGCCGAGGCCGTGCTCGCGGCCGCTGAGTTCACCTCGATGCGCGCCTACATCGTGATGTCACTGCTGACCGGTGCCCGGACCGAGGAAATGCGGGCCCTCACCTGGTCGCATACCGACTTGGAGGGCCAGCCAGACGTGACGCCGCCCGTCCCACCACATGTCATGGTGTGGCGATCGGTGCGGGAAGGCGGCGACACGAAGACGGCGAAGTCGCGCCGGTCGCTCGCGCTTCCAAAGCGGTGTGTGGACGCCCTACAGGCGCACCAAGAGAAGCAGGCGTTCGCGCGCAGGCTGGCCGGCGGCAACTGGGAGGAGAACGGGCTGGTGTTCGCGTCTGCCGTCGGGCGCGAACTGGACGCGGCCAACGTCCGCCGAGCGTTTCGCCGGGTGCTCAAGAAGGCTGACATGAACCCCGCAGAGTGGACACCACGTGAGTTAAGACACAGTTTCGTGTCACTGCTGTCCGACAATGGCATGGAACTGGAAAAAATTTCACGACTCGTCGGCCACAACGGAACAACGGTGACCGAGAAAGTCTATCGCCATCAGCTGCGGCCAGTGATCCAGCATGGCGCCGAGGCGATGGACAAGATCTTCGCCGGGAACTGAAGGTTCGGAACGATGGAGAGTTGGCCCGAGTCGTCGCCGACTCAGGTCACTCTCCACCCGTTCACGCCAAGGCCGCCGTTGAATCATGCTTGGCGCAATTTGGGCGAACTTGCTAATCGTGTCGCAGGTGAAGGAGTATCAGTAACGAATCTACCAAACTTCCAACTACGTCATCCGATGCCCTGTGAGGGACATGCAAGAACTGGAGGAGCGCAAGCGCTCGGATCGACTCCGGCAAATCGTCAGGTCGCAAGGTGCCGCGAGCACCAAATAGCACTGGAACAACAATCAGATCATTCGACAGTGCAGTGGAAACCTCCTGAACCACCCAGTCATCCGACGCTCGATGTCGAGATTCCCAGCCAGGACCAATAACAACAACTATAATCTTTGAACGAAGGATCTCATCTGAAACTACACGCGCAAGATGAGTCCCCGGCAAAGTTGACCGGGAAGGCGGAAAAACGCTATCCGACCCCAGCTTACTAGCCAACGCTTGACGGAGACTTGAGGCAAAGCGGTGCTCCTTGTCCCCAGCAGCGAGAAAGACGCTCGCCTTCTGAGGATAGTCGTCATGCCTTTCCGACACTGCGGCCGTTAGCTCTCCACCCTTTGGACGGTTGACGTCTTCGACGCGGCGCAACTGCCGAACCATTGCTGCAAGATCTGGCGCACGGTCTGCCGGCTGAGCCTCTATTGCCGCCCGTAGCGCCGCGCCAAGGATGCCGGGCTGATACGGCCATGGCGCCCGTCCAGCCATTAGATAGGTGACCCTAGGCCCGCGATCACCCACAGGAGATGGTTCCGCAGTCCTCCAATTCTCTTGCCATGCAGCCTCGGTCGCACCAACGAAGCAACAATCTAGAATGACGACGATTGACCGGGCCCTTGCGTCAGCAAGGGTCCGACGTACCGTATTCCAGGAGAGACCGGTTAGTTCAGAAGCTCGCGAATCATAATCGCGGGTGGCCAAGACTAGATCGCCAAAGGTAGACACAACACCGTGACCTGAAAAGTACAAGAGAAGCTGATCGTCTGCCTCGGCACACGCATTCGCCAGGGCCCGCACGAACTCATCCCGAGTCGGGTCGACGACAGTCTCGATATCAAGAGCACCGCTGGACTGCCATTTGGCTGCCTCGGCAGCTAAGTCTTCCGCGCCTCGACTACCTGACGGCAAGTCCGGCAACGCCGGGTCGTCATACCTGGCCACGCCGACCAAGACGGCCCGGGACCGCGTACCACGCACCACGCGATCAGACATGGCTGTCTCCTGACCACTTGTTGTCCTCTATACCGTCGTACAGGAAACCTTGTCCGAGACCAAGCGCGTCATAGCGTTCAGCCGACAACCACAGCCGGTCGAACCGATCTAGGACAGCATCGACATCCTCGGTTGGTGCCATCGACGCGAGGATCCGTACGACCTCCAGGAGCAGGGGCAGCTTGGGGGTCTCTCGACAGCTGCTGAACAGCCGATGGATCGCGTCGCGCCCGAAGCGATCCCCTGTCGGGCTGTTCTGCCTCTTGCGCATCTCATCGAGGCTGGGATGGCCTGCCCTCGCATGCAGAAGGTGCAGTTCGATCAGGAGGGCGCGCAGCGGTCCTTCAGGGACACCGTCCGGAAACGCCAACCTCCCCATGAGCTCTCCTGCCCTGTCGCGTCCTAGCGGCTTCTGTCGCAATCCATCGGCGTTCGATGGCCGGGCGTTGCAGGACGGCCGTGCGCCTTGGGGGCGTGGGTTTTCCTAACGGGGTACCGAACGAACCTCACCGAGGAGACAGACCCAATGGCCGGACAGCCGCACGGTGGTGGAGCAGGTAAGCCGCCGTTCATGGAACACCGAACAGTCTTGATCCTGCTCGTCGCCTTCGTCTGCGGCACGGTCGCCGGGGTGCTGACGTTTCTGGCGTACCACAACGTCGCCGGCGCCGTACTTGCCGGGATCGGAGCTGCGGGCGGCGCGATCATCGTTCTTCACCAACTGCTTGATTGACGTCGGCTCTCACCGGGGCCTGTCTCGCGAGGTCTCCTAGGTTACGAGACCGTCAGTCAGGCAGCTAGTCAGGCACGCCGCAAGAAGGCCGGTTCGCGATACATGCGAACCGGCCTTCTACGTGCAGTGGGCCTACCAGGACTTGAACCTGGGACCTCTTCGTTATCAGCGAAGCGCTCTAACCACCTGAGCTATAGGCCCTTGAACGAGGAGAACTTTACAGGACCCCCGAGGGGGCCCTGCAACCGGGTTACTCCCGTTCCGACAGCGTGACTTCCAGGCCTCCGGCGAGGTCGGCCGACACGTTGTAGATGAACGCGCTGACCGTGGCCAGTGCCGACACCAGGACGATGTTGATCGCGCCCAGGATGGCCGCGATGCCGAAAACTCGGCCCGCGCTGATCAGCGGTTCGGAGGACGCGTTCGCGCCTTCGCCGCCGACCAGGGAGGAGTACGTGCCGTTCAGCTTGTCCCAGACGCCCATGCCGTCGAGGACCGTGTAGAGGACGCCGACCGCGACGAGCCAGACGAAGAACATCGCGACGCCCAGCACCAGCGACAGCTTCAGGACCGACCACGGGTCGAACCGCTTGACCTGCAGGCTCGCCCGCCGCGGGCCTCGGCCCGGGCGGCGGAGGGCGCTGGGGCGGGCGCGCTGGGTCGACGCCGACGGGATGGCGGCCGCGGACGGCTCGCCTCCCGGCGGGGTGTCGCCGCCGCCGAAGAGGCGGGGGGCGGCGCTGCCGGTCACCACCGGGTGCTCGGCCGGCGAGACGGTTTGCGTCTCGCCGGCCGGGCGCACCTCGTCCGTGGCCAGCCCGACCGTCGCCTCGGCGTCGCCGCCGTCCTTGCCGACCCGCTGCCAGGGTGGGCTCGACGGAGTCCCGTTCGAACCCGCTGCCTCGGGATTCTCGGATGGTGTCACGAAGAGTCAGTCCTTATCCGTGCCGTGGTGGCGCCGTCTCACTGCTCCGGCGGCGCCGTCGTTTCTTCATCCGCGTCTGTGGTTTCGGCCACTGCTTCCGACACGGCTTCCGCAGTGTCGTCCACCGTGACGTCTGCTTCCACGGTGTCGTCACCGTTGGCGACGTCCGAGGGCTCGTCCGCGTTGCGTGCGACCGCGAGAAGAGTGGTGCCTTCGCCGAGATTCATCAGCCGCACCCCCTTCGTCTGCCGCCCCGCCTTGCGCACGTCGACCGCCGGCGTGCGGATCACGCCGCCGCTCGAGGTGATCGCGTACAGCTCGTCCTCGGCGTCGACGATGAGCGCCCCCACCAGCCTCCCACGTTTGCGGTCGTGCTGGATGGTGAGCACACCCTTGCCACCGCGACCCTGCACCGGGTAGTCCTCGATCGGCGTGCGCTTCGAGTATCCGCCGTCGGTCGCGACCAGCAGGAACTTGTCCGGCTTGACCACACTGATGCCGAGCAGCTCGTCGCCGTCGTTGAACCGCATGCCGAGCACGCCGGACGTCGGGCGGCCCATCGGCCGCAGCGCCTCGTCGGTCGCGTGGAAGCGGATCGACTGGCCCTCGGCCGACACCAGGAGCAGGTCGTCCTCGGCCGCCGCCAGGACCGCGCCGACCAGTTCGTCGCCCTCGCGCAGGTTGATCGCGATGAGGCCGCCGGAGCGGTTGGAGTCGAAGTCGGTGAGCTTGGTCTTCTTCACCAGGCCGCGCTTGGTGGCGAGCACCAGGTACGGCGCGACCTCGTAGTTCTTGATCTCGATGACCTGGGCGATCTTCTCGTCCGGCTGGAACGCCATGAGGTTCGCCACGTGCTGGCCGCGCGCGTTGCGGTTGGCCTCGGGCAGGTCGTACGTCTTGGTCCGGTAGACGCGGCCCTTGTTCGTGAAGAACAGGATCCAGTCGTGCGTCGAGCAGACGAAGAAGTGCTGGACGATGTCGTCCTGCTTCAGCGTCGCGCCCTGCACGCCCTTGCCGCCGCGCTTCTGCGAGCGGTACAGATCCGTCTTCGTCCGCTTCGCGTACCCCGTGCGGGTGATCGTGACGACGACGTCCTCGACCGCGATGAGCTCTTCGTCGGTGACGTCGCCGTTGAAGGCGATGATCTTCGTGCGCCGGTCGTCGCCGTACTTCTCGACGATCGCCATCAGCTCGTCGCGGATGATCGAGCGCTGCCGCTCGGGCTTCTCGAGGATGTCCTTGAGGTCGGCGATCTCCAGCTCGATCTCGGCCAGCTGGTCGATGATCCGCTGCCGCTCGAGGGCGGCCAGGCGCCGCAGCTGCATGTCGAGGATCGCGGTGGCCTGGATCTCGTCGACGTCCAGCAGCTCCATCAGGGCCGGCCGGGCCTCGTCCGCGGACGGCGACCGCCGGATCAGCGCGATGACCTCGTCGAGCGCGTCGAGCGCCTTGACGTACCCACGCAGGATGTGGGCCCGTTCCTCGGCCTTGCGCAGGCGGAAGCGGGTGCGCCGGACGATGACCTCGACCTGGTGCTTCACGTAGTGCCGGATGATCTGGTCGAGCCGCAGCGTGCGCGGCACGCCGTCGACCAGCGCCAGCATGTTGACGCCGAAGTTCTGCTGCAGCTGGGTGTGCTTGAACAGGTTGTTCAGCACGACCTTCGCGACGGCGTCGCGCTTGACCGTGACGACGATCCGCATGCCGGAGCGGCTGTTGGACTCGTCGGCGATGTCGGAGATGCCGGTGAGCTTGCCGTCGCGGACCAGGTTCGCGATGTTCTCGACCAGGTTGTCCGGGTTGACCTGGTACGGCAGCTCGGACACGACCAGGATCGTGCGGCCCTTGACGTCTTCCTCGACCTCGACGACCGCGCGCATCCGAACCGAGCCGCGGCCGGTGCGGTAGGCGTCCTCGATGCCGGACGTGCCGAGGATCATCGCCTTGGTCGGGAAGTCCGGGCCCTTGATCCGCACCAGGAGCGCGGCCAGCAGCTCGTCGTCGTCCGCCTCGGGGTTCTCGAGCGCCCAGACGACGCCCTCGGACACCTCGCGCAGGTTGTGCGGCGGGATGTTCGTCGCCATCCCGACCGCGATCCCGGAACCGCCGTTGACCAGCAGGTTCGGGAAGCGCGACGGCAGGACGTCGGGCTCCTGCGTGCGGCCGTCGTAGTTGTCGCGGAAGTCGACGGTGTCTTCTTCGATGTCCGCCAGCATCTGCATGGCCAGCGGCGCGAGCCGGGACTCGGTGTACCGCATCGCGGCGGCGGGGTCGTTGCCCGACGAGCCGAAGTTGCCCTGGCCGTCGATCAGCGGGTACCGCAGCGACCACGGCTGGGCGAGCCGGACGAGCGCGTCGTAGATCGCCGAGTCGCCGTGCGGGTGGTAGTTGCCCATGACGTCGCCGACGACGCGGGAGCACTTGTTGTACCCGCGGTCCGGCCGGAAGCCGGAGTCGAACATCGAGTACAGGATCCGGCGGGCGACCGGCTTGAGGCCGTCGCGCACGTCCGGCAGCGCGCGCGACACGATCACGCTCATCGCGTAGTCGATGTACGAGCGCTGCATCTCCTGCTGGATGTCGACCGGTTCGATCCGGTCGTGGTCCGGAGCCGGCGGCAGAGTTTCCGTCATGGGTCCTTCTCGAGTGCGGGGGTCCTAGCGGGACAAACGAACGGGGGACGCCTACACGTCCAAGAAGCGCACGTCCTTGGCGTTGCGCGTGATGAACGAGCGGCGGGCCTCGACGTCCTCGCCCATCAGGACGGAGAACAGGTCGTCGGCCTGGGCGGCGTCGTCCATCGTGACGCGCCCCAGCAGCCGGTTGGCCGGGTCCATCGTGGTCTCCCACAGCTCTTCGGCGTTCATCTCGCCGAGACCCTTGTACCGCTGGATCGCGTCGTCCTTCGGCAGCCGCTTGCCGGCCTCGACGCCCGCGCGGATGACGGCGTCACGCTCGTTGTCGGAGTACACGTACTCCGGTTCGGCCCGCGGCCACTTGATCTTGTACAGCGGCGGCCGCGACAGGAAGACGTGGCCGTGCTCGATCAGCGGCTTCATGAACCGGAACAGCAGGGTGAGCAGCAGCGTGGTGATGTGCTGGCCGTCGACGTCGGCGTCGGCCATCAGCACGATCTTGTGGTAGCGCAGCTTCTCGAGGTCGAACTCGTCGTGGATGCCGGTGCCCAGCGCGGTGATCAGCGACTGGACCTCGGTGTTCTTGAGGACGCGGTCGATGCGGGCCTTCTCGACGTTGATGATCTTGCCGCGGATCGGCAGGATCGCCTGGTACATCGAGTCCCGGCCCTCCTTGGCCGAGCCGCCGGCCGAGTCACCCTCGACGATGTAGAGCTCGCACTCCTCCGGCTTGGTGGAGCGGCAGTCCTTCAGCTTGCCGGGCAGGCCGCCGATGTCGAGCGCGCCCTTGCGGCGGACGAGGTCACGCGCCTTGCGCGCGGCCATCCGGGCCTGCGCCGAGGAGATCGACTTGTTGATGATCGTCTTCGCCTCGGCCGGGTTGCGCTCGAACCAGTCGGCCAGCCACTCGTTCGACTGCTGCTGCACGAACGTCTTCGCCTCGCTGTTGCCCAGCTTGGTCTTCGTCTGGCCCTCGAACTGCGGCTCGCTCAGCTTGATCGAGACGATCGCGGCGAGGCCCTCGCGCACGTCGTCACCGGTCAGGTTGGTGTCCTTCTCCTTGAGCAGCTTCTTGTCGCGCGCGTACGTGTTGACGACGCGGGTCAGCGCGGCGCGGAAGCCCTCTTCGTGGGTGCCGCCCTCGTGGGTGTTGATCGTGTTGGCGAACGTGTAGACCGACGGCGTGAACCCGGTGTTCCACTGCATCGCGACCTCGACCTCGAGGCCGGGGCCCTTGGCGTCGAAGGAGATCACGCTGGCGTGGATCGGGTCCTTGCTGCCGTTGATGTGCTTGACGAAGTCTTCGAGCCCGCCCGGGTAGCAGTAGACCTTCTCCTTGACCCGGGCGACCTTGCCTTCGGCGTCCGCCTCGGCTTCCTCGTCGGCGACGCGCTCGTCGCGCAGGGACAGCGTCAGTCCCTTGTTGAGGAACGCCATCTCCTGGAGGCGGCGCGAGATCGTCTCGAAGTTGAAGGTGGTGGTCTCGAAGATGCCGCCGTCGGGCCAGAAGGTGATCGTGGTGCCGGTCTCGGACGCCGGGCCGAGGTCGTCGAGCGAACCAGGGATCTGGTCCGTGTACAGCTGGCGCCAGTCGCGGCCGCCGTACTTGACCTCCGCCAGCAGCCGCGTCGACAGCGCGTTCACCACGGAGATGCCGACGCCGTGCAGGCCGCCGGACACCGCGTAGGAGTCGCTGTCGAACTTGCCGCCCGCGTGCAGCTGGGTGAGCACGACCTCGATGGTCGGCTTGTGCTCCTTGGGGTGCATGTCGACCGGGATGCCGCGGCCGTCGTCGACTACCCGCACCCCACCGTCGGCGAGGAGGGTAACCTCGACCTTGGTGGCGTGGCCCGCCATCGCTTCGTCGACCGAGTTGTCGACGACCTCCTGGACGAGGTGGTGCAGCCCGCGCTCACCGGTGGAACCGATGTACATACCGGGGCGCTTGCGGACCGCTTCAAGGCCTTCGAGCACCGTGATCGATGACGCGTTGTACTCGCTCTTGTTCTCGGTCACAGGCCTTGTTTCTCCTCGTCTCGCCCGAGCGGACGCTCGCTCCCCTCCAGTGTACTTGGCCGTGTCCGCTGACATGCGGCAAGGACACCCCTGAACGCGTCACAGACGGACGAAATCGGTCCGAGCCGAGTCTTGACGTATTTCAGCGCGTCTGGATGCGTTCTCGGGGCATTCAACCGAGCAACGCGCAACCCGGGTCAGCCGTACGTGTCACGCGGGCCGCGACCCGACACGTGCCGGGGCCCTTTCCGCCAGCTCGGGGCCATCGGACCCTGGATCCGCATGCGCTTGACCACGCCGTTTCCGACCCCCGCCGCGATCTTGGCCAGCAGCTTTCCCTGCAGCAACCGCAGCTGGGTGGCCCACGCCGTGGAGCTGGCGCGGACCGTGAGCTCGCCGTCTTTCAGCGCGACCGGCTGGGCGTGTTCCGCGACGTCTTCGCCGACCAGGCGCGCCCACTGCGCGAAGACGCGGGCGCCGGAGACGCTCTCGTTCCAGCCGCGGTCGCTGACGAGCCGCGAGACGAGCCGGCCGAGGGGCTGGGGATCACGCGCGTCCGCACCCGGTCCCGACCAGCGGCGGCGCCGGGGGTTCTGTCCGCTACTGGCCACGCGGCGGCGCTGCCCCGGCGGGACGCCCCGCTCCTTGGCCTTGGCTTTCGCGGCCTCGAGCGCGGCGTGCGCGAGGTCCCGGCCCGTCATCGCCGCCCCGTTCGGAGCAGTGGGGTTCTCACTCTGCGTACTCGGCGTGGCGTTCCCGGCCGGGTTAACCCCCTTGAGGGGGGTGTCAAGCGGCCGATCCGGCCTTTTGGTCACGCGCGGCGATAACCCGGGTACGGGTTTATCCACACTGTCCACAGGTTTGTCCCCAGATCGGTGGGTAACTCCTGTGTCAGCGGTCACACCGGGTGGTCGAGTCGATCTTGGCGCGCCTTTTTTGCGCTGTTCAGCCACGCGTGACCTCACCATCCGCCACCACGAACCGGCTCCCCGCCAGCTCGCTGGGCACGTCTTCGTCGACGGCGGCCGTCACCAGCACCTGCTCGGCGCTCGCGGCCACCTCGGCCAGCCGGGCCCGGCGCTTGCGGTCCAGCTCGGCGAACACGTCGTCGAGCAGGAGCACCGGCTCACCCGCCTCCCCGCGCAGCAGCTCGTAGCTGCCGAGCCGGAGGGCGAGCGCGAACGACCACGACTCGCCGTGGCTCGCGTACCCCTTGGCCGGCGCCTCGCCCAGGATCAGCTCCAGCTCGTCCCGGTGCGGGCCGACCAAGCTGATCCCCCGCTCCAGCTCGGCTTTGCGAGATTCACCGAGCGCTTTGAGCAAGACGTCCTTCAGGACATCGGGTTGCGCCCGCTCGCCGTCCGGTACGCCGTACGTCTCCGGCAGCCCTTCACCCAGCGAAGACTTGTACGAGATCTTCGCCGGCCGGGAGTCCGGAGCGACGCCCATGTACGCCGCCGCAGCGTACGGCCCGAGGTCGGCGACGAGGTTCAGGCGCGCGGCCAGCAGCTCCGCGCCGGCCACCGCGAGGTGGTCGTCCCAGACTTCGAGCGTCGACAGCGCGTACGGGTCCTCACGTCCGGTCCGGCGTTTGCCGGCGGTCTTGAGCAGGGCGTTGCGCTGCTTCAGCACCTTCTCGTAGTCCGCGCGAACCCCGGCGTACCGCGGCGCGCGCAGCACGAGCAGCTCGTCGAGGAACCGGCGTCGCTCGCCAGGGTCGCCCCGCACGAGCGCCAGGTCCTCCGGGGAGAACAGCACTGTGCGCAGGATGCCCAGCACGTCACGCGGCCGGCCGACCGCGCCGCGGTTGACCCGGGCGCGGTTCGCCCGGCCGGCGGTGATCTCGAGCTCGACGGTCAGCTCGCGGTCGTCGTTGACCACCGCGACCCGCACCAGCGCGCGCTCACAGCCGTGCCGGATGAGCGGCGCGTCCGTCGCGACGCGGTGCGAGCCCAGCGTCGCGACGTACCCGATCGCTTCCAGCAGGTTGGTCTTGCCGCGACCGTTCTGGCCGACCAGCACGGTCGGCCCCGGTTCGAGGGCGAGATCGGCCTGGGGCCAGGAGCGGAAGTCGGTGACCTGCAGGTGGCGCAGATACACGTGGTTCCTTCCCGGACGGGACCTACCCGCCGACCTTCTTCACGGCGTGTCCACCGAACTGGTTGCGCAACGCGGCGACCGCGCGCATCGCGGCCGAGTGCTCCTGGCGGGAGGCGAACCGGGCGAACAGCGCGGCCGAGATGACCGGCGCCGGCACCGCGTTGTTGATCGCCTCTTCGAGCGTCCACCGGCCTTCGCCGGAGTCCTCGACGTACCCCTCGAGGTCGTCGAGCTCCGGGTCCTCGTCGAGCGCGCGCACGAGCAGGTCGAGCAGCCAGGACCGGACGACGGTGCCACGCTGCCAGCCCTTGATCACGGCGGGCACGTCGTCGACGACCTTCGCGGCCTCGAGCAGTTCGAAGCCTTCGGCGAAGGCCTGCATCATGCCGTACTCGATGCCGTTGTGGATCATCTTCGCGTAGTGGCCGGCGCCGACGCTGCCCGCGTGCGAGAAGCCTTCCTCACGCGGGCCTTCCGGGCGCAGCGCGTCGAAGATCGGCATCGCGCGCTCGACGTCGGCGGCCGTGCCGCCGACCATCAGGCCGTAGCCGTTTTCCTTGCCCCACACGCCACCCGAGACACCGCAGTCGGCGTAGCCGATCTTCTTCGCGGCGAGCAGCTCGGCGTTCAGCTTGTCGTCGGTGTACTTCGAGTTGCCGCCGTCGATGACCATGTCACCTTCGGCGAGCAGGTTGCCCAGCTCGGTGATGGTCTGCCGCGTCGGGTCGCCGGCCGGGACCATGATCCAGACGATCCGCGGAGCGTCCAGTTTGGACACCAGGTCCTCGAGCGACGTCGTGTCGCTGACGTCCGGGTTGCGGTCGTAGCCGACCACTTCGTGACCGGCCGCGCGCAGCCGCTCACGCATGTTGAAGCCCATCTTGCCCAGGCCGATCAGACCGAGCTGAACCATGAGATCCCCTTACGTACTAACGAAAAATTGTGGGTCAGCCCGGAAGACGGACGGGCATCAGGAGGTAGAGGTAGCCGGGGATGAGGTTGCCCTCGGCGTCGGCCGGCTTGATGAGGGCGGGGCGGTTCGGCGTGGTGAACGTCAGCTCCGCCCGGTCGCTGTGGAGGGCGCCGAGACCGTCGACGAGGTAACCCGGGTTGAACGCGATCGTCACCGGCTCACCTTCGTAGTCGACCTGGAGCTCTTCCTCGGCGCTTCCCTCGTCGTCGCCGCCAGCGGACAGCCGCAGCGTGTTGTCCCCGAACTCCAGTCGTACCTGAGTCCCCCGCTCCGCGACCAGCGAAACTCGCTTGATCGACTCCGTGAGAGCCGACACCTCGATGACCGCGCGCGACGTGTGCGTCGCGGGCAGCAGCTGGCGGTAGGGCGGGAACTCGGCGTCGAGCAGCCGGGTCGTCGTGTAGCGCCCGGAGCCGGACAGGCCGAGCAGGCCCTCGCCGCTGGCGAGCGCGAGCCGGATCGTGGCGCCGCTCGCGCCGAGCGTCTTGGCCGCCTCGGCGAGCGTGCGCGCCGGGACGAGCACCGCGGCGTCGGCCAGGCCCTCGGCGGGCTGCCAGGTGAACTCGCGCATGGCGAGCCGGAACCGGTCGGTCGCGACGAGGGTCAGCGAGCTGCCGGAGATCTCGAGCCGCATGCCGGTCAGCATCGGCAGCGTGTCGTCCTTGCCCGCGGCGACGACGACCTGGGTGACGGCCTGGCCGAACGCGTCGCCGGCGAGCTCACCCGCGAAGGCGGGCTGGGACGGCAGCTGCGGGTAGTCCTCGACCGGCATGGTCGGCAGGGAGAAGCGCGCGCTGCCGCACGTGATCGTGGCGCGGGCGCCGTCGACGGCGATCTCGACCGGCTGGTTCGGCAGGGACTTGGTGATGTCGGCGAGGAGCCTGCCGGACACCAGCAGGCGGCCGCCGTCGGCGATCGTCGCCGGGACGCCCACGGTCGCGGACACCTCGTAGTCGAAACCCGACACGGTCAGCGCGTCGGAGTCGCCGTCGGAACCGGCGTCGAGCAGGACTCCGCCCAGTACCGGCACGGGAGGCCGGGAGGGGAGGCTTCTCGCCACCCACGCGACGGCGTCGGCGAGCCCGTCACGCTCGACGCGGATCTTCATGCGCGCATCCTTTCGACGACCCGAGCCACTCGGCTCGGACAGGGCGACGGGGCCGGCCCGGCCTCGCTCTGGCTTGGGGCAGTGACCGGCTGCCCGCTCCGGCCGGTCCGCCCTCCGCGTCAGCGGCCGGAGCACGGACCAGGTGCAGACATCCACGGTAGGCCGTCGCGGGGGCAGCCGTCACTTCGGCCTCCCCTTGACTTTGTCGACTTGACGACAGTCTCTCGCGGTTGTCCCCAGATTCGTCCTCCGCCTGTTTTTATCTTTTTCTCTCTTAGAAGAGATCTAAAAGGCAGTAGCAGTAGTAAGTCCTGTGGATTGTGTGGATTGAGGTCGTTCGCGCAGGTGGGAGTGCTTGCGGGCATGTGGAGAACCATGGTGGTGGATCTGGGGACAGATCGGGCCGTCCGTGGACAACTTCGAGCGGCCCCGGATCCGTCCACAGTTGTCCCCAGTTATCCCCACGGTTGTCCCCAGGTGTGGGGCCTTCTGTACCCAGGGTCTGGGGGTGCGCGGCACGGTCCGGATCGCTCTTCCGGGTGATCGGGCCCTCCTGTGCACACAATGTGGGCAACCTGTGGAATCAGCGTGGACAACGGTGTGGATTTCTTGTGGATCACCTGTGGGCGGGGTGTGGACGGATTCCGGGTCGTCGCTGGTGGGAGATCCGCGGACGCTGTGGGCAAACTGCCCACACCATGGGGAAACTTCCTTGTGTACAAACAATTTTCGCGACTTTGCGAAGCGTGCGTACGTGCGCTTCGCTGCTTCGCGGGCCTAGGCGTGCTTCAGGCAGTCCAAAGACGACTCAGGGGCGCCCACATCGCGTGGACGCCCCTGAGTCGTTGGGAGGTAAGGAAAGCCGGGCTACTGGCGGGCGCGCTGCTTGATGCGCGACGTCAGCTCCTGCACCTGGTCGTAGATGCGCCGGCGTTCGGCCATCTCCTTGCGGATCTTCTTGTCCGCGTGCATGACGGTCGTGTGGTCGCGGCCGCCGAACGTCTGCCCGATCTTCGGCAGCGACATGTCGGTCAGCTCGCGGCAGAGGTACATCGCGATCTGGCGGGACGTGGCGAGCGCCTTCGTCTTGCCCGGGCCGCACAGGTCGTCGAGCGAGACGTCGAAGAACTCGGAGATGACGCCCATGATGGTGGGCGCGGTGATCTCCGGGGCGTGTGAGTCGGGGATGAGGTCGCGCAGCACGATCTCGGCCAGCCCGGCGTCGACCGGCTGCTGGTTCAGCGACGCGAACGCCGTGACCCGGATCAGCGCGCCTTCGAGCTCCCGGATGTTCGCCTCGACGCGCGAGGCGATGAACTCCAGGACGTCACCCGGTACCGCGAGCCGGTCCTGCGCCGCCTTCTTGCGGAGGATCGCGATGCGCGTCTCCAGCTCGGGCGGCTGGATGTCGGTGATCAGGCCCCACTCGAACCGCGTCCGCAGCCGGTCCTCCAGCGTTTCGAGGCGCTTGGGCGGGCGGTCGGAGCTGACGACGATCTGCTTGTTCGCGTTGTGGAGGGTGTTGAAGGTGTGGAAGAACTCTTCCTGCGTACCTTCTTTACCCTCCAGGAACTGGATGTCGTCGACGAGCAGGATGTCGATGTCGCGGTAGCGGCGCTGGAAGGCGACCTTGCGGTCGTCGCGCAGCGAGTTGATGAAGTCGTTCGTGAACTCTTCGGTCGAGACGTACCGCACGCGCATGCCCGGGAAGAGCCGTTGCGCGTAGTGGCCGACCGCGTGCAGCAGGTGCGTCTTGCCGAGCCCGGACTCGCCCCAGATGAAGAGCGGGTTGTACGCGCGGGCCGGCGCTTCGGCGACGGCGACCGCGGCCGCGTGCGCGAACCGGTTGGACGCGCCGATGACGAACGTGTCGAACGTGTACTTCTCGTTCAGCTTCGTCTTCGACGTCTGCGGCTGCGCCGGCGCGGTGTAGGGCTGGCCGGCGATCGGCTGCCCGGAGAACGTGGGCCAGATCTCGTGGACGGCGGCGAGCGCTTCGCCCTCTTCGTCGACTTCCTCGTCGGTGTCGTCACCGTCGTCGGGCTTCGGCCCGGCGGACTGGTGGGCCGGCATCGGCGGCGCGGGCTCGGGACGCTGCGGCGGCATCATCGGGCCGGGGCCCGGCATCGGCGCGGGGGCCGGCTCGGCGCTCACGCCGTTTTCCACCCGGGCGGGTGACGGGACGTAGCGCGGCGCGGCGACCGGGGCGAGGGTCTCGGCGGTGTCGACCTTCACGGCCAGCGAGATGGCGCGGCCGAGCCGGCGGGAGAGCGCGTCGGTGATCGCGCCGCGGAGACCGCGTTCGATCGCTTCCTTCGCGAAGTCACTGGGGGCCGCGAGCAGCGCGGTGCCGTCGAGCAGACCGATGGGGCGGGTCACGCGCATCCAGGCACGCTGCTGGGGGGACAGGGTCCCGTCGGACAGTTCGCGTACCACCTGTTCCCAGATGACACCCAGGTTGTGCTGGTGCTCCGACACCTGGCTGGCTCCCCTCCCCTCGACGGCGCGTACGGCCGGATCGGCCCGGGAACGCCCCTGGTCACACCGCCCTATGACCCCCTGCGGACCTGACCGGGTACCGGCACAGCGAATATCCACATAGTTGTCCACAGCTGTGCACTAATGTACGGCGACCCGCGGCGACGCCACCTGCGGGCTCGTCGTAAGCCGGTGGGCACTCCACCACCCGGATACTCGTGCACCTCGACCGGTGACCCGAGAGAGGCACGCTAACAAGCCCCGCTCGCTGCCACAAGGCATCCTGGGCCGCCAGCATTTCATGGTGTACGGCGTGTTGCCATTCGATGCCGCGGCGTCGACGAACGGGCCTCGCGCGGCCCGTCACCGGCGGTGGCGGAGGGGGTGCTTATCGGGCTCCGGGCGGGGGTGCGTACCCTCGTAAGGTCTCCCGTATGCGACGGGCGCGTTTCGCGTGCCCTAGTTGTCGTCGCTCGTCGTGACGAGGCCACACGTTGGTAGGAGACACCAGAGACTGCCGTGCGCCCGCACGACACGCCAGGTGAGAGGGATGACCGTCCCTCTCCGGCGGGTGGGCAGACGACACAGCGACACACAGGAGAAGCAGTGAGCAAGGGTAAGCGGACCTTCCAGCCGAACAACCGCCGTCGCGCGAAGACCCACGGGTTCCGGCTGCGCATGCGGACCCGGGCAGGCCGGGGCATCCTGGCGGCTCGCCGTCGCAAGGGCCGCGAAGCGCTGTCGGCCTGATCCGGCACGTCGGGGCGCGCCGTGCTGCCGGCTGCCGCACGTTTGCGGCGGAGTGAGGATTTCCGCGTGGTTCTCCGTCGCGGATCCAAGGCAGGCAGGCGCCGCCTCGTCGTCCACGCGTTGACCACGGACCCGTCCATGGCCGCCGATGCTTCGTCGGCGACCAGGGCGGGTTTTGTGGTGAGCAAGGCCGTGGGGAACTCGGTGGTCCGCCACCGGGTGTCCCGCAAGTTGCGTCATCTCGTTTCGGCCCGGCTCGGAACCCTGCCCGCCGGCAGTGCGTTGGTCGTACGGGCATTGCCGCCGTCCGCGTCCGCGTCCAGCGCGGAGCTCGGGGCCGATCTCGACGCCGCGCTGCGGCGGCTCGGACTACTGTCGTCGCGCCGTCCGGCCGGGGATGTCCCCAGCCCGACGCGTCCCGCGGACGCGGCCCCCGACCACGGATCAGCGGTGTGACCGGTATGCGAGCCACCCCCGAGCACTCAGTGCACGACGAGCACGACCACGACGACGAGCCCGGGCCCACCCGGCCCGGTCCGGTCGCGTGGGTCCTGTTGCTCCCCATCAAGCTCTACCGCAAGGCGATTTCGCCCTTCCTGCCACCGGCGTGCCGGTTCTACCCGAGCTGCAGCGCGTACGCCGTCGAGGCCCTCACCCGGCACGGCGCCGGCCGCGGCTCCTACCTCGCGGCGCGCCGCCTGCTGCGTTGCGGCCCGTGGACCATGCCCGGCCGCGACCCCGTGCCCGAGACGTTCTCGTGGCGGCACCGACGACCTGAAACACCGATCGAGGAGTAGCAGCAGTGCTCGATTTCATCTACTACCCCGTGTCCTTCATCCTCTGGTGTTGGCACAAGGTCTTCGGGCTCGTCTTCGGGGAGTCGACGGCGATCGCCTGGATCCTCGGCATCATCTTCCTGACGTTCACGGTCCGCGGCATCATGTTCAAGCCGTTCGTGAACCAGGTCCGGTCGATGAAGAAGATGCAGGACTTCGCGCCGGAGATGAAGAAGCTCCAGAAGAAGTACGCGAACGACAAGCAGCGCCAGGCGCAGGAGATGCAGAAGCTCCAGAAGGAGCACGGCGTCAACCCGCTGGGCAGCTGCCTGCCGATGCTGCTGCAGATCCCGGTGTTCATCGGCCTGAACCACGTCCTGCGCGCGTTCTCGATCATGCCGGCGGACGGCAAGCCGAAGACCGAGAACTACTTCTTCACCCAGCACGACGTCGAGTCCTACGTCAACGCGAAGCTCTTCGGCGTCAACCTCGGCGAGGCCGTCTACAACGGTGTCGGCGTCGTCAGCGGGGGCAACGCCGCGAACGTCGGCTTCCACTGGAGCGTGCTCCCGGTCGCCCTGCCCCTCATGATCATCGCGTCGATCGCCACGCACCTCACCGCGCGGCACTCGGTGGCCCGCCAGAACGCCGCGTCGGCCACCTCGCAGACCGCGATCATGAACAAGCTGACGATGTACATCTTCCCGCTCGGTGTCCTCGTCTTCGGTGCGCTGTTCCCGCTCGGCCTCCTCTTCTACTGGCTGGCGAACAACGGCTGGACCCTGATGCAGCAGCGCCTCGTCTACACGAAGATCGACAAGGAAGAGGCGGCTCGCAAGGTGGAGGCCGCGGAGAAGCGCGCGACGCTCGGCCCGAAGCCCGGGCAGAAGCCGACCGCGCCGAAGGTGGGCCAGAAGCCCGTCCAGCAGAAGAAGAACCAGCCCGCCCAGACCGGCTCGCAGAAGAAGGTCACCAAGGCCGGTTCGGCCCACGGCTTCGCGCAGACCACGCCGGCGGAGGCCGCCGCGGCCAAGGCCGCCGAGGCCGCTGCGGCCAAGTCGGACGGCGCGACGGTGGCGGAGGCCACCCCGGTCGCCACGAACGGCCAGAACGGCTCATCGGAGAACGGCACGGGAGTGCCCGGGCTCCTCAAAGACTCGACCAGGAAGTCGGGCCGGAAGCGCCGCTGAGGCGCGACCGGTTCGGAGAGGAGACGAATGATGTCGGAGACGATCGACACGATCGACGCCGATCAGGACGACGCGGCCGCGGGCGCGACCACCGAAGAGGAGACCGAGCAGAAGGCGGGAGGTGGCGACGACGTCCTCGTCCAGGAGGGCGACATCGCCGGCGACTACCTCGAGCGGCTGCTGGACCTGCTCGACTACGACGGTGACATCGACCTGGACGTGGAGGCCGGCCGCGCGATCGTGAGCATCGACGGCGGCGAGGACCTCGAAAAGCTCGTCGGCCCCCGCGGCACGGTGCTCGAAGCGCTGCAGGAACTGACCCGCCTGGCGGTCCAGCAGGAGACGGGCTCGCGCAGCCGCCTCATGCTGGACATCGCGGGCTGGCGCGCGGACCGCCGCGAGGAACTCCGCGAACTCGGCCGTTCGACGGCGGAGTCGGTCCTCTCGAGCGGCGAGCGGGTGCGGCTGCAGCCGATGAGCCCGTTCGAACGCAAGGTGGTCCACGACGCGGTGGCGACGGTCTCGGGCGTCACAAGCGAGAGCGAGGGCGAAGACCCCAAGCGTCGCGTGGTGATCTTCCCGGAGTCCTGACGGACTTCGTTTCAGCGGCCCGTCGGACTTCGGTCCGGCGGGCCGCTTTTTGTGCCCGTGCGGAGGGGTATGGGCGGGGCGGACCTGCCTCGGCGGCGACCGCGGGTACGACGTGACGCTGCCCGGCTCGGCATCGGCTGGGGTGAGACGCGGAGGCGGTCATCCCGTCGTGGATGGGGCACGCCCCGGCTTCAACGGATCCGCCTCCTGGGGCCGCACCCGCGCTGACGTTCGGGGAGGCGCGGCGCCTTCGTCCTTCGGCACGACTCGCCCGCGGCCTCCGCCGGGCGGTCGACCGCCCGGCAGGCGAGCCGACGAAGTCGGCGCTCGCCGGTGACTCGCGATTACAGCCTTCCCGGACGGACAAAGAGGCCGGCCGTTCGGCCCTGCCTCACGGCTACCAGTCCTCTGGCCCCAGCCCAGCCCAGCCCAGCTCAGCCCAGCTCGGCCCAGCCCAGTTCGGCCCAGCTCGGCCCAGCTCGGCCCAGCTCGGCCCGGCTCGGCCCGGCTCGGCCCGGCCTGGCCTGGCCCAGCTCGGCTCAAGCCGGCCCAGCACCGCCTGCCCCGCACCGCCCGCGCTGCTGGAGCCGTACCGTCCTGCCCTACCGCCACTTGCTGCGGTGGCCTCCGCTTCACCTGCTGCGGCCGTCGCGGTCGCGGAAGTGCCGCCGTTCCGTTCTCCGTGCGCCCGCGGGCAAGCTGACCGGCGGACAACACGCCCAGCTGACCCTCGGCCTCGCGCTGGCACCGTTCCGCTGCCGCGCACCGCGACCACCACCGTGCACTTCGCCACCGAGCGGCTCCGCCTAACCACGACGGTCAGGCGCTGCTGCTGTGGGGCGGCTCTCGCCTGCTTGGCGCGACCACCGCGGTCGCGGCGACCGCCGCGGGCCGTTACCGCGAGGCTGCGGGGGCGCCGTGTGCCAGCAGCGGGCGCGACCACTACTCCCACCGGCTGCTGCCACGGCAGCTATGGCCGCCACCCCTTGCCACGGCAGCCACGCCCTCCACCTCATGGCGCAGCCACGCTCGCCGCCTGCCGTTGCGACATCTCGCTCTGCCCGGTGCCGCCGTGGCGTCTCGCTCCGCCCTGCTGCCTCGGCAGCGACCGCCTCACCGTGCACCATGCGTCGGCACCGGCCGCCGCGATCGCCGCCCCGGCACCCTGAGGTCACGGTCTCCCGCTTCGCGTCACAGTCGCGCGAGCGACTGAGGCCGTTCATGTGCCGGTCCCCTCCGCCGCCGCTGTTTGCCGTGATCATCGCTGGGACTCAATCACCCTGCCGCTGTGAACATCGCCGCGGCTGCAGTCACCCGCTGCCGTATGGGCTGCCGTTGCCGCAGCGGTAGTCACTGCGCGGCTGTCGTCGCCCCAGGATCGCCCTGCTTCGCCTCGCCCGTTGTGCTGTCGTGTCTGGACGCTCGGCGTGGCTGGCCCACCAGTCGCACCCGCCAGACCGCGACCTCCCTGACCGGCTGCGCGCGACCGTCACATCTGCCGCGGCCGCCGCCGTGCCCCGGCACGTCACCCTGCCGCCACGTCCCCTCGGGCTGGTTCTTCGCCAGCGTGGCCGCTGCCGCCGTGGCTCCCGCTGCTGTGGCGGAGCGCGGCCTTCGCCGGCCTTGACCCGCCTGCCTTCACCACGGTGACTTGACTGTGTGGTTGTCGCATCGGC
The DNA here is from genome assembly GCF_036114655.1 of Amycolatopsis sp. NBC_00348. Classification (NCBI taxonomy): domain Bacteria; kingdom Bacillati; phylum Actinomycetota; class Actinomycetes; order Pseudonocardiales; family Pseudonocardiaceae; genus Amycolatopsis; species Amycolatopsis sp. NBC_00348. The sequence goes on along the minus strand of NZ_CP107994.1, from coordinate 8,376,920 downwards.
TGGGGCCTGCGGTCAGGCCACGCCGCCGCGTGGTTGCCGCCGCCGGGAGTGCAGTCAGCCGTCGCCACTGCCCATCTCTATCGCCATGGCCGCACCCGATCGTGGCCGCAGCCAGCTCGCCTTGCCGGTCGCTCCGCTGCCATGGCTGGTCGCTTGCGTGGCTGCGGACGTGTGCTGCCCCGCAGCGGCTGCGGTCATCCCGCCACCGTGCGATCCATCGCCCACCATCGCCGCCGCCGTGGTGAGTGTGCAGACTGTCGGCCCTCGACGGTCGCGGCTGCGCCCTGACTGGTCGCGTACTGCGGCGATCGCATCTGCTGTAGGCGCCGTGGTCGCCGCGCCACGGGCTGCCGTCCCGCCGCTGCGGTGTGCCTCGCCACCCACGGCCGCACTGCCGCCGCTGCGGCGACACGGCTGTCGCCGGCGTGCCTCGCCAGTCGCGCCTCCGCTCTGGCGGGCCGTGCGCTGCGACCGCGGGCCCCGTCGCCGCAGTCTTGCCGCGGCGGCCGCCACTCCGTTGCCGCGCCTCAGTGTGGCTCGTCACCGCCTCGCTGCCACTGTCCTTCCGTCGTTGCCTCGGCTCCCGCCCTGCCCCGCCGCGGCGCACCCCGCCGGCCGCCCCCCGCCCCGGCGTACCCTGCCGGGCCGCGCCCCCGCCCTGCGCCGCACCGCGCCCCCGCCCCGCACTGCGTCCCGCTGCGCCGCACTGCGCCTTGCCGCGCCCCGCCCCGCCCCACCGCCCCGCGCCCTGCCGCGGCAGGGCGCGGCCGCCGCTACCGCTGCCGCTGCGGGGAACGACCGCTGGCCCGCGACCGCTCGCCTTGCCCCGCCGCCGCTTTGGGGCGTCGGCTGCTGTGGCTGACAGGCTGCTGTGACTGGGGTCGTGTGCACTCGTGGCGGGCTGGGTGACGTTGCCGATGCTGTCGTGGTCGGTCACTGTCGCGGCTCCTGCGGGCCGCGTGCTGCGCAGCCGCTATCCGTGGCTGGGCGCCTGCCGACGCTGGCGTCGGAGGCGCAGCGTCGGTTGCCGCGCTGCCGTGGCTGGTCGTCGTCACGGGGTGATCGTTGAGACGGTCACCGTCCTGTCCTCGGTCGCTCGGCGCCTTGCTGGGTGCGGTTGTGGCGCGGTGGTGGTGCGGGGCGAATTACAGCCGTGATGTTTCACGTGGAACGCGCACCGGGGCCGGCGGTGGCGGGGTGGTGTTTCACGTGGAACGCGCCGCTGGGTGAGTGGAGTTGTCCACATCTGCGGTCTGTCGGCTCGTTTTCGCGTCGACATCAGGGACAATCGCTGGAGCGCCGTTTCACGTGAAACGCGCGGACTAGGAGTAGCCGGAGTGAGCTTGGAGCAGGCCGCAGGTGCGGTGCGGACCGCGGCGGAGCGAGTGTTCGGTGCTCACGTCGACCAAGCGGCTGGGTATGTCGAGCTCCTTGCGAGCCATGGGGTTGAGCGTGGGCTGATCGGTCCGCGGGAAGTCGAACGGCTTTGGGAACGGCACGTGCTCAACTCGGCGGTGATCGGCGAGCAGATGCCTGAGGGGGCTCGCGTCGTCGACGTCGGGTCCGGGGCGGGGCTTCCGGGTGTGCCGCTCGCCATCGCTCGGCCGGACCTCGATATCGTCTTGCTCGAACCTATGGCCCGCCGGGTGGACTGGCTGGCCGAGGTGGCCGAGAAGCTGGAACTCCCGATCACCATCGTCCGTGGACGCGCGGAGGAGCGGCCTGTGCGTGAGCAGCTCGGTGGCGCTGACATCGTCACCGCTCGCGCGGTCGCCCCGCTGGCCCGGCTCGCGGACTGGTGCTTGCCGCTGGTTCGTCCCGACGGCTTCCTGGTTGCCCTCAAGGGCGCCAGTGCGGCGGACGAGATCGAGCGGGACGGTGCCGCCATCAGGAAGGCAGGCGGCGCCGACCCGATGATCGTGGAGTGCGGTGTGGCAGTACTAGAGGTCCCCAGCACGGTCGTGAAGATCCGTCGCCAGTCGTCGAAGACGGCTCAGGTGCGGAGCAGGAAGCGCTAGCGCAGACAACGGGCCGCGGTGTTCCACGTGAAACGACGCGACTCGTCCATCGACCAGACGTCTATATGGAGGAGGTGTCGAGACCGGTGAATCCCCCGCCGTCCGACTCCACGGAGACCAGCCACGACGTGGGCTGGACGCCGATCGCCGAAGAAGCCACCCGCGCCGCTCGGCTGTTGCACCCGGATGGGTCGCTGCCGCGGCCTGGCCGTCGCCGCGTGATGACCGTGGCCAACCAGAAGGGCGGCGTCGGCAAAACCACCAGCACGGTCAACCTCGCCGCTGCGCTCGCCGTTCACGGGCTCAAGACGCTCGTCGTCGACCTCGACCCGCAGGGCAACGCGAGCACCGCGCTCGACGTCGACCACCGGTCCGGAACGCCCTCCATCTACGAAGTGCTCATCGGCGAGGTGACGCTCGCCGAGGCGGCGCAGCCGACCGAGCAGTCCCCCAACCTCTTCTGCGTCCCCGCCACGATCGACCTCGCCGGCGCCGAGATCGAGCTCGTCTCGATGGCGTCGCGCGAGTCGCGGCTCAAGGAGGCCATCTCCTCGGAGATCCTCGACGAGATCGGCGTCGACTACGTCTTCATCGACTGCCCGCCGTCGCTCGGCCTCCTGACGGTCAACGCGATGGTCGCCGCGCAGGAGGTGCTCATCCCGATCCAGTGCGAGTACTACGCGCTGGAAGGGCTCGGGCAGCTGCTGAGCAACATCGAGCTCGTGCAGCAGCACCTCAACCGCGAACTCCGCGTCACGACGATCCTGCTCACCATGTACGACGGCCGGACCAAGCTGGCCGACCAGGTGACGAACGAGGTGCGGAACCACTTCGGCGACACCGTCCTGAAGACCGTCATCCCCCGCAGCGTGAAGGTGTCGGAGGCGCCCGGGTACGGCCAGACCGTGCTCGCCTACGACCCCGGTTCGCGCGGGGCGCTGAGCTACGTCGACGCGGCGAAGGAGATCGCCGAGCGAGGTGCACTCATGGAAAGGGGTAGTTCCACATGACCGAGCGCAGAGGAGGGCTGGGGCGCGGCCTCGCCGCCCTCATCCCCACCGGGCCCACCGGCGGCGCCCTCCCCGCGCCCAGTGACGGGTCGGCGGCGGACAAGAAGGCGGCCGACGAGAAAGGCTGGTTCGCGGCGAACGGCCAAGCGAAGCAGCACAGCGGCGAGGTCGCCGGGGCGGTCTACCGCGAGATCCCGGTCGGCTCGATCAAGCCCAACCCGAAGCAGCCGCGGCTGGCCTTCGACGAAGAGGCGCTCGCCGAACTCGAGCACTCGATCCGCGAGTTCGGGCTCATGCAGCCCATCGTGGTTCGCGAGCTCGGGAACGACGAGTACGAGCTCGTCATGGGCGAGCGGCGGCTCCGGGCGTCGCAGCAGGCGGAGCTCGAAGCGATCCCGGCGATCGTCCGGCAGACCGCCGACGAGTCGATGCTGCGCGACGCGCTCCTGGAGAACATCCACCGCGTCCAGCTGAACCCGCTCGAAGAGGCGGCGGCGTACCAGCAGCTGCTCGACGAGTTCGCGGTCACGCACGAGGAGCTGGCGAGCCGGATCGGCCGCAGCCGGCCGGTCATCACCAACACCATCCGGCTCCTCAAGCTCCCCCTGCCGGTGCAGCGCCGGGTCGCCGCGGGCGTCCTGTCCGCCGGGCACGCGCGTGCGTTGCTGTCGCTGGAGGACGCCGACAGTCAGGAAGAGCTCGCCGCGCGCATCATCGCGGAGGGCATGTCGGTCCGGGCGACCGAGGAAGCCGTCACGCTCAAGAAGAGCGAGAAGCCGGCCAAGCCGAAGCCCGCGCCGCGCAAGCCGATCCAGGCGCCCGGACTCCAGGATCTCGCCAACCGGCTTTCGGACCGGTTCGACACCCGCGTGAAGGTCGACCTCGGCCGGCGCAAGGGGCGGATCGTGCTCGAGTTCGGCTCGGTCGACGATCTCGAGCGCATCGTCTCGATCATCGACGCGAATGGGGCGAATCAGACACCGGAAACCGATTAGGGATCACCCCAGGGTGTTTCGTCACGGTGATGATTGCTCCACGCGGTTGCGGCGACCACGTCCGGTGATGATCGCTCGCGACGCCAAAAGGCTGTGACAGTCGGGGCTCCGCCACCCGGAGCCCCCGCGAAAAAGGCCACCACGGAAATTCCGTAGTGGCCTTTCGCGTACGAGGAATCAGCGGGAGATCGCGCGTCCGATCAAGTCGGCGAACACCGTGCCGAGCGACTTGCCCGCCGCGTCGATCGCCATCGGGACCGTCGACGTCTCGGTGAGTCCGGGTGACGGGTTCACCTCGAGGAAGTGGACCGTGCCGTCTTCGGCGACGATCGCGTCGGTCCGGGAGATGTCCCGCAGTCCGAGGACGCGGTGTGCGGCGACGGCGAGTTCGGCCGCCGCCTTGGCCGCGGCGTCGTCGAGGCGGGCCGGGGTGAAGAAGTCCGTCAGGCCGGCGGTGTAGCGGGCCGTGTAGTCGTAGACGCCGCTCTCCGGCACGATCTCGACGGCGGGCAGGGCCTCGGGACCGTTCTCGCCCTCGATGACCGTCACAGCCACCTCGACGCCGGCCACGAACCGCTCGGCCAGAACCGTGTCGCCGTAAGCGAAGCAGCCGACCATCGCCGCGGGCAGTTCCGCCGCTTCGCGCACCACCTGCGTGCCGAGCGCCGAGCCACCCTGGTCCGGCTTGAGGATCAGCGGCAGGCCGAGCTGCTCCACCATCGCGTCGAGCACCGCCTGGGCGCCGAGCTCGCGGAACGTGCTGTGCGGCAACACGACCCAGCCCGGCGTCACGAAGCCGGCGTTCTCGATGAGCGCCTTGGCCGTCGGCTTGTCCCACGCGCGGCGGCAGCCCTGGGAACCGGTGCCGACGAACGGCACGTCCAGCATTTCCAGCACCGTCTGCACCGAGCCGTTTTCGCCTTCACCGCCGTGCAGCGCGACGACCACGGCGTCCGGGCGCTGCGTGCGCAGGCGCTCCAGCAACCCCGCGTCGGTGTCCCACTCCTCGATGCCGAGGCCTTCGGACTTGAGCGCCGCGGAGAGCCGTCGCCCGGACCTCAGCGAGACGTCGCGTTCGTGCGAAAGTCCGCCGGCGAGCACGGCAACGGTACGGTCGACCACCGTGGAAACTCCTTAGCTGGATTAAGAAAAGACTCAGACCGTGTCGGGAGACGGGTTCGGCGGTCCCTGGATCTGGCGCGCGCTCACGTTACCGAAGGTGCGCGCGAGGTCCATTTCGGACTCCAGCACGGCGGCCAGCCGCCGGACGCCTTCCCGGATGCGCTCCGGTGTCGGGTAGCAGTAGGACAACCGCATCTGGCGGCTGCCGAAACCGTCGGCGTAGAAGCCGGTTCCGGACGCGTACGCCACCCGCGCGGTCACCGCGCGCGGCAGCATCGCCTTGGTGTCGACGCCCTCCGGCACCGTCACCCAGACGTAGAACCCGCCGTCCGGCTTCGTCCACGAGCAGCCCGGGGGCAGGTACTGGTCGAGCGCGGACAGGATCGCGTCACGCCGCTCGCGGTAGTTCTCGCGGAACTTCTTGATCTGGCCCTTCCAGTCGTGCGTGGCCAGGTAGCGCGACACGATCAGCTGGTTGAGGGTCGGCGGGCACAGCGTCGCCGACTCCGCGGCCAGCACGAGCTTTTCGCGGACGGCGTGCGGCGCCAGCACCCAGCCGACGCGCAGACCGGACGCGAACGTCTTCGAGAACGAGCCGAGGTACACGACGTTGTCCGGGTCCGTCGAGCGCAGCGCCGGGTAGGTCTGCCCGTCGAAACCGAGTAACCCGTACGGGTTGTCTTCGACGACCAGGACGCCGTGCTCGCGGCAGATCTCCAGGATCTCCGCGCGGCGCTCGACGGCCAGCGTGACGCCGGCGGGGTTGTGGAAGTTCGGGATCGTGTAGAGGAACTTGACGCGCCGGCCGGCCTTCTCCGTCTGGCTCAGCGCCTCGCGCAGCAGTTCCGGCACCAGGCCGTTTTCGTCCATCGCCACGTGCACGACCTGCGCCTGGTACGCGGCGAAGGAACCCAGGGCACCGACGTAGGACGGGCCCTCGGCGATGACGACGTCACCCGGATCGCAGAACAGCCGCGTGACCATGTCCAGGCCCATCTGGGAGCCGACGGTCACCACGACGTCGTCCGGGTGCGCCTTGATGCCCTCCAGCGCCATGATTTCGCAGATCTGCTCGCGCAGCGCCGGGACGCCGTGCGCCGAGCCGTACTGCAGGGCCACCAGGCCGTCTTCGGCGATGATCTCCGCCACCTGCGCCGAGAGCGTGTCGAGCGGGAGCGCGGCCAGGTTCGGCATGCCGCCGGCGAGGGAGACCACCTCGGGCCGGCTGGCGACCGCGAACAATGCCCGGATCTCGGAGGCGGTCATCCCGGCGGTGCGCGCGGCATACCGCTCGAGGTGCGGGTCGAGGTTCTGACGGCCGCTGTGCGGCTTGCTGGGGCGGTTCTCGGTCATCGACGATTCACCCGGGGGTCGGTGGACACGGTCCGCTCCCGCGCGGGAGCGGTAGATCCATCGAGTGTAACCGGGGCCTGTCGAGGACCCCTGACCTTTCGGTGCTTCTCACATCGGCCTACCATCGACCATGGCTCCCGGGTTCGTGCTGTGGTTCCGCGCGGCTTGACGGCGGAGGAGCCCACCGGGAGCGCAGGTCAGGGAGGTCGCGGGTGTCGCGTCGCGTCGTGGGCGTCACACTGGACAACCTCGAGCATCTGCCGAAGAGCTGTCGCAGGTGCGTGTACTGGGAACTGGCTCCGCACCTGAAGAACCAGGCCGAGGAGTTCGGCGCCACCGAGGTCGAGAAGGAAGCCTGGGTCTCGAGCGTGCTGCTCGAGTGGGGTTCTTGCGGCCGCATCGTCTACAGCGACACGCTGCCGGTCGGGTTCGTGCTGTACGCCCCGCCGAACGCCGTCCCGCGCTCGCTGGCCTTCCCGACGTCCCCGCCGAGCGCGGACGCGGTGTTGCTGACGGCCTTCCAGATCCTCCCGGAGTTCCGCGGCGGCGGCCTCGGCCGGATGCTCGTCCAGGCGGTCGCGAAGGACCTCACCAAGCGCGGCGTCCGCGCCATCGAGGCGTTCGGCGACGCGCGTCCCGACGAGTCGGACCCGGACGGCGGCCACAGCTGCGTGCTGCCGTCGGCCTTCCTGCAGAGCGTCGGCTTCAAGACCGTCCGTCCCCACCAGAAGTGGCCGCGCCTGCGCCTCGAGCTGCGTTCGGCGATCACCTGGAAGGAAGACGTCGAGGCGGCGCTGGAGCGGCTGCTCGGCCAGGTCACGATCACCACGGCCGAGCCGATCCTCGGCCGCGCCTGACCTGCCGCAAACGTTTGCGCCGGAGCTCCGGCGCGGCTGGAACACGGATTCCGTCGTGTGTGCACAGCTGTGGAAGAAGTGCCGAGTTATCCACAGAGCCCTGATAGGCGCGGTGGAAAAGCTGTGGATGACTGCACCGAAACCTGGGGACGGCGCATGCGCGTCCCCAGGTGTGGTGGAGCAGATGAAGATGAGCCGCTAGGGGTTGTGGTCGCCCTACTCGGCCTTCGCGAGTTCGTGCGCGAGGACGTCTGCGAAGGTGAACGTGCCCGTCGGCTGGTCGCCCTCGCCGAGCAGGTACAGGCGCTTGACGGCGATCAGGATGCCCTCGGCGACGATGTCGCGGAAGGCCGGGTCGCCCAGCTTGCGGCTGTCGTCCGGGTTCGTCAGGTAGCCGATCTCGACCCGGACGGCCGGGCAGCGGGTGCGGGTGAAGATGTCCCACGACTTGTAGTGCGTGCGGTTGTCCTGCAGGCCCGTGCGGGCCGCGACCTCACGCTGGATGAAGCCGGCCAGCAGCTCGCCCACGGTCGACGTCGTGCCGTTGCCGTTGCCGAAGTGGAAGCTCGCGACACCCTGCGCGCGCGGCGACGGGTTCTTGTCGCTGTGCAGCGAGAGGAACAGGTCGGCGCCCGCGTCGTTCGCGAACTTCGCGCGCTCCAGCTCGGTGGGGCTGTGGTTCGGGCCGCGGGAGATCAGCGCCTCCATGCCGGTGGCCTTCATCCGGCCTTCCAGGCGGCGCGCGAGGTCCCACGCGATGTCTGCCTCGCGGAGCCCGCCGGCGACCACGCCGAGGTCGTCGCCGCCGTGGCCGGGGTCGATCACGATGCGCTTGCCGCGCAGCCGGGGACCGGCCTGGCGCACCTGCTCCTGCTCGCGCAGGAACACGGGGCGGCCGCCCCGGGCCCGCGGCGAGGACAGGCGGTGCAGCTCTCGGATGGTCGCGGGGCCGCACATGCCGTCCGGCGTCAGGCGCATGTCGCGCTGGAACGTCTTGAGGGCGCGCTCGGTCGCCGCGCCGAAGTAGCCGTCCGGGCGGCCGGCGTCGAAGCCGAGTTCGGTCAGCCGCTCCTGCAGCGTGAAGACGTCGTCACCCTGGATCGGGGCCGCGATCGTGTACGACAGCAGCCGGCTGCCCAGGTGGTAGCTGGCGCCCTTGAGCGCCTGGAAGGTGGCCTGACCCACGATGCCGTCGGTCATCAGCCCACGGCTCTGCTGGAAGGCCCGTACGGCGTTCTCGACGGCGACATCGAACGTGTCGTAGGCGTCGGTACCGGTGACCGGCGGGAGCAGGTCCATCCCGGCCAGGATCGACCTGATCTCGGCGACGTCCGGACCGGCGTCACCGCGGCGGAGTACCCGCATGCACTCCTCGCTCTTCCTCAGGCACCGATTGGGGGTTCGGTGCGTGGCAAAACTTCGGGGAAAACCATCACTGGGACGGGCCCAGGTCCTCTATTGTGCCTTGCGAACTCTCGGTGACACCGCAGGCCCGGTCGGTTCGTCAAGAGCCCGTTCGTGGCGTCCCGGTGGTGGCCCTCGTCACCCAGGATTCACCCACACCGGTGAGATTCCCCCGAACGACGAGAACCCGGGGCCCACGGGAGGGTTCCCGCAGGCCCCGGGTTCGCCGGGCTTGTTCGGTTCAGAGAACGTCGGCGAGGTCCGACAGCAGCGCGGCCTTCGGCTTGGCGCCCACGATCTGCTTCACCGGCTTGCCGCCCTGGAACAGGATCAGCGTCGGGATGGACATCACCTGGTAGTCACGCGGCGTGTTCGGGTTCTCGTCGATGTCGATCTTGGCGATGGTCAGCTTCTCGCCGTTCTCCGCCGCGATCTCCTCGAGCACCGGGGCGACCATCTTGCACGGCCCGCACCAGGTGGCCCAGAAGTCGACCAGAACGGGCTTCTCGCTGGTCAGGACCTCGTCGACGAACGTCGCGTCGGTCACCTTCACGGTGTTGGACATGGTTTCTCCTTCAGGTGGGTGTTACGCCGGAAAGTCAGTTGGTGCCCGCGCCGTAGCCGCCGCCGACCAGCTCGGCCGCCTCGTGCGCGTCCGAGTCGCCGTGCTCCGCGAGCCAGCGTTCCGCGTCGATCGCCGCGCTGCAGCCGGAGCCGGACGCGGTGATCGCCTGCCGGTAGGTGCGGTCCACCAGGTCACCAGCGGCGAAAACGCCGTCCAGGTTCGTGTAGGAGCTGCGGCCCTGGGTGATGACGTAGCCGTCCTCGTCCAGGTCGACCTGCCCGCGCACCAGCGCGCTGCGGGGGTCGTGCCCGATCGCGACGAAGAAGCCCGACACGTCCAGAGTCGACTCGGAGCCGTCCTGGGTGTCCTTCAGCTTCAGGCCCTCGACCTTGTTGTCCCCGACGACGCCGGTGATCTGCGAGTTCAGCTTCCACTTGATCTTCTCGTTCGCGCGGGCGCGCTCGAGCATGATCTTCGACGCGCGGAACTCCTCACGCCGGTGCACCACGGTGACGGACTTCGCGAACTTCGTCAGGAAGGTCGCTTCCTCCATCGCCGAGTCGCCACCGCCGGCGACCACGATGTCGTGATCGCGGAAGAAGAAACCGTCACAGGTCGCACACGCCGACACGCCGCGCCCGAGCAGCTCCTGCTCACCGGGCACGTTCAGGTACCGTGCCGCGGCACCCATCGCGAGGACGACCGCGCGGGCGGCGTAGCGCTTGCCGTTCGCGGTCACGTACTTGACCTCGCCGGTCAGCTCGACCGACTCGACGTCCTCCGCGCGCAGCTCGGCGCCGAAGCGCTCGGCCTGCTTGCGCATCTCCTCCATCAGGTCCGGACCCATGATGCCGTCGCGGAACCCGGGGAAGTTCTCGACTTCGGTCGTCGTCATCAGCGCGCCACCGAACTGCGTGCCCTCGAACACCAGCGGTTCGAGTTGCGCCCGCGCCGCGTAAACGGCAGCGGTGTATCCGGCAGGACCCGATCCGACGATGATCAGGTTCCTGATGTCTTCGGCAGCCACCCGTGACCTCCGCTCGTAGTGACCCGTGTACCAGGCTCAACACGATCGTAGGTGGCCATGTTCCCAGTGGTGACAGCCGCTACTTCTCCCCGACGACCTTGTCGAACAGGACGGCCGGATTTCCCGGTCCGCAGTCCGCGCCGAAGGCGACCAAGCGGAACTGGGCCAGCTTGCCGGTGGTCAGGATGATCAGCACCCCGGCCTTGCCGCCGACGTTCACCGGGCGGATGCCTTCGGGCCGCACCTTCGGGTCCAGTCCGGCGGCTTCGACGCAGGCGTCGAGCCGGTCCTCGGTGCCCAGCGGGCCGAAGTCGCGGACGCCGACCGCCTTGCCGACCAGGGCCTGGGCGCCGCTGCCGTCGGCGCCGACCGTCGGGCCGGACGGTGCCGGGGCCGCGACGTTCGGGGTGCCGCTCTGCTGGGACGTGCTCGGGATCGCGACCGTCACCGCGACGACCGCCGCGGCGGCCGCGGTCAGGACGCCGGCGGCCCAGCCGAGCCGCTTGTTCCGGCGCCGCCGGGCGGCCGCGAGGTCCACCACTTGGGCGTCCCCGGCCCCGGTCTGCTCCGGTGCCGGCGCGGTCCGCTGCTTCGACTGTGCTTGTCCAAGAAATGCGGCGGCCACTTCCGCGGCCAGGGCCGCGTCGAGCCGTGCCGCGAACTCCGCCGGCATCGGCGGCGCGGGTGCCTCGGCGAGCGAGGCCAGGTCGGCCTGCGTCGCGTCGAGGGCGTCCAGGATCGCGCGGGCCTCCGGGTCGGCGTTGACGACCGGCCACAGCTGCGCGGCCCGGTCGTCGTCCAGCACGCCGGCGTGGAGATCGGCGAGCACGTCGACAGACCAGGGCGGACCGACGGTCCCCCCGATCCCCCGGCTTTCGTCCGTCATCGTCCCTCCCCGCTACCCGGCTGGCGCCCGGCCCGTTTGCTTTCGTGAGTTGGGACGTTCGCAATCGCATCGGGGTTCCGCAGGTGTCCGAGAACCTTCGCGAGTTTTCCGCGCCCCCGGGCACATCGGCTCTTCACCGTGCCCTCGGCGATGCCGAGCATCTTCGCCGTCTCGGCCACGGAATAGCCCTCGACGTCGACGAGCAGGATGGGCGCGCGCTGGTCTTCCGGCAGCTGGGCGAGCGCTTCGCGCACCAGCAAGCTGGTCTCGCGCTCGGCCATCGAATCGCGCGGGGTGGCCGGCTCGTTGAAGCCGGTTTCCGGCAGCGGGACGGTCGGGCGGGCCTGGCGGCGGCGGATCCGGTCGAGGCAGGCGTTCACCACGATCCGGTGCAGCCACGTCGTGACCTGTGACTCGGCGCGGAACTTGCCGGCGGCCCGGAACGCCGAGATGAACGCGTCCTGCAACGCGTCGGCGGCTTCCTCCGGGTCGCGGACCGTGCGCAGGGCGACCGCCCACATGCGGTCGCGATGTCGCTGGACGAGTTCGCTGAACGCATGAGGGTCCCCCGCGGCGTGAGCCGCTATCAGATCCGCATCCGTGGGAGCTGCAGCTGTCACCCGCGAGAGCCTACTGACCCTGTCGGGTGCGTCACCCCGCAGGCAGGAAGGACAGGTCCGCGATCTGGGTCAGGAACTGGCCGTCCTCGCCGCCCAGCTGGGTGATCCAGACGATGAAGTACTCACCCTGGGTGGGCTGAGCCAGCGGGATCGTCGTGTCGCCGTCCTGCAGGTCGCCGTTGCCGACCACCTTCGTGTCGGCCAGGTCCGGGTTCTTCTCGGTCGCCGAGCGGATCTCGACCTTGGTGCCCGCGGTGCCCCCGGAGACCTTGACCTGGCTCAGGTTGATCGGGTCCTTGAAGGTGACGACCAGCCCGACGCCCGACTTGATGACGGGGAACTGCTGCTTGTACTTCTCGGTCCGCCAGGCCGTCTCGGGCTTGCCGTCGGTCGCGTACCGCGCCCGGGCGGTGTTGTCGCCCTTGCCGTCCGGGTTGTAGACGGCGATCGCCTGCGGGGCCACCGCGGCACCGACCGCCGGCGACGGCGGGGGCGCGGGCTGGCTCGACGCCGGCGGCTGCCCGGCCGGCTGGCTCGACGCGGGCGGCGCCGCGACGTTGATCGTCGGCCCGGTCGCCTTCGAGTCGCCCTGGAAGACGTTTATCAGCATCAGCCCGCCCCAGGCGAGGATGACGACCGTGGCGACCACCAGCACGGTGACGCCGAGCGCGAGCTTGCGCCGCCGGGCGACGTCCTTGACCGGCTTCTTCGTGGTCCAGACGGTGCCCTCGGTCTCGGCGGCCGGATCACCGCCGACGGCCTTGATCAGCTGGGTGCGCTCTTCCTCTTCGGCCACCTGCTCGAGCATGCGGAGGATGGCCGCGCTGGTGCGGATGCCGCCGTTGCCGCCGTCCTCGATCGTGCGGACGGCCAGCGACGACAGGTCGGCGGGCACGGTCGGGATGAGCTGGCGCGGCGGGACGATCCGGCCCTGCGGGTTCAGCGGCGCCGCCGGGATGGCGGGCGGGCCGCCGGGCAGCGCCCAACGGCCGGTGAGCAGCAGGTACAGCACCGCGCCGAGCGCCTTGACGTCGTCGCGCAGCGTCGCCTCCGGCAGCGGGCCGGGGAACGCGAGCTTCAGCGCGCCGTTCGGCGTCAGCCGGAGCCGCTGGGGGTGGTCGAGGCCGAGGACCAGACCGTTCTGGTGGGCCTGCTCGACCGCTTCGGCCAGCGCCTGCACCATCCGGGCGGCCGCGCCGGGCGCCACCGGGCGCTGCGCGACGAGGTCGACCAGGTCGCTGCCCTTGGTCCATTCCGCGACGACGACGCCGAGCAGGCCCTCGCTCGACGTGATGCCGCTGCCGAGCGCGAGCACGTCGAGCACGCGGGCGACGCCGCCGTGGCCGAACTTCGACGCGTGCGTCGCGCGTTCGAGGGTGCGGCGCGCGAGCCGCGCGGCTTCCGGGTCCGCCGGGTCGCCGACCAGCAGGGTCAGCGCGACGTCCCGCTTCAGCTGGCCGTCCCGCGCGCGCCACAGGTGCGCGTCACCCCGCTCGTCCACGCCGAACTGTGCGAGGAGGCGGTAGCGGCCGTCGCCGACCACACGTCCGGGGGCCAGCGATCCGACCTGGGCCTTGCCCACGTGGTTCGCACCCCCTGCCTGTTCGCTGCGCCTCGTATCCACCCGCACTCTCCCGTTAGCTCCCCGCGTCGAGGGTACCCAGAATACGACGCGGGAGTCGTAGGCAGCCGTACCGGAATCGTTACCCCCGCTTGATCAACCGGGTGAACCTGCTCGTGGCCGGCTGCAGCTCCTCCACCTTGAGCGCCATCAGGACGCCGAACGAGACCACGATGCCGACGACGCTTTGCAGCAGAAGCTTCACCCAGGCCCCGAAAGTCGGCCCGAACGAGTCCGGGACGACCTTGCCCACGACCCACGCCGCGGCCACCCCGAGCCCGCTCGCCACGACCGTGAACAGGATCACGCCGATGATGCGCTTGCTCCGCAGGTTGCCCAGCGTCACCCAGAGCCACACCTGGCCGAGGATCGCGCCGACGACGAACGTCAGCGCGTTGACCATCATGACGCCCAGCACGACGTTGTCCGGCGTCAGCAGCACCGGGCACAGGTACAGCAGCGGCACCTTGACCAGTGTCATCACGATCATGATCAGCGTCGGCGTCCGCGCGTCCTTCATCGCGTAGAACACCCGCATCTGGAGCATGACCAGCGCGTACGGCAGCAGCGCGAACGCCGAGATGGCCAGCGCGTCGCCGAGCCGCTCGGCGGTCTCGACCGTGCCCTTGCCGAACGTGAACAGCGCGATGCCGATCGAGCCGCCGACCACGGTCATCACCGCGGAGATCGGCACGAGCATCACCGTCGAGATCCGCGACGCGTAGGACAGGTCGCCGATCAGCTTCTTGTGGTCGCCGTCGGCGGCCGCGCGGCTCATCCGCGGCATGATCGCCGTCAGCAGCGAGACGCCGATGACGCCGTACGGCAGCTGGAAGAGCAGCCACGCGTTGCTGTAGGCCGTCACACCGCCGGGGGAACCGCTGGTCAGGACGCGGGTGTTGATCGTGTAGCCGATCTGGCTGACCGCGACGTAGCCGAGGATCCAGAGCGCGAGACCGCCGAACTCCTTCATCTGCTTGTCGAAGCCCCAGCGCCACTTGAACCGGAAGCCCGACCGCAGCAGCGGCGGGACCAGCAGGATCGCCTGGGCGACGATGCCGGCGGTGACGCCGATGCCCAGCGTCAGCACCTTCGGGTCGGTGAGCGACGGGTGCGCGGTGTCGATGTCGCCCGGCATGACCCAGACGACCATGATCGTGAAGATGACCACCAGGTTGTTGATCACCGGTGCCCAGGCCGTCGGCCCGAAGATCTGCTTGGCGTTCAGCACCGCCGAGAGCAGCGCGAACACGCCGTAGAAGAAGATCTCCGGCAGCAGCAGGTAGGCGAACGCCGTGGTCAGCCCGGAGCTGGCCTTGCCGGAACCGTCGACGTAGAGGCTCGTGAACGCCGGCGCCGCGACGACCGCGACCGCCGTGCCGACCAGCAGCAGCGAGAACGCGACCGTGATCAGCCGCTGGGTGTAGGCCGCGCCGCCGTCGGGCTCGTCCTGCGCGCGCACCAGCAGCGGCACCACCACGCTGGCGAGCACGCCACCCATCAGCAGCTCGAAGATGATGTTCGGCATCGTGTTCGCGACGTTGAACGAGTCGTTCGCGATGCCCTGGCCGATCGCGCCGACCAGCAGCAGCTTCCACAGGAAACCGGTGATCCGGCTGATCAGCGACGCGATGGCCATCCGGCCGGACGCCTTCGCGAGCGACGGCGCCTTCGCCGGGGCCGCGGCCTCCGTGCCGGGTTCGACCGGCTTGACGAGCGGCGTCTTGATCGCCGGCATGACCTGGGTGGCCAGCGCGTCGTAGGGCCGCATGACGTCGGGGTCGGCGACCGGCCAGCGGGAGGCCATCGGGACGCCGGCGGTGCGCGGGATGAACCGCGTCGCCTCCGGGTCGACGGGCCGCTGGGCCTCCTCCTGCCACGGCCGGACCGGCGCCGGACGGCGGGGCGCGCGGCCGCGCGGCGGCACCGGGATGCCCGGGGGCGGGGTGCCCATGGCCGGGTTGCCCGCGGCCGGCGTGCCTGGCGGCGGGGTCGCCGGCGGTGCGGCGACCGGCGGCGTCACCGGCGGGGCCGGCTGCGGCAGCCGCCCCTGGTGCGACGGCGGGCCCTGCGGTGGCGGGCCCGGCGGGTTCTGCGGCGGTAGCGGCGGCACCGGCTGGACGCGGGTGGGTGCCGGACCGGCGGCGGCGCGCGGCGGTTGCCCGCCACGCGGCGGCTGGAGCGGTGGCCCCTGCGGGGGCGGGCCCTGCGGCGGCGGGACGCGGCGCGGCGGCCGGTCGTCCCTTGGCGGGTGGTCGTCGCGCGGCGGACGCTCGCGGACCGGGCGCTCGTCGTGGACCGGCCGGTCGTCCCGTGGCGGGCGCTGGCGGTCGTCCTGGACCGGCGGCTTGCCGCGGGCCGGGCGCCCCTCACGCGGTTCCTCGCGCAGGGCGCGGTCGTCCCGGGGAGGACGGCCGTCGCGTGGTTCGTCACGCGGCGGGCGGCCTTCGCGGACCGGCCGGTCGTCGCGCGGCGGACGCCCCTCGCGGACCGGCTGGTCCTCGCGGGGCATTTGGCGCGTCTGGCCGTTGCGGGGCGGCTGGCGGCGGCCGCGCTCCGGTGGCGGAGGCGGCTGCTGCTTCGGCGGCGGCTGGCGGCGGCCCGGTTGCGCCGCTCGTGGCGGCCCGTCTCCCCGCTGCGGGGGCGGGGCGCCTTCGCGCCGAGGACGACTCGCACGCTCGGGGGGTAAGCCCGGCTCTCTCTCCAACGCGTGCCCAATCCTCAGTGCTCGGTCCCCGGTGCCGCGGCCCGTTCGCCGCGCACGTGCGGACCCAGGGTAATCGGGAACCGCCCGGAACACTCGAAGGCCGAGAGATCAGTCCACTGCGTCCCGGCCGGCCTTCGCGTCCTTCACCCGCCGGTAGATGCGCCGGGAGGCGAGCAGAAGCAGGGCCGCACCTGCGGCGACGGTCGCGATGATGGTGATCGCGCCGTATTCCGTGGACGTCAGTTCGAACCGCGCGGATGACCCGAGCGGGGTATCCGTGGGGGTGCGCAACGACACATCCACGCTGAACCGGCCGGCCCGCAGCGCCTCGACGGGCAGGAAGTAGTTCTTGCCGCCGCCCGCCGGGAAGAACCAGGCCTTGGCGTCGTCGGAGCGCAGGCCGGTGTTGTTGGTCAGGACGAACCGGGCGTTGATCCCGACCGGCAGGTCGTTGCTGACGTACACCGGCAGCGGCGAGTTGCCCGAGGCCAGCGCGATCGTCTGCTTCGGCTGCGAGACGGACACCTGCTCGCTGATCGCCGCAAGGTCGGCGCGCGCGTTCGCGGTCGCCGCGTCGGCGGGCAGGCCCCGCCACGCGGTGGACGCGCCCCGCAGCTCGGCCAGCCGGACCGGCGCGACGACGTCGTCCGGTTTCACCCGTTTGGTGGGATCCAGCTGCATCGCGGCGGCCAGGCCGGTGGTCTTGTCGTCGAGGGTCGACAGCGTCGAGACGAGGGCGGGGTCGGCCGCCGCGGCCGGGTCCTGGCCGCCGTCGCCGACCGGGCCGGAGCCCTCCGGGTCGGCGGCCAGCAGCGTCGGGAGCGAGGTCGCCGTGACGAGCCCGGCGTCGAGGTAGTTGCCGACCTGCAGCAGGTACGCGGTGAGCTCGGCGGCCGGGGCGGCCCAGCGGCGCGGCGGCGCGACCAGCAGGTGGTCCGGCCGCTGCTGGCCGGCGGGCAGGCCGAGGCCGGCGCGGAAGGCGAGCGCGCCGAGGCCGTTCTGGCTCGCGACGGCCGCCTCGGTGGTGGCCGGCATGGTGACCGAGTCGGGCACGGTCGGCACGCCCGTCATGGCCGAGGAGACGAGTGAGTCGGTCGGCTGCGCGCGGACGGTGCTGCCCTGCACGGTGACGCCGCCGCCGGCCGCGGCTGGCGCGAGCTTGCCGGCGTCGGTGAGCACCGTGCGGATCCCGGCCTGCGACAGCGCGGTGAGGACGGCGTCGCCCGGCGTGCCGTCCGGCCAGAGCACGCCGGTCTGCGGCGTGGCGCCGGTCAGCTGCTGGATCACGGCCGCGCCGGAAGCCGCCTTGGTGACCAGCGCGGGGTCGCCCGGGCGGATCCGCGAGACGGCGTTCAGGTCGGCGTCGGCGAAGGGCAGGGCCACCACGCACCGGCTGCCGACCAGCGAGCGCAGCGCGGCCAGCCACGTCTGCGCGGTCCCGGCACCCTTGCCGTCGACGTTCCCGGCGTCGGTGTGCACCTGGTAGCCGCGGCTCATCGCGTCGACGGTCGCCAGCAGGTCCGGGTCGAGTGCGAAACACATCGACCTGGCCAGGTTCGAGTCGCCCTGCACGGCCGTGTGCGCGGCCGTGACCAGCGCGTTCAGCCGGCCGTCCGGGCCGATCTCGTCGGCCAGGCGGTCGTCGGCCAGCACCGGCCTGCCGCCGAGCGGCGCCGCGTAGACGTGCGGGACGCTGCTGGTCAGCGGCCAGAGCAGCGTCATGCTCGGCGCGCCGGACGCGTGCGTCGCCTGCTTGCCCGGGCCGGCCAGCACCGGCATCAGCATGCTGACCGCGCCCAGCCGGGCCGGCCCGCCGAACTCGGGCGTGCCGTTGACGTTCACCAGCAGCGGGTAGACGCCGGGCTTGCCGAACAGCGCCGCGCGCTGGCCGGTCAGGGTCACCGAGATGTTCAGCGGCGCGGTCTGCCCGGGCTCCAGCGCGTCGGCGACGGCGGTGAAGTCCGTCAGCGGGCTGTCCTTGATGACCGCGCCCGACAGGACCTCGCCGATCCCGCGTTCGGTCGTCTGCCGCTCGCCGACCTGCAGCCGCACCTGCGGCCGGTTGACCTTGCGGTCGCCGGTGTTGGTGACGCTGCCGGCGACGGTCAGCGTCGTCGTCGAGCCGGTGATCACCCGCGGGTTGAGCTCGTCGAGCTCCACGCGCAGGCGGGCGCCCTCTTCCGCGTGGGCCACCGTGGCGCCGGCCAGGGCGGGGACGGCCAGGAAGAGGACGGAAAGGAAGGCTGCGGCGAACCGCTTCACTCGGGGGCTCCCTCAGGGGCGTGCTCGTCTCGTCCGTGGACGTCCGGGCGCGCTAAAAGTTCCTTGGCTTTCCGGACGAGCTTCCGCTCGTCGGAATACGCGAGTTTGGTCTCCAGCTCGGCCAGCGGGACCCAGGCCACCTCGGTGACCTCGACGTCTTCGTCGGACAGCTCACCGCCGAGCGCTTCGAGCAGGAAGTGGTGCACGGTCTTGTGGATCCGCCGCTTCTCGGCGACGAACCAGTAGTCGATGGTCCCCAGTGGCCGCAGGACCCGCGCGGAGATGCCGGTCTCCTCCTTCACCTCGCGCACGGCCGTCTGTTCCACTGTCTCACCGTCCTCGATGTGGCCCTTGGGCAGCGACCAGAGCAGTCTGCCGTGCCGGTCGAGCCGGCCGATCAGCGCCGCCTGTTCGCGCGCCGCGTCCAGCACGAGGCCACCGGCCGACGTCTCGTCGACCGTGGTCAGGCGCCTGCCGCGCTGCCGCCTCCGCCGCCTCCGCGGCTTCGAGGCGCCGGGGCGGCCGGCTGATCCAGACATGCTGCGATGCTAGAGCAAACGGTTGCCCCGGTAGGCTGGCTCTCCGTGTCCTGTCCGGTGGTGCCTGTAGTAATCGCACCCGAAAGTAGTGGGTTTTACGTGAACGACGTGGTCGCCAAGCAGAACGCGGTGGTGGAGCGGATGCAGGTCCCGCCCCTGGCGGAAGAGCTGGCGGAAAGGTTCGCCAGGTCCGGTCACCGGCTGTACCTCGTCGGTGGCAGCGTGCGCGACGCGCTGCTCGACCGGCCCTCCGGCGACCTCGACTTCACGACGGACGCGCGGCCGGACCGCGTGCTCAAGATCGTCAGCGACTGGGGCGACGCCGTCTGGGACGTCGGGATCGCGTTCGGCACGGTCGGCGTGACGAAGAAGGGCATGCAGCTCGAGATCACCACGTTCCGCGCGGACACCTACGACCGCGTCGGCCGCAACCCCGAGGTCACCTTCGGCGACACCATCGAGGGCGACCTCCTGCGCCGCGACTTCACGGTGAACGCGATGGCCATCGAGCTCGCGTCCAAGACGTTCATCGACCCGCACGACGGGCTGCACGCGCTGGCCGAGCGGGTGCTCGACACGCCCGCGACGCCGCAGGAGTCGTTCGCCGACGACCCGCTGCGGATGCTGCGGGCCGCGCGCTTCGCCGCCCAGCTCGGCTTCACCGCCGCGCCGCGGGTGATCGACGCGATGACGTCGATGGCCGAGGAGATCGACCGGATCACCGCCGAGCGGGTGCAGGCCGAGCTGGCGAAGCTGCTGCTGGCGGCCGACCCGCAACCGGGCCTGGAGCTGCTGGTCGACACCGGGCTGGCCGAGCGGGTGCTGCCCGAGGTGCCCGGGATGCGGCTGGCGATCGACGAGCACCACCAGCACAAGGACGTCTACCAGCACTCGCTGACCGTGCTGGCCCAGGCGATCGACCTGGAGTCCTCGCACGAGCCGACGTCGGAGCCCGACCTGATCCTGCGGCTGGCGGCGCTGCTGCACGACGTCGGCAAGCCGGCGACGCGGGAGTTCCAGGCCGGCGGCGGCGTGAGCTTCCACCACCACGAGGTGGTCGGCGCGCGGATGGCCCGCAAACGTTTGCGGGCGCTGAAGTTCTCCAAGGAGATCATCGACGACGTCTCCCAGCTCGTGTTCCTCCACCTGCGGTTCCACGGCTACGGCAAGGGCGAGTGGACGGACTCGGCGGTCCGCCGGTACGTCACCGACGCCGGCCCGCTGCTGAGCCGGCTGCACAAGCTCGTCCGCGCCGACTGCACCACGCGCAACCGCAAGAAGGCGGCCGCGCTGCAGGCGACCTACGACGACCTCGAGGCCCGCATCACCGCGCTCAAGGCCAAGGAGGACCTCGACCGCGTGCGGCCGGACCTCAACGGCGAGCAGATCATGGAACTGCTCGGCCTCCGGCCGGGGCCGGACGTCGGCAAGGCGTGGAAGTTCCTCAAGGAGCTGCGGCTGGACCGCGGGCCGCTGGAGCACGACGACGCCGTGGCGGAGTTGAAGAAGTGGGCGAGTGCGGAGGGAATCGGCAACTCCTGACCAAACTTCGGTGAATTCCGTAGAACGCTGGACCTCGGCGCCACGGATTGGGGATACTCCGGACCTCGGCTCACCGATGTGACCAGGGAGTTGTCTGCGCGATGTCCACTGAAGCGCCCGACTCGCCGAAAGCGGTGGGCGGCGGGAGCTTCTTCGTGGCGCTCCTGCGGCAGGGTGCGCCGGCCATCGCGACGGCCACCAGCGAGCTGTCGGAGGAGATCGGCGACCCGACCCCGATCCACGCGCTGAAGCGGATCTCGAAGATGGCCGGCCCGATCGACCCGGCCCAGCGCGACGGCCTGCTGCTGCGCGCCACCCGGTACGTCGTGCTCATCCCGCTCGCCTACCGGCTGCTCGCCGTGCCGGGCCAGTTCGGCGTCCACGTGATCGAGCACGGGACGACCGGGTTGCTGCCGGTCGGTGTGTTCACGCTGCTCTCGGTCGTGCTGAACGTCGTCGGCTTCCGCTGGATGCTCCGCTCGGCGCCGTTCCACGGCCGCGACGCGGGCAAGCTGCTCGCCGTCGACATCGCGTTCACCGTGCTCTCGCCGCTGGTCCTCGCGCTGACCGTGCCGCGGGAGGCGTACTTCGACGCGCTCGCGGTCAGCAGCGTCCACCTCTTCGGCGAGGCCGGGCTGCTGACGCTCGCCCTCGGCGTCCCGGCCGGCCTGGTCTTCGCGCTGATCAGCTTCCCGCTGCGGATGCTGGCCAACTGGCTCAACACCGGCCAGTTCCACGTCGACGCCGCGTTCTCGACGTACTCCGCGCTGCTCGCGCTGATGTTCCTGGCCACCGCCGGGCTGGTGCTCACCGGGCTCGGCACCCGGCTGGCGCTGGCCTACGGCACCCGCAACGGCCGGCTCGCCGAGCGCGCCCAGCAGCACCGGATGCTGCACGACACCGTGCTGCAGACCCTCGAGGCGATGGCGCTGTCCGGCACCACGAACCCGCAGGAGCGGCTGGTCGAGATCCAGCGGCTCGCCCGGGCGCAGGCGATGGAGATCCGCCAGGAGATCGAGTCGGCGGCGTCGGAACGCGCCGAGGCCGGCGCGCGGCCGCTGGGTGAGAAGCTCGCCACGCTGGCCGCCGAGATGGCGCGCGACGGGCTGCGCGCCCAGCTCGTGGTGGCCGAGCTGGACGACGACACGCTGTCCGAGGTCCGGCAGATCGCCATCCGCGACGCCGTCCGCGAGGCCCTGCGGAACACGATGAAGCACTCCGGCACCGACCGGGTCGTCGTGCGCGTCGAGGCGCGCGACGGCGGGATCGCGGTCATCACCCGCGACCACGGCACCGGCTTCAGCCCGGCCGACCGCCCGGCGGGCTTCGGCATCAGCGAGTCGATCACCGCGCGGCTGGCCGAGGTCGGCGGGACGTCGCTGGTGGAATCAAGCCCGGGCGGGGGAACGCGGGTGACGCTGTGGGTGCCGTTCTGATATTCCCTTGGCATGACCTCGATCGAGCTGCTCGCCGACGCCCTCGCCGCCTACCGCGCCGGTGACCGCGAGCAGGCCACCGACCTCGCCGGCCAAGCCGGCCGCGACGGCTCCTCACTGGCCGACGAGCTGCGGACCTACCTCGCCGGCGACGGCTCCGCGCCGGTGTACGACGCGCCGAGCGCGTTCACGGCGTTCATCCGCGGCGGCGGCAACGTGGGCCTCTACCGGGCGCTGAGCGCCGAGCTCGCGGCCCGCTACGACGCCGGGAAGCCGGAGTCGCTGCTCGACCTCGGCTGTGGTGACGGCCTGGCCGTCGTGCCCGCGCTGGAGCAGGCGACGCACGTGCCGAGCCGGATCGACCTGGTCGAGCCGTCGGCCGCGCTGCTCGAAGGCGTCCACGAGCGGGTGCCGGCGGCCCAGTGCTGGCAGTCGACCGCGCAGGAGTTCCTGGCCCGCGACGACCTCGGCTGGGACTTCGTCCAGTCGACGTTCGCGCTGCAGTCCATCGAGCCGGAGCAGCGCGCGGAGGTGCTGCGCGCGATCCAGCTGCGCGCCGGGACGCTGGTGCTCGCCGAGTTCGACGTCCCGGAGTTCACCGAAGGCTCGCCGGAGCACCTGCGCTCGCTCGTCGAGCGCTACGAGCGTGGTGTCGCGGAGTACGGCGAAGACGCTTCGCTCGTCGCGCAGGGTTTCCTGCTGCCGGTGCTGCTCGGCCTGGTCGCCGGGCCGGAGCGGACGAACTGGGAGCACCCGGCCGCGGCCTGGGTCGAGCAGCTGAAGACGGCGGGCTTCACCGACGTCGGCGTCGAACCGCTCGCCGACTACTGGTGGTCGCCCGCCGTCCTGATCACGGCTTCCTGATCACACCCGGCTCAGGGAGCCCGTCTCGAGGTGCTGGGCGATCGGCCGCGGCAGCAGGTACGCGACCGCACCGCCCGGCATCCCGCTCCACGGCGCGGTGACGCCGGTCAGCACCCGGATGGACCGCAGCACCCGGTACTGCCGCTTCTCCCGCTCGCGCTCGAACGCCAGCGACGTCTCGACGAACCGCGTCGCGTCGGCGTGCACCAGGTTGCCGGTCTCGTTGCCGAACCGGACGACCTGCGTGCCCGGCGGCAGGACGATCAGGCGCTTGCCGCGGTAGAAGTTCAACGGCGGTTCGCCGCGCATCGGCAGGATCGGCCAGTCGGCGGGCTGGTCGGACTCCTCCGCCGGGCGCGCCGGCAGCATCAGCAGCACGCCGAGCAGGAACCGGGCCGCGTCACCGAGCGAGGTGAACGCCACCGGCTCGTCGGCGGGCGGCCGGGAGACCTCCCAGCCGTTCTCGGCTCGGCGCAGCGTCCAGACGCCTTCGGCCGGCACCTCGTTCGCGCCGATCCGGTAGGTCGCGGCCGGCACGCCGTGCTCGGCGAGCCGCTGCTGGAGCAGCTCCAGCGTCTCCGCGCCCTTCAGGTTCCGCACCTGCTCGCCTTGGGCGACGCGGGTGAGCGCGCGGTCGTCGGGCAGGTCGGCGGCCGTTTGCGGCGGCCGCGGGTGCCCGGCGACCTCCGCCTCCGCCGTCGCCCGGACGAGCTCGCCGACGAACGGCGGGCGGAACCCGGCCGCCCGGACGTGCTCGACCAGCTCCGGCTCCGGCGGCACCCCGTACTTGCGCAGGTAGTGCGGCACGGCGGCGGGCCAGATCCAGGTGCCGTCGGTGTGGAACGCGTTCGGCACCTCCGGCTTCGCGCCCGGCACCCCGAAGATGTCCGGCAGCGGCGTCGGCCGGTGCAGCGCGACCGGCGCCCGGAACAGGTAGTCGAGCACGCCGCGGACCTGGTCCGGCGGTACCGGCGGCCGGTTGACGACCGGGCGTTCGCCCTCGGCGTGCGAGTCGGCCGCCCTGGCGAGCCGGAAGGTCAGGTCGAGCGGGAGCCCGGCGCGCGCGGTGAGCCACGACGGCAGGTGCTTCGCCGACCGCGGGAACGTCGCCAGCTCCAGCTCGTAGGCCGCGGTCGACGGCCGGCCGCCGTCGTTCGGCGGGACCCGCCACTCGGGCTCGCGGTCGGCGTCGAAGTCGAAGTCGAACTGCGAGGCCGAGTCGAGCGTGAACGTTCCCTGGAACCACGTCCCGGACTCGGGCTGGTACATCGACGCGCGCAGCCGCGCGAAGAGCCCGCCGAGGCGCGGGACGGCGGGCAGCGAGACCGAAACCGGCCCGTCCTCGTCGCCGACCGCGCGCAGCTCGATCTCGGCGTAGTCGCCGACCTGCCGGAACTGCGCGCCGACGCGCGCCCAGCCACCCGGCACCGTGTGCAGCAGCGTCCGTCCGATGGCCCGCAGCAGCGCGTTCTGGTCGCCGTCGCCCGGCTTCGGGCGCGCGTCCGGCGCTTCGGTGAAGTCCTGCCGCGCCTGCCAGATCGACTGGACGCGCTTCGCCGGCACGGTCACCGAGAAGTCGGTCAAGCCCAGCTGGGCCGCGCGCGCGGCGTCGTCGCGGACCCAGCGCAGCGTCAGCTCGGGCCGCTCGCCCGGAGCGACCTCGAAGACCTCGTCGTCGTACTCGCAGAAGGTGCGCAGCGTGAACGTCGACGGCACCTCGCTCGCCGGCACCACCCGCGCGGGACGGCCGTCCTGCTCCTTGTCGAAGCCGTCGGGTGCCTCGTCGTCCGGCAGCACGGACAGCAGCACCGTGCCGTCCGTGGTGGAGCGTTGCGCGCGGAAGGTCCCCTCACCCCACGCGGCGTACAGGCCGTCCGGGCGTTCGGCGACCTCGACCCGGTAACGCACGTTTCGTCCTCCCCTGACCCCAGTGACACCGGAAACCTAGTCGAGCGGGTACCGAGCGAACCACCGGTCTTCGTCCGGCGCATCCGCGCCGAACTCGGTGAGCGCGTCGTCCGCCAGCTCGACGATGACATCGCGCAGCTCGAGCTGGTCGAGCCAGCTCCGCCGCAGTGCTTGCTCGCCGTACATCGCGCCGACGAGGTTGCCGCAGACCGAACCGGTCGAATCGCTGTCCCCGCTGTGGTTGACGGACGCGAGCAGCGCCGTGTCGGCGTCCGTCGTGGTCAGCGCGACGTAGACGGACATCGACAGCGCCGTCTCACCGACGTTGCCCTGCCCGAGCGACTCCACCTTCTCCGGCGTCGGCGGCCCCTGCTCCGCCAACGCCAGCGCGGCGTCCAGCGCCGCGCTCTGCTCTTCGTGCGCGGGGTACTTCACCAGCTCGGCCCGCGCGGTCGCGACGGCGTCGAGGAGTGCCCTTCCGTGCAGCAGTTCGTGCACGATGACCGCGAAGCAGCCCGACGACAAGTACCCGCTCGGGTGACCGTGGGTCAGCGCCGCGCTCTCCGCGCCGAGCCGGAACACCTCGGCGAGGTCGTCCGACCAGAGCGCGATCGGTGCCGCGCGCATCACTCCGCCGCAGCCCTTCGAGTTGTTCACCGGCCGGTCCACGGTGCCGCGGACGCCGGAGCGGCCGTACGCCTCCAGCTCGCCGAAGCACGTCAGCCCCGGCGCGCGGCGGCTGAACAGCTCCTGGTGCGTGACGAGCCAGCCGTCCGGCGCCTCGACGTCGGACCGCGGCCCGCGCGCCCGGTCCCACGCGACGCCCTGGGTGTGCAGCCAGCGCTGGTAGGCCAGCTGCAGCGAGTGCACGACGTCGGCGGAGCCGGTGTGCCGCCGCTGGGCGTGCGCGCGGATCAGCGCTTCGAGCGTGAACAGCGTCATCTGCGTGTCGTCGGTGATCCGGCCGACGCCGCCGTACGCGGGGATGAAGTCGGTGATCCCGGCCGGCCCGGCGATCTCGCGGATCCGGTCGATCGAGTCGAACTCCGTCTTCGCGCCGAGCGCGTCGCCGATCGCGCCGGCCAGCAGGCTGCCGCGCAGCCGTGAGCGCAAGTCGGGTCCCGCCGCGTCCGGCGGGGGTTTCGGGGTGAACCGGCCGCTCGGGTACCGGCGCTCCCACCGCGCGTGCTCGGCCGTCTCCGTCTGGAGGCCGTTGCGGTTGAAGTACCAGAAGACGTCGCTCGCGACGTCGTCGAGCAGCCCGAGGTCGGGCAGCGCCGCCACCCAGGCGGCGGGCAGGCCGGGCACGCCGAGCCGGGCGCCGACCATGGCGCCGGCCAGTGCCCCGGCGACCGGGCCGGACCGCGCGGCGAGCGTGATCGCCGCTTCCGGGTCGTAGCCGCGCTTGGCCGCGGCGAACAACGCGCGGCCCAGCACCGACCGGACGCTCCGGCCGTCACCGATGCTTTCCAGCTGCGTGACGTCGTCGGCGTCACGGTCTTCGCGCAGGGCCAGCGTCGACGTTGCCAGCTCGCCGCCCAGCTCCCCCAGCCGCAGGTGCACCGGCAGCGCGAACTCCTCCCGTGTGAGCAGCGCCTGGAACAGGGCCACCAGCAGCTCGACGCCTTCGGTGACCTCCGGCCCGGCCGCGCTGCCCGTCAGCTCGCGGGCGACGTCCTTCGCGTACTGCTCGCCGTCGACGTCCGCCAGCGCCACCGCGCCGGCCGGGGTCGCGGCCAGCGCCGTGGCCAGCAGCGCGGAGAACTCCGCGGGCGCGGGGCCCGCGTGCCGGGTCGCGACGGCCAGCCAGCCGACCGGGTCCGGCTCGGGCAGCGTCGCCGGCACCTCGCCGGTGGGAACGGGCGGCAGGCCGCGCAGCACGGCGTCGGTGTGGAACAGCAGGTGCCGCGTCAGGCCGCCCAGCTCCAGCCGGCCGGCGTCGGCACCGCCGCCGAGCGCGTCACCGATCGCGAACCCGACGTACGCGCCGACGATCCGGTGCCAGGCGAAGCGCCCGGCGAGCGTGCCCGTGGCGAAGAACTTGCCGGACGTCCACGGCACCGGCCGCGGGCCGGCGTCCTCGCCGACGTGCGCGATCAGGCCGTTCGCGCCCAGGTCGGCCGGCCACTGCGGGTCCTGGCCGGCTCGGCGGCGGACGCCGTTGCGGTGCTGCCAGGCGAACCCGCGCAGGTACCGGACGCACTCCGCCGGCGTCAGCTCGACGCGGTGGTCACGGGCCTGGTCGACGGCGTAACGCAGGTGGCGGGTCAGCAAGTCCGGCGGCTCGATGCCGAACTCCCCGGCCAGCGCGGCCAGCGCCTCGGCGACCTCCGGCCCGGCTTCGGGCGCCGGCTCGTCGAGCCACGGCCGGGGGGCGGTGTCGTGCCCGGCGTCCGCCAGCTCGGCCGCGGCCAGGCTGCGGACGAGCCCGGTGCCCGGGTCGAGCGTCAGGCCGGTCCCCGGCTGGTGCCGCAGCAGCTCGCGCACGACCACCCGCCACCGCTGGGGGTAGCGGCCGGGCACCTTCGCCGACGAGCTGAAGGCGATGACCTCGTGGCCCGAGGTGCCGGGCACCGGCCGCAGCAGCGGCTCGCCGTCCGGCGTCGGCACGAGGACCTCGGTGTCGAGCAGGGCCTGCGCGAACTCGGCGCGGCTGATCCAGTTCGCGCCCAGGTAGTTCAGCAGCTTCTCGGCGTCGGTCGTCGGCTTCGGGAAGCCACGCCAGACCGGCCCCGGGGTGTAGCCCTCGTTGTCGCGGCGCGGGCCGGTCGGCTCCCCGAACAGCGTGTACTGCGCCCAGCCGCGGATCGCGCGCACGGGGATGCCGAGGCCGGGGAACGCCGCTTCGTCGAACTCCGGGTCGACGTCCGGGCGCCACTCGACGAAGCCGTCGTCGACCGCCGCGGCCGCGCCGGGACGCGCGACAGCTTCCTCTTCGCTCATTCTCCCCATCCTCGCGCTAATGCCGCGGGTACCGCTCGATCCACCGGTCGCCGAGCGCGCTCAGCGCCGAGTGCCGGTCGAAGTGCCAGTAGGCGTCCGAAGCCACGTTCTCGACCAGGTAGCGCAGCTCCAGCTGGTCGACCCACTTCTGCGGCAGCCCGGGGATGCCGGTCCGCGCGCCGAGCAGGGCGCCGGCGATCGCGCCGGTGAGCGCGCTGCGGCCGGAGTGGTTGACCGCGCGCAGCAGCGCCTGCTCCGGGTAGTTCTCGAAGCCGGACAACGCCGCGAAAGCGCGTCCCAGCACCGAGAGCGTGCCCTTCCCGTCGCCGATCAGCTCCGGCATCCGCAGGTCGGGCAGGCCGTGCTCACCGAAGAACGGCACCGACTCGGCGACCATCTCCTTGATCTCGGTCCACTCCGGACCCTGCTGGAACTGGTTGTCCGGGTTGAGGATCTCCCGGCCGAGGTTCCAGATCGGGAAGCTGAACGCGTCCTTGGTCAGCGCCTGCTCGAACAGCCAGGTCAGGTAGGTCGCGGCGGCCAGGTCGGGCTCGCCGGGGTGGGTGACGCCGGCCATCGCGCGCACGGCCTGGCGCGCGCCGCCGCTGAACCCGCTGCCGGGACCGGCCATGGTGAGCGCGGCGGGCAACGCGGGGAGCAGCGCGGCCGGGCCGGCCAGCGGCGTGCCCCCGGCCCCGGTGGCGAGCTGGTGGTAGGCGTTGAGCTCGGCGTCGTCGGCGTCGCGGCGGGCGTGCAGGTCGGTGACCTGCACGAGCCAGCCGTCCGGGTGATCCAGCGGCGCGCCCTGCGTCTTCAGCCAGCGCTGCAGCGCGCCGCGGGTGACGTCGGGGAGCAGCTGCTCGGCCTCGCGGGACTCCGGCTGCTCGCGGTGCGGGCTGCGGATCACGGCCTCGGTGTAGAACAGCAGCCGCTGCGTCAGCGAGCCGATCCGGCCCGGCTGGTCGAACGCCGGGAGCAGGTCGGAGACGCCCTCGATGCCGTACTTCGCGTGGATGTCGTGGAGCGGCATCCGGTCGACCGCGGCGCCGAGCGCCTCGCCGAGTGCGAAGCCGACGAACGCGCCGGTGACGCGCTGCCAGCCGTAGCGGAACCCGTCGAGGTCCCGCTCGAAGTACTTGCCGAACGTGTCCAGCCGCGGCACCGGGCGCCCGTCGTTGTCGTACGCCGGCGCCAGGCCGTTCGCGCGCAGGTCGTTGGGCTTGCTGCGCGGCGGCTCCGGCATGGTCATCCGCTTCAGCCACGACTCGCCGAGCACGGTCTTCGCGCACTCCTCGGCGGTGAGCTCGTAGCCGCGCTTGCGGGCCCGCTCGGCCGCGGCGAGCGGCGGCTTGACCGGCGCCGGCAGCGCCATCCGCGACGCCGTGTCGGCGGCGACGCGGATCAGGTCCTCCTCGGCCTCCGGGCAGCGGCCGTGGACGTCGATGCGCGGCTCGTGCCGCGGGAACCGCTTGACGATCTGGGCGAGCTCGTTGCTGGAGACGTCCTCGATGGTCGTCGGGCCGCCGTTGATCACCAGGTTCGGCGGGTGCTCGAACTCGGCCAGCGTGGCGACGTCGACCCGCCACCAGCCGTGCTCGCGCGGGGGCAGGTGCCGCGTCGAGCTGAAGACCTTGAGCTCGTTGCGCTCCTCGGCGAAGTAGAACCGGTCCGTCTTGCCCGTCTCCAGATCGAGCGGCACGAACACCTCGCACCGGATCAGCCCGATGAGCAGCAGCTCCCGCGTCAGCCAGCCGACGCTGGCGAACGACAGCAGCGTCTCAAGCGTGTTCTCCGGCTTTGGGTAGCCACGGCGGATCGGCCCGGCCTTGTACTCCGGGTTCTCGCGCTCTTCGCCGGTCTGGTTGCCGTCGGCGTCGACCTTCACCCAGCCGGCGACGGCCTGCAGCGGCACGCCCAGCTCGCCGAGCCCGGCCTTCACGTACTCGGGGTCGACGACCTCGCGCCAGTTCTCCTGCCCGGGGAACGCCACCGGGACCGAGAGCCCGCCGGGGTGCGGGTGCGCTTGGCGCAGCTCGCCGTCCGGCTCGCGGACCACCACCGACGGCGGCGGGAAGATCTCCTTGTCCGGCCGGCCCTCGTCGAGGAACGCGATCGTGTTGTAGGGCACCGACCAGCCTTCGGGGATGCGCAGCACCTTCTCGGTGTCCACCCGCAGCCCGGCGGGACCGGAGACGTCCGGGCCGTGCACCGCGCGCAGCCACTGGCCGACCTTGGCAATCGCTTCCGCCGCTTCCACCTACTCGATCCTCTCCAGGCTTCCGTCGGACTCGTGCTCGGCGATCGTCTTCGGCAGCACGTAGGCCACCGCGCCTCCCGGCAGGTTCGCCCACGGCACCGTGATGCCGGTGATCACGTGCACGGGGCGTCTCAGCCGGTAACTCCGCTGCACCCGTTCGCGTTCGAGCGGCAGCGACGTCGTGGCGAACCGTACCTCCCCGTGGTGAACGAGGTTGCCGGGTTCCTCGCCGAAGCGCAGCACGACCGTACCCGCCACCAGCCGGGTGATGCGCTTGTTGCGGAGCAGGGTGAGGGGAGGCTCACCCGGGGCCGGGTGCACCGGCCAGTCGGCCAGCTCCCGAGCCGTTTCCAACGGTGTTTCGTGGCCGGCGGTCATCCGGGCGGGGTGCAGCAGCAACGCGCCCAGGAGCTGC
The DNA here is from genome assembly GCF_036114655.1 of Amycolatopsis sp. NBC_00348. NCBI lineage: Bacteria > Bacillati > Actinomycetota > Actinomycetes > Pseudonocardiales > Pseudonocardiaceae > Amycolatopsis > Amycolatopsis sp. NBC_00348. The sequence goes on along the minus strand of NZ_CP107994.1, from coordinate 8,346,569 downwards.
TGCGCGGCGTCCTCGAGCCGGCCGAAGTGCTTCGGCTCGCGGGGCGCGCCGTCGGCGTACGCCGCGACTTCCCAGCCGTCCGGCGTGTAGTTGAGGCACCACGTGCCGTCCGCGCGGTCGCCGACGCGGTAGGCCTCGGGCCAGACCCCGTGCTCGCCGAGCCGCTGCACCAGGACGGTCAGCAGCTCTTCGTCGTCCAGCGACGGGTCCGGCGTGGTCTCCAGCGCCGCGACGACGTCACCGCCGGTCGTCTTGCCGTCGGTGCGCCCCGGCTTCGGCCGCGGCTTCCCCAGCAGGTCCGCCTCGGCGGTCCGCCGGACCAGCGGCTCGACGTACGGCGGCTGGAAGTGGTAGCGCCGGATGTGCGCGACCAGGTCCGGTTCGGGCGGCAGGCCGAACTCGGCGAGCAGCCGCGGCACGGCCGCGGACCAGATCCAGGTGCCGTCGGAGTGGAAGCGCTCGTCGCCGTCGGGACTCTCGTGGACGACGGCCTCGCGCTCGAGGTACTGCAGCACGAGCGGCGCCTCGGTGTCGGTCAGCAGCGGCCGGTCGGTCTCCGGGCCCCCGACGTCCGCGATCCGGAAGACGACGCCCAGCGGTAGCTGCGCGCGGATCCGCCACCAGTCCGGGACGTGCTCGTCGGGCCGCGGGAACTCACCGAGCTCCTCCGGGAACGCCGTCGCCTCCGGCGGGTCCGTCCACACGGGCTCGTCGTCGAGCGCGAAGTCGAAGTCGAAGGTGCCGTCGGGCGCGAGCGTGAACCGCGCCTGCAGCCAGGTCCCGCGCTCCTCGGCGTACATCCCCTGCCGCAGCCGCCCGAAGAGGTCGGCCAGCCCGTCCGGCGTCGCGGCGTTGTGCCCCTCGACCTCGACGTGCTTCCCGACCTGCCGGAAGTCCACGACGGCCGGCCGTCCGGCGTCGGCCCGGTGCTCGCGCAGGAGCTTTCCCAGCTGCACCAGGAGGGCGCGCTGCTCATCGGGCGAAAGTCGTTGTTCCACGTGAATCATTGCCTCGGGTAACGCGGCTTGGCTTCGAACGTCGGCGCCTCACCGGCCGCACGACGGGTGGCTTCGTCTTCCCACATCTTGAAGGTCCGCTTGTAGATCGACTGGACCAGTGCGGACTCCTGCGGCTCCAACCGTCGGCTCTCCCGTTTCCTCGCCTGCTCGTAGAGCCCGCCCACCGTCTCGTAAAGCGCGAAGATCGGCCCGTCGCCGGTCAGGTGGAAGTCCCGTTCACGCTCGGTCTCCTGGACGAATCGTTCTTCCTTGAAGGGACCGTCGATGTTCGACTCGGTGGTCGACCAGATGACCTCGCGGATATGGCTGCTGTCCTGGACGAAGAAGCCGCTCTGCAGGTCGAGTAGGAAGCCGACCAGGCCGCCGTCGGGCGTGGCGTCGATCCGGTACGTCCGGGAGTAGTACTTGTAGAACATCGGGGTCTGGAAGGCCATCAGCCGCTCTCCTCGGATGTCAGTCCCCGCCGGAACGCTTCTTCGAAACGGCCTCGGACCTGCTCGGTCAACGCCGCGTCGAGCGCCGCTTCTTCGGGCGACAGGATGCCGTCGCGCCCTTCCTTCCTGCTGAAGGTCTCGAAGTCACGACGCACCTCGTAGAGCGCGTGTTCGTACGACGCCACCTCGTCGATGTGCGTCAGGTGCAACCGCAGTTCGGCGACGTGCCCGTTCGGCAGCCGCACGTTGAGCTGCAGGTCCCGGTAGCCACTGCCCTTCGGCTCGGCCAGCCGGTCGGTGAAGTCGACGATCGTCAGCTCGGGGTCGTTGCGCACCGCGTCCAGCGCGCGGTACATGTCCGCCACCCGCTTGAACTGGATCTTCGCACCGACGAGGTCGTGCAGCTTCCCGCCGTTCCAACCGTGCTTCTCGATCTTGGCCAGAGCGCGTACGTCGTCCTTGGGCTCCGGCCGGAACCCCGCGTGACCGTCGGTCTCACCCGCGATCCGCTCGGTGATGCGGTTCAGCGTGCCCTGGGTTTCGGGCCAGCGCTCGCGTTCCTCGGCGACCCATTGCCGGCAGTACTCCGGATCTCCCGCCCTGCCGAGGTCGAAACTCTCGTGCAGCCGCAACCCCCGGTCGACATCCGTGGCGATCGCCGCCACGTCGGCAGAGATCTCCGCCTGCTCGGGAGTCGGGTCGAACGGCCCGACCCCTTGGTGCTCGACGTCGTCGACCACGCTGTACCCGCGCTCGTTCACCTCGTGGACGGCGTCCTCCAGGATCGGGATCGCCTCGGGGTGCTTGAGCAGGCTGGCCAGCGTCTTCGGGTTGTCGAGCAGCGAGCGCGTCAGGTAGTCGTTGGCCGGATCGGTGAGCACCCGCACCAGATCGGGGTGCTCGCCGAGGTGGGCGCGGATGTAGTCGGCGTCCGGGTGGCCGTCGAGCGCCGCGGCGACGTCGTCGCGGGCCAGGAAACCGTCTTCGGAAATGCCGTAGCCGCCGTGGGTTTCGGTGTGCACGTGCTCGGTCTGGACGTGCTCCGTGCCCGGCGTCCCGACGTGCAGCAGCTTGATGTCCTTCGGCGGGTGCGGCAGGTGCATCAGGTCGCCGGACTGCGGGTCGATGAACGCGACGCCCTCGCGGGTGTGCACGACCATCGCGACGTGCCCGTACTCGACGCCGCCGCGGCCCTCGTACTTCACCGCGACCACGGCGTGGTGGTCCACCGGCCGCTCGCGCATCTCGCGGATGACGTCGTCGTAGCTCGCGCGACCGGAGAACGTCTCGCCGAACCGGCTCTCGATGTGCTCGAGCGTGCCGCGGGTGCCCATCTCGTGCAGCGGGATCGGCTCGGCCGTCGCGTCGCCGCCGTGCAGCCGGTCCCAGTACGCCTCGGGGCCGCGGGTGCAGTTGGAGACGTAGCCGTTCTCCAGCGCGCCCGGCTCGTGGAAGCCCGGGTTGACCTCGCGCAGGTGCGGGTGGCGGTCCTGGACGTAGGCCGCGCGCTCTTCCGGCGTCGCCGCGCCGGCGTGGATGGCCGGCTCGGCGGGCGGGTTGGTCGCGCGCGCCAGCGACGAGTAGTCCGGTTGTGTTGCTGTGTCGACGTGCGGCTCGGCCGGGCCGTCGAGAACGTCGCTGACCTTCGGCTGCTCCGGCTGGTGGTGCTCCACGACCGGCTCGTTGAGGCCGCCCAGGCGCTCGGCGATCGACTCCTGCTTGCGCCGGTCGAACTCGGCCGCGTTGTGCTCGTTCTCGGCGCGCCGCTCGGCCATCTTCCGCTGCGCGGCCTCGGGGTCGAGGTAGCGCGGGTGGCCGGGCCCGATCTCCTCGGCCTCGACGACCCACTTGCGGCGCCCCTCGGGCGTGCTCTCGAGCCGCTTGTCGTGCACCAGCAGCTGCGTCCCGGGCGGCGACAGCGACTCGCGCTCACCCGGGTTCTCGGCGAGCTTCGAGATGTCGCGGACGTTGTCCGACCGGACGTGCAGCTCGACGTCGTCACCGAACTTCGACGTCGAGAGCTCGCCGGTCTTGATGGACGCGCTGGAGAACGCGGGCTCGACGACCACCGCGCCCGGCTCGTACGGCCCGGCGACCAGCTCGGCCAGCCGCGGATCGCCGCCGACGTCGATGCCGCGGACGGTCTCGCCGGACGTCCGCGGCACCTGGCCGAGGCCGTCGACGATCGCGCGGGTGTTCTCCTGCGCGAGGTCGAACCCGGGGTGGCCGGGGCCGCGGCGCAGGGCGTCGTTGACGTCGTAAGCGTACTCGCCGCGGGTGTAGCCGTGGACCGCGACGGCGCCCTCGTCGGTCAGCGGCAGCCCGGCGGCGTCCCGGCGGGCGAGCGCGCGGTCGTGGACGTCCTGGTAGACGTCGTCGTCGCCGACGGCCCGGCGGATGCTCTCGTGGTCGGCCGGGGTGGCGTGGTGCTCGCCGTCGAAGAGGTAGCTCTCGTTGTGCGGCACGCGCTCGGGCGTGGGGTTGAGCCGATCCGCGATCTCCGGCGCGTGGTGTGGCGCCGCGTCTCCGCCGCCCAGCGGCATCTCGTGGATCCCGGTGGCGTCGTGCGGCAGCTCGGCCAGACGGCCGGTGACCGGATCGGCGAAGACGACACCGTGCTCGGTGTGCACGCCGGCGACCAGGTGCGGCTCGCCGCCGGCTTCGAAGGCCACGGCCGTCCGCGCGCCGACCGGACGTTCGCCCAGGTCACGGGCGACGTCACCGAAGCCGTCCCGGCTGTGCCACTGCTCGCCGAGCTGGTCGCTGACGTGCGCGGGGCCCTGGTTCGTACCCGGCCCGGCGACGACGTCTTCGCCGTTCATCCGCCGTTCGAAGGCGACCATCGACTCGGCGGAGTTGGTCCGGAAGCCGCCTTCGAGCGCGTCCGGGCCGTAGTGGTTGCGCGTGTTGACCGCGGCGAGCTCGGGAACGGCGTCCCGGACGAGCCGCGCGTGCTGCTGCGGGCTCTCGACGGACCCGGCGTGCAGCACGGGCGCACCACCCGGCGTGAGCGGCTCGGCGAGCCGCGACCAGCCACCGTCGGGCTCCCGCGTCGCCGGCACCCGCCGCTCGGGCGCGGGCGGCTCGGCGTCGTCCCCGCCCAGCAGCTTGAACAGGTTGCCGCTCGGCTTGAGCTCGGGGTGTTCGGCGTAGAACTTCTCGGTCTCGGCGTCGGCCTCACGCTGGAACCGCTCGTCGTCGGCCCGCTCCTGCGCCCGCCGCTCGTCGATCGCACGCTGGGCGTCGCCGTCCCCGAGGTGCCGCGGATCACCGGCGGTGACCTCCTCGGCGTGCACGACCCACTGCGGCTGGTCCATGGTCCCGCCGGAGCCGTGGACGTAGTCGGGGTGCTCCGGGTGGCCCGGACCCTTCTCGATACTCGTGATCTCGAACTGCGACCCGGCCTTGAACAGCACCTCGCGCTCGCGCCCGATGCTGGCCATGGACTCGACGTCCCGGCCGGTCTTGGAGTCGATCCGCATCTCGACCTCGCCGGGAAAGATGCTCCGCGGGTGCTCGCCGTCGATCTTCGACGAGCTGAGGAACGACGGCTCGGTGATGTGCGCACCCTCGTGGAACCGCCCGAGGAAGGCCTGGACCCGCGCAGGATCGCCCTGGAAGTCGATCCGCCGAGAGACGGTGCCGACATGCGGCGGCATCTCGTTCAACCCGGAAACAAGCGCCCCGGCTTGCGGAGCGAGGTCCGCAAGCTCCGGGCTGCCGAACCGCAGGGCCCGATTGAGCGGCCCGACCATCTCGTGCCGCGTGTAGGCGTGCACGGCGAAGGCCCCGTCGTCGGACATGCCGGGATGGAACTCGTCGCGCCGGAGAAGCGCCTCGCGCCGAACCTGCTCGTGCCGCCACTCACCGGTCTCGGAGCTTTGACGCCCAGAGTCGATGAAGGTGTCCTCGATCCGCCGAACCCCGGCGGGATCATCGGTGTGGAACCGCTCATCGGTCAGGTAGGGCTCATCAGCCCGCCCCTGCTGCAGTCCCTGCACAGCCGAGTCGTCGCCGCCACTGTGCTGTTCGGCAGGCGCCTGCTCAGCGGGCGGTTGCTCAGCGGGGTGCTCTGCAGTCGGCTGCTCGGCGGAGTGTTCAGCGGGTGGTTGCTCCGCGGGGTGCGCGCCGGGCGTTTGCTCGGCGGAGTGCTCCGCGGGAGCGTGCTCAGCAGGTGCCTGCTCGGTGGGCCTTTGCTCGGAGCGTGCCTGCTCAGCGGAGCGTTCGGCGGGCGGTCGCTCCGCGGGGTGCTCGCCGGGCGGTTGTTCATCGGTGTGCTCGCCCGGCGGTTGATCCGCGGGTGCATGCTCCGCGGGCCCTTGCTCAGAGCGTGCCTGTTCGGCAACTGCCTGCTCAGCGGCATGCGATTGCTGGCCGGAGCGCTCAGTCGGTACCTGCTCGCCGGGCCGTTCCTCGGCGGTCGCCCGCTCACCACCGGGCTGCCCGGCCGCCAGCTCAGCAGGCCGTTCAGCCGCACGGTCCCGCTCTGCGGCCGACGGTTCGGCGGGGCGCTCGACCGCAGGCGCGTGCTGCTCAGCCACGCGGTCGGGAGTGGCCGATTGCTCGTCGACGGGCTGCCGGACCGCCCGCTCGGCGGGCTCAGCCGCGTGGCCGCGCCCGACCGGCGCCGGCTCAGCGGCGTGTTCCCGGGCCGGCGCCTGTTCGCCCGGTCGCTGAGGAGCGGTCGGTTCCGCCGGACGCGCAGGCTGAGCCGGTCCGGCGAACCGCTCCGTCGCCGGCGCGACGGGCGGTCGCGAAGCTTGGTCAGCCGGACGATGCACCGGCGGCTGCTCCGGGGCGCGATCCACCGGCCGAGGCTGCTCGAAAGCCCTGGGCGGCTGATTGTGCGGACCGCGCGGAAGATTCTCCTGCGGCGGCCCGAAGCGCGGCGGCGGCACCACACGCGGATCATGCGGCGGCATCGGCGGCCGCCCACCAGGCGACGGTGACGGCATCGAAGGCCGCCCACCCGGCCCCTGCGGCCCCCGCGGCTGGCTCGGATACCCCGCAGGGCGCTGCCCACCCTGCGACGGCCACCCACCCGGCGGCATCCGCCGAGGATCATTCGGATGCGGCCCACCCTGAGGCGGATGCCCCTGCGGAGGCAGCCCCCCATGCGACGGCGGCCCCGAACGTCCACCCTGCGACGGCCCCCCAACCTGCGGACCCTTCGACGGCAGCCCACCTTGCCGCGGCAGCCCACCCGGCGTCGACGACCCCCCATGCGACGCCTGTCCACCTTGCTGCGGCTGCCCACTGTGCGGAGCCTGTCCGCCCTGTTGCGGCTGCCCGCCACGCGGCGCTTGCCCACCGCGCGACGACTGCTGACCCTGCGACGGCTGCCCGCCACCACTGTGCGGCGACTGCCCGCTCTGCTGCGGCTGCCCGCCGTGTGGCGCTTGCCCGCCGTGCGACGGCTGTCCGCCTTGCGGCGGCTGTCCACCTTGCTGCGGATGCCCGCTGTGCAGACCCTGCCCGCTGTGCGGCGGCAGCCCGCTCTGCTGCGCCCGCCCGCTGTGCGGAGCCTGCTCACCGTGGGAGGTCGGCCCACCCTGGATCGGCTGTCCACCGGGGCCGGCTTGTCCCCCGTGCTGCGCCGGTCCACCCTGCGTCGGCTGCCCACCGAGCGGTGCCTGTCCACCGTGCTGCGGCTGTCCGCCCCGTGGTGGCTGTCCACCCTGCTGGACCTGCCCGGCGTGAGGCTGTTGCCCACCATGCGGTGTCTGGCCGGTCTGTGGCTGCTCCCCGCGGACTGGCTGCCCAGTCCGCGGCTGTTGCCCACCATGAGGCGGCTGCCCACCTGGCTGCGGCTGTCCGCCGTGCGAGGACTGCCCGCTGTGGGGCGGTTGGCCGCCCGGCTGCGACTGCCCACCGTGCGAGGACTGCCCACCGTGTTGCGGTTGCCCACCCTGGGGCGACCGACCGCCCTGCGACATTGGCGGCTGACCACCCGGCGGCATCCGGCGCGGGTCCTGCGGCGGTACTCGTCGCGGCTGCTCGTGCGGGGGTTGGCCCCCTCGCGGGGGCATCGGCGGCGTCGGCCCGCCCGGGCGCGGACCCGGGCTACCCGCGCGTCCGCCCGGAGCACCGCCGCTCGGCATCCCGCCAGGCTGCGGCGTGAATCCGCCCGGCGGTGGGGGCGACATCTGCTGCGGCGCTCCACCGCCCTGGAACGGCATTGGTCCCGCGTCCGCAGCGAGTGGCTGGCCCGGGCCGCCGGTGAACCCGGCTGCGCCGACGTTGTCCGTCGGACGTCCGCCGCTCTGCCGTCCCGGCTCGGGGCCGAATGCCGGCGGGGCCATGCCATAGCCGCCGCTCGACGAGCCGCCGGATGAACTCTCGCCGTGCGACGAGCCCCCGGCCTGCGACGGGCTGCTCGGCGAGCCGCTACCGTGCGACGGGCTGCCCGACGAGCTACCCCCGTGCGACGGGCTGCTCGGCGAACCGCCGGCCTGCGACGGGCCACCAGAGAAATCCGCGCCGTGCGAACCGCCCGACGAGCTGCTGCTGTGCGGCACCCCACCCGACGAACTCGGCATTCCGCCGCCACTCATCGGCGGCGTTGATCCACCTGCGGGTGTCTGCTGCTGGGGAGCCGGACCATCCGACGCGACTCGCTGCGCCTCGGGCTGCCGCTGTGCGACGGGCTCAGCCGCCTGACGTGCAGGACCCTGCGCATCGGGCTCCGAACGGTGCGACGCGGATTCCGGCTCCCGCTGGGAAGCAGGTGCCTCACCTCGCGACTCAGGCTCTTGCCGCGACTCCGACGCCGCCTCGTGCCGCGACTCCGGCTCAGACGACGCCTCACTCCGCGACTCGGGCTCGGACGGCGCCTCGCTCCGCGTCTCCGGTTCTGACGACGACTCCGCCCGCGACGGCGGCTCTTCACTCCGCGTCTCCGGTTCCGACGACGAACTCGGCTCCTCCGAGCCCCGCCGCGAATCCCCGGGCTCGTCGGCACCACGGGACTCACCGGATTCACCCGAGCCGCTCGGCTCGCCGGATTCACCGGTGCTGCGCGAACCCCCGGACTCGCCCGATTCACCAGAGCTGCGGGACTCCCCAGAGCTGCCCGAGTCGGAATCTCCCGAGCCCGAGCCTCCGGACTCGCCGGTCCCACGAGACTCCCCGGAGCCGGAATCCCCCGACCCCGAGTCCCCGGAGCCAGAACCCGACTCCGAATCCCTCGAGCCAGAGCCAGAGCCAGATCCCGAGTCCCCGGCTCCCGGGTCACCGGCGCCAGTCCCAGACCCAGCGCCCCCATCCCCACCAGGCTCAGCCCGCGGAATGTTCGCCTCATGCACCGAGTGCATCTGCTCCTTGGCGCCCCCAACAGCCCCACCGACGGCCCCACTCGACGCGCCCGTCAGCAGCTGCTCCGGCGTCAACGACCCGAGATCCCCCGTCACCGCGGCCTGACCGACCGTCTGCGCGACCCCCTCGGCAGCCCCCCGCGCCCCGGCGCGCATCGCCGCATCCGCGATCTGCCCACCAGCGCTGTGCGACAACCCCTCGGTCGCTCCACGCCCGATCGCGCCGCTACCGGCTCCGACGACTCCGCCGACCGCGCCCGAGATCGCCGAATCCGTGGTCTTGGACCAGTCCCAGCTCTGGCGGTCGCCCTTCGCCATCTGCAGGCCCTGGATACCCGCGTCCATGCCGAGGTTGATGGCCTCGTTCTTGAGGACCTCCATGCCGATCTTCTTGAGGCCCTGCTTGAGCAGCTTCTCCAGCAGCTCCTTCGCGACCTGCTTGAACCCCTGCTGCGCCAGCTTCTCGAGCAGCTGCCGGAACAGCATCTGCACGGTCATCCGCGTCGCGATCTGGGCCGGCGCGATGCCCGCCGTCGAGCCGCCGAACGTCACCGCCGCGGCCGCGATCATCGCCGCTATCTGGGCGGCCAGCACGATCAGCGAGATGATGATCATGTACTTCGTGTACTCGACGTCCAGGGCCGTCTGGTCGCACGAGTCGCCCAGTGCCTTCGTCGCGTCGGCCAGTTGCTTGAAGTACGCCTCGTCGCCCTCGACGAACTTCTTCCACTGCTCGACGAACGCGTCGGCGCCGTCACCCGTCCAGTTGTCGCGGATCCCGGACGCCGCCTGGTTGCCGGCGTCCGAAGCCGGGCCGATCGCGGACGACGCCGTGTGCCACGCGTCCCGCAGCGCGCGCAGCTTGGTCTCGTCGCCCTCCGGCCAGCTCTCGCCGACGACGATGGGCAGCAGCCACTTGACCGCGTCGGGCATTTCCATACCCACGGGTCATTGCCCCTTGCCGAGCTGGGACGTCACGTCTTGGTCGGCGCCCGTCAGGGCCTTCATCGACTTGTCGACGTTCTGCTGCATCCCGCGCAACCCCTGCACGAGGTTGGTGAAGCCCTCGACGGCGCCCTGCGCGCCCGGCACGTAGTCCTTCGCGAACTCCTTGCCGGAGTCGTCGTCGCCCCAGCACTCGCCCTGCGCGGACAGCGCGCCCTGCAACGCCTTCAGCGCGTCGTCGAGCCCGTCCGCGGCCGTGACCAGGCCGTTCGACGCGCGCAGCACCGCGTCCGGCTCCGCGGTGAAGCCGGCTCCCCCGTCCGGCATCAGTCGCCCCTCGTCATCCAGGACGACGGCGGCTCCTCGTCCTGGTCCGCGCGCGGCGGGCGGACGCGCTTGGGCGCCGGCGGGGCAGCGGGGGGCGCCGGCGGCTGGTCGTTGCGCAGGATCGAACCGTCGTCCTCGAAGGATTCGGGCCGCGGCGGCTCGGGAGCTTCCTCGGCGAAGTCCGGGATCGGCGGCACCAGCCCGGCCAGCGACGGCGCGCCGTCGACCAGGTCGGCGAGGTCGGGCAGGCCTTCGGTGATCGGCGCCATCAGGTCCGCGATCTTCTGCTTGACCTGCAGCGATCCCTGACGCACCAGGGTCTGGACGGTGTTCGCGAGCTGCGCGGGGGTCGTGCGCTCGAACGCGTTCGGCGAGAACTCGAGCTTCGCGAGGCTGCCGCCGGCGTCGATGGTCGCGCGGACCAGGCCGTCGGGGGACGTCACGTGCGCGGTCGTCTCCGCCGCCGCGGCCTGGGCGTCACGCAGCTGCGCCGTCTGCCGCTCGAAGTTCTCCAGGAGGGTGTCCATCTGGTCCTTCATCGCGGCATTGCGTGCCTGAAGGCGCGCACGGTCGTCGCCCGCGGTGGTCACAGGAGCCCCCGGTGTCCCTCGAACCTACTAATGACTTCCCGTCACCCTAATGCCAATGGAGCAGTCATCGGAGCCGGTTCGGGCTTTTGCCTCAGCGAATCGTCCGGCGCCGGGCGAGGAGGTACCCGGCCCCGCCGACCAGGTAACAAACGGTTGCGGCGATCAACAGGCCCGGCGACCGGCCGTCGTCCGGGATGACGAGCGCGCCCAGCGATACCGCCGCCACCTGGGTGATGTTGAAGAGCGTGTCGTAGAGCGCGAAGACGCGGCCGCGGGCTTCGTCGGCGACGTCGAGCTGGATCGACGAATCGACGGACAGCTTCAGCACCTGGCCCGCGCCGGTGATGAAGAACGACGCGAGCAGCGCGCACGGCAGCACCATCGGCAGCCCGAGCGCGGACTGCGCGATCGCCGCGACGACCAGCGCGCCGAGCACCGCGCGCACCCGTCCGGCGCGGCGGATCAGCCGGGCGGTCAGCAGGCCGGCGATGAGCAGCCCGGCCCCGGCCAGCGCGGCCATCTGCCCCAGCCCGGGCAGGCCGGCGCGCAGGAGACCGTGATCGGTGAAGTAGTTGCGCATCAGCAGCACGGTGACCAGCAGCGAGACGCCGAACGACGCCCGGTGCGCGAAGAGCGCGATGAACCCGGCGGTGACGCTCGGCGCGCGCCAGGCGTGCTTCGCGCCGTCGGCCAGCCCGCGGGCGACCGCGACGAGCGGGTTCGTCGGCTCGTCGACCACGGACGGCCCGAGCAACCCGCGCGCGAACCCGCGGGCGATGAACGCTGCGACCAGGGTGCCGAGCACCGCGAACGCCGTCGTGTACGCCGAGCCGGCGTCGTCGCTGCCGAACAGGGCGCGCAAGCCGATCGCGCAGCCGCCGCCGATCACGGCGATGACCGAGCCGATCGTCGTGGCGAACGCGTTCGCCGTCACCACACTCGGCGGCGGGACGACGTGCGGCAGCGACGCCGAGAGCCCGGAGCCGATGAAGCGGGAGATCCCTTCCGCGGCCAGGGCCAGCGAAAACAGGCCGATCCCGCCGAACCCGAACCCGACGGCGGCGGCCGACGCGAGGATCGCCAGGCCGCGCAGGAGGTTCGCGAAAATCAGGACCTTGCGCCGGTCCCAGCGGTCGAGCAGGGCGCCCGCGAACGGCCCGACGACGGAGTACGGCAGCAGCAACGCGGCGAACCCGCCGGCGATGGCCAGCGGGTCGGCGGCGCGTTCGGGGTTGAAGAGCACGGCACCGGCGAGCCCGGCGCGGAAGACGCCGTCACCCCAGCTGGCGGCGAAGCGGGTGAAGAGCAGACGCCGGAAGGCCGGGTCCTTGAGCAGCTCGCGAGGGCCCTTTCGCCCTGTGGCCACATCGGCGCTGATCGTCACGAACCCAGAGTAGAGGGTGGCCGACGCACTGAGGTCGCCTCTCGGCGGCTATGCGCAGTGTGGCTCCAGCCGGACTGGTATTCCACAAAGGCGGTTCTTCAGTGAGCCCGGGGGACACGGAGTGCGCCGACCACTGTTTCAAACGAGGCGGGTGGGGCGATTGTTCCCGAGCCGAAGTAATTCGCCGGGCCAGAGGTGAGATCATGGGTCGCGTGCCAGCGGACGCCGAGGTTGAGCCGGGAACGCTCCTGGTCGCCGCCCCCACCATGGTCGACCCCAATTTCCGGCGGACCGTGGTGTTCGTCATCGATCACCGCGACGAGGGCACGCTCGGCGTCGTCCTGAACCGGCCGAGCGACGTCGCCGTGCACGACGTGTTGCCCAACTGGGGTGGCCACGTCGCCGAGCCGCAGTCCGTGTTCGTCGGCGGGCCCGTGGAGAAGAAGACGGCTTTGTGCCTGGCCGCGCTGCGCACCGGCGAGACCGCGGCGAGCGTGCCGGGCGTGATCGCGGTCCGCGGGCCGGTCGCGCTGGTCGACCTGGACACCGATCCCGAGGTCCTGGTGCCGAAGGTGCGCGGCGTGCGCGTGTTCGCCGGGTACGCGGGCTGGGACTCCGGCCAGCTGGCCGGCGAGATCGAGCGGGACGACTGGGTGATCGTGCCCGCGCTGCCGAGCGACATCCTGGCCTCGCCGAGCGGCGACCTGTGGAGCCAGGTGCTGCGCCGCCAGGGCGTGCCGATCGCGCTGCTGGCCACCCATCCGGGTGACCTCCAGCGCAACTAGGCCTTCTTGAAGACGCCGCAGCCGCCCTCGCCGCACGCGCAGCCGCTGCAGCCGGCGGGCGCCGCCGGAGCCGGCGCGGGAACGGTCAGCGCGGCCCGGTTGCCGAGCACGCCACCGCCCACGACCAGCACGAACATCGCCACGATGCCCCCGAGCGCGGCGGCGATCAGGCCACCGGTCGACGGCATCGCGAGCCCGGCCAGCCCGGAGAGGATCGAGATCGCGCCACCGGCGGCCGTCGGCAGCCCGGCGACGCGGTTCGCGAGCTTGAACGCGTCTTCGCTGCGCAACGCGGCCTGCGTGCGCACGCCGGTGCCGCCTTCGCGCGTCAGTTTTTCGCGGACGCCGAGGACACCGCCCCAGCCGACGACGACACCGAGCAGGATCGGAACCAGCGCGATAGCGAACACGGGTCAAGGATAAGCGTGACGTCCTGGCAACCTGCCGGATACCCTGATCGACTGTGCTACAGGCCATGTCACCCCGCGTACTGCCCACCGTGTTGGCCCTTGCCCTGATCGGGGGATTGGCCGCCGCGGCGCCGGCCGATGCCACCGAGAGTCACCAGCGCCCGATCCGGCTGCTCGGCGAGAAGATCGTCCCGAACTCCCTGCAGTACCAGGGGACGACGGTCGGCGGCCTGTCCAGCATCGACTACGACCCCCGGACCGGCGGCTACGCCCTGATCTGCGACGACCGGTCGGCGATCAACCCGGCCCGGTTCTACACCGCGACCTTCCCGATCACGGCGAAGGGCGTCGGCGACGTCACCTTCACCGGCACGAAGCCGCTGCTGCGGCCGGACGGCACGCCGTACCCGCCGCTCACGCAGAACGACCCCGCCAAGCCGCAGAACGAGCAGACGATCGACCCCGAAGAGCTGCGCGTCGACCCGTGGACCGGCGACTACTACTGGTCGCAGGAGGGCGAGCGCACCGCGACGACGTTGATCGACCCGTCGATCCGCGAGGCGCGCCGTGACGGCAAGTACGTCCGTGACCTGCCGATCCCTGCGAACGAGAAGATGACGCCGACGGCAGGCCCGCGGCAGAACCTGGTGCTCGAGGGCATCACGTTCGCCGGCTTCGGCGCGTTGCTGGCCAGCGACGTCGAGGGGCCGCTCCTGCAGGACGGCCCGGAGTCGACGCTGACGACCGGCGGCGTCTCCCGGATCACGCTGCAGGGCCGCTACGGCCCGGTCCTCGCCCAGTACGCCTACCCGCAGGAGCCGATCTTCGCGTCACCGGTCCCGGCCGGCGCGTTCGCGACGACCGGCGTCTCGTCGATGCTGGCCGTCGACCAGGCCGACCCGACGAAGTTCCTGATGATGGAGCGCTCGTTCGTCACCGGTGTCGGCAACAAGGTGCGCGTCTACGAAATCGACACGAAGGGCGCGACGAACGTCCTGAACGTGCCGTCACTGGGTGCGGCGAAGCACGTCACGCCGGTCAAGAAGCGCCTGCTCTTCGACGTGGCCGACCTCGGATTGTCCACTGTGGACAACATCGAGGGCATGACCTGGGGCCCGAAGCTGCCGAACGGCGAGCGCAGCCTGGTGATCGTCAGCGACAACAACTTCTCGCCCACCCAGGTCACGCAGTTCGTCGCACTGGCGGTCCCCTCCGAACGGCTTTGACCAGCAAGTTACGATGAACGTATGAACACGGCTCGGCTGCTCCTCAGCCTGCCGCGCTGACCGGGCCCCGGCCGGCGCGGCGACCCCTCATGCCCTCGAGGCTGAGGGGTCGAGTTGTTTCTGGAGTACCTCGCGACGAAGGAAGACGGCGATGACCGAGACAACAGGGACCGACGTCCCGGCGCACCGCTACACGGCCGCGCTGGCCGGTCAGATCGAGCGGCGCTGGCAGGACTTCTGGGCCGACCACGGCACGTTCCACGCGCCCAACCCCGTCGGGCCGCTGGCGGTCGAGGGGCAGCCGGTCCCCAGCGACAAGCTGTTCGTCCAGGACATGTTCCCGTACCCGTCGGGCTCCGGCCTGCACGTCGGGCACCCGCTGGGCTTCATCAGCACCGACGTCTTCGCCCGCTTCCACCGGATGATCGGGCGCAACGTGCTGCACACGATGGGCTTCGACGCGTTCGGCCTGCCGGCCGAGCAGTACGCGGTCCAGACCGGGCAGCACCCGCGCAAGACGACCGAGGAGAACATCCGGACCTACCTGCGCCAGATCCGGCGCCTGGGCCTGGGCCACGACGAACGCCGTCGCATCTCCACGATCGACCCCGAGTACTACCGCTGGACGCAGTGGATCTTCCTGCAGATCTTCAACTCCTGGTACGACGAGGCCGCGGGTGGCGCGCGGCCGATCGCCGAGCTGGAGGCCGCCTTCGCCGACGGCTCGCGCCCGACACCGGACGGCCGTGACTGGGCGTCCCTGAGCGCGGTCGAGCGCAAGACGATCATCGACGACCACCGTCTGGTCTACATCTCCGAGGCGCCGGTCAACTGGTGCCCGGGCCTGGGCACGGTGCTGTCGAACGAAGAGGTCACCGCCGACGGCCGCAGCGAGCGCGGCAACTTCCCGGTGTTCCGCCGCAACCTGCGCCAGTGGATGATGCGGATCACCTCCTACGCCGATCGCCTGGTCGACGACCTGGACCTGCTGGACTGGCCGGAGAAGGTCAAGTCCATGCAGCGGAACTGGATCGGCCGCTCGCACGGCGCCCGCGTCACGTTCAAGGCCGGCGAAGACGCCATCGAGGTCTTCACGACCCGGCCGGACACCCTGTTCGGCGCCACCTACATGGTGCTGGCGCCGGAGCACCCGCTGGTCGACAAGCTGACCGCGGCCACCTGGCCCGAAGGCGTCGACAAGCGCTGGACCGGCGACGCGGCGACGCCCGCCGACGCCATCAAGGAGTACCGCGTCGCGGCGTCGCGGAAGTCCGAGCTGGACCGGCAGGAGAACAAGGAGAAGACCGGCGTCTTCACCGGCGCGTACGCGACGAACCCGGTCAACGGCAAGCAGATCCCGGTCTTCGTCGCCGACTACGTCCTGATGGGCTACGGCACCGGCGCGATCATGGCCGTCCCGGGCCAGGACGTCCGCGACTGGGAGTTCGCCGAGAAGTTCGGGCTGGAGATCATCCGGACCGTGCAGCCGTCCGAGGGTTTCGACGGCAAGGCGTTCACCGGCGACGGCCCGGCCATCAACTCCGGCTTCCTGGACGGCATGGACGTCGCCGAAGCCAAGAAGACGATCATCGAGCGCCTGGCCGAGGACGGTACCGGCGTCGGCACCGTGCAGTTCAAGCTGCGCGACTGGCTGTTCTCGCGCCAGCGCTACTGGGGCGAGCCGTTCCCGGTGGTCTACGACGAGGACGGCCAAGTGCACGCCGTCCCGGAGTCGATGCTGCCGATCGAGCTGCCCGAGGTCGCCGACTACTCGCCGGTGACGTTCGACGCCGACGACCGCGACTCGATGCCGTCGTCCCCGCTGGCCCGCGCGACCGACTGGGTCGAGGTCGAGCTGGACCTGGGCGACGGCCCGAAGACCTACCGCCGCGACATCAACACGATGCCGAACTGGGCCGGTTCGTGCTGGTACCAGCTGCGCTACGTGGACCCGACGAACGCGGAGTCGTTCTGCGCGCCGGAGAACGAGGCGTACTGGATGGGCCCGCGCGCCGCCGAGCACGGCGCGGACGACACCGGCGGCGTCGACCTGTACGTCGGCGGCGTCGAGCACGCGGTGCTGCACCTGCTGTACTCGCGGTTCTGGCACAAGGTGCTGTTCGACCTGGGCCACGTGACGTCCAAGGAGCCGTACCGGAAGCTGTTCAACCAGGGCTACATCGAGGCGTACGCCTACACCGACGCCCGCGGCGTCTACGTCGCGGCCGAGCAGGTCGAGGAGCGCGACGGCAAGTACTTCTTCGAAGGTGAGGAAGTCAGCCAGGAGTACGGCAAGATGGGCAAGAGCCTGAAGAACGTCGTCACGCCGGACGAGATGGCCGAGAACTACGGCGCCGACACGTTCCGCTTCTACGAGATGGCGATGGGCCCGCTGGCCATGTCCCGCCCGTGGGCGACCAAGGACGTCGTGGGCTCGCACCGGTTCCTGCAACGGCTGTGGCGCCTGATCGTCGACGAGGCGAGCGGCGAGCTGCGAGTGTCCACAGAGGACGCTTCGGAAGCGGACCGCAAGGTGCTGCACCGAACCGTGGCGGGTGTCCGCGAGGACTACGCGGAGATGCGCTTCAACACGGCCGGCGCCAAGCTGATCGAGCTGAACAACCACGTCACCAAGACGTACGGCGCGACCGCGTCGACACCGCGCGAGCTGGCCGAGCCGCTGGTGCTGATGCTGGCCCCGCTGGCCCCGCACATGGCGGAGGAGCTGTGGCGCCGCCTGGGCCACGCGGATTCGCTGGTGCAGGGCCCGTTCCCGGTGGTGGACGAGAAGTACCTGGTCGAGGACTCGGTCGAGTACCCGATCCAGGTCAACGGCAAGGTCCGCTCCCGCATCACGGTCCCCGCGAACGCCGCACCGGACGCAGTCCAGGCGGCAGCACTGGCGGACGAGAAGGTCGCCGCCCTGGTCGGCGACGGCACGCCACGCAAGGTGATCGTGGTCCCGGGCAAGCTGGTCAACATCGTCCTGTAGGCCACGCTGGTGGCCACCCTTTGCGGGGTGGCCACCATCCAGCCCGAGCCCGGCCACCGTCCGTTGGGGGCCTCGCCCGGGTCCAGCTGCGGTTGTCCGCCGTCGCCGACCGACCGTCACCGGTCCTCCGGCCAGTTGTCCACACCCACTGCCGAATGTGGATAACCGTTGCTGCACAACCGTTTTTCCGGCCCTCCGTCGTACCCCGCCGGTAGACTGAACCTGGGGACGCCCCCCTGGGAGCGGTGGGGGGTGTCTTGGTCCCGTAGCGCGACGGCGGAAAGGTGCCAGTGCTCGCGAGGTGTTCTCGATTTGATTGAGCGGTCAAGGAAATCCGCTCGATCGAAGGAGAACCCGGCATGACCCTCGACGGCAAGGTGGCCCTGGTGACGGGCGGCAGCCGTGGCATCGGTGCGGCCACGGCACTGCGGCTCGCCGAGGACGGCGCGGACGTCGCCCTGACCTACCAGCACAACGCCGGGCAGGCGGCTGACGTCGTCGACAAGATCAAGGCCCTCGGCCGGCGGGCCCTGGCGATCCAGGCTGACTCGGCGGACGCCGCCGCGGTGTCGGCGGCCGTGGAAACCACGGTCGCGGAGTTCGGCCGGCTCGACGTCCTGGTGAACAACGCCGGCGTCGGCTTCGTCGGGCCGCTGTCGGACACCGCGATCGAGGACGTCGACCGCGTGCTGGCGGTGAACGTCCGCGGAGTGCTCGCGGTGACCAAGGCCGCGGCCGCCCACCTGGGCGAAGGCGGCCGCGTGATCACGATCGGCAGCTGCGTGGCCGACCGCGTACCCGGCCCGGGCATGGTCCTGTACGCGACGAGCAAGGCGGCGATGACCGGCCTGACCAAGGCCCTGGCCCGCGAACTCGGCCCGCGCGGCATCACGGTCAACCTGGTCCACCCGGGCCCGACGGACACGGACATGAACCCGGCCGACGGACCGTACGCGGCCGACCAGCGCGCCCTGACAGCGTTCGACCGCTACGGAACGGAGGCCGAGGTGGCGTCGGCGGTGGCCTACTTCGCGGCCCCGGCCAACGCGTACGTCACGGCGTCGACCCTCTCGGTCGACGGCGGCCACGCGGCCTAGCTGCGGTCGAGCCCGATTTCCTTCGCGAGGTCGATCAGCATGGACTCGAACAGGACGTCCGGCTTGGACATCGGGATCGGGTAGTTGCCGAAGACCTCGAGCGTGACGTGCCCGTAGAGCCGGGCCCAGAACTGGATCATCAGGTACGTCACGCCGAGGTCGAGCCGCTCCGCCGGGATGTTCTGCCCGGACTCGGAGAGCACGTCGGCCAGCGACTGCTGGAACGTCATGAGGTCATCGCGCAGCTCGTCCGGCACCCCGCTGCTGGGCGGCGTGACCAGGTCGTGCATCGCGAGCACCCGCCCGGCGGCGGCCAGGAAGATCCGCCCGAACGGCTCGTCGACCCGGCTCAGCGCACTCCCGGCCGCGGACCCGACCCCACCGGTCGGCGACGCGAACACGAGCGTGAATTCCTTCGTGTGGGTGAGCGCCCACCGCCGGAAGCCCTTGCAGATGGCGAACAGCTGCAGCATCCCGTCGTCGGGGATCTCCGCGATGTCCTCGGCCAGCTCGTCGGCCAGGTCCGCGCAGACGTCCAGCCGCAGGTTCTCGACCAGGTCATCGCGCGATTCGTAGTACCGGTACAAGGCGGGCGCGGTGATCCCCAGCTCCCGCGCGATCGCGCGCAGGGTGACCGCCTCGGGCCCCTGCTCGACCAGGAGCCTCCGGGCGGTCCGCCGGATGTCCAGTTCGGTAGCCGCACGCGCGCGACCCCTCCGCGTGGGGTGGCTCATCCGAACAGTCTAGGCGCTTACGACAACAAGTCCCGAACCAACGCGGCGGCGAAGGTTACGGAAAGGTGCAGCTCAGGCCCTCGCCTTGAGGTTGGTCAGCACCAAGTCCGCGACGCTGCGGCTGATCTCGCAAGCGTCCTTGCCGTCGGCGGCGGCTCGGTCTCCGAGGATCAGCGTGACGCCGTAGGTCAGCTTGTCCGTCACGCCGACGACGACGTTGCAAAGCCGCTTGTCGGACGTGTCCCCGTAGGCGATCGCCGGGTACTCCTGAACCGGGCTCAGCTCTTTCCAGAGCGAGGATTTCGGCTTGGTGTTCTTGTAGGCGAGGCTCAGGCCTTGGTCCGACTTGGTGTCGTAGCCGACCGTCAGCCCCGCGCCACTTCCGGACGTGCTGTCCCATTGACACAGCGGGCCGAGCTCGGCGTCCTCGGTCTTTCCGGGGCCGGTGTCGCCCAGGAAGTCACTCACCTGCGTGGCCGTGAGAGCGGTGTCGCACGGGCTGCCGGCCAGCACCTGGTCGGGAAGGGGATTGGCGACCGCGGGGGCTCCGTTATTGGGTACGTCGGACCCGGGGGTGGTTGCGGAGCTTGTGGGCGCGGGTGTTGCTGTGCCGTGTTCGCCGTTGCAGCCGCTCAGCAGGGCGGCGCACGTGGCGGCAACGGTCAGGGTGACGATGCTCTGCCTGTTCATTCGGCTATCCCGCGTTTCGTGGAGGTGTCGGCAGCTGCCTGCTGGTCTACGGCTTCAGTGATCCCGAGTGCTTTGCGAAGCCGGCTGATCAACTCGGTCAGGTAGCCGAACTGATAACGAAGGTGGCCCTCGTAGTAGCGGCCGGTTTCGTTGACGCCGTTCTGCCCGTTCACCGCGGCGTTGCTGGCCGGCTCATCCGCCGGAGGATCGGCCCGCGAAAGGTACGACGCGGTGCGGTACTGGGTGCCGATCGTCTGTCGTAGGTCTTCGGCCTTCTTGAGCATTGCCCGCATCTCCGAGCTGCTCATCGCGAACCCCTGCCCACCGGCCGGCCGCGCCGCGCCGCTGGGCATGTCCGTCGCCCAGAAGCCGATGCCGCTGAAGATCGCTCCTCCTGGCGCCGTCATCGCGCTCCTCCTCCCAGTCCGTTGAGCGTCGCGTACAGCACGTCGACCAGTGCCGCTCGGGTGCCCGGCTGGATGCTGACCATCCGTTCTTGCCCCGGGAACGCGTACGTCAGTACTCGTCCGACTCCCGCCGCGTCCACCGCGGTGATCGGGGCGCTGCGGGCACCGCCGTTCACCGCGTAGCACTGGTGCAGCCCCGTTCGCTTCGCCGCCATCAGCCGGCGGGCCCACGGCAGGGGGTCGCGGGTGGCGTCGGACGTCGGGTCGGCCAGGTCGTACGACTCTTCGTGGCCCGAGAACCGCGACTCCGGGATCGCCACCCGCTCGATCCGGGCGGGTGGGACCGGCGGCAGCACGTCCACCAGCGATTCGGCGATCCGCGACGGCTCCACGGCGTCGATCCGGATCGTGTCGGCCTTGCGGATCAGCCGGAACGCGCGCGGGCCGTCGGCCGAGACCAGGGCCGTGCCCGACTCGTCCGCCTCGATGTCGCCCAGCCACGCCGTGAACTGCCGTGGTCCGCGCGCCAGGACGCGCAGGACGTCGCGGAACTCGCGTGTCAGCGTGCCGCCGACGGCGAGGCGAAGCGACGCGAGGACGTCGAGCACCTTCTCGTCGAGCCGCTTGCGGGTCTCGTCGCCGAGCCAGAGGTTGTCCGGGCCGAGGACCGCCGGGGGTGGGCCGTGCCGCTCCCACTCCCAGGCCGTCAGCAGCGCGGACTTGGGCAGGTAAAGCACCGTCACAGCCCGATCACCGGGGGCACGGTCCTCTCGTCGGACGCCCCGAAGATGCTCTCCGGGTCGGCTTCCACCAGGTACGACGCCCGCTGGTGCTCTTCGTCCTCGGTCTTGCCGCCCTTGGCTCCCTGGCCCGTGCCGCCCATCCCCGGCGAGCCCGGCTTGCCCGCCGCGCCGCCGCGGATCCCGCCGGGCGCGCCTGGACGTTCTTCGCCGGGAAGCCCCGCGCCGGTGGACGCGCCGGGAGCACGGGCTCCGGTGGCGCTGCCCGTTCCCGGCGACGAGCCCGGGCCGAACCCGCCGCTGCCGCCTGGGCCGAAGCCACCGCCGGGCCCGAAACCGCCACCACCGGGGCCGAAGCCCGGGCCGAAACCGCTGCCGGGTGAAGAGGGCGAAGAAGGTTGGTAGCCCGGCGGGAACTGCGTCGACGGCGGGACGTAACCCTGCGCGCGGACGCTGTCGTCGACGCCCGGGACCTGCGTGTACGAGCCCGGCGGTGTGACCTGACCCGGAGGCGGCGGCACGACCTGACCAGGAGGCGGTGGTGGCTGCACGCCCGGCGGGTGGACCGCCGGTGGCGGCTGCACCTGCGCGCCGATCGGCCGGTGGTCGTCGTCGCCACCGCCGACGCGGGGACGCTTGGCGGGCGGCTCGACCGGGTTCTTCGGGTCCTTGACCTCGAATTCGCCGCCGGTGTACTCGCGCAGCTGGCCGTAGTCGATCGTCCGGCCCGCGGTGTTCGTGCTCGACTGCTGCGAGTACGAGGTGTACCGCTCGACGTTCTCCTGCGCCTTCCGGTTGTACTGGTTGATCTTGTCTTCGGTGTCGGTGTCCCACGGCGTCGCGACGTCCCAGGCGCTGCGCGTCGGCGGCTGGTCGGTGACGTCCGGGTGCAGCGAGTTCTTCAGCTGGTGGAACTGGTCGATCTGCGTCTGGGACAGCGTCGAGTTGCGGTCCAGCGTCGCCGACGCCGAGGTCGCCGACGCCGTCAGCGGCTGGAGCCGCTCCCGTGCCGCGTCCGCGGCGCCGCCGGTCCACGCGGATTCGAGGCCGGACGTCAGCTCGCGCGTCCCCTGCTCCAGCTGCAGCTGGTACTTCGACTGGTCCACGCCGGCCCGGTGCACGCTCTGCAGCGACTCGGTGCCGGGCCCGGTCAGCACGGCCTGCACCAGCTGCCCGGGTGACAACCCGGCGGCCTGCGGGTTGTCCGCGCCGGTGCCGGTCTGTGAAGCGATGTAGCCACCCGCGATCGCCCCGGGCAGCCCGCCCGCGAGCATGCCGATGCCGGCCCCGTTCAGGACCTTGCCGAGGCCATCGGCCCCCGACTCGACGGTGTGCGCGATCTCCGACCCGACGTGCTTGGCAGCGTCGAGCATGTCACCGAACAACCCCACCGAACTGCGCTCCCCTCGCGTTCGATCTCCCCTCTTGCGTTACGCACAATAGCGCACCGGTTACAGCTGGTGGGAGGAATCGACCTGGTCAGGGGCCCGGGTCTGCCACCGCGTCAGCGGCCGCAGCAGCCACATGCACGGAACGGCCATGCCCAGCGCGCAGAAGAAGTGCACGATCCACGCCCCGGCCAGCGAGGGCCCGCCCCACGACCCGGCCGCGTCGGCGTCGCTCCAGAAGAGCCCGTAGGTCGCGATCCGCCCGACGAGGTACCAGACCAGCAGCGCGACCGGGAACGCCGCGGCACTGGCGCCGACACCTCCCCGCCGGGTTTCGGCGCCCAGCAACCGCCGGGCCAGCCGTCGCCGCACCTCGGGGCCGCCCAGGTGCGCGGGGAGCGCGAGGAGGGCGTAGATCGTCCGCTTCCAGTCAGAAATGCTCATGACGCCGACGCTAGGACGCGCTGAGCAGCGCAAACACCCGGTTGACCGCCCACTTGGGTAGGGAAAGCCACGTCACAAAAAGCGGAACCGCCCGCGACTGTCGGTGCCCTATGCCACACTCGGTCGCCGTACGGTTACTGACGTGAACGGGGAGGTTCGCGTGACGAATCCTGAGCAGCTTTTCGCGGCCTTCGAGGCCAAGATGGCGCAGGCGCAGCAGAAGGCCGACCGGATGCGCGCCGAGATGGCGACGGTCTCCGTCGCCGAGCGCAGCAAAGACGGCCAGATCGCCGTCAAGGTCAACCACCTCGGCAACCTCGTCGGCCTCGAGATCGGCCACGCGGTCCGCGACAAGCCCGATCTGGCCGGGGAGATCCTCCGGACCGTCCAGGTCGCGCAGAGCAGGCTCGCCGCCGCGGTCGAGTCCGGTGTGCCTTCGATCGCGGGCACCGACACGATGCACGAGCTGGTCGGCCAGTTGCACCACGAATACCCCGAACCCGAGCCCGACGGCTTCGTCGAGGGCGGCGGCTACGGGGCTCGCGCCGACGACGGTTCCCGCTTCATCGCCGAAGAAGAACCACCGAAGCCGGCTCCACCCGCGGTTCGCCCGCCGGCGAACGACGGCGTGGACGACGACTACTTCGGCGACGGCGACTACCTGCGCTGAGCGCAGGAAGAGGGGGAAGGTAGACGTGGCCGGACGAACTGGCCCCGGGTTCGACGAGAACCCCGAGGCGATCGACGAGCACGCCAAGCAGATGGAAGCGACGTTCGACGTCCTCAAACAGGCGTTGGCCCTCAGCCGTGACGACCCGATCGGCCCGGACGCGTTCGGGCTGATCGGCCGGCTGTGCCAGCTCAGCACCTGGTGCGGTCACCTGGCGGGCCAGGCGACGGACACGCTCGAGTCAGTGGTCGCCGGAGCCGATTACCACGTACAAGCGGTGCAGGCCTGGGCGAAGGCACGCCGGGTGGACGAAGAATCGGCGTCGGCACTGGTGAACCGGGCCTCGGAGGTCAGCCGTGGCTGAAAGCCCGCTCATGGCGGAAGCCAAGCGCGAGACGGATTCCGAGAAGTACGGCGCCGACAGCCTCCTCGAAGGTGCCGGAGCCCTGCAGGACTACTACGGCGGCTTCGAGAAGATCCTGCACGGCGACTGGACCGAAGGCCTGTTCAGCCTCGCGAACGCCGGCCTCGGTGCCATGGACCTGGTCAAGGACGGGAATCCCCTCGAAACGCTGGTGAGCTGGGGTTTCGGCTGGCTGATCGAGCACCTCGACTTCCTGAAGGAACCGCTCGACTGGGTCACCGGTGACCAGGACGCCCTGGATCTCGAAGGCAAGAAGTGGGAGACGATCGGCGAGCACGTCCAGAAGACCGCCGAGGAAATGACCGCCGAAGTGCGGAAGAACTGTCTCGGCTGGAAGGGCAAGGTCGCCGACCAGTACCGGGTCTATGTCCAGCAGCAGCTGGACGCGTACGCGGCGCTGTCGGACGCGGCGACGAAGGTGGCGCAGGTCATCGGGATCTGCAAAACGATCCTCGACGTCGTCCGCACATTGATCCGTGACCTCATCACCGACACGCTCGCGAAAGTCGTCATGATCCTGCTCCGCTACCCGCCGCCCGGGTATCCCGCGGCGCTGGCCGCGGAAGGCGTGCCGTTCGCGGTGAAGCAGGGCGGGAAGATGGTCGAGGAGTGCAGCCGGCTCGCGCGAGCTTTCTCGCGGGCGAAAGAGTTTCTCGGCGCGCTCGGCGACTTCTTCCGCAGGGTCGTCTCCGCCGTCGGAACCGCGGGCAAGGAAATGTTCGACGGCTTCGCGAAAGCGGCAGCGCGGGAAACCGGCATGAAGGCGTTCGAGCAGCTGGCCACCGGACCCGGTCAATCCGCCGGGGAGTCGCAGCACGACCGCGACGCGACGTCGATCGTCCCGGAAGACCACTCGACCGCTTATCCGGTCGACAAGGTGCCTCGCTCCGGCCCGGTCACCGCCGACGACGGCCGGCCGTTTTCCGGGCAGCCGGGCGCTCAGCGGATCTCCGGGTCGATCTAGCCGCCGTGACCTCGACATCGGAAGAGCTCGGGACCCGGAAGGCCGCCGCATGAACGTTCCCACGGTCGGCCGACCGCAGTGGGTGCGAAGCGTCGTCATCGCGGTTCTCGCCGTGCTGTTCGTGGTGGGGTCGTGGACGGGGGTGGCGTGGGCGACCGCGAGCCACGGTCCGGACCGCGGCGGCACGCCCGTCGCTCTCGCTCGCGTCAAGTCGTGTGAGCGGCTCGGGCCGATCAGCCGCGGGGGTATCGGGTTCTACTGGATCTGCGTGGCCGACGTGACTCCCGTCGGCAGCACGACCAGGTCCGTGCGGTTCGACCTGGACGAACTGACGCCGGACGACTTCGGGAAGGCCGTTCCCGTCGTGGGCTGGGAGACGGATTTCCAGCGTGATGTCGTGAAGCGGAAGATGCCGTCGTGGGTGCCGGCTCTGGTGGTCTTGCTTCTCGTCTTTTTGGGCTGGGCGGAACGTCGACGCCTCAGGCGGCTGCGGCGTCCGGTCGTGCACCACCCGGCCGACGTCCGGCTCACGGAGCCGGTCCGGGTGCCGAACCCGCCGGCTGCCGGCAGTCCCGACCGTGGTGCGTCGGTGATTTCGCCCGCCGAGTGGTCTCCGCGGAGGTACTGGCGCACGGCCGGTGCCTTGGTGGCGGTGGGGGGCGTGATCGCCGCGCTCGCGCTGCCGCTCGACGATCCTGAAAGCCGCACAGCGCTTTTCACCCTCGCGGGGTTCGGGTTCGCCGCGCCGGTCTGGTTGATCTGCTGCACACCGCGCTGGTACCGGAAGAGCTCCCACTCCGCACAACTGATCATTTCGGCCGAAGGAATCAGCTGGAAGCGTCGCCGGCGTGAGGAGTTCTTCGCACTCGCCTGGCCGGACTTGGCCGAGGTCCGGGTCCTCACGGTCACCCACGACCCGCTGACCCTGCGCGTGGTCGATCTGCTCCCCGTCGATCAGGAGGCGCCGGAACGGCGTCCCGAACTCCGCCGCTTCTGGCAGATCGGGGCGAAACTCGGCGTGTACCGGCTGCCCGGGGAGCCTCGGACCGTTCGGGTGCCCGAGGCGTTCAGCGACGCCGCGATCGGTCAGGTGCGGGCGGCGATGGCCGTCTTCCGGCCGGATCTCTTCCGGGAGTACGCCGCGGGCGTGGCGGCGGGGGCGCCGCCGACGCCGATCACTCGGGGGGCTACGTGATCGGCGCCGGCGACCCGATGCCCTGCCCGGCTCGCGCCGGTCGGGCAACGTCATCACGTCTCCGTGCTGACGTTCCAAGAGAGCGGAGCCGGTCTGTGAAGTGACGTCCGGGGGACATGCATCCCCCGAACGAGTGACAGACATCCGCTGCTCGCATGATTGTCGCACTCAGCCCCGGATAAGTTACAAAAACCTTCACTTTCTTCCGGGCCGACCCTGATGACCTGGTCGGACGGCGTTTCGTGGCAAAGTACGGAGATGAACTCCGACGTGCTCGTTGTGGGATCCGCCAACGCCGACCTCGTCGTCGCGGCGGATCGGCGGCCGGGTGGGGGTGAGACCGTGCTGGGCGGGGACACCGTGCTCTCCCCCGGCGGCAAGGGCGCCAACACGGCGGTCGCGGCGGGGCGGCTCGGTGCGGACGTCGCGCTGCTCGGCGCCGTCGGTGACGACACCTACGGCCGGCTGCTGCTCGGTTCGCTCCGCGCGGCGGGCGTCGACACCGGGCTGGTCCGGACCAGTGACCGGCCGACCGGCATCGCCTACATCACCGTCACCCCGGACGGCGAGAACTCGATCCTGGTCTCCCCGGGCGCCAACTCGAGCCTCGAACCGGCCGACGTCGAGGCCGTCTTCGACGGGGTGCGGGTCATGGTCGCCTCCCTCGAGGTGCCGCTGCCGACCGTCGAGCACGCCGTCGCGAAGGCCGCCGAACAGGGCGTCAAGGTCCTGCTGAACCTGTCGCCGGCGGCGAAGCTCTCCGCCGGGACGCTGGCCAAGCTGGACGTCCTGCTGGTCAACGAGCACGAAGCCGCCTGGCTGACCGGACCCGGCGCGGACTTCCGGCAGCTCCTCGACCTCGGGCCGCGCGCCGCCGTCGTCACCCTCGGCGCGGCCGGCGCGGTCGTCGTCGAAGCCGGTTCCACCACCGAAGTCGCGTCGCCGAAGGTCGAAGCCGTCGACAGCACCGGGGCCGGGGACGCCTTCGCCGGCGCGCTCGCGGCGTCCCTCGCCGACGGCGCCGACCTGGTCTCCGCGGCGAAGCACGCGGTGCGCGTGGCGGCGTTCAGCGTGACCCGGCACGGCGCGCAGCCGTCCTACCCGACGGCCGCTGACCTGGGGGAATGATCGTCCGGACGCCCGTGTTGCACCTCACATGGGCGATTCATTCGGCTCGGCCTGGTGGCGTGGCTACGCGGCTCACCTGAGGGCGATCGCCGAAGCGAGACGCGCGGATCACCTCGCGATCATGCCGCTCGACGAGACGCTGAAGGCGCTCGGCAGGCAGTTCGAGATCGACGAAGGCGGCTACGACGTGCCGCTTGAGGACATCGTCGGCACCGTGGCCCGCGCCGGCGACTTCGACCGTGAGTTCCGGCCGCGCAACCGGGCGCTGCGCGAACGCTGGGAGAGCCTGACGCGGACGTCGGCCGAGCTCCCGCCGGTGCGGCTCGTGCGGCTCGAAGGCGTCACCGACATGTTCTTCGTCGACGACGGCCACCACCGCGTCGCCATCGAGCGGGCTCGCGGCGCCCGCACGATCCGCGCGCGGGTCCGGCGGATCTGCACGATCGCGTGCGCGATGCGCTGCCTGACGCTCGCGGACCTGCCGTCGAAGACCGCGGAGCGGCTGTTCCTGGAGCGCGTACCGCTGCCGGACGACGTCCGCTTCGGCCTGTGGCTCGACGATCCGGCCGACTGGTTCCGGCTCGCCGACTCGGCCGAGGCCTGGGGATTCCGTCGTATGCTGGCCGGGCGGCCGGTGTCCAGCCGCGGCGAGCTGGCCGAAGCCTGGTGGCACGAGGAGGTCCGGCCGGTACTCGAACAGGTACGCCGTCGCGGCTTGTGCCCGCCACCACGAGATATCCAGGTCTATCTGAGCTATGGTCTAGACCATGTCGTCTGAGCTTGATGCCGCCTCCGCTGCGGGACGCACGTCGGCGGGGCCTTTGTCCGGGGTCGCCGTCAGCCCCGGCCGCGCGAGTGGTCCCGTCGTCCGCGTCGCGGAGCCGCTGGGTGAGCCCGCCGCCACGCCGGCCCCGGCCGATCCGGCCGCCGAAGCCGCCCGGATCGTGCCCGCCGCCGAAGCCGTGGCCGCGCGCCTGGAGAAACAGGCCGAGACCGCGTCCGGCGAAGCGGCGACGATCCTGATCACGACCGCCGCGATGGCCGCCGACCCGGCGCTCGCCTCGCAGGCGGAACAGCTGGTCAAGACCCAGGGACTGCCCGCCACGCGCGCCGTCTACCAGTCTGCCGAGGGCTTCGCCGAGGCGCTGGCCGCCGCGGGCGGGTACATGGCGGAGCGCGTCCGCGACGTCCGCGACGTGCGTGACCGGCTGATCGCCGAGCTGCTCGGCATCGCGCCGCCCGGGGTGCCCGAGCTGGCGACCCCGAGCGTGCTGGTCGCCCGCGACCTCGCGCCCGCCGACACCGCCGGCCTCGACCCGGCGAAGGTGCTCGCCCTGGTCACCGAAGAGGGCGGCCCGACCAGCCACACCGCGATCCTGGCCCGCGCGCTCGGCATCCCGGCCGTCGTCGCGGTCCGCGGCCTGCTGGCGCTGGACGCGCAAGCGCTTGCGGTCGACGGCGACACGGGTGCCGTCGAGGTCGCCGACCCCGCGGCCCCGGTCGTCACCGCGACGGTGGCCCAGCTGGCCGACTGGAACGGCACCGGCGCGACGTCCGACGGCCACCGCGTGAAGGTCTACGGCAACGTCGGCTCCCCGGCCGACGCGCAGGCCGCGGCGGACGCGGGCGCCGAGGGCGTCGGCCTGTTCCGCACCGAGTTCTGCTACCTGGACGCGCCGGCCGAGCCGTCGGTGGCCGACCAGCGCGCGGCCTACACCGCGGTGCTGTCGCCGTTCCGCGGCAAGCCCGTGATCGTCCGGACCTTGGACGCGGGCGCCGACAAGCCGCTCGCCTTCCTGTCGCCGGAGGCCGAGCCGAACCCGGCGCTCGGAGTGCGCGGGCTGCGCGTGGCGTTCGACCGCCCGGAGATCCTGGACCGCCAGCTCGAAGCCATCGCGGGTGCCGCGGAGGACTCGGGCGCCGAGGTCTCGGTGATGGCGCCGATGGTCGCGACGGTCGAGGAAGCCGCCTGGTTCGCCGACCGCGTCCGCGCGGCGGGCATCGCCCGGGCCGGCGTGATGATCGAAATCCCGGCGGCGGCGCTGAGCGCCCGCGAAATCCTCGAGGCCGTCGACTTCGTCTCGGTCGGCACGAACGACCTGGCGCAGTACACGTTGGCGGCGGACCGCCAGCTGGGCGCGGTCGCGAAGCTGAACGACCCCTGGCAGCCGGCGCTGCTGCGCCTGCTCAAGCTGATCGGCGACGCGGCCAAGGCCACGGGCAAACCGGCAGGAGTCTGCGGCGAAGCGGCGGCCGACCCCCGGCTGGCGCTGGTCCTGGCGGGCCTCGGCCTGACGAGCCTCTCGATGAACGCCCCGGCAGTCCGCACGGTGGGCGCCGGCTTGGCGAGCGTGACGCTGGCGGAGTGCGAGGAGTTGGCGGAAGCGGCCCTGGCGACATCGAATCCGACGGCCGCGCGAGCAGCTACCCGCCCCTGACCTGCGGATCGGCCTTCGGTGCCCGGTCGCGAGGCTGGGCACCGAGGCAGATCCCCCGGAAACGGCGCGAACTCAGCCTCCGATGCAGGGCCCTGGCGAAGTCGCCACTCCGCCCGCCCGACTCACGGTGCCTGGGCGAGGTGCGACCCGGCCGAGATCCAAGACAAGCCGCCGCCGGCCGAGTGCACGAGAGAACCGGCTTGCGAGGGCCCGGCCAGGGAGCCGCTCTGGGAGAGTCCTCGTCAGGTGAGCACGGCAACGGCCACCATGCCGACCGGAGTGGCCAACGCGCCCGACAACGGAGTTCCGCTGTCGGCCTCGCACACCGTTCCCGTAGCCATGTTGGCCGTTTCGGACGGTGTGTCGGTCGTTCCGGAAGAAGTGCGGCGAACGCTTGAACCGACTCGGCCTCCGACGCGCGCCCCCCACCCTCCCCAGGGGGGCAGCCCCACGCTCAGTCTATCGGTCATCACCGACGGTCCGGGTTTGTGCGAACCTAGGACGCGGAGTTGTCCACAACGTTCGAGGGGTGTGGACAACGACGTCCCGTGAAGGCCACTTCGGACCCCGGTCCGAGGTGGCCTTCACGGCGTTCGGACGAAAAGAAGACAGAAGAACTGTCGATTCCGGCCCGGCTCGCTCGACGCGTAGGTGAAGGAGAAAGCCGAGTCGGGAGGTAACGGTCATGACCACAGGTACCCGGGCCGGGCGGCGGGAGTGGGTTGGGCTGGCCGTGCTCGCGCTGCCCACCCTTCTCGTGTCGCTCGATGTCTTCGTGCTCATCCTCGCGCTGCCGAAACTCGCCGTCAGCCTGCACGCCGATGGCACCGAACAGCTGTGGATCATGGACACCTACGGCTTCATGGTCGCCGGGTTCATGGTCACCATGGGGACCCTTGGGGACCGGATCGGACGGCGGAAGCTGCTGCTCATCGGGGCCACCGCCTTCGGGCTCGCCTCCGTCGTCGCCGCGTTCTCCACCAGTGCCGCGATGCTCATCGGGGCGCGGGCCGTGCTCGGGATCGCCGGGGCGACGCTCGCTCCCTCTACCCTCGCGCTCATCGGGACGATGTTCACCGACCCTCGGCAACGCGCGTCGGCGATCGGGATCTGGGCCGGGTGCTTCTCCGTCGGCGCGATCATCGGGCCGGTGGTCGGCGGGTTCCTGCTCGAACACTTCTGGTGGGGCTCGGTCTTCCTGCTCGGCGTCCCGGCCATGGTCCTGCTGCTGGTCATCGGCCCGAAGCTGCTGCCCGAATACCGCGACGAGACCGCCGGCCGCCTCGATCTGCCCAGTGTCGCGCTGTCGCTCGCCGCGATCCTGCCCGCCGTCTACGGCGTCAAGGAGCTCGCTCGCGACGGCGTCCGCCCGCTGCCGGTCGCGGCTCTGATCACCGGGATCGCCGTCGGGTACGTCTTCGTGAAACGGCAGCGGACGCTCGACGAGCCGCTGCTCGACCTGCGGCTCTTCGCCGGGACGGCGTTCCGCACCGCGCTCGGCGGGATGCTGCTGTTCAGCATGCTCGGCGGCACCACGATGCTGTTCGTCGCGCAGTTCTTCCAGCTCGCACTGCACCTTTCGCCCATCGCCGCGGCGCTCGGGCTGCTGCCCGGGATGGTCACCTCGACCATCAGCTTCCTCGTCGCTCCCGTGCTGGCCCGGCGCGTTCCGACCGGCACGCTCATCGCGGGCGGGGTCGTCACCGCCGCGCTCGGCATGGTCGTGCTGGCCTTCGCCGACGCCGACCCCGTGTGGCCGGCGATCGGGTTCGCGGTGACGTCGCTGGGGGTCGGGCCGATGGTCACGCTCGGGACCGATCTCGTCGTCGGGTCCGTGCCGCCGCGCCGGGCCGGGGCCGCCGCGTCGCTCGCCCAGACCGCCAACGAGTTCGGTTACGCCCTCGGCATGGCGACCGTCGGCACCCTGGGCAACGCCATCGTCCGCGCCCACACCGAAGCCGACGGCCTCCACGCCGTCGCCGGGCTGAGCGCGGTCGCCTTCGCCGTCCTCGTCTACTTCGTCGCCCGGCACCTGCGGACCGCCCAGCCGATCGCCGCCCAGCCGGTCGCCGTCTAACGGGCGAAGGCCTCCCCCGCCCGATGCCTGGGCAGGGGAGGCCTTCTTGACGCCGGGGGCAGAGGGGCCCCGGGCTAGCCGAAGAGCCCGCGTCGCGGGTGGCGGATGACCAGCGAACCGCCGTGGACGCGGCCGCTCAGCACGTACCGCGGGTTGCCCATGCGGCCGTTGCTGTGGGTCTTGTCCTCCATCGAGCCGAACTTGACGTCGCTGATCGCGTTGACGTCGACCGCCGCGTGCTCGGGGATGACGATCTCGACCGAGCCCCACTTGGCGTCCAGCTCGATGTGCACCACCGGCGACTGGACCTGGGCCTCGGTGAAGTCCAGCTTGGTCGAGCCGTACTTGTTCCGCACGACCATCTCCGACGGCACCACCCACGGGCCGCCGCGGTGCAGGGACGAGTACTTCGCGTTGAGCTCGAAACGCTGACCGGGCACGTAACCGCCGCTGAAGCCCACCGGGGGCGCGTACGACGGGGCCGCCGCGCCGGCCGCGGCCGGGTGGTAGAGACCGGCGAGGTCGGCCAGCACGGTGTTCAGCTCGCCCCGCGTCTTCGACGCGAGCGCGCGGTCCGTGCGCTCGGTGAACTCGTCCAGGTCGATCATCCCGCGGCCGATGGCCTTCTGGAGCACCCCGACGACGTGCTCGCGCTCGTCGTCGGACACCCGAAGATCGCGCTCGCTCAACGGCTTGGTCTCGGTAGCCGGCTGTACCGTCGTGGTCTCTTCCTCGCCCATGTCCACGATGGTAGAACCGGATTCCTCCAGGGAGATCGGGGGAAAACCCTGAACGGACCCGTACTTCGCGGTGCCGCGCTCGGCGCGGCGCTCTTCGTGCTGGCCGGGTGCACCGGCGACGAGCCCACCCCGCCGCCGGCTCCGGCGCCGACCAGCGCGCCGCCGACCTCCGCGGCTGCCCTGCCGGAGGGCCTTCACGGCGTGGCCGCGTCCGGCGGGATCGGCGTCACCGCGCTGCTCCCCACCACCGGCCCGACCCTCTTCGACGCCGACCGCGGGCCCGCCGGCACTCCGCCCGGTTACCCCGGCGGTGGCGCCGAGATGAGCGTCGTGCGCGTCGGGAAGTCCGCCGTCCTGACCGCCCACCACGACAACGACCTGTTCGACGTCTTCGTTTACACGGGCCCGGCGAGCCCGCCGCGGTCGCTCGGTCGCGCCTGGTCGGTGGCGCCCGGCGTCGACGACGTGAGCGTGTGGGTGATCCGGCAGGACGCGCCGGACAGCTGCCGGCTCCAGCACGTGCAGCTCGACGGCGGCGAGGTCGGCCACGGCCAGCCCGCCAGCTGCCACACCCAGGTCCGCGCCGAAACGAAGAACGGCCTCCTGATCACCATCAACGCCGACGGCGCCGAGTCGACGGACGCGCTCATCGAGCCGGCGACCGGCCGCACCGTGCAGCAGGCGCCGCGCATCCTCGCCGTCGCCGGGGACCGGATGCTGCTCGACGGCCTGACCGATCTCACCCTGGTCGACCTGCGCGACAACAGCCGCAAGAAGCTCAGCCGGCCGACGATCGGGCCCGCGCCCACGGTGGTGCCCTCCCGCGAAGGCGCTCTGTTCGCCGCCGACTTCGCCGTCCACTCCTACCGGGCCACCAACACGCAGCTGCGTGACGTCTGGCTGCTCCGCCCGGACTCGCTGAGCTGGGAACACGCGCCGGGGATGCCGTTCGTCACCGAGCACCTCAACGACGGTGGCGGGATGGACTGGAGTGACTCGGGTGATCTGGTGCTCGCCGACGGCGTCCTCGCCGCGTGGCACCCGGGCGAGCCGGCCTGGCGGCTGGGTAAGGCCGCGCTGCCCGCGGGCGACTGGGGCGGCATCACCGTCCTGCCGTGACTACTCCTCGTCGAGGCCGTGCTCGATCGCGTACCGGGCCAGCTCGACGCGGTTGTGCAGCTGCAGCTTCCGCAGCGTCGACTGCACGTGGTTCTCGACGGTCCGGTGCGACAGCACGAGCCGCTCGGCGATCTGGCGCGCGGTGAGCCCCTTCGCGACCAGGCGCAGGACGTCGGTCTCGCGCTCGGTCAGCCGCGGCGGCTCGGCCCCTTCGGCGGGGGCGTCGGCCATCCGCCGGTACTCGCCGAGCACCAGGCCGGCCAGGCCCGCGGTGAACACCGGGTCGCCGACGGCGGTCCGGCGCACGGCGTCCACCAGCTCGGCCGCGGACGCCGACTTCACCAGGTAACCGGACGCGCCGGCCTTCACCGCTTCGAGGACGTCCTTGTGCTCGCCGCTCGCCGAGAGCACCAGCACCCGCGTCGACGGCAGGGCCGCCGTGATCTCGCGGGTGGCGTCGACGCCGGAGGTGGTGCCGAGGTTGAGGTCCATCAGCACGACGTCCGGCCGCACGGTCCGCGCGATCCGCAGCGCCGCGTCGGCGTCCGGGGCGGTCGCCCGCACGTCGAAGCCGTGTTCGGTGAGGTCGCGGG
Source organism: Amycolatopsis sp. NBC_00348 (assembly GCF_036114655.1). NCBI lineage: Bacteria > Bacillati > Actinomycetota > Actinomycetes > Pseudonocardiales > Pseudonocardiaceae > Amycolatopsis > Amycolatopsis sp. NBC_00348. Next base: position 8,312,296 of record NZ_CP107994.1, on the reverse strand, counting down.
CCACCCCGTCCCGCCAGATCGGGTGGTCGTCGACCACCATCACCGAAATCCGTGGTTCGCTCATGACGCGCTCCTGGTGCTCGGCACCCTGACCTCCCACTCCGTGCCCCGGCCGGGACCGGTGTCGAGGGCCGCGCTCCCGCCGAGGTCGCGCACCCGGCCCCGGATGGATTCCACCACGCCGAGGTGCCCGTTCGCGGCCGCTCGCTCGAGAACGCCGTCCGGAATGCCCGGTCCGTCGTCGCGGACGCTCACCACCACCTCGGTGCCGAGGTCTTCCAGCAGCACCCACGCGTGCGCGCCCGCCCCCGCGTGCTTCTCGACGTTGGCCAGCGCTTCCCTGGTGACGGCGACGAGCTCGTCCGTGACGTGCGCGGGCAGCTCGACGTCGTCGGCCGGGGTCGCGACCTGCACCGACGGCGTCGCGAGCAGCTGCAACGCCGTGCGCAGGCTCGTCGTCCCGGTCTCGCTCGGCTTCAGCGGTTCCGTCGTCACCAGCGACCGCAGCGCGATCTCCTGCTCGCCCGCCAGCCGGGCCAGCTCGGCCGCCTCGCCGCCGACCTCGTTGCCGCGCTTGCGGACGCGGGCCAGGACCTGCAGCACGCTGTCGTGGATCGACCGGGCCAGCCGCTCGCGTTCGGCGGTCGCCGCTTCCTTCCGCAGCGCCTGCGCCAGCCGGGTCGCGGCCTGCCGGCTCAGCGTCGCCGCCATCCCGACCAGCAGCCCGGCGGCGGCGAGCAGGACGCCGTCCCGCGCGACGTCGAGGTCGAACTTCTCGCGCGCGAGACCGGTCGCCACCCCGACGACCAGGCCGGCGAGCACGCCGCCGACCGCGCCGAACCGCGCGCCCGCGGCCACCGGCGGCACCGCCGCCCACACCGTCGTGATGAGCGGGACGCTCAGCGCGAACTGCGCGTCGCTCAGCACAAAAGGCGAGGTGAGCAGCAGCCCGGTGCCGACCACGACGTCGGCGACGACCAGCCACGGCGGCCGCGTCCGCTCGCGCAGGTACAGCAGGCTGATCACGACCGACCAGACCGCCATCGCGCCCAGCAGCGTCCAGGCCAGCCACTCACGCCGGTACTGCTCGTGCTGCACGACGACCGTGCCACAGGCGAACGCCCAGGTGAGCACGCGGAACGCGTTCACGCCGCGCCACAGCGGCGTGATCGGGTCCGGCGTCCGCGCAGTGGTCATTCCTTCTTGTCGTCCTTGTTCACGGCCGTCGCCGCGCGGGCGTTCTTCTCTTCGTCTTCTTCGTCGTCCTCACCGATCGTCGGCACCTCCGCGTCGGGGGTGCCGGGTTCGGCGTCGTTCGGCTGCGCGGCCTGGTCCTTGAGGACGTCGACCTCGGCCGGGTCCGGGTTCCGCTCGTGCAGCAGCGACCGGACGCCGGCGTTCAGCACGGCCAGCAGCGGCACGGCCAGCAGCGCGCCGGCGATCCCGCCCGCGACCAGGCCGGCGGTGATGGCCAGGACCACGGCCAGCGGGTGCAGCTTCACCGCCCGCCCGAGCAGCAGCGGCTGCAGGATGTGGCTCTCCAGCTGCATCACGCCGATGACGATGCCGAGCACGATGACCGCGCCGATGGGGCCGTTCGTCACCAGCGCGATCAGCACGGCGACACCACCGGTCAGCACGGCGCCGATGATCGGGATGAACGCGCCGATGAAGACCAGCGTCGCCAGCGGGATGACGAGCGGCACACCCATGATCCACAGGCCGACGCCGATGCCGACCGCGTCGACGACGGCGACCGCGGCCGTCGCGCGGACGTAGCTGACCAGCGAGGCGAACCCGCGGCGCCCGGCGACGTCGACCCGGTTGCGGACCCGGCCCGGCACGACGCGGACCAGGAACGTCCAGATGCCGTCGCCGCCGCTGAGGAAGAAGATCGTGATGAACAGCGTCAGCAGGAAGCCGGTGAGGATCTCGCCGACGGTGCTCGCCGTGGTCAGCGCCGTCGTGGTGATGGACGCCTGGTTGTTCTGGATGAAGCCGATCGCCTGGTTGATGAAGTCCTGGATCTGCTCCTGCCGCAGGTGCGGCGGGCCGTTGAGCAGCCAGTTCTTGATCTGGTCGAGGCTCGCGTTCAGCTGTTGCTGCAGCTGCGGCAGGCCGGAGGAGAACTGCGTGATGACGAACGTCAGCAGCCCGCCCAGCACGGCCAGCCCGGCGATCACCACGATCGCGGTCGCCAGCCCGCGGGGGAACTTCAGCGCCACCAGTTTTTGGACGGCCGGCGCGAGCAGCGCCGAAACCAGAAGGGCGATGGACAGCGGGATGACGACCACCGAGAGGTAGCCGATCACCCACACCACCGCGTACAGCGCGGCGACGATCACGATGAACCGCCACGCGAGCGCGGCGCTGATGCGCAGCCCCCGGGGGATCAGTCCCGTGATGTCCTCGTGCTCCGGCAGGAACGGGTCTTCTCCTCGCGCGTGGCTCACCGCCACACCGTACTGGCTGAGACGTCCGATTCGCCGGACTGCCAGCCGTGATCACTGATCGTCAGAACGAAATACACCGTGTGTTCTTCACACGATGGGGGCATCAAGTCGTTTCGAGGGTGCGCGTCACGCCGTGTGTTTGGTTAGGTCGCTACCGCAACGTTATGTGGCAACGGGTCGAGTGCGTCAGGAGACAACGAGTGGCGAACACCGCGACGAACGAGGGGCAGGGCGCCAAGCGCTCACGCCGTCTCGTGTCGCGTGCGCTGCTCGTCCTCGGTGGCGCCGTCGCCGGCACCGCCGCCGCGTGGCTCGTCTCCGGCGGCACCGCGTCCGCCGACACCGTCGAGGTGGGCACCACCCCGATCGCCGAAGCCGCCACCGGCAGCCTCGGCGACGTGAACGAAGGCGCGGCGAACGCGGCGACCGACGTCTCGGCTTCGAGCTGCCACCAGGACGCCACGGCGTGGAGCAAGCCGTGCGCCCGCACCCTCGAGCACGAGGTCTCCGAGCGCGTCAGCGACTCGGTCTCGGACCTGGCCGAGGACGCCGTGGTCAGCCCGGCGCACCGCACCCTGGGCGCGGTCGAGCACATCGCCCGCAAGCCGCAGGACACCCGCGAGGTCCTCGAGCAGACCTTCACCCCCGAGCCGGCGCACGATGTGCTGCAGCTGCTCGACCCCGCCGGCCAGGGCAACCTGGTTCCGCTCCCCCAGCTCCCGGGCCTCGCCCCGGTCGAGCAGCAGGAGCCGGTGACCGAGGAAATCGGTCAGGCCACGGACTCGGTCGCCGTCTCGGCCGTCCAGCTCCCCGCCGTGTTGCGAGCAGCGCTCGCGATGCCGACGGGTGTCCAGCAGAACGACGTCACCGGTGCCGCGGGCGAGTCCCGCGACTCGCACCGTGATCTGCCGTCGTCGCCGCTGGTTCCGGTGCAGCTTCCGGCCGCACCGTCTGTTCCCACCGCCCCGGGTGGCAGCTCTGCCCCCGGTGGTCACCTCGACGGCTTGAACTTCGGCGTCCCCTCGTGGGTCTCCTCGGCCGTCAGCGATGCCGCCGCCAGCGCTTACCGCGGCGGCCTGCGGCACACGCCGCGCACCCCGGGCACGCAGCCCGGTGTCACTCCTGACTGAAACACCTCCCTCCACGGGTAGCTGACGCGCCCAAGTCCGTCTTCATCTGACGGCGCAGCGTCCGCACGAATCCCCGTGGCACGGCGGTGCGCTTTGTTGCGCCCGCAAGAAGTTCCTTCCCCTCCCGGTGCGGCTCGGACTCCATTTCGAATTCGACGAGCGCACCCCCATAAGCCCGTAAGGGAACCCGAAATAAAGGAGAAACACCCCATGCAGACGTGGGCAAAGCGCGGCCTCCAGACCGCGCTGGTCACGGGTGGTTTGCTGATGCTGGGCACCGGCATCGCCTCGGCTGACGAGAACGTCAACCCCGACTCCCCGGCCTCCCCGCTCGACCTGAACGTGACGGCTCCGATCTCGGAAGCCAACAACGCGGTCGGCACCCCGTTCGGCCAGCTGGACCTGCCCGCCGGGCAGACGGAGCTGAGCACCAAGCCGGCCACCAAGGCCGCGAACGAAGCGGTCAAGCAGCTCGACGAAGCGAGCCCGATCAGCCAGAGCACCCTCGGCGGTGCGACCAAGGCTGACGGCGCGGGCGCCTTCACCCCGGGTCACCGCAACCTCAAGGGCAACAAGGTCGCCGGCGACGTCGTCGTGCCGATCCAGATCGTGGACAACGCGGTCGGCGTCATCGGCGACGCGCAGGTCGACGGCACGGACCACTCGCAGACCTGGAGCCACAACCAGGACGTCGCGACCGACGGCTCCAAGTCCGGCCTCGCCGGCAACGCCGTCGTCCTCGACTGGGCGCTCCCGGTCCAGATCGCCGGCAACTCCGGCGGCGTGGCGGGCGGCAGTGGCGCGGTGCACGGCGGCTCGGCCAGCCAGAGCACCAGCGAGACCGGCAACATCGACACCGACGGCACCGGCTCCGGCCTGTCCGGCAACGTGGTGGCCGGCCAGTTCGCCACCCCGGTCCAGGTGACCGGCAACGCCGTGTCCTACCTCCTCGGCAACGCGTACAGCCAGTACGACGCCGACAGCGACGCCACCTCGGGTGGCTCCATCAAGTCCGCCGGTGACGGTGGCTCGGGCTCGGGCAACATCATCGGTGCGCCGATCGCCCTGCCGGTGAAGTTCAACGGCAACGCCGGTGGCGTGTGGGGCTCGGACGCGGACACGCTGTCGAACTCCTCCGCCGACGCCAAGGCCGGGGACACCCGCGAAGGCTCGCTGGGCATCCCGACCTACGAAGAGACGAGCGGCAACGACTCGTTCCTCGACGGCAACGCGGGCGCGGTGTCGCTCTCGCCGGTCGCCAACGTGGCGGGTGTCGCGGCGTCGTGGATCGGCAACGCGGCCACCGGCAACGCGACCGCGGGTCGCGACGGTGAAGAGACCCAGGGCGGCAGCTCCTCCAGCACTGTCGACTCGGGTGGCTTCGTCAAGACGGCCGGCGACGGCTCGGCGGCGGGCGGCAACGTCCTGAACCCGTCGGTCGCGCTCCCGGTCGAGGCGTTCGGCATCGGTGGCACGTACATCGGCAACTCGCACGCCAGCCACGACAACACCACCGACGTCAACGCCGGCAACGGGTCCTACACCAAGGGCAACGACGGCTTCCTCGGCGGCAACATCGTCAACACCCAGACCGCGGGCGCGCCCGAGGTCTACGGCATCGGCGCCAGCCACATCGGCAACGCGACCGGGCAGTCCACCGAGGACAAGACGGTCACCGCCGGGGCGTACGACGGCTCGCAGGGCGACGACTCGTCCGGCTCGGGCAACGTCGTCCAGGTGCCGGTCGCCGTCCCCGCCGAGGTCTTCGGCATCGGTGGCTCGTTCATCGGCCAGGGCTCCGGCTCGGCGGAGGAGACCAAGGTCGTCTCCGGCGGCGGCGGTGGCAGCACCAAGGACGACAACGGATTCCTGAGCTCCAACCTGGGCACCGTCCCGGCGTCGCTCCCGGTGCAGGTCGCCAACATCGGTGGCGCCTTCATCGGCCAGGGCCACGGCAAGGGCTCGACCGACACGACGTCCAACGCGGGCGGCGACGTCACGGCGAACGGCCCCGCGGGTGCGGGCGCCGGCAACATCGTCGAGGCCCCGGTCTCCCTGCCGGTGCTGGCCGCCGGCTCGGGTGCCGCCCTCGGCGGCATCGGCACCGGTGAGAACGACAACATCACCGACTCGTCGGCGGGTGGCGACGCCCTCACCGACGGGCAGGACGGCGCGATCGCCGGCAACATCGTCAAGGCCCCGATCGCGGGTGCCGCGCAGCTGTTCAGCGACGGCGTCGCGGGTGCGGCCCTGGGCCACGGCACCGGCACGAACGACACCGTGTCCACCGCGGGCGGCGACGCCACGACCAACGGTGACCGCGGCGCGATCGCCGGCGACATCGTCGGTGCGGACGCGCTGCCGGTCGTGCAGGTCTTCGGCGACGCGGTGAGCGCGGCCGGGGTCTCCAGCGGCAACGGCATGAACACCACCACCGTCACCAACGCGGGCGAAGACACCACCTCCGGTGTCGAAGGTGCCATCGCGGGCGACATCCTGGACATCCCGGTGACGGCGATCCCCCAGGTGTTCGGTGACGGCGTGGCCGTGGGTGGCGTCGCGCACGCCATCGGCGACAACTCGCTGACCACGGAGAACGGCGGCGAGCCGGTCACCGAGGGTGACGGTTCGAGCCTGTCGGGCTTCGACTTCTACCACGACCTCGTGGTGCCGGTGCAGATCTTCGGGGTCCCCCTGGAGCTGATCGGCAACGCGACCGCCGACGCGACCGACATGACCAGCGTCGACGGTGACGACGCGGACGCGGCCGACGCCATCTCCAACCCGGTCGAGGGTTCGGAGCTGGGTGCCGGCGAGCTGCCGTCGCTGACCGGTCTGGCCAGTGGCCTGCCGACCGCCGGGCTGCCCACCCAGGGCCTGCCCGCGCTGCCGACGGCCATCCCGACCCAGCGCGCCGACGTGCCGGTGAGCGGCCCGATGTCCGGGCTGCCCCACCTGCCGACCCCGGGCCTGCCCACCGCGGGTGGCCTCCCCGGCCTGAGCAGCCTGTCGGCGCTGGGCGGTGCCCTGCCCGGGCACGGCACCGAGCGTGCGGACCTGCCGACCGGTGGCCTGCCGGTGCACGTCCCGGCCCTCGGCGGCGGCCTGCTGCCCACCCTCCCGGCCGTCCCGGCCCTGGGTGGCGGCGTCCCGACGCTGCCCGTCGCGCTCCCGGTGACCCCGGCCCTGCCGGTGAACCCGCAGCTGCCCGCCGCCCCGACGACGCTGCCGGCCGCGCCGGCCGCGCTGCCGGTCAACGCGAAGCTGCCCGTGCTCGACGGTGCGGCCCCGGCCGCGCAGGTCCCGGCCATGTCGGGCCTGGACTCCACCAGCCTCCTCTCGAAGCTGCTGGGTTTCGTCAAGCGCAAGTAGTACCTGCACTACCTGAATTGGTGTCGGGGGCTCCGGGTGGCGGAGCCCCCGGCCCGGGGCGAAGCCCCGGTTGTAACTGAATAGACTCTCCCTCCCTGGAGACGACGAGCCCCAGGAGCCAGCGCCGGCTCCTGGGGCTCGTTCGCGTCCCGGGTCAGGAGAACTGGAGAGACCGCTTCGCCAGGCCGTGCCAGAACCCGTCGATCACCGTGCGCCCTTCGGCGGAACTGGCGCCGAGCGAGACGAACAGCGGCGCGAAGTGCTCGATCCGCGGGTGCGCGAGAGCCGCCGCGGGCGCCTTGTGCCGGAAGTCGAGCAGCGTGTCGACGTCGCCGCTGCGCAGCACCTCGTCACCCCAGTGGTCGAACTCGGCCGACCACGCCGGCGGCGTCCCGTCGGTCGAGCGGGCCATGCCGCTCAGGTTGTGCGTGAAGAAGCCGCTGCCGATGATCAGCACGCCTTCGTCGCGCAACGGCGTCAGCTTGCGGCCGAGGTCGTAGAGCTCCTGCGGGTCGAGTGAAGGCATCGAAACCTGCAGCACCGGGATGTCGGCGTCCGGGTACATCTCGACGAGCGGCACGTAGGCGCCGTGGTCGAGACCGCGGTCGGGCGCGTCGTGGACCGGCGTCTCGGTCGCGCGAAGCAGCTTCTTCACCTTCGCCGCGAGCTCCGGCGCGCCGGGCGACGCGTACTTCACCTGGTAGTAGCGGTCCGGGAAGCCCCAGAAGTCGTAGACCAGCGGCACGGTCGTCGTGGCCGAGAGGGTCAGCGGCGCTTCTTCCCAGTGCGCCGAGACGACCAGGATCGCGGTGGGTTTCGGCAGGCCGGCGGACCAGCCGGCGAGCTGACGGGTCCACGTGGCGTCGTCGGCGAGCGGCGGCGCACCGTGGCTGAGGTAGAGGACCGGGCTGCGGGTCATCGACGGCTCCAGTGCTTGAAAGTTCAACTACTAGAGTACCTGACGCCGACGCGGTCGTGGTTATTCCTCAGGCGGCTTCGAGGTTCGCCGCGCAGCGCTCGAGGGTGCGGATCGTCGTGCGGTAGTCGTCGTCGCTGACGCCGTCGGTCACCGCCGTGCGGAACGCCTTGACGCGCGCTTCGACGCGGGCGTGCGCTTCGCGGCCTTCGCCGGTGAGCTCGCCGGTGTCGGCGACCCAGCCGCGCTCGCGCAGGTCGGCGACCTGGGCGGACGTCGAGCCGAACGGTGCCATGACGACGTCGATCTCCGCCTGCGTGCGGGCGCCGAGGGCGATCGTGTTGAGGACCTGCCACTGCCGGCGGGTCAGCGACTCCGCGTCGAGGGCCCGGGCCATGGAAGTTTCGAGGAGCTCGTGGACGTGGCGAAGCCACCAGCCGAGGGGTTTCATGGATACTCCGAATGTTGTCGGACAACTACATGTAAAAGTACATGCAGTTCGGGAGTGGAGCAACCATGACGGACGCGGTGGCCGAGGTCGAGCGCGCGATGATCGCGATCCGCCGCAGCCAGCAGCGGCGGGCGCTGAGCCGGATCGCCAAGGAGCGCGGCCGCGGCGGGCACGACCCGGTGCACGAGCTGCTCGACGTCGTCGAGGAGCTCGCCGAACGCGGCGAAGCCGGCACGGTGACGGCGCTGAGCACGGCGATGGGCGTCGACCAGCCGCGCGCGAGCCGGCTGGTCGCGCGCGCGGTCGAGCAGGGACTTCTCCGGCGCGAAGCCGATCAGCACGACGGACGGCGTGCGGTGCTCGTGCCTACGGAGGCCGGTCAGGCCCACCTCGACGAGCTGCACACCTTCCGCCGCGCGGTGTTCGCCGAGGTCATGGCCGGCTGGCCGGCCGACGACCGCGAGAACTTCGGCCGGCTGCTGACGGCGTTCGTCCGCGGGTACGGCGAACTCGGCCGCTAGCCGCTAGTCGTGGGACAGGTCGACGAAGCGGCTGTAGTGCAGCTGGTGCGCGACGACGATCGTCGCGGTCGGGCCGGCGCGGTGCTTCGCGATGATCAGGTCCGCTTCGCCGGCGCGCGGGTCGTCCCGCTCCCAGGCGTCCGGCCGGTTGACCAGGATGACGAGGTCGGCGTCCTGCTCCAGCGAGCCGGACTCACGCAGGTCGGACAGCATCGGGCGCTTGTCGGTCCGCTGCTCGGGACCACGGTTCAGCTGGCTGATCGCGATCACCGGGACCTCGATCTCCTTCGCCAGCAGCTTCATCTGCCGCGAGAACTCCGAGACTTCCTGCTGCCGCGACTCGACGCGCTTGCCGGACGTCATCAGCTGCAGGTAGTCGAGGACCACGAGCTTGAGGTCGTGCCGCTGCTTCAGCCGGCGCGCCTTCGCGCGGATCTCCATCATCGTCATGTTCGGCGAGTCGTCGACGAACAGCGGTGCTTCGGAGACCTCGCTCATCCGGCGGGCCAGGCGCGTCCAGTCGTCGTCGGACATCTTGCCACCACGCATGTCGGCGAGGCGGATCTTCGCCTCGGCCGAGAGCATGCGCATGACGATCTCGGTCCGGCTCATCTCCAGCGAGAAGATGACGCTGGTCAGGCCGTGCCGGATGGACGCTGAGCGCGCGAAGTCCAGCCCCAGCGTCGACTTGCCGACACCGGGCCGGGCCGCGACGATGATCATCTGGCCCGGGTGCAGGCCGTTGGTCAGCTCGTCGAAGTCGGTGAAGCCGGTCGGGATGCCCTGGGACTGCCCGCCGCGGGACGCGATCGCGTCGATCTCGTCCATCGTCGGCTGCAGCAGCTCTTCCAGCGCGACGTAGTCCTCGCTGGTCCGGCGCTCGGTGACGTCGTAGATCGCGGCCTGGGCGCGGTCGACGACCTCGTCGATGTTCGCGCCGTCCGCGGCCGCCGCGCCGTAGCCGTACTGCACGATCCGGGTGCCCGCCTCGACCAGCCGGCGCAGCACCGCCTTCTCCGCGACGATCTCCGCGTAGAAACCGGCGTTCGCCGCTGTCGGCACCGTCGCGATCAGGGTGTGCAGGTACGGCGCGCCGCCGATGCGGCCCAGCTCGCCCCGGCGCTCCAGCTCGGCGGAGATGGTGATCGGGTCGGCGGGTTCGCCACGGCCGTAGAGGTCGAGGATGCAGTCGTAGATCGCCTGGTGCGCCGGGCGGTAGAAGTCGTCGGGGCCGAGGGCCTCGATGACGTCGGCGACGGCGTCCTTGGACAGCAGCATGCCGCCGAGCACGGACTGCTCGGCCGTGATGTCCTGCGGCGGCTGGCGGTCGAACCCGCCACCGGAGCCGGGGTCGCTCGGACCCGGGTCGTTCTCCGCATACATCGGACCGCGGTCGTCGGTCAGCGCCACCGCTCCGGACACCTCCTCGTCATCATGCGAACACCCGTTCGATTATGCCGGAACTTCACTCTCGAAGCACGTGGCGCGAGCCGCGCCACCAGTCCTCTTCCGCCGTGTCCACCGATGATCGGCGAAGACGGGTCACGAGTGTCCGACCGCCACGCCGGACACCACCGTGAGTACCGGCTCGGCGGGGACGCTATGTCCCCCGGAAGGCCGAAAGCAATTCAGGGTGGGGACCCATCTGTGGACAACCTGTGGATGAATGGGGGCAACCAGTCACAGGTGCCGCGATAGCTGTGGACAAGTTGGGGACAAGGGTGATCGGCATCCGCGAATCCCCAGGTCAGGGCCTGTGAGTAAGGTGTGGAGAACTTCCGCAAAACTCGTGCGGCGTGTCGTGTGAAACCCGTCGCTCGGCGTGTCGTGGACCAGCTCAGGCCCATTGACCCCCACAGCCTGTGGATGAAAACTACGGACGGTAGAGGCGTAACCCGGTGGGCTGAACGGCCGTCGCGTCACGCCGCGGTGAGCCGGGCCTGTGCGCTGCGTAACCGATCGGCGAGAACGCGCTGGTCGGCCGGGGTGAAGGCGATCCGGCTCTCCCCACGCCCCGGAATCTCCTCGGTCAGCCAGCGGCCTTCCGAGGTATCGATGTAGTTCACCGGCCGTTCGATGCGATGCCACGATCCGGTACGGCTGCGGGCCGCGACGTACAGGCTGCCGCTCCCCATTCGGCGTAGCGCGAGGATCCGCCGGAGCTCGTCGGCCTCCTGCGAGCCGTCGGCCGGCCGGTCGTTGCGCATCAGCGCGAAGCCGTCGTCGTCGCGGCGGCCGCCGCCCTCGAGCTGGCTCTTCGGCACCGCGAGCGGCGTCCCGCGGCCCGGCGCGAGCTTCGGGATCTGGCCGAGGAAGTCGTCCAGCACCTCACCGGGCCGGGTCGACTCCAGCACGACGACGTCCAGCTGCTCGTGCTTGGCCAGCACGAACGCCTCGCCGCCGGCGCTCCCGGCCAGCAGCCGGTAGCTGACCGCCTTGCCCTGGAAACCGCCGTCCACCCAGCCGTAGTACTCCAGCTGCGGCCGCGCGACGGCTTCGATCGTCGCGACGAACCCCGGGTGCATGCCGCGCGGGCCGAACAGCCCCGCCTTGGTGAGCTCGGCGTTGACGCGCTCGTCTTCGGCGCGCTGCGCCTCGTCGCTGTACCAGGTCGGCGTCTCGGCCAGCACCGTGTGCGGCTCCCCGCCACGGCGCCGGATCAGGTTGATCACGGTGCCGGTCGAAAGGGTGACCTGCCTGTCCAGCACCGCTCTTCCCCCTAGTGAAGATCAGCTTTGATGAACCCGGAAAGCCGGGCGCGCCCATCTTGGCACGCGCCCGGTGGCCCCGCGTGCGTTACTCGCCGATGACCGGCGGCGCGGTCAGCTCGTCCGTGCCGAAGATGTCGTTCGGGTCGTCGCCGAGCAGGTACTTCGACATGCGTTCCTCGTCGCCGCCGCCCTGGCCCTTCGCGCCGTGGCCCATGCCGCCCATGCCACCCATCCCGGTGGAGCCGCCGCGCCCGGCCGCCGCGCCGCCCGCGCCCATCGCGCCGCCGGCTCCGGCCCCCATGCCGCCGCGGCCGGCGCCGGACGCGCCCGCGCCGCCCGGCATCGCCGCGCCGGTCGAGCTGCCGGGCCCGAAGCCGCCGCTGCCGCCCGGCCCGAAGCCCGCCGTCGGGTCGCCGATCCCGCCGACTCCACCGACCCCGCTCGAGCCGCCCGGTCCGAAACCGCCGGCACCGCCGCCCGAGAAGCTCGGCGAGCTACCCGGCCCGAACCCCGGCATGCCGGGCACGTCCGAAGGCGAGAAGCCCGAGGAGTGCGTGCCGTCGCTGTTGAAGTTCGGCGGGGTGTAGTTCCCCGTCGGGATCTTGGACGGGTCGTAGTTCCCGCCGGGGACCTGTGACGGGTCGAAGCCCGGCACCTTGGACGGGTCGTAGCTCCCGCCCGGCACCTTCGACGGGTCGAAGCTGCCGCCGGGGACGTTCGGGCTGCCGAACGACGGGACACTGCCCGGCCCCGGCATGTTCACGCCGCCGGGACCTCCGCCCGGCCCGCCGCCCGGACCCCCACCGGGGCCGCCGCCCGGACCGCCGCCGGGTCCGGTCCCGTCGCCGTTGCCGTTCTTGTCGTCCTTCTTCTTGCCGTTCTTGCCCTGGTCGACGTCGACGTTCTCCTGCTGGCCCTGCAGCGCGGAGTACGTCGGCATCTTCTGGCCGTTGTCGTTGCTCGACTTGTAGTAGGTGTTGAAGGCGTCGACGTTGGCCTGGCCCTTGGTGTTGTAGTCGCGGATCGCCCGGTCGGTGTCGGTCGTCCACGGCGTCACCGCGTTGAGCAGGTTGTTCTTCGGCGGGTCCTTCGGGACCTCCTGCACCTGGGCGTGCACCGTGGTGAAGGCGTTGTTCTGCTCGCCGAGGTACTTGTCGGAGTCGGTCAGCTTGGTGCCCGAGTCCTCCATCCAGGTCCGCAGCGGGTGCGCGCCCGCGTTCTGCGCCGCCTCGGAACCGCCGCCGGTCCAGGCCGCGTCCATGTCCTTGGCCAGGCCGTCGATCGTGGTGAGCCGGTCCTGGTAGGCGCCCTTCAGCCGGCTCGCCGCCGCCTGGCCGTTCGAGATCGAGCCCGTGCCGGGGCCGGTGGTGATCTGGTTCCAGATGTCGTAGCAGTCGATCTTGCGATCACCCTGCACGGAGTTGTGGTCGTCCGAGTGCGTCGTCGCCATGTTGTACGCGGCGAACCCGCCGAGCAGGACCAGTTCGAGCATCTCAGCCCCCCATCAAGGTCTGGATCATCGACTCGCCGAACTTCTGCACCACCGCGCAGGGGTCCGTCGCGCCGGCGCCGTTGTCGTACTGCACCAGGATGTTGACCGCCAGCTGGTCGGTCACCCCGATGAAGACGCCGCACTTGCCGTCCTTGCGGTCGTCGACCGCGGCGGCGTAGACGGCGGGGTACCCGTAGGCCTGCGTCTCTTCGAAGTAGGCGTCGTTCGCCTTGGTGTCGTAGACGTCCTGGAGCCCGTTCTTGTTCGCCGTCACCGTGGTCACGTCGATCTGGTTGCCCGGATCGGCGGCCTCCTGGAAGGTGCAGCTCGGGCCGTTCGCCGTGGTGCGCGGGGTGCCGTCGCCGAGGGCGAGCTTGGCCCGGCCGGTCGCGTCGATCGTCGTGCAGGCGTCCGACGTGATGTTCGCGGTGTTCAGCGGGCTCGGCACCCGCGGCGCGGAGTCGGCCGCGGACCGCGACGTCTCGCTGCCGCCGGAGTCGGCGGTCGGCGCCGGGTTGGCGGTGCCCCCGGTCTTGCTGGAGCAGCCGGCGACCGCGAGCACGGCGAAGGCCACGGCCGGGACGGCGAGCAGTCGGCGGTTCACGTGGCCTGGTTCCCCGTCTTCGAGAGGTCGGCCTGCGTGTCCGACTCCTTGGTGGTGATCTTCTGCTTCGCGGCGGTCAGCGCCTCGATGTAGTTCTTGACGTACTCCTGCATCTTCTTGTTCTGCTCGAGGAACGCCTTGCCGGACGGGTTCGCGAGCTTCTCCCAGTCGCCGCTGGCGAACTCCTTGCCGGGCGCCTTGACGTTCGCCATCAGGTTGGCGTCGTCGTAGTCGCGCTTCAGGTCGGCCTGGAGGTCCTGCCACTGCTTGATGACGCCGTCGATCTTGGCGGCGTCGAACGTGAACCCGCCGCCACCGGCCGGCGCGGACATGTTGACCTCGTTACCCATCCGGATCCATCCCCTTCGCGTCCCCGCCCATTCTCCTACGACGTGGCCGTTGTGTCCGGGGTTCCCCCGAAACGCGTGAAGGCGGACCGCCCACCAGGGGCGACCCGCCTTCAGCACGTGCTACTGGCTACTTGGCCTTGACCTCGAGCCGGACCTCGACCTTGACGTCGGGGTGCAGCCGGGCGCCGACCGAGTGCTTGCCGACCGTCTTGATGTGGTCGCGCAGCTCGATGACGCGCTTGTCGAGCAGCGGGCCACCGGCCGCCTTGATCGCGTCCACGATCTCGGCCGAGGTGATCGAGCCGAAGAGCTTCTTCGAGCCCTCGGCCGACTTGCCGGTGAGCTGGATGGCGCCGAGGCCCTCCAGCGTCGCCTTGATCTCCTTGGCGTGGTCGAGGTCGCGGATGCGACGGCTCTCCTGCGCGCGCTGGATCGTGCGGACGTTCTTCTCCGCGCCCTTGGTGGCCGCGATCGCGTAACCCCGCGGGAGCAGGTAGTTGCGCGCGTAACCGTCCTTGACCTCGACGATGTCGCCGGGGCCGCCGAGGTTGGCCACGTCGGTGGTGAGGATGATCTTCGCCATCTCCGGGCCTCCTTAGCGCGCGGTCGAGGTGTAGGGCAGCAGCGCCATTTCGCGGGAGTTCTTGACCGCGATGGCGATGTCACGCTGGTGCTGGCTGCAGTTGCCGGTGACGCGACGGGCACGGATCTTGCCGCGGTCGGAGATGTACTTCCGCAGCAGGTTGGTGTCCTTGTAGTCGATCAGTTCCGGACGGCCCTTTTTCTCGGCCTTGCAGAACACGCAGACCTTCTTCTTGGGCTTGCGAATGGGTGGCTTGGCCACTGGTTACTCCTGGAATTCAACTCTTGTGGATGTGTACGAGATCAGAAGGGAGGCTCGTCGGAGAAGCCGCCGCCACCGCCACCGCTGCTCGCGGCCGGGGCGGAGCCCCACGGGTCGTCGGCCGGCATTCCGCCGCCGCCACCGCCACCGCGGTTTCCGCCGCCACCGCCACCGCCGCCGCCGAAGTCACCACCGCCGCCGCCACCGCGGCTGACCTTGTTGACCTTGGCCGTGGCGTACTTCAGCGAAGGGCCGATCTCGTCGACCTCGAGCTCGACGACGGTGCGCTTCTCGCCTTCCTTCGTCTCGAACGACCGCTGCTTCAGCCGGCCCTGGACGACGACGCGAGCGCCGCGCGTCAGCGACTCGGCGACGTTCTCCGCCGCCTGCCGCCAGATGTTGCAGCGCAGGAACAGCGCCTCGCCGTCCTTCCACTCGCCCGACTGCTTGTCGAGCGTGCGGGGCGTGGACGCGACGGTGAAGTTCGCGACCGCCGCACCGGACGGGGTGAAACGCAGTTCCGGGTCGGACGTCAGGTTGCCGATCACCGTGATGACGGTGTCTCCAGCCATCGGGAATACCCTTCGGCTCAGGCCTTGGCGGCGACGACGGGCGGCTTGGCCGCGGCGGCGCGCTTGATCTCGCGACGCATGACCTTGGTGCGGAGCACGGTCTCCTGAAGCGACAGCTGGCGGTCCAGCTCCTTCACCGCGTCCGAGGACGAGTTCAGGTCCAGCAGGGCGTAGATGCCCTCGGCGTGCTTCTTGATCTCGTACGAGAGCCGGCGCCGGCCCCAGACGTCGACCTTCTCGACGCTTCCGCCCGAAGTGCGGATCACGTTGAGGAAGGTGTCCAGCGTCGGAGCGACAGTGCGCTCGTCGAGCGTGGGGTCCAGGATGACCATTACCTCGTAATGGCGTGACACAACCACTCACCTCCTATGGGCTCGCGGCCACGGACTGTCCGTAGCAGGAGGGTTTGTCCAGGTAAGGCTACCTGGGGGTGCCGATCGGGCCGGACGGCGGGGTCGGCTGGGGCTCAGGCGGCCCGGCGCAGGACCCAGGTCCGCACGAGCGCCGCGGTGACGCCGGCGAGCACGATCACCGCGAGCAGCATCGGCAGCTGGACGTCGTCCGGGCCGACGGGCGAGGACATCGACTGCGCGTTGCCGGCGTCGCGGATGTCGGCGCCCTGGCCGGCCTGGTCGCCGGTGCCGACCTGCGGCGCGGAGGCGTCACCGGGCAGCGTGCCGTTGGCCGGGTAACGCACCCCCGGCGCGACGGCGGTGCCCGGGGTCGCGGTGGGGAGGCCGCTGTAGTCGCGCATCGGCGCGGTGCCGCCACTGCCGCCCGCGGTGCCCGGGTTCAGGTTCGAGAGGTTGCCGGTCGAGCCGCCGCCGGGGTTGGTCGCGGTCCCGCCGCCCTGCTGCGCACCGGTCCCGCCGGCACCGGGCTGGCCGCCCGGGGTGCTCGGCGCGACGTAGTTGGCGGCGAGCAGGGTGAGGTTGCAGCTCTTGGCGACCGTGCTCTCGACGCTGTTCAGCGTCTTGTTCCAGTCCAAGCCGAGACCCCACGTGCCGGAGGCCGACAGGGCAGCGCGCACGGCCTTGCCGATCGCGGCGCCGTTCGCTTCACCGCCGGCTGTGTTCGGCACCTGTCCCACCAGGATGGCGTGGTTCTTGGCGATCGAGTCGCCGGCCCAGCTGCCGACCGCCAGCGTTCCGGCGTTGTTCGCGCCGTTCGTGACCAAGGTCTTCACCGAAGCGCCGTCGATCGCGACCTGGTCACCCATCTGCCCGGAGACCGTGCCCGTGCAGCTGTTGCTCACAACCTGCTGGCTGGCCGAGGCGGTGCCCGCGGACAGGAAGGCACCCCCGGTGACGAAGGTGGCGATGGCGGTGACGGTCAGTGCGCGGCGGGTCGTCTGCCAGGTGGGGATCTTCCGCACGAGCACTGACCTCCGGAGGTCTATCGGGGCGTCGTCCTGGGCAACAGCAACACCAGGTGTACCAGGATCAACGACAGGGGTACGTGAAAGATACTCGGCAGTCGGCTCAATTGGCAGCGGCCATCCGGCGGAGCACCCAAGTGCGGACCAGGCCCGCGCTGACTCCGGAGAGTGCCAGAACGGCGATCAGCAGGGGCAGGTTCGACCCGTTCGTGAAACCGTCCTGTGCGGACGGTAGCGCTTCGGCCCGTCCCGCGGTCTGGATCCCGGAGTTGCCGGCGGCCGCGTCGTTCGGTCCGGTGAGGCCGTACTGCGGGGCGTAACCCGGGATCTGGCTGCCGTACCGGATCGCCGGCGACGGCGTGAACAACCCGGCCGTCGCGAACGGGATGCCGCCGTAGTCGCGCATCGGCGCGTAACCGGAGCCGACGGAGAACGGGAAGCCGCCGAACACCGGGCTCGTCGCGAAGCCGGGCAGGAGCGGGCTGTTGGCGTCCGGGATCGGGGTGGTGCCCTGCGGGGTCCCGCCCTGCGGCGCGCCCCCGGTCCCGCCCTGGGCGGGCGGTTGCTGCGGGTTGCCACCGGTGCCGGGCGCCGGGGACTGCTGCTTGCCGCCGCCGCCGTTGATCGTGTTGAGGCCGCCGGTCGCGGCGGTGTTGAGGCCGTCGGCGCCCTGGTTGACCGCGCTCGCGAGCGGGGCGCCGACCACCGGGACCGGCGACACCACGGTGTTCACGACGTTGACGGTGACCTTGCAGAGCGTGTTGAGCAGGCCGCCGACGGTGGCCGTGAGCACGGTGGTCGCCTGGCCGACGATGCCCAGGTCGATCGGCGCCAGGCCGAGCAGGGTGCCGGTGATCTTGTCGCCGGGTTTCGCGGTCACGGTGCTGCCGCAGGGCACGGTCTTCGTCTCCGCGGCCGAGGCGGTGCCCGGCACGCCCAGCACAGCCGAACCCGCGAGGACGAACGCCGTCGCACCGACCGCCGTTGCTCTGCGTGCCCGGTTCTCCATGCTCGCCGCCCCTCGTCTCGTGCCCTCTGCCCAGGACAACGACGTTAAGGCAGACGAGTAACGCCCGCTCGCTCAGGAATGTCCGGCATTCGAGTGGAAGCGGGCGTCACGGTGGGTGAATCTCACGCGGGGCGGCGGCGGATCCAGGCTCGGACGAGGGCCGCCGCGACGATCGCGAGGGCCAGCACCGCGAGCAGCATCGGCAGTTTCGCCGGCGGCGTGACGCCGGGGAGCGCCACCGCGGAGCCGGACTTCTGCTCGTCGACCGTCGGGACCTGCGCGCCCGGGATGATCTGGGCGATCACCGGCACCTGCACCAGGCTGCCGGGCAGCAGCGCGGCGTTGGTGAAGACGCCCGAGATCGCGTCACCCGGCAGGCCCGCGCCGCCGGAACCGGGACCGGTGAGCACCGGGCCGAGGCTGTCGCCGGGCGGGGTCTGCCCAGGCGGCGTCTGCCCCGGCGGCGTCGTCGGCGGGGGCGGCTGCTGGGGCGGCGTCGTCGGTGGCGTGCCGGGCGGCACGGGCAGCTGCGGCACGCCGACGTCTTGCAGGATGCTCTGTGTCGTGTTCCCGACGGCGTTGACCGTGCCCTGCGCGACGGGGCAGACGGCCTTCGCGGCGACGTCGCCGACCACCGGGACGTCACCGAGGCCGAGCGCCCGCACGGTGTCGCCGACCGGGAGGGTCAGCAGGGGCGCCGAGCCGTTCGTGTTCTTCGCGCTCGAGTCGAGGCCGACGGTCAGCCGGTCCGGGGAGTTGAGGGGCGCACCCGCGTCCAGCAGCAGGCCGTTCGGCCCGCTGCGGGCCTGGCCGTTCTGGAGGGTGGCCGCGCAGTCGCCGCCGAGGGTCGGACTGGAAGCGGCGCTCGCCACGCCCGGTGCCGCGAGGGCGGCGGAAGCGGCGAGCGTGAACCCCAGTGCGGTGATCCGGGCGACGTGCTTCCCCATCGATGCCCTCCGGCAGTCGGACCAATCTGGATCACGGAACGCGCTCACGGTACTCCACGAGCGTCACCATCCGGGTCCGCAGGCCGAAGTTCATCCGGGAGTAGCGTGCTCGGCATGCTGATTGGCGCCCATGTCCGTGACGACGACCCGTTGACCGCGGTCGCCGACCGCAAAGCCGACGTCGTCCAGTTCTTCCTCTCCGACCCCCAGGGCTGGAAAGCCCCGAAGCCGCACCCCCACGGCGAGGCCATCCTGGCCGACCCGGTCGAGGTGTTCATCCACTCGCCCTACCTCATCAACGTGGCGTCGCTGAACAACAAGATCCGGATCCCGTCCCGCAAGAACGTCACGCAGCACGCGGACGGGGCCGCCGCGGTCGGCGCGAAGGGCCTGATCGTGCACGGCGGGCACGTCGGCGCCAACGACGACGTCGAGGCCGGGCTCGACAACTGGCGCAAGCTCTTCGAGCGCGAGCAGGAGAAGGGCGGCTTCAAGGTCCCGATCCTGATCGAGAACACCGCCGGCGGCGAGAACGCGATCACCCGTGACCTCGACGTCATCGCCCGGTTGTGGGACAAGGTCGGCGAGTTCGGCGCCGGGTTCTGCCTGGACACCTGCCACGCCTACGCCGCCGGCTGGGACCTCGCGACCGCCGTCGAGAAGGTCAAGGCCATCACCGGCCGGATCGACCTGGTGCACCTCAACAACTCCCGCGACGAGTTCGGCTCGACGCGGGACCGGCACGCGAACGTCGTCGAGGGCGAGGGCACGATCGACCCCGAGGCCCTGGTCGCGGTCGCCCGCGAAGCCGGCGCCCCGGTGATCGTCGAAACCCCGGCCGACGGTCAGGCCGCCGACATCGCGTACCTGAAGGAACAGCTCGCCTAAACGGCCACGGCCCGCCGGCGGCGCCGGGTGGCGTTCGGGATGATCACGTCCCGGGCGCCGTCGAGGAAGCCGCCGGCCGGGTCGTCGTCGCCGGCGATCCGGACCAGGTCGGTCGCCGGGCGGTAGATCTCGCGGACCACAAGCACGCACAGGCCGACGACGGCCAGGTCGCGGAGCACGACCGTGCCCAGGAAGAAGCCTTCGGGCAGGCCCTTGTGGTCGACGCCGAGGTAGTAGAACATCCGCGGCACCCACACCAGCGCGTCGATCAGCATCCAGCCGAGCAGCAGCCGCCAGCGCGGGATGGCCAGCACGGCCAGCGGCACCAGCCACAGCGAGTACTGCGGGCTCCACACCTTGTTGGTCAGCAGGAACGCGGCCACGACGAGGAACGCCAGCTGCCCCAGCCGCGGCCGTCGTGGCGCCGCCAGCGCCACGTACGCGATGCCCGCGCAGCAGGCCAGGAACAGCACGGCGATCGTCCAGTTGAGGTAGGTCGGCGGCTGGTTCTTCTGCAGCACGCCGTCGAACCCGGCCCAGCCGGTCGTGTACGAGAAGACGTTGTAGAGCGAGTCCGGGTCCATCGGCCGCAGGGTGTTCAGCCGGAAGAACTCCCACCAGCCGCGGGTCGCGGTGAGGATGAACGGCGCGTTCACCGCCACCCACGTCACGACGGCGGCCGCGGCGGTGCGCCAGAACGGCGTCAGCTTCCCCGCGCGCAGGCAGAGCACGAAGAGCACGCCGAGCAGCAGCAGCGGGTAGAGCTTCGCCGTCGCGCCCAGGCCGAGCAGGAGCCCGGCGAGCAACGGCCGTTTCCGGGACCAGGCGAGCAGGCCGGTGGCCGTGAACGCGGTCGCGATGGCGTCGAAGTTGGTGAACGCGTGCACCAGGACCAGCGGTGACGCCGCCACGAGCACCATGTCCCACGGCCGGCGTTTCATCGTCCGGCCGGTGGCCCACACGGTGATCAGCCAGGCCATCGACAAGAAGAACGCGGAGATGTTGAAGTAGATCGCCACGGGTAACGCGCCGGGCAGCCAGCCGGTCTCGGCGATGTTGAGCCAGCCCGCCGCGAGCTTCGCGTTCACCCACTGGAAGAGCCCGGTGAACACCGGGTACTCCATGTACCGGGTGTCGTTCTCCGCGGTCTGCGAGCTCTCCTTCCACGACGTGTAGTACGGGAAGGTGCTCGGCCGGTCGAGCCGCTCGGAGCTGTAGAGCGGCACGATGTCGGAGTAACACATCGCGACGAACGGGCGGCCCGCGCGCCAGTCGAGCTGGGTGGCGCCGCTGGAGTCCTGGTACTGCTGGATGCAGGAGCCCTTGCCGAACCAGCAGAGCATCAGGGCCAGCGTCGCCAGCAGCAGCCCGACGCGCTGCGGGGACCAGAACCAGTGCCTGCCGACCGCGGCGTGCTCGCCCAGCGGCCCGCCGACGGGTCTGGTGACCGCCGCCGCGAGTGGGTCGTTCCAGCTCGGGACGACCCGATCCGCCCTGCTCAGCGTCACGGGGCCGGGGTCCGGCTCGCGCGTGGTCTCCTCTGGCACGACCGGGATGTTATCGGTGATCGCCCGACGGCGAAGTGAAGGCGACGATCATGCCGGATTCGCGTAGTACGAGGCCAGGACCTCGGCGGCCGCGCCACGCGTGACGATCTCCTCGCCGAAGGAGTCCTCGACGACCTCGATGCGCTGCCAGTGCGGCAGCGGCAGCAGCTCCTCGAGCCGCTCCGAAACGGCGTCACGGTAAGTGCCCGGTTCGTCCCGCACCGCGCGTCCGGCCAGCACGATCCGTTCCAGATCGAGCACCTGGACGAGGTCGGCGAGGCCGATCCCGAGGAAGCCGGCGGCGGTCCGCGTGTCGGGGGCCTGCTTGGCCATGATCTCGACGCAGCCACGCCGCCCGCAGGCGCAGCGGGGGCCGTCGTAGGCGATCGTGGTGTGCCCGAACTCACCCGCGTTGGTCCGCGGGCCGCGGTAGAGGTGCCCGTCGATCAGCAGGCCGACGCCGATGCCGGTACCGACCAGCACGACGGCCGTCGCCGTCGGCTCGCCGTGCGGCCACAGCTGGGCGAACGCGGCGGCGTTGGTGTCCTTGTCCAGCACCACCGGCAGCCCGGTGCGCTTCTCGAGCAGGTCGCGCAGCGGGACGTCGTGCCAGCCGGGCATGCTCGTCGCGTCGCGGACCAGGCCGGCGAGGTGGTCCAGCGGGCCGACCGCGCCCAGGCCGAGGCCGAGCACTCCGAAGCCGTCCGCCAGTTCGAGCGCGGTGGTCCCGATGGCTTCGACGGCCTGGTCGGGGGTGAACCCGACCGGGAGCGGGCCACCCGCCGTCTCCTCGACCTCGCCGATGAGGTTGGTCCGCAGCACGCGGTACTCGTCGCGGTCGAGGCGCGCGCCGAGCGCGTGGCGGGCGCCGGAGCGGACGGTCAGCTGCGTGCGGGGCTTGCCGACACCCGCGGACGGCTGCCGCTCCTCGTCCAGGAGGCCGGCGTCGAGCAGTTCGGGCACGATCTTGGACACGGCCTGCTGGGTGAGGCCGGTGCGTTCGGCGAGCTCGACCCGGCTGAGGCCACCGGCTCGCAGGATGTGCGAGAGCAGGAGGGCGCGGTTGTGCTCGCGCACGTTGCGCAGGTTCCGCCCGGTGGCCGCCATGGTCTAGATCTTCGCACGCCTGGTCAATTTCGCAACACTGTTGTTTAATGGGCGCCATGGTTGACGACTTGCGGGTGGGCATCCTCGGCTACGGCATCGGGGGACGCGTCTTCCACGCACCGCTGGTGGCGGCGACGCCCGGGCTGACCCCCGCGGTGATCACGACGTCGAGCAACGCCGTCCAGGCGCGCACCGACAACCCCGGCGCGGAGATCGTCCCGGACGCCGACGCGTTGTTCGAGCGCGCGGGCGAGCTCGACCTGATCGTGGTCAGCACGCCGAACCGCACGCACGTCCCGCTCGCGCTGCGGGCCATCGCGGCCGGCGTGCCGGTGGTCGTCGACAAGCCGTTCGCGCCGACCGCGGCCGAGGCCGAGCAGGTCGTCGCCGCGGCGAAGGCGGCGGGCGTCGGGCTCACCGTCTTCCAGAACCGCCGCCTCGACTCCGACTTCCTCACCGTGCGGCAGGTCCTCGACTCGGGCCGCCTCGGCGAGGTGTTCCGCTTCGAGTCCCGCTACGACCGCTGGGTGCCCAAGCCGAAGGACAACTGGCGCGAGTTCGGCGACCCGGCCGAGGCCGGCGGGCTGCTCTACGACCTCGGCGCGCACATCGTCGACCAGGCGCTGCAGCTGTTCGGCCCGGTCACCCGGGTCTACGCGGAGGTCGACCGCCGCCGGGCGGGCGTCCAGGTCGACGACGACGTCTTCGTCGCGCTGCACCACGCGAACGGCGTCCGCTCGCAGCTGTGGGCGTCGGCGCTCGCGGGCACCCAGAACCCGCGGTTCCGCGTGCTCGGCGACCAGGCGACGTTCACCAAGTACGGCCTCGACGTCCAGGAACCCCAGATCAAGACGGGCATGCGCCCCGGCGACGACGGCTGGGGCGTGGAACCGGCGGCGGACGCGGGCAAGATCGGCGTCGGCAACGACGTCAAGACCGTGCCCACCGAAACCGGTCGCTACGAGCAGTTCTACGCCCAGGTGCGCGACGCCCTGCGCGGCGAAGGCGAGTTCCCGGTCGACCCGGAGTCGTCGGTCGCGGCCCTGCGCGTGATCGAGGCGGCGCACCGCTCCGGCGTCGAAGGGATCGTCGTCGAGCTCTGACCCCCAGACCGGCCGTGACCTCGGTGTCCCCCAGCTCCGAGGTCACGGCCTTCTTTTCGGCTACAGGGGTCAGCCGCCCGGATTCGGGTTCCCGCTCTGACCGGAATCGTTGCCGCCGTTGTTGTTGGTGGTAGTGGTCCCGGTGGTGACGCCGTTGTTGTTCCCGTTGTTGCCGCCGCCGTTGCGGTTGCGCTGGCGGTCCTGCAGCTCCTGAAGCCGTTGCTGGAACTGGCGGAGCTGGTCCTGCTGTTGCTGCCGGTCGCCGGGCTGGGCCTGGTTCCGCTGGTCACGCGGCTGCTGTTGTTGTTGTTGCGGCGGCGGGGGTAGCTGGACCTGCACCTGCTGCTGGTCCACCGGCGAGCTGATCGCCGCGACGCGGTCGAAGCGTTCGGCCGGTTTGCCCTGCAGGTACAGCTGCATGAAGCGGTCCCAGATCGGGCCCGCCAGCGTCGACCCGAACAGCGGGGCGCCGCCCGGGCCGTGCAGCGCCTTGTCGCCGTCGCTGCCCACCCAGACCGCCGCCGAGACCGACGGCGTGTAGCCGACCATCCACGTCTGGGCGTTCGCGTTGGCGGCCGACGCCGGTTCGTCGTTCTGCGGGGTGTGCTGCTGGGTGCCGGTCTTGCCCGCGCACTCGTGGCCGGCCGGGCAGGTCAGGTGCGAGAACTGGATGACCGGCGCCAGCGCCGCCGTCACGTTGCCCGCGATCTGCGCGCTCTTGGCCGCGTCGTTGTCGGCGAAGGCGTCCGTGGACCGGTCCTGGGCCTCGTACGCCGTTTCGCCGTTCGCGTTGGTCACCTTCTGCACGAAGTGCCGCTGACGCTGGACGCCGCCCGCCGCGAACGTCGCGTAGCCCGAGGCCATGTCCGCCGGCGTCACCTGCGTCGCGCCGCCGCCGATCGAGATGTTGTTGTCACCGGTGAACAACGCGCTGCGGCCGCCGTTGTCCTTCGTGCGGATGCCCGCTTCCTGCGCGGCTTCCGCCACCCCGGACGGCTTCGTCACGTTCAGCACCATGTCGTAGAACACCGTGTTCGTGGACCGCTGCATCGCCTCCGCGACCGTGCACTCGTCGGAGCAGCTGCTGCTGTCACCCGCATTGCGGATCGGCAGGTTGACGCCGGGGAACGTCCGCGGTGAGGTGCCGTCGAACCGCGCGTCGAGGCCGCGGCCGAGCTTGAGGAACGCGGCCAGGTCGAACGGCTTCATCGACGACCCGGGGTTGTGCGCCTCGTCGGCCCAGTCGCGCCCGGCCTGGTCTTCGCCGTTCGGGCCCTTCACCACCGGATCGCCGCCGTAGTAGGCGAGCACGCCGCCGGTCTTCGGGTCGACGGCGACCAGCGCGTCGAGGATCTGGGTGTCGGTCTGCTCGGCCATCTGCTCGGTCACGGCCTGCTCGGCCGACTGCTGCGCCTGCGAGTCGATCGTGGTGAACACCTGGAAGCCGCCGCGGTAGTACTCCTGCTCGCTGATCCCCTGCGCCGCCAGCTCGGCCTTGACCTGCTTCTTGACGAACGGGTTCAGCGCGCCGGCCTGCTTGCTCTCCACCAGCGGGATCGGGGCCGGGAACTTCGCCGCGGCGCGCTGGGCCGGTGTCAGGTAACCGTTCTTGAGCATCCGGTCCAGCGCCGTCGTCCAGCGGGCCGTGGCGACGGCGGTGTTCTCCGAGCGGCCCGGCTGCTGGATCAGCCCGGCCAGCAACGCGGCCTGCGAGTAGTCGAGCTGGCCGACGTCCTGGCCGAAGTAGGCCTGCGCGGCGGCCTGGATGCCGTACGCGCCGCGGCCGAAGTAGATGATGTTGAGGTAGGCGGTGATGATGTCCGCCTTCTCGTAGGTCTGGTTCATCTTGAACGACTTCGCGAGCTCGGTCCACTTGCGCGTGAGCGTCGGATCGTCGTCGCCGGACGCGTTCTTGATGTACTGCTGGGAAATCGTCGAACCACCGCCGGACCCGCCGGTGACCTGGTTGTACGCCGCCCGCAGGATGCCGCCGACGTCGAAGCCCGAGTTCGTCTCGAACGACGCGTCCTCGGTCGCGATCACGGCTTTCTTGACGACGTCCGGGATCTGGTTCGCCGCCAGGATCTGCCGGTTGCCGCCGGTGGGCACGTCCTTGCCCATCTCGGTGCCGTCGCGGTAGAGGTACGTCACGGCTTGGCCCTGTGCCTGCGCGACGGTCTCCGGTGACGGGACGTCGACGGCCAGGTAGGTGATCGCGAACGCGATCCCGGGTACGACGACGAACAGCCCCGCCGCCACGTATCCGATCCGCCGGATCCGCCGCCAGCGCCGTTTCCGCACGTCCTGCTCGGTGCTCGGCCGGGGCCGCCGCGGCGGCTGACCGGGGCGGGGCAGCAGGATCGGCACCGTCGGCGGGTCGTCCGGCTCGGTGCCGTTGTGGACGTGGTGGGTGATCAGCTCCGGTTCGCTGCCCTGCAGCCCGGCGCGGGGCAGCGGCCGGGCGCCCGGCCGCCGGGGACGTCGGCGGGGATCGGGAGCGCGACCGCGCGAAGTGCGGGTTCGGTCGTTGGTCACGGGCCGGCCTCCACGGTGGGCTGCGGACGCAGTCCTCTCGGAGGGCACACGTACCGCGGCCCACCGTGGTTCAGGCCGTCAGTGGCCCGGATCGTCCCCCGAGGTCGGCGTCTCCTTCGACGACGTCGGCTTCGTGTGCTTCGGCGTGCTCTCCTGCGACGACGACTGGTCGCCGTCGTGGCCGTGGTCGCCGCCGTCGTTCCCGCCGTTGTCGCCCTGGTCGCCGCCCTGGTCGGGGTTCTCGCCCGTGGGCGTCGCGTCGGTCGTCGTCGCGACGTCCGACGACGGCGGCGGGGCGACCTCGCCGCCGATGCGGTCCACCTTGTCGAACTTCTCGCCCGGCTTGCCCGCCAGGTAGAGCGACATGAACTTCTGCCACATCGGGCCGGCGATCGTCGAGCCGTAGATCGGCGAGTTGTTCTTGCCGTGCAGCGGCTTGTTGCCGTCGCCGCCGACCCAGGCCGCTACCGAGACGGACGGCGTGTAACCGACCATCCACGTCTGCGAGTTCGCGTTCGCCGCCCATGACGGCTCACCCGCGGTCTTCGTGTGCTGCTGCGTCCCGGTCTTGCCGGCGCACTCGTGGCCGGCCGGGCACTTCAGGTGCGAGAAGTCGATGACCGGCTTCAGCGCTTCGGTGACGTTCCCGGCGATCTGGCGGCTCTTGTCCGAGTCGCTGTCGAACGCGGGCTTGGCGTCGGTCGGCGCTTCGTACGCGACCTCGTTCTGCCCGTTGACGACCTTCGTCACGAAGTGCCGCGCGCGCTGCTCGCCGTTGGCCGCGAAGGTCGCGTACGCCGAGGCCATGTCGACCGGCGTGATCTGCGTTTCGCCACCGCCGAGCGAGATGTTGTTGTCCTTGGTCGAAATGATCGACTGGCCGCCGTCGTCCTTGGTCGTGACGCCGGCCTCCTGCGCGGCCTGCTTGACCGGGCCCTGCTTCGTGTCGTTGAGGACCATGTCGTAGAACACCGTGTTCGCCGAACGCATCATCGCCTCGGAGACGGTGCACTGCGTCGAGCAGCTGCTGCCCGGGCCGGCGTTGCGCACGACGCGGCCGTCGAACGTCCGGTTGTTGGAGCCGTCGAACGTCGAGTCGAGGCCCTTGCCCATCTTGAGGAACGCCGTGAGGTCGAACGCCTTCATCGACGAACCCGGGTTCTGCGGGGTGTCCGCCCAGTCGCGTCCGGCCTGGTCCTGCCCGTTGACCTGGATGATCGGCTTGCCGCCGTAGTAGGCGAGCACACCGCCGGTCTTCGGGTCGACCGCGACGAGCGCGTTGAGCAGCTGGTCGTCGACCTGGCCCTTCATCGCTTCGGTGGCCGCCTGTTCCGCGGCCTGCTGTGCCTTCGGGTCGATCGTCGTGTGCACCTGGAAGCCGCCGGAGTAGTAGCGGTCCTCCGGGATGTCGTGTGCGGCGAGCTCGTCCTTCACCTGCTGCACGACGAACGCGGGCGGCGCGCCGGCCTGCTGCTTGCTGTCCTCGAGCGGGATCGGCGTCGGGAACTGCGCCGACTGGCGCTCGGCCGCGCTGATGTAGTTGTTCTTCAGCATCCGGTCGAGCGCGGTGGTCCAGCGGTCGTGCGCGACCTTGTCGTTCTCCGACCGGCCCGGCTGCTGGATCAGGCCGGCGAGCAGCGCCGCTTCCGAGTAGGTCAGGTCCTTCGCGTCCTTGTGGAAGAAGGCCTGCGACGCCGCGCCCACCCCGTACGCCCCGCGCCCGAAGTAGATGATGTTCAGGTACGCGGTGATGATGTCCTTCTTCTCGTACGTCTGGTTCATCTTGAAGGACTTGGCCAGCTCGGTCCACTTGCGCGTCAACGTCGGGGCGTCGTTGTCGGTGGCCTTCTTGATGTACTGCTGGGAAATCGTCGAACCGCCACCGGTACCGGCGGTGGCCTGGTTGTACACCGCGCGCAGCAGGCCGCCGACGTCGAAGCCGGAGTTCGTCTCGAACGACGAGTCCTCGGTCGCGATCGCCGCGTGCTTCATGATGTCGGGGATCTGGTCCGGGCTGAGCAGCACGCGGTTGCCGCCGCGCGGCACGTCCTTGCCCATCGGTGAGCCGTCGGCGTAGAAGTACGACACCGCCTGGCTCTGGTTCTGCGCGACCTCCGTCGGCGACGGGACGTCGACCAGGAAGTACGTGATGACGAACGCGATCGCCGGGAGCACGACGAACACCCCGACGACGCCGTAGCCGACGCGCCGGATGATCTTCCAGCGCCGCTTCTTGCGTTGTTCCGGGGTGAGGACCGGCTTGCCGTCGCCGTCCGGCTCGACGTCGTCGTAGGCGTCCTGCTCCTCGTACGCGTGGTGCGTCATCAGCTCGGGCCCGCCGCTCATCGGCGGCGGCTCGGGCCGGTAGCCACGCGGCTGCTGCCACGGCTGTTGCGGCTGCGCCGGGGGTTGCTGCTGCGGCCGGCCCCCGGGCGGCGTCGGCGGGCGGCGCGGGCCCTGGCCGCGCGGTCCCTGTGGTCCGGACGGCCCCTGACGGCGCGGATCAGGACCCTGGCCGGGCCAGGAGCGGGATCGATCGTCGGGCACGGGGCAGTCCTCCAGTCGATGACATCCGGGGCTTCGCCCCGGCCGGGGGCTCCGCCACCCGGAACCCCCGCAAAACAGCCAATGGGCAGCAATGGTCGCCACCCCTGTGTTGGAAGGGACGCGCGTGAACCCCGTGGGTTGCCGGATGATCACCCCGGAAACGGTTCAGGGCCCTCCGCGCGATCGCGGAGGGCCCTGAACGTCGGCTATCCCGGGCCTGCGCCCGGTGGGGCGGCGATCCCGCCACCACCTCCGTTGCCGAACGTGTTGCCGATCCCGGGATCGGGGGTTCCTCCCGGCGGGCCGGGTCGCGTCCGGCTCGTCTTCGTGGTCGACGTGTTCGTGTCGGTGTCCGTCGGCTCGGTGCTGGTGGTCGTCTCCGGGGTGCTCGGCGGCGGCGTCGTGGTGGTCGGCGTGTCCGGCGGCTTCGACTGCGTGGTCGTCACGTCGTTGACGTCCTTGCCGATCGCCTGCACCTTGTCGAACTTCTCCGCCGGTTTGCCCTTGAGGTAGAGCTTCATGAAGTTTTCCCACGTCGGACCGGCGACGGTGGCACCGAAGATCGGCTTGTTCTTCGGGTCGTGCAGCGGCTTGTTGCCGTCACCGCCGACCCAGACCGCGGCCGACACGGACGGCGTGTAGCCCACCATCCACGTCTGCGCGTTGCGGTCCTTGTACGCGGCCGGGTCGCTGTCCTTCGCCGTGTACTGCTGCGTACCGGTCTTGCCGGCGCACTCGTGGCCGGTCGGGCACTTCAGGTTCGAGTGCGCGATGACCGGCTGCAGCGCCTCGGTGACGTTGCCCGCGATCTGCTGGCTCTTCGACGCGTCGTCGGCGAACGCCGGGTTGGTCTTGATGTTGTTCTCGTCGAACTCCACCTCGTCCTGCCCGTTCGTCAGCTTCCCGACGAAGTGCTGCTCGTGGTAGACACCGCCGCTGGCGAACGACGCGTACGCCGCCGCCATGTCCTCCGGCGTCACGGCCGTGCCACCACCACCGAGCGAGATGTTGTTGTCGTCGGTGTAGAGGACGCTCTTGCCGTCCGGCGCGACCTTGACCCCGGCTTCCTTCGCCGCTTCCGCGACCCGCGACGGCTTCGTCACGTTCAGGACCATGTCGTAGAACACGGTGTTCGCCGAGATCTCCATCGCCTTCGCGACGGTGCAGTCCTTGCCGCAGCTGGCGCTGTCACCCGCGTTCCGGACGACACGGCCGCCCAGCGACCGGTTGTTGGAGCCGTCGAACGTCTCGCCGAGGCCCTTGCCCATCTTCAGGAACGCCGTGAGGTCGAACGCCTTCACCGACGAACCCGGGTTGCGGGCCTGGTTGGCGCGGTCCTGGGCGATCTGGTCCTTGCCGCTGGCGTCCTTCACCAGCTCCGGACCGCCGTAGTAGGCGATCACCCCGCCCGTTTTCGGGTTGACCGCGACCAGCGCGTTCAGCAGGTTCTCGTCCGTCTGGCCCTTCATGCCTTCCTGGGACGCCTGCTCCGCGGCCGCCTGGGCCGCCGGGTCGATCGTGGTGTAGATCTTCGCGCCGGTCGAGAACAGCTTGTTTTCGTCGTAGCCCTTGGCCGCCAGCTCGTCCTTGATCCGCTGCTGGAGCTGGTAGGTCATCTTCCCCGAGTCCTGCTCCTTGTTGGAGTTCTTCGCGATCGGGGTCGGGTACTGGAAGCCGGCGCGCTCGTCCGCGCGCAGCCACTTGTTGGCGACCATCTGGTCCATCACGTACGCCCAGCGCTTCTGGGCGTACGCCTCGTTCTCCGAGCGGCCGGGGCCCTGGATCAGGCCGGCCAGCAGGGAGGCTTCGGAGGCGTTGAGGTCCTTGGCGTCCTTGTTGAAGTAGGCCTTGGCGGCCGCCTGGATACCGTTCGCCCCGCGTCCGAAGTAGACGATGTTCAGGTAGGAAGTGATGATCTCTTCCTTGGACTGCTGGTTGTTCATCTTGAACGACTTCGCCAGCTCGGTCCACTTGCGGGTCAGCGTCTGCTGGTCGTTCTGCGTCGCCTGCTTGATGTACTGCTGGGAGATCGTCGAACCACCGCCCTGGCCGCCGGTCACCTGGTTGAAGACCGCGCGCAGGATGCCGGTGACGTCGAAGCCCGAGTTGGTCTCGAACGTCGCGTCCTCCGCCGAGTAGACGGCGTGCTTGACGACCTCGGGCACCTCGCCCGGCTTCAGCAGCTGGCGGTCGCCGCCCGGGGGCAGCTCGCGGCCCAGCTGCTGGCCGTTGGCGTCGAAGTAGGTGATCGGCTGGCTCTGCAGCGCCTTGATGCTCTCCGGCGTCGGCACGTCGACCAGGAAGTAGGTGATGACGAACGCGATCGCGGGCACCACGACGAACAACCCGAAGAAGACGTACGCGCACCGGCGGATGATCTTCCAGCGGCGCTTCTTCTTCTGCGCCGGCGTCAGGACCCTCTTGCCCTTTTCGTCGAGCTCTTCCTGAGGCTCGACGTCGTCCGCGTACTCGTTGAAGGCGGCGTCTTCGTAGCCGTCGTCGTACGGGTCGCGGCCGATGTCGTCGGTGCCGTTGTGCGCGTGGTGGGTGATCAGGTCCGGCTCGCGCCCGGGCGGCGGCACCGGGCGGCGGCCGGGCGGTGGCTGGCGGAAGCCCTGCGGCGGCGACCCGGGCGGACCCTGCTGCGGCCGCTGGCCGGGCGGCGGCGGGACCGGCCGGCGCGCGGGCATGCCCTGCTGCCGGGGTCGCTGCGGACGGCGCGCGGGTTCGTCGGCGGGCCACTGGGGACCGCCTTCGTCGCCGGCCGGCCACTCGGGCGCGGCGCCACGGCCACTGGGGACACCGCGCGGCGGCGTGCCGCGCTGGGGTCGCCGGGGGGCTTCTTCGCCGGGCCAGGCCGGTGCGGGGTCTTCCCCCGGCCACGGGCCTGACTGGGCACGGCGAGGTGCATCTGGCTCCTGGCCGGGCCAGGAGCGGTTGCGATCGTCGTTCACGAATGGGCCTCCCAGACCGGCGCCCGGTAGTGCGCCGTTCTGCGCTCTTCAGCGGTAGTGATGCAGCTCACCGGCCCGCGGTCCTTCGCGGACCGTCGGCCGGCTCCCCCGTGCCGAGGACGTACGACCGGACCAGGTGGTTCCAGTGGCACGCCCGGCACACCTCGACGTCGTACACGGTGAACTCGGCGAACGAGCCGGCCATCCTGGCCAGCTCTTCGGGGGTCCTCGCCGAGCCCGCGACGTGCTTGAGTTCGTCACCGTAGACCCAGGACACCAGGGTCAACGGTTCCTGGCGGCAGATCGGGCAGGGCTGGTCACCGGCCCGGCCGTGGAACTTCGCCGCCCGCAGCAGGTACGGGCTCGCGTCGCAGGCCTCATGGCTGCCGACGCGCCCGGAGCGGACTTCGGCCAGCAGCGCACGGCGCTGCAAGGCGAAGTCCACGACCTGCCGCTGGTTAATCACCAGGACAGAGTACGGGCTCTTCCTGTGTGGTCCACGCCCCCTAGCGTGACCTCTCTCGCGACCGGTGGGGACACGCCGGACGTTCGATAACTCTCCGGTGACTTTCGCCCACGATCTGCTGATCTCGCCTGTTGGCTTCGCCACTTCGATGTATCGGGGCGATATAGTGGCTGGGTAGGTTGAACCGAGGCGATCATTCGGAGCAACGCCGATCGCCGAGGTTTGTTCCCGGAAGGGGGTGCGGTGTGCTGGAGTTCGCGATCCTGGGTCTTCTGCACGAAGCGCCCATGCACGGGTACGTGCTGCGCAAGCGGCTGCACGACACGCTCGGCACGCTCCGGACGTTCTCGTACGGCTCGCTGTACCCGACCCTGCGGCGGCTGCTGCGGGCCGGGTACCTGGTCGAAGAGCTCGACGAAGCCGACGACCGAGCGTGGTCGAGGCGGGGAAAGCGGGTCTACAAGCTCACTGCGGAGGGCAAAGAGCGCTTCAGTGAGCTCCTCGGCGACGCCGGGCCGCAGACCTGGGACGACGAGGGGTTCGGCGTGCACCTGGCCTTCTTCTCGCGGACCCCGGCCGACGTGCGGATGCGGATCCTCGAAGGCCGGCGGCGGCGCGTCGAAGAGCGCCGCGAAGGTTTGCGCGCCGCGCTGGCCAGGACCGAGGAGAGGATCGATCGCTACACCCGCGAGCTGCACCGGCTGGGCCTGGAGACCAGCGAGCGGGAGGTGCGCTGGCTCAACGAGCTCATCGCGCACGAACAACACGAACAAGCCGAGCGGCAGGGTCCCGAGACCTGAGCCGGGCGGCCGCGCCGCAGCGTAGCGGCAGACCTACTGAACAGACACGGATTGAAGGAGAAACCCCCATGGGCGAGAACCGCCGCGTACGGGTGGCCATCGTGGGCGTCGGCAACTGCGCGGCGTCGCTGGTCCAGGGTGTCCAGTACTACCGCGACGCGGACCCGGCCACCCGCGTCCCCGGTCTGATGCACGTCGACTTCGGCGGCTACCACGTCCGCGACATCGACTTCGTCGCCGCGTTCGACGTGGACGCCAAGAAGGTCAGCCGCGACCTGTCGGAGGCGATCTTCGCGTCCGAGAACAACACCATCAAGATCGCCGACGTGCCGCCGCTCGGCGTCACCGTCCAGCGCGGTCACACCCACGACGGCCTCGGCCGCTTCTACCGCGAGACGATCGAGGAGTCCGACGAGACCCCGGTCGACATCGTCGCCGCGCTGCGCGAAGCGAAGGTCGACGTGCTCGTGTCGTACCTGCCGGTGGGCTCCGAGGTGGCCGACAAGTTCTACGCGCAGGCCTGCATCGACGCGGGCGTCGCCTTCGTCAACGCGCTGCCGGTGTTCATCGCTTCCGACCCGGAGTGGGCGAAGAAGTTCACCGACGCCGGCGTCCCGATCGTCGGTGACGACATCAAGTCCCAGGTCGGCGCCACCATCACGCACCGCGTGCTGGCGAAGCTGTTCGAGGACCGCGGCGTGCAGCTCGACCGGACGATGCAGCTCAACGTGGGCGGGAACATGGACTTCCTGAACATGAAGGAGCTGGAGCGCCTCGAGTCGAAGAAGATCTCGAAGACCCAGTCCGTCACCTCGCAGATCGACCGCGACCTCGGCAAGGCCAACATCCACATCGGCCCGTCCGACTACGTCCAGTGGCTCGACGACCGCAAGTGGGCCTACGTCCGGCTCGAGGGCCGCGCCTTCGGCGACGTCCCGCTGAACCTGGAGTACAAGCTCGAGGTGTGGGACTCGCCGAACTCGGCGGGCATCATCATCGACGCCGTCCGCGCCGCGAAGATCGCGCTCGACCGCGGCATCGGCGGCCCGATCCTGTCGGCCTCCTCCTACTTCATGAAGTCGCCGCCGGAGCAGTACGACGACTCCACCGCGCGCGACGCCGTCGAGAAGTTCATCCGCGGCGAGCTCGAGCGGTAGAGCAGTCCCCCCGTCGAAGGCCGTCACCGCTGGTGGCGGCCTTCTTCGCGTGGTGCACTAAACCGGTGGGGTGGGGCGCGCGTGAGCGTGGTGTGAGTGCGAGCGTTGGGGAGAGCGTGCCGGGGGACCTGGGCGCGCCGACCTTCCACGCCCTGTTCCAGGAGTACTTCGCCCAGATGACCCGGCTCGCGCACCTGCTCGGCGCGGACGACGCGGAAAACGTCGCCCAGGAGGCTTTTGTCAAGCTCCACCAGCGCTGGGACACCCTGACCGACCACACCCGCGTGGCGGGTTACCTGCGCGCGACCGTGGTGAACATGTCGCGGTCGCGCACCCGGCACCTGCGGGTGGTCCGGCGGACGCCGCAGGAGCTGCCGCCGGACGAGCTGTCGGCGGAGGTCCGGGCGGTGGCCAACTGGGAACACCAGCGGATCCGCGCGGTTCTGGGCAAACTGTCCAGGAGGCAGCGCGAGGTGCTGGTGCTGCGCTACTGGCTGGACCTGAGCACGGCGGGCATCGCGGAGACGCTGGGGATCTCCCCGGGCACGGTCAAGGCGACCACGCACCACGCGATGGAGAATCTGCGCAAGCACCTGGGGGACGACCTGGGAGGTGAGCGATGACCGACCTCGAACGCAAACTGGCCGAGACACTGCGGGAGCAGGGCGGGGAGGTCACGCCCGACCTCGCCGGCGCGTGGGCGGAGCAGCTGCGCCGCCAGCGAAGGCCGCGAGCGGCCCGCCGCCGGTTGACGGTGCTGGTCGCCCCCCTGGCCGCGGTGCTGGTGGTGCTGACCAGCGTGCTGCTGGCCACCCAGCTGAACTCGGCGCCGGTTCCGGTGCCGCCCGCGAGCCGGGGCCAGGAGCTGACGCTGCCCAAGCCCGAGTACTCGCCCGTGGGTCTTGTCGAGAAGGGCGAGCCGATCGCCCTCACCGACTTCGCGGGGCAGACGGACAACTGGACTTCCTACGCGGTCTTCGCCTCGGCCATGGGCACGACCTTGTTCTGCGTCGAGGCGTTTCCCAAGGGGCTGACCGGAGCACCGGTCCACGGTGAGGTGGCGTCGCAGTTCGGCACCAAGTCGCCGTCGTGCGTTCCCCTCTCGACGGGCACCGTGTGTGCCGGGTACGTGGGCGAGACCGGCGGCCCGTTGCCGGCGGGCAAGGCGATCTACCTCGTCAACCCGGCCGTGCGGGAACTGAGTCTCTTCGACGCCAAGGGCGACCTGAGCCAGGCCAAGCGGGTCGGCATGCTGGGCCAGCAGCAGCTCTTCCTCGCCGACGTGACGCCGGGCTCGCCGCCGGTGCGCTTCGACGTCAGCTCGGACGAAGCGCGTCCGGCAAGTCGGTGATCTTCTCCACCACCGCCGTGGCCTGCTTCAGCACCTCGGGGTCCGGCGGGAAGTGCGGGTTCGGCACCGCATAAACCGCCATCCTCGCGGCCAGCGCCGACCGCAACCCGTTCGTCGTGTCCTCCACCGCCGCGCACTCCGCCGGCGCCACGCCCAGCAGCTCCGCCGCCCGCAGGTACACGTCCGGCGCCGGCTTGCCCGCGCCGACCTGCTCGGACGACACCGCCGCGCCCACCGGCAGGCCCGTGACGTCCAGGAAGCCCTTGATCAGGATCACCGGCGACGAGCTGGCGATCGCCACCGGCCACTTCTTCGCCACCGCCCGCACGACGTCGACCGCGCCGTCGATCAGCGGCGGCCGCTCGGCGTACCGCGCGGCCATCCGCTTGACGACGATCGTCGCGATCTCGGGTGGCGTGAGCCGCGCGCCCAGCTCTTCGACCAGGTAGCGCGCCCATTCCGGGGTGCTCATCCCCTGCTGCGCGCGCGTCGCCTCCTCGCGCCAGGTCCCGCCGTGTTCGGCGACGACCGCGCGGCGGACCTCGTCCCAGATCCGCTCGGAGTCCACGAGTACGCCGTCGAGGTCGAAGATCACCGCGTCCATGCCCCGAGAGTAGCTTGTGAGCCGACTTACTTAGCCACCCTTACTAATATTTGTTAGCATGGCTAAGTGACTTCCCCGATCGCCGATCTCGCCCACCGGCTGCGGCCGCTGGTCTTCCGGCTGTACCACCAGGTGCGCCGCCAGACCCCGCAGCTGACGCTGACCCTCACCCAGGGGTCGGTGCTGAGCGAGCTGGTCAACGGCGGGCCGCGGCGGATGAGCGCGCTGGCCGAGTTCGAAAAGGTGAAGCTGCCGTCGATGACCGACGTCGTCAGCCGTCTCGAACGGCTCGGGCTCGCCACCCGCGCGCCGGACCCCGCCGACCGGCGGGCGGTGCTCGTGGACGTCACCGACGAGGGTCGTCGCTTCTACGCCGAGATGGTCACCGCCCGCGAAGAGTTCCTTCGCGAACGCTTGATCGCGATGGACGACGCCGACCGCGCCGCGATCGAAGCCGCCCTGCCGGCTCTCGCCAAGCTACTCATCGACACGAAGAAAGAAGCACTGATCAGTGATGAGCGCTGAACACCACTCGAGCCTGCTGGACGCGGTCAAGGGCCAGCCCAAGCAGGTGTGGATCACCGCGTTCGCCGCGGTCATCGCCTTCATGGGAATCGGTCTCGTCGACCCGATCCTGCTGTCCATCGCCAAGGGCCTGGACGCGACGCCGTCGCAGGTCACCCTGCTCTTCTCGTCCTACCTCGGCGTCCAGGTCATCGCGATGCTGGTCACCGGCGCGGCGAGCGCGAAGTTCGGACCGAAGCGCACGGTGCTCGTCGGGCTGACGCTGATCGTCGCGGCCACCGCGCTGTGCGCGGCCGCCGGTTCGATCGAGCAGCTCGTCGGGCTGCGCGCGGTCTGGGGTCTCGGCAACGCGTTCTTCATCGCGACGGCGTTGTCGGTGATCGTCGGCGCCGCGACCGGCGGCCAGTCCGGCGCGATCCTGCTCTACGAAGCCGCGCTGGGTGTCGGCCTGTCGGTCGGCCCGCTGCTGGGCGCCCTGCTCGGCAGCATCTCCTGGCGCGGCCCGTTCGTCGGCACGTCGATCCTGATGGCCGGCGCGCTCGTGCTGTGCGCGATGTTCCTGAAGGGCGACAAGCACGAGAAGCGTGATCCGATCAAGCTGCTCGACCCGCTTCGCGCGTTGAAGCACACCGGCCTGCTGCGCACTTCGGTCGCTTCGGCGCTGTACACCGCCGCGTTCTTCACGGTGCTGGCCTGGTCGCCGTTCGTCCTCGGCTGGAGCGCCATCGCCGTCGGCCTGATCTTCTGCGGCTGGGGCCTGTGCGTCGCCGTCGCGGGTGTCGCGCTCGCGCCGCGACTGGCCGCCAAGCTCGGTGAACGCCACGCCGCCGCGGCCGCCGTCTTCGGGTACGCCGTGCTGATGCTCGTGCTGGCCGTGCCGAGCAAGCCGGTGCTGGTCGTCGGGATCATCGTCTCGGGGCTCGTGTCGGGGCTGCTGAACACGCTGTTCACCGGCACCGCGATGTCCATCAGCGACGCGCCGCGCCCGGTCGCCAGCGCGGGGTACAACTTCTGCCGCTGGCTCGGCGGTGCTGTCGCGGCGACGCTGGTCGGGCACGTGGCCGAGTGGTTCGGTTCGCCGCAGGCGCCGTTCGTGGCCGCCGCCGTGCTGTGCGTCGTCGCCGGTGGCCTGCTCTCGCTGCGGGAGAAGAAGGCGGACGCGCACGCCGTGCCGCAGGAAGCCGCGCTCGTCGGCGAAGAGTTCTGAGAGGGCCAGTCAGGCGTTCACTCGAATGTCTGTATTGACTGGTTTGGGAGACTTACGGTCGGTTCGTTCCCGAACTCCCACCATGGAGGCCTCGTGCCCGACCGTCTGCTCCCGCTCTTCCCCGCCCATCCCGGCGGCCGCTCCCCGGTCACCTGCGAATACCGCTGCGGCAACGCTTGCGCGCACCCCGAGCCGAACGAGTCCGGCAACGCGTACTTCGGTGACGTCGTCAAGGACATCTCCCGCCGCCGGGTCTTCAAGGCGGGCGCCGTGATGGCCGCCGCGGCGGGCGGGTTCGCCGCGCTCTCGGGGACGGCGTCAGCTTCGAAGCCGCGTCCGGCGCCCGGAACCGACTTCGACCCCGTCCCGCCGAACAAGCTCGACGCGGTCGTCGTCCCGGACGGTTACGCGCAGCGCGTCGTCATCCGCTGGGGCGACCCGGTGGTGCCGGGCGCGCCGAAGTTCGACTTCACCAAGCAGACGGCGGCCGCGCAGGCGAAGCAGTTCGGCTACAACAACGACTTCGTCGGCCTCATCCCGCAGGACGCGTTGGGCCTGAACAACTTACTCGTGGTGAACCACGAGTACACCGCCGAGGTGCACCTCTTCCCGGCCGACCAGTACGACCCAGCGAACCCGACCGAGGAGCAGGTGAAGATCGCCTGGGCGGCGCACGGTCTTTCGGTGCTGCAGGCCCGGCGCGACCCGGTCCGCGGCGGCCTCGAGGTCGTGCCGAGCCGGTTCGCCCGCCGGATCACGCTCGACACCGTCTTCGAGGTCCGCGGGCCGGCCGCCGGCTCGCAGTACCTGAAGACGTCGGCCGATCCGAGCGGCCGCAAGGTCCGCGGCACGCAGAACAACTGCTCCGGCGGCGTGACGCCGTGGGGCACCGTGCTTTCCGGCGAGGAGAACATCCACCAGTACTTCGCGAACTCCGAGACGGTCACCGACCCGGTGGTGGCCGCGAGGCTGAAGCGGTACGCCATCGGCACCGGCGCCAGCACCCGCAAGTGGGAGCGCTTCGACAAGCGCTGGGACGTCGCCCAGGAGCCGAACGAGCCGAACCGGTTCGGCTGGGTCGTCGAGATCGACCCGAACGACCCGCACTCGACGCCGGTCAAGCACACCGCGCTGGGCCGCTTCAAGCACGAGGGCTCGAACATCAAGATCACTGCTGACGGCCGGGTCGCCGCGTACTCCGGGGACGACGAACGTTTCGAGTACATCTACAAGTTCGTCTCCAAGGGGAAGTACAAGCCGGGCAAGAGCGCGCACGCGCGGCGGCACAACTCGGCGCTGCTCGACGACGGCACGCTGTACGTCGCGCGCTTCACCGGCGACAGCCCGGCGTCCGAGATCGACGGCACCGGCA
The DNA here is from genome assembly GCF_036114655.1 of Amycolatopsis sp. NBC_00348. NCBI lineage: Bacteria > Bacillati > Actinomycetota > Actinomycetes > Pseudonocardiales > Pseudonocardiaceae > Amycolatopsis > Amycolatopsis sp. NBC_00348. The sequence goes on along the minus strand of NZ_CP107994.1, from coordinate 8,273,383 downwards.
AGCTCCCGGCCGACGACGAATTCGACGGCACCGGCGAGTGGCTGCCGCTGGTGAGCGGCAATAGGTCCTTTGTGGACGGATTCACCGCCGAGGAGGTCTACGTCTTCACCCGGCAGGCCGCCGACAAGGTGGCCGCCACGAAGATGGACCGGCCCGAGGACATCGAGCCGAACCCGGTCACCGGCCGGATCTACGCGGCGCTGACCAACAACAGCGACCGCGGCGCGGCGGGCAAGGCGGGTGTCGACGAGGTGAACCCGCGCGTGGCCAACCGGAACGGGCAGGTGCTGGAGTGGGCGGAGGCCCGCGGCGATGCGGCGTCGACGACGTTCTCGTGGCGGCTGCTGCTCGTCTGCGGTGACCCCGCCGCGGCCGACACGTACTACGGCGGCTTCGACAAGAGCCAGGTCAGCCCGATCTCCTGCCCGGACAACGTGGCCTTCGACCGCCACGGCAACCTCTGGGTCTCGACCGACGGCAACGCGCTCGGCGCGAACGACGGCCTGTTCTCGGTGCCGGTGACCGGTCCGGAACGCGGCCACGTCAAGCAGTTCCTGTCGGTGCCGCCCGGCGCCGAGACGTGCGGCCCGAACGTCACCGACCACGTCGTCCTCGTCGCGGTGCAGCACCCGGGTGAGAACGCGCCCAGCTCGGCCACCCCGACGTCGCACTGGCCCGACGGCGGCACCGCGCAGCCGCGGCCGTCACTCGTCTCGGTGTGGAAGAAGGGCCGCTTCGGGCGGCCCGGCCGCATCGGCGAGCGCTGACGCAGCGGGTTCGCGCCGGCCGAGGTTCACCCTGAAGGGGACCGCTCTCGGCCGGTGCGGGCCCGGGCCCCGCGCCATAGTCGGGGGGTGATCTTCTCGGCGCGCGCGATGGCAGTGGCGATGGCGGTCTCGGGCGCGGCGGTGCCCGTGGCCGCGGCTTCCCCCGCGGACCCGCCCCCGGCCTGCGGCGGCGTCGCGGCGAACCCGAGCGTCGAAACGACGGCGGCGAACGGCGCGCCGGACGGCTACGTCTTCACCCCGGCCGCACCGGTGCCACCCGGGACGCCGGCCGCGAAACAGCCGAAGCTGCTGACCGACCAGGCGTACGCCGTCGACGGCCGGCGGTCCGCGGTGATCCAGACGCCGGACGGCAAGGCGAGCACCGCCTACCAGACCGAGAAGTTCGTGCCGGGCGGCGTTTACACGCTCAGCGTGTCGACCGGCGCCGCGCTGCCGAGCGCGAACCCGGCCACCGGCCTGCGGTTCTACGACGCGACCGGCGCCCAGGTGCTGGAGAACAAGCTCGTCGCCGACCACAACACGAGCGACGGGCACCTGGCCGAGCAGGACTTCCCGGCGTCGACCGCGCCGGCCAAGGCGTCGGCGGTGAAGTTCTTCGCCACGACCAGCGCGGAACGGCTCCGCTGGGACTGCGTCGTCGTGCAGCTCGCGGCGTACTCGGTGAAGAAGGAGGTGCAGAACCCGGCGACCGGCGCGTGGGGCCCGTTCGCGACGGTCACGGCGGGCGAGACCGCGCACTACCGCGTCACCGTGACGAACGACGGCACGCAGGACCTGACCGGGATCACCGTCCAGGACCCGTGGTGCGCCACGCCGTTCGCGCCGTTCACGCTCGCCGCGGCCGCGAACAAGCAGCTGACCTGCGACCACCCGAACCTGACGGTGGCCGACACCGGGCACGTCAACACGGCGAAGGTCACCGGCGTCCACTACCCCGGCGGCACGCTGGGCGACAAGACGTCGTCCGCGACGATCACCGTGGTCCCGCCGCCGGCGATCGCCAAGATCGGCGACTTCGCCTGGAACGACCGCAACCGCGACGGGCTGCAGGATCCGGGCGAGCCCGGCGTCGCGGGCGTGAAGGTGACGTTGAAGGACGGAGCGGGCGGCACGGTCGGCACCGCGACGACGGATGCGAACGGCAAGTACGGCTTCGAGAAGCTGAAGGACGGCACCTACCAGGTCTGCTTCGCCGTCCCGGCGGACTTCACGGTGACGCGCGAGGACGCCGGCAACGACGACCAGGACTCCGACGCGGACCCGGACGGCTGCACCGCGCCACGCACCCTGGGCGGCCCGAAGCGCGAGGACTTCTCGGTGGACCTCGGCCTGGCCCCGCCGACGAACCGGATCGGCGACTTCGCCTGGACCGACACCGACGGCAACGGCCTCCAGGACGCGGGCGAGCCGGGGCTGGCCGGGGTGAAGGCGGTGCTGAAGGACGGCACGAGCGTCGTCACCGGCCCGGACGGCGCCTACGCCTTCACCGGCCTCGAAGACGGCACCTACGAGGTGTGCTTCACGGCCGAGGGGCACACGCCGACGAAGAAGGACGCCGGTGACGACACTCGCGACTCGGACGTGGACCCCTCGGGCTGCGCCTCCCGGACACTCGGCCCGGGCAACCGCGACGACCGCACGGTGGACGCCGGGTTCGTCGTTACGGTGGGGGCATGACGGATCTTCCCCTGGCCCTCGTGACCGGCGCCTCGCGCGGAATCGGCGCGGCGGTCGCCCACCAGCTCGCCCCGACGCACCGCCTCCTCCTCGGCGGCCGCGACGAGGACGCGCTGGACGCACTGGCGAAGGAGCTGCCGGGCGCGACCCCGTGGCCGGTGGACCTGACCGACCAGGCCTCCCTCGAACGGGCCGCCGCGGACATCGCGTCCCTGGACGTCCTGATCCACTCGGCCGGAGTGGCCCGCCTGGGCCGGGTCGAAGCCACGCCCGCCGACGCGTGGCGGGAGAACTTCGAGGTCAACACCGTGGCGGTGGTCGAGCTGACCCGCCTCCTGCTCCCGGCCCTGCGAGCGGCCCACGGCCACGTCGTGGTGATCAACTCGGGAGCGGGCCTGAACGCCCGCCCGGGCTGGTCCCCGTACGCGGCGAGCAAGTTCGCCGTCCGCGCCTTCGCCGACGCCCTGCGCGAGGAGGAGCCGGACCTGCGCGTGACGTCGGTCTACCCGGGCCGCACGGACACGGAGATGCAGCAGAAGATCTTCAAGGGCGAAGGCCGCGAGTACGACACGTCGCACCTGCTGAAGGCGGACTCGGTAGCCACAGCGGTGGTCACGGCGGTCTCGGCAACCCCGGACGCCCACGTAACCGAGGTCATCCTCCGCTCCCGCTGACCAGGCGGCCCCCCACCCGCCCCAGGGGGGCTGCCCCGTGTCCAGTCTATCGGTGGCGGCCGACAGACCAGGCGTTTCGCGGCCTCACGGCCCGGGTTGTCCACATCCAGCGGGGGCTGTGGACAACCCCGCGCTAGGCCCGCAACGTGCGTGCGTCGGGACCGCGCCGTGGGTCAGGCCCGCAGCCGGGCCGCGGTTTCGGCTACGCCGGCCTGCACCTTCGAGCGGTCCACCCGCAGCGACTCGCCGTCGGCCACCACCTGCTCGCCCGCTACCCACACGTCCCGGACCCGGCGGGAGCCTGCCGCCCAGACGAGGTTCGACAGCAGCTGGACGTCCGGGACGTCCAAGCCGCACGCGAACGCCGGGTCGTCCAGGTCGATGTGGACCAAGTCGGCCCAGCGGCCCGGCTCCAGTGCGCCGATGTCGTCACGGCCCAGGGCCGCGGCGCCGCCGCGAGTCGCGAGCAGGAACGCGTCCGCCGCCGTCAGTACCGTCGAGTCGCCCGTCGCGAGGCGGGCGAACATCGCCGAGAGCTGCAGTTCTTCCCACAGGTCGATGTCGTCGTTGGACGCCGGGCCGTCGGTGCCGAGGCCGACCGCGACGCCCGCCGCGCGCAGCTCGGCGATCCGCGCGATGCCCGAAGCCAGCTTCGCGTTCGAACCCGGGCAGTGCGCCATGCCCACCCCAGAAGCGGCGAACAGCGCGATGTCCGCGTCCGACAGGTGGATCGCGTGCGCGGCCAGCACCCGGCCGTCCAGCATGCCGAGCTTGGCCAGGAACGCGGGCACCGAGCCGTGCACTTCGCGAACCGCAAGGTCCTCCGCCGCCGCCTCGGCGATGTGGATCTGGATCAGCGCGCCACGTGAAGCAGCCGACTCCGCCGTCGCGCGCAGGCCCTCCTCCGACAGCATGTACGCGGAGTGCGGGCCGTAGCCGAGTTCGACGCGGTCGCCCGGGCCGAAGCGCAGGCCGTCCGCGTCGATCCAGCGCTCGATCGCGGCCAGCTGGGCGCGCCAGTCGAGGCCCGGCAGCTCCATCACCGGCGGCGCGACCAGCACGCGCCCGCCCGTCGTGAGGACGGCGTCGACCAGCTGCTCGCCTTCGAAGTACATCTCGGCGCTGGTCGTGACGCCGTGACGCAGCATCTCGACCGAGCCCAGCAGCATGCCGGTGCGGACGTCTTCGGGCCGCAGCTTCGCCTCGGCGGGCCAGATGATCTCGTTGAGCCACGGCAGCAGCGGCAGGTCGCCGCCCATGCCGCGCAGCAGCGTCATCGGGCTGTGCGCGTGCGTGTTGATCAAGCCGGGCAGCAGGATGCCGGTCAGGGTGGTGACCGGAGCGGCGGACTCGGGGGCGGTGGCCACCGGTCCGCAGTACGAAATTCGCCCATCGGTGTCGACATCGACGACCGCGTCGCGCAGGAGTGAACAGGACGGGTCGGCGGGGAGAACGACAGGAGCGTGGAAACGGCGTTGCATGTCGGGATACTACGCACCCGGAATTACGAGACGACTCCGCTCCGCCACGCCCAAGCCGCGATCTCCACCCGGTTCCGCGCGCCGATCTTGCCCTGCACCGACGCGAGGTGCGTCTTCACCGTCGAGAGCGACAGGTAGAGCTCCGACCCGATCTCGGTGTTCGTCAGCCCGCGCGCGGCCGCCTTCACGACGTCCATCTCGCGCGCGGTCAGTGGCTCGGAAGGCGGCTTGACCTGCGGTTTCGCCGGGCCGCTGCCGTCGAAGTGCTTGAGCAGCCGGACGGTGATCTGCGGCGACACCAGCGCGTCGCCGCGGTCGGCCGCGCGGACCGCCTCGATCAGCAGCGCCGGGCCGGCGTCCTTCAGCAGAAACCCGGACGCGCCGTTGCGCAACGCCGTGTGCACGTACTCGTCGAGGTCGAAGGTGGTGACCACCACTACCTTCAGCGGGTCGGTGACGTCCGGGCCGGCCAGCTGCCGGGTGACTTCGAGGCCGTCGAGGCCGGGCATGCGGATGTCGAGCAGGCAGACGTCCGGGCGCAGTTCGCGGGCCTTCGAGACCGCCGAGACGCCGTCCGCGACGTCGGCGACGACCTCGATGTCGTCGTGGGAGTCCAGGATCATGCGGAACCCCATCCGCACCATCTCCTGGTCGTCGGCGATCAGTACCCGGATCACTCGTCCCCTTCCGCTTCTTCCGTGGCGGCCAGTGGCAGCCAAGCCTCGACGCGCCAGCCGCCGTCCGGGCCGCGCCCGGCCGAGAGCCGGCCCTTCAGCAGCGCGACGCGTTCGCGCATGCCGACCAGACCGTAGCCGCCCGAGCCGCCGGCGGGCCGGTGCGTGCGCTCGCGCCCGTTGTCCGTCACCCGCAGGTGCAGTTCCGTGCCGTTCGCCTCGGCGAGCACGAACGCGTCGGTTGCGTCCGCGGCGTGCTTGCCGACGTTCGTCAGGGACTCCTGCACCAGCCGCAGCGCCGAGCGGCCGACCTCGTGCGGCAGGTCCGGCGGCAGGTCGAGGTGCATCGACGTCGGCACGCCGTGGTTGGCGCCTTCGACCAGCTTCCGCAGGTCGGCGCCGAGATCGGTGGTGGCCTGCTCGCTGAACTCGCTCGACCCGGCGGGCGCGTCACCGCGCATCGAGCGGACCAGCCGCCGCATCGCCGCCAGCGCCTCGACGCCGGCGTTCTCGATCCGGCCCATCGCCTCGACGGCGATCTGCGGGTTCTTCTCGGCCATCATCCGCGCGGCCTGCGCCTGCACCACGATCCCGGTGACGTGGTGGGCGACGACGTCGTGCAGCTCGCGGGCCAGCGCCATCCGCTCGGCGGTCTGCGCCTCGGACACCGCCGACTGGACGACCGTGGTGCGCTCGGAGTCCCGCGACCGCAGCATCAGGCCGACGGCGATCGAGATGCCCAGCATCAGCGCCGCGGCGAAGGCCAGGATCGACAGCGTTTGCGGGTCGGTCTGCAGGTTGCCGGCGGGCTGGTTCGAGTTGACGATCGCCGCGAGCGCGACGACGGCCGACAGCACGGCCACCCGGGCCCACGAGGCGCTCAGCCCCCGGGCGCGGGTCAGGGTGACCACCACGCCCATCCCGGCGATGACCTGCACGAACGGCACTCCGCCGGGCATCGGGTAGGAGCTGCGCAGCTGCAGCAACGGCGTGATGACCGCGGAGAGCAGCAGAACCCCGGCGATGGCGAGGACCGCGTCCGCGGGCCGCCGCGGCGACAGCACCGCGATGACGGCCGCGACGAGCGAGCAGAACAGGATCGGGAAGCCGCGGGCGGTGCTGGAGTACGTGTAGCCGAACTCGAAGATGAGCGCGAACCCGAGCAGTCCGATCAGCGGCCACTGCCCCATCGCCAGCTCGTTGACCCGGCGCAGCTTGCGCGTGCGCGGATCGGCCTTCGGGCCGCGGTCGCGGATCGCGATGGCGGGCACCACCGCGCCGGCGAGCAGCAGCACGCCGAACAGCAGGGCCTGGTAGAGCGATCCGCCGTCCAGGTCGCCGACGCCCCGGTAGCGGCCGAAGACCGCGACCAGGCACCCGACGACCAGGGCGCTGACCACGCAGAACGCCACGCCCGCCCGCGCCCGGCGAGTCACGTAGTAGAGCATCAGCTCCCCCGCCACGATCTCGGTGATCGTCACCTTCGGCAGCACGCTCGAGTACGGCGGGATGTGGAACGCGTGGATGAAGAGGGTGGAGAACACCAGCACGGCGGCACCCGCCGCACCGGCGACGGCGGCCCGCTTCTGGGCCCAGAGGGCACAGGCCACCATCGCGAACATGCCGGGCAGCAGCCCGAAGTCGACGAAGCGCGAGCCGTGTTCGTCGAGTGCGGCCTGTGTTGTGTAGACGAGGTCGAAGAGCAGCGCGGCGAACAGCACGGCCGCGGGCACACCGATGCGCCGCACCAGGGCGGCGGTGCGGGTGTAGAGGGTGTTCGGCGGAGGCGCGGCGGTCACAACGTGACGTTAGAGGATCCGCGGGCGTCCGCACCTTGGCCGAGTGGCCCGCGTTCCCTCGGCCGATCGGCCGATGCGGGCGGGCCCGTGACTGGCCGTCTGCCCGAAGTGGACATCCCTTGCTCTCGGCGAAGCTCAGCGGCATCAAGATCCGACCGACAGGGAGAACCTCGTGGACCCGAACACTCCACAGTGGACCGATGGCCCGGTGTTGTCCGGCCGTGGGCTCGTCAAGCGCTACGGCGCGCAGTACGCCCTGGCCGGCATCGACATCGACATCCAGCCGCGGGACGCCGTCGCCATCGTCGGGCCGTCGGGCTCGGGCAAGACGTCGCTGCTGCACGTGCTGGCCGGCATCCTCCGGGCCGACGACGGGCAGATCTTCCTGGCGGGGCAGCGGATCGACCACCTCGGCGAGAAGAAGCGCAGCGAGCTGCGCCGCACCGAGTTCGGTTTCGTCTTCCAGTCCGGGATGCTCGTCGCCGAGCTGTCGGCCGAGGAGAACGTCGCGCTGCCGTCGCTGCTGGCCGGGCTCGGCCGCAAGGAGGCCATCGAGGCCGGGCGCCAGTGGCTTTCGCGGCTCGGCTTGGCCGGCAAGGAGCGCCGCCGTCCCGGTGAGCTGTCCGGCGGCGAGGCCCAGCGCGTCGCCATCGCCCGCGCGCTCACCCACCGGCCGAAGGTGATCTTCGCCGACGAGCCGACCGGCGCCCTCGACACGCGCACCGGCCGCGACACGATGGACGCCCTGCTCGGCGCCGCCCACGAGACGGGTGCCGCGGTGATCGTCGTGACGCACGACCGCGAACTGGCCGAGTCGATGCCGAAGACCGTCGCCATCCGGGACGGCCTGATCGCCACGAGGCTCGCGGCATGAACTCGCTGCAGATCGCCCTGCGGGTGCTGAAGGTCGACCGGCGGACCCGGACGTCGGCGATCCTCACCGCGGTCGGGGTGGCCGTCGCGACCGGGCTGGTGCTGCTGCTGGCGACGCTGCCGTTCGCCACGGTGCAGCGCGAGGAACGCGCCCTCTGGCAAGGCGACCACTTCTACAGCCGCGGTTCCGACGGCCCGGCGAAGCTGGTGTACTCCGCCTCGAAGGACTACTTCGACGGCAAGCAGATCATCCGCGTCGACGTCGCGCTGGCGCCCGGCGCCACCGCGGCCGGGCTCGAGCTGCCGCCGGGGGTGCCGCAGCTGCCCGGGCCGGGCGAGACCGTCGTGTCGCCCGCGCTCGGCCGGTTGCTGCAGAGCAACTCCGCCGCGCAGCTCGGCGACCGGTTCGGCAAGCCCGTCGGCGCGCTGGGTGACGACAGCCTGCGGTTCCCCGAACAGCTCGTCGCGCTCACCGGGCACACGGCGGACCAGATGCCGGAGGCCTCTTCGCATGTCGCCGGGTTCCCGAAGGGCGAAGCGCGTCCGGACGGCCTGCTGATGCTGCTGTCCTGGGTCGGCATCATCGTGCTGCTGGTGCCGAGCCTGGTGCTGGTCGCGTCGTCGGCGCGGCTGACCGCGGCCCGGCGCGAGCGGCGGCTGGCCGCGCTCCGGCTGGCCGGCGCGACGCCGGGGCAGGTCACGAACATGGTGGCCGCCGAGACGACGTTGTCCGCGGGCATCGGTGCGCTGCTCGGCCTGCTGCTCAGCCCAGCGTTGCGCGGCCTCGCGTCGTTCGTGCCCTGGGCGGGCGGCACCTGGCAGGCGGCCGACTTCGCGCTGCCGGTCGGCCTGACGGTGTTCATCGTCGTGGCGATCCCGGTGCTCGTGGTGCTGGCCGGCGTCCTCGGCCTGCGGCGGGTGCTGAAGAACCCGCTGTTCGCCACCGGCGGGCACACGAAGAAGCCGTTGCGCTGGTGGCGGCTGCTCGCCCTGCCCGCGGCCGGGCTGTTCTTCCTCTACGCGGTGTCGACCTCGGGTGACTCCGGCGGCATCGGGATGGTCATGGTGGGGCTGTTCCTGCTGGTCGGCTCGGCCGCGATCGTCGGGCCGTGGGTGACGTCGGCGGTGGGCGGCACGTTCGTCCGGATCTGGCGGCGGCCGTCGTCGCTGCTCGCCGGCCGTCGCCTGCGTGATGACCCGAAGAGCGCCTACCGCGCGTCCGCCGGGATCGTGCTCGCGGTGTTCGCCGGGTCGATGGCGCTGACGCTGCTGCCGACGTTCGAGTCGATGGCGGGCGGCGGCCGGTCCTTCCAGGACTCCGTGCTCTACGTCGACACCGACGGTCAGCACGCGAGCAAGATCGTCGAGCAGGCCAACGGCTCGCTGCAGAAGTACGGCCAGTCCGAGAAAGCCGTCGCGGTCGGGCAGGTCTACCTGGTCCAGGGCGAGGGCTCGCACCGCACCGGCAACCGGGCGCTGGTGATGAGCTGCGCGGACGCGGTCAAGCTGACCCGCTTCGGGCTCACCGCGGAGAACTGCACGGGCGGTCCGGCCGTCTTCGGCGACTCGGCGCTCGACCTGGCGCAGTACAAGATCGCCGACGACTGGGACGGGACGGCCGTGGCCGTCAAGTCGGGCACGCGGACGGAAGCCGTCCACCTGCCGGACTCCGACCTGGCCGGCACGTCGATCATCGACCCGGCCGCGCTGCCGGACGGCCTGGCGCGGAAGTACGTCACCGTGGTCGCGCCGACCACCGACGCCAACCGCGAGATCGTCCGCACGGCGCTGGCCGCGCCGGCCGCCGGCGAGGAGATCGGCAGCCGCGACCAGTACCTGTTCAACCAGCAGACCGAGCTCGGCGACCTGCGCCGGGTGACCGTGATCGGGCTGCTCGCGGCCGGTGTCCTGGCCGGGTGCAGTGCCGCGGTCGCGACCGCCGGCTCGGTGATGGACCGCCGTCGCACCTTCGGCGCGTTGATGGCCGCCGGCACGCCGGTGCGGGTGCTGTCGAGGGCGTTGCGGATGGAGGCCGCGCTGCCCGCGCTGGTCGCCACCATCGGCGCGGGAATCGTCGGGGTACTCGTCGGTGTTGGGCTCTACAGCATGGTCGATCCACGCGGGATCGTGCTGAGTCCGTGGCTCCTGGCGCCGGTGGTGCTGGGGGTCGGTGTGGCCCTGCTCGGCGCGTCGGTCTGCACGCCCGCCCTCAAGCGGGTCCAGGCCGAGCCGCTGGCCGAGGAATAGGACGTTCGCCCTTCTGTCGGGGGAGGGGCGAGCACCGGGGGTAGTGAGCTGAAGGGGACCTTTCTCCGCGGGGATCCGGGGAGAGGTCCCCTTCAGCGTTTCTAGCGCTTCTCGAAGATGAGGTCGTGCGAGACGCGGCCGTCGACGTCGGCGCGCTGCTCGAACTTGGTCACCGGCCGCCACTCCGGGCGCGGCGCCCAGCCGTCGTACCGGTTCTTCAACGCCGGCTCGGCGGAGCAGACCTCGAGCATCTGCTCGGCGTAGTTCTCCCAGTCGGTCGCCATGTGGAACGTCCCGCCGGGCGCGAGCCGCGACGCCACGAGCGCGGCGAACGACGGCGACACGATCCGCCGCTTGTGGTGCTTCTTCTTCGGCCACGGGTCCGGGAAGAACAGCCGGACGCCGTGCAGCGTCCCGGGCTCGACGTGCTCGGTGAGCAGCACGACGGCGTCACCGTGCAGCAGCCGGAGGTTTTCGACGCCCAGCTTTTCGGCGCGCAGCATCAGCTGGCCGAGGCCCGGGTCGTAGACCTCGACGGCGACGTAGTTCAGCTCCGGCGCCGCGGCGGCCAGCTGCGACGTCGTCTCGCCCATGCCGGAGCCGATCTCGATCAGCACCGGCGCCTCGCGGCCGAACCACGCGCCGAAGTCCAGCGTCCCGGCGGGCAGCTCGCCCACCGTGCGGCCGACTTCCGGCCACAGCTCGTCCCACGCGCGTTGCTGCCCGACGGTCATCCGGCCACCGCGCTTGACGTAGCTGACGACGCTGCGCAGCCGTCGACTGTCCTCGTTTTCCACCAAGCGAGGCTAACCGGTGGTCACCGAGCGGCTTCGAACTCCCCGAGCCGGGACCGCAGGCCGGCCAGTCCGGCGACCGGGATCGGGTCCGGCGTCGGCCCGGTGTGCGCCGGGAGGACGTCGATCCAGCCGCCGTGCCGATCGGTGTTCATCACCGTCGTGGGAATCGCGTGTCCCGATTTCCCGCGTTCGGACGGCATGAACTCCCAGTAGCCCGATTCGCCGTCCGCGGCCCAGGGGACGAATTCCCAGCCCGGCCGCCTGCCGAGCAGTTGCGCGATGCGGTCCTCGACGCGGAAACCCTGTTCCCGGGAATCGAGCTTGCCGTCCGCGACCGCGCGCAGCCACCACGGCGCGGGGATCGGTCCGGCCATCCCGGCCGACGCGCGGAACAGCGCCAGCACGCTGTCCTCGGGCGCGCGATGCACCCAAGCACGGCGAAGTTCCGCGGGCGTGCCCGCCGCCATGGCGTTCTGCGGGAGTTCGATGGCCCGCGACCATTCAAGATCCAACATGGGTTCGAGCCGCGGTGCGTCGTCTTCGACGCGGGCCCGGGGAATCGTGCTGCCCAATTCTTGACCGGTGTCCACCGCCAAGGATCACCTCCAGGGGAGCTCAGACGGGTCCGGTTCACTCACTTACGAATATTGCCTGGTCATAGCATTATGTCCGGCGCCTGTGAGAGAAGCCACAACGTTTTCATCTTCTCTTAACACAGTTTTGTGGAGTAGTGAGACGGCGATCACGCTCAGGCGTCACGCTTCGCCGTGACGACCACGCCGGCCACGAACAGGGCAACGCTGATGGCCGCGAAGTAACCGAGGTAGCCCCACGGGCTCAGCGGCGCGGCCGACAGCTGCAGCGGCCCGGCGGCGAAGCCACCCGCGCCGACGAACTCGTCCGCGGCGTGGAACGGCATCCACTGGTAGATGTGCCTGCCCGCGCCCGGGATGAAGACGACCAGGCCCTCCAGCAGCTGCGTCCACACGAGCACCGCGGCCAGCGCGAAGGCGACGTTGCGCAGCAGCAGCGCGACCCCGACGCCGGCCACCGCGGTGAACAGGAAGACCAGGCTCTGGCCGAGCACCGAGCGCCACTCCGCACCCGAGTGCAGCGCGAGATCGGCGTCCGGCTGCACCAGCGTCCCGACGCCCCAGGCGCCGAAGCCGACGACCAGCCCGAGCACGGCACCCACCGCGCCGATGATCGTCACCTTCGCCAGCAGCGCGGGCACCCGGCGCGGGACGGCCTGGAAGGTCAGCCGCATCGTGCCCCAGCCGAACTCCGCCGCCGTCGCGAGCACGGCGAGCACGAGCAGCACGGTCCGGCCGTTGCCGCTCGCGAGCTGCGTGTTGCCGACGGTCGCCGGGATCTCCGGCCCGGCCAGCGCGAAGAACAACGCGGTGAAGCCGAGCGGCGCGACGAACGCGAGGGTCAGGCACCACCACGGCGCCCGGGTGCTGAAGAGCTTGATGCGCTCGGCGCGGAGCAGGTTCGACGTCGTCGTCACTTCGCGACCTCCGGAGTGGCGGAGAATTCGACGGCCTCGCGGGTGAGGTCGAGGTAGGCCTGCTCGAGCGAGCCGGTGATCGGGCTCAGCTCGTGCAGCGTCGCGCCGGCGTCGAAGGCGAGCTGCCCGATCCGGTCACTGTCCACTCCGGACACCACGAACGCGCCGTCGGCTTCGGTGAACTCCACCTGCCCGGTGAGCGCGGCCCGCAGCTCGTCGGCGTGCGGGGTGCGCACGCGCACGCCGTGGTGGCTCGTGCGGGCGACGAACTCGTCCATCGTGCCCTGGTAGATCAGCCGGCCCCGGCCGATGACGACCAGGTCCTGGGCGGTCTGCGCCATCTCCGGCAGCAGGTGGCTCGACACGAACACGGTCCGGCCCTCGGCGGCCAGCGAGTGCAGCAACTGCCGGATCCAGGCCATGCCCTCGGGGTCGAGGCCGTTGACCGGCTCGTCGAACAGCAGCACACGCGGGTCGCCGAGCAGCGCGGCGGCGATCCCCAGCCGCTGCAGCATGCCGAGCGAGTACCGGCCGGCCCGCGTCTTCCCGACGCTCGTCAGCCCGACCAGCGCCAGCACCTGATCGACGCGCTTGTCGGGGATGCCGTTGGTCGCGGCCAGCCAGCGCAGGTGGTCACGCCCGCCGCGGCCGGGGTGGCGCCAGCCGGCGTCCAGCATCGCGCCGACCGTCGTCAGCGGGTCCTTCAGCTCGGGGTACGGAACGCCGTCGATGAGCACGGTCCCGGCGTCCGGGGTGTCGAGGCCGACGATGAGCCGCATCGTCGTGGACTTGCCGGCGCCGTTCGGGCCCAGGAACCCGGTGACGCGGCCGGAGCGCGCGGTGAAGGTCAGCTGGTCGACGGCGGTCGTGTCGCCGTACGCCTTGGTCAGTGCCGTCGCTTCGATCATCCGCCCACCCGTCCCGTCGCGGTGAGCCTAGCGAGAAACGAAAAATCCGGGTCGCCCCCCGACAGCGCGACCCGGATTTCCCGTTTTCCCCTGTTTCCCCTCAGGCGTCCCGCTTCTTCGCCACCCCGAGGGCGATGAGCAGGAACACGATCGAAACCCCGGCGAAGTAGGCCAGCGCCCAGCCCGGGCTCAGCGGCGAATCCGACGGTGCCGGGCCGTTCCCGGCCGGCGTCGAGCCGACGAGGAACTTGTTGGCCACGTTGAACGGCATCCACTCGTGGATGTGGTTGCCGATCTTCGGGATCAGCTGCACCAGGCTCTCGACGGCCAGCGCGTAGATGAGCAGCAGCGCGATCGCGCCGGCGCTGTGCCGGATCATGATGCCGATGGCGACGGCGAGCACCGCGCTGAAGGCGAAGACGAGGCCGAGCCCGGCGACGTTCGCCCAGTCCTGGCCGGTGGTCAGCGCGAGGTTGTCGTTCGGGCGCATCAGCTTGGCGAGGCCCCACGCGCCGAACCCGGCGATCTCGCCGAGGATCAGCGCCATCAGCCCGACGACGACGGCCTTGGCGACCAGCGCCGGCGAGCGGTGCGGCACCGCCTGGAACGTGGTGCGGATGGTGTTGAAGCGGTATTCGGTGGTCACCGCGAGGGCGGCGAGCACCATGACGACGGCGATGCCGAACTGCGAGCCACCGAACTGGGTGGCCGAGACGGTCAGCGAGTCGCCGGCCTCGGTGGCGCCGGCCAGGATGGCGGCGAAACCGACGGACAGGACGAGGGTGATGAGCGCGCACCACCACGGCGAGCGGGTGGTGAACAGCTTGATGCGTTCGACCGCGAGCAGGTTCATGATCTTGGTTTCCCCGTTGAGGTCTTCGGTTACTTGGCGGACTCGAGCACTTGGTGCGCCTCGGCTTCGAGACCGGTGTGGTACTCGACGGAGTCGCCGGTGATCTGCATGAAGGCCTGCTCGAGCGAGCCGGTCTGCGGGCTCAGCTCGTGCAGCACGATCCGGTGCTCGGCGGCGATCTCACCGATCTTGTCGCTGTCCATCCCGGACACGACGAGCGCCTTCTCGTCGCCGGTGACGCCGGCGCTCGCGCGCTGCAGGAGGTCACGCAGCTCGGTCAGCTGCGGCGAGCGGACCTTGACCGTGTTCTCCGCGGCGCGGGAAACGAAGTCTTCGGTCGACGACTGCGAGATCAGCTGCCCGCGGCCGATCACCACGAGGTTGCTGGCGGTCAGCGCCATCTCCGAGAGCAGGTGGCTCGACACGAAGACCGTGCGGCCTTCCTCGGCCAGCCGGTGCATGAACTTCCGGATCCAGAGGATGCCCTCCGGGTCGAGGCCGTTCACCGGCTCGTCGAACAGCAGCACCTCGGGGTCGCCCAGCAGGGCGGCCGCGATGCCGAGCCGCTGCGACATGCCGAGCGAGAACCCGCCGGCGCGCTTGCTCGCGACGTTGCTCAGGCCGACGGTGTCGAGCACCTCGTCGACGCGGGCGGCCGGGATCTTGTTGGACTTCGCCATCCACTGCAGGTGGGCGCGCGCCGAGCGGTTGGGGTGCACCCACTTCGCGTCGAGCAGCGCTCCGACGGTCCGCAGCGGCTGCTTGAGGTCGTGGTACTTCTTTCCCCCGATGGTGACCTGGCCCCCGGTGGGGTTGTCCAGGCCGAGGATCATGCGCATGGTGGTCGACTTGCCCGCTCCGTTGGGACCGAGGAAGCCGGTGACCTGCCCCGCGGCCACGGAGAACGACAGGTTGTTCACCGCCAGCGTCTTTCCGTACCGTTTGGTGAGGCCCGTTGCCTCGATCATGGCTTGCTCCTCTTCGCCCCTCGCTTACGACGTACCTATCGTCGCGGGTGAGGACCTGTTCGCGCGTCACCCTGTAGACCGAACCGGGCCCCCTACCTGAGTAGTACCTTCCTGGCTTTTCGGCCGATGCGCGATCGGTGATGACCCTGACCCGACCCTGATGCCGACCCGGGTGACACCATTAATGAACTGTGGTTCAATAACGCCGTGGCCCGGCCGAGGAGCATCACCGACGAGCGGCTGCTGGCCGCGGCGGAGACCGTGATCGGCCGGTGCGGACCCGGCTTCACCCTGGCCCAGGTGGCCGCCGAGGCCGGGGTCGCGGTCGGCACGGCCGGGCAGCGCTTCGGGTCGAAGGCCGGTTTGCTGCAGGCGCTGAGCCGGCGCGCGACGACCCGCGCGGTCGAGCAGATGCGGGCGTGCGCGGATTCCTGGGATGACCCGATCGTGGGACTGCGCGCGGCGGCCGTGACGGTCTACGCGGTGCTCGGCGACGCCGAAGAGGCGGCCAACCACCTGGGCCAGCTCGGCGTGGACATCGGCGACCCGGTGCTGCGGGCGCTGCTGGGCGAGCACTACGCGGCGGTGGAGGCGGAGCTGGGCCGCCTCGTCCGCGCGGCGGCGGGCGAGCTGCCGCACGCGCCGAGCGTGCCCCGCGCCGCGCGGGCGCTGCTGGCGGTGATCAACGGGGTGTCGCTGGACTGGTCGATCCGGCCGCAGGGGCGGCTGGCCGACCGGCTGGCCGAGGACGTCGACGCGGTGCTGACCGCGTGGCGGGGACGGGAGAAGACATGAGTTTGCTGGGCAAGGTCGCGGTGGTCACGGGGGCGACCCGGGGCTGCGGCCGCGCGATCGCGGTGGAACTCGGCCGTGCGGGGGCGACGGTATACGTCACCGGCCGGTCGACGCGCGAGACGACGTCACCGATGAAGCGCCCGGAAACGATCGAGGAGACGGCGGAACTCGTCGAGGTGGCGGGCGGCAAAGCCGTCCCGGTGCGCTGCGACTTCACGTCGGTGTCCGATGTGGACGCTCTGAAGGCGCGCATCGAGTCCGAAGTGGACGGAGTCGACATCCTGGTCGACGACGTCTGGGGCGGCGACATGTACTTCCACTTCGACGCGCCCTTCTGGGAGACGCCGCTGGAGGACGCGCTGAGCCTGACGCACAACGCGCTCGACACGCACCTCATCGCGCTGCACAAGCTGCTGCCGCTGGTCGTCGCCCGCCGCGGGCTCGTGCTGGAGGTGACCGACGGCGACAACGACGACTACGTCGGCGCGGGCCTGCCGTACTACCTGGCCAAGTGCGGCATCCGCGCGCTCGGCCGCGCACTGGGCGTCGAGCTGAAGAAGAACGGCTGCGTCGGCCTCGCCGTCACCCCGGGCTTCCTGCGCTCGGAATCGATGCTGGACATCTTCGAGGTCACCGAGGCCACTTGGCGCGACGCGGTGGGCAAGCTCGCCCCGGTCGACTTCAAGATCTCCGAGACCCCCTACCTGCTGGCCCGCGGCGTGGCGGCCCTGGCCCAAGACACCGACGTCGCCCGCTTCGCCGGCCAAACGCTGGCGTCCTGGACCCTGATGAAGGAGTACGGCTACACGGACATCGACGGCGACCGCCCGGACTTCGGCCGCTGGCTCACCGAAGTCCGCAACACGGGCAAGGACCCGGCAACCACACCCCCGGACGACTACCGCTAGCCCAAACTCGCCACTTTCCCGGGGAAAGGCGCGCATCCCGAGGGCTAAAGCGTCACTTTCCCTAGGAAAGATGCGGGGTTGTGGAGGGATTTCGGGGGGTGTGGACAAGTAGGCCGTAGTTGATCTTTTGGGGGCTTGGTTGTCGGTGATGTGACGCAGGTTTGATGGGTGTCCCGCCTTCGCAGCAGTGACCTGGTCGACTTCGTCGAGCCCTTCGTCGGGAGCCATGCCGTGGCCGAAGACGTGTTGACGTTGTGCGACTTGCGGTCCCCGTCGTTCACTCGGTTGTTCCGGAACGTCTACGTCGCCTCGACGACTGAAGTCACGCACTCGATGCGATGCCGGGCCGCTGCACTGCTTGCACCGAGTGGCGCCGTCCTGACCGGGTGCTCGGCGGCGGCCGTCTGGGGCCTTGAACTGGCCGGTCCCCAAGATCTGGTCGAATTCGTCGTGCCCGAGAACCTGAAGTTCAATCGGCAGGCCGGACTGCACATCCGGCGAACCAGCCGGGTGATCGACAGTGAGCCGTGGGGTGACATCCAGCTCGCTACGCCACTGCGGCTGGCGTTGGACGTCGCCACGAACACCAAGCTTCATCGTTCGCTTCCCCGGACTGTCGGCTACCTTGATGCCTTCCTCAGCAGCGGGCTGGTGAACCTGGCCGAGCTGCGCCTTTATCTCGTGCCGCGCCGTGACAACGGAATGGTGCGAGCCAGGAAAGCGGTCGCCCTGGTGGACGCGCGTTCAGAGAGCGTTCCCGAGTCCGAGCTGCGAGTGTGGCTCACCGTCGCCGGGCTCAAGCCCGAGGTCCAAGTCGACGTCATAACAGGAGCAGGTGACTTCCATGGCCGTCTTGACCTGGCATTCCCTGCGCAGAAGCTGGCCGTCGAATACGACGGTGAGTGGCATCTCGACGGCATCCAGCCGCGCCTCGACGCGCAACGCCGCGCCGCGATCGAGGCCGAGGGCTGGCGCTTCGTGATCGTCACCAAGGCAGACCTGTACGGCGATCCGAAGCGAGTGGTCGCAACCGTCCGAGCGTCACTTTCCCTATGAAAGATGCGTCCGCAGGGCCTCTGGACGCATCTTTCATAGGGAAAGTGCAGCATCCCGCTAGGCGAGGCCGGGGCGGGCGAGGCCGGTTTCGTAGGCCAGCACCACCGCCTGCACCCGGTCGCGCAGGTCCAGCTTCGCGAGGATCCGGCCGACGTGCGTCTTCACCGTCGCCTCCGAGAGGAACAGCGCCTCGGCGATCTCCAGGTTCGACATGCCCTTGGCGATCAGCACGAGCACCTCGCGCTCGCGGTCGGTGAGCACGTCCAGCTCGGCCGTGTCGCGCATCGGCGTGCCGCCGGCGCCGACGAAGCGGTCCAGCAGCCGGCGCGTCACCGACGGTGAGACGACGGCGTCGCCCGAAGCCACCGCCCGCAACGCCGAGACCAGGTGGTCGGGCTGGGTGTCCTTCAGCAGGAACCCGCTCGCCCCGCCCTGCAGCGCCGCGTAGACGTACTCGTCGAGGTCGAACGTCGTCATCACGAGCACCCGCGCGGTGCCGTCGGCGACGATCTTCTTCGTCGCCTCCACCCCGTCGAGCACCGGCATCCGGACGTCCATCAGGACGACGTCGGGGCGCAGCTGTTCGGCCAGCCGGATGGCCTGGGCGCCGTCGCCGGCCTCGCCGACGACGTCGATGTCCTCCTGCGCGCCCAGCACCATCCGGAACCCGACACGCATCAGTTCCTGGTCGTCGACGACCACCACACGGATCACTGCGCCAACCTAACCGGCAGCGCCGCGCGGACCTGCCACCCACCACCCGGTGCCGGGCCGACTTCGAGCGTCCCGCCGTAGACGTGGGCGCGTTCGCGCATGCCGATCAGCCCGTTGCCGCCCGGCACGGCCAGCCGGGGCGTGGCGCGGCCCGCGGGGATCAGCTGCGGGAGGCGGCCGGCGCCGTCGTCCGACACCAGGACCTCGACCAGGTCGCCGGTCCGGTGCAGCCGCACGGACGCGGTCGCGCCGCGTCCGGCGTGCTTGAGCGTGTTGGTCAGCGACTCCTGCACGATCCGGTACGCCGCGAGCGACACCCCGGCGGGCAGGTCGCCGAGCTCGTCGGTCTCCAGCGTCACCGGCACACCCGCCGCGCGCATCCGCTCGGCCAGGTCGGCGATGGCGTGCGCGTCCGGCTGCGGGACCCGCGGCTCGCCTTCGGCACGGTCGTTGCGCAGGACGTCGAGCAGCGCGCGCAGCTCGCCGAGCGCGCCGCGGCCGGTCTCGGAAATCGTCTGGAGGGCTCGCTGGGCGAGCTCGGGGTTGCTGCGGATCGCGTACGAGGCGCCGTCGGCCTGCACCACCATCACGCTGACCGCGTGCGCGACGACGTCGTGCAGCTCGCGCGCGATGCGGCCGCGTTCCTCGGCCACCGCGATCCGGGTGGCCTGGTCGCGTTCGGTTTCGAGCAGGTGCAACCTCGCCTCCACTTCCACGTCGTAGGCGCGGCGCGCCCCGACGAACTCGCCGAGCGTCCAGCACAGCGCGATGCCGAACGCCAGGAACAGCACCGCGATGAGGATGTCCCCGGACTGCTCGATCAGCAGCTGGACGGCCGACGCGACCACGACCGCGCCGACGAACACCACGCCCTGGCGCCGTCCGGCGTAGACGACGACGGAGTAGATGCTCATCGCCAGCCCGGCCGCGCTGCCGATGCCGAGCATCAGCGCCGCGTGCACGATGCTGATCACGAGCACGACGTACGCCGACCACAGCGGCGACTTCCGCCGGAACACCAGCGGCGTCACCATCGCGATGATCACCGGGATCCCGACGTACCAGGGCGGCAGTTCGGGCACCTCGGCGAAGCCGTCGGCGGCGAAGAGCATCAGGTCGAACAGCCCGAGCAGGACGGCCAGCACCGAGTCGCCCGCCATGGGGTGGGCACGCATCCAGAGACTCAGCCGTCGCACCAGGCAACACTAGGTCCCGGCCCGCGGATCCCGCGTCGGTCGCCGGTACCACCTTCGGTGCGACCCAGGGATGAGGCTCGTGGGACGATTCCCGGGGTTGTCCGTACGACGGGAGGGCTGGGGGCCGTGACGTCACCGGAGCAGGGCCGGCTCGCCGGTCCGCTGTCGATGTCCGTGGCCAACCTGTGCCACCGCCTGCAGTCGCAGGTGTCCGCGCGGACGTCGGCCGGGTTCGCCGAGGTGCTGCGCCGGCTCGGCGCGCCGCTGCAGGTGGCCGTCGCCGGGCGGATCAAGTCGGGCAAGTCGACGCTGGTCAACGCGCTGATCGGGCGCCGGGTCGCGCCGACCGACATCGGCGAGTGCACCCGGCTGGTGACCCGCTTCCAGTACGGCACGGTGGACCGCGTCGAGATCGTCTTCACCGACGGCCGCAAGCAGGTGCTCCCGTTCGCCTCGGACGGGATGATCCCGGCCGAGCTGGGCGTCGACATCACCAAGGTCTCGCACATCGAGGCCTACCTGACCAACGCCGTCCTGCAGGGCATGACGGTGATCGACACCCCCGGCCTCGGCTCGCTCGACGCCGCGTCGGTGTCGCGCACCGAGCTGCTCCTCGGCGCCGCGAAGCACCGCAAAGACGACGAAGAGGGCTCCGACGACCTCGACGACACCTCGCGCAACGCCGTCGCCGGCGCCGAGGCCGTCCTCTACGTCGTCACCCAGGGCGTCCGCGCCGACGACCAGCAGGCGCTCGCCGCGTTCACCGCGGCCACCGCGAGCCGCGAGGCCGGCCCGGTCAACGCCATCGCCGTCCTGAACAAGGCCGACACCATCGCGCCCGAGTCGGTCGAGGGCTCCGACGGCGACATCTGGAAGGCCGCGACGATCCTCTCGGAGAAGCAGGCTTCGACGCTCAAGCCGCGCGTCGCCGACGTGCTGCCGGTGATCGGGCTGATCGCGGAGTCCGCCGAGTCGGGCGGCTTCACCTCCGCCGACGCCGAGGCGCTGCGGGCGCTGGCCGACCTCGACGACGACGTCCTGCAGACCATGCTGATCTCGGCCGACATCTTCACCAGCTGGGAGTGCGACGTCCCGGCCGGCACCCGGCTTCGCCTGCTGGAGAAGCTCGACCTGTTCGGCGTCTCGCACGCCGTCGACGTCATCCGCAAGGAACCGGAGATCACGGCGGGCGCGCTCCGGCGGTCCCTGCTGGACGCGTCCGGCCTGGAAGCCGTGCGGCAGCGGCTGTCGGTCGTGTTCGCCGCCCGCGCCGACGGGATCAAGGCGGCCGCGGCGCTCGCGTCGGTCACCGCGCTCGCGCACGCCTCCGGCGACCCGGCCGAGCGCCAGCGCGTGCACGACGCCATCGAGGTGCTGCTCGCCAAGCCCGAGGCCCACCAGCTGCGGCTGCTCGAAGCGCTGACGCTGGTCGCCTCCGGCGCCGTCGACATGCCCGAAGACCTCTCCGAAGAGGTGCTGCGGGTGGGCAGCAACGCCGACATCGGCGCCCAGCTCGGCAAGCCGGGCGCGCCCCGGCCGGAGCTGGCCGCGCACGCGCTGGAGCGCGCGGGCTGGTGGCGGTCCTTCGCGTCGTTCGGCGCGACGCCCGCGCAGAGCCGCGTTGCGCACGTGGTGCACCGTGCATATTTCCTGATCTGGCAGCAGGTGCGCGAGCCACAAGCCTGACGCTTGTTTCACCTTGCCGACTTCTCCTGGAACAGTGGCTTTTCCGCGTACTGTGGAAAACGTGCAGCTGGAGAACACGACATCCTGGCGAGCGAGCTGGAGCAGCGAGACGGAGATCGACGTCGCGCTGTACATCCGTGACGCCTTGGCGCTGTCCGTTTCCGAAGGACAGGTCCTGCCGCCGGTGGAGCCGCAAGTCCCGGTGCACGTCCCGCCGGAGATCGACCGCGCCGCCGTCCAGGAGCAGTGGGCGGACTGGTGGAACGACCTCCTCGCGTTCCTGCGCGGCCGCGTGGACCCGGATCCGCGCAGCCCGCGCAACCGCTACGGCAGGCCCGCGCTCGCCCACGATTCGGCGATGCGCCAGGCGATCGAGTACTTCGCCCCGGCCGCGTCCCGGCACTTCGCCAACGCGCGCGGCCCGGCGCTGCGCGGGGCGGGCGAGCCGTCGGGCACGACCCCGTGGGCACCCGGCTTCTACCGGCGCCAGATCGTCGCCGGCGAGCGGCTCGGTCAGCTCGTGCGGGAGGCCGAGGTCCGGCAGGGGCGGCGCGCGTACCCGTTCCGGCTGAACGTCATCGAGATCTCCGTGGCCGGCTCGATCTGCCTGCGCACGGCCGACGACCAGCTGCTGGTCTCGTCCCGGTTCGCCGAGGACGGCCCGGGGCTGGAGGCCAAGCTCCGCGAGGTCATCAACGAGCTGGTCTGACCCCCGGCTTTCATAAACCGAGCGCGCGGTCTGATAATGGACGGCATGGAGACGACCGTCGACGAGCCGTCGTGGCTGCGCACCGGGTCCTGGGTCGGCTGCCCGCTGGCGGGCGCCGCGCTGGGCGTCGGGGTGTGGGCCATCGCCGCGTGGGTCACCGGCCTGCCGGCCTTCCCGTTCCAGGGTGTGTTCAAGGTGCTCACGAAGCTGCCGCAGCCGTGGGCGACGCTCGCCGCCGTCGCCGGCGGCCTGGTGCTCGGGTTCGCGTTCGCGGTGATCTGGGCGCACGACCGGCTGGTCGTCACGGTGTCGCCGGCCCGCGTCACGCTGGTCCGCGGTGAGAAGACACGGCGCATCGAAGCCGAGCTGGACGCCGTCTACCTCGACGGCAAGGAGCTCGTCCTGCACACCGTCGACGGCCGGGAGATCGCCCGCGAGAAGACCGACCTCGGCGGGCCCGAGCTGGCCAGGGCGTTCGCCGAACACGGCTACCCCTGGCTCGACGAACCGCCGGCCGAGCGATGAGGACGGTCGACCCCGCGAAGCACGCGGCCAAGCGCCGGGCGATCGTCGACGCCGCCGCCGGGTGCTTCGCCGAGAAGGGCCTGGAGCGGACGACGACCGCGGACATCTGCCGCGCCGCGGGCATCAGCTCCGGCAGCCTCTTCCACTACTTCCCCACCAAGCGCGCGGTGTTCACCGCGATCTTCGAGGAGGACGCGCGCGACACGGCCGAACGGCTCGCCGCGGCGGCCGAGGCGGCCGACCCGTGGACCGCGCTGCTCGACGTCGCGCTCGCGCTGGCGGCCGAGGTCGCGCACCCCGCCATCGCCCGGCTGGTGCTCGAGGCCGCCGCGCAGGCCGCGCGCGACGACGTGTTCGCCGCGCTGATCCGGCGCAACGAACGCGCGCTGGCCGACGGCCTCGCCGTCTTGATCGAGCGGGCCGTGGCCGCCGGGCTGATCGACCCCGGCGTCCCGCCGCAAGCCGCGGCGGGCTGGGTCGCCGCCCTCGCCGACGCGCTGATCACGCGGGCGGCGTTCGACCCCGACGTCGACACCGCGGCCGAACTCGCGGTCCTCCGGACGATCTTGATCCGGTTCCTTCGCCCGGTTTCGCCCCCGGATGGCGTCTGAGTGCTCCAAACTGGTGGAATCTGCGGTGAGCCGGACGGGGTGGTGCGGGTGGCGTGGTTTCGGAAGGACGGCGTGGTGGATGCCGACGAGACGCCCACCGGCCAGATCCCGGCGCTGAGCATCGCGCAGATCATCGAAGAGGCCGACGCGGAGAAGGGAACCGACGGTGCGAAGCCGGCGTCGGACACCGATGTGCACCCCTTGCAGCCGGTCATCACCTCCCCGATCGACCTAGAGCACGCACTCGCCGATCGCCAGGCCTTGATCCAGATGTGCTTGTACGCACTGGATCGCGCCCGCAGCGGCGGTGTTGTCGAACGGCTCGAAGAGGGGCTGGCCGCGATCGGCGTCCAGGCCCTGCGGCCCGACGGCGAGCGGTTCGACCCGGCCCGGCACGAAGCCGGCGGCGCGCTGCCGACCGAAGACCCGTCGCTGGACGGCGTCGTCGCGGAAACCGAGGTCACCGGCTTCGCCGACCACGACCGCCTGCTGCGTGCCCCGATCGTCATCGTCTACGCGAAGAAGACCCCGTGAGCGCACCCACCGCGCCGAGCCTGCCCGCGCAGGTCCAGGCGGCCCGTGACCAGCTGCTGACCGTCGTCCGCGACGCCGACCCCGACGCCGCCAGGTGGGTCGACGCCATCCGGAAGGCGCGGCCGAAGAAGCCGGCCGTCGTGGTCGTCGGCGAGACGAACCGCGGCAAGAGCTCCCTGGTCAACGCCCTGCTCGCGCGCCCGGGACTGTCCCCTGTGGACGCCGACGTCGCCACCGCCACCTACCTCGTGTTCGACCACGCGGAGGCCTGGGGCGCGCAGGCCTGCTACCCCGGCCAGCTGGCGCCGGTGCCGATCGACCTCGGCCAGCTGATCAACTGGGTGTCGGCCGCGCACGAGCTGCCGCCGGGCCAGATCCCGCCGCGCTACGTCGAGGTCACCGGCCCGGTGCCGCTGCTCGAACGCCTTTCGCTGGTCGACACCCCCGGCGTCGGCGGGCTCGACTCGATGCACGGCGAGCTGGCCAAGGAGGCCGCCGCGGGCGCGACGGCGCTGCTGTTCGTCGTCGACGCGTCGGCGCCGTTCACCTCGACCGAGCTGCAGTTCCTGCGCGACGTCGGCGAGCGCGTCGAAACCGTGGTGTTCGCGCTGACCAAGGTGGACATGTTCCGCGGCTGGCGCGAGGTGCTGGCGGCCGACCGGCAGCTGCTGGCCGAGCACGCGCCCCGCTTCGCCGACGCCGTGTTCCACGCGGTGTCGCCGCGGATGTTCGAGACGGCCGCGAAGGCGCCCAACGAGCAGATGGCCGCGATGCTGCGGGAGAAGTCCGGCATCGCGAGCGTCCAGACGGCGTTGCAGGAGCTGCTGGTCGGCCGCTCGGCGATGCTCGGCGAGGCCAACACGCTGCGCGCGTTGTCCAGCGCGCTCGCCGTGCTCAAGGCGAAGCTGCAGGCCGAGAGCCGGGCGCTGT
The DNA here is from genome assembly GCF_036114655.1 of Amycolatopsis sp. NBC_00348. NCBI lineage: Bacteria > Bacillati > Actinomycetota > Actinomycetes > Pseudonocardiales > Pseudonocardiaceae > Amycolatopsis > Amycolatopsis sp. NBC_00348. The sequence continues at coordinate 8,248,470 of NZ_CP107994.1, read as the reverse complement.
CGGCGGGCGAGGCCGAGGCCGAGCAGCTGCGCGAACGCCGTGACCAGCTGCAGGCCGAACGCCGGACGTCGACCCGCGGCTGGCAGCTGAAACTGCGGGGCGAGGTGCAGCGCACCCGCGTCGAGGTGCTGCACGAGAGCAGCCGCCAGATGCGGGACGCGCAGACCCACTTCCGCCAGCTGATCGACGCCGCGAAGCGCGACGAGCTGACCGCGTTGCCGCAGCAGGTCGACATCGCGCTGCAGACGACGTCGCAGCGGATCTCGATGCTGCTTTCCCAGCGGCTCAACCAGGTCACGAACGTCTCGCTGTCGGAGCTGTTCTCGCCGGAGGAGCTGGACGTCATCCGCGCGCAGTTCGCGCGCGCCGGCGGCCCGCCCGTCGTGCTGCGCCCGCCGGACAAGAAACCGCCGACGGCCGAGGACAAACTGCTCGTCTTCATGGGCATCTCGGGCGGCGTCGGTGCGGGCAAGGTGGCCGCGCTGCCGCTGGCCGGCGTCGCGATCCTCAACCCGGTGGTGCTGCCGGTGACGATCATCATCGGCCTCGGCGCGGGCTGGTGGATGGCCCGCACGCGCAAGCACGCGGCCGACAAGCAGCACATGAAGCAGTGGCTCGTAGAAGCCATCGCGGACGCCCGCTCGACGCTCGACCAGCTCGTCGCCGAGCAGCTCATCGAGGCCGAGCAGCAGCTGTCGATGGCCCTGGACGAGGCCCTCGGCCGGCGCATCGACGCGATCGAGGCCGAGCTGAAGGAAGTCGACAAGACGATCAAGATGGGCGCCCAGGAACGGGCGAAGAAGATCACGATCGTCTCGAAGCGGCTGAAAGAAGTCAGCGACGGCCGTGACCGGGCCGAAGCGTTCCTGACCCGGATCCGGGCATTGCGGGACAAGCCGGCCTGAGCGCGCGTCCGGTTGTGGTGGGGAACCGAACCGGCCTACGGTGAGTCATACCCTCAGACAGCAGGTCGGAGAACGGCGTTACCCGGTTCGAAGGGGGAAGTCCCATGTGGGTCGACGAGAGTGGCGGCAGCGACACCGACGCCAGTGGTGCCGAGGCGATGACCGTGCACGTCGACGGCCAGGAGTACCAGGCCGAGGTCAACTACGACGTGAACGACGACGGCGTCAACGACACCGCGATCGTCGAACACGACGACGGCACGGCCCAGGCCTTCATCGACACGAACCACGACGGCCAGGCCGACCAGTACGCCGTCCTCGACGAGACGGGACACGTCGTCGAGCAGGCCGTCTACGACGAGGCCAGCGGCGAGTGGATCCAGTCGGAAAGCGGGGGCCACGACGACTCCGACTCCGGCACCGGCCACGAGGACAGCTCCGGCGGCCACATCCACGCGGACATGCCGGACGGTGAGGTCGACGCGGGGGCGGCGACCATCGACACCGACCACGACGGACACAACGACACCGCCGTCGTCGAAACGAAGAGCGGCGGCACCATCGCCTTCACCGACAAGGACGGCGACGGCGAAGCGGACATCGCGGTGCAGGTCGACGCGGACGGCACGTCCACGACGTTCGAGCACAGCGGCCCCGGCCAGTGGACCGAGGTCTCGAGTGGACTGCTGGATTCGGGCAGCGACCAGCAGATCGGCGACCCCGCGGGTGACGCCGAGTGGGGCGGCGCCGGCACGCAGACGCTCGAGGGCGTCGCGCACATCGACTCCGGCACCGGGCAGTGGATCTCGCCCAACTGAAACGTTACCCAGGTCACAGTTTGAAAGCCCGGCGCACGCGCGCCGGGCTTTTTTCATGTCGCAAATGAAAACAAGCAGGTCACGGGTGTGAGGCCGCCCACCGCAAGATTTACTGCGAATGCACCGATCCGGTGACGTCTGAATCGATTCCCTTATCGTTCTTGTGAGAGAACGTACACGTCAGCTCTCGGTTACCTGCCGGTCATGCGGCTACTCTCGGGGAATCCCAAAAAACGCACACCGGCTTCGCCAGCCGGTGTGCGAAGCCATTCGGTCGCCGGCAACGCAGCCCGCTCCGGAACACAGCCGTTCCGAGCGGGCTCATTTGTCGTCGGAAGTCAGGAGCAGAGATGACCGCAGTCGCCATCCCCGGACTGGACACCGCGCCGACGACGCACACCGGCGTGCTGTCCTTCGTCCGGGAGGTCGCCGAACTGACCACCCCGGACCGCGTGGTGTGGGTCGACGGGTCTGACGAAGAAGCCGCCCGGATCAACCAGGAGCTCGTCGAAGCCGGCACGTTCGTGCAGCTCAAGTCGAAGCCGAACTCCTTCTGGGCCACCTCCGACCCCAACGACGTCGCCCGCGTCGAGGACCGGACCTTCATCTGTTCGGAGCGTCCCGAGGACGCCGGTCCCACCAACAACTGGACCGACCCGGCCGAGATGAAGGCCACCATGACCGAGCTCTTCCGGGGCTCGATGCGCGGCCGCACGATGTACGTCATCCCCTTCTGCATGGGCCCGCTCGCCGACGAGAATCCCAAGCTGGGTATCGAAATCACCGATTTCGCCTACGTTGTCGCCTCGATGCGCGTGATGACCCGCGCCGGGCGCGCCGCCCTCGACAAGTTCGTCGGGCCGGACGGCAGCGAGCGCGAATTCGTGCCCGCGCTGCACTCCGTCGGCGCGCCGCTCGAGCCCGGTCAGAAGGACTCTTCCTGGCCGTGCAACGAAACGAAGTACATTTCGCACTTCCCGGAGGAGCGCGCGATCTGGAGCTACGGCTCGGGTTACGGCGGCAACTCGCTGCTCGGCAAGAAGTGCTACTCGCTGCGCATCGCTTCGGTGATGGCGCGCGACGAGGGCTGGCTCGCCGAGCACATGCTGATCCTCAAGCTGATCTCCCCCGAGGACAAGGTCCACTACGTCGCGGCGGCGTTCCCGAGCGCCTGCGGCAAGACCAACCTCGCGATGCTGCAGCCGACCATCCCGGGCTGGCGCGCCGAGACCCTCGGTGACGACATCGCCTGGATGCGCTTCGGCGAAGACGGCCGGCTCTACGCGGTCAACCCGGAGTTCGGCTTCTTCGGCGTCGCGCCGGGCACCGACTGGCACACCAACCCGAACGCCATGCGCACCATCGAGCAGGGCAACACGGTCTTCACGAACGTCGCCCTGACCGACGACGGCGACATCTGGTGGGAGGGCATGGAGAACCAGCCCGAGCACGCCACCTCCTGGAAGGGCCAGGAGTGGACGCCGGAGTCGAGCGAGAAGGCCGCGCACCCGAACTCGCGCTACTGCACGCCGATGTCGCAGTGCCCGATCCTCGCCGACGAGTGGGACGACCCGAAGGGCGTGCCGATCTCGGCCATCCTGTTCGGCGGCCGCCGCAAGACCACGGTGCCGCTGGTCAACGAGGCCCGCGACTGGCAGCACGGCGTCTTCATGGGCGCCACCATGTCGTCGGAGACGACGGCCGCGGCCGCCGGCGCGGTCGGCAACGTGCGCCGCGACCCGATGGCGATGCTGCCGTTCCTCGGCTACCACGCCGCCGACTACTTCAAGCACTGGCTGACGCTGGGCAAGAACGCCGACGCGAACAAGCTGCCGAAGATCTTCTACGTCAACTGGTTCCGCCGCGGCGACGACGGCCGCTTCCTGTGGCCGGGGTTCGGTGAGAACTCGCGCATCCTGAAGTGGGTCGTCGACCGCGTCGAGGGCAAGGGCAACGCGGTCGAGACGCCGATCGGCTTCGTGCCCCGCGCCGAGGACCTCGACACCGAGGGCCTCACCGAGCCGCTCGAGGACATCCAGGCCGCCCTCGACGTCAAGCCCGAGGAGTGGCGCGCGGAGCTGCCGCTGATCGAGGAGTGGTTCGACAAGATCGGCGGCACCGTGCCGACGTCGCTGCGTGACGAGCTCGACGCGCTGGCCCAGCGCCTCGCCTGAGTCTCTCTGCCGAGAAGGGGACGTCCCGTGTGGACGTCCCCTTCTCTGCTGTCACCGGGGCTTCGCCCCGGGCCGGGGGCTCCGCCACCCGGACCCCCCGAAAGATCCCAGGTAGGTTCGCGCCATGAGACCGTTCCGCTTCGGGGTGGCACTGGTGACGCCCGGCTCACGGGCCGGGTGGGTGGCGAAGTGCCGCCAGGCCGAGGACCTCGGTTACGACGTCGTCGGCGTGGTCGACCACCTCGGGCGGGTCGCGCCGGTGCCGGCGCTGCTGCTGGCGGCCGAAGCGACCGAGCGCGTCAAGCTGAACACCTACGTGCTCAACGCGAGCTTCCACAACCCCGTGCTGCTGGCCCGCGACCTCACCGGGCTCGACGAGTTCACCGGCGGCCGCCTCGAGATCGGGATCGGCGCGGGGTACGTCCGCGCGGAGTTCGAGGCCGCCGGGATCGAGTGGGGCACACCCGGACAGCGGTTCGCGCGGCTGAAGCGCGTGGTCGCCGAGATCGAGCGTGCGTACGCGGGGCGCCCCCGGCCGCCGCTGCTGCTCGGCGGCCGCGGTGACCGGATGCTGGAGTTCGCCGCCGAGCACGCCGACACCATCGCCTTCACCGGCACCGCGCCCGGCGCGGCCGAGGGACGGCTGGCCCTGGCCGGTCCCGCCGCGGTCGCCGAGCGCGTCGACTTCGTGAAGCGGGCGCTCGGCGGTCGTGACACCGAGCTCAACCTGATGGTCCACCTCGTCCGGATCACCGACGACCGGCAGACGGCGCTCGAAGAGGCCCACCGGCTCGTGCCGCACCTCGGTGCCGACGAGCTGGGCGAGCTGCCCACCGTCCTCATCGGCTCGGCGGAAGCGGCGGCCGAGCAACTGCTGCGCACGCGCGAGACGCTCGGCATCAGCTACTTCACGGTGATCGAGGACGACCTGACCAGGCTGGCCCCGGTGATCGAAAAGCTCCGCTGAGTACCGTGTCCCTATGACTGGGGACTTCCGCTTCGGCGTGAACATGGTCGTGCCGGACAGTCGCGCCGCGTGGGTCGGGAAGTGCCGCCAGGCCGAGGACTTCGGCTTCGACGTCGTGTCCGCGGCCGACCACCTCGGGTTGGCGCCGCCGTTCCCGGCGCTCGTGCTCGCCGGCGAGGTCACTTCGCGCGTCAAGCTCAACACCTACGTGCTCAACACGCCGTTCTACAACCCGGTGCTGCTCGCCCGCGACGTCACGGGCACCGACCGGTTCACCGACGGCCGCCTGGAGCTGGGGCTCGGCGCGGGGTACGTCAAGCAGGAGTTCGAGGCCGCCGGGCTGCCGTTCCCGTCCGCCCGCGAGCGCGTCGACCACCTCGAACGCACGATCCTCGAACTCAAGCGGTCCTACGCCGACCCGGAGCACAAGCCCGCGCCGGCGCGTCCGGAAGGCCCGCCGCTGCTGCTCGGCGGCCGCGGCGACCGGATCCTGACCCTCGCCGCCGAGCACGCCGACATCATCGGCTTCACCGGCACGGCCAAGTCGCCGGACGCCGGCGCGCTGGTCCCGGCGAGTGCCGAGGACATCGGGGAGCGCGTCGAGTTCGTCCGGTCGAAGCTCGGCGACCGGGCCGTGGAGTTCAACCTGCTCTGCCACTTCGTGAAGATCACCGAAGACCGCGCGGGCGCGCTCGAGGACCTCGCGAAGCTGACGCACGGCGTGCTGAGCGCCGAGCAGCTCGCCAGAGTCCCGACCGCGCTGGTCGGCCCACCCGCCGCGGTCGCCGAGCAGCTCCACGCGCACCGCGAGCGGTTCGGGCTGACCTACTTCACCGTCCTGGAGCACAACATGGCCCAGTTCGCCCCGGTCCTCGAAGCGCTCCGATGATCGACGCGAAGGGGATCGGCGTCCGCGCCGGCGACATCTGGCTGTTCGACGACCTCGACTTCAGCGTCGACGCCGGTGAGGTCGCCGCGATCGTCGGGCCGAACGGAGTCGGCAAGTCGACGTTGATGCGCTGCTTCTACGGCATGCAGCGGCCGCAGCGAGGCCGCGTGCTGGTGGACGGCAAGCTGCCCGACGAGCGGGACGTCGAGTTCCGGCGGAAGGTGTCGGTGCTGTTCGACGACTCCGACTTCTTCGCCGAGCTGACCCCGTTGCAGCACCTCGACCTGCTCTCCGGCACGTTCGGCGCCGACCTCGGCGACCACCAGGACCTGCTGCGCGACGCGGGCCTTGGTGAACGCATGCACGTCACGTCCGGGCACTTCTCCGCCGGCCAGCGCCGTCGGTTGCTGCTGCTCGGCGTCACCGCGCGGCCGCACCGCGTCCTGCTGCTCGACGAGCCGGAACGCGCGCTGGACACCGCGGGCAAGGAGTGGCTGGTCGAGGTCATTGCCCGGTCGACGGCGGCCGGCGCGGCGGTCGTGGTGGCCACCCACCACCCGCCGCTGCTGGAGGCCGCGGACAGCGTGCTCGAACTGTGGTGACCGTCGCGCCGCGGCGGATGAAGATCCCGGGCCGCAAGCGCTTCGGCGGGATCTTCAGCGGCGACACGGCGTCGTTCGTCTTCCTGTTCGGCTTCGGGTTCCTCTTCACGGCGTTCTTCCACGTCGACGGCTGGCGCCCGGCGGTCTACGGCTCGTCGCGAGTGGACTTCCCGGCCGTCCTCGGCCTGCTGACGCTGAGCTGCGCGGTCGGCTGGCGCGGCCTGCTGCGCCGCGGTTTCGCCTGGGTCGAGCCGGCCGAGCTGACCTGGCTGGACTTCGCGCCGGTCGACCGCGGCCGCGTCGTCGCGCTGCGGCTGCTCGGCGCGTGGACCGGGGTCGTGGCGGTGACCGGTTACCTGGCCGCGCTGCTGCTCGCGGTCGGCGGCGGCGGGCTCGGCGAGTGGCGCGCGGGGATCGCCGTCGTCGCGGCGACCGCTGTGATCGCGTACGTGACGGCGCGGCGGACGGCGTTGTGGTTCGACGCGGCCGGCCCGCTGGTGCTGGCGGTGCTCGGGCTGGCGATCGCCGCGTTCCACCTCGGCGCCGCCACGGTGGAGTTCGTCGCGGCCGGCGTGGTCGTCGCGGCCCTGCCGCTGGCGTTCGGCGGCGAACCGGTGACGCGCGCGGGCCGGTCGGCGCTGCTCGCCGGCTGGGAGGGCCGGGTGCTGCGCTCGGTCGCCGTCACCTTCCTCGACCCGATGATGCTGCTCCCGCCGTCGGCGCCGGTCGGGCGGATCTCCGTGCGCCGGCCGACGCCGCTGCGGCTGGCCGTGGCGGAAACCGTCGGCCGGACCAAGTACGCGGGCGCGGCCGTGCTGGTCGGCTTCGCGATCGTGGTCGCGCACATCGCGCTGCCGACGCTGCCGGGCCCGGTCCTCGTCGGCCTCGGCGCGTACCTCGCGTTGACGCCGTTCAGCGCCGGGCTCGGCGAGCTGTGGCGCAACCCGGGGCGCCGCCGCTGGCTGGGCTCCCCGGACCGCGACCTGGTGCTGGCGAACGGCCTGGTGCTCGCCGGCGCCGGCCTGCTGTGGGCGGTGGTGCTGTACGGCGTCACGCTGGCGGCCGGGACGTCGTTCGCCGGGCCGGCGTGGCTCGCCGTGCCGCTGTCGGTGCTCTCGATCCTGCGCACGGTCACCCGCAAGGCCGTCGACTACGGCAACCCGGCGTTCGTGGACACCCCCATGGGCCCGATGCCCGCCAACCTCGTCCGCCAGCTCTTCCGCGGGCTCGACCTGCAGGTTATCGGGATCGTGCTGCTTTCTTTGCGCATCTGACCTACCCTCGATGCGACGAATGGAGCAGTCATGGGTGGCGGACACGCGTCAGGGGTGGGGCGCCGGGCGACCAGCGAGTTCCCGCCGGGCTGGAACGACGAGCACATCATCTCGGTGGTGAAGGACGTCGCGAACGACCCGAGCGAGGCCCGGCGGCAGCAGCGGAACGGCCGTTGGCGGTGTGCCGGCGAGCGGTTCAACGTGCACATCGTCGTGCTGGTCGAGGAGAACGGGTACGTGCACACGGCCTACCCGGTGGCGGGCCCCGGCGTGACCCGCAACCCGGACGCGGCCCGCGACCCGGCGAACCCGACGGTCGCTGACCTCAAGGAGAACCGCATCAGCTTCTTCGCCGACAGCGTGCTCACGATGCTCGGCGACCGGCTCTCCCCCGAGGACTTCACGCACTACCGCACGCTGCTCTGGTCAGGCGAGTGGGAAGAGCTGGCGGACGTCCTGGCCGCACACGCGGCCAAGGTGGACCTGAAGTTCTCGGCCGACGAGCTGTCGGACTTCGAGAAGCTGCTGAACAGCTACGACCTGCCGGTAGCGGGCTGCGCATTCCTCAACGACCGCGACCACATCCTGACGCAACTACGCCAGAGCTAGGCGAAGGGAGCCGGGCCAACTGCACCTAGCTGGCCTGCGAAAGCGGTGGTGACGGAGCCGGCGCGACGGCCGCGCGCAGCTCGTCCAGCGGCAGGCCGACGGCGTCCGCGATGGCCGTGACCGTGAAGAACGCCGGTGTCGGGATGCGGCCGGTCTCGATCTTGCGGAGGGTCTCGACCGAGATCCCGGCTTCGCCCGCGACGTCGACCATGCTCCGGCCGGCCCGTGCCGTCCGCAGCGCCTGACCGAGGCGTTCGCCTCGCTCGCGCTCTTCCTCCGTCAGCGGTACTCGCACCATGAAACCAATTCTAATACCAGTAGTTATCCACTGCCTGTGGACAACTCTGTGCACAGGTGTGGAAAAGCCCCGCCGAACCGGAGTTCGGCGGGGCTTCCACAACACCTGGTGGCGTCAGGCGCCCGGAGGCACCGGAAGTGCCACACCGGGCAGGCTCTGGTCGTTCGGCACAACACCGTCGACCAGGTAGGCCTCCACGACCTTGTCCACACCCGCGTTGCCGCCGGCGTAGATCCCGTGGTCACCCTCGCCGGTGATCGTCAGCATCCGCGAACCCGCGAACGCCTTGTGCGCGCGGCGCGCGCCCTCGATCGGCGTCGCCGGGTCGTGCTCCGACTCGACGATCAGCACCGGCGGGACACCCTTGCCGTCCAGCACGGGCAGCGGCGCCGGGGTCTTCTTCCAGAACAGGCACGGCTGGATGAACCAGCCGGCGCCCAGCAGCGGCTGCTGCTTGTCGATCAGCTTCTGCGAGTCCTTGATGGCACTGTTCGTCGTGCCGGTCCACGGACCCTCGTTGCAGGGGATGCTCCAGAAGCTGGCGTCGTACGAGTCGCCGTCGCTCGGCACCATCAGCGGCTGCGGGCCGAAGGTGGTGGTGCTCGTGTCGCCGGCCTTGACCTTCTGCGCGGCCGCGGCCTTGGCCTGCACCGAAGCTCCGCCCTGGGTCAGCGTGCGGACGCTGACCAGGTAGTCGGCCAGCGCCGGGAAGGCGCGCTTCGAGTAGATCTGCGACGCGATGAAGGCGTCCAGGCCGTTGGCCGACACGCTCGAACCGTCGGGCAGGGTGACCGCGCCCTGGGTCAGGGCGTAGCGGACCTGCTCGTAGGTCTGGCGGGCCGCCTCGCCGGTGGTGCCGAAGTGGTAGAGCTTGTCGTACTTCGCCACCCACGGGAGGAAGTCGGACCGGAAGCGGCGCTCGAAGCCGAGCGGCTGCCAGTCGAACGACTTCTGCCAGGTCGTCGTGAACTCCGTCGAGGAGTCGAGCACGAACCGGCCGGTGCGCGCGGGGTAGGCCTGGGCGTAGTGCGCGCCCATCCAGGTGCCCGCGGAGTAGCCGACCCAGTTGATCTTGTCGCGGCCGAGCAACACGCGCAGCAGGTCGATGTCCTTGACCGTCTGGTCGGTGTTGATCAGCGGGCCGAGCTCGCCGGACTTCACCTGGCACGACTGCGCGGCGTACTTCGTCGCCTGCAGGATCAGGTTCAGGTTCGCGCGGTCGCGGTCACGCGGGTCCAGGTCCGAGCCGGTGCCGATGGCGCCGCCGCACGTGATGTTCGTGCTCTTGCCGGTGCCGCGCGGGTCGAACCCGACGATCTCCTGGTGCTCCCGCAGCTTCGGCTGGTTGCGCAGCCGCGCCGGGAAGTTCCGGCCGGGCGCGCCGGGGCCGCCGGGGTTGGTGACGACGCTGGCCGTCGCGTCGCCGGTCGCCTTCAGGCGGCTGACGGCGATGGTCAGGTCGATCTGGGCGTTCGCCTGGTACCAGTTGCGCGGCGTCTTGTAGGTCGCGCACTCCATGTCCTCGGCGCCCGCGGGCGGGGCCGTCGGCAGCTCGGAGGGGACTGCGCACTTGTGCCAGTCCAGCTTCTGGTTCGCGTACTGCACCGGGATGTTCGTGGAGTTCCGCGGCAGCTTGGCCGCCGCGGCCTCCTGACCTGCGAACGCAGGCGTGAACCCGGCCAGCAGGGTGCCGGCGATCGCCGGGATCACCACCGCGTAGCGGAGTCGTGTCATACGGTTGCCCCTTTGGATTTTCTTCAAGTGGAGTCGCGCTATTGATATAGGGCGGGTAACGACGGGGCAACCGACGTTGGTCGGGGTGTTGGCCGGCAACGCGGTACGCGGCGATCAAATCGATATCGGACAGACGTGACGTCCCGTCAGCCAGGTTCTAAGGTCAGGCGGTCGGTTACGGGAGTGTTAGGTGAGGTCCGATGTCGACTGTGAAGCACGACGACGGGAAGGTGCGCGGGAAGCCCTTCAACCCGTGGTACCTGCTCTTGATCGTCCCGCTGCTGGTCCTGGTCACGCCACTGTTCAACATGGACGGTCCGCGGCTGTTCGGGATGCCGTTCTTCTACTGGTTCCAGTTCCTCTTCGTCGTGGTCGGCGTCCTCAGCACGTGGATCGTCTACCTGATGACGCGGGAGAAGCCGGCCGGTGACGCCCCGGACAAGCTGAGCGTCGACGACCTGGACGAGGGGGACGCTCGATGAGCAACCTGCAGTGGCCGGAACTGATCATCTTCACGGTCCTGTTCCTGCTGGTCACCGTGCTCGGGTTCATGGCCGCGCGCTGGCAGCGTGGCGGTGGGCTGGACCACCTGGACGAATGGGGCCTCGGCGGCCGCAAGTTCGGCTCGTGGGTCACCTGGTTCCTGCTCGGCGGTGACCTCTACACGGCGTACACGTTCGTCGCGGTGCCCGCGCTGGTGTTCAGCGCCGGCGCGCTCGGCCTCTACGCGCTGCCGTACACGATCGTCGTCTACCCGATCGTCCTGCTCCCGGCCCTGCGGATGTGGTCGGTGTCGCGGGTCCGCGGCTACGTCACCCCGGCCGACTTCGTGCGCGGCCGCTTCGGCTCACCGATCCTCGCGCTGCTGATCGCCATCACCGGCATCGTCGCGACCATGCCGTACATCGCGCTGCAGCTGGTCGGCCTCGAAGCCGTGCTGCGGACGATGGGCATCAACGGCTCCGGCATCGTCGGGCACCTGCCGCTGCTGATCGCCTTCATCATCCTGGCGGTCTACACCTACCAGTCCGGCCTGCGGGCGCCCGCGCTGATCGCGTTCGTCAAGGACATCCTGATCTACATCGTCATCCTCGTGGCGATCATCTACCTGCCCTCGAAGCTGGGCGGCTGGTCGCACATCTTCGACACGGCGGCGGCGAAGCTCGGCACGCCGAACCCGGCCACCGGCAAGCCGGCCGGGTCGATCCTGCTGAACGCGAACAACCAGCTGCAGTACGCGACGCTGGCCCTGGGTTCGGCGCTCGCGCTGTTCCTCTACCCGCACTCGCTGACCAGCGTGCTGGCTTCCCGCGGCCGCAGCGTCATCAAGAAGAACATGGTCGCGCTGCCGGCGTACTCGCTGGTGCTGGGCCTGCTGGCGCTGCTCGGGTACGTCGCGATCACGGCGGGCGTCAAGCCGCTGACGAACGCGGCGACCGGCAAGCCGGACGGCAACACGATCGTCCCGGTGCTGTTCGACAACCAGTTCTCGTCGTGGTTCGCCGGCATCGCGTTCGCCGCGATCGGCATCGGCGCGCTGGTGCCGGCCGCGATCATGTCGATCGCCGCGGCGAACCTGTGGACGCGCAACATCTACAAGGAGTACATCCGCAAGAACGCGACGCCGCAGGAAGAAGCGAAGCAGGCGAAGCTCGCGTCGCTGGTCGTGAAGCTGGGTGCGGTCGCGGTGATCATCCTGATCGACCCGCAGTTCTCGATCGACCTGCAGCTCATCGGCGGCGTGCTGATCCTGCAGACGCTGCCGGCGGTCGCGCTCGCGCTGTACACGCGCTGGTTCCACCGCTGGGGCCTGATCGCGGGCTGGGTCGTCGGCATCGGCTGGGGCCTGATCATGCTGTACGGGATCCCCAACCCGGCCAACGGAAAGCTCCACTTCGGCGGTTCGGCGTTGTCGCTCGGCAACCTGTCGATCTTCGGCTGGCACCCGTTCTCGGGCTCGCTGGTGCAGATCTACGTCGGCTTCGTCGCGTTGATCGCCAACCTGGTGGTCGCCGCGATCGTCACGGTGATCGCGCGGCAGATGAAGGTGTTCAACGGCACCGACGACACCAACCCCGCGGACTACCTGGCCGACGAGAACGACAAGAACCTGCGTCCGATCGGCGCGGCTCACTGAGCGGTGCGTCTGAGGATCACCGTGCGGGAAACGAGGTAGAGCACCACGCCGTTGAGCAGGTGCCAGAGGAAGTGCGTGCCGGCCGGGACGTAGTCGCAGACGTCCCGGTCGAGCGTGCGCAAGCTCAGTGACAGCGCGAAAATCGCGCCCGCCACAGCGAAGTGCGTCCAGGAGGCGTCGCGCGAAAAGGCGAGAAGCGCGACGACGACGCCGAACGCGATGAGCGCGGAGAGGTAGAGCCCGCCCCCGAGCAACGCCGTCACCACGGTGAGGGCGAGGAACGCGGGTGCGGCCAGCCAAGCGAACCGCCAGCCGTAGAACACGCGCGCGAACACCACGACGTACACCAGCACGAAAACGAGGATGCTCACCGAATCCGCGACGCCGGCCCAGCGCGTCGCGAGCAGGTGAAACGCTGTGCTGGCCGCGAAAACGAGTCCGATCAGCCCGGCCAGCAGCCGCCCGGCGCGGTCCCCGGCGGCCAGCCGCCACACGAGCACGGCGGCGAGGAGGAACGCGAGATTGCCGAGACTGTTGAAGGGTTCTCCCCAGAGCCCGGGCGCGACCCGTTCGCAGTACCCGTCGACGTAGTCCGTCACGGTGACAGCCAACCATGACTAGCGTGGAGTGTATGAGCGACGCGGTGAGCCGGTTCCCGGTGACGGAACTCGAAGACCTGCCCGACGACCTGCGTGAGCGCGTCGGCGTGATCGCGGAGAAGTCCGGGTTCACGCCGAACATCTTCCGCGCGCTCGGCCACCGGCCGGCCGAGCTGCGGGCGTTCCTCGACTACCACGACGCGCTGATGGAACGCTCCGACGGACTCAGCAAGGCCGAGCGCGAGCTGGTCGTCGTCGCGACGTCGGGCGCCAACCACTGCACCTACTGCGTCGTCGCGCACGGCGCGATCCTGCGCATCCGCGCCAAGGACCCGGAGCTCGCCGACCGCGTGTCGAGCAACCCGTGGCAGGTGGAGCTGGACGAACGCGGCCGCGCGATCGTCGACCTGGCGCTCGCGCTGGCCCAGGACTCGGCGCTGTTCGGCGAGGGCGACCTCGAAGCCGCGCGCGAGGCGGGCCTGACCGACGACGAGATCTGGGACGTCGGCGCGATCACGGCGTTGTTCGCGATGTCGAACCGGCTCGCGCACCTGACGGCGTTGCGGCCGAACCCGGAGTTCTACACGCTCGGCCGCGTCCCGCGTTAGAACTCCCGGCGCCAGATCTCCTCGGTCAGCTTCGGACCCCAGCCGTCGAAATCCGCTTCTTCGACGAGTTCGAACCCGGCCGCGCGGTAGAGCGCCCGCGCGGCGTCGAGGATGGACACCGTCGACAGCTCCATCACGCGGTAGCCGTGGGCCCTGGCGAACTCGACGCACTCGGTCACCAGCCGCTTGCCGACGCCGCGACCCCGGGCCGACGGCTCCAGCAGCAACAGCCGCAGCTTCGCGGTGTCCGCGTCGGAGCCGCGGGCGCAGCCGATGCTGCCGACGCGCTCGCCGTCGAGCTCCGCGATCCAGAAGGCCTGGCGCGCGTCGTCGTGCACGGCGAAGTCCGCGACGATGCGGGCGACCAGCCCCTCGAACCGGCTGTCGAAGCCGTACTCGCGGGCGTAGAGCGCGCCGTGCCGCTGCACCACCCAGCCGAGGTCGCCCGGTCGTGGCGGGCGGAGGACGAGTGCCGGGTCGCGCCGGCGCTCGCCGACGACGTCGCCGATCGTGCGCATGGCGGCCAGCATGCGCCGCTGGTCTTCGTCGGCGAAGCGCCGGAGCAGGCCACCGATCTGTTCGGTGGATCGGCGGTTGAGCAGCGCGAAGGCGTCCCGGCCGGCGGCGGTCGGCCGGACGAGCTGACGGCGGGCGTCCTCGTCGGACCGCTCGCGGGTGATCAGGCCGCGGCCCTCGAGGCGGGCGAGCAGCCTGCTGGCGTACCCGGCGTCGAGGTCGAGGCGTTTCCGCAGGTCGGTGACGGCCAGCGGGTCGCGCTGGGTCAGCTCGAAGAGCACCCGGGCTTCGGGGAGGGAGTACTCGGCGTCGGCCGGGCCTTCGTCCAGGACACCGATGACTCCGGTGTACAGCCGGTTGAAGGCGCGGACCGCGGCGACCCGTTCGGCCAGCTCAGTGTCGTTCATTGACCACCTCAACAAAGTCGTTGACGGAGTCAATGATTACGCCATGAGGCGGCGCAGGCAAGAAGGTTTCGGGGAAATGGGAAACCCCGTGATGCTGCCAGGTCGGGGGTCCGCCAGCATCACGGGGTCGTAGGGGGTATCGACGCGGATTTGCGCGGCGTTACACCTTCACCAGTTTGTGGGCTAGGTCACTCGAATGGGCGACCGCCACTGGTGAGTTGGTCAGCGCATGTAGCCCGAGCGGGCCTGCGCGATCGCGATGAGTTCCTGACGAACCGTCGCGGTGGCAGCGGTGTCGATCGCCCGGTCCAGCGCCCGGCGAGTACGAACCTCGGCGCGACGGGCTCGGAGCTTGGCGGCGATGTTGTTCATCGGTTTCTGCATCCCCTTCGGAGGGTCTCGGTGGCTTGTAGCTCTAGTATGCACCTTTTTTCACAAGGAAGCCAACGAATGTCCGGTGATGTGGCGCACTCACCGATGAATCATCGGCAAATTTGGGAAAGAGCCGAAGAGATCATGGTGTCGGCGGTCACGATGAGGCAACCCCTCTGTCGTTGTCTACGACTGTCTAGCGATTCGCCGATACTCGACTAGCGACACTCATATAACGCGATACGGCCAGTTCAGGAGCGTCAGGCGCGGTCAGTCGCGGCTGAGCAGGTAGTGCCCGAAGTGCGGGACGGTGAAGGCGATCTGTCCCCGCTCGGCGGAGAACACGAGGCCCTTCTTCATCAGGCTGTCGCGCGCCGGCGACAGCGACGACGGCTTCCGCCCCAGGAAGACGGCGACGTCGGCGGTGCCGGCGGCCTCGTCGCGGCCCTGGGTCAGCTCGGCCATTGCGAGCAGGTACTCGCGCTCGGCCGGCGTCGCGCGCTCGTAGCGCGAGCCGAAGAACCCGACGGCCAGCTCGGACTCCGCCTCCGGCGCGGCGACCTGGACGTCCTTGAGCGTGATCGGGTCGGCCGGCGCCGCGTCCCAGGCCGCTTTGCCGTAGGCCTGGATGAAGTAGGGGTAGCCGCCGGACGCGTCGAAGAGCGCGTCGAGAGCCTCGGGCTCGATGCTGGCGTCCTCGCGCTCGATCGGCGCCATCACGGCGAAGTCGGCGTCCGCGCGGTCGAGCCGGTCGATGCGCGCGTAGCGGAAGAGCCGCTCGGAGTAGGACTTGGACGCCGAGAGCACCGCAGGCACGTGCGGCAGCCCGGCGCCGACGACGACGAGCGGCGCCCCGGACTGCGAGAGCTCGTGACAGGCGGCGCAGAGCGCGGAGACGTCGTCGGGCTGCAGGTCCTGGATCTCGTCGATGAGCAGCGCGACGCCGGTGCCGACGTCCGCGGCCAGCTCGGCGACGTCGGTGAACAGTTCCACCAGGTCGATCTCGATGTCCCCGGAGTCGGCCCGCCCCTGCGCGGCGGGCACGTCGATGCCCGGCTGCCACCGGTCACGCAGCTTCGCGTCGGCCTTGTTGGCCCGCAGCGCGAACGCCTTGAGCACCCCGAGCACCTCTTCGACCCGATCCGGCGCCCGGTGCCGCACGGCGAGATCCCGGATGGCCCGGTGCAACGCGGCGGAGAGCGGCCGCCGCAGTTCGGCGTCCGGCCGCGCCTCGATCTTCCCGGCCCCCCACTTGTGCCGCACGGCCATCGCCCGCAGCTCACCGAGCAGCACGGTCTTCCCGACCCCACGCAGCCCGGTCAGCACAAGACTGCGTTCAGGCCGCCCCCGCGCCACGCGCTCCAGCACCACTTCGAAGGCCTTGAGCTCACGCTCACGCCCGGCCAGCTCGGGAGGCCGTTGCCCGGCGCCCGGCGCGAAGGGGTTGCGGATGGGGTCCACTCTGCCAAGCTATCGACGTATCTAGCGCCAGGACGATATTCGGCCATAGACAGCTAGCGCGTGTCGCCGGAGTTCGACCGGATGGCCGAACGATCTCCAACCGAGCGATCCTCGCCGCCTCGACCCACTGCGCCCAGCCGGTACATAGAGACGAACAGGTCTGCAGCCCTGCTCGTCTCTACCCCCAGCGCGCACTACGACGCAGCGCTAGTCGCTCAGGTTCCGCTCCGCGTAGATCTTCATCGCGTCGCGGACGAACTCCGCCGTCGCGCCCTCGAACCCGTAGCGCGGGTCATCCACGTACAGCTGGCCCAGGCCCGCGAAGTAGCCCGCGGACACCGACGAAACCGCCGGCCGGAGCCACGCGTGCAGCCGGCCCGTGATCGCTTGCACCTCGGCCGAGTCCGGGGAAAGCCCGGCCGCGCGGGCCGCGCCGAACGCCGTGGAGACGTCCACCTGCTCCTGCTGGTGGGCCTGCTTCTCGTCGGCCGACAGGGAACTCCACCACCGGTCCCCCGTCGCGTACGCCGAAGCGCCCCAGCGCCGGGTGACCTCTTCCTGGTACTGCGTGTGGTCGAAGCCGTCGAACACTTCTTCTGCCATAAGTCGTTCACCTCCCTTCAGTTTCCGTAGCGTCGTGCGGACCGACGCGATCTGCCGCCCGATCCGCCGCTGCTCCTGTTCGAGCAGGTCCAGGTGGGTCTCGAGCGCGGCCGCGCGGTCGCGTTGCCCGTCGAGGACTTCGGCGATGGCCGGGAGCCCGAGGCCGAGATCGCGCAGCAGCAGGATCCGCTGCAGCCGGACGAGCGCGTGCTCGTCGTAGTAGCGGTAGCCGTTGCCGCCGATCCGGCTGGGCTCGAGCAGGCCGACCGCGCCGTAGTGGCGCAGCGTCCGGCTCGTGGTCCCGGCCGAGCGGGCGATGTCCTGGATCGACCACTCCATGACGTCGACGATAGAAGTTGACGCAGCGTCAAGGTCAAGCGCTAACGCTTTCTAGCGTTCTCTAGCAACGACACGATATTCGCGCAGACAACGCTAGGAGGGTTCGGCGCCGGGCCGAGCGGGCATTCCAGCTGTAGGTTTGACCAGGAAGAAGCCCGGACCAGGAAGGCAACGACCGTGATACTCCGTCGTGTGGCTCGTCCACTGATCGCCGCGACATTCGTGTACGGCGGGATCAACGTGCTCCGGAACACGCAGTCGCACGCGAAGACCGCCGAGCCGTTCCTCACGGACGCCTTCGACAAGCTCGAAGGCGTCATTCCCGAGCAGGTGCCGCGCGACCCGGCCACGCTCGTCCGCATCGACGCCGCCGTGAAGATCGGCGCCGGCCTCGCGTTCGCGACGGGCAAGGCGCCGCGGCTGACGTCCGCGCTGCTGCTCGGCAGCCTGGTCCCGACGACGCTGGCGGCGCACAGCTTCTGGACGCTCCAGGACCCGGCCGAGAAGAAGAAGCAGCAGATCCAGTTCCTGAAGAACGCCGGCCTGGCCGGTGGGCTGATGCTGGCCGTCGCCGACACCGCGGGCAAGCCGTCGGTCGGCTGGCGGGCGCGTCGTGCGGCGAAGGACGCCGGTCACGGCGTCGAGAAGCTGGGCCGCAAGGCCGAAAAGCGCGCCAAGAAGCTGGCGAAGAAGGCCGAGAAGGCCCTCCCCAGCTGACGAACGCGAAAAGGGGCCGTCCCCAACCGGGACGGCCCCTTTCGTGTGCCTTACTTCTCCAGGATCGCGGTGACGCCCTGGCCGCCCGCCGCGCAGATGGAGATCAGGCCGCGGCCGGACCCCTTCTCGTGCAGCAGCTTCGCCAGCGTCGCGACGATCCGGCCGCCGGTCGCGGCGAACGGGTGCCCGGCCGCCAGCGACGAGCCGTTGACGTTCAGCTTCGTCCGGTCGATCGAGCCCAGCGGCTCGTCCAGCTCCAGCTTCTCCTTGGCGAACGCCGGGTCCTCCCACGCCTTGAGCGTGGCCAGCACCTGCGACGCGAACGCCTCGTGGATCTCGTAGTAGTCGAAGTCCTGCAGCGAAAGCCCGGCCCGCGCGAGCATCCGCGGCACGGCGTACGCCGGCGCCATCAGCAGGCCTTCCTCGCCGTGCACGTAGTCGACGGCCGCGGTCTGCGAGAACGTCAGGTACGCCTGCACCGGCAGCTTGTGCGCCTTCGCCCACTCCTCGGTGGCCAGCAGCACGGTCGACGCGCCGTCGGTCAGCGGCGTCGAGTTGCCCGCGGTCATCGTGCCGCCCGGTCCGCCGAACGCCGGCTTGAGCTTGGCGAGCTTCTCCGCGGTCGAGTCCGCGCGCAGGTTCTGATCGCGCGCCAGCTTGAGGAACGGCGTCACGAGGTCGTCGAAGAACCCGCGGTCGTAGGCGGCGGCGAGGTGCTGGTGGCTGGCGGCGGCCAGCTCGTCCTGCGCCTCGCGCGTGACCTCCCAGATCTTCGCGGTCAGCGCCGCGTGCTCGCCCATCGACAGCCCGGTGCGCGGCTCGGAGTTGCGCGGGATCGCCGGGACGATGTGCCCGGGGCGGATCTTCGCGACGAGCTTCAGCCGGTCGCCGAGCGTCTTCGCGGCGTTGAGCCGGATGAGGATCTGGCGCAGGTCCTCGTTCACGGCCAGCGGCGCGTCGCTGGTGGTGTCGACGCCGCCGGCGATGGCCGAGTCGATCTCGCCGAGCGCGATCTTGTTCGCGACGTTGACGATGGCCTGCAGGCCGGTGCCGCACGCCATCTGCACGTCGGACGCGGGTGTCGCGGGTGAGAGCTTGCTGCCGAGCACGCTTTCGCGGGCCAGGTTGAAGTCCTTCGAGTGCTTGAGCACGGCGCCGGCCGCGACCTCGCCGATGACCTCGTCCTGCAGGGAGAAGCGGCTGACCAGGCCGTCGAGCGCGGCGGTGAACATGTCCTGGTTCGACGCCTTCGCGTACGGGCCGTTCGACCGCGCGAAGGGGATCCGGTTGCCGCCGATGATCGCGACCTTGCGGACGGCTGGTGCTTTCTTGGGCGGCATGAACGTCACCTCTCTGGTCGGCTCTCTCACACTGTAACCTACTCGCAAGTAGGTTAGACTGCGACGTGACGCAGACTGCACGGGAGGCAACCGATGGCTGACAGGTACCAGCAGTTCACGAAAACCCCGTTGGGGAAGTTCGTGGTGCCGAAGCTCGGCCTGCCCAGCCCCGCCACCCTGCGCCGGTACCAGCCCGGGCAACCCGCCCTCGAGGGTCCCGCACTTCTCGGCGCCGCGCCCGGCGGACGGCTGGAGAAGAAGGTCCGTGACCAGCTCGCGGACGCGGGCATCACCGTCGTCACCACTTCGGGTGACAGGCATGCGGCGCTGGTCTTCGACGCCACCGGCGTCACCGAGCCCGGCCGCCTGCGCGAGGTCTACGACTTCTTCCACCCGGTGATCCGCAGCGTCGGCCCGTCCGGCCGCGTCGTCATCCTGGGCACCCCGCCGGAGCAGGTCGAGGGCCGCGAGCGCATCGCGCAGCGCGCTCTCGAAGGCTTCGTGCGCTCCGTGGGTAAAGAGCTGAAGCGCGGCGCGACCGCTCAGCTCGTGTACGTCGCCGAAGGCGCCGAAGACGCGACGGAGTCGACGCTGCGCTTCCTGCTGTCCGCGAAGTCGGCCTTCGTCGACGCCCAGGTCATCCGGATCGGCGCCGAAGGCAAGACGGCGACCGCGCCGGCCAGCTGGGAGAAGCCCCTCACCGGCAAGGTCGCGCTGGTCACCGGCGCGTCCCGCGGCATCGGCGCGGCGATCGCCGATGTCCTGGCCCGCGACGGCGCGCACGTCGTCGCCCTCGACATCCCCGCCCAGGGCGCCGACCTGTCGAAGGTCGCCAACAAGATCGGCGGCTCGGCGCTGCAGCTCGACATCACTTCGCCGAGCGCGCCCGCGAAGCTCGCGGAGTACCTGAAGGAGCGTCACGGCGGCGTCGACGTCGTCGTGCACAACGCGGGCATCACGCGCGACAAGACGCTGGGCAACATGAGCGAGAGCGCGTGGGACTCGGTGATCGCGGTCAACCTCGCGTCGCAGCTCGCGGTGAACGACAAGCTGCTCGCCGACAAGATCCTGAACGAGAACGGCCGCGTCATCGGCGTCTCGTCGATCGCGGGCATCGCCGGCAACGTCGGCCAGACGAACTACGCGACGTCGAAGGCGGGTGTCATCGGCATGGTGAACGTCGGCGCGCCGCAGCTCGCGGCGTACGGCGGCACGATCAACGCCGTGGCGCCGGGCTTCATCGAGACGAAGATGACGGCGGCGGTCCCGCTGTTCATCCGCGAGGCCGGCCGCCGGCTGTCGAGCCTCGGCCAGGGCGGCCTGCCGGTGGACGTCGCCGAGACGATCGCCTGGTACGCGAACCCGGCGTCGGCCGCGGTGAACGGCAACGTGGTCCGCGTCTGCGGCCAGGCCCTGCTGGGGGCCTGACGTGGCGATCCGCGAACTCGACAGCACGCCGAGCCTGGCGACGCTGTACCCGAAGGCGCTGCTCGGCGGCGTCCTGCGCAAGCCGGCCGGCTCGTCGCTGCCGGACACGGAGCTGGTGCGCACCGGCGTCGTCGTCGACCCGGCGCACCTCGCCGCGTACAACACGGTGTGCGGCTTCCGGCTGAGCGACGAGCTGCCCGCGACGTACCCGCACATGCTGGCGTTCCCGCTGCAGATGGCGCTGATGACCGAGCAGGGCTTCCCGTTCCCGCTGCTGGGCATGGTCCACGTCGCGAACCGCGTCACCCAGCACCGCGCGCTGCGGCTGGGCGAGCCGCTGACGGTGCGCGTCCGCGCGGAGAACCTGCGCGCGCACGAGAAGGGACGTCAGTTCGACGTCATCAGCGAGGCGCAGGTAGGCGACGAGACGGTGTGGACGGACGTCAGCACGTACCTGCGCCGCAGTGGCTCTACTGGCACTACCTCTCGCCGCGAACAGCTCGCACCCCCGACCCCGGACGCGATCTGGCGAGTCCCGGGCGACATCGGAAGGCGCTACGCGGAGGTCTCGGGCGACCGCAACCCGATCCACCTGCACCCGCTGACGGCGCGCCTGTTCGGCTTCCCGAAGGCGATCGCCCACGGCATGTGGACGAAGGCCCACGCGCTCGCGGCGTTCGAAGGACGTCTGCCGGAGGCGTTCACGATCGACGTCCGCTTCAAGCAGCCGGTGCTGTTGCCGGCCAAGGCGGGCTTCACGTCGTGGTCCACGCCGGAGGGCTGGGCGTTCGAGCTGTGGAGCAAGTCGAAGCCCCACCTGGACGGCACGATCACCTCACTCTGACGGCGGTGTGTTCGCATAGGTGATGAACTGGCTTGGATGAACGATCGCTGACAGGTGGAGGGTGAAGGTCGCCAGCTCCACCCACCTCCGTCGGTGTCCGGTCTTCGCCTCCAGCCGGACCGCGCGGTCGATCTTGCCCAGTTCATGCCGCGCATCGAACTCTGCGAAGAGTTGGTGTGCCTGGTGGCCCGGGACGCTGAAGACCGACGCAAAGTCTGGCTCTTCGTCGCTCCTCGGCCTTAGCTGCCTGCGCGTTCGTGCCCACCGAAGTGGCTCGAGCTTCGGCTCGCCCAAGACGGCCAGTCGCAGATCTTGGACCACGATCGATTGGGCTCCGGTGTTCTGCAAGACGAGTGGGAGCAAGATGATCGCCCGGTCAGGCGTGTTGGATCCGGAGAATGTCTGAGGTGCGAAAGACCTCAGCCGTCCTGTCCGTGCGTTCAACCACCAGAACGAGATGACCGTGAACGCCAGCGCGCAGATCGAGACAACGAACGCTGCGGCCGTCACTCCGACGGCTTCCAGACCTCGCCCTCGATGAGGTCGTTGAAGCCGAGCCAGACGAGGTTCATCAGCCAGGACGCCAGGACGCCGTCCGAGATGTCGGGGTGGTCGAGGGCCCAGTCGGCCAGCGACTCGGCCGCCCCGACCAGGGCCGCGGACAGGCCTTCGCCGGAGAACTCGGCCTGCTCGCCAACGCCCTTGCGGGTGCCGGCGGACACGACGAGCGCCGCGACCAGCTGGATCGCGCGGGCCCGCATGTCGGTGACCTCCGCCGCGAACGCGCCGCCGACCGTCAGGGCCTGGCGGTGCAGCACCGTCCACGACTCGCGGTACTCCGCGACGAACCGGTAGAACGACCGCAGGCCGTGCCACAGCTGCATGTCCGGCGGCAGGTCGGGCTTCACACCGGCCTGGATGGCCTCCAGCAGCCGCGTCGCCTCGCGGCGGATGCACGCGCCGAACAGGTCCTCCTTCGAGCCGAGGTAGGTGTAGATCATCGGCTTCGAGACGCCGGCGACGTCGGAGATCTCGTCCATCGACGCCGCGTGGTACCCGTGGCGCGAGAAGACCTGGACGGCGGCGTCCAGGATCTGGCGCTCGCGCACCGCACGGGGCAGCCGCCGAGCCCGTTCGGGCGGACGCTGATCATCCTCTGACACGCTGGACCTCCCTGTTACTGACCGGAGACGGTACCGGGCGTTGACCCGGTGGGGTGATTTCGGCACGCTTGCCCGCCTACCTACTGGCGGGTAGCCTTACGCTCGGGTAACTGGAGAGGGAGTGACCATGGCCGACAATGCCGGGATGACCAGCGCCGATCAGATCGTCGGCCTCCGCGGGGCGGCGTTGCTCGACACCCTGGAACGGCTCGACCCGCTCGGCCCCGAGGCGCACGCCTTCGACGTCAACACCCTCGCCGACGCGGTCAACCCCCGCGATCTCGGCAAGGACGACTTCCGCCGGCTCCTGAACGCCCTGCTGCGCCTGGCCGAGCGCGCCCCCGCGTTCGACCTGAGCAAGGTCGACCCGGCGCGCTTCGCGTCGCTGGTCGCCGCCGCTTCGCGCGCCCAGCTCGAAAGCGTCGTCGCCGAGCGGCCACTGCGCGAGCGCGTACTGGACGAGATCTTCGCCCGGATGGGTGCCCACATCCGTCCCGACCGCGCCCGCGACCTGCACGCGGTCGTCCACTGGCGCATGGCAGGCGGAACCGGCGACGGCGGCTACGACCGCTACGAGACGGTCATCTCCCGCGGCTCGTGCACGGTCAGTCGCGAGATGCGCGAACGCCCCCGCGTCACGATCACGATCGCCCCGGTGGACTTCTTCCGGCTCATCACCCACCAGGCGACACCCGCAGTGTTGTTCGTCACGGGAAAAATCAAAGTCAAAGGTGACCTCGCCTTTGCCGCCGGCCTGATCGGATTCTTCGATCTTCCGAAACCCGCCTGACCGGATACACTTTCGGCCGTGCCCCGAAATGCGGAAGACCGCCCCTGGCGATCCCGCCTGCGCGCTTCCCGCCGCCCGGTCCGCATCCGGGCGAGCCACGCGATCAACGGCTTCGCCGAGAAGCTGGTCATCGGCAACCTGACGGCCGGCCAGTTCATCCAGGTCCTGGAAACCCTGCACATGCTGGGAAACGCGGGCGCGGGCATCGAGCTGAGTTCACTGTCGACAGACGTCCTGGTCGACGTGGTCCGCCGAGCATCCCGCGACCAGCTGAAGGCCATCGCCGACCACCCGGAACTCCGCTCGGTCTTCCTGGACGAGATATTCCGCAGAATGTCGGAACACTTTCTCCCTTCCCGCGCTCGTCACGTGGACTTCGTAGTTTCTTGGCGCTTTTCCGACGGCGCCGGCGAGGACGGCTACGACCGCTTCCAGACAGTGATCGAGGACGGCGTGTGCGTTTCCAGCACAGACCTGTCCCGCAGCCCGGACACCACGATCACCCTCTCGGTGGACGACTTCATCCGCATGGCCACGGGCAACGCAGCGGTAGCAGCAATGTTCGTGACGGGCCGAGTGAAGGTGAAAGGCGAGTACGCCCCGGCGGTGAGGTTCTCAAGCTACTTCGACATCCCGCGGCCCACGGTGGACTAGCTGTCGCACGCGGGTGACACCAAACTGTCGGTGCCCCGCTTTAGAGTGGTCCTCATGAGTCTTGCCGATGTTGACCGGGAGCACGTCCTCAAAGCCATCGCAGAGTTCGATGAACTTGGCCAAGGGGCGTTCTTGAGCAAGTACGGCTTCAAGGAAGCTCGCCAGTACGTCGTCCACTATGAGGGCAGGGAGTACGACTCGAAGGCGCTGATCGGTGCCGCCCATGGCGTTGCTACTGGCAGGGCGCTTGCGGCGAAAGACTTCAGCGGCGGGGTCAGGACAGTGGGTGCCCGCCTAACTGACCTCGGATTCGATTTCCGCGACCTCGAGCTGATGCCTGACGCTGCTGATGGTTTCGGCGAGCTGTCGAACTACCCGGAAGGCACCACGTTCAAGAACCGGGCGGAGGTGTCCGCGAGCAAGGTGCATCGTGCGCTACAAGCAGGCATCGTCGGGACAGGGAAGTCTGGAGCTGAGTCGATCGTCTCTTCCGGCGGCTACGAGGACGACGATGATCGAGGCGATGAACTGATCTACACCGGGCACGGCGGTCGAGACGATCGTGGTCGACAAATCGAGAACCAGTCGTTCGCCGCCTCGGGCAACGCGGCCCTGCGAACGAGTTGGCTCACGGGCGACCCGGTTCGAGTCGTACGCGGCCCAGACCCGAAGTCGCCTCATGCACCTGACCAGGGGTATCGCTACGACGGGCTGTTCCGAGTCGAAGATGCGGCGATCGTCCCGGGCCAAGGTGGATTCCAGATCTGCCGATTCCAGATGGTCAAGGTGAGTCGGGCCGCCGACGTGACTTTTGGTGTCGGGGACTACCTCCTGCCCGCGGCACCCCATCACCCCACGGTGCCGGTGGGGAATGCGGCGCCAGGTCGCAAGCCGGTTACTGCGCAGCGCATTGTTCGCTCGACCAAGGTCGTGGAGTACGTGAAGAAGATCCATGATCACACGTGTCAGATCTGCAGTACTCGCTTGTCCCTCGGCAACGGCGAAGGATATTCAGAAGGTGCACACATTCAGGCGCTGGGCGGCCTTCACCGCGGTCCCGATGTGCTGCCCAATGTGCTCTGCTTGTGCGCCAACTGCCATGTCCAGTTCGATCGCGGTGCCATCGTCATCGACACGGACCGGACTGTGGTTCGTGACGGCAAGCCGGCAGGATCGTTGAACGAACTCGACGTGCACAAGGTCGGTGATGAGTTTCTTGAGTACCACCGCAAGACGCACTCGTGATCAACCCTCGATGACGCGGCCTTCGATCACCGGGTGCGGCTTCTCCTCCGAAGACGACGACGAAGGCGGCACCACTTCGCTGTCCACCACCATCACCGGCCCGCGGCGTTGGTTGGCGAACTTCAGCGCTCGCTTCTCCATCCGCTTCAGCCACAGCCGACGGGCCACCGCGCGTGATGGCGGCAGCATCAACAGCAACCCCAGGACGTCACTCACGAACCCCGGGATCAGGATCAACACCCCGCCCAGGCCGACGAGCATGCCGTCGGTCAGTTCCTTCTCTGCCGAACGCCCGGCTCGGGATGTCTCGATGAACGCGCGCATCGCCTTGGCGCCTTCGCGGCGGGCCAGCCAGGAGCCGATGAAGGCGCCGGCCAGGAGGAGGCCCAGCGTGCCGAGCACGCCGACGGCCGAGCCGACCGCCCAGATCGCGGCGATCTCGGCGAAGACGTAGAGCAGGAACGCGACAGCCATACCGGGACAACGAACGAGCTGTCCGATTTGCTCCCGGGCCCGCGGGCCACCGGCTAGTCTCACCGATCGTGTCCGACTGGCTCGCTGGCTCCTGATCGCGCTCGCCGTGCTTGCCGCGGTCGCGATCAGCGCGGGACGGCGACGGTCTCGGCTCAAGTTTCCGCAGGTCAGGGTGCATTGCGATGTCCGTTCTCGCGTGGCTGTTCATCGGGATCGTCGTCGCGGGCGTGACCGCCTGCGGGTTGCTGTGGTTCCTCGGCTGGCCGCACCTGCCGAACGACGCTGTCTTCGACGTCACCCAGGTGCTCGACCTGCTGAAGATCGCCCTCTCCGTGGTTGCCGGGTTCGGCGGGGGTCGTGCTGCTGGCCGTCAACTACCGCAAGCAGCGGGCGACCGAGAACGAGCACGCTCTCGCCGTCGAGAAGGCCGAGCGCGAGACTACGCAGACGTCCTCTGCGGTTCGAGAACGCCCGCCCGCCTGGTTGAACCTCCGCAACGTCGAGTTGCGCAGCGGCACCAAATCCCCGAGCGGTGCGTCCGGCGGTCAGCGCAGCAGCGTCTCGATCATTGATCGCAACCCCAGCGCCAAGCGGTGGGATTCCCCGGTGCGCAGCAGGTGGAGCATCAGGTCGCTGTGCAGCGAGCCCAGTAGCAGGTGCGCGATCAGGTCCGCGTCCAGCGACGGGGCCGCCGCGGTGAGCAAGCTTGCCACGTGTGCGTGCCACGACAGGTAGATCGGGCTGTTCAGGCGGTCCGTCGAGGCCTGCTCGAACGCCGCCATCACCGTGACGTTCTTCGTCGCCAAGTCGACCACCGCGTCGAAGAACGCCGCCAGCCTCGACGCCGGTGGGGCGCCCGGGCCGAGCGGGGGCGGGCCGTCGGAAAGGGCCGTGGACAGTGCTCGGACTCGCTCCTCCACCACCGCGCGCATCAGGCCTTCGCGGTTGCCGAAGCGGTGGAACACCGTGCCCTTGCCGACGCCGGCCGCCTGTGCGACGCGGTCCATCGAGACGTGCTCCAAGCCTTGGGTGGCCAGCAGTTCCTCGGTCGCGCGCAGGATCGCGCGGCGGTTGCGGGCCGCGTCGGCGCGTTCCATACATGCTCCTCGACAAGTTGACTGGCGGTCCATATAGTAGGCGACCGTAAGTTGACCGATGGTCCAGTTACTGGGGAGAAGCAACATGCGAGCAGTGGTGCAGCACGGCACGGGTGGTCCTGAAGTGCTGAAGGTCGAGGAACGACCTGAGCCCGCGCGCCGTGAAGGCGAGGTGCTGATCCGCGTCGAGGCGATCTCGGTGCCGTTCTACGAAACCCAGCTGCGGGCCGGGATGCTGTCCGGTGGGGAGTCCGCGATCTTCGGGCACGAGGCCGCGGGCGTTGTCGTCGAGGCTGACGATCCGGAATTGATCGGCAAACGCGTTGTCAGCATGTCCTACGTCGGTGGTGCCTACGCCGAAGTCGTCGCCTCCGGCAGGTACACCCTGGTTCCCGAGCACGTCTCCGCGGAAAGCGCGGTCGCCGCCGCTGTGCCCGCGTCGGTGGCGCTCGTCCTGTTTCGCACGGCGGACGTCGGCGACGGCGAGACCGTGCTGGTCGAAGCCGCGTCCGGGTCGATCGGCGGTTACCTGACGCGGCTGGCGAAGGACGCGGGCGCGCGGGTCGTCGCGACCGCGGGTGCGGGGAAGAGCGTGAAGGGCGCCGACGTCGTGCTCGACCACGACGATCCGGACTGGCGAACCCAGGTCCCCGACGGGATCGACGTCGTCTTCGAGTCGATCGGCGGGCCGCGGGCGGCCGAAGTACTGCCGAAGATCGTGCCGCGTGGGCGTGTTCTCGCGTACGGCCTGCTCAGCGGCGAGTTTCCGGTGATCACGGTCGCCGACCTCATCCCGCGTGGGCTCACGCTGATCGGTTTCGGTGGGCCGGACGCCTACGGCAAGGACGCCGGCGCCGCCACCGGCGAGGCGCTGGGCCTCGTCGGCGACGGCACGCTGACACCCGTGATCGACCGGACGTACGCGCTCGACGACGTCGTCGAGGCGCACGCCCGGGTCGAGAGCCGCGAAGGCGTCGGCAAGGTCCTTCTCGTGCCCTAGCTCGGAATCTCGTCCAGGTACGCCTGCGCCTGGAGCGTGAACAGGTCCGCGTAGCCCGCCTTCGCCGCCATCAGCTGCTCGTGCGTGCCGTACTCGGCGACCTTTCCGTGCTCCAGCAACAGGATCCGCTCCGCCTGGCGCACGGTCGAGAACCGGTGCGAGATGTACAGCGTCGTGCGGCCCTCGGACAGTTCGCGCAGGCGCGCGAACAGGTCGTGCTCCGCCTGCGCGTCCAGGGCCGACGTCGGCTCGTCGAGGATCAGGATCGGCGCCTCGCGCTGGAACGCCCGCGCCAGTGCGATCTTCTGCCACTCGCCACCGGACAAGCTGACGCCCTGGTCGAACCAGCGGCCGAGCGGGGTTTCGTAGCCGTTCGGCAGCCGCTCGATGCGCTCGTCGGCCCCGGCTCGGCGGGCCGAGTCCTCGATGTGGGGCCGGTCCTCGAGCCGGGTCTGGTCGCCGAGGCCGATGTTCTCCGCCGCCGTGCCCTGGTAGGTCACGTAGTCCTGGAACATCGCGCTGATCCGCGTCCGCAGCTCGTCCGGGTCGTACTCGCGGATGTCGACGCCGTCGAGGCGGATCCGGCCGCCGGTCGGGTCGTAGAGCCGGCAGAGCAGCTTGAACAGCGTCGACTTGCCCGCGCCGTTGCGGCCCACGACAGCGACTGTTTCGCCCGGGCGGATCTCGAAGCTGACGCCGTCGAGCGCCGGCTCCTCCGCGCCCGGGTAAGCGAAGGTCACCGAGTCGAACTCGATGTGACCCTCCACTGTGGACGGCATGGGCCGCGGCTCCTCGGGCGCCGTGATCTCCGGTTTCGTGCCCAGGAAGCGGTAGAGCGTGTCGAGGTAGAGGTTGTTCTCGTACATCCCGGAAAACGCCGTGAACAGCCCGGACACCGACGTCTGCACGGACGTCGCCGCGGCCGTGTACAGCGCCAGGTCACCGAGCGTGAGCCGGCCGCCGACGGCCTCCAGCGCGATGTACAACGCGATCGCCGAGCCCACGAACGTGCTCAGCAGGCCCCAGGACGTCGAGCTGATGTTGCGGTTGATCGTCAGCTTCCGCTGCCGCTCGTAGGAGACGACGCCGAGCCGGCGGAACCGGTCGACGAAGTACGGGCCGAGCCCGAACAGCTTCGTCTCCTTGGCGTAGGTGTCCGTCGTGACCAGCGAGGACAGGTAGTCCATCCGGCGCTTGATCGGCGACATCAGGAAGGTGAGCCAGAACGCGCGCGAGCCGTACTTCGACTGCGAGATGAACGCCGGGATCGGCGCGAGCAGCGCGACCAGCGCCAGCAGCGGGCTGACGGCCACGAGCAGCGCGATCATGCTGCCGAACGTGATCAGCGTCCGCACGAGCCCCAGCGCGGAGTTCATCATCGACAGCGGGCGCGTCGGCGCTTCCTGCGCGGCCTGGCGCAGCATGTCGTAGGACGCCGAGCCCTCGAAGTACGCCAGGTGCAGCTCGCTGGCGTGCGCCATCACCTGGTGGCGGATGGTCAGGGTCATCCGCTCCTGCAGCAAGGTCTGCGCGATCGACGTCACCGCGCTGCTGACCGCGGTCGCGACGAGCACGCCGAACTGGAACAACGCGACGTTGACGATGTCCATCGTGGTGCCGCGGTGCTGGATCGCCGCTACGACCGAGTCGAGCAGCAGCTTCGCGATGTACGCGGTGGCCGTCGGCAGCAGGCCTGACAGCAGCGTGATCAGCGCCAGCAGGATGGTCAGGATCGGGCTCGCCTGCCAGGTCAGCTTCACGACCTTCGGCAGGCCGCGGACCGTGCCCGAGACCGACGTCTTCGCGCGTTTCAGCCGGGAACGCCAGTCCTTCGGCTGGTCGTCCTGTTTCGGCTCCGGGATGTCGACCGGGCCGGTCAGCCCGCTGTCCGGGACCGTCGAGATGGCTCGCCGCCGGCCGCGCCGGGCGATCGCGAACTCCATCCCACCCCCACCACCCGGGATCATTCAGCCTCCAACGCGCCGTGCAGGAACAGATCGACCACCTGGCGCGTGGTGGGCGCGTCGTCGTCCGGGGCCATTCGGCGGCCGCCGAACAGCATGGTGAGGAACAGCGCGGCGAGGTGCTCGGGCGACAGCCGCAGCCGGTCCTTCTCGGGCTCGAACAGCTCGGTCATCGCGCCGCGCATGGCGGCCATCGACTCCCGGCGGCCGCCCTTCCAGCTGCCACGCAGGCGCTGCTCGGGGTCGCGGTGCTTGATCCGGCCGGACGCGTGGAGGGCGCCCATCAGCGCGCCCATCCGCTCGAGGTGAGCGCCGAGCGCTTCGGCGGCTTCGACGAGCCGGTCTTCGAGCGGCTGGTCGACGGGGATTTCGGCGATGGCGTCGAGGACGTGGTCGGGACGCAGGGCCTCGGCTGTGCAGGCGTCGAACAGCTCGTCCTTGTCCTTGAACGCGCGGAAGATGGTGCCCTCGCCGATGCCGGCGGCGCGGGCGATCTGGCTCGTGGTGACGGTGGCCCCGTGCTCCATCAGCAGGGGCAGCACCGCGTGCACGATCATGCTGCGCCGGGCTTCGGCGCTCATGCCCGGCGCTCTACGCCGGGTTTCGGGTGCTGGTGTCATGGCACCAGTGTGCGGAGTGAGTGCTCACTCCGTCAAGCGAGTATAAGTTGGCTCTCATGGGTGTGGTCTGGGCGATGGCGTTCCCGATGCTGCTCGTGCTGCTGTTCCTGCTGGCTGTGCTCGAGGTCTGGGGCCGCCGGTTCCTCCCGTGGCACCGCCGCGGCGACGGCCAGCGGGTGGCGAGCGTGGCCGCGACCGAGGAGGTCGAAGCGCTGCTCGGCGGCACGAA
Source organism: Amycolatopsis sp. NBC_00348 (assembly GCF_036114655.1). Taxonomy (NCBI): domain Bacteria; kingdom Bacillati; phylum Actinomycetota; class Actinomycetes; order Pseudonocardiales; family Pseudonocardiaceae; genus Amycolatopsis; species Amycolatopsis sp. NBC_00348. The sequence continues at coordinate 8,217,593 of NZ_CP107994.1, read as the reverse complement.
GCACCACGACCTCGAGCAACGCCAGGTCCAGCTGATGCTGGTCGACGACGAGGCCGACGGCGCCCCGCCGCGCACCCGCGTCGACCTCGACGCCGGGAAGTTCGTCGTCCGAGAGCCGTGAAGGCCTCCTTACCGGCCGTAAGAGCCGGTAAGGAGGCCTTCACGGACGATCAGTAGGTCATCGCCATGGCCGGGTCGGCCAGCAGCGCGCCGACGTCGGCCAGGAACTCCGAGCCCTGCTGGCCGTCGACCACGCGGTGGTCGAAGCTCAGCGACAGCTGCAGCACCTTGCGGACCTTGATCTCGCCGTCCACCACCCACGGCTGGTCCTTGATCGCGCCGAGGCACAGGATCGCGGACTCACCCGGGTTGATGATCGGCGTGCCGGTGTCGACGCCGAACACGCCCACGTTGGTGATCGTGATCGTGCCGTTCGCCATGTCCGCCGGGGACGTCTTGCCCTGGCGGGCGACCTCCGTCAAGGCGGTCAGCGCGCCCGCGAGCTCCTTCAGCGACAGCGAATCGGCGTCGCGGACCTTCGGCACGATCAGGCCGCGGGGCGTCGCCGCCGCGATCCCGAGGTGCACGTAGTCCTTGTAGACGATCTCCTGCGCCGCCTCGTCCCACACCGCGTTGATGTCCGGCGTGCGCTTCGCCGCCAGGCACACGGCTTTCGCCGCGAACGTCAGCGGCGTGACCTTCACGCCGGCGAACTCCCGCGACTTCTTCAGCTTCTCGCGGAACTCCATCATCGGCGTGACGTCGATGGTCAGGAACTCCGTGACGTGCGGAGCGGTGTACGCGCTCTGCACCATCGCGGCCGCGGTCATCTTGCGGACGCCCTTGATCGGGACGCGCCGCTCGCGGGTGGCCGGGTCGTAACCCGAGTCCACAGTGGACGCGGCCGCGGCGGGCGGGGCCGAGCCGTTGGCCGCCTTGTGGACGTCGTCCCGCGTGATGACGCCGCCGTCGGCGGTGCCGGTCAGCGCGTGCAGGTCGACGCCCAGCTCCTTGGCCAGCTTCCGCACCGGCGGCTTCGCCAGCGGCACGTAACCGCCGCGCGGTGCGGGAGCAGCGGGCGCGACAGGAGCAGGGGCGACAGGAGCAGGTGCGGCGACGGCGGCCGCGGGAGCAGGCGCCGCGCCCTTCCGGGCCCGTCGCTGCGTGACAACGGCCTTGGAGCCGTAGCCGACCAGCGGCTTCATCTCCTCTTCCTCGGCCGGAGCCGAAGCGACGGCCGGAGAAGCGGCCGGAGCCGGAGCCGCCGCGCCGCCCGGGTCGACGTCGATGGTGAGGATCGGTGTGCCGACCTCCACCGTCTGGCCCGGCTCGACGTGCAGCTCCGTGACCACACCGGCCCACGGGATCGGCAGCTCGACGGCGGCCTTCGCGGTCTCGATCTCGACCACGATCTGGTTGACCGTCACCGTGTCGCCCGGCTTGACGTGCCACGAAAGGATGTCGGCTTCGGTCAGCCCCTCGGCCGTGTCGGCCAGGGGGAACTGCTTGAACGTTGGCATGACGCGGAAATCCCCCTTACCAGGCGAGCGAGCGGTCGATGGTGTGCAGCACCCGGTCCAGGTCGGGGAGGTAGTGCTCCTCGAGCTTGGCCGGCGGGTACGGCGTGTCGAACCCGGTCACCCGGAGGACGGGCGCCTCCAGCGAGTAGAAGCACTCCTGCTGGACGCGCGCGGCGATCTCCGACGTCAGCGACGACTCGGACGGCGCCTCCGACAGCGCGATCAGCCGGCCGGTCTTGCGCACCGACTCGAACACCGGGCCGAGGTCCAGCGGCGAGAGCGTGCGCAGGTCGATGACCTCGAGGGACTTGCCCTCGTCCGCGGCCGCGGCGGCCGCGTCGAGGGCGACCTTCACCGTCGGGCCGTACGCGACGACCGTCGCCGTCGTGCCCTCGCGCACGACCTGCGAGGAGAACACCGGCGACGGCGTGCCGGCGACGTCGATCTCCGCGCGCAGCGCGCCCGAGTGGTAGAGCCGCTTGGGCTCGAAGAACAGGATCGGGTCGTCCGACTTGATCGCTTCCTGGATGCCCCAGTAGGCGTCGACGGCGTTCGAGATCGAGACGACCTTCAGGCCCGGGATGTGCGCGAACAGCGACTCCGGCGACTCGGAGTGGTGCTCGACCGCGCCGATCCCGCCGCCGAACGGCACCCGGATCACGACGGGCATCTTGATCTTGCCCTGCGTCCGGTAGTGCAGCTTCGCCAGCTGGGACGAGATCTGGTCGAACCCGGGGAAGATGAAGCCCTCGAACTGGATCTCGCACACCGGCCGGAACCCGCGCACGGCCAGGCCGACCGCGGTGCCGATGATGCCCGACTCGGACAGCGGCGTGTCCAGCACGCGCTGCTCGCCGAAGTCCTTCTGCAGGCCGTCGGTGATCCGGAAGACGCCGCCGAGCTTGCCGACGTCCTCGCCCATGATCAGGACCTTGGGGTTCTCTTCCATCGCCCGGCGCAGGCCGAGGTTGAGCGCCTTGCCGATGGTGAGTTTCTGGAGGTCGGTCATCAGTGCTCACCCGCCGCGGCGAAGCCGTCGAGGTAAGACAGGAACTCTTCGCGCTGCGCGTCCAGCACTGGGTTGCCCTCGGCGTAGACGTTGCTGAAGATCCGCTCCGGCGGCGGCTCCGGCATGTTGAACGTGTACTCGCGCAGGTCCGCGGCGAAGGCGTCGGCCTCGGCCTGGACCTGGTCGAAGAAGTCGTGGTCGGCGCCGCCCTTGCGGGCCAGGAACGCCCGGACGCGCTCGATCGGGTCCTTGAGCTTCCACTCTTCGAGCTCGTCGGAGAGCCGGTAGCGCGACGGGTCGTCGGTCGTCGTGTGCGCGTCCATCCGGTAGGTGAACGCCTCGATCAGGACCGGGCCGTTGCCGTGGCGGCACTCGTCGAGCGCCCAGCGGGACACCGCGAGGCAGGCCAGGACGTCGTTGCCGTCGACGCGGATGCCGGGGAAGCCGTAACCGCGGGCGCGCTGGTAGAGCGGCAGGCGCGACTGGCGCTCGGTCGGCTCGGAGATCGCCCACTGGTTGTTCTGGCAGAAGAACACGAGCGGCGCGTCGTAGACCGCGGCCCAGACGAAGCCCTCGTGGACGTCGCCCTGCGAGGTCGCGCCGTCACCGAAGTAGCAGATCGTGGCTTCGCCGTCGTCGTCACCGACCTTGCCCTCGAACCGCTGGCCCATCGCGTAGCCGGCGGCGTTGAGCACCTGGTTGCCGATGACGATGCAGTACGGGTGGAAGCCGTGGGCCTTGTAGTCCCAGCCGCTGTGGTCGGTGCAGCGGAAGATGCCGAGCAGGTCCTTCATGTCGACCCCGCGCGCGTACGCGACGCCGTGCTCGCGGTAGCTGGGGAACGCCATGTCGTTCTGCTTCAGCGCGCGGCCCGACCCGATCTGCGCGGCCTCCTGGCCGAGCAGCGGGACCCAGATGCCGAGCTGGCCCTGGCGCTGCATCGCGTTGGCCTCGCGGTCCGCGCGGCGGACGAGCACCATGTCGCGGTACAGGTTGCGCAGGGCTTCGTCGTCGATGTCGTCGACGTACTTGTCGAACTGCGGCGACGGGACCCGCTCGCCTTCGGGGGTGAGCAGCTGAGTCAGCTCAGCGCCACCTTCGCTGGTCGCTCGCAATCCGGCGATCACCTGCTCGGGGGAAGGCTGGGCCGCGACGGCGGCCGGTCCATCTCCAGGCTCCGGGTGCGTCCACTGTTCGGACGGCATGGGCGTTGCTCCTCGGTGTCGGTGCCTCTGGCGGCCGCTTGTGGCGACCACAGCGACTGCACCGGCGGGGACCAGCGTTTCGGGTCTCCGAAGCGCTCGGTCACCGTCGGCGTTGACGGTTCACGCCGACATCCTGGCACGAAGGTCCACGTCTTGGTCAGACGCGGTTGCTGATTTGTTGCTGAGAAACGGGCTCTGAACAGGCAAAACGCTAGGAAGCCCGAGCATTGGACCTACGAGAGTATGGCGCCGGTCCGCGCGTTCACCAGGCTCGCACGCGTGGGTGCGTACCTGTGCGTGTGCGTCTTTGTGCCCTGCGGAGTCGACCTTGTGATGTGCCGCACGCCGGAACCCGCGTGGCACGATGGACGCCGTGGAGCACAAATCCGTTCGTGAATCCGTCGTGTCCGGCTGGACCGACGACGTCATCCCGAGCCTGTCCGGGCTGGTGGCCATCCCCGCCTTGTCCCCGGCGTTCGACGCCGACTGGGCGAAGACCGGGCACCTGGCCGCCGCCGTCGAGCACGTCCGCGCGTGGATCGCCGCGCGCGACCTGCCGGGCGCGACGATCGACGTCGTCGAGCTGCCGGACCGGACCCCCTTGCTGCTCGTCGACGTCCCGGCGACCCCGGGCGCGGCGGCCGAGGGCACCGTCCTGATGTACGGCCACCTGGACAAGCAGCCCCCGGTGGGCGGCTGGTCCGAGGGCCTCGACCCGTGGACGCCGGTGATCCGCGACGGCCGGCTGTACGGCCGCGGTTCCGTCGACGACGGCTACTCCGGCTACGCGGCGACGACGTCGATCGAAGCCGTGCACGCCGCCGGCGGCGAGCACGCCCGCATCGTCGTGCTGCTGGAGACCGGCGAGGAGTCCGGCAGCCCCGACCTGCCCGCCTACGTCGAGCACCTGGCCGACCGGATCGGCGAGGTCTCGCTGGTCGTCTGCCTCGACGCCGGCGGCAGCGACTACGAGCGGTTGTGGCTGGTCACGAGCCTGCGCGGGATGCTGCACCTGGACGTCAACGTCCAGCTGCTGGGCTCGGCGCAGCACTCCGGCGTCGCCTCGGGCGTCGTGGCGAGCTCGTTCCGCATCCTGCGAAGCCTCATCGAGCGCCTCGAGGACAGCGCCACCGGTGAACTGCTGCTCGACGAGCTGAAGGTCGACGTCCCGGCGGACCGGCTGGCCGAGCTGGAGGCCGTCTCGAAGGACTTCCCGGAGGCGCTGTCGAAGGCGTTCCCGCTGGTCGAAGGTGGTCGCGTGATCACCGAGGACGCGCTGGAGCTGATGCTCAACAACGCGTGGCGCCCGACGCTGTCGATCATCGGCGCCGACGGCTTCCCGAAGCCGGCCGACGCGGGCAACGTCCTGCGCGAGAGCACGACGTTGACGCTGAGCTTCCGCCTCCCGCCGACGGTCGACGCCGCGAAGGCGCTCGAAGCCGTGAAGCGCACCCTGACCACGGACGTCCCGTACGGCGCGAAGGTGACCTTCGGCGACAATACGCAGTCGGAAGACGGCTGGAACGCGCCGTCGGAGGCGCCGTGGCTGACGGCGGCACTGCAGACGGTCAGCGACGGCGTCTTCGGCCAGCCGCACCGCGCGACGGGCATGGGCGGCTCGATCCCGTTCATGGGGCTGCTGTCGCGCAAGTACCCGGAGGCGCAGTTCCTGGTCACGGGGGCGTGCGGGTCGGACTCGAACATCCACGTACCGGACGAGTGGCTGCACATCGAGTACGCACAGCAGGTCACGGAGGCCGTCGCGCACATCCTGGACGCCCACGCCCGCGGCTGACCCAAGTCGAGCTTTCGCTACGAAAGTGTTCCGGAGGAGGCCTCTCCACAACACTTTCGTAGCGAAAGTGCGGTATACGGAGAGTTACGCCAGCCGGGTCAGGTGGACCGACACGTCCAAAGTGGACTGCCCACCCCCGGTGAAGATGCCCTTCAGCGGCGCCACGTCCGCGTAGTCCCGTCCCATCGCCACCCACACGTGCCGCGGTCCCACCGGGATCGCGTTCGTCGGGTCGTACGCCCACCAGCCGCCGGTCCAGACGTCGACCCAGGCGTGTGACTCGCCCTCCACCACTTCGCCGAGCTTCGCTTCCCGCCTCGTGTGCAGGTAGCCCGACACGTACCGCGCCGGGATGCCGATCGCACGCAGCATCACCAGCGTCACGTGCGCGAAGTCCTGACAGACGCCTTCGCGCGCGTTCCACGCGTCCGTCGCCGTGGAGTGCACGCCGGTCGTGCCCGGCTGGTACTTCAGCTGCTTGTGCACCCATTCGCACACCGCCAGCACCGCCTCCGCCGGGTCGAGGCCGGTGCGCAGCGCGCGTGCCTCGCGGGCCAGCGCGAGGTCACGCGGGGTGTAGTCGGTCGGCGTCAGGTACTCCGTGCGGTGGTCGACGACCGTGTCGCTGCGGAGGTCCTTCCAGGACGCCACGCGGATCGGCTCGGCCTCGTCGGCCGTCTCGACCACCGACGTCGCCAGCACGGTGAACTCCGTGTGCGGCGCGTGGAGGTCGAACGACGTCACGACCGTGCCCCAGTAGTCGGTGTACCGGTACGCGCGGGTCGCGGGCGTCGTCTCGATGCGCGTCGCCACCGTCGTCTGACGGCGGTCCGAGCGCGGGGTCAGCCGCGCCTCGTTGTAGGACTGCGTGGCCGGCGTCGCGTACCGGTACCCCGTCCGGTGGGCCACCCGAAGCTGCCAGGTCACAGCGAAACCTCCGCACCGCTCCACGCCACCCACGGCGACGTGCTGAAGTACTGCATGGACACGGCCTCGCCGATCTCCTTGATCGACGTCTGCAGCGTCCCGAGCCGCCGCGGCAGGTCGGTCAGCAGGTCCGACGGGCGCAGGAACTCCAGTTCGCTGCGGGCCCGGCCGAGTTCGCGCAGCGCCTCGGTCTTCTCGTTGTTGCGTGACGCGCCACCGGTGTCGAGCCGCTGCAGGCACTCCTCCGCCTGCCGCAGCGCGTGGAACACCGATCGCGGGAACAGCGTGTCCCGCAACAGGAACTGGACGACGCGGCCCGCGTCGAGCGCGCCGCGGTAGGTGCGCAGGTAGGTGTCCTGAGCGCCGGCCGAGCGGAGCACCGTGATCCAGCCGGGCGACGACGCGCGGTCCGAAACCCGGGACAGCAGCAGCCGCACGACCATGTCGGCGCGTTCGATCGACCGGCCGAGCACCATGAACAGCCAGCCGTCGTCGCGGCTCATCGTCGAGTCGGCGAGGCCGGCGAACATCGCCGCGCGCTCCTCGACGAACGACAGGAACGCGTGCGGCCCGGCGCGCCGGGCGTAGCGCTGGCGGTCCGGCACCGCGTTCCACGTCGCGTTCAGGCATTCCCACAGCTCGGTCGAGACGACCTCACGGGCGCCGCGGGTGTTCTCGCGCGCCGAGTTGATCGACCCGACGATCGACGCCGGGTTGTCCTTCGCGTACGCCACCAGCTCGGTCAGCTTCCACACGTCGAGGGACTCGGTGCCCTCCGACTCGATGCCCAGGACGGCGAGCAGCTGACGGCTCGCGTGGTCCGAGTCGACACTCGCGTCCTCCAGCAGCTGGTGGACCGAGACGTTGAGGATTCGCGAGGTGTCGTCGGCGCGTTCGACGTACCGGCCGATCCAGTACAGCGACTCCGCGTTGCGTGCCAGCATTTCGAACCCCCTAGCTCTGCTGTTGCTGCTGTTGTTGCTGCTGCTGTGACAGAGACAGCTCGGGACCCTGCTCCGCGACCATTCCGTCCACAGTGGACACCGCGCCCAGTGCCGGTTGTTCCAGCTCGCGCTCGGCGGTGGACGTCCGGGAGGCCAGCACCCACGTGTCCTTCGAGCCGCCGCCCTGCGACGAGTTGACGACCAGGCTGCCTTCCGGCAGCGCCACCCGGGTCAGCCCGCCGGGCAGCACGAAGATGTCCTTGCCGTCGTTGACCGCGAACGGGCGCAGGTCGACGTGCCGCGGCGCCAGCCGGTCCTCCACCTTCGACGGTACGGTCGAGAGCTGCACCACCGGCTGCGCGATCCAGCCGCGCCGGTTCGCCCGCACCTTCCGCCGCAACGCCGTCAGCTCCGCCGGCGTCGCCTCCGGCCCGAAGACGATGCCGTACCCGCCGGAGCCTTCGACCGGCTTGACGACCAGCTCGTCGAGGTGCGACATCACGTAGTCGAACTCGTCCGGCAGCCAGCAGCGGTAGGTGTCCACGTTGGGCAGCAGCGGCTTCTCGCCGAGGTAGTACCGCACCATCTCCGGCACGTAGGTGTAGACGAGCTTGTCGTCCCCGACGCCGTTGCCGATGGCGTTCGCGACGACGACGTTGCCCGCGCGCGCCGCGTTGAGCACGCCGGCGATGCCGAGCACCGAGTCCGGCCGGTAGTGCACCGGGTCGAGGAACTCGTCATCGATCCGCCGGTAGATGACGTCGACCGGGCGTTCGCCCTCGGTCGTGCGCAGGTAGACGACGTTGTCACGGCAGAACATGTCGCGGCCTTCGACCAGTTCGACGCCCATCAGCCGGGCCAGCAGCGAGTGCTCGAAGTACGCCGAGTTGTGGACGCCGGGGGTGAGCACCACGACCATCGGGTCGGCGACGTTCGCCGCGGCCGCCGCGCGCAGGGCCCGCAGCAGGTGCGACGCGTAGTCGCCGACCGGGCGCACCCGGTGCTGGGCGAACAGGTCCGGGAAGACCCGCGCCATCGTCCGCCGGTTCTCCATCACGTAAGAGACCCCGGACGGGTTCCGGAGGTTGTCCTCCAAAACTCGGAAGGTGCCCTCCTCGTCGCGCACCAGGTCCACACCGGACACGTGGATGCGCACGCCGTTGGGCGGGTTGATGCCATACGCCTCGCGCTGGAAGTGCTCACACGACGTGATCAGCCGACGCGGGAAGACGCCGTCACGCAGGATCTGCCGGTCGCCGTAGATGTCGGCGAGGAACGCCTCGAGCGCGCGGACCCGCTGCGCCACCCCGCGTTCGAGCTTCGACCACTCGGCCGCCTGGATCACCCGCGGCACCAGGTCCAGCGGGAACGGCCGCTCCTGACCGGACAGCGAGAACGTGATGCCCTGGTCGACCATCGCCCGGTCCAGCGCGAGCGACCGCGAGTTGAGGTCGTGCGCGTCGAGCGCCGCGATCGACTCGTACAGCGCCCGGTACGGGCCGCGGACCGTGCCGTCGTCGGCGAACATCTCGTCGTAGGCGTCCGCGTGCGGACGTTCCGGGGAGAGGTAGCCGTCGAACCGGGCACCCGGCCGGGTGATCCGGCGGGTCGTCGCCTTCCGCGCGCGTCGACCGGAGGGGGGCAGCCGGGGCGGGATCGCGTTCATGAACGACATCCTCACCTACGTGCCCACCAACGCGCGACACTCCCACGCTGGTTGAAGCGTTGCGAAACTTCGCTGTAACTCGACAGTGCTGTGCTTTGGTATGGATGAGTGGCAATATGCGTGCTCTCACGAACTGAGAACTACGAGGAGTGACGACGTGGCCCGAGGACCCCAGCTCAAGGCGCTCGCCCTGTTGCCGGCATTCGCCCTGGTCGGACTGACCATGGCCTGCGGCGCGGGTGGTAGCGGTGCCGGCGACGTCGGCTCGAGCAGTGCCGCTCCGGCGGGTACTGGATCGGGTGACGCAGGCACGGTCGCGAAGGACGACGCGCTCGCCGCGCTGGTGCCCGCCGACGTCAAGACCGACGGCAAGATCCTCGTCGGGCAGGACCAGAGCTACCCGCCGAACGAGTTCCAGGACAACGGCAAGGCCACCGGCTTCGACGTCGACCTCGGCACCGCCATCGGCCAGGTGCTCGGCGTGCAGATGGAGTTCCAGAACGCTTCGTTCGACGGCATCATCCCCGGCATCGGCTCGAAGAAGTACGAGCTGGCGATGTCGTCGTTCAGCATCACGAGCGAGCGGCTGCAGACGGTCGACATGATTTCGTACTACAAGGCCGGCACCTCGCTGGGCGTGCTGAAGGGCAACCCGGACGGCATCAAGGTCGACGACCTCTGCGGCAAGAAGGTCGCCGTGCAGAAGGGCACCACGCAGGTCGAGGACCTCGACAAGAAGAACGCCGCCTGCACCGGTGGCGGGAAGCCGGCCATCGAGGTCACCCAGCTGCAGGCCCAGACCGACGTCAACCTGGCCCTCACCGCCAAGCGCGTGCAGGCCGAGCTGGCCGACTCGCCGGTCATCGACTACGCGGTGAAGCAGACGAACGGCGCGCTCGAGGTCGTCGGCGAGCCCTACGACACCGCGCCGTACGGCATCGTGCTGCCGAAGAACAGCGGTGACTACGGAAAGGCCGTCCAGGGCGCGATCCAGAAGCTCATCGACAGCGGGGCTTACAAGAAGATCCTCGACAAGTGGGGCCTGTCCTCGGCCGGTGCGGTCACCAAGTCGGAGATCAACCCGGCCAGCTGAGTTAGGACGTAGCTCGCGTGTCCAGTTCTTCCGAAGCGCCTCCGAGCGAGGCGCCGGCCGACGTCAAGCCCATCAAAGCCGTCCCGGTGCGCCACTACGGACGCTGGGTGGCCGGGGTGATCATCCTGTTCGTCGCGTTCATCGTGGCGCGCAGCGTGATCACCAACAACGCCCTGCACTGGCCGGTCGTCGGGGACTACCTCTTCGACGACCGGATCCTGCGCGGCCTGCAGAACACCCTGATCCTGACGGTGATCTCGATGGTGATCGGGATCGTCGGCGGGATCCTGCTGGCCGTCATGCGGCTTTCGCCGAACCCGCTGACGTCGGGGGCCGCGGCTGTCTACATCTGGTTGTTCCGCGGCACGCCGCTGATCACCCAGCTGATCATCTGGAACTTCCTCGGCCTCGCGTACTCCCGGATCGGGCTCGGCATCCCGTTCGGACCGACGTTCGTCAGCTGGGACACGAACCTGCTGATCACGCAGTTCACGGCGTCGTTGCTCGGTCTCGGCCTCAACGAAGCCGCGTACATGGCGGAAATCGTGCGAGGCGGCATCCAGTCGGTCGACGACGGCCAGCTGGAAGCGGCGAGCGCGCTCGGCATGAGCCGCACCAGGACTCTTCGGCGGATCATCCTGCCGCAGGCGATGCGGGTGATCATCCCGCCGACCGGCAACGAGACGATCTCGATGTTGAAGACGACGTCGCTGGTCGTGACGATCGGGTACTTCGAGCTGATGGTCGCGGCGCAGACCATCTACTCGCAGAACCTGCAGACTGTGCCGTTGCTCATCGTCGCCGCGCTCTGGTACCTGTTCATGACTTCCGTGCTGACGTTGGTGCAGATCCAGATCGAGAAGCGCTTCTCGCGCGGCACCTCGCGAGACGTGGTGCAGCGGCCCGCCTGGCGGTCGAAGTTGTTCAGCCGGGGTGGAGGGAACGTCACATGACCCCCGTCGTGTCCGCGCAGAAGATCTGCAAGAGCTTCGGCACCGTCGACGTCCTCAAGGGCATCGACCTCGAGGTGCAGGAGCGTGAGGTGCTCTGCCTGATCGGGCCGTCCGGCTCGGGCAAGTCGACGCTGCTGCGCTGCATCAACCACCTCGAGAAGATCGACGCCGGCCGGCTCTACGTCGACGGCGTGCTCGTCGGCTACCGGCAGCGCGGCGACAAGCTGCACGAGCTGCGCGAGAGCGAGGTCGCGTTCCAGCGCAAGGACATCGGCATGGTGTTCCAGCGGTTCAACCTCTTCCCGCACATGACCGCGCTGGAAAACGTGATGGAGGCGCCGATCCAGGTGCGTCGCGAGCCGAAGGCCCAGGTGCGGCAACGCGCGTTGGAGCTGCTGGACCGCGTCGGCCTCGGTGACAAGGCGAAGAACTACCCGGCGCAGCTGTCCGGTGGGCAGCAGCAGCGCGTCGCGATCGCCAGGGCGCTCGCGATGAAGCCGAAGCTGATGCTGTTCGACGAGCCGACGTCCGCGCTGGACCCGGAGCTCGTCGGCGACGTCCTGGGCGTGATGAAGCAGCTCGCCAAGGACGGCATGACCATGGTCGTCGTCACCCACGAGATGCAGTTCGCGCGTGAGGTGGCGGACAAGGTCCTGTTCATGGACGGCGGCGTCGTCGTCGAAGAGGGCCCGCCCGACCAGGTCATCGGGGACCCGCGGGAGGAACGGACCAAGTCGTTCCTCGCGCGCGTGCTCAACCCCAACGCCTGAGGATCTCGCGGCGGAAACGGTGTTCCGGCACCGTTTCCGCCGCGATTTCGCTACCTTGGTGGCGGGGCGAGGGGAGATCGGGCCATGTCGACCGAAAGCGCGCTGCCGCCGTTGGACCCCTTCGCGGGGATCCCCGACAAGCGCTACGAGGTCAAGGCCTCCGAGCTGCTGAAACCCGGCAACGGCGGGTTGCTGCGCTGGCGCCGGCAGGCCACGAACGCGCCGATCGTCTACGTCGAGGACGCGTACATCACCGGCACGCTGGACCTGCGGGCCGCGGACCTGAAGTACCTGTTCCGGTTCGAGCGCTGCCGGTTCGAGCAGCCGCCGGACGTGCGTGAGGCGAACCTGCTCGGCTTGGTCTTCCGCAAGTGCTGGTTGCCCGGGCTCAAGGCCCGCAACATGCGCAGCCGCAACGACGTCCGGCTGATCCGCTGCGTCGTGCAGGTCGATGGCGACGACCGCGAGATCGAGGAGACCACGGTCCAGCGCGGCGACGACCGCGAACGCGGCATGCCGAACGCCGCCGTCAACCTGACGGACGCGGTGATCGAAGGCTCGATGGTGCTGACCCGCACGGTGATCTCGCACCCGCACGGCAAGGCGATCCAGGCCGACCGGCTGGTGCTCACCGGCGCGCTGCTGGCCTACCGGATGGTCGCGAACGGCGAAGTGCGGCTCCCGGGCCTGCGAACCGGCGGTAACGTCAACTTCTCCGGCGCCACGCTGAACAACCCGGACGGCTTCGCGCTCAACGGCAACGGCCTGCACATCGGCGGCAGCCTGCTCTGCGAGGTCGACAACTACGGCCCGGCCAGCCAGCGCAAACGCTTCTCCGCCACCGGGATCATGTACCTGCCGAGCGCCACCGTGGACAGCGACATCATCCTGCGCGAGGCGAAGCTGACGGTGTCGCAGCAGGGCCCGATCGCCGTCGACGCGTGGAAGTCGAACGACCCTTACCTCGACCCGCGCCCGGCGCTGGTCGCCGACCGGCTGAGCGTCGACGGCAACCTCGAGCTGTCCGACGGCCTGCAGGCGCTGGGCACGTTGCGCATGGTCAACGCGCGGATCGGCGGCTCGCTGCGGCTGGCCGGCGCCGAGATCAGCGTCGTGCGCGGCAAGACCCCGCCGTACTACGACCGGGCGCTGCACCTGGACGGCACCGAGATCGGCGGCGACATCGAGGCGACCAGCCTGCGCGTGCCGGCCGGGCAGCTGCGGCTGGCCGACGTCACCATCGGTGGCAACTTCCTGGCCTGGAACTCGATGTTCCGCCACCCCGGCCGGGACGTGTTCTCGGCGCGGCGCTCGAAGATCGCCGGCAACTTCCAGCTCACGGACGCCACGATCCACGGCACGCTGCGTCTGCAGGGCCTCGAGGTCGGCGGCAGCATCAACCTCGCGGGCACCCGGCTGACGGATCCTGGACGCCGCGCGACCAGCAGTTTCTCCCTCGACGTCCGCACCGGCCGGATCGGCCGCGACCTGCTGCTGCGCGACGACAACAGCCGCCCGTTCGTCGCCGAAGGCGGCGTCAACCTGGACGGCGCCCAGGTCGCGCGGCGCGTCGACATCCGCGGCGCCCAGCTGGGCTCGTTCCCGCCGTTCAACGTCGCCCTCGACGCCGGCGACGTCGCCGCGGACGAGTTCACGTTCACGCCGAGCAGTCCTCCGGCGGGCCGCGTGGTGCTGCGCCGCGCGCACTGCGGGACGTTGACGGACAACGAGGCGTTCTGGGCCTCGACCGAGGGCATCGAGCTGGAGGACTTCCGCTACGACGCCCTGAAGAAGGGCATCCCGCTCGACGACGACAAGTCCCTGGACCACCGCATCGAGCTGCTGCGCAAGGCCATGCGCGGCTACCGCCCGGGCCCGTACGACCAGCTCGCGCACATGCTCCGCGCGGCGGGCAACGAAGAGCACGCGTCGACGGTCGCGCTGCGCAAACAGCAGTTCCGCTACGAGGCACTGGCCCGCGGCTTCAAGTTCTTCGGCCCCGGCGTCCGGCTGTGGAGCTGGCTCCAGCGTTCGATGGTCGGCTACGGCTACCGCCCGGTCCGCGCGCTGGGCTGGCTGTTCACGCTGCTGGTGCTGGGCAGCCTGTGGTTCGGCCTGGGTACGGACGACTGCGTCAACTGGCCGGCCACGGACCAGGCCCACCAGATCATCGCGAACGGCCCCAGGTGCGTGGTGAACCAGCAGGACACAGGCCTGCAGTGGAACCCGGTGATCTACACAGCGGACCTGCTGGTCCCGATCGTCGACTTCGGCAACAAGTCCCGCTGGTACATGCACGGAGCGGACAACTGGGTAGCGGCGGGCTTCACGGCGTCAGGCTGGATCCTGGCGACGACGGTAGCCGCGGGTGTGAGCCGGATGCTGCGCCGGGAGAACTGAGTCTCGCGCTCTCTGCCGATCTCTAGAACCAGCGCGATAAAGCCGCAGAAACCCCAATCCGCTCCTCGACACCCGCGCACCCCGCCGGCTGCGGCGCCCGCTCGGACCCCCAGACAGCCCCCACCACTCCCTGGGGGGCGTCCCACGTCCAGCGTATCGGTCACCCCCGACAGAACCGGCTTTTCCGGCCGCTGGGCGTCGAGTTGTCCACATCGCCCGAAAGTCATCCACAGGCAGCTTCGCTGAACCGCGGTCGGTGACATACCCTCGGTATGTCATCCTCGACGCGGAGGTCACCATGAGCCAACCCGACGCCATCGGCCGGATCGAGGTCGGCGCGGCTCCGGAAGCCGTGTACGCACTGGTCAGCGACCCGGCGAGGCTGGCCGACGTCGCCGAGGAGTACGCCGGGCACCGGTGGGTCGGCCGGGCGCGCGGGCCCGTTGTGGGCGCCCGGTTCCGCGGGCGCAACCGGCGTGGCCTGAGGCGGTGGAGCACCTTGTCCACCATCACCGACGCCGATCCGGGCCGCCGGTTCGGCTTCGAGGTGACCTCGGTCGGGTTGCCCGTCGCGCGGTGGCAGTACGACTTCGAACCCGCCGGTGCCGGCTGCGTCGTCGTCGAAAGCATGTGGGAGCGGCGGCCGGCGTGGTTCCGCGTGCCGACGTCGACGGTCACCGGCGTCTGGAACCGGCGCGAGGCCAACACGGCGAACATCGCCGCGACCCTCGCGCGGCTCAAAACCGCCGTCGAAGCTAGTCGATGAAGCGGGACCAGAAGGGTATGTAGCGCGGGCCGTCCGGTGGGGCCGTGCAGATGCCGCCCGTGCCGAACTCGCGCTGCAGGTAATCCCGCAGGTCGGAGCCGTACACGACGATGTCGGTCTGGTACACCGACAACACCGGGTAACCGGACGTGCCGGCGAGACCGGGCAGGTAGCGGTGGCCGCACACCGGCACGAGCTGCGGCACGTCGGCCAGGCGGTGCCCCGCTTCGCGGACCGCGTCCTCGGGCCCGACCGGGCGCGTGCCCCAGTCGGGCAGCCAGAAGCCGTTGTGTTCGACGTCGTACAGGACGCCGTCGACCGGCCAGGCCAAACGTTTGCGCAGCTGCTCGGGGTTGCCGCAGCGCCAGTCCGGCCAGCGGTCGCCGATCGGGACGCCCGCGGCGAGGAACGTGCGGTGGTCCGCGGCGAAGCGGAAACCGAACCGGCGCTCGACGTCGTCGAGCTCGGCCTCGCTCAGCCCGGGACGCACCGGTTCCCGGAGGTTTTCCTGCAGGTGCCGCGCCTCCTCCGGGGAGAGGGCGCCGGTCGGCTGGACGGGAGTCATGACCCAAGAGCGTAAGTGGCGCCCGACCCCGCCGCGCGTTCTTTTCTGCTCTCTTGACGTGCGGCCAGGGGTGACCCCGGTCGGGTGAGTTTGTTCTCTCATCGGCTGGACTCCGGAACAGAGCGTGAGCGCGTGTAGTTCACTCTTGCCGTGACATCTCCCCGACCGCAGGCCCGCGTGCGCGCTCCCGAGCTGCGCGGCGACGTCTGGCTGAACACCGGCGGCCGCCCGATCACCCTGGCCGAACTGCGCGGCCGCATCGTGCTGCTGGACTTCTGGACCAGCGGCTGCGTCAACTGCCTCCACGTCCTCGACGAGCTTCGTCCGCTCGAGGCCGAGTTCGCGGACGTGCTGGTCACGATCGGCGTCCACTCGCCGAAGTTTCTGCACGAGGGCGAGCGCGCGTCCATCGAGGCCGCGGTGCGCCGCTACGAGGTCCACCACCCGGTGGTCAACGACCCGAAGATGGAGCTGTGGTCGCAGTACGCGGTCCGCGCGTGGCCGACGCTGGCGGTCATCGACCCCGAGGGTTACGTCGTCCACGTCGCCGCCGGTGAAGGGCACGAAGAGGCGCTTCGCCGCGTCATCGCCGACCTCGTGAAGAAGCATGAAGCGAAGGGGACGCTTCGCCGCGGCGGCAGCCCGTACGTGCCGGTCGAGGAGCAGCAGAGCGAGCTGCGGTTCCCGAGCAAGGCCGTCGCCACCGCCGAAGGCCGCATCCTGGTCGCCGACACCGGGCACCACTCCGTCGTCGAGTTCGCTTCGGACGGTGAGACGGTCATCCGGCGCTTCGGCAGCGGAGAGCGTGGCGGGCAGGACGGGCCGTTCGACGTCGCCACGTTCACCGAGCCGGCGGGCATCGCACTGCTGCCCTACGACGTCGCCGAGCGCGCCGGCTACCACGCCGTCGTCGCCGACACCGCCGGTCACCGGCTGCGCGGCCTCGACCTGATCACCGGCGAGGTGACCACGGTCGCCGGCACCGGCGCGCAGTGGCGCAACGGGCCGGACTCGGGCAAGGGCGTCGAGGTCGAGCTGAGCAGCCCGTGGGACGTCGAGTGGTGGGGCCCGGCCGGCGGGGTCGTCGTCGCGATGGCCGGCAACCACACGCTGAGCGTGTTCGACCCGGTGTCGGGGAGTATCCGCCGCTTCGCCGGGACGACCGTCGAAGGCCTCCGCGACGGCGACGTCAGCGAAGCGTTCTTCGCGCAGACGTCCGGCCTCGCCGCCGACGGCGACAAGCTGTGGCTCGTCGACGCCGAGACGTCCGCCCTGCGCTGGATCGAGCCGGCGGGCGACTCGTTCACCGTGCAGACGGCGATCGGGATCGACCTCTTCTCCTTCGGCCACACCGACGGCCCGGCCGACAAGGCGCTGCTCCAGCACCCGCTCGGCCTCGCTGTGCTGCCCGGCGCGCGGATCGCGATCGCCGACACCTACAACGGCGCCGTCCGCCGCTTCGACTTCTTCACGCGTGAGGTGACGACGCTCGCCACCGGCCTCGCCGAGCCGCAGGGCCTGTTGCTGACCGACGGCCGGCTGCTGGTCGTCGAGTCCGCGGGCAACCGGATCGGCCCGGTGCCGGCGAGCGAGCCTTCGGTAGTCACCGGCGACGCGCACGCCGTGCGCCGCCCGCCGACGGTCCTCGCGCCCGGCGAGGTCGACTTTTCGGTCGTCTTCACCGCGCCGCCGGGCGAGAAGCTGGACGACCGGTACGGCCCGTCGACGCGGCTGGAGATCAGCGCGTCACCGCCGGAGCTGCTGGCCGACGGCACCGGCGCCGGAACCGAGCTGACCCGCAAGATCCGGTTCGCGCCGGGGGTGACCGAGGGCGTGCTGCAGGTCGTCGCCCAGGCGGCGAGCTGTGACGACGGCGGTGCGCACCCCGCGTGCCGGATCACCCGGCAGGACTGGGGCGTCCCGGTGCGGTTCGAGGAGGGCGGGGCGAGCGAGCTGAGCTTGGTCATGGCCGGGGAGCCGCGCGACGCCGAGTAGGATGCGGACCGTGTCTGACGGGCCGAAACTCGAGATCCAGATGCTGCACGACCGGGTACTCGTGCGGCTGTCGCCGGAAGAGGGCGAGCGGCGCAGCAGCGGTGGCATCGTGATCCCCGCCACCGCGCAGGTCGCGCGCCGCCTCTCGTGGGGTGATGTACTGGGCATCGGGAACAGTGTGCGGAACGTCAATATCGGCGACCGCGTGCTCTTCAACCCGGAGGACCAGCTCGAGGTCGAGATCCAGGGCGAGGGGCACCTGGTGATGCGCGAACGCGACATCCACGCGGTGGCGACCGAGCGAACCGAACACGGCACCGGGCTCTACCTCTAGAGCCCCGCGGAGGGCAGGGCGTGGCAGACGACGAGGCGCACGATCGCGCCGACGCGCGCGAAGCACCGGACGCCGGCCAACCGAAGCCACTCGCCACTACCGCGGAGCTAGCTGTCGCGCACGGGTCAGCTACGGAGCCACCCGCCGCGAACGGGTCGGCTGCCGCGGAGCCGGGTGCTGGTGCGGACTCGCCGACGGAGGAGCCTGCGGCCGAGGTGCCGCCTGCCGAGGCACAACCCACCGCTGAACCTGACCCTGCTGCGGCGACCGGATCGCCCGACGGTGAGTTGCCCCTCGCCGCCGCCTCCGGGTCGCTGCGGAATGAGTCCACAGCCGGGGCGCGGTTCGCCGCTGATTCCGAGTCGGCGGCTGCGGACGGAGCGGCTGGTGTCGAGGTATCAACCGCCGCTGATCCCGGGGTGTTGCCGATTGGGCCTGAGGGCGAGGTGCGGTTCGCCGCTGATTCCGAGTCGACCGCTGCGGACGGAGTGGCCGGTCCAGCCGCCGCTGATTTCGGGGTGTCGCGGGGCGGGTCTGCGAGTGAGGCGCAGTTCACTGCTGAATCCGAGTCGACCGCCGTGGACGGAGTGGCTGGTCCTGAGGTGCCAGCCGCGGCTGATTCCGGGGTGTTGTGGGACGGGTCCGCGGGCGAGGTGCAGTTCGCCGCCGAATCCGGGGTCGTTGTGGCGATCGGTTCGGCCGGTGCCGAGGTGCTGACCGCCGGCGACCCCGCGCTGTCGCCGGAAGTGCCTACGGTCGAGGTGCCGTCCGTCGCCGGTGGATTCGGGAACCCTGTGGCTACCGAGGCCGCTGCGGAGGTACGGCCCGCCGCTGAGTTCGGGCCGTTGCCGGAAGGGGTCGCGGTTGAAGTGGCGCCTGCCGAGACGGGGTTCGTTGCCGAGCCTGCGTTGCAGCCGGACGAGCCCGTGGCGGTGGAGTCTGCGGCGCCGGCCACAGACGGTGCCGAATCTGTGCTGTCGCTGAATGAACCAGCTGCCGCGGCTGAGGACGTGGCGCAGCCAGGGCCGTGGCCGGACGAGCGTGCTGCTGCCGAGGGTGCGGCGCGGTCTGAGCCGTGGCCGGTTGAGTCTGATGGGGTTGCGGCGCCGCTTGGGGCGTGGCCCAGTGAGTCCGCTGGGGGTGCGGGGCAGCTTGGGCCGTGGCCGGATGAGCGGGCTGTTGCCGCTGCTGAGACTGTGGCCATCGAGGCTGTGCCTGGTGCTGAGCCTGTCGACGATGCCGTTGTCACCACTGATCTCTTCGCTGAGGACCTGCTTGGCGAACTCCTCGAGAACCCCGCGGCCCCGCCTCCGCCGGAGACTCCTGCGCGGAAGCTGCGCAAGGGGGTTGCTCGCACGATGATGATCGTCGGGCTTGCGCTGGGGCTCTTCGTCATTCTCTACGCCGTCGACCTTCTCTCCAGTGCCGGTGATGTGCCGCGGGGGGTTACCGTGGCCGGGATCGGTGTCGGTGGCATGACCCATGCCGAGGCGGAAGCCAAGCTGCGCAAGGAACTCGAGCCTCGGCTTACCCGGCCGGTTGTTGTGCACGGTGGGGATGTCCAGGCCGAACTCGTTCCGTCGCAGTCGGGGTTGGGGCTCGACTGGCCCAACACCCTGGGGCTCGCCGGGCACCAGCCGCTCAGTCCGATCACCCGGATCATGTCTTTCTTCACCAGTCGCGAGGTCGGTGTCGCTACCCGGACCGATGAGAACCAGACCAGTCAGGCCGTCCGCGCGCTGGCCGACGGCAAGCTCGACCACGCCGCCACCGAAGGTGCCGTGGGGTTCATGCCGCTGCCGGGCAGCGATGGCGGCGTCACGCCCTATCCGATCCTGCCGCGCCAAGGGCAGCAGCTGACCGATCTCGCGGGCGCCGTCCACGCCGTCACCGAGCACTGGCTGGACCCGGGTGGCGTCAAGCTGGCGATGGCCATCACGCCGGTGCGGGCGACCGCCGCCGGGGTGCAGGCCGCGTTCCAGCAGATCGTCGTGCCCGCTGTGGCGAAGCCGGTTGTCGTGCACGGGCAGGGCAAGGACGTGCCGCTCAAGCCGGACGCGATCGCCTCCTCGTTCCAGTTCGCGCCCGTCGAAGGCGGTGCCGTCGAGGTGCGGATCGACCAGGGCAAGCTGCAAGCCGCGCTCAAGGACGGCCTGGCGAGCACCGAGTCCGACGGCAAGGACGCGCAGATCGTCTTCGCCGGCGACCAGCCGACCGTCGACCCGTCCGAAGACGCCCGGAAGATCAACTGGGAGAAGACCTTCCTCCCGCTGATCGACGTCCTCAAGAAGACCGACGGGCGCGATCTGCCCGTCGCCTACAACGCGTCGAAGCCCGGCGTGACCATCGAAGCCGCGGGGGCGCTCGGCATCACGGAGGTCATCGGCGAGTTCACCACCGGCGGGCTCACCGGTCCGGCGGCGACGAACAACCGCACGCTGGCCGACCGCGTGTCCGGCACGATCGTCAAGCCCGGTGAGACGTTCAGCCTCGGCGGCCGCTCCGGCCCGCGCACCGCGGACAACGGCTACGTGCCCGCCCCGGCCAACGAGGACGGCACCGGTCCGACCGTCGTCGGTGGCGGCGTCTCGCAGCTGGCGTCCACTTTGTACAACGCGGGCTACCTCGCCGGCCTCGCCGACGGCGGTCACCTCGAGCACGACACCTACCTCGACCGCTACCCCGTCGGCCGCGACGCCAAGGCGATCAACGCCGACGGCAGCCCGGTCGAGCTCAAGCTGACCGACGACGCCCAGACCGGCATCGCCCTGCAGGCCGTGGTGTCCGGCGACTCCGTGACGGTCCGGATCTGGGGCACCCGGCACTACCGCGTCGAGGGCTCGACCGGCGGGCAGACGCCCGGCGACCCGCCGCCGGTGCAGTTCGGGGGCGCCACCCCGTGCCAGCCGTCGATCGGCACGCCCGGCTTCAGCGTCACCGACACACGCGTGCTCTACGACGTCGCGAGCGGTGCCGAGGTCCGCCGGACGTCGCACACCGCGACCTACGGTCCGCGTCCGACGATCCTGTGTTGAGTTGTCAGCGAAGGACCATGCAACCCGCCTCCTCGAAGTCCCGCAGCCACGACGGCTCCCGGAAGTGCTTGTTCCACCGCAGATCCAGCTTGTCCAACTTGGACAGTCCGGCCACCGACGCCGGCAGCGTCACGAGCGAGTTCTCCCGCAGGTCCAGCTGACGCAGCTCGCTCAACGCCCCGATCGACGCCGGCAGCTCGCGCAGCCGGTTGCCCCGCAGGTGCAGCTCCCGCAGGGAACCGAGCGCGCCGATCGACTCCGGCAACGCCGTCAGTTCGTTGTGGTAGAGCCGGAGTTCGCGCAGCGACGCGAGCCCGGAGAGGTCGGGCAGCGATTCGATCCGGTTGTCCGTGCACCCGAGGTACCGCAGCTTTCCCAGGCGGCACAACGACGACGGGAACTCCGTCAGCCGGTTGTCGCTGACGTAGAGGTACTTGGTCAGCCCGGCCAGGTCACCCAGCTCGTCCGGCAACGCCGGGAACCGGTTGTGCCCCAGGTCGAGCGTGTGCAACGACGACAACGCGGAGATCCCCGGTGGCAGCTCGGTCAACGAGTTCGTGGCCAGGTTGAGCACGCGCAACCCGGTCAGCCGCCACAGCGACGGCGGAACGACAGAGATCTCGTTCGCGTACAGGCTCAAGTGCTCCAACGCGGAACCCAGCGCCGGCACGGACGTCAGCCGGTTGCGATCCAGATCAAGGCGCGTGACGTCGTCCGGCACCGACGGCACCGAAGTCAGCCCCTGCCCGCTCAGATCGAGCCACGTCATGAGCCCTCCCGGCGGCGGGTCGCGGGCAGCAACGCCCAGGTGGCCGCGTCGTCCGGCGTCGACACCTGGATCCGCAGGCCCGGCACCTCCGACACCGCCAGCTCGGTCAGCCGGAAGTTCAGCCGCCCGGCCCGCGGGTGGTCGAACCGCCGCAGCCGGGCCAGCGGCTCGGCGACCTCGTTGCGCGCCCACAGCTCGGCGAACTCCGGGCTCAGCGCCGAAAGCCGCCGGATGTCCTCCGCCCAGCACGGGTCGCCGAGGTGCCGGCCGTACTCGGCCCGCATCCGCGCGACCATGTGCGGCACCTCCTCGTCGTAGTTCAGCAGGAACGCCCGCGCGTTCGGTTCGGTGACGCAGCACCAGAGCAGGTTCTTGTGCAGGCACGGCAGGCTGTGCCACTCCCAGAACAGCTCCTCGTGCGCCGCGTTCGACTCGAGGATGTCGAACCGGCCGTTGACGACCGTGGCCGGCAACGGTTCCAGTGCGCGCAAGACCTCGCACACCGCGTCCGGCACCACCTCGACCGCAGACGGCAGCCGCGAAGGGGTCAGCTCCGCCAGCCGGTAGAGGTGTTCCCGCTCGGTGTGGTCCAGCCGCAGTGTGCGCGCGACGGCGTCGAAGACCTGCGCGCTCGCGTTGATCGGCCGGCCCTGCTCCAGCCACGTGTACCAGGTGACGCCGACGCCGGCGAGCAGCGCGACCTCCTCCCGCCGCAACCCGTTCGTGCGACGGCGCGGGCCGGGCACGAGCCCGACCTCCTCGGGGCCGATCCGCGCCCGGCACGCCTTGAGGAACCGGCCGAGTTCCTCTCGGCGGCTCACGGGGACCTGCGTCTGGGTCATGTCGGCATAGTGCCCGAGGGGTACGACAGTTTTGGAACGAAGCAGGTGCCGCCAGTACCAGCATCACCGGACTCTCGGTACCGCAAGCGAAAGAGCCGCAGGGTCAGGGGCATGACACTCACCACCCCGGCCCCGGCCGTCCCGGGCCGGAGCACGCGGCCGTGGTTCATGCTCGGCGTGCTGCTGCTCGGCCAGTTCATGGCGCTGCTGGACGTCACCGTCGTGAACGTCGCCATGACCGACATCCGCACCGACCTGCACGCGTCCGGCGCCGCGCTGCAGCTGGTCGTGTCCGGCTACACCGTGGGCTACGCGATGCTGCTGATCACCGGCGCCCGGCTCGGCGAGCTGTACGGGCGACGCCGGATGTTCGTCACCGGCGTCGTCGCCTTCACGGTCTTCTCGCTGTTGTGCGGCTTGGCGCCCGGTGCGGGAACGCTGATCGTCGCCCGGATCGCCCAGGGCGCCGGCGCCGCGCTGATGATGCCGCAGGTCATCAGCGTCATCCAGGCGCAGTTCAGCGGTCCCGCGCGGGCGAAGGCGCTCAGCGCGTACACCGCGGTCATCTCGGTCGCGTTCGTCGCCGGTCAGGTGGTCGGCGGCGTGCTCGTCGGCGCGGACCTGTTCGGCGCGGGCTGGCGGCCGATCTTCCTGGTGAACGTGCCGATCGGCGTGCTCGTCGCGGTGCTGGCGGCGAAGCTGGTGCCCGGTGGCGGCGCCCGGAACGGCCGTCGGCTCGACTTCGCCGGGCTCGCGATCGCCGTGCCGGCCGTGGTCCTGGTCGTGCTGCCGCTGGTGCTCGGGCACGAGACCGGCTGGCCCGCCTGGACGTTCGCCTCGCTGGTCGCCGGCGCCCTGCTGGCCGTGTTGTTCGTGGTCGTGGAACGCCGGGTGCGCGATCCGCTGGTGAACCTCGACGTGCTGCGGATCCGCGGCGTCGCACCGGGCCTGGCCGCGCTGGCCGCCGGGGTCGCGTCGTACGGCGGTTTCCTGTTCTGTCTGGCCCTGCACCTTCAGACCGGATTGGGTGACACAGCGTTGACGGCTGGGCTCACCATGGCACCCGGCGGTGTGGTCTTCGGCCTGTGCGGGTTCTTCTGGCACAAGCTGCCCGCGCGCGTCCACGCGGCGGTGACGCCGATCGGGTACGTCGGATCCGCCGCGGCGTACGCCTTGCTGGCGCTGAGCCTGCGCGACGGCGGCCACGGCGGCGCGCTGTTCTTCGTGGCGCTGATGCTCTTCGGGCTCTCGATGGGACCGGCGTTCGGGTCCCTGATGGCGCATTCGCTGACGCACGTCCCGCTCGCGAGCGCGGCGGACGTCAGCGGGCTGCTGACCACGACGTTGCAGCTGGGCCAGGTCGTCGGCGTCGCGACGTTCGGGAGTGCTTTCCTGACCCTGGCCGGGGGTTCGTCCGCGCACGCCATCACCACGACGATGACCGGGGCCGCCGTGCTGCTGCTCGTCGGAGCCGGGTTCGCCGTGGTGCTGGCGCGCGCGTCGGTCAGGCGTTAGTGCGGCTGCCGCCCTTGATCCGCGCGTAGATCGCCGAAGCCGCGATGACGCCGACGACGGCGGCGACGATCTGGAAGACGTGCCGGATCCAGTCGATGCCGTTCGTGTCCCGGACGCCGAACACGCCGGCGAGCCAGTTGCCGATGAACGCGGCCACGATGCCGACGACGATCGTCAGCCAGATCGGGATCTTCTGGTCGCCGGGCGCGAACAGCCGGCCCAGCACGCCCAGGATCAGGCCCACGATGATCGTCGAGATGATGCCCCAAAGTCCGCCGAGCACGGGTGCCTCCTCGGATTGCCGAATAAGAACAACCGTGACACCGCCCGGCGCGACCTGCCCGTTTGAACCCTCGATGGGGTGACACACAAAAAGATCCGGCCCGGCCCGCCCCCGACGGCGAACCGGGCCGGATCGGCCTGGTGGTGGTGCGCTGGCGCGTTACCTCGATACGCCGCGTCGGCCGTAGGCCCCGGCGGCGATGCTGACGCCGATGGCGGCGAGGACGACCTGGGTGAGGATCTCCAGCCAGTCGATCCCGTTGGTGTCGGCGTAGCCGATGCCACGCGCGATCGCCGTGCCGATGAACGCGGCGACGATACCGATCAGGATCGTCAACCAGATCGGGATGCTCTGCTTGCCCGGTGCGACCAGCCGCCCGAGCACACCGATGATCAGGCCGATGATGATGGCGCTGACGATGCCGGCGATAGTCATCGCTTCTCCTCTCAAGGGATCCGCGGTCCCGGTGTTCCGGGGCTCCGCGGCTCGATGGTCGGAATGCCCCGGGTGGGTGACGGCGAAACACGGTGTACCGGGAATTACCCTCCTCGCCGCCGCATCGTTACTACGTCTGCCGGACACGGCGAAGGGGCCCTCCCCAGCGGTAAGGGCCCCTTCGGACGTGACTCAGAACGCGGCTTCGTCGAGCTCCATGAGCGCGTTGTCCGCGGCCTCCACGATCGCGCGGCGCGCGGTCAGCTCCGGCAGCACGCTCTTCGAGAAGAACGACGCCACGGCGATCTTGCCCTCGTAGAACGGGACGTCCTTGGCGGACGCGCCCGCGTCGAGCTTGGCGATGGCGACCTCGGAGTGCTTGAGCAGCTGCCAGCCGATGAGCAAGTCGCCGACGGACATCAGCAGCCGGACCGTGTGCTGGCCGACCTTGTTGATGTTCTGCGGGTCTTCCTGCGACGCCGTCAGGTAGCCGATCAGCGAGCCCAGCATGCCCTGGGTGTCCTCGAGGGCCTGCTTGAGCAGCCCGCGCTCGTTCTTGAGCCGGCCGTTGCCCGCCTCGGACTCGATGAACTTCGTGATCTCGCCGGCGACGAAGGCCAGGGACGCACCCTTGTCGCGGACGATCTTGCGGAAGAAGAAGTCCAGCGACTGGATCGCCGTGGTGCCTTCGTACAGCGAGTCGATCTTGGCGTCGCGGATGTACTGCTCGATCGGGTAGTCCTGCAGGAAGCCGGACCCGCCGAGGGTCTGCAGCGACTGCACGAGCTGCTCGGTGGCGCGCTCGGAGCCGACACCCTTGACGATCGGCAGCAGCAGGTCGTTGACGCCGTGCGCGACCTTCTGGTCACCTTCGCCGGTCCACAGCTGGTCCTGGAACGACGCCGTGTACAGGTACACCGCGCGCAGGCCCTCCGCGTACGCCTTCTGCAGCATCAGCGAGCGGCGGACGTCCGGGTGGTGCGTGATGGTGACGCGCGGCGCGGCCTTGTTCAGCATGTTCGGCAGGTCGGCGCCCTGGACGCGCTCCTTGGCGTACTCGAGCGCGTTGAGGTAGCCGGTGGACAGCGTGGCGATGGCCTTGGTGCCGACCATCATCCGGGCGTACTCGATGACCTGGAACATCTGCGCGATGCCGTCGTGCACCTCGCCGAGCAGCCAGCCCTTGGCCGGGGTGCCGTGCTGGCCGAAGGTCAGCTCGCACGTCGTCGAGGCCTTGATGCCCATCTTGTGCTCGACGTTCGTGACGAAAGCGCCGTTGCGCTCGCCCAGCTCGCCGGTCCTGGTGTCGAAGTGGAACTTCGGCACGAGGAACAGCGACAGGCCCTTGGTGCCGGCCTTGGTCTCGATGCCGGGACCCTCGGGGCGGGCCAGCACGAGGTGCATGATGTTTTCGCTCATGTCGTGCTCGGCGGAGGTGATGAACCGCTTCACGCCGTCGATGTGCCAGGAGCCGTCCTCCTGCTGGACGGCCTTGGTGCGGCCGGCGCCGACGTCGGAGCCGGCGTCCGGCTCGGTCAGCACCATCGTGGCGCCCCAGGCCCGGTCGATCATCAGCTCGGCCCAGTGCTTCTGCTCTTCGGTGCCGTTCTTGTTCACGATCATCGCGAAGTTGGGGCCCGCGAGGTACATGAACAGCGGGGCGTTGGCGCCGAGGATCAGCTCGGACGCGGCCCACTGGACGGTCGGGGGCAGGCCGAAGCCGCCGAGGTCCTCGGTCAGGCCCAGACGCCACCACTCGCCGTCGAGGAGCTGCTGGTAGCTCTTCTTGAACGACTCGGGGATCTTGACGCTGAAGGTCTTCGGGTCGTACACGGGCGGGTTGCGGTCCGCGTCGGCGAAGGACGCGGCCAGCGGGCCGGACGCGAGCTTGTTCAGCTCGGCCAGCACCCCGCGCGCGGTCTCCTCGTCCGACTCGGCGAGCACACCCTTGCCCAGGCGCTCCTGAACGCCGAGTACCTCGAAGAGGTTGAACTCCAGGTCTCGGACGTTGCTCTTGTAGTGGCCCATGTCGTCACTCCAATGTGTTCGGCTCCCCGGCCGGGCACACACTCGCCTTACTCGCCGGTAACTTCAGGATATTACCTGCGGGTAACTGGAGCAAGCAGATCCGCACTTCCGAGTACTGGAAATCCCCCGAAAAGTGGGCCCCGAGCAGCGTGACCCGGGTCAGCGGTTGCCGGGGATGGCCGTTGTGTCCGCCGTCACCGGCACGTGGCCGTCGTCCGCTCGGACGATCAGTATCCCGCCCCGGAAGGCGATCGTCACGGCGTGTGTCCGGTCGCGGGCCGAAAGCTTCCGCAGGATGCTCTTCACGTGGGTCCGCACGGTCTCGACGGACAGGAAGAGCAGCTTCGCGATCGCCGAGTTCTCGAGCCCCTCGGCGACCAGCTGCAACACCTGGTATTCGCGCCTGGACAGCGGCATCCCGCCGCGCGGCGCCGGTGGGCTGTCGTGGGCGAGGTCCCCCTTCGGCACGGTCGAGCGCTTCGGCCTGGCGGTGAGCGCGGCCAGTCCGGGGTCGATGTACCGGCGCTCGGTGTGGGCCCGCCGGATCGCTTCGGCGAGCCGTCGTGAATCGATCGACCGCGGCACGATCGCGTGCGCCCCGGCGGCGATCGCGGCCGCCAGGTACTGCTGCGTGCGATTCGCGTCACGGACGAGCGTGACGATGATCAGCGCCGGGTCGCCGGCGTTGAGCAGCTTCGTCAGGTGGCAGTTCGGATCCAGCGCCGAATCGAGCACGACGACGTCCGGTTTCACCTGCTCGCACAGCTGCAACGCGGCGTGGTGGCTCGCCGCTTGGCCGGCCCAGTGCAGCCCCTGGCTGCGGTGGACCAGCGCGGCGAGGCCGTCGCGGTAGATCGGGATCGGATCGACGACAGCCACGCCGAGACTGCGCCCGCCGGGTCCGGCCGGCCCGGTGGGCCTGCGGGTGGGCTCGATGCCGTGCATCGTGGGCCTCCGTCTCTGCGCCGTCGCTCTTGGGACGCCGGACGTGTCCCCTCGGTTTCACGCGATCCGGCACCACCCGGTCCCCCCTGCCGGGACCGGCCAAAAGTGACTCCCTCTGCTTGGTACGAGTCGCAAGTTCGCAGCTCATGACGCCAGTTCCCCCTCATGGCCCAACCCGCCGGTTACAGCAAACTCTGGGTAGAAAACCCCTCCGGGACGGCTGCTCGACCGGGAGCAGAACGACCTGATGGGGCGGCGGGTGCTACTGAGGGTGGCCCGTGTCGATTCGCGTCCTCCCGGCTCGTCCCCCTCTAACGTCCAAGGTGCCGGTTGGATGCGGGTTGTGACTGGTCAGCAGGGTGCGGGCGGGGCTAGCGACTCACGACCGCGGCCCGCAGCGCGGCGAACTCCGCCGCCAGCCCGTCGGGCGTCCAGTGGGCGTTCAGGCCGCTCGGGTTCGGGAGTACCCACACGTGTGTCCCTCCGATGAGCAGCTCCTGCGGGCCGACGCGCGCCTTCGGGAAGCCGAACGCGGTCCGGTACGCCGTGATCCCGACCACGGCCAGCCACCGCGGCCGGAATTCGAGCACCTTCGCGGTCAGCAGTTCCCCGCCGTCACGCAGTTCGTCGTCGGTGAGCTCGTCCGCGCGGGCGGTGGCCCGGCCGACGACGTTCGTGACCCCGAGCCCCAGGTCGAGCAGCTTGTCCTGCTCGGAGGGGGTGAACCGCCGCGGGGTGAAGCCGCCGCCGTGCAGCGCCGGCCAGAACCGGTTCCCGGGCCGCGCGAAGTGCTGCTTGAGGGCACCGGAGTAGAGGCCGGGGTTGATCCCGCAGAACAGCACGTCGAGGCCGGCCGCGATGACGTCCGGAATGGTGGTGCCGTACGCGGCGGTCAGCTGGTCCTTGGTGGGTCGGGTGTTCACCCGTCCAGTCTCCGGTACGACTTTCGGACCGGCACGGCACAAGTCCCCCTGCCCGCGACGTCGATCACCCATCCGGTTCCGCGTGTTCGGCTCGCGAACCGGCTGCGCGCGACGTCGTCCTGACCTCGGCCGACCTGAGCTTCGACGCCCGGCTCTCCGCGGACCGGACCTGGTTCGCCGCACGGGCTCGTTGCCGGGGGTAGCGAATTCGCCACTGACCTGCGTACCCTGTGTGATCTCCCGCACAGCGTCGTACCGAGGAGGATTCGTGCAGCTTCCGATCGTCCTCGGGCTGGTCGCGCTGGTCCTGGCCGTGGCGGCCATCGTGGTCGTTCTCGAGGACCGCCGTGCCGCGAAGCGCGCCGCTCTGCAGCGCAAGGCTCGGTTAGCGCGTCTGGGCGAGGTGGATCCGCTGGCTCCGGGCCGGCTGCACATCGACCGTTGAAGGCTTGGCCCGCAGCAGGGCCAGCAGGAGCGCCCCGAACACCCAGCCGACGCCGGCGCCGAACGTGTTGTTCACGAGGTCGTCGACGTCGAAGATGCGGTAGACGTACGGCGCGGTGCCGAAGTTCGCGGTGACCTGCGTGATCTCGATGAGCAGTGACGCCGTGAAGCCGATCAGCGTGGTGCCGACGAGCCCGCGGCGCCACAGGATCCGCGCGAACACGCCGAGCGGGACGAACAGCAGGACGTTCATGCAGGCCTGCTGGAACGTCTGCGTCATGAACCACTGCGACAGCGGCTCACCGTGCTTCAGCAGCTCGGTGTGGATGTCGGTGATCCACTGGAACGGGTGCAGCTGCACGGTCTGGCCCAGCCGCCGGGTGCCGGGCCCGGGCAGCGGCAGGAAGACGACCGCGAAGGTCATGCACCCGTAGAGCAGCACGGCCGCGGTGGTGACGATGCCGCGCAGCCGCAGGCCACCGTGCCGCGCGAGCTGGGTGAGCAGCTGCGGCACCAGCACGACGGTCCACAGCGCGAAGAAGCCGATGAGTCCGTACTGCAGGGCGGTGACCTGTGCGTTCGTCATGCCACCGACGTTATGGATCTTGCCCGGGGTGCCGCTTCGGTCGAACAGCCGGACGCCGGACACCCCCATCGGCCACTTGGCCGA
Organism: Amycolatopsis sp. NBC_00348; assembly: GCF_036114655.1. Lineage (NCBI taxonomy): Bacteria > Bacillati > Actinomycetota > Actinomycetes > Pseudonocardiales > Pseudonocardiaceae > Amycolatopsis > Amycolatopsis sp. NBC_00348. The sequence continues at coordinate 8,187,762 of NZ_CP107994.1, read as the reverse complement.
CCCGGCGACGGGCCGATCGGTCAGGGCCGGTGGCCGCGACATCCGGTGTTACCGGACACACCGGAGAACTCCGGCTCGCTCGTCCGCGTGCGGCCGAATGGCTGGTCTTCCCGATGTGCGTTGCGCCACAGCCGCGGGGTCACGGCCCGGCCGCGCGGCTCGTGGACGCGGTCCGCGTGGCGGCCGCGGAAGCCGTCGCTGTGCACGTCTTCGAGGGGAACGCCGCGCGAGACGCGGCTGCGAGCGGCTCCGTTTCATGCCCACCGGAGACAGCGAAGACGTTCCGGGCAACGGCCGCCGCCATCTGGTGTGGCTTGCGCTCACGCGGGAATGACCGCGACGCTCGGCACGTAAGTCTTGTGGGGGAAACGAAAGGAACGCTCATGGCACCGGTCCGGGTCGGCATCGTCGGGCTCAGCGCGAACGGCGGCTGGGCCGCGACCGCGCACGTGCCCGCGCTGGCCGCGGTGGAGGGCTACGAGCTCCGCGCGCTGAGCGCGAGCAGCGCCGAGTCGGCGCGCGTGGCCGGCGAGAAGTACGGCGTGCCGCTGACCTTCGGCGACGCCGGGGAGCTGGCGCGGCATCCGGAGGTCGACCTGGTCGTCGTCGCCGTGAAGGTGCCCGAGCACCGGGCGCTCATCGAGCCCGCGCTGGCCGCGGGCAAGCAGGTGCTGAGCGAGTGGCCGCTGGGCGTCAGCCTCGCGGAGACCCGGGAGCTGACCGAAGCCGCGAAGGACGGTCAGACGGCCGTCGGGCTGCAGGGCCGCTCCGCGCCGGCGTTGCGCTACCTGCGTGACCTCATCAAGGACGGCTACGTCGGCCGCGTGCTCTCGACGTCGTTGATCGCGTCCGGCGGGAACTGGGGCTCGAGCGTCCGCGCCGGCCGTGACTACCAGCTGCACCCCGAGGGCGGGGCGACGCTGCTGACCATCCCGTTCGCGCACACCGCCGACACGCTGCACATGGTGCTCGGCGGGTTCGCCGAGCTGTCGGCCACGATGGCGACCGTCCGGCCGCGGGTGCGCGACGAGGTCACCGGCGACGCCGTCCCGATGACCGTGCCCGACCAGATCGCCGTCTCCGGCGTGCTGACCGGCGGCGCGATCGTGTCGCTGCACCTGCGCGGCGGGACGTCGCCGGCCACGGACTTCCTCTGGGAGATCAACGGCACCGAGGGCACCCTGGTCGTCGAGGCCGCGGACCCGCTGTTCTGGATCTCGAAGCTGACGTTGCGCGGCAGCCGCACCGGGACGCTGGAGCGGCTCGCCGTGCCGGCGCGGTACGAGCTGCCGCAGCTGGCCGGGCGCGCGTCCGAACCGTCGTACAACGTCGCGCACGCCTACGCGCGGCACCTCAAGGGCGACCTGCCGGACTTCGGGCACGCGCTGCGCGTGCACCGGGTGCTCGACGCCGTCCAGCGGTCGGCCGACGCGGGGACGCGGGTTCACCCGGACGCAGAGTAACTGTTACCGGCGGTTGTAGCTTTTCCGCGGACCCGGACCTACTCTCGGGTAATGGACGACGTTGTCTACGACCGCGCGGGCCACGGCGAACCGCTGGTGCTGATCCACGGCATCGGGCACCGCCGCCAGGCGTGGGCGCCGGTGTTTCCGCTGCTCACGCCGCATCGTGACGTCATCGCCGTCGACCTGCCCGGCTTCGGCGAGTCGCCCGAGCCGGCCGGCGGTTACGGCGTCGAGCCGGCGCTGGTGATGTTCAAGGACCTCTTCACCGAGCTCGGCCTCGACCGGCCGCACGTCGCGGGCAACTCGCTCGGCGGGCTGCTTTCCCTGGAACTCGGCCGCGCCGGGCTCGTCCGCAGCGTCACGGCGCTGTCGCCGGCCGGGCTGTGGAACCGGCGGCAGAAGCTCTACGCGATCGCGACGCTCAAGGCCCACCGCGCGCTCGCCCAGCGCACCCCGCCGAACGTCGTGCGCCGGCTGGCCGCGACGGCGGCCGGGCGGAAGGCGCTGGTGGGGATGATCGTCGGCCGCCCCGAGCTGCTCTCGCCCGAGATCGTCGCCGAAGACGCGCACGCGCTCGCGACCGCGCCGGGCTTCGAGCCGACCGCCGCGCAGTCCCGCGGCAGCTTCCGCTTCACGGGCCCGGTCACCGGCGTCCCGGTGACGATCGCGTGGGCCCAGCGCGACCGGGTCCTCGCCCGGCCGCGCGTCGCCGAGCTGCGGAAGGTCGCGCCGAACGGGACGTTCACGCTGCTGCCGGGCTGCGGGCACGTGCCGATGAGCGACGACCCGGAGCTGGTCGCGAAGACCCTGCTCGCCGGAAGCCGTTAGATGACATTCGCTTTACGTCCGTCTTTTGACCCTGGTAGTTGACTCCGCCGCGAGGCAGAATCCTCCGCCGTGCGCCCGTGTGGGGACCTTGGGCGCGAATCGGAGGAAACACGCATGAGGCTTTCAACCCGGCTCGTGGTGCTCGCCGCGGCCGCGCTGGCGACGACGGCGGTGACCACCGCACCCGCGTCCGCGGGCCAGCGCCCGGATCCGACGACGGACGTCCGGATCATCACGTTCAACGACTTCCACGGCAACCTCGAGCCGCCGTCGGGTTCCAGCGGCCGGGTCACGCAGTCGGACGGGACCACAGTGGACGCCGGCGGCGCCGCTTACCTGGCGACGCACGTGAAGCAGCTTCGCGCGCAGGTGCGCAACTCGCTCGTGTTCTCCGCGGGGGACAACGTCGGCGCGTCGCCGGTGGTCTCGGCGCTGTTCCACGACGAGCCGACCATCGACTTCCTGAACCAGATCGGCGTGAGCGCGTCCGTCGTCGGCAACCACGAGTTCGACGAGGGCTACAAGGAACTGCAGCGCATGCAGTTCGGCGGTTGCAACCCGACCGACGGTTGCCAGTTCGACAAGAAGTTCAAGGGTGCGGACTTCCCGTTCCTCGGGTCCAATGTGTACTTCACCAACGGCCTGCCCGCGTTGCTGCCGTTCACCGTCAAGTTCGAAGGCGGTGTGCCGATCGGTGTCATCGGCGCGACGCTGAAGGACCTGCCGACCGTCGTCACGCCGGAGGCCATCAAGGGCCTGAAGTTCGGTGACGAGGTCGAGGCGATCAACCGCACCGCGAACCTGCTCGACTTCCTCGGCGTCAAGTCCCAGGTCGTGCTGCTGCACCAGGGCGACAGCACCGAGATCGAGGGCCCGAACGACTGCCGGGTGCTGCCCGGCCCGGCCACCGCGATCGCGAAGGCGGTGACCCCGAAGGTCGACGCCATCTTCACCGGGCACAGCCACCAGCAGTACAACTGCGTGATCAACGACCCGGCGGGCCAGCCGCGCACGGTCATCCAGGGCGCGTCGTTCGGCCGCCTGCTGTCCGTGGTGGACCTGAAGATCAACCTGAAGACGCGCGACGTCGTCCGGTCGGCCACGCAGGCCCACAACGAGATCGTCACGCGCACGGTCACGCCGGACCCGGCCGTCTCGGCGCTGGTCGCCGACGCCAAGGCGAAGTCGGCGCCGATCGCGAACAAGCCGGTCGGCACCATCACCGCCGACCTGCCGGCGGCGGGCAACGCGGCCGGTGAGTCCTTGCTCGGCGACGTCATCGCCGACGCGCAGCTCGCGGGCACGCAGTCGAACAACGCCGTCATCGCGATCACCAACCCGGGCGGCATCCGCGCCGACCTGACGTACAAGTCGTCCGCGAACAACGAGGGTGACGGCGTGGTGACCTACGGCGAGGCGTTCACCGTCCAGCCGTTCGCGAACATCATGCAGACGATCACGCTGACCGGCGCGAACCTGAAGAACGTGCTGGAGCAGCAGTGGGCGCCGGGGGTGAACCCGAAGTTCCTGCAGATCTCGAGCTCGCTGCACTACAGCTACTCGGCGTCCGCGCCGCAGGGCTCGCGGATCTCGAACATCACGGTGAACGGCACGCCGGTCGACCCGGCGGCGACGTTCCGCGTGTCGGTGAACAACTTCCTCGCCGCCGGCGGGGACGGCTTCACCGAGTTCACCAAGGGCACGAACCTGGCCGGCGGACCGGTGGACCTGGACGCGCTGATCGCGTACCTGGGCGCCCACCCGAACCTGGCCCCGCCCGCGGCGGACCGGATCACCCTGCTGCCGTAGCTCCGGTATTTCCAAGACGCCGGGTCGACAATGGACCCATGACGACTTGGGAAGACGTCGTCCGCCTGGCCACGGGACTGCCCGAGGTCGAGGCGGCGACCTGGTACCGCACGCCCGCGCTGAAGGTGGCGGGCAAGGGGTTCGCGCGGCTGCGCACCGAGGCCGAAGGCGGCCTGGTCGTGATGTGCGGGCTCGACGAGAAGGCCGCGTTGCTGGAATCCGGCGACGCGGCCTTCTTCACGACACCGCACTACGACGGCTCCGGCTCGATCATCGTCGACCTCGACAAGGTCGACGTCGATCAGCTGCGTGAGCTGCTCGAAGAGGCGTGGCGACTGAAGGCGCCGAAGCGGCTCACGACTTGAGCTCGCCCTTGAGCATGCTCATCAGGATCATGTCGTGGCGCTCGCCGTCCATCGCGACGAACGCCTCGCGGTGGCGGCCGTCCTCGGAGAAGCCGACCTTGCGGTAGACGTGCCGGGCGCGCTCGTTCCCGGCGACCACCCAGAGCGTGATCATGTGCAGGCGCATGGCGTTGAAGCCGTAGCGGCACATCAGGCGCAGCGCTTCGGTGCCGTAACCGCCGCCGCCCCGGTACCCGGCGTCACCGATGTAGACGTCCAGCTCGGCGTTGCCGATCTCGGGCTCGGCGTCCCGCAGGTCGATGACGCCGATGAGCTTGCCGTCGGCCTTGGCCTCGATCCCGAGGACGACCAGTTCGTAGCTGTTGACCGGGCGTTCCTCGGCGCGCTTGCGGATCTGCGCGAGCGAACGCGGGTGGCTGTTGTTCATCCACCGGCCGACCTCGGGGTCGTGAACCCACAGGTGGATCTTCTCGGCGTCCTCCGGCTCCAGCGCGCGCAGCCGGACGAGCTCCCCCTCGAGCATCGTTCCCCCTAGTCCCGCTTGAGCAGCAGGAAGTCGTGGACGTTCAGCAGGCCGAGGAACTGCCGGACGGGCGTCGGCATGGCCTGGCGCGACTCATCATGCACGAGCCGGGCGTCGTGCACGTGGTGGTTTTTCCGCCGGGTGACGACCGTGCAGCCGCCCTCGGCCAGCACGTTCTTCACCCAGTCGGCGTCCGGCCCGTAGGTCAGCGCGACGACGTAGCCCTCCGCCGTGCCGAAGACGTTCACCGGCGTCCGGTACTCCCGGCCCGACTTCCGTCCCTTGTGGACGATCATGCCGAACCCGGGCGCCCAGTTGACGACGTACTTGTTGACGCGGTTGGTCGCGACGCGGTTGAAGCGGGCGAGACCCTTGGGGAGCACCATGGTGGCCATAATATCAACGTGCGATGAATTAAGCGACCGGACGACCCCGGCTCCCGGGCCGCCGTCGCCCGATGGTGGGATACGGGGCATGTCGACCGAATGGCCGCTGCGCCAGGACCCGGAAGCACCGGTCATCATCGCCCTGGCTCTGGTGACCGACGCCGACGCGCTGGGCTTCGTCGTCCTGGACGACGAAGACGACTGGTTCATCAGCGACGGCACCGAGCTGTCGGAAGACGTGCTGGTCAACCGCGAGAACTTCGGCAAGCTGTCGGTCCGGGAAGCGCTCGAGCTGCTCCCGCAGCTGGCCGCGCTCGCGGAGCTGCCGACGGGCATGGCCGCCGACTGGGACCCGGACCACCGCGCGTGGCTGCTGTCCTCGGTGACCGGCTCCGACGACGAGGACGAGGACATCCGCCTGCTCGCCCAGCGCCGCGCGGCCTGGGAGTTCGAAGGTTCGCCGGACGACGAGGTCCAGATCAGCAGCGGCCTCACCGAGCTGCCGACCGGGTCGGAGCGTCCGGTCCGCGCGGTCCGCCAGGTCGTCCGCGAGCAGGACGGCACGTGGCTCTTCGTCGGCTTCGAGGTCCCGGAAGCGGAAGACTTCGAGGTCGAGGGCTTGGAGCTGGAGCACGTCGCGAAGCTGTATCCGGACGTCCGCACGGTGCTGAAGGCCGCACCGGGCCAGGTCTACGACCGCGAGACGCCGGACGCCGAGTGGGAGCTCGTCGAAGGCTGAGAAAAGTCCGGCGCGGTTGTCCTGGAGACGTCCGCGCCGTTCGTCCTTACAGTGAGAGCCGGCGATCGGCGCCGGCCGACCTCTGTGAGGAGCTGTCATGCCCAAGTACGCCGCCATCATCTACGCCTCCGACGTCGACCCGACCCAGCCCGAAGCCGCGGGCATGATGCGGGACTACGACGAGTTCGGCGCGGCCGCGCAGGCCGTGATCCGCGGCGGCGCGGCCCTGTACCCGACCGCGACCGCGACGACCGTCCACGTCACCGGCGGCAAGGGCGGCGACATCGTCACCACCGACGGCCCGTACGCCGAGACGAAGGAAGCCCTCACCGGCTTCTACCTCATCGAATGCGCCGACCTCGACGAAGCCGTCAAGGTCGCGGCGCAGATCCCGGGCGCCTGGGACGGCGCCATCGAAGTCCGGCCGGTCGTCGAATTCGGCAAGTGACCTTCGCCGGTGACGCGGTCGCGCGGCTGGTCCGGGACGAGGGCACCCGGGTACTGGCCACGCTGGTCCGCGTCACCGGCAGCGTCGACCGCGCCGAAGACGCCGTCCAGGACGCGGTGGTCCGCGCCCTCGAGACGTGGCCACGCGACGGCGTCCCCGCCAACCCCCGCGGCTGGCTGCTGGTCGCGGCCCGCAGGCGCGCGGTCGACGTCGTCCGCCGCGAAGCGAAGCGCCTCGGGAAGGAGGCCGACGCGATGCCGGCCGTCGACCCGTCCCCCGACCCACTCTCGGTCCGCGACGACCTGCTGAGGCTGGTCTTCACGTGCTGCCACCCGGCGTTGTCCCTGGATGCGCAGGTCGCCCTGGCCCTCCGAACGCTGGGCGGCCTGTCGACGGCGGAGGTGGCCCGCGCGCTACTGCTCCCTGAAGCGACGCTGGCGAAGCGCCTGACGCGCGCGAAGCAGAAGATCGCGCAGGCCCGGATCCCCTACCGCGTGCCGTCTTCCGAAGAACTGCCCGCACGCCTGGCCGGCGTAGCGTCGACGGTGTACTTGATCTTCAACGAGGGCTACACGGGCCGCGCGTCGCTGACCGCCGAGGCGGTGCGCTTAGCCCGCCTGCTGGTCTCGCTGATGCCCGACGAGCCGACGGCGTTGGGTCTCTTGGCGCTGGTACTACTGCAAGACGCCCGCCGCGAGGCCCGTTTTTCGTCGGGCTCGCCGGTGCTGCTGGCTTTCCAGGATCGCTCGCTCTGGGACCCTGAGTTGATCAAGGAAGGCGTGTCGTTGGTGGGCGCGGGCCTACGCCGAACCCCCTCGGTGCCGAACCAGTACGTCATCCAGGCGGCGATCGCTGCGTGCCACGACCTCGCGCCGACGTACGAGGAGACCAACTGGGACGCGGTGATCTCCTGGTACGACGTGCTGTTGTCGATCCAGGACACGCCGGTAGTCCGCTTGAACCGCGCGGCCGCGGTGGCGGAACGGGACGGCCCTGCGACGGCTTTGGCTTTGGTGGACGCATTGCCGGGCCTGGAGGACTACCCGTGGTGGCACGCATCGCGGGCGGAGTTGTTGCACCGCTTGGGTTCCCCGGCGGCCTCCGAGGCGCTGGACCGCGCGGAGGCGACCGGACTTCCGGACGGTCACGCGGCCCACCTGCGTCAACGGATAAATCAGTTGCGCCAGACCCGGACAATGGACTTATGAGTTTGAAAGAGCGATTGGTCGACTGGACCGACTTGGAGGAAGCGGAATATTATCTGGCGATCGAACTCGGCGTATTTCGCGGTGACGAAGAGTGGGTCGGGATCAAGTGGATCTTCTGGTCCGCGAACAAGCTGGGCAACGGTCTCTACAAGGCACTGCTCGGGTTGGTCGACGCCGGCGTGCTCGAATACCGCGACGAACCCGACCATCAGGTGCGCTGGTGTCACGCTCGTGAATCGGAAAGCGAAAAGCCCCGGAAGGATCCGGGGCTTTCGACTGAGAGCGGATGACGGGAATCGAACCCGCGTATTCAGCTTGGGAAGCTGATGTTCTACCATTGAACTACATCCGCAGTGCGTGGCAAGCATACACGGCGTGGTGATCCCCTTGTCCAGACCCTCCCCTCCTTGACGTCGGCGCGTCAAGTGACAACACTTGTTGTCGACGTCGGAGGTGTGCCGGATGGATGATCCCGAGCTGTTCCGGGAGGGCGGGTTCCGGCTCGCTTCGCGGCTGTTCATCGAGGGTGACATCCGGGGTGACGAGCGGCAGGTCGCTCGGCTTCGGGAGTTCGCGCAGGTCGAGGATCGGCTCGCCGATGACGTTGTCGCCTGGATGGCGCAGCAGCCGAGGGGCCAGGGGCACCGGCTCTTCGAGGACGCTCTCGAGAGCGGCGCCGGGACCGAGGGGCCGCTGGAGGCCTTCTTCGCCGCCGTCGAAGCGAAGCCCTACTGGGTTGATGACGAGCGGCTCGAGCGCGGTGCGAAGGCCATCACGCGGGCCGGGTTGCTCGGGCTCTTTCCGCTTGGCGACATGTCGCTCATGGGTGGCTACCTCGCCTCGCGCGCGACGAAGTCGCTGGTCGGGACCGGGGAGATCGAGTACAAGGCCACCCGGCGGCTCGTCGAGACCGCGGCCTGGTGGATCGACGTCACCACGCCCGGTGCCCTGAAGCACGGGGCCAAGGGGTACGCCTCCGCTCTCCGCATCCGGGTCGTGCACGCCCACGTGCGCGCCGCCATGCATCGGCGGGACGACTGGGACTACGCCGCCTGGGACAAGCCCGTCAACCAGGTGCAGACCGCCGGCACGCTGCTGCTCTTCTCGCTCGTCTACGTCTTCGGGACGCAGCTGCTCGGCCTCCGCTACTCCGCCCGCGAGCGCGGCGACATCCTGCACCTCTGGCGCTACATCGGCTGGCTGATGGGCGTCGACGACGAGCTGCTGCCCAGTGACGAAGAGGACGCGTGGCGGCTGCTCTGGCTGCTCGCCGCCACCGAGTTCATCCCCGACGACGACTCCAAGCGGCTCGCGAAGGCGCTGGTCGAGGCCAACGCCGCCGTCGGGGAAGGGCGTGGGGCCGTCGGGAAGGTGCTGTCGCACGTCTCCGTCGCCGTGCACTCCTCGATCTCGCGGCTCGTGCTCGGGAAGACCAACGCCGACTTCCTCGAGCTGCCGAACGACCTTCTCGCGCAGGCCGTGATCGTCACCGCGGCGGGTGTCAATTTCGCCGCCGAGACGGTGCGGCGGTTCATTCCCGGGGCCACCGCGCTGCAGGAACGGATCGGCGAGGCCGGGCGGCGTGGGTACGTGAAGCGGCTTGAGAAGCTCTTCTCGCCCGATGCCACCTATGCGCAGCACATGCGTGCGGCCTGAACCCACCGGATAGGCTTTGCGACGTGCTGCTCAGTGACCGTGACCTTCGCAAAGAGCTCGACGCCGGCCGGCTCGGCATCGACCCCTTCGATCCCGGCATGGTCCAGCCGTCCAGCGTCGACGTCCGGCTCGACCGGTTCTTCCGCGTCTTCAACAACAGCAAGTACACCCACATCGATCCCCAGCTGCAGCAGGACGAGCTGACCTCGCTCGTCGAGAAGGAGGGCGACGAGCCCTTCGTGCTGCACCCGGGCGAGTTCGTGCTCGGCTCGACGTTCGAGCTCGTCACCCTGGCCGACGACCTGGCCGGCCGCCTCGAAGGCAAGTCGTCGCTCGGGCGGCTCGGGCTGCTCACGCACTCGACCGCGGGCTTCATCGATCCCGGCTTCTCCGGGCACATCACGCTCGAGCTGTCGAACGTCGCGAACCTGCCGATCACGCTCTGGCCGGGCATGAAGATCGGCCAGCTGTGCATCTTCCGGCTGTCCAGCTCGGCCGAGCACCCGTACGGCTCCAGCGAGGCCGGCTCCCGCTACCAGGGCCAGCGCGGGCCGACGCCGAGCCGGGCGTACAAGAACTTCCACCGCGTCGACACCTGGCGCTAAGCCGCGACCTTCTCGTTCCAGTCGATGTGGTGGTTCCACATGAACGCGTTCGGGTCCTCGCTCTGCGGCTTCGCGAACGCGCGCTTGATGAAGAAGTCGCGGATCACCCGGCCGACCGGGCCGATCACCTTGTCGTCGCCGTTGCGCTTGCCGCGCGCGACGACCGCTTCGACGCGCTCGCGCCGCAGCCCCTCGTAAGTGGTCAGCGCCTGGGCGATGTCCGGCACGTCGCGCAGGCACTTCCCCAGCGTGACGGCGTCTTCGATGGCCATCGACGCGCCCTGGCCCGCCGCCGGTGACGTCGCGTGGGCCGCGTCGCCGATGATCACCATGCGGCCGCGGTGCCAGATCGGGACCGTCGGGAAGTCGAACGTCGGCCAGGCCGGGTAGACGTCGCGGGTCGCGCGGATGATCTCGGCGGCCGGCGTCCGGTCGCGCGACACCAGGTCCAGCAGCTCGGTGCGCAGTTTCTCGCCGGCGAGCGCGGCCAGTTCCGAGCCGGTCGGCTCGGTCTTGCGGGCCGGGTTCGCGAACCACCAGACGCGGCCGTCCGGGCTGACGACGTGGCAGAAGAACAGGCGCCGGCCGAAGACCATGTTCAGCACGCCCGGCTCGTCCGGCAGCGTCAGGCCCTCGGCGAACCCGCCGGTGTTGAGCAGCGGCACGTACCGCGGCGACGGCGCGTCCGGGTCGATGATCGTCCGGACGCGGGAGCGCAGGCCGTCGGCGCCGATCAGCAGGTCGCCCTCGGCGTGCGAGCCGTCCGAGAACTCGGCCCTGACCTGCGAAGACGTCTGGTTCGCGCCGATCAGGCGCTTGCCGTACCCGGCGTGGATCCCGCGCCGCGCGGCTTCGTCGCGCAGGGCGACGTACAGGTCCGAGCGCAGCACCGTCTGGCTCACGGTGCCGTCCGGCAGCGTGCCGCCGAGCGGGAACTCGGCCAGCCGCGTGCCGTCGCCCAGGCCGATCGACATCCGCGGCGAGTCGAAGCCCGTGCTCTTGACGACGTCCTTCAGGCCGAGCGGCAGCAGCGCGTCCAGGCCGTTGACCGCCAGGGTCAGGAACGCGCCGACGCCCTCGGCGCCGCGGTCGTAGGCCTCGAACAGCAGCGGCTCGTGGCCGGCTTCGTGCAGTGCGATGGCGGTGATCGTCCCCGCGATCCCGCCCCCGATGATCAGCGCCCGTGTCATGTCCTTCGTCCCCTCGAAACTCTTAGAAACTAATTCGTTCTGTCGAACTAAAGAGTGGGCTACGCTGGTCGCCGTGTCAAGCGAGCGAGCGAAGCTGGTCGAAGAGGTCCTGCTCGGGGCGCGGGAACTCTCGACGGAGACGGTCATGTTCCACACCGCGATCGCCGAGACGCGCGGGCTGTCGCCGGTCGAGAGCAAGGTGCTGGACTACCTCGCCCGGCTCGGCCCGCAGATGCCGAAGGAGCTGGCGCGGCTGTCCGGGCTCGCGCCGGCGTCGGTGACGGCGCTGGTCGACCGGCTCGAGCGCAAGGGGTTCGTCGCCCGCGAGCCGCACCCGGACGACCGGCGCAAGGTCCTCATCGCGCTCGACCCGGGCGCGATCGAGCGCAGCGTGCACCTCTGGGACCACCTGGTCGCCAAGGTCCTCGAGCTCTGCGAGCGCTATTCCGACGACGAGCTCCGCACGGTGATCGGGTTCGTCGCGGCCGCCGCGGCCATCACCCACGAGTCGACGACGCGGCTCACGCATTCCCCGGGCGGGTGATCACCGGGGTCAAAAAGGGCGGGAAAGACGGGAGCGTGTCAGGCTCCGAAAAGTCGCCTCGGCCCCCGGGAGTACCCGTATGTCGCTGTCCAGGAAGTCACTCCACCTCCTAGTGGTCCTGGCACTGGTCCTGATGGCCTCGGCAATCGCTCCACTTGCGGAAGCGGCGGTCGTCAAGCCGTTCCAGTTGAACTACGACGAAGTCGTCTACGGCGATTTCCTCTACGCGGGCAACGGCGTGGTGCGGTGCCCGGTGAACGCGGACAACGCGCCGACGACCGGCACCGGCAACACGCCCGCGACCTGCGCGAACACCGCCGATCGGCGGGACACGCTCGTCAACGACAACTTCTTCATGCAGTGGGCCGACGTCGACGCCGACCGCGGCACGTTCGATTCCGCCAAGGCGACGGTCACCATTCCGCCGGGCGCGAAAATCCTCTTCGCGCGGCTCAACTGGGCGGGTAACACCGGCGCTTACACGACGTCGCCGGGTGTTTTGTCGCCGACGAAGATGTGCCAGTCGCGCAACAACAACACCGCCGCGATCGTGCCGCCCGGAACACCCGCGAAACAGGACGTCCGGCTGACCGTCGGCGCCGGGAAATCCGTCGACGTCCCGCCCGCGGTCTACACCGAGGACCCGCTCGACACGTTCAGCGGCGGCCAGTACTACTCGGCCTACGCCGACGTCACCAAGCAGTTCGCCGACGCACCGACCGGGTCCGCGCTCGACCTGACCGTCGGCAACGTCTGGGCGCCGAAGGGCTTCAACTGCATGGGCGGCTGGTCGGTCGCCCTGGTCTACGCCTACCCCGAACGCAACGCCGACTACGCGCCGAACAAGCGCGAGGTGTTCATCTACGACGGGCACGTCCGGCAGAACAGCACCGACAAGCCCACGACCACGACGATCACCGGGTTCCGCGCCGCCGCCGCGGACGCGCACGTCGGCGTCACCGCCTACGAGGGCGACTGGGGCATCTCGGGTGACCAGTTCCTGATCAACGACAAACCGGCCGCCGAACCGTCGGCCGGCGGGACGTCGAACTTCTTCATCTCGAACGCCGACGGCGCTAGCGACCCCGCGGTGAAGAACAACTTCAGCGTGGACGCCAAGTCGTTCAACGTCGACACCATTCCGGCCGGCGCGACCAGTGCCAAGCTCGGCTTCGCCACCACCGGCGACTCCTACCTGGCGCAGAACCTCGCCTTCTCGACGCCGGTGCCCGAGCTCCAGATCAGCAAGCGCGCGGAACCGGCCCAGGTGCACCCGGGCGAACCGGTCACGTTCACCATCGTCGTGACCAACCCCAGCGGCGCCCCGGCGTCCGGAGTGAAGGTCGCCGACGACGCGTTCCCGGCGTGCAGCAAGGACATCGGCTCGCTCAAGGGCGGGCAGACGGTCAGCTACACCTGCACCGCGACCGCGCCGGACAAGGACTTCACGAACACCGCGAAGGCCACCGGCACCAGTGCGCTCGGCGATCCGCTCGACGGCACGGCGACCACCTCGGTGAACGTCATCCACCCGGCCATCGGCATCACGAAGATCGCCGACAAGCCCGCCTACCGCGCCGGCGACACCGTGACCTTCACGCTCAAGGTCACCAACACCGGCGACGCCAACCTCACCGCCCTGCAGGTCACCGACCCGAAGACGCCGTCGTGCGCGCAACGGCTCGCGGGCGTGCTGAAGCCCGGCGAGACCCGCACCCTCACCTGCACGACGAAGGCACCGGTCGCCGACGGCGTCAACACCGCCACCGCCAGTGGCGTCGACGGCCTCGGCAAGCAGGTCACGGCCACCGCCGACGCGCCAGCACCGACGATCGCCCCGGCCATCGACGTCACCAAGACGGCCGGCCCGACGGTGATCCACGCCGGTGAGGCCGTCACGTGGACGATCACCGTGAAGAACACCGGCGACAGCCCGCTCGCCCCGGTGAAGCTCACCGACGACACGACGACGTCGTGCTCGCGCACCATCGACAGCCTCGACGCGGGCGCGTCGCAGACCTACACCTGCACCGCGAACCCGTCGAAGACCACGACGAACACGGTCACCGCCACCGGCACCGACCGCTCAGGCCAGCCGGTGACGGACACCGCGTCGGCCACTGTCACGGTGATCAGCCCGGCGCTGACCATCACGAAGGACGCCGCACCGGCGACCGTCCGCACCGGCGACCAGATCACCTTCACGATCACCGTCACGAACTCCGGTGACGTGCCGCTGACCGACGTCGCCGTCACCGACGACCGGACCCCGGCGTGCGCCAAGACGTTCGGCACGCTGGCGCCGCAGGCGAAGCAGACCTACACCTGCACCACCCCGGCACCGGCCGACGACTTCACGAACACCGCGTCCGCCACCGGCAAGGACCAGCTCGGCCGCGAGGTGAAGGTCACCGACGACGCCGTCGTCGACGTGATCCACCCGGCGATCGCGATCGTCAAGGACGCCGCGCCCGCGCAGGTCCGCGAGGGCGACACCGTGACCTGGACGATCACCGTGACCAACACCGGCGACGTGCCGCTCACCGACGTCGGCGTGGCCGACGACCGGGTCGCCCCGTGCGCGAAGCCGCTCGGAACCCTGGCGCCGCAGGCGAAGCAGACGTACACCTGCACCACCGTCGCGGGCACCACCGGCTTCACGAACACCGCGAAGGCCACCGGCACTGATCCGACGAGGCGGCCCGTGGACGCGTCCGACGACGCCTCGTTCACCGTGCAGCACCCGGCCGTCACGATCACCAAGGACGTCACCGGCGGACCCTTCCGCCAAGGCGACACCGTGCCGTTCCGGATCACCGTCCGCAACACCGGTGACGTGCCGCTGACCGGCGTCCAGGTGACGGACGCGCTCGTCGCCGGCTGTGCGCAAGCCTTCGACGGCACGCTCGAACCCGGTGGCACGTGGGGCTTCGGCTGCACCGGCACCGCGCCGGCCGACGACTTCACGAACACCGCGCAGGTCACCGGCACACCGCCGGTCGGCCCCGCCGTGACCGCGGCCGACGACGCCGCCGTCGACGTGATCCACCCCGGCATCGCGATCACCAAGGACGCCGACCCGAAGGTGGTCCGCGCGGGCGACACCGTGACGTTCACGCTCACCGTGACGAACACCGGCGACAGCCCGCTGCGGGACGTCTTCGTGGCCGACCAGCTCGCGCCGGAGTGCGCTCAGCGTCTCGGCACGCTGGCGCCCCAGGCGAAGCAGACCTACACCTGCACGCTCGTGGCCGGCGAAGCGGACTTCACCAATACCGCCACCGCCAACGGAACCGACGGCACGAACCGCCCGGTGACGTCGACCGCCGAGGCCGCGGTGGACGTGATCCACCCGGCGATCAGCATCACCAAGGACGCCGCGCCCGCCCAGGTTCGTGAGGGCGACACAGTGACGTTCACGATCGTCGTGAAGAACACGGGCGACGTGCCGCTGACCGAAGTGTCCGTTGTGGACAGCCGGACGCCGTCGTGCGCTCAGACCATCGGCTCCCTCCCTCCCGGTGCCGAACAGCACCACTCCTGCACCGTAACCGCGGGCACCGACAGTTTTACGAACACGGCGACCGCGACCGGAACGGATCCGATCGATCGCCAGGTCACGGCCACCGACGACGCGTCCTACACCGTGCTGCATCCCGGGCTGGCCATCACGAAGGACGTCAAGGGCGGCCCGTTCCGCGAGGGCGACGCGGTCACGTTCACGATCACCGTCGAGAACACCGGCGACGCCCCGCTCACCGCGGTGACGGTGACCGACGAGCTCGCGCCGGCCTGCGCCAAGACGTTTGAGACGTTGGCCCCCAAGGAAAAGCAGACCTACGACTGCACGATGACCGCGCCGGCGGACGACGTCGTCAACCGGGCCGAGGTGACCGGGAAGCCGCCGACCGGGCCGCCGCTGGACGCCGACGACACGGCCAAGGTCGACGTCATCCACCCGGCCGTGAAGATCACGAAGGAAGCTTCGCCGACGACAGTGCGCGAAGGCGACGAAGTCACCTTCACCATCGTCGTGACGAACACCGGCGACGTCCCGCTGACCAACGTGTCCGTTGTGGACGATCAGACGCAGTCGTGCCCCCGGACGTTCGACACCCTGGCGCTCGCCGGCGTCCAGACCTACACCTGCACCATCACGGCCCCGTCGGACGACTTCACGAACACCGCCGGCGTCACCGGCACCGACCCGACCGGCCGCCCGGTGACCTCGACCGCCACCGCCGCTGTCGACGTCATCCACCCGCAGCTCGCGCTGATGAAGGACGTGACGCCGTACGAAGTCCGCGAAGGCGACACTGTCACCTTCTCCATCCTGGTGA
This sequence comes from Amycolatopsis sp. NBC_00348, assembly GCF_036114655.1. Classification (NCBI taxonomy): domain Bacteria; kingdom Bacillati; phylum Actinomycetota; class Actinomycetes; order Pseudonocardiales; family Pseudonocardiaceae; genus Amycolatopsis; species Amycolatopsis sp. NBC_00348. The sequence goes on along the minus strand of NZ_CP107994.1, from coordinate 8,171,655 downwards.
AGAACACCGGTGACGTGCCGCTGACCGACGTGACGGTCGCCGACGACCGCACCCCGGCCTGCGCGCACACCGTCGCGACGCTGGCGCCCGACGCCGAAGAGACGTACACGTGCACCACGGTGGCGGGCCGGGACGGCTTCACCAACACGGCCACGGCCACCGGCCAGGACCCGACGAACCGGCTGGTGACGGCGACCGACAGCGCCACCTTCGTCGTCCAGCACCCAGGCCTGAGCATCACCAAGAACGTCCGCGGCGGTCCGTTCCGCACCGGCGACTCGGTGCCGTTCGACATCGTGGTGACCAACACCGGCGACGTCGACCTGCACTCGGTGACCGTCGCCGACACGATCGCCCCCGAGTGCGTGCGCAGCATCGGCGCGCTGCCGGCCAAGGGCGTCGAACGCTACGAGTGCACGATGACCGCGCCCGCCGACGACGTCACGAACGTCGCGAAGGTGACCGGAACGCCACCGACGGGCGACCTCGTGACCAGTGAGGCGCAGGCGGACGTCGACGTCATCCACCCGGCGGTCAAGATCGACAAGTCGGTCTCGCCCGCGCAGGTCCGCCCGGGCGACGAGGTCACCTACACGATCGCGGTGACCAACACCGGCGACGTGCCGCTGTCCACTGTGGTCGTCACCGACGACAGGACGCCGGGTTGTGCCTTCACCGTCGCGAAGCTGGACGTCGGGGGCAAGGAGACGCACCAGTGCTCGGCGACGGTCCGCGAGGACGTCACCAACGTCGCGTCGGTGACCGGCGACGACCCGACCGGGCGCCCCGTCACCGCGACCGATGACGCCAGTGTCGACGTGATCGGCCCGGGTATCACCGTGACGAAAACCGGCCCGGCGAAACCGCTTCTCCCGGGGCAGGAGGCCGTATTCACGGTCGTCGCGAAGAACACCGGCGACGTTGCGCTGACCGGCGTAACGCTGAATGACCCGATCGCGCCGAAATGCTCGGTCGAGATCGGCACGCTCGCGCCGGGAGAATCGTCGAAACCGATCTCCTGTTCCGTGACGATGGGCAATGACGACGTCACGAATACGGTGACCGCGACCGGGCACGATCCGAACGGAAAACCCGTCACGGCGACCGACGACGCGGCGGCCAGGGTGGCGAAACCCGCGATCGACCTGCAGAAGAAGGCCGACCCGACGATCCGTCCGGGTGGGACGGTGACCTTCACGCTCGTCGTGCGCAACACCGGGAACGTCGACCTGGCCGACGTCGACGTCACGGATCCGGCGTACCCCGCCTGCGCCCGGAAGTTCCCGCGGCTTCCTGTCGCCGGCCAGCAGGAATGGACGTGCACGACGACCGCGCCGGCCAGTGGTGATGTGAGCAACACCGCGACGGCCACCGGGACGCCCGACACCGAGCAGCCCGGGAAACCCGTGCGGGACAGCGCATCCACCACCGTCCGCGTCGTGACGACGCCGGTTCCCCCTGGTCAGGACCCGGAGCCGGCGCCGTTGCCGAACACCGGTTACGACCCGGTTCCCGCGGGCCTGACGGCGTTGTCGCTGCTGGGGTGCGGTGTCCTGCTGCTACTGGGCGTCCGGCGGTCGCGTCGGAGCTGACGGAAACCGTTCTCGAAATCGTGTGTTCGCCACAATGCGAAGAGTCACAGTTCGTTAGGAGGGTTCTCGCTGTAATCGTTCCGTGATACGTTCCTGCGCCGTGTCCCCCATTGGTGAACGTGCTCGCGTGGTGATGGTGTCACTCAGTGTGCTGCTCGGCGTCTTTTCCGCCGCGACCGGCACCTGGATGGCCACCGCCGAAGGAAACACCTCCGAGGCGGCCGCCGCGGCTCTGGTGCTCCCGAACGAGCCCGGCGGGTCCGGTGGCACCAGCGGCACGGACCTGAACGGCCACGCCCAGAACCACGGGGGACAGCAGCAGCCGGCTCCGACGACCTCGGCCGCGGCGCCGACGACGTCCAGCGCGGCTCCGGCGCCGACCGAGACGTCCACGCCCCCGCCGCCGTCCACTTCCGAGGCGCCGCCGACCACGAAGCCCGCGGCCCGCGTCGCGCCGTCGGTCGCCGGCCAGGTCCTCGACCTGGTCAACGTCGAGCGCGGGAAGGCGGGCTGCAAGGCGCTGACCGAGGAATCGCACCTCACCAAGGCCGCGCAGGACTACAGCGACGACATGTCGGCCCGGAACTTCTTCTCCCACACCAACCCCGAGGGCGTCACGTTCGACCAGCGCATCAAGACCGCCGGCTACTCGAAGCCGGGCGCGGAGAACATCGCGAAGGGGCAGACGTCGGCGGCGCAGGTCATGGACTCGTGGATGAACTCCGAGGGCCACCGCGCGAACATCCTGAACTGCTCGCTCACGAAGCTCGGCGTCGGCTTCACCAAGGCGGGCAACTACTGGGTCCAGGACTTCGGGTACTGAGCTAGGCCGGGTTGTTCCACCGCTCCGCGACGTCGCCGTAACGAGCGAGCACGGTCGCGCGCAGGTCGGGATCCGTCCGCGGCACCGGCTCGATGAACACCTCGGTGACGTCGTTGAACGCCTCGGTCAGCTCGGCGGCGATCCGGACGCAGGCGCGTTCGAGGTCCGCGGCGCCGAGGGAGTCGTCGAAGTCCACCCGGGTGCAGACGAGGACCTGGTCGGTGCCCATCAGCATGGTCTGCAGGTCCACGACGGCCTCGATCTCCGGCGCGGCCGAGAGGTGGTCGCGGACGCCGCGGACGATCTCCGGGTTGGCCTGGCGGCCGATGAGCAGGCCGCGGTTGGTCCGCCCGAGCAGGTAGGCGACGCAGGCGAGCAGCACGCCGATGACGATCGACGCGACGCCGTCCCAGACCTCCGAGCCGGTGAGCTGGTGCAGCCCGATGCCGGCGAAGGCGACCAGCAGGCCGACCAGCGCGGCCGAGTCCTCGAACAGCACGGTCTTGGGTGTCGGGTCGTCGATCAGCCGCAGGTAGGCCCAGAAGGACCGGTTCTCGGCCTTGGACTCCCGGCGGGTCTGGCGCACGGCCTGCACCCACGACGTGCCTTCGAGCAGGAACGCCACGGCCAGCACGATGTAGCTGAGGATCGACGTGCTCTGCGCTTCACCGTGCCCGAAGAGCGTCGAGACGCCTTCGTAGAGCGCGAACATCGAGCCCGACGCGAAGATCGACACCGCGGCGAGCAGCGACCAGAAGTAGCGCTCCTTGCCGTAACCGAAGGGGTGCACGCGGTCGGCCGGGCGATCGGAACGTTTCAACGCCGTCAGCAGCAGGGCTTCGGTGAACGTGTCGGCCACCGAGTGCGCGGCCTCGGACAGCATCGCGCCCGAGCCGGTGATGATCCCCGCGACCAGTTTCATGATCGCGATCGCCAGGTTCACCCCACCGGCGAGCAGAACGGTCAGGGTGCTTTCGCCGCCGGAGTTGCCGGAATCCTCGCTCACCTTGGTGAGCGTAATGGTCAGAGCCGGCGCAGGCCGTGCAGCACGCGCTCCATGAGGGCGACCGCCGGCCGGCCGTCGACGCTCACGCGGGTGTCGTGGATGGTCACCAGGCCCTGGTCGGCCATGTCGTCGAGCAGCACCCGGGCGACGCCGAGCGGGACGCTGAGCCGGGCCGCGACCTCGGCGACCGAGAGCGGGTGGTGGCACAGCGTCCGCACCGACCGGAACTCGCCGGACAGCCGGGCGCCGTTCCAGTGCGCGCCGGCCCGCGTCGAGACGAGGGCCTCGATGGCGAGGTGGCGTCGCGACTTCGTGCGGCCGCGGGTGAGGACGTACGGGCGCACGAGCGTCCGCGAGGCGGTGGCGTGGTCCTGGGGCGGGATGACGGGTTCGGCGAAGTCCTCGTCGAGCTCGACGTCGCGGGCGGGCGGCGGCACCGGGGCCGGCTCGCGCACCGCCGGGGCGGGCTGGTCGGCGGCCGGTGCGGCCGGGAACCGGGCACCGACCCGGCCGACCGAGGAGGACGGTCCGGGCAGCGCGACGCGATCCTCGACGTCGTCCGGGAGCGTGTTGAGGGCGTGCCGCCCGGACGACGGGAACCGTGCGCCCACTCGTCCGGTGGTGGTCCGCCGGTCCTCGCCCATCCTTGCCGCCCCCTGATTTTTCACGATCGTCAAAGGTGATCCCGGCGGCTGCGCCGACGTCGGGGAAAGGCCAGGATACGCCGGTTGTCCGGCGGACAGTCCAGGATTTGTCCTCGTCTTGCTCCGCCATTTCGGTGATTTTTGCGATCGCTATTGGGGTAATCGATTGCCTTGAGGAATTCCCAGCTAGTGGACCATGCGAACACTCACCTGGGTACGAACTCGGCGGGCGGTGACAACGAGTAGTGCCACGGACACGACAATCAGCGCGGACTGTTCGAATATCGCGGCGGGTCCGTGTTCGATCGCCGTTTTCAGCCCCAGCCAGCAATAAGTGAGCGTCGCTCCGGCGGCCAGCGGGAACGCGGGCGGCCGCAGCCGCACGACGGCGACCACCGCGGCCGCCTCGATCGCCAGCAGCAGCCCGACGAGCAGCCACGGCAGGCTGTCCACCGACCGGAAGACCAGCTGGAACGCGGTGCTCGCGCCGAGGCCGAGCGCGAACGCGGCCCACGGGCGCCCCGGCGTCGACGACCACGCCGGCGCGCGGAACCGGAACGCGGCGACGGCCAGCGCGACGACGACCAGCGCGGCCCCGGCGAGCTGCGCGGGGTGCGCGACGAAGGGCGCGAAGGCGTAGGTGATGGCGAAGGTCGCGACGGCGCCGACCAGCAGAGACACGCTCCACAGGCTCAGGCCCACCTTCTTCAGCCACGGTTCGCGGCCGAAGAGCGCCTCGGCGATCGCGATCGGCGCGCCGATGCTCCATACGACGTGCAGCGTCAGCACGTAGAGCGTCCACGGGCCACCGATGCCGAGCAGCGGCACGTGCCCGAACGACAGCAGGTCCTGGCCCAGGTAGTGCGGGTTGAACAGCGTCTGCGTCAGCAGGCCCTCTTCGAAGACGCCGAACGCCAGCGCGAGAGTGAGGATGGTGGGCCAGCCGCGTCCGGCGCGTCTCGCGGCTTCGCGGATGAGCAGCGCGGCCGCGCCGTAGAAGGCGACGTAGAGCGCGAACATGCCGAGCTGCTGACCCAGCTCCGGCGGACCGGCGAGGTACTGGTCGGCGAGCAGGAACTCGGCCGTGAACGGGGCGAGCAGCGCCAAGGTGAGTATTCGCATGCCCTCATCGTCGAGCGGCCGCGACGTCGGGACCTGGGCCAACGATCACGGCCCGGCCATGACATCCGTCGTGGCCGGGCCGTGTGCGCGTCAGGCTTCTTCGGACGTCTCCGCGAGCGACGGCGCCCCGAGGGCCACCGGCTTCGGCTCCGGCTTGCGCTTCACCGACTCGAGCAGCATCTGCGCGACGTCGACGATCTCGACCTTCTCGCTCGCGCTGCCGTCGGCCTGCCGGGCCGTGAGGCCGTCGTTCAGCATGACCTTGCAGAACGGGCAGCCCGTCGCGATCTTCGATGGCGCGGTGCCGAGCGCCTCGTCGACGCGCTCGACGTTGATCCGCTTGCCGATCTTCTCTTCCATCCACATCCGCGCGCCGCCGGCGCCGCAGCACATCGACTTGTCGCCGTGCCGCGGCATCTCGCGCAGCTGGGCGCCCGTCGCGCTGACCAGCTCGCGCGGCGCGTCGTAGACCTTGTTGTGGCGGCCGAGGTAACACGGGTCGTGGTAGGTGACGTCCTCGGCGACCGGCGCCACCGGCACCAGCTGCTTCTCCCGCACCAGGCGGTTCAGCAGCTGCGTGTGGTGCACGACGTCGAACTGGCCGCCCAGCTCCGGGTACTCGTTGGCGAGGGTGTTGAAGCAGTGCGCGCAGGTCACGACGACCTTGCGCGTCTTGCGCTCGCGGCCCTCGAACACCGAGTTCAGGATCTCGACGTTCTGCTGCGCCAGCATCTGGAAGAGAAACTCGTTGCCCGCGCGGCGGGCCGGGTCACCGGTGCAGGACTCCTCCGAGCCGAGCACCTTGTACTTGACGTCGGCCATGTGCAGCAGCTCGGCGACCGCCCGCGTCGTCTTCTTCGCGCGGTCCTCGAACGCGCCGGCGCAGCCGACCCAGAACAGGTACTCGGCGTCGCCCATGTCGCCGTCGAACACCGGGACCTCGAAGTCCAGGTCCTCGGTCCAGGCCAGCCGGTCCTTGGCGTTCTGGCCCCACGGGTTGCCCTTGTTCTCCAGGTTCTTGAACATGCCGTTCAGCTCACTGGGGAACGACGACTCGATCATCACCTGGTAGCGGCGCATGTCGACGATGTGGTCGACGTGCTCGATGTCCACCGGGCACTGCTCGACGCAGGCGCCGCAGCTGGTGCAGGACCACAGGACGTCGGGGTCGATGACGCCGTCGTCGTCGCCGATCAGGGCCTTCTGCGACTCGGCGATGGCGAGGACGTCGATGCCCGCGTACATGTTGTCGCCGCTGAGACCCACCTCGTCACCGGCCATGTCGCGCTGGCCGCCGGCCAGCAGGTACGGCGCCTTCGCGTAGGCGTGATCACGCAGCTGCGTGATGAGCAGCTTCGGCGACAGCGGCTTGCCGGTGTTCCACGCGGGGCACTGCTCCTGGCAGCGGCCACACTCGGTGCACGTCGAGAAGTCCAGCCAGCCCTTCCAGCTGAAGTCCTCGATCTTGCCGACGCCGAAGGTGTCCTCGTCCGGGTCGGCTTCCTCGAGGTCGAGGACCTTGCCGCCGCTCATCATCGGCTTGAGCGCGCCGAGGGCGACGCCGCCGTCCTGCTCGCGCTTGAAGTAGATGTTGAAGAACGCGCTGAAGCGGTGCCACGCGATGCCCATGGTCATCGTGCGGGCGACGACGATCAGCCAGACCGTGGCGCTCATCAGCTTGACGAATGCGAAGACCGTGACCAGGTTCGGGCTGGCCGGCAGCAGTTCGCCGAGCGGGTTCGAGACGAAGGCGGCCCAGGTCGGCGTCTCGTGCGCGCCCAGTGCGGCCTTGGCGGCGCGGACGCCGATGATCCCGATGCCCTCGATGAGGACGACGGCCTCGATGAAGTAGGCCCACTTGAAGTTGGAGCCCTGGAAGCGCGACTGGCGGTCGGCGCGGCGCGGGTGGTTGCGCTGGCGGATCGCCATCAGCACCAGGATGCCGACGATCGTGCCGAGCCCGAGCAGCTCCATGAGCAGCTGGAACGGCGGGAAGTCGTCGAGGACCGGCCAGCCCCAGGTCGGCACGAACACCTCGCCGTAGGCCTCGAACAGGGCGAGCGAGCCGAGCAGGAAGCCCCACATGACCAGCCAGTGGGCCGGCCCGACACTGCGCTTCCGGTTCATCCGGGTGTGCGCCGCGAACTCCTTGACCAGCGTCATGAGACGCGGCACGAAGGGCCCGTTGCGGGTCGCGTCGGGCTGGCCGAGGCGGATGACCCGCACGAAGCGGGCGATCGTCGCGGCGAACATGCCCCAGGCGACGAGGCCGAGCAGGACGGAGAGCCCGCCGAGCGTCAGTTGCAGAGCGCCCATCTTTCGGGTGCCTTTCGTCCGGATGGATCAGTGGTGGTGCCGGGAGACTAACCTTCCTTACTGATGAGTAACCCGCTGAGTGGGGCTAAGTCCCACCGATGTGGTGTACGTCGCTCTTTGTTTTGGGACGATCGTTCAGGTAGTTTTCACCCTATGGGTGCGTACCTTCTCCTCGCGCTGGCGATCGCCGCCGAGGTCTCCGCGACGGTCTCCCTGAAGCTCTCCGAGGGCTTCTCGAAACTCGGCCCGTCGATCATCGTGGTGCTCGGGTACGCCGTCGCGTTCGTCGCGCTGTCGTACGTCCTGAAGAAGGGGCTGCCGATCGGCGTCGCGTACGCGATCTGGGCCGCCGCCGGCGTCGCGCTGGTCGCGATCGTCGGCGTCGTGTTCCTCAAGGAACCGGTCAACGCGGCCATGATCGCCGGGCTGGCGCTGGTGATCGGCGGCGTGGTGTTGATCGAGATCGGGAGCGCGGCGTCGTGAAACTGCAGGTCGACGGCCGGAAGGTTCGCGGCGAGAAGCGGCGCGCGGAGATCATCGCGGCGACGCTGCGGGTGATCGAGCGGGACGGCGTCGCGGGCGTCACCCACCGCACGGTCGCGACCGAAGCCGGCGTCCCCACGACGTCCACGACGTACCACTTCTCGTCGCTGGACGACCTCCTGATCGCGACGCTCATTTCGTGCGCCCGCGACATGGCGACCGAGGTCTACTGGATGATCGACCGCGCCCGCTCGCGCGGCAGCCGCGGCGCCGAGGAGGTCGCGGGCCTGCTGGCGGAGGCGTTGGGACCGCGCCGCGGCCGCACGATGGCGGAGTACGAGCTGTACCTGCTCGCGGCCCGCAAGCCCGAGCTGCGCCCGGCCGCGCGGCGCTGGCTGGACGTCCTGACGTCGATGGTCCGCCACGACGACGAGGTGTCCTTCAGGGTCTTCCTGGCCGGCATCGACGGGCTGCTGATCCAGGGCCTGATCGACGACGAGCCGCCGTCCGCCGACGAGCTTCGCCCGGTTGTCGCCTACCTGCTGAAACCCAGGTGATCTAGCGTCGGCGCATGACGACGAAGCAAGAAGCCGCAGAGGCCGTTCTGGCCGCGAAGGTCCGGCTCGGCCTCAGCTGGGCCCAGCTCGCCGAAACCCTGGACGCGCCGCTCGCCTGGACGACGTCCGCGCTGCTCGGCCAGCACCCGGTGCCCGCGGAGATCGCCGCGAAGGCCGCGCAGGTCCTGGAGCTGGACGCCGACGCCGAAGCCGCGTTGCGCCTGCAGCCGACGCGCGGCGCGCTCGACGACGTGGTGCCCACCGACCCGACGATCTACCGCTTCTACGAGGTCCTGCAGGTCTACGGGCCCACGATCAAGGAGCTCATCCACGAGCAGTTCGGCGACGGGATCATGAGCGCGATCAACTTCAAGCTCGACGTCTCGCGCCGGGAAGACCCGGGCGGCGAGCGCGTGGTCGTCACGATGGACGGCAAGTTCCTGAAATATCAGTGGGGCTGAGCCGCCGGTCTTGGGTAGCTTGCCGATCATGCGGACATTCGGCGACTACGAACTCGACGACGACCGGGCGCGGCTGGACCTCGAGGTGGTGTGGAAGTTCCTCTCCGCCGAGGCGTACTGGGGCCGCTGGCGCACCCGCGCGCAGATCGAGGCGGCCGTCGAAGGCTCATGGCGGGTCGTCGGCGCCTACCGCGGCGGCGAGCTGGTCGGCTTCGCCCGCGCGTTCTCCGACGGCGTCTCGTCGGCGTACCTGGCCGACGTGTTCGTAGTGGACTCCGCGCGCGGAACCGGCGTCGGCAAGGAGATCGTCCGCGAGATGATCGACAACGGCCCTGGCGCGGGCTTCCGCTGGATGCTCCACACGGCCGACGCGCACGGGCTGTACCGGCAGTTCGGCTTCGGTGAGCACACGAAGGGCCGCTACCTGGAGCGCGAGGGCGTCAACGCGGAGTCGTTGCGCTGACCCAGATCGGGCCGGTGCCGGTGAACCCGTGCCGCCGGTAGAGCGCGGCGGCCGCGGTGTTGCCGTCGGCGACCCGCAGCGTCACGCGCCGGGGTCCGGCCCAGTCGAGAACGGCGCGGACCAAGGCATTGGACCCGCCTCGACTGCGGCCCGCGAGCATGTTTTCACCGAGCACAAGGAATATCCCGGCCTCGGCGTGGAGAACCGGTGCTCTCGATCGGGGTATCGCCATCGGTGGTGACATGACCGCAGTGTGTCACCGAGGTTCGACAATTTCGCGATACCCCGATCCAGCGCCGTCAGCCCTTGTTCTCGTAGACCGGCGTGAGCACCGCGCGGGCCAGGGTGTGGCCGAACATGTTGAAGCCCAGGAACGCCGGCGTCGAGTCCTCGCCGATCTCCAGCTTGTCGACGTCGAGCGCGTGCACCGCGAAGTAGTAGCGGTGCGGGCCGTGTCCGGGCGGGGGCGCCGCGCCGAGGTACTGCTTGACGCCGCCGTCGCCCTTGAGCGTCACCGCGCCGTCGGGCAGGCCGGAGCCGTCGCCCGCGCCCGAGGCCAGCTCCGTCACCGTCGCCGGGAGGTTGAACGCCGCCCAGTGCCAGAAACCGCTGCCGGTGGGCGCGTCCGGGTCGTAGCAGGTCACGACGAAGCTCTTGGTCTCCGCCGGGAAGCCCTCCCACGCCAGGTGCGGCGAGCGGTCCTCGCCGCCGGCGCCGAAGATGCCGGACAAGTGGGGCGTCGCCAGCGTTTCGCCGTCGGCGACGTCGTTGCTGCGGAGGGTGAAGGACGGCACGTCGGGCAGGGATTCGTACGGGCCGGGTTGCTGCGGCATGGATCCTCCTGATCACGGAACTGGAGACGTCCGCCAGGTTAGGCCCCGGAGCGCGACCCCGCGTGTCAGGGACGGATCTCAGGGTTCTTCGGGGGGTTACCCCCATGTACTGGGTGGTGCCCCGGTCCTAACGTTTTCCGGGCAGAGGGAAACTTCACTGAGGGGACCAAAGACCATGGCGCGCCCGCTTCTGGCTCTGGGTGGTATCGCACTGATCGGCGTCGGCCTGGCGACCGCGTTCGGCTGGGGCTGGGGATCGGACTTCCAGAACGACAACACGCTTTCGCAGACCATTCGCAGCGTGAAGCTCGAAGGCGACTCGGGTGACGTGAAGATCCGCACCGGCACCGGGCCGTCGACCGTGCACCAGGAGATCAACTACCACTGGCGCGGCAACCCGGGCGACACCTTCTACCGCGTCGACGGCGACCAGCTCGTGCTCGGCGACTGCGGGAACAACTGCTCGGTCGACTTCGAGGTCGTCGTGCCCGCCGGCGTGCCGGTCACCGGCAAGGTCGACTCGGGCGGGCTGGACATCGCCGGCGTGGCGAGCGTCGACGTCCAGGCCGACTCCGGGAGCGCCCGCGTCGAAGACGTCTCCGGCGCGGTGAAGCTCCACCTCAGCAGCGGGTCCATCGACCTGCACGACGTCGGCGCGGTGACGGTGCAGAGCGATTCCGGCAGCGTGACCGGGGACGACGTGCGCGGCCCGGTCGACGTCGGCGCCGACAGCGGCCGCGTCGAGTTCACGCTGGCGCAGGCGAACGACGTCAAGGTGCACGCCGACAGCGGCAGCATCGAGCTGACCGTGCCGGGCGGCCCGTACCGCGTCCAGGGCGACAGCGACAGCGGGCACCGCGAGATCGACGTCCCGACCGACGGGTCCGCCGCGCACACGCTCGACCTCAACACCGACAGCGGCAGCGTCACGGTCCGCGCGGCCTGACGCTTCTCTCACACCGACTTTTATTACGACACAGGGGAAATTCCGATGGGCAAGATCGAACGGCGCGTGCTGGCGGCCGCGCTGCTGGGGGCCGTCGCGATGTTCGGCGTCGTGGGTTTCACGCGCGGCGAGAACGCCGAGACGCCGGCGCAGGGGGTGCCGGTCACGGTGGATTCCCACTATCGAGTGACTTCGTGGGACGGCACCGCGGCGGAAACCGTTGCGCTGCAAGAAACTCCGGATTTCTTCTTCTCCGCCTGGACCGGCCGCCGCTCCTGAATTGTCGGGGGCCGCTGTTAGGAAGGGGGCACGCCGAAAGCCGGCGTGCAGGGGGAGGAACCAGATCATGGACATGCGCCGGGTCGTCGCGTTCGCAGCGGCGGTCGTGGTCCTGGCGGCGGTGCCGGCCGTCGCGGAGGCAGCTGTCCTGCCGTGGCACCCGTGTGCCACCCAGCAGGAACCGGCCGCCGAGTGCTCGGTGGTCGACGTGCCGATCGACCGCGCGCAACCAGGCCTGGGTTCGGCGCGGCTCGCGCTGGCCCGGTTGCCGGCGCTCGATCCGGCCCACCGGATCGGCGCGCTGCTGGTGAACCCGGGCGGCCCGGGCGGCTCCGGTGTCGGGTTCGTGCAGTACGGCGGGCTGGCGTCGCCGGACCTCGCGCGGCTGCGCGAGCGGTACGACATCGTCGGCTTCGACCCGCGCGGCGACTGGTTCAGCACGCCGCGGATCACCTGCGACCCGGCGACGCTGTATGACCCGGCGCTGGACCGGTTCCCGGCGACCGGGCCGGGGTTCGCCGCGCTGGTGGCGCACAACCGCGCGGCGGGCCAGGACTGCTTGGCCCGCACCGGGCCGCTGCTGGCGAACGCGGACACGCAGAGCGCGGCCGAGGACATCGAGACGATCCGGGCCGCGCTCGGCGAAGCGAAGATCTCGTGGCTCGGCCTCTCCTACGGCACCGAGCTGGGCGCGGTCTACGCGTCGAAGCACCCGGACCGGGTGCGCACGATGGTGCTCGACGGCGCCGTCGACCACGCCCGGCCGCTGCGCCGGGCGATCCTGGAGGAGGCCGCGGCTACCGAAGACGCGCTGGTCCGGTTCGCGGACTGGTGCCGCGGCTCGGCGGACTGCGCGCTACACGGCCGGGACGTCCTGCGCTTCTACGACGACGTCGTGGCCCGGGCGGGCAGCGGTGCCGTCTGGTCGAGCGAACTGAGGCGGTCCGCGACGGCCGACGAGATCTCGGCGGGCGTCTACAACCACCTCTACATCCGCGAGGAGTGGCCCGCGCTGGGCCGGGCCCTGGCCGCGGCCGGCGGGGAGTTCCCCGACGCCAAGGGCCTGACCGAGCGGAACCAGTTCCTCTCCCCGATCTACGGGGCCTACCGGGCGATCGGCTGCCACGACTTCCCGTCGCCGTTCACCGGCCCGGCGGACATGGGGCTGATGGCCGGGTTGCTCCGCGTCGCGGCGCCGCACAGCTGGCGGTACTCCGAGTACTGGGACTTCACGAGCGGCTGCACCGGCTGGCCGGTCCCGGCGAAGAACCCACCGCAGCCCCACCCGGTGCACGGCGCCCCGCCGATCCTGGTGGTCGGCGGCACCCACGACCCGGCGACGCCACTGGCCTGGGCCCGCGGCCTGGCGGCGAGCATCGACGGCGCGACCCTGCTGACCCGCACCGACGACGGCCACACCGGTCTGTTCAACTCCGCGTGCGTCCGCGCGGCCGAGGTGGACTACCTGGTGAGCGGCCTCACACCCACTCGGGACCAGGTCTGCTGCCGACTCCGGGAACAAGAACCCCGGACCGCTCGTTAGCCACCATGTAAGGTTGAGCGCAGTCGACTCAAGTCCGACTTGACGAGTCGCGTGAAGGCCCGATAGAACTTGCCAGTACCTCGCTCAAGGCGAGGACGAATTTGCAGGTCACGAACCATAGCAGGCATACACAGGAGGAAGCACCATGGCGCGAGCGGTCGGCATCGACCTCGGCACGACCAACTCGGTCGTCGCCGTCCTGGAGGGCGGCGAGCCGACGGTCATCGCCAACTCGGAAGGCTCCCGGACCACCCCGTCGATCGTCGCCTTCGCCAAGAACGGCGAAGTGCTGACCGGTCAGCCGGCGAAGAACCAGGCGGTCACGAACGTCGACCGGACCATCCGGTCCGTGAAGCGGCACGTCGGTACCGACTGGAAGACCGAGATCGACGGCAAGAACTACACGTCGCAGGAGATCAGCGCGCGAGTGCTGATGAAGCTCAAGCGCGACGCCGAGGCGTACCTGGGCGAGACGATCACCGACGCGGTGATCACCGTCCCCGCGTACTTCGAGGACGCGCAGCGGCAGGCCACCAAGGAAGCCGGCCAGATCGCCGGCCTGAACGTGCTCCGCATCGTCAACGAGCCGACCGCCGCCGCGCTGGCGTACGGCCTGGACAAGGGCGAGAAGGAACAGACCATCCTGGTCTTCGACCTCGGTGGCGGCACGTTCGACGTCTCGCTGCTGGAGATCGGCGAGGGCGTCGTCGAGGTCCGCGCGACCTCCGGTGACAACCACCTCGGTGGCGACGACTGGGACGAGCGCATCGTCAAATGGCTGGTCGACAAGTTCAAGGCCACGAACGGCATCGACCTCACCAAGGACAAGATGGCGCTGCAGCGCATCCGTGAGGCTTCCGAGAAGGCGAAGATCGAGCTGTCCAGCTCGAACTCGGCCGGCATCAACCTGCCCTACATCACGGTCGACGCCGACAAGAACCCGCTGTTCCTCGACGAGCAGCTTTCCCGCGCCGAGTTCCAGAAGATCACCTCGGACCTGCTCGAGCGCACCCGCAACCCGTTCAACAACGTGATCCGCGACGCCGGCATCGCCGTCGGCGACATCGACCACGTCGTGCTCGTGGGTGGTTCCACCCGCATGCCGGCTGTGTCGGACCTGGTCAAGGAGCTGACCGGCGGCCGCGAGCCGAACAAGGGCGTGAACCCGGACGAGGTCGTCGCGGTCGGCGCGGCGCTGCAGGCCGGTGTGCTCAAGGGTGAGGTCAAGGACGTCCTGCTGCTGGACGTGACCCCGCTGTCGCTGGGCATCGAGACCAAGGGTGGCGTGTTCACCAAGCTCATCGAGCGCAACACCACGATCCCGACCAAGCGCTCGGAGATCTTCTCCACCGCGGACGACAACCAGCCGTCGGTGCAGATCCAGGTGTTCCAGGGTGAGCGCGAGATCGCGGCGCACAACAAGAAGCTCGGCATGTTCGAGCTGACCGGTCTCCCGCCGGCTCCGCGTGGCGTGCCGCAGATCGAGGTCACCTTCGACATCGACGCCAACGGCATCGTGCACGTCCTGGCGAAGGACCTGGGCACGAACAAGGAACAGTCGATGACGATCACCGGTGGCTCCGCGCTGCCGAAGGACGACATCGAGCGGATGGTCAAGGACGCCGAGGCGCACGCCGAGGAGGACAAGACCCGTCGCGAAGAGGCCGAGACCCGCAACCAGGCGGAGACGCTGGTCTACCAGACCGAGAAGTTCCTCAAGGACAACGACGACAAGCTGCCCGAGGACCTCAAGGGCAAGGTCAAGTCCGCGATCGACGAGTCGAACGAAGCCCTGAAGGGCACCGACTCGGCGAAGATCCGCGAGTCGATCGAGAAGCTGAACACCGCCTCGCAGGAGCTGGGCACCGCCCTGTACGCCAATGCGAACGCCGACGCCGCGGCCGGTGCGGCCGGAGCTTCGGGTGCGGCCGGTGACACCGGCGCGGCCGGTGCTCAGGACAAGGCCGACGACGTGGTGGACGCCGAGATCGTCGAAGAGGACGAGAAGAAGTGACCCACAGCTACGACGAATCCGAGAACCAGGGCCGCGGCCCCGAGGAGCCGGTGGTCGTGCGTGATCGACGTCGCGTGGACCCGCAGACCGGGCAGGTTCGCCCGCCCGGTCCGGCCCACGCGGCGCCGGAGCCCGAGGCGCCCGTGGAACACGCGGGCCCCTCGCTCGGCGAGTCCATCATGGACGATTCGGTGGCCGTGGTCTCCGACGTCGAGAAGGAGCTCTCCGAGCGCACCGCCGACCTCCAGCGCCTGCAGGCCGAGTACGCCAACTACCGCAAGCGCGTCGAGCGTGACCGCGAAGCGGTCGTGATCGGCGCGAAGGCGACGGTGGTCAACGACCTGCTGCCGCTGCTCGACGACCTCGAGCGGGCCGACCAGCACGGTGACCTCACCGGGGCGTTCAAGGCCGTCGGCGACAAGCTGATCAGCGGTCTGCAGCGCGCGGGGCTCGAGTCGTTCGGCAGCGAGGGCGAGCCCTTCGACCCGAGCGTGCACGAAGCCGTGCAGCACAACACCTCGCCGGACGTGGCGGGCCCGACGGTCACCGTGGTCATGCGCCGCGGCTACCGCTTCGGCGACCGCGTGCTGCGGGCGGCGCTGGTCGGCGTGACCGACCACGAGCCCGGCGCGGCCCCGGTGGACCCGCCGGTCGGTGGCGAGCTGCCGCTCGACAGCGGACTCGATGAGCAGCAGCAGTAAGCAGTATCCGGTTCCAGCGGAAGGAGGAGGCGCCCGATGAGTGCTCGGGAATGGATCGGTAAGGACTTCTACCGGGAACTGGGCGTCTCCTCCGACGCCACGGCGGACGAGATCAAGAAGGCCTACCGCAAGCTGGCCAAGGAGAACCACCCGGACGCGAACGCCGGCAACGCGCAGGCGGAGCAGAAGTTCAAGTCGGTCTCCGAGGCCTACGGCGTGCTCTCCGACGCGAGCAAGCGCAAGGAGTACGACGAGGCGCGGCGCTTGTTCGGCGGCTCGGGTGGTGGCGGGTTCAACTTCCCCACCGGCGGCGGTTCCGGCGGCTTCGACATGGGCGACATCTTCGGCCAGGCCGGCGCGGGTGCGGGCCAGCAGGGCGGGATGGGCGGGCTCGGCGACATCCTCGGCGGGCTGTTCGGCCGCGGCCGGTCGTCGGCCGGCGCGACGGCGAACCGGCCGCAGCGCGGTGCCGACGTCGAGACGGACGTCCGGATCGACTTCACCGAGGCGGTCAAGGGCGCGACCCTGCCGCTGCGGTTGTCGAGCCCGGCGACCTGTTCCACGTGCGGCGGCAACGGCGCGAAGCCGGGCACGTCGCCGCGGACCTGCCCGACCTGCAGTGGGTCGGGGCTGGTCAGCCGGAGCCAGGGCGCGTTCGCGTTCTCGGAGCCGTGCCGCGACTGCCGCGGCCGCGGGCAGATCATCGACGACCCGTGCCCCGAGTGCGGCGGCGAAGGCATCAGCACGCGGACCCGCACGCTGACCGTCCGGATCCCGCCGGGCGTCGACGACGACCAGCGCATCCGGCTGGCCGGTCAGGGCGAGCCGGGCCGGGGTGGCGCGCAGGCGGGCGATCTTTACGTCCGGGTGCACGTGGCTCCGCACGCGCTGTTCGGGCGCAAGGCGCTCGACCTGACGATCGCAGTGCCGGTGGACTTCACCGAGCTCACGCTCGGCACCACGATCACGGTGCCGACCCTCGAGGGCAAGGTCTCGCTCAAGGTGCCCCCGGGCACGGCGAGCGGGCGGGTGCTGCGCGTGCGCGGCAAGGGCATCGCGAAGCGCGACGGTGCGCAAGGTGACCTGCTCGTCACCCTGCAAGCGGCGATTCCCGCCAAACTGGACGACAAGGCGCGCGAGGCTCTGCAGTCGTACGCCGAGGCGATGGCCGGGCACGACCCCCGGCCGGAGATCACTGAGCTGCTCGAAGGCAGGTGAGTGGGATGTTCGGCGGGATTCCCCCGGAGGGGGACGAAGAGACCCCGGTGTTCGTCATCTCGGTGGCGGCCCAGCTGGCGGGGATGCACGCGCAGACGTTGCGCACCTACGACCGGCAGGGCCTGGTGTCGCCGGGCCGCACCTCCGGTGGCGGGCGCCGCTACTCGATGCGGGACATCGCGCTGCTGCGCGAGGTCCAGCGGCTGTCGCAGGAAGACGGCGTGAACCTGGCCGGCATCAAGCGCATCATCGAGCTGGAGAACCAGGTCGACGCGCTGCGGGCGAGGCTGTCGGAGATCACCGAGGAACTGGCCGCGGCGTACGCCGCCGGGGAGCAGGCCGCCGCGGCGGCACACGCTTCCTACCGCCGGGACCTGGTCCCGATGAACCAGCAGACCGCGATGGTGGTCTGGCGCCCCAAGCGCCGTTAGTCCGCAAGGTCCGTGAAGGCCTCCTTACCGGCTCTTAAAGCCGGTAAGGAGGCCTTCACGGCTTTCAAGCCCCGGGCGCGTCAGGGCTTGAAGTTCAGCAGCTGCTTCACTTCGGCGCTACGCGACTCGATGACGCGGCGGGCCAGGTCGCGGGCCTGGGCGTTGACGCCGCCGCTCGTGCCGTTCTCCGTCTGGGCCAGCTCGACGGCTCCTTGCTGCTGACCCGTCAGGACGTCCAGGAACTTGCGGCCGAACTCCGTGTCCGGTGCGGTCTTCAGCGTGCCGACCAGGTCCGGGGCGGTCATCTGCATGCCGCCGTGGCCGGCGTGGGCCGCCGGGTTCATGTCCATCGTTTCCGGCTGCTTCCAGCTGCCCAGCCAGCTCTTCATGTCGTTGATCTCGGTCTGCTGCGTCGACTCGATCGCCGCCGCCAGGACCTTCAGGTCCGCAGGCAGCTGCCGCGTCTGTGCCAGGCCGGCGATCTCGATGCCCTGCTGGTTCTGGGGGATCAGCATCTGCAGGAACATCACGTCGGCCGCGTTGTACGCCGGGGCGGCCGCCGTCGCGCCGCTGCCGCATCCGGCCAGCAGCAGCGCGACGGCGACCAGCAGGAACCTCACTGGCGCTGCCAGAGGGCCGGGGTGTTCGGCGGCTCCCAGCCCGCGATCGCCGTGTGCGGCTGGAGGCAGCGGTAGCTCGCGCCGCCGTACGTGACGACGTCACCGGCCTTGTACGCCGTGCCCGCGGCCCACGTTCCGCCGGCCGGCGGGGTCGTCGTCGGGGGCGGGGTCGTGGTGGGCGGCGGGGTCGTGGTCGGGGGCGGCGTGGTGGTGGGCGGCGGGGTCGTCGTGCCGCCACCACCGATCTGGAGGTCGACGCAGCTGTAGAACGCGTTGGACGTGTCGGAGATGTTCCAGATGGCCAGCACCTTCACCCGGCCTGAATAGCCCGAGAGGTTCACCGTGTGCGACAGCGTCGCCGGCGGCTGCTGGTTGTTGCCGGGGAACGTCGCGACGCGGGTGTTGCCGATGTAGTAGTCGTAGCTCGACGTGGCGTGCCGGGCGGTGAACACCCAGTTGAACGTCACCGTCGTGCCGACGGACTTGGCCGGCCACGGCTTCGACTCGTCGGTCAGCTCGGCGAACTGGGACAGCCCGCCGTTGCAGCTGCGCAGGCCCTTCGGGCCCTCGACGCTCTGGGGTTCGTAGACGATCTGCCCGCAGTTCGGCACCTTCCCCGCCGCGCAGTTGGCCTGCCTGCTGGGTGGGTCGGAGATGTAACCGTGGGCACTGGCTGAGGCGGCAGGGAGGACGACCACCAGCACCGGCGCGAGGATCGCACCGGCGGCGGCCGCCAAGAACTTGCGCTTCAAGGTCATTTCGGCTCCTCGAAGGGGGAACGACGTCGTTCCGGAGGGAGGGCGAACGAGCACATCCGGGGGAGATGTGGTCTAGACCATAAGTTGATTCGGGCACAACGGTCAACGAACTACCGCCATTCGGCGGTTTTCCTGCTCCGGTCGGCTCAGCGCGAAGGTCGGTCCAGGTGTTCACCGAAGAAGTCCGTCACCCGGCGCCACGCGTCCTCGGACGCTTCGTGGTGGTAGGTGAAGCCGACGACCTTGAGCAGCAGGTTCAGCGGCGCCGCGACGTCGATCTTGTTGGCGAACCCGTGGCTGGCGCCCGGGTACTCCTTGACGTCGTGCGGGACCTCACGCTCGGTGAGCGCCGTCTCGAGTTTCGCGGCCGCGCCGCGCAGGCCGAAGTCCTTCTGGCCGAAGCTCGCGACGATCGGGCAGGCGTCGTCCAGCACGGACAGGTTCTTCGGCAGCTGGCCGTAGTAGGGCGCGGACGCCTGGAAGCCGCGTGACGCCGCCACGAGCGCGAAGCCGCCGCCCATGCAGAACCCGGCGATGCCGATCCGGCCGCTGCAGTCCGGGCGCGCGGCCAGTAGCGCGCGGGACGCCTCGATGTCGTCGAACGCCTGGCCCCGGTTCGCGAACATGTCCGAGAACACGCGCCGCACGCACCGGCGCATGCCGCCGCGCGAGTACAGGTCGGGGCTGAGGGCCAGGAAGCCCTCGCCGGCGAAGCGGTCGGTGATGTTGCGGGTGTCCTGGCTCAGCCCGAACGCGTCGTGGATGAGCACCACACCCGGGTGCGGCCCCGCTCCCTCGGGTTCCGCCAGGTAACCGCCGATGCCGCCCGAAACCGGAATAGTCGTCTCCATATCGGCGACGATAGCGAGCGATCAGTCGAGCGTGAACGGGTCGTACGATATTCGTTCCAGATCGACGCCCTTGGTCAGCAGTTTCGCAATGGTCGCCTGGATCATCTGCGGAGATCCGGAAACGAGCACGTCGTGGTTCTTCCACGTGCCGCGCTGGGTCACTGCGTGGGCGAGCGTGCCACGGTCGCCGCCGGACAAAGCGCCCTCTTCGGTAACCGGGGTTACCGTAAGCCACTTCGACGTAGCACTCAGCCGTCGCAAATCTTCCAGTGCGTAGAGATCTTCCGGTCTGCGGCCGCCGAAGAACAGGTGCACCGGCGGGTTCCGCTTCCACCGCTGGAGGTCGTCGAGGATGGCGAGCAACGGCGTGAGCCCGGTGCCACCGGCGATCATCAGCAGCCGTTTCTTCGTGGTGCTCGGCCGTACGCTCAGTGCGCCCATCGACGGCCCGAGCCGCCAGACGTCACCCTGCTTGGTGTGGTTGACGATGGCGCCGCTGACCCAGCCGCCCGGCACGGTCCGCACGTGGAAGGTGAGCTGGCCGTCGCCGCGAGGCGCGTTCGCCGGCGAGAGGTACCGCCACAACCGCGGTCGTTGCGGCACCTCCACGCTGACGTAACCGCCGGCGCGGTACGGGAGCAGGCCCTCGGTCTGCACCTTGACCAGCGCGACGTCGCGGGTGAGCTTCCGATGTTCGAGCACGGTCGCCGACCACGACGCCGGCCCGGTCTCGGCCTGGGCGGCCTCGCGCATGGTCTTGGCGATGATCCCGTACGCCGTGGACCACGCGGACTCCACCTCGGGCGTCCACTTGTCCTTGAGGAACCGCTTCAGCGCCGCGAGCAGGGCGATCCCGACGGCGTCGTAGTGACGCGCGACGACCGCGAACTTGCGGTGGTCGCGGCCCAGCTGGCCGAGGAAGGTGACGAGCTCGTCCGGCCGGTCGACCATCTGCACGACGTACACCAGCGCGCGCAGCAGCCTGCTGCGCTGGGTCGTCATGGAGACCGGGAACAGGTCACGGCAATCGGGCGCGACCACGAACAGCGCACCGTAGAAGTACTGCGCGAGTTCGTCGGCTTTCGCCTCGACCACCGCAAAACTTTCCCGGATCAGCCGGGCCATCTCTCGGCCCTCTCCAGCCGAAACGGGAACGGGGGTGGACACGGGCAGGGTGGGGATCTTCACGGATTCAGCAGTCATCGGGAACGGTTTTCTCCAGTCGTGCATGGCTTTGTGGCGCCGTCCACGCGGCACAGCTGTAGCGGTACCGCCCCCGAGGGTTCCCGACTGTAGGCGCATTCCCGTGCAGATGCGCGTGATTCCGCGCGTTCCCCTCGAACGGAGCAATTTCGCCACGCGCGGTCAACCCGGCCTGGCACTGCGTAAAAACGATCACCCGGAAGGATTCACGAAAACCCGTAACAATTGCCGAAGTGCAACCGACTCATTCATCGGACGAGTGCGTCACCATTGTCGGGCGCTAGTCGATCGTGAACGGGTCGTACTGGATCTGGTCCAGCGCGCTGCCCGCGACGAGCATCCGGGAGACGGTCGCCCGGATCATCGCCGGCGAGCCGGAGACGAGGACGTGGTGCCCCGGCCAGGAGCCGTAGCGCGTGACGGCCTCGGCGAGCGTGCCCTGCTCGAACCCGGGGACGTCGCCGCCGCGCTCCACCACCGGCGTCACGTTCAGCCAGGGGTTGATGGAGGCGAGCGCACGCAGTTCTTCGAGGTCGTAGAGGTCCTCGCGGGCCGCGCCGCCGTAGAAGAGGCGCACCTTGGGGTTCTCGCCCCACAGCGCGAGGTGGTCGAGGATCGAGCGCAGCGGCGCGATGCCGGTGCCGCCGGCGATCATCAGCACGTTCCGCGCGGCCTCGCGGTCGACCGCCAGCCGGCCCAGTGGCGGCCCGAGCCGCCAGACGTCGCCGGGCTGCGTGTGGCTGACGATGGCGCGTGAGACCCAGCCGCCGTCGACGGCGCGGACGTGGAACTCGATGCCGCCGTCCTCGCGCGGCGCGTTCGCCGGGGACAGGTAGCGCCACAGCCGTGGCCGCTGCGGTACTTCGACGCTCATGTACTGGCCGGGGTGGTAGGGCACCAGCTGGTCCGGGACGAGCCGCACCAGGGCGAGGTCCCAGGTCAGCCGTCGGTGCTCGACGACGGTGGCGTGCCACGACGGCGGGTTCTGGTCGGCCGCGGCGGCGTCCTGCATGGCGCGCGCGGCGATGGTGAACGCCTCGGCCCAGGCCCGCTCGACCTGGGGCGTCCACTCCCGGCCGAGGTGGTTCTTCAGCGACGCCAGCAGTGCCGTGCCGACGGCTTCGTAGTGCCGGGGCGCCACGCCGAACTTCCGGTGGTCGCGCCCCAGCTGCCGCAGGAACGGCGCCAGGTCGTCGGGCCGGTCGACCATCTGCACGATGTGCACCAGCGCGCGCACCAGCCGGCCGCGCTGGATCTCCATGTTGATCGGGAAGAAGTCACGCGTGGTCGGCGCCAGGGTGAACAGCATCCCGTAGAAGAACTGGGAGATGTCCGCGATGTACGGCTCGGACCTGGCCCAGCTGTCCCGGATGAGCTGGACCATCGCGGTGACGGCCGGGGGTGCCTCGCGCGAGGTCGAGGAGCGGGGGAGCGGGCTGACCGAGTCGGCTGTCATGGGCCGGGGTTCACCGGTCGGGGACGGAGGGAGGACGGCACCCGGTCGGTCACCGCCGGTCCGGGCACGACGACGGCAGTTCCGCGCACAGCCGCCTCCCGGTGTCCATCGCTTCCGCCCAGCCACTCCGCGCACGCTTCGTGCGCGGCCCGTCCGCAGGGTAGCGGCCGGGCGCCCTTTTGCCCGCATTGTTGCTCCGACCGGGTGTATTGCCGCCAGTGTCGGCGTGGGGGACCTCACCGGGCCGATGCTTGCCCTGCGCAAGTGTCCGGCAATAAACTTGTATTGCACAACTAACAGGCAGTACCGGGAGGGCTCCGATGAGTTTCGACGACACCGAGGACGACGTCCGGGTCGAGCTCATGCGTGAGCTGAAAACTGCGTCCCAGCTGCAGCACGCCTGGATCATGCAGGCCTGGCAGGACGCGCCGGGGCTGCACCCCGCGGCCGCGATGCTGCTGTCGGACCTGGCGAAGAACGGTGAGGCGCGGCCGTCCGAGCTGGCGAAACGCCGGTTCGTCGACCTGTCCGTCGTCAGCAGGCAGATCACCCAGCTCTCCGCCGCCGGGCTGATCGACCGCCGTCCCGCGCCCGAGGACGGCCGGGCGACGCTGGTGAGCGTCTCCGAGAAGGGCCGCGCGGAGCTCGCCAACTGGCGGACCAACTACCTCGAGTTCATGGAGCAGGCCCTCGGCGGCTGGGACGACGCCCGCGTCACCGACCTCACCGGGCGGCTCGCGGAGATGAACACCGACCTCCGCCGCGCGCTCGGCAGCGTGGCGTGTCTCGCTGACACGACCAAGTGACGGACGGGCAATCGGTCACACCGCCAGTTGCATTCGGCGTGACCGATTGTCTCCGTTCGGTCCTGACTTCCCGGTGCTGACCAGAGCTAACGTCGATGCGTGACGCGTAGCCGGGTCGCACTGCTGTGCGCGTTGGGGATCGACAACTTCGGCTCAGGTCTGTTTCTCCCGCTCGCCCTGGTCTACGTGACCCAGGTGGTCGGCGTGCCGCTCGCCGTCGCGGGCACCGCGGTCACCCTCGGTACGGTCGGCGGCCTGGTCGTGCCGCCGCTGGCCGGACGGCTGGTGGACCGCGTCGGCCCGCGCGTCGTCGTCATCTGCGCCCAGCTGCTGCAGGCCGCCGGCGCCGGCGCGTACCTGGTGGCCGACGGCGCCGGGGCCGTGGTGTTCGCCGCGGTCCTGCTCGCGGCCGGGCAGCAGCTGTTCTACAGCTGCCTGTTCGTGCTCATCGCCGACGTCGCGGGCGACGTCCCGAAGGATCGGCCGTTCGCCGAGGTGGGGATGGTGCGGGCCGGCTGCTTCGGCCTCGGGGGTCTGGTGGCGGGAGTGCTGCTGACCTGGCAGGGGCTGGCCGGGTACCGGGTCGCGCTCCTGCTGGACGTCGGCACGTTCGTCGTCGCCGCCGGCATCCTCGGCTTCTGCGTCCGGCTCGTGCGACCGCACCAGAAGGACTGCGAGCGGCCCGCGCGGGTGCTGCGCAACCGGCCGTACCTCGCGTTGATCCTGTTCAGCGGCCTGTTCGGGCTCTCGCTCGAGTTCTTCCTGATCGGCACGCCGGTGTTCGTCCTCGACCGGCTGCACGGCCCGGCCTGGCTGCCGGGCGCGATCCTCGCCCTGCTCACCGTGCTGACCAGCGTCGGCGGCACGCTCGCGCTGCGGCTCACGGCGAAGCTGACCCGGATCGGCGCGATGCGGGCCGGCTCGGCGTTGTTCTCCGCGTGGTGCCTGGTCAGCCTGGGCGTGCTGCTCGTCCCCGAAGGCTGGCGGGTGGTCTACCTGCTGGTCTCGACGCTGGTGTTCGCCGCCGGCGACCTGGTCTTCGGGCCGCGCTCGGGGGCGCTCGCCGAGGCCGCGGCACCTCCGGACGCCCGTGGACGTTATCTCGCTGCGTACCAGTACGCGTTCACCATGGCGCAGGTCCTCGCGCCCGCTGTGGTGGCCTTGTTCTCGGTCGCCGACTGGTTACCCTGGGTGCTGGTCGGGGTGTGCGCCGGGCTCGCCGTCGCCGGGCTCGGGACGCTCGCGCCCCGGCTGCCGGCGGACGCGGTCGCACCCGGCCAAAGTTGAGCGGAACAGACTCAAGTCTTCGTGCGTTGTAGAGACTGACGGGCTTCGGTCAGGCCTGTCACCAGGACTTTCTTGTAATCGAGCATGAGGTGAGGGATGGACGCTTTCAACCCGACCACGAAGACCCAGCAGGCGATCTCGTCCGCGGCGCAGGCGGCCACCATGGCCGGCAACCCGCACGTGTCGGCCGCCCACCTGCTGGGCGCCCTGCTGGCGCAGGGTGAGGGGCTGACCGCACCGCTGCTGACCGCGGTCGGGGCCGACCCGGGGGTGGTGCACAAGGAGCTCGAGCCGATCACCGCGGCGCTGCCGTCGGCGACCGGCGCGACCGTGTCGAGCCCGCAGTTCGACACCTTCGCCGTGAAGTCGCTGACGCACGCGCAGAAGCTGGCGACCGAGCTGGGCGACGAGTACGTCTCGACCGAGCACCTGCTGGTCGGGCTGGCCACCGAGGGCGGCCAGGTGGCCGACCTGCTCAAGCGGCACGGCGCCACCCCGGACGCGCTGCGGGAGGCGTTCGCCAAGGTCCGCGGCTCCGCCCGGATCACCAGCGCGGACCCGGAGAGCACGTTCAAGGCGCTGGAGAAGTACGGCGTCGACCTGACCGCGCGCGCCCGCGCCGGCGAGCTCGACCCGGTCATCGGCCGGGACACCGAGATCCGCCGCGTCGTGCAGGTGCTGTCGCGGCGCACGAAGAACAATCCGGTCCTGATCGGCGAGCCGGGCGTCGGCAAGACGGCGATCGTCGAGGGCCTGGCCCAGCGCATCATCGCCGGCGACGTCCCCGAGTCGCTGCGCGGCAAGCGCGTCATCGCCCTCGACCTCGGGTCGATGGTGGCCGGCGCGAAGTTCCGCGGCGAGTTCGAGGAGCGGCTGAAGGCCGTGCTCAAGGAGATCACCGACTCCGCGGGCGAGGTCGTCACCTTCATCGACGAGCTGCACACCATCGTCGGCGCCGGCGCGACCGGCGAGGGCGCGATGGACGCGGGCAACATGATCAAGCCGATGCTCGCCCGCGGTGAGCTGCGGATGGTCGGCGCGACCACGCTCGACGAGTACCGCCAGCACATCGAGAAGGACGCCGCCCTGGAGCGGCGCTTCCAGCAGGTGCTGGTCGGCGAGCCGTCGCCGGAGGACACCATCGCGATCCTTCGCGGGCTGAAGGAGCGCTACGAGGTGCACCACGGCGTCCGGATCACGGACGCCGCGCTGGTCGCCGCGGCGACGCTGTCCGATCGCTACATCACCGCGCGCTTCCTGCCGGACAAGGCCATCGACCTGGTCGACGAGGCCGCGTCCAAGCTGCGCATGGAGATCGACTCGCGGCCGGTGGAGATCGACGAGGTCGAACGCGCTGTGCGCCGACTCGAGATCGAGGAGATGGCGCTCGCCAAGGAGAGCGACGCGGCTTCGAAGGACCGGCTCAGCGCGTTGCGCGCCGAGCTGGCCGAGAAGCGCGAGACGCTGACCGCGTTGACCGCGCGCTGGCAGAACGAGAAGGGCTCCATCGAGAAGGTCCGCGAGCTCAAGGAGCAGCTGGAGCAGCTGCGCGGCGAGTCCGAGCGCGCCGAGCGCGACGGTGACCTGGGCAAGGCCGCCGAGCTGCGCTACGGCCGGATCCCGGCGCTGGAGAAGGAGTTCGAGGCCGCGACGGCCGCGAACGAGGCGAGCCAGCAGAACGTGATGCTCAAGGAAGAGGTCGGCGCCGACGACGTCGCGGACGTCGTGGCCGCGTGGACCGGCATCCCGGCGGGACGGCTGCTCGAGGGCGAGACCGGCAAGCTGCTCCGGATGGAAGAGGAGCTGGGCCGGCGGGTCATCGGGCAGCCCGAAGCCGTGCAGGTCGTGGCGGACGCGGTGCGCCGCGCCCGGGCCGGCGTCGCCGACCCGGACCGGCCGACCGGGTCGTTCCTGTTCCTCGGCCCGACCGGCGTCGGCAAGACCGAGCTGGCCAAGGCGCTGGCGGAGTTCCTCTTCGACGACGAGCGGGCGATCCAGCGGATCGACATGAGCGAGTACGCCGAGAAGCACTCGGTGGCGCGCCTGGTCGGCGCCCCGCCGGGGTACGTCGGGTACGACCAGGGCGGGCAGCTGACCGAAGCCGTCCGGCGCCGGCCGTACTCGGTGGTGCTGCTCGACGAGGTCGAGAAGGCCCACCCGGACGTCTTCGACGTGCTGCTGCAGGTCCTCGACGACGGGCGGCTGACCGACGGCCAGGGCCGGACGGTCGACTTCCGGAACACCATCCTGATCCTGACCTCGAACCTCGGTTCGCAGGCCATCGCCGACCCGAACCTGGACGAACGCCGGCGGCGGGACGCGGTGCTGGACGTGGTGCAGCGGCAGTTCAAGCCGGAGTTCCTCAACCGGCTCGACGACATCGTCGTGTTCCACTCGCTCGGCACCGAGCAGCTGACGTCCATTGTGGACATCCAGGTGGCCCGGCTGGCCGCGCGGCTGGCCCAGCGCCGGCTGCACCTGGAGGTCACCGACGGCGCCCGCGAGTGGCTCGCCCTCAACGGCTTCGACCCGATCTACGGCGCCCGCCCGCTGCGGCGGCTGGTCCAGTCGGCGATCGGCGACAAGCTCGCGAAGGAACTGCTGTCGGGCGAGGTCCGCGACGGCGACACGGTCCGGGTCGACATCCCGGACATCGAGGCGGGCAACGCGCTGACGGTGACCCGCGTCTGATCCGCCACTCGGAAACCCCGAAAGTGCAAGTATCACCAGGCCAACCGGCGCTCGTCTTCGAAGACGGCGCCGGTTGGCCCGTTTTCGTCCACAGTGGCCAGCCGGATGGCCACTTCGGCGCCTTCTTCGGGAGTGCGGCTCCCGCGAAAGCCGTTGAAATCCGTGGCGACGTGGCCGGGTGCGGCGCCGTTCACCTTGATCTTCGTGTCCGCGAGTTCCCGCGCGTAGTGCGCGGTCAGCGCGTTGAGGGCGGTCTTCGAGCCGGAGTAGGACATGGACGGCTGCCCGGCCCAGGCCCCGTCTTCGCCGATCGAGCCGCGTTTGCTGGTCACGTTGACGATCCGGCCCGCGGGTGACCGCCGCAGCAGCGGCAGGAACGCGTTCGTCACGCGGACGACCGCGAACACGTTGGTCTCGTAGACCCGCCGCAGTGTCTCCGCGGTCTCGTCCGACGGCTTCCCGTACCCGCCCGCGTTGATCCCGGCGTTGTTCACCAGTACGTCCAGTTCCCCGATCGCCGCCACCGCGTTTTCGACGTCCTCGTCGGAAAGCACGTCGAGCCGGACGAACTTCGCGCCGATCTCCGCCGCGGCGGCCGCACCGCGGCCGACGTCACGCGCTCCCGAGTAGACGGTGAATCCCCGCCGGACGAGTCCGGCCGCGATCGCCTTGCCGATGCCCCTGTTCCCGCCCGTCACCAATGCTGTTGTCATGACAACACCGTACGCCGGATCTTGTTGTCATGACAACACCGTCGTAGAGTTGCCGCTCGTGGACCGGCTCAGCAAGGACGACATGGCGTTGTGGCACGCCTGGAAGCGCGCGGCCGAAACCGTGCGGGCCCGGGTCGTCGAGGACGTCGCCGCCGCGACCGGACTGTCCGATCCGGACTTCGGCGTGCTCACACGCGTCGCCGAGGACGGGAAGGGGAGCCTGCGGCAGAACCAGCTCGCCGACTCGATGGGGTGGCACCGCAGCCGGTTGTCGCACCACCTGACCCGCATGGAGCAACGCGGGCTCGTGACGCGGCGGCCGGTCGACGGCGGAGTCGAGGTCGTCATCACCGACGCCGGCCGCGCGGAAGTCGCCCGCGCGCGGCCGGTGCACGCCGCCGCCGTGCGGGCTCACCTGGTCGAACCGCTCGGAAAGGCCGACCGGGCCACGTTCTTCGCGTGCCTTGCAGCCCTGGCCGAATCGTGTGATTAAGCGATTTGTCGACGTTGTAGGCGGGAAATGCTTCGAATGGGCGCGGCGACACGGGTACCGGCGATCATCTCTTCGGCGTAGCAGGCGATACGCTGACGATCGTGGGTATTCCGGCGTGGATCTGGTTCGTCATCGCGGCCGTCGCCCTGGTGGCGGGGCTGGGGCTGCTCGCCGCCGATCGGGCGAAGGAGGGCTCGCGCAACCGCGAGCGCATGCGCTGGGCACAGTTGCGCGGCTGGCAGTTCGTCGAAGAGGACGAGCGGCTGCCGCAGCAGTGGTCCAACGGTGCGATCGGCTACTTCGGCGCGGACGCCGCCGTCAACGTCGTCGCGGGCTCGACCTTCACCTCCGACGGCCGCCGCCCGGTGTTCATCTTCGACATCGAGTCCGAGGGGCAGATCCCGGCCGTCGTCGTCGCGGTGCGCTGCAACAAGAAGCACAAGATCCCGATCGAGATGTGGCTGTCCAGCGTGCCGTTCCAGCGCGCCGACATGCCCGAGATGCTCGGTCCGATCGGCTCCCGCTACGCCTTCGCGGACGACGCCGACGGCGCCCGCGCGGTGATCACCCAGGAGCTCGTCGACGCCGCGGACCAGCTCGGCGGCGACGTCGGTGTGGCCTGGCTCGAGAGCGAGTGGGTGCTCGCCAGCGTCGTCCCGACCGCCGGCCCGTCGCGCCTCGAGCGCCTGCTGCGCGACCTCGGCGAGATCGCGGACATCGTCGACCCGTTCGACGGGGACTACGACGCCGGCCGCCACCAGGCGAGCGCGCCGATCCCCGCCGTGGGTTCCGCGCCGGGCACGCCGGCCACCGGGATCCCGGTGCAGCAGCCGCCGCCCGCGGACACCCCGCAGGACTAGCAGGACTAGCAGGACTAGAGCACCGGCCGGTCCAGCACGCTCAGCGACACCGAGGGGTGCTGGTCCAGCGTGCCGCGCACCGACGTCGTGCTGCCCTGGACGTGAACCACGCGGTCGACGCCGAAGTCGCCGCCGAACGAGCCCGATGACAGGCTCTGTGACGTCCTGACCAGGCCGGACGCCGGCCCCAGCGTGCCGCCCACCTCGTGCTTCTGGCCCACGTCGAGGACGCCGGTGAAACTGCTGATGACGTGCTGCTCGGACGTCGTCCCGACCGCGCCGAACTGGCCGAGGTCGACCGCCTGCCCGGACGAGCGGCGGGCGGCGATCCCGCCGGTGAGGTCTCCGGTGAACAGCCCGGTGTCGAGCTGCTCGGCGTGCTCGCTCAGGACGTCGACGCCGTGACCCAGCCAAACGCCCTGGTGGGCGCTCTCGGCGACACCCGCGCGTTCGCCGCCCGTGGCGACGGCCTCGGTGCGGTCGGCGGCGAGCCGCACGTCACCGAGCCGCTTGCCGACGACGTCGCGGCGGGTCGCGGTGAGAGCGTCGCCGTCGTTGTTCAGCGTCGTGGTGTGCCGGTGGTCGATCGGCAGCGTCAGGTCGGACGGGGCGGCGAACGCCGAAACGGGGGCGGCGAAGAGGAGGGCGACGGGTGCCGCGCCGGCGGCGACCCTGGGCAGATAGCCGCTCTTGCGCCTGCTGTGCTTACCCATGCCGGGACGATAGCCCGGGCGTCAAACGGCTGCACCTCGGGCCCTGACCAGCGCGTATGGTTCACCCACATGACCACCACCAACGTCTTTGCCGGGGGTCCGGGTGGCGGCGCCCCCGGCCCGGGGCGAAGCCCCGGACATCACACCGCCGTGATCACCGGAGCCACCGC
This sequence comes from Amycolatopsis sp. NBC_00348, assembly GCF_036114655.1. Classification (NCBI taxonomy): domain Bacteria; kingdom Bacillati; phylum Actinomycetota; class Actinomycetes; order Pseudonocardiales; family Pseudonocardiaceae; genus Amycolatopsis; species Amycolatopsis sp. NBC_00348. Next base: position 8,141,602 of record NZ_CP107994.1, on the reverse strand, counting down.
GGGCATCGGCGCGCAGTTCGCGCGCACGCTCGCCGCCGAGAAGTACGACCTGGTGCTCGTCGCCCGGGACGCCTCGCGACTGGAGACCTACGCCGCCGAACTGCGCGAACGCCACGGCGTCGCCGTCGAGGTGCTGCCCGCCGACCTGTCCGAAGTGGACGGACGAACGGCCGTCGAGGAGCGGCTGGCCGCCGGCCCGGTCGACCTGCTCGTGAACAACGCCGGGTTCGGGCTGGGCGGCGACTTCTGGACCGTCTCGCCGGACGCGCTGCAGCGCCAGCTCGACGTCAACGTCACCGCCGTCCTGCGGCTGACCCGCGCGGTGCTGCCGGGCATGGTCGACCGCGGCCGCGGTGACGTCATCCAGGTCAGCAGCGTCGCGGGCTTCTTCAGCGGCCGCGGCTCGACCTACACCGCGAGCAAGAACTGGGTCACGTCGTTCACCGAGGGCATCGCCGCGTCGCTGCCGAAGGGCGTCCGGATGATGGCGCTCTGCCCGGGCTTCACCGCGACCGAGTTCCACGAGCGGGCCGGCCTGGACCGGCCGGGCCCGAAGATCGCCTGGCTGGGCGTCGAACAGGTGGTCGACGAGGCCCTCGCGGACCTGCGCCGCGGCAAGGTGATCTCGGTGCCGAGCCTGCAGTACAAGGCCGTCGTGGCGATCGGCGGCCTGCTCCCGCGCGCGGTGCTGCGCAAGATCAGCGGCGGTTTCGGCGGCAAGGGCCGCACCTGAGTAGGGCTGTCCCTACCTTCGAAACGCGCGTCAGCACCAGGGAGGTCCGGGCGCTACCTGCCTAGCGTTCTTCCCATGACAACTGGGTGGCACGAGGCAGCCGACGCGGTCCGGCTCGAAGCCGTGCGCAAGGAGTACGGCGAAGGCGTGGTCGCGCTGGACGGGGTCTCGATCTCCTTCCCGCGCGGCGGTTTCACGGCCGTGATGGGCCCGTCGGGCTCGGGCAAGAGCACGTTCCTGCACTGCGCGGCGGGCCTCGACCGGCCGACGTCGGGCCGGGTCGTGCTCGACGGGCAGGACCTCGACGGCAAGAGCGAGACCTACCTGACCAAGCTGCGGCGCGACCGCGTCGGCTTCGTGTTCCAGGCGTTCAACCTGCTCCCGGCGCTGACGGTCGAGCAGAACGTCGTCCTCCCGCTGCAGCTGGCCGGGAAGCGCGCGGACAAGCGGCTCGTCTCGCGGATCCTCACGCACGTCGGGCTCGACGGCCGCCGCAAGCACCTGCCCGGGCAGCTCTCCGGCGGGCAGCAGCAGCGCGTCGCGATCGCGCGGGCCCTGGTCACCGACCCGGCCGTGCTGTTCGCCGACGAGCCGACCGGCGCGCTCGACACCCGCACCGCCGCCGACGTCCTGGGCCTGCTGCGCGAGTCCGTCCGGGCGTCCGGCCAGACGGTGATCATGGTGACGCACGACCCGGTCGCCGCGTCCCACGCCGACGACGTCGTGTTCCTGGCCGACGGCCGGATCGCCGGCCGGCTGGCCCGGCCGACCGCGGAAGCCGTCGCCGAGCGGATGACCCACCTCGGTGCCTGGGACCGGTCGGCGGTGCGGGCCTGATGTTCAGACTCGCACTGCGCACCCTGCGCCTGCGCAAGGGCGCCTTCCTGGCGACGTTCGTCGCCGTCTTCTTCGGCGCGGTGATCGTCTCCGCGTGCGGTGGCCTGATGGAGTCCGGCATCCGGTCCGAGACGCCGGTGCAGCGGCTGGCCGCGGCGCCGATCGTCGTCGGCGGGCAGCAGACGCTCAAGCTGCCGGAGGACGACCCGGCGACCCTCGACCCCGAGGACAAGCACAAGTTCGAGAACGGCACCCTGGCCGAGCGCGTCCGGGTCGACGCCGCGCTGGCCGACCGCATCCGCGCGGTCCCCGGCGTCACGAACGTCGTCGGCGAGGTCAGCTTCGCCGCGCAGATCGGCTCCGCGAGCGCGCTCGGGCACGCCTGGGACTCCGCCGTGCTGACGCCGTACACGTTGCAGGGCCAGGCACCGCAGCCCGGCGAGGTCGTGGTGGACGCCGGGCTGGGGCTCGCTGTCGGCGCCACGCTGCCCGTCGCCGCGCACGGCGAGGTCGCCCAGTACCGCGTCTCGGGCATCGCCACCGCGCCGCAGCCGATGCGGGACGCGGCCGTGTTCTTCGCGCCTTCGGACGCCGAGCGCCTGGCCGGGCACCCCGGCCGGTTCGACACGATCGGCGTCTTCGGCGGCGACGTCGCCGCGGTGACGGCGGCGGTCGGGGACGCCGGTGTCGTCCTGACCGGCAGCGACCGGGGCCTGCTGGAGTTCCCCGAGGTCGACGCGGGCGGCGAGAACCTCATCGTGCTGTCCGCGGTGTCCGGCGGGCTGTCGGCGTCGGTCATGGTGTTCGTCGTCGCCGGGACGCTCTCGCTGTCGACGCAGCAGCGCCAGCGCGAACTCGCGTTGCTGCGCGCCATCGGCACGACCCCGCGCCAGCTGCGGCGGATGGTGCTCGGCGAGGCGCTGGTCGTCGGGCTGCTCGCGGTGGGGGCCGCGATCGCCCTCGGCCCGCTGCTCGGCCGGTGGCTGTTCGACCAGCTCGCGGCCAACCACGTCGTCCCCGACGTGCTGCGCTTCGAGCAGGGCTGGCTCCCGGCGACGGTCGCCGCGGGCGCGTCCCTGCTGGCCGTCATCGGCGCCGCGTTCGTCGCGGGACGGCGTGCGTCGAAGGTCCGCCCGACCGAGGCGCTCGCCGAAGCCGCCGTCGAGCGGCGCTGGCTGACGCCGATCCGGCTGATCACGGCGATCCTGTGCTTCGGCGGCGGGACGGCGCTGGCGATCGTCACGGTCGCGGTGATGACCGGCCCGGTCGCGGCCAGCACGTCCGGCCCGGCCGTGATGCTGTGGGCGTTCGGCCTGGCGGCGATCAGCCCCGGCGTCACGAAGGTGATGGCGACGCTGCTGCGCTGGCCGCTGCAGGCGGTCACCGGCGTGGTCGGCCGCGTCGCGCTGCTCAACACCCGCGTCGTCGCGGTCCGGACGGCCGGCGCGGTCACGCCGATCATGCTCGCCGTCGGCATCGCGACCGCGAATATCTACCTGCAGACCACCCAGGAAGCCGTCTCGAACCAGGCGTACACCGAGGACCTGCGCGCGGACGCCGTCGTCGGCTCGCCGATCGGGCTCGATCCGTCGGTGGTCGACCGGGTCCGTTCGGTGCCCGGGGTTGCGAGCGCGTCGGAATACGTCACGAGCACGGTCTTCATCGAGAAGCCGTTCGACTCGAACCAGGACAAGGACGGCTGGCCCGCGATCGGTGTCAGTGAGCTGACCGGGAACGCCGTCACGGTGCCGGACACGCTCGGCCGCCACGTCGGCGACACGCTGTCGCTGCGGCTCGGCGACGGCACCCCGGTGGACGTGCGGGTGGGGGCCGTCGTGAGCCAACGCGCCGGGTTCGAGAACCTCGTCCTGCCCGCCGGGCTGCTCGCGCCGCACACGACCACCGGGCTCGTCCCGCAGCTGCTGGTCCGCGCGGCTCCCGGCGTCGACCCGGCGACGCTGGCTTCGCACCTTCGCGCGGCGACAGCGGGGTTGCCGGTGCAGATCGGCGACCGGAACGCGCTGATCGCGGCGCACGCCAAGGGCAACGAGGTCGGCGCGTGGGTCAACTACCTGCTCGTCGGGATGATCATCGCGTACACCGTGATCTCCGTCGTCAACACGCTGGTGATGGCGACCGGCAAGCGGCGCCGCGAGTTCGGGCTGCAGCGGCTGAGCGGCTTCACCCGCGGCCAGGTGCTGCGGATGGCCGGCGTCGAAGGCGGGCTGATCGCGACCATCGCGATCCTGCTCGGCACGGCGACGGCGGCCGGCGCGATCGTCCCGTTCTGCCTCGTGGTGACCGGTTCCGTGCTGCCGCAGGGGCCGATCACGATCTACCTGACGGTGCTCGCCGTCGCCATAGTGCTTGCGCTGGTGGCGATCTTGGTCCCGGCCTGGGCGGCGACGCGCGGGCGTGCGGTCGACGCCACATCCATCGGGGAGTGAACCCGGTCGTGTGTAAGACTCACGGCCGTGGCGAACCCCGTTCTGGATCAAGCGGCGAAACTCGAACTGGCCAGGTTGGTCACCGATCTTTCCGTGGTGCACGGAAAAGTGACCCTGGCGTCCGGCAAGGAAGCCGACTACTACATCGACCTCCGGCGGGCGACGCTGCACCACGCGGCCGCGCCGTTGATCGGCAAGCTGCTGCGGCAGCTCACGGCGGACTGGGACTACGTGGCGGCCGGCGGGCTCACGCTCGGCGCCGACCCGGTCGCGCTGGCGATGCTGCACTCCGCGGCGACCGACGGTGTCGTGCTCGACGCGTTCGTCGTCCGCAAGGACACGAAGGCGCACGGGATGCAGCGGCGCATCGAGGGCATGGAGGTCCGCGGCCAGCGCGTGCTGGCCGTCGAGGACACCTCCACGACCGGCGGCAGCGTGCTCACCGCGGTGGCGGCGCTGCGTGAAGCCGGCGCCGACGTCATCGGGGTCGTGACGGTCGTCGACCGCGACACCGGCGCGCGCGAGGCCATCGAGAAGGAAGGCCTCGAGTACCGGTTCATCCTGGGCCTGGACGACCTGGGGCTGGAAGGCTGACGCGGGGCCGGGGGCGGCCGCGCGTCAGCCCCCGGCTCACTTCTTGCCGAAGAGGTCCTTCGCGGCGTCCTTGACGTGCTCGACGGCGTCCTTCAGGCCCGCCTTGGCCTGGTCGCCCTGGCCCTCGGCCTTCAGTTGCTCGTCGCCGGTGACGTTCCCGGCGGTCTCCTTGGCCTTGCCGCCCAGGTCCTCGGCCTTGTTGCTGATCTTGTCGCCCAGCGACATGGGACACCTCCCGATCCGTGGCACCCCGGTGGGTGCCTGGTGCCGGAAGGACCCCGGCGGTGATCTTTCGTCACGGATTCGCACGAGTGATGGCTGTCACCCACAATCAGTGCGTGACGTTTCCCGGGCTCCCGTGTCCTCTTGCCGAGGAGGTGCCGTGACGACGACCAGCGCGGATCCCGGCACGCCGCTCGACGACGCGACCCTGGTGGGCCGCGCGCGGGACGGCGACGTCCGGGCGTACGAACAGCTCGTGCTGCGCTACCAGGGCCCGATGTTCCGGCTCGCGGCGAAGATGCTCGCGAACCGCGGTGACGCCGAGGACGTCGTGCAGGAGGTGTTCCTCAACGCCTGGCGCAAGCTCGACCAGCTCGGCGAGGACGCCGCGTTCGTCGGCTGGCTCTACCGGGCCACGACGAACCGCTGCCTGAACGCCATCCGGGCGCGCCGGCCGCAGGCCGACGTCGATCTGGACACGGCGGAGTCGCCGCGCCGCGACCTCCAGCCGGAGCGGGCCGCGCAGGTGAGCGGCCAGCTCGCGGCGTTGAACACGGCCTTGGCGCAGCTCACCCCGGAACAGCGGGCGTGCTGGCTGCTGCGTGAGGTGCACGGCCGGTCCTACGAGGAGATCGGCGAAATCGTCGGCGTGAACGGCACCGCGGTGCGGGGCCGGATCGCGCGGGCCAGGGCACAGCTGGCGGAGGTGATGAAGCCATGGCGATGACGGACTACGAACTGCCCTGCGAACGCGATGTCGAGCAGGTGTGGGAGCGGCTCGACGCGGTCGGCGCCGGGCTGGCCGACGAGCACGAGCTGACCTGCCCGCACTGCCGGGCGGCGCGCGAAAGCCTGCTCGCGTTGCGCGAGGCGACGTCCGAGATGGTGGCCGAAGCGGACGCGCCGCCACCGGACCTGTTCGGCCGGATCATGTCGGCGGTCCGGGCGGAGGTGCGGCGCGGCTCGATGGTGCCGCTGCCGAGCCCGGAACCCGGGAGCGTCGAGATCAGCGAGCAGGCGGTGGCGGCGGTGCTGCGCTACGCGGCGGACACCGTCGTGGGCATCCGCGCCCGGCGCTGCCGGATCCACGACGACGGCGCGGGTGTCGTCGAAGTCCAGCTCACCCTCGCGGTGAGTCTGCGGAACGCTACGGGCGGTGAAGCGTTGTCGCTGGTGCGGGAGCGGGTGACCGCGGCGGCCGCGGCCCGGGTGGGCCTGACGCTGGCGAAGCTCGACCTGCTGGTGGACGACGTTTTTGAAGAGGACGCTGTCGAGGAAGACACTCTCGGCGAGGACACTGTCGGGGAGCCAGGGGAATGACTGTGGAGTACGTCGTCGCCGACCCGGTGATCGCCAGTGTGGCGGCCCGGGCGGCGATCACCGCGCCGGGCGTGGTGCGGCTGGAGCCGGGCCTGCGGGGGCTGGTGACGGCGTGGACGCGGGCGGCCCGCCAGCGCTGGAAGGGCCTCGACCCGGCCCCGGCCGACGGCGTCCGCGTCCGCACGGTGGACGGCAGGCTGAGCGTCCAGGTGGACCTGATCGCGTCGGGCGCCGACCAGGCCGCGACGGTCGGCCGGTCGGTGCAGCGCGCGGTCAGCCGGTACGTCACCGCGCAGACCGGCCTGGTCGTCGACGAGGTGTCGGTGTCCATCATGGACATCGAAACGGCGAACCGGTGATCGCGGGCGAGGCGGTCGAGAAGATCATCGTCGCGATCAAGGGCGTCCCGGGCCTCCGCCCGGCGACCCCGGTCTCCGCCGGGACGACGTGGCTCCCGGTGGACTGGGAAGGCATGGCGGTCGACCTGACGCCGGAACTGGTCCAGATCCGCCTGATCGCGTCCCGGCTGCCGATCCCGCCACTGCTGGACCGCGCGACGGAAGTCGTGCGCCCGGTGCTGGCGGGCACGGAGTGGGAGAACGCCCACCTGCGCTTGGTCGTCACCGACCTCGACGGCGCAGCCTTCGCCTGATCGCCCCCACACACACACATACCCCCACCGCTCCCTGGGGGGACGTCCCACGCCCAGCGTACCGGCGCCCACGGACAAAACCGTTGTCGTGCGGCCGATTCCGCCGAGTTGTCCACATGTGGTTCACCCTGGGGACAACCGGCCTGAGGCCCACGGATCCGAGCCACCGTCAGCGTTTCGGGGCAGCGGACACCAGCGGACACCCGCGGCCCAAGCCGAGACCCACGTCACACGATCGGGGCAGTGACGATTCCCCATCCCCGGTGTCCTTACCTACGAACCAGGCGGAAAGCCTTGTTCCCCAGGACATTCCCAGAACACCCGAGGAGGACCTCATGACCGCGACCGCCGAGAAGACCGTGGTGACCACCGCGAACGACGCCACCAGTGCGCTCGTCTCGAAGCAGGGCACCACCACCATCGCCGACACCGTCGTGCAGAAGATCGCCGGGCTCGCCGCCCGTGAGGTCAACGGTGTGCACGAACTCGGCGGTGGTGGGGCCGCTCGCGCTCTGAGCGCGCTGCGCGACCGCATCCCCGGCGCGTCCTCCAGCGTCGGCCAGGGGGTTTCGGTCGAGGTCGGCGAGAAGCAGGCCGCCGTCGATCTGCAGCTCGTCGTCGAGTACGGCGTCGCCATCGCGGATCTCGCGCGGTCGGTGCGGCGCAACGTGATCACCGCGATCGAGCAGATGACCGGGCTGCAGGTCGTCGAGGTGAACATCAACGTCAACGACGTCCACATCCCGGGTGACGACGACGTGCCCGTCACCAGCGACCGGGTGCTGTGACCGTGAACGGCACCCTGATCGGCCTGCTCTTCGGACTGGCGCTGGGGTTCGCGGCCGCCTTCGGCGGGTTCGGCGCTTTTGTCGCCGTGCTCGTGCTGGGCGGCCTCGGCCTCCTCGCCGGCCGTTGGGCCGACGGCAAGCTCGACCTGTCCGCCCTCGTCGGGGCCGCCCGGGATCGGAGGTAACCCCATGTCGACGGTCACCGCGCGGCACCGCCGCGACGACGTCGAGACGGTCGAAGAAGAAGAGCGCGGCGAGACGACCGTCGAGCCGCGGGCGGTCGGGCGCATCGCCGCCCGGGCCGCGCGTGAGGTCGACGGCGTCGCCGCCGACGTCACCGCGAAGGCCACAGTGGACGGTGAAGTGACCACTGTGGACATCCGGTTGCCCGTGGTCTACCCGGCGCCCGTCACCGGCACCGCCGACCGGGTCCGGGCCCACCTGCTCGGCCGCACCACCGAACTGACCGGCCTGCGCACCCAGCGCGTCGACATCACGATCGCGCTGTCGCCGGTCGAGCAGCCGAAGCGGCGGGTCCGATGAGGCGGCCACGGCGGAGCGTGCCGGCGATGCTCACCGCGCTCGTCCTGCTCGCCGCGTGCGCGTTCGTCGTGACGGCGCTCGTGCAGCGGCTGCTGGGCGTGCCGCCGGTGCTGTCCTACGACGCGGTCGCCGCCCGCGTCCACGACACCTCCTGGAACGAACTGCCCGTGCTCGTCGGGGGCGGGGCCGCGGTTCTCGTGGGGTTCGTGCTGCTGGCGGCGGCGCTGCTGCGCGGCCGCCCGGTCGTCCTGCCGCTGGCGCCGGAGCCGGGTTTCGACACCGGCACCACGCGCCACGGCCTGCGGACGTCGTTGCGGGCGACCGCCGCGCACGTCGACGGCGTCTCGGCGGCCGCGCTCAAGCTGCGTCGCCGCACCGTGCGGGTGAAGGTGAAGACCCAGCGGACGCGCACCGACGGGCTCGCCGACGCCGTCCGCTCCGCGCTCGAAACGCGGCTCGGCCAGGTCGATCTGGCCACGCCGCCGCGGGTCCGCGTCCGCGTGCGAGGTGCGCGATGAACCGGCCCGCCGCGCTCAACCGCACCCTGCTCGCCCTGATCGGCCTCGTGCTGCTCGCCGCCGGCGGGTTCGCGCTGGCCACCCACTTCGGGCGGCTGCACGTCCTCGACCCGGAATCTTCGCTGGTCCCGGGCTCGACGGCGCCGCCGACCTGGGTGTTCTACGCGGCGATCGCGGTCGCCGTCGTGCTGGGGCTGCTGTGCCTGCGCTGGCTGACGGCCCAGGCGTTCCGGCGGCCGAAGACCGTCGCCTGGCGGACCGAGGAGGCCGAGGGCGCGACCACGCTGGACTCGTCGACGGCCGCCGCGCCGGTCGCGGCCGACGTCGAGGGCTACGCCGGCGTCCGGTCGGCGTCGGCCTGGCTCACCGGGCCGCGCGAGGCGCCGGCACTGTTCCTGATCGTCACGACCGACGCCGAGGCCGACGCGGGGGCGATCCGCGCCCGGATCACCGAGCACGCCGTCCCGCGGTTGCGCCAGGCCCTGGAGGTCGACGCCCTGCCGGTGCGGCTCGAAGTTCGGCTGACGGCGAAATCCGGCGCTCGCGCCCGGTGAAGCGGTGGCCGCCGGGGTTACCGTCGACGGATGGACGAGCAGCCGTCGACGCCCGGTGAGCCGCACCGCCCGAACGACCCGAACCGGAAGAAACCGGACGGCGCACCCGATCAGTACCCGCACGAGGAGCCGACGAAGTACCCGGCGAAACGGCCCCCCGAATTTCCACCCGGTGTGACGCCTCCGTCACCACCCAGGTGAAGAAGTTGCTCCGGTGGGTTGAACATCACACGCCTGGGCATTCTTCGAGCAGGCCGATTCCGATCAGCGGAGTAAAGTCCCTGGTAGGGGGATCGGGGTAAGGGGGTGGGCGGTGGCGAAGTTCCTGGCCGACGTGACCGTTGCGGTGCACATCCTCGCCTTGCTGCTGATCGGCCTCGGCGGGTTCCTCGCCTGGCGCTGGCCCAAGCTGATCTTCGTGCACATGTTCGCGGCGTTCTGGGGCATCCTCGTGAACGTCACGCCGGTGCCGTGCCCGCTGACCGCGCTGGAGAACTTCTTCCGGAACCAGGAAGGCCTCGGCGACCTGCCCGGCGGGTTCAACGCGTACTACCTCTACGACACGGTGTTCCCGCGTTCGTGGCTGCCGGCGATCGGCATCATCGCGGTCGTGCTGGTGATCTACTCGTACGTCGGCGTCTACCACCGGTGGCGCCACCGCGATCACCACGAGGACGCCCGCGCGCACGCCGTCCACCTGGGTTAGGCGACAATCGACGCCGTGAGCACACCCCACGACGTCGGGCCCACCGAGTGGGTGAGCCGCGAAGAGGTCGGCGTCGGCCCCTGGCCGGGTGACTGGCCCTCGGACGACCGCTACGACCCGGACCTGCTGCGCGACGGCGACCGCCGCAACGTCGTCGACAAGTACCGCTACTGGCGCCGTGAGGCGATCGTGTCCGATGTGGACGCCCGCCGCCACCCGTTCCACGTGGCCATCGAGAACTTCCAGCACGACCACAACATCGGCACGGTGGTCCGCACCGCCAACGCTTTCGCCGCGGCCGAGGTCCACATCGTCGGCCGCCGCCGCTGGAACCGCCGGGGCGCCATGGTGACCGACCGCTACCAGCACCTGCGCCACCACGACGACGTCGCCGGCCTGCTCACCTTCGCGGCCGAGCAGGGCCTCGCGGTCGTGGCGGTCGACAACACGCCGGGGTCCCAGCCGGTCGAGACGGCGGACATCCCGCGCGAGTGCGTGCTGCTGTTCGGCCAGGAAGGACCGGGCCTGTCGGAGGCCGCCCAGGCCACGGCGGCGCTGGTGGTGTCGATCGCCCAGTTCGGCACGACGCGCTCGATCAACGCCGGCGTCGCGGCGGGCATCGTGATGCACGCCTGGGTCCGGCAGCACGCGGACCTGTCCCAGGCCTGGTGATCAGGCCGGCGCGACCTCGACCGGGATGCCGTTCAGCACCGAGGTTCCCGACGGCACGTCCAGCAGCGTCTCGTCGGCGACCAGGTTCGAGTTGACGCCCGGGTTCGCGCTCGCCACCCGCGTGCGCGAACCGGCCACGTCGTGCCCCCAGCCGTGGGGGATGCTGATCACGCCCTCGCGGACCTCGTCCGTCACCTCCACCGGGACCTCCAGTTTCCCGGCGCGCGATGTCACCGACGCGAGACCGCCGTCGGTCAGGCCGAGGCGGGTCGCGTCGCTCGGGTGGACCTGGACCGTGCAGCGGTTCCCGCCGCGGACCAGCGGCGCGAGGTTGTGCATCCACGAGTTGTTCGAGCTGAGGTGCCGCCGGCCGATCAGCACCAAGCCGTCGTCCAGGGGGCGGGCCAGCTCGTCGCGCAGCCGCGGGACGTCCGCGACGATCGGTTCCGGCGCCAGCTCGATCCGTCCGGACGCCGTGCACAGCACCTCCGGGATCCGCGGCTTCAGTGCGCCGAAGTCGATGCCGTGCGGCGCGGCTTCGAGGTCGGCCAGCGTGACGTCGTACGGGCCGCTGCGCAGCATCAGGTCGACCAGCCGCGCGGGCCCGGTCCGGTCGCCGGTGACCTCCAGCTTGGCGCGCCGCGCGGTTTCGGCGGCGACGAAGTCGTCCAGCGCGGCGACGTCCGCTTCGGGCCCCTGACCGGTGACGATGCCGGTGAGGCGCAGCATGGTCTCCCATTCCTGCGGGAGCTTCGACGGCAGCGTCGGCGGCGTCCAGTTCGCGATGTTGCGCACCGAAAGCTGGTAGAACGCCAGGTCGAAGTGCGGCCGTTCGAGCGGTGACGGCCCGGGCAGGATGACGTCGGCCTGGCGGGACGTCTCGTTGAGGTAGACGTCGACCGAGATCATGAAGTCGAGGCCGTCGATGGCCGCGGCCAGGCGGCCCGCGTTCGGCGTGCTCAGGCAGGGGTTGCCGCTGACCGTGATCAGGGCGCGGACCTGGCCCTCGCCCGGGGTTTCGATCTCGTCGGCCAGCGTCGCGACCGGCAGCTCGCCGACGACCTCGGGGTAGCCGCGCACCCGGCTGTGCCAGCGGCCGACGGCGAACGGGCGCCGGTTCCCGGTCGGCGTGCACGCGGCCAGCGGGAACATCGCGCCGCCGGGCTCGTCGAGGTTGCCGGTGAGCACGTTGAGGACGTCGACCAGCCAGCTCGCGATCGTGCCGAACGTCTGGGTGGTGGTGCCGATCCGGCCGTAGACCACGGCGTTCTCGGCGTCGGCCAGGTCCAGGGCCATCCGGCGGATCTCGGCGGCGCCGATGCCGACGCGCGGCGCGACGGCCTCGGGGGTGAACGGCTGAGCCAGCGCGCGGACGTCGTCGAGGCCGTTGACGTGCTCCGCCAGCCGGCCGAGCTGGACGCGCTCTTCCGAGACCAGGACGTTGACCAGCGCGAACAGCAGCAGTGCGTCGGTGCCGGGCCGGATGGCGTGGTGCTCGTCGGCGAACTGCGCGGTGCGCGTGCGGCGTGGGTCGACGACGACGATCTTGCCGCCGCGCTCGCGGATCCCGCGCAGCCGCCCGCGCATGTCGGGCGCGGTCATCAGGCTGCCGTTGGACACCAGCGGGTTCGCGCCGAGGATGAGCAGGTGCCGCGTGCGGTCGACGTCGGGCACCGGGATGGCGAGCGGGTCGCCGAACATGGTGCCGGACGAGTAGTGCTTCGGCATCTGGTCGACCGACGTCGCGCTGTAGAAGTTCTTGGTGCCCAACGCTTTGTAGAGCACACGGCTGTAGAGCGTCAGCGCGATGTTGTGCACGCCGGGGTTGCCCGCGTAGACGGCGACGGCGTTGCGGCCGTACTTCTCGAGGAGCGGCGGGAGCCGCCGGTCGATCTCGTCGTAGGCCTCCTGCCAGCTGACCTCGACGAACTCGCCGTCGCGCTTGAGCAGCGGCGCGGTCAGCCGGTCGGGATCGTGGTGCAGCGCGCCGAGCGATGCGCCCTTCGGGCAGATGTAGCCCTTCGAGAAGACGTCCTGCTGGTCGCCGGTGACGCGGGTGACCTGCTGGTTCTCGTCCAGCGTCACCTCGAGGCCGCAGGTCGCTTCGCACAGCGGGCAGGTGACGTGTGCCGTGGTCATGAGTACCTCGCAGGCCGTCGGGTCCTTCAACATACCGAGCGGTATGTCGGTGGGCAAGGCAGGATTGCCCGCATGGACGTCTCGGCCGCCGAACGCGCGGTGACCTCGCGGCACCTGCGCCGGGTGTGGGGGCTGCCCGGCACGGTCCTCGGCCGCAGCGGCTGGCCGGCGACGCCGGGGCAGCGGCTGCACTGGCACTGGAACTACTGGTGGCAGGCGCACCTGCTGGACACGCTGATCGACGCCCAGCTGCGTGCGCCCTCGGCGTCCCGGCTCGCCCTGATTCGTTCGTTCGTCCGCTCGGTGCGGCTGCGCAACTTCGGCCGCTGGACGAACGACTTCTACGACGACATCGCGTGGCTGGGCCTTGCGCTGCAACGGGTTCAGTCACTGGGCATCGACGTCGGCCCGGCACTGGCGGCGATCGACACGCAGCTCCTGTCGGGCTGGACGGAGGCGGCGGGCGGCGGCATCTGGTGGCGCGTCGGCGACGAGTTCAAGAACGCCCCGGCCAACGGCCCGGCGGCGATCTTCCACGCCCGCTCCGGCAACCGCACCCGCGCCCGCGAGATGACGGACTGGCTGACGTCGACCCTGGTGGACCCGTCGACGGGCCTGGTCTGGGACGGCATCCGGACGGACACGGGCGAGCTGGTGAAGCACATTTACACGTACTGCCAAGGGGTCTACCTCGGCGCGTGCCTAGAACTGTCCTTAATGGACGAAGCGGCGCGGACGGTCCGGGCGGTGGCTGAGCATTGCGCGCCCGGCGGCGTGATCCGCGGCCAAAGCGGCGGCGACGGAGGTTTGTTCGCGGCGATCCTGGCGCGCTACCTGGCTTTGGCGGCGCGGTCCCTTCCCGGCCCCGAGGCCTCGGTGGCGCGATCGCTGGTGCTCACGTCGGCCGATGCGTGCTGGTCAGGCGCGTCGGAGGGCCCGGTGTTCAGCGCGTTCTGGGACCGCCCGGCACCCTCGCCGTTGCCGAAAGACGCCCCGGAGCGCGACATGTCGGTCCAGGTCGGCGGCTGGATGCTGCTCGAAGCGGCGGCGACGCTGTCCCAGACGTCGTGAGTGTTTAGGGCGGTTAGAACCGCCCTAAACACTCACGACAAGCCGCGGTAGGACGCTCGGCCTCAGCAGCCGCAGGACGCGCCGTGCAGGAACCTCGGTGTCAGCAGCACCGACTCCGGGGGCCGGTCCGGGTCGGCCATTCGGGACAGCAGCAGCTGCACCGCCCGGCGGCCGATATCGGCGATCGGCTGGACCAGTGTCGTCACCGCCGGGCTCACCCGGCGGGCCCAGTCCATGTCGCCGTAGCCGACCACGGCCAGCTCCGAGCCGATGCGGATGCCGCGGCGGTGGGCCTCGTACTGGACGCCCACCAGCATCGCCTCGTCCGCCACCACCAGCGCCGTCGGGGAGGGCCAGCCGTCCAGGAGCTTGGCCGTCGCGCGGGCCGCTCCGCCCGACGTCGACAGGCCGCTCTCCACCAGTTCGCGGTTCCAGCGCAGGCCCGACTGCTCCAGGCCGAGGCGATACCCCCGGACGCGCTCGCGGCTGACGTCCTGGCCGTCGTCGCCCGAGATCAGGCCGATCTTGCGGTGGCGGCGCTCGATCAGGTGCTTCACCAGCGTGCTCATCGAGTGGACGCTCTCCGTGCCCACCTGGTCGACGTCGTTGCGCGCCGCGACGCGGTCCATCAGGACCGTCGGCACGCCCATCCGGACCAGGCCGTTGACCACCGCTTCGTCGCCCGGCGTGGGAACCAGCAGCACGCCGTCCACGAGGTCCGCCCGCAGCGCGCGGACGACCGCGGCCTCTTCGCTGACGCTGTCGCCGGTGTCGGCCAGGGTGACGTCGCAGCCGGCCTGTGCGGCGGCGGCCCTGATCGAGCGCAGCAGCTCACCCGAATCGGGGTGCGCTTGCGCACCCAACGCGACGCCGATCCGGTAGGTGACCGGGGGGTCCCAGAACCGGAGCTCCGGCGAAAGTGCCGTCATAAGCCCTCGCAGACGCTCAGCCGAAAGGTATCCGCTGAGCGGCCGGGCAGCGGCCTTAACACCCCAGAATCACTGATGTGAGTGAACCGCCGGGCAGCCGCACGACTCTCGGTGACGCAGGGTTGGCGGTAGGCGCACGGTTTCGGCCTTGCGGGCCGGGTCGTTGATGCGCGCCAGCAGCAGCCGCACCGCCTGCCGGCCGATCTCCTCGATCGGCTGCGCCATCGTCGTCAGGGGCGGGTCCACCAGGTCGGCCCACTCGACGTCGTCGTAGACGACCACCGGCAGGTCCTGCCCGATCTTGAGCCCGCGCCGCCGCGCTTCGTGCAGCACCCCGACCATCATGCTGTCGTTGCCGACCACCAGCGCGGTCGGCGGTTCGGGAAGCGCCAATAGCTGGCTGACGGCCAGCGCGCCGCCCTCGTGCGACGAGTTTCCGCAGGCCACGAGGTCGGCTGACCACGTCAGCCCGGAGCGGCCGAGCCCCAGCCGGTAGCCCAGCACGCGCTCCTCGCTGGTCGAGAGCCCGGGCGCGCCGCTGATCATGCCGATCCGCCGGTGCCCGAGCGTGGCCAGGTGCGCGGTCAGCGCCGACGTCGCCTGGATGTTCTCCGTACCCACCTGGTCGACGTCGACGCGGGTGGTCAGCCGGTCGATCAGCACCGTCGGGACGTCGAGGGAGACCAGCTCGCCGATCACCGAGCCGTCGCCCGGCGCCGGCGTGATGAGGAGGCCGTCGACGCGACGGGAGCGCAACGTCCGGACCGTGTCACGCTCCGTGTTCACCGTGTCGTGGGTGTCGGCCAGCAGCACGGTGTACCCGTGCGTGGACGCCTCCCGCTCGATCGCCTGCATCAGCGTCGCGAAGTACGGGTTCGCGACGAGCGAGATCGCCATCCCGATCGAGCGGGTGCCGCCGGTGACCAGCGAGCGCGCGATGGCGTCGCCGGTGTAGCCGGTCGTCTCGATCGCCCGCAGCACCGCCGCCTTGGTGTCCTCGGCGACCGCGCGCGTTCCGTTCACCACGTGCGAAACGGTCGTGATCGAGACGCCGGCGAGCTCGGCGATGTCCCGCTGGGTCGGCCGCGATGATCTCGGCTGGGGCATACCAATCCTTACCTGGGGGTAACTCGGCAAGCGTTTGCGCAAACGCTTGCGTCCGGGGTTGAGTCTGTCTACCTTCCCGACCATCGGCAAGCTTCGACCTATAAAAGGGTGGGAACCCATGAGACAGCGAAGTCTCACAGCACTCGCGCTGGCCGCCGTCCTCGCCACGACGACCGGGTGCACCGTGGAACGCCACTGGGGTGGCAACACGAACACCGGTGGCAGTGGAAAGGCGAAGGTCGGCCTGGTCACCAAGACCGACACCAACCCGTACTTCGTGGCGTTGCGCGAATCCGCGAAAGCCACCGCACAGGCCAACGGCGCCGATTTCAGCGCCCTCGCCGGTCAGTTCGACGGCGACAACGACGGCCAGGTCCGCGCCATCGAGAACCTCGTGCAACAGGGCGCGAACACCATCCTCATCACGCCCAGCTCGTCGACCGGCGTGCTGAAGGCGATCAAGGACGCCCGCGACGCCGGGATCCTGGTCATCGCGCTCGACACCGCGACCGAGCCGCCGGACGCCGTCGACGCCACCTTCGCCACCGACAACTTCGCGGCCGGCCAGCAGCAGGGCGCGTACGTCAAGGCGGCGCTCAAGGGCACTCCGCCCAAGCTGCTGATGGTCGACGGCACGGCCGGCAGCTCGGTCGACACCCAGCGCCACGGCGGCTTCCTCAAGGGCATCGGGCTGACCGACGGCTCGCCCGAGATCAAGGGCCACACCGCGGCCAACGGCGACCAGAGTCTCGCCCAGCAGGGCATGGAGAACCTGCTGCAGCGCACCACGGACATCAACGCCGTGTACTCGATGAACGAGCCGATGGGCCGCGGCGCCAACGCGGCGCTGAAGGCCCGCGGGCTCACGAACCAGATCGTCATGGGCTCGATCGACGGCGGCTGCGAAGGCGTCCAGAACGTCAAGGACGGCCTCTACGCCGCGACCGTCATGCAGTTCCCCAAGAAGATGGCCGAGCAGGGTGTGCTCGCCGCCGTCGAGTACGCGAAGACCGGCAAGAAGCCGACGGGCTTCGTCAACACCGGATCCGCCGTGATCACCGACAAGCCCCTGCCCGGCGTCGAAAGCCACGACACCGCGTGGGGCCTGCAGAACTGCTGGGGAGGCGCGAAATGACCACGGCCACCGTCGCTCGTTCGTCCACAAAGGAACGTGAGTCGCTCGGCGAGTTCCTCCTCCGCGCCCCCGCGGTCGGCCCGGCACTCGCGCTGATCGTCGCGATCGTGGTGTTCTCGCTGTCCACGGACACCTTCTTCGACCTCGACAACCTCTCCACCGTCGTCCAGCAGTCGCTGGTCGTCGGGACACTCGCGCTGGGCCAGACGCTCGTCATCCTCATCGCGGGCATCGACCTGTCCAACGCGTCGTCGATGGTCGTCGCGACGCTGATCATGGCGAAGCTGGCCGCGGCCGGCACCAACGGCTTCGTCGCGCTGCTGGCCGGCGTCGTGCTGACGATCATCGTCGGCATCTTCATCGGCTCGCTCGCCACGCGGATCAAGCTCCCGGCGTTCATCATCACGCTCGGCACGTTCACCATGCTCACCGCGGTGTCCAAGCTGATCGCCGGCGGCCAGGCCGTGCCGGTGACCGACGGCCTGCTGCAGTGGCTCGGCACCAAGCGCTACCTCTTCGGCGGCATCCCGATCACCTACGGCATGACGCTGGCGCTGCTGATGTACCTCGGGATCTGGTACGCGCTGACGAAAACCGCGTGGGGCAAGCACGTCTACGCCGTCGGCAACGCGCCGGAGTCCGCGCGGCTGTCCGGCATTAAGGTCAACCGCACGGTCCTGTCGGTGTACATCGTGGCGGGCCTCGCCTTCGGCCTCGCCGCGTGGCAGGCGCTCGGCCGGACGCCGAACGCCGACCCGAACCAGTTCCAGCTCGGCAACCTCGACTCGATCACCGCCGTCGTCCTCGGCGGGACGAGCCTGTTCGGCGGCCGCGGTTCGGTGCTGGGCACGTTGATGGGCGCGCTGGTCGTGGCGGTGCTGCGATCCGGGCTGACGCAGATGAACGTCGACGGCAACTACCAGGACCTCGCCACCGGGGCCCTGCTCATCGCCGCCGTCGTGGTGGACCGGATCGCGAGGAGGCAGCAGTCATGACCGAACCGATCCTGCAGGCCCGTGGCCTGGTGAAACGCTACGGCCGGGTGACCGCCATCGACGGCGCCGACTTCGACCTGCTCCCCGGCGAGGTGCTCGCCGTCGTCGGCGACAACGGTGCCGGGAAGTCGTCACTCATCAAAACCCTGTCCGGGGCGGTTATCCCGGACGAGGGCGAGATCAAAGTGGACGGTGAGACCGTCCACTTCAAGTCCCCGTTGGACGCTCGCCAGTACGGGATCGAGACGGTGTACCAGGATCTCGCCGTCGCGCCCGCGCTGGACATCGCGTCGAACATGTTCCTCGGCCGCGAGAAGCGCATCGGCGGTGCGTTCGGGCTGTTCCGCAAGCTCGACACCGCCACCATGCGGTCCGAGGCGCAGCGGATCCTCGACGAACTGGGCATCAACATCAAGTCGATCACCCAGCTCGTGGAGACGCTCTCCGGTGGCCAGCGCCAGGGGGTCGCCGTCGCGCGCGCGGCGGCGTTCGGCACCAAGGCCGTGATCATGGACGAGCCCACCGCCGCGCTCGGCGTCGCCGAGTCCGGCAAGGTGCTCGACCTGATCGGCCGGATCCGCGACCGCGGCCTGCCGGTGGTGCTGATCAGCCACAACATGCCGCACGTGTTCGACATCGCCGACCGCATCCACGTGCACCGCCTCGGCAAGCGCGTCGCGGTCGTCTCGCCGAAGACGCACTCGATGAACCAGGTCGTCGGCCTGCTCACGGGGGCGTTGCGGCTCAACGAGAACGGCGAGATCGAAGAGGCGGCTGCCGCGACCCACGTGGCCGGCTTGAAATGAGGGTGCTGCTGGCGGGCTTGTGCACCGTGGACGTCGTCCAGCGGGTCACGGAGCTTCCGGCACCGGGCGAGAAGGTGCAGTCGCTGCAGGTGGACGTCGCGGCCGGGGGGCCCGCGACGAACGCCGCGGTGACGGCCGCCGCGCTCGGGGCCGAGGCGACGCTGCTGACGGTCCTCGGTGCACACCCGCTGGCGGCGCTCGCCCGCGCCGACCTCGAAACCCACGGCGTCCAGGTCGTCGACCTGGCCCCCGAACACCCCGATCCACCGCCGGTCAGCGCCGTCGCCGTCCGCGACCGCGACGGCGAGCGCACGGTCGTCTCCCGCAACGCCGAAGACCGCACTTTCCTGGCGAAAGATCGGTTTTTTGGGGCTGGCGGGGTTGGTGGGGCTGATGTGGTGCTGCTGGACGGGCATCTTCCGGAACTCGCGCTGGACGTCGCGAAGGCGGCCAGGGCCGCGGGTGTGCCGGTCGTGCTCGACGCCGGGAGCTGGAAGCCCGTGCTCGACGCGCTGCTGCCGCTGGTCGACGTCGCCGCCTGCTCCGCGCACTTCCGGGCACCGGAACCCGGCCTCCACCAGCGGGGCGTGCCGACCGTCATCACCACGTCCGGCCCTGGTCCGGTGCGGTGGTCGACCGCGGACGGGCGTTCGGGAGAGGTGCCCGTGCCGGCCGTCGAAGCGCGGGACACACTAGGTGCGGGAGACGTCTGGCACGGCGCGCTCGCCGTCGCCGTGGCGCGAGAACACACGGTGGCGGACCGGATCCGCTTTGCCAACGAGGTGGCCGCCGAACGGGTGCGGTTTGTGGGACCGCGGTCTTGGACGACCGCGATCGCAGGAAGGAACAGGACATGACGGCGTTCGACGACCTGCTCGCCCGGGCCGAGGGGCTGACCGTGCGCGGGCAGCGCAACGTGCTCGGCATCATCGGGGCGCCCGCGTCCGGCAAGACCACGCTGGCCTGGGCGCTGGCCAACGCGCTCGGTTCGCGCGCCGCCGTGGTCGGGATGGACGGTTTCCACCTGGCGCAGGTCGAGCTGCGCCGGCTCGGCCGCGCCGAGCGCAAGGGCGCGCCGGACACCTTCGACGCGGCCGGCTACTACCACCTGATCCGCCGCCTCGCCGAAGGCCGCGAGACGGTGTACGCGCCGGAGTTCCGCCGCGAGATCGAAGAGCCGATCGCGGGCGCGGTCGCCGTCGCCCCGGAGGTCCAGCTGGTCATCACGGAGGGCAACTACCTCCTGCTGCCGGACGACCCGTGGAGCGCCATCCGGCCGCTGCTCACCGAGGCCTGGTTCCTCGCGCCGGACGAGCCCGAACGCATCGAACGGCTGGTGTCGCGCCACCGCCGTTACGGCCGTTCGCTCGTCGAGGCGCGCCAGCGGGCCCTCGGCTCGGACCAGCGCAACGCCGACCTGATCACGCAGACGCGGGACCGCGCGGACCTCGTGCTGGAGAACCTCCCGCTGGTCAACTTCGCGCTGTGAGCGTCCTGATCGTCACCGGCGGCAGCCGGGGGATCGGTGCCGCCATCTGTGAACTGGCCGCATCGCGGGGGTACGACGTCGTCGTCAACTTCTCGGGTGCTGCCGCGCCCGCGGAGGAGGTCGCGGAGCGCGTGCGGGCCTTCGGGCAGCGAGCGCTGGCGGTCCGCGCCGACGTCTCGGCCGAGGACGACGTGCGCGCGTTGTTCGACGCCGCCGCGTCCCTCGGGCCGGTCGACGCGCTGGTCAACAACGCCGCCACCACGGGAAACACCCCCGGCCGGCTCGACGGGTACGAGGTCGACGTCGTCCGGCGCACCCTCGACGTGAACGTCACCGGCGTCTTCCTCTGCTGCCGCGAGGCGGTCCGCCGGATGTCGACGCGGCACGGCGGCGCGGGCGGCGCGATCGTCAACATCTCCTCGACGGCCGCGCGCACCGGCTCGGCCGGGGAGTGGGTGCACTACGCCGCGTCGAAGGCCGCCGTCGACACCCTGACCTTCGGGCTCGCCCAGGAGGTCGCGGGTGAGGACGTCCGGGTCAACGCCGTCGCGCCCGGGATGATCCACACCGGGCTGCACGCGGCGGCCGGCCTGCCGGACCGGATGGCGAAGTACGCCCCGCTGATCCCGATGGGCCGCGCCGGCCAGCCGGTCGAGATCGCCGAAGCGGTGCTCTGGCTGCTGTCGCCGGCGGCGTCGTTCACCACCGGCGCGGTGCTGGCCGTCGGTGGCGGTCGGTGATCGTGCGCGTACGTTACGATACCTCGAAATAACGGTCGGTCACCAGCGTCCGCGTACTGGGACGGCCGGAGACGGCGAGATCACGATTGTCCCGGGAACTTGGTCACCGACGTTTTGCCAAGCGAACGCTGTGCAACTCTGGGGAGCCGCCACGCGAAAGGACGGCTTCGAAAGCCATGGCGAAACTCATGTCCGTGCACCACCTGGCGCTGACCGTGACCGACGTCGACCGCAGTGTGCCGTGGTACGCCCGGGTCCTGGACCTCGAGGAGGTCACCCGGCGCGAAGAGCCGGACACGGGACTGCGGAAGGTCGTGCTGCGCTCCGCCGGGGACGAGTTCTCCGTCGTGCTGGTGCAGCACGCCGACACCGGCCGACGCGGCTTCGACGAACGCCGGACCGGGCTGGACCACGTCGCGTTCAAGGTGGGTTCGGTGACCGAGCTGGTCGAGTGGGAGGACCGGCTCGCCGAGTTCGGCGTCTCCTACCTGCCGGCCGCGCCGTCGCGCACCTTCGAGGGATCCCGGGTGGTCGTGTTCCGCGACCCCGACGGCATCCAGCTGGAGATCTGGGCCGACCCGGAACTCTGAGTCAGGCGCGCGCGTCGTCCGTCTCATCGGCCTTTTCGACGGGACGGCGCATTTCCTGGCGGTAGCGCAGCACGCCGTACGCGGTCCCGAACACGAAGAACGCCACGCTGGCCCAGAGCGCGGCCGTCTTCAGCCACGGCAGCACGTCCAGCAGGCCGGCGCCGTAGTAGCCGAGCAGCACGAGCGTCGGCACCCAGAGCAGCCCGCTGAGCGCCGTCGCCAGCATGAACCGGCGCGGGTCCATCCGGGCGGCCCCGGCGATGAGCGGCGCGAGCGTGCGGATCCACGGGATCCACCGCGCGGCGACGATCGCGAAGAAGCCCCGGCGGTCCAGGAACTCCTGCGCGCGTTCGAGGCTCTGCCGGTTGAGCACCTTGCCGTCGCGCCGCGCGATCAGCTTGGAGCCACCGGTGCGCCCGATGTAGTAACCGATCTGGTTGCCGAGCACGGCGACGATCAGCGCGGCGCCCGACAGCAGCCACGCGTTGAGGTCCGAGCCGTGCTGGGCCAGCACCACGCCGGCGCCGAACAGCAGCGAGTCGCCGGGCAGGAACAGCCCGATGATCAGCGCGCATTCGACGAGCACGAAGCTCAGCACGATCACCCAGACGAGCACGGGCCCGGCGGTGTCCAGCCAGCTCACGCCGACGCCCGCGGCCTCCACGCTCACGACGTTCACCCCCGAAGCCTACGTGCCCCAGGTGAACGCCCCGCGGCCAACGACCGAATCGAGCGGTCCGGAAGCCGCGCCCCGCACCAACCGTGAAGGCCCCCTCACCAGCGGTGAGGGGGCCTTCGACGAGGGTTTCTCAGAACTGCGGCAGTGACTCGCCCTGGACCGCTTCGATGTCCAGCTCGACCTTCACCGTCGTGCCGACCGCCGCGACGCCGGCGCGGACCATCGCGCTGTAGTTGATCGCGAAGTCGTTGCGGTGCAGTTGCGTCTCGGCGTGGAACGCGACGCGGACGCCGCCCCACGGGTCCGGGCCCCAGCCGCCGTAGGTCAGCTCCAGCTCGATCTCGCGGCGCTCGCCGTGCAGCGTCAGGTCGCCGACCAGCGTCCACGAGTCCACGCCCCGCTGGCGCATCCCCCGGCTCGCGAACGTGATCACCGGGTGGACGTCGACGTCGAGGAAGTCCGGCGACCGCAGGTGGTCGTCGCGCATCCGGATGCCGGTGTCGATGCTCGCCGCCTTGATCTCGGCGTGCACCGACGACTGCTCGGCCGGGCGGCCGATCTCGAGCCGGCCCGACACGTCCGGGAACCGCGCCTTGATGCTCGCGATGCCCAGGTGGCGGGCGGTCGCGACGACCGACGAGTGCATCGGGTCGATCGTCCACGCCCCGGCGGGCGGCAGGTCGATCGCCTCGGCGACCGGGGCCAGCACGACGTCGCCGAGCGAGCCGGTGCCGTCCGAGGCGATCTGCGCCATCCGGGCGACCGGGGTGTACCCGGCCGCCGTGACGACCGCGGTGTAGGTGCCCGGCGCGAGCGCGTCGGTGGCCACCTCGCCGCGGACGTCGGCCGCCTGCCGCGAGACCTGGCGCCCGGCCGGGTCCGTGACGGTGAGCACCGCGTGCTCCACCGCCCAGCCCTCGGCCGTGCGCAGGGTGGCGCGCAGTCCGGTCATGACCGGTCGACCAGCTCGTCGAGGGCCTGGTCGTAGCTCAGCCGGACGTCGTGGTCCGCTTCGCCACCGGTCAGCTCCACCTGGCTGGTCGCCGGCGGGTAGCCGCTCGCGACCACGGTGTAGGCGCCCGCGGGCAGGTCGCTGACCAGGTACCGGCCTTCGCTGTCGGTCCGGGCCACGGCGGCCACGTTGCCTTCGGGGTCGAGCACGGTGATCCGCGCGTCCGGGACGATCCGGTCGCCCTCGGTCCGCGCGGTGCCCGCGAGGAGCACCGAGCTGGCCAGCTCGACGTCGTGGCGCAGCACGCCGCTATCCGGCACGGTGAGCGTCACCGCGACGGGCCGGTAGCCCGGGCCGCTGGCGACCAGGGTGTAGGCCCCGGCGCCGACGCCGATGAAGGCGTAGGTGCCGTCCGTGGTCGTGATGAACGCGCCGTTCACCTCGCCGCGGCTGTCGGTCAGGGTGACCGTGACGCTCGCCAGCGGCGCGCCGGTGGCGGCGGCCTTCACGGTGCCGGTCAGCTCGCCGGACCCGGTGAGCGTGACGTCGACCGTCGCCGGCCCGTTGCCGATCACGACGCTGGAGGCCTGCGGCTGGTGGCCGTGGGCCGACACGATCAGGACGTAGGCGCCCGGGCCCTGGCTGGGCACCGAGTAGCTGCCGTCGCCCGATCCGGTGGCCCGCGCGACCTGGCGGCCGCGCTGGTCGATCAGGGTGAGCGCGGCGCCCGCCACGTGGCTGCCGTCCTGGCGGCGCACGTGCCCGATGACCGGCACGCCACCCGCGCCGACCGGAGTGTCGATTTCGGCGTCCGAGATCGAGTTCGTGATCGGCAGCGCGCCCGACACGGCCTGGTAGTCACCGTGCCCGTTGCTCAGTGCGTGCTTCCCGCCGCCCACGAGCGCCGGTTCGCGGTCGAGCGGGCGGACCGGCTCGACGATCTCGGTGGGCGCGTCCGCGAAGTCGTCGGCCTCGGCATCGGCGTCGAGGAACGCTTCGCCGCCTTCGACCGCCGCCGCGGCGGGGTTCATCCCGGCCAGCGGGATCTCCTTCATGAACAGCAGCACGACGGTGGCCAGCAGGGCCACCGCGCCCGCGACGTAGAACACCGTGGTGATCGACTCGGTGAAGCCGATCAGCACCGGGGTCTTGATCGCCTCGGGCAGGTCCTGGATGCCGCTGGTGTTCTCGGACAGGTTGGCGACCCCGGCACCCGCACCCGCCGGCAGCTTGCCGCCGAAGGCCTTGGTGATGTTCGGGCCCAGCGTGTTGAACAGGATCGTCAGGAAGATCGCGACACCGGCGGTACCACCGATCTGGCGGAAGAACGTCGCCGACGCGGTCGAGGCGCCCATGTCGCTGCGCGGGCCGGCGTTCTGCACCGCGATGACCAGCGTCTGCATGCACTGGCCGAGGCCGAGGCCGATGATGGCCGCGGCGACCAGCGGGTGCCACAGCGCCGAGTTGTACTCGACCTGCGCGAAGAAGAACGCGCCGACCGCGATCAGCAGGGTGCCGAGGATCGGGAAGATCTTGTAGTGCCCGGTCTTGGACGTGATCCGGCCGGAGACGATCGAGCTGGTCATGATGCCCGCCATCAGCGGCAGCATCAGCAACCCGGACTCGGTCGGCGTGTAGCCCTGCACGACCTGCATGAACTGCGGGATCATCGTGATCGCGCCGAACATCGCCACACCGACGATGACACCGCCGATGATGGCCACGGTGAACGTCGAGTTCTTGAACAGCCGCAGCGGGATCAGCGCGGCGTCCTTCATCAGCCGTTCGATCAGGATGAACGCGATCACGCCGACGCCGCCCACGACGTAGCAGAGGATCGCCTTGCCGTCGCCCCAGCCCCACTTCTGGCCCTGCTCGGCGACGATCAGGAACGGCACGACCGCGACGACGAGCGCCAGCGCGCCCCACCAGTCGATCTTCTGGTCGTGGCGCTCGTGCGGCACGTTCAGCACCTTCGCCACGACGAACAGCGCGATGATGCCGATCGGGACGTTGATCAGGAAGACCCAGCGCCAGCCGGAGATGCCGGCCAGGGTGTCGAAGCCGGCGAAGAAGCCGCCCAGCACCGGGCCCAGCACGGTCGAGAGACCGAACACGGCGAGGATGTAACCCTGGTACCGCGGGCGTTCCCGCGGCGGGACGACGTCACCGATGATGGTCATGGCCAGCGACATCAGACCGCCGGCGCCGAGGCCCTGGACCGCGCGGAACGAGGCCAGCTCGTACATCGACGTCGAGAAGCTCGAGGCCAGCGAACCGGCGACGAAGATCGTGATCGCGGCGAGGTAGAACGGCTTGCGGCCGTAGATGTCGGACAGCTTGCCGTAGATCGGCGTGACGATCGTCGAGGTGATCAGGTACGCCGTGGTGGCCCACGCCTGCAGGTCGAAGCCGTGCAGGTCGTTGGCGATCTTGACGATCGACGTGCCGACGATCGTCTGGTCGAGCGCCGCCAGGAACATGCCGCACATCAGCCCGCTCAGGATCGTGACGATCTGGCGGTGGCTCAGCTGCGGCAAGGCCTTCGACGGCAATGGCAGATCGGGTTTTTCGACGGTGGTGCTCATGCAGTGGCCCCCTTGGCCGGTGCAGCGGTCGGCGCCTGCGCGTCCGCCAGCTGTGGAGAGTGTTTCTCGATACCTGTGTTGAGCCGGCCGAAGAGCCGGTTGAGGTTCTGGCGGTCCGTTTCCGACCAGTCCTCGAGCACTTCGGCCAGCCACTGATTGCGTTGCTTGCGGTTCTCTTCGAACACCCGGAGGCCCTCGGCTGTCGGCGCGAGCAGGCAGGCCCGCCCGTCCTCGGGGTCGGCCTGGCGCTCGACCAGGCCGTGCTGGACGAGCGAGCTCGACTGCCTGCTGATCGTCGAGATCTCGGCGTGCAGCGACTCGGCCAGCCGGCTGGTGCGCTGCGGGCCCTCGTGGATGAGGGTGAAGAGGATCGCGTAGGCCGCCCGCTCGATCCCGTCCGGTCCCTGCTTGGAGACCTGGGACTTCGCCTTGTTGATCAACCGGATGAAGCGCACGAGCTCATGGCCGAGCGAGTCGGCCAGATCCAGTTCGGCCCGTGGCCGGGCTGCTGCTGAGCTGTCGGGTGCCATGGTTGGTCCTCACGCGGCTTTGGTTGGCGGCTGCAACTAGTTGCCTCAGGCAAGGATGTGCCTTTACGGACGGTTCTGCAAGCGAGGACCGCCCGATGTGTCACAACACACTTTAGTTGCCGTATGCAAGCAGATTCCCGTGCCCCAGTTTGTCGCTTCTGTGCGGTTCGAGGGCGCTGAGCTGCGCTTATGGGTGACACCCGGCCGTGTGAGCGCGTCCTCCGGACTGCGGAACAACGACGGCGCCGACGGGTTGGAAGGGGTATGACCGACGACACAGCGTTGAAGGAATTCATCACCGCGCGCCGCCACGGCGTCCTGGCCACCATCCGCCGCGACGGCCGGCCGCAGCTGTCCACCATCACCCACCTCTACAACCCGGAGACGGACACCGTCACCGCGTCCATCACCGAGACCCGGGCGAAGACGAAGAACATGCGCCGCGACCCGCGGGTCACCTACCACGTGGGCAGCGAGGACGGCTGGAGCTACGTGGTCGCCGAGGCCCGCGCGGAGCTGACGCAGCCGGCCGCCGCGCCGGACGACGCGACCGTGGAGGCGCTGGTCGACTACTACCGCCGCGCGGCGGGCGAGCACCCGAACTGGGCCGAGTACCGCGAGGCCATGGTCACCGACCAGCGCGTACTGCTGACCCTGCACTTCGACAAGGTCTTCGGCGTGATCCGCTGACCCGGGCTTGTCCTGAAGGGCACCCTCATGGCTTGTATGTCCCTGAAGGTGCCCTTCACGGCATTGCGCGGACCGGGCGGATTCGAAAGAAGATTTCCGCAGTGCGGACTATCCGGGCTTACCATGAAGTCATGAGCGACGAAGCTTTGGTCACCCGGCTCCGCGACCTGCTCGGCAAGAGCGCCGTGCTCACCGACTCCGACGTCACGGCGTCGTACTCGCGCGACATGATGCCGCTCGCGCCCTCGGGCACGCCGCTGGCCGTGGTGCTGCCCGAGAACACCGAGCAGGTGCAGGCCGTCGTGAAGGCCTGCGCCGAGGCGAAGGTGCCGATCGTGCCGCGCGGGGCGGGGAGCGGGCTGTCCGGCGCCGCCAACGCCATCGAGGGCTGCGTGGTGCTCGCGCTGACCAAGCTCAACGAGATCGTCGAGATCGACGCCGGGAACCGGCTGGCCGTCGTCCAGCCCGGGGTCGTCAACCTGGACTTCCGCAACGCCGTCGAGAAGCACGGCCTCTTCTACCCGCCGGACCCGTCCAGCTACGACTGGTGCACCCTCGGCGGCAACCTCGCCACCAACGCCGGCGGCCTCTGCTGCGTGAAGTACGGCGTCACCACCGACTCCGTCCTCGGCCTCGAAGTCGTCTTGGCGGACGGCGAGATCCTCCGGACCGGGCGGCGGACCGTGAAGGGGGTCGCCGGGTACGACCTCGCGCGGCTGTTCGTCGGCAGCGAGGGCACGCTCGGCGTCATCACGCAGGCGACTGTGCAGCTCAAGCCGCTGCCGCAGGCGCCGGCGACGTTCGTCGCGGGCTTCAGCAGCACCGAAGCCGCCGGTGAGGCCGTCGCGCGGGTCGTCCGTGAAGGGCTCGTGCCGTCGCTGCTGGAGATCATGGACGCGTCCTCGATCAAGGCGTCCGAGGCCTACCTCAAGACCGACCTCGGCGCGGGCTCGGACTGCCGGGCCCTGCTGCTCGGCCAGTCCGACGCCGGCGGCGAGGTCGCCCGTCGCGAGCTGGCCAAGCTCGAGCAGATCTGCGTCGACTGCGGGGCCGACCTCGCGTACACCACCGAGGACCTCGAAGAAGGCCGGATGCTGCTGCAGGCCCGCCGGGTCGTGCTGACGGCCCTGGAGACCTACGGCCTCTGGCTCACCGACGACGTCTGCGTGCCGCGCACGCGCATCGCCGAGCTCATCCGCGGCTGCGAGAAGGTCAGCGAAGACGTCGGCCTGCGGATCGCCGTGGTCGGGCACGCCGGCGACGGCAACATGCACCCCACGATCGTCTACCGGCCCGAAGACCCGGACGAGTTCGCCCGCGCCCAGCGCGCGTTCGACGAGATCCTCGAGATCGGGCTCTCGCTCGGCGGCACCGTGACCGGCGAGCACGGCGTCGGCAAGATCAAGCGCGAGTGGCTGGAACGCGAGATCGGCCCGGTCGGGATGCGCGTCCACCGGGAGATCAAGCGGGCCCTCGATCCGGAGAACCTGTTCAACCCCGGCTCGATGTTCTCGATGACCTGATCCCGTGGAACGGCGAAGGGCCCTCACCGCCGACCGGTGAGGGCCCTTCGCCGTCTTCGGAAAGTCAGTCCTTGATGCGCGGGATGCGCTGCGTGACCTCGGGGTCGGACGACGCCATCGCGGCCGACGCCTTCTTCTCGCGCCGCGACTTGAGGTACTCGAACAGGATCGGGACGACCGAGACCAGCACGATCAGCACGAAGATCGAGTCGACGTTGTTCCGGATGAAGCCGATGTTCCCGAGCAGCGACCCGAGGATCGTGATGCCCGCGGCCCACAGGATGCCGCCGATGACCGTGTACGTGAAGTAACGCTTCGGATCCATCCGGCCGATGCCGGCGATCCAGGTGATGAACGTCCGGACGAAGGGCACGAACCGGGCCAGCACGACCGCCTTGGGGCCGTGCTTCTCCAGGAACTCGTGCGTCTTGTCGATGTACTCGCGCTTGAAGAACTTCGAGTCCGGCCGGTTGAACAGCTTGGGCCCGGCGAAGTAGCCGAGGTAGTACCCGACGACGTTGCCGAGCAGCGCCGCGACCGTGACCAGCACACACACCAGCCACAGCGAGGCGTCGAGGGTGCCGTTCGCGATGAACAGGCCGGCGGTGAACAGCAGGGAGTCACCGGGCAGCACCGGGAAGACGCTGCTCTCGATGAAGATGATCAGGCACAGCACCGCCAGGACCGGCGTAGTCAGGCCGCTCAGCAAGTGCTGCGGGTCCAGCCATGACGGCAGCAGCGACATCGTGTTGACCGTGCTCTGGGCGAGAATCACCTCAAAAACGGTACAGGGTCACCCTGAGTGCCTGATAAGACCCGTTCAGACCAGGGTGAGCAGGCCCACCACGGACCCCGCGGCGAGGCCCAGCAGGACCGCCAGCATCAGGATCCAGTACGCCGGGAGCTGCGCGCCGGACGACGCCGGCTGCCGGACGGTCTCCGGCTCCGGGCGCGGGGTGAACGTCGTGGGCGCGTCGGCGTCGGCGTCGTCCAGCGCCGCGCGTTCCCGTTCGAGGGAGTCCGCGCTGGCGCCGGAAAGCAGCCCGTACGCCGAGGGCAGCTCGGCGGGGGTGGCCAGCGCGTCCGTGGGCACGGCGTCGGTACCCGGCTCGGAGTCCCGGGCCGGGGCGGGCGACACCTGCGGGGCGAAGACGGCTTGCGCGCGAAGGGCGTCCGCCAGCAGCTGCTCGGGGTCCTTCGGCTCGCTCATCCCGCCCGTCTCCTCGTGGTCGTTCAGGTGCTCAAGGTAGCCGTTCCCACCTCGGCGACCCATTGTCCCCGCCGCAGCACCTTGGCCGGCCGCAGGTCCGTGTCGAGCACGACGATGTCCGCGACCTTGCCCGGCGTGAGCGAGCCGGTGCGGTCGGCGATGCCGAGCAGCTCGGCGGGCCGCAGCGATGTCGCGTGCACGGCGTCGAGGATGCCGAGTTTCGCACCGTTGAGGAGGTTGCGGAAGGCGGTGTCCATCGTCAGGGTGCTGCCGGCCAGCGAACCGTTGTCCGCGAGGGTGGCGACGCCGTCGTGCACGTCGACCTCGAGCCGGCCCAGCGTGTAGCGGCCGTCGGCGGCGTCGGTGGCCGACATCGCGTCGGTGATGAGCACCGTCCGGTTGCGCCCCGCGTGCTTGGCGGCCAGCCGCACCACGGTCGGGTGCAGGTGCACCAGGTCGCAGATGAGCTCGATGGTGATGCGCTCGTCGTCCAGCAGCGCGCCGACCGGGCCGGGCTCGCGGTGGTGCAGCGGGCGCATGCCGTTGAACAGGTGCGTCGCGACGCTCGCGCCGGCGTCGATCGCCGGCAGCAGCTGCTCCTCGACGCCGTCGGTGTGCCCGATGGCGGCGATGACGCCCGATTCGGCCAGCTGGCGGACGGCCTTCACGCCGCCGTACAGCTCGGGGGCGATGGTGACCATCCGGATCGCGCCCTGGCCGGCCCGCAGCAGCTTGTCGACCGTGCCTGTGTCGGGCTCGAGCAGCGTCTCCGGGTCGTGGGCCCCGCAGCGGGCCTTCGAGATGAAGGGCCCCTCCAGGTGGATGCCCGCGACCTCGCCGTCCTGGACGATCTCACGCAGCGCGGCCACCTGCTCACGCAGGATGTCCACCGGATCGGAGACCAGGCTGGCGAGCATGGTCGTGGTGCCGTGACGGCGGTGCGCTCGCACCGCCGTCAACAGCTCTTCGGGATCGAGGGAGGTGAACGAAGCACCTCCCCCGCCGTGGCAGTGGGTATCGACGAATCCAGGTACGACCAGTGCCCCGCCGACGTCCACGTGCTCGCCGGACGGCGGGGTCCCCGAACCCACGCCGGCGATCCGCCCGTCGGAGACGGCTACCCAGCCGTCGTCGAGTACACGGTCCGGGGCGGCGACCCGGCCGCCCATGATCACGAAATCTCCGGCGCCTCTCACGCACCCCAGCATATATTGGTCTGGACCAAGCATGGTGATACGACTCAGTGATCGGGATGGTCCACCCGGGTCACTGTGGGGCCTGCATGGCCTTCTGGAGGGCCTCGAGCGCCCGGCTGGCGGTCGACTTGACGGTACCCTTCGAAATGCCTGCGGCCTCAGAGATCTCGGCTTCGCTCAGTCCGCCGTAGTAACGCAGCACCAGCACCTCGCGCTGGCGGGGCGGCAGCTTGGACAGCGCGCTGACCACGGCCTGGTGCTCGCTGGAGAGCATCGCGAGGCTCTCCGCGGACCGCGCGTTGACCGCGTGCGGCGGCACGTACTCCCGGGCGGTCTTGCGGCGGCGCAGCACGCTGCGCGACCCGTTGACCACGGCGGTGCGCAGGTAACCGACAGCAGCGGCGGCGTCACGCAGCCGGCCCCAGTTGCGGTGCAGGCCGGTGAAGGCCTCCTGGACCACGTCTTCCGCGGTCGCGGGCTCGTCCACCAGCAGAATCGCCAGCCGGACCAGCCGCATCCGGTGCTGGCGGTAGAGGTCTTCGAGGTTCAGCGGCGCCGGCGTCTGCACCGGCGCCGGTCCGTCCATGACCCGCAAGTGGCCGAGGGTCGCCTCGACACTGCGTTCCGCATTGCCTTCGAGCATGAACCCCTGCCTGTCCTCGACCCCGGTTTGCACGGTGTGCCGCGTCAGCAGGTTCACGGTATTCACAGCGCTCACACAGGTACTGACGCACACCTAGCCTATCGGGTTGGCCCCGCGTCGCCAGCGTTCGGATGCTGGGACACAGAGTAGCGTCGGTCGCATCCCGCCCGTCCGAGCACGGAGATCCACATGGCCTGGTACCTCGTCGAAATCACCTACGTCCAGGAGAAACTGCAGGAGGTGCGGCCCCGCCACCGCGAGTTCTTGACCAAGCTCGCCGAGGAGGGCCGCGTCGCGGTCGCCGGCCCGCTCGGCGACGGCACCGGCGGCGTCACGCTCTACCAGGCCGACGACGAGGCGCACCTGCAGGAGACGATCGGCAAGGACCCGTACTTCCTGGAAGGCGTCATCGCCGAGCGGACGGTCCGCGAGTTCAAGCCGGTGATCGGCGCCTGGCTGCCCGAGGGCTCATAACTCCAGCACCGCGGGGCCGCGGTCGACGCAGATCCGCATCGATCCGCCGTCGGCCGTCGGCACCGCGCAGGTCCCGCAGAAGCCCTGGCGGCACGAATACGGCGTGTCGGGCAGTGCTTCCCGGACGACGTCGAGCGCGGACCGGTCGCCCGGGACGTCGAGCACCCGGCCGGACCTGCGCAACGTGAGCGTGAACGGCGCCCCCGCCACGATCGGCGGCGGGGCGAACCGTTCGAAGTGGACCGCGCCCGTGGTCAGGGCCAGGTCCACCCGGAGGCCGGCGATCATCGGCACCGGACCGCAGCAGTACACCGAAGCGCCGTCCGGCATGCCGTCGAGGAGTTCGGCGCCCGACGCCGGGACGCCGTACTCCGTGTCCGGGCGGATCCGGACGCGGTCGTAGCGCGCGAGTTCGTCCAGGAACGGCATCGACGCCCGGCTGCGGCCGGTGTAGACCAGCCGCCAGTCGGCTCCCTTGGCGGCCGCGCGGTGCACCATCGGCAGGATCGGCGTGATCCCGATCCCACCGGCGACGAACCAGAACGGTCCCTCACCGACGAACGGGAACGCCGTCCGCGGCCCGCGCACGACGACGCGGGTGCCCGCCCGCAGCGCGTGGACCTCGGCCGACGCGACGCCGATCCGCCGGACGGCAATGCGGTAATGGTCGTTTTCGGTCGGGTCGCCGCACAGGGAGTACTGCCGGACCAGGCCCGACGGCAGCACCAGGTCGATGTGCGCGCCGGGCCGCCAGCTCGGCAACGGCGCGCCGTTCGCCAGGCGCAGGCTGACGACGCCCTCGGCTTCGGGACGCACCGCTTCGACCGTCAGCGGCAGGTTCCGGTCGACCGCGCGCACCGGCGGCCGCCGCTTCCCGCTGACCTGCGAGAGCCTGCGGTAGGCCCCGACCACGCCGACCAGCGTGGACATCAGCCGATCGGGCCGGTCGCTGCCGTCCAGCCGGGTGGGGCGGCCAAGACCGGCACTTTCACGTGAAAGCGCCCACCTGGGGGCGGCACTTTCACGTGAAAGTGCCGCTTCGGGCTCGGTCACCTCGGTGCGTCCGCCGCCCGCGCGGCGGGCGACGAAGCCAGGTAGGCCACGGCCTGCTCGGTGTTGCCGGTCTCGGTCGGGTGGTACGACTTCCGGAAGTACGGCCGGATCTCGCGCAGCAGCTCACGCCCGGTCGGCAGCAGGCCCTTCTTCGCCGCTCGGCGATAGCCCCGGAGTGACGCGCGGCCCGGGCGTGTCGGGTCGTTGCGCATCAGGAACCGCGTCCCGCGGGCGAAGACCCACGCCAGCACCGGCGTCACCGCGGCCATGCTGCGCACCCGGCGGGTGTAGCGGCCGTCGAGGTGCGTGAACAGGTCGTAGGCGACGGACCGGTGTTCGACTTCTTCCGCGCCGTGCCAGCGCAGCAGGTCGAGCATCACCGGGTCCGCGCCGGCCTCGGCGAGCGGCGCGTCGAGCACCCACTGGCCGAGGAACGCCGTGTAATGCTCGATCGCGGCGATGATGCCGAGCCGTTCGACCAGCCACTCCTCGGCGGCCCGGCCGGTGAGGTCGCGGTCGCCGAGCAGCTTCCGGAACAGCCACTCCATCTGCGCGATGTACGGCCGCACACGCACGCCCGCGGCCTCCAGGTGCGCCGCGGCGCCGTCGTGCGCCTCGGCGTGCACGGCCTCCTGGCCGATGAAGCCGAGGACGTCCTCCTTGAGCCGCTCGTCGCGGATCAGCGGCACGGCCTGCTTGAACACCTCGACGAACCAGCGCTCGCCCTCGGGCAGCGCGAGGTGCAGCACGTTGATGGTGTGCGTCGCCTGCGGCTCGCCGGGGATCCAGTGCATCGGCAGGCTCGCCCAGTCGAAGTGGACGTCCCGGGCGTGCAGGACGACCTGCTCGGTGTCCTCGCCGGTCATTGCGCACGACCGGAAAGCTCGTAGTCGGCGGGGTCCACCTTCCGCGTCTCCAGCCAGTAGCGCCAGGTGAAGCCCGGCCAGATGGTCCGGTTGACGCCCTTGGCGTCGAGGTACCAGCTCTTGCAGCCGCCCTGCGTCCAGACGCCCTTGACCAGCTTGTCCTGGATCTCGCGCTGGAACTCGTCCTGCACGCCCGGCCGGACGTCGATGGCGGCGGCCGCGCGGGAGTCGGCCAGCTTGATGGCGTCGACGACGTAGCGCGACTGCGACTCGATCATGAAGACGACGGAGTTGTGGCCCAGCGCGGTGTTCGGGCCGAGCAGGAAGAACAGGTTCGGGAAGCCGGACACGGTGATGCCCTTGTGCGTCCGCATCCCTTCGACGGCCCACTCCTTGGCCAGGTTGCGGCCGTCGACGCCGGTGATGTCCAGGTACTCGAGCGCGTCGGTGACCTTGAAGCCGGTGCCGTAGACGATCGCGTCGACCTCGTGCTCGACCCCGGCGGCGTCGACGATCGAGTGCGCCTTGACCTCCTTGATCCCGGCGGTGTTCACGTCGACGTTCGGCCGGTCCAGCGCCGGGTAGTAGTCGTTGGAGATCAGGACGCGCTTGCAGCCCATCGTGTAGTCGGGCGTGACCTTCTTGCGCAGCGCGCGGTCCTTGATGCCCTTGGAGATGTTCCGCTTGGCAATCAGCTCGCCGGCCTTCATGACGCCGGGGTGGCCGTTGAAGCCGATGGCGCGCGCTTCGAGGACCCAGTAGAGCGCGTTGCGGTAGGCGCGCTGGGTGCCGGGGACGCGGCGGAACAGCGTCTGCGCCCACTCCGGCATCGCGTGGTCGGGCTTGGGCATGATCCACGGCGGCGTCCGCTGGAAGAGCGTCAGCTCGGCGACGTCCGGGGCGATCTTCGGGACGAACTGGACCGCGCTGGCGCCGGTGCCGACGACGGCGACGCGCTTGCCGCGCAGGTCGTACTCGTGGTTCCACTGCGCGGAGTGCCAGGTCTGGCCCTGGAAGTCCGCGATCCCGGGCAGCTCGGGGACCTGCGGGATGTGCAGGCCGCCGACGCCGGAGACGAGGAACTGCGCGGAGAACTCCCGGCCGTCCT
Organism: Amycolatopsis sp. NBC_00348; assembly: GCF_036114655.1. Lineage (NCBI taxonomy): Bacteria > Bacillati > Actinomycetota > Actinomycetes > Pseudonocardiales > Pseudonocardiaceae > Amycolatopsis > Amycolatopsis sp. NBC_00348. The sequence goes on along the minus strand of NZ_CP107994.1, from coordinate 8,106,503 downwards.
TGGTCGTCGCCGTCCAGCGGCGCTCGCGCTCGTCCCAGTGCGCGCCGGTGAGCTCGACGCCGAAGCGGATCTTCTCGCGCAGCCGGTACTTGTCCGCGACGCCCTTGAGGTAGCCGAAGATCTCCGGCTGCGGCGAGAACGACCGCGACCAGTCCGGGTTCTGCTCGTAGGAGAACGAGTACATGTGCGACTGCACGTCGCAGGCGCACCCGGGGTACGAGTTGTCGCGCCAGGTGCCGCCCACCTCGGTGGCCTTCTCCAGGATCACGTAGTCCCGGATGCCGGCCTTTTCGAGCTGGATCGCCTGGCCGAGCCCGGAGAACCCGGTGCCCACGATCACGACCTTGAACCGCTCGGTCATCTGTCGGCCTCCGCTGCGCTGGGGGTCTGCCGCAGATGACGTTACCTCAAGTAACAGTTACTTGGAAGTACTACCTACCCGTTAGTACGCCCCGCCGAGCTTCGTGTGGTCCCAGCTGACGATCTTCGTCGGGCGGAAGACCAGCCCGACCCGCTTGGGGGCCTGACCTGCGATGAAGCCGCTCAGCTCGGACGGTACGGGGTCGCCCGGCTTGGCGCCCGCGTAGCGCTGCATGAGCGTGATCCCCATCCGGGTGACTTCCTCGGTGTCTTCGACGAGCTCGACGTCGGCCTCCAGTGAGACGCCGCGGAGCTTCTCGTAGCTGCCGCCGTCCTCGATGAGCACGGTCGCCTCCGGCAGCCGCCGCAGGTTCCTCGCCTTCTGCGACGTGCCGTACGTCCAGGTCGCGACGCCGTCCTCGTGCGGGTAGTACCAGAGCGGCGCCAGGTGCGGGCGGCCGTTCGGGCCGACGCTGGCGACGTTGATGACCTTCTGCTCGGCGAAGAACGCGCGGACCTCGTCCTCGGTCATCCTGATCTGGTCGCGACGTGACATCCGCAGCTCCTACGACTTGGTGGTGGCCGCGCGGCCGCCGTGCCCGGTGACCGCGGACTCGAACGCGCCGCGGGCCTCGATGTCGGCGAGCGCGGCCCTGTCCGCCGAAGGTACCCGGCTGCGGGACCCGATTTCGATGATCGGCGGCAGGAACGCGCGGAACAGCTTGAGCCCGCCGACCCAGCGCGGCACGTGGATCGTCCTGGCGCGCTTGAGGATCCCGGCTTCGAGGTCGTCGAGGGCGACGTCGAGCGGGTAGGTCTTGCCGATCAGGCCGGGCATCGACGAGCGGAGCTTGCCGAACACCGGGTGCGCGTCGGCGCTCTCGACCAGGTCGGTGCGGATCCACGTCGGGTGCGCGACGCCGACCTTGACGCCCAGGTGGGCGACCTCGGCGCGGAGGCTGTTGGAGAACGCCTCGACGCCGGCCTTGGCCGCGGAGTAGTTGGCCATGCCCGGCGCGTGCGTGATCGCGGCGAGCGACGAGATGGCCAGCAGGTAGCCCTTGCGGTTGATGACGTGCGGCAGCGTGACGCGGAACGTGCGCCAAACGCCGAGCAGGTCGACCTCGATGACCTTCTCGAACGCGGCCCGGTCGACCGAGCGGACGAAGCCCGCCGTCGCGATGCCGGCGTTCGCGATGACGATGTCGATCCCGCCGAAGTGCTCGACGACGCCGGCCGTGGCCGCTTCGAGCGCGTCCCAGCTGGTGACGTCGGCTTCCCAGGACTTCGCGTTGGCGCCGATGCGGTCGGCGACCTTCCGCTGCTCCTCGGCTTCGAGGCCGACGAGAGCGACCTTCGCGCCGCGCGCGGCGAGGCGCTCGGCCAGTCCGGCCCCGATGCCGCGGGCGGCGCCGGTGATCAGGACGACTTTGCCGTCGACCTTCTTGGTGCCGCTGAGCAGCGAAAACGGGTTGGCCACGGTGCCCTCCTGGACGTCGCACGTCGCTTCTGAAGGGCACCGTACCCCAACTTACCCGCAGTAAGCTACCCAAGAGTAGGCATCAGGCTTCGCTCAGCTCGGTGATTTCGGCGCTGGTCAGGTCGAGCGTCACCGACGCGATCAGGTCGGTCAGCTGCTCGGGCGTCCGGGCGCTGGCGATCGGCGCGGCGACCGTCGGCTGCGACCGCAGCCAGGCCAGCGACACCGTGGCGACCGAAACGCCGTGCGCCTGCGCGATTTCGTCGAGCGCGGCGAGCACGCGCTCGCCGTGGGCGTCCAGGTAGGACGACGCGCGGGCGGCGCGCGGGCTGTCGACCGTCTCGTCCTTCGAGCGGTACTTGCCGGTCAGGAACCCCTTGGCGAGGGCGAAGTACGGCAGCGTGGCCAGGCCTTCGCGCTCGACGAGCGGCGCGAGGTCCTGCTCGTAGTCGCGCTCGACGAGGTTGTAGTGCGGCTGCAGCACGGCGTAGCGCGCGAGGCCGTTCTTGTCCGAAATGGACAGTGCCTCGGTCAGCCGCTCGGCGTTGTAGTTGGACGCGCCGAGGTAGCGGACCTTGCCCGCGCGGACCAGGGCGTCGAACGCGGTGAGCGTCTCCTCGAGCGGGGTGTCCGGGTCGTCCCGGTGCGCGTAGTACAGGTCGATGTGGTCGGTTTTGAGGCGGCGCAGCGAATCCTCGGCCGCGGCCTCGATGTTCTTCGCCGAGAGGCCCGGCCGGCCGTCCCACATGCCGACCTTGGTCGCGACGACGACGTCGTCCCGGTTGCCGCGCGCGGCGAGCCAGTTGCCGAGGATCTCCTCGGAGCCGCCGCCCCCGCCGTAGAGGTCGGCGGAGTCCACGAAGTTGCCGCCGGCCGCGGTGTAGGCGTCCAGCACGGCGAAGGACTGCGGCTCGTCCGCCGTCCAGCCGAAGACGTTGCCGCCGAGGTTGAGTCCGTACACGTCGAGGTCGGTGTTGCCCAGCTTGGTCATGTCACCACGCTAGCTTTCCCACGAACTGGGAGAGTGGGAGGAAAACCGCCGTCCCACGCGTTGGAGTGTTCCATGGCAATCGAACTGGGCAAGCTCGGAATCTGGCGGTACCACGGGAACGTCGACGCGAAGTTCGCGGCCGACGCGGAGGAGCTCGGCTACGGCGCGATCTGGCTGGGCGGCTCGCCCGGCGGCGACCTGGCGCACGTCGACGACCTGCTCGCCGCGACGGACTCGCTGGTCATCGCGACCGGCATCGTGAACATCTGGCAGGACGAGCCCGCAGACATCGCGAAGGCCTACCACCGGCTCGCCGGGAAGTTCCCGGACCGCTTCCTGCTCGGCGTCGGCGCGGGGCACCGCGAGGCGACCAAGGAGTACAAGAAGCCGTACGCGGCGCTGGTCGACTACCTCGACGGCCTCGACGCGGCGGGCGTCCCGGTCGAGGGCCGGGCACTGGCGGCGTTGGGCCCGAAGGTGGTGGCGTTGTCGGGCGAGCGCACGGCGGGCGCGCACCCGTACCTGACGACGCCGGCGCACACGCGCGACACCCGCGAGATCCTCGGCGCGGGCAAGCTGCTGGCCCCGGAGCACAAGGTCGTCGTGTCGACCGACGTCGCCGAAGCGCGGGCGATCGGCCGCAACACCGTGAAGTACTACCTCGGGCTGTCGAACTACGTCGCCAACCTGCGGAAACTCGGCTTCACGGACGAGGACCTCGAGGGCGAGGGCAGCGACCGCCTGATCGACGCGCTGGCCCTGCACGGCGACGCGGACACGGTGGCCCGCGGCCTGGCGGCCCACCTGGAGGCGGGCGCGGACCAGGTGATCGTCCAGGTCCTGAACGAGGACCCGTGGCCGGCGTACCGCGCGCTGGCGGCGGCGCTGCGCTGAGCGTGTGACGCCCGTCCGGCCGCCGGTTCCGCCGGTGGCCGGACGGCTTCCTTCTGAACCGATCCCACGTGCGCGGAAGTTTCGGAGCGGGGACCGGTGTGCGGCGGCGGTACACCTCGTACGATGCGGTCGGGACCCATCCCTGCCAAGGAGGAATACCGATGCCCATCGCGACCCCCGAGGTCTACGCGGAGATGCTGGATCGGGCCAAGGCGAACGAGTTCGCCTACCCCGCCATCAACGTGACCTCGTCCGAAACCGTGAACGCCGCCATCCGCGGCTTCGCCGAAGCGGAGAGCGACGGGATCATCCAGTTCTCCACCGGCGGCGCCGAGTTCGCCTCCGGCCAAAAAGTCAAGGACATGGTCGTCGGCTCCGTCGCCCTCGCCGAGTTCGCGCAGGTCGTCGCCGCCCGCTACGACGTCAACGTCGCCCTGCACACCGACCACTGCCCCAAGGACAAACTCGACGGGTTCGTCCGGCCGCTGATCGAGATCTCCGCCGAACGCGTCAAGAACGGCCAGAACCCGCTGTTCCAGTCCCACATGTGGGACGGCTCCGCGATCGACCTCGACGAGAACCTCGTCATCGCGCAGGAGCTGCTGGCCAAGACCGCGGCCGCGAACATCATCCTCGAGGTGGAGATCGGCGTCGTCGGCGGCGAAGAGGACGGTGTCGAGGCGGAGATCAACGAGAAGCTCTACACCGCCGAAGGCGACTTCCTGAAGACCATCGACGCGCTCGGGTCCGGCGAGAACGGCCGCTACCTGCTCGCCGCCACGTTCGGGAACGTGCACGGCGTGTACAAGCCGGGCAACGTCAAGCTGCGCCCGGACGTGCTCAAGGGCGGTCAGGAAGCCGCGTCGAAGAAGCTCGGCCTCGACGCCGGGTCGAAGCCCTTCGAGCTGGTCTTCCACGGCGGCTCCGGGTCGCTGCCGGAAGAAATCCGCGAAGCCGTCTCCTACGGCGTGGTGAAGATGAACGTGGACACCGACACGCAGTACGCATTCACCCGCCCGATCGTGGACCACTTCTTCAAGAACTACGACGGCGTCCTGAAGATCGACGGCGAGGTCGGCAACAAGAAGTTCTACGACCCCCGCTCCTACCTCAAGGCTGCTGAGGGTGGCATGGCCGCCCGGATCGTGGAGGCCTGCCAGGCCCTGGGCTCGGCCGGCACCAAGCTCAAGTAGAACGAAACGAAGGCCGCCACGAAAGGTCGTGGCGGCCTTCGTGCTGCTCAGACTTCTATGACCTCGAGCATGCTCTCGAGGCCCTGGAAGTCCTTCGCGTTACGGGTGTAGAGCGGCAGGTTTCGTGACGACGCGATCGCCGCGATCATCAAGTCCAGCTGCCGTGATCGCGGGGTCCGCCCGGCGGCCAGTGTCAAGGCGACCATCGTGCCGTACCGTGCGGCTGCTTCACCGTCGAACGGCAACGGGGTGTACTCGACGAGTGCGGCACCGAGTTGCTCGGTCCGCACGGCTTTCTTCGCCGGGTCCGTCGTCATGACGACGCCTTGGTGAAGCTCGGCCATGGTCACCGCGGTGACTTCCGGGAACTCCGGGAGCGTCGCCGGGTCCAGTCTGTCGATTTCGATGCAGGTGCAGGTGTCGAGCACGCCGGCGGTGTGACGCTCAGCCACGCGTACGCTCCCACGGGTTGTCGTCGTCGCTGAGGCGATCTTCGCCGAAGAACTCATCGGCCTCTCGTCGCAGCTCGGCGGCATCTACCCTGGGTAGTCGCTTGTGCCGCTCGACAAGTTCCTCGGCCGTGAACCTGCGTCGTCGGGACAAGGGGCGCAGCTCGGCGATCTCCGTGCCATTGCGCGTGACGTGGAATGTCTCGCCGGCTTCCACGGCGTCCATGATCGCGGCCGAGCCGTTGCGGAGCTCCCGTTGGCTGATGATCTTCACTAGTCAAGTGTAGCACCGCGTGCTACGCCGTGACCCGCCTCGCGTTCCACCGCCGGGTCACCGGGCCGGCCGCTGCCCACAGCACGAACACCGCCACCAGCGCCACCCCCGCCGTCCAGTACTCCACCGGTGGGGCCGACTCTGTGTGCGCGTCGCCCAGGACCCACGGCCTGACCTGCGACTGCACCCACAGCGCCCCGTACCCGAACGCCGTCACCAGCAGGGCTCCCGCGCCCGCCGTCAACAGGCCGTGACCCCGGCCGATGGTGAACGCCAAGTCCACGGCGAGACCCACGAAGAGCAGGTAGAACGGGATCGTCGAGACCGGGAAGCCCAGGCCCAGCAGCAGTGGCCACATCACCGCGCGGTAGGCGATGTAGGCCAGCGCCACAAAGGACGCCGACCAGCGGCGGCCGAGTGTCTGGCGGGCCAGGGCCAGGATCAGCGCCATCACGCCGATGCCCCACAGCGGGTACACCCACTCCGGGATCGGCATCGTGAAGTGCAGGATCGCCGTCCGGTCGACCGGGTGGCCGATCTGGTTCGCCGCGAACGAGAGCAGCGACGGCTCGGCCTCCGGCGCGCCGCGTTCCCACGCGCGCAGGCCGAGGATGCCGTACTCCTGCTGGCCGTTCGGGAAGAACGTGTTCTCCAGGAAGAACGCCCACAGCGCGAGCAGCACGCCGCTGCGGAAGCGGCCCGGCGGCGCCAGCCGGAGCCAGCCGAGCAGCACGCCCGCCTGCATGATGCCCGTGCCCAGGTAGAGCATCATGTGCGACGGGCTCCACGCGGTCAGGTCGAGGCCGTTGACGCGGTGGTTGATGACGTCCAGCGGCGCCGCGACCAGGAACATCAGCAGGCCGATCTGCATCAGCCGCAGCGACGGCTTGTCGGCGCCCAGCCCGGTGTAGCTGTGGATCGCCACCAGCACGACGATGATCACCGTGCCGACGGTGTTGATCAGGTGCGGCGGCGCCAGGTCGTCGCGCAGCCACATGAAGTGCCACGACATGTCCCACGACGAGCCGACCAGCTTGAACGCGAACGCCGCCAGCCACATCCCGTAGCAGAACCGGAGCACCCAGTCCGGTGTCGGCTGCCCGGGTGCGCCGCGGTGCCAGTGCCGCGCGAAGAACAGCCGCGTCTTGCCGATGGGGCTGCGCGGGATCACGTCCGCAACCGGGACGTCCACTGCCTTGGCCATGCGGACATCATGGCCGGTCGTGGTCACGAGCGGGCCAAGACAGTGGCAAACGACGCGAAAATCGGGGTTCACCCCTACGGGTGGACGATTTGCTTTCGCCCAGCGGGAGTTGGCAGGGTGTGCCGCCATGATGCCGAAACGAGTTGTGGCCGCGGTTCTGATCGGCGCGCTGGTGCTGGCCGGCGGCGGGGTTCTCGCGGGCCTGTTCTTCTGACCCACCAGCCCCTGACCCGCGGGCGTGAGCAGAATGGGCGCATGACGCACAACCTGCTCGGCCCCGAGCCGACGCTGCTGCCCGAGCACACCGCCGCCCAGGCCGCGCTCGACGCCGGGAACGACCCGGCGACCGTCGCGGCCGAACACCCCTACTACAGCGAGGCGTGGGCGTCGCTGGCCGAGAAGGCCTTCGAGTCGGGTGAGACCGTCGCCGCCTACGCCTACGCGCGCACCGGCTACCACCGCGGTCTCGACCAGCTGCGCCGCGCGGGCTGGAAGGGCTTCGGCCCGGTGCCGTGGACGCACCGCCCGAACCAGGGCTTCCTGCGCGCCCTCGCCGTGCTGGGCAAGGCCGCCGGCAAGATCGGCGAGACCGAGGAGTACGACCGCTGCCGGACGTTCCTCGCCGACTCCGACCCGGCCGCCGCGGAAGCCACCGGCCTCAAGTGACCCACCCCTCGTGAGTGGTAATGAGGGTTCTAACCCGAATTACCACTCACGACGGGCCGCGGCAGACCGCAGAACCAGTGAGGTGGGTCACCATGTCGAGCCCCGCTCCGCGCGGGCGGCCGCGGAAGCTCCCGGTCGCGGAGCAGCGCGCCCGCGTGCTGCAGGCGACGGCGAAGGTCGTCGCGCAGCACGGGATGCAGGGCGCGACGATCGAGCAGATCGCGCGCGAGGCCGGCGTCTCGCGCCAGGCCGTCTACGAACAGTTCGGCGACCGGACGGCGCTCTTCGCCGAGGTCGTGGCCGAGATCGAGGAGCGGGCCTTCACGGCCATCGCCGGCGCGTCGGTGGCCGATCCGCAGACCGGGCTCCGGGGGTGGGCGCGGGCCAACTACGCCACCATGGTCACGTTCGTCGCCGACAGCCCGGAGGCCTACGGCGTGCTCCGGGCGGCGGAACGCGCGGGCGACCCCGCGCTCACGCGGCTGCGGGAGCGGCTGGCCGTCGTCTACGCCGACGCCACTGCCAAGCGGTGGGCCGCGCACGGCATCGACTCCGGCCGCGCCGACCGCGCGCTCATCACGCTCGTCTTCGCGATGACCGAGTCACTGGTCCAGGCGACCTGGGACGGCGAGCCGCCGCCGCAGGACGCCCTGATCGACCTGCTGACCGAGTTCACCGTCGGTGGCGTCGCCCGCCTGCAGACCAAGGCGAGCGACGTCATCGAACGGCTGCGCTGAACCAGCCTGCGCTAAGCGGCGGCCATCGTCAGTTCCCGCGACCCGACGACGCGGTTGCGCCCGCCGTCCTTCGCCGCGTAGACGGCGGCGTCCGCGGACGCCATCACTTCCTCGATGGACGCCCCGTCGAGTGGGTAGCAGGCAACGCCGATCGACGCCGTCTGCCGCTTGATGTCCACCGCCTCGCCCTCGTTGGTGGTGGTGCTGATGATCAGCTCGCTGACCCGCTGCCGGATGCGTTCCGCCGTGACGATCGCGTCCTCTTTGGACGTCGACGGCAGCAGCGCGACGAACTCCTCGCCGCCGAACCGGCCGACCAGGTCGTGCGCCCGCGTCTCCTGCTTGACCACGGCCGCGACCGCCTTGAGCACGTCGTCCCCCGCCAGGTGCCCGTAGGTGTCGTTGATCCGCTTGAAGTGGTCGAGGTCGATCATCATGGCGCCGAAGCTGCCCTTCTCCCGCTCCGCGCGGGAGATTTCGCGCTGCGCGCCGTCCTGCCAGGTCGTGGCGTTGAGCAGCTGGGTCTTCTGGTCGGTGGTGGCGAGCTCTTCGAGCCGCTTGATCAGCATCGAGCGCTGCAGCACGTACAGCGGCAGGATCACCAGCACCGACAGCAGCGGCTCGTCGGTCAGCACCATCACCAGCAGGCCGCCGACGCACAGGGTGGCCAGCTCCAGCAGGTTGTCGTCCATGTTCCCCAGGCAGCCCTCGATCGTGGCGTTCTCCTCGTTGGCGAGGTAGAGGCCGACGCTGGTGAGCAGGGCGTTGACGACGAAGTACACGGCGACCGCGACGCACACGGTCAGCACGCTGAGCTGCGGCGACACGTGGATCGCGAGCCCGGCGGTGCACGCGGAGAGGCTGGCGGTGGTGGCGTTGGCGGCGACCCGGTGCGGCTGCCCCGGCCGCGTGCCGGACCAGCTGCGCAGCGCCATGTTGAGGTAGAGCGACACGCTCAGCGCGACGACCAGGTGCGCCGGCAGCAGCAGGCCGGCCGGGATGAGCCAGACCGACGTCATGTTGACGTGCGAGGTCTCGCTCAAGCTGCGGCGCGCGCGCTCGATCCGGCGGCTGATCTCGTTCTGGGCGACGGCCAGCGCGAGCAGCAGGCCGAACATACCGATTTGGTCAAGGGAGACCGAGTTCGTGATCGTGGCGGCGGCTCCCCAAGCCAGCGCCGCGGTGATTGCGGTCAATGTGAGGGCGATCCAGCGCGGCGGCCGCCGCCAAAGTGCCCACTCCGCAACACCAAATACCCGGTCTTGTCCAGATCGTTCCCCCGATGTGACCATTTTTCCCCCAAGCTATTGCGTAGATCCGCGGTGACACCCCACTCACGGACAGTTTCAGCCCGTTTGCCTCCTGTCCACAAGGGCAATCGGTGTGTACCTTTTTCCTGACGCCGGATGAAGGGTGACCAGCGATGCGAACCAGAGACCAGTAACCAGGCGCACCGCAAGGTCGCGAGGTCTAGTGACCCGCGCGTGGGGCACGAGGATCAAGCGTGCTCGGCGCGCGGGGCTTCGTTGTCGACTCTGGACGTCGTCCCCGTGTTCATCGACCGGTGCCAGGCCACGGCCAGCGGGAGAGTGAGCACAACTCCTGCCACGCCGAAGATGCCGACCGTCGTCTGTGGACCCACCAGGTCCGTGAGCAGTCCGCCGATCAGCGGGCTCACCCCCAGCATCGTCGTCAGCCCCGTGTTGGACAGGCCCATCGTCTGCGCGCGGTTCTCGTCCGGCACCGCCAGCGTCAGCGACGCCGTCGCCTGCAGCAGCGCCACCGAGCCGAACGCGCCCGACAGGACGAAGAGGACGATCGAGAGCGGCGTGCCGGGCTGGGTGAACCCCACCAGCATCGGCACGGCGCACAGCGCCGACAGCGGCGCGATCAGCTTCGGCCGGGCTTGGGCGGGCACCCAGCGCGTGAACACGAACGTGCCGATCACGCTGCCCACCGGGTCGGCTGCCAGCAGGAGCCCGACGAGCTCGGGGCCACCGCCCGCCGACGAGACGTACGGCGCCGCGATGCCTTCGTAGACCGGCAGCAGGCCCATCAGCCAGGTGAACAGCACGAGCGCCCGCAGTGCGGGGCTGGACCACGCCACCCGGCCGCCGGTGCTGATCATGGCGAAGAACGACTTCCGCTTCTCGGCGCTCGCGGCGGGCGGCCGGGCCTGGACGCCGAACCGGACGAAGGCCGCGGACAGCAGGAACGTGGCGGCGTCGATGACGAGCGCCAGGTGCGGGTCCACCGCGAGCAGCAGCGCCCCGCCGCCGGCGAAGCCGAGCAGCTGCGCGGACTGGACCGTCATGCTCCGCACGCCCATGCCGACCACGAACCGGTCGCCTTCGAGCACCTGCGGCAGCAGCGCGAGCTGGGCGGCCTTGAACGGCGGGTTCAGCAGCGAGACGGCGCCGACGAGCACGCAGACGACCCAAAAGGGCAACGCGGGGAGGGCGACCAGCACGATCAGGCCGGCCCGCAGCAGGTCGACGACGACCATCACGGTGCGGCGGGAGAAGCGGTCGGCGAGGCCGGTCAGGAAGATCCCGCCGAGCAGTGACGGCGCGAAGGTCAGCGCGTAGGTCAGGCCGGTCAGGGTGGCGGAGCCGGTGGCGGTGAACACCAGGATCGACAGCGCGACTCTCGCCAGCTGGTCACCGGCGATCGAAAGCAGTTCCGCGAGCCACAGCGCCCGGAACTCGGCGATTCCGAACACCTCGCGGAACGTGACTCGATCCGGCGGTGCTGCCATGCGTTTCTCCGACCCTTTTGTGCCAGTCCTTTGCGCTCCCTTGACCACCGGCGTGTCACGGGGCGATCACGAGACGTGAGTTACCTCCGCCAGTGTCTCGTGACTGTTGGTGAATCTCTAGGTTCTTTCGCCGGTATCGAAGGTGTGACGAAGCTTTCCCGAACGTGTCAGACGATAGCCCGCCGTGTCTGCCCGATCGCTCAGGAGTCACCAATGGATCATTCCTCACCCGTTGACCCAGGACCAGAGGCAAAAGTAGCCACCTCGCGCGGGGCGAGGTGGCTACCGGGTGAAGTGGATCGGGCGATTCGGGCTCAGCCGTCGACGGCCAAGGCGTCCTCGGCGGGCGCGCGGGTGGTGCCGGCGGCTCGGGCCGCGTCGCGCTTGGCGACCTCTTCGCGGACGATCGGGATGACGTAGCGGCCGAAGTCGATCGTGTCGCCGAGCATGTCGTAGCCCCGGGCCGACAGGATCTCGACGCCGAGGTCGTAGTAGTCCAGCAACGCCTGCGCGACCGTCTCCGGCGTGCCGACCAGCGCGTTCGAGTTGCCCGCGCCGCCCGTCGCGGCCGCCGTCGGCGTCCACAGAGCACGGTCGAACCGCTCGCCCTGCGCCGCGACCGCCAGGAGCCGCTGGGAGCCCGTGTTCTCCGGCTCGGTCAGCTTGTGCCGCCGGGTCAGCGGCTGCCCGCCCTTGGTGCGGTCCTTGATCGCGCCGACCGTGCGGTGGGCCTTCTCCCAGGCCAGCTCCTCCGTCGGGGCGATGATCGGGCGGAACGCGACCTGGATGCGCGGCACGTCCGTGCGGCCGGCCGCCAGCGCCGCCGCCTTGACCGACTCGATCTGCTCGGCGGTCTGGGCCAGCGGCTCGCCCCACAGGCAGAAGATGTCGGCTTCGGCGCCACCGGCGGCGTACGCGGCCGGCGAGGACCCGCCGAAGGAGACGCCCGGCCGCGGCTGCTGCGCCGGCTTGATGTCGCTGACGTAGTCGGCGAAGCGGTAGTACTCGCCTTCGAAGTCGAACGGCTCGGCCGACGTCCAGGCCTTCTTGATGATCTGGATGGCCTCGCGGGTGCGCCCGTAGCGCTGGTCCTTCGTCAGGAAGTCGCCCTCGCGCTGCTGCTCGTGGTCGTTGCCGCCGGTGATGAAGTGGACCGTCAGCCGGCCGTCGGAGATCTGGTCGAGCGTCGCGAACGTCTTCGCGGCGAACGTCGGGTACGAGACGTTCGCCCGGTGCGCGAGCAGGATCTGCAGCTTGTCCAGCTTCGTGGCGACGTACGCGGCCGCCTGCGCGGGATCCGGCGAACCCGAGCCGTAGGCGAACAGCACCCGGTCCCAGCCGAAGTCTTCGTGCGCGCGGGCCAGGCGCAGCGTGTACTCCTTGTCGAACACCCCGCCCGAGCGGGCGTGCGTCTCCGACCCGTCGTGCGTGCCCCCGATGCCCAGGAACTCCACCGGCATGACGTCCACCTTCTCTCGCGTCGCTCCCTCAACGGCTACGCCTGGACGCACCGGTGCGGCAACGACGTCCGCAGGGTGGAACGGTTCGAGGCTGCTGCGGGAACCCCGGCGTAGCTTCGAACACGTGGCCGATCTCGCGCCGTTCACACTCGCCGTCGTGGGCGCCGGACCCCGCGGGGTCGGCGTCCTCGAACGGCTCGGCGCGAACGCCGCCGAGCTGCTCGGCGGCCGGCGGCTCGAAGTCCACCTGATCGACCCGTTCCCGCCGGGGCCGGGCCGCGTGTGGCGCTACGACCAGTCACCGTTGCTGCGGATGAACTCCATGCCCGAGGACGTCACGATGTTCACCGACGAGTCGGTGAAGATGGCGGGCCCGGTGCTGCCCGGGCCGGCGCTGCTGGAGTGGGCGCGGCTGGTGCGGGACGGCTCGCTCGAGGCCGAGGTGCCCGCGGACGTCGTCGCCGAGCTGACCGCGCTGGACGCCTTCCACTTCCCGACGCGGCGGCTGCAGAGCGCGTACCTGACCTGGGTGTACCGGAAGATCCTCGGCGACCTGCCCGGCGGCATCGACGTCGTCGAGCACGCGGCGCGCGCGGTGGACGTCGAAGGTTCGCTGGTCCGGCTCTCGGACGGTTCGGAGCTGAACGCGGACGCCGTCGTGTTCACGGTCGGGCACCTCGACGCGGAACCGGACGAGCGGGAGCGCGAGCTGGCGTCGTTCGCCGGGCGCCACGGGCTCGCCTACTACCCGGCCGGCTACACCGCCGACGTCGACTACTCCGCCGTCGAACCGGGGGAAACCGTGCTGGTGCGCGGGTTCGGCCTGGCGTTCGTCGACCTGATGCTGCTGCTCACCGAAGGCCGCGGCGGCCGCTTCGAGGAGCTCGACGGCGGCGGCCTGCGCTACCACCCGAGCGGCACCGAGCCGGTGCTGCACGTCGGCTCGCGGCGCGGCGTGCCCTACCACGCGAAGATCGGCTACCGGCTGCGCGGGAAACCGTTGCGGCTGCCCAGGTTCTTCGACGCCTACGCCATCGACGAGCTGGCCGGGGCGCCGGGCGCGCTCGACTTCCGCGCCGACGTCTGGCCGCGGATCGCGAAGGAGCTGGCCTGGGGTTACTACAGCGAGCTGTTCACCGGGCACCCGGACCGGGTGCGGCTGGACTTCGCCGTGTTCGCCGACGCCTTCGCCGACCTGGCCTGGGATTCGCCGGGGATGCGGGACCTCGTCGCGCGGGCCGTGCCCGCCGAGGAGGACCGCCTCGACCTCGACCGGCTGGACCGGCCGATGGCGGGCCGCGCGTTCGGGACGGCCGAGGAGTTCGGCAAGGAGCTGCGCGAATACCTCGAGGCGGACCTCTCGCGCCGCGCCGACCAGACGTTCAGCGCCGACCTGGGTGCGTTCATGGCGCTGCTCTCGGTGTACGGCCAGATGCCGGCGTTGGTCCAAAAGCGACGGTTGAACGCGGCCTCCCAAGTGTCCGATATGGACGGTTGGTTCCACGGGTTCTTCTCGTACTACGCCAGCGGGCCGCCGCCGCGCCGGCTGGAGGAGCTGCTCGCGCTGCACGAAGCCGGGGTGGTTTCGTTCGCGGGCGCGGAAATGCGCGTGACGGCGGACGCCGCGCGCGGCGTCTTCTTGGCGTCCGGGGCGAGCTACCCGGGCGAGGTCGTGTCGCGCACGCTGATCGAGGCACGGCTGCCGGGCCCGAGCGTGACGCGCGCGGCGGACGTCCTGCTGCGGCAGCTGCGTGACACGGGCCAGCTGGCGGAGGAGACGGTGGCGGACCCCGAGACCGGAGTGCACCTGCCGTCGGGCCGGATCCACACGCGCGTCTCGGACTCCCGCCTCCTGGACGGCGCGGGCCACCCGCACACGCACCGCTTCGCCGTGGGCCCGCACACCAGCGCCCGTTCGGCGGCGGCCTTCACCCGGCCGCGGACGAACGCGTCGTCGTTCCGGCAGAACGACGCCGTGGCGCGCGAGATCCTGGCGCTGGTCAACCCGCCCAGCTGACGAGCTCGTCGAGCACCTGCTCCGGCGCGGGCATGGCGGCGATCTCCCGTGCGACGCCTTCGGCGATGGCGCGCGGCTTCGGGTCGGCCAGCAGCTCGCGGGCCGCGGCTTCGATCGCGTCCATCCGCACGGCGTCGCCCACCAGGGACTGCGCCGCACCCAGAGCGGTGAGCGTCTCGGCGTTGACGAACTGGTCGGCGCCCTGCGGCAGCACCAGCTGGGGCAGGCCGGCGGCGAGCGCGGCGAGCACCGTGCCGGTGCCGCCGTGGTGCACGACCAGGCCCGCGTGCTTCAGCACCTCGGCCTGCGGCACGAACCCGGCGGCCCGCACCCGGTCCGGCAGCTCGCCCAGCAGCGCGGGATCACCGGGGCCGAGCGCCACCAGCACGTCGACCGGCAGCCGGGCCAGCGCGTGCAGCGCCCCGCGCAGCACCTTCGTCGCGCCGAACACCACGGTGCCCAGCGTCAGGTAGACGAACCCGTCGGCCGGCAGCGGCGGCAACGGGACGTCGGGGTCGACCGGCGTCGGGCGCATCCGGAACACCTTCGGCACGCCCGCGGTGCCCGGGTCGCGGACGCTGTCGGGCCAGACGTCCACGCAGGCGTCGCCGAACATGGCGTCCGCGGGGAGCGTGCCCCAGAGCGGAGCCAGCCGTTCGGTGGCGAGGGCCAGCAGCTCCGGCGGCATGGACCGGCCGATCACGACGGAAACGGCGGGGATCCCCGCGCGGCGGGCCGCCACGCCGGCGCCGACGTCGCTCTGCTCGTAGACGACGAGGTCCGGGCGCAGCCGCGGGAGCAGCGGAGTCAGGTCTTCGAGCAGCGCCACCGGCAGCAGCTCGCCGAACATCGTGATGCCGACCTCGGCGAAGCCGGCGTCCTCGCCGTGCCGCCGGTTGGCCTCGGTTTCCGCGTCGCTGATGGCGATGCCGGCGCGGTGGGCCTCGAAACCGAGGTCGCGCACGGTGGCGAGGAAGGCCTCACCGGTGCCGAACACGACGTCGTGGCCGACGGCTTTCGCCGCGTCGGCCAAGGGCAGCAGGGGGAAGAGGTGGCCGTACGCCGGGCGGCACGAGAAGAGAATTCGCACCACCCGAGCGTACTGGTCAGCCCTTCACGACCGGGGCGATCTGCTGCACCCACTGCCACGGCGCGGACGTGCCGCCGGGCAGGGAGTTGAAGTACTCCCAGCCGTCGATCCCGCCGAAGTCCGGGTACTTCGAGACGAGACCGCGCACCGTCGACTGGAGGGTCGACATGGCGACGTAACCACTGCAGTTCGCGGGGTTCGTCACGGTCCCGGCGACGACCTTGCTCGCGGGCACGATGCCGCGCTTGACGATGTTGTCGTAGCCGGACGTGCTGCTCAGCGAGCCCCAGCCGCAGTAGAACTGCGTGTTGAACCAGGAGATCTGCGCGCCGCGGTCGCGGTAGAGGGTGTCGTAGTTCAGCCCGGACAGCCCGCCGCCGCCGGTCAGCTCGCTCGCCACCGGGGCGAGCGTGACGAGGAACGAGCTGCCGAAGTCTGCCCGCAGCGCGTCGATCAGCTTGTTGAGCGCGCCGTTGGACATGTGCTCTTCGACGTCCAGGTCGATGCCGGACAGCGAGTACGTCCGGATCAGGTTGCGCAGCAAGGGGTAGTAGGTGTCGAACTGCGTTTCGAGCCGCTGGAAGCTGCCCGCCGCGGCCCCGCCGACGAAGGCGAGCACGTGCACCCCCTGGCTGCGCAGGGTCGCGAGGTCCTGCCACATCCGCGTGAACTTCGCCGCGTTCGGCGGATCGTCGTTGAGGTGCACAACACTGTTCGTGTCGAGGTGGATCGCCCCGACCACGACGTCGGTGACGCCGGTGTTGTTCTGGGTGAGCGTGAGCGGTGAGACGTAGATGGAGCCGTTGTAGATGGTCTGGTAGTAGACGATCACCCTGCGCCCGGCGGCGGCCGAAGCCGGCACCGCACCCGAAAGCAGCATCACCAAGGCCACGAAGGCCACGCCGATCCTCCGCATGGTCCAGACCATACGTCGCGGAGGGTGGTGAGGAAAGAACCCACCGTCGATCCTGTCCGGTTTTGTCTCAACCGACCTCCTGGACCGACCGCCCCGGGATCGCCGCCAGCAGTTCCTTCGTGTAATCCGCCTTCGGCTCGTGCAGCACCTGCGCGGCCGGGCCCAGTTCGACCATCGTTCCCGCCCGCAGCACGCCCACCTGGTCCGCGAGCTGCCGGACCACCGCCAGGTCGTGCGAGATGAACAGGTATGACAACCCCAGCTCCGACTGCAGTTCCGCCAGCAGCCGCAGGATCTGGGCCTGTACTGAGACGTCCAGCGCCGACACCGGCTCGTCGCACACCACCAGGTCCGGCCGCAGCGCCAATGCCCGCGCGATCGCGACCCGCTGACGTTGGCCGCCCGAGAGCTCCGCCGGCTTTCGGCGGGCCACCGACGCAGGCAGCGCGACCTGCTCCAGCAGCTCCGGAACCCGGGTGCGCGGCAGACCGAATGCCCGCAGTGGCTCCGCGATGACGTCCTCGATCGAGAACTTCGGGTTCAGCGACGCGTACGGGTTCTGGTAGACGATCTGCATCCGGCGCCGCAGCCGGCGCAGCTCGTTGCCGCCGAGTGACGTGATGTCCTGGCCGTCGAACTCGATCGCACCGGCGGACGGCGTTTCGAGGCGCAGCAGCATGCGCGCCGTCGTCGACTTGCCCGAGCCGGACTCTCCCACCAGCGCCAGGGTCTGGCCGCGGGGGATGTCGAACGAGATGCCGTCGACCGCGCGGATGCCGCCGTCGAACGTCTTCGCCAGGTCTCGCACCGTCACCAGTGGCTCGGCGGCCGGAGCCGCCGGACGCAGTGTGCTCGTCATGCTCGGTGCCGCCGCGAGCAGTTGCTGTGTATACGGCTGCGAAGGCGCGCTGACGATTTCGGCGGTCTTGCCCTCTTCGGCGACTTCGCCGCGGGAGAGCACGACGATCCGTGACGCGCGATCGGCCGCGACGCCCAGGTCGTGCGTGATCAGCAGGATCGCCGTCCCCGACTCCGCGGCCAGCGACGTCAGGTGGTCGAGGATCCGCCGCTGCACGGTGACGTCGAGCGCGCTGGTCGGCTCGTCCGCGATGATCAGCTTCGGCCGCCCGGCCAGCGCGGCCGCGATCAGCACGCGCTGCCGCAGCCCGCCCGACAACTGGTGCGGGTACTGCTTCGCCCGCAGTTCCGGCTCCGGCACGCCCGCGCGTTCGAGCAGTTCGACGGCCTGCAGCGAAGCGGCGCGGCGGTCGGCGAGGCCGTGGATCCGCAGCACCTCCGCGACCTGGTCGCCGATCCGGTGCACCGGGTTGAGCGAGACGGCCGGGTCCTGCGGCACCAGCGCGATCTCCCGGCCTCGCACAGTCCGCCACTGCTTGGGGGACAACGACGTCAGGTCGCGGTTGCCGAAGCTGATCGCGCCGCTGTCGATCCGGCCGCCACGGGGGAGTAGGCCGATCGCCGCGTGTGCGGTGGTCGACTTGCCCGAGCCGGACTCGCCGACGACCGCGACGACCTCGCCTTCGCCGACGTCGAGGCTGACGTCTTGGACGGCCGGGACCAGCCCGGCCCGCGTCCGGTACGACACGGCCAGGTTTTCGATGCGCAGCAGGGTCATCGCTCGCCTCCGTCCAGTGCCCGGGACAGCCGGTTCGCGGACAGGACCACCGCCGCGACCGTCAATCCCGGGAACGTCGTCATCCACCAGGCCGTGGCCAGGAAACTGCGGCCGCCGGCGACGAGCGAGCCCCACTCCGGCGTCGGCGGGGTCGCGCCGAAACCGAGGAAGCTCAGCGCCGACACCTCGAGCACGGCCGTGCCGAGGGTGAGCGTCGCGAGGGCGAGCACCGGGCCGGCCGCGTTCGGCAGGACGTGCCGCAGCAGCACACCGGACCAGCGCACTCCACTGGCTCGCGCGGCTTCGACGAACACGCCGCTTCGCACGCGAAGCACCTCCGCGCGCATGACTCGCGCGAAGGACGCGAGGTTCGCGATGCCGACGGCGATCGCGACGTTCGTCGTGCCGAAACCCAGCGCCGTCACCAGGGCCAGCGACAGCAGGATCGGCGGGATGGCCAGGAAGACGTCGACGATCCGCATGATCACGGTGTCGGCCCAGCCGCCGCGGAACCCGGCGAGCAGGCCCAGTGCCGAGCCCGCGATCAACGCCGTCAGCACGGCGATCGCGGTGGCGCGCAGCGAGAGGGACGCGCCGTGGATCACCCGCGCGTAGACGTCACGCCCGGTCTCGTCGGTGCCGAAGAAGTGGTGCAGCGACGGCCCTTGCAGCCGTTCGGCCGGGACGCCGGTGATCGGGTCGTAGCTGGTCAACAGGCCGGGCACGAAGGCCGCCAGCAGCACGAACGCCAGCACCACAACGGCGATCACGAGACCGGGCGGGAACGGCACTTTCACGTGAAAGTGCCGCTTGGTGGCGAGGTCAACCACGGGCCACCGCCTCGGGGGTACGCGCGATCCGCGGATCGAGCAGCGGGTAGAGCAGGTCGACGCTCAGGTTGAGCACCACGAACACCAGCGCGGCCAGCACGATCACCGCCTGCACCACCGGGACGTCCTGCGCGGTGACGGCGGCCGCGGTCACCCGGCCGACGCCGTCGCGCGAGAACACCGTCTCGGTGATCACCGAACCGGCGACCAGGTTGCCCGCCACCACCCCGGCGACGGTCAGCGTCGGCACGGCGGCGTTGCGCAGCAGGTGTCCGAAGTGGACGCGCCAGCGGCTCGCGCCCTTGGCCGCGGCGATCTCCGCGTACGGCTGCTCCTGCTGCGTGGCCAGGCTCTTCGCCAGCACCTGGCCGATGATCGCGCCGGTCGGCAGGGCGAGCGTGATCGCGGGCAGGATGATCGTCTCGAAGCCCTGCGTGCCGAGCGCGGGCAGCAGCCGCAGCCGGAACGAGAAGAACTGGATCAGCACCAGGCCCACCCAGAACGGCGGCAGCGAGATCGCCAGCGACGGCAGGGACAGCAGCGCCTGCCGCAGCCAGCGGAACCGCGTGAACGTGCCCAGGAACGCCGAGCCACCACCGAACAGCACGGCGAGCACCAGGGCCAGGCTCGTCACGGCGAGCGTCGGCGGCAACGCCGTGACGACCATGTGCGTCGCGTCGTCGCCGGTCGCGACACTGCGGCCGAAGTCGCCGTGCAGCGCCGAGACCAGCCGTTTCAGGTACTGGACCGGCAGCGGCGAGTCGAGGCCGTACTCCGCGCGGGCCGCGGCGAGCTGCTCCGGCGTCGTCGACGACCCGGCCTCCCCGCCGGCGAGCTTCGCCGAAACGGCGTCACCCGGCAGCAGGTAGAGGATCAGGAACGACAGCGTGAACGCCGCCCACAGCACGAAGACCGCTTGCGCGACCCGGCGGAGCAGGTAGTTCCTCACGACAGCCACGCGTCGAACAGCTGCAGCCGTGACGACGCTTCGAAGTCGACGGCGTGCGCCTTGGCGCTCTCCGCGACGACCTGGGTCAGCTCGAACACCGGCACCGCGTAGGCGTGGTCGACGATCAGCTTCTGCGCCTCGTCGGCCGACGGCTTCCGCTTGGCGTTGTCCACAGTGGACGACTGGGCGTCGAGGGCGACGTCGAGCGGGTTGCCCGGCGTGAGCCGGCTGCGGTTGCCGGCCTTCGTGGAGAACTGGCCGCGCAGGATGTCCGGGTCGGCGCGGGTGACGTTGTACCAGAGGAAGTCGTAGTTGCCGCTCAGCTGGATCTGGGTGGTCTCGGCGTTGGTGTGCTGCTCGATCTTGAGGTCGAAACCGATCTTGCGCAGCTGCTGCTGGATCAGCTCCAGCACGCTGCGGTTCTGGTTGAACACCGGCGAGAACACGACGGCCGCGCTCAGCCGTTGCCCGTTCTTCGTGCGGATGCCGTCGGCGCCGGGCACCCAGCCGTCGCCGTCCAGCAGCGCCGTGGCGCCCTTCTGGTCGTAGGCCAGCTGCGCGGACAGGTCGCTGTGCAACGGCGTCGCCGAGCCCAGGATGCTGGTGGCCGGCTTGTAGCTCGGCGTCAGCACGGTGTTCACGACCTCGGTGCGGTCGACGCCCTTGAGCACGGCCTGGCGCACCTTTTCGTCGGTGAGCACGCCGCGGGTGGTGTTCGCGTGCAGGTTGAACACGACCCCCGGGTTCGGCCGGATGTTCTCGGTGAAGCCGTTGCTCGTGAACTGCGGCTCGTCGACCGGCTGGACGTCGGTGATCGCGTCGAGCTGGCCGGAGGCGAGGCTGCCGGTGCGGACGCCGGGCTCCGGCACGATCTTGTAGTCGATCTTGTCGAGGTACGCCTCACCCTGGTGCTTGAACAGCGACGAGCCCCAGGTGTAGCCCTTGCGCTTGGCCAGCACGATCTCCTGGTTCTGCTTCAGGCTTTCGAAGGTGAACGGCCCGGAGCCGACCAGGCCGTTGCCCTGGCAGCGCTGCTCCGGCGTCTTCTGGAACGCCGCGGGGGCCAGGACGCCGAGCGACACCGTCGAGCTGGCCTGCAGGAACTGGGCGCTGGGCGCGGAGAACTCGAGGCGCGCGGTCCGCGGGTCGACGACGGTCGTGCTCTTGTAGGCCGCGAGGTAGCCGTAGCCGAGCTGGGCCTTCGTGCCGAGAGCCTTGATGCCGTCGAAGCTGGTCTTGATCGCGGCGGCGTCGACCGGGGTGCCGTCGGAGAACGTCGCGCCGGCGCGCAGGTGGAAGGTGAACGCCGTCGAATCGGCGTTGCTCTCCCACTTCTCGGCCAGCCACGGCTTGATCTCGCCGCTCTTCGGGTCCTGGTCGGTCAGCGAGTCGACCAGCTGGCGCGCGACGTTGATCGACGCGTTCGTGGCGGTCTGCTGCGGGTCGATGCAGTCGGGCGCGGACGAGATGCCGAGCCGGAGCGTGCCGCCGGCCTTGGGCGGGCCGGCGTCGGCGGCGGACTGCTCGCCGCCCGCAGCGGAGCAGGCGGTCAGCAGCACGGGCAGGGCGAGCAGGGCCGCGGCGTTGCGGGCACGGGAAAGCTGGGACACCGACGGCCTCCAGGGGAGCGGTTGCGACTTCAAGCGCGACGCTAGTTCCGCACTTGAGGCCGTCCCACAGTGCGAACCCGGGTCCCAACCCCTGGCACCGCAACGATTCCCCCTTGACTTCCGCTCGGCTCGAGTTGTCGTGAGTGTTTAGGGCGGTTCTAACCGCCCTAAACACTCACGACGAGCTGCGGCAGACCCGGGTCAGCAGCGGCCGAGCATGTCCGTCAGGGCCGTCTTCTCCGCGGTGTTGACGGTGAGCTTGAACTTCGTCTTCACCGCGACCCACATCTTCGCGTAGGTGCACCAGTAGCCGGTGAGCGGCGGCTTCCACTGGTCAGGCGACTTGTCGCCCTTCGACTGGTTGACGTTGTCCGTCACGGCGATGAGCTGCGGGTCGGTCAGGTCGTTCGCGTACGCCTGGCGCTGGGCCGTCGTCCACGACGACGCGCCGGTGCGCCACGCGGCGGCCAGCGGCACGACGTGGTCGATGTCCACATCGGACGCCGCCGTCCAGGTCTCGCCGTCGTACGGGCTGAACCAGCTGCCGGAGGTGGCGGCGCAGTTCGACCCGGTGACGACGTTCGTGCCGTCGCGCTTCAACACGACTTCGCGCGTGTCGCAGCTGTTGCCCTGGTCGATCCAGTGCGGGAACTTGTCGCGGCTGTAGCCGGTCTGGGACCCGTCGGCCTTCACGGTCAGCGAAGCCAGCTCCGACTTCGCCGTCGCGGCGGACGGGACGCCCGGCGGGGTGGCGTCGGCGACGCCGGCCAATGTTCCGGAGAGCACCGCGGTGGCGGCGAGGACAGCCAAGGAATGACGAACAGCACGCCTGGTTGGCATATTGCTGCCTCCATGTCAGGTGTGGGGACAGCTAACCCTGATACACCTGAGTGGCGTGTGCAACACGTATAGGTGATATGTTGCTGCCCGTTCGCCAACGCTGAGTGTCCGCTGGCTCACGTGAGAGTGAAAAACGCAGGTCAGGCCGCTCCACGAACGAGTCGCAGATCCTCCGTGTGCCGGTACCAGGTCCACTTGTTCACCGCGCGGTCGAAGACCACGTCGTCGCGCACCGGCCGCGTGGGGATGCAGCCGATCTGGAAAGCGCGCGAGTACAGCGTCGTCGGCCGCTTGAAGACGGTCCCCTTCACCACGCGCACGGCCAGGCCCGGCCCGCCCGGATCCGGCGTCACCTCGATCGACGCGGCCGGCCCGCGCAACGCGACCTGCTCGTCGCAGTAGGCCACCCCGCGGACGAGCCGCAGCAGCCCGCGCCCGACGAGCACACCGCCGACGTCGTCGCGGATCAGCGGCACCGGGTCGACCTCGCCGCGCAACGCGAGCGCGAGCGCCTGCAGCGGCGTCTTCGGCAGCCCCCACAGCGCGGCGACCGAAGAGTCCGGCGAGGACGGCACGAACCCGACCGACACGCCGGAGATCGCGTCCTTCCGCAACAGTCGCAACACGACCGCGGCGAGATCGGCGTCCGTGCCCGACACCACCAGGTGATCGTGTTCGCCCAGCAAGGGGTCGATTTCCGCTTTGCCGGGACGGCTCGGCACGCGGACCGATTCGACGTCATCGACTTCTTCGAAGCCGGCCGCGTCGTCGCCACAGGCCACCACTATTCCGCGCACCCGCGGGTCCTCCGTTACAGTCATGCACCGGCATTTACCAGCGCCACCGGTGTCCGCCCCGGACACCAAACCTCACGTCGTCGAACACCTTGGAGTGTCACATGCCGGCCATCGTGCTCATCGGTGCCCAATGGGGAGACGAAGGCAAGGGCAAGGCCACCGACCTGATGGGTGACCGCGTTCAGTGGGTCGTCCGCTACCAGGGTGGCAACAACGCCGGTCACACGGTCGTCCTGCCGAACGGCGAGAACTTCGCCCTGCACCTCATCCCGTCCGGCATCCTCACCCCCGGCGTGACCAACGTCATCGGCAACGGCGTGGTCGTCGATCCGGGTGTGCTGCTGGACGAGCTGTCCGGACTCGAAGCGCGGGACGTCGACACGTCCAAGCTGCTGATCTCCGCCGACGCGCACTTGATCATGCCGTACCACGTGGCCATCGACAAAGTCACCGAGCGCTACCTGGGCAGCCGCAAGATCGGCACCACCGGCCGCGGCATCGGGCCGTGCTACCAGGACAAGATCGCCCGCGTCGGCGTCCGCGTGCAGGACCTGCTCGACGAGAAGATCTTCCGGCAGAAGGTCGAAGCCGCGCTGGAGTTCAAGAACCAGGTGCTGGTGAAGGTCTACAACCGCAAGGCGCTGGAGGCGAACCAGGTCGCCGACGAGGTGCTCGCCGCGGGCGAGAAGTTCGCGCACCGCATCGCCGACACCCGGCTGCAGCTCAACCAGGCCCTCGAGCGCGGCGAGACCGTGCTGCTCGAAGGCTCACAGGGCACGCTGCTCGACGTCGACCACGGCACCTACCCGTTCGTGACGTCGTCGAACCCGACGTCCGGCGGCGCGAGCGCCGGTTCGGGCATCGGCCCGGGCCGGATCGGCACGGTGCTCGGCATCCTCAAGGCCTACACCACGCGCGTCGGCTCCGGGCCGTTCCCGACCGAGCTGAACGACGAGTCCGGCGAGTACCTGCGCAAGCAGGGCGGCGAGTTCGGCGTCACCACGGGCCGCTCGCGGCGCACCGGCTGGTTCGACGCGGTGATCGCGCGCTACGCGGTCCGCGTCAACGGCATCACCGACTACTTCCTCACCAAGCTGGACGTGCTGTCCGGGCTGGAGAAGGTGCCGGTGTGCGTGGGTTACGAGGTCGACGGCTTCCGCACGCAGGACATGCCGATGACGCAGACCGACGTGCACCACGCGATCCCCATCTACGAAGAGCACCCGGGCTGGTTCGAGGACATCTCGGCGTGCCGCACGTTCGAGGAGCTCCCGGCGAACGCCCGCGCGTACGTCGAGCGCCTCGAAGAGCTGTCGGGCGCCCGGATCTCGGCGATCGGCGTCGGCCCGGGCCGCGAGCAGACGATCGTGCGGCACCAGTTCGTTTAAGGCGCTGTCGTTCAGGTCAGCTTCGTGCTGACCGGCGTCTCGTTGCGGAACAGGTCGAGAACCGGGCAGTGCTCGTCGACCTCGCGCTTGAGGTCTTCGTAGCGCTCGCGGCTCGCCGGCCCTTCGAGCTCGACGGACACCCGGACGTCCCCGAAACCGGGGCGGGTGTTGAGCGAGAAGCCGAAGAAGCCGTGCAGGTCGAGGTCGCCGTCGACGGTGACCTTGACCGAGTCGAGCGGGATCCCGCGCTTGGCCGCCCAGAACTGGTACGTGATCACCTGGCACGACCCGAGCGCGGCGAGCGCGAACTCGACGGGGTTCGCGGCCTGGTCGGCACCGCCGAGCGCCGGCGGCTCGTCGACGGTGAACTCGTGCCCCCGCACCTTGACGGCGACTTCGGTCCTGGTGCCGGGCTTCAGGGTGTGCTCCACGCTGAAGGACACGGCGGCGTTGTGCGGGTCGGCGTCGACGGCCTTGCGAGTGCCGTCGATGACGTCGGTCAGCGACATGGGATCTCCTGAGGATGGTGATCGGGATCTCGCCCCAGAGTGGGTGATTCCCTCACGGTTCGCGCGAGTTCCCACGCGCTGGGAGCGCCGGTTCCCGGGATGCGGAAGCGCTTGCCTGACCGGCCGATGCGGGGATCATGGCGCGGTGGTCCGCCTTCTGGCGTGGGCCGGGGTCCGCCGGGTTTGCCCGGCCATCCCGCCGCCGAGGCCCACCCCGCCCTTCCCTTGGGGGGCCGGTCCCGTCTCCAGCGTATCGGCACCCCCGGCGCGAAAACGGGTCCGGACGAAATCTGTGGACAACCGAACCCATTGTGGATAACTCCGCTTCTCAAGCGCTGAGAAGCCGGAAACCGGTGGCACCGAGGGTTAGCGTGAGGATCATGACCATCGGAGTCACGCTTCCCTCGGGCGACACCGCCGCCGCGCCCAACCTCGTCGACGAGCTCCTGGCGCAGGCCAGGCAAGCCGCCGACGCCGGGCTCAAGTCCGTGTGGTTCTCGCAGCTTCCGCTCAGCCAGGACGCCATCACCGTCGCCGCACTCGCGGGGCGGGAGAACCCCGGGCTCGAGGTCGGCACCTCCGTGGTGCCCATCTACCCGCGGCACCCGCTGGTGGTCGCGAACGCGGCGCAGACCGCCCACGCCGCCACCGGTGGGCGGTTCACCCTCGGCGTCGGGCTCGGCTCGAAGGGGTTCCTCGGGCCCGTCTACGGCGTCGAGTACCCGCCGCCCATCAAGCACCTGCGCGAGTACCTGACCGTGCTCAAGCAGGTCTTCACCGGCGAGGCCGTCGACTTCGACGGCGAGACCGTCCAGGCTCACGCGCCCGGACTGTCCACTGTGGGCGGTGACGTGCCGATCATCGTCGCCGCGATGGGGCCGCAGGCGCTGCGCGTCACCGGTGAGCTGGCCGACGGGACCCTGCCGTTCCTCGCCGGGCCGCGGGCGCTGGCCGAACAGATCGTGCCGCACCTGCCCGCGGGCAAGCGGATCCTCGCCGCCGTGCCCGCGATCGTCACGAACGAGCCCGACGCCGTGCGCGCCCTCGCCGTCGAACAGATGGGCTTCTACGCGCAGATCCCGTCGTATCAACGGATCCTGGCCGCGGAAGGTGTCGATCATCCGGCGGATCTGGCGATCATCGGTGACGAGAAGACCGTCCTCGCCGGGCTCCGGCGGTACTACGACGCCGGCGCGACCGACGTCCTCGTGTCGCAGACCGGCATCCGCTCGTCCGAAGAGCGGCGCCGGACCTGGGAGGTGATCAGCTCAATCGGTTCGTGAGCGTCGTCGACACCGACAGCTCCTCCAGGTCCAGCTCGCGCAGCATCTTCCCGAGGATCTCGTCGTCGAGCCGGCCGGCGCGGTTCTCCTCGATCATCGCCTTGCGCTGGGTGATCAGCAGCTCGCGCCGGGCCTTCGCGAACTGCGCCTGCGGGCTGCCGGAGCGGTCCTCGCCGGACAGTGTGATCGCCGCTTTGGCGAACCGGTAGCGCGTGTCGACGAGCCGTTCCAGCCGCTCCTTCAGGCGCTCGACCTTCTCCGGCGGCAGGTCCAGCTCGGCGAGCCGGTCGCGGCTGATCTCGCGCAACCGCGCGTGCGCCGCCTTCTGCGCGACCTCGCGGGCCGCGAGTTCCTCGGCCTCGTCCCGCGAGGTCTCCGACGGGTCCTGCACCTTCAGCACCCGGATCAGCGGCGGCAGCGTGAGGCCCTGGATGAGCACGGTGCCGATCGCCACCGCGAACGCGAACAGCTGGATCTCCTCGCGGCCGGGCGTGTCGGCCGGGACGCCGGCCGCGGCGGCGAGCGTGACGACGCCGCGCATGCCGGTCCACGAGATCACCGCGATCGTCTGCCAGTCGGGCGCCCGGCGGACCTGGCCGAACAGCCGCAACGTCTTCGGCAGGTACGCGAAGAGCGCCACCGCCGGGATCCGCACCAGCATCGTCACCGCGAGCACGGCCAGCGCCACCAGCGCGAGGGTGCCGTTGTCGCGGGCCGCGTGCGCGGCGCCGTCGAGCACAAACGGCAGCTGCAGGCCCATCAGCGCGAACACCAGCGCCTCCAGCAGGACGTCGATCGACGCCCAGACGGATCTGTCCTGCATGCGCGTCGCGGGTGACGCGTAGAGCGAGCGGTGCCCGAGGTAGAGGCCCGCGGCGACGACGGCGAGCACGCCGGACCCGCTGAACTCCTCACCGAACGGGTGCAGGTGCTCGGCGGTGACGTACGCGCCGAACGGCACGATGATCCCGAACGCCGACTCCAGCAGCGGGTCGTCGAGCAGCCGCCGGATCCCCACCACGAGCGCGCCGATCGCCAGGCCGACGGCGATGCCCAGCACGGTGGCGACGCCGAACACCGCGAAGCCGTGCCCGGCCGAGCCCGCGGTGCCGGCGACGGCGGCCAGCGCGACCTTGTAGAGCGTCAGCGCGGCGGCGTCGTTGACCAGGCTTTCGCCGGTCAGCACGCTCATCACGCGCCGCGGCAGGCCGAGCTTGCGGCCGATCGCCACCGCCGTCACGGCGTCCGGCGGCGCCACGACCGCGCCGAGGACGAGCGCGGAGGCGAACGGCACGTCCGGCAGCAGCAGGTGCACGACCAGCGCGACGACCACCGCGGTGACGGCCACCAGCACCACGCCCAGCGCGACGATCGGGCGCAGGTTGCGCTTGAAGTGCGTCACCGAGCTTTCGAGCGACGTCGAGTAGAGCAGCGGCGGCAGCACGACGGTGAGGACGAGCTCCGGCTCCAGCTCGAGCCGCGGCACGCCGGGAATCAGCGCGACCCCGAGCGCGACCACCACGACCAGCAGTGGCGCGGACAGGTTGTAGCGCCGCGCGAACGCCGTCAGCGCGAGCGAGCCGGTGAGCACGCCCATCAGGACCAGGATCTCCACGCGCGTGATCTTCCCGCAGGTAGAGAGCCTGCGCTTGCCTTCCGGTGAATGGAAGTGACCTGGATTACGTCGTACCCCCTGTGCATACTTGTGCGCACTACGCACACCTGTGCGGATGACGTGCACCGACGCACATCCGGAGGTTCCCCATGTCCCCTGGCACTCGCTCCTGGGTCGTGCCCCTGGCCTGGACCGCCGTACTGCTCGACGGGTTCGACCTCGTCGTGCTCGGCTCAGTGCTGCCCGTGCTCCTGCGTGACCACGTCTGGGGCCTGACGCCCGCCACGGCGTCGGTCGTCTCGACGGTCGGCCTGGCCGGGATGATGCTGGGCGGCCTGGCGATCGGCACGATCACCGACGTCATCGGCCGCCGGAAGTCCCTGATCATCTCGGTCGCGTTGTTCTCGCTGTGCACGCTGTTGTGCGCCTTCGCGCCGTCGACGTTCGTCTTCGGCCTGCTGCGCTTCGTCGCCGGGCTCGGCCTCGGCGGCTGCCTGCCGACGGCCATCACGCTGGTCACGGAGTACGCGCGCCGCGGCAAGGCCGGCAGCGCGACGACCACGGTGATGACCGGCTACCACGTCGGCGCGGTACTGACGGCGCTGCTGGCGATCGTGCTGATCTCGCCGCTGGGCTGGCGCGCGATGTTCGTCGCCGGGGCGCTGCCCGCGGTGGTGCTGATCCCGCTGATGCTGAAGTTCCTGCCGGAGTCCGAGTCGTTCCAGCGGGTCCGCGAGACCGAGCGCTCGGCCGGGCACGCGGTCGCCGGGCTGTTCCGCGGCGGGCTGCTGCGCGCCACCATCGCGTTCTGGATCACGTCGTTCATGGGCCTGCTGCTGGTCTACGGCTTGAACACCTGGCTGCCGGAGATCATGCGCCAGGCCGGCTACCCGCTCGGCGCGGCGCTCAGCCTGCTGCTGACGCTGAACGTCGGCGGCATCGTGGGCCTGCTCGTCGCGGGCCGGGTCGCCGACCGCGTCGGCATCCGGCCGTCCGCACGCGTCTGGTTCATCGCGGGTGCGGTGTTCCTGGCGCTGCTGAGCGTGCGGCTGCCGGCCGTCGGGCTGTACGCGGCGGTGTTCCTGACCGGCTGCTTCGTCTTCAGCGCCCAGGTGCTGGTGTACGCCTACATCGGCCGGATCTACCCGGACGCGATCCGCGCGACCGGCCTCGGCTGGTCCGCCGGCATCGGCCGGATCGGCGCGATCTCCGGCCCGCTGCTGGGCGGCGCGCTGCTGACGGCCGGAATCGCCTACCCGTGGGGCTTCTACGCCTTCGCGGCGGTCGGCGCCCTGGGCGCGGTGGCGGTCACGGTCGTCCGCCCGGGCCACGACGTCCGGGTCGAGGACTCCGTCCCGGCACGGGAAGCCCGGACTTCCTGAGTCTGCCGCGGCTCGTCGTGAGTGTTTAGGGCGGTTAGAACCGCCCTAAACACTCACGACAACTTGCACCGAGCGTCAGCCGAGTTCCTTGAGTTCCTGTTCCACGGCCGCGAGTTCGGCCTCCGAGCCCTGGACCTTGGGGCCCTTGAACCACTTCCGCGCCGAGAGCACCCACCACAGTCCCGCGCCGCCGAGCACCACGAGGAACGCGACCGGTGTGTAGTTGAACGAGTCCACCGTCACCGGGGAAACCTGCGGCAGCATGAACAGGATGAAGATCAGGACGACCCACGTGGTCGCGACGATGCCGACCGGCTTGCCCCAGCGGCCGAGGTGCCACGGCCCGCGCTCGAAGTCGTCACCCTGGCGGACGCGCAGGAACACCGGGATCACGTACGCCACGTACAGCCCCACCACGGCGATCGAGGTCACCGCCGCGTAGGCCGTCGCGCTCCACAGGTACGGCAGCGCGAGTACCAGCGCGCCGCCCGCACCCAGCCAGACAGCGTTGGTCGGCGTCTGCGTGCGCTTGTTGATCTTGTGCCAGAACTTCGACCCGGGGATCGCGCCGTCGCGGGCGAACGCGTAGATCATCCGCGAGTTGGCCGTCACCGACGCCATGCCGCAGAACAGCTGCGCGCCGATGCAGATCAGCAGCAGGAACTTGCCGGTGACCGCGCCGGTCGCGTCGATGAAGATCTGCGCGGGCGGGACGCCGGTGGCCGAGCCGACTTCGCCCGCGTAGTCCTGGATCGCGAACGTCAGGCCGATCAGCAGGATCCAGCCCGCGACGAGCGAGACGACGATCGACATCACGATGCCGCGCGGCCCGGCCGTCGCCGCGCTCTTCGTCTCCTCGGTCATGTGCGCCGACGCGTCGTAACCGGTCAGCGTGTACTGCGCCACCAGGAGACCCAGCGCGAAGACGTAGAACGCCGAGCCCCAGCCCGTCTGGTTCACGAAACTGCCGAAGACGAACGACGCGTCCTGGTGCTTGGCGGGCACGAAGATCAGCACGCCGACGATCACCAGCACGCCGATGAGGTGCCACCACACGCTGACGTTGTTGAGGATCGCCACGATCCGGACCCCGAAGGTGTTCAGCAGGCCGTGCACCACGAGGATGATCGCGAGCAGCAGGATCGTGTGCCCCGGCGTCGCCGAGAAGCCCCACTGCAGGTCGAGGAACGCGTTGAGGAACAGGGCCGCGCCGAAGTCGATGCCCGCGGTGACGGCGATCTGCCCGACGAGGTTGAACCAGCCGGTGAACCACGACCACGCGGGGCCGTTCTTCCGCGCCAGCCGCGCCGCCCAGTAGTACAGCCCGCCCGCGGTCGGGTAGCTGGAGCAGACCTCGGCCATGCCCAGGCCGACCAGGATGACGAAGATCCCGACGAGCGGCCAGCCCCAGATCATCGCGGCCGGCCCGCCGGTCTTCATGCCGAACCCGTAGAGCGTCAGGCAGCCGGACAGGATGGAGATGATGGTGAACGAGACGGCGAAGTTCGAGAACCCCGACATCGTCCGCTTGAGCTCCTGCGCGTAGCCGAGCTGGTGCAGGCGTGCGGAGTCGTCGTCCTGGGCGGGGTCGTGGTCGGGAGTGGTCTGCTGGTCGGAGACATCCATCGGGCACCTCTTGAAAGGTATGCGGCCAGACCATTGAATTCGCCGAAGTTAGCCCCGGCGGCCGAGGGGTGTCAAGGCTTCGTCAAGAACTCGTCCAGCCGCTGGAGCAGCGGTCCGCCGCCGCGGTGGTCGTTCGAGAGGAGCGTCGCGGTGACGCCCCCGGAGTGCGTGCTCCGGAACGAGACGCCGTGGTCGCCGCCTTCGAGCCGCACGGCGCCGGGCCACGGCAGCCAGAAGCCGAGGCCGTAACCCGGGGCGTGCGGGCGCAGCATCCGGGCCACCCACTCGCGGGGCACGATCCGGCCGTCGAGGAACGCGGGCCAGAACCGCCGGAAGTCCGGCGCGGTGCTGTAGCTCCCGCCGTCGCCGTGCCCGCGCACCGGCAGGCTGAACACGTTGGTGCGGCCGTCTTCCAGGTAGCCGGTGGCGGTCCGGCCGGGCAGCGCGTCCGACCGGAGGAACGCCGTGTCCGCCATTCCGGCGGGCGCGCAGACGCGCTCGTGCACGAGGTCGGGGAACGGCCGGCCCGCGACCCGTTCGGCGAGCAGGCCGAGGACGGCGAACGCGCCGTTGTTGTAGTGGAACTCCGTGCCGGGCGCGGACCTCTGCGGATAGCCGTCGAGCGCGGCGAGGTAGTCGGCTGACGTGGCGAGGGACGGCGTCGGCGGCGGGTCCGCCTCTTCGTCGCAGTAGTCGCCGATGCCGGACGTGTGCGTCAGCAGGTGCTCGACGGTGACGGCGTCGTCGATCAGCGGGAGGTCGCCGCCCAGCAAGTCGCGGGCGCGGGCGTCCAGGGTCAGCCGTCCTTCGGCGATCAGCCCGACGACGACCAGCGCGGTGAACCCCTTGGTGCCGCTGGCGATCGCGAACCGGGTGTCGACGGTGTTCTCGACGCCGTAGCCGCGGTGCGCGTACCCGGCCGCCTCGGCGAGCAGCGTCTCGTCACCGCGGCTGACCAGCGCCACGCCGGAGAACGCCGTGAGGGGCACCTTCATGGACGAAGCGTCCCTGAAGGTGCCCCTCACGGCAAAGCGATTACCGGCCCAGGAACGCGTGCAGCGACTCGAGTGCGGTGTCGCCCTGGTCGGCGAAGAAGCCGTCGACGCCCGCCTTGAGGAACGCCGCTTCTTCGGTGAACACGTCACCGTAGGCGTCCGGCTCGGCCGAGGAGCGCAGGTTGGCCGGCAGGAACGGGTTCTCGTTCCGGAACGTGTACGGCTGCACCTTCAGGCCCGCCTTGTGCGCGTCCGCGACGATCGCGGTCGGCTTCGTCAGGTTCCCGGCGGCGTCCAGCGGGATGATCTGGCTCTTGTCCGGCCCGAGGTACTTCGCGTACTTCGCGACGTCCTTCAGCCCGGACGCCGTCACGAGGTCCGCGTACGTCCGCTTGTCGCCCTTCGCGACGAAGTCGGCCGGGGCGCCGGTCGCCGACGTCAGCTGCAGCAGCGGCGTCCGGACCTGCTTGTGCAGCGCGATCAGGTTCGACACCTCGAACGACTGGATGATCGCCGGCGCGTCCGGCCGGTCGAGGCCGTTGCGCTCGAGCGCCGTCACCAGCTTCGGCTCGATCGGGTTGCCGATCGTCTGGAAGAACGTCGAGTGCTTGACCTCGGGGTAGGTGCCCAGCGTCCGGTGCAGTTCCTTGCCGAGGCGCTTGGTCAGGTCGAGCACCTCCTGGAAGGAGGCGATCTGGTAGCGCCCGTTGTACAGCGTGTTGTGCGGCCGGTTCGCCGGGATCCGCTCGACCGCGCGCAGCGTCTTCAGCTCGGCCAGCGTGAAGTCCTGGGTGAACCAGCCGGTCGTCGAGACGCCGTCGATGACCAGGGTCTTCTTGCGGGACGCGAACTCCGGGTGCTGCGCGACGTCGGTGGTGCCGCCGATCTCCGGTTCGTGCCGCGCGACCAGCCGGCCGTCCTTCGTGGGCACGAGGTCGACGTCGACCCAATCGACGCCGAGGCGGTAGGCGAGCTCGTACGAGGCGAGCGTGTGCTCCGGCCGGTACCCGGGCGCGCCGCGGTGTCCGATGATCACGGGGTCATCGTGACCCCGCCCGTGCGCGGCCGCATCGGCGGACCCGGTCTCGGCCGCGTTGGCCGAGCCGATCGCGAATCCGGTGACGCTCAGCAACGCCAGTCCGGCGAGTGCCAGGACGCCGACACGTTTGCGCTTCATCTGGTGACCTCTTTTCACAGGGTGTGCCCTGACTACTCGCGCAACCCTCACTGTCGCAAGCATCCGAAGTGCGTATCCGGGCGAAAGCGGCGGTAAACGGCACGTGGACACCCGCCCCGGGGACGGCGAAATGTCCGGCGCGAAGCCGTCCGGATACGCTGTGCGGCGTGCGCGTACTGGTAATCGGCTCCGGCGCCCGTGAGCACGCTCTCGTCCTCGCGGCGTCCGGCGACCCCACGGTCACCGCCCTGGCCTGCGCGCCCGGCAACGCCGGGACGGCCGCGATGGCCGAGCAGCTCGGCGTCGAAGCGGCGGACCCGGAAGCGGTCGCGGCCCTCGCGAAGAGCTGGCAGGCCGACCTGGTGGTGATCGGGCCCGAGGTCCCGCTCGTCGCCGGCGTCGCCGACGCCGTCCGCAAGGCCGGCATCGCCTGCTTCGGCCCGTCGGCCTCGGCGGCCCGCATCGAAGGCTCGAAGGCGTTCGCCAAGGACGTCATGGCCGCGGCGAACGTGCCGACCGCGCGCAGCGAGGTGGTCGACAACCCGGCCCGCCTCGACGCCGCGCTCGCCCGCTTCGGCCCGACCTGGGTGGTCAAGGACGACGGCCTCGCCGCGGGCAAGGGCGTCGTCGTCACGACCGACTACGACGTCGCGCGCAAGCACGCCATCATGCTGCTCGACGGCGGTCACCCCGTCCTCCTGGAGTCCTTTTTGGACGGTCCGGAGGCCTCGCTCTTCTGCTTCGTCGACGGCCACACCGTCGTGCCGCTGCTGCCCGCGCAGGACTTCAAGCGCGTCGGCGACGATGACGCCGGCCCGAACACCGGCGGCATGGGCGCCTACGCCCCGCTGCCCTGGGCGCCCGAGAACCTGGTCGACGACCTGGTCGAGCGCGTCGTCCAGCCGGTCGCCGACGAGCTGGTCGCGCGCGACGCCTCGTTCTCCGGCCTGCTCTACGCCGGGCTCGCGCTGACGTCCGAAGGCCCGCAGGTCATCGAGTTCAACTGCCGCTTCGGCGACCCGGAGACCCAGGTCGTGCTGGCCCTGCTGCGCACGCCGATCGCCGGGCTGATGCAGGCCACCGCCACCGGCAAGCTCGCCGAGCACCCGCCGCTGGAGTGGGCCGGCGGCGCCGCGGTCACCGTCGTGATCGCGGCCGACGGCTACCCGGGCAAGCCGCGCACCGGCGACGTCATCACCGGCGGCGAGATCGACGGCGTGCTGCACGCCGGCACCCGGCGGCGTGACGACGGCGCGGTCGTGTCCGCCGGCGGCCGCGTGCTCTCGGTCGTCGCCACGGGCAAGACGCTCAAGTCGGCGCGCAAGCACGCGTACGAAACCGTGGAGAAGGTGCACCTCGCGGGCTCGCACCACCGCACGGACATCGCGCTCAAGGCGGCGAACGGCGAGGTCGGCGCCCCGGTGGCGCAGCAGAACGCCTGATCTGAGGGAACGAGGGAACCGGCGGGCGACGAACTTCGTCGAATCTCAGGCTCCGGCTACGTCGTGGTTGGTAGCCTCAACGGGAATCGACCGGTCACTGTCGGTATCACGTCAGGGGAGAGCATGTCAGGACCCTCGTACGACCTCAGCACGGCCGTCCCGGTGGCGCCGGCCGCCGCGGACGTCCTGGTCCGCCCGGACAAGGTCCTCGACGTCGCCCGGATCGTCGAAGAGCAGGCCAACGCGCTCGAAGACCAGCTGCTCACGCGGCTCGGCGAGCTGCGGATCGACGCGCCGTCCGCCGACGTGATCAGCACCCAGTCGATGGCGGCCTGGAACTCCGTGATCGCCGACGGCGACCGCTCCTACGCGGGCCAGGTCCGCGAGTACGTCGCGGGTCTCAAGCGCCTGGTTTCGCAGCTGCGAGACGCGGCGAAGGATTACCAAGTCAGCGAAGACGAGAAGGCGGCGGTGTTCGGTGACCGCGGCAAGCACGGTGCGTAACCGGACCTTGCGGATCACCGGTGGCGTGCTCGCGACAGCGGCGCTCGCCGGCTGCTCGGCGGGCACCGAAGGCACCCCCTACCCGGTCGAGACGGCCGCGACCGCGGCGTCGCAGAGCGCCAAGGCGGCTCAGCTGCCGCAACGGCCGGCCGAGCTGACGCTGCAGGGTGTCAACCTGTGCGACGTCTTCCCGCAGGTGCAGCTCGACGCGCTGAAGATCACCAGCGCGCCCCGGGAGGCGCCGGAGCAGGACGGGCCGACCTGCGTGTTCGACGCGGACGGTGCCGAGCCGGTGCACTCCTACCACGTGCGGGCGGTGTCGTCCGACCTCGACCAGTGGATCACCGGCGCCCGCAAGAAGAACAGCATGACCACCGAACCGAAGAACATCGGCGGTTATCCGGCGCTGACGAACTACCGCGCGGCCGGCGAACCGGCCGACTGCGAAACGCTCGTCGGCGTGGCGAGGGGCCAGACGCTGGCCGTCCAGACCTTCGCCGTCACCCGCGGCCAGCTCACGCAGCCGCAGCTGTGCGACATGTCGGCGCACGCCGCCGACCTGGCGCTGCAGTCCTTGAAGTCACGCAACTAGGGAGAGCGCGTGGAATTCTCCGAGCTCGCGGCCGGGATCCAGAACCACCGGTTCGACGGCTGGACCAACACCGCGATCGCCGACCAGATCACGCGGATGATCACCGGCGACGGCACCGGCAGCATCGGGACCGCCGTCGACGCGCTGAAGGCCGTCGCGACCGCTCTCGCCCACACCGACCAGACGCTGCGCGCCCAGCTGCTCAAGCTCGGCGTCGAGTGGCAGAGCCAGGCCGGCGGCGCGGCGAGCCAGGTGCTCACCGAGCAGGCCGGGTTCTCCCAGGACGCCACCACGAAGGTCGCGCACGCCGCGGAGATGGTGTTCGAGCAGGGTGAGGCGTTCAACCGCACCAAGTACAAGCTCCCGGACGCCGAGACCGTCCGGAAGGGCGCGGGCGGTTACACCCTCGGCGACGGCCTGCTGCTGAGCCTGATCGGCTTCGAGACCGATCACGCCCGGCAGGTCGAGGCCGCGAACAACGCGAAGGCGCAGGCGACGCAGGCGCTGAACGAGTACGCGCAGGACAGCGGCACCAACCTGCTCTCGACGCAGTCGCTGTCGGACCCCGAGTCGCTGAAGCTGGCCGCTCCCGGTGTCACGCCCGGCGTGCTGGACGTCGCCGGCGCGTCCGTCGCGGTCACCCCGGACGGCAGCGTGCGGCCGGCGTCGGACAAGGTCCGCTCGGTGCACGTCGACCCGCCGGTGGTGCAGCCGGTGTCGCACACGGTCCACGCCGACCCGCCGACCCCGGTCTACGGCACCCCGGCGCAGCAGCAGCCGTCGCGGCCGGTGGCGCCGCCGCCGCGGCACACCGGCGTGACCGTCCCGGCGAGCCAGGGCACGTCGCCCAGCTCCGCGACGGCGCCGTCGGCCGCGAAGCCGCCGACGTCACCCGGCCCCGGCTGGGTCAACGCCCCGGGCCGCGGCACGGCCGGCGAGCCCGGCCGGCCCGGCGGGTTCAACCCCGGCCGGCCCGGTGGCGGCGACCCGAACACCTTCGTCCCGCCGGGCGCGCCCGGTTCGTCCGGTCCCGGCTCTGGCTCTGGTTCCGGCCAGCTGCCGGGCGGGCCCGCGACCGGCTCGACGGCGACGTCGCCGATCAAGTCGCTCGGCGGTGGCGGTGCTTCCGGCTCCGGCGTGACGGGGCTCGAAGGCTCGGCCAGTGGCGCGAACCGCGGCGCGGACGGCCTGCTGGCGAAGGGCCGCACGGTCGGCGCCGCCCCGCAGGCCCCGATCGCGCCGGGGCAGTTCACGGCCGAACGCGGGTTCGCGGCGAAGCCGGGCGCGACCCCGGGCGAGCTGGGCGCGGGTGCGGCGGCGGTCGGCGCGGGTGCGGCCGGTGGCGCGCTCGCCGGCGACAAGGACCGCGAGAAGCGCAGCCAGAACCAGCCGAAGGGCCCGGTGCGGCCGCTGCCGGTCGGCGAGCTGCCCGAGGAGGAAGCCGCCGCGCTGCGGAAGTCGGAGCAGATCGGCACGAAGCAGAAGGGCGAGGACCCGCGGTTCCTGTCGCAGGCCGCGCCGCAGGAGGAGGACGACGAGCACGTCCGCCGCTTCGGCGTCGACGACAAGGACCTGTTCGCCGACCAGCGCATGGTTTCGCCCGACGTGATCGGTGACCACGGCGGGGACGGGCACTGACCGTGACGCGTGACCACGGCAGCCTCGTGCTGTCCGCGTCCGAGTTCGACGTCCTCTGGGAGTCGCTCGGACTGCCTCGCCGGCACGTCGCGCTGGACGTGCCGAGCGGGGGAACCACCCGCACGGAACGCGCGGAGGTCGTCGAGGCGGCCTGGACGTCGCTGGCCGAGCGGCGCCTGGCCCGCAACCGCCGGGTGTCCGGCGAGGTGGCCGACATGCTGCACCTGCTGGCCCGCCCGCAGTTCGGCATCGACGTGTGGGTGTGGGCCGAGCGCGAGATCCGCGGCCGCGCGGTCAACGTCCGCAGCCAGGCGGTCCTGGCCGTGGTCGACAACAACGAGGTCTGGCTGATCCCGGCGGCGGAGGACGGCCTCCCGGAGGCGGCGGTCTCGGTGGCGGGCGACCTCGGCCCGGGCATCGGCCAGACGGTCAGCATCCCGTACGACACGCTGCGCGCGGCGGACGCGGCGGCGAGCGGCGACCCGAAGGCGCTGGTCACGGCCTTGGAAGACCAGGGCGTCGTGCTGTTCCAGGCCCAGGAGCTGTCCGGCATGCTGCTGGGCCAGGAAGCCCGCGGCCAGTTCGGCGCGGAACGCACCGGCCGCGACGGCGTGGCCCACCGGGCGCCCCGGGTCCTGGCGTTCTTCGACACGGACGCGGGCCGCTACCTGTTCCAGGTGGCGAAGGACCGCGACGGCCGCGAGTGGGCGACCGTCACCCCGGCGGACAACGCCCTGCTGGCGACCCGGATCCGCGAACTGGTGGCGGAGGCCTGAACCCCGCCGGGGGAAGTTGGCGGAGATCGGTACGCACAGTGCGCGGGACGTCATAAAGTATGCGGGGAACCGTCCTGGTCGTGCCGACGTCTGATCGGGCGGACACAAGTTTTCCGAAGGGGATGACGAACCGTGCCTGTCTACGACGCCGACTCGATGGCCATCGCGGCCGGCCAGGTGGAGAAGCTGAAGGACGAGTTCGAGAAGTCCAAGGGCAAGCTCACCGGCATGGACCACGAGAAGGAAAGCCCCTTCGGCGGGATGGACGCCAACGGCGAGGCGCACAGCTCGGTCGGCAAGTTCAAGGACGGCGTGCACAGCCAGTTCGACGCCGCGGGCAAGCACATGGAGGCGCTGGGGTTCGCCATGCGCAAGGCCGCCGGCCTGATCGCCGAAACCGACCAGGTCGGGGCGAGCGACCTCAAGCTGCACGTCGACAAGTGAACTGAGCAGGGGGCACGAGAGTGGCATTGAACGGGGTCGGCGCCGGGACGCCCGACAATTGGGACGCCTTCCTGCAAAAGGTGAACCAGGTCGAAAAGGTCGATCTGCAGAAAATCACCGACGCCGCGACGCAGTTCCGCGACGCCGGAAAGAACGCGGGTGACCACAACGCCTCGCTGAAGACCTCCACGGACTCGCTGGACGCGCACGTGTGGGCCGGTCCCGCGGCGGACCAGTTCTTCACCTACGTCCGCCAGGTCCGCGACGCCGGGACGAAGGTGCAGACCCACCTCGAAGACGTCGCCAAGGACCTCGACGACCTGCAGCAGAACCTCGCGCAGATCAAGAAGACCGTCCAGGACAAGCAGCTGGCCGCGGAGAAGGACGTCAACGCCCGCAACACCACGGCCGAGTCGGCCATGAACAAAGCGCTGGCTGACGCCAAGACGGCGGTCGACAACGGCAAGCCGGCCCCGAGCCCCAGCGCGGCCGAGATCCTCGCGACGGCCAAGACCGACATCCACACCATCACCGCGGGCTACGACGGTGACGTGGCCGGGCTGCAGACCCAGGCCGACACCGCGATCAAGGCGTCGCAGACGCTGATGTCCCAGCAGATCGAGGGCGGCTACGACCAGGTGCCGCTGCCGGCCAGCTCGGCCGCGGCCCCCAAGAGCACCGGCGGCATCCACTCCAACGGCGCGTCCCACGGCGGCGGCGGTGGGAGCGGAGGCGGCGGTGGTGGTGGCGGAGGCGGTGGCCTCGGCCCCAGCGGCGGCCCGCCCGCGTCGCCGCCCCCGGGCAACGTCCAGCAGTGGATCCAGGAGGCCATCAAGGCACTCCAGGCCGCCGGCGTCCCCGTGACCGACGCCGACATCCCCAACATCTGGGCGATCATCCAGCACGAGTCCGGCGGGAACCCGAACGCCATCAACAACTGGGACTGCGTGCCACTGGACACGCTGATCTTGACCAAGCGTGGTGTCCTGAAGCACGACGCGGTCGAGGTCGGCGACGAGACGATCGGCTTCGACCCGGCCACCGGGCGCGGCAAGTGGACGCGGATCACCAGGGTCGTCCACCACGAGGACGCCGAGCTGGTCCGGATGAGCAACTCCCGGTGGAGTGCGACCACGACACCGAACCATCGCTGGCTCAACCTGCCGCGGGTCAATGTCCGGCGTTCCGACCTGCCGGTGATTTGTCCGGAATGTGGGTGGGCGCCGCGTGCGGCGCACCAGCCGGAGAACGGCGTGGCGGTGCATCGGCGCAAGAAACACGGCTTCGTTTCGCCGAAGCAGGAGAACCGGTACGAGAACGAGCCCGGCTTCGTCGCCACCCAGGACGTCGGATCGCGTGACCGGATTCTGCTGACGGCGCCGGCCGCGACCGAGTCGACGCTGGAAATCAGCGTGCCGGAAGCCGCCGTTCTCGGGTGGATCGCCGGTGATGGTCACGTCGAAACCCGGCAGCACCGCCCGACCATGTCCATCGCCCAGTCGAAGCCCGAAATGGTGGCGAAGATCCGCCGGCTTCTCGACGGCGTGCCGCACGCGGTGTACGTCGACGACCGCGGCGGGTGCGGGCCTCGACACCAGTTCCGCCTGGACCACGACTACGCCCAGGATCTGCTGAGGCGAGCCGGAAATCCCAAGTCCGACGCGGTCGCCCAGGTGCTGGCGATGTCCAGCGGGCAGCGTGCGGCGTGGCTGGAAGCGGTCATCGACGCCGAGGGAAGCCGGTACTCGCGGCCCGGCTATTCGCGACCTCAGGTGGTCGTCTACCAGGCGGCCGGTGCCGTTCTCGACGCCATCGCGCTGGCCGGTTACCTGTCCGGATCGCGGCCTCGCGTTCTCCCGGTCGAACGGGCGAACCAGCCGAAAACGTGGCGCCGGGAGTTCTCCGTGCACCTGAACAACCCGGTCGTCACTGGAGCCTTCCTGAACAAGGAAGCTGCCGGCCGGGGTGACGTGTGGTGCGTGACGACGGAACTGGGCACGTGGACGGCTCAGGAAGGTGATCACATCTTCTTGACCGGAAACTCGAACGCGGCCGCCGGGCACCCGTCCAAGGGGCTCATGCAGTGCATCGACTCGACGTTCAACGCGCACAAGCTGCCCGGGCACGACAACATCTACAACCCGGTCGACAACATCATCGCCGGCGTGAAGTACTCGGTCGACCGCTACGGCGGCCTCGGCAACGTGCCCGGCATCAAGGCGATGGCGCACGGCGGCGCCTACCAAGGCTACTGAGCCAAAAGCCGTGAAGGCCTCCTTACCGGCCATAAGAGCCGGGAAGGAGGCCTTCACGGCTTTTCGGTGACCGGGAGCTAGCCTGGCGGCATGGTCGACCTCGGAGCCTTCGCCGGGCCCGCGCTGCGGGCCGCGGTGCCGCCCTTCCACGTCATGGACGTCATCTCCGCGGCCGGGGCGCGGCAGCGCAGTCACGGCGATCTCGTGTCGCTCGCCGCCGGGCAGCCGTCCGTGCCCGCGCCGAAGCCCGTCCTCGAAGCCGCGGAAAAGGCGCTCCGGAGCAGCCCCCTCGGCTACACCGAGCAGCTCGGCGTCCCGGAGCTGCGGGACGCCGTCGCGGGGCACTACCGGCGGAAGTACGGCCTCGACGTCAGCGCGCAGGACGTCGTCATGACGACCGGGTCGTCCGGCGGGTTCCTGCTGGCCTTCCTCAGCGCGTTCGACCCCGGCGCCCGGGTCGCGATGGCCCGGCCCGGCTACCCGGCCTACCGGAACCTGCTGTCCGTGCTCGGCTGCGAGGTCGTCGAGTTCGCGACGACCGCCGAGACGAACTTCCAGCCCACCGTGGCCCTGCTCGACGAGCTGGGCCCGATCGACGGCCTGATCGTCGCGAGCCCCAGCAACCCGACCGGCACCGTGCTGCCGCCCGGGGAGCTCGCCGCGATCACCGGCTGGTGCGCGTCGCATGGCGTCCAGCTGATCAGCGACGAGATCTACCACGGTGTCTCCTACGGCGCCGAGCTCGACTGCGCGTGGCAGTACGGCCGTGAGCCGATGGTGCTCGGCAGCTTCTCGAAGTACTTCGCGATGACCGGCTGGCGGCTCGGCTGGATGCTCGTGCCGCAGCGGCTGCACCGCGCGGTCGACGTCCTGACCGGCAACTTCACCATCTGCCCGCCCGCGGTCTCCCAGTACGCGGCCATCGCGGCGTTCACGCCGGAGGCGTACGCCGAGGCCGACGCGCACGTCGAGCACTACCGGGCCAACCGCGACCGGCTCTTCGCCGGCCTGAAGGGCATCGGCCTCGACAAGCTGGCCCCCGCTGACGGCGCCTTCTACGCGTACGCCGACGTCAGCGCCCACACCGAGGACAGCCTCAGCTGGTGTCAGCGGCTGCTGGCCGACACCGGGCTCGCCATCACGCCCGGCGTCGACTTCGACCCGGTCGACGGCGGCAAGTACGTGCGCTTCTCCTTCGCGGGCAGCGCCGACGACATCGACGAGGGCGTCCGCCGCCTGGGGGCCTGGCTGGGCCAGGGGGAACCCTGATTCATCCCTGAACGTTGCTCTTGCGAGGGGAGTTTCCCCGGCCGAGGTGGCACGCTTGAGTCACGAGGCCGGAGGGGCCACGGGAACACATCGGAGGAAGCCATGTTCTGGAAGATCGTCGGCGGCCTGATCGTCGCCTGGGTGGCGTTCATGGTGCTGGGCGCCGTGATCGGCTTCGTGTTCAAGGCCGTCCTGTGGATCGCCATCATCGGCGGCGTGATCTTCCTCGGCACGGCCGCCTACGGCGCCATCAGCGGCAAGAAGGACCCCAAGCGCATCAACCGCTACTGAGCGCGGCGCCGGAGCGGCGCCGGGCGGCTCACTCGAGCCACGCCCGCGCCGCCTCGGCACCGTTCCACAGCTGGGCCTGGAGCCCGACCGCCCGCGCGCCGTCCACATTGGACTGACGGTCGTCGAAGAACAGGCAGTCGCCCGGCTCGGCCCCGAGCTGCTCCAGCAGCAGCTCGAAGATCTTCGCGTCCGGTTTCACGCACCGGACGTCGCCGGAGAACAGCGTCACCTGGAACAACCGCGCCCAGTCCTGCTCGCGGACCCACTCGCCGAACACCGACGGCGCGTTCGAGAGCAGGGCCAGTGACGCGCCCGCCTCGGCCAGCGCCTCGAGCAGGTCCTTCGACGACGGCTCCAGGTGCGCCCAGCCCTCGACGTCGATCCGGGTCAGCTCGTCCGACAGCGCCTCGTCGACGGGCCGGCCCAGCGCGTCGCCGACCGTCTGCCAGTACTCCAGCGGCGTGCTGCCGGCGTCGTAGGGGATCCGCAGGTCCCAGTAGGCCCGCTCGAACTCGGGCAGCGGCGCGCCGAGCTTGGCGGCCAGCTCCGGGCGGGCCGCGCTCGGCTTGCTGAGCACGTCGCCGTAGTCGAAGACGATCCAGTTCACTGCTTCTCCATCCGGCGCAGGGTTTCGTCGATGTCGGCCGCGCTCAGGTCCCGGTGCGTGACGAACCGGACCTTGCCCGCCATCGGCCCGGTGCGGATGCCGAGCGAGTCGAGCCAGGCCAGCGCCGCCGGCACGTCGGGCACCTCGGCCAGCACGATGTTCGTGTCCGGCGTGTTGGTCGGCCAGCCGTGTTCGTTCAGGCCCTCGGCCAGCCGTCGCGCGTTCTCGTGCGAGGCGGCCAGGTCGGGGACGCGGTCCAGGGCGATCAGGCAGGCCGCGGCCAGGACGCCGCCCTGCCGGACGCCGCCGCCGAGCATCTGCCGCATCCGGCGGGCCCGCTCGACGAAGTCCACGCTGCCCGCGACGACCGAGCCGACCGGCGCGCCGAGGCCCTTGCTGAAGCAGGCCGACACGGTGTCGACGCCGACCGTCAGCGCCGCCGGCGGCACCTCCAGGGCCACCGCGGCCTGCCAGAGCCGGGCGCCGTCGAGGTGCACGGTCAGCCCGGCCTCTTTCGCGACGGCCAGCAGCTGGGCGTGCTCGTCGGGCGGGGTCACCGCGCCGCCGGCCGAGTTGTGCGTGTTCTCGAGGCAGAGGAGAGATGTCCGTAATGTGAAGTACGGCCCGGGTTGTCCGATCGCCGCCTTGAGGGTGCTCGGCGAAGGGCGGCCCGGGCCGCCGTCGTGCTCCAGCGCCTCCGGCATGCCGCCGGCCAGCCACGCGGCCGAGCCCAGCTCGTTGGCGAGCACGTGCGCCCCGCGCGTGGCCAGGAACCGGTCGCCGCGCTGCAGGTGCAGGCTCAACGCGACGAGGTTGGCCATCGTCCCGCTCGGCACCCACAGGGCGGCCGGCATGCCCAGGACGTGGGCGGCCTTCTCTTCGAGCTCGGCGACGGTCGGGTCGCGTTCGAGGACGTTGTCCCCGACCTCGGCGGAGGCCATCGCCGCCCGCATCGTGTCGTCCGGCCGGGTGACGGTGTCGGAACGGAAGTCCAGCGGAGGCAGCGTGAAGGTCACGGAGTGATCACATCACACCGGCCGGACGGGGATCAATGAGCCCTTGAGTGGTCGAACCCGGGTGGTCCGTGCAACCGTGGACGCCCCTGATTCCGTCCTACCCACCGACGACAACAGAGCGGAGCACGACAGCGCGTGGATCAGCGCGACGAACAGGAGTTCGCGGAGTACTTCGCCGCCCGGCGGGACGCCGTGCGCC
This sequence comes from Amycolatopsis sp. NBC_00348, assembly GCF_036114655.1. Taxonomy (NCBI): domain Bacteria; kingdom Bacillati; phylum Actinomycetota; class Actinomycetes; order Pseudonocardiales; family Pseudonocardiaceae; genus Amycolatopsis; species Amycolatopsis sp. NBC_00348. The sequence goes on along the minus strand of NZ_CP107994.1, from coordinate 8,062,344 downwards.
GGACCGCGTACATGCTCTGCGGCGACTGGCACCGGGCGGACGACCTCGCGCAGACGGCGTTCGTCGCGCTGCACCGGAGGTGGAAGAAGATCAGGGATCGCGCGGCGACCGACGCGTACGTGCGCAAGACGCTCGTGCGGGCGACGATCGACGAATCGCGGCGTCCGTGGCGGCGCGAGTGGCAGACCGAAGTGCTGCCGGAACGCGTCGACGACGGACCCGGGCTCGACGACCTCGTCGCGACCAGGGAAGACCTGCTCGCGGCGTTGAAGGAAGTGCCGCCCAAGCAGCGCGCGGTGCTGGTCATGCGGTTCTTCGAAGGACTGGACGTGACCGGCGCGGCGCAGGCGCTGGGCTGCAGCGAAGGCAACGTGAAGAGCCAGACCGCCCGCGGGCTGGCGAACCTGAAGCAGGTACTCGAACGGGAGGTGGAGACCAATGGATGAGCAGGAGCTGCGGTCGTTGTTCTCCGCCGCGCCCGGGGACGCGCCGTCGCCCTCGTTCGACCAGGGTGACGTCGTGCGCGAGTCCCGCCGCCAGACCGTGCGGCGCCGGAACCGGATCACCGCCGGGGTGAGCGCCGCGGCCCTGGTCGTCGTCGGGTTCGGCGCTTACGGGCTGCTCTCCGGGGGTACCCCCGAGTCGCTGACCGCGGCGAGCGACAACGCCGTGTCGGCGCAGTCGGGCCCGGGTTCGGGACAACCGAACCCCAGCGTGGCCCGTCCTCAAGCCGGTGGGGAGTCACCGAACTTCTCGTCCACGCCGCCCCAGCAGGGGGGCGGCGTAGACGGGAAGACCGGCCAGCTGGCCGAAGGCGCCTCCGGGTGCGAAGAGGTGGACGGGGAGCTCGCCATCGCCCTCGCTGGCGAGCTTCCCGGCCACGTCGCCGCCGCCCAGGCGTCCCCGGGCAGCGCCTGTACGACGGCGTCGCGGTCCGCGGGGTTCCCGGTTCCGGGCGGCGAGGTCGCCGCGGCGGTGTACCCGAAGGGCATTTCGGTGGCCTTCAAGTCCCAGCCGGCGGGCACGGTGACGGCGCGGGTGGCCACGGCGTCCGGCGGCACGTTGGTGCTGGTCAGCGTGCCGGACGCGGCGAACGCGGCCCCGTACGCGGGTGACGTGGACCGGTTCGCGAGCGAACTCGCGCCCCGCTTCTGAGGCGCCGCCGGGCCGCTTGGCAGAATGAACGGCCATGACCGCTGCGGCAACTCCCAAGGGGGAACGACGGCGCGCCGCGCTCGTCGAGGCCGCCGCGAAGCTGCTCGTCGAGGGCGGGTTCGACGCCGTGCGGCACCGCGCGGTGGCCGAGCGGGCCGGGCTGCCGCTCGCGTCGACGACGTACTACTTCGACTCGCTGGAGGACCTGGTCGCCGCGGCGGTCGAGCACCACGGCAACGCCGAGCTCGAGACCGGCCGCCGCCGGCTGGAGGAGCTCGCCACGCGCAACCGCGGCGTCCAGGCGATGGTCGAGCTGGTGCTCGACATGCTGCTGGGCCCGGAGAGCGGCGACGAGGAAGCGGACGCCGAAGCCGTGCTGCTGCGCTACGAGCGCCTGGTCGCCACCGGCCGCCGGCCGTACCTGCGGCCGTTGATGCGGACGCTGTCGGTCCAGCTCAACGAGCTGCTGACGGAGATCTTCGCCCGCTCGGGCACGCCGGTGCGCGAGGCCGAGCTGGAGAAGCTGGTGGCGCTGGTCGACGGCGCGGTCGTCAACGCGCTGATCGCCGTCGACCCGGCACCCCGCGCCGCCGCGGCCCGCATGCTGCAGGCGGCGCTCGACGGCTCGTGAGTGCGTAACAGTGTTAGAACACTGTTACGCACTCACGACCGCGTGCGCTGAGCCTTCGCCAGGTCGTCGCGGGACTTGGTGACCAGCGCCAGCATCGCCTGCTCGGCCGCGGCCGGGTCCTGGGCGATGATCGCGTCCAGCACCTTGCGGTGCGACGGCACCGGGTCCTCCGCCGCCGAAGCGCCGTGCACCACCTTGTCGCGCTCGGCCAGGCCGATCGCGATGATCCGCTCCATCCGCATCAGGAAGTTGTTGTGGGTGGCCGTCATCAGCCGCCGGTGGAACGCCAGGTCGGCCTGGACGCTGGCCTCCGGACCCTCCGCCGCGGCCATGTCCGACAGCGCCTCCCGCAGCGACTCGATGTCCTCGTCGGACGCTCGTTCCGCCGCGATCCGGGCGGCGGCCGGTTCGACGACCGCGCGGACCTCGGTCAGCTCGTCGAGCAGGCCCGGGTCGTCGGCGGCCGCGGTCTGCCAGCGCATGACGTCGGCGTCGAGCATGTTCCACTTTTCGCGCGGCTGGACGAACGTGCCGCGCTTCTGGCGCGCGTCGATCATGCCCTTCGCGGCCAGCACCTTCAGGGCCTCACGCAGCGCGGTGAGGCTGATGTCGAGCTCTTCGCGCAGCGCCGGCAGGTCGAGGACGGTGCCCTCGCCCCACTCGTTGGAGAGGATCCGGCTGGCCAGCGCCTCCACGGTCTGGCCGTGCAGCCCGCGTGGCCGGTGTTCGGTCAATGGAGGGCCCTCTCAGCTGGCGGCGGTCTAGCTGAGCGCATCCTACGCTGACGGCGAAGTCGTCATAAATTATGAATACATCTTGACAGCGACGGCGCCCGGTTGCACTCTTTGGCAGCAGTCACGCCCGTGCGGACATCGAGACAAAGGGGTCAAGAGATGACGAGTGCCGGCCTGTCCCGCCGTCGTTTCCTGCGCAACGCGAGCCTGGCCGGGCTGGGCGCGATCGGCTCGAGCAGTTTCCTCGCCGCCTGCGCCACTTCCGCGTCCAACGGCCCGGTCAAGCAGGCCGCCGGCGCGGTCACCGTCCAGTCGAACCTGTCCTCGCCCGAGGCGAAGAAGGCCATCGAGGCCCTCGCGCAGGCGTTCGGCGCGAAGGGCGGCGCGACGGCGACGGTCAACACCGTCGCGTCGGAGACCTTCCGCACCCAGCTGCCCAGCTACCTCACCGCGGCCAACCCACCGGACACCTTCACGTGGTACCCGGGTTCGCTGCTGTCGGGCTACGCGCGCAAGGGCCTGCTGCTCGACGTCGGCGACGTCTGGCAGACCATGGGCAACTACAGCGCGGCCTTCCGGAACCTCTCCGGCGACGGCGCCGGGCACCAGGTCTTCGTCCCGACGTCGTACTACTGGTGGGGCTTCTTCTACCGCAAGTCGAACTTCGCGAAGTGGGGCGTGCGGCCGCCGACCACCTGGAGCGAGTTCCTCGCGCTGTGCGAAACGTTGAAGGGCAAGGGCATCGCGCCGATCGGCATGGGCGCCGGCGGCACCACGCCGTGGACCGCGTCGGCCTGGTTCGACTACCTGAACATCCGGATCAACGGCGCGCCGTTCCACCGCGAACTGCTGGCCGGCAAGCAGCGCTTCGACGACCCGCGCGTCAAGAAGATCTTCGACCCGTGGCGCCAGGCGCTGCCCTACACCGACCCCAACGGCACCGCGATCGCGTTCCAGGACGCCACGACCGTGCTGCTCCAGGGCCGCACCGGGATGATCCTGACCGGCACGTTCTTCGCCGACGCCGCCCCGAAAGACGCGTTGGACGACCTCGACTTCTTCCAGTTCCCGATCCTCGACCCGGCCGTGCCGGTCGCCGAGGAGGGCCCGACCGACGGCTTCTTCGCCAGCGCGCGTACCCCGCACGTCGCCGAGGTCAAGGAGTGGTTCTCCTACGCCGCGACGGCCGAGGCGCAGGAGCTCTACATCAAGAACTCCTCCGGCACGGTCCTGCCGACCAACCCGGACGCCAAGGACAACGGCACGCCGTTGGTCCGAAAAGGACGGAAGCTGCTCACCGACGCCAAGGAGATCACGCAGTTCTTCAACCGCGACTCCTCCGACGCGCTGCAGCCGACCGCCGACGCGGCCCTGATCCGGTTCATCCAGAAGCCGAACGAGCTCGACTCGATCCTGAGCGACTGGCAGACCGCCGCGCAGAAGGTCTGGCAGTCCTGAGATGGCGGTGCTGACCGCGAAACGGCCCGACACGGCGTTCCTGGCCGCGAAACGCCGTCGTCGCCGCCGGGTCTCGCCCGTGCTGCTGGCGTTCGTCCTGGTGCCCCTCGTCGTCGAGGGGTTCTGGGTGTTCTGGCCCGCGCTGCAGGGGTTCTACCTGGCGCTGACGAACTGGGACGGCGTCTCGGCGCCGCAGTTCGTCGGCCTGGGGAACTTCGCCGAGATGTTCTCCGACGACATCTTCGGCACGGCCGCGCTCGACACGGTGATCTGGCTCGTGCTCTTCGGCGGCCTCTCGGCCGTCGGCGGGCTCGCGCTCGCCACGCTGCTGCAGAAGGAACGCAAGGGCGTCGGCTTCTACCGGGCCGCGTTGTTCACGCCGGTGGTGTTCTCGCTGGTGGCGACGTCGCTGATCTGGCAGGTGATCTACCAGCCGGACGGCGTGATCAACCGGCTGCTCGCCGCGATCGGGCTCGGCAGCTGGCAGCACGCCTGGCTCGCCGACCCGAAGACCGCGTTGTACGCGGTGCTCGTGCCGGCGTTATGGCGGCAGCTCGGGTACGTGATGGTGCTGTACCTGGCCGGGCTCAAGGGCATCGACCCGGTGCTCTACGAAGCGGCCAAACTGGATGGGGCCACGGCGTGGCAGCAGTTCCGCAACGTCACCTGGCCGCAGCTGCGCAGCGTCAACTCCGTGGTCCTGTCGGTGATCATCATCGATTCGCTGCGGTCGTTCGACGTCATCTGGTCGATGACGAAGGGCGGGCCGTACCACTCGTCCGAGGTGCTCAGCACGTACATGTACGCGACGGCGTTCCAGTCGCTGCGGCTCGGTTACGCGTCCGCGCTGGCCGTCGTGATCTTCGTGCTGGCGTTCGGCGTGATCGTGACCTACCTCGTGCGCGCATTCCGGGAGGACTCGTGAGGCGGACGCGGACCGCGGGGTTCCACCTGCTCGCGGGCGGGCTTTCGGTGCTGTGGCTGCTGCCGATCGTGCTGGTGCTGACGACCAGCGTCCGGACGTTCTCCGACATCGCGTCGAACGGCCTCGGCGCGCTGCCGGCGTCGTTCTCGCTCGACGGCTTCGGGCAGGCGTGGGGCGAGGGCGGCGGCGGGCACGCGATGCTGAACAGCCTGATCGTCACGATCCCGACGGTGCTGCTGTCGTTGCTGCTCAGCGCGGCGGCGGCGTTCGCGCTGAGCCGGTACCAGATTCCGTTGCGGCGCACGATCATCCTGGTGATGCTGTCCGGCAACTTGTTGCCACCGCAGATCCTGCTGGTCCCGGTGGCGAAGCTGTCGGAGCTGCTGGGGATCTACGACACACTGACGGCGTTGATCGTCGTGCAGGTCGGGTTCGGGCTCGGCTTCTACACGTTCGTGCTGCAGGGGTTCATGCGCTCGATCCCGGACGAGATCCAGCAGGCGGCGCTGATCGACGGCGCCGGCGTGGTGCAGATCTTCGGGCGGATCATCCTGCCGATGACCCGCCCGGCGCTGGCCGCGCTCGGCGCGCTGGCGTTCACCTGGACGTTCAACGACCTGCTGTGGTCGATCACCGTGCTGCGCACCGGCACGGTGATGCCGGTGACGCCGGCGCTGCTCGGCCTGCAGGGGCAGTACGTGTCCAACTGGAACGTGATCGCGGCGGGCTCGGTCATCGCGGCCGTCCCGACGGTCGCCGTCTTCCTGCGGTTCCAGAAGCACTTCATCTCGGGGCTGGCGATCGGGGCGATCAAGTGACGTGGACCGTGGCCATGAAGACCACCTCGTACACCGTGGCGCTGGACCCCACTTCCCGGTGGGCCGAACTCGTCGCCTGGGGACCGGCCGGGATCGAGGACGGCCCGTCGGTTTTCACGAACGCGGGCTCGGTGCACTTCATCACCGAGGCCGACGCGGCCCCGGTCGAGTACGCACCGCTGGGCCTGCGCCCGTTCTCCGGCGCGGACGTCGCCGTGCGCGGCGGTTCGTGGTGGCGCTTCGACGGCGCCGCATCGGATGCGGATCTGCGTCTGACCTTTGTGGACGAAGTGACCGGGTTGCGCGCGGTGCTGTGCTACCGGCCGGTGCCCGACACGGACGTCCTCACGCGGTGGGTCGAGTTCACCAACACCGGAACATCGACGCTGGAGTTCGACCGGCTCGGCTCGGCGGGCGTGTGCGTCCCGACGGTCGGCGGCGCCCAGCTGACGTACCTGACCGGCCAGTGGTCACAGGAGTTCACCCGGCAGACACTGGCTCTGCCCGCCGGCGGGTTCCGGATGGAGAGCCGGTTCGGCGTGCCGGGCCACGCGCACGTCCCGTGGCTGGCGGTGCAGGACGTCTCCGGCGGCCCTGCTTACGGCGTCTCGCTGGCCTGGCCGGGTTCGTGGTCCATCGAGGCGGACATCGAGCCGTCCGGCTTGACGCGCATCCGAGCCGGACGGCTGCCGTCCCCGGGCCCGGTGCTTTTAGAACCCGGCGCCTCTCTGTCAACACCGCCGGTCGCCCTGGCGTCCAATGTGGACGGACTGCCGAGGCTGGCGTCGGTCTGGCACGACTACGACCGAGTGCTGGCCGGCTCCCGGTGGCAGCGTCCGCGTCCGGTGCTCTACAACTCTTGGGAAGCAACGGGTTTCGACGTCCGAAGCGAGCATCAGCTGGAGCTGGCGAAGCACGCGGCCGACATCGGCGTCGAGCTGTTCGTGGTGGACGACGGCTGGTTCACCGGCCGCGACGACGACACCGGCGGCCTGGGTGACTGGACCCCGGCGGACGAGTCGTTCGGCGCGTTCGTCGACTCGGTGCGGGACCTGGGGCTGGAGTTCGGCCTGTGGGTGGAGCCGGAGGCGGTGAGCCCGAAGTCGCGGCTCTACGCCGCGCATCCGGACTGGGTGTACCGCATCGACGGGCGTCCCTTGACGCTGATCCGCAACCAGCTGCTGCTGGACCTGGGCCAACCCGCGGTGGTCTCCTTCATCAAGTCCACTCTGGACTCACTGCTGTCGACGTACCCGATCTCGTACCTGAAGTGGGACATGAACCGCCCACCAACGGAACGCGGCCGCCCCGGTTCCCCCTCCGCCGACTTGGACGCCGAGCACGTCGAGGGTTATCTCTCGGTCCTGGACCACCTGCGCGCTCAACACCCACACGTAACGATCGAGGCCTGCGCAGGCGGCGGCGGCCGCACGGACCTGGCAACGGTAGCGCGCACGGACGTCGTCTGGCCGAGCGACAACACGGGCCCGCTGGACCGCCTGTCCATCCAGGACGGCTTCCTGCTGATGCACGCGCCGCACCTGATGAGTTCCTGGGTGACAGACGCACCGGGAGTCTTCGACCCACGCCCGCGTTCGCTGCGTTTCCGCTTCGTCACAGCAATGGCCGGAGTGCTGGGAATCGGCGCGGACCTGTCACGCTGGAACCCTTCTCAACTCGCAGAAGCGGCTGCCTTGGTGGCGCTGTACAAGCAGATCCGCCCAGTGATCCACCACGGCACGGCCCAGGCAATCCACGGCCCAACCGCCCCCACGGCGGCCACCCAGTACACCTCGGAAGACGGCGACACGGTGGTCGTCCTGGCGTGGAACACGGGCACCTTGACCGGAGCACCCTTGGTCCCGGGCCGCTCGTCGCGGGTACGCCTCTCGGTGCGCTCGAATTCGTCCTATGTGGACGCCTCCGGTGTGCACTACTCGGGCACGCACCTGAGGTACGCGGGCCTCCCGTTCGACTGGACCGCAGACCACGACGCCGACGTGGTCATCCTCCGCCGAAAGCCGTGAAGGCCTCCTTCCCGGCTCTTATGGCCGGTAAGGAGGCCTTCACGGCTTTCAGGGCAGCGAGACCGGCAGCACGAACGTCGGCGACCCCGTCGGGTAGCGGCGCAGCTCCGCGTCGCCCGACGCCGTCAGCGTGAACGCCGTGATCGCGTCGTCGCTCTGGGCCGCGACGTAACACGTGCCGTCCACCAGGGCGAAGTGTCGCGGGTTCGCGCCGGACGGCTGGTCCGACACCGCGGCCGCGTCGTCGAGGGCGAACTCCGTGACGCAGTCCGGGCCGCGGTTCGAGACGTACATTCGCGAGCCCGCCAGCTCCAGGTGGGCCACCAGGTTCGGTGTCACCGACGACAGCGTCGACGGCGTCACGGCTACAACCGAGAACGCGCCCGGAGACGTCTCGCGGACCGTCACCAGCGTTCCGGCCAGCTCGCCGACCACGTACGCCAGGTCCGTCCCCGGCCGCCGCACCAGCTGACGTGGGCCGGTGCCCGGCGGCAGGGACGAGACGGCGAGTGGCGACAGGGAACCGTCAGAAGACAGCGTGTAGCTGCGGATCTCGTCCGTGCCCAGGTCGACCGCGCTCACCACCGTCGAATCCGCCGACGGGACCGCCATGTGGACGTGCGCCGCCTCCTGTCGGTCGGCAGAGGGGCCGCTTCCGGTGTGCTGGACCAAGGCCGTCCGGGAGACCAAGGCGCCCGAAGTGGACAGCGAGAACACCGCCAGGCTGCCGCCGGTGTAGTTGGCGCACAACAGGAACCGGCCGTCCGGGGTCACCGCCAGGTGGCACGGGTGGGCTCCGCCGGTAGAAGCAGTGCCCAACACCGAAAGAGCCCCGGCAGGCGACAACGACAGTGCTGTCACAAAGCCGGTGGCGGTCTCGTTCGCCGCGTACAGCACCGGGAGCGACGGGTGCCGGACCAGCCACGACGGCGACTCCAGTGGCAGCGAGGCGACCTCGGTCAAGCCGGACGACGACCGTGAGAACGTCGTGATCCCGGTGCCGTTTCCCGCCTCGCCGGTGTAGCAGCCGACGAAGACCAGCTCAGCCATGCGTGCTCCTCAACAACGTCTCGACCCGGACGGCGATCTCCTCGGTGGTCCCGCGCGTCAGCGCCGAGCCGACCCCGCAGGCCACCGCGCCGGCCGCCAGCCAGCGTGGCACGTCCTCCGGGCCGATGCCGCCGGTGGGTACCAGCGGCGCCTGCGGCAGCGCCGCCCGGACGTCCGAGATCCACGACGGCGCCAGCGCGGACGCCGGGAACACCTTCACCGCGTCCGCGCCTTCCTCCAGCGCCCGCACGATCTCCGTCACCGAGCCCGCGCCGGGGAACGCCGCGACGCCGTACCGGTGCGCGGTCCGGATCACCGCGGCGTCCACCGACGGTGACACCAGGAACCGCGCGCCGGCGCGGATGGCCAGGACCGCTGACGCCTCGTCGAGCACCGTGCCGGCGCCGATCGTCGCGTCCGGGTAGGCCGCGGAGAGCCCCGAGATCGCGTCCAGCGCGCCGGGGTTCGTGAGCGGCAGCTCCACCGAGCGCAGCCCGGCTTCGATGACCGCGCGCGCCGCTTCCACCGCGGATTCCGCGTCGTGCGTCCGTACGATTCCGACGACGCCCTGACGCAGCGCATTCGCCGTGATCTCCCAGCGGTAGGTCATCGGTCCACCTCCGTGCTGATCAGTGCCAGTTCTCTCCGGTCCGGCAGGCCTTCGAGGTCGGTCCGCGTGCCGACGACCCGGGCCGCGCAGGCCGCGCCCGCGCGCAACGCCTCCTCCGGCGACGTGCCGCGCAGCCACGCCGACAGGTACCCCGCCGTCAGCGCGTCCCCCGCGCCGACCGGATCGACGACCCGCGTGACCAGGCTGTCCTGCTTCCACGAGCCCTCCGCCGTCACTGCCCGCGCGATCTTGTCCCGCTGCTTGACGACCACCGTCCGCGCCCGGCCCGCGAGCAGCGGGTCCGGTGTCTGCCCGAGCAGTTCGAGTTCCTCTTCACCGGCGAAGACCAGATCCGCCCTGGTCAGCAGCGGCCCGACGGTCTCGCGCCAGCGCTCCGGGCGGCCGAGCTTCAGCCGGACGTTCGGATCGAAGGACACCCAGGCGCCCGAAGCGCGTGCGAGCGCGAAGAGCGCTTCGACGGCTTCACACGCTCCGGGTGACAGCATCGCCGTGATCCCGGAGACGTGCACGAGCCGAGCGCCATCGAGGCCCGCTTCGCGCACGTACGCAGCTGACAGGCGCGAAGCAGCGGAGCCGCTTCGGTGGTACTCGACCGTTTCGGTGTCCCGGAGCAAGAAGCCCGTGTAGCGCTCGGGATCAACCTCGACGCGCGAGACGTCGACGCCGTCCGCGCGCAGCGTCGCGAGCACGTGCGCGCCGGACGGGTCGTCGCCGACGCGGCTCAGCCAGCGGACGCCGTGGCCGAGCCGGGCCAGGCCGACCGCGACGTTCGTCTCGGCGCCGGCGACCGACGAGGTGAAGGTGTGCGCGCGCCGCAGCGCGACGCCGGGCTCGGCGAGCAGCAGCCGCATCGCCTCGCCGAGAGTGACGACTTCGGTGTTCATCAACGAGAGCATAGCGCGTGAAATCTTAATTTAGGATTTATTCTTGACGGAGCCTGAGGCGTCCCGGCATGCTGCTCGACGGCCAGCTCGACGCTGTAACAACCGGGGCTCCGCCCCGGGCCGGGGGCTCCGCCACCCGGAGCCCCCGCAAAGCACCTGTTCACTGGAGAAGGGTGTCCAGCAACATGCTCCTGAAGAGATCCCTAGCGGTCGTAGCAGCGGCAACCGCCGCGCTCACCGCCATCGCGATCCCGGCCCAGGCCACACCGGCCGTCGACCAAGGCGCTCCCGACTACTACGACAGCGGGGTCGCGAAGACCCCGTACATGGGCTGGAACACCTACTACGGCCTGGGTGCGCCCAGCGAGGCGTCGGTCGAGTCCGTCGCGGACTTCCTCGTCTCCAGCGGCCTGCGCGACGCCGGTTACCGCTACGTCTGGATCGACGGCGGCTGGACCGCCGCGGACCCGCGGGACAAGAGCGGCAACCTCCTCGCGGACCCGGCCAAGTTCCCGAGTGGACTGTCCACTTTGGTCAATTACCTGCACTCCCGTGGGCTCAAGGCCGGCATCTACACCGACGCGGGGGCGTCGGACGGCAAGAACTGCGCGGCCGGCTCCGGCGGCCACTACGAGCAGGACACCAAGCGGTTCGCGAGCTGGAAGTTCGACGCCGTCAAGGTCGACTTCCTCTGCGGCATCGCCCAGAACCTCAAGCCCGCCGACGCGTTCTCGCAGTTCAGCAAGGCCCTCGCCAAGGCGGGCCGGCCGATGGTTCTGAACGTCTGCAACCCGGTCACCGACGAGTGGGGCACCCCGCACGGGCCGGACCAGGTCGCCGGGATCGCCTACAGCTACGGCCCGCTCGTCGCCGACTCCTGGCGCACCAGTACGGACATCGCGTTCGGCACGCCGTACGAGGGGATCTGGACCGACGTCCTGCGCAACATGGACGCCAACGCCGCGCACCCCGAGGCGAACGGACCGGGGCACTACAACGACCCCGACTACCTGATCCCGATGCGCAAGACCGAGCAGGGCACCTACGAGCTCAACGAGGAGGAGTCGACCACCCAGTTCGTCATGTGGGCGGAGATGGCCTCCCCGCTGATCCTCGGCTCCGACCCGCGCACGCTGCCCGCGTCGATGATCAGCACGCTGAAGAACCCGGAGATCGTGGGCGTCAACCAGGACCGCCTGGGCACCCAGGGCGTCCGCGTCGCTAACAACGGCAGCACCGACACCTACAGCAAGGTCCTCTCCCGCGACGGCGAGCGCGCGGTCGTGCTGCTCAACCGCGGTGAGACGCCGATGCAGATGACGCTCAGCTTCGCCGACGCCGGGCTCAAGGGCCGGGTGTCCGTTCGCGACCTGCGCGCCCGCGCCGACCGCGGCAGCGCGACCGGCTCGTACACCGTCACCGTGCCCGCGCACGGCACGGCGTTCCTGCGCCTGCACGGCACCGACCTCGTCCCGGGTGACGACCTCGGCGGCGACGCGTCCGCCAGTCCGACGATCGTCCGCACCGGCGGCAAGACGGTGACGTTCTTCCGGGACCGGAACGGCTCCCTGCAGGTCAAGGGCCTGGACGGCCCGCGTCAGGTCGGCGGCGAGTTCCTCGGCCAGCCCGCCGCGGTCGCCTCGGACGGGAAGATCGACGTCTACGTCCGCGGCCTCGACAACGCGGCCTACCAGCGCACCTACGCGAAGGGCCGCTGGGGCGACTGGAAGCGGCTCGGCGGCACGCTCACCGATTCGCCGTCCGTCACCGGCGACGGCACGCTCTTCGCGCGTGGCGCCGACGGCCAGGTCTGGCTGCGGACCAGCGCGGGTCAGTGGTCCGGTCTCGGCGCGCCCGGCGGCAAGCCGATCTACGGCCGGCCCGGCGCGGCGACGTCCACGAACGGCACGGTCGTCGCGGTCCGCACCGCCGACGACAGCGTCTGGACGCGCACCAGGACCGGCGCCACGTGGTCGGACTGGACGGGCATCGGCGGCACGGTCAGCAGCAGCCCGACGCTTGTGGCGGTCGGCGCGAAGGTCGCGCTCACCGCGTCCGCGAGCGACTACTCGCTGTGGGCCAACGAGTGGTCCGGCACCTGGGCGGGCTGGTTCAAACGGCCGGAGTACCCGAGCGGGAGCATCGTGGGAACCCTCGGCGCGGCGTCGGACGGCGCGTCACTGTGGCTCGCCGCCCGCGGGCCGGACGACCATGTGCACGTAGCGAAGTTCTGAGATAGGGAGAGGCGATGTCCACGCGTACCGCGGTGGTGACCGGAGCGGCGTCCGGGATCGGGGCGGCAACGGCCCGGAAACTGCTCGACGACGGCTACCGCGTACTCGGCGTGGACATCGCCGAACTCCCCGACGGCGTCACGCCGATCCGGGGCGACGTCACCGACGAGGCGACCTGGGCGGCCATCGGCGAGGTGGACGCCCTGGTCAGCAACGCCTACGTCCCCAGCACCGGGCCACTGCACGAGATCGACCGCGCCGAGTGGCGGCGGCAGCTCGACGTCAACCTGACCGGCGCGTACCTCGCCGTGAAGGCCTGCTTGCCGTCGCTGCGGGCGCGGGGCGGGGCGATCGTGCTCGTCTCGTCGGTGCACGCGCACTTCGGCCTGCCGGGTCATCCCGCGTACGCCGCGAGCAAGGGCGCGCTGGTCGCGCTGGCCCGGCAGCTGGCCGTGGAGTACGCCCCGGCCGTGCGCGTCAACTCCGTGCTGCCGGGGCCGGTGCTCACCGAGGCCTGGAGCCGCATCTCGCCCGAGGACCGCGAGCGCAGTGCCCGCGCGACGCCGGCCGGGCGGCTCGGCGAGCCGGCCGAGGTGGCGGACGTGATCGCCTTCCTGCTCTCGGACGCCGCGTCGTTCGTCACCGGCGCCGAGCTGACCGTCGACGGCGGCTGGTCCGCCGCCAAGGATTCCGCATGATGGGGACGCAGATGGGGGACACGGGTGAAGATCACCGGGGTTGAAACGTTTCTGGTCGCGCCGCGCTGGCTGTTCCTCAAGGTCAGCACGGACGAGGGCATCAGCGGCTGGGGCGAGCCCGTGGTCGAGGGCCGCGCGGAGACCGTGCGCGCGGCCGTGCACGAGCTGTCCGAGCTGCTGATCGGCCAGGACCCGCTGCGCATCGAGGACCACTGGCAGGTGCTGCGCCGCGGCGGCTTCTACCGCGGCGGGCCGGTGCTTTCGAGCGCCTTGGCCGGGTTCGACCACGCGCTGTGGGACATCGCCGGGAAGGTCCGCGACGCGCCGGTCCACGAGCTGCTCGGCGGCCCGGTCCGCGACCGCGTCCGGGTCTACAGCTGGGTCGGCGGCGACCGGCCGTCCGGCATCCGCGAAGCGGTGACCGCGCAGGTCGAGGCGGGGTTCACGGCGGTGAAGATGAACGTCGCCGGCCCGTTGACGGCGATCGCGTCACCCCGCGAAGCCGATGCGGCGGTCGCCCGCGCGTGGGAAGCGCGCGAGGCGCTCGGCCCGGACCGCGACCTCGCCATCGACTTCCACGGCCGCGTCTCGCCCGCGATGGCCCGGCGGCTGGTCAAGATGCTGGAAGACGTCCAGCCGATGTTCGTCGAGGAGCCGATCCTGCCGGAGACGCAGGGCGACGCGCTGCGCTCGGTCGTCGAGGCGTCGACCGTGCCGATCGCGGTCGGCGAGCGGCTGTACTCGCGCTGGGAGTTCAAGCCGGTGCTCGACGCCGGGGTCGCGGTCGTGCAGCCGGACCCGTCGCACGCCGGCGGCATCTCCGAGCTGCGCCGGATCGGCGCGCTGGCCGAGATGTACGGCGCGTCGCTCGCACCGCACTGCCCGCTCGGGCCGATCTCACTGGCCGCGTCGCTGCAGGTCTCGTTCGCGACGCCGAACTTCCTGATCCAGGAACAGAGTCTCGGCATGCACTACCACGAGGGCACCGAGCACTCCTACCTCGTCGACCCGTCGATCTTCACCTTCCAGGACGGCTACGCGGCCCGCCCGCTCGGCTCGGGCCTCGGCATCGAGGTCGACGAAGCCGCCGTCCGCCGGGCCGACGAGATCGGGCACGCCTGGCGGTCGCCGGTGTGGCGCCACGACGACGGCGGCCTCGCCGAATGGTGACCTGGCTCGAGCGCGGCGACCTGCGGCTGGGCCTGGTGCCGGAGCTGGGCGGCCGGCTGCTGTCGGTGCGCCACCGCGGCGTCGAGCTGCTCTGGCGCAACGCCGAGCACCTGGACGACGACCTGCGCGGCGACTACGCGCCGAACTCGGGCCGGATGGGCGACTGGGTCAACTACGGCGGCGACAAGACGTGGCCCGCGCCCCAGGGCTGGGACGGCCCGGACCAGTGGGCCGGCCCGCCGGACCCGGTGCTGGACTCCGGGCCGTACGCCGTGGCCGCCGACGGCGACACGGTCACCATGACCAGCGCGCCGGACCCGCGCACCGGCCTGCGGTTCACCCGCGCGATAACCATCCTCGACGACGGCTACCGGCTGGACCTGCGCGCGGAGAACGTCAGCGACCGCGAAGTGCGCTGGGCCCTGTGGAACGTGACACAGTGCCCCGGCGGCGGCGCGGTCACCGCCGGGCTCCGGCGGCCGGACGTCGTCGCGCTGGTGGCGGGGACGGGCACGCCGGAGTACACAGTGGACGGTGACCGGCTGGTCGTGCCGCCGCAGGACGTCGTCGGCAAGCTGGGTGTGCCGGGCACGGCGGGCTGGGTGTCCTACGGCGCGCTGACGCTGTCCTTCGACGTCGACCCGGTGGGCGAGTACCCGGACGAGGGCTCGCCGCTGGAGATCTGGCTGGAGCACCCGCTGCCGGAGCCGCTCGCGGAGCTGGGCGACCTGGCCCCGCCCGCGCGGATCGTCGAGCTGGAGGTCCTCGGCCCGCTGACGACGCTGGAGCCGGGGGCCTCGACCGCCCTCACGATCCGCGCGACCCTCGCCTGACCTGCACAGGTATCGTGAAAGCCGTGACGGACAAGCCCCGCATTCCCAACGTGCTCGCCGCCCGCTACGCGTCGCCGGAGCTGGTTTCGCTCTGGTCTCCGGAGGAGAAGGTCGTCCTGGAGCGGCAGCTCTGGATCGCCGTGCTCAAGGCGCAGAAGGACCTCGGCGTCGACGTGCCCGACGGTGTCGTCGAGGACTACGAGCGCGTGCTGAGGCAGGTCGACCTCGGGTCGATCGCGGCCCGGGAGCGGGTCACCCGCCACGACGTCAAGGCGCGCATCGAGGAGTTCAGCGACCTGGCCGGGCAGGAGCACATCCACAAGGGGATGACCTCGCGCGACCTCACCGAGAACGTCGAGCAGCTGCAGCTGCTCCGCTCGCTGGAGCTGGTCCGCGCCCGCGTCGCCGCCGTGCTCGCCCGGCTGGCCGTGCTCGCCGTCGAGCACACCGACACCGTCATGGCCGGGCGCTCGCACAACGTCGCCGCGCAGGCCACCACCCTCGGCAAGCGGTTCGCCACGGCCGCCGACGAGCTGCTGGTCGCCTTCGAGCGGCTCGACAACCTCATCGGCCGCTACCCGCTGCGCGGCATCAAGGGCCCGGTCGGCACCGCGCAGGACATGCTCGACCTGCTCGGCGACGAGTCCACTTTGGACGAACTCGAAGACCGCGTGATGCAGCACCTCGGCTTCAACCGCCGGTTCGTCAGCGTCGGCCAGGTCTACCCGCGCTCGCTCGACTTCGACGTGCTGTCCACTGTGGTCCAGGTCGCCGCGGCGCCGTCCAGCCTGGCCAAGACGATCCGGCTGATGGCCGGCCACGAGCTGGTCACCGAGGGCTTCAAGCCCGGCCAGGTCGGCTCGTCCGCGATGCCGCACAAGATGAACACCCGCTCCTGCGAGCGCGTCAACGGCCTCGCCGTCGTGCTGCGCGGTTACCTGTCGATGATCGGCGAGCTGGCCGGCGACCAGTGGAACGAGGGGGACGTCTCCGACTCCGTCGTCCGCCGCGTCGCGCTGCCGGACGCCTTCTTCGCGCTCGACGGCCTGCTGGAGACGTTCCTCACGGTGCTGGCCGAGTTCGGCGCCTTCCCGGCCGTCATCGAGCGTGAGCTGGATCGCTACCTGCCGTTCCTCACCACGACGAAGGTGCTCATGGCGTCGGTCCGCGCGGGCGTCGGACGTGAGACGGCCCACGAAGCCATCAAGGAGCACTCCGTCGCCGTCGCGCTGGAGATGCGCGAAGGGCGCGCGGAGAACGACCTGCTCGACCGGTTCGCGGCCGACGAGCGCATCCCGCTCGACCGCGGTGAGCTGGACAAGCTGCTCGCCGACCGGATCTCGTTCACCGGGACGGCCGGGCGTCAGGTGACGCAGGTCGCCGAGCGCGTCGCGCAGGTGCTCGAGCAGTTCCCCGAAGCGGCGGGCTACGCGCCCCAGCCGATCCTGTGAGCTGACGCACGAGTCCACGGACTGGAACGAATCCACACGAACGGGCGAAATCCCTAATCTCGACCGCTGAACCCGGAGCGTCAGATCGTCTACCAGATGACCTGACGTGCTTTCCTCGCGCCACCGGCGCGCCAACCTCTGGAAGAAGCGATGAGATCCACGCTGTCGAAGATCGCCGCCGCCGTCACCGCGGGCGCGCTGACGCTGACCCTGGCCGCCTGCGGTGGTGCCGACTCCTCGGCCGCGAGCAAGACCCTGCGCGTCGGCACGCTGAGCGACGCCCCGCCGTCGATCTACCTGGAGAACGGCCGGTTCACCGGCTACGACAACGAGCTGCTGCGCGACATCGCGAAGCGTGAGGGCTTCGAGGTCGAGTTCGTCGGCACCGAGTTCTCCGGCCTGCTGGCCGGCGTCGCGACCGGCAAGTTCGACATCGGCAGCTCGACGATTTCGAGCACCGAGGCGCGCAAGAAGACGGTCTCCTTCTCCAACGGGTACAACACCGGCTTCACGACGATCGTGACCGAGAAGGGCGCAAACCTCAAGGACCCGGCGGCGTTCGCGGGCAAGCGGCTCGGCGTCGTCCAGGGTTCGGTGCAGGACGAGTTCGCGGGCAAGACCAACGGCGCCCAGGTCGTCCGCTTCCCCGACTACAACGCGGGTTTCGCGCAGCTGAAGAACGGCACGCTGGACGGCTGGGTCGTGCCGCAGGACATCGGCCAGAAGTACCTGGACCAGAACCCCGCGGTGCCGCTGGAGCTCGGCTACACCGTCGAGGACAAGGACACGCCGTCGGCGTTCGCCGTCGCCAAGACCGATCCCGACCTGCTGAAGAAGCTGAACGACGGGCTCGCGAAGGCCATCGCGGACGGCACGGTCGCGCGGATCTACGGCCAGTTCTACAAGACGACACCGCTGTCGAAGGAACTCCAGCAGGGCGGCCCCGGCCTGCCCGTGAAGAACCTGGGTGCGTGACATGAAGAAGCTGATCGTCACCGTACTGGCCGCGGCCCTCACGCTCACCGCGTGCGGCAGTGGCTCGGACAGCGCTTCCCCGACGTTGCACGTCGGCACCCTCAGCGACGCGCCGCCGAACATCTTCCTCAAGGACGGCAACTACACCGGCTTCGACAACGAGCTGCTCAAGGCCATCGCGGCCAAGCAGAACCTGAAGCTGGAGTTCGCCGCGACGGACTTCTCCGCGCTGCTCGGCCAGGTCGCGTCCGGCCGCTACGACATCGCCAGCTCGGCGATCGCGCAGACGGACGAGCGCAAGAAGACCGTCGACTTCTCGGCGGCCTACGACTTCGAGACCATGAGCATCCAGGCCAAGCAGGGCACGCCGGTCACCGACGAGAAGGCGTTGGCGGGCAAGCGGGTCGCCGTCATCCAGGCGACCGTCGGCGACCACTGGCTGGGCACCACGGTGCCGACCGCGCAGGCCGTGCGCTTCCCGGACTACGCCGCCGCGCTGACCGCGTTGAAGACCGGCGCCGTCGACGCGTACATCCTGGACCAGAGCATCGCCGAGAAGAACGTCACCGACAACCCCGACGCCAAGCTCGTCGTCGTGAAGAGCTTCGTCACGGACGTGCCGCACGGCTTCGCGGTGAAGAAGGGCAACACCGAACTGCTCGGCAAGATCGACGCCGGGCTCAAGCAGGTGATCTCCGACGGTACCTGGCTTAAGCTGCACCAGCAGTTCCTGCCGACCGCTCCGGTGCCGGCCGGGTTCCAGGGTTAGGAGACCCATGAAGAAGACACTGGTCACGGCGATCGCGGCGACGCTGCTGGCCGCGCTCACGGCGTGTGGCGGCGGCTCGGACAGCGGCGGCGGTGACAAGACCCTGCGCGTCGGCACGCTGAGCGACTCGAAGCCGAACGCCTACCAGGAGAACGGCACCTTCACCGGCTTCGACAACGAGCTGCTCAAGGCCATCGCGCAGAAAGAGGGCCTGAAGCTCGAATTCGTCGCGACGGACTTCTCGGCGCTGCTCGGCCAGGTCGCGAACGGCACGTTCGACATCGGCAGCTCGGCGATCTCGCAGACCGACGCCCGCAAGAAGACCGTCGACTTCTCGGCGCCGTACAACTACCAGTCCCTCGGCATCGAAGCCAAGGAGACCGCCGGCATCACGGACGAGAACTCCTTGGCGAGCAAGCGGATCGGCGTCGTCCAGGGCACGGTGTCGGACACCTGGCTCGGCACGAACGCGCCGACCGCGCAGGCCGTCCGGTTCCCGAACGACGCCGCCGCGCTCGCCGCGCTCAAGACCGGCGCGGTCGACGGCGCGGTGTTCGACCAGGCCACCGCCGAGGACTACGCGAAGAACAACCCGGACGCGAAGCTCAAGGTGACCAAGGCGATCACCACGACCATCCCGCACGGGTTCGCCTTCAAGAAGGGCAACACCGACCTCATCACCAAGGTCAACGACGGCCTGAAGAAGGTCATCGCGGACGGCACCTGGGTGAAGGTGCACGACCAGTTCGAGGCCACCGCGCCGGTGCCGGCGGAGTTCAAGGCGGGGCAGTAGAACCGCGATGGATCAGTTCTTCGACACCTTCCTCGACTGGGAGTACATCTGGCAGGTCTTCCCGGACCTGCTGAAGACCGGTCTGCTCAACACGCTGATCCTGGCGTTCACCTCCGCGGTGATCGGCACCGTGCTCGGCATGGTCGTCGCGGTGATGGGCCTGTCCACCAAGGCGTGGCTGCGCTGGCCGGCCCGGGTGTACACCGACATCTTCCGCGGCCTGCCGGCGATCCTGACCATCCTCGTGATCGGCCAGGGTCTCGGCACGCTCGCCCGGGACGTCGTCGGCACCAACCCGTACCCGCTGGGCATCCTGGCGCTGAGCCTGATCGCCGCCGCCTACATCGGCGAGATCTTCCGGGCCGGCATCCAGAGTGTCGAAAAAGGACAGCTGGAGGCCAGCCGCGCGCTCGGGATGAGCTACAGCAAGGCGATGCTGCTGATCGTCATCCCGCAGGGCGTCCGGCGCGTGCTGCCCGCCCTGGTGAACCAGTTCATCTCGCTGGTCAAGGACTCCAGCCTGGTGTACTTCCTCGGCCTGCTGTCCGAGCAGCGCGAGCTGTTCCGGATCGGGCAGGACCTGGCGGCCAACACCGGGAACCTGTCGCCGCTGGTCGCGGCCGGGTTCGTCTACCTGGTGATCACGGTGCCGCTGACGCACCTGGTGAACTACATCGACAAGAAGCTCCGGACCGGGCGCAAGGTCCGCGCCGACGAGCCGGACGAAGGCGACCCGGTGGAGATCGGTCCCGGCGGAAGGGTGAGCGCGTGGTGACGACGACAGCGGTGCGTTCGTCCAGTGTGGAACTGCGGGACATCCACGTCAGCTTCGGCACGCTGGAAGTCCTGCGCGGGGTCGACCTCAAGGTGCCGAGCGGCAAGACGACCTGCGTGATCGGGCCGTCCGGTTCCGGCAAGTCGACGCTCCTGCGGTGCGTGAACCGCCTGCAGGAGCCCGACTCCGGCGACCTGTTGCTCGACGGCGAGTCCGTGATCCGGTCCGACCCGGACGCCCTGCGCCAGCGCGTCGGCATGGTGTTCCAGCACTTCAACCTCTTCGGTCACCGGAGTGTGCTGGACAACATCGTGCTGCCGCTGCGCAGCGTGAAGAAGCTGAGCAAGGAGGAAGCGGCGGCGATCGCCCGCGCCCGGCTGGCGGACGTCGGCCTGGCCGACAAGGCGCCGTACCGGCCCAGCGCGTTGTCGGGCGGGCAGCAGCAGCGCGTCGCGATCGCCCGCGCGCTGGCGATGGACCCCGAGGTCATGCTGTTCGACGAGGCCACCAGCGCGCTCGACCCGGAGCTGGTCAAGGGTGTGCTGACGCTGATGGCGGGCCTGGCCGAACGCGGGCTGACGCTGATCGTGGTCACCCATGAGATGGGCTTCGCCCGCAGCGTCGCCGACGAGGTCGCGTTCATGGACGCGGGCAGGATCGTGGAGCAGGGCCCGCCGGCGCAGCTCTTCGACGACCCGCAAAGCCCGCGCCTGCAACGGTTCCTCTCGCAGGTGCTCTGACGCGGTCGTGAGTGGGAAACAGTGTTAGAACACTGTTTCCCACTCACGACTGTGGACCGCCCGCTCAGGTGGCCGTCGGCGACGACGTGATCGTGCACTCCTGGGCCGGGCCCAGCCCGAGCACGGCCGCCGCCGAACTGCCGTTGACGGCGACGGCGAGCCGGCCCGCCGAGTCCGCGAAGAGCACGCTCGCCCCGATGGGCACGTCCGCGAACGTCCGCCCGACCGCCGTGATCACCGCGACCCGCTCGCTGTGCACCGAAACCGCGCCGGTCAGCCCGCTCAGCTCGAGATCCGCCGGCGTCGCGGCCAGCTGGACGTTGCCGAAGTGGTCGACCGTCAGCACTTCCGACACCAGCTTGCCGGGGAACGCCGCCACGAACGGCTCGGGCAGCTCCACCAGCGTCTCGACGGCGTTGCCGAATGCAGACGGCAAGACGCCCAATGCAAGGTGCGCGGCCGCGGGCGCGAAGATGTCCCGCCCGTGGAACGTCGCCGACGTCACCGGCAGCCGCAGCGACGGCTCGGTCAGCTCGTACGCGGCCCGGACCCCGCCGAGGGCCCGCGCGGCGGGCAGCAGCAGGCCGTTGTCCGGTCCGACCAGCAGCCCGCCCTCGGCGACGACGACCACCCCACGCCGTGCCGTGCCGACGCCCGGGTCGACCACCGCGACGTGCACGGCCTCCGGCAGGTAGGGCGCCGTCTGCGCCAGCGCCATGGCCCCGTGGCGGACGTTCTGGGGCGGCACCTCGTGCGTCACGTCGATGACCCGCACGGCGGGCGCCAGCCGCGCGATCACGCCGTGGCAGGCCGCCACGAAGCCGTCGCGCAGCCCGTAGTCGGTGGTCATCGAGGCCCATGTCAGCGGCATGTGCAGCATCATCCTCGGTGGCGGAGCGTGCCCGTTAGGGTTCAGTGCGTGACACCCCTCCCCAGACACCCCAAGCTCGTCACCGGCAAGGTCCGCGACCTGTACGACGCGGGCGACGACCGGCTCCTGATCGTTGCTTCCGACCGCATTTCGGCTTTTGAACGTGTATTTGTCACCCCCGTTCCGGACAAGGGACGGGTGCTCACGGCGATGAGCGTGTTCTGGTTCGGCGAGCTCGCCGACGTCCTGCCGAACCACCTCGTGGCCAGTGACGGGCCGGGGATCCCCGACGCCGTGCGTGGCCGGGCGATGCTGGTCGAGCGGCTCGAGATGCTGCCGGTGGAGGCCGTCGTCCGCGGCTACCTGACCGGCCGCGGCTACGCGGACTACCGCCGTGACGGCGCGGTGTGTGGCGTCGTGCCGCCGCCCGGGCTCGCCGAGGCGGCCCGGCTGCCCGAGCCGATCTTCACGCCGTCCACAAAGGCCCGTCCCGGCGAACCCGACGAGAACATCGACTTCGACACGTTCGTCTCGGTCCTCGGCCGCGCGCTCGCGGAGGAGGTCCGCGAGGCGTCGCTCGAGCTGTACCGCCGCGGTGCCGCGCGGGCCGCGGAGCAGGGCCTGCTGCTGGCCGACACGAAGTTCGAGTTCGGCATCGGCGCGCACGGCGGCCTGGTGCTGGCCGACGAGGTGCTGACGCCGGATTCGGCGCGCTACTGGCCCGCCGACGGCCACCGGCCCGGCCGGCCGTCGTTCGACAAGCAGCACGTGCGCGACTGGCTCGTCGACCCGGTGTCCGGTTGGGACTGCGCGTCCCCGTTGCCGCCGTTGCCGCCCGAAGTGGTGACGGCCACGCGGGACCGCTACATCGAGGCTTATCACCGCATCACCGGGCTGTGCCTGGCAGACTGGCCCCGTGATCCTGCTGATCTGCGGCAGCCTGCGAGCAGGCTCGGGCAATGCGGCGGTACTGGGGACCGTCGCGACCCTCACGGAGACCACGACGTTCACCGGACTCGGCGATCTCCCGCACTTCAACCCCGATGACGACCGCGACCCGCTGCACCCCGCCGTCGCTTCGCTGCGCGCGGCCATCGCGGCCGCGACGTCGGTGCTGATCTGCACCCCGGAGTACGCCGGCGGCCTGCCGGGGTCGTTCAAGAACCTGCTCGACTGGACGGTCGGCGGCGGTGAGATCTACGGCAAGCCGGTCGCCTGGATCAACGCCTCGTCCGTAGCGGCGCCGACTGGCGGCGGCGACGCGCACGACTCGCTGCGCAAGGTGCTGACGTACGCGGGCGCCGAGATCGTCGAGGAAGCCTGCGCGCGGATCCCGGTCCCGCGCGCCGCGGTCGCCGACGGCGTGGTCGTCGACCCCGACCTGCGCGAGCGCATCGCCGTGGCGGTAAAGCGCCTGAGTGAAGGCGGCTGACCCTTCCGGCAACGGCCGCCCGCCCGTCCTGCGCAGTTCACGCCGACGTCAGACGCGTGCGTCCCAATGGTGGCGTGGACGCTCAGTTGCTGGTTTCGCTGTCGGGCATCACCCCGCGCACGCTGCACCGGTGCGCCGATCTCGCGGCCGAGCTCGACCGCCGCAAGGTGCCGCTGTCGGTGCTGTACGCCGCGCGCACCGGCGAAGGCCCGGTGACGGAGTGGGTGCGCACCCGCGCCCGCCGTGGTGATTCCGTGCTGCTGCACGGCTACGACCACGTCGTCACGCCTACGCACCGCACGGTGTACCTGGGCAAGAAGGCGGAGTTCGCGACGCTGCCCGCGCACGAGGCGCGGCTGCGGCTGATCGCCGCGAAGGCCGCGCTCGACGCCGCCGGACTGGCCGTGGACGGCTTCGCGCCGCCGCGCTGGATCGCGTCCCAGGGCACGCTTCAGGCGCTGGGCGAGCACGGCTTCCGCCTGTGCGCGGACCTCGGCGCGGTGCGCGACCTCGTCACCGGCGAGGTGCGCCGCGCCCGCGTCCAGGAGTTCACCAGCCAGTCGCAGCGCACCGAGACTGTCCGCTGCTTCGCGCTGGTGCTGGCGGCCGCGCGCGCCGCGCGCCGGGGCGGCCTGGTCCGGCTCGGTGTCGACGCCATCGACCTCACCCGCCCCGGCCTCCGCCAGGCCCTCCTCGACGCCGTCGACGTCGCCCTGGAGAACCGCGCGTTCGGCGCGACCTACGGCTCACTGCGCACCGTCGCCGCCTAGAGCTTCGCCGGCTCCGCGCGCTCGAGCACCTTCACCTCGGTGCCTTCGGGCGCGAGGTTGCCGAACAGGCCGTAGTGCATGCCCGGGTTGGCGAGCACGGCTTCGTGGATCGGCACGGCGATCCGCGGCGCCACCGCGCGCAGGTAGTCGACCGCCTCGCCGGCCTTGAGCCACGGCGCGCCGGTCGGCAGGCCGAGGACGTCGATGTGCTGCTCCGGCACGAAGAACGAGTCGCCGGGGTGGAAGAACGCGCCGTCGTCGAAGACGTAGCCGATGTTCGGGATCGTCGGGATGTCGCTGTGGATCACGGCGTGCTCGCCGCCGACGGCCTTGATCGACGTGTCCCCGATCGCGAACGCGTCCCCGACGTTCGCGATGTCGAACGGGACACCCAGCTTCCCGACGGCCTCGGCCGAGCCGGGGTCGACGATCAGCTTCGCGTCCGGGTTGGCTTCGAGCACCTTCGGCAGCCGCTCGACGTCGAGGTGGTCGAAGTGCTGGTGCGTGATCAGCACGGCGGCCAGCTCACGCTCGCGCTCGAAGTCCGTGGAGAACGTGCCGGGGTCGATCAGGATCCGCTCCGAGCCGGTCTCCAGCAGCACACAGGCATGTCCGAAATGGACGATACGCATCGATGATTCTCCTTCACGGGTCGTGATTCCACCCTAGTCAGAGTTTGCCGGTCAGCAACGCGTCGCCGAGACCGGTGCGGCGGTACAGCACCCGGTGCCCGCTGCGCTCCGACGTCAGCAGCCCGGCCGCGCGCAACGCCGTCAGGTGCGCCGACACCGTCGCCGGGGCGAGGTCGAAGCGGCGCGCCAGGTCGGCCGTCGCGGCCGGGGCGTCCAGGCCGGTCAGCAGCAGCGCCCGGGTCCGGCCGAGCACCTCGGCCAGCGGTTCCGGCGGTGCCGTCGCCGACGTCCACAGCGACGCGACGCCGCGGGCGGGGTAGAGCAGTGACGTCTGCCACGGCGGCACCGTCACCACCCCGACGTTCGGCCACGCGAACACCGCCGGGATGAACAGCAGGCCGCGGGAGTCGATCTCGAGCCGTTCGCGGGAGCGGACGTCGACCAGCACCGACGTCCCGGCCAGCCGGACCTGCGGGTGGAGTCCGGCCAGCATCGCGGTGATGCCCCCGGAGCCGAGCAGCCGCGTCCGGTACGCGATGTCGGCGGCCAGCAGCTCGCGCAGGCGCGGCCACCGCGGGGCGAGCAGCGCGTTCCAGACGGTCTCGAGCTGGCCGGCCAGCAGGTCCCGCGCGGCCGCCGGGTCGGCCGGGAGCAGCGAAAGGTCGGCGTCGACCATCGCCAGCTCCAGCGCGACCTGGTGCGGCGGCGTCTCGCGGACCACCCGCAGCTGGGCCTCGGCGGTGGTCTCCGGCCCGTCGGGCGGCGGACTGAGGAACTCGGTGATGTAGTGCCGCGCGCTCAGGACCGCCGCCAGCTCGGGGACGTCGAGCGCGGGGGCCGCGGACACCCACGGCAGGTGCGCCGGGTGTCCGCGGAGCCCGAGCAGGGTCTGGACGGCGCCGAGGACCTCTTCCAGCGGCGAGATCGCGAAGCGGACGCGCTGGCTGCCGGCCGCGCTCAGGACCAGCTCGATCATGGCGACCCCGGATTCGCTCGTGCCCGAATCAGTATGGCGCAAACCGCTGCCGTAAGAGCGTGCTCCCATGTCGTTGTTCACCCATCGCGCCTACTGGCGCTGGTCGGCGGGCGTCCAGTTCGCCCGGCTCCCGGCGACCATGGCGCCGCTCGCGTTCACCCTGCTGACCACGGCCACCACCGGCTCGTACCGGCTCGGCGGGGTGCTGATGTCGGTCTACGTCGTCGCCGAGATGACCGGCGCGGTGCCGGTCGGGCGGCTGCTGGACCGCGTCGGCGTGACGCGCGGCCTGCCCGCGCTGCTGCTCCTGACCGCCGCCGGCTTCGCCGTGCTCGCCTTCGCGGCGTCGGCGGCCGCGCCGACCGCCGTGCTGCTCGCGCTGGTCCTGCTGCCCGGCGCCACCGCGGGTGCGTTGTCCGGCGGGTTCCGGACGCTGCTCGCGGACACCGTCGACGACGCGCTGCTGCCGCGGGCCATCTCCGTCGACGCGATGCTGCTCGAAGGCGTGCTCATCGGCGGCCCGGCGCTGGTCGCGCTGCTCGACCTGGCCGGTCCGTTCGTGCCGCTCGCCGCGATGGCCGCCGCCTGCGTGGGCGCCGCCGTGCTCGTCCCGCGCCGCGCCGCTGAGCGCGAACGGGAAGAAACCGGGCCGGACGTGCCACCGGTCGGCGTCGGCACCTACCTGCCGTGGCTGTGCTGCGCGTTCACCGTCGGGCTGCTGCTGTCGACGATCGAGGTCGCGCCGCTGCCGCTCGTCCAGCGGCTCGGCGCGCCCGACACGGCCGCGCCGGTGGTGATCGCGGTGCT
Source organism: Amycolatopsis sp. NBC_00348 (assembly GCF_036114655.1). NCBI lineage: Bacteria > Bacillati > Actinomycetota > Actinomycetes > Pseudonocardiales > Pseudonocardiaceae > Amycolatopsis > Amycolatopsis sp. NBC_00348. The sequence continues at coordinate 8,036,105 of NZ_CP107994.1, read as the reverse complement.
GAGCGGCGCGAGCATCGTGGGCAGCGCGCTCTACGCGTGGCGCGGCAAGACCGGCGACCCGCGGCTGTTCCTCGGCGGGTTCATCGTCGGCGGACTCGCCCTCGCGGGCGACTTCGGCTGGCCGGGCCTGATCGCTTCGGTGGCCGTGATCGGCGGGTGCACCGGGCCGCTGGTGGCCGCGACCTCGGTCAACCTGCAGCGGCTGCTGCCGAAGAACCGCAGGTCAGCGGGCTTCTCGCTGTCGTTCACGGTGCAGGCGTGCGGCTTCGGGCTCGGCTCGCTGGCGGTGGGCGTGCTGCCGCTGTGGCTCGCTCCGGTGTTCGGTGTCTTTGCTGCGGCGATCGCCGGTGCAATGCTGGTGGCGAAGCCCGCAGGCGCTATTGGCACCACGTCAGTAACGTCGTAACCTGGGCTGAACCTCGACCTTGCGGGAGACGCCGATGATTGCCGTCCAGCCTAAGCCGACGTCCCTCGGCGAGACCTTCGACTCGCTGAGCCCGGCGACCGACGAGGTCGTCGGGACCTACCCGGTACACAGCGCCGAGGACGTGCAGGCCGCCGTGGTGCGGGCGCGCGTCGCGGCGAAGTGGTGGGCTGACCTCGGCTTCGCCGGCCGCGCGGAGCGGCTTCGCGGCTGGAAGGGCGTGCTGACGCGACGGCTGCCGCAGCTGTGCCAGGTGGTGCGCGACGAGACCGGCAAGCCGATCGCCGACGCGCAGCTCGAGAGCGTCCTGGCCATCGAGCACATCGCGTGGGCCGGCAAGCACGCGAAGAAGATCCTCGGCAAGCAGAAGCGCTCGGCCGGGCTGCTGATGTCGAACCAGGCGGCCACCGTCGAGTACCAGCCGCTCGGCGTCGTCGGCGTGATCGGCCCGTGGAACTACCCGGTGTTCACGCCGCTCGGCTCGATCGCCTACGCGCTCGCGGCGGGCAACGCCGTCGTCTTCAAGCCCAGCGAGTACACCCCGGGCGTCGGCAAGTGGCTGGTCGACGCGTTCGCCGAGATCGTCCCGGAGCAGCCGGTGCTGCAGCTGATCACCGGCTTCGGCGAGACGGGCGCGGCGCTGGTCGGCGCGGGCGTCGACAAGATCGCGTTCACAGGCTCGACCGCCACCGGCAAGCGGATCATGGCCGCGGCCGCCGAGACGCTCACCCCGGTCGTCATCGAGGCGGGCGGCAAGGACCCGGTGCTGGTCGACGCGGACGCCGACCTCGACGCCGCGGCCGACGCGACGGTCTGGGGCGCGTTCTCCAACTCCGGCCAGACCTGCATCGGCGTCGAGCGGGTGTACGTCCACGAGAAGGTGCACGACGAGTTCGTCGCGAAGGTCGTCGAGAAGTCGAAGGACGTCCGCGCGGGCTCGGACGAGGCCGCCCAGTACGGCCCGGTGACGATGCCGTCGCAGCTCGGCGTGATCAGGCGCCACATCCAGGACGCCGTGGCCCGCGGCGGCAAGGCGGTGCTGGGCGGCGAGGACTCGGTCGGCGACCGGTACGCGCAGCCGACGGTCCTGATCGACGTCCCCGAGGACTCCGAAGCCGTCACGGAGGAGACGTTCGGCCCGACGGTGACCATCGCGAAGGTCCGCAACATGGACGAAGCGATCGAAAAGGCGAACAACACGAAGTACGGCCTGGGCTCGACGGTGTTTTCGAAGTCCCGCGGCGTCGAGCTGGCGGAAAAGCTGCGCACGGGCATGACGTCCATCAACGCCCCGCTCTCGTTCGCGGGCATCGCATCCCTGCCGTTCGGCGGCGTGGGCGACTCGGGCTTCGGCCGCATCCACGGCCCGGAGGGCCTGCGCGAGTTCGCCCGCACCAAGGCCATCGCCCGCCAACGCTTCACGGCGCCGTTGACGCTGACGTCGTTCACCCGCAAGCCTTCGACGGACGCGATGGTCGCCAAGCTGGTGACCATCCTCCACGGCAAGCGCTGACCGGCTCCGGGGTTGTGGACAACTCCCGTCCGCAGCCCCGGAACTGTCGGTAGCCTCCGGTAAACTGGATACCGGGGGCCGCGGCCCGCCCTCAGCGCCCCCGGATGAGGTCCGCCGCCTTCTCCGCCACCATGATCGTCGGCGCGTTCGTGTTCCCGCGCGGCACCACCGGCATCACCGACGCGTCCACCACCCGCAGCCCCTCGATCCCGCGCACCCGCAGCTGCGGGTCGACCACCGCCTGCTCGCCCGTGCCCATCGCGCACGTCCCGACCGGGTGGTACAGCGTCTGCGTGTTCTCGCGGATGTGCTCCACGAACTCGGCGTCGGTCAGGTCGTGCCGCGTGGGCAGGAACGGCTTGTCGAGGAATCGCTTGAGCGGCCCCGACTTCCCGATCTCGACGAGCGCCTTCAGTCCGGCGATCATCGCGTCCATGTCCTTCGACTCCGCGTAGTAGGCCGGGTCGATTTCCGGCTTCCACAACGGATTCGCCGACTTCAGCCGCAGCCGGCCGCGGCTGGCCACGTCCACCAGCGTCGCCGCCGACGTGAAACCGGGGACGGTCGGTTCGCGCATCCCGTTGTCGTAGAACAACGTCGGCGCCACGTGGATCTGCATGTCCGGCGCGGGCAGGCCGTCGCCGGTCGGGAAGAACGCGCCCGCCTCGCCGATGTTCGACGCCAGCGGCCCGCGCTTGGTCAGCTGGTAGCGCACGAGTCCGGCCGGCGTGGCGGCGTTCACCAGGTCGGTGGTGCCGCGGGTGGACCAGATGATCCCGCACGCGGGGTGGTCGTGCAGGTTCTCGCCGACGCCGGGCAGCGCGGTGACGATGTCGATGCCGTGCTCGCGCAGGTGCTCGGCCGGGCCGACGCCGGAGACCATCAGCAGCTGCGGCGAGTTGACCGCGCCGCCGCTGAGCAGCACTTCGGCCGACGCGCGCGCGGTGCGCTCGACGCCGTTGTCCACATAGGACACGCCGATCGCGCGAGTGCCCTCGAACACGATCCGGGTGGCCTGCGCGCCGGTCTTCACGGTGAGGTTCGGCCGGTCGAGCGCCGGGCGCAGGTAGGCGTCCGCAGTGGACCAGCGACGGCCCTTCTTGCAGGTCACCTGGTAGTTGCCGGCGCCTTCCTGGCTCTCGCCGTTGAAGTCGTCGGTGCGCTTGAGGCCCCACGCGACGGCGGAGTCGACCCACGCGCTCGACAGCTCGTGGGTGAACCGGCGGTCCTCGACGTGCAGCGGGCCGTCGGTGCCGTGCAGCGGCCCGCCGAGGCGCTGGTTGCCTTCGGCGCGCTTGAAGTAGGGGAGGACGTCGTCCCAGCCCCAGCCTTCGGCACCGTGGGAATCGCGCCAGCCGTCGTAGTCGGCGCGGTTGCCGCGGATGTAGATCATGGCGTTGATCGACGAGCAGCCGCCGAGCATCTTCCCGCGCGGCCAGTACGCGGACTTGCCGGTGTGCTTCTGCTCGACGGTCTCGTAGTTCCAGTCCCACCGGGTCTTGAACAGCGACGCGAACGCGGCCGGAATGCGGACTTCGTCGGCGGTGTCCTCGCCGCCCGCCTCCAGCAGCAGGACCTGCGCCGACGGATCCTCGGTGAGGCGGTTCGCCAGCACGCACCCGGCGCTGCCCGCACCGACGATCACGTAGTCAAAGGAGTCCTGGACGGCCACGGTGCCTCCACTCGCTGTTGGCGCGATGTCAACGACTCATCATGGCGCAGCACCGCGCCGTGGGCCAGTCTAGGTTTTCCGGTGGCCCTCGCCACCTGGGCGCGGGTCCGGTGAACCGGGTGAACTATGCTCGCCGGGTACCCACGACCTGCGTGAATAAGGAGCAGCCTGCCGTGGCCCGAGTTGTCGTCGACGTCATGCCCAAGCCCGAAATCCTCGACCCGCAGGGACAGGCCGCGCTCGGCGCCGCCGGCCGTCTCGGCTTCACCGGGATCAAGGAGATCCGCCAGGGCAAGCACTTCGAGATCGAGGTCGACGACTCCGTCGACGACGCGACGCTCGAGAAGATCGCCGAAGGTTTCCTCGCGAACCCGGTGATCGAGCAGTGGACCATCACGCGGGTCGGCGCGTGAGCGCCCGCATCGGCGTCATCACCTTCCCGGGCACCCTCGACGACGGCGACGCCGCCCGCGCGGTCCGCTACGCCGACGCGGAGGCCGTGCCCCTGTGGCACGCCGACGAGGACCTGCGCGGCGTCGACGCCGTGGTCGTCCCGGGTGGCTTCTCGTACGGCGACTACCTGCGCGCGGGCGTCATCGCCCGGTTCGCGCCGGTGATGACGTCGGTGATCGAGGCCGCGCGGGCCGGGATGCCGGTGCTCGGCATCTGCAACGGGTTCCAGATCCTCTGCGAGGCCGGCCTGCTGCCGGGCGCGATGATCCGCAACCAGGGCCTGCACTTCATCTGCCGCGACCAGTGGCTGCGCGTCGAGAACACCTCGACGGCGTGGACCTCGCGCTACGAGCAGGGCGCCGAGATCCTCATCCCGATGAAGAACATCGACGGCTGCTACGTGGCCGAGCAGTCCACTTTGGACGCGCTGGAGGCCGAGGACCGGGTCGTGTTCCGCTACGTCGGCGGCAACCCGAACGGCTCCCGCAACGACATCGCGGGCATCCGCAGCGAGAACGGCCGCGTGGTCGGGCTCATGCCGCACCCGGAGCACGCGATCGACGCACTCACCGGCCCGTCCGACGACGGTCTCGGCATGTTCTACAGCGCGGTGGACGCGCTGATCAAGGCTTGACGCACCGGCCGGGGAGGGTGTCGCCTCCCCGGCCACCGCGCCGACCCTCCCGGCACGCGCCCCGACTCCCCAGGTACGCGAGTCGACTCCCCAGGTACGCGACCCGACTGCCTGGGTACGCGACCCGACTGCCTGGGTACGCGTGTCGTCCCGGTGATCACGCGTGTCGACTGCTCAATCACGCGTGTCGACTGCTCAATCACGCGAGTCGACCCTTCGATCACGCGTGTCGGCGCTTCGCGCACGGCTTCCGGCCGGAACTCGCGAGCCGATCGCTGTGCTCACCGCGCGAAGTGCGGCCCGCGGCCCCCGGAATCCAGTTTACCGGCGTCCACCGACAGTTCCGGGGCCGCGCACAGGGGATCAGCTTCCCCATCCACAACCCGCGAGTTGTCCACAATCCGGACCGGTCAGGTCTTGCTCTGGTCGTTCGAGAGCCACTTCTCCGGCCGCACCCGCACGAGCACCGACTGCGGGCCCAGTGCCGAGTCGACGTACTCCTTCGCCTGCTCCGCCGGCCAATACCGGCCTGCTATCCGCAACGCCTGTTCGCGCGTCGGGGGCTCGTCGTTCGCGATCACCGGGCCCTCCACCGTCACGTACCTGTACGGCGGTGTCTCGTCCTGTGCGGCCAGGCTCAGCCGGCCCGCCGCGCGGATCGCGCGGTCCTTGACCGTGTCGCGTTCCATCCAGATCAGCAGCTCGCCGCCCGGCGCGTAGTCGTACCAGACCGGGACCGCCAGCGGTGCGCGTCCGGCGCGCTCCACCGCCAGCACCCCGACGTGCACCCCGCTCAGGAACGCTTCGCGCTCCGAAGCCGTCATGACGAAAGACGACATGTCACTCCCCAGGTAGCGGTCATCTACCGGGGAGCAACACGTCGGCGAGTCCGGACATTCCGGACTCAGCTCGCCGCCGCCACCAGGCGGGCGTACGAACCGCCCGCCGCCAGCAGTGACGCGTGCGGGCCCAGCTCCGTGATGCGGCCGCCCTCGACCACCGCGACGCGGTCGGCCGCCGCCGCTGTGTGCAGGCGGTGGGCGATCGCGATCACCGTGCGGCCGGCCAGCACGCTGTTCAGCGAACGCTCCAGGTCGCGCGCCGAGCCCGTGTCCAGCAGGGACGTCGCTTCGTCGAGCACCAGCGTGTGCGGGTCCGCGAGCACGACCCGGGCCAGCGCCAGCTGCTGCGCGACCGCCGCCGGCACCGGGTACGCGCCCGAGCCGATCTTCGTGTCGAGGCCGTCCGGCAGGCCCGCGACCCAGCCGGACGCGCCCGCCGACTCCAGGGCCGCCGTCAGCTCGGCGTCCGGCCAGTCGCCGCCCGCGCGGCGGGCCGGCAGGGCCAGGTTCTGCCGGAGCGTCCCCGAGAAGACGTGGTGCTCCTGGGTCAGCAGCAGGACCTCGCCGCGCAGCACGTCGTCGGCCAGCGCCGAGACGTCCTGGCCGCCGATGCGCACCGAGCCCGCGGACGGCACCGCGATGCCGGCCAGCAGCCGCCCGAGCGTCGACTTGCCCGCGCCCGACGGGCCGACGATCGCCAGCCGCTCGCCGCGTGGGACGCGCAGGTCGATGCCGTGCAGCACTTCGCGGTCGGCGGTGTAGGCGAACCGGACGTCGTGCACGTCTATGTCGCGCCCGCGCGGCACCTGCGTCACCTTCGGGGTTTCCTCCACCGCGACCTCGCGGATGCCGAGGATCCGGCGGGCCGCGGCCGCCGCGACCTGCAGGTCCTCCAGCCAGAACAGCGCGGAGTTGAGCGGGTTCGCCATCGCCTGCATGTACAGCAGCATCGTGGTGATCTCACCGAGCCCGGCCCAGCCGCGCGTGTACGCGAGCAGCCCGAGCAGCAGCATGACGGCCAGCGGCAGCACGTAGCTGATCTCCAGCGACGGCAGCCAGCGCAGCTGCAGCGCCCGCATCCGGCGTTCGCCGAGGATGCTCCGGTCCAGGTCGTCGTGGGCGCCGGTGACCCGGCGTTCGGTCAGCCCGAGCGCCTCGACCGTCCGCGCGCCCTCGGCCGTCTCGTGGACGCTGGTCGTCAGGTCCGCCCAGCGGTCCAGCATCGCCTGCATCAGCGCCGGGATCCGCCGTTGGTACCAGACGTTGACGCTGATCAGCAGCGGTGCCGCGACCAGCAGGCCCAGGGCCAGCAGTGGTGACGTCAGCACCATCGCCGCCACCGTGAACACCACGGTCACCGCCGCGACCAGGATCTCCGGCGCCGCGAACCGCGCCGCGTGGTCGATCCGGCCGAGGTCGGTGGTGGCCCGGCTGAGCAGGTCGCCGGTGCCGGCCGCCTCGACGGTGCCGAGCGGCAGCTGCAGCGCCGTGCCGACGAACTCCTCGCGGGTCTCGGCCAGCACCAGCTCGGCGAACACCGCGCCGCGCATCCGCGCGACCTTCCGCGACAGCGCCTGCAGCAGCAGGATCACGACGAACACGCCCGCCAGCACGTCGACGTGCGTGGTCGTGGTCCCGGCCGCGACGGCGTCGACCAGCGAACCGAGCAGCTGCGGGCCGGCCAGCCCGATCAGCGTGGACACGGCGAGCGCGCCGAGCAGCAGCGCGACCTCGCGCTTGTGGGCCGCCGCCGTCCGCAACGCCCAGCGGCGGACGTCCCGCCGGGACGCCGTGGGGAGCCGCTTCACACCGTCACCACCTTCGTCGTGAATACCTCGTCGGCCACATGTGTCCACAATGGACTCTGGCTGAACACCACCGTCGTCTTGCCGCGGCGCAGGGCCGCGACGCGCTCGGTGATGCGTGCCTCCGTGTGCGCGTCGACCGCCGACGTCGGCTCGTCCAGCACCAGGACGTCCGCGTCCACCGCCAGCGCGCGGGCCAGGTTCAGCCGTTGCCGCTGGCCGCCGGACACCTCACGGCCGCGCTCGCCGATCACCTCGTCGACGCCGTCGGGCAGCGCCTCGACGATGTCGTCGGCGTCGGCCGCGTACAGCGCGTCGGTGATGTCCACGCCGCTCGGCCGCGCCGGCGTCAGCTGCTCGCGCAGCACGCCGGAGAACCAGATGTCCTGGTTGTGCGCGTACACCACCCGCCGCCGCAGCTCCACGAGCGCGACCTGGTCCGCCCGGACTCCGCCGACCAGCACTTCCTCGCCCGCGGCCGGGTCGGCGAACCGGGCCAGCCGGTCGGCCACCGCCTCGCCGCCGGCGCCGAAGTCGACCACCGTCAGCTGCCCGGCCACGACCCGCACCCCGGACTCCGTGTCCGCCAGGTCCAGCGGCCCGTCGGGCAGCCGCACCGGCGTTTCGGGGTCCGCCAGCGCCGGGTGCAGCGCCAGCAGCGCCACCACCTTCCGCGACGCCACCAGGCCGGACGTCAACGACCCGACGGCTTCCGTGGCGGCGGAGACCGGCCAGATGAGGAACATCGAAACGCCGTAGAACGCCACCAGCTGCCCGAGGTCGATGGTGCCGCCCACGGCCAGCCGCGCGCCCAGCCACGTGATCACCACGGTGACCAGGCCCGGCATCGCGACTTCGGCCGCGGCCAGCCACGACTCGGCCTTGCCGACCTCGACGCCGGCCCGGCGCACGCGCTGGCTGGTCTCGCGGAAGCGGCCGGAGAACCGCCGCTCACCGCCGATGCCACGCAGGATCCGCAGGCCGGACACGATGTCCGCGCCGAGGGCGTTGACCTCGCCGCGCATCTCGCGCTGGCTCGTCTTGCGCTTCTGCAGCGGGGCCAGCAGCGGCCCGATGCCCAGCACCGCGAGCGGCACGCCGACCAGCGCGACCACGCCGAGCAGCGGCGACGTCGAGACCAGCCAGATCGCGACCACGACGAACGCCAGCAGCGAGCCGAACGCCCGGCCGGCCATCTCGACGGTGTTGCCGATGTGGTTGATGTCGGTGGTGGCGATCGCGACCAGGTTGCCGGTGGTCGTCTGCTCGCGCAGGCCGGCGCCGACGCGCGTGGTGTGCGTCGACACGAGCCGCTGGGTGGAGCCCGCGCCGTGCAGCCACAGGCCGTAGTTGATGAAGTGCATCCAGGTCCCGGACACGGTCTGCACGACGCCGAGCACGGCCGCGGCCAGCGCCCAGCGCCCCACGCCCGCGCCGTCGTGCGCGGTGATGGCGCCGATGCCCTGGCCGATCACCAGGGGCAGCAGGGCGCCCGGCAGCGCCCACACGACGCCGATCGTCGCCGAGCCCAGCACCGTGCCGAGGCGAGCCCGGAACACGGCGAGCAGGAACCGGCTCGCGGTCGGCCGTGCGGGGAGCCGCAGCGGCGGGAAGGGATATGTGGCGGAAAGCACGATTCCCGACGTTAAGCCGACGACCCGGGGTTGGCGACCGATTTTCGCGCGCCCGCCTGCGGCCGCGCCTCCGCTCGGTGGCCGCGCACCCGGCCGGTCGCTCGTCTGCCGGAGTCCCGGATCAGCCGATCCGGGACCGGAAGTACTACTCCGCGCGGGCCTTCAGCCGCAGCTCCCGGACGATCTTCGCCCACTCGGGTTGTCTGCTCCGTCACACCCGGAACGGTGAGATCCGGTGGGGCGGCCCAGTGTCCGGGGCACCCGGGCCCGGCACGTATCCTGGCGGCCGTGGCGAACCCTGACACGGACACCGTGACCAGCACCGTTGACACCACCGAGCGGGCCGGGGCGACCCCGGACCACACCCAGCCCTATCGCGAGCTCGGGCTCGCCGACGACGAGTACGCCCGCATCCGGGAAATCCTCGGCCGCCGGCCCACCGACGCCGAGCTGGCCATGTACTCGGTGATGTGGAGCGAGCACTGCTCCTACAAGTCCTCCAAGAAGCACCTTCGCTACTTCGGCGAGACCGCGACCGACGAGATGAAGGCCAAGATGCTGGCCGGCATCGGCGAGAACGCCGGCGTCGTCGACATCGGCGAGGGCTGGGCGGTCACCTTCAAGGTGGAGAGCCACAACCACCCGTCCTATGTGGAGCCCTACCAGGGCGCCGCGACCGGCGTCGGCGGCATCGTGCGCGACATCATGGCGATGGGCGCGCGGCCGCTCGCGGTGGCGGACGCGCTGCGCTTCGGCCCGGCCGACGCCCCCGACACCAAGCGCGTGCTGCCCGGGGTCGTCGCCGGCGTCGGGGGTTACGGCAACTGCCTCGGCCTGCCGAACATCGGCGGCGAGCTGGTCTTCGACCCGTCCTACAGCGGCAACCCGCTGGTCAACGCGCTGTGCGTCGGCGCGATGCGCGTCGAGGACCTGCACCTGGCCTTCGCGTCCGGCACCGGCAACAAGATCATCCTGTTCGGCGCCCGCACCGGCCTCGACGGCATCGGCGGCGTCTCCGTCCTGGCGAGTGACACCTTTTCGGGTGACGAGTCGTCGGGTGGCCGCAAGAAGCTGCCGAGCGTCCAGGTCGGCGACCCGTTCACCGAGAAGGTGCTCATCGAGTGCTGCCTCGAGCTGTTCGCGGCCGACCTCGTTGTCGGCATCCAGGACCTCGGCGGCGCCGGGCTGTCCTGCGCGACGTCGGAGCTGGCCGCGGCCGGTGACGGCGGCATGCACGTCTACCTCGACCGGGTTCCGTTGCGCGCCACCGGGATGACCCCGGCAGAGGTGCTCTCCAGCGAGTCGCAGGAGCGCATGTGCGCGGTCGTCTCGCCGGAGAACGTCGAGGCGTTCATGGCCGTCTGCCGCAAGTGGGACGTCATCGCCACCGACATCGGCGAGGTCACCGACGGCGAGCACCTGGTGATCACCTGGCACGACGAGGTCGTCGTCGACGTCCCGGCGCACACCGTGGCGCACCAGGGCCCGGTGTACGACCGGCCGATCGAGCGACCGTCCTTTCAGGACGCTCTGATCGCCGACACCTCGGCGAACCTGCCGCGTCCGGCCACTCCTGAAGAATTGCGCGCGGACGTGCTCAAGCTGATCTCGTCGCCGAACCAGGCGTCGAAGGAATGGGTGACGTCGCAGTACGACCGGTACGTGCGCGGCAACTCCGTGCTCTCGCAGCCGTCCGACTCGGGCATGATCCGGATCGACGAGTCGAGCGGCCGCGGCGTCTCGGTGGCGACCGACTGCAACAGCAAGTTCGTCTACCTCGACCCGTACCGCGGCGCGCAGCTGGCGCTGGCGGAGGCGTACCGCAACGTGGCGACGGGCGGCGCGACCCCGGTCGCGGTGTCGGACTGCCTCAACTTCGGCGCGCCGACCGACCCGGGCGTGATGTGGCAGTTCGAGCAGGCCGTGCACGGCATCGCGGACGGCTGCGTCGAGCTGGGCATCCCGGTCACCGGCGGCAACGTGAGCTTCTTCAACCAGACCGGCTCGACGGCGATCCTGCCGACGCCGGTGATCGGCGTGCTCGGCGTGATCGACGACGTCACCCGCCGCATCCCGACCGGCATCGGCGCCGAGGCCGGCGAAACCCTGCTGCTGCTGGGCGAGACGCACGACGAGCTGGACGGCTCGGCGTGGGCCCGCGAGCTGCACGGCCACCTCGGCGGCGTGCCCCCTCGCGTGGACCTCGCCCGTGAGAAGCTCCTCGCGGACATCCTGGTGGCGGGCTCCCGTGACGGCATGATCTCGGCCGCGCACGACCTTTCGGACGGCGGCCTGATCCAGGCGTTCGTCGAGACCGTCCTCATCGGACAGTGCGGCGCCCGGTTCTTCCTCGACGCCGACCAGGACCCGTTCGTCCAGCTGTTCTCCGAGTCGTCGGGCCGCGTGCTGGTGGCGGTTCCGCGCACGGAGGAGCTGCGCTTCACGGAGATGTGCACCGCGCGCGGCCTCCCGTGGCGCAAGACCGGCGTGGTCGACCCGGAGTCGGGCAAGCTGGAGCTGCAGGACATCACGGAGTTCACGCTCGACGAGCTGCGCGAGGCGTGGGAGAAGACCCTCCCGGCCCTGTTCGACTGAGACCTGTGGACAGCTGACCGGAGGGCACCGATTTCTGTCGGTGCCCTCCGCTAGCGTGGAAAACGGGGGCTGCTCAGCCGGCTTCGGCGACGATCCGGTCTTCGTCGCCGTCGCGCAGTTTCTCGCGCTTCCAGCCGCCAGGCAGCTGAACGTCCTTTTCGGACTGGACGCGCGTGTTGTACAGCGAGAGCGACTCGGGCAGCACGGCGAACCGCAGGTCGGTTTGGCCCTCGAAGCGGGTCCGGCGCAAGTCCAGTTCGCCGGTCGCGCGCACGTCGTGGAAGACCGCGTCCTTGACGAACGTCGCGTCCTTGAAGGTGGTCTTGCCCGCGAAGGTCGTCGCGGTGAAGTCCGCCAGCTCGGCGAACCGGGTGCCGCTGAACCAGGCGTGGCTTTCGAAAACCGCGCCACGGCAACGGAAGTTGCCGATGAGCCGGCCCTTGTCGGTGCCCGCCGCGGTGAAGTACACCCGCCCGGTGAAGCGGCAGCCACTCAGGTTGGTGCTGCTGTGCAGCGCCGCGTACCGCAGCACCATCCCGCCGATCCGGCACCCCGAGAGATCGAGGTATTCGACGACCGCGCCGGTCAGGTCGAGGTCGTAGTCCGGCGCGTCCGCCTGGTCGGCCGCCGGCAGCAGCTCCCGGATCAGCCGCTGCGCGGTCAACCGGACCTGGAGTTCCTGTTCCTGCGCGGGCGTGTCCCGCCTGGCGTCGGGGTCGCGGCGGTCGACGTCCGCCTTGTAGCGCACGTGCTCGAACGGCCGCCGCAGGTACGAGCACAGCACGTCCAGCACCGTCTGCGTGTACGCCGGGCGGCTCCGCGCCAGGCCCGCCAGTGCGTGCAGCGCGCCCACCCGCACCTGGTCGGCCGCGTGGCCGAGCAGCTCGACCGCCTTCGCGAACCGCTCGTCCGCCACCCGCTCGCGGTCCTGCTCCGCACGTTGCGACTCCAGCTCGTGCCGCTGCCGCTCGATGTCCTGGCGGCGTTCCTCGACGCGGCGGCGCCGGTCGTTCAGCCAGAGCGCGTACAGCGCCACGATCGCGCCGCCGGCCAGGCCGCCGGTCTTGAGCGCGTCACTGCGGCTGGTGGCGGGGTCGGTCAGCAACCAGCCGCCGACCCCGAGCAGCAGCACCAGCGACGCGGCGAACGTCCACGCCAGCGGTGATCGCCACAGCTTCACCCGCTCAGGACACCAGCATGGTGCTGACGCAGAAGCCCTTGTCGTCGAAGTTCGTCGCGCTCAGCGTGCCCTTGACCGACTTGCCCGCGGACGTCCCGGTGACCTGGCCCTCGACGAGGTACTCGTCGTCCGGCACGTCGCCGAGCTCCAGCTGCAGCGGCGACTTGAGGAACGTCTTGAGCCACGAGTCGAGCAGGTCCTTCGAGTCCGAGCAGCCCATCGCGATCGCGGCGTTGTTGTCGCCGGCGTTCAGCTTGTCGATGAAGCCCTGCAGCACGACCTTGCCCTGCGCCGAGCCCGAGCCACCGCCCGGCGTCGACGTCTTGGTGCTCGGCGTCGTCGACTTCTTCGGGGTGCTCTTCGGCGTCGACGGCTTGGCCGAGGTGCTCGTGCCCGGGGACGCCACGGTGTTGTCGTCCTTCGAGAGGAAGAACCCGGGCGCCACGAACCCGGTGATGCCCAGGCCCGCCAGCACCAGCACCACGACGGCGCCGACGGCGATCCACATCCCGGTCTTGCTCTGCTTCGGCGGCGCCGGCGGCCCGCCGAAGCCCTGCCCGTAGCCGCCCTGCTGGTCCCAGCCCGACATCTGGCCGCCGGTGTTCGGGTCCCACGCCTGCTGGCCGTACTGCTGGGCGTTCGGGTCCGCCCACGCCTGCTGCTGCTGGGCGCTCGGATCGGCCCAGCCCTGCTGCTGCTGGTTCGGGTCGCCCCAGCCCTGCTGCGGGTAACCGGCGGTGCCCGGCTGCTGGTAGCCCTGCTGGTTCGGGTCCCAGCCCTGCGGGTACTGCTGCGTCGGGTACGGCTGTTGCTGCTGGTTGGGGTCCCACCCGCCCTGCTGGGGATACGGCTGCTGCGGGAAGCCGCCGGACTGCGGCTGCTGGCCGTACGGGTCGGGCTGGCCGGGCTGGCCCGGCTGAGGCGGGTAGGTCATCGGTCATGCCTTCCGGGCGCGGGGTGTTCGTGCGCATCCGACGCCCGGCGGACGCGTGCGGTTCCCCCAGGAGTCGTGAGCAGCATTCTGCAAGCTCGGACGGTACGGCATGAAACCGGCTCCCGGCCGCGACGACGCGAAGTCGTCACGATCCGGGAGCCGGGGTGGTGCGGGTCAGCCGTTGGCGAGGGCCTGGAGCCGGTCGAGGGCGCCGTTGAAGGTGTCCTGGTCGAGCGGGCTCGAGGTGTACTGCCAGACGGTGTAGAAGCCCCAGTTGTAGGGCAGGGCGCCGACCGACGACGCGTACCGCGCGACCCACAGCGGGGCCGTGCTGGAGAAGTCGGCGCTGACGCACTGGTTCCACCAGCTCTGGGACGTGTAGATCACCGGGTACCGGCCGGTCTTGGCGTGGTAGGTGTCGTGGAAGTCGAGGATCCACGACGTCATCGCCGCCTGGCTCAGCCCGTAACAGGTGGCGCCGTACGGGTTGTACTCCATGTCCAGGGCACCGGGCAGGGTCTTGCCGTCCCTCGACCAGCCGCCGCCGTGGGCCAGGAAGTAGTTCGCCTGGGCGGCGCCGCTCGCCGTGTTCGGGGTGGCGAAGTGGTAGGCGCCGCGGAGGAAGCCCTGGTTGAAGGAACCGTTGTACTGCTGGGCGAAGTAGGGGTTGGTGTAGCTCGTGCTTTCGGTGGCCTTGGTCCAGACGAACCGCTTGCCCTGGTTCCACCAGCTCGCCCAGTCGACGTTGCCCTGGTAGCTGGCGACGTCGATGCCGGCCACCGTGGCCAGCACCTGGCCGGGGATGGCCTGAGCGGGTTGCGGCTGCTGCGCCGCCTTCTGCGTGTCCGGCGTCGACTTGTCACCTTCGACGCGCCGGATCTGCGAGCCCATGTCGTGGTTGTGCACGGCGATGTCCGCGTTGATCGCGGTCACCGGGTCGACCTCGGGGGAGATGGTGGCGGCCGTCGCCTGGACCGTGCTGCCGAGCAGGAGCAGCGTGGCGGGGACGGCCAGGGCAGCGAACAGCCGCCCTCTTCGGGAAGTGGACATCGTTGAATCCCTTCACAGATACCCTCGCTGAGGACGGCTTACTGCAGGTAGCCGTCCGAGCACGATTGTTAGCGACGCACCCAGGGTTTGTCACTCAGTTCCGTGAAATTGGGTATACGCGTGGGTGATTTTCTGTGGAAGTCGATCATCAATTGGTGACTGGTTAACACCTATTACCGATGAGCTGCGCCGTTCAGCCGAGCGAACGCGCCCGCAATCGGTCGGCCGGGCACGCCCGGGCCGTTCCGGTAGCCGGCGAACCGCGGTCAGCCGAGCGCCAGGACCCGCAGCCGCTCGGCCGCGCCGTTGAACCAGTTCTGGTCACCGGGCAGCGTCCCCTTGTCGGCGAACTGCCAGATCGTGTGCACGGTCCAGCCGGCCGGGAGCTCGCCGATGTAGGTGTTGTAGCGGGCGATCCAGAGCGGGTTGGCGCCGAAACCGCCGTTGTTCGCCGTGCACCGCTTCCACCAGCTCGTCGACGTGTAGATCGTCGGGTACCGGCCGGTGGCCGCGCGGTAGGTCTCGGAGAAATCGCTGAGCCAGCGGACCATTCCGGCGGCGTCCTTGCCGTAACAGGTTTCGCCGTACGGGTTGTACTCCGCGTCGAGCGCACCCGGCAGCGTCCGGCCGTCGGCCGACCAGCCGCCGCCGTGGGACAGGAAGTACCGGGCCTGTGCCGCGCCGTCGGAGACGTCCGGCCGGGCGAAGTGGTAGGCGCCGCGGATGAGCCCGGCGTCGTAGGACCCGTTGTACTGCTGGGCGAACTGCGGGTTGACGAAGCCGGTGCCCTCGGTCGCCTTGACGTAGACGAACTTCGCGCCCGCCCCCGCCGCGCCGCCCCAGTCGACCGGCCCCTGGTGCCCGCTGACGTCGTGGCCGAGCTGCTGGTCGTCGGCCGCGTACAGCACGTCCGGGAGCGCCTCGATCCCTTCGACCTTGGCGATCTGCGAACCGGCGTAGTGGTCCTCGGCGCCCTCGTACAGGTCGACGGCGGTCGCCGGGGTCTGCCCGGCGACCAGGAACGCGGCGGCGGCGAGGAGCGGCAGCGAACGGCCTCTTTGTGAACGGCCCAGCACCCTCTTGCCCCCCACCAGTCCCGTGAGTCTCATTGAGCCTCACGATGCACCCGTGTCGCCGGATCGGCTACCCGGTGCCACTCGAAAGTGTGAGGGGCTGAAGGGTGACGCCGTCAGCGCTGCTGTTCGTCCGCGAGCGCCTTCACCAGGTGTTCCGCCGGCACGACGGCGGTGATCAGGTCGTGCGGGTTGATCGCGACCGGGTGACCACCCAGCAGGCTGACGATGTCGCGGCCGACGACCGCGCGGGCGTGCGGCCACTCGCGCGGCACCAGGGTCTTGCGCGTGTACGCCGGCACCATGACGCGGCCGTCGGTGTTGTGGAAGCCGATGACCGTGCGCTGCACCGGCGACATCGCGTAGACGAACAGCGTCGAGTCGAGGACGATCTTCGGCAGGTCCGACGGCGGCCGGTGCTCGGTGCGCACGAGCTGCAGCAGGTGCTCGAGGTCGTTCGACGGCTCCGGGAACCCGAGGGCCTTGGGCGAGGGCCGGTAGCGGTCGTTCGGGTGGAAGTCCGCGACGACGTCGCCCGCGGCGTTCACCGGGTACGCGCCGACGACCGCCCACGACGGCACCGGGCCGTTCGGGTCGAAGGCCTCGTCGATGACGTAGAGCCAGCTGTCGGGGTTGGCGCGCGCGTTCGCGCGCATCTCCTCGGTGATCTCGGGGGTGCCGTGCTTGCCGGAGCGCCGGGCCTGCTGGCCACCGCGCCGCGCCGACCGGCTGTGCTTGCCGTGCTTGCCGGGGCGATCCGGTCCGTTTCCGGCTGGCTGCTGCGAAACCATCCGATCTGCCTCGTCCCGCTGCGCCATCGTGATCCCCACGTTCTCGGGTGTGCCGGAAAACTCTTGGTGCGCCACTCTACTGTTTGCCCATGGCCTCTTCGCGTTCGGTCGACCCCGGACAGTTACGTGCGGCGGTGCAGGCGATTTCCCCGTGGCTGCAGGGCGACGGGCCCGACCCGGCCCGCGCGGAGCTCGCCGCCGCCGTCCGGCTCAGCCTGCGCGCGCTGGCGGCCGACGCTCCCGGAAGGACGGTCGAGGTCCGCGTGCCGCCGTTCGCCGCGGTGCAGTGCGTGGACGGACCGCGCCACACCCGCGGCACTCCGCCCAACGTGATCGAGACGGACCCGCGCACCTGGCTGGAACTCGCGACAGGCCGATTGGACTGGACCACTGCGGTGGCCGACGGCCGGGTGTCCGCTTCGGGCACCCGGGCCGACCTCGCGCAGTGGCTCCCGCTCGTCCGCGTCTGACTACGGCTTGCGGCCGACGCCGCCCGCGATGGTGCGCTGCGCGACGTTGAGCTCCTTGAGGCGCGGGCCGTCCGGCCACCAGTCGGCGCACAGGGTCACGCCGGGTTCGACCATCTCGAGGCCGGCGAACAGGGCCTCGATGTCCTTCTGCGTCCGGAACGTGCCCGAGCCCATCGGGCTGTGCACGAAGAAGTCCTCCATGCGGCGCGCGGTCGCGGAGTCTTCGTTCTCCGGGTCGAAGAAGTGGCTGAGCCCGACGAAGGAGCCGGACGGCAGCGCGTCGACGTACTCCCGCATGATCTCCGCCGGCCGGTCGTGGTCGCCCTTGAAGTGGTGCAAGGTGCCCATCTGCAACATGATCAGCGGCTGCGTGAAGTCGATGTGCTCGCGCACGGTCTCGTTCTCGAGGATCCGCGCCGGCTCGAAGATGTCCTCGGCGACGAAGTGGGTGTGCTCGTTCTCCTCGAGCAGTGCCCGGCCGTGGGCGAGCACCACCGGGTCGTTGTCGACGTAGACGACCCGGGTCTCCGGGTTGATCCGCTGGACGACCTGGTGGGTGTTCTCGGCGGTCGGGAGACCGGACCCCAGGTCGAGAATCTGGGTGATACCCGTTTGGCCCGCGAGGAAGCGGCACGCGCGGATGAGGAAACCCCGGTTTTCGAAGGCGAGATCCTGCGCCTCGGGGGCGGCCTGCTGCACCTGCTTCAGGACCTCCCGGTCGATCTCGTAGTTGTCCTTGCCCAGCAGGAACGCGTCGTAGACCCGCGCGATGCTGGCCCGGGTCGGGTCGACTCCAACGGGAACTCGTTCGGTCCGGGTCGCGGCGTCGGGCATCTTGAACCTCGCAAGTTCTGTGTCGAAAGTCTCGTACTCTACGTAGAGTAGGACTACACACGCATGCGGTAAACCGGGTCACCTCTTTGCGCAGGACGGCCCAACGTGTACTTTCGGTAGTCGGGCTAGAGCCCCCTGGTGACTGACGCGCGGAAGGTCCGGGAATGAACGCGGTGAACGCGTCCAGTGCTGAACAGAACATCGGCCCGACGGCGCGCCGGATGATCCTCGGCTCGCAGCTGCGACGACTCCGCGAAGAAGCGGGCATCACGCGGCAGCAGGCCGGCTACAACATCCGCGGGTCCGAATCGAAGATCAGCCGCCTCGAGCTGGGCCGGGTCGGCTTCAAGGAACGCGACGTCACCGACCTCCTCACGATGTACGGCGTCGAGGAGTCCACCGAGCGCCAGACGTTCCTCGACATGGTCAAGCAGTCGAACGAACCAGGCTGGTGGCGCCGCTTCGGCGAGACGATGCCGAACTGGTTCACCGACCTCGTCGGCCTGGAAGAGGCCGCGGCCCGGATCCAGATCTGGGAGCCGCTCTACGTCTCGGGCCTGCTGCAGATCGAGGGGTACGCGCGGGCGATCTTCAGCCACGGCCGGCCGGACATGGCCGACGACCGGGTCGACCAGCTGGTCGCGCTGCGGATGCGGCGGCAGAAGATGTTCAGCAGGCCGGACGCCCCGCGCGTCTGGATGGTGCTCGACGAGTCCGTGCTGCACCGGCCGATCGGCGGCGTCAAGGTCCTGAAGCGGCAGATCGAATACCTGCTCGAGATGAGCGCGCTGCCGCACGTGTCGGTCCAGGTGCTGCCGTACTCGCGCAGCGGGCTGTCCGCGGAGCACGCGTTTTCTCTGATGCGGTTCGGCGAGCCGGAACTGCCGAACATCGCGTACGTCGAATACCTCACCGGCGCGCACTACATCGAGAAGCGCGAAGAGATCGAGAAGTACAGCCGCGCGCTGGACATGCTCGCGGTCGACGCGGAGACGCCCGACCGGAGCCGGTCCATGCTCGCGAAGCGCCGTCAAGAGATCTAGAAGACCCGCGTTCGACGGTATCGACGGTTTCCCGCTGATCGGTGACCCACCGTGGCGACTAGCCCATTGGGGAACGCTTCTCTCGCCCGTTAGGTGAAGTGTGACCAGGTGATCCTTCACTGTGGGAGAACTTTGCAAGAACTTCTGCACGTGCATTTACCGCTGCAGGCACACGTGCTAGCGTGCTTTACGCGGGCAAATGCACATGCATCTGCACCGCCTCAGGTATCCCGTATCGAGAGGTTGGGACCATGGCAGAGCGATTCGAGAACGGCATCCCGGCCGATCGGCTGTCCGGTGCCCAGTGGCGCAAGGCGAGCTACAGCGGCGCCGTCGGCAACTGCGTCGAGGTCGCACCCCTGACCACCGGCGAGATCGCGATGCGCAACTCGCGCTTCCCGACCGGCCCTGCGCTCGTCTACACGCGTGCGGAGATGGCCGCGTTCCTCGCGGGCGCGAAGGACGGTGAGTTCGACGATGTCCTCGGCTGAGGCCCCCGTCGCTCCCGTCTACGACATCGAGACCGGACTGCGGGAACTGGTCGCCCGTGGCTACCAGTTCGTCCACCCCGCCGATGACCGTGGTGAAGTTCTCGCCGTCGTCGGTGTGCGGGTGCACGACAACGTCGTGGACGTGGTCCGGCTCAACGCCGAGGACGACGTGGTGGCGACGCGCATGCCCGGTACCGAAGAGAACATCTTCGAACCCGAGCGGTGGTTGTGGCGCCGCAGCGGTGACGGAGCCCGGGTGCTCACGGAAATCCTCGCGCTGCCGGATGCCTGCTAGCGCACGAAGAACTTCAGGCCCTGTCCGAAGTGGTCAGAACCACGTCGGGCGGGGCCTGACTCATGTCCGGACCGTTTACACTGAAATCGGCCTGACCGCGTCTTCCTGGGAGCACCTCGGTGGTTTCCGACCCACAGCACGTGTCCTCCGACCAGCCCGACCCGGAACCCCGCGAGGAGTGTGGCGTCTTCGGCGTCTGGGCTCCCGGGGAAGAAGTCGCCAAACTGACCTACTACGGCCTCTACGCCCTGCAGCACCGGGGCCAGGAGGCCGCCGGCATCTCCGTCTCCGACGGCTCCCAGATCGTGGTCTTCAAGGACCTCGGCCTGGTCAGCCAGGTCTTCGACGAACAGATCCTGCAGTCGCTGCAGGGCCACATCGCCGTCGGCCACTGCCGGTACTCGACCACCGGCGCCACCATCTGGGAGAACGCGCAGCCGATCTTCCGCACCACCGAGACCGGCAGCGGCCTGTCCTTCGCGCACAACGGCAACCTCGTCAACACGGCGGAGCTGCGTGAACGCACCATCGCCGCGGGCCTCAAGCCGCACGCGGGGCTGACCGGCTCGTCCAGCGACTCGGACCTGATCTGCGGGCTGCTCGCCGCGAACGCCGCCGACAAGGGCATCGAAGGCGCCGCGATGGAGCTGCTGCCCACGCTCAAGGGCGCCTTCTGCCTGGTGTTCGCCGACGAGAACACGCTGTACGCCGCGCGTGACCCGCACGGTGTGCACCCGCTGGTGCTCGGCCGTCTCGAACGCGGCTGGGTCGTCTCCAGCGAGACCGCGGGCCTGGACATCGTCGGCGCGTCGTTCGTCCGCGAGGTCGAGCCGGGCGAGCTGATCGCCATCGACGCCGAAGGCCTGCGCTCGTCGCGGTTCGCCAACCCGGACCCCAAGGGCTGTGTCTTCGAGTACGTCTACCTGGCGCGGCCCGACACCACGATCGCCGGCCGCGGCGTGCACGCCACGCGCGTCGAGATCGGTCGGCGGCTCGCCGGCGAGGAGCCCGTCGAGGCCGACCTGGTGATGCCGGTGCCGGAGTCCGGCACGCCGGCCGCCATCGGCTACGCGCAGGGCTCGGGCATCCCGTACGGCACCGGCCTGGTGAAGAACGCCTACGTCGGGCGCACGTTCATCCAGCCGTCGCAGACCATCCGCCAGCTCGGCATCCGGCTCAAGCTGAACCCGCTGCGCGACGTCATCCGCGGCAAGCGGCTGGTCGTCGTGGACGACTCGATCGTCCGCGGCAACACCCAGCGCGCGCTCGTGCGGATGCTGCGCGAGGCCGGCGCGCTCGAGGTGCACGTCCGCATCGCGTCGCCGCCCGTCCGGTGGCCGTGTTTTTACGGCATCGACTTCGCGTCGCGGGCCGAGCTCGTCGCGAACGGCGTCGACCTCGACGGCATCCGCCGCTCGATCGGCGCGGACTCGCTGGGCTACATCTCGCTCGACGGCCTCGTCGCGGCGACGGAACAGCCGAAGACGCGGCTGTGCACGGCGTGCTTCTCCGGCGAATACCCGATCGCGCTGCCCGACGACGCGCTCATCGGCAAGAACCTGCTGGAGAGCCTCGACGCGGTCAATGGCGCGGCGACCCCGGTCAGCCCGGCCGGGTACGGTGCCGAGGACGCTGTTCGGCGTCCCTAGCCCTCCGGCTAGTCCTTCCAGTTGGGAGTCCTTCTACCGTGAGCGAGTCCACGAGCGCCACGTACGCCGCCGCCGGCGTCAGCATCGACGCCGGCGACCAAGCCGTCGAGCTGCTCAAGCCGCACGCCGAACGGGCCACGCGGCCGGAGGTGCTGGGCGGTGTCGGTGGTTTCGCCGGGCTCTTCTCGCTGAAGCTCGACAAGTGGAAGGAACCGATCCTCGCCTCCTCCACCGACGGCGTCGGCACCAAGATCGCCGTCGCGCAGGCGCTGGACAAGCACGACACCGTCGGCATCGACCTGGTCGCCATGGTCGTCGACGACCTGGTCGTGACCGGCGCCGAGCCGCTGTTCCTGCAGGACTACATCGCCGTCGGCAAGGTGCACCCGGAGAAGATCGCCGCGCTGGTCGGCGGTATCGCCGAGGGCTGCGTCCAGGCCGGCTGCGCGCTGCTCGGCGGCGAGACCGCCGAGCACCCCGGCATGATGGGCGAGCACGACTACGACATGTCGGCCACCGGCGTCGGCGTGGTCGAGGCGTCCGCGCTGCTGTCGCCGGAGAAGGTCCGCCCGGGTGACGTCGTGCTGGCGCTCGGCTCGTCGGGACTGCACTCGAACGGGTACTCCCTGGCCCGGCACGTGCTGCTGGACATCGCGCGGATGCCGCTCGGCGGCCACGTCGAGGAGTTCGGCCGCACGCTCGGCGAGGAATTGCTGGAGCCGACGCGGATCTACGCGAAGGACTGCCTCGCGCTGGCCGCGGAGACCGAGGTCCGGACGTTCGCGCACATCACCGGCGGTGGCCTGGAGGCGAACCTCGCCCGCGTCATGCCGCGCGGCCTGGTCGCCCGGCTCGACCGCGGCACCTGGTCGCCGTCGGCGGTGTTCGCGCTGATCGGCCACCGCGGCCGGGTCGAGCGCGCCGAGCTGGAGAAGACGTTCAACATGGGCGTCGGCATGGTCGCGATCGTCGGGGCCGAGGACGTCGACCGGGCGCTGGCCATGTTGACCGCGCGGCACGTCCCGGCGTGGGTGCTGGGCGACGTCCAGCCCGCGAACGACGTCGACGGCCCGCGCGCGGTGCTTTCGGGCGACCACCCGCGCTTTTAACGGTGTTGATCGAAAAACGGGCTTGATCGCGGCTGTCACACTGGTGACATGGCAGCCGGAGACGTGGTGATCGGCTCCCGGTTCACGATCCCGGGAGCCGAGCTCAACGAACGCTTCTCGCGGTCGTCCGGCCCGGGCGGCCAGGGCGTGAACACGACCGATTCGCGGGTCGAGCTGTCGTTCGACGTCGCCGCGTCGCCGTCGATCCCCGAGCACCTGCGGGACCGCGTGCTGGCCGGGCTCGAGGGCCGGCTGGTCGACGGCGTCCTGACGATCGCCGCCAGCGAACACCGCTCCCAGCTGCAGAACCGTGAAGCCGCGCGCGGCCGCCTGGCCAACCTGCTGCGCGACGCGTCGGCCCCGCCGCCCGCCAAGCGGCGCCCCACGAAGCCGTCACGCGGTTCGAAGGAGCGCCGCCTGGCGTCGAAGAAGCGCCGGAGCGACGTGAAGCGCGGCCGCTCCGGCCGCTTGAACGACTGAGCGGCTAGCTCAGCGAGAGGTGCACGCACTCCCCGGCCGGCTGGTAGCCGACCCGGGCGTAGACGTTCCCGATCCCCAGGTCACCGGGGGTGAGGAACGCCGTGTGCGCGCCGGACTCGTGTGCTTCGCGGGTGAGCCGGGCGGTGATCGCCGCCGCGATCCCGCGGCCGCGGTACGGCTCGAGCACGGCGATGCCGGCGACCTCGGTGGTGCCGTCGACGATCGCTAGCGCGAGCCCGCCGCCGAGGACCGCGCCGGTGGCGATGTCCTCCGCCAGGAGGTGCCGCACCCCGGCCTCGATGCCGGACCGCAGGCGTTCGACCTCCTTGTCGGGCACCTCCGGCGACTCGCCGAACGCCGTGTTCTGCGCCGACCGCAGCCGCCGGATGTCGTCAGCGGACTCCGGCGCGCGCAGCCGGACCCCCGCCGGGACCGGTTTGTCGACCCGCTCGGCGGGCGCGCAGGTCATCAACGGCACCTGCCGTTCGAGCTGGTAACCGGCCTCGACCAGGAGTTTCTCCAGGTCCGGGGCGATGTCGGTGAAGTACTCCAGCCGCGGGAGCAGGCCCCGCCGCCGGTACGCCGTGGTCAGCGCGTCGATCTCGGCCGCCGACGGCCGCGCGCCGTCGTCCGGGATCGCGTAGTTGAGCATCGGGTGGTCGTTGTCCGGCGAGTAGGTGGCCAGGAACGGCCCGACCTGCTCGGTCTCCCGGCCGCGGGGCGCCGTCTTGCGGACATACGTCTGGATAGCGGACATTGCTGGTGGAAGCCCTTTCGAGAGCACGACGAGGAACCGCAGCTCAGTGCGGGTGGATCGCTGGGCGTCAGGCCTAGCGGAGGCCGACGCCGGAGACGGCGCCAGGCATAGGCGTTCATTCCTCGAGTCGAAAGGGCTCTTCGGAGCCAGTGTCGCACGGCTCGCAACCCGGTTACTGCCGGTCGGGGTGGGCGATGGCGGCGTACCGCGCGTCCCAGACCGACCGCGGGACCCGCATGGTGAGCGTCGGGGCTTCGCAGACCGTGCGGCGCTGCTGCGTCGGGATGACCACCGGCGGTGGCGGCGGCGGGTCCAGTGAGCGCCAAACGCGCCTGCTCAGGGCCGCGCCGAGCGTCGCGCCGGCGGTGTTGAGCAGGACGTCGTCGGTGGACGTCACCCGGCCGGTGTGGATCAGATATTGCGTACCTTCCACCAGCACGGAGGCGAGCAGGGCGACCAGCGCGATCCGGAGGAGGGTGCGCAGGCCGCGCAGCCGCAGCGGGAGCAGCGCGCCGAGCGGGCAGAGCAGCAGGACGTTGCCGATCACCTGCCACAGCGAGCCGTCGTCGCCGAACGCGGCGGTGATGTCAGCGCCCGGGACGAGGTCGAGCGTGCTCTGGCCGGAGCCGCCGACAGGCATCGTGACCAGGCACAACACCAGGAAAGCGACCAGGACGGCGGCGCTGTCGACGCCGGCGGTCGCGCTCGCGTACCGGGCCGGGAGTCTTCGCCGCCGTCGAGCCGCGAGCAGTGGCCACCCGAGCAGCGCGTACGGCAGCGCGATGGCCGAAACCGGAATCATCCCCCAGAAGGCGCGCAGCAGGGTTTCCATGCGCCTCCCTCCTTGAGCACCCAAAGATCGTCTGTGCGCTGGAAACGGCCCTCCCAAGATCACCTTCGCATCACAAGATCGTCTCGGCATGCTGAGGGAGGCGCACTATTCGGTGATCTTTCCGGTGGCGCGACGGAACTTTCCGTGGTTCGGTCGGGAGGCGCACTGTCCACAGTGGATGCTGTGGACAACCCTGTGGATGAATCGGGGGATGCTTCGTAAACCCCTTGATTCACAACGGAAACTCTCAGGGGGTGCCTGTGTACTACTTTTCGCCGGCCAGCTCGCGAGCGCGCTCGATCAGGCCCTGCAGATGCAGGCCGCGGCGGACGTCGCAGGGGTGGGCCGTGGTGCCGCTGGCGATCATCGCCGCGAAGTCGTCCAGCAACGCCGTGTAGGACTCCGCCGCCGAACCGGGCTTGCGCCCGAGCGTGCGGTAGCCGTGCTGACCCCAGACGGCGACCTCGACGACGGTCGGCTGCACCGGCAGCCGCAGGGCCAGCGTGGCCGTGCTGACCACGTTGTTCTCGTGGGCCAGCATCAGCTGCCACGTGTCGCCGGGGCTCCGCCGCGCGGCGACGACGTCGGTGATCGGCCCGAGCGCGGCGTCCAGCAGGTCGAGGGCGTGCGGGCCGATGTCGAACAGCGCGCCGCCGTCGTCCTGACGCCACTCCGAGGCCGCGTACTGGCCGCCGAGCAGGGCGCCGGACAGCCAGCGCGCGCCGCCACCGGCCCAGCCGCCCGCCTGGGCGAGCCCGGCGAGCCACTCCTGGGTCTGCGCCGAGTACCGCAGGGTCAGCACGACGAGGGCGGCGACGTCGGCGGCCGCGACCGCGTCGGCCAGCCGCTGCGCGCCGGCCAGGTCGGCGGCGATCGGCTTCTCGAGGATCAGGTGCTTCCCGGCTTCGGCCGCGCGGACGCCCAGCTCGGCCTGAATCGACGGCGGGACGGCGAACGCCACGGCGTCCACCTGCGCGAACAGGTCTTCGATGCTCTCGGCGGCGGTCGCGCAGTGGGTGTCCGCAAGCGCTTGCGCCGCCTCCGGCCGCCGGGCCCAGACCGCGGTCAGCGCCGTGCCGGGGTGATCCGCCAGGCCGGGCGCGTGAACCGTCGTGGCCCACGGGCCGGCGCCGACGAGGCCGACCCGCAGCTGTCCCTCCGCGATGCGCTGTCCCACGGGCCGCAGTCTAGGTGTGGTCGGCGTCGCGCCGGAACCGCACCTGCGACGGCGGCCGTCCTGGCTAAAGTGCCTGCATGATCACCCTGCCGTCCCGCATCGCCGCGGTCTGCCTGCTCCTCCTGGCCACCTGCCTCGCCGGGGCCGCGCCCGCGTCGGCGACGGGCACGGACGGCACCTGCCCGGCCGGTGGCGGCGTCACGGTGGTCGTGGACTTCGGCGACCTGGCGCCGCAGCCGCTGATCCGCTGCGCCCCGGGCACCCCCGCGACGGGCATCGCGGCGCTGCAGGGCGCCGGGATCGACGTCGCGGGCTCGCAGAAGTACGGCCTCGCCATCGCCTGCCGGATCGACGGCAAGCCGGGCCCGGACGTCGAGTCGTGCGCGGGCATGCCGTCGGCGACGGCGTACTGGAGCTACTGGCACGCCGCGGCCGGCGGCAAGTGGGAGTCGAGCCAGGAAGGCGCCCAGACGTCGAAGCCGGCGGCCGACGGGTTCGAGGGCTGGTCGTTCGCCCGGCCGAAGACGGCCAACGACCTGCCGACGCCGCCTCGGGTGGCGCCGGTCCGCCAGGCCGTTTCGACCCCGTCCCCGGCGCCCGCGGCCACCAGCAGTTCCTTCCCGTGGGGCGTGGTCATCGCCATCGCGGCGATCCTGCTGATCGGTGGCGCGGCCTGGGTCGCCGCACGACGTCGCCGGACGTGACCAGCCGGGCGCTGCACCCCGGCGCGTGGTGGGTCTGGGCGCTCGCGCTGGCCGTCGCGGCCAGCCGGACGACGAACCCGCTGCTGCTGGGCCTGCTCATCGCGGTCATCGGCTTCGTCGTCGCGAACCGGCGGAGTGACGCGCCGTGGGCGCTGGCGTTCCGGCTGTACGCCTACGTCGGCGCGGTGATCGTCGCGACGCGGGTGCTGTTCCGGATCCTGATCGGCGGCGAGGACGGCGGGCACATCCTGTTCACGCTGCCGCGGATCCCGCTGCCGGCTTTCGCGGCCGGGGTGTCGCTGCTCGGCTCGACGTCGGCGGAGGAACTGCTCGGCGGCTTCTACGACGGCCTCCGGCTGGCGACGATGGTGCTCTGCGTCGGCGCGGCGAACGCGTTGGCCAACCCGAAACGCCTGCTCAAGGCCGTGCCGGGGGCGTTGTACGAGGTCGGTACGGCCGTGACGGTGGCGCTCACGGTGGCGCCGCAACTGGTCGAGAGCGTTCAGCGCGTCCGGCGGGCCCGGCGGCTGCGGGCGGGGCGGACTCGCGGGCTGCGGGCGGTCAAGGGCATCGTGGTGCCGGTGCTGGAGGACGCGATGAACCGCTCGCTGCTGCTGGCGGCGGCGATGGACTCGCGCGGCTACGGCCGCCGCGCGTACCTGAGCGCCGGCGTGCGCGCGACGATCGCCGGCTGCGTGCTCGGCGGGCTGGTCGGCGTGTGCGTCGGCGTCTACGGCGTGCTCGACGGGACGTCGTCGTGGCTGGGCGTGCCGCTGCTGGCCCTCGGGCTGGTCGTGGCCGCGGCCGGGTTCGTGCTGGGCGGGCGGCGCATCCGGCGGACGGCCTACCGGCCGGACCCGTGGCGCCGGCCGGAGACGCTGGTCGTCGCGTCCGGCGTCGGGGCGTGCGCGCTGCTGTTCTTCTCCGCGCGGGTCGATCCGGGGAACCTCTACCCGTCGCTGAGCCCGCTGAGCTGGCCCGAGGTGTCGTTGCTGCCGGCGTTGTCGTTGCTGCTCGGGGCGCTGCCCGCGTTCGTCGCACCCCGCCCGCCGTCGTTGTCGGAGGTGGTCCGGTGATCGAGTTTTCGCAGGTCACGGTGACCTACCCGGACGCCGCGCGGCCGGTGCTGTCCGACGTCTCGCTGCTGGTCGAGGAGGGCGAGCTGTGCCTGGTCGCCGGGCCGACCGGCGTCGGCAAGTCGACTTTCCTCGGCGCGATCAACGGGCTCGTCCCGCACTTCACCGGCGGGCGGCTGGCCGGGCGGGTGCTGGTCGACGGCTTGGACACGTCGTCTCACCCGCCGCGCGAGCTGGCCGCGGTGGTCGGCGTCGTCGGTCAGGACCCGCTGGCCGGCTTCGTGACCGACACGGTCGAGGAGGAACTGGCGTACGCGATGGAGCAGCTGGCGGTGGCGCCGGACGTCATGCGCAAGCGCGTCGAGGAAACCCTGGACCTGCTGGGCATCGCCGAGCTGCGCCACCGTCCACTTCGGACGCTCTCGGGCGGGCAGCAGCAGCGCGTCGCGATCGGCTCGGTCCTGACGGCGCACCCGCGGGTCCTGGTGCTCGACGAACCGACGTCGGCGCTGGACCCCACGGCGGCCGAGGAGGTCCTCGCGGCGATCACGCGGCTGGTGCACGACCTCGGGACCACGGTGGTCGTCGCGGAGCACCGCATGGAGCGCGTCGTCCAGTACGCCGACCGGCTGCTGTACCTGCCGGGCGACGGCTCGGTGCGGTCCGGGCCGCCGGCGGAGATCCTGGCGACGGCGGAGATCGCGCCGCCGATCGTCGAGCTGGGGCGGCTCGCGGGCTGGTCGCCGTTGCCGCTGTCGGTGCGGGACGCGCGGCGGGTCGCGGGGCCGCTGCGCTCGCGTCTCCAGTCACATCGTCCGAAATTGTCGGTGGTGGGTCGTACCCTCTCGGTGACCGGTCGAGCACTGGATGTTAGAGGGGTGGTGGTCCGCTACGGAGATGTCCTGGCGGTGCGTGGGGTGGACCTGCGCGTCGGGCCGGGGGAAATCGTCACGCTGATGGGACGCAACGGCTCCGGCAAGTCGTCGCTTCTCTGGGCGGTGCAGGGCAGCGGTCCGCGGTCGGCGGGGAAGGTCGACGTCGGCGGCGTGGACCCCGCGTCGCTCAAGCCGAGAGCGGCCCGTCAGCGTGTGGGGCTGGTCCCGCAGTCACCCGCCGATCTGCTGTACCTGGATTCGGTCGACGCCGAGTGCGCACAGGCCGACACCGAATCCGGCGCCACAGCAGGCACGGCGAGGTCCCTGCTGGACCGCCTGGCCCCCGCGATCGCCGGTGAAGCGCACCCCGGCGACCTGTCCGAAGGGCAGCGACTGGCGTTGGTGCTGGCCGTCCAGCTGGCGGCGGCACCCCCGGTGGTCCTGCTGGACGAGCCGACGCGCGGCCTCGACTACCACGCCAAACGGCGCTTCGCGGCGATCCTGCGAGAGCTGGCCTCGCAGGGCAACGCGATAGTGCTGGCCACCCACGACGTCGAGTTCGTGGCATCGGTGGCCCACCGCGTGGTGGTCATGGCCGAGGGCGAGGTGGTAGCGGACGGCCCGACGAAGGACGTCATCGTCGCGTCCCCGGCCTTCGCGCCCCAGGTGGCGAAGGTGCTGGCGCCGCAGGAGTGGCTGACGGTGGACGAAGTAGCGGAAGCCCTGTCATGACGTCCGCCGTTCGACTTCGCTCGCCTGCTGCGCCCTCGCGCACCTTTGCGCCGCCGTTCGGCCCGCGGGCCGGTGTCGGTGGGCGGGCGCGCTCCTGTGCGACTTCGTGTGGGTGGCCGCGCGTCGACCCGGCGCTGTGCCTGAACGCACCGGGAGCTGCTTGGCGCACCTTTGCACCGCCGGTCGGCTCGCGACCCGGTGTCGGTGGGCGGGCGCGGTCCTGCGCGACTTCGTGTGGGCGGCCGTGCGTCGACCCCGCGCGGCGCTTGAACGCGCCGAGAGCTGCTTGGCGCACCTTTGCGGCGCCGTGCGGCTTGCGAGCCGGTGTCGGTGGGCGGGCGTGGTCCCGCGCGACTTCGTGCGAGGTGCTGACGTGACCGGCTTCCTCGACCCGCCGCCCCGGGCCATCCGCCTCCGGCCGCGTCCTGCGCTGGTGCTCACCGTCGCGGCGGTCCTCGGCCTCGTCATGTTCTGCTGGCCGCTCTTCGCGCACCCCGCGCCCAGTGTGTCCGCGCACACCGCCGATGCGCCGTTCGTCTTCATGGCGACCCTGCCCGTGCTGATCCTCGTCGTGCTGGCCGAACTGTCGCGTGGCGGAATCGATGCGAAAGCGCTTGCGCTGCTCGGCGTCCTGTCCGCGGTGAACGCCGGGCTGCGGCCGCTCGGGGCCGGGACCGGGGGGATCGAGCTGGTGTTCTTCCTGCTCGTGCTCGCCGGGCGGGTGTTCGGGCCCGGGTTCGGGTTCGTGCTCGGCTCGACGTCGCTGTTCACCTCGGCGCTGCTGACCGCGGGCGTCGGGCCGTGGCTGCCGTTCCAGATGCTCGCGTCGTCGCTCATCGGGCTCGGCGCCGGGCTGCTGCCGCGCGCCCGCGGGAAGGCGGAGATCGCGCTGCTCGTGGCGTACGGCGTCGTCGCGGCCTACCTCTTCGGGCTGCTGATGAGCCTGTGGTCGTGGCCGTTCCTGGCCGGGTCGTCGCTCGGCGGCACCACCGCGGGCCTCGGCTACGTGCCCGGCGCGCCGCTGCTGGACAACCTGCACCGGTTCGCCGTCTTCACCGTCCTGACCTCGACGCTCGGCTGGGACACCGGCCGCGCGATCACCAACGCCGTCGCGATCCTCGTGCTGGGGCCGGCCGTCCTGGCCGTCCTGCGCCGCGCGTCGCGGCGGGCGGCCTTCGACGCGCCCGTGATCTTCGATCAGGAGCGCGTCAACCCGTCGTAGATGTCGACGAGCTCAGCCAGCTTCGCCGCGTCCGGGACGTGACTGGTGTCCAGGTCGACGACGTGAAAGTGGTTTCCCGGCGTGGCGGCGTCGGCCTCGCGGATCATGCGGTCCTGCAGTTCCAGGGGGATGATCCGGTCGCGCAGGTGCCGGACGTAGACGCGGGGCACGCGGCCCCACCTCGCGCGGTCGCCGCGGGCCGGGGTGGCGCCCTTGCCGAGGAGGTCGTCGGGGGCCATGGCGTTGAGGAACGCGTAGAACTCGGCGTCCGTGCCGTTGGCGACGAACGCTTCCTTGGCCTTCGCGAGCAGCGCGCGGTTCGCCGTGCGCCAGTTGAACCGGACCGCGCCGATCACCGACGGGTCGGCCGCGGCGAAGCCCAGCAGATCGCCGACGCGGGTCTCGGCCGCCTCCGGGGTGGCCATGTACTCGTCCGGGGTCTCGAGGTCGACGCAGCAGAACGCCGTGTCGTAGACGAGCAGGTCGATCAGGTCCGGCACGGCGTCGGCGACCAGGCTGATCGCCGCGCCGCCGATGCTGGCGCCGACCAGGACCACCGGGCCGTGCGCCGCCGCGCGGCGGACGACCTCGACCGTGGCCGCCACCTGGTCGGCGAGCGTGACGCCGGCCAGCGCCGACGGCTCCGTCGCGAACGCCGCCAGGTCCTGGGGTGCCTGGTAGGAGAGCCGGAACTGCTGCCCCGGCTGGTCGACGCCGACGCCGCGGTGCCCGCGCAGGACCAGCTCGTTCGGGGCGGCCGACACGCCGTTGGCGCCCGCGGCGAAGACGAAGGTGGTCACGCCGCGACGGCGTCGCGTGGTGGCGTCCGCGGGCGAAGCACCCGCGAAAGCGGGCGCCAGGGCGGCGGAAGCGGCGAGGGCAGCACGGCGGCTCAGCTCAGGCATGCCTGACAGTCAAGCGAGCCCGGCCGCCCGGCCCAAGACGACAAAGTCGCCGCACGGACCACCGAAAGTGGATCGTGCGGCGACGAAGGTCGGTCAGCCGTAGGAGTAGAAGCCGCGGCCGGTCTTCTTGCCCAGCAGGCCCGCGTCCACCATGCGCAGCAGCAGCGGCGGGGACGAGTACAGCGGCTCCTTGAACTCCGCGTACATCGAGTCCGCGATCGCCTTGATGGTGTCCAGGCCGATCAGGTCCGACAGCCGCAGCGGGCCCATCGGGTGAGCCGTGCCCAGCTCCATGCCGCGGTCGATGTCCTCCGCCGAGGCGAAGCCCGATTCGATCATCCGGATCGCCGACAGCAGGTACGGGACCAGTAGCGAGTTCACGATGAACCCGGCGCGGTCCTGGGACCGGATGACCGTCTTGCCCAGGGCCGTCGTCGCGTGGTCCTCCGCGCGGCGGGCCGTCTCCTCGCTCGTCAGCAGCGAGGGCACCAGCTCGACCAGCGGCAGCACCGGGACCGGGTTGAAGAAGTGGATGCCGACCACCTGCTGGGGGCGGTTCGTCGCCATGCCCAGCTTCATGATCGGGATCGAGGACGTGTTGGACGCGAACAGCGCGTCCTCCGCCTCGACGATCTTGTCGAGCTGGCGGAAGACGTCGACCTTCGCCTGTTCCTGCTCGAGGATCGCTTCGATGACCAGTTCGCGGTCGGCGAACTCGGCGATGTCCGTGGTGAAGCGCAGCCGGCCGAGGGCCGCGTCGGCGTCCTCGGTGGAGAGCTTGCCGTTCTTGACGCCGCGCTGGAGCGACTTCTCGATGCGCGCCTTGCCCGCGTCGAGCGCCGGCTGGTTCACCTCGGTGACCACGACGTCCAATCCGGACCGCGCGTGCACCTCGGCGATGCCGGAACCCATCAGTCCCGCCCCGACGACTCCAACCCGACTTACCACCGGCTCACTCCTTCATCCGCTACGCAGCCCACAGGTTTTTGGGCAGCACGCAGCGCGCGAGGGCGGTCGCCGGGTTGTGCCCAGCTACGCCCTCGCGCGGTTACGCGTGCTCAACGACGGTACTCGTCGTACCCGTCGTCGTACGGATCTTGATCATTGCTATCGGGCTCCTCATAGTGACCACTAGAGGAACCAGTCGACAGCTCGCGCTGCAAAGCATCGAAGTCGGTTTCGTGCGAGCTGTACTTGAGCTCGCGCGCCACCTTCGTCTGCTTGGCCTTAGCCCGGCCGCGCCCCATGGCTCGACCCCCTCGCACAGGGGCGGGGCGGCCGGGGGAATCGGCGGCCCCGCATCGTCTCGACAATTCTTTCCTGCTGACACCGTACCGTGTCCGGGGGGTTCGATGCGACGTGGCACGGTGTGCCGGTGGTGACAGTGTCCGCCGGACACCGGTTACCGGCCGGTCGGTGACGATCGGCGCAGGTCGGCGTGCCACGATCTACTCGTGCTCCGTCCCTTCGTGGCCTATCTGCGGGTGTACGAACCCCTGCTCGCCTTGGGCGAGCCGCCCGACGATCGGCTGCGCGCGGCCGTCGCGGCGGCCAAGCTGGGGCGGACCGACGCGGGTGCCCGCGAGCAGGCCATGTGGCTCAAGTCACAGGTCGCCGCGCCCCGCCGGTTGCTGCCCGCCGAGCTCGCCAACGGCAAGGCCGCGCCCAGCCTGCAGACCGACGTCCTGGTGCTCGATCCGGCCGACGTGCCGGCCGCCCAGCGCGTGCACGGCCCGTTCGTCTGCCCGCTGGAGCTGCGCGCCCGCTCGGCCGCCGCGCTGGTGACCTTCCTCGGCGACGCGCACCCGGCGCTGAAGAACGTCATCCTCGACGAAGCCGGCTTCACCCAGGACGCGATCCGCGCCCGCACGAAGTCCGCGCTGTCGGACCTCAGCACCTCCGCCGCGCACACGCTGTCGACCACCTGGACCGTTCCGCTGCCGTGGTTCGTGCTGGTCGACCCGGAGGAGCGCAAGCTCGTGCTGGGCTCCGGCCGCGACGACCCGAAGCGCGAACTGTCCTGGCGGAGCACCCTCGCCGACGCCCAGCACCGGGCGCGCGAGGCCGGTGACCTGCTGGAACAGACCTTCGGCGACTCCGGGCCGGGCCGGGTGCTGTTCGAGACGCGGCGCTGGCTCGACAACTTCCACGCGGACTCGATCGTCGAGCTCGACTACGGCGGCCTCGTGCAGCTGTTCGCGGACCCCATCCTCGAAGCCGACACCACCGCCGACGAGGTCCACGACATCCTGGACGCGCTGCGCTCCGGAAACGTCGAGGAGCTCGCCGAGCTGTTCTCCGACCTGCGGGAGTTCTGGGGCGACCTGGCCTCGCGGGAACGCGCGAACTAGCTAGCCGCGCAGCCCCGGCACCCGGATCTCGCCGACCGGGCGACCGCCGCCGAGCACCGAGCCGTGGGCGAGCTCGTCGAGGCCGGAGACGTCCACGCCGAGGAACCGCAGCGCTTCGACGGCCAGCGGCGCGCAGGCCCGCTTCGCGCCGTCGTCGATCTTCAACGCCACCGCGAACCCGTCCGGCAGCGCGAAGGCCTGGACGCCCTCGGCGCCGCCCTTCGAGACGAGACCGTCCACGGCGGACATCAGCTCGGTGTCCTCGCGCCCGGTGCCGGCGACCAGCCACGGGTGGGCGCGCATCGCGTCGGCCACCGTCCGTTCGGGACCGTCGGCGGCGCTGCCGACCCGGCCGAACGCGCGGGCCAGCCCGGTCAGGGAGAACGCGAGGAGCGGCGCGCCACAGCCGTCGACGCCGGTGTGCGCGACCGGCTCGCCGGTCAGGTCGGTGACGGCGGCGGCGATCGCCTGCTGCAGCGGGTGGTCCGGCGCCTCGTAGCCCGCGGTCGGCCAGCCGGCCCGGACGCAGGTGGTGAGCATGCCGGTGTGCTTGCCGGAGCAGTTCATCATCACGCGCCGCGGCTCGGCGGCGTCGCGCATGCTCGGCACGTGCAGCGGGAAGTCGGCCGGGCACGCGAGGTCGTCCTCGGTCAGGCCCGCCGCCTGCAGCAGTTCCAGCACGCCCTTGACGTGCCGGGGCTCGCCGGAGTGGGACGCGCAGGCCAGCGCCAGGTCCTCGCCGGTGAAGTCCAGCCCGGACCGCAGCATCCCGACGGCCTGCAACGGCTTGTTCGACGAACGCGGGAAGACCGGCGAGGTGACGTCGCCGAGAGCCAGCCTGACGTCGCCCTCAGGGCCCGTCACCACGAGCGCGCCACGGTGGACGCTTTCGACGAAATCGGAACGGACGACCTCGGCCAGGACAGGGTTGGTCACTGAACCTCATTCTGGTTAGCACGGCGCTGCGGTGCCGCAGCCCGGCTGCCAGCGGTGACCTTCGCGCCGGGCGACGGCTGAATGAGGTTCACTGAGCCTCGTGCCCGCCTTCGCTCTCGAGCAGCTCGTCCACTGTGGCCGAACCTTGCTGGTAGCGCTGGGCGATCTCCGCGTTCAGGGTGTCCATGACGTTCTGGACCTCGCGCCGGAACGACGACACCGAAACCTCTTCGCTGGCGTAGGTGTCCAAAGCGGAGGCGAGCTTGTCGTCCGTCAGGGAACCGACGTCGGTCAGGTCGGTGTCGCCGATCAGCGCCTCGGCGTGCCGGCGGTGCTCGCCGGCGCGTGAGGGTTCCAGCTGCTGGTGCCGCCCGGAGCCCGCGGCCGGGCCCAGCGCGTTGTCGGCGAGGATCGTGGCCAGCTGGTCGACGATGCTGGACTCGCCGCCGGAGCTGCGCCGGGTCTGCTCGGCGCGGACGATGTCGATCCGGGCGTGCAGCAGCCTGCGCAAGTAGGAAAGATCGGTCTCTTCTTGGGCGGCTTCGTCGCGCCGCTCGCGGAGCACCTTCAACGGCAGGTCACCCAAGCCGCTGAGGTATCCCGGGCCGAGCACGCGGTCGATCCGCCGCCTGCCGCCGGGCCGCACTTCGATCACAGCGCAGTTTATCCCGGTTGGGCGTGATCCTGCTGTCAGGGGTTTTCGATCAGCCACGAAGTTGCGCCGCCGCGGCCCGCCCGGGCGCCGGGAGCTCCGACGGCACGGAGTCGGGGTCGATCGCCGCCTGGACGAGCTCGTCTTCGGAGCCGGTCAGCAGCTCGGCCCCCACCGGCGTCGACCGCTTGACCAGGGCCAGCGCGATCGGGCCGAGCTCGTGGTGCTGGATCACCGTGCCGACGCGGCCGACCGTGCGGCCGTCGAGCAGCACCGGGTCGCCGGGCTCCGGCCGGATCTCGGGGGAACCGTCCAGGTGGAGCAGCAGCAGGTTGCGCGGCGGACGGCCGACGTTGTGCACCTTCGACACCGTCTCCTGGCCGCGATAGCAGCCCTTCGCGACGTGCGCGGCCGAACCGACCCAGCCCACCTCGTGCGGGATCGTGCGATCGTCGGTGTCGACGCCCAGCCGCGGCCGCAGCGACTCGACGCGCAAGGCGTCGAACACCCAGCTCCCGGCCGCGCGGGCGCCGGCGTCGGTGAGCTTCTTCCACCAGCCGGCGAGCTCGGCGCGTGGCACCGCGAGGTCGACGCTGAACCGCCCGGGCCACGGCATCCGCCGCGCGAAACCGCCACCGGGCAGCGCCACGACTGCGTACGGCTCCGGCCCGACCTCGGCGCCGACCGCGCTCAGCACGCGTTCGCTGTCCGGGCCGAGCACGGTGAGCAGGGCCAGCTCGTCGGTCGCGTCGCGGATGTCCACCTTGGACCAGAACTTCATGGCTTCGAGGTA
Organism: Amycolatopsis sp. NBC_00348; assembly: GCF_036114655.1. NCBI lineage: Bacteria > Bacillati > Actinomycetota > Actinomycetes > Pseudonocardiales > Pseudonocardiaceae > Amycolatopsis > Amycolatopsis sp. NBC_00348. The sequence goes on along the minus strand of NZ_CP107994.1, from coordinate 8,000,122 downwards.
TTCGCGCAGCGTCTGGGGGCCGCCCTTCGGCAGCGCGCTGGTCACGCGCGGCTCCGGGTCGCCGTCGAGCCAGACGGTGCCGTCGAGGTGCGCGAGCACCATGTGCGTTTCGACACGGCCTTGGCTGTCGAGCACCAGCGCCTCGGTGCCGGACCCCTCGGCGAGCTCGGTCACGTGCTGCGAGATCACCAGGTGCAGCCACGACAGCCGCTCCTCGCCGGTCACGGCCAGGACTTCGCGGTGTGACCGATCGATCACGACGACGCCGCGCGTCGCGGTGCGCTGCTCCGCGAAGGGGTCTCCCCAGTGCCAGGGGACGCCGGCTTCGGGGTGGTCGTCGGGCGGGGGGATGGATCCGGGCACGTCCAGCAGCGGCGAGCGGTACGGCATACCGCCCAGCCTAGGTGAGTACGGTGTGGGAATGCGCGTGCTCGTCTTCCTCGACGGAACCCTGGCCGACCCGGACACCGCCCAGATCAAGGTGGACGACCTCGGATTGACCCGCGGCGACGGCGTCTTCGAGACGATCCTCGTGGTCGGCGGCAAGCCCCGCGAACTGCGGCCGCACCTGGAGCGGCTGGCGCGGTCGGCGGCCATGCTCGACCTGCCGGAGCCCGATCTCGCGGCCTGGGAACGAGTCGTCTCGCTCGTGCTCGAACACTGGACCGGCAGCCCCGAAATGGTGCTGAAACTGGTGTACACCAGGGGTTCCGACGGCGATCCCGCCGCGGTGCCGACCGGTTTCGCGCTGGGTTCGGAGGTCGCGCCGTCGATCCTGAAGGCGCGCGCCGAGGGTGTCGCCGCGGTCACCCTGGAACGCGGTTTCCCGCCGGACCTCGCCGAGCGCGCGCCGTGGCTGCTGCTGGGCGCGAAGCCGTTGTCGTACGCCATGAACATGGCCGCGTTGCGCGAAGCCCGCCGCCGCGGCGCCGAAGATGTGATTTTCACCGCCGCCGACGGCTCGGTGTTCGAAGGCCCGACGTCGACCGTGGTGCTGGCGAAGGGGCGGACGCTCTTCACGCCGCCGTCGAGCGTCGGCATTCTGCCGGGTACCACCCAGGCCGCGCTGTTCCGCGGCGCGGAGCAGGCCGGCTGGGCGGTCAAGGTGGAGCCGCTGCGTGTGGCCGACCTGGTGGCGGGGGACGGCGTGTTCATGGCTTCGTCGGTCCGCAAGCTGACGCGCGTCCACACGCTGGACGGTGTGCGGCTGCCCGACTCGTCGGCGGTGTACGCGGAGCTGGTGGCGGCCTACGAGGCCGAGTACGCCTGAGCGATCCGCACGACCGCGGGCGCGATCTCCTCGGCTCGGTAGGCGGCGATCTTGTGGTGGCCGTCGAGGATCAGCTCGCGCTCGCCGTCGGCGAGGACCACGGCGACCGGGCGGTGGCCGGTGCGGATCGCGGTCCGGTAGTAGCCGACGCGCGCCTCGTCGGACGGCGGCCAGGTGTCGGTCGGGGTGAGGGACACCTCGTCCGGCAGGCGTTCCGGGCCGCTGACGCGGTAGTCGCCGTCGACGAGCAGGTCGAGCACGGGGCCGAGCGTGGTGGCCAGCGGACGCCGCAGCTGCCCGGTGGCGAGCGCGATCCGCAACGCCTGGGGCAGCTCCGCCCGCGCGCGCACGTTCACGTCCAGGAAACCCGTGCCACCGCTGATCGTCACCTGTTCCACAGCTATCTGGACGGGTGGCGCCGCGACATGGTTCCGGGCGCTACCCGGACGGGTGCACCGGGTGATCCGGGTCTCACCCGCGTGGCGGTACAGACCTTTCACGTCACCCAGAAGCGCACCCGAGCACGCCCTCCACCCCACCGAAAGCCGTGAAGGCCTCCTTCCCGGCCATAAGAGCCGGGAAGGAGGCCTTCACGGCTTTTCCAGACACCGGTGGCGCGGTTGGGGCAGCACCGCCGGCAGGCCGTGGGCGGCGGCTGCGGTGGGCGGGGCGCTTCAGGCCACCCGGAAGCGCACTCGGGTGCCCGGTCGGGCCTGGGCGAGTGCGCTCAGTGCGGCGGTCCGGACCACTGCCGCGACGGGGTAGCCGCCCGTGGTGGGGTGGTCGTTCAGGAAGACCACCGGGAGGCCGCTCGGCGGGACCTGGATCGCGCCCGTCAGCACGCCTTCGCTGGGCAGCTCCGCCTCGGCGAACTCCGCGGCCCGGCGCAGCGGGGTGCCGTCCAGGCGCAGGCCGACGCGGTTCGACTCCGGCGTCACCGTCCACCACGCCGACAGGCCCTCGGCCGGGGACTCCAGCCAGTCGTCGCGAGGACCCGGCGTCACCGGGATCACCAGGTCTGGCGGCGCCGTGGCCGGGACGACGACGTCCGCGCCCGCCGGGACTCCGCGGGCCGGACCGAGCGGGAGGACGTCGCCGGACCGCAGCGGTGCCGGGCCGATGCCGGACAGGACGTCCCGGGACCGGCTGCCCAGCACCTCCTCGACGTCGATCCCGCCGGACACCGCCAGGTAGCAGCGCAACCCGGCACCGGGGGTGCCCACGGCAAGCGTTTGCCCGGCTCCGACGAAGACCGCCGTGTGGGAGCCGAAGGGACGGCCGTCGACGTCGACCGCGACCGACGGGCCGGTCACGGCCACCGTCGCCGATGCCGTGAAGCGCACCGAAAGGCCGCCGAGCAGGGCTTCGATGCCGGCCAGGTCCTCGGGGTTACCGGCGAGCCGGTTCGCCAGCCGCAGCGACGCCGTGTCGAGGGCACCCGACGGTGCCACGCCGAGGTGCGCGTATCCGGGCCGGCCGAGGTCTTCGACCAGCGCGTACGGGCCTGACGAGACGACTTCCAGTGACCTCACCGGACGCTCCGGAACCGCACGCGATCGCCCGGTGCGAGCAGGGCGGGCGGGTCGGCGTGGGCGTCGAAAAGCGGCGTGGTCGTGTGCCCGAGCAGCCGCCAGCCGCCCGGGGACTCGCGGGGGTAGACGCCGGTGAACTCGCCCGCCAGCCCCACCGACCCGGCCGGGACGCGGGTGCGCGGGGAATCCAGCCGCGGCTGCCGCAACGGCGAGGGAAGTCCGGTCAGGTAGCCGAAACCGGGCGCGAAGCCGGTGAACGCGACCGTGTAGGCGGCGCCGGTGTGCAGCTCGGCCACGGCGTCTTCGGAGCAGCCGGCGTCGGCGGCCACCAGCGCGAGGTCCTCGCCGTCGTAGTGGACGTCGAGGGTCACTTCGCGCGGGTTGCCGTCGGGTGGGTGCGTGAGATCGGCGCCGTCCAGCAACGCGCGTACCGCGGCGACCGCGCCGACGACCAAAAGGCTGCGAGCGCCGGGAACGAGGTCGACGACGCCGTCCGGGCGCGCGGCGAGCACCGTCGCGTGCGCCGCCCGCATCTGGTCGAGCGAGTCGCAGTCCAGCAGGGCGGCGTCCTCGCCACACCGCCGCCAGCGCATGCCGGGTGCCGTCAGCCGACCACGCGGTGCAGCAGGGCCGAGGTGTGCGGCTGCAGCTCCTGGCCCATCATCGCGCGCTCCTCGACGTAGCCGAGCGAGCCCTCGATCAGGCCGTACAGCCGCTGGGCGGCCTTGACTTCCTTCGCGCTGGCCGTGCGGATCACCGCGTCGGTGCCCAGCTCCCAGGACGTCTGGTTGCGCGGCTTGCCGTAGTACAGCTCGACGAGCCCGGTGTTGTGCGTGAGCAGCAGCTCGAGCGTGTCGTCCGCCTGCGGCCGCCAGAACCCGGTCTCGCGCGCGGCGGGGCGGATGACGTTGCCCTCGTCGTCGAGCAGCCAGGACCGCGACTCGTGGATCAGGAACGGCCGGCCGTCGTGCGCGATCGTCAGCTGCTGCGCGAACTTGCGGGGGCCTTCGATGGTCGGGTAGTCGACCTCGCCCTCACCGCGCCAGACACCGACCATCGGCAGCAGCGCGAGACAGGCCTCGTTGAGGTCCGGCCCCTCGCGCAGGTTGGCCGTGTCGTTGGGGATGGGCAGGTCGTCCCACAACGGGAGGTTGCGCGCGCGGGTGCTCGCCGCGCGCATTTCCGCTGCTGCAATGGCGTCGTCGCCGCTGTCGGTCATGGGTCAGCGCTGGTCCGCGTAAAGCCGGTAGACGACGTACACGGCGAACCAGGTGATCGCGACGCCGGCGAGCACCAGCAAGGTCGTAAACAGTGCTTCCACGCCCAGCAGGATAGTCCGCCGCCGCTCAGCCGGCCCGGCGCAGGGTCGCCGCGGTGAGCACGGTCACCGCGAGCAGCACCACGCCGGCCACGCCCATCGCCGCGTGCAGGCCGCTCGGCAGCGTCGAACCGCGGGCCAGCAACGCGCCGAGGGCGGCGACGCCGAGCGCGGTGCCGGTCTGGCGGGCGGCGTTGACCGTCGCCGACGCGATCCCGCTGCGGTGCCCCGGCAGCCCGGCCAGCCCGACGATGTTCGACGGCGTCACCGACAGCCCGACCCCGGCGCCGGCCAGCGCGAACGCGAGCGCCACCAGCCAGTACGGGCTCCGCGCGTCCAGTACCAGGAACGCGAAGGAGCCGACGGCCGCGACGAAGTAGCTGATCGGCAGCAGCCGCTCCGCGCCGTAGCGGGCCGAAAGCCGGCCGGCGGTGAAGGCCGCGGCGACGTTCGCCAGCACGTACGGCAGCATCTGGACGCCCGCCTCGGTCGCCGTCGCGCCGCGGGCCTGCTGCAGGTAGACGCCGATCAGGAAGACCGCCGGGTAGGCCGCGAACCCGAGGCTCCACGCGGCGAAGATGGCCACCGAGAACCGGGTCCTGGCGAACAGCCGCACCGGCAGCATCGGGTGTTCCGCGCGCAGCTCGACCACGATGAACGCCGTCAGCGCGGCGAGCCCGAGAACGCCGGTGACCAGCACGGACGTGCTCAGCCCGAGCCGGCCGGCCTCGATCACGGCGTACGTCAGCAGGCCGATCCACAGGGCGCCGAGCACCTGCCCGGTCAGGTCGAGCGCGCCGTGCGCCGGGTCGCGGGACTCGCTGATCCCGCGGCGGCCCAGCACGACCGCGACCAGCCCGATCGGCACGTTGATCAGGAAGATCGACGGCCAGCCGAAGGCGTCGGTCAGCGGGCCGCCGATCAGCGGGCCGAGCACCAGCGCGCAGCCCGCGACCGTGCTCCACAGGCCCATCACCCGCGCCCGCGCGGCCGGCTCCGGGAACGCGTGCGCGAGCAGCGCGACCGAGCCCGGGATCACGGCGGAGGCCGCAAAGCCCTGGATGATCCGGGCGACGACCAGCACTTCGAGCGTCGGCGCCAGTGCGCAGCCGGCCGACGCGATCGTGAACAACGTCAGCCCGCACAGGTAGACGAGCTTGCGGCCGTAGCGGTCGCCGAGCGTGCCGCCGGAGAGGATCACGGCGGTGAGGGCGACGGTGTAGCCGTCGATGATCCACTGCAGGCCGCTGAAGCTCGTGCCCAGCGTCCGCTGCATGGTCGGCAGCGCGACGCTCACGACGCTGACGTCGAGCAGGGCCATGAAGCTGCCCAGGAAGACGGCGGTGAGCAGGCCGGTCCGGCGCGTCGCAGTAGCGGTAAGGGTCACCTAAACAGGTTGCGACCTCAACCCGGGTTGAGGTCAACTCGTCTCATGCTGTCCATCGGGGAAACCGCCGCGACCGTCGGCGTCGCGGTGTCGCGCCGGGGCGGGAACGCGTCTACGGGCCGGACGAGCTGCACCGGCTGGCCACCGTGAAGATGTTGCAGGACAAAGTTTTGCTCAGCCGCGACGAGATCGCGCTGGTGCTGCGCGGCCCGGAGGATGGTGACTGGCGGACCGCGGCCCGCGACCGGATCGCCGAGCCGGCCGAGCAGCAGCGGAAGCTCGCGATCGCGGAGACGTTCCCCTCACTGCGGGACTACACCGACCGCGTCCTGGCTGCCGCTGGAAAGCCGTGAAGGGCACCCTCATGGACATAAAGTCCCTGAAGGTGCCCCTCACGGCAGAGCAGAACTCAGGCGACCGAGATGGCCAGCTGGTGCAGGCCGGGCCCGGAAGCGGTGACGGACGCTTCGCCGTTGCCGCTGCGGTGCAGCGCGCGCACGGTCCACTCGCCCGGCGCCGCGTAGAAGCGGAAGTCGCCGTCGGCCGAGGAGACGACCTCGCCCGTGAAGTCGCCGCCGCCGTCCAGCAGCCGGACGAACGCGCCGCCGACCGGCCCGTCCGCGCCGGTCACCTTGCCGGCCAGGACGACCTGGCCCTTGGTGTCGTAGTCCGCCGGCGTGGCCTCCTGGACCGGTGCGCCGCAGCTGTCGTCGACCGCCATCACTTGGCTCCCAACTCGACCGGCACGCCGACCAGCGAGCCGTATTCCGTCCACGAACCGTCGTAGTTCTTCACGTCCTGGTGGCCGAGCAGCTCGTGCAGCGCGAACCACGCGATGGACGAGCGCTCACCGATGCGGCAGTAGGCGATGGTGCCCTTGCCGGCGTCGATGCCCTGCTCCTTGTAGAGCTCGTCGATCTCGCCCTCGGACTTGAAGGTGCCGTCCTCGTTGGCGACCTTCGCCCACGGCACGTTCAGCGCGCCCGGGATGTGGCCGGGGACCTGGGACTGCTCCTGCGGCAGGTGCGCCGGGGCGAGCAGCTTGCCGGAGAACTCGTCCGGCGACCGGACGTCGACGAAGTTCTTCGCGCCGATGGACTGGACGACCTCGTCGCGGAACGCGCGCAGGGACAGGTCCTGGTCCTTGGCCTTGTAGTCGGTGGTGTCGCGCTTGACGTCGTCGGAGTTCAGCTCCCGGCCGTCGAGCTCCCACTTCTTGCGGCCGCCGTCGAGCAGCTGGACGTTCTCGTGGCCGTAGAGCTTGAAGTACCAGTACGCGTAGGCGGCGAACCAGTTGTTGTTGCCGCCGTAGAGGACCACGCGGTCGTCGTTCGAGATGCCCTTCTCCGACAGGAGCTTCTCGAAGCCCTCCTTGGAGACGAAGTCGCGGCGGACCCCGTCCTGCAGGTCCTTTCGCCAGTCGAACTTCACCGCGCCCCGGATGTGGCCGCCGTCGTAGGCGGTGGTGTCCTCGTCGACCTCGGCGAACACGACGCCGGGGGTGTCCAGGTTCTCCTCGGCCCACTGGGTGGTGACCAGGACGTCTTCACGGCTCATGGAGATGAACTCTCTTTCTGGGTTGGATCTTCAGGACGACGCGCGGGCGGGACTGAAGCGTTTGATCAGCAAGAACATTTCGCAGCCCAAGCAGAAGTTGAAAGCCGCGTTGAGGAAGGCCGCGAAGAGCGCGAAGGCCGTCGCGACGATACCGAGGGGCGTGATGCCGACGGCGAAGCCGATGGTGCCGACGAGCGCGAACACGAACCCGACGGCCTGGGCGAACCGCAGCGGCGCCGCGTCCTCCCGCTCGGTCGTCGGGCCGAGGCGCGGGGCCACCAGGTAGCGGTAGGCGATCGAGTACGGCGCGGGCTTGAGCCCGACGAACGCGCCGATCGCGAAGACGACGGTCTGGATCGCCAGCAGCGGCCACCACTGGGTGACCAGGACGACCGCGAGCACGATCGTCGTCAGGATGGCGGCGAACCGCGGGCCACGCGGGTCGACGGCCGGTCCGGCGGACATGGTTCCTCCAGCTGGAGCAGAGGGGATGCGTGCGAACGGCACGCGTCAGCGTTTTCAGGCTGGCTGGGGACCGAGGCGATGAAGACGTCGTTCAGCGCTGGTCTGGCTGAAGGCGACACAGGCTGCTGCGGACGCGGCAGAGGTCTACTGCGCGTCGCTGCGTCAAGAAGGTGGTCAGCCTGGTCACGGGTGCGAGGGTACCCAGTGCTCCCTCAGAGTGGGAACCACGTTCATACCTTGGGACGATTCCCGTCCCTTGGGACGAGGTCCTGGTCAGGACGTCCGCGCAGTGAGATGCGGGCGCAGCGCGTCCAGCAGTTCGGGGCCCTTCGGGACGCCGCCGACGCGCAGCAGCTCCCGGCCGTCCGGGGTCAGCGCGATCGTGGTCGGCGTCCGCAGCACGGCCAGGGCCTGCGCGACCTCCGGCTGGTTGGTGACGTCGAGTTCGACGTGGTGCAGGCCGTCGGTCCGCTCGGCCAGCGGCGCGAGGACGGCCTTCGCGTGCCGGCAGGGCGCGCAGAAGGTGGTGGAGATCTGGACCAGCGTCACGGCGGACGCCGGGTCGAGGACGGCGGCGACGGGGCCGGGCAGCTCACGCACGGGCCCGGCGTCCCGCGCCTCCCGCACCCGGCCGTTGCGGGCCCGCAGCAGCAGCCCGGCGGCCGTCCCGGCCACCAGTACCGCCACGAGCACCCACAGCCCCGTCACCGGCCACTCCTACTTGCTCAGGTCCGCGAAGGACACGTTCGACGCCTCACCCTTGATCGTCACCGATCCGCTCTGCACCCGCACGCCGGTCGGCGTCACCGACAGCGGCAGGTCCTTCGTCGCGATCGACGCGTTGAAGTTCGGCAGCAGCGCCTTCTGCACCGCCTGGGGAACGACCGTGGTCTCCTGGTCATTCCCGAACTGCAGCCGCTTCGGCGCGAAGGTGATCGTTCCCGCCTTCGCGTCCGCCTCGATCATCGCGAAGCAGAAGATTTCCAGATCCTTGCCCGCGAACTGAAGGTGTCCCGAAATGCGGACGCCGGTGCTCGACTCGTCGACCGGCTGGCCGTCGGCGGCGGTCGTGGTGGTCGTCGGCGTCGGCTCGGCCTGCCCGGAGTCGCCGTTCTGGACGTAGTCCGTGGTCGCGGGCTCGATCCGCAGGTCCTTGATCTTGTCCAGCGGCGAGATGCGGGCCAGGTCGGCGGCCTTGATGGTGACCGCCCCGGTCAGCTTGCCGATGGTGATGGCCTTCGTGTTGCCGTTCGTGAGGTCCGACAGCGGCGCGGTGACGTCCTCGAGCTCGGCGTTCAGCGCGACGTCCTGGAGCTTGTCGCCGACCGGCACGCCGGCGGCCGACACGCTGATGTGACTGTAGTCACCGCCCAGGGCCTGCGTGAGGAACGGGAAGCCGTGGATGGTCACCGACGGGTCGTCGGTCAGCTGCAGCTGTTCGCGCGCCTTCTGCGAGATCGTGTGCTCGGCGAACGCGGCGGCCCCGAAGTCGGCGCCGACCAGCAGCAGCACCAGCACGACCAGGGCGATCACCCAGCGACGGCCCCGGCGGCCGCGGCGTCGCGCGTCCGGCCTCGGTGCGGGTCGGTCGTCCCGGGTCACGGGCCTGCTCACCATCGCGTCCGTACTCCTGTTTCGTCGGGGTTGCTCGGGGTTCGTCGGGCGCACCGGGGGTTTCTCCAGGTGTGATCGATCCAGCAAGGGTTAGGTACCCGGCCGTCGAGCCGCTATTCTCACTTAGCACCGACTAACGCCACCGTGAGGCGACGACTTGAGAAGGCGGTGCGGCTCATGAGCCTGGACCTTCTGGTACTGACTGCGGAAGCGGATGCCACGTCGGTGCTGCCCGCGCTGGACCTGCTGCCGCACACCGTACGCGTCCGTCCCCCCGAGGTGACCGCCCTGCTCGACGCGGGTCACCGGGACGTCATCCTGCTGGACGCGCGCAGCGATCTGGCCTCGGCGAAGAGCCTCTGCCGGCTGCTCAAGGGCACCGGCGAGGACGAGGCCTCCACCCCGATCATCGCCGTCGTCGGCGAAGGCGGCCTGGTGGCCGTGAGCGCCGAATGGCGCACCGACGACATCCTCCTGCCGACGGCCGGCCCGGCCGAGGTCGACGCCCGGCTGCGGCTGGTCACGACCCGCGACGGCGGTTCCGCGCAGGTCGACGCCGAGCTGCGGGTCGGCGAGCTGGTCATCGACGAGGCGACCTACACCGCACGCCTCAAGCGGCGCACGCTGGAGCTCACCTACAAGGAGTTCGAGCTGCTCAAGTACCTCGCGCAGCACGCCGGCCGGGTGTTCACCCGCGCCCAGCTGCTGCAGGAGGTCTGGGGCTACGACTTCTTCGGGGGCACCCGCACGGTCGACGTCCACGTCCGGCGGCTGCGCGCCAAGCTCGGCCCGGAGCACGAGCAGATGATCGGCACCGTGCGCAACGTCGGCTACAAGTTCGAGCGGCCCGCCAAGGGCGCGCAGCAGCGGCCCAACCTGCCGGTGCAGGCGTCCGCCGAGGCCCCGGCCGACACCCCCGAACACGCGCACTAGGTCCCCCACGCTCTCCAGGACGTCCCGCACGACCTTCGCGTTGCTCCGGGTCCCGGGTACGGTCCAGGGGTGAGCGGAGACGGGGAATGGCTTCAGGAGCTGGACGAGCAGCAGCTCGCGCACGTGCGGCAGCTGCTGCTGGCCGTGCGCGAGGCGGACGGGCGGCCCGAGGTCGAACCCGACGGCGCGCTGCCCGGTGAGTTCGACGGCGGTGAGCACCTCGTCGCCTGCGTCGAAGGCGACGTCGTCGGCTACGCGCACCTCGACACCACGGGTGACTCCTTCGGCCACCAGGTCGCCGAGCTGCTCGTGCACCCCGCCCACCGCAACCGCGGGTACGGCGCGAAGCTGCTTCAGGCGCTCGACGAGCGCGCCGCCGTCGGGTTCCGCGTCTGGGCCCACGGCGACCACCCCGCGGCCCGGCAGCTCGCGCTGCGGACCGGGCTGGAGCGCAAGCGCGAACTGCTGATCCTGCACACCACCGTCGACGGCGCGGACTGGCCGGAGCCGGTGTTGCGCGACGGAGTCTCGCTGCGCACCTTCGTGCCGGAGCAGGACGAGGACGCCGTCGTCCAGGTCAACGCGCGCGCCTTCGACTGGCACCCCGAGCAGGGTGCGATGACGGCGGACGACATCCGCGCCGACGAACGGCGGTCGTGGTTCGCCCCCGCCGGCTTCTTCCTCGCCGAGGAGAACGGTGCGGTGATCGGCTTCCACTGGACGAAGGTGCACGAGGCCACGCCGGGCCGGTTCGGCGGCGAGCGCGTCGGCGAGGTGTACGTCGTCGGCGTCGACCCGGCCGCCCAGGGCGGTGGCCTCGGCCGGGCGCTGACGCTGGCCGGGCTGCGGTACCTGGCGGAGCAGGGGCTGCGGCAGGTGATCCTGTACGTCGAGGGCGACAACGCGCCGGCGCTGGCGGTCTACACCAAGCTCGGGTTCACGCGTCACGAGACCGACGTCCAGTACGGTCGGTGACCACGTTGGACGCCGTGCAAGCAAGTCGTCACTGTCGGCAAACCCCCAGGTCACGGCCAGGACACGGCATCCTTTCGGAGTAGTCGCACTGCTCACATCCGGGGCCTTGTTCACTTTGCGTTCATTTGTTCACGGCTGACCGTCCACCAGGGCTGCCTAATGTCCGGATCCGGCGCGGCGAAACACGCCGCTGCCGAACCCGTGATGCTCCTGATGGAGGAAATGCAGTGAAGATCATGCGGCCCCTGAGCGCGGTCGGCATCGTGGCGAGCGCCGCGCTCGTGCTCGCCGCCTGTGGTTCCGACCCCGCGGCGACGAACAGCAGCAGCTCGAACTCGGCTGCGGCTCCGGCCGCCACCGGCACGGCCGACGTGGCGTGCGGCGGCAAGAGCCCGCTGTCCGCCGAAGGCTCGTCGGCACAGAAGAACGCGATCGACATCTTCACGCAGCAGTACAGCAAGAAGTGCTCGGGCCAGCAGGTCAACTACAACCCCAGTGGCTCGGGCGCCGGCGTCAAGCAGTTCAACGCCAACCAGATCGACTTCGGCGGCTCGGACTCGCCGGCCACCGGCGCGGACCTCGAAGCGGCCACCAAGCGCTGCGCGAGCCCCGCCTGGAACATCCCGATGGTCGTCGGCCCGGTGGCCGTCGCCTACAAGCTGTCCGGTGTGGACAAGCTGACGCTGACCCCCTCGGTCATCGCCAAGATCTTCAGCGGCGGCGTCACCAAGTGGAACGACCCGGCCATCAAGGCGGTCAAGGGCAACGAGAGCGCGAACCTGCCGGACAAGGCCATCCAGGTCGTCTCCCGCGCCGACGAGTCGGGCACCACCGACAACTTCCAGAAGTACCTGGGCGCGGCGGCGAAGGCCGACTGGACCAAGGGTGCCGGCAAGAAGTTCAACGGTGGCGTCGGCAACGGTGCGCAGGGCTCCAACGGCGTCGCGACCGCGGTGAAGGCCGCCGACGGCGCCATCACCTACGTCGAAGGCGCGTTCGCCAAGGACGGCCTCACGCCGGCCCTGATCGACAGCGGCTCCGGCGGCGTCGAGCTGACCTCGGAGAACGTGGCGAAGTCGCTCGACTCGGCCAAGTTCCTCAAGGACGGCACGAACGACCTCGCGCTCGACCTCAACGGCATCTACGCCAGCAACACCCCGGGTGCCTACCCGCTGCTGCTGACGACCTACGAGATCGTCTGCTCGAAGTACGCGAACGCCGATGTCTCGAAGGCCGTCAAGGCGTTCCTGACGGTGGCCGCCACCGACGGTCAGCAGCCGCTGTCCGCCAAGGGTTACGTGCCGATCCCGCAGTCGCTGCAGACCAAGGTCCTGGCCGCGGTCCAGGCGATCTCCTGACCCCGCGTTGCGACTGGTACCCGAGTTGATAGAGGCTGGTCAGAAGTAGCTGATGAGCGAGTCATCCTCGACGCGAACGCCCACCGGCGACCCCGGTGGGCGTTCGTCGTCCGCCACCACGCCCCCGGAGGATCCGATTTCGGAGCAACCCACCTCGACGGCGGTGCCCGAGCCGCCCGCGAGCGAGAAGCGGAAGAAGGTGCGGCCCGGTGACCGCATCTTCCAGAACCTGACCACCGGGGCCGGGATCTTCGTCGTCGCCCTGATCGGCCTGATCGGGCTCTTCCTGCTCATCCAGGCGATCCCCGCGCTGCAGGCCAACAAGGCCAGCTTCCTGACCAACCACGGCTGGTCGACCAACGACCCGGCGAACATGTCGTTCGGCATCCTCGACCTCCTCGAGGTCACGGTGGCGACGTCGCTGGTGGCGCTGATCATCGCGATGCCGGTGTCGCTGGGCATCGCGCTGTTCCTGACGCACTACGCGCCGAAGCGGCTCGCGCGGCCGTTCGCCTACGTCATCGACCTGCTCGCCGCGGTGCCGTCGATCATCTTCGGCCTCTGGGGCATCCTGGTCTTCGCGCCGGCGATCGAGCCGTTCTCGCAGTGGATCAACGACACCTTCTCGTGGTTCCCGCTGCTGGCGCCCGGCAACGTCGCGCCGAGCGTGCGCGGCACGATCTTCACCGCCGGCATCGTGCTGGCCGTGATGATCCTGCCGATCATCACGTCGCTCTCGCGCGAGGTGTTCGAGCGCACGCCGACCCCGCACCTCGAAGGCGCGCTGGCACTCGGCGCCACGCGCTGGGAAGTCATCCGCACCACCGTGCTGCCGTTCGGCAAGGCCGGCTACATCGGCGCGTCGATGCTCGGCCTCGGCCGCGCGCTCGGCGAGACGATCGCGCTGGCCGTCATCCTGCTCATCCCGCAGGGCCGGAACTTCGACTGGAGCCTCTTCGACGGCGGTTCGACGTTCGCCTCGAAGATCGCCGCCAACTACAGCGAGTTCAACAACGAGATCTCGGCGGGCGCGTACATCGCGGCCGGCCTGGTGCTGTTCGTGCTCACGTTCCTCGTCAACTTCGCGGCGCGGTCCGTCATCGGCAAGAAGGGAGAGTGAGCATGACCAGCACGCTCGAAGCCCCCGCCACGACTCCCGCGTTCCAGCAGGTCAGCCTGGCCCGCAAGGTCAAGAACGGGCTGGCGACCACGCTGGTCTGGCTGTCGTTCCTGATCGCCGTCGTCCCGCTGGTGTGGGTGCTGTACACGGTCGTCGCGAACGGCATCAAGCGCATCCCGTACACCAACTGGTGGTCGCAGGACCTGGGCAACTACCTGTCCGACGAGGTCGGCGGCGGCGTGCTGCACGCCATCGTCGGCAGCCTGCTGCAGGGCCTCGTCTGCGCGATCATCGCGGTGCCGATCGGCATGCTCGTCGCGATCTACCTGGTCGAGTACGGCCGCGGAAAGCTCATGAAGGCCACCACCTTCATGGTCGACATCCTCTCCGGTGTCCCCTCGATCGTCGCCGCGCTGTTCATCTACGCGCTCTGGATCACCACGTTCGGCTTGCCGCGCAGCGGTTTCGCCGTGTCGCTGGCCCTGGTGCTGCTGATGATCCCGGTCGTCGTCCGCTCGTCGGAGGAGATGCTGCGGATCGTCCCGGACGACCTGCGCGAGGCCTCCTACGCGCTGGGCGTGCCGAAGTGGAAGACGATCGTGAAGATCGTGCTGCCGACGGCGTTGTCCGGCATCATCGGCGGCATCATGATGGCGCTCGCCCGCGTGATGGGCGAGACCGCGCCGCTGCTGGTCCTCGTCGGCTACTCCGCCTACACGAACTGGGACATCTTCAGCGGCGAGCAGGCGGCGCTCCCGCTGCTGATGAACAACGAGCGCGTCACCAACTCGATGGACCCCGGCTCGGTCGGCTTCGACCGGATCTGGGGCGCGGCGCTGACGCTGGTGCTCATCATCGCGATCATCAACCTCCTCGCCACCGTGTTCGCGCGCCTTGTCGCCCCGAAGAAGAAGTGAGCTGTAGCCATGGCAAAGCGAATCGACGTCAAGGACGTGGACATCTACTACGGCAAGTTCCACGCCGTCGACGGTGTCTCCCTCTCCGTGCCGCCGCGTAACGTCACCGCGTTCATCGGCCCGTCGGGCTGTGGCAAGTCGACGGTGCTGCGCACGCTGAACCGCATGCACGAGGTCATCCCCGGCGCCCGCGTCGAGGGCGACGTCCTGCTGGACGGCGAGAACATCTACGCGTCGGCCGTCGACCCGGTCCAGGTGCGCCGCACGATCGGCATGGTGTTCCAGCGCCCCAACCCGTTCCCGACGATGTCCATCCGGGACAACGTCGTCGCCGGGCTGAAGCTGGGCGGCACCAAGAACCGCAAGACGCTCGACGAGATCGGCGAGCGCGCCCTGCGCGGCGCCAACCTCTGGAACGAGGTCAAGGACCGCCTCAACAAACCGGGCGGCGGCCTCTCGGGTGGTCAGCAGCAGCGTCTGTGCATCGCCCGCGCGATCGCGGTGCAGCCGGACGTGCTCCTGATGGACGAGCCGTGCTCGGCCCTGGACCCGATCTCGACCCTGGCGATCGAGGACCTGATCGGTGAGCTGAAGAAGGACTACACGATCGTCATCGTCACGCACAACATGCAGCAGGCAGCCCGGGTTTCCGACCAGACGGCGTTCTTCAACCTCGCCGGCGTCGGGCAGCCGGGCCGGCTGGTGGAGCTCAACGACACGGAGAAGATCTTCTCCAACCCGGACGAGAAGGCCACGGAAGATTACATTTCCGGCCGTTTCGGCTGAGTAGTCGTTGTCACGGAAGGCCTTTCTCGCCCGCGCTCGGGGCCGGCGAGAAAGGCCTTCTTCTTTTGTCGGTTGGTGTCCGAAGTGGATGTTCGAAACCATTTGATACACAAAGAAAAGCCCCCGGCGCCGGCCGGGGGCTTTCCTGTCGAACGAGGCTCAGATGTCGTCGTCGGAACCGTAACCCGGCATCTTTCCGGTGACCACGAAGATCATCCGCTTCGCGACCGACACCGCGTGGTCGGCGTAGCGCTCGTAGAAGCGGCCCAGTAGGGTGACGTCGACCGCGGCCGCGACACCGTGGGGCCACTCGCGGTCCATCAGAACGGTGAACAGGTGGCGGTGGATGTCGTCCACCTGGTCGTCGTCGGACTCCAGCGACTTCGCCGCCTCGACGTCCTTCGTCTTGATGACCACCTCGGTCTGCCGGGCCAGCTTGACCGCGACCTCGCCCATCTCGGCGAAGTACGGCCTCACAGCATCGGGCAGCACCGGTTCGGGGTGCCGCCGCCGCGCCGCCTTCGCGACGTGCAGGGCCAGATCGCCCATCCGCTCCAGGCTTTCCGCGGCGTGGATCGCCGCGAGCACGGTCCGCAGATCGGTCGCCACGGGCGCCTGCAGCGCGAGGAGGGCGTACGCCTGCTCCTCGCACAGAGCGCGGGCGTCGTCGACCTTCGCGTCGTCGCTGATCACCTGCTCGGCGAGACTGAGGTCGACCTCCAGGAGCGACCGCGTGGCGCGCTCCATGGCGTCGGCGACCTGGAGCGACATGGCCGCCAGGTTGTCGGCGAGCTGTTCGAGTTCGACATGGTAGGCCTCACGCATGGCCCAACCCTACGGCCAACCGTGGTCCGATACCGCATCGCCGGGTGAACCGCACGTGAACCCGGACTAACGATCCTCGCGCGTCAGCCCGTGCTGCTCGTGCTGCTCGTCTTCTTGCTGCCGCTCGACGTCTTCGACGTGGTCTTGGACGACGACGACTTCGACGAGCTGCTGGGCGGCGGCTGCTCGCTCTGCGGGATCGGCGCGTTCGGGTCGGGCAGCGCGGTGTTGGTGCGCAGCGCGTCGAACAACGCCTTCGCCTTGCTGCGGACGAGGACCTCGTTGCCGCGGTTGTTGGGCAGCCCGACCGTCGGCACGGTGAGGAACGAGATCTTCGACTGGTCGAGGCCCTTCATCGACTGCGCGAGCGTCATCATCTGCTTGACGCCGAGGTTGTCGCCGAAGGTGGCTTTCGCGAACGCCGTGATGAAGTCGCTGAGCTTCCCGGGGTCGAGGACGACGTCGGACGACATGACCTTCTTCAGCAGCGCCCCGATGAACGCCTGCTGCCGCTTGATCCGGCCGTAGTCGGACGTCGGATCGCCCTTGACGTGCCGCGCGCGGACGAAGTTCAGCGCCTGGTCACCGGAGATCGTCACGTCGCCGGTCTCCAGCAGCACCTTGCCGAGGATGGTGTCGTCGATCGGGATCTCGTTGTGGACGGTGACGCCGTGGACCGCGTCGACCATCTCCTTGAAGCCGTTGAAGTCGATCCCGACGAAGTGGTTGATCCGCAGCCCGGTGATCTGCTGGATCACCTTCGTGATGCAGGGCGGCCCGCCGACCGCGTACGCGGTGTTGAGCTTCGCGATCTTCTGGCCGGGGACCTTCTCGTCGGTGTCCTTGTTCTGCGCCGGGTCCCAGCGCTGGCAGTCGGGGCGGTCGATCTCGAGGTCGCGCGGGAACGACGTGACGACGACCCGCTGCCGGTCGGCCGGGATGTGCGCCACCATCACGGTGTCCGAGCGCGCGCCCGGCGTGCTGTCCGCCGTGCCGACGCCTTCTTCGGCCGCCGCGCCGTCGCGGGTGTCCGACCCGACCATCAGGAAGTTCTCGTCGTTGGCCTGCGCCGCGGCGTCCTGGATGTCGGACGAGTTCTCGTCGAGGGCCGAGATCTGCGTGAACTTCGCGTCGAAGTAGGTCTGGGCGCCCCACGCGCCGCCGACGCCGAGGAAGACGAGCGCCGCGACGACGGCCGCGGCGATCCGCCCGAACCGGCTCACCCGCTCGTTCTTCCGCTGCTTCTTCTCCTGCAGCCGGGTCTGCGCGGCCAGCTCGGCGGCGTCGACCTCGGGCTCGTCGCCGCCGATCGGGGTGACGACGCGCTGAAGCGCCGTACGCGTGCTTTCGATCAGCGAAGCAGGCGAGAGCCGCTCACGGCGTTCGCGTCGCTTCGCCTCTTCGGCGTTTCCTTCGTCGTGCGCGGCCGAGAACCGGGCGAGGGTGTGGTCGATCTTGCGGCGGTACTGCGTCGCCTCGTCGATCGCTTCCATCTCGTCGGTCATGGTCAGCGGGTCGAGCTCGGCGCGCGACGGCACCGCGCCCACGGCGGGCGCGTCGGCCTGCGGGTGCCGGAGAGCGGTGGTGTCGGACGCCGCGGCGGCGGGGCGCTGCGCCGGTGCGTCGGCCTGCGGACGCCGTAATGCGGTGGTGTCGCCGGTGGGCCGGGCGCGGCCCGGTGCCGAAGATTCCTTGGCCGCGGCGCGCTTGGCGGCCGGCGAGTCGGCCGGCGGGCGCCGCACGGGCGGGGTTTCCCCGGCGGGGCGGACACGTCCCGGCGCCGACGACTCGTTCGTGGCGGCGCGCTTGGCCGCCGGGCCGTCAGCGGGCTTCGGTGGGGCAGTTGGTGGCCGCTTCACCGGAAACGCGTCGGGCCCCGGGGGGCGCTGGAGTGCCGGCGCGTCCGGCCGCGGCGGCACGGCGCCGTCCGGAGCGGGCGCCGGGCGGCGGAGCCGGCGGGGCGGCTGTTGCGCGGCCGACGTCTGCTGCTGACCGGGGTTCGTGGCCGGCGGGCGGCGCTGGAGCGGGGCCTCGGGCTGCGGGGCGGCGGCGGTCGAGCGGCGGGGCTGCCGCGGCCGCGGGGGGCCCGGTTGCCGCGTGGCGTCCGCGGGTGCCGGGTTGTCCGAGGAGGGCTGCGCCGGTCGCTGCGCCCGCGCCCGGGGCGGCTGCGCGGCCCGAGGCTGGGCGGCCGGCTCGGCCCCGTGCGCGCGGTGTCCCGGCTGGTCAGTGCGGTCCTGCTGATCACGCGGCGGGACGGGCCGGACACCGGTGGTCTTGGCGACGACGTCCGAAACGCTGATCCCGCCCTGGTCCTCCATGGACCTGCGTCTGCCGCTTCGGGGTCGCGCTGGACCATCGACGTGGCGACCGGTTCCCGGGCTGTCGTGCTCGTCCGGCACTCGGTCTCCTTTCGCGCGGTCGCAGGGCGGCTCTTCGACTAGGCCGTCTTCCCCCGCCAGAGGTGATCGTTCCCCCGGAGGTTTTCGTTATCGTACGGATACCCCCCGTTCGTGACGACACCCTCCCGGAATTTTCTTCACCTTGAGTCGACGAACGGCCGCTTGGCGTCGACAAACGGGTGAAGACGCCTTTACTCAATCCGGGGTAATCCGAAGTTTACGTTACTCTGAGTGGGTTATTAACCGAGTGGTTTGCGCGTCGTGATAGGCGACTTTGTTCCGCCCGGCACGTTTCGCGGCGTAAAGCAAGGTGTCCGCGCACCGAAGCTGGCGCTCCGGACTGGGCTCCGCGTCCGGCTCGGTCGCACCGTCGTGGGCGAGCCCGGCGCTGATCGTCACGCGGAGTCCCGGCTGGAGTTCTGACCACGGGTGACGGGCGACGCGCACCCGGGCGGCGTCGACGATGCGGACGGCGGCCCCGACGTCGACGCCGGGCAGCCACAGCACGAACTCCTCGCCGCCGTACCGGGCGCAGAAGCCGTCTTCGGGCAGTTCCTCCTGGAGGAGGTCGGCCACCCGGCGGAGGACGCGGTCGCCGACGAGGTGACCGTACGTGTCGTTGACGCGCTTGAAGCGGTCGAGATCGATCAGCGCGATGGCCAGCGGCGGCCGCGGCCGGGCGGGGTGCCGGCCGGTGAACGGGCCGTAGAGCCGCTCGTCGAGGTAGCGACGGTTGTAGCTCGACGTCAGCGCGTCGCGCAGGCTGCCGTCGCGGGCGATGTCGAGCGCGGAGCGCAGGTGCTGGTAGGCGCGGCGCCAGTCGCCCTGGGTCGCCAGCAGGCTCGCGACGGCCTCGTGGAGGCGGAGCAGGTCCGGCGGCCGGGGTCCGCCGGGCCGGCGCAGCGCGCCCTCGTCCTCGGCGACCATGCCCACCTCCACCACGCATTGGTTGTCGTCGTAGAGGTGCCCGCGCTTGAGGTGTGGGTACGGACGAAAGTGAATTACGCTCAAACGGGAGGTCGCTGGTGACTCAGCGGAGTCGGGGCGTCAGAGGTCCGAGAACGGCTTCATGTCCTTGAGCTGCGCGAACTGGTCCTTGGCCCAGTAACTCACATTAGCCGTCTTGTCGGTCAGCAACTCCGTGTAGTCGTTCCAGGAGATCCAGCGCCAGCCGTCGACCTCGGCGGGGTTCGGCGCGGGCTCGGTATCGGTCCAGGCGGTGAACACCGGGCAGAACTCGTTTTCGACGATTCCCTCGAACGGCGGCGTCCGGTACCGGTACTTCGGCAGCACGCAGTGCAGGCCGGACAGCGACGGCAGCCCGATCTCGTAGGCGGCGCGGCGGCGGACGGCGTCCTCGAGAGACTCGCCCGGCGCGGGGTGCCCGCAGACGCTGTTGGTCCAGACTCCGGGCCAGACCTTCTTCTCGTGGGCGCGCTGGGTGATCAGCAGGGCCTGGTCGCTGCGACGCAGGACGTAGCAGGAGAACGCCAGGTGCAGCCGGGTGTGCTCGTGGTGGCTGGCCAGCTTGGGCCCGGTCTCGCCGGTGGGCACGCCGTCTTCGGTGACGAAGACGACGCGCTCGGTCTCGGTTTCGGTCGCGGTATCCACGCGCCCCAGTAGACACGACGGCCGCGGGTGTCTCGTACCGCGAGGCGGGTGGCTGCGGTGATCACGGCAGGGTGATGGGCGGCTACCGCGCGTCGAGGTGCTCGACGAGCAGCGTCGTGACGGACTCCGGCGCCTCCTCGGGCGCCCAGTGCGTGACGTCTTCGAGCATCTCGAAGCGGTAGGGCCCGGTGACCCAGTTGCCGGTGTCGAGCGCGGCGGTCGAGCCGAACGAGACGTCCTCGGTGCTCCAGATGTAGAGCGTCGGCAGGTCGATCTTGCCGATCTTCCCGCCGGGCCGGCCCGCGCGGTACCAGTTGAGCGCGGCGGTGAGCGCCCCCGGCTCGGACAGCCGCCGGATGTACTCGTCGACCTTGCTCGGCGACACCCGCCGCTCGAACATGTCCCGCAGCGCCCGGCCGTCGTTCTCGAGCATCCGCCGCTCGGTGACGCGCGTCTGCCGCCACTCGGTCATGTACTGGGTCCGCAGGTACTGGTCCTCGTCGGCCTTCATCGCGGCGGAGAGCGCGGCGGGGTGCGGCGTCGAGACCACGGCCAGGCTGCGCAGCCGTTCGGGGTGCGCGTCGGCGGTCCACCAGGCGACGGCCCCACCCCAGTCGTGCCCGACGAGGTCGAACTTCCCCCACCCGAACCGATCGGCGATCGCGATCACGTCCCCGACGAGGTGATCGATCCGGTAGTCGGCGGCCGGTTCGGGCCGCACCCCGGGCGAATACCCCCGCTGATCGGGCGCGACGGCCCGATAGCCGAGTACCCCGAGGGTCGCGACCTGGTGCTCCCACTCGACGGCGGCTTCGGGAAAGCCGTGCAGCAGCATCACGGGCCGCCCGTCTTCGGGCCCGGCGGCAATGGCGTCGAAGGAACCGGCTTCGGTGGTGACGCTGATGTGGTCGATCACGGTTCCGAATCTACTTCGGCCGAGTTGAGCGTGACGACGGCACTGCCAGGTCCCAGCGAGTCGGTTCCGATGAGTTCGATGTGGGTGCTCACCTCGACGCGCAGCCCGGAGTGCCCGGCGAGCGGCCGCAAGTCCAGCACACCCGACCCGGTCACCCGCAGCGCTTCGAGTTCGTGGAGATCGGCCAGCGGCGCCAGGTCGGGCACCGTGCGGAGTGCCCGCAGCCGCAGCGTCCGCAGCCGGCTCAGCCCGGACAGCATCGACAGGTCGGTCAGCTCGACGCCGGTGAGATCGAGCAACCGCAGCTCGGTCAGTTCGCCGATCGGGGCCGGGTCGACGGCCGGGCAGGCGATCAGCCGCAGCCGGCCCAGCCGGTCGGCCCACCGGCGCAGCAGCGACACGTCCCTGAGCGCCTGACAACCCTGGAAGCTGAGGGAAACCGGCGCGGTCAGGAACGCCAGCGGCGTCAGGTCGGTCAGCCCGAAGACGTTGCCGAGCGACAGCGATCGCAGGCCGGTCAGCGCCGTGAGGTCGGCCAGGCGCGCCGGGTCGTCGATCCAGGTCAGCTGGAGGTCCTTCAGCCGGGGCAGGCCCGCCAGCGCCGCCCAGCCGTGGGTTTCGATCCGGGCCTCGATCGAAGTCAGGCCGCGGACCTCGGCGAGCGGGGCGAGGTCGATCGACTGCGGGAGTGGCGGTCCGGTCAGCGCGAGCTGCTTGAGGCCCGTGCCGGCCAGCGCCGGCAGGTCGTACCCGGCGAGGTCGGAGACCCCGAGCACCTTCAGCCGGGGGAGGTCGCGAACGAAGTCCAGCCGGCCGTAGCCGTCGCCGAACTCGCACCGCAGCCCCACTAGCCGGCGCAGGTGCTTCAGGTTCGCCGACATCGCCGGGTCGCGGACGCTGACAAAACCGTCCACCAGCGGGGATTCCGCGAGCACCCGCTCGGCGTACTCCTCGGGATCGAACTTGTCCCACGCCGCAATCAGCGTCGAGGCGACGTTCGGATCCTCGCTCCCGGCGTACCGGGCGAGAAGATCTAGGGCCGCGGCGCCACCGACGAGCGCGACCGCGTTCAGCAGGAACGGGACCTCGGCGGGCTCGGGTGCGCAGGTGGCGAGGAGGTCGAGGACGAACTCGCCGGCCGCCGCCAGCGCCGCCGCCTCCTCGTGGGACTTCGGCGGGATCAGCGTGCTCGCGCGGTCCTCGATCTCGTTGCGCAGCCGCTCGTTCAGCTCCGGCGACGTCTCCAGGCAAGCCAGCGCCACCAAGTCGAGCTTCAGCCGCTGCGCCTCGTCGGCGTCCCAGGTGAGCAACCCGTCCAGGAGGCTTTCGCGCTGCGCGGGATGAGCGTGGCCCGCCGCCATCACGACCACCTCGCGCCACTCGTCCCAGTACGCGTTGGCGATGAGGATGCCGATGTCGTCCTCTTCGACGGCCGCCTGGGCCGCCAGGTACTCCTGGAACGTCCGGTGCACGAAGTCGATCCGGCCCGGGACCGGCTCGCGCAGCACGCCGCCGCGGTCGAGGAGGTGGCGGAACACCGTGCGCGGGGTGACGTCGATCTGGCCCATCGACCGCAGCTTCGCCGCGATGCGCGCCTCGGCGTCGGCGATCGAGGTGTCCGTGTGGCCGTTGCGCACGAGCCAATAAGCTATGTGCCGCAACAGAACCAGCTTCTCCGTCAACGAGAGCCGGATCGGCGACTCGATCCGCCGCTCGACGTCGCGGCTGTCGAGCAGCATGCGCAACGCGACCTCGTACAGCTCCATCCGGTTGTCCGGCAGCTGCCCGTTGCCCTCGTGGTGCAACGCGCAGAGCAGCGCGCACAGCAACGGGTTCTCGGCGAGCCGCCGCAACGCACTGCGCGCGCCGATGGCCGTGATCAGGGCGTCACGGCGGTCGTCGAGGGGATCGCCGGGCATGGCCGCGTGCCAGCGGGTGACGAACGTCCGGACGTCGCGCGGGGTCATCGGCTGGAGCCGGACCTCGGTGAACCCCTCGCCGTGCAGCCAGTCGGGAGCCACGGCGGCCGGGCGGGTGGTGACGACGTACCGGGCCCGCGGGAACGCGACGACGAGTTCGCGGAGCCAGTCCCGCACCTCGCGGCGCCGGTCGTCCGGCAGCTCGTCGAGGCCGTCGACGAGCAGCACGGCCCGGCCGCGGCGCAGGCGCTCCTGCACCCAGCCGCGGGGCATCTCGTCGGCGATGTGCCGGCCGACCTCGTCGAGGAACTGTTCCGGTGCAGGCAACCGGGACCGGCTGAACCGCCGCAGCCGCACCAGGAACGGCTCCAGGCCGGCCCAGCCCTCGACGTCCTGCAGGCTCCGGCTCGCGCACTGGACGGCCAGCCACTGCAGCAGCGTCGTCTTCCCGGAACCGGCCTCGCCGCGCAGCAGGATCCGCGACGTGTGCGGCAGGACGTGCTCGATCCGGTCGCCGGACACGCCGTCCTGGTCGGCGCTGACACTCAGGCTCAGGTAGGCGACCGACAGCGGGTACAGGCGCGTCGCGTCGGCCAGGCCCGCGCCGAACAACGCCATCCGGTCGAGCGCCGTCACGACCTGACGGCGGAAGTCCGCGGCGAAGTCGTCCGGGTGCCGGCGTTCGGGGAGCGCGGCCAGCACATTGCGGACCGTCTCGAGGATCTCCGTCTCCCGCTGGAGGATCTCGACGAGCGCACCCGGCTGGAACCGGGGCAGCGTGCTCGTGACCTGCACCAGGTACGCGCAGCACTCCCGGAGGACACGCTGGTACAGCTCCACCGCGTCGGCCGACAACAGGAACTCGCGCGGGACACCGGGGACGGTCCGGAGCAGCGAGCGGTACAGGAACGCGGCGTCGAGGTCGGTCGCGAACAGGTCGTCGTCGGTCAGCGCGGCCCGGTCGAACGTCTCGCGCGCGGCGTCCACCGCGGCGGCCCGCTCGTGCTCCGGCAGCGCGCGGAACTCGACGTCGAGGAACGGCAGGAGGCGGTCGGCCACCCGCGACTCGAGGTTGGTGAACAGCAGCCGCAGCTTGCGGCGGTCGTTGAGCCCGGTGACCTGCTTCTCCAGCAGGTCGAAGACCTTGGCCGTGGCGTCGGCGGCGATCGGGCGGTCGCCGAGCCAGATCTTCGCCGCGGCCTTCACGACCGCCGTGGTCAACGCGATCGCCGAGGCTTCGAGGCTCACCTGTCGAGCCTAGCCGAGCACCTCCTCCGAAGTGGCCACCTTCACCAGCGGCCCGTACAGGCGCAGGATGTCGAGCGTCTTCGTGTGGCTCTCGTCGTCCACCCCCGCGCACGCGTCCGAGACGACCGTGACCGCGACGCCCGCGTCCGCCGCCGCCAAGGCCGTCGACAACACGCAGCAGTCCGTCGACACGCCCGCCAGCACCAGGCGCGCGCCGCCCACCCGGGTCGCCAGGCGAGGATTCCACTTGCCGAACGTGGTCGCGTCCACAGTGGACGCTGGCTGGAACTCGGGGATCACTTGGTACAACGGCGACTCCGGTGGTTGCAACGCGAACGGCCATTGCGCGTAGTACTGCTTCCACGCGCCTTCCGGGCGGGCCGGCGCGATGAACCGGGTGAACACGACGTCGTCGCCGAACGCCTTCACCAGGCGGTGGATTCGCGGCACCACCTCGGCGAAGCGCGGGGTGAACCACTCGCTCGCCGGGTCGGCGAAGATGTTCTGCAGGTCGATGACCGCCAGGATCGACTTCACGCCGCCTCCTGGGCGCGGATCCGCCGTTTTGTCGCCAGCGTGACGGCGAACCCGAGCACCAGCGCCACCAGCACGCCGAGGTTGGCGAACGCCCACGAGCCGTCGCGGCCGCCGAGGCCGAGCGGTTCCAGCAGGTAACCCTGCCAGTTCAGCCAGCCCGCGGACGTGTTCGTCACCAGGCCCCAGCCGAGCGCCGTCGCCACCACGACCAGCGCGATCGGGCCGACCCGGACGTCTCCGTAGCGCCCCGCCCGGTCGAACAGGTCCTGCTCGGCGTAGTCGCGGCGGCGCAGCAGGACGTCCGCCAGCATCACGCCGCACCAGGCCGCGACCGGGACACCCAGCGTGACCAGGAAGCCCTGGAACTGCCCGAGGAAGCCGTCGCTGAAGAAGACGATGTAGACCGTGCCGAGCACCATGAGCACGCCGTCGACGAGCGCCGCGATCGGCCGCGGCACGCGCACACCGGCCGAGAGCAGCGCCAGTCCGGAGGAGTAGATGTCCAGCACCGCGCCGCCGACCAGCCCCAGCACCGCGACGATCGCGAACGGCACCAGGAACCACAGCGGCAGCAACGTCGTCAGCGCGCCGATCGGGTCGAGGCCGATCGCTTTGCTCAGGTCCGTCGACGACCCGGCCAGCAGCAGCCCGAACACCAGCAGCACCAGGGGTGCGACCGACGCACCGAACGTCGTCCAGCCGATCACGCCGCGGCCGGACGCCGAGCGTGGCAAGTAACGCGAGTAGTCCGCGGCCGCGTTGACCCAGCCGAGGCCGAAGCCGGTCATCAGGAACACCAGCGCGCCGATCCACTGCTGCGCGGAGCCGGACGGCAGCGCGCTGACCGCGTCCCAGTGGACGTCACCCGCCACGAGGATCACGTAGACGATCGTGAGCACGCCGGTGATCCAGGTGATCCACGTCTGCAGCTTCATGATGGCGTCGAACCCGAGCACGCCGGCGCCGACGATCAGCACCGCGACCACGACCAGCGCGATCACGCTCGCCGCCGTGCCGTCACCCCAGCCGAGCCGTTTGACGACGGTTCCCGTGGCCAGTGTCGCCAGCGCCGTGAGCACGGTTTCCCAGCCCACGGTGAGGATCCACGAGATCGCCGACGGCAGCCGGTTGCCGCGGACGCCGAAGGCCGCGCGCGAGAGCAGCATCGTCGGCGCGGACCCGCGTTTGCCCGCGATCGCGACGAACCCGCACAGCAGGAACGAGAAGACGATCCCGACGACGCCCGCGACCAGCGCCTGCCAGAACGAGATGCCGAACGCGAGCGTGAACGAGCCGTAGCTCAGCCCGAGCACCGAGACGTTCGCGCCGAACCACGGCCAGAACAGCCCGCGCGGGCTGCCGCGGCGCTCGGCGTCGTCGATCACGTCGAGGCCGTTGGTCTCCACCTTGAGCTTGCGTTCGGTCGTGGTCATGGCTCGTTCCTGGTCAGTAGGCGGTCGATCGCCGCCCGGTCCGGCGCGGTGGCCGGACCCCGGCGGGTCACCGAAAGCGCGGCCGCCGCGTTGGCGCGCACGGCGGCGTCGAGGAGGGTACTGCCGCGCAACAGCTCCGCGGCCAGCACGCCGCAATGCGTGTCGCCCGCGCCGTTGGTGTCCACGGCGTCCACGGGGAAGCCCGGGACCTCCGCGGTCCGGCCGTTTTCGTGGACGCGGCAACCCTTCGCGCCGTCACGGACGACGGCGACCGAGGGCAGCTCGCCGAGGACCTCGGCTTCGCACGCGTTGCAGCTGAGAATGTCTACTATGGACAGTGTGTCACGGAGGGCTCCAAGATCAAGCTCGGCGATGAGTGGGCCGGGGTCGAACAGAATCCTCGAGCCGGGCAGATGAGGCAGCCAAGCGAAGAGAGCAGTTCGATTGATCTCGTGCAACAGACTGTACCCGGTGACGTAGACGACGTCGTCACTCTTTGGGTGGACATGATCGAGGAGTGCTGGGTACAGCCGTCCTTCGGCGCCGGTGCCGGTCGCGAAGGTGCGCTCACCGGTCGCGTCGACGAGCGCGACGACGACGCCGGTGTCCAGGTCCGGCGTCGGTTCGTGGGCCACCTGGATGCCTTCGTGCGCAAGGGCTTCGCGGGCGAGGTCGCCGAAGGCGCCGGTGCCGTGGCTGCCCGCGTACAGCACCCGGGCGCCGGACCGCGCGGCCGCGGACATGACGTTGAAACCGCCGCCTGGCAGCAAGTTCGTCGAGGACGCCAGGACGTCGCCGCCCGGCGGTGGCAGCGTGGGCACCGCCATGACCAGGTCGATCACGACCTGTCCGGTGTGCACCAGCCGCCCGGTCACCGCGCGCGCCGTCTCAGGGTGAGGAGCTCGTCCACCAGCGGGCCGAGGTCGAGGTGGTTCACGGCGCGGACGGTCTCGGCGAGGTCCGCCGGGATGGCGTCGACGCCGTGCGCGGCGCCGAGCATGGCCCCGCAGATCGCCGCGACGGTGTCGGTGTCGCCGCCCAGCCCGGCGGCCAGGCGCAGCGCCGCGGCGGGGTCGTCACCCATGGCTTCGGCCAGCGCGAAAGCGGCCACGACGGACTCCTGCGACGCCACCGACGTCCCGATCACCTCGGCGACCGCGTCGGCGACGGCGTCGTGCGTCATGCCCCGCACCCAGCCGCGCGCCCAGTGGATCCGGGCGGCGATCTCGCCGCCGGCCGCCCAGTGCCCGCGTTCCCCGCCGACGACGGCCGCGCGCTCGCCGGCGTCGAGCGCTTCGGGCAGGCTCGCGCCGTCGACCCCGGCGGAGACGGCGGCCGCGACCGCCGCCGCGGCGGCGATGCCGAGGCTGGTGTTGTGGGTGACGCGCGCGGTCGCGACGACCGCGTCGACCAGGGCGTGCAGGTTCCCCGACGGCGTCGCGATGCCGACCGGCGTGACGCGCATGGCGGCGCCGTTGGTGGTCCCGGTGCGGCCGGCTTCGTCGGCCGGGACGCCGTCCTGGAGGCGGGAGAGCGCGCGTTTCGTCGACGGGCCGAGGAGGTCCGCGGAGCCGCGGCGGACCATGTCCGCCTCCCAGATCAGCAGGGCGTCGGCGAAGACCCGCGGGTCGACGGTGCCGCGGCCGTCGATGAGCAGCCGGGCCAGCAGGATGGCCTGCTCGGTGTCGTCGGTGATCGAACCGGCGGGCATCGACGGCGCGACCGGCTGCTCGGCGACGGCCGTGAGCAGCCCGGTGACCGGCCCGTAGGCGGCGGCGATGGCGGCGCGGGACATGGACTGCGTCGGCATCCCCAGCGCGTCGCCGACGGCGAGCCCGGTGAACGCGCCGAGCGCCCGGTCCCGCGCGGTCACCGGTGTCCGAAGGTGAGGTGGAACTGGAACCGGTCGGGGTCCAGGAGGCTGACGACGCGTTCGACGAGCCGGCCCTCGACGTCGACCGAGGTGCGCTCGGCGCGGAGGAAGAGCTCACCGATGGCGCGGCCGAGGAGTCCGGCGGCGCAGGCGTCGAGCCGTTCGGTGCTGATCCACTGGTCCCCGCCGGTGGAGACCAGCCCGGCGGCTTCGAGCGTCTTGGTCAGGGAGTCGTCCCGGAGACCGGTCCCGGGGAGTTCGGCCAGCGGCCCGATCGCGGGCACGGTCGCCGTCTCGAGGGAGATCCCGCGCCCGTGTTCCCGCCGCACCCGCCGGACGGCGACGTAGCCGTCCAGTCCGAATTCCTCTTGCAGGGTTTGGTCTTCGACGGCTTCGATGCCGAGCAGCTCGGTGGTGACGGGCGCCCCGGCGTCGGCGAGCGCGCGGGCCCAGCCGAGCCGCTGGTCGAGCTGGACGCCGTCGAAGGTGACGAACGAGCCGACGCCGGCCTGGGTGGAGATGAGCTCGAGCTGCTGCAGTTCGGAGAGCGCGCTGCGGACGGTGCCGCGGCTGACCTGGTACTGCAGCGCGAGCTGGTTCTCGCCGGGCAGCCGATCGCCGTGGGCCAGCCGCCCGGACCGGATCAGGTCGGAGAGATCGCCGACCAGTTGCTCCCGCTTGGTGTACATGTACACACCTGTACACCCGTGGTTTCCGCAGGTCAAGCGGCGACGAGCGCGCGGTCGTCCGTCTTGGCCTCGTTCGCGACCATCTCGCCGGCCTCGGCGCTCATCGCCCCGGCCACGACCATGATCAGCGCGAAGGAGCCGATGAACAGGACGGTGCTCAGCCACACCATGGTCTCGACGGGCAGCGTGAAGGCACCGACAATCCGAGCCGCGCTCTCCAGCATGAAGCCGATACCCCAGACGAAGCTGGCGCGACGCAGGACGGTCTCGAACCGGCGGTTGCCGGTGAGGCGCTCCCAGGCGCCTTCGTGGTCGGCCTTGCCGTGGGTGAGGAACGGGCGCAGCGCCTTGGTCATGATCGGCTGCGCGCCGAACGCGGAGATCAGGATGACGAGCCCGGTGATCCCGCTGCCGATCGAGTCCTTGGCGATCATCATCCGCGCGTCCCCGGCGACGAAGGTCAGCAGCATCCCGACGACGTTGGTCACCAGCACGACCAGCGCGAGACCGTTGAGCGTCCGGTCCTTGGCGAACTGGTAGAGCGTCCGCGCCAGGGGAACGACCCCGCTGAGGGCGAGCGACAGGAAGACACTGGCACCGAGCGAGTGGAGCCCGTAGTAAACGCCGGTCGGCAGAGCGATCTCGACGGCGAGCGTCTTGAGGAGCGAGGCGGGAGCGCTGGAGTTCGTCATGGGAAGAGCTTGTCGCGGCGGAGGGCTGGGGAAGGATGCCGTCCGCCACGACTTCGGGCTGACAGATGTCATGGTTCGCCGGTGTCTCCGAAGCCGTTGACTCGCTAGCATTCGAGCCCACGGCTTCGACGACGGCAGGTGACAGTGAATCCCTGGGTGCAGGCCGGCCTGTCCCTGCTCGCCGGTGTGCTGACCGCAGGTGCGGCCGTGGTGGGAGTCCGCTTCTCGGTCCGCGGCAACGACCGGGCCACCGAGCAGCGTGAGCTCGCCGCTCGCCGCGAAGAGTGGTGGCGGCGCTTCGTATGGGCGTCGGAACTCGCTCTCGACGACCAGCCGGCCAAACGGGTCGTCGGTCTGAAGCTGCTGGCCAAGCTCGCGCAGTCCGAGCTGGCTCAGCGCGACGAGTGCCTGTTGCTCGACGTCTTCCAGGGGCGTGTACTGGACAAGCTGCTCGACGATCTTCCCGAACCGGCAGAAGGGACGCAGGGCGGATGACCGGGTCTCCGGACATCACCGCGGAGCACGTGGCGGCAGCGCAGCTGCGGCTCGTGCTGGACGAAAAGCTGGGCCGGACCACCCCGGAGTGGGTGCGCCAGGTCGCCTCGGCGGCGCCGGATCACGCACCCGCCGTGAGATCGATCGTCATGGACGCGGGGGGCGGTGGCGTGAGGTTCCCGTCGTTGCTCCGAATGCCGGAGGGGTTCCTTCGCGCGATCGTCGAGCTTGAAGATGCGGGCGTGGCGCCTACCCGCGCTCGCGTGGCGGTGCGAGTCGGGAGCAGCGGTCCGACCACGAGCGGAGTCGTCGATCAGCTGGTGCGAGACGGACTCGTGGCGGAAACGGAAACCGGGTTGCAGGTGACTGAGGGCGGCCGCGCGGCGCTCGGTTCCCCGCTCGCCGGACCCGACATCGAGATCGTTGCCCTGGCCGGAACGGACAGCAGTGACCTGTTCGGACTGATGATCGAACTCGGTGACGAAGCGCCCGAACGGTGGCGCACCTCGCGGGTGGGAACACGGCTCCGCATCGCCGACCTGCCGGATCCCGACCTCGAAGTTCTGGTTCAGCTGGTGACGAGCTGGCTGGCACGGACTCGCCACGCCGCGTTGCAACTGCGCCGAGGGGATCAGGTCGTGGAGATCCGGGCCGGCCAGAACCTCGACGTGGCGGCGCTGCTTTCCGCGCTCGTCAGGAGCTGAGTGCTTCTGACTCAGCCGCCGGAGTGCATGTCTTCCGTTTCCGGGACGCAGTCGTCGTCCGGGTCGTTCAGCCAGCCGTGGGGGAGCGTCACCTTGCCCGGCGAACCCTGACGCCCACGCGGGCCGTCGGCGTTCGCTGGGAACGGGGCGTCGTGGTCCAGCTTGCCGATCAGGTCGTCCAGTTCCGGTAAGCCCGACACCATCGCGAACCCGCGGCGCAGTTCCGCGCCGACCGGGAAGTTCATGAAGTACCAGGCCATGTGCTTGCGCAGGTCGCGCAGGGCCTTGGTCTCGCCGTCGTGCTGGATGAGCAGCTCGGCGTGGCGGCGCAGGACTCGCGAGACCTCGCCCAGCGTCGGCGGGGTCGGCAACGGGCGGCCGGCGAAGGCCGCCTCCAGCTCGCCGAACAGCCACGGGCGGCCCAGGCAGCCGCGGCCGACGACGACGCCGTCGCAACCCGTTTCCGCGACCATGCGCAGGGCGTCGGCGGCGGAGAAGATGTCGCCGTTGCCCAGCACCGGGATGGTGGTGACGGCTTCCTTCAGCGCCGCGATCTTCGTCCAGTCGGCCTGGCCCGAGTAGCGCTGGGCCGCGGTGCGCGCGTGCAGGCTGACGGCCGCCGCGCCTTCGGCTTCCGCGATGCGGCCGGCGTCGAGGTAGGTCAGGTGGTCGTCGTCGATGCCGACGCGGAACTTCACGGTGAAGGGGACGTCGCCGGCGGCGGCCGCGGACTCGCGCACGATGTCGGCGAACAGCTTCCGCTTGAACGGCAGCGCCGCTCCGCCGCCCTTGCGCGTCACCTTCGCGACCGGGCAGCCGAAGTTGGAGTCGATGTGGTCGGCGAGACCCTCGCCGACGATGATCCGGACGGCTTCGGCCATGGTCTTCGGGTCGACGCCGTAGAGCTGCATGGACCGGGGCTTTTCGTGCTCGCCGAAGGTCATCATGTGCATGGTCCCGGGGTGCCGTTCGACGACGGCCCGCGCGGTGATCATCTCGCACACGTAGATCCCCGCGCCGTACTCGGCGCACAGCTGCCGGAAGGCGACGTTGGTGATCCCGGCCATGGGTGCGAGCACGACCGGCGGATCGACCTCGTACGGGCCGATCTTCAGGGCGGGCTTGCTCAGGGTGGCGGTCACGTCCTCCATTGTCGCTTGTGGTGTCGGTCACGTCGACCAGGGGCCGGAAGCGTCGCGCGCCTTCACACGGCAGAGCGGTGCCACTACGCTGGGTGCGATGATGCCCGAGGTCGCGGACCTCGCACTGGAGAACCGGCGGTACCGGTCGTCGTCGCGCACGGGCGGGCGCTGCTCGAAGAGAACGACCGGACGCGGTTCATCGCCGGCGTCGTCACCCGCAAGCCCTGACGCGCTACTCCGCCGCGAGCGCCTGCGCCGCGCGGAGGAACGCCGCCCGGTCGGCCGCGGGCAGCCGCGCCAGCAAGCGTTCTTCCTTGGCCTGGATCCGGTTCTGCGCGGCCCGCCGCCGCTCCCGGCCCGCCTCGGTGATCGCCAGCAGGCGGACGCGGCGGTCGGCCGGGTCCGGCTCGCGGCTGATCAGCCCCGCGTCCTGCAGCTCGTCGAGCGTGCCGATGATCCGCGTCTTGTCGGCGCCGATCGCCTGGGCGAGCGCCGCCTGGGTGCGCACCGGGCTGTCGTCGAGCGCGCTGAGCACGACGTAACCCCACATGCTCAGGCGGTGCTCCTCGAGCACCGGTGTCTCCAGCGCGACCAGGCTGCGCACCAGTCCGCCGAGCATCGCCGCGAGATCCGGTCGCTCCGCCATGCGCTGACCCTAGCCGCTTGACAGATGATAAGCGTGCGTAGACGATAGGCGAATGCTTATCAATGAACTCGACGCCGTCGCCACCCGGACCAGCCTCGATCTCGTCGCCCGCAGCACGCCGGCCGACTTCGCCAGGCCGACGCCGTGCGCGGCCTGGACCCTCTACGGCCTCGTGGCCCACATGACCACCCAGAACCTCGGGTTCGCCGCCGCGGCGAGCGGTGACGGCGACCTCGGCCGCTGGAAGCTCGTCTCCCTCGGCGACGACCCGGTCGCCACCTACCGCGACTCCGTGGAGCAGGTCCTGGACGCCTTCGCGGCCATCGACCGCGAGGAGA
This sequence comes from Amycolatopsis sp. NBC_00348, assembly GCF_036114655.1. Classification (NCBI taxonomy): domain Bacteria; kingdom Bacillati; phylum Actinomycetota; class Actinomycetes; order Pseudonocardiales; family Pseudonocardiaceae; genus Amycolatopsis; species Amycolatopsis sp. NBC_00348. Next base: position 7,967,423 of record NZ_CP107994.1, on the reverse strand, counting down.
TCCCGTTGCCGGAGTTCAGCACCGAGGTCACCTTCCGCCCGGAGCAGGTGCTCGGCTTCCACTTCGTCGACTACGTCGTGCACTCCTGGGACGTTGCGCGCACGCTCGGCCTGCCGGTCCGCTTCGACCAGGACGTCCTCGACGCCGCGCTGCGCATCACCGCGTCCGTCCCGGGTGGACAGTCCCGGCTCGCGCCCGGTGCGGCCTTCGGACCGGCCGTCGACGCGGGCGAGCTGTCCGGTTTGGACCGCGTCGTCGCGCTGCTCGGACGTTCGCCGAAGTGGCCGGAGGACCTAGAGTCGGTGGCATGACGACCACACCCCTGCGCTGGGGAATCATGGGCACCGGCGGGATCGCGAGCGCTTTCGCGGAAGACCTGGAGCTGACGGGCTCCGGCGTTGTCGCCGCCGTCGGGTCGCGCACGGCCGGGAGCGCGGCCGCCTTCGCCGACCGGCTCGGCGTCGAAACCCGGCACAGCAGCTACGAAGCCCTCGCGAACGATCCTGACATCGATGTCGTCTACGTCGCGACGCCGCACCCGCTGCACCACGGCAACGCGCGGCTCGCGCTCGAAGCCGGCAAGCCCGTGCTCGTCGAGAAGCCGTTCACGATGAACGCCGAGGAGGCGCGGGACCTCGTCGCACTGGCCCGGGAGCGCGGCCTCTTCCTGATGGAGGCGATGTGGACGCGCTTCCTGCCGCACATCCGGCACGTCCGGGAGCTGCTGCCGCGGCTCGGCGACGTCGTCACGGTCACCGCCGACCACGGCCAGTGGTTCGCCGAGGACCCGGCCTTCCGGCTGTTCGCGCCGGAACTGGGCGGCGGCGCCCTGCTGGACCTGGGGATCTACCCGGTTTCGTTCGCGTCGATGATCCTCGGCGCGCCCGACCGCGTCCTCAGCATGGTCGCGCCCGCGTTCACCGGCGTCGACGCGCAGACGTCGATGCTGTTCGGCTACGCCGGTGGCGCGCAGGCCGTGCTGAGCTGCACGTTGCGTGCGGTCTCGCCGACCTCGGCGACGATCGTCGGCACGGACGCGCGGATCGAGATCGAGGGCCCGTTCTACGCGCCCGCGTCGTTCACGCTCATCCCGCGCGAAGGCGACCGGAGCCGCTTCGAGTACGTCGACGAGGGCCGCGGCCTGCGGCACCAAGCCGACGAGGTGGCGCTGCGGCTGGCCGCGGGCGAGACCGAGAGCCCGCACATGCCGCTCGACGAGACCGTCTCGATCATGACCACGATGGACCGGGTGGTGGCCGCGACCAGGACGTGACCGGGGTTTGAGTAGTGCTACGGATCCGCAGGTGGGGGCCGGTGCGTGACGCTGTCCGGTATGACCACCGAAGCGAATGTGCTCCTCCGGCTCGCCGGCGAGATCGACGACCTGGGGCGTCGGCTCGCAGTGGTGGGTTCCGAACTGCGGACCGCCCAGGGCGAGCCGAAGCAGGCTGAAGCGCCGAAGCCGACCGAAGCGCCGAAGCCTGCTGAAGCGCCGAAGCCTGCCGAAGCGCAGAAGCAGGCTGAGCAGCCGAAACCGCAGCCGCAGCAGGCACCGAAGCTGCAGCAGGCCGTGCCGCCGCACTCCCAACCGCAGTCCCAGCCTCAGCCTCAGATGCAGCCGCCGCCGTGGCCGCCGCAGTACCAGTGGCAGCCGCCCCAGCCGCCGCCGCAGCAGCGGTACTTCACGCCGCAGCCGCCGTACCAGCCCGTGCCGCGTCAGACGCTGGGCGAGAAGCTCGGCAAGGAGGGCGCGGGCAGCCGGGTGCTGGCCTGGGTCGGCGGTGGCGTGACGCTGCTCGGCGTCGTCCTGCTGCTGGTCCTGGCCGTGCAGCGGGGCTGGCTCGGGCCGCTGCCGCGGGTGCTCATCGGCGCCGCCTTCGGGCTGGCGCTGACCGGCACCGGCGTGTGGCTGCACCGCAAGCCCGCCGGCCGCACCGGCGCGTTCGCGCTGGCCGCCACCGGCATCGCGACGCTCTACCTGGACGCCGTCGCGGCGACGTCGCTGTACGAGTACCTGCCGGTGCTCGCCGGGCTCGCGATCGGGCTGGCCATCACCGTCGGCGGGCTGCTCGTGGCCGTGCGCTGGGAATCGCCGCTATTGGCCTCCGCCGTCGTCATCGGCTGTGTCGTGTGCGCGCCGATGATCACCGGTGGCTTCACCGCGGAACTGGTCACCTTCCTGCTGATGGTCCAGCTCGCGACGACGCCGGTGCAGCTGCGCCGTGACTGGTCGTCGCTGACGCTGGCCGCCGGGATCCCGCCGCTGCTCGCGTCCGTGATCGCCACCGCAGTCGCGGGTTCGGGCGGTAGCTGGGCCACCACGGCCGCGGCGGCCGGCACCTCGGTCGTCGGGATCGCGCTCGCGCTGATCGTCCTGCGGCGCCGGGAAAACGACCCCGCCGCGCTTTCCGTGCTGGCGACGGCGGTCGTGCCGACGCTGGTCGCCGCGTTGCTGCTGCCGAAGGTCCAGGCCGTGCCGGTCGCGGCCGGGGCGGGTGTCGTGCTGCTCGCCGTGTGGGCCACGCGCAAGTTCTGGGGTGGCCTCGCCGGGCAGCTGGCCGGGCTCGCCGGGCTGCTGGCGATCCTGCAGGCGACGGTCACCCAGTTCGACGGCCCGGCCCGCGCCGGGGTGCTGCTGGGCGAGGCGCTGCTGCTCGTCGTGGCCGCGCTGGGCGGGCGCAACCGCCTCGCCCTCGGTGCCGCGCTCGGCTTCGCGACCCTCGGCGGCCTGATCGGCGTGTTCTTCGACGTGACGCCGGCGCTGCTGATCGTCTCGCGCCCGCGGTCGGCCGCCGACCTGGCCGGCGCGCTCGTGGTGTCACTGCTGATCCTCGCCGCGTCGATCGCGCTGCCGTGGGCGGCGGCGCGGCTGGAGATCTTCAAGGGCCCGTCCGACGACCTGCCCATCTGGCTGCTGGCCGGGATCGCGGCGCTGTACGGCGCCGGCGGGCTCGTGCTGAGCGGGTCGATGCTGGCGCTGCCCGGGCGCGCCGGGTTCCTGCTGGGCCACGCGCTGATCACGGTGTCCTGGACGGTCGCCGCGCTCGTCCTGCTGCTGCGCGGCATCGAGCTGGTCGCGCTGCGCGTGATCGGCTTGATCCTGGTCGGCGCCGCGGTGCTGAAGCTGGTGCTGTTCGACCTCTCGGCGCTGGACGGCCTCGCCCGCGTCGGCGCGTTCCTCGGCGCCGGGCTGGTGCTGCTGGCGGCCGGGTCGCGGTACGCGCGGCGCGTCGCCTCGCGCTGAGCGGGAAGAAATTGTCGGTGCCCCGTGGTTACCTGGATCACAAGTCCGACCGACCCAGGGGAGCACGAAGCCATGGCCGCACCGAAACTCGCCGACCGAGCCGGGGAACCGATCGGCTGGCTGACCACCGTGACGCCGAAGGGGCGGCCCGCGCCACGGCCGGTGTGGTTCGTGCTCGACGGCGACGACATCCTGGTGTTCAGCCGGCCGGACACCGCGAAGCTGCGGCACATCGAGGCGAACCCCGAGGTCACGCTGAACCTGAACAGCGATGACCACGGCGGTTCGATCCTCGTGGTGAACGGGAAAGCGCAGATCGAGGCGGGCAAGGCCTCGGAAGCGCCCGGGTACCTCGACAAGTACGGCTCCCGTTACAGCGCCATCGGCTTCGAGACGCCGGAAGCGTTCGACGCCGCTTACTCCGTCCGCATCCGCGTGGTGCCCGAGCGGTCCTGGGGGTTCTAGCGGAGTTCTAGAAGGCGACGTCCAGGCAGGCGAGGCGGGCGCCGGCGGTGCCCGCGTGGCCCGGGTTGGTGTGCGTGTGGGTTTCGTGGACCACCACGGAGTGCGCCCGCCGCGCACCGAACGTCCAGTCCACAGTGGACCGGGCGAAGCCGGTGCCCAGCCGGTCGGTGCTGAAGTCGAGCCAGATCTCGTTGCGGGGGTTCGCGTACACGGGGTCTACGGACGGCTTCACCGGGTCCGGCGCGTACTGGAAGTGCGGCCCGGCGGCGTCACCGGTGGCGCCGCACGGCTGTACGTGCGCGTGGGCGCCGTAGGAACGGCCGGGCAGCAGCCCGGTGACGACGAGGGAGGTCGTCGTGCCCGCGTGGGCGGCCGAGAGGCTGAACACGTGGGCCCGGGCGCCGAGCGGGACGAGGTCGGGGCGGTACGTCACCGCGTGCGCGCCGGGGGCGTACGCGGTGAACGTGCCGCCCGCGGTCACGGCGTGCACGGGTGACGCGCCGGCGACGCCGGGAACCAGGACAGCGAGGGCGGCGGCCACGACGACGGAGGGGAGAAGGCGCATGGTGCTTCTTAGCGGGCCTGCTCAGGGCGCCGCCATGATCGTCACGCCAACGAGTGACGCTCTTCTCAGAGGGTGGGTGTTGCCGGGGCCGCGTATCGTCCTCCCGTGCCCGAACACACCGGTGAAACCCGCAACCAGCAGCTGACGCGCAACGTCGGCGAGCTGCTGCAGGAGCTGCGGGTGGCGCAGGCCGGCGTGCAGATCCTCTTCGGCTTCCTGCTGTCGGTCGTGTTCACCGACCGGTTCCACAACGCCAGCGGCTTCGAGAAGTCGCTGCACCTGACCGCGGTGATGCTCTCGGTCGCGGCGACGGCGTTGCTGACCGCGCCCGCGGCGTGGCACCGGCTGCTGTTCCGCACGGGCAGCCGTGAGCGGATCCTGACCGTCGGCAACCGGTTCGTGCTGGTGGGGCTCGTCTGCCTGGCCCTGGCCATCACGTCGACCGTCGCGCTCATCGCGAAGGTGGTCTACGGCGAACCCGCGATGATCGTCGTCGCGGTGCTCACGCTGCTGATCTTCGGCGTGCTGTGGTTCGCCATCCCGTTCCGGCTGCACCCGACCGACGACGATCCGCTGGAGGACGCTCAGCCGACGGGCCCGCCCACGTAGAGCGTGTCCTCCTGGACGAAGCAGAGCGGGTTGCCGAACGGGTCGTCGGCGTAGAAGGAGCGTTCGCCCCAGAACTGCGTCGCGATGCTGTCGTCGAGCCACCGCGGCCCGGCGGCCCGCACCCGCTCGAAGACCGCGTCGACGTCATCGACCGCGAGGTAGACGATCCGCGGGTCCCTGGCGGGCCGGGCTTCCCGGTGTTCGAGCGGCGCTTCGACGCAGGCGAGCACCACGCCGCCGCAGGTGAAGTAGTGCCGGTTGAGCGCGACCCGCTCGCCGGGGTCGCCGATGACCCGCGCGTAGAACGCGACCGCCGCCTCGATGTCGTCGACGGGCTGGATCAACCGGAACACCCGTGGACCGCTCATGCGTTGAGACAGTACCGGTGCTCATCCCGCGTCCGGCGGCAGTCGCCTGACCAGCGAGGCCGCGCGGACGAGTTCGCTCTTGACAGCGGGTGGACAATAAAAAATCGACGTGCTCTCCATAAAGAATGGGAGAACCCGCCGAATGTGTTGCCAGTCTAACCGCTGTGAGGGGAACTTGTCAAATCTGGGGTACGACGAGGAATTGCGGGCCGAACGCGCGTACACGGCCGAGCTGTACGCGCGTCTGGACGGTGAACGCGCGCAGGCGGCGGCCCGCTTTCGGGCCGCACTGGGGGAAACCGGGATCGCGCTGGTCGAGCGCGACGCCGACGTGCGCGTCCGGGCGCGCGAGACGGCACGGCTGAACGTCGTCGACAACGGGCTCTGCTTCGGCAGGCTCGACGCCGTTTCGGGAGAACGGAGTTACATCGGCCGGATCGGCATCTTCGACAGCGAAAACGACTACGAACCGCTGCTGCTCGATTGGCGGGCACCGGCGTCGCGCGCGTTCTACGTCGCGACGGCGGCGTCGCCGGAAGACATGCGGCGACGGCGTCAGTTCCACACGATGGGCCGCCGGATCGACGACTTCACCGACGAGGTGTTCGGCCGTCCCGGCGACCACGAGCGCGGTGACGCGGCCCTGCTGGCGGCCGTCAACGCGCCGCGGGGTGCGGGGATGCGCGACATCGTCGCGACGATCCAGGCCGAGCAGGACGAGATCATCCGGCTCGGCCACGCGGGCGTGCTGGTCGTCGAAGGCGGCCCCGGCACCGGCAAGACCGCGGTCGCGCTGCACCGGGTGGCCTACCTGCTCTACACCCAGCGCGAGCGGATGTCGCGCAGCGGCGTGCTGGTGGTCGGGCCGAGCCCGGTGTTCCTGGACCACATCGGCCGCGTGCTGCCCTCGCTCGGCGAGTCGGACGTCGTGTTCCTGACCACCGGCGGCCTCGTGCCGGGCCTGCGCGTCACCGCCGAGGACGCACCGGAGGTGGCGAAGCTCAAGGGCTCGCTGAAGATCCTCGACGTCCTCGCGGCGGCGGTCGCCGACCGGCAGAAGGTGCCCGACGAGCCGGTGCCGGTCGAGCTGGCCGACGTCACGGTCGAACTCGACGAGGACGTCGCCGACGAGGCGCGGACCGAGGCGCGGCGGACGGGGCTGCCGCACAACGAGGCCCGCGCGGTGTTCCGCGAGACCGTCGCCCAGATCCTCACCGAGCGGGCGGTGGCGGAGATCGGCGAAGGCTGGCTGAGCCGGGAGGACGAAGGCGCGTGGGAGAACCTGCGCGCCGACGTCCGCGAAGAACTGGCGGAGCACGAAGAACTCGGCTCGGTGGTCGACGCGCTGTGGCCGTCGCTGACGCCGGAGACGCTGCTGGCGCCGTTGTACCTGTCCCCGCGCCGGCTCCGGGCCGCCGGGGCCGACCCGGCGCTGGCCCGCGCGGACGGCATGGCCTGGACGGTCTCGGACGTCCCGCTGCTCGACGAGCTGGCCGACCTGCTCGGCCGGGACGACGCCGCCGAACGCGCCGCCGCGAAGCGGCAGGCGGAGGAGGACGCCGAGTACGCCGGCGGCGTCATGGACCTCCTCAAGCTGGACCGCGAGGAACTGGACGAAGACGTCCAGCTGGTCGCCACGGACCTGCTCTACGCCGAGGACCTCGCCGGCCGGTTCGCCGAGCGCGACACCCGTGACCTCGCCGAACGCGCGGTCGAGGATCGCGACTGGACGTACGGGCACGTCGTCGTCGACGAGGCGCAGGAACTGTCCGAAATGGACTGGCGGGTGCTGATGCGGCGGTGCCCGAGCCGGTCGTTCACGATCGTCGGCGACCTCGCGCAGCGGCGGTCGGCGGCCGGGGCGACGGCGTGGGCGCCGGTGCTCGCCCCGTACGTCCGCGACCGCTGGCTGTACCGGGAACTGACTGTTAACTACCGCACGCCGGCGGAGATCATGACCGTCGCCGGCAAGCTGCTCGCGGAGTTCGCGCCGGACGCGCGGCTGCCCGAGTCGGTGCGCGCGAGCGGGGTCCGGCCGTGGTCCAGACAAGTTGCGGAGGGCGACTTGCAAGGCGCCATCGACGAATTCGACCGCGACGAAGGCGGCCGTGAGGGCACGAGTGTCGTGATCGGCCCGGCGGGGGTGCCGGGCACGGTCCCGCCGTCGGCGACCAAGGGCCTCGAGTTCGACGCCGTTCTCGTCGTCGAGCCCGAGCGGATCCTGGCCGAAGGGCCGCGTGGCGCGGCCGAGCTGTACGTCGCCCTCACCCGCGCCACGCAGCGCCTCGGTGTCCTCTACCGGGACGCGCTGCCGTCGTCGCTGACCGGGCTCGCGGAGGCCGGCGTGCCGGTTTCCGCGGGGTACCGCCGGTTCCTGTAGCCGGACGGGGGTGGCGGGCTGGGTCTCGGCCCGTCATCCCCGGCCGTCACGCGGTGAGCCGGCCCCAGGCGTAGTTCTGCTTGGCCAGCTTCAGGTACACGAACAGCTCGGTGCCGGAGACACCCGGGATCTGCCGGATCTCCTCACCGAGCACTTCGAGCATGTGGTCGTCGTCCCGGCAGACGAGTTCCGCCAGCAGGTCGTAGCGTCCGGCGCACAGCACGACGTAGTGGACGTGCGGCAGTTCGGACAGCTTGTCCGCCACCGCACGGGGATCCGCGCCGTCGACGCTGATCCCGACCATCGCCTGCCGCGTCAGATCGACGTTGGCGGGGTCCGTCACCGCGACGATCTGCATCAGGTCGTCGCGCAGCAATCGCTGCACCCGCTGGCGGACGGCACCCTCGGAAAGTCCGACCGCCTTGGCGAGCGCGGTGAACGAGGCCCGGCCGTCCTGCTGGAGCAGAGCGATCAGCGATCTGTCCGTATTGTCAAGTCCTCGCGCACGTGATTCGTCACCCATGCCGTCCCTCCCTGTGTTTCGGCATGTGATTTGTCAAGTGCGCAGCGTATCGAGACCTGACCAGAAAGCGAGAGCCCCAGGCCAGCTTCACGTGATCCGGCGTGCGCGCGGCGATCAGCCGAGGAATCGGTGGCCCGGGAGGAAAATCACAAGCCAATCCGAGGCTCTTCCGCGCGCCCGCGCACGCCCGGGGGCACCCGTGGGTCGCTCCCGGGTCCCGTTCGGTGGCTCGTCGTCACCGAACCGGAACTCCAGGAGCACAAACGCATGCCGCGCGGGGCGGCGTCGTCCTCACCCGAGATCCCGCCGGCCGAGGTCTTCCTCGGTCTCGCGGCGCACCAGCAGCGTCGCGACGCCGTCCTTCACACCGACCAGCGGCGGGCGGCCCACCTGGTTGTAGTTCGAGGCCAGCGAGTGGTGGTAGGCGCCGGTGCACGGCACGGCCAGCAGATCGCCGGCGTGCAGGTCGCCGGGCAGGAGGATGCCGTCGGCGAGGACGTCGCCGGACTCGCAGTGCCGGCCGACGACGGTCATCGGGGCGCGCTTTTCCTTCGACCGGCGGCCGACCAGGCGCGTCGTGTAGCGCGCGCCGTAGAGCGACGGCCGCGCGTTGTCGCTCATGCCGCCGTCGACCGCGACGAACGTGCGGCTGCCGCGCTTGACCGCGCACACGCGGTACACCGTGATCCCGGCCGGGCCGACGATCGCCCGGCCGGGCTCGATCGTCAAGCGCGGCAACGGAAAGCCGTGTGCCGCGCACTCGTACCCGAGCGCCACGCGCAGGCGTCGCGAATAGCCGCCGATGTCGAACGCGGGCTCGCCGCCGAAGTACGCGACGGCGTGGCCGCCGCCGAGGTCGAGCTCCCGCAGCGTGACGCCGTGGACGTCGCGGATCCGGACGAGCACCTCGGCCATCCGTCGAGCGGCGGCCTCGTACCGGTCGACGCGCGAGACCTGCGAGCCGATGTGGCAGTGCAGCCCGGCCAGCCGCAGCCCGGGCTGGGCGAGGACGGCTTTCACGGCGGCGTCGACGTTGTCCGGGACGCCGTCGAGCAGCGAAAAGCCGAACTTCTGGCCCTCGGTGCCGGTGCTGATCGACGCGTGCGCGCCGGCCGCGACACCCGGCGTCACGCGGATCATCACCTGCTGCGCGCCGTGGGCGAGCGCGCCGAGCTGCTCGATCTCGTCGAGCGAGTCGACGACGATCCGGCGGACGCCGTACTCGAGCGCGGCCTTCAGGTCTTCGGGCGTCTTCGCGTTGCCGTGCAACAGCATGCGCTCCGCGGGGAAGCCGACTCCGCGGGCGACCGCGATTTCGCCCGCGGAGCAGGTGTCGAGCGACAGCCCCTCTTCGGCGACCCAGCGCAGCACCGAGCGCGTGCACAGCGCCTTGCTCGCGTACGCGACTTCGACGTCCGGCAGCACGCGCCGGTACTCGCGCGCGGTGTCGCGGACCTGCTGCTCGTCGATGAGGTAGGACGGCGTCCCGAAGCGGGCGGCGAGGTGGCTGACCTTCGCGCCGGCGAGGAGCAGCTCGCCGTCTTCGCCGAGTCGGGTGCTTCGCGGCCAGAGTCCTGGCTCGAGGTGATCGGCGGCCTCGCAGCCGAGGCTGGGAAGAAGCTCGCTGAGCGTCACGGTGTGCCTCCGGGCATCACGGCGGATCGGACTCCGTCAGGACACCTTTGCTTCGTTGTTCGCGGAGTACCTCCGAATGCCGTCCTGACGGGTTTCCGACGCCCGCTGACGTGTCCTTAACGCGCGAGTAACTTCGGCCACACCCATGTTGACCTGCGAAGAGGTGACTTTCGCGGCACGCGGAGTGGCGCGCCGAGCCGAGCGGCGACGAGCGCGGGGTCGTCTCGCGGTACATCGCGGCGATCGCGGCCGGAGACGACCAGGCGATCGCGGCGGTCCTGCGGATGCGGTTCGTGCGGGCCGACGCCGGCCCCGCCGTGGCGACGTACCTCCGCCACGACGGCGCGCTTCACGCGTCCGGCCGTGCTGCCGGACCGAGCGTCAGCGGACGGGCTCGGGCACGGTGTCGAGCTCGTGCACCATCCGCACGGCCAGCGCCAGTGCCTTGGTGTCGTTGAGCTTCGTGTCTTCCATGACGATGTTCTTGACGCGCTCGACGCGCAGGTCGTAGCGGCTGTGGTAGGAGGTCGACGCGGTCATCGTGATCCTTGTCCGGTGCTCTGTTTTTTCTGGTGGTCCTGTGCGGTACCGCAGACGCAGCCGCGGTCGACGCCCTGGCCGGCCGCGGTGGCGGCGCAGTAGCGGCGCGCGATGGCGTCGTGCGCGTCGAGGGAGTGCGGGCAGTTGGGGCACTGCGGACCTGTGGCGGACGTTTCGAGAGCGTCCGGGGCGGGGGCGGTCACGCCATCACCTTCTTCGCTCGTAGCGGTTCACCCGCTTCATGGAGGTGTTGCAGTACATAGCCGTAGGAGCGGGCCCAGCCGCACTCCGCGTAGGAAATCCCGTGCCGGTCGCAGAAGTCCCGGACGATGACCTGTGCGTGCTTGAGGTTCGGCCGGGGCATGCTCGGGAACAGGTGGTGCTCGATCTGGTAGTTCAGGCCGCCGAGGGCGAAGTCGACGACCGGGCCGCCGCGGACGTTGCGGGAGGTGAGCACCTGCTTGCGCAGGAAGTCCAGGGTGTGCCCGGCGGTCAGCATCTCCATGCCCTTGTGGTTGGGCGCGAAGGAACAGCCCATGTACAGCCCCCAGAGGAACTGGTGCACGAGGACGAAGATGATCCCGGTGAGCGGGGAGAGCACGATGAACACGGCCGCGAGGTAGGCGGCGAGGTGCGCGATCAGCAGCGCGGACTCCAGCTTGCGCTTGCGGATGTCCTTGTTCAGCACCGCCTTCACGCTGGAGACGTGCAGGTTGAGGCCTTCGAGCAGCAGCAGCGGGAAGAACAGGAACGCCTGGTACTTCGCCATCCAGCGCAGGAAACCGCGTTTGCGCGCGCTCTGCGCCTTGCTGAACGCGAGCGCGGCGATGTCGACGTCCGGGTCTTCGTCTTCGTGGTTCGGGTTGGCGTGGTGGCGGGTGTGGGTGCCCATCCACCAGCCGTAGCTCAGCCCGGTGAGTCCACCGTGGACGAACCCAGTCGCGTCATTCGCTTTGCGGGTGCGGAAGATCTGCTTGTGGCCGGCGTCGTGCCCGATGAACGACAGCTGCGCGAACATCATCGCGAAGAACGCGGCGAGGAACAGCTGCCACCAGGAGTCGCCGAGGTAGACGAACGCGACCCAGCCGCCACCGAAGGCGGCGAGGTTCAACCCGATCCGCAGCACGTAGTAGCGCCGGCGCCGCTGGAGGAGGCCGGCGGCCTTGACGAGCCGGGAGAGTTCGGCGAAGTCGCTGCCGGTGGACACAGGGGTATCCGGAACTTGGGTGGCACTCATCGGCACAACCGCTCTGGGTAAGTCGTAAAGGCTTGACCAGCAACGGTTTCCGGCCCCGACAGGGTCCGGGTCCGGTCCGGGAAAAGGGCACTGGGGCCTGGTCGCGGTGGTACCGCGTCCTTAGGCAAGCCTCTCACTCCACCGCCGTATTGGCAATTCCCGCAGGTGGCCGCCGAGGTGTACAGTCAGCCACATCGGGATGGCGGTGACGTACCGCACACCCGGAGCCTTCCGGCCGGGAGAAGTTTCGGCCGGGGACGGGAGCCGCGCCGGGCACGAGCCCGCGTGTACCGCAACCATGTCAGCCGTTCGGCTGGCGAGCAGCCGCCCGTGGTCGCGTAGAGCGACGCCCGAGGCGCCCAGTGGGGTTGCTACCGCGAGGATCGCGCCCGGTGGACCCCTGTCGCAGGGTGGTTCGCCGGCGAGTCGTGGTTCGGCGTCATCGCACTTCCGGCCCGCCGGCGGGCCGCCATTCGCGCGTCACGAGAGCCCCCAGGACGAGAGCAGGCCGAAGAGCCGTTCCCGCTCGCCTGCCGTCAGCAGCCGGCTGGGCGGCCGGACGTCCGGGCGGCACAAACCGAGCTGGGCGAGCGCGTCCTTCACGACGCTGACGTTGTTGGCGTTCCCGTTGGCCGCACGGAGTTCTTCGAACGGCCGGATGCGTTCCCAGACGGCCATCGCCGCCGGGTAGTCCCCTGTGGACAGTGCGTGGAACATGCCGAGCGAGATCGCCGGGTCGACGTTCACCAGCCCGGACGTGAACCCGGTGGCGCCCACGGCGAAGTAACCGGGAGCGGAGAGCTCCGCCAGCCCGGCGATCCACACGAACCGTTCGAAGCCGGCGTCCCGCGCGACCGAACCGAAGCGCACCGGGTCGGGCACCGCGTACTTCACGCCGATGACGTTCGGTGCCGCGGCACCCAGCGCGTGCAGCTGTTCGCCGCCGATCGCGGGGTTGCGCACGTAGAGCACCACGCCGAGCTCCGGCACCGCGCCGGCGATCGCGGCGTGGTAGTCGACCCAGCCGTCACCGGAGACGTACGGGTGCACCGGCTGGTGGATCATGATCATGTCCGCACCGGAGTCCCGCGCGTGCCGGGCGGCCCGCGTCGCCGACGCGACGTCGTGCCCGATCCCGGCGAGCACATCGGCCCGCCCGGCGACGGCTTCGACGGTGACCTCGAGGCACTGCCGGGCCTCATCCGCGTCGAGCGCGTAGAACTCGCCGGTGTTCCCGTTGGGGGTCACGACCTCGATGCCTCCGGTGACCAGCCGGTCCACGAGCTTCGCGTAGGTCGGGCCGTCGACGGCGCCGTCGGCGTCGAACGGCGTGACCGGGATGGCCACCACCCCGGAAAGCCGCCGCCTCTGCTGCTCGAACGTCATCGGGCCCCTTCCGGATCACGGTCACCACGGTCTTCGCGGCCGGCCGGAAAGGCACGAAAGTCCTCGCCAAGGCCCTGTCCGATCTGATATATGATGCGACATACAACATTATCACGGGCAAGGAGCAGCCATGCAGGGTCGCAGCGGCTTCCGATTCCGACGGGTGGTGCTGGCCGTGAGCCTCGCCGCCGGCCTCACGGCGTGCGGCGCCCCCGGCGGCGACGGCGGCCAGGCAGCGGCCCCGCAGGCCGTGCCGGACAAGCCGAGCAAGCCGGTCGTGCTGAACATCCTCGACATCGCGGGCAACCTGCAGCTCACCAAGCAGATGATCGAGAACTTCAAGGCCGCGCACCCCGAAGTGCTCTCCAAGGTCACCTATTCGACGGCCCCCGCCCCGAGCATGGCGGGCAAGCTCAAGGCCGAGCAGGACGGCGGCGTCGCCCAGACCCACCTGGTCCTCAGCGGCACCGACGGCCTGTCCGCCGGTATCGCGAACGGCACGCTCGCGAAGGTCCTCCCGGACTTCGCCGGCCGGTTCCCGAACCTGATGCAGAACTACCTCGAGCCCGCGGCCAAGATGCAGGACCTGGCCAACGGCTACGGCGTCGAGGTCGTCTACTACCCGTCGGGCCCGTTGCTGGAGTTCAACCCGGCCGCGGCCGCCACGCCACCGGCGTCACCGCAGGAGCTGCTCGACTGGGCGAAGGCGCACCCGGACAAGTTCCAGTACGCCCAGCCGGCGAACTCCGGCCCGGGCCGGACGTTCCTGATGGGCTTGCCCTACCTCCTCGGGGACAAGGATCCGAAGGACCCGGACAAAGGATGGGACAAGACCTGGGCGTTCCTGCAGGAGCTGGGCAAGTACGTGAAGTACTACCCGTCCGGCACCACCGAGGCGATGAAGAACCTCGCCTCCGGCTCGGTCGACATGGTCATGTCCACCACGGGCTGGGACATCAACCCGCGCAAGCTCGGCACGGTGCCGAACACGGTCAAGACCGCGATCATGCAGCCGATGCACTGGGTCACCGACGCCCAGTACGCGCTCATCCCCAAGGGCCTCTCCGGTGACCAGACGTCGGCGATCCTGCAGCTGATCGCGTGGATGCTCAAGCCCGACCAGCAGGCCATCGCCTACGACGACGGCTACTTCTACCCCGGCCCGGCCGTCAAGGACGTCACCCTCCAGATGGCGCCGCAGAAGAGCCAGGACACGATCAAGCAGTTCGGCCGCCCGGAGTACGAGCAGTGGATCGCCCAGTACCCCAAGGAGACGTCGCTGCCGGCCGAGCAGCAGGTCAAGGCGTACGACAAGTGGAACCAGCTGGTCGGCGGCTCGAAGGTCGGCAAGAAGTGACGTTCGAGCAGCTGCGGCTGGACGGTGTCTCGCGCAGCTTCGGCTCCGCGAACGCCCTGCAGGGCCTGGACCTCGCCATCACGCGCGGCGAGTTCGTGGCCCTGCTGGGCCCGTCCGGCTGCGGCAAGTCGACGGCCCTCAACTGCCTCGCCGGCCTGCTGCCCCTGACGGGCGGCAGCATCTGGCTCGACGACACCCGCATCGACGGCCGCCCACCGGAGCAACGCGGGTTCGGGATGGTCTTCCAGAACTACGCGCTGTTCCCGCACCTGTCCGTCCGCGCGAACGTCGGCTTCGGCCTCCAGATGCGCAAGGTCGCCCGCGCCGAGCTCCGCCGACGCGTCGACGAGGCGCTCCGGCTCGTCCAGCTCACCGAGCACGCGGCGAAGTTCCCCGCCCAGCTCTCCGGCGGCCAGCAGCAACGCGTCGCGATCGCACGGGCCGTGGTGCTGGAGCCGGCGGTCGTCCTGATGGACGAGCCGCTGTCCAACCTGGACGCCAAGCTCCGCCTCGAGATGCGGATGGAGATCCGCCGCCTCCACCAGACCCTCGGCCTCACCACGGTCTACGTCACCCACGACCAGGAGGAGGCGCTCTCGCTCGCCGACCGCCTGGTCGTGCTGCGCGAGGGCACGGTCCAGCAGATCGGCACCCCCGAGGAGGTCTACGCCCAGCCGGTGAACAGCTACGTCGCCTCCTTCATGGGCTACCGCAACCTCCTGGACCTGACGCTCACGAGCGCCGCTCGCTTGTCGGCCGCCGGTTCAGCGGCCCTCGGCTCAGCGGCCGCGAGCTCGTCCGTCACCGGTTCGGCGGCCACCGGTTCGCCGGTCACCGTCGAGGGCGACGGCGTCCGCCTGACCGGCACCAACCGCGACGACCTCACGGCCGGCCCGGCCAAGGTCGCCATCCGCCCCGAGGACTTCGTCGTGGGCGAAGGCGCCGAGAACGCCCTCGACGTCACGGTGGAAATCGTCGAGTACCACGGCCGCGAGCTGTCGGTCTCGGCCCGCTTGGCGAACGGGATCCCGGTCTACTTCCGCACGGACAAGCGCCTCGCCCCCGGCGACCCGGTGAAGATCGGCGTCCCGGCCGAGCGGGTCCTGGTGTTCGCGCCGTGACCGCCACGACCTCCACGAACTCCACGACCGTCGTGACCGCTGCCCGCCCGGCCCTGCGCCACCGCCTGGCCGAACGCGGCATCGACCGCGTGTTGCTGCTCCTGGTGCCCGGGTTGCTGGTCACCGCGTGCCTGTTCCTGTATCCGTTCCTCTACGGCCTCCAGTTGTCGTTCGCCCCGCGCCAGGGCGGGGTCTTCGCCAATTACGCCAGGTTCTTCGGCGATCCGTACCTGCGCGACACGATCTGGACGACGCTGGGCATCGCGCTGCCCGCGACGTTCATCAACGTCCTCGCCAGCATCCCGATCGCCTACGTGCTGCGCGGACGCGTGCGCGGCAAGCGCCTCCTGACGACGATCCTGGTCGTCCCGATCACGCTCGGCACGGTGCTCACCGCGCAGGGCCTGATCATGTACGGCGGCCAGTCGGGCTGGCTGAACAAGGTGCTCACGGTCCTCGGGATCACCGACGAGCCGCTGCCACTGATCCACAACTACACGGGTGTGCTCCTGTCGCTGGTCATCACCGGCTTCCCCTTCTCGTTCCTGCTGACGTTGTCCTATCTCTCGGGCATCGACCCCTCCTTGGAGAAGGCGGCCGCGACGCTCGGCGCCAGCTGGAGCCAGCGCTTCCGGCGGATCACGCTGCCCCTGCTCGCACCCGGCCTGGCGATCACCTTCTGCCTCTCGTTCGTGATGGCGTTCTCGGTGTTCCCGTCGGCCCAGCTCGTCGGCGACCCGGCGAACGAGACCCGTGTCATCTCGATCGCGGCCTACCACGCCGCGTTCGAGGAGTACGACTACTCGATGGGCTCGGCCGTCGCGATGATCATGGCGGTGCTCATGCTGATCGTGATCGGCCTGGTCATGGCGTGGCGCGGCACGCTGTACCGCGGAGCGACCGGAGGCAAGGGATGACCGGCTGGGTCACGCGTCCCGGACGTTGGGTCGTCTGGGCCGTCGTCGCGTTCTTCTTCGTCAACCTCGCTGGTGTGGTCCTTTCGGTCGTCGTCGATTCGTTCGGTGTGCAGTGGTTCGGCACCTGGCTCCCGGACGGCTTCACCACCCACTGGTACGCCGACGCCTGGCGCGAGTTCGGCCTCTCGGACGTCCTCCTCACGACGGCGATCGTCGCTCTGGTGGTGATCGCCGTGTCGGTGGCGGTCGGCGTCCCGGCCGCGTACGCACTGGCCCGCCGGAAGTTCCCCGGCAAGCGCCTGGTGATGCTGCTGTTCGTGCTGCCGATCCTGATCCCGCCGATCACCTACGGCATCCCGCTGGCGACGGTGCTCTACAAGTTCCACCTGGCCGGCTCGATCACCGGGGTCATCCTGGCGAACCTGGTGCCGTCGGTGCCGTTCGTGGTGCTCACGATGACGCCGTTCATCGAGCAGATCGACCCGAAGATCGAAGCCGCCGCGCGCATGTCGGGCGCGCGCACGCTGTCGGTGTTCACCCGGATCCTCGGGCCGTTGCTGCTGCCGGGCATCCTGGCCGCGTCGATCCTGGTGCTGGTGCGCACGGTCGGCATGTTCGAGCTGACGTTCCTGACCGCCGGCCCGGACTCGACGACCCTCGTCGTGGCCCTCTACAACTCCGTGTTCGCCGCGGGTATCCGCGCCAACCAGTCGGTCGACGCGATGGCGACGATCTACACCGGTTCCATGCTGTTGCTCCTTGTCGTGGCGTTACGGTTCGTGAATCCGACGCAGCTGGTGACCCGGATCCGCGAAGAAACCTGAGGTGGTGCGAAACCATGAGCAGGGCGGTGGCCTGGGACGGCTTCTTCAACACCAGGGACCTCGGCGGCCTGCCGACCAAGTCCGGGGAGACGACCGGCTACGGCGCCTTCTTCAGGTCGGCGGACCTGCGTTTTGTCATCGACGCGGGCTGGGCCCAAGCTCGTGAAGCCGGTGTCCGCACCGTCGTCGACCTGCGCAACGCGACGAGATCCGGCCTGGGGCCGAATCGCGAACAGCGCAGGCGGGTTCGGCGCAGTTCACCGCACCCGCTGCGACCCCAGTGATGCCGGGCATCGACCGGCTCGAAGTGCCGCTCGACGACATCGACGACGTCGAGTTCTGGCAGCAGGTCAACCGCGAACAGCTCAACGGCAGCCCGCTCTACTACCCCCTCTTCCTCCAGCGGAAAGCCGGCCGCTGCGCCGCCGTCATCAAGGCGATCGCGCACGCCGCTCCCGGCGGTGTCCTGTTCCACTGCGGTGCCGGTCGGGACCGGACCGGGCTGATCACGCTCTTGTTGCTCGCGCTGGCCGATGTCGAACCCCAGGCGATCGCCGCGGACTACGACATGTCGGCCGAGGCCCTCGAGGCACTGTTCGCCGCGATGGGCACCGACGACCAAGGGCCGGTCATCGAGGCCATCCTCGCGAAGCGAGGCACCACGACCGAAGGTGCTGTCTTGGCGGCCCTCGACGGTTTCGACGTCGAGCACTATCTGCTTGATGCCGGTGCCTCCCGCGAAGAACTCCGCGACGTTCGCCATCGGCTCTCGGGATCACGCGCTCACTGACTGTTGCTTCCACGTGATCGACTTTACCGCCGTTCATCGAACATGTGATCGACACGATGAGGTGAAACGACCCTTGCGCCTCCCCTCGGGGGAGGTGTCACGCTGACCGGCATGCGGTACTCGATCGGCGAACTGGCCCGGCTGACCGGCCTCACGGTCAAGGCCGTCCGCTTCTACTCCGACCGCGGTCTCGTGTCGCCGGCCGAGCGCAATTCCGCAGGTCACCGCCTCTACGACGCGACCGCACTCGCGCGGCTCAATCTCATCCGCACCCTTCGCGAACTGGGCGTCGACGTCGCCACGATCCGGCGGATCGTCGACGGCGAAGTCACCGTCGCCGACGTCGCGGCGAGGCACGTCGGAGCCCTGGACGTCCAGATCCGGGTGCTGCGGTTGCGTCGCGCTGTCCTGGCCGCCGTTGCGGAGCGTGGTTCGTCACCCGAGGAGACAAGTCTCATGAATCAGTTGGCCCACCTGACGGACACCGAGCGTCGCCGGCTGATCGACGACTTCCTTCGTGACGCGCTCGGCGACCGTCCCGAACTCGCGGGCATCGCGCGCACGCTGACGCCCGAACTGCCCGACGACCCGGCGTCCGCGCAGGTCGAGGCGTGGATCGAGCTGGCCGAGCTGGCCCAGGACCCGGAGTTCCGCGCGGTCCTGCGCCGGCTCGTCGACCAGCACGAAGGCGGCCTGCGCCGTGACCTGGCCGCCGAAGTCCGCGTCGCCGTCACACCGGCTCTGGCCGCCGGAGTGCCGCCGGATTCGCCCGAGGCCGCCGCGGTCGTCGGCGGCCTCGGGCGCGAACCCGGCCGGCTGCGGGAATGGCTCGCCGTCGTCAACGACCCACGTCGCGAGCGCTACGTGGAGCTGCTCGCCGTCATCAACGGCTGGTCGGCTCCGGAAAGCCTGACGCCGGCGCTGGATTGGCTCGCCGCAGCGGTTTCCTGATCTCGTCGGCCAGCGCGGCCAGCGCTTCCGCCGCCGGTCGTGCCGCCACCTGGCTTCCGTCGCGCAGCCGGAAGGAAAGCGAGCCGGACGAAACCTCCCGAGGCCCGATCACGGCCTGGTACGGCACCAGCCGTCCGTCGCGGATGCGCGCGCCCAGACTGCCGCGGGACGCGTCGACGACCTCGATGCGCAGGTCGTCGTTCTGGATCCGTTGCACGTAAGGCAATTCCGCGTCGGACAACGGCAGCAACCGCAGCTGGACCGGTGCCAGCCAGGCCGGGAACGCGCCGCCGTGGACCTCGATCAGCTGCGCCATCGCCCGCTCGATGCTGCCGATGATGCTGCGGTGGACCATCACCGGGCGGTGTTTCGCACCGTCCGCGCCGACGTACTCCAGGTCGAACTGCGCCGGCTGGTGGAAGTCGACCTGGACGGTGGACAAGGTCGCTTCGCGGCCGGCGTTGTCGGCGACCTGGACGTCGATCTTCGGTCCGTAGAAGGCCGCTTCGCCCTCGACGGCGTCGTACTCGAGCCCGCTGCGGTCGAGGGCCGAACGGAGGATTCGCGCCGCCCGCGCCCACATTTCCCCGTCGCCGACGTACTTCCCGGTGTCCCCGGCGAGCGAGAGCCGGTAGCGCGCCGGGCGGATGCCGAGGGCGTCGTAGGCCCGCCTGATCAGGGCCAACGCGGCCGCGGCTTCGTCCTCGACCTGGTCGAGGGTGCAGAAGACGTGCGCGTCGTTGAGCTGGATCGCGCGCACCCGGCTCAGGCCGCCGAGCACCCCGGACAGCTCGGCGCGGTACATCCCGCCGAGCTCGGCCAGGCGCAGCGGCAGCTCGCGGTAGCTGCGGCCGCGCGAGCGGTAGATCAGCGCGTGGTGCGGGCAGAGGCTCGGCCGCAGTACGACCTGCTCGCCGCCGAGGTCCATCGGCGGGAACATGTCGTCGCGGTAGTGCGACCAGTGCCCGGAGATCTCGTACAGCTCGCGTTTGCCGAGCACGGGCGAATGGACGTGCCGGTAGCCCGCGCGGCGTTCGACGTCGCGGACGTACTCCTCCAGGCTGTGGCGGACGATCGCGCCGTCGGGCAGCCAGTACGGCAGGCCGGCGCCGATCAGCGGGTCGGAGCCGAACAGCTCCAGCTCGCGGCCGAGCTTGCGGTGATCGTGCATTGTGGACTCCTCGTGGACGGCGAGGCGGATGACCACAAGACGAAGCCCGGGGCAACCGCCCCGGGCTGGAAACGTCGTTCAGCGCGCCGGGACACTCTCCGGCGTCGTCGTCATGGCGCGCATCATGGGTCCACGGTAGCCAGCGGCGTCCGGCGCCGCGACGGAATTACT
Source organism: Amycolatopsis sp. NBC_00348 (assembly GCF_036114655.1). Taxonomy (NCBI): domain Bacteria; kingdom Bacillati; phylum Actinomycetota; class Actinomycetes; order Pseudonocardiales; family Pseudonocardiaceae; genus Amycolatopsis; species Amycolatopsis sp. NBC_00348. The sequence goes on along the minus strand of NZ_CP107994.1, from coordinate 7,947,169 downwards.
CCGTCACCAGCCGGAACGTGTCGTGGCGGGGTTTCCCGGCCGGGCGCAGGACCAGCACGTTCGCGCCCGACGAGGTCCGGCGCGTCTCGACGTGCTCGAACGACTTCGGAGCCACGCCCTCCGGGAACAGCTTGCGGCCCTGGCCCAGGACGACGGGGTAGAGCCACAGCCGGTACTCGTCGACGAGGTCGTGCGCGATGAGCGTCTGCAGCAGGTCGCCGCTGCCGTGGACCTGGATCTCACCGCCCGGCCGCGCCTTCAGCTCGCGGACGAACTCGACGACGTCGCCGTCGACGACGGATACGCCGGACCAGTCCGAACCCGACAGGGTGCGGGACACGACGTACTTCGGGAGGTTGTTCATCGCGACCGCGACCGGGTCGTCCTGGTCGGTCGCCTTCGGCCAGTACTGCACGAAGATGTCGTACGTCCGGCGGCCGATCAGGAGCGAGCCGGCCTGGCCGAGCCACTCGGCGGCGTAGGCGGCCATGTCGTCCTCGTAGAACGGCGTCACCCAGCCGCCCTGGTCGAAGCCGCCCGACGGGTCCTCCTCGACGCCGCCGGGGCCCTGGTAGACGCCGTCCAGGGACAGGAACGTCGTGACGATCAGTTCGGCCATGGTGCCTCCTCGAATCGGGGATCTCGGAAGACGCGTCGTCCGAGGCGGACCCCGGATCGACAAACCCGCTCGAAGAAATTTCAAGACGCCAGGAACAGCTCCAGCTGCTCGACGACGAACGCGTGGTCGTCGGCCTGGGGAAGGCCGGACACGCCGACCGTGCCGACCGGTCCGACGCCCCGGACCAGCACGGGGAACACGCCGCCGTGGGCCGCGTAGACGTCCGGGTCGAGGCGGGAGTCCTCTTCGAACGTGCCGCCCTTCGCGCGGAACTGCGTGCCGACCAGGAAGGAGCTGTGGCCGTAGCGGTCGACGACGCGGCTCTTGCGCTCGATCCAGGCGTCGTTGTCGGCCGACGTCCCGGGCAGCGCCGCGTGGAAGAGGCGCTGGCCGTTGCGGCGGACGGAGATTGTCACGGCCAGCCCGCGGTCCCGCGCGGCGGCCAGCAGCTGGGCGCCGAGGGCGAGCGCGGTCTCGTTGTCGAACTTCGTGAACTGGAGGCGTTCCTCCTGGTCAGCGAGCTGGGCGAGGCGTTCAGCATCGGTCATGGACCTATTAAATCAACACTGTTGTTTAATCGCCAGCGAACTCGGTCAGGGAGAGCACGTTGCCGTCGGGATCGCGGAACCAGGCGATCCGGCCGCCGGGCGTGGTCCAGATTTTGTCGGTGTCCTGTGGCAGCGTGTCGAAGGTCAGGAACTCGACGCCCCGAGCACGCAGCTCGGCGACGGCCGCGTGGATGTCGGCCACCGCCCAGCCGAGCACGGTGAACGGGTGCGGCGTGAACTCCTGCACAGCGGTGACACGCAGCATGGTGCCACCGCTGCGGAACACACAGGCGAAGGGAGACTGCTCGATGAACTCGAGCCCGGCGACATCCGTGTAGAAGGCACGTGAGCGTTCGAGGTCGGTCGACGGTGCGAAGGCGACCAGATCCGCTGAGTCGAGCATGGCTCCACCTTTCTCCCGGCGGCGACGGTACTCCTTGCCCGGCGTGCTGACGTGCGGAAAGCTCGCGCCGAGGAGGTGGGCATGGGCCGGATCCGGCGGCGGACGGTGCTCGGTGGCGCGGCCGCGGTGACGGTGGCCGGTGCGCTGCCCGCGGCGTGCGCGGTGCCGGCGTCGCGCACGGGCACGATCGACGACGTCCGCCACGTCGTGGTGCTGATGCAGGAGAACCGGTCGTTCGACCACTACTACGGGACGATGGCCGGGGTGCGCGGGTTCGGTGACCGCGCGGCCCTGCGTGACGTCTTCCGGCAACGCGGCAGCGGTGGTGGCGGTGACCCGGTGCTGCCGTTCCGGATCGACACGTCCGTGGTGGACGGTCAGGACCTCGGCGAGCTGCCGCACGACTGGAACAGCACGCACCGCGCGTGGAACGGCGGCGCGTACGACGGCTGGATCGCCGCGAAGAGCCCGATGACGATGGGGCACTTCGCGCGTGAGGACATCCCGTTCCAGCGGGCGCTGGCCGGCGCGTTCACCCTGTGCGACCACTACTTCTGCTCGATCCAAGGGCCGACGCAGCCGAACCGGCTGTTCCACTGGACCGGCACGATCGACCCGGACGGGGTCGCGGGCGGTCCGGTCACCCACAACTTCCCGGACTACGAGCCGTCGTTCCGCTGGACGACGTACCCGGAGCGTCTGGAAGCCGCCGGGGTCTCGTGGCGGATCTACGCGAACGACGAGGAGCGTGGCGTCCCGGAGCACTTCGTCGGGGACTACGGCGACAACCCGTTGTGGCTGTTCCGGAACTACCACGACGCGTTGTACTCGATGGACCCCGTGAAGCAACGGCTGGCCGAGCGCGCGAACCTGCGCACGAAGCTCAAGCCGGACTCCGGCCGTGGCCAGGACCTCGACCACGTGCTGGCCGAGTTCCTCGCGGACTGCGACGCCGGGACCCTGCCCGCGGTGTCGTGGGTCGTAGCGCCCTACGGCTACTGCGAGCACCCCGCAGCCCGGCCGGTCGACGGTGCCGCGTACGTCCAGCGAATGCTGAAAGCGTTGTGGGACAAGCCGGAACTGTGGGAATCCACCGTCGTGTTCGTCAACTATGACGAAAACGACGGGTTCTTCGACCACGTCCTCCCGCCGACCCCGCCACCCGGGACACCCGGCGAGTTCCTGCCGGCGAACCGGCCCGCGAGGGGCGCGCCGTCCGGGCCGCCGGCGCCGATCGGCCTGGGGCCGCGGGTGCCGATGACCGTGATCTCGCCGTGGAGCCGCGGCGGCTGGGTGAACTCGCAGGTCTTCGACCACACGTCGGTGCTGCGGTTCCTCGAGACCTGGACGGGGGTGAAGGAGCCGAACATCTCGGCGTGGCGCCGGGCGATCTGCGGCGACCTGACCAGCTGTTTCGACTTCCGGACGCACGACACGACGATCCCGCTGCTGCCGGACGTCGCCGCGTTGCGCGCCGAAGTGGACCGGACGCAGGCACGGCTGCCGAAGCCGGGAGTGCGGCCCGGTGCGTTGACGCAGGAGTCCGGCACCGCGAAGGCGCGCCCGCTGCCGTACCAGCCGGTCGCGTGGGCCACTGTGGAGCCGGGCGGGCTCAAGCTGCACTTGGCGAACCACGGCACCGAGGCGCTGCAGCTCTCCGCGCACGCCTACCACGCGGGCGCGACGGTGCAACGCTTCGACGTCGCGCCGAGCGGCGTCGTGACCGGCGACGTCGCGTACGGCGCGTCCTACGACGTCGCGATCCACGGCCCGAACGGCTTCCTGGTGGAAGCGTCGGGCAGCGGGCCCGGCCTTGACGCCGCCGTCACCTTCGAGGCGACACCGGCGTTGCGCGTGACGGTGACCAACGCCGGTCCGGCGCCGGTCGCGCTCAACGGCGTCACGATCCCGCCGAGCGGCGAGCACGACTTCCCGGTGGTGACGGCGAACGGCTGGTACGACGTCACGTTCGAAGCGCCGGGGTGGCGCCGGCGCTTCGCCGGGCACCTGGAGGACGGCCGCCCGTCGCGCACCGGGCCCTAGCGGAGGGCGTCCAGGGCGAAGGCGGCCAGCATCGCGACCCCGTTCGGCATCGCGTCTTCGTCGAAGAGCACGCGGTTCGAGTGGTTCGCCGCGGCTTCGGCGGGGTCGACGCCGGGCGGGCACGCGCCGAGGAACGCGAACGCGCCCTGAACGCGTTGCAGGACATAGGAAAAGTCCTCGGCGCCCATGATCGGGTCGGCCATCAGCTCGACGTTCTCCGGGCCGAGCACGGCTTCGCCGATCGTCAGGACCTCGGCGGCGACGCGGTCGTCGTTGACGGTCACCGGGTAGCCCGGCCCGACGTCGGCGACGACGCGGCAGCCGTACGCCGCGCCGACCTGCTCGCACACCTTCGGCACCTCGGCGCGGACCAGCGCGCGCGTGTGCTCGGACAGGGCACGGATCGTGCCCTCCAGCTCGGCGGTCTCCGGGATGATGTTCGACGTCGTGCCGGCCTGGATCCGCGTGACCGAGAGCACGGCCGGGTCGAACACGCTGACCCGGCGCGTGATCATCGTGTGCAGCGCGCCGACCATCGCCGCGGCCGCGGGCACCGGGTCGATCGCGTGCTGCGGCGCCGAACCGTGCCCGCCCTTGCCGGTGACGCGCACGAAGAACGAGTCCGCCGACGCCATCTGCGTTCCCGGCCGGACCGCCAGCAGCCCGCTGCGCAGGTTGGCGAGGATGTGGACGCCGAACGCGCGCTCGACCCGCGTCCCGGCGGCGTCGAGCACGCCTTCGTGGATCATGAACCGGGCGCCGTGGTGGCCCTCTTCGCCCGGCTGGAACATGAACACGACCGACCCGGCCAGCTGATCCTTCCGCTCGGCGAGCAGCCGGGCGGCGGAGGCGAGCATCGCCACGTGGGTGTCGTGCCCGCACGCGTGCATCGACTCCTCGTCCTCGGACGCGAAGTCCAGCCCGGTCGCCTCGGTCAGCGGCAGCGCGTCCATGTCGCCGCGCAGCAGCACCGCCGGGCCGGGCCGGGAGCCGCGCAGGACGGCCGTCAGTGACGTCGCGGCCTTGCCCTCGGTGATCTCCAACGGCAGGTCGGCGAGGGCTTCGCGGATGGCCGCCTGGGTGATCGGGAGGTGGAGGCCCTGTTCCGGGTGCCGGTGCACGGCGCGTCGCAAGGCGACGGTGCGCTCCTGCAGCGCCCGCGCGTCGTCGAGGAGGCCGGCGAACGGCGTGCCGGGCAAGGTGGGCAGGTCAGTGGGGCCGGTCATGCTCCCGATAGTGCCCCATGCGGCGCTTCGGGCGCACCGTGCGTGCGCTCGGTCGAGCGGCGGAATACGGTGTGCGCATGGCGGTGGATGAGCCGGTCACGGGCTTCGCGGTAGCCGTGGTCCGGGAGGACGGTCGGTGGCGGTGCAGTGCGCTCGACCCGGGGGCGTTGACAGAGCTGGACGCGGCGATCACTGAACTGGGCAAACTACGTTCCACCGGCGCGGCCTTCGGGCTACTGGCGGTCGACGACGAGTTCTTCGTCCTCGTCCGGCCGAGCCCGCGGGGACCGGCGTTGCTGCTTTCGGACGCGGCGGCGGCACTCGACTACGACATCGCGGCGGACGTCCTCGACGTCCTGCGCGTCGAACCGCCGGACGAGGAAGACGACTCAGTCTGGCCCGAAGGCGACCTCGAGATCCTCGCGGACCTCGGGCTGCCGGCGCCGGAGCTGGAGGTCATCGTCGGCGAGGTCGACCTGTACCCGGACGAACAGCTGCAGATGATCGCGCAGCGCGTCGGGTTCGGCAGCGAGTTCGCCAAGCTCCTGGACGAGCTCTGAGACGCCCGTCCGACACCGAGGCCGTGGAGGCGGCGCTGGAGGCCGCGCGCGCCCCCGGTGCCGACGTCCCGATCGGCGCGGTCGTGTTCAGCCCCGAAGGCCTCCCGTTGGCCGCGGCGCGCAACGCGCGCACGGAGCTGGGCGACCCGACGGCGCACGCGGAGGTCCTGGCGCTGCGCGCGGCCGCCAAGGTGGTGGGCGACGGCTGGCGCCTCGAGGGCTGCACGCTGGCGGTGACGCTGGAGCCGTGCACGATGTGCGCGGGCGCGCTGGTGCTGGCGCGGATCTCGCGGCTGGTGTTCGGCGCGTGGGAGCCCAAGACGGGCGCGGTGGGGTCCCTGTGGGACGTCGTCCGTGATCGTCGGCTGAACCACCGCCCGGAAGTCCACGGCGGGGTGCTCGTCGCGGAGTGCGCGTCCCTGCTGGAGACGTACTTCGCGACGCGTCGCTGAGTTCTCCTCTGGGTACCCCTTAGGTGAGGTCCCCGTCGAAGGAGGAACGTCGTGACGATGAAGGACAAGGTCCAGCAGGCAGTCGGCGGCGCTCGCGAGAAGCTCGGAGACGTGACCGGCAACGATCGTCTCAAGGCTTCGGGCCGATCCCAGCGAAGGACGGCCCAGGTCCGCGAAGTGGCTCATGACCTGCGCGACAAGGCACGAGGCGTGATCCGCGACGTCCAGACCCGACGTCGCCCCGGCCGCCCCGCTGACCCCATGTGAGGCCGGGGAAGGCCCTCCGGTATATTTCTTGGCGGTGGCGTGTCCGAGCGGCCGAAGGAGCACGACTCGAAATCGTGTGACGGCTAATCCCCGTCCGTGGGTTCAAATCCCACCGCCACCGCGCACCCGGACCCCCGGTCGGCTCAGCCGACCGGGGGTTTCGGCTTTCGCGGGAGGCCGCGGGTTTACCACGATCCGTGGGTCGTGTGCCACCTGCCGATCTCGTAACCGAAGAGGTGCGCGGAGCCGACTCTGGTGGCACGCAGCCAGTCCAGGCCGGCGTCGAGCATGGTCTCGCAGTTCGGATCCGTCAGGTGCTCCGACGTCAGTAGCTCCCAGACCACCCGAGCGCCGCCGCGAGAAGCCTCGCCACCGGCCGGCAGAACCGCGGATGCGAGCTTCTCGATGAAGCGCGCGGGATCGGCGTGCGCGGTCGAATGCAGGCTGTAGATGAGACCGGGAGTGTCGAACGACGCGGGAGCGTTCGGTGAATGCGCCTCGGTCCGGATATAACCGACGACCCGGTCGACGATGTCTGCGGGCAACAGAGAAGTCTTCCGTTTCCGGTTGAACAAAGCCATGCTGTTCCTTCCCGCGGTCACCTCGAGGTGGGTGACGGCACCCTCCCGGTTCGCGCGGAAGCCGGCCCTTGTTGCAGGGCGGGCGAACAATCACTCGAATGCCTCACCCTTGACTTGAAGGGCTCTTGAAGTGTGACCGTGGTGGGGTAGCCGATCACGAGGGAGCACACCATGACCGTTCTCGTCACCGGGGCCACCGGCCACACCGGACGTCATGTCGTCAGTGGCCTGCTGGACGCCGGGGTCGACGTGCGCGTTTTAGTGCGGGACGCGGCGAAGGCCCCGGCGGGCGTCGAGGTCGTTCAGGGGGACATCGCCGATCTCACCGAAGCCGCCGAAGGCGTTGACGCTGTCTATCTGCTCTGGCCTTCCTTCGATTCCGAGGGCATCGAGAAGGCCCTGAAACCGTTGGAAGGCAAGAAGGTCGTCTACCTCTCCGCGATGAGCGCGGAGCACGGCGGTGTCTGGGGAGACGTCGAGAAAGCCGTCCAACGGATCACTGACGACTGGACCTTTCTGAGGGTCACCGGCCTCGCCACCAACACCCTCGGCTGGGCGGACCAAGCCGCGACCGGTGTCGTCCGGGGGCCTTATGGGCAAGCCCGGAGGTCGCTCGTTCACGAGCGCGATGTTGCCGACATGGCGGTGAAGGCGATAACCGGTGACCACGCCAAGCAGATCTACCTCGTCACCGGACCCGAAGCGCTCACCGAAGCCGAGCAGGTGAAACTCATCGGGGATGCGACGGGAAAGTCGACCGTGTGGGAAGAACAGCCGGTTGCGGAAGCGAAAACTCAACTGGGTCAACAGATGGGTGTGGAATTCGCGACTACCGCCCTGGGGTATTGGGCGTCGCTCGTTACGGAACCGGAGCCCGTCTCGCTGGACGTCGCTCGGGTCACCGGGCATCCTGCGCGGCCCTTTGAAGACTGGGCCCGGGAGCACTTCAGCTGAGGTCGACCGCCGGGGTCGTCAGTGGTTCCAGTTCCGCGGCAAGGGAAGTCAGCGACGACGCCTTCTCCTGGACCGTCCGGACCACCGATGCGCACGCGCGGCTGACCGTGCTCACCACCTCGGCCGACCGGTCGTCCGACAGGACCGCTGATGCCGCCGCCTCGGCCGCGTCGGCTATTGCGGTGACCTCGACTGACGTCGATCGGGCCAAGGCGTCCAGTTCCGAGGCGATCCGGAGGCCCAGTGCCGCCGTCGTGGCCGCCGCGTGGGCGGCCTTCGTGTACTGACCGTCCACTGTGTCCGCCCAGGTCGCGAACGTTTCCGCGCTGCCGCCGGCGTCCGCCAGGTCGACGCCGGTGCGGAACTCCGTGGACGCCGACGTCACCACCGACGAACCCGCGTCCACCTCCGTGGCGGACGCGCGGATCGCCGCGCGGGAACAGTCGACGTGGCGCAGGGCCGCGACCGGGTCGGCCGCGCCGATCCGGCCGGCCGCCGCTCGGAGCGTGGCCAGCCGGGTCGCGGCCGAGGTCAGTGCCGGGTGTTCGAACAGCTCGAGCGTCACGGTGCCACCGCGATCCGCCTCCGGAAGCCCGAACCGCTCGTGGTCCCGGCCGCCATGCGGAGCCGGCCGGCCAGGTCCGACGTCGCGTCGCCGAGGACGCGCGCGTCCGCTTCGCGCGCGGCGAGCGCGGCCGACCAGCGCGCCGCGAGCTCGCGGGCCTGGGCCGAGATGCCGAACGGCGTCGAGTCGACGCGGGCCTCGGCGAACCGGCCGGCGGCCTTGTCGTCGGCGGCCGCGGCCTGGTCCAGCTGGTCGGCCGCCCGGCGCAGCCGGTCAGGCTTCTTCCGGGTGGCGGAGCCCCCGGGGCGAAGCTCCGGGGCACCACTGTCGATCCGCGAGCCTCTGCCTTTCGGCATGGGGAGACCTCCGTCGTCAAGGGCGCTCACTCGATCGGGGAAGATCTTGCCTCATCGGCCCGCGTGACCCGCATCGCGGTGACCTGCGGCGTTGGGGGCGTTCCACCAAGTGGACGTCTTGACCGCAGGGCGGGACTAGGTTGACCATGGGCGCATGCCCGCCACCTCGGAAAGCACGCCAATCCGGTGGCACGACCGCGCCTCCAAGCGGTCGATCGGGGAAGGCACCGTGGAGCTGCTCCTGCGCCGCGGCCGCCTGGGCTCGCCCCCTGCCTGACGCGAGCCCGGCGTCCGAATTCTCCCGAAAACCCTTGGAGCACAGTCATGTCCGTAGATCTGCCTGCCCGGATTCAGCTGCGTGAGGCCGTGACGCCCACGGACGGCATCGTCGAGGGCCCGCGCGCCCTTCGCGACAACCCGAGCGAACCGTACGAGCTGTTCCGGATCCGCCCGCTCGGCCGGGTGATCGGCGCCGAGATCGACGGTGTCGACCTCGCCGAGCCGGTCACGCCCGGACTGCGGGCCGAGCTCAACCGCGCCCTGCTCGAGTGGAAGGTCGTCTTCTTCCGCGACCAGCGGATCACGCCGGCGCAGCAGCGCGCGTTCGCCGCGAACTGGGGCGAGCTGGAGACCAACCCGTTCATCCCGCGGGGCGAGAACGACGAGGTCACGCGCTTCGAGCGCACCGCGTCCATGCCCGGCTTCGAGAACATCTGGCACACCGACGTCACCTGGCGGCCCAACCCGGCGCTCGGGTCGGTGCTGCGGCTGATCGAGGTGCCGCCGGTCGGTGGCGACACGATGTGGGCCGACATGGCCGCGGCCTACGACAACCTGCCCGAAGACGTCCGCGGCCGCATCGACGGGCTGACCGCGGTGCACGACTACCTCCCCGGGTTCGACCGGTTCGCCGATCCGGCGTTGCTCGCGCAGTGGCAGGAGCGGTTCCCGCCGGTCGAGCACCCGGTGGTCCGCACGCACCCGGAGACCGGGCGGCGCACCCTGTTCGTCAACCAGGCGTTCACGACGCACATCGTCGGCCTCGACCGGGCCGAGAGCGACCGGCTGCTGCGGTACCTGTTCCTGCAGGCCCACACGCCCGAGTTCCAGGTGCGCTTCAGCTGGCGGCCGGACTCCGTGGCCTTTTGGGACAACCGCGCGACGCAGCACTACGCCGTGAACGACTACCACCCGCACGTCCGGATCGCGGAGCGCGTCGCCATCGCGGGCGACCGGCCGTTCTGAGCCTTAGCCTGGGGGCATGACCGAAGACCCCCAGGCAGTGGTGACCGGTTTCCTGAAGGCTCTCGAAGACCTCGACATCGACCGCGCGCTGACGTTCGCGGCGAGCGACATCGTGTACCAGAACGTGCCGTTGCCGCCCGCTCGCGGCGTCGCCGCGGTCGAGAAGCAGCTGCGGCTGATGGCCCGGTTCGGTTCCGGGTTCGAAGCGCGCACGCACCACATCGCCGTGGACGGCAACATCGTCCTCACCGAACGCACCGACGTCCTGCGCCGCGGCGCGTGGGAAGCGGAGTTCTGGGTGTGCGGCACGTTCGAGGTCGAAGGCGGCCGGATCGTGCTGTGGCGCGACTACTTCGACTGGACGACGGTGCTCGCGGCGAGCGCGAAGGGCGCCGGACGGGTCGCGCTGGCCGGCGCGCGGACGCTCATCGGCCGTTATCGGGCGAGGTCCGCCGTCCGCTGACCCGGGTACTGCCGCGATCGTGGGCCCGAAGGTCCACGACCGCGGCTGTCCCCAGTACCAGCACGAACACGCAGCTGAGAACGATCAGCCCCCACATGATCATTCTCCCTCCCCCCGTGTCGTGCTGACTGTTGTGCCTCCAGAAGTGGTCTACGCCACTTTTCCGGCGGCTCTCGCAGACCGTACCTCTGCTTCACAGCGGTGACTCCGGTCCTTGACCTGCATTTAAGGCAGATGCGCCGGATGGGTGACAGGCGTAACGCGAGCTGTAACTCCTCGCGCGCGATCCGTTACGCCCCAACGCCTAAGCCCGCCACCGACGCGATCCCGTCCCGCACGGTCACGGCGGTGGCGCGCTGCGCGGAGACGTCCGTGACGTAGCGCAGCACCCGGTCCGCTTCCTCGCCCGCGAGCGGTTCGCACTCGTTGTCGGCGTTGCGCCGCACCGGGATGAGCTCGAGCCGGGGTTCGTCGCCGAAGATGCAGCCGGCCAGCAGCCCGTCGAGGTGCCGGCCGCGCATCGCCGGCCAGTCGAACACGAGGTTGCCGAGGCTGTAGAGGATCGCGCGGCCGCGGTACACCTCGACGGCCTGGATCGTGTGCGGGCCGTGTCCGGCGACCAGGTCGGCGCCGGCGTCGATCGCCGCCCGGCCGTAGGTCACCTGGTACTCCGCGAGCTCCGCGCCGGGCAGGCCCCAGTGCATCGAGACGACGACGTGGTCGTTGGCCGCCTTCGCCCGGCGCACGTCGGCGGCGAGCCGCTCCAGGTGCTCGGGCACCGGTGCCGTGCGCACCAGCGGCGGCAGTCCCGGGACGTCGGCGACGCGCGGGTCCGGCTGGTAGGACGTGGTCGCAAGCGCTTGCGCGACGCCCGGAGCCGTCACCTGCGCCGCCTGGCCGAACGGCCAGCAGAGCGACGTGTACGCGAGGAAGGCGACCTTCTGCCCGGCGCGTTCGAGCACGGCGGGCGCGTGCGCGGCGGCGAGGCCCGTACCGGCGCCGCAGTGCGCGATCCCGGCTTCGTCGAGCACGGCGAGGCTCGTCATCGCGGCGGCCGGCGGGTAGGTGACGTCGTTCGCGCACGAGACGACGTCGACGTCGGCGGCCGTCAACGCCTCGACCATCTGCTGCGCGGAGTGGCGCCAGTTCGGTTTGTGCGGGATGTCCGCGCCGCCGGAGTTCCCGGCGGTGCCCGACAGCGGTCCTTCGAGGTTCACGAACCGGATGTCGGCGCCCTGGAGCAGGGGATGCAGGTGTTCGAAGGCCTTCGACGGTGTCGCGCGGCCCTGAACGTTGACGTCTCCGCCAAGTACCAACGTGATCACGAAGCCTGCTCTGCCGATCGAGTGACGACGAAAGTAGTTGTTACGAATCGTTGCATCTTTGTCTTCCTGCTCCTCATCTGTTCGGGGGACTATGCCACGACTGTTCAAGCACAAAGGGGACTCAGGGTGACCAAGACCCACAGATCCAAGGCCGCGCTGACGGTGGCCGTCGCGTCGGGCCTGGTGCTCGGCGGGGTGGCCGCACCAGCCGCGCTCGCGACGCCCAGCGCCGACGCGGTCATCGCCGAGGTCTACGGCGGTGGCGGCAACTCCGGCGCCACGCTGACCAACGACTTCGTCGAACTCGCTAACCACGGTACTGCGGCCGCGAGCCTGGCCGGCTTCAGCGTCCAGTACCTGCCCGGTTCGGCGAGCGCGTCGAGCACCTGGCAGGTGACGCAGCTGGCCGGGAGCGTCGCGCCGAGCGGGCGCTACCTGGTGGCCGAGGGCAAGGGTGCCGGGGGCACCGTCGCACTGCCCGCACCGGACGCGACCGGCACGATCGCGATGTCGGCGACCGCGGGCACGATCGCCCTCGTCTCCGGGACCACCGCGCTGACCTGCAAGACCGCCGCGGACTGCGCGGCCGACACCCGGGTCAAGGACCTCGTCGGGTTCGGCGCCGCCACCGTGCGCGAGGGCAACCCGACGGCGGCGCCGGCCAACGCGACGTCCGTCGCGCGCGGCACCACCCTCGCCGACACCGACGACAACGCCGCGGACTTCACCGTCGGCGACCCGACGCCGACCAACGCCGCGGGCGAGACGACCGGCGGCGGCACCGGGCCCGGCGAGCCGGGGACCCCGGCGAAGATCCACGACATCCAGGGCACCACGCGGCTTTCCCCGCTGAAGGACCAGAAGGTCAGCGGCGTGACCGGCGTCGTCACCGCGACGCGGACCTTCGGCTCGTCCCGCGGCTTCTGGCTCACCGACCCGGCCCCGGACAACGACCCGCGCACCAGCGAGGGCCTGTTCGTGTTCACCGGCTCGACCAGCCCGGCTGTCGCGGTCGGCGACGCCGTGACCGCGACCGGCACCGTCCGCGAGTTCTACCCGGACACCCCGTCGACGTCGGTCTACCAGTCGCTCACCGAGCTGGGCACGGCACAGTGGACGGTCGACTCGCACGACAACGCGCTGCCCGCGCCGACCGTGCTGAGCCCCACGACGGTGCCGGAGACCTACGCGCCGTCGCCCGGCGGGAACATCGAGGCGCTGCCCCTGGAGCCGGCGAAGTACGCGCTGGACTTCTGGGAGGCGCACGAGAGCGAGATCGTGAGCGTCAGCGACGCCCGCGTCGTCGGCCCGTCGAACTCGTTCAACGAGCTGTACGTGACGACCAAGCCGGACCAGCACCGCTCCGTCCGCGGCGGCAGCGTCTACCTGGGCTACGACAAGCTCAACAGCGGTGTCCTCAAGGTGCAGTCGCTGATCTCGTTCGACCAGCGGCCGTTCCCGAAGCTCAACGTCGGTGACGCGCTGACCGGCGTCACGTCCGGTCCGGTCGAGTACAGCACCTTCGGTGGCTACACGCTGTTCGCCAGCGTGCTCGGGGCCGACAAGGACAACGGGCTGCAGGCCGAGACCACGCGCAAGCAGCGCACCGGCGAGCTGGCCGTGGCCACCTACAACGTCGAAAACCTGGCGCCGAGCGACCCGCAGGCCAAGTACGACCGGCTCGGCGAGGCGATCGTGACCCACCTGGCGACGCCGGACATCGTGAACCTGGAAGAGATCCAGGACAACACGGGCGCGACCGACGACGGCGTCGTCGTCGCGGACCAGACGCTGCAGAAGTTCACCGACGCCATCGTCGCCAAGGGTGGCCCGCGCTACCAGTGGCGCTCGATCGACCCGGTGAACGACCAGGACGGCGGCCAGCCGGGCGGCAACATCCGCGTGGCGTTCCTGTTCAACCCGGCTCGGGTGTCCTTTGTGGACCGTCCGGGTGGCACGCCGACCACGCCGGTCAGCGTGACGAAGGACCACGGCAAGGCGCACCTGTCGGCGTCCCCGGGGCGCGTCGACCCGGCCAACGAGGCGTGGACGGCCAGCCGCAAGCCGCTGGCCGGCGAGTTCGTCTTCCAGGGCCGCACGGTGTTCGTCATCGCCAACCACTTCAACTCGAAGGGCGGCGACCAGCCGACGCACGGCCGCAACCAGCCGCCGGTGCGCAGCTCCGAGGTGCAGCGGGCCAAGCAGGCGACGGTGCTGCGCGGGTTCGTCGACTCCCTGCTGGCGGCCGACAAGAACGCCAACATCGTGGTGGCGGGCGACTTGAACGACTACCCGTTCTCGCCGGCCGTCCAGACGCTCACCGCGGGTGGCGCGCTGAAGGACCTGATCGCGACGGTGCCGGAGGCGGAGCGCTACAGCTACGTCTTCGAGGGCCAGTCGCAGGTGCTGGACCACATCCTGGCGTCGAAGGCGCCGCGCGGGGTGGACTACGACGTCGTCCACATCAACGCGGAGTTCGCGGACCAGGCCAGTGACCACGACCCGCAGGTGATCCGGTTCCGGCCGAGCACCGGCAACGCGATCCAGGACGCGCTGTACGACCTGCTCGACTACCTGGAGCAGGTGCTCGGGAAGTACTTCCCGCAGCCGTAGTTCCGTTGGGAAGGCCGTCATCGGGTGTTGCCCGGTGGCGGCCTTCTTCGTGCCCACACCTTCGAGTGACATCGAGTGACTTCGAAACCGCTCTGCGTGTTCGGTCGTCTTACTGGGCGACGGGACCACAGGGAGGGTGGCGTGGACGGATACGCGGTGAAGGTCGACGAGCTGGGCAAGCTCATCGCCGACCTGGGTACGGCGGCGGACCGGATGGCCGACGCGAACCGGAAACTCGGCGGCGGCGGGGCGTTCGGCTCACTCGGCAACGCCGAGCTGGGCCGGGCGGGAGCGGAGTTCGAGGAGGCGTGGGGGTACGGGATCGGGCGTCTCGGCGACGCGGCCGTCGGGATCACGGAGCGGCTGAAGCAGGCGAAGGGGAAGTACGAGCAGATCGAGGCCCAGTTCGGTGGGGAGCTGGGGAAGTTCGGGTCTGACGTGTTCGGCTCGGGTGATGGTCCGGTGGGTGGCGGGATCACGGGCGGGATGCCGGGTGTGGGTGAGCTGGCGGACCGGGGCGACGGCCCGGTCGGTGGCGGTGCGACCGGTGGCATCACCGATCTCCTGAACGGCCTCGACCGATGAGCGCCCGCGACTTCCCGGCGCTGGGCTTCGACCCGGCGCCCGGCGATCTCGACGGCGTCGCCGACCTGGCCGGCAAGTACCGCGTCGTGAGCCGTGATCTGGCCGAGGCGAACGTCTCGCTGCGCGAGATCGTCACCAAGCAGGGTGTCTGGCAGGGCGAGGCGAGCGAGGCCTTCACTCGGCGCGTCGGCCCGCTGCCGGGGTACCTCGACGGCGCCACCAAGGCGATGGGCCAGGCCGCCGACGCGCTGGACGCGTGGTCCCACGACCTCGGCGACCTGCAGAAGCGCGCGGCGGACCTGGAAGCCCGTGCGGAGGCGGCCGCCCGCGCGGCCGAGCAGGCGCGGGCGAACCCGGACCTCGCGCTGGCGAACCGGACGTTCCCGGACCAGCCGTCCCTGCAGATCGCCCAGCGCCTGCTCGACAACGCGGGTGGGCAGCTCGAGACCGCGATCGACGGCTGCCAGAACGTCCAGGACGCGGCGAAGCAGCTGCTGACCGAGCACACCGGCGCCGCGGGCCGGGTCGCCGAGCTGCTGCGGCAGGCGAAGGAGCTGGCCCCTGACGAGCCGGACCTGCTGGACGAGCTGTCCGACGCGGTGGGCGGGGCGCTGACCGACCTGTCGAACACCCTGGCCGACTCGGTCGACGAGGTGTGGAACTTCGTCCAGGACCACGCCGAGGTGATCTCGAAGTGCTCCGACGTGGTGGGCGACATCGGCAACGCACTGGGCGTGCTCGGCGACTTCATCCCGGATCCGGCGGGCGAGATCGTCGGCGCGGTCGGCGGCGGGTTCGGGCTGGCGGCGCTCGACGGGCACGTGCTCGCCAAGACCGCCGGGGCCGACGTGGCCACCGAGACGTTGGTCTTCGACGCGGCCGGAGTGGCCACCACCCTGGTCGGGCTCATCCCGGGGGCGCCGGACCTGGCGGTCAAGGTGGGGACCTACGCCCTCCTGCGTGAGCAGGAGCTCGGTGAAGTCTTCGGTGGTGAGGACTTCGAAAGCCCGTTGGACGACCTCAAGAGCTACTGGGTACCGCAAGACGACCACGGCTGGGTCCACGTGGCTTCGCCGGCCGTCGGCGCGTTCATGAGCGCGGCCGATGCCGGGACAGTGGCCGACAACGCGCCTGATCGTCGTCGCGAGCGGGCGGAAGACGAGGTGTGGAACTGATGCCGCTGCACATCGACCTGCCGCCCGGGTTCGCCGGGATGCCGGTGGGCGGGGATGACAAGCTGAACCGCGGGCACGCCTGGACCGTCGCCGGGAACCTGGCGGCCGGAGCGGGTACGAGCGTCGAAGAGTTCGGCAGCTACCTGATGGCGCTGGTGCCGGCCATGCAGGCCAACGGTATCCGCGTGTTCGGCAAGTTCGCGGTCGGCCCGCGGCCGCCGGACGTCGCGACCCTGACGCTGGGCGTGGTGCAGTGGCCCGAAACCGCGCCCGCCAACCCGGACGCCGTCGTCGCGGCGATGGCCGAGCAGTACCGGAGCAGCCACCCCCGCGCGGTCGTTCAACCAGTGCGATTGCCGATCGGCCCGGCTGTCGTCGCGATCAGCGGCGGCGAGTTCCACCTGCCGGCGGGGGATATACGCGCGCAGATCAAGGCCGAGTACCAGATTCCGTTGCCGGACGGCCGGTCCGTGGTGGTGCTCTCGGTCGCCACAGCGTCGGAGGACGCTTGGCCGGCGGTCGCCGAGGCGACAGCCAGGGTGGCCTGGAGCCTGCGCAGCCAGGGGAACGCGTGACCGCCGGCGGGCCGGCATCCGATTGCTCGTCCAGCGGCTCGACGAGCGGCCGCTCTACCGGCTGACCGCCGCTTTCGAGGAGCTGAGCCTTCCCGAGCTGATGGTGCTCGCCCACAGCCGGGGGTACACGGTGCAACTGAACCAGAGGTACTACGAATTCGTGCGGTATCCGGGGAGACCATGAACAATCCGCAGCTGATCGATGAGATGCGCTGGCAGCTCAAGCAGATCGAGGACCGCAAGGCCGAGAACCGGCGGCTGCTCGCGGGGATCGCGGGGAGCGGGCACACGACCGTCGTCTCGGCGGATCGGAGCGTCACCGTGCTCGCCGGGCCCGGCGGGGTCGTCAGTGAGGTGCGGCTGACGGCCGAGGCCATGCGGTACGACGCCGTCAGTCTCGGCCGGACCATCACCGCCGCTGTGCGGGAAGCCGTGGCCGCCGGTGGCCGTCTCGCGAGTCCGCCGGAACGGCAGCAACAACAGCCGGTGGTGCGGCCGCGCAGGCAGGTTCCGGACGAAGACGAGCCCTACGACACCGTCTACGACGTCTGAGACCGGGCTGGAACGGCTGGAACGGCTAAACCGGCGGCGGCTGCTCTCCCCGCTTCGCCGCCGCGCGCTTGGCTCGCCACCCCAGGCTCAGGACCGCCTGCACCAGTTCCTGGTAGCTCGGCTTGACCTCCTCGAGGTACCGCTCGAGGTAGGCCGCGCGGGCGGTCGGGACCGGGCGGGGGTGGTCGCCCGGGGGGAGCCACGTCAGGCCCTGGATGTTGTGCAGCGCCATCTTCCACCAGCGCGTCGCGCGTTCGGCCGCGCGTTCTTCGCGTTCGGTCGCGACGGCGATCGCGTTCGACGCTTCCTCGATCTCCGCCTCGATCGACTCCGCGCGCCGGAGCTCCCAGGCGCGGAGGTTGTCCGCCGAGCCACGGGACAGGGCGATGATTTCCTTGTACCGCATGGCCGCGGTGGCGCCGTCGTCGGTCATTGCGCGTTCTCCGGACGCTGGAACGGGATGATCACTTCGGGGGCGCCGTGCGTGGTGCGGTCGAAGAACAACGCCCGGCCCGGGCGCGGCGACCAGTGCACGACCTGCCCCGCGGCGAACGGCGCGAGCTCGTTGCCCTGGACGTCCAGGGCCGCCCACGCGCCGATGTCGTCGGTGCCGGCGAACCCCAGCGTGTCCTTGAGCCGGGCGATGCTGCGCCACCAGCCGATCGTGTGGATGCCGTGGCTCGGTCCTTGTTTCAGGATCACGCGCAGGTGGTCGAGGCCGCTCTTCAGCTGCCCGACCGCCTTCGCCTCGAGCGTCGGCAGGGCCGCGTCGACGCCGTACAGCAGCATGATCTTCGCGCCGCCGGACATCGAGCCCGTCATCGACTCGAGCACGCCCGTGAGGTCGTCGACGAGGGTCGCCGCGTGGCCGTCGGCGCGCAGGTGCTCGGTCAGCTCCAGTGCGGCCGAGGCGCACGCCTCGATCGGGCAGCTCAAGATGAACTCGACTTCGCCGGGTTCGTACTGCCGGGACAGCGACCGCGCCGCGGAGTCCATGATGGACAGAGCTTCGGCGGTGGCGGACCCGAGCACCGCGACGTTGCGGCCCGGCGCCCGGGGCAGCTCGACGCCGCACGCCGCCTCGGTGACGTCGATCGACTGGCCCAGCAGCGCCCGCGGCTTGGACGTCGGCTTGAGGTCGAGGAACGCCGGGAACCGTTCCAGCACCGGCGAATGCGCTCCGTCGAACAAGCGCGGGCGCGGGAACCGGCCCTGGTACTCCTCCCACAACCGGTGCTGCAGCCGGACGAACACGTTCTTGCTGCTCGCGTCCGGCACGTGGGACAGCTGGTTGCCGTGCGCGATGCCGGAGTCGTGGTTGATCACCGCGTGCCACTTCGGCGCCGACACCGCCGCGTTGTTCGTCTCGGCCAGCACGCGGCGCGCCTTCGGCATCGCGATCCGCAGCGTGCACTGCTCGAACACCGCCGGCTTGCCCCAGAACGCCTCGATGCCGGCGACGTCCTGGCTGGCCAGCACCATGTGGATGCCCTGCGACCGGCCGCGGCGGGCGATGTCCTCGAGCAGCTGCGTCGCCGTCGCGGTGACCTGGTCGCGCCCGGCGAACAGGTACTGGAACTCGTCGATCACCGCGACGATCCGCGGCCAGTGCCCGCCGGGGTCGGCTTCGCGCAGGTCGGCGAGGTTGGTGACTTCGTGCTCCTTCGCCGCCGACGACCGCCTTCGCAGCTCGTCGGTGAGGAAACGCAGCAGGGCCAGGCCGAACTCGCGGTCGGTGTTGACGTTGACGCCGACGAGCCGCGCGTGCGGCAGCCAGCTCGCGTCCTTGCGCCCCGGCGCCAGCCCGGCGAACGAGACGCCTTCCTTGAAGTCCAGCAGGTACAACGCCAGCTCGTCCGGGGTGTAGCGCGCCGAGAGGCTGCCGAGCAGCGCGTACAGGAAGTTCGTCTTGCCGGACCCGGACGGCCCGCCGATCAGCGCGTGCGGGCTCGCGTCGCCGATCACGACCTCGACCGGTTCGCCTTCGAAGAACCCCACCGGGGCCCGGAGTTCACGCGCGGAGCTGTGGTGCCCGAGCTCGGGCGGGAGCAGGTCGTCGAACGACCGCGGCCCGCCCTGCTTGGCGATCAGCGCGTCCGCGATCTTGCCCGCCGCCCGGATGACCTGGCCGGACGGCATCGGCGGATCGAGGTCCACGAGCAGGTCGGTGCCGGTCATGCTGCTGATCGCGTGCCGGTCGTCGGTCAGGCTCAGCGTCTCGACCGACGCGCTGACCACCGTCGGCACGTCGATCATGATCAGGCAGATCCCCGCGGCCAGCGCCCCGCTCGCGACGCGCTTGAGGTCGCGCGCGCGTTCCGGTTCGAGGGTTTCGCCGTTGCCGTAGAGCACGGCGATGCGGAACGGCTCGATCCGTTGCTGCTGCGCCTTCCGCAGCTCCCGCAACGAGGTGTGGCCCGCCTGCATGCCGGTGGCGTGGATGCGGCGGATGTGCCCGGCCAGCTCGTCGAGGAGGTCCTCCAGCCGGCCCGGGTCGTAGAGCGAGAGCGCGCTGGTGCGGCTCAGCGGGTAGAGGTCCGGCAGGATCGCGGTCAGCTGCCCGATGTCCCACAGGTGGATGCGCACGGCGCCGGGTTCGAACGTCGAAAGCACGCGGATCAGCAGGTTCTGGACGATGCCGTCGATCGTGGGCCGGGTCTTGGGCGCCGACGTGATCGCCAGGTGCGACTCGTCGAGCAGCGGGACGGCTACGTCGAACGAGCGGGTGGGGTCACCGCCGGCGGCCGTGGCGGAACCGACGCGCCACAGACCGGGCGCGGTGATGCCGGCGTTGTGGCCGACGCGGCCGAGCCACTCGCCCGCCGGCAGCCCGGCCGGGCCGGGTGCGTTCTGCGCCACCACTTCGCGCAGGGTCGCGGGGCCTTGGCTCCAGTCCGTGTAGTGGGTGCTGCGGATCGCGCCGAGCGCGCCGAAGACCTCATGCGCGGCGGGGTGGCGGGACCAGTCGTTCTGCTGCTCGGTGCTGGCGTGGTTCATGCCGACGCGGACGATGTCGCGCTCCAGCTCGAGTTTGGCCAGGTCGGCTTCGGCCGCTTGACGGGCTCCGGCCGCCGCGCCCAGTACCAGCCCGATCTGGTGGCGGACCCGGTCGAGTGCGGTCTCGACGCGGTTGCGTTGCTCGGCTGACTTGTTGGCCATCGGCGTCCCCAAGAAAAGGTGTCCCGGAAAGGATTACAGGCGCGACCGGTATCCGCTCACCAGATCCTCGGCGGAGGCCAGGCGGCCGAGGAGCTGATCCAGCCCCTCGCCGGCCTGCGCGTACTGCGAAGGGAGCCAGGGATCGGCCTTGGCCTGGGCGTCCACCAGCGCTTGCCGGGCTTCCCCGAGCAGGCTTGTGGCCCGCTCGGTTTGGGCGCGCGCGTCGGCGAGCCCGGCCACGACGGCGGTGAGCAGCTGGTGAAGTTCGGCGAGTGTCATCCGGCTAGAGACGCGCCGAGTACGAGTCGGCGGACGAAATGCTGGCCTGGATGGTGCTCTGCATACCGCTGATGTCGTGCAGCGCCTGGGCCAGCAGGCCGTGGGCCTGGCTCACTTCGTGCTGGCTGCTTCCCTGCGTCGCCTGCGAGAGCGACTGCTGGGCTTCTTCGAGAGACTGCGCTGCTTGCTGGAGGGCGGCGATGCCTGCGGACGCCTTTTCGTTGGCGAGCGCGATGCCAGCGCGGATCTCTTCGACTCCGGCCATCGGGCCTCTACTCCTCGAGTCTGGTTGGTCTTGCGGGGACGGATTTCTATTGAAACAGATCCAGCGACGCACCGTGATCATCAGATGATGCCCAGTGATCGCGGGTCCGGAATCAGCAAGGCCCCGGACGCAGGAACGTCCGGGGCCTGGCCGATCACGGTGCGTGCGGGGGTCATCCCGGCACGAATGCCGCACACTGGCGTCGGTGGCCTGCACTACCCCAGGTCAGAGCGATTTTCGTGCCACTTCGGGCCTCTCTGAACGGGGGCGGTCGAGGTGGTCCGAAGACTATCGCGCGCTGATCGACAGGCTTCGATCAGCCCTGCTCGTAACTCCCTGCTACCGCGCAGAAAACTTCAGTTCGTTTTTGAAGACGTCTCACGTTAGGCCTGCTGGCCGAACGCGGCTGGGCCGCTGCGATTCCGGGCCCGCAAACGACGAAACGCCGAGCGGCCCGTGAAGGCTGCTCGGCGTCTCGCCTGATCAAGTGCGGAGGATACAGGATTCGAACCTGCGAGGGCGTGAACCCAACACGCTTTCCAAGTCTGCACACAGGTGTTCAGCGGAGTCTGCCAGGCGCAAACCCGCAGGTCAACGGGTCGGATAGCGCGTGGCGGACCGGCTCGAACGCCTGCGAATGAGACTGGAAATGAGACTGGGCCGCGGTGCAGGGTGAAGGTCTGCCGAGACCGGGTCAGCAGGGCTGGCAGGCGGTGACGTTGTGCCTTTGATGTGCTGGGGGTGCGGTCAGGGTGATGGCCTAGGAGTCGGAGCCGGCCGTCCTGGTGAGGGCCGTCGAAGTCGAACCTGCCGGCGTCCACGGTGAGGAGCTGGCCGGGGCCGGCGGGGCGACATGGCGTGGCACTCGGAGGTGGTTGAGGGCGTCGAACGACGACCGGTCAGAGTGATCAGGATCACTCGTCAGCCTCTACGAGCTCGCGCTTCCAACGCTCCCTCACAAGGTCGATGCTGTTCCCCATCCAGGTAGCGTCGTCATAGAACCGCCAGCCAGCCATCTGGTCTATCGGCACGAGCTGCTGATCAGAGGATTCGCCCATGACCCAGCTGAACAGCTCCACGAGAAACCAGCCGGGCGCGGGCTCCGCCATGACGTACCCCTGCGTGGAAGTACGACCCCGCCAGCGAGTCGGTTCGGAGCTCCGCCTGTGCGACAGTCGAGAGTCGGTCCGTCCGGCTCGGTCTGCTCTCTGCGATGTCAGTCACGCCGACTGCTGCCTACGTGTCGTGGTCTCGGGTCGGGGTCGGACAGCGTAAGCACGACGTTACGGCTAGACCTGGGCGACTGGTACGAGACGCAGCGCGCCTGTCTGTCAGACGGCCCCTCGCCGCACGGAGGACTGTATGAGGTCTACGTCAAGGTGCTAGCGGCCTTGAGGAGGTCTCGCTGGGGAAGATCGCGCGCATCTTGGGGTCGGACTCGTAGACGTCTGTTCTACTTGAGCCAAACTCTAAGCAAGGCGGAGACAAGCGCCAATACCACGCCCGTCGCAAGAGTGCCGGTCACGGTTGCTCGAAGCTGACGCAACACCTCACGCCGCGGTGGCCGGGTTCGCTGCCTTGCGGCTGGCGCAAAATCCGCGTGCGGTATTGCTTTCCAGTTCGCCGTAGCAGTAATGAGTTCTGCGAGGTGCGCGCCGACGATCGGCCGGCGCCGCTTGTCTGACGGGTTCCGGCCGAACCACAGCAGTAGCTCACCCACTGTTGCTCCCGTCGATACTGGCTGTCCCGTGAGCCGAGCGGTGTCACGGGTTAGCGCCCATGCAGCAGCGGCGACTCGCTGCCGCTGATATATCGGGTTATTCAGCCATTGGGAAAATACGAAATCTAGATCAATGAGCCTCTTGTTTGGAGCAAGTGTGCATAGTAAGCGCGTGCACCTGGCAGCAGAAGCTAATAGTCGGACGCGTGGCTTCGAACTCGGTATCGTCAGGATGATTGCCAGCACGGCCGCTTCAAATGGTACGTCGCGAGGGACCAAGGCCGGCCCCAAGCCCTGCACTCCGAAGCTGACCAAACCAAGCACAAATGGCGGCATCCAAACCAAAGGAACTATCGCTTGATACCAAACAGCGAGTCTGACTAGCATCAGATCAAACGCAGTAACGCCTAGATCACGTAGGTACTGACGTTCTTGTGGTCTCACTGGTCCCGTGAGCAACAGGTAGGTGGCCACTCCTGGGGCTGACGTCAGCCCCAAGAGGAGCATGCCGACGCAGCCGTATCGGCCTTTGTGCCGCGGGTCCGGCGCAGCCGCGGTGCGGTCCGTTGCAGGCTGCTGCGGCTTGCTAGGTTCCGAGGCTGGAGATGCATCCTGAGTACTCACGCCTAACAAGTCGACGCCAGGGCTGCCACTGATACACCGTGATGCGAGACGTGAGTACGCCGCCTGCTCGCCGAATGACTGTCCAGTCGGCCAGGTCGCCCATTGGTTCTCCGCAGGCCGACGAGCTGGAGTCCGTCAGGCGTCGGCGTGAGACCGGGAATGGGCCGCACTTGGCCGTCTTCTGCCGTTCGTCACCGGTTGTGACCAGGCACGACAAGGTCAGCTCCCGGCCGGGCCTTGCCTGTTCAGGGGCGGGCCTGTGTTAGTCGTCGCGAGTGCCCCGGCGAGATTCGAACTAGCACTGGACGGGTTTTGAACGGATCAGGAAAGTGACCGTTGACCTGCAAAGTCTCCCCTTCCAGAGGTCTGGCGGGGGCGCCTAGGGGTGTAACAACCCGCGTGGGTGAGACGTCTCAACCGGTATGGACGGCGAGGACGCGCAAGGCGGCGGACTTGAGTCTGCGCGGACTCCTGATGAGTTCCAGGTGGCGCAGCCAGGTGAAGGGTTCAAGTTCGCAGTAGGACAGCCTGTCGGGATCAAGTCCACGGTACATAAGATCTTCTCGTCGCGGAATAGCTCTGATGTTTACATGGTCACGATTCCAACCAGTGGTGTAATGAAGGTTAGTTTTCACGAATCGGGCATGTGTCAACATTCATATCTTTCCAATGTTGCTATGGAATACTTCGAAAGGAACTCCGAGCGACACCTAGACCGGTGGATGATGCCGGATCCGTTTACGGACGGCTGGCGTAGGGCGTACTACATCACAATACCTCGCGGCGAGTTGCGCGAATATGAGCTATCAGTGCCTGACCGTGATGGGATCCAATGGATCGAAGATCCTGGTCGTGGATACTGGTTGAATATCCATATCGTCTTCCGTGATCCGTCTTCGCTATTCTACTTGACTATTGATGGCGCCGTTCGCGTGGGCGAGTTGCAGCTCAATAACGGCGGTACGGTTGCGGTATTCGCAAATAGATTTAAGCCGACAGTCGATCAGATAAAAATGTTAGCAAGGCATCGAGATATGTTTCTTGCTAGCGAAGAGCTTCGTGCGAGAATCGGTGAAGCTGATAATCCGGTCGCTGGACTGTATGGCTACGATGCTGATGGTGTACGAGGTGTGACCGAATTATCTATGTCGGTTCCGCCTGTCGGATTTTCCGAGATCTGCACAGGGCGGTATGAGTCGTACCCTATGCCCGGGATTACATTTCACCGACGGCGAGACGGGTCTGCGACTTAATCTCTTGGTCGAACGTGGCTGCCGGTATCACTATTCTGACTGTTGCACGGCGAGGTGTCGGGATGGGAGTCAGATGGTAGTGGACTCGTCGGCCGAGCGTTCTGTACTCGTTTGTTGCCAGAGAGCTAGGGCTCCGCCGATGATCCGCGCATCGATTTGATCGGGAGTCAGCTCCGGTGTGCGCAATCGTGCGTGGAGCAAGTTGCGAAGGAAGTAACGTGCAGCGTCGATCGTGTTCAGGGTTTCGCCTCCTAGTGTGACTTCGGCTGCGCTTGGCTTTTCTCGTCCGTGCACTACTGCGGACCTCAACGCGTAGACTGTCTTCGCGGCTTTCATGACTTCATTTGGGTCATTGATTCCGAGATCGGCAAGAACTGCGGCGGTGCGAACTGAAATCTTGTACGTGGTGTCACCGGGCGATTCGCCTGATACTAGAGCTTCAATGCCGATGCAAAGGTCAATTATTCGATCAACGTCACTGGTTCGCCGTTCGGCTTCCCAAAGGCGTTGCCCGGCAATTGATATTGTCTTTTCATTTGATTGGAGTGCGGTAAACGCCTGTTGAACCAGCAAGGTTTCGTCAGTGCTCAGGATTCGCCCGGGCTCGTCGGCGCCTTTCATTTTCGACGAGTGTTGCGGGATTAGTGGACCTTGGATTATCTCGGGTAGGGGTCCGGAAAATGTGTGGCTCCAACCTAAGGGGCGATATGCTACCTGTAAGTAGCCGCTGGGCTCGGGAATGATCGTTGATAAGGCTTGAAAGAAGCGATCGAGTGTTGGGGCATCGATTGGTTCGTCTTTCGTTGTAAACATCCACCCTAAAGCGCTCAGATTTGGTAGTGTCCAATGACTGAGGATGACAACGTGAGTTGCCATCCGTTGCACTGTCTCGTGGTCGTTCACGCGAGGCCTGCTGGGCCAGCAGGAGAGCTTCAGGTCATCACTCATTCGCTCAACCCTTGTTGAGTTGTCTAAAGCAAAGTGGTCGACTTCAAAAGAGACGTTGAGGATCGGTACGACTAGTTCGATCGGTACGTCCGGGAGGACCCACCAGTTGACAAGCTTCTCGACTGTAGTGTGAAGCTTGTCATCTTCTACTTCCCAGCCATTGTCGAAAATGTATTGCGCTGAAGCTGTTGTCAGAAGCTCGCCAACGCTGATTTCTACTAAGTGAGGGCGATTGTTGTCCTCGGAGTTTAGATTTAGAAAGCGCATCAGCTCTTCGTGCTGACTGGCGAATTCAAGGATTTCAGTGAACCCTTCAATGTCAGTGTACCTGTACTTGGCCTCCCATTGTTCTCTGAATGCGAAAATGCTTCCAAAGTCGTCATATCCGTCTTTGTATGAGCTGGTTTCAATTTTGCGGAAGGTAGGTTGAATTCCGTCATGTTCTGAGAATTTACGAGCGGGGGTCTTCTTGAACTTGTGACCAGAATCCTTTAAGGTCTTAAGTTTATCAATAACGTCTTTCGTTGCAATTAAGGCAAGGTTAACAAGGGTGTCGCGATCGCTGAGGCTATTAACTCTAGGCATTTCAGTCTCGAATCTGTGATCGTTGGCACGAGATGTCTGTGGGCTGACTTTGGCTCAATCTTCGAGAATCTTGTCCCGGAAGCGCCATGCTCTCTCCAAGATGCAGGCTCCAGGAGATGCCATCGGCTCTTTAGTTAGCAGGCGTTGGACGCTCTCCTCGGTGAAGGGAACGCCGTCGGAAACGGACGAAGAGTCGGACGCTGTGACTAGTACTCCCTCGGCGTTGACGTCAACAGCTTGGCCGAATAGCTCGTCGAATACGTCATCGTTTATCACGACGACTGTGAGGATGGTGGCAGTGAGGGTGAGGGTGTCCAGTCCAATGCCAAGGCAGTAGGCAGTAACGCGGCCTTTCTCGCGCGCGGCCTGAAGATCGCGGTATAGCGACCAGTTCTCGTAGTCGAGCGGCTCGCCCTGGCTGCCGTCCCGCTCCGGCTCGCCGAGGATCTCCTCGGAGTACTCCCGAACCATGCTGCGCCACAGGTCGAAGTCGTTCTCCTTGTCCCAGGCCCCCACCGACGATGGCTGGAACTCGCCGGCCGGGATGAGGCCGTAGATGCCGGCGGCCGTCGCCACCTTGGCTGGGTCGCGCCAGTGCAGCAGGAACGTTGCCTTGCCAGTGTCGCGCTGGCGGCGGAGTGTCAGCGTCTCGATCGCGGGCATGACCGGCCGCCGCTCCAGGTCGAATGGGTCGCCGATCAGGCCGCGCAGTGGGAGTTCAGACCAGTCCGCGCGCGGCATCTTCCGATTCGGAGCCTGCGCAACAGCCAGCTCGTGCGCGATGGCCTCGGACAGGTCGAGCTTGTCGAAGTACGTGGCCAGGCCGAACGTCATTCGCTCGTTCGACGGCGTCAGGTCGACGTCCAGCAGCCGGTAGCTCGTGCGGTTCTCGAACAGCGACGGCGGGTCGAGGTACTTAATCGCTGACGTGTACCGCTCAAAACGGCGGCCCGGCGCGCGGAGCGGCAACGCCTTCTCCGCCTCGGGTTCGGTGCCGGTGACCGTGATGGGGACCCGGTGGTCCGCCCACTCAAGCTTGATGTCCTCCAGGCGTACCGGTGCCGGCGGCATCCACTCCCGCCGGGCGATCAGCGGGGCCTTCCCGATGCGCGCTTCCGGCCGGTAAAGCGACGCGGCCGCCTCGGCGAGTTCGCGCCGCCGGGTGTTGAGCTCGCGCCGCATCCGGCGCCACTCGTCCTGGCTCACCGCGACCGGGTCGACCTCGTTGACCAGTGCAGACGTCGAGGGGGGAGCGACGGGCTGCAGCAGCTCCTTGGATAGCCCGAGGCGCGAGGGGGAGATGCTGAGCTGGTTGGCGACCCGCAGCAGCGTGTCCAGGTCGCGGACCTGCCGTTGGCCGGTCTCGATCTTCGAGATGTACGACTGGTCCATGTTGAGGATCTGGGCAAGATCGGCCTGGTTGAGTTCGTTCGTCTTCCGGTACTCCTTCAGGACCTCGGCAAGCAGCCCGGTGTTCAGTTCGACCTCGGTTGTCGACCTCGGCGAGAGCCACGGCTGGTCTGCTTCCACTGGGGGCAAGTCCCTTCGTTTCGATCTTTTCGGCTGCGATCGGGCGAAGCTAGACGGGGTTTGACCTGTGGTTATGCCTAGCTGTCATGCGGGAGCGGCGTTAGGACTGTCCGGCCTTGGACTGTGGTGGCGCTCACGGGTGAAGCTAGCTCCATGATCACGAACCAAGGCGCGAACGGCCGGACATCACGACCGCTTCTCAAGCTCCTCTACCCGGCGACGGAGATCGGCAACCTCGGCTCGGAGGGCGACGACGTCATCGGCGGGGGCGCTCTCATCCGGGAAGCTCCGGACGAACGTGCCGCGCCCGGCGGCGGACTCGAGCACGCCGGCGTGCTGCAGCTCGCGGATGGCGTTGTGGACGGTCAGCTCGGCGACGTTGTACGTCCCGGCCAACGCCTTGAGCGACGGGATCTTCTCTCCGAGGGCGAACTCGCCGGCTCGGATGCGTCGGACCAGGTCATCCCTGATCTGTGCGCCTAGCGGCTGCGCTCCCTGCTGATCGATAGGCATCTGGCCAGGGTACGCAGAAAAACCAACATCACCCTAATGCGCCACACGTGCGTCCTTGACTTACCTAAGCACCATAAGGTGCACTAGGGCGCAATAAGGCACTCGATCGAAAGGTTCCCCATGAAGTCCGCGCACATCACCAACCGCGTTGTCCGTGTCGCCGCTGACGGCGTTTCCGCTGTTCACGGGCACTGCCCGGACGGCTTGGACGAGTCGGCGATCGACGCGCTGATCGCCGATGTCGACCAGGAGTTGACCGCCGCGACGGCCGTGGCTGAGTCCCGTACCCGGCACGCGTTCACCGATCCGCAGCACGCCCACCGCACTCGCCGGCGCACCAGCCGCGCGGCGCTGCGGGTCCTGCCGTTCCGGCTCGACACGGCCGAGAGCGGGGAAGCCGCATGACGGTCCGACTCGCCATCCCCGTCGCATTTGGCCCCGACACGGCGGCTCATCCCGCCAAGAACGCGCACGCCGCGTCGGGTCTCCCCAACCACCACGCAGGTAGCTACTCGGAGAGGTCTCCCATGGTAAGCACCCTGACTCCCCGCGCGATCGAGCGTTTGGCGATCCGCCGGTTCACTGACACCGGCCGGTCGTGGGCCAAGGCCCCGGCCGCCACGCGCCGCGCCTGGCTCGCGGAAACCGAGCCGATCATCCGCGTCGAACACGGCATCGCGCTCGACGCGGTGTGGCACGGCGGGGACTGGCAGGCGCCCGGCCAGGCTGACCTGTTCGGCGTCTCAGAGGTGGCCTGAGATGTCCACGCAGATGCTGATGGTCCTCGGTGGCCTCGCGCTGGTCGGTGTGTTCTCCGTGTGGCGCTCTGGCCGCAAGTCCGCGGTGAGGGCCCAGAAGGGCGTTCGCGAGGTCACCCGCATGACCGGCAACACGATCCGGCTGGTCCTGGCCACGGCGATCATCGCGTTCGTCCAGTGGCTGGTGATCGTGAAAATCCAGAACACGACCGCCACCTGGATCGCGCTGCTCGTGCCGGCGCTGCTGGCCGCCGCCACGATCGTGCGGCTGATGGCCATCACGGAAATCGTCCACACCACCCGTGG
This sequence comes from Amycolatopsis sp. NBC_00348, assembly GCF_036114655.1. Classification (NCBI taxonomy): domain Bacteria; kingdom Bacillati; phylum Actinomycetota; class Actinomycetes; order Pseudonocardiales; family Pseudonocardiaceae; genus Amycolatopsis; species Amycolatopsis sp. NBC_00348. The sequence goes on along the minus strand of NZ_CP107994.1, from coordinate 7,918,122 downwards.
GGGTCGTCGCTGATGTTCGGCAAGAAGAAGACCGAAGACGACGCCATCGCGGCCGCCGTCGTCCACACCCTCTTGTCCGGCCTCAAGCCGGAACACCGCAGCGGCGTCCTCGGCGAGCTGACCGACGACCAGCGCCGCCTGGTCCTCGACGCCGAGCTGGAAGGCCGCCAGGACCGCTGGAACCGCACGCACGACACGAAGTGGGGGGAGAGCTGATGAGCACCGAAACCCTTATCCCGCAGGACGCGCAGCACCAGCCGCTGACCGAGGCCGACAAGCTCGCCCAGGACGCCGCCACCGCCGCGCAGGTCCGCCGCCTGGCCAACCACCCCGACGTCGTCGCGCTGCGGGTGGAGAAGGTCCGCACCCAGATCGACGCCGTGATCTGGCTCGGGATCTTCCTCGGGCTCGCGTTCACGATGGTCAACGTCCAGTCCTTCGCCGCCGCCGGTGCGGCCACCTGGTCACTCGGGTGGCTGGCCGGGTGGCTGCTGGACCCGATGGTGTCGCTCGTTCTCGTGGCGGTGCTGCGGGCGGAGCAGGTGACCGCCCGGTACCAGGTCGACACCGGCCGGTGGGCGCACCGGACGAAGTGGTTCGCGTTCCTGGCCACCTATGTCATGAACACCTGGAAGTCCTGGACCCACTTCGACGTGGCCGGGGTGGTGCTGCACTCGGTGCCGCCGGTGCTGGTGTTCCTCGCGGCAGAGACCGCGCCGGTGCTGCGGGACAAGCTCACCGAAGCCGTCATGGCCGCCGCCGGGACCGCGTTCACGGGACAGCCCGCCGCCGACGCTCCGGCCGCCGAGCCTGCCTCGGCGGAGGACAACGTGGGGGAGACGCCCGCGCCGGCCACCCGGCCGCGTCGCCGTCCGGCCCGCAAGCCCGCCGCGAAACCCACGCGGAAGCTGCGTGGCGACTACCTGGCCGATGCCCGCGCCGCGTGGGCACCAGGGATCGAGATCACCCCGGCCTGGGTCCGGTCCGTGTGCCCGGAGATCTCGCGTGGCACCAGCAAGAACGTCGCCGACGACCTGACCGCCGAAACCGCCCGCCCGGCCGTCGCGCCGGTGCCCGCCGACCAGCCCGTGACCGCCGACCAGGAGGAGGCCGCCTGATGTCCACCACCGCCGACCACACGCCTGAGTCCGTGAACGGACCCGACCCCGAAGGGCTTCCTTCCGTGAACAGCACGCCCGACCCGTCCACGAACACCCCGGCCGACGCGCCCGTGAACGCCACCGGCGACGACACCGTGAACACCGACCCGGCCGCCACCGACACCGCCACCACCCGGGCCGGGAACGTCGTCCCGATCCGTCCCGACACCGCTCGCACGCCTGAGGAGATCCCGGAGCAGGACCGGCCCGCCGCCGACGACGCGGAGCCCGGCACGGTCGTCCGGCTGGTCGACCCGCCCGCGACGAAGCCGACGTGGTGGGAGACCGCCGGCAACGCCACCGCCCGGCCGCTGGTCGCGCGCTGGCTGACCTCGGCCGAGGAGTTTCGCTCCCGCGCCCGGTTCCTGGTCCGCTACGCCGCCCACACCACGGCGTTCCACGCGCTGCGGGTGCCGGTGTACGTGCCGACCGCGTTCCTGCGCTCGTTCGGCGCGGCCGGCCGCCTGGTCGCCCGGCTGCGCGCGTGGGTGTACGACGCGGAATCCCACCCGGTCCGTATGAACGCCCGCGACCGCGCCGACGCCGAGCTGTACATGAAGCTGCGCGAGATCCGCAACGAAACCGTCCGCCGCCGCATGGGACCGGTGATGTTCGCCGTGGTCGTGCTCCTGGCGATCGTCTACCTGTGCATCACGTTCGTGACGCCGTTCTGGAACTGGACCGGCCTGGTCGTCGCGATGACGCTCGTGGGCTGGTGGGGCGCCCCGGCGGACAAGCCGGTCGCCGGCCGTGCCGTGGACGCGGTCAAGACACCCAAGCTGACGTCGTCGATGATCGAGGACGCCCTCTGCTCCCTCGGGATCGGTGGCCTGAACCAGGCCTACGCCAAGGGCAAGCGCATCGAGTTCCCGAACCCGATCGCCCGCGACGGCGACGGCTGGCGCGCGGATGTCGACCTGCCGTTGGGTGTCACGGCCGGTGACATCATCGCCAAGCGCGACGAGCTGTCCTCCGCCCTGCGCCGCCAGATCGGGTGCGTGTGGCCGGAAGGGGATGCGAAGGTCCACGAAGGACGGTTGGTGCTGTGGGTCGGGGACACCGACATGTCCAAGGCCAAGCAGAAGCCGTGGCCGCTGGCCAAGCCTGGCGCGACGGTCGACCTGTTCAAGGCCCAGCCCTTCGGTACCGACCAGCGCGGCCGCTGGGTGCCCATCACGCTGATGTTCGCGTCCATGGTGATCGGCGCGGTCCCGCGCATGGGCAAGACGGTCACGCTGCGGGAACTGCTGCTGATCGCCGCCCTCGACCCGCGCGCGGTGCTCTACGCCTACGACCTCAAAGGCACCGGTGACCTGTCCCCGCTGGGGCAGTGCGCGCAGGCCTACGGCGTGGGCGATGACCCCGAGGACATCGAACGCATGGTGGTGGAGATGCGGGAGCTGCGCGAGGAGATGCGCCGCCGCACCAAGGTGATCCGCAACCTGCCCGAGTCGGTCTGCCCGGACAACAAGGTCACCCCGGAATTGGCCGCGCGCAAGGACTTGCGGCTCGCGCCCATCGTGGTCGGGGTGGACGAGTGCCAGGTGTGGTTCGAGCACCCCGAACACGGCGAGGAACTGGAGGAGATCTGCACCGACCTGGTCAAGCGCGGCCCCGCCTTGGGGATCACGCTGATCCTGGCCACGCAGCGCCCGGACGCGAAGTCGCTGCCCACGGGCATCTCCGCCAACGCGATATTGCGGTTCTGTCTCAAGGTGATGGGGCAGCAGGCCAATGACATGGTTCTCGGGACGTCGCAGTACAAGTCCGGGGTGCGGGCCACGATGTTCGCCCGCTCCGACCGGGGCATCGGCTACCTCGCCGGTGAGGGCGACGACGCACAGATCGTCCGCAGCGTCTACAAGGACGCCACCGACGCCAAGAAGATCGCCGCCGGCGCCCGGACCCGGCGTGAGGCGCTGGGCAACATCACCGGCTACGCCGCCGGCGAGGCCGTGGACGTCGAGGCCGCGCGGCTGGACCCGCTGGCCGACACCGTCGCGGTGTTCGCTCGGGGTGAGGACAAGCTCTGGTCCGACGCCATCGTGACCCGGCTCGCCGAGCTGCGGCCCGCGCAGTACCGGGGGTGGACCGCGCAGAACTTGGCGACCGCGCTCAAGCCGTATGGCGTCAAGCCCAAGCAGGTGTGGAGCACCGACCCCGACACGGGCAAGGGCGCTAACCGCAACGGCTACACGCGGGACGCTCTCACCACCGCCAAGAACAACGGAGCGTAGCCGGATCTATGGGCTAGGGGCGGCGGCCGTCCTAGACTCCGCCGCCCCTAGACCTAGACCCCTCCTCTAGACACTCGTAGCAGTCGTGACCAGCGCACTAGCGCCCTAGGCCCACCTCGCTCCGACCTGCGGAAACACCAGGAAAACCAGGCTAGTGCCCTCTCCGCCCGGCCCTAGCTCTGGCTGAACACGCCCACACATCGTCACCCCGTGTGACCGACGTGAGGACTCGCCTTGACCACGCACACCACCGCCGCCGGCCCGGCCGTCCGGGTCACCATCCCGTTTGCCGAGTACCGCGCGCTCACCCTCGACGCCGCCGCCTGGCGACTGCTCAACACCAGCCCGCACATCGTCGAACTCCTGGCCGAGTGGGTTGAGTGGGACCGCCGCCGCACGCTGCGGGAGACCTCTAACGCCGTGTCGGCCGCCGCCGACTGGCGCGCCCTGGCCGGCGCGCCGACCTACGCCGAACTCGAACGCCGCCGCGCCGCCGTCACCCGGCCCGCCCTGACACCGCACCAGATCCGCGCACAGGCCGCCGCGTCCTGGGCGCGGGTCGAAGCCTGGATCGCCACGCGAGAGGCCGCCTGATGACCACCACCACACCGAACGACGGGGGAGCACCGATGGGCACTCACGACCTCGAACCGTCCACCCCGGACGGAGCCGCATTACTCGACTCACTGCGGGCGTCGCTGACCCGATACGTGGCCCTACCCACCCCCGAGACCGCCGACGCCATCGCCCTCTGGATCGCCGCCACCCACGCCCAACCCGCGTGGGCGCACGCCCCGCGCCTGGTGATCCGCGCCCCGGAGAAGCGCTGCGGGAAGTCCCGGCTGCTCGACATCGTCGAGGCCACCTGCCACAACCCTTTCATCACCGTCAACAGCTCCCCGGCGGCGGTCTACCGGTCGGTGTCTGAGGACCCGCCCACGCTGCTCGTGGACGAGGCGGACACGATCTTCGGGCCGAAGGCCGAGGGGAACGAGGACTTGCGCGGGTTGCTCAACGCCGGGCACCAGCGCAACCGGCCGGCCAAGCGCTACGACGCCACCAACCAGCGCGTCGAGTCCATCCCGACCTTCGCCATGGCCGCGCTCGCCGGGATCGGTGCGATGCCCGACACCATCGAGGACCGCGCCGTCATCGTGCGGATGCGCCGCCGCGCGCCCGGCGAAAGCGTTGCGCCGTATCGGCACCGGCGGGACCGGCCCGCGCTGCGGGTGCTCGCCGACGACCTGCGGGCGTGGTTGCGCGCTGATCTGTCCATTTTGGAAGCCGCAGAACCGGAGATGCCCGTGGAAGACCGCGCCGCCGACACCTGGGAACCGCTTGTGGCCGTCGCCGACCACGCCGGCGCCGGTTGGGGTGACCGCTCCCGCGCCGCCGTGCTCGCCCTCACCGCCACCGCAGAAGAAGACGACGGCAACTCCGACCGCCAGCGGCTGCTCGTCGACTGCCGGACCGCGTTCGGGGACGAGACCGCGTTGCCCACTGCCGAACTTCTCCACCGGCTGCGCGCGATGGACGAGTCGCCGTGGCGCGAGTACGGCGCGACCGGGCTCACCGCCATGCGGCTCGGGACGCTGCTCAAGGAGTACGGCATCCGGTCGGACACCATGCGGTTCCCCGGTGCCGGGCAGGCCAAGGGTTACCGGCGCGGCGACTTCGCCGACTCGTGGGAGCGCTACTGCCCGGACCCGTCCACACCGCCGGCCGACCGCGATGGCGAGGCCGTCGGGGGAGCGATTCCGTTGCGCCGGGCGCGGTCGGCCTGACACCCGCCGGGCGGGGGAGCCGTACCAGCCGTACCAGCCTCGTTTTCGCAGGTCAGCCCTGGTACGGCTTCCCCGCCTGGTACGGCTCAAGCCGTACCACCGCATCCGTCTTGGTACGGCTTAAGCCGTACCACAAAACCAAGCCGTACCGCACCTGAACAGGCAAAACGAGGCTGGTACGGCTGGTACGGCTTACCCCCTCAGCACCGACAACCGACCACATCAGACCCGAGGAGAGCCCGTGCACATCACCGCCACCGACAGCACGACCCGAAGGGCTCACCACCAATGGCTACCGCCAACGACATCTCCCAGCTTGCCGCCGGCCTCGCCCAGCTCGCCGAACGCCTCGCGGCCCACGACGCAGACGACGCGCGGCCGGCACCCCGGCCTCTGCCACCTCGCGTGCTCCTGACTGTCGAAGAAGCCGGGGAACGGCTCGGCATCGGCCGCACGACGGCCTACAGCCTGGTCCGCTCCGGCGCGTTGGAATCCGTCCGCATCGGCCGGCTCCGCCGCATCTCCGTATCCGCCATCGACGCGTTCGCTGCCCGCCTGGTCGCCGGTTCCGGCGGCGAGGCCGCCGCCTGAGGAAGGACTTTCAATGGCTAGGAAGAAGCGCCCCGAGGGCACGCGCGCTCCGAACGGCGCGAGCAGCGTCTACTTCAGCCAGACGGACGGCCACTGGCACGGCCGCGTGACGGTCGGCCGTAAGGACAACGGGAAGCCGGACCGCCGGCACACCATGTCCAAGGATGAGGCCAAGGTCCGGAACAAAGTGCGGGAGTGGGAGAACGAGCGCGACGAAGGGCGCGTGCGGAAGGCTGGGCAGAACTGGACTGTTGAATCTTGGCTGACCCACTGGCTTGAGAACATCGTCGCGCCACCGACCATCACTGAGAACGCGTGGGACGCGTACGAGGTGGCGTGCCGGGTTCACCTCATCCCGGGCGTGGGTGCACACCGGCTTCAGCGTTCGCACACGGGCGACAGGCTGGAACCCGACCACCTGGAAAAGCTCTACCGCAAGATGATGCGTGAGGGATCCGCCGCCGGCCGGGTGCATCAGGTTCACCGCACCATCCGTACCGCGCTCAAGGAAGCCAAGAAGCGCAAAATCATCACGGACAACCCGGCGGAACTGGCCCGCGCCCCGAAGGTGGAGGAGCAGGACTACGAGCCGTACGACGTCGACGAGATCCAGCGCATCCTGGAAACCGCCGCGCGTAAGCGAAACAGCGCCCGGTGGGCTATCGCCCTCGCGTTGGGTCTCCGCCAGGGTGAGGCCTTGGGGATCCAGTGGCCCGACGTGAACTGGGACCGGTGGGACCGAGCGTGCAAGAAGCACAAGTCCCCGTTCTGTGCCGAGTGCTTCGAGCACCACACGCCCGAAATCGGCGTGCGACGGAACCGGCTCCGGCCGAAGTACAAACACGGTTGCTCGACGCCGTGCGGCCGGAAGTTCGCCGGGTACTGCCCGCAACGCGTCTCGACGCGCCGGGAGACCGCGCCCACGAAGTCGCGAGCCGGTAAGCGGTACATCGGGCTGCCCAAGCAACTCGCGCTGCTGCTGGTGCGGCACCAGGCGGCCCAGGCCCAGGAACGCGCCCTGGCGGCCGACCTCTGGGAGGAGACCGGCTACGTCTTCACCAAGCCGACCGGTCAGCCGCTCGTGCCCAACACCGACTACCACCACTGGAAGGAGCTGCTGCGCGACGCCAAGGTGGGAGAGCGGCGGCTTCACGACGCCCGACACACCGCCGCGACGGTTCTCCTGCTGCTGGAGGTCCCGGAGCGGACCGTCATGTCCATCATGGGGTGGTCCAGCACAGCCATGGCCGCGCGGTATCAGCACGTGACCGACCGCATCCGCCGGGGCGTGGCCGGCCGTGTCGACGGGCTGCTCTGGGCACCGCCGGACGACGGCGAAGAGGCGCCGGAGGTGGCCTGACCAGGGTCGAATGAGACTAGAACTGAGACTAAGACGGAAAACGCCGGGTGTCCCGAAGTGGGACACCCGGCGTTTTGCCTGGTGAAACGGCGGAGGATACAGGATTCGAACCTGCGAGGGCGTGAACCCAACACGCTTTCCAAGCGTGCGCCTTAGGCCGCTCGGCCAATCCTCCGCAGGAGACGATACCGGACGCCCTTCCGTGCCTGCGAAGGCGGGTCAGGCCGACGCGGTCAGGGTGCGACGTCGGCGACCACGCACGTGATGTTGTCGGGGCCGCCCGCTTCGTTGGCCAGGCGGATCAGCTCCGCGACCAGCTCCGCGGGGTCCGTGATGCCCGCGAGGGTGTCGCGCAACGTGGGTTCGCTGACCGGGCCGCTGAGGCCGTCCGAGCAGAGCAGGTAACGGTCGCCCGGCTTCGCGGTGAACGTCCAGACGTCCGCCTCGCTCGAGCCCGACGTCTGCAGGGCGCGCATCAGCAGGGAGCGCCGCGGGTGGGAGTCGGCGTCTTCGGCGGCGACGCGGCCGTCTTCGACCAACGCTTGGACGAGCGTGTGGTCGCGGGTCAGCCGGCGCAGGTCGCCGTCGCGCAGGAGGTAGCCGCGGGAGTCGCCGATGTGGGCCGCGGCGAACGTGCCGCCGTCGAAGAGCAGTGCGGTGAGGGTGGTGCCCATGCCTTCGGTGGTGGGCTCCTGCGACGCGACTTCGGTCAGCCGCTCGTCGATCGACTTGACGACACCCGTCAGCGTCGGGATCAGATCGATGGTGGTCAGGTCGATCCGGCGCAGGTCGACGTCGAGTTCGCGCAGCACGTCGACGGCGGTCGCGCTGGCCACTTCGCCGTGCGGCTGACCGCCGATGCCGTCGGCGACGGCGATCAGGCGGGAACTCGCGTACATCGAGTCCTCGTTGATCCGGCGCCGCCTGCCGACGTCCGACCCCGCGGCGTACCGCAGGACGTACCGATCGTGTGTCATGCTCCCATGAAAGCATTGGTTGACTGAGTTCACAAGCAAGACGGCTGAACGGACCATCCTCCGATAGAGTCCTCGCCATGGACGACGACGCCACGGTCAGCGCGGCAGACATCGCGCGCCTCGGCGGGGTCGGCCGGGCCGCGGTGAGCAACTGGCGCCGCCGGTACCCCGACTTCCCGCAGCCGGTCGGCGGCACGGCGTCGAGCCCGCTGTTCGGCCTGTCCGACGTCGCCGGCTGGTTCCACGCCCGCGGCAAGAAGTTCGAGCTGTCCGCGGCGGAACGCGCGTGGCAGCGCCTGCGCGCCCTCGGTGACGACCTCGACCTCGCCGAGCGCGTGAACCGCGCGGGCGTCTTCTTCGCTTTCCAGGCCGGGATCTTCGACACCTTCGACCACAAGCTCGCCGACGCCGAACTGCTCACGCTGCTCAGCGAGATGACCCACCGGACGGGCCCGGTCGACGCTTTCGAGTTGTTGTGCCGCAGGTACTTCGAGGCGCACTCGCGGCGGTTGTCGACGACGCCGGAGCCGGTCGCCGAGCTGATGGCCCGGCTCGTCGGGCCGGTGTCGGCCATCCTCGACCCGGCGTGCGGCTTCGGCGCGCTCGCCCTCGCGAGCGGCGCGAAGACCGTGCTGGGGCAGGACAGCGACCCGATGACGGCGTCGATCGCGTCGCTGCGGCTGCGGTTGCGCGGCGTCGAGGCCGACGTCCACGCGGTCGACGCGCTGCGTGAAGACGCCTTCGCCGGCCGGACCGCCGAAGCCGTGCTGTGCGACCCGCCGTTCAACGAACGCGCCTGGGGCCACGACGAACTGGTCGGCGACGCGCGCTGGGAGTACGGCCTGCCGCCGCGTGGCGAGCCCGAGCTCGCCTGGGTGCAGCACTGCCTGGCGCACGTCGAACCCGGTGGCACGGTGGCGATCCTGATGCCGGGCGCGGCGGCCGGGCGGCGCAGCGGGAAGCGCATCCGCGGCAACCTCCTGCGCGCGGGCGCGGTCCGCGCGGTCGTCACGCTGACGTCGGTGGGCCCGGACCTCTGGCTGCTGCGGCGGCCGGTGGCCGGCGAACGACCGCCGTCCACCGTGCTGCTCGGCGAAGCGGGCGACGATCTGTCCACAGTGGAGATCGACTGGCTGGAGTTCCTGGCCCGGCCGGAATCCGGCGTCCGGATCATCGACCTGCTCGACGACGACGTCGACCTCTCGCCCGCCCGGTGGCGGGCCCGGGACGAGGACCCGGGGCAGGCGTTCCAGGCCGTGCGGGAGCGGTTCGACGAGCTGGCGCCGCACCTGCCGCCGCTCGGGACGGCGGACGTCGAGCAGACGTTCACGACCATCGGCGAGCTGGTGAAGGCCGGCGTCGTCGAGGTCCGGCACGCCGCGCGGGCGGACGCCGAGCCACCGGTCGCGGAGGCGGGTGACGTCGTCGCGTCGGTGACCGGCACCGCGTACGTCCACAGTGGACCGTCGCACCCGGTGGGGGCCGGGCTCACCGTCTACCGCGTCGACCCGGAACGGCTGGACGCGGACTTCCTCGCCGGCTGCCTGCGCGCGGCCGACCTCCCGGCCACCTCGGCGTCGACCCGGATCGACAGCAGGCGCGTGCGGATCCCGCGTTGCCCGCTCGACGTCCAGTACCGGTACGGCCTGGTCTTCCAGCAACTCGCCGAGTTCGACGACGTTCTGCGCGAGGCGGCGGAAACGGGCCGTGAGCTGGTCCGGCTAGGCTTTGCCGGACTCGTCGAAGGACGGCTCCGCCCCACCACCGCGGTCGGGGGGTCCGTGGGGGCGGAGCCCCTCGGGCGGGGCGCGGGGGTTGCACCCCCGCATTAGCACAGGGGCCGAAGGGGAACGGATGCTGATCGCCGACCGCTACGAGCTCGACGAACTGCCGCTCGGCCGCGGCGGGATGGGCGCGGTGCACGGCGGGCACGACCGCAGGCTGGGCCGGCGCGTCGCGATCAAGCTGCTCAGGCTCCCGGGCCGTGACGAAGAGCTCGAAGCCCGCTTCGCCCGCGAAGCACGGATTCTCGCGACGCTCGACCACCCCGGCGTCCCGGCGCTGTACGACTACGGCACGCACGACGACCGGTTGTTCCAGGTCATGCAGTTCGTCGAGGGCGTGACGATCGCCGATCTGCTCGCCGAGCACGGGCCGCTGCCGGTGCCGTGGGCCGCGGCGATCGCGGCGCAGGCGTGCGCGGTGCTGACCGCCGCCCACGCGCTCGCGGTGTGCCACCGTGACCTCAAGCCGTCCAACCTGATGCTCGGCCCGGACGGCGGGGTGAAGGTGATGGACTTCGGCCTCGCGGTGCTGCGCGAAGCCGACGCCGCGCAGTTCACGCGGGCCGGGCAGCTGCTGGGTACGCCGTCGTACATGGCGCCCGAGCAGATCCAGCGCGGGGGCGCCGAACCGCGCAGTGACCTCTACGCGCTCGGCTGCGTGCTCCACGAGATGCTCACCGGGCAACGGCTCTTCGACGGCCCCACCGCGTACGCGGTCTTCGAGCGGCAGGTCAAGGAGCTGCCGCCACCGGTCGCGGGGATTCCCCCGCACCTCAACGCGTTGCTCGCCGAGATGCTGGCGAAGGACCCCGAAGACCGGCCGGCCGGCGCGGCGGTGCTGTACGACCGGCTCGGGCCGTTCGTCAGCGGACTGCCGCCGCTGCCGGGGTTCCTGGCGCCGCCGTCGGTGGCCAGCCCGGGCCGGATGTACGCGCGGATGCTGGGCCGCGTCACCGGCTGAGCGCCACCGGGCCGCGTTCGGCCAGCGGCAGGCCGGCCAGCCGGATGCGGCGGCAGGTCGTCGCGTTCTGCACCGCGATGCTGACGCCCAGGGTGAGCGCGATCGACGCCGACGACAGCGGGCCCGCGACGCCGAGCAGGGTGGCCAGCGCGACCAGTCCGATCCGGACGCCGATCGTCAGCACCCAGAGGCCGAGCGTGGCGGCCGAGCCCTTCTGGAACGTCGTGCCTTCGCGGACGCTCAACGTCGTCGTGGTGCTGCGCAGCACGCCGAGCCCGGCGAGCACGACCAGGTCGACACCGAGGAAGCCGAGCTCGGCGGCCGAACTGCCAGGCAGCGCCTTCAGCGTCAGGTAGCCGCCCACCACGACGAGGATCAGCGGCATCGTCACCAGCGACTTGCGGTTGAGCAACGTGCCGCGCAGCTGCTTGTAGACGACCTTGTAGAGGACGAGGCCGGCGAGGGCGACGTAGAGGAGGACGGTGGCGGTGCTGGACATCGGAGGCTCCCGGTTTCGAAGGTGCCTCCAGCTTCGGCGTCCGGCCGCCTGATCACGTCGGCGTGCGGATCGGTCCCGGGTGGAACCCCGGCCTCCACCCCCGGGTTGACGCGCTACTCCTCCCAGACCGGCTCGGGCGGCAGGCCGCGCTCGGCGCGGGCCGCGTCGGACAGTTCCTGGATGAGGTCGGTCTTCGCCCGCGTGTAGGCGTCTCCGGTCATCCCGGACGCGGCCAGCTTCTGCTTCAGCTCGCCGTACCGGCGCGCGGCTTCCGGGTACTTCCGCAGGTGAGCTGCCATGACGCGCTCCTTGTTGTGCTCCCAGTTCGTCGGCGGGAAGACGTGCATGTGGTGCGTGCGGACGTCGCCGGCGCGCCGGACGAACAGCAGCCGTCCCGGGGCGCCGAAGTCCTCGGCGCGGTAGCCGAGGCCGTCGAACAGGTCGGGCGGGACGGCGTCGAGGTCGGGCGCGAGCGCGGCGATGTCGATGATGGGCTTGGCCGCGAGGCCGGGTACCGATGTGCTGCCGACGTGCTCGACCTGGGAGAACCGGTCGCCGGCCACGGCGAGGATCTCGGCGCGGGCCTCGGCGAAGCGCTGCGGCCACGCCTGGTCGTAGGAAGAAACGATCACCATCGGGTCATCATCTACCCAATCGTGACCTTCGTGGACGAACCTCTGGCGGGGGACTCCCGTCTTTAGGGGTGTCCGACGGAGATCGAGTCTTCTGGGGGTACGGGATCGTGAAGAGGCTTCTGGCGGGAGCGGCCGCGCTGGCCACGGCGTTGGTGCTGACCGCGTGCTCGGGCGGGTCGTCCGGTGCGGGCGAGCCGAACGCCGGCGGCGGGGCCGTCGCGGCGGGCACCGGCGGCGGGGCGCCGACGACGTCCGCGAGCACGTCCACGGCTCCGCCCACCACGTCGGCCAGCGCGACGCCGACTCCGACGCCGTCGACGACCAAGCCCGCGCCGACCAGCACCACCCCCAAGCCGAAGCCGAAGCCCAAGCCGGCCCCGAAGCCCGCCGCCGACCCGAGCGTGCCGTGCGCGGCCGCCGCCGCGTCCGCGGGCACGGCCGCCTGCGTCGACCTCTCGGCGCACAAGACCTGGATCCTGCAGGGCGGCAAGGTCATCTACGGGCCGGTTTCGATGCTGCCGGGCCGCAAGGGCTACGCGACGCCGACCGGCACGTTCCACGTGCTGTCGAAGGAGAAGGTGCACCTGTCGAAGGAGTTCGACAACGCGCCGATGCCGAACTCGGTCTTCTTCTACCCGGGTGACGCGTTCCACACCGGCAGCCTGTCGGTGTACTCGCACGGCTGCATCCACCTGTCGGCGAGCTCGTCGCTGAAGTACTTCAACACGCTGCACGTCGGCGACGTCGTGCAGGTTGTTCCGTAACGAGCCATCAATCAATACGGACAGTAGATCACGGTAGGGTAACTTCACTCGTAAGAGTGCAACTGGCCCCCCTGTTCAGGCGATAAGAAATCGCTTGGGAAGGGGGGCCAAATGGCCTTGGGAAAGCTTCGAGCACTACGCCACGCTCTCGTGGCGGTCGTGCTGACGGGGGCATTGCTGCCGGCCGTGACCACTGGGGTGGCCACGGCGGCGGCAGCACTCCCGCAGGGATTCGTCCTGCGGGACACGGACACCGGACTCGGTGTGGGGGAACTGACCGACTTCGCTTACCTGCCGGACAACTCGATGCTCGCCATCGGGAAGAGCGGCGGCGTGCGATGGGTCTCGGCGACGAGTGGCGCGCCGATAACCGTCACCAACCTGACCGTTCGCACGATCGGTGACCTTGGCCTGGTGGGCATCGCCGTGGCACCGGACTACGCGACCACGCACAACATCTACCTGACGCGCTCGATCGACAGCGGGACCGGCTTCGTCATGCGGCTCTCGCGGTTCACCGTCACGCTCGACGGCACGGGGACGCCGTCCGGGCTGACCGGCGAGCAGGTCGTCTTCGAGACGCCGGGCATCCACAACGTCCACGGCATCAACACCGTCCTCGCGCCGGCGGACGGCACGCTCTGGGTGTCGATCGGTGACAGCGGCGACTTCACGCAGGCGGACCCGGGTTCGCTGCGCGCGCAGGACGTCAACCAGCCCTACGGCAAGATCCTGCACCTGACCAAGGACGGCAACGGCGTCCCGGGCAACCCGTACTACGACGCGGCGAACCCGGCGTCGAGCGCGAGCAAGGTCTTCGCACGCGGCTTCCGCAACCCGTTCCGGTTCAGCATCGACCCGAACCTCGGCCTGCCGGTCGCCGGGGACGTCGGCTGGAACAGCTACGAAGAGATCGACGTCGTCCAGCGCGGCGCCAACCAGGGCTGGCCGTGCTGGGAGGGCAACCACCCCACGCCCGGTTTCACCGGCCTCGCCGAGTGCGCCGCGGTGGTGAACCAGCCGCCGATCACCGAGTACCAGCACGGTGACGGCATCAACAACGGCAACAGCGTCAGCGGCGGGATCCTCTACAACGGCTCCAGCTACCCGGCGGCCTACCGCGGTTCCTACTTCTTCGGCGACTACGCGACGCAGAAGATCTGGACCCTGCGCTACGACGACCAGGGCAAGCTCACGCAGGCGCCGGAAACACCGCCCGTCTTCACCGGCGTCGGCGGCCCGGTCAAGTTCGCCCCCGCGCCGAACGGCGACATCGTGTTCGCCGACATCCTCAGCGGCAAGATCCGGCGGCTGACCTACACCTCCGGCAACACCGTGCCGATCGCGGCCGCGACGTCGACCACCAACCCGGACACCCGGACGGTTTCCTTCGACGGTTCGACGTCGGTCGACTACGACAACGACCCGCTGAAGTACGACTGGGACTTCGGCGACGGCACGACCGCCCTCGACGCCGGCCCGCAGGTGAACCACACCTACGCGGCGGGCACCGACGCGTTCACCGCGACGCTGACGGTCCGGGACCCGCTGGGGGCGACCGGGACGACCACCGTCGCGGTCGCGCCGGGCAACCACAGCCCGCAGCTCACCCTGACCACGCCGGGCGACACCACGACGTTCGCGGTGGGCCAGCAGGTCGGCCTGAGCGGCACCGCGACGGACGCCGAGGACGGCTCACTGCCGATCACCTGGACGTCCACGGTGCGCCACTGCCCGAGCGAGGCGACGTGCCACGCGCACCCGGGCGTCGGCGGGACGGGGGCGAGCTTCGCGCAGCCGTTCACCGACCACCCGGACTCCCGGATGGAGTTCACCGCGACGGTGACCGACAGCGCCGGCGTCAAGGCGTCCCAGACCTACGTGGCCCGGCCGCGTGAGCACCGGATCACCCTGGTCAGCACGCAGCCCGCGGCGCTGAGCATCCCGGTCGAGGGCGGCGTCACCACGGCGATGGTCGCCGAAGGCGCGTCCTTCGACGTCGAGGCCCCGGCACTGGGCGTCGACGGCGTCTCGAAGTTCACCGGCTGGCAGGGCGGGCCCACGACCACCACGTGGGTCGTCACGGTCGGCACGAGCGACATGACGCTGACGGCGAACTACGACACCCCGATCGACCAGCGCTACAACGCCGACGCGGCGTTGCGGACCAAGCTCGGGGCGCCGACCGCCGCCGAGGTCACCGACGGTGCGGTCCACTACCGGGCCTACGCCAACGGCAACCTCTACTGGAGCGCGGCGACCGGCGCGAAGTACGTCACCGCGCCGATCCTGGCCAAGTACCTCGCGCTCGGGGGCATCAACGCGCTCGGGGCTCCGGAGAACGACACCACGGTCGCGCCGGACGGCGTCGGCACCTACAACCACTTCACGGCCTGGTCCTCGATCTACTCCACCCCGGCCACCGGGGCGCACCTGATCAAGGGCCTGATCCGCGACAAGTGGCAGGCGCTGGGCTGGGAACGCGGCATCGGCTACCCGACGACCGACGAACTGTCCACTCCGGACGGTGTCGGCCGGTACAACCACTTCCTCAACGGCGGGAACATCGGTTCGATCTACTACACGGTCAACACCGGTGCCCACGCCCTCTACGGGGAGATCCGCAAGAAGTTCGCGGCGCTCGACTACGAGCGCGGCCTCGGCTACCCGACGACCGACGAGCTCGGCACGCCGGACGGCCGCGGCCGGTACAACCACTTCAGCCTCGGCCACTCGATCTACTACACGGTGGCCACGGGTGCGCACGCGGTGAAGGGCGAGATCCGCAAGCGCTGGGCGGCGCTCGGGTGGGAGAACTCCTACCTGCACTACCCGAAGACGGACGAGTACGTGGTGAACGGGGTGTACCGCAGCGACTTCGAAGGCGGTTACATCACGTTCACGCTCGCCGGCGGGGCGGTCGACCGACCCTGGTGAGCTGGTAACCGAAGCACGACGAGGGCCGTCTCCGGAAGTCTCCGGGGGCGGCCTTCGTCGTTTCACTCAACCTTTCGGGGCCTCCGCGCGTCTTGGTGGCAGTAAGAGGGAACACGGATTGCTGGGGGAGAAATGCGGATTCGTCGTGCGTTGGCCGGTCTGTCCACTTTGGTCGCCGCGGCGGTGCTGACCGCCTGCTCGGCCGGGGGTACCGCGGATGTCCGGCTGGCGGCCGAGACGCCGGCGTCCACTTCGGACACGGCGACGGCGCCCGCCACGACGGCGCCGGCCAAGCCCGTGATGGCGGCCGGGGTGCCGTGCACGATCACGGCGAAGGCCTGCGTTTCCCTGTCCGGGAAACAGGCTTGGCTGCTCGACGAGGGCAAGATCGTCTACGGCCCGGTGAAGATCATGCCCGGCAAGAAGGGCAGCACCACGCCGCTGGGGACGTGGCACGTGCTCTACAAGGAAAAGCTGCACCTCAGCCGGGAGTTCAACAACGCTCCGATGCCGAACTCGGTGTTCTTCTACAACGGCGTCGCGTTCCACGAGGGCAGCTTGGCCAAGTACTCCAACGGTTGCGTGCACCTCTCCGCGCCGGTGTCGCTGAAGTTCTTCTCCTCGCTGAGCAAGGGTGACGAGGTCCAGGTCGTCAGGTGAGCAGGTCCGCGGGGGTCGTGCCGGTCGACGTCAGCGGCAGGCCGAGGGTGACGCGCTCGGTGAGCCACGGGCTCGGCCGGTAGCGGGGGTCGCCGGTGGCCGCCTCCAGGCCGCGCAGGATGCGCAGCACGACGTCGCCACCGACCAGGTCGCCCCAGGCCAGCGGGCCGCGCGGGTAGCCGAGGCCGAGGTGGACCGCCGTGTCGATGTCCGCCGGGGTGGCCAGGTGGTGGCCAGCGATGAAGCACGCCGTGTTGACGATCGAGGCCAGCAGGCGCTGGGCGATCGGGGCCGGGCCGTCGCGGACCACCGTCACCGGGTTCCCGGTGGCGGCCAGCGCGCCCCACGCCGCGCGGCCCACGTCCGGGTCGAGGCCGGGGTGCACCGAGAGCGTCAGCCGGCGCTCGTAACCGCCGAGCGGGTCGACGCCGGCGACACGCGCCAGCGGCAGGCCCCCGCGGGTGGCGGCGTCCACTGTGGACTCGCCGTAGAGCGGGACGAGCAGGACGGCGTCCGGGTAGGCGTCCGACACCACGTGCACGCCGGCCGCCGACAGCACGCGCGCGAGGTGCTCGTCGGCGGTGAACACCGGGCCGGTCGGCTTCGGCGGCGCGGCCGGCTCGTCCGGGTTCTGCTGCTTGCCCTCGACGTGCCGGTAGAAACCCTCGCCGTTCTTGCGGCCGAACAGGCCCGCGGCGACACGCGGGCGCGTCAGCCACGACGGCCGCAGCCGCGGGTCGCCGTGGAAGCCGCTCCAGATGCTCTCCAGCACGGCGTGCGAAACGTCGAGACCGGTGAGGTCGAGCAGCTCGAACGGGCCGAGCTTCAGGCCGAGCACGTCCCGCGCGACGCGGTCGACGTCGGCAGGCTCGGCCAGCGCCTCGCCGAGGATCTGCAGCGCCTCGGTGCCGAGCCCGCGTCCGGCGTGGTTGACCAGGAAGCCCGGCGCGTCCTTCGCGAGCACCGGCTCGTGGCCCCAGCCGCGGACCAGTTCGAGCGCCTCGGCGGCCAGCCAGTCGTACGTGCGGGTGCCCGGGACGACCTCGACCAGGCGCATCAGCGGCACCGGGTTGAAGAAGTGCAGGCCGACGAGCCGGCCGGGGTCGGTCAGCTCGGCGGCGATCTCGGTGACCGACAGCGAGCTGGTGTTCGTCGCGAAGATCGTCTCCTGTGGACAGACGCGCTCCAGGCCGGCGAACAGCGCCCGCTTGGTCGCGAGGTCCTCGCGCACGGCTTCGACGACCAGGTCGACGCCGTCGGCGGGCGCGTCCGGCGCATCGACCGGGACGAGCCGGTCCTTCACCGCCTGCGGGTCCTCGGTCAGCTTGCCCTTGGCGGCGAGCTTGTCCACCATCCCGCCGACGAATTCGATCGCCTTGGCGACGGCCTCAGGCTGGACGTCGGCCAGCTCGACGGTCACCCCCGCGGTCGCGGCGAGCTGGACGATCCCGCGGCCCATCACCCCGGTCCCGATCACCCGGATCCTGCCGACCTTCCCGGCCCACCCCGTCACGTCGTGCCCGCCTTCCGCAGTTTGCCGTCCGGGCGACGGTACCGTCTCGGCCGTGGCAGGGAAGCGCCTGACGCGGGCGGAAAGCCGCGAACGCACCAAGGAGCGGCTGCTCGACGCGGCGGCCGCGCTGTTCGCCGAGCGCGGCGTCAACGGGACGTCCGTCGAGCAGATCGCCGAACGCGCCGGTTACACGCGCGGCGCGTTCTACGGCAACTTCGAGGACAAGCACGAGCTGGTGGTGGCGCTGCTGGACCAGCGGCGTTCGCAGGAGGCGGCCGAGGTCGCGGCCCTGAGCGGTGACGTCATGGCCCAGCTCAAGGAGTGGCACGGCGAGCGCGCCGAACACCTGCCGGAGTGGTTCGCACTGCGCACCGAACTGACCCTTTACGCGCTGCGCAACCCCGGGGCGCGGCCGTCGATCGGGGAGAACGAACGCGCCGCGCGTGAGCTGATCGAGGCGGGGGTACGGGCGACGTTCGCCGCGCGCGGGGTCGAGCCGCCCGCCGATCCGGCGTTCCTCGCGCTGATCATCCACGCGCTGGAGGACGGCCTGCTCTGGCAGCGCTACCTGAGCCCGGAAGGCACGAGCGACACCGTGATCGCCGACGCCGTCGAGCTGCTGCTGCGGACCTGGCTGCGTTAGAGCCCGACGAACCCCGCCATCCGCTTCGCCGTGTGGGCGAAGAACTCGTCGGCCGGGTCGACGCTGCCGACGTACTGGCCGAACAGGTCGAAGTTGATCGCCCCGAACAGCTGGGTCCACGCCATGAGCAGCCGGGCCACCGTCTCGGGCCCGGCGACGATCCCGAGGACCTTCGTGAGCGTCTCGGCCTGGGCTCGCAGCCCGGGCGCGACGTCGCCGTCGACGGCCCGCAGCTCGGTGTGCGTGAGCACCTTGACCAGGGCCAGCGCGACGCGGGCCGCCGGCGCGACGGTGTCCTGCGGGGCCTGGTAGCCGGGGATCGGCGAACCGTAGATCAGCGCGTACTCGTGCGGGTGCGCCTTCGCCCACTCGCGCGTCGCCAGCCAGATCGACAGCCAGCGCTCGCGCGGTTCGCCTTTGCCAGGGTCGGCGCCCTCGGCCGCCTCGCCGATCGCGTTGTAGGCGTCGACGATCAGGTCGGTCAGCAGCCGGTCGCGGCTGGGGAAGTAGCGGTACAGCGCGGACGAGACCATGCCCAGCTCACGCGCCACCGCGCGCAGCGAAAGCCCGTTCGCGCCGACCTCGGCGAGCTGGCGGCGGGCCTCGTCCTTGATCTCCTGGGTGAGTTCGGCGCGGGCACGTTCGCGCGCGGTCCGGGTCGCGGTCATGTTGCCCAGTCTGCCATGCACGAGAGCGGCGCACAAAATCGAGAGCACTGCTCTTGACTCGACGCGGCAAAGGGTGTTCACTGCTCTTAACCGAGAGCACTGCTCTCCCAGAACTCCGGAGGACACCGTGACCGAGACCCGCTACCTGAAGCCCGCCAAGTCCACCAACGTCTTCAACGAGCTGGTCGCGAAGCTGACCAAGATGGGCGTGAGCATCCTCGGCAGCCGGGTGCTGACCGTCGTCGGCCGCAAGAGCGGCGAGCCGCGCTCGACGCCGGTCAACCTGCTGACCATCGACGGCGTCGACTACCTCGTCGCCGCCCGCGGCGAGACGCAGTGGGTGCGCAACCTGCGCGTGGCCGGCCAGGGGCAGCTGCGCGTCGGACGGCGCGACGAGACCTTCACTTACCGCGAGCTGGCCGACGACGAGAAGCCCGTGATCCTGCGCGCCTACCTCAAGCGCTGGAAGTTCGAGGTCAGCGCGTTCTTCGAGGGCGTCGACGCCAAGGCGTCGGACGAGCAGCTGCGCGAGATCGCGCCCGGCTACCCGGTCTTCGAGATCTTCACGAAGTAGGTTTGCGCCGCCGGGTCACGTTCGCCGCGACCAGGACGATGCCGGCCAGGAACGCGACGAGCCCGATCAGGAACCACAGCTTCTGGCCGGTCATGAAACTTCCGGTGATGACGCCGAGGCCCTGCAGCACCCAGACGGCGCCGACGAGCAAGAGCACGACCCCGACCCCGACCGCGATCCACCGCTTCATCGCGCCAGTCTCGCACGAACGGCGTCAGTCGCCGGGGACGAGTTTGTGCTTGTAGGCGTAGACGACGGCGTGCACGCGGTCAGGCAGCCCGAGCTTCGAGAGCACCCGTGACACATGGGTCTTCACCGTCTCCTCGCCGACGTGCAGCTGCCGGGCGATCTCGGCGTTGCTGCAGGCGTTGGCGAGCAGGAGCAGCACCTCCCGCTCCCGGGACGTCAGCCGGGCGACCTCGGGCGGTTCGGCGGCGGCCGGCTCGAGCACCGACGTGAACTTCGCGACCAGCCGCCGGGTCACCGACGGGTCGATCAGCGCGTCACCCCGGGCCGCCACCCGCATCGCCGCGACCAGCTCCTCCGGCGCCAGGCTCTTCAGCAGGAACCCGCTCGCCCCGGCCCGCAGCGCGCGGTAGACGTACTCGTCGGCGTCGTAGGTGGTGAGCACGAGGACGCGGGTGTCGTTGCCCGGCGCGGAGAGGATCGCCTCGGTCGCGGCGAGGCCGTCGAGGCGGGGCATCCGGACGTCGAGGACCGCGACGTCCGGGCGCAGGCGAGCCGTCTCGGCCACCGCCTCGCGGCCGTCGGACGCCTCGCCGACGCAGGTGAAGTCGGGCTGGGTGTCGAGCAGCGCGCGCATCCCGGAGCGGAACATCGCGTGGTCGTCGGCCAGCAGGACGCGGATCATGTGCTCTCCACCGGGAAGGTCGTGCGCAGCTGCCACTGCGTGCCGTTTTCGCCGTAGGCGACCTGGCCGCCGAACAGCGTGACGCGCTGCCGGATCCCGGCCAGCCCGCGGTGCGCGTGCTCGCCGCGGGAGGTGCGGCCGGGTCGCAGGCCGTTGGTCACCGTGAGCACGACTTCGGTACGGCCGTGGTTTAGTTCGACCTCGACCGGGCCCACGCCGTGGCGCAGCGCGTTGGTCAGGCCCTCCTGCGCGATCCGGTACAGCGCGACGTCGAGCGAGCCGGCCAGCTCGCGCGGTTCGCCGAGCAGCGTCAGCCGGGTCGGCAGGCCGGCCGCGCGGACGGTCTCGACCAGCTCGTCGAGGTTGTCCAGACCGGGCTGGGCGGCGCCGGTTTCGGCGTGCAGGAGGTCGAGCAGGCGGCGCAGGTCCGCCATCGCCGAGCGGCTCGCGGACTCGACCGCGCCGAGCGACTTGCGCACCGGCGAGTCGCCTTCGGGCAGCCCGAGCCGGGCCGCGCCGGCGTGCACGCCGATGGCGCTGACGTGGTGGGAGATGACGTCGTGCAGGTCGCGCGCGATCGTCGTGCGCTCCTCGGTGACGGCCCTTCGCACGGCCGCTTCTTCGTGCTGGCGGCGTTCGTCCGCCTCGCGCTCGAGGTCGGCGATGTAGGCACGCCGCGCCGTCGTGTACCGGCCGACCAGCCACGGCAGCAGCGCGCTGACGCTGACGCTGACCGCCATCAGCCGCAGGTCGCTCGCGGTCCGGCCGCCGCCTTCGACGCAGCCCGCGGTGACGCCGGCGACCATCGCGAGGAGCGCGAGCACCGCCGGTTTCGGGCGCAGCCAGGCGCCCGCGCGGTACCCCGCGATCAGGATGCCCGCGTTGTTGCCGACGACGTACCCCGCGGTGGTGCTGATCAGCAGCGGCGAGGCGGCGAAGAGCAGGGCGTGGGCCAGCGAGACCCAGCCCGAGTAGCGGGCCGGCCCGGCGAGCGCGGCGTTGACGGCGACGCCGCCGAGCAGCACGGCCCACGGCTGCCAGTGGCCGTTGCCGAGCGGTCCGCGCACGCTGAAGAGGACGGCGTCGCAAACGACGCAGACCACCGCGACGAGCAGCGACTGCCGCCGCAGCGACCCCCTGATGTCGTACACGCCCGCAACTGTGCCCTAACCGGGCCGCCGGGGTCCGCAAAAGCCGTGAAGGCCTCCTTCCCGGCTCTTACGGCCGGTAAGGAGGCCTTCACGGCTTTTCGGTGTGGTGGAGCGGGAGCGTCAGTTCGAGGGGCGGGCCGGGTAGCCGCCGCGGCGCTGGCCCGGCTGGCGCTGGCCCTGGCCCGCCAGCGCCTGGCCGAGGGACGTCGCCGTCGCGGTCTGGCCGTCGACCTTCGCCACCACCGTCACGTTGGTGTCGCCGGTCTTCACGTCGCCCGTCTTCTGCGTCGAGCCGTCGAGCGTGTACGTCTGCTTGTAGCCGTCCTTGCTGGTCAGCGTCACGGACGTGGCGCTCAGCTCGGTGACGTCGCCGGTCTGCAGCCGCTCGGTCGTGTAGCCGCCGTTCGGGTTGGCGACGACGAAGTCGCCGTGCAGCGCGTCCCGCAGCGCGGCCGCGCCGCCGCCGAAGTTGCCGCCGGGCATGCCCTGGCCGCGGAACTGGCCGCCGCCGGGACCGCCCGGGCCGCCGAAGCCGCCGGGGCCGCCCTGCTGCGCGGAGTTGTCGGCGCTGCTGGTGCCCGCCCAGATCGCCGCGCCGCCACCGGCCGCGATCACCACGGCGATGCCGGCGGCGATCGCCGTCTTCTTGCCGGACCAGCCCTTCTTCGGCGCGGCCGCCGCGGGGTCGCCCCAGTTCGCCGCGGCCGGTTGGCTCGCGGGTGCCGGCTCGCCCTGGGGCGGAGTGTTCGGCGTCGGCTCGGTCGTCATCGTGTCCTCCGGTCGTACCCACACTGGTCCAGCCCAGGCTCACCGCCCTGGCTGTGTTTGAGCTGTGCGAGCCGTCAGCGGGTCCTGTGGCTCCCTTACCCAGGCGAAGGACCTCACAGGCAACGCACAGCGCGCCCACAGCGAACCCGGTGGGCGCGTGGCGAAGATGGCACTATGACCGCTATGAACACCACGTCACCCGGCCCCGGCAAGGCCGACCTGCGCCGCGCCGACGGGAGCCCCGTGCGGGTCCTCGTCGTCGACGACGAGGCGACGCTGGCCGAGCTCGTCTCGATGGCCCTGCGGATGGAGGGCTGGGAGGTGCGCAGCGCGGGTGACGGCACGGAGGCCGTCCGGATCGCGCGCGACTTCCGGCCCGACGCGGTCGTCCTGGACGTCATGCTCCCCGACTTCAGCGGCCTGGAAGTGCTGCGGCGCATGCGTTCCGAGGCCCCGCACCTGCCGGTGCTGTTCCTGACGGCGAAGGACGCGGTCGAGGACCGCATCGCCGGGCTCACCGCGGGCGGCGACGACTACGTCACCAAGCCGTTCAGCCTCGAAGAGGTCGCGCTGCGCCTGCGCGCGCTGCTGCGCCGGGCGGGCGGCGTCACCGGCGCGAGCGGGTCGACGCTGGTCGTCGGCGACCTCACCCTGGACGAGGACAGCCGCGAGGTGCACCGCGGCGGCGACCTGGTGCCGTTGACGGCGACCGAGTTCGAGCTGCTGCGCTACCTCATGCGCAACCCGAAGCGGGTGCTGTCGAAGGCCCAGATCCTGGACCGCGTGTGGAGCTACGACTTCGGCGGCCAGGCCAACATCGTCGAGCTCTACATCTCCTACCTGCGCAAGAAGATCGACGCCGACCGCGAGCCGATGATCCACACCATGCGGGGCGCCGGGTATGTCCTCAAGCCAGCGGGCTGAGCGGCGGCGGTTCGGGACGCAGCGGCCGTGGTCGTTGCGCCGGCGGCTGATCGTCCAGCTCGCCGCGCTGCTCGCGCTCGTGTGCGTCGTCGTCGGCGTGGTCACGGAGTTCGCGCTCAGCGAGTTCCTGGTGCGCCAGCAGGACGACCGGCTCGCCGCGGCCACCGACCGCGCCAAGCACGGCGGGGAACGGCCGCCCTGGACCTACGGCGACGCACCACCACCGGACCCGCTGCGGGCGCTGGGCCAGGGCGAGGGCACGCTCGCCGCCGTCCAGGTCGGTTCGCGGGGCACCGGGGCCGTGCTCGACTCGAGCGTGGGCTCGCCGACCAAGCGGCGGGCACCGTACCGGCAGCTCGACGAGGGCCAGGTGCGGACGCTGCTGGCGTTGCCGTCCGACGGGAAGCCGCACAGCATCGTCCTCAGCGGCAGCCTCGGGGCCTACCGCGTCGTCTCGACGGCGTCTCCGGCCGGCGACAAGACCGTCATCGGCCTGCCGCTGAAGGACGTCGACGAGACGCTGTGGCGGCTGGGCTTCATCCTCGGCGGCGTCGCGCTCGCCGGGATCCTGGTCGCGGGCGCGGTCGGCGCGGCGACGATCCGCCGTACGATGCTCCCGCTGGACCGGCTGGCCGCGACCGCCACGCGCGTCTCGGAACTGCCGCTGGACCGCGGCGAAGTCGCGCTGTCCGAACGCGTCCCGGAGGCCGACACCAACCCGAACACCGAGGTCGGCAAGGTCGGCTCGGCGCTGAACCGGATGCTGCAGCACATCGCGAACGCGCTGACCGCGCGGCAGGCGAGCGAAAGCCGCGTGCGCCAGTTCGTCGCGGACGCGAGCCACGAGCTGCGGACGCCGCTGGCCGCGATCCGCGGGTACGCGGAGCTGACCCGGCGCAGCGGCGAGCAGGTGCCGCCGGACATCGCGTTCGCGATGAGCCGCGTCGAGTCGGAGTCGCGCCGGATGACGACGCTGGTGGAGGACCTGCTGCTGCTCGCCCGGCTGGACTCGGGCCGCGCGGTGGTGCCGGAGTGGGTCGACCTGTGCCGGCTGGTGGCCGACGCGGTCGCGGACGCGCACGTCGCGGGCCCGGACCACAAGTGGCTGATGGACGTCCCGGGCGAGCCGATCGGCGTCCTCGGCGACGCGGGCCAGCTGCACCAGGTGGTGATCAACGTGCTGGCCAACGCCCGCACGCACACCCCGGCGGGCACCACGGTGACGACCACACTGTCCACATCGGACGGCTTCGTGCGGTTGCGGGTCGCCGACGACGGCCCGGGCATCCCACCGGAGATCCTCCCGGACATCTTCGAGCGCTTCGCCCGCGGCGACAACTCACGCTCACGGGCGGCGGGCAGCACGGGCCTCGGCCTGGCGATCGTGGCGGCGGTGGCGGGTGCGCACGGCGCCCGCGTCGGCGTGCAGAGCCGGCCGGGACGCACGGAGTTCGAGATCGTCTTCGCGGCGGCCCCGGCGCCGGAGTGACGGCGACCACACCGCCTGGTTGTTGTCCACATCCTCCGAAATCGCTCCACAACCTCGCATCTTTCGTAGTGAAAGTGGCGCTTTGGCCCCCCGAGGTGGGGCGCGGTGGGCTGTGTTCGTCACTCGATCGTGGTCGATGCACAGCGGGTCCACAGGTTCGGCACAAGTTCACCACATGCGCCACCGAGACGGTGGGGCTCATGACGACCACCCTGTCGGCGCCCGAACTCGCCCAGCCCGCGCCCCAGGCCGCCCCGGAAGCGCGGTGGGTCAAGCCTTCGGTGGCCGCGCTGTTGCTCGGGACCGGGCTGCTCTACCTGTGGGACCTGGCGAAAACGGGCTGGGCCAACGACTTCTACGCGATGGCCGCGCAGGCCGGGACGTGGAGCTGGAAGGCGTTGTTCTTCGGCTCGCTCGACCCGGGCAACGTCGTCACGGTCGACAAACCGCCGTTCTCCCTGTGGGCCATGGGGTTGTCCGGCCGGATCTTCGGGTTCTCCAGCTGGAGCCTGCTGGTGCCGAACGCGCTGGCCGGCGTCGCGTCCGTCGGCCTGCTGTACCTCGCGGTGCGCCGGCTCTCCGGACCCGGTGCGGGGCTGCTGGCCGGGGCCGCGCTCGCGCTGACGCCGGTCGCCGCGCTGATGTTCCGCTACGACAACCCGGACGCCTTCCTCGTCCTGCTGCTCGTCGCCGGCGCGTACTGCGTCGTGCGCGCGCTCGACAAGGCGAGCACCTGGTGGCTGGTGCTCGCCGGGGTCGCGATCGGCTTCGGCTTCCTCGACAAGATGCTGCAGGCGTTCCTCGTGCTGCCCGCGTTCGTGCTGGTGTACTCCGTCGCCGCGCCGACGTCGCTCGGGCGCCGGGTCGGCCAGCTGTTCGCGGCCGCCGGTGCGGTGCTCGTCTCCGCGGGCTGGTGGGTCGCGGCCGTCGCGCTGTGGCCCGTCGCGGACCGGCCCTACATCAGCGGCTCGACCGACAACACCGTGCTGGAACTGGCTTTCGGCTACAACGGCCTCGGCCGGATCTTCGGCGAGGGCCGCGGTGGTGGCGGTGGTGGCTTCACGCCGCCGACCGGGGCGGCAGCAGGCGGCTTCGGCGGCGGCGCGTTCGGCGGCCAGACCGGGCTGACGCGGTTGTTCAGCGGCGAGTTCGGCGCGGAAGCGTCGTGGTTGCTGCCCGCCGCGCTGGTCGGCCTGGTCGCGGGGCTGTGGTTCACCCGCCGCGCGCCGCGCACCGACGGGACCCGCGCGGCCCTGCTGCTGTGGGGCGGCTGGACGGTCGTCACGGTGCTGGTGTTCAGCTACATGAGCGGCATCATCCACCCGTACTACACGGTCGCGCTGGCGCCCGGGATCGCCGGCACACTGGGGATTTCCGCGAGTGAGCTGTGGCGTGGCCGGGCCAACTTCGCGGCCCGCGCGGTGCTGGCCGTCATGCTCGCGGTGTCCGCGGTGTGGGGCTTCGTGCTGCTCGCCCGGACGCCGGAGTGGCAGCCGTGGCTGCGCTACGCGCTGCTGGTGCTGAGCGCGCTCGCGGCGTTCGCCCTGCTCTTCGGCGCGGACCGGGTCCGGCGGCTCGGCCCGGTCGTGGCCGCGGCCGGCCTGTGCGGCGCGTTGCTCGGGACGGCGTCCTTCACCTTCGTGACGGCGGCGACGGCGCACTCGGGTGGCACGCCGTCGTCCGGCCCGGCGGTCGCGAGTGGACGCGGCTTCGGCGGTTTCGGCGGCGGCCGCGGTGGGGCCGGCGGGTTCGGCGGAGGACAGGCCGACACCGCCGTGATCGACCTGCTGAAGGGCACGACGACGAAGTGGGCCGCGGCGCAGAGCGGCGCGATGCAGGCGGCCGGGCTGGCGCTCGACAGCGGCCGGCCGGTGCTCGCGATCGGCGGTTTCAGCGGCAGCGATCCGGCGCCGACACTGCAGCAGTTCGAGAAGTACGTCGCCGACGGCGACATCCACTACTACGTTGCGGGCGGGCGCGGCGGTTTCGGCGGGGGCCGCGGCACCTCGGGCGAAATCCAGACGTGGGTGGAGCAGAACTTCGCGTCCTCGACCGTCGGGAGCACGACGGTTTACGACCTCACAAAATCGATCGCTTGACAGAAACATTGAATGTTTCAGCCGTGTAAACAGTTGCGGAATCATTCGACGGCCTTGACGTCCGTGCGGTATTCGCGGATGCGGACACCTGTTCGAACGGGCCGCCGATCAGTGGCACATTCCGAACGACTGTTCGCTTGTCCGGCGAGGCCTCGCTGCTGATCTCGACATCCCGCGCCGACGTGTAACAACGCGGCCTTGCCGCCCGTGCGCCTGCACGAGCGGACCTCTTCAGGCGTGCGGAGATCTTGACCGGGCGGCCGACAGAAACACCCGCGTACTTGATCTTGCCGACCCGCGAAGACGCTGGTTGACCTGGTTGAGCGTCACCCTTTTGGAGGCATTGGGATGGCGTTGTGGGGATCTTGTGTCACTCGCTAGAGTCTCCGCCGGGAGAGGGACAAGGGGTGAGTGGTCCGGTGCGTGCGGCGCCGGTTTTCACTGGGTGTAGGTACTTCTTGTCCGCGTTCTCTCGCCTTGACCCGATCAGGTGCGTCTGGAAGAGAGCAGCGATGACCGTGCGCGGTGGCGCAGCCTTGCCCGAACCATCTCCTCGTCGTCACGGCAGGTAGGCCTCGTTCCCTCTTCGGTGTCGCTCTACTCCACTTCCCCCGCCTTCTGGAGTTTCGCTGTGACTTCCCGCCCTCGTCGTCTGCTGACGGCGCTCCTGACGCTGCTGACCCTCCTCGGGGTCACCGCCCTGTCCGGCTGCAGTGACAGTTCCGCCTCCGGCGACGGCGGCAAGATCACGCTCGGGTTCAGCGCCTGGCCGGGGTGGTTCCCCTGGCAGGTGGCGCAGGAGCAGGGCCTGTTCGCCAAGAACGGCGTCAACGTCGACCTCAAGTGGTTCGACAACTACACCGACAGCATCAACGCGCTGTCCAGCGGCGCGATCGACGCCAACAGCCAGACCCTCAACGACACGCTTTCGTCGGCCTCGGGCGGCGCGAAGCTCTCGATCGTGCTGGTGAACGACAACTCGACCGGCAACGACAAGATCATCGCGCGGAACGGGATCACCGCCGTCGCCGACCTCCGTGGCAAGAAGGTCGCCGTCGAGCAGGGCACCGTCGACCACTACCTCCTGCTGCTCGCGCTGCAGGAAGCGAAACTGACCGAAAAGGACATCCAGCTGGTCAACCTGCCGACCGACGCCGCGGCCGCCGCGTTCGTCGGCGGTCAGGTCGACGCGGTGGGCGCGTTCGCGCCGTTCACCACCAAGGCCCTCGAGCTCCCGGGCAGCCGCGCGATCTCGTCGTCGACGGAGTTCCCCGGCGCCATCCCGGATCACCTGGTCACCTCGCAGAAGCTGGTCAAGGAGCACCCGAAGGACGTGCAGGCGCTCGTCAACACCTGGTTCGAGACGCTGACCTGGATCAAGAACAACAAGGACGCGGCGGTCAAGATCATGGCCGAGCGCGGCGGGGTGTCCGACGCGGACTACAAGACCTACGACGCCGGCACCACGATCTTCACGCGCCAGCAGAACCTCGACGCGTTCACCCCGGGTGTCACCGCGCAGCACCTCGACTTCCAGGCGAACAAGATCATCGACTTCATCGTGAGCACCGGCCTCGCCCAGCAGCGGCCTTCGCTCGACGGCCTGTTCGACGACCAGTTCGTGAAGGCCGCGCCGCAGTGACCGGTCCCACCCAGCGCACTGCGGCCTCCCACTCCCCGGCCGACGCGCGAGCGGCCGAGGAGCTGGAGGCCGAACAGGGGCTCGCCGAGCGCGTCCAGGCGGGCCGGGGCCGGCCGGCCTGGACGCCGTTGCCGCGCCGGGCCGCGCCGAAACCCGCGTCACCCCTGTTCTCCTTGCGGACGCCGATTTCGGCGTCCGCGCGGTGGACGCTGGCGGTGCTCTCGTTCGCGATCCCGTTCGTCGCCTGGGTGCTGCTCAGCGTCAGCGGTGCCGTCGACTCGACGTTCCTGCCGTCCCCGGTGGCGGTGCTCAAGGCCGGGGCCGACATGGCGGGCACCGGCGAGCTGTTCGACGACCTGTGGGCGACGACGCAGCGGGTGCTCGAAGGCTTCGGTCTCGCGGTGCTCGTCTCGGTGCCGCTCGGTTTGCTGATGGGCACGTTCACCGCGGGCCAGGCCTTCTTCGAGCCGCTGATCGGGCTGCTGCGCTACCTGCCGGCGAGCGCGTTCATCCCGCTGCTCATCATCTGGCTCGGCCTCGGCGAGCCGTCGAAGATCGCGATCCTGTTCATCGGGACGGTCTTCTTCAACACCCTGATGACCGCGGACGTCGTGCGCGCGGTGCCGAACGCGCTGCTCGACGTCTCCTACACCCTCGGCGCGCGCCGGGGCGAGGTGCTGCGCAAGATCGTCGTGCCGCACTCGCTGCCGGGCATGATCGACGCGGTCCGGGTCAACGCCGCCGCGGCGTGGAACTTCGTGGTCGTCGCCGAGCTGATCAACTCCCAGGCCGGCCTGGGTTACCGGATCGTCCGCGCGCAGCGGTTCCTGCAGACGGACAAGATCTTCGCGGTGCTCATCGTGATCGGCGTCGCCGGGCTGACCATCGACGTCGTGCTGCGCCTGGTGCGCACCCAGGTCGGGAAGTGGGCGGCATGACGCTGGAACTGCGGAACGTCGCCAAGGACTACACCGTCCGCGGCAAGGTGACGCGCGCCCTCGACGGCGTCGACCTCGAGGTGCTGCGCGGCGAGTTCGTCTGCGTCGTCGGTGCCAGTGGCTCGGGCAAGTCGACGCTGTTGTCGCTGGTGGCCGGGCTGAGCGGGCCGACCGAGGGCGAGATCCTGCTCGACGGCGTCCCGGTGACGGGCCCCGGCCCCGACCGCGGGCTGGTGTTCCAGGCCGGCGCGCTCTACCCGTGGCGCAGCGTCGAGAAGAACGTCGCGTTCGGCCTCGAGCTGCTCCCGATCGACGCGGCCGAGCGCGGCGAGCGCGTCGACTGGTACCTCGCCGAGACCGGGCTCGACGCGGTGCGCCGCTCGCTGCCGAAACAGCTTTCCGGCGGCCAGAAGCAGCGCGTCGCGATCGCGCGGGCGCTGGCCTGCGAACCGGAAGTGCTGCTGCTGGACGAACCCTTCGGCGCCTTGGACGTCCAGACCAAAGAGGACATGCAGGTGCTGATCCGCCGGATCTGGGCCGACACCGGCACCACGGTGCTGATGGTCACCCACGACGTCGAAGAAGCGGTCTTCCTGGGCGGCCGGGTCGTGGTGCTCGCCTCCGACCCGGGGCGGATCGCCGCCGACGTCGAGGTGACGCTGCCGGCCGAACGGGATCTGGCGGTGAAGCGCGAACCGCAGTTCCTCGCGCTGCGCGCCCGGATCGAGGACCTCGTCCGGGAGCAGCACCGCGGCCACGTGAACCGGGTGGCCGCGGGCGAGTGAGAACGTCGGAGGGGAAAGGTGGCGGGATGAGGCACGGCAGGTCGACCGCGAAACGGGCGGGCGGCGGGGGATTCCTCGCGCGGCTCGGCATTCGCGGCAAGCTGAACCTGCTGCTCCTGCCGCCGCTGGTCGCGGTGGTCCTGGTTTCGGTGCCGTTCGTGCTGACCCAGGTGAACAGCGCGACGGCGGCCACGCAGTCGGCGACCGTGGCGCGGCACACCCAGCAGCTCGGCGGCCTGGTCTGGCAGCTGCAGCGGGAGCGGCTGCTGACCGGCGCGTTCGTCGCGACGCCGTCGATGTCGCCGGACGAGATGACGAAGCAGCGCCGGATGGTCGACGCCGCGGTCGAGGACGTGCGGTCCTCGCTCGGCGCCGACGCGCCGGACGAGCTGTCGGCGGCGCTGACCCGGATCGGCTCGCTGAACGAGCTGCGGCAGAACGCCGAACGCCGCGGGGTCGCGCTCGACAGCGTCGCCCGCACCTACCACGCCGTGATCGGCGCGGTCATCGACTCGCTGCGGCTGGTGCCGCAGCTGACCAGTGACGCCGAGGGCACCCGGGAGCTGACCGCCCTCGAAGCGCTGCTGCGGGCGAACGAGGAGAACTCGTTGCGCGGCATGGCGTTGATCGTGACGGCGGTCGCGCCGGACGCCGGCAAGTCCATCCTGGACGACGCGACCCAGCAGGCGCCGATCTTCACCGACCGGTTCGTCCAGCAGGCCGACAACGCGTCCGACAACCAGCAGGCGTCGCTGGTCGTCAACGTCGAGCAGAGCGACGCCGGCCGCCGGATCGAGGACCTCGCGGCCCAGATCGACAACCCGCGTGACGCGGCGGCCACCGGCCAGTACGTCACCGACGTCCTCGCCGCGGCGGAAACCCAGGCGGGACAACGGAAGCTCGTCCAGGAACGGGTCACCGGCGAGATCGCCGACGGCGCGACCGGCCGCGCCGGCGACGCGACCCGGCTGGCCTGGACCGTCGGCGTCGGCGCCGCCGCGCTGTTCCTGCTGGTCGCCTTCCTCGCCGTCGCGGTGTCCCGCTCGATCGCCCAGCCGCTGCGCCGGCTGACCACGGCGGCGACGTCGGTCGCCGACCTCGCCGGCACCGAGCTCGTCCGCGTGACCGACACCGAGGAGGCCGAGGAGCAGGTCCCGCGGCTGGCCACCATCGACGTCACCTCCGACGACGAGCTCGGGAAGCTCGCCGCGGCGTTCAACCGGGTCCAGACGACCGCCGCCGAGCTGGTCGAGCGGCAGGCGCTCACCCGGCGCAACACCAGCCTGATGTTCGCGAACGTCGCGAAGCGCACGCAGAACCTCGTCGGCCGCCAGCTCGCGCTGATCGACGAGGTCGAGCGCAACGAGCAGGACACCCGCCTGCTGGCCAGCCTCTACCGGCTCGACCACCTCTCCACCCGCCTGCGCCGCAACGCCGACAACCTGCTCGTCGTCTCCGGCACCCGCGACGAGGCCCGCATCGCCGGCCCGATCGAGCTGGCCACCGCGCTGCGGTCCGCGCTGGCCGAGATCGAGGACTACCAGCGCGTCAAGCTCGGCGTCGTCGCGGAGATCCTGCTGTCCTCGGCGCTGGGCGCCGACCTGGTGCTGGTCTTCGCCGAGCTGCTGGAGAACGCGACGTCGTTCTCGCCGCCGGGCTCGATGGTCGAGGTGGACACGATGTTCCTCACCGACGGCTCGTGCCTGGTGAGCATCGTCGACCACGGCATCGGCATGACCGCCGAGAAGATGGCGCAGGAGAACAAGCGGCTCGTCGAGCGCGAACGCCTCGAGCTCGCGCCGACCAGTGTGCTCGGCCTGTTCGTGGTCGGCCGCCTCGCGCGACGCCACGAGCTGGGCGTCGAGCTGCTCGCGACGCCGACGACCGGCGGCGTGACCGCGCGGCTGACGGTCCCGCCGTCGCTGTTCGACCACCGCACCGGGCTGCTCCCGAAGGTCGAACGCGCGCCGGCGATCCCGGCGCAGGCGGCACCCCCGGTGGCCACGCCGAAACCCCGGCACGCCGCCCCGGCCCCGGCGCCGCGCTCGAAGTCCACTTTGGACATGTTCCGGCCCGCGGAGCCGGAGCGCCAGAAGGAACTGCCGTCGCCGGCGATCCCGGCCCTGCTCGGCACCCTCCACGCCAACGGGTTCCGCTGGTTCAACCAGCCGGCGCCGGTGTGGCCGGACGACGAACCCGCCGATCCCGCTCCCGCCGTCGCCGCTCCCGCCGTCGCTCCCGCCGTCGCTTCCGACGTCGCCGAAGCGCCGAAGTCGGAGTCCCGTGGCGGCCTGCGCCGTCGCGTCCGCGGGGCGCAGCTGCCCAGCCCGGGCACGACAGCCGCGGTCGTCGACGACAAGCCGCGCCACGACCCGGAGGCCACCAGGGTCGCCATGGACGGCTTCCAGGAGGCGTTCGCCAAGGCCGCCGTGGACGTCGAAGCCGGTGCCGCACCGGCCGAGCCGCCGCCCGCGCCGCCCACCGTCGTCACCGAACCCGTCGCGGCGACCCCGCCGCTTCCGGTGCGCGTCCCCGGAACCGACCGGATCGCGCTCTCGGCCGCCGTCGCCCCGCCGCCGGTCACCGCCCCGATCTCGCGGGACGGCCTGACCCGGCGCGTGCCCGGCGCCCAGCTCGCCCCCGGCCTCCGCAAGCAGGAGGCCGCGGGACGGCCGATCGCCCGGCCCGTCGTGAACCGCGCCAAGCGGGACCCGGCGGCCGAGCGCGCGGCGTTCGACTCGTTCGCCGCCGGCCTGGCCAAGGCGGACGAGCTTACGGCAGACACCCCGCCGCCGGGCGTGGTCGCCGGTCGTGTGATGGAACGAGAAGAAGAGAGCAGGAAATGAGCATCCCCGCACCTGGTGTCAGCGTCGAAGCCCAGAACTTCAACTGGCTGGTGAGCCGCTTCGCGCAGCACACCGCGGGCGCGATCGCCGCCATCGCGGTCTCGGCCGACGGCTTGCTGATCGCGGTGTCCTCGGAGCTCGAGCGCTCCAACGCCGACCGCCTCGCCGCGATCTCGTCCGCCATGCTCGGCCTCGCCCACGGCGTCTCCGAAAGCCACCCGCTCGGCGCGCCCGACAAGGTGATCATCGAGCTGGAGCACGGTTACCTGCTGGTCTGCACCATCAGCATCGGCTGCTCGCTCGGCGTCCTCGCCAACAAGCAGGCGAGCCTCGGCACGATCGCCTACGAGATGGCGATGTTCGCCAACCGCGCCACCGAAGTCCTCACGCCCGGGCTCATCGAGGAGCTGAAGAACAGCGTCGGCAGCTAGAAGGAGCGTCGCGATGACCGAAGATCCGGACATCTCGCTGCTGCGGCCCTACCTGATGACCTCGGGACGGGCGCAGCCGGTCGACCAGAGCCTCGAGATCGAGGCGCAGGTCATGACGTCACGCCTCGGGGCGGCGTCGCACCCGAAGCTCACCTTCGAACGCCAGGAAATCGTTTCCCTCTGCCGCAGCACGGTGTCGGTCGCCGAAGTGGCCGCCTTGCTCGGCCTGCACATCGGCGTCGCGCGCGTGCTGGTGGCCGACCTCGCCGAGCAGGGCTACGTCGTCGTCCGCCGGCCGGGGAACCACAACTCGCACGACCTCGGCATGATCGAAAGGGTCATTCGTGGACTCGAAGCCATTCACTGAACCGCCCGCCCGCCCGCCGGCGCCGGTCAAGATCGTCATCGCGGGCGGCTTCGGCGTCGGCAAGACGACGGCGGTGTCGTCCATCTCCGAGATCAAGCCCCTGACGACCGAGGCGGCGATCACGTCGGTCGCGGCGAACGTCGACCGCACGGGCCACGTCCCGGCGAAGACCACGACGACGGTCGCCCTCGACTTCGGCTGCATCACGATCGACGACGAGGTCAAGCTGTACCTGTTCGGCACGCCCGGCCAGGACCGCTTCGGCTTCATGTGGCAGGACCTGGTCCACGGCGCCCTGGGCGCGCTGGTCATCGTCGACACCCGCCGGATGGACGACTGCTACCCGGCGGTCGACTACTTCGAGAACGCCGGCCTCCCGTTCGTGGTCGCGGTCAACATGTTCGACGGCGCGCTGGGCCACAACCTGGACGACATCCGCTGGGCACTGGCGGTGAGCGAGGACGTCCCGCTGATCACGTTCGACGCGCGCCAGAAGCTGTCGGTGCGCGACGCGCTGCTGGCGGTCCTGCACAACACGTTCAAACGGGCCCGAGCCCAGGCTGGTGCGGGGGCCTGAGCGGGACCCGCTACACTTGACCACGGACCCCGCGCGGCGTCCACCCTGTGAACTTCCCCAGGGCCGGAAGGCAGCAAGGATAAGCAGGCTCTGACGGGTGCGCGGGGTCCCCTTCGTTTCGGCTTCCCTGCTTCGGGGCTTCGCCCCTTCGCCGGGGCCTTCACTTCGTTCTTTCACCCGGGGGCCGAGCCCCCGGACCCCCACGGTGCCTCCCTTGCGGCCTGACAGCGCTGCCGTGGCCTTCCTGGTGACCTGGGAGCGCTGCCGGGCCTCTTCGTAACCTGAGCGCCGCCGGGCTTCCCTCGTAACCTGAGTGCGCTGCCGGGCCCTGCTCGTGGTCTGAGCGCGCTGCCGGGCCTTCCTTGCGGCTTGGGTGCGCTGCCGCCCTCCTTGGGGTCTGGGTGGGGTGGCGGGTTGTCGTGAGTGGTTAGGGGGGTTCTAACCCTGCTAACCACTCACGAGGCCTAGAAGATGCCCAAGATGTCTTTTGGTGGCTTTGGGGGTGGGGGTTTGTCGTTGTCTGTTATCGGCTTTGCTTTGCCTGCCAGTTTGGTTAGTTCTGCGCCTTCTACGCATCTTGCCGGGAAGGCTGCTGAGGCTGTTCGGGCTGCCAATGCCGCTGTGGGGATTCCTGTTGCCGATGCTGCGAATACCAGGTTTCCGAAGCGGCGTCCTCTCAGTACTCCTGGGTCCGCCAGTAGTACTACCTGGGGGAATACCTCTTTCAGGGTGGCCAGGAAGCGGCGGGCGAAGGGGAGGCCTGCTCCGTCTGTGATGTTGGCCAGGTAGGTGCCTGTGGGGCGGAGGATTTGCTCGATTGAGCTTACTGATTCCAGGGTTGCCAGGCCGCCTGCCAGGGTTGCCTGTTCGAATGCGTCTACCACTATCAGGTCTGCTGTGTTTTCCCTGCGGGTTGTCAGGCCTTCTCGGCCGTCCGTTATTCGGACTCTCAGGCCTGGGATTTTCAGGCCCAGCTGGGTGCGTACTACGTCTACCAGTTCCGGGTCTGCGTCGAAGACCAGTTGGCGGGAGCCCGGGCGCTTTGCCGCTATGTAGCGCGGGAGGGTGCAGGCCGCGCCGCCTATGTGCAGTGCCTCTACCGGGCCTGGTGGGAGTAGGTCCACTACGTCGCCGAAGCGGCGGACGTAGTCGAACTCCAGGTGGGTCGGGTCGTCCAGGTCCACGTACGACTGGGCCACTCCGCCCACTGACAGCAGCCATGCGTTGCCGCGGTCGGCGAAGCGCTGGAGCTCCGCTGCCCCGAACCGCACCGGGTACTGGCCCGGGATCGGTGCCGGCTTGCTCGTTCGACTCACGGAACCGGAGCCTAGCCGGGGTCGGAAACATTCTTGCTTTACCGGCGATAGGGGAGTGGAAGATCGACCGATCCGAGGGGGATCACCTTGCGTGTGAACGCAGTTCTCGTTGTCGCGGCCTTGGCCGTCGGCGTACTCGCTACGCCCGCTTCGGCGGACGTCCTGCCCGACCGGGCGCAGGCCGTCTCGCTGCTGGAGACCGGCGGCCCCGGCGTGGCCCGGGGCGCCGAAACGGCGTTGCTCGGCTCGCCGGCCGACCTGCAGGCCTTCCTGGCCACCGGCCGCTACCAGGCCAAGGACGACGACGACCGGGTCCTGGTCACCCAGGTCCTGTCGACCGGCGGCCCGGTCGCCAAGCGCGCCGCCCAGCAGGCGCTCAGCGGCACCATCGACGACGTCCGCGCGTTCCTGGCCACCGGCCTGGCCCGGGCGCGGGTGGCCGACGACCGGATCGCCGTCGGCCAGGCCATGAGCACCGGCGGCCCGACCGTGAACGCGCGTGCCCAGCAGGCGCTCGACGGCACGCCCGCCGACGTCCGCGCGTTCCTTGAAACCGGCCTGCAGCAGGCCAGGGACACCGACGACCGGATCACCACGAACCAGGCGCTCGCCGCCGGCGGTCCCGAGGTGAAGGCCGCCGCGCAGACGGCCCTCGACGGCGACCCGGCCGACGTCCGCTACTTCCTGGCCCTCTGGAAGCAGGTCGCCGCGGCCGGTGACGCCGAGGTCACCGCCGTCCAGGGCCAGGTCGACGGCGCGAAGGCGGCCAAGGCCCGGCACAACGGCGTCGCGGTCCAGATCGCGGCGAACCAGGCCGCCAAGCTCGCGTCGGACGCGCGGAAGGCGAACGCCGACCGGCTCGCCGCCCAGCAGAGCAAGAACCAGCAGGACGGCCAGGCCGCGGCGGGCGCCGAGGCCACCGCGCAGCAGCAGGCCAAGGAGGCCGCGGCCCGCGCCGCGCAGGCCAAGACCGACAACGACAAGCTGCTGGCCGACGCGGCCGACCCGGCCCTGACGGTGCCGAACGGCCGTCGCGCGTCGGTCTACCTGCTGCGCAACGGCGGGGCCGCGGTCAAGGACGCCGCCCGCGCCGCGCTCAGCGGTTCGGACGACGACGTCGTCACCTTCGTGCACAGCGGGCTCGCCGTCGCGCAGGAGTCCGACGACCGGGTGGCCGTCGCGGCGATCGCGGCGGACCCGAAGGCCCGTCCGGGCCTGCGCCAGGCCGCTCGGGACGCGCTCGCGGGCCCGTACGCCGGTGTCGCCGCGCTGCTGCGCACCGGCGACTACCCGGGCCGCGACACCGACGACCGCGTCGAGGTCAACCAGATCCTGGCGGCCGGCGGCCCGTCGACGAAGCCGGCGGCCCAGAAGGCCCTCGACGGCACCGTCGCCGACGTCCGCGAGTTCCTGGCGCACGGCCAGTACGTCACGCACCTGATCGACCTGTCGGTGTACGCGACCCGGACGCTGTCGGAAGGGCCCGAGGTCGTCGCCGTCGCGCAGGGTGTGCTCGACGGTCCCGACTCGGCTCTGCAGGCGTATCTGGACGGCGAGCTGCTCAAGGCGCGGGCGCGTGACGCCTTCACCGCGCAGCACGTCGCCAAGGTGAACGCCCTGGTCGCCGAGGCCGCTGCCCTGGCCTGACCCGCACGGCGAAGGTTGTCGGACGGTCCCGGTACTCTCGCGGCGTGGCTCTCGCGCTGTACCGCAAGTACCGTCCGGCAACCTTCGCCGAGGTCGTCGGGCAGGAGCATGTGACCGAACCCCTCCGCACGGCGTTGTCCGCCGGGCGGATCAACCACGCCTACCTCTTCTCCGGCCCGCGCGGCTGCGGGAAGACGTCGAGCGCGCGCATCATGGCGCGCTCGCTGAACTGCGTGAAGGGCCCGACACCGGACCCGTGCGGCGAGTGCAGCTCCTGCAAGGCACTCGCGCCGGAGGGTTCGGGCAGCGTCGACGTCACGGAGCTCGACGCGGCCAGCCACGGTGGTGTCGACGACGCCCGTGAGCTGCGGGACAAGGCGTTCTACGCCCCCGCCGAGTCGCGCTACCGCGTGTTCATCATCGACGAGGCGCACATGGTCACCACGCAGGGCTTCAACGCCCTGCTGAAGATCGTGGAAGAGCCGCCAGAGCACGTCATCTTCATCTTCGCGACCACCGAGCAGGACAAGGTGCTCACCACCATCCGCTCGCGCACGCACCACTACCCGTTCCGGCTGATCCCGCCCGGCGCGATGCGCACGCTGCTGGAGAGCAACGTCGCCTCCGAGGGCGTCGAGGTCGAGCCCGCGGTCTACCCGCTGGTCATCCGGGCCGGCGGCGGTTCGGCGCGCGACACGCAGTCGGTGCTCGACCAGCTGCTCGCCGGCGCCGGGCCCGACGGGATCAACTACAGCCGCGCGGTGTCGCTGCTGGGCGTCACCGACGTCGCGCTGATCGACGACATGGTCGACGCGCTCTCGACCGACGACGCCGGCACCGTGTTCGGCACCGTCGAGAAGGTCGCCGAAGCCGGGCACGACCCGCGCCGGTTCGCGACCGACCTGCTCGACCGGCTGCGCGACCTGGTGCTGCTGCGCGCGGTGCCGGAGTCCGCGGGTGGCCTGGTGTCCGCGCCCGAAGACGAACTGGCGCGGATGGTCGGCCAGGCCGAACGCCTCGGCCTCGGCACGCTTTCGCGGTACGCCGACATCGTCCACAATGGACTCCTGGAGATGCGCGGCGCGACGTCCGCCCGGCTCGTGCTCGAGCTGCTGTGCGCGCGGATGTTGCTGCCGTCGGTCACCGACGCGGAAAAGGCGTTGCTGGCGCGGATCGAGCGGCTGGAACGCCGCGCGACGGTGGTCGCCGGCGGTGGCGCGCCCGCCGAGGGCGGCGTCGAGCCGCCGATGCGGGCCGCGCCGGAGAAGGAGTTCTCGCGGCCGTCGCAGCGCCCGGCGTCGGCCGGCCCGGCGCCGGTGGCGATCCCGGAGCCGCCCACCGCCGAACCGAACCCGCCCGCTTCCGCGGCGGCCGCCCCTGCTCAACCCGCTCCTGCTGCTGCCGCCCCGGTGGCTCGTCCCGCGCAGTCTGCTGCTGCGACAGGCGGTCCTGCGCAGCCTGCTGCTGGGTCGGCTCAGCCCGCTCCTGCGGCTGCCGCCGCGCAGTCTGCTGCTGCGCCAGCCGGTGCTGCCCGGCCTGCCTCCGCACCGGCCGGTGCTGCCCAGTCTGCTGCTGCGCCGGGTGGTTCTGCCCAGCCTGCCTCCGCACCGGCCTCCACTTCGGCGTCCGCGGACGGTGGCTGGGGCACACCTCGCACCCCGGGCGGCGGGATCCCCGCGCAGCCGGCGGCGGCCGCACCCAGCGACGCCAGCGGCTGGGGCGCGACCCGGACGCCGGGCGGGGACCCACCCGCCCCGGCCGCCGAGCCCGAGCCGGTGGCCGCCGCCGCACCCGCGGCGCCCGGCGCGCTGGACGCGGCCGGGCTCCGGAACATCTGGCCGCAGCTGATGACGGCGCTGCGCAAGTTCACCGGCGGCCGCAGCCTCGAGGCGATGCTCACGCAGGCCACGGTGGCGACCGTCGAGGGCAGCGCCGTCACGCTGACGCACAAGTCCGAGCCGCTGGCCCGCCGGCTGTCCGACCAGGACAACGCCCGCAAGATCGCCGGCGCGCTGAC
This sequence comes from Amycolatopsis sp. NBC_00348, assembly GCF_036114655.1. Taxonomy (NCBI): domain Bacteria; kingdom Bacillati; phylum Actinomycetota; class Actinomycetes; order Pseudonocardiales; family Pseudonocardiaceae; genus Amycolatopsis; species Amycolatopsis sp. NBC_00348. The sequence continues at coordinate 7,878,507 of NZ_CP107994.1, read as the reverse complement.
CGAGGTCCTCGGCGGCGACTGGCAGGTCCGCTGCGTCCACGGCAACGCCCCGTCGGCCGCCCCCGCGGCCCGCGCCCAGCAGGCGGCGCCCGCGCCGAAGCAGTCGTTCACCCGCCAGTCGGCGGCCGCCCCCGCGGCGCCCCCGGCCCCACCTGCCGCACCGACCCGCCCGGCGGCCCCGCCCGCCCCGGCAGCCCAGCCGGTGCGCCCCAAGGTCACGACGGCCGAGCCGGACATCCCGCTGCCCCCGGAACCCTCCGACGAGGACGACGACGACCTCTACAACGAGGACGCCAGCCCGGCCCCGCCGCCACCCCCGCCCCCGCCGGACCAGGACCCGGACGAGCTGGCCCGCAGGCTGATCTCGGACCAGCTGGGCGCCCGCCCCCTGGACTGACCAAGTCCGTGAATGTCACATCGAGGGATCTGAAGTCCCTCAATGCGACATCCACGGCTTCGGCCCCGCCACCCCACGTACCCGGACGGTCGGCCGGCGTACCCGCACAGTCGGCTCGCGTACCTGGACGGTCGGCTCACGACCCGGCCCTCTGGGTACGCGACCCGACCCTCTGGGTACGCGACCCGACCCTCTGGGTACGCAAGCCGACCCTCTGGGCACGCGAGCCGACGCTCTCGGCACGCGAGCCGACTCTCTCGGTGCGTGAGCCGACTGCCTGGGTGTGTGGGCCGACCTCTGGGTCGGGGGTCAGGAGGCCCAGGGGCCGATGCCCGTGACCCGGTCCGCCTTGATCCGGACGATCACCGCGGTCGGCGAGCCCTGGTTGCCCAGCAGGTACTTCGGGACGCCGAGGTAGCGCTGGGCCTGGCGGTCCATCAACGCCGTGAACTCGTCGGCGATGTCCGGGCCGACGATCGACGCCGTGCCGCGGACCAGCAGGTACTGCGGCAGCCCACGGGCGTCGTGGCCGTCGTGGTCCTCGATCAGGACCGTCACGCGCGGGTCGTTGCGGATGTTGCGCACCTTGGGCCGGCGGCCTTCCATGCCCATCACGATCTCGTCGCCCTCGCGGCTGGCCCAGACCATCGACGTCTGCGGGGAGCCGTCCGGGTTGATCGTGGTCAGGACGGCGTTGAAGGGCCGCTCGAACAGCCGGTGGCTGCTTTCGGGGAGTTCCATAACCCCGAGACTAGGAAGCCGACAGGTACTCCTCGGTACCTTGGTTCCCATGGGTGACTTCTCCGGCGACGTCTTCCTCGCGGACTGCCCGGCCCGGCTGGCGATCGAGATCATCGCCGACAAGTGGGCCGTCGTCGTGGTGTTCGCGCTCAGCCGCGGCCCGCGGCGGCACGGCGAGCTCGTCGACCTCATCGGCGGCATCTCCCGCAAGGTCCTCACCCAGACGCTGCGCAAGCTCCAGGGTTACGGCCTGGTCGACCGCCGCGGCTACGCCGAGGCGCCACCGCGCGTCGACTACAGCCTGACCGACCTCGGGCAGACGCTCGTCGAGCCGATCGGCGTCCTCACGAAGTGGGCGACCCTGCACGGCGAGGCCGTCACCGCGGCTCACGAGGCCAGGTAGGCCTCGATCGCCGCCGCGATGGCGGACGCGAACTGCTGCCGCCCCTCGGCGCTCGACATCCGGGCCGCTTCGGTCGCGTTGCGCATGTTCCCGCACTCGACGAGCGCGATCGGCCGCGTCGAGAGGTTCAGGCCACCGAGGTCCGCGCGCGCCGAAAGGCCGTTGCCGCCGATGTAGTTCGACGTGCTGAAACCGCCGGTGCGCATCGTGTCGCGCAACGTCTGGGCCAGCCGCGTCGACGGCGCGCCCTGCGCCGCGTTCAGCGGCGGCGACGAGTAGGCGACGTGGAAGCCGGTCGCCCCGGGCGCGTTCGAGCCGTCGGCGTGGATCGAGACGACGGCGTCGGCGTTCGCGTCGTTGCCGGCCGCGGCCCGCTTGTCGACGCACGGGCCGACGCCGGTGTCGTTCTGTCGCGTGTAGACAACGCGGATTCCCTTGGCCGACAACGCTTCCCCGACCCGCTGGGAGACGTCCCAGGTGAACGCGTGCTCGGGGTAACCGGCGTTGGTCGACGTCCCGGTGGTGTTGCACGGCTTGGTCTGCCCGCGCCCCGCGGGCACGAGCCGGTTGATCTCCGCGCTGTGCGAGCCGTTGCCGCCGTTGTGCCCCGGGTCGAGCACGACGACCTTGCCCGAAGCGACCGGGGCGACCGGCGGCGCGGCCGCCGAAGAGGGCGGCGCGGGCGGCACGACCGGCGAAGGCGTGACGGTCGTCGGCGTGGGCGTGACCGTCCGGGTGACGACGGGAGCGGGCGCGGGAGCCGCCGGGGTGTCTTCTTCGCAGCCGGTGAGCAGCAGGGCACCGGCCAGCAGGAGGGGAGCAATCGCGCGTCGCACGGCGACCACGGTGCCACAACCGGGGCCCGCCCGTGGCGCGACTACCCTGGTGGTGACACAGGCGTGCAGAGAGGACCGAGTGCGATCATGGTGCAACCCGGCGGCGGCTTCGACATTTCCCAGCTGATGCAGCAGGCCCAGCAGATGCAGCAGAAGCTCGTCGAGGCGCAGGAGGAGCTCGCCAACACCGAGGTCACCGGCAGTGCCGGCGGCGGGCTGGTCACCGCGACCGTGTCCGGTGACAGCCAGCTCAAGAGCCTCCAGATCGACCCGAAGGTCGTCGACCCGGACGACGTCGAGACCCTGTCCGACCTGATCGTGGCGGCGGTCCGCGACGCGTCGGCGAGCGCGCAGAAGCTCACCGAGCAGAAGCTCGGCCCGCTGGCCGGCGGCCTGGGTGGCGGCGGTGGCGGCATGCCGGACCTCGGCGCCCTCGGCTTCGGCGGCTGACGAACTTGTACGAAGGTGTCGTCCAGGACCTGATCGACGAGCTCGGGCGGTTGCCAGGGGTCGGGCCGAAGAGCGCCCAGCGGATCGCGTTCCACTTGCTGGCCGCGGACCCGGTGGACATCTCCCGGCTGCAGGACGTCCTCGGCAAGGTCAAGGAGGGCGTGCAGTTCTGCGAGGTCTGCGGCAACGTCTCCGAGCAGCAGCGGTGCCGCATCTGCCGCGACGAGCGCCGCGACCTCACGGTCATCTGCGTGGTCGAGGAGCCGAAGGACGTCCTGGCGGTCGAGCGCACGCGCGAGTTCAAGGGCCGCTACCACGTCCTGGGCGGCGCGCTGGACCCGTTGTCGGGCATCGGCCCGGAGCAGCTGCGGATGCGCGAGCTGCTCAAGCGCATCGGCGAGGCGGACATCACCGAGATCATCATCGCGACCGACCCCAACACCGAGGGTGAGGCGACGGCGACGTACCTGGTCCGCATGCTGCGCGACTTCCCGGGGTTGAGCGTGACGCGGCTGGCGTCGGGCCTGCCGATGGGCGGTGACCTGGAGTTCGCGGACGAGCTGACCCTGGGCCGCGCGCTCTCGGGCCGCCGGGTGCTCTAACGGGCGTCGAAGCGGCGCAGGTCGTAGAGGTCCATCAGCCGGATCACCTTGTTCGCGTACTCCGGGTCGGTGGCGTACTTCCGCGCCACCGCCCGGATGAACGCGTCCGGGTCGGCGCGCACCGGCAGCGCCGCCGCGTAGTTCGGTGACGTCGTCAGCAGCCGGCCGTAGTCGCGGAACGAGTCGTCGGCCGAGGCGTACGAGCGGAAGAACGCGTCCACCGGGTGGCACGGCGACGGCACGCACTCGGACGTCTGGTAGCGCGCGCACCGCACCGCGATCGGCCCCGGGCTCGCCGGCCGGACGCACTTGAAGCCGAAGTAGTTCAGCTCGGCCGTCGACAGCTTGCTGCGGCCCCAGTTCGACTCCAGGATCGACTGGGCCACCGTGACCGACGCCGGGATGTCGTACGCCGCGCGGATCCGCAGGGCGATCGGGGCCGCCGCGCCGACGTACGCCTGCTGGTAGCCCGCGCTCAGCGCCGCGTCACGCGTGGCGGCCTGGTCGATCGGCGGGACGACCAGCAGGACCGCCGCGAGTCCGAAGTGGATCATGGCGGCAAAGCTGCCCGATCCCCGCGGCCGCGGCGACCCGCGTCACCCCAACGGGCGTCAGCAGTAGCCGAGCTGCGCCAGGGTGTCCACGATGATCTCGGACGGGTGGTACTTGTCCATCCAGGACTCACCGCGGCGGTTCTGGTAGGTGTCGAGGAAGTTCTGCAGCTTGTCGCCGCGCATCTCCGTCAGCACCACCGTCTCGCCGAGGTGCTGCGGCGTCTCGGTGCGCTCGCGGTGCACCGCGCACGGCAGGCCGAGGTAGTAGCACTCCGCCGAGAGACCACCCGAGTCGGTGACGACGTACTCGGCGCGCGCGACCAGCGGCAGGAACTTCAGGTACCGCATCTTCGGCTGCGCGATGAACTTGTCGTCGAACAGGTTGTCCAGGCCCAGTGAGCGGATCTTCTCGCGCTCGGGCGCGCCGGCCATGTACAGGATCGGCATCTTGCGGCTCTGCTCGCGCAGGATCTCCAGCACCTCGCGGTACTTGTCCGCGCGCGAGACCAGCTCGAAGCGGTGCAGCGTGGCCAGGCCGAACTTCTCCGGCAGGTTCGGCACGTCCAGCGGCTGGTTGATGGCCAGGCGCATCGCGTCGATCGCGGTGTTCGCCTCGGTGTCGACGACGACGCCGCGGGCGTTGCGCAGGTTGTTCACCTCGCGGATGCTCGGCGCGAAGTGCATGTCGACGATCTTCGCCGCGATCTTGCGGTTGAGCTCCTCGGGCAGCGGCGACAAGATGCTGCCCGACCGCGCCCCGGCCTCGACGTGCCCGACGCGGGACTTCAGGATCCGCTTCCCGATCAGCGAGCCGTACGGCGTGGTGAACGTGTCGCCGTGCACCAGCACCAGCGGCGGCCGGCCGTCCTCGTTCAGGGCGGCGCGCAGCTCGTGGCGGCGGCTCCAGGCGGTGCGCATGACCTGCGCGGCCCAGCCCGGCACCTGCGACGGCGACTCGAGGTTGTGCGCCTTCTCCTCCGGCACCAGCCAGACGTCGGGCGCCGGCATGTCCAGGTCGGCCAGTACGTCGGCCACCTCGTCGACGTGCTGGGCGGTGAACCAGATCTTGGGCCGCATCCCGCGCTCGCGGATCCCGTGGTAGACGGGCGCGATCTTGATCAGTTCCGCGGTGGTGCCGAGAATGAAGGAAATCACCGTGAAGGCCCATTTCTGGTCGGGTGCGGTGGCGCAAGGATACTGGCCGACCCGGCGTGGAGGCCGCCGGGTAGCCTCGGCCCGGTGAGTGCGAACCCGCTCCTCCCCTCGCTCAGCGTCGTGATCCCGGTCTACAACGAGCAGGACTGGATCGAACGCAGTGTCGGCGCGCTGCTCGCCTCGGCCGAGGCGGCCAACTGGCCGATCGAGGTCGTCGTGGTCGACGACGGCAGCACCGACGCCACGCCGACCCGCCTCGACGCACTGCGCGAACGCCACGGCATCACCGTGCTCAGCCAGGCCAACGGCGGCCGGTTCGAGGCCCGCAGCGCGGGCATCGCGAAGTCGTCCGGCGAGTGGATCGCGCTGCTCGACAGCCGCGTCATCCTCGACGAGCCGACCCTCACGTTCCTGCGCGACCAGCTCGTGGACCACCCCGAGCGCGCGGTCTGGAACGGGCACATCAACGTCGCCTCCGAGCACAACCCGTACGCGGGTTTCATGGCCGGGCTGGTCAAGGTCCCGTGGCGCAAGTACTGCGCGAACCCGCGGCTGATGTCCTACGGCATCGAGGAATTCGACGTCTACCCGAAGGGGACGACGTTCTTCTGCGCCCGCCGCGCCCTCCTCGAAGGCTCGGTCACGGCGTTCGCGTCGCTGTTCGACGACATCCGCTTCGCCAGCGACGACACCCGCATGCTGCGCTGGATCGCCGAGCGCGAGCGGATCTGGCTGGCCCCGGACCTCTCCGCGACCTACAACGGGCGCGACTCCTTCAAGAAGTTCACGCAGCAGGCCTACTTCCGCGGCACGACCTATGTGGACTCCTACATCGGCTCGCCCGGCCCGGCCCGCAACGCGCTGTTCGGCGCGCTCGCCGTCGGCGTACTCGGGCTGGCTTTCGCCGCGAAGAAGCCGAAGACGACGCTGGCCGCCGGGGTGCTCGGCGCGGTCGCGGCCGGCGAGGTCGTGAAGAAGTGCGGCGCGACCGGGCCGGAGGCCCGCGCGGTCACCAAGCTGCTGCCGGTGTTCGCCGGCGGCTTCGGCGCGGGTGTCGTGCGCGGACTGGCGATGGCCGTGCGGACCTCGCTCCGGCGCCGATGAGCACCGAGGTGGAGACTCCGGCCGCCGCCCGCAGCGGCCGCACGACCGCGGGCAGCCTCGGCGGCTCGCTGATCGTGTCGATCGGCCTCGGCTACGTCCTCACCGTCGCCTGCCAGCGGCTGCTGCCGCCGCAGGAGTACGCCATCTTCGTCACGTTCTGGGGCCTGGTGATGGGCCTCGGCAGCACGCTCTCGCCGCTGGAGCAGGAGCTCTCCCGCCAGTCGGCGGTGGCCGCGCTCGGCGGCGGCAAGGCGGGCCGCCCGGCGCTGCGCGCGGTGGCCGTCGGCGTGCTGGTCGCGGCGGTCTTCTCCCTCGCCCTGCTGATCCCGCCGGTCAACGAAAAGCTCTTCCACGGCGACTGGTCGCTGGCCCTGATCGTGCTGGCCGGCGGCGTCGCGTTCGCCTGCCAGTTCGGCACCCGCGGGCTGCTGATCGGGCAGCACAAGGTGAAGGCGTTCTCGCTGCTCGTGGTGGCCGAACCGGCGATCCGGGCGCTCGTGCTGGGCGTGCTGGTCGTCTCGGTCGCCTACAACATCGTCTCGCTGGCCATCGCGGTCGCCGCGGGGTCGTTCGCCTGGCTGCTGTTCGCCCGGCCGGCCCGGCGGCTGCTCGACCCGCACGTGGACGGCGACGGCTGGGGCGTCACCTCCCGCCGGATGGGCATGCTGCTGGTCGGCGCGGCCCTGACGGCCGCGGTCATCACCGGCTACCCGGCGCTGGTCGGGCTGCTGGCCCCGGGCGGCGACGGCGACCGCGTCGGCGCCCTGTTCGCCGCGCTGGTCATCGCCCGGCTGCCGCTGACGCTGATCGGGCCGGTGCAGTCGCTGGCCGTCCCGTTCGTCGTGCGGCTCTCGGTCACCGCCGAAGGCCGCCACAAGCTGCGCCGCGTGCTCGCGCTCGGCGCGGCCGCGTCCCTGGTCCTCGCCGCGCTCGGCGCCCTGGTCGGGATGTGGCTCGGGCCGTGGGCGGTGCGGTTCATCAGCGGCCCCCGCTACGACATCGACGGCTGGTCGGTCGCGGGGCTGGTGTGGTCATCGGTGCTGCTGGTGCCGATGCAGCTGCTCACGGCCGTGCTCGTGGCCCGCACCCAGGCCAAGCTCGTGCTGCTCACCTGGGCCGTGGTCACCGGCACGGCGTCCCTGCTGCTGGTGCTCCTGCCAGGCGACACCGTGTTCCGCGCGGTCGTCGCGCTGGCCGTGGCGCCGACGCTGGGCCTGGCCGTGGTGCTCGCGTTCGTTCTCCGGCGCGCACCGGAATCGACGGCCGTGACAACCTCGGACACCGGTGAAACGTCTTCATAGCGGCCCAGTAAGGTGCGTTGGGCCCGCCGGTGGGGACGGGAAACGGCGTGAAGTGCCGGTAAGGTTTGGACTGCGAATTCGATGAACGTACTGCTCGTTTTGCTCGCGTTCTGGCTGCCGGGTCTGGTGTTCGGTGCCGCGATCCAGCTGCGCGGCTGGACGCTGGCCGCCGCCGCGCCGATGCTGACGTTCGGCCTGGTCGCGCTCGGCATCCCGGTGCTCGGCCGGTTCGGCATCCGCTGGACGACGCTCAACGTCGCGTTGTGGACGCTGGTGCTCTCGGCGGCCGGCTTCGGCCTGGCCTTCGCCGTGACCCGGTTCACGCGCCGCCGCCACCCCGACTGGGAAGAGCCGGAGCGGCCCGCGCGCAGCGTCCGCGACCACGTGCTGATCGGCCTCGGCGTCGCCGCCGGCATGGGCATCGGCACCGTGACGATCCTGCGCGGCTTCCGGAGCATCGACAACGTCCAGCAGGGCTGGGACGCGCCGTTCCACGCCAACCTGGTGCGCTGGATCGCCGAGCACGGCGACGCGCGCCCGTCGACCGTCGGCACGATCGCGAACCTGCCGAACGAGACGCACTACTTCTACCCGGACACCTACCACGCGCTGCTCGCCCTGGTCTTCGGCAAGGGCGGCCTGACGATCATGCCGACGCTGAACCTCGCGGCGCTCGCGGTGGTCCTCACCGTGCCGCTCGGCGTCGCCGCGATGTGCCACGCCTGGCGGATGCCGGCCATCGGCGTCGCCGCGGCCGCCACGGTGTCGGCGTGCTTCACGGTGTTCCCGTACGACTCGCTGTGGCGCGGCCCGCTGTGGCCGTTCGTCGCCGGTGTCGCGCTCATCCCGGCCATGCTCGCGGTGGCGCGCCACCTGCTGGAGCCCCGCTCGATCGCCGGGCCGGTCGCCATCGGCGTCGGCGTCGCCGGGCTGGCCGGGCTGCACACGAGTGTCGTGTTCGTCGTCATCGTGTACTTCCTGCTGATCCTGCTCGCGGTGGTCTTCCGCTTCGAGAAGATCGTCTGGCGGCGGTCGCTGACCTCGCTGGTCGCGAGCGTCGTGCTGGCGGCCGCGTTCGGCATCCCGGTCGTGCTGCCGTCGCTGTACAACGCGGGCGGCGTGACGAGCGCCTTCTGGGCGTCCGAAGCCACCGTGTCCGGCGCGTTCGGCGAGACGATCACGTTCTCGCCGATGGCCGCGTTCCCGCAGTGGTGGATCGGCATCCCAGCCATCATCGGCGTGTTCCTGCTGGTCAAGCACCGCCGGATGCTGTGGATGGTCGGCGCCTACGTCGTGCTGGGCACGCTCTTCGCCGCGACGGTGTCGATGGAGAGCAACCTGATCCACACGCTGAGCAGCCCGTTCTACAACGACAACTGGCGCGTCGCGGCCCTGGTGCCGCTGGCCGGCTGCGTCGCGTTCGGCGAGTTCGCGCACACCGCGTCCGGCTGGTTCGCCGAGAAGGTCGCACCCCGGCTGCCGAACCTCAAGCCGGCGACGCTCACCCTGGCCGGCGTCGTCGTGGTGGCCCTGGTGGTCGGCGGGTTGAGCCGCGGCGGCTACATCGGCCGCAACGCCGCCCGCCTGCAGCTCAACTACAGCGACGGCCCGACGGTCAGCAAGGACGAGGAGACCGCGTTCGCCTGGCTCGCGCAGCACACCGCGCCGGGCGAGCGGGTGCTGAACGACAAGGCCGACGGCTCGGTCTGGATGTACGCGCTGGCCGGCGTGATGCCGACGCAGTGGAACTTCTACGGCGCCGAGCTGAACACGGACGCGGGCTACCTGAGCGTCTACGCCAACGAGGTCGAGAAGTACCCGGAAGTGCGCCGGCTGCTCACCAACCTGAAGGTGCGCTACGCCTTCGTCGGGGAGGGGAAGGTCACCAAGACGACCCCCAACGACGTCGGCCTCCTGGGCCTGGACAAGAGCCCCGGGTTCAAGCTGGTCTACCACAACGCCGGTGCCTCGATCTACGAGATCGAGGGGCAGCAGGGTGTCGTCGCTTCCGGGGCCGCGCCTGGGTCTCCGGCCGGTAACGGGCAGTGAAAGGCTAAAGTGATCGCGTGTCCGCGTCTTCTGTGACCTCCGTGACCCACCGCAAGGTGCTGATCGTGATGCCCGCGCTGAACGAGCAGGCGAGCGTCGCTTCGGTCATCGAGCACGTGAAACGGGCTCGGCCGGACGTTGATCTGCTGGTCGTCGACGACGGTTCGGTCGACGACACCGCCCGCCTGGCCCGCGCGGCCGGCGCCGAAGTGGCCCGGCTCGCCGTGAACCTCGGGGTCGGCGGGGCCATGCGCACCGGCTTCCGCTACGCCGCCGCCCGCGGGTACGACGTCGTCGTGCAGGTGGACGCGGACGGCCAGCACGACCCCGACGAGCTCGAGGCCCTCCTGCGCGGCCTGGACGACGCGGACATCGTGATCGGCTCGCGGTTCGCCGGCAAGGGCTCGTACAAGGCCAGCGGCCCGCGCAAGTACGCCATGGTCGCGCTGTCGCTGGTGTTCTCGCGGCTGGGCAAGACCAAGCTCACCGACGTCACGTCGGGGTTCAAGGCGATGGGCCCGCGCGCGATCCGGCTGTTCGCCGGCTATTACCCGGCCGAGTACCTCGGCGACACGGTGGAGTCGCTGGTGATGGCGATCCGCGCGAAGCTGGTCATCAAGGAGATCCCGGTCGTCATGCGCGAGCGCGCGGGCGGCACCCCCAGTCACTCGCCCGTCAAGTCCGCTGTCTACCTGGGCCGGGCCGGGCTCGCGCTGCTGCTGGCGCTGGTGCGCCGCCGCCCCGCGGTCGACTCGTCCGACTCGGCATAAGGAGCTCGCGAAGATGGCCGGTTGGCGCATCCTCAGCATCGTCATCGCCTGCTTGGTGCTGTTCGTCGTCCTCGAGATGATGCGACGCCGCAAGCTCCGCGAGAAGTACGCGGGCGTGTGGCTGGTCGTCGCCGTCGGCGTGGTGGTGCTGGCCGTGATCCCGTCGGCCGCGCAGTTCCTGGCCAACCTGAGCGGGGTCGAGACCCCGTCGAACTTCGTCTTCCTGCTCGCCGGTGTCGTGCTCGCGCTGGTGTCGCTGCACCTGTCGACCGAGGTCGGGCACCTGGAGGAAGAAGTGCGCACGTCGGTCGAGGAGACCGCGTTGCTGCGCTGCGAGCTCGAAGACGCCAAGCGCGAGCTCGAACGCCGGATCGTCGAGCTGGAGGCCCGGGTGTCGGCCCCGGACGACGTCAAAGGGCTTCCCGCGGTCGAGCGCGTCGGCAAGTGACGCGCTGATCGAAGCCCTGCTGGCCGCGCCCGCGCGGCTCGGCGGGGTGCGGCTGCTGGCCGTCGACGGCCCCTCGGGGGCCGGGAAGTCCACGCTGGCCTCGGAAGTCGTCGCCGGGCTGCGGGCCCGCGGGTGCCGCACCGAGCTCGTGAGCACGGACGCTTTCGCGACCTGGGACGACCCGGTCGGGTGGTGGCCACGGCTCGTCGACGGCGTCCTGAAGCCGCTCGCGGCCGGCGTCGAAGGCGCTTACCGGCGGACGGACTGGTCCTCCGGGGTCCCACAACCGGGGGAACTCGTCCGGGTGACGGTCGCGGACGTCCTGGTGCTGGAAGGTGTTTCGAGCGGCCGGGCTTCGGCAAGACCCCTGCTTTCCCACCTCTGCTGGATCTCCGGCGGCACGGAGGCCGAGCGGCTGGCCCGGTCCGTGGCGCGCGACGGCGTGGCGTCGAGGGCGGAACTGGGCCGCTGGCAACGGTTCGAGCGCGGCTGGTTCGCCGTCGACGGCACCCCCGATGCGGCCGGAACCCGACTTTCGTCGGGGTTGGATCACTCACGCTCCGTGTCCGAAGCACTCCGTATCGATCAAGGGTGACTGCGCGCAAAACACTGCTGGGCTAACGCGGGTACCGCCATCTGAGTCAGGGTTCGGGCACTCGGCGCACCCATAGCCCACAAATGGTCACATTCTGTCGTGATTTACGGACACATTGCGGTCAAATCGACGCCCACGTAGCGCGATCGTAACCTCACGTGCTTAAGTGCGAGCCGAGTTCCCGCTAGTGTCGGCGAGCACACCGATCGTCCGGGGTGTTCCTGACCGACCGGACGGTGACTTAAAAACCCGAACATCTCCCAAGGGGTGCCAGATGCAGCAATTGCGGCTGACCCGAACACGCCGCGTGGCCCTGATCGGGCTCACCGGCGCGCTCGCGGTTTCGCTGTCCGCCTGTGCGGATTCGAAGCGTGACGAGGGCGCCGGAGGTGGTACCGGAGGCACGCTGATCTTCGGCGCCGCCGGAAACCCGAAGATGTTCGACCCGGCGTTCAACGACGAGGGCGAGACCTTCCGGATCACCCGCCAGATCTACGACACGCTGATCCAGAACAAGCCGGGCACCGCCGACCTCGAGCCGTCTCTCGCCGAGAAGTGGGAGCCGAGCAACGACGGCAAGACCTGGACGTTCACCCTGAAGTCGGGCGTCAAGTTCTCCGACGGCACCCCGATGGACGCCGCCTCGGTCTGCTTCAACTTCGACCGCTGGTTCAACATGAAGGGCGCCGCCGCCCAGAGCCAGATGATCTACTACGGCGACGTCTTCGAGGGCTTCGCCAAGAACGAGGGCGACGCGACGGGTGACCCCGTCTACAAGAGCTGCGAGGCGAAGGACCCGGCGACCGCGGTCCTGAACCTGAACAAGCCCAAGGGCGCGTTCCCGTCGGCGTTCACGCTGCCGTCGTTCGCCATCCAGAGCCCGACCGCGCTCAAGGCGCACAACGCCGACACGGTCACCCAGAGCGGCGACTCGTTCACCTACAGCGAGTACGCGAACAAGTTCCCGGTCGGCACCGGCCCGTTCAAGTTCGAGAGCTGGGACCAGGCCAAGGGCGAGATCACGCTGGTCAAGAACGACAGCAGCCCGACGCCGCCGAAGCTCGACAAGCTGATCTTCAAGGTGATCCCGGACGAGAACGCCCGCAAGCAGGCGCTCAAGGCCGGCGACATCAACGGCTACGACTACCCGAACCCGGCGGACTACGGCCTGCTGCGCAACGACGGTGAGCAGGTTCTCATCCGCCCGTCGTTCAACGTGCTGTACCTGGGCATCAACCAGGCCAACAACCCGAAGCTCAAGGACGTCAAGGTCCGCCAGGCGCTGGCCTACGGCGTCAACCGCGAGCAGTTCGTGAAGTCGAAGCTGGCCGAGGGTTCCGAGGTCGCGACCGAGTTCGTCCCGAAGGTCATCTCGGGTTACACCGACGACGTCACCAAGTACCCGTACGACCCGGAGAAGGCCAAGCAGCTGCTGCAGGAGGCCGGGGCGACGGATCTGACGCTGAAGTTCTACTACCCGACCGAGGTCACCCGGCCGTACATGCCGAACCCGGCGGACACCTTCACGGCGATCTCCGAGGACCTGAAGAAGATCGGCATCAAGATCGAGACCCACGCCGAGCCGTGGAACGGTGGTTACAAGGACGACGTCCAGAAGGCCGGCAAGCAGGACCTCCACCTGCTCGGCTGGACCGGTGACTACAACGACGCCGGCAACTTCGTGGGCACGTTCTTCGGCCGTGAGAAGAAGGAGTTCGGGTTCAACAACCCGCAGCTCTTCTCGGCTCTGAGCGCGGCGGACGCTTCGGCGGCCGGTGACGCCCACGCCAAGGCGTACCAGGAAGTCAACAAGCAGATCATGGACTTCCTGCCGGCGATCCCGATCGCCTACCCGACCCCGGCGATCGTGGTCGGCCCGAAGGTCAAGGGTCTGGTGGCGAGCCCGCTCACCGACGAGCGCTTCAACACCGTGACCGTCAGCTGATCTGAATTTCGGCCAAGCAAGGGGTGGGCGCTACCGCGCCCACCCCTTGCGCCTAATCCCGGGCTGGCTACGAAGGACTGCACGTGCTCCGTTTTCTCGTGCGTCGGTTGCTACAAGCGATTCCGACGCTCTTCATCCTGTCCATCCTGATCTTCGCCTGGCTCCGGTCCCTGCCCGGCGGCCCCGCCGCCGCGCTGCTGGGTGACAAGGCGACGCCGGAGAAGATCGCCAACCTCAACCACGTCCTCGGGCTCGACCAGCCGATCATCCTGCAGTACTTCGGGTTCCTCGGCCGGGCGTTCACCGGCGACTTCGGCAACTCCCTGGTGTCGACCCAGCCCGTCATGGGCGAGATCGTCACCTTCCTGCCGGCGACCATCGAGCTCGGTCTCACCGCGATGATCATCGCGATCGTCGTCGGCATCCCCGCCGGTTACCTGGCCGCGCGGTTCCGCGGCGGGCCGGTCGACAACCTGGTCATCGTGCTCAGCCTCATCGGCGTCGCGGTGCCGGTGTTCTTCCTCGGCTACATGATGCAGGACCTGCTGGCCTCCCCGCTCGGCTTGCCGTCGCAGGGCCGCCAGGCCGCGGGTCTCGACGCCACCGCGATCACGAACTTCGCCATCCTCGACGGCATCATGACCGGCGAGTGGGACGCCGTCTGGGACGCGATCAAGCACCTGGTCCTGCCCGCGTTCGCGCTCGCCACCATCCCGCTCGCGGTGATCACCCGGATCACCCGCGCGTCGGTGCTGGACGTCCTCAACGAGGACTTCGTCCGCACGGCCAACTCCAAGGGCCTGACGCAGCAGGTGGTGCGCACCCGGCACGTCCTGCGCAACGGCCTGCTGCCGGTGGTCACGACGATCGGCCTCCAGACCGGCGCCCTGCTCGGCGGCGCGGTGCTGACCGAGCGGGTGTTCAACTTCCGCGGCCTCGGGTTCCTGCTGGCCGAGGGCATCGAACGGCGTGACTACCCCCGGCTGCAGGCCCTCCTGCTGTTCGGGGCGGTGGTGTACGTGCTGGTGAACATGCTGGTCGACGTCTCTTACGGGATCATCGACCCGAGGGTGCGTGTGCGATGAACACTCTGCTGAACAAGAAGAAGGAACCGATCGACAAGCTCGCCGCGGCGAGCGGGCGCAGCCTCGGCGGTGAAGCCCTGCGCCGGATGCTGCGCAGCCCGGTCGCGCTCACCGGCGGCGGCATCACCGGCCTGTTCCTGCTCCTGGCGATCTTCGCGCCGCTGCTGGCCCCCAAGGACCCGCAGGACCGCGCGTTGCAGGACCAGGTCCAGCTGGGCCGGGGCATCATCCCCGGTTCGATGCCCGGTTACCCGCTCGGCGTGGACGACTTCGGCCGCGACTTCCTGTCCCGGCTCATCGTCGGCGCCCAGCAGACGCTGCTCGTCGGTGTGCTGGCCACGGTGATCGGCGTGCTCATCGGCGTCATCATCGGCGGGATCGCGGGCGCGTTCGGCGGCTGGGTCGACACCGTCCTCATGCGGCTCGTCGACGTCATGCTGTCGTTCCCCTCGCTGCTGCTGGCCATCTCGATCGCGGCGCTGTTCGCGAACCCGAGCCAGTGGACGGTCATCCTGGCCGTGTCGATGGTCGGCGTGCCGATCTTCGCCCGGCTGCTGCGCGGTTCCATGCTGGTGCAGCGCGACGCCGACCACGTGCTGGCGGCGACGTCCCTCGGCGTGAAGCGCGGGGCGATCGTGTTCCGGCACATGCTGCCGAACTCGCTCGGCCCGGTCATCGTGCAGGCCACGCTCACGTTGGCCACGTCGATCCTCGAGGCCGCGGCGCTGTCGTTCCTCGGCCTGGGCGACCCGGACCCGTCGCGCGCGGAGTGGGGGCTGATGCTGGGCAAGGCCTCGCGCCAGTTCCTCGACATCCGCCCGGAGCTCGCGTACTACCCGGCGATCGCGATCATCATCGTGGCACTCGGGTTCACGCTGCTCGGCGAGTCCCTCCGCGAAGCCCTCGACCCGAAGAACAGGCGGTGAGAACCCATGGCACTCCTTGAAGTCCGTGACCTGACGGTCGACTTCGTCCGCCGTGGCGAGCGGCCGTTCACCGCGGTGGACAGCGTCAGCTTCGACGTCGAACCGGGCCAGACCGTCGGCCTGGTCGGCGAATCCGGCTGCGGCAAGTCCGTGACGTCGCTGGCGATCATGCGGCTGCTGGCGCGGCGCGGCAACAAGGTCAGCGGTTCGGTGAGCTACGAAGGCACCGACCTGCTGAAGCTGTCGGACCGCGAAATGCGCGACCGGCGCGGCCGCGACCTCGGCATGGTGTTCCAGGACCCGCTTTCCTCGCTGAACCCGGTCATCCCGATCGGGCTGCAGATCACCGAGGTCCTGGAGCGGCACCGCGGGATGTCGCGCAAGGCGGCGTCCGTCGAAGCGACGGACCTGCTGGACAAGGTCGGCATCCCCGACCCGTCGCGGCGGCTTTCCGAGTACCCGCACCAGCTTTCCGGCGGCATGCGGCAGCGCGCGCTGATCGCGATCGCGCTGGCCTGCCGGCCGCGGCTGCTCATCGCCGACGAGCCGACCACGGCCCTGGACGTCACCATCCAGGCGCAGATCCTGGCGCTGCTGCGGGAACTGGTGCAGGACACCGGAACCGCGCTGATCATGATCACGCACGACCTCGGCGTCGTCGCCGGGCTGTGCGACGAGGTCAACGTGCTCTACGGCGGCCGGATCGTCGAGCGGGCGAAGCGGCACCAGCTGTTCGCCGAGCCGCGTCACCCGTACACCCACGGCCTGCTCGCCTCGATCCCGCGCCTGGACGCGGGCCGCGGCGAGAAACTGGTCCCCATCAAGGGATCCGTGGCCGACAACATCCCGTGGGACGGCGGCTGCGCGTTCGCGCCCCGCTGCCCCAACGCGCTGCCGGTCTGCCGCGAGGTCTCGCCGCAGCTGGTGCCCGACCACGGCGGGCTGCTGCGCTGCCACAACCCCGTGCGGCCGGCGGTCGTGGCGGGAGGAGGAGCCCGATGAACCAGCCTGCTGGTGACGTGCTGCTCGAGGTCAACGACCTCAAGGTGCACTTCCCGATCAAGAGCGGCGTCGTGTTCGACCGGACGGTCGGGCACGTCTACGCGGTCGACGGCGTCGACCTGGCCATCCGCCGCGGGGAGACCTACGGCCTGGTGGGCGAGTCCGGCTGCGGCAAGTCCACGCTGGGCCGGGCGATCCTGCGGCTCAACGAGCCGACGTCCGGTTCGGTGAAGTTCGACGGCACCGACGTCGCGAAGCTCAAGGGAGAGGATCTGCGGAAGGCCCGGCGCCGGATGCAGATGATCTTCCAGGATCCGATGTCCAGCCTGGACCCGCGGCAGTCGGTCGAGTCGATCCTCGTCGAGGGCATGCACGCGCACGGCCTCGACAAGGACAAGGAGGCCACCCAGCGGCGGCTGCGTCAGCTGCTGTCCGCCGTCGGCCTGCCGGAGTCGTCGCTGCGGAAGTACCCGCACGAGTTCTCGGGCGGGCAGCGCCAGCGCATCGGCATCGCGCGGGCGCTGGCGGTGGAGCCGGACCTGATCGTCGCGGACGAGCCGGTGTCGGCGTTGGACGTCTCGGTGCAGGCCCAGGTGGTGAACCTGCTGGAGGACCTGCAGGACCAGCTCGGCCTGACGTACGTGGTGATCGCGCACGACCTCGCGGTGGTGCGGCACATCTCCGACCGCATCGGCGTGATGTACCTGGGCGCGCTGGTGGAGGAGACGGACGCGGACTCGCTCTACCGCGACCCGCTGCACCCGTACACCCGGGCGCTGCTGTCGGCGATCCCGGTGCCGGACCCGCAGGTGGAGGACACGCGCGAGCAGATCCTGCTCGCGGGCGACCTCCCGTCACCCGCCAACCCGCCGTCGGGCTGCCGCTTCCACACGCGCTGCCCCTGGCGCCAGGCGAGCTTGTGCGACACGGACCGCCCCCAGCTCCGCGAAATCGGCGGCGGCCACCGGGTGGCCTGCCACTACGCGGAGGACATCCGCGACGGCCGCATCCAGCCACACGAGGTGAAGCCGGAACTGGTGGAACTGACCGGGGCGCTGAACCCCGACCTGGGCCCGCCGGACATCGGCACTTCAGCCGAGATCCTGTGACCTGGTGACGTCGTGATCTCGTGACCTTGTGATCCGAAGGCCGGCCGGGCAGTTGCTGCCCGGCCGGCCTTTTGTTCGGGGTCCGCTTCCGGTTTCGCCGGGTTCCGGAATTGCTTCGCCGATGGACGTTTCGAGACGTTCACCGTCCCAAAACCGCCATTGCCCGCCGCTGGGCATATCGCCCGCTTCCGGTCTTGCCCCAAGACTTTCTCGGTGCGTTCGGCCTGGCCGCGCCGGCTGAGTGGGCCCCTTCCGCATCTCCATCGCCCGTTCACGGCCGGTTGTCCACAGGCCTGCTCCAATGTGGACAACTCCGGTTCCTGAAGCCCGATCAGCCTTTCCCGTCGGTGGTCGCCGATAGACTGGACAAGGGCACGCCCCCCAGGAGGAGGGCGGGGGGCGGGCTTCGGCGGATCAGGGCTTCAGGTCCAGTGCCGCGCTCATCGTGGCGTCCATGTAGAACGGCGTCGAGTCGTGGACGTGCGTGATCCGCCATTCCCCGCCGCCCTTGCGGAAGCAGAGCGTCGAGCGGAACCACAGCTCGAAGCCCGCCGGCGCGCCCTTCGGTGTCGTCGAGAGGCGGGTCAGCGAGTGGCAGTAAGCGATGTCGCCGCCCACCGTGATCTCCAGGTCGCGGACCTCGTACTCGATCGGGCCCTCGAAGCCGTCGAACCACGCCTTGCGGGCCTCGACGTCGATGACGTCCGCGCCGCGGTGGGCGAGGGGCGGCGCGAGGGTGAAGGCGATGACGTCCGGCGTGTACTGCGAAGCCAGCGTTTCGGCGTCACGGCTGGTCATCGCGTCCGTGCGCACCGCCAGCAGCTCGCGAATCCGGGTCTCGTCGTGCTCGGTCATGACATTCTCCTGGGGTGTCGGTGGCGCTTCCGATGGGGACGTAGGCGCCGCCGGGCGGATTTCGACACAGCTGCGGAGGCGCTCGTGAAATACGTGGTCCTGATCTACGGCAACCCCGAGTCCCGCCGGGCGTGGGAGGGGATGAGCGCTGAGCAGCGGGCCGCCGGGCTGGCCTACTACCAGCAGCTCAACGACGATCTCGACGCGTCCGGTGAGCGGCTCGTCTCCGAGCGGCTCGCCTTTCCCGAACTCACCAAGCAGGTCAGCGTCGGCGACAGCGGGCCGCTGACCACTGACGGGCCCTTCGCGGAGGCCAAGGAGTTCCTCGCCGGCTTCTACCTGCTCGACTGCGAAAGCGAAGAGCGCGCCCTCGAGATCGCCGGGCGGATCCCGGAGGCGGCGTTCGGGGTGGTGGAGGTGCGGCCGGTGATGGGGCTGCACGGGACCGAGCTGTGATCGAAGGCCTGCTCCGCGAGCTCGCGCCGCAGGTCCTCGCCGCGCTCGTCCGGCGGTACGGCGGCTTCGACACCTGCGAGGACGCCGTCCAGGAGGCGCTGCTGGCGGCGTCGCTGCAGTGGCCCGTCGACGGGGTGCCCGATCACCCGAAGGGGTGGCTGATCACGACGGCGTCCCGGCGCCGGATCGAGCAGTGGCGCAGCGAGACCGCGCGGCAGCGGCGCGAGGAGACGGTCGCGCTGGCCGAGCCGCCCGATCCGGAGCCGGTCGCCGGCGTCGACGACACGCTGACGCTCCTGCTGCTCTGCTGCCACCCGTCGCTGACCCGGCCGTCCCAGGTCGCGCTGACGCTCCGGGCGGTCGGCGGCCTGACGACCGCGGAGATCGCGCGCGCGTTCCTCGTCCCGGAGGCGACGATCGGCCAGCGCATCAGCCGCGCGAAGCAGAAGCTGCGCGGCGAGCGCTTCACGCCGTCGCCGGACCCCGGCCGCCTGGCCGCGGTGCTGCAGGTCCTGTACCTGATCTTCACCGAGGGCCACACGGCCAGCTCGGGTGACGCCCTGAACCGCGTCGAGCTGACGACCGAAGCGATCCGCCTGACCCGCCAGCTGCCGGCCGGCGGCGAGGTCACGGGCCTGCTGGCCTTGATGCTCCTGACCGAAGCCCGCCGCCCGGCCCGGGTCGACGCGACCGGCGCGCTCGTCCCGCTCGCGGCGCAGGACCGGTCCCACTGGAACGCGGAGCTCATCGCCGAGGGCGTCTCGCTGATCACGACCGCGTTGGCGACGTCGCCGGTCGGCCCATACCAGCTCCAGGCGGCGATCGCGGCCGTCCACGCCGAGGCCCCGACGGCCGCGGACACCGACTGGGCCGAGATCCTCACCCTCTACGACCTGCTGCGCGTGGTCGCGCCGGGCCCGATGGTCACGCTCAACCGCGTCGTGGCGTTCGCCCAGGTCCACGGGCCGGAAGCGGGCTTGGCCGAGCTGGCCGGCGCCGATCTGGAGGCCCACCACCGGGTGGACGCGGTCCGGGCGCACCTGCTGGAGCTGGCGGGGGACGTCGTCGGGGCGCGAGAGGCGTACCTGACGGCGTCGCGGCGGACGTTGAGCCTGCCGGAGCAGGCCTACCTGCAGTCACGGGCGTCCCGGCTGGCGTGAGTTGTCCACATGGGGGCACACCTGTGGACAACCTGGGGAAGGACGAGCGCGGCCGCCGTTCTTGCGGGAGGATCGACCGCATGCAGGTCACCGTGCTGGGCGCGTCGGGGCGAACCGGGTTCCACATCGCACGGCTTCTCGCGGCCAAGGGACACGCCGTCCGGGCCGGGCTTCGCAGCCGCCAGCGGGCCGAAGTCCTCCGAGACCTCGACGTCGAACCCGTGGTCGCCGACGTCACGGCGGATCCCGAGGACCTCGTCGAAGCCTTCCTCGGCTCGGACGTCGTCATCGCGGCCATCGGGGCGCCGGATCCGGAACCCGCGTCGGTGAACCTCGTGGACCGGGACGGCTCCGTCACGGCCATCCACGCCGCCGAGAAGGCCGGCGTCGCGCGGTACATCCAGGTCTCCGCGCAGTTCGCCGACTCCCCGGACCAGGGCGACCGGCTCGTGCGGTCGATCCTGCTCGCCAAGCAGCTGTCCGACCTCGCGCTGCAGAAGTCCGCGCTGACCTGGACCATCGTCCGGCCCGGCACGCTCACCGACGGCCCCGCCACCGGGCGCGTCAAGGTCGCCGGGCACCTCGAACCCGGGCGGGTGACGCGGCTGGACGTCGCCGCCGTGGTCGTCGGGGTGCTCGGGGAGCCACTCACCGAAAACCGCGGGTTCGACGTCGTTTCCGGCGACTTCCCGGTCGGGCCGGCCCTTGCCGCGTTGGGGTGAAAAACGCGACTTAAGTCGTACACGGAGGGATACCTGAGTGGGGCTCCCGGTGCGGACCGGCCCCGGTACCCTGCGGTGACAGACGACCGATTTCCAGGGGGTACCCGCAGTGCACATCGATCAATGGCTGGAGGCGATCCCGCCGATCTCGGTGTACCTGATCGTCGCCGCGGTGATCATGATCGAGAGCCTCGGCATTCCGCTGCCCGGCGAGATCGTGCTGGTCAGCGCCGCGTTGCTGGCGTCGCAGCACAGCAACCTGAACCCGCTCTGGATCGGCGCGCTGGCCAGCGCCGGCGCCATCGTCGGCGACAGCATCGGTTACCTGATCGGGAAGACCGGCGGGCAACGGCTGTTCGCCTGGGCGGGCCGGAAATTCCCGAAGCATTTCGGGCCGACGCACATCGCCAACGCGGAACGCATCTTCAACAAACGCGGCATGTGGGCCGTGTTCCTCGGCCGGTTCATCGCGTTCCTGCGGATCCTCGCCGGCCCGCTCGCCGGGTCGCTGAAGATGCACTACCCGAAGTTCCTGATCGCCAACGCGCTCGGCGGCATCGTCTGGGCGGGCGGTACCACCGCGCTCGTCTACTACCTCGGCGTCGTCGCCGAGAAGTGGCTCGGCAACTTCTCCAAGTACGGCCTGGTCGCCGCGATCATCATCGGCGTCGTCGTCTTCTTCGTCATGAAGAAGCGTCTCGGCCAGAAGCACGAGGGTGAAGAAGAGACGCCGCAGGAGAAGCAGGAAGCGGCTTCCTAGACCGGCACTTCCTCCGGCAGCAGCTCGGGATCGGGCTTGCGCGCGGACTTGAGCGAGCCGAGGAGAACGCCGCCGATCACGACCACGGCGGCGGCGATCTCCAGGCCGCTCGGCCGCTCGCCCAGCAGCAGGAACGACGCCGTCAGCCCGACCACCGGCACCAGCAGCGAAAACGGCGAGACGACGCCGGCCGGGTTGCGGCGCATCAGCGTCGTCCAGATGCCGGAGCCGACGATCGTGCCGAACAGCACGACGTAGGCCAGCCCGCCGAGCGCGGTCAGCCCGGTCGGCGTGCCCAGCGTCGTCAGCGCGTGCCACTGCGCCGCCGGACCCTCCATGACCAGCGACAACGCGAACATCGGCAGCGGCGGGACCACGGACATCCACAGCGTGAAGTGCAGCGGGTTGTCCGGCTCGGCCCGCCGCGTGCTCAGGTTGCCGAACGCCCAGCTCAGCGCGGCCAGCACGGTGAGCACCATCGGCAGCAGCGCCGCGTGCCCGGACTGCTGCCACGCGATCGCCGTCATCCCCGCGACGGCCAGCAGGATCCCGGCCAGCTGCCGCGCGGTGACGCGTTCCCGCAGGAAGACGGCGCCGAGCAGCACCGTGAACGGCGCCGACGCCTGCAGCACCAGCGACGCGAGCCCGGTCGGCATCCCGGTGTCCATCGCGATGAACAGGAACGCGAACTGCCCGGTGCCGAAGCCGAGCCCGTAACCGAGCAGGTGCCGCACCTTCACCTTCGGCCACGGCACGAACAGGATCGTCGGCACGGCGATCACGGCGAACCGCAGCGCGCCCGCGAACACCGGCGGGAACTGCCCGAGCGTGGCGTGGATGGCCAGGAAGTTGAGGCCCCACAGGACGGCGACGAACATGGCCAGCAGACGGTCACGGGTGGGCATGCCTCCACTCTGACAAGACCGACCGTGAAGGACCAGCGAGAATATCTGCAGGAATCGTGTAGCCGTGCTTCACGTACGCTGACGCCGTGGATCTGGGTCGCCTGCGCACGCTGCGGGAGTTCGCCGACCGCGGGAGCGTGACGGCCGCCGCTCGCGCGCTGCACTGCACGCCGTCCGCGGTGTCGCAGCAACTGCGTGCGCTGCAGGGCGAAGTCGGCCTGCCGCTCACCGAGCCGGCGGGCCGCGGCCTGCGGCTGACCGACGCCGGCCGCGCGCTGGTCGCCCGGGCCGACGAGGTGCTGGCCGCGCTGGAGCGTGCCGAGTCCGAACTGGACACCTACCGCAGCGCGCCGCGTGGCCGCGTGCGCGTCGCGATCTTCCAGTCGGCCGGGCTGATGCTGCTGCCGGGCCTGCTCACCCGCGTCGCCGGGTACGAGGGCCTGGAGATCGACGTCCGGGACGTCGACATGACGCCACCGGAGGTGCCGGGCCTGGTCGCGGACTACGACGTCGTCGTGGCGCACCGCGACGAGCACGCGCCGGAGTTCGACGCCGGCCGCCTCGACGTCGTCCCGCTGCTGCGCGAACCCCTCGACGTCGCGCTCCCGGCCGGGCACCGGCTGGCGAACCGGCGCCGCGTCGAGCTGCCGGAGCTGGCCGACGAACGCTGGATCAGCGTCGACTTCGGCTTCCCGGTGGACGACGTGCTGCGCTCGCTGACCGTCCGCACCGGCGTCCGGCCGGTGGTGGTGCAGCGGATCAACGACTTCCGGATCACCGAGCGGCTGGTCGCGGCCGGGCACGGCATCGCGCTGCTGCCGCGGTACACGATGGACACCCGCCGCGGCAGCGGCCTGATCGGCCGGCCGCTGGCCGGGATCCGCGCCGCCCGCCTGGTGGAAGCGGTCTGCCGCACCGGCGCGCTGCAGCGTCCGGCCGTGGCCCAGGTGATCGAAGAGCTGCGCGCGGAGGTCGCCCAGCTCACCGGCTCGTGAGTGTTTAGGGCGGTTCTAACCGCCCTAAACACTCACGACGTGCGGTGGGCGCGGAGGTGGGCGACGGCGATGTGCAGCGCGTCTTCCAGCGCCGTCAGGTCGCCGCGGATGTGGGCCAGCAGCAGGCCGCCCTGCACGCACGCCATCGCGGCCTGGGCCAGCCGCGCCGGGTCGGCGCCGGCCGCGAGTTCGCCCTGGTCCCGTAGCCGTTCGAGGCCGCGCGTCAGGTGGGACTCCCAGGTCCGGTAGGCCTGGTCGAGCAGCGGCCGCACCTTCGGGTCGTCGCCGAGTTCGCCGGCGAGGTTGCCGAGCGGGCACGGGATCGGCGCCGCGGCGCGGCGCTGGACGTCGAGGAGCTGCTCGGTCCACGTGTCGAAGTCGGCCCACGACGCCAGCGTGAAGATCGCGGGCTGGTTGCCGAGGATCTCCGTCAGATAGCGGTCGATCACGGCCTCGACCAGCTGATCCTTGTTCTTGAAGTAGTGGTACATCTGCGATTTCCCGGCCCCGCTCGCGGCGAGCACCTTGTCGACGCTCGTGCCCGCGACGCCGTGGACGTACATCAGCTCCGCCGCCGCGTCGACGATCGCGTCGCGGGTCCGCTGGCCACGCGCGGTCGTGGCCGCTGCTTGCGTCTCCATGTACTGAACAGTACAGTCAGTCTCACTGTACCGATCAGTACAACGAACGGGGACCCAAGTGGGGAACGACCTGAAGAGCGGGCTGGACGGCGTCAAGGACTACGGCCGGAGCGCGTTGCCGCCGGAGGTGTTCACGGTCTTCGAGGCCGACATGGCCCGCGCGGCCGACGAGACGAAGTTCGCCGAAGCCGGGGTCACGATCGAGGACTTCACACTGCCGGGCGCGAACGGCGAACCCGTCAGCCTGGGGCAGCTCGTCGCCGACGGGCCCGCGGTGCTCGTGTTCTACCGCGGCGAGTGGTGCCCGTTCTGCAACCTGACGCTGCGCACGTACCAGCAGGAAGTCGTCCCCGAGCTGGCGAAGATCGGCGCGACGCTGGCCGCGATCAGCCCGCAGACCGCGGACGGCTCGCTGTCCACGCGGGAGAAGAACGAACTCGACTTCGCGGTGCTGTCGGATGTCGGACACGTCGTCTCGCGGCAGCTCGGGCTGACGTTCCGGGTGTCGGACGCCGTGCGGGCTGCGATGAGTTCGATCGGCACGGACCTGGGCCAGGTCAACGGCACCGGCGAATGGGAGCTGGCGTACCCGGCGGTCGTCGTCGTGGATCGGGACCGCACGATCCGGTACGTCGACGTCCACCCGGATTACACGACGCGCACGGAGCCCGCGGCGATCATCGAGGCCGTCAAATCGCTCTAGCTCCGCGCTTCACGCTGTAGGTGATCACCGAACCCAGGACCAAGGCGACGCCGAGGGAGAGCAGCATGCTGATCCCGGGTTCGGTGATGATCTGGCCGCCCGCGTAGCCGAGGAAGGCGACGTAGGACGTCCAGAGCGTGACGCCGACGGCCGACGCGGTGAAGAACTCCGCCATGGGCCACCGGAGGGAGCCGGCGAGGAGGGCGCCGACCGTCCCGCCCGACGGCAGCCAGCGGGCCACCACCAGCACCGGCCGCGGGTGGCGCTGCAGGCGGCCGTCGAGCCAGCCGATGCCGGCGGCGATCTTCTTCCGCCGGCTCAACCGGTCCAGCGCCGCCCGGCCACCGAACCGGCCGAGGGCGTAGAGCGCCTGGTCGGAGGCCAGGCACCCGGCCGTGGCCACGGCGATCACCAGCGCCAGCGACGTCCCGCCCTGCGCCGCCGCGATGCCCATGCCGAGGAGTGTCACCTCGGTGGGCAGCAGCGGCACCAGCGAGACGACGAACAGCACCAGCAGTCCTGCCGTAGTCGCGTCCACACCTCCATTAACCGCCCGCGCGGCCCGGATGAATCCCGATCAAGGGGGACTCACAGGAAGCCGACAGCTCTTCCACAGATTGGGTGAACCATGTCAGGAGTTGTCATGGTTCGGGGTGATCGTGAGGTCATGAGCACCGAATCGAACACTCTGTCCGGAAAGGTCGCGCTGGTCGCCGGCGGCACCCGCGGCGCGAGCCGGGCGATCGCGGTCGAGCTGGGCCGCGCGGGCGCCTTCGTCTACGTGACCGGCCGCAGCAGCGGCACCACGAAGTCCGAAGTGGACCGTCCGGAGACCATCGAAGAGACCGTCGAGCTGATCGAGAAGGCGGGCGGCCAGGCCGAGGCCGTCCGCGTCGACCACCTGGAGCCGGCGGAGGTCGCAGCGCTGGCGAAGCGGGTCGACGCGGCGCACGGCGGCCTCGACATCCTGGTCGACGGCATCTGGGGCGGCGACCAGCACCTGGGCTGGGGCAAGCCGGTCTGGGAGCACGACCTCGACGCCGGCCTGCGCATGATCCGCCTCGGCATCGACGCGCACCTGATCACCGGCCACCACCTGCTGCCGCTGCTGATCCGCCGCCCGGGCGGCCTGGTCGTCGAGATGACCGACGGCACCGCGGAGTACAACGCGAACTACCGCGAGGGCACGTCGCTACCGTTCTACGTCGCGAAGGCGTCGGCGCACCTGCTGGCAAAGGGTGAAGCGGCGGAGCTGTCGGCGCACGCGTGCACGGCGGTCGCGTTCACACCGGGCTACCTGCGCTCGGAGGCGATGCTGGACATCTACGGCGTCACGGAGGAGAACTGGCGCGACGCGCTGGAGAAGACCCCGCACTTCGCGATCTCGGAGTCCCCGACCTTCTGCGGCCGCACAGTGGCGGCCCTGGCCGCGGACCCGAAGCGGCACCGGTGGTCCGGGCAGACGGTGAGCAGCGGCCAGCTGGCGCGGGAGTACGAAGTCGACGACATCGACGGCAGCCGCCCGGACGCGTGGCGCTACATGGTCGAGGTGGTCGACGCGGGCAAGGAGGCGGATACAACGGGCTACAGGTGATCGCGACCCGGCTGTGCGGTGGTGCGGCTGATCGCGGCCTGGCTGCGCGGTGGTGCGGCTGAGCACGGCCCGGCTGAGCGGTAGTCCAGCTGAGCGTGGTCCCGCCAATCGCAGGCCCTGCTGGCGGGGCTCCCGCTGAGAGCGGTGCCTGCAGTCCTCGCTGACCGCAGCTCCCGCTGTTCGCAGCCCCGCCGCCACAGCCTCGCGATGGCAGCCCCCACCCACCTCAGGGGGGCGTGCCCTTGTCCAGTCTATCGGTGGCCCCCGCCGAAACCGGCCGCAAGCCCGTCGGGGCAGCCAGTTGTCCACAACCGCCGGGGCCTGTGGACTACCCGCTGTTGCGGGCTGCGACCTCGGTGCCGATCGCCGCGAGCGCGGCCCGGATCTCCGGCGGCGTCACGACTTCCACGCCGGGGCTCAGTGCGATCAGCTGGCCGAGGCCGATCTCGGTGCTTTCCAGGGCCAGTTCGGCTTCGGCCCAGCCGTCGGCTGTCGGTTCGGCCAGCGATATCACCGTGTGTGCCAGGTCTTCGGCGCCGAACACGCGTCGCAAGCCGCGTACCGCCGTTCGGTTCAGTCGGGCCGTCACCCGCAATGGGCGGTCTACCTGCTCGAACGTCGCCGATGCCGCGCGCCACCAGCCCGCCAGGTCGAAATCCGGTGGCCGCTCGAAGTGTGCTTCCAGCTCGGCGGCCGTCAAGATCCGGGACACGCGGTACGTGCGGCGCGCGTCGTCGTCCGGCACGCCGGCGACCAGGTACCAGACGCCCGCCTTGAGCACGAGACCCAGCGGTTCGAGCACCCGATCGGCCACCTTGTCGCGGCGCCGGTAGCTGATCGCGATCCGCCGTTGCGCCCAGACCGCGCGGGCCACCGTCGCCAGTTCGGGTGAGGAGTCCGCGGCGCCGAACCAGCCCGGCGCGTCCAGGTGGAAGCGGCCCGCGACGAGCGCGGCCTGCTCGTGCAGCTCCGGCGGCATCCCCGCCGACACCTTGGCCCGCGCCGCGCTGCCCGCGGTGTCGAGGCCGAGCCCGGCCAGCGCCTCCGGCACGCCGAGGGCGAACAGCGCGACGGCTTCCCGCGCGGTCAAGCCGTCCAGGCCCGCGCGCCAGCCGTCGACCAGGCGGAAGCCGCCGTGCCGGCCCGGCTCTGTCCACAGTGGAACGCCGGCGTCGCGCAACGCCGTCAGGTCGCGGTGCATGGTGCGTTCGGAGACGCCCAGCTCCTCGGCGAGTTCAGCGGCGGTCGCGCTGCGCCGCCGTTGCAGCGTGAACAGCAGCGCGACCAGCCGCTCGGCCTTCACCGGTTGGCGCGGTTCACCGCCGAGACGACGGCGCGCAGCGACGCCGTGACGATCGACGGGTCGATCCCGATGCCCCAGAACACCCGGTCCGAGATCGCGCACTCGATGTACGACGCGGCGCGCGCGTCGTCGCCCGGCGAGAGCGTGTGCTCGGAGTAGTCCAGCAGGCGCAGGTCGAAGCCCACCGTCGAGAGCGCGTCGAAGAACGCCGCGATCGGCCCGTTGCCGCGGCCGGTGACCTCGTGCTCGTCGCCTTCCACGCGCACCGTCGCGGTGATGTCGTACTCGCCGTCACCGTTGTCGCGGACGTGCTGGCGCACCAGCTCCAGCGGCGTCTTCAGCTCCAGGTACTCGGCCGAGAAGGCGTTGTACATCGTGGTCGGGTCGACCTCGCCGCCCTCGGTGTCGGTGTAGCGCTGGATGACCTTCGAGAACTCGATCTGCAGGCGCCGCGGCAGGTCGAGCTGGTGCTCGGCCTTCATGATGTAGGCGACGCCGCCCTTGCCGGACTGCGAGTTCACCCGGATCACGGCCTCGTACGTGCGGCCGACGTCCTTCGGGTCGATCGGCAGGTACGGGACCTCCCACGGGTACTCGTCGACCGGCACGCCCTGCTTGCCGGCAGCGTCCTTCAGCGCGTCGAGACCCTTGTTGATCGCGTCCTGGTGCGAGCCCGAAAACGCGGTGAACACCAGGTCGCCGCCCCACGGCGAGCGCTCGGGCACCGGCAGCTGGTTGCAGTACTCGACCGTCCGCTTGATCTCGTCCATGTCCGAGAAGTCGATCTGCGGGTCGATGCCCTGGCTGTAGAGGTTCATGCCCAGCGCGACCAGGTCGACGTTGCCGGTGCGCTCGCCGTTGCCGAACAGGCAGCCCTCGATCCGGTCCGCGCCGGCCTGGTAGCCCAGCTCGGCGGCGGCGATGCCGGTGCCGCGGTCGTTGTGCGGGTGCAGCGACAGGATCACCGAGTCGCGACGGGCCAGGTTCCGGCTCATCCACTCGATCGAGTCGGCGTAGACGTTCGGCGTGGCCATCTCGACGGTCGCCGGCAGGTTCAGGATCACCGGCTTCTCCGGCGTCGGCTGCCAGATCTCGGTGACGGCGTTGCAGACCTCGAGCGCGTACGACAGCTCGGTGCCGGTGTAGGACTCCGGCGAGTACTGGAAGCGGAAGTCGGTGTCCGGCTGCTTCGCGGCCAGCTCGACGACCAGTTCCGCGGCCTGCGTCGCGATCTTCTTGATGCCTTCGCGCTCCTCGCGGAAGACCACGCGGCGCTGCAGGATCGACGTCGAGTTGTAGATGTGGACGATCGCGCGCGGCGCGCCTTCGAGGGCCTGGAACGTCCGCTCGATCAGCTCGTGGCGGCACTGGGTCAGCACCTGGATGCTGACGTCGTCCGGGATGGCGCCCTCTTCGATGATCTCGCGGACGAAGTCGAAGTCGGTCTGCGACGCGGCCGGGAAGCCGACCTCGATCTCCTTGTAGCCCATGCGTACGAGCAGGTCGAAGAACTTGCGCTTGCGCGCGGGCGACATCGGGTCGATCAGGGCCTGGTTGCCGTCCCGCAGGTCGACGGCGCACCACAGCGGCGCGCGGTCGACGCGCTTGTCCGGCCAGGTGCGGTCGGGGACGTCGATGTTCTCGATCAGGTCGTACCAGGGGCGGTAGCGGTGCACCGGCATGGACGTGCCGCGCTGGGTGTTCCAGGCGGGCTGATCAGCGGGCGCGGTGCGAGAGGGTTTGCGGATGCGCGAACTCATGGAAAGGGTTCTCCTGAAAAACGGGTGCGGACGACCGGCACCACGAAGCCCCGCGACGGGGAGCCGGTCCGGTCAGGCCCCGTCGCGGCAGCGAAGCAGGAGAGCACGCGCCACGTACCCACCATAACCATCGAGCGCGGCCGGGGGGAAGTGAGGTCGCGATCCAACCGTTACTTCTCATCCGCCATCCGAGTTACCAGCGGGTAGCAATCGGCCCAGTGCCGTGCGAAACTGCGGGCATGGCTGAACACGCAGAGTCGTCGGCGTCTTCGGAGGACACGGAGACGCGCGTCGCCCGCCGGGCACCGGTCGACTGGCGTCGCGCCGGGGGCAAGGTGGCCAACGCGGTGGCGTCGATCGTGCGCTGGGTGGGCTTGGTCTTCGCCGCGATCCTGGTGATCCACGTGATCTTCACGGTCGGCTCGGCCAACCCGGACAACGGCATCGTCTCGTTCGTCCACTCCTGGGCGGACGGCTTGGCGCTGGGCTTCAGCGACCTGTTCACACCCACCGACGCCAAGCTGCGGGTCCTGGTGAACTTCGGCATCGCGGCGATCTTCTGGCTCGTGGTCTCGGGAATCCTGGCGAAGGTGATCCGCCGGGTGGGCGGCTCTTCCTGAGCCGGCCTAGCTCTCGGCGAGTTCGTCGTACACCCGGTCGCAGATGTACCGGCGCCCGTAGTTCCCCCCGGTGACCTCGCGGAGGAAACCGGCTTCCTCCAGCTTCCTGATCGCGCTGGCGGCGGTCGGATAGGACACGCCGAGGTCGGCCTGCACCTTCGGAATGGTCATCATCGGGTATCCGATGATGTTCACCGCCAGGTCGTGGACGCTGCCGCGCGCGCCCGCGTCCTTCATCGTTTCGATGACTTCCTGGGAGAACGCCATCAGGCTCCGGATGGTTTCCGTGGCCGCCAGGGCGCGTGCTTTCACGGCTTCGGCGAAGAATCGAACCCACGGGTCGAAGTTCCCCGTCCTGCTCACGGTGAGCAGGTGGTCGATGTAGTCGTCACGCCGGGGTTCCAGCCAGGGGGACAGGTTCAGCACGGGGTGCTTCAACACGTGCTCTTCGATGAGCTGCAAGGTGATGATCAGCCGGCCGATCCGGCCGTTTCCGTCGCTGAACGGATGCAGTGTTTCGAACTGGTAGTGACCAAGCGCCACTTTCACCAGTACCGGCATCTCCTGGTCGGCGTTTATCCACTTTTCCCAGTCGCTGACGCCGTCGCGCAGCACGTCGCCATTGGGTGGTGGGACGAACCTGGACTGTTCGATTCCTCTGCCGCGGTCTCCGATGCAGACGAGTCGCTCTCGGAGCCGGCCGGCGTCGTAGGCGTCGCCGCGTGTTCCCGTCACCAGTATCTGTTGAAGCCTCGACACCACTTGCAGGCAGATCGGCAGCTTCTTGATGAGGTCGAGGCCGGCGAAAGCCGCTTGGACGTAGTTCTGCACCTCCTGGACCTCTGCCGTCGGCTGGTGACTTTCGGTGTATTGAGCCTCCAATACATCGGCGTAAGGGGCGAAGGTTCCTTCGAGCGCAGAGGTGCTGACGGCTTCCCGGGTCAGTGACGGTCGCACCAGAAGGTCGGGGTTGGGTAGCCGGTCGGTCAGGGCGTCCAGTACGCCCAGCGCGCGATCGGCCTCGCTGATGAACTTGTAGGTGCCGGGCGACAGGTCGACTACAGTCGGGAGCGGAGCGGGTACGAAGGCGAAGTGGTTGTAGGCCTGTTTGGTCCGGCCGTCCACGCCGCTGATCGGCTCCAGCCGGCCGACGGGTGACTTGCTGAACGTCTCTACCTGCACTTTTAAAGTTTAGCGCATGAAGCTTTCGTTCTGGCGGCGACATCTAAGGGTTCTTGCAGTCTCGGCCTTGAATTTCAAGGTTCGGGCTCAAGTCTTGAAATCTGGTGGCTGCCAGAGCGGCGCCTAGAGCGCCGGGTTGCCCCACTTTTCGGTGAACGCGAACTCCTCCAGCGGGATCCGGACCCGGTCCGCCCGCTCGCGCTCGATTCGCCAGTCCTCCTCCAGGACGTCCGGGTGCGCCGGCGAACCGACCGCGATCGCCACCTTCGGGACCGCGTCCGCGGGCAGTGAGAACGTCGACTGGACCGCCTCCGCCGAGAAGCCCGCCATCTGGTGGGCGATCAGCCCCAGCTCCACCGCCTGCAGCACGAGGTTCTCCGAAGCCAGCCCGAGCCCGTACTCCGCGTAGGGGACCTCGCCCTTCGCGTTCGTCGTCACCATGACGCCGATCAGCAGGAGGCTCGCCCGCCGGGCCCACGCCTGGTTGCCCGAGTTGAGCGTCGCCAGGATCGCGTCGAACGCCGGCGTGCCGCGGACGCCCACCAGGTACCGCGCCGGCTGGGTGTTGCCGAACGACGGTGCCCAGCGGGCCGCCTCCAGGAGGGCCCGCAGCTGGTCCGGGGTGACGACGGCAGACGCGTCGTAGGCCCGCGGGCTCCAGCGCTCGGCCATCAGGGAGGCGATCGGGATGCTCGTCACAGCTGGTTTGCGCACGATCGAAAAGCTACAGCGGCGCGAAGCGCCTCCGCTGAGGGTGGTGGCGGGGGCATGGATGGAGGTACCGAGGAGTGCGCTGCATCACTCGGAAGGAAGGGCTCCGCGCATTTCCTTGGTGTTACGGAAGATTTACTTCCGCGCTGCCCCGGACCGGTGGCCGGCGCCACTCGATGGTGTGGCAGGCCGCTGAACCCCCGGTAGGCTCCTTCTCAACTATGGGACGCGGGGGCTCTCCGGTGCCCACCAGGGAGCAGACCCGGCCCGTCGAGGAGGTTCGGGCGTGGCCCTCGTGGTCCAGAAGTACGGCGGATCGTCGCTGGAAAGTGCCGACCGGATCAAGCGCGTCGCGGAGCGGATCGTCGCCACCAAGAAGGCCGGCAACGACGTCGTCGTGGTCTGCTCGGCGATGGGTGACACCACCGACGAGCTGCTCGACCTGGCGCAGCAGGTCAACCCGGCGCCGCCGGAGCGGGAGATGGACATGCTGCTCACCGCGGGTGAGCGCATCTCGAACTCGCTGGTCGCCATGGCCATCGCGGCCCAGGGGGCCGAGGCGTGGTCGTTCACCGGTTCGCAGGCCGGCGTCGTCACGACGTCCGTGCACGGCAACGCGCGCATCATCGACGTCACCCCGAGCCGGGTCACCGAAGCCCTCGAGCAGGGCTACGTCGCGCTGGTGGCGGGGTTCCAGGGCGTCGCGCAGGACACCAAGGACATCACCACGCTGGGCCGCGGCGGTTCGGACACCACCGCCGTCGCGCTGGCCGCCGCGCTGAACGCCGACGTCTGCGAGATCTACTCCGATGTGGACGGTGTGTACTCGGCGGACCCGCGCATCGTGCCGGACGCGAAGAAGCTCGACGTCATCCCCTACGAGGAGATGCTGGAGCTGGCCGCCAGCGGGTCGAAGATCCTGCACCTGCGGTCGGTCGAGTACGCGCGCCGCTACGGCGTCCCGATCCGAGTCCGTTCTTCCTACAGTGACAAGCCGGGCACCACGGTGACCGGTTCTATCGAGGAGATCCCCGTGGAACAAGCGCTGATCACCGGTGTCGCGCACGACCGCTCCGAAGCCAAGATCACGGTCACCGGGGTACCGGACCACGCCGGTGCCGCGGCCCGGATCTTCCGCGTGATCGCCGACGCCGAGATCGACATCGACATGGTGCTGCAGAACGTGTCGAGCACCGTCTCCGGCCGCACCGACATCACCTTCACGCTGTCGAAGGCCAACGGCGCCAAGGCCGTCAAGGAGCTGGAGAAGGTCAAGGCCGAGATCGGCTTCGAGTCCGTGCTCTACGACGACCACGTCGGCAAGGTCTCGCTGGTCGGCGCCGGGATGCGGTCGCACCCGGGTGTCACGGCGACGTTCTGCGAGGCGCTGGCCTCCTCCGGCGTCAACATCGAGATCATCAACACCTCGGAGATCCGCATCTCGGTGCTGATCCGGGACGCCCAGCTCGACGACGCCGTGCGCGCGATCCACGCCGCGTTCGAGCTCGGTGGCGACGAAGAAGCCGTGGTCTACGCGGGGAGTGGTCGCTGATGGCGGACGGGCTGCGGGTCGGGGTGGTCGGCGCGACCGGCCAGGTCGGCGCGGTGATGCGCAAGCTGCTGGCGGAGCGGGAGTTCCCGATCGCCGAGCTCCGGTACTTCGCTTCGGCGCGCTCGGCGGGGTCGAAACTCCCTTGGCGCGACAGCGAAATCACGATCGAAGACGCGTCCACGGCGGACCCGTCCGGGTTGGACATCGCGCTGTTCTCCGCGGGCGGCTCGACGTCGAAGGCGCAGGCGCCGCGGTTCGCCGACGCCGGCGTCACGGTGATCGACAACTCCTCGGCGTTCCGGATGGACCCGGACGTGCCGCTGGTCGTCAGCGAGGTCAACCCGGAGGCCATCAAGGAAGCGCGGAAGGGGATCATCGCGAACCCCAACTGCACGACCATGGCCGCGATGCCGGTCCTCAAGCCGCTGCACGACGAGGCCGGCCTGGTCCGGCTGGTCGCGTCGACCTACCAGGCGGTGTCCGGCAGCGGGCTGGCCGGCGTCGACGAGCTGGCCGGTCAGGTTCGCGCGGGAGCGGAGCACGCGGCGCTGCTGACGCACGACGGCGCGGCGATCGCGTTCCCCGCGCCGAACAAGTACGTCCGCCCGATCGCGTTCAACGTCCTGCCGATGGCGGGGTCCATTGTGGACGACGGTGAGCTCGAGACGGACGAGGAGAAGAAGTTCCGCAACGAGAGCCGCAAGATCCTGAGCATCCCGGGGCTGGGCGTGTCCTGCACCTGCGTGCGGGTCCCGGTGTTCTCGGGGCACTCGATCTCGGTCAACGCGGAGTTCGCGCAGCCGCTGACGGTCGAGCGCGCGACGCAGCTGCTGGCCCACGCGCCGGGCGTCGAGCTGTCCGACATCCCGACCCCGCTGCAGGCGGCGGGCAACGACCCGAGCTACGTCGGCCGCATCCGCGTCGACCAGGGCGTCGGGGGCGGCCGCGGGCTCGCGTTGTTCATCGCGAACGACAACCTGCGCAAGGGCGCGGCGCTGAACGCGGTGCAGATCGCGGAGCTGATCGCGCAGCAGTAGGTCCACAGTGGACGACAACTGACTGTGTTCACTGAAAACTCGCTTGGTGGTTTCGCGGTGCCCGGGAGATCCTGGGCACCGCGAAACCATTTCCAGGGGAGGAAATCATGTACACGGCTGTCGACGGTGCCCGCGTGCCGATTCGGATGTGGGCTGATCCCGCGTCCGTCGAAGAGCAGGCCATGCGGCAGCTGCACAACGTCGCGAACCTGCCGTGGGTGCACGGGGTCGCCGTGATGCCCGATGTGCACTACGGCAAGGGGGCGACCGTCGGCAGTGTCATCGCCATGCGCGACGCCGTTTCGCCCGCCGCGGTCGGTGTGGACATCGGGTGCGGGATGAGCGCGGTGCGGACGTCGTTGACCGCGGCCGACCTGCCCGACGACCTCGGGAAGCTGCGCCGGCGCATCGAGAACACCGTGCCGGTCGGGTTCGGGCTGCACAAGACGCCCGTGAACCCGGCGAAGGTGCACGGTGTCGGTGGCTGGGACGCGTTCTGGAAGGGCTTCGGCGAGCTGCACACCGGCGTCCAGGAGCTGCACGACCGGGCCGCGCGGCAGATCGGGAGCCTCGGCGGCGGGAACCACTTCATCGAGGTCTGCCTCGAGCAGGATGGCGCCGAAGAAGGCCGCGTCTGGCTGATGCTGCACTCGGGTTCGCGCAACATCGGCAAGGAGCTCGCGGAGCGGCACATGGCCGTCGCGCGGAAGCTGCCGCACAACGCCGACCTGCCCGACCGGGACCTCGCGGTGTTCGTCGCGGGCACCCCGGAGATGCAGGCCTACCGGCGCGACCTGTTCTGGGCGCAGGACTACGCGGCGCGCAACCGCGCCACGATGGTCGCGCTGGTGAAGCTGGCGCTGGCGGACGTCGTGCCGGGCACGACCTTCGACGACGCGATCTCGTGCCACCACAACTACGTCGCCGAAGAGACCTACGACGGCGTCGAGCTGCTCGTCACCCGCAAGGGCGCGATCCGCGCCGGCTCGGGTGACCTGGGGATCATCCCGGGCAGCATGGGGACCGGTTCGTACATCGTCCGCGGGCTCGGCAACGAGTCGTCGTTCCAGTCGGCGTCGCACGGCGCCGGCCGCCGGATGTCGCGGACCAAGGCGAAGAAGCTCTACACCGCGGACGACCTGGCGGCGCAGACGGCGGGTGTCGAATGCCGCAAGGACTCGGGCGTCGTCGACGAGATCCCGGCGGCGTACAAGGACATCGACTCGGTCATCAGGGCCCAGACCGACCTGGTCGAGGTCGTCGCCCACCTCAAGCAGGTGGTCTGCGTCAAGGGCTGAGCGGTACCTTGGGTGATATGACCAGTTGGGGGAGGACGGCCGCGTTGCTGGCCGGGGCCGCGCTGCTGCTGAGCGGGTGCGATCAGGTCAGCGACGCGGTCGACCAGGGCAGCAAGACCGCGGACAAGGTCGGCGCCTGCGCCGAGGCGCTCGGGCTGGCGGACCTGAATCCGCTCGTCGACCCGCAGCGGCTCAAGGAGCGGGCCGCGGACAAGGCGCAGCGGCTGCGCGCGCTGGCCGGGAACGTCGGTGACCAGGACGTCAAGAACGCGCTCCTCGGCATGGCCGACTCCTACGTCGAGGTGCAGAAGGAACACATCGAGGACGCCGGTGTCGTGGCCCGGTGGGCCAAGCGCAACGTCGGCAAGCTCGACGCGCTGCGCACCGCCTGCAGCTGACCGGTCGTGAGTGGTAATGCGGGTTAGAACCCGCATTACCACTTACGACGGCGGCTAGCAGGGGGTCTCGGCGAGCGCGGGCACCGGCGCCGGTTCGGGCCTGCGGGGCCGGCGTAGGCCGACCAGGCCCGCTGACGCGATCACCAGCCCGCCGATGCCGGCCGCGGCGAAGCCCCAGGCCGGGCTCGAGTGGTCGATCGCGAAGCCGACCACCGGGCTGCCCGCCGCGAGGCCGAGCCGGGTGAACCCGTCCATCAGCCCCATCGCCTCGCCGCGCACCCGCGGCGGCGCGAGCCGGCTGACCGTCTCGGTGGTCGCGGCCAGCGTCGGCGCGCAGAGCAGGTTCGTCGGGATCAGCACGAGCGTCAGCAGCCACCACGGCTGTTCGGCGAGCCCCACGGGCACCACCAGCAGCGCGAGCAGCAGCATCAGCACGCCCTGGGGCAGCGACCGCTTCACCGACCCGTGCACGATGCCGCCGGTGATCGACGCGGCGCACATCACCGCGATCACCAGCCCGGTCACGCCGATGTCGCCGTGCGCGCGCAGGGTCGCGAGTGTCGCCAGCTCGGTGCCGACGAGCACGAACAACGCGCCCGCGGCGACCATCAGCGTGCCCACCAGCCTGCCGGTCAGCCAGCTGCGCAGCGGCGGCCGGGCGGTGGCCACCCCCAGGTCGGCGGCGTCGCGGATCGGCGGGTTCACCAGCCAGATCAGGAACGCCGTGCCGCCGAAGAGCACGCCGAGCGCGCTGAGCGTCCACGTCGGTGAGAACGCGGTGATCGCCGCGATCCCGGCCGCGGGGCCGATCATGAAGGTCGCCTCGATCGAGATGGTGTCGAGCGAGTACGCCGCCCGGCGCTCCTCGACCGGGACGAGCGTGGCCAGCACCTGCCGGGCCAGCGAGCCCGCGGGGACCGAGAGCATCCCGGCCGGGACGGCGACCGCGGCGAGCGCTTCGAACGGCAGGTGCGGCGCGAGGATCCAGAACGCCGTGGTGCCGGTGCCGCAGACGGCGACGATCGGGCGCAGCCCGTACTTGTCGAAGGCGCGGCCGAGCAGCGGCGCCCCGAGGGCCATCCCGAGCGTGACGCCGGCGCCGACCAGCCCGGCGGCGCCGTAGCCGCGGCCGAGCCCGGTGACGACGTACAGCGTCAGCAGGACGCCGTTCATGGTCATCGGCAGCCGGGCCAGGAACATCATGGCCATCGTCGAGGGGACGCGGGGGACGGAGAGCACCCGGCGGTAGGGCTGCAGAGGCACGCCTCGATGAGAACCCAAGGTGGTACGCGCGTGCAACTTATTTCTCGGACCTGGCGCCCGGACAACATGACAGCTACTCTCATTTGGTAGTAACTACCAAATGGGGGTCACTATGAATCAGCTGTACCCACGCAGGTGGTGGGCGCTCGGGGCGCTCGCGGTGAGCCTGCTGACCGTCGGCCTGGACCTGACCGTGCTGAACGTCGCCGTGCCGACCCTGGCCGTCGACCTCGGCGCCACGACCACGCAGCTGCAGTGGTTCGGCAACGCCTACACGCTGGCGCTGGCCGCGCTGCTGCTGCCGGCGGGCCTGCTCGGCGACCGGTTCGGGCCGAAGAGGCTGCTGCTCGGTGCGCTCGCGGTGTTCGGGCTGGCGTCGCTGTGGTGTGCCTACGCGGGTTCGCCCGGCGAG
Organism: Amycolatopsis sp. NBC_00348; assembly: GCF_036114655.1. Classification (NCBI taxonomy): domain Bacteria; kingdom Bacillati; phylum Actinomycetota; class Actinomycetes; order Pseudonocardiales; family Pseudonocardiaceae; genus Amycolatopsis; species Amycolatopsis sp. NBC_00348. The sequence goes on along the minus strand of NZ_CP107994.1, from coordinate 7,840,708 downwards.
CTGATCGCCGCCCGCGTCCTGCTCGGCGTCGGCGCCGCGTTCCTGATCCCGCTGTCGCTCTCGCTGCTGAACATCCTGTTCCCGCCGGAGGAACGGGCGAAGGCGCTGACGACGTGGGTGCTGGCGACGTTCGTCGGCATCCCGCTCGGCCCGCTGCTCGGCGGCTGGCTGCTCGACCACTTCGCCTGGGGCTCGGTGTTCCTGATCAACGTCCCGCTGACGGTTGTCGGCCTGGTCGCGGTGCTGCTGCTGGTGCCGCTCACCCGCGGCTCCGGCCGTGGCGGGATCGACTACCCGGGCATCGCGCTGTCGGCGGCCGGGCTCGTCGCGCTCACCTACGGCTTCGTCCACGCGGGCGAGCACGGCTGGGCCGACCCGGTGACGTACGGGCTGCTCGGGCTCGGCGCCGTCCTGCTCGCGGTGTTCGTCCGGGAGCAGACGCGGGTGGCCGCGCCGCTCGCCGACCTCGCGCTGTTCCGGGAGCCGCGGTTCGTCTGGGGCGCGGTGCTCGCGACCGTCGCGTCGTTCGCGTTGATGGGCCTGCTGTTCGTGCTGCCGCAGCTGTTCCAGGCGGTGCAGGGCGCCGACGCGCTGCAGACCGGGGTGCGGCTGCTGCCGCTGATCGGCGGGATGCTGGTCTCGGCGAAGATCGCCGAGCGGCTGGTCGCCGCGTCCGGCGTCCGCGTGGTCGTCACCGGCGGGTTCGTGCTGCTGGCGGCGGGTCTGGGTTGGGGTGCGACGGCGCCGGCCGCGGCCGGGTACGGCCTGACCCTCGGCTGGGAGAGCGTCATCGGCCTCGGCACCGGGTGCACCCTGCCGCCGCTGATGTCGATGGCGATGGGCGCGCTGACCGAGGGCCGCTCGGGCGCGGGTTCGGCGTTGATCCAGGTGCTGCGCCAGGTCGGCGGCACCATCGGCGTCGCGGTGCTCGGTACGGTCCTCAACGGCGTTTACCGCGACGGCGTCGCCGTCGAGGGGCTGCCCGCGCCGGTGGCCGACGCGGCCCGCGGGAGCGCGTCCGCCGCGGTCGCCGTCGCGGCGAAGCTGCACCTGCCCGCGCTGGCCGATTCCGCGCGGGCGGCGTTCGCCGACGGCATGGCCGCGACGCTGTGGGTCTGCGCCGGGCTCGGCGTGGCCGGTGCGCTGCTGGCGGCGCTGTTCCTGCCCGGCCGCGCGGCCGCCGGGACCGAGCCGCGAGAATCGGAGCATGACGTCGTCGCCGGCTGAGCCCACGGGGTTGCGAGAGCGCAAGAAGGCCAAGACGCGGGCCGCGATCCAGCGGCACGCGTTGCGGCTGTTCCGGGAGCAGGGCTACACGGCCACGACGGTCGACCAGATCGCGGCCGCGGCGGAGATCTCGCCGAGCACCTTCTTCCGGTACTTCCCGACGAAGGAGGCGACGGTCCTCTACGACGCCCTCGACCCGATGATGGTCGAGGCCGCGCTGGCCCAGCCGCCCGAGCTGAGCTTGATCGGCGCGCTGCGGGCGACGTTGCGCGACGTCTACGAGGCGCTGCCGGAGGACGCCTGGCAGGACGAGCGCGAGCGGCAGCTGCTGGTGTTCAACGAGCCGGAGCTGCGCGCCCCGATGCTGGAGCAGTACGGCGCCGGCATCGACCTGCTCGCCGACCTCGCGGCCCGCCGCGCCGGCCGGTCCGCGACCGACTTCGAGGTGCGCAACTGGGCGGGCGCCGTGGTCGGCGTCGTGCTCGCGGCGTTCTACACCGCCGGCGGCGACCCGGACCTGCTCCTGAACTCGCTCGACGAGGCCTTCGCGCACCTGGAGGCGGGCCTCCCGCTCTGAAGCGTTTTCCATTTCGTGCTCCCACCACGGGGAACGCCGTTTTTCGGCGCACCTTGTGGGTGGCGGTGCGAACGCGCGGGCCGCCCTTCTGGAGCAGTTGCGACACGCGGTCCCACGGAGTGATGAAGCCAATTGATCACCAGTTACACCCGGATGAGTGGCCGAACTGTTCCATAGTGGACGGCCGTGACCCGTGGTGGCGAACGGGATCGTCTCGGATGATCTTCAGGGGTATTGGCAAGGTTTCGGCGTTAATCAATTGCGGGCGAGTTCACCGTTTCCGCATCCGGCACGTAAGGGTAGGAAAACGTCACCAACCGGTGAGAGGGTGGCTTATCTCCGATACGGCGGGTATCGCTTTAACCCGTCAGGTCTCCCGAGGCCAGGAGGTAAAAGGTATGAAAGGCAAGTTCGGGCGGTCCATCGCCCTGGTAGCCGCCGGCAGTCTGCTGGCGGTCGCGACGGCGGGTATCGCTTCGGCGAGCCCGGACGGGGGCAAGGGTTCCTCCAGCACCCAGGCCCTCGCCGCGCAGGTGCTGCAGATGCGTGACGACCTGACCAAGGTGGCTTACGCGGGCAACGTCGGCGCGACCCGGTCCGACCTGGGGCAGATGAGCCCGGTGATGTCGGACATCGCCGCCGGGAAGCGCTACACGATCCAGACCGACACCCAGCAGCTCGCCGGGCTGGCCAAGGGCCGCGCGGACGAGTCCGTCCGGCTGCTGACCGACCCGACGGCCAAGGCGCGCCAGCTGCCGCCGTTGCCGCTGCCGATCCCTTCGCTGCCGGACCTGCCGGGACCGCTGAAGATCGTCAGTGACCTGGTGAAGGCGCTGCTGGGCGCGGTAACGGGCATTCTCGGCGGCCTGCTCGGCGGGCTCCCGGTGCCGCCGTTGCCGCTGCCGGTGCCGCCACTGCCCGCGGGCTGAGCCATCGGAGGAACAGGGGGACCCGGAGCCCGGCGGCGGACATTCCTCCGCGCCGGGCTCCGGGTCGTTTCCCGGGGCGCCGATCAGTCCTCAGTGGACGGATCCGGTCCCGCGTCAGTCGTGAATGGACAGACCCTGGCGCAACGCACCCGCCGTCTCGGCGAGGGCTTCGCGGAACCTCGTGCCCACGCCCGTGAAGTTGATGAACCCGTGGATCAGGTCCTCGTGGCGGCGCAACGCCACCTCGACCCCGGCGTCGGCGAGTTTCTTCGCGTACGCCTCACCTTCGTCGCGCAGCGGGTCGAAGCCCGCCGTCACGACCAGGGTCGGCGGGAGGCCGCTCAGGTCGTCCGCGCGCAGCGGGGAGAGGCGCGGGTCGGTCAGGTCACTGCCCTCCGGCACGTAGTGGCCCTCGAACCACTTCATGTGCACGTCGGTCAGGAACAGGTTCTCGGCGAACAGGTCCTGCGAGCGGTAGCGCTGGGCGAAGTCGGTGGCCGGGTAGATCAGCAGCTGGAACGCCGGCGCCGGGCCGCCGCGCTTGACGGCCTGCTGGGCCGTCACCGCGGCGAGGTTGCCGCCCGCGCTGTCGCCGCCGACCGCGATGCGGGCCGGGTCGGCGCCGAGATCGCCCGCCTTGGCGTGCGCGAAGTCGAACGCGGCCAGCGCGTCGTCTGCGGCCGCCGGGAACGGGAACTCCGGGGCCAGCCGGTACTCGATCGACAGCACTCGCACCCCGGCGTGCTTGGCCAGGAAGCGGACGGCGTTGTCGTGGCTGGCGCGGGTGCCGATCACCCAGCCGCCGCCGTGGAAGAACACCAGCAGCGGCGACTTCTCCGGCAGCCCGACCGGCGTGTAGAGCGTCGCCGGGAGATCGCCGTCCGGGGTCGGCACCGAGAGTTCGCGCACCGAGACGGGCTCGATCGACTTGCCGCTCACCAGGTGCCGGCCGACGTCGAGCAGGGCGCGGGAGCTGTCGACCGAGCCCTGGACCAGCTCCGCGCCGGAGAGCTTCTGCAGCCGCAGCAGCAGCTGGGCGTCGAGGGCGAGGTCCTGGCCGTCGAGGCGCACCGGGCGCCCGGCCACCGCCCGCCGGACCGGCTCGGGTAGCCAGAACACGAGCTGGGACGCGGCGGCCTGGACGCGGACCGGGAGCGGGATCGCCATCGTTGCCTCCTGTGCATCGGTGCCGCCCAGATGTTACTTGTCAGTAGGTAGCTGGTCCAGTGGGACACCGGCTGTGACCTGGACCTCCGTCCCAAAGTCTGGTCCTCCACTTAAGTAGAGGGGTTAGCCTGGAAAGCGTGACTTCAGCCAAGACGGTCAATGTGCTCGGGATCGGCGGCTCTCTGCGCGAGGGCTCGCAGTCCGAACGCGCGCTGCAGATCGCGCTCGCCGCCGCGGCGGAAGTCGGCGTCCGGACGCGGCTGCTCTCCGGCCCGGACCTGGTGCTGCCCTTCTACGACGCGGGCGAGCCGGCGCGCGACGAACGCGCGCTGCAGCTCGTCGACGCCGTCCGCCACGCCGACGGGCTGATCGTCGTCTCGCCGGGCTACCACGGCGCGCTGTCCGGCCTGGTCAAGAACGCCTTGGACTACGTCGAGGACCTCCGCGACGACGCCCGCCCCTACCTCGACGGCCGCGCTGTCGGCCTCGCCGCCGTCGCGTACGGCTGGCAGGCCGCGGTCACCACGCTCGAGCAGCTGCGCACGATCACGCACGCGCTGCGCGGCTGGGCCACGCCGCTGGGCGGTTCGATCAACTCGGCCGAGACCAAGTTCGACGACGGCGGTGGCGCGTCCGACGAGAAGAGCACCCGCACGCTGCGGCTGATCGGCCGTCAGGTCGCCGAGTTCGCGGTGTCGCGCCACTCCTGAGCGTTTCGCCCGGCCGGTGCCGGGTAACCGAAGCACGTGATGCCTGCCATGTAGGGGCACTGTTCCGCGGGTGCGGGATGTTGTACCCAGTGAGACGCTCGACGCGGAGCGTTCCCGAAAGAAGGCAGGCGAAGCATGGGTCAGGCGATCTACACCGCGGTGGCGACGGCGCGCGGAGACGGCCGCAACGGCGAGGTCACCTCGTCCGACGGCGTCATCGACGAGTCGTTGGCCATCCCGAAGGAGATGGGTGGCCCGGGCGGGGACAAGACGAACCCCGAACAGCTCTTCGCCGCCGGCTACTCGGCGTGCTTCCACAGCGCGCTGCAGCTGGTCGCGCGTCAGGCCAAGGTGCCGCTGCACGACACGACCGTCACGGCCGAGGTCAGCGTGCTCAAGCAGGACGTCGGGTTCGGTCTCGGCGTCGCGCTGAAGGTGTCGCTGCCGGGTGTCGAGCAGGCCCAAGCCGACCAGCTGGTCGAGCAGGCCCACCAGGTCTGCCCCTACTCCAACGCCACCCGCGGGAACATCGAGGTCGCGCTCTCCGCGACCGTCTGATCCCGCTCCGGATTCCAGGAAAGGATCAAGCATGGCCAAGTCCCCGATCAAGAGCCCGCTGGCCGAGGCCGACAAGGAGATCACCGGCAACGCCCTCCAGGCGACGCTGGTGGACCTGGTCGACCTCTCCCTCATCGCCAAGCAGGCGCACTGGAACGTCGTCGGCGCGAACTTCCGCAGCGCGCACCTGCAGCTCGACGAGCTCGTGACCACCGCGCGCGAGTACGTCGACCAGGTCGCCGAGCGGGCGAACGCCATCGGCGTCTCGCCGAACGGCAAGGCGAAGACCGTCGTCGAGAGCTCCGGCGTGCCCGACTACCCGGACAACTGGCAGTCGGTCGAGTCGACGGTCGGCGCGATCGTCGACATCCTTTCGGCCCTCATCGAGCGGCTGCGCAAGCGCATCGACGAGACCGACAAGAGCGACCTCGTGACGCAGGACCTGCTGATCGAGATCACCCGCGCCCTCGAAGAGGCGCACTGGATGTGGCAGGCCCAGCAGGCCTGACCCCGTCTCGCGAACGGCCGGTTCCTCCGGGAGCCGGCCGTTCGCGCGCTCAGTGGTGGAACGCCGTCGCCTTGGCCGGGTCCTTGGGGCGGCCTCCTTCCTTCTCCAGTTCCGGGACCACCCGGGCCAGGTCGGCCAGCAGCAGGTCCGCCAGGTCGTGCGTGAAGCCGTTGCGGACCACGATCCGGAGCACCGCCAGGTCCGTGCGGTCGGCCGGGAACGTGTACGCCGGTACCAGCCAGCCGCGCTCGCGCAGCCGGCGGGACACGTCGAAGACGTCGAAGTTCACGCCTGGGCGGGTGGTGACGGCGAACACCGGTAGCTGGTCGCCGTGGGTCAGCAGCTCGAACGGGCCCAGGTCGGCGACGCCGGCCGACAAGTGCGTCGCCACATCACGTGAGGCTTGCTGCACCGCGCGGAATCCCTCGCGGCCGAGCCGCACGAACGTGTAGTACTGGGCCGCGACCTCCGCGCCCGGGCGGGAGAAGTTCAGCGCGAACGTCGGCATGTCGCCGCCCAGGTAGTTGACGTTGAACACCAGCTCCGACGGCAGCGCCTCCTTGTTCCGCCAGATCACCCAGCCCACACCCGGGTACACCAGCCCGTACTTGTGGCCGGACGTGTTGATCGACGCGACCCGCGGCAGCCGGAAGTCCCACTCCAGCTCCGGGTCGAGGAACGGCGCGATCATCGCGCCCGACGCGCCGTCGACGTGGACCGGGATGTCCCAGCCCGCGCGCTCCTGCAGCGCGTCGAGTGCCGCCGAGATCTCCGCTACCGGCTCGTAGCTGCCGTCGAACGTCGAGCCGAGGATCGCCACCACGCCGATCGTGTTCTCGTCGCAGCGCGCCACCGCCTCCTCGGCGGAGAGGTGGTACCGGTCGCCCTCCATCGGCACCAGCCGCGGCTCGACCTCCCAGTACTCGCAGAACTTCTCCCAGCACACCTGGACGTTCACGCCCATCACCAGGTTCGGCTTCCCGGTGCGGCCCAGCTTGGACCAGCGCCGCTTCAACGCCATCCCGGCGAGCATGCAGGCCTCGGACGACCCGGTCGTCGAGCAGCCCATGATGTCGGTGAGGTCGGGCGCGTGCCACAGGTCGGCGAGGATGTTCACGCAGCGCCGCTCCAGCTCGGCGGTCTGCGGGTACTCGTCCTTGTCGATCATGTTCTTGTCGACGCACTCGGCCATCAGCTCACGCGCTTGCGGCTCCATCCACGTCGTGACGAACGTGGCGAGGTTCAGCCGCGCGTTGCCGTCGAGCATCAGCTCGTCGCGCACGAGCTGCAGCGCCGTGTCCGGTGGCACGGGCGCGTCGAGCAGCTTGTCGTGCGGCATCACGAAGCCCGCCGCGAGCGCCGGGTTCGCTCCGGCGTACATCGGATTCGTGCCGCCGACGCGGTCCGGGCGGTCGGTTTTTCCCTGGTGCAGAACCATGAAACCGACGGTAGCGCCATCCGCCGACAGCCGCGTGCGCGAACGGTCGGTCCCGGTCCGAAAGAGACCGCAACCGACCTTTCGCGGCAAAAGTCAGTCTCGCCACGGCCCCGGAACCCCCGTGATCAGAGCCGGAACCCGCGTGTCTGAACCCGGAACTCGCGTGATTGGGCCCGGAAATCGCGTGATTGGGGCCGGAACTCGCGAGTTCCGGCCCCAATCACGTGGGAGACGGGTCGGATCACGCGGGAGACGGGTCCAGACACATGGGTTACGGCCCCAGTCACGTGGGAGACGGGCTCGAGCCCGTGGGTTGCGGGTCAGTGCCAGGACTTGGCTCGGGCGTACTGGTTCGGCCAGCGAACCTCGCCGCCGAGGACGTTCGCCGCGCGTAGCGGCCAGTGCGGGTCGCGCAGCAGGGCTCGGGCCAGGAACACCGCGTCCGCCGAGCCCGAGGCCACGATCTCCTCCGCCTGCTCCGGGTCCGTGATCATGCCCACCGCGCCCGTCGGCAGGCCCGTTTCGGTGCGGATCCGGGCGGCGAACGGGACCTGGTAGCCCGGGCCGACCGGGATGTCCGGGTTCGGGGTGTTGCCGCCCGAGGACGCGTCGACCAGGTCGACGCCGCGCTCGGCCAGCAGCTTCGTGAGACGCACCGAGTCCTCGATCGTCCAGCCGCCCTCGGTCCAGTCCGACGACGACAAGCGCGCGAACAGCGGCACCGACGAACCCACCTCGGCGCGCACCGCGTCGGTGATCTCCAGCGCCAGCCGGGTGCGGCCCTCGAAGTCGCCGCCGTAGCGGTCCGTGCGCGAGTTGGACAGCGGCGACAGGAACTGGTGCACCAGGTAGCCGTGCGCGAAGTGCAGCTCCAGCAGGTCGAACCCGGCGTCGAGCGCGTGGCGGGCGCCGGCCGCGAACGTCGCCGGCAGGGCGCTCACCTCGTCCGTCGAAAGCGGCCGCGCCGGGTCGTAGGTGCCGAACGCCTGGGCGTCGGCGCCGACGCTCTGCCAGCCGCCGTCCGAAGCGGCGACGCTGCCCGAGCCGTCCCACGGGCGCTTCGTCGATCCCTTGCGGCCCGCGTGGGCCAGCTGCATGCCGATCGACGTGCCCTGGGCGTGCACGAAGCCGACGACCCGGCGCCACGCGTCGGCGTGCGCCTCGCTCCAGATGCCGGTGTCCTGCGGGCTGATCCGGCCCTCGGGGGTGACGGCCGTCGCCTCGGTCAGCACCAGGCCGGCGCCGCCGGTGGCGAACTGGCCCAGGTGGACGAGGTGCCAGTCGCCTGGCAGGCCGTCGGTCGCGGAGTACTGGCACATCGGGGACACCCACGCGCGGTTCGGCAGCGTCAGGCCGCGGACGGTGATCGGGCTGAAGAGTCGGCTCACATCCCGATCAACGACACGTGCTCGCGGTCTCTTCCCGTCGCCGACCCGGGTACCGGCGAGTAGCGTCACACACATGGGTGTCGCTGCTGACGAACGCCAGGCGTTGAGCTCGCTCTTCGAGGACCTCGGGCCCGACGCGCCGACTTTGTGCGAAGGCTGGACGACGCGGGATCTCGCCGCGCACCTCGTCGTGCGCGAGCATCGGATCGACGCCGCGCCGGGCATCGCGGTGCCCGCGCTCGCCGGGTACACGAAGAAGGTCCAGGACCGCTACGCCGCGAAGCCGTGGGCGAGCCTCGTCGACCAGGTGCGCCAGGGGCCGTCGAAGTTCTGGCCCACCTCGATCGGCCCGCTCGACGAGCTGACCAACGGCGCCGAGTTCCTCGTCCACCACGAGGACGTCCGCCGCGCGCAGCCGGACTGGAAGCCGCGCCCGGCCGACCCCGCCCGGGACGCCACCGCGTGGCGCTCGGCGAAGGGCGCCGCGAAGCTCAACCTCCGCAAGTCGCCGGTCGGCGTCACCTTCCGGACCGCCGACGGCCGCGAGGCCGCGGTCAAGACCGGGCCCGACCCCGTGACGGTGGTCGGGGACCCGGTCGACCTGCTGCTGTTCGTGTTCGGCCGGGACGCCGTGAACCTGGACTTCCAGGGCGACCCGGCCGCGGTCACGAAGCTCCAGTCGGTGAAGCGGGGACTCTGAGCGCCCGGTTCACCCACCGCCCCACCGGCAACGCGACGACGATCGCGGCCAGCACCAGGTGCACGGCCATGAACGCCACCGCGGCGGGCACGCTCGGCGGCCCGCCGAGGAACACGATCATGTGCGACGCCCACTTCAGCTCGGTCGGCTTCGTGCCCGCCGCCCAGACGTCGTTGAGCGCCCAGAACGTCAGGTCGTTGACACCCGAGATGACCACCAGGATCGACGCGACGCCGGCCTTGAGCACGTTCGCCGTCCGGCCGCCGCCGAGGCGGTAGGCGAGCAGCGCGAACAGCACGATGAACGTCGTCACGAACAGCTCGAACTGGTAGACGGGCTGGAACGCGTCGTCGTCCGTGGCCGCGTCGCGGGCGAACGCCTGGACCCGCATCACCAGTTCGGTGTCCAAATAGGACATGTAGACGAACACGGCGAACACGATCAGCGCCGGGCCCAGCTTCGTGCGCGGGAACAGCGCGACCGTGAGCACCGCGAACAGGAACGGGCACAGCTTGAACGCCCAGTCGCCGACGTTGTCCAGCGTCTGGTCCGGCGGCAGGATCACCATGATCAGCAGCGTCGTGACCACGGCCGGGACGGCGGCCACCAGCCACAGCCACCGCCGCCGCCGGTACAACGCGCCGACCCACCCCTGATCGGGGGTGACCGGGGCGGGTGCGGAGATCGTCATTCGGTGTCTTCCTCCAGCCGCGGCTTCTCGACCCAGAACGGGCCGAGGGCCAGCGCGTCGACGTCGGTCTTCAGGTAGCAGGCGATGGCGTCGGCCGGGCTCGCCACGATCGGCTCGTTGTTGTCGTTGAACGACGTGTTGACGACCATCGGCACGCCGGTCAGCTTCTCGAACTCGCTGATCAGCCGGTAGTACAGCGGATTGTCCGCCTCGCTGACCGTCTGCACCCGCGCGGTCCCGTCGACGTGCGTGATCGCCGGCACCTCGGCGCGCTTGTCGGGCAGGACGTCGAACACCAGCAGCATCACCGGTGACGGGTAGTCGCTGACGAAGTACTCGCCCGCGCGCTCGGCCAGGCACGACGGCGCGAACGGCCGGAACGCCTCGCGGTGCTTGACCTTCTCGTTCATCCGGGTCTTCGACTCCGGGTCGCGCGGGTCGGCGACGAGCGAGCGGTTGCCCAGCGCTCGCGGCCCGCACTCCATCCGGCCCTGCACCCAGCCGACGATCCGGCCGTCGGCGATCTTCGCGGCGGTGTGCGCGGCGATGTCGTCGACGTGGGTGTACTCGACGCCGGCGTCCTGCAGCGCCACCTCCATCTCGGCCTCGGTGTAGTCCGGGCCGGTGTAGGTGTAGCCCTCGCGCGGGCGCGGCTTGCCGTACTTGCCGACCGAGACCTCCAGCGCCGCGCCGAGCGCGCAGCCGTCGTCGGCCGCCGCGGGCTGGGCGAAGAAGTCCTCGAACGGCGTCTCCAGCAGGATCCGGCCGTTCATGACGCTGTTCAGCGCGACGCCGCCGGCGACGCACAGCCGCTTCGAGCCGGTCTCGCGCTGGAGCCACCGGGCCAGGTGCAGGCCCGCTTCCTCCAGCGTCACCTGCAGCGCGTACGCGATGTCGCAGTAGTGCTGGGGAACGGGGTTCGCGGTCGTGACGCGGGTTTTCGGCCGCGCCGGGCCGAAGGTGCGGGAGAACTTCTCGGCCATCACGTGCTTGCCGGTGCGGTGGTGGGCGAACCAGCTCAGGTCCAGCTCGAAGCCGCCGTCGTCGTCGAGGTGGATGAGCTGCTTGAACGCGTCGACGTAGGTGTCCTCGCCCAGCGGCGCGAGGCCCATGATCTTGCCCTCGTCGCGGGTCGGGTAGAAGCCGAGGTAGCCGGTGACGCCGGCGTACATCGCGCCGAGCGAGTGCGGGAACTTGATGCGCCGCAGGTCGACGATCTTGTTGCCGCGGCCGTGCGCGAGGTAGGTCGCGGTGCCGTCGCTGCCGATGCCGTCGAAGGTGAGCACGGCCGACTCGTCCCACGGCGAGATGAAGTAGCCGCTGGCCGCGTGCGCGCGGTGGTGGTCGACGAGGTGCGTCTTGAACTTCGTCGGGCCGGTCCACCCGGTGGCGTCCTTGACGTCCTGCTCCAGCGTGTAGGACCGCTTGATGTGGGCCAGGACCGCGCCGCCGACGTGGTAGTCGTCGTGGCCCGAACCGCCGCCGGTCTTGAAGGTGTCGACCATGCCCGACGAGCGGCCGCCTTCGTCACCGTTGGGGTTGCGGAAGACGTCCAGCGTGCCGGGGAAGTAGCGCGCGAACACCTTGGCCGCGTGGATGCCTTCCTTCCAGCGCTGCCAGTAGTAGGCGACGTGGTCGACGTCGGCCAGCGTGATCCCGGCGCGCTCCAGGCAGAACTTGATGGCCTCGGCGGGGAAACCGCCGTCGTGCTTCTTGCGGGTGAAGCGTTCCTCCTCGGCGAAGGCGATGATCTCGCCGTCGCGCACGAGTGCCGCCGCCGAGTCGTGGACCCTGCTGATGCCCAGTACGTACATGATTCTCCCAGTTCAGAACGAGTGACGGCGGTGGAGCAGGCGCCGCAGGACGGCCGCCTTGACCGCGAGCGCGAGGACGAGGGCGGCGAACCCGCCGACCGGCCCGAGCGGGGGCACGAGCAGCGCGGCGCCGACGGCGGTGGCGGCGAGCGCTACTACGGCGGTGCCCGAGGTCAGGGTCAGCACCTTGCTGTTGGTGTTTTCGATGAGGAAGCTCGCGTAGAGCCCGGTCGCGTACAGCGCCGTCTCGACGAGCACGAGCACCCCGAGCACGACGTAGCTGTCCTCGGTCATGAGCAACGCGCGTGTCGACGGCACGGCGAGACCCGCCCCGAGCAGCACGGCGAAGCCGATCCCGGCCCGTTCGACCAGCTTCAGCAGCTCCGACGCGCGGGCCCGGCCGGCCACCGCGCCGGTGCCGCGCATGCGACGTGACGCCGTCGGCTGGTGCAGCTTCAGCTGGTAGAACAGCAGCGAGCAGAACGCGCTCGACACCAGCAGCGCCAGGTAGAACGGGCCGCTGTCGGTTGTCCGCCCGGACAGGGCCAGCACGCCGAACACCACCGACGTCGAGATCACGTCGAGCAGTTCGGTCAGGCCGAGCAGGACCGTGCTGCGCCCGTACGCCGGCAGGAGCCGGTGCCCGGGTACGCCGCCGCCGCGCAGCCACGGCCTCGGCAGCAGGGCCACCGACGCGCCGAGGATCACGACGAGCCCGGCGAGCAGCAGCGCGAGGTGCGTCTCGGGGGACCACCGCACCGCCCAGGTCACGCACGTGACGATCCCGACGACGACCGAGCCCGCGGCGAACGCGAGCGCGTCCAAAGTGGACTTGTCGCGCAGCCGGTGCAGACCGGACACGGTCATCAGCAGCCCGCCGGCGATCGACCACGCGGCCGCCGTCAGGTACAGCGCCGCGTCCGATTCCGGCGCGACGACGAGCGCGACGACCATGGCGGCCAGCACCACCAGCACCGGCACGGCGGCGATCCGGACCGCGAGCGCGGCGACCGCGTCCCGGGTCAGGCGCAGCCGGGGCAACGCCTTGAGCGCGGACTTCTCCGCCGCGGCCGGCACGAAGTTCAGCCACGTCATCAGGCCGAGCGCGTTCGTGAAGCGCCCGTAGTCGTGCGCGCCCCACGCGGTGAGCAGGACCAGCCCCATCAGCTGGACCGACAACCGGAACACCCCGCGGCCGGCGAGCAGGCGCAGCACCACCGCCGGCCGTGGCGGGGCCACGACCGGCGGGGCGGCGGGGGACAACCCCGTCACGGCAGGGGTACCGCCATGTCCTGCTCGTGGAGCAGGAACTTCAGCGTGCCGCGCACCTCGTTCTCCGCGGCGAGCACCTCGGGCACGGACCGGGCGGTGAGCACGACGTAACCCAGCTTGTAGCCGGCCTGCTCGTACGGCTTGACGTAGGACCCTTCGTCGGCGAACAGGTGCAGCCCGACCACGCCGGGCATCGCGGCGACGTCCTCGACACCGTCCACCCGGGACAGATGACCACCGCGGTCGGACGCGAGGATGTGCACCAGCGTCGGCTTCGCCGCGTGCAGGTCCAGCTCCACCGCGTCACCGGTGGCCGCCGCGATCCCGGCGGCGATCAGGTCGGCGCCGTAACAGTGCTGGATCGCTTCCGCGAGGCCGTTTCCGCCCATCCGCGCGCCCATCTCGATGAGGTAGAGCTGCCCGTCGCGGCCCAGGACGGCGTCCAGCGTGAGCGGCCCGGTCCGGTAGCCGAGCTCGGCGCAGATCAGGTCGAGCGCCTCGATCAGCCGCAGCTCGGCGTCCGCGGGCAGTTCACCGGGCAGCAGGTGCGACGACGTCACGAAGAACGGCGGCGGCGTGAGCGTGCGTTCGGTGACGGCGTGGAAGACGATCCGGCCGTCCACGACCAGTGCTTCGATCGTGTAGTGCGTGCCGTCGAGGTGCTCCTCGACGACCAGGCGGCCGGACGGCGAGAACGCGAGCGACTCGGTGAACGCCTTGGCCAGCCGGCCGGGGCCGGAACACGAGACGACCCCGCGGCTGCCGGACGAGTCGACCGGCTTGACCAGCGTCGGGAACCGCAGCTGCTGGGCGGCGTTGACCAGCTCCGGGCCCGGGCGGCCGGCGACACTGCGGTAACCCGGGAGTCCTAAGTGGTCACACAACGCGCGGAAGACGGACTTGTCCGTCGACGCCTGGACCGCGTACTCCGGCAGGGGATCCGGCAGGCCCCAGTGCCGGGTGAGCCACGCGAGCGTCGGCAGGCCGACGTCGCTCGCCGGGCAGAGCACCCCGGCGATGTCGGGCCGGCCGTCGAGCGCCGCCGCGATCTGCTCCGGCGCCCGCACGCTGACCTGCAGGAACTCGTCCGCGAACGCGACACCCGGCGCGCCGGGCCGGACGTCGACGCAGATCGTGCGGAAACCCAGCTCGCGGGCCCGTTCGTAGGTGCTCACCGCACCGTCCGCGCCGCCCAGGATCACCAGGGTTCTCGCGGAGCCTCTCTCGGAACTTGTCACGCTGAAATGCCTTTCCCCAGTTGCACATCGATCCGCCGGGGCCCCTCGGGGTCCTCGGTCGTGAAGAGCCGGTCCTCGACGTCGACCACGACGTTCGCCTCCCGGATGTAGAACTGCCGCGGCTTCGGCTGCCCCGCGCCGACCACGACGAGGTAGCGCACGGTCAGCGAGAGCACCAGCAGCAGCACGGTGAGCAGCATGAAGAGCGTCACGGCCGTGGCACTCGCGCCGAGCAGGCCGGACGCCGCCGCCGCGGCGGCCAGCACCCCGAAGCCGGCGGCGAACAACGCGGTCGCCGAGGCCATGGTGGTCAGCCGGCGGGTGAACCCGACGAACAGCTCGATGGCGTGCGACGACAGGAAGCTCATGCCCACTTTGGACTCGCCGCGCTCGCGGGCCCGGTGTGCCACCTGGACACAGGTGTAGCGGCTCGTCAGCCGCGGGACCGTGGCCAGGAAGTACGGCGTGCCGAGCCGCAGGTCCACGATCTTGCGGGCCAGCTCGGCCCGGACCAGCCGGAACGCCGTGGCGCCCGGCGGGATCTCGATGCGCAGCAGGCGGGCGCCGATGAAGTGGAACGCGGCGGTGCCCCAGCGCCGCAGCCGCGGGTCCTGCCGGTTCGTGCGGACGCCGAAGACCGCGTCGTACCCCTGTTCGGCCGCCGCGATGAGCTTGTGCGACTCGGCGGCGGGGAACTGCTGGTCGGCGTCGATGTGCAGCACCCAGGGTTGCGACGCGTACCGGTAGCCGGCCGAGAAGGCGGCTTCGAAACCGAAATTGCGGCTGAAGGACACATACCGCACCCGGGGGTCGGCCGCGGCGAGTGTGCGGATCTCGCCCAGCGTTCCGTCGGTGCTCCCGTCATCGATGTAAAACAGTTCGAGTGAATAGTCGGACAGTTCGTTGGTTATTTCCCGATAAGACGGTCCGACGTTGTCGACTTCGTTGAAGCACGGAATGACTACGGTGAGTCCGCATGTCGCCGGACCAGGGAATGCCCTGGTCATCTGCAACGCCGGGCGGGTGATGCCGGATTCGTGTCCGTCCGATCACCGACAGTGCGAATGGTGCTCATGAATACCCCAGTTGGATCTGCTCAGACCGCTTGTCGATGCGCGGCGTTGCGGAGTTATAAGCAGACCGATCGACGTTTGGGGACGGGTTCACTACGAATTCCTCCGTTCAGACCCAGACCAAAGTATTAACCCATCCGGCATTCGGGGTGTCCTGCGGACGAAGTCCTTCCACTACGCCCCGCGATGGCGCAGACTCCCCGGCCATGTGGAGTCTGGGGGCTGGTGTTGTGTGGCGTGCTGCCTACGCGCGGGCGGTGCGCTCGGCGTTCGCCACGGTGCCGTTCTACCGCGAGCGCTGGGCGCTCGACGGCCGCGAAGATCCAGTGCTGGTACCGGGTCGCACCGGGACGAACGGCGGCGCGGCGCCGCTCGCGGAAGCCGTGCACAAGCTCGTGGACCTGGTCCCGCTCGCCGGGGGCGCGCAGCGGACCGACCCTTCGCGCGGCCTCGGCCGGGTGCTGCGGACGGCGCGGCGGCCCACGCCCGGCAGCTTGATCGTCCTTTTGGGACAAGACGATCTCCGCCCGCCTGCCGACCTGCCGAAAGACGTTCGTGGCTGCGTCGCCGATCCCGACGCGCCGAGCGCGTCCGTGCTCCGCGAGCTGACGGCGGTGCTGGCGCGCGGTCACCGCGTGCTCGCCGTCGGCGACGACAAGGCGATCACGACGTTCACCGCCGCACTGCCCGAAAACAGCGCGCACCGTGTCGAAGCCGTGCCGCACCGTGAACTCGACTCGCTGGACGCCGGCCCGTACGGCGTGCTGCACGACCCGGCGCTCGGCTACCTCGGCGCACTGGCCGGCTGCGGGCGGTGGCACCTCGACTGGCCGCACGTCCACGCCCGGCCGACGGCCGGCGGGCTCGCCTTCACCTTGCTGCGCCAGGAGTCCCCGCGGTTCGTCGACGTCATCCCGGCCGGCGGGGTGCCCGGCCGGATCGAGTCCTGCCCGCGTCACGGCAGCCCGGTCGTCGTCGCATGAGGTTCGTGTTCCACGATCCCCGCACGGACCCGGCGCCCGCGGGCTGGGCGGACTTCTCCCGGACCGCGCGGCTGCACCCGGTGTGGGACTACGGCTTGATGGGTCTCGAGGCCTGGGGCGCGCGCAACCCGCAGCTGGTGGCCGCCGCCGTCGAGGGGGACGAGGTCGTCGCCGGGATGTCGGTTCTGGTCTGCCGCTTGCCGTGGTCTTCACGGTTCGCGCCCGCGCCGGGACGTCGTTCGCCGCGCCCGTGCTGGGCCGAGGTCTACCAGCCGTGGCTGAGCGGCTTCCCGGGCATCGTGTTCGCGCCGGCGCTCCCGGCCGCCGACCGGCAGCCGCTGGTGCGCGAGTTCGAACGGCAGCTGCGCCGGCACCTGGGCCCCGGGCTGCTGGGCGTGGTCTACCGCGCGATCGGCGAGGAGTTCGCCGCCGGCGTCGGCGGCCGGGCCCGGCTGGTCAAGCCGACCGACCCGACGACCGTGCTGGAAAACCGCTTCACCACCGAAGACGATTGGCTCGCGACGCTCCCGTCCGGCCGCCGGTCGAGCCTGCGGCGCCGCGGCCGGCGGATCGCCGAGGACCCGGCGCTGGTGGTGCGCGGCGGCCCCGGCCGGGACGACGTCGACGGCGTCGAGGTCGCTTCGCTGATCAAGGTGCACCGCGAGCGGTACGGGAAGCTCCCGCTGGACACGCGCACGATGCCGTCGGCCGGGTTCCTGCACCGCTACGTCCGGCGCCCGGACGTCCACACGCTGACCTACCGCGACGCCGACGGCCGGCTGCTGGCCGTGAACACCATGCTCGACCACCCGGACAGCCCCAGCCTGCAGCACTGGGCGGCGTTGCCGCTGGACGAACGCGGCCGGGGCGCAGGACTGTACTTCGACGCGTATGTCCGTGCTGTCCGTTTTATGGCGCGTCGTGGGGCGAAAGAACTTTCGGCGGGCCGGGGCATGGTCGAACTGAAGCAGGAATTGGGGTTCCGGCCGCGCGCGCTCTTCGCCGCGGCGGTGCCGAGGCTGGTGCTGGGCCGATGACCGCGACCGCGACCAGGGTGTCGCAAGTGGACGTCGTCGACCCCCGCGTCGACCCGCAACCCGACGGCTGGGCGGCGTTCCGCGCCCGGTGCCTGCCGCCCGTGTGGGACTACGAACTACTGCGCCGCGAGGCGTGGTTGGCGAAGAACCCACCGGTGCTCGCCGTCGTCCGCGAGGGCGAGCGGGTCGTCGGGGCGCTGTCGGTGATGGTGTGCCGGGGCTGGCGGGCCCGGGAGTTCGGGCCGCTTTCCGGCGGCCGGCTGCGGCCGCGCTGGGCCGAGGTCTACCTCCCGCTGCTGAGCGGCTACCCCGCGTGCGTCTTCGACGACGGCGTCGACGAGCGGGCCGCCGTCCGGCAGTTCGAAGGCGCGTTGCGCGAGTACGTCGGACCCGGGCTGCTCGGGGTGATCTACCGGGCGATGAACCCGGAACTGGTGCCCGCGCTTGAAGGCCGTGGCCGAGCAGCCCGCGAGATCGACCCGGCCGCCGTGCTGCGCAACACCTATTCCACAGTGGACGCATGGGAGCGTGAGCTGGCTCCGGAAGTCCGCCGGTACCTCCACCAGGACGTCGGCACCGAAGCGGCGTTCGGCCGCACCGACGTCGACCCGCACGAGCTGGCCGTGCTGCTCAACGCCCACCGCGCGCGGCAGGACGAACGCGCGTGGGCGGGGGGACAGCGATCGCGGATCGGCGGGCTGCACATGGACACCCGCAGCCCGGTCGCGCCCGGTTACCTCGACACGCTGGTCCGCCGTTCGGACGTCCTGACCCGGACCTACCGCGACGACGCCGGCCGCCTGCTCGGCTTCGCCACGATGATCGACCATCCCGCGGGCTGCGCGGTGCACCACTGGGCGGCGCGGCCGAGCGCGGCCGGCGGCCGGAAGGGGCTCTATGTCGACTGTTACGCCCGTTGCGTGGCGCACATGATCGCCGAAGGGCGGCCGGAACTGACCGCGGGCCGGGCGATGCTCGCCGAAAAGACCGCGCTCGGCTTCGGCACGCGCTCGTTGTGGTCGGTCGCCGTACCGCGTCCGGTGCTGGGCCGATGACCTTCACCGTGCGGGTGCTCGACCCGCGCACCGATCCCGAGCCCGCCGGCTGGGCCGCGTTCCTGCACGCCCAGCAGGCGCCGTTGACCTGGGACTACAGCCTGCTGTGCACGGAGTCGCGGCACTCGCGCAGCCCGTACCTGCTGACCGTGGTCACCGACGGCGGCGCGATCGTCGCCGCCGTCCTCGCCATGCTGTGCCGCCCGGGTTCGGCCACCGGCCCGGGCCCGGTCGGCGGGGTCGCCCGCTGGGGCCCGCGCTGGCTGGAGGTCCAGCACGCCTGGCTCAGCAGTTATCCGGCGTGGCTGTTCGCCGAAGACGTCGACCCGGCCGGGCAGCGCGAGATCCTGCGGCGCTTCGAGCGGGCGGTCTGCCGGTTCGCCGGGCCGGGCTGTCTCGGCGTGGTCTACCGCGCGGTCGCGCCGGACGCCACCGGGCTGGTGTCCGGGCGGGGCCGGCTCGTCCGGGAGATCCAGCCGACGCTGGTGCTGGAGAACACCTTCACCGACCTCGACGGCTGGCTCGCGACGCTGAGCCGCAACCGCCGGTCGAGCCTGCGCGGCCAGATCCGCAAGATCGCCGCCGACCCCGGCCTGACCGTTCGCGCCGGCACCGCCCGCGACGACCTCGACGGCGCCGAACTGGCCGCGATGCTGCACGCGCACCGCGCGGCCAAGGGCCCGGTGAAGTTCGACCAGCGCGGCCCGGTCACCGGCGAGTACCTCGACGAGCTGATCCGGCGCCCGGACGTCGTCACGACGACCTACCACGACGCCGACGGCCGGCTGCTCGCCTTCACCGACCTGCTCGACCACCCGGTGATGCCGCTGCACCAGCACTGGGCCGCGCTGCCGCCCGCCGAGGGCCGGCCCAAGCACCTCTACTTCGACGTCGTCGCGCGCGGGGTGGGGCACATGATCGAGCACCGCCGGAAGTTCCTGTCCCTGGGCCGCGGGGTCACCGACCTCAAGACGTCGCTGGGGTTCTCCCCGGCCCCGATGGCCGGGGCCGTCGTGCCGAGGCCGGTGATCCGATGGTGACCGACGTGCTCGACCCGCGCCACGACGCGGAACCGGCGTACTGGACGGCGTTGCGGGAGCGCGCCGGGCTCCGGGCCGACTGGAGCTGGGAGGTGCTCCGGACCCAGGCGTGGGCCGCACGGACCCCGCAGCCGGTCACCGTGCTCCGCGACGGCGACGAACCCCGCGGCGTCGTCTGCGCCGCGTGGGTCACCGGCCGGACCCGCCGCAACCGCTTCGGCTCCGCGACCGCGCGCCGCGGCCGGCTCGGCGGCCTCGACGTCCGCGGGCCCGGCGCGAGTTCGCAGCCCGGCTGGTGGTTCGCGGACCCGGGCGACGACGGCGGCGTGACGCGGCTGCTCGAGACGTACGTCCCGGCGATCCGCGCCGAGCTCGGCCGCGGGTTCCGCGGGATGCTGGTCCGGCAGGTCGGCGAGGCCGGGCTCGACGCCGTCGGCGGCCGGTTCCGGCTGGTGCGGCGGACCGAGGACATCGCCGTGCTCGACGTCAGCGCGTTCGGCTCCCGCGACGACTGGATGCACTCGCTGGCCCGCAAGCGCAAGCAGAACCTGCGGAAGATCTTCCGCACCTTCGACGCCGACCCGAGCGTCGAGGTGCGGTGCGTGCCGGGCAAGGAAGCCGACCCGGTCGCCATCGCGGAAGTGTTGCGGCACAACGAACGCAAGCACCACGACGTGCCGATCGTGCCGTTGCCGCACTTCACCGGCTACCTGACGGAGCTGCTGCGCCAGCCCGACGTCACGGTGATCGAGTACCGCGACGCTGGCACCGGGCGGCTGCTCGCCGTGGCCACCCTGCTCGACCACCCGGAGCTGCCGATCGCGCGGCACTGGGGCGCGCTCGGGCCCGAGGCCGGCGGGCGGCCCAACCTGTACTTCCACTTCTACGGCGAGGCGGTGAGCTGGGCGATCGCGCAGGGGCGGTCGTCGGTGGTGTTCGGCAAGAAGATGACCGAGATGAAGGCGACGCTCGGGGCGCGGCTCGTCCCGCAGTACGCGGCGGCCGTCCCGGTTTGCTAGCTTCGCGGCGTCTCACCCGCCGCGCTTCAGGAGAGCCCCGCCATGCCGATGATCAGCGTCTCGATGTTCCCCGGCCGCACGCCCGCCCAGAAGAGTGCCCTGGTCCGGGAGCTGACCGACGCCTTCGTCCGCACCTGCGGCGGCAAGCCCGAAGGCGTCCAGGTGACGCTCATCGAGGTCGGCGCGGACCACTGGGCCACCGGCGGGGTCCTGCACTCGGAACGCTGAAAGCCGTGAAGGCCTGGCGGATTCATGCGGTGGTTGCAACACCTGGTGTTTGTTGATCTGACAGTAGCTTCGTGAGGGCCTCGGTTGGTGTCCGCCAGCCGAGGGTCTCCCGAGGCCGCCCGTTCAGCTCCTCCGCCACCCGCACCAGATCATCCGCGCTGTGCTGGGACAGGTCGGTGCTTTTGGGGAAGTACTGCCGGAGCAGTCCGTTGGTGTTCTCGTTGCTGCCGCGCTGCCAGGGCGAATGCGGATCGCAGAAGTAGATCTGCAACCCGGTGTCGAGGGTGATCTTCCGGTGATGGGCCATTTCTTTGCCCTGATCCCAGGTCAGCGAGCCCAGCAGCAGCGGCGGCAACGTCTGGATCATCTCGGTCATCGACGCCGCGACCGTGGCTGCGTCTCGCCCGTGGGGCAGGTGCAGCAGCATCACGAACCGGGTCGACCGTTCCACCAGCGTCCCGATCGCGGACCGATTGTCCTGGCCCAGGATCAGGTCGCCTTCCCAATGCCCCGGCACCGCCCGGTCGGCGGCCTCGGCAGGCCGCTCGGAAATGTTGACCATGTCCTGGATCCCGCCCGACGGGCGCTCCCGCCGGGCCTGGGCCTGCCGCCGCGGCATCCGCAACGCCCGCCCGGTCCGCAGTGCTGCGGTCAGTTCCCGGCGCAGCGCGCCCCGGCCCTGCACATACAGCGACTGATAGATCGTCTCGTGCGACACCCGCATCTCCGGCCGGTCGGGAAAGTCCAGCACCAGTCTCTCGGAGATCTGCCGCGGCGACCACTTCCGGGTCAGCCCGTCCTGCACCGCCGCCCGCAACGCCGGATCGGCACGCAGCTTCGCGGTCTTGGGTCGTTTCGCGCGGTGTTCGGCCCGGTGCTGGGCGCTGCTGGCCCGGTAGTGGCCGGTCAGGCCGGTGTTGCGGGCCAGCTCCCGTGACACTGTCGAGGCCGGCCGGTCGATCGTTCTGCCGATGGCGCGTGGGCCGTGACCTGCGGCTTTCAGACAGGCGATCTCTTCCCGCTCGGCGATAGTCAGCCGGACCGGCCCGGGCTGGTGGGGTGCGTTGCTGATCACCCCGCCAGCTTGGCGGAACAGCCGCCCGCCTGTGGCGGGGGCGAAACCGGCCGCTTGCGCGGCCGGTTTCGCGGTCAGGCCTGCCCGGATCTGCTGCCAGAACAGCAGCTGCGCCGAGCGTGGTAGCCACCGATGGGTTCGTACCCGTGTCATCGCAGTTCCACCCTTCGCTGGGCGGTGTTGCAACGACTCCATGACTCCGAGACTCCTTACCGGCTCTTATGGCCGGTAAGGAGGCCTTCACGGCTTTTGGGCCGGGCTTCGGGCGGATCAGCGCAGGCCGAGGGCCCGCTGGGCGAAGTTGACCTCGATGGACGTCTGCTTGATCGTCTCGGCGATCACCAGCGAGCCGTGGCCGGCGTCGTACCGGTAGAACTCGTGGTGCAGCTCGCGGCCGCCGAGCCGGTCGAGGTAGTTCTCGATCTGCCGGATCGGGCAGCGCGGGTCGTTGTCGCCGGCCAGCACCAGCACCGGCGCGGTGACGGCGTCGACGTAGGTGATCGGCGAGCACTCCGCGTACACCGCGGGCACGTCGTCGGGCGAACCGCCGAAGAGGGCGCGGTCGAACGAGCGCAACTGCTCCATCTCGTCCTCGTACGCGGCGACGTAGTCCGCCACCGGCACCCCGGCGACGCCGGCCGCCCAGCGCGCGGGCTGCGTGCCGAGCGCCAGCAGGGAGAGGTAACCGCCCCACGAAGCGCCGTTCACAACGCACTTCTTCGGGTCGCTGAGTCCACTTTGGACGGCCCAGTCGTGCACCGAGGCGACGTCTTCCAGCTCGGTCAGCCCGGGCCGGCCCTCGATGGCGTCGCGCCAGGCCGAGCCGTAGCCGGTCGAACCGCGGTAGTTGACCTCGACCACGGCGAACCCGGCGTCGAGCCAGGTCGCGCGGTACGCCGAGAAGCGGTCCTCGTCGGCCGCGTGCGGGCCGCCGTGCAGCGAGAACACCGTCGGCAGCGGGCCATCCGGCGCGCCGGACGGCCGTGAGACCAGCGCGTGGATCCGCCCGCCGACGCCTTCGACGAACGCGTCGGTCAGCGGCTCCGACCCCGGCGCCCGATCACCCGGCGGTGACAGCAGCACCGCGTCGGCGCCGTCGGTGGTGCGGGCCCGGACGGCGGCCGGCTCGGCCGCGCTCGACCAGGAGTACTCGACGGTCCCGTCGGGACGCACGCCGGCGCCGCCGATCCGGCCCGCCGGAGTGTCCACAGAGGACAGCTCGGCGGAGTCGAGGTCGTAGCGGTACAACGAGCTGCGGCCTTCGTGGAAGTGCACGACCAGCAGGGCGCGCGCGTCCGGGTACCAGCCGGCGACGACCTCGCCGGGCAGGTCGAGCTCGATCTCGGTCTCGGTGTCCGCCCGGACGTCCCAGACCAGCAGCTCCTCGCGGCCCCGCCGTTCGTGCAGCACCAGCAGGCGCTGATCGCCCGGCAGCGGGGAGAACTCGAGGGCGGACAGGGCCTTGCCCTCGCCGTCCCACTTGTCGGCGACGGTGGCGAACCCGTCGGTGGCGAGGATCCGCAGCGCCGGGTGGCGCGAGTCGCCGTGCTCGGAGTGCGAGATGGCGATCAGGCTCTCGTCGCGCGAGAGCGACGTGATGCCGGCGTCGTCCGCGTGGCTGTAGAAGCGGTGCGTCTCGCCGCCGATCCGGGCGAACAGCTCGCTGCCGTCGTCGGTCGAGACGCCGACCGCGATGAGGCCGGTGCCGATCTCGAGGCCGGCCGGGTAGCCGTCGTGGACGTCCGGCACCGCCTTCTCGGGCTTGCTGCCCTCGGTCGCGGCGAACGGCTCGCGCACCCACGAGCCGAACTCGTCGCCGTCGGTGTCGTCGAACCACCAGATCCACTCGCCGTCCGGCGAGGGCGTGGCGTGCATGGTGCCGTTGGGCCGATCGGTGACGCGGCGGTGCTCGCCGGTCGCGCGGTTCCAGGCGTAGACCTCCCAGACACCGCTGGAGTTGGAGACGTAGACGCATCGATCGGGGGCGTCGCGGGCCCAGTCGGGCACGGAAATGCGCGGCGCGTGGAAGCGGGCGCGCCAGCGGGCTTCGGTCTCGGCCTCGTCGAACAGCCGGTCCGGGACCACCGCGGGCGGATATTGGTTGGCTGACTGCGTGCTCACCCCTCGATCCTGCCACCTTCTGGCCGTACTGTGTGCGGGGTGCTGGAGGGTTACGCGCCGGGCTACGGGCGAGACGCGGTTTCGATGATGTCCGCGCGCACGGCTGCCGAACGCGCGACGTTCGCCCAGCCGCTGTTCGGGCCGGGGATGTGGGTGGTCGACCTCGGCTGCGGCCCGGGTTCGATCACGCTGGGGCTGGGCGCCGGGTCGCGCGTCACCGGCGTCGACCGCGACGCCGGTCAGGTCGCGATGGCCCGCGACTCCGCGCGCCGGGCCGGCCGGTCCACAGTGGACTTCGTGGTGGCGTCGGCGTACGCGCTGCCGTTCGACGACGGCTGCGTCGACGTCGCGTTCTCGCACGCGCTGTTCGAGCACCTCGCCGCGCCGGTGGCCGCGCTGGCGGAGCTGCGCCGCGTCCTGAAGCCGGGTGGCAGGCTCGCGCTGTCCACTTCGGACTGGAGCAAGGCCCGGCTGCGCCCGAAGACGGCGAACGTCGACGCGGCCCTGCGTGGCCACTACCTGCTGCGCCGCCGTGCGGGCGGCGACCCGTTCGCCGGCCGCAAGATCGCCGACCACTGCGCGGCGGCGGGGTTCGCCGAGATCGTTTCGCGCCCCCGCTACCGCGAGGACATGACGTACCGCGACCTGGCGAGGTACGTCGAGTCCCGGTTGGACGCGGCGATCTCGGACCCGGACTACGGCCGCGACCGCGACCAGCTGGCGAGCGCGGCCCGCTCGGCGTGGACGTGGGTCAGAAGCGGCGACGGCGACTTCAGCCAGTGCTGGGTGGAACTGACCGCAACGCGTTAGCCGCGCACACGCGGGGGTCCGGGGGCGGAGCCGCCCGGCGGGGTTTGGGGTTCGACCCCAAAAAATGCCGATAGGGCCGGAGTGGCTGGCGTTTTCCGCCAGCAGACCGGCCCTATCGGCACTATCGTCGGGGTGGCGGGATTCGAACCCACGACCTCCTCGACCCGAACGAGGCACGCTACCAAGCTGCGCCACACCCCGAGGTACTGCTTAACGGGTCGTGGAGAAGTCTAGCGGACGTTGTCGCGGGCTTTCCGGCGGGCCGCCTTACGCGGTTCGTCGGCCCCTGACCCGCGCGGGACCAGCGTCAACAGGCTCGCTTCCGGCGGGCACGCGAACCGGGCCGGGGCCCACGGCGACGTCCCCAAGCCGGCCGAGACGTGCAGCCACATGTGCGCGCCCCAGCGCGAGGCGCCACGGGCGCGACTGCGATCCAGGTCACAGTTGGTGACGAGCGCGCCGTAACCCGGGAGGCGCAGCTGGCCGCCGTGGGTGTGGCCGGCCAGCACGAGGTCGTAACCGTCCGTGGCGAACGTGTCGAGCACCCGCGGCTCCGGCGAGTGCGTCACGCCGAGGCGGACGGCCGCGCCGCTGTCGGCCGGGCCGGAGATGTCGGCGTAGCGGTCGCGGCGCAGGTGCGGGTCGTCGACACCCGCGGCGAACACCCGCTGGCCGCCGACGTCGATCGTGCGGCGCACGTGCGTCAGGTCGGTCCAGCCGTGCTCGACGAACGCCGCGCGCAGGTCGCGCCACGGCAGCTGGACGCCGTGGATGCGCTTCTTCTTGCCCTTCGGCATCAGGTAGCGGGCCGGGTTCTTGGGTTTCGGCGCGTAGTAGTCGTTGCTCCCGAAGACGAACACGCCGGGCCGGTCGAGCAGCGGGCCGAGCGCGCGCAGCACCGAAGGCACGGCCTGGTGGTGCGACAGGTTGTCACCCGTGTTGACGACCAGGTCCGGGTTCAGCTCGTTGAGGGCCGCGACCCAGCGCTGCTTGCTCCGGTGGCTCGGCAGCATGTGCAGGTCCGAAACGTGCAGGATGGTGAACGGCCGTGACCCGGGCGCCAGCACCGGGAGTTCGGCGGTGCGCAGGGTCCAGAGGCGCCGTTCGATGCCGACGGCGTAACCGAGGGTGGCGGCGCCGAGCGCCACTGTCCCCGCGGCGAGGCGGATCGCCTTCGCCCCCGACGTGGGTTTGTTACTGAGCGTGCTCACGGGCTCCAGGATACGTGCTCAACGGTTGGATGACTTCGCCCCCGTTCCGGGGAACCTGCGCCTTAGCATTTGCGTCGGCCCTGTCACACGGGGGTTTTCGGGGGTTCCGGGTGGCGGAGCCCCCGGCCCGGGGCGAAGCCCCGATTGTCACAGTGCAACGAGCCGGGGGGCTTGGGGAGAACGATGGAGCAGTTCGGGCCGTACCGGATCGAAGGCCTGCTGGGCCGCGGTGGCATGGGTGAGGTCCACCGCGCCTACGACACGGCGCACGACCGCGTCGTCGCGTTGAAGCTGTTGTCCGACCCGTACGTATCGGACGAGGCCTTCCGCGCGCGCTTCCGCCGCGAGTCACAGATCGTGGCACGGCTGCGCGAGCCGCACGTGATCCCGATCCACGCGTACGGCGAGATCGACGGGCAGCTGTACCTCGACATGCGGCTGGTCGAGGGCAAGGACCTGAAGGAGCTGCTCGAAGAGGGGCCGCTGACGCCCGATCGTGCCGCGGGGATCGTGGAGCAGGTGGCGGGCGCGCTCGACGCCGCGCACGTGGACGGCCTGGTGCACCGCGACGTCAAGCCGTCGAACGTGCTCGTCACGAGCGGCGACTTCGTGTACCTCGTGGACTTCGGCATCGCGCGCTCGATGAGCGGCGAGGCGACGTCGCTCACCGGCACCGGCAACGTGATCGGCACGCTCGACTACATGGCGCCGGAACGCTTCGGCGACGCCCCGATCACCGGCCTCGTCGACGTCTACGCGCTCGCGTGCGTGTTCTTCGAGTGCCTCACCGGGCACCGTCCGTTCCAGGCGGAAGGTGCGGCCGCGCAGATGGGCGCGCACCTGACCGCGCCGCCGCCCGTGCTTTCGCAGGCGCGCCCGGGCGTGCCGAGCGCGCTGGACGCCGTGGTGGCGCGCGGGATGGCGAAGAACCCGGCCGACCGCTACCCGACGGCGGCGGCGTTCGCGGCCGCCGTCCGGACCGCCTTGGCGGCGCCGGCCGCGGCGCCCATCCCGACGTGGCAGAAGACGCTGCCCGGTCCGGTGACCCCGCCACGCCCGATGCCGACTCTGCAGGCGCAGCACGGCCTGTCCGCGCCGGTGACCCCGCCACGGCCGATGCCGGCCTACGCGGCTCCGCCGACCGGCCCGTACCCGGCCGCGCCGACCGGCCCGTACCCGGGCCCGCCGACGGGGCCGTACACCGGCCCGCCGACGGGCCCGCGGCCGTTGACCGGCCCGGCCCCGCTGACCGCGCCGTCGCAGCCTCAGCCGTCGAAGTCCCAGCGGGGCCGGTGGATCGCGTTGTGCAGCGCGCTCGCCGGGATCGTCGTGGTGGCGTTGCTGGTCACGTACTTCGTCAGCAAGGACAAGACGACGCAGACGGGCAGCCCGTCGCCGACCGTGCCGGTCACGGTGCCGCCGGGTTCGTCCTCCTCGCCACCGCCGTCGTCTTCACAGCCGCCACCGTCCACTTCGGAATCTTCGCCGCCGAAGCAGGAGCACGACATGGCGCTGTACAACGCCCTTCCGGCCGTCTACAAGCAATACACGTGCGTCGACGCGGCCGCGCCCGCCGGCACGGCCGCGGCGGTCGAGTGTACGGATTCGAACGTCGGCGACGTCAGGATCGGCAACGTGGTCTTCCCCCAGCCGACCGGAGCGAAGTTCTACCGCTTCGCCGACGCGGCCGCTATGGACGCGTACTTCCAGAACGTCGTCAAGACCCAGGGCCTGACCCGCAACGACGCGCAAGGTGCGTGCCGCCCGAAGACGTACCCGAAGATCTGGGGCACGTACTACCGAGCGGAAGTCCCGAAGCCCATCGAGGGTGAGTACCTGACGTGCTTCCTGGGCGACCCGGCGCAGCTCGTGTGGACGGAGAAGAAGAACCTGATCGCGGGCGTCCTGCTGTCCACGAAGGTCGCGGACACCAACCAGCTGGACATGCTCTACCAGTGGTGGAACACGGAGGTCCTGTCGGAGATGCCGCAGAGCTGATCCGAGAAGATCGCGGAGCAGCTCGGAGGGCTGAGCCGGCTCCGAGTGTCAAACGCTGCTGCGGGACAAGAAATGGGCGGGGCCGGAGCAAGTCAAGCTGCTCCGGCCCCGCCCAGGTGTTTCTAGCGGCCCGGGCCGCCCATGTACTGCGGGTCCGGCTGGGGTAGGCCCACGACCGGCTGGCTGGCGTCCATGATGTTCTTCATCGCGCCGAACCACGTCCGGGCCGGGGCCTTGCCGCCGAACATGTTTCCGCTGCCGCACACCCGGACGTTGCCCGGGCCTGCGTCGCAGAGACCGCCCGAGCCGCCGCCGCCGAACTTGAACGTCATCGCCGCGCCCGCGAGCTGCGGGGTGCCGCCGACGAACGTCGCCGAGACGTTGCCCTGGGTCGTGCCCGTCTTGCCGATGATCGGGCGGTTCCACCCGGCCGCGGCGGCCGCGGCCGCCGACGTGCCGCCCGGCTGGTCGTCCTTGCTCATGCCGACCGCCAGGGTGTTCGCCAGGCCTTCGGGCACCGCCTGCTCGCAACCGGCTTCCTTGACCGGCACCGGCTGGCCGTTGCGGTCGGTCACGCCGGCGATCGGCGTCGGCGGGCACCAGACGCCGCCGGAGAGGATCGTCGCCGCGACGTTGCCCAGCTCCAGGCCGCTCAGCGGGCTGAAGCCCAGGGTGAACGCGCCGAAGCCCGCCCAACCCGGCCTGGGGCCGTAGTACTCGGCCTGGGTCTGGCTCTTCTCGGCCTTGTCCGCCTTCGGGTCGACCGTGCCGCCGCCGATGTTGCTCGCCATGGTGTCGCGCATGCCGAGCCGCTTGGCCATGTCGATGCCGGGGGCGGTGCTGCCGAGCCGGTCTTCCAGCTCCACGAACGCGGTGTTCGGCGACGTCGCGAGCGCGGTCTGGACCGTCGCGCCCTGCGCGATGCGGCTGTAGTCACCGGCGTTGCCGACGCAGTACCAGTTCGAGTTCCCGGCCTTCGGACAGGTCTTCGCACCACCCAGGAACACGTGCGAGGTGTAGGAGTCCGGCACCTCGACCGGCGAGTAGATCCCCGCCACGCCCTTCTCCATCGCCGCGGCCGTGGTGAAGATCTTGTACGTCGACCCGGCGCCACCGGTGTTGTAGACACCCGCCGGCAGCGCGTACGTCGTCTGGCCCTGGTCCGGGTCCTGCCCGTAGTCGCGGTTGGCCGCCAGCGCGACCACCTCGTGCCGGTTCTTGCCCGGCTTGATCAGCGACAACGTGTTCGCCACGTACTGCTGGGTCTTCTTGACCTGCGTCTCCGCCGAGACCTTCGCCTCGTGGTTGGCGCGCTGGTCCAGCGTCGTCTTGATCGTGTAGCCGCCGGTGTAGAGCTGGTCCTTGCTCATCCCCGACTTGATCAGGTAGTCCTCGACGTACTGGCAGAAGAACCCGGCCTCCGGGCCCGCGCCGATGCAGTTGGCCGGCGGCTTCGCCGGGAAGTCCGGCACGACACCCAGCGGCTCGCCCTTGAAGCGGTCGGCGTCGGCCTTGGCCAGCTTCTTGTTCTCGACCATCCGGTCCAGCACGATGTTGCGGCGCGCGGTCGCCTTGTCCGCGTGCTTCCACGGGTCGTTGTTGATCGGGTTGTTCACCAATCCGGCGAGCAACGCGGCCTGCGGCACGGTCAGCTTTTCCGGCGTGGTGTTGAAGTACGCGTGCGCGGCGGCGCCGATCCCGTAGATCTGCCGGGAGAATTCGACGATGTTCAGGTAACCCGCGAGAATCTGCTGCTTGGTCAGCTTCGTCTCGAGCTGGATCGCGATCCGCGCTTCCTTCAGCTTGCGGGCGACCGACTGTTCCTGCGCTTTCTTCTGACCCACCGTGTCGCCGCGGTAGACGACGTTGATCAGGTAGTTCTTGACGTACTGCTGCGTGAGCGTCGACGCACCCTGCGTGTCCGCGCCGGTGCTGTTGCTGACGGCCGCGCGCAGCGTGCCCTGCCAGT
Source organism: Amycolatopsis sp. NBC_00348 (assembly GCF_036114655.1). Lineage (NCBI taxonomy): Bacteria > Bacillati > Actinomycetota > Actinomycetes > Pseudonocardiales > Pseudonocardiaceae > Amycolatopsis > Amycolatopsis sp. NBC_00348. The sequence continues at coordinate 7,810,872 of NZ_CP107994.1, read as the reverse complement.
CGACGCCGTGGTGGTCGTAGAACCGCTTGTCCTCGACCGAGACCAGCGCCCATTTCATGGCTTCGTTGATCTGGTTCTCGTTGATCGGCAGCCGGTACTGGTCGTACATCGTCGCGATCGGGGTACCGGCGCTGTCGGTGACGGTCGTGACCAGCGGTGGCGGGATGTCCGCGAGGTCCGACGACGTCTTCTCGACCGTCTCGCTGGCCTGGTTGGACATGACACCGGCGGCCCCCACGACCGGGAAGAGCATGCCGGCGACGAGCACCCCCGCGAGCAGGCAGAGGCCGATGAGCTTGAACAAACCATCCGCTTTTCGCACGAGGGCCAGCCTACGCGGGGCGGGTCAGGCGCCGGTGACGCCGTGTCCCCGAAGATGTGAATTCAGTGACAAACGCGACCCCCTTCGGTGACATCTGGTAACGGAAGGCATTCTAGGTCTTGGCGGAGGGAACCGAGGGCCCTTACAGTCCGTCAACGTCTCACGAAGAAAGCCGACAGGCGGATCACCGCGAGTGGGAGCTCGCGCGGTCCGGCTTCAGGCACCGGCACCGGGGAGGTGTCCGGCAAACCGACGTGAGCTGAGGGAGACGCTCGCGGGGGCGAGGAGCGCAGTGCCTTTGTCCCCGCTGGTGCGTCGATCACCAGGGTAGGGAGCTGGGGGTATGGAAACCAACCAGTCGAGCTGGCGAATCAACGCGTCCTGCCGGGACGCCGATCCGGACGGCCTGTTCGTCCGGGGTGCGGAGCAGAACCGGGCGAAAGCCGTTTGCATGGGCTGCCCGGTCCGCACGGAATGCCTCGCCGAAGCACTCGACGGCCGGATCAACTTCGGTGTCTGGGGTGGCATGACCGAACGGGAACGGCGGGCGTTGCTGCGCCGCCGTCCCGACGTGCTGAACTGGGCCGAGCTGCTCGAGGCGGCCAAGAGGGACGCCCTGGAGCGGGTCGAAGTCGGCTGACCGCTCGTGAGTGTTCAGGGCGGTTGGAACCGCCCTGAACACTCACGAGGAGGCGAGCTTGGTGCCGATGTCGCGCAGGCCGTCGAGGTCGTGCACGTCACCGGCCAGCGCGGGCACCCGGGCCAGCGCCACCTCGGGGTGGGCCCGGGTGAACCGCGCGAGCAGCCGTTCCTCGCGGGCGGCGAGGTCGACGCGGTCGGCGTGCAGCCGCAGCACGGCTTCGGCCAGCGGCGCGTTCACGTCGCCCTCCTGCAGGGACTCGGCCGCGGCCAGCGCTTCGGAACCGGACAGCTTCGCGAGCACCGGGTGCGTCCGGTTCGCGATCAGCCCGCCCAGCGGCATCGACTCGGCCGAGAGCCGTTCGACGAAGTAGGACGCCTCGCGCAGCGCGTCCGGCTCCGGCGCGGCCACGACCAGGAACGACGTCCCGGACGAGCGCAGCAGCTCGGCCGTCTTGCGGGCGCGCTCGCGGAAGCCGCCGAACATGCTGTCGAAGGCCTGCATGAACGCCGACGCGTCGGTCAGCAGCTGGCCGCCGATGATCGTCGACACGGCCTTGGCGAACATCGAGAACCCGGCGTTGACGACCTTGCGCAGGCCCCAGCCGCCGGCCTTCGCCGGGCCGGTGAGCAGCCGGATCATCCGGCCGTCCAAAGCGGACGACAGGCGCGTCGGCGCGTCGAGGAAGTCCAGCGCGGAGCGGCTCGGCGGGGTGTCGACGATGATCAGGTCCCAGTCGCCGGTCGCCGCGAGCTGCCCCAGCTTCTCCATCGCCATGTACTCCTGCGTGCCGGAGAACGACGTGGAAATGGTCTGGTAGAAGGGGTTCTGCAGCAGCTGCTCGGCGCGTTCCGGGCCGGCGTGCACGCGCACCATGTCGTCGAACGTGCGGCGCATGTCGAGCATCATCGCCCACAGCTCGCCCTTGGGCTCGAACCCTTCGACCTGCACCTGCCTCGGGTGGTTGCCCAGCTCACGCAGGCCGAGCGCCTGCGCCAGGCGGCGCGCGGGGTCGATGGTGAGCACGACGGTCTGGCGGCCGCGCTCGGCCGCGCGCAGTGCCAGCGCCGCGGCGGTGGTCGTCTTGCCGACGCCGCCGGAACCGCAGCAGACGATCACGCGGCTCTTCTCGTCGTCGAGCAGCGCGTCGATGTCGATGGTGGTGGTCACAACCGCACCCCCTGGTCGGTCAGAGCCTCGGCCAGCTCGTAGAGCGCCCCGACGTCGACGCCGCCGGTGAGGTCCGGCAGCTCGAGCGTCGGCAGGTCGGCTTCGGCGAGCTGCTCGCGGGCCCGCTGCTCGGCGGCGACCCGCACCGCGTGCTCGACGGTCTCCTCGACCAGCGCGTCCAGCGTGGTGTCGGGCAGCTTCAGCCCGGCCGACGCGAGCCCGGTGCGGACGCGGGAGGCGTCGACGCGCCCGTCGGCCGCGGCCAGCACCGAGCGGGCCGGCAGCCGCGGCGGCCGGACCCGGTTGACCAGCACCGCGCCGGGGCGCAGGTCGGCGCCGTCCAGCTCGGCGACGGCCTCGACGGTCTCGCGGACCGGCATCTCCTCGAGCAGCGTGGCGATGTGGATCACGGTCTCGCCGGAGTGCAGCAGCCGGACGACGCCGTCGGCCTGGCCGCGGATCGGGCCGGTCTTGGCGAGGTCGGTCAGGGCCTTGGTGACGTCGAGGAACTTGACGACCCGGCCGGTCGGCGGCGAGTCGACGACGACGGCGTCGTAGGTGTGCCGCCCGTCGGACTCGGTGCGCCCGACGCACTCCTTGATCTTCCCGGTGAGCAGGACGTCGCGCAGGCCGGGCGCGAGGGTGGTCGCGAACTCGATCGCGCCCATCCGCCGCAGCGTCCGGCCGGCGAAGCCGAGGTTGTAGAACATCTCGAAGTACTCGAGCAGCGCGGCTTCGACGTCGATGTGCAGCGCGCGCAGCTCCCCGCCGCCGGGGACGGAGGCGATCCGCTGCTCGGCGTAGGGCAGCGGCTCGGTGTCGAAGAGCTGCGCGATGCCCTGCCGGCCCTCGACCTCGATCAGCAGCACCCGGCGGCCCTCACGGGCGAGCGCGAGGCCGAGCGCGGCGGCGAGCGTCGTCTTGCCGGTCCCGCCCTTGCCGGTGACGAAGTGCAGCCGGGCGCGGGCAAGCTCGTCGGTCCAGCCGGCATGGGAAGTGGTCACTTCTTCACCCTAAACCGGTGCTCAGCTGGCCAGCAGCATGACGCTGACCGCAGCCGCCACGGCGGCGACCAGCAACCAGGTCGCCAGGCCGGGCAGCACGGTGAGCATCAGCACACCGAGCACGACCAGCAGGGTGAGGGTGACCACTCCGCCGAGGAGCACCTGCCCCGAACTCTGCGTCCGATCGCGCACCTTCGCCATCACGACCAGCACGAGCGGCAGCCCGGCCGCGGCCAGCAGTGCCGTCGCGATCACCCGCCACGTTTCCACGCGCCCACGCTAGCGGGCCCCGGCCGGATGTGAGGTGCCCCACAACGAGTGATCGTTCACTCGGACGGGGTCACCCGGACCTCGGCGCTTTTCCGGCGGCGGACCCCGGCGCCCTTGCCCGCTTGGCTACGCTCCCGAGCTATGAGCGCCACCAAGTGGGAGTACTCGACGGTCCCCCTGCTGATCCACGCGACGAAGCAGATCCTCGACCAGTGGGGCGAGGACGGCTGGGAGCTGGTCACCGTCCTGCCGAACCCGACGGGCGAGCAGCACGTCGCGTACCTCAAGCGTCCGAAGGGCTGAGCCGCAGTGAGCTGGAGCGAACGGCTGAAGGAACTCGGCGTCGAGCTGCCCGGCGTGGCCGCCCCGCTGGCCGCCTACGTGCCCGCCGTCAAGAGCGGCTCGTACGTCTACACGTCCGGCCAGCTGCCCTTCGTCGACGGCGTGCTCGCCGCGACCGGCAAGGTCGGCGCGGAGATCAGCCCCGAGGAGGCCAAGGGCCACGCCCGCACCTCGGCGCTCAACGCGCTCGCGGCGGTGCACGCTCTGGTCGGCATTGACAACGTCACGCGGATCGTCAAGGTTGTCGGCTTCGTGGCTTCCGCGGAGGGCTTCACCGGCCAGCCCGCGGTCGTCAACGGCGCGTCCGAGCTTCTCGGCGAGGTCTTCGGCGACGCGGGTGTCCACGCCCGCTCGGCCGTCGGCGTCGCGGAGCTGCCGATCGGCTCGCCGGTGGAGGTCGAACTGATCGTGGAGGTGCAGTGATGGACCCGGACATCGAGCAGTCCACCCACGAGCTGCTGCTCCGGCTGGCCGGGCGGCTGCCCGACCAGCTGCTGTGGCGCTTCCGGGACTGGCTCGGCGAGGGCGCTATGGGCACTCTCGCCCGGACCCTGCCGAGGTCTTTGCTTAAGCACAGGATTGACCTCGACCAGACGGAGTACCGCCTGCTCGTGGCCGGGCTCATCCCGCACGGCGCCGACTGGCACCAGGTGAGTTCGACCCTGGGGGTAGACGACGTCACCGAGAACAGGTACACATTCACGTCGAGTGCGCCCGAATGGGTTAACTCGGTCGACTCCGTGTCCGTGTTGATCCACGCAACGTTGCGGGGACGTCCGGACGTGGGGGAAGTGCGGCAGAGCTGGCGGCACGTCGGTGTCGTCGGGCAAGGAACGGCCAAACGCGTCCTGCTGATCACCGCGCTGTCGGGGCTGCCGAGGTTGACCGGCGAACTGCAGCGGGTGCTGCGGGTCCTGGGCGACGAAGAGCCCAGCGTCGAGGTCATCCCGCCGCGCTTCGACCTGCCGGGCTACCACCGGGCCGCGCTGGCTGATTCCGAGCTGGTCTGCGTGGGCGCGGTGGCGGGCAACCGGCTCGTAGCCGCTTAACGCTCGCACCGCCAGCGAGCCGGGAGGGAGCAAGGCAATGGTGGAGGTCCACGACGGCCCGCCCATGGACGGGTTCTCGGTGCCCCTGCGCCTGCACAACCTGTTGCTGGCCTTGGCGGGCCGGATCGACGACAGCGCGCTCACCGAAGCGCGGGAGCTGATCGCCCGCGCGCACATCGACGAGGCCGTCGAGCTGACCACCGGCACGCTCATCGCGGGCCGGATCCCGGTCAGCTCCGCCGAACAGCGCGAGCTGGCGCTGGTCCTCGAGATGAGCCGGTCGGACGCGACGCTGGCGAACGACCTGCTGGTCGACGAGGCCGAGCCGGTCAACACGCACCGGTTCACCGGCGAGAACTCCCCGGAGTTCGGCATCGCCGAGGCGCTCGACCGGACGCTGCAGGTGCTGCCGGACGTCCGGTCGGTGCACGCGGTGTGGCGCAACACCCCGGCCGGGAGCGTGCCGGGCGCGCTGCCGCAGCGCGTGGTGCTCGTCGAGCTGGGGCCGGAGGGCAACCCGCCCGCCGTCGCCTTCCGCGTCGACACGGCGCTGCGCCGGGCCGGCATCCACTCGGTCGTCGAGGTGAGCGGCCCGGGCGTCGCGCACTCCGAGTACCACCAGGCCGCTTCGGCGGCCGCGTCGCCGGCCTGGGTGACCGGGAGCGCGACGTCGAACACGTCCTCCTACCGGCCCGAGCCGGTCGCGAAGCCGCCGGCCCCCGCCATCTCGGCGGAGCCGGTCGCGGAGTCGGGCAGCCGGCACAGCATGCGGGCGAACGCCCCGACGACCACGGCGCCGGAGCCGGTCGCCCCGGTGGTGCCGATCGTGTCGCCGCCGCCCCCGGTCCCCGAGCCGCCCCGCAAGGTGCGGTCGGAACGGGCCGAGACGCGGGCGGAGCGCACGGCCGACCTGACGCCGGCGGAGGTCGCGCAGCTGCGGCAGGCTCTGGCCGAGGACCCGGAGAAGGGGCGCGAGATCGCCGCGGGCAAGCCGTCGATGCACGAGGTCGTCGAACTGCCCGCGCTGGACCTGGACGACCCGAGCCTGAGCGAGCGCGACCGGGCGTTGCTGCGTGAGCTGCACGCAGAGCTGGCCGAGCGCGAGCGGGCCGAGGCGGCGAAGATGCGGCTCAACGGCGCGTCCCGCTCCGGTGGCGACCAGCGCGGCTGGACCGCCCCGTAGGTTTTGCGGCACAAGGCGGCACTTTCACGTGAAAGTGCCGCCTTCGCTGTGTCCGGGACACCACAACTGCGCGACGGAACGTCGGGTGTCGGAGGTATGTTTCCCGGGTGGAGCAGCCCAAGGAGTTCGTCTTCGACATCCCCGTCGGCGCCGGGATCGCCACCCGCGCCAACGCCGATGGACCACCGGCCGTCCCCAAGGACGCGGCCACGGTGATCCTCGTCCGCGACGGGGCCGAGGGCGTCGAGATCTTCCTGCAGCACCGGGTCAAGGGCATGCCCTTCGCCGGCGGCATGACGGTCTTCCCCGGCGGTGGCGTCGACAAGCGCGACGCCGACGCGTCCGTGGCGTGGGCCGGCCCGGCGCCGTCCTGGTGGGCGGCCCGGTTCGGCTGTGACGACGCGCTCGCCCGCGCGTTGACCTGCGCGGCGGTGCGCGAGACGTTCGAGGAGTCCGGCGTGCTGCTCGCGGGCAGCGCCGAGGAGGTCCTCACCGACGTGACGCCGTACGCGCCGGCCCGCCACGCCCTGGAGACCCGCGAGGTGTCGCTGGCCGGGTTCCTCGCCGACGCCGGGCTGACGCTGCGCGCGGACCTGCTGCGCCCGTGGGCGCACTGGATCACCCCCGAGCAGGAGCCGCGCCGGTACGACACCCGCTTCTACGTCGCGAAGCTGCCCGACGGCCAGCAGGCGGACGGCGCGACGTCCGAGGCGTCGAGCTCCGGCTGGCAGCGCCCGGAGGACGCGATCGCCGACGCCCGCGAGGGCCGCCGGATGCTGATGCCGCCGACCTGGCTGACGCTGAGCGAGCTGGCCGAGTTCGCGACGGCCGACGACGTGCTGAACGCGCAGCGCGAGATCGTCCGGATCGCGCCGACGCTGGTCCGCGAGAACGACCAGGTCCGCGTCGTGCTGGAGCGGCGATGAGCGCCCCGGCCTACGGCGTCCTGCGGCGGGTGTCGGAGACGGCGTCGGTGCTGCTGGAGAACAACCCGTCGTCGATGACGCTCGAGGGCACGAACAGCTGGGTGCTGCGGGCGACGCCGGACACCCCGGCCGTCGTCGTCGACCCGGGCTACCGCGACCTCGAGCACCTGGAGCTGCTGGCCGGCGTCGGCGACGTCGAGCTGATCGTGCTGACGCACTTCCACCCGGACCACGCCGAGGGCGCGCCGTGGTTCGCCGAGCGCGTCGGGGCGCCGGTGCGGGCGTTCGACCCGGCGCTGTGCCTGGATGCTCAGTCCTTTGTGGACGGCGACGTGCTTTCGGCCGGTGGCTTGGAGATCCGCGTCCTGCATACCCCCGGGCACACCCCCGACTCGGTGTCGCTGGTGCTCGAGGGGCAGGTGCTGACCGGCGACACCGTGCTCGGCCGCGGCACCACCGTGCTGCACGACCTCGGTGACTACCTGCGGTCGCTGCGCAAGCTGATCGAGCTGCCGGCGGGCACGCGCGGGCTGCCGGGTCACGGTCCGGAGCTGTCCGATCTGCCCGCGACCGCGCGCGAGTACCTTGCCCATCGGGAACAGCGGCTCGACCAGGTGCGTTCCGCTTTGCAGGTGCTCGGGGCGGACGCCACACCGCGCCAGGTGGTCGAAGTCGTCTACGCCGACGTCGACCGGGCACTGTGGGCGCCCGCCGAATGGAGCGTGCAGGCGCAGCTGGACTACTTGCGGTCGGAAGGACAGGGATGAGCAACGTCGAGGTGGAGTTCTACTGGCGGCCCGGGTGCGGGTTCTGTGCCGCGCTCGACCGGCCGATCTCCAAGAGCGGCTTCAACGTCCGGAAGATCAACATCTGGGAGGACCCGGACGGCGCGGCGCGCGTGCGCGAGGTGGCGAACGGGAACGAAACCGTCCCGACGGTGATCGTCGGCTCGGTCGCGATGGTCAACCCGTCGTTCGCCGAGGTCGAGGCCGCCGTCAAGGCCGCTCAGGCGGCCTGAGCGCGGCCCACTCGAGGCTGGGCCGCTTTCCGTGCAGGAAGGCGGCCCAGACCTCGCGCAGCCCGGCCTCCTCTTCGAGGCCCTTCGGCGCGCCTTCGAGCATCGGCGCGGCCCAGACGTCGTGGGTGCCGAACAGGAACGGCAGATCGACGCAGTGGCACGCGCCGAACCGGTTGCCGGGCGCCTGCCAGTCGAAGCGGAAGGTGACGGCGTCGAGCTTCCCGGCGAGCCGCGGGATGTCACCGGCGAAGAACGTGCTGGTCGCTTTGTCGACGACGTCTTGGGGCGCGTCGGGGACGAACGCGCGCAGCTCGTCGCGCGTCCAGCTGATGAGCGCTTCGCCGCGCGGCGCCGCCTCGATGAGGTCTTCCGCGACGAGATCGCCGTCGGCGACGAGCTGGAACGGCGGTTCGAGCGAACCGGGCTTCGTGGTCTTCGCGGCGACCTTGAGCTGCGCCGCGAGCAGCTTGTCCAGTGTGGTCGTACGGACGTCCACTTCTTGTTGTAGCAGCAAGGCATTCTGATTCGCATCGTCCCAAGTGGATGGTCGCATACCGAGCGGTGCGCTCTGCAGGGCGATCCGCTTGACGAGGTTCCTCGCCCGCGGTGACGACCACAGTGCGAGCGTCGACTGGGCGCCGGCCGACTGACCGCCGAGGGTGACCTCGGCCGGGTTTCCGCCGAACGCGGCGATGTTGTCGCGGACCCATTCGAGGGCGGCGAGCTGGTCGGCGATCCCGAGGTTGGGCGGAACGCCGTCCACGGCCAGGAAACCGAGGGCGCCGAGCCGGTAGTTGAGCGTCACGACGACGGCGTCCGCCTCACGGGCCAGGCGCGTGCCGGTGTACCAGACCTGAGCGCCCGAGCCGCTGGAGAACCCGCCGCCGTGGATCCACACGAGCACCGGGCGGCGGCCGCTGGTCGACGGCGTGAAGACGTTGAGCGACAAGCAGTCTTCGCTCTGGGGGAGCGGCATCGGCCCGAGGGCGTGTTCGAGCCGCGACGGCGGCTGCGGCGCCGCGGGCCCGGGTTCGAGGGCGTCGCGGACGCCGGTCCACGGCTTCGGCGGCGTCGGAGGTTCGAAGCGTTTCGCTTCCGCGTAAGGGATCCCGCGGAACGTGCCGTTCAGTCCGCGGACCTGCCCGCTGGTGGTGTCGACGATCATCAGGCCTCCTCTTCGAAGTACACGGCGGCGCCGTACGCGTCCTCGGCGCGGACGAAGAACCCGCGGTCGCGAGTGGTGGTCGGGACGTGCCGCTCGACCAGTCTCCGCGCCTTCTCCAGATCGTCCACCGCGACGCCGTGCGCCGCGAAGTAAGGCAGCCGCGGCGCGGTCTCACCGGGCAGGACGGCGTCGAGGTCGCTCGCGCCGACGATGTCGACAACGTGCTCGCCGCCGGTGATCACGTCGTAGCGCTTGCGGTAGGTCTCGACTTCGTCGTCGGCCACGACCAGCAGGATCCCGGCGACCCGGCGGGCGCCGTTCGGGTGATCGAGGTAGCGCGGCTGGTGGACGTACTCCGGGGTGAGGTGCTCGGCGGTGTGCAGGATGCCTTCGGGCGTCTTGTCGCGGCTGATGTGGACGCTGCGGAAGCGCGCGGTGCGCGTGCCTTCCGGCAGGTCGACGTCGCGCTGCAGCGAGAGCACCCCGGACGTCGAGAGGCCGGCTTCGCGCAGCCGGCGTTCGGCGGCTTCGGAGTCGTCGCAGCCGAAGGAGACACCGTGCAGGCCGTCGCCGCGTTCGTCGAGGATGGGCAGCACGCGCCACGGGTCGCCGGCGGCCGCGTCGACGACGCCGATCAGTTCGAGGAAGGAGCCGCCGAAGTAGGCGCAGCGGTTCGCCGTGCAGCTCGGCAGCAGTTCGCCGCCTTCGCTGCGGGACGCGAAGTGCCGCGACGGCGGGCTGAGCGTGAAGCCGAGTTCTTCGTAGCGCTGCCAGGTTTTCTCGTAGTTCCGGGTGAGGAAGACGGTGTGGTCGATGTTCATGACCCCAGCGTGGGTTCCCTCGGGCAGCTCTTCCATCCGTGGCGGGATTGTGCGCGAAATCCGACGTTATCTAGGCTGATTTGATGAATTCCGACCTGCTGGACGACCTGGACCGCCGGCTCGCGCACGCGCTCCAGCTGGACGGGCGCGCGTCGTTCAGCACGATCGCCGAGGTGCTCGGCGTCTCGGACCAGACGATCGCGCGCCGCTACCGCAAGCTGCGCTCGTCCGGAGTGCTGCGCGTGGTCGGCGTCCCGGAGGCGGCGCCGCTGGGCCAGGTCCACTGGCTGGTGCGCTTGAGGTGCGTCCCGGACGCGGCGGCCCCGATCGCGACCGCCCTGGCCCGGCGCGCGGACACGCAGTGGGTGAGCCTGATGTCCGGTGGGACGGAGATCGTGTGCTTCATCCGCGCCCCACAACGCGAGGAAGCGGACGGCCTGCTCCTGGGCCAGCTCCCGCGCACGCCGCGAGTGGTCTCGATGACGGCGTACCGCCTGCTACGCCGTTTCGCGGGCGGCCCGGCAGGCTGGCCGGGCCGATCGAGCGCACTGCCGGAGTCATCGGTGGTGTCGCTACGCCGTCCTCCTGCCGAGGTCGCCTATCGCCCGGAACCGGAGGACCCGGCCCTGCTGGCAGCCTTGGCCCACGACGGCCGCGCCGACATGTCGACACTCTCCGCGGCCGCGGGCCGCTCGGAGTCGACAACCCGCCGCCGCCTGGAGCACCTGCGAGACGCGGGAGCGCTGTACTTCGACGTCGAGATAGACGCAGCCCGCCTCGGCTACCCGCTGACGGCGACCCTTTGGCTCACGGTGGCCCCCTCGGCCTTGTCATCGACGGGCCGCGCACTGGCACAGCATCCCCAGGTCGCCTTCGCGGCGGCCACGACGGGCCCGTCGAACCTGGTGGCGAACGTAGGCTGCCGCGACGACGCGGCCCTGTACGAGTACCTGGCCGACGACCTGGGCGGCCTGTCCGGAGTCCAGCAGGTGGAGACGGCCCCGATGATCCGCACCCTGAAACGCTTCGGCACGCTGGATCCGGTGTAGTAACGGAGGCGATTCGCGAACACTGGGTGTCCATCGCAGACCAGCAATGGCCGCCGAAGCAGATCTTCGAACGTGCTTCCGGCATCGCTCGTACCGAGTTCATCTCGCACTTCGCCATTCGGCAGTTGCGTCGCCTCGGCTTCCCGACGAGCCCGTTGCCCCAGGAGGCCGGTGTCCGGGCGACTCCCCGTCCCCGCGAGCCGAAGATCACCGCGCCGCCACCGGCGATCGACGTCGCCTCGGCGGTCACTTCCTTCATCGAGCTGCTGCGATTCTTCGGCGACGAAGATCTGTCCAGTCGCGTCCTGCGACTGGAGGACCGGCTGGAAGGTGCTGACCGCGAGACGGTCGACGACCGGGTGGCGGCCGAGGGGATGACCGACGGTCTGCTGCAGGCCGCGCTGCTGGTGCGGCAGCACGCCGGCCGGATCAACGACCTCATCCACGCGACGATGATCGTCCGGGCGCTGCCGAAGGTCCTCGAGCCGGGCGAGCGCATCGTCCGGCGCCCGTCGCTGGCCGCCGGGAACGATCCGAGCCGGAAGTTCGATCTCGAGACGAACCTTCGGGTAGCGGAGTTCAAGGCCGGGCAATGGAAGGGCCGCGACGCCATGCGCAAACGTGGGCTCGTGGCCGACCTGGTCGGCTTGGTGCTCGGCCGCGGCGATCGTCGTGCCGAGCTTTACGTGCTCGGGCGCCTGCCCATCGAGTTCCTGCGCAACAGCAACTCGACCATGGAGTGGGCACTCGGCCGCTCGTCGCCCCACCTCCGGCGGGCTTATGACGACCGCTTCGGGACCGCGTCGTTCACCGTGCGCCAGTTCACCGAAGGGCCGGCGGCGGACGTGGCCTTGATCGACTTGGCCGAAGTGCTCAAGGCCGGCTGATCAGCGGGGCAGCATCGGCATCAGGTAGTACGTCAGCTCCACCTCCCCGGCGTCCACAGCCCGAAGGATGCACGCCCTCATACCCGGCTGGATCGACAGCTCCACCCGCTCCCCGGCGAACGCGCTCAGCGCGTCCAGCAGGTACCGGGCCTGGAACGACGGCGACGTCCGGCCACCACTGACGTCCGCCTTCAGGGTCTCCTCCGCCTCGCCGGCGTCCAGGCGTGCGCTCGCCAGGCGGACCTGTGCGTCGCCGACCTCCAGGGTCAGCACCCGGCGGTCCTCCGCGTACACCCCGACCCGGCGGACCGCCGCCGCGAGGGCGTCCGACTCCAGTGTCACCCTGGTGTCGACCGCGCCCGAGGGGATTGCTTCCTCCGACAGGAAACCCGCGTCCAGGACCGCTGTGCCCACCAAACCGCCCGCCCAGCTCAAGCCGAACCGGCCCGGTCCCGTGTGGAGTCCGACCACTCCCCGCGCCTGCCGCGCCGCCTCCGTCAGCAGGGCCGCGGGTACCAGGACGTCGAGGGACCCAGGCGTCCGCAGCGGCAGCCGGGCCACCGCCATCCGGTAGCGGTCCGACGCCGTCAGCGTCAGCCGGCCGTCGGCGGCCTGGACGCGGACGCCGGTGAACAACGGCAGCGGGTCGTCCTTGGCCGCTGTGCCGGCGACGATCCGCAACGCCGACGCGAACGCCGGTCCGTCCACTTCGGACACTTGGGGTGCGGCAAAAGCCGGGGACGCGGCAGCAGAAGCTAGCAACGGCAACGCGAACCGGGCCTGGTCCAGGCGCAACGCCAGCCTGCTGCCTTCGACGACCAGGCGCACCGGCGCCGCGCCCAGCATCTTCAGCGTCTCGGCCAGCGGGGCCGCGGGCACGGCCACCTCGCCGTCGGTGTGGGTGGTCGCCGGGCAGTCGAACCGGACGGCGAGATCCGGGTCGCTGCCCGCGACCGTCAGCCCGGACGCGTCCGCCCGCAGCCTCAGCGCGGCGCGCGCGGGCAGCAGGCGGGACGCGGCGGAGACGGCCGCCGAGAGGCGGTGAGCAGGCGCGGTGACGTCCATCCCCGCAAGCTAGCGGCGACCACCGACAAAAACGACGCCGCCGCGGAGGGCGTCGAACAGCCGCTCCAGCCGGACGCGGTGGTCGTCCACCACGGCGTCCGGCGATTCTCCCGCCACGAGCCGGGAAGCGGTCTCCGTCAGCACCGCGGCGTACCCGGCGATGAAGAAGGCGGCGAGCAACGTCCCGTCGGCGCCGAGTTCCTCGACCAGGACGCCCTGGAGCTCGGCGGCGATCTCCCGGGCGCGCGCGATCAGCGCGGGCGAACCCGCGACGGTCCGGAAGAACGGGATCGAGTGGTCATTGACGCCGGACAGCGGGTGACGGTCGTCGAAGAGCCGGAACGCCGCGTCGCGCAGGGACGTCAGCACGTCGACGTCCGGGGCGCGGTCGCGCACCGCCGCGCGCAGGACCTCGACGGCGTCGTCCGCGCGGTCCAGGAAGAGGTCCTCCTTGCGCGGGAAGTGGTTGAAGACCGTCACGCTCGAGACACCGGCCTCCTTCGCGACCTCGGCGACCGTGACCTTGTCGTACCCGCGCTCGAGGAACAGCCGAGCCGCGACCTCCGCGATCTTCGCGCGCGTCTGCGGCCCGCCGCGTTCACTCGTCCTGGGCATCCGGACCTCACTCTCTTGTGTAACTAAACTTAGTTGCTTAACCTAGTGGCATGCACACCGAACTGACAGCCCGCTCGCCACGATCGTTGCGGGAGGCCTGGGTGGCCCTGGCGGGGCTGTCCGCGGTCTTCCTCTTCGAGATGCTGGACAACTCGATCCTGAACGTCGCGCTGCCGACGATCGGCCGCGAACTGCACGCGTCGACGACGTCCCTGCAGTGGGTGACCGGCGCGTACTCGGTCGTCTTCGGCGGGCTGATGCTGGCGTTCGGCGCGCTCGCCGACCGGTTCGGCCGGCGGCGGATCATGCTCACCGGGCTGGTCCTGCTCGGCCTCGCGAGCCTGGCGACGGCGTTCGTCGGCAACGCCGAACAGCTGATCGCCGTCCGGGTGCTGATGGGGATCGCGGCCGCGATGACGACGCCGGGCTCGATGGCGCTGGCCTTCCGGCTGTTCGAGGCGGACGACCTGCGCGTCCGGGCGACCACGCTCATCTCGACCGTGGGCCTGGTCGGCCTCGCGATCGGCCCGACCGCGGGTGGTCTCGTGCTCGCGATCGCGCCGTGGCAGGTCCTGCTCCTGGTGAACGTGCCGATCGCCGCGCTCGCGATCATCGGCGTGCGGGCCGGCATCGCCGCGGACGACCCCGCTGACCTCCACCGCGACCCATTGGACGTCCTCGGAGCGGTGCTGGGCACGGCGACGATCGTACTCGCGCTCGTCGCGCCCACCCTGTTCGTGAACGAAGGCACCGGATCGTGGGCGCCGTGGACGGTCACCGCCGCGGCCGTCGCGGGGGCGATCTCGTTCGTCCGCCGCGAGCGCTCGACCCGGTACCCGCTGCTCGACCTGAAGCTCGTCGCCCGCCCGCTGGTGTCCAGCGGCCTCGCGTTCAAGTCCGCGGCCGGGCTGGCGACCGCCGGCCTCGGGTACCTGGTGACGCTGCAGTTGCAGCTCGACTGGGGGTGGCCGCCCGTGCTCGCGGCCCTCGGGCTGCTGCCGCAGGTGGTCGTGCTCGTCGCGGGCGGCGCGTTCGTCAGCCCGTTCGTGCGGAAGGTCGGCCTCGAGCGGGCCGCGTGGCTCAGCGCCGCCGCGGTCGTGCTCGGGCTCGCGTTCTACGCGCTGCTCGGCCGGCTCGGCTACGTCTGGGTCGCGCTGGCGCTGGCGCTCGTGGCCGCCGGGCTGCGCGTGGTCGGCGTCGTCGCGGGGGTCAACGTCCTCCGCGGCCTGCCCGAGAACCGCACGACGATCGGCGCGGCCCTCATCGACACCGCGTCGGAAGTCACCACGGGCGCCGGCATCGCCGCGGCGGGCACCATCTTGGCGGCGCTGTTCACCGGCAGCATCGCCACGTCGAACTGGAGCGCCCAGCAGACGTCACAGTTCGAGACGGCGGTCATGATCGCAGCCTTGGTGCTCACCGCGGCCGCCGCAGCGCTGGTCGGCTGGGGCTTCGTCAGGTCACGGCGCGCCACGTCCTAGCGAGCCACGCTCACCAGTGTGGTCGGCTCGACGGCCGCCGAGCGCACCGGGTGGACCGTGCCGCGCGGCAGTCAGGTGGCCCTGGCGAGCACCAGCTCGCGCCCACCGGTCGTGGTTGCCCGACGGGCGCCCGCCCCGCGAGCATCAGGTCCGCCGCAACCTAGCGGGGTCGGCTCGATCGCCGTCGGCCGGACGGGTGGACCCCGTGCCGCGCAGTCAGGCGGCCCTGGCGAGCATCAGCCCGCGCCCACCGGTCGTGCTCGTCCGATGGCCGCCGCCTCCGCGAGCATCAGACCCGCGCCACGTCCTAGCGGGCCACGCTCACCAGCTCGGTCGGCTCGACCGCCGCCGAGCGCACCGGGTGGACCGTGCCGCGCAGCAGCCAGACGACCCCGGCCAGCACCACGCCGGCGATGCTCGCCACCAGGAATGCCGTGCTCGGGCCTGCGTGCTCGACTACGTAACCGCTCACCGACTGGCCCATGGCCAGCCCCAGCGTCACTGCCGTCAGGACCCAGCCGAACGCCTCCGCGGCCGTGCCCTCGGGGGCGACCACCTCGATCGCCGCCGAGTGGGCCGTCGACTGCGGGGTGATCAGCGCCCCGGCGACCAGCATCGCCAGCGCCAGGCCCCACAGCGACGACGGCCACGCGAGCAGCGCCACCAGTGCGCCGAACCCGCCCAGCAGCACCGGCAGCCGCACGCCCAGCCGGCGCGGCCACGGTGACAGGCTGTACACGACGCCGAAGGCGACCGAGCTCAGCGACCACGCCGACAGCAGCAGGCCGCCGACCGACGCGTGCCCGGCTTCGGTGGCCGACGCCGGGACGGCGACCTCGACGAAGCCGATCACGATGCCGAAGCCGAGCGCGGCCACGGCGAGCGTCCGCATGCCGGGGCTCGACAGCGCGCCCAGCAGCGAGCCGCGCGAAGCGGCGGCCGGGCCCCACGCGCGGACGGCCGGGCTCAGCGCGAACAGCACCGCGCCGGTGAACTGCAGGGCGACGCCCAGCACCAGGCCGGTGCCCGCCCACGGCGCCATGACCAGCAGCCCGGCCACGCCCGGGCCGAGGATGAAGAAGACCTCCATGCTGATCGCCTCGTACGAGAACGCGGCGTTGCGCGCCCCGCCCGGCGGCAGGAGACGCGTCCACAGCGCGCGTGACGCCGACCCGACCATCGGCTCCGACAGCCCGGTGGCCGCGCCCAGCGCGACCAGCACGGCGGTCGGCGCGTGCGACTCGATCGCCGTGACGAGCGCGCTCATCAACAGCATCAGGAGGACCGCGACGGTGAGCAGCGGCCGCGTCGGCCCGAACCGGTCGATCAGCCGGCCCTGGATCACCGCGCCCACCGAGACACCGGCGAGTGAACCGGCCGAGACGAGCCCGGCGGCGGCGAAGGAACCGGTTTCGCGCTGGACGTAGAGCAGGGCCGAGATGCCGATCATGGCGATCGGCAGGCGGGCGAGCACGGACGCGACGGCGGGCCGCCGGGCCGCGCGGGTCGTCAGCGCGGTGCGGTAGTCGGCGAGGGACGTCCGGCTTTCGTGGTTCGAGGCAGACTGGGACACGCGTACCAGTATGCCGCAGAGTGGTACGTCGGTACCAGTTATTTGACGGTCAGGTGGGTCACCGGCAGACTGGTGGTGGATCTTGGTGCCGGAGCGCGAAGTCTCGATCAGGTAACACTCACGACATTCTGTGTGGTCTCCTGCAACGAAACGGCGCCGACCGCGTCCTTGAGAGTGAATGGCCTTGAATTAGTGGGTATGGGCCGTGATGGTTGAACAACAGCAACAGATAAACCCAGCTCCCTCCGGCATATGGGTCGGGGCCTGGCCCGGAGGGCGGGGAGCGCGGATCGTCGGGGGATGGTCCGCGCGACAAACGAAGAGCCGGTGCGCCACGTCGGGGGTGGCGCCCGGCTCTTTGTTTTGGGCAAGCACTGTGTTTTGGTGTCGAACACTACGAAGAAGGCCTCCTGATCCGCAGGTCAGGAGGCCTTCTTCATACGTGGAACAGGATCAACGGGCGCGGCGGGCCAGGCGCTCCGGGTCCAGGATCAGGACGCTCTTGCCTTCCAGCCGCAGCCAGCCACGGTGCGCGAAGTCGGCCAGGGCCTTGTTCACGGTCTCGCGGGACGCGCCGACGTACTGGGCGATCTCTTCCTGCGTCAGGTCGTGCGTGACCCGCAGCAGGCCCGCCTCCTGGCTGCCGAACCGCTGCGCGAGCTGCAGCAGCGCGCGCGCCACGCGGCCCGGGACGTCGGTGAAGATCAGTTCCGCGACCATGTTGTTCGTCCGGCGCAGGCGGCGCGCGACGACGCGCAGCAGCTGTTCCGCTATCTCCGGACGGGTCGAGATCCACTGCCGCAGCGCCGGGCGGTCCATCGTGACCGCGCGGACCTCGGTGACCGTGGTCGCGCTCGACGTCCGGGGGCCGGGGTCGAAGATCGACAGCTCGCCGAACATGTCGGACGGGCCGAAGATGCCCAGCAGGTTCTCGCGGCCGTCCGGGGACTTGCGGCCGATCTTCACCTTGCCGGACTGGATGATGTACAGCTTGTCGCCGGGTTCACCCTCGTTGAAGATGACATGGCCGCGGGGGAACTCCACGGATTCCAAGGTCTGGGCCAGCGCCTCCGCCGCTGCCGGCTCCACACCCTGGAAAATGCCCGCACGGGCCAGGGTTTCGTCCACCTCGGGTGCCTCCTCGTCGAGAAACGATCACGCTCGGCGTCGGTCGCAGAGCGTGACGCCAGTCACTTGCGCGTCAGTCTAGGGCGTACAGCCGAGATCGCCCGCCGGGCGCGCGGCCCGGCAAACGATCTCGTCCGAACGTGGAGCCTAACTCCGCACGCGACGCGCGCGTTGCCTGGCTGCCCGTCCGCCCAGCCTACGCAGCCGGAACAGCTCCAGCGCGCGGCCGATGCCGTGCCCGTAGAGCGCCCGGACCTCGTTGGGCTGCGCCTGCTCGAGGAACTCTTCGACCTCGTTCTCCTGCACCGCGACGTGCTTCAACCGGCTCTCCACCCGCTCCATGAACAGGGCGAAGAACATGATCACCAGGGGGACCAGGATGACGAACCAGACGGTCATGGCCGGACTCCTGAACACAGCCGGAAACACTCAGTGAAAAGCATCTACTCCAGATCCTCGCTCATGGCGGCCGGAAACTGCGCCGAGGTGGTGCTCTGGCGTGTCGGTCGTCCACCGGTGCTGTGCCCGGCCCGTCCGACGGCGCCCGTAGGCTATCGGGGTGCCACCTGCCACCACGAACGCCCCCCGTGAGGGCGCTGGTGAAAGCCGGTTAGCTCTGGTGAGACGCGCCAGGCGGATGAAGCGTTGCCTCGACGACGTGTATCCGGACGCCCACTGCGAGCTCGACTTCACCACACCACTGGAACTGCTGGTCGCGGTCGTGTTGTCCGCCCAGACCACCGACGTCCGGGTGAACCTCGTCACGCCCGCGCTGTTCAAGCGCTACCGGACCGCCGCCGACTACGCCGGCGCCGACCGTCCTGAACTGGAGGAATACCTGCGTTCGACCGGCTTCTACCGGGCCAAGGCGAACTCCGTGATGGGGCTCGGCGCGGCACTGGTCGAACGCTTCGGCGGCGAGGTGCCCGCCAAGCTCGCCGACCTCGTCACCCTGCCCGGCGTCGGCCGCAAGACCGCCAACGTCGTGCTCGGGAACGCCTTCGACGTGCCGGGGATCACCGTCGACACCCACTTCGGCCGGCTGGTCCGGCGCTGGGGCTGGACGGCGGAGGAGGACCCGGTCAAGGTCGAGCACGTGATCGGCGAGCTGATCCCCCGCAAGGAGTGGACGATGCTGTCCCACCGGGTGATCTTCCACGGCCGCCGCGTCTGCCACGCCAAGAAACCGGCCTGCGGCGCCTGCCCGCTGGCCCGGGACTGCCCGTCCTACGGCACCGGCCCGACCGGGTTCGAGGAAGCCGCGAAGCTGGTCAAGGGCGTCGAACGGGACCACATCCTGGCCCTGGCGGCGCCCCGGTGACGACCGTCACCAAATGGGCGCTGGCCGTCGCCGTGCTGGTGGTGGCGCTGATCGTCGCGCTGCTGCCGCGCGGGGGCGCGGACACCGCGGCGACGCCGTCGGCCGATCTCGCGCCCGCGCGGTCGGCGGCGGCGCTGCAGCCGTGCCCGCCGGCGAGCCCGGCCGCGCCCGTGAAGCAGCTCGACGGCGTCCGCGCCGACTGCCTCGGTGACGGCGCGAGCGTCGACGTCGGACGCGCGCTGGCCGGCGCTCCGGTGCTGGTCAACGTCTGGGCGTCGTGGTGCCAGCCGTGCAAGACGGAGCTGCCCGTGCTCCAGGACTACGCGAAGCAGCCGGGCGCGGTGCGCGTCCTCGGCGTCCAGGTCCAGAGCCCGGCGGAGGACGGCTTGAACCTGCTGGCCCGGCTGGGCGTGCACCTACCGTCGGTGTTCGACGGCGACGGGCAGAGCGGGCCGGTCCGGACCGCGCTCAAGGTGCCGGCGTCGTTGCCGGCGTCGTACCTGGTCACCGCCGCGGGTGCGGTGCGGTTCATCGCGAATCCCCGGACCTTCGGGAACACTGACGAGGTGCGTGTGGCTGTCGAGGGGGCATCGTGATCGGACCGCTGGTCGAGCCGGAGTCGGTTCCGGAGTGGCTCCGGCCGCTGGTCAAGGTCAGCGGTGAGGTCGACTCGAAGACGTTCACCCGGTTCAGCCCGCCCGACGGCGCCTACACCCGGTCCGCCGCGGTGCTCATCCTCTTCGGGGAGAGCGAAGCCGACGGCGAGCCGGACGTCCTGCTGCAGCGGCGCGCCGACACGCTCGGCTCGCACGCCGGCCAGGTCGCCTTCCCGGGCGGCGGCGCCGAGGACGGCGACGGCGGCCCGGTCGGGACGGCGCTGCGCGAGGCCGAGGAGGAGACCGGGGTCGTCCCGGCGGGCATCCGGCCGGTGGCGATCCTGCCGGAGCTTTTCGTCCCGGTGTCGGCGTTCGCCGTGACGCCGGTGCTGGCGTACTGGGCCGAGCCGTCGCCGGTGCACGCCGTCGACCCGGGCGAGACGGCGTCGGTGGCCCGCGTCCCGGTGGCCGAGCTCGTCGACCCGGCCAACCGGTTCACGGTCAAGAAGGCCGGCGCGCCGTGGAAGGGCCCGGCCTTCGAGGTCTCGGGCCTGTTCGTGTGGGGGTTCACCGCCGGGTTGCTGTCCGTGTTGCTCGGCCTGGGAGGCTGGGAGCGCGAATGGGACCCGGGCGACGTCCGGGACCTCGACGAGGCGCTGGCCGCGCACCAGGCGCGGATAGCGGCGTCTCACCAGGGCTCCGCCCCGGGCCGGGGGCTCCGCCACCCGGAGCCCCCGAAAGCAGTGGAGGAGTGACACCGTGAACTGGGTCGATGTGCTGGTCCTCCTGCTCGCCGTGCTGGCGGCGGTGTCCGGTGCATACCAGGGCGTGATCATCGCGCTGCCGTCCTTGGTCGGGGTCGTGCTCGGCGCGATCACCGGCATCAAGCTGGCGCCGGTGGTCGTCGCGTTCTTCGACGACCCGGTGTGGAAGGTCGCGTTCGCGGTGGCGACCGTGGTGTTCCTGGTCGCCTTCGGCGAGGCGCTCGGCGTGTACGTCGGCCGCCGGCTGCGGCAGAAGATCAACCCGGACAAGCTCTCCGGCATCGACAAGACCCTCGGCGCGGTCGTGCAGGCCGCGGTCGTGTTCGTGGTCGCGTGGCTGATCGCGACGCCACTGACGACCGTGTCCGGCCTGCCCGGGCTGGCCAAGGCGATCAACAACTCGGTCGTGCTCGGCAAGGTCAACGACACCATGCCGGCGGCCGCCCAGGGCTTCCCGAGCCAGCTGCGGAAGCTGCTCGACGCGTCCGGCTTCCCGTCCATAGTGGACCCGTTCGAGAAGGCGCCGACGGCGGACACGTCCCCGCCGGACCCGGCCCTGCAGAGCAGCGGGATCGTCCAGCAGCTGCACGGCAGCGTCGTCAAGATCCGCGGCACGGCCAGCTCCTGCTCGCGATCCCTCGAAGGCAGCGGGTTCGTCATCTCGCCGCAGCGGGTGATGACCAACGCGCACGTCGTGGCGGGCACCGACACCGTCGGCATCGAGACGACGCAGGGCGACTACCCGGCGCGGGTCGTCTACTTCGACCCCGAGGTCGACATCGCCGTGCTCGCCGTGCCCCGGCTGAGCGCCCCGCCGCTGCAGTTCGCGCCGGAGACGGCCCGCGCGAGTGACAGCGCGGTCGTGCTCGGCTACCCGCTCGACGGCCCGTACCGCGCGACGCCCGCCCGCGTGCGCGGCCGGATCAACCTGCGTGGCCCGGACATCTACGAGGCCAACACCGTGCAGCGCGACGTCTTCACGGTCCGCGCGGAGATCCGCAGCGGCAACTCCGGCGGCCCGATGGTGACGCCGGACGGCCGGGTCATCGGCGTCGTGTTCGGCGCGGCCGTGGAGGACCCGGAAACCGGCTTCACGCTGACGGCCGAGCAGGTCCGCGGCGAGGTCGACGCGGCGTCGACGCAGACGACGGAAGTCTCCACCGGCTCCTGCGCGGCCTGACACCTGCTGCTGCCGCGGCCGGTCGTGAGTGGTTAGGGCGGTTCTAACCGCCCTAACCACTCACGACCCCGTAGCGCAGGGCGAGGCCGTCGAGCAGGGCGCGCAGGCCCGACTCGAAGAGGTCGTCCAGGACGAGGTCGTAGCCGTTCGTGCTCAGCTCGGTCATCATCCGGGCGAAGATCGGGTGGCCGCTGACCATCGCCGCCATCGCGGGCGCCTGGTGGTCGATCCACTGCTCTTCGGACAGCCCGGACGCGGCGAGCGCGTGCTGCTCGCGTTCGAGGTGGATCGCGATGCCCTGGACGTAGCTGAAGAACAGCACGTGCAGGTCGCACAGGGTGGCGGCGTCGTCGTCCAGCTCGGCCAGCGCCGAGAGCGCCCATTCCGCGTGCGTCGCGAGGTTGCGCAGCGGCAGCGGACGGGTGATCGGCGTGAGCTGGGCCAGCCACGGGTGCCGCCGGTGGAGCGACCAGAGCGTCCGGCCGGCCAGCGTCAGCCGCTCGCGCCAGCCAGCCGGCGGGACTTCCGGGTAGCCGCGCTCGCCGTAGGCGGAGTCGGCCATCAGCAGCACCAGCTCGTCCTTGCCGCGCACGTACCGGTAGGGCGCCATGGCCGCGACGCCGAGCCGGGCCGCCACCCCGCGCATGGACAGCGCGCCGAGCCCTTCGGCGTCGGCGATGTCGATCGCCGTGCGCACGATCCGGTCGCGCGTCAGGCCCTGGTGCCCGCCGCGGTGCTCACGGCCGGCGACGACCGTGCCGGACCGCGGCTCCGCGCGCACCAGCCCCTCCTGGTTCAGCAGAGCGAGCGCCTTCGCCGCGGTCGCCATCGCGACGCCGTGATCGGCCGCGAGCCGCCGGGTCGAGGGCACCCGCGCGCCCGGCGGAAGCTCGCCGCGCGCGATTCGGCCGCGCAGTTCCTCGGCGATGACCACGTACTTCACGGCTGCCCCCTGATCTAGTACAGACGACCTTCTGTACTAGTACAGAATTAGTCTCTGAACTGCGATGACTCCAGTGTGATGCGGGCAAGCGTACAACTCTGGAGGAAGCATGCGGAACGTACTGATCTCGGGAGCGGGCGTCGCCGGCGGCACCCTGGCCTGGTTCCTGGCCCGCGACGGCTGGACGGTGACCGTGGTGGAACGCGCGGTCGGCTCGCGCACCGGCGGCCAGGCGGTCGACGTGCGCGGGGTCGCGCTCGACGTCGTCGACCGGATGGGCCTGGGCGAGCGGCTGCGGGCGGAGCGGACGCGGATGCGCGGGATGTCCGTGGTGGACGGGGCCGGGCAGGAGCTGTACCGGTCCGAGGAGTTCACCCACAGCAGCGGCCGGCTCGACAGCACCGACTTCGAGCTGCTGCGCGACGACGCCGTCGCGATCCTGCACGAGGCGACCGCGGACCGCGTCGAGTACGTCTTCGGCGACTCGGTCACGGCGTTGACCGAGGACGCGCACGGCGTGCGCGTGGAGTTCGAGCACGGCGGCTTCCGGACGTTCGACCTCGTCGTCGGCGCCGACGGCCCGCACTCGGCGGTCCGGCGGCTGGCCTTCGGCCCGGAGGAGCGCTTCAGCACGCACCTCGGCCAGTACCTGGCGATCTTCCCGGCGCCGAACTTCCTGGGCCTCGAGGACTGGCAGCTGTGGGTCCGGCACGAGGAGACCGGCGGCGCGGTCTACCCGGTGCGGGACAACACCGAGCTGCGCGTGACGCTCGGATTCGGCTCGGAACCGCTGCCCCCGATGAGCGTCGCGGAGCAGAAGCGGCTGGTCGCCGAGCAGCTGGCCGGCGTCGGCTGGGAAATGCCGAAGCTGCTGGCAGCGATGGCCGAAGCCGAGGTGTTCTACTTCGACGCGATGGCGCAGATCCACCTGGACCGCTGGTCGGCGGGCCGGGTCGTGCTGGTCGGCGACGCCGGGTACTGCGCGTCGGCGCTGTCCGGCCAGGGCACGAGTCTCGCGCTCGCCGGCGCGTACGTCCTGGCGCAGGAGCTGGGCCGCGCCGAACACACCGACGCGTTCGCCGCGTACGAGCGCCGGATGCGGCCGTTCGTCGCGCTCAACCAGGCGCTGGCCACGGAGAACCCGACCGGCGGACCTTCGGAGGAGTCGCTGGCGCGGGCCAAGAACGCGCTCACGCTCGGCTGAGGAAGTCCACCAGGGCCGCCGACGTGCGGTCCGGCACCTCGAGGTGGGGGAAGTGCCCGACGCCCGGCCAGAACTCCGGCTCGGCGTGCGGGCCCGCCCAGCGCGCGGACGACCTCGCCGTCTCGGGGAGGATGCAGGTGTCGTCGGCGCCGTGCAGCTGCAACGTCGGGGCCGCGATCCGGCGGCCGACGGCGTCGGTGAACCGGCGGCCCTCCCCGCGGAACTGCGCGCGGAACGCCCAGCGGTAGTACTCCAGCGCGCTGTGCGCGACGCCCGGCACGAGCATCGCCTGCCGGAACGCCGCCGTGCTCTCGGCGAAGTCCGAAGTGGACCGCCAGGAGTCGCCGGCCCACGCATCGAAGAGGTCCTCGACGGCTTGGGCGTCTTCGCGGGTCAGCCACTTCTCGGGCGCCATCGGCATCTGGAAGCGGAAGAGGTGCCCGGCCGCGCGGCCCTGGCCACGCCAGAGCGTGCGGGCGATCGACGACCGCAGCGCGAGCGGGTGGGCGCCGCCGATGGCCGTCACCGACGACACGAGCCGGGGGTGCAGCGCGGCGACGGTCCAGGCGAGCATGCCGCCCCAGGCGTGTCCGACGAGGTGCGCGCGCCGGGCGCCGAGCGACTTGACCAGCCCGCCGATGTCCCCGGCGAGCGTCCACGCGTCGTAACCACGCGGCGGCTTGTCCGAGTCGCCGTACCCGCGCAGGTCGACGGCGACCGCGCGGTACCCGGCGTCGGCGAGGGCCTGCAGCTGGTGGTGCCAGGTCCACCAGAACTCGGCGAACCCGTGCAGCAGCACCACGACGGGACCCTCGCCGAGCTCGGCGATGTGCAGCCGGATGCCGTTGGCGGAGACGTCGCGGTGCGCCCACGATCCGTCGATGCGGACGATCGACGGATCGGGGGACGGGTGCAACGAACTCAGTCGCGCGTGGTGGTCAAGTCGGCTTCGGGCGCCTTCTGCGGCTTGAGCGCGGCGGCGGTCTCCTTGACGCTGGCGATGGTCCGCTCCGGTGCCTTGAACTTCTTCACCTTGCGGTAGCCGAGGAACCCGGCCACACCCGCGACCAGCAGCATCAGGAAGAACACGATGCCGAACGCGATCCAGCGGTAGCGCACCCACTCCGCCAGGCCTTCGGCCGCGAAGAAGAACAAGAAGAACGTGCTGTACAGGAAGACCGTCAGCGCGATCAAGAAGTAGACGGCGCCCTTGAGGCCCTTCTTCACCTCGCCGACCAGCTCGGACTTCGCCAGTTCCATCTCGGCCCTGACCAGGGTGGAGATGTGCTGGGTCGCGTCGCCGACCAGGCGGCCGAGGGACTGGTCGCCGGGGACGTCGGTGTCGGAGGACAGCGGGAGGTAAGGCACGGCCCCCACGCCGTCGGGGCCGGTGCGTTCGTGTTTGGGGCTGCTCACCGGGTCATCGTGCCATGACGTCGTGGAGCGGGCGCGGCGGACTGTCCGAGTGTCGAGGATCAATCCATCTCGGCGTGGACCTTGCTCCGCCGCAGGAGCATCACCGCGGCCAGCAGGGACGCGATCCCGGACGCGATCAGCACCGCCGCCTTGGCCAGTTCGCTCGCCTCCGCGGGCAGCGCGAGGTCGGCGATCAGCAGGCTGACCGTGAAGCCCACGCCGCCGAGCAGCGACAACGCGCCGATGTCGCGCCAGCCCACGCCGCGCGGCTTCTCGGCGAGCTTCAACTTCACCGCCAGGAAGCTCGCGCCGAAGATCCCGACGACCTTGCCGCCGAGCAGCCCGGCGAGCACCGCGAGCGGTAACGCCGTCGTGAACACCTTGCCGAGCGAGTCGCCGCTGACCGAGATCCCGGCCGCGAACAGCGCGAAGAGCGGCACGGCGACGGCCGCCGACCACGGCTGCAGCCGGTGCTCCAGCCGCAACGCCGGCGCCTCGGCCTCGCCGTCGTCGGCCCGGACGCGGGTGAGCAGGCCCAGCGCGACGCCGGCGATCGTCGCGTGGATACCCGCGGAGTGCACCGCGACCCAGGTGACGAGCGCGAGCGGGACGTAGATCCACGCCGTCCGGACGCGCTTGTGCTGCAGGAAGGCGTAGAGCGCCAGGGCCACGACGGCGACGGCCACCGCGACCAGGTCGAAGCCGGTCGTGAAGAGCACGGCGATGACGATGATCGCGCCGAGGTCGTCCACCACGGCCAGCGACAGCAGGAACACCCGCGCGCTCGAGGGCAGGTTCGACGCCGTCAGCGCGAGGACGCCGAGCGCGAACGCGATGTCCGTCGCGACCGGGATCGCCCACGCCCGGTCGATCCCCGGCGTCCCCCAGCCGACGCCCAGCGCGACCAGCGCGGGCACGATCATCCCGCCGATCGCGGCGACGATCGGCAGCACGGCCTGCTTGAACCGCGACAGCTCGCCGATGACGAGCTCGCGCTTGAGCTCCAGCCCGGCGACGAAGAAGAAGATCGCGAGCAGGCCGTCCTTCGCCCAGTCGCCGATGGTGAGGTTCAGGTGGAGCAGCTCCGGGCCGAGCCGGAACTCGCGCAGCGCGTGGTAGCTGTCGCGCAGCGGGGAGTTGGCCCAGACCAGGGCGAGCGCCGTCGCGCCGAGCAGGATCATCCCGCCGGTGGTCTCGGTGCGCAGGTAACGCGCGAATTCGCTCAACGGGCGGGACACGGGCGGCTCCTGGGGTCGCTGATCACTGTTGCCGACCAGACTTCCCGGCGCACCTTGACGGTATTTTAATGCCGTTCGTCACCGACCGTTATGGCGGGGACCACACCTTGTGCCGGTGGTGGGTCACACGGTGGCCTCATAACATGCGAACGGACAACGAAGTCCAGACAAAGGATGACTCAGTTGTGAGCACCTCCACCGAGGTCCAGCAGGACAAGAGGTTCTTCGGGCACCCACGAGGGCTGGCGAACCTCTTCGGCGTCGAGATGTGGGAGCGCTTCTCCTACTACGGGATGCTCGGCATCCTGCCGTTCTACCTGTACTACGCGATCGACCAGGGCGGGCTCGCGCTGCCCAAGGCGCCGGCGCTCGGCATCGTCGGCGCGTACGGCGGCCTGGTCTACCTCGCGACCGTGCTCGGGTCGTGGGTCGCGGACCGGCTGCTCGGCTCCGAACGGACGTTGTTCTTCAGCGCCGTGCTGATCATGGTCGGCCACATCAGCCTGGCCGTGATCCCGGGCGTCGCGGGCCTCGGCGTCGGCCTCGCCTGCGTCGCGATCGGCAGCGGCGGGCTCAAGGCGAACGCCACCGGCATCGTCGGCACGCTCTACGCGCCGGACGACGAACGCCGTGACGCCGGCTTCACGATCTTCTACATGGGCATCAACCTCGGCGCGTTCGTCGGGCAGATCCTCACCGGCCTGGTCTGGGACCAGGCGGGCTTCCACTTCGGCTTCGGCCTGGCCGCGATCGGCATGGCGCTGGGCCTGGTCCAGTACACGCTGGGCCGGCGCAACCTGCCGGACAAGGCGAACGAGGTGCCGAACCCGCTGCCGTCGTCGAACCGCCTGCTGGTCGTCGCCGGCGTGGTCGTCGTCCTCGCGCTGATCGTCGTGCTGCTGCTCACCGGCGTCGTCCGGGCGGACAACCTCGCCGACGTCGTGCTCTGGGCGGTCGGCGGGATCTCGATCGTCTACTTCGCGGTGATCCTCTCGAGCCGCAAGATCGACGCCGACGAGCGCAGCCGGGTGTACTCGTTCATCCCGATGTTCATCGCCAGCGCCGCGTTCTTCTCGTTGTACCAGCAGATCTTCACGGTGCTCGCGACCTACGCCGACACCCGCCTCGACCGGCGGATCTTCGGCTGGGAGATGCCGATCCCGTGGGTCGGCTCGGTCGGCCCGGTGTTCGTCATCCTGTTCTCGCCGCTGTTCGCGCTGCTGTGGACGAAACTGGGGACGCGGCAGCCGTCGTCGCCGATCAAGTTCGTCATCAGCACGATCATCATGGGCGTCGCGTTCCTGCTGTTCCTGCCGTTCACCGGCACCGGCCAGAACGGCACCCCGCTGATCGCGATGGTCGGCGTGCTGGCCGTGTTCACCCTGGGCGAGCTGGGCCTGTCCCCGGTCGGGCTGGCGCTGGCCACGAAGCTGGCGCCGAACGCCTTCCGCACCCAGATGGTGGCGCTGAACTTCCTGTCGATCTCGTTCGGCACGGCGATGTCGGGCAAGCTCGCCGAGTTCTACTCACCCGAGCACGAAGGCGCGTACTTCGGCACGGTCGGCGGCGTCGCCATCGTCATCGGCGTCCTGCTGTTCGCGGCGTCGCCGTTCATCCGCCGGATGATGAAGGGCGTGCACTAACCGATCGTGACGCCGAACAGCACCCCGACGAAGTAGGTCACCACCATCGTGAGGGCGCCGACACCGACGTTGCGGAGGATCGCGCGCCCCACGTGCGCGTCGCCGAGCCTCGCGCTGACCCACCCGGTCAGCGTGAGGCCGACGACGACCGCGGCCGCGCACGCCCACACCCGCAGCGAGACGCCGGTCCAGGCGATGGCCAGCAGCGGCAGCAGCGCGCCGACGGAGAACGCGATCAGCGACGCCCACGCCGCCTGCCACGGGCTGGTCAGGTGGCCCGGGTCGATGCCGAGCTCGGCTTCCGCGTGCGCCTGCAGCGCGTCCTTTTCGGTCAGTTCGCGGGCGACCTGCCGCGCCAGCTCGGGCGAGAGGCCCTTCTGCCGGTAGATGTCGGCGAGCTCGTGCTCCTCGGCCTCCGGCATGGTCGTGAGTTCTTGTTTTTCCAGCCGGATCAGGGCCTGCTCGGTGTCGCGCTGGGTGCTCACCGAGACGTACTCGCCGCCGGCCATGGAGAAGGCCCCGGCGACCAGCCCGGCGATCCCGGCGGTGAGGATCGTGGTGCGTTCGGCGGTCGCGCCGGCCACCCCGACGACGATGCCCGCGACGGACACGATCCCGTCGTTCGCCCCGAGAACCCCGGCCCGCAGCCAGTTCAGCTTCCCGCCGACACCTTCGTGCGGCTCGTGGGGATGCGTTTCGATCACCCGGCAAGTGAAACACGAAAGACGTTCCTGAGAGAGTCCTCAGTGGACTTCTCGCTCAGCGGGACATTCGGTCATGATGGGGGCATGGACGAGCAAGTGTGGCAGCCCCTGCTTACGGTCGAGGGCCTGCCGCTCCAGGGCGGCGAGGGCCGGTTCCGGCTGCTGGAGAGCGCGGACTCGGGGCTGGCGTACTTGATCCACTACCCGGCCGGGGTGTCCTCACCTGCTCATTCGCACGACCACGACTCGATCGTGTACGTCCTGTCGGGTCGTCTTCGGGGCGTGGTCGATGGGGCGGAGTCGATCCTGGAGCCGGGGGACTCGGCGGTGCACCCTCGCGGGGTTCCGCACCAGGTGGAGGCCCTGACGGACTCGATGTGGGTGGAGTTCAAGTCCCCACTGCCGACCCGCCCCCCGATCGCCTGACCCCCCGCTGCCCCAGCTCCCGTCCCGGCTCCCTGATCACGCGAGTTGACCCTTCAGTCACGCGAGCCGACCGTCCAGACACGTGCGCCGACCGTCTCGGTACGCGTGTCGGCCCCTAGCCACGCGATTGACCCGCTGATCACGCGAGTTGACCCTTCAGTCACGCGTGTCGACTGTCCAGACACACGAGCCGACTGTCTCGGTGTGCGAGCCGACCCTCCAGGTACGCGAGCCGACCGTCTAGGTACGCGAGCCGACTTTCTGGGTACGTGAGCCGACCCCTCGGGTGCGTGAGCCGACCGTCCAGGTGCACGAGGCCGACCGCGCAGTTACGTCAGCCGACCGCCTCGGTACACGAGCCGAGCCTCCAGATAAGCGAGCCGATCGCCCAGTCACGTCAGCAGATCGTCTCGGTGCGGAGCTGGCCCGTCGGCCGCCGT
Organism: Amycolatopsis sp. NBC_00348; assembly: GCF_036114655.1. Lineage (NCBI taxonomy): Bacteria > Bacillati > Actinomycetota > Actinomycetes > Pseudonocardiales > Pseudonocardiaceae > Amycolatopsis > Amycolatopsis sp. NBC_00348. Next base: position 7,781,289 of record NZ_CP107994.1, on the reverse strand, counting down.
TTCAAGTCTCCGTTAATACCGGAATTCGAGCGGCCACGCAAACGTCCATCCACAGTCGCGCAAGTTGTCCACAGATCGCTGAGCGGCCGTTTTCGCAGGTGGGGGCCGGTAGACTGGAACAGGGGACGCCCCCCAAGGGAAGGGTGGGGGGCGCCCTTCGGGCGTCGCGGCCGCCGCAAAACCGCGGAAGGGTGCGGAAGGCGGAAAGGGTCTGGAAAGCGGAAACGCCCGGCCCCGCCAATGCGGAACCGGGCGCTTCCTGGAGAGAAAGCTGAAACTCAGGCGTCCAGCTCGGCGAGGGCCTGCTTGGCCTTCTCGAGCTCGGCCTCCAGCGCGGCGACCTTCGCGGCCTGCGCCTCGCGGGCCTGGTTGATCACCTCGTCGATCGGGCCGGACAGGTCGGCGTGCAGTTCCTTCGCCGCGCGCGACACCGCGGCGGCGGGGATCTCCAGACCCTTCGCGACCCACTTCGAGCCGTTCTTCAGCTCGGCCTGCCACTCGCCATCGGCGGTGCCGGTGACGGTCAGGATCAGCTCGACCGTGCGGGTCTTCTTCGCCGTCGACGCGGTCGCCGCACCCTTCGGGCGGCCTCGCTTCGGCTTCGGTGCCTCTTCGGCGGCGGGCTCAGCGGAAGCAGAGTCCTCCGAAGGAGCGGCAGCCTCCGAAGAAGCAGCGCCCTCCGAAGAGGTGGACGCGGACTCGGTGACGGTCGTCGCCTCGTCAGTGGCAACGGCGGGCGCCTCAGGGGTCGCCGAAGCCGTTTCCTCGTCGTGCGTCAGGACATCCACGGTCATCGTCGTGTCGTCTCCTTGCCCGGGAAGGGGGTGTGGTTCGCGGCACAGTGTAGAACATGCGTTCGAAGTGCGCCGCTCGGGGGGTTCATGAAAGAGCCCTCCCGGCGCGAAGCCGGAAGGGCTCTGACAAGAAGACGCTAGCTCACTCCTCGGACTTGCCCGTCTGCAGGCCCGACGAGATCAGATCCATCACCGTCGAGTCGGCCAGCGTGGTGACGTCGCCGACCTGCCGGTTCTCCGCGACGTCGCGCAGGAGACGGCGCATGATCTTGCCCGAGCGCGTCTTCGGCAGCTCCGGCACGACCATGATCTGCCGCGGCTTCGCGATCGGCCCGATCTCCTTCGCGACGTGGTTGCGCAGCGCCTGGATGGCCTCTTCGCCACCGTCGACGGCGTTGCCGCGCAGGATGACGAACGCGACGATGCCCTGCCCGGTCGTCGGGTCGGTCGCGCCGACGACCGCCGCCTCGGCGACCGTCGGGTGCGAGACGAGCGCCGACTCGACCTCGGTCGTCGAGATGCGGTGGCCGGACACGTTCATGACGTCGTCGACGCGGCCGAGCAGCCAGATGTCGCCGTCGTTGTCGTACTTCGCGCCGTCACCGGCGAAGTAGAAGCCCTGCTCCTTGAAGCGCGACCAGTACGTCTCCTCGTAGCGCTCGTTGTCGCCCCAGATGCCGCGCAGCATCGACGGCCACGGCTCGTCGAGCACCAGGTAGCCACCGCCGCCGTGCGGGACTTCCTGAGCCTGGTCGTCGACGACCTTCGCGGAGATGCCCGGCAGCGCCTTCTGCGCCGAGCCCGGCTTGGTCGAGGTGACGCCCGGCAGCGGCGAGATCATGATCGCGCCGGTTTCGGTCTGCCACCACGTGTCGACGATCGGCGCCTTGCCCGCGCCGATGTTCTCGCGGTACCAGATCCACGCCTCGGGGTTGATCGGCTCGCCGACCGAGCCCAGCACCCGCAGCGACGAGAGGTCGTACTTCTCCGGGATTTCCGCGCCCCACTTCATGAACGTGCGGATCAGCGTCGGCGCGGTGTAGTAGATGGAGACCTTGTGCTTCTGGATGATCTCCCAGTGCCGGCCCTCGTGCGGGGTGTTCGGCGTGCCTTCGTAGACGACCTGCGTGACGCGGTTCGCGAGCGGGCCGTAGACGATGTAGCTGTGGCCGGTGATCCAGCCGATGTCGGCGGTGCACCAGTAGACGTCTTCGCCGGCCTTGTGGTCGAAGACGTTGTGGTGCGTGTACGCCGTCTGCGTCAGGTAGCCGCCGGAGGTGTGCAGGATGCCCTTCGGCTTCCCGGTGGTGCCGGAGGTGTAGAGGATGAACAGCGGGTGCTCGCTGTCGAACGCCTCGGGAGTGTGCTCTTCGGACTGTCCGCCGACGAGCTCGTGCCACCAGAGGTCGCGGCCGTCGGTCCACGGGACGTCGCCCTCGAGCTGGTCGCCGGTGCGCTGCACGACGATGACCTTCTCGACGCTGTCGGCGCCTTCGAGCGCTTCGTCGACGTTGGCCTTCATCGGCGCGGCCTTGCCGCGGCGGAACTGGCCGTCGGAGGTGATCACGATCTTCGCGGCGGCGTCGTCGACGCGGGCGCGCAGCGCGGTCGGGGAGAAGCCGCCGAAGACGACGCTGTGCAGCGCGCCGATCCGGGCGCACGCGAGCATCGCGAAGATGGCCTCGGGGATCATCTGCAGCTGGATCGCCACGACGTCGCCGGCGGTGACGCCGAGGGACAGGAGGGCGTTGGCGGCCCGGGAGACCTCGGTCTTCAGTTCGGCGTAGGTGATGTCCCGGGTGTCACCCGGCTCGCCGACCCAGTGGATCGCGACCTGGTCGCCGTGGCCGGACTCGACGTGCCGGTCGACGCAGTTGTACGCGACGTTCAGCTTGCCGCCGACGAACCACTTCGCGAAGGGCGCATTGGTCCAGTCCAGTACCGTGGCCCACTTCGTGTCCCACGTGAGCCGCTCCGCCTGCTTCGCCCAGAAGGCCTCGCGATCGGCGTCCGCCTCGGCGTAGAGCTCGGCCTGCGCGTTGGCCTGAGCAGCGAAATCGTCACTGGGCGGGAAAGTACGGCTCTCGGTGAGCAGGTTGTCCAGGGCTGGGGACTGCTCGGTCATGTTGCAAGGCCTCCTGTAGTGCGCCGATCACCGGCTAGCGGCACGCTAGCGACGTTAGTCCGCCTTGTAAAAGGTTGCACCCACGTTGCCCCGGGGTTTCACCGAGGCAGGCGAGCGCCGGTGACTAAGCGTTCAGTCAGCCGGGCTTTCACGGCCGGCCACTCCGGCGCGAGCATCGAGTAGGTGACGGTGTCGCGCGACGACCCGTCCGGCCGGATCCGGTGCGCGCGCAGGACGCCTTCGCGAAGCGCGCCAAGTCGTTCGATGGCGCGTTGTGAGCGCAGGTTGCGGATGTCGGTCTCCCACGCGACCCGTTGCGCGTCAAGGGTTTCGAACGCGTGCGTGAGCAACAGCAGTTTCGACTCGGTGTTCAGCCCGGTGCGCTGCCAGTCCGCGCCGATCCAGGTGTGCCCGATCGAGAGGATCCGGTGCTGCGCCACGACCTGGTAGTACGACGTCGTCCCGGCGACCCGGCCGGAGGCGGCGTCGAGCTGCGCGAAGGGCCGCCGGGCGGGGTCGGCCAGCGCGTCCGAGATCATCCGTTCGGCGGCCGGGACGTCCAGTGGCTGCCGGATGCTGAGCCAGGCCCAGATGCCCGGGTCGGCACCGGCCTCGAACAGGCCCTTGGCGTGGTCGAGCGTCAACGGCTCCAGGCGGACGTGCTCACCGGACAGGGTCGGCAGGGTGCTCCAGTCACTCACAGGACCACCGTAAGGCGGCCAGTGGCTGTTCGTGATAGCCAATTTCGGAGCAATTCCAGAGTCCACTTCGGCGTTGCCTATGCTCGGCCGACCACGACCGAAGGGCGAGAACGATGGCCGAAGAGCGGGAAGAGCTGAGCTGGGAGCTGTTCGGCACGGCAGCGCGTGAACTGGCTCACACCGTCGCCGACGACGGCTTCGCGCCTGACCTCATCCTGTCGATCGCCCGCGGCGGCCTGTTCGTCGCCGGCTCGCTCGGTTACGCGCTCGACGTGAAGAACCTGCACGTGATGAACGTCGAGTTCTACACCGGCGTCGACCAGCGCCTCGACCTGCCGGTGATGCTGCCGCCGGTGCCGAACGCCGTCGACCTCACGAGCAAGAAGGTGCTGATCGCCGACGACGTCGCCGACACCGGCGCCACCCTCAAGCTCGTCCGCGACTACTGCCTCGACCACGTCGCCGAGGTGCGTTCGGCCGTCGTCTACGAGAAGCCGCACTCCACCGTGAAGTGCGAGTACGTCTGGCGCCACACCGACAAGTGGATCAACTTCCCGTGGTCGGTGCTGCCGCCCGTGGTCAAGCGCGAAGGACAGGTTCTCGACGCATGAGCGACCCGCTGAAGCCCCTGCTCGACCTCGAAGGCGTGGCCGCGGCGGCGAAGTCCGCGCAGGACGCTGTGTTCGCGGTGCACCGTCTCCCGGCGAACCTGCGCGGGGGTGCGGCGACCGCGAGCGAAGCCTCGGTCCGCGCGGCGCGCGCGTCCGCCGGGATCGAAGGCGCCAACCCGGAACTGCCGGCCGACGGCGCGGTGGCCGACCCGGTGCTGGCGGGTGCGCTGCGCGTCGCCGAGACGTTGGAGACGCTGCTGCCGACGTGGCGCCGCGCGCCCATGCAGGCGTTGGCCCGCATGCACGTTCTCGCCGCGGCGGACCTCGTCAGCGACCCGGATGCGTTGGGGCGCCCGCATTCCGGTGGTGGGCGGCTGGAGATGCTGGCGCAGCTGGTGACCGGCGCGACGTCGGTGCCGGGGCCGGTACTGGCGGCCGTCGTGCACGGGGAACTGCTGGCGCTCAAGCCTTTCGGCAGCGCGGACGGCGTCGTGGCGCGGGCCGCGGCCCGGCTGACGATGATCGCGACGGGCTTGGACCCGAAGGCGCTGAGCATCCCGGAGGTCGCGTTCTTCCGCCGGGTGCCGCGTTATCTCGAAGCGGCACAAGGATTCGCGAGCGGGACGTCGGAAGGCGTCCGCGCGTGGCTGCTCTTCAACTGCGAAGCGTTCGAAGCCGGTGCGCGCGAGGCGAAGAGCATCTCGGACGCGGCCTCTTAGCTGAGCACGGCGTCCAGCAGGCCGGGAAACCGCGCCTGCAGGTCGTCACGCCGTAGTTCGACCCAGCGCCGGCGTCCGTCGACGAACGTCGTCGTCAACCCCGCTTCGCGCAGCACGCGCCAGTGGTGCGACAGCGTCGCCGCCGTGATGTCAACGTCGTACGCCTCGAGCGAGCAGCTGCGCGGCTCCGTCACCGTCGACAGCTCACGGATGACCTCCAGGCGCACCGGATCGGCGAGCGCCTGCAGCACCGTCACGATCTCGATCGCCTCGCGCGCCGGTTGAGGCAGCGTCCTGGTCACCGTGATCTCCCAACAGTTGGATCGTTTGACAACGATCGAAGTGTAGCTCCATCATGACCGTATGACGATTCGACGATCATCTAATGATCGGCTGGGGATCCTGCTCGTCCTCGCGGTGGGCACGTTCACCGTCGGCACCGACGGGTTCGTGCTCAACGGCCTGCTACCGGTCATCGCCGCCGACCTGCACGTGACGGAGTCCGTCGCGGGCCAGCTCACCACCGTCTTCGCCCTGACGTACGCGGTCGCGTCACCGCTCATCGCCGCGTTCACCGGCGGCTGGGACCGCCGCCGGCTGCTCGCGGGCGGCATGGCGCTGTTCACCGTCGGCATGGCCGGGCAGGCGCTCGGGACGTCGTTCGCGGTGGTCGCCGCGGCCCGGCTGCTTGCCGCCGTCGGCGCCGCGGCGTTCCAGTCGAACGCCTACGTCCTCGCCGGGGCGCTCTCGTCCGAGCAACGCCGGGGGCGGGCCCTGTCGACGGTCGCCGCCGGGATGAGCGTGTCGATGGTGCTCGGCGTCCCGATCGGCGTGCTCGCCGGGCACTGGTTCGGCTGGCGCGCGGTGATGTGGGGGATCGGGGTGGTCGCGGTCGTCGTCGCCGCGCTGATCCCGATCATCCCCGAGGTCCGCGTGCCCGCGGCCGGGCTGCGCGAACGCCTCGCCGTCGTCGCCCGGCCGGCGGTCGCCCGCGTCCTGGTGGTGACGGTCTTCGGCACGCTCGCGGCGTTCACCGTGTTCGTCTACCTGCCGGTGCTGGTCGCGCCGGTCGCGAGCGGCGCCGTGCTGTCCTGGGTGCTGGTCGGGTTCGGGCTCGGCCAGCTCGCCGGGACCACGTTCACCGGCCGCGCCACCGACCGTCTCGGCCCGGCCCGGGTCCTCGCGTTTTCGCTGGCGGGCACGGCGGTCGTGCTCGCGGTCGTGGACGTCGCCGTGCTGTCCCTGCCCGGGGCGCTGCTGTTCGCGCTGTTCGCGGGCGCGTTCGGCGGGATGCTGATGGTCCCGCAGCAGCACCGGCTCTTCACGATCGCGCCGGACGTCCCGACCGTCGCGCTGGGCGTGAACGGTTCGGCGATCTACGTCGGCGGCGCGCTCGGCTCGGTGCTCGGCGGCGTCGTGCTGGCCGACGCGGGCCCGGGGTGGGTCGGGCCGGCCGGCGCGCTCGCCGCCCTGGCCGCCCTCGCGCTGGGCGTCAACCCAGCTTCGCGGACCACTTCTCCTCGATCCGCCCGAACCGCCACACCGCCAGTGCGATCACCCAGGTGAGGACGAACAACCCGACGATCGCGAACCCGACGTAGTCCAGGTCGACCGACGCGATCGCGGCCAGCGGCCCGGACGTGATGTCGAGCTTCTCGGCGAGGATCGACACCAGCTCGATCGTGCCGATCAGCAGCGCGACGGCGACCGACAAGGCCGTCACCGTGAGGTTGTAGAAGATCTTGCGAACCGGCTTCGCGAACGCCCAGCCGTAGGCGAAGTTCATGAAGCAGCCGTCCACGGTGTCGAACAGGCTCATCCCCGCGGCGAACAGGATCGGCAGCACGAGGATCGCGTACCAGGGCAGGGCGAACGTCGCGGCGCCCGCGGCCAGCACCAGCAGGCCGATCTCCGTCGCGGTGTCGAAGCCCAGCCCGAAGAGCAGGCCGACCGGGTAGATGTGCCACGGCTTGCGCACGGCCTTCGTCGCCCCGCGCAGCAGCCGGTTCATCAGGCCCCGGTTGTCCAGCTGGTGCTCCAGCGCGGCTTCGTCGAACTCGCCGCGGCGCATCCTCTTGAACACCCGCAGGATCCCGACGAGCACCACGAGGTTGAGGATCGCGATCACGTACAGGAACACGCCGGACACCGACGTCCCGATGAGGCCGGTGGTCCGGTGCAGCGTCGAGGAGTCGTCCTCGACCTGCCCGGCCAGGGCGCGGACGCCGAGGGAGAGCAGGAGGCACAGCACGAAGACGATCGTCGAGTGCCCGAGGGAGAACCAGAAGCCGACCGACAGCGGCCGCTGGCCGTCGGCCATCAGCTTGCGGGTGGTGTTGTCGATCGCCGCGATGTGATCGGCGTCGAAGGCGTGCCGCATGCCGAGCGTGAACGCCGTGACGCCCAGCCCGATCCCGAACACGCCGGAAGTGCCCAACGCGTAGTGCTGGGGTGCGACGAAAGCCGCCAGCACCACCCAGCCCACGACGTTCAGCAGCAGGATGAACCCGGCCATCCCGCCCACGGAGACCCATTCACGGCGTGACAGCCGTGAACCGGTCGCTTCGAGCACGCCCATCGTCGCCACCCGCCTTCCCTCTCATCTGAGAGGTTAGACAGGTGAACAGATGATGGGCAATCAATCTCAGCTGGCGCGCGCTCGCACCAAGTCAAGAGCCTTGCGAACGTGTCCGCCGGACGTGTGGAGCGCCTTCGCCGCGCTCGTGACGTCCACCCCGGACAGCAGGTGCACCAGCGCCACCTTGAGGTCGCCCCCGGCCTCGGTGAGCGCGTCGGAGCAGTCCGCCATCGTCATGCCGGTGGCTTCCTGCAGGATGCGGATGGTCCGGCCGCGCAGCTTCGCGTTGGTGGCCCGCATGCTGACCATCAGGTTGGAGTAGGTCCGGCCGAGCTTGATCATCGTCGCCGTCGAGAACGACGTGAGGATCATCTTCTGCGCCGTGCCCGCCTTCATCCGGGTCGAGCCGGCGATCGCCTCCGGCCCGGTGTCGACGGCGATGAGCACGTCGACGCCCGGCGGCTTGGCGGCCTTCGCGTTGCCCGACACCAGCCCGGTGCGGGCCCCCTGACGCGACGCCGCGAGCAGCGCGCCCAAGACGTACGGCGTCCTGCCCGACGCCGTCAGCCCCAGCACGAAGTCGCCCGGCTGGACCATGGCGGCCATCTCGGCCGCGCCCGCCCCGTCGTCGTCCTCCGCGTTTTCGACGGCCTGGCGCAGGGCGCGCTCGCCGCCGGCGTGGTGCGCGATGAACCAGTCACCCGGCACGTTGAACGTCGGCACCAGCTCGGCCGCGTCCAGCGTGGCGAGACGACCCGAGGTCCCCGCGCCGACGTAGTGCACCCGGCCGCCGGCCCGCAGTGCCTCCACCGCGTAGTCCACCGCCCGTGCCACCTGCGGCAGCACCGCGGCGACCGCGCCGGCGACCGTGCGGTCCTCGGCGTTGATCGCGCCCAGGATCCCCGCGGTGGACATCAGGTCGATGTCCGTGGTGCGGGGGTTGCGGGTCTCGGTCGGCGAATCGACGTGCACCGCCTGCGTGGGGACGGTCATCATGCGCCTCACATTTTCTCCGGTCATTACTTGCCGGTTTCCCGAGGACGGCGACGACCGTCCGGCCTGACACCCAGGCGGTGCGAGCCGACCGCGTCCCTGGTGGCGTCCAGGGCGTTGACCGACGCGTCCATGTGCCGCTGCGCGACGCCGATGAACAGGCAGTCGATGACGGTGAGCTGGGCGATGCGGCTCGCCGTGGCCCCCGAACGGAAGGTGGTTTCCCGGGCGGCCGTCGTCAAAACGTAGTCGGCGACCTCGGTGATCGGGGAGCGCGGGAAGTTCGTCACGGCGATGGTGATCGCGCCGTGCTCCCGGGCCACCCGCAGCGCCTCGACGGTGTCGGTGGTCGCGCCGGTGTGCGAGACGCCGATCGCGACGTCACCGGGGCTCAGCACCGCGGCCGAGGTGAGCATGATGTGCGTGTCCGACCACGCGAAGCACACGCGGCCGATGCGGTGCAGCTTCTGCTGCAGGTCCGCGGCGACGAACGCGCTGGCGCCCACGCCGTAGACGTCGGAGCGGCCGGCGTTGGCGACGACCTCGATGACGCGCTGCATCGTGGCGACGTCGAGCTGCTCGGCCGTCTCTTCGACGGCGCGCGCGTCGGCGAAGCTGACCTTGCTGATCACGGCGGCCAGGTCGTCGTCCGGGCCGATCTCGCCGCCGAGGTTGCGCGAGCTGCGCGCCTCGGTGCGGGCGGTGTCCGCGGCCAGCGCGATGCGCAGCTGCGGGTACCCGCCGACGCCGACGGCCTTGCAGAACCGCGTCACCGTCGTCTCGCTCGTGTTGGCGGCCAGGGCCACCTCGGTGATGCTGCGTCTCGCGACGTGCGCGGGATCCTCCAGCACCACCTTGGCCACGCGCTGCTCGGCGCGGGCCAGTCCGGGGAGCAGCGACCGGATCCGCACCAGCGGGCTGGCGTCGGCGTCCCGCACGGCCGTCTGGACCGGTACGGCTTCGGACGGTGCCGTTCCGACTACGGATTCGGTATCAGTCACCGTCGGAAAGTTACTAACCGTTGGCATTTGCGACAAGGTTACCCACACCCTTCGGTACGATCGCAACCCGTCCGTGTCTGCGGATCTCGATTTGCGATTAATCGTTGACCAGAAAGTCGCCAACAGGGTCGACCTTGTTAACGAGGTCAAGCTAACGACTTGGCAACTTAGTGTCGCGACGCAAACGGCTTGGTACCGCTCAGCGGTACACGGATGTCGGCGTTGGGCGACCGAACGGTCACCGTGCGCTCAACTGGAAACCTTCAGCGGTGAAAGCAGACGATTCTCGCTCACCGTCGAGGAGTGCTCGGCCGCGTTCGGTGACTTTCACACCGTCGACCGAAACTCCGCGGCCCGTGTAGTTCGGATCGGTGCCGTAACGCCACCTGAGGCTGATCCCGGCGGCCTGGGGCAGCTTGGCCGTCACCTTCCACCAGGCACGGTGCCCGTGCCCGGAGAGCGACGTCACGTCTCCGGACGGTGCACCCGGCCCGGATACCGATAGCGCGATCGGTTGCCAGTTCACCCCGTCGGTGCTGGCCTGCAGCTGAAGTGGATCGGTGCTTCCCTCGGTGTCCACGAAGGCGTAGAAGGACACGCGAGCTTGATCACTTTGCGTAGTAATGGGGCGGGTACTCAGCGTGGCAACGGCGTTGTTACCCAGCGTGCTCGTCCAGGCGTCCTTCCCGGCGGCCGGCTTGACGGCCATCGCGCGCGCGAGCGACGTCGCCCACACCTGGCGGGCGGTGTTGATCGAGCCCCAGTTGCGGCTCGGGTGCACGCGGTTCGTCAGCAAGATCGCGAACGAGCGCGACTCCGGGTCGATGACCAGCGTCGTTCCGGTGAAACCGGTGTGCCCGGCGGTGACCGGCGAGGCCAGCGCACCCATGTACCAGGGCTGGTCGAGCTCGAAGCCGAGGCCGTGCGAGTCGTCCGGGAACTGCTGGTTGTAGTTGGTGAGCATCAGACGCACGGTGTCCGGGCGCAGGACCCGGTGCCCGCGGTAACTGCCGCCGTTGAGGATCGTCTGGGCCAGCACGGCCATGTCGCCCGCCGTGCTGAACACCCCGGCGTGCCCGGCGACGCCGCCGAGCGACCACGCGTTCTCGTCGTGCACGCTGCCGCGCACCATCCCGCGTGGCGGGTTCGCCTCGAACTCCGTCGCGGCGATCCTGCTCAGCTTCGACGCGGGCGGGTTGTACCCCGTGTCGGCCATGCCCAGCGGCCCGGTGATCCGGTCGTGCACCACCTCGTCCAGCGGCTGCCCGGTCAGCTTCTCGACGATGAAGCCGAGGGTGAGCAGGTTGATGTCGGAGTAGAGGTACGTCGTGCCCGGCTTGTTTTTCAGCGGGCTGTCGAGCACGGCCTGCCGGCGCGACGGGATGTCCGGGTAGCCGGCCCACAGCGAGGGGATCGGGTCGGCGTCGAACCCGGAGACGTGCGTGAGCAGCATCTTGATCGTGATGGCGGCCTTGTCGCCGGTCGCGAACTCCGGGAAGAAGCGGGACACCGGGGTGTCGACGGTCAGCTGCCCGCGTTCGATGAGCTGCAGCACGGCGATCGAGGTGAACAGCTTCGAGATCGACGCCATGTCGAAGATGGTGTCGTTCCGCATCGGGACCTGCTGGTCGGCGGGCAGTTCGGTGCCCGCGGCGTCGGCGTACCGCACTGCGCCGCCGACCGCGTACCGGTCGACGACCACGCCGTCGTGCGCCAGCAGCCCGACCGCGCCGGAGAAGTGCGGGTGCCCGGTGGCGTCCGGCTTCGTCCAGCTCGCCAGGAAGTCCTCGGCGGACTTGATCGGCGCCGGGTCGAGGTTGACGTCCTTCGGGGGCCCGTCGCGCAGGGTCGTCCACGAAGGCGCGAAGCCTTGCTGCGGCCGGTCGAAGCGGCCGGCATCGGGGTCATGGCGCCCGGCGGGGGTGGTGATGGCACTGGCTCCCGAGGTCAACGTGGTCAGCGCGACCAGCACTCCGGTGGCCGCGGCGAGGACCTTCCTAGCACGCACGACTCTTCCTCTCAGCGGTAGAGCAGGTGGCGACGGCGGGTGTGGTCGAACGCGGCGAGCTCGGCCCGCCAGGCCCCGGTGACCTCGTCGACGCCCGCACCGGCGTCGATCATGGTCCGGAGCCGGTCGGACCCGGAGAGCTTGTCGATGTAGTTGTCGGGGCGCCAGGCGAACTTGTCCGGGTGCAGCGCCTTCGCCGTGACGAGCATGGCGACCGCGGTCCGGATCGCGTCGAAGGCCCGCGGATCGCTGACGCTCACCTGGACACCACCGCAGGTCTCGTTGACGAACTTGTTGAACGTCGGCACGAAGTAGATCTCCCGGAACTTCGCGCCGGGCAGGTGGAGCTCCTCGAGCTTCTCCCGCCAGCGCCAGTCGAGCCCGGGCGCGCCGATGATCTCGAACGGCCGCGTCGTCCCGCGGCCTTCGGAGAACACCGTGCCTTCGAACATGCCGGTGCCGGGGTAGACGAGCGCCGTGTCCGGCGTCGGCACGTTCGGGCTCGGCAGCACCCAGTTCAGCCCGGTCTGCGCGAACTGGACGTCACGCTGCCAACCGCGTACCTGGACGACGTCCAGCTTCGCGAGCTTCACGCCTTCGCCCGGCAGGAACTCTTCGGCGAAGAAGTGCGCGAGCTCGCCGACGGTCATGCCGTGCTGCTGGGCGATCGGCTTCTTCCCGATCCCGGAGGCGAACTTCGGGTCGAGCACCGGCCCGGCGAGCCGGCCGCCGATGGGGTTCGGGCGGTCGAGCACGACGACAGCGACGTCGGTCCGGGCCGCGGCCACCATCGCCGTGTAGAGCGACCAAATGTAGGTGTAGAAGCGCGCGCCGACGTCCGCGATGTCGAACACGAGCGTGTCGATGCCCGCCTTGGTGAACAGCGAAGCGAGCTTCGTCGCGTCGGCGCCGTACGCGTCGTACACGGGCACGCCGGTGCGCGGGTCCGTGTAGTCGCCTTCGGAGCCGCCGGCCTGCGCGCTGCCGCGGAAGCCGTGCTCGGGCCCGAAGGCCGCGACCGGCTTGACGCCGGCCGCGACCATCGAGTCGACGATGTGGTCCCCGTTCAGCAGGACCCCGGTCGGGTTCGACAGCACGCCGAGCTTGCGGCCCTTGAAGGCCTGCCAGCCCTGGCCGGCCAGCTGCTCCGCGCCGGTCAGCACCCTTCCGTGGGTCTGCGTCTGCCCGGGTTGTTCCGACTGCGCCCGGGCTGAACCACCCGCCAGGACCGGGACCGCGAGGGCGCCCGCGCTCGCGCCGAGGAAGTGGCGCCGGTTCAGGTTCACCAGGTGAGCCCGTGGCCGAACGGGTACTTCACGGTTTGCAGGTCGGCGCCCGCCGGGATGTCGACCGGCAGCTTCCCGACCGGCTTCGTCTCGCCGAGGATGACCTTGGTCAGCGCCTCCAGCGTCGGGTTGATGTAGCCGTAGGTCGCCAGCCAGGTCGGCACGGCGTTCGCGTAACCCGCGTCGTACGGGATCTGCGCGGCGACCGCGACGACCGGCTTGCCGGTGGCCTGCAGGGCCTGGAGGAGCTTGGTCTGCAGCGGGAAGCCGCCGATGTTGTTGGTCAGCACGACCACGAGGTCGACGTTCTTGGCGTTCGCCGCGGCCTGCGCGATCTGGGCGTCGGTCGGGGCCTGCCCGGTCTGGTACGCCGTCGCCGCCGTGCCGTGCGCGGTGAGCTTCTGGGCGAGCGTCGCCGTCGTGGAGACGCCCCAGCCGGTCACGAGCGCCGTCGCGGGCTTCTGCTTGAGCGGCAGGACGCCGGCGTCGTTGGCGATGGCCGTGATGCCGCGGTCGGCGATGTCCTGCGCGGTCTTGAGGTTGGCCGGCGTGCCGACGGTCTTCATCACCCGGTTCGCGTCGACGAACGGCGAGAACAGGATGCCGCGCTTGAACTTCAGCTTCAGCACGCGCAGCACGCTCTGGTCGATCCGCTGCATCGACAGGTCGCCGGTCTTCACGGCGTTGAGCACCGCGTTGATCGCGACGTCCAGGTGCACCGGCATGAGCAGCTGGTCGATGCCTGCCTTCAGCGCGAGCACCGGGATCTCGGCGTCGCTGTGCATTTCCCGCACACCCTGCATTTCCAGTGAGTCGGTGATGACCACGCCGTTGTAACCGAGTTCCTTGCGCAGTTTGCCGGTGATGATCGGCTGCGACAGCGTCGCCGGCTCGAGCGACGGGTCGAGGCTCGGGAACTGGATGTGCGCGCTCATGATCGAGTCGATGCCCGCCGCGATCGCGGCCTTGAACGGCGGCACGTCGATGGCACGCCACTGCTGCTCGGTGCGGTCGATCCGGGGCAGGCCGGTGTGGCTGTCGGTGGCGGCGTCACCGTGGCCGGGGAAGTGCTTGGCCGTCGCGGAGACGGTCTTCGTCGGGAAGTCCGAGTTCTGATAACCCTTGACCTCGGCGGTGACGAACTGGCTCGCGAGGCCGGGCTGCCCGGCGAAGGAGCGGACGCCGATGACCGGGTTCGCCGGGTTCGAGTTGACGTCCGAATCGGGTGCGAAGTCCTGGTTGATGCCGACCGCGCGCAGCTCGTGCCCGAGGACCGTCGCGGCCTTCGTCGCCCGGCCGGTGTCACGCCCGGCCGAGACGGCCATCGAGTTCGGGAACTCCGTGGCGGGCGCGCCCATCCGGGTGACCGTGCCACCCTCCTGGTCGGCGCCGACCTGCAGCGGGATGTGCGCCCCGCTCGAGACGGCGGCCTTCTGGAGGCCGTTGGACAGCTTCGCGACCTGGACGGGGTCGTCGAAGTTGTCGCGGCTGTCGTTGTTGAAGTAGATGACGCCGCCCAGGTGGTACTTCTGGACCACCTGCGCCGGGGTGTCGACGCCGAAGTCGGTCTGGTTCTTCGGGTTGACCTCGTCCGCGGACTTGCCGTTCACCCAGGTGACGAACAGCTGCCCGACCTTCTGCTCGAGCGTCAGTCCCCGAAGCGCCTGCGTCGCCGCGGCGTCGGCCTGCGCGTCCGCGCTCACCGCCGGTGCGCTGGCCGCGGTCGCGACACCCACACCGGTGAGGGCGAGCAGCCCCGCGACGGGCAGCGCGAACGCATGGAACCTCCGATTTCGGGTCGTCACGACCAGCCTCCCAGAAAGTTGCGGGCGCCCGGTGTGACGTGAGAAGTCCACTCAGAGGCGCCAATATCGGGAAGCTACTCACCGAATCCTTCGATGTCCATCGACCGACCGCAGCAACGGTCGAGTTCGTACCCGGATCGGTAGGAAATTCGCCGTTCGCAAGATGCGGCTCACCCGAACGGACTGGTGGGAGGGGTGACCCGAACGGCCCAGCCTCGCCTCGCACGGCTTCGTTCCACCGCCGGCGGCTCGGCTCCTGTGCGCCAGGGGCGCGCGTTCGGCGTCGGCGGCTCCTCCGAGCGGCCGATACCGCGCGCTCGGGCTACCCATATGACGAGGCGGCGCCCGTGGCCAAAGGCCAACGGGCGCCGCCTGCAAAGCGCGAACATCTCGGGCGACCAAGCGTGCAACTCTGGTCGTACCTACATGGACTCGGCGTGTGGCGTCCCACTACGCAGTCCCTAGACGACGAGCCTCCCGCGGCGCGCTGCGCGTGGGTTCCCGGAGTCCGCGCACGGAGATTCGCCGGGGTGGAACAGGCTTCTCTTCTACCTGTTCCCTGGCCGACCGAACGTCCGCACCTTCTTTCTACGCCGTGAGCCCGGTCACTTCAAGTGCGCGGATGGGTGCACCGGTACAGAGGCTGGATCGGGTGACACGGGCACCCTCAGCGACGGACAATTCGGGGCTGGGCCAAGCAAAGCGGAAGTTGTACGGCCGTATGGGTGGCCCGGCCGCCGCTACCGGGTCCGGCGGCGCCGGCTGAGGCCGTACCAGGTCGCCCCGGCGGCCATCGCGCCGACACCGAGGGCCACCATGCCGGCCGACCGGGTCGGGATCCGGCTGCGCAGCGACATGGGCCGGTCGAACGCCAGGATCGGCCAGCCGCGGTCGAGCGCCTCCCGCCGCAGCAGCTTGTCCGGGTTGACCGCGTGCGGGTGCCCGACGACCTCGAGCAGCGGGATGTCGGTGCTCGAATCGGTGTAGGCGAAACACTCGGCGAGGTCGTAGCCGTGGGTCGCGGCGAGCTGCTTCGCGGCGACGGCTTTGTTGGCGCCGTAGCAGTAGAAGTCGACCTCGCCGGAGTAGCGGCCGTCGACGATCTGCATCCGCGTCGCCACGCTCCGGGTCGCCCCGAGCATCTCCGCGACGGGCGCGACGACCTCCTCGCCGGTCGCCGAGAGCACGATGACGTCGTGGCCGTCTTCGCGGTGCTGCGCGATCAGCTCCGTCGCCTCCGCGTACACGAGCGGGTCGACGACGTCGTGCAGGGTTTCCCGCACGATCGCCGAAACCTGCGCGACGTCCCAGCCGGTGCACAGCGCGGAGACCTCCGCGCGCATCCGCTCGGTCTTGTTCTCGTCCGCGCCGGCGAGCGAGAACACCAGCTGCGCGTAGGCGCTGCGCAACGCGGCGCGACGGTTGATCAGTCCCTCCTTCAGCAATGGTTTGCTGAACGCCAGCGCGCTAGAAGAAGCGATGATCGTCTTGTCCAGGTCGAAGAACGCGGCCACCGCGTGCTCCGGGCCCGGCTTCCGGATGCGCGTCGGCGCGCTGATCGGTTCGGCCACGTGTCCAGGATAAGAGCTTGATCGCGACGCGTCCCGTTGATCCACCACAAGCGCGTCGTGTCGCCGGAAAATCCATGACAGGAAGGGACTTTCGACGCGCGATGCCGTTACCGAACTGTGTGCCTCGTCCGCTGGGCTCCCGGGCGTCCGGCGGAGTTACAGTGAGGGAGCCCGGTGTCCAACCGGGCCGGTTCAGTCCGACCCCCCGGGGCTGAACCCTTGGCGGCCCCCGTCCCTCCCCCCTGGCGGGGGCCGCCTTCTTAACCTCACGCTCGCCTTTCGCGAGCCCGGGTTCCGAATCGCCGGACGATTCTGTCGCGCCATTCGCCTTTCCGGAAATCTTTTCCCGTCGGGCCTATTGCGACGCGGGTGCCGCCGCGATCCTGCCACGCCCCACCGACAGAACCGGCGCGCGAGCCGTTCCCCCAGCGGCAGTTGTCCACAACACCCCGGTTGTCCACAGCCCGGCCCCCGACCCGTTGTGCCCCCAGGCCCCCCGCCGCGACGGTGGAACCCGGGCCATCCGAGGCCCGCACCGACGACGGGGGAGGAACACATGGCGGGGGAACGACCGCTCGTGGTCGCCACGGACGAAACCGTGCTCGACGAGATTCTGCGCGTGGCCGCGGTGGCGGGCTGCGAGCTCGACCGCGCCCCGGACCTGACCGCGGCCGGCGGGCAGTGGGCCCGGGCGCCGCTGGTGGTCCTCGACGAGGAAACGGCGTTGCGGCCACCCTCGCTGCCCCGGCGTGGCGGGATCCTCCTGGTCTGCAAAGGCACCCCGGAGCCGAGGACGTGGGAGCACGCGTTCCGCGTCGGCGTCGAGCGCGTGATCTCGTTGCCGGAGGAGGAGACCGAGCTAGCGGGGGCGTTCGCGGACGTCGTCGAGACGCCGGCCGAGCAGGCCGGGCTGGTGCTCGGCGTGGTCGGCGGCCGCGGGGGCGCGGGCGCGTCCGTCTTCGCCGCGACTCTCGCGCTGGCGGCCGACCGCGACCCCGGCGGCGCGTTGCTCGTGGACTGCGATCCGCTGGGCGGCGGTCTGGATCTGTTGCTCGGCTTGGAGAAGACGCCCGGCCCGCGCTGGTCCGAGGTCCGGCTGAGCGGCCGGGTGTCGGTACCGGCGCTGGCCGCCGCGCTGCCCCAGCGCCGTCACCGAGGCGGCAGCCTGCCGGTGCTGGCGTGCGGCCGGGAAGGTGAAGGCCCGGGGGTGGAGTCGCTGTCGGCGGTCCTCGCCGCGGGCCGCCGCGCGGGTCGCACGGTGGTCTGCGATCTCCCGCGCACCTTGGGTGACGCGGCGTTGGAAGCGGTCACGGTGGCCGACCTGGTGGTGCTCGTCGTTCCGGTGGAGTTCCGCGCGTGCATGGCGGCGAAGCAGGTGCTGCGCGGGCTGTCGGAGCTGACGGCCCGCCTGGGGGTGGTCGCGTGTGGACGGTCCCGCTCCGGAGTCTCACCCGCCCAGACGGCCGGCCTCCTCGGGCCGCCTCTGCTGGCTTCGATGCCCCTGGAGCGAGGCCTGCCCGCGGCCGTGGAGCGCGGCGAATTCCCGGCCAAGCAGACCGGGCCCCTGTCCACAGCGGCGGCGGACGTCCTGTCGGTGGCCCGCCGCGAAGCCCGGGCGGCGACCCGATGACGTCAGGTCTGCCGACATCCCCGACCCGAGTGGGTGACCTCCTGCTCCCGACGATCCTGACCCTGGCCGGCCGCAACACCGCGAGCGTGAAGCAGTTCCTGGAGCTGTTCCCGCCTCGCAGCTCCCCGCCCCGGCCACCCTCCCAGCCCAAGGCGGTGAACCCGTGACGACCGACTTCGTGGACCGCGTCCGCAACCGCCTCGCCGGCGACCGCCGCCAGGCCGATCCGGTCGCCGTCGCGACCGCGGTCCGTGCCGAAGCGGGCGGCGCCCTCGGCCACGACGCCGTGCTCGACGCCGTCCGCCAGGCCCGTGACGAGTTCGTCGGCGCCGGCCCGCTGGCTCCGCTCCTCGACGACCCGGCGACCACCGACGTCCTCGTCACCGGCCCGGGCGAGGTCTGGACGGACGGCCCGCACGGCCTCACCCGCACCGGAATCCGCTTCGAAGGCGAGGAATCCGTCCGCCGCCTGGCCCAGCGCCTCGCGCTGGCGGCCGGCCGCCGCCTCGACGACGCACAGCCCTATGTGGACGGCTGGCTCCCCGGATCCGGCCCGCACGGGCGCATCCGCGTGCACGCCGTCCTCCCGCCGGTCGCGGCCAACGGCACCTGCCTGTCCCTGCGCGTCCTCCGCCCGGCTACGCACGACCTCTCCGCCCTGCAAGAGCTCGGCGCGTTCGACGCGAGCGGCGCGAAACTGCTGCAGCACGTCGTGACGCGGCGAATGGCGTTCCTCGTCACCGGCGGCACCGGCGCGGGCAAGACCACCCTGCTGGCCGCGCTGCTCGGCGCGGTCGACCCGGGCGAGCGGATCGTCTGCGTCGAGGACGCCGGCGAGCTGCAGCCCGCGCACCCGCAGTTCGTCGGCCTCGTCGCCCGGCCGGCCAACGTGGAGGGGGCGGGCGCGGTCGGCCTGCCCGAGCTGGTGCGCCAGGCCTTGCGCATGCGCCCCGACCGGCTGGTCGTCGGCGAGGTCCGCGGCGCCGAGGTCGGCGCCCTGCTCACCGCCCTGAACACCGGCCACGACGGCGGCGCCTGCACGCTCCACGCCAACTCCCCGGCCGAGGTGCCCGCCCGCATCGAGGCGCTGGCCGCACTCGGCGGGCTGGGCCGTGACGCCGTGCACAGCCAGCTCGTCGCGGCGGTCCGCGTCGTCCTCCACATGCGACGCGAGCCGGGCGGCCGACGCCGCCTCGCCGAAGTCGGCGTGCTCCGCGGCGAGCACGGCCGCGCGCGGGTGGTGCCGGTGTGGCGCGCGGGTCGCTGGACGGTCGACCGCCACCTCTTCGTGACGACGGGATCCCTCACGTGCTGACTTTCCTTACCGGACAACGTTTCCCGCACCGTCGAAGGAGAGACCGATGATCACCGCGTGGCTCCCGCTGTGCGTCGGCGCGGCCCTGGCGTGCTGGCCCGCGGCGCCGGACCGGCTGCAGGTCGTGGTGGAACAGCCGGCGACGAAGTCCCGCAGCCGGCTGCCCGAGCTGTGGCCGGTCGTCCGCTGGCTGCTCCCCGCCGCGCTGGCCGGGCTGGTCGCCGGAGTCGGCGGCGCCGTCGCCGTCGGAGTGCTGACGCTGGCGTGGCGCCAGGAATGGCAAGCCCACCGCCGCGCGAACCGGGACCTCGCG
This sequence comes from Amycolatopsis sp. NBC_00348, assembly GCF_036114655.1. Lineage (NCBI taxonomy): Bacteria > Bacillati > Actinomycetota > Actinomycetes > Pseudonocardiales > Pseudonocardiaceae > Amycolatopsis > Amycolatopsis sp. NBC_00348. Next base: position 7,761,839 of record NZ_CP107994.1, on the reverse strand, counting down.
ATGGCCGCGCACACGGCGACCGCGTTGCGGACGATGGTCGCCGAGCTGCGCGCCGGAGCCCACCCGGTGACCGCGGCGGAGGCCGCCGCCGAAGTCGTCCCCGCGGTCTCGGCGGACTTGCGTGCCTTGGCGGCCGCGGCCCGCCTGGACGGTGAGCTACGGGCACCGGCCATCCCGGAGCTGGCCACGGCGTGGACGTTGGGCAGGCGCTACGGCCTGCCGATGGCCGACGTCCTGGACGCCGCCCGCCGCGACGCCGAAGCCGTGCTGGCGTACGCCCGCAGGATGCGCGCGAAACTGGCAGGCCCACGCTCGAGCGCGGCGGTGCTCACCGGCCTCCCGGTGCTGTGCGTGCTCCTCGGGCAGGCGATGGGCGCGTCACCGCTGTCGGTGTTGATCGAAAGCACGCCCGGGCAGCTCCTCCTGGTCCTGGGCAGCGTCCTCCTGTGGGCGGGAACGGCCTGGTGCCGCGCCCTGACCGGCCGAGTAAGGCTCCGATGAACGCGGCAGCACTCCTACTGTTGGCCGGCGCGGTCGTCACCTGGCCGACCGACGCCACCGCGGCCCGGCGATTCGCTTGGCTGCGGGCCGCCCGAAGACCCGAGCCCGTTCGCAAGTGGCCGGGCGCAGTCCCGCACATCGCGACGACCTTGGGCGGCGTCTCGCTGGCCGTACTCGTCGGCGGCCTGGCCGGGATCGTCGTGGGCGCGCTGGTGACCGCCGCCGGCTGGTGGGCGATCGGCCGTTCCCGGCGACCACGCGCACCCACGGCCGACATCGCCACCAGACTGCGGCTCGCGGGCACGCTCGACCTCCTGGCGGCCTGCCTGCGAGCGGGCCTCCCGGTCCCGACGGCGCTCGACGCGATCTCCGGCGCCGCACCCACCGAGGCAGCCACGGCGTTGCGATCAGCCGCGGCCCTGCTCGCCCTCGGCTCGGAGCCCGGTGAGGCCTGGGCACCGGTGCAGGCGTTCCCGGGCCTCGACGAACTGGCGGTCGCGGCGATCCGCACCTCCCGCTCGGGCGCGGCGTTCGCCACGGCCGCCGCCGACCTCGCCGAGCGGCTCCGCGAGGAGCTGGCCACCGAGGCCGAGGAACGCGCCGAACGAGCCGGAGTGGCGCTGGCCCTGCCGGTGGGTCTGGTCTTCCTGCCCGCCTTCTTCTGCCTGGGCGTCCTGCCGGTCGTCCTGGGCCTGGCCGCCCGTCTCGGCCCCCTCTTCTGACCTCTTTATCGAAGGGAATCCCCATGAACACGCCCCACCGACGTCCCACTAACGACGACGGCTCCACAACGGTCGAGTACGCCATCGTCACGGTCGCGGTAGCGGCTTTCGCGGCCGTCCTCTACACCCTGCTCACGGGCGACTCGGTCGTCTCGTGGCTGACGAGCCTGGTCATGAAGGCCTTGTCGGTCCCGTCATGACCCGCCGCGACGACGGCTCGGTCACGGTCGAAGCAGCCCTCGGGCTGGCCGGCCTCACAGTGCTGGGGCTGTTGCTGTTGGCGGCAACGACGATGGTGACAGCCCAGCTGCACTGCACAGACGCGGCCCGCGAGGCAGCGCGCCTCCTGGCCAGAGGCCAACCCACCCAGGCCGAGGCGGCGGTCCACCAGATCGCACCACCGGGAGCAACCCTCGACGTCCAGCACACGGGCGAAGAAATCACGGTCAGAGTGGCAGCCCACCCAGCCGACACCCTCCTGCCGATGATCACCTTGAAGGCGACGGCGTACGCCCTGGCCGAGCCAGGCACAGAGGCCCCCAATGCCTCACGCTGACAACCAGAGGGCCCGAACACAGCACAGTCCGCGCACCGCCAGCCGCCCTAACGCCAAGGCGCGACGCCGCACTGCGGCAACCGCGCGGATACGTAGCCGCCAAGCCGCCTCCACCACGAAGGCGGACAGCGGAGCGGCGACAATCTGGACAGCAGTGGCAGTCGCGGCGCTAACGGGAATAGCAGTGCTCGGCCTCTGGCTGAGCACGGTGACCATCGCTCGGCACCAAGTCGAATCGGCAGCCGATCTGGGAGCCCTAGCAGCGGCATCACACGCATCAGAGGGCCCGGACAAAGCCTGCGGCCGCGCCCGCTGGGTGACGGACCACATGGGAGCCAAGCTCCTGACCTGCCGGTGGCAAAGACTGGACGCCCTAATCGAGGTAGAAGCCCCAAACTCGAAGTTCGCCGGACTGCCCGCCCCATCAGCACACGCCCGAGCAGGCCCCGTCAACGAACCACCCTGACCCGGCCCCACACCGGCCACCCACGCTGGTAACCAACTGCCGAGGCCGACCAGCCTCGCTGGCCGACCACCGTGCCCTGCCCCGCCGACTACCCCCGGCCAAACCAACCCACGAGGACCTAGCTGCACCGAACCGGCCCACTGTCCAACCGCCGTGACCACCTGCGCCGCAGACCAGCGTCCGTGAGCGGCATCGAGCAGGGTCACCAGCGAAGCCGGTTATGCCGTGCGTGGGCGTGAGCCGACCCCGCAAGCGGTGAACCGAGCACTTGCTCGGCGGCGAGCCTGGCCAAGCCCAACTGCTGTCCGTGCAGACCGCTGGCCACCGCCCGCGCTCGCCGAGCACGAGACTCGACCCATGTCACATGCGATGAACAGCTGCGGCGACAGATGGGCGCCAAGTGACTGGCCGTTCACCAACGCGCCAACCAGCGGGGACCCGCCGCACCGGCAATGTGCCGCCCGGAATCGCCGCTCGCCTTCCACCGGGCTGACTCGCTGGTGTGGTCGACCGGCGGACGCCGACCGGTCGGTATGCGGGGGTGACCGGCGCGGCGGCCGGGCCGCGCGATGAGCGGTGGTTGGTCACGCGCAGCGGTCATCAGTGCACGGTGAGCGGTCAGAACCCTCTCTCACCTGGGCTGATGGGTGGCCTGTGTGGGCTCTGTGAGGCCTCCTGCGGGTGCCGATCCTGGGGTTCACCGCGACGAACGGTCTTTGTTTGCCTGCCGTTCACCGTCGGAGGCCCGTCAGTCCGTTCGGTCCGGCGTAGGGACTACTGGGCGCTCATCGCCCCGTAACCACCGGTTGTCGCGTGGGGGTTCCGGGCAATGTGCAACTTGCCGTTAAGTGAGACGTGCGACACCACGGCAGGGTCTCGGGGGGTCGCGACGAACCAGACCTCACAGGCAGGAAAGACATGTTGGACGCGAATTGGCCGGACAGCTGGCGCGGCGCCTTCCGCATCGAAATGCGGGCGGAGGCGATCGGTCTCGCCTGGCGTGGCTGGCCGGTGCTGCCGGGCGTCAACCCCGCGCCGCTCACCGAGGGTGACGACCTCACCTGGCGCCGTCCCGTTCCGGCCAGTGACAACTGGCGCGAGCAGATCGGCACCCACGCTCACGAGGTCGCCACCTGGTTCTCCGACCGCACCCACAGCCTGCTCGTCGCGACCGGCACCGTGCTCGACGCCATCGAGGTCGACGACGAACTCGGCAAGCGCGCCTGCCGCCTGCTCCGCGCCCTCGGCCACCCGGCGCCCATCATCGCGCTGCCGAACGGCCGCTGGCTCTTCCTCACCACCGCCGCCGACAGCATCCCGGCGGAGCTCGCCTCCCGCGCCACGATCCAGTGGCACGGCAAGGACAGCTGGATCCCGCTGCCTCCCTCGCCGTTCCAGCACGGTGTCGTGCACTGGCGCGTCAAGCCCGAGGTCTGCGGCTGGCAGCTGCCGGACGCCGCCGAGGTGCACGACGTGCTCGTCCGTGCACTGGCCGGCGCCGACGCCGCCCTGCTGGTTCAGACCACTGCGGCCTGAGCCACTTCGAACCACCGCCCCAGGCCGGTCCCAGCCCGGCCGAGGCGGAGCAGGACACAACTCCATGGACCACTGAGTGGCCGTTCTAGGCGCCGTGTTGACGCAATGCCCCGAGCACGGTTCCGAGAACTGCCACCGCCCCCGCCTTGTCCAGCGGTTCGTTGCCGTTCCCGCACTTCGGCGACTGAACGCAGGACGGGCATCCCGTCGGGCACTCGCAGGAGACGATCGCCTCCCGCGTTGCGACCAGCCACGGGACAATCGCGGCATAACCGCGCTCGGCAAATCCCGCACCCCCGGGATGGCCGTCGTGCACGAACACCGTTGCCTCCCCGGTGTCTTCGTGCCACGCGGTACTCACCCCGCCGATGTCCCATCGGTCGCACGTAGCAAAAAGCGGTAGCAGGCCGATCGCCGCGTGCTCGGCGGCATGCAGGGCACCGGGGACCCGTGCCGGAACCAATCCGGCACCCCCCGGTGTCCTGCCACCCTCGTGAACGGGCCCCCGACCGTTCGCCAGGGTTTCCTCCCCGGTCCCCACCGTCCCCGCAGATTCGGTCCCCACCCGATGGCCCCCGGTCCCCGCCTCGCCATCGGCCCCAGAACCGCGGACGACCTCAACCGAGCCGACCATCGCAGGCCCGCCGACGACGGTCTCGCGGCCGGCTGAATTCCGGCCGCCGGAGCCCTCGCCGCCTGCGCCTCGCCCGACCGGGCCACGGCCGCCCGAATCCCGATCGGCCGCCGCACGGTCGCCCGGATCCTGGGCGGCCGCACCATCGCCAGCCGAATCTCGCTCGGTCGGCCCGCGGTCGCCCGAGCTTCGCCCGGCGGGGCCGCGGTCGCTCGGATCCCGATTGGTCGCGCCACAAGCGCCCGACTCCTGAACGGCCGGATTCCGGTGGTCGGAATCCACGCCACTCGAGTCTTGCCCGGTCGGCTCGCGGTCGCCCGAATCCCGATCGGCCTCGCCGCGTTCGCCTGGCTCCCGTCCGGCCGGATTCCGGTCGCCTGAGTCCGCATCACCCAGGTCTCGCCCAGCCGCATCACGGTCGCCCGACTGCCGTCCGGCCGGATGCCGGTCGTCCGAACCCGTGCCTCCCGAGTCCCGCTCGGCCGCGCTGCGGTCGCCCGAACCCAGGACCGCCGCACGTGGCGGCTCGCTAGGGCCGAGCAGGTGCGACGAGATCGTGTACCAGACCGCCCGCGTGTGGAGGCTTTGCTCCGGCAGGTCCAACGGTGTCGAGTCCAGCACCTCGCCCGACGGACGTCTTCGCAGGTAGCCCACTACTTGGGACGTCACCGCTACCTCGCCCAGGCAGATGCTCACTCCGCCGAAGTCCTGCTTCTCCTGGGTGCTCAGCACCGAGATGTCCACGATCTCGCGCGGTGTCGTCGTCCAGTCCGGGTTCTCCGCGTGCACCAGCGCCAAGCCCTGCTCCAAGTCCAGCTCATCCACTACGTACGACGAACCCTGGTGCAGGTAGACCGCGCCGGGGTGGACGGCGAAGCAGGCCGAGCCCGGGTCGACCGTGCCCAGCATTCGGCCGGAGTCCGACTCGACCACCGCTATCTGCTCGCCGCCCGTTCCGCGGATGCCGACGTCGGCGTGGGGGCGGTCGCGGGATGTCCAGTACCAGCCGCTCGATCGGCGGCGCAGCAGTTTCTGCTCCGCCAGTTCGGCCAGCACCGCCTGGGCGGCCGCGCCGCCGAACATCTCCAGCTCGGGCACGGTCAGCGGCAGCTCGGCGACGGCGCACGCGAGCTGCGGCGCCAGCACGTACGGGTTCGACGGGTCTAGCACCGCCGACTCCACCGGCCTCTCGAGCAACGCCGCCGGGTGGTGCACCAGGTACGTGTCCAGCGGGTCGTCGCGTGCGACGAACACCACCAGCGCCGAGTCGCCCGAACGGCCCGCGCGGCCGGCCTGCTGCCAGAACGACGCGAGCGTGCCCGGATAGCCCGCCAGCACCACCGCGTCCAGCCCCGCGATGTCGACGCCCAGCTCCAGCGCGTTGGTCGTCGCGACGCCCAGCAACCGGCCCGACAGCAACGCCGCTTCGAGGGCCCGACGCTCCTCCGGTAAGTAGCCAGATCTGTACGCCGCAACGGTTCCCGCCAAGCGTGGGTCCACTTCGGACAGTATGCGACGCGCACCCAGCGCGGCCAGCTCCGCGCCCCGGCGCGAGCGGATGAAGGCCAGCGACCGCGCGCCTTCGACGACCAGGTCGGCGAGGATCCGCGACGCCTCCGCGCCGGCCGACCGCCGGACCGGTGCGCCGTTCTCACCCGTCAGCTCCTCCAGCAGCGGCGGCTCCCACAACGCCACCGTGCGAGCGCCGCGCGGCGACGCGTCATCGGTGACGGCGACGCACGGAACTCCAGTCAGCCGCGAAGCGAAAGAAGCCGGCGAAGCCGTTGTCGCGGAAGCCAGTACGAACACCGGTGAAGCGCCGTAGTGCTCCGCCACCCGCCGAAGCCGGCGCAGCAACAGGGCCACGTGCGACCCGAAGACCCCGCGATAGCTGTGGCACTCATCGACGACGACGCAGCCGAGCCGCCGGAAGAACGGCGCCCACCGGCCGTGCGCCGAGAGGATTCCGCGGTGCAGCATGTCCGGGTTGGTGAAGACCCAGTTCGCGTGCGCGCGCACCCAGTCGCGTTCGACCATCGGGGTATCCCCGTCGAACGCCGCCGCCCGGACGCCGGGCACGTCCAAAGAGGACACCGACCGCAGCTGGTCCGCGCCCAGCGCCTTGGTCGGCGACAGGTACAGCGCCGTCGTCTTCTCACCCGCGGCCAGCCGGGACAGCACCGGCAGCTGGTAGGCGAGCGACTTGCCGGACGCCGTGCCGGTCGAAATCACGACATGACGACCCTCGTACGCGTGCGACGCCGCCTCGGCCTGGTGCGCCCACGGCGACGGGACGCCGCAGTCACGCAGCGCGTTCACCACCGCCGGATCCGCCCACGACGGCCACGGCGAGAAGCGCGCCGCGCGGCCCGGCAGGTCCGCGACGTGCGTGATCGGGTCTTCGCGCGCCGGGATGCCCGCGGTCACCCGCCCCAGCAGCCGCCGCCCACGTGAATCGTCCACTCGCCGAGCTTGGCACAGGGGTCCGACAGTTCCGGCGTATCCCAGCAGGGCCAACGGATCGGCGGCAGAGTGATCGATCAAGTGAGGAGGCTCACAAGGTAACGGATTGTACCGACCCTGGGACGGCTTGTCGGGCCTGGTTGCAGTACCAATACACTCCCGCAATCCACACTCTCTGTGGTGAGCGTCATGTGAGACGTGCGTTGCTGCCCGGCTAGCGTGTCGCTCGGTACAGGGTCCAAGCCAGCGTCGGCCGTGTCGAACCTCGGCCTGCCGTCGACGCTGGCGCATGTCGACGTCTCCTGGAGGACGAATGGCACGGCAGTTCCTCGCGGAGGGCGGCAACATCACGCTCTCCGGAGGTGGCTACACGATCGTCGGTGTAGTCGCCGTGGTCGCGCTTGCCGCACTCGTCATCGGCTACGTCTTGCTCAAGGAGGTGCTGGCCGCGGGCCAGGGCACCGCCAAGATGCAGGACATCGCCAAGGCGGTGCAGGAAGGCGCGGCCGCTTACCTCAAGCGGCAGCGGAACACTCTCGCCATTTTCGGCGCGATCGTGTTCCTCCTGCTCTTCGCACTTCCCGCCGACGACTGGAACGAGAAGATCGGCCGCTCGCTCTTCTTCCTGGTCGGCGCCGGCTTCTCGTTCGCGATCGGTTACCTCGGCATGTGGCTGGCGACGCAGGCGAACCTGCGCGTGGCCGCCGCGTCACGTGAGGAAGGCGGCCGCGAGACCGCTATGCGCGTGGCCTTCCGCACCGGTGGTGTGGTCGGCATGATCACCGTCGGCCTCGGCCTGTTCGGTGCCGCGGTCGTCGTGCTGGTGTACACCGGCCAGGCGCCCAAGGTCCTCGAAGGCTTCGGTTTCGGTGCCGCGCTGATCGCCATGTTCATGCGTGTCGGCGGCGGTATCTTCACCAAGGCCGCCGACGTCGGCGCGGACCTGGTCGGCAAGGTCGAGCAGGGCATCCCGGAGGACGACCCCCGCAACGCCGCGACCATCGCGGACAACGTCGGTGACAACGTGGGTGACTGCGCCGGCATGGCGGCGGACCTCTTCGAGTCCTACGCCGTCATGCTCGTCGCCGCCCTGATCCTGGGCAGCACCGCCTTCGGTGTGCACGGCCTGATCTTCCCGCTGATCGTGCCGGCCATCGGCGTGATCACCGCGGTGATCGGTGTCTACATCACGAAGGCGCGCGTCGGCGAGCCCGGCCTCGTCACGATCAACCGCTCCTTCTACATCTCCGCGGTCATTTCCGCGGTGCTGTCGGCGATCGCGGCGTTCGTCTACCTGCCGAGCAGCTTCTCGGACTTCGGTGCGGGCTTCGAAAACTCGGGCAACCCGGCGGTCATCGCGACCATCGCGGTGATCATCGGCATCGTGCTCGCCGCGGTCATCCTGAAGCTGACCGGTTACTACACGGGCACCGAGTACAAGCCGGTGAAGGACGTCGCGCAGACGTCGGAGACCGGCGGCGCGACCGTCATCCTCTCCGGCATCTCGGTCGGTTTCGAGTCCGCTGTGTACACCGCGCTGGTGATCGCCGCGGCCGTGTTCGGCGCGTACCTCCTGGGCGGCGGCGTCGCGCTGTTCGCCGTGGCGCTCGCCGGTACCGGCCTGCTGACCACCGTCGGCGTCATCGTCGCGATGGACACCTTCGGCCCGGTTTCGGACAACGCGCAGGGCATCGCCGAGATGTCGGGCGACGTCGACGAGAAGGCCGCGCAGATCCTCACCGAGCTGGACGCGGTCGGCAACACCACCAAGGCGATCACCAAGGGCATCGCGATCGCCACGGCGGTGCTCGCGGCGACGGCGCTGTTCGGCTCCTATTCGGACGCGATCGCGAAGACGCTGACCGGCATGGGCACCGGCGTCGCCGACGGCATCGCCGGGGCGAACTCGTTCGTCAACACGATCGTCAGCCCGAACACCCTCGTCGGCGTCATCGTCGGCGCGGCCGTGGTGTTCATGTTCTCCGGTCTCGCCGTCAACGCGGTCTCCCGCGCCGCCGGCGCGGTGGTCTACGAGGTCCGTCGCCAGTTCCGCGACATCCCCGGGATCATGGAGGGCACCACCCGTCCCGAGTACGGCCGGGTCGTCGACATCGTCACGCGCGACTCGCTGCGTGAGCTGACGACGCCGGGTCTGCTGGCGGTCTTCGCCCCGATCGCGGTCGGTTTCGGCCTGGGCACCGGCGCGCTCGCCGGCTACCTGGCCGGCGCGATCGCGTGCGGCACCCTGATGGCGATCTTCCTCGCCAACTCCGGTGGCGCGTGGGACAACGCGAAGAAGCTCGTGGAGGACGGCAACCACGGTGGCAAGGGCTCGTCCGCGCACGAGGCCACCATCATCGGTGACACCGTGGGTGACCCGTTCAAGGACACCGCCGGCCCGGCGATCAACCCGCTGATCAAGGTGATGAACTTGGTCTCAGTGCTGATCGCGCCCGCCATCGTGCAGTTCTCGATCGGCCCGGACCAGAACACCGCGGTGCGCATCATCATCTCGCTGGTCGCGGTCGCCGTGATCGTGGCGGCGATCGTGGTCTCGAAGCGGCGGGGAACGGTCCTCACGGACACCCCGACGGAGATCAAGGCCTGATCCTCGCGGTACCCGTCCACGGGCCCGGCACGCAGCGTCGCGTGCCGGGCCCGTGGCGTACCGGGGCATCCCACGCCGGACTGGCGAGTTGCGAAGCGGCACCGAGTCGGTACCGTCGGGCTCTCCGGGACGTCGTCGAGCAGGAGGTGTGCAGGTGCGGCCGCGGTCAACCGTCTTAGCCGCTCTGACCACGACGATCACGATCGGCCTCGCCGGCTGCGGGCAGCAAGCCGCCACGCAGCCGCCGGCGCGGGACCAGGGTCTGTCGGTGACGACCGTGGTGCCGCAGGCCGATCCCGCGGCGAGATGGGCGGACGCCTACTGCGGCGCGGTGGGCGGCCTGGTCCGCACCCTGGCTTCGCTCCCGACGGTCGACCCGAGCACGCCGCAGCAGGCGTCCCGGACGTCGAGCGAGCTGCTTTCGTCGGTGGTCGGCGGGCTCGACCGGAGCCTGGCCGGGCTGACCGCGCTCGGCGCGCCGCCCGTGCCCGCCGCGGACGGCGGCCGCGAGGACGTCATCGGGCAGTTCACCGAGATCCGCACGCAGGCCGAGAACGCGCGTCAGCGGATCGACGCGGTCCGCGGCGACGCGGCGGCGACCAAGGAGGCCCTCGGCGAGGCCAGGGCCACGCTGGACCGCATCGACGCGCTCGACTACCTCAAGGGCCTCAAGGACGTCCCGGCCCTGGAGGCGGCGCAGCAGCGGGCCCCCGGCTGCCGTCAGCTCGACGGGCCGCCACGCTGAAAGATCCCGTGACCCTCGCCACGAATCGAACTTGTGTTCTAGTATGGCGCGGTGGATCGGACGATCTCGCTCTTCTCCGCGGAGGCCAGCGGGCCCGGCCTGGGCGACCTGGCCGGGCTCTTGTGCTGCCACGGTCAGATCACCGGGTTCGGGCGCACCGCCGCGCGGCTTTCGGTGGTCGTCGAGGAGCCGTGGCGGGCGCACATCCTCGCGCGTGAGCTGCGGCAGCGCGGCGCGGACGCCCAGGTTTCCAGGGCCGACTGCGGCAACCCGCAGGTCCGGACGTCGTTCCGGGTGGACCTGCTCCCGATGGCGGTGAAATGGCTGCGTACGGGCTGCGCCGGCCCGGTGGAGGACGACTCGGGCAAGGCGGTGCCGGACGGCTTCCGGCTGAGCGGGGCGATGCTGCGGATGTGGGCGCTGGCCGGCGGCCGGCCCGGCACGCAGGGCTACCTGCTGGCCGTCGACCCGCTGGCGCCCGGCATGCACGAGCGGCTGGTCGACGCGCTGACGCCGCTGGGCGTCCTGGCCAAGCTGACCGGCCCGAAAGCCGAGGTCCCGGCCGTGAAGGTCACCGGGAAACGCCGGTTGGAGGCGCTGCTGGAGCTGATCGGCGAGCCGCCGCCGGGCGCCGAAGCGGCGTGGCCCGGGGCGGTGCCGGCGGAGGTGGAACCGCACCCGGAGGCCGTGACGAGCACGGCCTGACCGGGTGCGGCCGCCGCGTCAGGGCCGGGGCAGGGTGCAGCCGGCCTGGGTGAGGGCGATCTCGTTGGCCGCGGTGAGGCAGGCCGGGATGCCGTAGGTCTCTTCGCCGTAGTTCGTCAGGTGGTGCACGGTGACGTTGCCGGCCTGGTCGACCTCGCACGGGTTGTTCTCCGTGCAGCGCTGGCCGTCTTCGTTGCCGGTGTTGTTGACGCCGACGACCTTGCCGCCGGAGATGATCGGAGAGCCCGAGGTCCCGCCGATGGTCTGGCACGCGGAGGTGTAGCGGATCGAGTCCTTCCAGGTCCAGCTGCCCTCCTTGAGGCGGTAGACGAACCCGTCGATGTTGCAGGAGTAGACGCGCTTCCAGTAGCCGGAGACGACGTCGATCGCGGAGCCGGCGGTCGGGTGCGCGTTCGACAGCTCGAGCGGGGAGATCCCGTAGTTGGACTTGATCTGCGCGTAGGTGGTGGTGAGCTGGTAGAGCGACACGTCGGTGTCGGTCATCGTGCCGTAGATGATCTTCTTCGCGCGGAGCGTGGCCTTGTTGCTCCCGCTGGCCGTGAGCAGCGTGAACGTCCGGGTCGAGGTCTGGTTCGTGATCACCTGGCCGGGGCCGGGGAAGCCGCTTTCGAGGCAGTGGCCGTTGGACATGACGAGGGCGGGCGCGGTGTCCGGCGTGGCGGCCGGCTTGACCACGGAGCCCGAGCAGTTGGACAGCGCCACGGTGCCGGCGAAGTTCGCCGCCGCCGCGTTCGCCGGAGTGACTCCCAGTAATACGGTGGCGGTCACGGCGGTGAGCAGGGCGCCGAGCAGGCGTCGGGTCATGGCGGTTCCTTTCGGCTGGACGGGGAATCCAGTGAAGCGGTCACCTCCACGCGCCCACCACCGTCGAACGGAGGGTATCCGGACGGTCACGCGCTAGGCTGCGCGGCACGTGGCCGAAATCACGTGCCCGGTGTAGAGAGGAAACATCGCCGAGGTCAGCGGCGATGCGGTGGACACGGGCCCAGCGGCGTGTTGGGCCACCTCCACGCCGTCCGGGCTGGGAGAGCGTGCACACTGACAGGCCGAGACGCGGGCTCGGGCCCTCCGTCAGGGGTCCGGACGTGGTGCAGTCCCGCGGCGGCGGGACGAGATGAGCGGAGAGCAGGACAGCGTGGCAGGAGCAGGGACCAAGAAGAACGGAGCCGGGGCGGACAACGGCGCCGGGCACCGGCGGCTCGTGATCGTCGAGTCACCGACCAAGGCCCGCAAGATCGCCCCCTACCTCGGCGGCGGTTACGTCGTCGAGTCCTCCGTCGGGCACATCCGCGACCTGCCGCGCGGCGCCGCCGACGTCCCCGCCCAGTACAAGGGCGAGTCGTGGGCCCGGCTCGGTGTCGACGTCGACAACGACTTCAAGGCCCTCTACGTGGTCACCCCGGACAAGAAGTCCAAGGTCACCGAGCTCAAGGGGCTGCTGAAGGACGTCGACGAGCTCTACCTCGCGACGGACCCCGACCGCGAGGGCGAAGCCATCGCGTGGCACCTGCTCGAGACGCTGAAGCCGAAGGTCCCGGTCCGCCGGATGGTCTTCCACGAGGTCACCGAGCAGGCGATCCTCGCGGCCGCCGACTCGACCCGTGAGCTGGACGTCGACCTCGTCGACGCTCAGGAGACCCGCCGCATCCTCGACCGCCTCTACGGCTACGAGGTCTCGCCGGTGCTGTGGAAGAAGGTCATGCCGAAGCTTTCGGCGGGCCGCGTGCAGTCGGTGGCGACCCGGATCGTGGTCGAGCGCGAACGCGAGCGGATGCGTTTCACCTCGGCGTCCTACTGGGACATCTCGGCGACGATGGACGCGGGTGAAGAGGCGTCGCCGCGGAACTTCCCGGCTCGCCTGGTCGCCGTGGACGGCGCGCGCCTGGCCACCGGCCGCGACTTCGGCTCGGACGGGCAGCTCAAGGCCTCGAACAACGAGATCCGCGTGCTGGCCGAGGCCGACGCGCGGCGCCTGGCCGACGCGCTGAAGCAGCGTGACTTCAAGGTCTCGAGCGTCGAGGAGAAGCCGTACACGCGGAAGCCGTACGCGCCGTTCATGACCTCGACGCTGCAGCAGGAGGCGGGCCGCAAGATGCGGTTCACCTCCGAGCGCACCATGCGGATCGCGCAGAAGCTGTACGAGAACGGTTACATCACTTACATGCGTACCGACTCGACGACCCTGTCGGAGTCGGCGATCTCGGCGGCGCGCAGCCAGGCCACGCAGCTGTACGGCAAGGAGTACGTCTCGCCGTCGCCGCGCCAGTACACCCGCAAGGTGAAGAACGCGCAGGAAGCGCACGAGGCGATCCGGCCCTCGGGCGAGGTCTTCCGCACGCCGGGTCAGGTCGCGAGCGAGCTGGACACCGACGAGTACCGCCTCTACGAGATGATCTGGCAGCGCACGATCGCCTCGCAGATGACCGACGCCAAGGGCACCACGATGTCGGTGCGCATCGTCGGCAACGCGACGTCGGGCGAGGAGTGCACCTTCGCGGCTTCGGGCCGCACGATCACCTTCGCGGGCTTCCTGAAGGCGTACGTCGAAGCGGTCGACACCGAGACCGGTGGCGACGCCGACGACAAGCAGAGCCGCCTGCCGGTGCTCGAGAAGGACCAGGACCTCACCGCGACCGAGCTGAGCCCGGACGGGCACACGACGTCGCCGCCGGCCCGGTACTCCGAGCCGAGCCTGGTCAGCAAGCTGGAAGAGCTGGGCATCGGCCGCCCGTCGACGTACGCGTCGATCATCAAGACCATCCAGGACCGCGGCTACGTCTGGAAGAAGGGCTCCGCGCTCGTTCCGTCGTGGGTCGCGTTCGCCGTGATCGGCCTGATGGAACGGCACTTCGAGCGGCTGGTCGACTACGACTTCACCGCCGGCATGGAGGACGAGCTCGACCGCATCGCCAACGGCGACGAGCAGCGCGGGCAGTGGCTGTCGAAGTTCTACTTCGGCGGCGACATGGGCGTCGACGGCTCGATCGGCCGCCTCGGCGGTTTGAAGAAGCTGGTCGAGGGCAGTGTCGAGGACATCGACGCGCGGGAGATCAACTCGATCCCGCTGTTCAACGACTCCGAAGGCCACAAGGTCGTCGTCCGCGTCGGCCGCTACGGGCCGTACCTGGAGCGCGAGGTCGACGGCAACTCGCAGCGTGCGAACCTGCCCGAAGACCTGCCGCCGGACGAGCTGTCCCTGGAGCTGGCGGAGAAGCTGTTCGCGACCCCGCAGGAGGGCCGCACGCTGGGCGCCGACCCGGTGAGCGGGCACGACATCGTCGCGAAGGAAGGCCGCTTCGGACCGTACGTGACCGAGGTGCTGCCGGAGGCCGAGCCGCTGCCCGAGACCGCGACGGCCGCGCAGAAGAAGGCCGCGAAGGCGAAGCAGCCGAAGCCGCGCACCGGTTCGCTGTTCAAGTCGATGGACATCGAGTCGGTGACGCTCGAAGACGCGCTGAAGCTGCTTTCGCTGCCGCGCGTGGTCGGCAAGGACCCGGAGTCCGGCGACGAGATCACGGCGCAGAACGGGCGCTACGGGCCGTACCTGAAGAAGGGCACGGACTCGCGTTCGCTCGCGACCGAGGACCAGCTGTTCTCGATCACCGTCGAAGAGGCGCTGAAGATCTACGCGGAGCCGAAGCAGCGCGGCCGGTCGGCCACGGCGAAGCCGCCGCTCAAGGAGCTCGGCGAGGACCCGGTGTCGAAGAAGCCGATGGTGGTCAAGGACGGCCGGTTCGGCCCGTACGTGACCGACGGCGAGTACAACGCGACGCTGCGCAAGGGTGACGAGATCGAGGAGCTCACCACCGAACGCGCGTCCGAGCTGCTGGCGGAGAAGCGGGCCAAGGGCCCGGCGCCGAAGCGGAAGGCGCCGGCGCGCAAACCCGCTTCGACGACGGCGAAGACGGTCAAGGCGGGCACGAGCAAGACCGCCAAGGCTGCGGCCACGAAGTCCACCGCGACGAAGACCGCCCCGAAGCGCACCACGGCCACCAAGGCGAAGTAGCGCTCCCAGGAAGTCCGTGAAGGCCTCCTTACCGGCTCTTATGGCCGGCAAGGGGGCCTTCACGGCGTTTCGGACCATGCACCGACCGTTCGGCGACTCATCTCGCCTGTTCGAACGTATGTGCGAGAAATTGTCGGTGCCAGGGTGTTCAATTCAGGGGTGAACAACTCAGTCGCGGTCTTCGACGTCATCGACGAGGTCATCGCCCCGCTCTCGGCCGAGGTCCCGGAGCGGCCCTCCGTGATGGAGTTCTACGACCCCGAGTTCGAGATCCCGCCGGTGCTCGCGGACACCGAGCCCCGGTTCTCGCGCCGGGCGAACCGGCCGCGGACCCTGGCCGACGAAGTCGAGCAGTACACCCGGTTCGTCGCCGGGATGGCCGCGATCGGCCTGGCGCCGGGCGGCGAGGTTACGGCGGAGGCCGTCGGGCTGTACCGGGCGTTGCGCGGCGGCTTCATCCGCGGCGTCGTCACCGGCGTCTTCCCGGCCCGGCGCGAGCCGTGGGAGGTCCGGTTCTTCGGCGACGAGGACTACACCACGGTGCTGCACAAGCTGGGCAACCGCGCGCGGCTGCGGTCCGGGTTCCTCAGCGAGCTGCCGGGCTGGGTGTTCGACGGCCTGCCGGACCGGCCGCCGGGCCCGGGCCGGCAGGTGCGCATCGAGACCGACGAGGGCGGCCTGATCCCGCGGCGGTGCGAGGAGGCCGTCGAGCTGATCCGGGAGTGCGCGGCGCGGCCGCGGCTGGGCACGGTGCTGGTCGACCTCGCGGTGCGCGACTCGATACTGGCCGAGTACCCGCACGGCGCGTTCGGCCTGGTCGACAACGACCTCGGCCGCTACCAGTTCAGCGCGGCCGTGGGCCGGACCGGGCGCTGGACGGTCACGTGGGGGCCGGCCTCGCGGAGCACGGCCGAGCAGTGGATCGTCGAGGCGGTGCAGAGCCATGCCTGAGCCGGCTGCCCGGAGAGACCTCACGGTGCGCGACGCGATCCTCGCCGCGGTCGAGGAGAACAGCGGTGTGCCGGAGTGGCGGGGCGCGGCCGCCGCCGGTGAGCCGCCGGTCGGCTCCGGTCCGGGCGAGGGCTCTGGCGGGCCCGCGGTCAAGCCGCCGGTCGAGCGGAGCGACGTGGAGGGCGAGGTGCGACGCCATGCCTGAGCGGACGGCGGCGCGCGAGCTGCTGGAGCTGGCGGCCGGGCCGGTGCTGGCGGCGATGCCGGACCGCGAGCCCGTGGACCGGCTCTACAACCCGGACGTCAGCGACCACGACATCCTCGTGCACGGCCCGGTCTCCGACGACCCGGCGGACCTGGCCGAGGAGGTCGAGCGGCACGTGGCGTGGGCCGCCTGGATCGACGGCACGCCGTTCGGCGAAGACGGCGAGCTCAACGACGTCGGCTTCGAGGTCGTGTCGCTGATGCTGCGCGGTTCCGTCCGCGCGGCGCTGTGCGGCGTGTTCGACGAGGGACCGGAGACCGCGGACATCCGGTGCTACGCCGACGGCGAGCGGGCCTTCATGATGGGCTCGCTGCCCGGCCGCACGGCGATCCACCTGGCCGACTTCGAGGAGCTCCCCGAGATGCTGGTGGCGGAGCTGCCGGAGGCGCCGTTCGGCAGCCCGCGCCGCGCGATTTGGGTCACGGTGGACGACGACGGCCTGGTCCACGACGGCCAGGACGACGACGTCGGCACGATGCGCGACGTCCTGGCCCGGCCTCGCTCGGGCACGGCGGTCCTGGACATGCTCGCGTTCGGCGGGCTGTGCGCGGAGTTCCCCGACCACGGCTTCGTCCTGGTCGACACGGACCTCGGCCGCTTCGCGCTGGCGGCCCTGGACCGCGGTGACGGCCGTCGCCAGCTGGTGCTGAGCCCGTTCAGCCGCGAAATGCTCCGCGACTGGTGCCGGAAGATGATCGACCTCGGGCAGGAGGAGGTCTCCTGATCAATTGACGACGACGCCGACGCCGCCAGGGCTGCTCCATCCGGGCTCGATCGCCACGCGCGAAACTGGTCATCCTGACACCCTGGGTATGACCGGTTACGGGCGGTCGCTGTCGGTGACTGTGATGGGCTTCACTACGATCTGTCACCATTGGCGGTCGACCGGAGCCTCGGCGGATTGGACACTGCTGGGGGTTCGGGCGTGGGCTTGCGCTGCGTGACGAACCCTCCCGTGGAGACAGAGCCATTGGGCGGATGCGTTATCCGCCTTGGTCGCTACCCTGGAAAGGCGAGGACATTCAGTAGTGAGGTGGTCACCATGAGCGCGAACGGTGAGGCTCCCTTCTTCAGTGCCCCCGAGCTCACTCAGCGCGACGGCACACTGTCCGAAACACCAGGCGAGACGTTCGCGGACCCGGTCTCCGGACTGGTCACCACGGACCCCGAGCCACGCACCGCGATGCCGAACGGCCACGAGCCCGCCGCCATCTCGGTCGCCGGGCCCGTGCAGCACGACGAGGAGGTCGTACGCCGGATGGTGGAGGAAACGCTCCGCGAAGACGGCGTGCCCGGGGCCCGTGCCCCGGAAGCGATCCCACCCGCCGGCACCACGGGCACGCTCGGCGAGGACGTGACGCCGCCGCTCGGGGTGTTGCCACGGCAACGCAACCGGCAACGGACCTGGCCGAAGCGGGCACCGCAGATGCTCCGGCCCGTCCGGCAGCTGCCACCGCCCGCCGAGGACGACTTCGACGACGACCTCGAGGTCGTGCCCGTCAAGCGGCGCAAGCTGCCGAAGCTGCCCGCGGTGTCGATGCCGGCGATCGGCAGGCCGTCGTCGAGCGCTTCGGGCGTGATACTCGCGGTGGTGCTGCTGATCGTGTTCGGGGTCGTCGCCATCGAGATGGTCTCGAGCCTGGTCAGCAGCGTGACGGGGTTGTTCGACTGACGTTCACCAGCTGATCCCCACCCCACTGGGACCTCGGGGTCGTCCGCGTGCCAGAGGCCGATCGGGCTACCCTGGCTACACGGTCGGGCTAACTCACGAGGGTGCCCGGCACCGCGGTGACTAGTGGGGTGGGCGTATCAGCGAGGGCGTGCGATCGGTACCCGGGTCCGGCCCGGGCGGGTCGTCGGGCGCCGAGGCGTCCACGATCAGCCGGGTCCGGCGGGTGCTGGCGATCAAACCGTTCCGGCGCCTCTGGGGCGTCACGTACCTGTGCAGCGTGGCCGACTGGCTGAACATCCTGGCCCTCACCGGCCTGGCCACGAAGCTGACGAACAACTACTTCGCGCAGAACTTCGCCTTCGTCGGCGTCGTGCTGACCGGACTGGCGCCGGGGCTGCTGTTCGCCCCGGTCGGCGGCCTGCTCGCGGACCGGTTCGACCGCCGCAAGGTGATGGTGGTCGCCGACCTCCTGCGCTGCGGGTTCCTGCTGTCCATCGCCTTCGTCAGCGCGCCGTGGTGGCTGCTGGTCGGCAACTTCCTGGTCGGCAGCGCGGCGAGCATGTGGATCCCCTCGAAAGAGGCGGCGGTCCCGAACCTGCTTCGCCGCCCCGACCAGGTCGAGACGGCCAACCAGCTCGGCATGGTGATGACCTACGGCCTCGCCGTCATCACCGCGGCCGGCGCGAACGCGATCCTCACCGGCATCAACACGAACTTCCTCCACGTTCCCGGCGAAGACACCAGCCTCCGCATCGCGAAGCTGGTCGTCATCATCACCGCCCTGCTCTACCTGGCCAGCGCGATCCTCATCGCCACCCGGATCCCCGAGCTTTCGCTGCGCAACGTCCACGAGTCGCCCGAGAAGAAGGCCGACCTGGCCGACGAGGAGAAGCTCGGCATCGGCCGGATGATCGCCGACGGCTTCCGGTTCGTCCGCAGCACGCCGCTCGTGCGCGGGCTGCTGGTCGGCGCGTTCGGCGCGTTCGCCGCCGGTGGCGCCGTGATCGGCTCGGCCAAGCCGTACTCCTCGAGCCTGCTGGCCGGTGACTCGGCGTTCAGCCTCCTGGTGCTGGCCATCTTCCTCGGCCTCGCCTCCGGCATGGCCTTCGCGCCCAAGCTTTCCCGGCGGCTCCCGCACGACCGGCTGTTCGGCGTCTCGATCATCGCGGCCGGGCTCTCGCTCGCGCTGGTCGCGTTGTCGCCGCACCTGTCGGTCTCGCTGGTCACCGTGGTCCTGGTGGGGTTCTGGGCCGGGACGGCGTTCCTCACCGGCGTCACGATCATCGGCTCCCGCGTCGAAGACGCCATCCGCGGCCGGATCAACGCGATCTACCAGCTGATGATGAAGCTCGTGCTGTTCGGCACCACGGTCACCGTCCCGGTCCTGGTCGGTGTCGTGGCGACGCGCACCATCAACGTCTGGGGCAGCCCGGTCACGATCGACGGCACCCGGCCGATCATGCTCGTCGGCGCCGCGCTCGCCCTGATCGCCGGCTTCTTCGCCTACCGGCAGATGGACGACAAGCGCACCGAGCCGATCCTGTCCGACCTGCGCAACGCGCTGCGCCGCACACCGCGGCGGGTCAACGGCTTCCTCATCGCCGTCGAGGGCACCACCGCGATCAACACCGCGATCCAGGCCGTCAACCTCGCCGACTGGATGCGCGGCGGAACCCGGCCGGTGGTGGTCGCCGCCGACCCGGCGCTCGACGACAAACGGTTGACAGCGCTGGTTTCCGGCGCGTCGCTGACCGGCGCGCGGGCCCAGGCGCTGGCCGCCGCCGCGGTGCGGGCCGACATCGTCGAGCGGCACGTCCAGCCGGCGCTCGACGCCGGTTCGGTGGTCGTGATGGAGCGGTTCGTCGATTCGCCGCTGGCGCACCTGTCCGCCGTCGCCGGACTCGACAGCGACGAGCTCGAAGGCCTCGCCGACTGGGCGACCGGACGGCTGCGGCCGGACCTGACCGTCCTGCTCGACGCCGCTCCGCCCGGGGCGCCGCGCGACCGGGCGGCCACGATGAACGACCAGTGGCGCGTCCAGCACCTGCTCGTCGAGATGGCCGCCGCGGACCCGGATCGCTACGTCGTGATCGACGCCGACGGCACCGACACCGAGGTCGCCGCGCGGATCCGGACCGCCCTGCGCGCGGTGTTCGTCGGCCGCCTTTCGGCGCTGGCCCCGGCCGCGTCCACACCGGAGCAGCCGGTGACCCTGCCACTCGACGTCGACGAGCCGTCGGCCGAGGAGACCCGGCCCGTCGAGACCGCGGACGCGTCTCGCGTGGAGGCGAAGTGACGACGACCGAACGCATCGGCGTCTGGAACCAGCTGGTCGGCCAGGAACCCGCGGTCGAAACCCTGACGGCGGCCGCGTCCGCCGCGGCGAAGATCGTC
Organism: Amycolatopsis sp. NBC_00348; assembly: GCF_036114655.1. NCBI lineage: Bacteria > Bacillati > Actinomycetota > Actinomycetes > Pseudonocardiales > Pseudonocardiaceae > Amycolatopsis > Amycolatopsis sp. NBC_00348. The sequence goes on along the minus strand of NZ_CP107994.1, from coordinate 7,741,594 downwards.
GCCGGGGAGCCCGCGCCGCCCGGCGCGATGACGCACGCCTGGCTGATCACCGGCCCGGCCGGGTCCGGCCGCTCGGTGGCCGCCCGGACGTTCGCCGCGGGCCTGCAGTGCAGCACCGGCACCGGTTGTGACGCCTGCCCCGGCTGCCACACGACGATGGCGGGCACCCACGCCGACGTCCGGCTCGTGGTGCCCGAAGGCCTGTCGATCTCGGTCGCCGAGATGCGCGCGCTGGTCCAGGCCGCGGCGCGCCGCCCGACCACCGGCAGCTGGCAGGTCGTGATCATCGAAGACGCCGACAGGCTCACCGAAGGCGCGTCGAACGCGCTGCTGAAGGCCGTCGAAGAACCGCCGGACCGCACGGTGTTCCTGCTCTGCGCGCCCTCGGACCACCCCGAGGACGTCTCCGTGACGATCCGTTCGCGCTGCCGCCTGGTCAACCTGCGGACGCCGCCGCCGGAGGCGATCGCCGACGTGCTCGTGCGCCGGGACCACGTCGACCCGGAGCAGGCGCAGTGGGCCGCCGCGGTCTGCGGCGGGCACGTCGGCCGCGCGCGCCGGCTCGCCACCGACGAGGCCGCGCGCCAGCGTCGCGCCACGGTCCTGCGGATCCCGCTCGGTCTGCGCCGTCCCAGCGACGTCTTCACCTGCGCCGACCAGCTGATCAGCGCGGCGGAGGCCGACGCGGGCGAGGCGAGCAAGGGCCGCGACGAGGACGAGCGCAACGAGCTGCGCACGGCGATGGGCGGCGACGGCGTCGGCAAGGGCGTCGCGGGGGCCAAGCGGGCCGCGGAAGCCGCGGTGAAGCAGCTGGAGAAGAAGCAGAAGTCCCGCGCCACCCGCACCCAGCGCGACACGCTGGACCTGGCGCTGATCGACCTCGCGGGCTTCTACCGCGACGTCCTGGTGACGACGACCCGCTCCGGCGCGACGCTCAACCACCCCGACCACTTCGACCAGATCGCCGAAGCCGCGACGGCGTGGACCCCGGAGTCGGCGCTGCGCCGTCTCGAAGCGGTGCTGGAATGCCGCGAGGCGATCGACCTGAACGTGAAGCCCCGCATCGCCGTCGAGGCGATGGTCACCACGCTTCGTCAGGGCTGAGCACAAAGAACCCCGTCAGGAGCCAGGCTCCTGACGGGGTTCTTCACTGTCCCCGGGGCGGTCTCAGGTCACTCGCGCGGCCGCGGTGACGGCTTGAACGGCTTCTCCTCGGCCAAGATCGGCAGCGGACGACGTCGCGAGCCCGGCATCGCGGCCACCATGACCACGCCGAGCAGGAGCATCGCGGTGCCCGACCAGAACAGCGGCACCGTGTCGTACGCGCCGCCGGTGTAGGCGAGGTTCTTCACCGGGCCCTTGGGCGCTTCCCCGCCCGCGGGCGGCGGTGTCGTCGTGCTCCCGCAGACCACGCCGTCGGTCGGCGCGTAGGCCCGCGCGATCTGCTCGCCGATCGACAGCTGCGCCAGCGAGGACGGCAGGTTGCTCGCCGCGTCGCCGGGCAGCAGGCTCTTCAGCTTCGTCGTGGGCAGCAGCTGCAGGTCGAACATCCGCGCCGAAGCGCCGAGCTGGAAGCCCTTGAACGGCGTCGTCATCGCCGCGCTCTTCTGGTCGAGCCCGGCGATGCTCAGCCGCAGCACGCCCAGGTCGAGCACGGTGCCCGCGGTGTTGCCGACCTGCTGGATGCCCTTGGTGAGCGTCGAAACCAGGCCGCCGACCACCGGGATGTCGTTGAGCTGCCCGAACTGGTCGCTCAGCCCGGCCAGCGGCAGCCCGATCGGGATGTCCTTGGTCGGGTGCGCGGCGTCCAGCGTGTAGAGCACCTTGCCGCCTGCCTCGATGGTCAGCACCGGCGCGGTGTACTCCACTTTGGACGTCTTCGCGTCACCGGTGGAGGTCACCTTCAGCGTCGGCTGGCTGGCCACCTTGATGCTCAGCGCCAGCGGCGTGCCCTTGAGGATCTCGATGTCCGCGCCCTGCAGCGTCGACGTCGACTGCACGGCCTTGTTCTTCGAGCCGGGGATGTCGACGAGCTTCACCTGCGAGCGCGACGACAGCGCGTTCGGCAGGCTCAGCAGCGAACCGGTGCCGCTGGCCGCGGTCTGCCCGCCGCCCTGCAGCAGGCCGCCGAGGCTCTGCAGGCCCTTGGTCAGGTCGAAGCCCTTCGCGAGCGTCGACGGGTCGAGCGCCAGCTTGTCGAGGCCGAGGTTCGGCAGCGACGGGATGACGTTCAGCAGCGACAGGCTCGCGACGGACGTGCTGGCGTCGGCGATGGTGTCGACGCACGGGCCGAGCGTCGGGCTCCAGCGCGCGTGCGCGGAGCCGTTCAGCAGCCCGACGTTCAGCAGCGGGTTGGACGGCGCGTTGAGCCCGCCGGTGATCGGCTGCGGGTTGTCCGGCAACGCGGTCTGCACCACGCTGCCCGGCGTCTGCGGCGCGTTCCCGCCCACCGACAGCCCGAGCGGCGACGCCTGCGCGACGGCCTTCTCGTAGCTCAGGTAGGCGTCGGAGTTCGCGGACGCGCTGGACAGGCCCATCCCGGCCTCGAGCGCCGACTGCTTGGGCAGCGTCGCCCCGAAGCCGGGCAGAATCGTGCTGGTGGGCACGGCGTTGGGCAGCAACCGCACGATGCCGAGCGCGGTCCCGGCATCCCCGACGGCCTGCCCCAGCGGCTGCGGCCCGATCGGCGCCGAGATGGGCGCCTGCCCGGAACTCGCCGGCTGCGGGATCGGCGTGGTCGGATAGGTCGGGTCGGCCATCGCCGGCGCCGCGCTGAGCAGGAGCAACGCCGCGGCCGCCGGCAGGGCCGCCGAACGGGGCAGTCTTCGCCGCATGTGCCAGTGCCTCCAGGTAGGTCGATCCTGGTGTGAGATCGACGTCATAGGGCCCTAACGACGGTGCCCCGGGAAAGTGACGCTCACAGCCTCCGCTACACTGGTTCCCGTCGCCAGCGCGAGCCGGAGACATGCCGCCTTAGCTCAGTCGGCCAGAGCGATTCACTCGTAATGAATAGGTCAGGGGTTCGATTCCCCTAGGCGGCTCCGCAGGTCAGGCCCCATCCGAGACACCTCGGATGGGGCCTGACTCGTCTGGTGGGTGACTAAGTGGGTGACTACGGCGCCTGATCAGTGGGTGAAGAAAGTTCTGCAGGTTCACCCGTCGCGGGGAACTTGTCGATTGCGCCTGGCGCTGGGTGCGGGGGTGCAGGTGCGGCCCGGAATCTATGTGACTTGAGTCACACTCGCCGTCTGCTTTGGTCGTCCCGGTCGACGGTTGCGCAGTGCAATGTCTTGATCGCCCATGTATGTAATACTGCGAATGCGCGATGGGGACGTTGTCGTGTCGACAACGCCCCCACCGGCGGTTTCGGTGCGAAACCATTTAGTGCACGAGGATGTTGACCTCATGTACTAACGCCGTCAAGGCGATGAGGAGCGTGGTGGCTGCTACCACTGCGCTCCTCGCTTGGCGGCGGGCGCGACTGCAAATGCAGTCAGGCCGCTCCTTGTTCATCGATCCTCCTGGGTGGGGGATTCGCAGGACATCCAGCCGCGTCCGGCTGGGCAGAGCGCGCCTCGGCGGATCCCGCCGAGGCGACTCCTTTGGCCATGCGGCAACCATAGCTCATATCAAGCAGACGTTTGTTTATGTTAGGCGATGAGCTAATCAACTGTCGATACAATTGAATTAGCTACTGATACGAAAAGTCGGTGTCTTGTCAACCCTTTGAGGGGAAGAGTTGATCCATCGCGGTCGCGCCCGACTCAACCACAGGCCGGATCTGCTTCCGGTAGACCAGCTCCGTCACGGCGGTGCTGCTGTGTCCGACCAACCGCGAGATCTCCTCGATCGGCATCCCGCCGTCCGAGAGGATCGACACGAAGCTGTGCCGCAGCTCTCGGGGCGTCCACTGCTTCGGGTTGAGCCCGGCCGCCTTGACCACCCGGCGGAAGTCCCGCCGGACGTTGTTCACGTCCTGCTCGGTGCCGACGCTGGTCGCGAAAACGAGCCCTTGCTCGCGCCAGTCGTCGCCTGCCACTGCCTTCACAGCTCTCTGGGCCACACGGTGCGCCTCCAGCGCCTTCACGGCCCGCTCAGCCAGTGCCAGCGTGCGCCGGGACTTCCTCGTCTTCGTCTCCCCGCGGGCACGGACCGAACGCCACACCCTGACGTTCGGCGGGATCGCCGGAGACGCCTCTGGCCTGCCGACCAGGTCGACGTGGTCCCACGTGAGCGGGCGCATCTCCTCAGTTCGCGCACCGGTCAGCAACGACACCACGATGTAGGCGCGCAGAGGTGATGACTCCGCCGCCGCGAGCACCGCTTCCGCCTGGGCCAGTGTGAGCGCCTTCGACGGCCGCCCGGTCCCCTTACCCGCTGGCAGCTCCTCGCAGAGCAGCACGACGTTGTGCCGAACTCGCTTGCGCACCTGAGCGCGGTTGATCGCGCGCCGGAGAATCGAGCGGAGATTACGCAGAGTCGAGGTCACCAGCACTTCCGCCTTCTCCGCCAACCACTCTTCGACGTCGTCGACATCGAGCTTCACCAGCGGTCGAGCGCCGATCGCGGGCACGATGTGGTTGTTCGCCAGGGACCGGACGGCCTTGACGGTGTTGGGGTCGCGCTCGCCTCGTCCGTAGCTGTCCAGCCAGTCGTTCACGGCCTGCGCGACCGTGTACCCGGCGGACGCGTTGGTCGCGCCCTCTTCGATGTCGCTGAGCAGTTCCTTGAGCTTGTTCTTGGCGTCCGTCTTCGTCGTGCCGCGCGCTTTCCGCACGATGCGCTTGCCGTTCGGCCGGAAACCAACGGTGACCTCTGCGGTCCAGCGCTGGCGCGACTCGTCCCAATAGAGCCCGCCATCCCCGCGACTACGCCGCGTGGCCATAGCCGGTCACCTCCGCTTCGCTGATGAGCATGTCCACGTACTGCTGAATGGCTTTCGCCGGAATGAGCCGTGCCCGGCCCTGCTTCACGGACCCGAGGCGACCGGCTCGCATCTGCTCGTAGATCACCGATCGGCTCATGGAAAGCAGGAGCTTGGCTTCCTCGACCGTGTACAGGTGCCGCGCGGGAACCGCGTCCGGCGTGATGGCGGTGTCCATCGGGTGTGTCCCCTCGGGTCGTGCTGCTGGCGGGCGGGAGCGATGAACATCGGTGACTCCTTTCGTTGGCTGTCACAGCTGGTGTCACAGCTGTTTGTGCTGTTCAGGGTGGGTTGAGTGACGGGGTGACAGGTGTGACACCGCTGGGGTGGTCGCTGGTGTCACACCTGGCGGGGACGTGACAATGTGCAGGTCAGGCCACTACGTGAGTCCGCGGCGCTTCTGCTCCGCCCGGATCTCGTCGTAGGTCCGTGACGGGGTCAGCGGGTCGCGCAGGGCCTGGGCGAGGTCGTCCGGGCTGGCGTTGCCGACGCCGGCGGTCTGCACGCGGTCCTTCGCGCTGGTGTCGCGGGGGCGCTCGATCCGCATGATGTGCTGGGCGTCTCCGCCGATCTCGACCGCCGCGGCGTGGTCCTCGTCGGTCAGGGCCTTGCGGTTGTCCTCGGGTACGAAGTGAACGTTGGGGTCGTCGCGGTTCATGTCCCGCAGGACCCGGGTCAGCTCGTCGTGGTCGACGTCCCCGAGGGCCTTGCGTAGGTCCACGAGGCCGACCCACTCGCCTTCCTCCTTGGCGAGTTTGACCACGGCGTCGCGGACGCGACCCTCCGTCGAGCCGGACGACGTGCCGGCGGGTTCCGGCTTGCTGGCCTGGGGTTCGGACTTCGGCATGGATTCCTCCGCTGCGGTCGGCTCGTGCGGGGTGGTCAGCTCGCCGGCGAACTGACCTGAGTTGGTGGATGCGGGCGGGGCGTGCAGGTCGCCGGCGAACTGACCGACTTCGGGCTGGTCGCCGGTGACGGCGGTGTACTTCGCCGCGGCGGTGGCGACCGCGGCCGGGTCGCCGGTGGCGTAGGCGGCTTCGAGGCCGCGACGGGCGCGGCTGCGTTGCTGGCGGAGCCGGGCGCCCGGCGGCGCCGCAGCTGCGTCCGTTGCACCGGCGTCCGCCTTCAGCGGCTGAGCGACACATCCAGGTTCTCCTCTCGGCGCGTTGATCTGGGCCTTGTCACGTCCCCACCAGGTAGGGGGCTGAGGTGTGACAGCCCGCGGACGTGTCACACCCGCTGTCACTCCTGTTCGTGCTGGTCAGAGCCTTGTGGTGACAGCCGTGACAGGTGTGACGGGGGCAGGGTGCTCCCGCTGTCACCGGCCTTGGGAGCGCTGTAAGTGCCATCGGGGGTCTTGTGCAGCTGTCCCGCGTTGCCCATGCGCTTGCAGGTCTGCCGGACCGTGCCCGGGTTGGCCTGCAGCGCGTCGGCGATCCGGGCCGGGGTGAGCGGCCCGTGCTCACGCAGGAGACGCAGGATCTGCGCCCGGGTGTCCCCGACCAAGTGATCGGCGGCCGGACCGTCGAGCTTGGTCCAAGCACCGGCGGTCGCGTCGAAACTCATGGCGTAGTCGGTCTCTTCGACGTCGCGGCCGGTCACGTGCAGCACCCCGTCCGCCTGCCCACGGCCGCGCTCGAGAACGAGCGTGGCGTCGACCGCGCCGGTGAGCCCGGACGTGCCGGACACGAGGTTTTGCCAGTCGTCGGCGCCTTGCTTGCGGACGTGGTGGATGAGCAGGAACGGGACGCTGTAGTGGTCGGCGAGCTGCTTGAACCGGCCGGCTGCGGCGTAGTCCCCGGAGTAGGCGGACATGCCTGGTGCGTCGGAGCCGCGCATCTTCTCGTAGGTGTCGATGATGACCAGCCGGGCGTGCGGGTTCTCCTCCAGCCACTCGACCAGCACGGCGTCACCGCCGGCGGTCATGGTGGGGCAGGCGGTTTCGAGGGTGAGCAGTGGAGCGGCCCGGCCGCCGGCGGCGAGCATCTGCCGCCGGCGGCGCTGCAGCCGGCGCCCGGTGTCCTCCAGGGCGCAGTACAGGACCGGTCCGCGCTCCACCTCAATCGACCCGAGCACCGGATCGCCGTTGGCGATGTCGGCGCCGACCCCGAGGGACAGCCATGACTTGCCCAGCTTCGGCGCGCCGGCCAGCAGGTTGAGCCCTTCGGCGAGCAGACCGGGGACGGCCCACTTCGGCGGCGGGAACTCCTCTCGCATCAGCTCCGCATCCGTCCACCGGGTGCGGCGGGCAGGTGGTGCCGGGACGGCGGCCAAGGGCCGGGGCGAGGTCATGGGTGGTGCCTCCTGTGTCAAATCGGGTGGAATGCGCTGGGGTCGTAGACTCAGATCGAGACGTCGAGACACGAGGAGCGTCGGTGAACAGGCGTAGATCCACCGCGCGGCGTCGACGAAAGCGCGCGGCTCTGCAGCGTCGTACACAGCAGAGGAAGCGGCAGCATCGGGCCACCGACCGATCGATAGCGATCGCCAGCCTGGTTGCAGGAGTGATCGGCTCAGCCTTCGGCGGGGGTCAGCTCTTCGTCGCCATAGAGCAAGGCTCGTCGCCGACCACAACCGCAACCACAACCGTTACCGTGGCAAGCGGACCGGAGAAGCCGCCAAAAATGTTTTGGTGGCTCAACGACGCTCGGTGGTGGTGATTCGTCGGGGCCGGTTACGGCCTGCGCGCAAACCAGACGTGATCGTGGTTTCGGCCTCGCGGGCGGTGAAGCGCCGCGTCCCGATGTGGCGCCCGGCCGCGGTTGTCAGTGCCGCACGAACCGCTTCTTCGGTGAGCGCATTCCCTTCGACCAGTTGCCCGAGCGCGATCGCGGCGGCGTAGAGCGTGGCGTTGCGGTTCTGCGTGGCGTCGGCGACCTTCCCGGCCTCCGCCCGCACTGCCGCGTCGAGGTAGCGCGAGCGCCGGTCGCCGGCCGGGCGGATCGGCACCACCGGCGCCGCGGGTAGTGGCGCCGGTGTGAGCTGCTCGACCAGCCACCGCGGCAGCTCCGCCACCGCGCCGTCCCACAGAAACTCGTACTGGCCGCCGTCGGTGACCGTGCCGGGGCCGACGACGTAGCCGCCCCACGCGCGGGTGTCGACCTTCCACCCGAGTCCGTTCCCGCGGTCCCCGCTGGTGTTCCGCAGTGTCACGTCCCCCGGCACCCGGTAGTACAAGTGCAGCCCACCGGATGGCGTCCGGACTGTGAGCGTGTCGCCGGGCAGCTCTTCCCCGGCCTCGTCGGCGACGACGGCGAGCACGTCCTCACCGGACCGTGCATCGGCCGCGGCCCACCGCTCGGGGACTTCCTCGCCGGGCTTGAGCGTGTCGAGGTCGAGCACGCACAGCCCGGAAGGCCCTGTGGCCACGCCGATCCCGTACGGGGCCTGCGTCCACGCCGCGCGGATCTTGTCCGGGTCGGTGGTGGCGCGCTGCTCCCAAGTCCGGTGCCCGTCGGCGCACCGACCGGTCCCGGGGCACCGGTCCTCGGGATGCCCGGCCGGGCGCTTGCTGCCCGGCCGCAACGGGAAGACGTGCCAGCCGCGGGTCGCGGCGTCGAGCGCGGCGTCCAATGTGGTCGTGTCCATCGCTACTTGCCTCCGTTGCGGGTGAGCTGGTGGACGGCTTCGCAGCCAGGGCAGGCTTTGAGGAGGATCGGGAACCACGGCGCTTTGGCGGTGCCGGCCGGGAGGGTGAGACCGCAGAGCGTCTTGACGTTGCCGGACCACCAGGACTTCTTGCCGCGGTGCACGAGTCGGCTGCTGTCCATCGAACGTCCCTTCGATCGGTGACGGTGTGTGCCTGTTTTTGGGTAGGAGGTGCCGGCACGAGCACCTCTTGCGGTGTCGCGTGGCGGTTAGATCGGTGGGGTTAGGTCAGCGAATCCGGGTTAGGTTTCTAACCCCGAGGGTTAGAGCCCCCGTGTGGCCGCTGGCCTGCGGAAAGTTAGCTGGGTTAGGTGGGTTAGCCCGCTCCGGCGGCCGGATTTCCGGCTGGAATCCCGGGGCGCGTGCGGCCTGATGGGTGGGCTAACCCGGAGCGGTTCGGCTAGTTCTCGTCGTCGAGGTCGGCGGTCGCCTGGTCGGCCAGAGCTTTACGGATCGTGACCGGGTCTACCAGGTAGACGTTCTTCGAGCTGGGGACTTTCACTCCGACCGCGGCGAGGTCGGCGCACAGCTGCTTGCCGGTCAGGCCGCTGTACTCGGTGGCCAGCGAGATGAGCAGCGGCGCGACCTTCGCCGCGGGCGCTGGGTCATCCCCGAGGACCTCGTCGAGGTCTTCGAGCAGGTTCCGCGGCGCCGGCGGCGCCTCACTTTCGTTGTTGTCCCTGGTGGACCAGGGGACGCGACCGCGCTTGGCGATCGCCGCGAGCCCGCGTTCGATGATCGGGGTGACCTGGTCGTTCTCCCGTGAGACGTCCAGGAAGTAGACTTGCACGATCTCCGAACGCTCCCCCGAGAAGCCCTTGACCACTGCGGTTCCCTTGTCGGTGCCGGGAATCAGCTCGGTGGCGCGGTGCCCGGCGGAGTAGGCGCCCTGACCGAGCAGCGCGTCGTTGGCGACGTGGTCGCCGACCGCGAACGCGATCCCGTTCGAGCAGTTGCGCGTCACGTCCCTGGGCATGCTGTCCTTGGTCGGGGCTTGGGTCGACACGATCACGTGAATTGCGCGCTTGCGTCCCAACCGGACGATGTCGACGAGCAGCTGCGAGATTTCCTTGCCGTACTTGGGGTGCTGGATCGCGACGTGCGCCTCTTCCAGCAGCGCGAAGATCGGGTGCAGCCCGACGTTCTTCGACGCGTACTCCCTGGTCACGGACGGGATCTCGTACTTGACCAGCTGCTCACCGCGGCGCTGCACTTCGGCGTGCAGCTCGCGCAGGTCAGCGAGAATCTGGGCGATCTTCTCGTCTTCGGCGCCCATCACGTAGCGGGAGCACCGCGGCGCGAACACCTCGAAGTCGAAGTTGGCGTCCGGCACCCAAATCCGCAGCTCAGCCGTAGGGTCGAGCGCCGCGCCGGCCATCACGATCCGGGCCGCGGACGACTTGCCCTGACCGGGCATGCCACCGCAGATGGTGTTGCGCTCCAGCAGCGGCGCCAACATCGGCTCCCCGCGCAGCGTCCGTCCGAACGGGACACCCTTGAACACGTCCACCGCACCGTCCTCCAGCAGCGGATACGCGCCGGCACCCTCGGACAGGGCGCCCTTGTCGGCCACCCACAGGTCCAGGATCCCGGCTTCGCTGCCGGTGGTGGGCCAGACCTCTTTGGACAGTCGGTGCAGCCCGGTGGCGAGGTCAGCGCGGCGCCGGGCGACCTTTTCCGCGGTCACCCCAGCCGGAAGGCGCACGATGGCGTGCGTGCCGCGCCCGTCCCGGCGCGCCGGGGTGAGGTACTGCATCGGCAGACCTTCTTTGAGGTAGTTGGTGATCTGCGGAATCCGCAGCGCCCCAAGGGCTTGCGCGATCGTGGTTTCGTCGATCGTGACGTCACTGTCCTGTGTGGACGTCGCCAACCAGCCCGGAACCTTGCCCCGCTGCCGACCTTCGCGCCACGCTCCGAGCACGACGCCCATGCTGATGACGTAGGGGGCGACCAGGGCGAGCGGGGTCCAGGCCCACGCGATGGCGGTGAAGATGAACCGCAGGGCGTCCATCACCCCGCCGACGACGCGGGTGAATTCGCCGGCCCCGGAGAGCTGCACGAGCAGCCCGATGAGCAGCACGATCACCACCAGCGCGGCGAGGCCGATGACGCCGGCTTTGACCAGCCCGACCAGCAGCCGCGGTAGGTCCATCAGCCGGCGGTGGCGGGATTCCTGCACGCGTTCTTTGCGTTCGACCCATTCGGCGACCATGGCGTTGTCCCCGAGGGCTTCGGCGGCTTTGATCTGGCGGCGGTAGACGCCCATCGTGGAGGCGTCCCACAGCCGACCGCGCCACGAGTCGAGCCCCTGGATCACGGTGAGACTGTGGTGCAGCGCGACCTTAGTTTTCTCGTGGGTGGCGGCGTTGCGGGCCGCGGCGGCGACCACGGTCACGTCCCTGCGGTAGCCGGCGTAGCGGGTCAGCGCCCGCGTCTTCTGCGAGGTGAGCCGGGCGTACTCCTCCTCGGTGACGATCTCGCCCTCGATCCCCTCGCCCTGCTCGGGGCCGACCGGGAGACGGTGCACGGTGGCCAGCACGCTAGCCGGGGTCTGCTCGGTGGTGTTGTCGTTCATCGTGGTGTCCTCCGGGCTCACTGGCGGTGGGGGTTCTTGTGCTCGTCACGCAGCTGCCGCGCGGCCTTGATCGCGCAGTGCAGCGTCTTGCGGATCGACTCCGCCGACGCCGGGTTGATCGCCACGTCGGGGTCCTCGATCGCCGCGGCAAATTCGGTGCGCAGCTGGTCGATCGTGCGTGCCTTCGGCGCCGGGATCGTCCGCCGCGGCGGGGTCGACTCCCGCTGGTCAGCGGGCCGGTCGAGGGTCAACACCGGCGCGTCGACGATCGGCCCGTCGTCAACCCCGTGGCCGGGGCGGACCTGGTCGGCCAGGAACGCGGACACCTCGTCGGCGAGGACGTCCCCGGCGTGGCGGTCCGGTTCGACCACCGCGGCGAGCCGACGGCCGTCGAGGGTGTAGCGACCCGGGATGAACACCAGCCGCGCCGTGCCGGCGGCGTCGATTTCGGCGACCGCCGTGCGGACCGCGGCGGCCCGGACCTTCGCGACCTTCCGCAGGGCCTTGCGCTCGATCCGGCCGGCGGCCCGCTCCGCAGGCGACCGCGGCGGGGACGCGACCGCGAGCTGGTGAGCGATGACCCCGGCGACCGACACGATGCCCATCACCAGGGCGGCGTCCCACCCGCGGTGCCAGCCGTGCAGCACGTTGAGGGTGAACCCGACGCCGGCGAACACCCACGTCCCCAGCTGCAGCGCCCAGACCGGCCGGTCTGGGTGGCGGTGGCGGGACACCTCCACGGCGAGGGCGAAGGCCCACATGCCCAGCTCCGACAACGCCGGCAACGCGGTGCCTGTCACGTCCCCGTAGGTGTCGAGCCCGTATCCAGCCATCGCGGGCAACGCCATCCCCGCGGACACCAGCGCGAGCAGGTAGATCGGGAGCCGGACCCGGTTCGCCGACAGCCACCCAGTGACCCGGGCGACCATCGCGGCCCGGGCGGCCCGGCGGGTTTCGCGCTGCTTGTCGGCGAGCTTCGCCGCGGCGGCGGCGTCGGCGCGGCGCTGCTCCGCCCGCGCGGCCTGCTCCCGCAGCTTCCGCGCCACGGCGACGTCGGCATCCTGGCGGTTCTGCTCTGCGTCGGCGGCGCGGTTCGCGCGGCGTTCCTCTGCCCAGCTGGTCATCGCGCACCCTCCCGGGTTTCGTCGCTGCGCCCGGCAGTCGCCGACGCATCCGTGCTGGTGGTGCTGGTGGTGTCGGTGATCTGCCGCGGCGTGACGCCGGTGAGCTGGGCGCGGGTGCGGCGGTGGTCGGTGATCTCGTGCACGGTCCAGGCCGCGGCGGCGAGCAGGGACAGCAGCGCGAGCCAGCCGGAGACCAGCCACGCCAGGACCAGCGGCGCGGCCACGGCGAGCAGTTCAGCGAAGTGCCACACCACCCACGTGGTGGCCTGTTCGGTCCGGGTGCGGGTTGCGGCGTGTTGAGTCGTCATCGGGTGTCACCTCCAGCTCAGGTAGGGAAGAAGTTGTTGACCGGCCGGCGCCTGCGTGGGCGGGAGGCCTGGGCTGTGGCGTAGCGGTCGAGCTCGCGCATGACGCCTTCCAGGACCCGGGAGATCAGGACCAGGGGGATGCGCAGCAGGTGCAGCGTGAGGAACAGCAGCACCGTGATCAGGTGGCGGATCAGCGCCCATGTGCCGTAGCGGTCCAGGACCTCGAACGTGCTCATTGCTGCTTCGCCTCCTGCCGGGCGGCCTCACGACGCGCCCGCTCGGTGGCTTCCTCCTGGGATTGCACGAGGTCGTGCCAGGCGCCGGAGTCGTTGCTGCTCACGCGGCCACCCCCGCCCGGTCGGCCTGCTCCAGGTCGAAGCAGGTCCAGCACTGCCGGGTGCTGGTCGGCACGCAGTAGTCCTGGATCCCGGCGCAGTCGACGCAGGTCCGGCGGGCTTCCATCGCGCGGTCCAGCGCGGTCAGCTGCGCCGGCGTCGGCGGCCGGTAGGGCGCGGCGAGCTCGACCGAGAACAGCTCGGCGGTGGTCTCTCGGGCGTAGGGGAGGTGGTGCCGGAACACCAGCAACGCCGACGGGTCCTGCCCGTTCGGCCGCAACCCAACCGCCCGCAGCTGCGAGCGAGTCAACAGGGTCGAGGGGGCCTCGCTCCAGCCGAACACGGGCAGCCCGTCGCGTTCTCCGCGGCAGAGCGCTACGTGGTGGGTCCGGCCGTCGAACACCTTGGTCACCGTCTGGCGACGGTTGCGCGGGTTCACCGGGCCACCTGGCCCAGCTCGGCGCCGCGGATCTCGCCGTCGGCGAGCTGGTGCAGCTGCATCGCGATGTCGAGGTAGGCGCGGGAACGCTGCTGCTTGACCCGGGCGGGCACGGTGTCGTTGGCGATCAGGAACGCGGCGTTGTCGCAGAGGGTAGAGGCCAGTTCGCGGTAGCGGCCGGCGATCTCGCGGGAGACCAGGCGGTTGAGCTCTGCGACGGTGTAGGCCACCGTGTGGACGTCGCGGACCGGGCTGGTGGTGTCTACCATCTGGGGTTCCTCCGTGCGGTTTTGTGACTGGTCGGTGGAACCCGGCGCGGTCGGCGCGTTCTTGCCGGAAGGGGCCGCCGCGTCGGGGTGAAACAGCAGGCGGGCCGCCATCACGCGGCCTCGCCGAACGTCCAGGTCTCGGGCAGCACCCGCAGTGCCTCGCGGGCAGCCCGGCGACGTGCCCGGTTCACTCGACGCTGGTCGTTGAAGTCGAAGCGGTAGGCGGCCTCCGCGGCGAACGCGTCGGCGGCCAGCTCGCGGTCGACGTCCTCCAGCAGCGCGTCGATCGCCGATTCGGTCAGGCCGTCCGGGTAGATGGCCTCGCCGACGTGCTCGTCAGTGATCAGCGCGGCGGCGTCGATCCGGCGGCGGTAGACGTTGGTGTCCATCTGAGATGTCCCTTCACGCAAAGTTGCTGGTCAGCGGATGATCAGAGCGAGCTAAAGAACGTGGTCAGGCTGTGCACGATGTGCCGAACGTGACAGGCGGCCTCCATCGGCGACGACACGACGAACAGCAGCGCCGCAACCAGCAGCACCAGCCCGACGGCCTTCCGTCCGAACCCCGAACCGGTCTTCAAGACCGGGAACCCCTGCTGCTTTCTCGCCATGTCGGCCTCCTGCTGGTCGTTCGTCGCCTTGGTCTGCCTCCCTAGGGAGGTCTCAGTAGACTGCACTCCCCTAGGGAGGTTGTCAAGCAATCTGTGGAGGTCTCACTAGGGAGGCCGTAGGCTGGACACAGCGACAGGAGAGGAGGCTCAATGCCTGACCGGCTACCGCTCAGCAGGAGAATTGCGGCCGATCTGCGTGCGGCGATCACGCAGGGAGAGCTAGCACCGGGGGCAGTTCTCCCCTCTGAAAGACAGTTGATCGCCCAGTACGGAACCACGAAAGCGACCGCCGGCAAGGCGATCGCGTTCTTGGTCGCCGAGGGTCTGGTGACGACGGAGTTCGGCCGTGGCACCTTCGTTCGACGGCGCCCACCCCTCCGCCGCGTCTCTGCGGCAAGGCGCCATGCCGCTCATCGAGAAACTGGAAAACCTGTCTTCGACGTCGGAGCCGCTAGTCAGGGACGAGTTCCGTCGCGACGAATACTTTTTGTCGGACGGATGCCTCTACCGGCGCATGCGGCCAAATGGCTGCATGCGGCCCGTGACGACGAGGTCGTCGTGCGTCGCCGCGTGCAGTTCTTGGACGGAGAACCGGTTGTGGTCTCCGCGAGCTACTACCCGTTGTGGCTCGCGGCCGATACTCGCCTCGAATCTCCTGAAGCGCTACCGGAAGGGCCTGACGAGTTAATTGAGTCTCTTGGGTACAGGTTTTTCCGGGGGGTTGAAGTGTTCAGTACGCACATGCCAACTCCGGAGGAGACGGAGTTGCTCGAATTGCACGCTGGGGTGCCAGTGATGCACATGTGGGACGTGGACTACGACGAAGCTGGCAGGCCGCTTCAGGCGGCGCACGACGTCTACGCGGGCGACAAACACGAGTTCATCTACGAATGGCAGGAGAGTGATATTCAGCCATGAGGAAAGAGTGGCCCAGCAACTGGTCAGACCGAATCAGTGGTCAAGCCTGTGAGATGTGCCAATCGACACGCTTGGATGAAGATGCCTATGGAGTGCGTATCTTCAGTACAGACCAGGTTGACGCCGTGCTTCAGCGGGCCGATATCCAGCGTGGATACACGCTTATCATCTGGCGGGGGCGTCATGTTGTCGAGCCGTTCGAGCTGGATAAATCAGAGGCGAACTCGTATTGGAGCGCAATTCTGGCTGTAGCAAAAGCGCTGGTTGCGTTCTATCAGCCGCTCAAGATGAATTACGAAACCCTCGGAAACACGGTGCCACACCTTCATACGCACTTGCTTCCTCGATTTGTCGAAGACCCTGCGCCAGGTAGGCCGTTCCCATTGCTTCCTCAGAGCGGCGACGAGCCCAAGATTGACCCTGGGCTACTTGCCAGTGACGCCGCTGCGCTTAGGGCACTACTCCGTTGATGGCAAATACCTTCACGACGTCTTCGTAAGGGGTTTCCGTCTGTGCGCGGAGGTTGAACCTCTTCTGGAGGTGCCGCACCCTTGGTGTGCAGTCCTCATTCGTACGAACGTGTCACTCTCGGTAGGAACATCCTTGAGAGGCGATGTAACTCCGTAGAGTGAATCTGAATTCCCTAACGGGCGACCTTGACTCCGTTGTGTGAGATAGAATATCGCCACGTGGTGGAACGTTAAACACTTTCACGTTACTTTCCTGTAATGCTAACCTTTCGAGTGATTTGCTGGCCACACTGCGCAAGATTCTGCCCCTGCTTTTCCTTGCACTCTCTGCATGTACATGTACTCATGCAGGGGCTCGTGCTAGCGTGATCAGGTCGACTTCGCCGGGGCTACGGACGAGGTGGGCAAATTTAAGAAGAATTCCAAGGAAGATTGGCGCGTGAATTGTAGATCCCGTTACTTCTATCGGGTTCGTTCAATAAGAAGGGCACCTGGCTGGTTGCGTCAGACCAGGTGCCCC
Source organism: Amycolatopsis sp. NBC_00348 (assembly GCF_036114655.1). Taxonomy (NCBI): domain Bacteria; kingdom Bacillati; phylum Actinomycetota; class Actinomycetes; order Pseudonocardiales; family Pseudonocardiaceae; genus Amycolatopsis; species Amycolatopsis sp. NBC_00348. The sequence continues at coordinate 7,725,454 of NZ_CP107994.1, read as the reverse complement.
GTACGACACCCCAAGTCGGCGGTTAACCAGGTCTAGGAGTGTCGCAATGAGAAACTCTACCCCAGATGAAGAGCATGACTGCATCGGCATCAGTCGATTGGCTGCAGATGCAGTCCGGTTCCTCGCTCTCACATTGCGTGACGAGCAGCGGTTCCGACTCTTCATGCGCTTCATGACGATGGTCTGCGTGACCCTTGTCCTTCTTGCCGGGATGTCAACCGCGGTGCTGCTCGCGCACCCCAGCTTGGTGCCCACTTATGCGCGGGAGGTGCTTGGCAAGTGACAGGGCGGGGGTCGGGGCGGGCGGTTACTCCCGAGTAGCCTGCCCTGGCCCCCGCGTCGGCAGGCGGGGGGGACCGCTTGCAATACGCCGACCGGTTTCTCGGATGCGAGTGCATTAGTTCAGTTTGATTGGGACATGAGGTTCGGCGGTGGTCCTACGGCGCCTAAAGTGTTGTGCTTCGGTGGAGTTGTTGAGCGTCGTAGTCGACCGCCGTAGACGAGTCGCGGCTTGTGTGACCCGAGAATTAAATTCGACTTTCTTGATTCTCGGTATCGTAGTCCAAGGGGTCCTCAATGATATTATAGATCTCTTCTGCTGCCCAAAGCGTGCGCCCGCCGCGTCCGATAGTCGTGTATTTTGTAATCCAGCCGTACTGCTCAGCCTTCGATAGTAGATCGCGAGCTCCTTGGTCGCTAACGCCGACCGCTTGTTGCACATCCTGAACTGATATGTAGGGATTGCGAAAAATTAAAGGTACGATTGCTGCAACGCGCGATCGGTCTTTCTGGCTCTCTGTTAAATATCGCTCGCGAAGTGCGACTATTCCGGAAGCTCGCTTGACGGAATCCAGGGCCTGATCCCGGACGGCGCGTAGAAAGAACTGAATCCATTGCTGAATTTCGCCCTTTTCCCTGACGGCTTGCAGGCGGTCATAATACTCTGACCTGTGGTTCTCGAGGTAGCCTGATAGGTATAGCAGAGGCCTAGTTAACCTCTTTTCATTTACCAGCATTAGGCCGACAAGGAGTCGTCCAATTCGACCGTTCCCGTCAAGGAATGGGTGGATTGTTTCGAACTGGTAGTGCATAAGCGCACAGCGGGCTAGTACTGGGAGTTTGCTATCAAGGTCATTGACAAAGTCTTCCCAGTCGGAAAGTAAGTCAGGTATGTGTACGGGGAGAGGTGCGACATACTGAGCATCTTCAATTCGATGAGTGCCGGATCCGATCCATACCGGCGAAGTTCTAATTGTTCCAGGCTGCTTCTCTTCGCCGCGCACTCCGCTCATTAGAGCTTCGTGGATCTGGCAAATTAGCCGTTGTGATATTGGCAACTTATTGATTAGGTCAAACCCTAATCTGCTCGCACGTAGGTACCGGATTACTTCCGCTGTATCATTAGTTCGTTCGGTTTCGTTCAGTTGTTCGGCCTTGAGGACGTCGGATAAAGAAGCCCTGGTCCCCTCGATGCGCGAGCTTGCGACTGCCTCTCGCGTCACGAAGGGGCCGATGAGTAGATCGGGGTCTCTGACCAGTTGGCCAAGCCCTTGGAGGTAGCCCAGTGCGCTGTCGGCATCGGATAGGGCTAGGACTGTCTTGTCGTCCAAGGCAAGCTGCCGCGGCAGTCTTGCCGGTAGGAAGTAGTCAAATGCCCACTTGTTACCGGGCTCGCGTTGCGCGCTGCCGAAGGTGGACGACGTGTAGCGACGTGGGTCCATACGTGCACACGCTACATGTAAGCTGGCTGTTCACTTGGAGCGTGGCCTCGACTCTCCAAGCTAGGGTCACCCTGACTTGTGGCGTGGGGACGGGCGGCAAAATGTCTTGGGGCGTGAAGTGACGCCCCAAGTTAGCCGGCTCATGACTTGGAGCGTGTGCTCGAGTTCGCAAGTTGCTTGGGAGCGTCACCGCTTTAGCCAAGAGAAGTAGCCTTTGCCTTGGAGCGTCCTCGTCACTCTGCGCCTTGACTGCGGCTGGGCTTGACCTTTCCGATGCAGAGAACCTTCTTCGGGTATGCCCGCTCGTGTATGCATCCGATCGTGGGCCGGTGAGCCGTACAGGGGCTCTGAGCTGGGGTTTTCTCAAGTCGATCGATCGCGATGTGTCCAACTCCACGCTAGATCGTGACACTGACCTAAGAATTCTCAGCAAGATTCTGTGTAGAATACAGGTAGCAAGACGGATGAGAGCGCACCGACGAAACGATGCCCACGCCCACGCACACGACAACGCACGCGAACCTGCCACTGCCTGAACCCACCACGCCACCCTCGACCACCACTCCCGATCACCGTGAACGACCCGCGTCACCCAGGGGACTTGCCAATGAACATCGATACCGACGACATCGTCAGCGTGACTGATGCTGGTCAGCGCTTCTCAAGGCTGGTCAACGACGTCAGCGAGACAGGTCGCCGCTTCGTTGTCATGCGCAACAACCGTCCTGCTGCAGTAATCGCAAACATCGAATCCATGGAACGGCTACAGCGCATTGAGGAGGTTGAGGAGGACTTGAAGCTTCTGAGCATCGCTTGGGTCAGAACCATGACCGACTCCGGTGCGCGGCACAGCTTGGAAGACGTCGCAACCGAGTTTGAAATTGATCTAGACGAGGACTGATGATCGATGGCCAGGGTTGACCTGACGGACGACGCTAAAGAAGACCTGAAGGACCTTGACGGGTCCGCACGGAAGATGGTCGTTAAGGCCCTGGCCAAGTTGAAAGATGAACCTGCAAAACGTGGGCAACCGCTTGGAAGTCGCGCGGACGGCGACCTCACGACGTTCCGGAAGCTTGTCATCGGTGACCGCGACTACAGGGCGGTCTACCGAGTCGAAGCCGACGGCAACGTCGTAGTCGTCTGGGTGATCAAAGAGCGAGCCGACAACGAGTGCTACGAGTTGGCGGTCAGTCGTCTACGGCTGCATGGTGATCGTCAGATGGCTGAACTCGCGCAGAATCTCCTCGAGAGCGCCTGGCGCTACAAGCAGGAAGTCGACTCGTAGTTCAGCGGCTAGTAGGGCGGCCCCGGGTGTCTCACCTGGGGCCGCTTCTTTGCGGTCGCCGGATCTTCATCCGCTTACTGCGATTCGGGGTTGCTGGAGAGTCGGCCTCGCTTAGTTGAGGGGGGCGAGGCCGGGTAGCCGATGTAGTTGTCGCCGTCGCGGTAGACCAGTGCGATGCCGGCGCTGGCGATGAGGTCCTGAAGGTCGTCGTGCGGCCTGGTAGGGAGCAGGACCGCGGTGGTGGGGTTCGGTGGTGTCACGTGGCGGCAGTAGTCCAAGAGTTGACCGACGGCTTCCCGCACAGCCTCGCGGGAAGCGCTGCCCTTGGCTTCGTGGAGGATATGCGCTGTCTGGTCGTAGATGTCGGTGACCAGGGTGGTTGTGGTGCCCTTTACCGCGATCTGGAACCGAGCAAACGTGTGCCCCTGCTTCTTGAGGAAGTCCTCGTAGTGGTCGGTGAGCTCGGCCTCTCGACGCTTCGCCGTGGTAGTTGCAGAGCCGGAGCGATTGCTCGACTTCGATTTGGAGCGTTCCGTGGGAACGATGGAACTAATGGTCACGTCGGCCGGCACCAGCACGGCTGTGGTCGTGAAGGCCGGGGGAATCCTGTCTTTGGCCTCGGGGGTACGGCCGTCGGCAGCCCGCAAGCGGAACACGATGACCTTGCGCTGGTCGCCGGCCTCGTCGCGGGACTGTCGAACGTAGTACGGCCGGTCCTCGTCAAGGGCCATCTCTCCGACATATCTGTGCGTCTTGGTGTCGGTGTTCGGCACCTTGCCCACGGCTTTAAAGACGTGCAGGGCGCGGCCCGCAGTTGCGTGGTTCAAGACGGCCCTGTTCATGGCGCCGTTCTGACCGTCGAAGGTCTGGTCGCCGTCGTTGCCGGCGCCGGTGTACTCGAAGATCGCGCCGGCTGCGTCTTCTTCGTCCAGCCAGCCGTCGAGGTAGCCGTACCGCTTGCCGGCCTCGTCGTCGGAGTAGATCAAGATGGTGTTTGAGCTGGTGGAGGGGACGATGCCGCCCTGTCCTGAGCCGCCCATTAGCGCCCGGACCTCATAGCGGGTGTAGATCTCATCCGGCTTGAGCTGCGCCGCGCCCATGCGTCCCCTCCGGTCGTGCTTCCTCCGAGCCTGAGTCTGGCACTCGCCGCTGACAGATTCAGGTCACGCCGCGGCGGCGGCCGCGGCCGAGTCGAGCTGTTCCTTGTCGGCGGGGGAGTTCGGTCCAGAGCGGGGCGGTCGCGCAAGGTGGCGGCGGTCAGCACGCGGGCCTGTTCGAACTCGCCGGAGCGACGCTCGTAGATCACGGTCATGTCGGGCAGAACGTGCCAGCGGTCGACCGCGGTGGGCTGGGCAACTACGACATACGTCGTGGCGTGCGTCAGGCCGGGTGGTATTTCCATCGCGTGCTCCGGTTTGGGCGCACGTCGCCCCGCCATGTGCGGTACGGGGCGACGTGCTGTGGTGCGTCGGGCGGGACCTTCCCCGCCTCGCCCGACACTCGCCACCGTAGAACACGTGTTCGATGGTACGCAAGTCGAGTTGCTGCGAGCGTCGCTACGCAAGGCGACGTGACAAACGGCTGTTGCGACGCGTCGGGCGCACTCTCTCCGTTCCTCCGAGCCAGTCGTCGTAGAACGCCTGCTCAAGGAGCGAGGTCAGACGATGAGTGGTGGGCTACGTCCGTCAGGCGGCATATCGATGCAGGTCCACGGCCCAAACGGCACTCACATTAACCAATGTCAACCAACGCCCAACTGACATCAACCACGCTGGACCACGCGTAGACCACGCTTGGCTGCTCCAAGTCCCTCACACGCTGGGCGAGTTCAGCTGGGCTGATGGTCTACGCGGCGCACATCGCGCCGTAATCACCGGTCGTCGACTGGGGGCATCGAGCGTCTTCGTCACGGGCATGACCAGCCCTACTCTTGGACGCGAGCAAAAGGTTGAAAGCGATCGGGCGGCTTCCTCGTGCTAGAGGAAGCCGCCCGTGCCGGTTCGGTGCGTTGGAGCGCCCCTGCCGGTGTCGCCTTCGGCATGAAGCCAGCTACTACGTCGCACCCCGTCGACATCTCATCCGGCCTCAACAGCAGATGCTCGTCAGCGGGGCTCTCTATAACTGTCACTGAAGGGCGACACCAATGACCTTAAGGCGTGACCCTCGCCGGTCGCGAGGCTCGCACGACGACCAGCATGCGCGGGACGCCAGGCGGCAGACCGCGATGGCCGGCCCCTATAGACGAGCGGGCGACGAACGGCGGGGACTGGCCGACCTCGCCGGTCGCATCGTGACGAGCCCAGGCACGATGGTCCGTGCGCTCATCTTCATCGGCGTTCTGCTCGTCCTGGTCCTCGCCGCGGCCGGTCTGTTCAGTTTGAAGATCGATGTCGGCCCCGTGCATGTTGGCCCGGCCGTCACGACGAGCGGGGTGTGACACGGGTGGGGTGTCGAAGGTGTCACACCTGTCACCCTGTCACTCACTCTGCTCTGACCTGCGGGTTTATGTGTGACAGGGGAGTGACACCGTCGGTGACAGGTCTACTCCCACTCTAATTCTATGTCTCTCTAGTCACTGAGCGGTGAAATGAGGCTGAAACAGCGGTGAGTGGATGCGTGTGCCCCCGCTGTTCCAGCCTCATTTGGTCTGGAGTGGATGACAATCTGGGTGACTCCCAGACGTTCGCGCACGATGAAACTGCAGGTCAGAGTCCTGTGATCGACGCTAAAACTGATAAATTCAGCTGCGCCTATGTTCGGCCACGAGCCAGCCGAGACAGCGGTCACTTAGGGTCCGTCGGTCTCTGTCCGCACGATTGGAGTTGAGAGGAGGTTGAACATGGGTCCAGTGAAGAGGTTGGCGGTGGGGCTCACCCGCTGGGTGGGCCCCACCGCCAAATTGTTGACCGCGGTGACCAAGCTGGTTGCTGAGCTCCGTCGCTGGTTCAGCTAGACGCAGGAAGGCTGTCGCCTCTCGGGTGAGGCCGAGAGGCGACACTTGCGCCGCCTAAGGGTAGTTCCGTCTCTAGTCGACACCAGATAACTCGAGGATTGGTCAGGAGTCCTTGAAGTTGCAGGGCTGGCGGTCAGCACGCGAGCCTCTTCGAACTCTCCGGGTCGACGCTCGTAGATCACGGTCATATCGGGCAGGACGGTGGGCTGGTCGGCGACTACGAAGTTTGTGGCATTTGTCAGATCAGGCGTGGTTTCCGCCGCGCGCTCCGAGCTTGCAGGCTCGCCGCCTCGCTGGCCGGGCTACGGGTTCGTGGTCGTCCTACGCACAGCCGGGAGACGGGGCTGTGATGCGTTGGGCGGGACCTTCTCCGCCCCGCTCAACACTTACCTCGATAGGACACGTGTTCTGCGACGTGCAAGTCGAGGTACCCGATTCTCTGCCGAGTGTCAGTTCGGGAGTGATCGCGTAACCCGCAGGGGTGAGACCGCGACACGCCACCCCTTGATGCCCGTGCGGTAGGCCCATTCCAGTGGGTAATCTCAACGAGTCGGCAGGCCCCATGCTCGGGGTTCGCTGTGGCCCCGAGGGAGCCGTCTCGCCCAGAGGCTGGATCCCGCAAGGGGGTGAGAGATGCCCAGATCTAAGAAAGGACCGTTACCAGGGGACGCTGTCCGCTGGTACGGCCCGATCTTGAACTTCCTGGGTGGTGCATGCCGGTTGCTGGCAGAACTTTTGCACCTCACCCACTAACCACCTGTCGGCACGAGGAAGGAGTGGTCCCCGCTGAGTTGCAGCTCGGCGGGGTCGCTTCCATGCGCTTGCTAGCTACTCGCGCTCATGTTCCGACATCGCACCTCATGTTCGCTCATGTCAGCTCATGTTCGCTCATTGCCACCCAGATTACCCATCTGGGTAGCCTGCTGCGCAACATGGCGCACCGTGAATTCGCTCATCAGGGGTGCTGAGGTCGGTGGCCGCACGGGTAGGCGTGCGCAGGCAGGTTCTACCTGGCCCTTGCGGAGGTGCCTGGTGTTCGCACGCGCCTGGAGAGCGGGAAGGCGCGTCACGGACTGACGGACTGGGTGGGCGGGAAGACTTGTAGGCGCCCCAAGTGAGGCAGCGTGTCGAATCCGGAGTTTCCCGCTGTCAGAACCTCAGACGGAGTGTGACACCGGCGGGATGTCGAGGCTGTCACACCTGTCGCTGAACCCTTCTGACCTGCGGGTTTAGGTGTGACAGGTGAGTGGCACCTTCGATAACGGCTCTCGTCCCACTCTACTTCTATGTCTCTTTGGTCTGGGTGGGTGTCTAACTGGGTGACAATCCGGGTGACTAACCCCGGACGTGTGCGGACGTTCGAGGACAGCAGACGCCCAGGCCAGAGCCTTGCAGTCAAGGTCAACAAGTGACGAATTCCGCTCGTAATGAATAGGTCAGGGGTTCGATTCCCCTAGGCGGCTCCGCAGGTCAGGCCCCATCCGAGACACCTCGGGTGGGGCCTGACTCGTCTGGTGAGTGTCTAAGTGAGTGACAACGAAGGCTCGTCGGTGGGCGAAGAAAGTCCGCAGGTTCACCCGTCGCGGGGAAACCGGGTAGCCGCGAGATCTGCGGGAAGTGGCTTAGCCGCGCCGCTTCTTTGCTCGGCCGCGAAGACCTCCAGAACGTGCCGGAGTGCTCCGTCACGGAAAGGCGGCCGCTCGGCGAGGGCTCTAGGAGCGGTTTCGGCGGCGCGGCGCTTGCGCCTCGCGATACAGCGGCTCGACAAGACCTGGAAGGCCCGTGCTCGCACAGAGCGCGGGCCTTTTGGCTTGTCTCGCGTGTTTTGTGGGGCTTCGCCCCACAACCCGTCCGGAGGGCTTCGCCCCCTGCCGTGGGCGCCTTCGTGGGTGGGCGCGGCTTGGTGAGATTCTTCTGGGGAATCACCCCTATGGGTCAAGTTTTGGGCTTGAAGCAAGCGAAGGCCCCCGCCTTGTGGGTGGGGGCCTTCGAGGTGAGCAGGGGGGTTACTTCGGCGGGGCTACCTTGACCACGCTGGCCTTGGCGTCGCCTCGGGGGGTGCGGTAGGTGATCTCGTCGCCCGCTTTGCGGCCGACCAGGGCCAGGCCCAGGGGGCTGTCCGAGGTGATCGCGTCGGAGTCTTCGCCCGGGACCGTCACCACTTGGAACGTCTCTTCGTCGCCGTCCGAGAAGCGGAGGGTGACCGTTGTGCCGTCCGGGAGCTGGGCGTTGCCGTAGCCGCCGTGTTCCATCTTCGCGGCCAGGTCCGCGATCTGGCGGTCGAGCCGCGCCGCGGCTTCCGCTCGGTCGATCACGTCCGCCTGGTCCGCCGCGTCGCCCGTTCGCTCCTGCTCGCCGGGTTGCGGTGCGAGAGCTTCGCGTTGCGTGCGCAGGTTCGCGATTTCCTTCTCCAGCTGGCTGCGCGCAGCCGGGCTGAGCCCCTTGTCCCCTGAGATCACCATGCCGCGCATTGTCCGCCGCGCGGACCGGGGTGGCCAATCCGGTTTTTCACCCGGCGGCCACCCGCAGGACGTCTGCCCTAGGATTTGGGGCCGTCGTCCAGGAAGAAGGTAACGAGAATCACCGTGAGCGCCGTCCCCGGTCGCAGTGACCGGCTCTCTCCCAACCAGCTGGCCAAGCAGGAACAGATCGTCGAGGCCGCCCGCGTCGTGCTGGCCCGCGACGGCCTCGCGGGCTGCACCGTCCGCGCCATCGCGGACGCCGGACCGCTCACCAAGAGCGCGATCCACTACTACTTCGCCGACATCGACGTCCTCATCGACCGGGCCATGGCCGCGCACATCACCGCGTTCGCCGCGGGCCTGCGCGACGTCGGCGCGAAGCACGCCGACCCGCGCAAGCGGCTGTTCGCGGTGGTCGAGGAGTACCTGAGCGTGTTCGCCGCGAACCCGAACGCCGCGTTCCTCTGGTTCGAGTACTGGATCGCCGCCGGCCGGGCGCAGCACCCGCAGGCCATCGACGTGATGCTCACGTCGCTCACCGAGCTCCTCGCCGAGCTGCTGGCGCCCCTGGACGTCGACGACCCGCGCGCCCGGGCCCGCGCGCTGCTCTCGTACCTGCTGGGCACGGTCGTCCAGCAGCGGGTGCGGCCGCGGTCGTTCGCGACCCTGCGCGCCGACATCGAAGCGCTCTGCTTCGCCAACTACGGCTGACGGCAGAGGCGCAGCGCGCTCTCCAGGCACAACCTCTCGGCTTCTTCGGCGGTGACGCGCCCGGCCGTGACTTCCGCGGCGGCCGTGTGCAGGAGCCCGAGGATCGCGGCGGCGAGCCACGCCGCGGGCAGCGCCGCGTCGAACTCGCCTGTGTCCTGGCCTCGCACGATGAGCCGCTCGAGCCGTGGCGGCACGACGTCGTGGGGGTCGTTGCCGGGCCGGGGGAGCCCGGCGGCGGGGCTCAGCAACAGCGGGAAGCGGTCCAGGAACCGCCAGCCCGCCCCGAGGAACGCGGCCAGCGCGTCGGCGGGCGGGGCCGTGTCGAGGCCGGCGTCGTCGAGCAGCGCGACGTATTCGGCGGCCGCCACCTCGACCAAGGCGGCGAGCAGGGCGTCGCGTGACGGGAAGTGCGCGTAGACGGTCTGGCGGGTGACGCCGGCCGCCGCGGCGATGTCCTCCATGCCCGCGTCCGGCTGTTCGCCGAGCACGCCCCTGGCCGCCGTGAGGATGGCGTCGATGCTGCGCTGGGCGTCGGCGCGGCGACGGCGTGGCTGCGTGGTGACCATTCCGAGCATCGTAGGAGCCCGGTCATAACCTTGACAACTTGTCAGAGATAGCTAACTCTTACGGCATGTCAAAGAACAGTGATCCGCCGGCGGTCGAAGCACGCGGCCTGGTCAAGGCCTACGGCGGGCACCGGGCGCTGGACGGGATCGACCTCACGATCCGGCGCGGCGAGGTGTTCGGCTTCCTCGGCCCGAACGGCGCGGGCAAGACGACCACCATCCGCGTCCTGGCCACGCTGACCAGGCCGGACGGCGGCACCACCCGCGTCCTCGGCCACGACGTCGTGACCGGAACGGCCGCGATCCGCGCCCGGGTGGCGGTGACCGGCCAGTTCGCCTCCCTCGACGAAGACCTGACCGGCTTCGAGAACCTGCTGCTCCTCGGCCGGCTGCACGGCCTGTCCCGGGCGGCCAGCAGGAAACGCGCCGACGACCTGCTCGCCGCGTTCGACCTGACCCGCTCGGCCGGGCGTCCGGTGGGCGGCTACTCGGGCGGCATGCGGCGCCGGCTCGACATCGGCGCCAGCCTGATCACGACGCCCGACCTGCTGTTCCTCGACGAGCCGACCACCGGCCTCGACCCGCGCAGCCGCAACCAGGTGTGGGAGCTCGTCCGCCGGATCGCCGCGGCCGGCACCACGGTGCTGCTCACCACCCAGTACCTCGAGGAGGCCGACCAGCTCGCCGAGCGGATCGCGGTCATCGACCACGGCCGGATCGTGGCCGAAGGCACCAGCGCCCAGCTCAAGTCCCGGGTCGGCGCGGGCACCCTGCACGTCCGGCTGCTCGACGGCGAGCAGCGGCCGCGGGCCCGGCAGATCCTGGCGGCGGCCGGTGCGGTCCAGCTCGCCGACGACCCGCTTGCGCTGTCGATACCGCTCGACGCCGGGGTGGACGCGGGCCGGCTGGCCGGGCGCGCCATGACGCAGCTGGCTGACGCCGGGGTGGGCGTCGCCGAGTTCTCCCTCGGCCGGCCCAGCCTCGACGAGGCCTTCCTCGCCCTGACCGAGCACCGGGAGCTGACGGCATGAGCACCTCGATCGACGTCCTGCTCGCCGAGGGCCGCACCCGCCGCCACGCCGGCGCCCTCACGTCCTCGGTCACCTTCGGCCGGCGCGGCCTGCTCAAGATCAAGCACGACCCCAAGCAGCTCGTGGACTCGGCCGCCGTGCCGATCCTGTTCACGGTGCTGTTCACCTACCTGTTCGGCGGCGCGCTCAGCGGCTCGACCGGCGACTACCTCGAGGTTCTCCTGCCCGGCGTGCTGAGCATGAGCATCGCCATCGTCACGATGTACGGCGGCGCCCGGCTCGCCCGGGACGTCCGGAGCGGCGCCTTCGACCGCTTCCGCGGCCTGCCGATCTGGCGTGGCGCCTTCGTGCTCGGCGGCCTGCTCAGCGACGCCGCCCGGTACGTGTTCGCCGCCGCCATCGTGGTCGTCCTCGGCCTGGTCATGGGCTACCGCCCGGACGGCGGCGCGCTGGGCGTGCTCGCCGCGGTCGCGCTGGTCGTCGCGTTCGGGCTCGCGCTGTCGCTGGTGTGGGCGGCGGTCGCCTTGGTCGTGCGTGACCCGGCCGTCGTGATCAGCATCGCCAACGCCGTGCTGATCCCGCTTTCGTTCGCCAGCAACATCTTCGTCGAGCCCACGACGTTGCCTGGCTGGCTCCGGGCCTTCGTCGACGTCAACCCGCTGAGCCACGTCGCGAGCGCGGCGCGGGACCTGATGAACGACGCCGGCGGCACCGGCGTCGTGTGGTCCCTCGTCGCGACGGCCGTCCTCGTCGTCGTGGCCGGCCCGGTGACGCTCCGGCTCTACAGCAGGCAGGGCTGAGGAAACCGCTCGTCTAGGGTGCGGACATGCCTCTGTTCTCGTTCGAAGGGCTCAGCCCGCAGGTCCACCCGGACGCCTGGATCGCGCCCACCGCCACCCTCATCGGCGACGTCGTCGTCGAGAAGGACGCCTCGATCTGGTACGGCGTGGTGGTCCGGGCCGACTTCGGCCGGATCGTCATCCGCGAGGGTGCCAACATCCAGGACAACTCGGTGATCCACGTCAACGACGGCGTCTGCGAGGTCGGCAAGAACGTCACCGTCGGCCACCAGTGCCTGGTGCACGACTGCACCATCGGGGAGCAGGCGCTGATCGGCAACGGCTCGACGGTGCTCGACAAGGCGAAGATCGGCGCGCGGGCGCTGGTCGCGGCGGGCGCGACGGTCACCCCGGCGACCGAGGTCCCCGAGGAGGTCATCGCGATGGGCAGCCCGGCGAAGAAGTTCGTCCCGCTGACCGATTCGGCGCGGATGTGGGTCGACCACAACGCCGCGATCTACCAGGAGCTGGCCCGCCGCCACCGCGCCGGCACCAAGCCGATCGATTGAGGTTGACTCTCCAGTAACTGGAGACTCTAGCTTCGGGCCATGGCTCCGAAGAAACTCACCCACCAGGTCACCCTCGAACTCGCCGCGGGCAACGCCCCGGTCGTCGACCTCGGCAAGATGCTGGGGCAGACCGGGGTCAACCTGGTCGAGATCAAGAAGACCTACGACGCGGCGACGGCGAACCAGCGCGGCGACGTCGTGCCGGTGGTCGTCTCGGTCTTCGAGGACCGCTCGTTCGCGCTCCGCCTCAAGTCCCCGCCGACGGCGTTCCTGATCAAGAAGGCGTTGGGGGACAAGGGGTCCTCGCGGCCGGGGCACGAGGTGGCGGGCAAGATCACGACGGCGCAGCTGCGCGAGATCGCCGAGCGCAAGCTGCCGGACCTGAACACGTCCGACGTCGAGATGGCGATGCGCACGATCGCCGGTACGGCTCGGTCGATGGGCGTCGCGGTCGTCGACTGAAGTGAACCGCGGCTCGAGCGGGGTGCACTAAGCTCTTCCCCGCAGCAGCGACTGGCGCCATCGAGGTGGAGCACCACCGGGAAGCGACGACGAGGCCGGCACCGCGCGCCTGGGTGAAGGCCACTCCAGAGCCGGAGTACGCCCATGACCCACCAGCCGAAACTGAACGCGCTCGCGTCCGCCGACCCCGCCATCGCCGGGCTCGTCGAGGACGAAGCCAAGCGCCAGCACGACAAGATCCGCTTGATCGCGTCGGAGAACTACGTCTCGCAGGCCGTGCTCGAAGCCACCGGGACCGTGCTCACCAACAAGTACTCCGAGGGGTACGCGGGCAAGCGATACTACGAGGGCCAGCAGTTCATCGACCAGGTCGAGCTGCTCGCCATCGAGCGCGCGAAGGCCGTCTTCGGCGCGGACCACGCCAACGTCCAGCCCTACTCCGGGTCTCCGGCGAACCTGGCCGTGTACCTCGCGTTCGCGAAGCCCGGCGACACCGTGCTCGGCATGGCGCTGCCGGACGGCGGCCACCTGACCCACGGCTGGAGCGTCTCCGCGACCGGCAAGTGGTTCACGCCGGTGCGCTACGGCGTCACCAAGGAGACCGGCCGCGTCGACCTCGACCAGGTGCGCGACCTGGCCCGCGAGCACCGGCCGAAGTTGATCTTCGCCGGTGGTACGGCGATCCCGCGGACCATCGACTTCCCGGCGTTCGCCGAGATCGCCGCCGAGGTGGACGCGGTGCTCGTCGCCGACATCGCGCACATCGCCGGGCTGGTCGCGGGCGGCGCGCACCCGTCGCCGGTCGGGCACGCGCAGGTCATCACCACGACGACGCACAAGACGTTGCGCGGCCCGCGCGGCGCGATGATCCTGTCCGACGCCGAGCACGCGAAGGCCGTCGACAAGGCCGTGTTCCCCGGCCTGCAGGGCGGCCCGCACAACCACACGACGGCGGCCATCGCGGTCGCCCTCGGGGAGGCGCAGCAGCCGTCGTTCAGCGAGTACGCGCACAGCATCGTCGCCAACGCCCGTGCGCTGGCCGACGCGCTGCTGGCGCGCGGTTACGACCTCGTCTCCGGCGGCACGGACAACCACCTGCTGCTGATCGACCTGACGAACAAGGCCGTCGCGGGCAAGCCGGCCGCGCAGGCCCTCGACCGCGCGGGCATCGAGCTGAACTACAACACGGTGCCGTTCGACCCGCGCAAGCCGTTCGACCCGTCCGGCATCCGGCTCGGCACGTCCGCGATCACCACCCGCGGCTTGCGGCCGGAGCACCAGACGCAGGTGGCGGACTGGATCGACCGCACGGTCACCGCGGCCGCCGCGCAGAACGAGTCCTCTTTGGACACGATCGCCGCGGAGATCCGCGAGTTCCTGGCGCCGTTCCCGATCCCGGGCTACTCGGCCTGAGTTGTAAAGCCGTGAAGGCCTCCTTACCGGCTCTTATGGCCGGGAAGGAGGCCTTCACGGCTTTCGCGCCAGGGTGGCGAGGGCGAGCGGGTGCAGGGTGGGGGTGGCGGCGAGGAAGCTCGGGGACGCGGGGGTCCACGGGGCGCCGTCGGCGGTGGTGACCACCGCGCCGGCCTCGCGGGCGATCAGGGCCGCGCCGACGAGGTTCGTCGCGTCGCGGCCGTACTGCCAGAAGACGTCCAGGCGCCCGGCCGCGACGTCGGCGACCTGCCACGACGTCGGGCCGAGGTTCCGGACCGCGGCGACCTCGTCGAGTACCGCCGTGAGCGATCGGCCCGCCGCGGCCGAGACACCGGGCTGGCGCGTGACGAACGGCGGCTGGCTGGTCGCCGCGACCGCCGCGTCCAGGGAAGTCTTGCGCGACGGCGAAATCGGCGTCCCGTTGCGCCACGCGCCGGCGCCGCGCGCAGCCGCGTAGGTCTCGCCGAGCCACGGCGAGTGCAGCACCGCCAGCTCCGCCTCGCCGTCGCGCAGCAGCGTCACGGTGACGCAGTACTGCGGCAGGCCCTGGACGAGCTGGACGGCGCCGTCGAGGGCGTCCACCACCCAGACCTCGCCGCCGGGGACGTCCTCGAACTCGTCGACCCAGCCCGCGTCCGGCCGGATTCCGGCGAGCGCCGCGCGCAGGCTCGCGACCAGCGGGTCGTCGATCGCCGAGAACGTCGTGGCGAGCTCGCCGAGCGTCGCGGGTGGCCGCCGCGGTGCGCGGATGCCGGTGGCCAGGGTTTCCACGACGTCGATCACTGATTTCAGCATGCGCCCAGGGTTACGCTCGGACGGCTGAGAGCGCTCGTGCCCGACGGATCGGATGTTGGCGCCATGGCTTGCGCTGCGGTTGTCCACAGGGGCGGAGCGTTGTGGACAGGTCGGCCGAGAACCCGCGCTGCGGCCGGGTTTGCCACCCGCCGCCGATAGACTGGACTGGGGACGTCCCCCCGAGGAGGGTGGGGGTGTTTTCGGTTGCCGGCCCCGAGCCTGAGCCCGAGCGCGGCGCGCTGCTTCTGCGGGTGAAGCTGTTCCGCGGCTGGACGCCGGTGATCGGCGAGGCCGGCCGGGCGCACCCTGTGTCGACCTCCTGGCCGGTAGCGCGGAGATCAGCTTCCGGCCGGCTGGTGCACGACGCGCTGCCGTCGACCTCCGCGATCACCGAGCTGCGCGCGCACTCGATCCTCCACGTCTTCTCCGACGCGACGCGCTGGCGCACCGGCCTGCTCACCGACGCCGAGGTCGCCGCGCTGACCCCGCCGCCGCCCGGCGGCGACGTCACCCTCGACGAACTCGACCGGCGGCTCCTGGCCCGGCTCGCGATCGACGCCCGGCTCGGCCCGGTGAGCTGGCCGCGGAAGCCCCGGAGTCCACCGTGCGCAGGCGGCTCGACCGGCTCGCGGCGTCGGGACGCATCCGCACCTACGCGAACATCGACGTCACGGCGCTGGGCCTGACGGTCGACGCCAACGTCTGGATGACCGTCCCGCCCGGCCGGCTCGACGACGTCGGGCGCGTGCTCGCGCGGCACCCGATGGTCCACGGCACCCTCGCCACGACCGGCGTGACCAACCTGATGGCCGCCGTCTGGTGCCGTGACCTGGCCGGCCTCTACGCCTTCGTCACCGGCCTCGACGTGCCGTCCGCCGAGGTCACGGTGGTCGCGCGGGCCGTAAAGCGGGGCGGGAGACCAGGGTCACAGGATATTTGATTGCACGATACAAGCTTCCGCGGAATAGTTGGCCGAAGCAAGTAGTTGACAGCTACAAGCAACTACGACGAAGGCTTCATCCGAGGGAGACCACCATGAGCGACACCACCACGGCGGAAGGAGCAGCCGCTACGAAAGGCCGGCTATCGCACCGTCAGATCCTGACCATCCTGTCCGGGCTGATGCTCGGCATGTTCCTCGCCGCACTCGACCAGACCATCGTGTCGTCGTCGATGCGCACCATCGCCGACGAGCTCCACGGCCTGTCGCTGCAGGCCTGGGCCACCACGGCGTACCTCATCACCGCCACGCTTTCGACGCCGCTCTACGGCAAGCTGTCCGACCTCTACGGCCGCAAGCCCATGTACCTGACGGCGATCTCGCTGTTCCTGGTCGGCTCGCTGGCCAGCGGCATGGCGACCTCGATGTACGAGCTGGCCGCGTTCCGCGCGTTCCAGGGCCTCGGCGCCGGTGGCCTGATGTCCCTGGCGCTGGCGATCATCACCGACATCACCGCGCCGCGTGAGCGCAGCAAGTACCAGGGTTACTTCATGGCGGTGTTCGGCATCTCGAGCGTCGCGGGCCCGGTCGTCGGCGGCTTCTTCGCCGGCATCGACTCCTTCGCCGGCATCACCGGCTGGCGCTGGGTGTTCCTGGTCAACGTCCCGATCGCGCTCGCCGCGCTGGCCGTCGTCAGCAAGGTCCTCAACCTCCCGCACACCCGCGTCGAGCAGAAGGTCGACTACTGGGGCGCGGTGACGCTGGCCGTCGGGCTGGTGCCGCTGCTGATCGTCGCCGAGCAGGGCCGCGAGTGGGGCTGGGGCTCGGCCGCGTCGATCGCGATGTACGTCATCGGCGGGCTGGGTGTCGTGGCCTTCATCTGGCAGGAACGCCGGATGGGCGACGCCGCGCTGCTGCCGCTGCGCCTGTTCAACCGCCCCGTGTTCCGGATGGCCACGCTGGTCACCGTCGTGCAGGGCGCCGGGATGTTCGGCGCGATGATGTCGCTGCCGCTGTACCTGCAGATCGTCAAGGGCGCGACGCCGACCCAGGCCGGCCTGCAGATGCTCCCGCTGACGCTCGGCATCATGGTCGCCAGCCTGACCAGCGGCCGGCTGATCTCGAAGACCGGGCGCTACAAGATGTTCGCGGTGGCCGGGATCGGCCTGATGGCGGCGGCGCTGTTCGCGCTGTCGACGATCACCGTCGACACCTCGCTCAACCTGGTCATGGTGATCGCCTTCGTGATCGGCCTCGGCCTCGGCGCCTCGATGCAGACGCTGGTGCTGGCCGCGACCAACGACGTCCGCCCGCAGGACATCGGCGTCGCCACCTCGGCGGCGACGTTCTTCCGGCAGATCGGCGGCACGGCGGGCACCGCGGTGTTCCTGTCGATCCTGTTCGGCACGGTCGGCGACAAGATCGCCGGCGCCGTCCGCTCGGCGATCAGCACCCCGGCCTACGCCGCGGCGCTGGCCCAGCACCCGGAGTTCGCGCAGCAGCTGAAGAGCGGCTTGGACGTCAACGACACGTCGTTCCTGTCCTCGCTCGACCCGACGCTGGCCCGGCCGATCCTGCAGGGCTTCGCCGACTCGATGAGCACGGTGTTCCTGGTCGGCGGGATCGTGCTGACCGTCGGTTTCGCCCTGGTGTGGTTCCTCAAGGAGAAGCCGCTCTCGGACAAGTCGGCGATGGAGCAGCGCGCGGAGGCCGAGGAAGAGGGCACTCCCGCCCTGGCCCTGGCGCACTGACCTGCTGAAACACGAAGAGGCCCCTCGGTTTCCGAGGGGCCTCTTTCGCGTGGGGCGTCAGTGGGCGGTGCCGCCGTCGGCCTTCTCCTTGGCCAGGCGGTCGGTCTCGCGCTCGTACGAGCGGCCGATCTCGGCCTCGGCCTCGGTGCGGCCGACCCAGGACGAGCCCTCGACGCTCTTGCCGGGCTCGAGGTCCTTGTACACCTCGAAGAAGTGCTGGATCTCCAGGCGGTGGAACTCGTTCATGTGGTGGATGTCGCGCAGGTGCTCGAGGCGCGGGTCGTTCGACGGGACGGCGATGACCTTGTCGTCCGGGCCCTTCTCGTCGGTCATCCGGAACATGCCGATCGCGCGGCAGCGGATCAGGCAACCCGGGAAGGTGGGCTCCTGGACGAGCACCATCACGTCCAGGGGGTCGCCGTCCTGGCCGAGGGTGTCGTCGATGAAGCCGTAGTCGGCCGGGTACTGCGTGGCCGTGAACAGCGTCCGGTCCAGCTTGATGCGGCCGGTCTTGTGGTCGACCTCGTACTTGTTGCGCTCCCCTTTGGGGATTTCGATCGTGACGTCGAACTCCACGGCGTCCTCACTGCTTCTTTTAGATCCGGGCGTGCCCGCACGTCGCGGGCGGCAACCTCAGCGACTGTCTTGACGTCTCCTAGTGTGGACTACGGCCTGCCCGGCGGTCGCATCGATGTCGGCCGGGAGGCATGTGAGCTTGGCCCCTTCCGGGGCAGGTGAGAAGGAGTGGTGGGTGCCGGAAAACGACCAGCCGATGTGGCCTTCGTCGGACGAAGACCGCTCGTCGTCGGGTGCGGGCAAGACCACTCCGATGTCGCTGCCGGACACCCCACCGGCGTCAGCCGGACGGGTGAGCGTGCCGAAGGTCACAGGCAGTGAAGCGCCGAAGGGCTCGTGGTTCGCGCCGAACGTCGAGCCGGAGCCGGTGCCGGGCTTGAACGCGCCGGTCGAGCCGCCGGAGCCGCCCGAGCCGCCGCCCGCGGTCAAGCAGGACCTCGCCGACCGCCTCGGCGGCGCCCCGAAGCCGAAGCTGCCGCAGCAGGCGCCGGAGCCGAAGCCCGCCGAGCCAGAGCCGGAGCCGGCCGAAGCCGCCGAGCCGGTCGAGGCCGAGCCGGAGCCCGCGGAGCCGAAGGCCGCGGAGCCGAAGTGGGACCCCGAGAGCACCCGGCAGATCAAGGTCGAGAAGCAGGAGAAGCCGGAGAAGGCGCCGTGGGTGCCGGTCGAGCGGAACGTCTGGCCCGGCGGGAAGCCGGAGCAGGGCGAGCCGAAGAAGCCGGACGAGCCGCAGCAGCCGTGGCGCGAGGAGCTGCAGCACTGGCGCGAGACGCAGCAGCGCGGCGAGACGCACCAGCAGCAACAGCGGCCGCCGGACCAGCAGCGGCCCCAGGACCAGCAGCAACGCCGTGACGAGACGTCGTCGCGGCCGAACCCGGACGCCCCCTGGGCGCAGCGGATCGACCTGCGGGAACACCGCGGCGACCGGCCCGCCGAGCCCGGCGAACGCCGTCCCGGCCTGCCGCCCGAGCCGCCGCGCGGGGTCGTCCCGTCGGCGTCGGCCGGCTCGCTGGCCCGGCCGATGCGGATCGAGCCGGACGGGCGGCAGTTCGACGCCGAGGCGACCGTCGGGATCGAACGGCCCGCCCAGTTCCCCGGCGCCTTCCAGCAGCAGCCCCAGCCCCGCAACGAGCAGCCCCAGCCCCGCAGCGAGCCGCAAGCCGAGCCCCCGACACCGGAGCCGCCCGCTGCCGAGGCCGCGACCGCCGCGGAGCCGCCGAAGAAGAAGCGCAAGGGCAAGCTGATCGCGATCGGCGCCATCGTGCTGGTGGTGCTCGTCGGCCTCGGGGTCGCCGCGGCCATGCCGAAGGTGTCGAACCGGCTGGGCCTGCCGTGGGCGCCGAACGCGCCGAAGGGCGACAGCCCCGACCCCGCCGCGGCCAGCCGCGTCTTGCAGGGGCCGAACACGTCCGGGCAGCCGCCGACCGCCAACGGCGTCAAGTCGGCGCTGGCCGGTGCGGCCGGCAGCAGCGCGCTCGGCCAGCTCACCGGCAGCGTCGTCGACCCGGTCAGCGGCACCGAGCTGTGGAACCGCAACGCGACGTCGCCCGTCACGCCCGCGTCGACGACGAAGGTGCTTACCTCCGCGGCCGCGTTGCTCTCGATGGACCCGAACACCCGGCTGTCGACGAAGATCGTGCAGGGCACCGACCCGGGCACGGTGATCCTGGTCGGCGGCGGCGACCCCACCCTCACCTCGCTGCCGCAGGGCACCGAGTCGCCGCTGTACCCGAGCGCGGCGCACGTCGACGACCTCGTCGCGCAGGTCAAGAAGGCCAACCCGGGCGTCAAGAAGGTGCAGGTCGACCTGAGCCTGTTCAAGGGCGCGACGACCGCGCCGGGCTGGGCCGCGGGCGACGCGCCGTCGACGTTCGCCACCCAGATCTCGTCGGTGATGGCCGACGCCGGCCGCACGGACCCGAAGAACAACAACTCCCAGCGCGTGCCCAACGCGGGCAGCGCGCTCGCGGGGACGATCGCGTCGAAGCTCAGCGCCTCGGCCGGCGGCCAGGCGACCGCGCCCAAGGACGCCAAGGTCCTCGCCGAGGTCAAGTCGGCCCCGCTGACCGAGCTGGTCTCCGACACCATGGAGCTGTCCGACGACGTCCTCGCCGAAGCCCTCGCCCGCCAGGTGGCCATGGCCAACGGCCAGGAAGCCAGCTTCGCCGGCGGTGCCGCCGCGACGCTCAAGGTGCTGAAGGACCACGGCTTCGACACGACCGGCGTCCAGCTGTCCGACGGCAGCGGCATCTCGGACCAGAACAAGATCCCGGCGAAGCTGCTGTCCCAGGTCCTCGCGGCCGCGGCGGGCCCGGAGGGCAAGCACCCGGACACCGCCAAGCTGCGCGCGCTGCTGGCCGGCCTGCCCGTGGCCGGTGCGTCGGGCACCCTCGCCGACAAGCGGTTCGACACGGCGGGCTCGCAGGCCGGCCGCGGCTGGGTGCGGGCCAAGACGGGCACGCTCACCGGCGTCAACACCCTCGCCGGGGTGGTGCTCGACCAGGACGGCCGGGTGCTGGTGTTCGCGTTCATGTCCAACGGCTCGGACACCGACGCCGGCCGGGACGCCCTGGACGTCCTCGCTACGGGCCTCCGGAAGTGCGGCTGCGGCTGATCGCGTACCGGTCCGTGTGCGAAGCGTGCGGAAGTCGTGGCCGGAAACCCGCTCCGGGCAGGTAGCGTCGAAAGGGTGAGTCAGGAAACCGACACCCGGCCCATGGTCGACTGGTCGCTCGCCGCGCAGACGGGGGCGCTGCTCGTGCGCGGTGGCCCCCAGGTCCCGCGCGACGAGGCCGAGGCCGCCGTCACCGATCTGCGCGAGCTGACGATGGCGGCCGAGGGACACGTCCGCCAGCTGACGAACCTCGGGCTCGACCTGCCGCTGCTGCCCGGCGAGGTCGTCGACCGCCCGGGCTGGGTCCGGTCCGCCGCCGCGGGCCTCGACGCGCTCACCGGGCGCGCGCTGCCGCAGCAGGGCGGGCCGTTCGGGCCGATCCTCGCCGGCGGTGCCGGCGTCCAGACCGGCCTGGTGCTCGCGTTCCTCGCCAGCCGCGTGCTCGGCCAGTACGACCCCTTCGGCGGCCCTGAGCGCCAAGGCCAGCTGCTGCTGGTCGCGCCGAACGTCGTCGCCGCGGAACGCGCGATGAAGGTGCCCGGGCGCGACTTCCGGCTCTGGGTCTGCCTGCACGAGTGCACCCACCGGCTCCAGTTCACCGCCGTCACCTGGCTGCGCGACTACTTCGCCGACGAGGTCGAGCGGCTCGTCTCCGGCTTGGCCGGCGGCAGCAACGACAGCCTCGCCGACCTGGTCGGCCGGCTGCCCGAGGCGATCAAGCAGGGCCCGAAGCTGAACCTCGCCGAGCTGCTCCAGTCGCCGAAGGACCGCGCGGTGTTCGACCGGCTGCTCGCGCTCTCGACGTTGCTGGAAGGCCACGCCGACTACGTGATGGACGCCGTCGGCCCGCAGGTCGTGCCGAGCGTCGACACCATCCGCGCGCGGTTCTCCGCCCGGCGCAAGGGCGGCGGCGTCTTCGACCGGCTGCTGCGCGCGCTGCTCGGCGTCGACGCGAAGATCCGTCAGTACGAAGAAGGCGCGAAGTTCACGAAGTACGTCGTGGACGCCGTCGGTATGGCGGGCTTCAACGCCGTCTGGCGCTCGCCGAACACCCTGCCGTCGCGTGCCGAGATCGCCGATCCGGCCGCCTGGGTCCGGCGCCTGCACGGATGACCGGGCCGGCGGTCGCGGCCGTCCGGCGGGCCGTCCGCGGGTTCCTGGAGAGCGTCGAGGCGCCCGCCGAGCTGTGCGTCGCGGTCTCCGGCGGCGCCGACTCCCTCGCGCTGGCCGAGGCCACGGCGTACGTCGGGCGCCACCGCGGCCACCGCGTCCGCGCGCTGGTCGTCGACCACGGCCTCCAGGAGGGCTCGGCGAAGATCGCGCGCGACGCCGCCGCGGCGGCGAAGTCACTGGGCGCCGACGAGGCCGAGGTGCGCCGGGTCGACGTCACCGGACCGGGCGGGCCCGAGGCGGCCGCGCGCAAGGCCCGCTACCGCGCGCTCGCCGGCCACGATCTCGTCCTGCTCGGCCACACCCTCGACGACCAGGCCGAAACCGTCCTGCTCGGGCTCGGCCGCGGCTCCGGCCCGCGCAGCGTCTCCGGGATGCGGCCGCACGACCCGCCGTGGGGCCGGCCGCTGCTGGCGGTGCCGCGCGCGACCACCCGGGCGGCGTGCGCCGAGCTCGGCGTCGAGCCGTGGGAGGACCCGCACAACGCCGAAGCGCGCTTCACCCGGGTCCGGCTGCGCACCGAGGTCCTGCCGCTCCTGGAGGACGTCCTCAACGGCGGGGTGGCGGCCGCGCTCGCCCGCACGGCCGCGCAGCTGCGGGAGGACAGCGAGGCGTTGGACACATCGGCGGACAGGATCTTCACCCGTGCGGGCGGCGTCGAAGGGCTGGATGTCGCAGTCCTCGAAGGCGAGCCTGCGGCCCTGCGGCGGCGGGTTCTCCGCAGGTGGCTGCTGGAGTCGGGGGTGCGCGAGCTCACCGACGGGCACCTCCGGGCGGTCGACGCGCTCGTCGCCCGGTGGCGTGGTCAGGGTGGCGTCTGGTTACCCGGCAACTTGGAAGCACGACGGTGCCGTGGCAGGCTCTGCGTCATCTCCCAACCCACCACCCGAGGGGACTGACCCGTGTACGAGGGCGAAATCGCCTCCGTGCTCGTCACCGAGCAGCAGATCCAGGACAAGATCACGGAGCTGTCGGCGCAGATCGCCGCCGACTATCCGGCCAACGGGCAGGGTGAACTCCTGCTGGTGGGTGTCCTGAAGGGCGCGGTCATGTTCATGACCGACTTCGCCCGTGCGCTGCCGCTGCCGACGCAGCTGGAATTCATGGCCGTCTCTTCCTACGGCTCGGCGACGTCGTCGTCCGGTGTCGTCCGCATCCTCAAGGACCTCGACCGCGACATCGCGGGCCGCGACGTGCTGATCGTCGAGGACATCGTCGACTCCGGCCTCACGCTCTCGTGGCTGCTGAAGAACCTGGCCAGCCGCAACCCGGCCTCGCTCGAGGTGGTTTCGCTGCTGCGCAAGCCGGACGCGGTCAAGGTCGACGTCCCGGTGAAGTACATCGGCTTCGACATCCCGAACGAGTTCGTCGTCGGCTACGGCCTGGACTACGCCGAGCGCTACCGGGACCTGCCCTACATCGGGACGCTGGACCCGAAGGTCTACACGTCCTGACGGACGGGGTTCACCGACCGTTCACCGCAATTACCGGTTTCGCGGAACCCCGGCGCCGCCGATCGCGTCATACGCTCTGATCACGTGCGTTAACCTATGCGAAGACATTGTCGTGCCCGCGGTGACCGGGTCGGGGGAACGGGAGAGAGTTCTGATGGCGAACAGCAGCGCTGCCGACGCGAACGCCTTCAAGGCGGCCGCCGCGGCTGGTCAGGTCGGGATCGACCCCGACGCCGCGCAGACCGTGCTGAACAAGATCCGCACCGGCAAGGACGCCGTCGAGGCCCTGCTCAGCGGTGCGGGCACGCTCGCCCAGCCGCCGAAGCTCGGGGACAACCCGGTCGGCAACGCGATGGCGGCGAAGTTCGTGCAGCGCGCGGACGGCGGGGGCGACTCGTACGCCGCCGCCCTGCAGAACCTGCTCGACCAGTACTCCGCCGCCGAGGAGGGCATCGTCACGGCGATGTCCCGGTACCACGAGATCGACCAGGCCGCGGCCGACCCGTTCCGCAACGCCTGAGCCCAGAGGGGGACTCGAAGTCATGGCTCCGAACCACAGCGACCAGCCGTCGACCGCCACCACTGACCCGGGCTCGCTGGTCCCGCTCGGCGACAACGCGTCGGCCCAGAACATCGTCGCGGACGCCCGCGGCCGTTCCGACGGCTTCGACATGGGCAGCGACCGCGCGATCGCGAACCCGCCGAACTGGAACGCGCAGGCCAGCCAGCAGCTCTACGACGGCGCGGTCAACAACAACGACCCCGGCACGGCCGAGGCGACCGGGCAGGCCTGGTCGCACCACGGCAGCGAGCTGAAGCAGGCCTCCGACCACCTGTACAACGCGATCTCCGAGCTGGGCAACGCCTGGGTCGGCCGCGGTGCCGCGGGTGCCCAGGGCGCGCTGGTGGCCATCGCCAACTCGGGCTCGCAGGCCTCCGAGGCCGCGCACACGATGTCGGACCGGCTCGCCCGGCAGGCCGCCGCGGCCGCCGAGGTCAAGAAGATGCCGGCCCCCAAGGACTACGACCCGAAGCAGTCGATGGCGGCGGCACTGGCCGGCGGCCCGGCGGCGCTGGTCGCCGACCAGAAGGCCCAGGCGGACGCGGCCAACGACGTCAAGACGCAGCAGGTCGCGTTCTTCAACGCCTACACCAAGTCGATGAGCGACGTCGACAGCTCGACCCCGAGCTTCGGCCCGGAGTCGCTCGGCATGAAGCCGACGGGGTCGCACAACTCGATCTCGTTCGACGGCATCAGCAGCGTCGGCGCCACCGGCCCGGTCCACGGCCTCGGCGGCGCGGGCAACGCGGTCTTCGCCTCGAGCGGCGGGGGCTTCGGCGGCCACGGCGGCGCGTTCGACGCGCAGCACTCGGCGTTCGCCCCGAACGCGGCCCACGGCGGCGTCGGCGGGACCGGCGGTTTCGGCGGCCACGAAGCGGCGGCGGCGCTCGGCAGCGACGTGCCCGGTGGCACCGCGGCCGGGACGACCGGCGGCACCACCACGGGTGCCGGCCAGGTGCCCGGTGGCGCGCAGACCGGCGGCGGCAGCAGCAACCCGCTCGGCAAGATCGGCATGGGCCTGGGCATCGGCGGCGCCGCCGGCGGTCTCGGCGCCCTGGCGTCCCGCGCGCTGGGCAAGGGCAACCGCTCCGGGGCGAAGTCGGAGAACGAGACGTCCCTGGCGTCGGCGGACGGCCAGGCGCAGAGCGCCGCCTCGGCCCAGGCGCCGCAGCAGGGTCTCGTGTCGTCGGCCGGCACCATCGGCGGCCAGACCCCGCCGCCGCCCGGCATGGGCGGCATGGGCGGCGGAATGGCCCCGCGCGGTGCGCAGGGCGAGCAGGACGAGGAGCACACGCACGCGTCGTTCCTCATCGAAGCCGACCCGGACGAGGCCTTCGGCGCCAACCAGGCGACCCCGCCGCCGGTCATCGGCGCGTGGTCCGAGGACGACGAAGACCGCTGATCCTGATCGGGCCGGACGCGCTTCCCGCGCGTCCGGCCCGCTTTCACATCTCTGGGGGGTGGCTCGATGCCGAACGCTGAGCTGCTGACCCCGGCCGAGCTGGACTTCCTGTGGGAGTCGGCCGGGCTGGGTGAGCTGCCGTACCCGCTGCGCGTCCGGTCGCACGGCGAGACGCTCGACGAGCGGTCGCTGTTGCGCCAGCGGACGCTGGAGGGGCTGGCGGCACGCGGGCTAGCGGACGGCCGCGGCCGCCCCGAACCGCACGTCGAGGACTACTTCGGCGTGCTGGCCACCCCCGAACTGAGCTTGGACGCCGTCCAGCTGATCGCCCCGGACGCCGAGCCGCTGCTCGCGATCGCCGGCGTACTGGGCGGTCAAGGTCTGCTGGCCGTCCAGGACACCCGCGGCCTGCACCTGCAGCCGTGCCCGGTGGACGGCCTGGCGAGCGCGATCGTCTCGCTGCTGCCCGCCGCCCCGCGCGGCAGCGAGAAGTCGATCACGGTGCCGCTGGAGCAGCTGGTCGGCGCACACGGCGTCGACTTCCTGCAGCGCCGCGGCAACCCCGAGGACCGCACCAGCGCCGACGACGACCGCAAGGCCCTCGCCCGCCTGCACGCCCAGCCCCGCCTGCGCGGCGGCCAGATCGCGGCGAACGCCCGCACCCGGATGGGCGCCCGCAGCCGCACCCCGGTGCTGAGCTGGTTCGACACGGAGACGGGCCGCTACTTCACCCAGGCATCCAAGGGCCACGACGGCCGCGACTGGATCACGATCGCCCCCGCCGACGCGGCAACGCTGCGCCACCGGCTGGGCGAGCTGCTCGCGGGAGCGTCGGCGACCAGCTCGGTCTGACCCGGCTGCCTGCTTTAGCGGGCGGATTCCGGATCCCGTCGCCCGGCTTGCCTCGCGCCCGCACCCGGCGCGGCCCCGCGAGTGGCTGATTCCGGACATCGTGAGCACCGGTCCCGCACGATCACTGCCAGGAAGCTACCCCGCGGCCGAGGTGGGTTCGAGAGCTGCTCACCGGCTCAACTCGTGCCCCCACCCCGGCGCTGCCTCGCGAACGGCTGATTCCGGACACCGCCGCCCACGCCCGGCTCGACTCGCGCTCGGCGCGGCCCCGCGAGTGGCTGATTCCGGACACCGTGAGCACGGGTCCCGCACTATCACTGCCAAGAAGCTGCCTCGCGGCTGAGGTGGGTTCGAGAGCTGCTCACCGGCTCAACTCGTGCCCGGCCCCGGCGCCGCCTCGCGAACGGCTGATTCCGGACACCGTGAACGCGGGTCCCACACCATCTCTGCCAAGATCGGCCCCGGGTTCTCCGAGCGTGCCCAACCGGCAGCGGGAACGGTCCCGTTCTGTCGGTGGTGCGGGCTACGCTGAGCGAGAATCCGATCCGGGAGAGTAGTGATGCAAGAGTTCTTCTCGCCGCTGGCGTTCGACTTCCTGTGGGAGTCGGCGCGGGTCGGTGAGCTGCCCTACCCGCTGCACGTCCGGTCGCACGGCGCGACCGAGGATGAGCGGGTCTCGCTGCGCCACCGCACCGACGTCGAGCTGAAGGCGCGTGGCATCCGCGAGCCGCGCGGCCGGCTGGCGCCACCGATCGAAGACGCGCTGGAGCTGCTGGCCTTCGCGCCCCTGACCATCGACGCGCTGCACATCCCGCGGTTCGAGACCCCGACGGTCGGGGTGCTGGCGGCGGCCGACGACACCAAGGGCGTGCTCGCGGTCCAGGACGCCGACGGCATCTGGCTGCGGGACGTCCCGCCGGACGCGCTGGTTTCCGCCGTCATCGGCGTGCTGCCCGCCGGGCCGCGGGGAACCGAGGCCTCCGTCACACTCCCGCTGGACGACGCCCTGCACACGGCCCCCATCCGGGTGCCCGTGTCGCTGCCGGCGTCCGGTGAGGAAGAGAACAAGGGCAAACGCCGGACACCGCTGAGCGAGCGGGTCGTCGCCGATCCGCGCGAGGCCTACGCTCGGCTCGCCGGGCAGCCCCGGCTGTGCGGCGGTCAGCTGGCAGCGAACAGCCGGTCCCCGGTCGGGGCCAAGCAGCGGTCCCGGGTGCTGGCCTGGTTCGACACGGCCACCGGGCGCTACCTGAGCCTCTCCCGTGCAGGTACAGACGGTCGGGAGTGGGTCACGGTGGCCCCGGCGGACCCGCCGACACTGCGGACCCGGCTGGGCGAGATGGTGAGTGGTGTGTCCGACGGCACGCGATAGCGTGACAGAGGTGTAGGCCGAACGGGAACCAGGACGCGGTATCGCCCGTTGACCTGCGAGAGGCTCACAGGGGATGAACGCGGCAGCGGACGGTACCCTGTTGGGACGGGTGTCCAGGCACCACGGGTTGTCAAGATCGTGATGGCGGGTATCACAGGAGCCGCCCAACCAGGGAGGGTCGAGGCCACCAGGGCCGAGTCGTATGAACCGGAAGAGCGTGCTCAGGAACCCACTGCTGTGGATCGTCGCGGGGTTGCTGGCGTTGTTCGCGTACAACACGATCTTCGACAGCGATCGTGGGTACACCCAAGCACCCATCTCGGTGGCGAACTCCCAGATCACCACGAACAACGTCAAGGAAGCCAGCCTCGAGGACAAGGAACAGCAGGTCAAACTCCTGCTGAACAAACCTGTCGACGTCGATGGCCAGCAGACCACCCAGCTCATCGCGCAGTACCCGGCCAACGCGTCGCTTGAGATCTACGACAAGCTGCTGGCCGCGAAGAACGGCGATGGCGGGGTCAAGTTCACCACCAAGGTCACCCAGCAGGGTGTACTGACCCAGATCCTCATCTTCGCCATCCCGCTGGCCCTCGTGCTGGGCCTGCTGATGTGGATGATGAACAACGCCCAGGGCGGCGGCAACCGCGTCCTCAACTTCGGCAAGTCCAAGGCCAAGCAGCTGAATAAGGACATGCCCAAGACGACCTTCGGGGACGTCGCGGGTGCCGACGAGGCCGTCGAAGAGCTGTACGAGATCAAGGACTTCCTCCAGAACCCGGCGCGATATCAGGCGCTCGGCGCGAAGATCCCGAAGGGCGTCCTGCTCTACGGGCCACCCGGTACCGGCAAGACGCTGCTCGCGCGAGCTGTCGCGGGTGAAGCGGGCGTGCCGTTCTACACGATCTCGGGCTCGGACTTCGTCGAGATGTTCGTCGGTGTCGGTGCCTCCCGTGTGCGTGACCTGTTCGAACAGGCCAAGCAGAACGCGCCGTGCATCATCTTCGTGGACGAGATCGACGCGGTCGGCCGCCAGCGCGGCGCCGGCCTCGGCGGCGGCCACGACGAGCGCGAGCAGACGCTGAACCAGCTGCTCGTCGAGATGGACGGCTTCGACGCCCGCGGCGGCATCATCCTGATCGCGGCCACCAACCGGCCCGACATCCTGGACCCCGCGCTGCTGCGCCCGGGCCGCTTCGACCGGCAGATCCCGGTCTCCGCGCCCGACATGCGTGGCCGTCGCGCGATCCTCGAGGTGCACTCCAAGGGCAAGCCGATCGCGCAGGGCACCGACATGGGCAGCCTGGCCAAGCGGACCGTCGGCATGTCCGGCGCCGACCTGGCCAACGTGCTCAACGAGGCCGCACTGCTCACCGCCCGCAAGAACGGGCACGTGATCAGCGACGTCGAGCTGGAGGAGTCCGTCGACCGCGTCGTCGGCGGGCCCGCCCGCAAGAGCCGGATCATCTCCGAGAAGGAGAAGAAGATCACGGCCTACCACGAGGGCGGGCACGCGCTCGCCGCGTGGGCGATGCCGGACATCGAACCGGTCTACAAGCTGACCATCCTGCCGCGCGGACGCACGGGCGGGCACGCGCTGCTCGTCCCGGAGGACGACAAGGACCTGATGACCCGCTCCGAGATGATCGGGCGGCTGGTCTTCGCGATGGGTGGCCGCACGGCGGAGGAGCTCGTCTTCCACGAGCCCACCACCGGCGCGTCCTCGGACATCGAGCAGGCGACGAAGATCGCCCGCGCGATGGTCACCGAGTACGGCATGAGCGCCCGCCTGGGCGCGGTCAAGTACGGCCAGGAGCAGGGCGACCCGTTCCTGGGCCGCTCGGCCGGCCGTCAGGCGGACTACTCGCTCGAGGTGGCGCACGAGATCGACGAGGAGGTGCGCAAGCTCATCGAGACCGCGCACACCGAGGCGTGGCACGTGCTCAACACCTACCGTGACGTGCTCGACGAGCTGGTCATCGAACTCCTCGAAAAGGAGACGCTGACCCGCAAGGACCTCGAGCGGATCTTCGCGACGGTCGAGAAGCGCCCGCACATCACCGTGTTCAACGAGTTCGGCGAGCGCACGCCGTCCGACAAGCCGCCCATCAAGACCCCGGGCGAGCTGGCGATCGAGCGCGGCGAGCCGTGGCCCCCGCCGGAGAAGGAGAAGCCGGTCCTGAAGCCGGAGCCGACCCCGGTCGGCACCGCCCAGGGTGCGGGCGACCTGCCCGGTGGTCCGCCGTACCCGGCGTCGGCACCGGACCCGAACGCCAACCCGTACGCCCCGCCGCCGCCGGGCGCCTACCCGAACGGCGGCCGCTCCTACGGCGGTCCCAACGGTGGCCCGAACGGCTCGTCCCACTGGCCGCAGAGCTACACCGGCCAGACGGGCGGCGGTGGCCCGGCGGGCCAGAGCGGCCCGCCGAACTACGGTGCCCCTCCGGGCTGGACCCCCGCGACCTCCCCCGGCGGCCAGCCGGGCCAGTCGTGGCGGCCCGGTGGCGAAGATCGTTCTCGCGAGCACGGCTGGTTCGCCGATCAAGCGGGCGGCAACCAGCAGCAGAGCGAGGGGGAACGACGTGACGTGGACGGACCAGAAAAGCCCCAGTGACGCCGACCGCCCGGTCTTCGACCAAGACCGGGCGGAGAAGGCGATCCACGAGCTTCTGCTGGCCTGCGGCGAAAACCCGGACCGGGACGGCCTGAAGGACACCCCGGCCCGGGTCGCCCGCGCGTACAAGGAGATGTTCGCCGGCCTGTACACCGAGCCCGACTCGGTGCTGGACAAGACGTTCGACGAGTCCCACGAAGAACTGGTGCTCGTCACGGACATCCCGATGTACAGCCAATGTGAACACCACCTCGTGCCCTTCCACGGCGTTGCGCACGTGGGGTACATCCCCAACGCGGGCGGCAAGGTCACCGGGCTCTCCAAGCTCGCGCGGCTCGTCGACCTCTACGCCAAGCGGCCCCAGGTTCAGGAACGTCTCACCTCGCAGGTCGCCGACGCGCTCGTGCGCAAGCTCGAGCCGCGGGGGGTCATCGTCGTGATCGAGGCCGAGCACCTGTGCATGGCCATGCGCGGCATCCGGAAGCCCGGCGCGCGCACGACCACCTCGGCCGTGCGGGGGCAGCTCAAGACCTCCGCTTCGTCACGGGCGGAGGCGCTCGACCTCATCAAGGCGCGTCGGTGAGCACGAACCTTCCCGCGCCGGGGCGGTGCGTCGTGATGGGCGTGCTCAACGTGACCCCGGATTCCTTTTCGGACGGTGGCCGCTACCTCGACGTCGATCAGGCGCTGGAGCACGCCCGGGCGATGTGGACGCGCGGGGCCGACCTGATCGACGTCGGCGGGGAGTCGACGCGGCCCGGGGCGTTGCGGGTGGACGCCGGGACCGAGCTGGCCCGGGTTCTCCCGGTGATCCGGACGCTCGCCGGTGAAGGCGTGGCCGTGTCGGTCGACACCACGCGTGCGGCCGTCGCCGCCGCCGCGCTCGAGGCCGGGGCCCACGTCGTCAACGACGTCTCGGGTGGGCTGGCCGATCCGGACATGGCGCGGGTCGCGGCCGAGTCCGGGGCGCCGTGGGTGCTGATGCACTGGCGGGGCCACAGCGAGGACATGCAGGCCCTCGCGCAGTACGAAGACGTCGTCGCCGAAGTCCGGTCCGAGCTGCTGTCCCGGGTGGACGACGCGCTCGCGGCCGGCGTGGCCGAGAGTGCGATCGTGCTCGATCCCGGGCTCGGCTTCGCGAAGAACGCCGAGCACGACTGGGCGTTGCTGCGGGGGCTGGACTCGGTGCTCTCCCTCGGTTTCCCGGTGCTCGTGGGAGCTTCGCGCAAACGGTTCCTCGGCCGGCTGCTGTCCGAAAAGGACGGCACGCCGCGGTCACCGGACGGCCGGGAGGACGCGACCGCGGCCATCTCGGCCCTGGCCGCGGCCGCCGGGGCCTGGGGTGTGCGGGTGCACGAGGTCGGGGCGTCGCTGGACGCGGTGGCGGTGGCCGCGGCTTGGTGGAAGGGTTCTCCGGATGTCTGACCGGATCACGTTGACCGGCTTGCGCGTGTTCGGCCACCACGGCGTGTTCGAGCACGAGAAGCGGGACGGCCAGGAGTTCGTCATCGACGTCACGGTGTGGCTCGACCTCGGGCCCGCCGCCGCGTCGGACGACCTGACCAAGACGCTGCACTACGGCGAGCTGGCCGAGCTGGCCGCCGGGATCGTCGCCGGTGAGCCGTACGACCTCATCGAGAAGGTCGCCGGCACGATCGCCGACGCGGTCATGCGGGACGAGCGGCTCGACGCGGTCGAGGTGACGGTGCACAAGCCGTCGGCGCCGATCCCGCTGACCTTCGACGACGTCGCCGTCACGGTCCGGCGCGACCGGTGAGCCGCGCCGTCCTTTCGCTCGGCTCCAACCTCGGCGACCGGCTCGGCTTCCTGAAGCTCGCGCTGGACGCCGTCCGGCCCGCGCTGGTCGCGGTGTCGAGCGTGTACGAGACGAAGGCGTGGGGCGTCGAGGACCAGCCGGACTTCCTCAACGCCGTCTGCGTCGTCGACGACCCGGGCCGCGACCACTGGGCGTGGCTGCGCACCGGCCAGGCCGCCGAGCAGGCGGCCGGGCGCGTGCGCGAGCTGCGGTGGGGGCCGCGGACGCTGGACGTCGACGTCGTCACGGTCGACGGCGTCACCTCCGCCGACCCGGAGCTGCTGCTGCCGCACCCGGGCACGCCGGAGCGCGCGAGCGTGCTGGTCCCGTGGCTGGAGATCGAGCCGGGCGCGGTCCTGCCCGGTCACGGCCCGCTCGCCACGCTGCTGGCCGCGCGCCCGGCGTCGGACGTCGGCTCGGTCCGGCGGACCGATCTCGACCTGAAGGCATAAAAGATCGGTGAACCGGGGGTGTCCGTTACCGCCCACCCCCGGTTCGTCGCCGAACTGCGGTCCTCGTGCGGTCAGCCGCGCAGGGCCGCGATCATGAACTGCACCGCCGGCTGGGCCGTCGGGACCGGGGGCCAGCCGTTGATGGTGGCCAGCAGCTGCCAGTAGCGCTCGGCCCGGGGGTCGCCGCTCGCGGCGAAGCGGTCCGCCATCTCCGTGCGGAACTCCGGCGACGTCGCGTCCTGGCCGGGGCGGGCGGTGGCCGTCGCGATGTCGGCCGCAAGCGTTTGCCCCGCCTCCGACGTCGGCGATTCTCCGGCCGTCACGGCCGCTTCGGCGCGCGAGACCCAGCCCGGCCAGTTCTGCTGCCAGGCGTCCGCGGGCGGGTGGAACTCGCCGTCCGCGATCTGCCGGGCCTGGGTTTCGCTCAGCTCGCGGATCAAGGTGCGGAACGACGGGTCCTGGACGAGCTCGGCGAACTCGATCCACGCCTCCAGCTGCTCGGGTGACGGGTCGTCGGGCAGCTCGGGCTTCCCGGCGCGCATCCGCGCGTAGAACTGAGGGTCGATCTCCAGTCCCGAGACCATCTCGTCCCAGAACTCGTCGACCAGCCGCTTGCGCTCCTCGTCGGACATCGACGCGAGACGGTTCATCAGGTTCACTTCCTCCAGCTCGGAATCACGCTTGGCCACCGCGCGCAGCACCGCCCGGCGCAGCCGCAGCCGCCGGATCTGCTCGTCGAGCGCCTCGACGTGCCGGTTCGCCAGCTCGCCGACCGTCGCGGAGCGCGACAGGGCGGCTTCGACGTCGGCGAGGCCGAGACCCAGCTCGCGCAGGGTGCGGACCAGCTCCAGCCGGGCCATGGCCGTGGCGTCGTAGAGCCGGTAGCCGGCGTCCGTCCGGTCGGTCGGGGGCAGCAGGCCCTCGTCCGAGTAGAACCGGATGGTCTTGACCGGCAGGCCCGTGCGCCTGGCCAGCTCGCCGATGGTGAAGATCGCGGTGGTACCCACAAGACGCATGGTGAACTCTCCAGTCGGTGGAGAGTCAAGGCTAGGCGCGGGTCCGGGTGTGCGGGGGCGAGCCCCGGTACGGTTGGTACATGCACTTCACCCGGCCTCGCGACCTGGTGGTGGCCGGGGTACTCGGCCTGGTCCTCGGTTACCTGCTCTTCCAGATGGCCTACGGCTCGCTGCCCCAGCTGCCGCTGCTCGCCGGCGTCACGTTCGCGGTGCTCGCCGTGATCGAGGCCGTGCTCGCGTTCCGGGTCCGCTCCCGGATCAGGAACGGCCGCGTCGTTGCCGCTATCGGGATCGCCCGATCGGTGGCGCTGGCGAAGGCTTCGTCACTCGCCGGCGCGTTCATGGCGGGTGCTTGGCTGGCGGCGCTCGCCTACCTTTTTCCCCGACGTGACGAACTCGTCGCCGCGGTCCTCGACACCCGGGCCGCGGTGGTCGGCGTGGTTTCCGCGGCACTGCTGGTAGCAGCGGGTTTGTGGCTCGAACACTGCTGCCGGACCCCGCGCGACCAGCCCCGTGAACGGACCCGCGGGACGACCGGTTAGCGCTCGAATCCCACCGCTCGCTGGACCGAGTAGGTCTCGTTCGGATTACGAGCAGGTACGGTGTCAGTCATGACCGGCGTGGGTGACGACTCGCGCGGCCGCCTTCTGGGTAGGCCGTGGCTTGTTGTCGGATTCGTCCTCGCCATCGGAGCCACCCTCGCACTGGTGCTCAGCAACGATCTCAAGTACCTCAGACTCGGGATCGTCGCCGCCCTCTGGGCTGCCCTGATCGGCGCGTTCCTCGCCGTGAAGTACCGCAAGCACGCGGCACAGAGCGAGGACGCGGTCTCCGAGGCGCAGGCTGTGTACGAGTTGGAGCTGGAACGCGAGATCGCGGCCCGGCGCGAGTACGAACTGGAGGTGGAGGCGGAGAACCGCACGACGGCCGACTCCCGCGGCCGCGAGGAGCTCGAGGCGCTGCGCGTCGAAGTCTCCGCGCTGCGCGACAGCCTCCAGTCGCTGTTCGGCGGTGAGGTGCTGCTCGAACGCGTCGCGCTGACCGCGCAGGCGACCCGCATGCGCAAGGTGTCCGACGACAACCGGATGATCCCCGACGGCGCCCCGAAGAAGAAGCCGGCGCAGCTGATGGCCGCGAAGAAGCCCGTTCCCGAGGGCGGCGAACGGCCGACCGAGCTGATCGACCGCGTGCTCGACGAGCGCCGCCGCAAGGCGTCGAACGGCAAGCCCGCGAACGGCAAGGGGTTCGGCGGCAAGGGCAAGGGGTTCGGCGGCAAGCCGGGCACCGGCCCGAAGGCCCCGGCCAACGTCAACGCCCAGAGCACCCAGCAGATCGCCCGGCCGAAGCCGCTGAGCGACCGCCGTCCGCCCGTGCCGGAGGTCGACCCGGCGCTGAACGCCGCGCAGCGCGAGCTGAAGGCCGCCGAGCTGCGCGCCGAGGCGGCCCGCCGCCAGGCCGAGTCGCAGCCGATGCGGCTGCCGGACCCGGCCGAGGTCGCCAAGCAGCCCGAACGCCGTCCCGAAGCCCCTGCCGAGCCGACGCGCCGGGAGATGCCGCGGACCCCCGACCCCAGTGCCGAGGTCCGCCGCCCGGAGCCGAAGACCGAGATCCGCCGTCCCGAGCCGCCGCCCGCGCGCCGCGCGGAGATCTCGCGCTCGGAGATGCGGCCCGTCGAGATGTCCCGCCCCGACATCCCCCGCGTGGAGATGTCGCGTCCGGACATCCCGCGCGTCGAGATGTCGCGGTCCGACCTGCCCCGCGTCGAGCGGCAGCGGCCCGCCGAGCGGTCGCGCCAGGAGATGCGGCCAGCCGAGATGTCCCGGCCGGACCTGCCGCGCGTCCCCAACCCGAACGGCGCGCGCCCCGATCCGCGGAAGGCGCCCGAGCCGCCCGCGCGGCCGCTCCAGGGCCGTCCGGCGGCCAGTGTGCCGCCGCCGAAGCCGTCCGAGATGTCCCGGTCGGACATCCGGCCGGTCGAGCGCCCGGTGGCCGACCTGAGCGCGGCGTTCCAGAACCGCGACGACTTCGCCGAGCGGCAGCGGCCCAACCGGCCGAAGCCGCCGGAGCCGAAGCCCGCCGACCGCAAGCCGCCGATGCCGCGGGACGCCACGGCATCGCGCACCGACCTGCCCGCGGTACCCAGGCGGGATCCGGCCGGCTCGCGGACCGATCTGCCCGCCGTGCCGCGGCGCGATCCGGCCGGGTCGCGCACCGACCTGCCCGCCGTGGCGCGCCGGGACCCGGCCGGGTCCCGGACCGACCTCCCGGTCGTCCCGATGACGATGCCGGTGCCCAGCGCCGGCCCGCCGTCGCGGACCAACCTGCCGCCCGTCGTGCCGCCGACCACGCCGGTGCCGGCCGCCGACGGCCGCCGTCCGTCGCGCCTCGAGCAGTTCTCGCGGCCCGACATGTCGCCGATCCTCGACGAGCCGCCGTCCCGCCACGGTTCGCACGGTTCGCACCGCGCTCCCACGGAAGCGGCGGCCCAGGCCGAGGCGCCGGTGAACCCGACGCTGCCGGAGTCGATGCGCAGCTTCCAGGGCCGTTCCACCGGCGGCGGTCGCCGCCGGAAGCCGGACGACTCGCAGGTGATGCCCGCCGTGCCCCCGCCGCCCGAGCCATCGGGTGGCCGCAGGCGCCGTCCGGACGGCGAACCGCCGGCCTGGGAAGGCATGGTCGCCGAACGCGCGTCCATGTCGCGGCGCAACATGACGCCGGTCGACCCGGCCGACCTCGAGCGCAACGGCACCGGGCAGCACGGCAACGGCCAGAACGGCAACGGGCAGAACGGGAACGGGCAGAACGGGAACGGCCAGAACGGGAACGGCCAGAACGGCCACAGCAACGGGAACGGCAACGGCCAGGCCCCGCGCAACGGCCACCGTTCCACCGAGGTGCCGGGCAGCGGGTCGCACAACACCGGCCGGTCGGTCAGCGAGCTGCTGGCGGCCAACGGCGGCACCGGTTCGACCCCGCGCCGCAGGCGGCGTGCCGAGGACTGAGGCGAGCCGGGTGGTGGCCGCGACGGCCCCGCCGGGCCACACCCGGGGTTCGCATTCCGGTCCGTGTCCGGTCTGCGTAGGGTGACCCGCTGTGAGCGGAACCCTCTCGCCCGCGACGGGACTCGATCGCGGACGGCGGCCTCGCCGGATCACCGTGCTGCTGCCGGTGCTCGGGCTGATCGTGGTCGCCCTGTGCGGCCTGTTCCTGTTCGGCCTGGCGACGGCGCGGGTCGGCCCGCTGGCCGTCACCATCGGCGTCCTGGCCGCCCTGGTGCCGGTCGCCGGGGTGGTGGCCGGCTTCCTGTGGGTCGACCGCTGGGAGCCCGAGCCGGCGAAGTTCCTGCTGCTGGCGTTCGCCTGGGGCGCCTGCATCGCGACGATCACCGCGCTGCTCATCAACACCACCGCCGAGGCGGTCGGTGACGAGCTGCTCGGCAAGGGCAGCGGCAACACCGTCGCCGCGCTGGTGTCCGCGCCGGTCGTCGAGGAGGCCGCGAAGGCGCTCTTCGTGGTCCTCATCCTGTGGCGCCGCCGCAGTGAGTTCGACGGCGTCGTGGACGGCGTCGTCTACGCCGGGTTCAGCGCGGCCGGGTTCGCCTTCACCGAGAACATCTACTACTTCGGCCGGGCCTTCTACGACTACGGCTTCGGCGACGGGCACAGCCAGGGCGTCATCACGGCGTTCTTCCTGCGCGGCGTGCTCGCGCCGTTCACGCACCCGCTGTTCGCGGTGCTCACCGGCATCGGGATCGGCATCGCCGCCCGGACGACGACCAAGGCGCTGCGGATCATCGCGCCGGTCGCCGGGTACCTGGCCGCGGTCTGCCTGCACGCGCTGTGGAACAGCGCCGCGCTGCTGGGCGGGTCGAAGTTCCTGACCGTGTACTTCCTGATCATGCTGCCGCTGTTCCTCGGCGTGGTCTACCTGGTCATCCTGCAACGACGGCGGGAGCAGCGGATCATCGAAGCCGCTCTGCCGCACATGGCCGCGGCGCGGTGGATCGCGCCGTCGGAGGTCGAGCTGCTGGCCAGCCTGCCCGGCCGCCGCGCTTGGCGCCGTCAGGCGAAACGCCAGTCCGGCAAGCAGGCCGCGAAGGCCGTCGCCGTGTACCAGGCCAGCGTCACGGAGCTCGCGTTCCTGGACCGCCAGGAGCTGCACAGCGCGATCGACCGGCAACGCCAGCAGGAGCTGCTGCGCACGCTCAAAGCCGCTCGTGCCGAAGCCACCCGGCTCGCCCAGGAAGCGCCACAAGGGTGAACCGGTCCGGGTGAAGCTTGTCACCCGGGCTCAACGGTCCACGCTCAGCCGAGTTAGTCTCGCGCCGTCGTCCGGTACCCGGAGCGGGACTGGAACGAGAGCAGAGGGAGTCTGCCAACCATGAGCGTCCACAGGCGCACGCCATGATGAGACCTGCTCGCCTCGCGGTCGGGGTCGTTTCCGCCGGCCGGGTGGGCAGTGTGCTCGGTGCTGCCCTGGCCCGGGCGGGCCACACGGTGGTCGCCGCGTCCGGCCTGTCCGCCGCGTCGCTGGCCCGCGCCGAACGCCTCCTCCCCGACGTGCCCATCCTGCCGCCCGACGAAACCGTCCGCCGGGCTGACTTGGTCGTGCTCGCCCTCCCGGACGACGCGCTGGCCGGCATGGTCCGCGGCTTGGTGGCCACCAAGTCGCTGCGGCCGGGCCAGATCGTCGTCCACACCTCCGGCGCGCAGGGCATCGACGTCCTGGCACCCGCGGCCGAAGCCGGGGCGCTCCCGCTGGCCCTGCACCCGGTGATGACGTTCACCGGCCGCGAGGAGGACCTCGAACGGCTGGCGGCGTGCAGCATCGGCGTCACGGCGATGGCCGACGACGAAGCGGCGTGGAACGTCGGCGAAGCGCTGGCCGTCGAGATGGGTGCCGAGCCGGTGCGCATCCCCGACTCCGCGCGAGCGCTCTACCACGCTGCGTTGACCCACGGCGCGAACCACCTGATGACGCTGGTCGCGGACTGCGCGGAAGTCTTGCGCGAAGCGGGAATCGGGCATTCCGAACGCCTGGTCGCACCACTGCTTTCGGCCGCGTTGGATAATGTGCTCCGACACGGCGACCGCGCGCTCACCGGCCCGGTCGCCCGTGGCGACATCGGCACCGTCCGCAAGCACCTCGAGGTGCTGGGGGACCGGGCGCCAGACGTCGCACCGGCCTACCGCGCGCTGGCCAAGCGCACGGCGGAGCGTTCCGTGGCCGCCGGGCTGCTCGACACCGCGGCCGCCAAGGAACTCACCGACCTCCTCGACGATCCCGCCGAAGGGCATCCAGACCAGTGACCACACCGAAATTCAGCCGCGGCACCCTGAACACCTTCGCCTCGCCCGAGCAGATGAGCCAGGTCAGCCGGGCCCTGCACGGCGTCGGGCGCAAGCTGGCGCTCGTGCCGACCATGGGCGCGCTGCACGCCGGGCACCGCGAGCTGATCCGCCGCGCCAAGCGGCTGCCGAACAACGTCGTGGCCACCTCGATCTTCGTCAACCCGCTGCAGTTCGGC
Organism: Amycolatopsis sp. NBC_00348; assembly: GCF_036114655.1. Classification (NCBI taxonomy): domain Bacteria; kingdom Bacillati; phylum Actinomycetota; class Actinomycetes; order Pseudonocardiales; family Pseudonocardiaceae; genus Amycolatopsis; species Amycolatopsis sp. NBC_00348. The sequence goes on along the minus strand of NZ_CP107994.1, from coordinate 7,686,568 downwards.
GAGGGCGAGGACTTCGCGGCCTACCCGCGTCCGCTGGAGGCCGACCTGGCCGTGCTGGGCGAGGACGGCGTCGAAATCGCCTTCACCCCGGCCGCCGACGCGCTGTACGCCGAGGGCGCCGCCGTCACCGTGCACCCCGGTCCGCTCGGCGACGAGCTCGAAGGCGTCGTCCGGCCCGGCCACTTCGCCGGCGTGCTGACCGTCGTGGCGAAGCTGTTCAACCTGCTCCGTCCGGACTACGCGCTCTTCGGCGAAAAGGACTACCAGCAACTGGTCCTGATCAAGCGGATGGTGCGCGACCTGAACATCGGCACGCACGTGATCGGCGTGCCGACCGTGCGTGAACGCGACGGGCTCGCGCTGTCGTCGCGCAACGTCTACCTCACACCTGAGCAGCGTGAGGACGCCATCGTCCTGTCGGCCGCCCTCACCGCGGGGGCGTTCGTCGGCCGGGACGGGGCGGAAGCGGTCCTCGAGACCGCGTGGAAGACCCTCGCCGCGCGGCCCGCGGTCGAGGTGGATTACCTGGAGTTGAGGGGAACCGACCTCGGGCCCGCGCCCGTCGATGGTGAAGCACGACTGTTGATCGCGGCCCGGGTGGGGAGTACCCGGCTGATCGACAACGTCCCGGTGTTGCTCGGTGCGGCGGTTGACCACCCAGCGCAGCCGGAGCGGGACGCAGGGGAATAGGAGTCCACGATGTACCGCACCATGCTCAAGTCGAAGATCCACCGGGTCACCGTCACCCAGGCCGACCTGCACTACGTCGGCTCGGTCACCGTCGACGAGGACCTGATGGAGGCCGCGGACCTGCTGCCGGGGGAACAGGTGTCCATTGTGGACGTCACCAACGGCTCGCGGCTGGAGACCTACGTCATCAAGGGGGAACGCGGCAGCGGCGTGCTCGGCATCAACGGCGCCGCGGCCCACCTGGTGCACCCCGGTGACCTGGTCATCCTGATCTCCTACGGTCAGATGGAGGACGCCGAGGCCGCGACGTACGAACCGCGCGTGGTGTTCGTCGACGCGGACAACCGGATCGTCCACCGGCACACCGATCCCGGCCACGCGCCGGAGGGTTCCGGGCTGCTCAGCGGCACGGTGACCCTGCCGGAGGAGGAGACGGCGATCTTCCCGGTGGCCGAGACGGCGGACGCCCGCCGGCTCGACGCGTTGCTGCACGCGGAAAGCTGACCCGCTTGCTGCTCACCGTCGACGTCGGCAACACGAACATCGTGCTGGGGCTCTATTCCGGCACCGAGCTCGTGGGCGACTGGCGCATGCGCACCGACGCGCGGATGACCGCCGACGAGCTCGCGCTGACCGTGCGCGGGCTCCTCGGCCCGCACGCGGATGACGTCACGGGGATCAGCGCGTTGTCGACGGTGCCGGCGGTGCTGCGCGAACTGCGGGTGATGCTTTCGCGCTACTACGCGAAAGTGCCGAAGATCGTCGTCGAGCCGGGGGTGCGCACGGGCGTGCCCCTGCTCGTCGACAACCCGAAGGAAGTGGGCGCGGACCGGCTGGCGAACACGCTGGCCGCGCACCACCTGCACAGCGACACGGCGTGCGTCGTCGTCGACTTCGGCACGTCGACCAACGTGGACGCGATCTCGGCCCGCGGCGAGTTCCTGGGCGGCGCGTTCGCCCCCGGGATCGAGATCTCGGTCGACGCGCTGGCCGCGCGCGCGGCGGCGCTGCGGAAGGTCGAGCTGGTGCCGCCGCGGTCGGTGATCGGCAAGAACACGGTGGAGTGCCTGCAGTCGGGCATCCTGTACGGCTTCGCGGGCCAGGTCGACGGCCTGGTCCGCCGGATCGTCCGCGAGCTGTCCCCGGGCGGCCGGGACCCGGTGGCGGTGCTCGCCACCGGTGGCCTGGCGCCGCTGGTGATCAGCGAGTCGGAGACGATCACGGACCACGTCCCGGACCTGACCCTGCTCGGGCTGCGCCTGGTCTACGAGCGCAACATCCGCCCTTAGCCCCGCGTCAGGCGCCGGCGTTCGAGAACGTAGCCCAGCGCCGTCACGGCCAGTGCCGGGAACGCGATCGCCGCCTGCGGGAACTTCGCCGTCCCCGGCGGGTCGACGGCCTTCGAGCCCGGGTAGGCCAGCGCCGAGATCTGCGTCAGCCAGTACAGCGAAGCCAGCGCGGCGCCGGCGTCGAGCCCCTCCCGGGACGAGGGCGCCCGCCAGAGCTGCCACAGGCTCGTGACGCCGAGCGCGAGCCCGAGGCTCATCGTCTGGCCGTTGTGGAACTTCGCGTGCGGTGGCCAGGCCGGGTTCTTCACGTGGGTCTCGTTCCAGTCGGCCCGGTACGGGCCCGCTGCGGTCACGAGCGACGTCAGGGAGATCAGTGCCCGGCCCCAGGATTTGGTACGCATGGGGTCCAGTCTGGAACCTCCAGTTTGCTGGAGGTCAAGGTAAAGCTTCAGCGGCGTCGGCTGCGGAACGTCCAGGTGATCAGCGGCAGGTCGAACTCGCCGGACGCCGTCGCGGGGTTCGTCTCCAGGAAGTGGCGGACGCGGGCGACCAGCGGCGCGGACTCCGCCGGGTCCGAGATGATCACGCGTGAATAGGTCTGCAGCGTTTCGAGCAGGCTCTCCGCCGTCCGCCGGTGGGCGTGGTGGAAGCGGTGGCTCTCGAACGTCGTGAACGCCGGGTGGGTGGCCGGTTGCCGATCGCCGTCGGCGGCCGGGCGGCGCCGGCCCATGCTCGCGCTTTCGGTGAACTCCGCCACCCACGGCACCGATTCGTCCTCGTAGTTCCACATCGGCACGAACACCCCGCCCGGGCGCAGCACCCGCGCCATTTCGGTCATCGCGGGCCCGACGTCGAACCAGTGGAACGCCTGGCCGACGAAAATCGCGTCGACGGCCGCGTCGGGCAGCGGGATCCGTTCCGCGCTGCCGGCCAGCGCCGTCACCGCCGGCAGCAGGCGGGACAGTTCGGCCAGCATTTCCGGGTCGGGTTCGACGGCGGTGACGTCGAGGCCGAGGTCGACCAGGGTCGCCGTGACCTTGCCGGTTCCGGCGCCGAGGTCGAGCACCCGCCGGGGGGTGCCGTCCGCTCCGGCGAGCCCCCACTCGATGGCTTCCCGCGAGTAGTCGGGCCGGTGCTCGGCGTACGCGCCGGCGCGTGAACCGAAGGAAGCGGCTTGCCGGGCGCGGATGTCCGCTGTGTGATCACTCACCGGCCCAGGTTAATGGACGGAAAGGAAAGGTAATCCGGTTGGCGTAGCGCCAGGTGAGGTTCGTACCCTATGGGCCATGACCGAAAACCCCGCGTCCACCAGCGACCCCGCCGAAGACGAACTGCCCGAGCAGATGCGGGTGCGCCGGGAGAAGCGCGACCGGATCATCGCCGAAGGGATCGATCCGTACCCGGTGGAGGTGCCCCGCACGCACTCGCTCGCCGAGGTGCGCGCGTCCCATTCCGGCCTGCCGGCCGACACCGCCACCGGCGATCTGGTCGGCGTCACCGGCCGGGTGATGTTCCTGCGCAATACGGGCAAACTGTGCTTCGCGAGCCTTCGCGAGGGCGACGGCACCGAACTGCAGGCGATGATCAGCCTGGCGAAGGTCGGCGAAGACGCGCTCGCGGCGTGGAAGTCCGACGTCGACCTGGGCGACCACGTCTTCGTGCACGGTGAGGTCATCACCTCCAAGCGCGGCGAGCTTTCGGTGATGGCCGACAGCTGGCGGCTCACGTCGAAGTCGCTGCGCCCGCTCCCGGTGGCCCACAAGGAGCTCGCCGAGGAGACGCGGATCCGGCAGCGCTACGTCGACCTCATCCTGCGTCCGCGCGCGCGGGACGTCGTGCGCACGCGCGCCGGCGTCGTCCGGTCGCTGCGGGAGTCGTTCCACCGGCGCGGGTACACCGAGGTCGAGACGCCGATGCTGCAGACGCTGCACGGCGGCGCCGCGGCCCGCCCGTTCGTCACGCATTCGAACGCTTTCGACCTGGAGCTCTTCCTGCGGATCGCGCCGGAGCTCTACCTCAAGCGCTGCGTCGTCGGCGGCATCGAGAAGGTTTTCGAGATCAATCGCAACTTCCGGAACGAGGGCAGCGACTCGTCGCACTCGCCGGAGTTCGCGATGCTGGAGTACTACGAGGCGTACGCCACGTACGACACCAATGCCGTGATGACCCGCGAGCTGATCCAGGAAGCCGCGCAGGCGGTCTTGGACACCCAGGTCGTCACCCTGCCCGACGGTTCGGAGTACGACCTCTCCGGCGAATGGACCACACTCGGAATGTACGAGTCGTTGTCCGATTCCCTCGGCGAAGAGGTGACGCCGGAGACCCCCGCCGCCAAACTGCACGGATTCGCGCAGGCCAGGGGCTTGGAAGTGGATCCGAAGCTCACGCACGGCAAGCTGGTCGAGGAACTGTGGGAACACCTCGTGGGAGATCACCTGCACGCCCCGACGTTTGTGCGTGATTTTCCGCTGGAGACGTCGCCATTGACCAGGCAGCACCGCTCGCGGGCCGGTGTGGCCGAGAAGTGGGACCTCTACGTGCGCGGATTCGAACTCGCCACCGGATACTCCGAGCTGGTCGATCCGGTCGTCGAACGGGAACGGCTCACCGAACAGTCCAGGCTGGCGGCACAGGGCGATAGCGAAGCCATGCGGCTGGATGAAGATTTCCTCCGGGCACTTGAGTACGGAATGCCACCGAGCGGCGGGGTCGGAATGGGGATCGACCGGCTGCTGATGGCGCTGACCGGTCTCGGTATCCGGGAGACGATCCTCTTCCCGCTCACCCGGCCCGAATAACCCGGCCGTGTGAGTTGTCTACTGGTTATCTCAATGAGATTTGCGCTGTCACCCGGAAGCGGGTACTAATGTACAGACAAAGTCTTCTGTGCGGGGCACGCCCCGTAACCAGATCATTGAGTAAGCCCCCGCAGGAGGAAACAGATGGCACAGAAGGTGCTCGTCTCGCTGGTCGACGACCTCGACGGCAGTGAGGCGGAAGAGACCGTCGAGTTCGGTTTGGACGGCATCAGCTACCAGATCGACCTCTCCTCGGAAAACGCCGAGGAGCTCCGGGACGCGCTCGCGCAGTATGTCGAGCACGCCCGCCGTGCCGGTGGTCGCAAGCGCGCTTCCGTGCGTCCGGTCGCGGGTGGCAAGGGCTCCGCTCGCCCGGCCGCCGTCGACCGTGAGCAGAACCAGGCCATTCGGTCCTGGGCGCGCAAGAACGGGTACGCGGTTTCGGACCGGGGCCGGATCCCCTCCGAGGTCGTCGAGGCCTACCACAAGAAGAACTGACGCGGGGTTTGCGGGACTGGGGCCGCCGGGCGAATTCGCCCGGCGGCTTTCTTCATGTCCGGTGACTGTCCGGCACCGGTCCGGGGCCGGTCCGGGCCGTTCGGGCGTACTCACCGGGCGACTGACCGGTCACCGCCGCGAAATCACGGATGAAGTGCGACTGGTCGCTATAGCCCAGCCGAGCCGCCAGTCCGGCGTAATCCACTGGTCCTTCGGTGGTGATCCGGTGCGCGGCGTCGTTGAGCCGGTATATCCGGATCGCCCACTTGGGTGCGCATCCGACGTGTTCGGCGAACAGCCGTTGCAGTGAGCGGGTGGTTAGTCCAGTATCGGTGCAGAGCTGTGCCACCCGGGTAATTCCCGGATCCCGCGCGATTGATTCGACCGCGGCCGCGGCTTCTCGTGCCGCCGGTCGGAGTACCGCCGCATTTGCGATCAGCAAGTTGTCGATCGCACCGACCATTTGCGCGTCGTCCGGCGCGGTCCGCACCGATTCCGCGGCTTCGCGGGCCTTCGCGCCGAAAACGTCCGTGAGCGGGACGGCGCGGTCGGCGATGTCACTCACGGGGCCGTCGAGGAACGCGCGGAAGCACCCGGGCCGGAATCGCACGCCGAGGCCCTGCACCCGGCCTTCCAGCCGATGTGAAAAGACTTCACGACCTGGTCCGTACACCCCGGAAGCGGTGGGGAAGAACGTCGCGTGCACCGCGAGGTTCGGCAGCACGCGCTGCTCGTGCGGCGGTTTGCCGCGCCGGTCCCAGTGCAGCACCCAGTGGTAGTCGACGCATTCCGCCAGTTCGGGCACCGGCGGGTACCGGGTCAAGGTGAACATCGTGCGGGCGGTGGCCGCGGCCACGATGCCCTGCGGGATCCGGTGTTCCACCACCGCTCAACGGTAACTGTCGCGTTCGTTCAAGACGGCGCCGAGGCGGGGCCGTTTGATCTCGGCATGACTGCCGAGTTGATGCGCCCCGCCGCGGCCGAGTTCCTGAGCGTCGCGCTGGCCGTGGACGACCTGAGCGCCCCGACGCCGTGTGCCGGCTACGACGTCTCCGGACTGCTGAACCACCTCCTTTACTGGGGCCCGTGGCTCATCGCCGCGGGCCGGCGCGAGGAGCCGCCGTCACCCGGAGCGGGCGAGGCCGACGCGGGGCTGGTGACGGCCGGCTGGGCGGCCGCGCTGGAGAAGCAGACGGAGACGCTGGTGGAGATCTTCGAGGAGGCCCCGGCGTGGACCGGCACGACGAAGCTGGGCACGGCCGAGCTGCCCGGGGCGGTGATCGGCGACATGGTCCTGGGCGAGTTCGTCCTGCACGGCTGGGACCTGGCCCGGGCGAGCGGCCGACCGCTGCACTGCGCGCCCCCTGCGGCGACGGCGGTCCTGGAGTCCGCGCGGGCGATGGGCGAGCAGGCGCGCGCGATGGGCGTCTACGGCCCGGAGGTACCGGTTCCGGCGGAGGCGGCTGTGTTGGACCGTGCGCTGGGGGCGGCGGGCCGTGATCCGTCGTGGAGCCGCTGAGCGGTGGTTCTGTGCGCTGTGTGCTGTCTGTGGCCCTGGCTGCGCTGAGCGTCGGCCCTGCCCGGCTGTCCGCGGCCTTGGCCGCGCTGAGCGTCGGCCTTGCCCGCTGTCCGCTGTCTCGCTGTCCCGCTGTCCGCTGCCCTGGCCTGCTGAGCGTCGGCCCCGCTCGGCTGTCCGCGACCCTGGCCGCCCGAAGCGTTGTCCACGGCCCTAGCCTCGCTGAGCGTTTGTCCACAGCCCGGCCCGGATGTGGACAACTCCGGCGCTCAGGCGGCGATTCGGGCTTTTCGTCCTACCCCGCCGATAGACTGGGTCGGGGCCGTCCCCCCGGGGATGGGTGGGGGGCGCCGTCAGGCGCCGGAGGGCCGGAACAGCATCGGACGTTGCCTAGGGCTAGCGGGCGCAGGTTCGGGGGCAGCCGTCGCACTCGGACTCGGCCGGCAGCAGGTACGAGAAGCAGCAGCTCTCGCGGCGGCGGGTCCACTCGCGGTGGCCGTCCGCCCCCTCCGTCAGCCGCAGGGTCGATGCCGACGTCAGTGGTGGGTAGACCGTGTCCAGCACCAGGGCCGCGTCGGCGACGCCTGCGCCTTCGGCCTCCGCGGTGCCTCCTTGGCGGCCGGCCCACCAGAGCGAGTTCTCCAGCGCGTCGGTCGCCGCGGCCCAGAGCATGCGGCGGCCCAGTCTGCTGACCGGGGCGTACGCCTGGACGAACTTGGCCGCGTGGGCCAGGTAGTGGGCCCGCAGCACCGCCGCGAGGGTCCGCTCGTCGCGAACGACCGTTGCCTCCGGGCGGGCCGAGCCCGGGTCCGTCGGGAGGCAGTAGAAGTCGTCGCCGAGCACGGCCATGCCGTCCGGGTGCGGGCGGTCGTCGGCCAGCCGGAACGCCAGCTCGCCGGGCTTCAGCGAGGGCACCCGGCGCTCGTGGTGCAGCAGCAGCGCGCCGACGTACGCCGGGACGTGCAGGTACCAGGTCATCACGTAGCTGGCCGTGGTCCGCGCCGGCGCGGCGTCGTGCTCGCGCAGCAGCCAGTCGCCCAGCAGGCCGCGCCACTCGTCGAAGTACGCCGGCGTCTCCAGCAGCTCCGAACAGCGGATCCAGCCCACCGGGACGTCACGCCGCAGTTCGTTGCGTTCCTGCAGGCCGGAGACCCGCAGGAGCGACGACGCGAGGCCGTCGCCGACCTCGCGTGCGTCACGGAAGGACCGCTGCTGGTTCAACCGCGGCCCTCCTAGCGCCGTGGGGATTAGGCCTGCCTAACCTTACAGGCTTTCCGTTACTGCGCCAATCGGGTGGCCGGTCTCACGGGTCTCCCATGTTGCGGACCTGTTCGCGTTGAGCGGACACCGCGCGGATGGCGGAATCCGGGTGGCCGTCCGCACGTTGGGGTTGACGTAAAGGTGCAGGGCAACCTGATGATGGGATGCGCCCGGAGTGCTCCACGTCCGGGTGCGAAAAAGACCGCGAACAGCCGTAGTGGTACGCCAGCGCTACCAGTTGGCTACTAGAGTGGTCTCACGGTGCTGAATCCATCGCGGTGAAAGCACGGATGGATAACGGGCCGCCGGCGCAGCAGTCGAGGGAGTGCACATGTTTGAGAGGTTCACCGACCGCGCGAGGCGGGTGGTCGTTCTGGCTCAAGAAGAAGCCAGGATGCTCAACCACAACTACATCGGCACCGAGCACATCCTCCTGGGTCTGATCCACGAGGGTGAGGGTGTCGCCGCCAAGGCGCTGGAGTCGCTGGGCATCGCCCTGGAGGGCGTGCGCCAGCAGGTCGAAGAGATCATCGGCCAGGGCCAGCAGGCGCCGAGCGGGCACATCCCGTTCACGCCGCGGGCGAAGAAGGTGCTGGAGCTGTCGCTGCGCGAAGCGCTGCAGCTCGGCCACAACTACATCGGTACCGAGCACATCCTGCTGGGCCTGATCCGCGAGGGCGAAGGCGTCGCCGCGCAGGTGCTGGTCAAGCTGGGTGCGGACCTGAACCGCGTCCGCCAGCAGGTCCTGCAGCTGCTCTCGGGCTACCAGGGCAAGGAGTCCACCGAAACCGGTTCCGGCGGTCGCGGTGAAGGCACCCCGTCGTCGTCGCTGGTGCTGGACCAGTTCGGCCGCAACATGACCGTGCTCGCCCGGGAGGGCAAGCTCGACCCGGTCATCGGGCGCGGCAAGGAGATCGAGCGGGTCATGCAGGTCCTGTCCCGCCGGACCAAGAACAACCCGGTGCTCATCGGCGAGCCCGGCGTCGGCAAGACCGCCGTCGTCGAGGGCCTCGCGCAGAGCATCGTCAAGGGCGAGGTGCCCGAGACGCTCAAGGACAAGCAGCTCTACACGCTTGACCTGGGCTCCCTGGTCGCCGGCTCCCGCTACCGCGGTGACTTCGAAGAGCGCCTGAAGAAGGTGCTCAAGGAGATCAAGACCCGCGGCGACATCATCCTGTTCATCGACGAGCTGCACACGCTGGTCGGGGCGGGTGCCGCCGAGGGTGCGATCGACGCGGCTTCGATCCTGAAGCCGATGCTCGCCCGCGGTGAGCTGCAGACGATTGGCGCGACCACCCTCGAGGAGTACCGCAAGTACATCGAGAAGGACGCCGCCCTCGAGCGCCGGTTCCAGCCGATCCAGGTCGGCGAGCCCTCGCTGGAGCACACCATCGAGATCCTCAAGGGCCTGCGTGACCGGTACGAGGCGCACCACCGCGTCTCGATCACCGACTCGGCGCTGGTCGCCGCCGCGACCCTGGCGGACCGGTACATCAACGACCGGTTCCTCCCGGACAAGGCGATCGACCTGATCGACGAGGCCGGCGCCCGGATGCGCATCCGCCGGATGACCGCGCCGCCGGACCTGCGCGAGTTCGACGAGAAGATCGCGAACGTCCGTCGCGACAAGGAGTCCGCGATCGACGCGCAGGACTTCGAGCGGGCCGCCCGCCTGCGTGACGAGGAGAAAACCCTCCTCGGCCAGAAGGGCGAGCGGGAGAAGCAGTGGAAGGACGGCGACCTCGACGTCGTCGCCGAGGTCGACGACGAGCAGATCGCGGAGGTGCTGGCCAACTGGACCGGCATCCCGGTGTTCAAGCTGACCGAGGAGGAGACCACCCGGCTGCTGCGCATGGAGGAAGAGCTCCACAAGCGCATCATCGGCCAGGAGGACGCGGTCAAGGCCGTCTCGCAGGCGATCCGCCGTACGCGTGCCGGTCTGAAGGACCCGAAGCGCCCGTCGGGCTCGTTCATCTTCGCCGGCCCGTCCGGTGTCGGTAAGACCGAGCTCTCGAAGGCGCTGGCGGCGTTCCTGTTCGGCGAGGACGACGCGCTCATCCAGATCGACATGGGCGAGTTCCACGACCGCTACACCGCGTCGCGGCTCTTCGGTGCCCCTCCGGGCTACGTCGGCTACGAAGAGGGTGGCCAGCTGACGGAGAAGGTGCGGCGCAAGCCGTTCTCGGTGGTCCTCTTCGACGAGATCGAGAAGGCGCACCAGGAGATCTACAACACGCTCCTGCAGGTGCTGGAAGACGGCCGCCTGACCGACGGTCAGGGTCGCACGGTCGACTTCAAGAACACGGTCCTCATCTTCACGTCCAACCTGGGCACTTCGGACATCTCGAAGTCCGTCTCGCTCGGGTTCGCCGGCGGCAACGACGTCAGCACGAAGTACGAGAAGATGAAGCAAAAGGTCAACGAGGAAATGAAGAAGCATTTCCGCCCGGAGTTCCTGAACCGGATCGATGACATCATCGTGTTCCACCAGCTGACCAAGGAACAGATCATCATGATGGTCGATCTGATGATCGGCCGCGTGGAGAAGCAGCTCAAGGCCAAGGACATGGAGCTGGAGCTGACCGAGAAGGCGAAGTCCTTGCTCGCGAAGCGCGGCTTCGACCCGGTGCTGGGTGCCCGGCCGCTGCGCCGCACCATCCAGCGCGAGATCGAGGACCAGCTGTCGGAGAAGATCCTCTTCGGCGAGGTCGAGGCCGGCCAGATCATCCTGGTCGACGTCGAAGGCTGGAGCGGCAACCCCGAGGACAAGGACGACCAGGCGAAGTTCACCTTCCGCGGTGAGCGCCGGCCGTCCTCGATCCCGGACGCCCCGCCGGTCAGCATCGGCGCCGGCCACGAAGAGAACGGCGGCGAAGCCGAAGGCGAGTGATCGCCTGAACGCTTGAAGGTCGAGTAGTACGCCGGAAGGGCGGTTCCCCACTGGGGAGCCGCCCTTCTTGCATGTCCGGGCTCGCTGCCGGACGCAACCAACGCCCTGTCGGGGCGCATGAGACGATGCCCGCGGGCCTTGGGAGGGGACGCCGCGTGGATGTTTTGTCGATCGACTTCGGGACTTCCAGTACGGTCGGCGTGCTCTCCGCTTTCGGGCGGGGGCCGCGGGCCATCGAGGTTGATGGGTCCGTCACCATGTCCTCCGCCGTCTTCCTCAACGATGACGGCCTGCTCATCGTCGGGCAGGATGCCGAACGTGGTGGGCGGCTCGATCCCAGCCGGTTCGAGGCGAATCCCAAGCGGCGGATCGACGAAGGCATCTTGCAGCTCGGCGAAACCACCGTCCGGATCACCGACGCCTTCGCTGCCGTCCTGCGGCGGATGGGTGAGGAAGCCGGGCGGCAGCTGGGACGGCTGCCCGGGCAGACGCGGATCTCGCACCCCGCCGGCTGGGGTGCGGCGCGGCAGGAAGTCCTGCGGATCGCCGCCGCCGATGCCGGGCTCGTCGACGTGCGGCTGGTTCCCGAACCGGTGGCCGCCGCCGCGCACTACGGGAGTCTCGGCAACCGCGACACCGGGCCGATCGGGGTTTACGACCTCGGGGCCGGCACCTTCGACTGCGCCGTCGTCGGCATGTCCGCGCACGGCTTCGCCGTGCTCGCCGAGGACGGCCTGCCCGACCTGGGCAGCCTCGACATCGACCAGGCGCTGCTCGTCCACATCGGCCGCTCGGTGTCGCACGCCGATCCGGCGCAGTGGCAACGGCTGCTGCGCCCGCAGACGACGGCCGACCGCCGCCTGCGGCGCGCGTTGCTCCAGGATGTCCGTGACGCCAAGGAAAGCCTCTCCCGCCACCCGCAGACCGACGTGCCGATGCCCGAGCCGTTCGGCGACGTCCTCGTCAGCCGTGCGGAGCTCGAGGCGCTCGTGCGGCCGAGCCTGCTGCGCAGCGCCGAACTGCTCGCCGCGACCATCCACCGCGCCGGGCTGAACCCCGCGCAGCTCGCCGGCGTCTACCTGGTCGGCGGGCCGAGCCGGATGCCGTTGCTGGCCGGGCTGCTCGGCCGTCAGCTCGGCATCGTGCCGACCACGCAGGACCAGCCCGAGACGGCCGTCGCGTTCGGGCTGCACCACGTGCCGCTCGGCACGAGCGACCCGAACCTCACCGTGCCCGCGTTCGCGCCGGTCCGCCCGCCCGCGGCCCCGCCGCGCCCGCAACCCTGGCCGCAGCAGGCCTTCCGCCCACCGCAGCCACCACCGGAACCCCGGCCGGGCAAGAAGAAACCGCTGCTGATCGCGGCCGCGCTGCTCGTCGTCGTCGCGATCGTGGTGACCGTCGTCCTGCTCGCGACCCGCACCGACGCCGCCGAGTCCACAGTGGACTGCACGAGCACGGCGCAGCGCGACCAGGCCGGGTTCACCGGCTGCCTGCGATCACTCGCCGGGACGGTGCCGGACCGCGCCGCGTGCCGGCCGTCCGACAGCGTGGCCAGGATCGTGCACGCGCAAACCGCTGTCACGTGCGGTTTCCCGGGCGGGTCCGGCAAGAGCAGCGCCGTCACCTACTACCAGGGCTTGACCGTCGACGCCTTCGAGGCGGGTGCGAAGCTGCAGATGGGCGAGGGCACCGTCGTCCGCGGGACCTGGGACGGCGGCGGGCTGCACGGCCGGTACGTCGCCGGCGTCGGCACCCTCGCCGGGATCGTGCTCTTCGGCGCGGACGGCCGTGACGCGGCCGCGCTCTACGTCTCGATCGACTTCACGGACCGCGACCGCCGCACCGAAGACCTCGTCGCGTACTTCACCGGCGACCTCAAGCCGGCCTGACTCACCGGCCGGGTGGGCCCGACGTCACGGAGCGGCGGCCGGGCAGGAACCGGATCCCCGCCAGCCACGGCCAGAGAGCCTGCAGCAGGCCGGAAACCACGGCCAGCAGGAGGATCCGGTAGTCGCCGAGGGCGCCCGTCACGTTGTAGACGACCAGCAGCGGCACCTGGGTGATGAGCGCGGACACCACGGCCTGCAACTGCGGCCAGATCCGGGCCACCATCAGCGCGGCCAGGGTGAGCAGGGCCGAGCCGCCGGACGCGGCCCACAGGACGAACACACCGAGCGCGCTCTGGTTGACCATCGCGCAGAAGCCTTCGACGGCGTCGGCGCACATGGTGTCGTAACGGTGGCCGGCCCACACCCAGAGCGCGCCGGTGCCCGCGCCACCGCCCAGGGCCGCGAGGACCACCACGAGCACCGCCCGTGGGTCCGCCCGGGGTCTCAGTGCTCCACGCCCGCACTGACCGCGATGTCCTCCGTGCGCCGCGAAGCCGTGTCCGCCAAGGCTTCCAGCGCGTCGGCGATCCGGTCGACGCCCAGTGACGGCGCGGTCTTGCCCGACGCCGCGACCTGCTCGGGGCTGAACGGCACGTGCACAAAACCGCCGCGCACGCCCGGGAAGTCCGTGGCCAGCAGGTGCATCAGGCCGTAGAAGACCTGGTTGCAGACGTACGTCCCGGCCGTGTGGGACACCGACGCCGGGACGCCCGCCGCGCGGATCGCCGCGACGCAGGCCTTCACCGGGAGCGTCGTGAAGTACGCCGCCGGGCCGCCTTCGACGACCGGGACGTCGACCGGCTGGGCACCGGCGTTGTCCGGGATGCGGGCGTCGACGAGGTTGATCGCGACACGCTCCGGCGTCACCTCGGCCCGGCCGCCGGCCTGCCCGACGCACACGACCAGCTCCGGCTGGTGCTCGGCCAGAGCCCGCCGCAACGCGGGCAGCGACGCCGCGAACTCGACCGGCAGCTCGACGGCGGCGATGTCGTCCCGCCGCGCCCCGACGAGCGACACCGCCTGCCACGACGGGTTCACCGGCTCGCCGCCGAACGGCGCGAACCCCGTCATCAGCACCCTGGCCATGGTTCCCTCCCCGAAGTCCGTGAATGCCACATCGAGAGACACTACGTCCCTCGATGTGGCATTCACGGACTTGAAGCTCAGGCGGCGGGCTTGAGGCCGCCCGGGTAGAGGTACTGGTCGGCCGGCTTGCCGGTGCCGTAGATCCACGCGTCGAAGAAGCCCTTGAGGTTCTTGTGCGCGACGCTTTCGGTGTAGCGCTGGAAGTCCTGCATGCTCGCGTTGCCGCCCCGGTGCAGCGACGGCCAGGTCTTGAGCACCCGGTCGAACGCGCTCTGCCCGATGTAGTTGCGCAGCGCGTGCAGCATGACCGGGCCCTTCGAGTACACGTACGTGAACTCGTTGCCGGCGCCCATGTCGTAGAGCTTGCCGTTCCAGAACGCCGTCGACGCCTTCTTGACGTCGTCCGCGTACTGCTTGTTCAGGTCGACGCCGTTCTTGGCCTCGTCCCAGAGCCACTCGGCGTAGGAGGCGAAGCACTCGTTCATGCAGACGTCACGCCAGTGGTCGACGGCCACCGAGTCGCCGTACCACTGGTGGGCGTTCTCGTGGACGATCGTCGGGACCGTGCCGGCCCAGCCCGCGGAGTAGATCGGCCGGCTCATCGTCTCCAGCGAGAAGCCGATCTGCTCGTTGAGGAAGATGCCGCCCGCGGCGTCGATCGGGTACTTGCCGAACTTCGACTCGAGGAAGTCGAGGATCTCCGGCAGCTTCGCCTCGGCCTGCTTCGTCGAGTCGGGCGTACCCGGGGCGAACGCGCTGATGATCGGCGTGCCGTCCTTGCGCTTCTGCTTGTCGAACGTCCACTTGTCGATCGCGACCGTGGTCATGTACGGCACGATCGGCGTTTCCTCGGCCCAGACATGCGTCGTGCCGCCGGGGGCCGGGAAGGTGGCGCGCTCGCGGCCGTTGGAGATCACGCCCCACTCGTCGGGCACGGTGATCGCGAGGTGGAACGTGGCCTTGTCGAGCGGGGTGTCGTTGACCGGGTACCAGGTGGTCGCCGACTTCGGCTCGCCGGCGACGAACGCGCCGCCCGCCTGGGCGTACTGCCAGCCGTTGTCGCCCAGCGACGGGTCGCTGATCGCCGCGGGCACGCCGTGGTAGCCGATCTTGACGTCGAAGTCCTGGCCGCGCCGCAGGGGCCGCGACGGCGTGATCGTCAGCTCGTGGTCGCCACTGCGGCCGAACTTCGCGTCCCGGCCGTCGACCCGGACGTTGTCGACGGTCAGCCCGCGCAGGTCCAGGTTGAACGAGCTGAGTGCCTGCGTCGCCCGCGCGGTGATGTCCTGCAGCCCGATGAGCTGGTGCGACGTCGTGTCGTAAGTGACCTTCAGGTTGTAGTCGGCGACGTCGTAGCCGCCGTTGCCGTCCTGGGGGTAGTAGCTGTCCCCGGCGCCGTCGCTGCCCGGCTTCGCGGCGCCCCAGTCGTTCCCGGCGGCGGCGACGCCCGAGCTCAGGCAGATGCCGGTGAGCAGGGCCGCCGCGAGCACGACCGGTTTCTTGCCCCTCATGAACGCTCCTGTCCGTCTGGGGTGCGTGAACCCGCAACGTAGCGCCACGGCTGTGTGCCAGGCCGGGTCGAAGTCGTATTTGTCCGGAAAATCAACCCTTCCGTCGGTGCCGCTCCGGGCATCCGCCCCCGGCCCTCAGCGCGGGTCTGGAAAGCTGGGTGCATGCGCGTTGCGCTGCTGGGCCCGCTGCGGGCAGCGGAGGACGACGGCACCCCGATCGACATCGGCGGCGCCCGCCTCCGCATGCTCTTGGCCAGGCTGGCGCTGGACGCCGGCCGGGCCGTCCCGGCCGACGCGCTGATCGACGGCCTCTGGGGTGCCGAGCCGCCCGCCGACGCGCCGAACGCCCTCCAGTCGCTGGTCTCGCGGCTGCGGAAGGCCCTGCCGGTGGCGATCGAGTCCGGCCCCGGCGGCTACCGGCTCGCCGTCGCCCGGGAGGACGTCGACGCGGAGCGCTTCGAACGGCTGGCCGCCGACGGCCGGCGTGAGCTCGCCGCCGGCCGGGCCGCCCGCGCGGCCGAGCTGCTGGCCGAGGCGCTCGTGCTGTGGCAGGGCGGTGCGCTCGCCGACGTCCTCGACGCGCCGTTCGCGCAAGCTCCGGCCCGGCGGCTCACCGACCTGCGCGCGGAGGCGGCCGAAGACCGCTTCGACGCGCTCATCCGCTTGGGCGAGCACACCGCCGTCCTGCCCGACCTGGCCGCCGCGGCCGAGGCCGACCCGCTGCGTGAACGGCTCGCCGGCCTGCTGATCCGCGCGCTCTGCGCCGCCGGGCGGCAGTCCGAGGCGCTGACCGTCTACTCCGGTCTGCGCCGCACGCTGGCCGACCAGCTCGGCGTCGACCCGTCCGCCGAGCTGCAGGAGATCCAGCTGGCCGCGCTGCGGGGCGAGTTCGCGCCGCCGTCACCGGTGGCCGACCGGCTGCCGACGCGGCTGACGACGTTCATCGGCCGCGACGACGAGCTCAAGCTGCTGGCCGAGCTGCTCGGCGGGAACCGGCTGGTCACCCTGACCGGGCCGGGCGGCGCCGGCAAGACCCGGCTGGCCACCGAAACGGCGTCCCGGCACCCGGTGCACCAGCAGGGGCGGGTCTGGTTCGCCGCGCTGGCCGGCGTCCGCGACCCCGACGACGTCGAGGCCGCGCTGCTGGGCGCGCTGGGCGTCCGTGACATGCGCAGCACCGAGACCGACGTCCGCCGGCGCCCGGCGGACCCGCTCGAGCAGGCCGTCGAGGTGCTCGGCGGCGCGGACGCGCTGCTGGTGCTGGACAACTGCGAGCACGTCGTCGACGCCGCCGCGCGGCTGGCGGACGACCTGCTGCACCGCGCGCCGCGGCTGCGGATCCTGGCCACCAGCCGCGAACCGCTGGCGATCACCGGGGAGGCGCTCTGCCCGCTGGGGCCGTTGCCGGTGCCCGCGGAACGCGCCGCGCCCGCCGAAGCCGCCGAGCTGGACTCGACGCGGCTGTTCCTCGACCGGGCGGCCGCGGTCCGCCCCGACTTCGTCCTCGACCGGTCCACTGTGGACCACGTCGGCGAGATCTGCCGCCGGCTCGACGGCATGCCGCTGGCCCTGGAGCTGGCCGCGGCGCGGCTGCGGTCGATGACGGTCGCGCAGATCGCCGGCCGGCTCGGCGACCGGTTCCGGCTGCTCACCTCGGGCAGCCGCACGGCGTTGCCGCGTCAGCGCACGCTGCGCGCGGTCGTCGAGTGGAGCTGGGACCTGCTGACCGACGCCGAGCGGGTGCTGGCCCGGCGGCTCTCGGTGTTCACCGGCGGCGCCGAGCTGGAGACGGTCGAAGCCGTCTGCGCGGACGAGCCGCTGCTCGCGGCCGACGTTCCGTACGTGCTCGGCAGCCTGGTCGAGAAGTCCATTGTGGACACCGTGCCGGGGAGTTTCGGCGAGCCGCGGTACCGGATGCTGGAGACGCTGCGGGCCTACGCGACCGAGCGCCTGGCGGAGTCGGGCGAGTTGGACGCGACGCGACGCGCGATGGCGAAGTACTACACCGAACTGGCGGCCCGGCTGGAGCCGGTGCTGCGCACCCGTGAACAGCTGCCGGCGATCGCCCGGTACGAGGCCGAGAACGCCAACATGATCACGGCACTGCGTGGCGCGCTCGAGATGTCCGATGTGGACAACGCGATCGGTCTGCTGGACGGGATGTTCTGGTACCTCACCATTCTCGGGCAGAGCGGCCGGTTCGGCGGGCTGGTCCGCGAGACGCTCGCCTTCGGCGACCGGCTGCCCGCCGTCGTCGCCGCGGCCTACAAGGCGATCCTGTACCTGATGGACATGGTCCCGATGCGCACCGACGACTCGGACACCCTGCCGGTGGTCGACGAATGCGTCCGCACCGGCGCGATGGACCGCTACGCCGGGCTCTCGGTGGCCCTGCCGATGCTGGCCTTCCTCGGCGGCGACCGCGATGTCGCGCTCCGCGAGGTGCGCCGGTCGGAGCGGAGCGCGGACGCGTGGACCCGCGCCGGCGGGCACTGGGTGGAGAGCTTCGTGCTCGACGACGAGGGGGACGTCGAGGGCGCGGACCGGGCGCGCGACCTGGCTTACGCCGGCTTCGTCGAGGTCGGCGACCGCTGGGGCATCGCGATGACGCTGAGCTTCAAGGCGTACGCGCTTTCGCAGGCGGGCGAGAGCGCGAAGGCCATCGAGACCTACCAGCAGGGCCTGGCGATGTCGATGGAGCTGCGTTCGCACGAGGACGCCGTCCAGCACTGGTGGCGGCTGGCCGTGGAGCGGGCCCGGGCCGGCGACATCGAAGGTGCCTGGCGCGACCAGGAGGCGGCCGAGCGCTACGGCGCGAGCGTCACGAACCCGCAGCAGAAGATCGTCCTGATGTTCGGCCGGCTGGAGCTGCTGGTGCGCACGGACCGGCTGACCGAGGCCCGGGTGCAGCTCGACCGCATCGCGGAGCTGGCGCGGGACGAGGCGTTCCCCGGCGGGATGGGCGAAGAGTGGGTCTGCGCGGCCGAAGCGCGGCTGAGCCTCGCCACCGGCCGCGCCGACGAGGCGGAGGCCCCCGCCGCCTCGGCGATCCGGTCCACCTACCGCCGCGGCGACATGCCGGACCTGGCCGGGGCGGTCGAGCTGCTGGCGCTGATCCGCGCCCGGCAGGGCCGCCTCGACGTGGCGGTCCGGGCGCTCGCGGCGTCCGCCGTCATCCGCGGCCGGCTCGACCTCGGCAGCCCCGAGCTGCGGGACCTGCGGGCCGAGCTGAGCGAAGCGTTGCCCGGTTACGAAGAGCTGTACGAGCAGGCCCGGGCGATGTCCAAAGAGGACACGATCGCCTGGCTGCTGGCGCAGCTGGAAGCCGTCAAAAGCTGAAGGGGACGCTCGCCCCCGCGAACGTCCCCTTCAGCTACCGGCGTGGGTCACCCCCGTGCACCCGCGCCCTCAGACCCGCCGGCGGTAGGCCCAGGTGGCCAGCGGGAAGAACACGATGACCGCGCCTGCCATCCAGGCCAGGGCCCCGGCCAGCGGACCGGCGACGGCGCCGCCGTTCATCAGGCCGCGCAACGCGTTCGCCATCAGGCTCACCGGGCTGATGTCCGCCCACGCCTTCAGCCAGCCCGGCATCGTGGCCGTGCTGACGAACACGTTGCTGCCGAACGTCAGCGGCATGATGAAGACGAACATCAGCGCCTGCGCCGCGCCCGGCGACTTCATGATCATGCCGACGAACACCGAGCCCCAGCAGAAGCAGAGCCCGAACGCCAGCGCCAGCAGGATCGCCACGGCGAACTCGCCGGGGCTGGTCGCGATCCGGTAGCCCATGATCGTCGCGACGACCATCAGCACGACCAGGCAGACCACGTACCGCACGATGTCCGCCAGCACCGCCCCGATCAGGGGTGCCGACCGGGCGATCGGCATGCTGCGGAACCGGTCGAACACGCCCTTGGTGATGTCGGTGTTGAGGTTCGTGCCGACGGTGAGACAGGCCTGCAGGATGTTCATCACCATGATGCCCGGCACGACCATCTGCAGGTACGCGTCGGTCGATCCGGACAGCGCGCCACCGAACAGGTAGACGAACATGACCAGGAAGATGATCGGCATCAGCGTGACGTCGGCCAGCTGCTCCGGGTTCTTGCGGATCTTCAGCACGCCGCGCCACGCCAGCGAAAGCGCGTGCTGGAAGCCCTTTCCCGGGCTGATGTGCCGCGGCGGGGCCGGGCGGTCGAGTGCCAAGGTCGTCATGCCAGGCTCCCTTCGAGGTCGCGGGTGTCCTTCTTGGGTTCATCGGCGGCGTGCCCGGTCAGTGCGAGGAACACCTCGTCGAGGCTGGGCAGCCGCAGCGCCAGCTCGTCCGCGGTGATCCCGGCCTCGTCGAGCTTGCGGACCAATGTGGACAGCAGTACCGGGTCGTTGACCGGCGCGGTGAGCAGCCCGGAGGCGTCGTCCCGGATCGGCCGGACGCCGCTGAGGTCGCCGAGGATCCGGTTGACGGCGTCCATGTCGGACAGCTGGGTCGGGCGCACCTGCAGCGTCTGGCCGCCGACGCGGCGCTTCAGCTCGTCGGCCCGGCCGTCGGCGACGACGCGGCCGTGGTCGAACACGGTGATCTTGTCGGCCAGCTGGTCGGCCTCCTCCAGGTACTGCGTGGTCAGCAGCACCGTCGCGCCGTCGGCGACGAGGTTGCGGACGACGTCCCAGACCTCGTTGCGGGCGTGCGGGTCGAGCCCGGTGGTCGGTTCGTCGAGGTAGAGCACCTCGGGGCCGCCGACGAGGCTGGCGGCCAGGTCGATCCGGCGCCGCATGCCGCCCGAGAACGTCCGGATCGCCCGCTTGGCCGCGCCGGTCAGCTCGAACCGCTCGATCAGCTCGGTGGCGCGCTTGCGGGCCTGGGCCCGGGGCAGGCCGTAGAGCCGGCCGATGAGCATCAGGTTCTCGATGCCGTTGAGGTCCTCGTCGACCGACGCGTACTGCCCGGTCAGCCCGATCAGGCTGCGGACCCGGACCGGGTCGGAGACCACGTCGTAGCCCCCGACCGTGGCTCTCCCGGAGTCGGGTTTCATCAACGTGGCCAGAATGCGGATCGCGGTCGTCTTGCCCGCGCCGTTCGGCCCGAGCACCCCCACCACCTGGCCGTAGGGGACCTCGAGGTCCACCCCGTCCAGCGCCTTGGTTTCCCCGAAATGCTTGACCAGGCCTTCGGCCTGGATCGCGTGCGACATGGGCGTCCTCCTTCGCTGGTCGCTGTGAGGACCACAGTGGACGTCCGGGCTGGCAGGCCGCGCACAGCGCGCTGACAGCGGCTGTCCGGCGCTGGCAGCGCCGGTGGAGATGTTGTGGAGGTGTGGCCGCCGCCCGGGCCGTCCGGCGGCGACCTCGGCATACTCGGCTGCATGGTGACAACGGAAGAGACGCGGGTGCGGCGGAAGAACCCGCTGGTCACGGCCCTGCTGGTGGTACCGGTGGTGCCGCTGGCGGTGCTGGTCGTGCTGCGCCT
The DNA here is from genome assembly GCF_036114655.1 of Amycolatopsis sp. NBC_00348. Lineage (NCBI taxonomy): Bacteria > Bacillati > Actinomycetota > Actinomycetes > Pseudonocardiales > Pseudonocardiaceae > Amycolatopsis > Amycolatopsis sp. NBC_00348. Next base: position 7,665,674 of record NZ_CP107994.1, on the reverse strand, counting down.
GGTCGGCTTCGACGGCGACTGGTACGTCCTGGTCGCGCTGTCGTTGACGCCGTACGCGGTGCTGTACGGCGTGCTGGCCGGCGGCCTGGCGCTGGCGTGCCGGCGCTGGTGGGTCGGCGGGGTCGCGCTGGTGCTGGCGATCGTGCTGGCCGTCCTGGTCGTGCCGCGGCTGTCGGCGAGCGACCAGCGCGACGTGCACGGCAAGACACTGCGCGTGCTCTCCTCGAACCTGCTCTACGGCCAGGCGGACCCGAAAGTCGTCGTCGACCTGGTGCGCGCGCAGCGGATCGACGTGCTGAACCTGGTCGAGATGACGCCCCGCGTGGTCGACGGCCTGACCGCGGCCGGGCTGTTCCAGACGCTGCCGTACCGCGTCCTGCACCCCGCGCCCGGCGCGTTCGGCTCGGGGATCGTGTCGCGCTTCCCCCTGACGGAGGTCAACCTGACGGGTGATTCCGCGGCCAAGCAGCCGGGCGCCCAGGCCGACCTCGGCGACGGCGTGGTGGTGGAGATCGTCGCCGTTCACCCGATCTCCCCGGACGTCGACACCCCGCAGTGGGAGCGCGAGACGAAGGACCTCTCCCGCGCGGCGGGCGAGCACGGCCTCCGGATCCTCGCGGGCGACTTCAACGCGACCCTGGACCACGCGGCGTTCCGCACGGTCCTGTCCCGCGGCTACAACGACGCGGCCGAGCAGCACGGCTCGGGGCTGACGCCGACGTGGCCGTCGTCGCTGCCGCTGGTGACGATCGACCACGTCGTGGTGGACAACCGCGCCGCGGTCCGGGACTACGGCGTGTTCGACGTCCCGGGCAGCGACCACCGCGCGGTCTTCGCCGAGGTGCAACTGCCCTGAGTGCGGCGCTCGTGAGTGGTAATGAGGGTTCTAACCCGAATTACCACTCACGAGCTGTTCGAGCGTCTCCAGCGCACCGGCCGCGATCGAGACGCCGCGGCCGTGGCGGATCTGGGGTTCGCGCGGGTTGATGCGGATCAACGCGCCCGTCGCGGCGCTGGCGAGTTCGCTGTAGCGGCGGACCGTCGGGACCGCCTGGCCCGCGCCCAGCTCCACCACCACGAGGTCGCGCGCCGTGCGGCGCCACGTCGTCAGCTCGTCGAGCTGGGCCTGGCTGCGGTCCGGCACCCACTCGTAGTCGCCGAACATCAGGATGTTGGGGCGGGCCAAGCCGCCGCAGCGCGGGCACGACGGCAGCGGCGGCACCGCGCGCATCGTCTCGGTGTCGACGGGCACGTCGACGTCGGCCGGCCAGATCTCCGTGGTGCAGCCGGACAGGCACTGCAGGTGGTGGATCGACCCGTGCGCCTCGGCGACGTGCTCGAAACCCGCCTTCTGGAACTGGCCGTCCACATTGGACGTGAAGACGCGGACGCCGCCGGCCGGCCGGAGTTCGCGCAGCAGGCCGAAACCGCGGTGGGGCAGCGTCTTGCGGTACAGGTCCAGCCGGTGGCCGTAGAACCCCCAGGCCAGCTCGGGGTCCTCGGCGAAGTGACGCGGGTCGGCGATCTCCTCGAACCGCAGGCCGAGCCGCGCGTACGGCGGGTACGCGCGCCAGAACCCTTCGCCGCCCCGGAAGTCCGGCAGCCCGGAGTCGACGCCCATCCCGGCGCCGGCGCAGATCAGGAGCGCGCCGGCGCCGTCGAGCAGCTCCGCGGCGCGGGCGAGGTCACTCACCCGGCTGCGAGCCGAGGACGACCTCGAACTCCAGCAGGCTGGCACCGCTCGACACGGGCTTGGCCCGCTCCCCGGAGTGCGCGGCCGCGGCGGCGCCACCGGTCGCCCAGGCCTGGTAGGCCTCCTCCGTCTCCCACTTCGTGTAGACGAAGTACCGCGTCTCGCCGGAAACCGGCCGCAGCAGCTCGAAGCCGAGGAAGCCGGGCTGCTGGTCGACGGCGTGCAGCCGCGCACCGAACCGCTTCTCCAGCTCGGCGCCGGAACCTTCGGGAACCTCGATCGCGTTGATCTTCACAACACTCATGGCCCCAGCCTACTGACGCCGTGTCGACCCTCCAATCACGTGTGATGGCCGTTCAATCACACGAGATGTCTCCCCAATCACGGGTGTGACCCGTCCGAGCACAGGCTCCGGGGCATCTCGCGTGATTAGAGAGACATCACACGTGATTGGGGGGTCGACTCACGTGATTGGAGGGTCGACACGCGGGGCCCGGTCAGCTGCGTAGGGAGCCGGGGAAGAGGTCGGCGTCCGCGGGTAGTGCTGTGCCGTGGAACCAGTCGGTGAAGAAGGCGTGGAGGTCTTGGCCCGCGATGCTGCCCGCCATGTTCTCGAAGTCGGTCCAGGTTGCGTTCGCGTGGCGGTAGCGGGCCGGCCACTCGTGCAGGAGGCGGTCGAACGCCGGGTCGCCGATCTTGCGGCGCAGCGCGTGCAGAGCGAGGATGCCCTTGTCGTAGACGCCTTCGAACTCGTGGCCGGCACCCATGCCGACCAGCTTGCGGCTCCAGAAGTCGGTGCTGCCGCGGGTCAGCTCGATCGCCGCGCGGTAGCGGTCGTCGAGGTTCTGGCCCTCGCGCTCGCCCCACAGCCACTGCGCGTACGACGCGAAGCACTCGTTCAGGCAGGCGTCGGACCAGTCGGCCACCGACACCGAGTCGCCGAACCACTGGTGGGCGTTCTCGTGCACCAGCGTCAGCAGCTCGGCCCACTTCGCGTACGTCGGCCGGGTCTGCGTCTCCAGCGAGAAGTGGATGTCCTCGTTCAGGTAGATCCCGCCGGCCGCCGACTGCGGGTACGGCCCGAACTTGCCGGTCAGGAAGGTGAGGATCTCGGGCAGCCGGTCGCCGGTCGCGCGGTGGGCCTCGGCGCCGGGCGCGTACGCGGAGACGACCGGGGTGCCGTCCGGCAGCGTCGAGCGGTCGACGCTGAACTTGCCGATCGCGACGGTCGTCAGGTAGCTCGCTACCGGGTTCGTCTCGGTCCACGTCGTCGTGGTCTTGCCGCCGGCGTGCACCGGCGGCAGCTCGCGGCCGTTCGAGATCACCGTCCAGCCGTCGGGGACGTGCGCGGTGAGCGTGAAGGTGGCCTTGTCGCGCGGGGTGTCGTTGACCGGGTACCAGAACGCCGCCGAGTGCGGCTCGCCGACCATGAACGCGCCGCCGTCGGCCGAGTGCTGCCAGCCGTTCTCGCTGCCGCCGCCGTGCGGGGTCTTCGCCGGGTCGCCGCCGTAGCGGACGCGCGTGCGGAACGTCGTCCCGGCGCGGATCGGCGCCGCCGGCGTGACGACCAGTTCGTACGCCTTCTCCCGGCTGAACTTCACCGGCTGCCCGTCGACCTCGACGCCGGCGACGTCGAGCCCGCGCAGGTCGAGGTCGAACCGGCTGAGGTCCTGGGTCGCCTTGGCCGTGACGGTCGTGTCGCCGTCGAGCCGGCCGCTCGGCGGGTCGTAGGTCGCGTCGACGTCGTAGTGCAGGGCGTCGTAACCGCCGTTGCCGTCGTCCGGGTAATACGGATCACCGGCGCCGGACGCGCCGGGCACCGGGTGCATGGGCGGCGGTGGTGGGGGCGCCGGGACGGCGTCACCGCTGCAGGCCACGGCGGAGATCACCACACTGCAGAGGGCGAGGGCGGTGAGTCGGCGGCGCATGCGACCAGCCTAGGTCATCGTGCGCGACCACTCGGTCACGTTCCGCACCTGCGGATCTGTGGTTAGGTGGCCGCGTGCTCTGTTTCGGCGGCAGCGGCGTGCCGATCGTTCTGCTCCACGGCCTGATGGGCCGGGCGCGGACGTGGCGGCGGGTCGCGGAGTGGCTCCGGCCCTACGGCGCGGTCTACGGCCTCGACGCGCGCGGCCACGGCAGCGCGCCGCGGGTCGGGCCGTGGACGACCGAGCGGTTCGCCGCCGACGTCGCCGACGCGCTGCGCACCCTCGACGCCGGCCCGGCGGTGCTCATCGGCCACTCGATGGGCGGCCTGCACGCGTGGGCGACGGCCGCGCGGTACCCGGAGCTGGTGCGCGCGGTGGTGTCCGAGGACTTCGCGCCGGACCAGCGCGGCCGGACGGTCGAGACCTGGCGTGGCTACTTCGAGAGCTGGCCGGTGCCGTTCGAGTCGCTCGACCACGTCCGGGAGTTCTTCGGCGACGCGGGCGAGTACTTCACCGACTGCGTCGAGGAGCGTCCCGACGGCTACCACCTGGTCGCCGACCTCGAAGACCTGTACGTCATCGCCGCCGAGTGGGGCCGCGTCGACTACTGGTCCACTGTGGACGGAATCCGCTGCCCCCTGCTGGTGGTCGAGGGCGAGCACACGGCCATGCCGCCGGGCCAGCAGGCGCTGGTCGCCGCCCGGGTGCCGGGCGCGAAACACCTGGTCGTCCCGGGTTCGGCCCACCTGCCCCACGACGAAGCCCCGGAGACCTACCGGGGCGCCGTCGAGGCCTTCCTGTCCCAAGTCTTGAACCGTTAAAGCGGCACTTTCACGTGAAAGTGCCGCTTCAGGCGCGGGACAGGTCCGCTCGCCAAGCCGTCGTGGAGCGGTCCGCCGGGACGATCAGCGGCCAGACGTCCGAGCCGAGGAAGCCCGTCTCGTCGGCCGCCTTCGCCGCCGTGCACGTGTCACGCGGCAGGTCGGCCCGGGCCGCCAGCGCGGCCACGGCGTCCTTTGTGGACGCTCCGAAGACGCCGTCGGTCGGGACGTCGGCGCCGGCCGCGCGCAGGAACTGCTGCGCCAGCTGGACCCGCCGGCCCGTGTCACCCGGCTTCAGCAGCGGCCACTCCGCGACGTCCGATCGCGCGACCGAGACGCCGAGCACGCGCCCCACCGCCGTCCGCAGCTCCGGCAGCCGGTCGTAGAGGACCTGGCCGCAGCACTCCGTCGAGTTGAAGTCGCGGTGGCCCTTGATGAACTCGGGCGTGATGCCGTACTGGTGCGCGATGTAGGCGACCAGGCCGACCAGCGAGTTCCACAGCGCCACCGGGACGTCGACCGTGCTGTAGAGGCCTTCGTTCTCGATGCCGATGCACTCGCTGTTGTGGTTGCCGACGTTCGCGCCCTGCACGTGCTGGGTGCCGCCGCGCAGGATCTCGAGGCTGCGGTGCCTGCCTTCGGTGATGTAGCCGCCGCGGCTGTTCGTGAACTGCTGGCCGGTGTCGATCCAGCCGCGCGTGTCCATGTGGAAGTTCTGGATGTCCCGCGAGATCTGCAGCGCGTGGGCCAGCGAGTAGTCGGTGACGTTCCCCGGATCCACGGTGTGGTGCACGACGATGTACGTCGGTTTGTGGTTCTCGACCACGATCGCGCCGGTCGCGGCCCGAGCTTTCCACTCCGCTGTGCCGTGGATGGTCGGCGTCGGTACCGCGGCCGCCGCTGCCGCTGTTCGAACCCCGGTCAGCCCCAGTGTTCCGACCGCGGTCGCCGTGAATCCCGCCTTCAGCAGGGCACGGCGGTCAAAGTCCGCCATTGCGAGAACCTTCCGCCGGAATGCAATCAGCAGAAGGTAGCCCCGGAGCGCGCCGTTGACAACTATTGACCAACTTTTGTTGTAGCGCGTCAGTGTTCGCCCGGAAGTGCGAACAGGCCGTCGCGGGTCTGCTCCAGCAGGCCGTCGACCAGCAGGGAGTCCAGGCATCGATCACGCTGGCCGTCGTCGTGCCAGACCAGGTCCAGCTTCGCTTTTTCGACCGGCCCGTCGGTGCCGCGCAGGACGTCGAGCAGTCGCCCGCGGACCTGCCGGTCGGTGCCGGCGAACTTCTGCACCGGCTTGGCCGGGCCCGCGTACTCGGGCCGGCCGGCGTGCTGCCACGCGCACTCGTCGTACACCGGGCAGTCCGCGCAGCGCGGGGCGCGCGCGGTGCAGATCAGCGCGCCGAGTTCCATGATCGCCGCCGAAAACCGGGCCGCCGGCGCGTCGTCGGCCGGCAGCAGTGCCTCGACGTCGGCCATGTCGCGGGTGTTCGACGCGGGCCCGGCGTCGCCGGCGCCGTGCACCGCCCGCGCGACGACCCGCCGCACGTTGGTGTCCACGACCGGCGCACGCTGCCCGTAGGCGAACGCGGCGACGGCCCGCGCGGTGTAGGCGCCGATCCCCGGCAGCGCGAGCAGGGTGTCCACATCGGACGGGACGACGTCGCCGTGCTCGGCCGCGATCACGCCCGCCGCCTGGTGCAGCCGCAGCGCGCGGCGCGGGTAACCGAGCTTGCCCCAGGCCCGCACGACCTCGCCCTGGGACGACGCGGCCAGCGCCGATGGCACCGGCCAGCGCGCCAGCCACTCGTGCCAGATCGGCTCGACGCGCGCGACCGGCGTCTGCTGCAGCATGATTTCGCTGACCAGGACGCCCCAGGCCGAGCACTCGGGCTCGCGCCAGGGCAGGTCCCGGCCGTGCGCGGAGAACCAGTCGAGCAGTACGTCAGCGTCCACAGCCACGCCGGGAGGCTACTTCGCGTGCTTCGGCAGCTCGCGAGCGACCTCGTCCGGCGACGGCATGGCGGCGATCTCCGCGGCGATCGCGCGCGCCGCGTCACGGCGGGACGGCAGCTTCCGCGCCTGTTCGGTGACGGCGTCCGCGCTCAGTTCGTCCGGGGAGGAGGCGCAGCGCCGCACCCACGGTGACTAACGCTTCCGCGTTGGCGAACTGGTCGGCGCCCTGGGGCAGGACCAGCTGCGGGACGCCCTCGGCGAGCGCGCCGAGCGTGGTGCCGCTGCCGCCGTGGTGCACCACCAGGTCGGCGTGCGCCACCACGTCGGCCTGTGGCACCCAGGCCCGGACCGTGACGTCGGCTGGCAGTTCGCCGAGGTCCTCCGGACGTACCCGGCCGGCGGCGACGACCACGTGCGCGTCCAGGCGGGCCAGGCCCCGGATCGCCGTGGTGAGCACCTCGGCGGTGCCGAACGCGGTGCCGAGCGTCAGGTAGATCAGCGGCCGCGGCGGCCGCTCGAAGGGGCCGGGTTCGAACCCGATCCCGTCCGGGAACATGCGGCCGAACCCGTGCCAGAGGGCGGGCATCCCGGCGCGTCGCGCGGCGACGGCCGCCTCGGGCACGCCCCAGCCGTGCACCACGAGATCCGGTCGCAGCCGCGTCAGCTCCGGTTCGAGGTCTTCGGCGTAGATCTCGTAGAACGAATCCGCCGGCCGGAAGGGCCGGAGCCCGTTCCGGACCAGCGGCGCGTGCACGTTCTCACCGGCCGCGAAGTGCACCTCGTGCCCGGCCTCCCGCGCCGCGGCGGCGAGCTACTCGACCTCGGAAAGCCGCCCGGTCTTGACGTCGTAGACGAAGCCGCGGACGTTGTCGGTGTGCGGCAGGAAGTCGCTGCGGCGCACGCGCTCCACCGACGTCCGGACGCTGTTCTCGACGTTGCGGAACGCTTCGACCGCCCAGGTCGGGCGCAGTCCGGTGTCGCTCTCGAGCTCGTCCTTGAAGTCGTCTTCGGTGACCATCGAGAGGCCGCACTCGGTGTGCTGCACGATCAGGACCTCGCGGGTGCCGAGCTTGCGCTGCGACAGGGCCAGCGACCGGATCATGTCGTCGGTCACCACGCCACCGGCGTTGCGCAGGACGTGCGATTCGCCCTGGAGCAGGCCGAAGAGCTCGAACACCCGGATGCGGGCGTCCATGCAGGTCAGGACGGCCACCTGGAGCGACGGCTTCGGCGACGAACGGTCGCCGGGCGTGACTTCGCCGAGTTCTTGGTTCCGCTTGAGCAGTACGTCGATCGAGGTCATCGGTCACCTTCCGGCCAGTGGCCCCGCGGCGCGGGCGTACCCCACCTATTGGACCGGCCGGTGCTCGATCGGGCAACGGGATACGAGCAAAGTCACGGCGAAAGCCGGTGCTCAGCCCCCGAACCAGGGCTCCTCGACAGTCCGCGGCGGCGCCGACGTCCGGCCGATGCGCAGCTCGGTCGGCAGCGTGATCACCTTCGGCGCGCTCCGCTCGCCCGAGCTGAGCAGCAGCCGTCCGGCCGCCTTGCCCTTCTCGAGCACCGGCTGGTGCACGGTGGTGAGCCCGATCCGCTCGGCTTCGGCGATGCCGTCGAAACCGGTGACGGTGAGATCCTGCGGCACGCGCAGCCCGCGGCGTTCGGCCTCGGCCATGGCGCCGAGCGCGAGGATGTCGGAGGTGCAGATCACGGCCGTGATCTGCGGGTACGCGTCGAGCAGCTGCCGGGCGGCCGACGCGCCGTCGTCCACCGTGTGGTCGAACCGCTCGACCACCGGGACGCCCGCCCAGTCGACGCCGGCGCCGGAGAAGGCCACGGCGAGCGCTTCGAGCCGGGTGCGCTGGACGTGGAAGTGCGCGCCGCTCTGGCGCGCCGGGGAGACGAAGTCGTCGTTGCGCTCGCGGGCCAGCCGCATGCAGATGACGCCGACCTGCCGGTGGCCGAGGCCGACGAGGTGCTCGGCGATCTTGCCGACCGCCGCCGCGTCGTCCGGGCCGACGCGGTCGATCCCCTCGATGCTCGGCTGGTCGATGATCACCGTGGGCACCGGCCGCTCCAGCACGGCGGCCAGGTGCGGGTCGTCGTCCGGCACGGAGTAGACGACGAAGCCGTCGACACCCGCGCGGTGCACCGCGGCGACGTCCTCCCGGCCCGGGCTGGCCGGCACCAGGTGGAGGCCGACGCTGGCGTCTTCGCAGGCCAGGGCCAGTCCTTCGAGCACGCCGACGGCGGCGGGGTCGCGGAAGGCGTAGGAGAGGTTTTCGGTGAGCAGCAGCCCGACGGCGCCGGCCCTGCGGGTGCGCAGCGAGCGGGCGACGGGGTCGGGGCCGGGGTAACCGAGGCGCCGCGCGGTCTCGAGGACCCGGCGGCGCAGTTCCGGGGACAACTGGTCCGGCCGATTGTAGGCGTTGGACACCGTGGTCCTGGACACACCGAGCTCCGCCGCGAGCGACGCCAGTGTCGCCTGCCTCCGGGTGCGAATAGGACGTCCCATCAGCAAACCGTAACGGTTCAGATCGTTTTCCTGAAGAGACACCCCGCGTGGTCGATGTCTCGATCCGTATGCACGTCGGCGCATACACCAGCCACGATCGGATTGCCAGGGTGTCATCCGGATGGGGTAAAGTGAATCTGACAACGGTTTCCATTAGCAGTCGTGCATCTCTCGCAGGAGTCCCCGATGAGTTCCCGCCGCACCAGGAGCGCGCTCGCCGCCGCTTCGGCCCTGTCCCTCTTCGCGCTCGCCGCGTGCTCCGGCGGCGGGTCGTCCGGCGCCGACGGCGGCGGCCAGTCCGGCGGTGACGGCCGGATCGAGGTCGTCGCCTCGACAGACGTCTGGGGCAGCGTGGCCAGTGCTGTCGGCGGCGACAAGGTCGAGGTCAAGTCGGTCATCCACGACCCGTCGGCCGACCCGCACTCCTACGAGACGACGGCCGAAGACGCGCTGGCGGCCAAGGACGCGCAGCTGCTGCTGTCCAACGGCGGCGGCTACGACGAGTTCTTCGGCAAGCTCACCGACCAGGCGGGCGACGCGAAGAAGCTCGTCGCCTACGACATCGCCGCGACCGGCGACGAGAACGAGCACGTCTGGTACGACCTGCCGGGCGTCGACAAGGTGGCCGACCAGGTCGCCGCGCAGCTCGGCGAGCTGCAGCCGGCGTCGAAGCAGCTCTTCACCGACAACGCGACCGCGTTCAAGGCGAAGGTCGACGCGCTGGAGAAGCGCCTCGGCGAGCTGGGCGCGGCGCACCCGGGTGTGAAGGTCGTCGTCACCGAGCCGGTCGCGCACTACCTGCTCCGGAGCGCGAAGCTGACGGACGCGACGCCCAAGGCGTTTTCGGACGCGGTGGAGAACGACACGGACGTCCCGGCGGGCGCGGTCAGCGAGTACAAGCAGCTCATCGCCACCAAGCAGGTCAAGGCGCTGATCAACAACGCCCAGACGGTGACGCCGCTGACCCAGGACGTCGTCGGCCAGGCGAAGGCCGCCGGGGTCGGCGTCGTGGACGTGACCGAAACGCTGCCCCAGGGTGTGACGGACTACATTGGCTGGATGACCGGGGAAGTCGATGCACTCGCGAAAGCGTTGAGCTGAGCATGTCCCCCGTCTCCGATGACGTACGCCCCGCGGTCCGGGTCCGCGGCGCGGGTCTCGCGTTCGGTCCCCGGACGCTCTGGTCGGGCCTCGACCTCGTCGTCGAGCCCGGGGAGTTCCTCGCGGTGCTCGGCCCGAACGGTTCCGGCAAGAGCAGCCTGCTCAAAGCGTTGCTCGGCATGCAGGGCCTGTCCGCGGGCACGGTCGAGATCGCCGGCGGCCGCCCGGGCGGCGCGAACCGCAAGGTCGGCTACATCCCGCAGCAGCGCGCGATCGACGAGTCGCTCACGCTGCGCGGCGTCGACCTGGTCGGGCTGGGCCTCGACGGCCACCGCTGGGGCCCGGGCCTGTTCGGCATGGCCGCCCGCCGCCGTCGGGTCGCCGAAGCCATCGAAGCGGTGGGCGCGACGCGGTACGCGAAGCAGCCCGTCGGCCGGCTGTCCGGCGGCGAGCAGCAGCGGCTGCGGGTCGCGCAGGCCCTGGTCGGCGACCCCGAGGTGCTGCTCTGCGACGAGCCGCTGCTGTCACTGGACCTGGCGCACCAGCGCGCGATCAGCGAGCTGATCGACGAGCGGCGCAGCACGTCCGGCACCGCGGTGCTGTTCGTGACGCACGAGATCAACCCGGTGCTGCCCTTCGTCGACCGGGTGTTGTACCTGGTCAACGGCTCTTTCCGGATCGGCAAGCCGGACGAGGTGATGAACACCGAGACGCTGTCGCAGCTGTACGGCGCGCGGGTCGAGGTGCTCGAGGTCGGCGGCCAGATCCACATCGCGGGCTCGCAGAGCTCGCTGTGCGAGGAAGAGCCGCACCACCACGAACACGACGTCGAAGAACAAGTGGGCTGAGTCTTGGATCTGTTCGACTTCGGCAAGACCTGGGAGCTGATCACCGAGCTCGAAGGCGTCCAGACGGCGTTGCTGGCGGCCGCGATCCTCGGGCTGGTGGCCGGGGTGCTGGGCCCGCTGATCGTGATGCGCCGCATGTCGTTCGCCGTGCACGGCACGTCCGAGCTGGCCTTCACCGGCGGCGCGGCGGCGCTGCTGCTGGGCATCGGCGTCGAGTACGGCGCGTTGATCGGCGCGGTCGTCGCGGCCCTGCTGCTGGGCATCCTGGGCGCGCGGGACGCCGACCGCGACTCGGTGATCGGCGTGATCCTCTCGTTCGGTCTCGGCATGGGCGTGCTGTTCCTGTCGTTCTACAAAGGACGGTCGGGCAACAAGTTCGGCATCCTGACCGGCCAGATCATCACCATCGACTCGACGAACCTGACGTTGTTCGTGGTGTCGTCGGTGGTGGTGCTGGCCGTGCTGGCACTGGTTTACCGGCCGCTGCTGTTCGCGTCGGTCGACCGCAACGTGGCGATCGCGCGCGGCGTCCCGGTGAAGACGCTGACGGTGGTGTTCGCGCTGCTGGTGGGCATCTCAACGGCGCTGAGCGTGAAGGTCGTCGGCTCGCTGCTGGTGGTGGCCCTGATGGTGACACCGGCCGCGGCGGCGGCGCGCGTGACGGCGTCCCCCTGGAAGGCGACGGTGCTGGCGATCGTGTTCGCCGAAGTGTCGGCGCTGGGCGGGATCGTGCTGTCGCTGGCCCCGGGCCTGCCGGTGAGCGCGTTCGTCACGGCGATCTCGTTCTTGATCTACGTGGTCTGCCGCCTGATCGCCTGGCGGCGCGACCGCCGGACGCGGGTGCGCGCGGTGACCTCGGCGGCCGAGCTGACCCCGGTGGCCTAACCCAGCATCAGCAGGACCTGCAGCTCCCCGACCAGGAACCCGATCACCCCGCCGACCGCGATCAGCTTCCACTCGTCCTGGCGGAACGCCGGGCGCAGCAGGCCCTCGAACTCCAGCGGCGTCAGCGCCAGCATCCGCTGCTCGATCATCTTCGCGACGTCCATCGCCTCGGTCAGGTAGCCCTCGGCGTAGCGCGCCGTGTCCGGCAGCTGCTCCAGCGCCTTCGTCGCGGCCGCGTGCTTCATCTCGCGCAGCCGGGGGCCGCCCACCGTCAGCGTCAGCACCGAGGCCGACATCTGTGTGTCGACCGCCGACGAGACCATTTGCTCCACCATCGCGGCCAAGCGGTCCGCGCGCGGACCGCGCAGGACGGCGTCCAGCAGGTTCTGGACGGTGAGGACCTCGGTCGCGATCAGCTCGCCGTACTGCCGGGCGACCTCGGCGCGGCGGCGCTGGAACTTGCCCTGGAAGATCACCCGGCCGACGCGGACCGGCTCGCGGGGGACGAAGATCAGCTTGATCGCCAGCCAGTCCGTGCACAGCCCGATCACGCCGCCGAACACCGGCAGCACCCACGGCTCGCGCGTGAACGCCCACACGATCGTCTGCACCAGGCCCAGCCCGAAGCCGAAGTAGATGCCCATCCGGGCGATGAACGCCATCTCCGGCCGGGACGTCTCGCGGATCAGCCGCACCAGCAGCGCCTTGTCGCGGGTGAGCCGCTGGACCGTCATGTGCTGGACGTCGAGCACCTCGTCGAGGTTCTCGCGGACGTCGTCGAGGAACTCCCGCACCAGCCGCGGCGCCGACGCCTGGACCTGCTTGATCAGCATCTCCTGCGCGAGCGTCGGCATGACCTCCCACAGCCGCGGGTGGTGCTCGGCGAGCACCTCGCGCGCGATGTGGTCGACCGCGCGCAGCAGCGGCTGCTCCAGCTCGCTCGTGATGATCACGGGGTCGATCCGGCCGAAGACCTCTTTCAGGTCGAGCAGGTTCGCCGTCAGCAGCTCGGTCGCGACGGCCGCCATCCGGCCGCCGTGCTTCGGGACGACGCCCTGCCAGCCGAGCAGCGGCGGGACGCCGAGGAACTCCAGCGGCCGGAACATCATCTCGATCGCGACGCGCTTGGTGACGTACCCGATCAGCGCGGCGATGAACGGCATCGCCGCGTACAGCGGCCAATGCAGCGCGAGGTCGGCCAGGACAGCGTCCATCCGACCTCCCTCGCCGTGCCGAGAACGAAACCGTACCGGCTAGCCGAGCAACGCGAGCACCTGCAGTTCGCCGACGAGACCGCCGATCACCGCGCCCACCGCGATCAGCTTCCACTCGTCCTGGCGGAACGCCGGCCGCAGCAGCTGCTCGAACTCCAGCGCGCTCAGCTTCCGCATCCGGTCCACGATCGTGTTGCGGACGTCGAGCGCGTTGACCGCGTAGTTCTCGGCGTACCGGATCGTCTCCGGGACGCGCTCCGCGGCTTTCGTCGCCGCTGTCTGCTTCATCTCCTGGAACCGCCTGGTGCCGACGGCGATGGCGACGAACGGCTTGACGACGCTCGCCTGCGCGTCGATCGTCTTCTGCACCTCACGCGTGATCATCGCGAAGAGCCTGTCCGACTTCGGCCCGCGCAGCACGGCTTCGAGCAGGTTCGGGATCGTGATGATCTCGCGCGCGATCATGTCGCCGTAGTCGGCGGCCACGACGTCGCGGCGCTTCTGGAACACGCCCTGCCAGGTGTAGAGCCCGAAGAACCGGCGCGGCTCGCGCGGCAGGAAGATCATCTTCAGCGCCAGCCAGTCGGTGAGCCAGCCGATGCCGATGCCGAACAGCGGCAGCACGATCGGCGACTTCGTCAGCGCCCAGACGACGAGCTGCACGCAGCCGAGGATGAACCCGAAGCCGATCCCGGAGCGGGCGATGAACCGCATCTCCGGGCGCGAGATGTCGCGGATCAGCCGGTTCAGCAACGCCTTGTCGCGCACCAGGTTCGTCACGACCATGTGCTTGAGGTCGAGGACGTCCTCGATGTTGTCGGCGATCTCCCGCATGATCTTGGTGATCGCCTTCGGCGCTTCGGCCTGCACGCGCTTGAGCAGCACCTGCTGCGCGGTGTTCGGCAGGACCTCCCACAGCCGCGGCTGGTAGGTCTCCATGACGTCGCGGGTGACGTCCTCGACGACCCGCAGCAGCGGCTGCTCGATCTCCTTCGCCACCTGCTCCGGGTCGAGCCGGGAGAAGATCTCCTTCGGGTCGACGAGGTTCGTCGTCAGCATCTCGGTGGCGGTCGTGGCCATGCGCTCCGCGTTCGCCGGCAGCACGCCCTGCCAGCCGAGGAACGGTCTGACGCCGGTGAACTCGAGCGGCCGGAACATCATCTCGATGGCGACGCGCTTGGTGACGTACCCGATCAGCGCCGCGATGAACGGCATGGTGACGTACACCTGCCAGTGCGTGCCGAAGTCCACGTCCGCACGCTAGCGGCCCGGTGTCAGTGGAGCAGGAGCAGGACCTGCAGTTCACCGACGAGCCCGCCGATGACCGCGCCGACCGCGATGAGCTTCCATTCGTCCTGCTTGAAGGCCGGACGCAGGATCCCTTCGAACTCGATCGGCGTCAGCTGCCGCATCTTTTCGACGATCGTGTTGCGGACGTCGAGGGCGCCGGTGGCGTAGCTCTCGACGTGTTTCACCGTTTCGGGGAGGTAGGCGATGGCCTTCTCGGCGGCCGCGCGTTTCATCTCCTGGTACTGCTTGCCGCCCATGGTCAGCGCGACCAGTGGTTTGGCGATGCTCGCCTGGGCGTCGATCGTGCGTTGCACCTCGCGGGTGATGAGCGCGAACAGCCTGTCCGCGCGCGGGCCGGTGAGCACGGCCTCCATCACGTTCCGCACGGTCAGCACCTCGTCGGCGATCAGCGCGCCGTAGTCGGCGGCGACCTCCTGACGGCGTTTCTGGAACATGCCCTGCCAGCGGAAGAAGCCGAAGCCGCGGGGCTCGCGCGGGTAGAAGATCATCTTGAGGGCGAGCCAGTCCGTGACAAAGCCCGTGACGAAACCGAAGATCGGCATGATCAGCGGCTCCTTCGTCAGCGCCCAGGCGACGAACTGGACGAGCCCGATGACGAACCCGAACCAGACGCCGGACCGCGCGATGAACTTGAACTCGGGCGCGGCGACCTCGCGGATCAGCCGGCAGGTGAGCGACTTGTCGCGGACCATGGCGCCGATGAGCATGTCGTTGACGTCGAGGACGTCGTCGATGTTGGTCGAGACCTCGCGCAGGAGCCGCTTGACGACGTCCGGCGCCTGCGCGCGCACCTGGTCGACGAGCAGCCGCTGCGCCCGCGACGGCAGCATCTCCCACAGCCGCGGCTGGTAGGTCTCCATGACCTCCCGCGTGACGTCTTCGACGGCCTTGAGCAGCGGCGTTTCGAGCTCTTTGAGCATTTCCTCCGGATCGAGCCTGGCGAAGATCTCCTGCGGGTCGACGAGGTTGCGCGTCAGCAGATCGACGGCGGTGGTGGCCATCCGCCGCGAGTTGGCCGGGATGACGCCCTGCCAGCCGAGGAACGGCTTGATCCCGGTGAACTCGAGGGGCCGGAACATCATCTCGATGGCGACGCGCTTGGTGACGTAACCGATCAACGCCGCGATGAACGGCATCGTGAGGTACACGTGCCAGTGAGCGCCGATGTCCGCGAGGATCGCCGATGTGTCCAAAGTGGCCTCCCCGCGGCAACCGCTGGTCAACGGAGGTCAGAATGCCATGGGTGACCGGGGGTTCCCAAATTCGTGATGCATCCGTTTGGCGGTACGTCCGGAAGGCCCCTTGCTTACTAAGGTGGCGCGATGGTCGCGCCTGAGAAGCCCCAATCCGCCCCGAAGACCGCCCAGTTCGCCGTGGGCCTCCGCGGCTACAACCAGCGTCAGGTCGACGAACGCATCGCCGAGCTGACCAAGGAGTTCCGCGAGACCGCCCGCAACCGCGACGACGCCGTCGCGACGTCGTCCGATCTCACGAAGGCTCTCGCGTACGCGCAGAAGGAGCTGGCCGAGACGAAGGCCGCCCTCGCGCGGATGAGCTCCAGCCCGTCCGGCGCCGGCGCGATGGCCGAGCGCGTCCGCACGATGATGCAGCTTGCCGAGGAGGAGATCGCCGACCTGCGCTCCGCCGCGGACGCCGACGCGGCCTCGACGCGCGACCAGGCGGACAAGTACGCGCACGAGACCCACCGCACGGCCGACAAGCTGGCGAAGGACGCGGAAGAAGAGCGCGCGCGCCTGCTGAAGGACGCGAAGATCGAGATCGACAAGCTGACCGCGGCGGCGGGCGCCAAGCGGGTGGAGCTGGCGGCGGCGGCCGAGCGGACCCGCAAGGAGGCCGACGCGAAGGCCGAGGCCGCGGCGGCCGCGAAGCGCGCTGACGCGGACCGGGTGGCGTCCGAGGAGCTGGCGAAGAAGAAGCAGGCCTTCGAGCAGGAGGTCGCGCGCAAGAAGCAGGAGACGGAGGCGGCGCTGGCGCAGGCCCGCGACCGCCAGGCGGAGGCGGACCGGAACCGGAAGCTGGCACTGGACCTGCGGACGAAGGTCGCGGAGCGGATCGCGGCGACGGACGTGGCGGTACGCGAGGCGATGAAGCTGCTGGCCCCGGCGGAGGACGCCCCGGCTGCGGCGTCGACTCCGGCGTCGGCTTCGGCTCAGACCCCGGCTTCGGCTCAGGCTCCGGCGAACGGTGACCGCAAGCCGGCTCCGGCGCCTGCCCCCGCCTCGACGCCCGCTGCCAAGCCCCAGGCCCAGGCTGCTCCGGCGCCCGCTGCCAAGGCTCCGGCTCCCGCGCCGGCCGCGAAGGCGTAGTTATCCACATCGGCTCCGGTTGTCCACAGATTTCCGGAGACCCCGTTTTTGCAGGTCAGACCCGATAGACTGGACAGGGGACGCCCCCCAGGGAGTGGTGGGGGCTGCGTGTGGGCCAGAGTGGTGGGCGTGAGCTCACGAGACGGGACCCGCGCATGATCCTCGAGACCGAGCGGGCCGCCGTCTGCGCTTATGCCCGGCGGATGGTCGGTGACGGCCTCGTCGTCGGGACCTCGGGGAACGTCTCCGTGCGCGCCGGGAACCTCGTCGCCGTCACGCCCACCGGCGTCGCCTACTCCGCGATGACCCCCGCCGACATCCCCGTGGTCGATCTCGGCGGGGAGGTCATCGACGGCGAGCTGCAGCCGACCAGTGAGCTGCCGATGCACCTGTCCGTCTACTGGGACGCGCGCGATCCCGACGGCGAGCCGGTGACCGCCGTCGTGCACACGCACTCGCCGCACGCCACCGCCGTGTCGACGCTCGTGCGGGAGGTGCCGCCGATCCACTACATCGTCGCCACCATCGGCCCTTCCGTGCGCGTCGCGCGCTACGCCACCTACGGCACGCCCGAGCTCGCCTCCGCCGTTCTGGAAGCACTCGAAGGGCGCCGTGGCTGCCTGATGGCCAACCACGGCACCCTCACCTTCGGCGATGGCCTCGAAGCCGCCTACCACCGCGCGCAGCAGCTCGAGTGGGCGTGCCGCGTGTGGCTGCTCGCGCAGAGCGCCGGCCGGCCGAGCCTGCTGCCGCCGCCCGAGGTGGCGAACGTCGTCGACCGGTTGCGGGGCTACGGCCAGCGTTAGGACGCCAGCGCGTCGACCGCGTGCACCGCGTCCAGCAGCTCCACGACCGTCGGGTCGTCGACCGCTTCCTTGATGCACTGCCACAGCTGGAGGTTCGCCATCGCCCAGCGCGAGTACGTCGCCGCCGCTTCGGGGTTGTAGAAGTAGTACCCCTCGTCGTGGACGTCGCACTGCTCGCCGACGATCTTGTCCGCCAGTTCCCGCAGGCTCAGGCCGTTCTCGCGCAGGTAGCGGTGCGCGAGCACCACCGGCGTCACCGGCAGCGCCTTGAACAGCGTGTCCGCGTCGCTCAAGGCCTGCGCCTCCAGCGAAATGTCGCGGCCGCGGGTGGCCATCTCGGCTTCGTCGACGATTTCGTCGATCCAGCTCGCCACGCCGTCGGCGACGCCGCACTCCGCGAGGATCTCCCCGCGGAGGCCGCTGCCGGCGGCGGCCGGCGAGTTGCGGAGCACCAGGTAGTTGACGTCGTGCACCAGCGCGGCCACCTCCACCACGGTGCGGTCGGCTCCGTTGTGCTGGGCGAAGCCGGCCGCCTTCGCGCGGACGAAGCTGACGTGGTGCCAGCCGTGGAACGGCAGCCGCTCGGCGTACTGCCGGCACAGCCGGCGAACCCGGTTTTCGACGGCGTCGAGAGTCACGTTGTCGATCGTGCTTTCCTGCGTACGCATACACCTCTCCGATCCCGGCCGTGGTATTCAGACGGGTGGAGTAATGGTAAGCGTCGCTGACGCCGGTGTGTAGCTAGATGCGGTCCGCCAATTCCCCCAATCGGACCTCGACCGGAACGTGACGATGGCCGATTCCGCTGGTCGGATCGTAGGAAAGGCTGAACGTGCTCACCGGACGTGATTTCACGAGGAAGGTCATCGTGCCGGGGGCCGCTTCGGGAATCCGGTGGTATTCGTCGGCCAGCATGGTGGCGCAGGCCCCGGCCTGGCACAACGTCCGGCGACGCAGGTGCGCGGAGTCGATCAAGCCGGTGCCGGGATTGTGGGTCGTCTCGTACCTTTCGTGGAGGTAGCTGCCCCGGAGGATGGTGGTGCAGAAGTGGTACCTGTGGTTGTGCACGGAATCCGCGTACCCCTCCCGCCAGTCCTGCTGCGGCTTGTATTCGTGCAGCCAGAAGGAAAACGGGTCGGTCGGCGAATCGAGCAGGCACCACGCGAAATGGGTCGTGGTTTCCCGGGACGAGCGCAGCAGTTTCGCGGCCTGCGCGGCGGACAGTGAGCGGAGCTGCGAGCGCAGCTCCTCCCGCAGCTCGGGGTGGTCGGCCCACGACCGGAACCAGGTCTCGACCGTGCGCCAGTCGACGGCGAGCGGGAACCCGGCCGTGCGCAGGCGCGTGGCCAGTTCGGTGAGCGGGGACAGGCGGGTGAGCAAGGTCAGCTCCCTAGCTCGGCGACTTCGGAGAACTCCGTGCGGAAGGCGTGGAACTTGCTTTCCAGCTCACGGAACTGCTCCTCGGACAACGGGGATCCGGTGATCTTTTCGAACAGCGCCAGGAAATCCGCCCGCGTCGTCGCGGACGTGATGCGGAAGTGGCGGCCGGTCCGGGACTGCGAGACGCGCACGAACTCGGCGCGCTCCATGTTGTAGAGGAAGGAACCCTCGGTGAACCGCAGGGACCGCGGGTACAGCTTCGTGGCGCCGCGCACGTCGCTGTAGAGCGACATCCACACGCTGTCGTCGAACATCTCGAGCCGGTCCAGCGGCGGGTCGGCTATCACGGTGATGTCGACCTGCGCGCAGCGGCTGCGCGCCAGGAAGAGGCCCACCAGCCCGATCCGGATCTCTTCGTCGAGCCGGGTCTGGATCTGTTCGTAGTCGACGTCGCCCGCCTCGCGGCGGAGCAGGTAGCGGGCACGCCCGCTGATCGAGCTCGCGTCACGCGGATCGGCGATCACGGCCCGCAGTTCGCGTTCCGTGCGGGAAAGCAACAGGCGGGCGGCGGCGTGCCGCCCGGAGAAGCCGCGGAAGAAGTACTGCCGGGTCGCGTCGAGGTCGGCCATCAGCGCGCGGTTGAACGCGGGGTCGGGATCGGTCGTCGCCTCGAACACGTCGGTGGGGAAGAACTCCTTGTTCAGCGCGCGGTATTCGGCGCTGAGGTCCTCCAGCGCGCGCCTGCTCTCTTCGATCACCGGGGTCACCAGCGCCCGCTGCGAGGCGCTGGCGGTGATCAAGCTGGTGCCGAACCCCACGATCGCGGAGATCAGGGTGCCGGTGCCCAGCGACGTCACCAGGTTCTTCCCGGTGCCGGGTTCCATCAAGCCGGCCAGCCACAGGCTGAGACCGGCGACCACCACGAGTACCGTGAGCAGCAGGCTCGTCCTGGTCCAGAAGATCTCCTGCAGTGGGGTACGGCGGAGGCGTCCGCCTTCCGCGGCCACGTGCTTCACCTCCCTCGAATCACCCGAACAGACGAATGCGTAAAGTGTCGGTTCGAGTGCGGGGAGTCACTTTACGCGCGTCTCGGGGACCGCGAAATAAGAGATTCGGGGGACAGGCGGAGGCCTCGGACGTCACTCTCGGCAATAATTCACCGAATTGCCGGGTTTTCGGAAAATACCGCTAAACCTGGGGTTCCAGGGTGGCCGGCAGGCCGGTTTCGTACCAGCCGGCCCCCGGTGCGACCGTCATCAGGAAGTCCACGACCGCCGGCGCGGGCGCGGGGTGGATCTCCGGGTGGTCGCGTTCACCGCGCGCGGGATCGACGGGCCAGGCGAGCCGTTCGACGTCGAGGGAGAACTCCCCGCCGGCCCCCGTGCGGATGCCGCGGGCGTCGAGGCGTGACCACTTGCCGTGCAGGTACACCGCGTTCAGACCGTGCAGCGCGGACAGCTCCTGGTAGCAGAAACCGGCCGGGATCCCTTGCGCCCGAAGCAAAGCGGCCAGCAGGTGTGCCTTGGCGTAGCAGATCCCGACGCGTTCGCGCAGCACGTCCGACGCCCGCCAGGTGACCCGCGGATCGGCGGCGTCGACGACGTGGTCGACCTCGTCGCGCACGAACCGGAACGCGGCTTCGGCGTACCCGGCCGGGCTGTCCGTCAGGGGTCTGAGCGCGCCGGCTCGGTCCCGGATCGACGGGTGGCCGTGATCGATGACGGCGTCGGCCGCGAGGTAGTCGCTCAGCCGAACGGACGTGGGCGACGGCACGAAACTCATCCGGCCATCGTGCCAGGCTCGGCCATTCGGGCGAGACCTGTTTTCGGTACCGGACACGCTCCGCGTTCCCCGGTTACGGAAGGTAAAACTCGGGCGGGAAGCCCGTCCAGCGCAGTGCGGGCGGGAGATGACCTTGGTCGTTGTACGCCAGCAGTGCGGCGGGCCGCCCCGGCACGTAGCGGATGACGGTCAGCGCCGCGTTGCCGTGGTTGAGGGCGAGCCACCGCCACGGCGGTGCGTCCTGCGACGCGCGCACGAGCCAGGAGATGAGGTAGTTGTGCGTGACGACGAGGTCGAACCGCGCCTCGTTCCCGGGAACGGGCCCGGTGAACCGTCGTTCGGCCTCGGCGGCGAGCTCCTCGTCGGCGGGCGGCAGCTGCCGGGTGAAGGCGAGCAGCCGGTCGGCGGACGTCTCGGGCAGTTCCTCGCGCTTCGGCAGGTAGGGCACGAAGTCGCCGGCCGCTTCTTCGACGTGGAGCGGAACGCCGGGCAGCTGGTCCCCGATGATCGCCGCGGTGAGCGCGGCCCGCCGGAGCGGCCCGTGGTGGATGGCGGCGACGGGCAGCTCGCGCAACCGCCGTCCGAGCAGAACCGCCTGCTGCTGCCCGGCTTCGGTGAGCCCGGCCTCGTCGGGCGTCGCTTCGCCGTGCCGGGTGAGGAGGAGGTAGCGCGCAGCCAGCACGTGGTTCACCCGAGGGGCACGAGCGAGCCCTGGGGGCCCTGGCGCGGCACGAACTGGGCGAGCAGCCGCAGCGGCGCGGAGTGGGCGGACAGGACGATCGAGGCGAACGGCGTGATCGTGTGCTCGTGGCCGCTGTTCGTGTGCAGGTGGACGCTGACGTGCACGTTGCGGTCGGCGGGGATCTCGAAGGTCACCGAGCCCCAGGAGACCACGTACTGCCTTCCGTCGACGCTGGCGATCGGGGCGTAGGCGCGGACGGTGTGGCCCAGGTGGGGGATTTCCAGGGTGAGCAGCCGTCTTGGGCCGGTGTGGTGGTCCACGTAGGGGATCACGCCTGGGATGTTGTCCAGGTCGGTCATCCCGGTGCCCCCTTCCTCGCGGCCTTCGATCATGCTGCCACGGTCGTTGGTTCTCTGCCGTGGCTCCACCGACCCGAACGCCGGATCGTCCAACGGCGGCTGCTTATCGGTTCGATGGGGGCGGGCTGGTCTTGGTTCCTTCTTGCGCCTTAGAACTGGTAGTACAAGAACGGGCTGAATGTGCCCGTTGCTATCAAGATGGCCGCGTAGATCAAGCCCACCGTCATCACGCCGATGCGTAGCGCTGTTGCCGGGCGGCTTCTGGACGACTCCAGTAGGGGGCCCGTTACCGGGTGAGCCGGTAGTGCGAATACCGCCAAGGCCGCCAGTAGCAGGACCAGGCGTTGGTTGGTGAACGCCTGTTCCACTCCTGCGCCCAAGCCGTCGAAGTCGGGGATCAGCATGTGGCCGATCATCGCCAAGGCGTGGCCGATGTCCTGTGAGCGGAAGAAGACCCAGCCGAATACCACCAGGAGCATCGTCAAGGCCCTGCGTAGGTAGCGCTGGCGGGGGTTTGCGGGGTTCAGGTCCAGGCCGAAGCGGCGCTCTATCACCAGCAGTGCTCCGTGGTAGCAGCCCCACACCAGGAACGTCCACTGCGCGCCGTGCCAGAAGCCTGTCAGGACGAACACCACGCAGAGGTTGCGGTAGGTCTTGCCCGCTCCGTGACGGTTGCCGCCCAGGGGGATGTAGACGTAGTCGCGGAACCAGCGGGACAGGCTCATGTGCCAGCGGCGCCAGAACTCCGTGATCGTCACCGATGAGTACGGCCTGGCGAAGTTCTCCGGCAGGCGGAAGCCCAGCATGCGGCCCAGGCCGATCGCCATGTCCGAATAGCCCGAGAAGTCGAAGAACAGCTGCAACGTGTAGCCGATCGCGCCCAGCCACGCCGTCGCGAACGTCATCTGGTCCGGTGGCACCTTGAAACACGCCTCGACCAGCGGGCTCAGGGAGTCCGCGATGATCGTCTTCTTGCACAGGCCCAGCGCGAACCGGGGGAAGCCCGCCGCGATGTCGTCCAGGCGGTGCGAACGCAGCTGGGGCAGCTGGTCGGCGATCTCGCGGTAGCGGACGATCGGGCCGGCCACCAGCTGCGGGAACATCGCGATGTACGCGGCGAACGACACCGGGTTGCGCAGCGCCGGCCGCTCGCCGCGGTAGATGTCGACCACGTACGAGATGTGATGGAACGTGTAGAACGAGATGCCGATCGGCACCACCAGGCTCGCGACCGGCAGGCTGCCGCCGAACCAGTGCGAGACGGCGGCGATCTGCTGCGTCGCGAACCCGGCGTACTTCCAGATCAGCAGGACGCCGACGTCGAGCGAGACGACGGCGATGAGGATCCGCCGCCGCCGGACGCCCTGGACGTCCCACGGGCTCGCCTCCAGCAGCGGCCCGGCCATGAAGTTGACGACCATGCAGCCGAGCAGCAGGAACACGAACGGCCCGGCGCCGATCGTGTAGAACAGCAGGCTGCCGACCGCGATGATGCCGTTGCGCCAGGTCCGCGGGCACACCAGGACGGCGATGAGCACCGCCGGCATGAAGTACCACAGGAACAGTGGCGAAACGAATGACATCGGTGGTCAGGTCCCCTCGGTTTATCCGATGGTGACCTTAACCCGAGTGGGTGGTTCCTCGTCGTGAAGGTGGGTCGTGGAGGCGGGGCTCAGATCCGTCCGGCGAGACGACGGCGCCGCGCCACCTCGGCCAGCAGCACACCGGCCGCCACCGACGCGTTCAACGACTCCACGCCCGCCGCCATCGGGATCGACACGGTCGCGTCGCACGTCTCGCGCACCAAGCGCGACAGGCCGCGGCCCTCCGAGCCCAGCACGATGACCAGCGGGTCCGCCGCCAGCTCCAGCCCGTCGATCTCGACCGAGCCGTCCGCGTCCAAGCCGACCAGCATCAGGCCCTCGTTGGCCCACGACTTCAGCTGGCGCGTGAGGTTGGTCGCGACCGCGATCGGCAGCTTCGCCGCCGTGCCCGCGCTCGTGCGCCACGCCACCGCCGTCATGCCCGCGCTGCGCCGCTCCGGGAGCAGCACGCCGTGGGCGCCGAACGCGGCCGCCGAGCGGATCACCGCGCCGAGGTTGCGCGGGTCGGTGACGCCGTCGAGCGCGACGAACAGGGGCACCTCGCCCGAGTTGCGCGCCGCCGCCATCAGGTCGTCCGGGTGGGCGTACTCGAACGGCGGGACCTGCAGGCCGAGGCCCTGGTGCACGGCCCGGTTCGTCTTGCGGTCCAGTTCCTCGCGCGGGATCTCCAGGATCGAGATGCCCTTGTCGCCGGCCAGCCGGACGGCGTCGTTCACGCGGTCGTCGATCTCGATGTTGATCGCGACGTACAGCGCGGTCGCCGGGACGTCCGCGCGCAGCGCCTCGACCACCGGGTTGCGCCCGGCGATCAGTTCCGGCTTGTCGGCCTTCTTCTGCCGCGCCTGGTCGCGCTTGGTCTGGGCGTTGTTCTGGCGGTAGGCCTTGTGCCCGGGACGGTCCTCCGCCTTCGGGGTCGGGCCCTTGCCTTCGAGGGCCTTGCGGCGTTGTCCGCCGGAACCGACGACGGCACCCTTCTTGGTGCCCGTCTTGCGGATGGCGCCCTGGCGCCGGGAGTTGCCTGCCATGCTGAAAAGTCCTTGCGGTTATGGAGAACGGCTCAGTCGGACTTGACTGTCCACTGTGGACCGTTAGGGGTGTCCTCCACCACGATGCCCGCCTGCTGGAGGCGGTCACGGGCGGCGTCCGCGCGGGCGAAGTCCTTCTCGGCCCGGGCCTGCTGGCGCTCGGCCAGCAGATCCTTGACGAGGAAGTCCAGCGCCTCTTTGGTGGGCGTTTCGGAACCGCCCGCCTCGGACCAGCGCGCGGACAGCGGGTCGAGGCCGAGCACGTCG
This sequence comes from Amycolatopsis sp. NBC_00348, assembly GCF_036114655.1. NCBI lineage: Bacteria > Bacillati > Actinomycetota > Actinomycetes > Pseudonocardiales > Pseudonocardiaceae > Amycolatopsis > Amycolatopsis sp. NBC_00348. The sequence goes on along the minus strand of NZ_CP107994.1, from coordinate 7,641,173 downwards.
GTCATCGCGCGCACGGCGGCGGCGAGTTCGAGTGCCTTGGAGGTGTCGCCCGCGTCGAGGGCGGCGTTACCGTCCCGCACCGTGGTGTGGACCACGGCGAACGCCTGCGGGGTGGCCAGATCGTCGTCCATCGCGGCGGCGAACCCGGCCGGGATCGTGCCGATCCCCACCTCGCCGGAAGAAGTGGCGCGACGCAGGAACGTCTCGATCCGCCGGTAGCCCTGCGCGGCTTCCGAGACCGCGCCGTCGGAGTACTCGATCTTGGACCGGTAGTGCGGCTGCATCAGGTAGTAGCGCAGCTCGGCCGCCCGGTAGCGCTCCAGCATCGCGGGGATCGTCACGGTGTTGCCCAGCGACTTCGACATCTTCTCGCCGGACATGGTCACCCAGTCGTTGTGCAGCCAATAGCGGGCGAACGGGTCGCCGGCGGCGTTCGACTGCGCGCGCTCGTTTTCGTGGTGCGGGAAGACCAGGTCGCGCCCGCCGCCGTGGATGTCGAACTCCGCGCCGAGGTAGGCCGTGGCCATCGCCGAGCACTCGAGGTGCCAGCCCGGCCGGCCGTCGCCCCACGGCGTCGGCCACGACGGCTCGCCCGGCTTCGCGGACTTCCACAGCGTGAAGTCGTGCGGGTCCCGCTTGCCGCGGGCCGGCGTCTCGCCCTGCTGGACGTCGTCGAGGACCTGGCCGGACAGCTTGCCGTAGTCGTCGAACGACTTCACCGAGAAGTAGACGTCGCCGTCCACGGCGTAGGCGTGCCCCTGGTCGATCAGCCGCTGCATCAGCTCGACCATCTGGGTGACGTGCCCGGTCGCGCGCGGGTTGATCGACGGCGGGAGGCAGCCGAGCTGCTCGTAGGCCTGCTCGAAGGCGCGCTCGTGCGTCGCCGCCCATTCCCACCAGGGGCGATCCGCGGCCGCGGCCTTGGCCAGGATCTTGTCGTCGATGTCCGTGACGTTGCGGACCAGCAGCACGTCCAGTCCACTGTGGACGAGCCAGCGGCGCAGGACGTCGTAGTTCAGGGCGCCGCGGATGTGCCCGATGTGCGGCACGCCCTGCACGGTGGCACCACACACGTAGATCGACGCCGTTCCGCTACGGGCGGGCTGGAACTCCCGCACGCTCCGGGTCGCTGTGTCGAAAAGGTGTAGGGCCACCCTGAAAGGGTACGGGGTGGGCGTGAGCGAGGTCGCAGGCGCCTAGGCGCTGTTCTGCGAGTCAAGCTCGCGGTCTTCGCGCCCAGGCGGCCCCTGGCGGCACGGGCGGCTCACCCGAGTACGACCCGGTACGAGGGTGATCCGCCCGCACCGCCAGGAACCACCTGGATCACGAAGCCCATCGAGCAGACTCGCAGAACAGCGCCTAGCTGGGCTCCTGCCCGACGCCGAACGCGCTCAGCGCCGTGAGCAGGGCGTCCGGCCGCTGCGCCGTCGGCAGCGGGTCGACCAGCGCGAACTCGCAGCCGAGCGCGCGGGCCCCGCCGTCGGCCTCTTCGCTGTCGCCGACCATCAGGGTCTCGGTGGCCGGGACGCCGAGCGCCTGCACGGCCCGGCGGAAGATCTCCAGCTCCGGCTTGATCGCCCCGACCTCGAAGGACAGGACGAACTCGTCGACGTAGGCGTCCCAGCCGCGGGCGGTGAACGCGGGCCGGATGTCGAAGGCGATGTTGCTCAGGACGCCGACCTTGAGCCCCTGCTCGGACGCCGCCTTGAGCGCGGCCTCGGTGTCCGGGTAGGGCGTCCACTGACTGGGATCGATCAGCCGGTCGTACAGCGCGACGGCCTGCTCGGGCCGCGGGACGCCGGACTTCTTGAGGACCTCCAGGTACACCTTCCGGTGCAGCACCGGGTCGCGGTCGCGGTGGTGCCAGGCGTGCTGGTGGTCGGCGTCCAGCTCGACGACCTGGCCGACCGGCGCCGTCATCCGGCGCATCAGCTCGGCCTGGGCCTCGATGTCGAGCGGCGTGCCCACGTGGTCGGTCAGTTCGGTGAGCCAGGTCTCGTCCTGCTCGAGCCGGAAAAGCGTGCCGGAGTAGTCGAACAACACCGCCCTGATCGTCATGGGTTCAGCCTAACGGGATCGTCAGGCCGAATGCCCTGTGATGTGTTCGGGAACAACGCGGACGAGCACCCGCACGACGTCGGCCGGCTCGGGCGGGAAGGCCTCGCCGATGTACTTGTGGGCCAGATCGTCGTTCAGCTCGGGGCCGCCCTCGACGGTGACCTCGGCCCGCCCGCGGATCTCGACGTAGTTCTCCGGATCGGCCAAGTCGAAGACGGAGAGCGAGACGCGGGGGTCGCGGCGGATGTTGCGTTCCTTCCGCCGGCCCTGGACGGTCACGAAGACCACGGTGTCGCCGTCGCGGCGGGCCCAGACGACCGAGCTCTGCGGCGAGCCGTCGGCGTTGGTGGTGGCGACGACGGGGTAGTTCTTCCCGTCGAGGAGCGCCTTGGTCGCGTCGTTGAATGTCACACCCATGGTCCGGACCCTATTTGACGTTGCCCGCGATCTTCTCGACGTGCAGGCGGACGATCACCCGTTCGACGTCGCCACCCTCCGCGGGCGGGTCCTCGCCGAGGTACTTGTGGCTCAGTGTCTTCGGCAGCGTCTTGCCCGGGTCGGGGGTGAGCGTCACCGTGCCGCGCAGCTGCGTGTGCCGGTAGGGGTTGCCGGCGTCGGTGATCGACACGCCGACGCGGGGATCGCGCCGCAGGTTGCGGACCTTCCGGCGGTCTTCGGTGGCGCTGAACACGAGGTCACCGCCGTCGAGGCCGATCCAGACGACGGAGGTCTGCGGGCTGCCGTCGGGGTCGAGCGTGGCGACGGTGGCGAAGTTCTTGCCGTCGACGAGCGCGCGGACGGCGTCGGGGAGAGTGAGGGCCATGTCACGCCGAACGTGCTCGGGCGGCGAGGCTATTCCGCTGCGCGGGCCGGCTGCGAGGCCGCGGCCATTCGGAGCGATCCTGCCGAGCAAGGCAGGCCCCCGCCGGAAAGCACCCCCCACCCTCTCCGGGGGACCGGCCCCGCTTCCAGCGTATCGGGACCCTCCGACGAAAAGCGGGAAACGTCACAGGCGGGGCCTTGTTGTCCACATCTCGGTCTGGCTGTGGATAACCCAGGCGGCGAGGCTATTCCGCCGTCAGCAGCAGTGCCGTGGCGAAGGCCGCGATGCCTTCGCCGCGGCCGGTGAGGCCCAAGCCGTCGGATGTGGTGCCCGAGACGCTCACCGGGCCGCCGACGGCCTCCGAGAGCACCTTCTGCGCTTCGTCGCGCCGCTTGCCCACCCGGGGGGCGTTGCCGACGATCTGGACCGTCGCGTTCGCGACGCGCCAGCCCTCGGCCTCGATCAGGCCGCGGACCTCGGCGAGCATGTCGGCGCCGTGCGCGCCGTCCATCCGGGGGTCGCCGGTGCCGAACACCGCGCCGAGGTCGCCCAGGCCGGCTGCGGACAGCAGCGCGTCGCACAGGGCGTGCGCCGCGACGTCGCCGTCCGAGTGGCCCGCGCAGCCGTCGACGCCCGGCCAGCTCAGCCCGGCGATCCAGCACTCGCGGCCCGCCTCGATCGGGTGGACGTCCACCCCGTTGCCGATCCTCACAGCGTCTCCTCCGTGCTCGGTGCCGCCGCGATCGCCTCGGCCAGGGAAAGTTCGAAGTCGGTGGTGACGCGCATCGCGTCCGGGTGCCCCGGCACGGTCGCCGCGCCCTCGGGGACGGCCGCGTCGAGGTCCGCCGCGCGGAAGGCGTCGAGGGTGTAGCCGACCGGGGTCTGGGCGGTGCGCAGCCGCGTGCGGTCCTCGGTGCCGACGATCAGCTCGGCCGCGTCGGTCACCTTCACCGTGTCGGCCATCGGGAGCACCGGGACGACGACGGGATTCGCGTCACCGACCGCGGCGATCACGTCACGCACCGTTTGCGCAGGAATGAAGGCCCGCAAGGCGTCGTGGAGGAGTAGAACGGAGTCACGGGAAAGTTCGGGCTCGACGACGGCGAAGGCCTGCCGGAGCGAACCGGGGACGACCCGGCACGAGAGATCCTCGAGGACCTGTGAATAGACTTGCGCACACCGCTGGGGGGCCGCGACGAGAACCAGATCGATCTCCGGTACTGCCAGCAGCCCCCGCACGGTGTGCGTGAGTAGCGCTTCACCACGGACCGGCGTGAGAGCGAGCTCTCCGTCGGAGGCGTGGTGTGCGACGGTCACGATCACGGCGACGTTCATCGGTTCGCGATCGTAGAGGCACCTGCTCGCCCGTCGAGCAGGAAGGCCTGGGGTGTCAGACCGCCGCGGTTTCCAGAACTTCGTCGAGGAGGACTTCAGCCTTGTCCTCGTCGGTGCCCTCCGCGAGCGCGAGCTCGCTGACCAGAATTTGCCGCGCCTTCGCCAGCATGCGCTTCTCGCCGGCTGAAAGTCCGCGGTCCTTCTCTCGTCGCCAGAGGTCGCGCACCACTTCGGCCACCTTGTTCACATCGCCGGAGGCGAGCTTCTCGAGGTTGGCCTTGTACCGACGAGACCAGTTCGTGGGCTCTTCGGTGTGCGGAGCACGCAGTACGTCGAAAACCTTGTCCAGTCCTTCTTGCCCGACGACATCACGCACACCGACGATCTCGGCGTTGTCAGCGGGCACGCGAACCGTAAGATCCCCTTGCGCGACTTTGAGGACGAGGTACTTCTTCTCCTCGCCCTTGATCACGCGGGTCTCGATGGCTTCGATGAGTGCGGCACCGTGGTGCGGGTAGACGACGGTCTCTCCGACCTTGAAAACCATGTGTCCTCTGCCCCTTTCGCTGACCCCATCCTATCACGGTCCGCCAGTGCCCACCTAGCGGGCCGGAGTCGTCCTCGCAGGTCAGCGGCCTGAGCGGGGGTTGACAAACGTCGGACCCCCGTGCTCACGCAGGTTACGGCGAAGGGTCCGTGCGACCATTGGGAATTCCTTTGTGGACGGTTGATCTTGAGGACAACGCGGACCGGTTCCGCGCTGGAGATCGCTCCGGGCTAGTCTTCGCGGGAACGAGGCCGTGAAAAGGGAAGGGACTGCGACGTGAGGCTGCAGAATCGTCGCGTGCTCGGTACGGGCGTGCTGGCGCTCGGTGCCGCGCTCGCGCTCGCCGGGTGCGGGGCCGGCCAGATCACCCAGACCGACACGCAGCAGCCCGCCGTCAACGGCACGCACGCCCAGGTCAAGACCATCGTGATGCGCGACGTGGCGGTCCAGTACCCGACGTCCGGCCCGGGCTACGCGGCCGGCGCGACCCCGGCGCTGACCCTGACGATCGTCAACCAGGGCGCCCAGGACGACTCGCTCGTCTCGGTGACGACCGAGGACGGCACGCAGGCGACCGTCGGCGGCTCGAAGGACATCGTCGCCGGGCACTCCCTGGTGATCGGCCCGGACGACGCGGTCGAGTCCACCAACCAGGTCGAGCCCACCTCCTCGGGCGCGCCGAGCTCCTCTTCGGAAGCGCCTACGGCGACCGGGACCAGCTCCGCGGGCACCGCTACCTCTTCCTCTTCCGCTGAGGCCCCTGCCACCAGTGCGACGCCGACCGCGGCCCCCGCGACCGTCGGCAAGGGCACTGTGACGCTCGCCGCGCTGAAGCAGCCCCTCTGGCCCGGTCAGACCGTGAAGGTCACGTTCGTCTTCAAGAACGCCGGACCGGTCACCGTCGAGCTGCCCGTGGCGGCGCCGGCGCACGACAAGGGGTAGGTCCCCGTTTTTGTCGGTGGGCGCCGATAGCCTCGCGGGGTGAAGAAAGGCGTCAACTACCGCTGCGCGAGCTGCGGCTACGAAGCGGCCAAGTGGCTGGGCCGGTGTCCGGAGTGCCAGGAGTGGGGCTCGTTCGCGGAACGCGGGGCCGCCGGGAAACCGGCGATCCAGCGCGTCGCGGCCGGTGCGCCGAGTGCGCCCGCGCGGCCGATCGGCGAAGTCGACGTCGAAACCGCCCGCGCTCGCCGCACCGGGGTGTCCGAGCTGGACCGCGTCCTCGGTGGCGGCCTGGTGCCGGGCGCGGTGGTGCTGCTCGCGGGTGAGCCGGGTGTCGGCAAGTCGACCCTGCTGCTCGAAGTCGCCTACCAATGGGCGAAAACGGTCGACCGCTCCCTGTACGTCACGGGCGAGGAGTCCGCGGGCCAGGTCCGGTTGCGCGCGGAGCGGACCGGCAACGTCCACGACCGGATGTTCCTCGCCGCCGAAAGCGATCTCTCGGCCATCCTCGGGCACGTCGACGACGTGAAGCCGGGCGTGCTGATCGTCGACTCGGTGCAGACGATGGCGTCCCCGCTGGTGGACGGTTCACCCGGTGGGGTGACCCAGGTCAAGGCGGTGACGTCCGGGCTGGTCGCGCTGGCCAAGGAGCGCGGGCTGCCGGTGGTGCTGGTGGGGCACGTCACGAAGGACGGCACGGTGGCCGGTCCGCGCGTGCTGGAGCACTTGGTGGACGTCGTGCTGCAGTTCGAGGGCGACAAGCACTCGACGCTGCGCATGGTCCGCGGCATCAAGAACCGATTCGGCGCGGCCGACGAGATCGGCTGCTTCGAGCTGGTGGAGGAAGGCATCGTCGGGGTGCCGGATCCGTCGGGGCTGTTCATCAGCCAGACGGCGGAGCCGGTCCCGGGCACGGCGATCACGGTCGCGATGGAGGGCAAGCGCCCGCTGCTGGGCGAGGTCCAGGCGCTGGTGTCGTCGACGTCGGCACCCCAGCCGAGGCGCGCGGTCAGCGGTCTCGACTCGGCGCGGGTCGCGATGGTGCTGGCGGTGCTGGAGAAGCGCGGCGGCCTGAAGCTCGCCGACAAGGACGTCTACGTCGCCACAGTCGGCGGCATGAAGATCACCGAACCGGGCATCGACCTGGCGCTGGTGCTGGCCCTGACGTCCTCGTTCGGCGACGTGGCGTTGTCGCCCCGGCTGGTGTCGGTGGGCGAAGTCGGGCTGGCGGGAGAGATCCGCCGCGTGCCGAGCGTCGGCCGCCGCCTCGCGGAGGCAGCGCGGTTGGGGTTCACGCACGCGCTGGTACCGCCGGACTCGGGCAAGCCCCCGGCCGGGATCCGGGTGCTGGAGGTGGCGAACGTAGCGGACGCACTGAACGCGGCAAGCCACGCCCGCTGACGGTGTCGGCTCGGCGGTGGTCGGATGGCTGGCGGTGTCGGCTTGGTGATGGCAGGCACGGCTGATGCCGCCGGTTCGGCGGGTGGCCGAGCTGTTGCTGCCCTTGGCTCGGTGGGTAGCCGGGCCACTGGCGTCGGGGGCGCCCGGCGGATGGTCTGCATCGCTGATGCCGCCGGACCGAGGGTGGGCAGGCGGATACCGGTCGCTGATGCCGCCGGCTTGGCGGGTGACTGGGCTGCAGATGCCGTCAACTTGGCGGGTGGCCGAGCTGCGGCTGCCGCGGGCTCGGCGCGTGACCGGGCTGCTGGTGCCGTGGCGCCGGAGGATGGCAGGCATCGCTGATGCCGCCGGCCCGAGGGTGGACCGCTGGCTGGGGTGAGCCGGGTCGTTCCCCGCTTGGTGTGGTGGCCGGGCGCCCCCAGGGCGCCCGGCCACCACAGGTCAGTGGTCGGTCTTGGTTATCGAGTACGTGTAGCTCTCCGCCATCGAGTTCTGCTCCTCCGCCGGCTGGTGGGGCGAGTGTGGCGGGAGAATCGTGGTCATGATCGGGACTCTGGGCTCGTTGGACGTCGACGAGTCCGGTGGGACCACCTCCGAACTCTGGATGCCCGGCCCGCCGATCGACTCCTTCAGCGGCAGCGTGTAGCCGATCAGCTGGGCCGTCGCCTGGTCGGCGATCAGGGTGCCGCCGTCCTTTGCCGTGAAGCCGATGCCTGTCCGGCCGTCCGGGGAGCGCATGCCCGGGGTGGTCACGATGCCTTCGACGCCGGCCAGTGCGCGCCAGAGCGCCACCCGCACGTCGCCGCGGGCCAGGCCCAGCTCCAGCGTTTTGCGCACCATCTGGACGACCGCTCCGGGGCTGCTCTCCTCGCCCCGGCGCACCGGGGTCCCCACGCCGGCCTGGGCGTTGGTCAGCTGCGCTCGCAGCGCCTGGACGTCCGCGGGCAGGCTCGTGACGAACAGCGCCGTCGGCGCGTCCCAGGAACCCTGGAAGTCGGGTCCGCCGTACATCCCGGGGAAGATCCCGCCGGCGCCGGTCGTGTCGGTGTTGTGCACCGGTACCGGTTCGAGGCGCGGTACGGGGACCTGCAGGCCGGTCGGGGTGTTCGTGAGCGTGGAGCGCAGGTGCCAGTCCCCGGCCGGGTCGGCGGGGATCCAGAGCCTGGCCTGCATCCCCACGTAGGTCTTCGGGTTCGCGCCCTTGTCGGCCTCCATCCACGACGACGACGTCGTGAGCCGGAACTCGCCGGGGCCGATCGGGAGGTCCACGCCACGCAGGTCGTCGAGTCCGGGCAACGTGGCGGCCGGTGCGATCGGGGTGGGGGCGGGGTCGCGGTTGGTCAGCTGCGTGGCGACGACCAGGCCGCCGGTGAGCGTGGCGACGGCGGCCGCCACCGCGATCCACCGCCACGCGCCGCGGGACTCCGACGGCGCGGGGGGTGCTTCGGGCTCAGCACCGGCCGCCGCCAGCAGCGAGGTGCGGGCAAACGTCAGATCACCGTCGCCGACGTCGTCGTGGAGGTCGGCCAGCGCCGCGTCCAGCTCGGCGTCGGACCAGATCTGCCGGATGTTGTCGTCGGTCATGGCACTACGCCTCCTTCACGGCGGTAGCGGCGGGAGCGGGGATGGCGGGAGTGGGGGCGGCGGTTCTCAGCCAGCGGCGGATCCGGTGCAGCCGGGAGCGCACCGTGCCCTGCGGGATGCCCAGGGCTTCGGCCACTTCGGCCGCGTCGAGCCCGGCCCACGAGACGAGCAGCAGCGTGTCGCGGTCGGCCGGGTTGAGCTTCGCCAGCGCGCCGGCCAGCTGGGCCGCGCGGGCCTGGGCGTCGACCCGCTCGGCGACGCGGCCGTCGTGCCCGGCGTGGCTGAGCTCGCCGGTGTGCGCCAGCCGCGCGGTCGCCTGCAGGCCACGCAGCTCGGACCGCACGTGGTGGCGCAGCAGGTTGGTCGCGATGCCGTAGAGCCACGAGCGCGCCGTGCCCAGCTCCGGCCGGTAGCTCTCCCGGCGCCGGAGCGCGACGAGGAACGTCTCGGCGACGAGGTCGTTGGCCGTTTCGGCGCCGGCCCGGCGGGCGAGGTAGCGCCGCAGCGGCCCGGCGTGGGCGTCGAAGAGCTTGGCGAACACCGGTGCCGGATCGGCCCCGCCCAGGTCGGGACGGTCCTGCCCCCAGACGTCGGCACCTTCTTGGATCACCTGCATGCCCCCTGTTGCCCGCAGGCGCCGCCGGCGTTCACGGCGAACCTACCTTCGTCGTGATCCGTTCAGGGACGGTACGAGACAACGGGCGTCTCTTGTCGCGATCATCCCTTTGTTCGGCGCTGGCCAACCGGCGTCAAAACTGGGGAAGGATCGTCATGCGCAGATTCCGTCTGGGGCTCGTCACGCTCATGGCCGTTTCCGGGCTCCTCACCGCGCCCGCGGTGGCCGGGGCCCAGAAGTACGTCGTGCCGGCGCCCGGGTTCGTCAACGCCATGGCCGCGCCCGCGCACGTCGACGGCGTCGAACGGGCCGAGGCCGTGCTGAACGTCCAGTACCAGGTCCAGAACACCGGCTACTGGTGCGGACCGGCCGCGACCCGGATCGCCATCTCGGCCCGGACGTCGAACGTGCCGAGCCAGGCCACGCTCGCCTCGCAGCTCGGCACGACCACCAACGGCACCGACTGGATCGGGCAGGTCACCGGCGTCCTCAACCAGGACCTCGGCACCAGCTGGTACGAGACGAAGGAGATGCCGAACGACCCGCCGACGCAGGCCCAGCGCGACCTGCTGTGGCGCGACATCGTCCTGGACGTCAACAACGGCTACGCGATCGTCGCGAACATCGTCGCCCCGGCGAACAACCACCCGCCGGGCTACCCGAACTACACGATCTACCACTACTTCACGGTGATCGGCTACGACAGCTCCGACATGACGGTCAAGATCGCCGACCCCGCCAGCTTCGGCGGCAACCAGATCTACTGGCTGACCTTCAACCAGCTCGCGACGCTCATCCCGCCGAAGGGCTACGCGGCCTGAGCCGTCCACTGTGGACTGAACCCGCTCACCAGATCGGGTGGTCGCTGAACCGCCGCAACGTCTGCATCGAGGGGCGCACGTAGAACATGCCCGCCAGGAAACCCATGGTGGCGAAGGCGAGGGTCGCGACCGTCGTGAGCAGGTCCGGGGCTCGCGCCGCGTGGGTTTCGTGCCAGACGTGGAACACGATCGGGACCGCGCACGCGCCGATGATGAGGATCAGCGTCAGCACGTAGGTGACCACGAACGCGTTGCGCGCCGACTGGGCGCTCGCGATCACGAGGTAGTCGCCGCGCAGGCACCGGCGGCACGTCAGCACCAGAACCGCCATCGCCAGCACCGCCAGCGGGGGCAGCACGGCCGCCGCTTTGCCCAGCAACGAGTCCGGGAACGCGTGGCCGTGGACGATGCCCTGCAGGAACGTGGTGAGGCCGAACAGCAGGACCGTGCCGACGATCATCGAGCAGCCGATGACGACCGATCCCGAGCGCACGCGCTCGGCGAACCGGGGCGGCAGCGGCACGTACTCGACCTGCCCGAACGTTCCTTGCACCGCATCACCTCCGAACGCCGTCAAGGCCACCTTACGGGCGCGAGACGCCTGCAAGGTGGCCTTGACGGCAGTTCGGACCGAAAGGGCTAACTGGTCGCCAGCAAGTTGGCGCACCGGATGAGCCCGATGTGCGAATACGCCTGCGGGTGGTTGCCCAGGGATCGTTCGGCGATCGGGTCGTACTGCTCCGGCAGCAGGCCCGTCGGGCCGGCCGCCGCCACGATCTGGTCGAACAGCTCCTGGGCCTCGTTGCGCCGCCCGGTGAGCAGGTACGCCTCGATCAGCCACGCCGCGCAGATGTGGAAGCCGCCCTCCCCGCCGGGGAGGCCGTCGTCGCGGCGGTAACGGTACACAGTGGACCCACTGCGCAGCTCCGCCTCGATCGCGGTCACCGTCTGCTGGAAGCGCTCGTCGGCCGGGTCGATCAGGCCGGTGAGCCCGACGAACAGCGACGCCGCGTCCAGGTCCGTGCCGTCGTAGGCCGTGGTGAACGCCTGGACCTCGTCGTTCCAGCCGTGCTCCAGCACGTCGGCGGCGATCGCGTCGCGCAACGGCGGCCACGCGCCCGGCACGTCCCGGCCGTACTGCGCACCGAGCTTGACCGCGCGGTCGATGGTCACCCAGCACATGACGCGCGAGTAGACCCGGTGGCGCGGCACGTGCCGCTCCTCCCAGATCCCGTGGTCCGGCTCGTTCCAGCGCCGCGTGACGGCTTCCGCCATCGCGCGCACCATCTGCCAGTCCTCGTCACGCAGATCGCCGCGCGCCGCGGCGAGCGTGCCGACCAGCTCGACGACCGGGCCGAAGACGTCCAGCTGCACCTGGTGGTTGGCCAGGTTGCCGACGCGCACCGGCCGCGAACCCGCGTACCCGGGCAGCGACTCGATGACGGCTTCGGCGCCGATGACGCTGCCCGCGAGCGTGTACAGCGGGTGGAGCCGCTCCGGGCCGGCCAGCGTCGCGAGCACGCCGTGGAGCCACTTGAGGTAGCCCTCGGCCTCCTCGATCGAGCCCAGGTGCACGAGCTCCCGCACGGTCATCGCCGCGTCGCGGATCCAGCAGTAGCGGTAGTCCCAGTTGCGGACGCCGCCGATCTCCTCCGGCAGCGACGACGTCGCCGCGGCCAGCACGCCACCGGTGTCGGTGTTGACCAGGCCGCGCAGGGTCAGCGCCGAGCGCAGCACCAGGTCGGTCTGCACCTTCGGCAGCTGCAGCTTCGACGTCCACTCGCTCCAGTACCGGCCCGCGCGGTCGCGTCGCTCCACTTCGGACAGTTCGTGCGGCCCGAGGTCCGGCGTGCCGCAGCGCAGCTCCAGTACGACCGGCTGGGTCGGCGTCGGCTGCACCAGCGCGGTGGCCGTGTCGTGCAGGCCGTCCGAGGTGATCGTCCACTCGACGCCCGGCGCGTAGAGCACGAACGGCTCCGACGTGCCGAGCACCTTGACGCCGCCCTCGGTGATCTCCAGGCTCACCGGCACGCCGCCGAACTCGGGGCGCGGCGCGAACGTCACGGCCGCGGCCGCCTCACCCGAGATGACGCGGACCAGGTCCGTCCGGTGCGGCGCGCTCTCCGGCTCGAGGTAGTCGGTGACGAGCAGGCGCGACCAGCGCGTCTCGACCGTCATCGTGTTCGGCAGGTAGCGCTGGCCGAGCGGGAGGCCGTTGCGGTGCGGCTTGATGGAGAAGTGGCCCGCGCCCTCGCCGCCGAGCAGGTCGGCGAACACCGCGGGCGCGTCCGGGCCCGGGTGGCACAGCCAGGTCAGCTTGGCGTCCGGCGTCAGGAGCGCGACCGAGCGCTCGTTGGCCAGCATCGACAGCCGCTCGATCGGCGGCGCCGACTCGCCGTACAGCCAGTTGCGCCGCTCCTCCAGCAGGAAGCCGAGGACCAGCGCGACGTCGACGGTGTCCGGCACGTGGTAGCCCGCCAGCGTCTCGCCGTCGCCGACCTTGATGCCCAGGTCGGGGCCGGAGAGCCGGGAGAAGGCCTTCTCGTCGGTGACGTCGTCGCCGAGGAAGATCGCCGCGGTCGCGCCCACCTGGTGGCGCAGGATGTCGAGCGCGTGGCCCTTGTCCGTCTGGACGACCGCGAGCTCCACCACCTCCTTGCCGTCGGTGGTCGAGACGCCGTCCCACTTCGACGGTCCGTTGTGGACGTCCGCGAGCACGCGGCGGCCGGCCTCGTGCTCGGCGCGGCGCACGTGCACCGCGATGCTGGCCGGCTTGACCTCCAGCGACACGCCCGGGACGTCGAGGACGAGTTGTTCGAGCTCGGTCTCGAGCCGTCGGTGCAGCTCACGCGCCTTGTCGTCCAGCGCGTGGATGAAACCGATGTCGAACTCCGACCCGTGGCTGCCGACGAGGTTCACCTCGGACGGCAGCCGCGACAGCGTGGCCAGGTCGCGCAGGGCCCGGCCCGAGATGACCGCGGTGGTCGTCTCGTGCAGACCGGCGAGCGATCTGAGGGCGCCAACGGACTCCGGCAGCGGCCGGGCCTCGTCCGGGTTGAGCGTGATGGGAGCCAGCGTGCCGTCGTAGTCGCAGGCGACCAGCAGTCGCGGAGTACGGGCGATCTGGACGATCGCTCGCCGCAGCTCGGCGGGCAGGGCCTCGGCAGTCAACACTCCTCCTCAGGAGCTCGTGCGTGGTCGTGTGGTCACTCGACCGCTTCGGCACCCAACGCCTGCAAGAACGAGCGCGCCCAACGGTCGACATCGTGAGTGAGAACCTGGCGACGCATGGCGCGCATCCGGCGACGGCCCTCAGCCGGGTCGAGCGTAATGGCAGCCACCAGAGCATCCTTCACCCCGTCCAGGTCGTGGGGGTTCACGAGGAATGCGCTAGAGAGTTCCGAGGCCGCGCCGGCGAACTCGCTGAGCACCAAGGCGCCGCCCAGATCGTGCCTCGTGGCGACGTACTCCTTGCAGACGAGGTTCATCCCGTCACGCAGCGGCGTCACGACCATGACGTCCGCGGCGGAGAAGAAGGCGGCCAGCTCGGTGCGGTCGACCGATTGGTGCAGGTAGTGCACGACCGGGTGACCGACGCGGGAGAACTCGCCGTTGATCCGGCCGACCATCTGCTCGATCTCGCCGCGCATCCGCTGGTAGTGCTCGACGCGCTCGCGGCTCGGCGTGGCCAGCTGCACGAACGTGACGTCGTCCGGCTGGAGTCGACCCTCGTGCAGCAGCTCGTGCAGCGCCTGCAGCCGCAGGTCGATGCCCTTGGTGTAGTCGAGGCGGTCGACGCCGAGCAGCACGGTCTTCGGGTTGCCGAGGTCGCGCCGCAGCTGCGCGGCCCGCTCCTGGACGCCCTTCGTGCGGGACAGCTGGTCGAGGCCGGCGGCGTCGATGGAGATGGGGAACGCGCCGACCCGCACGGTCCGGTCGCCGACCTGCATGGTGCCCGGCCGCGACCGGACGCCGACCGCGCCGCGCGTCGATTCCAGGCCGATCAGCTGGCGGCACAGCCACAGGAAGTTCTGCGCCCCGCCGGGGCGGTGGAAGCCGACGAGGTCCGCGCCGGTGAGGCCGCGGATGATCGCGGCGCGCCACGGCATCTGCATGAACAGCTCGACCGGCGGGAACGGGATGTGCAGGAAGAAGCCGATGCGCAGGTCCGGTCTCAGCTCGCGCAGCATCGCCGGCACCAGCTGCAGCTGGTAGTCCTGGATCCAGACCGTCGCGCCCGGCGCGGCGACCTCGGCGCTGGCCTGCGCGAACCGCTGGTTCACCTTCACGTAGCTGTTCCACCAGGCCCGGTCGAACACCGGGCGCTCGACGACGTCGTGGTAAAGCGGCCAGAGCGTCGCGTTGGAGAAGCCCTCGTAGTAGTCGCGGACCTCGTCGGCGCTCAGCGAGACGGGGTGCAGCACGAGGCCGTCGTCGTCGAACTCCTCGACGTCGACGTCGGGCACGCCCGGCCAGCCGACCCACGCGCCCTTGCGCGACCGGAGGAACGGCTCGAGCGCCGACACCAGCCCGCCCGGGCTGGCCGTCCAGCGGCGTTCTCCGTCGGTCGTGCGTTCGAGGTCCACCGGTAGCCGGTTCGCCACCACGACGAAATCCGCCTGGTTCGAGTTCTCCTTCGTCGCTTCAGTCACGTGCTCGCTCCTCGCGTCCCGGGTCGCGGCCCCAGAGTGAAACCCTATCGCGTGAGCGATGAACAGCCGGTGACCGTAGGGTTACTCCAAGCGCCGATCGGCCGGTTCGAGCGGACCGGCCATGCGTGGTCCGGCGAACCGGCGTTCGAGCCTGCCCAAGCCGGTGCGGACCGGCTGAGCGAGCCATTCGCCGAGTACCACGCCCGCTGCCAGCGCAAGCCCGATTGCGACCGCCGTCATGAGCGTCGAGATATTGCCGTTCGGCTCGACCCCGATTTGGTATAGACCACGATAGGTGGACAGGCCCGGGAGCAGGGGAGTGATCCCGGACACGGCGACGACGAGCGGCGTGACGCCCAGTCGTCGCGCGAGCACGCCACCGCAGAACCCGACCAGCGTCGCGGCGATCGCGGACGAGCTGACGCCGTCGAGCCGGATCACCGTGAGCCCGCCGTAGACGGTCGCGCCGATCGCGCCGGCGGCCATCGCGACCAGCATCGCGCGCATCTTGGAGTAGGACGCGAGCGCGAAGCAGGCCGAGGCCCCGGCCCCGCCGAGGATGACCAGCGGCAGGTGCTGCGGTGTGGAGGTGGGGACGTCGGGCAGCGGGGTGGGCGGCAGCCCGAGCATCACGGCGATCCGCAGGGCCAGCACGACCCCGGAGATCAGGCCGGCCGACATCAGCACCACTTCCATGGTGCGGCCGGCGGCGGTGACGTTGTAGCCGGTGATGGCGTCCTGCACCGCCGAGACCGTCGACAGCCCGGACAGCAGCACGGTCAGCGCGGCCGCGACGACGAGCGTCGGTTTGTCGGTGGTCAGGACGTGGGTCCGCATGATCGTCATCGCGGACAGCGTCGCGACCAGGCCGCCGATCACCTGCTGGAAGAAGAACGGCAGCGAGTAGCGGTTGACGAACCGCCCGATCCGGTCGATCACGCCGCTGATGACGAACGCGACGGCGGCGATGTCGGGCCCGCCGCCGAGCAGGATGGTGATGAACGCGGCGACCCCGCCCCAGGCGAGCGTCGCGACCCAGCGCGGGTACGGGTGCGGCGCCTGCGAGATCCGCTCCAGCTCGGTCTGCGCCTGCTCGGCGCCGAGGTGCCCGCGGACGATCCGGCGGATGAGCTTCTCGGTCTCGGTCAGCCGCGTGTAGTCGAGGCTGCGGCTGCGCACGACGCGCAGCGCGGTCACCGGCGCGAGGTCGGTGCCGCGGTGGCAGGTCACGGTGATCGACGTGAAGATGACGTCGACCTCGCAGTGCGGCAGCCCGAGCGCGGCGGTGACGGCGATGATCGTCGCGCTGACGTCCGAGGCGCCGGCCCCGCTGGCCATCTGCACCTCGCCGAGGCGCAGGGAGAGGTCGAGCACGAAGTTGACGGTGGCGTCATCGGGCAGCTGCGGCCCCATCGCCTCCTCGGCGTCGACCGCCGGGAACTCCCCGGTGGGCGCTTCGAGAACGTGCCAGGGACGGCGTCGCAACAGGTTCGGCCGGTGGGTGCGCGGTCTCTGCGCGGGCGGTTCCAGCAGGGGCCATCTGGTCGCCTTGCCCCCGTTGGTGCGCTCGTTGATCTTCATGATCCATCCACCTCCTCGCTCGTTCCCGAGGACCATCGACGCCCGTCCCCCGACCGTTGCACGGATCATGGAGTGGCGTCCACCACGTTCTGATCATCTTGTCCTGACCAGGGGATCTGCGCTCGTCGGACGGCTTTGGGCGAGGGCCGGCCGACGCCGTCGTCCCGATCTTCGAGACGGGCAGGCGGGGGTGGCTCCCCGGGGCGCGCGGCGGGGGCCCGGTAGACTGCGAGCGGCGCTGCGGCGCCAGGCCGCTATAGCTCAGCTGGTAGAGCATCTGTCTTGTAAACAGAAGGTCAGGGGTTCGAGCCCCCTTGGCGGCTCCTCTTGTTCCGCTCAGGTCCGGTCGTTTACGGCGAGACCCACACTCAGGCGGTGTCCGGCCGGTGGCGGCGGGCCAGAAGCTCTCTGCGACCGGCCGGCATACCGAAGCCCGGTCGATCGGTGCTGGGAACCGGGTGGCTCGCGGGCGGCTGTCCCAAGGCTTCCTTCGGGTATTTCGGATCGTCGAACAACAGGCGCAGCAGTGCGTCGATGCCCTGCGGGGTGAGCTCGTCCACGGGATAGCGGGGTACGCGGCGCAGATCGTAAGGGACGGTTTTGTCCTGCTCGCCCGGCAGCAAGATGATCAAGGTGCGCTCTTGGAAGGCGCGCTGATCCGCGTCGAACAAACCGTGCAGGGCGTCCGCCTCGCGGGTTACTCCGGCGCCTTCGTCCGGCGGATTGCGGCCTTCCCAACGTTCCCAATACGGCTCGTTGCCCACGATCAGGACGGTGACGTCTGGTCGGCTGATGACCGAAGCGCCGTAACGGGTCCAGTCCACCCCTCGGGTGGTGTAGTCGAAGATGTCGGCGATGACCTCGACGTGGTGGTGGCGTAGTAGATAGGCGAACTCGACGATCGACTCTTCCCAGCGCTGCGTCCGTTCCGGTGACCAGTCCCGGTGCGTGTGCGCCCAGCTGAGGAACACGATCGGAGCTTCGCTGTCCATCGTCGGATCCTAGATGGCCTGTGGCGCGGTGATGGCCTGCCGCAGCGCGGCCGGGTCGTTCTCCGCGATCGCCGCGGCCGCCGCGCGCAGGAGGGTCCACGGGTGGAACGGGCCGTACAACGCCGTGCTCCCCATGACGGCTTCGCGCAGGACTTCGGCTGCGCGCGGGAAGCCGGCAACCGCGGCGAGGCGGCCGGCGTTGGCCAGCCAGCAGAGTTGCTCGCCCGGGTCGAGATCCAGGACGTCGTCCGCGAGGAGGTGGTTCAGGCGGTCGGCTTCCCAACCCGGACGAGCCTGATCTAGCGGCGGCTGGCCATGCCGGGCGAGGTCCGCGGTGAACCCCTCGGCCCCGGGCGCCACGAATGAGTCGGGCGTGATGAGCAAGGCGCGTCCGGTTCCCGTGGACAACGGCCGCCGGTGGCCGGCGAGATCGTCCCGGACCAGGGCGAGGCGAGCCTTGGCGAGCAACGTTCGCGGGTGGACCGCACCCGCTGCTCGCCCGTGCAGCACCACGGCACGTTTCGCGTCGGTCACCGGGTCGGTGCCGGGCACCAGGTCTTCACACTGTCCGGCGAGGACTGCGGCGGTGAGGAAGTCGAGACCGGCCGCAGCGCGGATTCCCCGCCCGTCGAAGGCGTCGACCAGCTCGAACGCGAGCCGCCGGGCCGTGTCCGGGGTCAACGCCGCGACCCCCGACAACCACGCCACCTCCGTCCGGCGGACCGGCACCCAGGGCGTGCCGGGATGCGCGCTGTTCAGTTCCAGCTCGAGGTCGGCCAGGATTCCCTGGCCGGCCTCGGCCAGCTCTCCGCGTGCGAGCTGCAGTTGCGCGAGCATCGTGCGTCTGACCAGGGTTTCCCGGTCGCCGGGGCCGAGCCGGTCCGCCGCCGTCCGCCAAGCACCCTGTACCAGGGCCAGTCCCTCCTCCGTGGCACCGAGGTCGTAGGCGACCAGACCGGCGTTGCATTGCTGGATCATCACCGTGGAACTGCGGGGGTCCTCTCGATCCCACAGCCATTCCAGGCCCGCCATGAGCCGCTGGTGGGCTGATCGGAGGTGCCCGGCTTCGTGCTCCGCTCTGGCCAGGTTGTTGTCGATGTTGAAGAGGACCTGAGGATCAGGGTGTGCACCTGTTCGCGCGGCCTCGGCCGCCGCCGCGAAGTCCTGACGGCACCGAGTCGGGAAACCGCCGTCGAGCAGGGTCAGGGCCCGGTCATTGAGCAGTTCGCTGTACTTGTACTCGCGTTCGGCGCCAGGAATCCGCTGGTACAGCGCCAACGCTCGGTCGAAGGTGCGGACGGACTCGCGGCTGTCGCCGCGCAGCATCAGCGAGTACCCGAGGTTGTCGAGGATTTCCGCGCGGATCCGCACCGGCCACGGCACCATCCGGCCACCGTCGGTCTTCGCCGAAGGGCTGATCCGCGGCAGCATGGCCAGTGCCCGCCGTGAGTAGTCCTCGGCAAGCTCGACGTTCAGGTCCATCAGCAGCGTCGCGTTCTCGTTCACCCAGCGAGCCGCCGACTGCCGGACCGAGGCCGGACCGACCCGGCCCAGCTCGCCGGCGGGGACGACCTCTTTCGCTGTGAGGTCGTCGAACCCGTCGTGCACCGGTCCCGACCAGCCCCGGACCGCGGCCGCCGCGGCTTGGTCCCCGTGCAGCGCCAAGGCGAGCAGCCGGACCCGATACGCCTCACGTGCGGACCCGCGTTCGTGGAGGTAGGCCGCGGACAGCCACAGCGCATGGTTGGCCAGACCTGTCCGCCGGTCGCGGCTCGGATTGCGCGAGTCGGGGTCGGCTTCGAGAACCAGACGGCACGCCGCGACCGCTGCGCTCGTCAGCGCCGCGGTGCGGGACCACTGCCCGGCGTCGTCGACGTCGGCTTCCTCGATCAGGTGCCCGGCGACCGCCGCGACCTGGAACGCCAGTGTCGTCGAATCGACCGCAGGATCGTCCCGCACGACGTCCGCGAGCAAGGGGTGTACGGAGATCGTCTCTTCGTCGACACCGGTCCGGACGAGTGCCTGGGCCCGCAGTTCGGCGACGGCGGCGTCCCGGCGAGCGGCGTCCGCGCAGACGTCGACCTCGGGGCCCTCGAAATCCTCACCCAGGGTCGTCAGCAGTTCGGCCGGGACGGCTCCCGCGCCCGCGCACGCGAGGATGCGAAGCACGGCAAGCGCGTCCGGGTGCCGCCGGCGTAGCCCGTGGATGCGGACCTCCCACGCGGAACGCAGCGTTGCGAGCGCGTTCACCGGCTTGGTCTCGTAGCGATCGAGCCAGCCTCGCAGGGAGAGCCCGTCGACCACCGCCGCGGCCGCCTGCTCCAACGCGACGGGGTAGCCGTGCAGCCGGTCCGCGACTTCGGCGGCCAGTTCGTCGTTCTCGGCACCGGTCCGGGCGAGCAGGTACTCCACGGCCTCCGATCGGTCGAGCGCACCGAGCTCGACGACTTGCGCCGCCGCACGCCAGCGCACCGATTGGGATGTGACGAGCAGGTGCACTCCCGGCAGCCGCGGCAGGGAACCCCGGATGGCCGCGGGTTCGGGGGCGTCGTCCACGACGATCAATGCGGGACCCCGTTCGGACAACGCTTCCCAGAGTTCGTCCGGTCCGTCAGTGGTGCCCAGCCGCTCGGCGAGCAGCGCGGTCGACGATCGCCAGGCCGCCGCGTCGACGGCCGAGAGCCAGCCGACGGTGGTGTACCCGGTTCGCAGGTGCCGGCACAGCCGGGTGGCCAGGGCGGACTTGCCCATGCCGCTCTCGCCGACCAACGCCACCCAGTCCGAGCCTCGGCTGTCGGCGAACAGGCTCGCCAAGGTGTTCAGCTCGTCGCGCCGGGTCTTCTCCTCCGCGGGGCTGCCCTCACCCGGCACCGCGAAAACCCGCGATCGCACCGGGGCCGGCGCGCCTGGTTCCGCCGTGAGGTCGATGGGTCGCGGCCAGGCCGCGAACGCCTCGTCGCACAGCACGCCGAGCCGGGCGGCCGCCGCTTGGTCGCCGACCCGGACCCGGCTCAGCTCTTCGACCTCGGACCGCCTCGGCACGCGCACGCGTCGCAGCCGGTCGTGCAGCGCACGCCGCTGGTCGTTCGTGGAAACCTCGCCCTGGATGGTGGTCAGCAAGGCACGGGCGGAGGTCCGGCGATCGCTGCGCAGTACCGACGCGATGAAGTGGTCGGCCGTCTCGGTCGTGCGGGCGTGGCGGACCAGCGAGCGCAGCCCGGCAGCGAGTGCCACCTGGTTCGTGGATCCGTCCCGCGCCACCGCGAGGACCGTCGTGGCCCGGTCTTCGGGCACGAGGTCGAGAAGCACGGTCAGTTCTTCCGCCGTGGCTTCGGCCGGCAGCAGGCGGAGGAGGACTGTGCCGACGCCGATGCCGCCGACGGCTGCTTCGGCGCACGCCAGCACGTGCTCTCCGGTCGCCTCGGCCCGCACGCGTGCCACCGGGCCCGCGAGTCCCCACGCAGGCCTTCGTTCCAGCAGCCCGGCGACGGCGGCGCGCAGGAGCCCGGCCACGGGGCGCGCCAGACCGGCGTCGGCCACACCGCTCACCTGCTTTCCGCGGGCTACCTGCTCGGGACGAACTTCTTCAGCTTTTCGGGATAACGACGCCCGGACTTCACGTACGTGGCGCAGTCGTGGTTCCGGCAGACGTAAGTCACGTCGGTTCCCTTGTCATAGTACTTCTCGACGTCCGCATACATGACCTGCCGGCATGTCGGACATTTCTCAACAGGAGCCATGAGGTACCCTTCGACTTCGGTTTCGGTCGAGAAGAATAGGTATCCCGATCGTGTGGTCGACGACAAGGCGAATCGCCGAATGTCCAGAATCTGTCATGAAATAAAGTTGACAACGTAACGAAGTGGTCTCCATTGGTAACGGCGGTGGAGCGCAGTTCGACATCTGTTTCGTGTCGCGGGCGGTCTGCCGGCGCCCCGTCCCGTTCATGACCGACCCCCAGGAGATCAGTGGATTCCGCAGCGTTCGGCGTTCCGCTGACCATGTCGCGTGCGTCGCTGCCCGACCTCGGCGGAGTCGTGGGCCGGGGCGGTGAGGCGACGATCTACGAACTTCCGGGGTTTCGCCTCCCGGACGTCTCGGGGCCCCTGGTTTACAAGGAGTTCCACGCCGGTCAGGTCAAGACGGGATTGGCGGCGATCGTACGGGCGCGGCTCAAACTGGACCCCGTCCGGCAAGCCCGGCTCGACGCCATCGCCGCGTGGCCGTGTCGGATCGTCGGTGACGAGAACCAGGCGACCGGCCTGCTCATGCCGCGCATTCCTGATTCCTTCTTCGACAGAATCGTGCTTCTCGGCAGTGGGGGCACGAAGCCTTCATTGCGCTTGGCGATGAATCTGTTCATCCCCACCGGCCTGGCGAATCGAATCGGTCGCCCGGAGCCGACCGAGGAGCAGCGGATCTCGATTTGCCGGGATTTCGCCAGTGCACTCTCGTTCTTCCACGAAGAACTGCGGATGGTCTTCGGTGACATCAACCCGCAGAACGCCGCGTACCGGATCGGCGACGAGCCGCAGGTGATGTTCATCGACTGCGACGGGGCCCGCGCACTCGGCGTCGTCGGCGCAGACCTGCAGCTCAACGCGCCGGACTGGGTACCGCCCGAAGGCGGCAGGCTCACACTGGCTTCGGACCTGTACAAGCTCGGGCTGTTCGTGCTCCGCTGCCTCAGCCCCAGCCGGGGCGGCTCGATCCTGCTCGACCCGGACGAGGTGGGGAGCGGCCTCGACACGGAAGGCCGCGCCATGCTGCGGCGGGCCATAACCGGTGCGCAGGCCGACCGCCCGTCCGCCCGGGCGTGGTTCGTGCACCTGAGCAGGCTGCTCGGTGACGCCATCGAGCCGCCGAAGCTGCTGGACGTCGGTCTCGACGCCGACTTCGTCCTCAGCGGCCGGCCGACGGAACTGCACTGGACCGCCGAGGACGCGACGAGCATCGAGGTTGTCACCAGCCGGGAACGGCTCGTGTTCGACGGGCGGCCGGGGGCGGGCTCGGTGGCGCTCGTGTTCACCGAACCCGGCTTCGTCATGGTGCGCGCGGTGAACGACCTGGGGATCGACAACCGGGTGCTCGGCCCGCTGACGGTGGTCACCCCGCCGGTGCAGCAGCCGATGCCGATCGCGATGCCGGTGCTCGACATGCCGTTACAGGGCTGGCCGCAGCCGCCGGAACTGGTTCTGCCTCGTTTGCCCGAGATGCGCCCGCTCGCGTTCCCCGGCCGACCGGGGGACGTCCCCGCGGCCGACGACCTGCCGTGGCCGGACTTGTGGCCCGCGGACTTCCCGTTCGACTTGACGTCGCTGACGACCGGTGGACCCGGTTTCGACCTCGGCTTCGTCCCGCACCCCAAGAGGAACCGATGAACCTGCGGATGTGGCTCGCGCGACTGGCCGGCGCGCGCCCGGACATCTTGGCGAAGACCCCCGGCGATCTGGCCAAGCACGCGACGATGGGCGGGGTGCTGATCAGCACCTCCGCCGTCGCCGGCCTGTCGGCGTTCTTCGCGCTCAACTCGGTCCTCGACCTCTCGTGGCCGATCTGCGTGGTCGTCGGGTTCGGTTGGGCCGTACTCATCCTGAACCTCGACCGGATGCTCGTGGTCTCGATGAGCGGCGCGGGTTCGCTGCGGCGGAACTTGGCGACGGCGCTGCCCAGGCTGGTGCTCGCCATCGTGCTCGGCACGGTCATTTCGACCCCGCTGGTGCTGCGGGTCTTCGAGCAGGAGATCAACGCCGAGCTGACGACGATGAAGGCCGAGAACGTCCAGCACTCGAAAGACGCCCTGAACAAGACCTACGACGACATCGCGAAGCTGGAGGCCGCCGAGAAGGGCCTCCAAGACGTCATCTCCGGGAAGACAACGCGTGCGGTGTCCGACGATCCCGACGTCAAGGCCGCGCAGGCCGCCTTCGACAGCGCGAACCGCGCGTACGACGAGGCGGAGAAGTCCGCCCAGTGCGAGCTGGACGGCACGTGCGGGACCAAGCGTCCGGGAGACGGCGACGCGTACCGGCAGAAGCAGGTCGCCGCGGACACCGCACGTGGCGCCCGTGACGAGGCCAAGCGCAAGCTCGATGACCTCTCCGCGAAAGCCGCGGGCAGCATCCAGAACGGTTCGGCGTCCGATGTCGAGGCCGCGAAGGCCAAGCTTCCCGGGGTCCAGCGGGACCTGGCCACCCAACGGGAGCTCCGCCGCACCGCGGAAGACGAGGCGACCCAGGCGCAGGACCACAACTCCGGCCTGCTCGCCCGGCTGGAGGCGCTGGGCCGGATCACCGACGGTCATCCCGTCGGGTGGACCGCGCACCTCATGTTGTTCCTGCTCTTCCTGTGCATCGAGGTGCTCCCGGTGCTCACCAAGATCCTCGCCGGTCTGGGCCCGCCGACAACCTATGACCGCCTGCTCGCTCAGCAGGACCGGCAGATCGAGGACGCGGACCGGCTCCGCGCCGACGGCGACCGTCAGTTGCTCGAAGAGCGGGAAAACGCCCGGGTGACGCACGAACGGGAACAGCTCGAACTCCAAACGGAAGCCGGACGGACGGCAACCGAAGAGCTCGTGCGGCAGCAGACGCAGATCGCCCTCAAGGCCATCGGCGTCTGGGCGGAACTCGCGAAGCTGCGCAGCGATGAAGAACTGGACCGCTGGTACCGCGCGAACGTCGGCAAGGTCGGCGGCCACGCGGTTCCCCCTCCTTCGCCGAGTGAACAGACCATGCCGATCCCCGTCCTGTTCCACAACGGACATCCCCGCAACGGCCACGCCGTGCCTGCCGTGCACCAGAACTGACCCGAAAGGAACCCGATGGAGAAGAACAAAGGCAAGTTGTTGCCCTTCTACCTGGTCGTGGACGTCTCCTATTCCATGCAGGGTGAGAAGCTCGAGTCCGCGAACAAGATCATGCCGAAGGTGCTCGATGCGCTCGCCGAGGCGCCGATCCTCTCGGACAAGGTCCGGTTCGCCGTGCTCGACTTCGCCGACGACGCGCAGGTGCGGCTGCCGTTGTGCGACCTGCTGGACGAGGACGTCACGCTGCCGTCGTTGAGCTTGCGCGGCGGAACCTCCTATGCGGCCGCGTTCCGGTTGTTGCGCAGCGAGATCGAAGCCAACGTCAAGCAGCTCAAGGCTGATGGCTTCGCGGTGCACCGCCCGGCGGTGTTCTTCCTCAGCGACGGAGAGCCGACCGACGGCGAGGCCGAATGGCGCGCCGCGTTCACCGAGCTGACGACCTACGACAAGGGGACGGGCCAAGGCTTTTCCATGTACCCCAACCTGGTTCCCTGCGGGGTCGAAGACGCGAACCCGCGCGGGATGCAGGCGCTGATCCACCCCGCCACCGGTTCGAAGATGATGAAGATGTACCTGATGGACAAAGGGGAGGACCCGGCGGCGGCGATCACCAAGATCGCGGAGATCCTCATCTCGAGCATGCTGGCTTCCGGTGCGAGCATCGCGCAGGGTGGCTCGGGGATCGTGCTGCCGTCGGCGCAGGACACCCCGGCCGGGCTGACCGCGTACACCGCTGACGACGACGACTTCGTGTGATGACGGCGGACATCGATACCGCCGGCCCCGGCGGAACCGCGGATCCGGCTACCGGATCGGGTTGGCGAGGCGGGTTCAGCCCGTACTCCGTGGGATCGCCGGGCCGGGCGCCCTCGCGCGTCGTGCCGTTGCCGGACCTGGAGTTCGCCCGCGTGCCGGACACGATCGTGGACGGGTTCAGCCTTCGCGACGCCGGGCTGACCGAGCAGGTCCGGGTCCGAGCCGTCAGCCTGCGCGGCCTTTCGCACCGTTGTTACGGTCGTGTGCGGCAGGACACCTACGACTGGCGGGTCACCGCGGACGACCGCTACCTCGTTGTCTGTGTCGCCGACGGGGTCTCCGCGGGCCGGTTGTCGCACCTGGCTGCCGATCAGGCGGGTGTCTTCGGCACCCGGTTGTTGTGCGAGCAGCTCGCCGACACCGCGCCGGCCGAACTGCGCTGGGACGAGCTCCTGGACGCGACCGCGGAGGCGATTCTGGGGGTGGGAGCGGCCTTCGTCGCGCCCAAGGCGGCTGTGGGCACCGAGGCGGCTCGCTGGGAGATCGCCGAGCACATGGCCACGACCGTCCTTTACGCCGTTGTCGATCTGGTTCCGGCAGACGGACGGCACGACGTGACTCTGCTGACCGTGGGTGACACCTCAGCGTGGGTGTTGGGCACGGACGGGAGATGGCGCGCCCAGCAGCCGATCAAGAACGAAGGCGACGAGATCTACTCCCCGGCGGTGGTGGCGTTGCCGATCTTGCCGTCCGTCGCGTCCCGGCCGGTGCGGACCGGGGTGGCGCCCGGCGAAGCCTTGGTCCTCATGACCGATGGCGTCGGCGACCCGCTCGGTGACGGCACCGGTGCGGTTGCGGACTTCCTCGCCGAGAGCTGGCGAGAGCCGCCCGCGGATCTGGAGTTCGCCGCCCAGGCCGGCTTCTCGCGCCGGAGCTTCGACGACGACCGCACGGTGTTCGCGCTCTGGCCGGTCGGCCGGTCATGACCGAGACGGTGGTCGGGCGGAGCACGCTCGGCCCGATCGCCGATCTGCTCGGCGCGGGCGGGCAGGCGAAGGTGTACCGGGTGACCGGGCTCACGCTGGCCGACGTTCCCGGGCCGCTGGTGTACAAGGAATACCGGGAAGGGCACGCACCGCCGCACGGGCTGCACACGCTCGTCAACCGCAGGCTGCGGTTGGACGCCGCCACGCGCGCCCGGCTCGACGGCCTGACCGCCTGGCCGGTGCGGGTCGTCGAGCAGGACGGGAACGTCGCCGGGGTGCTGATGCGATTGATCCCCGAAAGCTTCTTCCACCAGCGGGTGCTGCCCAGTGGAACAACGAGCAGCACGTTGTGCGAAATCCAGCACTTGTTCGTCGAGCCGCGGCGGACGGCTCGGCTCGGCATGCCGACGCCTTCCACCGCGGAACGAATGCTGATCATCCGCGATTTCGCCAGCGCCGTGCATTTGCTGCACCGCCACAACCTCGTCATCGGCGATCTCAATTCCAAGAACGCAGTCTTCCGGCTGGAAGCGCGACCGGCGATCATGCTGGTCGACTGCGACGCGATCCGGATCAAAGGCAGCGTGGCGGTGGTGCGCCAGCTGAACGCCCCGGACTGGGAGCCGCCGGAAGGCTCGTCGCTGAGCCAGGCGACCGACTTGTACAAGCTCGGCCTGTTCGTGCTGCGCTGCCTCAGCCCGGGCGACCAGGCATCGGTGTCCCGTGACCCCCGCCGAGCCGACTCGCTGCTCGACGACGAAGGCCGCCGATTGCTGCGCGCCGCGTTGGGCGCCGCACCCGGGGCGCGGCCGGTCGCACGAGATTGGGGACGCCACTTCGACCGGATCCTGGAGGCGGCATATGGCACCCCCCGGCGAGCGGCCGCGATCGCGCCACCGCGGAGCGGGACGAACGCAACCACGACGGGCTGGCGGCGTGACCCCACAACCGGATCCTGGGTCCCGGCGGGGTGACCCGCGCCGGACACCGTGCACCATTTGCGGCCTGCTCCCGGTGGGGGTAATTGCCGTCTCGCTGCACGGCGAGCTGACATGTTCCAGCCACCCGATCGCAGATCGTTGCGTGCTGTGCGGACTCCCCCGTTCGCCGACGGCCCGGTGGGCCGCGTTCACCGCGAGCACCGTCCGCTGCCCGACCTGTAGCCGGAGCGCAATCGACGACCGGCTCGACGCGCGGAGCCTGCTGCCGGGAATCCGCGCGCAGATGGTCGCGCTGGGGTTCGAACTCAAGGCCAGGGTCCGGGTGACGGTCGTCGATCCGGACGAGCTGGCCGCGGAGACCGGGCACGACCAGGACGGCCTCCTGTTCGGTGTCACCTGGCACCAACCGCACGCTCACGGCCGGGACGACGCCGTGCTCGGCATCAAGGTCGTGCGGGGGTTGACCGCGATCCACTTCGGGCAGACCGTGGCCCACGAGATCGGCCACGCGTGGCTGGCGCAGCACAGCAGTGCCCACCGCGACCTCATCGTCGAGGAGGGGGTGAGCGAGCTCCTGGCCGGAGCTTGGCTGAAGAAGCAGCGCATGCCCTTCGCGGACTCTCTGCGCGAAAATCTGCTCACCAACCCCGACCCGGTGTACGGCGGCGGGTACCGGTTGACGCGGGAAGCGGTGCGGCGGCACGGGATCCGGGTGGTGCTGGACCACGTGTGCCGGACCGGTGCGTTGCCGTGACCCACTGCAGGGTTCCGGGCACCGAGCGTACCGGCCGTACTGGTCTGACCAGCGGCTATCCCCGGGACGCCGGTGGCCGGGACACGCCGGGGTCCCGGCGTGGCGGCCCGTCCCGGGCTAGGGTCCGGGCAGTTTCTCGACCCGGGAGGATCCCTGTGGCTACGACGTACACGCTGGAGACGGCCGAAGCCGATCTTGTCTATGACGTGCATGGGCCCGCTTCCGTCGACAGTTCCGCGCCGCCGTTGGTCATGGTTGGGCAGCCGATGGCCGCTGATGGGTTCACCACCCTTGCTTCCTTCTTTCCCGAGCGGACCGTTGTCACCTATGACCCTCGGGGTATCGGGCGCAGTGTGCGGAAGGACGGCCGGGTCGAGCATGAGCCCGAGGTTCAAGCTCGGGATGTGCACGCCGTCATCGGGGCGGTCGGGGGTGGGCCTGTCGATCTCTTCGGCAGCAGTGGGGGCGCCGTGACCGCGCTTGCGCTCGTGGCTGCCTTTCCGGGTGATGTGCGGACGCTTGTGGCGCACGAGCCGCCGTTGCTCTCCGTTGTTCCTGATGCCGCAGCTGCCGAGCGGGCTCGGAACGCCGTGACCGATGCCTATCTCGCCAAGGGGTTCGGGGCCGGGATGGCCGCCTTCATCGGGATGACGTCGTGGGCCGGCGAGTACAACGATGACTACTTCGCGCAGCCCGCCGCCGATCCGGCGCAGTTCGGGATGCCTGCCGATGACGATGGGCGGCGGGACGATCCGCTGTTGTCCGACCGGTCCTGGGCCGTCAGCGGGTACCGGCCCGACGTCGACGCGCTCGCCGCGGCGTCCACGCGGGTGGTGATCGCCGTCGGTGAGGAATCGCTGAGTGTCTTCACCGGGCGGACGGCGGTGGCGACCGCGGAGTTGCTGGGGCAGCGGGCCACCGTGTTCCCGAGTCACCACGGTGGGTTCCTCGCCGGCGATTTCGGCTATGCCGGTCAGCCGGCGGCCTTCGCCGCGCGGTTGCGTGAGGTTCTCGGCTGAGTGGGCGCCGAGCGGAATCCGAGAAAAGCGGTTCGGCTGATCGGAAGATGCTTTTGGTGCGCTCGGGTGCTCGCGTGGTGATCATGAATTGCCGCGGGCTTGATCATCCGGCCGGCAGTGCTCCGAACGGCGCAAAGCCGCGCCTCGAACTTGTCGGAATGTGAGCACTCGCGCCAGGTGAACCAGGCATATCCGGCTTATTGCCGGCGCGTGAATCCGCCCTTGAAGACGGCCGTTCGAGGGTTTCGACGGTGTGTCTGTTCGCGTACGCTGCGCAGCGTACGCGGGTTGACCTCGGGCAACGACGGCGGGTAACCTGCTTTCGGCACAAGTCGATCTACGAATGTGTCGCCTGGGGTGGTGATCTATGCGGAATTCGAGTGTCCGGACGCTGTTCCGGATGCGGAAAAACTACCTGCGATAAACAACGATGTGCGGTGCGGCGGCTTGGGGGAGGTGCCGGTTCCGTACTCGCTTTCGTGGGTGATCGCAACACATTTCCGGACGTCGGGGAAACCGGGCTGACGGAATCGTCATCTGGGGGATGTTCGGCGTGTTGCTGCAATTCAAACTATTGGGTCCGTTGTGCGTGCTGTCCGATGACCGGGACATCACGCCGAGTGCGCCCAAGCTCCGGGAAATCCTCGCGCTGCTGATCGTGCGGGCCAACCAGTTCGTGTCGACGACCGATCTCGTCGACGAAGTGTGGGGTGCCGACCCGCCCCGCAGCGCCCACGTGACCGTGCAGACCTACATCCACCGGCTGCGGAAGTCGTTGTTCCCCAAGGAATCCGGGCACGAACCCGCCGGGCTGCACACGGGGTGGCACGGGTACCGGCTCGAGATCGCCGCCGAGGCCGTCGACAAGATCCAGTTCGAGCACCTGGCGCACCAGGGCAGCGCGGCGCTGGAGAGCGGCGAACCCGGGGAGGCCACCGAACTGCTGCGGCACGCGCTGCGGCTGTGGCGCGGCCCCGCGATGAGCGACGTCGAGACCGGCGAGCTGCTCAGCGCGTACGCTGTCCGGCTCGAGGAGAGCCGGCTGCGCGCGCTGGAGGGCCGGATCGAGGCGGACCTGCAGCTGGGCCGGCACCGCGGCCTGGTCAGCGAGCTCAAGGAACTGACCATGACCCAGCCCCTCCACGAGGGGTTCCACAGCCAGCTGATGCTCGCCCTGCAACGCTGCCAGCGCCGTGACGAGGCCCTCGACGTCTACCGGCGCTTCCGCGGCCGGCTCGTCGAAGAGCTCGCCCTCGAACCGTCGTCCGACCTGCAGCGGCTGCACCGCTCGCTGCTGACCGAGACCGCCGACGCCCGCCCGGCGCCCGAGGTCGCGGCGGAGCGGGTGCAGCTCGTCGCGCCCGCGCAGCTGCCCAACGACATCGCCGACTTCACCGGACGCGCCGAGCTGATCAGCTCGGCCGTGCAGTGGCTTTCGCCGGCCGAACGCTCGGACGACGGGCTGCGGATCGTGTCGGTGATGGGCATGCCCGGCGTCGGCAAGTCGACGTTCGCGGTCCGCGTCGCGCACCGGCTGCGGTCCGCGTTCGGCGACGGGCAGTTCTACGCGAACCTCGGCGGCCCGGCCGGCGCCGGCCCGAAGGAGGTGCTCGGCCAGTTCCTGCGGTCGATCGGGTTCCCCGGCGAGCGGCTGCCCGACAGCGTCGACGAGCGCGCGACGATGTTCCGGACCTGGAGCGTCGATCGCAACGTGCTGGTCGTGCTGGACGACGTCACCTCGGACGCCGACGTCCAGCCGTTGCTGCCCGCCGGGCCGCGGTGCGCCGCCGTGGCCACCGCGTGTTCCGGTCTGCAGGGCCTGGCCGGCACGCACACCATCGACCTCGAACCGCTGACCGGCGAGGAGAGCCTCGAGATGCTCGCCGTGATCGTCGGGCGGGACCGGGTCGCCGCCGAGCGCGACGAGGCGCGCAGCCTGGTCGCGCTGTGCGGGTACCTGCCGCTGGCGGTGCGGTGCATCGGCGCGCGGCTGCGGTCGGTGCCCGGGTGGCCGGTGCGGAACATGCGGCAACACCTGGAAACCAGCAACCGGCCGCTGGACCTGTTGCAGTTCAACCAGCTCGACGTCCGGGCGCGGCTGGCCGGCAGCTACCGGTCGGTGCCGTCGCACGCGCAGACGGCGTTCCGGCTGCTGCCGACGCTCGGCGCGAGCTCGTTCACCGCGGCCGAGGTCGCGGTGCGGCTCGACTGCCCGCCGAAACGGGCCGAGGCACTGCTGGCCCGGCTCGTCGGGCACGGGCTGCTGCGGATCCAGAAGGACGTGGTCGACGAGGGCCCGGTGCGGTTCGAGTTCCACCCGATCGCGCGGTGCTACGCCGAGGAGCTGCTCGGCGGGGAGGCCGACGCGACGCCGTACCTCTGGCCGATCTACATGCGCACGGTGCTCGGGTTCCGCAACCACGCCTGAGCGAAGGGCATCTGGTCCACCTCGGAAGCCGGTCCGAGGTGCTGTCGAGGCGGGTTCGAGCCGTGGTCGACAGGCTCGGCGGCAGCCGAACGACCAGATGGAGGCCAGCATGTGTGGTATCGCCGGTTGGGTGGACTTCGGGCGTGACCTGTCCGGGGAACGCGCCACGATCGAAGCGATGAACGAGGCCCAGAAGCACCGCGGGACCAACGCCCGCGGGGTCTGGTGCTCCCGGAACGTCGCGATCGGGCACACCAGGACGTCGGTGATCGACCTGGCCGGCGGCGTTCAGCCGATGTTCGCGGAGGAGGACGGGCGCACGATCGCCGTGCTGACGTACTCCGGGGAGGTCTTCAACTTCAAGGAGCTGCGCAGCGAGCTCGAACGGCGGGGGCACCACTTCCGCACCCGCAGCGACACCGAGGTCGTGCTGCGGTCCTACCTCGAGTGGGGCGCCGACTGCGGCAAGCACCTCGAAGGCATGTACGCCTTCGGGGTCTGGGACCTGCGCACCGAGACGATGCTGCTCGTGCGGGACCGGTTCGGCATCAAGCCGCTGTTCTACAGCCTGCAGCCCGAAGGCGTCATCTTCTCGTCCGAGCCGAAGGCGCTGCTGACGCACCCGCTGACCAAGGCGGTCGTCGGCATCGAGGGCCTGCGCGAGGTCTTCTCGACGGCGAAGCTGCCGGGCGAGGCCGTGTTCCGCGACCAGGACCAGCTGCGGCCCGGGCACACGCTCGCGATCGGCCGCAACGGCGTCGTCGACCGGACGTACTGGGAGCTCGAAGCCAAGCCGCACACCGACGACCTGGACAACACCGTCTCGCACACCCGGCAGCTGCTGGAGGACATCGTCCTCGGCCAGCTGACCGCCGACGTCCCGCTGTGCACGCTGCTCTCCGGCGGCCTCGACTCCAGCGCCGTCACCGGGATCGCGGCCGGCTGGCTGAAGAAGAACGGCGAACGCGTCCGCAGCGTCACGACCACCTACGTCGGCTACAGCGAGAACTTCCGGCCGGACGACACCCGCGACACCGCGGACGGCCCGTTCGCCGACGAGGTCGCCCAGCACCACGGGGCCGAGCACATCCACCTCGTGCTCGACACCCGCGACCTGATGGACCCCGAGGTCCGGCTGGCCGCGCTCGTCGCGCAGGACATGCCGACCACGGCCGGCGACATGGACGCGTCGCACCTGCTGATGATGCGCGCGACCCGGGAGCACTCGGTCGTCGCGCTGACCGGCGAGGTCGGCGACGAGGTGTTCGGCGGCTTCCGCTGGATGCACGACGACGAGCTCGTGCGCTCGGGCACGTTCCCCTGGATCGCCAACGAGAAGCGGGTGCCGGGCTGCGTCAAGGGCCAGGGCCGTGGCTTGTTCAACGACGGCTTCCTCAAGAAGCTCGACATGGACGGTTATTACCGCGACAACTACGCCCAAGCGCTGCGCGAAACCCCGCACCAGGAGGGCGAAAGCGAGTTCGAGGGCATCATGCGGAACGTCCGCTACGTCAAGCTGATGCGCTGGCTGCCGATGCTGCTGGAACGCGGTGACCGGCTGGCCGCGGCGTGCGGGCTCGAGGCGCGGCTGCCGTTCCTCGACCACCGGCTCGTCGAGTACATGTACAACGCGCCGTGGGCGTTCCAGTCGTTCGACGGCCGCGAGAAGAGCATCCTGCGCGCCGCCGTGAAGGACCTGCTGCCGGAGTCGGTGTTCGAGCGGCGCAAGGCGCCCTACCCCGTCACGCAGGACCCGGCCTACACCGAAGCGCTGCACGGGCTGCTCGCCGAGACGCTCGCCGACCCGAACGCGCCGATCCGGCCGCTGCTGGACCAGGCGTCCGTCGACGAGGTCTTCCGGCACCCCAAGGGCGTTTCGCAGGACTGGCCGAGCCGGATGAACGTCGAGATGGCGCTGCAGTTCAACACCTGGCTCACGCACTACGGCATCACCCTCGACATCTGAACCACGCCGTCCGACCCGCGATCCGCGGAAGGAGCAAGCCGATGACCCAGACCCGGCCCAAGCCCGTGCCGATGAACCGGCGGTGCCCGCTGGCCCCGCCCGACGAGTACGCGCAGCTGCGCGAGGAGACCCCGGTCAGCGAGGTGGCCCTGCCGGACGGGAACACCGGCTGGCTGGTCACCCGCTTCGAAGACGTCACGACCGTGCTGGTGCACCCCGACGTGAGCGCCCAGCGGAAGTTCCAGACCTCGGTCACGTCGGTCACCCTCAGCCCCGAGGAGTACCTGGCGTCCGGGTTCGGCGTGTCGTTCATCGGGATGGACCCGCCGGACCACACGCACTACCGCAAGCTGATGACCGGGATGTTCACCGTGAAGCGGCTGAAGTCGCTGGTGCCGCGGATCGAGAAGATCGTCGACGACCAGCTGGACGTCCTGGTCGCCGGCGGCTCGCCCGCCGACCTGATCACGGACTTCGCGACGCCGGTGCCGTCGCTGGTCATCTGCGAGCTGCTCGGGATGCCGTACGACGACAGCAAGCTGTTCCAGGAACGCACGCACGTCATCATGAGCCTCGAGCGG
The DNA here is from genome assembly GCF_036114655.1 of Amycolatopsis sp. NBC_00348. Classification (NCBI taxonomy): domain Bacteria; kingdom Bacillati; phylum Actinomycetota; class Actinomycetes; order Pseudonocardiales; family Pseudonocardiaceae; genus Amycolatopsis; species Amycolatopsis sp. NBC_00348. Next base: position 7,607,585 of record NZ_CP107994.1, on the reverse strand, counting down.
ACCAAGGAAGGCCTGCTCGACGCCATGACCGGGATGTCCGACGACATGCGCGCGCTGGTCCACGAGAAGCGCGCGCACCCGGACGGCCGGCTGATGAGCAACCTCATCGAAGCCGTGCCGGACGACGGCGTCCCGCTCACCGACGACGAGCTGGTCGCCATCGGGAACCTGATGATGATCGCGGGCTACGAGACCACCGCGAACATGATCGGGCTCGGCGCGCTGACCCTGCTGCACTACCGCGAGCAGTGGGAAACCCTGTGCCGGCAACCGGAACTGGCCGAGCGCGCGGTCGAGGAGATCCTGCGGTACCTCACGGTCGGGCCGTTCTGCCTGCCGCGCACGGCGAAGACGGACCTCGAGCTCGGCGGCAAGCACATCCGCGCCGGCGACCCGATCCTGCTCTCGACCGAGTCGGCGAACTGGGACCCGGCGCAGTTCGAGCACCCCGAGGCGTTCGACGTCACCCGCAAGCCCAAGCGGCACGTCGGGTTCGCCTTCGGCGCGCACCAGTGCCTCGGGCAGGAGCTGGCCCGGATGGAGATGCGGATCGCGTTCGCCAAGCTGGCGCAGCGGCTGCCGGGGCTGCGGCTGGCCGTGCCGCTGGAGGAGATCCCGATGCGCACCGACATGCAGATCTACGGCGCGCACGAGGTCCCCGTCGTCTGGTAGGCCCGTCCGGTAGGTCCCGCTGGCAGTTCCCGCGACGAAGCAGTCGCCTCCGGCCCTTGTCGCTCGCACCGGCCGCCGGCCGGTGCGAGCGGCTTTTTTGCGTCCGGGCGGGGATTCGTGCGGCTTGGTCCCGGCGCCGGCTCGTGAGTGTTTAGGGCGGTTCTAACCGCCCTAAACACTCACGACAGCCGCGGCAGACCCTGGACTCGCGCCCGTCGCGCTCTGCCGCGCCGACGTCACTGATTGTAGTTTCGGATGAGTCGGACAACCTCTTGATCGACTTAATCAAACAAGTAGTTGACAGTGTGAGTCGCCTCGTTGATTATGAGTGCAGACGAGAGTTCACTGTGGGAAAAGGAGTACGTCGTGGAGAAGCACCCGCTCAGGTGGTGGGCACTGGCGGTCGCGGTTCTGGCCGTCCTGGTGGACATGATCGACAACCAGATCGTGGCGGTGGCGCTGCCCACCATCCAGCGGGAGCTGGGCACGGGGGATTCCGCGCTGCAGTGGATTTCGGCCGGGTACGCGCTGGGGTTCGCGCTCACCCTGATCACCGGTGGCCGCCTGGGTGACCGGTACGGCACCAAGAAGCTGTTCCTCGCCGGCATGGTCGTGTTCACGGCCGCGTCGCTGGCCGCCGGGCTGGCCGGGCACGTCGAGGTGCTGATCGCCGCGCGGGTGATCCAGGGTGTCGGGTCCGGGCTGATGGTGCCGCAGGTCCTGTCGTTCATCCACGCGGAGTTCGACGAGAAGGAACGCCCCAAGGCGATGACGTACTACGCCGGCGCGTTCCCGATCGGCGGGCTCGCCGGGCCGCTGCTGGGCGGCGTGCTGACGCAGGCCGACCTGTTCGGCATCGGCTGGCGCGCGATCTTCCTGATCAACCTGCCCATCGGCGTGCTCGCGCTGATCGGTGCGCTGATCACGATGCCGAGCCGGCCCGGCTTCTTCCGGCACCGCATGGACTTCAGCGGCCTGCTGCTGCTGACCGCGGGGCTCTTCGCGATCTTCTACCCGCTGGTGCAGGGCCGTGAGCTGGGCTGGCCGAAGTGGTCGATCTACCTGATGCTGGCCGCGATCCCGCTGCTCGCGATCTTCGCGCTGCACCAGCGGATCAAGGCTAAGCGCGGCGGCGAACCGCTGGTCCCGCCGGCGCTGCTGAAGTACCGCAGCCTCTCGGGCGGCCAGGCCGTCATGCTCTGCATCAACACCGCGGTCGGCGTCTTCTTCATCCTGACGCTGCACCTGCAGCTCGGGCTCGGGTTCTCGCCGCTGCAGGCCGCGCTGACGTTCGCGCCGTCGACGATCGGCATCGTCGTGGGCAACGTCCTGGGCATGCAGCTGGCCCCGAAGCTCGGGCGGGCGTTCACCGCCGGGGCGATCGTGGTGCTGCTGGCCAGCCTGGTCGCGATCGCGGTACTGGTGCAGCAAATGGGTCACGACCTGAACGTGTGGGCGCTGCTGGCCCCGGTCATCGGCTTCGGGCTCGGCATGGGCGCGGTGCTGAACTCGCTCTTCGGCGTCTCGATGTCGGAGATCCAGATGCAGCAGGCGGGCGCCGCGTCCGGGCTGGTGAACACGACCGTCCAGCTCGGCACCGCGACCGGGATCGCGTTGTTCGGCACGGTGTTCTTCTCGCGGCTGGGCAGCGGGTTCGAGTCCGCCACGGTCAGCGCGATCGCGGTCAGCGTCGGCGTGCTGGTGCTGGCGTTGCTGTTCACGACCGCCCTGCCGGGCAAGAAGGCCGCGGGCCGGTCGGCCGCGGCCGCCGACGAGCACAAGGCCGGGGCCTCGGCGCGATGACCGAGCCGGGCAACCACGAGACAGCGGTGCTCATCGTGGGCGGGGGCATCACCGGCCTGTCCACGGCGCTCTTCCTCGCAAGGCTCGGGGTTCGCCCGATCCTGGTCGAACGGCACCCGTCCACGGCCCTGCTGCCCCAGGCGCGCGCGTTCAACCCGCGCTCCATGGAGATCTACCGCGCCCTGGGGCTCGCGGAGGCCATCCGGGACCGGACGTCGATCCTCACCGACATGCCCGACATGATCGGCGCGGACACCCTGGCCGGGCGGGAGCACTTCCGGTTCGACGTGCTCGCCCAGGCCCGGCCGCCGGCGTCCCTCAGCCCGGCGGACTGGGAGATGATCGACCAGGACGAACTGGAACGGATCGTGCGCGTCCGCGCCGAAAGCAGCGGCGCGGACGTGCGGTTCGGCACCGAACTGGTCGCGCTGACCGACGCCGGCGACGGCGTCACGGCGGTCGTGCGCGACCTGGAAACCGGCGTCCACCAACGGCTTCACGCCGACTACGTCGTCGCCGCCGACGGGCACCGCGCGGGGCTGCGCGAGCGGCTCGGCGTCGGCGCCGACGGGCCGGGCGTGCTCCTGGAGGTGGCGAACTTCGTGTTCGACGCCGACCTCGGGGCCGCGCTGCAGGGCCGCCGGTTCCTGCTCGCCTACCTGGACCGGCCGACGAAGGGCTCGACCCTGATCCCGCTGCGGGAGTTCGGGCGGTGGGCGCTCGCCGTGCCCTACCGGCCCGAGCTGGGCGAGAGCGTCGCCGACTTCACGCGGGAGCACTGCGTGGAGCTGGCGCGGCAGGCGATCGGCCTGCCGGACGTCGACATCCGGCTGGTGCCGTCGATGCCGGGGTCGGACCGGATCGTCACGACCACCACCATCGGCGGCTGGGTCGCGCGACGCTACCGGACCGGGCGGGTGTTCTTCGCCGGCGACGCGGCGCACGTCGTGCCGCCGTCGGGCTCCTACGGCGCGAACACCGGCATCGCCGACGCGCACAACCTGGCGTGGAAGCTCGCCGCCGTGCTCGAAGACGGCGCCGGTGACGAGCTGCTCGACACCTACGAGGACGAACGGCGGCCGGTCGCCCGGCTGACGCTCGAAAGCGCGATGCAGCTGCTCCACGACCGCCACGAAGGCGCGGGCGACAAGACGAAGACCGATGACCTGGCCATGATCTTCGGGTACCGGTACCGCTCGTCGGCGGTCCTCGCCGGGACGGCCGGCGCGGGCCGGCCCGTCGAGGACCCGCGCACGCCCAGCGGCGAACCCGGGCTGCGGGCGCCGCACGTGCGGCTGGAGCAGGGCGGCGCCGGACTGTCCACACTGGACCTGTTCACCGGGTCGTTCACGGTGCTGGCCGGGCCGGCCGGGGTCGGCTGGGTCGCGGCGGCGAAGGCGGCCGCGGCGGCGCTCGGGCTCGCGGTGGACGTCCACCGCGTGGGTTTCGAGTTCGACGACCCGGACGACCGGTGGGCCGCGGCCTACGGCGTCACCGCCGGCGGCGCGGTCCTCGTGCGGCCGGACGGGTTCGTCGCCTGGCGGGCCGGGGAGCTGCCCCGCCACCCCGAGCAGGAGCTGCGGGCCGCGCTGGCCCGGGTGCTCGCTTTGCGCGAGGAGGATCGCCGCTGCGCAGGCTGATCAGTTCGCCGGCACGCCGTCCGGGCCGTGGGGGACCATCCCCGCGGCCCGGACGGTTCGTCGGCTCAGGTCCGGTTCGGCAAGCACGTCTTGGGAGCACGAGTTGTGTGCAACGCGCGAAGGGGGACCCGCCCGGCCGTCGAATCCGCCCGGCCGGGACGAGGTGCGGTGGCTGCCGGTCACGGACGAGCGCTGCGGCGACGACGGGTTCGCGGGCCCCGCGATCGGGGCCCTGCACCGGGTCGGTGACCTGGTCCCGGTGCCGGAGACGATCGTGCTGACCGCGCCCGTCCGGCACTGGCGGGACCGGGTGCGGCAGCGGCCCGCCGACCCGTTCGCGGAGTACGCGGGGCTGGTCGAAGAGCCGGTTTCGGTGCGGGCGTGGCAGATCCGGCCGCGGCGCTCGGACCTGCCGATCGGGCCGGTGTTCAACAACCTCGGCCCCGGCACGGTGGCCGAGGCGATGCTGGAGCTGCTGGCGCTCGCCGAAGACGGCGCCCGCGAGTTCCCGCGGCTGGCGTTCGCGCTGCAGCGGTTCACCGCGGCGGAGGCGAGCGCGCACGTCCACGCGGCGCCCGACGGCGAGCGCATCCGGGTGCAGGCGTTCCTGGGGCTCGCCGAGCAGCTGTCCGAGCCGCTGCACCCGGACCTGATCGTGCTGGCGGGCCCGGAGCTCGCCGTCCGCGAGTACCGGGTGGCCGACAAGCCGACGGCGACGGTCGCCGCGGCCGGTGGCAGCCGGACGTCGACGGTCGCCGAGCTGCGCCGGCGCGCGCCGGCGCTGCGCGTGAAGACGGTGCAGCACCTCGGTTCGCTCGCTGTCGCGGCCGCGCGCCGGCTGGCCGTCCCGGTGGCCGCGGAGTTCGCCGTCACCGACGGTGAGGTGGCGTTGCTGCGGTGCCGCCCGGTGCCGTCGTGACCGGGGAGCTGGGTGCGGTGTTGCGGGTGGGCCGGTCAGAGGTGCGTGAATGGCTGCTGTGTCCGGTGAAGGTGTTGCGGCGTCGGGGTTCGGTCGCGGCCGCCCGGCGGCTGGCCGTCCCGGTGGCCGCGGAGTTCGCCGTCACCGACGGTGAGGTGGCGCTGCTGCGGTGCCGCCCGGTGCCGCCGTGACCGGGGAGCTCGACGCCGTGTTCCGGCCGGTGCGGGCGGGCCGGGCGGTCGAGGAGACGATCGAGCGGCTGCGGCAGCTGGTGCGGCTCGGCGTCGTCGCCACGGGCTCGCGGCTGCCTGCCGAACGGGAGCTGGCCGAACGGCTCGCCGTCAGCCGCGTGACGCTGCGGGAAGCGTTGCGGGCGCTCGCTTCCGAGGGGTACGTCGAGTCCCGGCGGGGCCGCTACGGCGGCACGTTCGTCGTCGAGCGGCTGCCCGCGCCGGCCCGGACCGGGCGGCTCGACGCGGCCGGGCTGGACGACGTCCTGCGCCTGCGGCACGTCGTGGAGACGGGCGCGGCGGAGCTGGCGGCCGGACGGCGGCTGAGCTCGGCGGACCGGCGGCACCTGGTCACGACCTGCGCCGAGGCGGCTGCGGCGAGCCCGGCCGATCACCGGCGCCGGGACGCGCGGCTGCACCTGGCGATCGCGGAGGTGACGGCGTCCGGCTCGCTGACGACCGTGGTCGCCGACGTCCGGATGCAGCTTGCCGAGTGGCTCGACGGGATCCCGCCGGACCCGGAGCGTTCGCAGGCCCAGCACGCGGCGATCCTCGACGCGATCCTGGCGGGCGACCCACCCGCGGCCCGCGCGGCGATGGCGGCCCACGTCGAAGCGACGGCGGCCCGGCTGCGCGCGTCTCGGTCGTGAGTGGTTAGGGCGGTTCTAACCGCCCTAAACACTCACGACGGGTGGGTGAGACGGGTGCCGGGGCGGTGGTGGACACGCCCCGGCACCCGGGGTCCTAACCGGCGAGCGCCGCGGCCAGCAGCGGGAACTCGTCGTCCGTCGGGGCCGTGATGCGCAGGCCCGGGACGCGGCCCGCCTGGTCGTCGCCGAAGACGCGGACCACCACGCCCGCCCGGACCAGCTCGTCGTAGTCGCGCTGCGGGTCGTCGGAAGCGACGAACCGGTAGTGCACCGGCGCGCCCTTGACGACGCCCGGGTACCGGCGGACCAGCAGGGCCTCCATCGCCGCCGCGTTGACGAGCAGCCGCTCGCGGGTGCGTTCGGCCCAGGCCGTCTCCCGCAGGGCCGCGATCGCCACCACGGAGTCCACATAGGACAGTGGCCAGTTGAGGCGCTGGGCGGCGACGGCCGTCCGCAGGTCCTCGTTGACCGTCCACATGGCACCCGTGCGGGCGCCGGCGATGCCGAACAGCTTGTTCGGCGACGACAACACGACCACATTGGACAGACCGGACCACGCCATCGAGCGCCGGGTGCCGCCGCCGAGGAAGTCGACGTAGGCCTCGTCGACGATCAGCGTCGACGCCGGGTTCTCGCGGCACACCTCGGCCAGGTCGCCGGGCGGGATGTGCAGGCCCAGCGGGTTGTTCGGGTTCGACAGCACGACGTAGCCGTAGCGGGCCATGCCCTCGGCGACCCGCGCGAGCCGCGTCGCGACGGTGTCGATCTCGCCGGTCGCGGGCGGCAGGTGGTTGGTGAACCAGCGGATGCTGTCGGTGTAGTCCGGCGTCACCACGGCGATCCGGTCCGCCGGCAGCAGCCGCGCCAGCACCCGGATGAACTCGGTGATCCCGCGCCCCGAGACCAGCAGCTCGGGGTCCACCGTGAGGTAGTTCGCGTAGGTGGCCCGGAACAGCGAGTCGGCTTCGTAGGGGTGGGCGCGCAGCCGCTGGACGTCCAGCTCCCGCAGCGCGACGCGGACCGCGGACGGCGGCCCGTACCGGTTCACGCAGGTGCCCAGGTCCAGGTAGGTGTCGCCGGCGAGGCCCCGGAGATCTCCGCCCTGCCTGTGGATGGCGTCGTCGGAAAGACTCTTCATCACTTCCTGCCTTCTGGTGGCGGACGTCCGGTGCCGCCTCGTCAGGGTCCGCTGACCGTGCCAGGGGGCGGTCCAGCTTGGCTCGAACCGGGCTGACGCGGCGGGAATCCAGGTCGTCGCGAGTTGCGCACGAGTGCGCGTGGTGACCATCCGGGGGTTCGCAGAACCCCCGCCGAAACCAGGAAGGACCCACGATGACCGCTGCGTGGATTCGCAGACTCGCCCTCGTCTCCGGGGTGCTGACCGTCGTCGGGCTCAGCACCCCGGCCGCACTCGCCGACACTTCGCACGCGCGGGGGACCCAGTACTACGTCGACTGCGCCGGCGGCCACGACTCGGCGTCCGGGCTCGGGGCAGGCCAGGCGTGGAAGACGCTGGCCAAGGTGAACTCCGTCGTGTTCCAGCCGGGCAGCCGGATCACGTTCAAGCGCGGGACGACGTGCGACGGCACGTTCGCGCCGAAGGGCTCCGGCACCGCCGGCCGGCCGATCACCACCGGCACCTACGGCTGGGGCGCCAAGCCGAAGATCGACGCGCACGGCGCGCTCGCCGCGGTGCTGCTGCACAACGTCGAGGGCTGGGAGGTGCGCGACCTCGACGTCAGCAACCAGGGCCCGACGCCGGGCGACAACGACGTGCGCATCGGCGTCTTCCTCCAGCTCGAGGACTTCGGCGTCGCGCACCACCTCGTCGTCTCGGGTGTCGACGTCCACGACGTCAACGGCTGCGACTGCCGCAACCCGCACACCCCGGACGTCAGCGGCGCCATCGTCGTCAAGGCGGGCGGCACGGCCAAGCCGAGCGGCTTCGACGACGTCGTCATCGAGAACAACACGCTGCGGCACGTCGACCGCCAGGGCATCGCGACGTCGTCCGACTGGGAGAAGCGCGCGCAGTACCCCGACGGCCGCGGCACGACGTACGTCCCGATCACCCGGCTGCGCATCGCGCACAACTACGGCGAGGACATCGGCGGCGACGCGGTCGGCGTCTACAACGCAACGAACGCCGTGGTCGAGTACAACACCTTCCGCGGCTGGGCCGAGCGCGCGCCGTCCTACACCGCCGCGCTGAGCGCGTTCAACGCCGACGGCACGGTGTTCCGCTACAACGAGGTCTCCTACGGCCACGGCTCCGGCCCGCTGCCCTCGGCGGCGTACATGACCGAGCACGCGAACCTCGACACGGTGTTCGAGCACAACCTCAGCCGCGAGAACCAGGGCGGCATGCTGGTGGTCTGCGCCGACGCCGGCCGCCCGACGGACCGCACCACGGTCCGCTACAACATCAGCCAGAACGACTTCTCCAACGGCTACTACCCGGACTTCAACGGTGGCACCGACCCGGTCGGCGTCATCACGGTGATCTGCCTGGAGACCGGGCGCGTGCAGGTGTACGGCAACACGATCTACGCCCCGAACGCCGAGCGGCTGCTGATGAACTACGCCACCGACCCGCTGGAGTTCTCCGACAACATCTTCGTCGGGCGTGCTGGCGGGTCGGCGTTCAGCGACGCGTACGGGACCTACGACCACAACCTGTACCGGAACGTCACGACCGTGCCGGCCGGTGACGCGCACGCCGTCGTCGCCGACCCGAAGTTCACCGCGCCGGGCCTGGCGGCCGACCGCCAGGACGCCACCGGTTACCGGCTGCGCGGCGGTTCGCCGGCGCTGTCGGCGGGTGCGGCCAACCCGGGCGTGCGGGACTACTTCGGTTACCCGGTCCCGCCGGTGCGCCCGAACATCGGCGCGTACGCCGGTCCCGCGGTCCGATGAGCCGGCGGGTCCTCGTCGTCGGGGCCGGGATCGGCGGGCTCTGCCTGGCGCACGGGTTGCGGCAGGCCGGCGTCGACGTCGTGGTGCACGAACGCGACGAGACGCCGGCCCCGCGGCACCGGCTGCGGATCACGCCGGACGGCGAGCGGGCGTTCCGCGCCTGCCTGCCGCCGGCGGTGCGGGACCGGTTCGTCGCGACGTCCATGCGTTACACGAAGGGCATGGCCGCCTACGACGAACACCTGGTACAGCAATGGGAACACCACGACGAGGACGACGGGAACCTCGACCGCGTCGACGCCGTCGACCACCGGACGCTGCGCGAGGTGCTGCTGGCCGGGCTCGGCGACGTCGTCCGGTCCGGTTCGTCGTTCGACCACCACGCGCTGACGGCGTCGGGTGGGGTGCGCGCGTACTTCCGCGACGGCACGTCCGACGCCGGTGACGTCCTGGTCGCCGCGGACGGGACGGACTCCGCGGTGCGCGCGGCGTGGCGGCCCGGCGACGAACCCCGCGACCTCGGCGTCCGCGCGATCGTCTCGCGGATCCCGATGGCGAAGGCGATCAAGGGCGGGCTGCCGGAGTTCATGCACGACCGGTTCACGTCGGTGGTCAGCTCCGGCGGCGTCAGCTTCGGGTTGCTGCCCATGGTGTTCCGGCCGGGCGCCGACGCCGAGGACTACTACACGGCGGTGTTCAACACGCACCGCGCGCACCTCGGGATCGCCGACGACGTCCTGTTCGGGCTGCCCGGGGCCGCTCTGCGGGAGGTGCTGCTGAACCGGACCGCGGACTGGCACCCGGACCTGCACGGGTTGTTCGCGCACGCGGAGCCGGCGGAGACGCACGTGCTGGCCCTGCGGGCGACCCCGCCGGGTCCGGCGTGGGGCCAGGGCCCGGTGGTCCCGCTGGGCGACGCGGCGCACACGATGCCGCTGTCCGGCGGGGCCGGCGCGAACGTCGCGGCCCAGGACGCCGCGGCGTTGTGCCGCGTCCTGACGCTGCCGGGCTCACTGGCCGAAGGCCTGGCGGGCTACCAGGCGGACGTCACCCGCCGCGGCACGGCCGCCGTCGCGGAGTCGGTCCGCATGGCCCAAGCCTCGATGCGCCTGGACTGGGAGTACTGAGTTCGAACGCCGTGAGGGGCACCTTCAGGGACACCACGTCCCTGAAGGTGCCCCTCACGGCGTTGCGGCGCGCGGGGATGGCGGGCGCGCCACCTCGTTGTGGGGTAACGGGTCGCGCACCGCACCGGGGGGTAGCGGTGCGGTGCGCGATCCTCTTTCACCGGGGAGGCTGGGGGTCAACCCCGGTTCGGCGCGACGGCCACCCGCCCGGCCTCGTGGCACAGGGGCTGGTAGGCGTCGCCGGTCGTGACGGCCAGTGCCGGCTGCGGCTCGGTGCGGGCCGCTCCCAGGAGCTCCGCCTCCAGGTGCAGCCGGCGGCCGATGTCGCGGAAGGTCGGCAGCATGCGGTAGTGGTGTTCCTCCGTGTGGTCGGCCGCGTGCTCGAACTCCAGCAGGTGCAGGTTCACCAAGTCGTCCAGCAGGGTCTCCGCCAGGCAGCCGTCGAGGTTCAGCACCGCCGACGCGGCCGCCAGCGACAGGCTCCCGGCGTCGGAGGTGCTCAGCGTCCGGAACGCCCAGCGCACCTCCGGCGTCGCGACGCGGTAGCTGAGCGAGACGCTCGAGCGCAGGTCGAACGGGTCGTCCGCGCCCGTCGCGGCCCAGTCCGCCGCCCGCCGCACCGGCCAGTGCGGGCGGTGCCGCAGCCGGGTCGCCGCCGCGTGCAGCGCCAGCGGCAGGCCGTCGCAGCGGGCGACCAGCGCGCGGGTGCCGTCCGGGTCCTGAGCGAGCCGCTCCGGGCCGACCAGCCCGCTCAGCACCCGGACGCCGTCCGCGCCGCTCAGCGGGCTCAGGCTGACCACCGTCGTCACCGACGGGTCCGACAGCTGCATCCGGCTCGCGACGACGACCGCGCACCCGCGGCCCGCGGGCAGCAGCGGCGCGAGCTGGTGGTCGTCCAGCACGTCGTCGAGCACCACCAGCACCCGGCGGTCGGCCGTCCAGGTGCGGAACTGGGTGCTGCGTTCCGCGACCGAGCCGGCGATCCGGTCGCCCGGGACGCCGATCGCGCGCAGGAACCCGGCCAGCACCGTGCCCGGGTCGACCGGCTGCCCGGCGGCGTCGGCCAGGCTCGCGTGGAACTGCCCGTCCGGGAACTTCTCCCGCACGTCGTGGCCCGCGTGCACGCACAGCGCCGTCTTGCCCGATCCCGGCGGGCCGTCGACGGTGACGACCGCCGGGCCCCGCCGGTCCGGCGCGGTGACGGCGGTGACGACCGTGTGCAGCTCGCTGTCCCGGCCGACCAGCCCCGGCCCGGCTGGTGGCAGCTGACGCGGCGGTTCCGGCCGCGCCACCTGCCGCCGGACCTGGGCCGGGACGGCGTCGAGGCTGCCGTTGGCGGCCAGCACCGCGCGGTGGACGCGCTGGAGTTCCGCGCCCGGGTCGAGGCCCAGCTCGTCGGCCAGCGACGAGCGGGTCCGTTGATAGACGCCCAGCGCTTCGGAGCGCCGGCCGGAGCGGTAGAGCGCCAGCATCAGCTTGGCCTGGAAGCCCTCGTGCGTCGGCTGCTGCGCCGCCAGCCGGGTGAGCTCGCCCAGCACCTCCTGGTGCCGGCCGAGCTGCAGCGCGGCGTCGATGCGGTGCTCCAGGGCGTTCTTGCGCATCTCGTCGAGCCGCAGCACCTCGGCCTGCAGCACCGGCCCGGGGTTGAGGTCGACGAGCGCGGAGCCGCGCCAGAGCCGCAGCGCGCCGTCCAGCGTGTGGAAGGCCGCCTCCGCGTCCCCGGCGTCGAGCTCGGTCCAGCCCTGCGTCGCCTGGCGCTCGAAGTGGCTCGAGTCCAGGGCGTCGCGGTCCACCGCGAGCATGTAGCCACCGGAGAGGGTGAGCAGCACGGGCTGCCCGTCGTCACGGCGGACGCGCGCCGACGGCCGCTGCGCCGGGTCCAGCTCCAGCAGCTTCCGCAGCTGGTAGACGTAGGTCTGCAGGGTCGTCTTGACGCTGGTCGGCGGGTTCTCCTCCCAGAGTTCCTCGATGAGCTGTTCGGTCCGGACGATGTGGTTAGCGGACACGGCGAGCAGGCTGAACACGCGCTGGAGCTTCGGCGCGGACGGCGTGATGGGCACCCCGTCGCGTACGACCTCCAACGGGCCGAGAACCTTGACGCACAACATCTGCATCCTCCAAGTATCGATGCGGCGTGGTCCGCTCCCCGTCGGAGAACACCGCTCCCCAGTCCCCAGGTTTGCCCGCATCCCGAACCGGGTATGAACCAGTCGGGTGCGGGCTTCTGCCCACCATGGCCGGGTCCGCTGGACGAGCATTAGCAGAGCGCTGACGCCGCCTTGGGAATGTCAGCCTATCGTGCAAGGTTTTCGTAGCTCCAGGTGCATTCTAGTGACCGGCGGTCACTTTCTGGTCGAAGAGCGCACGATAGAAGGGGTGATCGGGATGCAATACTCCCGGCGAAATTCACCTGATCGGCCCGCATCGTTCTGACCTGCGGTGACGTAGATCGTGAGCAAGGCGTACGACTTCGGCCCGCGTCCGGCCGCGGATTTCCCGTCGGCCGCCGAGCGGATTTCCTGCGACGGGAACGGCACGCGCGCGCGTATTGCCGAGGGGTCGTGAATGAATTCGAGGACGCGATTGCCGCTCGACGCGAAATGGTCGCGGAGCGGTCGCTCGACTCGTTTCCCGGGACTGCTGCTACGCAATTCCGGAGGCGGCTCGCGGGCGTCCCGGTGCAGTTCACGGGGACGCGGGAAAGCGCTGTCTTCGGTTGTCCACGGCGGCCGTGAGTGGTTGCTCCCGTGCCGGGTGGGCGGTGTTGCCGGTGTGTCTCTCACCATAGTCAGGGACTTGCCTCACTGTGTCAACCGTCTGTTTCATTAAGTCGATCAGCCGGTTGAGGTGGTTGGGCGCATGTATAGTCGCCGGTGTGACCGCGTCGTCGAAGCCCCGCCGTTCGCCGAAGCCGCAGGAGCGGCAGCGGGATCCGGACCGCACGCGCCGGCTGATCCTGGAAGCGGCCGTCGCGGAGTTCGCCGCGCACGGGTACGCGGGCGCGCGCATCGCGGCGATCGCGTCGCGCGCGGGCGTGAACCAGCAGCTCATCTCGTACTACTTCGACGGCAAGGAAGGCCTGTACCAGGCCATGTCGGAGGGCTGGGGCCAGCGTGAGAGCGAGCTGGTGGCGCCCGGCACCCCGCTGTCGGAGCAGCTGCGCCGCTACGTCCTGGAGGTGCTGACGTCCCGGGACGGCATGCGCCTGCTGGCGTGGTCGGGCCTGGAGTACGGCGGCCCGGACACCGACCCGGACCACGCGCCGCGGTCGGCCCGGCTGGGCGGCACCGTGGACCAGGTGGCCGAGCTGCAGAAGTCCGGTCAGCTCCCCGAGTGGGTGGATCCCGCCTGCCTGACGGTGATGCTGATGGCCGCGGCGATGGCGCCGGTGACCCTGCCGCACGTCATCGAGGGCGTGGCGCAGCAGGACCCGGAGTCCCCGGAGTTCGTCAAGCAGTACGCCGACCAGCTCGCGCGCTTGATCGAATACCTGAATCCCGACAAATCGTGACAACCGGTCGTGAGTGGTAATGAGGGTTCTAACCCTCTTTACCACTCACGACTTGTTCGTGGGCACGGGAAAGAGCGGTGGCGCCGCGAACCCGCACCACCGCTCCTTCTCCTCCCTCAGGCGCCGGCCGCTCCGGGCCGGGCCAGGACCATCGCGCTCTGGAAGCCGCCGAAACCGCTGCCGACCGTGAGAACCACGTCCATCTCGTGCTCGCGCGCCGTCAACGGGACGTAGTCCAGGTCGCACTCCGGGTCGGCCTCGTGCAGGTTCGCCGTCGGCGGGACCACCTGGCGGTCGAGCGCCAGGGCGCACGCCGCCACCTCCAGCGAGCCGATCGCGCCGAGCGAGTGCCCGATCATCGACTTGATGGAGCTGACCGGGACCTCGTACGCCCGCTCCCCGAGGCTGCGCTTGAACGCCGCCGTCTCGTGGCGGTCGTTCTGCTTGGTCCCCGAACCGTGGGCGTTGATGTAGTCGACGTCCGCCGGCGCCAGCCGCGCGTGGTCGAGCGCGACCCGGATCGCCTCCGCCATCTCGCGGCCGTCCGGCTTGAGCCCGGTCATGTGGAAGGCGTTGCTGCGCCCGGCGAACCCGACGATCCGCGCGTACTCGCGAGCCCCGCGCCGCAGCGCGGCCGACGTCTCCTCGAGCACCAGCACCGCGGACCCCTCGCCGAGCACGAACCCGTCGCGCCGCGCGTCGAACGGCCTCGACGCGTGCTCGGCGTCGTCGTTGTTCGCCGACGTCGCGCGGATCGCGTCGAAGCACGCCGAGGTGATCGGCGACAGCGGCGCGTCCGTGGCGCCGGCGAGCACGACGTCCGCCGAGCCCTCCTCGATCAGCGCCACGCCGTGGCCGACCGCGTCGAGGCCCGACGTGCAGCCCGTCGACACCAGCGCCGTCGGGCCCTCGGCCGCCACCTCCCACGCGACCTCGACGGCCAGCGTGCTCGGCACCATGTAGCCGTAGAGGTGCGGGACGCCGTAGGTGTGGTCGACCAGCCAGTGCTTGCCCTCGTCGGCGAGCACGGCGTACTCCTCCTCCAGGCCCATCGTGCAGCCGACGGCGCTGCCGATGCTGACCGCGATCCGCCCGGGGTCCAGGCCCGTGAGGTCGAGGCCGCTGTCGGCCACCGCCTCCCGGGTGCACACCGTGGCGAACTGCGCGGCCCGGTCCATCCGCCGCACCTGCTGCGCCGACAGGCCCGCGGCCCGCGGGTCGAAGTCCACCTCCGCCGCGATCTTCGAGCGGAAACCGGTGGCGTCGAACAGGCTGATCCGGCGGGTCGCGGTGCGCCCGGCGCTCAGCAGTGCCCAGAACGGTTCCCGGCCGACCCCGCCGGGCGCCACCACACCGATCCCGGTGATGGAGACGCTCCGGGTCACGAAGCACCCCCGACCGCCGGGTTCGGGGCGTCCGGGCGCTGCGGTTGTTCCGTGTCGACGTGGCCGAGCTCCGGCCGCGGCGCCAGCGGCGACAGGTGGAACACGCCGCGCGCCTCGACGTCGCCGACGTTGACCAGCCGGTGCCGCACGCCGATCGGGACCATCAGCGAGTCACCCGGGCCGAGCCGCACCGCGACGCCGTCGAGCGTCATCTCCAGCTCGCCCTCGACGACGTGCAGGAACTCCTCGGAGTACGGGTGGTAGTGCTCGGTGACGTGCTCGCCCGCGCCGAGGATGAGGAAGCCGCCGAAGCCGGACGTCGAGCCGACCGTCTTCGGGCTGAGCGTCACGCGGATGTCGCCGCCGCGGCGCTGGTTCGGGGCCGCCTCGGCGACGTTGACCTTCACCCTGTCCACTGTGGTCATCGAACGCGGCCTTCCTCGGGAGTCCAGACGTAGAACGGGGACGCCATCGCGTCCTTCGGTTCCTTCCAGCCGGGGTCGTACGGCGAGACGAGCTCGGCGAGCTTGGTGTTGATGTCGCTGTACAGCTCCGTGCTGCGCGCCTTGTACAGGCTCGGGTTGATGTCCTGGTCCGCCTCGACGAGGTGGAAGTACAGGTCGTGGAAGGTGAAGAGGGTCCGCCGCGAGACGCCGACCATGCGCGGCAGGTCGGTGGCGTCGGACTCGGCGAAGACGTCCGCGATCCGTTCGGGTGAGTCGGTCTTGAGCTTCGCGACGATCAGGGTGCGGTGCACGTTCTCGCCTCCTGGCAACGTGGTGGTACGGGACGCTTCATGTTCCGGGCCGCCGGTGTAGCCCGGCTCGAATTCACCACGGAATCCGCTTGCCCGAGCGCAGAAACGCGCCCGTCGGGCCGTCGTCCGGCAGGGTCGCGACGTCGGCGATGTCGACGGCGGCGTCTTCGGGACTGCGTTGCGCAGCCGGCACCATGCGCGTGCGCACCTGGCCGGGGTTGACGGCGTTGACCAGCACGCCCGTGCCCTCGATCTCCCGCGCCAGCATGGTGGTCAGGCCGTTCACCGCGGTCTTCGACAGCGAGTACGCCGGCGCGCCCAGCCACAGCCCCAGCTCGAACGACCCGGTGGCGCTGGAGAGGAACACGACGCGGCCCCAGCCGCGGCGCACCATCGCGGGCAGGAACGCCTGCGCGGTGCGCCAGCCGCCGAGCAGGTTCACCGAAAGCGTTTGCTCGACGAGCTCGAGCGGCACGGTCAGCGGGTCGTGGCCGCCGTCGAGCAGGACGCCGGCGTTGCACACCAGGACGTCTACCTCGGTCAGCTCGGCGGCGGCCCGCGCCACGCTCGCGGGATCGGTGACGTCGAGGGCGTACGGCCGCGCGCCGATCTCGGCGGCGGCTTTCGCGGCGGCGTCGAAGTCCCGCGCGGTCATGATGACGTCGAGCCCCCGGCCGGCCAGCTCGGCGGCGACGGCCTGGCCGAGCCCCCGGTTGGCCCCGGTGATCAGGGCGGTGCGTTGTGCGGCCACGGTGTTCCTCCGCTGTCGGTGGTCGTTCCGTCGCGATGGTCGCGGCCGCTGCTCGATCCGCGCTGGAGTGCCGGTCGTTCGAGTCAGGCTTCAGAACGCGGTGCCACCGTCGTCGCCGAGACGGCCGTCGGCGAGAAGCACAGGAGGAACGGACATGCGGGTGGTGTTCACGACGTGGGCCTGGCCGACGCACCTGTACGCGCTGGCGCCGCTGGCCTGGGCGTGCCGGGCGGCCGGCCACGAGGTGCTGTTCGCGAGCCAGCCCGGGCTGGCCGGGGAGATCCGGCGGGCCGGGCTGACCGCGGCGCGGGTCGGCGTCGACGTCGACACCGCGGGGATCGTGCGGGAGTACCTGCTGCCGACCGTTCCCGGGGCCGCGTCGCCGGCGAAGAGCGGCAAACCCCGTGCGGTGCGGCTGTTGCTGGAGCACGCCGAGTCCATGGTGGACGATCTGGCCGAGCTGGTCCGCGACTGGCGCGCCGATCTCGTCGTCTACGACCCGACGGCGCTGGCCGGTCCGCTCGCCGCCGCGGCCGCCGGCGTTCCCGCCGTGCGCCACCTCTACGGCGCCGACCTGCTTTCGCGGGTGAGCGGTGTGCTCGCCGAGGCGTTCGCGCCGCTGGCCGCCCGGTTCGGCGGCCTGCCCTTCGACGCCGCCGGCGCCGCGACGATCGACCCGGTGCCGGCGAGCATGCAGGTGCCGGGCGAGCACCGGCGGCTGCCCGTGCGGTACGTCCCGGTCAACGGCCCGGCCACGCCGCCGCGCGGGTTCCGCATCGGCCGCGACCGGCCGCGGGTCTGCGTCAGCTGGGGCCACACGATCGCGAAGGTCGACCCGCGGCGGTTCCTCGTCGACCGGGTCGTCGCCGCGACGGCGGACCTCGACGTCGACGTCGTGCTGGCGGTGTCCTCGGCCCAGCGCCCGCTGCTCGGGCCGCTGCCGGGCCACGTCCACGTGCTCGTCGACGAGCCCCTGCAGCCGATCCTGGCCGGCTGCGACCTGCTGGTCGGCCACGGCGGCGCGAGCAGCCTGCTGACGTCGTTGCACGAAGGCGTCCCGGTGCTGCTGGTGCCGCAGCTGCCCGACCACGCCGGGCACTCGGCGCGGGCCGGGGCGCGCGGGGCCGGCGTGGTCGTGGGGATCGCCGACGCGACGGCCGACGTGCTGCACGACCACATCGTGCGGCTGATCGCCCCCGGCACACCGCAGCGGACGGCGGCCCGGGAGGTCGCGGCGGAGATGCGCGAGCAGCCGTCGCCGTCGAAGGTCGCCGCCGCGCTGGAAACCCTGACCGGCCCGGTCCTCAATCGTCCGTAGCAGACTGTCCATAGGAGACGCAGATGACCCAAGAAGCCGTCGACACGCTGCGGTTTCCGTTCACCAGCAAGCATCCGCTGCTGCCGCCGGAGGAGTACGCACGGTTGCGCGCCGAGGAGCCGGTCGCGAAGGCGATCCTGCCCAACGGCCACGCCGTCTGGCTGGTCACCAAGCACGCCGACGTCCGCAAGGTGCTGGCCGACGCGCGGTTCAGCCGCGAGGCCATCACCCGCCCGGACGCGCCCCGGCTGCTGCCGGTCGCGGCCGGGTCGAAGTCGATCTTCGTGATGGACCCGCCCGAGCACACCCGGCTGCGCAAGCTCGTCGGCCGCGTGTTCACGACGCGGCAGGTGGAGAACCTGCGCCCGCGCGTCGAGGAGCTGGCCGAGGAGATGGTGGCCGGGATGGTCAAGGCCGGCCCGGGCGCCGACCTGATCGAGCACCTCGCGCAGCCGCTGCCGATCACCGTGATCTGCGAGATGCTCGGCGTCCCGCAGGACGACCACGACCTGTTCCGCGGCTGGACCGACGTGATGCTGAGCGTCGGGCACCGGTCGTCCGGACAGGTCGGCGAAGCCGCCGGGAAGCTGCGGCAGTACCTCAACGACCTCATCGAGACCAAGCAGAAGAACCCGGCCGACGACCTGCTCGCCGTGCTGATCACCGCGCGGGACGAGGACGATTCGCTCAGCACCGAGGAGCTGCTCGCGTTCGCCGAGACCATGCTGATGGCCGGTTACCACGCGACGACGTCCGAGATCGCGCACGGCGTGCTCACGCTGACCGAACAGCCGGGCGCGGTGCGGCGGCTCGTCGAGCACCGCGACGAATTGCCCGCCGCCGTCGACGAGCTGCTGCGGTACTCGCAGGCCGGCGGCGGCGTCGGGCCGATCCGGATCGCCTTGGAAGACATGGAGATCGGCGGCGTCACGGTCAAGGCGGGCGACGCGGTGCTGCCGTGCATCAACTCCGCGAACCGCGACGAAAGCGTTTTCACCGGCGCCGAAGAGGTGGACCTGACCCGCGCGCACAACCCGCACCTCGCCTTCGGGCACGGCATCCACCACTGCCTCGGCGCGCACCTGGGCCGGGTCGAGCTGACGGTCGCGCTGGACCGGATGCTCGAGCACTTCGGCGAGTTCCGCATCGCCGTCCCGCCCGCCGAACTCGAGTGGAGCGCGAACCGCGCGTTCACCCGACCGGACACCCTGCCGCTGCAGTGGTGACCCCTGTTGATCACACCACGCAAGGAAGGACCGTTCATGACCACCACTGCTGACCAGGGCACGGTTTCCGCGATCAACGCCCGGCCGCTGATCGAGCTGGGGACGTCGTTCTGGGCCGCCAAGACGCTGCTGACCGCCGTCGAGATCGGCCTGTTCACCGAACTGGGCGCCGGGTCGGCGAGCGAGGAGCAGCTGCGGGCGAAGCTGGACCTGCACCCGCGCTCGTCGCGGGACTTCCTCGACGCGCTCGTCTCGCTCGACCTGCTGGAGCGCGAGGACGGGCTCTACCGCAACACCGCGACCACGGGGTACTTCCTCGACGAGCACAAGGAAACCTTCCTCGGCGGCTGGATGCGGCAGGCGAGCAAGCACCTGTTCCGCGCCTGGGGCGGGCTGACCGAAAGCCTCCGTTCGGGCAAGCCGTTCATCGGCTGGGACACCGCGGACTACTTCGAGCGGCTGTACGAGGACATGGAGGAGCGGCGCTCGTTCATCGCCGCGATGGACGCGTGGACGACGCACATCGCGACCGAGCTGGCCGACGGCGTCAACTGGGCCGAGCACAAGACGTTCGTCGACGTCGGCGGCGCGCGCGGCAACCTGTCGGCGTCGCTGGTGAAGGCCCAGCCGCACCTGGACGGCGTCGTGTTCGACCGGCCGGAGATCGCCGAGCTGTTCCACGAGCACATGGCGGCCAAGGGCACCACGGGGCGCGTCGGGTTCGTCGTCGGCGACTTCTTCACCGAGCCGATCCCGCCGGCGGACGTGCTGATCTTCGGGCACATCCTGCACGACTGGAACGACGAGGAGCGCGCGACGCTGGTGCGGCGCGCGTACGAGTCCGTCAACCCCGGCGGCATCGTGGTGATCTACGACCGGATGATCGACGACGACCGCCGCGTCAACAAGGTCGGCCTGCTGGGATGCCTGAACCTGCTGGTGGTGACCCCGGGCGGCTCGGAGTACACGATCGCCGACTGCCGCGAGTACGCGGCGGCCGCGGGCTTCGAGTCGACGACGACGGTGGCGCTGTTCGACGGCCTCGAGACGGCCGTCGTCTGCCGGAAGGCCCGCTGATGCCGTACGTGGCGATCACCTACGACATCAAGAGCGGCTGCGAGGACGACGTCGCCGAGGTGTTCGCGGACTTCCAGCGGCCGAGGTCGAGCGTCCTGCCGGACGGTGCCCGGATCCTGGCGACCGCGGTGTTCATCCGGGACGCGACCTTGGTGCGGTTCATCGAGTACGAAGGCGACCTGGACGCCGTGGCCCGCTTCATGGCGAACCAGCCGGGGGTGCGGGAGGTGGAGCGCAAGCTGGCGCCGTACCTGAACAACCCGCGTGACACGGGGACGGTGGAAGGCTTCGTCCGGACGTTCCGGGAAAGCATGCTGCGGTGCGTCACGCAGTTCGCGGTGCCCCGGAGCCCGGTACCCGCCTGACCCGCCGTACCTGCCGCCACGAGAACGGGCCGGGATCCTGTCGGATCCCGGCCCGTTCTTCGTGTCGACCCTCTGATCACGCGTGTCGGCTTCCTGATCACGCGAGTCGACCCTTCGATCACGGACCCTGCCCGGCCCCGGAGGGTCGGCTCGTGTGTCTGGAGGGTCGGCTCGCGTGATCCCAGGGTCGACACGCGTGATTGAAGGGTCGACACGCGTGATTCCGAGGACGACACGCGTCGCGTCTCGGGTCCGCGCCGACACCCGGATCCCGGCCCGTTCTGCGCACCCGGAGGGTCGGCTCGCGTACCTGGGGAGTCAGCTCGCGTACCCGTCGGGTCGGCTCCGCGGCCGGCCTCCCCGGGGGTAGCGAAAAGCCGTGAAGGCCTCCTTACCGGCCATAAGAGCCGGTAAGGAGGCCTTCACGGCCCTTGGGGGTGCGGGACTCAGGCGGGGCGGCGAAGGACGACCAGGGTGTCGTAGTCGCCCAGGGGCTTCGACGTGAAGTCCGTGAAGCCGACCTCCGCGGCGTGCTCGCGGACCTCCGACGCCGGGTACTCCGAGCCGCCGTCGCTGACCAGGAGCATGTCGATGCTGATCACCAGGTTCTCGACGTGGCGGGGGTCCTCGTCCAGCATGCGGTCGTACACCAGCAGCGTGCCGCCGGGGTTGACCGACGCCGAGGCCTTCTGCAGGATGCGCTTGCGGTGGTCGCGGTCGAAGTCGTGCAGGATGTGGCCCAGCACCACCAGGTCGGCCGACGGCAGGTCGTCGTGGAAGACGTTGCCGCCGTGGAACTCCAGGCGGTCGGTCAGGCCGAGCGTCGCCATGTGCTCGGTGAAGAACGGCTTCATCGGCGGCAGGTCGAAGACGTGCCCGTAGAGGTCCGGGTTCGCCTTGACGATCTGGCTCGCCATGTTGCCGCGGCAGCCGCCGATGTCGAGCATGGTCTTGAACTCCGACCACTCGAACGCCTCGATCAGCTGCGGCCCGAGCACCTGCGTGAGCGCGTCCATCATCCGGATGAACTGGCCCAGCACCTTCGGGTTCGCGATGACCTGCTCGAAGTCGCCCTCGGCCTGCGGCTTCCCGGTCTTGAGCGCCTCGGTGAGCAGGCCCCACGCCGGGTACAGGTTGTTGTTGGCGCGGTGCATGAAGCCGCCGACGTACGTCGGGAGGTTCGTCACCAGGTAGCGGTCGGCGCCGGCGGCGTTGCGGTAGCGGTCGCCCTCCTTCTCCAGCAGGCCCAGCGCCACCAGCAGGTTCAGGAAGTCGCCGAGGCCGCGCCCGTGCAGCGCCAGGCTCTTCCGGAGCTGCTCTTCGGTCGCCGAGCCCGAGTGCAGCTTGGTGAACAGGTCGAGTTCCACCGCGGTGAGCAACGCCTTGGCGTCACAGAAAGCGTTGCAGAGCCTGATGATTCCCGCCGGGGTGCTGACATCCGGTGCGGTACTCGTCATGTGCCGACTTCCCTTCTCGACAGTTCGCGCGGCCACTGACCGGGCCGGATCTGTCGTCACCGTTCCACCGCGGGGTGGAGCGCAACTCGAACCGGCGTGGAACCGGCGGGCTCCACCCGGGTTCGAGTTCCGGTTCAGCGGTCCTTGTCAGGCTCACGGCCAAGTCGAACGGGAAAGGTGGCGTCCGGTGGAGCAAGGACTGCGGGGCAAACGAGTACTGGTGACCGGTGGCACCAAGGGGATCGGCCGGGCCACGGCGCTGGCCTTCGCCCGGGCCGGAGCCTGGGTGCTCGCCGGCCACCGAACCGGTGACGAGGCGGCGGAAAGCCTGGCGCGGGAACTTAAGGCGCTCGGCGAGCACCACCGCCTGGTGCAGGCGGACGTGACGCGCCGCGCGGACGTCGCGGCGCTGGCGGAGACGGTGCGAGCCGACTGGGGTGGGCTCGACGTCGTCGTCAACAACGTCGGCGTCGACGGCGGGGTCCCTTTCGGGGAGATCGACGACGCCGAGTGGAGCCGGCTCATCGACCACAACGTGACGTCGGCCTACCTGGTCACGCAGGCCGTGCTGGACCTGCTGACCGACGGCGCGTCGGTGGTGAACGTCGGGTCGTCGGTCGCGCTGCGCGGCCGCGTCAACGGCGTGCACTACACCGCGTCGAAGGCCGCGCTGATCGGCTTCACCCGCGGCCTGTGCAAGGAGCTCGGCCCGCGCGGCATCCGGGTCAACACCGTCGCCCCCGGTCTCACCGAGACCGAGCCGGGCGCGGGCCTGCCGCCGCACGCCGTCGAGCGGATCGTCGGGATGACGGCGCTGGGCCGGATCTGCCAGCCGGAAGACGTCGCCGGCGCCGTGCTGTTCCTTGCCGGTGACACGGCGAAGTACATCAGCGGTGTCACCCTCAACGTCGACGGCGGGGTCTGATGGCCACCGCGCGACGCGGCCTGCGGGTCGTCGTCATCGGCGGTGGTGTCGGCGGGTTGTGCCTGGCCCAGGGGCTGCGCAAGGCCGGTGTCGACGTCTCCGTGCACGAACGCGACGACTCGATCCGCGGCCGCAACCAGGGCTACCGGCTGCACATCAGCCAAGACGGCGAACGCGCGCTGCGGGAGTGCCTGCCCGAGCGCGTCCAAGAAGTACTGACCGCGACCGCGAACAGCCGCTACGGCTTCGGCATGGCGAACTACGACGAGCACCTCACTCCACAGTGGACTCCGGAGATGACCGACCCGCGGGCCGGGCAGGCGGACAAGGTCGACGCCGTCGACCGCGTCACGCTGCGGAAGGTCCTGCTGGCCGGGCTCACCGACGCCGTCCACTTCGGCAAGCGCTACACCCACCACGAGGTCCAGCCGGACGGCACGGTCGCCGTGCAGTTCGCGGACGGCAGCGTCGACACCGGGGACGTCCTCGTCGCCGCCGACGGCGCGAACTCCGGCATCCGGCGGGCGCGTGGCGGAGCCGAGCCGCGCGACCTCGGCGTCCGGACGATCTTCGGCCGGATCCCGATGACCGCGCGGCTGCGCGCGGAACTGCCGGAGATCCTGCAGGACCGGTTCACCTGGGTGATCGGCTCGGACGAGCACAAGCTCGGCCTGATGCCGATGGTCTTCCGGACCGAACCGGCGACGGCGTCCGCGCGGCTCTGGCCGGAGCTGGCCTTCGAGCCGTGCGACGACTACTTCATGTCGGTGTTCTCCATGCACCGCACCGCGACCGGGATGCCGGACGAGCAGTTCCTCGCGATGAGCGGCGCCGAGCTGTGGGAGTTCGCGAAGGCCCGCACCACCGGCTGGCACCCGCACCTGCGGGCGATCATGGAGTTCGCCGACGTCGAGGAGACGTTCCCGGTGGCCGTCCGGGCGACCGCGCCGATCGAGCCGTGGGAGCCGGGCCCGGTCATCCCGCTCGGCGACGCCGTCCACGCGATGCCGCCGTCCGGTGGTGTCGGCGCGAACACGGCGCTGCGCGACGCCGCGACGCTCACCCGCGAACTGCTCGCCGCCGACCGCGGCGAGCAGCCGGTCGCGCTGGCTTCCGAGCGGTACCAGACGGAAATGCTCGGCTACGCCACGGACGCCGTCGCGATGTCGCTGCAGGTCGCGAAGTGGTCGCTCAAGCGGATCGACTTCGACGAGTCGGTGCTCCCGGCGCGCGTGGCCGGCTGACTCGGCCAGCTGAAAAGACAGGAGGAGTTATGGACATCGGAGTGGGCCTGCCCAACACCGTCCCCGGCACGGACGGCCGGCAGCTGATCGAGTTCGCCGCTCGCGCGGACGAGCTCGGGTTCAGCACGCTGGCCGTGCTCGACCGGCTGGTGTACGACAGCTACGACGCCACGGTGGCGCTGGCCGCGGCGGCCGCCGCCACCAGCCGGATCACCCTGGCCCCGACCATCCTGCTGGCCGGCTACTGGCCGAGCGCGGCGCTGCTGGCCAAGCAACTGGCGAGCATCGACCGGCTCTCCGGCGGGCGGCTGGTGGTCGGCGTCGCCGCCGGCGGGCGCGAGGACGACTTCCTCGCCACCGGCGTCGACTTCCACACCCGTGGCAGATGGCTCGACCAGCTGCTCGGCGAGCTCAAGGAGGTCTGGGCGGGCCGCGGCCCGGTGCCCGGCATCGGCCCGAAGCCGTCGAACGGCACGGCCGTCCCGATCTGGGCCGGCGGCAACGGGCCGGCGTTCGTGCGGCGCGCCGCCGAGCACGGCATCGGCTGGGTCTCCGGCGGTGGCCCGGTTTCGCGCTACCCGCAGCAGGCCGACCTGGTCCGCGACGCGTTCACCGCGGCGGGCCGCGCGGACACGCCGAAGATGGGCGCGCTCACCTACGTCGCCCTCGGCGAGGAGCGCAAGGCGGCCGGTGGCCGCTACCTGCTCGACTACTACTCCTACATGGGCGAGAAGGCGCAGTTCCTGGCGAACGGCGTCATCTCCGACGAGACCCGGCTGCGCGAGACGATCGACGCCTACGCCGCCGCCGGGTGCGACGAACTGCTGCTCTTCCCCTGCACGTCCGACGTCGACCAGCTCGACGAGCTGGCCAAGGTCTGCCTGTAACCCGGCCGCGAGCAAAGGAAAACGCATGACTGACATCCGAGTGCCGGTGCTCGTCGTGGGCGCCGGCCCGGTCGGTATCTCGACCGCGCTGTTCCTGGCCCGCCACGGCGTCGGGCCCCTGCTCGTGGAGCAGCGGGACGGCACGTCCACGCTGCCGCGGGCGCCCGGGCTGCAGGCCCGGACCATGGAGCTGTTCCGCGCCGCCGGGGTGAACCAGGAGATCCGCGCCCTCGAGGTCGGCGACTCCCACCCGTACTTCGAAGGCGGCATCATCCAGGTCCGCACCTTCGCCGAGATCGACGACGCCGAGGTGCTGGAGTCGCCGTCGCTCGACGGCCCGACCGTCAGCCCCGAGCGCGTGATGGGCTGCGGGCAGGACCGCTACGAGCGGGTGCTGGCCGACCTGGCCCGCGGCGCGGGCGCCGACATCCGGTTCGGGACGCGGCTGACGTCGTTCACCCAGGACTCCGACGGCGTCACCGCGCAGATCAAGGACCTCACCACCGGCGAGGAGACCACGGTCCGGGCCGACTACCTGGTCGCCGGGGACGGCGCGAACAGCCGGATCCGCAAGGCGCTCGGCGTCGAGCGCAGTGGCATCGGCACCGTGTTCAACGCGCTGAGCGTGTACTTCCGCGCGCCGCAGCTGACGTCGGTGCTCAAGGACCGCAAGTTCATCCTGTGCTACGCCACCGCGGCGCCCGGCACGCTGATGGGCCTGTCGCGGCTGCACGGCGCCGACCCGTGGCTGGCCGCGCCGCTGTACTACCCGGAGAAGGGCGAGACGCCGGCCGACTACCCGGACGAGCGCTGCGTCGACATCGTGCGCACGGCCGCCGGGGTGCCGGACATGGACGTCGAGATCGTCGCGAAGGTGCCGTGGCAGGGCGCGCAGCTGGTGGCCGACACGTTCCGCAGCGGGCGCGTCTTCCTCGCCGGCGACGCGGCGCACGTGCACCCGCCGGCCGGCGGGTTCGGGGCGAACACCGGCATCCACGACGCGCACAACCTCGCGTGGAAGATCGCCGCCGTGCTCGCCGGCACAGGCGGTGACGCGCTGCTCGACAGCTACGACGCCGAGCGCCGCGGGGTCGGCGGGGCGATGGCCCGCCAGGCCATGGTGCGCAACCGGATCCGGCACGGTTACGCCGACGAAGAGACCCGGGCGTCCCTGGTGGACGACGTCATCATCACCCTCGGGTACCGCTACCACTCCGAGGCGATCACCGGCGGTCAGGCGGACGCCCCGACGCTCAGCCCGGGCCTGGAGCTGGCCGGCGAGCCCGGCACGCGCGCGCCGCACGTCTGGCTGGAGCGCAACGGGCAGCGACTGTCCACAATCGACCTGTTCTGGGACAAGTTCGTGCTGCTCACCGGCTCCCGTGCCAACGGGTGGGTCGAGGCCGCCGAGCGCGTCGCCAAGCAGACGGGCCTGCCGCTGGAGGTCCAGGTGATCGACGGCGGCGAGATCACCGCCGTCGACCGCGACTGGGCCAAGGCGTACGGCGTCTCGGCGGACGGCGCGGTGCTCGTGCGGCCGGACGCGTTCGTCGCGTGGCGCTCGGCCGGCAAGGTCGCCGACCAGGACACCGTGCTCGCCGACGTGCTGACCCGCGCCAGCGGCCTGCCGCCCGAGGGCGTGGCGTGAGCGCGCCGGAGATCGACCGGGTCGCGCTCGACGGCACGGTCTCGTTGCGACGGATGCCGCGGTGGTACACCACGCTGTTCGTCACGGACACGTTGGAGCGCTTCGGGTTCTACGGCATGCAGGCGATCCTCGTGCTGTACGCCGCCGCGCCGGTGGAGCGGGGCGGCCTCGGGCTGCGCACGGCCGACGCGGCCGCGTTGTTCGGCGCCTGGATCAGCGTGATGTTCCTGCTGTCGCTGCCCGGCGGCTGGATCGGCGACCGGCTGCTCGGGCAGTGGCGCGGGTTGCTGTGCGGCTGCGTGCTCAGCGGCGCCGGCTACCTGGCGCTGGCCGCGCCGACCGGCTGGGCCACCACGGCCGGCCTGATCCTGCTCGCCGCGGGTGGCGGGTTGTTCAAGCCGAACCACCAGGCGCTGATCAACCTGATGTTCGACGGCCGCCGCGGCCGCGAGTCGGGCATCTCGCTGATGTACGTCGGCGTCCAGATCTCGGCGCTCGCCGCGCCGCTGATCACCGGCTACCTCGGCGAGAAGGTCAGCTGGCACCTCGGGTTCTCGGTCGCCTCGGCGGCCGTCCTGGTGACGGCGGTGCTGCTGGCCTTCTCGGCCGGGCAGTTCGGCGGCACCGGGATGCGCGCGCGCCGGCCGGCCACGCCGCTCGAGCGGCGCCGGGCCCTGCGCGGGGCGGGCCTGGTGCTCGGGCTCGCCGTGGTGCTCGTCGCGCTGCTGGCCGTGACCGGCCGGCTGTCCGCGACCACCGCGATCATGATCGCGAGCGTGCTCAGCATCCTGCTGCCGGTCGTGGGGTACGTGACGCTGTACCGGAACCCGGCCCTCACCGCGGGACGACGGCGCCGGCTGCGTGGTTACCTCGCGGTGTGCCTCGGGGCAACGTTGTTCTGGATCATCATCGCGCACTCGGCGTCGCTGCTGACGCTGTTCGCGCGGGACCACACCGACCTCACGGTGTTCGGCCTGGGCATCCCGGCCAGCTGGCTGCAGGCGGCGACGCCGGCGTTCATCCTGGTGCTCGCCCCGGTGGTGGCCAAGGTGCTGCCCGCGGTCGACGGCGTCGGCGTGAAGCTCGGCGTCGGCCTGGTGATGGTGGGTACCGGGTTCCTCGTGATGTGCGTCGGGTCCTCGCTCGCCGGAGACGGTCAGCAGGTGTCACTGCTGTGGCTCGCGCTGGTCTACCTGCTGCACGCGGCCGGTGAGGTGATCATCGCGGCGGTCGCGATCTCGTCGGCCGCCGACGTGCTCGGGCCGGAGTTCATCGGCCGCGTCATCGGGATGCTGTGGCTGTTCGCCGCCCTGGGTGGCGGGCTCGGCAGTTTGCTGGTGCGGCTGAGCACGGCCATGAGCGAGCCCGTCTACTACGCCTCCCTCGGCGGGGTGGCCGCCCTCATCGGCGTCGTCTTCCTGCTGTCCCGCCGCACACTCGGCAACGCGCTCGTCGCCGAAGTCGCCGACGTCGTCGAAGTCGCTGACGTCCAGAAAGGACACGTGTAATGCCCTACGCGGCCATCACCTACCGGGTCAAGCCCGGGTTCGAGGACGAGATCGCCGACGTCTTCGCGCGGTTCAAGCGGGTCGACACGCCGGACTTCCGTGGCGACGACGGCGACGCGGCGGGCCGGCTGCTCGGCACGGCCGTGTTCGTCAAGGACGACATCGTCGTGCGGTTCATCCACTTCGAAGGCGACTTCGCGGCCGTCGGCAAGCACATGGCGGCCCAGAGCGGGGTGCACACGGTCGAGCACGAGCTCGCGCCGTACCTCGCCGAGCAGCGCGACACCGACAGCGCGGCCGGGTTCGCCGAGTACTTCCGGAACGCGACCATGCGGTGCGTCTCCCAGCTGTCCGTGGCGACCCACCCGGCGGGGAGCTGAGCCATGACTCT
Source organism: Amycolatopsis sp. NBC_00348 (assembly GCF_036114655.1). Classification (NCBI taxonomy): domain Bacteria; kingdom Bacillati; phylum Actinomycetota; class Actinomycetes; order Pseudonocardiales; family Pseudonocardiaceae; genus Amycolatopsis; species Amycolatopsis sp. NBC_00348. Next base: position 7,579,178 of record NZ_CP107994.1, on the reverse strand, counting down.
GGCACGCATCGGCGTGATCGGCCTCGGGATGATGGGCGGGGGCATGGCCCGGGCCCTGCTCGCCGCCGGGTTCGAGGTCACCGCCTACAACCGGACCGCGGCGAAGGCCGCCCCGCTCGCGGAAGCGGGGGCGCGGATCGCCGCGTCCCCGGCGGAAGCCGCGGCGGACGTGGACGTGGTGCTGCTCAGCCTGGCCGACGAAGCCGCTGTCACGCAGGTCGTGTTCGACGGCCTCGCGACCCAGCTGCGGCCCGGACTGACCATTGTGGACACTTCGACGGTGTCGCCCGCTTTCGCCGAGGAGATCACCGAGCGGCTCGACGCGCTCGGCGTGCGGCGGGTCGAGGCGTGCGTCATCGGGAACCCGAAGATGGCCGCGACCGGTGAGCTGCGGGTGTTCGTGGCCGGCGAGCGCGCGTGGGCGGACGACGTGTCCGGCGTGCTGTCCGCGCTCGGCCGGGACGTCCGCTACCTCGGCGGGCCCGGCAGCGCCGGCGTGCTGAAGCTGGCGTTCAACCTGCTGCTCGGCGTGCAGACGGCCGGGCTGGCCGAGGCGGTCGCGCTCGCCGAGTCGATGGGCATGGAACGCGACCTGCTGCTGGACGCGTTCGACAACAGCGGCTGGCGCTCGCCGGTGCTGGCGTTCCGCGCGGACTTCATGCGGCGTCGCTCCTACCGCCCGGCCGCGTTCCGGACGACGTTGATGCACAAGGACCTCCGGCTCGCGACGGCCGAGGCGGAGCGGCACGGAGCATCGCTGCCACTGACGTCGAAAGCGGCCGAGCGGTTCGAAGAACTGCTCGACGCGGGCCGCGGTGACGACGACGCGGCCGCGGTCGTCGAGCTGTCCCGGGCGGCTGTCCGGCCATGATCACGTGGCTGCTGTCCGTCGCGGTGCTGGCCGGCAGCGGTGTTGTGGCCGGGGTGCTGTTCGCGGTGGCGCTGAGCGTGCTGCCCGCCCTGATCACGATGCCCGCCGACCGGTACGTCTACGCGCACCAGCTGATCGGCAAGCGGTGGGACCCGACGATGCCGATCATCGTGCTTTCCTCGACGGTGATCGACGTCGTGCTGGTGTTCACGGCCGATTCCGGGAACGGGTTGTTCGCGGTCGCCGCGGTGCTTTTGCTGGCGGTTTCGATCGTCTCGCACTTCTGCAACGTGCCGATCAACCGCGTCGTCAAATCCCTCGACCCGGAAAGCATTCCGCCGGACTGGCGCGACCCGCGTCCGTTGTGGCGCCGCTTCCACCTGCTGCGGACGGCGTTGGCGCTGGTCGCAGTGGTCGTCAACGCGGTCGCCTTGGTCCCGGCCTGAGCGGTTTCGAGTCCCGTCCTAGGTGGGTTGTAGGGGTGGTCCGCATTCTGGATCGCGTGAGCAGGAAAGCGTTTGCCGTTATCCGTCTCGGATTCTTTTCGCGTGGAGGGCATCGATGAGCACGGTCGTCACCGGGATCGGCGTGGTCGCGCCGACCGGGATCGGCGCCACGGCGCACTGGGAGGCGGTCCTGGCGGGCAAGTCGGGCATCGCCCGCATCGACCGCTTCGACGCCTCCGGCTACCCGGTCCGGCACGCCGGCCAGGTGCCCGGGTTCTCCGCGAAGGAGCGGATTCCCGGCCGGCTGATCCCGCAGACCGACCACTGGACGCACCTCGGCCTCGCCGCCGCGGCCGACGCGCTGGCCGACGCCGCGCTCGACCCGGCGGGCGTGCCCGAGTTCGAGATGGCCGTCGTCACCTCGAGCTCGTCCGGCGGCACCGAGTTCGGGCAGCACGAGATGGAGCGGCTGTACCAGAACGGGCCGTCATGGGTCGGCGCGTACCAGTCCATCGCCTGGTTCTACGCCGCGACCACCGGCCAGATCTCGATCCGGCACGGCATGCGCGGCCCGTGCGGCGTGCTGGCCTGCGAACAGGCGGGCGGGCTCGACGTCCTCGGCCAGGCGCGCCGGCTGATCCGCGGCGGCTCGCGGGTCGTCGTCAGCGGCGGCACCGACGCGTCGCTGTGCCCGTACGGCCTCGTGGCCCAGCTGTCCGCCGGTGGCTTGTCCACAGTGGACGATCCGGCCCGCGCGTACCTCCCCTTCGACGTCGAGGCGTCCGGGCACCTGCCCGGCGAGGGCGGCGCGATCCTGATCGCGGAGAGCGCCGAAAGCGCCCGCGAGCGGGGCGTCGAGGCGTACGGCGTCATCGCCGGGTACGCGGCCGGGTTCGACCCGCCGCCCGGCTCCGACCGGCCGCCGGTCCTCCGGCGCACCATCGCGCGGGCCCTGGCCGACGCCGGCGTCAAACCGTCCGAAGTGGACGTCGTGTTCGCCGACGCGTCCGGCGTGCCGGCCGCCGACCTGATCGAGGCTCGAGCCCTCGTCGAGACGTTCGGACCAGGGTCGGTACCGGTCACCGCGCCGAAGACGCTGACCGGCCGGCTCTACGGCGGCGGCGCCGCGCTCGACGTCGCGACCGCGCTGCTCGCGATGCGGGCCGGGATCGTCCCGCACACCGTCGGCCCGGAGCGGCTCGCCCCGGGCTGCGACCTCGACCTGGTGACCCGGCCGCGTGACGCCGACCTGCGCACCGCGCTCGTACTGGCCCGCGGTCACGGCGGCTTCACCGCCGCACTCGTCTTGCGCCGCCCGTAGCACCTAAGAACGGAGAAACCCATGAGCGAGTTCACCCTGCTGGAGCTCAAGGAGATCATGACGACCAGCGCCGGCGTCGACGAGGGCGTCGAGCTGGACGGCGACATCGCCGGCGTCGAGTTCGCGGACCTCGGTTACGACTCCCTGGCCATGCTGGAGCTGCGCAGCCAGGTCGAGCGCCGCTACGGCGTGAGCCTGCCGGACGACGCCGTCTCGGAGACGACCACGCCCGGCGACGCCGTCGCGTTCGTCAACGACCTGCTCTCGAAGGCGGCCGTCTGAGATGGCCGGGCACACCGACAACGAGATCGTCATCGACGCGCCGCTCGCGCTCGTCTGGGCGATGACCAACGACATCCCGACGTGGACGACGTTGTTCAGCGAGTACTCCGAGGCGACCGTGCTGTCCGAAAAGGACGGCACGATCCGCTTCCGGCTGGCGCTGCACCCGGACGAGACCGGCAAGGTCTGGGACTGGGTGTCCGCGCGGACGCCGGACGAGGCCACGCACACCGTGCGCTCGCAGCGCGTCGAAACGGGTCCCTTCAAGTACATGTGGATCTACTGGGAGTACTTCGCGGTCCCCGAAGGCACCCGGATGCGCTGGGTGCAGGACTTCGAGATGAAGCCGCAGGCGCCGGTCGGCGACCAGGCGATGCAGGACCGGCTCAACACCAACACGCCGATCCAGATGCGGCTGATCAAGGACAAGGTCGAGGCGGCGGCGCGGGCCGTCGTCTGAAGCGAGCAGTGAAGGAGGTGTGCGGTGCTGCAGGTGCTCGTCCCGCTCGTGATCCTGGCCAACGGCCTCGCCGCGGGGGTCCTGATGGGAACCCAGCTCGGGGGCTGGCCGCTGCTGCAGAGCCTGCCGGCGGACCGGTACGTGCACGCGCACGCCTTCTTCGCCACGCGCTACGACCCGTTCATGCCGGTCTGCCTGATCGTGACCGTGCTCGGCGACGTCACGCTCGCGCTGGTCGCGGACGCGGCGGGCACCCGGCCGCTGTTCCTGGCCGCGACCGTGCTCGCGCTGGCCACGATCACCATCTCCCTGCTCAAGAACGTCCCGGTCAACAAGTGGGTGCGGGCCCTCGACCCGGACGACCTGCCCGCCGACTTCGCCGGCCGCGACCCGCGGCCGGCGTGGGGCCGGTGGAACCGGACGCGCACCGCGCTGTCGGTGCTCGCCCTGCTCGCCAACTGCCTCGCGCTCGGCCTGTCGCTGTGAGCCGCGACGCCCACGTCACCAGAACACGGAGGACCTGATGAATCTCGGTTTGGCAGGCAAGAAGGCACTCGTGACCGGCGGGACGCGCGGGGTCGGCCGCGGCGTTGTGCTCGCGCTGGCACGCCAGGGCGTCGACGTCGTCACGTGCTACCGGCAGGAGGGCGAAGCCGCCCTTTCGCTGGAGCGCGAGCTGAAGGAGTTCGGCGGCAACCACCACGTCGTGCGCGCCGACCTGGCCGACCCGGCGCAGATCACCGAGCTGCTCGGCGAGTGCCGGACGCGCTTCGGGCAGCTCGACGTCATCGTCAACAACGCCGCGATCATCAACCACGTGCCGTACGAAAAGCTGTCGCTCGAGGACTGGCAGCGGACGCTCGACACCAACGTCACGGCCGTGCACCTGGTCATCCAGGGCGCGCTTCCCCTGCTGCACGAGGGAAGTTCGGTGATGAGCATGAGTTCGAAGTCGATCGAGGTCGGCATCCCGCTGCGGGCGCACTACACCACCACCAAAGCGGCGTTGCACGGACTCCACAGGTCGGTTGCCCGTGAACTGGGTTCACGAGGTATCCGCTTCAACATCCTGTCCCTCGGCATGATTCACACCGAGGCCATCGACGCGATGCCGGAAGAGCAGCGCGCGCTGATGATCCAGCGCTACAGCGACAAGACGGCGCTCGGCCGCCTCGGCACGCCCGACGAGGTCGCCGGCGCGGTGTCCTGGCTCAGCAGTGACTACGCGCGGTACGTCACCGGCTCGGTCGTCTCGGTCGACGGCGGGATCGCCTGATGGCCGCCGCGTTCCGCGTCATGCTGCGGATGGAGATCAAGCCCGGCCTCGGCGGCGAGTTCGAGCGCGTCTGGGCGGAGATCGGCGACTCGGTGACGTCGCACCCGGCGAACCTCGGGCAGTGGCTGTCGCGGTCGGACGAGGACGGCGTCTACTACATCGTCAGCGACTGGGTCGACGAGCCGCGCTTCCGCGAGTTCGAGACCAGCGACCGGCACCTGGAGCACCGGCAGAAGCTGCACCCGTTCCGCTCGGGCGGCTCGATGACGACCATGCACGTCGTCGCCCACCTGGCCGGCAGCGCCGAAGCCGGCCGAGCGCACGCGGACTGGGCGGTGGCCCGGTGACCGACGGCGGCGTGCGCGTCCTGCTCTACCACGTGACCGACGACGCCGCCGGCATCGAAGCGGCCTACCACGAGGCCGGCGACCGGCTGGCGGGCACGCCCGGCCTGCTCGGCAACGAGCTGCTGCGCTCGGTCCACGCCGAGAACGGCTTCGTGGTGGTCAGCTCCTGGGCCGACCTGGCCGCGTTCGACGCCTGGGAGCAGGGCGCCGGGCACAAGGACCAGACGGCGCCGCTGCGGCCCTACCGCGATCTGTCGCTGGCGCGGCCGTACGCCGTCTACCGGGTCGCCGCGACCCGCTCGGGACCGGACGCGCCGTGAACCCCGAGTTCACGGCGGAACCGCGGTGGCGGACGGCCGGCCGGGCCGTGCTCGGCGCGCTGATCGAGTGCGGCGGCGCGCTGGCCGGGCAGCCGCCGTTCAGCCCGGCCCCTGACTCCGGCTTTCAAACCGAGGAACACCATTCCGAGACGCAAGAGGGAGACGGTGCGTCATGACGACTTCGGTGACGAACCGCCCGCCGGACACGGCCGGGCCGGTGGAGGAGGAGTGGCTGTCCTGTCCGGACTGCCGCTCGCTGCTCTACCGCAAGCGCCTCGAGCGCGGCGCCAAGGTCTGCTACGAGTGCGGCCGGTACTTCCGGCTGACCGCGGCCGAACGGCTCGACCTGCTGCTCGACCCCGGGTCGGCCGAGCTGGTCGAGCCCGCCGCGACCGTGCACGACCCGCTGGAGTTCACCGACCTGCAGCCCTACGAGCGCCGGCTGGCCAAGGCGCGGGAGAACAGCGGGACGTCGGACGCGGTGCTCGTCGCCCGCGGGGCCATCCGCGGCGCGCCCGTGGTCGTCGCGGTGATGGACTTCGGATTCCTGGGCGGCAGCCTCGGCACGGCCGCGGGCGAGGCGATCACGACGGCCGCCGAGACGGCGCTCGCCGACCGCGTCCCGCTGCTGGTCGTCACCGCGTCGGGCGGCGCCCGGATGCAGGAAGGCGTGCTCTCGCTGGTGCAGATGGCCAAGACCAGCAACGCGATGGCCGCGCTGGACGAGGCCGGGCTGCTGACCGTCACGCTCGTCACCGACCCGACGTTCGGCGGGGTCGCCGCGTCGTTCGCGACGCTCGCCGACGTGATCGTCGCGGAACCGGGCGCCCGCATGGGGTTCGCCGGCCCGCGCGTCATCGAGCAGACGATCCGGCAGCGGCTGCCGGAAGGCTTCCAGTCCTCGGAGTTCCTGCTGGAGCACGGGCTCGTGGACGACGTCCGCGCCCGCGCCGAGCTGCCGTTCGTGCTGGCGGCGCTGTTCACCGCGACCCGGCCGGTCGACCCGGACTGGGGCGAGAGCGACACCGACCCGGTGATCCGGGACGTCGTCGCGCTGGAGCGCCGCGACATCCGCCAGACCGTCGAGCTCGCCCGGCACCCCGACCGGCCGACCACGCTCGACCACGCCGTCTCCTGGCTCGACGGGTTCGTCGAGCTGCACGGCGACCGCGCGGGCGAGGACTGCCCGGCCATCGTCGGCGGCCTCGCCGCCATCGACGGGCTGCCGGTGATGCTGATCGGCCACCAGAAGGGCCACGCGACCGACGAACTGGTGCGCCGCAACTTCGGCATGCCCTCGCCCGCGGGTTACCGCAAGGCCGCCCGGCTGATGCGGCTGGCGGGCAAGCTCGGCGTGCCGGTGGTGACCCTGATCGACACCCCGGGCGCGCACCCCGGCCTCGACGCCGAACGCGCCGGGCAGGCCGGCGCGATCGCGGAGTGCCTGCGGGTGCTCGGCGGGCTGCGGGTGCCGGTGGTCAGCGTCGTCACCGGTGAAGGCGGCAGCGGTGGCGCGCTCGCGCTGGCCGTCGGCGATCAGGTGCTGTTGTGCGAAAACGCGACCTACTCGGTGATCAGCCCCGAAGGCTGCGCCGCGATCCTGTGGCGCGATCCGGCGGCGGCCGGCGTCGCCGCGGAGGCGTTGCGGGTGGACGCGAGGTCGTTGCTGGAACTGGGCGTCATCGACGGGGTGGTGCCCGAGCCACCCGGTGGGGCGCACCGCGACCCGGCGCGCGCGGGACTGCTCGTGCGCGACGCCGTCGTGTGCGCGTTGCGCGAGCTGCGCGGCCGGGACGGCGCCGGCCTGGCCGCGGCCCGGCGGGCCAAGTTCCGCCGGTTCGGGACCCTTGAAGCGGCGCGGGAACGGAGCTGAGCATGACCAGGACCTATCCCGAAATCACGACCGACGAGGACTCGGTGCTGCCGGCCTCGACGTTCGGCGGGCTCGACGCGGAGGACGCCATGGCGATCCTCGGCCGCAGCCTCGCCGACGCCGTCCGCGCGGCGCCGGAGCCGCCGAGCCGGGCCGTGGTGCGGTTCGGCTGCGCCAGCATCGAGGTCGAGTGGCCGGTGGGGGTGCGCGTCACCGACGGCGTCGCCGTCGTGGCCCGGCCCGAGGTGAGCGACCCGGCCGAGGACCTGGTGGCGGTGGCGGCCCCGGTGGTCGGCACCTTCTACCGGTGCCCCGAGCCGGGTGCGCGGCCGTTCGTCGAGGTCGGTGACGAGATCGAGGTCGGCACGCAGGTGGGCATCGTCGAGGCGATGAAGCTGATGAACCCGATCCTCGCCGAGGAGGCCGGCGTCGTCGCCGAGATCGTCGCGGGCGACGCCGAGTCCGTCGAGTACGGCCAGCCGCTGCTGCTGCTGCTCCGGCCGCGAACCGAAGGGTGACGCCGTGACAGCGCAGACGTCACAGACGTCGCAGACCGAGCCGCCGTTCCGCAAGATCCTCGTCGCCAACCGCGGCGAGATCGCGCTGCGCGTCGTGCGGACCTGCCGCGAGATGGGGATCCGCACGGTCGTCGTGCACTCGACGGCCGACCGCGACTCGGCCGCCGTCCGGCTGGCCGACGAGGCGGTGCAGATCGGGCCCGGGGCGCCGCGCAAGAGCTACCTGTACCCGGCGATGATCATCGAGGCCGCGCTGCGCACCGGCGCCGAGGCGATCCACCCCGGGTACGGGTTCCTGTCGGAGGACCCGGACTTCGCCGAGATCTGCGACAAGAACGGCATCGTGTTCATCGGCCCGCACCCGGACGTCATGGCGCGCCTCGGCGACAAGGCGACCGCGCGCGAGCTGATGGCCGCGGCCGGCCTGCCGGTGGTCCCCGGTTCGGCCGAGGCCATCGGCTCGCCGGCCGAGCTGGTCGAGACGACCAAGCGCGTCGGCCTGCCGGTGATCATCAAGGCGTCCGCGGGCGGCGGTGGCCGCGGCATGGCGGTGGTCCGCGAGTGGGACGAGCTGCTCCCGACGTTCCGCACGACGCGGGCGACCGCGCGCGGCGTGTTCGGCGACGACCGCGTCTACCTCGAGCGGTACTGGGAGAACGCGCGGCACATCGAGGTCCAGGTGCTGGCCGACAACCACGGCACGGTGCTGCACCTGGGCGAACGCGACTGCTCGGTGCAGCGGCGGCACCAGAAGCTGATCGAGGAGAGCCCGGCGCCGCTGCTCCCGCCGGCCTTGCGCGAGCGGCTCACTCAGGCGGCCGTCCGCGGCGCGGCGGCGGTCGGCTACACCGGCGCGGGCACGTTCGAGTTCCTGGTGGACGGCGACGAAGCGGCGTTCATCGAGGTGAACTGCCGGATCCAGGTGGAGCACCCGGTGACGGAGGCGGTCACCGGGATCGACCTGGTCCGCGAGCAGATCCGCGTCGCGGCGGGCCTGCCGCTGTCGGTGACGCAGGACGAGGTGCGCCCCAACGGCGTCGCGATCGAGTGCCGGGTGAACGCCGAGGACCCGCGGCGCGACTTCGCGCCGTGCCCGGGCCTGCTGACGGAGTTCGTCCCGCCGGGCGGCCAGTTCGTCCGGGTGGACACGCACGCGTACGCGGGCTGGCACGTCCCGCCGTACTACGACTCGTTGCTGGCCAAGGTGATCGTCTGGGCCCCGGACCGCGACCAGGCGATCGCCCGCATGCGGCGCGCGCTCGCCGAGTTCCGCATCGCGGGCCCGGGCATCAGCACGACGAGCGACCTGCTGCAGGAGGTACTGGCCGACCCGGTGTTCCGGGCCGGCCAGCACAGCACAGCGTTGCTCCGGAAGTGAGGCGGCGATGCGCACGACGGCACCGGACCCGGGCCGCATCGCGGACCTGGGCGGCCGCTTGGGAACGGCGCTGCGCGAGCGTTTCGACGCAGTGACCCGCGGCTTGGGCTTGACGTTCCGGGAGTACCGGTGCCTGGAAACGCTCCGCGGCGCCGACGGCCCGGTGACCGCGGGGCGCATCGCCCTGGAGACGCACCTCTCGACGGGCGCGGTGACGGGAATGCTGGACCGCCTCGAACGAGCGGGCCACCTCCACCGCCGGAAGGATCGCCTGGACCGCCGCCGCATCCTGGTGGAATGCACCCCAGCGGGCGCGGCCAGGGTGGCAACGGCGAGGGCGGCGCTGTCCCGCCTGCCGGAGGCGGTGGTGTCGAACTGCACGGTGACGGAACTGCTGGCGGTGGAGCGCTGCTTGACCCTCTGGCTGGCGGCCCTGCCGGACGAGCCCTAGCGCGGTCACTGCTCGACCGGCACGGACGTGGTGGCCGAACTGCTCACCGGGCTCGGGTGCGGTGCGGTGGCCGGTGCGGCCGGCCCCGCGAGGGACAGCCCGGCCACGAGGGCGAGGGCGGCCAGCAGCACGGCGGCCCGTACCAGCGACGCGAAAGAACAGACGACCATCATGGCAGACTCCTCGAATTTCCCGGACCAGCCGGATTTCGACGATTTCGGCGTGGGTGCGAAATCGGGTGACTACATCGATGGTGCGCGTGCGGTGTCCGCGGCGACAAGGTGTTTCCCGTTGCCCGGCAAAGACTTCCGAGGTGGACGGCCGCAGGGTCCGGGCGGCCGTATCGGCTCGGGGGCTCAGTGCGTCGTCATGGCGACTTCCTCACGACTGGATCGAACTTTCCTGTCGGTTGATCGGTATCGGCTCCGGTTTCGCTACCCGGTGGCGCAGATTCCTCGGCAAGTGTCCTGTTTTTGACGGGTTTCCCTCGCGGGTCCCAGCCGGTTCAACCCTGAGAGGGAGTTCTCGCGCCGGGCGCGCGTCGAGGATCGGGCTCATGACAACAACGCCTCCTCGCTGGGCCGTGGTCGCTGCGCATCTGGTGCCTTTGGTGACCTTGCCGTCCGGGTTGTGGCGGATCGCCTTGGTTGCCGGGGTGCCGCTCGGGCTTCGGGCCGGGGACGCCGATGTCGGCGGGGACGCGGTCTACATCGTCGGGCTCAGTGTGGTTTCCGAGGCGCTCGCGCTGCTGACCCTCGGGCTCGTGCGGCCGTGGGGTGAGCGGGTGCCGCGGTGGGTGCCGCTGCTGGGTGGGCGGCGCGCGGCGCCGTGGGCCGCGATCGGGCCGGCGGCGGCCGGGTCCGTCGCGCTCGCGGTGATCTGGGGCTTCGCTTTCCGGGACTTCCCGGACTTCGGGCTCGTCGCGTTCTCCCACCCGGCCGGGCACGTCCTGCTCGTGGCGTGTTACCTGCCGGTACTGCTGTGGGCGCCGCTGCTGGCCGCGGTGACGTGGAGCTACCACCGGCGGCGCTGCTGACCGGCTCGGGAGCGCCGTCCGTGCCATCATCGGGCATGGCCACCCTTCGCGAAGCCCGCGAGCCGGAGCTCAACAGCGGGATTCTGCCCGGGAACGTGCGCGCCGACGACTGGATCATGCTCATCCTGGCCGCCGGTTCGGTCGGGTTGCTGGGGTTCACGCTCCTCAGCCCGCCCGCGCGCGACGTCGGCCTGGTGCTCTTCTACATCGACTGCGGGATCTGCGCGATCTTCCTCGGCGAGTTCCTGTGGCGGTGGCGCAAACGCAAGTGGGCCAAGAAGTTCCTGGTGCGCAACTGGTACGAGCTGTTCGCCATGATCCCCGTCGCGCACCCCTTCATCGCCGGGCACAGGTTCATCGGCGTCGTGCTGCTGCTGATCCGGATCGGGCGGGCCGCGGACCGGGCCGTCGGGGAACAGTTCACTTATCGGCTTGTCGACAAACTGTCCGAGCCGATCGTGAAGGCCATCAAGAAGCCGGTGACCATCGCCGTGCTCGACGAGGTCGTCAAGGTCCTCGAGACGGGCAACTACCCCGAGAACCTCGCGAAGTCGCTCGGCGCCAACAAGGACGAGCTGCGCACGATCATCGCCGAGAAGATCGCCGCCGACCCGCAGCTGGGCAAGCTCAAGCGGCTGCCGTTCCACGACGAGATCGTCCGCACGGTCGTCGACACGTCCTTCCGCGTGCTGCTGGAAGTCCTGCTCGACCCGCGGATCGACGACTTCTTCTCCACGGTCGTCCGCGACAACCGAGAGCAGATCCGCCAGGCCGTCCAGCTGGGCCTCAACGACCTGGACGCCGAAGACGACGAGCACTCACTCCCCACACGCACCCAGCGCGAAGCGGCCCACGAGTACGACACGCTCCACCCGAAGCGCTGACGACGAAGGCCGCCCCACCGGGGTCGGGTCCGGTGAGGCGGCCTTCATTGCGTTACCCGGTTTACGGGTAGCTCACCACGTTGACCGGCACCGTGCCCGTAGGCGTGACACCGCCCGTGTCGTTGATGACGTGCGTGATCGTGCCGCGGTAATTGAGCGACACCGTCAGCAGGCTGTGGAACTTCACGCCGCTGTTGTTCGGCACCTCGAACGCGTGGTAACTGGACACCGCCGGGTTCGTGTCGAAGAAGCAGTAACTCCCGAGACCCCAGGCCTCATGGGACGTCACCCCCGCCGCGACCTTGTACGCGGCGTACCCCGCCACACCCGATGGCGCGTTCCACGACGCCTGGTTCGGCACGTCGTAGGGCATCTCGTTCTGGAAGAAGATCGTCTTCCCGCCTTGGCCGTTCCAGATCACCTGGTACTTCTGGTAGTGCTCGACGAACAGGCCGGTCGCCAGCACGTTCGCGCCGTTCACCACCAAGCCCGTCTCGGCCGTGTTCGTGTTCCAGCCGACCGTGCCCGCGTTGCCGTGGTCGGCCCGCCAGGCCCAGATGTGGTCGATGATCGTGTTGGCGCTGTTGACGATCAGGCTGTTGGTCGCCTTGCCGGCGATCGCGCCGCCGATCCGGAAGAACACGTCCTGGACCGTCGTCGGGTTCGCCGCGTGGGACGCCGTCGAGCCGGACTGGCCGACCGTGAGCAGCGCCTGCGAGTTCGTCGTGCCGGCGTCGAACAGCAGGCCCTTGAGCCGCACGCCGTCCACATCGGACACCTGCATCGCGTTGACGCCGTTGTCCGGCACCAGCGTCGGGTAGCCGATGCCGAGGATCGTCGTGCCGGCCTTCGTCACGTTGAGCGTCTGGTTGAGGTGGTAGACGCCCGGCGTGAAGAACAGGTTGCAGCCCGCCGCGAGCGCGTTGTTGATCGACGAGGCCGTGTCGCCGGCCTTGACGACGTAGAACTGGCTCATCGGCGCCGACGTGCCCGGGGTGCTGCCGTTCGCCCAGCTCGGGCCGGACGCGTTGGTGCGCAGCGAAGGCAGGAACACGCGGTACTTGCCGGTGCCGTCGACGTAGAGGTACGGCACGTCGCGGGAGACCGGGGTGGTCGCCAGCGTCGTCTCCGGCGGGTTCGGGAACGTCGTCGCCGGCGCACCGCTGGTGCCGGAGAAGACCATGTTCCAGACGCCGCCGTTCCAGCTGCCGAGCTGCGAGTCGCGGGTGTACCACTGCTGCTGCGAGATCGACGCGGCCTGGCCGGCCACCTTCGTGTCGGCGATGTAGCCGCCGCTCGCGTAGCCGTAGCTCGCCGGGTACAGCTGCAGCCCGCCGCGGACGTCCATCCGGCGGAACGGCGCGGCCTGCGCGACCGCCCAGCGCTCCTGGCCACCGGAGGGGTTGACCGCCAGGTTCTCGGCCGAGCGCCAGAAGTTCTGCAGCGCGACGCCGTTGTCGGAGGCGTTGAACGCGTCCACCGTGACGTCACCGTTGATCAGGACGTCGCCGGGGTTCTGGCCGAGGCCGGCCACCGAGGTGTAGAAGCCCACGTTGTCGTGCACGTTGTTGTACGTGCCGGGCTTGAACAGGTGGGCGACGCGCCGGTCCGCGAACTGCGCGGTGAGCGTGTCCTTCTGGTTGTTGAAGTCGGTGTCCAGCTGCGCCTGGATCGTCGCCGCGGACATGCTCGGGTCGAAGATCCGCACGTTGGACCCGAAGTTCGGGGTGTCCGACTGCGTCGGGCAGCCCGCCTGGGTGCCGATCGTGTAGGTCGCGCTCGACACCGCCGACGTCGTCGAACCGGACTTGAGCGCGATCGCGTTGACCGTCCGCGAGCCCGGGACGCTGATCGGCGCCGTGTACTGCGGCGACGACGCGGTGGGCGTCGAACCGTCCACTGTGTACCGGATGGTCGCGCCGGAGGTGGCGCTGCTGATCGTCACCGTCTGGCCCGCCGAGTACGTCCCGCCGGGCGGGCTGAACGTCGGCGCCGCGACGGTCGTCGTGCCGCCGCCACCCACGGTGAAGGTGAAGTGCGGGGTGTCGTACTGCGGCCCGCTCTTCTCGTAGGTGAACCAGTAGTCGAGCGTGTTTCCGCTGCTCAGACCGTTGACGGTGGAGTGCCACGTGCCGGAGGCGTTCGTCATCCGGACGTTCTGCTGCCCGGCGCCCGGCACGCCGGTGTAGTGGACGTCCACGTACACCGCGGGGGTCGTCGGGGTGAAGTTGAGCTGCAGCTGCGTCGAGCTGAGCTGCGTGACGCTCTGCGTGTAGTCGTCCGCGGCCAGTGCGGCCGGGGCGTTCAACCCGGCGCCGAGCAACAGGGTCGACGCCGTGAGGGCGAGCGTCGCGACGGCGCCACGCCGGCGTCGTCGAATCTTTTCCAAAGTCCGGGCCACGCCGTGACACCTCCGCCGTTGGGGATCCACGAGCATTTGTTGCGAGTCACAACAAAGTAGCTCCCGCTCAGCGGTGCTTCGATCACGAATCGGTAACACTTGTCTGGACCAATCATCCAGGTGGGTGAGGCGTTCTGTGATCGATGACCCGATTTGCACGGTAGTGGGCGAATGACTGAACCGAGAAACCTCCGTCGGTCGGGTGACCCCGAACGTGTGACATGCGACGATCCGGTGCCACACCGTGGTCCCCTACCGAGGAGTAGGTATGGCTGAATCATCGCGTGGCAGAACCCTCGTCCGAGCCTTCGTGGCCTTCGCCCTCGTCGCGGCGCCCGTGGTCGCCGCCGTCCCCGCGGTCGCTGCTGAGGCCGCGCCGTTGCCGAGCGGCGGCGTGATCAGCTTCGGCTGCGCCACATCCGGAAAGATGCCCGGGAAAATGCACTGCCTGGGCAAGGCCATCCGGTCGCCGAAGGGTGCCGGCCCGCTGCTGACGTCGACGCCGGTCGGCTACGGCCCGGCCGAGATCCAGGCCGCCTACAACCTCGGCGGGCTGCACGCGAACGGCCGCACAGTGGCCATTGTGGACGCCATGGACGCGCCGACCGCGGAAGCCGATCTCGCGAAGTTCCGTGCGGCGCGCGGACTTTCGCCGTGCACGTCCGCCAATGGCTGTTTCAAGAAGGTCAACCAGAACGGCGCCGCGAGCCCGTTGCCGGCGGGCGACTACGGCTGGGCCGAGGAGATCAGCCTCGACCTCGACGCCGTGTCGGCGACCTGTCCGGACTGTCACATCCTGTTGGTGGAAGCCAGTTCCGCGGACACCGACCCGCTGATGACGGCGGTCGACACGGCCGCGGCGACACCCGGCGTGGTGGCCATCTCCAACAGCTACGGCGGCACCGAGGACTCGACGATCCTCGCCGCCGACGCGCACCTGAACCACCCGGGCATCGCGGTGACGGCGTCGTCGGGCGACTCCGGGTACGGCGTGAGCTGGCCGGCGTCCTCGCCGTACGTCACGGCGGTCGGCGGCACGACGCTGAAGAAGGCCGCGGGCACCACGCGCGGCTGGTCGGAGACGACGTGGTCCGGCAGCGGCAGCGGGTGTTCGGCGCTGGAGGCCAAGCCGTCGTGGCAGCACGACACGGGCTGCGCCAAGCGGACCGTCGCCGACGTCTCGGCGGTCGCGGACCCGGCCACCGGGCTCGGCGTCTACGACACGTACAACAGCTGCGGCAGCTCGTCGTTCTGCGACTTGCTGCTGGCACTGGGCCTGGCCCAGGGCGCGGACGGCTGGGTCCAGGTCGGCGGCACGAGCCTGTCGTCGCCGGTGATCGCGAGCGTGTACGCGCTGGCGGGCACCGCGGTGACGTCGGGGTCGTACCCGTACGCCCACGCGGGCAGCCTGAACGACGTGACGTCGGGGTCGAACGGCAGCTGCGGCGGCACGTACCTCTGCACGGCGGGCACGGGTTACGACGGCCCGACCGGCCTGGGCACCCCGAACGGCACGGGCGGCTTCTGACACATCTCCCACCGACGAGTCCGCTGTGGACGATTTGGCCGGTTCATCCACAGCGGACTCTTCGCGGTCGATCTTCCACGGACGGGTGACGTTCGTGCTGCGCGTTTTCGCGGATCCCGGGGTGGGGTGAGGATGACTTCATGCTGGACACCGACGTGCTGTCGACGACACGGCCGCGGGCGCTGGGCATCGACACGCCGCTCGGCGCCGTGCGGTTCGCCGTGCGCGTCGACGGGTGGGACGTGCCGGCGCGGCCGGAGCTGACCTGGGGCCTGGACTCCGGCGCGTGGCTGTGCCGGTGGCGGCACCGGTCCGTGCGGCTCGACGTGCTGTCCGGGCCGAGCGCGCCGCACCTGCCCGACGGCTACCCCGCCGTCACCCGGCAGACCACCATCTTCCGCGTGCTGGCGCGGGAACCGCTGAGCGAGTTCGCTGTCCAGGCCGAGCTGATCGGCGCCGAAGACGTGAGTCCCGCCGATGCCGGCTTCACGGCCGAGAGCGCCGACGCCGTGGTCACCGTCGGCGGCCCCGGCGTCGAGGTGCTGCGCGAGTGCGCGCGGGCCGGGCAGCACGTGCCGCCGTACTGGGCCGGGTCGCTCACCGAGGACACCGTGGAGCGGGAAGGCGCGCGGCTCACCTGGCAGCTCCCGGCCGTCGACCGCGGTGACTACGCCGACCTGTGGGTGTCGGCCGCGTGGAGCGCGCCGAGCGAGCACCCCGGCACGTGCCGCGCGGTGGACGTCGATCCGGCGCGGGTGCTGCGGGACCTCACGCACTGAGCTGTCACATCTCGCGCACGGGATCCGTCAAGGTGGTGAGGGCACCTGAGCGAAGGACGAGAACCGTGAACGACGCCGACTGGCTGGCGCACCGCTTCGAGACGCACCGCGAGCACCTGCGGGCCGTCGCCTACCGGATGCTGGGCTCGTTGAGCGAGGCCGACGACGCCGTGCAGGAGTCGTGGCTGCGGCTCAGCCGGAGTGACACGTCCGACGTCGAGAACCTGGCCGGCTGGCTCACCACCGTCGTCGGGCGCGTCTGCCTCGACATGCTGCGCTCGCGCAAGGCCCGGCGCGAGGAGTTCGTGCCGGACCCGATCATCACCCGCGAGGACTATGGCCCCGAGGAGTCGGTGCTGCTGGCCGATTCCGTCGGCCTCGCGCTGCTGGTCGTGCTCGACACGCTCACCCCGGGCGAGCGACTGGCGTTCGTGCTGCGCGACATGTTCGCGATGCCGTTCGAGGAGATCGCGCCGATCGTCGGCCGCTCCGAGGCGGCGACCCGCCAGCTCGCCAGCCGCGCGCGCCGGCGGGTGCAGGGCGCGCCGGTCGCGCCGGACCCGGACGTCGCCCGGCAGCGCGCGGTCGTCGACGCGTTCCTCGCCGCCGCCCGCGGTGGCGACTTCGAAGCGCTCGTCTCGGTGCTCGCCCCGGACGTCGTCCTGCGCGCGGACCGCGGCGTGGAGCGGGGTGGCTCGATCGAGGTCACCGGCGCGGCGGCGGTCGCCGACCAGGCCCTGACGTTCTCCCGCCTCGGCGCGGGCGGCGGTACTGTCCGGCGCGCCCTGGTCAACGGCGCGGCCGGCGTGGTGGCGACCCGCGAGGGCCGCCCGTTCTCGGTGCTCGGCTTCACGGTCGCGGGTGGCCGTATCGTGGCGATCGACATCCTCGCCGACCCGGCCCGGCTCGACCGGCTGGACCTGGCGGTGCTCGACTGAGCGCGCACTCTGTGGAGTTGATCCACTACGTGGTGCTACCATAGGGTGTATCGGCGCAAGGGGAGGGGTCGACATGGGGAAGCACGAGAAAAAAGACAGCGGTGACGCCAACACCACCACGGGCACCGAGAACTCCGGCGGTGAGCGGCAAGGGGGCAAGCACCGCAAGTGACCGCGGCGGTCACCACGCGAGGTCGACCACCGCGCCCTTCTCGTCCGTGACCAGCGCGACCCGGTCCCGGTCGTCGAAGTGCAGGTACCGCCGGGCCCCGTCGGCGTGCCGCCGCACCGCCCCGGCGACCACGATCACCAGCTCGCCGTCCTCGATCGCGTAGAGCTCGTCCGGGGTCAGCGTCTCGTGGATGTCGGTGCCGTGGGTCACCAGCGTGCGGACCTGCCGGCCGGCGTGGTCGTAGCCGTACAGCTCGTTGACGCCGTCGTCGCCGTGCACCCCGCGCAGCCGGCCGAACGCGTCGCGGATCTCGATGCCGGCGGGCTGGTCCAGGCCTTCGACCGGCGCCGGCGGCGGGATCTCGCGCAGCAGGCCGCCCGGGCCGCGGACCACGTGCAGGCCGTTGCCGAAGTGCTCGCTGACGCCGTTCGCGTAGTGGACCGCGGTGCGCCGGCCGCGCACGTCGTACTGCACGGTGTCGACGAAGCCCGGCACGCTCACCAGCCTGCTCACGTCGTCGTACTGGTACCGCACGGTCAGCCGGCCGTCCCCGGCGTCGGGGTAGGTCACCTGCGACAGCCGCCCGTCGGCGCGGCGGACGATGTCGAGCCGGTACTCGATCGCCACGTGCGCCGGGCGCCACCGCTTCGTGACGGCGTGCCCGAGCGCGTCGTAACCGAGCAGCGTGACGCCCGATTCGTCGGTCACGCGCACCAGCCGCCCGCAGCTGTGCGGGCCCGCTTCGAGCGGCACCGGGAGCCCGCCGTCGTGGTAGGTGAACGTGGTGACCGGCGGCCCGGCCGGGTCGTCGACCCGCACCGCGGCCACCCGGCCCGCCACGTCGTGGACGCGGTACACCGTGCGCCCGCCGGTGGTCCGCGCCTGGACCGAGTTCCCGGCCGCGTCCCGCACGTGGACAACACCGTCCGCGTCGCGCAGCACCCGCCCGAGCAGGTCGCGGACCGGCTCGACGGCTTCGGGAGCCGACGACGCGGGCTCGAACGTCCGGACCGAGCCGTCCGGGGCCGTCACCCGCACCGGGCGGGCCAGCGCGTCGTAGCGGTACTCGGTCGCCGGCGCGCGCCGGCCGCCGATCCGGAACGCCCGCGACGTCCGGCACACCAGGCCCCGCGCGCAGTACTCGTGGTGCTCGTCGACGACGTCGCCGAGAAGCTCGGCGTGCCGCCGCTGCAGCAGCCGCCCGGCGCCGTCGCGCACCTCCGCCGTCACGAGCACCTCCGCCTCGCCGGACACCGCGCGCTGCTCGGTGGTGACCCGCACCGGCCCGTGGTGGTGGTCGTAGCGGTGGCGCAGCGTCGGCAGGTCCGCCGAATCGCCCGGCCGCACGACGGTTTCCGGGCGCCCGAGGGGATCGTGCGTCACGGTGGTCACCGCGCCCGCCGGGTCGATCACCTCGCAGACCCGCGCCGTCCGGACGTCGTAGCGCGTCGCCGTGATGTTCCCGACCGGGTCCGTGGCCACCTCGGGGAAGCAGCGGTCCGCCGAGTACCGCACCTCGTGGCTGTCGCCGCGTGGTCCGGTGGTCGTCGTGCGCAGCCCGGTGACGTTGCCGACCCGCCGGTGGAACGTCGTGGTCCACCAGCCGGCCTCGCCGTCGCGGCGGTGGTGGCCGTGCCGGCCGAGGTCCGGCGGGATCGGGCCGTAGACGTCGGCGACGAGCGCGTCGGGGAGCACCAGCTCCTCCCGCGCGGTGAGCTGCCCCTGCGAGCCGGCGCTCCCGTCGGGACGCTCGTCGTAGCGGAACAGCTTGTCCGACAACACCTTCCCGGCGCCGTCCAGCTCGCGGACCCGGGCGGGCAGCGCGGCGAAGCGGTGGTCGGGATCGGTCGCGTACGTCGTGCGCGTCTCGCGCACCGCGGGCTCCTGGCCGGGCCGCTCGGTCGTCTCCACCACCCGGACCGGGTTCCCGGCGGCGTCCAGGTCCGACTCCGTCGTGGTGACCGAGACCGGTTTCTCCTGGCGCTCGAACACCGTCGTCACCGATTTCGTCCACTGTGGACGTCCACTGTGCTCGATCCGGCGGTACGGCCGGACGGCGTCGGGCGAGTCGTCGAGGCCGTAGGTCTCCTCCTGCCGCAGGAGCCCGTCGTCGCCGAACCAGCGCACGGTCCGCAGGGTCGGCGCGTGCTCGTCGCCGAGGTCGTCCTGGACGACCCGGCCGAAACCCGTGAAGGCGTCGCCGGACCGCCGTTCGTGGTACTCGAACTCGGTCGCGCCCGCGTGCCCGGTCGCCGACTCGCGGTGCGTGACGCGCCAGACCACCGGGACCGCCTCGACCATCGTGTACTCGATCGCGGTGCGCAGGCCGATGCCGTTGTCGATCTCGCTCAGCCGCCCGGCACCCGCGAGGTCGCCGGGTTCGAGGGCGTACCACGGCAGCGGTTCGTCCTCGGCGTCGAGGAGCAGCACGCCGGAGCCGCTGCTCGCGCGGGCCCGGGCCGGGACCGGGACCCGTGGCGCGGCCGGTGGATCCGCACGGGCGTAGGCGAGCCGCAGCAGCGGCGCGGCCGCTTCGGCGCCGCGCGCGTCGAAGCCGGTCAGCGCGACGGACGTCAGCACGGAAGCGCCGTCGTCGACGTCGTAACCGAGGGTCCAGCGGCGGACGAGCGGGCGCGCGGCGGCCGGCACCCGCAGCTCGATCCGGGAGCAGCGCAACGCCGTCGTCACGCGGTCGGCGTGCAGGACGTCCGGCCGCGGCTCGTACGCGAAGTCCACTTCGTACGGTCCGTAGGAGATGCGCGCGAGGTACGCCTGCCCGCTGTGGTGCGCCCAGCCGAAGGCCGTGGTGTTGCCCAAGGCGTCTTCGGTCCGCTCGAGGTGCCAGGCGTGGGTGCCGGACCGGCCGCCGTCGGAGGTGCCGAGGAAGTGCCGGGTGCCCGACCGCGCGGTGAGCACAAAACCCTCGCCGCGGCGGGCCAGCCGGCCGCTGGTCCGGCTCCGCGCGCGGCCGTCGTCCAGCCGGACGTTCGGCAGCGGTACGGCGAACCCCGCGCCGAACGGGCCGTTCGGCGCGCCGGTGACGTACCGCAGGGCCAGCGCCGGCGCGATGCCGCCCGGGCCGGCCGGCAGGTCGAGCGGGACGGCGAAACTCCCGCCCCCGGTCGCGGGTTCCGGTGTGAAGGCGCCGCCCAGCCCGCGGACCCGTGCGGGCTGGGCCGCGTCCTGGACGCTCGACCGGAGCAGAGCCATGGCGATCTCCCCGAATGCCGGGCGGCGCGGGTGCGCCACCGGTGACTTCCGAGGTCCAAGTGGGTGAGCCGGCGACGCCAGATACGTCGTCACCCGTTTGCCGTCGTAGTTACGCATTCGTGACGTCCGTGCCGTATCCCGGGTGCGGCTGCCCGGTCTTTCCCGAGTAACCACACGTGATCAATGGCGGGGGCGAACGAGAGGGTGGACCCGATGGTGGTCAGGTTCGTGAGGGACGAGGGCTCCAGAGCACCGAAGGAGGATCCCGGCACGCTCAACGAGCTCCCGGCACCGCCGAGGCAGCTGCTCGACCGGCACGGCGCGCGGGTGCTCGACCCGGCGACGTCGACGGCGGTGCCGGGCCGGCCGGTGCCGCGCACGACCGTGTACCGGCCGGGGGTGTTCCTCATGCCGAACCGGTACCTGCACGACCAGGGGACCCTCGACGCCGTCAACGGCGTGCTCGCCCGCATCGGCATCTACGCCGAGCCGGCCGACCGCGGCGGCGACACCAAGGCGAGCGCCCGGGCCCGGCAGCTCGAAGACCTGCCCGTGCGGGCACTGCTCCACGTGCGCGAGGACTCCGACCCCGTCGTCGTCGACTGCTGGAAGGCCGTGCAGCTGCTGCGGGGCGCGTCGGCGGGCGAGAACCCGGAGATCGACCCCGAGATCGTTGCGAAGATTTCCGTGGAGCACCTGGTGTTCTCGACGCCGGTGTTCGGCGGGGTGCCGTGGGAGACCAGCGGCCTCGGCGGAACCCCGTGGGAGACCAGCGGGTTCGGCGCCGGCAGCTCGTACGGCCGGACGCGCGGCGCCAACCGGATCCCGGTGACGCTGTCGGCGGCCCCGCCCCACCGCAGCGCCGAGCCCGCGCACCGGCGCCCGGTCGTCGCGGTGCTCGACACCGGCATCGGCCCGCACCCGTGGTTCGGGCTGGCCGACCGCAGCGGCCCGCCGCCCGCCGACAGCGGGCTGCGCGTCGCGCCGGACATCCAGGCGGCGATCCTGCAGGCGGAGACCGACTCCGGCGTCACCGTGCCGACCCAGCTGCTCAGCGACTACTGGGACGCGCCGACGACCGGCCAGCCGCTGATCGGCGACGTCGACACCGACACCGGCCACGGCCTGTTCATCGCCGGCATCATCCGGCAGGCCTGCCCCGAAGCCGACACCCTCGCGATCCGCGTCGTGCACAGCGACGGCGTCGCGTACGAAGGTGATGTGCTGCTCGCGCTGCACCTGCTGGCCGACCGCGTGCGGAACGCGCAGGCGGACAACCGGCCCGAGGACATGGTCGACATCGTCTCGCTGTCGCTGGGCTACTACGAGGAGAACCCGGTCGACGTCGCCTACACCGGCCAGTTCGCCGCGGCGATCACCGAGCTGACCGACCTCGGCGTGCTCGTCGTCGCCGCGGCGGGCAACGACGCCACCACCCGCCGCTTCTACCCGGCGGCCTTCGCCGACCAGCCGCCCGGCCCGAACGGCGGCCCGCCGGTGATCAGCGTCGGCGCGCTCAACCCCGACCGCACCGCCAGCAAGGCGCTGTTCTCCAACGAGGGCCCGTGGGTCCGCTGCTGGGCGACCGGCGCGGGCGTCGTCAGCACCTACCCGGACGACGTCCGCGGCACCGCGTCCGCCGACCACGAAGTGCCGGACCAGGGCCGCAACTCGTTCGACCCGGACGACTACAGCGCCGGCTTCGCGGTGTGGGACGGCACGTCGTTCGCCGCGCCGCTCGCCGCCGCGGAGATCGGCAAGGCGCTGCTCAAGACCGCGGGCGCCGACCTCGCCACGGTCGAGCGCGACACCGTCGTCAAGCGGGCTTGGACCGCGCTGGGCGCACTGTGACCGTGGCCAAGACGGACCACGAACGGGTCGCCACCCTGTTCGGCGCCGCGCGGGACGGGGACCGCGCGGCGCTGGACGAACTCGTCGTCCTGCTCACGCCGCTGCTCTGGCAGGTGGCGCGTGATCAGGGCCTGGACGTCGATCAGGCGTCGGACGTCGTGCAGACGGCGTGGCTGCGCCTGCTCGGCTCGTTCGCGGAGATCCGCTCGCCGGTGGCGCTCACCGGCTGGCTGATCACCGTCACGAAGCGGGAAGCCTGGCGTACGGGGGAAAAACGCCGGCTTGAACGGCCGCTGCCGGAACTGCCGGAGCGGCTCGCCGAAGCATCACCGGCACCCGAGGAGGGGGTGCTGCGCGACGACCAGCGCGCGCGGTTGTGGCGCGCGGTCGACCAGCTGCCCGAACGCTGCCGCAGCCTGCTGCGGATCGTGGCGTTCGTGCACCGGCCGGACTACGCCGAAGTCGGCGTCCGGCTGGGCATGCCGAGGGGGAGTATCGGCCCGACCAGGGGACGCTGTCTCGCGCGCCTGCGTGAGCAGCTACTCGCCAACGGCGAAGGAGATTGGCTGTGACCACCGTCGAACCAGCAGGCGCGAACGAGCCCTTGGACGAGCTCGACCTCCGGCTGCTGGCCGGGGTGCGCGAGCTGTGGGAAGACGCCGACCCGATGCCCGCCACGCTGGTGGACCAGATCCGGTTCGCGATCCAGCTCGAGGACATCGACCTGGAAGTGATGCGGATCCGGGAACAGGAGGGACTCGTCGCCGCCCGCAGCGCCGCCGAGCAGGGCAGGCTGATCACGTTCGACAGCGAAAGCCTGACCATCATGGTGAACGTCAGCCCCGAGCAGGCGGGCACGATCCGCCTGGACGGCTGGCTCACCCCACCGGCCGAGCACCCGATCGAGGTCCGCACCAGCGGCGGCCCGCTGACCACGACGTCCGACCCCGAAGGCCGGTTCGCGGTCTGCGGTGTGCCGCACGGAATGGTGCAGGTCCTGGTCCGCACACTCGGCCGGTCGAGGACGGTGAGCACCCCGGCCATCGAGTTGTGACCCGCTCTTCGCGAGCGCTCAAAAACGCGAGCACCGCGAGGTAGGATCCGGCCGGGGGAACGGTTCCCGGCCGGAAGGGCTGCCTGTGCGCACCGAGGTCGCCTCGCCGAAGGTCGAAGACCGGGTGCGCGACCTGCACAAGCGCGCGGTCGCGGCGACCAACGACGGCCAGCCGGTGGTCGGCGGGCGGCTGATCCGCGCCGCCGCGCGGTTGCTCGGCCTGCCCGCGACGTCCGCGCCGGAAGACTGGCCGGGGTGGACGGACCTCGCCACGCGCGTCCTCGGCACCTACGCGGCCGTCGAAACGGCGCTCGGCAACAGCACCCGCGGCCTCGCGCTGCTCGACGAGGCCGACGTCCTCGTGTCGGACGCCGGGCGCGGGATCCTGCGCCAGCAACGGGGTCTGGTGCTCATCCTGATCGGCCGGATGGACGAGGCCCTCGACTGTTTCGACGAGGCGATCCCGTTGCTGCGGCAGGCGGGCGAGTTCGTCGTGCTGGCCCGGACCCTGCTCAACCGCGCGATGCTGCACCAGTACGCCGGGCGCGTCCGGCTCGCGCTGGCCGACCTCGACCAGTGCGAGCAGATCGGCGCCGGCCAGTCCGAAGAAGAGGGCCTGGCCAGGATCTTCGCGAAGGCGGCGCACGGCCGCGGCCAGGCGCGCGTGCTGACCGGCGACATCCCCGGCGCCCTGCGCGACTTCGACGCGGCGAGCGGTTTCTACGCCGAGCAGAGCGTCGGGATGCTGCCGGTGCTGGCCGTCGACAAGGCCCGCGCGCTGCTCGCGGCCGGGCTGCCCAACGAAGCCGCGGCCGAACTCGGTGCGGCGCTGGAACAGTTCCCGCGGCTGCGGATGAACCAGGAACACGCCGAGGCCGAGCTGACCCGCGCGCTGGCCGCGCTGGCGAGCGGGGAGACGTCGACCGCGCGCAGCTGGGCCGGGCGCGCCGAGCGTCGATTTCGTCGAAGGGGCAACGAAACCTGGGCGGCGGTCGCCCAGCTGACCGTGCTGCGCGCGGACTTCGCGGCCGGCCGGCGGATCGCCCGCGTCGCCGCCGACGCGACGTCGCTGGCCGCCCGGCTCACCGCGCTGGGCCTGCGCAACGACGCGGAGATCGCCGCGCTGCTCGGCGCCCGGGCCCGGATCGTGCTGGGCGACCTCGACGGCGCCCGCGCCGGCATCGCCGCGCGCGACCGCCGCACCGCGCCGCTGGAGAACCGCCTCTTCCGGCGGCTGGCGCTGGCCGAGCTCGGGGCGGCGACCGGCAACCGGCGCGTGACGTTCGCGAACGCACGGGCCGGGCTGACGCAGCTGCAGCGCCACCGCAGCCGGTTCGGCAGCGTCGACCTGAAGACCGGGACGACGTCGCTGGGCAAGGAGCTCGCCGACGCCGGCCTCGCCGCGGCGCTCGCCCAGCGGTCGCCGGGGGTGGTGTTCCGGTGGCTCGACCGGTCGCGCGCCCAGGCGTTCCGATTCCGGCCGGTGCGCCCGCCCGCGCACCCGCAGACCGTCGACGCCGTCGCCGAGCTGCGGTACCTCTCGATGCAGATCCGCGCCGGCGAGCTGTCCGGGAAGCCGGACGCGCAGGCCGTGAAGCGTTGTGCCGCACTGGAACACGAGATCCGCGCCAAGGGCTGGCAGGCCGAGGGCACCGACGAGGACCACCCGGAAGCGAAGCTGCGCGAGGTCGGCGACGAGCTCGCGGCGAGCGGCAGCGCGATGGTGTGCTTCCTCGCCGACCACGGCGCGTTGTGCGCGCAGGTGATCGCCGACCACCGGGTCGCGCTGATCGAGCTGGGCCCGGCGGCGGCGGTCGCGGAGCCGGTCGCGCGGCTGCACAGCGACCTCGACGCCCTGTGCGGCCGCCAGCTGCCGCCGCAGCTGGACCACGTCATCCGCCGGTCGGTGCGCACCCAGGTCACGGCGCTCGACGCGATCCTCCTGAAGCCGCTGGCCGCGCGGCTCGGCGACCTCGACGTCGTCGTCGTGCCGACCGGCGCGCTGTCCGCGATCCCGTGGGGGCTGCTGCCGACGTTGCGCGGCCGCCCGGTGACCGTGACGCCGTCGTCGTCGGCCTGGCTCGACGCCGGCCGCCGGCCGCGGCGCGCGACCGGGGCGCCGCTGCTGGTCGCGGGCTCCGACCTGACCCACGCCGACGCCGAGGTGTCCCGGCTGGCCGCGCTCTACCCGGAGGCCGCGGTGCTGACCGGCCCGGACGCGACGGTCGCGGCAACGCTCAAGGCGTTCGACGGCTGCCGCCTGGCGCACTTCGCCGCGCACGGCCACCACGAGCAGGAGAACGTGCTGTTCTCCCGGCTCAACCTGGCCGACGGGCCGCTGATGGCCTACGACGTCCAGCAGCTTTCGACGGCCCCGGAGCAGGTGGTGCTGTCCTCGTGCGACGTCGGCCAGACGGTCGTCCGCGCGGGTGACGAGGTCCTGGGCTTCACGGCGGCACTGCTCTACGGCGGCAGCCGGACGGTGGTCTCGAGCGTGGCCCGCGTCGACGACCGGACGGCGGGTGGCGTGATGCTGGCCTACCACCGGGCCCTGTCGTCGGGAACGCCCCCGGCCCGCGCACTGGCGGACGCCGCCCAGGCCGAGCCGCTGATGCCGTTCGTGTGCTTCGGCCGCAGCTGAGCGTTCTTCCGCTGTCCGTATGACGTTTCGCCCGGGCCGAGGTTGCCCGCCGGTGATCAAACCCACGGAACGTATCCCCGAAGATCACCGGCGCATCTTTCCCGCGTGAGTCCACTTTCGACACACCGGAGGAAAGCCATCGTGAAGCGCGTTTTGCTGGGAATCGGGGCCGCGGCGGGAACACTCGCACTGACGGCGTGCGGTTCGGCCACGCCTGCCGCACCTGCCGCTCCGAAGACATCGACGTCCGCACCCGCGTCGTCGATCGTGCCGAGTACGGCAGCCACCGCGAAACCGGCCGACACGACCGCGACGCCGCGCTGCGCCACGGCCGACCTGTCGGTGTCGCTCGGCGCGCCGAAGGAGAGCCAGGACGCGAAGGGCCAGTTCGACGTGCCGCTGACGTTCAAGAACACCTCGGCCCGCACCTGCGGCCTGCACGGCGTCCCGGGCGTCGACCTGGTCGGCCCGGACGACCCGAACGGCACCGTCTACCACCTGCCGCGGGAGGACAACGGCGCCAAGTACAACGAGGTCCCCGCGGGCACCACGGCGTCGGCGACGATCACGGTCCTGACGCCGTCCGACGGTGGCGCGTCCTGGACGCCGACGAAGCTCGTGACCATCCCGCCGGGCCAGACCCAGGCGCTGACCGCCGCATGGCCGGCGAACCTGCCGGTGCTGCGTCAGGACGCCGCGACGCACCCGGGCAGCTACGTCAACGGCATCCTCGCCGGGTGAGCGTTCTTTCTTTTCGACGTCTCACCCGGGCCGGGGTTGCTTTCGGGTGATCGACCCCATCGGGACGCATCCTCGGTGATCACTTGGGCATCTTCCTCATGAGTCCGAAAGTTGTTGACGGAACGAGGGAGAGCACCATGAAGCGCACTGTTACCGCGATCGCCGTCGGTGGCCTGGTGGCCGGGGGACTGTTCCTGGCGGCCGGCGCCGCGAACGCCATGCCGAGCGACACCCCGTGCGGCGCGTCCGACGTGCACGTGACGGTCGCGAAGGACCCGTCGAACGCGGCGGGCCACGAGGCCTACGTCCTGACCTACACCGCGACCTCGCCGACCACGAACTGCAAGCTCCAGGGCGCGCCGACGGCGTTGACCTTCGTCGCCGACGGGCAGCGGCTGCCGATCGCCACCACGGTCGACGGGGCCGAGGCGCTGCCGGTGAACCTGCGCGCCGGCCACCCGGCCGTGTCGCGGATCGTGCAGCGCTCGGCCGCGACGCCGTCGCCGGTCGTGCCGACGACCGTCACGTTCGACCTGCCGACCGGCCCGTACGGCCAGCCGGTGAGCGTCGACTGGCCGGCCGCTGCGCCGGTCAAGGGTGACTCCGTGCAGGTCACGCCCGTCAGCAGCTGAATCTCGCCGGCTTTCCGGACACAGGGAGGAATGTCATGAAGCGCATCTTGATGGGGATCGGGGCCGCGGCGGGGATGGCCGCGTTGACCGCTTGTGGCGCGGCGGGGGCCGCGACGCAGCCGTCGTCCGGCGCGGCGGGGGCCGCGGGGACGGCCGGGGGCGCCGTGGCGCCGGCAGCGGCCGCGTCCACCGCGACGCCGCGCTGCACCACCGCCGACCTGGCGGTCTCGCTGGGCAAGCCGGCTGAGAAGACCGACGCGCCGGGCCAGTTCGACGTGCCGCTGACCTACCGCAACACCTCGGACCACACGTGCGGCCTGTACGGCGTCCCGGGCGTCGACCTCGTCGGCCCGGACGACGCGACGTTCGGCCCGGTCTACCACCTGCCGCGCGAGGACAACGGCGTGAAGTACAACGAGGTCCCGGCGGGCACCACGGCGTCGGCGACGATCACCGTCCTGACGCCGTCGGAGGGCGGCGCGTCCTGGACGCCGACGTCGCTCAAGACGATCCCGCCGGGCCAGACCCAGCCGCTGACGGCGGACTGGCCGGCCGGCCTCCCGGTCCTGCGCCAGGACGCGGCGACCCACCCGGGCACCTACGTGAACGGCATCCTCGCCGACCCGGCCTGACCCGGTACCGAGCGCCCCGAGGCCACCTCGGGGCGCTTGGGCCGAATGCCACGCCCTCACTCGATCGGGTGAAGCGCGAGAGCGCGCGTCATACCTGAGGCGAGGTGCCCTCTTCCTCCATGCGGCGGTAACCGGCCGGCACGCCCCCCGACTGGCCGGTTACCGCTGCGGTCTTTCCTACTCACGGTGGACCGGCTCGACGCGCAGGCACCCGTGCTCTCCAGCTCGGTCAGGTCGTCGACCAGCCGTCGCCCCACTCGACGTCGCGGGCGGCGCGGTACCGGGGGCCCTGCTTCTTCGACACGGCGACGCCGCTCTCGAGGCCGTCTTCGGCGGTGCAGAGGTCGAGCGCGACCCAGCCCTTGTGCTTCTTCGGGTGCCGGATGATCCGCGCGTCCGGCCGCGACGGCGTGAACCGCCCGGCGACGACGTAGGCGAACTTCTCGTCCTCGAACCCGAGCGTGGCGGTCTTCATCCGGCGGT
The DNA here is from genome assembly GCF_036114655.1 of Amycolatopsis sp. NBC_00348. Classification (NCBI taxonomy): domain Bacteria; kingdom Bacillati; phylum Actinomycetota; class Actinomycetes; order Pseudonocardiales; family Pseudonocardiaceae; genus Amycolatopsis; species Amycolatopsis sp. NBC_00348. Next base: position 7,550,653 of record NZ_CP107994.1, on the reverse strand, counting down.
GCAGGTTGGACCGCGGCAGCCGCGCGGCGAAGTGGCACCAGTCCTTGCCGGGCGTGATCGGGCACTCGCCGTCGTGCGGACACGGCGCGACGACCTGCAGGCCGAGCCCGATGAGCTGGGCGCGCGCGGCCCGGACCCGCTCGTAACCGGCGGGCGTGCCGGGCTCGACCACCGCGACGGCCCCGGCTTTCGCGGCGAGCCACCGGACGACGTCTTCGCGGTCCGCTTCCGGCAGCTCGCCGAGGACGTAGGACAGCGTCACGAGGTCCGCTTCCGGCGCGGGCGCGGCCGGGTCGACGAGCCCGCGCCGCCACTCGGCGCCCCGGACGGCGGGCTTCCGCGCCCCGGCGGCCAGCCGTTTCCCGAGCCCGATGGCCCCGGCGACCTGCTCGACGACGGCGCACTTCTCGAGCGAAGGCCAGACCTCCGCGGCGGCCCAGACAGCGGCGCCGGTACCCCCGCCGACGTCGACCTGCGTACGCGGCTCGAAGCCGGGAGCACGCGAAGCGGCTTCGGCGAGCACCGCGTGCACGGCGGCGTAGGTCGCGGGCATGCGGTAACCGGCGTAGGCGGCGACGTCGACCTCGGAGGCGAGGATCGGCGACGTGGCCGCGTCACCTTGCCGGTAGCGCGCACTGAGCCGGTCGAAGGCCTGCGTGAGCCGGTGGAGATGGTGCTTGGCCAGCTCGTCGTCGAGCGCGGCGGAGAGATCGTCGGGGAGTACGGCCACGGCCGTTGATTCTCCCCTGTCCGGATCGTCCCGGCTCCACGCACCCTGAGCTGCTACTTTCCGGGCGCGAAAAAGTTTTCCGGCGCACCCGTCGATCCGGCGTCCCGCTGTTCGACGCGTAAGCAGAAGCGAGAGGAGACCGCGATGCGGTTCATGGTCATCGTCAAGGCGTCGGAGGAGTTCGAGGGCGGGCAGGGTCCCAGCGCCGAGCTGCTGGAAGAGATGGCGAAGTTCAACGAAGAGATGCTGAAGGCCGGCATCCTGCTCGCCGGCGAGGGGCTCACGCCGAGCTCGCAGGGCGCGCGCATCGTGTTCTCCGGCAAGGAAGAGCCCAAGGTCGTCGACGGGCCGTTCGCCGAGACCAAGGAGCTCGTCGGCGGCTTCTGGATCCTGCAGGTCCGCAACCGCGAAGAGGCGGTCGAGTGGATCAAGCGGATGCCGAACACCGACGGCTCGACCCACGAGGTCGAGATCCGGCGCGTCGCCGAGGCGTCCGACTTCGACAACCTGAGCCCGGAGGTCGCCGAGATCGAGGCGCAGCTGCGCGCGAAGACGTCCGGGGAGGCGTGATGCGCTTCCTGGTGATGGTCAAGTCGAGCCCGGAGTCGGAAACGGGCGCGCCGCCGAACGCCGTCCTGCTCGAAGAGATGGCGAAGTTCAACGAGGAACTGCTCGCCGACGACCGGATCGTGCTGGCCGAGGGGCTCACCGCCAGCGCGGAAGGCGTGCGCGTCCTGTTCGAAGGCGACGCGGAACCGAAGCTCATCGACGGGCCGTTCGCGGAGTCGAAGGAGCTCGTCGCCGGGGTGTGGGTGCTCAACGGCGAATCGCTCGACGACGTCGTCGAGCTGATGAAGCGGGCGCCGAACCCGGAGGAGCAGGGCGGCGTGATCGAGATCCGCCCCATCGCCGAGTAGTGGGTTGCACCGGGCGGGCGCAGCCTGTCTGATGGCCGGGTGACGGTAGCGGACACCCGGAGCACGGTCGAAGCGGTTTGGCGGATCGAGTCGCCGCGGCTCATCGCGGGCTTGGCCCGGATGGCCCGCGGCGACGTGGGGCTCGCCGAGGAGCTGGCGCAGGACGCGCTCGTCGCGGCGCTGGAGCAGTGGCCGGAGTCCGGCGTGCCGCGCAACCCCGGCGCGTGGCTGATGACCACCGCGAAACGCCGCGCCGTCGACCAGTTCCGCCGCAACGAGCGGTACGCCGAGAAGCTCGTGGAGGTCGGCCGCGACCAGCAGGTCGGCGAGGGCGTGCTGCCGGACTTCGACGCGGCGCTCGACGACCACATCGAGGACGACCTGCTGCGGCTGCTGTTCGTCGCGTGCCACCCGGTGCTCAACACCCAGGCGCGCGTCGCGCTGACGCTGCGGATGCTCGGCGGCCTGACGACCGACGAGATCGCGCGCGCCTTCCTCGTCCGCGAGTCGACGATCGCGCAGCGGATCGTCCGCGCGAAGAAGGCCCTCGCGGCGGCGAAGGTCCCGTTCGAGGTGCCCGAGGGCGACGAGCGGGTCGCCCGGGTGTCGTCCGTGCTCGAGGTCCTCTACCTGGTGTTCAACGAGGGTTATTCGGCCACCCGCGGCGACGACTGGATGCGCCCGGCGCTGTGCGAGGAGGCCATGCGGCTCGGCCGCGTGCTGGCCGGGCTGATGCCGGGCGAGTCCGAGGTGCACGGCCTCGTCGCGCTGATGGAACTGCAGTCGTCCCGGTCGAAGGCCCGCACCGGCCCGGCCGGCGAGCCGGTGCTGCTGCTGGACCAGGACCGCGCCCGCTGGGACCGGCTGCTGATCCAGCACGGCCTCGCCGCGCTGACGCTGTCGGAGCAGATCGCCGAAGGCGCGTACGGCCCGTACTCGGCCCAGGCGGCGATCGCGGCCTGCCACGCGCGCGCCCGCAAGGCCGACGAGACGGACTGGGCGCGCATCGCGGCGCTCTACGAAGGCCTCGGCAAGCTCCAGCCGTCCCCGGTGGTCGAGCTGAACCGCGGAGTCGCGGTGGCGATGGCGTACGGCCCCGAGGCGGGCCTGGCGGTCGTCGACGCGGTGGCCGACGAGCCGGCGCTGAAGGACTACCACCTCCTGCCGAGCGTCCGCGGCGACCTGCTGCGCAAACTGGGCCGGCTGGAGGAGGCCGAGCAGGAGTTCCGCCGCGCGGCGGAGATGACGGAGAACGCCCGCGAGCGAGCCCTGCTCCTGTCCCGCGCGACGGCGGTGGGTCGCTAGTCAGGCCTCGATGAACACGATCTGTTCCGGTGCCACCGTCAGCTTCACGCTCTGCCGTTTCACCTCCACCAGCGTCGAGAGCTCCGTCGCGTGGCCGCCGGGGACCGTGAACAGGCGGTCGTTCCTCGTGTCCAGGAAATGCGCGAAGCCCGACAAGGACGCGCCGCCCGTTTCGTCGAGGACCAGGTAGTCGGCCAGTCTGCGGAACAGTTTCGGCAGCAGGACCAGGTCGTCGCTGAGCTGGGCGCGGTTGCTCAGCTTGAAGCCCGACGTCGTGACGTCCGACGCCCACACGCCGCTGCCGGACTTCCGGGCCGCGACCGCCGCGTCCGACAGGGCCTGGCGGAGATCCGGGTACAGCAGGGAATAGAACGTCGGGTACGCCAAGCCCTCGGTGATCATCCGGAAGTTGACGGAGTTCTTGAGCTGCTTGACGTCCAGGTGCACGAGGCTGCCGTCGACCGAACGGCCCGGGCGTTGGCCGGGGAACGCGAACGCGACCGCGCGACCGTACTTGTCGGCGAAACGGGTGAGAATGTGCCCGGTCACCTTGTCCGGCGTCGCCGACTTCACCTTGCCGTCGTCGGCCCGGAGAACGTCGGTGAATCCCAGCACGGCGACCAGCCGGTCGGCGGCCGCCGTGCCCAAGGCGACCGGCTGGTGCAGCATCGGGCCGCCGTGCGGGCGGTAGTGCGTCTCCAGCGCGTCGATCGCGTCGAGCCGCAGCTGCATGCCGCCGCGGGAATTGAGCCGGACCTTCAGCCCGGCCTTCTTCGTCGCCTCGGGATCGTCCGGGTAGAACCGCACGGAATCGCCGTCCGGCGAAGCTCCGACGAGCTGGAACGTACCTTTGATCAGCGTCATGGGCATACGACAACGGTAGGACGCCCGGCCATTGATCCGTTCGCTTTTCCACCCGGACAGACCAGTGACCACAGTGGAAACAACCGCGATACCGCCGGACGCGGTTAACGGATTTCCCGCCAGGAAAGCGGGGAAAGCGCCACCGCCGCCGCGGCGATCCTGCGGGCGGTCTCCGTGGTGAGACCCGTTCGGCCGGATTCGATCCACTCGCCGACCGGCCGGATGCCGGCGTGCTGGTACTCGAGCGCCTGCAGCAGCATCTCCAGCTTGTCCGCGTCCTTGGCGCAAAGCGCTTCGGGCGTTTCCCGTGACTCGTATTCGTCGACGGCCGCGCGGACGACGTCTCGCGAAGACACCGGCAGCGCCGCCGTCTGGTCCGCGGTGATCTCCCGCGGTTCCGGCTTCCGCAGGTACGCCACGGCCGTGTGCGGCAGATCGCCGGTGCGGGTTTCCTGCGTGTCGTGCCACAGCGCCAGGAACGCCGCCCGTTCCGGGGACGCGCCTTCCTCCGCCGCGAGCAACGCGGCCAGCTGCGCCGCCCGCAGGCTGTGCTCGCCGACCGACTCCGGGTCGCGGACGCCCGCCTGCCACCACCCCGACCGCCGGATGCGTTTCAGCACCCCGAGTTCGTAACCGAAAGCGGCCAAGGCGTCAGCACTCATGCCGTCAGCCTAGGGCGACGGGATCATCGCCGTGAGGATCGTCGCCTGCAAGAGGGAAATCACGCCGACCACCGCGGTCAGCGCGAACGACCACAGGAACGTCTGCCGCAGCAGCGAGCCCTCCTTGCCGGTCTGCCCGATCGCCGTCGCGCCGATCGACAGGTTCTGCGGCGAGATCATCTTGCCCATCACGCCGCCCGACGTGTTCGTCGCGCCGGCCAGGATCGGGTCGATGTGCAGCTGCTGGGCCGAAATCACCTGCATCGGGCCGAACAGGCTGTTCGTCGACGCGTCCGACCCGGTCAGGAACACGCCCAGCCAGCCGATGTACGCCGAGAACAGCGGGAACACCGCGCCGGTCGTCGCCAGGGCGAGGCCGAGGGTCTGCGTCGCGCCCGAGTAGTTCATCACGAACGCGATCGCCAGGATCATGAAGATCGTCGCGAGCGCCCAGCGCATCTGGTGCAGCGTTTTGCGGTACGTCGAAAGCAGCAGCCCCGGCTTCGCGCCCATCGCGAACCCGGCGATCACCGCCGCGATCAGCGCGACCGTGCCCGGCGAGAACAGGAAGTCCACCGTGAACGTCGCCGCGTACGGCGCGTTCTTCGCGGTGATCGGCGGGTGCTGGATCACGTGGTTGTGCAGCCCCGGCCACGCGAAGATCCAGTCGGCCTTGTGCAGCAGCTTCGTCAGGTCCAGCCACACCGGCAGGTTCTTGAAGATCGTGCCGATCCGGGTCAGGAAGATCGCCGCGATCAGGATGATGTAGGGCATCCACGCGTAGAGCGCGCCCCGCGAAGCCTTGGCCGCGCCCAAGTTCGACGAGGCGGGAACGGGCGTCTCGCCCTCGAAGCGCCACACCGACGCGGGCTGCCAGAAGCGGGTCAGGATCCACAGCGCGGCCATCGCGGTGAGCGCGGCGAGGACGTCGACGAGGCTGGCACTGATGTAGTTCGACGCCACGAACTGCATGGCCGCGAACGCGAGACCCGCCGTCAGCACCGCCGGCCAGACCTCGACCATGCGCTTGAAACCGGCCAGTACGACGACCAGGAACGCCGGGATGATCAGCGCCAGCACCGGGACCTGCCGCCCGACCATCGCCGAGAACAGGTCGGTCGCCTGGTCCGGCTTGAGGTGCATGATCGGCGCGGTCAGCCGGCCCAGCACGATCAGCGGGTTGCCGAGGCCGCCGAACGCCACCGGCGCGGTGTTCGCCAGCAGGGCCAGCACGACGGCCTTCACCGGCGGGAAGCCGAGCGCGGCCATCATCGCCGCGGTGATCGCGATCGGCGACCCACCGCCCGCGACGCCTTCCAGGAGCGCGCCGAAGCCGAACGCGATCAGCAGCGCCTGCAGCCGCCGGTCCTCGCTGAACCCGGCCAGCACCCGCTTGATCGAGTCGAATCGGCCGGTCGCGACCGTGACGTTGTGGAAGTACACCGCGTGGAACGCGATCCAGGCCACCGACCAGACGCCGAACACCACGCCCATCGCCGCCGAGTCGAACGCCAGCCCGGCCGGCATCCCGTACAGCAGCAGGGCGACGCCCAGCGCCGTGACCAGGGCGAGCGCCGCCGACAGGTGCGCCGACAAGCGGACCACCCCGAGCGCCACCAGCAGCACGATGATCGGGAGCGCGGCCAGCAGGGCCGACACCCACAGCCCGCCCGCCGGCTGGTAGTCCTGGATCCAGGTCACGTCAGCTCCTTTGCCCTCGCACGTACCCGAGCCTCAGCGACAGGGCGGCGGCGGTCCCGGCCACGGAGGCACCCAGTTCGTCCAGCCTGCGTAGCACCCGCGGTGCCGGCCCGGCGACGCTGATGGCGGCGATCGGCCGGCCCGAGTGGTCGCGGACGGCGGCGGCGACACAGCCGACGTCCGGCTCGTTCTCGACCTCGTCGACGGCCCAGCCACGACGGCACGTCCGCGCGAGCTCGTCGAGCAGCCGGTGCGGGTCGATGATCGTCTTGAGCGTGAGGGAGTCCAGCTTCATCCGCCGGACGCGCTCGGCGCGGTCGGGCTCCGGCAGCGCGGCGAGCCAGGCCTTGCCCAGCGACGTCGCGTGCTGCGGGCGCCGCGTGCCGAGGCGGCAGGCCAGGGTGACGGCGCTGGCGCTGCGTTCGGTGGCGACGTAGACCATGGTGTCGTTGTCCGGCACGGCCAGGTAGGTCGTCTCGCCGGAGCGCTCCGCGAGCGACGCGAGGTACCGCGGCGCGCACCGGTGGAGATCGGTCGCGGCCATCGCCCGGGCACCCAGTTCGACGAGCCGAGTCCCCAGCCGCACCCGGCCGGTGACCTGGTCGGCTTCGAGGTATTCGAGGTTCTTCAGGGTGCCGACGATGCGATAGGCGGCACTGCGGGAAAGCCCCAGTTGCCGCGCGATCGCGTTGGTGGAAATCTCCTGGTGACGACCCACGTGCTCCAGCACCGCGAGCCCGCGCTCGAGAGTTCCGCTCTGTTCCAGCCCGCGCTCCGGTCCCACGTTGCCCTCCGTTGGACGTTCCGTTCCCGCTCAGCGGTACGTATTTCCGCTGGGCGGGTTTGGACGGTAACACCTCCGATGTATGCGGGGAAGATCTTGGAATAACTCGCAATAGCGCGGAATGTTAGCTCGGCTAATTGGTACAACCTCCGATGGTTAGGTTTCCTACCTAAGGCGGTTGTGGCGGCGGTCACGTCACGCTAGGCGGTGGTCCACGTTCATATCCGTGAACATTCGGCCGAACGAGTGGGCAATTCGGAGTGACCATTGGTCACCCGTGCGGAGACCGCCGTCACGCGCTCAGGAAACTCACAGCGCCTTCCGGGCACCGTCTGCGGCATGACCGTCCTGCGTACCCGCGCGTCCGTGGCCGCCGGCCGGCTGACCGCGTGGCTGTCCCGCAGCGCCGGGCTCGGCTCGGGCGGGATGATCGGCGGGCGCGTCACCCTCGCGCTCGACCCGCGGGCGCTGCGCCGCCTCGGCCGGGAACGCACCGTCGTGCTCGTCACCGGCACCAACGGCAAGACGACGACGTCGCTGATGCTCACCCGCGCGCTCGAAGCGCTGGCCGAGGTCGCCTCCAACGGCGACGGCGCGAACATGCCCGACGGCGTCCTCGCCGCGCTCACCGCCCGCCCGGACGCGCCGTACGCGGTCCTCGAAGTCGACGAGACCTACGTGCCGCAGGTCGCGGACCAGGTCCAGCCCGCGGTCCTGGTGCTGCTCAACCTGAGCCGCGACCAGCTCGACCGGGTCGGCGAGGTCCGCGCGACCGAACGCGACCTCCGCGCCGCGATCGCCGCGCTGCCCGGCACGCTGGTCGTCGCCAACTGCGACGACGTCCTCGTGACGTCCGCCGCGAGCGCGGCCGCGAAGCCGGTGTGGGTGAGCACGGGCCGCCGCTGGACCGGCGACGCGACAGCGTGCCCGCGTTGCGAAGGCCTGATCGCCGAGACCGACCGGCACTGGAGCTGCGGCTGCGGCCTGAGCCGCCCGGAACCCAGCTGGACGCTCGAAGGCGACCTCGTCCGCACGCCCGGCGGCCGCCAGGTCGACCTCGACCTGCGGCTGCCCGGCGACGCGAACCGCGGGAACGCCGCGCTCGCGCTGGCCGCGGCGCACCGGCTCGGCGTGCCGCCGCACACCGCCGCGGCCCGGCTGCGGACCATCACCGACATCGGCGGGCGCTACCGCACGGTCCGCCGCACCCGCCATTCCGTGCGGCTGATGCTGGCGAAGAACCCGGCCGGCTGGGTGGAAACGCTGCGTGTGCTGGACGAAGACACGCCGGTGGTGGTCGCGGTCAACGCCCAGGAGGCCGACGGGCGCGACCTGTCCTGGCTCTGGGACGTCCACTTCGAACGGCTGCGCGGGCGCCAGGTCGTCGTCACCGGCGAGCGCTGCGCCGATCTCGCCGTCCGGCTCTGCTACGCCGAGGTGGCGCACTGGGCCGAGCCGGACCCGGTCGCCGCGATCGACACGCTGCCGCCCGGCGCGGTCGAGCTGGTCGCCAACTACACCGCGTTCCGCGACCTGGTCGGCAGGCTGCCCGGTGGCTGAGTCGATCGTCCACATCGGACTGCTGCTGCCCGAGGTGCTCGGCACCTACGGCGATTCCGGCAACGCCCAGGTGCTGTGCAAACGGCTGCAGTGGCGCGGGTTCGACGCCGAGGTCGTGCCGGTCGGGCTCGGCGTGCCGGTGCCGTCCACTTTGGACCTGTACCTGCTCGGCGGCGGCGAGGACGGCGCGCAGGTGCTGGCCGCCGCGCACCTGCGGAAGCACCCCGGGCTGCGGCGCGCGGTGGCCCAGGGCGCCGTGGTGTTCGGTGTCTGCGCCGGGCTGCAGGTGCTCGGCACCCGCTTCCGCGGCCTCGACGGCGTCGACCACGACGGCCTCGGCCTGCTCGACGTCACCACCGAACCCGGCGAGCGGCGGTCGGTCGCCGAGCTGGTCGCGACGTCGTCCGCGCTCCTGGGGAACTCACCGCTGACCGGCTTCGAGAACCACCTCGGCGTCAGCAAGCTCGGCGCCGACAGCGCGCCGCTCGGCCAGGTCGTGCGCGGCACCGGCAACGGCGACGGCACCGAGGGCGCGGTGACCGGCCGGATCATCGGCACCTACCTGCACGGCCCGGCGCTCGCCCGCAACCCGGCGCTCGCGGACCTGCTGCTCGCCTGGACGGCCGGGCACCCGCTGCCGGCGTTGCCGGTGCCCGAGGTCGACCGGCTGCGCGGGGAGCGGCTCACCACTTCGCGCCGCCGCCGGACGTCGTGACGGCGTCGCGTCGTGGTTACGCTGAGTTGGTGAAACTGGGCAGGGTGATCGCCGCGACCGGCGTCCGGATGCGCACCACCGCGGTGGCGGTGTTCGCGCTCGCGCTGGCCATCGCGGCGGCGCTCGCGATCGTCGTGGTACTGCTGGAGGAGTCGCTCGATCGCAGCGTCACCGAGAGTGCCCGCAGCACCGGCCGCCAGGTCGCGATCCAGCTCGTCCGCGAAGGCGCGCGGGACCTGAGCGCGAGCGACGTCGCGAGCACCGGCGACACCGAAGCCGTCACGCAGGTGCTGAACGCGCAGGGCCGGCCGATCGCGAGCGACCCGGCCATCGTCGGGCACCCGCCGCTGACGTCCGCGCGGCCGACGATCGGCCACGAAACCGTCGAGACGCTCCCGCTGGGTCTCAACGGCGACGGCGACGACTACCGCGTCGTCTCCCAGGAGGTGAACGGGCCGGGCGGGCCGTTCACGGTGATCTCGGCGCGCTCGCTGGAGCCGGTGACGGAGGCGTCGACGCGGCTGACGTTGCTGCTCGGCCTGATCGCCGTGCCGCTGCTGGCCATCTCCGGCCTCGCCGTCTACCGCGCGGTCGGCTCCGCGCTGCGGCCGGTCGAGCGGATGCGCCGGACCGTCGCCGAGATCTCGACGCGCGACCTCGAAGCCCGCGTCCCGCTGCCGCCGGGCGGCGACGAGGTGCACCGGCTTGCCGTGACGCTCAACGAAATGCTCGGCCGGCTGGCCTCCGCGCAGGCGGCGCAACGCCGGTTCGTCGCGGACGCCAGCCACGAGCTGCGGTCACCGCTCTCGACGATCAGCACCGCGCTCGACGTCTCCGGGCGGCACCCGGAGAGCACCGAGGAGCTGGTGCCGGTGATCGCCCGCGAGACCGCGCGGCTGCGCGAACTGGTCGACGACCTGCTGATGCTCGCCCGCACCGACGACGCCACCGACCGGCCGTCGCGCACCGAGGTCGACCTCGACGACATCGTCCGCGCCGAGGCCGAACGCGTGCGCGGCGAATGCGCGCTCGACGTCGAGGTCCGGGCCGGCCCGGCGAAGGTCTACGGCAGTGAGGCCCAGCTGCGCCGCGCCGTGCGCAACCTCGTCGACAACGCGCGCGGCCACGCGCGGGACCGGATCCGCGTCGCCAGCTCGGTGCACGGCGACCTCGCCGTCGTCGAGGTGAGCGACGACGGCCCCGGCGTCGGCGAGGCCGACCGCGACCGGATCTTCGAGCGGTTCGTCCGGCTCGACGCGTCCCGCCAGCGCGGCCACGGCGGCACCGGGCTGGGCCTGCCGATCGTCGCCGGCATCGCGGCGCGCCACGGCGGCCGGGCGCGCTACGCCGCGTCCGAGGAACCCGGGGCGCCCGGTGCGCGGTTCGTGATCGAGCTGCCCGTCATCGCCGTGCCGGAAGAGGAGGAGGACTGACGTGCGCCTGCTGATCGTGGAGGACGGGCGCGAGTTCGCGGAGACGCTCCGGCGCGGCCTGGTCGCCGAGGGCTTCACCGTGGACGTCGCGCACACCGGCAAGGACGGCCTGTGGTCGGCGACCGAGCAGGAGTACGACGTCATCGTGCTCGACATCATGCTGCCCGAGCTGTCCGGCTACGAGGTGCTCAAACGCCTGCGGGCGGCCGAGAACTGGACGCCGGTGCTGATGCTGACCGCGAAGGACGGCGAGTACGACGAGGCCGACGCGTTCGACCTCGGCGCCGACGACTACCTGTCGAAACCGTTCTCGTTCGTCGTGCTCATCGCCCGGCTGCGGGCCCTGCTCCGGCGCGGCGCCCCGGCCCGTCCGGCCGTGCTGGAGGCCGGTGACCTGCGGCTCGACCCGTCGGCCCGGACCGTCCACAGAGGACAGAAGCGGATCGAGCTGACCGCGCGCGAGTTCGGGCTGCTGGAGTTCCTGCTGCGCCGGGCGGGCACCGCGCTGACGAAGAACGAGATCCTCGGCCACGTCTGGGACGCGCACTACGACGGCGACGAGAACGTCGTCGAGGTCTACATCGGCTACCTCCGCCGCAAGATCGACGTGCCGTTCGGCACCCACACCATCGAAACGGTCCGCGGGGTCGGTTATCGGCTGGCCGGTGGAAATTAACCGGAATCACCTTTTCGGCGCAGTCACCGCCAACCGGGTGGCCGACCTCGGCGAACCGGTGAAAACCACGGTGTGAACGGCATTAGTGCCGAAGCTCCGACGTTGCTACGGTGACGGTCCGGCCGGCGAAGGAGCCGATTTCCCGCAATTTCGCCGCGGTGTCGAGAGCCATTGTCGAACGAGAACGGAGAACCGTGGCGCTGCAGTTGTTCGGGGTGGTCCGGGCCGGTCATCCGAGGGTGCCGCGCGCGGTGCGGTGGGAGGACATCGCGATGGTCGTCGGCGAGGCGCCCGCCGATCCGGACCCGGCCGCGCACCTGGCCGTGGTGTCGTCGCTCGTCGAAGGCGGGCCGGTGCTGCCCGCCCGGTTCGGCGCGGTCGCGGAGGACGAAGAGGCCGTCCGCCGCGAGGTGCTCGCCCCGGCCGCCGACGAGTACCGCGCCGACCTCGCCCGCCTCGACGGCCTGGCCGAGGTGCACGTCTGCCTGCGGTTCGGCGACTCCGTGTCGGGGGTGGGCCTGCTCGCGGAGGTGGCGGAACGGGCCCGCGACTCGGTGTCGCTGCCGGCGGGGGAGCACGCCGACGAGCGCTGGGCGTTCCTGGTGGGCCTGGGCGACCTGCTCGTCGTCCGGGAGGCGGTCGCCGGGCACGGCGCCGACTGGCTCGGGCCGCTGCCCGCGTACAGCTTCGTCGACCGGCGGTGAGCGACGGCGGAACAGTTGCTGAACAGTCCTGACGTCGCTGGTCACTGCGGCCCCGCGTCGGTGATCCTGACGCCGTGGCCATGATCGCGACCCGCACCGACCAGCAGGCTCCGCCGCCGGAGTACCGCGGCGCGTTCGGCCGCGTCGGCCCCGGGCCGGGGCAGTTCGCCGGCCCGGCCGGGATCACGGTCGACGCCCGCGGGCAGCTGTGGGTGGCCGACACCGGCAACGACCGCGTCCAGGCGTTCACCCGCGACGGCAAGCTCGTGCGCGTGCTGGCCGGGCGGCTCAAGGCACCGGAAGCCGTCGCGGTCGACGCGGCGGGCAACGTCTACGTCGCCGACACCGGCAACCACCGCGTCGCGCAGTACGCGTGGTGGGGCGGGTTCGTCCGGGAGTTCGGCACCGGCAAGCTCGCCGGCCCGTGCGGCATAGCGCTCGATTCGGCCGGCCGCCTGCTCGTCGCCGACCCCGGGCACCAGCGCGTCGCGCGCTTCGACACCCGCACCGGCGCGGCGCTGAGCGACATCACCGAGAAGGTCGGCTCACCGCGGGGCATCGCCGGCGACGGCGCGGGCGGCGCCTGGATCGTCCACAACGGACACCCGGCGGACGGCGACGTCGCGGTCGCGCGGTACAACGCCGACGGCCAGGTCATCGGGTCCCTCGGGATCGGCCGGTCCCGCGCGGCGGACGTCGCCGTGACCGCGTCGGGCGACGCGTACGTGACGTCGCCGGACCACGGCCGGATCACGCGGTTCGACACCACCGGCTCGTGCCGCGTGGAGTTCGGCTCGGACGCGCTCGGCGCCCCGCTCGGCGTGGCCGTCGACGCGGCCGGCGGGATCTGGGTCACCGACGCCGGTCACCACCGCGTCGTCAGCTTCGGCGGCTAGCTCTTCGAGATCGACGCCGTCGCGCGGACCACCGCGGTGCAGCGGTTCTGCACGAACTCCAGCCCACCCTCCTCGGCGATGCGGCGCGCCTCGGCGGAGGTGATGCCCTGCTGCAGCCACAGCGCCTTGGCGCCGATCTCGACGGCGTCGCGCGCGATCCCCGGCGCCTCGGCGGACGGGCGGAAGACGTCGACCAAGTCGACCGGCTCGGGGATGTCCTTCAAGGACCGGTAGACCTTCTCGCCGAGCAGCTCGGTCGCGGTCGGGTGGACCGGGATGATGCGGAAGCCGTGGGCCTGCAGCACCGCCGGCACCCCGTGCGCGGCCTTGGCCGGGTCGCGGCTCAGGCCGACGACCGCGATCGTCTTCGCGTTCGCCAAGATCTCTTCAGCGTTCATGCGGGTGGAACGCCCGGCGCGCGTCAAAGCTTCCAGAGCCGCAGGCCGCGGACGCGGTAGACGGGCCAGAGCACGTGCCACGGCTTCCGGTGGGCGAACGTCGCGCAGCAGGTCAGGATGTTGCGCGCGGACGTCGTCGACACCTCGTGCCGGTCCGGCCACGCCTCGCCCTTGGCGCCGACGGCGATGCGGAACACCGTCAGCAGGCCGCGGCCCTGCAGGTCGTACTTGGCGCCGGTGTCGCCGGAGTCGGGGCCGAGTTCGAGGATCTCGGCCCCGAAGGCGCGCGCGATCCCGGACGCCCCGCTGGGGACCGCGCCGACACTGCGGGTGATCGCCTTGCCGTGCAGCCGCCGGGCGTAGCGGGCGAGCAGCAGCCGTTCCCACAGCGGGAGGACGCGGCGGTGCGCGAGCAACGCGGCGCACTCGCCGTGTCCGATCGCGAAGATGGTCTCCACGTCTTCGTAGCTGCCGTACTCCGCGGGCTCGTTCAGGTGCAGCCGCACCTCGAACCGGGTGCGGGCGGTGAGCTCGTCGAGGTGCTCACGGCGGTCGAGCCGGGCCTTCGCGCGGGAAAGCGACCAATCGGCCATCGGACCTCCAGACGTCGCGGACAGGGTAGATCGCCCGCGACGTCCAGACCACGCTTTCAGCCGATCTTCTCGCCGTACATCTCGCCCAGCGGGTCGGAGATCAGCTCGACGCGGGCGCCGTCGGGGTCGGCCAGGTAGATCGACGTCTCGCTCTCGAGCAGGTACTGCACGCCGGCTTCGTCGAGCTTGTCCTTGATGACGCGCCACCGCTCCGGCGTGACGGACAGCGCGAGGTGGTGCAGTCCGCCGAGGACCTCCGCGTACGGGCCGAGGTCCAGGCCGGGCAGGTCGAAGAAGGCGACCGCGTTGCCGTTGCCGACGTCGAAGAAGAAGTGGCTGGAGCCGGGGTAGTCGCGGTTCTCGATCAGCTCGGTGAGCGGGAAGCCGAGGATGTCCTGGTAGAACCCGATGGTCCGCTCGACGTCGCTGGAGATCAGCGCGGTGTGGTGGATGCCGCGGCCGTTGGTTTCGGGCCGTTCGGCGGCCGGGCGCAGGTGGCGCTCGCGCAGCTCGTCACGGACCTCGGCGAGCTTGGTGACCTCGGCCTGTGTCGGTGCCATGTCCCTCACGTCCCTTCCTGGTGGTGTCGTTCAACGTACGCCCGATTTATCTCGCGCGCAAGAGGTTGTCTGGCGAGAGTTCCGCTGGGTGGAACACCCGGGCTTGTGTGTGGCTGCCGCCGCGGGCAGAGTTCCCGAGTGTGGACGCCAGCAGAGTGCAGGAGGCCGCCGCCGTTCTGGCCGGGGCCTACGCGACGCGCGAGCCGATCGAGCCGCTGATCAAGACCTTCCCGGAGGCGACCGTCGAGGACGCCTACCGGATCCAGCAGGAGCAGGTGCGGCACTGGACGGCCGCGGGTGACGCCGTCCGCGGGCACAAGGTCGGCCTCGCGTCGGCGGCGATGCAGCGGCAGATGGGCGTCGACCAGCCCGACTACGGCCACCTGACCGGCAGCATGTTCCACCTGGAGCACCAGCCGATCCCGACGTCGACGTTCCTGCAGCCGCGGATCGAGCCGGAGATCGCGTTCGTGCTCGGGTCGGCGTTGCGCGGCCCCGGCGTCACCGTCGCCGACGCGGTGGGGGCTGTGTCATTTGTGCTGCCGTCGCTGGAGATCGTCGACTCGCGGATCCAGGACTGGAAGATCACGCTCTTCGACACGATCGCGGACAACGCGTCGTCCGGCGGCGTGGTGCTGGGCAGCAGCCCGACGGCGCTGGGTGCGGTGGACCTGCGGCTGGCCGGTTGTGTGCTCTACCAGAACGGGTCGGTGGCGGCGACCGGCGCGGGCGGTGCGGTGCTCGGGTCGCCGTTGAACTCGCTGGTGTGGCTGGCGAACACGGTCGGCCCGCTGGGCGTCACGCTGGAACCCGGGCACGTCGTGCTGCCGGGCTCGATGACCCGCGCGATCCCGGTGTCGCCGGGCGACACGGTCGTCGCGACCATCGCCGGCATCGGCAGCGTCACCGCGGTGTTCGCCCCTTCGGAGGAATCATGAACGTGCGCGAAGCGGCGGCTTCCTTGCTGGCCACGGAGTCGGAGCGCCCGCCGCTCTCGGCGGACTGGCCGGACCTCGACGTCGACACGGCGTACGCGATCCAGGACGAGGCCCTGCGCCAGCGCCGGGCCCGCGGCGAGACGCTGATCGGCGTCAAGCTGGGCCTGACGTCCCGGGCGAAGCAGCAGCGGATGGGCATCGACTCGCCGTTGCTGGCCTGGCTGACCGACGCGATGGTGCTGCCCGCGGGGGTGCCGGTGCCGTCGTCTTCGCTGCTCCACCCGCGCGCGGAGCCGGAGCTGGTCTTCGTACTGGGCCGGCGGCTGTCCGGCCCCGGCGTCACGGCGGCGACGGCGCTGGCCGCCGTCGACCGGGTCTACGGCGGGATGGAGATCATCGACAGCCGCTACACGGACTACCGCTTCACGCTCCCGGACGCCGTCGCGGACAACGGCTCGTCGTCTCACTTCACCCTGGGCCCGATCGGCCTGCCCGCGTCTTCCTTGGACCTCACCTTGGAAGCGGCCCTGCTGGAGGTCAACGGCCAGATCGTCGACACGGCCACGGGCGCAGCGGTCCAAGGCCACCCAGCGGAGGCCCTGGCCCTGGCCGCGAACACCCTGGCGACCCGCGGCCTGGCCTTGGAACCAGGCTGGCTGGTCCTGACAGGCGGCATGACAGACGCAGTCCCGCTCAACCCGGGTTCCCGAGTAGCGGCCCACTTCTCCCACCTAGGCTCAGTAACCCTCTCCGCCTGACCCGAGTCGCCCCCCAATCACACGAGTCACGCCTCCAGTCACGCGAGTCACGCGCCGGATCACGCGAGTCACGGCCCGGATCACGCGAGACACGCGAACCGGCCCGGCGAACTCGCGTACCTGAAGGGTCGGCCCGCGTACCTGGAGAGTCGGCTCGCGTACCTAGAGGGTCGGCTCGCGTACTTGGAGGGTCGGTTCACGTGCCTGGAGGGTCGGCTCACGAACCGACCGTCCAGGTACACGAGCCGGCTGTCCGGGTACGTGAGCCGACTCCCTGGGTACGTGAGCCGACTGGCTGGGTACGTGGGCCGACTCGCCGGGTACGCGTCAGGTGGTTACTTTGGCTCGGTCGGCGATGCGGGTGATGCCTGCGATCACCCGGGGCCAGACCGCGCGGGGCAGGTCGTGGCCCATGCCGGGGACGATGTCCAGGTCGGCGCCCGGGATCGCGCGGGCCGTCGCGCGGCCGCCGGAGACGTGGACCAGCGGGTCCCGCGATCCGTGCACCACCAGGGCCGGTACGCGCACCTTGCGCAGCTTCGGCGTCCGGTCGCGGTCGGCCACGATCGCCGCGAGTTGGCGGACCGTGCCACCCGGGTGGACGCCGCGGCCGAACGTCCGCTCGGCCCGCTCGCGCATCCGGGCCTCGTCGAAGGGGTAGCCCGGCGAGCCGATCACGCGGAACGTGCGGACCGCCAGCTCGACGTACTCGGCGCGGTCGCGCGGCCGGGCGCCGAGCAGCATCGACATCGCCTTCGGGCTCGGGCGGCCGGCCAGCCGGCTCCCGGTGGTCGACATGATCGACGTCAGCGAAAGCACCCGCGACGGGTACCGGATCGCCAGCGTCTGCGCGATCATCCCGCCCATCGACGCCCCGGCGACGTGCGCCGCCGGGATGCCGAGGTAGTCCAGCAGCCCGGCGGCGTCGGCGGCCATGTCGGCGAGCGAGTACGGCGCGCCGCGCAGCAGGTACGCCTGCGCGAGGTTGGCCTGGCCGCGCATCCGGCTCGACCGCCCGGAGTCGCGGTTGTCGAACCGGATCACGTGGAAGCCTTGCGCGGCAAGGGATTCGCAGAACTCCTCGTCCCACCAGATCATCGGCGCGCCGAGCCCCATCACGAGCAGCAGCGGCCGCCCGCTCGCGTTGCCGAACGTCTCGTGGCACAGCTCGACGCCGTTGACCGCCGCGACGCGCTCCGCCATCAGGCCTCCCGGGTGTGCTCGGCGGCCAGCTTGGTGAGCTCGGCCAGCGCGTCGTGCAGGTGGTCGATCAGGTCCCAGACGTCCGGGATCAGCTCGCGGCACGCGACGAGCCCGAAGTCCAGCTTGCCGTCGTAGGACATCACGGTGATGTTCAGCCCGCCACTCGCGTCGGTGATCGCGGACACCGGGTAGTTGGCGAGCAGCCGGGCGCCGGCCAGGTAGAGCGGCACCTGCGCGCCCGGGACGTTCGACACGACGAGGTTGACGACCGGCGTGGTCGCGCCGAGGTACTTCATGGTGGCGCGGGCGGCGAGCCCGCCGAGCGCGGCCGGGAGCATCCCGCTGAAGTCGACCAGCCACGACGCCGGCAGCGGCTGGTACCGCTGCTTCGCGGCGACCATCGCGCTGGTGACCTCGGCCAGCCGCGCGGCGGGGTCGGCGAGGTGCGTCGGCAGCGGCGCCAGCATCACCGACACCTGGTTCCCGGCGTCCTTGGCCTGCTCGGGCGTGCGCACCGACAGCGGAACGAGCGTCACGAGCGGCTGGTCGGGCAGCGCGTCGTGGTCGACGAGCCACCGGCGCATGACGGTCGCGCACAGCGCCATCACGACGTCGTTCACCGTGACGCCGAAGGTGTTCTTGACCCGCTTGACCTCGTCGAGCGGCAGCGAGCCGTACGCGAACCGGCGGTGCGGGCCGATCGGGCCGTTGAACGGCGTGTCCGGCGCGACCAGCCGCGGCCGGTCGGCCTCGTGGCGTCCGGCGCCCTGGCGCGTGACGCGGTTGAGCACGCTGCCGGCCTTCGCGAGCAGCCCGACGCCGGGGTAGCGGGCGAGGCCGGGCACCTCGTCGATGTGCTGGAGCAGCTTCGGCACCTGGAGCGCGGCTTTGACGGGGTGCAGCGCGAGCCGTTTCACGCCGTTGAGCGCGAGTTCGACGGGTGACGGGATGTCGTCTGTTCGCGGCTCCCCGGGCGGGTTCACCCGGCGCGGCTCGGGAGTGACGTCCATGAGCACGCCGATCAGCTCGGCCCCGGAGACGCCGTCGATCGCGCTGTGGTGCACCTTCGTGTAGACGGCGACGTTGCCGTCGCGCAGGCCCTGCACCAGGTACGCCTCCCAGAGCGGCCGCCGCCGGTCGAGCGGCCGCGCGGTGAGCCGCGCGATCTGCTCGGCGAGCTGCCGTTCGTCGCCCGGCGCGGGCAGCGCGATCTCGCGGACGTGGTACTCGAGGTCGAACTCGGGATCGTCGATCCAGTACGGGTGGTCGAGCCCGAGCGGCACCGGCAGCAGCCGCCACCGCAGGGGCTTGGCGAGGTGCAGCCGCGAGCCGATGAGCTCCCGCAAGTCGTCGACGGTCACGGTGCCGCCCGGCGCGGTGGCCGGATCGAGGATCGACAGTCCGCCGACGTGCCCGGTGGTGGTGGTCGACTCGGCGTTGAGGAACTGCACGTCCAGGGCGGTGAGCTGGCGCATCGGGCCTCCTCGGGGACTCGGCAGGCCAGTCTGCCCGGCGGGGTGACGGCCGTAAATCCGCTAGGAGGGTGCGGAGGTTCAGCTCAGGATGGCCCTGCTGTGACGTGCGTTGTCACGGTGTGGTGGGGGCACGGCTGGTCAGGCTGGAACACTGACTGTGGAGCTGTTCGGTGTTCCAGCAGCAGTGCGTCGAGATCGCGCGGGCTCGGCGGTCAGGCTGAGGGCTTGGCCGGTCGGGCCGTGCCGGTGCGGTAGGCGCGGGCCTGGATCTCGTACAGCTCGTGGTAGACCCCGCCGACGCGGATCAGGTCCTCGTGCGTTCCCTCCTCGATCAACCGGCCCTTCTCCAGGACCAGGATGCGGTCGGCGGACTTGATGTTGGCCAGCCGGTGGGTCACCAGGACCGTGGTGCGGCGGCCGCGGCTCGACGTGCTCGCGTGTTGCAGGCCCGCGAACACCTTCGCTTCGGCGCGGGCGTCGAGGGCCGCCGTCGGTTCGTCGGCCACCAGGACCGACGCGTCGCGGTAGATGCCGCGGGCGATGCCCATGCGTTGCCACTGGCCGCCGGACAGGTCGTGGCCTTCGTCGAACTTCTTCGACAGCACCGTGTTTTCCTGACGCGGCAACGATTCGATCACCTCGCCGGCGCCGGAGTGGTCGACCGCTTCGCGCCACGCCCGGCGGTCCGGGTCGGGGCGGCCGAGGCGGCCGACCGTGATGTTGTTCGCCGCGGTCATCGGCCACTCCGCCGGTTCCTGCGCGATCACCGCGATGTTCGTGTGCACCGATTCCGGGTCGGCTCGCGCGAGGTCGACGTCGTCCCAGTGCACGGTGCCTTCGTCCGGCGGGTAGAGGCCGGTCAGCAGCTTGCCGAGGGTGGTCTTGCCCGAGCCGTTCTCGCCGACCAGCGCGATCACCTCGCCGCGCCGGATCGTCAGGGAGATGTCCCGCAGTGCCGGCTTCTTCTGGCCGGGGTAGGTGAACGTGACGCCCTCGAGCCGGATCTCGGCCGGGTCGGCGGGCGCGGTCAGCGCCGTCGGCGGCGGGCGCAGCTTCGCCGACTCCAGCAGCAGTTGGTTGTAAAACCCGATGTAGAACGAGTCCTCGTACAGCGAGTTGACCGCGCGCATGGTGTTGGACAGCGCCGTCGACGCCGTGCGCATCGCCAGCACCGCGGTGCCGGCCAGGGCCAGCTCCATCCCGCCGGTGTAGAGCAGCCAGCCGAGCACCAGGTAGGCGACGGCGGTGCCGAGGCCGGCCGCGGCGCGCCCGCTCGTGCGGACCAGGTTGCTGCGGTGCGCGAGCCGGATCTCCTCGCGCGTCAGGCTGCGCGAGATGCGCCGGTACTCACCGAGCAGCGGCTCCTGGAGCGTGAGCGCGTGGCGTTCGAGGGCCATCGAACGCCAGGTGGCGACCTCCTCGACGATCGACTTGCGGATGTTGCGCCCGACCGTGTCGAGGAAGTGCCGGTAGTTCAGCTTGGCCACGCGCGCCGCGGACCAGCCGTCGGCCGCCGCCGCGAGCAGCAGGACCGGCGCCAGCCACGGGTTGAGCAGCCCGGCCGTGAGCATCGCCGCCGCGAGCGAGATCGCCGACGACGTCAGGTCCGCCACCCGGCGCAGGCTGGTCTCGATCGCGCGGACGCCGTGGCGCGCGCCCTGCCGGGCCAGCTCCCGGAAGTCCGCGTCTTCGAAGGCGATCAGCCCGACGCCCACGACCGCCGCCGTCACCGCGTCGTCCGCCGCCGCGGTGACCTGCGGCCGCAGTGCGCCTTCGACGGCGGCGACGGCGGCGTCGAGCACCGCGCGCGCCGCGTACGAGCCGGTGACGACGGCGATCGCGGGCAGCGACTGCATGACCCGCTCCGGGGTCGGGCCCTGCTGGAGGAGCGCGGTGAAGACGTTCGCGGTGGCGAGCAGCCCGAACGCGGTGACGCAGCCGGAGACGACGTGGACCACCCCAGCCAGCAGGGTCAGCCGCGGCGAGGTCCGCCACGCCAGCCGCAGCACGACGGCGATCGCGGCGGGCAACGCGCGCACGGCCCGCCCGAACCCGGCGCCGGCCACGCGTTCGTCGACCCGCGCCCATTCGGGCATCTTCATGTTCTCGACCCCGATCAGCGGGGGCGAGTCCGGGGTGTCCTGGGGTGGTCCGGCGGATCTGCGCACGCGTTCAGGTGTACTCCGGGGGTACGACAATTTCGGGTGTCCGGCGTCCGCCCTCGGGGACACGGTTCGGAGTCGGCGTTCCGCCATCCGGGTGAAAGTAATCGTTTTCTCTGGGCTGATCGCGGCTTCGAGGACACACTCGCTGCATAGCCTGAAAGCGCACGACTGAATAACTAACAATCGTTGTGGAATTGCCCCGCCGCCGGACCTCTCGTACCGAGCGAGTCCGCGGATGTGGTGGTGGAGACCGGAAACAGGTGACGTCCTCGTGTACGGGGGGAGGGACGTCGCCTGTTTCCACTACCCGTTTCCGCGGGCGTACCGGGCGCGCAGGAATGGGCTGAATTCGCGGTCTTCGCCCATCTTCACGTCGATTTCGTGCGTGAGGGTGTCACCGCCCGGAGTGAGCCGGTGCCGGGCCACGCCGCGGGCGGTCTGCTTGTCCAGGACGAGCGTCGCGCCTTCCCAGCCGCCGCGGGCGGGGGTCTCGGGCGGGAAGCCGTAGCTGTCGAAGCCGTACCAGAGCGTCTCGCCGGTCCGTGGGTCCGCGGTGAAGACGTTGTGGCCCAGGAACTCCGCGCCGTCTTCGCGGCGCTGACGGTACTGCTGGACCAGCACGAAACCGTTGAGCTGCAAGCGGTATTCGCAGTCGGCGCGCGCCGTCGAGGCCGGCGCCCACGGGGACGCGGCGAGGTCTTCGGTGCCGGTCCAGTCGCCGACGAAGGCCTTCAGGGCGTCGTGCGCGGGGCCGAGGGTGGGCAGGTCCATGGTTCGCCTCCGTTCGACAGGTGCCTGTCGATGTGCGAGGCTAGCACGCATGCGTTCCCCGCGAGCCGAGACGTTCACCCGGGTGATCGACGCGGTCTTCGCGTGCAACGGCGGCTTCCTGGCCGCGGGCGACGCGCTGACCTCGCCGGTCGGCCTGACGGCGGCGCAGTGGCAGGTGCTGGGCTTCCTGGAGGACGGCGCGGCGACCGCCGCGGACGTCGCGCGACGGCGAGGGTTGCGGCGGCAGAGTGTGCAGGAGACGGTGAACCGCTTGCTGCGCAACGGAATGCTGGAACGCTCGCCGAATCCCGGGGACGCGCGGGCGCCGTTGCTGGTGCTGACGCGACGCGCGAAGGCGGCGATGGCCGAGCTGGGCGCGGCGCAGGTCGAGTGGGCGGAGGAGCTGGCGGCGGAGGTGCCGGAGGAGGACCTGGAGGTGACGCTGCGAACGTTGCGGCGGCTGCGGGAGTTGGCGGTGGGGCCGCGGTTGTGACGCTGCGGATGTTGTGGCGGCTGCGGGAGCTGACGGCGCGGCCGCGGTTGTGAGGTGTCGGCTGGGCGAGCTGCGCTGGGGGTGTGGCTCGTCTGGCCGGGTGGATGCTTCGCGGCGGGCGGGCGGGCGGGCGGGCGGGCGGGAGTGGTTGTGGTGGGCGGAATGTCGCACGGGGGGCGAGGGTGGCAGCGGGTGGCGGCTGCTCCGGTGGAGTGCCGCTGATCGAGTGGTGGCCGCGGCGGCCGGCCCGGGGCTGGCGGGTGGGGGAGCCTGCGTTGTTGGCCGGGGATGGTGCCCGATGTGGCGTCGGGCGTACCGAACGCCGCCGTTGTGTGGGTCAGTCCGGTTTGATGCCCAGCAGGGTCAGGAACGTGCGGAAGCCTGCCGACATGTCGACCTCCTCCGGGGCCAGCAGCCACTGCAGTTGCAGGCCGTCCAGGACTGCTATTGCCAAGGGGGCCAGTTGTTCCGGTGTCGATCCCGGGGGTAGCTCGTCGCGGTGGCGCTCGAGCATCTCCGTCATTCCGGCGCGGACCCGGGTGTAGCGGTCCTGGAAGTACGACCTCGCCGGGTGGCCGTCCGTGACGCTGTCCGCGGCCAGGACCGTGTACGTCTGGACTATCCCCTTGCGGGTCGCGTTGTAGTCGACCAAGTCCGCCAGCTGGTTCACCGTCATGGCCGACGAGTCGCGGCCGAAATGGAGCAGGTCCCACTCGTCGCGGGTCTCCAGGACCGCCGTGAGCAGGTCTTCCTTCGTCGGGAAGTAGTGCATCAAGCCCTGCTGGGTCAGGCCCACCCGGTCGGCCACCGCGGCCAGGGACGTGGCCCGGTAACCGCGCTCGGCTATCACGTCGAACGCGGCACGGACGATGCTCGTGCGGCGGTCGGCGCCCCTGGCCCGGGTCATGATCCCGAGCCTACGGGACAACCTGTCACGGAAGCGTAACTTTCACTACTCGGCGCCAGGTAGGGTGACAGCAGGACCTCCGGAAGGGGCGGCATGAGCTTCGACGTCGACGCGCTGCTGGACGAACTCGACCTGGACGCCAAGGCGAGCCTGCTCGCCGGCCAGGACGTCTGGAGCCTGCCCGCCCGGCCGGAGATCGGGCTCCGGTCGCTCGTCCTCTCCGACGGCCCGGTCGGCGTCCGCGGGGTGCGGTGGAGCCCGGACGACCCGTCCGTCACCCTGCCCAGCCCGACGGCGCTGGCCGCCGCCTGGGATCCGCGCCTGGCCGTGCGCGCCGGGCGGCTGCTCGCGCAGGAGGCCCGCCGCAAGGGCGTGCACGTGCTCCTCGCACCCACGGTCAACCTCCAGCGCTCACCGCTGGGCGGCCGGCACTTCGAGTGCTACTCCGAAGATCCCCTCCTCACCGGGATGGTCGGCGCCGGTTACGTCACCGGCGTGCAGGACGGCGGGGTCGGCGTCACGGTCAAGCACTTCGTCGCCAACGACTTCGAGACCGAACGCTTCACCGCCGACGTCCGCGTCGGCGAACGCGCGCTGCGCGAGCTCTACCTCGCGCCGTTCGAACTCATCGTCCGGCGCGTGAAGCCGTGGGGGATCATGGCCGCTTACAACAGCGTCAACGGCATCACGATGACCCAGCACGCCGGACTGCTCAACGGCGTGCTGCGCGACGAGTGGGGCTTCGACGGCTTCGTCGTCTCCGACTGGCTGGCCGCGCGCGACACCGTGGCGTCCGCCAACGGCGGGCTCGACGTCGCGATGCCGGGCCCGCGCACCGTGTTCGGCGACCGGCTCGCCGAGGCCGTGCGCGGCGGTGAGGTCGATCCGGACGTCGTCGACGACATGGTCCGCCGCGTGCTCCTGCTGGCCCACCGGACCGGCGCGCTCGGCGAAAGCCCGGCAAGACAGGACTCCACTATGGACGGTGAAGCGGTCGCGCGCGAGATCGCGCACCGGTCGTTCGTGTTGCTCAGCAACGAAACCGGCGCGCTTCCGCTGCGTGAACCAAAGCGCATCGCCCTGATCGGCGCGCTGGCCGCGGACCCGAAGATCCTCGGCGGCGGCAGTGCCACCGTGTTTCCCGACCACGTGGTCTCCCCTCTCGACGGCCTCCGCAAGGCCGTTCCCGTTGGCACCGAACTCACTTACGCCATCGGTGCCGATCCGCGAACGACGCTACCGCCGGCCACCGACAATTTCCGGCTCCGCGCGACCGCCAAAGCCGCCGATGGCACCCGATTGGCTGAATTTCCGTTGCGAGAGGCGAGAATCGACTGGATCGGCGAGCTGCCGGCCGGCCTCGACCTGGCCACGCTCGCGAGCGTCGAGATCGACGGCACGTTCTTCCCGGAGACCACCGGCACGCACACCTTCGGCCTCACCGGCCCCGGCGACCTCCGCCTCGTCGTCGGCGGGCAGACCCTCTTCGACGGCGTCAACCTGCCCGAAGGCGGTGACGTCTTCACGTCGATCATGCAGGTCATCGAGCAGCGGCGGGACGTCGAACTGACCGCGGGCGAGCCGGTCGACGTCAGCCTGACCTACTGGATCCCGTCGGAGATGGCGGAGTTCGCGCGCGGCACCTTCGCCTGGGTCACCTTCGCGCTCGGGCACCGCGGCCCGGTGCTCGACCCGGACGCCGCGCTCGACGAAGCCGTTGCGCTGGCCGGGAAGTCCGACGTCGCGATCGTCGTGGTCGGCACCACCGCGGAGGTCGAGAGCGAGGGGTTCGACCGGACGTCCCTGGCGTTGCCGGGCAGGCAGGACGAGCTCGTCACGCGCGTCGCGCGGGCCAACCCGAACACCGTGGTCGTCGTCAACGCCGGTTCGCCGGTCGAGCTGCCGTGGCGCGACGACGTCGCCGCGGTGCTGCTCACCTGGTTCCCCGGCCAGGCCGGTGGCGACGCGCTCGCCGACGTCCTCTTCGGCCGCGAAGAGCCCGGCGGACGGCTGCCGACGACCTGGCCGGCCAAGCTCGAAGACGCCCCCGTCACCCGCGTGACGCCCGAGGAAAGCGTGCTGCCGTACGAAGAAGGCGTCTACATCGGCTACAGCGCGTGGGCCCGTTCCGAGAAGCAGCCCGCCTACTGGTTCGGCCACGGCCGCGGCTACACGACCTGGTCCTACGACGAGCTCGACGTCTTCCCGGACGACGAAGGCGGCGCGAAGGTGCGCGTCCGCCTCCGCAACACCGGGACGCGCAAGGGCCGCGAAGTCGTCCAGCTCTACCTGGTCCCGACCGAACGCGGCGACCGCCCGCACCGCTGGCTCGCCGGCTTCGCGAGCGTCGAAGCCGGCCCGGGCGAGGCGGTGGACGCCGAGATCGCGATCGCGCCGCGCTCGGTCTCGACCTGGCGCGACGGCTGGCAGCACATCGCCGGCGAGTACGTCCTCGAGGCGTCGCACTCCTACGCCGAGCCCAGGCTGAGCACGCGGACTGTGCTGCAGAAAATCCGTTGACGCCCGACGCGGGCGGCCCGTAGGTTCTGCCTCGCACCCTTGACCAGCGAAAGGAGGTGGGTCCGATGATCACGCAACCGATCACGCGCTCCCACCTCGCAACGAGGGTGCCCAGTCCGTAGACCGGGAGCGCGCGCGTACTCCCGGAAGGATTTCCATGACCGATCTGGTCGTGCGCCCGCTCGAAGCGGGCGAAGAAACACTGTTCACGTCCTTGCCCGACCGCGGTCTCGTCGGCCGCAAGCTGCTCGGCAAGGACTACGCCGAGATGGCGCTCCGAGGCGAGTACCGGCCCGGCTGGTCGTGGGTCGCGCTGCGCGACGGCGTCGTCGTGGCGCGGGCCGCCTGGTGGGCCGGGCCGGACGACGAAGAGCCGATCGCGCTCGACTGGTTCGACTTCACCGACCTCGACGCCGCCGTGCAGTTGCTGACGACGGCGCCGTTCCGGGCGGAGTACTCCCTGACCACGCCGCCCGCGTGGCAGGACGACCCGGACGTCGCCCACGAGGTGACCATCCGCGTCGAAGCGGCGGAGAAGGCGGGCTACCGCAAGCTCGTCGAGCGCTACCGGTACTGCTGGACGCCGGAAAACGGCCTGCCGGAGCGGCCCGGACGGCTCGAATTCCGGCCCGAACCGGACGACGACGTCATCCTCGACGTCTTCCGCAAGGTCAACGCGGACAGCCTCGACGCGCACGTCCGCCGCGTCGTGGCCGAGCAGGGTGTCGAGGCCGCCGCGCAGGAGGACCTCGACATCATGCGGTGGATGCCGGCGCCGCGGGACTGGTGGCGGCTCGCGTACACGCGCGAAGGCGACTTGGTCGGCTTCGCGTTGCCGAGCCGCAACCACTACGACCCGGTGGTCGGTTACATCGCCGTGGTGCCTGGGCAGCGGGGGCACGGTTACGCGTACGACCTGCTGGTCGAGGCCACGCACGACCTGGTCGCGCAGGGCGCCGACCGGATCGTCGCGGCCACCGACGTCCCGAACATCCCGATGGCGAAGGCCTTCGCGAAGGCGGGCTACCCGGTGACGCAGCACCGCATCGACCTGGTCTGAGCAGGGGTCGTGAGTGGTGATGCGGGTTAGAACCCTCATTGCCACTCACGACCGGTCGCGGTACTTTCGCTAGAGCGATCTATCTAGTCGACTCTGGGGGCCCGTGATGGACGTTCTTCAGGAGAAGGGGCTGACGCCGCTTCGCGTGATCCTCGGCTTCTCCCTGCTCAGCACCACGCTGCACTACACGCACAACACGATCCGCGTCGCGGACTACCCGCAGCTGCCCGGCATCCCGGCGGTGGTGGCGGGCGTCGTCGTGGCGTTCGGCTGGGTGCTCTTCACGACGTTCGGCTACCTCGGCTACCGCGCCTACACGCGGGGGCGCTACCCGCGAGCGCTGGCGTTCTTGCTCGTCTACTCGCTGGCCGGGATGATCACCCTGGGCCACTTCCTGACGGGCGTGCCGCAGATCCCGGCGTTCTGGTTCGCCACGATCTTCACGGACTCCGCGGCCGGCCTGGCGCTCTGGGTCTTCCTCATCTGGGCCTGGGCGACGCTCAACCGGGTGACCTTGCGAGATCAAGTTTCTACACAACATTGACGTTCGCAGAATTCGTGTAGACAATCGGAGGGGTGACCACCACCACACCGGTTGACTTCGGCCGCCGTCCGGACGAGTACCGCCACTGGCGGCTCAGCCTCGACGGGGAGGTGGCCTGGCTCGAGCTGGACGTCGACGAGCAGGGCGGGCTGGTCCCGGGCTACGAGCTCAAGCTCAACTCCTACGACCTGGGCGTCGACATCGAGCTGTACGACGCCACCCAGCGGCTGCGGTTCGAGCACCCCGAGGTCCGCGTGGTCATCGTGACCAGCGCGAAGGACAAGGTGTTCTGCGCCGGCGCGAACATCCGGATGCTCGCCGCGTCCGAGCACCACTGGAAGGTGAACTTCTGCAAGTTCACCAACGAGACCCGCAACGGCATGGAGGACGCGACCGCGCACTCCGGCCAGACCTACGTGGCCGCGGTCAACGGGACGTGCGCCGGCGGTGGGTACGAGATCGCGCTGGCCTGCGAAAAGATTCTGCTGATCGACGACAACTCCTCGACCGTCGCGCTGCCGGAGGTGCCGCTGCTGGGCGTGCTGCCCGGCACCGGCGGGCTGACGCGCGTGGTCGACAAGCGGCGCGTCCGGCGCGACCTCGCCGACGTCTTCGCGACGCGCTCGGACGGCGTCAAGGGCAAGACGGCCGTCGACTGGCGGCTGGTCGACGAGCTGGTGCCGCGTCAGGGGTTCCGCGAGACCGTGCTGCAGCGGGCCCGGGAGATCGCGCGCGAGTCCGGCCGGACCGGCGAGGGCGGCATCGAGCTGACGCCGCTCGAACACCGCTACGTCGACGTCGAAGTCGAAAAGGACCAGGCCACCATCACCATCAAGGGCCCCGGGAACGACCCCGGTGACCTGCACGAAGAGGGTGCGAACGGCTGGTTCCTCGCCATGACGCGCGAGCTGGACGACGCCATCCTGCGGCTGCGCACCAACGAGGTCGAAGCCGGCACCTGGATCCTGCGGAGCCAGGGCGACCCGGCGAAGGTGGTCGCGCACGAGCAGGCCGTCCTCGGCGGGAAGGACTGGCTGGCCAACGAGATCACGCACTACTTCAAGCGCACGCTCAAACGCCTCGACGTCACCAGCCGCAGCCTGATCGCGCTCATCGAGCCCGGCAGCTGCTTCGCCGGCGCGCTGCTGGAGGTCGCGCTGGCCGCGGACCGGCAGTACATCCTCGACGGGCCGCCGATCGACGACGAAGACAGCGACGCCCGCGCGTCGATCCGGCTGACCGAGGCCAACTTCGGCGCGTTCCCCATGGGCAACGGCCTGACCCGACTGCAGACGCGCTTCTACGGCGACGACGACCACCTCGCGTGGCTCGCGCGGGAGAAGGACCACGACCTCAGCGCCGCGGAAGCCGTCGAACTCGGCCTGGTCACCGACGCGCCGGACGACCTCGACTGGGAGGACGAGATCCGGATCGCGCTGGAGGGCCGGGCGTCGCTCAGCCCGGATGCGCTGACCGGCATGGAGGCCAACCACCGGTTCGTCGGCCCGGAGACCATCGAGACCAAGATCTTCGGCCGCTTGGCGGCTTGGCAGAACTGGATTTTCACCCGGCCGAACGCATCCGGACCGGAAGGCGCGCTGCGCCGATACGGTACTGGTCAGAAGGCCGTCTTCGACAGGAAGCGGGTCTAGCGCTCATGCCCGAGAAAATCGACTACGACGCCAAGATCCCCAACAACGTCAGCCTCGCCGACGACCGCCGGCTGCAGCGCGCGTTGGAGGGCTGGCAGCCGAAGTTCATGCACTGGTGGGGCGAGATGGGCCCGACGCTCGAAACCCAGGGCGTCTACCTGCGGACCGCGATCAGCGTGGGCCGCGAGGGCTGGGCGCACTTCGACCACGTCAACGTGCCGGACTACCGCTGGGGCATTTTCCTCGCCGAGCGCGACCCCGACCGGCGGATCTCCTTCGGCGAGCACAAGGGCGAGCCCGTGTGGCAGCAGGTGCCCGGCGAGTACCGCGCCGACCTGCAGCGGCTGATCGTCATCCAGGGCGACACCGAACCGGCGTCCGTCGAGCAGCAGAAGCTCCTCGGCCTCACCGCGCCGAGCCTCTACGATCTGCGGAACCTGTTCCAGGTCAACGTCGAAGAGGGCCGTCACCTGTGGGCGATGGTTTACCTGTTGCACGCCTACTTCGGCCGCGAAGGCCGGGACGAGGCCGAAGGGCTGCTGCTGCGCAACTCCGGCAGCCCGGACGCGCCCCGCATCCTCGGCGCGTTCAACGAGGAAACCGCCGACTGGCTGGCGTTCTACATGTTCACCTACTTCACCGACCGCGACGGGAAGTACCAGCTCGGCACGCTCAAGGAGTCCTCCTTCGACCCGCTCTCGCGCACCTGCGAGTTCATGCTGAAGGAGGAAGCGCACCACATGTTCGTCGGCACCACCGGCGTCGACCGCGTGGTCATGCGCAGCGCCGAGCTGATCCGCGAGCACGACACGCGCGACATCGGCCCGCACGGCGGCATCCCGCTGGAGCTGATCCAGCGCTACATCAACTTCCACTACACCGTCTCGCTCGACCTGTTCGGCAGCGAGACGTCGACGAACGCGGCGAACTACTACACCGCCGGGCTCAAGGGCCGCTGGCAGGAGACCCGCCGCAAGGACGACCACAAGCTCACCGAGGACGCCCGCACGCTGGACAAACCGGCCGGCGACGGCACCTGGACGTCCGAGGAGCTGCAGGCGATCCTGCTGCTGAACCTCGACCTGCGCGGCGAGTACACCGCCGACTGCCAGACCGGCGTGAAGCGCTGGAACAAGATCCTCAGCGAGGCCGGGATCGACTTCACGTTCCGGTTGCCACACCCTGGTTTCAACCGGGATGTGGGCATAAACTCCGGCCACCACGTCACTCCCGACGGGACGATCGTCGACGAGACGACGTGGCTGGCCGGCAAGGACAAGTGGCTGCCCACGACCGAGGACCTCGCGTTCGTCCGCTCGCTCATGCACCCGGTGTACGAGCGGGGGAAGATCGCGAGCTGGGTGGCGCCGCCGCGGCAGGGCATCAACGGCAAGCCGTTCGACTACGAGTACGTGTACCTCACGTAGGAGGCCTGGGTGGCGACAGGGTTCAACGCGGCCGAGTACCTGCTCTCGGCCGGGCAGCCGGACGCGATCGCGGTCGTCTCGCCCCGCCGTTCGCTGACCTACGCCGAGCTGGCGGCGGAGTCCCGCCGGGTCGCCGCCGGGCTCACCGGGCTGGGGGTGCGTCCCGAAGAGCGGGTCATGTTCTGCATGGTCGACGACGTCGAACTGCTCACCGGCATCCTCGGCGCGATGCTCGCGGGCGCCGTCGCGGTGCCGGTGTCGACCATGGTCACCGGCCTGGAGCTGGGCAAGGTGCTCGCCGACTCGCGGGCGCGGCTGCTGTGCGTCTCGGGTGAGTTCGCCGAGCAGGCCGTGACCGCGCTCGGCCTCGCCCCCGATGTCACCGACGTCCTGCTCGACCGCGCCGAGGCGACCGGGTTCGGCGTCCGGACGCACAAGTGGTCCGAGCTGGGTGGCACGTTCCGAAGTGGACGGACGTGGGCGGACTCGCCCGCGTTGTGGCTGTACACGTCGGGGACGACGGGGCAGCCGAAGGGCGCGATGCACCGGCACGCGAGCATCCGGGCGGTCTGCGAGACCTACGGTCGCGAAGTGCTGGGAACCGTCGCGACCGACCGGGTCCTGTCCGTGCCGAAGCTCTTTTTCGCCTACGGGCTGGGAAACTCGTGCTTCTTCCCGCTCGCCGCGGGCGGGACGACGCTGCTGGAGCCGTCGCGGCCGACACCGGCGTTGTTCGCGCGACGCGCTCGTGAAGAGCAGCCGACGTTGTTCTTCGCCGTTCCGACGTTCTACGCGGCGTTGCTCGCCAGCGACGTCCCGGACGACTCGTTCGCCTCGGTGCGGTACGCCGTTTCGGCGGGCGAGCCGCTGCCCGCGTCGCTGTTCGAACGCTTCCGCGCGCGCTTCGGCCTGGAGATCCTCGACGGCATCGGGTCGACCGAGGCGCTGCACATCTTCCTGTCGAACCTGCCGGGCTCGGTGCGGCCGGGCAGCACCGGCGTCCCGGTTCCCGGGTACGCCGTCCAGATCCGCGACGAGGCGGGCGCGGTGATCGACGCCGTCGGCCAGCCCGGTGAGCTGTTCGTGTCGGGGCCGTCGACGGCGACCGGGTACTGGGCGCGTTACGACGCGACGAAGCTCGTGTTCCAGGGCGACTGGCTGCGCACCGGCGACAGCTACGTGCGCAACGAAGACGGCACGTACAGCTGCCTCGGCCGGTTCGGGGACATGCTGAAGGCGGGCGGGATCTGGGTGTCACCGTCCGAAGTGGAGGAACGGCTGCGGATGCACCCGGCGGTGGCCGAGGTCGCGGTCGTCGCCGCGCCGGACGCCGACGGCCTCGACAAGCCCGTGGCGTGCGTGGTGGCCGCTCCCGGGGTTACGGTGGACGCGGAAGAGCTGATCGAGTTCTGCCGCGAAGGGCTCGCGGCGTTCAAGCGTCCCCGAGGGGTGGTCGAACTGGCCGAGCTGCCGAAGACGGCGACCGGGAAGATCCGCCGCAACGTGATCCGCGAGCAGGTCCGCGACGCGCTGCTGGTGGTGCCCAGCCCGTGATCGACGGGCACTTCGTGGTCGACGCGCACGTGCACACACCGCGCCTGCCGACGCTCAAACCCGCGTGGCTGCAGTGGGCGCACGACTTCGCCGGGGCGTACCCGTGGCGGTCGGTGTACGCCGACGACGGTTCGGTGATCCCGGCGGCGATGGACGACCTGATGGAGTCGGAAGGCGTCGACCGGGTCCTGTTGTTCTGCGAGTACAGCCCGCGGGCCACCGGAATCCAGGCCATCGAGGACAACCTGCCGCTGGTGGAGCACAACCCGGAGCGGTTCCGGCTGGTCGCGAACGTCAACCCGTACCTGCACCACCCGGCCGCGGCCGAGGTCGCGCGGCAGCTGGACCTGGGTGCGGTGGCGCTGAAGCTCCACCCGGTGCACGGCGCGTTCTCGCCGGCGGACAAGGAGCTGTACCCGGTCTACCAGCTGTGCCTCGAGCGCGGGGTGCCGGTGATCCTCCACTCGGGAACGTCGAGCTTTCCCGGTTCCCGCACCAGTTTCGGCAATCCCGAGCTGCTGTCCGATGTGGTCGAGGACTTCCCGGCCCTGCAGTTCGTGTTCGCCCACGGCGGCCGCGGCTGGTGGTACGACGTCGCGGCGTTCCTCGCGCTGGCCCGCGACAACGTCTGGCTCGACCTGGCGGGCCTGCCGCCGAAGAAGCTGCCGGAGTACTACCAGCGCTTCGACCTGGCCCGGCTGGCCGGGAAGTTCGTGTTCGGCACGGACTGGCCGGGAGTGCCGTCGGTGGCGAAGAACGTCCGGTCGCTGGCCGGGCTGGGGTGGCCCGAGGACGTGCTGACCGGGGTGTTGTCGGGCAACGCGATCAAGCTGATGCCGTCGCTCGCTTGACCACGGGGAGCGCGCTTGACCACGGGGAGCGCCGGTGCGGCCACTTCGGCCCTGGCGTGGGCCGCACCGGCGTCCCCATGGCCCCCAGACGTCGCTCACCCCATCGTGCGCCTGCTCAGGGGCCCTGGCCAGCACCGGTTTTTCAACGGTGCTTCCCGATGAACGCGAGCGTCCGGCTCCAAGCGTCGTCGCACGCGTCCTGCCACTCGGCGTAGGTCGCGTCGAAGAACGAGTGCGGGGCGCCCTCGTACACCTGCCGCTCGTACGGCTTCCCCGCCTGGTCGAGGCGAGCCGTGAACGTGTCGAACTCCGCCGGTGACGTCGCGACGTCGGCGCCGGCGAGCAGCAGCAGGAGCGGCGCCGAAATGTTGTCGACGACTTCGGTGGCCGGCTGCGGCAGGCCGTAGAAGCCGATCACGCCGTTGACGCCGAGGTCGCTCGCGGCCAAGCGCCAGGACTGGCCGCCGCCGAAGCAGAAGCCGACCGTGAACAGCGGTCCTTCGCCCAGGTGCGCGGCCGCCGCCTCGACGTCGGCGGCGACGTCGTCCGGCCGGACCGACGGCAGGTGCCGTCGCCACTCGAAATCGTCGTCCCGCACGCCGACGCCCGCGGTGCGGCCGTAGTAGTCGATGGCCGCGGTCGCGAAACCCGCCTGCGCGAAGCGATCGGCGAGCGCTTGGTAGTACGGGTGCGTGCCGCGGATGTCCGGCAGGAGCACGATCCGGACGCCGGTGGGCTCGGCCGGGATCGCTTCCAGGGCCGAGAACACCGTGCCGTCCGCGGAGGTGAGTTCGAGCGCGCCGCTCCGGGTGATCTCTCCGGGGTTCGGCAACGCGGGCGGGCGGCTGTCCGTGCTGTGACACATGTTCGTCCTTTCGCAGAGCACCAGTTTCGGGGCGCCTCATCCGGGCAGCCAGCTCCCGGCGTGACCCCCGGACGGCCGTTACTGGTACTGGCAGGACCACGCTCGAACCACGCGGGTGTCGCACACTGGCTTGATGAGCGAGCACAACGAGCTGGGCCGGTTCCTCAAGTCGCGCCGGGCCCGGATCGCTCCCGGCCGGGCCGACGCCCGCCGTCGCGTCGCCGGGCTGCGGCGGGAGGAGGTCGCCGCGCTCGCCGGGATCAGCGTCGAGTACTACGTCCGGCTCGAGCAGGGGCGCGCGTCGAGGCCGTCGGAAGCCGTGCTCGGCGCGATCGGCCGCGCGCTGCGCCTCGACGTCGACGAGCGCCGTTACCTCGATGGCCTGGCCCGCCCGCGGCCTTCGGGCCGGCCGCGGCCCGAGCGCGTCCGCGCCGAGCTGACGCAGCTGCTCGCCATGATGGACCGCGTGCCGGCGCTGGTGATCAACCACCGGATGGACGTCCTGGCCTGGAACCCGCTGGCCGCCCAGCTGTTCTTCGACTTCGCCGCGGTGACGCCGCGCGAGCGCAACCTTGCCCGCTTCGCTTTCCTCGATGCGGCCGGCGAAGAGCGGTTCGCTGACTGGCCGGAGGTCGCGCGGGCGATCGTCGGGGCGCTGCGCCTGGCGACCAGCCGGCACTACGACGACGAAGCGCTCGCGACGTTGCTCGGCGAGCTGATGATGAAGAGCGAGCCGTTCCGGACGTGGTGGGCCGGGCGGGACGTCCAGCAGCGCACGCACGGGAGCAAGCGCTTCCGGCACCCCGTCGTCGGCGAGCTGACCCTGCGGTTCGAGCACTTCGACCTGCCCGGGGAGACCGGGCAGCGGCTGGTGGCGTTCAGCCCGGAACCGGCGAGCCCGGCGGCGTCGGCGCTGGAGCTGCTGGCGATGTGGACGGCACCGGCCGCTTCCTGAATCGGCTCACTCGCCGTTGAACGTCCGCAGGGTCCGCATCGCCTCGGCGAGGCCGGCCGCGTCGTCGCCCAGCGGGGTCAGGACGATGCGGCGCAGGATGTTCGCGGCCGCCGCCCGGGCCTTGTTCGCCACCTCCAGTCCGTGGTCGGTCAGCGACGCGAACGTGACGCGGCGGTCGTCCGGGCTCGGGACGCGGCAGATCAGGTCGGCCGCCACCAGGCGGTCCGCGACCTTCGTGAAGCCGCCGCTGGACAGCGCGGCCTCGGTCGCCAGGCGGGTCATCGGCATCCGGTGCTCGGGCGAGCGGACCAGCCGCATCAGGATGTCGAACGACGCGGGCGCGAGGCCGAAGCGCTCCGCGATCTCGCTCATCAGCTTGTCCTGGGTGGCCAGGTAACCCTCGATGACCAGGCCCCACCAGGTGACGATCTCGTCGTCGTCGGTCTTCGGATCGGGTGTCACGCGAACAGCCTAGCGGAGAGTCTGCCCGGAATATATCTTGCGCGCGAGAGGCTCTCCGGTTACCTTGGCCAGAGGAGGCACTCCATGTCGATCAAGACGTCCGGCCTGCACCACGTCACCGCCATCGGCGGCGACCCGCAGCGCAACGCCGACTTCTACCTCCGGACCCTCGGACTGCGGCTGGTGAAGACCACCGTGAACTTCGACGATCCGGGCACCTACCACCTCTACTACGGCGACAGCTTCGGCAAGCCGGGCTCGCTGATGACGTTCTTCCCGTGGCCCGACGCGCCGAGCGGCCGCCACGGCACCGGCCAGGCGACGACCACGTCGTTCTCCGTGCCCGAGGCGTCCATCGGCTGGTGGAAGCAGCACCTGAACGCGCAGCAGATCGAGACGGGCGAGGTCCGCAACGCCGACGACGAGGACACGCTGACCTTCCGCGACCCGGACGGCCTGCAGCTCGCGCTCGTCGCGCACCCGCAGGGCGACCCGCGCGACCCGTGGGACACCGAGCTGGTGCCCGCCGAGCACGCCGTCCGCGGCCTGCACTCGGTCACGCTCTCGGTCGACAAGGAGGACGCCACCGCGGGCATGCTCACCGACGGCCTCGGCCTCGGCTTCACCGGCCAGGACGGCAACCGCCTGCGCTTCGCCGCCGGCGACGGCGGGCCGGGCGCGCTGGTCGATGTCCTCGTGACGCCGGACGCGCCGCGCGGGCTGGTCGCCGCGGGCACCGTGCACCACGTGGCCTGGCGCGCGCCCGACGAGGCGACGCAGAAGACGTGGCGCGAGGAGCTCGTGGACAAGGGCGTCACCGTGACGTCCATTTTGGACCGGCAGTACTTCCGCTCGATCTACTTCCGCGAGCCGGGCGGCACGCTGCTCGAAGTCGCGACCGACGAGCCCGGGTTCGCCATCGACGAGCCGCTGCTGGAGCTGGGCCGCGCGCTCAAGCTGCCGCCGTGGCTGGAGCCGCGCCGCGACGAGATCCGGCACATGCTCCCGAAGCTGAACCTTCCTGCCGAGAACAACCCGGAGCTGTCATGACGCTGGTGCACAAGTACGTCGAGGGCGCGCCGGACGCGCCGGTGCTGCTCCTGCTGCACGGCACCGGCGGCGGCCCGGACGACCTGCTCGGCCTGGCGCGCGAGCTGGCCCCGGGTGCCACGACCCTGGCGCCCGCCGGGCCGGTGTCGGAGCACGGCGCCGCGCGCTGGTTCCGGCGGCTCGAGGAAGGCGTTTTCGACCACGAAGACGTCGTCAAGCGGGCCCATGAGCTGGCGGACTTCGTCGTCGAGGCGCGGGAGAAGTACGGCTTCGGCGACCGCCGGCTGGTCGCCGTGGGCTTCTCGAACGGCGCCAACATCGCGGCCGCCGTCGCGCTGCTGCGGCCCGAGGTCGTGCGCGAAGCCGCGCTGTTCGCGGCGATGTCGCCGGTGCCGGACCCGCCGGCCCACGACCTGAGCGCGTCGCGGATCTTCCTGGCCAGCGGCGAACACGACCCGATGGCGCCGCTGGCGTCCACGGAAGAACTGATCCGGCTGCTGCGTGAGCGGGGTGCCGACGTCGTCACGGATCGTCACCCCGGCGGCCATCAGGTCACTGTGGACGGTGTCCGCGCGGCGGCGAAGTGGCTTGCGCCGTAGCGATTGTACGGAGCGTATACGGCGTCACCCTAGGATCGGGTGATGACTAACGAGGCACTACAGCGTGCTACCGAACTGCTGGACGGGGTCATCCTCGCCGACGGGCACAACGACCTGCCGTGGGAGCTGCGGCAGCACGGTGGCGCCAACCCGGTCGAGGCGGTCGCCTCGCTCGACCTGACCGTCCGGCAGCCCGCCCTCCACACCGACTTCCCGAAGCTCGCCGACGGGAAGCTGGGCATGCAGTTCTGGTCGGTGTACGTGCCGTGTGAGTTCGAAGGCCACAGCGCGGTGACCGCCGTGCTGGAGCAGATCGAGGTCGTCCACCAGCTCGCCGAGCGCTACCCCGACCGGCTCCGGCTGGTCGACACCGCCGACGAGGCCGAGGCCGCGTTCGCCGACGGCCGGATCGCGTCGCTGCTCGGCGCCGAAGGTGGGCACAGCATCGCCGAGTCGCTCGGGGTGCTGCGGAGCCTGCGCCGCCTCGGCGTCCGGTACATGACGCTGACGCACAACTTCAACACCACCTGGGCCGACTCGGGCACCGACGAGCCGGCCCACGGCGGGCTCACCGAGTTCGGCCGCGACGTCGTGCGCGAGATGAACAAGATCGGCATGATGGTCGACCTCTCGCACGTCGCGCCGTCGACGATGCGGGCCGCGATCGAGATCAGCTCGGTGCCGGTGATCTTCAGCCACTCCTCCTGCCTCGCGGTCAACGACCACCCGCGCAACATCCCCGACGACGTCCTCGCGAAGCTGCCCGGCAACGGCGGCGTCGCGATGGTCACCTTCGTGCCCGCGTTCATCTCGCCGAAGGTCGCCGCCTGGGACGAGCAGCTCAAGGCGGCCATGGCCGAGGCCGGGCAGGACTACCGCAACCTCACCCAGCGCGGGAAGTTCGTCGCGGAGTGGGACGCGCCGGTCAAGCCGAAGGCGACCGTCGACGACGTCGTCGCGCACATCGAGCACGCCCGCGAGGTGGCCGGGATCGACCACATCGGCCTCGGCGGCGACTACGACGGCGTCGGCACGCTGCCGGAGGGGCTGGAGGACACGTCCAAGTACCCGGTGTTGTTCGCCGCGCTGCTCGACCGGGGGTGGAGTGACGACGACTGCGCCAAACTGGCCGGGAAGAACACGCTCCGCGTGCTCCGGGACGTCGACGCGTACACCCGTTAGGGGGTTTGACGCAGCGGTCCCCGCGTGCTGGACGGACACTGGAGACATGACGCACGCGCGCGGGGACGCGGCCGGCCACCCCACCGGCTCCGCAGACCACGACCTGCCCGGGAACCTGCCCGGAACCGAGGTGCCGGAAGGCGCCTTGGAGCCCGCCGAGCTGCGTGCCGGCGACGTCCGGCCGGGCCCGGAGGAGGTGACGCCGGTGCGGCCGGCGCCCACCCGGGTCGGCACGTCGACGACGTCGTCGGCGGGCCGGGGCAAGGCCCGGCCGACGCGGATCAGCGGCACCTGGGTCGCGGTGATCGCCGGCCTGCTGGTGCTGACCGTGCTGCTGGTGTTCATCCTGCAGAACCTCGACCCGGCGACGGTCCACTTCTTCGGCGCCGAAGGCAGCCTGCCGCTGGCCATCGCGATGCTGTTCTCGGCCCTGGGCGGCGCGGCGCTGGTCGCGCTGATCGGCGGCGCCCGCATCCTGCAGCTGCGGAAGCAGGCTCGCCGCCCACGTCGTTGACCCGTCACTTTCACGTGAAAGCGACCACCTGGGGACGTCACTTTCACGTGAAAGTGACGGCTCAGACGATGATCGACGTCATCCCGAGTACCACCGCGCAAACGTTTTCGTCGCCTGAGGTCTTCACGCGGCTGACGTCCGGGCTGTTGCGGGTGCAGAGCCGCCAGAACGTGTCCGCGTCCGTCGTCACCGTGGCTAGCGGTGTGCGCGACGGCGGGGCGCCGCGGTCGAGGACCCAGCCGTCACGCTCCAGGCGGGCGTGCCACTTGCCGCCGCCCGTGCCGGTCACCGTGTAGCCGACCTGCTTGCCGACGCGGGCCTCGACGTCGCGCAGGGTGTGCGGCAGCGCCCGGACGAACGTGTCGGCGATCGGCTCGGCGTGCTCGGCCTCCAGCGGCGTGTGCTCCAGGGCCTCGCGCAGCTGCACGTGGTGCACCCAGAACTCCGAATAGTCGCGGGCCGCGTCGAGCCAGCGCGGTGCCGGCGCGTCACCCGCCCAGCTGACCGGCTCACCCAGGACGTCGAGGTCGAGCTTCGCCCAGTAGTCGGTCGTCTGGCCCATGAACTCGTACAGCATCGTGAGCAGGACGTCCGTCGAGAGCCGCAGGCAGGCGACGACCCACTCCTCGTTGAGCCGGTCGATGAACCGCGGGAACGCCTCGCCAGGACGCGGGCCGTCGGCGGAGTGGCCGTCGCGGCCGCGGGACAGGCGGCCGACCTTGTCGCCCAGCAGGTGGGCCGCGATGTCCTTGACCGACCAGCCGGTGCACATCGTCGGCCGCGTCCAGTCCTCGGGAGTCAGCGCGCTGAGCAGCGTCATCAGCGACTGCTCCTCCTTCGCGAAATACGGGAGGACGTCGATCGGCGGACCCCAAGGATTCATGGCCACATCATGCGCTGCTGTCCGGGGCTTCGCCCCGAGCCGGGGGCTCCGCCACCCGGGCCCCCGAAGGATGCTGGTAGTCACACGACCATTCGGCCTACTCACAGGTAGCATCACCGCGTAAGCAGAGGGGAGTCCGCCCGTGAACGCAGAGCGACCGAACGGCCGGGGCACCGGCGACGAGGTGGCCGACCTGGCCCGCCGCGCCGGCCAGCTGGCCGGCTGGGCCGCGCGCACCGGCTTCGCGTTCACCCGCCGGCTGCCCGGCGTGGAGACCGCCGAACGCGGGGTGCGGCAGGTGGAACGCCAGCTGCTGGGCGAGCTGCGTCGGCGGCTCGACGAGGTCGACGACCCGTACCACGCGGCGCTCACCGCGGCGTCCGCGATGAACCGCCCGCAGGTGTCGGGCAGCAGGCCGATCGAGGCCACCGTCACCCTCGTGCCCGCGCGCGACAACCACGCCGAGCCGCTGCGCGCCGCGATGGCCGAGCTGCTCAACCACTCCATCGGCTTCGGCCGCGCCCGGGCCCGCGAGTACTTCTACGCGATCATCCTGCGCCAGCTGACGCCGGACGAGGCCCGCATCCTCTCGGCGCTGTCCGACGGGTCGCCGTTCCCCGCGATCGACGTCGCCGAGCGCACCAGCCTCGGCGGGGCGGGCCGGCTGGTGCTGCGCAACGCGTCGACCGTCGGCAAGGTCGCCGGCGTCTCGCTGCCCGACCAGGTGCCCGGCTACGTCACCCGGCTGATCGGGCTCGGCCTGGTCGACCTCGACGAAGAGGTGCCGTCGCTGGAGACGCAGTACGAGATCCTGATGACGGACGAGACCGTGCGCGACGCCGAGAAGCACGTCAAGCGCGCGAAGTTCGTCAAGCGGACGATCCACGTCTCGCGCCTCGGCGCGGAGTTCTGGCAGGCCTGCGACCCGAGTCTCGGCTGACCCCGTGGGGTCGTTCCTCGCCGGCATCGTCGCCGACTTCGCCCAGCACTGGCCCCTGTACGTCTCGATCCCGATCGTCGCCGCCCTGATCGGCTACGGCACCAAGCTCGTCGCCATCCGGATGATGTTCCAGCCGGTCGAGTTCATCGGCATC
Organism: Amycolatopsis sp. NBC_00348; assembly: GCF_036114655.1. Taxonomy (NCBI): domain Bacteria; kingdom Bacillati; phylum Actinomycetota; class Actinomycetes; order Pseudonocardiales; family Pseudonocardiaceae; genus Amycolatopsis; species Amycolatopsis sp. NBC_00348. The sequence goes on along the minus strand of NZ_CP107994.1, from coordinate 7,510,233 downwards.
AAGCCGTTCTTCGGCTGGCAGGGCATCGTCCCGAAGCGCGCCGCGCGGATGGCGAGCATCGCCTGCGACACGATGACCGAGCAGCTGATCAAGCCGGCCGAGGTCGTCGCGCGCCTCGACGCCGGCCGCATCGCCCGGGAGATCGAGAAACCGCTGCTCGCGGGCGTCGAGGACATCGTGCGCGAGGTCGCCGGGCACTACCAGCCGGGCCTGTGGGAGTCGCTCCCGGTGCGGGTGCAGCAGCTGGTGATCGAGCGCGTCCAGCACGAGTCGCCGCGGATGGTGGCCGCCGTGCTCGACCTGATCAAGTCCGATGTGGACAGTGTGTTCGACCTCAAGGGCATGGTGGTCACCAGCCTGGTCAAGGACAAGCGGCTGCTGAACCGGATCTTCCAGGAGGCCGGCGCGCAGGAGTTCAAGTTCATCGCGCGGTCGGGCCTGGTGTTCGGCGGCGCGATCGGCGTGATCCAGATGATCGCCTGGATCCTGTTCAAGTTCCCGCTGATCATGCCGGTGTTCGGCCTGTTCACGGGCTGGTTCACCGACTGGCTCGCGCTGCGGATGATCTTCTTCCCGATCGAGCCCAAGAAGTACTTCGGCGTCGAGTGGCAGGGGCTGTTCCTCAAGCGGCGCAAGGAGGTCGCGGAGGCGTACGGCGAGCTGATCGCCAAGGAGATCATCACGCCGCACAACGTCATCGAGGCGATCCTGCACGGCCCGCTGTCCGACCGCGTCCTCGCGCTGATCCAGCGCCAGCTGGACGCCGAGCTCGGCCGGGTCGCGCGGCCGCTGGTGGTGTTCGCGGTGGGCAGCCGCAAGTACCAGGACATGAAGCTGTCGATCGCGTCGCAGATCATGAACCGCCTGCCGGAGACGATGCGCTACATCGAGGACTACGCCACGGACGCGATGGACATCCGCAACGTCCTGGTGACGAAGATGAAGGAGCTGTCCCCGCACGAGTTCGAGCGCCTGCTGCGCCCGGCCTTCGAGCAGGACGAATGGATCCTCATCGCCACGGGCGCGGTACTGGGCTTCGCGGTCGGCGAGGCCCAGGTCCTGCTGCTGGAGCATCTCGCGTCGTGAGTGGTAATTCGGGTTAGAACCCTAATTACCACTCACGAGTTCGTAGGCCTTCCGCGCCTCGGCCACCTTCGAGCGGTGCTTGGCCGCCCACGCCGAGAGTGCGTGCAGTGGCTCGTCCAGCTCCGCCGCGTGGGCCGTCATCGTGTACTCCACCCGGGGTGGGACCTCGGGGTAGACCTTGCGCGTCACCAGGCCGTTGCGCTCCAAGCCGCGCAGCGTCAGGGACAGCATCCGGCGGGAGACGCCGTCGAGGGCGCGTTCCAGTTCGCTGAACCGCCGCGGGCCGTCGCCGAGCCGGACGAGGACGCGGACCGCCCACTTGTCGCCCACCAGATCCAGCACCTCGCGCAGGGAGCACGCGTCGGCCGGAGGAGTTTCGCCGTTGTCCATCGCTGTGACCTCGTTCGTAACAGGCGTGTGCCGTCGTACCAGGAAAGTGCCGTCTTCCAGCGCAAACGCATCCGGTCCACGATCGATTCCGAGGCAACCGAAAGGAATCGAGAATGACGAAGACGGTGCGGTTCGCCGCCGAGGGCGGACCGGAAGTACTGGAACTGACCGACGTCGACCCCGGTGCGCCGGGCCCCGGCGAACTGCGGCTGCGGGTCGAGGCGATCGGGCTCAACCGGGCCGAGGCGATGTTCCGCGCGGGCACGTACTTCGAGCGCCCGGACGAGTTCCCGGCGACGCTCGGCTACTCGGCGTCCGGGATCGTCGAGGCGCTCGGCGACGGCGTCACGGAGTTCGCCGTCGGAGAGGCGGTCAGCACGGTCGCGGGCTTCTCGATGCGGAACTACGGCGTGTACGGCGAAGCGGCGGTCGTGCCCGCGTCCGCGGTGCTGCGCCGTCCGGAAGGGCTCGACGCGATCGAGACGGTCGCGCTGTGGGGGCCGTTCCTCACCGCGTACGGCGCGATCGTCGACGAAGGACACGTGCGGCCGGGCGACTTCGTGCTGATCACGGCGGCGTCGAGCAGCGTCGGCCTGGCGACGATCGACGTCGTCAACCACATCGGCGCGATCCCGCTCGCCGCCACGCGCACCGCGGCGAAGAAGCAGCGGCTGCTGGACGCGGGCGCGGCGCACGTGATCGTGACCGACGACGAGAACGTCGCCGGCCGCACCCGCGAGATCACCGCCGGGCACGGCGCGGACTTCGTCTTCGACGCGGTCGCCGGGCCGGGCGTGCGCGCGCTGTCCGACGCGACGGCGAAGGGCGGCACGCTCGTCGTCTACGGCGCGCTCGACGTCCCCGAGACGCCGTTCCCGCTGTGGATGCCGCCGACCATGCGGATGTTCAACGCGTTCGACCTGACCATGAACCCGGAGCGGCTGGTCCGGGCGGGTCACTTCATCCGGGCCGGCGTCCGCGCGGGCACCTTCCGGCCCCGCGTGGACCGGACGTTCGACCTCTTCGACGTCGCCGAGTCGCACCGGTACCTCGAAGCGAACGGCCAGTTCGGCAAGGTGGTGGTCACGGTCGGCTGAGAAGCCGATCAACTCCACCCGAACGGCCGTACACCCACGCGTATCCCGCGCCTAACCTTCCGCCTCTAGTCTGCGTCGGGCAGGGACGACAACCGGCTTGGGGAGCTCATGGCGGAGCAAGCGGAACCGTGGCAGCAGGAGATCCGCCTGGCCATGACGATGGTCGGTGGCGCCAGCCTCGCCATCTGGATGGGCGGCGTCGCCACCGAGACCTCCCAGCTGCTGCGGGAGTCCCGGGGCGACGCCGAGGCGGGGCTCTACCGCGGGCTGCTGGACCTGCTGCGCGCCACGGTGTCGATCGACGTACTGACCGGCACCAGCGCCGGCGGGATCAACGCGGCCTGCCTCGGGCTGGCGGAGGCGTTCGGCTCGACGCCGCAGGTGCTGCGCGACACCTGGATCCGGATCGGCTCGCTGGAGAACCTCATCCGCGACCCGGCGGAGACGCAGCCGCGGTCGGTGCTGGACGGCGACCGCGTGCTGCTCGGTGACCTGGCGCAGGCCCTGCACGAGATCACCGGCCCGGGCACGCCGCCCGCCGAGCCGCCGGACATCACCGTGCTGCTCACCGGCACGATGATCGACGGCGAGACGACCCGGTTCGACGACGCGCTGGGGAACCTGGTGCGCGACACCGAACACCGGATGCTCTTCCGCTTCGAAGGTCCACTGTGGACGGAAGGGGTGCAGGGGCCGCTGGCGCTCGCCGCGCGCGCCACCGCGTCGTTCCCCGGCGCGTTCGAGCTGGCCCGGCTGCCGATCGGCACCGAGGGCACCGACGCGCTGCACCCGGACATGACGGCCTACACCGACCTGACCCGGTCGCACTGGCTGACCGACGGCGGGGTGCTGCTCAACAAACCGCTGCGGCCGGCGCTGCGGGAGATCTTCGAGCGCCCGTCCCACGCGGACGTCCGGCGGCTGCTGCTCTACGTCGTGCCCACCGGCGAGAAAGACACGACGGCGATCGCCTGCGACCCGGCGGCCCCGCCGTTGCTGGCGAACGCGATGAGCAAGGTCGTCTCCACGGTGATGAGCCAGTCGATCAGCGCCGAGCTGGAGGAGCTGACCCGGCACAACGACGCCGTCGTCCGCACCCGCGACACCCGCGTCTCGCTGGCCGCGCTCGGGCTGCGCGGCGGGCCGGAGGCGCTGATCGACAAGCGGCTGGCCACGGCGTACCTGGACCGGCGGACGGCCGAGGACGCCGCCGAGCTGGTGCAGGTGGCCAGCCGCCGGTACGCACTGTCCGATGTGGACACCGAGGACCGCGAGTGGGCGTCCGGGATGTCACAGCAGCTGCGCGCGGTCGCCGTCGGCGGGCTCAGCGCCGGCATCCCGCTCGCGCCACCGTCGACGAGCATGTCCGTGCCCGAGCTGGTCGGCTACCGCACGAGCGCGCTCGACGACGCCGTGGCCACCGGATTGCAGCTGATCAACGCCGGGTTCCGGCTCGGGCCGGACCCCAAGGAGGCCAAGGAGCTCAACGACGCGCGGGCGGGGCTGCACGCGGCGCGCAAGACGTCGGCCCGCGGGGTGCGGCTGGCGCAGTGGATCGCCGCGCACGACGGGCCGGGCGCGAGCAGCACCCTCGAGGTGTGGATCGGCGAGCTCGCCCAGGAGTGGGCCGGGCTCGGCCGCTCGGACGCCGTCGTCGAGGCCTGGCCGCTGGTCGTGGCGGCGCTGCGGGCGGCGACGCCGACGTTGCGCACGCTCGCCAACGCGGCCCTGCGGAACGCGACGGCGCCGACGTCGCGGGCGCTCGCCAACGGCGCCCTCGAGTCCGCCAACGCGGCCATCGAGACGGCCGACACCGTCTCGGTCCTGCTGGACTGGCTGGCCCTCGAGAACGGCGCCGACAACGTCGTCCAGGCGCGGCTGCTGGGCCTGCACGTCGCGACGCGCGGGCTGCTCGCGCAGGCGCCGTCGGTCGACCAGCGCGTCGAGCTCGTGCAGGTCAGCGCCGACTCCCGGACGCTGCTGGACCTGAAGCGGCGCCGGTCGGGGGACAAGCTGACCGGGATGCAGGCCGACGACTTCGGCGCGTTCTACAAGGCGTCCTGGCGGGCCAGCGACTGGATGTGGGGGCGCGTCGACGGCGCCGGTTGGCTGGTCCAGTGCCTGCTCGACCCGGCCCGGCTGGCGACGCTGCGCGACCTCATCGGGCCGGAGGCGTTCCGCGCCGAGTTCGTCGCGGCGCTGGGCCCGCTCTGGCGCGAGCCGGACCCCGCCGACAACGCCGAGCCGGCCGAGCTGCAGCAGCTCAAGGACCAGCTGAGCGCCGAACTGGCGTTCCTCGGGCTGGACTGCGCGCTGAAGCCGGTCGCGAAGTTCTCGGACGACCCGCCGATCAGCATGCCGGTGACGGCCATGGTGCTCGCGCGGACGCGGCAGGCGCAGATCGCCGCGGAGGAGCTGCCGGTGGTCGCCGAGCAGGCCCAGGCCGACGTCGAGATCGGCGGCTGCAGCGGCGCGGCGTCGGCGGCGTTCCGGGCGCGGAGCGCGCGGCCGATCGGCGACGCGGACACCGCCCAGCGCGCCTTCCAGGCCTGCCAGGTCTCGGCGGAGAAGCTCGCCGGCGAGCAGGGCACCCCGCAGCTGACGCGGACCCTGGTCAAGCTCGGCGCGGCCGTGGTCAACGCCGGCGCCGTCGCGTTCCGGCTGCCCGGCGGCTGGCCCAAGACGGTGGCGGGCATCCTGCGGACGGTGGCCCGCAGCTCGGCGAAGGTCACGCAGAGCGCGTCCAAGCTGGGCACGCTCGGCTCGCTGGCGGCGGGCGTGCTGGCGCTGCTGGCCGGCCTGGTCATCGGCGACAGCAGCGGCGCGATCCTGCAGTGGATCGGCCTCCCGGTGCTGGCCGGCGCGGTCGTCTACCTGGCGACGGCCCTGCTCACGATGGGCCGCACGCCACGGCGGCTGGTCGGGGTGCTCGGGGCGCTGGCGGTGGCGGCGCTGCTGCTGGCCGCGTTCCTGCCCCCGATCGCCAGGCCGTTCTTCGGCTGGCTCGGCAACGTGGTGGCCGGCTGGCGCCGCGGCGACGGCGCGGTGTGGTGGCTCGTGGTCTCCGGCCTGCTGATCCTCCCGGCGGTCGTGATGCCGGTCAGCGGGGCCTGGCGACGTCTCCGCCACCGCCGTCGCCCCTGACCCGCGGCACTTTCACGTGAAAGTGCCGTGTGGTCACCCGCGGGGATTCGGCCCGGCGCCTTGCGATCTTCGGCCCGGGGGTTCATGGTGCGGGTAGGTCACGGACAACGAGGACGCGACCTGGGCGCCCGTGTGCCCCGGAACTTCTTCCGTCAAACACGTTTGTGGGACTCCTCACCGGGTACTCCACGTCGCCCCAGGTCATCGCGGGGTGCGTGAGCTGCGTCGCTGGCGGCCGGAAAATTCTCTGTTACGTTTCCTGAGTATGTCCGTAACGCACTTGATCGAATCGCCGACCAAGGCGGACGGCGCGGAGCTGTGGCGAATCGCGCGTGATTCCGCCAAGCTCGATCTCAACTCGCCGTACGCATACATGCTGTGGTGCCGCGATTTCGCCGAGACATCGGTGGTCGCGCGCGAGGACGGCAAGGCGGTCGGATTCGTCATCGCCTACCGCCGGCCCGACGAGCCCGAGGCCGCGCTCGTCTGGCAGGTCGCGGTCGACGCGTCGCAACGAGGGAAGGGCCTGGCCGGGGCCCTGCTCGACGCGTTGTACACGCGCCTGGTCGGCGCGGGGGTGCGCTACCTCGAGACCACCATCACCCCGGACAACGAAGCGTCCATCGGGTTGTTCACGTCGTTCGCGAAGCGCTGGAACACCGCGATGGAAACCAGCGTGCTGTTCGGCGGGGACGAATTCCCCGAAGCCGGGCACCTGGCCGAAGAGCTTTACCGCATCGGTCCGCTATCGGTACGCACAGATCCGGGCGAGTAGGAGAAAAGAAACGTCATGAGCATCTTCGAAGAGCTCGAATCCGAAGTACGCAGCTACAGCCGCGGCTGGCCCGTCGTGTTCGACCGCGCGCAGGGGAGCTGGCTCCACGACGAGAGCGGCAAGCCGTACCTGGACTTCTTCGCCGGGGCCGGCGCGCTCAACTACGGGCACAACAACCCGGTGCTGAAGCAGGCCCTGATCGACTACATCCAGCGTGACGGCGTCACGCACGCGCTGGACATGTACACCGTGGCCAAGCGCGACTTCCTGCAGACCTTCCGCGACCGGATCCTCGACCCGCGCAACCTGAACTACAAGGTCGTGTTCCCGGGTCCGGGTGGCGCGAACGCCGTCGAAGCCGCGCTGAAGCTCGCGCGGAAGGTGACCGGCAAGGAGTCGGTCATCAACTTCACCAACGCCTTCCACGGCATGACGCTCGGCGCGCTGTCGGTCACCGGCAACTCGATGAAGCGCGGCGCCGCGGGCATCCCGCTGGTGCACGCCACGCCGATGCCGTACGACCGGTACTTCGACGGCGCCATGCCGGACTTCCTGTACTTCGAGAAGCTCCTCGAAGACTCCGGCAGCGGGCTCAACGAGCCGGCCGCGGTGATCGTCGAGGGCGTCCAGGGCGAGGGCGGCATCAACGCCGCGCGCCTGGAGTGGCTGAAGGGTCTCGACGACCTCTGCAAGCGCCACAACATCCTGCTGATCCTCGACGACGTCCAGATGGGCTGCGGCCGCACCGGCCCGTTCTTCAGCTTCGAGGACGCCGGGATCTCGCCGGACATCGTCTGCCTGTCGAAGTCCATCAGCGGCTACGGCCTGCCGATGGCGCTAACGCTGATCAAGCCGGAGCTCGACGTCTGGGAGCCCGGCGAGCACAACGGCACCTTCCGCGGCATCAGCCCGGCGTTCATCACCGCCACCGCGGCGATCGACACCTACTGGCGCGACGACGAGCTGGAGAAGTCGACCAAGGCCAACGGGGAGCGCATCGCCAGTGCGTTCTCCGGGCTCGTCGAGGCCTACCCGGAGGCGAAGCTGTTCGCCAAGGGCCGGGGCCTCGCGCGCGGGCTCGAGTTCGAGAACGGCGACCTGGCCGGGCGCGTCTGCGCCGAGGCCTTCGCCCGCGGCATGCTCATGGAGACGTCCGGTCCGGACGGCGAAGTCATGAAGCTGCTGCCGCCCCTGACCCTGACCGACGACGAGCTGACGCAGGGTCTGTCCATCATCGACGAGTCCGTCAAGGCCGTCCTGACCAAGTAGAGGAGTACGACGTGCTCGTTCGCACGCTCGACGAGGTGACCGACACCGACGCCGACATCAAGACCCCCAACTGGCGCAGCAAGCGCATCATCCTGGCGAAGGAGGGCGTCGGCTTCTCGGTGCACGAGACCACGCTCTACGCCGGGACCGTCAACGACTTCTGGTACGCGAACCACATCGAGGCCGTGTTCATCACCTCGGGCGAGGGTGAGGTCGAGGACCTCGCCACCGGCAAGGTGCACGAGCTCAAGCCCGGCACGCTGTACCTGCTCAACGACCACGACAAGCACCAGGTCCGGCCGCGGACCGAGATCAAGTGCGTGTGCGTGTTCAACCCCCCGGTGACCGGCCGCGAGGTGCACGACGAAAACGGCGTGTACCCGCTGATCACCGAGGACGCGTAAGAGAACCGGAGCGGCAACACAGGAGGCGAAGCCCGTGACGCTGATGGACACCCGGGTCGACGACGGTTACCCGACCCGGATCACCGGTGCGCCGGAGCACCTTCCGCGCGTGCACCCCACCGTGTGGGGTACCGAAGCCGATGGTCCGATCGACGCCGCGACCCTGGCGAACCACGAGGCCCGCGGCTACACGGTGGACGACGACCTGCTCTCGGTCGGCGAGGTCCAGACGTACTGGCAGGAGCTGGTGCGGCTGTCGTCGAACCGCGAGCCGGCGCAGGACGAGCGCGTGATCACCGAGGCGCGGACCGGCGAGGTCCGGTCGATCTTCGCCGTCCACGACGTTTCGGACCTGATTTCGGAGCTGGTGCGCGACCCGCGCGTGCTGGACCGGGCGCGGCAGCTGCTCGGCTCCGACGTCTACCTCCACCAGAGCCGGGTGAACTACATGCCCGGGTTCAAGGGCACCGGGTTCTACTGGCACTCGGACTTCGAAACCTGGCACGCGGAGGACGGCATGCCGGCCCCGCGGGCGGTCAGCTGCTCCATCGCGCTGACCGACAACTACCCGTTCAACGGCGGCCTGATGATCATGCCGGGCTCGCACCGGACGTTCGTCCAGTGCGCCGGCGAGACGCCGGCCGAGAACTACAAGGCCTCGCTCAAGGACCAGCGGGTGGGCGTGCCGACCGAGGACGACATCACCAGGATGGCGGCCGAGCACGGCATCGAGCAGTTCACCGGGCAGGCCGGGTCGGCCCTGTGGTTCGACGCGAACCTCATGCACGGCTCGGGGAACAACATCACGCCGTACCCGCGCTCGAACATCTTCCTGGTGTTCAACAGCGTGGAGAACGCCTTGACCGAGCCGTACGCCGCGAGCCGGCCGCGCCCGGCGTTCATCGCCGGCCGCGACACGACGCCGATCTCGCGCTGACGCGCACCCGAAAGCGGCCGACACGCACGCGTGCCGGCCGCTTTCGACGTTTCTGTCGGCTTTTCGGGGCCGGCGCGGAAATTCGCGTCAACCCGGCGGTGACTGATCCGGTGCGCTTTGTTACCGTGTCGCCACCGCGAGGGCGTGTGGCCCGCGCGAGAACCGTCTTCGCGGACGACCGGCGGGTGCTTCGCTCGGGGTGAGCAGACCCCACCCGGTCGCTCACGGCGACGACGGGCGGACCGCGCCCCCTGGCGGCCCGGCCGGCGCAGTGCGCACGACCCCGCACCAGCGGATCGGGACCGATGGTGCGGGGTCGTGTTGCGTCCGGAGGAAGTCGTAGCCGCTCGCGCTGCCACCGCGGAATCCGCAGAGTGACGAAGTTCCTGGTGACCGGCCTGTGGCCGTCCCGACTGGGTGGTACAGGTCCGCCTGCCGTCACGGTAAGTTGAATTTTCCGACGAGGGAGACGTCGGACAACCGTGATCCCCGGGGAGGTGGGCGCGAGCGTGGCCGAAACCCGCTTCCAGCTGCTCGGGCCCGTCCAGCTCTTCGCCGGCGACGTCCCGGTGCCCATCGGCGGCCCCGGCGTCCGGGGGCTGCTCGCGCTGCTGGCCCTCCAGCCCGGCAAGGTCGTCGCGCTCGACGACATCATCGACGCGCTCTGGGGCCACGACCCGCCCGCGACGGCCCGGACCATCATCCACGGCAACGTCTCCCACCTGCGGCGCGTCCTGCGGGACATCGAGAGCGACGCCGCCATCCTCACCACCCCGCCCGGCTACCGGCTGGTGGCCGAGCCCGGGCAGATCGACGCCCACCGGGCGCGCACGCTGCTGGACCGCGCGTCCGTGGCGAACCCCGAAACGGCGGCCGCGCTGCTGGCCGAGGCGCTCGCGTTGTGGCAGGGCCCGGTGCTCGGCGGGGTGCCCGAGTCCGTGCGGGCGCCCGAGCTGGCGGAGCTGCGCCGGGCCGTGCACGGCGCCCGCGTCGACGCGGACCTGAACCTGGGCCGGCACGCCGAGCTGATCGTCGAACTGAGCCCGCTCGCCGATCCGCTGGAGGAGCGGACCGCGGGCCAGCTGATGCGGGCGCTCTACCACGCCGGGCGCCGCGGGGACGCGCTCGAGCTGTACCGGACCGTCTCCCGCGCCACCGTCGGCACCCTGGGCGTCGAACCCGGCGCCGAGCTGCGCTGGCTCCACGAGCGCGTGCTCAACGACGACCTCCCGGCGCCGGCCGAAGGGCCCGCGAAGGCGATTTCGCAGCTGCCCGCCGCGGTGCCGAGCCTGGCCGGGCGTGCCGGCGAACTCGACTGGCTCGACGCGCTGGTCACCCGGGTCGAGGCCGGGGAGACCACGATCGCCGTGGTCACCGGGACAGCCGGCGTCGGCAAGAGCACGCTGGTCGTCTGGTGGGCCCACCGCGTCGCGGCGCGGTTCCCGGACGGCGTCCTGTTCGCCTCGCTGCGCGGCTTCGACCCGCACCACCCGCCGCTGGAGCCCGCCGAGCTGCTGACGCAGTTCCTGCTCGGCCTCGGCGTCGAAACCGCGCAGGTCCCGGAGCTGCTGCACGAGCGCGTCGCGCTGTACCGGTCGCTGATCGCCGGGCGCCGGATGCTCGTGCTGCTCGACGACGCCCGCACCGCCGAGCAGGTGCGCCCGCTGCTGCCGCCGAGCGCGCGCACGATGACTGTCGTGACCAGCCGGTCGCGCCTCGACGGGCTCGCCGTGTCGAACGCGGCCAGGCAGCGCGTGCTCGGCACGCTCGCCCCCGGCGACGCCGTCCGGCTGATCGAGGAGCTGGCCGGCCCGGCCGAGCAGAACCACACGCTCGCGCGGCTCTGCGGTTACCTCCCGCTCGCGCTGCGGATCGCCGGCGCCCGCCTGTCGGCGAGCCCACAACGCACCGCGGCGGAGCTCGTCGACGAGCTCGGCAACGAGCGCACGCGGCTGGCCGGGCTGCAGGTCGACGGCGCCGAGGACGGGGTGCGCGCGGCCTTCGACGTCTCCTTCCGCGGCCTGCCCGGCGAGATCGCCGAGACGTTCCTGCAGCTGGGCGGGGTGCCCGGGGTGATGGTCGGGCCGCACCTGATGGCCGCCGTCGCGCAGATCCCGGTGGCCGAGGCCCGCCGCCGGCTGCGGGCGCTGGCCGCGCACAACCTCATCGAAGAGACCGCCCGCGACGTCTTCGCCCCGCACGACCTCGTCTGGCTCTACCTGCGCGAGCTGGCTGAGCAGGAGCTCGACGAGAAGGAGCGCGACGAGACGCTCGGCTGGACGGTCCGCTACTACCAGGCGGTGGCCGACCGGGCCCGGCGCCGCCTCGCCCGCGTCGTCGATCCGCTCGACTTCGCCGGCGTGCTGGCCGAAGACGTGATGCCGCCGCTGCCGGGCTTCGCCGAGGCGCAGGACTGGTTCGCGGCCGAGTGGCCGAACCTGCTGGCGGTGCTCGACGCCGCGTACGCCGCGGGCCGCTACGACGACGTCTGGCGGCTGGCCCTGCTCGGGCACACCTACCGCGTCGCGTGCCCGCTGCTCGACGAGTGGACGCGGATGGCCGAGCTCGGCGTCGCCGCCGCCGTGGCCGCGGGGGACGTCGCCGGGCAGTGCTGGCTGCGGCTCACCCGGTGCGAGATCGCGCTGACCTTCGAGCTGCCGGGCGCCGGGCTCGCCGACGCCGAGCGGGCGCGGGAGCTGGCCGCCGGGCTCGCCGACGACCGGCTCGCCACCGCGGCCGACCTGCAGCTCGGCCGCGCGCTGAGCCGGCTCGGCGAACACGACCGGGCCGTCGAGCGGCTGCGCACGGTCATCGCGGCGGCCGACGGCGACGCCGTGCTGCTCGGGCAGGCGCTCAGCAGCTGCGCGGCGGCGGAACAGCGGGCGGGTCGCTTCCCCGACGCGATCGCCCACCAGCTCGCCGCGCTGCGGATCGACCGCGAGCTGGGCGACGACGACCGGGTCGTCCGCTCGCTGGACGACCTGGCCGCGCTGAGCCTGCTGGCCGGGGACCAGCCGGCGGCCGAGCGCTACGTCCGCGAGGCGATCGACCTCGCGATCAGCCGGGAGTTCGTCGCGCGCGAAGGCGCGTTGCGGCTGACATTGGGCCGGGTCCTGCGGGCGAAAGGCGATCCGGCCGGCGCCCGTGAGCAGCTCGCGATGTCCGTGCGCATTTACGAACGCGTCCACCCGAAGCTCGTCGGCGAAGTCCGCGCCGAACTCGCTGAACTGCAGTGACGATTCGGCCGGCTGTTGCGAACGGGTCACGGCCGCCCGGTGACCGGGGAATCCTTAGTGGATTCTTAGTGCCCGCCTCCGCCGTCCGCGTAGGTTCGGCGGTGCCGGTGGAGCCCTGGGGAGGGGCAGGCTGGGAAGCCGGTGCCAGGCCCCGCGGGGGGAAACCCCAGCGGGGCTGGGAGTCGCCAGGAGCGGCTCGTGGCGGCCCGGCCGGCCGAGATGGGGGTAGGCCGGCCGGTCGCCAGGCGGGTGCCGCCGATCAGCCCACGTTGGCCGTGCAGAGCGCGATGCTCGTCCCGCTGTTCTCCGCGACCTTCTTGCCGTCGACGAGAATGGCGCACCCGATATCGTTGTATGAATTCGAATTGCGCGTGTCCGCGGTGAGCGTCAAAAGATAAGAACCATTGTTGTACGAAGCCTGGCCCTGCCACGCGTCGGTGCTCGCGGGCGCGGTTTCGGTGCGCTGGTCGCTGAGGCTGCCGTAGCGCACGGTCGCGCCGCCGGCGGAGGTCACCTGGAAGACCACGGCGTGCTTGTCGCCGGCCGCCGCGGGCATGTGCAGCCCGGAGCTGCCGCCGCCGAGGAAGGTCGAGTAGACCAGCATCCCGCCGGTCGAGAGCAGCGCCACGACGGAGACGACGACGGCGGTGATCGCCAGCCCGCGGCCGCCCACGGTGCCCTTCTTGACCTGGACCACCCCGAGGACGCCCAGGACCAGCCCGATCGCGCCCAGGGGCCACGCGACGAACCCGATGTCCGGGACGAAAGCGACGGCCAGGGCCGCGATCCCGAGGAGCAGGCCGACGATCGCCAGGATGTTCCGGGCGGGTTTCGCATTCGCTTGACGACGCTCAGTGGCCGTCACCGGCGGCGCCGGCCTGCTGCCGTGGCGCGCGGTGGTCGGCGGGTACTGCGGGTCGGTCATCATGCCTGCCCCTTCGGATGGGAGTGCGACGACGTTAACCCATAAGTGTGGCCCAGAACGAAATTGTTACATTCTGGAAAAAGTCATTGTCCCACCATTTTGCGCCGGGTATCGGTATTTCCTGACCTCGCGCGCAGGGTGTGGCCCGGTGATCAATGGGAAGAATATCGGAGTTCCCACTGTTCGATGCGGTCTTCCGCGACCTCACGGCCGATATCGTAAATTCGGTACGAACATCCCGGCACCGCCGTGAGGCCTACGACGAGTGGCTGGTCGGTCGCGGAGCGCAGGCCGGATATCGGACTTCTCAGTCGAAAAGACTCACTTCGGGAGTGATCTCGAGGAGCTCGAACACCGGCCGGCCGCGGCGGCCGTCGATCGTGGTCGTGCGCACGACCCGCAGCCGGGCGGTCACCGGGTGGTCGAGGTTCTCCTTGATCTCGTCGAGCAGGTCCTCGGCCACGGCGCCCTGGATGGTCCCGCCCGACTCGCGGTCGAGGTAGAAGATCCGCCGCCGGGTGCGGACGCCGTCGAGCCGCCCGCGCACCGTCTCGTAGCCGACCGCCTCGCGGGACTCCCGGAGGCTGCCCTGCAGGATCCGCGCCTGCTCGGTCGTCATGCTGCGGGTGACCTGCTCGCCGGCCGTCGGCGTCAGCGCCATCCCGATGCCGGCGTTCTTCGCGACGGCGTTGACGATGTCGCTCACGGCGTTGCGGACGGTGTCGCGCTGCAGCAGCACGGCGTCGAGCGCGCCGTCGTCCGAGCCGTTGGCCGGCAGGAAGTCGCACAGCTCCTTCACGGCCCGCTCGGACAGCGTCTCGATGCCGTCCACGATCAGCGCGTCGTCGGCGACGTCGAGCTCGGGGAAGCCGAAGAAGATCGCGTTGCCGGCCTGGCCGCGCTGGATCAGCGGCGCCTTGTCCCGGTCGGCCTGCTGGACGATGGTGACCTCGCCCGAGGGGTTCCGGATGATGTGCCCGATCTTGGCCGTCGCGTCCTGCAGCGCCCGGCTGATGTCGGAGAAGGTGTAGGCGTCGATGTGCTGCTCGCCGATCACGGACACGTGCAGCAGCGGCGACCGGGACGTCCGCTCGAACTTGGCGTTCGCGGCCATCGCCGACGCGCGCGCCAGGTCGTCCAGCCAGGTGCCGCCCGGGATCTCGTCGGCGATGCGCCGGAACTCGTTCCTCACCAGATCATCTCCGGGTAGCCCTTGCCGCCTGCGGCCCAGACCTCGGCCCAGGTGTCCTCGTCGCCGGGGCGGCACAGGAAGCCGTCCAGCATGCCCCCGACCGGCTGCACCTGGTCCAGGTACATCGCGGGCTGCCCGACGATCACGCCGCGCAGGGTCAGCAGGCCGTACAGCGCCGACCGGCCTTCGTCGTCGAGCCGCTTCAGCGCGCCCCACTCGTCCGGGATGAGGACGACGTCGAGGCCGCGCGGCGGGTGCGCGGTGCGCATGACCAGCTCGCCGCCGATCCAGGCGCGCCCCGACGGCATGATCCGGCGGGCCACGCCGAGGTAGCTGTTGAGCGCGCTGAAGAGGATCTCGCGCTCGTTCTGGTGCGGGGCGTCGAAGACCAGGCGCTCGTAGACGTCGGCGAGGTCGCCGGCGTGCCGGCCCGGCGGCAGAACCTGCTGGGGCGTCCAATGGGGGAGCGCCACGCCACCCCCTTCTCAGCCTCGCTCACAGTGCGTAGCCGAATTTACCAGGATGGGTGTCAGGCACCGCGCCCAGGCTGGTGCGGGGCCTGCGGCCACTGGTGGGTGGCGTCGGGCAGGTCGTCCGCTTCGGGCCAGACCGGTTCCTCTTCGGCGGGCCAGTACTCATCCTGCGCCCCGCGTTGCGGCGGCAGTGGGAGGTGCCCTTCGCGGTGCCCGGCGGGCTCGGGGGTGTCCTCGTCGTAGCGGGACTCCTCCGTCGGCTGGAAGTTCGCGGCGGGGATGAACTGAGTCTGCTCGGCCGGCGTGGGCTCGTAGTACGGCTCGGGTTCCCGGGTGGGCTCCGGCGCGGTGTGCTGGGTGCGCAGGACGAGCCACGCGGAGAGCGCACCGAGGGCGAAGGCGACGATCAGCCACAACCAGATCTGCCCGAACAGCCACACCATCCTGCTCACACCCTTCAGACGACGGTGATCTCGACGCGCCGGTCCTCTTCGCCACCGGCGGCGGGCCGGGTGTCACCCAGCCCCCGCGACGTCACGCGCCCGGCGGTCAGCCCGTTCGAAGTGAGGATCCGCGCGACGGCCCGGGCGCGGTCCCGGGAGAGTTTCAGAGCGGCGCTCTCGCCACCGGGCCCACGGGCGACGTGCCCGGTGACGCGGTACCGAAAGGTCGCAGGCGACTTGGCGAGCGCGACGGCGACGCCCTTGGCGGCCTGCTCACCTTCGGGAGTGAGCCGAGCGGTGTTCGGCACGAAGGCGATGGGCGCCTCGGCGAGCATCCGATCGATCTCGGCCTGCACGCCGGCCTTGTCGGTGGGCGGCGGTGCTGGGCTGGTGGTTGGTGGCGCTGTGGTCGGTTGCGGGCTTGGCTGTGTTGTTGTCGGGCTGTGGCTGGGGCTGGGGCTCGGGGTCGGGGCCACGGGGATGACGTCGCCGGAGATCTGCGCGGCCCGGACGCCATCGACGTTCTGGACGACTTCGAGGGCGCGCAAGGCCTTGTCGGGCGGAAAGCCGCTGAGGGTGGCATCCCGGCCGTCGAAGCTGACGGAGCCCGCGGGAAGCCCCGCGGCGGCGAGCGCGTCCTGGGACTTCGTGGTGAGGTCACGCTGGACGCTCCCGGCCTGCGCCCAGGTCACGACCCCCGCCAGCAGCGCCGTGACCAGCACCGCGATCGGGATCAACCGGATCCAGCCACGCCCACCGGACATGAAGCGACTGTAAGCCGGACGAGGCGGCTTGGCGACCTGGGAGAGCGGTCCGTCCACAGTTTGTCCCCAGCCGGGTCGACATGTGGACAACTGGAGTTGCGGTGATCGTCCGGACACGTTCTGTCGGATCTCCCCGTTACGCTGGAGACGGGCGGCCCCCCTTGGGAGTGGTGGGGTATGTCTGTTGGGTCACCAGGGGGCGGTTTTCGCAGGTTGGTGGGGTCGGTGGGCGCGGAGCGCGAGCGGAGCCGGGCGGAGCGAAGGAGCGGAGCGAGCGGGCGGAGCGCGAGCCGGCGGAGCCAGGCTCAGCGGAGCGAGCCTGGTGCAGCGGGTGGGCGGAGCGCAGCTGAGCGGGCGGAGCTGAGCGGAGTCTGGCGCAGCGGAGCGGAGCGCAACCGGGGAGCTGAGCGGAACCTGGCGCAGCGGAGCTGAGCGAAGCAGAACCCGGCACAGCGGGCTGGCGGAGTCTGGCGCAGCAGAGCGCAGCGCAACGGGCGAAACTGAGCGGGGCGAGTGAGCGAAGCGAGCCTGGCGGAGCAGTCGGGTTCGGCAGGGCTTGGAGCCAGGCGATCCTTCGGCCGTCAGACAGCTCGGCGGACTTGAGGTGGGCGGGCAGCCGGAGCCCGATGGTCCTGGGCCGTGCCGGGTGCCCACAGACATGCGCCGCTAGGACCGGCGCGAGATCGGTAGAGAGATCAGCCGCGAGGCGGGCAGCGAGATCAGCCGCAGGGCGGCAGCGGAACAACCGCAGACCGGCAAGCAGAACTAACCACAGAGCCGCAGGCAGCCGGACAAATCGCAGGGCAGACCCCCCAGCCCGACAGCAACCAGCCGAGAGGCGAGAAGACCCCCGACGTTCCGAGGGGCAACCGAAACCCCAACCTCAGCTGGCCTGCTGCTGTTGCTGAGCGTTCTCCGCCGCTTCGAGAACCTCGATCGGCACCAGCGGTGCCAGCTGCGGCCGCTTCGGGGACAGGCCGTCCCCCATCGACTCGCCTCGTAGCTGGCGGCGGATCCATGGCAGCAGGTGCACCTTCGTCCACGCCAGGTCCGACCTGCGTGAGTCGATCCAGCGGCTCGGGGTGTCCTCCGATGGCCACGGCTCGCGCCAGTCGCTGGCCACCGGGATGCCCAGAACCTCCGCCGACTTCAGGGCGATGCGGCGGTGGGCTTCCGGGGAGAAGTGGAGGCGGTCGTCGCTCCAAGCTCGGCGGTCGTGTAGCGGGCCCATTGTCCACAAGTCCACCATGCGGGCTCCGTGGCGCTCCGCGATCGCCCACAGGTGCGTGTTGTAGATCGCCACCTTGCCGCGCAGCACCGACATCACCGACAGCACCTTGGTGTCCGGGCCGTTGAAGATGAGTACCGGGATGCCGGCCTCGCGCAGCTTCGCGACGCCCTCCTCGAACCGCTCGACGACCGCTTCGACGTCGGCGCCCGGGACGATGATGTCGTTGCCGCCGGCGCAGAGCGTGACCAGGTCGGGCTTCAGTTCCAGCGCGATCGGCAGCTGCTCGTCCATGATCTCGTCGAGCATCTTGCCCCGCAGGGACAGGTTCGCGTACCGGAAGTCGGACCGCCCGGCCGCCAGGATCTCGGCGAGCCGATCGGCCCAGCCCCGGAACGAACCGTCCGGCAACGCGTCGTTGAGCCCCTCGGTGAAGCTGTCACCGAGCGCCACATAGCTGTCGAATCCGTACACGTTGGGTCCCCTTCCCGTCCTGCGACCGACCCACCCCGACATATAGTTGTACACCCCAACTAACGAATCGGGCCGCACCCCCACGATGCGCCCACCGCCACCGCGGGTTCAGCCAGCGGTAACAGTGTCTTATCTTGTCGGCCTTCCGCGCTCCTGTATTACGCAGTCTTCACCTTCGGTATGCCGTGAAACAGCACACTCGGAGTTAAAACCGGCACCCGATGTGGCGAAGATCTCCCCGGCCGGGGCGTTCCGGGGCTGATCCGGCAGGCTGGACACGTGTCCGAACAACCCCGCGAGTCGCTCGCGCAGATCCTCGGCGGCCGCCGGGGTGCGCTCGACGCCAGCATCCCGCCGGTCGGTTTCGTCGTGGGCTGGCTCGCGGCCGGCCAGTCCATCGCCTGGGGGGCCGGCGCCGCCATCGCGGTCGCCGTCGCGCTCGGGATCTTCCGGTACGCCCGCGGCGGCAAGATCCGCGCGATCGTGGTCAGCCTCGCCGCCGTCGTCGCGGCCGCGCTGATCGCCCTGCACACCGGCCGCGCCCAGGACTTCTTCCTGCTGCAGCTGATGTCCAATGTGGCCAGCGCGCTGCTCTGGGCGGCCAGCATCGTGGTCCGCTGGCCGCTGCTCGGCGTCGTCGTGGGCCTGGTGCTGGGCCAGAAGACGCGCTGGCGCCGCGACCCCGTCCTGCTCAAGGCCTACTCGAGGGCGAGCTGGGTGTGGGTGTTCGGCCAGTACGTGCTGCGCGTCGTCGTCTACGGCCTGCTGTGGTGGTCCGGCCAGGTGATCGCGCTCGGCGTGGCCCGCACGGTGCTGTCGTGGCCGCTGGTCGCGCTGACCGTCGCGGTCAGTGGCTGGGTGCTCTACCGCGCGTTGCCGCCGGAGCACCCCGGCCTGCGCTTGACCCCCGAAACCCGGCCGGAGGACGTACCCGGGGCATAAGGCGGCCCCCGGCGAGGGGGGAGGGTCCGGGGGCCACTGCCTACGGTACCCGGCCTACCCGGGTTCAGTCGACGTTTTCACGTCTTCGCGCCGCGTTTTGCTCATTTTCCCAGGAGCGCCGGTCTCGGTGTCCCCTCGCCGAAGGCGTCGACGGCGGCCAGCCAGGCCGCCCCGAGCACCCCATCGGAGCTGGTCAGCACCTCGAGACCGGTCAATCCACGCCGCACGAGCGCCCCGACCGGGCTGGTCCCGGTGAGCACCGAACCGACGAGGACGACCGGGGTCGACTCGCCGGGCTCGCGCGCGGCGAGGGCGTTCGCGACCAGCAGCCCGGCCCCGCGGGCCACGATTTCGCCCGCCGCGGGCTCGCCGGCGTCGTGCGCCGCGCTCACCAGGGGGGCGAACCGGGCCAGCCGCACCGGCGCCTCCGCGTTGGCGTTCGTGATCAACGCGCGGGACGCGGCGAGCCGCTCGGCATCGGTCCGGACGTCCACACCGGACGGTCCGAGCGCTTCGGCGAGCACCGCCGAGGGGAGGCCGTCGAGTGACGACCCGCGCCCGAGTGCCTCCAAAGTGGACCGGACGGCTTCGCGGCCGAGCCAGAACGCCGACCCCTCGTCACCGAGCAGCCAGCCGTAGCCGCCCGCGGTGCCGGCCAGCCGCCGCTTCCGGATCCGGCCCGCGATCGAGCCGGTGCCGGCGACGAGCACGGTCCCGTCCGGCGCGGCGGTCGCGGACGCGTACGCCACTTCCGCGTCGGCGACCGTGCGCACGACGCCGGTGAGGCCGATCCGGGCCCACGCCGCGTCGAACACCGCCGCGATCGCCGGGTCGCTCAGCTTGCTGACCCCGGCCATGCCGACGACGCACGCGCGCACGCCGCCGGGGTCGCGCCCGCCGAGGGCCGCGGTGATCGCGTCGGCGATCCGGCCCGCGGCCACCTCGGGCGCGTGCGCGTTGGGGTTGGCGCCGTCGCCGCGCCCGGTACCCAGCACGACGCCGGCGGCGTCGACCAGTGCGGCCCTGGTCGACGTGCCGCCGGCGTCCACGCCGACAGCGAAGGTCACCGGGTCTTGGTCACCTTCAGCAGGCCGCGCGGGCTGTCCGGGTCGCCGCCGCGGGCCAGCGACAGGCCGAGCGCGAGCCGCTGGAGCGGCAGGATCTCCAGGATCGGCGCCAGCTCCTCGACGGTCGGCGCGACGTCGATGCGTAGCGCCGCGGGCACCTCGGAGGCGGCCGAGCCGACGGCGAGGACGTCCGCGCCGCGCTTGCCGACGGCCTCGAGGACCTCGTGCATCGCCTGGCCGCCGTGCCCGGCGCTGGTCACCGCGAGCACGGCGGTCTCGCCGTTGACCGCCGCGACCGGGCCGTGCAGCAGGTCCGCGCCGCTGTACGCGCGGGCGGCGAGGTAGCTGGTCTCGGCCAGCTTGAGCGCGCCTTCGAGCGCGGACGCGTAGGAGTAACCGCGGCCGGTCGTGAGGACGCGGTCCACGAAGCGGTAGCGGTCGACCGCGCGCTGGACGCCCTCGACGGAGCCGTCGAGGGTCTGCTGGGCCAGCTCGCCGATCTTCTCGGCGTCGGCCGCCTTGCCGCCGCGCACCGCGTCGATCAGCAGGTACAGCGCCATCAGGGTGGCGGAGTACGTCTTGGTCGCGGCGACGGCCGTCTCGACACCGGCGCCGATGTCGATGCCGAGCTCCGACGCCGCGCGCAGCGGCGACTCGGGCGTGTTGGTGACGGACACGGTCAGCGCGCCCTGGCGCCGGGCCGTCTCGGTCACCTCGATCAGGTCAGGTGAGCCGCCGCTCTGGCTGACCGTGACGAACAGCACGTCCCGCAAATCGGGCCGCGCGCCGTACAGCGTCGCCGTAGACGGGGAGACAAGACCAGCCGGAAGGCCGAGCATTACCTCGATCAGGTACTTCGCATACAACGCTGCGTGGTCACTCGATCCACGCGCGGCGAGCAAAGCGAAGCGCGGGGGGCGTTGTGAGATCTTTTCCGCCACCCCGGCGATTTCCGCCTGACGCTCGACCAGTCCGGCCAAGACGTCCGGCTGCTGGGCGATCTCCGCGGCCATGTGCTCGCCGGGCCGTTGTTCGGTCATCATTTTCCTCTCCACCTCCGGCATTATGTACCGGACTCAGGCGGCGTCGGTCAGGTCTAGACCAATCTTAGTGGGGCGGCGCGTTTGGGGAAAAGGGTACGTTTCTTACGGGGACGTGGCGTGTTATGAGGGAAGACATAGGGAGTCGGGCATGTTGGACACCACCACCGCGGGCGAGGCGGGTGCCGTCGCCGGGATGCGCGGTCAGCGAGAGCCCAAGTACTGGGCACTGAAACAGCACCTGCTGGACCTGCTCGACGTGCTGCCGCCCGGGTCGCCGATCCCGACGGAACGCGCGCTCGCCGGGGAGTTCACGGTCTCCCGCACCACCGTGCGCCAGGCGCTGGCCGACCTCACCGCCGAGGGCCGGCTGCACCGTGTGCAGGGAAAAGGCACCTTCGCGGCCGAGCCGAAGCTCGCCCAGCGGCTGCAGTTGTCCTCCTACACCGAGGACATGCGCAAGCAGGGCCTGAAGCCGTCGTCCAAGCTCCTGGAAGTCGAGGAGCTCCCGGTCGAGGGCGATCTGGCGAAACTGCTCGGAATCCGGGCGGGCGCGAAAATTCTTCGCCTTCGACGGCTTCGACTGGCGGATTCCCAGCCGATGGCACTGGAGACGACGCACCTGCCGCTCGGCCGCTTCCGCGGCTTGCGCAAGCACGTCTCGGCGGGCGCGTCGTTGTACGCCGTTCTGCGGGAGCACTACGGCGTCGAACTGGAACGCGCGGAGGAGACGATCGAGACGTCGCTCGCCGGGCCGCAGGAAGCGGAGATGCTCGGGGCGGACGTCGGCATGCCGGTGCTGATGCTGACGCGGCACTCGTTCGCCACCGACGGCAAGCCGGTGGAGTTCGCCCGCGCGATCTACCGGGGGGACCGCTACAAGTTCGTCACGACGCTGATGCCGTAGGGCCAGGTTGACGGGGGGTCTTCGGGCACGGTGGAGTGTGCTGGTGACAGCCACCGAAGACACCGGGATCCGGTGGGGGACGCACGCCGCGCGCGGCGTGCTCGCCACGACCATCCTCGGCTCCGGCATGGCGATGCTCGACGGCACGATCGTCAACGTCGCCCTGCCCCGCATCGGCACCGAGCTGGGGGCGTCCGTCGCCGGGCTCCAGTGGATCCTCGACGGCTACATGCTGGCGCTCGCCGCGCTCATCCTGGTCGCCGGCTCGCTCGGCGACCGGTACGGCCGGCGCCGCATGTACCTCATCGGCGTCGTCTGGTTCGGCGTCGCGTCCGGGCTCTGCGCCGCCGCGACGTCGACCGAGATGCTCGTCGCGACGCGCATCCTGCAGGGCATCGGCGGCGCGCTCCTGACGCCCGGGTCGCTGGCGATCCTCCAGTCGTCCTTCGCGCACGACGCGCGCGCCCGCGCGATCGGCGCGTGGTCCGGCCTCGGCGGCATCGCGGCCGCCGCCGGCCCGCTGCTCGGCGGGCTGCTGGTCCAGCTGTGGTCGTGGCGGCTGGCCTTCCTGATCAACGTGCCGATCGCGGTCGCCGTCGTCTTCATGGCGCGCAAGTTCGTGCCCGAGTCGCGGGACGAGGAAGCGACCGGGCACCCGGACTTCGGCGCCGCCGCGCTCGGCGCGATCGGCCTCGCCGGGATCACCGGCGCGCTGGTCGAGGCGCCGGGACGCGGCATCGGCGACCCGATCGTGCTGGTCGCGGGCGTGCTGGGGATCGCGGGGCTGGCCGCGTTCGTGTTCGTCCAGCACCGCTCGCGGGAGCCGCTGGTGCCGCCGTCGCTGTTCCGCGACCGGACGTTCACCCTGTCCAACGCGCTGACCTTCGCCATGTACGCGGCGCTCGGCGGCGTGCTGATGCTGCTGGTCATGCAGCTGCAGGTCTCGCTCGGCTACTCGCCGACCGCGGCCGGCCTGTCCGGCCTGCCGCTCACGGTGATCATGCTGCTGCTCTCGGGCCGCTCGGGCGCGCTCGCGCAGCGCATCGGCCCGCGGACGCAGCTGGTGGTCGGGCCGATCGTCGTCGGCATCGGGATGCTGCTGATGCTGCGCATCGCGCCCGGCGCGTCCTACCTCGGGGCCGTGCTGCCCGCGGTCGTCGTGTTCGGGCTGGGCCTGGCGACCGTGGTGGCCCCGGTGACCGCGACGGTGCTCGCCGCGGCCCCGGACCGCTACGCCGGCGTCGCGTCGGGCGTCAACAACGCGATCGCCCGCTCCGGCGGCCTGCTGGCGGTGGCGGTGCTGCCCGCCGCGGCCGGGCTGACCGGCGAGGCGTACAACGACCCGGTCGCGCTGACCGCGGGCTGGCGGACGGCGTTGATCATCTGCGCGGTCCTGGCCATCGCCGGCGGGCTGATCGCGCTCGGCATCCACAACGGCGTCCTCGCGCCGCCCACCCCCACGCCCGCGCCGCCGGCCGCGGACGAGTCGTCCCACCCGGACGAGGCGCCGCACCTGGGCGAGTGCTTCAGCTGCGGGGTCGAGGGCCCGCCGACGCACGTGCGCCGGGGGACCCCCGCCTGACTCAGGCCAGGATCTCCGCGAACAGCGCCGGGTCGACGTTGCCACCGGAGACGATCGCGACCGTGCGGCCGGTGGGCAGCTCGGCCGCGTGGTGCAGGTAGGCCGCCGTCGTCACCGCGCCGCTGGGCTCGGCGACCAGGCGGGCCTTTTGCGCCAGCGTCCGGACGGCGTCGCGGATCTCGTCCTCGGTGACCGTGACCATGGCGTCGACGACCTTCGTGAGGTGCGCGAAGGTCAGCTCGGACGGCTGCGCGCGCAGGCCGTCGGCGATCGTGCGGGCGCGGTCGGCCATCGGCCAGTCGACCTGGCGGCCCAGCCGCAGGCCTTCGGTCGCGTCGCCGGCCAGCGCGGGCTCGACGCCGATGACCCGCGCCCGCGGGCAGCGCGCCTTGATCGCGGTGCCGACGCCGGCGGCGAGCCCGCCGCCGCTCACCGGCACCAGCACGACGTCGACGTCCGGCAGGTCCTCGGCGATCTCCAGGCCCGCGGTGCCCTGCCCGGCGATGATCGCCGCGTGGTCGTAGGGCGGGACGAGGGTCAGCCCGCGTTCGGCGGCCAGTTCGTGCGCTTTGGCCTCGTGTTCGCCGATCGGCACCTCGATCACCTCGGCGCCGTAGGAGCGGGTGGCCTCGACCTTGATCCGCGGCGCGACGTCCGGCACGACGATCACCGCGGGCACGCCGTACCGCTGCGCCGCGTACGCGACGGCCTGCGCGTGGTTGCCGCTCGAGTAGGCGATGACGCCGCGGGCGCGCGTCGCGTCGTCGAGGGTGCCGATCGCGTTGAACGCGCCGCGCACCTTGAACGCGCCGATCGGTTGCAGGCTCTCGGGTTTGAGCCACAAGGACTTGCGCGGGTCCCACGTTTGGAGCAACAGCGGCGTGCGCACGGCGACACCTTCGACGCGCTTCGCGGCCGCCTCGATGTCGGAGATCGTGACCAGTTCCATGTGCCGAGTATGTCAAGAAACCGTTCGGTTTACACTGTCCATAGTGGACGGTCAACGTGGCGCTCCTCACGCTGCGGCAACGAGGGGAGTTTCCCGCGCGCCTTACACGTTGGACAGGGGAGAAGACTTACTACCGGATCGGGATCATGAGCAAGGAGAACGCAGCGACTTCCGAAACGAAGGAAGCGAAGTCAGGACTGCGCATCGCGCAGGTGATGGCGGCGGCGCTCGCGGCGGTGACGGCGGCGCTGCTGGGGTCGACACTCGGCGTGGCGGGCACGGTGGCCGGCGCGGGCGTGGCGAGCGTGATCACCACGGTCGGCGGCGAGGTGTACCTGCGCTCACTGCAGCGCACGCGCGCGGCCGCGTCGAAGGCCCGCCAGCTGGCGACGTCGGGGATCCGCCGCCGAGGTGGCGCCGAGGTGCCCTTGGCCGAGCAACCCACGGTCCGGCTGAAGCGCCCGGACGACCTGCCCACGGACGGTCCGGACGACGAGCCGGGCAGGCTGCGAAAACTGCGCTGGCCGCTGATCATCGGCACGAGCGTGGTGGCCTTCGCGGTGGCGATCCTGGCGATGGTCAGCGTGGACGCGGCCACGGGCGGCAAGGTAGCGGGCGGCACGGGAGCGGGCATCGGCAAGATCTTCGGCAGCGGCTCGGGCCCCTCGACCCCGACCCCGTCGACGACGCCCTCGACCTCGACGAACGACACCCAGGACTCACCGACGGACACGTCGTCGACGACGACGCAGTCGAACACCCCACCGACGACCTCGTCGGACACACCGACCACCACCCCGACAACGCCGAGCGCGACCTCCCAGAAGCCGACAACCTCGGCGGCACCCCCGACCAGCCAGGGCGCGGCGTCCACCCCGACCCCGTAAAGCCGTGAAGGACTCCTTACCGGCCATAAGAGCCGGTAAGGAGTCCTTCACGGACTTCAGTGTCAGACCAGGTGGGAGCGCAGTTCGCGGGCTGCCGCAGCCGGGTCCTCCGCCTCCGTGATCGCCCGGACCACCACGATCCGCGACGCTCCCGCCGCCAGGACCTCCGGCAAGCGCGGGACGTCGATGCCGCCGATCGCGAACCACGGCCGGGACACCGCGGCGGCGGCCGTGGAACGGACCAGGTCCAGGCCCGGCGCCGAACGCCCCGGCTTGGTCGGCGTCGGCCAGCAGGGGCCCGTGCAGAAGTAGTCGACCCCCGGTTCGGACGAAGCCGCGAGCGCCTGGTCAAGAGAGTGCGTCGAGCGGCCGATCACCACGTCGTCGCCCACGATGCGGCGGGCCAGGGGGACCGGGATGTCGTCCTGGCCCAGGTGGAGGACGTCCGCGCCGACCGCCAGGGCCACGTCCGCCCGGTCGTTCACCGAGAGCAGTGCTCCGTGACGCTCGCACGCCTCCGCCAGCACCTCCAGCGCCGCGATCTCGCCGGCGGCTTCCAACGCGCCGGTCTTGTCGCGCAGCTGGATGATGTCGACGCCGCCGGACAGGGCCGCGTCGGCGAACGCGGCGAGGTCGCCGCGGGTCGTTCGGGCGTCCGTGCACAGGTACAGACGCGCGGTGTCGAGGCGGGCGCGGATCTTGTCACCGGAGAGGGCGGGCATAGCGGCGACCGTACCTGGCGAGCTAGGGTGGCCGAGTCCGCACGGGAGCCCGAGGCACGGGCTGAGAGGGAGCTGCCGCTCCGACCGTGGAACCTGATCCGGGTCATGCCGGCGCAGGGAGCGTGATCCCATGACGAACACCGTGGCCGTGGTAGGTGCCGGCGTGATCGGCCTGTCCGCGGCGTGGCGCGCGGCCGCGAAAGGTCACGCGGTCACCGTTTACGACCCCGAACCCGTGCGCGGCGGCGCGTCCTGGCTGGCCGGCGGCATGCTCGCCCCGGTCACCGAGGCCTGGCCGGGTGAGGAAGACGTCCTCGCCCTCGGCGAAGAGTCGCTGCGCCGCTGGCCCGGATTCGCGCGCGACCTCAGCCAAGAGGGCGTCGACCCCGGGCTTGCCGAGCATGGGACGCTGGTCGTCGCCTTCGACAGCGCCGACGCCGGGCACCTCGACATCCTCGCCGGCCACCTGCAGTCCCTCGGCCGCGCGGCCGAGCGCCTCACCGGGCGCGAGGCCAAGCGGCTCGAACCCGGCGTCGGGTCCGTCCGAAGTGGACTGCACGTGCCCGGCGACCTGGCCGTGGACAACCGGAAACTGCTCAACGCGCTGTACGCGGCCTGCGTCAACCACCAAGTCCGGTTCGTCCGCGAACGCGTCGAAACGATCCCGGACGCCGACGCCGTCGTGCTCGCCGCCGGCGCCTGGACCGGCCGGCTGCACCCGAAACTGGCCGACGCCGTCCGCCCGCTCAAGGGCGAGATCCTCCGGCTGAAACCGCGCCGCGGCTGCCTGCCGCCGCCGACGCGGACCGTCCGCGCCGTCGTCGAAGGCCGGCCGATCTACCTCGTCCCGCGCGGCGACCAGGAGCTCGTCCTCGGCGCGACGCAGTACGAAGCGGGCTTCGACCAGGCCGTCACCGCGCGCGGCGTCCGCGAGCTGATCGAGGGCGCCGAGCGCGTCTTCCCGGCGATCACCGAGTACGAGCTGGTCGAGACGGCCGCGGGCCTGCGCGCCGGCAGCCGCGACGCGCTGCCGTACCTCGGCGTCCTGGCCGACGGCGTCTACGCCGCGACCGGGCACCACCGCAACGGCCTGCTGCTGGCCCCCGTGACCGCGGCCGCCGTGGTCGCCTGGCTCGAAGGTGAGAAGCCGCCCGAAGGCGTCGAAGCGGCTTCACCCGCCCGCCTGCACCAGAAGGAGCACGTGTGATGGAGATCAAGCTCAACGGCAAGTGGACGGAGTTCCCGGACGACGCGACCGTCGCCGACGTCCTCGACGCCACCGGCGGGCAGCGGCCCGGCATCGCCGTCGCGGTCGACGGCGTGGTCGTCCGGCGCGGCGACTGGGCCGCCACCGCCGTCCCCAAGGGCGCGGCGCTCGACGTGCTCACCGCCGTCCAGGGAGGCTGAAGTGGACGAAGCACCGCTCGTCATCGGCACGCACAAGCTGTCGTCACGGCTGATCATCGGCACCGGCGGCGCGGCGAACCTCGCCGTGCTCGAACGGGCGCTGGTCGCGTCCGGCACCGAGCTGACCACCGTCGCCATGCGCCGCGCCGACGCCGAGGGCGGCTCCGGCGTCCTGGAACTGCTCCGGCGCCTCGGGATCGAGCTGCTGCCGAACACCGCGGGCTGCCGCACCGCCGCCGAAGCCGTGCTCACCGCGCGGCTGGCGCGCGAGGCGCTCGGTACCGATCTGATCAAGCTCGAAGTCCACGCGGACGACCGGACACTGCTCCCGGACCCCGTCGAAACCCTCGACGCGGCCGAGCAGCTGGCCGCCGACGGGTTCACCGTGTTCGTCTACACGAACGACGACCCGGTGCTCGCGCTGCGCCTGGAGGAGGCCGGCTGCGCCGCCGTGATGCCGCTGGGCGCGCCGATCGGCACCGGCCTCGGGATCCGGAATCCGCACAACATCGAGCTGATCGTCTCGCGAGCGGGCGTCCCGGTGATCCTCGACGCTGGAATCGGCACCGCGTCGGACGCCACCCTGGCGATGGAGCTCGGCTGCGACGCCGTCCTGCTGTCCACCGCGGTCACCCGGGCCAGCGACCCCGAGCGGATGGCCGCGGCGATGCGGTCGGCCGTCGTCGCCGGGCGGCTGGCCCGCGGCGCGGGACGGGTGCCGCAGCGCTTCTGGGCGCAGGCGTCGAGCCCGCCGCGGTGAACCGGAGCGCCTTAACACCGAACCTGCACCGCCAACCCGTAAGGTAGACGGAACTTTCCGGCGCACCCGCGCACGGGTGAGGGCAGAAGGAGCCAGCCGTGACCACATCGGTTCAGGACACCTCGGGCAGGTTGTACCTCGCCGTGGGAAGGCTGTCCCGGTCACTGCGCCAGGCCGGTGTGCCGGGCCCCGGCCACGGCGCGATCTCCGCGCTCGCGACCCTGGTCCACGCCGGCCAGCTGCGCCTCGGCGACCTCGCGGCCAAGGAGGGTGTCGCGGCGGCGACCATGTCGCGGATCATCGCGTCCCTGGTCGAGGCCGGGTACGTCAGCCGCGAGTCCGACCCGGTCGACCGGCGGGCGTGGCTGGCGAAGGCCACCGAAGAGGGCGAGCGGCTCGTGTCCGGCGTCCGGTCGACGCGCGTCCAGGAGCTGAACCGGCGGCTCGACAAGCTGTCGCCGGAGCACCGCGAGGCGCTGACCACGGCACTCCCGGCGCTCGAAGCGCTGATCGCCGACGAAGACCGCTAAGCGGCGTTCTGCCGCAGCTCGGCCAGCTCCGCGCGCAGGGCGCGGAGCTCTTCGAGGATCTCGCGGTTCGCTTCGGCCTGCGTCGCGGCCTGCTTCGCCTCTTCTTCGCGGATGTCCTGGCGCAGCTCGTCCTCCATGCCGCTGACCACGACGGCGATGAAGAGGTTCAGCACCGCGAAGCTGGACACGAGGATGTAGACGACGAAGAAGATCCAGGCCATCGGTGCCTGCTGCATGATCTCCTTCGCGATGTCCGGCCACGCCTCGCCGGTCATCACCTGGAACAACGTGAACAACGACGTCCCGAGGTCGCCGAAGTTCTCCGGCGAGATCACGCCGAACAGCTTGGTCGCCATCACGCCGGCGACGAAGATGATCAGCCCGAGCAACGCGGCGATCGACGCCATCCCGGGGATCGCCGCGAGCAGCCCGGAGACGACCTTCCGCATCGACGGCACGACGGAGATCAGCCGCAGCACCCGGAGCACACGCAGCGACCGCAGCACCGCGAACGGCCCGGTCGCCGGGATCACCGCGATGCCGACGACCAGCAGGTCGAAGACGTTCCAGTTGTCCCGGAAGAACGCGCCGCGGTAGGCGTAGAACTTCGCCAGCAGCTCGGCGACGAAGATGCCGAGCGCGATGTGGTCGAGGGTGTGCAGGAGGCCGCCGTAGCCGTCGATCAGCGACGTCGACGTCTCCATGCCGAGGGTGACCGCGTTGAACACGATCACCGCGATGATGAAGTTCTGGAAGCGGCGGTCCTCGAGGAACCTCGCGACCCGTTCGCGCCCGGTCAAGGCCGTCCCCCGTTGTGGTCAAGGATCAGTAAACGAGGAAAGGGTAACCGGACGGGTACTCAGCGCTCTTCGGGTGCCAGCCGCCAGAAGGCCGGGGCCGGTGTGGTCCGGGCGCCGCGCGGTGCCGTGTCGCGCGGGCGCCCGGCGACCGGTTTGCCCGGGTGCCGGGCACGGGCCGCAGGAAGGGTGCGGCCGCGGCGGGGTGACCCGCGATCTTCGGGGGCCGGCTGCCGGACAGCCTGATTCGGTCGCCCCAGCGGAGGGTTTCGTGCGCGAAGACGGCGACCGGCGGGTCTTCGGGCGCAAGTCGTGACGGGTACTCAGCGCTCTTCGGGTGCCAGCCGCCAGAAGGCCGAGACCGGGCCGACCTTGGCGCCCATCGGGTACGCGTGCTCGACCGCCTGGGAGACGAACCACTTGCCGTAGCGGGCTGCTTCCACCACCGACATGCCCTTCGCCAGGCCTGCCGTCAGCGCCGACGCCATCGTGTCGCCCGCGCCGTGCGTGTGCTGGGTCGGGTAGCGCTCGCCCGGCAGCTCCACGAACGTCGAGCCGTCGAAGAGGAGGTCGACGCACTCCGGGTCCGCCTGCAGGTGGCCGCTCTTGACCAGGACGTAGCGCGGGCCCATCCGGTGCAGCACCACCGCCGCGGTGTGCATGCCCTCGCGGTCCTTCACTGTCATCCCGGTCAGCAGCCGGACCTCGTCGAGGTTCGGGGTGAGCACCGTCGCGCGCGGCAGGAGCTCGTCGCGCAGGGCGCGCAGGCCGGCGTCGTCGAACAGCGGGTGGCCGTGCATCGAAGCCGCGACCGGGTCGACGACGAACGGGATCTTCTCGTCGCGGCCGATCTCCGCCTTGTCGCACGCGGCCGCGACGGCGTCGATGATCTCGGCGGACGCCAGCATGCCCGTCTTGGCCGCGCCGACGCCCATGTCCGCCGCGACGGCCTCGATCTGCCCGGCCACGATGTGCGGCGGCAGGTCGGTGCGGTCGTGCACGCCCAGGGTGTTCTGCACCGTGACGGCGGTGACCGCGACCAGGCCGTGGACACCGCAGGTCAGGAACGTGCGCAGATCCGCTTGCAGACCGGCGGCGCCGCCGGAGTCCGAACCGGCGATGGTCAACGCGGTGGGCGGGCTCGTGGTCATTCTCTTCCCGACTTCTGGTCTAGGCCAATCGGCCGCTTTTGCTTCATCAACAGGCCACCACGGTGGCACATTGTGTGGGCTACTCACCAGTTACTGGGCGAAGGAGCCTGGATGAAGCTCTTCTCGGTGGTACTCCTCACGGCCGCTCTCATGTTCTCCGGGGCGACCGCCGCCAACGCGGACGGCCCGAAGCTCTCCCACGTCACGACGGTCGGCGTGCACAACACGTACGACCCGGCGGCCTACGACTACCTGGCCAGGGCGCTCGACGCCGGCTCGTCGCTGATCGAGCTCGACGTCTGGCCCGACTTCTTCACCCACGAGTGGAAGGTCAGCCACTCGAACCCGTTGGGAAACAGCAACAACTGCGTCGCGGCGACGTCGGCGGCGCAGCTGTACACCGGCGGGAAGAACAAGAACCTGGAGTACTGCCTCGACGACATCCGGATCTGGCTCGCGGCCCACCCGGGGCACACGCCGCTCACGCTCAAGCTCGAGATGAAGACCGGCTTCTCGGACAACACCGGCATGGGCCCGGACGAGCTGGACGCCACGTTCCGCGCGCACCTCGGCAGCGTCGCCTTCCGCCCGGGTGAGCTGCTCGGCAGCTACGGCACGCTCGACGACGCGGCCAAGGCGGACAACTGGCCGTCCGTGGACGCGCTGCGGGGCCGGGTGATCACCGAGATCATCCCGGGCACGGTCGAGGAGCAGAACCCGACCGACACGCTGAAGACCGACGTCGAGTACGGCCGCTACCTGCTCGGGCTCAAGAACGCCGGCCGGATCGGCGACGCCTACATCTTCCCGACCGTGCACGGCGCGGCCGGCGGTGACCCGCGGGACAAGTACACCGCCGACCTCAAGCCGTGGTTCGTGGTCTTCGACGGCGACGCGAACGCGTGGGTCACCCAGACCGGGCCGGGGTGGTACGACGCCAACCACTACTACGTCGTGATGACCGACGGCCAGAACGTCGCGCCGGCCATCGACGCCCACAACCCGACGGTCGAGCAGGCCAACCAGCGCGTCGCCGACCTGGCGAAGCAGCACGCGTCGGTGATCACGTCCGACTGGACCGGGCTCACGACGGTGCTGCCCCAGGTACTCGCCAGGGGTTAGACGGTCAGCACGAGCTTCCCGGACACCCGGCCGGACTCACCCAGCTCGTGCGCCTTCGCCGCGTCTTCCAGCGGGAAGGTCTGCTCCACGCGGACCTTCAGCTGACCGGCCTCGATCAGCTCGACGAGGCCGGTCAGCCCGCCGCGGTCCGGTTCGACGAGGATCCGCTCCGTCCGCACTTTCCGTTCGGCAGCAGCCTTTTCGACGCGGTCGCCGACGCCGCTGGGCACACCGATCAGCAGTCCGCCTTCCTTGATCGCCGGCAGCCAGCGCAGGTCGCTCTCCTCGCCGACGAGTCCGAAGTAGACGTCCACATCGGACGCCATCGCGGCTTCGTCGTGGTAGTCGATCGGCTCGTCGACGCCGAGTTCGCGCAGCAGGTCGTGCTTGCCCGCGCTGGCCGTGCCGAGCACGTACGCGCCGCGCGCCTTGGCGATCTGGACGGCGAGGTGCCCGACCCCGCCCGCGGCGGCGTCGACGAACACCCGCTGTCCGCTGTGGACGTTCGCGACGTCGACCAGGCCCTGCCAGGCGGTCAGCCCGGCCAGCGGCAGCGCGGCGGCCTCGGCGAACGAGAGTCCGGCGGGCTTGCGCACGAAGTGGCGCGAGGGCGCGGTGACGTACTCCGCGTAGGCGCTGGCCGGGCGCGGGAACCAGGGCATGCCGAGGACTTCGTCGCCCTGCCGGACGCCGGTGGCGCCGAAGCCGGCCTCCTCGACGACGCCGGCGACGTCCCAGCCGACGGTGAACGGCGGCTCGCCGAGGAACCCGCCGCCGGCGCGCACCTTCCAGTCGACCGGGTTGATCCCGGCGGCGTGCACGCGCACCAGGACCTCCGTGGGTCCGGGGACCGGCCGCGGTGCTTCGGTGACGGTCAGCACCTCCGGGCCGCCGAGTGCCTGCTGGGTCACGATGCGCATCTGTTCGCTCCTTCGTTCCGGGGTCGGCTCCTATACTCGGGCGGGTAGGCACTTTTCGCCAGAAGGCACTTCTTCGTAAAGTAGGTACCCGATGGAAACCACCTGCGACCAGGACGGACCCTGGGACGTCTACCTCCGCAGCTGCCCGTGCCGTGACGTGCTGGACCTGCTGGCCAACAAGTGGACGGCTCTGGTCCTGGGCGCGCTGGCCCGCGGCCCGCACCGCTTCGGCGAGCTGCGCCGCGCGGTCGACGGCGTCAGCCAGAAGATGCTGACCCAGAACCTCCGCCAGCTGGAGCGCGACGGCTTCCTGACGCGCACGGTCTACCCGACGACCCCGCCGTCGGTGGAGTACGCGCTCACGGACATGGGCGCCGAGGTCGGCGCGCACCTGATCGCGTTGAGCGCGTGGTCCCAGGCCAACTTCGGGCGGATCCGCTCGGCCCGCGAGTCCTACGACGGCCGGGAGCTGCAGCCGGTCCGCTGATGGCTCACCGGGTTTCGCCGCGCGTTCACCTCTTCGCCTTCGTGACTCCCTAACCTCCGGGTAACTCATCCGAACCAATTCCTGGAGGGTTCATGCGGAGACTGTTCTGCCTGGTCACGGCGCTGGTAGCGGCCGCGGGGCTGACCACCGGCGTGGCCGGGGGCGCGGCGAAGACGCCCAAGGTGCTGGTGATCGGGCTCGACGGCACGCGGTTCGACAAGCTCCTCGCCGCCGACACGCCGAACGTGCACGCGCTGGTCCAGCGCGGGTACTCGGCGCGGAGCTCGCTGTACGGCAGCGGGATGGCGCCGACGCTCAGCGGGCCCGGCTGGTCGTCGATCCTCACCGGCGTCTGGCCCGACAAGCACCTGGTGAAGGACAACGCGTTCACCGGCAGCAACCTGGCCGCCTACCCGAGCTGGCTGGCGCGCGCCGAGACGGCGAACCCGGCGCTCGACACGTACGCCGCCGTCGACTGGAAGCCGATCGGCGACAAGATCCTGCGCACCGGTCAGGACCGCAAGTACGTCCTGGACGGCGACAGCGCCGGCTACGAGAACACGGATCCGCAGCTCGCCGCGGACGCCGAGAAGCACCTGAAGCAGGACAAGGCCGACGCGTCATTCGTCTACTTCGGACAGACGGACGAGGCGGGCCACGCGCACGGCGCCGACTCACCGGAGTACGCGGCGACCCTGCGCGCGGACGACGCGTACCTCGGCCGGCTGCTGACGGCGATCAGCGCGCGACCCTCGTATTCGTCGGAAGACTGGCTGATCATGCTGACGACTGACCATGGCCACACCGGCCCCGGCGGCCACGGTGGCGACAGCCCCGAGGAGCGCATGACGTTCGTGGTCGCGGCGGGCGGCGCGGTGCCGGCCGGAACGCCCCCGGTGGCGCCGAAGATCGTCGACATCGCGCCGACGGCGTTGCGGCACCTGGGAATCCCGCTTTCCCTGGACGGCTACGCGCTGGGCTCGCTTCCCGCGGACCCGTTCGACTCGGCGGTCTTGAAGCCGCGGGCGGACGAAACGGGCGTCCCGGCGTCGGTGCCCGGCTGGACGCACGACGCGCCGTCGGGCTGGACGGTCCGCAACGCGTCGGCCATGCCCGCGGGTGTCACGGAGTGGCAGGGCTGGGCGTTCACGACGGACGACTTCTGGACGCGCACCGCGCCCGGGCAGGAGCGGGAGGCGAACGTGCGCACCCGGGGCGTCTTCGCGGTGGCGGACCCCGACGAGTGGGACGACAAGGGATCGCCGTCTTCGTCGGGGACCTTCGACTCTTCCCTGGTGTCACCGGCGCTTGCGGTGACCGGCAAGTCCACAGTGGACGTCGGGTTCATCTCGCACTACCGCCAGGACGGCACCCAGCGCGGCGCGCTGACGGTCTCCTTCGACGGCGGCGCGGAGCAGCCGGTCTTGTCGTACGGCCCGGAACCCTCGTCCGCGAACCGGGGTGGTGACGTCCTGTCCCAGCCGACAACGACGTCGGTGGCGGTCCCGCCGGGCGCTCGTTCGGCCCGCTTCACGTGGCGCCTCTACGCGGCGGGCAACAACTGGTACTGGGCGATCGACGCCCCGCGCTTGACGACCCGCTGACCCACGTCGTGAGTGGTAATTAGGGTTAGAACCCTAATTACCACTCACGAGGACCCGAGCACCCAGAACGGTGACACCGGGCCCACGCCCGCGCCGAGCGGGTAGGACTCCGCCACGCACCTCTCGATGAACCGCTTCCCCGCCGCCACCGCGTCCGGCACCGAGGCGCCCTTCGCCAGCGATGACGTGATCGCCGAGGCCATGGTGTCGCCGCCGCCGTGGGTGTTCTCCGTGTCGTAGCGGGGGCCGCTCAACGACAGGAACGAGGCGCCGTCGGTCAGGAGGTCTACGCACGTGCTGCCTGTCATGTGGCCGCCCTTGACCAGGACCCAGCGCGAACCGAAGGCCAGCAGTGCCTCGGCCGCCTCCCGTTGGGATGCGGGAGAAACCACCGAGATGCCCGTCAGCAGGCGGACCTCGTCCAGGTTCGGGGTGATCAGCGTCGCTCGGGGGAACAGCTCCGTGCGGATCGCCTCCAGGGCGTCCTCGCGCAGCAGCGCGTGGCCCGTCATCGACGCCGCCACCGGGTCGACCACCAGGGGGATGTCGCCGCCGACTTCGTCCAGGGTTTTGGCCACGGCTCGGATGATCTCCGCCGTCGCCAGCATGCCCGTCTTGGCCGCGTTGACGCCCATGTCCGTCGCCACGGCCTTGATCTGCGCGGCCACTACGTCGGCCGGGATCTCGGTGAAACCCTGCACTCCCAAGGAGTTCTGCACGGTGACGGCCGTCAGTGCGACCAGGCCGTGGACGCCGTGCGCGAAGAACGTGCGCAGGTCCGCCTGGATGCCCGCACCACCGCCGGAGTCGGATCCGGCGATGGTGAGGGCGGTGGGCGGTGTCACGGCTGCACCACGGGCAGGTAGACCTGGCCGCCGGACTCGGTGAACTCCGCCGACTTCGAAGCCATGCCGGCCTCGATGGCCTCCACAGTGGACAGACCGTGCTCCTCGGCGTACTTGCGGACGTCCTGCGTGATCCGCATCGAGCAGAACTTCGGCCCGCACATCGAGCAGAAGTGCGCGGTCTTGGCCGGCTCCGCGGGCAGGGTCTCGTCGTGGAACGCCCGCGCCGTGTCCGGGTCGAGCGACAAGTTGAACTGGTCGTTCCAGCGGAACTCGAAGCGCGCCTTGGACAGCTCGTCGTCCCACTCCTGCGCGTACTGGTGCCCCTTGGCCAGGTCGGCGGCGTGCGCGGCGATCTTGTACGTGATCACGCCGGTCTTGACGTCGTCGCGGTTCGGCAGGCCGAGGTGCTCCTTCGGCGTGACGTAACACAACATCGCCGTGCCGTACCAGCCGATCTGCGCCGCGCCGATGGCCGACGTGATGTGGTCGTACCCCGGCGCGATGTCCGTCGTGAGCGGACCGAGGGTGTAGAACGGCGCCTCGCCGCAGAGCCGTTCCTCCAGCTCGACGTTCTCCTTGATCTTGTGCATCGGCACGTGGCCGGGGCCCTCGATCATCACCTGGACGTCGTGCGAGCGCGCGAGGTGCGTCAGCTCGCCGAGGGTCTCCAGTTCGGCGAATTGCGCGCGGTCGTTGGCGTCGGCGATCGAGCCCGGGCGCAGGCCGTCGCCGAGGGAGAACGTGACGTCGTACTGGCGCAGCAGCTCGCAGAGTTCCTCGAAGTGCGTGTACAGGAAGGACTCCTGGTGGTGCGCGAGGCACCACGCCGCCATGATCGAGCCGCCGCGGCTGACGATGCCGGTGACGCGCCGCGCGGTCAGCGGGATGTAGCGCAGCAGCACGCCGGCGTGCACCGTGACGTAGTCGACGCCCTGCTCGCACTGCTCGACGATGGTGTCGCGGTAGACCTCCCACGACAGCTTTTCCGGTTCCCCGTCGACCTTTTCCAGCGCCTGGTAGATCGGCACGGTACCGACCGGCACCGGCGAGTTGCGGATGATCCACTCGCGCGTCTCGTGGATCCGCTTGCCGGTGGAGAGGTCCATGATGGTGTCGGCACCCCAGCGGGTGGCCCACACCATCTTGTCGACCTCTTCCTCGACCGACGACCAGACGGCCGAGTTCCCCATGTTCGCGTTGATCTTCACCAGGAAGTTCTTCCCGATGATCATCGGCTCGGACTCGGGGTGGCGCCGGTTGACCGGGATCACCGCGCGGCCGCTCGCGACCTCGGCGCGGACGAACTCCGGTGAAACCCGTTCGCGGGCGGCGATATACTCCATTTCCCTGGTGACGACGCCTTGTTTGGCCCATCCGAGCTGCGTGTTGTGCTCCCGGCCGTCGGCCCAGCCGGCCCGCAGCCGGTGCAGTCCACTGTGGACGTCGATGTTCGCTTCAGGGTCGGTGTACGGGCCCGAAGTGTCGTAGACGTCGAAGTGTTCGCCGTTCGAGAGGTCGATCCGGCGCGCGGGAACACGCAGTCCGGATTCGGTCTGGTGGTAGATCTTGTGCGAGCCCGTGATGGGCCCGGTCGTGACGGAGACGTCCTTGTTCTCCAGCGTTGTCAACGACTTTCACTCCCTACGCCGGCATTACCCGGTCAGGTTCATGCGGTCGGTGACACCCGGGACAAATCCCCAGTCACCCTCTCAGCCCGCCATGGCGCGAGCTCCCGCGTTGTGGTGTTGTGCCACCGACCATGCCACGCCGGGGCGCCAGACTCAAGTCCGCTCACCTCACCCGACCAGTTCGGCCGGTGTGGCGTAGACGTCGACCATGGCTCCGTTGCGCAGCACGGTGATCGGCAGTGCGGTGCCGATCACTTCGGCGAACAGCTGCCGCTGGATGCCCTGCGCGTCCGACACCCGGGCGCGGCCGACGGTCAGCACGAGATCGCCCGTTCGCAGCCCGGCGCGCTCGGCGGGCCCGCCGGAGACGACTTCGCGCACGCGCAGCCCGGCCTCCTGCCCGGTGCGCTCGGCGACGTCGTCGGGCAACGGCGCGGGCACGCCGACGACGCCGAGGTACGCCCGCCGCACCCGGCCTTCGACGACGAGCGTGTCGATGATCCGGCGCGTCGTCGAGTTGATCGGCACGGCGAGCCCGAGCCCGACGCCCGCGACGGCGGTGTTGATCCCGACGACGCGGCAGGCGGAGTCGGCGAGCGCGCCGCCGGAGTTGCCCGGGTTGAGCGCGGCGTCGGTCTGGATGACGTCCTCGATCACCCGGCCGGCGCGCCCGTGCCGCACCGGGAGCGCCCGGCCGAGCGCGCTGACGACGCCGGCGGTCACCGAGCCGGAGAAGCCGAGCGGACTGCCGATCGCCACCACGAGCTGCCCGACGACGAGGTGGTCGGCGTCCCCGAGCACGGCGGCGGACGGCGTCTCGTCCCGCGCCCGCAGCACGGCGAGATCGGACAGCGGATCGGCGCCGACGACGTCGAAGCGGGCTTCGCTGCCGTCGGCGAAGGTCGCGACGCCGTGGCGTTCGCCGTCGACGACGTGGGCGTTGGTCAGCAGGTAGCCGTCGTCGGCGAAGACGACCGCGGAGCCACTGCCGCGCCCGAGCTGAACCCCGGCGACGTGCGGGGTGACGGTCTTGGCGACCGTGCTGACCGCGCGCGAGTAGGCGTCCATCGCCTCGTCCATGAAGTACCTCGATTACACCGTTGCAGGTACTTCAAGTGTGCGCCGCGAACGGCCGGAAGTCCGTTCGCTGCTGGTGAACCGGCGGCGTGACCGGACCAGTGACGGTCAGTGGTTCACCGGTTCGGACCATGCGCCCGTGAAGAATCGGCGAGACACTGCCTGTCGCTTCTGTAACGGTGCAGAAGCGACATCACTGTGGGGTTGATATGCGCAAACTCATGGTTCCGGCACTCGCCGGGCTGCTGGTCACCGGGCTGATACCGGCGACCGCGGCGGCCCAGGGGACGGCTCCCGGCGCGCCCGGCGCCCATCCGAGCTGGCTACCCGCGAACAAGACCGGCTTCGGTACGGCCCACGATCGCGGCAGCAACGTCTGGTTCACGCTCCAGGGCGGGCAGCTGTCCGAGGTCTACTACCCGGACCTGTCCACGCCCAGCGTCCGCTCGATGGACTTCGTCGTCACCGACGGGCGCAGCTTCGCCGTCGCCGACAACACGGCCAAGTCGCAGCAGGTCCGGCGGACCGACGACGACAGCCTGACCTACGAGCAGACCATCACCGACGACCAGCACCGGTGGCGGCTGCGCAAGACCTACGTCACCGACCCGGCCGCGACGACCGTGCTGGTGGACGTCGACTTCCAGTCGCTCACCGGCCGGCCGTACCAGCTCTACGCGGTCGCCGACCCGGACCTGACCAACGACGGCTCCGACGACTCGGCCGCGCGCAAGGGTGACGCGCTCACCGCGTCGGACGCCACCAACGCCGCCGCCCTCACCGCGAAGCCCGGCTTCACGCGCACGAGCGTCGGTTACGCGGGCGCGTCCGACGGCGGCACCCAGCTCGCGAAGACGTTCAAGCTCGCGACCTACGACGCCGCGGGCAACGGCAACGTCGTGCTCACCGGGCAGACCGCGGCCGACGGCGTGCGCAGCCGGCACGTCACCCTCGCGCTCGGCATGGGCGCGAAGGCGGCCGACGCGCTCGGCAACGCACAGGCCTCGCAGCGACGCGGTTTCGGCGCCATCACCCGCGCCTACGACCGCGGCTGGGAGCAGTACCTGCGCGGGGTGAGCAAACCGCCGTCGTCGCTGAAGACCGACAGCGAGCGCGACCTCTACAAGGCGTCGATGCTGACGCTGGCCGCGAGCGAGGACAAGCACCACCCGGGCGCGTTCATCGCGTCGCCGAGCATGCCGTGGCGGTTCGGGAACAACGACCCGGAGTGGTCGCCGTCCGGCACCTACCACCTGGTCTGGCCGCGCGACCTCTACCAGATCGCGACCGGCCTGGCCGCCGGCGGCGACACGGCGGCCGCGAGCCGCGCGGTGACCTACATGTTCGGCACGCAGCAGCAGGCCGACGGCCACATGCCGCAGAACAGCCGGGTCGACGGCGTGCCGTACTGGACGTCGGTCCAGCTCGACGAAACCGCTTTCCCGATCGTGCTCGCGCAGCAGCTCGGGCGCAACGACGTCTGGCCCGGCGTGCGCAAGGCCGCCGACTTCCTGTTGTCCTACAAGGGTCCTGACGGCCAGGCGGCGCCGTGGACCCAGCAGGAGCGCTGGGAGGAGCAGGACGGCTGGTCCCCGTCGACCATCGCCTCGGTGATCGCCGGGCTCGTGTGCGCCGCGGACATCGCGTCGCACAACGGCGCGGCCGCCGACGCCAAGAGGTACCTCGCCGCGGCCGACAAGTTCAAGGCCGACCTGCCCAAGCAGACGATCACCACGAACGGGCCGCTGTCGAAGGACCCGTACTTCGTCCGGCTCACCAAGGACGGCAACGCCAACGCCGGAACGACGTACAACCTCGGCAACTCCAGCGTGACGATGGACCAGCGCGCGGTCACCGACGCCGGGTTCCTCGACCTGGTGCGCCTCGGCATCTACCGCGCCGACGACCCGGTGATCCGCAACAGCGTGCGCGTCACCGACAAGGAGATCTCGTTCACCACGCCGACCGGCCAGTTCTGGCACCGTTACACGAAGGACGGCTACGGCGAGCAGGCCGACGGCTCGCCGTGGGACTACACGTTCCCGGCCGAGAGCCGCACGACGTTCGGCCGGCTGTGGCCGCTGCTGGCCGGCGAACGCGGCGAGTACGAACTCACGCTGGGCCAGCCGTCTTCGGCCGCGCGGCGGCTGCGTGACCTCGGCCGGGTGAGCAGCTCGGCGGAGACCATGCCGGAGCAGGTGTGGGACGAGAACCCGCCGTCGGGTCAGACGGGGTTCCCGGCCGGCACCCCGAACAACTCGGCGACGCCGCTGGCCTGGACGCACGCGCAGTACGTCCGCCTGGCCTGGGACGTCAAGGCGGGCTCTGTGCTCGAAACCCCGCGCGTGGTCCGCTGCCACTTCCTCGGCTGCTGAGGTTCGCCAAAAGCCGTGAAGGCCTCCTTACCGGCTCTTATGGCCGGTAAGGAGGCCTTCACGGCTTTACGGAGTCCGGGGAGGAGGTCAGATGACGGCGCCGTCGTCTTCCGGGGTGCGTGGCGGCAGCCACGAGAGGCCCGGGACGCCCCACTTGTTGGACTTCAGCATCTTCTTCGCGGCGCGGGCGTGGCGCCCGACGAGCCGGTCGAGGTAGATGTAGCCGTCGAGGTGGTCGGTCTCGTGCTGCAGGCAGCGCGCGAAGTAGCCGGTGCCCTCGACCTCGATCGGGTTGCCCTCGATGTCGGAGCCGGTCACCTTCGCCCACGACGCGCGGCCCGTCGGGTACGACTCGCCGGGCGCCGAGAGGCAGCCCTCCCAGTCGTCGTCCGGGTCCGGCATGGTCTCCGGGATCGCCGACGTCTCGAGCTTCGGGTTGACGACGACGCCCTTGTGGCGCACGCCCTCGTCGTCCGGGCAGTCGTAGACGAACACCCGCAGGTCGAGGCCGATCTGGTTGGCCGCTAGGCCGACGCCCTCGGCTTCGTACATCGTCTCGAACATGTCGTCGGTGAGGACGCGCAGCTTCTCGTCGAACTCGGTGATCTCCCGAGTCGGGTGGTGCAGCACGGGGTCGCCGGCGATCCGGATGGCGTGGACGGTCACGAGCGGGCAGTTTAGTCGGACCCTTCTGGTAGACCTGCATCAGACCGTGACGCGCCGATGTCGATGCCCACGTCGGCGTGTTGATCCGTGGTTGAATGACGCCCGCGGAAGAGGTAGGTCTGGATCACCATGTCGCCCGATTGAGAGGGACTCGGATGGACGCCGCGGAGTCGATGGCTGAGCCGCAGCCGTCGCCGCCGAAGCCCGTACCCGGCCTGACCGAACGCGAGGTCGAGATCCTCGCTTTCGAGCGCCAGTGGTGGCGACATGCCGGTGCGAAGGAGAACGCCATCCGTGAGCGCTTCGAAGTCTCCAGCACGCGCTACTACCAGCTGCTGAACAAGCTGCTGGAGAAGCCGGAGGCGATCGAGGCCGACCCGATGCTGGTGAAGCGGCTGCGCAAGACGCGCGCCGCCCGCCAGCGCAAGCGTGGGGCCAGGCGACTGGGGATCGAGCTGAAATGAGCGTGTTTTCGGGAATGTCCCGGCCGATGAAGGCCGCGGGCGTCGTGCTGATCGGCGTGGCGATCGTCGCCGCCGTGATCGGCGGGATCTCCGCGTTGAGTGGTGGCGGTTCGAACGAAGCCGGGCCGAGCGGTACGCCCAGCACCCAGCCCGGCACGCCGCCGGGCGGGACGTCGCCGCCCACCTCGCCGTCGACACCGCCGCCGTCGTCCACGACCCCGCCGACGTCACCCACGCCGTCGTCGCCGACGCCCGGCCAGCCGACGCCGGGGCAGCCGACGTCCGGGCAGCCGGGTCAGCCCGGCGACCAGCAGACGGGCAACAAGTGGGTGACCGTCCGGGTCTTCAACAACTCCCTGATCAAGGACCTCGCCGAGCGGGCCGCGAGTGACTTCCGCGGTGACGGCTGGACCGTCAACGAGGTCGGCAACTACTCGCAGGGCACGATCCCGGTGACCACGGCGTTCTACCGCCCGGGCACCGACGAGGAAGCCGCGGCGAAGCAGCTCGCGCAGGAGTTCCAGATCAAGGCCGAGCCCCGCTTCCCGGGGATAGAGAGCGCCAGCCCGGGCGTGATCATCATCGTGACGAAGGAATACGAGTCGGGCCACAAGGGCAGCTGACGAGCTCGTGCCGAAGGGGCGCCACCCGCGGGTGGCGCCCCTTCGCGCGTTTCAGTCGCCGGCCTGGGCGTGGGCGTAGGCCTCCAGGGCCGCGAGCTGGCCCGGGTCCAGGCTCGGCCGGACCGTCTTGCGGGCCGTTTCGAGGTGGGCCGCGGTGACTTCGTGGGCTTCCAGCGACTCGCGCATCGCCGTCAGCGCCGCTTCGCGGATCAGCGCCGCGCAGTCGGCCGCCGAGTAACCGTCCAGAGTGGACGCCACCGCGGCCAGGTCCACATCGGAGGCCAGCGGGGTGTTCTTCGAGGTCGCGGTCAGGATCGCCGTGCGGGCCTCGGCGTCCGGCGGCGGCACGTAGACGCGGCGCTCCAGCCGGCCCGGCCGCAGCAGCGCCGGGTCGACCAGCTCGGGCCGGTTCGTCGCCCCGAGCACAACGACCTCGCGCATCGGCTCGACGCCGTCGAGCTCGGTCAGCAGCGCCGCGACCACGCGGTCGGCGACGCCGGAGTCCGACGACTGGCCGCGGCGCGGGGCGAGCGCGTCGATCTCGTCCAGGAAGATCAGCGACGGCGCGGCCTCGGCGGCGCGGCGGAACAGCTCCCGCACCGCGCGCTCCGACTCGCCGACCCACTTGTCCATCAGCTCGGCGCCCTTGACGGCGAACACGTTGAGCGCGCCGGTGCCGGCCAGGGCCCGCACGAGGAACGTCTTGCCGCCACCGGGCGGCCCGTAGAGCAGCACGCCGCGCGGCGGTTCGACGCCGAGCCGGGCGAACGAGTCCGGGTACCGCAGCGGCCACAGCACGGCCTCGGTGAGGGACTGCTTGACGTCGACCATGTTCCCGACGTCGTCCAGTGTCAGCCCGCCGGTGGCCAGGTTGTCCGAAGTGGACATCGAGACCGGCCGGACGGTCGCCAGCGCGTCCACCAGGTCCTGCTGCGACACGCGCGGCTCGTCCTCTTCCCGCTGGCGCAGCGCGGCCCGCAGCGCCGCGTCCCGCCGCAGCGCGATCAGGTCCGCCGCGACGAACCCAGGCGTCCGCTCGGCGAGCGCGCCGCAGTCGATGCCCGGCTCCAGTGGGACGTCGCGGAGCAGGACGTTCAGCAGCTCACGGCGGGTCTTCGCGTCCGGCAGGGCCAGGCCCAGCTCGCGGTCCAGCAGGTCCGCGGCCCGCAGCCGCGGGTCGGCCGACTCGGCGCGGGCCGTCGTCGCGACCACGGCGAGGCGGTCGCGGCGCAGGGCCGCGCGCAGCTCCTCCAGCACCACCGTGGCCACCGGCGGCGGTGTGGTCGCGGGCAGCAGCGCGTCGACGTCGGTGATCAGCAGCACGGTCGGGCCGGACGCGGCGCGGATCGCCTCGCGCAGCCGCGCCACCGCGACGTTCGGGTCCAGCACCGCGAGGTTGGGCGCGGCCATCGGCACGACCTTGACGTTCTCGGCCTGCGCCACCGACCGCACGAGCGTCGCCTTGCCGACGCCCTCCGGGCCGGACAGCAGCACGCCGAGGTGGGCCGGCGCGCCCAGCTTCGCGAGCAGCTCGGGCCGGTGGAAGGCCAGGTCGAACCACTCGGACAGCTTGCGCGCGGCCGCTTCGCCACCGATCAGGTCGGCCACCGCCACGGCCGGCTCGGTGAGCTCCTCGGCCTCGATCTCGTCTTCGACGATTTCGGCGTCGATCCACTCCTCGGCCGCGGTGACGGCGGTGGTGCGGACGAGCGCGGTCGCCGTCCGCGGCGCGGCGGGTTCGGCGGCGGGCCGGGCGCCGTCGCGCCAGACGACCACAGTGGACGGTCCAACCGCGACAGTGCCGGCGGGCTCGGTCGCCGTGACGGTCAGCAGCTCGTTCGTCCAGGTCGCGCCGATGGCCCGCGAGAGCTGGCCGC
The DNA here is from genome assembly GCF_036114655.1 of Amycolatopsis sp. NBC_00348. Lineage (NCBI taxonomy): Bacteria > Bacillati > Actinomycetota > Actinomycetes > Pseudonocardiales > Pseudonocardiaceae > Amycolatopsis > Amycolatopsis sp. NBC_00348. The sequence goes on along the minus strand of NZ_CP107994.1, from coordinate 7,465,964 downwards.
GCAGGCCGGCCGGGTCCGACCCCGGCTGCGGTGCGAGGTCCTGCGGCAGCAGGGAAACCGCGTCGCCGATGGTCAGGACCTTGCCGATCAGCGCCAGCCGCAGCATGTGCGGGCTGACCGACGAGCTGGCCAGCCGTGACCCTGCGACGGTCACCGTCCGCGCGGCCGACACGTCGGCGGGCGCGACGACGACCTCGGCGCCTTCGGTGACGCCGAGGTTCGACATCGTGACGTCGTCGGTGAGCAGCACCCCCGGCACGCCGGTCTCGTCGGCCGGCGCCGCGAGCGCGGCGCTGACGCGGGCGCCGGTCAGGTGCACCGCGTCCCAGGCCCGCAGGCCCAGCGCGTCGAGCACTTCGGGGTGCAGCCGGACGACGCCGCGGCGGGTGTCCAGCGCGGACGGCGTGTGCCGGACGGTCAGCGTGATCTGGGGGTGGCTCACGCCGTTCACCCTAGCGATGCGGAGCGCTCCCACGCGTCGAAGTAGGTGATGTCCCGGACCGCCGGTCGCGCCGCCGGGCGGAAGTCGCGCTGGGTCGTGTAGGCGACGGCGAGCAGGCTGATCTGCGTGACGCCGTCCGGGATGCCGAGCAGGGCGGCGACGTCGGCCTCGTGGTCCTGCAGGTGGTAGCCGCAGATCGAGCTGCCGAGGCCGCGGGCGCGCAGCGCCAGCTGGAAGCTCCAGATCGCCGGGTAGGCCGAGCCGAAGTACGCGGACTGGGTGAACGCGTCGGCCGGCGGGCGGCCGATCATGCAGGGGATCGCCAGCACGGGCACCCGTTCGAGGTTACGGACGAGGTGCCGCGCCGACGTGAGGGCGCGTTCCTCGACGAGGTGGCCGTACTTCGCCCACGCCGTCTCGGCGGTTTCGCGGGTGTAGGCGGCGATCTCGGCCTTGGTCTTCGCGTCCCGCACGAGCAGCCAGCGGAACTGCGCGGCCATGCTGCCCGCGGCGGGGGCCTGCTGGGCGATCTCCAGGCAGCCGTCGAGGACGTCCTGGGGCACGTCGCGGTCGAGGTCCAGCTTGCGTCGCACGGATCGGGTGGTGGTGAGCACGGTTTCGGCGTCCATACTTACACTGTAAGTGTGAGTCTGAACCGTGGGAAAGTACTTGACGCGGCGCTGCGGCTGGCCGACGAGCAGGGGCTGGCGGCGCTGTCGATGCGCAAGGTCGCGGCCGCGGTGGGCGTCGAGGCGATGTCGCTCTACAACCACGTCTCGAACAAGGGCGACCTGCTCGACGGGCTCACCGCGCGGGTCTTCGAGGAAGTGGACGTGCCGGATCCGGCGCTGCCGTGGGAGTCGCGGGTCCGGCTGCTGGCCGACGGGCTGTACGCGAGCTTCGCGCGGCACCCGGTCGTCGTCCGGGCGCTGGCGGCGCAGGACGCGAACCCGCGCTCGGCCGGGGCGCTGCGCGTCATCGACGCGCTGCTGCACGCGCTGCTCGACGCGGGCCTGTCGGAGGAAGCGACGGCCCGGGCGTACCGATCGCTGCTGGGAATGCTGTTCGGCTCGGTCCTCACGGGCGCGGCCGGCGGTGTTGCGGCTAAGGCCGAGCGGGCGGAACCGGTGGGCGCGTACTTCCGCCGGATGGCGACACCATCGGAGCTGCCGAGCCTGCACCGGGTCCTGCCGGCCCTGGAGTCCGGCGACTGCGTCCAGGACTTCGAGTACCAGCTGAACCTGCTGATCGGCGGCCTCGGCTCTGCGAGCTAGACCGCGTGTCGCCCCCTCAGTCACACGTGTCGACCCTCTGATCACGCGTGTTGGCTGCTCAATCACACGCGATCGCGTGCCGGAGGGTCGACTCGCGTGATTGGAGGGTCGACTCGCGTGATTGGGGGGTCGACACGGCTACTTGCGGCGTAGGCCGATCTGGCGCCAGGAGCGGCGGCGCTGGCCGTCGCCGTTGGTGGCGCCGTTTTCGCGGGGGCCTCGGGGGGTGCGGACGTACTCGCCGTTGCGGGGGAGGCGGACCGCGCGCATCGCGGCTCCCGCTACGCGCCTGCGCAGCGGGGGACGCAGGCCTAGGCGGCGCTGGGAGCGGGCGCGGCGGATCGCCCGGCGCTCGCGCGGCGGGACCGTCCAGGCCTCGGGGTGCGCGGCCAGCCAGCGGCTGCGGTAGACCGAGTACGGGATGTGCGCGAGGTACAGCACCATCGCGACGAGCAGCGCGACCAGCGGGAACTGGATGATCGCCGCCGCCAGCAGGGCGACGCCGATCAGCAGCGGGGCGATCGCCTTCGCCGGGGCCTTGACCGTCTTCAGCGACAGCGTCGGGATGCGGCTGATCAGCAGGGCCGCGATGGCGATGGTCCACGCCCACACGACCCACTGCGACGACCACCAGCCCTCGCCCCACTGCAGCCAGGCGACCAGCGGCAGCATCGCGAGCAGGCCGCCCGCGGGCGCCGGGACGCCGACGAAGAACTCGCTCGAGTACGGCGGCTGCTCGGTGTCGTCCAGCAGTGTGTTGAACCGGGCCAGCCGCAGGATCATGCAGACGGCGAAGATCAGCGACGCCACCCAGCCGATCCGGTCGGCGCCGGCCTGCCACACGTAGATGACCAGCGCCGGCGCGACGCCGAACGAGATGCCGTCGGACAGCGAGTCCAGCTCCGCGCCCATCTTCGACGTCGCGTCGAGCAGGCGGGCGATCCGGCCGTCCAGGCTGTCGAGCACCGCGGCGATGCCGATCGACGCGATCGCCATCGAGTAGTTCTTCGTCAGCGCGAACTGCACCGCCGACAGGCCGGCGCAGAGCGCCAGCACGGTAATGGCGTTCGGCAGCAGCCGCACGCCGGGGGTCGTCGTGGTCACGCGGACCATGGGTCAGCCCTTCGAATCGGACACAGCCGCAGGGAGTTCCGCGATCACCGTCTCGCCGCCGACCGTGCGCTGGCCCTTCGCGACCAGCACCCGCGAACCCGGCGGGAGGTAGAGGTCGACCCGGGAGCCGAAGCGGATGATGCCGTACGTCGCGGCGGCGCCGACCTTGTCGCCCTCGCGGATCTCGCAGAGGATGCGGCGCGCGACCAGCCCGGCGATCTGCACGACGACGAGCTCGTGGCCGTCTTCGGTGCGCATCAGCACGGAGTTGCGTTCGTTGTCCTCGCTCGCCTTGTCCAGGTCCGCGGAGAGGAACTTGCCCGGCCGGTAGGCGACGCGCTCGATCACGCCGTTCGCCGGCACGCGCTGGACGTGCACGTCGAACACCGAGAGGAACACCGACACGCGCAGCCGCGGCTCGGCGGGCAGGCCGAGCTCGGCGGGCGGGACGGCTTCCTCGATCAGGGAGACGAGACCGTCGGCCGAGGCCAGCGCGACGCCGCCGCGCGACGGCGGGACCCGCTTCGGCTCGCGGAAGAACGCGGCCATCGCCACGGTCGTCAGCGCGCCGAGGACGCCCAGGCGCTTGGAGAACCGGCGGGCGACCAGCGTCGCGACCGCGCCGCCCGCCACGAACGGGCGACCGGCCGGGTGCATCGGCGGCAGCGTCTCGCGGGCGAGCTGGAGGGCGTGGGCGACGGGATTGCCGGCGGATTCCGGCCGGTTGCCGCTCATGGTCGGGTCCCCTGGTTTCGTGTCGTGAGGGCGGGTGACGCCGGGGTTCCGGCGGCCGCGTACGGGCGCCACCACGCTACCGCTGCTCCTGGTGGGGGTCTGGTCCGGTACCGCCGGGCTCCTCCGTGAGGGTGTCCCCGGCACGGGTGGGAGTGCCGGCTTCGCGGTAACGCAAGGTCGAAGTCTGCGATAACTCTGGGTAGTTGACGCCGTTCGGGGCGCTGCCGCGCGCATCCCCGCCAGACCTGTGAGGACCGATGACCGACCGCCGCGAAGCCGCCGATGCTCGGCTCACCGAGCTGCTCGGCGCGTGGCGCCGGGACATCGCCGAGGTGCCGATGCCGTCGCTCGTCGACCCGGACCACGCGGTGGACGTCGTCATCGAAGCGCTGAGACGAAGCCGGGTGCATGCACCCCCCGACGGCGCATGCACCCGGCCGCGGAATCAGGGCCTGAAAGAAGCACCGAAGGACACACTTTAGTGGCGGACGCCGTGTTGACCACGGTTCGTCCGGCAACTGTTACGAACGATCGCCCGAGCGCCGGCCGATCCCGCTGACGAGCCGCAGGATCGCCAGCAGCACGACGGCGCCCAGGATGGCCACGCCGAAGCTGGGGAAGTCGAAGTCGAACGACTTCGCCTGGCCGGTCGCGAGCCGGTAGATCAGCCCGCCGAGGGCCGCGCCGACCACGCCCACCAGCACGCTGACCAGGCATCCCTGCCGGCGCCGGTCCCGGCCGCCGACGACCAGGTTGGCCGCCCAGCCGACGAGCGCGCCGAAGATGACCCATGCGACGAAACCCATGCCGGGAGCTTACGGGAACAGTTGTACAAGAGATATTGCACAATAGCTCTTGTGCAACTACTCTTGTGCGTCATGAGCGATGAGGTCCGGAACATCCGGGATTCGAAGGTGCTGGCGGCGGTGTCGCACCCGTTGCGGCGGCGGCTGATGGAACTGCTCCACCTGGACGGCCCGGCCACGGCGTCGATGCTGGCGGGCAAGACCGACCAGGCGGTCGGCAACATCAGCCACCACATGAAGGTGCTGGCCGCGGCCAAGCTGGTCGAGGAGGCGCCTGAACTGGCCCGTGACCAGCGGGAACGCTGGTGGAAGCGCACGGTGAAGACCATCCGGTGGGCGGCCGAGGACTTCCCGGGCGACCCGATCGCGGAGGCCGCCGAGGTGCTGACCCTCGACCACCAGACGGCGATCGCGCGCGAGTGGATCGCGAACCGCGAGACCTACCCGGAGCCGTGGCGCGGCTCGGCGTTCAGCACCGACACGTGGATGCGGCTGTCGGTCGCGGACCTCGAGGAGCTGAACGAGCGGGTCCTGCTGCTGCTGACCGAGTTCGAGAGCCGCACCGAACCGGGTGACGGCGTCGAGCGCCGCCCCGTCTTCTTCGCCGCGCGGGTTTCGCTGGGCAAGCCGTGAAGGGGCTCTGGGGGAACCGCGACTTCCGGCTGCTGTGGACCGGCGAGACCACCAGCATGCTCGGCAGCATGGTCGCGAGCACGGCGTTGCCGCTGGTCGCGGTGATCACGCTGGGGGCGTCCACGTTCCAGGTCGCGCTGCTGACGGCGGTGGCCTGGCTGCCGTGGCTGGTGATCGGCCTGCCCGCCGGCGCGTGGGTGGACCGGCTGCCGAAGCGGCCGGTGATGCTGGCCTGCAACACGGTGTCCATGGCGGTGTTCGGCAGCGTCCCGCTCGCCGCCGCGTTCGGCGCGCTGACCATGTCGTACCTGCTGGTGGCCGCGCTGCTCGGCGGCGTCGCGAAGGTGTTCTTCACCCTCGCCTACCGGGCTTACCTTCCGGCGCTGGTCGGCCGCGAGGACCTGCTGGAAGCCAACGCCAAGCTGCAGGGCAGCGAATCCGCGACGCAGGTCGGCGGCCCCGGCCTGGCCGGGGTGCTGGCGCAGGCGTTCGGCCCGGTCAGCGGGGTGCTGGCCGACGCCGTCAGCTTCGGCGTCTCCGTGCTGTGCGTGCGGGCGATCCGCGTCCGCGAGGCGGTCGTCCCGGTCGAGCGCACGCCGTTGCGCAGCCAGATCGCCGTGGGCCTGCGGTTCGTCGCCGGTGACCGGTACCTGCGCTCGCTGATGGTGTTCGGTGCGGTGTCCAACCTCGCGCTGACCGGCTACAGCTCCATCCAGATCGTCTTCCTGTCCCGCACCCTGGGCGCCGGCCCCGGCCTGGTCGGCCTGGTCCTGGCACTGGCCGGGCTGGGCGGGGTCCTCGGTGCGGCGCTGGCCGGACGGCTCGGCGCGCGCTTCGGCACCGCCCGCGCGTTCCTGCTGTGCGAGGTGGCTGCGGCGCCGATGATGGTGCTCGGGCCGCTGAGCGGACCGGGCTGGCGGCTGTCGCTGTTCGTCCTCGGCGTGTTCGGCGTCTGCGCGGGCGTCGTCGCGTCGAACGTGCTCACCACGACGTTCCGGCAGGGGTACTGCCCGCCGGAGCTGTTCGGCCGGATCACTTCGAGCGCCTCGCTCGCCGCCTACGGGACGATCCCGCTGGCCGGGGTCCTCGGCGGGGTGCTCGGCGAGGTGATCGGCGTCCGCGAGACGCTGTGGGTGGCGTCCGTCGTGCTGGTCGCCGCGCTCCCGATCCTCGCGCCGTTCCGGAAGCTGCGCGACTTCCCGGTCACAGCAGCAGGACGTCCACCTCGTCGCCAACCGCAGCCGAGCTGACGTCCTCCGGCAGCACGATCAGGCAGTTGGCCTGGGTGAACGCGGCCAGCAGGTGCGACCCCGGGCCGCCGTGCGGCCCGACAACCCCGGTGACCTCCCGCTCCGACAGCGTGAACACGCCGCGGCGGTACTGGCGGCGCCCGGGCGGCGAGCTCATGGCCTCGGTCAGCCGGGCCCGCACCCGCCGCCGGGAGACGTCGGTGTGGCCGAGCGCGGCCAGCAGCGCGGGGCGCAGGAACGCCTCGAACGAAACCAGCACGCTCACCGGGTTGCCGGGCAGCGTCACGACCGGCACGCCGTGCCAGCGCCCGTTGCCCTGCGGCCCGCCCGGCTGCATCGCGACCTTCTGGAACTCGACGCCCTGCCCGGTGAGCGCGTCCTTCACCACTTCGTACGCGCCGGCGCTGACGCCGCCGGAGGTGACCAGCAGGTCGGCGTCGGCCAGCCGCGGCTCGATGACCTTGCGGAACTCCTCGACGTCGTCGACGACGCTGCGGACCACCTCGACCTCGCAGCCGAGCTCGCGGATCGCCGCCGCCAGCATGACGCTGTTGGACTCGTAGATCTGGCCGTGGCGCAGCGGCGCCGGCGCGTCGACCAGCTCGGTGCCGGTGGAGGCGACGAGCACCCGCGGCGGCCGGTGCACGCGCACCTCGGCCAGCCCGACCGCGGCGGCCAGCCCCAGGTGCGAGTGCCCCAGCACGGTCCCGGCGGCCAGCGCGAGGCTCCCGGCGACGACGTCCTCCCCGAGCCGCCGGATGTGCGCGCCTTCGCGGGCCTCGGCGGTGATCGTCACGGTCTCCGTGCCGCCGTCGGTGTCCTCCACCATCACGACGGCGTCCGCGCCCGGCGGCAGCGGCGCGCCGGTCATGATCCGGTGCGCGGTGCCCGGCTCGAGGGTGCCGACGTCGACCCGGCCCGCCGGGATGTCGTCGGCGACCGGCAGCGTCACCGGCACCGACGTGACGTCGGCGGCGCGGACCGCGTAGCCGTCCATCGCGGAGTTGTCGAACGGTGGCAGGGAAACCCTCGCCGGCACGTCCTCGGCCAGCACGAGGCCGGCCGCGTCGGCGAGCGGGAGGACGGTCGCGGGAGCGGTGCCCAGGAGCGCGGTGATCCGCTCCCGGTAGTCGTCGACGGAGATCACCGGACCATCCTCCCCCCTGCGGGGTGCCGTGCAAGACTCTGCGTCGTCTGAGAGCACGCTTAGGGGAGAACGCATGCAGGTCCGAGTCCGCAACCAGCCCTCTTTCGCCGTCGCCCGGCTGATGCTGGCGCCGGGGGAACCGTGCCAGGTGGAGTCCGGCGCGATGATGGCCACCAGCTACGGCGTGCAGGTCCAGTCCCAGGCGCAGGGCGGCATCATGAAGGGCCTCGGCCGCGCCTTCCTCTCCGGTGAGTCCTTCTTCATCTCCACCTTCACCGCGCCGCAGAACGGCGGCTGGGTCGACGTCGCGGCCAACCTGCCCGGCGACATCCAGACGATCACGCTCGACGGCCGCACCGGCTGGGCCGTCACCCGCGGCTGCTGGCTCGCGTCATCGCACGGCGTGCAGACCGAGACCAAGTGGGGCGGGATGAAGAACCTGATGGGCGGCGAAGGCGGCTTCCTGACGCACGCGACCGGCCAGGGCGAGCTGCTCGTCAGCTGCTACGGCGCGGTCGAGACCATGACCCTGCAGCCGGGTGAGATGGTCACCGTCGACACCGGGCACGTCGTCGCCTACGCCGACACCGTGCAGTACCAGATCCGGAAGGTCGCGACCGGCATCATCCAGTCCATGAAGAGCGGTGAAGGCCTCGTCTTCGACTTCGTCGGCCCCGGCCAGATCATGACGCAGACGCGCAACCCGTCCGCGCTGATCAGCTGGATCATCTCGCACGTCCCGTCCCGCTGATGCGCGTCCAGACCCGGCACACGCCGGGCTTCGGCGTCGCCCGCGTGCTGCTCGACCCGGGCGAGGCCGTGCAGGCCGTGCCGGAAACGCTGCTCGCCAGCCGCTTCGGCGTCACCGAGACGGCGGCGGGACGCGGCGGCGTCCGCGTGGGCAAGGCGACGATGGCCGTGTACACGGCGCCGTCCGACGGTGGCTGGATCGACTTCGCGCCGCTGCGCCCCGGCGACGTCTACCCGCTGGAGCTGCGCGCCGGCACGGGCTGGTCCGTGCACCGCGAAGCCGTGCTGGTGCGGCCCTCGGCCGTCCGCCACGACCCCGGCTGGACGCCGTTGCAGCAGCTCTTCGGCGCCGACGCGGGGTTCCTCGAGCACTACAGCGGAACCGGGCCGCTCGTGCTGGCCGCGCCCGGGCCGGTGGACGCGTTCGAGCTCGCCCAGGGCGAGCTGGTCACCGTCCGGCCGGACTACCTGCTGGCCTACCCCGACACCGTGCAGTGCCGGCTGCGCGCGCTCGACCCCGGCGGCCCGCAGTCGGTGCGCACCGGAGAAGGACTGGCGGTCGACTTCGCGGGTCCCGGGACGGTGCTCGTGCATGCGCGCAACCGGCGCCTTTCCGGTGCGTGATCTTCAGACGAATTGCCCATTGCCGAGGGGAATAATTCCGGTAGCGTGATTGTCACTCGCGCCGCTGGCCTACGCTGGGCCAGCGGATCCTTGTGTGCTGAGGGAGGCGCCGTGACTGTCGGCACCGTCAAATGGTTCAACTCGGAAAAGGGCTACGGGTTCATCGAATCGACCGAAGGACCGGACGTCTTCGTGCACTATTCCGCCATTCAGGCTGACGGATTCCGCACTTTGGACGAAGGCGATCGGGTCGAGTTCGAAGTGCAGTCCGGCCGGGACGGCAGAAGCCAGGCGGCCGACGTGCGGAAGGTGTCGTAACCACCGCTGTTGACCTGTTGGGCCAACCCCCGGCAGCCGCCGAACCAGGGGCGTTAGGCTGCCGGGCGTGACAGGCGATGTGTCGGGGGACCTCACCGGTCGCCGGCTGGGCAACTACCGCATCGACGGAGTGCTCGGCAAGGGCGGCATGAGCGTGACCTACAAGGCCACCGACGTGCGCCTGGGCCGGAAAGTGGCGCTGAAGGTCATCGGCGACCACCTCGGGACCGACGCCGAGTTCCGCGAGCGGTTCGTCGACGAGGCGCGCAACACGTCCGCGATCGACCACGCCAACGTCGTGCCGCTGTACGACTTCGGCGAGCTCGACGGGATGCTCTACATCGCCATGCGCATGGTCGACGGCGGCGACCTCGCCGGCCTGATCGCCGGCGGCCCGATCGCGCCCTCGCGCGCGCTGACCATGCTGGACCAGGTCGCGGACGCGCTCGACACCCTGCACAACCGTGGTCTGGTCCACCTGGACGTCAAGCCGGCCAACGTGCTCGTGACGAAGAAGGAGACCTCGCGCGAGCACGTGTACGTCGCCGACTTCGGGCTGACGCGCCGCGGCGCGACCGGCCACCGCACCCGCGGCGGCGACTTCCTCGGCTCGCCCACGTACGCGGCGCCGGAGCACCTGCGCGGCGAGCCGCTGGACGGGCGCACCGACCAGTACGCGCTCACCTGCGTTCTCTACGCCTGCCTCACCGGCAGCCCGCCGTTCAAGGGCGACGTGCCGACGGTGATCAAAGGCCACCTCAACGGCGAGCCGCCCGCCATCTCCCGCGCCGTCGCGCTGCCCCCGGCGATCGACGAGGTCATCCGCAAGGGCATGGCGAAGAGCCCGGCCGACCGCTACGCCAGCTGCGTCGAGATGGTCGCGGCCGCCCGTCGCGCGCTCGGTGCCCAGGCGGCGTCGGACACCCCGCCCGGGCCGCCCGGGTCCCCGGGGACCAATCCGGGTGGAATCCCCGCGCCGCAGCGTCCTGGTCAGGTACAACAGGGACCGCACCAGACCACGGCACCGCAGCAGGGAGAGGGGGCCCCCGTGCACCCGTACGGAGGACAGCAGCAGCCCGGTTACGGGCAGCAGCCCGGACCGCAGGGCCCCGGTGGTCCCGGCGGCCTCGGCGGCCCTGGTGGCCCGCCGCAGGGCCCGCCCCCCGGCTACGGCTATCCCCAGCAGGGCCCGCCGCAGGGGATGCCGCCGCAGGGCCCGTACGGCTACCAGCAGCAGGGCATGCCCCCGCAGGGCCCGCCGCCCGGCTACGGCCCGCCCGGCGACCCGATGCGCCTGCGCCCGCCGATGCCCGCGGGCGGAGCGGGCGCGTTCCACCAGGCCAAGAGCGGCAACGCCAAGTGGATCTGGATCGTGCTCGGCGCGGTCGTGGTGATCGGCGCCATCGTGACGGCGATCATCCTGTTCACCGGCGGCGACAGCGGCGGCGGCAGCCAGACGACCGCGCCCAACATCCCGGTCGGCCCGGGCGACTCCCAGGGCAACCCGACGTCCTCGCTCAACGCGCCCCCGTCTTCGATCTCCATCAAGCCGAGCTCCTGAAATCGTGCGGCCCTGAGCAGGTCTTCTTGCACTCTCCCCCCGAGAGTGCTAAACACGGACTTGGCACTCGACGCCGTTGAGTGCCAGGCGCGCGGTCACCGATCGCGCGCTTGAAGGTCGGGACGGTGAGGCTGAGCCCCCACGTGGGAGCAGTCGTCCGTCGCGGGCACCGAGCCTGGCCGAGGAAGAGTCCTGCTGCCGCCGCTGCAAAGCATTCAGCGCGGCGGTGGCGCCCAATACCGGAGGACCACACCGCAATGGCCAAACTGATCGCGTTCGACGAGGACGCCCGCCGTGGTCTTGAGCGCGGCTTGAACATCCTCGCCGAAGCCGTCAAGGTGACCCTCGGCCCGCGGGGCCGGAACGTCGTGCTCGAGAAGAAGTGGGGCGCGCCGACGATCACGAACGACGGCGTCTCCATCGCCAAGGAGATCGAGCTCGAAGACCCGTGGGAGAAGATCGGGGCCGAGCTCGTCAAGGAAGTTGCCAAGAAGACCGACGACGTCGCGGGTGACGGCACCACCACCGCCACCGTGCTCGCCCAGGCCCTGGTCAAGGAAGGCCTGCGCAACGTTGCCGCCGGCGCCGACCCGATCAGCCTGAAGCGCGGCATCGAAGCGGCCGTCGAGGCCATCATCGAGCAGCTGCACAAGATGGCCGTCCAGATCGAGACCAAGGAGCAGATCGCTGCTACCGCCTCGATCTCGGCCGCTGACCGCACCATCGGCGAGCTGATCGCCGAGGCGCTGGACAAGGTCGGCAAGGAAGGCGTCGTCACCGTCGAGGAGAGCAACACCTTCGGTCTCGAGCTCGAGCTCACCGAGGGCATGCGCTTCGACAAGGGCTACATCTCGGGCTACTTCGTGACGGACCCGGAGCGTCAGGAAGCCGAGCTGGAGGACCCCTACATCCTCCTCTTCGGTTCCAAGATCTCCACCGTCAAGGACGTCCTGCCGCTGCTGGAGAAGGTCATCCAGTCCGGCAAGCCGCTGCTGATCATCGCCGAGGACGTCGAGGGCGAGGCCCTGGCCACCCTCATCGTCAACAAGATGCGCGGCACCTTCAAGTCCGTCGCCGTCAAGGCCCCGGGCTTCGGTGACCGCCGCAAGGCGATCCTGCAGGACATCGCGATCCTGACCGGTGGCCAGGTCATCAGCGAGGACGTCGGCCTCAAGCTGGAGAACGCCGACCTGTCGCTGCTGGGCAAGGCGCGCAAGGCCGTCATCACCAAGGACGAGACGACCATCGTCGAGGGTGCGGGCGACGCCGACCAGATCCAGGGTCGCGTCAACCAGATCCGCGCCGAGATCGAGAACTCGGACTCGGACTACGACCGCGAGAAGCTCCAGGAGCGTCTGGCGAAGCTGGCCGGCGGCGTGGCCGTCATCAAGGCCGGCGCCGCCACCGAGGTCGAGCTGAAGGAGCGCAAGCACCGCATCGAGGATGCAGTGCGCAACGCCAAGGCCGCCGTCGAAGAGGGCATCGTCGCCGGTGGTGGCGTCGCTCTCATCCAGGCTGCCGAGGCTGCCTTCGCCGGTCTGAAGCTCGAGGGCGACGAGGCCACTGGTGCCAACATCGTCAAGGTGGCCGTCGAGGCCCCGCTCAAGCAGATCGCGATCAACGCCGGCCTCGAAGGCGGCGTCGTCGTGGAGAAGGTCAAGGGTCTGCCGCAGGGTCACGGCCTGAACGCCGCCACGGGTGTCTACGAGGACCTGCTCGCCGCCGGCGTGCCGGACCCGACGAAGGTCACCCGCTCCGCGCTGCAGAACGCCGCGTCCATCGCGGCGCTGTTCCTGACCACCGAGGCCGTCGTGGCGGACAAGCCGGAGAAGGCTTCGGCCGCTCCCGCCGACCCGTCTGGTGGCATGGGTGGCATGGACTTCTGAGTTCGGCCGCTTCACCGGGAAAGCCCGGTCCGCTTCGGCGGGCCGGGCTTTTTCGTTGTCCGCTAAGGCTTGGTGAAGAACCAGACGGCGAAGGCGCCGACGATCACGACGCCGAGCGCGAGCACGCCGAGGCCCCCGAGCCAGGCGGTGCTCGCTTCTTCCGCTTCCAGTGCGACGACGATCGCGCCGATCCCGGTGAGCAGGATCCAGATCGCCGCCGCCGCGGCGGTGTAGAGCACGGTCCTGGTGACGCTCGCGCTGCCGGTGTCGTTGAAGGCGAGCGCGAAGAAGGCGGCGAAGGCGGTCAGCCCCAGTCCGGCGAGCAGGTAGAGCCCGCCCAGGACCCCGACGACGACCTTCGCGGCCGTCCGGCCGGCGGTGTTCCCTTGATCCACGACCGCGAACCCTAACCCCTCGAACGGGGTTCGCGGAGGGCATTTCGGCCGGTCAGCGTAGGAGACTACGCCGAACGGCCCGGACGTCCCCTTGGCGTCCGGGCCGTTCAGTGGCACACCCCGTGATCGTCCGGCGGGCACCGGTTCCCCCTGCGAACCGGCGCCCGCCCCGGTCAGGAGTCTTCTTCGGGCGTCAGAATCGCGGCGGCGATGTAGATCGGGATGGCGATCCCGACGGAGAGGAAAACGGCGGCGACGAGCCCGATGCGCAGCACGTTCGCGTCGATGCCGAGGTACTGGGACCAGCCACCGCAGACGCCGGTGAGCATCTTGTCGGTGCGGCTGCGGCGGACCTTCTTGGTTTCCGGGGTGTACACGCTGTTCGTCATGCACCAATGTTCGCCCGGCGGCGCCCCGGTCCACATCGGGAAGGGCCCGGATCCGGACCCTGAACTCGGCCTCGGGGTCACCCTGTCGTGAGTGTTCAGGGCGGTTAGAACCGCCCTGAACACTCACGACAAGCCGCGGACCCTCGCCAGCCGGGCTTCCCACGCGGCCTGGACGTCGGCCGAGGCCGCGTACGCCGCTGTCGGCTCCGGGGGTTTGCGCAGGACCGGGAGGTAACCGTCCACAGGGGACAGTGGGTTCGCGCAGACGTCGCCTTCCAGCAACGAGATCGTGCCCAGGCCGCACGCGAACTCCAGCTCCGGGAGGGCGCCGGCCAGGGCCAGGCCCGCGGCCAGGCCGACGCTCGTCTCCACCGCCGACGACACCACGCACGGCAAGCCGCACGCCTCGGCGACTTCCAGGGCCCGGCGGACGCCGCCGAGGGGGGAGACCTTCAGCACCGCGATGTCCGCCGCGCCGGCGACCGCGACCTTCAGCGGGTCCTCCGCGCGGCGGATCGACTCGTCCGCGGCGATGCGGACCGACACCCGGCGGCGGACCGCGGCGAGGTCGTCGATCGTCGAGCACGGCTGTTCCGCGTACTCCAGGCCGCCGGCCGCCTTGTCGAGGTCGGCGATCGCGCGGACCGCGGTGTCGACGTCCCACGCCGTGTTGGCGTCGACGCGGATCGCGCCGCCCGGGCCGAGCGCGTCGCGGACCGCCTCCACCCGGGCGCAGTCGTCGGCCAGTGACGAGCGGGGGTCCGCGACCTTCACCTTGGCCGTGCGGCAGCCGGACGCGCTGACCAGCGCGTGCGCCTTCTCCGGGCCGACCACCGGCACCGTCGTGTTCACCTCGACGCGGTCGCGGACCGGCGCCGGCCAGCCCGTTTCGCTCGCTTCGACGGCCGCGTGCAGCCACGGCAGGCTCTCGGCGTCCGAGTAGTCGGCGAACGGGCAGAACTCGCCCCAGCCCGCCGGGCCGGGCAGCAGCACGCCCTCACGGACCGTGATGCCGCGGAAGCGGTTGCGCAGGGGAATCGCGTACACCTTCATCGACGTCGATCATGCCACCGTCCCGCGTTTCGCGATCGGGTGCCGATCAGCGCGTTTCCGGACAGAATGGGCCGGTGGTCCTCGATTTCCGCCTGCTGGGCCCGGCCGAGGTCACGGCCGACGGCCGCCCGGTGCCACTCGGGGGGAGCCGGCCGCTGATCGTGCTGGCCGGGCTGCTGCTGCGCGCCAACCGCGTCGTGCCGGTCGACGAGCTGGGCCGGTGGCTGTGGAACGACGACCGCCGCCGGTCCAAGGGCGCGCTCCAGACGTATGTGCTGCGCCTGCGCCGCGCCCTCGGCGACCAGGTCTCGATCCGCACCGAGAGCGGCGGCTACCTGATCGAGGTCGACGACGACCTGCTCGACCTGTCGCGGTTCCGCGCGCTCGCCGCGCGGGGCCAGGCGGCGCTGGACGGCGGCGAAAGCCGGCAGGCGGCGGCGCACTTCGCCGAGGCGCTGGCGCAGTGGCGCGGCCCGGCACTGCTGAACGTCGAGTCCGACGCGCTGCACCGCGACGAAGCCGGGCAGCTCGCCGAAGAACGCCTGCGCGTGCGCGAACTGTGGGCCGACGCGCTGCTCGAAGCCGGCGAATACGGCACCATCGTCCCCGAACTGACCCGGCTGACCAGGGAAAACCCGCTGCGCGAGCGGCTGCACGAACAGCTGATGGTCGCGCTCTACCGCTCGGGCCGTCAGGCCGAGGCGCTCGACGTCCACCGCCGGATCAGCGGGGTGCTGGCCGACGAGCTCGGGCTGGACCCCGGCCCGTCGCTGCAGCGCACCCGGCAGGCGATCCTCACCGGCACCGACGCCGCCGAACCCGCGCGCTACCGCCTCGGCGTCGAACCGCTGGTGCCGCACCAGCTGCCCGCCGACCCGCGGACGTTCGCCGGCCGCGAGAGCGACCTCAAGGCGTTGCACGCGCTGCTTCCGGAGGCGCTCGACGCCGACGCGTCGACGCCCATCGCGTCCGTCGAAGGCATGGGCGGCATCGGCAAGACGACGCTCTCGGTGCACTTCGCGCACGAGATCGCCGACCGCTTCCCCGGCGGGCAGATCCACCTCAACCTGCGGGGGTACGGGCCCGGCGAGCCGGTCGAGCCGGCGGCCGCGCTGGAGGCGATGCTCACCGCGCTCGGCGTCCCGTGCGAGCAGATCCCGGCCGACCTCGACGGCCGCGCGGCGAGCTGGCGGACGCACACCGCGGGCCGTCGGCTGCTGATCGTCCTCGACAACGCCAACCGCACGGAACAGGTGCGCCCGCTGCTGCCGGGGCCGGGCTGCCTGGTCCTGATCACCAGCCGCTGGCAGCTGCGGGCGCTGGTCGCGACGCACGGCGCCCGGCGCGTCGCGCTGGCGGAGCTCGGCGCGGAGGACGCGGTCGAGCTGCTCGCGTCCACGATCGGCCTCGAGCGGGTGGCGCGCGACCCGGCGGCGACCGAACGGTTCGTGCGGTACTGCGGCGGGCTGCCGCTGGCGATCCGGATCCTCGCCGTGCGGGTGGCGCAGTTCCCCGGCCTGCCGCTCGACGAGTTCGTCGACTCCCTCGAAAGCGAGCACGACCTGCTCGGCTCGTTCGACCTCGCCGACGGCGACGGCACCAACATCCGTTCGGTGTTTTCCTACTCCTACCAGGCACTCGAGCCGTCGGCGGCGCGGTTGCTGCGACTGCTCGGGCTGTCCACCGGCGTCGACTTCAGCGTGCCCGCGGCGGCCGCCGTCGCCGGTCTGGACCTGACGCGGACCCGGCCGCTGCTCACGACGCTGGCGGCCGCGCACCTGCTCGCCCAGCCGCGGCCGGGCCGCTACCAGTTCCACGACCTGATCCGCGCGTACGCGGGCGAAGCCGCGGAGCAGGTGGATACCGCGGAGGAACGCGACGCCGCGCTGGACCGGCTGCTCGGCTGGTACCTGGCGACGGCGTTCAACGCGTCCCGGCGGATGCGGCCCGAGCGGTACTACCGGCTGCTGGAGCCGGCCCGTCTCGACGGCTTGGCGTTCGCCGAGTACCACGACGCACTCGACTGGTTCGACGAAGAGGCCGGCAACCTGATCGCCGCGGTGCACCTGGCGCGACGCCGGCGGCGGGACGACGTCTGCTGGAAGCTCGCCTGGCTGCTGCAGAGTTACTTCGGGACGCGCTCGCGGCTGGACGACTGGCGTTCGGTGTTCGGCGTGGCACTGGAAGCCGCGCGGGACGGCGGCCACCGGCCGGGCGAGGCGGGCATCCTCAGTGGACTCGGCGTGGTCAACGGCGTGGTGCGGCAGTACGAGGAGTCGCGGCACTACCTGGAACGGGTGCTGACGATCCAGCGCGAACTGGGCGCGCGGGAGGGCGAAGCGCGAGCGCAGTACAACCTGGCGCTGGCGGCGCACAACCTGGCCGACTACACCGGCGCGTACGAGCACGGCATGCGAGCGCTGGAGATCGTCCGCGAGCTGGGGATGGGCGCGTTCGAGGCGAGCGTGCTGCGGGCCCTGGGCGACATCTGCACATCGATGGGCGACCACGAGCAGGCCCTGGAACTGGCCGACGCGGCCCTGGCGATCCCGGGCCCGGACGGTAGCCCGGTCGACACCCGGTTCACGCAGCACACAAGAGGCGTGGCCCTGCTCGGCCTCGGCCGGCTAGCCGAGGGCATCGCGTGCATCAGCGAATCGGTGGAGATGTTCTTCACCATGGGCGAGCACTACGAGGCCGCGGACGTGCTGTCCCAGCTGGGCACGATCCACCTGAGGCAAGGAGACGGGGCACTGGCCCGGGAGTGCTGGGTCCGATCGGCGCGCTTGCTGACAGAGCTGGGCCACCCGGACGCGGACGACGTACGCGCCAAGCTGGCAGCGCTGGTGGGCACTCCGAGCTGAGGCGCTTTCGGCGGGGCGCCGGTTGGGCGGGGTTCTGGCGGCGGCTTGGTGGCTGGTGGTGGCGCGGTCGGTCGGGTGAGGCTCGGTGGTTGTGGCGGCGGCTCGTTGTCTGGTGGCGGCGCGGTTGGTCGGGTGAGGCTTTGTGGTTGCGAGAGCGGCTCGCTGGCCGGTGGCGATGCGGTCGGTCGGGCGAGGTTCCGCGGCGGCGGCTCGGTGTCTGCTGGCGATGGGGTCGGGTGGGTAAGGCTCGGCGGCGCCTTGATGTCTGGTGGCAGCGCAGTCGGTCGGGCGAGGTTCGGTGGTTGCGAGAGCCGCTCCACGGCCCGGTGGCGATGCGGTCGGACGAGGCTCTGCGGCAGCGGCGACTCGGCGCCTGGTGGTGGTGCGGTCGGTCGGGTGAGGCTCCGCCGCGGCGGAGCCTCGGAGACTGGTAGCGGCGCGGTCGGCTGGGTGAGGTTCTGTGGTTGCGAGAGCGGCTCGGTGGCCGGTGGCGATGCGGCTGGCTGGGCGAGGGTCTGTGGTTGCAGTAGCGACTTGGTGTCTTGTGGCGGCGCGGTCGGGTGGGATTCTGCGGTGGCGGTTCGGTGTCTGGTGGCGATGCGATCGAGTGGGTGAGGCTCGGTGGTTGCGGCGGCCGCTTGGTGTCTGGTGGTGATGCGGGTCGGGTAGGCGAGGCTCTATGGTTGCGGCAGCGGCCCGATGGCGGCGCTGCTGATGGGCGAGGCTCGGCGGCGGCTCGGTGTCTAGTCGTGATGCGGCCGGGCGGGCGAGGCTCGGTGGTTGCGAGAGCGGCTCGGTGGCCGGTGGCGGCGGGGCCCGCGCGCTATCGATGTGTTGCGCGGAGTTCTTGGCCGGCTTCACCTGCTCGGTGGGTTCTCCTCGGCCACGGCGGTGCAAGTCTGCGCGCGAGCCCACTGCGCGGCCGAGTTCTGCGAGTGGACCGGGCTCCCGCCCGACGTTGGAGGCGCGTTTGGAGTGGGAGGCGCTGCTTGGCGAGGGCCCTGTGAGTGCGGAAGTCCATGCGAGGCGAGTGGTCAGAGAGCGGCGTGGGTTGTGGCTGCTCGCGGCTGGACCTGCTCGGCGTGGTTCGCGATGGTGCCGGCGGTCGCGTCAGCTGGGCGGCTGTGCGCGTGCGGCGGACCGCTCGCGTGCTGACCCCCAGTCGCGGCACGCGAGGCGGTCCCGCCCGCTTTGTCATCCAAGACCGGGGCGCTCACTGTCCACTCACTGTCTTGTTCGCGGGCTTGACGCCCAGCATGTCGGCCAGGGTCTGCGCGTTGCGCGGGGCCTCCACTTTGGCGTCGTTGTCGAAGTAGACGTGGACGTCTCGCTTGCCGTCGTCGTGCCAGGTGCGGATCTTCGCCGCCCACTCGCGCAGGGCCTGGTCCGAGTAGCCGCTGACGTACAGCTCCTCGGCGCCGTGCAGGCGGACGTAGGTGAAGCCGGCGGTCTGGTCCTCCAGGAACGGCCACTTGCCTGCCGTGTCGGCGACCACCAAGGCGATCCCGTGGTCCCGCAGCAGCTTCTTCGCCGCGGGCTCCGCGAAGCTCGGGTGGCGGACCTCCAGCGCGTGCCGCAACGGCCTTCGTGCCCCTGCCTCCAAGTACGGCTTGGCCTTCAGCTTGTCGTCGTGCTTCGCCGCCAGCTCGGCCGCGTCCGTTGTGGTGCGTGGGAGGAGGGCGAAGAAGTTCGCGAGGCGGTCCGGGTCGAACGTGAGCCTCGGTGGTAGCTGCCAGAGGAACGGCCCCAGTTTCGCGCCTAGTGCGAGGACGCCGGACGCGTAGAAGTTGGCCAGCGACGTCTCGACGTCGCGCAGCTGCTTCATGTGCGTGATGAAGCGGCCGCCCTTCACCGCGAAGAGGAAGTCCGACGGCGTCTCGTCGAACCACGCGCGGAAGCGCTCCGGGCGCTGCAGCGAGTAGAACGAGCCGTTGAGCTCGACCGCGTTCAGCTGCCGCGACAGGTATTCGAGCTCGCGGCGCTGCGCCAGGCCCGGCGGGTAGAAGTCGCCGCGCCACGGCGGGTAGCGCCACCCCGATGTCCCGATCCGGATTTCGGCGATCGTTCTCACCGCCTTCCCGCGGTGCGTGATGCCCGTTCGCCGGGGTGCCCAAACGCGCCCGAGCGGCCACCGTCCGGACCGGTGGACCGCCGGCCGGGACAGCTGACCCAACTTCGTGGACGGCCGTCTCGCCGGGCCTTTGACGCGCTTGCTCATCGCGCCGCCCCGCGCCGGGCACCCGCCCCGCACCGGGCACCCGCGCCGCACCCGCGGGCCGCGGGACGCAGTGGGCGGCGCGCGGCCCGCGGCGAGGATCCGGCGGCGAGACGCCCGGAACGGTTGCCGCTGCTCGGTTTCACGCCCAGGAGAACCTCCAGTGCCGGGCCTGCACCAGGTCCGACGCGTACTCGCGCAGGTTGCCCGGCTGGGCCGCGAACGTCGGCAAGCTGAACGCCCGGTGCTCCGCCGCCACCGACAGCGCCCTCGCCTGGTTGCGGGGTGGGGCCGACACCGACAGCTCGATCGCGTCGAAGCCCAGCACCACCAGCGTCGCCCCGAACCGCTCTTCCCAGCTGCGCAGTACCGCAGACAGCTCGGCGACCTGGTCGGTGCACTTGATCATGCCCGTCCAGCCCAGCAGGGCCGGGATGTCCGCGGGCCGCTCGGTCTGGACCAGGCCGAGCCGGTGCGGGGCGCGGGTGGCCAGGATCGAGCCCGTGTTGCCCGCCTCGGCCAGCGGGTCGGACCGGCGCGGGCTGCGCTTGGCCAGCCCGGGGAACTTCGCGCTGAAGGGGCGCAGGCAGGCGCCGTCACAGCAGGAGCCGTCCCACCAGCGATCGAGCACGCTCAACGCGTCGGCCGAGGCGACCCGGTGGCCGGCCGGGGCGAGCCGGCCGCGGTCGTCGATCCAGTCCTCGCCGTTGGCCGCGAAGCGCTGGTCGTGCGGGATCAGCACCGGCCACAGCCCGGACCGCTCGAACTCGGCCACGCAGCCCAGATAACGCTCGGGCCGGGTCAGTGGCAGGTCGGACACCCACAGCCGGCCGTGCCACGCCCCCGGTGGCAGGGTCTGGACCGGCGGCGCGGGCGTACCGGGGCGGAGCGGTGCGATCGTCATGACGTCCCCTCGAACTTGTGTTCGGCTGTACTCGTCGAACAGTAGTTCGAGGGTCTGACAATTTCCAGCGTCGCGCCCGCTCATCCGTTCGGGTGAATCCGGAAAAGTGCAGGTCAGGGCACTGGGTGAGACGTCTGTGGCGAAAGTTGTTCCTGTGACGATCCACTGGGCCGAACGGGGACGCCGCGACCGCCGAAAGCACGAGGTGCGCTCGTTGGTGCAAGCTGGAACCCGTGATCGACGACTTCGCGAAGGACTACCTGCACAGCGACCTGCGAGAGATCCGGGAGGAGATGCTCGGGAAGCTCGACGGGCTGTCCGAGTACGACATCCGGCGCCCGCTGACCGCGACCGGGACCACCCTGCTCGGCCTGATCAAGCACCTGGCGGTGGGCGAGGCCCGGTACTTCGGCGAGGTCTTCGGCCGGCCGTCGCCCGACGCCGTCCCGCGGTGGGACGACCTCGAGCGGCGCGGTATCGACATGTGGGCGACCGAGCACGAGACGCGCGAGGAGATCATCGGCCGCTACCGGCGTGTCTGGGCGCACTCCGACACGACGATCGCGGCGCTGCCCGTCGACGCGCCCGGCCACGTGCCCTGGTGGCCGCGGCCGCACGTCAAGCTGTTCAACGTCCTGGTGCACGTGCTCACCGAGACCAACCGGCACGCCGGGCACGCCGACGTCCTGCGTGAGCAGCTGGAGGGCACGCCGCCGGCGGACAGCGGGCGTGACCAGGCGTTCTGGGCGGCGCGGTGCGCGGAGGTCGACCGGGCGGCGCGGGCCGCCGCGCCGGTCGCCCCCTGAGCGTCAGAGCGGCCGGAGCAGGTCGTCCGCGTCGACGATGTGGTAGGCGTACCCCTGCTCCGCCAGGAACCGCTGCCGGTGCGCCGCGTACTCCGTGTCGACCGTGTCGCGCGAGACGATCGAGTAGAAGTGCGCCTGCCGCCCGTCGCCCTTGGGCCGCAGGAGCCGGCCGAGCCGCTGGGCCTCCTCCTGCCGGGAGCCGAACGTGCCCGAGATCTGGATCGCCACCGACGCCTCGGGCAGGTCGATCGAGAAGTTCGCCACCTTCGACACGACGAGCGTGCGGATCTCGCCACGGCGGAACTTGTCGAACAGCTCCTCGCGCTCCTTGTTCCGGGTGGAGCCCTGGATCACCGGCGCGTCGAGCTCGTCGCCGAGCATCTCCAGCTGGTCGAGGTAGGCGCCGATGACGAGGGTCGGCTCGCCCGCGTGCTTCGCGACGATCGACTTGATCACGGGCGTCTTGGTCATCGCCGTCGCCGCCAGCTTGTAGCGCTCGTCGGCCTCGGCCGTCGCGTAACCGAGGCGCTCGGCGTCGGTCAGCGTCACGCGGACCTCGGTGCACTCCGCCGGCGCGATCCAGCCCTGCGCCTCGATGTCGCGCCACGGCACGTCGTAGCGCTTCGGCCCGATCAGCGAGAAGACGTCGCCCTCGCGGCCGTCCTCGCGCACCAGCGTCGCCGTCAACCCGAGGCGCCGGCGCGACTGCAGGTCCGCGGTCATCCGGAACACCGGCGCGGGCAGCAGGTGGACCTCGTCGTAGACGACCAGGCCCCAGTCGCGCGAGTCGAACAGCTCCAGGTGGCGGTACTCGCCCTTGGTCTTGCGGGTGACCACCTGGTAGGTCGCGATGGTGACCGGCCGGACTTCCTTCTTCTCGCCGGAGTACTCGCCGATCTCCTCTTCGGTCAGCGACGTCCGGGCGATGAGCTCGCGCTTCCACTGCCGCCCGGCGACGGTGTTCGTCACCAGGATCAGCGTCGTGGCCTGCGCCTTCGCCATGGCGGCCGCGCCGACCAGCGTCTTGCCGGCGCCGCAGGGGAGCACGACGACGCCGGAGCCGCCCGCCCAGAAGGCCTCGGCGGCCATCCGCTGGTAGTCGCGCAGCTGCCAGTCCGTCTCGTCGAGCGCGATCGGGTGCGCTTCGCCGTCGACGTACCCGGCGAGGTCCTCGGCCGGCCAGCCGACCTTGAGCAGCGCCTGCTTGAGCCGCCCGCGTTCGGACGGGTGCACGAGGACGGTGTCGTCGTCGATCTTCGCGCCCAGCATCGGGCTGATCTTCTTGTTGCGCGAGACCTCGGTGAGGACCGCGCGGTCGGTGGTGGACATCACCAGCCCGTGCGCAGGGTGGTTGGCGATCTGCAGCCGCCCGAAGCGGCCCATCACGTCGACGACGTCGATCAGCAGCGGCTGGGGCACGGGGAAGCGCGAGTACGTCGTCAGCGCGTCGACGACCTGCTCGGCGTCGTGGCCGGCGGCGCGGGCGTTCCACAAGGCCAGCGGCGTGATCCGGTAGGTGTGGACGTGCTCCGGGGCGCGTTCGAGCTCGGCGAACGGCGCGATCGCGACGCGCGCGTCGTCGGCCTGGGGGTTGTCGACCTCCAGGAGCACGGTCTTGTCGGACTGGACGATCAGCGGGCCATCAGTCACAACTACTGTTATACGTGCCTCGCTCCGGCCCGCTCCGTTCGCGGGTCCGCCGGTGGGACGATATGCCGAGGGGATCACTGGAGGGCACGTTGACCACACCACCGTCCGACGACAACCCGTTCCGGACGCCGGACTACGCGACGCCGTCCGTGCCGATGCCGGCGGCCCCGATGCCCGGGGGACCGATGCCGGGGATGCCGATGCCGGGGATGCCGGGAATGCCGCAGCGGCCGGGGATCCCGCACTGGTTCAGCGTGAAGGTGCGGATCACGCTGATCGCGTGCGTCGTCGCCGCGCTGGGGCTGGGCGCGCTGGGGGCGATGAGCATCGTCTGGATCCACCAGGCCGGGCCGCCGTCGGACGGCGAGTGCCTCTACCTGACGCGCGAGAGCGGTGAGCAGCTCGCCTACCACCGCGTCGGCTGCGGCGAGAACAGCGCGACGTTCAAGGTGGACGACAGCTACCGCGGGACGTTCAGCTGCGGGGCCAGCGATGACTACGTGCGGTTCCAGATCAGCGGCTCCGGCACCGACCGGACCCTCTGCCTCGCGCTGAACGTCAGCACCGGCGACTGCCTGCGCGACGTCGACGACGACGCCGCGGTCGCCAAGGTCAGCTGCACCGACCCGACGGCGCAGATGCGCGCCGAGGTCGTCTCCGGCTACGGCGTCACGGACCCCGAGGAAGCCTGCGGCGACGCCGAGAAGGCCCTGAAGTACACCGGTCCGCCGCGCCGGATCGTCTGCCTGAGCCAAACCGGCGAGAACATCTAGCCGAACCACCGGCCCAGCTCGGCAGGCTCGACGGCGTACCCGTCCGGCCGGACGAGCAGCTGCCGGCCGCGGTACTCGCTGTCGGCGGTGGTCGCGTGCACGACGTCGGCCTGCCCGGTGAAGCCGGCCGGTTCCGGGTGGTCGCCGAGGTCGAGCAGCAGGCCGCGGCCGCCGTGCAGCAGCGTCGAGAGCCGCGTCGGGCCGGCCGCCGTCGTCAGGTCGAGGTCCGGGACGCGGTGCGCGCCCGGGTAGCCCACGGCCAGCCCGGACATGAGCCCGCTGAAGTAGCGGTTCCCGTCCGGCGTCCGCATCAGGTCGACGACGATCTCGCGCAGCGCCTCGACGTTCTCGCCGCGGTCCGGCGTCGTGAAGACGCGCTGCGCGGCCGTGTGCCGCAGCACCCGGGCCGCGGCCGGGTGGCGCTCGTCGTGGTAGCTGTCGAGCAGCCCGGCCGGCGCCGTGCCGCGCACGGTCGCGGCCAGCTTCCAGCCGAGGTTCATCGCGTCCTGGACGCCGAGGTTGAGCCCCTGGCCGCCGAGCGGCGGGTGGATGTGCGCGGCGTCGCCCGCGAAGAGCACACGGCCGTGGCGGTAGCGCTCCAGCTGCCGTGTGGCGTCGTTGAACCGCGACGCGCCGTGGAGCTCGCCCAACCGCGTCTCGGCGCCGTAGAGGGCTGTCAGGGCCGCGGTGACCTCGGCGTCGGTCACCGGCGCGTCGCGGCCCGGCTGGGTCGCCGTGGTGCCGAAGACGAAGCGGTGGGTGCCGTCGCCGAGCGGGGTGAGCATCGCCCAGTGGCCGTTCGCCTGCCGCGTCACCTCGCTGAAGTGCGCCATCCGCGGCGGGACGAGGGCGGACGCCGCGGCGAGCGTGATGTGCGCGAGCGTGGCGACGTAGGTCTCGGTGCGGCCGGGGAAGGGCAGCCCGAGCCGCTTGCGGACGGTGCTGTGCGCGCCGTCGCAGGCCACCAGCCAGCGCGCGCGGAGCCCGTCGACGGTGACGCCGTCGTCGTCGGCCTCGACGGTCGTCACCTCGAACCCGCGCCGGAGCACCGTGCCGTGCTTGACGGCGTGCTCGGCCAGCATCTCCTCGACGTCGTCCTGGCTCCGGTTGCGCACCCGCGGGTGGCGGGTCCGCCAGACGCTGTGGTCGAGCGCGACCGGCAGGCCGGCGAAGTGGCCGCTCGGGCCGTCGAGCGTCCGGTCGGCCGGGTCCAGGCCACGCAGGTCCAGCAGCTCGGCGGTCCGCGGCTGCAGGCCGACCGGCCGCGGCAGGCCCGGCCCGTCGCGGCGGTCCACGACCGTGACGGAAACCCCGGCCAGCGCGAGTTCGGCGGCGGTCGTCAGGCCGGTGGGGCCGGCGCCGGCGATCAGGACATCCATGTGCACTCCCCAAGTAGACTGAGTGCAAAAGTAGACCAAGTGCAGAGTTTGGCGAAACCTAATAAGCGTTCTGGTCCGGCAGGAGCGCCTGGACGTCGAGGCGGTCGGCCAGCTGGCCGGAGTTGTGCATCAGGTCCGCGACGCGCTGCAGCCGGATGCCGTTGAGCGACGCCGGGTACGAGCCCAGCGAGATGAGCGCGGCCGTCGTCGTGTCGATGTCGGAGAACTTCGGGAGCGAGTCGCGGACGATCGCCGGGTCGGTCGCGCTCTGCTGGGCCGCGCTCAGTGCCTTGCGGAACTCCGCGAGCGTGCGCGGGTTGGCCTGCGCGAACGGCTTCGCGGCGGCGTAGCCGGACAGCGGGAAGCCGAGGGTCGCGCCGCGGGCGCCGTCGGCCAGGATGTGCGCGCCCAGGTCCTTCTCGGCGCGGGTGATGTACGGCTCGCTCATCAGCGCCGCGTCCGCGTCGCCCGCTTGGAGCGTCTGCGGCATCCGGTCGAACGGCACCTGCTTGAACTTGATCTTGGCGACGTCGACGCCGGCGGTGCCCAGCACCGAGCGCGCGGCGAGCGCGCCGACGTCGTCGAGTGCGTTCACCGCGATCTCCGGTGCCTTCTTGGCGGTCGGCACCGTGTAGTCGGAACCCGGCAACGTGACCAACGCCATGGTGTTCGGGCCGGACGTGTACGCCTCGCCCTGGAGCTGCAGCGCCGCACCGCCCGCCGCGGCGCGGAACATCGCGATGTCACTGGCGAACGTGACGTCGAGGTCACCGGCCGCGACCTTGGCCAGCCCGTCGTCGGCGCCCAGCTCCACGAGCTGCACGTTCAGGCCCGCCGAGCCGAACTTCCCGGCGTTCACGGCGATGCGCAGCGGGGCCGTGTCGATGGCGTTGCCCACACCGACACGCAGAGTGGTCCGTTCCAATGGCGGTGGCGCGGCCGTTGAACCGGAATTGAACAGGCTGCAGCCCGCAGTCGCCAGCAGCGCCGCTACCAGCGGAATCGTCCATCCGCGTCTGATCATGAACCGCCACCTACCGCGAGAATCTGATTCTCGTGCTGGATCGTATGGTCCGCGCCCCATACGATCGCGGGCAGGGCCGGATCGCACCAGCGCGGCTTTCGGATCTTCATCGAGCGGGCTACCGTTCAGTAGGTTCGAGGTGTCGGTAGGTCCGCGGGTTCCTCCCGCGGTGGAAAAGGAAACCAGGTGACCCGTCGCGACAAGCGTCCCCGCAAGGGTGGCGACGCGGCGGATCCGCGTCCGGCCGGCGGCCGCTGGCGATTGCGGAACTGGCGCCTCGGCACGAAGCTCTTCGCTGTCCTGCTCATTCCCGCGCTGGCCGTGATCGCGCTCGTCGGCCTGCGGATCAGCACGGACCTGCGTGACGCGCAGCAGCTCGCGGAGTTCGCGACCCGCGGCCGCGTCGACAGCACCGTCGCCGAAGCCATCCACGAGCTCCAGCGCGAGCGTGACCTCACCGTCCGGTTCGTCGCGCAGAACCGCTTGGGGGACACCGCGGACCTCGCCGGCCAGCGCAAACGCGTCGACCAGGCGATCGGGACGTTCGAGCGGACGCTGGCCGACAGCCGGCCCCGCCTCGACGCGAAAGCCGCGGAAAGCCTGCAGCAGAGCGACGACCGGCTGCGCGTGCTCGGCGGTCTCCGGTTCTCCGCGGAGCACTCCGCGTTCCCCGCCGACGCCGTGCTGCGCTCCTACAGCGAGCTGATCTCCGGCCTGCTCGACATCAGCGACTCGGCCGCCGCCGACGTCTCGGACCCCGAGCTCGCGCGGTTGCGCTTGGCGGGCAACGCACTGGCCCGGATCAAGGACCAGCTGTCGGTCAAGCGCGCGGTGATGGCGGAGGCGCTCGCCGAGGGCACGCTGAGCCGCGACCGCACGCGCGCGCTGCTCGGCGCCGAAGCCGAGCTCGCCGCCGCGAGCAACGACTACCGCACCTTCGCGACCCCTGACCAGCAACGGATGTTCGACGACACGGTGATCGGCCTGGTCGTCGACATCGGCAACGACATGGTCGAATCCGCGCTCACCCGCACCGAAAACGGCCAGAACCTCTCGGGCCTCGACCCGAACCAGTGGGACGTTTCGGCGACCCACACGGTGAACCTCGCCCACCAGGTGCAGCAAGCGCTGCTGGTCCAGTTGCAGGAACGCACGGACACCCTCGCGACGCAGGCCCGCGCGGCGGCGATCTGGGACGGCGGGGCGGTGCTCGCCGTGCTGCTCGTCGCCGGCGTCCTGTCGGTCGTCATCGCGCGGTCCCTGTTGCGCCCCTTGCGGATCCTGCGCCGCACGGCGCTGGAGGTCGCCGAGCACCGGCTGCCCGCGGCGGTCCAGGGCCTGCTCACCGACCCCGAACCCGCGCCGGAGAACCTCCGCAAGCGGCTCGCCGTCGCGCCCGTCCCGGTGTTCACGCGCGAAGAGGTCGGTCAGGTGGCCCGTGCGTTCGACGCGGTGCACGGCGAAGCCGTCCGGCTGGCCGGCGAACAGGCGATGCTGCGCGAGAACGTCAACGCGATGTTCGTCAACCTCTCGCAGCGGAGCCAGGACCTCGTCGAACGGCAGCTTTCGGTGCTGGACCGGATGGAGGCCGACGAGCAGGACCCGGACACCCTCGCCGGGCTGTTCGAGCTCGACCACCTCGCGACGCGGATGCGGCGCAACAGCGAGAACCTGCTGGTCCTGTCGGGGCACGACTCCGCGCGGGAGGACGCCGGCGCGGTGGCGGCCGACGAGATCATCGGCGCCGCGCTCTCGGAGGTCGAGCACTACCAGCGCATCGAGCTCGGCCCGGCGCCGCAGGTCGCGGTCCGCGGCGAGGCCGTCAACGACCTCGTGCACGTCGTTTCGGAGCTGCTGGAGAACGCGACGCGCTACTCCGGCGGCGGCACGGTCACCGTCGCCAGCGCCGAAACCCACGACGGCGACTGGCAGATCGAGATCACCGACCACGGCGCCGGCATGCCGCAGGCCGAGATCGACCGCACCAACACGCGCCTGGCGAACCCGCCGGACGTCGACGTCGAGGTGTCGCGCCGGATGGGCCTGTTCGTGGTCGCGACGCTGGCCAAGCGGCACCGGATCGACGTCCGGCTGAGCGCCGCCGACGGCAGCGGGCTGGTCGCGACGGTGCTGGTGCCGACCGGGCTGATCGTCGAGCTGCCGCCCCTGCCCGCGCCCCCGCCGCCCGCCGAGCCCGAGCACGCCCCGGAACCCGAGCTGCTGGCGCCGCTGGCCCCGCTCACGCAGCCGGAACCGGAGCCCGAGGGGCCGGAAGAGCTGACGCCGCCGTCGATCGAGGCCGGCCCGCCGCGCCGCGCGCCGGTGGTGGCGCGCGAGCACGCCCCGGAGTGGCCCACCGCGGAAGACGACCCGCACCTGGACTTCGACGCCCCGACCGAGCGGATGCCCGCCTACCGCGACGTCCTGTCCCGCTGGTTCGACGCCGCCGCGCCGCCCGAGGTGCCGCGGCGCGCGGCCGAGCCGCGCCCGATCGCGGAAGAGCCCCGCCCCGCCGAGCCCGAGCCGCGCCATGCGCTGGCCTCGGGGCTGCCGCTGCGCGAAGCCGCGCCCGTCCCGCCACCGCCACCGCCACCGCCCCCGCCACCTCCGCCGCTCGCGCCGCAGCCGGTGGCCGCCGAGCCGAACCCCGACGACGAGGACACCGATCCCCAGTTCCCGCCGGTGCCCCCGCCTGTCGCGCTCCCGCAGCCGTCCGCCGCGATCGAGCCCGAGTACCAGTGGCCGACACCCGCGGAGCTGGAGCAGGAAGACGGCGCCGAAGACACCTGGCCGTTCCTGCAGCCGGCCGACGCCGCGGCCAGCCCGGGAGCGGTGCCGGAGCAGCGGCCGATACTCTCGCTTTCCCCGGAAGCGGTGCGCGAACGGATGACGAGCCTGCAAGGCGGCTTCCGGCGAGGGCGGCACGCGAGGGGAGAAGACACCCGGAACCAGTGAAACGGATGAGGCATGAGCTCGAAGACGCCCCTGCTGGAAGTGATCGCGCTGGACGCGGCGGACGCCGAAGGCGCGCAAGCGGGCGGGGCCGACCGCCTCGAACTGGTCGCGGACATGGCCCAGGACGGGCTGACGCCTTCGCTGGAGACGCTGCGTGATGTTCAGTCGGCGACCGATCTCCCGATCCGGGTCATGCTGCGGGACAACGGTTCCTTCGCCGCCGGGGACATCGAAGGCCTGCGCGCGGACACCGCCCGGCTGATCGACGCGGGCGCGCGCGAGTTCGTGTTCGGCTTCCTGAACGTCGACAGCGAAATCGACCTCGACGCGTGCGAAGCACTCATCAAGGAGATCGACGGCCTGCCCTGGACGTTCCACCGTGCCATCGACCGTACGCGCGACCCGCTGCGCGCGTACGACCAGCTCGCGGCGCTGGGCTGCGACACGGTGCTCGCCGCGGGCCACCCGAACGGCGTCGGCAGCGGGCTGTCCGTGCTGCAGCGCCTCGCGCAGCGCGACAACGGGCCGGAACTGCTCGTCGGCGGCGGCCTGCGCGCCCAGCAGGTCCACCTTCTGCGCGCGGGCGGCGTGCGCGGGTTCCACGTCGGCAGCGCGGTCCGGCCCGGCGGCTGGCAGTTCGCGGTCGACGCTGAATCGGTTCGCACGTGGGTCGAACTCGTCAAGTCCTGATCGAACTGCGAATTCTGCGCGTCACGTGAGTCATGATTACGGGATTCGCAGGGTGCGCCGGCGTGCGCGGTAAGCACGTTCTTTCGCGGCGAAATCCCATTTCGACGTTGCAAAAGCCGAGCGGCACCTGCGCGTGCGGATGCACGCGCAGGTCACGGCTTTGACCTGGTTGGCGGCTGATTTCGCGCAGATCGACTCGCTACGGTTGTCCCGCATTTCGCGATCCGGCCGATGTTCAAGAATCGTTCTGCAGTGCGGGAGGCGGCGCTGTGTGCGCGCGTATTCAGTTCAAGACGAGCTCGTGGCCAGGCCAGCAGGAACCGAAGAACTCGACCATCCGGTGGGTGTTCGTCGCCTGGGGGCGGCTGATTCCCCGCGAATGTCGAACCAGTGTGTCCGGAACAACCCGGAAGGTCGAATCGTGACCAGCGCGATCCCGCGGCAACGCGGAACCGGAACGTCCGAAGACGAGTTCGCCCACCTGGGACTCGGCAGTTCGCTCGCCCTCGGCGGCCTCCTGGCCGTCGTCAAGATCGCGGAAACCGCCACGGGTGTGGTGCTGACCGCCACCGGGGTACTCCCCGGTGGCCACCCCCCGAAGGAACGACCCGGGGCGTGGTCCGGAGGGGAATGACCGGGAGCTGCCACGGGCGGTGGCTCTCCAGGAAGACGGAGGGCTGCCATGACCGGCAGTGACGGCCGGGAGGACCCGCGCGGCGCCCGCGTGGGCCTCACCGACGTGCGACGGCTGGAGGAAGCCGTCGCGGAGCTCCGGGCCCGGGACTACCGCCAAGGCGGCGGGTCCTGCGCCGAGGCGATCGCGGCGCGGTTGCCGGTCGCGGCGGACCTGCTGGCCGGCACGATGCGGGACGCCGTCCTCGTGCGGCTCTGCACCGTCGTCGCCGATCTGTACAACCTCGCCGGCTGGACGAGCTTCGACGAGAACCGGCCCGCGGCCGCGCTGGCCGCCTTCGCGCGGGCGTTGGAGCTGGCCGTCGAGGCCGGGAACGACGACCTCCAGGCCAACATCCGGTACCGCACCGGACGGCTGCACCTGCACTACGGCGCGGTCGACGCGGCACTGGCGGAGTTCGCGCGCGGACGCGAAGCGGCACTGCGGGCGAGGTCCCAGCGGGCGCAGGCGATCCTGTCGGCCAACCAGGCGTGGGCGTACGCGAAGAAGGCCGACGTCGCCGCCGCGCTGACGTACCTGCGCCGCGCGCGGGCCGAGTTCGCGGCCGCGCACGAGACCGAGGTGTCGCCGTGGGCGGCCTTCTTCGACGGCAACGACATGGCGGCGATGACCGGCACGGTGCACGGCGAGCTGGCCCAGGTGGTCGACGTCCGGCACGGCCGCGCCGGGATCCGCGCCCTCACCGACGCGATCGCCGGCTACGGCCCGGACATGACGCGCAGCCGGGGCCTGACGGTGATCTGGCTGGCCACCGTGCACGCGCTGGACGGCGATCTCGACGTCGCCGCGAGCGTTGGGCAGGAGGCCATCGAGCTGGCCGGCGCGCTGCGGTCGCCGCGGACCCGGCAGCGGCTGCGGACGCTGTCGGCGGCGGCCCGCCGGTTCGCCGGTGACGGGCACGCGCAGGAGATCGTCGAGCGGATCGACGAGCTGCCGCGTTGACCATCGAATTCCCATGAAATGGTAAACGGTGCGGAAACGAAAATGGGAACCGCGAAATGACCAACAAAAGTAGGTTGGTTGCCGACTTATGCTCCTTGGCAACCTGCTGCGAGCATTCCGCGCAGGCCCGGTCCCCACCGCCGAGAGGAATTCTCCCATGCGCTTGCGCAAGCTCGTCGCGGCCGCCGTGCCGCTGCCGGCGTTGCTCGGCCTCGCCGTGGCCGTCCCGGCCGCCGCGGCGACGGAACCCCTGGTCACACTGGCCGACTCCGCCGCTCCGCTGGTCAACAGCGCCCGCACCGGCGACGTCGGCGCGGCCCAGCAGATCACCGCGGCGCTCTCCCTGAAACTGCACAACCAGCAGGCGCTGGAAAGGTTCCTCGCCGAAGTGCAGAACCCGGCCTCGCCGCAATACCACCACTTCCTCACGCCGGCGCAGTTCAATGCCGAGTTCGGTCCGACGCAGGCCGACGTCGACAAGGCCGTCTCATTCCTCGGGAAGGCGGGGGCCACCGGGATCGAGGTTTCCGGCAACCGGCAGGCCGTCACGTTCCACGGTTCGGCGGCGCAGCTCGAAGCGGCGTTCCACACCCGGATCGGGAACTACCACGACACCGTCTCCGGCCGGAACTTCTTCGCGAACGACTCCGCGCCGACCGTCTCCGCGGACGTCTCGGGCGTCGTGGCGAACGTCGTCGGCCTGGACGACCACGCCGTGCGGACGCACTCGTCCCAGGCGTCCAAAGCCCAGCCGAACGTCGTCAAGTCCGTCACCCCGCCGATCCTCAAGACCGCGTACGGCACCAGCGGTCTCTCGGCGACCGGCAGCGGCGTCAAGGTCGGCTTCGTCGAGTTCGACGGCTACAAGAAGGCGAACGTCACCAAGTACGACAGCACGTACGGCCTCTCGGCGGGCTCGGTGACGACGGTCCCGGTCAGCGGCGCGAACTACGACTCGTCGCCCGGTGACGGCGAGATCGAGGTCGAGCTGGACATCGAGGTCGTGCACGCGCTGGCCGCGGCGGCCAACGACTACGTGTACGAAGCGCCCAACTCGAGCGCCGGCGAACTGGCGATGTACCAGAAGATCGCGTCGGACCACACGGTCAACGTCGTCTCGATCTCCTGGGGCGCCTGTGAATCCGCCGAGGGCTCGAGCGCGGCGAAGAGCGTCAGCAATGCGATCGCGACCGGCACCGCGGAGGGCATCTCCTACTTCGCGGCGGCGGGCGACGACGGCACGACCGACTGCTACCGCCAGACCGGCTCCACCGCCAAGGCCGTGGACTTCCCGGCGTCCAGCCCGAACGTCACGGGCGTCGGCGGCACGCAGCTGACGGTGACCTCGTCGAACGCCTACAGCAGTGAGAAGGCGTGGAACGACGGCGCGTCCAACGGCTCGACCGGCGGCGGCATCTCGACGGTCTTCACGGCGCCGTCCTGGCAGTCCACCCAGAGCACCACGAACCGCAAGGTCCCGGACGTCTCGGCGGACGCGGCCAGCGGCTCGGGCTACTACATCTACACCGCGGGTTCCTGGGAGACGGTCTGGGGCACGTCCGGCGCGGCCCCGCTGTGGGCGGCCTTCGCGACGCTGCAGAACCAGGTCCACGGCGGCGGCCTGGGCAACCTGAACCCGAAGTTCTACTCGATCGGCAACGGGTCCTCGTACGGCACGGGCTTCCACGACGTGACGACGGGCAACAACACCCTGCACGGCACGACCGGCTTCACCGCCGGCACGGGCTACGACCAGGTGACCGGCTGGGGCTCCTTCAAGGGCTCAGGCCTGTCGGGCCTGATCGGCTGAGACCCCAAGTAGACCCCAGGTAGGTCCGTGAAGGCCTCCTTACCGGCGCTAAGAGCCGGTAAGGAGGCCTTCACGGCTTTTGGTGGTTTCTTTCGCAGCGCTAACGGTTAGCCTGGGGGCATGCTCAAGCGCACGGTGCTGGACGCCACCCGCGAACTCCTCCGAGAACTCGGCCTCACCACGGTGTTCGGCAACCCCGGCACCACCGAGGTCCCGTTCCTGACGGAGTGGCCGGACGACTTCGACTACGTCCTGGGGCTGCAGGAGTCCGCCGTCGTGGCGATGGCCGACGCCTACTCCCAGGCCACGCGGCAGGCGGCGCTGGTCAACCTGCACTCCGCCGGCGGCGTCGGGCACGGCCTCGGCAGCATCTTCACCGCCTACAAGAACCGGACGCCGCTGATCATCGTCGCCGGGCAGCAGGTGCGGTCGCTGCTGCCGCACGATCCGTTCCTGGGCGCGATGGACGCGCCGGAGTTCCCGAAGCCGTACGTGAAGTGGTCGATCGAGCCCGCGACGGCCGAGGACGTCCCGGCCGCGCTGGCGCGGGCTTATCACGTCGCGACGCAGGCGCCGTCCGGTCCGGTCTTCGTGTCCGTCCCGGCCGACGACTGGACCGTCACGACCGAACGCCCGATCGTCTCCCGGCCGCGGATCCGTGGCTTCGCGCCGGATCCCGAAGCCGTCGCCGAACTCGCCGCCGCGTTCGCCGCCGCCGAACGGCCCGCCATCGTCGTCGGCGGGGCCGTCGACCAGGACGGTGCCGTCGAGGAGGCCGTCGCGCTCGCCGAGCGGGTCAACGCCGGCGTGTGGGTCGCGCCGATGTCGTTCCGGTGCTCGTTCCCCGAGGATCACCCGCTGTTCCAAGGGTTCCTGGACCCCGAGCGCGGCACGATCTCGGACAAGCTGGCCGCCTACGACCTCGTCGTCGTGCTCGGTGCGCCGGCCTTCACCTACCACGTCGAGCGCGGCCGGGGCGAAGCTCCGCTGCCGCCGCTGTTCATCGTCAGCGACGACGAGCAGATCCTCGCGCGGGCCTTCGAAGGCACCGGCATCCGCGCCACCTTGAAGCTCGGCATCCGCGCGCTCGTCGACGCCGTCGGTGAGACGAGCCGGCCCGCGCCCGCGCCGCTGGAGCGGCCAGCGAAGCCGGACGGCAGCGCGCTCACCGGGGCCTACTTCTACGCGACGCTCGCGGAGGTCCTGCCGGACAACGCGCTCGTCGTCGAGGAAACCCCCAGCCACCGCGCGGTGATGCACGACCACCTGCCGATCACCGCGACCGACACCGGCTTCCTGACGATGGCCAGCGGCGCACTCGGCTACGGCGTCCCGGGCGTCGTCGGCGCGGCCATCGCCCGGCCGGACCGCAAGGTCGTCGGCGTGATCGGCGACGGCTCCAGCATGTACGGCATCCAGGCGCTCTGGACGGCCGCGCGTCAGGAACTGCCGGTGACGATCGTGATCCTGGACAACACGGAGTACGCGGCGGTCCGCATCCTCGGCGACGCGATCGGCGGCTCCAAGCTGCCGGGCACGCAGCTGGGCGGGATCGAGTTCTCGGCACTGGCGGCGAGCATGGGCTGCCAGGGCATCGCGATCACCGAGCCGGCCGCCTTGGCCCCGGCGTTGACGGCGGCCCTGGCCGACGACCGCCCGACCCTGGTCCACGTCCGGGTCGTGCCGGAGAACTCCACCATCTACTGAAGTCCGTGAATGCCACATCGAGGGACACTACGTCCCTCGATGTGGCATTCACGGACTTGGAACTGTCTACTGTGGACGTCAGCGACGGGCCTTGGCCCGCTGCTCCTTGGCCTGCTCGGCCATCGCCCATTCGGCGGCGTCGGAGGCGGCCTTGGCCGCTTCCTCCGGGGTGCCGCCGTTCAGCAGCCGCGCCACTTCACCGCGCAGCGTCACGAACTCCAGCGACTCGCGGGTCGCGATCTGGTCGCGGTCGGCCGGCAGGTCCACCCGCAGGTCCGCCACGATCGACGCCGGCGACTTCGACAGCACCAGCACGCGGTCGGACAGGTAGACGCTCTCGTCGATGTCGTGCGTGACGACGAGGATCGTGGCGCCCTGCTCGCGCTGCACCCGCCGGGTCAGGTCCTCGAGCTCGAACCGCGTCTGCGCGTCGACCGAGGCGAACGGCTCGTCCATGAGCAGCAGCGACGGACGGCTGGCCAGCGCGCGGGCGATCGACACCCGCTGCTGCATCCCGCCGGACAGCTGCCACGGGTACTTCCCGCCGACGCCGGACAGCCCGACGTGCTCCAGCGCCTCGGCGGCCCGCTTGCGCCGCTCGGACCGGGAGATCGAGCGCCACCGCAGCGGGAACTCGACGTTCTTCTGCACCGAGAGCCACGGGAACAGCGACCGGCTGTAGTCCTGGAAGACGACGGCGAGGTCGTCCGGCACGCCCGAGACGCGGTCGCCGTGCAGGCTGACCGTGCCGTCGGTCGGCGGGGTCAGCCCGGCGATGCAGCGCAGCAGCGTCGACTTGCCGCAGCCGGACGGGCCGACGATGCTGGCCAGCTGCCCGGCCTCGACGGTGAACGACAGGTTGTCGACGGCGGTGTGCGCCTTGGGGCCGGAGCCGTAGCGGTGACTGACACCGGACACTTCGAGCATGGTTGACATTGAGGGCCTTTCCACCGTCAGTCGCGGCCGAGGCGGGCCGGCTGCCACGCCAGTACCCGTCGCTCCGCGGCCAGGAAGATCGTGTTGAAGACGTAGCCGAGGATGCCGAGCAGCACCAACCAGGACCACATCGACGGGAAGTCGAAGTCCTGCTGGGCGTTCAGCAGTGAGCGCCCGATACCGAAGGAGGCTCCCACCAGCTCGGAGACCACCATGAGCAGCAGCGAGATCGACAGGCTCACCCGCAGCCCGGCGAAGATCTTCGGCGCCGCCGCGGGGAGCACGACCATGCTGATCCAGTACGCCTTGGGCGTGCGGAACGACCGCGCCGTCTCCACCTTGACCTGGTCGACCGAGCGGACGCCGTCGACCGCGTTGAGCAGCACCGGCCAGATCGCGCCGAAGATGATCGACCCGACCTGCATGCCCGAGCTCAGCCCGAACAGCACCGCGAACACCGGGATCAGCGTGGGCGGCGGGATCGAGCGGAAGAAGGCGAACAGCGGCCCGAGGTAGTCCATCGCCTTCGGAGACCGGCCGACCAGCACCCCGAGGACGATACCGACCACGGACGCCAGTGCCCAGCCGCCAAGCATGTGACCGAGGCTGGGGAACACGTTGTCGAACACCGCGTCAGTGAGGAAGAGGTGGTCCGCCGGCCCGGTGAACCACAGGTTCGCGGCGCGGACCGCGATCTCCGAGGGCGGCGGGAAGAACTTGCTGCCGCCCGCGCGGGCGGCGAACTCCCAGAGCACCACGAGGACCGCGAAGAGCAGCCAGTTGCGCAGGACCGCGGTGGCGCCGCGGACGGCGCGCCTGCCGACGCGGCCGGACAGGGTCGCGGCGGTCACGCGATCGCCTCCCGGTCCACGGTGCTCCAGCGGAACAGCCGCTTGCCCACTTGCTCGAGCCCTTCGTTGATGAGGTAACCCAGCAAGCCGGCCACGACGGTGCCGGCCAGCACGAGGTCGAACCGGGTCGAGCCGGTGCTGGAGACCAGGATGAAGTTGCCGAGCCCGACCTCGGAGCCGGCCAGGAACTCGGTGCTGACGACGGCGATCAGCGCGATCGTCGCCGACAGCCGGATGCCGGTGAAGACGAACGGCGCGGTGAACGGCAGCGCGACCGACGTCAGGATCCGGAACCGGCTGGTCCCGGACGCCCGCGCGGTCTCCATCAGCACCGGGTCGATCTCGCTGAGCCCGTAGATCGTGTTGAACATGATCGGCCACAGGGCGGCGTACACCGCGAGGGTGATCTTCGCCTCCGGCCCGGAGCCGATCACCAGCAGCACCAGGGGGATGAGCGCGGCGACCGGGATCGGGCGGAGGAACTCGACGATCGCGGCGGTGGCGTTGCGCAGCACCGGCACGCTGCCCAGCAGCAGGCCGGCGGGCACGCCGACGGCCACGGCGATCAGGATCGCGATCAGCCAGGCGAGCATCGTCGCGATGACGTCGCGGATGAAGGAGGCGTCGCCGAGCAGTTCCCCGACGGTGACGAGGACGACGCTGGGCGGCGGGATGAACGTCTTGCTGACCAGGCCGACCTGGACGACGACCTCCCAGAGGAGGAGGAAGCCGACCAGGCCGGTCAGGTTGCGGAGCAGTCTGGTCACGATGTCAGCTGGCAGTCGCCTGGGGGGCGATCATCGACGCGGCGTCGACCGCCGTGTTGATGGCACCCAGCTGCAGCAGCAGGTCGGGGACGCGCTGCATGCGGCGGGCGTCCAGAACCGAGCCGTAACCGGGGATCGTCAGCAGCTTCGCGGTGTCTTCGTCGATCTTCGCGTACTTGACCAGCAGCGGCTCGACCTTCGAGCGGTCGTTGATCGCGTCGCGGGTCGCCTTCTGCATCGCGCGCTGGAAGGCCGCGAGGGTCTTCGGGTTGTCCTGGACCCACTTCTTGGGGGCGCCGTAGCCGGTCAGGGGGAAGTCCTGGCTGGCACCGGTGTTGATGTCGATCACCGGGGTGGCGCCGACGTTCTTGGCGGCCTGGGTGATGAACGGCTCCGGCAGGTACGCGGCGTCGACCTGGCCCTGCTGCAGCGCGGCCGCGATGTTCGGCAGCGCGAGCGTGACCCACTGGACCTTGTCCGAGGGGACACCGTGGTCCTTCATCACGGACTTGGTCAGCAGGTCGGAAGCCGTGTTCTTGGCCGTGATGGCGA
Organism: Amycolatopsis sp. NBC_00348; assembly: GCF_036114655.1. Classification (NCBI taxonomy): domain Bacteria; kingdom Bacillati; phylum Actinomycetota; class Actinomycetes; order Pseudonocardiales; family Pseudonocardiaceae; genus Amycolatopsis; species Amycolatopsis sp. NBC_00348. The sequence goes on along the minus strand of NZ_CP107994.1, from coordinate 7,428,069 downwards.
TCCGCTTGCCGGCGAGGTCGGCGACGGTCTTCACCGGCGAGTTCGGCACCGTGACGATGGCGTTGCTCTTCGCGTTCACGGAGGAACCGTCGGCGACGAGCTGCATGTCGGCGGCGCCGGTGCTCTTCGCGATGAAGAACGGCGTATAGGTGGAGAGGGCGATGTCGGCTTCGCCGGAGATCGACTTGGTCATCGAGGCCTGGCCGCTGGCCGCGACCACGGACTTGACGTTGAGGCCCTCGGCCTTGAAGTAGCCGCCGTCCTGGGCGAGCCAGAACGGGCCCAGGTCGGTGGTCGGCAGGATGGAGACCGTGATGTTCGGCTTCTCCAGGCCACCCCCGTTCGACGAGGCGTTCGAGTCGTCCGAGCCGAGCGCGCTGCAGCCGCTGGCGGCTGTCACGGCGGCGGCGGTGAGGGCGAGCCCGAGCGCGGCACGGCGAGTGCGAACCCGGCCACTGCTCCTGGCGTTTCCAAGCAAGGCCTGCTCCTTGACGAAGGTGACGGTTGGTGTACCGAATCCAGTGAAAGTGCGTGACTCATTGTCCGGAGACACGCGGGCCACTGTAGACAGCGTGACAGCCTGCTCACAACGGGTGGAAGCAATACCCGGACGAGTGGTACGCATCACTCTTTGGGCCTCTGGTCTAGACCCGCTGCTCCACTCGCCGTAGCAGAACACCCAGCGTAGGACGGGGATCCGCAAAAAGGGATCACCAGTTGCGCGTCGACTGAGCGAACGCTGTGCAACATCCTGCGCGTGTTGTCGGGAGGGTTACATCTTCCCCGGCCGTTCGCTACCCTCTGCACCTGCGGGGAGGTTTCAACCTCCGATGTAGTGAGAGAGAGTCCCTGGATGGCCGATCAAGAAGACCCACATTGGTCTACCAGGACACGCTGTGCTTTTCCTGAGAGATTCGCCCCCGCAGTAGAGACCACAGCCAGGCCGGGCAGAGCCGCCGCGCCGGTGGGATAGGCCGACATAGACCGATGCAAGATCAGCGCAGGGACCCGACCGTGATGCTCCAGCTGAACCGATTCCGCCCGCGAGGGCGGCGTTCGGGCACCCCCGTCGAAGACGATCTTTTCACCCGTACGGGTACCGTCTCGCGCTGGGCTCCGACCGACCGGCCGGTGCGCCGGTATGCCAGGAGCGTGCGTACGAGTGGCTGAGGAGAACGTGATGCGCCCCGGCGGGCGCTGGACCGACCAGGGCTTTACGAGCACGAACGATGATGGTGGTGCGGCGGTGCCGAACGAAGACGCCGCGGGGGTGGGAGGGACCCCTGCGCAGTCGCCCGGAGCGAATCCGGGGAAGAAGTCCGGATTTTTCTCCGGCATGCGTGACTGGCGGCTGCGGTCCAAGCTGGCCGCGGTCCTGATCATCCCTACTCTGACCGCGTCGGTGCTGGGTGCACTGCGCGTGGTCGACGACGCCCAGCAGGCGGCGGAGTTCCAGCGCACCGCCGACCAGGTCGCGTTCGCGGTCAAGGTCACCACGGTGGTGCACGAGCTGCAGAACGAGCGCTCGCTGGCCGTCGCGCGGATCTCGTCCGCCAACCAGTTGCTGCAGACGGGGCTGGACGCGCAGATCGCCAAGGTCGACCGCGAGGTCACCGACCTCAAGGGCGCCGCGTCGACGTTGAAGAACGACGACCAGGCCACGACCGACCGCTACGCCCGCGGCATCCAGCGCCTCGACGCGCTGCGCCCGCTGCGTGCGGCCTACGGCGCGCAGAACGGCCTGCCGGACATCACCGTCATGACGGCGTACTCCGGCATCGTCGACGCGCTGATCGAGCTGGGCCGCGAGGTGACCACCGCGGTCACCGACCGGGACGTGCTGCGCCTCGGCACCAGCACGCAGGCGATCAGCGAGGCCAAGGAGTTCACCGTCCGCGCGGACGCCGACCTGCAGATCGCGGCGTACCGCACGAACTTCCCCGGTGACCTCCTGGACCAGACGCGTGCGGCGGCGTCCAGTGCGGACGCCTCGGTCATCTCGTTCCTCGCGAACGCGGACGACGACCAGCGGCAGCTCTACAACGACACCTACTCCGGTCCGGAGGTCGACGACCGCCGGCGGATCCAGACCAGCGCGTTCGCCTCCGCCCAGCTGGGTGAGGCGCCGAGCATCGAGCCCTCGACCCTCAGCAAGGACAGCACGGTCTCGGCGGACAAGCTGCACGCCGTCGAGTCGAACCTGCTGGCCCAGCTGAAGACCCGCGCGGACGACCTGGCCACCGCGGCCGTCAACTCCGCCTGGATCGGCGGTGCCATCGTGCTCGCCGCGCTGGCCGCCGCGATCGCGCTGATGCTCATCGTCGCCCGCCTGATGCTGCGCCCGCTCCGGGTGCTGCGGAAGAGCGCGCTGGACATCGCGTACACCCGGCTGCCCGAAACCGTGCAGAACATCCTCGACGACCCGGACCCGGTCGGCGCCTCGAAACGCGCCGTCCAGCCCGTACCCGTCGACTCGCGCGACGAGATCGGCGAGGTGGCGCGCTCGTTCGACATCGTCCACGAGCAAGCCGTCAAGATGGCCGCCGAGCAGGCCCTCCTGCGCGAGAACGTCAACGGCATCTTCGTGAACCTCTCGCGCCGGTCGCAGCGGCTGGTGGAACGCCAGCTCGGCGTCATCGACCGGCTCGAGGCCGACGAGCAGGACCCGGACCACTTGGCCAGCCTGTTCGAGCTCGACCACCTGGCCACGCGGCTGCGGCGCAACGGTGAGTCCCTGCTGGTGCTTTCGGGCGCCGGCCTGGCCAAGTCCGTGCCGAAGCCGGTGCCCGCCGCCGACGTCATCGGCGCCGCGGTGTCCGAGATCGAGCAGTACGCCCGGATCGAGGTCGGCATCGTGCCCGACGTCGCGGTCCAGGGCCTCGCGATCCACGACCTCGTGCACGTCCTGGCCGAGCTGCTCGACAACGCGACCTACTTCTCCGAGCCGGAGACGAAGGTCATCGTGCGGGCGGTCGTCACCCGGCGGAAGGCGCTCGCCATCCAGGTCACCGACCACGGTGTCGGGATGGGCGACGACCGGCTGGCCGAGGTCAACGCGCGGCTCGCCGAGCCGCCGGACCTGGACGTGTCGGTGACCCGGCGAATGGGCCTCTACGTGGTGTCGCGGCTCGCCAAGCGCCACGGCATCGAGGTCCGGCTGCGCGAGAACGAGGACATCGAGGGCGGCGTCATCGCCCGCGTCGTCGTCCCGGCCGAGCTGCTCACCCAGCTCCGCCCGGGCATGCCGCGCCAGCAGCTGACCCAGACGCCGCCGCAGAACCGGTCCGAGACGTCGATGTCGATGCCGAGCATCCCGGTGCCGTCGATCCCCGACTACGAGCAGACGCAGACGCACCACCACACCCCGCCGCCGCCATCGGCCCCGCCGGTGCACGAACCGGTCGCCAACCAGGGTGGGCTGGTCCCGCTGGACCAGCCGATCAGCCTGGACGACCTGGTCAGCGGCGGGCGTGCGGCAGGCCCGTTCCTGTCGCCGGAGCTGCCGAAGCCGGAGACGCCCGCGTGGCCGACGGCCGAGGACCTCGCGCCGCTGACGCCGTCGCCGAACGGCGACGGGGCCAGCCACAGCGCGGACACCCGGTTCCAGCCGCTGGTGCTGCCCAAGCGCGAGCCGAAGTACGTCCCGCCGGAGGAGCCGCCACCGCCGCCACCCGTGGCGGACGTCGGCTCGTCGGCGCTCGAAGACGATGTACCCACCCGGCGGCTGCCCATCTACCAGTCGGTGCTGTCACGCTGGTTCAGTGAGGGCGACGAAGCGGGCACGGCCGATCCGGTGCCGGCTCAGGCCGACGCCGCGGCCGACCCGATGCTGCCACCGCTCAACGGGCTGGCCGACGAGCCGCGGCACGAGGCTCGTCGCGAGCCCGCACCGCGGTACGAAACCGAGCGCGAGCCCGTTCGCGATCGGGAGCCCGTCCGTGACCGTGAGCCGGTCCGCGACCGCGAACCCGTTCGTGATCGCGAACCCGTCCGGGACCGCGAGCCGGAGCCCGAGCGCGTCGACGAGCTGCAGCCGACCGCGGCGACGAGGCACCCGCTTCTCCCGCCCGACGACGGCTGGCACAGTGCCTCCGACGAGGGCTGGAACGCGGCTCAGTCGCTGCTGGAGGCGAAGGACGAGGAGATCACCCCGGCCGGGCTGCCCAAGCGCGTCCCGAACGCCTACCTGGTGCCCGGGTCGATCAACAGCCCCTCGTCCGACGCGCCGGCGCAGAACAACTTCGCGGACAACACCGGTGGGAGGCCCGGAACGGGTGTGATCACCCGCTCGGCGTCCACGGCGCGGAGCCGGATGGCAAGCTTCCAACGTGGCTACACGTCCGGACGGCACGCGTTGAAGGAACGCACGGACGAAGACGGTGTGTTTCCGATGAATGGCAACACCACAGACAGCAGTGAGGAGTGAAAGTGACACGGGCGGGTGCAATGCAGCCGGGTGGCTCCGCGCAGCCGGGTGGCTCCGCGCAGGCCAAGGCGGGTAATACCGGCAGCTTCGCTTGGCTGATCACGGATTTCGTGCACCGGGTGCCCGGCGCGGCCCACGCGGTCGTGGTGTCGGCGGACGGTCTGCTCCTGGCGGCCTCGCGCGGCCTCCCGAAGGACCGGGCAGACCAGCTGGCGGCCGTCGCGTCGGGGCTCACCAGCCTCGCGCGGGGTGCGGCCAAGGTGTTCGAGGGCGGCACGGTCGCACAGACCGTGGTCGAGATGGCCAACGGCTTCCTCTTCCTCATGGCGGTTTCCGACGGTTCCTGTCTCGCGGTGCTCGGGTCACCCGAAAGTGACATCGGCTTGGTCGTCTACGAGATGACCCTGCTGGTGGAGCGGGTCGGCCAGCAGCTGACACCGGAGATGCGGGCGCAACTGCAGGGCGCAGCGGTCCGCCGCTGACGACCGGGGAACCGAGGAGAGAGCCGTGGACGACGGGCGCTTGAGGGGCGATGGCCGGCTCGGTGACGACTTCTCCGGCGGGTGGTCCGAGCAGCCGGGGCCGGACGACGGCCGGGAGGACTGGCAGTCGTTCCGGGAACGCGTCGACCGTGAGTGGCGGCAACGGCGGGTCCAGGGTTCCGACAGCGACCCCGTCCGGGAACCGCCGAACTGGCTGACGGACTCGAACGCGGGGCAGGAGCCGATCCGGCCCATCGAGCCCGGCAGCAACGGGTACCGCGACCGCCTGCTCGGCGGTCCGGGTTCGGAGCTGTTCGGCGGCGCGAGCGGGCCGTTGTACGACGCGGCGGACTTCGCCGCGTACAGCAACGACCGCGAGCGCGACTACACGTCGGGACCGGACTCCGGGGAGCTGGCCGCGGCACTGCCGCGACAGGCCCACCAGGAGTACGTCGACGAGCCACCGCCGCCGACGGAGATGGAGACGTCGGGCCTGGTCCGGCCGTACTTCCGGACCCGCGGGCGGACGAAGGCGACACTCGATCTGGCGATCGAGACGTTGATCTCGACCAGCGAACAGGGCCGGTTGCTCGACCGGGTCCGGGTGCCCGAACACCGGTCGATCTGCGACCTGTGCTTCGACACCCGGTCGGTGGCCGAGGTGGCGGCGCTGCTGCGGCTGCCGCTCGGTGTGGTGCGGGTGTTGATTGGTGACGTGGCGGGGCTCGGGCTGGTGCTGGTGCACTCCAGCAGCCAGACCGTGGGTGACCGGCCGAGTATCGAGTTCATGGAAAGGGTGCTCAGTGGGCTTCGGAGAATTTGACTCCGACGCGAACGCGCCGCAGGTGACGGGTCCGACCTCGTCGGCCAAGATCGTGGTCGCCGGCGGGTTCGGTTCGGGGAAGACAACGATGGTCGGGGCGATCTCGGAGATCGACCCGCTGACCACCGAGGCCATGATGACCGAGGCGAGCGTCGGACACGACGACACCTCGGCGACGCCCAACAAGACCACCACTACCGTGGCGATGGACTTCGGGCGCATCTCGCTGGACTCGGACCTGGTGCTGTACGTGTTCGGTACGCCGGGTCAGCACCGGTTCTGGTTCATGTGGGACGACCTGGCGGTCGGGGCCATCGGCGCGGTCGTGCTCGTGGACACGCGGCGGCTGGCCGACGCGTTCCCGTCGATCGACTTCTTCGAGAACCGGAAGCTGCCCTACGTCGTGGCCATCAACTGCTTCGACCGGTTGCTGCACCACCAGATCGAGGACGTCCGGCACGCGCTGACCATCGCGCCGTCGGTCCCGATCATGGCGTGTGACGCGCGCGAGCGCGACTCCGCCAAGCAGGTGCTGATCTCGGTCGTCCAGCACGCGATCGCGCACGATTCGGCGTTGCGCGCGGGATAGCCCGATGACGCCCCGAACCGGATGCGGCCGTTGGAGTGAACTCCACGTGCTTCACCCACCTCGGGGGAAGCGGCCGCCGTCCGGAGCGGGGCTCGGGGCGGCGCGTTCGGCACCGTCGACGGCCGGGTCGTCCCGCTGGACTGCCCGGACCTCGGCTGACCTGCGCGGACACCGCGTCGCCACGCATCGTCGCCGGCGGCGCGGAGTGTCGCTCGAACGCGTGGACCCGTCCGGGTCAATGCGGTGCGCGAGCATGCGCACACGTAGAGTGCGCGGCGGCCATCCGGTCGCGGACTCGACACCGCCGTCGGTGCGAATACGCTTGAGGGAGGCGCCGTCGACCGGCCACTCCGGTGTGCGGCGCGCGGCGCGGCACGAGCAAGGAGGGGTAGTGGTGACGGCATCCGGCCAGGGCACGTTCGGCTGGCTCATGACGGAGTTCGTGCGCCGGGTACCCGGCGCCGCCCACGCCGTGCTGGTGTCCGCCGACGGTCTGCTGCTGGCGCCGTCGGAGGGACTGCCCCAGGAGCGCGCCGAGCAGCTGTCCGCGGTGGCCTCCGGACTGCTCAGCCTGACGCACGGAGCCGCACGCTGTTTCGAGGCGGGCGGTGTCAACCAGACGGTAGTGGAGATGGAGCGCGGCTACTTGTTCCTGATGTCCGTTTCGGACGGCTCGTCGCTAGCGGTGCTGGCCGCGCCGACGTGTGACATCGGCACGGTCGCGTACGAGATGACCCTGCTCGTCGAGCAGGTCGGCCAGCAGATCACCCCCGAGCTGCGCGCGCAGCTGCAGGGCGGCGTGCGTGGGTAGGACACGATGAGGATTTCGGGATTCGACGATCCGGACTCCACCGGCTGGGACGCACTGCACCGCGGCACCGAGCGCGAGGGTTTCGATTCGCCGAGCAAGTTCGACATGTCGACGTTGTCGACGATCATGCCGCGCCGGAAGCGGCAGACGCCGCCGCCTCCGCAGCCGCGGCCGGACCCGCAGGGCTACACCGACGAGGACACCCGCGAATGGGGCCCCTCGGCGGTCGCGACCCCCGACGACGGCTACGAAGACGACGATTACCAAGACGACGGTTACGACACCGGCTACCACTCCGGTTACGACGACGGCGGGCACGCCGCCGGCCGGCCGGAATGGCGTGACGAGCCGCGCTATGAGCCGGAGCCGCCGCCGGTGGAGACCTGGACGCCGCCGCGTGGCGCGGGCCGCGCTCCGGCCCCGCGTCCGCCCGCACCCCGGCCGCCGGCCCCGCGGCCACCCGCGTCCCGGCCCCGGGCCCAGGCGCCCGCGCCGTCGTGGGCCCCGCCGGTCGACCCGCGCGCCGGCTGGACGCCGCCGCCGGACCCGGAGACCCGCTGGATCCCGCAGCCGCCCGAGCCCTACGGCTACGACGAACCGGCCCCCTGGAACGAGCCCGCCGCACGCGTGGCGAGCCCGGTCCCGGTGGCTTCGGCCGGCTCGCGGGTGCGCCCGTACACCCGCACCGGTGGCCGCACCCGGTCCGACCACAACCTGGCGCTCGAGGCCCTGGTCTCGACGTCCGACGACGGCCGCCGCTACCGCGGTGTCCGGTCGGTCGAGCACCGCCGGATCTGCGACCTGTGCCTCGACACGCGGTCGATCGCGGAGATCGCCGCGCACCTGCGGCTGCCGCTGGGCGTGGTGAAGGTGCTGGTCGGGGACATGGCCGACATCGGGCTGGTGCTGGTCCACCACACCGAGCTGATCCTGGGCGACCGCTCGTCCCGCGACTTCATGGAACGCGTCCTGGCGGGCCTGCGGGCCCTGTAACCCGGCCTGCGCCACACCCGTCGTGAGTGGTTAGGGCGGTTAGAACCGCCCTGACCACTCACGACAAGCTGCGGCAGGCTCAGGGCGTGAGGGTCAGGGCCAGTGTGTTGCCGGGCCCCGGGACCGCCGCGTTGACCGGGGCCGTCCCCGGACCGCAGTTCGCGAAGGTGCCGATCGTGTAGGTCGACTTCAGGTGCCCGCCGGTCGAGAGCGTGAAGTCGGCCGACGTGATCTCCGTCGTCACCGGCTGGGCGGTGCCGCACGCGGGGCCGACGTCGTACGGGGCGCCGCCGACCGTGACGTCCGAGACGCGCACGGGCCAGGTCGCGGTGCCCGTGAACCCGCCGAACGAAGAGCCCTCGATCCGGGCCGGGCCGAGCGTCACCGTGGCGCTGACCGCGCCGCTCGTGACCCGCGCCGGCGGCAGCGTGAACGTCCCGTAGTAGGTGTACGGGCCGATGTCGGTGTACATCTCGACCGTCCCCGGCCCGAGCTTGACGTTCGCGTCCGGCTTCGCGACGTGCGTGGTGCCCACGACCGCGTACTTCGTGTAGACCGGCGGTCCGACGGCGCTCGCCGGCCCGGCGAACCCCAGCCCGCTCACCACCACCGCCGCGGCCACCGCGGTCACGCGTGTTCCTCGCTTCATGGTCCCTCCCCTGACTTCCGAAGGACCCAGGCTTACCACGTCGGCGCGCAGTCCGGTGCCGATTCACCGGATCGCGGGTGATCAGTCCTCGACCAGCGCCGCCGAGGTGATGCGGTGCAGGGAGTAGCGCTCGTTGTTGTCGCCTTCGAGGATCCCGCCGCCGACGCGGATCGGGCGGACGACGCGCTGGCTGGCGGTGCCGCGCGAGTCGACGAAGCCGATCCAGACCTCACGGCGTTCGAGCGTGGCCCGGGACAGCAGCTCCAGCGTCGCCGACGTGTCCGCGCCGCCACCGCCCGGCGCCTTGACCGTCGAACCCCGGCGCCGCGCCGAGGCCGCGTCGCCCGCGCGCAGGTTGGAGACGATCCGCTCCGCCTGGTCCTCGGTCAGCACCGCCTGCTCGCCCGGGTTGCGCCGGGGCGCGCGGGCCTTCGCCGGCAGCCGCCTGCCGCCGGGGCGGATGTCGACGACCCGGCCGTCCGGGCCCTCCGCGGCCGGGGCGAACCCGGCGCCGCGCAGGCCGGTCAGGACCTCGTGCAGGGGATCCGGGCTGATCACGACGGTCGGCGCGATCAGCCGCAGGTCGTGCTCCGCGGCGATCGGGTGGGCGAGCACCTCGGCCAGCAGCGCCTCGTCGTCGCACCGCAGGAACGACGCCGCGACCCCGCCGCGCAGCCGCCCGTGCCGCCGCGCGACGTCGTCGACCAGGTAGCTCAGGCCCTGCGGCACCGGCGTCGCGGACTTCGCCTTGAACAGCGCGTGCAGCTCGTCGGCCGTCCGGCCGGTGTCGAGCGCGCGCCGGACCGAGCCCTCGGTGATCCGGTAGACCGTCGCGTGGCCGGCCGACTCGATGTCGGCGACCGCGTCCATCTCGGTGGCCAGCTCCGGCTCCAGCGGCCCCGGCGCGACCACCGTCAGGTCGGCCTGGAGCAGCACGTGGTTCACCGGCGCGGGCAGCGCGTCCAGGATCGCCTCGACGGCGGCCGGGCGGTCGTCGGCCAGCAGCGCCCGCGTCGCCGTCGTGACGCCGCCGAGCCCGATCAGGCCGAGCGCGCTCGCCTCGGCCATGGTCCAGCGCACCGTCTCGTCACGCAGCCGCCCGCCACGGCGGGGGGCCCGCCAGGCGAGCACCGCGACCAGCTCGTCGACGCTCTTCACCCCGGCGCCCTCGGGCAGACCGGCCAGCGTGGCCAGCACGCGGCGGCGCGCGACCGGCGCCAGCGGCCGCCGGAGCTCTTCGGACAGCGGCGCGACCGGCTTGTCCTTGGCGTCGCGGCCGCCGGCGAGCCCGGGCAGCCGCGGCAGCTCGAGCCACGCCTGCGCGAGCGTCATCCAGCGCTGCGCGGTCGGTGACGCGAGCCAGGAGTCGGTCAGCGTCGTCGGCACCCATTCGGGCACGCTCGCCTCGCTGTCCGCCACGAGCCCGGCCCCGACGGCCAGCTCGGCCAGCAGCGTCGCCTGCGTCTCGTCGATCTCGAGGTCCTTGGCCAGCTTCTTCAGCTCGCGCACGCCGAGGCCGCCCGACTTGAGCACCGGGGGCGGCGCCGCCGACCACCCGCGCAGCAGGGATTCGGTGTGGCGCAGGAACTCCATCGCCTCACCGGCCGCGGCTTCGTCCAGAGTGGACGCCCGGTGCGGGTGCACCGGCAGCTCGGGCTCGGTGAGCGTGCCCGGTCCGAACACCCCGCCGCGCACCGCGACCCCGAGCTCCATCGGCAGCTCGACGGTCTGGTCGTCGCGCCGCAGGAGCAGCCCGCGGGCGAGCAGCTTCTGCACCGGCGTTTCGGCCTTCTTCAGCGTGAGGTCGATCCCCGCGTCGCGGGTGCGGCCGATCGGCGGGCCCGCGGCCAGCGCGTTCAGCACGCCGCGTTCATCGTCGGACAGCTCGGCCAGCCGCGCCTCGAGGTCTTCGCCGGCCAGTGCCGGCGACGGCGTGCCCAGCCCGGCCGGGAACGGCCCGAGCGCCTCCCGGACCGCGGGCGGCACGCGCAGCGCGTCGTCCGAGCCCCAGACCAGCGCCCGCGCGCGGAGCCGGGTCAACGGCGCCGCGATGTCGGCGCCGACCAGCTTCGCGACGTCTTCGACCGGCACGGGGTCGCGGTCCGCGCCGGTCAGCAGGCACGCTTCGAGCACGGCCAGTGTGACGGTGTCGAGGTCTTCGCAGGCACGCGCGACCGAGCCCGGGGTGCCGGCGCGGGTGGCCAGCACCGTGCTGTCGGAGGGCGGCGGCGTCGACAAGTCGCGACGCGTGCGGAGCAGCTCTGCGAGTGCGGCGTCGGGCTCCGCACGCAGCCAGTCCGCCAAGGAGGTCGCGGGCATAGAAGGACCAGGGTACCGGGCGGTTGGCCGAGCTCGCCTCGTCTCGGGCAGACTGTCCCCGAGAACAAGGACGGCTGTGTGGGAGGACGTTGTGGCCAAGGGCGAGAAGAAGCACAAGGGTGTCGACCCGACCTGGCCGGGCGAGGCCGGTGAGCACCCCGTGACCGAACTGGCGTCGGACCGCCAGGGCGCGCTGTCGCCGTTCGGGGACCTCACGTTCCCGCTCGACACGGTGCCCTACGTGCACCCCGAGACCGAGATCAACCGCTGATCGCATAGTTACTGGTCAGTACCGGTATCGGGGCCTCGTGAGGGCGGTCACGGGAGTAGGTTCGCTCCCGTCCCAAGCCCTCTTTCCCACGTGGGAGTAAGCCATGCCGGTTCCCGGTCCCGGATATTCGATCACCGTCCGGGTCGAGGCCCCGGCCTCGTCCAGCGCGGCCGGTGACCTCACCACCGCCGTCGGGCGCGTCGGTGGCGTGCTGACCGCGTTCGACGTCGTGGAGTCCCACTCCGACTCGATCGTGGTCGACATCAGCGCCAACGCGCTGTCGGAGAACCACGCGAACGACATCACCCAGACGCTCGACTCGCTGCCCGGCGTCAAGGTCCGCAAGGTCTCCGACCGGACGTTCCTGATCCACCTCGGCGGCAAGATCGAGGTCACCCCCAAGGTCGCGCTCCGCAACCGTGACGACCTCTCCCGCGCCTACACCCCGGGCGTCGCGCGCGTCTGCCAGGCGATCGCGGCGAACCCCGAGGACGCGCGGCGGCTGACCATCAAGCGCAACACCGTCGCGGTGGTCACCGACGGTTCCGCCGTGCTCGGCCTGGGCAACATCGGCCCCGCCGCGGCGCTGCCGGTGATGGAGGGCAAGGCGGCGCTGTTCAAGAAGTTCGCCGACGTCGACGCCTGGCCGGTCTGCCTGGACACCCAGGACACCGAAGAGATCATCATGATCGTCAAGGCGCTCGCGCCGGTCTACGCGGGCATCAACCTCGAGGACATCGCCGCGCCGCGCTGCTTCGAGATCGAGAAGCGGCTGCGCGAGCAGCTCGACATCCCGGTGTTCCACGACGACCAGCACGGCACCGCGATCGTGGTCGTCGCCGCGCTGCGCAACGCCCTGCGCGTGGTCAAGAAGAACATCGAGGACTGCAAGATCGTGGTCAGCGGCGTCGGCGCGGCCGGCTCGGCGATCATCCGGCTGCTGCTGCGCAAGAACCCGGGCGACATCGTCGCCGCGGACATCGACGGCATCGTCCACTCCGCGCGCGGCAACCTCGACGACAACCTGACCTGGATCGCGTCGCACACCAACGCCGAGCAGGTCAGCGGCACCCTGCACGAGGCCCTGGTCGGCGCGGACGTCTTCATCGGCGTCTCGGCGCCCAACCTGTTCGGCGCCGAGCAGGTCGCGACCATGAAGGACGACGCGGTCGTCTTCGCGCTGGCCAACCCGGACCCGGAGATCGACCCGCTCGAGGCGCAGCAGCACGCCGCCGTCGTCGCGACCGGCCGCAGCGACTTCCCGAACCAGATCAACAACGTGCTGGCCTTCCCGGGCGTCTTCCGCGGCCTGCTCGACGCGCACGCCAACAACATCGACGACGACATGCTGCTGGCCGCGTCCGACGCGATCGCCGACGTCGTCGACAACGGCAAGCTCAACGCGTCGTTCATCGTGCCGAGCGTGTTCGACAGCGCGGTGGCGCCCGCGGTCGCCGAGGCGGTGCGCAAGGCCGTCCGCGCCGAGCGCTGAGTCACCATTTCGGCTGATCTTCGAATCCGTCCCCGGACGGACGACGGCGGTGTTCCGCGCGCCTTAGGCTCTTGGCCGGCCCAAGAGACCAACCGGCGAGCACCGGCGCCCGGGACCCCCAGCTCGCGGCGCCGGTGCGAAACCGGTCACCTGCTCTTCGCCGGGCACCGGCGGAAAGTAGCCTCGGCTGGTGAGTGAACTCAGCCACGTCGACGAGACCGGCGCCGCCCGGATGGTCGACGTCTCCGGCAAGACCGCTTCCGCGCGCACCGCGCTCGCGGCCGGCACCGTGCGGACCACCGCCGAGGTGCTCCGGCTGCTCGCCACCGACGGCCTCCCGAAGGGTGACGCCCTGGCCACCGCGCGGATCGCCGGGATCATGGGCGCCAAGCGGGTGCCCGAGCTGATCCCGCTGTGCCACCAGATCGCGTTGTCCGGGGTCAAGGTCGAGTTCGAGCTGGGCGAGGCCGAGGTCCGGATCCGCGCGACCGCCAAGACCACCGACGTCACCGGCGTCGAGATGGAGGCGCTGACCGCGGTGGCCGTGGCCGGGCTGACCGTGCACGACATGATCAAGGCCGTCGATCCGGCGGCGACGCTGGACGAGGTCCGCCTGCTCCGCAAGGACGGCGGCAAGACCGGGACCTGGGAGCGGCCGTGAAGCGCACTGCGCGGGTGATCGTGGCGTCCAACCGCGCCGCGAAGGGGATCTACGAGGACAAGACCGGCCCGGTGATCGCCGCCTGGCTGGCCGATCGCGGGTACGACGTCCCGGCGCCGGTCGTGGTCGAGGACGGCGACCCGGTCGGGGTGGCGCTGCGGGCCGCGCTGGCCGACGGCGTGGCCGTCGTGCTCACCACCGGCGGCACCGGGATCTCCCCGACCGATCGCACCCCGGACGTCACGAAGGCGGTCCTGGACCACGAGCTGCCGGGCGTCGCGGACGCGATCCGCGCGGCGGGCCTGCCCAAGGTGCCCTCAGCGGTCCTCTCACGCGGTGTGGCCGGGGTTGCGGGGAGGACCCTCGTCGTGAACCTCCCGGGCTCCAGCGGCGGCGTCAAGGACGGTTTGGGTGTCCTCGACGGCATCCTGGACCACGCCGTCGACCAGCTGGCCGGCGGCGACCACCCGCGCGCGGTCCCCACGGGCCCGGCGGTCCGCGTCGCGCGGGCGCTGGTGGCCTCGGAGCCGCTCTCGGTCGAGGAGCACGCCCGCCTGGTCGAGGACGACGCCGCGGGCGCGGTGGTGACGTTCGCCGGCGTGGTCCGCGACCACGACGGCGGCAAGGGCGTGCGCGACCTGACCTACGAGGGTCACCCGAGCGCGAGCCAGGTCATCGCGGACGTCGTGGCCGACCTGTCGGCCCGCTGGACCGGCGTCCGGGCGGTCGCGGTCAGCCACCGCATCGGCGCGCTGACGATCGGCGACGTCGCGCTGGCGATCGCGGTGGCGGCCGAGCACCGCGGCCAGGCGTTCACGGCGTGCGCGGAGCTGGTGGACGAGGTCAAGGCCCGGCTCCCGGTCTGGAAGCACCAGCACTTCACCGACGGCACGGACGAGTGGGTCAACTCGCCCTGACGTGGGTCAGCCCGCCACGGGAGCGATCCGGAAGACCGCGACCCGGTCGGCCGCCGCGGCGAACTCGTCCGGGTCCGCCTTCGTGACGATGCCCAGCTTGACGAACATCGGCACCCCGTGCGGGACCTCGCGCGGGAAAGCGCGCACGACCTCGCGGCGCAGGCCGGGGTCGGTGACCTCGGTGAGCGTCACCGGCTGCCGGCGGCGGCCGCGCGCGAGCTCACCGCGGCCCGCGGCGCGGACGTTGCGCGCCCAGTCGGACTCCGGCAGGCCGGCGATGACGTAGCGGTGGCCGCCGACGGTGAGCGGGGAGACCGGCGTGGCCCGCGGCGCACCCGAGCGGCGGCCCGGGACCGTCAGGACGTGGATGGTGCCGAGGGGCAGCCCGGCCCGCGTCAGCAGGCGGATGAGCCGGTTGGCGGGCCGCAGCCAGCCGGGGAGGGTCGTCACGAGAGCAAACCTTTCGACGATCGAAGGAGTTCTCCGTCAAGGTAGACTCTTTCGAGTGTCGAAACAACTGCCGTCCCGGGCCGAGCTGATCGCCGAGGCCACCCACGCCGCGGCCGACTTCGGCGCGGCCGACGACCTGGTCGACGAGGCCGCGGCGGCGGCGTTCGGCGTCAACCGGACGGATCTGCGGATCATCGGCCTGGTCATGACGGCGGGCACGCTGACGGCCGGCGGGCTGGCCACGGCGGCCGGCCTGAGCCCGGCCGCGACGACGACGGCGATCCAGCGGCTGATCCACGCCGGGCACCTGACGCGAAAAACCGACGCCGAAGATCGGCGCCGGGCGGTGGTGGAGCTGACTCCGCACGCGGTGGACCTGCTGGAGGAGGTCTACGCACCGGTCGAACGGGCCGGGCGTGAGCTGCTCGAGCGGTACTCCGCGGAAGAACTGGTGTTCATCATCGACCTGCTGCGCCGCGGCGAGCGGCTGCAGCTCGCGCAAGCGCGCCGGGTCCGAGGCGAATGACAAGAACCCTCCACCGCCCGGGGGATTGGCGGTGGAGGGTTCCCGATGTCACGGCTCGAGGCCGGACCTGCGCATCACTGCGCGATCGTCACTTGGTGGCGATCTTCTGCCCGACGAGGATCATGTCCGCGTTCGGGATGTACTTCGCGTTCAGGTCCTGCAGCTTCTGGTAGCCGCCGGTGACGCTGAACTGCTTGGCGATCTTGGACAGCGTGTCGCCCGCCACGACGGTGTAGTCACCGGCCGGGTTCGAGCTGCTCACGCCGGTCGCCGACGGGGCTGCGGCCTGCTTGGGGGCCGCGGCCTGCTTCGGGGCCACCGGGGTGCTCTTCTTGGGAGTCACCTTCTTGGGCGTGGTGGTCTTCGCGGTCCGCGGGGCCGTCGACGAACCGCCGCCGCCCTTCTTGCCGCAGACCGGCCAGGCGCCGATGCCCTGGCCCTGTAGAACGCGCTCGGCCACGGCGATCTGCTGGTCACGCGACGCGCCCTGGGCGCTGCCGGTGCCGCCGTAGGCCTTCCAGGTGCTCTGCGTGAACTGCAGGCCGCCGTAGTAGCCGTTGCCGGTGTTGATGCTCCAGTTGCCGCCGCTCTCACACTGCGCGATCGCGTCCCAGTTCGTCGCCGACGCGGGGGTCGCGGCGATCGCGAGGGGGGCGCCGACCGCGATGCCCGCGATGGCGACGCGAGCGACGGTGCGGGTGGCAGCGGACATCTTGCGGTGCTTGCCTCGGTAAGACATCTGAATGCTTCTCAGGCTTCCCTGCGCCTACGAGACTTGTGCTGAGGGTCAGGATCGGGGTCCTGGCGCCGGCCCTCTCAGGCCGGCAGACGGCTCCGACGCACGACGCGTCGTCCTCGTCCCCTCGTCCCTGTCCGGAAATGCTTTCGCTCGGGGTATGGGTCCGGGGATCCGTCGGACAGGGCTAGGCGCTACGGATTCCCGGTGTTGCGTGACTGGTCGGGGCCAGCCGATTAGCGACGGTACGTAACGATGACCGTGATCGGAAATTATTCGGGGCGTGACCTACGTCACAGTAACGGCACGCAACCCCCGTCGATGTGCGTGTCTACGCAGGTCAGCGGGCCGTTATCTGTCCGTTTCCTTGCCGAGACAAAGCACGGATCGTGAGGCTTGCATCACGTGTTTTGCGCAGTGAATGGCCCTTTCGGGCCGCCCGGTTCACGAATGGGGGGCGCATCTTATGGAGTCCCCCGGTGGTTCGCCAGACTTGACAGTGGCCTCTGGTGCCCCATGAGTAACTCCGGCCCCACCTGTTCGAGGGGTTTGCGAGCACGGTCGGAGGCGTCCGTCCGGGCGGCGGGTGCCGGCGGGGGCGACGGACCGTGTCCGACCAGGCGAGACGGGTCACCGGACGGAGTGGGATCGACCGCGGATTCAGCGTCCCGCGAACGCCCGGCCGCGGTGGGGTGCCACGCCGGGGCGCCGGACCCGCGTCGGCGAGCGGTCGGCTGCCGTACCCGAGCGGTCGGCGGTTATCGGGGGAGGGGAAGTGGCCCGCCCGGCCGGGCGGTTCGCGTACGCGGAGGGCCGGCGCACCTATCTATAGGAGCGACGCGGGATCAGCGGGGCAGCACGCGGGACGGCGCCCTCATGTAGAGGAGAAGGTCAGCCGCCGGCGAAGGGCGGGAGGACGTCCAGCTCGGCGCCGTCCTTGAGGCGGCGGGTGAGGTCGCGGACCGCGATGCCGTCGAGCAGGTAGCTGACGGCCTCCAGGACCCGCGGCAGCCGCTCCGGGTGGAGGCGGCGCAGCTCGGCCACGGCGTCGGCGACCGAAGCGGTCGAAGGCAGCTGCACCTTCTCCTCTTCTTCACCGGCCGCGGCGCGCGCCGCGGCGAAGTACCGGACCACGATGGTCAGGGTCGTCATCTCAGCCGCCGATCGCGCTCATCGGCCGGATCGGCTGTGCGAACCCGGCGTCGTTGATCTCGTGCCCCGCGAGCTTCCCCCACATTGTCGCCCGCCAGGCGTCCGCCACTTCTTCGTCGCGCACACCCGCGCGCACGAGGGCGCGCAGGTCGGTCTCGTCGTTGCTGAACAGGCAGGAGCGCACCGCGCCGTCCGCGGTCAGCCGGGTCCGCTCGCAGGCGGCGCAGAACGGCCGGGTCACCGACGCGATCACGCCGACGTCGCCCGGGCCGCCGTCGACCAGCCAGCGTTCGGCCGGCGCCCCGCCGCGGGACACCGGGAACGGGCTCAGCGAGAACTCCGTGCCCAGCATCCCGAGGATCTCCGACGCGGTGATCATTTCGCCGCGGTTCCAGCCGTGCTGGGCGTCCAGCGGCATCTGCTCGATGAACCGCAGGTGGTAGCCCTCGGCGAGGCAGAACTTCAGCAGCGCCACGGCTTCGGTGTCGTTGACGCCCCGCATCAGCACGGCGTTGACCTTGACCGGTGTCATCCCGGCGTCACGCGCGGCGGCCATGCCGGCCAGCACGTGCGAGAGCCGGTCGCGCCGGGTGATCGCGAGGAAGGTCGCGGGGTCGACGGTGTCGAGCGAGACGTTGATCCGGGCCAGCCCGGCGGCCGCGAGGTCCTTCGCGCGCTTGGCCAGGCCGATCCCGTTGGTGGTCATGGACAGCCGGGGCCGCGGCTCGAGCGCCGTGATCCGCGCGACGAGGTCCTCGAGGCCCGGCCGCAGCAGCGGTTCACCGCCGGTGAGCCGGATGTCGGTGACGCCCAGCATCTCGACGGCGATCCGCATCAGCCGGACCAGCTCGTCGTCGGTCAGAACTTCCTCGCCCGGCATCCAGTCGAGGCCCTCGGCGGGCATGCAGTAGGTGCAGCGCAGATTGCACCGATCCGTCAGGGAAACCCGCAGATCGGTGGCCACCCGGCCGAAGGTGTCGATGAGTCGTGGGTTCTCGGGTCGGGGCACACGAGACGAACCTCGTGTACCGGGGACGCGAGGAAACCCGAGATCCACTGCCGTCATTACGCACAGCCTAACTCTGGAACGCGCGAAGCGAGGTGATCGCTAGGATACTTTGCGGAGTGAGTGGTTCAGCGGCCGAACTACCCCGGTCGGCACGCCGGGAGAAGGACTCGTGATGTCGAGCACGACGGAAAAGCCGTACCCGGTGCCCGAAGCGGAACTCTTCCGCTTCGCGGAATTGGGTCGCGAAAGCAGCACGCTGACCGTACTCCGGCACGCCAGGATCGCCGAGCGGATGGGCCTGTCCGGTACCGACCACAAGACGTTCGACCTGGTCGGACAGGCGGCCGGGCCGCTCACCGCGGGCCGGATCGCCGAGCTCACCGGGCTGTCGACCGGCGCGGTCACGGGCGTCATCGACCGGCTGGAGAAGGTCGGGCTGGTCCGCCGCGTCCGCGACCCGGAGGACCGGCGCAAGGTCCTCGTCGAGGTCGTGCCCGGGGCCGCCGAGCGCTACGCGCCGCTCTTCCAGTCAGCCTTCGACGGGCTTCGCGAGAGCCTCGCGCAGTTCTCACCGGCCGAACGAAAAGTCATCGAGCGTTATCAGAATGTCATGCTGGAACAGCTGCGCGCCGAGATCATGCACAATTCGCGCCCCGCGTAGCTTTTCCTCAACTGCGGCGATAATGTCTGCGCTATGCCGCAATTTCGGTTGTCCGAGGCCGCGCGCCTGCTCGGGGTCAGTGACGACACGGTCCGCCGCTGGGTGCGCGCGGGCCAGCTGACCGCCACCGACGACGCCGCCGGCCGCAAGGTCGTGGACGGTGCCCAGCTGGCCGGGTTCGCCCGTGCCCAGGCGAGTGGCCCCGACGACCCGTCTTCGGTCGGCCGCTCCGCCCGCAACAAGTTCGTCGGGCTGGTCACCGAGGTCGTCGCCGACAAGGTGATGGCCCAGGTGGAACTGCAGTGCGGGGCACACCGTGTGGTGTCCCTGATGAGTACGGAAGCCGTACGCGAGCTGGGCCTGCGCCCGGGGGTGCTCGCGGTCGCGGTGGTCAAGGCGACCACTGTCGTGGTGGAGACACCGGAAGGAAGTCGATGAAGAAGCTTGCTCTCGCCGTTGCGGCCGTCGCTCTGTTCGCGGGCGCGTGCAGCAGCTCGGACGAGCCCAGCACGCAGCCCGGCGGATCGTCGGCCAGCGCGCCGGCGCCCAAGGGCGCCGGCGAGGCCGGCGGCACGCTGACCGTGTTCGCCGCCGCGTCCCTCACCGAGTCGTTCACCGCGCTCGGCAAGGAGTTCGAAGCCGCGCACTCCGGCGTCACCGTGAAGTTCAGCTTCGCCGGTTCGTCCGGTCTGGTCCAGCAGCTGACCAACGGCGCGAAGGCCGACGTCTTCGCCTCCGCCGACCAGGCCAACATGGACAAGGCCGTGCAGGGCGGGGTGATCGACGGCCAGCCGACCGTGTTCGCCACGAACAAGCTCGCCATCGCCGTCGCCCCGGGCAACCCCAAGGGCATCAAGACGTTCGCCGACCTGAACAAGGCCGGGCTGACCGTGGTGACCTGCGCCGCGCAGGTGCCGTGCGGCTCGGCGACGAAGAAGGTCGAGACGAGCACCGGCGTCACGCTCAAGCCGAAGAGCGAGGAGCAGGACGTCAAGCAGGTGCTCGCCAAGGTCCAGTCCGGGGACGCCGACGCGGGCCTGGTCTACGTGACCGACGCCACGTCCGCCGCGGGCAAGGTCGACAAGGTCGACTTCCCCGAGGCGAGCGGCGCGATCAACAACTACCCGATCGCCGTGGTCAAGGGCGGTCAGAGCGCACTGGCCAAGGAGTTCGACGAGTTCGTGCTCGGCGCGGAGGGCAAGGCGGAGCTGACGAAGGTCGGGTTCGGCCCTGCGGCGTAAGCACCTCGTGAACGGCCGGCCGGGGAAGTCCCCGGCCGGCCGTTCGCGGGTTCCGTGGGTGCTCGCCGTGCCCGCCACGCTCGCGCTGGCGCTGGTCGTGCTCCCCGTCGTCGGGCTGCTGGTGCGCTCCGACCTCACGCGGTTCCCCGCGCTGATCGTCACGCCGTCGTCGCTGCACGCGCTGCGGCTGTCGCTGATCACGGCCACGTTGTCCACTGTGGCCTGCGTGCTGCTCGGCGTGCCGCTGGCCGTCGTGCTCGCCCGCGCCCGGTTCGCCGGCGTCCGCCTGCTGCGCTCGATCGTGCTGCTGCCGCTGGTGCTGCCCCCGGTCGTCGGCGGGCTCGCGCTGCTCTACCTGCTCGGCCGCAAGGGCTTCCTCGGCATGCTGATCACCACGCTGACCGGGGAGTCGGTGCCGTTCACCACGACCGCGGTGGTCATCGCGCAGACGTTCGTCGCGATGCCGTTCCTCGTGGTCAGCCTCGAAGGGGCGCTGCGCGGCTCCGGCGACCGCTACGAGCAGGTCGCCGCGACGCTCGGCGCGCGGCCCTGGACCGTTTTCCGCCGGGTCACCCTGCCGCTGCTGCTGCCCTCGCTCGGCTCCGGCGTCGTCCTCAGCTTCGCCCGCGCGCTCGGCGAGTTCGGCGCGACGATCACCTTCGCCGGCAGCCTCGAAGACGTCACCCGCACGCTGCCGCTGGAGGTCTACCAGCAGGCCGAAGTGGACGTCGACAGCGCGGTGGCGCTCGCGCTGCTGCTGATCGTCGTGGCGGTCGTCGTGATCGCCGTCGCGCGCCCGCGCTCGTGGGAAGGCGGGCTGCGATGAGCCTGACCGCCCGGATCGAGGTCGTCCGCGGTTCGTTCGAGCTCGACGTGGACATCGACGTGCCCACCGGGACGGTGCTGGCGCTGCTGGGCCCGAACGGCTCCGGCAAGTCGACGGTGCTCGGCTGCCTCGCCGGGCTGGTCGCGCCGCGGTCCGCGGAGATCACCGTGGCCGGGCGGTCGCTGGCCGACTTGGCGCCGCACCGGCGTGGCATCGGGCTGCTCTCGCAGGACGCGCTGCTCTTCCCGCACCTGTCCGCCGTGGACAACGTCGCGTTCTCGCCGCGCTCGACCGGCACCGGCCGCCGCGCCGCCCGCGACCTCGCCCACCACTGGCTGGCCGAAGTGGACGCCGTCGAGCTCGCCGGCCGGCGTCCCGGCCAGCTGTCCGGCGGGCAGGCCCAGCGCGTCGCGATCGCCAGGGCGCTCGCCGCCAAGCCGGACCTGCTGCTGCTCGACGAGCCGTTCGCCGCCCTCGACGTCGACGCCGCGCCCGCGATCCGCGGCCTGCTGCGGCGGGTGCTGAAGACCGGGCCGACGACCGTCCTGGTCACGCACGACCCGCTCGACGCGCTCGCGCTCGCCGACCACGTCGCGGTGATGAACGACGGCCGCGTCGTCGAACGCGGCCCGACCCGTGACGTGCTGTCCGCCCCGCGAACGGCGTTCACCGCGCGGATCGCCGGCCTCAACCTGATCGCCGGCACGGCGGTCGAAGACGGCCTGCGGACGGCGTCGGGTGCCGTCGTCTCCGGCATCCCGGCAGCCGATGTGGTCCGGGGCGAGCCGGCGGTCGCGGTGTTCCCGCCGAACGCCGTCGCCGTCTACTCCCGCGACGGCGCGCACCGGGGGAGCCCGCGCAACACCGCCGGCGCCGTCGTCGCCGCGCTGGAGCCGCACGGGCCGGTGATCCGCGTCCGGGCCGAGGGCGACGGCTGGGTGCACGGCCTCACCGCCGACCTCACCCCGGCCGCGGTGGCCGAGCTGGCCCTCGAACCCGGCACAGCGGTGACGCTGTCGGTCAAGGCCGCCACGGTCAGCGTGCACCCGGCCGCCACTTCCTGACTCTGCCGCGGCTTGTCGTGAGTGTTTAGGGCGGTTAGAACCGCCCTAAACACTCACGAGAGCCGCGGCAGACCGCTCAGCCGTCGTGGTGGTGGCCGCCGCCCGGGTGGACGTGGAACTTCGCCACCTCCGGCGGGTGCACGACGAACGGCCGCATCATGCCTTCGTCCTCGTGGTCGAGGATGTGGCAGTGGTACATGAACTCGCCGGTGCCACCGCCGAACCGCCCGGCCACGCTCACCCACTGGCCGGGGTTCACGATGATCGTGTCCTTCCAGCCCTCTTCGTACTTCTCCAGCGGGACGTCGGTGAACCCGGCGAGCGGCGCGGTCGTCCGGGCCGCCGCCTGGTCGAACGTCGTGGTGAAGGCCCGCCGGAAGAGCGCCTGGAACTCCGTCAGGTGGATGTGGATCGGGTGCGCGGGCCCGCCGTTCGCGACGTGCAGGATGTTCCACACCGCCCACCGGTCGTGGTCGATGAAGATGCCGGTGGTGTCGTCGAAGATCTTCCCGATCATCCGGAACGTCCGCAGCGGGCCGGCCGGGTCGGCGAGCTGGATGATCCCCTCGCCGCCGGGATCCGGCGTGTCCAGCTCCTCGAGGTCCCACATCTCGGGGTGGCCCTCGGCGTTGAGCAGCAGCGCGACCCAGACGTGGTCGTGGTCTTCCGGCAGCGTCGAGCCGTGCACCAGCCGCGTGTAGGACGTCGAGATCGTCGCCGGCAGCCGGAACGGGTCGTGCTTCGCGCGGCCGTCGACCCGGAACTCCATCAGGTCCGGCTCGACCGTGCCGAGGCGCGGGTCGGCGTTGCGCAGCTTGAGCTTGCGGCCCTTGAAGCGGCTGAAGTCGATCAGCACGTCGAAGCGCTCGGCCGGGGCGACGGTCAGGCCGGCCGCGGGCAGTTCCGCGGGCACCGGCAGCAGGCCGCCGTCGGTGCCGATCAGGCGGACGGCGTCGTTCACCGGCCGGTTGTCCTCGTCGACCAGGTTCAGCGTGTAGAACCGCGAGTTGGCCGCGTTGAGCAGCCGGAAGCGGTACCACCGCGCGTTGACGTCCAAGTGCGGCCAGATGACGCCGTTGACCAGGGTGAACGGGCCGGTGAACGGGATCATCGGGCCGTTCGGGACGACCGGGACCTTGAACAGCAGCTGCCCGGTGAGCGCGCCGGTCGCCGGGTCGGTGTCGAGGTTGCGGTCGGTGATGACCAGCGGGATCTCGTGGTCGCCGTGCGGCAGGTCGAGCGCGTCCTCCTCGTCGTCGCGGATGAGGTACATCCCGGCGAGGCCGGTGTGCACGTTGAAGCGCGTGATCGCCATCGCGTGGTCGTGGTACCAGAGCGGCATCGCGGGCTGGGCGTTCTGGTACTCCGTCAGCTGCGAAGTGCCCTTCAGGCCGGCGTTGTGCGCCCAGCCGTCGTTGCCCGCGTTGGTCCGGGCGCCGTGCAGGTGCACCACGGTCCACGCCGGCAGGTCGGCGACGCCGTCGATGACGGAGTAGCCGGGCCGGTCCAGCTCGCGGCCGGGCCGGCTCGCCGGCGCGTCCGCCACCGGGCCCTGAACGGCGACGAGCGGAAACTCACCGTCGATTTCGTTCGACCACGAAATCCGCAGTTGTTCGCCGGTGCGCACGTCGATAGTCGGACCCGGGAAATGTCCCGCGTACGTCCACAATGTACTCGGCGGCAATTGTGAGTGGAGCCGCTGGTGCTTCGTCACCATCGGAATGGTGATCGCGTCGTGGCGCCAGGAATGCGGCCGGAGCGCCGGTGGAACGCGCAGTGGGTCGAGGAACTTGGTGAGTCCCCAGTTCGGCGCGGTGATCGGCCCGGTCGTCGCCGGGCGCTCGATGATTCCGGTCATGCGTTTCTCCCCCTCGCGGTGCGGGGGCAGGACGAATTGCGCCACGACGTTTCCGTCGACGACGTGTGCGATGAATTCCCCCGAACCCCCTCGGTGGCCGGGTACGCGACTCCCCTCGCGATACCGGCAATTCCCACTGTAACCCTTTTCGTCGGCGAACGCAGGTGTCTCGCGCGCGTGATAGGTTTCGCCCATGGATGAGCGCCGGTGGACGTATCTCTCCGACATGGACGGCGTCCTGGTGAAGGAGGAGCACCTCGTTCCCGGGGCCGACGAGTTCCTCGCCGAGCTGAAGGCGAACGGCATCGGCTTCCTGGTGTTGACGAACAACTCGATCTACACCCCGCGTGACCTGCGGGCGCGCCTGGAGCGCACCGGGCTCGACATCCCCGAGGAAGCGATCTGGACGTCGGCGCTGGCGACGGCGAAGTTCCTCTCGTCGCAGCGGCCCAACGGCACGGCGTACGTCATCGGCGAAGCGGGCCTGACGACGGCGCTGCACGAGGTCGGCTACGTCCTGACCGAGCGCGACCCCGACTACGTCGTGCTGGGCGAGACCCGCACGTACAGCTTCAGCGCCATCACGCGGGCGATCCGGCTGATCGAGGGCGGCGCGAAGTTCATCGCGACCAACCCGGACGCGACCGGCCCGAGCGTCGAGGGCTCGATGCCCGCCACCGGTTCCGTCGCGGCGCTGATCGAGAAGGCCACCGGGCGTTCGCCGTACTACGTCGGCAAGCCGAACCCGTTGATGATGCGCTCGGCGTTGCGCCGATTGGGTGCCCATTCGGAGTCGACGCTGATGATCGGCGACCGGATGGACACGGACGTGCACTCGGGCATCGAAGCCGGGCTGCAGACGATTCTGGTGCTCACTGGCATCTCCACCAGGGAGTCGGCCGAACGCTATCCGTATCGGCCCACTCTGGTGCTCGACTCCATCGCCGACCTGATCGGGAAGACGACCGACCCATTCGGGGAAGGCTGATCGAGACCCCGTCGCGAGCAGGGCTTATCGTCACCGGATGAGCAACTCCACATTTGTGGTGGGCGACGTGCATGGCCACCGGGACGAACTGGCCGAAGCACTGCGCGCCGAGGGGTTGGTGGACGACGAAGACAACTGGTCAGGGGGCGAGGACCAGCTGTGGTTCCTCGGTGACTTCGTCGACCGCGGGCCGGACGGCGTGGGCGCCATCGACCTGGTCATCCAGCTCGAAGCGCAGGCGGCGGAAGCCGGCGGCCAGGTCCAGACGCTGCTGGGCAACCACGAGATCCTCGCGCTGGGCATGTACCACTTCGGCGACCAGCCGGTGCCGTCCGACTTCGGGCCGCGCAGCTTCGCCCGCAGCTGGGAGATCAACGGCGGCCTGCTGTCGGACCAGGACCGGCTGACCCCGGAGCACATCGAGTGGCTGACCGCCCGGCCCCTGGCCGCGCTCGCCGCCGACCACCTGCTCCTGCACTCGGACACCCTGGAGTACCTCGACTGGGGCGATTCGGTCGAGGCGATCAACGCCTCCGCCCGCGAGATCCTGCTCGGCTCGGACATCGAGTCGTGGTGGGACGTCTGGCGCCGGATGACGACGCGCTACGCGTTCCGCGGCCCGGAGGGCGAGGACAACGCCCAGAAGCTGATGGACGCACTGGGCGGCTCGCGCATCATCCACGGGCACAGCGTCATCGCGGACCAGCTGGGCATCCACCCCACGCAGATCGAGGGCCCGTTCCTCTACGCGGGCGGCAAGGCCCTCGGCGTCGACGGCGGGCTGTTCGTCGGCGGGCCGTGCCTGGTGGTGAAGCTGCCGTACGAGCCGGAGTCGTGATCAGGGGAGCTCGACGATCTCCTTGCCGAGCGGCATCAGGGACACCGGGATCATCTTGAAGTTCGCCACGCCCAGCGGGATGCCGATGATCGTGACGCACAGCGCGATGCCCGTGAACACGTGCCCGATCGCCAGCCACAGCCCGGCGAAGAGGAACCAGATCACGTTGCCGACGAAGGACGGCGAGCCCGCGTCGCGGCGGTCGACGACCGTACGGCCGAACGGCCAGAGCGCGTAGCGGGCGATCCGGAACGACGCGAGCCCGAACGGGATCGTGACGATCAGGATGCAGCAGACCACGCCCGCGGCCAGGTAGCCCAGCGCCATCCAGAAGCCGCACAGCACGAGCCAGATGATGTTCAGCAGCGTGCGCATCAGACGTGCAGCTCCCCGCTCACGACGGTCACGGCCTGGCCGGACAGGTAGACCCGGTCGCCGTCCTGGCGGGTCCGGACGATGCCGCCGCGCGCCGACACCTGCGCGCCGGTGAGGTCGGTCTTGTTCAGCCGCCCGGACCAGTACGGCGACAGGACGCAGTGCGCCGAGCCGGTGACGGGATCTTCGTCGACGCCGACGCCGGGCCCGAAGAACCGGCTGACGTAGTCGATGCCGTCGACGTCACCCGCGGCCGTGACGAGCAGCCGGCCCTTCCAGGTGGCCTTCAGCGCTTTCAGATCGGGCTCGAGGGTGCGGACGGCCTCGGCGTCCGGGAGGACGGCGAAGAGGTTCTCGACGCCGCGTCCGGAGTGCTCGATCTCGACGCCGGGCAGGATCGCGCTGAGGTCGTCGTCGGACGGCGCGGGCGGGTCGGAGGGGAAGTCCAGCTCGACCCAGCCGTCGGCGGCCTTCGCGCGCAGCTCGCCGCTGAGGGTGGCGTAGACCTGCTCGCCGCCGAGCACGTGCGTCGTGGCGACGGTGGCGTGCCCGCACAGGGCGACTTCGGCCGCCGGCGTGAACCACCGCAACGACTTCGGCCCCTCGTCTCCGCCGACGACGACGAAGGCGGTCTCGGAGTGCCGCATCTCCGCGGCGACGGCCTGCATCCAGGCGGGCTCGGCGGGCGCGTCGAGGAGCACGACCCCGGCGGAGTTCCCGGCGAAGGCCTTGCCGGTGAAGGCGTCGACGATGAAGAAGCGCATGCTTCCACTGTATCCAGGGCATTTGGGCCCGTGTGGTGACGCTTTTCTCGCGTTACCAGGGCAACCCCTTAGGGGTCCTGGGGTCAGGCCGCGCAGATGGGCGATCTTCTCGCGGCTCGGTTTGAGCTAGGGCCGTCTCTGCTGGTCGGCCGCGCGATCGTCTCGCGGCCCGGCCTGGGGTCAGGCTTCGCCGATGGTCGGCCGGACGATCTTCTCGCCGTCCGGTCCGCGTTCCGGCTTGAGGTCGAAGATGTCTTCCTCGAGCTGGATCTTGTTCTTGTGTTCCTTGTCGTCTTCCTTCTTCTTGCCAGCGCCGGCCCCGGCCGCACCGGCGCCCCCGGCCTTCCCCTTGGCCGCGGCGGCCGCGGTCGCGCCGCGCTCGAGCCGTTCACCGGTGCCCTTGGCGCCCGTCTTGCCGCCTTCGCCCGCGGTTTCCTTCGGCCCGCCGGTGGCGCCGCCGCCGGACACCCGCGACCCGGCGAACCCGCTCCCGGCGCGTCCGGCCCCGGACTTGCCCCGCGTGATGTCCCCACCGGCCCCGCCTGTCCCGGTCGTCCCGCCGGGCATCGCGAGCCCGTCGGGCCCCATCCGCGGGAACGCACTCGCGGCGGGCGCGCCGCGGAAGCCGGAGTTGCCGCCGCCGAAGCCACCGGCGTTCCCGGTGCCGCTGGTGGCCCCGGGCGGAACGAAGGTGCTGGGCGGCGTCGCCCCGGGAGGCGTGGGGCCGCCGGGGGGCGCGAAGCTGCCGCTGGTCCCGCCGGTGCCCCCGGCTCCGCCGCCGACTCCGCTGAAGCCGCCTGTCCCACCGGTTCCGCCTGAGCCGCCGATGGTCGGGGTGCCGCTGAAGCTGGTGCTGCTGGTCCCGTGGAACCCGCTGGCGGTGGTGCTGTCACTCGACCCCAGCTGCGGCGGCGGCGAGTAGGTCGGCTGGGTGCTGGCGGTCTCGTGGTAGGTGCCGTCGAGTCCCTGGAGAACCTGCACAGCCTGCTGGTGCGCGGCGTCGGCCTGCTGCTGCTTCGCGGCGACGCCGTTCATCGTGTTGGCCCCGCCGATCAGATCGCCGGCCTGGTACTGCTTGGTCGCTTTGTCGACCTCGGCCTGCTGGTTGAAGCCGGTGGGCTCAGGCATGTTCTTCTGCGCATAATCAGCGGCGGCCGCCTGCTGCGAGTAGCGGTTGGAGCTGAGCTGAGCGGCGTTGGCCGTATCGGCGGTGTAGGTGGCGGTGTTCTGGAAGAACCCATGAGCCTGCGCGGCCCCCGAGCCCTGCCACTGCACCTCACTGGAGTTGACGGCGTCGTTCGCGGCGTTGGAGACGTCGGCCAGCCAGTTACCGAGCTTGTTGGCCACCCGGCCGCGGTCGTCCAGATCCCCGGGATTCATGTTCTCGTGGACCATGTTGTAGAGGTCTTCATGACTGCTGGCGGGGTAGTTCTGCCCCGGCGCGGGCGCATCCCCACGGGTGGCCCGATCGTGCAGCAGCTGCTTGCCCTGCTCGACGGAGTACTGCGCGGCCTGGTTCTGCGTCTGCGGCGTGACACCGTCGCGGGCGTCACCCTGGTCTTCGGCGCCGAAGTGGTGCACGTTCTGCTGCAGCTTCTGCTGCGTCTGGGCGTAGAAGTCGCTTTCGTACTGCCGATGCCCGGCGTGCTCCTGAGCCATGGTCACTCGCCCCCACGAAGCTTGGCGAAGGTCTGACTGTGGGTGTCCTCGGTCTCGCTGTAGTTCTTTCGCGCGATGGTGAGGGCCTCTTTGACCTGCTTGAAGCCATCGATGAGCAGCTCGAGGTTGGGCACGAGCGACTCAGGATCGCTCACGGCCACCTTGACGTTGAAGGTCGCGACTTCCTTGGCGTAGGCGCTGTTGCCCATCTTCGCCGCTTGGCCGAGCGCGAGCAGGTCGGCTTTGATGTCGCTGTAGCCGTCGATGAAGGTGTCGCACACTGTCCGGTAGCGCTGCAAGCCTTCTTCGTTGATGGCGAACCCGCCGTTCTGGGCGAGTGCCTTGAACTGCTGCGCGCCGTCGTTGACCCGCTTCGCGCCCTCCGCGTCCACCGGGACGTCGAGGAGGCCGGACAGGAAGTTGTTGCCGGCATCGCCGGCCGGAGGCGTGGGAGGTGGCCCTCCGAACTGGGCTCCCGTGGCCATCGGTCCCTCCCTAAGACGCGGCTGCGCAAGATTACCCTCTGTGTCGCACCGCTACTGTAGTAGTGACCGGGCCGCGTGTCACTGGCTGCTGTGCCGCTGTGACGAGATCTGCAGCTCTGAGCAGGGCTACTTCGGCAGCATAGGCTCGAATTTGGTGGCGAAGTCGTTCACGTCGGTGCAGGCCTGGTCCGTTGTGCCGACCCCGAGCGTCACCGCGACGATGGCGCGAGACTTCGGCTTGACCTCCATCTTGACGTCGCACTGGCCCTTCGCGCCGATGGGCTCGCGTTCCTGGACGGCAGCGCGGTCGTTGACTGTGCCGCTCGAAGCCTTGCTCGGATCGGCGATGTTCTCGTTGATCGTCTGACCGGCGTGGAGGGACAGGCTGACCCTGATCGAATCGTCGCCGACCTTCTTGACGGTCGTGCAGGTGCGCGCCGAGTCGGCCGCGGTCGGAATGGCCGCCGGATAACCCTGGCCGCGGAGCAGCTCGTCGAGCGTGGCGCACGGCTTCATGTCCCCGAACGGGTTGTCAGCGGTCGTGCCGCTGGGGCCGGTCGTGGGTGCGTTGCTCGTCGGCGTGTCCGCGGCTTGAGGGGTGCCCCCCACCTTGCTGTCGCAGGCGCTCACCACGAGGGTGAGCAGGACCAGGCTGGTGAGGGCGGCTCGACGTCCGAAGCTCGATCGGGTCACGACCTGAACACTACGGGTAGGCCGCTCGGCCGCGCGAGGACGCGGGTCACCGGCCCGTGGTCTCCGCTATCCGCTCGTGCAGCCACGCCCTCAGGTGACCGCCGTCCGAGGGGACGAACCGCAGGCGGGTTTCGTCGCCCGGCAAGGGCTCGGTGAACGTCAAGTACCGGCCGCCGTCCGAATCGAGGAACGTGACCGTTCCCGCGGGGCGCAGGACGGACTGGCCGTGGCGGGTGGACAACTCGAACGTGCCGTGGCGGTGTGGGGGCCACGTTGCGAACGGTGCCAGTGCGTCCCTGTCCCGCGTGCTCGGTGCCTGGCCCGTGCGCTGGGTGATCGTCACCGGCGGCAAGGGGACCGGGCCGTATCTGGGGAGGATGCCGATCAGGGCGTCGACCAGGTGGTCCGGGCGGATCTGGACGAAGTTGACGCCGCCGGTGACCAGTTCCGAGTAGACGCCCAGGCCGTGGCCGATCGTTGCTCGGTACAGGACCTGCCTGCCGTCCGCTATCTCCGCCGCTCGGACGATGATCAGGATCTCCGGCTGGGTCCACGAGCGCAGCGTCTGCTCGACCTCGATGTCCAGCTTGTCCGGGCCCGCCAGCCCACGAGCGCGGAGGGCGTCCCACGAAGCCGCCGCCAGACGGGCGTTTTCCTCGAGGGTGTGGCCGGCGCTGCGGATCTCGAACGGGTGCCAGTTCGCCGGGAGACCGGTTCGCCGGACCGCGACGTCGACCTCGTTCAGCCCCAGGGCGAATTCCTCCGGCACGATGCCGAGCGTAGCGGAACCGCCACCGGGCGCTCAGATGTCCAGCTGCCGCACGCCCGTCTCGCGCTGCGCGACGCCGACTGCCTGACCCGCCGTCGCGCGCCCCCGCAGCCGGACTATCTCGTGCGGCTGCAGCCCCACCGCCACGCCGAACGCCTCGACGTCCGCGAAACCGCCCTGACGCCGGCGCAGCTCCAGCGCCTCGTTCACCCGTTCCGGCGTCATCCCCG
The DNA here is from genome assembly GCF_036114655.1 of Amycolatopsis sp. NBC_00348. Taxonomy (NCBI): domain Bacteria; kingdom Bacillati; phylum Actinomycetota; class Actinomycetes; order Pseudonocardiales; family Pseudonocardiaceae; genus Amycolatopsis; species Amycolatopsis sp. NBC_00348. Next base: position 7,397,312 of record NZ_CP107994.1, on the reverse strand, counting down.
GCAAGCGAGCCAGGTCTGACGGAGTCGCCGCATTGACGTCCACGAGAGCCGAAGCAACCGGAAGCGGAGCAGAAACCGGAGCAGACACAGGAGCAGGCGGTGGCGCCAGAGCCGGCGCATCGACCGGCACGTACGTCTCGACGATGTCGTTCTGCCGCACCTCGCACGTCGCCAGCCCCAGGGTGAACACGCCCGTCCCGGCCGCCGTGCGCATCGCGACGCCGCCCCTCGCCACCGACAGGATCCGCAGGTCGGTCGCGACGACCGTGCTGCGCTCGTTGAACGTCGTGCCCACCGGGCGCAGCAGCCGCGCCCGCGTGCCGACCGTCAGCAGGTTGTTCGTCCGCGCCTCCGGCACCTCGACCGCGGCCACGACCGAGCCGGTGTCCAGATCGCTGACGCCGTGGACGTGCGCGGTGCCTTCGCGACGTTCCAGGTAGTCGTGAGACGGCTCTTCGTACGCCGTCAGCGCGTCGCCGGCCATCGGCGGTACGTCGCACTGGAAGCCCAGCAGCACCGTGCCCACCTGGCCGGCCGGCAGCTCCGGCAGTGGCCCGGCCGGGCCGAACAGGCCCAGCACCCGCATCGGCTGGCCGACGGGACGCCCACCGCGGAACAGCCCGGTCAGCGCGCCGAACCGCAGTACGCCACGGTCCGGGCGAACCTGCACGTGGAAGCCGGTCAGCTGGTCGTACGCCGGCGCGAGCACCGCGGCGACGCTCGCGTGCCGGCTCGTGTCCGGCCCGATCGTGTCGTCGGTGTACAGCTCCAGGGCGTCGCCGGGCCCCAGGTCGGTGCGTCCGACGGCGACGAAGACGTCCTTCAGGAACCCCGCGTCGGTCACCGGTTCGACGTCGCTGGAGAAGAACTTCTTCCGCACCATGATCCCGAGGCGCAGGTTGTCCGCGAGGATCCGGTCGGCCCGCTTCAGCCGCGCGCGGGCGCCGCGGACCGCCCGGCCCGCGCTCACCTGGCCGCCGGGCAGCTCGCCGAGGCCGGGCAGGGCGACGCTGGCGTTGAGCGCCTTGCCGAACTCGATCAGCCCGACCCTGACCTCGGTCACGACGTGGCGGCCAGCGTGACGCTGATCGACTGGTCGGCGTTGGTCCGCTCCGACTCGACGCGCATGCCCGACCGCGCCGCGCGCTCCTTCAGCCGCGTGAGCACCGCGCGCTGCACCTCGGCGCCGTACGCCTCGTCGACGGACAGCACGAGCCGCTCGGCCTCGGCGGGCGTCAAACCAGGACCGTCGACGTGCGCCACCTGGACGCCGTCCGGGCCGTAGCCGAACGCGATCCGCCGCCCCTCCCACGCGCCGGCGACGGTGGTGCCGTCGTCGGTGACCTGGGCGCGCAGCCCGGACAGCGCGCGGGCGAGCAGGTCGCGGTGCCGCATCCGGGTCTGCACGACGACGACGCCGGGCTGCGCCTGCGCGTGCGCGGCGACGGTGGCGGCGTTGAGCTGGGCCAGCGCTTCGCTGCGCAGCTTGAGCGTGACGCTCATCGGTGATCCCCTTCGAGCAGCGCTTCGAGTACTTCGGTGGTGGCGAAGCCGTTCAGTTCCACGGATCCGTCGGTGGCGATCCGCAGTTCGAGCCGGTTCGGCGTGGTGAAGATCGACTCGTCGTACCGATCGGTCAGGAAGTGGAACCGCTGGTTCACCGAGCCGACCCATGGCCGTGACGTCTCCGGCCGGTCGGCCAGATAAGGCCCGTCCACCAGCAGATCCGTCGCCTCGAGCAGCTTCGACGGTGGCAGGTCTTCCAGCACACGCCCGGTGAATGTCATCACCGAAAGCCCTGCCGAGCGCACTGCTGAAGCGAACGCGCCCAAGGGTTCCGGCTGGTCGAACGGCTCGCCGCCGAGCAGCGTGACGCCTTCGATGCCGTCGATCGCCAGCACACGCGAAACCAGCTCCTGCCAAGGCAACAGCGTGCCGCCGCGGGTCGTCCACGTCTGCGGGTTGAAGCAGCCGGGGCAGCGCACCGAGCAGCCCTGCGTCCACACCGCGCACCGCAGGCCGGGCCCTTCGGCGGCGGTGACGTCGACGATCCGGTGCAGGTTCAGGAGTTCCATTGTGTCTGCTGCTGCGATGCGGTGTTCTCCGTCTGGGCGGACGTGCGCCGGTAGTCCTCGGTGAACTCCGACGTCTCCGTCTCCGCGCCGAGCAGGTCCTCCAGCAGCGGGATGTAGTCGAGGCACTTCGAGCCGGTCACGCCGTGCGTTTCGGCGCTGATCGAGCCGTCCTTGGCGATGGTCACGGTCACCCGGTGCGTCATACGTCGATCGCCCTTCCCCTTGATGGTTCCGGTCGTGGCGCCACCGGTTCCGGCACCGCGGCGGTGTGATCGGCGTCGTTGTCCGTGGCGGCCACCGCGCGGGTCTCCGCCCACTGCCGGATGGCCAGGATCTCGTCGGCCTGCGTGACCGACAGCGGCACGGTGGACTTCACCGCCCGCACCAGGTCGTCCCGGCGCAGCGGGCGCTTCTCGGCGAACGCGTCGACGAGCCCGGACAGCACGGCCTGCTCGATCTCCGCGCCGCTGTAGCCCGCGCTGACGTCGGCGAGCTCGGCGTACAACGCGTCGTCCACCTTCAGCTCACTGCGCACGAAGTCGTCGGTGACGCGCTTGTTCAGGTGGATCCGCCAGATCGCGGTGCGCTCCGGCGTCGAGGGCAGGTCGACGAAGAAGATCTCGTCGAACCGGCCCTTGCGGAGGAACTCCGGGGGCAGCGAGTCGACCTGGTTCGCCGTCGCCATCACGAACACCGGCGCCGTCTTCTCCTGCATCCAGGACAGGAACGTGCCGAACACGCGCCGCGCGGTACCGCCGTCGCCACCGCCGCCCGCGCCGGCGAGGCCCTTCTCGATCTCGTCGACCCACAGCACGCAGGGCGCGATGCCCTCGGCGGTGCGGATGACCGTGCGCATGTTCTTTTCGCTGGAGCCGACCAGGCCGGCGAAGACCCGGCCCAGGTCCAGGCGCAGCAGCGGCAGCCGCCACATGTTCGCGACGCACACCGCGGACAGGCTCTTGCCGCAGCCGGGCACGCCGGACAGCAGCAGCCCCTTCGGCGCGGCCAGGTTGTACGCGGCCGCGGCGGGCGTCCAGGTGCCGGTGCGCTTGGTCAGCCAGCGCTTGAGCTGGTCGAGGCCGCCGACGGCGTCGAAGCCCGTGTCGGCCGGGACGATGTCGAGCATCCCGGACCGGCGCACGGCCTGGCGTTTCTCGGCGAGGATCAGCTCGAGGTCGCTGGGGTCCAGGCCGCCGCCCTCGACCAGCGCCCTGGCGAACGCGTTCTCGGCTTCCGGCAGCGTCAGCCCGCGCGCGGCGGCGACGATCATGTCGCGGTCGTCCCGGTCGATGCTGATCCGGACGTGCTGGCGGTGCGCGGCGACCATGCCGTCGAGCAGCTCGCCGATCTGCTGCCGGTCGGGCAGCGGGAACTCGACGACCGTGGCGTCGTGCTCCAGCTCCGGCGGCACGGGCAGCGACGGCGACACGAGGATCAGGCTCAGCGGCACCGGCCGGGTCTTGAACGCGGCCGCCAGCTCGCGCAACCGCCGTACGACCTCGGGGTCGGGCCGGTGCCCGCCCTCGGAAACCAGCGACGGGTGCAGGTCGGCGAAGACGAACACGGCGGGCTCACCCCAGCCGTAGACGCGCTCCAGCGCGGCGGACGCGGTGCGCGTGTCGGCGATCGGCGGGCCGCCCGCCGGGGCCAGCCCGGTGGTCGACGACCAGACGTACACCCGCCGCGGCGTGCGCAGCCGGGCGCTGTCCTCCGCGACCGCGCGGATCTCCCGGACCACCCGCTGCTCTTCGTGCGTTTCGACGACCAGCAGCGGGTAGCGCGCCTGCAGCAGCTGGGTCAGCTCGTCGCGAAACCCCTGGCCGGTCATCGATCGCCCCCTCGATTCGGGTCCGGATGCTACCAGCGGCCCGGGCCCGGAGCGGATCATCCGCCGAATCCGTCTACTGTGGACTCACTTGCCGAGCCACGTGCTGCCGAGGTCGGTGTGCGCCGGGTCCATGTCGATCGACGCGGGGTCGTCCGGCAGCCGCGTGTACAGCCGGATCGCCAGGCCGTCCGGGGTGCGCAGGTCGACGAGGTGACCGGCGAAGCCGGCCAGGACGGGCGAGTGCGCCACGCCGGCGGCGTCGAAGTGCCGGACCCAGTCCTCGAGCGCGGCGCGGTCGGCCACGGCGAACGTGACCGGGTCGTACCCCGCGGTCGCCGCGGCCGCCTCCGGCCACTGCCGGAGTTCGACGGGGACGTCGAGACCCGGCAGCCGCACGATCACCCCGAACAGGACGCCGTCGTGGTCGCGGTGGTCGAAGCCCGGCAGGCGTTCCGCGCCCAGCGCGGTGCGGAACCAGGCGAGCGTCGCGGCCAGGTCGGCCGCCGGAAACTTCAGGTGGTGGACGCCGGTGAGGGTCGGGCTCATGTCTTCGAGCGTAGGAGGCGACGGCGTTGGCGCACTGAGCTGGGGTTTCCTAGACTGCGGTCGCAGTCACCGCAGACTTCAGGAGGCACCATGCCTGACGCGCCCGCCCGGCCGAGCTACGCCTCGGGGATCTCCGAGGTCCCGCTGCTCGGGGACACCATCGGCGACAACTTCGATCGGACGGTGGCGGCGCACGGCGACCGGGACGCCCTGGTCGACCGGTTCGCCGGCCGCCGGTGGACCTACCGCGAGCTGGCCGCCGAGGTGAACGCGCTGGCGCTGGGCCTGGTGGCGCAGGGCATCGGCAAGGGCGACCGGGTCGGCATCTGGTCGCCGAACCGGGCCGAGTGGACGTTCCTGCAGTACGCGACGGCCAAGATCGGCGCGATCCTGGTCAACATCAACCCGGCCTACCGGTCGCACGAGCTGGAGTACGTGCTCAACCAGGCCGGGATCCGCCTGCTGGTGGCGTCCGACAAGTTCAAGACGTCCGACTACCCCGCGATGGTCGAGGAAGTGCGCGAGAAGTGCGCGCGGCTGGAGCACGTCGTGCTGCTCGGCGGCGAGAGCTGGCAGGCGCTGATGGACGCCGGCCGGCGGGGCGACCCGGCCGCGCTGGCCGAGAAGCAGGCCGCGCTCTCGGCCGACGACCCGATCAACATCCAGTACACGTCGGGCACGACCGGCTTCCCGAAGGGCGCCACCCTCAGCCACCACAACATCCTCAACAACGGCTACTTCGTCGGCGAGCTCTGCAACTACACCGAACAGGACAAAGTCTGCATCCCGGTGCCCTTCTACCAGTGAAGTCGCAGGTTCAAGTGGAGTGTTAGCTCCGTTTATCCTCGCAGATGCGATATCAAGGTCCCAGGCGTTGGCCTATTGCGAACTTGTAGGCGCTGCCTGAGCGGTGAATAAGCGCGAACGCGGAGATGTGTCGATCTCGATGACTGAGGCGGTACCGCTAGGACGGATGACGACGTCGAGCCCGCGAAGGGCGGGTTCGCCTCCTCTGAGTTCACAGCCCAGCAGGCGGGGTGGAGACCGGGCGAAGGACGCGGACGCCGGTCCGGGCGGGGAGACAGGGTGCGTGCAACTGGGCAACGGCACTCGCGTCACCCTGGATATCGACGCCAGGCTGAAGGCGCCGGGTACCTCGGCACACCGGGAACTCCGGGACAGTCGTCCAGCGGTAGGCATGGTCCGCGGGCCTGGACCGGTGCGGACTTTGGCTGGTTGCCGGCCCAGCCCTGCTGTTCCTCGGTGGCGGCGGACTGGGGCTGTGGCTCTCGCGGCGGCGTCGCCCGGGCAGCAGTGAGTAGCCGGCTGACCGAATGAAACCCGCCTCCGGGCCGGTGTGGACGCCCCGTCCGACACCTGGCCCGGAGGCCTACTTCTTTCCGGGCTTTCTAGGCGACCGACGCACGCTCACCCGGCTGAAGGGTTTCGTCGCCGGCGATCCCGGCCAGGATCACCCGCTCCGTCGCCGCGAGTTCCCCCAGGAGCGCATCGAGCATCGGGCTCGCGGCGCCGCTGTGGAGCCGGGTGACTTCGTTCCTGCGGGCGGCGACGTGGGCGAGAAGCCGCTTCGCGAGCCGGTCTTCGGAGTCGTCGGACACCCGGCGCTCGATCAGCAGGCGGAACCGGTTCACGAAATCCTCGACCCGGTCGTAGTCGACATCGGCCTCCCCGCAGGTCTTTTCCTCCAAGATCGTCACGATCACCGACAGGAGGCGCTCGTTCAGCTGTGGCGGGAGCCGGCCGGCCTTGAACCAGTTGTCGAACGTCTTGCGGACGCTGTCCGGCGCATCGCAGATCTCGAGCACCGCTTCGTAGACACCCCGGTATAACAGGGTCTTGTTGTTCGGGTTCCAGGCCGCGCGCAGCATGTTCGTCGACCACTCGCTGGTGCTCGCGATGAACTCGACGCGCCAAAGGAACTTCTCAGGCTCGAGCTTCGCCAGCTGCCGGTGCAGCCGGACGGCCAGGTGCTCCGCCTCGGCTTTCTTCGACTCCCGGAGCTCCTCGCTCGTCGGCGCTGCAGTACTCATGCCGCACGCTCCGGAAGCGTCGACCCGTCCTCGGGGCCACCGCGGCCGAAGGCCAGCGCGAGCAGGCCGCCGACGATCGGACCGGCGAGCGCGGCGGGCGTTCCCTGTACGACGAGCACGACGAGGGCGATGACAGCGACTGTGAACACGGCCGCCTGAAGCGCGGCCGCCGCGCCGCAAGCGCGACGCGGGGGCCGGGGCGGCGTCAGCCACCACAACATGGTTCTTCTCCTTCACTTGCGGGAATTGCTCCCCGGCGTTGTCGGGCTACGGTGACCGCCGTGGCCGTACGCTCGGGGAGCTGCTGGGAACAGCCAAGCAGAAGGCTTACGAGCCGTGCGCGCGAAAGGGTGCCCGGTTCTGCCCGGCGGTCGGTTTCCGCAGGTTGAGCGGCTTTGACTGACCGCGATCGTGAGGCGTACGTCACGTTCACCAGGTTCGCGGTCACCTGCCCGCTGACCTGCGGAGTTGTCTCGCCGCCCCGGGCGCGGCTGCGAAACCGGCGGTGTCGGCGTACCCAGCACTACCCGAGTGGGTAGCCGGTGTGGTTGCCAACTGTCCGTCGGTCAGTAGCCTGCTTTTGACTCTTAAGAGTTATTCGCTGAGAGTCACTCTCGTCGCTTGTTCACTTGCGGACGACACGAGAACCGGTGTGGCGCGTCGGCACCTCCTGTGACCGCGGGACGGCGCCCCGCACCGGTCCCCGCCGGGGTATTCAGACGTCGCGGTAGCGCTCCGTCACCACGAACGACGTGCCGGCCAGTTTGGTCCCGACGGGTGTCGCGGCCCAGGCCCGAAGCTGTTTCGTGTCCCCGCCGCTGACGTCGAGGAGCTCGACGATCTCCGAGACGGCGGGGGGAGTCGGCCTCGTGCACTGGAGAATCTGGTCACCGCGCGCGGAATGGGGATCGGCGGGATCGAGCTCCCACCAGCCGAGGTCGACAGTCCAGCAGTCGCGGTAGTGCTCGCCGTCGGGAAGCGGCGCCTGCACGTCAAGGAAGTAGCGGCCGGGTCCGAACGGATCCGGATCGTCGGTGATGTTCAGCTCCTCCATGACCAGCCACGCCTCCGGATTCGCGCACCGGGTGTGCGCGTCGATCAGCAACCGCATGCCGGCCACGCTCTCCGCGAGCGCCGTCTCGGACATTCCCTTCTCGAGGCGGTCGAGGCTGCTGCGGGCATCGTCGCCGAGGTCGGCCAACCCGCCTTCGAACAGCACGAAGGGAAGGCTGGAGTCCCAGGTGCGTAGGTCTTCCTCGGCAGGTCGCTCGACCGCGTCCGTGTATTCGGCCAGCGCGTGGTGCAGGTCCCGCGCTTCCTTTTCGAGCTCGGCCGTGATGGCGGTGCGGACGGGAGCCGGCAGGCTCGCCACGGCGCGGTCCAAATCGGTCAGCGCTCGGTGGAGCAGCAGCTTGACGTGCTCATACCACAGGCTGTGGTTGCCTTCGAGCAGCGCGGGCCGAGCGTCGCGGTCGGTCAGGACAGTCAGGTGCTCGCGCGGGTAGCGTTCGATGCGGCGCTCCCGACGGTCCCAGACGCTCAAGGGGACGGTGGCACAGGCGGAGATCCGGTTGAGCGCGTCGACGAGGCGGGTAGCGGTTGTCGTGTCCTCGACGCTAGTGACGGTCGACGACACCACCCCGGCCGAAGCGCGGTAAGCGGCGAGTACCTGGACCTTTCCGCGGTTCGGGTGCTGCGAGTAGATGGTCATGGGTATCCCTTCGGCCGACGTCCCGACCAGGACGCCGAAGAGCGCAGTGACGCTGTGGTGAAGGTGGTGGCGCAGGCGCAGTCCCGCGCTCCATACCCGGAGGAAGTTCGGCGGTGGCCCAGGTTCGGTCCCGGGCTCCTTGCCGCCGGTAACCGTACCCGAGTCACCGCCGCCGTGCCAGCGCCCGTCGTCGCGGCTCAAACCGCCTGGAAGTCCCTCGCCGTGCCCTCGCTGAACCGCGTCACCGTCGTCGCGATCAGGTCCAGGCGCGGTCGATATTCGGCCGGAGTGGCGTGGGCGTGCAGCACGGCCAGAACCGGTACCGGCCCATACTGATCGACGGGTCCGGCGGTCAGGGCCGCGTCGCCGGTGACCTTGCCGAGCGGGCCGCACACCAGGTCTTGGGCGGAGTCGACGGGGATGCGCACTCCGGCCCAGCGCTGGAGTGCCAGCGGTCCCAGTTGCTGACCTGAGCCGTTGATGTCGTATGGGCCGCCGTAGGTCGCGCCGGCGGTAGTGCCGGCCGTCGCCGGTAGCCGTCGCGACGACGTCGGACGGGGCGGCCGTTGCCCAGTCGGCGAGGCTGATCGTCAAAGCTCCGCGCTTGCCCTGTCCAGCCGGGCCGAAACCGGTAGTCAATCCCGAGGAACTTGCCCCCAGCTACGCCCCCACGAGCTGGAGCAGGTTCTCGAACGTGTCGACCACGTCGTAGGTGACGTTCTCGGTGCCTGCCTTCTCGTTGAGCGACCTGAAGAACTTCCGAGCGCACTCTATCTTTGCTTCCTCGATTCCCTTGAGCTGGAGCGTGGACATCGTGCCCTTGGTCTCGGCGACGAAGTAGACGTGCTTGACCTTGTCATTGCGGAAGGCGATCGCCCAGTCCGGGTTGTAGTCGCCGACCGGGGTCGGGATGAAGAATCCGCGCGGCAGTTTGGAGTAGACGACGACCTCGTCGCTGACGTCGAGCTTCTCGACGAACAACCGCTCGACCTTCGAGTCGGTGACCACGTACTCGTAGACGCTCTTCTTGAGCTTGTCGCCGGCCTTCGACAGGTCTTGCGCGGTCTGATTCTCGGTGAAGATCGAGGAGTCGTAGCGGCCATCGAGCGGGTCGTAGCTGAGGTGCTCGACGATCACCGTGGCCTTCTGCTCGTTGATGAGCCGGGCGGCCTCGGTGATGAACTGCTCGGGGTTCTGCTTGAACTTCGCGAATGTGCCGGGGTTGATGCCCGTAAGGATTGCCGCGCAGGTCCGGCGGGTGATCTGGGTCTTCTCCGCCATTTCGCCGAGCAGGTCGTACTTCACTGTGGAGCCCGCCGAGACGGCTGAGTGCTCGACCTTCGTCTCCGACACCTTGAACCCGGTTCCTGCTTCGAGCTGCTCGACTTCAAGTCCTACTACCTGCTTGCCGGTCTCGACGAGGTACTGCATGACTGTCACGTTGAGCGACTTGTCGAGCGTGTGGATGCAGTTCTTGATCAGCTCGGAGGAGTCGAACTCAACCTGGTAGACGGCCTTGTGGTTGATGCGGCCCCACAGCTCTTGGAACTCGCGTTTCTTGAAGTTCGCCTCGTTAAGCGGGATCTTCTTCGGTTTGCGACCGTCGGTCGGCTTGGGCACGTCGAGGTACAGCGCATCGACGAGCGGCCACATGAAGTCGATGACCGGCTTGAGTACTTCGGCCGTGGGTGCGACGAGCGTTCCGTCGGCGCGGGCGTCCCTGTACGCCTGCGTCACCAGGTAGTCGTCGTCGATGTAGTTGTTACGGATCAGGTGGTTGTAGAGCGCCTGCGCGAGCGACTTCTCCAGCACGCCAGTGGAGCCGTCGGCGAGCTTGATTTGCTTGCCGATGAAGTAGTCAACGGTCGCCCTGCGGGGGCGGGCCGACAGCGACTCGATGATCTCTTTCTGCAGGGCGGCGACGAAGTCGGTGTACGACTCGTCGGTGACGACGGTTAGCTCGTTGATGTCGTGGACGGTGACGTGGTTGTCCATCCGCTCGCCGTGCTGGTCGACCGACAGGCGCAGGCCTCGGCCGATTTCCTGTCGCCGCGTGGTGGTGTTGTCGCTCTTCTTGAGCATGCCCATGACGAACACATTCGGGTTGTCCCAGCCCTCGCGCAGCGCCGAGTGCGACCAGATGAACCGGACCGGCTCCTCGAACGACAGAAGCCGCTCCTTGTCCTTGAGGATCAGGTCGTAGGCATCGACGTCGTCCGACTGGCCAGCGAAGTCGCCACGCGCGGCGATCTTGCCGTCGATGGAGTGGCCGGTCTTCTTATCGATCGAGAAGTAACCCTCGTGCGTCGACCGCACCGGGATCGCCTCGACATGCGCGCGGTACCGCTCGGCGGCCTCGTCAAAGTCGAGCTGACCTAGGTAGTCAGCGAGCACCGCCTCGTATTCCTCCTCGAACACGCAGGCGTACTCGCCCAGCGTGTCCGCGCGGTCGTAGTCGCGGTATTTGGCGACCTCGTCGATGAAGAACAGCGACAGCACCTTGATGCCTTGCGCGAACAGCTCGCGCTCTTTATCGAGGTGGGCGCGGATGACTTCCCGGATCTGGATGCGGCGTTTCGCGTCGTCGGTCACATCCTGGGTGATCTCGCCAGCCCTGATGATGTCGCCGTTGCTCAGCTCGATGATGTCGCGGTTCGCATCGACATCCCGGATGAACAGGCCCCTGTACGCCTCGATACGGCCGGAGATGTCGTGCAGATTCATGCCCTGGCTCAGCCGCTTCACCTGCCGCCTGATGCCCTGGGCGGTCTGCACTTCCAGTTCGACCCGAGCCTTCGGGAAGTCCGTACCTTTGCCGACCTCCAGCCCGTCGACATACAGGTAGGCGGTGCTGCCGGCAAGGTGCTTGACCGTGATGCCGCGCACTGCGATCTTCTTCACCAGCTTCTGGCTGTACGCATCCACGGCGTCCAGGCGGTGAACCTTGGTGCGCTCGATCTTGTGGGTCGCCGAGTAGCGCAAAGCGAACAGCGCCTTGAATAACCCGAGCGCCTCCAGCGATTTCGACGGCTTCTTTCCATCGCCCTCGATCTTCTGCGGCTCATCGATGATCAGAATCGGACGGTTCGCCGCGATCACGTCGATCGGCCTTCGTGACTGGAAGTCGTCGAGCACCTCGTAGATGCGGCGGGCGTCCTTGCCGGTGGCGTTGAACGCCTGGATGTTGATGATCATCACCTGCACGCCCGAGTCGGAGGAGAATCGCTCCAGCTCGTGCAGCCGCGAGGAGTTGTAGACGAACGTGCGAGGCTTGGTGCCGTAGATCTGCTGGAAGTGCTCGGCAGTGATGTCGAAGGACTTCTTCACGCCCTCGCGGATCGCAACCGACGGCACGACCACGATGTACTTCGACCACCCGTACCGCTTGTGCAGCTCCATGATCGTCTTGATGTACACGTAGGTCTTGCCCGTACCGGTTTCCATCTCGACGTCGAGATTGATTGGGGTCGCTGACTTCTTGACGGGGTCCTTGAGGTCCTTCGACTGCTCCAGCCCGCGCGCCTGTTGCACCCGGTGCACGTTCGCCAGTAGCTGCGGGGGCGTCAGAGCGATCTCCGCGTTGCGCAGACCGGCGTCCTCCAGCAAGGTTTGCGCAGCGTCCTTGCCGGGGTCGATGCGGTACTTCACGCCGTCGGCGTACGGCTGCCCGGTGAATACGTCAACAACGGCATCGACGGCCTCGGTCTGGTACTGCTGGACCTTGAACTGGAGCTTCATCGGGTCAGATCGCCCTTACCTCTGTCTCGGGTGACACCTCGCGGAAGATCTGCTCGGCGTTGATGCGTGCGGCGTCGGTCGCGAACCCCGCGTCCAAGAACACCGCTCGGAGCGGATGCCGCGCCGCGATTGCCCTCACGACCGCGTCGGTCACCTCGTCGGCAAAGCACGCAATCAAAGCGTCACCGGCAACGGACAGCACTCGCCGGGCCCCGACCTCCTCGACCTCGATCGGCTCGGCGAGGTCGAGCCCCCAGTCAAGCAGCACCTGGAAGAGCAAGTCTTCGTCGGTGCGGTTTGGTTTCACGCTCTCGACAGCCTCGGATAGCGCGAGCTGCACCAGGTCGTCCGCGGTCGCGAGCGTGTCAGCCATGTTGGTCGTCGCCACGTGTAGCGATCGGAAGCCGAAGTCGAGATTGGCACCCGGCAGCCCAGTCTCCTGCTTCACTTGTGCGCCGGCGCGGCGTAGGCGCTCACGGGCGATGTCGGCGATGGAATCGTAGTCAGGGTGGTCAACCGCCTCGTCGAGCTGGACGAGGATGTATCGGCGGTGCCCGCCATCTGCCGCATTGAGCTCCATGACGGCGTGGCCAGTCGAGCCAGAGCCGGCGAAGAAATCGAGGATGACTGCGTGCGGGTTGTCTCGGGTGATCGCGCCGATCCACCGTGCCAGGACTGCGGTGTCCTTCGGGTAGTCGAAGACATCGGCGTCCAGCAGGGCATCGAGCTTCTTGGTACCCGGCATGCGTGACTGCGTGAAAGTTGGGTACGGAACGCGATCGCCTTGCTCCGCCAGAAACTTCTTGATGCGTGGCGAGGTTGTCTCATCAGGCCCGAAGAGAACTCGTCCCTGCGCGATCAGTTCGTCCATCGACTCGCGCGAGTAGCGCCAGCCATTTGTCGGCGTCCGGACGGCCTTTCCGGTTTCCGGATGCGCCACCTCGTACATGAGGTTGGGGCGCGGGTTTGGGCTCGTGATGTTGTCCGCTTGGAAGACGCGACCTTCGTCGTCGATCTGGTCGTACCGGAACACGGCCGGTTCCAAGTCGGCCTTGATCGCCTTGACTCCACTGCGAAAGATTGCGGTTGCCTTCGCGGGGTCACCCCCCGACTGCTGCCAGGCACGGCTAGCAACCGCCTCAACTTCGTCTATGCCGGGCTTGGGCTCCTTCCAGCGAGTGTCGAGTGAACGAAGCAGACGCTCATTCTTGGCGTAGATGAGCATGTAGTCCACGCCGCCCGCGGTGTAGCGCGCATCGTTCTTTCCACTGCCTTGCCACGTCACATTCGCGATGAAGTTCTCCGACCCGAGGACCTGGTCGAGGAGCAGGCGGAGGTTCCCGTGCTCGTGGTCGCCGATGGCGACGATCATGACACCGTCGTCGGACAGCAGACTGCGCGCCAGCTTCAGCCGGGAGTACATCATGCCGAGCCAGTCGGAGTGGAAGCGACCGTTCGCCTCGGTGTTTGCGATGAGGCGGTCGCCGGTCTCAGACTTCTGGCTCGAGCGGGTGAGGTAGTCAGTACTCGACTCGGCGAAGTCGTCGTCGTAAACGAAGTCGTTGCCCGTGTTGTACGGAGGGTCGATGTAGATCAGCTTGACCTTGCCGAGGTATGACTCCTGGAGCAGCTTGAGCGCCTCAAGGTTGTCACCCTCGATGAAAAGGTTCCGGGTCGTGTCGAAGTCGACCGACTCGTCGCGGACAGGGCGCAAGGTCTTGGCGATCGGCGCGTTAGCGGCGAAGGCAGCCGCGCGCTTGCCGGGCCAGTCGAGCTGGTAGCGCTCCTGCGGCCCTGCAATGACGTGGTCGGAGAGTTCCTGGCGCAGCAGATCGAAGTCGACGGCGCGCACCGGCTCGCCATTGGAGTCGAGAGTCTCGGTGACGACCGTCGGGAACAGCTCGGCGATGGCGTCGATGTTGCGCTGGGTGAGGTCTCGCGAGTGCATCTTGAGCTTGTCCACTGTCATTCCTTGTTGCTCGGGGTCAGGTCGATCAGCTCGGTGAGCACTGCGGTGCGTTCCTTGATCTGCTTGCGGAGTTCGATCTTGCGGTTGAGTTGTGGTTCGGTGCGCAGCTTCTTGTTCAGTGCGGCGATCTCACGCTCGAGCTTGCGGGCGCGGCTCAGTCTTGCGGTTGACTGTGCCACCGTCTCGCCGACGCGCGTCGCGACCGGTAGTAGCGATGTGAGTATCGCCTCGTATAGGCCCGGCAGATCGAGCGCCGTGGGTAGAGGTCGGCGGGGTGCATCAGAGGGTTGCCAGTCGGTCGTAAAGTACGGTCCGATCTTTGGCACTTTGCCGTCGAGCGCCTTCTGGGCTGCGACCGTGCGCAGACGGTCGTTACTGGCGACTTCGAAGATGATCGGGAAGTGCACAGATCTGTCGATGGCGGCCAGGACGTCGTCGGAGACATCCTCGCCCTTGGTCTCGACGGTGAAGATCTGGATCTCGGGCACCGCAGTCGTGCCGCGCAGCCGGATGGTGTCGTCGGCGAGCTTGTAGGCCCAGGTGATGCGCTGAATGTCATCGATAAATTTTGCGCGCAGCGCGGTGCGGACGTTGCCATGCTCGTAGAACTTTGTCTTCGGGACGGTGCGGCCGAACGCGGCGTTTGCGGGCCAGCGGTACAGGACCGGGGTGGTTTCGGCAGTTTCGACCGCTGGTGAGGCGTCAGTCATTTGTGGGCTCCTCGACGATGGCGAGGAAGGCGGTCAGCTCGAAGTCATCGAGCCCAGCGATGGTCTGTGCGAGCGCAGTCGTGTGGCCGGGGCTGAACAGGCTGTCGACGTCGCGCTCGTCGGTGAGGTCGATCATCGAGCGGATCGCATCGGTGAGCAGGACACTATACGTGCCCATTTCGGTCCCGTCGCGAGTGGCAGCGTTGAAAACGTGGCACACCTCCCATGCGGGCTCGTCACGGTTCCGGCATCCGGCGCGGATCAGGTCGAGCAGGTGCTTGACCTCGGTTTGATCGGCGATCACCTGTCCGTCGTCGTCGAGGTAGACGAGGTAGTGCGGGTGCAGCCTGTTGCCACGATTGAGGTGCTGGTCGGCGTTGATGTTGCGCAGCACGAAGATCGCGCCGGGCTTGAGCCCCTTTTCGGGCTGGGCGGGGACGACCGCGTGCAGTCCCTTCGGGGTGCCGGCCAGGTCGCCGTACTCCTTGAGGTAGCCGAGCAGGTCCATGCGGAAGTCGTTCAGGCCGAGGTCGGTGATCGACACGCCGGTGCGAACGTCTTCGAGTTCGATTACTTCGTCCTGAAGCTTGCGGAGCTGCTCCTTGCGGAATGCGGCATCGCTGGCCTCCGGGGCGAGAATGTTGTCGTCGCCTGTTCCGCCGAGGTTGGCGGCGACCATGCGGTTCTCGACGCGCTCCTTGAGGTTGATGTATTCGTCCAGCGAGATGTCTGGCCAGAAGTTCACAAGCTGGATGCGCTCGTTGGTCGAGCCGATACGGTCGATGCGGCCAAATCGCTGGATGATCCGCACGGGGTTCCAGTGGATGTCGTAGTTGACCAGGAAGTCGCAGTCCTGGAGGTTCTGGCCCTCGCTGATGCAGTCGGTGCCGATTAGTAGGTCGATCTCCGAGTTCTCCTGCGGCATCACCAGGTGGCGCTGCTTCGACTGCGGGGAAAACAGGGTGAGGATCTGCTGGAAGCTATATCCCTTGCCGGCCGTCGTGGACGGGTTTCCCTGTCCGGTGACGAGGGCGCTGTGGTAGCCGTGCTGCTTCAGCGCTGGGGCGAGGCTCTTGTAGAGGTACTCGGCCGTGTCGGCGAACGCGGAAAAGATCAGAATCTTGCGGTTGCCGGGGTTCAGTGGCTGCCGGAACTTGGCGTCGAGCCTCTCGAGCAGCATGCAAAGCTTGGAATCGTGCTCGGGGGTGATGCCGCTGACCGAGTGCAGCAGGTTCTGGATCACCGCTTCGTCGTGGGCGAGATCGCGACTCCACGACGCGACATCCATGTCGGCGAGGTCGATCTGCACCTTCCGGCCGACCGTGCCGCTGGTGGGGAACTCGAAGTCGTCATCGTCGGTGTCGATGTCGGTGAACGCGGAGACGATGTCGGCAATGTTCGCGGCGTGGTTGTCGACAGCTTCGATCGCGTCGGCGACCGTGTGCTCTAGCCGATTCAGGGTCAGGCGGAACGCCTCGATGCTGCTCTCCAGCCGCTTGAGCAGGTTCACCGTCATGAGCTTGCGGATGCCCTGCTCGCGGTTTGCCGCGCCAAGGTTCGAGTTCTCTCCACCCATGTAGTTCTGGCCTGCACCTGCCCCGTAGATCTGCTCGTACTTGTCTCGGCGGCTTTCGAACACGTACGCCAGCGGCGTGTAGACCGCCAGAGTCAGGAGCTGGAGCTGTTCGAAGATCTCGTTGAATGTCGGGGCGCCGGCCAGGTCAGTCAGCGGCGGGCGCAGGGATTCCGGCTTCATCCGCTCAGGGAACGCGCCAATGTCGGCGGTGTCATAGAATGCCTGGATGTGTTTGCGCGAGCGGGCGATGGTCACAGCATCCAGCAACTCGAAGAAGTCGAAGTCCAGCTGGGCGAGGATCGCGTCAGTCGTGCGCTGCTCCGGCGGTAGGCCGGACCACTCGTTGAAGACGCGCTGGGCTTGCCGGAACACCTCCTCGATCGACTGGATGTTGAGTTTCGTGGCCAGCTGTGTCGAATCCCCCTCGTAGGCGAGGGCCAGCTGATTGCGCAGATCGTTGAAGCGGTTGTTGACCGGGGTCGCGGAGAGCATCAACACCTTTGTCTTCACGCCCGCACGGATGACCTTGCGCATCAGCCGCTGGTAGCGGGTCTCCCGCTGGGCGATGATGTCGGCATTGCGGAAGTTGTGTGATTCGTCGATCACGACCAGGTCGTAGTTGCCCCAGTTGACCAGATCCAGCCGCTTGCCCAGGGACTCGCCACTATCGCGCGACAGGTCGGTGTGGGCGAGGACGTCGTAATTGAAGCGGTCTTTCGTGAAGATGTTCGTTGTGTAATTCGAGTTGTAGTTCGTCCAGTTTTCAGTGAGCTTCTTCGGCGCCAGCACGAGTACGGTCTTGTTGCGCAGCTCGTAGTACTTGATCACCGCCAGCGCTGTGAACGTCTTCCCGAGCCCCACGCTGTCGGCGAGAATGCAGCCGTTGTAGGTCTCCAACTTGTTGATCACGCCGGTCGCGGCGTCCTTCTGGAAGTTGTAGAGCGCCTTCCACACCTCGGTGCCCTGGTACCCGGTGCGGTCGTTCGGCAGCACGTCCTCGTTGATGTCTTCGAGGAACTCGTTGAAGAGGTTGTAGAGGATCAGAAAGTACACCCGCTGCGGGGAGTTCTCCGCATACACGGTCGCGATGTGCTCCCGGACCGCCTCGGTCACGTCGTCGAGTTGGTCCGGGTTGTGCCAGATCTGGTCGAAGAGTTGGATGTACTGTCGCGTGGACAGTGGGTCGTCGATCTTGTGCACCATGTTCGACACCGCAGGACCGCGCTCATACCCGAGGTCAGCGGTCGTGAAGCCCTGGAGGGGCGCGTAGGCGGCGGTGTCTTCGACCACGGCGAACGACTGCATCGGCGCGCCTGTGTGGTTCGAGCGGAACGTAACCTTCTGCCGCACCCACTCAGCGCATTCACGCGCGATGGCCCGCTGGGTTAGCTTGTTGCGCAACCGAATCTCGAACTCTGTGCCGTACAGTGCGGCATCCCGGCTTTTGTCGCTCGGGATAAAGAACTGCCGCCTTTCCTGTGCGGGCTTGTCGGTCGCCTTCGTCGTTGTGAACGACGGCGCGGTGAAGATGAACTCAAGCTCCTTGATCGACTGAAGTTCACGCCTCAGTGCTTCGAATGCGAAGATCGAGAACGTGCTCGCCGCGATACGCAGCTTGGAGCCAGGCTTGATCGAAGCCTTTAGATCGTCGCCGAAGAACTCATTGAGGTTGTCGATGATGCGCACTCAGATGTCACCATCCTTCGGCCTAAAACCAGGTGACGATCCGCCGCTATGTATCCGGTTGCCGACAACCTCGCTGGCGTTGAACTTCAAGACCTTGAAGGGAGGGCAAGTCTGTAGTCGCTTGTTGCAACCGGTCATGTAGCGGATTTTCGAGCCGCTTGCCTCGAACACGAAGGGGAACCAGCCGCCCACCGTCGACGACCTCGGTCGAACTTCAGGCGGCATGTGGCAGCCACACATGGCCGCTCGCCGTTCGACGCGGGGCAACGTCGTACCCACCGGCCCGAGCTGTTCCGTCACCTAGCCGTCGCCCCCCCAGCGTCGTTTGTTGAGCGTCAAGAACATCTTCCATTATGGGTGCGACAGCGCCAATCGCCCAGCTTGCCACTCCGGCACAGGGCAGACGCTCTGGCTGACCAACGCTGGCGACGAGGCGAAACAAGGCATGGGTAAGCGGCCTCCCGGGCGCCCGTCGTGACGGGCACGGCATACCTGTGGGCGATCGGCACGGCCTCCTTCGCGTGCAACTCCAACTCCTGGCCTTACGACGACGCCAGTCAGGCTAGCGGCTGGCTCTGACAGGTATAGCCAATTGGTCGGAGTGCATCGTTACGGCCAGATCATCGTCAGCTTCGGAACGGGTCGGTGGCCGCCACTCCGGCTCCTGCGTTCGTCGTGCATATAACCATGTTATAGCGACGAAGGATTCTGAAGACGACTGGCCGGTTTCTTGCTGTTCTCCCACATGTAAACGGCCTGGCTGGTAATTCGTCGACGAGCTTCGGTTGCGTTGTGTAACGGGTTGTGGGTACCGGCTGGCCTACGGGAACGGGACGTTTTCGCAGGCCAGCCTAGTATGGGCCATGATCTTCGTTCTCAGACGGCCTGGGAGAGTGTTCCGAGCAGCGTTTCCGCTGGTCAGGCCACTTTAGGAACTCCCAGGATCACACGTCGTAGGTGTGGCCGGCACCAAGCGACGACAGGGCCTGCGCGGCCGCGAGAACCTTGCCATCTGGCGGATGGCGTCCGATATTCCCGCGGTGGCTCCCCGGCGTCCGTGTTCTTAGACTTGACCCGAGTCACTGCCGACTTCAGGAGGCACCATGCCTGACGCGCCCGCCCTGCCCAGCTACGCCTCGGGGACCTCCGACACCCCGCTCCTGGGTGACACCATCGGTGACAACTTCGACCGCACCGTGGCCGCGTTCCCGGACCAGGACGCGCTGGTCGACCGGTACGCCGGCCGCCGGTGGACTTACCGGGACCTCGCGGCCGAGGTAAACGCCGTCGCGCTCGGGCTGCTCTCCCTGGGGATCGACAAGGGTGATCGGGTGGGGATCTGGTCGCCGAACCGGTGGGAGTGGACCTGCGTTCAGTACGCGACCGCGAAGATCGGCGCGATCCTGGTCAACATCAACCCGGCCTACCGGTCGCACGAGCTGGAGTTCGTGCTCAACCAGTCCGGGGTGAAGCTGCTGGTGGCCTCGGACGCTTTCAAGACGTCGGACTACCCGGCGATGGT
This sequence comes from Amycolatopsis sp. NBC_00348, assembly GCF_036114655.1. Taxonomy (NCBI): domain Bacteria; kingdom Bacillati; phylum Actinomycetota; class Actinomycetes; order Pseudonocardiales; family Pseudonocardiaceae; genus Amycolatopsis; species Amycolatopsis sp. NBC_00348. The sequence goes on along the minus strand of NZ_CP107994.1, from coordinate 7,377,900 downwards.
CGAGGAGGTCCGGGAGAAGTGCGCCGCGCTCGAGCATGTCGTGATCCTCGGTGGCGAGAGCTGGCAGGCCCTGATCGACGCCGGCTGGCCGGGCGACCCGGACGTGCTGGCCGAGAAGCAGGCGGCGTTATCCCCGGATGACCCGATCAACATCCAGTACACCTCGGGGACGACGGGCTTCCCGAAGGGCGCCACGCTCAGTCACCACAACATCCTGAACAACGGGTTCTTCGTCGGGGAGCTATGTGATTACGATCATAATGATCGTGTTTGCATATGTGTTCCCTTCTACCACTGCTTCGGCATGGTGATGGGCAACCTGGCCTGCACCAGCCACGGCGCGTGCATGGTCATCCCGGCGCCGGCGTTCGACCCGAAGGCGACGCTCGAAGCCGTCGCCGCCGAGCAGTGCACGTCGCTCTACGGCGTGCCGACGATGTTCATCGCCGAGCTGAACCACCCGGACTTCGCGAGCTTCGACCTCTCGTCGCTGCGCACCGGGATCATGGCGGGCTCGCCGTGCCCGGTCGAGGTGATGAAGCAGGTCATCGACCGGATGGGGATGGCCGAGGTGTCCATTTGTTACGGCATGACCGAGACGTCCCCGGTGTCGACGCAGACGCGCTCGGACGACTCGGTCGAGCGCCGGGTCTCGACGGTCGGGCGGGTCGGGCCGCACCTGGAGAGCAAGGTCGTCGACCCGGAGACCGGGCTGACCGTGCCCCGCGGCGTGCCGGGTGAGCTGTGCACGCGCGGGTATTCGGTGATGCTCGGGTACTGGGAGCAGCCGGACAAGACGGCCGAGGCGATCGACGCGGCCCGCTGGATGCACACCGGCGACCTGGCGGTCATGGACGACGACGGCTACGTCAACATCACCGGCCGCATCAAGGACATGGTCATCCGCGGCGGCGAGAACCTGTACCCGCGCGAGATCGAGGAGTTCCTCTACACGCACCCGGACATCCTCGACGCGCAGGTCATCGGCGTCCCGGACGAGAAGTACGGCGAAGAGCTGATGGCGTGGGTCCAGATGCGCGAAGGCGCTTCGCCGTTGACCTCCGAGAAGGTGCGTGAGTTCTGCGAAGGCAAGCTCGCGCGCTACAAGATCCCGCGGTACGTGCACCTCGTCGAGGAGTTCCCGATGACGGTGACGGGCAAGGTCCGCAAGGTCGAGATGCGCGAGAAGTCGATCACGTTGCTGGGCTTGGAGTCCGCGGCGGCCGCGAAGCACGCCTAAACCGAGCGGGACGCTCGGGCGTTGCCCCTTCGCAAGTGTCGCGAAGGGAGGTCGACATGGTGGAGATCCTGTACTGGGACTGGTGAGCTGAAACGCCGTGAGGGGCACCTTCAGGGACAAATAAGCCCTGAAGGTGCCCCTCACGGCACGCGCGTCAGGAAACCGCGGCCGCCGCCTCGGCGATCGCCTTCTCGTCTTCCTCGCCGAACGTGTCTTCCAGCTGTTCCGGCGAGTAGTCCAGGTCGATCTGCTCCACCGGCATCCCGCGCGCCGACTCGATCGCGCCCAGCCGTCGCTGCGCGCGGTCCGCCGCGTACTGGATGATCTCCTCCGGGTCGTTGTCGAACGGCACTTCCTCGAACTGGTCCTGCACCCACTGGATCATGTCGAGCGCGTGGGGGAGCAGCTCGCCCATCCGCTGCTGCACCGCGTCCCACAGCGAGTCGTCCGCGGCCACGTGGCGGCGACAGGTGAACGTGCCCCACGCCATGTGCCGGCGCTCGTCGTCGCCGATGCGGCGGACCAGTTCCTGCATGCCCGGCAGGATGTTCTGCTGGGTGCAGATCAGCTGCCACGAGTAGTACCCCGTCAGCGCGAGGCTGCCCTCGATGACGTGGTTGTACGTCACGCTCGCCCGGATCTGGTTGAGCGGGCTGGGATCGTCCTCCAGCGCCCGCAACGACTGTGGCAGCTCTTCGTAGAACAGCTTGCGGTAGTGCGGGTTTTCGGCGACGTACGGGTGCAGGTCCTCGGTCAGCCCGACGGCGTCCATCCACCGCCGGAACACTTCCGTGTGCTTGGCTTCCTCGAAGCAGAACTGCGTCAGGTACATCTCGTCACCGAACCTGCCGGTCGCCGACATCGCCCGCATGAACGGCTGGATGTCCTCGGTGACGGCTTCCTCGCCCGCGATGAACTGCGCGACCAGGTACGTCGTCGAGCGTTGTTGTTCGGGGTTGAGCGTGTCCCAGCCTTCACGCTCCCGGCTGAAGTCGAGGTCCGCCGGGTTCCAGAACTTCTTGTTGCCCTTGACGAACAGCCGCAGCGGGAACGAGTCCCAGTTCAGGCCGCCCTTGCGCAGTGAGGAGAAGCCGGTCCGCAACTCCGGGAGCGTGTCGGTCATCGTGTCACTCCATTGTGGACGATCGGGGGGCGAAGTGCCGGATGGCGGGTGCCATGACGGCGGTGACGGCGTCGGCCGCCTCCATCGCCGTGTGTGTGGGGAGCACGAGGTGCGACAGTGAAAGCCGCACGACGGTCTCCGCGAGCAGGGCCGCGGACTCGGCCGACAGCCCCGGCTCCAGTTCGAGGTAGTGCTCGGCCGCCAGTTCGGCGGCCGCGGTCAGGATCGGCTCGCCCTTGGTGGTCAGCAGGGGCAGCAGGTCTTCGCCGGCTTCGGTGCCGAGCGCCGCCGCGACCAGGCGGTTCTCCCGCGCGTGCTCGATCGTGTAGACGACGCCGCGGTGGATGCCGGCCAGCAGGCCGTCCGCCGTCTCGAACCGCTGCCGGATCCCGTCGAGGAACTCCGCCGCGGTGCGCAGCGCCACCGCCTGGGCCAGCGCCGCCTTGTTGCCGAACTCGTTGTAGACGGTCTGCCTGCTCACCCCGGCCCGGGCCGCGACATCGGCCATCCGCAGCGCCGCGTAACCCCGGTCCGGCAACAGGTCCCCGGCCGCGTCGAGCAGCGCTTCGCGGAGGGACGCCTTGGTCCGGTCAGTGAAGCTGGTCACAATCTCACCTTGACACAGATCGCTTCGCTGTCAAGACGCTGTACATGATCGGTTCGTGTGTAAATCTGTCGGTGGTGGCAGCTACGGTGCTGGTGTGGGCATCACGGTGGGCTTCGACCTCGACATGACACTGATCGACGCGCGGCCGGGCATGGAGGCGGCGATGAACAGGCTCGGCGTCGAGGCCGGCCTGCCGCTCGACGGCGCGGCGTTCGCGGCCAACCTCGGCCCGCCGCTCGACGACGCCCTGCGTGGCTTCGAGGCACCTGAGGAACGCATCCCGGGGCTGATCGACCGGTTCCGCGCGCTGTACCCGGACATGGTCGTGCCGAGCACGGTCGCGCTGCCGGGCGCGGCCGAGTCGCTGCGCGCGGTCCGGGCCGCGGGCGGGCGCACGCTCGTCGTCACCGGCAAGTACGCGCCCAACGCGCAGCTGCACGTGGACGCGCTCGGCCTGGACGTCGACGAGGTCGTCGGCGAGCTGTGGTCGACGCGGAAGGCCGAGGCGCTGCTGGCGCACGACGCGCGCGTGTATGTCGGAGATCACGCCGGCGACGTCCGGGGCGCGCTCGCCGCCGGGGCGATCCCGGTCGGCGTCACGACGGGTCCGTGCGACCGCGCCCTGCTGCTGCGAGAGGGCGCCGAAGTGGTGTTCGACTCGCTGACGGAGTTCCCCGAGTGGTTCGAACGGACCTTCGCCGGGAGCGTGGTGCCCTGACGCTATTCCATCCATGCCCCCGCCGCCGCCCTCAACGGAGCAGCGGAGCTGCGCTGTTACTTCTTGGCGCGCGCTTCGCGGACCAGCGCGATCAAGCCCAGCAGCAGGCCCAGCGGCGTGATGATCCCGGCGGCGGCCGACAGCCACACCGGCAGGTTCTCCAGGCCGGCGGCGAACATGATGAACACCGCCAGCACGGCGAGCATGCCGAGGCCGAAGAGGCCGATGCCGATCCGCATGAGGAACGGTTTACCGGGGGCGGCCACGGCGGCCTCCTTTGTCGCGGTCGTCATGGAGCAAAGGGTATCCGCCGTTACCGACTTCTCCCCAGGGCATGTGGCGAGATACCCTTTCAGGAGCGCGCCCTGGGTACGCCCACCGGGCGCGTTCGTCGTGAGCGGGACAGCAGAAGGACTGGTGAGGGAAGTGCCGACCGGCAAGGTCAAGTGGTACGACGTGGAGAAGGGCTTCGGCTTCGTCACGCAGGACGACGGTGGCGCCGACGTCTACATCCGCAAGGCCGCGCTGCCGCAGGGCATCGAGGGGCTCAAGGCCGGACAGCGGCTCGAGTTCGGCGTCGCCGACGGCCGTCGCGGGCCGCAGGCGCTCTCCGTCCGGCTGCTCGACCCGCCGCCGTCCGTCGCCGAGGCCCGTCGCCGCCCGGCCGAAGAGCTGCATGGCCTGATCGAGGACATGATCAAGCTGATCGAGCTGAAGGTGCAGCCGGACCTGCGGCGCAACCGCTACCCGGACAAGAAGAACACCAAGCAGATCGGCGAGATCATGCGCGCCGTCGCCCGGGACCTGGATCCCTGAGCCGGCGTCACGCCTGCGGCTGGTCGAGCCGCAGGCCCCAGACGTCGCTGGGCAGCAGGCCCGACTCGCCGGTGTCCGCGCGCAGCACGGCCGTGTACCGCTGGACGTCGACCGCCGAGATGCGGTCGGCGGGCGTCGGCGGCGTGACCGTGTACGCGTAGCGGTCCAGCGAGGTGAACGGGATCGGGTCGCTCTGCTTGAACTCGCCCTGCGGGGTCACGTATTCGTAGACGATCTGCCACGGCGCGTCCGCGACCTCGCCGGGCACCGAGACCTGCACCGGCTTGCCCGGCCGGATGCGGAGCGTCTGCGTCTGGCCCTTCGCGCTGCACGGCTGCGCGAGCTGCTGCGAGTAGTCGCACGTCAGCACCGGCGTGGTGTTGATGGTGTGGCCGTCGGCGTAGAAGGTGACCTCGGCCGGGCCGGGCGCCGAGCAGCCGGCCACCGCGAACCCACCGGCCGCAAGCAGGGCCACCACCCGGGAACGTCGCATGTGCCGGAGCCTACCGGCGGGCCCGTGGGTCCCCGGGCAGGCCCTGGGCCGGAAAGCTGCCGGTCGGCTCGGGGCGCAGCGGGCGGTCGCCACCGAGGCCCGGCACGAGCGAACCGCCGCGGCGCACCAGGTAGGTCTGGGTCAGGCCGACGGCCAGGACGACCGTGATCACCAGGAAGCCGATCCAGTACGTCGGCGGCAGCAGCAGGCCGGCGCCGCCACCGAGGCACCACGCCAGCTGCAGCACGGTCTCCGACCGGCCGAACGCCGACGCGCGCGACTCCTCGGGCAGGTCCTCCTGGATCACGGCGTCGAGGCTGATCTTCGCCAGCGCGCTGGCCGTCGCGCCGACCAGGCCGACGATCGCCGCCGTCGCCAAGCCGGGCAGCACGGTCGCCACCAGCGCGGCCAGCACGCAGCTCGCCACGCACGCGACGATCACCTGATCCGGCGAACCGAAGCTCAGCCGCGAGCCCAGGGCATTGCCGAGGAACCCGCCGGCCCCGGCCGCGACGCCGATCACGCCCAGCAGCAGCAGCTGCATGAACGGGGTGTGCCCGGTGCCCTCGGTCTGGGCCTTCACCGCGAACGCGGCGAACATCATCAGGAAGCCGGTGAGCACGCGCACCGAGCCGTTGCCCCACAGCGCGACGACGATGTGGCGGCCCAGCGGCTGACGCCGTTTCTTCTCGGTCGGGTGCGCCGAAAGCGACGTCGGGACCTCGCCCTCGGTCGCCTCGACCCAGGCCGGGATCCGCATCGACTGCACGGCCGCGGCGACGCAGATCAGCGCCGTGAACCACAGCGCGCCCGCCGAGCCGGTGATGGCGTTGATGCCGCTGGCCAGGGCGCCGAACGTGCCCGCGGCGATCAGGCCGAACGTGGTCAGCCGGGCGTTCGTCTTGGACAGCGTGATCTCGGACGGCAGCACCCGGGGCGTCACCGCGGCCTTGAGCACGGTGAACGACTTCGAGAGCACCATCATCCCGAGCGCGGCCGGGTAGAGCAGCCAGTCGTCGAAGTGCAGCGCCATCACGACGGCCATCAGGCCCTGGCCGACCGACGACGCGCACATCGCCAGCCGCCGCCCGCGCTGCACCTTGTCGAGCGCGGGCCCGATCACCGGCGCGACCAGCGCGAACGGCGCGATCGTGATGAGCAGGTAGAGCGCCACCTTGCCCTTGCTCTCGCCGCTGGTCGCGGCGAAGAACAGGGTGTTGGCCAGCGCGATCGCCATGGCCGCGTCGCTGGCGTAGTTCAGCATCACGGCGTAGGTCAGCGAGGTGAGGCCGGACTTCTCGGCGCCGTCGGCCTTCGTCGCGCGCTGGAAGGCGCCGACGGCCTGGCCGGTCAGCTGCCGCCCGCGCATCGCCGCCACGCGCGTGACGGTGATCTTCTTCGGCAGCTTCGGTGTGCCGCCGGGAGTGCGCGGCTCTTCCCGGGGCGCCGGTTCGGGCTCGGGCGGGCGCGGCTCACCCGCGTAACCGCCGGTGTCGTAGTGCTCGTACTCACCGCTGCCGGGGTGGTGTTCGCCCTGGTAGAAGCCGCCCGGCGGGGCCGGCTCGCGACGGACCTGCTCGGTTCGGTTCGGGTCGGTGCGGTTCGGGTCGTGGGCCGGGTACGGCCGGGCGCCACGCGGCGGCGGCGGTGGCCGGTGCCCCGTCGGCGCGGCGGCGGTCGGGGCCTCGTTCGCGTCCGGGACGCGGGGTGCCTGGTCGTAGTACCCGCCCGGCGGCTCGCGCCGGGGCGGCGCCTGGCGGGGTGGCTCTTGCCGGGGCGGCTGGGGTCGTTCCGCGTACGGGGGATCGACGCGGGCCGGGTTCGCCGGCGGCGCCGTGGGGCGGTCGACGCGGGTCGGGTTCGCGGGCGGTGCCGCGGCGCGGTCGACCCGGGTGGGGTTGGCGGGCGGGGCGGCCGGGCGGTCGACGCGCGTCGGCGTGGCCTCCCGCCAGGAGCGGGCCTGGGCCGCGCCCGGTTCCGGCGTCCAGCGTCGCTTGCTCTTCCGGCCGCGCTGACCCGACCGGCCGGAGCGTGCGCCGTCGGAGCCGGAACGGGAGCCGAAGAGTGCCACGCCTCAATCCTGCCTTACCCGGGGCCGGTTCCGCCTGCTCATCCGTGCTTCGGCGGGACGAACCTCACCCGGAACGTGACCGGCCACTGCTTGCCGGCCAGCAGGAACTCGTCGGTCCCCGGGACGGCGGCGATCCCGTTGAGCACGGCTTCCGGATCGGTCACCTTCGCCTGCGCACGCAGCTGACCTGCGTCGATCGTCGCGGTGACGTGCCCGGTGGCGGCGTCGATCCGCAGGATGGTGTCGGTGTGCCAAACGTTTGCGTAGACGTCGTCGCCGACGCACTCGAGTTCGTTGAGCTGGTCGCGGCCGACGTCGACACTGCCGGTCACGGCGAAGGTCTTCGGGTCGCGGAAGGTCAGCCACGACGAGCCGTTGCTCATCACCAGCCGGCCGCTGTCCTGGTGGCACAGCCCCCAGCCCTCACCCTGGAACGGCACCCGCCGCAGCTCGGCGAGGGTCTTCGTGTCGCGTTCGATCGCGAAGCCGTCCTGCCAGGTGAGCTGCCAGAGCGTCGGGCCGAGGATCGTGACGCCCTCGCCGAACAGGGGCGACGGCAGCGTGGCGCGTTGGCCGGGCGGGCCGCCGGCGGGTCCGGCGGTCAGCTGCGACTGACCGGCGAGACCGGTGCTTTCGTAGAGCGTGCCGCCCGCGAACTCGAGGCCTTCGGTGAACGCGGCGGGGTCGTGCGGCAGCGTCGAGACCACCTGGACCGTGAGTTGTTCCGGGCCGGACGGCGTGGCGGGAGTGCCCGCGCAGCCGCCGAGCGCGGCGGCCAGCAGCAGCGTGGTGAGGATCGGCGTGCGCACGTAGAACAGCCTGGCACGGGCGCCGCGGGTGCGTGCGGCACAATTGGCCGCATGACTCTGCTGCTGACCCTGGACGACGGCTCCGTGCAGCGCAAACTCGCCGATGCGGTGGAGTTCGCGCGTGTCGCGGTGCTGGCGGAAGCGCCCGAGGAGCAGATCGGTGCCCACGTCGGCGCCGGCCGGGAGGACGCGGTCTCGGCGAGTCACCTGTTCGAGGCGCAGGTGCCCGGCTACCGCGGCTGGCGCTGGTGCGTGACGATCGCCTTGGCGGGCGACGACGAGCCGGTGACGGTCAGCGAGGTCGTCCTGGTCCCCGGCCCCGAGGCGCGCATCGCGCCGGCGTGGGTGCCGTGGGAGCGCCGGGTCCGCGCGGGCGACCTGGGCGTCGGCGACATCTTCCCGACGGACGACAACGACCCCCGCCTAGCACCGGCGTACCTCCAGTCGGACGACCCGGCGGTGGAGGAGGTGGCCCGCGAGACGGGCTTGGGCCGCATCCACGTCCTGTCCCGCTTCGGCCGCGAAGACGCGGCAACCCGCTGGCACGGCGGCGAGTTCGGCCCCCGCTCGGACATGGCCCGATCGGCGCCGGGAGTGTGCGGAACGTGCGGTTTCTTCGTCCCGCTGGCGGGGTCGTTGCGAGGCGGCTTCGGAGCATGCACGAACGACATAGCCCCAGCGGACGGCCACGTAGTCGACGTCGAGTACGGCTGCGGAGCGCACTCTGAGGTAGAGGTCGAGGTGACATCGTCGATCCCGGTAGCGGAACTGGTCTACGACGACTCACTGCTGGAGTACGACACGCCTGAAGCAGCGCCGGTTGCTGAGCCTTCGGAAGCTCCGGCCGCTGAGGTTGTTTCGGTGCCCACGGCCCGAGCCGAGGGAACGGTTGCAGACCCGACGGTGGCTGAGGTCGAAGCGGTAGCGGTGGTCGAGGCCACGGAGGCAGTCGAGTCCCCGGCAGCGGAGACCGAAACCGCGGTGACGGAGGCCGACCTGTCACCGGCGGAGGTGGAGCCGGAGGTAGCGGAGGCCGAGGCAGCAACAGCGACGGCGGCTGCCGAGCCGCTGACGGCCGAGGCGCCGGAGGCGACTCAGGCTGCGGTGACGACGGAAGCCGAGTCGGCCGAGGTCGACCCGGTGGCGGCTGGGACCGAGTCGGTTGAGCCGGTGGCTGCCGGGACCGAGCCGGTTTCGGCTGAGCTGGCGGCGGCAGAAGCCGAGTCGGTTGTGGCTGAGCCGGTGACCACTGGGGCCGAGCCGGCTGCAGCTGAGCCGGTGACCGCCGGGACCGAGTCGGCCGAGGTTGACCAGGTGACTGCCGGGACCGAGTCGGCCGCGGTTGCGCCGGTGGCGGCTGAAGCCGCGCCGGGAGCTGAGGTTTCGGAGCCGATCCGGGCCGAAGCGACTGCCGAGCCGCAGTCGGTTGTGCCTGAGGCCGAGCCGGTTACGGCGGCGGCCGAAGCGGCAGCGGCGGAGCCGCTGACCGCCGAGACGGAGTCCGCTGCGGCCAAGCCGTTGGCGGAAGAAGCCGAGCCAGCTGCTGCGGTGTCGGCGGAGGTCGAGCCCGTTGCGGCGGAGACCAAGCCTGCTGAGGCCGAGGTTGCGGAGCCGGCCCAGGCCGAGGTGACTGCCGAGCCGCAGTCGGTCGTGCCGGAGGCTGAGCCGCTGGCGGCTGAGGCGCCGGAGTCGACCCAGGTCGGTGCCGAGTCGCAGGTGGTCGAAGCCGAAGGTGCTGCGGTCGACCAGCAGTCGGCTGAGCCGGTTGCGGCGGCCGAGCAGGCTGAGGTGTCGGAGCCGGTCCAGGCTGCGGAGCCTCAGAAGGTTGAGCAGGCCGCGGGTGCTGGCTCTGAAGCCGAAGCGGCTTCCGAGCAGGAGCCGGGCCGGGTTGATGTTGCCGAGTTGCCGGACGCTATGCCCGAAGCTCAGGAAACTGCGGTAGGCGAGACCGGTGCGGCTGACGTGCCGGAATCGGCCCAGGGCGATGTGGCTGCTGAGCCACAGGTGGTCGAGGCTGATGATGCCGCGGTCGCTGAGCTGTCCGTGGTGGTCGGCGAGCCGGTTGCGGCCGAGGCCGAGGTGACCGACACCGCTGTCGGGCCGCTGGCGGACGGTTCCGAGGTCGAGTTGCCGGAAGCCGTGCTGACCGACTCGGTTGTCACCGAGACCGTCGAGTCGCAGAAAGTCCAACCTGCTCAGGCCGAAGTGACCTATGCGGTTGTCGCCGAGCCGACTCAGGCCGAAGACGCCGAGGCGGGGAGCGCGGGCACCGAGGCAGCAACTGACGCCACGGAAACCGAAGCCGCGCACCACGACGGCACCGGGACCGGCGCCACGGAGACCGAGGCTGTGCATCGCGATGCCGCCGGGACCGGGGTCGCGGAGCCTGAGGCCGCGCAGCACGACGCCATCGGGATTGCGGGGACTGAGGCCGCGCGTCACGACGCCACCGGGACCGGGGTTGCGGAGACCGAGGCCGCGCACCACGACGCCACCGGGACCGGAGCTGCGGAGACCGAGGCCACGCACCACGACGGCACCGAGACCGATCACCGCAGCGAACGGTGACCGAACCCACGGCTGAGTCGGCCGGTGCTGATCCCTTCGGTACTGCGCGGCTTCGGGATGCGACTCTGCGCGCCTGGCGGGACTCGCCCACTCGGCTTATCGAGGACACCAACGTCGAGCGGGACCTGCGCGTTGGGGCCTATCGGGATCGGCTCTTTGTCGAGCTTGCGCAGAACGCTGCCGATGCCGCCATGGCTGCCGGTGTGCCTGGGCGCGTCAAAGTGTCGCTTGTGGACGGTCAGCTGAGGTTCGCCAACACCGGTGCTCCGCTCGACGCGCGGGGTGTGGCCTCGCTCGCGTCGCTGCGGGCTTCCGGCAAGACCGGGGACACCGTCGGGCGCTTTGGGGTCGGTTTTGCCGCCGTCCGGACCGTTTCCGATGAGCCGCAGGTGCTCAGTACTGCCGGTGGGGTCGTCTTCTCCGCCGAACGTACCCGCGAAGCCGCCGGGATCGAGGGTGACGTTCCCGTTCTGCGGCTTCCGTGGCCGGTCGAGGCCAAACCGTCCGCCGGCTTTGACACCGAAATTCGCCTGCCGCTGCGTGGCGATGTTGATGGGCGGGCTCTTCTCGACGAGCTAGGCCGGGACATCGGTGACCTTCTGCTTGCCCTGCCCTGGCTGGCCGAGGTCGATGTGGACGGTCGCGTTTGGACTCGCGATGCCGACCAAGACATCGTCGAGATTCGTGGGCCTGGAAAGAAAACCCGGTGGCTGACTCATCGCGGTGACGTCGTCTGGGCCGTGCCGGTCGACGATCACGGAACTCCGGTTCCGCTCGTGGAAGACGTTCTGCACGCACCGACGCCGACCGATGACGGGCTTTCGCTGCCCGCTCGGCTGCTCGCGCCCGTGCCGGTCGAGCCGTCGCGACGGCGGGCGCTTCCCGGTGAAGAACTCAAGCGGGCGCTGGAAAAAGCCGCGAAAGAGTACGTCGACCTGGTTCGGCTGCTGCCGCCGGAACACCGGTTCGCGCTCGTGCCCGTGCCCGGGTTTCCGAAGTCCACTGTGGACGCTCAGCTGCGGGACGACGTGCTGGCGCAGCTCGCCACCGAACCGTGGTTGTCCACTCAGGACGGTCGGGAGGTCTCCGGTCGTCAGGCGCGCGTGATCGACGTCGATGTGCCTGGGCTGCCCGCGCTGCTGACCGACGTTGTTCCCGATCTGCTCGCCGAAGCGCCGCCCGCCAGTGCGCTCAAGGCTGTTTCTGTGCAAGTGATCAGCGTTGAAGAGGTGCTGGAAACGCTTACCGGCGCCACGCGGGAGCCGTCCTGGTGGCACGACGTCTACAAAGCACTGAACATCGCCGTCGAATCCCACGCGCTCGCCGCGGCCAGGCTCGACGGGCTGCCCGTGCCGCTCTCCGACGGCCGTACGTTGCCCGGTGCGCGGGGCAGCCTGCTCGTCGACGGCTCGGCCGAACTGCTCGACCTGCTGTCCGATGTGGACATTCCGGGGCTGCGGCTGGTGCACCCCGCGGCGTCGCACCCGCTGCTGGAACGGCTGGGCGCCAAGCACGCCGACGCGCGTGAGCTGCTCAACGCCGACCAGCTGCGTGACGCCGTCGAACGCAGTGTCGAGGACGTCCGGTCCGGTTTGGACGGGACGACGCTCGCCGGCGCGGTCCTCCGGCTGATCGCCGACTGCGGGGACGACGCTCCACAGTGGACCAGCGCGCTCGCGTTGCCCGCCACCGACACCTGGCGCCGTGCCGACGAACTCGTGCTCCCGGCGTCGCCGCTCATCGACATCTTCGACGAAGAGGTCTTCGAGGAGGACGGCACGCTCGACGTCCTCGACGACGACTTCGCCGAAGACTGGCCGGACGGGACGCTGAAAGCCGTCGGTGTGCTCGACTCGTTCGCGCTGGTCAACGACGACGAGCCGCACGAACCCGATCACGACCTGCCGGACGAGGAAGCCTGGTGGGACGCGCGCTCCGAGCCGCCGTCGACGCTCGTCGCGATCCGGGACCTCGACCTCGTCGCCGACGACTCCTGGCCCGCGGCGCTGCGCCTGCTCGCGGCGCGGCCCGAGACGTGGCACGCGCTGCGCACGCCCGGCGGGCACGCCGCCTGGTGGATCGCGCAGTACGCCGTGCTCGGCGGGCTGGCGCCGAACGAGTGGCGGCTGCCGGACGCCGACCTCGCCGGACTCTACGACGAGGTCCCCGACGTCGGGCTGACCGAAGACCTGCTTCGGATCGCCGGAGTGCGCAAGGATCTCACGCTGTCCACAGTGGACGAGGCGGCGGACGTCCTGCGCCGGCTCGGCGACCCGGACCGCACCGTCTCGGCCGGCTTGACCACGCGCGCCTACGACGCCGTCGTCGAGTCCGGGTTCGATCCCGGCGCGCCGGACGCCGTCCGGGCCGCGGACGGGTCCGTCGTCGAAGACGCGCTGGTCCTGGACGTGCCGTGGGTCGCCGGGGCGCTCGAACCGGACCAGTACGTCGTCGCGCCCGACGAGCCGGAGCGGCTGGCGGACCTGCTCGATCTCCCGCTGGCGAGCACCACCCCCGCCGAGATCATCAGCGAGGGCGAGTACGCGCCGTGGGCCGAGCTGCCCGCGCTCAAGCTCGTCGCCGAGCAGCTCGGGATCCGGCTGCCCGACGGTGGTGTGCTGGTGCACGACCCGCTGACCGTGTCGATCCAGCTCACCGAGCACGACGTCCAGTGGTGGTCCGACGGCCGGCTGCACGCGGCCGACACGTCGGAGGGCCTGGCCCGCGCGTTCGCCTGGGCGACCGGGCGCTGGCCGGACCGGCACCTCATCACGGCGCTGCTCGACGACCCGTCGCCGCGGACGCTGCTGGCGTAAAGGACTAGACCCGCTGCGCGGAACGAGAGCCGCGGCGGGCGGCGGCGCGCTGCCACAGGATGATCGCCATCCCGATGAAGCCGAGCACGAACCCGGCCAGCGCCGTCTGCACCCACAGCCCCGAAGTCGTGAAGAAGAGCACCACCAGCGCGACGGTCCAGATCGTGGTGCCTACGATCACCACCGGCGTCAGGTCGGTCAGCCTCTTGGGCAGTTCCGGCGTGTGCCGCAACGAGCCCGTAACCTCCGGTGGATTGCTCGGATCACTCACGAGGTGCAGGGTACTCCGCAGCAGCGAGAGAATGGGCAGGCGAATGGCGGAGCAGGAGACGACCCCCACCGGGACGCCGGAGGCGGCCGGCACCGGGACGTCCACACTGGACCGGTTCTTCAAGATCACCGAGCGCGGGTCGACCGTGCCGCGCGAACTGCGCGGCGGCCTGGTCACCTTCGTCACGATGGCCTACATCGTGGTGCTGAACCCGCTGATCATCGGCAGTTTCGCGCCGGACGACGCGGCCGCGCACAAGGACCTGCTCGGCGGGATCCTGCCGGTGCCGCAGGTCGCCGCCGTCACCGCGCTGGTCGCCGGGGTCATGACGATCCTGATGGGCCTGGTCGCGAACTACCCGTTCGCCATCGCCACCGGCCTGGGCATCAACAGCCTGGTCGCGGTCACCATCGCCCCGCAGATGACCTGGCCCGAAGCGATGGGCCTGGTCGTCATCGAGGGCGTCATCATCGTGGCGCTCGTGCTCACCGGCTTCCGCACGGCGGTGTTCAAGGCGGTGCCGGCGTCGCTGAAGTCCGCGATCGCCGTCGGCATCGGCGTCTTCATCTGCCTGATCGGCCTGGTCGACGCCGGGTTCGTCCGGCGGCTGCCGGATGACGCGCACACCACCGTCCCGGTCGGCCTTGGCATCAACGGCTCGATCGCGTCCTGGCCGACCGCGGTGTTCGTCGTCGGCCTGCTCATCACCGGCATCCTGGTGGTGCGCAAGGTCAAGGGCGCGATCCTGATCGGCGTGCTGTCCTCGGCGGTGCTGGCCATCGTGGTCGAGGCGATCGTCAAGGCCGGGCCGTCGAAGGGCACGAACCCGAAGGGCTGGAACCTCGGCTACCCGGCGCTGCCGGACCAGGTGCTCGGCCTGCCGAACCTCTCGCTCGTCGGCGACGTCTCGTTCGGCGCCTGGACGCGGCTGCCGATCATCACCGTCTGCCTGCTGGTGTTCACGCTGGTGCTGGCCGACTTCTTCGACGCCATGGGCACCATGACCGGCCTGGGCAAGGAAGCCGGGCTGATCACGAAGGACGGCCAGCTGCCCAACGTCGGCAAGGCGCTGTTCGTCGAGGGTCTCGCGGGCGCGGCCGGCGGTTTCGGCTCGGCCAGCTCGAACACGGTGTTCGTCGAGTCGGCGGCCGGCATCGCCGAAGGCGCCCGGACGGGCCTGGCGAACGTCGTCACCGGCGTGCTGTTCATCGCCGCGATGTTCCTGACGCCGCTCTACCAGGTGGTGCCGGTCGAAGCGGCCGCGCCGGCGCTGGTCGTGGTCGGCGCGATGCTGATGGCGCAGGTGCGCGACATCGACTTCACCGACTACGCGATCGCGCTGCCCGCGTTCCTGACCATCGTCGTCATGCCGTTCACGTACTCGATCGCGAACGGCATCGGTGCCGGCTTCGTCAGCTACGTCGTGATCCGCGCGGCGACGGGCAAGGCCCGCCAGGTGCACCCGCTGATGTGGGTGATCGCGGTGGCGTTCGTCGCGTACTTCGCGGTCGGCCCGATCCAGGCGGCGTTCAGCTGATCAGCCCGGCGCGCTGACCTTCATCGCGGCGTCCAGGACGCCGCGGTTGCGGTCGAACTCGGCGGGCGGCGCCTCGAAGCGGATCGTGACGAGGCTGTCGCCCGCGCCGAGCCCGACGACGACGACCCGCTCGGGCGTGCCGTCGCGGAGGTAGGTGTAGTCCCACTCCGCCGCGTCCGGGATGTCACCGGCTTCGACGGGCGTGACGACCGAGCCGTCGTAGTGGGTCTTCGCGGCGATGGCCTTGAGCCCGCTCAGGGCGTCTTCCTGCGTGATCGGCACCTTGTCGGTCTCCAGCAGGAGGTTGCCGCTGCGGTAGCTCGCGCGGTCCTTGTCGCGGGTCACGGCCCAGCCCGACGGGACCGGGATCCGGATCGCCCAGCCGCGGCCGTCCGCCACGTCCGGGAACGCGTACTCCGCCATGGACGGCTGCGCGGACGGGCTCGGTGCCGCCGTCGACGGCGGTGGTGCGGCCGCCGGCGCTTCGCCGCTCCGGAACAGCGCCACCACGACGGCCAGGATCGCCGCGCCGACCACGGCCGCGCCCACCAGTTTCTTGCTCATCCGCCCCCCCAGGTTCCTCCGTCGGGAAGGACGCGCGGCCGTCTTCCGGGTTGCGGGTTGACGGAGATCACCTGAAGGGAGGAAGTTTCGTAAGGTATGCTAACTATATGTCCGGCGACACGCACGAACGCTCCTTGGCGAGCCGTCTGCGTCTCGCGGTGGTCCGGCTCAACCGCCGGCTGCGGGCACAGCGCGTCGGGGACGATCTGACGTTGACGCAGGTCGCCGCGCTGTCCACCTTGCACAAGTGCGGTGCGCTGACCCCGGGTCAGCTCGCCGCGAAAGAAGGCGTCCAGCCGCCCTCGATGACGAGGGTGATCGCCGCGCTCGAGGAGATGAAGTTCGTCGAGCGGCGGCCGCACCCGACCGACGGCCGGCAGGCCATCGTCGAGTTGTCCGAGAGCGGGCTGGCCTACGTTCAGCGGGCCATCTCCGTCCGGGAGGCGTGGCTGGACCGGCAATTGGCCGATCTCGGTGACGAAGAGCGTGAAGTGCTCTCGAAAGCCGCCGAAATCATCGACAGGATGGCGGGGAACTAACCACGGTGACCACCACGGGTAGCGAAACAGAACGACAGATCGAGACCACTGCTACCCGGGACACGGCACCACCGCCGTCTTCGTCACCGCCGTCCGAATCCGTGCCCCAGCGCCGCGGCAGCATGTTCGCCTCCCTGCGGGTCCGCAACTACCGGCTGTTCTTCACCGGCCAGGTCATCTCGAACATCGGCACCTGGATGCAGCGCATCGCCCAGGACTGGCTGGTGTTCACCCTCAGCGGCAACAACCCGATCGCCCTCGGCGTCGCGGTCGCGCTGCAGTTCACGCCGACGCTGTTCCTCTCGCTGTGGGCCGGGGTCCTCGCCGACCGCGTCGACAAGCGGCGGCTGCTGACCTGGATCCAGGCCGCGGCGTGTTCGCAGGCCGTCGTGCTGGGTGTGCTGGACCTGACCGGGCTCGTGGCGCTGTGGCAGGTCTACGTCCTGTGCTTCACGCTCGGCACCACGGCGGCGCTCGAAGTGCCGACGCGGCAGTCGTTCGTCGCCGAGATGGTCGGGCGGGACCAGATCGCGAACGCCGTCGCGCTGAACTCGTCGATCTTCAACATGGCCCGGATCGTCGGCCCGGCGATCGCCGGTTTCGCGATCACCTGGATCGGCACCGGCTGGCTGTTCATCGCCAACGCGGCCAGCACGATCGCGGTCATCATCGGGCTGATCCTGATGAACCCGGACAAGCTGTTCCGCGTCGCGGCCATGCCGCGCGAGAAGGGGCAGCTGGCCGAGGGCCTGCGGTACGTCCGCCGCCGGTCGGACCTGATGACGGTGATGGTGCTGGTGCTGTTCGTCAGCACGTTCGGCATCACGTACTTCAGCTCGCTCCCGATCGTCGCGGCCAACGTCTTCCACACCGCGGCCGACGGTTACGGCCTCCTTTCGACCCTGGTCGCGGTCGGTACCTTCACCGGCGCGATCATGTCCGCCCGCCGCGGCACGAAGGGCAGGCCACGGGTGCGGCTGATGCTGATCTCGGCGTTCTTCCTGGGCGTGTTCGAGCTGATCACGGCGTTCATGCCGAACTACCTGACGTTCGGCCTCGGCCTGATCCCGCTCGGCTTCGCCACGATGACGTTCCTCAACACGGCGAACGCGCTGGTGCAGACCTCGGTCAGCCCGGAGATGCGCGGCCGCGTGATGGGCCTGTACGTGCTGGTCCTGATCGGCGGCAACCCGATCGGCGGCCCGATGGTCGGCTGGATGGCGCAGGCGTTCGGTGGGCGGTCTCCCTTCTACATCGGTGGCGCGGTTTCGGCGCTGGCCGCGGTGGTCTGCGCGATCGTGCTGATCCGGCGGGGCGGGGTCTCCTGGCCGGTGCAGCGGGGGTTCGGGCTGCGGGTGCTGAAGCGGACGAAGGTCTAGTCAGGCGGCTCGCGCACCCAGCCGGCCGGTTCTCGTACCCGGAGGGTCGGTTCGCGTGCCGGGGCGGTCGGTTCGCGTACCTGGAGGGTCGGTTCGTGCGTCCTGGGGTCAGCTGCCGAGCAGGCCGGGGACCATCGACTCGGCCCACGCGCGTAGCTCCTCGTCGGACTTGCGTGGGGACGTCCAGGCGAGCTGGACCTGTTGTCGTGATTCGTCGCTGAGCCGGATCACCACTCGCGGGTTGTCGACCATGGCGGGCCGGCCACCGATCCGGTCGGGGAAGTCCTTGGTGCAGCAGTCGTCGCTCGAAGCCTGGACGCCCAGACCGTCTTCGCGGTGTTCGCACTTGCCGCTGTGCTTCGGCACGAAGTCGGTGAGGGGCCGCTGGGTGCTCTGGGCCAGCAGGGAACAGAGCTGCCACGCGATCATCGGGGTCGAGGCGTCGACGATGCCGCTGCCGGGGGTCGGCCCGACCGCGCGGGACGGGATCGAGTCGTCGTAGGACGCCTTCGGCAGCGCCGGCCCGGGGGCTGTGATGGCGTTGACGATCCCATCGCCGAGGGTTTGTGCCAGGCCGCGCAGATCGCGGGCCGTCTGGTCCCGGGGGTCCTGGGAAACGGAGATCTCCAGGACCGGTTTCGCCCAGTCCGGCGCGCCTGGCCCGAGCAACCGGGTGACGACGCTCGCATCCTTCAAGAACCGTGATTGGTACGAAGTGGCGGCACGTCCGCCGATGGTGACCTGTTCGGGTGCGTCACCGGACCGGGCCGGCTTCCCGTCGCCGAGCTTGGCCGAAACCCGGAGCGTCGTGGTGACGACCTGGCAGCCGAAGATCACGTTGACCTGGCGGAGGACCGGCCCACCGAGCAGCTTCGCCCAGGTCGGTTCGGGCAGGGCCGAGCACAGGACGTGGCTCGCCGTGTAGCCGGGCAGGGCCGCGACCATTTCGCCGGTCGGCATCGGCACCTCGCGGACCGGCTCCGCGCCCTGTTCCGGCCACGGGCTCGGCAGGGTCGACGGTGGGGCGGGTAGTGAGACCGGCGGGAACACGATGCGAAACGCCAGCCACGCCCCGCCGCCGAGCAGCGCGGTGAAGGCGAGGACGGCGACGACGATCAGCGCCGCGGTACGGGTGGAGCCCCCCCTTGTGTTCACGCTGTGACCGTATCGGCACGCACCGACAGAAACCGTCGGTTTCGCGCACCGGAGGTCACCCGTACGAGTGAGATCCGAGTCTCCCTGGAAGACCCCTTGCCTCACGAGATGAGGTTAGGCTAACCTCATACACGTCCGCTTCGTGGTGGGAGCGGCAGTCAGTTCGGGAACGGACGGAGCCCCGGCCCTGGGAACCCCAGGCCGGGGCTTCGTTCATTTGCGGGTCACGGCAGTGTCGGGCTGAGCGAAGGGCTCGTCAAGGGGTTCTCACCCGGGAGCGTGGGCAGGCGCTGCAACGCCATCCCGAAGTACACCCGGTAGGCCGCGCGGATCGCGTCGTCGCCGGTCAGGGGGACCTCGTGGCGGATGCCGTCCACTGTCTCGATCAGCTTGGCGCCCGAGAGCGTCACGCGGCCCTGGGACGTCGGGCGGGAGCACGTCAGCGACCGCGTGAAGTGCGACTCCGGGGACGTCGACTGCCACCAGGCCATCGGCACGAAGTCCGCGAGCGGGCGCGGACGACGTTCCAGGCGGTACTGCGGCTTCCCGTCCATGAGGACGTCCACGTCGCCGTACGGCGCGTCCAGCAGCAGGAAGTCGCCTTCGGGGTCGCTCTGCGCGTCCACTCCGGACAGGCGCAGCGGGTGCCGGGAGAACCGGCCGAAGCCGACGTCGAGCAGCCACGGCTCGTCGAGCTCGACGACGACCGCCGCGTGGTCCAGGGGTGGGCCGAGCGAGCCGTCCGGGCGGAAGACCTGCGCCGCGCGCAGGGAAGCGTCGTAGCCGAGCTCGCGCAGCAGGGCGGCGAACAGGCCGTTGAGCTCGTAGCAGAACCCGCCGCGGCGCCGCTCCACGATCTTGGTGAACAGCGCCTCCTCGGTGAGCTCGATCGGCTCGCCGAGGTGGACGCTCAGGTTTTCGAAGGGGACCGCCGCCAGGTGGCGTTCCTGCAGGGTGCGCAGCGTCGCGAGGTCGGCCGCCGCGGGCCATGCGACGCCCAGCCGGGCCAGATACGCGTCAACGTCCATGCCCCAAGCCAAACACCTCGACCGCACTCGAGGTCAAGTGAATTCACCCGGAACGGAAAACGGGGCCCTCCACAGTGGAGGGCCCCGCTTGCGCACCGCGTGCTCAGCCGAGCAGCAGGCCGTTGCCGCCGGCGACGGCGTTGTCGAAGCGCTTGCTGATCTCGGCCCAGTTGAAGATGTTCCACAGGGCCTCGACGTACTTCGGCTTCACGTTCTTGTAGTCCAGGTAGAACGCGTGCTCCCAGACGTCGACCAGCAGGATCGGCACCGTCGGCAGGATCAGGTTGTTGTGGTGGTCGCGCAGCTGCTGGGTGATCAGCGTCTTGCCGATCGGGTCCCAGGAGAGCGCGCCCCAGCCGTTGCCCTGGATCGTCGTCGACACGGCGGTGAACTGCGCCTTGAACTTGTCGAAGGAGCCGAAGGCCTCGTCGATCGCGGCGGCCAGCTCGCCGGTCGGCTTGTCGCCGCCTTCCGGCGACAGGATCTTCCACCACACGACGTGGTTGGCGTGGCCGGCCAGGTTGAAGGCCAGCGTCGTCTCGAGACCGACGATGCCACCGAAGTCCCCGGCGTCGCGGGCTTCCGCGATCTTGTCGAGGGTGTCGTTCGCGCCCTTGACGTAGGTCGCGTGGTGCTTGCTGTGGTGCAGCTCGTTGATCTCGCCGGAGATGTGGGGCGCCAGGGCGCTGTAGTCGTAGTCGAGATCGGGGAGCTCGTAGCGGGCCATTGGCCCTCCTTCTGTCTTCGACAAGTTTCCGGTATCGAACCTAGTAGCACACGGCCGCTCGCGGCGAGCGGGGGCAGCTGGTCGTCACTGCGTGGGACGACCGGTTCGACAGTGGCGTACCCGGGGGCGCACCACCCGAAACCGAGCCTGCAACCTGGACTTAAGTCGAGGTCAAGGTGCTGTGACGACGATCATTCGGCGGTGCGGAACTCGGTCAGCCGCTGGGCCAGCTCGTCGAACACCGCGACGTTGCACTCGAAAGCCACCAG
The DNA here is from genome assembly GCF_036114655.1 of Amycolatopsis sp. NBC_00348. Taxonomy (NCBI): domain Bacteria; kingdom Bacillati; phylum Actinomycetota; class Actinomycetes; order Pseudonocardiales; family Pseudonocardiaceae; genus Amycolatopsis; species Amycolatopsis sp. NBC_00348. The sequence goes on along the minus strand of NZ_CP107994.1, from coordinate 7,357,170 downwards.
CGTCTCGTCGATCACCCGGGCGCGCTCGGCGTCGGTCCAGGGCGCGTTGTCCAGCTTCGCGCGGTAGACGTCGCGGAACTTCGGGGCGCTGCCGATGCCCTCGAAGTGGTAGAAGAGCGTGCCCGCGTCGGCGACGTCGTACGTCTTCTCCAGCAGGCGGCGGATGGCCTGGCCGCCCGCGATGTCGCCCAGGTAGCGCGTGTAGTGGTGGGCGACGTAGCCGCCGGCCCACGCGGACGCCTCTTCGATGCGCGCGACGTACGCGCGGGTCGACGCCAGAGGCGTGATCGTCGAGCGCCAGTCCGGGCCGACCAGGTGCGCCAGGTCGCGCTCCAGGCTCGGCAGCCGGCGGAGCGCGTCGAAGACGAACTCGCCGCCGACCGGGTCGCCGGCCATCCGGTCGCTGGCGGCTTCGATCGCGCTGTAGACGAAGTAGTACTGGACCGCCAGCTGGGTGTAGCCGTCCTGGGACAGCTCGCCGCCGAGCAGCGCGCGCATGTACGTCGAGTAGTTCGCCTTCTCGTGCACCTGCAGCGTCGAGGCGCGCAGGGTCGCCGAGAACGGACGGGTGTCGAGGTCCGTGGTCACCGACATGGAAGGCCTCCCGGCGATCGATCTGACACACTGTCAGAAAGAGCCTAAGCCATAACCAGCGGTAAGGCTACCCTAAACTTTCGCCGTCCCGACCGCTCGCAGCACGAACCGGACGGCCGCTTCGACGACGTCGTCGCGCTGCTCCGGCGGCCCCTCGACCAGTGCCCGGTTGCCCAGCGCGGCGGTGATCATGGTGATCAGGACGTCCGGGTCCTCGGCCGGCCAGCGCCCCAGGTCGACGCCGCCGGCGAGGATCGCGCGCAGCCGGTCGGTGATCGGGTCGGCGTGCGCGCTGATCCGCCGGTACGCCGCGGGGGCCAGCGCCGACGCGAGCGCCGTGCCCGGCGGCATGTGGTACTCGGCCAGCACCCGCAGCTGGAGCCGGACGAACGTGGCGAGCTGGTCCACCGGGTCGGCCTGGGCCTCGACGGCGTCGGTCAGCCGGGTGACGTACCGGGCGGCCTCGTCCTCGACGAAGGCGACGAGCAGGCTCTCCTTGTCCGGGAAGTGGTTGTACAGCGCGCTCCGGCCGACGCCGGCGGCCGCGGCGACGCCGGTGAGCGAGATCGCGTCGAAGCCGCGTTCGTACAGCTGGGCGCGCAGGACGTCGAAGACGCGCGCGCGGACTTCACGGCGATGCGCCTCCAGCGACCCACCGAGAATCTTCGGCATCGACCCAGGCTAATCGGCCACGGGCCACGTGTGCACGGGCTCGCCCGCTTCCGAGAGCTCCAGGTAGCGCCCGAGCATCCGGGTCAGCGCCGCCTCCCGGTCGAGCCCGTGCTCCTGCGCGTGCACGACGAAGTCGCGCTGCCAGGTGGCCCCGGTCCGCCGCGCGAGGCACCGCTGCTCGATGATCCCGAGGTAGCGCTCACGGGCCTCGTCGGAGACGTCGGAAGCGCGCAGCCCCTCGTGGGCCAGCGGGAGCAGCACGCGCAGCGCGAGCTCGTCCGGCGGGATCCAGCCGATGCCCGGCCAGTACAGCTGCGCCTCGAAACCGCGGCGCGCGCCCGCGTACAGGTTCTCCTCCGCCGCCTGGAACGACATCTGGCTCCACACCGGGCGTTCCGCCTCGGCGAGCGCGCGCTGGGCGCCGTAGAAGAACGCCGCGTTCGCGACGGTGTCGACGACCGTCGGCCCGGCGGGCAGGATGCGGTTCTCGATGCGCAGGTGCGGCAGGCCGTCGACGACGTCGTACACCGGCCGGTTCCAGCGCCAGATGGTGCCGTTGTGCATCCGCAGCTCGGTGAGCTTCGGCGCCTGACCGGCGTCGAGCGCCTCGATCGGGTCCTCGGCGTCGGTTTCCGGGAGCAGGCCGGGGAAGTAGCGGACGTTCTCCTCGAACAGGTCGAAGATCGACGTGATCCAGCGCTCGCCGAACCACACCCGCGGCCGGACGCCCTGGTTCTTCAGCTCTTCCGGGCGAGTGTCGGTCGCCTGCAGGAACAGCGGGATGCGCGTCTCCTGCCAGAGCGCCTTGCCCAGCAGGAACGGCGAGTTCGTGGCGAGCGCGATCTGCAGCCCGGCCAGGCACTGCGCGGCGTTCCAATGGGCGGCGAACTCCTCCGGCGCCACCTGCAAGTGCAGCTGCACGCTCGTGCACGCGGCTTCCGGAAGAATGGATTCCGCATAGCTGCGCAGGCGTTCCGGTTGCTGGCCCGGCAGCGGCGCGCCCTCCATCGCCAGCACGGTCCGTTCGCCGCGCGCCGCGAAGATCTGGTCGTTCAGCGTGACGTACCGGGATTTGTTGGTGAGCCATTTCTGGTCGAAGTGCTCGTGCTTCAACGTCGGCAGGATGCCGATCATGGCCAGCGCCGACCCGTTGTCCCCGGCTTTCGCCGACGCCGTGCTCAAGTACGCGCGGAGGTCGTCTTCCAATTGGAGCGCGGAATCGCCGGCCAGCGGCCGCGGCGGCACGTTCAGCTCCAGGTTGTGCTGCCCCAGCTCGGTGGTGAACGACGGGTCGTCCAGCGCTTCCAGCACCGCGGTGTTCGTCATCGACGGCCGTAGCTCGCGGTCGACCAGGTTCAGCTCCACCTCGAGCCCGATGTTCTTGCGGGGGAAGGAAAAACTGCCGTCGGTGAGCATCCGGGCCAAGGTGTCGAGACAGCGCTGCACCTTGCGGCGGTACCGTCCTCGATCGAGCGTGTTGAACGGTTGTGCCGCCAGGTCCATCCCCATGACCATCCCTGCTTCGCGTCGGCGTGGAACTAGTACGTGTTTCAGGTTCCCGGCGGATAACCGTTTCACAGCGGTTGAATCCGTGCTAGCGGCCAAACTGGTGCTCTCCGTCACCGGGAGTTAACCGACAGCAAATTGAACCCGTTCGTACCAGAGTGGCGTGGACGTTCGGACCAGTGAGCGACCCGGCAAGCGGATGACAGACTGGGCGGATGGCCGTGATCCACACCGATGACCGGGACGACCCGAGACTCGACGACTTCCGCGACCTGTCCACTGCGGACCGGCGTCCGGACCGCCCTGGTGGCAAGGGACTCGTGATCGCCGAGGGCACCGTCGTGGTGTCGCGGCTGCTGGCGTCCCGGTACCCCGTGCGCGCGCTGCTGGGCGTCGAACGGCGGTTCGCCGAGCTGGCGGACGACCTGGCCGGGACGGACGCGCCCCAGTACGTCACTTCGGCGGAGGTGATGGCCGACGTCGTCGGCTTCCACCTCAACCGCGGCATCCTCGCGATCGCCGACCGGCCGGCGCCGCCGACGGTATCCGACGTCGTGGCCGGGGCCGGCACGATCGCCGTGCTGGAAGGCGTGGGGGACCACGAAAACCTCGGCGCGCTCTTCCGCAACGCGGCCGCGCTCGGCGTCGACGGCGTGCTGCTCGGCCCCGGCTGCTCCGACCCGCTGTACCGGCGCAGCGTGCGCGTGTCCATGGGACACGTCCTGCGCGTCCCCTTCGGGTACCTGACGGACTGGCCGGGCGGGCTCCACGACCTGCGGGCGCGCGGGTTCGCCGTCGCCGCGTTCACCCCGCGGCCGGGCTCGGTCCCGCTGCGCGAGCTGCGTGAGCGCGTGCCGGGTCCGGTGGCTCTGCTGTTCGGCGCGGAAGGGCCCGGACTGACCGAGACGGCGCTCGCGGCTGCTGATCACGCGGTCCGGATACCCATGCCCGCCGGAGTCGACTCCCTCAATATCGCGACGGCCGCCGCCGTGGCGTTCTACGAACTGGTCTCGGGTGACTAAGGTGACGGCGATCTCTATTCTCGGCTGACCCCGCCGGCGCGAAAGGACCCCATGGAGCTGCGGATCCGCGGTGAGCGCGCGGTGCTGGCCGGACCCGGTGGCGACCAGGCGCGCGAGGTGGATCCGTACAAGCTCGCGATCGGCGGGGACCTGGCGCAGGCCCTGCACGAGTGGGCGCGGGTGGCTTCGGCCGTGTCCGCCGACCCGGGCGCGGAGGCGGCCTCCGTCGTCTCGCAGCGCGGCCGTCAGCTGGCCGGCCGGCTGGCCGCGGTGATGGGCACGGCCGTGCGGTTCGTGGATCCGGTGACCGGCGCCGACACCGTCGTCGAGCCGCCGCCGCGCCAGCCCGAAACCGGCCGGAAGCTGGTCCGGACGGTGCTCGGCCCGCCGGGGCCGCCCGGCGAGCCCACCCCGTGGGTCACCGGGCTGATCGTCTCCGCGTTCATCGCGGCCGTGGTCGTGGTGGCGATGCTGGCGCTGGCGACGACGCTGGCGCGCGAGACCAGCAGCTGGCTCGCCCTGGTGGCGTCCGTGGTGGTGACGGCCGGGATCGCGCCGTCGCTGTGGCTGATCCGCCGCACCCCGATCCTGCGCTGGGCCGCCTACGGCGCGGCGGGCGGCGTGCTGATCGCGTGGATCGGCGTGCTGGTCATCGTCTTCAGCGGCGCCTGACGCAGGGGATACTGGCGCGATGGAGCAGCTGGACGCGTTGCGGAAGTTGTGTCTCGCGCTGCCGGAGGCGAGCGAGCGGGACAGCCACGGCGAGCCGACGTGGTTCGTGCGCGGCAAGAAGACCTTCGTCAGCTTCGCGAACCACCACCACGACGACGGCCGGCTCGCCTTCTGGTGCCCGGCGGCGGCCGGGGTGCAGGAGGAGCTGGTACGCACCGAGCCCGAGCGGTTCTTCCGGCCGCCCTACGTCGGGCACCGCGGGTGGCTGGGGGTGCGGCTGGACGTCGACGTCGACTGGGCCGAGATCGACCGGATCGTGCGTGACGCCTACCGCCTGGTCGCGCCGAAGTCGCTCGCCGCGCTGGTCGAGTAGGACCTAACCGCGCTGCGAGCGGACCCCGAGCAGCACGTCCTCCCAGGACGGCACGATCGGGTGATTCTTTTTGGCCTTCGGGCGCGCGGGCTCCTCCGCGGTGGCCGTCTCCTCTTCGGGGTCGGCCGGGACGCGGGGGATCTCGCGGGTGTCGTCGTCCGGGTCCGGCTCGGCGGCCGGCAGCTCGGCGTGGTCCGGCGGCACCGAGTCCAGCGTCGGCTGGAACTCCGCGTCGCGGGCCGGGTTGAGCGCGCGGACCGTCCGGGGCGGGCGGTAGGCGTTGGGGTCGAGCAGGACCTCGGCGTTCTCGTCGAGCGCCGTCACCGTGCCACCGTGCGCTCCCGGGGCGAACGCCCAGTGCGCGCGGTTGTCCGAGCGGCCGGCCTTCCAGCGCAGCACGACGACCCAGCGGCCGTCGTCGCCCTTCCAGGAGTCCCAGGTGGCCTGCGAGTAGTCGTGCCCGCGCACGCCGAAGCCGTACGCGACGACCTCGCCGAGCGTCTGGACGTCCGGGCCGTCTTCGCGGACCGGGTGCGCGCTCTGCGCGAGCTCGGCCGTGCGCGACCGCTCGAGCAGGACGGGGTAGGCGTAGCGCTCGACGCGCTGCTCCGAGATCCCGGCGCCGCTCGCGACCTGTTCGACTGATTCGCCGGCGCGGATTCGCGCCTGGATCTCGCGTGGCCGCATCTGGCTCTCCAACTCGATTTCGATCTGGCCGAGGCGGGTGATGTCACCCCGCGCCGCCGCGCGCAGTCTCTCATCGGCCGGGAGGAGGAATTGCGTACGGCTCGCCGGGTCTTCGCACACGATGGACTTACCGTCCTCGTGCAACCCGACCACTCGCAGCGTGCGCATTGTTCGCCTTCCCCGATGCTTCACCGTTGTGGGTGCCCACGTTAGAACGGCGCGTCGGCTTGACGTGCGAGGCGCGCCGAGTCATCACCCAAAGGACCACTGTTCATCTTGTGACTCTCGCATCATCCGTGCCCAGGTCAGCGGCGATCGTGTGACACGCCGACCACGCAAAGTCACGATCGAGTGGATCGCTTCGGCGTGTTCCGGCAAAATCTCCTCCGACTGGCCCAGTCCGCTGGGCCCTGTGGTTTCTGGGACTGATGTGACTACTGGGACGCGTGGGACGTCGCGAGGTTCCCGCTCAGGACGGCAGGCGAACGGTCACGGTGAGCCCGCCGCGCTTGCCCGGCTGGGCCTCGGCGGTGCCGCCGTGGGCGTGGGCGACCGAACGCACGATCGAGAGCCCGAGCCCGGCGTTGCGCGTGTCGCCGGTCCGCTCGGCGCCGTTGATCCGGCGGAACGGCTCGAAGAGCGTCGGCACGGCTTCCGGGGGGACCACCGGGCCCGAGTTGCGGACCTCCAGGGCCGGGTCGCCGCGGACCTCGACGTACACCCAGCCGCCGCGGGCGTTGTACGTGATCGCGTTGACCACCAGGTTCGTCACCAGCCGCTCCAGCAGCACCGGGTCGCCCGCCACCGTGCGCGGCCGGAAGCGGGTCTCCACCTTGACGCCCGCCGCCTCCGCCTGGGCCGCGGTGGCCCGGACGACCGCCGCGACGACCTGGTCGAGCCGGACCGGCGTGCGCGCGGTCAGGCCGCGGTCGCTGCGGGCCAGGATCAGCAGGCCCTCGATCATCCGCTCGCTGCGCTCGTTGGTGTGCAGCAGGTGCGTGCCGAGCTTCCGCAGGTCGGGCGCGACTTCGGGGTCCGCCATCGCGACCTCGATCAGCGTCCGCTGCACGGCCAGCGGCGTCCGCAGCTCGTGGGAGGCGTTCGCGACGAACCGCTTCTGGCTGTCGAACGACTCCGCGAGCCGGTCGAGCATGCCGTCGAAGGTGTCGGCCAGCTCCTTCAGCTCGTCGGGCGGGCCTTCGAGGTTGATCCGCCGGTCGAGCTTGCCCGCCTCGAGCCGCCGCGCGGCCGACGTGATGTCGTGCAGCGGCCGCAGCGCCCGCCCGGCCATCAGCCAGCCGAACAGGACGGCGAGCGCGGCCGTCGCCACGAGCGCGATCGCCGAGTTGACGACCAGGGTGGACAGCGTCGAGGAGCGGTACTCGTCCAGCGAGCCGCTGACCAGGCGCACGGCCATGCCGGCGGGCGCCTGGACCGTGTCGTCCGGGAGCCCGTACGCCATGTCGGCGGCCGAGCCGAGCGACGCCGTCGCGAACCGGGCCGGGTCCGGCAGCGTGCCCTGCACCAGCAGGTAGTCGATGACGACCAGGACCAGCCCGGCCAGCAGGAACAGCCCGCCGTACCAGGCGGTCAGCTTGGTCCGGACGGACAGCGCGTTCACGGGGTGCCGAACCGGTAGCCGGCGCCGGGCAGCGTCTCGATCACCGGCGGGTCGCCGAGCTTGCGGCGCAACGTCATCACCGCGACGCGCACCGCGTTGGTGAACGGGTCCGCGTGCTCGTCCCACGCCTTGTCCAGCAGGTCCTCGGCGCTCACCACCGTGCCCTCGGCCCGCATCAGCACTTCCAGCACGGCGAACTCCTTCGGCGAGAGCTGCAGGAACCGGCCGTCGCGCGCGGCCTGGTGGCGCGGCAGGTCCAGCACGACGCCGTCGCGCTGCAGCACCGGCGGCAACGCGGGCCGCGCGCGCCGGGACAGCGCCTGCACCCTGGCGACCAGCTCGGCGAACGCGAACGGCTTGGTCAGGTAGTCGTCGGCGCCCAAGCCCAGCCCGGCGACGCGGTCGGTGACGTCGGCGGCGGCCGTCAGCATCAGCACCCGTGCCTCGCCGCCCGCCGCGACGACGGCGGCGCACACCGCGTCGCCGTGCACCTTCGGCAGGTCGCGGTCGAGGACGACGACGTCGTAGCCGTGCACCCCGACCCGCTCGAGGGCTTGTTCGCCGTCGTAACAGACGTCGACGGCCATCGAGAAGCGGCGAAGCCCCTCCGCGACCGAGTCGGCGAGCAGCCGCTCGTCCTCCACCACCAGCACACGCACCCGCCCAGTCTGCCCAGGCGGGCCATAAGCCCCGCATAAGCGACTTCGCTTAGCGCGCCGGAATCCCCCGATCCGTAGACCTTGCCACCGAACCGGAAGACCGGAAGAAGGGAGCGAGCCGATGCGAACACGCCTGACGCTCATCGCGGCGATCGGCGCCGCGGTGCTGCTCGCGGGGTGCGGGGCCAAGCCGGACGACGCGTCGAAGGTGGCCTCGATCTCGGGGCCGTCCTCGTCGGCCCCGGCCAAGGCCGCCGACAACAAGAGCGACGAAGACAAGATGCGCGACTTCGCCAAGTGCATGCGCGAGCACGGCGTCGACATGCCCGATCCGAAGCCGGCGGGCGACGGCGGGATGGCGGTCACGCTCGGGGGTGACGCCAAGGACGCGGGGAAGCTCGACGCGGCGCAGAGCGCCTGCAAGAGCCTCATGCCCAACGGCGGCGAGATGAAGCCGCCGAGCCCCGAAGAGCTGGACAAGATGCGCAAGGACGCCAAGTGCATGCGGGACCACGGCATCGACATGCCCGACCCCGACCCGGCGGGCAAGGGGGCGACCCGGCTGGGTGGCCCGGGCGACGACCCGTCGAAGTTCGAGGCCGCCGCGAAGGCGTGCGGGCTCGGCATGTCGATGCACGCGGAACCGGCCCGATGACCGAGATGATCGAATCCAAGCCGCGACGCCGGGGCCGGGCGCGCTGGTTCATCGCCGCGGCCGTGCTCGTCGTGGTGGTGGGCACCGGCTCCGCCGTGATCCTCACCCGCGTCTCCTCGGCCACTTCGGTGCAGGAGGCCGCTCCGCCGCCCGTCGAGACGGCGGAGGTGGCCAAGACCGACCTCGCCGAGGAAGAGGAGGCCGACGGCACCCTCGGCTACGGCGAGGAGTCCTCGGTCGCCGGCCGCAAGCCCGGCACCGTCACGTCGCTGCCCGACGCCGGCGCGACCCTCACCCGCTGCAAGGCGGTGTACGGCGTCGACGCCAAGCCGGTGCCGCTGTTCTACGGCACGCTGCCGTTCTACCGCGACCTCGCCGCGGGCGCGGCCGACGGCGCCGACGTCAAGCAGCTCGAGGAGAACCTCAAGGCGTGTGGCTACGGCGGTTTCGGCACGCCGGACAAGAAGTTCACGTCGGCGACGGCGGCCGCGCTGAAGAAGTGGCAGAAGGCGCTGGGGCTGGACCAGACCGGCGCGTTCGGCCAGGGCGACGTCGTCCTCGCGGCGGGGGAGCTGCGCGTGTCGGCGTTGTCGGCCAAGCTCGGCTCGCCGGCCCAGGGCGAGGTGCTCAAGACCAGCGGCACCGTCCGCTCGGTACAGGTCAAGCTCGACGCGGCCAAGCAGGACCTCGCCCAGCAGGGCGCGAAGGCGTCCGTGACGATCAACGGTAAGACGTCGAAGGGCACGATCACCGACGTCGGGAAGTCGGCGGTCGAGGGCAAGGACGGGGCGGGCCAGGACGACGGCAAGCCCAAGATCACCGTGACCGTCCAGCTCGACGACCCGGCCGTGGCCGGCACGCTCGACTCGGCCCCGGCGACCGTCCGGTTCACCAAGGACGTCCACTCCGGCGTGCTCGCGGTGCCGGTCGGCGCGCTGCTCGCGCTCGCCGAAGGCGGTTACGCCGTCGAGGTCGACGAGAACGGGAATCGGCGGCTCGTCGCCGTCCAAACGGGATTGTTCAGCGGCGGCAAGGTCGAGGTCAGCGGCAACGGCCTGACCGCGGGCATGCGGGTGGTGACGACGTCGTGACGCCCGTCCTGCGCGTGCACGAGGTCACGCGCGCCTACCCCGGCGGCGTCGCCGCGCTCGACGGCGTCTCGCTGAGCCTGGAAGACGGCGAGATGGTGGCGATCGTCGGGCCGTCCGGGTCCGGGAAGTCGACGCTGCTGCACCTGATGGGCACGCTCGACCGGCCGTCCACCGGCCGCGTCGAGCTGCGCGGCCACGACGTCGCCGTGCTGTCCGACCGGAAGGTCTCGGCGCTGCGATCGCGCTGGATCGGGTTCGTGTTCCAGCAGTTCTTCCTCGACGAAGGGATGAGTGCGGTGGACAACGTGTGCACCGGCCTGCTCTACGCCGGGGTGCCGCGGCGGCTGCGGCGCACGCGGGCCCGGGAGGCGCTCGACCGCGTCGGGCTGGGGCACCGGGCGTGGCACCGGCCCGGCGAGCTGTCCGGCGGGGAACGCCAGCGCGTCGCGATCGCCAGGGCCGTCGTCAACGACCCGGCGATCCTGCTGGCCGACGAGCCGACCGGCAACCTCGACACCGGGACCGGCGCGGCCGTGCTCGCGCTGCTGGGCGAGCTGTCCGCCGACGGCACGACGATCGTGGTGATCACCCACGACCGGGAGATCGCCGCGGGCATGCCGCGCCGGATCGAGCTGCTCGACGGGCACCTGCGGCTCGACACCGGTCTGGTGGGTGCGCGGTGATCGCCCCACCCGAGGTCCAGCTGCCCGAGCCGGCCCGGCTCAAACCACCGGACGTCGTCGCGCTCGGCGCCCACGGCATGCGGACGCGGCCAGTGCGCGCGGTGCTTTCCGCGCTGGGCATCGCGATCGGCGTCGCGGCGATGGTGGCGGTGCTGGCGATCCCGGCGTCCGGCGCGCAGGCCCTGCACGACCGGCTGGCCGCGCTCGGCACCAACCTGCTCACCGCCGGGCCGGGGCAGACGTTGTTCGGGGCCAACGCGACCCTGCCGGACGACGCCGTCGCGATGGCCAAGCGGATCGCGCCGGTGACCGCCGCGACCGGCACCGGGACGACGTCGGCCAGCGTGCGGCGCAGCGACAAGATCCCGGTCGACGAGACGTCCGGGCTCGGCGTCTTCGCGGCGCGACCGGACCTGCTCGGGGTGCTGGGCGGGAAGGTCCGGTCGGGGGCGTTCCTGGCCCCGGGCAACCGGAACTACCCGGTGACGGTGCTCGGTGCGCAGGCCGCCGCGCGGCTCGGCATCGACCACGTCGACCCGGCGCAGCCGCCGCAGGTGCTGATCGGCGCGCAGTGGTTCACCGTCGTCGGGATCCTCGGGTCGATGCCGCTGGCGCCGGAGATCGAACGGTCGGCGCTGGTCGGCTGGGACGTCGCGGAGCGGCTCCTCGGCTTCGACGGCCACCCGTCCACGGTGTACGTCCGCGCGAACGAGTCCGAAGTGGACGGTGTGCGGTCGGTGCTGGGCGCGACGCTGAACCCGCAGGCGCCCAACGAGGTCGAGGTCCGCCGCCCGTCGGACGCGCTCGCCGCGCAGAAGCTCACCGACAACACCTACAGCGCGCTGTTCCTCGGCCTCGGCGGGGTCGCGCTGCTCGTCGGCGGTGTCGGGGTGGCGAACACGATGGTCATCTCGGTGCTGGAACGGCGGCGCGAGATCGGCCTGCGCCGCGCGCTGGGGGCTACGAAACGCCAGGTGCGCGGGCAGTTCCTGGCCGAATCGGTGCTGCTGTCCGGGCTCGGCGGGCTGGCCGGGGTCGTGACCGGGGTGCTGGTGACCGCGGGCTACGCGCTGAGCCAGGGCTGGCCGGCCGTGCTGCCGGTCGGCGCGCTGGCCGGCGGCGTCGGCGTCGCGGCACTGGTCGGGGCGGTCGCCGGGGCCTACCCGGCGGTCCGCGCGGCGCGGCTCGCCCCGACGCGGGCGCTCGCCTGAGCTGTCACTTTCGTACCAAAAGTGTCTTCGGATCACTTTTGGTACGAAAGTGGCGCTTCGGTCGCACCTTCGGGTGTGCCCTGCACCGGAATTGAGCAAGGTGGAAGATTCCCCGACCGTGGCTCGCGGCGTTGAATATCGATCAAATCCGTTGATCGAAGGGGCGGCTGCCGTGGTGCGCGTCGAGGCGAACAGACGTGATTTCCTCCGCTGGCTGGCGACGGCAGGCGCGGGCCTCGCCGCCGCGGGTATCGCGCCCGCGCTCTTCGCCCAGGAAGCCGCCGCGGCCGGCACGGACGTCGTCGTCGTGCTCGGCGCCACCGTCGTCGACGGCACCGACGCCCCGGCCCGGCCGAACTCCGCGGTCGTGCTGGTCGGGGACCGGATCGCCTGGGTCGGCCCGGCGGCCGAGCTGCCGCACCACGCGGGCGCCCGGATCGTCGACGGCCGCGGCCGGTACCTGATTCCCGGCCTCTGGGACATGCACACCCACGGCATCGACTACGAAAAGCTGTGGCCGCCGCTGTTCCTGGCCAACGGCGTCACCGGCATCCGCGAGATGCAGGGCTACGACGAGAACCGCGCCACCCGCGACAAGATCGTGCGCGGCGAGCTGCTCGGCCCCCGGGTGGTGCTCGCCAGCTCGATCCTCGACGGCCCGGTCAGCCTGCTCGGCCCGCCGATCACGCAGGTGGCGACCCCCGAAGAGGGGCGCGCGGCCGTCCGGACCGCCGTCGAGCAGGGCTCCGACTTCGTCAAGGTCTACTTCTACCTGCCGAAGGACGTGTTCCTGGCGATCGCCGACGAGTGCCGCCGCGTCGGCCTGCCGTTCGCCGGGCACTGGCCGTACCGGCTGCGCCAGGTCGAGGCCGCGAGGGCCGGGCAGCGCACCTTCGAGCACCTCTTCGGCCTGTCCATCGCCACGTCCCGGCGGCGGGACGAGTTCCTGGCCCGCCTCGACGCGACGCCGTTCGACCCGGACGCGAAGCGCGACTTCTTCAACCTCGCCCGCGACCTCGACCGGCAGGCGGCCCAGACCTACGACCCGGCCACCGCGGAGCGCCACTTCGCCCAGCTCAAGGCGCTGGACAACTGGGTGAGCCCGACGTTCACCGTCAACCGCGTGATGTCGAGCCCGACCGAAACCTACGCGCACGACCCGCGGCTCAAGTACGTCTCGCAGGACATCGTCGACTACTGGGCCGACCGGCTCCCGATGTTCACGCCGGCCACGGCCGAGCAGATCGACCAGCAGAACGCGTACTTCGAGGCGCAGCTGCGCCTCGTCGGCGCCGCGCACCGGGCCGGGCTGGGGGTCCTCGGCGGCACCGACTGCCTGAACCCGTACGTCTTCCCGGGCTTCAGCCTGCACGACGAGCTCGGCTACCTGGTCCAGGCCGGGCTGTCGCCGCGGCAGGCGCTGCAGACGGTGACGCGCGACGCCGCGCGGTTCCTCGGCCGGTCGGCCACCGCGGGCACGATCACCCCCGGCAAGGTCGCCGACGTGGTGCTGCTCGACGCGAACCCGCTCACCGACATCCGCGCGGTCCGCCGGATCGACACCGTCGTCACCGCGGGCCGCGTGCTCGACCGGGCGCGCCTGACCCGGATGCTGGCCGACGCCGAGACGGCGGCAAAGCAGCCGCTGGCGAGCGCGAACAGCAGGTCAGTGGGCTTGCCGGTGCGTGGCTGCTGCTGAGCGCCCGGTAATCTCGGCCGGTCGGAGACCGGGCTCGAGGGGGACGCGTGACACAGTGGTCCGGGCGGAAGCTGGCGGGGGCGCTGGTCGTCCTCGAGATCGCCGCCGTCGTGCTGGTACTCGTGCTGAAGCGGTTCGACGGCCTCGACCTGGAGGTCTACCTGGGCGGCGCGAAGGCGCTGGCCCAGCAGGGCTCGCCGTACGACGCCTGGGTGCCGACGACGCACCAGATCCTGCTGCCGTTCACCTACACGCCGTTCGCGGCGGCGGTGTTCCTGCCGGGCACGCTGCTGCCGTTCGCGGCGACGATGAAGCTCGTCAGCATCGCCTCGATCCTCGCGACCGGCGTCGTCGCCTACCTCTACGTCGCGACGCTCAACGGCTCGCTGACCGACGCCTCGAAGGTCCGCGGCCGCGCGGTGGCGGCGCTCGTCGCGATCGTGGCGCAGCTGGCCGGCGCGCTGCTCGAGCCGGTGCGCTCGACACTGGGCTTCGGGCAGATCAACGCGCTGCTCATGGTCCTGGTGGTGCTCGACGTCCTGCTGCCCGGCAAGCGCGGGCGGACGAAGGGCCTGCTGATCGGCGTGGCCGCGGCGATCAAGCTGACGCCGGCGGTGTTCGTCGTCTACTTCCTGTTCCGCCGCGACTTCAAGTCGGCCGCGCGAGTGGTCGCCGGGTTCGTGGCGGCGGGTGCGCTGCTGTGGCTGGTCCGGCCGTCGGCGTCCTTCACGTACTGGACGAAGCTCGTCTTCGACGCGGGCCGCATCGGCGGCGTCGACTACGTCGGCAACCAGTCGTTGAAGGGCCTGGTGACGCGGCTGGGCCTGCCGGAAACCGCCGGGAACGTCGTGTGGCTGCTGGCCGCGCTCGCCGTGATGGCGGTGGTCGCGGTGGTGATCGTCCGGGCGGCCGAGCCGGTGCTCGGGCTGACCGCGTGCGCGCTCGGCGGGCTGCTGGTGTCGCCGATCTCGTGGACGCACCACTGGACGTGGTGCGTGCCGATCCTGGTACTGGCCGGGTACTACGGCGTCCGGTCCTGGCGCACCGACCGCGTGGTGACGTGGTGGGCCGGCGCGGTCGTCGTGGCCGGCCTGGCGCTGTTCATCTGGGGGCCGATGTGGTTCGCCCCGCGCCCGGCCCCCTCGGTGGGCTGGTGGCTGGCGACGGAGTCGTACGAACTCTTCGGCCTCGCCCTGCTGGTCCTCGCGGCTTTCGCCGCACCTCGCCTGAAAGCCGTGAAGGCCTCCTTACCGGCTGTAAGAGCCGGTAAGGAGGCCTTCACGGACGTCTAGGTCAGCTGCCCAGGCGTTCGACGACGTATTCGATGCTTTGGGTGAGCTTCGTGATGTCGTCCGGGTCGATGGCCGGGAACAGGCCGACGCGCAGCTGGTTGCGGCCCAGCTTGCGGTACGGCTCGGTGTCGACGATCCCATTGGCGCGCAGCACCTTCGCCACCGCGGCGGCGTCGACCTCGTCGGCGAAGTCCACCGTGCCGACGACCTGCGAGCGCAGGTCCGGGTCCTTCACGAACGGCGTCGTGTAGCTGGTCTTCTCGGCCCACTCGTAGAGCCGCGACGACGAGTCCTTCGTGCGCGCGGTCGTCCACTCGAGGCCGCCCTGGCCGTTCATCCACTCGATCTGCTCGGCGAGCAGGAAGAGCGTGGCCACGGCCGGGGTGTTGTACGTCTGGTCCTTGCGGGAGTTGTCCAGCGCGGTGGTCAGCGACAGGAACTCCGGGATCCAGCGGTCGCCGCCGCCGATCTCGCCGATCCGCTCGACCGCGGCGGGCGAGGCCAGCGCGATCCACAGGCCGCCGTCCGCGGCGAACGACTTCTGCGGCGCGAAGTAGTAGACGTCGAAGTCCTCGGCCTTGACGGGCAGGCCGCCGGCGCCGGAGGTGGCGTCGATCGCGACGAGCGCGCCGTCGGAGCCTTCGGGACGGCGGACCGGGACGGCGACACCGGTCGACGTCTCGTTGTGCGCCCAGCCGACCAGGTCGGCCCCGGCCTCGTAGGCGATCTCGGGCGCGCTGCCCGCTTCGGCCTTGACGACGATCGGGTCGGCCAGGAACGGCGCGCCCTTGGTGACGGAGGCGAACTTCGAGGAGAACTCGCCGTAGGTGAAGTGCTGCGAGCGCTCGCGCACCAGGCCGAACGCGGCCGCGTCCCAGAACGCCGTGGTTCCGCCGTTGCCGAGGATCACCTCGTAGCCCTCGGGGAGCGAGAACAGCTCGGACAGCCCGGCCCGGACGCGCCCGACGAGCGACTTGACCGGCTTCTGCCGGTGTGACGTACCGAGGTAGGTGGAACCGGACTCCGCCAGGGCGCTCAGCTGCTCGGCGCGGACCTTCGACGGTCCGCAGCCGAAGCGGCCGTCGGCCGGCTTGAGATCTGCGGGGATGGTCAACTCAGCGTCGGTCATGTGGCCAGTCTCTCAGGTCGGGACGGAGCAGGTCGAAGCGGTGCTGAAGTGTCCGGAATGTGGAATCGGCGCTGTTCCGGGCAGTGGGACGCGCTGCCGTGACCGTAAAAACACGGTTACCGGACGCCCTGACCGGGGCTACCTTGCCGCGTCATGACGACTGTGCAGCACAGCTTCCCCGCGCCGCCCGAGGTGCTGTGGAACGCACTCCCCGCCGGCGTCGCCGCCGTCGGCGGCCAGGGCCCGTACTACGAGGGCCAGCGCGGTTTCGTGTCCTTCCGCACCGGGATGACCCTCTTCAGCTGGGGCCAGGAGGTCACCGCGACGGTCACGCCGGCCGCGGGCGGGTCGACGCTCACCGTCCTGACCAACCTGAAGTTCGGCCTGTTCGACTGGGGCGAGGGCAAGCGCATCGCCACCCGGTTCGCGGCCGCCGTCGCGTTCTCCGCCGGGACGGTCGCGCTGGCCTGAAGGCCCCGCTCACCCGGCTGGGGGTGTGAGCGGGGCCCTCTGGTCAGCGCCAGCCGTCGACGCCGCCCGGCACCGGCGCGGCCGGGTCGTACGGCGTGCGCGTGAAGACGAACGTCGCGAGGTCGAGGTGGGTCGCGACGCCTTCGCCGTCCCGGCCCACCTTCAGCGTCTCGCCGGAGTAGTAGCCGTCGAGGCCGACGTACGTGTCGTCGCCGGTCGGCCGGAAGCGCGAGCCGCGCCCGGCCCCCTCGACCGGGGCCAGCAGGAGCGCGTCACCCTGGATCCGCAGGTGGTACGGCGTCGGGCCCCAGTGCCAGAGCCCGGTCAGCGCCAGCAGCGCCGGGTCCACAGTGGACGGCTGCCACTCCGCGGGCAGGTGCGGTTCCAGCTCTTCGGTCGTGGTGATCAGGTCCAGCGCGAGCTGGGTGATGCCGACGCCGGACGTCGAGTTCGTGAGCGCCAGCGCGCCGGTCCGGGTGGCCGGGTCGACCAGCGTGACGGCGAGGAAGCCGGGCATCGAGCCGGTGTGCCCGGCCAGCCGGCGGCCGCGGTAGCGCACGAGCATCAGGCCCAGCCCGAAGCCGGTCGTCCAGACGTCGGAGTCGTCGACGGTGACCATCGTGCGCATCTGCTCGAGGGTGTCCGGGCTGAGCACACCGCCGTCGTCACCGCCGAGGAACGCCGTCCAGCGGCCGAGGTCGGTGACCGTCGACCACAGCTGCCCGGCCGGGGCCATCGCGCCGGCGTCCGGGTGCGGCTCAGGCAGCAGGACGTCGGCGAAGGGGTGCACGGCGAAGCCGTCGGCGTGCGCGCCGACCGGGTGCGGGGTGGTGCGGGTCATCCCGAGCGGGCCGAGGATCTCCTCGTCGAGCACGGACAGCCAGTCCTTGCCGCGGTGGCGTGAGATGAGCTCGCCGAGCACGCCGTACCCGACGTTCGAGTAGTGGAACTTCGCGCCCGGGCGGTGCTTGGTGGCGCCGTCGGCGAGGCTGCCGACGAGCGCGTCCCAGTCGGCGCCGGAGGTGCGTTCCCACCACAGGCCGGGCGACTCGGACGTCAGGCCGGAGGTGTGGGAGAGCAGCTGGGCCACGGTCGCGGCGCCGAACGGCGTGCCCGGGACGTGTTTTTCGAGGGGGTCGTTGAGGTCCAGCAGGCCCTCGTCGCGCAGCCGCATGACGGCGGTGGCGACGAGGGTCTTGGTGATCGAGCCCAGCCGGTACTGGGTGTCGGTGCCGGGGACCGCGTCCCCGACGCGCCCCCGCCCGCCGGACCAGACGATCTCCCCGTCGCGCACCACGGCGGCGACCAGCGACGGAGCCCGGCAGGCCGCCTGCTCGTGGGCGATCCGGCGGAGCAGTGCGTGTTCGGTCGACTCAAGCATGCTGGCATTCTGCCGCGCGCCGCTCAGGTGAGCAGGTTCCGGGCCATCGCCGTGGTCACCGCGGCCGTCCGGTCCGAGACGCCGAGCTTGCCGAACGTCCGCAGCAGGTGCGTCTTCACCGTCGCCTCGCTGATGTGGAGCGCGCGGCCGATGTCGGCGTTCGTGCCGCCCTTCGCGACCAGGCGCAGCACCTCCACCTCGCGCGCCGACAGCGACTGGGGCCCGGGATTGCGGACCCGGTTGACCAGCTTGCCCGCCACCGACGGCGCCAGCACCGTCTCGCCGCGCGACGCCGCGCGGATCGCGTTCGCCAGCTCCGTGCGGGACGCGTCCTTCAGCAGGTAACCGGACGCGCCGGCCTCGACCGCGCGCAGGATGTCCGCGTCCGTCTCGTACGTCGTCAGCACGACGATCCGGCGGCCGGGTTGCTCGCGCAGGATCCGCTTGGTCGCGCCGACGCCGTCCAGCCCGGGCATCCGCAGGTCCATCAGCACGACGTCCGGCCGCGCGACGCGGTCGAGCGCGACCGCCTCGTCACCGGAGCCCGCCTCGCCGACGACCGTCAGGTCCGGCTCGGCTTCGAGCATGCCGCGCAGCCCTTCCCGGACGACGGGGTGGTCGTCGACGAGCATGATGCGGATCACGCGGGGACCTCCAGGGTCAGTTCGGTGCCGTCGGCGCCACTGCGGACGCTCAGCGTGCCACCCACCTGTTCCGCGCGGGACCGCATGCCCCGCAACCCGAACCCGGCGGCGCGGTCCGGGTCGAAGCCGGCGCCGTCGTCCCGGACGTCCAGCCGGACGGCGTCGTCCACAAGGGACAGCCGGACGAGCACCGCGGCCGCCGTCGCGTGCCGCCGGACGTTGTTCAGCGCCTCCTGCGCCCCGCGCAGCAGGACCACCTCCGCGGCCATGGCCAGCGCGGGCAGGTCACTGTCCACTTCGTACCGGACGGCCAGCCCGGTCTCGTCGCCGAGCCGGTCGGTCAGCCGGCGAACGGCGTCGACCAGCGAGCCCGACGTCAGGTCGTCCGGCGCGAGCGCGGCGACCATCGTGCGGGCTTCGGCGAGGTTCTCCCGCGCCGTGCGGGCGGCCAGCTCGGCGTGCCGCCGCGCCGCCGCCGGATCGGCGTCCACTTCGGACTCGATGGCCTGGGCGAGGGTGACGATGCTGGTGAAGCCCTGCGCGAGGGTGTCGTGGATCTCCCGGGCCAGCCGCTCGCGCTCGGCCGCCGTCGCCGCCGCCCGGGACAGCCGCACGACTTCCGCCTGGCTCTCCTCCAGCTTGGCGATCAGGTCGGCCCGCGCCCGGCTCTCCTCGATGACGTGCAGGATGAACTTGCCGGCCAGCACCCCGAACACGATGAGGATCGCGGTCATCGGCAGCAGGATGTGCAGCTCCGGGCCCTGCAGCCCGTTGTCGGCGATCGCCGACGCGGGGCTCAGCAGGATCGCCGCCGTGGTGAGCACCGCGGCCGGCCGGAACTCGAGCGTCATGAACAGCAGCGGGCACGCCATGAACAGGACGAAGCTGGCCGTCGTGTTGGCGAGCACCGCGGTCGCGACCAGGGCCAAGACCACGACCGCGAACACCCACCGCTGCCGCGTGTGCTCGTCGTTCCGGACGATCCCGCGGCCCCAGAGCAGGTACGTCAGCGCGAGCGCGGTGAGCGCCCCGACGGCGACGGTGCCGCGGACCGGGTCGGTCTCGTCCAGCAGCACCAGGACCGTCGTGGCGACGTAGGTGACCGCGAAGAGGATCTCCCAGAGCCAGTTGAACCGGTCCCAGGCGTCGTTCACTTCCCGTCGGTCCACCGGAAGCTCAGCCGCGCCAGCACCAGGCCCGCCACGCACCAGATCCCCAGTACCAGCGCCACCCGAGGCAGTTCCCATGAGCCGGCCATCTCCATTCCCACCGCGCCGTCCGGCAGGAACACCGACCGGAAGCCCTGGCAGATCCATTTGAGCGGGAAGAACGACGCGATGTCCACCATGATCTTCGGCAGGTTCGTGATCGGCGTGACGAACACGCCGGAGATGAACTGCAGCACCAGGTACAGCATCTGCACCACGGCCACCGCGCCGGTGGTCGACTTCGCGAGCGAGCTGAGCGCGATCCCGAGCAGCGTGCAGGACACGATGCCGAGCACGAACACCCACAGCAGCGTCAGCCACTTCGCCGGATCGGCCGGCAGCTTCAGTCCGAACAGCAGCGTGCTGACGGCGACCATCAGCACGGTCTGGGCCAGGCTGGACACCGCGACCAGCACCATCTTGCCGATGAAGTAGGACGCCGAGGGCATCGGCGTGCCGCGCAGCCGCTTGAGCGCGCCGGTCTCGCGGTCGGCGGAGACGCCGGTGGCGATGCTGTTGAACGACGTCGAGACGATGCCGGACCCGATCATCCCGGCGGCGAGCAGCTGCCCCGACGTGACGCCGGCCAGCGCGGTCGGGCCGTCCAGGATGGAGCCGAGCAGGATCATCAGCACCGCGGGCAGGGAGAAGGTGAAGACCACCTGTTCCTTGTGCCGGAAGAACTGCCGCAGCTCGGTGCCGCCGCGGGCCAGGCCCAGCGCGAGCGGGCCGGGGAGGTTTCGGGTGGCTGCCGCGGTGGTCATGCCTTGTCTCCGATCAGGTCCAGGTAGATGTCTTCCAGGCTGGGCCGGGTCACCGTGAGGTTCCCCAGCTCGCGGCCGCCCGCGGAGAGCTGGTTGACGAGCTTGGTCGGGTACGCCGTGCGCTCGGTGTGCTCACCGCGTTCGTCGGTCCACCGCACGGTGGCCTCGGCACTCGCTCGGCCGCCGAGGTTCTGCGGCGTGTCCTGGGCGACGATCTCCCCACGCGCGATCACCGCGACGCGATCGGCGAGCGCCTCGGCCTCGTCGAGGTAGTGGGTGGTGAGCAGGATCGTCGTGCCTTCGCCGGCGAGATCGCTGATCAGCGCCCAGAACTGCCGCCGAGCTTCGGGGTCGAACCCGGTGGTGGGCTCGTCGAGGAAGAGCAGCTCGGGCCGCCCGACGATCCCGAGCGCGACGTCGACGCGCCGCCGTTGCCCGCCGGAGAGCGCCTTGACCCGCGACTTGGCCTTCTCGGTGAGCCCGACCTTCTCGATCACCTCGTCGGGATCGCGCGGGTTCGGGTAGTACTTCGCGAAGTGGCGGACGGTCTCGGCAACACTCAGCTCGGCGGCATCGTTCGCGGTCTGCAGCACGATGCCGATCTTGGAGCGCCATTCCCGCCCGGCCTTGCCGGGGTCTTCACCGAGCACGGTCACCTCGCCACCGGTCCGCTGCCGGTGACCTTCGAGAATCTCGACGGTGGTGGTCTTCCCGGCACCGTTGGGCCCGAGCAGGGAGAAAACCTCACCTTGGGCGATGTCCAGATCCAGCCCGGCCACCGCGAGGTGACCGGGATACTGCTTGCGCAGGCCGCGCACGCTCACTGCTGTGGTCATGGGTCCAGCTTGGTCTTCATGCGTGTGGATTCCGCCCAACGCGCGACTGAATCCGGCTGTCCACCGATCGGTGGACAGAGTCGTCGGCCGGGGCGGGTCTTGGACCTCTGACCTGGGCCTGGGCTGCACCTGGGCCGGGGCATGGTGCCGGTGGACCGTTCGCGCTTCAACCGGCGGGGATGGCCCGCTCGTGCCACCTCGGTCCCGGCGCGAGTGGCCCGTTCGTGTCGCTCCGGTCGTGGTGCGAGCGGTCCGTTCGCGCCTCGCCGGGCACAAGTGGTCCGTTCGCGCCCGACTCGGCACGAGCGGCCCTTTCGTGCCACCGGCTCCGGCGCGAATGGCTCGTTTGTGCCGTGCTGCGCGTGAGTGGCATTTCGTGCTCCAGCCCGGCGCGAGTGGCCCGTTGGTGTCGCGTTGGGCGCGAATGGCCCGTTCGTGCCGCTCCGACCTTGGGGCGGGTGGTCCTTATGCGGTGCAGTCCCAGCACGAGTAGCTCTTGCGGGCTGCCACCGGTCCCGGCGTGAGTGGCCCGTTCATGCCGCGCTGCGCGCGAGTGGCCCGTTGGTGTCGTGTTGGGCGCGAACGGCCCGTTCGTGCCGCTCCAGTCCTGGTGTGAACGGTCCGTTCGCGCCTCGCCGGGCACGAGCGGTCCATTCGTGCTCGACTCGGCGCGAGTGGCCCGTTCCGTGCCGCCTTGCGCGCGAGTGGCCCGTTGGTGTCGCCCGGGGCGCGAGTGGCCCTTTCGCGCCCCTCCCGCAGCGAACGAGACCCCGGCGCGTCGCCTCGGCACCGCCCCCGACCCGACCGGCGCGTCCGCGGCATCACCGATCCGTAGGCCGCGTTGTCGGCGCGGCGGCTTGCGAGATCGTGCAAGGTTTCCCGTGGAACCACAAAAACGCTGTCATACAAGGGAAATGCACGAACGGCGCCCATCCGGTAGCCCCCGCAAGGGTGAATGATCAGTCGCGCGCTTGTTGACAAGTTGTCTAACATGACGGAATGCCTCACAAGTGGGTGACCGCCAGCGACGGTATTCGCCTCTCGGTCGACATCGACGGCCGTGACGACGGGCCGACGGTCGTGCTCGTGCACGGCTATCCCGACAACAGCTCGATGTGGGATCCCGTCAAAGCCGAGCTGCGCGGCAGACACCGCGTCGTCACCTACGACGTGCGGGGTGCCGGGCGGTCCGACAAGCCGTCGGGACGCTCGTCCTACCGGCTGGACCAGCTGGCCGATGACCTCAAGGCCGTCGTCGACGTCGTCCAGCCGGGCGGCAAGGTGCACCTCCTCGCCCACGACTGGGGCTCCATCCAGACCTGGCACGCCGTCACCGGCGACGGGCTGCGCGGGCGCGTCGCGTCCTTCACCTCGGTCTCCGGGCCGAGCCTCGACCACGCCGGCGCCTGGTTTCGCGCGCAGCTGACCCGTCCGTCGCCGAAAAGGATCAAGAACGCGCTCGCCCAGTTCCTGCACTCCTGGTACATCCTCGCGTTCCAGCTCCCGTTCCTCCCGCCGCTGCTCTGGCGCACCGGCATCATGCCCGCGCAGATCGCCCGGATGGACCCCGGCGCCGCGAAGCCGAGCACCAAAGACGGCGTCAACGGACTCGAGCTGTACCGCGCGAACATGTTCACCCGGCTGAGCCGTCCGGTACCGCGCGAGGCCGACGTCCCGGTGCAGGTGCTGGCCCCGACCGGCGACGCCTTCGTCACGACGCCGCTGCAGACCGAGATCGCCGAATGGGTGCCTGACCTGCGGGTTCGCCGGATCGTCGGGACGCACTGGGTGACCCGCGCCAAGCCGAAGGTCATCGCCGACGCGGCCGCCGAGCTGATCGAGTACACCGAAAACGGCGCCGAGAGCCGCGCGCTCCGCAAGGCGAAAGTCGGACCGAAACCGGGCAGGTTCGCCCACCAGCTGGTCGTCGTCACCGGCGCGGGCAGCGGTATCGGCCGCGCGACCGCGCTCGCCTTTGCCGACGAGGGTGCCGACGTCGTCATCACCGACATCGATCCGAACGCCGCCGCGGAGACCGTGAAACTCCTGCAGGACAAGGGGGTCGACGCCGCCGAGTACACAGTGGACTCCAGCGACGGCCCCGCCGTGCACCGGTTCGCCGCGCAGGTCAAGGCCGAGCACGGCGTGCCGGACATCGTGGTCAACAACGCCGGGATCGGCATGTCCGGGCCGTTCCTCGACACGTCCGTCGAGGACTGGGAACGCGTCATCGACGTCAACCTCTGGGGTGTCATCCACGGCTGCCGCGCGTTCGCGCCGATGCTCGCCGAACGCGCCGAGGGCGGGCAGATCGTCAACCTGGCGTCCGCCGCGGCCTACCTGCCGTCGAAGATCCTTTCCGCTTACGCCACCACGAAATCCGCCGTGTTGACGCTCAGCGTCTGCCTGCGCGCCGAGCTGGCCGAGCACCACATCGGCGTCACGGCCGTCTGCCCGGGCATCGTCAAGACGAACATCACCAGCACCACGCGGTTCGTCGGAGTGTCCGACGAGGAGCAGCAGCGGCGGCAGAAGGAAAGCTCGAAACTGTACGCGCGGCGCGGGTTCGGCCCGGAAGGCGTGGCGAAGGACATCCTGCGGGCGGTGGAAAAGGACACCGCCATCGCACCGTCCACTCCGGAATCCAAGGTCGCGCTGGTCCTTTCGCGACTGACGCCGGGGCTGCTGCGAGCGGCGGCGAAACTGGACGTCACCCCTTGACCGAACGCCGGCCGCGGCGGATGTCGCCGCAGGCGCGCCGCGACGACCTGATCCGGGCCGCGCTCGACCTGTTCGGGTCGCGGCCGCCGGAACTGGTCACGGTGGACGACATCGTCGCGGCGGCCGAGGTGTCGCGGCCGCTGTTCTACCGGTACTTCCCCAACCTGCGCGAGCTGCAGGTGGAGGCGCTGCGCACGGTCACCGACGGGCTGATCGACGGCCTCGCCGGGCTCGAGGAGGGCCCGCCGGAGGCGCGGCTGCGCGCGGCCGTCCGCGGCCTGATCGACGTCGCGGACAACTACCGCGCGGGCTACATCGCCTTGCTGCGCAGCGGTTCCGTGATCGCGACGTCGGAGACGAACGCGGCGGTCGACGCGGTCCGCAACCGCGCGGTCGCCCTGATCCTCGACGCGCTCGGCGTCACGGACCCGTCGCCCCTGGTGCTGCTGACCCTGCGCTGCTGGACGGCGGTAGTCGAGGGCGCCCTGCTGAGCTGGCTCCAAGAACGCACCGTGCCCCGAGAATCCTTGGACGCCTGGCTCGTCGACCAGCTCACCGCGATGCTCGCCGCCACCGCCGCCCACGAGGTCACCGCAAAGCCGTGAAGGACTCCTTACCGGCCATAAGAGCCGGTAAGGAGTCCTTCACGGACAACGGCGGTCAGCGCTGGGCGACCAGGTCCCAGCCTTCGACGTCCTGCGGGGTGCGCGGCGCGGGGCCGATGTACTTGGCCGACGGCCGCACCAGGCGGCCGGTCCGCTTCTGCTCCAGGATGTGCGCGGCCCAGCCGGCGGTGCGCGCCGAGCTGAACATCGACGGCATCATGTGCGGCGGGACCTGCGCGAAGTCCAGGATCACGGCGGCCCAGAACTCGACGTTCGTCTCGATCGGGTGATCCGGACGGCGCTCGCGCAGCTCCTTCAGCGCGGCCTGCTCCAGCGCCGCGGCGACCTCGTAGCGCTCGGCGCCCAGCTCCTGGCAGGTGCGCCGCAGCACGCGGGCCCGCGGGTCCTCCGCGCGGTAGACGCGGTGGCCGAAGCCCATCAGCCGTTCCTTGCGGTCGAGGATGCCCTTGACCAGGCCGGCGGCGTCACCGGTGCGTTCGACCTCTTCGATCATCGGCAGCACGCGGGCCGGGGCGCCGCCGTGCAGCGGGCCGGACATCGCGCCGATCGCGCCGGACATGGCCGCCGCGACGTCGGCGCCGGTCGAGGCGATGACGCGGGCGGTGAAGGTGGACGCGTTGAGGCCGTGCTCGGCGGCCGACACCCAGTAGGCGTCGAGGGCCTTGACGTGGGCCGGGTCCGGCTCGCCGCGCCAGCGGATCAGGAAGCGTTCGGTGATCGAGTGGGCCTCGTCGACGCGGGTCTGCGGGACGGCCGGCTGGCCGATGCCGCGGGCCGACTGCGCGACGTAGGACAGCGCCATCACCGAGGCGCGGGCCAGCTGCTCACGGGCCTCTTCGTCGGTGATGTCGAGCAGCGGGCGGTAGCCCCAGATCGGGGCGAGCATGGCCAGCGCGGCCTGGACGTCCACCCGGACGTCGCCGGTGTGCACCGGCAGCGGGAACGGCTCGGCGGGCGGGAGGCCGTGGCCGAACCGGCCGTCCACGAGAAGGCCCCACACGTCGCCGAAGGTCACCTTCCCGGCGAGGTCTTCGATGTCGACGCCGCGGTAACGCAGGGCACCGCCGTCCCGGTCGGGTTCGGCGATCTCGGTGTGGAAGGCGACGACGCCTTCCAGACCCGGTCGGAAGCCGTCGTCGGGTTGGCCGGACGGCTGTGGCTTGCTGATCGTGGAGGTAGTCACTGTTTCGCGAAACCTTTCGGTGCGCTTTCTTCCCCGGCTGGTCGCGCTGACGGGATACGCACGGAAAGCGCGCACCATCGCACGGATGGATAGACCTTGCTCCCTCGATCGCCGGGGGGCAATCGAAAGATGTGGTGGTTTCGGTCACGATTACGAGAACGATTCAGTCACCCAGGCCGTCCGACAGGAGAATTTTTCGCCACGGACTGTGACGAACCCCAGGTAAATCCTGTGTTTCCGAACCGGGCGCGGCTGTGGTCCGGGTGATAGACCTGACTGATGCACCTCAGCCCCCAGGAGCGCGACAAGCTGCTGATCCACGTGGCGGCGGACGTCGCGCGGAAGCGGCTGGACCGCGGGGTCCGGCTCAACTACCCGGAGTCGGTCGCGCTGATCACCGACCACGTCCTCGAAGGCGCCCGCGACGGCCGCACGGTCAGCGAGCTGGTCGCCAGCGGCCGGACCGTGCTCGGCCGGGCCCAGGTCCTCGACGGCGTGCCGGAGATGGTCGACTCCGTGCAGGTCGAGGCCACTTTCCCGGACGGCACGAAGCTCGTGACCGTGCACGACCCGATCGTCTGACCGCCCGCCGGTCGTGAGTGCGTAACAGTGTTAGAACACTGTTACGCACTCACGACCCCCACGTGAGAGGAGCCGGATGCGTCCAGGCGAGATCATCCCCGGCGACGAGCCGGTGGAGCTGAACCCGGGCCGCCTGCGCGTCCGGCTGCTCGTGCGCAACCTCGGCGACCGGCCCGTGCAGGTCGGCTCGCACTACCACTTCGCGGCCGTGAACCCGGGCCTCGAGTTCGATCGTGACGCCGCCCGCGGGCACCGGCTCGACGTCCCGGCCGGCACGTCGGTGCGGTTCGAACCGGGCGTCGAACGCGAAGTCGATCTCGTTCCGCTCGCCGGCGCGCGCCGCGTGCCGGGGCTGCGGTCCGAATTCTCGGGGGAGTTCTGAAATGCCGCAGATCGACCGCGAGCGCTACGCGGAACTGTTCGGCCCGACCACCGGCGACCGGATCCGGCTCGCCGACACCGACCTCCTGATCGAGGTCACCGAAGACCGCTCGATGGGCCCCGGCGGTTCCGGCGACGAGGTCCTCTTCGGCGGCGGCAAGGTGATCCGCGAGTCGATGGGCCAGGGGACGGCGACGCGCGCCGAGGGCGCGCCGGACCTGATCATCACCGGCGCCGTCATCCTCGACCACTGGGGCATCATCAAGGCGGACGTCGGCGTCCGCGACGGCCGGATCGTCGGGATCGGCAAGGCGGGCAACCCGGACACGATGGACGGCGTCGATCCGGCGCTGGTGATCGGCCCGTCGACGGAAGTGCTGTCCGGCAACGGGAAGATCCTCACCGCGGGCGGCATCGACTGCCACGTCCACTTCATCTGCCCGCAGCTCGTCGACACCGCGCTCGCCGCCGGACTGACCACTTTGGTCGGTGGCGGCACCGGGCCGAACGAGGGCACGAAGGCCACCACCGTGACGCCCGGCGCGTGGAACCTCGGGCGGATGCTGTCCGCTATGGACGGTTACCCGGTCAACGTCCTGTTGCTGGGCAAGGGGAACACCGTCCGGCACGAGGCACTGCGCGAGCAGCTGGCCGCCGGCGCGGGCGGGTTCAAGCTGCACGAGGACTGGGGCACGACGCCCGCGGCGATCGACGCCTGCCTCACCGTGGCCGACGAGTCCGGCGTCCAGGTGGCCATCCACACGGACACGTTGAACGAGGCCGGCTTCCTGGAGTCCACTGTGGACGCCATCGGTGGGCGCTCGATCAACGCGTACCACACCGAAGGCGCCGGCGGCGGGCACGCGCCGGACATCATCCAGGTCGTCTCGCTGCCGAACGTGCTGCCGTCGTCGACCAACCCGACCCGGCCGCACACCGCGAACACCCTCGACGAGCACCTCGACATGCTGGTCGTCTGCCACCACCTCAACCCGTCGGTGCCCGAGGACCTCGCCTTCGCCGAGAGCCGGATCCGGCCGACGACCATCGCGGCCGAGGACGTCCTGCACGACCTCGGCGCCATCTCGATGATGAGCTCGGACTCGCAGGCGATGGGCCGGATCGGCGAGGTGATCATCCGTACCTGGCAGACCGCGCACGTGATGAAACGCCGTCGCGGCGCGCTGCCCGGCGACGGCGCGGCCGACAACCTGCGCGCGCGTCGTTACGTCGCCAAGTACACGATCAACCCGGCCATCGCGCACGGCATGGAGACCGAGATCGGCTCGGTCGAGGTCGGCAAGCTCGCCGACCTGGTGCTGTGGGAACCGAAGTTCTTCGGCGTCCGGCCGCACGTGGTCCTGAAGGGCGGGTTCCCGGCGTGGGCGGCGATGGGTGACGCGAACGCGTCCATCCCGACGCCGCAGCCGGTCATGGCCCGCCCGATGTTCGGCGCCAACATCGGCGCCGCGCTCAGCCTGCACTTCGTCGCGCCGGAGGCCCTCGACAGCAACCTGCGGGAGACGTTCCGGATCACGCGGCCGCTGGTCGCCGTCTCGAACATGCGCGCGCGGACCAAGGCGGACATGGTGCTCAACGACGCCACGCCGGACGTCCGGGTCGAGCCGGACAGCTTCGCGGTGCACGTCGACGGCGAGCTGATCGAGCCGCAGCCGGTGACCGAACTGCCGATGGCGCAAAGGTACTTTCTCTTCTGATGGACCTTTCGGCACTCATCCTCGCGGACTCGCGCTTTCCCGGCGGCGGGCACGTCCACAGTGGCGGGCTCGAAGAAGCCGTCGCGCGCAAGTTGATCAAGTCCGAAAGGGACCTTCCGGGATTCCTTTCCGGACGGTTGCGGACGGCCGGTTCCCTGGCGGCGGTGTTCGCGGCGGCGTCGGCCCACGCGGCCGCGCGATCTGTCGCGAGTGGACACTGGTCCCGGCTGGACGCCGAGCTGGACGCGCGGACGCCGTCGCTCGCGCAGCGCGAGGCGTCACGGGCGCAGGGGCGGGGGACCGCGCGGGCCGGGCGGATCTCCTGGCCGTCACCGGTGCTCGTCGCGCTGGTGAAGGAAACCCCGCGGCCGCACCACCCGATCGTGCTGGGCGCGCTGGTCGGCGTCGCGGGCGGTGCGCCGTACGACGCCGCGATGGCCGTGGCCTACCTGGCTGTGAGCGGGCCCGCCAGTGCGGCGGTGCGGTTGCTGGGGCTGGACCCGTTCGCCGTCAACGCCGTTGTCGCGCGGCTCGACCTGCGGTCGGTGTGCGAGACCGCGGCCGCGGTCGCCGGCGACGACCCGGCGTCGCTCCCGGCGCCCGGATCACCCGGGTTGGATCTGTTCGCCGAGGCGCACGCCCGGCATCACCAGGAAGAGGTGCGTCTCTTTGCCAGCTGAAGGCCACGGTCACGGGCATTTCCACGAGGTCAACTTCGACCCGACGGCCGCCGAACCCGACCACTACGACCCCGCGCCGACGGCCGGGCGCGCGTACCGGATCGGCATCGGCGGGCCGGTCGGCTCGGGCAAGACGGCGCTGACCGCGGCGCTGTGCCGGGCGCTGGGCGACGAGGTGAACCTCGCCGTCGTCACCAACGACATCTACACGACCGAGGACGCGGATTTCCTGCGTCGCGCGGGAGTTCTCGACCCGGAGCGGATCGAGGCGGTGCAGACCGGCGCGTGCCCGCACACGGCGATCCGCGACGACATCACCGCGAACCTCGACGCCGTCGAGCGCCTGGAGGAGAAGTTCGCCGGGCTGGACCTGGTGATCATCGAGAGCGGCGGCGACAACCTGACCGCGGTGTTCAGTCGCGGGCTGGCCGACAGCCAGGTGTTCGTGGTCGACGTCGCGGGCGGCGACAAGGTGCCGCGCAAGGGCGGCCCCGGCGTCACGACGGCGGATCTGCTGGTGATCAACAAGGTCGACCTCGCGCACCTGGTCGGCGCGGACATGGACGTGATGACGTCGGACGCGCACCGGATGCGCGGCGAGCTGCCGGTCATCACGCAGTCCCTTGTGGACACCCCGGACGCGCCGGCGGTGGCGGACTGGGTCCGGTCGCTGCTCCCGGTCCGCGCCGGGTGAAGGCCCACGCCCGGCTGACGGCGTGCTTCGACGGCTCGCGCACGATCCTGCGCGAGCTGCGCTCGATGGCGCCGCTGACGCTGTTCCCGCGCCGCGGTGGCGGCCGGACGGCGGTGGTCCACCTGGTCAACTCGGCGACGTCCCCGTTGGGCGGCGACGACCTCCGGCTGACCATCAACGTCGGCCCGGGCGCGTCCCTGCGGCTCTCCGGCGTCGCGGCCACCTTGGCGCTGCCCGGCCTGCACGGCGAGGGCTCACTGTCCACAGTGGATGTCTCGGTGGCCGAGGGCGGCCGGCTGGAGTACCTGCCGGAGCCGACGGTCATCACGGCCCGGGCCCGGCACACCGCCGTGTTCCGGGCCTCGCTGGCGGACGACGCCTACCTGCACACGCGCGAGGTGCTGGTGCTGGGCCGGGCGAACGAGAAACCGGGCACGCTCACGACGTCACAGCAGGTCACGCGGGGTGTGACGCCGGTGCTGCGCCAGACGCTGACGATCGGCGACTCCACTTTGGACGCGAGCCTGGCCCACCTGGCGGGCCGCCGGGTCCTGGCCACCGACCTGGAAGTGGGCGGCGAGGAACTCCCGGCGGCCTCCGGTGAGTGGTGGTCACGCACGCCGCTGGCCGCCGGTGGCACCCTCACGACCTCGCTCGCGCCGGACGCCGTCACGGCGCTGGCGCCGTTCTGAGCAGCCCCCGATTTCCACGCTAGCGGAGGGGGCCGACAGTTTCGGGCGCCGCCGCGCGCCGGGTCACTGGTGGTGGCCGCAGGCCCACTTCCAGGTGGCGGCGCCGTACGCGGTCGCCGCTGTGTCGGGGTCCTTCCCGGGAGCCGGCATGGCGATCGCGTCGGCTTGTGCGGGGTCCAGCGCCGTTCGTGCGAGCCCGGCGATCGCGAGCGCCGAGCCGGCGGCGCAGAAGTTCGTGGCCGACTCGAACATCTCGTCGTACGTATGGGGCGAGTTCGGCGTGAACCCGGCCTTCTTCATCTCGGATGTCCATTCCGCCTCGGGGTCTGGTGGCGCATCATTACCGCAACCGGCAAGAGGCAGGGCGGACAGCACGGCGAGCGCGAGCAAGACGATGCGAAGCAACAGTGGTTCCCCTCGAAAGGTGATCGACATCGTGATGTCGTCGACACGTCGGGGCTCGTTACCGGCCGCGGTGCGGCACTTTCGCGTGAACGTGCCGCCGCTCGCCGGGGAAGACCCCCTGCGCCGTCCCCGGCGAGCGGAAGTTGTCGAATGCCGGATCGGCCGGGGAGTACCGGCGCCGGCCTCGCGAAAGCGTTTGCGCGAGCGGGATGCGCTCGTTCTCGATACCGTGCGCGCGCAGGCTCGGTGTCGTACGCGGCGACCGAATCCGCAGATCCTCTGGTAACGAAGATTTTCACAATTTACTCACCCGGGTAGGATCTGGCAATCCCTCGGAAGGAGGAGAGAACCGGTGGCTCGCACGTACGGCGGGGTCGCGCCCGAGCAACGTCGTGCCGATCGCCGTCAACGGCTGCTCGTGGCCGGGCTCGAGCTGTTCACCTCCACCGGTTTCCGGCACACCAAGATCACCGAGGTGTGCGCGCGGGCCGGCGTGTCGACGCGGAACTTCTACGAGGAGTTCACGAGCAAGGAGGACGTGCTCCGCACCCTCCACGACCAGATCAACAGCCTGGCGCTCGCGCACGTCACCGCGGAGCTCGACAAGGTCGCCGACGCCGACGCGCTCACCCGCATCTCGAAGCTGCTGGACGTCTTCATCGCGACGGTCACCGTGGATCCCCGGATGCCGCGCCTCAACTACGTCGAAGCGGTCGGCGTCAGCGCCGAGCTGGAGGCGCAGCACCAGGTGTGGGTCGACCGCTGGGCGAACTTCATCGCCGCCGAGGCGAACCGCGCCGCGGAGCACGGCGTCGTGCCCGTGCGGGACTACCGGCTGACGGCGATCGCGCTGGTCGGGGCGGGCACCGGGCTGCTGCGCGAATGGCAGGCGCACGACCCGCCGCTGCCGGTCGAAGAGATCGGCGCGGAGTTCCGCGCGATGATGCTGTCGGCCATCATGCGGCCGGAAAAGATCTTGGACATCGAGGGCAACCGCGGTGCCGCGGCCGACGTGGAACAGTCGAGCCGGGAGGGGGATCCGGGGGGAACCCGGCCAACGTGAAGGCCCGTTACCGGCGGCGGACGCCGGTAACGGGCCTTCATGGACGTTACGCCTGGCGCGCTGTGGGAATGCCCAGCGAAACCGGACCCGTCGTCTGGCACAGGTCGTGGCAGCTGTTGTCGAGCGTGCAGCACAGCGAGCAGATCGGCCCGCTCTGCTTCGCGCAGTCGGCGACGTCCGGCAGTTCGTACGGATCACCGCAGACCGAGCAGGTGTACGTCGCCCGCAGGTCGACGTCCTGGTCGGGCCCGGCGACCGTGTTCGGCCGGGCCAGGTAGTACTTCCCGCGCGTCACGACCGCCAGCGTCGGCACCAGCACGATCGCGATGACCAGCGCCAGCAGCGGGCTGAACGCGGCCAGGAACGGCCCGAACGCCCCGAAGTACGCCGCGATCGACACCGTCGAGGCGACGAGCATCGAGCCGAACCCGACCGGGTTGATCTTGTGCAGGTAGGCCCGCTTGAACTCGATGTACTTCGGCGAGAGCCCGAGCGGCTTCGCGATCACGAGGTCCGCGCACACCGCGCCGATCCAGGCGATCGCGACGTTCGAGTAGAAGCCCAGGATCTTGTTCAGGAACCCGAACGCGCCGAACTCCATCAGCGCCAGCGCGATCCCGCAGTTCACCAGCACGTACCAGACGCGGCCCGGGTGCTTGTGCAGCACGCGGGAGAAGAAGTTCGCGAACGACAGCGAGCCCGAGTACGCGTTGGTCGTGTTGATCTTGATCTGCGAGACGACGACGAACAGCGCGGCGAACGTCAGCGCGACCGGCCCGAGAGCCGGCTTCACGACTTCGACGTACGGCGCGATCGGTTCGAGCGCGGCCGTCTCGCCGACGACGCCGAGCGCGAGGAACGCCAGCAGCGCGCCCCCGATCTGCTTCGCGGCCCCGAGGATCACCCAGCCGGGCCCGGCGGCGAGCACCGCGGTCCACCAGGCCCGCTTGTTCTCCGCCGTCTTCTCCGGCATGAACCGCAGGTAGTCGGCCTGCTCGCCGATCTGCCCGATCAGCGACAAGGCGACACCCATGCCGAAGCCGAACCCGATCGCGGAGAACCCGGACCCGGCGCCGTCCGTGCCGCCGAAGGCCGCGAAGTCGGCGAAGCGGCCCGGCTCGCGGACCAGCACGACGATGAACGGCAGCACCAGGCCGGCCAGCCACAGCGGCTGCGTCCAGGTCTGCATCTTCGCCACCGCGCCCATGCCGTAGAGCGCGAACGGCAGGACGATCAGCGTGGCCAGCAGGTAACCGACCGCCAGCGGGATGCCGAGGGCGAGCTCGAAGGCCTGGCCCATGATCGAGCCTTCGAGCGAGAAGAAGATGACCGTGAAGCTCGCGTAGACGAGCGAGGTGAGCGTCGACCCGAAGTAGCCGAAGCCGGCTCCGCGGGTCAGGAGATCCATGTCCACTCCGGACTTCGCGCAGGCGGCCGCGATGGGCACGCCGGTCGTGAAGATGACGACGGCGGCGGCGAGGATCGCCAGCACCCCGGAGGTGAAGCCGTAGGAGAGCACGATGCTGGCGCCGATCGCGAAGTCGGCGAGGTAGGCGATGCCGCCCAGCGCCGTTGTCGCGACCACGAACGGTGACCATTTCCGGAACGAATGAGCGGCGAAGCGCAGTGAGTAGTCCTCGCGGTTCTCATTCGCCGCGAGTGGTGCGTACTGGCGTTTCGGTGGGGCCGTTTCTTCAGCGTTCGACAGGATCTCGGTCATGCCTGCCTCCGGGGGTGGTGGGGAACGGGCCGAAAGATAGACGCGTCCTTTATCGATCCCGGTCCGGGAGGTAACGCGGGCGTAAACGCTTGCTGACGGGCGGTTACGTGACGATGGCGGCGAAGTCGTGTCGGGAGTCACCGTTCAGTGGGTTCCGCTGCAGCTCGCGAGGCCCTAACGTCACCTGGACCCAAGTGTCAGGGCCCCGACCGGGTACGGAGGTTTGGCGATGATGCCGGAGATCGAGGACAAGGTGGAAGACGCCGTGGTACGCCTGCCCGGGATGCGCGTCGCCTACGACGGCGCCGCGTTCGACGAGTCGGCGCTGGCGGCCACGTGGACCGACCAGTTGCAGGGCTGGCTGAACCAGGCCGTCGCCGCCGGGATCGCCGAACCCAACGCGATGGTGCTGGCGACCGCGGACGCCGAAGGCCGCCCGTCGTCCCGCACCGTGCTGTGCAAGGGCCTCGACGAACGGGGTGTCGTGTTCTACACGAACTACACCTCGTCGAAGAGCCACGACCTGACCGCGACGCGCTACGCGTCGGTGACGTTCCCCTGGTACCCGCTGCACCGCCAGGTCCACGTCCGCGGTGAGGTCGAGAAGGTCGGCGTCAAGGAGACGGCGGAGTACTGGGCGCAGCGGCCGCGCGGCTCGCAGCTCGGGGCCTGGGCGTCCCCGCAGTCCCGCGTCGTCGACGGGCGCCGCGCCCTGGAGACCGCGCTGCACGGCATCGAGCGGCGCTTCGCCGACGTCGAGCGGATCCCGGCCCCGCCGCACTGGGGCGGCTGGCGGATCCGGCCGGACCTCGTCGAGTTCTGGCAGGGCCGCGAGGACCGCATGCACGACCGGCTCCGCTACATGCGCCACGAGGACGGCTGGAACATCGAGCGCGTCGCCCCGTAGCTGTCGATCTTCCGAAGGGCCCCCGCCGCGGCGGGGGCCCTTCGGCGTTCCGGCGTCGACGCCGGCCGTCGCGGCCGGGTTGTCCCCACCCCGGCCGTGATGTGGACAACCGGGCCCCGGAGACGGCTTTTCCGGCGTCCCGTCGGCCGGCCCCGATAAACTGGGTGCGGGGCCGAACCCCCGGAGAGGGCGGGGGGTGCTCGCCGGCCGCGGCGACGAAAATCACGCGACCGGGGATAGTTAGCCGAGCTAAGCTCATTGGTTGTGAGTGATCAACGGGGGACCTTGCCGCCCCGCACGGGCATCCGCGGGCTTCTCGGTCGCATCATCGTCGACACCCGGCCGCTGAAGATCCCGGCCTTCCGCCGGCTCTGGCTGTCCACTGTGGTCACCGCGGTCGGCACCCAGCTGACCGCCGTCGCCGTGCCCAAGCAGGTCTTCGACCTCACCGGCTCGTCGGCGTACGTCGGTCTCTCCGGGCTTGTCGCGCTCGTCCCGCTGCTGGTCTTCGGGCTCTGGGGCGGCGCCATCGCCGACGCCGTCGACCGGCGGAAACTCCTGTTCGTCACGAACGTCGGGGTCGCGATCACGTCCGCGCTGCTCTGGCTGCAGGCGTTCCTGAACTTCGGCTCGGTGTGGCTGGTGCTCGCCCTGCTGGCCGTCAACCAGGCGTTCTTCGCGATCAACATGCCGACGCGCGGCGCGGTCGTCGCCCGGCTCGTCCCACCCGAGCTGCTGCCGTCGGCGAACGCGCTGAGCAGCACGATGTCGACGTTCGGCGCCGTGTTCGGCCCGCTGATGGCCGGCGCGCTGATCCCCGTCCTCGGCCTCTCGACGCTCTACCTGATCGACGTCGTCGCCCTGACGATCACGCTCTTCGCGGTCTGGCGGCTGCCGTCGATCCCGCCGCTGAACGGGCCGTCGCGTCGCGCCGGCGTCCGCGACGTCGTCGACGGCTTCCGGTACCTCGCCGGGCAGAAGATCCTGCTGGCCTCGTTCGTCGCCGACATCATCGCGATGGTCTTCGGCATGCCGCGCGCGTTGATCCCGGAGATGGCCGAACGCACCTTCGGCGACCCGCCCGGCGGCGGCCCGGCGCTCGGCTGGCTCTACGCCGCGCTGCCCGCGGGCGCGATGCTGATCGGGCTGTTCTCCGGCTGGCTGACGCGCATCCACCGCCAGGGCGTCGCGGTCGTCATCTCGATCTGCGCCTGGGGCGCGGCGGTCGCCGGGTTCGGGCTCGCGCACTCGCTGTGGCTCGCGGTCCTCTTCATGGCGGCGGCCGGCGCCGCGGACATGGTCAGCGCGGTCTACCGGATGGCGATCCTGCAGACCGCCACCACCGACGAGATGCGCGGCCGGCTCCAGGGCGTGTTCACCGTCGTCGTCGCCGGTGGCCCGCGGATCGCCGACCTCACCCACGGCTGGGGCGCCGCCGCGTTCGGCACCGAAGTCACGGCGACCGTCGGCGGGCTGCTGGTGATCGTGCTGGTCCTGGCCGCGATGCTGGTGCTCCCGGCGTTCTGGCGGTACCGGGCGCCGACGGCTTAGGGCGCTTCCGGCTACTGTGCAAAGTATGCGTATCGCAGTCGCTTTGGTCGCTTTTGCCGCTTTGACCGCCTGCTCCGCCGAGGACAAGCCGGCGCCGGCGCCCAGCTCGTCGTCGCCCGCGCCCAAGCCGAGCACGAACGCCGCCGCGGCGTCGCTCGACCCATGCGCGCTGCTGCCGGCCGCGGCCGTGTCGAAGGCGCTGTTCCTGGACAACCTCACGGCGGTGCCGGGACCGGTGCAGGACAACGCGACCAGCGGCGGCAAGGCCCGCACCTGCGAGTACAAGCTCGACGACAAGGCCGCGGGCGCGCTCGCGGTGACGCGGTACGACGGCCGCCAGGCCAAGCCCGCCGACATGGTCGCGTCGATCAAGAAGGCCAAGCCGGGTGCCCAGGACGTCGCCGGGTTCCCGGACGGCGCGGTCTACTACGTCGACGAGCAGAAGACGGCCACCCTCGCCGCGGCCGAGCTGGTGTCCGGGACGCCGGTGCTGATCAACTACACCGGCCCGGCGAAGATGACGCCGGAACAGCTCGCGCCGCTGGTCAAGGCCGCTCTCGCGGCGAGCAACTGAGCTGTGACGGGGCTTCGCCCCGGCCGGGGGCTCCGCCACCCGGACCCCCGAAAGCTGCGGGTTCAGGCCCAGCCGACGAGCTGCCGCTGCCCGGCCGCCGGCAGCTGCTTCAACGCGGGCCGCGTGATCGCGCCCGGCGTGGTGGGCGAGTCGAACCACTCGCCCTGCGTCGTCTGGTAGAGCACGGTGGCCCGGTCCGGCGCGGCGGCCGCCTTGCCGATCCGCGGCTCCGCGCGGTCGACGAGCTTGGTGACCTGCGGAACCCCGTCGTCGACCTTCAGCCGCGCGAGCGCGCCGTGCGCGTCGGTGCCGCCGACGGCGTACAGCAGCACGGTGACGGCGTCGAGCGCGGTGACGAAGTAGTAGCGCGTGCCCGCGTCGTCGTAGGTCGCGTAGCCGATCGCGCCCGACGAGTCGGTCAGGTAGGCCAGGCCGCCGGCGCGCCGGACGTCCTTCCAGGTCAGCACCGTGCCCTGCGCGTCGGGCCACCAGGCCTGGACGCGCGGGTCGAGCGGGTCGTCCGGCGGCACGAGGCCGGCTTCCTCGGTGTTCTGGCCGGGCCGCGTGTAGTCGGTGGAGTAGACGGTTTTGCCGTCGTCGAAGTAGAGCTTCGTGCCCATCGGGCCGAACCGCGGGTTCCGGAAGCCCGCCACGGTGCCGGTGCGTTCGTAGCGCCGCCCGCGGCGGTCGAGCTTGAAGACGTCGACGCCGCCGCCGGACTCGAGGGTGGCGTACTGCCCGTCGGGGGAGACGAGGTCGAGCTTGCTGGCCGGCCCGTCGAACCGGGTCGGCGAGGTGTCGCGCCCGGGCAGCGGCAGGGTGGTCTTCACGACGCCGGTGGCGGGATCGGCGAAGACGACGTCGTCGTGACCGGGGTTGCGCTGGAGCAGCACCACCCCGGAGAGATCGAGCGGCGCCTGCACCGGCGCGACGGCGGGAGCGACCGGCGGGCCGCCCCCGCAGGCCGCCACCAGCAGGGCGAGCAGCACCACGCCCCACCGACGCTTCCCCACCATCGAGCCTCCCGAAGTCCACGGCTCAGATGCGGCGGGCGATCGTCCGGTTCCCGGTCGTGAGTGAGAAACAGTGTTCTAACACTGTTTCTCACTCACGACGGCGCAGGGCGGCCAGTTCCACCGGGCTGTGGGCCGAGAACACCGTCACCTCGTCCTGGTGGGCCTTCACCAGCTCCTGCAGCCGGGCCAGGTTGGCCAGGCGGGCGTCGCGCTTCGTCTGGACGATGTTCTGGAACGCCGTCATGCCCGGCGGGCAGTGCGGGGCGACCGGGTCGAGCTGGCCGTGGAAGAAGTACGCGTCGCCCGCGTGCAGGAGCCAGCCGTTGCCCGTGTCGATCGCGACGCCGTTGTGGCCGAGCGTGTGGCCCGTCAGCGGGACCAGCAGGATCTCCTCCGGCAGGCCCTTCAGCGACCGGACCGCGTCGAAGCCGAACCAGGGCTCGCCCGTCTCGTCGTAGGTGCTCCACAGTGGACGGTGGGCGAACTGGGCCGCGCGGTAGCGGTTCTTCTCGGCCGCGTTCGACGGGGCCGTCGCCGCGCGCTGCTCCTCGGTGCGGACGTGCACCACCGCGTTCGGGAAGTCCGCCAGCCCACCGGCGTGGTCGACGTCGAGGTGGGTCGGCACGATGTGGCGGACGTCGGCCGGGTCGAGGCCGAGCGCCTCGATCTGCGCGACCGCCGTCTCGGCCGCTTCGAGCCGGGCGCCGACCATCGCCATGAACGGCCGGCCCAGCCACTTGCCCGGCTGGGCGACACCCTGGGTGCCGAACCCGGTGTCGACCAGCACCAGGCCGTCGCCGGTCTCGATCAGCAGGCAGTGGGCGACGAGCTCCGCCCGCCGCAGCAGCCCGGGTTCGCCGTCGAGCAGCTTGCCGCCCGCCGGGCGCATCGTGCCGCAGTTGAAGTGGTGCACCTTCATACGCTGCTCCTGGTGCTCAGCCGGAGGAACTGGGTCTCGTCGTGCGCGGCGAAGACGGTGACCTCGTCGCCGTGCTCCTGAACAAGCTGTCGCAGGCGGGCGTGATTGTCCAGCCTGGCGCCCTTCACCGTCTCCATCCGGCCCTCGAACCACTTCAGGCCCGGCGGGCAGTGCGGCGCGGCCGGGTCGACCTGGCCGTGGAAGAAGTACGAGTCGCCCGCGTTGAGCAGCCACCCGCTCCCGGTGTCGACGGCGACGCCGGCGTGCCCGCGCGTGTGGCCGCCGAGCGGGATCAGCAGGACCTCGTCGGTCAGGCCGGCCAGCTGTCGGACGGCGTCGAAGCCGAACCACGGTTCGCCGGTGTCCGGATAGGACGTCCACTGTGGACCGTGACTGAACTGGATCTTCCGGTACCGCCCGCGTTCCGCGGCGTCACGCGGCGACTGCAGGGCCCGCAGCTCCTCGGCGTAGACGTGCACCCGCGCCCACGGGAAGTCGATGAGCCCGCCGGCGTGGTCGAGATCGAGGTGGGTCAGCACGATGTCCCGGACGTCCGCCGGGTCGAGGCCGAGCGCCCGGATCTGCGCGATCGCGGGCAACGCCGGATCCGCGACCGGGTTCGACTGCCGGACGAACCCGGCGCCGAGCCAGGCCTCGCGGTCGACGGCGGCCGGCGTGCCGGTGCCGGTCTCGACCAGCACCAGCCCGGTGGCCGTCTCCAGCAGCAGGCAGTGGCAGACCATGGTGGCGCGGCGGAACAGGCCCGGCCGGCCGTCGACCAGCCGGCCGCCGAGCGGGCGCATGGTCCCGCAGTTCAGGTGGTGGACGCGCATCAGGAGAACTCCCGTTCGAGGGTGGCGTGCAGGTGGGCGGCGACGGCCCGCAGCGGGGCGACGTCGCGGCGGGTGCGGGCCAGCAGCAGCCCGCCTTCGACGGCGGCGAGCACGATGGTGCCCAGCTCGTCCGCGCGCTCTTGCCCGAGTCCCTGGGTGGCCAGGTACGCGGTGAGGATGTCGTGCCAGTCCGAGTAGCCGTCCGCGCAGGCTTCGCGGATCGGCTCGCTCTCGGCGGCGGCGTCCAACGCGACTGTCGCGAGTGGACAGCCGCGTTGGAAGTCGGACTCCGTGAGGAAGTTCGCGAGCGCGTCGACGACCCGGTCGATCGCGGTCACGACGTCCGGGGCGTCGGCGACGACGGCGCGGAGCAGCGCGCCGGTGCGTTCGCTCGACAGCCGGACGGCTTCGGCGGCCAATTGTTCTTTGCCGCCGGGGAAGTGGAAGTAGAGCGACCCCTTCGGCGCGCCCCCGGCCGTCGTCAGCTGGGTGAGGCCGGTGGCGTGGTAGCCCTGCGAGTGGAACAGGTCGGCGGCGGTCTCGAGCATCCGCTGCCGCGTGTCGGTGCGGCGAACCATGGGACGACCGTAACTCAAACTATGACGACCGGTCTAGTGAGTAACGCTGAAAAGTTCGGCTACGGCCATCCGGGTGAGGTCGCTGGTCTGACCGGGTACCGGCGGAG
Organism: Amycolatopsis sp. NBC_00348; assembly: GCF_036114655.1. Classification (NCBI taxonomy): domain Bacteria; kingdom Bacillati; phylum Actinomycetota; class Actinomycetes; order Pseudonocardiales; family Pseudonocardiaceae; genus Amycolatopsis; species Amycolatopsis sp. NBC_00348. Next base: position 7,317,350 of record NZ_CP107994.1, on the reverse strand, counting down.
CAGCATCACTAAGCGTGAGCGAATCCGAGTTCGTCGCACTGTCGGGTGGTGTTCGCCGAGCGCTGCCCCGGGCTGCCGCCAGCTTGCGGCGGCGCGTCACCGTGACGCTGGTGCTGCGTCGGCGTTCGTCAATCCCTGACCAGCTCATCGCGGGTCCTGGCACTCTCGGACGAGACCTGTTCGCCGAGCGGTACGGCGCCGATCCGGTCGACGTCGAGATCGTCCGCGCCGCCCTCGCCGACCTCGGACTGGAGGTCGGGGAGAGCGACCTGGGTACACGGAGCGTAGTCGTTTCGGCTCAGGTCAGGACACTCGTCCGGGTCCTCGGGCCCCGGCTGTGGATCCCCGCCGAGCTCGACGGCATCGTCCTCGCGGTACTCGGCCCCGGCGACGGGCCCGGCGACTCCCTGGCCGCACTGGCCGCGGCGGTGCACGCCGAGCCGACTCCACCGGCGCTCGACGTCGACGTGGCCGAGCAGGACTGGACCGAGCAGGAACGCGCGGTGCTGGCCGAACTGCTGGCGGACGCGGCGGCGCTGGGCATCAAGGTCGTCCCGCAGCCTCGGTAAGGTCGTCCGCATGGGCAACCCGACCGGTCAGCAGTTCGAGATCACCCGCGGCAACGCGCGCGCCGTCGTCACCGAGATCGGTGCGGGCCTGCGCGCGTTCGAAGTCGGCGGAGTGCCGTACGTCGAGGAGTTCGCCGAAGACGCGAAGCCGCCGAAGGGCGCCGGGCAGGTGCTGCTGCCCTGGCCGAACCGGACCAAGGCCGGCCAGTGGACGTTCCAGGGTGAGAAGCAGCAGCTCGAGATCACCGAGGAGGCGCGCGGCAACGCCATCCACGGCCTGACCCGCCACCTCGAGTGGGAGCTGCTGGAGCACGCCGAGTCGTCGATCACCCTGGCCGTCGACGTCGAGGTGCAGCCGGGCTGGCCGGTGCCGCTGCGCGCGACGATCACCTACGACCTCGCGCCGCGCGAGCTGACCATCACGCACGAGATCCGCAACGAGGGCGAGCAGCCGATCGGCGTCGGCGTCGGCACGCACCCGTACTTCCGGATCGGCGACGTCCCGACCGACGAGCTGACCCTCACCCTGCCCGCGAGCCGCGTCCGGCCCTACCTCGGCGACGAGCAGATGCCGTACGCGCCGGAGCAGGACGTCGAGGGCACCGAGTTCGACTTCCGCGGCGGGCGCGTCCTCGAAGGCGTCGACCTGGACACGGCGTTCGGCGGTCTCACGACGGCCGACGACGGGCTGCACCACTTCTTCCTCGCCCACGGCGACCAGCAGCTGCTGGTCTGGACCGGCCCGGACTTCCACTGGGCCCAGGTCTTCACGCCGGACGACCTGGTCGGCCGCGGCCGCGCGGTGGCGATCGAACCGATGACCTGCCCGGCCGACGCGCTCAACACCGGCACCGACCTGGTCGAGCTGGAGCCGGCGGCGTCGTGGTCGGGCAGCTGGGGCATCCGCGTCAAGTGAAGCCGCTTCGCCTGGGCGTCGCCGACGCGGGTGAAGTGCTGACGCTGCAACGCGCCGCGTACGTCAGCGAAGCCCGCGCGCACGACGACTTCGACCTGCCGCCGCTGCTGGAAACCTTCGCGGAGGCGCAGGCGGCGTTGGAGTCGTGCCTCTCGTGGGGTTTCCGCGAGAACGGCCGGCTGCTCGCGTCGGTGCGGCTGACGGTGACCGGGCACGTGGGTCTGGTGACCCGGCTGGTCGTCGCGCCGGATCGGCAGGGTGCCGGCCTGGGCGGCGGGCTGCTGCTCGCGGCCGAGGCGGCGGCCCCGCCGGAGGTGACGGTGTTCCGGCTGTTCACCGGGTCGAAGAGCGTCGGGCCGCTGGGGATGTACGCGAAGCACGGCTACCGCGAGACGCACCGGACGCCGGAGAACAACCACGAATTGGTGCACCTGGAGAAGGCGCGGGTTCCGTAGGCTGCTCCGGTGCAGACGGTCTCGTTCTGGCAGGCCTGGGGGCTGTGGTTCGACGGCCGGTCCGTGGCGGGTTTCCGGCTGTGGGGCCTGCCGGTGCTGTGGTGGGGCCGGTTCGGCAAGCTCGGCCAGTTCACCGGCGGCCTGGCGGCGATCATCGACATCGTGGGCGTCGCCCGCATCACGGGGTGGGGCGAGCGGCTGCGGGCGAGGCCGGTCGAGGGACAGCGGCAGACGCTCGCCGAAACCTGGCGCCGAAGCCGGGTGATCTTCCGGGCCGCCTACCGCGACCTCTTGGCCGACTACATCCGGCCGAAGCAGATGAAGGAACGGCGCATCGAAGGGCGGACCGGCGAGCCGAAGCGCGAACCGCTCGACGCGGAGACCCGCCGGGTCAAGCGCATCCTGGTGACCGTCGTGCTCGTCTGGGCGGCGCTGATGTGGGCCCTGACGATCTGGGCCCGCTCAGCGTGGGACGGCGGGTCCGTCGAGCAGGACCTGCCCTGGTGAGTGGCGATTCTGGTTGTCGTCTTGACCTTTCCGCTCTCGCTCATGGCCGTGTTCACCGGCATCTCGCTCGGCCTGAACCTGCTGGCCCGGGCCTGGCCGCTGGTCGTCTACGGCTTGTTCGTCCGGCCGCCGCTCGTGCTGCTGCGCGGTCCGCAGCCCGACCGGTCGCTGCGCGTCATCGGCGTCCTGCTGGTCGTCGTGGGTTTCGCGTTCGATCTGCTGGCGAGCTGAGCCCGGCTCGCGCCTGCCCGGACCAGTTCGTTAGCGTGGCGAACTATGGCGAAGGCAATTGTCGGGGGCTACGTCGTCCCCATCGACGGTGATCCCATCGACAACGGCACGGTCCTGATCGACGACGGCAAGATCGTCGCGATCGGCACGGAGGCCGACGTCGACATCCCGGAGGACGCCGAACTGGTCGACGCGGCCGGCACCTGGGTGCTGCCCGGCTTCATCGACGCCCACGCGCACCTCGGCGTCCACGAGGACGGCGAGGGCTGGTCCGGCAACGACACCAACGAGATGACCGACCCGAACGGCGCCCGGTTCCGCGCGATCGACGGCATCGACCCGTACGAGCCCGGCTTCGACGACGCGCTGGCCGGCGGCGTCACGAGCGTCGTCATCAAGCCCGGGTCGGGCAACCCGATCGGTGGCCAGACCATCGGCGTCAAGACCTGGGGCCGCAGCATCCTCGACATGGTCTTCGCGGAGCACGTCAGCGTGAAGAGCGCGCTCGGCGAGAACCCGAAGCGCGTGTACGGCGAGAAGAAGCAGACGCCGTCGACCCGGCTGGGCGTCGCGGCGATCCTGCGCGAGGCGTTCACCAAGGCCCGCAACTACCAGGCGAAGCGCGACCACGCGGCCGCCGAGGGCAAGCCGCACGAGGTCGACCTGACCCAGGAGGTCCTGGCCAAGGTCCTCGACGGCGAGCTGTACTGGGACCAGCACGTCCACCGCGCGGACGACATGGTCACGGCGATCCGCCTCGCCGACGAGTTCGGCTACAAGCTCGTGATCAACCACGGCACCGAAGGCCACCTGATCGCGGACCTGCTCGCCGAGCGCGACGTCCCGGTCATCCTCGGGCCGCTGTTCACCACGAAGTCCAAGGTCGAGCTGCGCAACCGCACGCTGCGATCCGCGGGCATCCTGGCCCGCGCCGGCGTCAAGATCGCGATCACCACGGACCACCCGGTGATCCCGATCAACTTCCTGGTCTACCAGGCGGCGCTCGCGGTCAAGGACGGCCTCGACCCGCACACGGCCCTCAAGTCGCTGACTGTCAACCCAGCTGAGATGCTGGGTCTGGACAGTCAGATCGGCTCGCTGAAGCCGGGCCTGGACGCGGACGTCGTCCTCTGGTCCGGCGACCCGCTGGACGTGATGAACCGCGCCCTGCGGGTCTTCGTCCGCGGCGCCGAGGTGTACCACTTCGACGAGCAGCTGGGCGAAGGCGTATCGGCGGACCGCCGGTACCGAGAGTCCCGCTGACCGTCCCCAGAGCGGACGGACGACACGCCGGTTACCGGGCGGTTCCAGCGTGTCGTCCGTCTATTCACATCACGACAGCAGGGCGTCGAGGTCGAGCTTGACCGGGAACGGGACGTCGGTCGCGAAGGTCCCGGTGACCGCGGCAGCGTCCACGTAGCCGCGGCAGGCGGCGAGCGAGACCGGCTCGCCGAGGTCGACGATCCAGTAGTGCGGAATCCCGGCGTCGGCGTACTCGTCGTGCTTGACGCGGTAGTCGGTGCGCCGGGAGCCCGGCGACACGATCTCGACGACCACGGCCACCTCGTCGGCGCGGATCAGGTCGCCGGCGCGCGCGACCGCGGCCCGGTCGAAGACCAGCAGGTCCGGGCGGCGGGAGAAGCCGGGCTCGCCGTGCGGTGCCAGTTGCAGGTCAAGGTCCGTGCCGAGGGCGAAGGCGAGATCGCGCGGCAACTGCCGTTCGAGCTGTCCGGCCAGCCGGCACGCGGCCATGTTGTGCCTCCGGCCGGCGCCGGGTGACGGCACCACCCGGCCTTCGACCAGTTCGGTGAAACCGCGGTCGGTTTCCCCGAGCGCTCGGTACTCCTCGACGGACAGCAGACGGCCGGACATGGGGTAACGGTATCCGTGCCGGCCGTGCGACAGCCTTCGCTGGACCGGGCTACAAGACCCCCGGCCGACAACCCGTAACCCGCGTGATCGAAGCCGCGACTCGCGTGATTGAGGCCGGAACTCGCGTGATTGGGGCCGGAACCGCGAGTTCCGGCCCCAATCACGCCGGATACGGCCCGGATCACGCGAGTTCCGGCTCGGATCACGCGGGTTCGGGGTAGCCGGGCTACGCCGAGGCCTTCAGTTCGCGGGCGATGACCATGCGCTGGATCTGGTTCGTGCCTTCGAAGATCTGCGGGACCTTCGCCTCCCGCATGTACCGCTCCACCGGGAAGTCGCGCGTGTAACCGGCCCCGCCGAGGACCTGGACGGCGTCCGTCGTCACCTTCATCGCGCCGTCCGTGGCGACCAGCTTGGCGATCGACGCCTGCCGCTGGAACGGCATCCCGCGGTCGCGTCGCCGGGCCGCGTCCAGGTACGTCGCGCGCGACGACTCGACCGTCGCCGCCATGTCGGCCAGCAGGAACTCGACGCCCTGGAAGTCGATGATCGGACGGCCGAACTGCGAGCGGCCCTTCGCGTAGGTGACCGCCTCGTCCAGCGCCGCCTGCGCCAGGCCCACCGCGCACGCCGCGATACCCAGGCGTCCCGAACTCAAGGACGACAAGGCGATCCGAAGTCCCTGCCCCTCCGCGCCGATGAGCCGCGAAGCCGGCACCACGGCGTTGTCGAAGTTCAGCTGGGCCGTCGGGGAGCCCGTGAGGCCCATCTTCCGTTCGCGCGCCGCCGCCGAGAGGCCGGGCGTCGAGCCGTCGACCAGCAGGCAGGAGATGTCCTGCTCGCTCGTGCGGACCATCGTCGTGTAGAAGTCCGCGACGCCGGCGTGGGTGATCCACGCCTTCGTGCCGTTGACGACGTAGTCCGAGCCGTCGAGCCGCGCGCGGGTCGACAACGCGGCCGCGTCCGAGCCCGCCTGCGTCTCCGACAACGCGTACGCGCCGAGCAAACCCCCTTCGAGCATGTCCGGCAGCCACTCGTCACGCTGCTCGTCCGTGCCCCAGTTGGCCAGGCCGTAGCAGGACATCGTGTGCACCGAGAGCCCGACGCCGACCGTCATCCACGCGGCCGCGATCTCCTCCAGGACCTGCAGGTACACCTCGTACGGCACGTCGCCGCCGCCCCAGCGCTCCGCGTACGGCAGCCCCAGCAGGCCGGACTTGCCGAGCAGCCGGAACTGCTCGCGCGGGAACCGCTCGGCCTCCTCGGCCTCGGCCGCGCGGGGTGCCAGCTCGTCGCGGGCGATCTCGGTCGCCAGCGCGACCAGGTCTTCGGCGTCCGAATCGGGCAGCAGGCGTTCGGCAGGCATGGTCGTCCTCCCAGACAACGGTACTGAAAACAGTACTGTGGGTCTGTTGAGAGTACAGTACGACGAGCCCGGGGTGGTCGTGAGACGTAGGAGATAGTGGTCCGATGGAAGCCAGTCGCAGGCCCACCGCGAGGCAGCGCGCCCTGCTCGCCGACCTCGAGGCCCTCTTCCTCGCGGAGGGTTTCGCCGCCTTCACCCTGGACGACATCGCCGCCCGCCTGCGCTGCTCGAAGTCGACGCTCTACGCGCTCGCGCCCAGCAAGGAGCAGCTCGCCGTCAAGGTCGTCGCCCAGTTCTTCCGCGGCGCCGCGGCGCGCATCGAGGAGCGGATCGCCGGGATCGACGACGCGCCCAAGCTCATCGGCGAGTACCTGGCCGGCGTCGCCGAGCACCTGAATCGCGCGTCGGCGACCTTCATGCGCGACATCGCCGAGTTCGCCCCGGCGCGCGAGACCTACCAGGTCAACAGCCGGTTCGCGGCGCAGCGGATCCACGCGTTCATCGACAAGGGCGTCGCCGACGGCGTCTTCCGCGACGTCCACGCCCGCCTCATCGCCGAGATGACCGGGCTGATCGTCGAGGGCATCCAGACCGGCGTGCTCGCCCAGCGCACCGAGGTGTCGGACGCCGAAGCGTTCACCGCGCTGGGTGAGCTGTTGCTCGGCGGGCTGAACAAATAGCGGACAGGAATTGTCAGCTGAATCTCCTCTAAACTCGCCGCGTGATCGTCGTAGGCGGAGAAGCTCTCGTAGACCTCGTCCCGGGTGACCCCCTGGACTCCACTGTGGACGGTGGGCTGCGCGCGCTGCTGCCGCGCCTGGGCGGCGGGCCGTACAACGTCGCGCTGGCCGCGGGCCGGCTCGGCGTGCCGGCGGCGTTCCTGTCGCGGGTGTCCACCGACCGCTTCGGCGAGGCGATGGTCGAGCGGCTGCACGCGTCCGACGTCGACACGTCGCTGCTGCAACGCGGCGACGAGCCGACGACGCTGGCCGTCGTCGCGCTCGACGCGAAGGGCGCCGCGCACTACACGTTCTACGTCGAAGGCACGGCGGATCGGCTCGTCGCCGACCCCGGCGCGCTGCCGAAGCAGGTCACCGCGCTTTCGCTCGGCACGCTCGGCATGGTCCTCGAGCCCGGCGCGTCGGCGTACGAGGCGATGCTGCGGCGCGAGGCCGCCCGTGGCGTGCTGACCGTGCTCGACCCGAACATCCGCGAAGCGCTGATCACCGATCCGGCCGCCTACCGCGCCCGGTTCGCGTCGTGGCTGCCGGACGTCCGGTTGCTGAAGATCTCCGACGACGACACCGCGTGGCTCACCGAAGGCGCCGACCCGGTAGCCGCCGCGAAGACGTGGGTCGAGTCCGGTGTGGACGCGGTCGTGCTCACCCGGGGCGCCGACGGCGTCGCGGTGATCACCGCCGCAGGTGAGGTGGCCCACGTGCCGTCGCGCAAGGTCACGGTGGTCGACACCATCGGCGCCGGCGACACCGTGCAGGGGGCGCTGCTGGCCTGGCTGACCACCCGCGAGGTCTCGGACCTGGCCTCCCTGGACGCGGACGCGTGGCGCGAAGCCCTCACCTTCGCCGCGAAAGCCGCCTCGATCACCGTGTCGCGCAGTGGCGCGGAGCCGCCCACATCGGCCGATATGGCATCCACCGTGTGAACCTGGTCCCAAAGCGGGTACCAGGGGCAACGTCACCGCTGCGCGGTGCCGGGGTTCTCGACTAGCGTAGAGGGGCATTCTTCATACCCCAGCGGGGCGGTGTGCAGCGAGGCGCCAGTGTTTCCTCGCGTGAACACGTGGCTACCTGTGGAACCTACAGGCGCCGCCGTCCCGTGCCCAACGTGAGAGGGACTTGCATGTCCGACGCGACGACTGCGGGGCAGTCCGGCGGCGAAACCGCGAAGCTGAGCCTTCCGAGTGGCGAGCACGAATTCAAGATCGTCCACCCGGTCGAGGGCGCGCCCGGGATCGAACTGGGGAAGCTGCTGGCGCAGACGGGGTACATCACCTACGACCCCGGTTTCGTCAACACCGGCGCCGCGTCGTCGGCCATCGCCTACATCGACGGCGACGCCGGCATCCTCCGCTACCGGGGTTACCCGATCGAGCAGCTGGCCGAGAAGTCGACCTTCATCGAGGTCTCCTACCTGCTGATCTACGGTGAACTGCCGACCGAAGCCCAGCTTTCCGACTTCACCCAGAAGATACAGCGCCACACGCTGCTGCACGAAGACCTCAAGGCGTTCTTCAGCGGCTTCCCGCGCGACGCGCACCCGATGCCGGTGCTGTCCAGCGCCGTGTCCGCGCTGTCGACGTTCTACCAGGACTCGCTCAACCCGTTCGACGAACCGAACGTCGAGCTGTCCACCATCCGCTTGCTCGCCAAGGTCCCGACCCTGGCCGCGTACGCGTACAAGAAGTCCGTGGGCCAGCCGCTGCTGTACCCGGACAACTCGCTCGGCCTGGTCGAGAACTTCCTCCGCATGACGTTCGGCTTCCCGGCCGAGCCGTACGAGGTCGACCCGGACGTCGCGAAGGCGCTCGACCTGCTGTTCATCCTGCACGCCGACCACGAGCAGAACTGCTCGACCTCGACCGTGCGCCTGGTCGGCTCGTCCGAGGCGAACCTGTTCGCCTCGATCTCGGCCGGCATCAACGCGCTGTTCGGCCCGCTGCACGGCGGTGCGAACGCCGCGGTGCTCGACATGCTCGAGGGCATCAAGAACGACGGCGGTGACGTCGCCAAGTTCGTCGAGCGGGTGAAGAACAAGGAAAAGGGCGTGAAGCTGATGGGCTTCGGGCACCGGGTCTACAAGAACTACGACCCGCGCGCGAAGATCATCAAGAACACCGCCGACGAGATCCTCGGCAAGCTGAAGGGCGGCGACCAGCTGCTCGACATCGCCAAGAAGCTCGAGGAAACCGCGCTTTCGGACGATTACTTCGTTTCGCGCAAGCTGTACCCGAACGTGGACTTCTACACCGGCCTGATCTACCGGGCGCTGGGCTTCCCGACGAAGTTCTTCACGGTGCTGTTCGCGCTCGGCCGCCTGCCGGGCTGGATCGCGCACTGGCGCGAGATGATCAACGACCCGGCCACCAAGATCGGCCGCCCGCGGCAGATCTACACCGGCCACGCGTCGCGGGACTACACCCCGATGTCGGAGCGCTGAGCTTTCTGACCCTGATAAACGCCCCGTCGTGCACTGGCACGGCGGGGCGTTTATCGTTGTCCGGCGTGACCAAAGAAGCACCCGTCGTCCTGTGGTTCCGCCGCGACCTGCGCCTCGGCGACCACGCCGCACTGCTCGAGGCGTCGAAGCACAGCAAGCACGTGCTCGCGCTGTACGTGCTCGACGAGGCGCTGCTCAAGCCGTCCGGTGACGCGCGGACGGCGTTCCTCTACGGCTGCCTGGAGAAGCTCGACGAGCAGCTCGGCGGCCGGCTGATGCTGGTGCGCGGCGACCCGGCGGCCGAAGTGGTCCGGGCCGCGCGCAAGATCGGCGCGTCCGCGGTGCACGTCAGCGCCGACACCGGCCCGTACGGCCGGCGCCGGGACGCCGAGGTCGCGAAGGCCTTGGCGGAGAACAACATCGACTGGGTGGAGACGGGCTCGCCGTACGCGGTGGCGCCCGGGCGTGTCACCAAGCCGGACGGCGACCCGTACCGCGTCTTCACGCCGTTCTTCCGCGCCTGGACCGCGCACGGCTGGCGCGCGCCCGCGGACACCGGACCGTCCCTTGTGGACTGGGTCGAGCCGCCGAAGTCGTTGAAGATCCCCAAGCCGCCGCGCGTGTCCGCGGTGCTGCCCGAACCGGGGGAGCAGGCCGCGCTGGACGTCTGGCACGCCTTCCTCGACGGCGGCGTCGACACCTACGACGAGGACCGCGACCGGCCGGATCGTGAAGGCACCACGCGGATTTCGCCGTACCTGCGCTGGGGGTGCGTCCACCCGCGGACGCTGCTGGCGGACCTCGCCGGTGACGACCGCGTCGGCGCGAAGTCGTTGCGCAGCGAGCTGTGCTGGCGCGAGTTCCACGCCGACGTCCTGTGGCACCGCCCGGAAACCGCGCGCAAGAACTACGACAAGCGCTTCGACAAGATGAGCCACGACGACGACCGCGAGGCCTTCGACCGGTGGTGCGCCGGGAAGACGGGCTACCCGATCGTCGACGCCGGGATGCGGCAGCTGCTGGCCGAAGGCTGGATGCACAACCGCGTCCGGATGGTCGTCGCGAGCTTCCTGGTGAAGGACCTGCACCTGCCGTGGTGGCAGGGCGCGCGGCACTTCATGAACCACCTCGTGGACGGCGACCTCGCGTCGAACCAGCTGAACTGGCAGTGGGTCGCGGGCAGCGGCACCGACGCGGCGCCGTACTTCCGGATCTTCAACCCGACGACGCAGGGCGAGAAGTTCGACCCGAACGGCGACTACGTCCGCAAGTACGTGCCGGAGCTGCGTCCGGTGCAAGGGAAAGCGGTCCACAAGCTGAAGGACCGCCCCGCGGACTACCCGGAGCCGATGGTCGACCACGCCCACGAGCGCCAGGTGTCCTTGGAGCGGTACGGCGCGATCACCTCGTGAGTGTTTAGGGCGGTTAGAACCGCCCTAAACACTCACGACCGGTCAGCCGCGCAGGGCCTCCGACAGCTTGATGCGGCTGCCGATGCGCAGCACGCTGTTGCCGTAGATCTTGCCGCCCAGCCAGGTGAGCAGCGCGACCAGCGCGACGGTCAACCCGAGCGACAGCCCGATCTCCCAGCCCGTCGCGGCGCCGGTCGCGATCCGGGCCGGCATCAGGATCGGCGAGAGCAGCGGGATCAGCGAGACGACCTTGGTCGCCGTGCCGTCCGGGTCCTGCAGGAGCAGGTTGAACCCGGAGACGAACCCGATGATCAGCACGACGTTGATCGGCCCGACCACGGACTGCGTGTCCTCCTGCCGCGACACGAGTGAGCCGAGCGCGCCGTAGATCGTGGCGTACAACAGGAACCCGAGCAGGTACCAGAGCAGGCCCCACAGCAACGCGCCGGTCGCGAAGCCGGTCAGGGAGAGCACGCCGGTCGCCGTCGCCGCGATCAGCCCGGCGACGGTGAGGATGACGAGCTGCGTCAGGCCGACCAGGCCGAGCCCGATCACCTTGCCCAGCAACAGCTGCCACGGCCGAACGCTGGCGAGCAGGATCTCCACGACCCGGCTCGACTTCTCCTCGACGACGCCCTGGGCGACCATCATGCCGTAGGTGATGATGCTGATGTAGAGCAGGAACGCGACGATCACGCCGAGGATGAGCCGTTCCGTGTGGTCGGCGGGCTCCGGCGACAGCGCGTCGTCCTGCACGTGGGTGCCGTTGACCTGCGCCATCACGTCGGCGGGTTCGAGCTGCGCGGCCGAGAGGACGCCGTCGAGCACCTGCTGCTGCGCGACCTGGTCGAGCACCGTGCGCAGGCTGGTGTCCAAAGAGGACTTGTAGGTGGCGGTCAGCTTCGCCGCGCTGCCCGAGACGAGCGCGTCGAAGTCGCCGTCCTCGACCTTCTGCTTGCCCTCGGCGGGATCGGTGACGATGACCGTCGAGATCTGCTGGCCCGACTGCGCCGCCTTGGTCTGCAGCTGCTGGGCGATCCCGATGGCCTGCCCGGTCAGCCCGACCGTGCGCTTGTCCGCCGCCCCGGCCAGCGCCGTCTGGAACCCGACGTAACCCAGCAGCAGCACCAGCATCACGACGGTGCCGATCACGAACGAGCGGGTGCGCAGCCGCGTGTTCAGCTCACGCTTCATCACGAGCCAGACGGCCCGCCGGCCACTCAGCGTCCTCATCGTGGCTCCCCCTTGTCCGCTGTGTCGTTCTGAGAGACGGCGTCGCGGAACAGCTCCGTCAGTGTGCGGCGGCGATGGCTGAACTCGGTGACCGGCCCGGTCGACAACGCCGCGGCGAGCACGGCCTGGTCGTCGGCGCTCGGTTCGAGGCCGAGCACGGTGGTCGTGTCGCGTTCCTCCAGCACGCGCACGCCGGGCAGGCTCGCGGCCCAGCCGGGACGCGCACCCGGCGCCGTCACCACGAGCTTGCTGCCGGCTTCGGCGGTCAGCTCGCCGACGGTGCCGACGGCGACCATCCGGCCGTTGCGGATGATCCCGACGCGGTCGCAGAGCCGTCCGACGAGGTCGAGCTGGTGGCTGGAGAACACGACCGGCACGCCGGCCGCGGCCTTCTCGCGCAGCACCGCGCTCATCACGTCGACGGCCAGCGGGTCGAGGCCGGAGAACGGCTCGTCGAGCACCAGCACGGCCGGGTCGTGCACGAGCGCCGCGGCCAGCTGGACGCGCTGCTGGTTGCCGAGGCTGAGCTTCTGCACCTCGTCCTTGCGGCGCTCGGCCAGCCCGAGCCGGGTGATCCAGGTTTCGGCGTTGCGGTGGGCTTCGTTCGTGGTGAGGCCGTGCAGCTCGGCGAGGTAGACGAGCTGGTCCAGCACCTTCATCTTCGGGTACAGCCCGCGTTCCTCCGGCATGTAGCCGATGTGCGTGCGGGTTTCGTGCGTGATCGGCTTGCCGTCGAAGCGGACCTCGCCGCCGTCCGCGGCCAGCACCCCCAGTGCGATCCGCATCGTCGTGGTCTTGCCCGCGCCGTTGCTGCCGACGAAGCCGAACAGCTCCCCGGCGCGGACGTCGAACGTGACGCCGTCGAGCGCCACTTTCGCGCCGTAGCGCTTGGAGATCGCGTCGATCTCCAGGTTCCCCTCACTCATGTGTGTCCCCCTCTTCGAAATCCTCGGGGTCGTCGTCCGGGAGCGACCAGCCCAGCACGACGGGCGGGACCGTGGTGCCGGTGACCAGCAGCGCGGACATCATCATCACGCCGCGGAACGCGCCCTCGGCCTGCCCGGCGACGACCAGGGTGTAGAACATCGCGACCAGCATCAGCGCGACGAGCGCCAGGTAGCCGATGTAGGTGACGCGGTGGCGCCACTCGCGTTCGCGCTCGTCCAGCAGCCGGGAGAAGCTCCCGCTCATCCGGCCGGTCAGGATCTTCAGCAGCGTGAAGGCGGCTCCGCCGGCCAGCAGCGAGCCCGTCCAGAGGCCGAAGTACAGCCACGGCGAGACCAAGGTGAAGACGGCCGCGCTGCCGACGAGCACGAGGTCGGCAACGACCAGCACCCCGGCCAGCGCGCGCCGGTGCCGCCGGTCGCGCCAGCCCGGCAGCCGCTGGGCGTGCCGCAGTTCGCGTTCGTCCATCTTGTCGAGCTGACGTTCCCAGTAGGCCGCCAGCCGACCCTGCTGTTCGATCATGGTCATGCTCCCCCCTCGCGGTAAACCTGGGTGGACAGTGGCAGGAACGGCTCGCGGCTGAACACCGCTTCGACCGGCAGGTCGAACACCGCGCAGATCCGGAAGGCCAGGTCCAGGCTCGGATAGTGATCGCCGCGCTCGAGCGCCCCGATGGTCTGCGGGTTCACTTCGACGGCGTTCGCCAACGCGGCCCGGCTCATCCCCCGCTCCGCACGAAGCACGGGAAGCCGGTTGTGGATCGGCAGCTCCTTGCCGCGTCTGACCGGACTCATGAAACGTACTGTTGCAAAAACCCAACGACTCGTCAACCTAAGAGAACATCAAGCCTGCTTGTCCACAGCCCGTTTGTGATGTGGACAGCTCGGCCTCGGCGAAGGCTTTTCGCGGGGTTTGTCTGGGGGTGCCGATACGCTGGAAGCGGGGCCGGTCCCCCGGAGAGGGCGGGGGCTGCTTTTGGGCGGCGGGCGTGGCCGGCGAGTTCAACGGCGGCGCGGCTGGCGGGTTCCTGGGGTGGGGGCAGGCCGGGTGGTGGGCGCTTAGCTGGCACGTTCGTGGTGGGGCTGCCGGGATTCGAGCGGCACTTTCACGTAAAAGTGCCGCTTGGGGCGAGACTGTCGACGGGTCCGCAGCCGCGGTGTTGCCACGGCCGCGTCGGAGGGCCGACGCGATCGTTCGCGGATGACTGCTTCTGACGATGGAGGTTTCGGGACGTTCAACGTCCCGAAACCTCCATCAACGGCTAGTAGCCGGGGCGCGGGTGGAGTGAGCAGCGGTCGGTTCGCCTGGTCGCGTGCTCTCCGCCGCCAAGCGGCACTTTCACGTGAAAGTGCCGTCTCGGCGTCAGGCCAGGCCGGCCAGGGCTTTGTCGACCAGTTCGGCCACTCGTGGGGTCGCCGCGGCGGCGTCCGCTGGGACCAGGGCCAAGCGGGTCCGGCGTTCCAGCACATCCTCGATGTCCAACGCGCCCTCGTTGCGGACCGCCCAGACGATCTCCGCCGCCGTGATCTCCGTGCCCGGCGATACCGGTGCCGCGAACTCCGCGTCCAGCTCGCCCAGTGCCGCGACCCGGGGGGCCTCCGTGCCGTACTTGGCCACCAAGCGGGCCGGGGCGTCCACAAGGGACAGATCCTCGCGGCGGGCCGCGCCCAGCAACGGAAGTCTGGCCGTTCGGCAAGGCGAAGCCGACAGCCCGGCCAGTCGCACCGCCGCGTCGACCGCGTCTTCCGCCATGCGCCGGTACGTCGTGAGCTTGCCGCCCACCACCGTCAGCAGGCCGTCGGAACCCGCCAGCACCGCGTGTTTGCGGGACAGGTCCGCCGATCGGCCCCCCGTGCCCTCGATCAGCGGGCGCAGGCCGGCGTATGAGCCCGCGATGTCAGCGCGGGTCAGGGGGCGTGACAGGACCGACGACGCCAGTGACAGCAGGAAGTCCACATCGGACTCGGGAACCGTTGGCACGTCCGGCAACGGACCCGAAACGGGCTCGTCCGTCAGTCCCAAGTAGACGCGGCCGTCCGGCTGGGGGAGCAGGAACACGAACCGGTTGGTCTCGCCCGGCACGCCGATGTTGATCGACGTCGTGCCCATCGGGACTGTTCCCGGCGCCAGCACCAGGTGCGAACCGCGCGATGGGCGCAGGCGGACCGAGCCGGTCAGCGTGCCGGCCCAGACGCCCGTCGCGTTGATCACCTGGCGGGCGACCAGGTCCAGCTCGTCGCCCGAAACGCCGTCGCGGACGCGGACGTGGTCGGCTGTCACCGAGAGCGCCGACAGCCGGGTGAGGATGCGTGCTCCGAACGTCGCGGCTGTTCGGGCCAGGGAAACCACCAGGCGAGCGTCGTCGACAAGAGCGCCGTCGTACGCCAGCAAGGCTCCGCGCAAGCCGGAAGGGGACAACCCGGGCGCCAGGGCCAACGCTTCGGCGGCCGGGATCGTGCGGGGGCGCGGCAGCACCGACGACGGCGTGCGCGCGGCTCGGCGGAGGCCGTCGCCCGCGCGCAAGCCCGCCGACACCAGCGCCTGCTGCGTCCGGGATGTGCTGGGGTACAACGGGAACAGCTGCGGCATCGCGCGCGTGAGGTGTGGCGCCGTGCGCGTCATCATGATGCCGCGCTCGACCGCGCTCTCGTGCGCCAAGCCCAGTTCGCCGTGCGCCAGGTACCGCAGTCCGCCGTGGACGAGCTTCGACGACCAGCGTGACGTCCCGAAGGCGAGGTCGTGTGCCTCGACGAGCGCCACCGACAAACCGCGGGACGCCGCGTCGAGCGCGATCCCGGCGCCCGTGACGCCGCCGCCGACCACGATGACGTCGACGCGCTCGCCCGACGCCAGTTCCGCGAGCTCGCGTTCGCGGCGCCGCGCGTTGAGCGAACCGGACGTCATGGTTTCAAGGCCGCGTCGAGCACGTGGGTGAACTCCGCCATCAGCGCCGCCGGGTCGAGGTCCATCGTGGCCGGCCGCAGCGAGAACGCGAAGGACTGGACCAGTAGCAGCACCGACCGGGCCTGCGCCGCGACCGGCGCGCGCCGGACCGAGCCGTCCTGGTGGCCGGCTTCCAGCAGCTGGTGCAGCACCTGCTCGGCGAACCGCTGGGTCGCGCCGAGCCGCTCCACGATGTACGGCAGCACCAGCTCGGGGTCGACGTCGAGCAGCGTGCGGAACAGCGGGTCGTTCGACAGCGCGCGGATGCCGGCCGAGGCGATGAGCACGAGCCGCTCACGGCTGTCCGCCGCCTCGGCGCCGCGTTCGCTCGCCGTGCGCAGCAAGCCGCTGAACTCGCGCGTCATCAACGCGGCGAGCACGCTGCGCACGTCCGGGAAGCGACGGTAGACCGTCATCCGGCTGACGCGGGCGGTGCGGGCGATTTCGGCGAGTGTGGTGCGGCGCACACCGACGGCCAGCACGCAGGTGCGCGCGGCGTCGAGCAGCACGTCATCGGCCACTCGCGTCGCCGTCTGCCGGTTACGGGTGTCCGCGAGCGCGGAAGATCCCGCGGTCTGCGTGGTGTGACGTTTCACGTCCATATGTCACACTGTAGTCGTGAACGAGCTGATTGACCACCGTCTCCGTCAGTCCTGGACCGCGGAAGCCGCCGACGCCGCCCAGCTGCCCGCGCGGGCGGCGAAGTGGCTTGAACAGCGTATAGGCCAGGTGGCTCCCAGCGCTGCACAGGTGGCCGAATTGACGGTGAAAATACCGTCGTCAAGTTTGGCCGAGTCTGCAGTGGAAGCGCTGTCCGAGGTCGTCGGAACCGCGAACGTGCTGGTCGACGACGCGGCGCGGCTCGCACGGGCCACCGGGCTGTCCTACCTGGATCTCCTGCGCCGTCGGTCGTCCGCGGTGGACTTCCCGGTGCCGGACGCGGTCGTGCTGCCCGCCGGGCCGGACGAGGTCCAGGCGGTGCTCGACGTCTGCGTGCAGCACGATGTCGGAGTTGTCCCGTTCGGCGGCGGGACCTCTGTGGTCGGTGGGGTCGCGGCGCTCAGCGGCGGGAAGACGTCCGTGATCGCGCTCGACCTCGTCCGGCTCGACGCGCTGGTGTCGGTCGACACCGAATCGCGCATCGCCGTGCTGCAGGCCGGCGTCCGCGGACCGGAAGCCGAGCGGCTGCTCGGCGAGCGCGGCCTGACGCTCGGGCACATCCCGCAGTCGTTCGAACGCGCCACGATCGGCGGCTTCGCGGCGACGCGCTCGGCCGGCCAGGCGTCGGCCGGCTACGGCCGGTTCGAGGACATGGTCACGGGCGTCCGGCTGGCCACCCCGCGCGGTGAGTGGAAGCTCGGCGTCGCCCCGGCGTCCGCGGCCGGGCCGGACCTGCGCCAGCTCGCCGTCGGCAGCGAAGGCACGCTCGGCGTCATCACGGAGGTCTCGCTGCGCGTCCGGCCGGCGCCGCCGGTCAAGCGGTACGAGGGTTACGCGCTGCCCGGCTGGGAAGCCGGCGCGGCGGCGGTCCGTGACCTCGCCCAGAACCACGTGCTCGCCGACGTCACCCGGCTGTCCGATGTGGACGAAACCGAGGTGTCGCTCGCGCTGAACGCCGGGCTCAAGACGACGGCGCTGCGCAAGTACCTGGCCGCGCGCGGGGTGCGGCGGCCGTGTTTCCTCATCGTCGGCTGGGAAGGCACCGCGCACGACGTCGCGGTCCGGCGCCGCGAGACCACGCGCCGGCTGAAGGCGCTCGGCGCGGTGCGCGTCGGCAAGGCGCTCGGCGAGTCCTGGCGGCACGGCCGGTTCGGCGGCCCGCGCCAGCGTGACGCCCTGATGGACCGCGGCGTCTGCGTCGAGACGCTGGAGACCGCGACGTACTGGTCCACTGTGGACGAACTGCGCGACGACGTCCGCGCGGCGCTGACGGCGTCGCTGGGCCGCGCGATCGTCATGTGCCACATCTCGCACGCGTACGAGACGGGCGCGTCGCTGTACTTCACGGTGCTGACCGCGCGCGACCAGGCCGACCCGGTCGGGCAGTGGCAGCGCGCGAAGGCCGCGGCGTGCGAGGCGATCAGCGGCCTGGGCACGATTTCGCACCACCACGCCGTCGGCGTCGACCACGCGCCGTACCTGAGCGCGGAGATCGGCAAGCTCGGCGTCGAGGTGCTGCGCGCGGCTAAGTCCGCGGTGGACCCGACCGGGATCCTGAACCCAGGCAAGCTGATCTAGGGGAAGGTGCGCCCGTCCGGTGGCTCGACGACCTCGCACGCGACGCCCGGGCCGGCCGCTTCCTCGCCCCGCAGCTCGACGGCCTGCGCCTGCGGGACGTCGGCGGTGCGGACGGGCTTGCCGTCGACCAGCAGCGGGAAGCGGATCGGCATCGCGCCGATGTAGGCCAGGACGTCGGTGACCTTGCTGCCGTCTTCGAGCGTGATGTCCGGGTCGGTCAGCCGGACGAGGTGGTAGCGGTTGCCGCGGCCCTCGCAGACGTCGAGCACCGCGAGCTGGTCCGGCGTCACGAACCAGACGGCGTGCTCCTCGACGCCCGGCAGCGCGGTGAGCGTCGCCGGGCGCTGGCCGTCGCGGTAGCGCAGGCCGGACGCCCAGACCGCGGCGAGGCCGTCGCACCGGGCGTGCGCGACGACGACCGGGCCCCGCAGGCCCAGCTCGGCGCGCATCCAGCTGATCTTCGACGGGTTCGCGTTGGAGCCGTACGCCAGCACGGCCTGGCGTTGCCGCCAGCCGTCCGGCGCCGTGTCCAGCGGGTAGCCGGCGCCGTCGGTGTGCACGAAGGAGAAGCCCGGCCGGGTCCCCGGGTAGGGGTCGGCCGGGTAGTCCTCGTCGACGAAGAGCGTCAGAACGTCACCACGCTACGCAGGACGTCGCCGTGGTGCATGCGCTCGAAGGCCTGCTCCACGCCGTCGACGCCGATCCGCTCGGTGACGAACTTGTCGAGCGGCAGCCGGCCCTGCAGGTAGAGGTCCACCAGCATCGGGAAGTCGCGGCTCGGCAGGCAGTCGCCGTACCAGGACGACTTGAGCGAGCCGCCGCGCGAGAAGAAGTCGATCAGCGGGAGGTCGTTCAGCCGCATCTCCGGCGTCGGCACGCCGACGAGCACGACGGTCCCGGCCAGGTCGCGGCCGTAGAACGCCTGGCGCCAGGTCTCCGGCCGGCCGACGGCGTCGATCACGACGTCCGGGCCGAAGGAGCTGGTGGCGTCCTGCATGGCCTCGACGACGGCTTCTTCGCTCAGCCCGCGGCTGTTGACGGTGTGGGTGGCGCCGAAGTCCTTGGCCCACTCCAGCTTCCGGTCGTCCATGTCGATCGCGACGATCGTGGTGGCCCCGGCCAGCTTCGCGCCCGCGATGGCCGCGTCGCCGACGCCGCCGCAGCCGATGACCGCGACCGAGTCACCGCGGGTGACGGCGCCGGTGTTGATCGCCGCGCCGAGCCCGGCCATCACCCCGCAGCCGAGCAGCCCGGCGACGGCCGGTTCGGCGTCGCGGCTGACCTTCGTGCACTGTCCGCTGTGGACGAGCGTCTTCTCGAGGAAAGCGCCGACGCCGAGCGCGGCCGACAGCTTGGTGCCGTCGGCGAGCGTCATCGGCTGGGTGGCGTTGAACGTCGAGAAGCAGTACCACGGCTTGCCGCGCTTGCAGGCCCGGCAGGTGCCGCAGACCGCGCGCCAGTTGAGGATGACGTAGTCGCCGGGTTCGATGTCGGTGACGCCGTCCCCGACGGCCTCGACGACGCCCGCGGCCTCGTGGCCGAGCAGGAACGGGAAGTCGTCGTTGATCCCGCCTTCGCGGTAGTGCAGATCGGTGTGGCAGACCCCGCAGGCCTGCACGTTGACGACGGCCTCGCCGGGCCCAGGATCGGGCACCAGAACCGTCTCCAGCGAGACCGGCTCGCCCTTCGCCCGCGAAACGACCCCCTGGACCTCGTACGGCATGTATCCACCTTCCGGCTGCACTGCTGGTTCGTCCGCAGCTTGCCACGGATCACGCGCAGATGGCGACATCCGCATGAGTGAGAGTCGATGCGGAGGGTGCGCTGTGTTGCGCTTCACGCAACTGTGCGGCCGGAGTTGGCGATGGCCTATGCGTGCGTGGCGAGCCAGGCATCGATGACGTCGAGGTCACCCGGCGCGAGGCCGACGCTCGGCGTGACGGTGTGGAGCAGTGCCTGCCCCGGGTGGTGTGCCGCCACCCAGCGCTGATCCGGCCAGGTCAGCGCGGACAGTCATGAGGGGCACCCTGAGGGACACAACGTCCCTGAGGGTGCCCCTCACGACACGTCGAGGGTCAGGCCGGCGTGATGATGTACGCGATCCCGCCCGGGCCGCCCGCTACGGTTCCGTCCGCGCGGTAGCGCTGCGTGCGCTGCCAGATCTTCTCGAACTGGTCCCGCTTGTAGACGTTGCGCACCCGGTCGTTGCTGCTCGACGCCGGGTCGTTGACGATCACGTCGCCGTCCTTGGTGAAGCCGACCACCACCATGATGTGGCCCGCCGTGCCGTAGCCCGCGCCGTCCAGCTCGGAGGCCAGGAACGACTGGGACGTGATCACCGGGATGCCGCGGACGATGTAGTTCTCCAGCTCGTTCAGCGAGTGCAGCCGGGTGATGTGCCCGCGCAGCCCGCGTGACGCCGCATACGCCGTGTTGAACGGCCAGTTGCCCGTGCCGTCGTACGCGTGGTCGTAGGTGTAGCGCGCCGCGAACGCCACCGACGGGTCGACGTAGTCCGACGGGATCCACGACATCTCCGCCGCCGACGGCTTCTTGCCCCAGTACTCGGCCACCATCTCCGTCGACGTCGGGCTGCACCATGCCTCGCCGCCCCCGCCGTACTGCGGGAACTGTCCCTTGTGGAGGTTCTGCGCGTACGCCGGCACCTTCAGCTCGATCCCGCTCGCGCGGCCCGGCTTCGTCGTCTGGACGTCGAAGCGGCTCGGCACCGCCGAGGTCATCGCGCCCAGCGACGTCACCGACGGCGTCGCGTGCGAGCCCGCCTCGCGGTAGAGGCTGATCCGCAGCTTGTACGACTTGAGCGTGACGCCGGCCTTCGTGACCAGGGTGTCGACGTCGACCAGGGCGTTCGCGTCGTCCTGGCCGTCGACGCTGGTGCGCAGGATGTCGGCGTCGCCGCTGGCCCAGCGGCCCATCACGTACCAGCCGGTCTCCGCGCCCGCCGCCGTCTTGCCTTGCGCCTCGACCTGCAGCCAGGTCTTCGCCGGCGTCTGCGCGTTCCACGACGACACGAGCTGCGTCGCGCCGAAGCCCTGGCGGTACGACGGGGACGTCCACTGGCCGTATTCGTACGTCTTCGTCGTGCCCAGCTCGGGCTCGGCGTGCTCGACCGTGCCGATCGGGCGCGTGATGCGCAGGCCGTCGCGGGTCAGCGCGAGCCCGGCGAAGCTGCCCTCGTGCAGGCGGCCGCCGGCCCACTCGTGGTAGTCGATCGACTCGTCGTCGCCCGGCCGGCCGGGCGCGGCCTCGGCGACCTGCGCCGTCACCGCCGTCAGCATCACAACGGACAATATGGCGAACAAACTGCGTACACGCATCCCGGCTCCTCGTTCGACCCACCCAGTAGCCAGGGATTTTCGCCGGTCCGGCCGGGTATGTAAACAGGTACCTAGAGGACGGCCTGGGTCTGTGTCACTTTCGCGACCAACCTGCCGTCGTCGTCGTGGATCTCCGTCTCCACCACGACGAACTTGCGGCCCGCGTGCAGTGGTCCGGACGACGCAGTGGCGTAGCCCGAACGCACCGCGCGCAGGAAGTTCGTCTTCGACTCGACGGTCGTCGTGCCCTGCGCGCCCTCGGGCAGGTTGAGGAACGCGCAGACGGCGCCGGTCGAGTCGGCCAGCGCCATGAGCGCGCCCCCGTGCAGCGCGCCGCCGAGCGTGCAGAGGCTCTCGTCCCACTTCAGCCGGCTGCGCACGAGCGCGGGCCCGTGCTCCAGGACCTCGACGCCGAGGCGTTCGGAGAACGGCATGGAGCGGTGGAAGAGCTGCGTGCCCTCGGGATCGGTCATGCCTCGCAGCTTGCCGGACGCCGAGGCTGCGGGTCGATTACCTCCGGGGTAGTCGTGAGTGGTTAGGGCGGTTAGAACCGCCCTAACCACTCACGACAAGCCGCGGAAGACTCAGGACAGCGGGTTGACGAGCAGCAGTTCCGTGTTGTGGTCCGCGTCCGAGCCGACGCGGCCCAGGTCCACGTGGATGTCGTTGTACGACAGCTCGCGGTACAGGGACGCAAGCGCTTGCGGGGTCCGGGCGTCGTAATCCACGGCGTACGGTGCTTCCGCCTCGATCAACGTCGTGAACAGCGACAACGTGCCGTCGGCGTTGTCCGCGACCTCGACGATGCGGGCCTGCTGCGGGAAGTCGACGTGCGACGCGGTGTTGATCTCCCAGAAGCTCTGCTTCGGCGTGCCGCCGGCGTGGGCGGTGATCTGGTTGCGGTGCGTGTGGCCGTTGACCCAGGCCAGCACGTTCGGGAAGCGCTTGAGCAGCGCGACGAACGCGTTGCCGTCGAGGCGCGGGTCGAGCAGGTGGCGCGAGTCCGGCAGCAGATTGCCCATCGAGCCGCTGGTGTGGTGGCTGAACAGCAGGAACAGCTCGTCGGTGACGCTGTGGGTGACCTTGCGGCCGAAGAAGTCGTAGTACGCCGAGCTGCCGCGCTTGAGCGTCGACTCGACCCAGCTGTACTGCGCGAGGCCGATCGAGCCGTCGGCGAACCCGGCGTCGGTCGTCGTGTCGAGGCTGATTCCGGTGATGCCCGGCGCGATCCGGAACGTGTAGTAGACGGCCTTGCCGTCGGCGTTGTCGGCGCCGAAGCCGTGCCCGACCGGGCCGGGGCCGGTGTTGGCCGTGTCCAGGTGCGCGCGGACGAACTCGCCGGTGCTGAACGGGCGGCGACGCGCGTCCGGCGTGATCTCGCGGATCGTGCCCCCGCCGCCGAACAGCTCGGCGACCGGCACGCTCGAGCCCGGCTTCTTGATGGCCGCGGCGAGCTTCTTCGCGGTGCTCTCGTCCTTGCCGATCACCTTGTACTTGCTGGTGTACCAGGCGTCGATGCCGGGGATCTGGGCCGGCAGCGACCCGACGATGCTGTCGTCGTGGTTGCCGAAGGTGCAGAACCACGGGACGTCGAGACCCGGCGCGGTGAACGTCCCGATGCCCGCTTCGAGCAGGCCGGGCAGCTGCGGGAAACCCTTGGCGGAGTAGGCGTCGGCGCCCGGGGTGGCCGGGTTCCAGAACGTGCTGTTGCCGGAGTTCTGGACGCCTTCGTACGCGCCCGCGTCGCCGGAGTTCGGCGTGATGCTGCCGCCGTTGAGCAGCTTGAGGAACCAGTCGAGCTCGATCAGCTCGTGGTTGTCGGTGTTGTCGCCGGTGGTGACCATGAGGTCGAACGGCCGGCCGGTGAACGGGCCCTGCCGCACGCTGTTGACGCGTTCGACGAGCGCGCTGGTCGCGACGGTCCCCAGCGCTTCCTGCGGCCGGTGCGCGGAGCCGATGTAGGGGTGCAGGTACTCGAAGCGCGCGGGGCTCTCGGTGTCGGTGATGTGCAGGTCGGTGAACTGCACGAACGCGCTGAGCGCGCGACGCCGGTCGTCGCGCCCGGCCTGCGGGGCGGCGAGGTCGCTGCGGACGACGAGCGGCCAGCCGGGGCCGGCGCTCAGCCGGGAGTAGGTCGTGGTGCCGCCGCCGGTCGCGACCTGCTCGAGGGTCGTCCCGGCGGTGCTGACGGAGCGGGTGGAGGTGAGCCGCAGCGCGCGGTCGAGCGCGTTCGCGGTGGGCGTGCAGAGCAGCAGCCCGAGACCGGCGGCGCCGGCGGCGGTGGCGAAGGTGCGCCGCGTGAGTTCGGCCATGGTGTCTCGCTCCCCAGGTATCTCGGTTGCCCAGCACCGTGCCGGACGACGTTGACCACACGGTGAACATGAAAAACATTCACCGTGACACTTGGGTTCACCATGTCACGGCGGCTGGGTGGGGTGTACCGCCGAAGGTCGTGGTCATTTCCGCCGCTGGCGCTGCCGCTCAGCAGGCGATGCCGCACGCTCCGGTGGCGGCGAACAGGCCGAAGAAGAACAGCATCACGATCAGCGCCGGGATCACACCGATGATTCCGCAGATCAGGCCCGCGATCGCCATGCCCTTGCCGGTGTAGCCGGGCCGGCCGCCCTGGACGATGCCGGCCCACGACAGGCCGATCGCCAGGAAACCGAGCAGCAGGTCCGCGAACGGGACCCAGAAGCCGATCAGCGCCAGGATGCCGACGACCATGCCCGCCACCGCCATGCCGCTCGTGCGCAGCATCGGGTACGCCGCCATCGCGTAGGGCTGGGCGAGGTAGGGCTGGGCGGGGTAGGGCTGCGACGGGTAGGCCTGCGCCGCGTAGGGCTGGACCGGGTACGGCTGCGTCCCGTAGTAAGGCTGCATCGCCGCCGGCGGGGCCGGCGTCGGCGTGGACGGCGGGTACTGCTGCCACGCCGGCTCGGCCGGGTCGGGCTGCTGGTAGGAGTCGAAATCGGTCACGCCGCACCCACTTCTGTCAGTAATCCGAAGTCGTTCCGGTGACCCCGGTTGTTACTCAGCCCTTCAGGCCCGACTCCGTCACCCCCTGCACCAGGTACCGCTGCAGGAACGCGAACAGCAGCACGATCGGCAGGATCGACACCGCCGCCGCCAGGAACAGCAGGTTCAGCTGCGGGTTCTGGGCCGTCAGCAGGCCCGACAGCGCCACTTGGACCGTCCACGAATCCGGCGACTGGGCGATGATCAGCGGCCACAGGAACGCGTTCCAGCTGCCGATCACCGTGATCACCGCTATGGCCGCGAAGAAGCCGCGGGAGTTCGGGACCACGATGCGCCAGAACACGCCCCAGCGGGTGAGGCCGTCCACCCGGCCCGCCTCCTCCAGCTCGCGGGGGAAGTCCAGGAAGTACTGCCGGAACAGGAAGACGCTGAACGCGCTGAACAAGCCCGGGATCACCAGGCCGCGGAAGTCCGACAGCCAGCCGAGTGTCGAGACGACCACGAAGCTCGGCACGAACGTCACCGACGTCGGGATCATCAGCGTCGCCAGCACCGCGTAGAACACGATCCCGGAATGCCGGTACGGGATGCGCGCCAGGCCGTAGCCCGCCAGCGAGCACAGCACCAGCAGGCCGACTGTCTGCAGGACCGCCACGATCGCCGAGTTCAGCAAGCTCCTCGCGAAGGGGACGTCGTCCGAGGCGAAGAGCTTGGCGAAGTTCTCCCAGTGCACTGTGGACGGAAAGAATGTCCACTGTGGAGCGGTGATCTCCGCGCGCGAGGCCAGGCCGTTGCGCAGCAGCAGGTAGAACGGCAGCAGGAACAGCACGGCCGCGATGATGAGCGCCGTCCAGCGGAGGAATGCCCTCATGACGCACGTCCGAACCGCAGGACGCGGCCCTGCAGCAGCGTCACCAGAGCGATGATCAGCGCCAGGATCACCGCGCCCGCGCTGCCGCGGCCGAGGTCCTGGCCGCCCGAGCCCAGGGATGTGTAATACAGGTAGACCAACGGCGGCCGCGCGAACGGCGGGTAGCCGCGGGCGTCGCCCATGATGTTGTAGAACTCGTCGAACGCCTGGTACGCGTTGATCAGGTTCAGCAGCAGCACCGCCACGGCCGTCGCGCGCAGCTGGGGCAGCGTGACGTACCGGAACACCTGCCAGCCCGGCTTCGCGCCGTCGAGCCACGCCGCTTCGTACAGGTGGACCGGGATCCGTTGCAGCGCCGCGATGAACAGGATCATGTAGAACCCGAGCTGCAGCCACAGCCGCGCCGTCACCAGCACGATCCAGTACAGCGGCGGGTGGACCGTGCCCGTCCAGGCCACCGGGTCGGCGCCGAACAGCGACAGCACCGTGTTCGCCAGGCCGTACCGGACACCGGAGAACAGCGACGTCTTCCAGATCAGCGACGCCACGACGTACGAGCACGCGAACGGCAGGAAGAACACCGACCGGAAGAACGCGCGCGCGAACCGCAGCTGGTTGACGCCGAGCGCGAGCGCCAGCGACAGGGCGAACGTCAGCGGCACGATGAACAGCGCGAACACGCTGAACGTGCCGAGGCTGGACAGGAACGGCTCGTCGGTGAGCATGTGCCCGTAGTTGTCCAGCCCGACGAACCGCGTCGGCGTGACGGTGTTGCGCGCGTCGAAGAACGAGAGGTACGCGCTCCAGCCGATCGGCAGGTACGCGAACACCGCCAGCCCCAGCAGGAACGGCCCGACGAACAGCCAGAACGCGCGCGCATCGCGCCGCTTCATCCGAACAGGCGCTTGAGCTCGGCCTGCGCGACCCCGACCGCCGTCTTCACCTGCGCGGCCGGGTCCGCCCCCTCCTTCGCGATCTTCGCCGCCGCGTCGGACAGCGCCGTGTTCGCCTGCTGGGTCCACACGGGACCGCCGACCAGGTGGCTGTTCTCCTTGACGAAGCGAGCGGCGTCGGCGGCCGGGCCGGACTTGAGGCTGTCCGCGCGGTCGATCAGGCTCTGGCGCGCCGGGACGTGGAAGCCGAACTTCGTCGCGAACTCCAGCTGGTCCTGCGTCTGGTCGACCCACAGCCACTTGACGAACGCCTTCGCCTCGGCGACGTGCGCGCTCTTGGCGTTGACCATCGCGCCGTACGCGCCGACCGGCACCGACGGCGCGCCGCTGCCGTCGAGCTTGGGGAAGGGCAGCACGCCGAAGTCGTCGTCGAACGCGTCGCGGATCTTCGGCACGTTCCACAGGCCGGTCCACTGCATCGCGGCCAGCCCGTCGATGAACGCGCCCGGGTCCGACCAGTCGGCGGGCGCGCCGAGCAGCAGCGAGCCGTTGGTGTTGAGCGTGTGCAGCTTGGCCAGTGCGGTCGCCGCGCGCGGGTCGTCGAAGCCGACCTCGCGGTTGCCGTTCTTCAGGTAGTCGAGGCCGGCCGACCACAGCAGCGGTCCGGTGAGCACGCCGACGCCGCCGTCGTTGCCCGCGAAGAAGCCCTTGACGCCGTCCTTCGTGAGCTTCGCCGCCGCGTCGATCAGCTCGTCGACGGTCTGCGGCGGTTGCACGCCGGCCGCCTGCAGCAGGCTCTTGCGGTAGAAGAGCACCTGCGTGTCGGTGGCCTGCGGGATGCCGTAGACCTTGCCTTCGACGGTCTGCGCGGCCAGCACGGCCGGGCTGAAGTCGCCCTTCACCGGCCCGATGACGTCGTCGAGCGCGACGACCTGGTTCTGCCGCACCCAGTCGATCTTCACCTGCGCCTCGAAGACGTCCGGCACCTTGCTGTTCTGCAGCGCGGTGACGATCTTCGAGTCGTAGTCGCCGGGGTTCCACTGCACCGTGACGGCGGCGCCGGGGTAGGTCGCGGCATAGCGCTTGACGGCTTCCTGGACGCCGTCCTCGCCATACGCGTGGTACCACTGCTGCAGGCTGACCTTCGGGGCGTCGGACGGCGGCGGTCCCGCCGAGTACGCCGTCGACGCGGGTGGGTCGCCCTGCCGCCCGGTGTTGGACCCGCACGCCGCGACGAGCGCTCCGACCCCCGCGAGCGCGAGAAAACTACGTCTGTTCCGCATCCCCAGTACTCCTCCGCGTACGTCCGTGAATGCCACATCGAGGGACACAGAGTCCCTCAATGTGGCATTCACGGAACTGAAGCCACGCCGGAGATTTACCCGTTAGAGCTGTGAGATGTCGAGCTTTCCCTCGGAGTAGGACGCGCGGATCCGCTTCTTGTCGAACTTGCCGACGCTCGTCTTGGGCACTTCGTCCACGAAGGTCCAGTTTTCCGGCAGCTGCCACTTCGCGACCTTGTCGCTGAGGAACTCGCGCAGCTCCTCGGGCGTGGCCGTCTGGCCCTCCTTGAGGACGACGGCGACCAGCGGCCGCTCGTCCCACTTCTCGTCCGGGATGCCGACGACCGCGGCCTCGGCCACCGCCGGGTGGCCCATGACCTGGTTCTCCAGGTCGACCGACGAGATCCACTCGCCGCCGGACTTGATGACGTCCTTGGCGCGGTCGGTCAGCGTCAGGAAGCCGTCCGAGCTCACCTTGCCGACGTCACCGGTGCGCAGCCAGCCGTCGTGGAACTTCTCGGGGTCGATGTCCTGCCCGCCGTAGTACTGCCCGGCGATCCACGGGCCCTGGACCTCCAGCTCGCCGACGGCCTCGTTGTCCCAGGGCAGCACCTCGCCCGAGTCGCCGATGAGCCGGGCCCGCACGGACGCCGGGAAGCGGCCCTGCGTGTAGCGGTAGCGCCAGGC
Source organism: Amycolatopsis sp. NBC_00348 (assembly GCF_036114655.1). Taxonomy (NCBI): domain Bacteria; kingdom Bacillati; phylum Actinomycetota; class Actinomycetes; order Pseudonocardiales; family Pseudonocardiaceae; genus Amycolatopsis; species Amycolatopsis sp. NBC_00348. The sequence continues at coordinate 7,289,435 of NZ_CP107994.1, read as the reverse complement.
CTCGTCGCCGGTCGCCGACGCCGGCGGCCGCGCGACGCTGCCCAGCGGCGACGTCTCGGTCATGCCCCAGGCGTGCAGGATCGGCACGTTGTGGCGCTCCTGGAACGCGTGCATCAGCGACGGCGGCACCGCCGAGCCGCCGACCACGACCTCACGCAGGTGCGAGATGTCCTGGGGGTGCGCTTCGAGGTGGGCGAGCAGGCCCTGCCAGACGGTCGGGACCGCGCCGGCGAACGTCGGCTTGACCTCGGCCAGCAGCGCGGCGATCGGGGCGGGCTGGAGGAAGCGGTCCGGCATGACGAGCGTCGCGCCGACCATCAGCGCCGCGTAGGGCAGGCCCCACGCCATCGCGTGGAACATCGGCACGATGGCCAGCGCCTTGTCGTGCTGGGCGAGGTTCATGCTGTCGCTCATGCAGACCTGCATCGAGTGCAGCCAGATCGACCGGTGCGAGTAGACGACGCCCTTGGGGTCACCCGTGGTGCCCGACGTGTAACACATCGCGGCCGCGGAGCGCTCGTCGATCTCCGGCCAGTCGAAGGTGTCCGGCTGCGCGGCCAGCAGCTCGGCGTAGGAGTGCACCTCGACGCCGGCCGGGGCTTCGAGCGCCGACGCGTCGCCGTTGGCCACGATGACGTGCCGGACGGTCTTGAACTCCGGCAGCTGCTTGGCCAGCAGCGGCACCAGCGTGCCGTCGACGATGACGACCTGGTCCTCGGCGTGGTTGGCCACGAAGACCAGCTGCTCGGGGAACAGGCGGATGTTCAGGGTGTGCAGCACGGCGCCCATGGCCGGGACGGCCAGGTAGGCGGCCAGGTGCTCGGCGTTGTTCCACATGAACGTGCCGACGCGCTGGTCGCCGGTGATGCCGAGGCTCCGGAGCGCGTTCGCGAGGCGGGCGGCGTTGCGGCCCAGCTCGCCGTAGGTCTCGCGCCGGGCTTCTGAACCGGTCCAGGTGACGACTTCGCTCGCCGAGTGCACCGACGTGCCGTGGCGGAGCAGGTTCGCCAGCGACAGCTGGCCGTCCTGCATGGTGCTCAACATGGTCACTCCCGGGGGTGTTCGCCGGTGAACTGGGGTTGAGCCGACTCTAGTGCGGATCGGGTGAAGCGGGCATGGTCAACAATGGCTCCGTTCGGTCACGGTCGTCGCCCGATCGCGGGACGACCGAACGGTGATCATGATCATCGGATCTGGCCCTTTTCCTTGTATGTAAGGAAATAAGCGCGGATTCGGGGCGTAGTGGAGGCTTCACTTCCGGGTGAGTCAGGCCACTCGGGACGCGGATTGGGAGCGTTTCCGCAGGCCGGAGCGGGTTGCCCGGCATCACCTCCAGGGGTAATAAGTGCGTGTCGGTTGCACGGCCGCGATCCCGGTGGCGTTTACTGGGGCCGTGGTAAGGGACGGCTGGCCAGCGCTTGCAGCAGCAAGCACAGCAAAAAGCCGTCGGCCGCGAAAGCGGAGACCTGAGAGGAAAGGACTACTACGTTGGCTCTGCCTACGTTGACTCCGGAGCAGCGCGCCGATGCACTCGCCAAGGCGGCCGAGGCTCGCAAGGCGCGTTCGGAGCTGCTCGCGTCGATCAAGTCCGGCAAGGAGAGCATCGAAAAGGTGCTCAAGCAGGCCAAGGAGAACAAGACGATCGGGAAGACGAAGGTCACCCAGCTGCTGAAGGCCGTTCCCGGCCTCGGCGCGGTGAAGGTCGCCGCCCTGCTCGAGCAGGCCGGCATCGACCCGGACCGGCGCGCCGCCGGCCTGGGCGAGCGCCAGCGCGAGGCGCTCATCGACGCGCTCAAGTAGCCGTCACCAGGAGCTGACCGCGGGGGGAGTGTCGCTCGTGACACTTCCCTCGCGGATCTCCCGGATCCTGGGACTCTGGAGTGGTGGACGAACTCCCTGCCGTTGATTTGGCCGCCCGCTACCAGCGCGGCGACTTCCTGTTCACGACCGCCCGGCGCGCACTCCTGGCGCAGGGCACCCTCCGGACCGTCACCGAGACGGACCCCCGGCGGCTCGCCGCGGTGCTCCCCGGCGTCCTCGCCGAGACCGGCGCCCCGCTGGCGGTAGGCGTCCTGCCGTTCGACACCGGGCCCGACACGAAGGTGCCGGGTCACCTGGTCGTGCCGCGGACCGTCCACCGGTCCGAAGGCGCTCCGTCGCTGCCCCGTGAGGTCCTGCCGGCGCCGTCGCGCGTGCGTGCGGTGCCCTCACCCGAGCAGCACATGGCTTCGGTGCGCGCCGCCGTCGACGCTCTTCGTGAGCGTGACCTGCGGAAAGCCGTCCTGGCCCGCGCGCTCGACCTCGAGTTCGCCGCCCCCCTGGTCGCCGAAAGCATCGTGCGCAACCTGGCGGTCGGCAATCCCCGGCACTTCACCTACGCGGCCGAGCTGCCCGGCGGCCGGACGCTCGTCGGCGCGACGCCCGAGCTGCTGCTGCGCCGCACCGGGTCGACGGTCTTCTCCAGCCCGCACGCCGGCTCGATGCCGCGCTCGGCCGACCCGGCGACCGACCGGGCCAACGGCGAGGCGCTGCGGACGTCCCGCAAGGACCAGCTCGAGCACGCCGTGGTCATCGACTACGTCGTCGAGGCGCTGCGGCCGTTCTGCCGGACGCTGGAGGTCCCGGCCGAGCCCGAGCTGGTGACGACGCCGGCCATCTGGCACCTGCGCACGCCGATCACCGGCGAGCTGGCCGACCCGGGCGTCACCGCCCTCGACCTCGCGGCGGCCCTGCACCCGACCCCGGCGATCTGCGGCACCCCGACCGAGGGCGCCCGCGACCTGGTCCAGGAGCTGGAGCCGTTCGACCGCGACTACTACGCGGGCGCGGTCGGCTGGGTCGACGCCACGGGCGACGGCGAGTGGGCGGTGGCGATCCGCTGCGCCGAGATCGCGTCGACGTCGATGCGGCTGTACGCGGGCGGCGGCATCGTCCCGGCGTCGGACCCGAGGGCGGAACTGGACGAGACGACGGCGAAGTTCCGGACCCTGCTGACGGCGATGGGCCTGGAAGACTCGATCACGTAGTCCACAGCACGCGAAGCAGGTCGACCCGGTTCTGGTCTTCGAGGAACCAGGTAGGTCAGCAGTCGTTCGCCGTGAGGGCCGAACACGAGGCCGCGCATGGCGCCGTCCGGGTTCGCGCGGTGGTACGGGTCGCCCTTGTCCGGCACGATTTCGAGCACGGCGACCATAGCGGCGGGAGCCGCTACTCCGTGTCTTTGTCAGGGCACCCAGTGTTCCTCGGTCACCGACAGCTCTTCGGTGGTCAGGACGGCGATCGCCGCGCGGTAGCCGTCTGCGGCCTTCAGGTCCGACAGGCTCGTGCGGGCCGGGTCCAGGGCCGGGTCGCCCGAGGCGAGCAGGCGGGCCGGCTCGTCGTAGCGGGAGAACGTGATGCTCTGCAGCGGGATCTTCAGGCCCTTGCCCGTGGCCTTCATCACCGCTTCCTTGCGCGTCCAGTAGACGAAGAACGCGCGCGCCTTCTCTTCGCCCGACAGGCCGGTCAGGTGCTGGGCCTCGGCGGGGCTCAGCGCGTACTCGATGAGGCCCTCGTCGGCCTTGCGCGTCGCCGTCTCGACGTCGAGGCCGACCGGGACCGCCGGGGTGGCCGCGAGGCCGATCAGGTCGCCCGAGTGTGAGATGGACAACGTCAGGTCCGCGCCCGGGATGCGTGGCCTGCCGTGGGGCTTGCCGCAGTCGTCGCAGGTCGCGTCGAACTTCACCGACTCCAGCGGGATGCCCAGCCGCTCGGCCGTGACCGTCTTCGCCAGGACGCGGCCGGTGAGGAACCGGCGTTTGTCCGCGTCCTGCCGGTACGCCCCGAAGCGGTCCTGCTCGACGTCGTCCAGCAGGCGCAGGAAGCGCGGCTCGGCGGGCAACGGCGCTGACCAGCGGACCACGATCTCCATCACATTCCCGATCCTTCCCGGTGCCAGGCCGGTTGTCACGAATTCGGGTGCAGGACTGGGGTAATGCCACACTCAGCGGGTACTCTTGACTAAGCAAGCGCTTAGCCAGTGTCGGAGGAGCAGCTCACCCATGGACTTTTCTCTCAGCACCGAAGAACGGGAAGTGCGCGACTGGGTCCGCACGTTCGTCCAGCGCGAGCTGGTTCCGCTCGAGCAGGAGGTCCTGCGGCGCGAGCGCGCGCACCAGCCCGGCCTCACCGGCGAGGAGCTGAAGGACCTCCAGCTGAAGGCCAAGGAGTCCGGCTTCTGGGGCATCCTGACGCCGGAGGAGTACGGCGGCATGGGCATGTCCGCCGTGATGGCCGCGCTGCTCGAAGCCGAGCTGGGCCGCACCTTCGTGCCGTTCCGCTTCGGCGGCGCCGCGGACAACATCTTGTTCCACGCCAACGAGGAGCAGAAGCAGGCCTACCTGCTGCCGACCATCTCGGGCGAGCGCAAGTCCTGCTTCGCGATCACCGAGCCGGGCGCCGGGTCCGACGCGAAGGCCATCCGGGCGACCGCGCGCAAGGACGGCACGGACTGGGTCATCAACGGCGAGAAGACCTTCATCACCGGCGGCAACGAAGCCGACTTCACCATGGTCTTCGCCATCACCGACCCCGAAAAGGGCGCGAACGGCGGTGTCACGTGCTTCCTGGTCGACCGCGAGGCCGGCTGGAAGTCCGAGTACATCGACACCATGGGCGAGTGGGGCCCGGCGTCGCTGATCTTCCAGGACGTCCGCGTCCCCGAGACGCAGATCCTCGGTGAGGAAGGCCGTGGCTTCGAGCTGGCCATGCAGTGGATCGGCCAGGGCCGCTACCTGCTGCCGGCGCGCGCGATCGGTTCGTGCGAGCGGCTGATCTCGATGGCCATCGAGTACGCCAACACCCGGGAGACGTTCGGGCAGAAGATCGCCGAGCGGCAGGCCATCCAGTGGATGATCGCCGACTCCGGCGTCGAGCTGGAAGCCCTGCGCTGGCTGGTGCTCAGCGCCGCCTGGCAGGTCGACCAGGGCGTCGACTCGCGGCACGCGCAGTCGATGGCGAAGCTGTACGGCGGCCAGAAGGCCAACGAAATCGTCGACCGCGTCATGCAGATCCACGGCGGCATGGGTTACACGCGGGAACTGCCGGTCGAGCGCTGGTACCGCGAGCTGCGGCTGCTGCGCATCTACGAGGGCACGGACGAGATCCAGCGCCGCACGATCGCGCGCAACCTGCTCAAGGGGCACGTGAAGGTCGGCGGCGTCCTCGGCTGAGGACCCCCGGAACGCGGTCAAGGCCACCTCCCGAACTCCGGGAAGTGGCCTTGACGGCGGTTGGAGCTACTTCTTGTTGCGGATGGCGATCGGTACGCCGGCCAGGTCCTCTTCGTTGCACAGCAGCTTCACGTCGTAGTACGGCGAACCCTGGCGGTCGTCGTAGTCGAGGTGGATGGCCAGGACGTCGAGGGGCTCGCCCAGCCACTCCTGCGCCTGCCGTAGCCACTTGGAGCACCGCTCCAGGGCGGTGGGGAGATCGTCATCGCGGAACTCGACCGGGCGGTAGGGCACGTCCTGCACCTGATCGCGGGGGTTTGCCGGCGTCGGGAGGCCCGGCGCGAGACCCGAGTCGTCCAGTTCCAGTTGGATCGTTTCCTCAGTCACCCTTCGAGCGTCCCCCACGCGCGCCGTCTGAGCAAGGCGTACTCAGGTAAAACCGGCGCTAAACGGACAGCCCCCACTCTTTGGCGATGATTTCGCGGCACCGGGCCAGGTTGCTCACGCCGGGAGCCGACGTGCAGCCCAGCGCCCGCGACGCCAGCTCCGCGTAGTGCTCCGCGAGCTGGTCCAGCGCGAGCGGGCCACGCGGCGAATACCACCGCGCGACACCACTGCACATCTCCAGCAGGGCCAGCCGGGTCACCGCCGGGTGTTCGGTGTGGAACACCCCGGCCGCGACGCCTTCGTCGATGGCCGCGGCCCAAAGCCGCTCGTAACCGTCGCGCAGCGCCACGACCGGCTCGCGCGCCGCCGGGGACAGGACGTCGACTTCGTTGTCCACCACCCGGGTTTCCGCCGGGCCGACCGCGTGCGCGAGCACGTGCAGGGCCACCAGCGTGCGCAGCCGGTGCACCGGGTCGGGGCTGCCGGCGGTCGCTTCGCGGGCGGCGTCGAGGAGGCGGGTCAGCGCGGTGTGCATGATTTCCGCGAGCAGATCCTCCTTGGTGCCCATGTAGTGGTACAGGCTCGCCGACGAAAGTTCCGCCTCCTGGGCCAGATCCCGGATGCCGGTGCCGTGGAAACCTTTGTTGGCGAACAGTTTCACGGCCGCCGCGCGCACCCGGTCGCGACTGCTCACAGCCATCTCTCCACCTTCGTGTCCCAGGCGCCGGCGCGCAGGTCGGCCACCTTCCGCAGCTCGCCCTTGGCGACGCGCTCCGACGGCGTCAGCGGCAGCTCGTCGGCGAACGCCCAGAACCGGGGAACCTTGAAGTAGGCCAGCTTTTCCGCGCAGAACGCCGTCAGCGCGGCCGGTTCGGGACGCTCGCCGTCGCACACGACGTACGCCTTGATCTCCTCGCCGCGCAGCTCGTCCGGGACCGCGATGACGGCCGCCACGCGCACCGCCGGGTGCAGCAGCAGCGCGCGTTCGACCTCGTCGGCGGAGACGTTCTCGCCGCTGCGGCGGATCATGTCCTTCGTGCGGCCGACGTAGTAGACGCGGCCCGCGTCGTCCATCCGGGCGAGGTCGCCGGTGTGGAACCAGCCGTTCTCGAACGCTTTCGCCGTCGCGACCGGGTCCGCGTGGTAGCCGTGCATCAGGCCGATCCCGCGGATCAGCAGCTGCCCGGTTTCCCCGCGCGGCAACGGTTCCCCGTCGGGCCCGGCGATCATCACCTCGCGGTCGCGGCTCGGCCGGCCGATGCAGCCGGTGCCGACGGTCTCGTCGTGGTCGGCGGCGCCCACCCGGATGTCGCCGCCCGTCTCGGTCATCCCGAACGCCTCGAACCACGGCACGCCCCACCGCTGCTCCAGCTCGGCGTGCAGGTCGAGCGGGATCGCGGACGCGCAGATCGCGCGGACCTTGTGATCGCGATCGGCGTCGGCCGGCTCCTGGCGCAGCAGCAGCGCCGGCATCAGGCCCAGGCAGTAGAACCACGTGACGCCGTGCTCGCGGACCTTCGCCCAGAACGTGCTGGGGTGGAACCGGTCCAGCACGACGAGCGTGGCGCCGCCGGCCAGGCCCAGCGCGACGTTCCACTGTGGATCGATGTAGTGGAACGGTTGCGCGGTCAGGATGACGTCGTCCGCGCCGACGGCCGGGAAGTCCGTGGCGAGGCTGACCGCGAGGGTGGTCCAGTACCGGTTCGGCAGCACGCAGCCCTTGGGGGCGCCGGTCGTGCCCGAGGTGTACTGGAGGTTCACCGGCGTTTCCGGCACCGGCGTGAAAGCGGCACTTTCACGTGAAAGTGCCGCTTGGAGCGCGTCCGGGGTGACGACTTCGGCGAGGCTGGTTTCCGGGGCGATGCGCGTGAGCAGGTCCACGAACTCGTCGGCGGCGATCGCGAGCCGGGCGCCGGAGTGGCGGAGCACGTGGGCGCCGTCGAACTCGCGGTAGTTCGTGTTGATCGGCACCAGCAGCGCGCCGATCTTGGCCAGGCCGAGCCAGATCAACGGGAACGCGGGCACGTTGCGCAGCATCACGGCGACCCGGTCGCCCGGGCCGACGCCGCGTTCGGTCAGCGCGGCGGCGATGCGCGACGTTTCGGCGTCGACCTCGGCGAAGGTGAAGCGCTGGTCGCCTTGGTCGAAGATCCACGCCGTCCGCTCAGGCCACAGTTCGGCGGCCCTGGTGACGAGCTGGGCGAGGGTCCCGATCTCGGCCAGCGGCGTCACGTCCGGCTCCGGAAGGCCTCCGTGGACGCGGCGACCGCGGCCGAGTGCTCGGTGATCAGCGCGTGGCTGACTTCCAGCTCCAGCGCGGGCTCGACGTCGATCGGGGTGTCGAGGACGCGCTTCGCCATCGCGGCGGCGGCCGGCGGATGCTCGGCGATCCGCTTCGCCCAGCTGCGCGCCTCGGCCTGGAGCTGATCGGCGGGGACGGCCGCGTTGACCATGCCCAGCTCCGCGGCCTTCCGGCCGTCGAAGCGCTCGCCGAGCAGCAGCAGCTCCTTCGCCTTGAGCGGGCCGACGAGCAGCGGCAGCAGCCGCGACGCCGCGCCGGTGACGCTCAGGCCCAGCGAGACCTCGGGGAACGCGAACACCGCGTCCTCCGCCGCCAGGATCAGGTCGCAACCGAGCGCGAACTCGGCGCCCGCGCCGATCGCGTAGCCGTGCACCGCGGCGATCACCGGCTGGCGCAGCGCGCGCAGCCGCCGTGTGACGTCCTGGAGCCGGTCCAGGCGCGCCCGCGAATCACCTTCCGGGGTGGATTCCTTGAGGTCGTGGCCGGCGCAGAAGGCCCGGCCGTTGCCGGACAGCACGACGACGCGCGCGTCACTGCGGGCGGCGGCGTCGAGGGCGGCGAGGAAGTCGTCGACCAGCACGGCGGCGACCGCGTTCAGCCGCTCGGGCCGGTTGAGCCGGATGTGCGCGATGCCGTCTTCGACGGCGAAGTCCACGGTGGGCATGAGGCCGATGCTAGACGTTCGATCGATCGATCGATAGCCTTCGAATGAAGCCGCGGCGCGAAGCGCCTCCGTTGAGGGTGGCGGCGGGGAGGAAGGCGGAGATGCGGGTTGATGCGGTCTACGAAAACGCCCTGGTGTGGACGGGCATGGGCTTGACCAGCGCACTCGCCGTGCTGCACGGCCGGGTCGTCGCGCTGGGGGAGGACGCTCTCGGAGTGTCCGCGCGCCGCCGCGTCGACCTCGGTGGCGGGTTCGTCGTGCCCGGCTTCCACGACGCGCACAACCACATGGCCTGGTTCGGGATGGCCCTCGACGACGTCCCGCTCGGCGGCTGCCGCAGCGTCGAGGAGGTCTACGACGCCGTCGCCGCGCGGGCCGCGACGCTGCCGCCCGGCAGCTGGGTGATCGGGAGCGGGTACGACCAGAACAAGCTCGCCGGCGGGCACCCGGACCGGCACGGCCTCGACCGCGCGGCGCCCGGGATGCTGGTGCGGCTCAAGCACACGTCCGGGCACATGACGGTGGTGAACTCGGCCGTCCTGGACCAGCTGGACCTGGCGCACGTGCCGGTCGGCGGCGATGTCGTGCACGCCGACGGCTCGCCGACCGGGCTGCTGCGCGAGCAGGCCCAGCTGCTGCTGCGGCCACTGACCTACCCGACGCCGGTGGAGCAGGTCGTCCGCGGCCTCGACCGGGCGTCGGAGCGGTACCTGTCCGAGGGCATCACGAGCGTCCAGGAGGCCGGGATCGGCGGCGGGCTGGTCGGCGAGACACCCGCCGAACTGGCCGCCTACCAGGTCGCGCGCGACCGCGGGGTGCTGCGCGTGCGCAGCACCGTGATGGTCGCCGCGAGCGTGCTGCACGATCTGCCAGACGGCGCCGGGTTCGGCCTCGACCTCGGCCTGCGCACCGGCCTCGGCGACGAGTGGCTGCGCGTCGGCCCGATGAAGCTGTTCGCCGACGGTTCCCTGGTCGGGCGCACCTGCGCGATGCACGAACCCTTCGACGGCGAGCCCGAAAACCGCGGCTACTTCCAAGTGCCCGAGGACGAGATCGCCCGCACGATCCGGAAGGCGCACGACGCCGGCTGGCAGATCGCGACGCACGCGATCGGCGACCGCGCGATCACCGTCGTCCTCGACGCGTACGAAGCCGCGTTGGCCGCTTCGCCGCGCGCGGACCACCGGCACCGCATCGAGCACTGCGCGGTGCTCCAGCCCGCGGAGCTGACCCGGCTCGCCTCGCTGGGGCTGCTCGCTTCGCCGCAGGGCCGGTTCGTCAACGAGCTCGGCGACGGGATGCGCGCCGCGCTCGGCGAGGCCCGCGTGCCGTGGTGCTACCGGCTGCGCAGCGTCCTCGACGCGGGCTGCGTGCTCCCGGCGTCGTCGGACCGCCCGGTGGTCGACGGCGCGCCCCTGCTCGCCCTGGCGGACATGGTGCGCCGGCGGACGGCGTCCGGCGCGCCCTTCGCACCCGAAGAGGCGCTGACGCCGGAGCAGGCGTTGCGCGCGTACACGTACGGCTCGGCCTACGCGAGTTTCGCCGAGCAGGACCTAGGCACGCTGGAGCCCGGGAAGCTCGCCGACTTCGCCGTGCTCTCCGGCTCGCCGCTGGACGAGTCCGCTTTGGACGACCTGAGCGTGCTGGCCACCGCCATCGGCGGCGAACTGCGTTACCAGGCCTGATGTCTCACTTGCCTCCCACGAACTCGAGTGCCTCCTTCGCCAGGGCGGGCCACGGCTGCGGCGAGTCCGCCGCCAGGGCCAGCCATTCCTTCATCGGGGTGCCCTTGTTCGCGTCGAACCGGACGCCGTGGCCGCCGTCGACCAGCTCGTCCACCCGCGCTGCCGGCAGCTTCAGCACCAGCTGCCCGCGGACGAACATCACGAAGATCCGGCCGCCGACGCGCAGGGCGCCACGCCCGAACCCGCCGGTCGCGCCGGGTGGCGTGATGCCCGGTTGTCCGGTGAACTCGTCGACCAGGTCTTCGTACTTCTCCTCCGGTGCCATCGACCACCTCCTCCGCGCTCGACCCTAACGACCACCACCGACAGAAACGGGAGGCGAAATGCCCGTCCGCGACGCCGTCGTCGAAGACATCGAGGAGATCTGCGCGCTCATCGAGGAGCACGCCGTCTACGAGGACAAGCACGACCTCAAGCTGGACCGCGCCGAGATGAGCGGTCACCTGTTCGGGCCGGCGCCGAAGGCCTGGGTGCTGATCGCGACCCCGCCCGGCGAGCCCGGCACGGTCGCCGGCTTCGCCTTCTGCAGCTGGAACTTCTCCACCTGGGAAGCCAAGCCGGGGATCTGGCTGGACGACCTGTTCGTGCGTCCCACGCAGCGGCGCCACGGCCTCGGCGGCGCGCTGCTCGCCGAGCTGGCCGCCCGCACCGACGGGCGCGTCGAGTGGGACATGCAGGCGGGCAACGAGAAAGGCGAGGCGTTCTACGCCCAGCTCGGCGCGGAACCGGTCCCCGGCTGGATCCGCTACCGCTGGCGGCCGTGAGGCGCACGGCGAAAGTACGCGGCCCGTATCGTATGCGGCATGGGAGATGGTTCGGTCCGGAGATCCTCGTCGGTCGAGGACTACGTCCGGGTGATCTACGGCCTGGTCGAGCGCGGTGAGCCCGTCACCAACACCTCGCTCGCCGGCCGGCTGGAGGTCAGCCCGTCCTCGGCGTCGGGGATGGTCACGAAGCTGTCCCAGCTCGGCCTGGTCACCCACGTGCCCTACCGCGGCATCGAGCTCACGGCCGACGGCCGGCTGCTCGCGCGGTCGGTGCTGCGCCGGCACCGGCTGATCGAGACGTACCTGGTCTCCGAGCTCGGCTACACCTGGGACGAGGTCCACGCGGAGGCCGACGCGCTGGAGCACGCGGTGTCCGACCGGCTGGTCGAGCGCATCGCGGCCAAGCTCGGCAACCCGGTCCGCGACCCCCACGGCGACCCGATCCCGGCCGCGGACGGCAGCGTCGAGGAACTGTCGGTCCGCATCCTGGACGACCTGGAGCCGGGCGCGGTCGGCGAGATCGTCCGGGTCTGGGACACCGACCCGGAGCTGCTGCGCTACCTGACCGAACACGCGATCAACCTGGGCGAACGCATCGAGGTGGTGGAACGCCAGCCGTTCGGGGGACCGATGGTGGTCAAGGTGGGGTCACCCCCGGAGGTGGCCACCCACGCGATCGGCAAGGAGATCGCGCAGGCCCTGTCAGTCACGCTGCGCTAGCCGACGTACGTCCGGGTGACGTCCTGGAGCGGATGTGGTGACACCGCCGTGCCGCCGATCATGGCCGCATGACCACTCCGTTCCGCTTCGGCATCGTCGCCGGCTATGCCCCTGACCTCGGTGCCTGGACTGCTCAGGCGCGGCGGGCCGAGGCACTCGGCTTCGACACCCTGCTCGCCACCGATCCCGTCTCCGGGGGTGACCCGTTCGTGCTGCTCGGGGCCGCCGCCGCGGTCACCGAGCGGATCACCCTCGGTACCTTCGTGCTCGCCGATCCCTTCCGGGACGCGCGGGTGCTCGACTGGCAGGCGCAAACCCTCCACCAGCAGACCGGCGGCCGGTTCGAGCTCGGGCTGGGTGCCGGGCGGCCCGGTGCCGACGCGCACGCCGCGGTGCTCGGGCGGGAGTTCGGCTCGCCGGGTGAGCGCGTCACACGGATGGCCGAAACGATCGCGCTCCTCAAGCGATCGATCGACCGGCCGCGGCTGCTGCTCGCCGCAAGCGGGCCGAAAATGCTGGCGCTCGCCGCGCAAGAAGCCGACATCGTCACCTTCTCGTGGGCGCCCACGACCACGGAAGACCAGGCCCAGTCCATTGTGGATCGATTCCGAACGCTCGCCGGGCCGCGGCTGCCGGAGATCGAGCTCGGGCTGAACCTGATCGCCGTCGGTGACGAGCCGTCCCAGCAGGTGGTCCGCTTCGCCGGGGTGGACCTCCCCGAGCTGGCGGCGATGGGTGCGGTCACCGTGCTGCCGTCGGATCCGGGCCGTGCCACGGAAAACCTCCGCCGGTGGCGGGACCGGTGGGGGATTTCCTACGTCACGGTCAACTCCGGCCACATGGCACCCTTCGCCGCGATCGCGGACCACGTCAGGACTTCCGGGGCGTTCGCAGGTGGGTGAGTGGTCTTCCGATCTCGCCGAAGCAGGCCTACGCTCCAATTTTCGGTTTCGGGAGTGCTTCGGAGCGATGTGATGACCGGTCAGCGAACACACACGATCGACCGGGGGGAACAGGCGGAACTCGACCGGCTGCTGGCCGTTGGGCCCTTCGCCGTGGCACTGCGGACGGCGATCCGGCATCGCGGCCTCGGCCTCGACCGGATCCGCTATCGCTTGCGCGGCAGGGGAACCACGGTCAGCTTGGCCACCCTCAGCCACTGGCAGTCCGGGCGGTGCCGGCCCGAACGGGTGGAATCGTTGGAGGCGCTGAGAAACCTCGAGGACATTCTCAACGTGCCCGATGGTTCACTCAGCAAACTGCTCGGGCCACCGCGGCCGCGGACCCGCTTCCACCCGCAGCCGCCGCCGCTCAACTGAGCGACGGCAACGGAAACCCGCTCACCTGAGCGGCTCGGTTAGGCTCGCGATATGCGAGCTGTGGTGATGGCGGAGTTCGGCGTCCCGCCCCTGGTCCAGGACGTGCCGGAACCGGTCGCGCCGCCCGGCGGGGCCGTCATCGAGGTCGACGCCACCGGCGTGTGCCGCAGCGACTGGCACACGTGGCAGGGACATGACAGCGCGGTGACACTGCCGCACGTCGCCGGCCACGAGCTCGCCGGCCGCGTCGTCGCGCTCGGCGAAGGCGTGCGCGGCTGGGCGCTCGGCGCGCGCGTCACCGTGCCGTTCGTCTGCGCCTGCGGCACGTGCGCCCAGTGCGCCCGTGGCGACCAGCAGATCTGCGATCGCGAGTTCCAGCCGGGCGCGACGCACTGGGGGTCGTTCGCCGAGCGCGTCGCGATCGGGCACGCCGAGGTCAACCTGGTGGCGCTGCCGGACTCGCTCGGCGCGGCCGAGGCGGCGGCGCTGGGCTGCCGGTTCGGCACGGCGTTCCGCGGGGTGCTGCGGCAGGGCCGGGTCACGGCCGGGCAGTGGGTGTCGGTGTACGGCTGCGGCGGCGTCGGGATCTCCGCCGTGCTGCTCGCCGTCGCGGCCGGGGCGAAGGTGGTCGCGGTCGACGTCTCGCCGGCCGCGCTCGAGCTGGCGGCGAAGTCGGGAGCGGCGCTGACGGTCGACGCGTCGGCGTTCGACGGCCACGAAGCCGTCGCCGCGCACGTGCGCGAGCTGACCGGCGGCGGCACGCACGTCTCGCTCGACTGCCTCGGCTCGCCGTCGACCTGCGCGGCGTCGGTGGGCAGCCTCCGCAAGCGCGGGCGGCACGTCCAGGCCGGGCTGATGCCGCCGGCGCAGGGCGTCGCGCCGATCCCGATGCACCGGGTCATCGGCGGCGAGCTGGAGCTGGTCGGGATCCACGGCCTGCAGGCCCACGAGTACCCGGAGCTGCTGCGCGTCGTCGAGACGTCGGGCATCGACCTGGCCGCGCTGATCGGCCGCCGGATCAGGCTCGACGACGTCCCGGCCGCGCTGGCCGAGATGAACGACCCGGTGCCGGCGCGGGCGGGCGTCACCGTGGTGACGTTCGGTGCGTGATCCACGGCACGTTGCCGGAAGTCGGCGGCGGGAGTCGCTGGCACAATCGAAGTAGTGGACGCTCTTCTGCCGAGACCCCGCGCCGAACTGGCGCCGGGTGCGGTGCACCTGCCCGACTGGCTCGATTTCGACGCGCAGCGCGACCTCGTCGCCGCCTGCCGCGGCTGGCCCGGCTACCGCAACACGACCTACCCCAACGGCGGCGTGATGTCGGTCAAGACCGTCTGCCTCGGCTGGCACTGGTACCCGTACGGCTACTCGCGCACGACCGACGACGGTCGGCCGGTGCTGCCGTTCCCGGACTGGCTCGGCGACCTCGGCCGCCGCGCGCTGGCGGACGCGTACGGCGAACCGGCCGAGGACTACGAGCCCGACACCGCCTTGGTCAACTTCTACGCCGCGAAGACGAAGATGGGGCAGCACCAGGACAAGGACGAGCAGAGCGCGGCCCCGGTGGTGTCGCTCAGCCTCGGCGACACGTGCGTCTTCCGCTTCGGCAACACGGAGTCGCGCAACAGGCCGTACACCGACGTCGAACTGCACTCGGGCGACTTGTTCGTCTTCGGCGGGGCCTCCCGGTTCGCCTACCACGGCGTCCCGCGGACGTTGCCGGGCACGGCGGACCCCGCGCTCGGCCTGACCGGCCGGCTGAACATCACGCTGCGGGTGTCCGGGTTCTAGGCGCTGTCCGTCTCCGGGACCATGACCAGCCGGACGGCCAGCGCGCGGGACCCCTCGGGGTGCTCGCCCGGCGCGGTGACGTACCTCCAGATCAGGTTCTGGTACTCCTCGACGAACGACGCGATCTGGTCCTTCGTGAGGCGCAGGCCGGAGCGGTGGATCTGGTTCCAGCCCTCGGCACTGTCATACCCCGCGTACGCCCGCGTGACCAGGCCGATGTCGTGGCTCATCTTGAGCGCGCCCAGCTTCAGCGCGGCTTCGCGCTCGTCCGGTGTCATCTCCAGGCCGGGTGGCGTGAAGATGTCCTTCGACAGTGCCTTCCACCAGCGCTCGCGGCCGGTGGAGCGCTCCTCGATCTCCGCGATCAGGTCCAGGTCGGCGAGCTTGCGGAGGTGGTAGCTGGTCGTCCCAGTGCTCTCGCCGAGGGCTTTCGCGACGCTCGTCGAGTTCGCTTCGCCGTGTTCGCCCAGGTAGGACAGGATGTCGCGGCGCACGGGGTTGGCCAGGGCCTTGTAGAAGGCCTTGAGATCCGCGCCGGTGAGGACCCGCCGCTCGGGACGTTCGACCATGCCCGGAGCGTACTACAGAGACTGTTTGCAAAGAATCTCTGCATTCGGCTACCTTGGGTTCCGGGGGTACGAGACTTCGGGGGTTTCGATGCGGAAGGTCTTCTGGGCGGCGGGATTGTGCCTGCTGCCGTGGATCGCGGTACTGGGGATGACACTGCCGGACGTCTATCCGGCGCAGCACTGGAGCCTGGCGTGGACGGGCTTCGACGCGGCGGAGGCGCTCGGCCTGCTCGCGACGGCCTGGCTGCTCGGCCGCGGCGACCCGCGGATGCCGTTCGCCGCGATCGGCACGGCCACGCTGCTGCTGACCGACGCCTGGTTCGACGTCGTCACGGCCGGCGACGACGTCGTGTTCTCGCTGCTCATGGCCGGGCTTGAGGTGCCGCTGGCCCTCGCGTGCCTGTCGGTGGCCCTGCCGCGGCCGGCGGTCCCGGCCCATGTCTGAGCTGAGCCCGCGGCTGCGCGACGAGATCGACGACCAGGTCGCGGAGGCCTTCGACGCCTACCTGGCGGAGTCCGGCCTGGCACGGCGACGGCGGCGGGCCTGGCCGGTGCTGGTCGCGATGGCTCTGGGGGTCATCGCGACCGGCCTGGCCCCGGGCGCGGCCTGGGCGATCTGGCTCGCGGTCACGGCCTGGGTGGTCTGCCGCAGCTTGTCGTGAGTGTTTAGGGCGGTTCTAACCGCCCTAAACACTCACGAGGCCCGGAAGCGGAGGGTCTGGCCGGGGCGCAGCTGGGCGGCGACGTCCAGGTCCTCCTCGTCGACGACGGCGATCACCGGGTAGCCGCCCGTCGTGGGGTGGTCGGCGTGGAACAGGATCGGCTGGCCCGACGGTGGCACCTGCAGCGATCCCGGCACGCACGGCTCCGACGGTAGTTCGTCGTGGCGGGTGCGGGAAAGGGGAGGGCCGGTCAGGCGGATGCCGACGCGGTCCGAGTCCGGTGAGACCGTGTACACAGTGGACAGCAGCCGCGCCGGGTCGGTGAACCAGTCGCGACGCGGGCCCGGCGTCACGCGCAGCACCGGCGACACCGGCAGGGGCGCGCGAGGCGCGAGATCGACTGTTGGGAACCCGGGCGGCGGAGATCCGATCGGCAGCAGCATTCCCGCGGCGAGAGGCGGCGGGCCGAGCTTGCCGAGGGTGTCCGTCGACCGCGAGCCCAGCACCGGTGGGACGTCGATGCCGCCACGGACCGCGACGTAACAGCGCAGCCCGGTCGACGCCATGCCGAGCGCCAGTTCCTCGCCCGGCCGGAGTGTGATCGGCCCGTTCAAGCCGCCCTTCGACAGCGGGCAGTCCGCGCCGGTCACCGCGATCGTCGTCAACGCCGTCGCGCGCAGCACCAGGCCGCCGAGTGTGACCTCCAGGCCCGCGGCCCCCGACGGGTTGCCGACGAGCCGGTTGGCCAGCCGGAACGAGCCGCGGTCGGCGGCGCCCGAACGGCTGACGCCGAGGGCCGCGTGGCCGGGGCGGCCGAGGTCCTGCACGGTCGTGGCGAACCCGGGCCGGAGGATCTCGAGCTTCACGAAACCTCCCGGAAGCGCACGCGCGTTCCCGGCGGCAGCAGGTTCGGCGGGTCGCGCTCGACGTCCCACACCGGCGCCTCGGTCCGTCCGAGCAGCCGCCAGCCGCCCGGCGACGCGCTCGGGTACACCGCGCTGTACTCGCCCGCGATCGCCACAGAGCCGGCCGGGATGCGCGTCCGCGGCGACGATCGGCGGGCCACGTGCAGCACCGGGTCCGCGCCGGACAGGTAGGCGAACCCGGGCGCGAACCCGCAGAACGCCGAGACGTACGACCCCGCGCTGTGCCGGGCCACGACCTCCGCGACCGACAACCCGGTCTCGGCCGCGACCTCCGTCAGGTC
Source organism: Amycolatopsis sp. NBC_00348 (assembly GCF_036114655.1). Taxonomy (NCBI): domain Bacteria; kingdom Bacillati; phylum Actinomycetota; class Actinomycetes; order Pseudonocardiales; family Pseudonocardiaceae; genus Amycolatopsis; species Amycolatopsis sp. NBC_00348. The sequence goes on along the minus strand of NZ_CP107994.1, from coordinate 7,272,092 downwards.
CTCGCCGTCGTACACCACCGGGATGACCACCTCGTGCGCGTCGACAGGCTGACTGTCCACAGGGGACACTTGACGCAGCAACGCGCCCAGCCGGTCAGCGGAGGTCATCGCCGGGTCGAAACGGACCAGCAGCGTCCGCGCGGCCGGAACCAGCTCTTCGACACCAAGAGGCGGCGTCTGCGCCAGCGCGGCCTGATAACCCAGTACGTCGTCGACCTCCACGAGCACCGCGCGCCGCCCGCACGGCAGCAGCCGGACGGTCATCCGGTGAACGCGGTGAGCGGCACACCCGCGTCGGTCAGGCCGTCGCGGATCTGCCGGGCCAGCTCCACCGCGCCCGGCGTGTCCCCGTGCACGCACAGGGAGTCCGGGCGCAGGTCGAGCTTGGCGCCGTCGGCCGTGACGACCCCGCCGCCGGTCGCCATGGCCACCGCGCGCTCGGCGACGGCGCCGGGTTCGTGCAGCACGGCGCCGGGCTGCTTGCGCGACACCAGGCGGCCTTCCGCGGTGTAGGCCCGGTCGGCGAACGCCTCGGCGTACGCCACCACCCCGACTTTTTCCGCCTCCCGCTGCATTTCCGAGTCCGGCAGGCAGAGCAGCGCGAGCGCCGGGTCGTACCGCCGCAGGCCCTCGACGATCGCCGCGGCCTGCTCCGGGTCGGCCGCCGCGGTGTTGTACAACGCGCCGTGCGGCTTCACGTACGTCACGCGGCTGCCGGCCGCGCGGGCGAACGCGTCGAGCGCGCCGATCTGGTAGAGCACCTCGTTGGCCAGGTCCTCCGGGGCGATGTCGAGCGCGCGCCTGCCGAACCCGGCCAGGTCGTGGTAGCCGACGTGCGCGCCGATCGCGACGTCGCGATCGGCCGCCAGCTCGCACACGTGCCGCATCACCGACGGGTCGCCGGCGTGGAAGCCGCACGCGACGTTCGCGCTCGTGACGATGTCGAGGACGGCTTCGTCGTCGCCCATCTTCCAGGCGCCGAAACCCTCGCCGAGGTCGCTGTTCAGGTCCATTTCAGCCCACCCGGTATTCGCTGTCGTGGCGGTCGGTGATGAACATGTACCCCGGCGCGTGGGTGATCGCGTACGGCGGCCGCGACGCCATCAGCGCCGCCTGCGGGGTGACCCCGCAGGCCCAGAACACCGGGACGTCACCGTCGGCCGCGTCCACCGGATCACCGAAGTCCGGCCGCGAAAGATCTTCGACGCCCAGGGTACGCGGGTCCCCGATGTGCACCGGCGCGCCGTGGACGGCCGGCATCGCGCGGGTGATGCGGATGGCGTCGTCGACGCGGTCCTCGGGGAGGTACCGCATCGACACGACCATCGGGCCGAAGAGCCGCCCGGCGGGCTCGCACGGCCGGTTCGTCAGGTACATCGAGACGTTGCGGCCCTGCTCGACGTGCCGCAGCGGGATGCCCTCGGCGGCCAGCGCCGTCTCGAACGTGAAGCTGCAGCCGATCGAGAAGGCGACCATGTCGCTGCGCCACAGCCCTGTCGCGTCCGAGACCTCGCCGGCGAGCACGCCGTTCTGCCAGATCCGGTAGCGCGGCAGGTCGGTGCGCAGGTCCGCGCCGTCGGCCAGCTTGGTGCCCGGGTCGCCGGGGTCGGTGACGTCGAGCAGCGGGCACGCCTGCGGGTTGCGGGTGCAGAACAGCAGGACGTCGTAGGCCCAGTCCTGCGGCACGGCGATCAGGTTCGTCTGGGTGAAGCCGCCGGCCCAGCCCGTCGTGGGGCGGGCCGTGCCGCGTCGGAACGCCTGGCGGGCTTGCTCCGGCGTGAACGTGGCTGGTTCGTCGAAAGTCGTCATGAGTTCCCCCTCAGTCAACGAGTTCGATCCCTCGGGTCTCGGGCAAGCCCAGCAGGGCGAGCGCGGCGATGGCGTAGCCGATGGCGCCGAACACGATCGCGCCACCCGCGCCGAGGAAGCCGACGACGGTCGGGAAGATCGCGCCGACCGCGCGGCCGAAGTTGTACGTGAAGCCCTGGCCGGTGCCGCGCACCGTCGTCGGGTACAGCTCGGCGAGGTACGCGCCGAAGCCGCTGAAGATCGCGGACATCGAGAAGCCGAGCGGGAAGCCGAGCACCAGCACGAGACCGTTGGCGCCCTTGGGGATCTGGGTGTACGCGACGATCAGCCCGGCCGACAGGATCGCGAAGGTCAGGAAGGTTTTCTTGCGGCCCATCAGGTCCGTCAGGTAGCCGCCGCAGACGTACCCGACGAACGCGCCGGTGATCAGGAACGCGAGGTAGCCGCCGGTGCCGATGACGGTCAGTTCGCGCGTCTTCTTGAGGTACGACGGCAGCCACGTCGAGATCGTGTAGTAGCCGCCCTGGACGCCGGTCGCGAGCAGCGCGGCGAAGAACGTCGTGCGCAGGAGGTCGCGGTGGAAGATCTTGACCAGCGTGCCCTTGACGCGCTCGCCCTTGAGACGTTCCTCCGCGCGGGGCGCGTCCTTGACGCTCTTGCGGACCCAGAGCACGAGCAGCGCCGGGATGACGCCGGTCCAGAACATGATGCGCCAGGCCAGGTCGGGGCTCGCGAGGCTGAACACGACGGTGTAGACGATCACCGACAGGCCCCAGCCGACCGCCCACGCGCTCTGCACGAACGCCACGGTCCGGCCGCGGTAGCGCGCCGAGGAGTACTCCGCGACCAGCGCCGCGCCGGCCGCCCACTCACCGCCGAAGCCCAGGCCCTGCAGCGCGCGGAAGATCAGCAGCGTCTCGAAGTTGGGCGCGAACCCGCAGAGCACGGTGAACACCGTGTACATCGCGATGGTGATCTGGAGCGTGCGGACGCGGCCGATGCGGTCGGCCAGCATGCCGGCGCCGATGCCGCCGACGGCCGACACGACCAGCGTCGTCGTGCCGAGCAGGCCGGCTTCACCGCTCGAAATGCCGAAGTACGCGGTGATCGCGGCGAGCCCGAGGGGCAGGGTCTGGTAGTCGAACGAGTCCAGGCCGTACCCGCCGAACGCGCCGGCGAAGGCGAGCCGGCCGCGTTTCCCCAGTGTGCGGAACCAGTCGAACGGCCGGGCCTCGGTTGCTGTGGCAGTCATGTCGGGCACCTCCAGGCCAGTGTCTCATCGTGGCGTGCCTCACACAGTAAGGATTGTTCAACAATTCCACAAGAGTGCAATTCGATCGTCCCCTGCGTGACGGGTACCATCGTCGCCGTGGTCATCGAAGACAGCGTGGTCCCGGACCTTCCCGGCCTGGAGGCCGATCGCGGCCTGGTCAGCCGCAAGAGCACCGCCGAGCGGGTGGCGGGCGTCCTCCGCAAGCGCATCGCGGAGGGCTTCTTCCTGCCCGGCGGGCGGCTGTCGGAGCAGGACATCGGCAACGCGCTCGGTGTCTCGCGCAACACGCTGCGGGAGGCGTTCCGGCTGCTCACGCACGAGCGGCTGCTCGCCCACGAGCTCAACCGCGGGGTGTTCGTGCGGATCCCGAGCATCGAGGACGTCGTCGACATCTACCGCGTGCGCAAGATCATCGAGTGCGCCGCGGTCCGGGGCGTGACGGCGAAGCCGGCGTCGTTCCCGCGGATCAAGGAGAAGGTCGACATCGGCGACGAGGCCGCCCGCAACGGGAACTGGAAGGACCTCGGCACCGCGAACGTCTGGTTCCACCAGGAGCTGGCCGCGCTGTCGGGCAGCGAGCGCGTCAACGAGCTGGTCGGCCGGCTCACGGCCGAGCTGCGGCTGGTGTTCCACATCATGGCCGAGCCGCGCCGCTTCCACGAGCGCTACCTGCCGCGCAACCACGAGATCCTGGACCGCGTCGAGGCGGGCGACGGCCCGGGCGCGGAGCAGCTGCTGATGAAGTACCTGGAGGACGCGGAGGAGCAGCTGGTCGAGGCGTACGCCGACCGCGCGGCCGCCGCCCGGGCGGCGATCGCCGTCGAGTAGTGCGTCTTCGGGCACGCTTGCGGTCCGGACGGGCCGAGCGCGGCGTTTCCGGGCCCCGGACTGGATAACCTCAGCGCGGTTTCGCCGCCGGATACCCCCAGCGGCCCGCGAAACCCGGCTGCCGGGGCGTGACCACCCCCAGGGTCACCCCCGGCAGTTCCGAAACGGCACGCGGCACCCCTGAACGCCGAAGTCCGTGAATGCCACATTGACGGACACTGTGTCCCTCGATGTGGCATTCACGGACTTCAGAGGTGGTGCGTCAGCCGGCGTAGCGGGCGAAGATCCTCGTGAAGTCCCACGCCTGCTGGGAAACGCCCGAACACGTGTCGTCGTTCGGGTAGGCGCCCGGGCAGGGGCGGTCGCGGTTCGCGGACCAGAACGTCAGCCGGGCCAGGTGGTGCGTGTTCGCGTAGGCCAGGATGGTGGTGAAGTCGGCCAGGGTGACCGTCTCGCTGTTGTCCGTGATGCCGTTCATCGACGAGATGCCCATGTGCCGGTAGGCCGTGTCGTCGTCGTAGCCGTAAGCCGACTTGACGACGTTCTTGAGGCCTTCCGCCGCGCGCTGCGTGAGCGTGCCCATGTTCTGGCCGGCGCCGCCGAAGTCGAACGGCATGATGACCCAGCCGTCGACCGTGAGCCCGGACTGGGCCGCGCGGTTCACCAGGCTGTTGTCCGGCCCCGACTGCCCGGTGCCGAACGTGACGTACAGCTTGATGCCCGCGTTGTTCGCCCGGATCGTCTTCAGCGCGTCGACCGTGCGCTGCTGCACCGTCGGGTTGCTGTAGGCGTCGGCCTCGATGTCGATGTCGATCGCCTTGAGGCCGTAGGCGCTGATCACCTTCTGGTACGCCGCCGCCAGCTCACCCGCGCTGCCGCACGACGACTCCAGCTTGTTGCCGGAGTAGCCGCCGAACGACGGGATGACGTCGCCGCCGCCCGCGCGCACCGTGTTGATGGTGTTCTGGTCGACGCCGCCGGTCAGCGCGCGGCCGCCGTCCCACTGCGGGTTGCAGTAGCCGTTGGACAGCACGAACGCCAGCGTGAACCACTTGACGCCGGTGGCGTTCTGGATCGTCGCCGGGCTCGGCGGGTTGCCCCAGCCGTTGTAGAGGTACGGCGCGACGGCCATCACGCCCGGCCCGGACGGCGGCGGGGTCGTGCCGCCGCTCGGGAGCGTCCACTGCTGGTTGGCGCTGCTCGCACACGTCCAGATCTGCAGCCGCGTGCCGTTCGCCGAGCTGTTGCCGGTGGCGTCGAGGCACTTGCCCGACCCGGTGTTGACGAGGTTCTTCGCCGCGTTGGCCGTCCACTTCTGGGCGTTGGAGCCGTTGCAGTCCCAGAGCTGGATCAACGCGCCGTTCGCCGTGCCCGCGCTGGTCACGTCGAGGCACTTGCCCAGCGCCTGCAGGGATCCGTCGCTGCCGACTGTCCACTGTTGAGCGCCGCTGCCGTTGCAGTCGTAGAGCTGGATCGCCGTACCGTTGGCGGTGCTCGCGGCGTTGACGTCGACGCACTTGCCGGCGATTCCGGTGATCGGGCCGGTCGCCGCCTGCGCGACTCCTGGTGCGAGCACCAGTGCCGACGCCGCGGCTACCAGCGCGCCGAATGCTGCCAGTTTCTTCATGCGGGCACGTTCCACTTCTGGTTGGCGGCGCCGGTGCAGGTCCAGATCTGCAGCCGGGTGCCGTTCGCGCTCGAGTTGCCGGTCACGTCGACGCACTTGTTCGACGCCGCCCCGACGAGGTCCTTGGCCGCCGTCGCCGCCCATCTCTGATTGGCCGTCCCGCCGCAGTCCCACAACTGCAGCTGGGCACCGTCCGCTGTGGACTGTCCGGTCACGTCGAGGCACTTGCCCAGCGCGCGGAGCGTGCCGTCGGTGCCGACCGTCCACTGCTGCGCGGCCGAGCCGTTGCAGTCGTAGAGCTGCACGGCCGCGCCGTTCGCGCTGCTGCCGCTCGCGACGTCCAGGCACTTGCCGCCGAGGCCGGTGATCGGCCCGGTCTTGCCGGTGCCGCCACCGCCGCCGGTGCCCTGGTTGCCGGCCCAGGTGAACGTCGCCGACGTGTGGCCGGGCAGGTTGTAGGTGAACGACGAGTTGCCCCAGTTCACCCGGACGCTCTGATTGCCGGTGCTGGTGTTGTACGCGATCAGTGCCTTCGAGCCGTCCGGGTTCTTCCAGGCGACGTTGCGGACGGTCGAGTTGTCGTTCGAGTCGATCCGGACCGCGCCGGGCTTCACGAACTTCGTCAGGTGACCCATCGTGTAGTACTCGACGGTGTAGTCGACCTGGCCGTTGCGGCCGTCGCCATTGTGGACGGTCACCAGGCCGGTGCACGTGTCACAGCCGCCGTTGTGCGGGTTGTGCGCCTGGTCCATCGCCAGGCTCCACTTGGTGACCGTGCGGCTCCAGTTGCGCGTGTAGTCGACGATGTTCGTCATGTCCTCGGCCTGCTGGTTCGACACCCAGGTGCCGCCGGAGTGCTCGGTCGAGTACGCGTTGACGCTCGGGTACTGGTTGTGCACGGTCGTCTGCTGCGAGACGTTGCCGCCGTAACCGTGCCACGCCATGCCGCCGAAGTTCGGGTCGTTGCGGATGGCGGCGTCGTCCATTGTGGGCGCCGCGAAGGACTGGTACTGGTCCCAGTTCCAGTCCAGCGCGAGGACCTTTGTGGACAGTCCGGCGCTGTGCAGCGCGGGCAGCAGGTTGGTCTTGGTGAAGTACGCCAGGCCCGCGCCGTTCCAGTTGGTCGACGGGTAGCTCGCGCAGCACGTCGGTTCGTTCTGTACGGTCAGGTAGTTGATCGGCACGCCGGCGGCCTGGTAGGCCTGGACGTACTTGACGAAGTACTGCGCGTACGCCGGGTAGAACTGCGACTCGACCCAGCCGAGCAGGTAGCTGTCGTTGTCCTTCATCCACGGCGGCGCGCTCCACGGCGAGGCCATGACCTTGATCTGCGGGTTGAGCTGCAGCGCCTGCTTGGTCAGCGGCAGCACGTCCGCCTGGTCGTGCGCGATGGAGAACTTCGCCAGGTTCGGGTCGGTCTGCCCGGCGGGCACGTCGTCGAACGTGTAGCTGTTGCGCGCGATGTCCGACGCGCCGATCGGGTTGCGCAGGAAGCTGATGCCGATGCCCGCGTTGGGGTCGAACAGCTTCTGCATCACCGAGTTGCGCGTGCTGGCGCTGAGCAGGTTGCTCGAGTTGAGCAGCCACGCGGCGGAGTCGGTGAACGACGCGCCGGCGCCCTCGAACTGCTGGTAGGTGGTGTTTTCGTTGACGTTGATGGTCTGGCCGCCGGTGCCGGTGCCCGCGGTGAAGCTGATCGGCGTCTGCTGCTGCAGGCCACGGGTGACGTTGACGCCCTTGGCGTCGTCGGTCGTGGTGAGCCAGACGTTCACGGCTTCGCCCGCGGCCTGCGCGGGCACGGCGAAGGCGGCCGCGGCGAGCGCGGTCACGCCCAGCAGGGAAAGGAGAGAGCGTTTTCTCATGGGAGCGTCCACTTCTGGTTCGCGCCGGACCCGCAGGTCCAGATCTGGAGCCGGGTGCCGTTGGCCGAGCTGTTGCCGGTGGCGTCGAGACACTTGCCGGAGCCCGCGTTGACGAGGTTCTGCGAGCCGTTCGCCGACCACTTCTGGGCGTTGCTGCCGTTGCAGTCCCACAGCTGGACGGTGGTGCCGTTGGCCGTGCCCGCGCTGGTGACGTCGAGGCACTTGCCGAGCGCGCGGATCGTGCCGTCGGAACCGACCGTCCACTGTTGAGCAGTGGTGCCGTTGCAGTCGTAGAGCTGGACGGCGGCGCCGTTGGCGGTGCTCGCCGCGTTGACGTCGACGCACTTGCCGCCGACGCCGGTGATCTGCCCGCCGCCGGCGGGCGGCGGGGTGGTGGTGCCGCCGGCGAACTGCGTCGCGACCTGCTCGCCGAGACTGGTGGCGTTGTTGTGGTTCTCGATCGGGTTGACGTGCGTGTTCGGGAACACGATGTACGTCACCGGACCTTCGGTGCCGCCGTTGCTCGGGTCGGGGTTGATGCCGAGGTTGACGGCGGTGGCGTAGGAGGCCTCACCGATGATGCTCGTCGGCCCGGTGTCGCCGACCACGGCGTAGGTGACCTGGTTGTTGTAGATCACCGCCACGACCGAACCGCCGTCGATGCCGTAGTTGCGGTAGTCCCATGTGGACGTCGGCTGCGGCAGCACGATGTAGGGCAGCTGGGCCGCGTTGAGCGGCTGGTCGGTCGAGGTGTGGAACGCGGTGTCCGGGTAGAAGCAGCAGTCGGTCTGCTCGTTGCACTGCGTGGTACGGACGCCGTCGCAGTCGATGTCCATGTCGGCCTTGAAGAACACCGCACCGTTGGCCTGGCAGACGGGCACGGTCGCCGCGCCGCCTTCGTCGAAGGAGTACTTGCCGTTCGAGATCTGCTGGCAGGACGTCGTTTTCGCGAGCAGCTGGCTCGCGGACGGACCCGCCTCGACCGCCGCTTGCGCGGAGGTGGACGTCAGGAAAGAAAGCGCTAACAGGGCACACCCCATTAGCGCGACGAGAAATCGCCGCACTTGGATTCTCCTGTGGGGTAAGGGCTCGTGAGTGCGTAACAGTGTTAGAACACTGTTACGCACTCACGAGGGGGACCGGGTCAGGGAGTGGTCCACTTCTGGTTCGCGCCGCCGCCGCAGGTCCAGATCTGCAGGCGGGTACCGTTCGCACTCGAATTGCCGGTGGCGTCGAGGCACTTGTTCGCGTTGGGGTTCACGATGTCCTTGGCCCCGCTGATCGCCCACTTCTGGGCGGCGGTGCCGTTGCAGTCGTAGAGCTGGACCGCTGTCCCGTCGGCAGTGCCGGCGGCGTTGACGTCCATGCACTTGCCGAGGGCGCGGATCGTGCCGTCGGTGCCGATGGTCCAGTTCTGCGCGGCGTTGCCGTTGCAGTCGGTGATCTGGATCGGCGTGAGGTTGGCGGTGCTGGCGCCCGCGACGTCGACGCACTTGCCGCCGATGCCGGTGATCCGCCCGGTGCGCCCGGACGGCGGGGTGGTGCCGCCGCCGGTGTCGTTGGTGACGTGGACGTAGTCGACGACCAGCTGCTGCGGGAACGTCGTGCTGCTGTTGGGGTCGCCGGGCCAGTACCCGCCGACGGCGAGGTTGAGGATGATGAAGAAGTTGTGGTCGTAGACCCAGCGGTTGCCGTTCAGGTCGGACGGCGTGCGCGTCTGGTAGAGGTTGCCGTCGACGTACCACTTGATCTGGTTGGGCGCCCAGTCGACGGCGTAGGTGTGGAAGTCGTCGGAGAAGTTGGGGCCGTTGTAGGCCGCGCCGATGCCGCCGGAGCCGGAGTAACCCGGGCCGTGGATGGTGCCGTGCACGGTGTTCGGCTCGAAGCCGACGTTCTCCATGACGTCGATCTCGCCGTCGGTCGGCCAGTTGCCGCCGCCGAGCATCCAGAACGCCGGCCACATGCCCTGCCCGCGCGGCAGCTTCATGCGCGTCTCGAAGTGGCCGTAGGCCTGGCTGAACTTGCCGGAGGTGTTCATCCGCGCGGAGGTGTACTCGCAGCGGCCGTACCAGCAGTTGTAGTTGCCGGGGTTTTCCTTCTTGGCCGTGATCACGAGGTGGCCCTGGCCGTCGAGCTGGGCGTTGTTCGTGCCGGAGGTGTAGTACTGGCGTTCGTGGTTGTTGACGTTGTCGCCGGTTTCGAGCTGCCACTTGGAGCCGTCGACGGCGGACCCGGCGGGGCCGTTGAAGTCGTCGGTGAAGGTGGCCGCGGCTTCGGCGGCGGGTGCGGTCAGTGCCTGCTGCCCGAGGACGAGCAGCGAGCCGACGGCCAGTAGCGCCGCTGCTCTTCGCAACTTGCGGAATTTCGAGGTGGACATCTTTGTCGCCTCTCTCACCGTGGGGACCGGCGTTCCGCGCGCAGCACGGAACGCGGGGAGGGGAGGGTGGCCGTGCATGCCGGGGCGGCGGCAGGCGTGACCGGGCATCGCGGTGCCGTCCGCGGTCCGGGGCGGGTGGATCGCGGGCGACGAAGGGTTCTACAGGGCTTTGTTGTGCCTGGCAACAAAGTATGCATGGTCCAGACAAGTCGGGCAACAGTCGGACCGTCATTTTTTTTCAACCCGAATTAAGGGTGGGTTGCTGACGGGTGTGGGCGGCTCGAGGTGCTGTTGAGCTGCGGAAGGTCCGGTTCCCGCTCAGCGGGGCATGGCGGTTGTCCACAGGGTTGTCGGGTTGTGGATGGGGGGTGCTTCTGGTGGGGCTTTTGCCCTGGGGTTGTCGGGTGGGGTCGATACGCTGGAGCGGGGATGGACCCCCTGGGGAGGGTGGGCGCTGTTCGGGTGGGCGCTGCTCTGGTGGGCGCTGCCAGTGCAGTGGTGGACGCGGTTCGGACGGGTGGGCGCTGCTCGGGTGGGCGCCGCTCTGGAGCCGCGAGGGCTGTGCGGTGGTGGACGCAGTTTGGGCTTGGTGTTCGGAATTTCAGCTGTGGCGACGGCCCGATCAGGGGGCATCCACAGCCCCGCCGGGTTGTGGACAAGTGGGCGCCTGACCTGGTCTTCTGCAGCCTTTTGTCGGTCGGCGCCGATACGCTGGTGCGGGGATGGACCCCCTGGGAGGGTGGGCGCTGTTCGGGTGGGCGCTGCGCGAAGCCGCCGCGAGAACCTGGCTGTGGAGCCGGCGGCCGCTGCTCGGGCGGGCGGGCGTTGCTCGGAAGGCGGGCGCTGCTCGGGAAGACGCTGCGCGAAGCTGCCGCGAGAACCTGGCTGGCGGAGTCGGCGGCCAGTTGCCAGCAGCGGCCCGGCCCGGCCGGCCTCCCGGCCCGGCAGAGCCGGCCTCAGGCCGAGCCGGCCTCCCGGCCTGGCAGAGTCGGCCAGCCGCGGCCCAGCCCAGCCTCAGGCCGCGTCGACCCCAGCCTGGCCGAGCCAGCCTGGCCGAGCCAGCCCATCCGGGCCAGCCCATCCGGGCCAGCCCAGCCCAGCGGGCCTCAGGCCGCGTCGGAGTTTGATGCTCCTGGCTTGGCTAGCCGGGATGTCGCTCCCTGCTCCAGCAGGTCCGCCACCGGCAGCGTCGCCGCGCCCGTCGCTACCGCGTCCAGACCGAGAGACCCCAGCTGGATCGACGTCTGGCTGAACGGGTGCCGTAGCGCGTGTTCCCCGGCGGCCTCACGAATGCGCGGCAGGAGCTGCTCGCCCAGGGCCAAGCCCGCCCAGCCGCCGATCACGATGCGCTCCGGGTTGAACAAGTTGATCAAGTTCGCGATGCCCGCGCCCAGGTAGCCCGCCGTGTCGTCCAGGACTCTCGCCGCCGTTTTCGACTTCGGGGCCGCCTCCAGCAGGGCCGAGAACTGGGCCTGCTCGTCCGCTCCCGGGATGTCCTTGCCGCGCGCCTTCCGGTACCGCGTCAGCACGCCCTCCGCGCCGATGTACGCCTCCAGGCAGCCGTGTGCGCCGCAGCGGCATTGTGCGCCGCCGTACGCGATCGTCGTGTGGCCCCACTCGCCCGCGCTGCTCGTCGAGCCGCGGTACGTCGAGCCGTCCGCTACCACCGCCGCGCCTACGCCCGAGCCGATCAGCGCTATCACCGCGTGCTTCGCGCCGCGGCCCGCGCCGAACCACATCTCCGCCTGGCCCTGGGTCTTCGCGCCGTTGTCGACGAACAGCGGCAGCGTCACCCCGGCGTCGCGCAGCAGGTCCGTGAGCGGGACGGCGTCCCAGCCGACCGTCGGCGCGTGCACCAGCACCCGCTCGCCCTGCTCGACCGTGCCCGGGACGCCGATGCCGACGCCGAGCACGGCGGAGTCCCCGATGCCCGCGCTGGCGAACACCTCGCGCAGCCCGGACGTCACCTGCTCGACCGCGGTCGCCGGGTCCGGCGCCGCCGGGAGCGGGTGGTCGACCGTCGCGAGGCGGTTCATCGCCAGGTCGAACAACTCGATCTTGACGCCGGTCTCGCCGATGTCGACGCCGACGACGTGGCCGTACGCCGGGTCGACGCGCAGCAGCACGCGCGGGCGGCCGCCGTCCGATTCCACCTGGCCCGCTTCGGTGATGAGCCGTTCCTCGCCCAGCTCGGCGGTGACGTTGCTGACCGTGGCGGCACTCAGTCCGGTCAGCTGGCTGAGCTCGTGCCGCGACAGCGGGCCGTCGAAGTAGAGTTTCGACAGCAGCAGGGAACGATTGTGCCGCCGCAGATCGCGGACGGTGGTGCGCTTGCTCGCCATGGGCAACCCATCTGAACTCTTACCGGCTACTGACAGGATGCCTGATCACCCTAAGTTGTGGCCATGTATTAACTGGTGAACTAAGTCCCGAACTGATGGTTGCACCGCATGTGTCTGGCACAATCCCCACCGTGACCCAGGTGGTGCGGCAGACGACCAGAGACCTCCGGCGGCACAACCGTGCGGCGCTCCTCTCCACCCTCTACCTCCACGGCCCCGTCAGCAGACTGGAACTGGTAGCTGAATCGGGACTGTCGGCCGCCACCGTTACGAACGTCGTGGCCGAGCTGATCGCGGACGGCGTCGTCGCCGAAGCCGGATCGGTCGAATCGGACGGCGGACGGCCGCGGACGCTGCTGGCCGTGCGGCCGGATTTCGGCCACGTCGTCGGCGTCGACGTCGGCGAGACGCACGTCGAGGTCGGCCTGTTCGACTGCGCGCTCGGGACGCTGGGCACCGTGCGCCACCCCCTCGTCGGCACGCGGCTCGACCCGGGTGAGGTCGCCGCGCTGGTGCGCGCCGGCATCGCCGAGGTGCTCGAGGGTGGGGACGCCGCCGCGGTGTTCGGCGTCGGCATCGGCGTGCCCGGGGCGGTCCGCGACGGCGGGATCGTCCACGCGCCCACCCTCGGCTGGCGCGGCGTGGCCTTCGCCGACCTCATCCGCCCGCACGTCGTCGCGCCGTTGCACCTCGACAACCGCGCCCGCACGCTGGGCCAGGCCGAGAGCTGGCTGGGGGCCGGCCGCGGCGCCGGGCGCGCCATCGTCGCGCTGCTCGGCGTGGGGGTCGGGGCCGCGGTCGCCACGGCCGGGCCGTCCCACCCGGGCATCACGACCAGCGAGTGGGGGCACACGGTCGTCAAGGCGGGCGGTGCGGCCTGCCGGTGCGGGTCGCACGGCTGCCTGGAGGCCTACGTCGGTACCGAGGCGGTCGTCCGGCACTACGCCGATCGGGTGGGGAAAGATCCCGTCATCGGGGACGAAAGCGACGCCGAACTGGCTCATATCGTGGCCGAAGCGCAGGTCGCCGGGCCGGCGGCGGAGGTGCTGGCCGAGACCGGCGAGTACCTCGGGATCGGCATCGCGAACCTCATCAACCTGCTCAGCCCCGACCGGGTGGTGCTTTCCGGCTCCGCAGGGGCGATCATGGGTCCGGCGATCCTGCCCGCCGTGCGTGACGCGGTCGGCCGGCACGCGCTCGACTACCTCGCCGGGCGCACCGAAGTCGTCCTCGGCCGGCTCGGGCCGGAGGCCGTCGCGCTCGGCGCGGCCACCCTGCCGGTCGCGCAGCTGCTCGCCGCGGGCGGCCGGACCGGCTGAAACCCCTTGCGTCGCAAGGGGTAAACCGCCGGTCGGCCCAAGCCTGCGAGTTCTTTCAGTACTTAAACTTAGGTACAAAACGTTACCGCCGTGTTATTGACGTGACCCGAGTCACCCGGGTTGACTCGTGGCGTCGTTCGGTCGCCGGCGGTCGGGGCTCGCTACCAGTCGACACGGAGTAGTCGTCGATGACCAGGAGGAACCGATGCGAGTCAAGCGCTCCATCGTCGCAGCGCTAGTGGCACTAATGGCCCTGGGGGGCTTGACCGCGTGCGGGGGAGGTAGCTCGAGCGCAGGTCAGGGCAACCCCAACGCCGTGCTCAACGTGGGGATGCCGAACGGCCCGCAGTCGGAGAACAACAACCCGTTCCTCGAGACGTCGGCCGCGGCCAACCTCGGTTACCGGTGGACGATCTTCGAACCCCTCGTGATGCTCAACCGCGTCAAGCCGCAGGAGCCCGGCAAGCCGTGGCTGGCGACGAAGTGGGATTGGTCGGACAACTACAAGAAGCTGGTCCTGACCGTCCGGGACAACGTGAAGTTCTCCGACGGCCAGCCGATGACCGGTGACGACGTGGCCTACACGTTCGGCCTGCTGCGGGACAACAAGGCGCTGAACATCGACGCCGTCCCGTACAAGGACATCACCGCGGCCGGCAACCAGGTCACGCTGAGCTTCGACAGCTCCCAGTTCGTCAACCAGGTCAAGATCCTGCAGACGATCGTGGTGCCGAAGCACATCTGGCAGGGCATCAAGGACCCGGCGCTCGACACGATCAAGAACCCGGTCGGCACCGGCCCGTACACGCTCAAGTCGTTCACCCCGCAGACGGTGATCGTCAGCCAGCGCGAGGGCTACTGGCAGGAAGCGCCGAAGGTCAAGGAGATCCGCTACACGTCCTACACGGACAACAACGCGCAGGTCTCGGCGCTGGCCAGCGGTGCGGCCGAGTGGAGCTTCGTCTTCATCCCGAACTACAAGGCCGTCTACACGAACAAGGACCCCGAGCACTACAAGCTCTGGTTCCCCGCGCAGCTGGCCGTCCACGGCCTGTGGTTCAACACCGAGAAGGCCCCCTGGAACAGCGCGCCGCTGCGCCAGGCGATCAGCAAGGTGATCAACCGCGACGACATCTTCAACCAGGGCGAGGCGGGTTACTTCTACCCGAAGAACGACCAGGTCACCGGCATCCCGACGCCGGCGGGCGACCCGTTCATCGCGCCGCAGTACCAGGGCCAGACCGTCAAGGTCGACGTCGCGGCGGCCAAGGCGCAGCTCACCGGCGCCGGCTTCACGTTCAACGGCGACAAGCTGCAGGACCCGTCCGGCAAGCCGGTCACCCTCAAGCTCACGGTCCCGTCCGGCTGGTCGGACTACATCACCGACCTGGAGATCATCAAGGACAACCTGTCGCAGATCGGCATCACCGCGACGGTCGACAAGATGAACCAGGACGCGTGGACGAAGTCGGTCGACACCGGTGACTTCGAGGGCCTGATGCACTGGACCAACGACGGTGCGACGCCGTACGACATGTACCGCGACGTCATGGACGGCAACCGCTACAAGCCGACCGGCCAGGGCAACATCAACGGCAACTACGGCCGCTTCAAGAACGACGAGGCGACCAAGGCGCTCGAGACCTACGCCAACGCCGAGGACGACGCCTCCCGCACCGCCGCCATGGCGACGCTGCAGAAGATCATGATCGACCAGCAGCCGATGATCCCGACGTCGGCCGCGAACTCCGGTGGCGAGTACAGCACGAAGAACTGGACGGGCTGGCCCGAGGAGGCGAACCCGTACGCCCCCGCGCAGCCCACCCTGCGCAACGCGCTGGACATCATCCTGCACCTGAAGCCCGCGGCCTGATCGATGGCGGACTCAGGTGTGAAGACCGAACACGGGGACGGCCACGGCGACGCCGCGGCCGCCCCGGCCCCCTCCGATCCGGCCGAGGCCGGATCGGAGGGGGAAACCCCCGGTGCGGTGGTCCTCGAGGCGGAGGGCCTGACCAAGCACTTCCCGGTGCGGCGCAAGGGACGCGCCGGGCTCACCGGCCCGCGCCGCGCCGTCCAGGCCGTCGACGACGTCTCCCTGACGTTGCGGCGGGGGCGGGTCACCGCTCTGGTCGGCGAGTCCGGCTCGGGCAAGTCGACCGTCGCGCGGCTGCTCGCGGGGCTCTACCCGCGCACCGGCGGCGACATCCGGCTGCACGGCGAGACCGTGAACGTGCGGCACGGCAAGGCCTTCCGGGCCTACTGCCGCCGGGTGCAGATGATCTTCCAGGACCCGTTCGCGTCGCTGAACCCGGTGCACACCGTCCGGTACCACCTGACGCGGGCGCTGAAGATCCACGGCCGGGCCGGCGACGACCTGGAGCAGGCGCTGCACGACCTGCTCCTGCGCGTCCAGATGACGCCGCCCGAGCGCTACATCGACAAGTTCCCGCACGAGCTGTCCGGCGGGCAGCGCCAGCGCGTCGCGATCGCACGGGCCCTCGGCGCCGACCCGGAGGCCCTGCTGGCCGACGAGCCGGTGTCCATGTTGGACGTCTCCATCCGGCTCGGTGTGCTGAACCTGTTGCGGGACCTCAAGGAACGCCTGCACCTCGCGATCCTCTACATCACCCACGACATCGCGTCGGCGCGCTACTTCGCCGACGAGACGATGGTGATGTACGCCGGCCGGATGGTCGAAGGCGGCGACAGCGAGACGATCACGCAGCGCCCGGCGCACCCGTACACGCGCCTGCTCATCGAATCCGCGCCCGACCCCGACCGGCTCCAGGTCGCCGCCGGGGACAGCGACCTCGCACCCGGTGAGGTGCCCGTCGAGCGCGGGGCCGGCGAGCCGCCGAGCCTGATCGACCCGCCGTCCGGCTGCCGGTTCCACCCGCGCTGCCCGGTCGCGATGGAACGCTGCAAGACCGACCTGCCGCCGCGGTTCGAGGTCGACGACGCGCCCGGCCACTGGGCCGCGTGCTGGCTGTACGACGGGGCCGCCCGATGAGGTACCTGCTGCAACGGCTGGCCTTCTACCTCTTCACGGCGTGGGCCGCCGTCACCATCAACTTCTTCATCCCGCGGCTGATCCCGGGTGACCCGGTGCAGTCGCTGATCACGAAGAACCAGGGCACGCTCAGCGCCGACGCGATCCAGTCCCTGTACGTCCTCTTCGGACTGGACAAGAACGAAAGCATGGTGACCCAGTACTTCCACTACTGGGCCCAGCTCTTCCGCGGCGACCTCGGGCTGTCGTTCACGTTCTTCCCGACGCCGGTCACCGAGGTGCTCGGCGACAGTCTGCCGTGGACGATCATCCTGGTCGGCATCACGACGATCATCGGCTTCCTGATCGGCACCGGCCTCGGTGTGGTCGCCGGCTGGAAGCGCGGTTCGTGGGTCGACGGCCTGCTCCCGGTGACGACGTTCCTCTCGTCGGTGCCGTACTTCTGGCTCGGCCTGATCGCCCTGACGCTGCTGGCCGGGCCGGGGAGCTTCTTCCCGTCGTCCGGCGGGTACGACCCGGGCCTGATCCCCGGCTGGGACCCCGACTTCATCGGCAGCGCGATCCAGCACAGCCTGCTGCCCGCGATCACCATCCTGATCAGCTCGATGGGCAGCTGGATCCTGGGCATGCGCAACATGATGGTGACCGTCGCGTCGGAGGACTACGTCACCGTCGCGCACGCCAAGGGCCTGTCCGAACGCCGGGTCGCGGTCGGTTACGCGGCGCGCAACGCGCTGCTGCCGAGCGTCTCCGGGTTCGCGCTGGCGCTCGGGTTCATCGTCGGCGGCACGCTGCTCGTGGAGATCGTCTTCTCCTACCCCGGAGTCGGCTTCGAGCTGTTCCAAGCGGTCGGCTCGCAGGACTACCCGCTGATGCAGGGCATCTTCCTGATCATCACGCTGTCGGTGCTGGTGGCGAACCTCCTCGCGGACGTCGCCTACCTCGCGCTCGACCCGCGGACCCGGAAGGCGGGCTGACATGGCGGTACCAGCAGCGGACGTCAAGGCCGCCCAGGCCCTCCCGATCGACGCCATCGCCGGGCGCGCCAAGCGGCGCCGGTTCCGGTTCCTCACCGGCGGCAAGACGATCACCGGGCTCAGCGTCATCGTGTTCTTCCTGATCATCGCGGTGATCGGTGAGTGGATCGCGCCGTTCGACCCGTCGGCCCGCAGCAACGACCTGCTCGAAGGGCCGTCGGGCCGGCACTGGTTCGGCACCACGCACCTCGGCCAGGACATCTTCAGCCAGGTCCTGGTCGGCACCCGCAGCGTCATGCTCGTCGGGCTGACCGCCGGCGTGGTGGCGACGATCCTCGCGGTCGTCGTCGGCGTCACGTCCGGTTACCTCGGCGGGACGCCGGGTGAAGGACTCTCCGCACTGTCCAATGTGTTCCTCGTGATCCCGGCGCTGCCGCTGATCATCATCATCGGCAGCGCGCTGCCGAGCGGTGGTGATTACCTGGTCGCGGTGGTCATCGGGTTCACGTCGTGGGCGTGGGGCGCGCGGGTCCTTCGTGCGCAGACCCTTTCGTTGAGAGGCCGGGAATACGTCGAAGCGGCGCGCGCCACCGGCGAGTCGACGTGGCGGATCATCTTCTTCGAGATCCTGCCGAACCTGACGGCGGTGATCGCGTCCAGCTTCGTCGGCACGGTGATCTTCGGCGTGATGTCGGAGATCACGCTGGCGTTCGTCGGCGTCTCGAGCTTTTCGAACTGGAACTGGGGCACGATCCTGTTCTGGGCGCAGAGCCAGCAGGCGCTGGCCCAGGGCGCTTGGTGGTGGTTCGTGCCGGCCGGGCTGGCGATCGCCGTCCTCGGCACCGCGCTGTCCCTGCTGAACTTCGGCATCGACGAGTTCGTCAGCCCGCGGCTGCGCGGCAGCGGCAAGGCGAAGGTGAAGGACATCCACGGACGCACGCAGCACATGCGAGTGGGCTTCACGCCCGTGCTCGGGCGGGAGGAACAGGCATCATGACACCGGTCCTGGAGATCAAGGGCCTCGACGTCGACTACGGCGTCGGCGACGAGGCCGTGCGCGCGGTGCGCGACGTGCACCTGACGCTCAACCGCGGCGAAGTCCTCGGCCTGGCCGGGGAAAGCGGCAGCGGGAAGTCCACTTTGGCCTACGGGCTGACGCGGCTGCTCGCACCGCCGGGCGTGATCCGCGGCGGCGAGGTGATCTACCACCCCGAGAACGCCGAGCCGTACGACGTCCTGAAGCTGACCCACAAGCAGCTGCGCGACTTCCGCTGGGCCGAGACGTCGATCGTGTTCCAGGGCGCGATGAACTCGCTGAACCCGGTGCACAAGGTCGTCACCCAGCTCGTCGACGTCATCAAGGCGCACGAGCCGGACACGACCCGCGCCGGGCGGGTGGCCCGGGCGAAGGAGCTGCTGAAGCTGGTCGGCATCTCGGCCGACCGGCTGGAGGCCTACCCGCACCAGCTCTCGGGCGGCATGCGCCAGCGCGTGATGATCGCGATGGCGCTGGCGCTCGAACCACGCGTGGTCATCATGGACGAGCCGACCACTGCGCTCGACGTCGTGATGCAGCGCCAGATCCTCGGCCAGCTCGTGGAACTGCGTGAGCGGCTGGGCTTCTCGGTCCTGTTCATCACGCACGACCTCTCACTGCTGGTCGAGTTCTCCGACCGGATCGCGATCATGTACGGCGGCCGGATCGTCGAACAGGCCCCGGCGTCGGCGCTCTACCGGGACGCGCTGCACCCGTACAGCTACGGCCTGCTGAACTCGTTCCCCGCGCTGCGGGGTCCGCGACGCGAGCTCAGCGGGATCCCGGGTTCACCGCCGGACACGCGGGGCATGCCGGCCGGCTGCGCGTTCCACCCGCGGTGCCCCAAGGCCTTCGAGCCGTGCGACTCGAAGGTGCCCGTGCTGGGCCTGCCCGGCGGCGACGCGTCGCGCGAAGTGGCGTGTTTCCTGCACCCCGTCGCAACCCCCTGAACGTCGCCCGTCCTGTCCGGTACCACTGGAGGAGAGCCGCCTTGACCGAGACCACAGCCGCGACCGCGCAGCAGCAGGCGTTGATCGACAGCCTGCCGCCGGACTTCCGCTGGGGCGTGGCCACCGCCGCGTACCAGATCGAAGGAGCGGTCTCCGAAGACGGGCGCACACCGTCCATTTGGGACACTTTCTGCCAGGTCCCGTGGGCGATCGACAACAATGACAACGGTGACATCGCCTGCGATCACTACCACCGGATGCCCGAAGACATCGGGTTGGTCAGTGAACTGGGCGCGGACACCTACCGGTTTTCCGTGGCGTGGCCCCGGATCCAGCCGCGCGGCCGCGGCCCGGTCAACGAGGCGGGCATCGGGTTCTACGACCGGCTGGTCGACGAGACGCTCGGCAAGGGCATCACGCCGTGGCTGACGCTCTACCACTGGGACCTGCCGCAGGAGCTCGAAGACGCGGGCGGCTGGCCGGCGCGGGACACGGCGTACCGCTTCGCGGACTACGCGATGCTGGTGTTCGACCGCCTCAAGGACCGCGTGCGGCACTGGACGACGTTGAACGAGCCGTGGTGCTCGGCGATGCACGGGTACGTGCACGGCGTGATGGCGCCGGGCCGCCGGGACTACGCGGCCGGGCTGCACGCGGTGCACCACCTGCTGCTGGGCCACGGCCTCGCGACGCAGCGAATGCGCGAAGCCGCGCCGGCGGACACGGAGTTCGGCATCACGCTGAACATGTGCACCGCCGACCCGGCGACCGACGCGCCGGAAGACGTCCGCGCGGCGCGGCAGGCGGACGGGCTGGGCGTCCGGATCTACCTGGACCCGCTGGTGCGCGGGGAGTACCCGGAAGACGTGGTCGAGGACCTGGCCGCGCGCGGTGTCAAGCTGCCGGTGCAGGACGGCGACCTGGAGATCATCTCGGCCCCGCTGGACTTCCTGGGCGTCAACTACTACTTCGGCCAGCAGTTCTCCGGCGTCGACGAGCAGGGCAGCGCGGTCGACTCGGACGGCGTCCCGACGTCCCGCACGGTGCCGTTCGGCGAGCCGACGACGGCGATGGGCTGGGAGATCCTGCCGGACAAGTTCACCGAATTGCTGACCCGCCTGGGCCGCGACTACCCGGGCGTCCCGATGTACATCACGGAGAACGGCTCGGCGTTCGACGACGACCCGGATTCGAGCGGCTTCGTCCGCGACGAGCAGCGCACGGCGTACCTGGCCTCGCACATCGCCGCGGTGGCGGCGGCGCGCAACGCGGGCGCGGACGTCCGGGGCTACTTCGCCTGGTCCCTTTTGGACAACTTCGAGTGGGCTTACGGCTACGCGAAGCGGTTCGGCCTGATCCGGGTGGACTACGAGACGCAGGAGCGCACGGTCAAGCAGAGCGGCCTCTTCTACCGCGACACGGTCCGCCGGGTCCGCGGCAGCTGAGCGACGTCCGTGAAGGCCTCCTTACCGGCTCTTATGGCCGGTAAGGAGGCCTTCACGGCTTTTCGGCGGTAAGGCGGGCCCCACCAGGGTGGCGGTGGCAGGCCCCATGGTTGGGCCCCGGGGATTTCCCTAGCTTCGTACGGGTAGCCGACCCTTGGGGGAACCATGAGTGTCCGGACCGAAATCAGACCCGCGCCACCGCAGCGGCCGCCGTGGTGGCGACGGCCGTGGATCGGGCCGCTCGCGTTGCTCGTGCTCGCTTTCCTGGCCTTCTCGCTGCCGCCGTACCTCGCCTTCGACCCGGCGCGGTCGCGGGTGCCGCAGCCGGCCGGCTTTCCCGCGCACTACTGGTTCCTCGTCGCCCACGTGATCTTCGGATCCGTCGCCATGGTGGGCGCCGTGCTGCAGATCTGGCCGTGGCTGCGCCGGACGTACCCCGTTTTCCACCGTTACGCCGGCCGCGCGTACGTCTTCGCCGGCGTGCTGCCGGCCGGGGTGATGGCGCTGACCATCGGTTCGCAGAGCCCCTTCGGGCCCACGACGCGGGTCAGTGACATCGTCGCGGCGCTGCTCTGGCTCGGCTGCACCTTCGCCGGCTGGCGCGCGGTGCGCGAGCGCCGCTTCGGCGACCACCGCAAGTGGATGATCCGCAGTGCGTCGTTGACGTTCTCGATCATCGTCAACCGGCTGATCACGCCGATCGCGATGGTCGTGCTGGAGCCGCAGATCCCGACCACGTTCGGCGGCAGCGAGCTGGCCTACTCGCAGAGCGTCGCGGCGATTTCGTCCTGGGGCGGTGTGGCGATCGCGCTCGTCTTCAGCCAGTGGTGGCTCGAGCGGAAGCCAGCCACCGCGCGATGATCGTCCGCTGGATCTCCGACGCCCCTTCGTAGATGCGCGGCGCGCGGACCTCGCGGTAGAGGTGCTCCAGCAGGTGCCCGCGCCGCAGGGCCCGGGCGCCGTGCAGCTGGACCGCCGAGTCGACGACGAACTGGGCGGCCTCGGTGGCGAACAGTTTCGCCATCGCCGCGCGGCCGCCGAGGTTCTGCTCACCCGCGTCGTACGCGCCCGCCGCCGCGTAGACGAGCAGCCGGGCGGCTTCGGTGCGCGTCGCCATCTCCGCCAGCGCGTGTGCCACCGCCTGCTGCTTGATCAGCGGGCCGCCAAAGGCTTCGCGCTGCCCGGTGTAGTCCACAGTGGCGTCGAGCGCGGCCTGCGCCATCCCGACGGCGAACGCGCCGACGCTGGGGCGGAACAGGTCCAGGGTTCGCATCGCGACCGCGAACCCGCGGTTCTCCTCGCCGAGCAGCTCTTCGCGCCGGACCTCGACGCCGTCGAACGTGACGGTGCCGATCGGGTGCGGGCTGACCAGGTCCAAGTGCTCGCCGCCGAGGCCCGGACGGTCGCCGGGGACGACGAACGCGCTGACGCCGCGAGAGCCCGCGCCTTCGGTGGTGCGCGCGAACACCGTGTAGAAGTCGGCCTCGGGGGCGTTGGAGATCCACATCTTCTCGCCGGTGAGGCGCCAGCCGTCGCCGTCGGGCTCGGCTTTCAGCGAGAGCGCGGCGGCGTCCGAACCGGCGTCCGGCTCGGTCAGCGCGAACGCCGCCACCGCGTCACCGGCCGCCACCGCGGGCAGCCACTTCGCGACCTGATCGTCCTGTCCGGACTGCAGGATCGGGTAACTTCCCAGGCCCTGCAACGCCAACGCCGTCTCGGCCTCGGTGCTGACGGTCGCAAGGTTCTCGCGCAGGATGCACAGGTCCGTCGCGGCGGCCTGGCGTGACGGCTTTCCGTCGGCGACGCCGGGGAAGAGCCGCGCGAGCAGGCCGAGCGCGCCCATCGCCTTGAGCAGCGGGCGGTTGACGGCACCCTCCACACCGGACTCGGCGAGCGGGCGCAGCTGCTCCTCGGCCAGCTTCCGGACGTCCGCCGCGAAGGCGTGCTGGTCCGCGTTCAGGGTGAAGGTCATCGGTCGCCTTCCGGTCGCCAGCGGGCGTGGGCGGTACCGGCCGGGCCCGACCGGACGAGGTCCAGCCGCGGTTCCGGGCCGTCACTGCGGCCGGTCTGCGGCTTGCGGTTGCCCGCGGCGAACTGCTTCGGCCAGGCGATCGGATAGCCCTGCTCGGCCGCCGCGTGCAACGTCCACTGTGGATCGTAGAGGTGCGTGCGGCCCAGCGCGCACAGGTCCGCGCGGCCGGCCAGGATCAGCGAGTTGACGTCGTCGTACGACGAGATCGCGCCGACGGCGATCACCGCGATGCCGTACTCCTGTCCGATCTCGTTGCGGATCCGGTCGGCGTACGGCGTCTGGTAACTACGGCCGTACTGCGGCTTCTCGTCGCACACGACCTGACCGGTCGAGACGTCGATACCGTTCGCCCCGTGGGAAGCGAAGGCGCGCGCGATCTCGACGGCGTCGTCGGCGTCGATGCCGCCGTCCGCCCAGTCGGTCGCCGAGATCCGGACGGTCATCGGCCGCTCGGCGGGCCACACCGCACGGACCGCGTCGAAGACTTCGAGCGGGAAGCGCAGCCGGTTCTCCAGCGAGCCGCCGTAGCCGTCGGTCCGCTGGTTCGTCAGCGGGGAAAGGAAAGAAGAGAGCAGGTAGCCGTGCGCGCAGTGCAGTTCGAGGACGTCGAACCCGGCGCGGGCGGCGGCTTCGGCGCACGCGACGAACTCGTCCCGGATCGCCGTCATGTCCGTTGTGGACAGTTCGCGGGGGACTTGGTTCCGCTCGGAGTACGGCAGCGCCGAAGGTCCGCAGACTTCCCAGTTGTCCGACGGCAGTGGCTCGTCGATGCCGTCCCACATGAGCTTTGTCGAGCCTTTGCGGCCGGAGTGTCCCAATTGGACGCCGATGCGAGCGGGCGACTGGGCGTGCACGAAGTCGACGACCCGCTTCCACCCGGCTTCCTGCTCGGCCGTGTAGAGGCCGCCGCAACCGGGCGTGATCCGGCCTTCGGGCGAGACGCAGACCATCTCCGTCATCACCAGCCCGGCGCCGCCGAGGGCTTTGCTGCCCAGGTGCACCAGATGGAAGTCGCCCGGAACGCCGTCGACCGCGGAGTACATGTCCATCGGCGAGACGATGATCCGGTTCGGCAGCTCCAGTTCGCCGAGCTTGAACGGCTGGAACATCGGCGGCCGCGACGTCGTGCCGAGCGAGCGCGCGAACCAGTGGTCCAGCTCGGCGGCGAACTCCGGATCACGCAGGCGGAGGTTGTCGTAGGTGACGCGGCGGCTGCGCGTGAGGATGTTGAACGCGAACTGCGGCGGGTCCTGGTGGGCGTACTGCGCGATGTTCTCGAACCACTCCAGGCTGGCCTGCGCGGCGCGCTGGGTCGACGTCACGACCGGCCGCCGTTCCAGCTCGTACGCCTTGAGCGCCTCCGCGACGCCCGCGTTTTCGTGCAGGCACGCGGCCAGCGCGAGCGCGTCCTCCATCGCCAGCTTCGTGCCGGAGCCGATCGAGAAGTGCGCGGTGTGCGCGGCGTCGCCGAGGAGGACGACGTTGCCGTGCACCCAGGTCTCGCAGCGCACGGTGCCGAACGTGACCCACTTCGAGTTGTTCGCCATGACGGCGTGGCCCTGCAGGACGTCGGCACAGAGTTCGCGGATCAGCGAAATCGAGTTCTCGTCGCTCTCGCCGGGCTTGAGCGCGGTCGCCGCGACGGGGGCGAACGTCCGCTGCCAGACGTCCTCCTGCACTTCGAGGATGAACGTGCTGCCCTCGCGGCCGTACGGGTAGCCGTGGATCTGCATGTTCCCGGCCGGCGTCTCGAGGACGTAGAACTTGAAGGCGTCGAACACCAGGTCCGTGCCGAGCCAGATGTAGCGGCACCGGCGCGTCTCGACGCTCGGCCGGAAGTGCTCGGCGTGTTTCGCGCGGACCGCGGAGTTGACGCCGTCGGCGGCGATGACCAGGTCGTAGGCCGACAAGTCGACCGGCGCCTCTTCGTGGAAGCGCAGCTCGACGCCGAGTTCCGCGCAGCGGTCCTGCAGGATGCCGAGCAGGCGCTTGCGGCTCATCGCGGCGAAGCCGTGGCCGCCCGAGGTCGTGACGGTGCCGCGGTAGTGGACGTCGATGTCGTCCCAGCGGGCGAACTCGGCGCGCATGGCCTCGTGCACGGCCGCGTCGGCGTGCTCGATGCCGCCGAGCGTCTCGTCCGAGAACACCACGCCGAAGCCGAAGGTGTCGTCGGGCGCGTTGCGCTCCCAGACGGTGATGTCGTGACCCGGGCCGAGCTGTTTCGTCAGCGCGGCGAAGTACAGGCCCGCCGGGCCGCCGCCGATGACCGCGATACGCACGCCGTCCAGGGTATGTCGTCATGCGTACGACCGTCAATGAGGCGAAAGATGGGCTACCGTGTCCGCATGGAACGCATCAACCCGCCGGAGCTGGGCAAGCCGTCCGGGTTCTCGCACGCGGTGGTCGCCGAGGGGCGCGTCGTCTTCCTCGCCGGGCAGACCGCGCTGGACGCGTCGAACCGGATCGTCGGCGACGGCGTCGTCGAGCAGTTCGAGCGCGCGCTGGGCAACCTGCTGACGTCGCTGCGCGCGGCCGGCGGCGCACCCGCGGACCTCTGCAGCGTGACGATCTACATCGTCGACATGGCCGACTACCGGGCGCACGCGCGTGAGATCGGCGCGGTCTGGCGGCGGCTTGCGGGCACCGAGTACCCGGCGATGGCCGGCATCGGCGTCGACCGGCTCTGGGACGAAGAGGCGCTGGTCGAGGTCCAAGGCTTCGCGGTCGTGAGTGGTTAGGGCGGTTAGAACCGCCCTAACCACTCACGACAAGCCGCGGCAGAGGACTCAGCCGAGGTTGATCGCCTTCGAGACGTAGGCGCGGGCCGGGTCCTCCAGCCGGGCGTGCAGCTCGAAGAACAGCTCGGCCGCGCGGATGCCAGACCAGTCGCGCGGCAGGAACTCCGCGGGCAGGCCGGGGTCGAGGTAGGGCATCCGCCGCCAGCCGGTGAGCACCCGGACGTAGTCGCCGAAGGCCTCTTCGTCGGCGACGGACTTGCGCCGCTGCCAGCGTCGCAGCGCCGGGCCGTGCTCGTCGAGGAACGTCGTGTACAGCTCGTCGAGCCGGTCGAGGTCCCACCAGTCGCGGACCTTCGCCGCGACGTCGCCGAAGGCCAGGTGGTCGGCCCGGAAGAGGTCGGCGTACCCGGCGAGACCGAGGCGGGTCAGCGCCTCGGCCGTGACGTCGTGCAGGTGCGCGGGCGCGATCCAGACGCCCGAGGCGGCGGTGCCGAAGCCCATCCGGGCGAGCTGGGTGCGCAGCAGGTGCCGCTTGTGCCGCTCGGTCTCGGGCACCGAGAACACCGCGAGCAGCCAGCCGTCGGCCGGAGTCGCGCGCTCCCGGCGGAAGATCCGCTCGTCACCTTCGCGCAGGATCCCGCGGGCGTCGTCGGACAGCTCGTAGCCCGCGGTGGCGTTGCGCCGCACGGCCTCGAGGATCCCGCGCCGCTTCAGCCGGGAGATCGACGAGCGCACGGCGGGCTCGTCGACCCCGACGGCGGCCAGCAGATCGATCAGCGACGCGACGGAAAGCCAGCCGCCTTCGGTGCGCGAATAGAGGCCGTACACCGTCACGATGAGCTGACGAGGCTGGGCCGCACGGCCGGAGCCGTCCAGTTCGGTCGCCTCGGGTACGGCCGTCATCGGGTCACAATAACAACCGGCCGCCGACGGCTCCGCTACGATTTCGCCGCGATGCCGCGGGAGCCTGGGGCGATGACGCGGCCCCGGCGACCGGGTTCGGCGCGAGGTACCGGCGGCGGCCGGAGCCGCGACGACCACTCCGGCGGACGGCCGCCGCGATTCGCGAGCCGCGCCGGAAGAACGGGAGCACTCCCGGCGTCGTTGCCGCGAGGTGTCGGCGGCGGCCGGAGCCGCGTCCTGGCCGTAACGAGCACTGCCGCGAGCTCGCTCCGCTACGATTTCGCCGCGATGCTGCCAGCCACCAAGGGGATCTTCGACCGGCTCAGCCGGCGCGGGCGCCTGATGTCCAAGCGGGCCTGCGACCGGTCCGGCCATGTGGTGCGCACCGGGCGCTTCCTGTTCCGCACGCCCACCGCCTGGGAGTACGCCGCCGCGGTCGCCTGTGGGAGTGATCCGGCCGCGCAGCGGTGGCTCGGCTGGCAGCGCGACTCCATCGTCGCGCGGGGGGCTCGTGCGGACGCGTTGCGCGTCGTGCCCGGTACCGGGCCGGACTGGGTGTCGCCGGATCCGCAGTCGATCGACCTGGTGATGATCGACATCGAGGCCGGCCGGTGCGTCGGGCTGGTCAGCGTGCACACCGGCGAGGACGGCGGGCCGGAGACCGGTGGTTACCTCGCCCCCGACTACCGCGGCCGCGGCATCGGCCGGACGCTCTTCGCCACCGGGCTCGTCCTGGCGCACGACCACCTCGGCCTGCCGCGGGTGCGCGCCGGCGCGGAGGTCGGCAACGTCGCGAGCGCGCGGTCGCTGCAGGCCGCGGGGCTCGCCCGCGTCGCCGGCCCGCCGACCTACCGGCTGCCCGACGGCCGAGTCACCGAGGCCTGGTGGTTCGAGCACGCCGTCCCGCGGGTGACGCGCTGCGCCGGCCCGCAGGCGACCTGGTTCCCGGCGACGTCGGCGCTCTGAAACTTCGGCGGGCGCCGACGTTTCCCGCGCCTACGGTCACCGCATGACCCAGCTGACCGCCCCGGTGCCACCCGTTCCCGCCCACGTCCCGCCCGGCGGTGTCGCCTGGCTGCGCGCATCCGTCGCCCGCTTCAGCAACGGCGCCGACCACGTCCGGCGGCGCGCCCTCGCCGTGTCGCTGCTCGCCGGGATCGACGAGAACGCGTTGCGGGACAAGGCTTTTGCGTGGACCCAGCGGATCGTGGAGTTGGTCGAAGACGTCGATGTGATGGCCGTGATCGCCCGGCCGGTGCCGGTCGGCGTGCTCGCGGAGGCGCTGGGGCTGCCGGACGTCTCGGCGGACGTCGCCCTGGTCGCGGCCGCGTACCACCCGCACGTCACGCCCTCCGAGGCGGCGGAAGCCGCGATGGGACGGCTGATCGACGCGTGCGGGGGAGCCGACGAACACGCGGCCGCCCGGATCGGCCTGCTCGTCCAGGCCTGCGACGCCACCGCCGGCCTGATCGGCAACGCGCTTTCCGCGCGGCTGGCCGGAAAACCGGGCGAGCTGCTGGCCGATCCGCCGGTGCTGCGCACGCGCCGCCGCGTCGACGGTGAGGACGTCTCCGTCGAACTCACCGGGACGCCGTTCGGCGCCGGACCGCGCGAATGCCCGGGGCCGGCGCACGCGATCGCCCTCGCGACCGGGGTTCTCCAGGCGTTGCGGGGTTTCCGCCTGACAGAAGCGGAAACGGCGTGGGTGTCGTCGCCGAATCTCCGGATGCCCCAAGTACTCCGGGTGACCCGTGGAAGTTCTGCCGGTGGCCTCTGCTAGAACTACCGCGTTCATTTCTCTGGGGGAAGGCCGGAAATTGCTGTACATGGATGGGCTGCTCGGTTTCGTCACGCTCGGGCTGTGGATCTTCTGCCTGGTCGACGTGATCACCACGGACGAGTCGTCGTGCCGCAACCTGCCGAAGACGTTGTGGCTGCTGCTGGTGCTGCTGGTGCCGCTGGTCGGGTCGATCGTCTGGCTGATCGCGGGGCGGCCGCAGCAGGTGTCGCGCGCCACCGGCCGCTACGAGCGCACCGCGCCCGCGTTCCCGGAGTACGACCGGCCGGGCCGGTTCGCGGCGACGAGCGCGGATGACGACGACGAGTTCCTCCGCAAGTGCCGCGAGCGCGCGGAAGCGCAGCGGAAGCTGGCGCGCGAGAAGGGCAGCGACGCCTGAGCTAGCAGGCGGGGCCTTCGCAGGAGCCGCGTTCGTAGGCCTGCAGCGTCGAGATCACCAGCTTGCGCTCGGCCGGCGTCAACGGCGTGAGCGCGTTGCTCCACGCTTGCGCGCCGCGGGCCAGCCAGGCGTCGACGGCGGGGCGCTTGTCCGGCTGGATGCTGACGATCGTGCGGCGGCGGTCGGCGGGGTCTTCGGCGCGGTTCAGCACGCCCTGGCGGCTGAGGTCGCCGACCATCAGGCTCGCCGTCGTCGGCGCCACCTCCAGGCGGCCGGCCAGCTCGGTGACCGTCATCGGGCCGTCGAAGAGCAGGTAGGACAGCAGCGAGAGGTGCCGCGGCGCCAGCGTGCAGCCGTTGAGCTCGTCGGGGACCGGAGTGCGCTTCGCCCGGCCGACCAGGCGCGGCATGAGCAACAGGAGCTGCCGCACGCCGTCTTCGACACTCGGCCCGGCTTCCGTTGACATCGCACTCCTCCCGTCGGTAGCTTTGTTTGCAAAACAAACGCTTCGGCCGCTCCCGAGCCTACCTCGGGGTACCGATCGAGCGTACCGGCAAGAAACAGGGGTTGAGATGACGTCCGAGGTTCCGGGTTTGACCGAAGTTCGCGCGATGAACCAGGGGGTCGCCGAGGAGTTCCGCGCGAACAAGGGTGTCGTCGGCGGCATGTTCGAGGGCAAGAACGTGCTGCTGCTCACGACGATCGGGGCGAAGAGCGGCGAAGAGCGCCTGTCCCCGCTGGTCTACACCCGCGACGGCGACCGCCTGGTGATCGCCGCGTCCATGGGTGGCGCGCCGAAGAACCCGTCGTGGTTCCACAACCTGGTCGCGAACCCGAAGGTGACGCTCGAGGTCGGCACCGAGAAGTTCGAGGCGACGGCCACCGTGATCGCCGACCGCGCCGAGCGCGACCGCCTGTACGCGGGCATGATCGCCCACGCCGAGGGCTTCGCCGACTACGAGAAGAAGACCGACCGGATCATCCCGATCATCGTCCTGGAGCGCTAGGAACCGACGTCCTGGCCGACGCCGGGGACGGCTCGACGCGAGGCTCGGCAGGCTGCTCGGCGGCCTCCCGCTCCTCGCGCCGGGCTTCCTTGCGCGTGATGAGCCGCTTGCCGACGTCGATCAGCGGTTTCTCCACCCAGCGGTGGATCAGGTCCGCGATCGCCAGGCCGACCAGGAACACCGTCAACGCAGTGACCGTGCGGTTCACCACGAGCCCCGGCACCGCCTGGACGACGGCGAAGTGCACCGGGCCCTGCAGCAGGTAGAGCGAGTACGACCGCTCGCCGACGAAGCGCATCGGCGCCGTGCCGAGCAGCCAGCCCAGTGGGCCCGGGCTGACCAGGACGATCAGCAGCAGCATCGTCAGCACCGTGTACCCCACGAGCAGCAGCAGGTTCTGCCGCGATTCGTTCCACAGGGTGTCGAGGTTCGTGTGCAGCAGGCCGAACGCGGCGACGATCGGGATCGCGGCCAGCGGGTGCGTCAGCGGCTTCAGCAGCGCGTACCCGCGGCGGTAGTGCAGCAGGATGGCCAGCAGGCAGCCGCTGGCCAGGATGAAGTAGTGGATGGTCGAGCGGTAGATCGCGACCTTCGAGTCGCCGAGGATCCAGCCGCCGGTGGTCAGCGGCACCAGGGCCAGCAGCGTGACCATCGCCACGCCGACCAGCAGGAACTTGCGCTTGGCCGCGCCGATCCCGATCGCGACCAGCAGGAACGGCCAGACCAGGTAGAACTTCTCTTCGATGCCCAGCGTCCACGAGCCGCTGAAGAAGTTGTCCGTGCCGTTGGTGAACGAGGGCAGGAACTCGTTGAGGAACGTCAGGTAGAACTTCAGCGCGTTCGGGAAGTCGCGGGCGTGGAACTCGCCGCGCAGGACGACGAACGCGACGATCCCGCCGAGGATCACCAGGTACGGCGGCAGGATCCGGAAGACGCGCCGGATGTAGAAGTTCGACAGCGAGATCCGGCCGGTGCGGTCCTGCTCGCGCAGCAGCAGCGTCGTGATCAGGAAGCCGGACAGCACGAAGAAGATGTAGACGCCGACCCAGCCCGACAGCCAGCCCCACTTCGGGCCGCCGAAGTGGAAGAAGATGACCATCGTCGCGGCCAGCGCGCGCAGGCCGTCGAGCCCGGGGAAGCGCCGGCTGCCGAGGTAGTCCTCATGGCTCATCGTGCGCAAGACGTTCCCCCATCAGTGTCACAGTCGGGGGCGAGTATAGGGCGTGGCTACGGACGCCCCGGCGGTGTGGGGCGGGGCAGGTGGGTCCGGGCGAACGCGATCAGGGCGCGGGCCGCCGGGCCGATCGGGCCCTCCGCGCGCCACGCCAGCGCCAGCACCCCGCGCAGCCGCGGCCGGACGATGTCGAGCACCCGCACGTCACCCTCGTGGTAGCGGGCCAGTGACTCCGGCACCACCGCCACGCCGAGGCCGCGCACCGCCAGCTGCACCAGCACGTTCGGGTCCGCCGCCTCGAACGCGATCCGCGGCGTCAGCCCTTCGGCCGCGAAGGCCCGGTCCAGCGCCGTGCGCAGGCCGGTGCCCTTCGGCAGGGCCATCAGCGGCGGCCCGGCCAGGTCGACCAGCGCGACCTCCGCGCGGCCGGCCAGCGGACCCGACGGCGCCGTGACGGCCAGGAACGGCTCGTCGATCAGCACCTGCGTCGTGATGCCCGGCGGCGGCTCGGCCGCGAGACCGACGACCGCCAGGTCGAGCCGGCCCTCCCGCAACGCCGTCAGCATCGTGTCGGAGTTGGCCTCGGCCAGCGTGATCTCCACCGCCGGGTAGCGCTCGTGGAACCCGGCCAGCAGGTCCGGCAGCCCGACCGGGCCCGCCGACGTCACGGCGCCGAGCGCGACCTGGCCGCGGACCAGTCCGGCCAGCTCGTCGACGGCTTCGCGCACGCCCTGCACCGCCGCGAGCGCGGCCCGGGCGTGCGGCAGCGCGGCCGCGCCGACGTCGGTGAGCCGGACGGTGCGGCCGGAGCGGTCCAGCAGCTCCTGGCCCAGCTCGCGCTCGAGCCGCCGGATCTGGGCGCTCACCCCGGGCTGGGCGACGTGCATCCGCTCCGCCGCGCGCGTGAAGTTGCCCTCCTCCGCGACGGCGACGAAGTACGCGAGCTGGTGCAGTTCCATAAGCACTGATTCTAGTCGGGATATAAACCAGATCTTGGACTTCTGATCGTCGCGGACCGAAGGTGGAAGGAGCACCGAAGGAGGAGTTCACGATGGACGTCACCCCGCTCACCGGCCGGGTCTTCGAGCCCGGCCAGGACGGCTACGCCGACGAAGTCGCCGGGTTCCAGCTCGCCGTCGCCAGCCGGCCCGCCGTGGTCGTCGGCGCCGAGACCGCCGCCGACGTCGTCACCGCCGTCCGGTTCGCCGCGGCCCAGGGCCTGCGCGTCACCGTGCAGGCCACCGGGCACGGCCTGACCGCGGGCACCGACGGGCTGCTGATCAGCACCCGGCGGCTGACCGGCGTGGACGTCGACGCCGCGGCCGGCACCGCCCGCGTCGAGGCCGGGGTCCGCTGGGGCGCGGTGCTCGAAGCCGCCGCGAAGCACGGGCTCGCCCCGCTCAGCGGCTCGTCGCCGGACGTCGGCGTTGTCGGCTACACCCTCAGCGGCGGCTTCGGCCTGATGGCGCGGAAGTACGGCCGCGCCGCCGACGACGTGCGCGCGATCGACGTCGTGACCGCCGACGGCTCGCTTCAGCACGTCGAGGCGGGTTCGGACCTGTTCTGGGCGCTGCGCGGCGGCCGGGCGGACTTCGGCATCGTGACCGCGCTGGAGATCGGCCTGGTCCCGGTCGCCGAGCTGTACGGCGGCGGCCGCTACTTCGGCACCGCGGACATCCCCGCGGTGCTGCGGGCCTGGCGCACCTGGGCGTCGAGCGCGCCCGACACGCTGACGACGTCACTCGCGATGATCCCGTACCCCGACCTGCCGATGGTGCCGGAACCGTTGCGCGGCAAGCACATCGCGCACGTCCGGGTCGCCTACCTCGGCGACGGCGGTGACGACCTCGTCGCGCCGCTGCGGGCCGCGGCGCCCGCGTTGCTGGACACGCTGAAGCCGATGCCGTTCAGCGAGTCCGGCTCGATCGCGGCCGAGCCGCCGCACCCGCACGGCTACCACGGCACCAACGCGACGGTCACCCAGCTCAACGACGCCATGCTCGACGCCATCGTCGAACACGCGGGCCCGGGCGCGGACGTCGACACGGTGCTGATCGTCGACCGGCTGGGCGGCGCGCTCACCCGGCCGCCGGCGGTGCCGGGCGTCGGCTGGGACAGCGCGGCGGAGTTCGTCGTCCGGGCCCTTTCCGTGGTCGAGGCCGGGATCGAGCCGGTCCGGCGGGCGCACGCGAAGCTGTTCGACGCGCTGACGCCGTGGTCGAGCGGGCGGCTGCTGCCGTTCGTGTACGGCGAGCACGACCCGGCGGAGGTCGCCGAGAGCGTCTACCCGGCGGGTGACCTGCGGCGGTTGCGCGAGCTGAAGCGCGAGTACGACCCGAAGGCCACCTTCGGTTCTTGACACAGCCTCAACAGCGGCGTTCCCTGAGCAAGGTCGACAGCGGCAACCTGTTCCGGCACCCGGCGAAGCGGACGCGGACCGCACTCACCTACCTCGCCGTCGCCACGATGGGCACCGACGCCGAGCGCGCCGCCTACCGCCGCGGCGTCAACCGGGCCCACGCCCAGGTCCACTCGGCGCCGGACAGCCCGGTGACCTACGACGCCATCGCGGCCGCACCGGCCCGGCGCTTCCACCGCTTCGTCACGACGGGCTTCCTGCCACCGCACTTCCGCGCGGAGATGCACCTGACCTGGACGTCGGCCGACCAACGCCGGTTCGACGCACTCCTGCGCGGGGTCGGCGCGGTGGTCCGGCTCAGCCCGGGCCCGCTGCGGCGGTTCCCGTGCAACCTCTGCCTCTGGGACCTCCGCCGCCGGCTGCGCACCGGGCGTCGGCCGTTCTGAGGAAGGCTCGCAACGAGTTGACCGCTTCGCGCGCGCGGGCGAAGGTGGGCCGATGAGCAGCGATGAGCTCCGTCACGGCGTGAAGTTGAGCAGTCTCGACCAGGAGGTCTTCCCCGGTGCGGGGGCCACCAAGCGCGAGATGCTCGACTACCTCGAAGCGGTCGCCGACCGGATGGTGCCGGAGCTGCGCGATCGGCCGTTGTCGGTGGTGCGGGTGCTGCGCGGCCAGGGGCCGTTCATGCAGAAGAACCTGCCGAAGTACACGCCGGACTGGGTCGAGCGGATGCCGCTGTGGGCCGACCGCTCGCGCCGCGAAGTCATCTACGCGCTCGGCAACGACCTGCGCACGCTGATCTGGTTCGGCAACCAGCGGGCGATCGAGTACCACGTGACGCTCTTCCGCGGCGAGCCCACCACCGGGCCGACGCACCTCGTCCTCGACCTCGACCCGCCGGAGGAAGGCCCGTTCACGCTGGCGATCGACGCCGCGAAGCTGGTGCGCGAGGCGCTGCAGGCCGACGGTCTCGACGGCGCCGTCAAGACCAGTGGCTCGAAGGGGCTGCACGTCTTCGTCCCGCTCGCCCCGGGCCAGTCGACCGAAGACATCGCGGCGGCCACCCGCGCGGTCGCGGCCCGCGCCGAGCGCATCGACCCGGCGCGCGGCACGACGGAGTTCGTCAAGGACCGCCGTGACGGCAAGGTCTTCCTGGACTCGACCCGCTCCGGCGGCGGCACGGTCGTCTGCGTCTACAGCCCCCGCAACCGCCCGGGCGCGCCGGTGTCGTTCCCGGTCCGCTGGGCCGACCTGGACGGCGTGAAGCCGTCGGACTTCACGGTCCACACCGCGCCGGCCCTGCTCGCCGACGGCGACCCGTGGACGGCGGAGATGCCGGAGCCGTTCGTGCTGCCGGCGGACCTCGTCGAGGAGGGCCACACGATCCCGGTCGCCCGGGTGGCCGCGATGCACGAAGGCAAGCGCCGCGCCAAGGCCGCCCGCGAGTCGGGCTGACAGCGCACCGGTCGTGAGTGGTAATTCGGGTTAGAACCCTCATTACCACTCACGACCCGACGTGAGGTCAGGCGGCCTGGTTGTGGCCCGGCAGCGCTGTGCCGTGGCCGAGGCGGCGGGTGAGGACCGCGATCGGGGCCGGGCGGGCCGCCGGGACGCGCGTCCGGGCCAGCCAGACGACGTCGCGGCCGAACGACCAGACCAGTGACGTCAGCGCCACCACCACCGCGGCGAACGTCCACGCCACCGGCAGGATCTCCGACACCGCGACCACCAAGACCACGCCCTGGACCGCGGCCACCGTCTTGCGGGCCATGCTCGGGTACAGCGGCGCCGTCAGCCACGGCATCGCCCACGACGCCGCGACGAACGCGTAGCGCATCAGGCCGATCGCCAGCACCCACAGGCCGAGCTTCTCCGACACCTGGACGCACAGCAGCAGGATCAGGAACGCGTCGACCTCCATGTCGAAGCGCGCGCCGAACTCCGACGTCGTCCCGGTGCGGCGGGCGACCTGGCCGTCGACGCCGTCCAGCGCCAGCGCGACGGCGATCAGCGCGACCAGCCACGCGATCGGCTGGTGGGCGTCCGCGATCAGTTCCGCGGCGCAGCCGACGAGCGTCGCCCGGGCGAAGGTGATCCAGTCCGCCGGACCGAAGCTCCCACGGCCGGTGCGTCGCAGGCCCCAGCCCGTCAGCAGCACCAGCGCGAGGCCGAACACGAGCCCGGTCGCCCAGGCGATCGGCGCGAGGCCACCGGCGACGGCTCCGGCGGTGAGCACCCACGCCGGCACCGCCGCGCGTAGGAGAAGTCCGTGCTTGATCATCGTCCGCTCCGCGAATTTGCTCATAGGGTGGCGGCGACACCAGCCTCCGGTCGCCTGCTAGGAGAAACACGTGGAACGCGCTTTCTGGGTTCAAAAGCCGGGCGAAGGCGAGATCCGGCCCGTGACGCTGCGCGACCCCGGACCGGACGAAGTCCTTGTGCGCACGCTGTGTTCGGGCGTCTCGCGCGGCACCGAGACCCTCGTGTTCCGCGGCGGCGTCCCGGCGAGCCAGTACGACGTCATGCGCGCGCCGTTCCAGGACGGCGAGTTCCCCGGCCCGGTGAAGTACGGCTACCTCAACGTCGGCGTCGTCGAGACCGGCGAGCTCCGGGGCAAGACCGTCTTCTGCCTCTACCCGCACCAGACCGCGTACGTCGTCCCGGTGAGCGCGGTGACCCTCGTGCCCGACAACGTCCCGCCCGGCCGCGCGATCCTCGCCGGCACCGTCGAGACCGCCGTCAACGCCGTCTGGGACGCGCGGCCGCGGCTCGGTGACCGGATCGCCGTGATCGGCGCCGGGATGGTCGGCGCCAGCGTCGCCAAGCTGCTGTCCGGCTTCCCCGCGACGCGCGTGCAGCTCATCGACGTCGACCCGCGACAGAAAGAGATCGCCGACGCACTCGGCGTCGACTTCGCGACGCCGGAAGCGGCGCTGGGCGACTGCGACCTCGTCGTCCACGCGAGCGCGTCCGAAGCCGGCCTCGCGAAGGCGCTGGAGCTGCTCGCGCCGGAGGGCGAGGTCGTCGAGCTGTCCTGGTACGGCGACCGGAAGGTCAGCGTGCCGCTCGGCGAGAACTTCCACTCGCGACGGCTGACGATCCGCAGCAGCCAGGTCGGCACGGTCGCGCGCCCGGATCGCGACTACGCGCAGCGGCTCGGCGTCGCTCTCGATCTTCTGGCCGATCCGGCGTTCGAGGCGCTGGTCAACGGCGAATGCGCGTTTGCCGACCTGCCGTCGGTGTTACCCCGGTTGGCCGCGAATGAACTTTCCGCCCGCTGCCTCCGTGTCATGTATCAGCCGCAGTAACCACGTCCACCCCGAACGCATCGGAGGTCTTGGTGTTCAGCATCACCGTCCGTGACCACGTGATGGTCGCCCACAGCTTCCGCGGAGAAGTCTTCGGACCCGCGCAACGCCTGCACGGCGCGACCTTCGTGGTGGATGCCACCTTCCGCCGCACCGACCTCGACGAGGACAACATCGTCGTCGACATCGGCAAGGCCACGGAAGAGCTCGGGGCGGTGCTGAGCGACCTGAACTACCGCAACCTCGACGACGAGCCGGTGTTCAAGGGCATCAACACCTCGACCGAGTTCCTCGCGAAGGTCATCGCCGACCGCCTCGCCGACGCCATCCAAGCCGGACGCCTCGGCGAAGGCGCGCGCGGGCTCGAAGGCATCACCGTCTCGCTGAAGGAATCGCACGTCGCCTGGGCGAGTTACGAGCGTGCGCTGTGAACGGCCTCTACGTGATCCTGCCGGGCGACGTCGACGACCCGGCCGTCCCGAGCGGCGGCAACACCTACGACCGCCGGATGTGCGACGGCCTCACCGCCGCCGGGCTGGACGTGCACGAGATCGCCGTCAGCGGCAGCTGGCCGCGGCCGGACACCGAGGCGCGCGCGGTCCTGGGCCACCTGCTTTCGGCGTTGCCCACCGGCTCCGCCGTGCTGCTCGACGGCCTGGTCGCGTGCGGTGTGCCCGAGGTGATCGTCCCGCAGGCGCGCCGCCTGTCGCTCTCGGTCCTGGTGCACCTGCCGCTGGCCGACGAGACCGGCCTGCCGCCCGCGCTCGCCGCCGAGCTGGACGCGCTGGAGCGCGAGACGCTGCACGCCGCGAGCTCGGTCGTCGCGACCAGCGAGTGGGCGGCGCGACGGCTGATCCGCCACCACGGCCTGGCCCCGCACCGCGTCCACGCCGTGACGCCCGGGGTCGACCCGGCGCCGCTGTCGATCGGCACCGACGGCATGTCGCGCCTGGTCTGCGTGGCCAACGTGACCCCGCGCAAGGGCCAGGGCGTGCTCGCTCAGGCCCTCGAGACCGTCGCCGACCTGCGCTGGACCTGCGAATGCGTCGGCGGCATCCGCCGGGAGACGAAGTACGTCGAGCGGCTGCGCGAGCACCGCCTCGGCGCCCGGTTCACCCTCACCGGCCCGCGGACCGGCCCGGCGCTCGCCGCGACCTACCACTCCGCAGACCTGCTCGTGCTGCCTTCGCGCGCCGAGACGTTCGGCATGGTCGTCACCGAGGCCCTCTCCCGCGGCGTGCCGGTGCTGACCACCGACGTCGACGCGCTGCCCGACACCGTCGGCGTCGCGCCGGACGGCTCGGTGCCCGGGATGCTCGTGCCGGGCGACGACGTCGACGCGCTCGGTGCCGCGCTGCGCCGCTGGCTGACCGAAGCCGACCTGCGCAAGCGTTTGCGCACGTCGGCGCAGCTGCGCCGCGAGACGCTGACCGGCTGGGACGCCACCGCGCGCCGGATCGCCGAGGTGCTGCAGCGGCAGGAGGCGGCGGCATGACCGCGTTCGCACCGGCCTGGCTGTACCTGCGGGAACCCGCCGACGCCGCGGCTCGCGCCACCGAGCTCGTCGACACGCTGCGCGAGAACCTGCCGGAAGGCGACCTGGTCATCCGCGACCTCGGCTGCGGCACGGGGTCGCTCGGCCGCTGGCTGGCCGCGCGCCTGCCCGGCACGCAGCGCTGGATCCTGCACGACGAGGATGCCGAGCTGCTCACCCGCGCCCGCACTTCGCTGCCGGCCGCCGCGCTGGACGGCAGCCCGGTCGCCGTGGTCGCCGAGCAGCGGGACGTCACCGCGCTGCGCGCCGCCGACCTCGCCGGGACGTCGCTGGTCACCGCGTCCGCGCTGCTCGACCTGCTGACCGAGGACGAGGTCACGGCGCTGGCCGGCGCCATCGTCGGGGCCGGCTGCGCGGCGCTGCTGATGCTCTCGGTCACGGGCCGGGTGGAACTCTCGCCCGCCGACCCGCTCGACTCCGCCCTCTCCGCCTCGTTCAACGCCCACCAGCGCCGGCTCACCGGCGGCAGGCGGCTCCTCGGCCCCACCGCGGGCGACGTCGCCGCGACCGCGTTCGGCAGGCTCGGTGCCACGGTCGTCCGCGCCGAGAGCGCCTGGCGGCTCGGACCCGATCAGGCCGAGCTGCAGCGGCAGTGGCTCGAGGGCTGGGTCGGCGCCGCTGTCGAGCAGCTGCCCGAGTTGCGCCCGGCCGCCGACGTCTACCTGCAGCGCCGGCTGGAGATGGCGCAGGCCGGTGAGCTGCACGCGGTGATCCACCACGGCGACCTGCTGGTCCTGCCGCCGAGCCTGGAGGTGGCGGCGTGAAGCGCGCGCTCGCCTGGCTGCGCATCCTCGGCGCCGTCGGCATCCTCGCGGTGCTCGTCTGGCAGCTCGGCAGCGGCGCCTTCCTCGACGGCCTCGGCCGGATCGACACCGTCGGCGTGGTGGCCGCGCTCGGCATCGGCTTCGCGACGACGCTGTTCAGCGCGGGCCGCTGGCAGATCGTCGCCACCCGGCTCGGCCTGCGGCTTTCGCTGCGGACCGCGGTCGGCGACTACTACCGCGCGCTGTTCCTCAACGGCGTGCTGCCCGCGGGCGTCCTCGGTGACGTCCACCGCGCGGTGCAGCACGGCCGCGAGTCCGGCGACGTGCCGCGCGGCGTGCGTGCCGTCGTCCTCGAACGCACCGCCGGCCAGGTCGTCCTGATCGGCTCCGCCGTCACCGTCGTGCTGGCCTGGCCGGGGGTCGTGCCGGGCGCGTTCCGCCAGGTCGTGACGCTCTGCGGGGTCGTCGTGGTGCTGCTCGCGGTCGCCGCGGCGGTGATCGGCCGGACGGTCGGCGGCCGCTGGATCCACAGCCCGTCGAAGGTGCGCCGCGGCTTCGCCGCCACCCTCGCCGACGTCCGCCTGGGCCTGCTGACCCGCGAGACGTGGCCCGCCGTCGGCTTCCTGTCGGTCGCGACGCTGGCCGGGCACCTGGCGCTGTTCGTCGTCGCCGCCCGCGTCGCCGGCGTGGACGCACCGGTCGGGCAGCTGCTGCCCCTGATGATCCTCGCGCTGCTCGCGATGGGTCTCCCGCTCAACGTCGGTGGCTTCGGCCCGCGTGAAGGCGTCTGCGCCCTGCTCTTCGGCGCGGCCGGCCTCGGCGCCGCCCAAGGTGTCACCGTCGCCGTCGTCTACGGCGTGCTCTCGCTGGTCGCGAGCCTGCCCGGCGCCGGTGTCCTGCTCGTCCGGAGCATCGCCGGGTTCCGCCTGGCCCGCGCTCCGCACGCCGGAACCGTCGTTCCCGCCCCGCGCACGGCGGCCGACGTTCCTGTCGAATCGGAGATGGGATTGAAGTCATGACCGCAAGCGAAGCCGTCGAAAACCTGCCGCACCGGGCCGTGGTCGAGCGGGTGGTCGACACCCGGCTCCCGACGCGGCACGGGACCTTCCGCGCGGTCGGCTACCTCGACCGGACCGGCACCGAGCAGGTCGCGCTGGTCCACGGCGAGATCACCGAGCTCGGAACGCTCACCCGCGTCCACAGCGAGTGCCTGACCGGGGACGTCTTCGCCTCGACGCACTGCGAATGCGGCGACCAGCTGGCGGCGGCCCTGGACCGGATCGTCGAAGAGGGTGCCGGCGTGCTGATCTACGTCCAGGGTCACGAGGGCCGCGGGATCGGCCTGCTCGCCAAGCTCAAGGCGATGCGCCTGCAAGACGAAGGCCTCGACACGGTGGACGCGAACGTGGCCCTCGGCCTGCCGATCGACGCCCGCGACTACCACTCGGCGGCCGGCATCCTGCAGGACCTCGGCGTCCGCTCGGTGCGGCTGCTGTCGAACAACCCGGAAAAGGCCAACCAGCTCACCCGCTACGGAATCCGCATCAGCGAACTGGTTCCGCTGCTGGTTCCGCCGAATCCGGAGAGCCTCCGCTACCTCCGGACCAAGGCCGAGCGGATGGACCACCTGCTCCCGCACCTGTCAGGCGCTTAACACCTCGAGCAGCGCGGCGAAGCGCTGGACCAGCGTGTCCAGCACGACGTGCCCCTTCGCCGCGGTCGCCAGGGACGGCCGGCCGACGACGCCCGACTCCGTGTACGCCCGCAAGCCCAGCGTCAGCAGGTGTTCGCGGTCGGTGACGTGGTCGGCCGTCTCGTACCCGGGCCGGACCAGGTGCGGGTGCGCGTGCAGCAGGATCGACGTCTCCAGCTCGCCCGCGTGCATGTCGTCGTCCAAAGACGTCCGCAGGCCGGCCGCGGTGTGCGCGGCCTGCCAGTCCGCGACGCCGGGGAACAGCGCCATCGACCCTTTCGACTCCTGGACCACATTGGACAGTACGTAGTTGCCGCCGTGCCCGTTGACCAGCACGAGCCGGTCCACGCCGGACGCTTCGAGCGAGTCCGCGACGTCGGTGACGACGGCGTGCAGCGTGCGCGCGGAGACGCTGACCGTGCCGGGCCACGCGGCGTGCTCGTGCGAGCAGGAGATCGGGAGCGGCGGCAGGTGCAGCACGGGGTACGCGTCGGCGACGGCCTTGGCCAGCGTCGCGGCGATGACGGTGTCCGTCACCAGCGGCAAGTGCGCGCCGTGCTGCTCGAAGCTGCCGATCGGCAGCACCGCGACCGCCGCCCGCCGCCGCTGCTCATCGGCCGTGGTCGCGAGCGGGAACAGGTCGGTCATGGCGGCACCCCTTCTCTATGTTGGTGGCATGAGCGAGCATGCCGCACTGCTGGACGTCGCGCGCGAAGCCGTGGCGAAAGCGACCGCGATCATCCGGTCGCGCCCGAGTTTTTCCGTTTCCGCGAAAGGTGATCGCGACCTGGTGACCGACGTCGACACCGCGGTCGAGGACGCGCTGCGCGAGTTCCTCGCCGCCGAGACGCCGGAGATCGGCGTCTTCGGCGAGGAGCGCGGGCGCAGCGGCGACGGCGGTGATCGCTGGTGGGCGCTCGACCCGATCGACGGGACCGCGAACTTCGCCCGCGGGATTCCACTGTGCGGGATTTCCCTGGCGCTGGTGGACGGCACGCAGAGCACGGTCGCGGCGATCACGCTGCCCTATCTGGGCGTCACCTACACGGCCGCGGAAGGCGAAGGTGCGTTCGCGAACGGGGAGCGCGTCCGCGCGTCCGCCGCGACGGAGATGTCGGACGCGATGATCGCCGTGGGTGACTTCGCGATCGGTGAACTCGCGGACGAGAAGAACCGCGCCCGGCTGTTGCTCCTTTCGGACCTCGGCGCGCGGGCGCAGAAGATCAGGATGTACGGCAGCGCGGCGATCGACCTGGCGTGGGTGGCGGACGGAAAGCTCGACGCAGCACTGATTCTGGCCAACAAACCGTGGGACACGATGGCCGGCGTGCTGCTGGTGCGCGAGGCCGGCGGCGCCGTCGTCGACCGTGACGGCAGCGAGCATTCGGTCGATTCCACGGCCACGATCGCCGTCGGTGCCGGGCTGCGCAAGGAGATCGTGGACGCGCTTGATCGTGCCCATGGGGTTGTTCGTTAAGATTCCGGGTACACGGTGGGCAGCGCCACGTGCGTGATTGCACTGTCCGCGCAAGGTTTTCGGTTACGTTGGTACCGGTCGGCGGATGAGCCTGGCATGCTGGCCGGATCTCGTGGGCCGCTTCGGAGAATGGTGGATGCTCGTGGAAAGTCGCCGGATCCGCGATCGGTACCGGCTGATCGAGCCGATCGGCGGCGGCGCGATGGGCACGGTGTGGCGCGCGCAGGACGAGCGGCTCGACCGCACGGTGGCGATCAAGGAACTCCTGCTGCCGCACGACCACGACGAGGACCGCACCGAAGAAGCGAAGAACCGCGCGATGCGCGAGGCGCGGATCGCGGCCCGGTTGCAGCATTCCCACGCGATCACGGTGTTCGCCGTCCTCGAGGAAGAGGACCGGCCGTGGCTGGTGATGGAGTACCTGCCGTCGAAGAGCTTCGCCGTCCTGATCCAGGAGGAACCGGTTCCGGTCGACGACGCCATCCGCGTCGGCGCCCAGATCAGCTCCGCGCTGGCGGGCGCGCACCGCGTCGGGATCGTCCACCGCGACGTCAAGCCGGCCAACATCCTGGTCTCCGACGACGGCACGGCGAAGATCACCGACTTCGGCATCTCCCGCGCGATCGGTGACGTCAAGCTCACCGCCACCGGTGAGATCGCCGGAACGCCCGCGTACCTCGCGCCCGAGATCGCCCGCGGCGAGGACGCGAGCTTCGCCGCCGACGTCTTCTCCCTCGGCGCCACGCTGTACGCCGCCGTCGAGGGCTCGACGCCGTACGGCACCTCGGACAACCCGATC
This sequence comes from Amycolatopsis sp. NBC_00348, assembly GCF_036114655.1. Lineage (NCBI taxonomy): Bacteria > Bacillati > Actinomycetota > Actinomycetes > Pseudonocardiales > Pseudonocardiaceae > Amycolatopsis > Amycolatopsis sp. NBC_00348. The sequence continues at coordinate 7,229,248 of NZ_CP107994.1, read as the reverse complement.
GCCTTGCTCTACAAGGCGTCGAGCGGGGAGATCGAGCCGCCGGTCAAGGCCGAGCGGCTGACCCCGCTGCTGCTGCGGATGCTCGCCCCCGAACCCGCCGAGCGGCCGTCGATGGACGAGGTCGAGCGGGAGCTGCGGGCGCTGCTGACGGACGACGAGCCGGGGGAGGCCGTGCTCGCGGCGACGATCCCGGAGGCGCCGGCCGCCATGCCGGCCTCGGCCGTCATCCCGCCCCCGCCGGGCGAGGTCGCCGCGGTGTCGCCGGGCGCGCGCAAGGGCATGATCGCCGTCGGCGCGGGCGCGGCGCTGCTGTGCGTCGCGGTCGTCGTGGCGATCCTGCTGGTCGTGCGCCAGAAGCCGCCGCAGGACAACGCCGCCCCGCCGGCCTCGCCGGCGCCGTCCACCTCGGCTTCGGCCCCCACCTCGGCCTCGCCGTCCCCGACACCGCCGCCCACGTCGGCGCCGTCGACCTCGGCGCCGCCGACGTCACCGACGATTTCGACGGTGGCGTCCGCGAAGAACGCCGCCGACGCGCTCAACTCCTACTACCAGTTGCTCCCGGGCAACCCGGCGGAGGCGTGGAAGCTCCTGACCGCCCACTTCAAGGCGTCGCGCGGCCAGACGTACGAGACGTACACCCGCTTCTGGGGCCGGTTCAAGTCGGTGAACGCCAGCGGCGTGAAGGAGGTCGGGCCCAACCGGGTCACCGCGCACGTCGTCTACGACGGCGGCCAGGCCGAGAACGACACCTTCACCATGATCCAGGAGAACGGCGTCTGGATGATCGACGGACAGGTCTGAACCGGCCCGGTGCCGGCCACGTGTGACAGATGAGCCGTCATCGTCGTCGACCGCGCCTGGAGGTAGCCGTGTCCGTTTCCACCGCCCTGCCCCGGCGTCCGCGATGAGGCCCGCCGACCCGATGGTCTTCATCCTCCCGGCCGCGCCGCCGGGCAGCGACAGCTACGACAAGCGCATGTGCCAGAACCTGCCCGCCGTCGGGCAGCCGGTGCTGGAGCTGCCGATCGTGGGCGACTGGCCGGAGCCGGACGCGACGGCTCGCAGACGGCTCGCACGGTCACTCATGGCGCTGCCCGACCGCACGGTGGTGCTGCTCGACGGCATGATCGCGGCCGGCGTCCCCGAGATCGTCGTCCCGCACGCCAGACGGCTGCGGCTGGCCGTGCTGGTCCACCAGGCCCTCGCCGACGAGCCCGGCCTCGATCCGGCGCGCCGCGCGGAGCTGGACGCGTGCGAGCGCGAGACGCTGCGGATGGCGGGCATGGTCGTCGCGACCAGCCCGTGGCTGGCCCGGCTGCTGATCGACCGCCACGACCTGGACCCGAGCCGCGTCTACGTGGCGAAGCCGGGCACGGACGCGGCCCCGCTGGCCGCGGGTGCGGACGGCGTGTCCCGCCTGCTGTGCGTCGGCGACGTCACCCGCCGCAACGGCCAAGACGTGCTGGTCGAGGCCCTGGGCGAGGTCGACCACCTCGCGCTGTCGTGCGTCTGCGTCGGCTCGCTCGAGGTGTCCCGCGGTTACGTCGACGAGCTGGGCTGGTCGATCGAGCGCCTCGGACTGGGCGGCCGGATCACGCTGTCCGGCGACGCGGTGGACCTGGGCGCGGCCTACAACGCGGCGGACCTGCTGGTGATCCCGTCGCGCGGCGGCGCGTCGGGCATGTTCGTGGCGCAGGCCCTGGCCCGCGGCATCCCGGTCCTGGCGACCGAGGTGGGCGGGGTCTACGACGCCCTGGGCGTCGACGCGGACGGCGAGATGCCGGGCCTGCTGGTCCCGCCGAACGACCCGTTCGCCCTGGCGGACGCCCTGCACCGCTGGTACGCGGACCCGGAGCTACGCAGATCCCTGCGCACGGCAGCCCTGGGCCGGGGAAGCGCACTGGAGGAATGGGACGTCGCGGCAAGACGGCTGACGCAGGTGCTGTCGAGGTTGGCGTCGGAGCCACGCATCGTCGCCTGACCCTTGCCGCGGCTGGCAGTCTGGCCGGATGGCGCCCCAGTCCGAACGGCCCGACCACCACCTCGACTCCGAACGCGGGTTCCTCGAAGTCGCCGGTCGCGAGGCGGACCGCCCGCTGCGCGAGACGCTGCTGGGCTTCCGCGACCTGGTCTCGGCCGACATGGACTGGGCCGACGTCCGCAAGCGCCGCTTTCGGCAGCGCGCGTCGATCGTGCGGGTGAGCGCGCTCGTGCTCACCGCCGCGTCGACCGTGGTCCTGGGCATTCAGGAGATCCCGGCGCGAGCGTCGATCGCGTTGCCGATGGTCGCGTTGGTCACGGTGCTCGGCGGGCTCGAGACGTTCTTCAACTGGCGCTCGCGCTGGGTGCTGATGGAGGAGACCCGCTACAGCCTGAACCGGCTGCGGGACGACATGGACTACTACATCGTCGCGACCCCGACGGCCGAGCTGAGCCGCGAGCGCCTGCAGGAGTTCTTCGACCGGCACCAGGCAACCTGGTCGGACGTCAGCCGCCAGTGGGTCGAGTTCCGCAAGCTCGACCGCGCGCCCCAGGCCCCGGAGGTCCGGCCGTCCTGACGGCACCTCGCCGCCCCGACCGAAAAGCCGTGAAGGCCTCCTTACCGGCCATAAGAGCCGGCAAGGAGGCCTTCACGGCTTTCAACGAGCGCTCACGCCAGGGTGAGCGCGTAGATCTCCACCCGCGGGTCGTTCGGCAGGCTCACCGACTGCAGGGTCTTCCCGCCGTCCAGCGCCGCCGAGATGCCGAACAGCCGTACCGCCGGCCCGTCGACGCCGCTGCCCGCCTTGATCCGGTGCGGCATGTCCAGCACCACCGGGCTGCCCGATCCCGCCCAGTCGCCGAACGTCGCGGCGAGGTCGGCGCTCGTGCCGTCCGTGTAGTGCGCGGTCAGCGTGGTCGTCACCGGGCCGTTGTGCGACGACCCGACCAGCCGCAGCGCCGCGTGCGGCCCGGCCGGGAGCAGCAGCGACTGGCCCCGCGCCTCGACGAAGTTCGCCGCGGTCCCCGACGCGTCCGGTGCCGCGTACGTGACGCCGTCCCAGGTCACCGACCCGGCCGCCGGCAGCAGCGCGGCGTCGTAGCTCCAGCCGCCGCCGTCGAAGTTGCCCTCGGACGACGCCGCGACCGTCGCCGTGCCGTCGTGGTTGTAGTCGCGGCCGAGGTCGACCGCGCACTGCGTCCCGGCGGAAGCGCACGCCGACGGCGTCCGGACCTCGATCGACACCGAGCGAGTCACCGTGTTCGCGCCCAGCCCGGCCGCCTTGACCTGCACCGGGTACGTCCCGGCGGCGGTGCCCGCGGGCACCGTCACCGTGATCGGCACCGTCTTCGACGTCGGGAGCCGTCCGGACCAGATCACCTGGATCGGCTGAACCTTCGTCTTCCACCCGGCCGGCGCGGTCGCCGTCACGGTCACCGGCTGCAGCAGCGGGTTCTGCGCGACGACGTCCAGGTCGAGGTGCACCTGCTGCGCCGCGCCGGCCGGGATCACCACGGACGTCTGCCGCAGCGACGCGTCGACGTGCCGCCGCAGGTCACCGACGGCGTTGTTCACCGACGGCGGCTGGGCGCCGGCCGAAGTCCCCCACGAAGACGGCTTCGAGCCGAGCTTGTGGTTCAGCGTGCCGCCGTGGGCCAGGGCGGACCAGTCCAGCGACGTCTGCCGGACGTCGCGGCCGTTGAGCGACACGCTCTGGACGTACCGGTTGGTGTCGCTCGCACCCGGCGCGTTCACCGTGAGCGTGCCGCCCTGCGACCGCCCGTACTGACCGATCCGGACGGTCGCCGACTCGAACTGCGGGCTCGACACGGCGAGGAAGTTCGCGCCGCTCATCGTCGGGTACAGCCCGAGCGACGAGAAGACGTACCACGCGGACATGGTGCCGAGGTCGTCGTTGCCGGTCATGCCGTCCGGGCCGGTGGTGAACAGCGTCATCGCCGCGCGGACGACGGTCGCGGTCTTCGCCGGCGCGCCGACCCAGTTGTACATGTACGGCGCGAGCAGGTCGGGCTCGTTGTTCGGGTTGTACGTCGGCTTGCCGTAGTAGTCGTACGGGCTGGCGATCCAGTCGTTGCGCGCGGTCCCCGCGGGGTCCGTGAGCAGCTTGTTGTAGACGAAGAACGAGTCGAGCCGCTTCTCCGTCGCGGGCTTGCCGCCCATCAGCGAGACGAGCCCGGCCGGGTCCTGCGGCACGAGCCACTGGTACTGGTAGGCGCCGCCTTCGTGGAACTGGTGGTCGGCGTCGACCGGGTTGTACGGCGTGAGGAACGTGCCTTCGGTGGTGCGCGGGCGGAACGCCTGCGTCGAGGAGTCCCAGAGGTTCTTGTACCACTGGCCGCGGTCGGCGAACATCCGCGCGTCGGCCTGGTGGTTCAGTCCCTTCGCCATCAACGAGAGTGCCGCGTCGGCCGCCGAGTACTCCATGGTCGCCGACGCCGGGTGCTCGCAGTCGTTGTCGCCGCCCTTGGCCGCGCAGTCCGTGCCGAGCGTCAGCCCGCTCGGGATGTAACCGCGGTCGTTGTAGTAGTCGACGCCGGAACGTCCGTTGTACGGCGAGTCGGCGGGCGGCGTGCTCGTCGCGTTCTTCTTGAGCAGCGCGTACGCCTCTTCTTCGTGTCCGGCGAGCAGGCCCTTCGACCACGCCTCGACGAGGAACGGCGTCACCGGGTCGCCGGTCATGATGTTCGTTTCGCTCTCGGCCAGCGCCCAGCGCGGCAGCCAGCCGCCGTCCCGGCCGATGGCGACGACCGACAGCGCGACGTCCCGCGCGACCTGCGGTTCGAGCATTTCGAGCAGCTGGTTCTGGGGCCGGTAGGTGTCCCACAGCGAGAAGTTCTGGTACGGCGTGTAGCCGGCGGCCGTGTGCACCTTGGCGTCGAAGCCGGTGTACGTGCCGTCGGTGTCGCCGGCGAGGTTCGGGTGCAGCTGCGAGTGGTAGAGCGCGGTGTAGAACGCCGTCTGCCGCTCGGTGGTGCCGCCGCCGATCTTGATCGCGCCGAGCCGGTCGGCCCACTGCTGGTGCAGCGCGGTCTTCGTGGCGTCGAAGTCGTAGCTGTCGTTCGTCTCGGCCGTGAGGTTCTTCCGCGCGCCGTCGAGCCCGGTGTAGGACAGCCCGACCTTGAGGACGACGTCGTGGTCGGTGGTGGCGTCGAAGCTCGCCCAGGCGCCGTTGCCGCCGGTGCCCGCGGCGTCGCGGCTCGCGGGCGTGCGCGTCGAGCCGCGCCAGGTGCCGTAGGAGCTGAACGGCCGGTCGAAGGTGGCGGTGAAGTAGACGGTGTGCTCGTCGTGCCCGGCGCAGAACCCGCCGGCACGCACGCGGCCTTCGAGGGTCCGGTCGCCGACGACGTGGATCTCGGAGTCCTTGACGGACTGGTTGGCCTGGCCGGTGTTGAACAGGACGTTCGCCTGGCCGGTCGACGGGAAGGTGTAGCGCTGCCAGCCGGTGCGCGCGGTCGCCGTCAGCTCCGCGTTCACGCCGTACTTCTGCAGGCCGACGCGGTAGTAGCCGGGCTCGGCGTGCTCGTCGTCGTGGCTGTAGGTGGACTTGTAGGCGTCTTTGTCAACGTTGTCGACGGCGCCCGTGGTCGGCATGATCGGCAGCTCGCCCATCACGCCGCAGCCGACGCCGGACAGGTGCGTCTGGCTGAAGCCGTAGATCGCGTTCTGCAGGTAGTCGTAGCCACCCTGCCCGCCGGTGTCCGGGCTGACCTGCACCATGCCGAACGGCGCGCTCGCGCCGGGGAAGGTGTTGCCGAAGTTCTGCGTGCCGACGAACGGGTTCACCAGCGACACCGGATCGGCGGGCGCCGGCGCGGCTTGCGCCACGGCGGGGGCCAGGCCGACGACCACCACCCCCGCGGCCACCGCGGCGGCCAACCGTCTGCTCTGCGACCACATGGGCGCACCTCCCAGGAGATGACAACGTTGTCAGAAGCGGACCTTTGGTCACGTCCTCGGTCCGGTGAGCACCTTTCCACCTCGATGGGCGTTTGAGAAGCCCTCAACCGGCCGCTTCGCGCAGTAACCGAGCATCGTCACTGACAGCGTTGTCGGCGAGTGGCGGACACCCGACGTTCACCGGTTCCGCGCGACGGCGAGCAGCGCGGCGATGCTCGGCTTGCGTTCGTCCCGCCGCCGCCAGGTCATGGTGACGCTGGTTTCCGCGCCGGCCAGCGGAATCGCCGTCGCGCCGGCGTGCTCGACGATCCCGGGCACGATCCCGCACCCCAGCCCCTGCGCGACGCACCGGCACAACGCGGCCAGGCTCCCGACCTCGGCCTCGATGACGGGCCCGTCGATCCGGTCCAGCATCTCCCGGAAGCCGCAGCCTCGTTGCGTGGCAAGGAACCCGACGCCGTGCAGATCGCCGGGCCGGATCTCCGCCTTGGCCGCCAGGGGATGACCGTCGGGCACGATCACGACGAGCGGTTCCGTGCCGAGCACCTCGCTGGCGAAAGCGGGATCGGCGGGCGCGTCCCCGAACGTGAAGCAAACGTCCATTTCGGACTCCCGGACGGCCGCGTACAGCTCGCCGCGCCCGCCTTCCCGAACCGAGACCCGCACCCGCGGCCACCGCTGCCGGTACTCCTTGAACATCCCCGGAACCCGGTGCGCGCAGAGGGTTTCGAGCGCCCCGATCGTCAGCTCGCCCTCGGGTTCACCACGTTCGTCGTCGACGGCGGCCTTGGCCTCCTCGACGAGCGCGAGCACCCGATCGGCGTACCCCACCAGCCGTTCCCCGGCCGCGGTGAGCGCCAACCGCCGGCCGCGCTCGAACAACGGCGTCCCGAGTTCGCCTTCGAGGGCCTGGACTTGCTCGGTGACGCTGGACTGCGCGTAGTGCAGCTCACCGGCGGCCCGGGTGAAGTTGAGCGTCCGCGCGACGACGCGGAAAGTGCGCAGGTGGCGCAGTTCCATGGTGTCCCCCATCGGAGTTCCCGATACCGGCCATCGTAACTCCCTGCTTCCGCCGACGTCACGGAGCGTCCAGGCTCGAAGCCGTGCCAAGACTCCTCACCGGCCTCTCGCTGGGCTACTTCCTGGTCATGCTGGACACCACGATCGTCACGGTCGCGCTCCCGGCCCTAGCCCCATCGCTGTCCGGCCAGCAGTGGATCTCGAACGGCTACACGTTGACGTTCGCGGCGTTCCTCCTGACGGCGGGAGCGTGGTCCGACCGCTACGGCGCCCGCCGGATCTTCTTTCTGGGCCTGCTCTCGTTCGCGCTGCTCTCTCTACTCTCGGCTCTGTCGGTTTCCGTCCCGATGTTGATCGCTTTACGCGCCGTGCTCGGCATCGCCGGCGCCCTGCTGGTGCCGTCGTCGCTGTCCCTGATCGCGGTCGCCTACCCGGAACCCGCCTCTCGCGCGAAGGCCATGGGCGTGTGGGCGGCGGTGAGCGGAACCGGCCTGGTGGCGGGCCCCCTGCTGGGCGGCCTGCTGACGGAGACGTTCGGCTGGCGGGCGATCTTCGTGGTGAACGTCCCGGTGGCGCTGATCGCCCTGGCCCTGTCCCGCAAGGCCCCGGCAACCCCACCCAAACCCCGCCACACCGACCTGACCGGCCAGGTGTCCGCGGTGATCGCGTTGTCGACCCTGACGTACGCCTTGGTCGAGCGGAATTGGTGGGTATTGTTGCCGTCCGCATCGGCCGCGGCGGTGTTCGTGATATCCCAACGCCGCCCGGACGCGATGCTCCCGTCCCGCCTCATTTCCCGGAACCTGCTGGCGGGCGCGATGGTGAATTTCGCATTGTCAGGTGTTCTGTTCGTGCTGTCGCTGTATTTCCAGAAAACCCGGGGCTATTCACCGTCGTCGACGGGCTTGGCGTTCCTCCCACTGACGATTCCGACGGCGTTCAACCCGATCTTCACCGGCCGTCTCGTGGCCCGGATCGGCCCCCGGATCCCGGCGGTGTCGGGCTTCCTCCTGATGTCGGCCGGCACGCTGCTCCAGGCGCTCGCACCTGCTCTTTCGGTAGTGGCGTTGGTGTTGCTGGGTTTCGGGGTCTCACTGGCCATCCCGTCACTGCTGACCGCGGTAGTCGGCTCTGCGCCGCGAGAGCTGGCGGGCATCGCGGGCGGAGCGTTGAACGCCGCCCGCCAGACGGGCGCGGTCCTGGGCGTGGCGATCCTCGGCTCCCTGCTGAACGTCACCACGACGGCCGTCGTACTCGTCGCGGTGAGTGTCCTGCTGGTTACCGGCGCGTCGATTGTCGCGGGCCGTCGCGCCTGATGACTTCGCCTGTTTCCTGTTTCCTGCTTCGTTAGTCAACAGGCAACTCCTTGTTGTGAATTCGTGCGTGACGAATCCTGATCGCAGGGCGCGGAAATACCGCAGAAAGCCCAGATCAAACACCTTTCCCAAGGAGGATTCGTCATGTCTTTGCCCAAGAAGCTGGCCAGAATCGGCGGCCCGGTGCTCGCGTTCTGCATCATCGCGGCGTCCCCGCTGATCGGTTCCACCTCGGCGTTCGCGGACGGCGACGACGGCGGGACCCCGCCCCCGCCGCCCACCAGCACCACCACCCCGCCGCCCGCGGGCACCGACGGCAACCCCTGGCACGGTTGAGGTGCGCCGGGCCGGTCACGATCGGTTCGTGACCGGTCCGGTGACGGGCGGCGAAACAGCGCCGTCGAATATCACGGCCGGCGGCAGACGCACTCCAGTTTCGCGCGTTCCTCGCGCACCCGCTCGACGTCCGGCAGGTCGAGCTCGGCGAACCCGTGCTCGGCTGCTTTCCAGTGCGTGACGGCGTTTTCGTGGTCGCCCATCGCGTGCAGCGTCTTCGCGATGTCGTGGTGGGCGCGGGCCTCGTACGTACGGTTCCCGTGGCCGTCGGCCAGGTCCAGCGCCGCCTTGCCGGCAGTGAGCGCGTCGCGGTGGGCGCCCTGGGCTAGGGCGGTCGCGCCGCGGTCCAGGTAGAGCTGGGTCTGCAGGTCGGCGTCGGGCGCGTTCGCCGCCACCTCGCGCGCCTTGTCGTGGTAGCGCACGGCTTGGGGGAAGCGGCCCTGCTGGCGGTGCACGTTGCCGATGTTGTTCAGCGCGTACGCCTCGACGACGTGGTCGCCGACCTCGGCGGCGTGCCCGTGCGCCTCGGTGTAGCTGGCCAGCGCCTCGGTGAGCAGGCCGAGCTTCTCCTGCGCGGCCCCGAGGTTGTTCAGCGTGTGCGCGACGCCCTGGATGTGGCCGATTTCGCGCAGCATCCGCGCGGCCGCCGCGTTCTGCTCCATGGCGACGGCGAAGTTGCCGTGCAGCTCGTTGAGGTAACCGAGCATGCTCAACGCGTGGGCCTCGCCCCGCCGGTCCTCGGTCTGTTCGTACTTCTCCCGCGCCGCTTCGAGGTGGGCGATCGCCTGGTCGTGCTTGCCCAGCTCCATCGTCGGGATCGCGAGCGCGCACAACGTCGCCGCTTCGCCGCGCGGGTCGCCGAGGCGGCGCCACTTCGGCAACGCCCGGGCCGCGAGTTCGAGCGCTTCGGACAGCTGCCCGCGCCGGTCGTGCGCGGTCGCCAGCCGGAGCAGCACGTGCGCCTGGCCGTAGTCGTTGCCCGGGTCGGCGGCGACGGTCTCCCAGGCCAGCTCGAGCGTGCCGATCCAGTCCTCGAACTGGTTGGTCGTGTTGAAGTAGCGCCACAGCAACACGGCCAGCCGCCACGTGTGCTCGGGCAGGTCGTGCTTGGCGGCGTACCGGATGGCGGCCACGAGGTTGTCGCGCTCGGCGACGATCCACCGCAGCCCCGCGCCGGTGTCGGCGAAGGCCGGCGTCACCGCGGAAGACCGGTCGGTCGCGGGCAGCTGGGCCTTGTCGAACGGGTACGCGGCGCCGACCGCGGCCGCCAGCGTCACCAGGTAGAAGTCGAGCAGCCGCACGAGAGCTTGCCGCGGCGCCGGTTCCGCACCGGCGAACTCCTTGAGCGGGTCGAGCATCAGGTACCGCTCGGGCGCGGCCTCCTCCAGCAGGCTGACCTCGTGCAGGTCGTCGAGCAGTGACCGCGCTTCGCCGACGTCGCAACCGGCCAGTGCCGCGCCGCCGGTGACGTCGACCTCCGGCCCGGGCAGGCTGCCCAGCAGCGTGAACATCGCCCGCTGCGGCTCGCCGAGCTGCTGGAACGACACCCGGACGGCGGCGATGCCGTCTTCCTCACCCCACGGCCCGCTCTCTTCGAGCAGGTGGAGCAGGTGTTCCAGCGGCCACCGCTCGTGCCGCCGGAACAGCGCGGCCGCCACCCGGACCGGCATCGGCAGGAACCCGCACCGCTTGACGACCTCGGCCACCGCCGCCGCCCGGCCGCGCACCCGCGGCGGCTCGGTCAGCGCGTGGAACAGGTCGACGGCTTCTTCGGGCGCCAACGGCGAAAGCCGGACGGAGTCGCCGGTGTCGGCGTCGCCCATCCGGCGGCTGGTGACGACGACCAGGCAGCCGTCCGCCTCGGGCAGCAGCGGCCGGATCTGCTCCGGCGACGCGGCGTTGTCCAGCACGATCAGCGTGCGCGTGCCCCAGAGCGTCGTCTGGTAGAGCGTGGCTTTCCGGCCGACGGTGGCCGGGATCTGCTCGGCCGGGACGCCGAGCTCGACGAGCAGTTCGGTGAGCGCGTCGCCGACGCTCGTCGGGTCGACGCCGAGGGTGAACCCGTTCAGGCGCGCGAGGAGCTGCCCGTCGGGGAACCGGTCGCGGAGCCGGTGGGCCGCCTCGACGGCCAGCCCGGTCTTGCCGACGCCGGGCGCGCCGCTCACCCAGACCGCGCGCCGCCCGGTCGCGGCCGCCGTCTCGATCGTGGCGAGTTCCGTGGCCCGGCCGGTGAACCCGCCGGGCCGCGACGGCAGCGAGCTGGGCGGTTCGCCGTGCTCCGCCCGCGCGGCGAGGTTGCGCAGCACCGGACCCGGTTCCATGCGCAGCTCGGCGAGGGCGGCGCGAGTGCCGTTGAAGACGCGCAGCGCGCCCACCCGGTCGCCGCCGGCGATCAGGGCGCGCATGAGCAGCTCGGCGTGCATCTGGCCGGCCGGGTCGGAGCGGACGAGCGGCCGCAGCCGGTCGCGCGCCGAGCGGTGGTCCCCGGTTTCCAGCTCCAGCTCGGCCAGGTCGCCGACGGTGTCGGGCAGGCTCTCCTCCGGGAAGACCACCTCCGGCCCGCCGACGCGGTCGATGTCGATGTCCTCGAGGAACGCCCCGCGCCAGAGGCCGGCGGCCTCGCGCAGCAGCTCGACGGCCCGGCGCGGATCACGCGTCCGGACCTCGGCGGCCTCCGTCCGCAGCCGGTCGAACCGGACGGTGTCGAGCTGCGCGTCACCGATCCGCAGCAGGTAGCCGGTCGGGGTCGTCTCGATGGTCACGTCGGTGTCCTGCACGACGTCGCGCAGCCGCTTGATGTAGCCGCGCACCATGGTGGGCTTGGCTTCCCGGCCGGCCCAGACGATCTCCGCGAGGCGCGCGGGCGTCACCGGCTTGTTCGCGTTCAGGAGCAGCACGACGAGGACGAACCGTTGCTGCTGGTCACCCAGCTGCACCGGGGCGCCGTCGTGCCACGCCTCGAGCGGGCCGAGCATCCGAAACTCCACGCGGCCTCCCCGGCGCCAGCTTGCTGTCCGCAAATGACATCGCGCAATCGGCCGAAAGGGTTTCGAAAATCCGCATTTCCTGCACGTTCGATACACACGCCCTTGCCAGGCTGCGCCGGTGAACCAGGGGCGTGAGGGAGAAACCGGTATGGGGTCCGACGTGTTGCCGTGCTACGTCGCTTGCGATGTGTCGCTTTCGATGGCGGATCACCTCGACGAGCTGAACACCGGGCTGCGGGAGTTCCGCGGCGCCGTGGACGCCGACGCGTCGGTCACCGGCCGGATCCTCTGCAGCGTGATCGGGTTCGGGGAGACCCCGCACGTGGTGCAGCCGCTGCTCCCGATGGACGACCTCGCCGAGCTGCCCGCGCCGCGGGCGGGCGCCGGCACCAACTTCGGGCCGGCGTTCACGTTCCTGCGCGAGGCCATCGACGGGGACGTCGGCGGGCTGGAGAAGCACCGGCTGCAGGTGCACCGCCCGGTGGTGTTCTTCCTGTCCGACGGCCAGCCGACGGACCCGGTGACCTGGCCGGCGGCGTTCGCTTCGCTGACCGACCCGGCGTGGGCGCGCCGGCCCCGGGTGGTGGCGTTCGGCGTCGGCGACGCGGACGAGGACGCGCTCGGCCGGATCGGCACGTTCCGCACGTACTTCGGCCGCGACGGCGTCCGCGTGGGCACGGCGTTGATCGCCTCGGTGATGCACGTTCTGTCGACTTCCCGTCCACCGGCCGGTCGCATCCTGTCCAGAAAGGAGACGTCATGGAAACGCACTGAAGGAGACCGGCTGTGAGAGGGCGCGCAGAACTGGTCCAGGAGCTCAAGACCCTGCGCAAGGGGCGCGGCTTGCTGGGCAGGCTGGAGGAGCGGGTGGGCCCGGTGCTGCGGTCGGCCTGCGAAGTGACCGACGAGGACGGCCTGGCGACGGTCCGCCAGAAGGTGGCCGGCCGCCTGTCCGAGCTGGCCGAGCACCTGCCGGAGGACCTGCGGCTGGCGGCGTTGGCGGCCTTCGCGATCTGCGCGGAGGCCCGCCAGCCGCTGTACCAGGACCGGGTGAAGTGGGCGGCGATGCGCGTCGACCGCGACCCGCGGACGGTCCGCCGTCGCGTGGACGAGGCCATCGAGCTGCTGGCCGAGCTGGCCACCGGAGCTTCGGCCGCGCCGGCCGCGTCCCCGGCCGACCGCTGGCACTCGACGTCGCTGACGGTGGCGATGGTCCTCGACCAGCCGCAGCCGGAGATCCTGGAGCAACGCCGGATCGTCGCCGACCAGGACGGCTTGCGTTCGCTGGACCTGGCGGTGTCGTTGCCCGCCGGCCGTCAGGACCTGACGGTGACGGTGCTGTACGGCGGCACGCTGGTGGACCGCGGGATGGAGGCGAGCGACCGCTGGGGCTACGGCCTGGAGCTGCCCCGCCCGCTGGCCCGGGGCGAGTCGTGGGAAGTCGCGGCCCTGTTCCGCCTGCCGTCCGCGGCGGCGCTGAGGCCGTACATGGTGTGCGTACCCCGGCACCTGTGCGACTCGTTCGACCTGCGCGTCCGCTTCGGACTGGAGCACCCACGCGAGGTCCGCACCCTGGAGGGCGCATTCCAGCGAGACGTCTCAGACCCGGCCTACAGCGGCGGCCGTCACGCGGTCGATTCGGCGGGGGAGGTCCACCTGCGGTTCCGGGGACTGACGCCGGGGCTTGCATACGGCGCGAGGTGGGACGACGAGCCGTGATCGGTCAGTCCAGCAGCCGTTGTTCCTTCGCCACCGCGACGGCGCCGGCCCGGGTGTCGACGGCGAGCTTGCCGTAGATCCGGCTCAGGTGGGTCTTGACCGTGGCCTCGCTGATGAACAGCGCACGGGCGATCTCTCGGTTGCCCAGCCCCTGCGCGAGCTGGCGGAGGATGTCCCGCTCGCGATCGGTGAGCGACGGCCGTGGCGTGCGCAGCTGCGCCATCATCCGGTCGGCGACCGGCGGGGAAACCGCGGTTCGGCCGGCCGCGGCCGCCTCGATCGCCGCGTACAGCTCGTTGGCGGACCCGGCTTTCAGCAGGTACCCGGTGGCGCCCGCGGCGATGGCGCGGGTGATGTCCGCGTCAGTGTCATACGTCGTCAGGACCAGGATCCGGGGCGCGCCGGGATCGGCGAGGATCCGCCGCGTCGCCTCGATCCCGTCGATACCGGCGCCCAGCTGCAGATCCATCAGGACGACGTCCGGGCGCACGGTGGCCGCGGTCGCGACGGCCTCCTCCCCGCTCGCCGTCTCCGCGACGACCTCGATGCCGTCCGCGCCCGCCAGCAGTGCGCGCAGCCCGGCCCGCACGACGGCGTGGTCGTCGCACACCAGCACGCGAATACTCATGGGGCAGTCTCCAACGGGATCGCAGCCGAGATCACAGTGCCTTGGCCGGGGGCGGACTCGACGGTCAGACGGCCACCGAGCTGCTGCGCCCGGGCCCGCATGGCCGGCAGGCCGTGACCGCGTTCGCCGGGTTCTGTTTTTGTCACACGGAAACCCCGTCCGTCGTCGGCGACGTCGAGCACGACCTGGTCGTCGAGGTAGGTGAGGGTGACCACGGCGCGGCCGGCTCCCGCGTGCTCGAGCGCGTTGGCCAGCGCGCCCTGGGCGATGCGGACCAAAGCGGACTGAACGCGCTCGGGCAACGGCCGCTCGGCGCCGTCGACGCGGACCTCGGCGGGCAGCCCGGCCTGCGTCTGCCGGTCGGCGACGGCGTGGAGCGCGTCTTCGAGCGTGGCGTCGGCGAGATCGGCGGGCGCGAGGTCCTGCACGAGCCGGCGCGCTTCCGACAGGTTGCCGGCGCCGACGCGCAGCGCGGAACGCAGGTGCTCGCGCGCCAGCTCGGGCCGGGCCCAGGCCTGGTCGGCGGCCTGCAGCAGCATCGCCTGGCTGGACAGGCCCTGGGCGAGGGCGTCATGGATCTCGCGGGACACCCGGTGCCGCTCGGCCAGGACCCCGGCGTTTCGTTCGGACTCGCGCAGCCGCTCGGTTTGCCGCCGCATGAAGGTGATCACCGCGGTCGTGACCAGGGCGATGGCGATCGGCACGATGGTCAGGTTCGGGTCGAAGCCGTCGGCCAGCCGGTTCTGCGAGACGACCACGAGCGCGGTGACCACGGCGACCAGGGCGACGGCCGGGCCGGTCGGCAGCGTGCGCAGACCGGTGACGAACAGCGGGATCGCCGACCACGCGAAGCTGGGCGCGAGCACGACCAGCACCACCCAGAACACCAGGATGACGATCAGCCAGACGAGGCCGGGCTTCAGCAGCCCGACGCCGTACGCGACGACGAGGGCCGCGGTCAGCGCGATCACCCAGGGCGCCAGCGGGGTGCCGTCGTGGCGCGTCAGGAACCGGACCGCGGAGGCGAGCACCAGCAGCAAGAACGCCGAGTGCATGACGGCGGCGAGCCACCGCGCGTCCGAGTCGGCTGTCGTCATGTTCACTCCCCTCCGCTCTCAGCGTCAACCGGGTCCGGTGCCCGCGCATCAGCCGATCGGCTGACCCGGACGTCGGCCGGTCGACGCGGGAAACGTCGCCGACGCATCGACCGCGTCGACCCCTTGGCGGGCTGAAGCTGGAGCCATCGAACCCCACGATCCCGAGGAGCGCACCATGATCTCGACCCGCACCCGCATCGCCGCCGCTGTCGCCGCGCTCGCCATCACCACGGTCGGCGCGGTGTCGGCCACCGCGGCTCCGGCCACCGGCGTCGTCCAGACGTCACACCTGACGATCGCCTCCGCGCAGAAGGCCGCCCAGGCCGCACTGAACGCCGCGACCAAGGCCGGCCAGCACGTGTCGGTGGCGGTGGTGGACCGCGACGGCAACACGGTCCTGACCCTGCGCGGCGACGGCGCGGGCCCGCAGTCCTACAGCTCGGCGCAGCAGAAGGCGTTCACGGCGGTCTCGTGGAACGCGAAGACGTCCGAGCTGGTGGGCCGCCTGCAGCAGACCCCGACGTTGAAGGACATCGAAGGCACCCTGTTCCTGGCCGGCGCGGTCCCGGTGACCGCGGGCGCCACCCCGATCGCGGCGGTGGGCGTCGCGGGAGCGCCGTCGGGCGCCCAGGACGAGACGTTCGCCCAGGCCGGCGTGGACGCGCTGGGCAAGTAACGTGTCTCCGATGTTGATCAGTGACGTCCGCCCCTGGGGCGGCGAGCGCAGCGACGTCGAACTGGACGGCGACCGGATCACGGCAATCCGCCCGCACTCTCCTTCTGCGTCTCCTTCGCTCGAGGGCCGAGGCCGCCTGCTGTTCCCGTCGTTCAGCGACGTCCACGTCCACCTGGATTCGACGCGCATCGGCCTCCCGTTCCGCCCCCACACGGGCGGCCCGGGAGTGGTCGCGATGATGACGAACGACCGTCTCAACTGGCGTTCGGCTGAGGTGCCACTGCCGGAGCGCGTGGCCGGAACCTTGGAGCGGATGATCGGGTTGGGTACGACCCGAGTCCGCAGCTACGCCCAGGTAGACGTCGACTGCCGCCTGGAGAAGCTGGACGCAGTCCTGGCCGCCCGCGAGAAGTACGCCACTCAAGCCGAGGTCCAGGTAATGGCGTTCGCCCAGGCGGGCATCCTCCGCGAGCCGGGCACGCTGGACCTCCTGGACGCAGCAATGCGCTCCGGAGCAACAGTCATCGGCGGAATCGACCCGTGCACGCTGGACCGCGACCCGAAAGGACACCTGGACGCGGTCTTCGCCCTGGCCGAGAAGCACCAGGCCGAGATCGACATCCACCTGCACGAGCCGGGCCACCTGGGCCTGTTCTCGACGGACCTGGTGATCGACCGAGTCCGGGCGCTGGACATGCGCGGCAAGGTGACGATGTCCCACGCGTACGACCTGGGCTCGATCTCGGAGTCGGTGAGCCGCAGGGTGATCGACGACTTCGCTTCACTCGACATAGCGATGACCACAGTCGCCCCTTCCGCCGCCGGCCAGCTACCCCTGCTGGACCTGGTCGCCTCGGGCGTCCGCATCGGCCTGGGCGAGGACGGCCAGCGGGATTACTGGAGCCCCTACGGCAACTGCGACCTACTGGACCGAACCTGGCAACTGGCCTTCACCCGAGGCTTCCGCCGAGACGAGCACATCGAGCTGGCTTTGGCGATCGCCACGATGGGCGGAGCATCGATCATGAGCCACGACGTCCCGCGCTTGGCGGGTCTCGACGACCGCCCGGGCCTGGCAGTGGGAGACCGAGCAGACCTGATCCTGGTGGACGGCGAAACCCCGACAAGCGCGGTGATGGACCGAGCAAAGGACCGCACGGTCCTCCACAACGGCGTCGTGGTGGCCGACGGTCTGACCGTGATCGGGCGGTGACGAGACATCAACGGCCGTGATGGGTGAACGCGGCCCAGTACCGGGGATCGGACAGCGCCGCGGAGGTCGCGGTCACGGTGAGTTCGATGGGCAGCCCCGCCAGCGGAGGCCGGTGGGGATCGATGGCCCAGAGCTGCATTGCGAGCAGCGCCTCCGACGGACTGCGGCCGAGCTGCAGCTCGTGGTGGAAGTAGCACATCAGCACAGCCGTCTGGTGGGTCGAGACCCGCCATTTTGTACCGATCACCGACGATGCGCCGGTGGCGAGCAATGCGGTGGCAATGGAAAGCCCCTCGTCGGAGTCACCGCCGAGATCGGTCTCGCAAGCCGCGGTCACCACCAGCCCGCCCGGTGTCCGTTCGGAGCGCGGGACAGCCGGGTTCAGCAGTTCCAGGACCGACATCGCCGCCTCGCCGGTGCCGATGCGGGCGTTGACCGGGTCGGGCTCCGCCACCGCGTGGCAGGCCAGGTGGAGTACCGCCGGACGACGATCGCCCAGCAGCACGTCGATCAGGACCTCACGGGAAACGGCAACCGCTCCGGGCCAGGAGCTGTGGCCGAAGAACCGGCCCTGCGGGTGGAGACCCGCGAGGTAGCGCGCCTCCTGTCCGCCGATTCCGGCGTCTTTCCCATCCGCCACAAAGGTCATACCGGCCTCGGCCGGGAGCACCGGACGGCGAGCCACTTCGCCGAGCTGGTGGGCGGACGCCGCGTAGGTCACTTGGAGCCGCTCGGGGAGAAACTGCCCTCCGCCGGGCTCGCGGGCCGCGTGCCAGGGAATGCGGTCGAGGCTTCCGCACGGGATGAGCGCGATGCGGCGCGCATCGGAAAGGTGCTCGCTCAGCCGGCCCATGGTCGTTCGCCATGCCCACTCACAGGAGGCGTCGATGTCCGTCGGGGCTTGTTCCGGCGGCCCGAGGTCCGGTAGTTCGAGGCGCCCCAGCTCGCCGGTACGCGAAAGGTGGACGGCGTACCCGGCGGTGTTGTTCCCACCCGGCACCAGGTAGACGAGGAAGTCGAGTCCCAGTTCTCGCAGTACACCTGCTACCTCGCCGGCGATCGGCTGAGGTGGCCACTGGCCGACGTCCTCCGGGGCGCTCGAATCAAGGGCACGCCGGCGCAGGTCGTCGGGGATGGCGACTCGGCCTCCGGCGATCGCCGACATCTCGGCGCCGGTGAGGGCGTTCGCCGGAACGGCCCGCGTGATCGTGGGCGTGACGCGTTCACGCAGGACCGCGGGCAGGTTCGTGGCGGCGTGCAGGCGCAGAGTGCGGCCGATCTCGAGCATCGCGAACGCGGGTTGCGGCCGGTCCCGCTCGAGGCAGCGCCGGGCCCAGTCGACCGCTGTCGCGGCCGCCGACGCGGCGAGCGAGGCGCACTCCGTGAGGTCGCGCTGGATCAGGATCTGCCGCGCGTACCTCCGGAGGACCAGGCAACCAGTGGTGACAGCGGCCTCGAGATCGGCCTCGGTACCCCGAAGCCACCACGCCTCGATCAGGGGCTCGATCCTGCCGAGTGCGACCGGAAGATCGAGCAGCCCGTCAGCGAGGCTCTTTTCCACCAGGGCGATCGCGTCATCGAGTGCGGCCGGATCACCGCTCACCCGGTAGACCGTCAGGCACGCCAGGCTCGCCATCGTGGTCATGACGACGCCGGTCTGCCATTCGACGGCATCCTCGCCTGCCACGGCCCTGAGCTTCTGCGCCGCGTCGAGGATACCTGGCTGGTTCCCCGTTCTGGTGTTCTCGAGGAGGTCCAAGAACACGCCGAAGGCGGCCGGGTAGGGACCGAAACCTGCGGTGAACTCGCGAAGCTTGATCAGCGAGGCGGCGGCAGCAGCAACGTCGTCCGACAACAGCTTGCCGAGGTCGATCTCATCGTGCCGCACGGGGCCGGTGCCGCCGAGGAGACCGATCATCGTTTCCAGCTTCTCGAGGTCGTGGAGCTCGTACAGGGCGTTCGCGGACCGTGGCCTGCCGCCCACGTCCCGCAGGTGCTCGGCGGCCGCACGGAGGTCCGCCGCGTCCCCGACCGTCAGGTAGCGCATGAGCAGGCTCCACGCGAGGCCGCAGACGGCGTCGTGGCGGACACTGTCGCCGAGCGGGAGCCGATCGAGCATCTCCTGGTGCCGGAGGACACCGCTGTTGACCATGTCGTGGTCGCGGTTCTCGGCGCCGAGCAGGACTTCGGTGCGAGCGAGCGCGAAGCGCGCAAGCGCCCAGATCGGTTCATCGAGCTGGTTTCCCGGGTCGGCGGTCAGCAGCAGCTCCCGGACTCCGTGGAGGTCGACCGGCTGCTCGAACTGGTTGTGCCGGTGGAGCAGCGCTGTCCCGAGAAGGATCTTGGTGAGCGGGTTCAGCGGATGACCGGCGGGACAATCGGTCAGCAGCTTTTCCAAGCTTCTCAAGACTTTCTCGAGCCCGGGAGGATCACCCAGCACGGCCGTGCGGTTCATGCGCTGCAGTGCTAGTTGAAGGCGCAGAGGCAACCGCAGCGGATCGTCCGATCGCAAGCGGGCGGCAGCCCCGGACAACTCCTCGATGATCACTTGCTGTTCTTCCAGTTCTTCGGTCGCGTCCGGGCCCGGAACCTGGCCGCGCAGGTGCGATCGGAACAACACGACCGACGCCCGGAGTTCCTCGCGGCCCGCCGTTCCGGCGGGCAGTGCTTCATGCCAGCCGCGCAGGAGAGCCAGTTCGCGGGTGCCGGTGACTGCGTCGAAGTCAGCCATCGCGCCCAGCGGCGACCAGCCGAAGGCGCGCAGCCCGTGGCGTCGAGCGAGGACGTGGGCGCCCGCCACGAGCAGGGTCAGCAACGTCTTGTGGTCCGCCACGTCCGCCCGCGCGGCCGCCCACATCCGCTCCGCCACCCGGGCCGTCTCGTCGTCGGCGCACGGCTCGTCAAGTGCCAGCTCCGCGCGGGCGAGCGCTCGCCACGACTGGACGAACTGCTCGGTGATCGGCAGCTTGTCCAGCAGTTCGATCAGCCGTCCGACGTCGTTCTGCGGCCGGGAGCGGCGCAGGCTGTAGGCCTCCGCCAAGGCGAGCCGCACAAGCAGGCTTTCGTCCCGCATCCGGTCCTTCAGCGCTTCGAGCTTGCCGATGGCCACGGCCACTTCTTGCGGTTCACCGTCCCGGCAGAACGTCACGTAGAGCTCGCTCAGTTCTTCGGCGCACAGCTCCGCCCCGGATTCGGACGGCCCGTCGGCCAGTACGCGTTCCAGGGTGCCGATCGCATCGAGGCGGTCCTGGTCGTCCGAGGACATCGCGAAGCGCAGGCTGAGCATGTGAGCGAGGTCGAAGGCCTGGTCCGAGGCGTCCAGATCACCACTGCGTGCGTGCGCGATGGCGGTGTCCAGCTCCGAGAGCTTGGCCAGGCTCGCGGGGCTCGTGACGTGCTGGTTGAAATGCAGGCGCGAGAGGCGGTGGGTCACCAGGTCGAGCAACGGCTGAGCGAGCTCCTCGCTCTGGAGCACGTCTCGCAGCAGGGGCAACGCTTCCCGTTCGCCCTCGTCGTGCAGCTCCAGCCCGATGCCGAGGAATGCCTGCGTCGCGTGATCGGCGCCGGGCTTGGCCCGGGCGATCCGCAGCCACTTGACCGCCGCCTCGACGTCGTCCTGGGACCGCTCGTCCTCGTTGCGGGTGAGCAGCAGCCGGCCGAGCATGGTGAGCAGGGGTGCCCATTCGAGGAACGGCGCGATCTCGCTGAGGTGATCGATCGCCCGGGTGAGATCGGCGGGGTCACCGTTCGCCTCCCAGCGCTCCTCGTACCGGAACGGGAGTTCGGTGTGGAGCTCGAAGCGCAGCGCGGGATCGTCGCGGGCCCCGGCCATCGCCACTTCGCCGTGTCTGATGGCTTCGTCGAACTCGTCCTCCGGAAGCAGCCGGGTGAGCAGAAGCCTGATGTGCAGCCCGGTCTCGTCGCCTGGATCGAGGGATGCCAGCAGTCGCCGGAGGTCGGCGGGATCCGGTTCGCGACCGAAGAAATCCTCGTCTTCATCGTCGGCCACGCGCACCTCCGCTCCTCGTCCGACACTACGCGCCGGGTGAGTCGTGAGGGGTGGCAACAAGTTGTCACCCCCCGATCCTGGCGCACTCGAGAGCGCCGGCGTAGACATGGGGCTAGAGGAGGCCGGAATTGGCGTACCACAACGGGATCATCGAGATCACGAGGCAGCTCGAGCACGTCCTGGCGCGCCTGGGCGCTGCGGACGCGACGAAGCTGCGCTCGTTGCTGGGTGCGTTCGCGACGAGCGTCGAGGAGAACCGCGATCAGCTGGCCTCCGACATCGCGACGTTGGTGTTGCCCTGGTACGAGCCCGGTGAACCGATCTACGAAGCGTTGAACGAGGAGCGGTACGCGGAGGTTCGTCAAGCTCCCGTGGTGGCGCTCTTCCTGGTTCGCCTCGCCCTGGGGCTGCCGGCCGCGGACGACCCGCGCGAGCGAATCCTCGGCATCCAGCAGGTGACGACAGCCACCGAACTCCGTCGCCGGGGAGCCGATCCGGACGTCCGCGACCTGATCCGGCTGCCACGGCCCGACGGTTCGGTGTCCGTGCCGGACTTCCAGTTCGACGCCGATCTCCGGCCTCGTTCCGTGGTCCTCGAGGTCAACCGCGTGCTCGGCGCGGATGACGATCCGTGGGCGGTCGCGGACTGGTGGGTCAGCGGGAACATCTGGCTCGACGCGGTACCCGTCACGTTGCTGTCCGACAACGTCGTCGAACCCGGCCTCGTCGCGGCCGCGACCGCCGCTGTGGACGGGTGATCCCGTGCCGTCGCGCCGGCCGCCGGCCGAGCTTCCCAGAGAGCCCGCACGCCACCGCCTCGCCGCCGGGACGGTGCTCTGGCGCGTCCACCCGAACCACACCGAGGCCGTGGCGGCCGACCCGCCGGTGCGGTCGGTCTTCGGGGGCGGCCGGTTCGACGCCGTGGCACCAGCGGAACGTGGTCAGATGTACGTCTCGCCCGCCGACCGGACCGCCGTGCTGGAGCGTTTCCTGCCGGACCTGGTCTTCGACTCCGACGGCCGCCGGTTCCTCCTGCGGCGGGCGGTCGAGCGGAAGCGGCTGTCGGCACTGCGGGTCACACGGGACCTGTCACTCGTTCGCCTGGTTTCCGGCGAAGACCTGGCCGCGATCGGGCAGGACCGCTGGCTGTTGACCGAAACGCAGTACGGTCCGACCAGGGAGTGGGCCCGGTGGCTGCGCGAGCAGGCGCCCTGGGCCGACGGGATCGTCTGGCAGTCCACCGTGGACCTGCCGGCGGAGACGATGGTGCTCTTCGAACGGGACGACCCTCCAGTAGAGGTCGTGGACTGGCAGTCCGGCGAACTCGGCGGGGTGGAGCGGGCGGCCTGGCTCGGCGCCGTGCTCGGTGCTCACGGCGTGCAGATGGACTCACCGAGACGGTCCCGCGTCAAGGCCTTCATCAACTACCGCAAAGGTGAGTGCGGCGAGGCAGCGTTTCTGTTGCACAACCAGCTCGCGCTCCGCTGGGGAGACCAGAAGGTCTTCCGGGACAACCGGTCGATCCCGCCCGGGCAGGTCTTCCCGGGTGAGCTGATCGACAAGGTGCGCACGTGTCGTGCGCTCCTCGTGCTGTTCGGCCTCGGCTGGGAGGACCACCGGGGAGCGAGCGGTCGCGCGCTCGATGATCCCCAGGACTGGGTCCGGCGGGAGATCGAGGAAGCGACGGCCGCGGGCGCCGAGGTCGTTCCGGTGCTCGTGGGCGCCCGTCGGCAGCTCACCGACCGGAATCTGCCCGACGCACTGGCGCACCTGGCTCAGCGGCAAGCTCTGCACCTTCCGCACGGGTTCGGGGAGGCGGAAGTGAAGTGCCTCGTGGACCGGCTGATCGAGCGGATGCCGTGGCTGGACGAGGATGACGACGAGGACGAGAAGACAGCCTGACGGGCGAGCCCGGCGTGAGGTTCAAAGCCAGCCTCGCTTGGCGACCGCGACCCCGGCGGCGAACCGGTTGTCCACACCCAGCAACGCGTAGACCGCCTTGATGCGCCGCCGGACGGTGGTGACGCTGATTCCCAGGCGGCGGGCGATGACGTGGTCGTCGTAGCGCGCCATGAGCACCAGAACACATCGTTGCTCTTCGGGCAAGCCGTTCGCCGTGGATTCGGTCATGGTGTGCACCCGGTCTTGAGGTGGACCACCCGGCTGAGGGCTTCGCCCAACCGGCTCTGGGGCAGTTCGCCGGCGGCGACGGCGTGCTCCAGCCGGTCGAGTACCGGTGAAACGGGCTCGGGCGACGACCAGAGAACGAGGTCCGCGCCCGCGACGAGTGCGCGGGTCGCGGCCTCGGCCAGACCGAACCGGTCGGTTATCGCCCGCATCGCGCCGAGGTCGTCGGTCATGGCGACTCCGTCGAACCGGTATTTGCCACGAAGCAACTCGTACGCCGCCGCGCTGAGCGACGCCGGCAGTCCGCCGGTCAGGCCGGGGACGTCGAGATGTCCCATCATCACGGCCGGTGCGCCGGCCGGCAGGAGCATCTCGTAGGGCTTCAGGTCGTGGCTTTCCAGTACGGTTAGTGGCGGTGTGCGCGGAAGCAGACGGTGTGAGTCGCCGGATGCGTTGCCGTGTCCTGGAAAGTGCTTGAGCACGGGGGTGACGCCGGCCGCGCGCAGCCCGTCGGCGAACGCACCGGCGTAGCGGGTCACGACAGCCGGATCAACGCTGAACGAGCGGTCACCGATCACGCTCTTCGCAGGCGCGTCGCTGACGTCGGCGACAGGGGCGAGGTCCATGGTCACCCCGCGATCCAGGAGCTGACGGCCTCGGCTGTAGCCGAGTGCGCGGGCTTGATCCGGGCTGCTGGTGGCGGCCAGGGTGCGCGCGCTCGGTGTTGCGCCGTCGAGGTCGTCGATCCGCTGGACCCGGCCGCCTTCCTCGTCCACGGCGGTCAGCAGCGGGATCCCGGCCATCGCGCTGATCGCGGCGAGGCGGCCTCCGGTCAGCAGCCTCGTCGAAGTGCCCCCGATGAAGATCGCTCCGACGTGCTCATCCCGGACGAGACCGGCGGTCGCCCGCTCCTGTCCCGGGTCCGCCCCGGCCATGATCAGCTGGGCGACTCGCTCCCGCGTGGTCAGGCCCGAGAGGAGATCGGCGCAGTCGCCGGACGGCCGGCTCGGCGCCGCGAGCGCGCCGGCGGTGGCGGATTCCACCGGCTGCGTCGGCGATCCGGCTCCCAGCAGGCAGGCGACGGCGCCGCCGGAGAAAACCAGCAGGAGCGCGCAAGTCCGAGTGCGATACCCGGGAGTTTTCACCATGCCTCCGCCTCGGCGTCCGGTGGGTGAGCGGGAACCGGAAAGAATGTTCGTTTCCACGTTCGATTCCCGGCTGCGAAACGTTACAAGATTTTCCGGAACCGCGACCGGCCGTCCTGTCCACTTTCTGTCCAGATTCCGATCGTCTTGTTTCGAGTGAGAGCAGGCCGGACCGCTGGCGATCATGGTGATGACAACGAGCCGGTAACGCATTGCCTGTCGCTCTCTCCACTCTCGTAACGCGGAAAGCAAGCAGACCGACATCGCTGGCGTCCCGGCCACGGAAATCCGCGCCGCCGGCTTTTGTGTCCTTTCCGAATGGAGTCGAGGTGCCTGTTCTCAATTCGAGGCCGCCGGTCGAGGCCCCGGCACCGGCAGATTCCGGCTGTCCGGGTTGCGGGACGCGCGGGCCTGCGAGTGATCGTTTCTGCGCCGCCTGCGGGCAGCCTCTGGGTCGAACCGTGTCTGTTGCCGCAGCCCCGAGGGAGGAGACCCGGCCGGCAGCGGGGGCGCGTGGCGACGTGCTGCTGGAACTGCTCGAGCGTCGTGGTGAGCTCGGACCGCAGCGGGTCGCCGTGGCCGTCGGCGGGGAAGCGATGTGCCTGGCGTGCGGGGCCGACGCGGCCAGAGGGCAAGCAGCTTGCGCGGAGTGCGGCGTGCCCATGGCGCTCGGCGATGCCGGGGACCGGCCGGCTGTCCTCGGCAGGTTCCACAAGCACGGGCGCCGGCTCGTCCGGGCGAAGTTCGCGCTGTGCGTGGGTTTCGCGGGCGGGGACGCAAGACTGCTCAAGGGAAACGGCGAATTCGACGTCGTCGCCCTCGACGAGCTTTCGGTCGCGGAGGTCCCGCTCAACAGCGAAGTGGACCTGCGCGGGCTGCGTGGTCCGGCGGCGGCTCTGCTCTGGTGGGCAGCTCGGCCCACTGCCCCACCCGGCGTGGCGTGGTCACCTGCGGCTCTGCCGGCTCACGTCCGTTCCGCTTACGCGGCGGATCTCGGCGCGACGAGGTTGCACGCGCTCGACCTGCTCCGCCTCGACCGCCCGGATCTGCTCGGCGAGATCGGTCTCGGCGAGCCCGAGGCGACCTGGCTGCGTGTTGTGCACGCGGCCAGGAGGTCTCGGTTCGAGGCCCTCGTCGATGCCGCGGCGAGACTGCCTGCCGGCCGCTACCGGAGGGTTGTCGCCGTTCTGTCCGCCTGCGCGGACGGAATCGTGGGTGTGCCGGGTGCGGCCCAGCGGCTCGCCGGGTGCCTGGTCGCCTTCTCCGCGGACGAACCGCTCGCCGCCGCGCTGGAACGGAAGCTCGGGATCCGGAAGGCCGCTCACGGCGACGTCATGGCCGACGAGTGGCTCCGCGCGCAGAGACACGGTTTGCCCGGCACCGTTTTCGCGATGCTCGACGGGCGACCCGACGAGGAGACGACCGGCCTGCTGGGGCCCGCCGGAAGATTGGCCGCGGCCCACGGTGGCTCGCTCGCGGTTGTCGGAGCACCGGAGATCACGGTCGCGTCGATGACCGTTCTCGACGACATCGTCGAGCGTGGCGCGGTCGACGCCCAAGCTGTGCGAAGCGCACAAAGGCCGGTTGACGAGCTCACCTACCTCGTCGGACGCACGCAGCCGGAGAAGCTGACGGAAACCGAACTGGAAACACTGGGGCACCAGGACGAACTGGACCGGCGTGCTTTTGCTCGCACCGGCGAGGTCCCCGCAGAACGGCGTGAAACCCGGCTGGGCAAGCACTTCGCCGCGGTCGAGGCGTTCGAGCGCAGCCGACCGCAGGACGTCACGATCGGCGACGTCCTCGCGGAGCACCGCTCGGTCGCGGAACACCTGGTCGGCTTGCTCGAGGAGTCCGCCGAAGCTCCGGCCGGACTTCCGGAACCGATCGTGGCGGACGTGTCGGTGTGGAGCTACCTCGTCCGCACCTACGGCGCCGACCGCCTGCGGGCCGTTCCGGGGCTGGCGGCACGCCACCCGAGGTTCTTCGAGTGGGTTTCGCTGTACGCCGCGAGGGAGCACCTGTTCCTCGCCCAGTGGCAGGCCGGAGCGGACGCCGCACGGGAATGTCTTCGCGTCGCCGTCGACGAGTCCGTCCGCGACGAGGCCCAGAACCTGCTCGCTTGCGCCCTGCACAACCTGGGCGACCACGCGGGAGCGGTCCGGGAGCTGGAGAGCGCGCTCGAAGGCGAACATTCGCCGGCGTTGCTGGCGAACATCGGCGTGGTCGCCCCCCACCTGGACACCGAACTCGCCGCGCGGCACCTCGCCCGGTTGGTCCGCGAGGCGCCGACGGCTGCGATGCGGACGGCGGCGGCCGTGCGGGCACTGGCGATCTGGCGGGGCGAGGGCGAGCGTGTCTGGGAGGGTGAAGAACCCGGTCGTGAGCTGCCGACCGTGCTGCGTGAGCCGTTGCGGTCGATCGTGGCCGAAGACATCCCACTCGCCGACTTCCGGGAAATCAGCCTGGTCCTGTCGAGATTCGACAAAGCGTGGATCAGGCGGCCGGAGAGCCTCGCGCGGTCTCCTCACGCGAAGAGCCTGGAAGCCCGGTACGCCCGGGCACGAGCCGAAGACGACCTGTCTGCGGTCATCGATTTCTTCGCGTCGATCCGGGACTGGGACCAGGGCCCGGACTGGGTGCGGCCCGCTCGCGACCAGCTGATCGACGACGTGCGCGCCGTCATGGTCGAAGACCTCGACGGAGCGGCCGTCGCCGGGTCCACGGCGTTCGCCCTCGCCACCCGCCTGAGCGGGCTCAGCCCGTACGACCGCGTATCGCTGAGCGTGCTCTCGGCCTGCACCGTCAGCTACGTCCTGCTGCTCGACGACAAGGAGATCTCCGACGCGATCGTCGACATGCACAAGTCCGCGCTCGAGCTGCTCCCGGGACTGAGCGACGAAGACCGATCCCGCATCGAGCCGTTCGTCGAACTCGCCACCCGGCGAGTGGCCATCAACATCCAGCAGGCGCGGGTTCGCGAGATCGGGAAGATCGTCGATCCGTACAACCAGGCCGTGGACATCCTGGACGTGGTCCAGCGCGGGACGACGGCCTGGTTCACCGCCCGCGGGGTGGTCGCCGAGACCGTCGAACTCTGCCGAGCGACTCGCACGCAGCTGCTGCCCTGGTCTCGCGCCGTCGAGCACGCGGAGACCCGGACGGACATCCTCGATTTCCTCGATCAAGTCCGTGACCTCGAATTCAAGGCCCAACGCGCCCTCGGCGGCTGAGGAGAGTCATGCGCAACCCCTACCTGTTGCTCGGGATCGACTACGGAACCCCGCCCGACCTCGCGCGCCGGCACTTCGCACGCGCGGCGCGGCGTGTGCGCCGTGCCGCGGGCGGTCCGGTCGGCATCGAAGACCTGAACTGGGCCCTTCACGAGGTGCAGAGCCGGGCGGGCACGGCCGAGGACGACGTCAGCGTCTACCGGGTGCCCGCCAACCCGGCTGTGTTCACCCCGCTCGCCCGCGGCCTGTTCGCGCTGCCACCGATCCGGCTCCCGAGGCGCACGGAGACCTCGGACGACGACCGCGCGGTGCTCGCCGACGAGCTCGCCAAGGACGTCGGCGAGCTGGTCGCCGCGGTCATCCGGGCGACGGCCACCTTCGACTACGGCTACCTCACTCCTGAAGGGAAAGAGTTATGACCCGACGCACCGACGCGCTTCTCGCGCGGCTGTCCGAAGTCGAGCGATCGCTGGACCGGATCAGCCGCTCGATCGAGCGCATCGAGGTGGCGACCATCGTCCGCGAGCCTTCGTCGGCGTTGTCCGTCGACGCGTACGACGGGCTGCGGCGCCAGATCGTCGCGGCCGCCCAGGAGCGGACGGCGCACCTGAGGCAGCTCGCGGTCTTCGCGGAGGCCGCGCACGCCCAGGCTCCGCAGCTCCGGCAGGTGGTCGAGGAATGGCTCAGCCAGGCGGGGGTGGTCCGCTGGGCCGACCCCGCCGACTCGCGGTACTACGACGACCTGGGGGGTGACGGCGACGAGCTGCGTGTCCTCCGGCACGCCTTCGTCGACGAAGCAACCGGCCGTCCCGTCGTGATGGGGCAGACCGAACGCGTGCCACGCCTTCCCGCCGCTCGGCACGCGGGAGAGCGCGAGGTGCGGTCGTGAACCCCTACGGCATCGACTTCGGCACGACGAACTCGGTTCTGGCCCAGTGGAACGGGCACGAGGTCGAGGTGCTCTCCATCGACTCGCCGCCGGCGGAGTGGGAGCAGCTCGGGTTCGACAAGGTGATGCCCTCGGTGGTCGGCGTGTCCCAGGACGGGCGCCGGACGACGTTCGGCTGGGCCGCGAAGCGACAGCAAGAAGGCAAGCTCGAAACCGTCAAGAGGCTGTTCGCCACGGAGGAGTTCGTCGACATCGGCGGTTCGCGGGTGTCGGTCGAGGAGGCCGCTGCGCTGCTCTTCGGTCACCTGCGCAGCGCCTCGGCCGGCGTAGAGGTCGACCGGGCGGTCGTGACCATCCCGGCCAACAGCCGCGGTTTGGCCCGCTACCGCACGAAGCTCTGCGCCGGGCTCGCCGGCATCGACGTCCAGGCGCTCGTCAACGAGCCCACGGCGGCCGCGATGGCCTATGCCGTCGACGCCCGCCGCGACCAGAACATCCTGGTGTTCGACTGGGGCGGTGGAACCCTTGACGTCACCGTTCTCGAGACGATCGAAGGTGTCTTCATCGAACGGGCGTCCAAGGGAATTCCCCGGTCGGGCGGGATCGATCTGGACGAGGCGTTCGCACTGGCGATCCGCAACCGGCTTCCGCGGCGACCGTCGTGGTCGCCGGGGCAGGAAGCGCAGTTCCGGCTGGAGGTCGAGCGGGCGAAGATCCTGCTGTCCTCCCAGACGGAGACGAACCTGCGGCTTCCGGACGGCGAATATGTCCAGGTCGACCGGGTGCTCTTCGAGAAATCGATCGGCAAACTCCTCGAGGAGGCGCGGCAGCCCATCCTGCAGTGCCTGCGCGACCTCCAGATCGGTCCGGGCGGAATCGACCAGCTGGTCATGGTCGGTGGCAGCAGCAAGATCCCGGCCGCGCGCAAGCTGGTGTCGGAAACGGTCGGCCGCGAACCGGCCACCGGCTGCGATCCCATGACCGCGGTGGCGGAGGGGGCCGCCATCGCGTCCGCGATCCTGCTCGGCCAGCTGGACAAGGACTTCTTCGTGTCCACCGAACACGCGCTGGGCACGATCGTGCACAACGACAACCAGCGTCCGGAGTTCAGCGTGCTGATCCCGCGGAACCGGCAGCTGCCGGCGAGGGAGAGCGACAACTACATCCCGGCCGTCCAAGGACAGCGATCCGTGCTGGTCCGGGTCATCGAAGGCGATCCGGCCAAGGAGGTCTCCGATCCGGACAACGTGGTGCTCAAGGAGTGGAGCATCGACGTCGACCCGGATCTGACCCAGCAGGAGAACGCGTTCGACATCAGCTACGAGTACAACGTGGACGGCATCCTGCACATCACCGTCACCAACACCAGGACCGGCCGGGTGATGTTGCGCGACGACGTCTCGTTCGGCGTGACCAAGGACAAGTCGCAGCTGATCAACCTCGCGACCCGGGTCCGGACGACCATCGAGTCGGGTGGCGGACCGGCCGGTTCGGCGACACCGGCGCCTGTGGCGACCGCGCCTGCACCCGCCCTGGACAGCGCGACGGTCCACCTGCTCGAGCGTGCGCGGAACAAGGTGGTGCCGTTCGTCGGCGAGGACGAGGGGCAGCGCCTCGAAGCGTTGTGCTCGGACCTCGAGCGATCGGTCGGCGCGGCTTCCGACGAGTGCCGTGAAGCGCTGGAACGCAAGCTCCGCCAGTACGCCTACCTGTTCTGATCCGATCGAGAGAAGGAACCATGCCCGACGAACTCGCCAAAATCCTGCCGTTCTACGTCGTGATCGATGTTTCGTGGTCGATGGACGGGGAGCAGCTCCAGAACGCCAATGACATCATGCCCAGGCTCTCGGACGCGCTGGCGACCGATCCGATCCTGACCGACAAGATCCGGCTCGCGCTCGTCGACTTCGCCGGTGACGCGCAGGTTCGGCTGCCGCTGTGCGACCTCCTTGACCCCGACGTCGTCCTGCCGGGGCTGTCGTGCCGGGGATCGACGTCCTACGCGGCCGCGTTCCGGTTGCTGCGCAAGGAGATCGAGGCGAACGTGACGCAGTTGAAGGCCGATGGTTTCAGCGTGCACCGGCCGGCGGTGTTCTTCCTGACCGATGGCGCGCCCACCGACACCGAAGACGAGTGGACAAGCGCGTTCCGGGAGCTCACCGAGTACGACCGGCAGTCCAACGTCGGCTTCGCGATGTATCCGAACGTGATCCCGTTCGGGGTCAAGGAGGCCGATCCGCAGGTCCTGCGACGGTTGATCCACCCCGCGACGGGGACGAAGCAGAGCCGGATGTACCTGATGGACGAGGGGAACGACGCCGCGCAGGCGATCGCCGGCATGGCCGAGATCATGATTTCGAGCGTTCTCAGCTCCGGGACCAACCTGGCCGGCGGCGACTCCGGCCTGATCCACCCGGATCCCGCGGACCTGCCGAGCGGGGTCGCGGCCGCGAACGCGAACGGGGACTTCCTGTGACCCACCACCTGGACGAGAGCGCTGCGCAGCCCGCTCCGCGGTTCGATCCGGTCGAACCCGTCCGGATCGGCGACCCGGGCCGGGCCGCCGTGGCCGTGAAACCGAAGCTCGACTCCCGGTTCCCGGACGTTCCCGCCTACATCATCGACGCGGACCAGGTGCGGGACGACCGCGGTGGCGCGAGCCTGGAGCTGCGAGCCGCCAGCATTCGAGGGCTGTCGCACCGCTTCTACGGCTCGGCGCGGCAGGACGCTTACGCCCGGATGTTGAGTGAGGACGGCCGTTACCTCGTCGCTTGTGTCGCCGACGGTGTCGCCGCCGGCGAGTATTCGCACCTTGCTGCGGAGATCGTCACGCGCGACGGCTGCCGGAACCTGGTGGAACAGCTCTCGGCCGTCACTCCGGAGAAGCTCGACTGGCTGATGATGCTGGGGAAACTCGTCTCCCGGACGGTATCGGCCGCCCACGACATCGCCCGCCGGAACGGTGGTGATCCGCCGGGCACCGATCCACGCGAGGCGGGCCGTTACCTGGCCTCCACCGCGTTGTTCGCGGTGATCGACCTGGAGCCCGGCGCGAACGGCGAGCACACCGCCCACGTCGTGGCTCTGGGCGACACGTCGGCTTGGCTGCTCAACCCCGGTGACGCCGTTCCGTGGACCCCTCTTCAGCACGTCAAGAACTCCGACAGCGAAGTCGCGTCGAGCACGACCGCCGCCATTCCCGTGGTGCCCGCGGTGGCTCCGGAGACCGTCGTCGTCCGTTTCGGGCCTGGAACCGCCTTGGTGCTGATGACCGACGGCGTCGGTGACGCACTCGGAAGCGGCGGCGGAGAGGTCGGGGCCTTCCTCGCGCGGGCTTGGGCCACTCCGCCCACTTCACTCAACTTCGCGGCGCAGGTGGACTTCGCCCGTCGCTCTTACGACGACGACCGCACCGCGTTGGCGCTCTGGCCGGTCCCCAGCCCATGAGCGACGACGAGATCGACCGTGCGGAGCTGGGTGATCTCGGTGAGCGGCTGGGCAAGGGCGGCCAGGCGACGGTCCACCTGCTGCCCTCGCTACGGCTTCCGGATGTCGCCGGCGAGGTCGTCTACAAGCACTACCACGCCGGCCACCAGCCGCCGCACGGTCTCCGTGCGATCGTCCGCGCCCGCAGCAAGCTGGCCGCGCCGGTGCGTGCCCGGCTCGACGGGATCGCATCGTGGCCCGCTCGCGTCGTCATCGAGCAGGGGGCCGTCTGCGGTGTGGTGATGCCGCTGATCCCGAGCTCGTACTTCGACCGGCGACGCCTGCCGAGCGGGAAGGTGAGCACGCTGCCGCGGGAGGTGCAGGGCCTGTTCGTCGGGCCCGAGGTCGCGTCCCGGGCCGGGCTCGCGTACCCGGACATGACCGACCGGCGCGCGGTCTGCCGCGACCTGGCAGGCGCGCTGGCGCTGCTTCACGAAAACGGGCTCGTCTTCGGCGATGTCAACGCCAAGAACGCGTTGTTCAGGACCGGCGCCACGCCGTCGGTGATGCTGGTCGACTGCGACGCGGTCCGCATCCGGGGATCGGCGCCGGTGGTCCGGCAGCTCAACGCGCCGGACTGGGCGCCTCCGGAAGGAGCGGTCCTCACCCAGGCCACGGATCTGTACAAACTGGGGCTGTTCGTCCTGCGGACGCTCTCACCGGGCCCGCAGGCCAGCACGTCCCGCAGCCCTCAGCGGGTGCGGTCGGTGCTGGACGCCGAAGGACGCCGGTTGCTCGGCGCCGCGTTGGCCGACCTGGGCAGGCTTCGGCCCGAAGCCGCCGAGTGGGAGTCCTACTTCGCCACCAGAACCGGGCTGAGCTCGGTGCCCGATCAGGTGGCAGCCGGCTCGGGACGACAGCCGGCGCCGACGACGACCTCGGGTTGGCGCCGGGACCCCGGTACCGGGCGCTGGGTCCCCGCACTGTGACGCGGGAGGCGCCGGCGCGCTGCACCGTCTGCGGTGTGCGGGTCAACGGCGCGGCGCTGCTGGCCCTGCGTGGAGGTCTGAGCTGCGCCAGTCACCGCGAGAGTGTCACGTGTGCCTTCTGCGAACACCGTGTGCGAGTCAGACCGGCGACCTGGTGCGACCTCGGGAGTGGCGTGCTCCGTTGTGAACTGTGCGCGCATGACGCCGTCGACCTCCAGCGCCAGGTCGCCCCGGTGCTCGGCCGCGTCCGGCAGTCCCTCGCGCGCAGGGGCCTCGCGCTGCGGCAGCCCGCCAAGGTCCGGCTGGTGCCACCGCACGAATTGCTCGAGTTCGGCCGCGGACAGGGCCATGCCCTCGGCGCCACCACCATCCGCTACCGGCAAGACGAACCCGGGAGGGTCGCCGACATCCGTATTGTCGCGGGCCTTCCCGTCGAGTTGTTCTACGGCGTCGCCGCCCACGAGTTCGGCCACGCTTGGTTGGCGCAGCGGCGGCACGGGCGCCTGCGACCGGAAATCGCGGAAGGACTGTCCGAGGCATTGGCCTACGGCGTTCTGCGTGACCTGGAAACACCGCTGGCGGCGCAAATCCGGGAGCGGATGAAGATCAATCCGGATCCCGTCTACGGTGCCGGGTTCCGGCTGGTTCGTGACGCAATTCTCCGATTCGGATTGAGCGGTGTTCTCGATTCCCTGGTGCGGGCCGGCGAACTTCCGGGCCGGTTACTTGCGTAGCAGGGTGTTGCCGGCGTAGCCGCCCGTGTGCATCAGCCGTTTCGCGTAGCAGTCGTCCTTGTTGATCCCGTACGAATCGCACCACGTGTTGGCCGAGGCACCGTCGCCGAACGACTGGGCCTCCACGGTGATCCAGAAGTCCGGGTACTTGAAGCTGGAGTAGTCCCCGGACCACAGCAGCAGTGCTTGCGGGTGCTGCTGCCGGTTGGTGACGAAGTCCGCCCAGATCGCGTCGTAGTCGTAAGTGACGCCGTTGGCGAGCATGTCCGGCTTCTTCGCGGAAAGCTGCGGGAGCCAGGAGCCGACGAGCTGCTCGACCTGGGCCCGGTCCTGGTCGACCTGCTGCTGCAGCAGGCTTCGCGCATCCGTGGGTGCCGCGCTCGTGGTTTCTGTCGTGGGCGCGACCATCGTCTCCGTGATCCGCGATTGTGATTGCGTTTCACCGTCTGCGAAGGAGCCACTGCCCCCGGAGCCGCCCGGGGCGGGCGAGTTGTTGCCCGCGGTTGTCGAAACCAGTACGACGGCGCCGATGACCAGCGCACAGATTCCTGCGGCTACAGCGGTTTTCGCGCCCTGGGTCAGGCCCGGTCCGGTCGTGGTGTGGTTCTGGACCGAGACCGGTGGGAGTGGAGGAGGCGGCGACGGATATCGGGGACTCGCAGGCGGTGGTGGTGGCGGGGGCGAGGCCGATGGCCGCTGGTCGTCCGAGGCCGAGGCCGAGGCCGAGGCCGCAGCCCGGCGCGGGACGGCGGCCCCGCAGCCGACGCAGAACCTGGCGTCGTCGCGCAAGTTTTCGCCGCATTGCCGGCATTCTGCTGTCATGCCCGACGCACCTCTGCCATAGATCCTGGTGGTTTCCCTGTTCAAGTCGTTCCGGGTGTCATAACGTTACGAGCTCCGAGAAGAATTCCGGTCATTTGCCTGCAACGATCCGGCGACCGCGGACGACTATGCCGCAAGAACGTCGAAGTCGTCAGCGAAAGGTGACAAAAAATGGAAGTTTTCTGGGTGCTCGTCGTCATCGCCTTGCTGTGCTGGGCGATCTTTGTCCAAGTGGACGCACGCCGGCACGTCGCGGTCGAGGTCGCGATGTCCGAACAGGCCGCGGCAGAAATCGTCGCCGCCTGTTTCAACGTCACCTGGACCAAGGTTTCCGGGAAAGGTGATCTCAACTACCGGCAGAAGCTGCGGGTCGGCGCTCCCGTCGTCTCGATCGCGTTCTCGCCGGACGGGACGAGCAGGTGCGGCGTCGAGATCTGGACATCGGAGTTCAGCACGCGCTACGGCATGATGAACCACGCGCAGCTGGCCTGGCGGAAGAAGCGCAAGCTGGCTTCCGAGCTGGCCAAGAGCCTTGACGCCGCGGCCAGCTGACACCTGTGGACCGATCGCTGGGGAGCGCGGGGTGTGGTCCTCGGCCACACCCGCGCCCGTCGGCGCGTCAGGTTCTTCCGTTCGAGCGCAGCCGGTGTGCGGCGATGAGCCCCGGCCGGCTGAGCACGGCGAGTTGTTCCTCCAAGGACGCCAGCCGCTCCTGGATCGTCGTGGTGATCGTGGCGATCTGGCCGCGGTCGCCCCCGCGCTCGAAGGCGATCGCCCCGGCGAAGGAACCGACGATCACGATGACTGCGCCCAGCCAGCACAGGGCGCTCAGGACGTCCGGTCCGTCCGCGACCCAGTCGAGCACCAGCGCGACGGTGGCCAGCACGAACGCCGCAGCCATGAGCCCCGCGTGGGTGAGGGTGACCCACGGGCTCCGCTTGCGCCACCACGCGATCAGCCGAGTGGACTCGGGTGCGCTCATCGCGGCGACGGCGCCCCGGATGTTGGCGAGTGCCAGCTGGGCGTCCTGCTGCCGGACGAGTGGCAGCGGCGCGTTCCACGACTGGAGCCGGGTCTCCAGCTCCACGCACGCGTGTCGTACCCAGAAGGGCGTGGCTTCGGCGGGGCGCCGGGGCCAGTCCGGCGCGTGAGCCTGATTGCGCAGCCACGCGACAGCCATGGACATCACTGCGACGACACCGATGGTCACCACGAGGAGCAGCGTGCCGGCGTCGAGTCCGGAGGTGGCGACGAGCATCAGCATCACCATGCACAAGCCCAGGAAGAACACGCCCGTTCCGAACACCACGAACGCGCGGTTCGGTGTGCGTACGAGCCGTTCGTCCAGCCAGTCCATCGGGCGGCGGAGTGCGAATTTGCACCCGCTGACGATCAGGATGATCACCAGGTAGAACGTCAGCACGCCGGCGAACAGCGCCGCGTTCCACGCGGCGGGAAGGTCGGGGAACGGCACGAAGCGCACCGCGATGTTCGCGCAGCCCAGCAGCGCGGACAGCAGGAACACGCCGATGGCCGCGCCGATCCTGCTCCGGTCGCGCAATGGCTCGACCGCCGTCACCAGTTCCGGCGCCTGGGGGGACACCACGAGCTCGATCTCGGCAACGACGGACTGCATCCCGTCCGCCAGCGACCCGAATCGCAGTTCGACGCACTGTGCGTGCGCCAGCTCGCGGATGTCCGGGGGCAGGTCTTGAGGTAACGGCATGCCGGCTCCGGTGAGCACCACCGGCACCAGCCGGGTACTGCTCGCGAGCGCGATGGCGATCTCGTAGCGCACCCAGTCCCGCGGCCGGCCCGACCGGTCGGCCAGGTCCGAAAGCCAGGTGGGGTGGATGACCACCACCAGCACATCCGTCTCCAGCAGGCGCGCTCGCAGCGCCGCGGGGTAGGGCTCACCGATCCGCAGCGTCGTGTCGAAGTAGACCGCCTCGTGTCCGAAGTAGACGGACAGCCGCTCCGCGAGCGCCTCGACCACCAGCGCGTGGGGCAGCAGGTTGCCCGCCGCGTCCCGCTGCCGGTAGTTGACGAACACTTTCCCGCTCATCCGCGCCCCCGCCCTGGCATTGCCCCGTGCTCGTGAACCATGGTTGCGAGCTTTTGCTGCCACTCCATGATCTCCGAGCTCCAACGCCGCGAGTTCCGCCTGTCCAGCAGGCAGTTCACGGACAGGCCCGCCATGGTGAAGATCGCGGCGATCGCGATCGTCAGGCCCGCCGCGAGGAGCGAACGCCTGGGTGCCGGCTCGCCGAACACGCTCACCCCGGTCGCCACGACCTCCAGTGCGACGATGCTGGCGAACCAGCTGAGATAGGCGACCGCCTCGCTCCGGTATCCACTCTTGATCCACGCCGGCATCGATGCACGGGCTCGGTGATCCAGTTCCTTGCGAGCACCATCGAGCCTCGAAAGGATCAGCTCCGCGTCCTGCCGATCGGCCTTCGTGTAGTCCTTTCGCGACTTCTTGCCGTCGACCAGCCGCTGCTCCAGCCGGTGGGCCGCGCGGCGGAAGACGGCGTGCTCGGTCGTAACCGGAGGTGGCCATTCTTCATCGCGGTCCGCTGTGCGTTGGAACCAGAACGAAAGAACCCAGAACGCGATCAGGAGGAACGCGGCGAAGGCGGAGATCTTCCACAGGTTGAGGTTGTCGTCCTCGGTGAGGGCGTGAATGCTCATGGAGAGGCTCGCGAGGACGATGAGCGCGGGCGCTATCCAGTACAAGGCGAACATCTTCCGCACGCCTTGTATTCCCGAGCTCTTTTCCCACCGGTCGGTCAGGGGTTTGAGCGCGACCACGAGGGTGGTGGCGAGTGTTGAAGCCAGCGCCAGCACGACAGCTGAGATGGCGGCGGGACGCGCGAACAGTTCCCAGAGGGTTTCTCCGCCGGTGAAGAAGAGAATCGGTGTCAGCGCGAACAGTGAGATGGTGCTGATCAGGAGGCGCAGCCAGAGTCGCTTCCTGCGTGGCGCGGGATCCTCGGACGCCGCGGTGGCGGGAGCGACGTGCTTCTCGAGCTGGCGGATCAGATTGTTCAGGTCGGTGGTGTAGGTGGCCGGGCCGACGGGTGCCGCTTGCCGGTGCGCCAGCTCGCTGATCTCGGCGGGCAGTTCGGTCCACTCCGGCATCGAAGCGTTCCCGATGGGTACGGGGATCACGTGGATCCGCCGTTCCAGCGCGGTCCTGATCTCGTGTAGCACCCAATCCTTGTGGCGGCGTTCTTTGAAAGAGTCTTCCCAGCCCTCGTGGATCACCGCGATGAGCACCGTGCACGCTTGGAGTCTGCTCTCGAGGGCATCCGGGTATTGATCACCGGGAACTATGCCGTTGTCGATGAACACCTCCTCGGTTCCGAAATAGCGCTGCAGTCCGTCGGCTATGGCGGCGACGGCTGTCCCTTGTGGGTTTCGGCGGTAGCTCATGAATATGCTGGACATGCTTCTCTCGTCTTGATTTCCTGGTCTTTTGTCAGTATTTTTCTTCTGGTGGATAACAACACCGAAGCGGCTGCCGGCATCGACGAAGCGCTCAGCGCCATCCGAACCGAACTCGCGGGCTTGCACGCGCAGAGCAAGTTCCTGAACGAGGTTGTCGACCGGCTGCACGCCGAGAACGAGCAACTCAGGCGGGCCGGGTCCAAGGCTACCGTGCAACCTGCCCTGCGCGAGCTGATCAAGCTGGCCGATGACTGGCGGAGCAGAGCGGCCGCGATCCGGGAGGGCGCCGATTCGGCCCAGCTGTGCGCCGACGTCGTCGAAGACGTGACCCTGGTCCTGGAACGGCAGGGGGTCGAAGCGTTCTCGGCTGACGCGGGCGCCGAGTTCGACCGGCACGAACACCGTGCCGTCGGCACCCAGGTGACCGAAGACGAGACCCTCGACGGCCGGGTCGCCGAGGCGCGCAGGCCCGGGTATCGCAGCGATGAGCGCGTGGTGCGGTTCGCCGAGGTCGTGGTGTACAAGGTGGCCACCGGCGGCTAGACGGTGACCGGCTGGCTCGCCACGACACCGATCACCACGATCACCCCGAGCGCTACCAGTGCCACGGCGATCACCAGCATCACCATGGCCACGCGCCTGCCGTTCGCCACCGCTTTCGGCACACCGCTCATTGCACGGCCTTCCTGTTGATCAGCCACCGCACCGGCGCCGCGGGGTCGTCGTTGACGACACCGCCGGCCGCCGAAGGGTGCGAGGTCACGTCGCGGGCGTCCTCGTAGCTCACGACGAAGTACGCGATCGTGGCGAACTGGTTGTCGATCGAGGCCAGTAGATCGCGCTGGCCCACGTTGTTCAGCCACTCGCGGACCGCGGCGTCCCGCTCGGCGCGGCCGGCCTGCTGCAGTCCCGCGTAGGGGTGGTCCGTGCCGGTCGATTCGATGAGCGCGTCAGCCTTCGTCAGCACGATGGCGACAGGCATCTTCAGCAGGCCGCCGGCTTTGACGCCGAGGTGTTCGCGCTGAGCCTCCACAAAGCGCTCCAGCGACGTCTTCGGCAGAGCGTTGGACGCGTGCACCCGGCCGAGGATCGCCCGGTCCGTCTCGGAACGCACCTGACGCAGCGAGAACGGGTCGATCACGAAGACGATACCGCTGGTGTGCTTGAGGAACTGCGACTCGGCGAGCTGATCGGGGCTTTCGGGGATTTCGCCGGCCGGGTCGTAGAGGTACAGCAGCCGTCGTGCCCGGCTGCCTTCCGCGCCGATGTACACGTTGTAGGCCCTCGGCCGCGTGATCGTGGTCTTGAGGGCGCGGTTCGGGTCGTCGAGCACACCACGCTGCAGGTTGCGCTCGAACTCCTGCTTCGCCCGTTCGTCGGCGAACTCGAACCCGTCGTCCAGCAGCATCAACCGGCTGACCGCGGAGAACATGTACACGGACTTGCCGGCCGTCGGTCCGGCGATCACAGGAATGTGCACGGTCGGTGCGGTCAGCCCCCCGATCGGCAACTGCGCCCGGCACTCGGCGCACTGCGCCGGGAGTTTCGCCTTGCCGTTCGCCAGCAGGGTCGGCAGCACCGTCTCGCAGCGGCACGTGCGGTGCAGCACACCCGACATGCCGGGCAGTAACCTCTTGTGCTCGGCCTGGCAGTCCGGACAGCGGTAGATCGGACGCGTGGCGCGCACGTGGCAGGTGCCGCACTCGATCGTGATGCCGCGCACCCAGAGCGCCCCGACCTCGAGCACCTGCGACGCGCCGGCGGTCGCCGTGGCGAGGAGCACGAGAAGACCCAGCAGGACCGCGAACACCGCGGACACTACGAGGAGGAAGGCACTGGCGGCCGCGGCACCCATGACCAGCCCGACGACGACCATCGCGGCGAGTGGGTAGGTCACGGCGTGGTTCAGGGAGGAGAACCTCGCCCGGTTCCACGTCCGGCCCGCGAGCGACCGGGAAAACCTCGGATCGGGTCGTGTCTTCGGGTCGTCGACGACGACCCGGGCCCACATCCGTCCCACCGCTTGGATGAGCACCTTCTGGTAGTC
Source organism: Amycolatopsis sp. NBC_00348 (assembly GCF_036114655.1). Classification (NCBI taxonomy): domain Bacteria; kingdom Bacillati; phylum Actinomycetota; class Actinomycetes; order Pseudonocardiales; family Pseudonocardiaceae; genus Amycolatopsis; species Amycolatopsis sp. NBC_00348. Next base: position 7,189,483 of record NZ_CP107994.1, on the reverse strand, counting down.
GAGCAGGATCGGTCCGGCGTAGTAGCTGCGATAAGCGGGATCGGAGCCGGGCTTCCTCGATGCCGGATCGATGTGCAGGTGCGCCGTCGGGCCGTACGGCGTGAAGCCGGCGAACGCCGCTGTCACGAATTCGATGAGCCCGATGGTGAACGCGATCAGCCCGCTCACCGCGAAGAACAACGCGCCGATGTAGAGGAAGGCGGTGAAGAGCACGGGGACCACGGCGATCACCAGGCAGAAGGCGATCGCGATCCCGATGACGTATCCCATCAGCGCTGCCTCCGCAGACCGAGCAGGTTCAGCAGCCCCCGGTTCGCCTCGTGTGCCGACCGCCACTCGCGCCACCACTTGGACCAGCTGCCCTTGGGCGCGGCGACGTCGAGCCGGGATCGCACCGCCGTCGACTTGAGCAGCTCGCCGATCCGGTCGAGGTGTTTCGGCTTGCGCCTGGAGACCGCGGCCACCAGCGTCTCGTTGACGAGCCGGCGGCGGACCCGCTGGTCGGAGACGCTCCACCAGACCACGATCACGGACGCGACGTAGTTCGGATCGGCCTTGACCAGACGCGCGCTCGCGCGCTCGCCGTACGTCTCGAGGAACCGGCCGCCCGTCTCTCGCAGAGTCGTCTCGAGCAGGTTGTGGTGCGTTCGCGTGTCGGCGCGCAGCACGTACTCGGCAAGGGCACCGAGCAGGTTCTGCGCGGACGCCGCCGGCAGGGAGGGCAGCAGCCGCAGCCCTTCGCTCACGGGAAGTTCGGCGTCGTCCCTCGGAGTGGCGTGCTGGAGAAGGCTGAGGAACTTGGCCGTCTCGAGCATGGTGGCCTCTTCCGCGCGCATCGACCCGACCAGGTCCGGGGCGAGCAGCTCGTCGACCAGCCCGGCGTCGCTGGGTCCCAATTGGCCCCGAGCCGCCTGGTCCAGCGTTCGTGCCACGATGCGGCTCAGCAGACCGGTGCCGACCAGCACGTCGGGGTGCAGTGAGCTGAGGGCGCGTTCAGCCTCCGCCTGCGACACCTCGGCCGGCCACAGCACGGCGCCGAGCCGTCGCCAGTCGACCTCGTGGTCGTCGAGTGCCTTGTCCAGCACCGAGACCCGGTCCTCCTTGCCTTCCCGGGCGAGGACCACGTCCGCAAGGAGCGCGACCCGGCCTCGACCGCCGATCCTGCGGAGGAGCTGACCTGCGTGCGGCGTCAGGGACGTGCACAGCGGGATGATCTGCCGCGGGTCGGTGAGCCGGGCCGACAGGACGCGCAGCGTCGCCGCACGGAACTCGTCCTGCCCGGCCATGCGGTCGAGAACGGTCTTCGACTTCGGATCGGTCATCGCCGGGAGGACGGCTTCGGCCACGACCTGGTCGAGCTGCGCCGGGTCCAGCCGGGGTAGCCAGAGCTGTTCAGGCGCCGTGAGGGCGGCGAGGTAGTACGTGCCGAGCAGGTCGGCGGAGACCGGTTCCCGGCGGCGGTCCGCGGCCTCGAGGTGATTCGCCCACCGGCGCAGGTCGGCCGGCCCGCCGACGGCCCGCAGCCGCCCGGCGAGTCGTTGCCAGCCATCGGCGAGGAGCGTTCCCGGCATGCGTTCGACCGCGAGGGCGGCGGCGTCGAGCAGCAAGGCTTCCGGCACGTCACGGCCGGGCGGAACGTCCGCGGCGCACTCGATCAGCACGGCGAAGGCTTCCAGTTCGCCCGCCGACAGCGGTGAGGTCAAGCGGTCCGCCGCCATGATCGCGCTCTGGACATCACTCCTGCTCCACAGCGCGGCCATCATCGTCGCGTAACGGGTGGTTTCCTCGGCCCCGGCCTCGAGCGGATCGACGACGGTGAAGTCGCCGTAGCTCGGGAGCAGCACGTCCGGCGTGGTGCAGCTGACGAGCACGCCGGCATCTTCCGGCCGCGACGTGTAGGTCACGAACGAGATCGCGACCCCGAGCGCGCGGGGGAAGGACCGGCAGAGCGCGGCCAGCCACAGCGCCGCCGTCCGGTCGTCCGGGACGACGAGCACGACCCGGCCCCGCCCGTCGGTGAGCACCCGCTGCACCGCGCTGATCACCCGCGCCAGACCTCCGGCCCCGCCCGGCGCGGACAGGAACCGGCGGATGTCGGCCGGACTCGTCGCGCTGCCGGGCGTGAGCGCGTCGACCGGTGGAAGGTCGGTGCCGCGTTGTCGCGAGTGGACCCAGACGGAACCGCGCCACATGTCGATCGGCAGCGCACGACCGAGTTCCCGGTCGGCCTCGCCGAGCAGGAGCGCGTGAGCGAAGTAGTTGCCGGTCCGGCCGGTGAAGTCCGCGCCCGTGTACCGGGTCTGGAACAGCACGGCGGATCCGCCGGTGCGGGCGTACCCGAAGGCCACGGGGAAGGCGCCGAGATCGGATTCGTCGGCGTTGGCGAGCTGCGGTCCCACTTCGTAGGCGCTGGCCCGCACCGCGAGGTCCACCAGCTGCTTGGGTGCGCCCGGAGTCAGTGCGCTGATCTGGAAGCCCTGGATGCCCTCGAGGCCGTCCTCGCACGACGTGTAGTGAAGCTGGTGCATGCTCATCGCTTGCCTTTCATCATCCTGATCGCACCGAACCGGGCCAGCAGCCACAACATGGGGTCCTCCAGGCGGTACGGGTGCACGCCTTCCGGCGCGAGGTGCTTGCCGTCGACCGGCGGTGCCCCCAGCGCGGAGAGCCCGAAGTACCGGTAGGTCTCGAACGTGTTGGCGATGCTGCGATCGAAGGCCGGGTCGTACCACTGGTCGAGCCAGGCCCGGACCTCCTCGTGCACGTCGAGCCCGTCCGCCTCGTCGTAGACGCCGATGTGTCCCGACGGCTGCCGCAGCGGGGACTCGGGCGCCAGGGAATCCGGCAGCAGGTCCAGCTTGGTGAGCGCGACCGCCAGCGGGGTGCGCAGGCGCCGCTCGACCCGGCCGGAACTGCGCTCCCGGAGCAGCTCGCCGAGCCGGTTCAGCACGTGAAGCTGATCGGTGTAGCGGGACTTCGAGCCGTTCACGCCGACCAGATCACGGACCTTGGGCATCTGCAGGGGATCGAGCAACAGGATGATGCCCTCGGCGGCGTCGAGGTAGCTGATCAGCTGGTCCATCGCTTCGGCGCGGGCGACGTCCTCGCCCGCGGTGTCGTAGAACACCGTGACCACCGGCGCGATGCGCGCCGATCCGAACATGCCCTGCCGCCGGAAGCGGAGGCTGAACATCAACGGTTCCGGGCTGGTGACCCGGGCCGAAGCCGTCTGCCTGAGCGGACGGCCTTCTTCGAACAGCGGCGTGTCGAAGTCGCGCCGGTAGCGCACACGGGACTCCTCGCCGAGCAGGTCGAGCGACATCCCGGTGAACCGCTCGTTCACCTGGCCACGCTGGAACTCGTGGATCAGCACGCCGACCCAGGTGCTCTTACCGGAGTCGGACGAGCCGATCACCGCGATGTTGCGGCCGGCGCCGTCGAGGTACTCACGCAGGAGCTCCCGCCCGCAGCTCGGGCAGACGCGCCGGCTCTGGGGGAGCTTCCCGTGCGGGCAGCGGCCGTTCTTCAACTGCCGTTCTGCGAAGGTCTCACCCTTGTGGTCGCACTGCTCCCCGCACCGCATGTGCAGCTCGTTGCGCCGGGAGCTCGTCCAGCAGTACGGGCACTTCGTTTTGGTCACACCGGTTCCCAGCACGCGAAGGGGTGGTCAGGTCAGTACGAGCTGGCCGGGGCTGGCGGCCACCATGTGCACGCGTTCGTCACGGGAGAACGCGCGGATGTGCAAGGGCCGCCGCAGGTCCGGCGGCACGGTGAACTCGACGCGCATCGGCGCGACACCGGCTTCGGTGGTGACCAGTTCGTGGCCGTCGCTCGCCTCGAGCGGGCGGAGTCCCGACTTGGCCACCACGACGATCGACGGCACCCCGCTGCCCGGTTCACCGTCCACCACGAGGATCCGGCGCGTCCGCCGCAACGACCGCACCCGTTCGATGGAGTAGCGGATCGCCACCGGCGTCGACCCCTGGCCGAACAGGATCGGTCCGAAGCTGCGCGTCTCGCCGTCGACGAGGGACGTGCACACACCGAACCAGTGATCACCCGCGGGCGCAGGGACCGAGACACCACGGCTGTCGTAGGTCACCCGGGTCACGTCGAGTTTGGATGCGGCGGGATCGGCCGGACCGGTCGGCTTCGTCCCTGTGCGCCACACCACCCGCGCCGAGGTCGCACCGGGCGGCCACTCCCACGTCAGACGGACGGTCGGGCCGAGCCGATCGACGCGCAGCGACCGGACGGTACCGTGCCGGACGTCGACCGCGCACGGGGCGCCGATCGCCGCGAGGTCGCCCAGCACGGTCACGGGCAGGAGCTTCTGACGCCTCGCCGATGCCGCGAGCTCGACCCGGAGCCAGTTCCGCCCGGCGCCGGGCGCACTGCGAACCGGCACGCCGTAGGCGCGAGCCTTCGACACCGGCACGACCTCTTGCGCCGGCGCGTCCACGTTCTGGCGCAGCTCCAGGATTTCGACGTCGCCCTGGGCCGGAGCCGTCCACCGCACCAGCAGCCCGTCGCCGTCCGCCTCAGCGGTCAGATCGGTGACGGCGTCGGGAATTTCCTGGCATCGAGCGGAAGCGTGCACACCATCGCTCTCGGCGATCGTCCCGTCCGCCAGCCGGTAGGTCGCCGTCACGACGTAGTCGTAGGCGCGCCCGGCGCGTACGCCGGTGTCCTCGAACGTCGAGGACTGCACGTCGCGCACCGCACTTCCGTTGCGCCGCACGACGGCGCCGGAAGCGCCGGCGGGGAGGCGCCAGCGTCCGGCGATCCGGTGGGGCTCGCCCCGCAGCACCAGGTCGAGCACATCGCGCAGCACCGTCACCGCGGCCGTGCGTGCCGGTCGTGTCGACGGAGTGCCGTCGCGGGTCGTGCGGACCTCGTAGCTCAGCGGGGTGCCGCCCGGCGGGTCGTCGTCGGCCACCTCGAGCTCACGCGTGTCGGCGCAGATCAGCGTGCTGCCACGGGTTACGCGGTAGCCGATGCGGCCGGCGTGCGCACGGCTCGGTCGCCACGACACGACGACCTGGCCGGCCCGCACGACCGCGGTCGCCGACGGTGGCGCTGCCGGCGCACACCGTTCGATGGCGACGTCCAGGTCGTGGTCGGAGAGCTGCTCGCGGATCCGGTAGTAGCCCGTTGCGGCCGCCTCCACGTCTTGGCGTTCGAGCTGCCTGCACCGCGCGATTTCGGTGTCGAGCGTGGTCAGCTGGGCAGCGAGCTCGGAGCGCCGTTCCCGCCACTCGTCCGGCAACCCGGGCTGTCCGTCCAGCACGGCGAGCGCGGTCCGCAACCGCAGGTCGCGGACCGCGGAACGGTAGTCGTCCTGCCAGGCCGGGGCGGTACTCGCCGGGTTGGTGAAGTGGCACCAGGCCGCGTAGGCGGTGGTGCCCGGGTCCGCGGGCAGCTCCAACGCAGCCAGCCGCTCCGCGACCGCCTCGGCCGCCGCGGCGACTTCCGAATAGCCGTAGGGCGCCTGTGCCGCGAGGCGGGACAGCAGTTCGTGGCGCAGCACAGCGATCAAGGACGCGTCGCCGAGCCATTGCTGAATCCTCTTCAGCAGAGTCTGTTCCGCAGTGGTCTCGGCATCCCGGGACACCCGCAGTTTGCTTCGCCGCGCTTCGAGATCGCGCTCGGAAGTTCGCGTCCCGTTGAGCGTGCCGGCCAGGTAGTCCCACAGCGAGGCGTGCTGGAGCTGGACGAGCAGGTGGTGTGTGTCGGACCACTGGCGCGGCTCGGGCGTGGCCGGCAACTCGACGGGTTCGAGCTGCCGGGCGCCGATCTCCGCGAGCGCCGCCAGGACCGTGGTCCGGGTCAGCGCGCCTCCCGATTCGCGGACGAGTGACTCGACGCGTTGCCCGGACAAGCCAGGTGCGCCGCGAAGGCGCTGCTGCAGGCCTGCCCCCAGCTTGCGGGTCCGCGCGGACACCGCGGCCCGGTGCGCCGCCGACTTCGCCGGGTCCGTGAGAGTCGCCACCGCCGTCTCGTGCAGCGCTCGCAGCTGGTCGCACGCCCGCTTGAACCCGCCGTACTGCCGGTTGTTGAGCTGGCTTTTGATCTTGGCGAGCGCAGTGCGCACCACGTCGGCGCCGGCGACATCCGGCGGCAAGAGGTACACGCGGAAAAAGTCCTCGTCGGGCCGCCAGCCGTCTTGCACCGGCTTGAGCACTTCTTCGACGAAGCGGGCGCTGTCGAAATGCCACTCGCTCACCGCTGGAGCGCGGGCAGCGGGGCCCGCTTCACCTCCTCCGGCACCAGACCACTGATCTTGGCCTCGAGCCGGAGTTCCTTGCCGTTGCTCGCGACCGCGGAGACCCGGAGGATCCCGTCCGCTTGGAGGTTGAACGAGACTTCGAGCGGCTGACCGGCGGGCTGGTCCGGCGGCAGCCCGACCAGGTCACCCTTCACGAGCTCGAGGTTGTCCGGCAGCTCGATGCTCAACACGTCGGTTTTCGACTCGTAGACCACGATCTCCACCATTTCCTGGCCGTGGGCGACGGTGCGGAACGTGCCCCGCGGCGATGCGGGGATCTCGTCGTTGGGCCGGATCAGCCACGAGACGATCCGTTCGCCGTCCTGGTTCCGGGGGTCGCGCACGATGGCGATCCCATAGCCCTTGGACGTGACGTCGACGATCTTCGGGATCGGCTTGCCGCCCGGCAGGCTGCCCATCGAGGACGGCGAGCCGTCGGTCTCGGCCACGCTGCTCGCGGCGAAGAGGGCCGCGCCCTTCGCGACGATCTGATCCGGATCGGCGAGCTTCGGCGCCGGCAGGTCGGGGAAGTCCTCTGCGAGCCGCTGCTTGACCGCGGGAGAGTGCGACATACCACCGACGAGCAGCACCTCGTGGATCTGGTCCACGCTCTTTTCCCGGGCGTGGCCGAGCACGTCGCGCGTGAAGTCGAGCGTCCGGCCGAGCAGGTCGGCAGTGCATTCCTCGAGTTCCTTGCGGGTGATCTCGATCTTGGCGCGTTCGCCGTGCGCGACGATCGAGCTGCTGTAGGTGTCCCGTCGGGACAGTCCCTTCTTGGCGTCCTCGGCGAGCAGCGTGATGGCGCCCGCCGCGTCGAGGTCGGCTCTCGGGTCGGAGTCCGGGTGCTGCTCCTGGAACTTCTCGCTGATCCGGTCCATGAGGCGGTCGTCCCAGTCCGCGCCGCCGAGCCGGTGGTCGCCGCCCGTCGCGACCACGCGGATTTCGCTCTGCGACACGTTGATGATCGTGACGTCGAACGTGCCGCCGCCGAGGTCGTACACCAGCACGGTGCGGTCCTCGCCGGGGTTGATCAGCCCGTACGCGATGGCGGCCGCGGTCGGCTCGTTGATGATGTTCACGACGTTCAGGCGGGCCATCTCACCGGCGTCTCGCGTGGCTTGGCGCTCGGCCGCGCCGAAGTAGGCGGGCACAGTGATGACGACGTCCGCGAGCGGGCCGTCCGCCGGCACGTCGACACCGAGGACGCTGAGCGCGTCCTCGACGACCTGCTTGAGGATCACCGCGGAGATCGACTGGGGGTAGCGTTCCTCGCCATCGATCTCGACGGTGTAGCCGTCCTCGCCCATGTGCCGCTTGATGAGGTCGACCACGCGACCCGCCTGGTTCTTCAGCTCGTTCTTGGCGAACTTGCCGACGGTGACGCTGCCTGTCTCCTCGAAGAACACGACGGACGGTGTCGTGAGTTCGCTCTCCTGGTTGGGCAACACGGTGGCTCGACCGTTCTCGTCGAGGTGCGCGACGCACGTGTAGGTGGTGCCGAGGTCGATGCCGAGTACGGGTCGGGTCATGGTTGGTCCTTGTGAAGGTTGGTGTTCTGCTCGTCGGGCCGGATGCCACGAACCCGCTTCGTGAGGTCGGAATGGTCGATGCGGCCGCCCTTGGCGCTCCCGCCGCCCGCAGTGGCCGGTGCGGGTCTGACGCTCGTACCGCGCCTCCGGTGCAGCGCGTACGCGACAAGAGCGAGGAGCACGAGCCCGCCGAGAGTGCCGAGGAGGACCTTGCCCCAGGGAAAGACCGGCGGTTCCGGCTGGGGCAGCGCGGCGATCGTCACGCCGCACGAACTCGCCACGATTCCGTAGAGCTGCCGCAGCAGCCCGGACGTATCGGTGACGAAATAGTCCTGGCCGACATTCGGGCCCGTCACACTCGCGAGATTCCGCGCGCCGACTTGGTCCAGGTCGATGCCGACGCCGGCTACCCGGGTGTGGTCGCGTTTCAGCTGGGTGGACGCCGCAATAGCGGCTGGGACGGCTTCGTCACCTTCTTGTACCGGATTTCCGTAGACGTTCGGCAACCCGTCGGTTATGAGCACGGCAACGTTGAGCCGGAGCTCTTTCGCGGCGAGGAACGCCGCTTCCCAGTTCGTCGCGCCGTCGTTGTCCCCGTCGTGGGCCGAGAGGTCTCCGATCTGCTCTTTCAGCTGGTGGCGGGAATCGTCGTCGGAAATGTCGACCGCGGACCTGACGACTCGGGCGTCCGTGCCGAAGTCGATGATCGAGACTTCGGAGTGTTTGTCGCGCAGCGCATCGACGACGTTACTCGCCGCCTCGCGGACTTCGTCGAACCTGGGTTCCATGGAACTCGACTGGTCGATGAGCAGGCCGATGCGCAAGGGGCAGTGAGCCGGCCAAGGCGGGTTCGCCTCGATCGTCTGCGCCGTGGCGAAAGGAAGTTGGCCGAACAGTGAAAAGAGGACGACCGCGCAGATGACAGCAGCACGTCGTGGTCGCGAGGCCGTTGCCGCAACCAAGCTCGTCGTGAATTTGGATGGGTAAATCGCGAACGCTCCCTCGCCGTGATCGACTCAGCAGCACGGTAGCCTAGCGGTCGCGATGTGCTTCCGTCGAGAGTTTCGAAATCTGTCAAGTAATTGTCCAGAACAGCGCTTGGCCTGAATGCGGCCCATTCGGTGCCGCCGTTCCTGTCGACGTGGTGTCGGTTAACGTTGGTGTCGTGAATGGTGGCCCGGACACGTCGCACGTGAGGGTGGTGTTCAATGATCACCGCGCCGGCGGAACGATGGGCGGACATTGGACCGGCTCGGTGTGAAACGCGCTCTTCACGGGCAGTGTTGACGTCGGCCAAAGGGAGAACCGCGTACTCGGGCAACGGTCCGGGTGCGACGGTTGCGTCCAGGGGCCACGTTGGACTCGGGCGATCTTCCGCCGGCTTGAAGCCGCCGCACGGGTCGCTCGAAGAGCGTCGTCGCCGACGCGCGAGTCTGGTGAGTGGAGTGCCCCCGGCAGGATTCGAACCTGCGACACCCGCTTTAGGAGAGCGGTGCTCTATCCCCTGAGCTACGAGGGCGTGTACTGCCAGCCTCAGCGTACCGGGCCCGGGACACGCGCTGGCGCAGGGGCACGGATGGAGTAACCCGACCTCCGTCGTCACCCGACTGAGTGGTTCTGACCGCGGCTGTACACCTCCAGGGTGGGCCGAGGGCGCCTGACCTGGTCGGACCAGCAGCTCACCTGGTCGTGTCTGGTTTCGAACTGCTGAACAACAGTAGGTAACCTTCGTTAACGGGACGCGGGGAGCCGCCTCCTACTGGCTGTTGCGGAGGGCTTCGTTGATCAAGCTCATGTTCGCCGACGACGAGGAACTGGTGCGCTCGGGGTTGCGCGCGATGATGTCCGGGGCCCAGGACATCGAGATCGTGGGCGAGGCGAGCGACGGCAGATCCGCGGTGGAAGTCGCCCGCCGTTATCACCCTGACGTGGCCCTTCTCGACATCAAGATGCGCGCGCCCGACGATGGCATCCGGGCGCTGCGGGCCATCCTCGCGCTGCCCGATCCGCCCACCGTCGCCATGCTGACCACCTTCGACATCGACGAGTACGTGAGCCTCGCGCTGCGGCTCGGGGCCAACGGCTTCCTGCTCAAGGACATCGACCCCGCCGCGCTGCTCCGGGCCGTGCGTGACCTGGCCAAGGGCGGTGCCGTCCTCGATCCGGGGGTGGCCGCGCGGATGGTGCAGTCGCACCGGGACGAACAACGCGCTGCTCAGCCGGCTCGCAAGCTGCTCGCCTCGCTGTCCGAACGGGAACGCGAAGTCGTCGCGTTGATCGGGCAGGGTCTCAGCAACGCCGAGATCGGTGGCCGGCTTCACCTGTCCGAGGCCACCGTCAAGGGGTACGTCTCCGCCGTGCTCTCCAAGATCGGGGCGGCCAACCGCGTGCAGGCCGCGCTGCTGGCCTACCGCGGTGGCCTGCTCGACCAATAGATGCTGCTCACGGCGCTGGAGTTCCTCGGGCTCGTCGCCTTCGCGGCGTCCGGGGCGCTGGCCGCCGTGCGGGCCCGGCTCGACGTCTTCGGCGTCGTCGTGGTCGGGCTCACCACCGCGCTCGGTGGTGGGGTCATCCGGGACGTCCTGCTCGGCATCCATCCGCCGACGACGCTGCGGAACTGGCCCTACCTCGCCGTCTGCGCGGTGACGGCGCTCGTCGTCTTCGCCTTCCACCCGCAGGTCGCGCGGCTGCGGCGCGGCGTGCTGCTCGCCGACGCGCTCGGCCTCGGCGTGTTCGCCACCGCCGGGACGACCATCGCGCTCAACGCCGGCGCGACCGTCTACGCCGCGTGCTTGATCGGCATGACGACCGGGATCGGCGGTGGCGCCGTGCGCGACCTGCTGCTCCGGGAAATCCCGCTGGTCCTGCGGAAGGAGATCTACGCCGTGGCCGCGCTGGCCGGCTCGGTGCTCGTCGCCGTCGGTCACGCTCTGCGACTGCCCGAGGGGCCGGTCACCGTCGTGGCGGCCGCGGCCGTGGTGGCCGTGCGGATGGTCGCGCTCTGGCGGCACTGGAACGCGCCGGTCGCGCGCGGTCCGGAGTGAGAGAAACTCTTTGTGTGTTCTGTGTGTGTTCTTAGGCGAGTCTCAGCACGCTGAGTAAAACTATCGCCATGCGCATCCTTGTGGTGGACGACGACCGCGCCGTCCGTGATTCGCTCCGGCGGTCCCTGGAGTTCAACGGCTACCAGGTCGAGCTGGCCAGCGACGGTGCGCAGGCGCTGGAGGCGATCATCGCCAACCGGCCGGACGCGATGGTCCTGGACGTCATGATGCCGCGGCTCGACGGCCTGGAGGTCGCCCGCCGCCTGCGCAGTACTGGCGACGACCTGCCGATCCTCGTGCTGACGGCCCGCGACACCGTCTCGGACCGGGTGTCCGGGCTGGACGCCGGCGCCGACGACTACCTGCCGAAACCGTTCGCGCTCGAGGAGCTGCTCGCCCGGCTGCGCGCGCTGCTGCGCCGCGCCGTCCCGGAAGGACCCAACGGACAGGCGTCCGAGACACTGTCCTTCGCGGACCTCACCCTCGACCCGGGTACGCGCGAGGTCCGCCGCGGCGGCCGCGAGATCAGCCTGACCCGGACCGAGTTCGCACTGCTCGAGCTGTTCCTTTCCTACCCGAAGCACGTCCTCACGCGGGGCCGGATACTGGAGGAAGTATGGGGTTACGACTTCCCGACGTCGGGCAACGCCCTGGAGGTCTACGTCGGCTATTTGCGCCGCAAGACGGAGGCCGAAGCGGAGCCGAGGCTGATCCACACGGTGCGGGGGGTGGGTTACGTCCTGAGGGAAACCCCGCCGTGATCGACCCGCCGGGGGAGGAGGACCCGCGCGGCACCCGCTGGGGTACGCGCCGGTTCTCCCTGCGCGGCCGGGTGACCCTGCTCGCCGCGGCCTGCGTGGCCGGCGCCGTCGCGCTGGTCTCCCTCGGCGCGTACATGGTCGTCAGCAGCAACCTCTACCAGCAGCTGGACGACGGCCTCGTCGCGCGCGCCGAGGCGGCGGTCAACTCGCCGCAGGTGCAGACCGAGCTGCGGCAGGTCCCCGGCGCGTTCCTGGCGAGCGCGGACCTGCAGATCGGGCAGCTCAACGCCGCCCCCGACGTCCAGCACGCCGTGATGACCTACCCGCTGTCGAGCTCGGCGCCGCCGTTCGACCAGCGGGAGCTCGACGTCGCCAACGGCGATTCGGCGCAGTCGCTGCGGACGGACTTCCACACGGACAGCCGGGTCGTCGCGCTGCCCTCCGGGCACGGCGAAGCCATCGTGCTGGCCCAGTCGATGGGCCCGACCAAGCGCACGCTGAACGAGCTCGCGCTGGTGCTGTTCCTGATCGGCGGCGCGGGCATCCTGGTCGCCGCCGCGGCGGGCACCGCGGTCGCGCGCGCCGGCCTGCGCCCGGTCGACCGGCTGACGTCGGCCGCCGAGCGCGTCTCCAAGACCGGCGACCTGCGGCCGATCCCGGTCAGCGGCGACGACGAGCTGGCCCGCCTCACCCAGACGTTCAACACCATGCTCGGCACGGTCGCGGACTCGCAGGAGCGGCAGCGCCAGCTGGTCGCGGACGCGGGCCACGAGCTGCGGACGCCGTTGACGTCGTTGCGCACCAACCTCGAGCTGCTGCTCGCCGCGAGCAAGCCGGGCGCGCCGCCGTTGCCGGACGCGGACCGCGTCGACATCGTCGCGGACATCAGCGGCCAGCTCGACGAGCTGACCCAGCTCATCGGCGACCTCGTCGAGCTCGCCCGCCAGGACGAGCCGCGCGAACGCTTCGAGCGCGTCGAGCTGCTGGACGTCGTCGAGCGCGCGCTGGACCGGGCGCGGCGCCGCGCGGGCGAGATCAACTTCGACGTCTCGCTGCAGCCGTGGGTGCTCACTGGGGACAACAGCTCGATCGAACGCGCCATCCTGAACCTGCTGGACAACGCGGTGAAGTTCTCGCCGCCGGACGCGACGGTCTGGGTGCGGCTCTACCCGCTCGGCGACGGCACGGCGGTGGTCGAGGTGGCGGACGCCGGCCCGGGCATCGCCGAGGAGGACCTGCCGAAGGTGTTCGACCGCTTCTACCGCTCGTCGGAGGCACGGACGCTGCCCGGTTCCGGGCTCGGCCTCGCGATCGTCAAGCACGCGGCCGAGCGCCACGGCGGGGCGGTCTACGCCGCGCGGGCGCCGGAGGGTGGCGCGCTGATGACGATCCGGCTGCCGGGCGCGCCCGGCTGAGGTCGCCGTCGGGTAACACCCGGGACGGCCGCCATGGTGTCCGGCCAGGATCGGCGCATGCTGCTGCGTCGATGCCTGGCCGCCGGAGGAGCCGGCGTGGTCGCGGCGGTGGCCGTGACGCAGGTGCCGACGACCGGCTGGTGCACCGGAGGCGGCGGCTGTGTCCTCCTCCCGTTCGTGCTGGTCCCGCTCGTGCTGTTAGCCGCCGTCCTGCTCGCCTGGGCGGTCATGCGCGTGGCCCGCGTCCCCCCCCCCGAGGTTGGCTGGCCGCGCTGGTCACCTCCGACGCGCTGCCGCGTGGCCGGCAGGTTGCGCTCGTGTCGCCCGTGGTGGTGTTGTTCGGCTGGGGTGTTCTGCTGCCCCTTGTGGTTCCCGGCCTGTGACCTGGTGTTTCAAAGTTCACCCCGATCGCCTCAGCGGATACCGTGTTGAATCGTGTAGGATTTTGTGTGGTTGGGGAGCCGACTCGGGACGGAGTGAACGGTGCTGGCGCGTCAGCGACAGGCGGTGATCCTGGAAGAGGCACGCCGGACCGGTGCGGTCCGGGTCAGTGACCTCGTGACCAGGCTGGGCGTGTCCGACATGACGGTGCGCCGCGACCTGGACGTCCTCGCCGGGCGCGGGCTCGTCGAGAAGGTCTACGGCGGTGCCACGTCGATCGTCGGCAAGAGCACCGACGAACCCGGTTTCGAGGCCAAGTCCGTCCGCCAGCGCGCGCAGAAGGAAGCGATCGCCGAGCTCGCGGCGAACCTCGTCCGGCCCGGTACCGCGATCGGCATCTCCGCCGGCACCACCACGTGGACGCTCGCGCGGGCACTCGACGCGATCTCCGGGCTCACCATCGTGACCAACTCGATCCAGGTCGCGGACGTCCTGCGCGGGTCGACGCAGCCGGACCGCACCGTCGTGCTCACCGGCGGCGTGCGGACGCCGTCGGACGCGCTGGTCGGGCCGGTCGCCGTGCACAGCCTGCGGTCGCTGCACCTCGACGTCGTCTTCCTCGGGGTGCACGGGATGTCCGACGGGCCGGGGTTCACGACGCCGAACCTGACCGAGAGTGAGACCGACCGCGCGCTGGTCGAGGCCGGGCGCAAGCTGGTCGTGCTCGCCGACCACACCAAGTGGGGCACCGTCGGCATCTCGACGATCGCCGACCTGGACGAGGCCGACGTCGTCGTCACCGACGACGGGATTTCCGTCGAAGCCAAGGAAATACTCGCCGAAAGGGCAGGGGAACTCATGATCGCCGAGACGGCGGAGACAGTCGAGGCTGAAGAAGCGTGAAGCGCACGTCACGGCGCCTGGCCGATGGCCGGGAGATCATCTACTTCGACCAGCCCGGCGCGCCCGAGCGCGTCGCCGAGGACACCCGCGACCTGCCGCCGGTTTCGGCCGCGTCGGAGATCCGGCTCGACCCGCTGACCCACGAGTGGGTCGCGATGGCCGCGCACCGGCAGACGCGGACGTACAAGCCGCCCGCCGACCTCTGTCCACTGTGTCCGAGCAAGCCCGGCAAACCCAGTGAGATCCCGGAAAGCGACTACGACGTCGTCGTGTTCGAGAACCGCTTTCCGTCCTTCGCCGAGGATGTGACCGGCGAACCGACCACTGTGGATGGTCTCGGGCTGGTGCCGGTCAAGCCGGGGCGGGGTCGCTGCGAGGTCGTCTGCTTCACCAGCAACCACGACGGTTCCTTCGCCGGCCTGACGCCGAAGCAGGTGCGGGCCGTGGTGGACGCCTGGGCCGACCGGACCGCCGGACTGTCCGAAGTGCCCGGTGTGGAGCAGGTCTTCCCGTTCGAGAACCGCGGTGAGGAGATCGGCGTCACGCTGTCCCACCCGCACGGGCAGATCTACGGCTACCCGTTCGTCACGCCCCGGACCGCGCGCATGCTCGACGTCGCGCGCGCCTACCAGGCCGAACACGGGCGCCCGGTGCTCGGCGACGTCCTGGCGGCCGAACGCAAGTCCGGCGCGCGGGTTGTGGCGTCCGGTGAGCACTGGACGGCGTTCGTGCCGCCGGCGGCCCGCTGGCCGGTCCAGGTGCAGATCGTGCCGCACCGGCAGGTTCCGGACATCCCCGCGCTGACCGACGCCGAGCGCGACGACTTCGCCGACGTCTACCTGGACGTCCTGCGCCGCTGTGACGCCCTGTACGACCGGCCGTTGCCCTACATCGCGGCGTGGCACCAGGCGCCGGTGCGCCAGGACCGCGAGCTCGGCTGGCTCCACCTGGAGCTGTTCTCCGTGTTGCGCGCGAAGGACAAGCTGAAGTACCTGGCTGGGTCCGAATCGGGCATGGCGGTCTGGGTGAACGACGCGACACCGGAGCAAATCGCGGAACGGCTCCGCGCGGCGGGGTGACCCGGCCATACTCATCTCCGATGCACAGGTTCGGCTCAGGAACCTCTCAGGACCGTCCCGCAAGGTGATGACATGACCGAGAACGACCCCACCGCGCACGACCCCGCGACCCCGCGGCCTTCCGCGGACGCCCAGCCCGGCTCCGGGCAGGATGCCGCTCAGGGCGGTTGGGCCGGGAGTCCTTACGGCGAGCAGAGCGCGCCCGCCAGTCCGTACGGCGAGCAGAGCGCGTCCGGCAGCCCCTACGGCGACCCGGGCACGGCGACTCCGTCCGGGGGCACACCGCACTACGCGGCGCCGGCCGAGCCGTCCTACCACGCGGTCACGGGGGCCGACCCGTCCTACGGGGCGCAGAACGCGAACCCCTGGTCCGCGCCGGGTGCGCAGACGCCGCCGCAGGGTCACCCCCAGCAGAGCGTCTACCCGCCGCCGAACACGTACGGGCCGCCCGGCACGTCGATCTACAACGCGCCCGCCGCCCCGCCGCCGAAGCAGAAGCGTTCCGGCGGCAAGCTGCTCGCCGGCGTCGCGCTGGTCGCGCTGCTGGTCGGCGGCATCGCCGGCGGCACGGTCGGGTACCTGACGGGCGGGACGTCGGGCCCGTCGAGCAACGCGCTCGACGCGCCGAAGCCGGCCCAGCAGACCGGCAACGCGCCCGCGGGCTCGGTCGAGTCCGTCGCGCAGAAGCTGTCGCCAAGTGTCGTCGAGCTGCAGGTGAGCGGGCAGCAGGGGGCCGGTGAGGGCTCCGGGTTCGTCATCAGCACCGACGGCTACATCCTGACCAACAACCACGTCGTCGAGGTCGCCGCGGGCGGCGGGCAGATCCAGGCCGTGTTCCAGGACGGCCGGAAGGCCGCCGCCAAGGTCGTCGGCCGCGACCCGACCACGGACATCGCCGTGGTCAAGGTCGACGGCGTCGGCAACCTGACCCCGGTCGAGATCGGCCGGTCCGACGACCTGCGCGTCGGCCAGTCCGTCGTCGCCATCGGCTCGCCGTTCGAGCTGGCCGGCACGGTCACGTCGGGCATCGTCAGCTCGCTGCACCGGCCGGTGCGGGCGGGCGGCAGCACCGGTGACCAGACCACGGTGATGGACGCCGTCCAGACCGACGCGGCGATCAACCCGGGCAACTCGGGCGGTCCGCTGGCCAACATGTCCGGCCAGGTCATCGGCATCAACTCGGCGATCTACAGCCCGCAGTCCGCGCAGGGTGGCCAGGGGCAGGGCCAGGGCGCGTCCGAGGGCGGCAACGTCGGCATCGGCTTCGCCATCCCGATCGACCAGGCCCGCCGCACGGCGGACACGATCATCAAGACCGGCCAGGCCGTGCAGACCTACATCGGCGCGCAGGTCAAGGACGCCCCGCAGGGCGGCGCCGAGCTCGGTGCCATCACCGCGGGCAGCCCGGCGGAGAAGGCCGGCCTGAAGTCGGGCGACATCGTGACGAAGATCGACGACCGCAACATCGACTCGTCCGACACGCTCGTCGCCGCGATCCGCACCCGGGCGCCGGACGAGAAGGCGACATTCACCCTCCAGGGTGGCCGCACGGTCGAGGTGACCCTCGGCGGGCAGCCCGTCACCCCCAACTGATCCGTTCCAGACGCTCGGCCGCCCTGGCGCGGCCGAGACCAACTTGGCTCGACCCCCGTAGCTTTCGGGGCCGGACCCACAAGGCCACGCGCGACCGGATTTGATGCCGGTCGCGCGTGGCCGCATTTGTGGGGGCTTGCGGACGGGCTGTTCGCGTGTCTGGCTGGGCATCGCGCGTGATCAGGGAGGTATCACGCGTGATTGGAGGGTCGACACATGTGATTGGAGGGGCATCACGCGTGTCTGGAGGGTCGACTCGTGTGTCTGGAGGGTCGACTCGTGTGTCTGGAGGGACGACACGCGTGTCTGGGGGGTCGGTTAGGTGCGGCGAGTTTGTGGGCGGGTGGGGCGCTTGCGGTGGGGTGTCAGGCGGTGGCGTAGGGCCGTCAGGACTACCGCCAGCCAGACTGCGGCCAGGGTCAAGGTGAGGCCCAGCGCTGGGTTGCCGTCGTGGAGGCCGGGCATGGGCGCGGTGCCGTAGGGACGCCAGAGCAGCGGGAATGCCAGGATCAGCAGGACGCCTGTGAGGACTGTGCCGGTGACCACCGGGGTCTTCCAGGGTTGCGGGAGGACGCGGGCCAAGGTGAGGCCGAGGATCGCCGTGAGCGGGGCGATGACGGCGTCGTTGAGGATCGGGCCGCCCACGAGCCAGCCGATCGTGCCGAAGACGTCCGGGCGCAACGGCAGCGCGTAGTCGGCGAACAGGACCACACCCCACACGAGGGCCGCGAGGCCCGGTAAGGCGAGGAGTACACGGGCGGTCTTCACAGGGCCTCCAGTTTCGTGACCCACTTCGTCTGCAGCACCCCGGGCCGGTTCGGCGCGATGATCCGGCACGGGAAGCCGTGGTCGAGGTCGAGGACGTCGCCGTTGAGCTCCAGCGCGAGCAGCGTCAGGTCGTCGGCCGTGTGCTCGCCCGGGAGCACGCTGACGCCGTACAGCCCGGCTCGCTCCAAGGAGGACACCCGCACCGCCGTGCCCGGTTGTGCCCCGGTGGCCTTCAGCAGCGTCGGCAGGGAAATCCCGCGCCAGGTCGCCGACTGGCTCCAGCCCTCGACGCACGCGATCGGCAGCTCGGCCGTCGTCTGCGGCAGGGCACGCAGCTCGTCGAGCGAGAACTTCGTGGTGCCGCGCGGGGTCACCACCGAGAGCCGCCAGACCGCCGCCTGCGCCGTCTGCGTGACGCCCGCAGCTACGGCGGTGCGGTTCACCGGCAGGCCCTGCGTGCCCTTGCCCGTCTTCCAGGCGAGGCCGGAAACGCCGCGCAGGAAGGGAACTGTGGCCCCGGCGGTGGCGACCACCGCGACGCCGGTCGCCAGTCCCGTGGTGCGGAGGAAGCCACGTCGCGACAACCCGACGGCCGGCGCTTCCTCGGCCTCCGAGTTGACCCGGCTCAGCGCGCGGCGGATGACCGGCAGCTTGACCGCGACGTGCACCAGGATCGACCCGATCGCCAGCCACGCGACCGCGTAGTGGACCTGCGGGAAGTAGAACCCCCACGGGTAGTTCTGCGCGACGTTCAGCAGGCCGGTCGTCAGCTCGAAGAACGCCGAACCCGACAGCACCAGGATCGAAAGCCGCTCCAGGGCGTGCGGCAGCGAGCGGACCAGCGGCCGGCCGAACAGCTTCGGGTAGACGCTCCACAGTTTCGCCAGCAGCAAGGGGATCGACGCCACGCCGGAGATCACGTGCAGCCCCTGCGTGACCCGGTAGAGCCCGACCGGGCGGCTCGGCCAGAAGAACCACTCCGGCGGGTGCTGGATGAAGTGGCTGATCAGGCCGGTCACAAAGCAGGTTGTGAACGTGACCGCGAGCGCCAGCCCGATCTTCGACGTCACGCGCTCGTGGTGCGCCGCCGCCTCGAACTGTTCTTCCTTGGGGATCGGCAGCTGGTCGACGCGGTCGTTCAGCCGGGCCCGGGCTTCGCGGGCGCGCACCGCGAGGGGCGTGCGTTTGGGCTTCACGGCTTCTCCAACCGGGCGAACCAGCGGTGGCCGTGCCGGGTGGTGCGGTGGACGTGCAGCCCGGCCCGGTTCGCGACCTCGGCGATGGCGTCCGCGCCGACCCAGGCCCAGGTGAACCACGCGACGTCGGCGTGGCCGGGCCGCAGCCGGACGCGCTCGTGCCGCAGGCCGCCGCCGGGTGGGTCCAGTTCCACCAGGACATCGCCGTCATCGGCGATCAGTTCGGCCGCGCGACGCAGCAGCACCGCGGGGTCGCCGCCGATGCCGATGTTGCCGTCGGCCAGCAGGACGTGCCGCCAGCGAGCCTCGCCGGGCACGTGGTCGAAGACGTTGCGGTGCAACGCACTCCCGCCGCGACGCCGGGTCAGGCGTACGGCTGTGCGTGAGCTGTCCACACCCAGCGCGACGACGCCGCGTTCGGCCAGCGCGGCGGTCAGCCGACCCGGGCCGCAGCCGATGTCGAGGGTCGGGCCGGTGCAGGCGTCGAGCAGCACCTCGTCGCCGTCGGACGCCTGGGCCCAACGCTCGACCGGCAGCTCGATCTGTTCGCCGCTGGGCAGCTCGAGCCAGCAGCGGTGGCCCAGCAGGCCGCGGTCGAACTCGCTTCCGGTGCTCGCCGGCGCCGTCATCAGGCGGCCGCCCGATCAACGGCCGCGACGGCGTGGGCGAACCGGCTGTCCGGGCATTCGAGCGCCACCCGGCGAGCGTCGGTCATCGTGTCCACATCGGACAGTTCGGCCGCCTGCCACGGCTCCAGCCCGCACGTGATGAGGGCACGCAGCGTGCGTTCGCCGGTGTCGTCGCGGGACATCGGGACGCCCGCGAGGGCCTGCGCCCGCCGCGGGTCGGTGAGGCCGAGGGCCCACCAACCGCCGTCCGCGGCCGGGCCGAGCACGCAGTCGCGGCCGTTCCGCAGGACCGGGTCGATCGTCGCGGCCAGCGAATCCGGCGTGACCTGCGGGGTGTCCATGCCGATCTGCAGGATCGGGAGGCCGGCGTGCACCGCGGCGGCGTCGGCGTGGGCGTTCGCCAGCCGGGCGCCGAAGTCCCAGCCACGCTGCGGGATCACGGTCGCGCGGCGCAGCGCGACCCCGATTTCGGCGCCCCGGGCGGCGGCGTCGAGGTCGCCGGTCATCGCGACGACCGGCGCGGCGCCGGGTACCGCGCAGGCCGCGTCGAGGGTGTCGAGCAACGCGGACGCGGCGATCTCCGCCGCCTGGGCCGGTGTCGCGGGCGGGCAGAGCCGGGTCTTGGCGAACCCCGGCACCGGTGCCTTGGCCACGACCAGCAGCACGAATTCGGCCTTCATCGCGCCAGCACCCGCCCGAAGTCGCGGACTGCGCGCAGCGTGCCCCGCACCGAGCCGGACACCTTCGACTTCGTGCCCTTCGCCCGCTCGCCGTACCGGACGTCGAACTCGCGGACCCGCCACCCGGCGCGCTGCGCCCTGATCAGCAGCTCGAGGGGATAGCCGAACGCGCGATCCGTGATGCCGAGGCCGAGCAGCGCCCGCCGGTCCGCGGCGCGCAACGGCGCGATGTCCCGCACCGGCAGCCCGCGGGTGCGCAGCAACAGCGACAGCACGACGTTGCCCGCCCGCGCGTGCCACGGCCACACCCCGGGCCCGGTCGGCACCCGGCGTCCGACGGCCAGGTCGGCGCCGGCCACGACCGCCGCCACCAGCCGCGGCAGGTCGGCGAGGTCCAGGGAGCCGTCGGCGTCGGCGAAGCACACGATGTCCGCGGTGGCGGCTTCCAAACCGGTGTGCACGGCCGCGCCGTACCCGCGACGCGGCTCGTGGATCACCTTCGCGCCGAGCGCGGCGGCCACTTCGGGTGAGCCGTCGGCCGAGCCGTTGTCGACCACGATCGCGCGGTAGCCCGGCGGCAGCCCGCCGAGCACATCGGGCAGGGCGCCCGCCTCGTCGAGGCAGGGGAGGACCACGTCCACTTCCAAGTCAGTCACGCCGCTGACGGTAGGTCTATCGTGGACGGTGGGAAACCGTTGCAGTGCTTACTGAATCATGACGTTGACCGATCGGGTGACGAGTTCTTACCGGCTCGTTACGGCTGCCGTCGCCGGACCGCGGAACCCGGCGTACGGCCCTAAGGTGGACGGCGATGAGCGAGCCGAAGTCGGCAGCCGGGCTTGCCGAGCCGACTGCCCGCGAACCCGAAGACCTGCCACCCGATCGACCCGCGCGCCGCGCCCGCCGGGCCGATCTCCTCGCCGTCGCGGCGGCCGTGGTGCTCGTCGCCGCGGCCGCCGCGGCCGGCCTCTACTACAACCGACCGAACTCCGGTGTGGTCATCTTCGTCAGCGCGCCGCCGCTGTTCGCCGACTGGCTGCCGCACGTCGGCCCCGGGTCGGTGTTCGCGGTGCTGATCGCCGCCGCGGTGGTGCTCCACGGCCCGGCGCTGGCCACTCGCCTGCCGTGGCGCCGCGCCCTCGTCGCCGGCTACTTCGCCTCGCTCGCCTGGATCTTTTCGTTGACCTTGGTCGACGGCTGGGCGCGCGGGTTCGCCGGGCACCTCACCATTCCCCAGGAGTACCTGCACGAGGTACCCGGGATCACCGACATCCCGCGGATGCTGCGCGAGTTCTCCTCCCGCATCCTCGACTTCCAGCCGAACTCCTGGACCACCCACGTGTCCGGGCACCCGCCAGGCGCGACGCTGGTCTTCGTCTGGCTGGACCGGCTCGGCCTGCACGGCGGCGCGTGGGCGGCGACGGCCGTCGTGCTCGTCGGCAGTCTGGTGGCGGTGGCCGTGCCCGCCACAGTCGCCTTGCTCGGCCGGCCGGAAGCGGCTCGCTCGGTGCTGCCCTTCGCCGTGCTCACCCCAGGAGCGGTGTGGATCGGCGTGTCGGCGGACGGCCTGTTCGCCGGGGTGACGGCGACCGGCCTGGCGTTGCTGGCGCTGTCCGCGAACGGGTTCGCCCACGGCCGCCGGTACGCCGTTCCCGCCGGGCTGGCCGCGGGCGGACTGCTGGGCTTCGGCATCTTCCTGTCGTACGGACTGGTGCTCCTGGGTGTGGTCGCGCTGGCCGTGGCCGTGCTCGGACGGCAGTGGCGGGCGGCGGCACTGGCGATCGTGGCGGCGCTGGCTGTCGTCGCCCTCTTCGCCTGGGCGGGTTTCTGGTGGCTCGACGGCTACCACCTGGTCGTCGAGCGCTACTACCAGGGAGTCGCCCTGGTCCGGCCGTACTCCTACTGGGTGTGGGCGGACCTGGCCGCGGTCGCGGTGGCGCTCGGTCCCGCGGTCGTGGCTGCCCTCCGGCGCGGCCTGACCGAGGCGTTCCTGCCCCGCCCCCGCCCCGCGGTGTGGGCCGAACCGGTGCTCCTCCTCGGCATCGCCGCCCTGCTCGCGATCATCTTCGCCGACGTTTCGGGCCTGTCGAAAGCGGAGACCGAACGGATCTGGCTACCGTTCGGGGCGTGGCTGCTGCCGATGACGGCTCTGCTGCCACGGCCGGGGCGCCGGTGGTGGCTGGCCGCGCAGGCCGCGACGGCGCTGGCGGTCAACCATCTGCTGCTGACGGGCTGGTGAAGACATGACAGGCGATCTGGCCGGGCGCGTGCTCGTGGTCGACGACGACGAGACCGTGCGCGACGTCGTGCGCCGCTACCTCGAGGTGGCCGGGTTCACCGTCGACATGGCCGGTGACGGCGCCGAGGGGCTGGCGAAGTTCGCCGCCCACGAGCCCGACCTGGTCGTCCTCGACGTCATGATGCCGGGGATCAACGGCCTCGAGGTGTGCAAGCGGCTGCGCCAGGTCAGCCAGGTGCCGATCGTCATGCTCACCGCGCTCGGCGAGGAGGAGAACCGGATCGCCGGGCTCCAGCTCGGCGCCGACGACTACGTGACGAAACCCTTCAGCCCCAAGGAACTCGCCCTGCGCGTGGCGTCGGTGCTGCGGCGCGCGCGGATGCCCCGCCCGGAACCGGCGGCCGCGGAACTCGTCGACGGCGACCTGCGGCTGCAGATGACCGCCCGCACCGCGACCCTCGGCGGCCGCGAACTCCCGCTCACCACCCGGGAGTTCGACCTGCTGGCGTTCTTCCTCGGCCACGCCGGCGTCGCCTACTCGCGGGCGGACCTGCTGGAGAAGGTCTGGGGCTGGGACTTCGGCGACCAGTCGACGGTGACCGTCCACGTGCGACGGTTGCGCGAGAAGATCGAGCGCGAACCGGCCAAGCCGACCCGGGTCGCGACCGTCTGGGGCGTCGGCTACCGCTACGACCGGGAGCAACCGTGATCGAACCCGGAGAGTCCTTCGGCGAGATTCTGGCGCACCTCTGGCACATCCTGCCGCTGGCGTTGCTGTTCGCCCTTCCCGTGGCCGTGCTGGGCGGCGTGGTGCTCTACGTGCTGCGCCGCGGTTCCCTGGCCACCACGCTGACCGTGCTGGTGCTGATCCCGGTGCTCTCGACGCTCGTCGGCGTGCTGGGCGTCAGCGGGTTCATGTTCACCCCGGCGCTGACCACGATGCTGCTGGTCTGCCTGCTCGTCGCGGTGATCACCGTGCCCGCCGCGATCATCCTCGGCCGGGCCATCGCCCGCCGCAGTGTGTGGGAGCGGGAGGCGCGGAACCGGGAGCGCGCGGCCGAGGCCTCGCGGCGCGAACTCGTCGCCTGGATCAGCCACGACCTGCGCAGCCCCCTGGCCGGCATCCAGGCGATGGCGGAGGCGCTGGCCGACGGCGTCGTCTCCGAACGCGACGAGGTCGCCGACTACGCCCAGCGGATCAGCGGCGAGACCACCCGGCTGTCCGGGATGGTCGGCGACCTGTTCGAGCTTTCGCGGATCACCGCGGGCGCCCTCGAGCTCACCATGTCCGCGGTGCCGCTGCGCGACGTCGTCAGCGACGCCGTCGCCGCCCAGAGCCCGGTCGCCGAGCGGAAGCGGGTGCGCGTGCTCGCCAACGCCGAGTCCTGGCCGATCGTCTCCGGCAGCGACCCGGAACTGGCCCGGATCGTGCGGAACCTGGTGTCCAACGCGATCCGCCACACCCCGCCGGACGGGACGGTCGCGGTGCAGATCGGCGTCGACGGCGACGAGGCCCTGCTCGCCGTCGACGACTCCTGCGGCGGCATCCCGGACGACGAGATCGGCCGCGTCTTCGACGTCGCCTTCCGCGGCACGCAGGCCCGCACGCCCGAGCGCAGCGGGACGACCACCGGCGGCGGCCTCGGCCTGGCCATCGCCAAGGGCCTGGTCGAGGCGCACCGGGGGAAGATCGGCGTGCACAACCACGGCCCGGGCTGCCGGTTCGAAGTCCGCCTGCCGCTGGCGATGTCGTAGAGATGGGTGACACCCACATCGGTGGGACCGCCGGCTGATCCGAGTCCCGGCCGCCGCGGCCGGTCACCTTCCCGTCAGAGGCTGGATCACTCTGACCAGGGAGGAACCATGAAGAGGACGTTGCCCGGGGTCGCACTCTGCGCATTCTTGGAGCAGTGGACCGAGTTCGGCGCCGGGACGCGCGGTTAGAGCGGTCGGCTGCCCTGGGGAACTCGCTCGCCATGAAGTCGATGAAGTTCCAGTCGATCAACGTGCTCGGCGCGATCGTCGACTGGTCGTGACCCGGGCGCTGTGCCGGCTCCCGGCGCGGTGGAGACGGCCGTGCGTGACTGCGTGGCCCTGCGCAACGAAGCCCTAGACGGCGACCGGGGTCCGGCCCGGGCCGAGGCGGAGGAACTCCAGGCCGGGGAAGTGGGCCGGCGCGATCACCGCCGACGTGCGCTCGGCCTCGTCCAGCCAGCGCTGGCGGGTGCGGGCGGCCTCGGCCGGGTCGTGGTCGGCGATGAAGTGGATCCGGTCGTCGCGCAGCTGCACCGGTGCGTGGATGACGTCGCCGAGCAGGATCAGCCGCTCGTCGTCCGCCTCGACGTCGAGGACGTAGTGCCCGGGGGTGTGGCCCGGCGCGTGGCGTGCGGTGACGCCGGGGGCCAGCGGGACGGCTTCGCCGTGGATCGCCTCGATGCTCCCGGCCGTGCGCACCGCTTCCAGCCCGACGCGGCTCCAGTCGTCGTGGCCGAGCCGTTCGACCATCGGGTGCCAGTCCGCCGCGCCGTGGACGACCCGGGCGCGGGCGAACGCCGGCGTGCCCTCCGGCGCCAGCCAGCCCACGTGGTCCGAGTGCAGGTGCGTGACGAACACCGTGTCGACGTCCTCGGGTGCCGTGCCCGCCTTGGCCAGCGCAGCCAGGAGGTCGCCGCCTTCGCCCATCGGCGGCGCCGGGTCGCCCGTGGCCGGCGTGACGCCGTGCGGGAAGCCGGTCTCGCGCGGGCCGAACCCGGTGTCGACCAGGATCGTGCGGCTCTGGCCGCGGACCAGGAACGCGCCGATCGGCACGTGCACGGTGCCGTCCGGGTCGAGGACCTCGGGGTGCTCGACCGGGTCCAGTCCGGGGAAGAACGGGATCGGGATCCGGCACAGGCCGTCGGTCAGCGCTTCGATCGTGTAGTCGCCCACGGTGATCCGGTGCATGACCGGAACAAGTGCGACGGCCGCCGGACCATTCCCGTCAAACCGAAACCGGGTCCCGCAGTTCCGCCGTCGCGAAGCCGTCGATCCCGGTCGCGAACCCGACCTCCGCGGTGAACCCGAGCAGCTCCCGGGCCCGCGCGGGGTCGGCGACGACGTGCCGGACGTCCGCGGCCCGGGCCCCGCCGACGACCCGCGGCGCCGGGCCGTCGCACGCCCGTGCCAGCTCCCCGGCCAGCTCGCCGACGGTGTGCGGGGTGCCGGAGCAGACGTTGACCGGGGTGCTGTCGCCCGCCGGTCCGGGCGTGTGGAGGGCGAGTACGTTGGCCCGCGCGACGTCGTGGACGTGCACGAAGTCTCGCTGCTGCCGGCCGTCTTCCAGCACCAGCGGGGCTTCGCCGCGGACCAGCGCCGAGCGGAACAGGGACGCGACGCCGGCGTACGGGGTGTTCTGGGGCATCCGCGGGCCGTAGACGTTGTGGTAGCGCATCGCCCAGACGCTGCCGCCGGTCTGCCGGGCCCACGCGCCGGCCAGGTGTTCCTGCGCCAGTTTTGTCGCCGCGTAAGTGCTGCGAGGGTTCAGCGGCGCGTCTTCGGGCACCAGCTGCCAGGCCAGTTCGGTGCCGCAGACCGGGCAGCGCGGCTCGAACCGGCCTGCGTCCACATCGGACACCCGGCGCGGCGACGGCGGCACGACGCCGTGGTCCGGGCACGAGTACCGGCCTTCGCCGTAGACGACCATCGACGACGCCAGCACCAGCTTCCGCACGCCGGCCGCGTGCATCCCGGCCAGCAGCACCGCCGTGCCGTAGTCGTTGTGCAGGGCGTACGACGGCGCGTCCGACGGGTCGATCCCGTGCCCGACGACGGCCGCCTGGTGGCACACCGCGTCGACGCCGTCCAGCAGCTCGGCGACGATCTCGCTGTCGGTCACGTCGCCGCGCAGGAACCGGTGCCTGCCGGTGTACGCCGGTGGCGTGCGGGAGCCGTGGGCCGTGGCGAGCAGGTTGTCGAGCACCACGACGTCGTCGCCCGCATCGGCCAGCTGATCGGCGATGTGTGACCCGATGAACCCGGCTCCGCCGGTGACCAGTACGCGCATAACGGACACGCTAGGTGCTCGCGCCGGGCGCCGTCACGACGAGCGCGGTCACGTCACGGAATCGTCAGAACTCGCCGGGCACCTCCCGGCAGTGGGCCGCCGAAACCGACTACGGTGGGCGCCATGGAACGGAGTGCACAACGGCTGGGCCGGGCCCTCGTGGTCATCGTGGACGATCGCGTGGCGCACGGCGAGCACGAGGACGGCACGGGACCCCTGGTGACCGAGCTGCTCGAAGAAGCGGGCTTCATCGTCGACGGCGTGGTCGTCGTCGAGGCCGAGTCCGTGGGTATCCGCAATGCGCTCAACACCGCCGTGATCGGCGGTGCCGACCTGGTGATCACCGTCGGCGGCACCGGTGTGCTGCCGCGTGACAACACCCCCGACGCCACCGCCGGCGTGCTCGACCGGCCCATCCCGGGCATCAGCGAGGCGATCCGCGCGTCCGGCCTGGCCGCCGGCGCCGTCGACGCCGGGATCTCGCGAGGGCTCGCGGGCGTGTCCGGCAGCACCCTGGTGGTCAACCTCGCCGGCTCGCGCTCCGCGGTGCGGGACGGGATGGCGACCCTGACCTCGCTCGTGCCGCACGTGATCGACGAGCTTTCGGGCCTCGAAGAGGTGTGATGCCCGGTCGCGCGCTGCGGATCCACAGCGCGCGCCAGGCACCGCCCGGACGAGAGCGTTCCTTCGCTCTGGAGTTGTCAATGAACGCGTCGTGGGACACTGGGGCCATGCCGGGCAAAGAACGCGACCACCAGGCCGGCAGCGCGCAGCGCCGCCGGGTCGACGAGATCTTCGGGGACGTCCTGCCCGAGACGACCTCCGACGAGCGCGACCCGGACCGGCGCACCGGCCTCCCGGACGACTGGTACCGGGAGAACCGGCCACCGCACCACGACCGCTGACCTCAGCCGCGGCCGCCGTCGCGCTGGGCCTGGGCCCGCAGCAGGTCGCGGATCTCGATGAGCAGCTCGACGTCGGTCGGCTCCGAGGGACCCGGCTCCTGGCCGCGCTTGCGGCGCTCCTGCACGTGCTTCACCGGCAGCACGATCACGAAGTAGACGACCGCCGCGACCAGCACGAAGTTGATCGCCGCGTTGATCACGTTGCCGAAGTCCAGGAACGTGCCGGGGTTGTTGTCGAAGATCTGGTAGCCGAGGCCCTTGGCGGCGTCCGTGCCGCCGATCGTGTTGATCAGCGGCTTGACGAGGCCGGTGGTGAACGCCGTGACGATGGCCGTGAACGCCGAGCCGATGACCACCGCGACGGCGAGGTCGACGACGTTGCCGCGCATCAGGAAGTCCTTGAAACCCTTGAGCACTGGTTCTCCTCACGAACGGGGACGGTGCTCCACCGCCCCGAAGCCTGCCGGGGGATGCCGTCGCCCGTCTCGGCGGACGCGGGCTAGCGGAGAGTAACCGTTACCGGACGGTCCAGTGAAATCGCCGCCACCCTCGTCGCGACTTCTTCCGGAAGCCGAAGCAGCACAAGCGGTCCCTTGGCCGGTCCGGCGAGCGGACGCGCCGAGCCTGCTTCCGGCGATGAGATCGTCACCACCGTGGCCCCACTGGCCAGCACGGACGCGGACCCGCCTGGCGCGGCCACGACGTCGACGCGCTGTCCGGGGCGCAGCAGTTCGGCCACGGCCGCGTCGGCGAGCCGGACCGGCACGGTCGCCGTCGCGGGATCACCCGAAGCGGGGATGGTGATCGCCAGCCGGACGTCGGTCAGGGGTTCACCGGCGCGGACGGCGCCCGCCAGCAGCCGCCCGGCGGCGACGTCGAGGGTGCTCAGGGCCCCGGAAGGGCGTGTCTCGCTGGGGAAATCGGCCAGCCGGACGTCGGCGGCGCGGAGCGTGGCGCCGGACGGGAGATCGCGCGCCGCGACGACGGTCGGGGTCGTCGGTGCGCCCCGCGCGGAGCCGGGATGCGCGACGAGCAGGGTCCCGGTCAGGAGCAGGCCGACGGCGAGCCAGCGGCGGAGCAGCCGCGTCCGCCGGCTCGGCAGCCGGGTGAGATCGAGTGTGCGGAGCTTCGCCAAGACATCCACAGGTGCTCCTCGGTCGGATCGGGTGCGGCCACGTGCCGCACAAGATCGACGTTAGGAGCAGCGGACGGGCCGCCGGAAGGGCCTCGCCCGCACCCTGTGGACAACCGGGGTGTTGTGGATAACTCCGGGCTCAGGAGGCCGCGGCGGCGGTTTTTGTCGTACCCGAGGACGAGGATGCCGAGCCCGAGTCGGACTTGGGCTTCGACTCCGTCTTGGTCTCCGGCTTCGACTCGGACTTGCCTTCGCTCTTGCCCTCGCTCTTCGCCGGGGTCGAGGTGGTGCTCGACTTGCTGGCTTCACGCGAGTCGGTGCGGTAGAAACCGCTGCCCTTGAAGACGACGCCGACCGAGCTGAAGACCTTGCGGAGCGGGCCGGAGCACTGCGGGCAGACCGTCAGGCTGGGGTCCGAGAACGACTGCACGGCTTCGAACCGGTGGTCGCATTCTTTGCAGGCGTACTGGTACGTAGGCACTGAGGGCTCCTTTGCTGGCACTCATCCGACAAGAGTGCCAACTAGATTGTGCTTGAAAGCATTCCCCGAACGCAATTCCTCGTTGCTCACATCGGCAGCTCGAGCACGCCTCGACCCGGGGTCAAGACGCCGCTCATCCGCACGTCGTGAGGTTGTCCGGGCAGCCGGTCGACCAGCTCTTCGTCGCGGACGACGGCGAGCAGGCGCGCCCCGGCCGCGGCGAACACCAGCGAGCGATCGTAGTGCCCGGCGCCGCGGCCCAGGCGGACACCCTGACGGTCCACGGCCAGCGCGGGCACCAGGACCAGCTCGGCCGCGCCCACGGCGGCGGCACCCAGGCGTTTTCCGCCCGGCTCGAGGACGCCGCGCAGCCGGCCGGGCGCGAGATCGGCCTCGCCGGTGTACTCCGCCCAGTCCAGCGGACCGGGGGCCGGGGCGATCACCGGCAGCAGGACCCGCGCCCCGCCGGCGGCCAGCGCGTCGACGAGCGCCGTCGTGCCCGGTTCGGTGCCGAACGGCAGGTACGCGCACACGGTCGTGGCTGTGACCTTCGACACCGCACTGACCAGCGCCGATGCCTCGTGAGCGTGCGATTCGGCGGGCTGTTCCGCTCTCGCGCGCGTGAGGCGGGTACGCCACTCCGCCTTGCTCAGGTGCTCATTGCCCAGCGCATGCATGGCCTCACGTTAGGCTTTGCGCCCATGACGGGCGCCGCAACCTCCAAGACGTTCAGAACCGCCATCGTGCCTGCCGCAGGGCTCGGTACACGCTTCCTGCCGGCGACGAAGGCCGTGCCCAAGGAACTCTTGCCCGTGGTGGACACGCCGGGGATCGAGCTGGTCGCGGCCGAGGCCGCGGCCGCCGGCGCGGAACGCCTGGTCATCGTGACCTCGCCGGGCAAGGAAGCCGTCGTCAAGTACTTCGAGGACCAGCCCGAGCTGGAGGCGAACCTCGAGGCCAAGGGCAAGACCGAGCTGCTGGCGAAGGTCCGGCGCGGTCCCGCCCTGCTGGCCGTCGAGACCGCCATCCAGGAGCAGGCCCTCGGCCTCGGCCACGCCGTCGCGCAGGCCGAGCCGAACCTGACGCCCGAGGACGAGGCCGTCGCGGTGCTGCTGCCGGACGACATCGTGCTGCCCACCGGCGTGCTCGAGCGGATGAGCGAGGTGCGGGCCAAGCACGGCGGCAGCGTGCTCTGCGCGTTCGACATCCCGAAGGCCGAGATCTCGCCGTACGGCGTCTTCGACGTCAGCGACACCGGCGAGGACGACGTCAAGCAGGTGCACGGCATGGTCGAGAAGCCGAAGCCGGAGGACGCGCCGTCGACCTTCGCCGCGGCCGGCCGCTACCTGCTCGACCGGGCGATCTTCGACGCGCTGAAGCGCATCACCCCGGGCTCCGGCGGCGAGCTCCAGCTGACCGACGCGGTCGCGCTCCTGATCACCGAAGGACACCCCGTGCACATCGTCGTGCACCGTGGCGGACGTCACGACCTGGGGAATCCGGGTGGTTTCCTGCGCGCCGCGGTCGATTTCGCGCTTGAAACGCCCGAGTACGGTCCATCTTTACGGGCGTGGCTGACGGAACGGATCGGGACAGATCGCCCATGACGGAATCCCTCGACGAGGCGCGGCCCGAAGTGGCCGAGGACGAGGAGGCCGAGTTCCGCTCGGTCGAGTCGCAGATCGCGATGACGCTGGACGCCGCCGTCCGGCCCCGGCCGGTGCGGGTGGCGATCTCCGAGGCCCAGGGGCTGCTCTGCGCCGAGGAGGTGGTCGCCGAGCACGCGCTGCCCGGGTTCGACCAGGCGGCGGTCGACGGGTACGCGGTGCGCAGCGTCGACGTGCGCACGGCCGGGCAGGAACCGGTGCAGCTGCCGGTGGTCGGCGAGATCGCGGCGGGCTCGCGCCAGCCGCGACGGCTCCAGCCGGGCCAGGCGGTGCGCGTCGACACCGGCGCGCCGCTGCCGACGCTGGCCGACGCCGTCGTGCCGCTCGCCTACACCGACGGGCACCAGGCCAAGGTCACCGTGCACCGCTCGGTGCCGTCGGCGGGGTACGTGCGGCGGGCCGGCGAGGACGTCCAGATCGGTGACGTCGCGGTCCGCAGCGGCGACACGATCGGGTCGGCGCAGGTCGGCCTGCTCGCCGCGGTCGGCCGGGCGAAGGTGCTGGTCTACCCGCGGCCGCGGGTCTCGATCGTGTCGGTCGGCGACGAGCTGGTCGACATCGACCGGACGCCGTCGGTCGGGCAGGTCTACGACGTCAACTCCTACGCCTTGGCCGCGGCCGCGCGGGACGCGGGCGCCGAGGTCAGCCGGGTCGGCATCGTGTCGAGCGAGCCGAAGCGGCTGCGGGAGATCGTCGAAGGCCGGCTGCTGATGTCGGAGATCGTGGTCGTCGCCGGCGGTGCCGGGGGCAGCACCGGCGACGAGGTCCACTCGGCGCTGTCCGACCTCGGCCGGATCGACGCGACGCGCATCGCGATGCACCCCGGCTCGGTCCAGGGGTTCGGTCGGCTCGGGCCCGACTCGGTGCCGACGTTCCTGCTCCCGGGCAACCCGATGAGTGCGCTGGTGGTGTTCGAGGTGCTGGTGCGGCCGCTCATCCGGGCGGCCCGCGGCACGCGCAACCCGCACCGGCGGATCGTCGGCGCGCGGCTGCTGTCGCCGATCACCTCGACCGAGGGCCGCCGCGGCTTCCTGCGCGGGCAGCTCCTGCGTGACGAGGCCAACGGCGAGTACCTGGTCCAGCCGCTCGGGCAGTCCGGGGCGCACCTGCTCGCGTCGCTGGCCGAAGCGAACTGCCTCATCAACGTGCCGGAGGAGATGACGGAGGTCGCCGCGGGCGAGCAGGTCCAGGTCACCTTCCTGGCGCAACGGGCCTGATGAACTCCGTGTCGGGCGTCTCCTACCCGGTCGAAAGCCGGCACCCGGGCTGGCCGTCGCGGCTCGGCCCGCTGCGGGTGCCCGCGGGGGAGGTAGCGATCCGGCCGGTGCGGCTGCGCGACGCCGGCGAGTGGAGCCGGATCCGGCTCCGGGACCGGGCGCACCTCGAGATGTGGGAGCCGACCGGCGTCGGGCCGTGGCCCGAACGCAACGCTTTCTGGTCGTGGCCGTCGCAGTGGGCGGCGTTGCGGTCGCTCGCACGGCGTGGTCAGTGCCTGCCGTTCACGATCACCCTCGACGGTCGTCTGGCCGGTCAGATCACTGTCGGTAACGTCGTCCGGGCGTCGCTGCGGTCCGCGTGGATCGGCTACTGGGTCTCGTCCGAAATCGTCCGCGGCGGGGTCGCGACGGCCGCCGTCGCGCTGGTCACCGACCACGCCTTCGCCGCGTCCGGGCTGCACCGGCTGGAGGCCACCGTGCGCCCCGAGAACGCCGCCAGCCTGCGGGTTCTCACCAAAGCGGGGTATCGGCAGGAGGGGCTGTTCGAGCGCTACCTCGACGTCGCCGGCGCTTGGCGGGACCACTACTGCTTCGCCGTCACGCGCGAGGAGACCGGCGCCGGGCTGGTGTCGCGGCTGGTCGCGGCGGGGCGTGCCGACTACGCCTGACGGTGATTACCCATCCGGGGCTGTGAGCGCGTTACCACATGCTGTGAGATTCACCTAATCCGGTGAGGCATTTCCGTGATCGAACCCGGCGAGCCTCCGCCCGATCTGTTACTCCTGTGACTAGCGTGATTTCAGGTGAAGGATTCGGGGGAGGTGACGGGGGATGCCCAGCTCCGTGATCATCGTCGCGCTCGCCGCGGCATGGCTCGTCGTACTCGTGCCCATGGTCGCGCGCCGGCGGCAGCAGGTCGCGAGGACCGCTGACTCCGCGTTGGCGGCCAGGGTCGTGCGCAGTGGTGGTGGACGCAACGAAGACCGGGAGGAATTCGCCATGTCCGACAGTCCCGTCAAGTCCAATCCGGTGAAGTCCCGGCCCTCGGTCGAGGACGACCTCGCGGAGCTGGAGGCGGAGCTCGAACTCGACGACGACCTCGACGAGGAAGAGCCCGAACCGCTCCCACAGCCGGGCCGTGCCGAGCGGCGGGCCGAACGCGAACGCGAACGGGCCGGCTACCGGCCGGGCCGCGGCGGCTTCGACCCCGAGGCGGCGGAGATGGCCGCCCGCGCGAAGTACAGCTTCCGGCAGCGCGTCGTCGTCATCCTGCTCGTCGTCGCGGTGATCACCGCCGGCGTCGCGGGCTTCCTGTTCCCGCTCGTCTGGTGGGGCCACGCCGTCGCCGACGTCGTGCTGGTCGGGTACCTCGTCTACCTGCGCCGCCAGGTGCGCATCGAGGAGGAGATCCGCCAGCGCCGCCTTGCGCGGTACAACGGCACCCGCGCCCCGCGCCGCCCGTCGGAG
Organism: Amycolatopsis sp. NBC_00348; assembly: GCF_036114655.1. Lineage (NCBI taxonomy): Bacteria > Bacillati > Actinomycetota > Actinomycetes > Pseudonocardiales > Pseudonocardiaceae > Amycolatopsis > Amycolatopsis sp. NBC_00348. The sequence goes on along the minus strand of NZ_CP107994.1, from coordinate 7,156,084 downwards.
CCCGGACCCCGGCCGTCGGTTTCGGCTTCCGTTGACGACGACGTGGAGCTGGAGGACGAGGCCGACGACGTCGCCGCCGTGGAGGTCGTCGAACCGGCCCGCCGCGAGATCGTGGAACGCCGCCCGTCGCCGACATCCCGCATCCGCCGCAGCGCGGTCGTCGTCGACCTGGACGACGAAGACCCGGCGTTCGAGGAGCTCGACGAGCCCGGGACCGGGCCTTACCGCCGGGCCGTCGGAGAGTGACCCCCCGCGTGTCGTGCTCGTAGGGCACTGCTAAGCTCTACGAGCACGATCAAGGGGCTGTAGCGCAGTTGGTAGCGCGTCTCGTTCGCATCGAGAAGGTCAGGGGTTCGATTCCCCTCAGCTCCACTCCGATCGTCGGGGAGCCCTATTCGCGGAAAGCGCGAATGGGGCTCTCTTCGTTGTGTCCTCTGGGGGTGCAACCCCCAGACCCCGCCCGGGGGCGCGCCCCCGGACCCCCGTGTGTGGTTGCGTTCTCGTGGTCGTTCGGCTGTGGCTGTCAGGTCAGGTCTCGGTAGTGGTGTTGCAGGCTGGACCAATGCTCCGCTGGATCCTGAAGGACGCCCTGGACCTAAGCGCAGCTCGCCGGGCTGGAAGAACGGTGTGGCCATCTTGCCGTAGCGTCGGGCCACGGCCGCGGTCGTGACTATGCCCATCGCGACCTTGCTACGAAACGGTCTTCAGCCAGTTCGTCACCTGGGCGAAGTACGTTCCCGCGTTCGGGGCGTAGTTGATCGCGTGGCCGTAGCCGTTCAGGATGTATGTCTGGAGGCGGGCTGCCGGGGCGAAGAACGGGGCTTCCGACGCGCGTAGCGCCTCCGGGGTTGAGCAGTCGCTCGCCAAGGGGCCGCAGAAGTGGGGGTCGTTGCCTACCACCAACAGGACCGGGACTGTGATCTGCAGCGAGGCCGGGATGATCACCGTGGTCAACGCGATCGTGTCCACGGCTTCCGTCGCGGCGAATACGTCCTTTGTGGACTCGTCGTAGGCGATCGCTCCTGCGTCGTTGGGGCCTGGGGTGTGGAAGGCCGTGTAGCGGGTTCCCGGCGACGTCGTCAGGTAGCCGACGTCCAGGCCGCGGCTGGAGAGGCGGGGGTCCAGGGGTGCGGGGATCATGTTCGCCAGCACCGGGATCACCGTGACGTAGTTCATCCGGTGCGTCATGTCCGTCACCAGCACGCCGTCTACGTCGTGGAAAGTGCCGGCCTCGATCATCGCCATGGCCGAGCCGATTGAGTGGCCGCCGACGATCACTTTGGTGAACCGGGCTCGGATCGACTGGATCACCTGGTGGACCGCGTTCGCTTGGACCGTTGCCGACAGGAGGGCGCTCAGGGGTTTGGAGCTTGAGCCCGTACCCATGCGGTCTACTGCGAGCGTCGCGACGCCTGCCTGGTTCATCGCCAGGCGGAACGAACGCAGCTCCGGGGTGTAGGCGATGTCCCAATAGGACGCGTTGTACGTGCCGCCGGGGATCAGGACCACCACCGTTTGTGCCTGGGACGGGGCGCAGAGGCGGCCGTGCATCTGGCCGAGTGCTACCGGGACGTACAGGTCCTGGCAGGTGACCGTGTCCGCCTGGGCCGGGGTTGGCACGGCGAGCGCCGCCGCGGTCAGCAACAGGGCAGCACAAAGGCGGCGGAAAGCTTGGCGAAGCAAGGAGAACTACCTCCAACTAGCGACGGACTGCCGTCATCGGCAGGCTTTCGGGGTAGGCGGCCGAGGTGAACTTGACGCGCACCGGCCGGCCCGGGACCGGGACCAGCCGCCACTGCGCGGCCACCGTGGCCACCGTGATGACGATTTCGTTCTGGGCGAAGACGTTCCCGACGCACTGCCGGGTGCCCGCACCGAACGGGATGAACGCGCCCTTCGGCAGCTGCTTCGCCCGCTCCGGCGACCAGCGGCCGGGATCGAACGTCTCCGGGGCCTCGAAGCTGGCGGGATCGTGGTGCAGCGCGTGCGGGCTGACGATCACCTCGGCGCCCTCCGGCAGCCGCTCGTCGCCGAGCCGGACTTCCGTGAGGGTGCGGCGCATCAGCATCCAGAGCGGGTACTGGCGCAGCACCTCGTCGACGACCTGCCGGACGTAGACCAGCCGGTGCAGGTCGTCGCCGGTGACCGGGCGGCCGGCCAGCACCTCGTCGACTTCGGCGTGCACCCGCGCTTCGACGTCCGGGTTGCGGCCCAGCTCGTGGAACATCCAGGACAGCGCGAGCGCGGTCGTCTCGATGCCGGCGGTGAGCAGGGTGAGGACCTCGTCGCGTGCCTGCTCGTCGGTCATGCCGGCCAGCAGCAGCATCGACAACAGGTCGCCGCGGTCGACGCCGTCGGCCCGCCACTCGCGGATCACCTCCAGCACGATCGCCTGCATCCGCGTGATGGCTTCGTCGAACCGGCGGTTGCCGGGGATCGGCAGCTTTTCCACGAACTTCGGCGACAGTGCGCGAATCATGCCCTGCTGGATGATCACGTAGATGGAACGGCGTGCTTCGGCGATCGCCTCTTTTCCGAGCTCGGTGGAGAACAGGGCCTCGCCGACGATCGTCACCGCCAGCCCCTGCAGGTCTTCGTCGATCTTCCGCACTTCGCCCGGCCGCCACGAGTCGCTCAGCTCGGCCGCCGCGTGGCGCATGGTCTCGACGTACGCGGCCAAGCGGTCGCGGTGGAACGCCGGCTGCATCAGCCGGCGCTGCCGCAGGTGGAAGTCACCGTTCGAAAGCACCAAGCCGTTGCCGACGAACGGCCGGAACTTGTCGAACATGGCGCCCTTGCGGAACTTCGGCCCGGCCGTGACCAGCACCTCGTGGCTCAGCCGCGGGCTGGTGACGAAGTACGTGGGCGACGGGCCGAGATAAACCTTGACGATCTCGCCGTGTTCTCGCAATGCGTCGGTGAATACGAAGCGTCGCCGCAAGAGCGCCGGGGTGTGCCCGAGAAAAGGCCACCGGCCCGGCGCGACCGGGACGGTCATGAGGACTCCTCGTTACGCCATTGTGTGGATTCCGCCAACGAGACGGCCTACGGTAGGCGCGTCCGGCCGAGCGTGACAGTGCCCGAACGGGTGGTCTGTGGTCACGCATATGGCGCAGCGAAGAGATCGCGCGAGATGGCTAAACTCGGAGCCATTCCCGATGTGACTAGAAGGTGTTCTCTGTGACACGATCACCGGAATGGGTGCCACCGGGTGTCGATATCTCCGTGCCGAGCATGGCCCGCACCTACGACTTCATGCTGGGGGGAGGGCACAACTTCGCCGTCGATCGCGCGGTGGGCGCGCAGATCGAGCACGCGATGCCCGGCCTGCGCGAAGCCGCGCGCGTGAACCGCGCCTTCCTCGGCCGCGCGGTGCGGTACATGGCCGACCGCGGGATCAGGCAGTTCCTCGACGTGGGCTCGGGAATCCCGACGGTGGCGAACGTGCACGAGGTGGCGCAGGCCCGCGACCCGGAGTGCCGGGTGGTGTACGTCGACCGCGACCCGGTGGCGGTCGCGCACAGCGAATTGATGTTGGCGGGCAACGATCACGCCGCTATCGTGCACGCAGACATGCGGGACCCGGAGAAGATCCTCGAGTCACCGCAGGTCCGTGGCCTGCTCGACCTCGACGAGCCGGTCGGGCTGCTGATGTTGCTGATGCTGCACTGGATCCCGGACGAGTCCGGGCCGCTCGAGCTCGTCGGCCGCTACGGCGCGGCGCTGGCGGACGGCAGTTTTCTCGCCATCACCCACGTCACCGGCGACCACCAGGGCGAGAACCTCACGGAAGCGACCGACGCGATCAAGGAAAGCCGGAGCCCGGACCAGGTGACATTGCGAACGCACGAAGAAGTGACGAAGTTGTTCGCCGGATTCGAAATCGTCGAACCCGGTCTTGTGGGGTGTGGCGAATGGCGTCCGGCCGGTCCGGCGGACATCTCCGGCACGTCCGAGATGAATATGCTGGTTTACGCCGGAATCGGCCGCAAGAACGCCACAGGTGACCGGTCCGCGCACGCGAAAACACAGCAAGGCTGAACCAATGGCGAAACCCGATCACGCGCGCGCGGACACGTCCGATCCGGAGCGGGAGCGGAATCTGCTCGCGCGCAAGTGGGCGTACCTGCTCAGCGGCGTCACCGTTGTGTCGCTGAGCCGGGAGGGGCTCGAGGCGGAACTGCGCGGCCTGCTCGACGCGTTCTGCGCGAACCTGCTGGACGGCTCGGCGGACACCGCGCCCGCGGAACGGATCGGCGCCCGGCTGGTGTCGCTCGGTTACGTCGGTGAGCCGGGGCTGCGGTGCACCCTCGAAGTCCTCGGGAAGGGCCTGCCGTCGCTGGCGGAGCTCCGGCCGCCGGACCGGTTCGCCGAGCGGATCGTGCTCGGGCTGGGCGCGCTCTCGTGCGGGTTCCTGATCGCGCACGAACGCAGCGTCCTCGACCAGCAGGAGATCATGCACCTGTCGCTGCTCAAGGCGGTGCGGGACGCGCAGTGGAACCTCAAGGAGAGCGAGGCGCGCTTCGACGAGGTCGTCACGACTTCGGCGAGCGGCATCGCGGTCGTCGGGCTCGACGGCCGCATCGTGCGGGCCAACACCGCCCTGGCCGAGATGCTCGGGCGCCCCGCCGGCGCGCTGACCGGGACCGGGCTCTACGACCTCGTGCACCCGGACTCCGTCAAGGCCCTCCGGGAGGCCCTGCGGACGCTGGCCGAGGACGGCAGCCGGGACCGGGTCCGGCAGTCCCAGCGGCTGTTGCGCAAGGACGGCGACGTCGCGCGCATCTCGCTCACCGCCTCGCTGCTGCGGGACGCCGGTGACCGGCCCGCGTACTTCGTCGTGGTCGCCGAGGACGGCACCGAGCTGATGCTGCTGCAGAGCGAGCTGAGCCGGCAGGCCCTGCACGACGTGCTGACCGGCCTGCCGAACCGCCAGTACTTCGGCACCCACCTCGAGACCGCGCTGCGGCGCGCGGACCCGGTCCACGGCGTCACGCTGCTCCACGTGGACCTCGACGCGTTCGGCATGATCTGCAACAGCCTCGGCCGGCGCGTCGGCGAGCAGGTGCTCGTGCACTTCGCGCAGCGGCTGAAGGCCGTCGTGGCCCGCGAGCGGGCGATGATCGCCCGCTTCCACAGCGACGAGTTCGGCATCCTGATCGAGAACACCGCGATGACGCCGGACATCAACACCATCGTGCGCGCCATCAACGACGAGCTCGCCGAGCCGTTCTTCGTCGAGGGTCACGGGCTGGCGCTGTCCGCCAGCGCCGGGGTGGTGCACCGGCCGGTGCGGGGCATCGACCCGGCCGAGCTGCTGCGCGCGGCGGACCAGACGCTGCGGCGCGCCAAGGCGCGGCGACGCGGTCAGTGGAAGATGTTCGACCCGGTGGCCGACGCCGCGGATCGGCGGGCGCAGGGCCTCGCCGTCGGCATGGCCGGGGCGTGGGAGAACGGCGAGATCGAGGTGCGGTACCGGCCGATGGTGCGGCTGGCGGACGGCGGGCTGGCCGGCGTCGAGGCCCGGCTGCAGTGGGACCGCCCCGGCCGGCCGCCGCTGGCGCACGAACGCTGCGCGGCGCTGGCCGAGGCGACCGGGCTCGTCCTGCCGCTGGGCGACTGGGCGTTGCGGACGGCGAGCCGGCAGGGCGAGTGGTGGCACCAGCGCCTGGACTTCGGCCTGCCGGTGGTCGCCGGCCTGACCGAGCACCAGGTGACGGACGAGGCGCTGGGCACCCGCGTCACGGGCCTGCTGGCGGACTCCGGCCTGCCGCCCGAGCAGCTGATGATCGGCGTCCCGGTGGGCGCGGTGGCGACGTCCGGGGTCGTCGAGAACCTGACCGCGCTGGCCGGGCTCGGCGTCCGGGTGCTGCTCGACGAGTTCGGCATGGGACCGGACGACCTGCGGGCGGTCGAGGACCTCCCGGTCGGGGTCGTGCGGGTCGCCCGCCGGCTCGCTGAATGGCAGGCGTGGACGGAATCGACGTTCCTCGGCGAGCTGGTGCCGCTGGTCCGGCAGGTCGGTGCGACGCTGGTCGTCGACGGGATCGACACCGCGGGCCAGGCGGACTGGTGGCGGGACGCCGGTGCGGAACTGGCCACCGGTGACTACTTCGGCACCGCCAGCGCACCGGGCGCGGTCGTGGAGCTGCTCGTCTGAGCCTTCCACCGCGTCAGGGCGACGGCGGCCGGCACGATCGCCATGCCGCCGATGGTCCGCGGGGTCAGCGGCTCGTCCAGGAAGAGCGCGCCCAGGGCGATGGAGACGGCCGGGAGCAGGTAGCCGACGGTCGCGGCCGCCGTGGCCACCGGGAGGGCGACCGCCGTCAGGGCTGTCGCGGTCATCAGCTGGGCGACCGACAACGCCAGCGGTGCGCCGTTCGGCGGGAGCTTCCGAGCCGTGTAAGCGAACGCGATCGCGTAGCTGAGCGCGGCGCCCAGCAAGGACAACGCTCCCTCGCTCAGGAGGCCCGCCTGCTGCCACGGCGCGAAGATCACCAGGATGCCCGCGAAACCAGTACCAGGCCCAGGATCCGGGGCGGTGTTCGGTGCCCAGGCTGAGCCGATCAGCGCGAGGTGGACGGGGTCCAGGCCGGTCAGGGCCGGCCCGCAGGTTTCCAGAGGCGGTCGCCGACCAGGGACAGGGCCGCCGGGAGCAGGACGCCCCTGACCACCGTCGCGTCCAGGAGGATCGCGAACGCCATGCCCAGCCCCAGCATCTTGTACTCGATCGCCGCGAGGCTCAGGAAGATGCTGAACACGCCCGTCATGATCAACGCCGCGCTCGTCACCACGCCGGAGCTGCTCGCCGTGCCTTCGACGATCGCGTCGCGAGCCGGGTGGCCCGCCTGCCGGCGTTCGCGGATGCGGCTGAGGATGAAGATGTGGTAGTCCGTGCTCAGCCCGAACAACAGCACGAACAGGAACATCGGCAGCCAGCCGAGCACGCCGCCGTAGGGTGTGAAACCCAGTAGTGGCGCGAGAAAGCCGTCCTGGAACACCAGCGTCAGCACGCCGTAGGCCGCGCCGACCGACAGCAGGTTGAGCAGGATCGACACCGCCGGTACCACCACCGACCGGAACACCAGGAGCAGCAGCACGAACGCGAGCAGCAGGATGAACCCGAAGACGTACGGCGCCCGCTGCAGCACTTGCGCGGTGAAGTCGTGGGCCTCCGCCGTCCGGCCCGCGACCGCGAAGTGGACACCGTCGAGCCGGCCGATCGTCCGCGGCAGCAGGGTTTCCCGCAACGTCGTGAGTGAGCGGTCGGCCACTTCGTCGTTTCCGGTGCCGCCGAGCGGGATCCGCACCACGAGGGCGTCGCCCACCGGCACCACGACCGCCGGCTTCGGCGTCTGCGCGGTGAGTTCGTCGATCGCCCGGCGGACCGCCGGGGTGTCGACCGGGCCGCGGTCGCTCCAGAGGACGACGTGCGCCGGCATCGTCACGCCGGGAAACGCTTCCTGGACGCGCGCGGCCGCGTCGATCACCGGGACGCTGCGCGGCAGGCTTTCGGTCGGGGCCGGGTCCTGCAGCCGGATTCCGGCGGCGGGCAGGGCGAGCAGGACCAGGAGCCCGGCGGCGAGCCCGGTCCACAGCGCCGGCCGCCGCGTCACCGTCGAGGCGACGCCGGCCCAGAACCGCGAGCGGGTGCCGCGCTTGCCCAGCCAGGGGATCCGGAGGCGGTCGACGCGGGTACCGAGCAGCGAGAGCGTCGCGGGGAGCACGGTCACCGACGCGAGCACGGCGAGGCCGACGACGAGGATCGTGCTCACGGTCAGGCCGCGGAGGTTGTCGAGCCCGGTGAAGAGCAGGCCGGTGACGCACAGGGCCACGGTCAGCCCCGACACGACGATGACGTGCCCGGACGTCCGCGCGGCGATCCGCAGGGACTCGTCGACGCCCTGGGCGCGTTCTTCCCTTACCCGGCGCAGGAAGAACAGCGAGTAGTCGACGCCGACGGCCATGCCGATCAGCAACGTCATCGAGGAAGTGGCGCTGTTGACCGGGATCCAGTTGTCCACTGCGGACAGCAGGCCGAAGGTCGCGAGCACCGTGGTGCCCGCGAGCAGCACCGGGACGGCGGCCGCGACCAGCGAGCCGAACACGGCCAGCAGGATCAGCAGGGTGAGCGGCAGCGAGCGCGTCTCGGACCGTTTGATGTCCTCCTTGATGCTCTGGTCGACCGCGCCGGACACGCTGAGGTCGCCCGCTTGCGCGAGCCGGACGTCCGGGTGCCGGGCGGCGACGGTGGCGACGACGGCGGTCGCCGTCGCGAGGTGCGGCTTGATTTCCGGGCCGGTGCCGAGGATCCGGAAGGTGACGAGGCCGGCCCGGCCGTCGGTGGAGACCTGGGCCGGGTCGTCGAGCGGGGAGCGGATGTCCGCGACCGCGCCGGACGTCGTCAACGTCGTCACCAGGTCGGCCAGGGCCGGCGAATCCTTGGGTACCAGGACGTTCTCCCAGAACGGTTCGCGGACGTCTTGGCGGTCGAGGACCGCTTGGCCGGTGCCGGCGTCGCCGGCGGGGCTCGAGCGCGCGTCGGTGCCGGGGGCGAACGTGCCGATGACCCAGGCGAGCGCGACGAGCGCCAGCCAGCCGGAGATCGCGGCGGCGCGGTGGTGCACCGACCAGTTCGCGACGCGTTCGACCACGGGCCTGCGTGCAGGCAGCATGAACTAAAGTCCTTCCGTGAAGGAGTGATCCGATGAGAGCTCGCCCTCGGGCGAGTGGGTGCTTCTTCCTCCTGGGCCGCCGAGTTGCCGCTCGGCGGTCCAGGGCCTCAGGTCAGTCGACCTCCTTGAGCACGTGTTCGATGGACCGCAGGCGGTCCTGGACGTCCCGCAGCTGCCGTTCGGTTTCTTCCTGCGTCCGGACGGCTTTCTCCGCCAGCGCGCGGTATTCGTGCTCGCGGGCCAGCGCGGCCTTGGCGCGCCAGGTCGAGGCCAGCTGCACGATCGCGACCGTGAGCACGACGGTGATCAGGACGAAGACCCCGGTCACGCCGATGATCTCCTGCCACTGGTGCCAGTTCATGTCCGTCCCTCCTCGCCGTCCGCGTGGACGGACTCCGGTGTGCTCAGCGTCGGCACGGCGGCCGCGATCGCTTCGGGCGTCAGCACGACGGAGAACGGCGTGAGCTCGTAGAACCGCAGCGTCTTGCCGTCTTCGCCGACCTCGAAGCTGGCCGTGACCAGACCCGCGGCTTCGAGTTTGCGCAGGTGCACCTGCAGGAGCGCGCGGCTGATCCGCAGTGCGCGTGCCAGTTCGCTGACGTACGCGCGTTCGGCCAGCAGGGCCGCGACGATCCGCAGCCGGTGCGGGTTCGCCAGGGTCCCCAGCAGCCGGACGAGCTCGTCCCCGGTGGGCTCGGTCACGGCGTCCTCCACATGCAAACAAAAGCTAGCAGGTGGCGGCGCGAGGGTCCATCAGGGTGATCCCCGAGGCTTACATCGGGTGGTCCATCCAGACGTTCGGCTCCACGTAGGTCGCCGTGTCGTGGGCCGTCGACGCGTACACCGGGGCGATGCCGCCGGGGATGAAGTTCTCGCCCTCCGCCAGCTTGACGCCGGTCCACTCGCGCCAGTCGGCCAGCGAACCCGCCAGCGTCACCGCGAACGGGCAGACCTTGACGACCCGGGCGCCCAGCCGCTCGTGCGTGCGCAGCCAGCGGTCGGCCAGCAGGCCGTCTTCCCGGCGGCGGGCCGCGTACTCCGGCATCGGGACGGCCGGCTCCTGCTCCTTGCCGATCGGGCGGACCGACACGATCAGCTTGCGCAGTCCCGTTTCCGCGGCCCGCGCCTTCAACGCCTTCAGCATCGGCGCCGACAGGCCGGAGCCACGCAGGTGCGGCGCGATCACGACTTCCAGCGCGCACAACGCGTTCGGCGCGCGACCGTCCATGACGTCCTGCGCCGCCCACTCGATGGCCTGGTCCCAGCCGTGGTCCGGCAGCTCCGTGCGGTCTTCCGCCGGGAACGCCAGCGGGACCGAGAGGGCGCGCGCGATCGGGACGCCGTCGTCGTCCAGCGCGATCAGGAAGTAGCGCGCCCAGTGCCGCAGGAACCGCTCGCCGGTGATCATCCGGCCGCTCGCGCCCTGGTAGATGAACTGGCCGCCGACGTCACCGAGGTTCAAGGCGGGTTCGAGCAGGTCGGGACGGTCGGCAAGATCCACCACGCGCATCCGCCCAGTCAAGCGGAAACGATCAACGCCGGGATAGCGGCAACCGGGCGACAGTCAGCGGACGGGCAGGGCCTTGCGACGCCGGGTGAGCGCCGACGGGTCGAGGTTCGCCTTGGTACCGGCGTCGTGGCCGTCGAGGTAGCCGCTGCCGGACAGTCGCCGGGGTGCGGCCGAGCGCAGGTCGCCGTACTCCTCGTCGAACCGGTGCTGGACCATCGCCGAGCGGTCGCGGACGACCAGCTCGGCCGAGCGCGCGCCGGGCGCGGCCGTGCGGACGGCCTCCTGCTCGGCCAGCGAAAGCCGCTCGTGGACCGCGCGGGCGAAACCGTGCAGCCACGTGCGCCGGTACGCGGCCAGCGACTCGCCGGGGAAGAACCCGCCCGGCCGGACGCGGTTCAGCTGGGTGCTCGCCTGCAGCAGGAGGCTGGTGAACAGCAGCTCCACACGGCCGAGGTCGGACTGGTAGCCGAACACCGTGACGCTCTCGACCTTCTGGCCGACGCGGTGCAGCAGGGTCCGGCAGCGCAGCGGGTAGGCGACCGAGGTGAGCAGGCTCGCCTTGTCCCGGCTGTACGGGTCGTTCATCGGGATGGTGAGCGTGCCGATGTCGTCGACGCTCGCGCCGGCCTCGGCGAGCATCGCCTGGTCGATGCCGTACCGGGCGACGAGCTCGGCGGCCTTCTTGTTGTACGCCTCGGCTTCCGCTTCGGTGACCGCCGGGTCCTCGGCCTTGGCGAGGAGCTTGCGGATGCGCTCGAGCTGCGGGTCTGACTCGGACATGGGCGGAGCTTATTCGATCAGGTGTTCGGACGCTCGCACCGGGTGAGCGTGTCGCGGACACCGGCGTCGTGACGAGCACCGTGGTGATCGGTCGGCGCTCGCCGTGCGGCGGGATCTCAGCCGCCCGGCTGGACCAGGCCGGTTTCGTAGGCCACCACCACCGCCTGTGCGCGGCTGGAGATGCCGAGCTTGGTCATCAGGCGGTTGAGGTGGGTCTTGACCGTGGCTTCGCTGACCCGCAGCTCGGCCGCGATCCAGCCGTTCGGGACGCCCGTTCCGACGAACCGCAGCACCTCCAGCTCGCGGTCGGTCAAGGCGGCCAGTGCCGGTGACGCCGCAGGTGGTTCCGGTGGGGTGCGGGTGAACGCCTCGACGAGCCTGCGGGTGATCGTCGGGCCGAACAGCATGTCGCCGCGGGCGACCGCGTGGATGCCGGCTACCAGCGTCTCCGTCGGGCTGTCCTTGAGCAGGAAGCCCGCCGCGCCCGCGCGCAGCGCCGTGTAGACGTACTCGTCGAGGTCGAAGACGGTCAGCATGAGCACGCTCGGCCGCGGTGACCCGGCCGCGGCGAGGATCCGCTCGGTCGCCTTGACGCCGTCCAGGCCCGGCAGCCGGATGTCCATCAGGATGACGTCCGGCCGCAGCGCCGCCGCCTTCTCGACCGCCTCCAGCCCGTCACGCGCTTCGCCCGCGACGTCGATGTCCGGGACGGCGCCCAGCAGCGCGACGAACCCGGCGCGGACGAGGTCCTGGTCGTCGACCACCAGCACACTCGTCACTCGGGCTCCTGCGGTTGGGGGACCGGCCGCGGGTACGGCAGCGTCAGCACCACGGCGAACCCGGCCGGGTCGCGGGGGCCGATCTCGATCACGCCACCGTACATCCGGGCGCGCTCGCGCATGCCGATCAGCCCATGCCCGCCCGGGTTCGGCGGGGCGGCCGGCGCGCCGCCGGGGTCCGTGACGCCGAGGACCAGGTGCTCGGCGCGGTAGTCGAGGGTCAGCTCGGCCGTGGCGCCGCCGTGCTTGAGGACGTTCGTCAGCGCCTCCTGTGCGACGCGGAACGCGCACAGCTGCTGGCCGGGCGGCAGCGGCCGGGCCGCGCCGGTGACGCGCAGCTCGACCGCGATCCCGGCCTCGCGGACCCGGGCGGCGAGCGTCCCGAGGTCGCCGAGCCCGGGCTGCGGCCGGTACCCCTCGAGCGGGTACTGCGGCGGGCGAAGCACGCTGAGGAGGCGTCGCAGCTCGTCGAGCGCTTCGGTCGTCGTGCCGGTGATCGTGTCCAACGCGCCGCGCGCGGTGTCCGGCGCCGACTCGAAGACGTACTTCGCGAGGTTGGCCTGCACCGAGATCACCGAAAGGTGGTGCGAGACGACGTCGTGCAGCTCGTGCGCGATCCGGACGCGTTCCTCCGCGACGGCCAGCTCCGTGTCGTGCTCGGCGTCGCGGATCCGGTGGCTGCGGACGTAGGCGGTGCGCCCGATCGCCGCGACGCCGACCGCGAGCAGCAGCGACAGCAGCGTGTCGCCGACCGGGGAGACCGGGCTGCCGAACAGCATCGACGTCTCGTAGGCGATCAGGCCGAGCACGGTGACGGCGAGCGCGTCGCGGAAGCGGCAGTGCGCCCAGACCGTGTAGGCGGCGATCATGACGCTGAGCTGGCCGAGCTGCGACCGGAAGCCGAGCGCGTAGAACACGCCCATCAGGGCGACGCAGGTGACCACCGTCGTGATCGGGAACCGGCGGCGCGCCGCGAGCGGCAGGGCGCTGAGCGCGGCCAGGACGAGCCCGAGCGGACGCGCGTGCGTGCCGAACGCGCCACCCAGCTCGGTGGCGCCGGCCACCTGGTAACCCGCGACGAGCACCGCGAGCACGGCGTCGGTCAGCCGTGGCCGCGCGCGAAGTCCCCGCAGTGTCGTCACCGGCAGAAAGCTACCTGTGTACCGCGAAGGTTTACCTCGGCTACGTCGTCAGTTGCTTCCGCTGCGTGGTCGTTCGCCACTACGGTCGGCCCTTGACTCGGCGGAGAGGGTGCCCCACCGGGGCCGGGGGAGGTCTCCGGAGCCCCTCTTCGCCGGGCGTCAACCTCGCCGGGCGTCAATCGAGGTACGCGTCCAGCGTGACGGCCAGCGCCGACTCCGGCGACGGCGCGAAGCTCGCCCCGGCCAGCCCGCCCCAGAGCCACAGCTGCGCGAGGCCGTGCAACGCGGCCCACAGCGACGCGGCGACCAGCCGCAGGTCGGCCCCGGACCGCGCGATCGGCGTCGGCACGGCGGCCACCAGCACGGCGAAGGTGTCGAAGACGGCGCTCGCCGCCGCCGAGAGCGCCGGGTCGGCCGGGTCGATCAGGTCGCGGCGGAACATCAGCTCGAACATCGCCGGGTTGGTGAGCGCGAAGTCGACGTAGCTGTGGCAGGCGGCGGTCAGCCGGGCTCGCGGCGACGTCTCCGGCAGCGTCTCGCGGCGGGCGAGCAGCTCGGCGTAACCACGCGTCGCGACGGCCGACAGCAGCTCGGCGCGGCCGGAGAAGTGCCGCAGCGGAGCGCCGTGCGACACGCCCGCCGCCTTCGCGATCCCGCGCAGCGTGACGGCGTCGACGCCTTCGCCGGCCAGCAGCTCGGACGCCGTGTCGATCAGGCGTTGCCGGGTGCCCACGCCTCGTCCAGGGTGATCGGCAGCAGGTCGGGGCGCTTGGCGAAGAAGCCGTCGCCGGGCTGGCGGCCGATCAGCCGGTTGCGCGTGCGCGTGACGGCGACCGGGAGCACCTCGCGGGCCAGCCACCGCAGGTCGGCGCGCCAGCTGCCGGCGGCCGCGGTGCCGGGCAGCGGAGCGAGCCACGCGGGGTCGTGGTCGAGGCCGAGCCGGTCGAGGACGTAGGCGGCGAGCCGGTGGTGGCCGTGCGTGGACAGGTGCAGCCGGTCGGCGCCGAAGTAGCGCGAGTCGGCGGCGGCCTGGTCGGGCCACAGGTCGACGAGCCGCGCGCCGTAGCTGACGGCGGCTTCGCGGATGGCGTCGTTGAGCGCGACGATCCGCGGCCGCATCCGCGCGCCCAGCGGCATCCGGCTGGAGACGTCGCTGAGGGTGAAGGTGACGACGGTGGGCGCGATCTCCGTGCAGGCCCGGATCGCGGCGTCGACGCGGCGGGCGACGGTCCGCGCGTCCCAGCCCCGGCTCATGACGTCGTTGCCGCCGCCGAAGAGCGCGATCAGGTCGGGCTCGAGCTTCGTCGCGGCGGGCACCTGCTCGGGCACGATCTGGTCGAGCCGCCGCCCACGGACGGCGAGGTTCGCGTACCGGAAGCGCGGATCTTCCGCAGCCAGCCGCGCGGCGACGAAGTCCGCCCAGCCCCGGTACTGGTGCCGGCCGGGGTACGGGTCGTCGAGCCCTTCGGCGCAGCTGTCGCCGAGGACGACGAAACGGTGGTAGCTCATCCCGATCTCCGTAACCGGCAGTTCATCTTGTAGACACTGTCTATCAAACTTCTGTAGACGCTGTCTACTTACCGGACACGACGACGGAGAGTCAGGACGAACGTCCTGGGGAACGGGTCAGCGCAAGCGGGCGCGGTGGCCCGCGACGGCCGCGCGGCGGGGGTCCGCCGGCGGGAGCGTCTTCAGCAGCGCGTCCAGGACCTCGAAGTCGTCGACGCCACAGGGGGTCTCCCAGAACGACCACAGCACCGCCGGGTCGGTGCTGTTCAACGCCACCTGGCGGACCTGCGCGGTGAGCGTCTCGCGCTCTTCGCGGATCGCCGGGGCCTCCGACTCCGGCAGCAGTGGCCCGCGGAACACGCGCATGACGTCCGCCGGAGAGCTGGACCGCAGGGCCGCGCGAGCCTGGACGAAGTCCGCGTCCACCTCGGCCGCCAGGCGGTACGGGCGGGTCTGCACCACCGTCGCGCCCAGCTGGGAGCGCAGGCGATGGATCTCGGCGCGGACCGTCACCGGGTTGCCCGTCTCGCCGTAGAGCTGCAGGGCCAGCCGCTCGGCCGAGAGGCCGTTCGGGTGCAAGGTCAGCAACGTCAGGATCTCCGCGTGGCGCAAGGTGAACGGCACGTCGCGACCGTCCACTGTGGTCATTCCGGCGCCCTCGGCCAGGTACTCGAGACGCAGCCGGGGGCGGTGCCCGCCGCCGCTGCTGCCGGTCGCGCGCAGCCGGAGCAGGTAGCCCTCGGCCAGCGGCTCCATCGTCGCGATCCGGCCGTCGGGGAGGGCGACCGTGCCGCCGCCGCGGCGGACGTCCACTGTGGCCGGCAGCAGGCACGCCTGGGCCGCGAGCACCCGGCCGCCCGCCGAGAGCAGGGCGCCGGGGCGGCCGCGCAGGGCCTCCAGGTGGGGCATGTTGGCCCGCCGCAGCCGCTCGTCGCGGACCGCGAGCTGGGCGCGCAGCTGCCCTTCGGCGAGCTGCGCGGTGGCCGTGACCAGCGACAACATCGCCGGGTGCACCGTGCGCAGCGGGCCGCTGACGTCGATCGACCCGAGCAGCACCCCTGTCTCCGGGTCGCGCACGGGCGCCGCCGCGCACGTCCACGTGTGGTAGCGCCGGACCAGGTGCTCGGCCGAGTAGATCTGCACCGGCTCCCCGGTCGCCAGCGTCGTGCCCATGGCGTTCGTGCCGATCGCCGACTCGCTCCACCGGGTGCCTTCGGAGAGGCCGACGCGGTCGGCGCGCACCAGCTGGTTCGCCGCGCCCTCGCGCCACAGGATCAGGCCCTCGGCGTCGGTCACGATCATCACGTGCTCGGCGTCGTCGGCGATGCTCACCAGCATCTGCCGAAGCACCGGCAGCACGGGCGCCAGCGGGTGGGCCTCCCGCAGCGCGGTCAGCACGTCGACGTCGTAGACGAACGGGGCCTCGCCCTCGTCCGGGTCGACGTGCGCGGCCAGCGAGCGGTCCCAGGACGCCGAGACCACCGAGCGTGGCGAGCGCGGGCCCGGCAGCCCGGCCAGCACCGCCGCCCGGACGTGTTCGAGCAGCCGCGCGTACGACTCCGGATCGCGCAGCAGTTCGGGCTCGGGCGCCTCTGCCACGCTCTCCAGAGTAGAGACCCAGCTCACAGCGCTGCAACGCTCGTGCAACGTTGCCCGGCCTACGTTCGGCGGGAGCCCGAGCACCGCCGTCACTCCGAGCAATGAGGCAGGGAAGATGGTCCAGTACGCCGCACCGAACACCGAAGGCAGCGTCGTCAGCTTCGAATCGCGCTACGACCACTACATCGGCGGCGAATACGTGCCGCCCGCCGGCGGCCAGTACTTCGAGAACCCGACTCCCGTCACCGGGAAGACCTTCTGCGAGATCGCCCGGGGCACCGCGCCGGACGTCGAGAAGGCCCTCGACGCGGCCTGGGGCGCGGCCCCCGCGTGGGGCAAGACCTCCGTCGAGGAACGCGCCGGCGTCCTGCTCAAGATCGCCGACCGGATGGAGCAGAACCTCGAGAAGATCGCGGTCGCCGAGGCCTGGGAGAACGGCAAGGCCGTCCGCGAGACGCTCGCCGCCGACATCCCGCTGGCCATCGACCACTTCCGCTACTTCGCCGGCGCGCTGCGCGCCCAGGAGGGCGGCATCTCGCAGATCGACGAGAACACCGTCGCCTACCACTTCCACGAGCCGCTCGGCGTGGTCGGCCAGATCATCCCGTGGAACTTCCCGATCCTGATGGCGGTCTGGAAGCTCGCCCCGGCGCTGGCCGCGGGCAACGCGATCGTGCTCAAGCCGGCCGAGCAGACCCCGGCGTCGATCCACGTGCTGATGTCGATCATCGGCGACCTGATCCCGCCGGGTGTGCTGAACATCGTCAACGGCTTCGGCGTCGAGGCCGGCAAGCCGCTGGCCTCCAGCAACCGCGTCCGCAAGGTGGCCTTCACCGGCGAGACGACCACCGGCCGGCTGATCCTGCAGTACGCCAGCGAGAACATCATCCCGGTGACCGTCGAGCTGGGCGGCAAGAGCCCGAACATCTTCTTCGACGACGTCGCCGCGCAGAACGACGCCTTCTACAACAAGGCGCAGGAGGGCTTCACGCTCTTCGCGCTGAACCAGGGCGAGGTCTGCACCTGCCCGTCGCGGGCGCTGGTCCAGACGGGCATCTACGACAAGTTCATGGGTGACGCCGTCGAGCGCGTCCGCAAGATCAAGCAGGGCCACCCGCTCGACACCGACACGATGATCGGCGCGCAGGCGTCCAACGACCAGCTCGAGAAGATCCTGTCCTACATCGACATCGGCAAGCAGGAGGGCGCCGAGATCCTGATCGGCGGCGGCCGCAGCGACCTCGGCGGCGAGCTGTCCGGCGGCTACTACGTCGAGCCGACGGTCTTCGCGGGCGACAACAAGATGCGGATCTTCCAGGAGGAGATCTTCGGCCCGGTCGTGTCGGTGACGAAGTTCGACGACTACGACGACGCCATGAAGATCGCCAACGACACCCTCTACGGCCTCGGCGCCGGTGTCTGGTCCCGGGACGGCAACACCGCCTACCGGGCCGGCCGCGACATCCAGGCGGGTCGCGTGTGGGTGAACAACTACCACGCCTACCCGGCCCACGCGGCCTTCGGCGGTTACAAGGCGTCCGGCATCGGGCGGGAGAACCACAAGATGATGCTGGATCACTACCAGCAGACGAAGAACATGCTGGTCTCCTACTCCGACCAGGCGCTCGGGTTCTTCTGATGACCGAGCGGGTGGCGTTGACGGAGGAGGCGGCCGACCTCCTCCGGAAGCTCGCGGCGACCCACGGACCGGTGATGTTCCACCAGTCCGGCGGGTGCTGCGACGGAAGCGCCCCGATGTGCTACCCGAAGGGCGAGTTCAAGACCGGCCAGACCGACGTGCGCCTCGGCGACCTGGTCGTCGAGGGCATGGAGGACGTGCCGTTCTGGATGTCCGGGCCGCAGTTCGCGTACTGGAAGCACACCCACCTGACGGTCGACGTCGTTCCCGGTCGCGGAAGCGGGTTTTCGCTGGAGGCGCCCGAAGGCGTGCGTTTCCTGATCCGCTCCCGCCTGTTCACCGACGAAGAGTCGGCGGCGCTGAACTGAAGGCACTGAACAACGCCGTGGCGAGCACCAGCCCTTCCCGGGCGACCGGGGCGAGCTGGTGCTCGTCCGGCGCGTGCTGCAGGCAACCCGGGTAGGAGTGCGGCAGCCACAGCGTCGCCAGGCCGAGGACGTCGGTGAAGACGTGGTTGGGCAGGCCGCCGCCGAAGTTCGGCAGGACCGCGACGGGCGTCGCGGCGACCTCGTCGAGCGCGGCCTTCGCCCAGGTGACCCACGGGTCGTCGACCGGCGTGCGGCTGGCCCGGAAGTCCCCGCCGACGCTCACGTCGACCATTGGGAACCCTTGTGCGGCAAGGTGTTCCGTGACGGCGTCCGGGATCTTCCCGACGTCGGTCCCGGCGACGTACCGCAGTTGCAGCACCGCCCTCGCGCGGCCGGGGATCGCGTTGACCGGGCGGTCGACGTTGCCCGCGTCGAGCGCGAGGACTTCGAGGGTGTTCCAGCCGTAGAGCCGTTCCGCGCCGGTCAGGCCGGGCGCGCCCCAGCCTTCGTCCGGCACCGGGTCGCCGGGCGTGTTCGCGATCTTGAGACCGTCTAGGGCCGCGCGCACGCCGTCCGGGAGTTCCGGCGGCAGCAGTTCGGGCACCTGGACGCGGCCGTGGCCGTCGACCAGGCTCGCGATCGCCCCGGTGAGCGTGGTGGCCGGGTTGCGCAGGACCCCGCCCCAGTTGCCGGAGTGGTAGGCGTCCGGGCGCAGGTCGACGTCGAGCGCGAACCGGATGGCGCCGCGCGCGCCGAGGAACAGCGTCGGTGTCGCGGCGTCCAGGCGTGGGCCGTCGGAGGCGATGAGGACGTCGGCTTTCAGGAGGTCCTGTTCCTGTTCGGCGAACTCCGTGAGGCCGGGCGAGCCGATCTCCTCGCCGGTTTCGAAGAGGAACTTGAGGTTGAAGCCGAGCTTTCCGCGGTCGGCCAGCAGGAGCCGCAACGCCGTCAGGTTGATCAGGTGCTGGCCCTTGTTGTCGGCGGTGCCGCGGCCGTACCAGCGGTCGCCGTCGGCGGTCAGCGTCCACGGGTCACGGCCTTCGCCCCACTCGCCGGCTTCGCCCACGACGTCGGCGTGGCCGTAGCAGAGCAGCGTCGGCCGGTCCGGTGATTCGGTGCGGACGCCGACGAGGAACGGGCCGCCCGCCGGGTCCGGGTTGGCGTGCTGCGTGACTTCGCAGCCCAACGCCGTGAGCGCGGGGGTGAGGACTTCGTCGAGGTAGGCCTGGATGGCGACGCGGCCCTCGGGGGCGTCGCTGACCGTGGGGTACGCGACGAGCGTGGCCAGTTCGGCGAAGAGGGCGCCGGAGTCGACGTGGGCGCGGGCCTGGTCGAGCAGTTCCATGTCCGCCAGCCTAGAGGGGGTAAACAATACGAACGATCGTGCTATCTTCGAGACATGAACGTCGACAGCGTTTACGTGGGGGAACCGAGCGTCCTGGGGTACCGACGCGAGCTGCCGGTGCTGAGCGGGATCACCAAGGCGCTGGTCACGGCGCCGGAGCTGAAGCTTGCCGAGCTGAACCTCGACGGCGACCGGCAGGCCGACCTCACCGTGCACGGCGGCCCCGACAAGGCGGTCTACGTCTACCCGGCCGAGCACTACGCGGCCTGGCGCGAGGACGGCTTCGAGGTGTCGACGGCCGACTTCGGCGAGAACATCTCACTGTCCGGGGTCACCGAGGACGACGTGCGGATCGGGGACGTCTGGGCCTGGGGTGACGCGCTCGTGCAGGTCTCCCAGCCGCGGTCGCCGTGCTTCAAGCTCGCGATGAAGACCGGCCGCAAGGACATCACCCCGGCGATGATCGACTCGGGGCGCTCCGGGTGGTACCTGCGTGTGCTGCGGCCGGGCACCGTGCCGACGTCGGGCGCGGTCGAGGTGGTCGAGCGCGCGGACGCGCCGACGGTCGCCGAGGTGTACGTCATCTCGTTCGCGAACTACGGGCAGCTGCCATCGGAGCACGTCGGGTCGGCGCTGGACTTCGCCGACCGCGTGCTCGCGACGCCCGCGCTCGCCGAGCAGTGGAGCGTCTGGATCCAGTCCACTGTGGACCGGTGGCGGGCTCGCCGTGCCGGTTGACGGCCGGGTCGCGCGCGGAGACGTCACGCGCAAGCTGGTGCTGCGGCGGGCGGTGGACGTCGCGTCGGTCGACGGCCTCGACGGGCTGTCCCTCGGCCGGCTGGCCGCCGAGCTGGAGCTGAGCAAGAGCGGCGTCTTCGCGCTGTTCGGGTCCAAGGAGGACCTGCAGCTCGCGACGGTCGAAGCGGCTCTCGAGATCTTCCGCTCGTACGTCGTGACGCCTGCTTCGGACGAGCCGCCGGGCTTGCCGCGGCTGCGGGCGATCTGCGAGAACTGGCTGGACTACTCGGAAAAGCGGATCTTCCCGGGCGGCTGTTTCTTCTTCAACGTCGGCGCGGAGTTCGACGCGCGCCCGGGCCGGGTCCACGACGCGGTGGCCGCGGCGAACGGCTCGTTCGCGGCCTTCATCCGCGCGTCGGCTCTCGAAGCGGTGACCTTAGGCCACGTAGACGTCGACCCCGAAGTCCTGGCCTTCGAGCTGCACGCGCTGGGTCGCGCGGCGAACGCGGACTCCGTCCTCACCGGCACCACCACGCCGTACGCCGTGGCCCGCCGCGCCATCCACGCCCACCTGGGGGCCGAAAGTCCGTGAATGCCACATTGAGGGACATAGTGTCCCTCAATGTGGCATTCACGGACTTTGAACTACTTCCAGTCGACCTGGGGGCTGCGGTAGAAGTTGATGCCCTGCAGGGTCCAGCGGGGGGACTGCTTCGCCAGGCGGACGCGGTAGGCGTCCCAGTTGTGCGTGGACTTCGGGGACCAGCCGATCTCCGCGATGCCCGGCAGACGCGGGAACGCCATGTACTCGAGGTCGTCGCTCGTGCGGAGCGTCTCCGTCCACAGTGGAGCTTCGACGCCCGCGACCTGGTTCTCGCCGACGCCGGTCACCAGTGACGCCGGGTCCCAGTCGTAGCCGTCGCGCACCTCGATCAGCGCCGCCCAGTCCTGGCCCAGCGGCGTCGACTCGTCGTACTTCATGTCCAGGTACGCGTAGTTCGCCGGCGACATCAGGATCTTGTTGCCCCGGGCGGCCGCGGCCGCGACGGAGGCGTCGTCACCACCGAAGTCCCAGTACTGCGGGATCGCCGACACCGGCGGCGACGCCTTGGCGATCTCGTGCCAGCCGGTGATCTTCTTGCCGTACTTCGCGACGATCGGCGCCACCTTCTGCTCGAAGGTGATGTAGTCGGCCGGCGGTGTCGCGTGCGCCTCGTCGCCGCCGATGTGCAGGTACTGGCCTGGCGTGATGGCCGCCAGTTCGCGCACGACGTCGTCGACGAACCTGTACGTGATCGGCGAGGAGATGCACAGCGAGCTGTAGCCGACCTCGGTGTCCGTCCGCGGCGGGACGGCGACGCCGTCGCAGTTCAGCTCCGCGTACGTCGACTGCGCCGCGTTCGTGTGGCCCGGCATGTCGATCTCGGGGATCACCGTGATGTGCCGCGAAGCCGCGTACGCGACGATGTCCTTGTACTGCTTCTGCGTGTAGTAGCCGCCCGGGTCGCCGTCGGCCGCGGTCTTGCCGCCGACGGTCGCCAGCTTCGGCCAGCTCTTGATCTCGATGCGCCAGCCCTGGTCGTCGGCCAGGTGCAGGTGCAGCGTGTTGAGCTTGTACTGGGCGATCTGGTCGATGTAGAGCTTGACCTGGTCCGGCTGGAAGAAGTGCCGCGCGACGTCGACCATCGCGCCGCGCTCGCCGAAGCGCGGGTAGTCGAGGATCGTGCCGCCCGCGACGGTCCACGTCCGGTGCTGCACGTGCTTCGCCTCGATCGCCGACGGCAGCAGCTGCCGCAGCGACTGGACGCCTTCGAAGAGGCCGTCCGCGGTGTTGGCGCTGAGCTTGACGCCGTCGCGCGCGACCTTCAGCTGGTAACCCTCGGTGCCGATCCGGGCGTCGTGGCCCAGTTCGAGCGAGATCGCCGGCAGGCCCCACGCGCGCGGCACGACCGGCAGCGGGTAGCCGGTGGCCGGGCGCAGCAGGCCGCGCAGGTAGTCCGCGACCTGGCCGGCGCCGCGGTCGGCGCTGATCACGGTGAACGGCGTGAGCCGGAAGTCCGCCTTCGCGTCGGCCTTCGCCGACACCGGCGCGGGGACGACGTCGGTCACGCTCCGTTCTGGGGCCGCCGGCGTGGCTTCGGCGGTGGCGGCGGGCAGGCCGACTGCCGTCAGACTCACGACAGCCGCGGTCAAGACGGCTCGGGACAAGCGCATCAAGGCACCTCCGGTCGGGGACTCCCTCACAAAGGTACAGACCAGCCGGTGTATTTGGAACAATACTTTACGAAGTGCGCAACGCCGCCCGGATCGCGTCCAGCACGGCGGGATCCTCGATGGTCGACGGCACCGCCTCGTCGCGGCCGTCGGCGATCGCGCGCATGGTCTTGCGCAGGATCTTCCCGGACCGCGTCTTCGGCAGAGCGTCCACAATGGACACGTCGCGGAACGCGGCGACCGGGCCGATGTCGCGGCGCACCGTCGCCACCAGCTCGTCGCGCAGCTGGTCCGCGGGCGTGTCGACGCCCGCCTTCAGCACGACGAACCCGCGTGGCAGCTGGCCCTTGAGCTGGTCGGCGACGCCGATGACCGCGCACTCCGCGACCGCCGGGTGCGAGGCCAGCGCGGCCTCCATCGACCCCGTCGACAGCCGGTGCCCGGCGACGTTGATGACGTCGTCGGTGCGGCCCATGACGAACAGGTAGCCGTCTTCGTCGAGGTAGCCGGAGTCGCCGGTCAGGTAGTGGCCGTCGTAGCGGGAGAGGTAGGCCTCGCGGTAGCGCTCGTCGTCACCCCAGAGCGTCGGCAGCGAGCCCGGCGGCAGCGGCAGCTTGATCGTGATGGCGCCTTCGCGACCGGCCGGCAGCTCGTCGCCGGCCTGGTCGAGGATCCGGACGTCCCAGCCCGGCACGGGCTTGGTCGCCGACCCGGGCTTGACGTCCATCGGCTCCAGGCCGCGGAGGTTGGCCGCGATCGGCCAGCCCGTCTCGGTCTGCCACCAGTGGTCGATCACCGGCGTGCCGAGCTTCTCGCGCGCCCAGTGGTAGGTCTCCGGGTCGAGCCGCTCGCCGGCCATGAACAGCGTCCGGAACTGCTTGAGGTCGTACTTCTCGAGTTCTTTCGCGTCCGGGTCGACCTTCTTGATCGCCCGCAGCGCGGTCGGCGCGGTGAACAGCGCCTGGACGCCGTGCTCGGCGATGACGCGCCAGAACGCGCCCGCGTCCGGCGTCCCGACCGGCTTGCCCTCGTAGAGCACCGTCGTCGCCCCGGCCAGCAGCGGCGCGTAGACGATGTAGGAGTGCCCGACGACCCAGCCGACGTCGGACGCCGTCCACCAGACGTCGCCCGGGTGGACGTCGTAGATCGCGGCCATCGACCAGGCCAGCGCCACCGCGTGCCCGCCGGTGTCGCGGACGACGCCCTTCGGCTTCCCGGTGGTCCCGGACGTGTAGAGGATGTAGAGCGGGTCGGTCGCCTTGACCGGCACCGGGCCGGCCGGGGACGCGCTCGCGGCCAGCTCGCGCCAGTCGACGTCCCGCTCGCCCAGCTCGGCGGGCGCCTGCTCGCGCTGCAGCACGACGACGTGGTCCGGCTGGTGCTCGGTCAGCGCCAGCGCGGCGTCGATGATGGGCTTGTACTCGACGACGCGCGTCGGCTCGATCCCGCACGACGCGGCCAGGATGACCTTCGGCTTCGCGTCCTCGATCCGGGCCGCCAGTTCCTTCGGCGCGAACCCGCCGAAGACCACCGAGTGCACCGCGCCGATCCGCGCGCAGGCCAGCATCGCGATCACGGCTTCGGGGACCATCGGCAGGTAGACGATCACCCGGTCACCGTGCGTCACGCCGAGCGAACCCAGCGCACCGGCGAAGCGCGCGACCTCGTCGCGGAGCTGTTCGTAGGTGAACGTGTGTTGCTGTCCGGTCACGGGGGAGTCCCAGATCAGCGCGTCCTGCCCGCCGCGGCCGGCCTCGACGTGGCGGTCCAGGGCGTTGTAGGAGGTGTTCAGCTCGCCGTCGGGGAACCAGCGGTAGAAGGGCGGGTTCGTGTCGTCGAGGGCCCGTTCCGGGGCCTTCGTCCAGGTGATCGTCTTGGCCGCTTCCAGCCAGAACGCGTCCGGCTCGGCCAGGCTCCGCCGGTAGGCTTCGGAGTACGCGCCCATTGCCGCTCCTTCGCGTCGAACGTCCCGCCGGTCCCATCATGACGCCGCGACGGCGGGCCCGCCGGATTCCGCGCGGGATTCGGCCGCCGGAAAGACCCGGCAACCCAACGGCGGCGGCGAGCGTCCTAAGCTGGACCGCGGGGAAATGCCGCGTGACGGTAAGACGTGAACACGGACAGTGAGGGGAGCCCGGCAGTGAACGGACTCGCGAGCGCGTTGCTCTCGCTAGCCCATTCCTTGTTCGGCCCGGGCTTCTGCCCCGGCGACTGGGTCTGGGCCACGAGTGCGGCGGGCGCGCTCGTCGCGTTGCTGCCGCCGATCGGCGCGCTCGTCGTCTCGATCATCCGCAAGGGCACCGGCAACCGGTACGACCTGACGACGCTGTCGGTGTTCGGCGTGATCGGCCTGCTCAGCACGCTGGTGCTGCCGTGGCTGCTGTCGAACGGCGTGTCGGGCGTCTACCGCATGGTGTTCGCCGGCCAGAAGTCCGGGCTGTCCGCGAGCGAGGTCGCGACGCTGAAGGGGCCCGGCGGCTGCTGGGTCGACTCCCAGGTCAACTACCTGGGCGGCCGGCAGACGGTCTTCGACGTGCTCTCCTCCGGCAGCACGGGCGCCGACGACCTCCCGTTCTTCGTGTACCTGCTGGCCTTCATCGTGCTGCCGGCCGGGTCGCTGCTGTTCGTGATGCTGCAGGGGCGCACGGCGTTCCGCCGCGGTCCGAAGTGGCCGTCGCGGTTCTTCTGGATCCCGTTCGTCGCGATGGCCTTGTTCAGCGTCGGCATGGAAGCGAACACCGCGCTGCACTTCTGGCTCGGGTTCCTGCCGTTCAGCGTGCTGGGCCTGATCCCGGTCGCGATGGTCGGCCCGCCGCCGTGGTCGGTGATCAACCGGCCGGACGTGCCGCCGCGCCGCGAGCAGGAGCCCTACCGGCCGCCGCAGCAGCCGCCGTCGCAGGTCCAGCCGCGGCCCACCCCGCCGCCGCCTCCGCCGCCCCCGATCAACAAGCCGTACCCGAAGACGGCGCTGGCGTCCGCGCCCGAGCCGCCCTCAATGGCGGGCGCGCTGGCCGCGGCGCCGGGCCCGATCCCGCCGCCGCCCGGCTCGCGCAACGCCGGCGGCAGCCGCTACCGGCGCGTCAAGCAGCTCGGTGCGGGCGGCTTCGGCACGGTCTGGCAGGCCGTCGACACCCAGCTCAACCGCACGGTCGCGCTGAAGATCGCGCACGCGCCGGACCGCGACACCGCCGAGCGCATGCAGCGCGAGGCCCGCGCGCTGGCCGTCGTCAGCCACCCGAACTGCGTCAAGGTGTACGACCTGGCCGAGGAGCCGGACGGCCTCGCGCTGGTCATGGAGTACCTCGAGGGCCGGCCGCTGGCCGAGCTGGTCGACGGCCAGGGCCCGCTCGACGACATCGCCGCGGGCCGGCTGTGGGCGACCATGGCGGGCGCGCTCGCGGCCGCGCACGAGAAGGGCGTGCTGCACCGCGACATCAAGCCGTCGAACGTCGTGCTCGACCCCAGCGGCCTGGCCCACCTGATCGACTTCGGCATCGCCCGCAGCCAGGGCGACTCCAAGATGACGGCGACCGGCATGATGATCGGCACGCCGGACTTCGTCGCCCCGGAGCAGGCGATGGGCGCCACGGCCTCACCGGCGTCCGACGCCTGGCAGCTGGCGGCGACGATCAGCTACGCACTGACGGGCCAGCCCCCACGCGGCACCCGCGAGACGCCGATGGCCGCGCTGATGGCCGCGGCGCGTGCGGAACCGGTGTCCCGGCTGCCCCAGCGCAGCGCGCACGCACGGCTTCTGGCGGCGTCCTTGGACCCGGAACCGCGACGCCGTCCGACGCTCAACTCGGTGCGGCGCGAGGTCGAGGGCTGGCTGTCGAGGGCGGGCAAGTCCCTGGACGGCCCGGTGACCCGGGTGGTCCCGCGCCAGCCCCACCGCTGACCCAGACCCGTCGTGAGTGTTTAGGGCGGTTCTAACCGCCCTAAACACTCACGACAAGCCGCGGCAGACCCCTCAGCCGGGCTTCGACGCGGAGAAGATCACCAGCTCCTTCGGCCGGACCTCGACGTCCACCTGCTCGAAGCCCGCCTTCGCCAACCGCGCGGGGAACGTGCCCGCGTCGACGACGTTCATCGTGTCGCCGATGTGCAGCAGGCGGAACCTGAGGTTGAGCTGGCCGTCGCTGCCGCAGTACGTGCCGCCCGGGCGCAGGACCCGCGCGGCCTCGGCGAAGATCGCGTCCTGCAGGCGGTCGGTCGGCACGTGGTGCAGCATCGTGAAGCAGACGACCGCGGAGAACCGGCCCGACTCGAACGGCATCTCCGCGCCGCTGCCCTCGACGACGTCCGCGCGGGCGCCGTACTTCGCGCGCAGCAGCTGGGTCGACGCGGGGTCGATCTCCAGGACCGTCAGCTTCGGCACCACGTCCAGCAGCACCTTCGTCGTGGCGCCGAAGCCGGGGCCGATCTCGAGGACGTCGTCGCCCAGTTCCCGCTCCGCGAGCCACGGCGTGAGGCGCTCCTCGACCGTGTTCGCCCACTTCTCCGAGCTGCAGATCTTGCGGTGGATCAGGTTCATCGGCATGGCTTCGACGTTAGGGAGCCGCCGCGGTGACCGGTAGCCGATAGACTGACAACCGATGTCGCAAACCGGCCAACCCCACGCGATGCTGCTCGGCGAGGTCGATCTGCCGGCCGGCACCTGGTTCCCGTGGCACGAACACCCCGTCCACCAGCTCGTCTGGGCGGCCAGCGGGGTCATCGCGGTCAAGGCGGGCGACGCCGGCTGGGTCCTGCCGCCGACGCGCGCGCTGTGGATGCCCGCCGGCGTCCAGCACCGCACCGGCGCGCTCGGCAAGGCCGCGCTGCGCGGCATCTACGCGCACCCCGACCGCAGCCCGGTGGCGTGGCCGGAGCCGCGGCTGGTCGCCGTCCGGCCGCTGCTGCACGAGCTGCTGGAGTACCTGACCGGCGACGGCGTCGCCCCGGAGGCTCGGCTGCGGGCCGAAGCCGTCGCGTTCGACCTGCTGGAACCGCTCGACGTCGTGCCGATCGTGGTGCCGTCGCCCGCCGACCCGCGGGCCCGGGACGTCGAGGCGGCGGTGCTGGCCGACCCGGCCGATCCGCGCGGCCTCGCCGAGTTCGGCCGGGACGTCGGCGCGGCCGAGCGCACGCTGGCGCGGATCTTCGTCCGCGAGTGCCGGATGCCGTTCGGGACGTGGCGCACCCAGGTGCGGTTGCGTGCGGCGCTGCCGTTGCTGGCGCAGGGAATCCCGCTGACGACGGTCGCGCACCGCGTCGGCTACAGCTCGGCGAGCGCGTTCGTCGCCGCGTTCCGGCGCGCGGTCGGCGTCACGCCCAGGGCGTACTTCGCGGGCTGAGCTACCGCCAGGACGGCAGCCAGCGTTCGGCTTCCCACTGGCCGGTCGTGATCGCGATGCCGTTGAGGATCGGCCACAGCCAGGCGAAGTTGGCCACGACGAGCCCGACGTACAGGCTGACGACGAGCAGACCGGTCCCGCGTCTTTCGAACCCGCGTTTCGCGCTGCCCAGGATCTGGCCCAGGCACAACGTCAAGCCCAGCACGAGGAACGCGGCCAGCGGCGTCGCGTAGAAGAAGTACATCTGCCGGTCGATGTTGGTGTACCAGAAGACGTAGCCGCCGAGGTAGCCGACGAGGACGGCGGCGTAGCGCCAGTCCGCGCGGAAGATCGAGCGCCAGGCCGACCAGGCGAGCATCGGGATGGCCAGCCACCACATCGCCGGCGTGCCGATCAGCATCGTCGCGCTGACGCAGCGGGACTCGCCGCAGCCGGTGACTTCGCCGTCGTAGCTGTAGAGCATCGGGCGCAGCCCCATCGGCCACGTCCAGGGCTTCGACTCCCACGGGTGCGGGTTGTCCTTGGGCGTGACCAGGGTTTCGTGGAAGTGCAGGACGTTCGCCGAGTAGTCGCCGAGCGAGCGCAGCGACGCCGGGATCCAGCCCCAGACGCCCGGCGCGATGTCCTTGATCTCGGTGTAGTGCCGGTCGGTCGCCGTCTCGCTGGCGAACCACGCCCAGTACGCGCCGAGGTACATCACGAGCGGGATGAGCAGGATCGCCCACAGCGCGGGCGCGACGTCCCGGCGGATCGTGCCCAGCCAGGGCCGTTCGACGCCGGCCGCGCGCCGCGCCGCGACGTCGAACCCGACGCACAGCAGCCCGAACGCGACGATGTAGTAGAGCGCCGACCACTTGACGCCGAAGGTCAGGCCGATCATCAGCCCGGTCGCGAACCGCCACCAGCGGAAGCCGAGCTTCGGCCCCCAGACCGTCTCGTTGACCCAGCCCTCGCGGACGGCCGTCGCGAGCCTGGTGCGCACCTGGTCGCGGTCGACGAGCAGGCAGGCGAACGCGGCGAGCACGAACAGCGCGATGAAGATGTCGAGCATGCCCATCCGCGACTGCAGGTGCAGGACGCCGTCGCTGATCACCAGGATGCCGGCGATGGCGCCGAGCAGCGTGGACCGGGTGAGCCGGCGGGCGATGCGGATGGTCAGGAAGATGATGAGCGTGCCGGCCAGCGCGGGCATGATCCGCCAGCCCCAGCCGTTGTAGCCGAACAGCCACTCGCCGACCGCGATCAGCTGCTTGGCCAGCGGCGGGTGGACGACCAGCTCGTAGCCGTAGTTGTCTTCGTAACCGCCGTTGCGCAGCACCTGCCACGCCTGCGGGACGTAGTGCTTCTCGTCGAAGACCGGGCTGCCCTTGTCGGTCGGGCTGCCGAGGTTCTGCAGCCGGACGATGCCGCCGATCACGGTGAGCACGATGGTCACGAGCCAAGCGCGCAGCCGGTCGTCCGGCATGCCGCGGCCGAGCAGGGTCGTCTCGCGGTCGGTCGGCGGCCGGAGCGCCTCGACCGGGCCCGGCCGGACGCTTTCGTCGTCGGGACGGGTCAGCACGGCGGTCACGGGGCGATCCTACGGGCGGGACAGGGCGTACGTCGTCCGGATCCGCCGACCCGCCTAGGCTGGCCGGGTGAGCTCATCGGTGACAACCGGCCGCTTGGTCCTGGCCGCTACCCCACTCGGCGACGTCCGCGACGCTTCGCCCCGCCTGGCGGAAGCGCTGGCCGAAGCCGACGTCGTGGCCGCTGAGGACACCCGCCGCTTCCGGTCGCTGGCCTCGGCCCTGGACATCACCCCGCGCGGCCGCGTGGTGAGTTTCTACGAGGACGTCGAGACGGCGCGCCTGCCCAGGTTGCTCGAATCGTTACAGGCGGGCGAGACGGTGGTGCTGGTGACGGACGCCGGTATGCCCAGTGTGTCCGATCCGGGCTTCCGCCTGGTGGCCGCGTGCGTCGAAGCGGACATTCCGGTGACGTGCCTGCCGGGCCCGTCCGCGGTGACGACGGCGCTCGCTTTGTCCGGTTTGCCGTGTGACCGGTTCTGTTTCGAGGGTTTCGCGCCACGCAAGCCGGGCGAGCGGACGAAGTGGCTCACGTCGCTGGTCTCCGAGCCGCGCACGGTGGTGTTCTTCGAGTCCCCGCACCGGCTGGCCTCCCTGCTGGCGGACGCGGCCACGACACTGGGCGCGGACCGGCGCGCGGCGGTGTGCCGCGAGCTGACGAAGACGTACGAAGAGGTGAAGCGGGGCTCGTTGGCGTCGCTGGCGGAGTGGGCCGCAGACGGCGTGCGCGGCGAGATCACGGTGGTGCTGTCGGGCGCCGAGCCGCGTGCGGTGTCGGTGGCGGACCTGGTGGCGGAGGTGGCGGACCGGGTCTCGGCGGGCGAGCGGTTGAAGTCCGCGGCGGCGGAGGTCGCGGAGGCGACCGGAGTGTCCAAAAAGGAACTGTACGACGCGGTCCTGGCGGCGCGGAAGTCCTGAGCCGGTGCCCATCTCGCCTGAGCTGCGTGCCGCGTTGCGCGCGCTGGGAAGGTCGCGGGACGAGAAGCCTGACGGCGGAGACCTCGCCGCGTGGCGTGAGCGGGTCGCGGAGGCCCTGGAGACGCTGGCGCCGTTGCTGATCTTCCCGGAAGACCGGCGCCGGGCGGCCGCGGAGGCTGCCGAAGCCCGAGCCGAGGCGGCACGAATCCGCACATCGCGGCCACCCGAATGACGCACTCCGGGCCGGCGAGGGTCGCGCCGAACCGCCCGTTCACTCCAGGGCAATGTCCTGTATGTGCGACTTGTGGCGTGTGAGATCGAGATTGAGCCGTTCGGTCGCTACCGCCGCAGTCGATCATCGACGATCGTTCCCGGTGGGCGCGGCCAGGACTGTCCAGGTCGCGGAGGAGGGGTTTCCGCGTGTCTTCCGTTGTGCGTTCTTCCCGGTCGAGAGCCGGCCGTGGCGGGCTCTTCCTCGTGCTGGCCGTGGTGTCCGGGATCATCCCCGCCGCGGTCTTCGCGCGTCCGGCTGACGGCGCGACCGTCCCGCAGGCGCCCGGCGCGCCCGCGGTTTCCTCGCAGACGTACCCGGCCGATACGTTCGGCGGCGGCCCGGGTGTGCCTGGTGACTTCACGTTCACGCCGGCCGGCACCGGGTCCCCGGTCGACCACTACGTCTGGCGACTGGACAACGCGGTCTCGCCGAGCTGCAACGGCGTCGAGGCCGGCACGGTGAAGCCGACGGTGCCGGGCGGTCCCGTCACCACGACCATCGCACCCGCCGGTTCGGGTCCGCACGTGCTGAGCGCGTGGGCGTGCGACAGCGCGGAGACACCGTCGGCGCGGACCGACTACTCCTTCTCGGTCAAGGACGCCGCGGCGCCGGTGGCGGCGTGGCAGTTCGAGGGCGACACCCGCTCGCAGTTTGCCGGCCTGCGCTACGCGGGTGCCGGTTCGGCCCCCTTCGCGCCGGGCAAGCTCGGTCAGGCGGTGCCCGTGAGCGGCCGGCCCGGCGACTACCTGGCGACGAGCGCGCGGGTCCTGGACCTCGGCAAGTCGTTCTCGGTGTCGGCGTGGGTCGACGCGGCCGACCTGAGCAAGCGGCGGGTGGTGCTGTCCCAGGACGGCGCCCGGACGAGCGGGTTCGCCCTGCAGTACCTGGAAACCGGCAAGTGGGCGTTCAGCCTGAGCGACTCGGACGTCGCGAACCCGGTCGTGCGGTCGGCGGTCTCGACGGCGGCTCCGGCGACGGGCGTCTGGACGCACCTCGCCGGCGTCTACAACGCGGCGGCGCACACAGCGACGCTGTACGTCGACGGCCAGGCCCAGCAGACGATCCCGGCCACGGCTTCGGGCGGGGCAGGCCCGCTGGTCCTCGGCGGCGGCCTGGCCGCGGGAGCGCGGGCGGACCTCTTCCACGGGGCGATCGACGAGGTGACGGCCTTCGGACGCGCCCTGTCCGCCGCCGACGTCACCACGCTCTACAACCAGAACGGCTTCCCGACCGGACTTTCCGCCACCCGTGAGTACACATTGGACGGTGACACGGCCGACGCCACCGGCGCCGACGGCACGCTGACCGGGGCGAACGTCGCCTACGGTCCGGGCTACTCGGATTCGCCGGGCCGGTCCGCGACCGACGACTCGATCGGCCACGGCCGGGGCCAGGCGCTGGCGGGCACCGGCGCGGTGACGTCGTCCCCGGTGGTGGACACCGCGGGAGGTCTGGCGGTTTCGGCCTGGGTGAAGCTGGACAAGCCCGGCTGCTACACCTTCGCCGCGCAGGGAGGCACCTCCGGCGACGCGTTCAGCCTCGGTGCCACGTCCGACAGCCTCGAGTTCGGGCTGAGCACCACCGGGGGCCTCTGGCGGTGGGCGAAGACTTCCATCACCCCGCATCTCGGGAAGTGGACCCACCTGACGGGTGTCCACGACGTGCTCGCGGGCAAGGAACGGCTGTACGTCGACGGCACGCTCGCCGCGGAAACGACGATCCCGGCGGGCACCGCGTGGCGGTCGACCGGCCCGTTCCAGATCGGCGCCTTCGCGGGATCGATCGACCAGGTCCAGGTGTGGGACCGCGCGCTGCCGGCCGCCGAGGTGGCCGAGCTCGCCAACACCGCCGTGCTGCGGGCGAACTACCAGCTCGACGGCACCACGACGGACTCGGTCAGCGGTGTCACGGGCACCCCGGGCGGGAGTTTCCAGCTGACGACCGACGACGACGGCGCGGACGTCGGCCGCTTCCCGTTCGACGGCGCCGCCCAGGTCGAAGGGCCGCGCCCGCAGAACTTCCGCAGCGACCGGAGCTTCACGGCCGAAGCCTGGGTCAAGCACACCTGGACCGAGGCGGACGCCGAGCGGGAGAAGCAGCGTGACCCGTCCGACCCCGCGGGCGTGGACAAGGCCGGCCGCACGGCGCTCGGCGCGAACAGCGCATCCTCCTCGCCGTACCTCCTGGGCTACCGCGGCGCGCAGGACGCGAACGGCACCTGGCGCCCCAGGTGGAACTGGACACTGGGCACGACCCAGGTGACGCCGGACGGGGACGCCGAGTCCGGCGTCTGGACCCACCTCGCCGGGACGTACGACGCCGTGACGCACCAGGCGTGCCTGTACGCGACGACGGACGCGTACGAGTACAGCCCGAAGTGCGTCGGTGACGTCACCGGCTGGAACGGCGCGAGCGATCTCGAGGACCTCTTCCTCGGGCGTGGTCGTGTCAACGGCCAGGACAGCGATCACTGGTACGGCGACCTGCGAGGCATCCGGGTTTACAGCGGCGTGCTCGACCAGCAGCACATCAACGTCGACACCATCCTCGACCACCCTTAGGTCAGCAGCGCGGTGACCGCGGCGTGGGCCTTCGACGCGTCCGGCGCGTCGCCCGTGATCACGTCCGTGTAGACGAACGACTCGCCGATCCGCACCAGCAGGTACGCCAGGTCCGGCACCGGTAGCGGCGGCACGAGCCGGCCGGCCGTGACCTCGAGGTCCAGCAGCTCCACCAGCTTCGCCGTGGTTCGCTGCTGGCAGACGCTCGCCTTGGTCGTCAACAGCCGCAACGCGCGTTCCGGTTCTCGGCGCAGGAAGTCGCGGAACGGTGGTGCGTCGTTCGCGAACCGGACGTAGCCGCTCACGAAGTCCGCCACGCCCGCGGCGCCGCGGCCCACCGACGACGGCCACAGCCGGGCGATCGACGTCGAGGATAGGGACCACAGGATCTCGCCCAGCAGCTGGTCGCGGCTGCCCACCCGGCGGTGCAGGGTCGCGCGGCTGATCGACAGCGCCGCCGCCAGCTCGCCCATGTCCACGCGGCGGCCGGCCAGGAACCAGTCGCGAGCCAGGTCGAAGGCAGTCAGTTCCGTTTTGATGAGCGCCAAGCTACCACGGCGTGAGACATATGCCAGAATGTCTCACACGACGATCGAGAGGACCAGCAGATGCGCGCAGTTCAGGTGACCGAGTTCGGTGGACCCGAGGTGCTCACGCCCGTCGAACTGCCCGATCCGGTGGCCGGGCCCGGTGAGGTGCTGATCGACGTCGAACGCGTCGGCGTCAACTACGCCGACACCCACCAGGCCGAGAACTCCTACCTCGCCCCGGCGAAGCTGCCGCTCGTGCCCGGTGGCGAGGTCGTCGGGCGCACGCCGGACGGCAAGCGCGTCGTCGCGCTGCTCAACAGCGGTGGCGGGTACGCCGAAAAGGCCGTCGCGCCCGAGGTCACCACCTTCCCGGTGCCCGACGGCATCGACGACCTGACCGCGTTGTCCATGCTGGTCCAGGGCGCGACCGCCTGGGTGCTGCTGCGCAAGAACGCGCACCTCGAGCCGGGCGAGTCCGTCGTCGTGCACGCGGCCGCCGGCGGGGTCGGGACGATCGCCGTGCAGCTCGCCAAAGCGTGGGGCGCGGGCCGCGTCATCGCCACCGCCAGCAACGACGAGAAGCGCGCGCTCGCCCTCGAACTCGGCGCCGACGTCGCGGTCGACTCGCGCGCCGAGGACATGACCGCGACGCTGCTGGAGGCCAACGGCGGCCGCCGCGTCGACGTCGTGCTCGACATGGTCGGCGGCAGGACGACCGACCAGAGCATCGCCGCGCTGGCGGCGTTCGGCCGGCTGGCGTTCTACGGCATGGCCGGGCGCGAGTCGCCGAAGCCGCTGGACCTGCGCAACATCCTCGGCCACAGCACGACGGTCAGCGGCATGTGGCTGCCGCACGTCTTCCGCCTGCCGGGCAACGTCTTCGGCACGGCGCTGACCGAGCTGTTCGACCTGGTCCTGGCCGGGAACCTCCGCGCGATCCCGGGCGGCGAGTACGCCCTGACGAACGCCCGCGGCGCACACGAAGCCCTGCGCTCCCGCGGCACGGTCGGCAAGCTCCTCCTCGACCCGACGAAGTAAAGCCGTGAAGGCCTCCTTACCGGCCATAAGAGCCGGTAAGGAGGCCTTCACGGCTTTGAAGCCAGCAGGGCCTCCAGCGGCGCGGCCTTGTGGAGGCACTCCTGCCACTCCGCCTCCGGGTCCGAATCCGCCGTGATGCCGCCGCCGACGCCCAGGGTTATCGAGCCGTCCGCGATCTCGAACGTCCGGATCGCGACGTTCAGCTCCAGGCCCGCCGCCGGCGAAACCAGGCCGATGGCTCCCGTGTAGACGCCGCGGCCGGACGGCTCCAGTTCCGCGATCAGGTCCTGCGCGCGGATCTTCGGCGCGCCCGTCACCGAGCCCGGCGGGAACGTCGCGGCCAGCAGTTCGGCGTCGGACACCGACGGGCCCAGCACGCCCGAGACCGTCGACTCCAGGTGCCACACCCCCGGTGCCGGGCGCACCCGCAGCAGCGACGGCACCGTCACCGAGCCCACCTCGCACACCCGGCCCAGGTCGTTGCGCACCAGGTCCGTGATCATCACGTTCTCCGCGACGTCCTTCGTGGACTGACGCAGCAGCACAGCGTTGCCGGAATCAGCAGGTCCGCGCCGGGGGAGCGTCCCCTTGATCGGCGTCGACAGCACCGAACGCCCGTGGCGCGCCAGGAACAGCTCAGGTGAGAACGACACGACCGAACCCCACGAACCCGACAGGAACGCCGCCCGGCGCGGGTTCAGCCGGGAGACGCCGGTGGCGAACAGCGCGGCCGGCGAGCCCGCGAACGAGCCCGTGAAGCGGGTGCAGATGTTCGCCTGGAACAGCTCCCCGGCCTCGATCGCGTGCACGCACGCCTTGACCGCGTCCCGGTGCTCCGAAGGCAGCGGACGCCGTAGGGGACCGGCCGTCCAGGAAGGAGCGACCGGCGAAGAATTCAACAGAGACTCCATTGTGGACACCGACGGGCCGCCGCCGTCCAGGGACTCCAGGTGGCAGGTGCCCGACGCCGACCAGCGCAGCACGTGGTCCGTCCAGCCCCACGCCGTCGCGGGCAGGGCGCCGCGCCGGCCCGACGGGTCCGCCGAGTCGTAGGACAGGTAGCCGAACCAGCCGCCGCCCACCACGCCGTGCGGGGCGTCCACCGGTGCGGGCCAGGACACCGGGCCCGGGGACACCTCGAGCGACGGCGCGATCACCGCGCGTGAGCCGAACCAGTCGCCCGACAGCATCGCGGGCGGTGGCAGGCCGCGGGCCCGGGCGTGCGCGGCCAGGACCAGAAGCGCGCGCGACGGCGTCACGTTCGTCCGGAGTGTCCTGCTCTGCACGCGCATGGCGACATTGTCACCGGTCCTACAGCAAAAGGTCGCCCAATGTGAACGGATACACGACGGCGTTCTGCTCCACCGGCCCGCTGATCCCCGGCACCCCCGGCGCGCACGCGTGCTGGTGGATGCCGAGCCGCGCGTGGAACCAGCCCGCCCGGCCCGGGATGCCGTTGTGCCGGATCAGCCAGAGCACGACCTCGGAGTCGGCCCAGCGGTCGGGGTGCAGGCGCTGCTGCCAGCAGTCGTAGTCGGCGTAGATCAGCACCCGCTCGATCCGCGCCGCCTGCCGGACGTGCTTGATCCACAGCTTGATGAACCGGTCGTCGACGCTCGGCGCCGCCACCTCCAGCGCCGGCGCCAGCGACCCGGGCGAGAACGCGCCGAGCTTGCTCGCCGTCCGGACGAAGTGGTCGGCCTGGTCGTGCACCGCGCCGGGCCGCGCGTAGTGGCGGCCGCCGACGTGCAGTCCCGCTTCCTGCGCGCCGGCCAGGCTGCGCTCCGCGGCCGAGCTGCTCCAGTTGACGTTCTCGCTGATCGTCACCGAGACGAACTTGGCCTGCGCGCCGCGGACGGCCTGCCAGTCCGCGACGCGCTCGCGGTGGGACAGCGAGATGCCGAGTTCGGCTTCCGGCTCCGTCACAGTCCGCCCCCGGCGCGTAGATGAGAGCACACCATACGTCGCCGGGAGCGGACCCGCAGTCGCACCACACCGGGTTGATCAGGCGTTTTCGGTCAGGCGCTCTCGCGCTGGAACGTCCGCGTGCCCCACCACACCGACAGCACCGCGAGCGCCGGCACGACGACGCTCCCGCGCCGGCTGCGCGAACAGCGCCGGGGTGAGCTCCGGGTCGGACAGCGCCTTCG
The DNA here is from genome assembly GCF_036114655.1 of Amycolatopsis sp. NBC_00348. NCBI lineage: Bacteria > Bacillati > Actinomycetota > Actinomycetes > Pseudonocardiales > Pseudonocardiaceae > Amycolatopsis > Amycolatopsis sp. NBC_00348. The sequence continues at coordinate 7,119,411 of NZ_CP107994.1, read as the reverse complement.
ACAGCAGGAGCCGGTACTCCTGCTCGCCGACGTCGGTGAGCCGGTAGGCGACCCGGTCCGGCCGCCGTCGCCCGGCTCGACGTCGATCTGCTCCAGCAGGTTCAGCGCGTGGTGGATCGACCCCGGCTGGACGTCGGCCCACTTGTCCGCCGACCAGCTCAGCAGCTCGCGCCGCACCTGGTAGCCGTGCGCGCGGCCGTACATGCGCACGACCCCGAGGACGAGCAGACGCGTCGCGGACAACCCGGCCTCCTGTACCTGCCGAAATCGCCTTGGGCGGCATCCGTAGGCTAATAAGGTATGAGCACCCCAGTGTTGACTGCGGTGGCCTGGCCCTACGCCAACGGCCCCCGCCACATCGGCCACGTGTCCGGATTCGGCGTCCCGTCCGACGTCTTCTCCCGCTACCAGCGAATGGCCGGCAACCGGGTGCTCATGGTGTCCGGCACCGACGAACACGGCACGCCGATCACCGTCCAGGCCGACAAGGAAGGCCTCACCTCCCAGCAGACCGCCGACAAGTACACCCGTCAGATCGGCAACGACCTGCAGGGCCTCGGCCTGTCCTACGACCTGTTCACCCGGACCACCACCGGCAACCACGCCGACGTGACGCAGCAGATCTTCCTGGCGCTGCACCGCAACGGCTACGTCGTGCCGAAGACCACGCGCGGCGCGATCAGCCCGTCCACCGGCCGCACGCTGCCCGACCGCTACGTCGAGGGCACCTGCCCGATCTGCGGGTACGACGGCGCGCGCGGTGACCAGTGCGACAACTGCGGCAACCAGCTCGACGCCGCGGAGCTGATCAACCCGAAGTCGCGGATCAACGGCGAGACGCCCAAGTTCGTCGAGACCGAGCACTACTTCCTCGACCTCCCGGCGTTCACCAAGACCCTCGGCGACTGGCTCTCGACCAAGACCGACTGGCGCCCGAACGTCCTCAACTTCACCAAGAACCTGATCGACGACATGCGGCCCCGGCCGATCACCCGCGACCTCGACTGGGGCGTCAAGATCCCGCTCGACGGCTGGAGCGACCAGCCGATGAAGCGGTTCTACGTCTGGTTCGACGCGGTGATCGGCTACTTCTCGGCCAGCGTCGAGTGGGCGCGGCGCTCCGGGAACCCGGACGCGTGGCAGGAGTGGTGGACCAATCCCGACGCGCGCTCCTACTACTTCATGGGCAAGGACAACATCACCTTCCACGCCCAGATCTGGCCGGCGCTGCTGTTCGGCCACAACGGCGAGGGCGACAAGGGCGGCGAGGCCGGGAAGTACGGCAAGCTGCACCTGCCGGACGAGATCGTCTCCAGCGAGTTCCTCACCATGAGCGGCTCGAAGTTCTCGACCTCGCGCGGGCGCGTCATCTACGTCGAGGACTTCCTGCGCGACTTCGGCCCGGACACGCTGCGGTACTTCATCTCGGTCGCCGGCCCGGAGACCCAGGACACCGACTTCACCTGGGACGAGTTCGTCCGCCGGACCAACTTCGAGCTGGCCAACGAGTGGGGCAACCTGGTCAACCGGTCCATCTCGATGGCGCACAAGAACGTCGGCGCGATCCCGCGCCCGGAGGCGCCGGCCCCGGCCGACGAAGAGCTGAAGGCGTTGTCCCGCAAGGCGTTCGACACCGTCGGGGCGCACCTGGCCCGGTCGCGGTTCAAGCAGGCGGCCGGCGAGGCGATGCGCGTCGTCACGGCGGCGAACAAGTACCTGTCGGACCAGGAGCCGTGGAAGCTCAAGGACGACCCGGCGCGCCGCGACAGCGTGCTGCACACCGCGCTGCAGGTCGTCAGCGACGCCAACACGCTGCTGACGCCGTTCCTGCCGCACTCGGCCCAGAAGATCCACGAGGCCCTCGGCGGCACCGGCGTCTGGGCCGCGCAGCCGGAGCTCAAGGAGGTCGAGGACCTCGACATCGCCGGGCGGGTCAACCCGATCCTCACCGGCGACTACGCGGCGGAGCAGGCGAAGTGGGAGTCGAAGCCGATCGAGGTCGGCGTCCCGCTCGCCAAGCCGTCGCCGCTGTTCACGAAGCTCGACCCGGAACTCGGGGAGACCGGCCCCGAGTGGGCCCCGATCACGAAGTAAGAGGTACGCGAGTTGGGTGACGAGAAGCGCGAACTGCCCCCGGTCCCGGACCGGCTCCCGGTGGCGGTGGTGGACGCGCACACCCACCTCGACGCGTGCGGCGCGGTCACCGCGGCCGATGTGACGGCCATGGTCGACCGCGCCGAGCGCGCGGGTGTCGCGCGCGTGGTGACGGTGGCCGACGACCTCGCCTCCGCCCGCTGGGCGGCCGAGGCGGCGACGTGGGACCGCCGTGTCTGGGCCGCGGTCGCGGTCCACCCGACGCGGACCAAGGCCTTCGGCGACGCCGAGAAGGCCGAAGTGGAGCGCCTGGCGGGCCAGGACCGCGTGGTCGCCGTCGGCGAGACCGGCCTCGACTACTACTGGGACTACTCGCCCCACGACGCCCAGCAGGACGCCTTCCGCTGGCACATCGACCTCGCGAAGCGGCTCGGCAAGCCGCTGATGATCCACGACCGCGAGGCCCACGAGGACGTATTGCGCATTCTGGTCGAAGAGGGTGCGCCGAATGCCGTAATCTTCCATTGTTTTTCCGGCGACGCGGAAATCGCGCGGCGCTGCATCGACGCCGGTTACGTGCTTTCGTTCGCCGGCACCGTGACGTTCAAGAACGCCAAGGGGCTCCACGAGGCGGCGCGGCTCTGCCCGCCCGACGGTTACCTCGTCGAGACCGACGCGCCGTTTCTGACCCCCCACCCCTTCCGTGGACGGCCGAACGAGCCGTACGGCGCCGCCTACACCGTCCGTCACCTCGCGGCGCTCAGGGGCGAAGCTGTCCACGAGGTCGCCGAAGCCGTCCGGACCACGGCCGAGCGGATCTACCGACTCCCCAGTGTCACAACGGGTTGAACGCATTGCGACAACCGGGTTCCATGATCGCCCACTCGATGGAGTGACCCAGATCACGACACTCCGGGGGGTGTTTGCGCAACCCGGCGGGACCCGTTACTGTCCCGTGATCGTGCCGGTCGGTACTGCACCATGCAGTTGCCGGCTGTTACGCCCTCAGTCACGTCAGTGCACGTCGGGGAAGCGGAACCGGGTGGTACGACCGGGACCGTGACGATGGCGCCGACTGCGGGCCCAGACGTAAAGATGCCGCCCCGAACGGCGTCTTGGGAAAGGGAACGACCCGGTGACAGGTAGCAGACAGGCTGGAGCACGCTCCGCCGCCGTCCTCGACCGCAATTACTTCGAGGACACCGCGTACGGCCAGCTCGACTTTTCTGACGACCCGAACATCACGCAGCAGGACATCCTCGCCGCGCTCGGCCCCGACGCCGACGCGATGATGGCGTCGATCGACGTCGACGTCGACGAGCTGATCCGCCTCATCAACGCCGAGACCACGTACCTCCCGCCGATCGTCATCCCGGATGAGATCGAGGCGGACCGGACCGCGTCCCCGCAGGCCAAGAAGGCCTTGATGGACGAGAGCATCCGGCAGACCTCCAAGGTCTGGAAGCGCCGCTTCCTCAAGGGCGCCGTCCTCGGCGTCATGATCAGCATCGCCGGCGGCGGCGCGGCCGCGCTGGCGATGAACAAGAGCGTCACCGTCGACGTCGACGGCCAGCAGACCACCGTGCACTCGTTCGGCGACACCGTCGGCGAGGTGCTGGAGGACGCGGGCCTGTCCGTCGGCGCGCACGACTCGCTCTCCCCGTCCCCGCAGGCCGAGGTCGGCGACGGCGGCGTCATCAAGCTCGAGCGCGGCCGCCAGCTGAAGCTGGTCGTGGACGGCGCCGAGCGCACCTCCTGGGTCCGCGCGACCCACCTGGGCGACGCCCTGTCCCAGCTCGGCATGCAGCAGGCCGAGCAGGCCGGCACGTGGATGTCGATGCCGAAGGACGGCGAACTGCCGCTCGAGGGCGCGACCGTCCAGATCAAGACCCTCAAGCACATCACGCTCTACGACGGCGCGAACCAGCCGAAGCAGATCACCACGACCGCGGTCACCACGAAGGAGTTCCTGGGCGAGTACAAGCTCACCCTGGGCCCGGAGGACGCGGCCGAGGGCGGCCTGGACGTCAAGCTGACCGACGGTGCCGAGGTCCACATCAGCCGCACCGGCGTCTCGATGGTCAACCAGAAGGAGACCATCGACCCGCCCGAGCAGAAGGTCGACGACCCGGACCTCGACAAGGGCAAGACCCAGGTCGAGGACCCAGGCACGCCCGGCGAGAAGATGGTGACCTACAAGGTCACGCAGAAGAACGGCAAAGAGGTCTCGCGGCAGTCGATGTCGGAGCAGGTGATCACTCCGGCCAAGCCGAAGATCATCCACGTCGGCACCAAGAAGGCCGCGACCCCCGACATCGGCGACGGTTCCGCGTGGGACCGCATCGCGCAGTGCGAGTCGGGCGGCAACTGGGCCATCAACACCGGCAACGGTTACTACGGCGGCCTCCAGTTCGACAAGCAGACCTGGAACGCCTACGGCGGCTCCCAGTACGCGGCGCTCCCGAACCAGGCTTCGCGTGAAGAGCAGATCGCGGTGGCGGAGAAGGTCCGCGCCGGACGCGGCGGCAGCTACAGCGCCTGGCCGGTCTGCGGCAAGAAGGCCTGACTTCCTTTTTCCCGAAACGGCCCCCGCCTAGCGGCGGGGGCCGTTTCGCGTCCCCAGCGAGGCATGACCCGAGTTCCGCCGCCAATCACGTGAGTCACGGGTCTGATCACGTCGGTTCCGCCTGCGATCACGTGTGTCGACCACTCAATCACGTGTGTCGACCACTCAATCACGCGTGTTGACCGCTCAATCACGCGTGTCGGCCTGCTGATCACGCGTGTCGGCCTGCTGATCACGCGAGCCGACCGTCTGGGTATGCGAGCCGACCGTCTGGGTACGCGAGCCGACCGTCCAGGTACGCGAGTCGACCGTCCAGGTACGTGGGTCGACTGGCCGGGTACGTGGGTCGACCCGCTGGGGTGTGGGACTCCGGGCGGGCGTGCAGAGGGGGCCGGGTTGTCCTGGGTAGGCTCGTCCGGTGGTTGAACTGTTGGGACCTGCCGAGATCCGCGGGCTGGCGGCCGAGCTGGACGTGCGGCCGACCAAGAAGCTCGGGCAGAACTTCGTGCACGATCCCAACACCGTGCGGCGGATCGTCGACCTCGCGCACCTCGGGCCGGACGACGTCGTCCTCGAGGTCGGGCCCGGGCTCGGGTCCCTGACTCTCGGGCTGCTCGCCGCCGGGGCGCGGGTCGTGGCCGTCGAGATCGATCGCAAGCTCGCCGAACGGCTGCCGAAGACCGTCGCCGAACGCGGGCCGGACGTCGCGGGCCGGCTGGACGTCCTCGAGGCCGACGCCATGCGCGTCTCGAACGCCGACCTGCCCGCCGCGCCCACCGCGCTCGTGGCCAACCTGCCCTACAACGTCGCCGTGCCGGTCGTGCTGCACCTGCTCGCCGAGGTGCCCTCCCTCAAGTCCGGCCTCGTGATGGTCCAGACCGAGGTCGCCGACCGGATGGCCGCGGGCCCGGGCAGCCGGATCTACGGCGTCCCGAGCGTCAAGCTCGCCTGGTACGGCCCGGCGCGCAAGGTCGCCGCCGTGCCACGCTCGGTGTTCTGGCCGGTACCCAACGTCGATTCCGCGCTCGTCGCGTTCGAGCGCGGGGAGACGCCGGCGTCCGAGGACCGGGATCGGCTGTTCGGTCTCGTGGACGCCGCGTTCTCACAACGCAGGAAGACCCTCCGCGCCGCGCTCGCCGGCTGGGCGGGGTCGGCCGAGCGGGCCGGCGAGCTGCTGGTGGCCGCCGGGATCGACCCGAAGACCCGCGGTGAGCAGCTGGACGTGCACGACTTCGCCCGGCTCGCCGCCGTCCGGTGACGCGTCCTCAGTGGAACTGACGGTGCCCGCCGACGCCGGAGCGTGCGCGTCGCGGCGAAATAAGTCTTCCTGAGTGCTGTTCCCGCGATTCGGACACCTCCAGTCGTGTGATCTGGCCCAACAGGCTTGCTTTCGCTCCTCGGGATCGGTTTTACTCAGTACGTCCATCCCGAGCGACTGAGAGACCTGGCTCGCCGAAGTCGCAGCAACCACCCTCCGCAGGGCAGGTGCTACCGCCAGGACCGATGGAGGCCGTCCCGATGAAGAGGGTTGCTCGCCCGCTGCTGCTGACCAAACGCCGCGTTGTCGACGAGGGTCGCCGCTCCGTGACCGCATGTCGACGCTCCAACTGAGCTTGCTCGACCCGTCACACCTCTTCTTCATGCACCGTCCATAGAGGACGGACATTCGCTTGCGGCCGGACGCGCTTATCTGCGCGCCCCGTTTTCTGGAGCCTTCGTGATCACCGTCGAAAACCTGTCCAAGTCCTTTGCCCTCAACGGAAATCCGGTCGTCGCGCTGCGGGACGTGAGCGTCGACGTCCAGGCCGGCTCACTGTTCGGCGTCGTCGGCCCGGCCGGTTCCGGCAAGTCCGTCCTCGCCCGGTGCATCGCGCTGCAGGAGCGGCCGGACCGCGGTGTCGTCCGGCTCGACGGCCTCAACACCGGCACCCTCGACGGCCGCCGGCTCCGCGAGATCCGCCGCCAGCTCGGCGTCGTCGGCACCAAGCCGGAGCTGATCGCCGAGCGCACCATCGCCGGCAACATCGCGTCCCCGCTGGAGCAGCTGGGCGTCGACGGCCCGCAGCGCCGCAGCAAGGTCGGCTCGCTGCTCGACCTCGTCGGCCTGACCCCGCGCGCCGCGCAGCGTCCGGGCGAGCTCACCGAGGGGCAGCTCCGCCGCGTCGCCGTCGCGAAGGCGCTGGCCGCGGCCCCCGCGGTGCTGCTCGCCGACGACCCGACCGCCGGGATCGACCCGGAGGAGGCCGGCGCGGTGCTCACCGTGCTCGACCGGGCCCGCGCCGAACTGGGTGTCACCATCGTGATCACGACGCCGGACGCGAGCGTCGTCCGCCGGGTGTGCGACGACGTCGCGGTGCTCGAAGACGGCACCGTCGTCGAGCGTGGCTCCGTGCTCGACCTGATCTCGAACCCGGCCAGCCGCACCGCGCAGGCGCTGCTGCCCGCCATCGAGACCACCCGCTCGCAGTCCTCGCGCTACGACCGCTCGGTCGACGTCGTGCTGGTCGGCTTCGCTTCGGTCGGCGCGCTGCTGCCCGAGGCCGCGGGCCGCTTCGACGTCGAGTTCGCCACCATCGGCGGCGGCCTGACCCGGATCGGCGACACCCCGGTCGGCCGGTTCCGCCTCGGCGTCCGCGGCGAGCGGGCCGACGCCGCGCTGGCGTGGGTCGCCGAGCGCGGCGGCCACGTCACGCACACCGCGCGCGGCCCCCAGGGCGTCGCCGCAGCCTGACCCCGAACGTCCGTGAAGGCCTCCTTACCGGCTCTTATGGCCGGGAAGGAGGCCTTCACGGCTTTCAGCGGGTGCCGCGTGGGAGGAGCAGGAGTGCGGTGAGCGCGGCTATGGCGACGAGGGCCGCCGCCCAGGCCGCGGCTGTTGTGTAGCCGTGGACGATCGCCGTCGACGTCGTGAGCCCGGCCGCCGCCGCGGTGGCGATCGTGTTCAGCGTCGCCGTCCCCAGTGACGCGCCGACCTGCTGCGACGTCGTCACGAAGGCCGACGCGGCGCCCGCGTCCCGCGCGCCGACGTCGCGGGTCGCGACGTTCAGCACCACCGGCATGCACAGCCCGGCGCCCAGGCCCAGCAGCAGTTGCATCGGCAGGATCACCGCGGCGTACGACGAGTCCGGCGTCAACCGGGTGGCCAGCAGCAACCCGCCCGCCAGCACGAAGAGCCCGCCCGCCAGCAGCGGACGCGGGCCGAAGCGGGCCAGCAACCGTCCCGACAGCTGCGTCGAGGCGAAGAGGTTCGCGCCCAGCGTCGGCAGGAACGCCAGCGCCGCGGCGAGCGCGCCGTAGCCCATCACCACCTGCAGCTGATACGTCAGGAACAGGAACATCCCGAACGCGCCGAACGACGCGGTCCCGACGGTCAGGTACGCGACGGCGCGGGCGCGGTCACGCACCACCGCGAGCGGCAGCAGCGGGTGCGGGTGGCGGGCCTGCCGGCTGACGAACGCGCCGAGCAGCACCACCGCGAGCGCGAGGAAACCCAGTACCCACAACGAGTTCCAGCCCAGCGTCGCCGCTTCGGACAGCGCGTGCACCAGCACGACGACGCCGCCGCAGCTGAGCAGCGCACTGGTCCAGTCCAGCTTGGTGTCGCGGTGCCCGGCCGTGGCCGGCACGGCGAACCAGGCGCCCAGCCCGGCCACGACGGCGAGCGGCACGTTGATGTAGAGCGACCAGCGCCAGTCGAGGAACTGCGTGAGCGCGCCGCCGAGCGTGAGGCCGAGCGCGGAGCCGGAGATCATGATGGCGCTGAAGATCCCGAACGCCTTCCCGCGTTCGCGCGGGTCGGTGAAGGTGAGCGTCAGCAGGGACATCGTCGACGGCGCGAGCAGCGCGGCGAACACACCCTGGGCGGCGCGCGCGGCGATCAGCCAGCCGGCGCTCGGCGCCGCGCCGCCGAGCGCGGAGGCGACGGCGAACCCGGCGACGCCGACGAGCAGCGTCGTGCGGCGGCCGAGCCGGTCGGCCAGCCGGCCGCCGAGCAGCAGCAGGCCGCCGAACGCCAGCGTGTACGCGGAGATCGTCCACTGGCGGCCGGTGTCGGACATGCCGAGCGCGCGCTGCGCCGAGGGCAGCGCGATGTTCACGACGGTCGTGTCGAGCACGACCATGAGCTGGGCCAGACCCAGCGCGGCGAGCGCGAGCCGGCGGCTCACGGCGCGCGGTGGCGCGAGTGCGGTCATGGTGGACCCCCGAGGTAGGCTGTGGATGCATTGCTTGCCGGCCGACTAGCAATGCCGAAGGTAGGTCATTACTAGTCGGCCGTCAAGCAAGTTGAGGAGTGGGGCATGGCCGGGCGGCGCACCGACACGCGCGAACGCATCCAGCGCGTCGCGCTCGAACTGTTCGCCGAGCAGGGCTACGAGGGCAGCTCGCTGCGGGAGATCGCCGAGCGGCTGGACGTCACGAAAGCCGCGCTGTACTACCACTTCCGCACGAAGGAGGACATCGTCTCGAGCCTCCTCGAGGACTGGGGGACCGCGCTCGACGACCTCCTGGCGCGCGAGACGGGCCCGGCCGAGCTGCTCACCGCGTACGCCGGGCTGGTCGAGACCCGGTTCGGCCCGGTGATGGGCCTGGTCCAGCGCAACACGTCGGCGCTGAAGGCGATCGCGGCCGGCGCGGGCCTGGCGGATCGGATGCTGCGGCTGCACGAGCGGCTCCGCGGCGGTTCGGCCGACCCCGAGTCCGATCTGCGGGCCAGGCTCGCGCTCGTGGCCGTCCAGCTCAACAGCGCCGAGGGCGGCCCGGGCACGCCGCCGGCCGTCGCGCTCGCCGTCGCGCTCGACGTCCTTTCTCCTGACGGGAAGCCGGCCGGTGCGGGCACGTAGGCTGGTCGGGTGCTCGCTGTAGTCCCGCCCCCAGTCACCGTCCGGGTCCCGGCCAAGGTCAACCTGCACCTGGCGGTCGACGACCTGCGCGAGGACGGTTACCACGAGCTGGTGACCGTGTTCCAGGCCTTGTCGCTGACCGACGAGGTGACCGTCGCGGTCACCGACGACCCGGGCCTGGAGATCTACGGCGAGGGTGAGGGGTCGGTGCCCACCGACGCCACGAACCTGGCCTGGCGCGCCGTCGAAGCGCTGGCCGCGCACGTCGGCCGCACCGAAGAGCCGAAGATCCGCGTGGTGCTGCGCAAGGGCATCCCGGTCGCCGGCGGCATGGCGGGCGGCAGCGCCGACGCGGCGGCGACGCTCGTCGGGCTCGCCTCCCTCTGGAACCTCGAGATCACGCGCGACGAGCTGGCCGGGATCGCCGCCGGTCTGGGCAGCGACGTCCCGTTCGCGCTCTACGGCGGCACGGCGCTGGGTACCGGCCGCGGCGAGCAGCTCGTCCCGGTGCTGTCGCGGCACACGTTCCACTGGGTGCTGGCCTTCGACCAGCGCGGCCTGTCGACGCCGAAGGTGTTCGGCGAGCTGGACCGGCTGCGCGCGGAGGGCAACCCGCCGCGGATCGGCTCGCACACGCCGGTCGCCGAGGCGCTGGCCTCGGGCGACCCGCGTCAGCTGGCTCTGCTGCTGGGCAACGACCTCCAGGCGGCGGCGGTCTCGCTGCGCCCGGGCCTGCGCCGCACGCTGCGGGCCGGCGTCAACGCGGGTGCGCTCGCGGGCACGGTCTCCGGCTCCGGCCCGACGTGCGCGTTCCTCTGCGAAGACGCGCAGGCGGCGGTCGAGGTCGCGGCCGAGCTGTCGGGCGCGGGGGTGTGCCGCACGGTCCGCGTGGCCCACGGCCCGGTGCCCGGAGCGCGGGTGGTCGGCGGGGACGACGCACCGCGTCCGTCGCCGCCGCGGGTGCACGCGTGAAGCGCGCCGAGTTCGCGTTCCCGGGGCCGTTGCGGGACAAGCTCGTCGGGGCGATCCTCGACGGCACGAAGACGACGACGTCCGCGTTGCTCGCCGGCTACGAAATCGACGGCGAGGCGCCGCCCGCGGTGGGCGAGCGCGAACTGGTCGTCGACTCCGCCGGCAAGGGCGTCGCGATCATCGAGATCCGCGAAGTGCGGGTCGTCCCACTGTCCGAAGTGGACCTCGCGCACGCGGTCGGTGAGGGTGAGGGCTTCACCACCGTCGCCGAGTGGCGCGCGGACCACACCTCCTTCTGGCACACGGCCGAAGTTCGCGCCGAGCTGGGAGATCCCGAATTCACCGTGGACGACACGACACTGGTCGTGGCGACCCGGTTCACGATCGTGGAAAGGATCGGCTGAGCGCATGGCCAACCTGGTCAACCTGGAGGCGGTGAGCAAGTCCTACGGGGTGAAGCCACTGCTGGACGGCGTCTCGCTGGGCGTCGCGGCCGGGCAGCGCATCGGCGTCGTCGGTCTCAACGGCGGCGGCAAGACCACGCTCCTCGAAGTCCTTTCCGGACTCGCCGCGCCGGATTCCGGGCGGGTGAGCCACGTCGGCGGCCTGCGGATGGCCGTCGTCACCCAGCGGACCGAGTTGCCGGACGGCAGCAGCGTCGGCGAAGTCGTGCTCGAACGCTACGGCGCCGAGCACGAATGGGCCGCCGACGCGCGCGTCCGGTCCATTGTGGACGGATTGGGCATCACCGCGATCGGGCTCGAGACGCCCACCGCGAACCTCTCCGGCGGTGAGCGGCGCCGGGTTTCGCTGGCCGCCGCGCTGACCGGCGAGCTCGACCTCGTCGTGCTCGACGAGCCGACCAACCACCTGGACGTCGAAGGTGTCCAGTGGCTCGCCGACCACCTGCTGACCCGGCGCATCGCGGTCGTGGTCGTCACGCACGACCGGTGGTTCCTGGACACCGTCGCGAGCGTGACCTGGGAGGTGGCCAACGGCCGCGTCGAGAACTACGAAGGCGGTTACGCGGACTGGATCTTCGCGCGCGCCGAGCGGGCGCGGCTGGCCGCGACGGCCGAGGAGAAGCGGCAGAACCTGGCGCGCAAGGAGCTGGCGTGGCTGCGCCGCGGCCCGCAGGCGCGCTCGTCGAAGCCGCGCTACCGGATCGACGCCGCCGAGGCGCTGATCGCGGACGTCCCGCCGCCGCGCGACTCCGTCGAGCTGATGGCGTTCGCGAAGCGGCGGCTCGGCAAGACCGTGCTGGAGCTGGAAGACACGACGTACACGGTGGGCGAGCGGACGCTGCTCGACCACGTCACCTGGCGGGTCGGCCCCGGCGACCGGATCGGCCTGGTCGGCATCAACGGCTCCGGCAAGACATCGCTGCTCAAGCTGCTCGGCGGCGACGTCGAGGGCTCGACGGGGCGCCGGATCGAGGGCAAGACCGTCGCGCTCGCGCACCTGCGCCAGGAGCTCGACGACCTGCCCGCCGACCTGCGTGTGCTGCAGGCGATCGAGCAGGTCGCCGGGCGCGTGGTGTTCGGCAAGCAGGAGATGACGGCGTCGCAGCTCGGCGAGAAGCTCGGTTTCCCGCAGGCGCGCCAGTGGACGCCGGTCGGCGACCTCTCCGGCGGCGAGCGGCGCCGGCTGCAGCTGTGCCGGCTGCTGATGGCCGAGCCGAACGTCCTGCTCCTCGACGAGCCGACGAACGACCTGGACATCGACACCCTGCAGCAGCTGGAAGACCTGCTCGACGGCTGGCCGGGCACGATGATCGTCGTCTCGCACGACCGCTACCTGGTCGAACGCGTCTGCGACACGATCGTCGCCCTCTTCGGCGACGGCCGCATCACCCACCTGCCGGGCGGCATCGAGGAGTACCTGAACCGCCGAGCCCTCGCCAAGGAACCGGCGGGCGCGACGGCCCCGACGGCGGCAAAGGCCGAGGCCAAGAAGTCGGCGGCGGACCTCCGCGCGGCGCAGAAGGACCTGGGGCGCCTGGAGCGCAAGCTGGACCAGCTGCACGCGAAGGAGGAGAAGCTCCACGCGGCCCTGCTCGAGGCGGCGACGGACCCGGCGAAGCTGATGGAGCTGAACGCCCAGCTGAAGGGCGTCAAGGGCGAGATCGAGGACGTCGAGGCGCGCTGGCTGGAGACGTCCGAGCTGCTGGAGTGACCGGTTTCCGCGTTGGTCGGCGGGTGTTGACACCCAGACAGTAATCTGACGCGCATGAGCAGGTTCGTGGACACGCTCGTCGCCACCGCGGCGGGGCGAGGTCAGCAGCGTGGCATGGTTACCGGGGAGCCGAAGGAGCCGGTCCGGCGGACCTGGGGTGAGGTGCACGGACGGGCCCGGCGGATCGCCGGTGGCCTGGTCGCCTCGGGGTTCGAGCGGGGCGGGGCCGTTGCGGTGCTGGCCGCGGCGCCGGTGTTGATCGCGCCCACCGTGCAGGCCGTGTGGCTGGCCGGGGGCAGCGTCACCATGCTGCACCAGCCGACCCCGCGGACCGACCTCGCCGAGTGGGCCGAGGACACCGTGCGCATCCTGGGGATGATCGGGTCGGACCTGGTGCTGCTGGGCGAGCCGTTCGACCAGCTGGCGCCGGTGCTGGAGCAGAAGGGCATCGGCTTCAAGCTCATCAACGAGCTGGCCGACGCCGAGCCGCTCGCCGAGGTCGTCGTCACCGATGAGGGCGAGACCGCGCTGCTGCAGCTGACCAGCGGGTCGACCGCCGACCCGAAGGCCGTGCGGATCACCTACGGCAACCTGTACTCCAACGTCAAGGCCATGGTCGACCGCGCGGAGTTCGACTTCGACACCGACGTGATGGTGTCCTGGCTGCCGACCTTCCACGACATGGGGATGGTCGGGTTCCTGACCGTGCCGATGACGTTCGGCGTCGAGCTGGTCAAGATCACCCCGGTCGAGTTCCTGTCCGGGCCGCTGATCTGGCCCGAGCTGATCACGAAGTACCACGGCACTACGACGGCGGCGCCGAACTTCGCCTACGCGATCGTCGGGCGCCGGATGGCCCGCGTCGACGACGACGACGCCTACGACCTGTCGACGCTGCGGATCGCCCTGAACGGTGCCGAACCCGTCGACGAGACCGCCGTCCAGACCTTTGTGGACGCCGGTGCCCGTTTCAAGATGCCCGCGGAGTGCGTGTTCCCGGCCTACGGCATGGCCGAGGCGACGCTCGCGGTGTCGTTCGCGCCGCTGTTCACCGGGCTCACCCTGGACGTCGTCGAAGCCGACGCGCTCGAGGCCGACAACCGCGCGGTGCCGGTGCCCGAGGGCGACGAGCGGCGCGGCACCGACGGCGTCCGCTCGTTCGCGGTCCTCGGCCGGCCGCTCGACGGGCTCGAGGCGGAGATCGTCGACGACAAGGGCGGGCGGCTCGGCGAGCGCGAGGTCGGCGAGATCCGGCTGCGCGGCGAGGCCGTGACACCCGGCTACCTGACGATGAACGGGCCGCTCGACACCCAGGACGCCGACGGCTGGCTCGACACCGGCGACCTCGGCTACCTGATCGACGGCCAGATCGTCATCTGCGGCCGCCGCAAGGACGTCATCATCATGGGCGGCCGCAACCTGTACCCGACGGACATCGAGCGCGCGGCCACGTCGGTCGAGGGCGTGCGCGCGGGCAACGCGGTCGCCGTGCGCATCGACGCCGGCAGCCGTCGCGAGCGCTTCGCGGTGGTACTGGAGTCCAAGCTGGCGGGTGACGCCGACGCCGAGAAGAACCTGGTGAAGCAGGTGTCGGCCCGGGTCCGCGACGCCGTCGACATGCGGCCGTACGCGGTGGTCGTGCTGCCGGCGGGCAGCCTGCCGAAGACGCCGTCCGGCAAGGTCAAGCGCGCGGCGACGGCCACCCAGTTCGCGGACAAGATCAAGAAGAACGCGGACGCCTGACGCGTCACTTCCACGTGAAAGTGCCCACCCGGGGGCGGCACTTTCACGTGAAAGTGCCGCTCTAGCGCTGTGGGAGGTGGTCCGCCAGCTCGGCGGGCGGGGTGGCGCGCTCCGCGGTGGCTTCCACCGAGGTGCGCGCGCCCGGGAGGTCCGGTGCGCGGCCCGAGCGGGCGGCGAGCTGGTCCTCGGCCGAGTCGAGGAACTCGTCGACCTCGCGCTCGTCGTACCCGCGCTTGCCGATCAGGGGCTTCGAGAACACCACGTGGTGCACTTCCGCGGCGGTCAGGTCGTCCTCCTCGGCGAACGTCTTGGCGATGCGCCGGACGAGCTCGTCGACCTCGTGCTTGGCGTAGCCACGGCGACCGATCGGGGCGTTACCGAATGTGACCTCGGCGAGGTCTTCGGCGGTGAACGACATGGAACTCTCTCCGATTCCGGGGTTGGCGGTGCGAACTCCCGTACACCGTCCTAACCCGTGAACAGGCTCCTCGGAAGGGGCAACCCCGAACCTCACCCCGACGGGCGCCCCGGCGCCCGCCATCGAGTGAGCGGAACTACCCAGCGCCATGTGGCGGGTTTCACACTTCGACCAGCGGGTTCAGCCGCGGCCGAACCACTTCCGGGTGCCCGGCGGCGGGGCTTCCCCGGCCACCGGGGGCGGCGGGGTCCGCAACGCGATCAGCGCCGCCTCGGCTTCGTCGAGGAACATGTCGACCTGCGCCTGGTCGTAGCTGCGCGCGCCGATCGGCATGATCGTGAAGTCGACGTAGTGGATGTCGTCGGCGGTCAGGATGTTGCGCCCGGCGAGCGCCTCGGCGATGAGGTCGAGGAACGCGTCGACTTGGTCTTCGTCGTAACCGCGACGGCCGAACCGGGGCTTGCCGAACGCGATCGCCCGGACTTCGTCAGGGGTCATGGAGTCACCTTGCCACCCGTGTCAGCCCGCGTGAAAGGTGTTCTGCGCCGCAGCGAGGCCGGTCCCGACCAGGGCCTCGGTGGCGTCCGCGCAGCGGTCCACCTCGAACGGGAGCTCCTTGCGCTCGACCGTCGAAAAGTCCTTCAGCACGAAGTCCGCCGGGTCCTGGCGGCCGGGCGGGCGGCCGATGCCGAACCGCACCCGGTAGTACTCGCGGGTGCCGAGCGACTTCGTGATCGAGCGGAGCCCGTTGTGGCCGTTGTCGCCGCCGCCGAACTTGAGCTTCAGGGCGCCGAAGTCGACGTCCAGCTCGTCGTGCACCACGACGACGCCGGTCGGCGGCACCTTGAAGAACTTCGCCGCGCCGGCCACCGGCCCGCCGGAGAGGTTCATGTAGGACCGCGGCTTCACGAGCACGACCCGGCGGCCGCCGAGACGGCCTTCGACCACGTCCGCGCCGCTCTTGTGCGACTTGAACTTGCCGCCGATCCGGCCGGCGAGCTCGTCCAGCACCAGGAAGCCGACGTTGTGCCGGTTGCCGGCGTACTGGGGTCCGGGATTGCCGAGGCCGGCGAGCAGGATCAGCTCGCCGGCCCCGGGCAGGTCTTCGGTCACGCTTGAGCTACTCGCCGGCTTCGGCCGACTCGTCGCCCGCTTCGCCCGTGCCGTCTTCGCCCTCTTCCTCTTCACGCTGCGGCTCGTTGACGGCCACGACGAGGGAGTCCGGGTCGGTGATCAGGGCGGCGCCCTGGGGCAGCTCGACCTGGGAGGCGGTGATCTGGGTGCCGATCGGGGCGCCCTCGATCGAGACCTCGACCTGGTCCGGGATGTGCAGGGCCTCGACCTCGACCTGCAGGGTGCCGACGTCCTGGTTGACCAGGCCGCCGGGGCCCGGGTTGCCGGTGACGACGACGGGGACGTCGACGATGATCTTCTCGCCGCGCTTCACGACCAGCAGGTCGACGTGCTCGATGTAGTTCTTGAGCGGGTGCACGACGATGGTCTTCGTCAGCGCCAGCTCGTCGGAGCCCTCGAGGGCCAGGGTGATGACGGCGTTGGAGCCGTTCTCCCGGACGACGCGGGCGAACTCGATGGCCGGCAGCGCGAAGTGCCGCGGGTCCGAGCCGTGGCCGTACAGCACGGCGGGGATCTTGCCGGCGCGACGCGTGCGACGCGCGGCACCCTTGCCGAACTCGGTGCGCGGTTCGACGGACAGACGTACCTCGGACACGGTGTGGCACTCCTTCAAATCACGAACATGGTGCGGTGAACAGCATGCTGCGGCGGGGATGCGGTGGTCTTCTCGTTCAGGTGGTCGCGTTCGGCGGCGAGTTTCCGGGCGTGCACAACAGCCGGGAGCTACTCCGAGCCGCCGCGTCGATCACGCCGGGCACCCTGGAAGGGCCCCGCCTCGCCGAGACAACCTCAAGAGTGTAAACCAACCTCATCACGGTGGGTTGCGGCGGGTGCCAGGACCAGGCTAGAACCCTCTTGAGCCCGGGACGTGACGACACAAATCCGGTGGCGGAGCTCCGCCTGCCGGGGTGTGCTCGGCGGAGCGGGAGAGCAGGGGGCGGAAGATGCGGGCTCGAGGCACGGTGGCGGCCGTGTTGCTGGTGGGCGGACTGCTGGCCGGTTGTCAGGTGGCGGTCCCCGGCACGGCCGGCGTCTCCGCGGCCGACCGGGAGAAGGCGGACCGGCGCGCCGAGCAGCGCACCGCCGTCGACGCCGCCCTCGCCGCGCTGGAACAGGCACCCGCGCTCGCGCTGAAGTCGACGCTCAAAGGCGCCGAGCAGCAGTTCCGGGTCACCCGCGGCGGCAGCGCGGCCGGCGCCCTGCCGCTCGACGGCCGCGCCGTCCAGGTGGCGGCCGCCGACGGCCAGTTCTACCTGCAGGCCGACGCCGACTACTGGAAGGCGCACGCGATCGACGAGGGCACGCAGTTCGGCACGAGCTGGGTGCGCTCGCTCGGTTCCGAGCTGCCGCTGGACCCGGCGGCCAAGTTCGCCCCCGCCGCGCTCGCCGGCGCGCTGCGCAAGGCCGTCACCGGGATGGACCAGACGCGGGAGCCGGTCAAGGCCAAGCTCCCGGACGGCACCGAGGTCTACGAGCTGGGCGCCGCGCCCAGCGTCCTGCGCGTCAGCACCGCCAAGCCCAACCGCGTCGTCAGCTTCGCCCCGGTGCTGCTCGACCCGCAGGGCGGGCCGGAGTTCGGCGCCGAGTTCCGGGTCACCCCGCTCACCGGGGACGCGCTGAAGACGTTCCACACCGACCTCGACAACACCGTCGGCGGGCTGGGCCAGCCGTTCGAGGGACTGGTGCAGGCGAGCGCCGTCGTCACGAACGACAACCTCGACTGCAAGGACTTCGTCGGCTCGTGCACGACGACCGTGGACGTCTCGACCAGCGTCGTCGGCACGCCGGCGTCCGGCGGGAAGAGCACCGTGCACATCACCCTCTCCGTCGAGGTGAGCGCCGACTCGCTCGGCGCGCAGACCTGCACGGCGGCGGCCGACGCGGAGCCGTACGCGACGGTCAAGATGTCCTGCGCGGTCAAGTTCAAGCTCCCCAACCGCACGGCCAGCTACCAGGTGCTGTCCAAGCCGACCGCGACCGCGGAGGTCCGCGCGGCGCTCGACGTCAACGCGGTGAAGCAGAAGCTGGCCACGGAGTTCGCGGCGCTGGGCGGCTGACCTGGACACCTACCCCGGGGTGCGTTGCGCCCGTTGAAGTAGGTGATCTTCCGTTCCTAACATCGGCTGTGACAGCCGAATTCGAACGGAGAACGTGATGGCCAAGCTGGTGGTTTTCGGGGGGACCGGGTACGCCGGGAGCAGGATCGGCGCCGAGGCGCTGCGCCGCGGGCACGAGGTCGTCGGCGTCGCGCGCAACCCCGGCGCGGTGCCCGAAGGCGTCGAAGCGGTGCAGGGTTCGTTGCACGACGAGGACTTCGTCGCGCGGGTGGCGAAGGACGCGGACGTCATCGTGGTCGCCACCCCGGCCCGCGCGCTCGACGGCGAGAAGCTGATCGACGCGGTGCCCGCGCTGTCCCGGATCGCGCGCGAGCAGGGCGTCCGCCTGTCGTTCGTGGGCGGCGCGTCGAGCCTGCTCGTCGCCGAGGGCGGCCCGCGGCTGTTCGACACCCCGGAGTTCCCGGACGAGTACAAGGAAGAGGCGGGCAACCACGCCGAGGTGCTGTCCCTGCTGCGTGAGCAGCCCGCGGACCTCGACTGGTTCTACGTCAGCCCCGCCGCCGAGTTCGGCGCCTGGATCCCCGGCGAGCGCCGGGGCGAGTACCGCGTCGGCGGCGACATCCTGGTGACCGACGAGAACGGCAAGTCGCACATCGGCGGCGACGACTACGCGATCGCCTACGTCGACGAGATCGAGGACCCGAAGCACCGCCGGGTGCGTTTCACTGTCGCCTACTGACGGTTTTCAGCACCGGCGCGAACGTCTCGAGCATCGGCTCGAAGACGGTGATGTAGGTGAAGCCGTAACGCTTTCGCCGTTCTTCCAGTTGCCCGGCGATCTCCTCGACCGTACCCAGCAGCAGCTGGGGCGCGTCGAGGAGTTCGCGGGCGTCCGGCACGGCGCTGCGCTCGGTCTTCTCGTGCCACGCCTCGGCCGCGCGTTGCCGGTGGCCGGTGACTTCGACGTGCTGGACCAGCATGTTGTACTCGACGTCGCGCGCACCGGCGCGAGCCCGGAAGTACGCGACGCGCTCGTCCATCGCCTCGGCGTTGTCGAGCTGGAAGGTGCCGGGCGGCTTGCCGGGCTGCTGCCGGAGCCCGGCGAACCCGACGACGTCCGCGTGTTCCGCGGCCAGCCCGAGGACGCCGTCGCTGTTGCCCGCGATGAGCAGCCGCGGCATCGTGAGACCTTCGTCGTCGAAGTGGTTCCGCAGGTAATCGAGGCTCTCAGCGAGGTAGCCGATCCTGGCCGACGCCTTCTGCCACGGCAGCCCGGCGTCGTCGAACTCCCGCTTCATGTGCCCGGAGCCGAGGCCCAGGTCGAGCCGCCCGTCGAGCAGCGCGGCCGTCGATGACGCTTCGCGCGCGAAGAGCGCGAGGTTGTAGAAGGGCACGTTGGACACCAGTGTCCCGAGCCGCGGCCGTTCGGTGACGGCGGCGGCCATGGCGAGCACCGGGAACGGCGCGAACCGCCCGGTACCGAGGTGATCGGGCACGGTGATGACGTCGTAACCGAGCTCTTCGGCCCGCCGGCACTTCGCGATCCACGAGTCCCGGCTGCCGATTTCCCGGAAGCTGACGCCGAACTTGAACTTCCCCATGCCGGCGACGTTAGCGCCGGAAACCGCCGCCGAGCGCGGAGTTCGCGCCCGGCGGACGGGTTCGTCAGGCTTGGCCGTCGAAGAGCGACGTGACCGAGCCGTCTTCGAAGACCTGCTGGATGGCCTCCGCCAGCATCGGGGCGATCGACAGGACCGTCAGGCCCTCGAACCGCTTCTCCTCGGGGATCGGGAGCGAGTTCGTGACGATGACCTCGCGCGCCTTGCACTGCGAAAGGCGCTCGGTCGCCGGGTCCGAGAGGATGCCGTGGGTCGTCGCGATGACGACGTCCGCCGCGCCCTCGTCGATCAGCGCCTCGGTGGCCTTCACGATCGTGCCGCCGGTGTCGATCATGTCGTCGATCAGGACGCAGAGCTTGCCCTCGACCTTGCCGACCACGCGGTTCGCGACGGCCTGGTTCGGCTTGTCCGGGTCGCGCGTCTTGTGGATGAACGCGATCGGGCGGTCACCCAGCGTCTGCGCCCACTTCTCGGCCAGCCGCACGCGGCCCGAGTCCGGCGAGACGACGGTGATGTCGGCGTCGCCGTAGGTCTTCTTGATGTGGTCGGCCAGCACGCTCTGGGCCATCAGGTGGTCGACCGGGCCGTCGAAGAAGCCCTGGATCTGCGCGGTGTGCAGGTCGACCGTCATGATCCGGTCGGCGCCCGCGGTCTTGAACAGGTCCGCGATCAGCCGGGCCGAGATCGGCTCGCGGCCCTTGTGCTTCTTGTCCTGGCGCGCGTACGGGTAGAACGGCATCACTACGGTGATCCGCTTCGCGCTCGCCCGCTTGAGCGCGTCCACCATGATCAGCTGTTCCATCACGTACTCGTTGATGGGGGTGGTGTGCGCCTGGATGACGAAGGCGTCGGTCCCGCGGACGGACTCCTCGAACCGGACGAACAGCTCGCCGTTGGCGAAGGTGTGCGCCGTCTGCGGGGTGATCGTCACGTTGAGGTGCTCGGCGACCTCTTCCGCGAGCTCCCGGTGCGCCCGTCCGGAGAAGAGCATCAAGTTCTTCTTCGGCGTACCTGACTTCGGACTCATGCTGGCGACTCCCCGTCGGTTCCTGCTGCTGAATCGGCGTCGAGGGCGGCCTGGGCCGCCTCCGCCGCGGGCGTACCCGGCCGGCGCCGGATCGCCCAGCCTTCGATGTTGCGCTGCGGCGGCGCCGACACCGCGAGTGTGCCCGGCGGGACATCCTCGCGGATCACGGCACCTGCACCACTGTAAGCGCCGTCACCGATCCGCACCGGGGCGACGAACGTGTTGTCCGCGCCCAACCGGACATGCGACCCGATAACGGTCTTGTGCTTGTTCACGCCGTCGTAGTTCACGAACACGCTGGAGCAGCCGATGTTGCTGTTCTCGCCGATCGTGGCGTCGCCGACGTAGGTCAGGTGCGGCACCTTCGTGCCGGCGCCGATGTCGGCGGCCTTCGTCTCGACGAACGCGCCGAGCTTGGCCTTGACGCCCAGCTTCGTGCCCGGCCGCAGGTACGTGAACGGGCCGACGTTGACGCGGTCGCCCAGCTCGGAGTCGGAGCCGTGCACCCGCACCACGGAGGCGCCGGCGCCGATCGAGACGTTCGTCAGCGTGCTGTCCGGGCCGACCGTACTGCCCTCGCCGACCGACGTGGTGCCCTTGAGCTGCACGCCGGGCTCGAGCACGACGTCCCGCGAGAGGGTGACGCCCGCGTCGATCCAGGTCGAGGCCGGGTCGACGACCGTGACGCCCTCGCGCTGCCAGCGGCGGACGATCCGGCGGTTCAGCTCGGCGCCGAGCACCGACAGCTGGACGCGGTCGTTGACGCCTTCGGTCAGCCACGGGTCGTCGACGACCAGCGCGCCGACGCCCTTGCCGTCGCCGCGGGCGATGCCCAGCACGTCGGTGAGGTAGAGCTCACCCTGCGAGTTGTCGGTCGAGAGCCGGCCGAGGCCGTCCGAGAGGACCGCGGCGTCGAAGGCGTAGACGCCCGAGTTGATCTCGGTGATCTCGGCCTGCTCGGGGCTGGCGTCCTTGTGCTCGACGATCGCGGTGACCGCGCCCGCGGCGTCCCGGACGATCCGGCCGTAACCGGTCGGGTCGGGCACCACGGCGGTGAGCACGGTGACGGCGTTGCCCGAGCCGGTGTGCTCGGCCAGCAGGGCCGCCAGCGTCTCGGTGTCCAGGAGCGGGACGTCGCCGTAGCTGACGAGCACGGTGCCGGTGAGGTCCGCCGGGAGCGTGGCGAGCGCGCAGGACACGGCGTGGCCGGTGCCCTTCTGCTCGGCCTGCACGGCGGTGCCGACCTCGCGCCCGAGGTCCTTGGCGACGTCGGTGATGCGGTCGCCGACGGCTTCGCGACCGTGGCCGAGCACGACGACGAGGTGGGCCGGGTCCAGGCCGGCGGCGGCGCGGACGGCGTGCTCGACGAGGGGCCGCCCGGCGATCGGGTGCAGCACCTTCGGCGTCGAGGAACGCATGCGGGTGCCTTCACCCGCGGCGAGGATCAACGTGCTCAGCGGGCCGGTCAACGACGCTCCCAACGGTTACCACTAAATGGCTTCTGTCGGGCACCGATCCTACTGTGCCGATTGTTAGCAATCCGACCGGCAGCCACGGCGGAAAGGTGCCGGTGAGCAGGCTCGCTCGCCGAACGTATCCGCCTACTTTCGGCCGGATTGCTAACTGTGCTCCTCAGGGTCCCACGCGGGGTCGGTCGGTAGGCCTTCGCTAGCCCACGCCGCGGCCGGGTCGGACGCCATCGAGTTCGCCGACGCGACCTGGTTGCCGCCCCCGCGTTTCGCCTGGTACATCGCCGCGTCCGCACGGGCGAGGACCTGCTCGCCGCGCTCCTGCGGGCGCAGCGAGACGAGCCCGATCGACAGCGTGACGCCGTGGGAGAGGTGGTGCGGCAGGCCGGCGACGGACTTCACCGCGCGGCCGAGCGCCATCTTCGCCGCCGACACCGGGGTGCCCGGCAGCAGCACGATGAACTCGTCGCCGCCGTAGCGCGCCACCAGGTCGTCGCCGCGCAGGGCGTCACGGAGCGTGCTCGCGACGACACGCAGCACGTTGTCGCCTTCGGCGTGCGACTGCTTGTCGTTGACGCCCTTGAAACCGTCGAGGTCGACGAGCGCGACGGCCAGCGGCTGCGCGTCGGCCGAGGACGCCAGCTGGCGCAGCTTCTCGTCCAGCGCGCGCCGGTTCGGCAGGCCGGTGAGCGGGTCCTGCAGCGCCTGCTGGGTGATCGCGCCGTGCTCGGCGGACAGCCGCTCGTGCTCGCGGCGGGCGTTCAGCGTGGCGATCTGCGACTCGCGCAGGCTCCACATCTCCGACTCCAGCCGGGTCGCGTAGTCGATCAGCGACTGGCTGGCGCCGGACGCGTAGTCCGGGCTGGTGTCGAGGCGGGCCAGCTCGCGGGCGATGTTCAGCCGCATGGACGGCTGCGAGGAGTCGTCACCCAGTGATTCGCGGGCCTCGCGGAGCACGTTCAGCGCGTCTTCGCGGCGGCCGGCCTTGTCGAAGCAGCGGGCCAGCGCGATCGTCACGATCTCGCGTTCGCCCGGGTAGCCGATGCCGTCGTGGAGGCGCTGCAGCCGGTCGATCTGGTCCTCGTCGGGCTGGTGCAGGGCGAGCGCGGCGGCGAGCACGCCGACCTCGTCGACCGCGGCGACGCCGGCCTGGCGCGGGAACAGCGACTCGCTGTAGGGCCCCTCGATGGCCATCGCCATCGACGCGGCGGTGCGGAACTTCTCGGCGCTCTCGTCGTACTCTTCGATCCGCTCCAGCCGCAGGCCCCAGCCGAGCAGCATCTTCACCCGGTTCAGCAGCTGCAGGGTGATCTCGTGCGGGGTGGCGCTCTCGCGGATCGCGACGGCGGCACGGCTGCTGACCTCTTCGGCGGCCTCGTACACACCGAGCTGGTTGAGCACGATCCAGCAGTCGTTCAGCGTCGACCACAGCAGCCGGTTCCAGGCGCGGACGCCGACCTGGCGGTCCGGGGTCGTCGAGTCGTCGAGGATGGCCAGCGCGCGGGCGATCTCGGTGAGCGCGGCGTCCTCCTGCGCGGCCAGCACGAGGCGGCGCCCGCGCAGCGCGTGCGCGTCGGCCCGCAGCAGCGCGAGGCCGTGGCGCCGGGTGTGCGCGAGCATCTCGTCGAGCCGCGGCTCCGCCTCGGCGGCCAGGCCCTTGGTGACCAGCCGCGCGGTCGCGGACGCGCGCAGCAGGCGCGCGACCAGCAGCGGTTCGCCGCGGCGCTGGGTCTCGTCGAGGAGCTCGTCCATCTGCGCGACGATCTCGAGCTGGCTGGCGTAGTCGGACCGTTGGACCACGGCGGTGAGCTCGCGCGCGCGCCCGACGAGCCAGGCGTCGGACATCTCGACCAGTGCGGGTCGCCTGGCCGCTACCGGGTCGGTCGCCTCTTCGGTCAGCGCCAACCTCCCGGTGTCGTGGTTCGGGGTACTCGGCAAATGGTGTTTCCGCTGCTCCGCCGCCAGGATTCGAACCTGAACTGTCAGAACCAAAATCTGAAGTGCTGCCGATTACACTACGGCGGATTGCTCCTGGTCAGGATAGCGACGATCGGGTGTCGTCCGCGCGGGGGATGCGTTACGCGCCCGTCTGCCGGGTACACGGGTCCGAAGTACCAGTGAGAGGTTCAGCCACTCCCCACCCGGCGCAACCTCCTGTACCGTAACTTACGGCATCGTAGGTTAGGTAACCCTTTGTAGGGGCACCACGCAGGAAGAAGTGAAGCGTATGACGGCCACGCTCGACCGTTCGCAGCCCACCGGGGAGCCGTCGGCTCCCAAGGGGCCCAAACCTGTCACCGAAGGCACCCGCGGAATCGGCGTGCAGCTTTCGGTCTACTTCGGTGTGATCGCGCCGTTGGTGGCACTGCTGGTCGCGGTGCCGTTCGCCTGGGGCTGGGGACTGAGCTGGGTCGACGTCGGCGTCTTCGTGGTGTTCTACGCGATCAGCGGGCTCGGCATCACGGTGTCGTACCACCGCTACTTCACGCACGGGTCGTTCAAGGCCAAGCAGTGGCTGCGCGTCGTCATGGCGATCGCGGGCAGCATCGCGTTGCAGGGCCCGGTCATCACCTGGGTCGCCGACCACCGTCGCCACCACGCGTTCTCCGACCGCGACGGCGACCCGCACTCCCCGTGGGCGTTCGGCACCTCGCCGTGGGCCATCGCCAAGGGCTTCTGGCACGCGCACATGGGCTGGCTGTTCGAGCGCGACCAGACCAACGCCGAGCGCTTCGCGCCGGACCTGGTGAAGGACCCGGCGATCAAGAAGGTCGACGACCTGTTCTGGCTGTGGGCCCTGGTCAGCCTGGCGCTGCCGGCGCTGGCGGGCGGGCTGATCTCGTGGTCGCTGTGGGGCGCCGTGACGGCGTTCTTCTGGGCCGGGCTGGTCCGCATCTGCGTGCTGCACCACGTGACGTGGTCGGTCAACTCGATCTGCCACATGATCGGCGAGCGCCCGTTCGCGGCGCGCGACAAGTCGGCGAACTTCTGGCCGCTGGCGATCTTCTCGTTCGGCGAGTCCTGGCACAACCTGCACCACGCGGACCCGACGTCCGCCCGGCACGGCGTGAAGCGCGGCCAGATCGACATTTCCGCGCGCCTGATCTGGATCTTCGAGAAGTTCGGCTGGGTGCACGACGTGCGCTGGCCGACGCCGCAGCGATTGGCCCGAATCGCCACGGAGAAGAGCTAGCCTCACTGTAGGGTTCGGCGAGTGGCGGGGAGACGACGTTCAAAACGTGAGCAGGTCACCGGGGCACGTCCGGCCGCCCCGGTGACCCGCGTCCGGATGACCGGCACCGAGCGCCGTCAGCAGCTGCTGAACGTGGCGCGGGCCCTGTTCGCCGAAAAGGGTTTCGACGGCACGTCGATCGAGGAGATCGCGCACCGCGCCAATGTGTCGAAACCCGTGGTGTACGAACACTTCGGTGGCAAAGAGGGCATCTACGCGGTGGTCGTCGACCGCGAAACGCAGCTGCTGCTGGAGCGGATGGTTTCGACGCTCCACGGCGGCCACCCGCGCGTCATGCTGGAACAGGCGGCGATCGCGTTGCTGTCGTACGTCGAGGATTCCCACGACGGCTTCCGCATCCTGGTCCGCGACTCCCCGGTGGCGAGTTCCACGGGCACGTTTTCCACGGTCCTGAACGACATCGCGAGCCAGGTGGAGCACATCCTGGCCCAGCAGTTCGCGGCGCGCGGCTACGACGAGAAGCTGGCGGCGCTGTACGCCCAGGCGCTGGTGGGCATGGTGGCGCTGACCGGGCAGTGGTGGCTCGACGCGCGGAAGCCGAAGCGCGACGAGGTCGCCGCGCACCTCGTGAACCTGGCGTGGAACGGGTTGTCGCACCTGGAGGACAAGCCCAAGCTCCGGCTGAGGTGAGTCACTTCAAGGCTTGAAGCGCGATCTTGCCGAGCATCGCGGTGAGCGCGGCTTCGAACTCCAGCGAGTTGTCGGATTCGCCGGAGACCGCGTGGGTGAGTTCGTGCAGCAGCGTCGCGCAGTACGCGGCGGCGCCGGCCAGCTGGCTGCGGTGGATCACGATCCGGTTCTCGCCCGGCTCCCACAGGCCCAGGGTGGACTCCCCGGTCACGTCGAGGCGCATGGTCTCCGAGATCACGACGCTGTGCACGCCGGCCCGGCGCAGGTCGATCCCCGCGAGGCGGGCGACGGCGTCGGTCAGTGCGTAGACCGAGTTCTCCCGCGGTGACAGCTCGGCCGTGCTCACCAGCGTGAAGACGAAGCTGTCGTTCCAGGCCTCGCGGTAGCCGCTCAGGTCGAGCAACGGCTTGCCGTCGAAGTCGGTCTGCTGGTTCAGCTTCGCCGACACCTCCCCGGAGACGGTCACCAAGCGGTAGCCCTCCTGCTCGGCGTAACGGAGCTGCGGGGTGCCCTCCTGCAGCTCCGACGGCGTCACGAAGACGACTTTCTCGTGGGTGGCCAGGACCGTGCACGCGTGCAGGGTGATCTCGCGCCAGCTCAGCTCGTCGTGCATCCGGCCGGTGGCGAACTCGGCGAGGTCGTCGGCCAAGGGCGAGGCGACCTGGGCCGAGCGGCACTGCTTGAGGATCGCCTTGACCCGGTCGGTGTAGGCGGACCGGCCGACGTTGCTGCGCTCGCGGTTGAGGGCGCGCCGCAACGGCGCGTTGATGTCGGTGATGTTGTAGGAGAACAGGAAGTTCGGCTCTTCCGCGACGAGGAGGCCCTTGACGTAGATCCGGCCGGGAGCCCCGGGATCGATCCGCTTCAGGACCTGGCCGGCCGAGGTGCTCTCCAGCAGCTCGTCCCCGCTGTAGTGCAGGAAGAACCTCCGGGCCGCCGCGACGTCGTCGTCGGTGACGCCGCGCAGCACGACGTCCGTCCCGGAAAGACCGGGGTCGGCCGCAGGGCGGATCACGGCGTGCAGGGTGCGCACGTCGGCGAACGACTCCTTCGCGCGCTGCCGGGTGGTGATGTCGCCGTGCCCGCTGCGGATCACCACGTCGACGTCGTGGCGGTCGAACACGGCCAGTGCGTCCTTGAGGCCCATGCCGAACTGGCCGATCACGACGTCGGAGCCGCGTTTCTCGTCGTTCTCCTTCTGCGTGAGGTGTTCGTAACGCAGTCCGCGGCCGAAGTCGGCCACGTGCCACGCGCCCGCGGGATCCTTGGTGATCACCGGTTCGCCGGTCCGGGTGAGAGCGTGCTCGTCGAGGGCGTTGGCGATGATCTCGCGGATCGCGAAGGCCACCGGCCAGTGCTCCAGCACCCGCTCGATGTTCAGGTCGAAGAACTGTTCGGCACCGTCGTTCATCTCAGCAGTCCTGTTTGGTGCAGGTGGTCGAAAATGATCTTGTCCACGGCCGAAACGCGGTCGCGGTCTTCGTAGGCGAGCCACGTGATCTCCTCGATCTCGCTGCTCGCCACCAGCGTTCCCGTGTACTCCGCCGTGAAGCACGTCATCCGGACCACCACACCGGACGCTTTGCCGTCCGCCTGGGCTTCGAAGACGCCGGCGGGCGCGATCGTCGGCTCGGTGATCGCCACGGAGACCTCTTCGCGGACTTCCCGGACCAGCGTCTGCGCGTCCGTCTCGCCCGGTTCGCGCTTGCCGCCCGGGAGGTAGTAGACGTCCTTGCCACGCGAGCGGATGCTCAGGATGCGGCCGTCCACCAGGTGCAGCCACGCGATCTTGTCGATCATGCCGGCCTCGCCAAGGCTTTCGTCATGACCCGATCCTAGGCACTAGGGTCGGGGACATGGGGAACAGCAGGGAAGTAGTGGTGACGGGCGGCGGCACGGGCATCGGGTACGCCGTCGCGGCGGCTTTCGCGGCGGCCGGCGACCGCGTCACGATCACCGGACGTCGCGAGCAGGTGCTCACCGAAGCCGCGACGCTGCTCGGCGCGCGGCCCGTCGTGTTCGACGCCGCCGATCCCGCGGCCGTCGAGACCGCACTGGGTGAGTTGCCGGACCGGGTCGACGTGCTCGTCAACAACGCCGGCGGCAACACGGACTTCGCCGGGGACACCGAAGAGGGCCTCGCCGGGTTCGCGGCCGCGTTCGAGCGGAACCTCCGGTCCAATGTGGTCAGTGCCGCGCTGGTGACGCACGCACTGCGCGACCGCCTCGCCGACGGCGCCCGGATCGTGACGATCGGCTCGATCGCCGCCCACACCGGCGCCGGCTCCTACGGCGCCGCGAAGGCCGCGGTCGAGGCGTGGAACGTCAGCGTGGCGCAGGAGTTCGGCGCACGTGGCATCACCGCGAACGTCGTCGCGCCGGGACTGATCGGGGAGACGGAGTTCTTCCACGGCCAGCTCAGCGACCGCCGCCGCGAGCGGCTGGTCGGGAACACGATGAACAAGCGACCGGGCACACCGGAGGACGTCACGGCGGTGGTGACGTTCCTCGCGAGCCCGGCGGCCGGGCACGTGACCGGCCAGGTCGTACACGTCAACGGCGGCGCCTACCTGGGCGGTTAGGACCTGGTCGAGTTCCGGCCGCGACGCCAGAAGGCCGGCCGCCACCAGTACAGCGTCGTGACGTCGCCGGGCCCAGGCGCTTCCGCGACGCCTCGAGGCTCGAAGTCGTCGAGGGCGAGATCGATGGGCCGCCACCCGTCGTCGATCGGTTCGGCCGCGGCGGCCACGGGTAACTCACCTCGGCGTCCACAAGGGCTCAGCCTGGGCGGCCGGCGGTCGCCGGTCAAGCCGATATGGGCAACCAGGACGGTTGGAAGCCGGTCCCCGGGCGCCAGGTCGGCGATGGCGCTCGGGGACCGGCGCGGGTGCTGCCGCGGGAAAGCTTTCTTCGGACCGCGTCCAACACTCGTCGGTGGCGGGCGAAACTCTTGGTGCACACCATGTTCCGCGATCGGAGCGCGGTGCGACAGTGTTCCCGGCACCGGCTCGGTGTGTCTTTCGCATGAATCAGGCGGGCGTGACCTTCAGCAGCTTGTCGTTCGTGCCGTCCGAGGTGGTCACGTACAGGGCGCCGTCCGGGCCGCTGCGGACCGCGCGCAGGCGGCCGAACTTGTCGTCGAACTCCGGGGGCAGCGTGACGTCCAGGACCTTGCCCGCGGGGTCCAAGTGGTACAGCAGCAGCTTCTGGCCCTTGAGCGCGACGACGACGAGCGCGCCGTCGTTGCGGCCCCACTGGGCGCCGGTCAGGAAAGCGTCGCCGCTGATCGCCTCGGTGATCTTGCCGGACGTCCATAGTGGACTCACCGCGTCGGGGAAGCGCTTGAGGTCGGTCATCGGCACGCTCTCGTCGTAGCTGGAGTCCGTGCCGCCCTTCGACGGGTCCCAGCCGTAGTTCGCGCCCGGTTTCAGCAGGTTGACCTCGTCGTCGAACGTCGGGCCGTGCTCGGCGGTGATCACCTGGCCGCTGCCCGGCCGGATGGCCACGCCCTGCAGGTTGCGGTGTCCGTCGGTGTAGATGAGCCGCTCGTGCGGGTCCGACGACGTGATGAACGGGTTGTCCGGCAACGGCTTCCCGGTCTTCGCGTCCAATCGCAGCACTTTGCCACCCAAGGAGTGGCGGTCCTGCGAGACGGTCGACTTCGCCGTGTCGCCGGTGCCGACCAGCAGCGCGCCGTCCGGTGCGAAGGTCGGGCGGCAGCCGGAGTGCCGGCCGCTCGGGTTGATCGGCAGCCCGGTGAGCAGATCCCCGACCTTCGTCGCGCTCCCGCCGTCACCGGCCAGCTTCCAGGTGACCAGCCGGATGTCGACGGGCTTGCCGCCCTCCTGGTGGTCCTGGCAGGTGATGAACTCGCGGCTGGTCGTGAAGTCCGGGCTGATCACCATGCCGAGCAGGCCGCCCTCGCCCTGGGCGAAGACGTCGGAGAAGTCGGCCTGCACCTCGGTGGCCCGGCCGTCGCGGACCAGCGCGAGCTTGCCGGGCCGCTGCGGCACGAGGATGCCGCCGTCGGGCAGGAAACCGATGTCCCAGCCGTGCTCGAGGCCCGCGGTGACCGTCTCGACCTTGAACTTCCCGGTCGCTGCCGCCGGTGTGGACGGTGGTGGCGAGACGCTCTGCACG
This sequence comes from Amycolatopsis sp. NBC_00348, assembly GCF_036114655.1. NCBI lineage: Bacteria > Bacillati > Actinomycetota > Actinomycetes > Pseudonocardiales > Pseudonocardiaceae > Amycolatopsis > Amycolatopsis sp. NBC_00348. Next base: position 7,089,273 of record NZ_CP107994.1, on the reverse strand, counting down.
GGCGCGCTCGACGCCCCCGAGCAGCCCGTGACCAGCAGGGACACCACACCGATGAGACCCAGCACACGCCGCATACGGCTCATCCTGCCATCAAGCGGTGAAATCGCCGTTCGCCGCCGCGCGCGTGAGGAACTCCAGGTCCGCGTCGCCGGGGAGGTAGTGCCCGGTGCCGGGCACCAGGTCGACGACGGCGTCCGGCGCGAACGCCTCGAGCCGCCGTTTGGTCGTCGCGGAGTCGACCATGACGTCGTCGGCGCCGGCGACGGCGTACACCGGCACGGCCAGCCCGGCCAGCGTGGCGTCGTCGAAGGGCGGGAAAGGGCCGGTGCGGTACCGGTAGTTCGCCGACACGAGCAGCTGGTGCTCGACGACCTCCGGCGTGCCCGCGTCGCCGAGGACACCGGCCACCGACCTGCGCCGGCCCCGCTCGCCCAGCAGCGCCCACAGCACGGCCTTGACGAGGAACGCCTTCTTCATCGGGCCGAGGCCGATCGGGGACCGCAGCGCGAGCGCGGTGACGCGGTCCGGGCGCCGGGTCGCGTAGTCGAGCGTGAGCCAGCCGCCGAGCGACGACGCCAGGAACGCCGCCGACGGCACGCCGAACTGGTCGAGCACGGCGTCCAGCCAGGCCGCGTAGCGATCGGTGCCGAGCGGCGGCCGCGTCTCGGCGCTCAGCCCCGGCTCGCCGACGATGTCGACGGCGTACACCCGGAACCGCTCGGCGAGCGCGGGCAGCCGGGGCGCCCACTCGCCGGAGTTGCTGCCGGAACCGTGCAGCAGCACCAGCGCCGGAGCGCCGGCCGGGCCGGAGACGAGCACGAACGTCTCGCCCTCGGGCGTCGGCACCCGGACCTGCTCATGGGGGACGGGCCACGCCGTCAGGACGTCGAGGTAGCGCTCACGCAGCAGCCGGGCGCCTACCTCGGACCTGTATATCGTCATGCAATGTACTCTAACCTTCCCTATCAAGTGGATAAATAGGGAGTTTTACGCCCTAAGTCGGACCAAGCCGGACTCAGCTGTCGGCGTCGGCCGTCTGAAGCAGGGCTTCCGCGGTTTCGGCGTCCGCCGGCAGGAACGTCTCCAGCTTCAGCTCCGACACCGTGACGTCGGCCGCGGTCGCGAACGTCGTGATCGCGGTGATCAGCCGCAGCTCACCGACCGAAGTGGACAGTCGGACCGGGACCGCGAACCCCAGGTGGTCCGGGGCCGGCGGGGACGCCGGGGGCAGGTACGACTCCAGTTCGGCGAGCTGCGCGGCCAGCCGGTCGTCCGGGTTGCGCGCGAGGTCGTTGCGGATGCGCTCGAGGATGTGGCGCGCCCAGTCGTCGAGGTTGCGCACGCGCGGCGCCATGCCCTCGGGGTGCAGCGCGAGCCGCAGCGTGTCCACCGGTTCCTCCAGCAGCTCCGGCGCGACGCCCTCGGTGAGCAGGCCGAAGGCGTCGTTCTTCGCGACCAGCACGCCGTAGCGGTCGACGACGATCGCCGGGTAGGGCCGATGGCCGTCGAGCAGCCGCCGCAGGCCGTCGAGGACCGGCTTGATCGCCGGGGAGTCGAGGCGCGTTTCGGGGTACGACGGCGCGAAGCCGGCGGTGTAGAGCAGGCCGTTGCGTTCGCGCAGCGGCAGTTCCAGCGACTCGGCGACACGCAGCACCATCCCGCGGCCGGGGAGCGAGCGCCCGCTCTCCATGAAGCTCACGTGCCGTTGCGTCGTCCCGGCGCGCAACGCCAGGTCGAGCTGGCTGAGGTGCCGCCGAATCCGCCAGTCCTTGAGCGCCGTTCCGAAGTTCACCCGACCATCATCGCGGTCCGCGCCATTCCCCGCGAGGAATTGAGCCCATACCCCGATACGAACAGGCTTGCGGCATGACGAAATACGGCCTGGTCGTCCCGACCTACCAGCCCATCCTCGACGCCGGGCGGACCGCGCCCGAACTGGTCGAGACCGCCGTCGAGGCCGAACGCCTCGGCCTCGACTCGGTGTGGGTGGGCGACACGCTCGCCCGCGCCCCGATCGACGCCCTGACCATCCTCGGCGCGTTCGCGGCGCGCACGTCCCGCGTCACGCTCGGGACGGCTTCGCTGCTCCCGGCGTTGCGCGACCCGATCCTGACGGCGAACCAGCTGCTGAGCCTCGACCTGCTCAGCGGCGGCCGGCTCACGGTGGCCGTCGGCGCCGGGTTCGCCGGGCGGAGTGAACCGGAGTTCGCGTTCACCGGCGTCCCGTGGGCCCGCCGGCGCGCGCGGCTGGACGACATCGTGGCGCTGTGGCGGGCCGCGTGGCGCGGCGAGACGTCGTTCCACGGGCCGGTGCTGGACTACGGCTCCCTGCCGGTGTTCCCGGCACCCGCGCGCCCGGGCGGCCCGCCGGTGTGGCTGGCGGCGCACACGCCGGGGGCGCTGGAGCGCGCCGGCCGGCTCTACGACGGCTGGCTCCCGTACCCGCCCGACCCCGCGGACTACGCCGCCGGGCTGGCCGGGATCCGCTCGACGGCGTCGCGGCCGGTGACCCCGGCGCTGTTCGCGACGGTCCTGGTCGAGGACGACGCCGATCGCGGGACGGCGCTGCTGGAGGATTACTGCCGGCGCAACTACGGCATGCCCGCGGGCTTCGTCCAGCGCATCCAGATGCAGGTCACGGGCTCGGCCGCGGAGGTGGCGTCGCAACTGCGCGAGTACGCCGGCGCCGAGCACGTGCTGCTGCGGGTCGCGAGCACCGAGCCGAAGGTCTTCGACGAGCAGCTGCCGCGACTGGCGGAGGTGGCGGCGGAACTGCGGGCCGCGTAACGCGGGCGGGCCGGCACCGACTCATCGGCATGGCGAAGGTGAACTGGTCGGCGCGGCAGCCGCTGCCGGCGGTCCCGGCCTGCCGCCTGACCGCCGTGCTGCGCGAGGCGCGCCGGGCGACCGGCCGCGACCGCGAAACCGGCCGGATCGAGCCGGGCAAAGCGGCGCTGAGCGGGAACTGGCTGGGGGCCGTCGGCTACCTGCTGCTGGTCGACCAGGTGGGGAGCGCCTGCCGGGCGCCCGGCCCGCCGGTCGTCCGGGCGCTGCGGCAGTTCGCCCCTCGATTGGGTGAACCGGAACGGGAAGCGCTCTACGCCTTGCGCTGCTCGCTCGTCCACGACTTCGGGCTGGTCACCGTCGGCGGGCCGGGCCGGACCCACCACTTCATGCCGGCCGCCACGGCGGGGTCCGGCCCGGTCGTGCGGCTCCCGCCGGAGCCGTGGGACGGCCGCGCCGAGCACTGCCGGCGGCTCAACGCCACCTGGGTCGACCTGCGGGCGCTGGGCGACCTGGCCGAGGAGGTGGTCCGGCGGTTCGCGGGCCGCCACGGCCAGGCGCCGGTGCCCCGCGGCCGTCGATCCCGGCCCGCGCGCCGACCGGCTCCGGGCACCCGCGCGGCCAGCGGTGATCGGAAACCTGTCGGGGGTGGCACGTAGGCTGGGGACCGTGACAAACGCTTCACTGTCCGGACTCCTCACCGCCGTACTTCCCGACCCGGCCCTGCGTGGAGTGGTCGAGCGCGCCGGTGCGCCGCTGCTCGAACTCCAAGGGCCGATCGCCGCGCGCCAGCTCGTCGCCGGCGCCCTCGCCTCCGACGACGGCGCCGGGAAACCCGTGCTCGTCGTGACCGCCACCGGCCGGGAGGCCGACGAGCTGACCGCGGCGCTGGGCGCGCTGCTGGGCACGAGCCGGGTCGCCGACTTCCCGTCCTGGGAGACCCTGCCCCACGAGCGGCTCTCGCCCCGCGCCGACACCGTCGGGCGGCGGCTGGAGGTGCTGCACCGGCTGAAGACCGGGGCCGACGACCTGCGCGTCGTCGTCGCCACCGTCCGCAGCCTGATCCAGCCGATGGCCCCCGGGCTCGGCTCGCTCGCCCCGGTCGACCTGATCGTCGGCGAGGAGCAGAGCTTCGACGCCCTGCTGGAACGGCTGGTCGAGCTGGCCTACACCCGCGTCGACATGGTCGAGAAGCGCGGCGAGTTCGCCGTCCGCGGCGGCATCCTCGACCTCTTCGGCCCGACCGCGCAGCACCCGGTCCGGGTCGAGTTCTGGGGCGACGAGGTCAGCGAGATCCGCGCGTTCGCCGTCTCCGACCAGCGGTCGCTGCCCGGCGAGATCCCGCGCGTCACCGCGCCGCCGTGCCGTGAGCTGCTGCTCACCCAGCCGGTCAAGGACAAGGCCGCGGAGCTGGCGAAGACCTACGAAGCCGACGCCCACCTGTCGGAGATGCTCACCAAGCTGGCCGACGGCATCCCCGTCGAGGGCATGGAAGCGCTCATCCCGGTGCTCTGCGAAGGCGAGCTGGAGCTGCTCACCGACGCGATGCCGGTCGGCACCCACGTCCTGCTGACCGACCCGGAGAAGATCCGCGCCCGCGCCGCCGACCTCGTCCGCACCGGCCAGGAGTTCCTCGAAGCGTCCTGGACGACGGCCGCGGCGGGCGGCCTGGCCCCGATCGACCTCGGCTCGTCCGCCTACCGCGGGCTCGAGGGGATCGCGTCCCACGCGCAGGACACCAAGCGCACCTGGTGGACGCTCAGCCAGCTGACCAGCGAAGACCCGGACGTCTACCGCGTCTCGGTCGAGGCCGCGCCGGCCTACCGCGGCGAGATCGACCGCGCGACGGCGGACCTGCGCGCGCACACCGCGGCGGGCGGCACGGCGGTGCTCGTCGTCGCCGGTCAGGGCACCGCGGCCCGCGCCGTCGAGCAGCTCTCGAGCGCCGACGTCCCGGCGTCGCTGGCGGGTGACGGCGTCACGGGCTCGCTCCCGCCCGGCACGGTCACCGTCACCTGCGGCGCCCTCACCGAAGGGTTCGTCTCGCCGGAGCGCGCCCTCGTCGTGCTGTCGGAAGCCGACCTCACCGGCCGCGGCGCCGGCGCCGGAACGTCCACAAAGGACCTCACCACCAAGATGCCGTCGCGGCGGCGCAACGCCGTCGACCCGCTGGCCCTCAAGAACGGCGACTACGTCGTCCACGAGCAGCACGGCATCGGCCGGTTCGTCGAGATGGTGCAGCGCACCGTCGCCGGCGCGACCCGCGAATACCTGCTGCTGGAGTACGGCTCGTCCAAGCGCGGTCACCCCGGCGACCGGCTGTTCGTCCCGACCGACCAGCTCGACGAGGTGTCCAAGTACGTCGGCGGCGAGCTGCCCACGCTCAACAAGCTCGGCGGCTCCGACTGGAAGAACACCAAGGCACGGGCCAAGAAGGCGGTCAAGGAGATCGCCGCCGAGCTGGTCCAGCTCTACGCCGCGCGCCAGGCCGCGCCCGGGCACGCGTTCGGCCCGGACACGCCGTGGCAGGGCGAGCTGGAAGACGCCTTCCCGTTCACCGAGACCAACGACCAGCTCGCCGCGATCGACGAGGTCAAGTCGGACATGCAGCGCGGCGTCCCGATGGACCGCGTGATCTGCGGCGACGTCGGCTACGGCAAGACGGAGATCGCCGTGCGCGCCGCGTTCAAGGCGGTGCAGGACGGCAAGCAGGTCGCCGTCCTCGTCCCGACGACGCTGCTCGCCCAGCAGCACCTCAACACCTTCCACGAGCGGATGCGCTCGTTCCCGGTGACGATCAAGGGCCTGTCCCGGTTCACGAACAAGACCGAGTCGGACATCATCCTGGAGCAGCTCGCCGGCGGCGAGGTCGACATCGTGATCGGCACGCACCGCCTGCTGCAGACCGGGATCCGCTACAAGGACCTGGGTCTGGTGATCGTCGACGAGGAGCAGCGCTTCGGCGTCGAGCACAAGGAGCACATCAAGGCGCTGCGCACGCACGTCGACGTCCTGACGATGTCGGCGACGCCGATCCCGCGCACGCTCGAGATGTCGCTGGCCGGCATCCGCGAGATGTCGACGATCCTGACGCCGCCGGAAGACCGGCACCCGATCCTGACCTACGTCGGCTCGTACGACGACAAGCAGGTCGGCGCGGCGATCCGCCGCGAGCTGCTGCGCGACGGCCAGGTCTTCTACGTCCACAACCGCGTCTCGTCGATCGAGAAGGCCGCGCGGCACATCCGGGAGCTGGTGCCGGAGGCGCGCGTCGTCACCGCGCACGGCCAGATGAACGAGGACAAGCTCGAGAAGATCATCCAGGGCTTCTGGGAGAACGAGTACGACGTCCTGGTGTGCACCACGATCGTCGAGACCGGGCTGGACATCTCGAACGCCAACACGCTGCTGGTCGAGCGCGGCGACCTGCTCGGGCTGGCGCAGCTGCACCAGCTGCGCGGCCGCGTCGGGCGTGGCCGCGAGCGCGGGTACGCGTACTTCCTGTACCCGCCGGAGGCGCCGCTGACGGAGACGGCGCACGACCGGCTCGCGACGATCGCCCAGAACACCGAGCTGGGCGCGGGCATGGCGGTCGCGATGAAGGACCTGGAGATCCGCGGCGCGGGCAACATCCTGGGCGCGGAGCAGTCCGGGCACATCGCCGGTGTCGGGTTCGACCTGTACGTGCGGCTGGTCGGCGAAGCGGTCGACGCCTTCCGCCGGCACGCGGGCGCGGAGCCGGCGGAAGACGAGGAGCTGGCCGACGTCCGCGTCGACCTCCCGATCGACGCCCACCTCCCGCACGACTACATCCCGGGCGAGCGGCTGCGGCTGGAGGCGTACCGCAAGATCGCGGCGGCGCCGGACACCGAGGGCCTGGACGCGGTGCGCGAAGAGCTGATCGACCGCTACGGCCAGCCGCCGGCGACGGTCAACCGCCTGCTCGCGGTGGCGAGGTTCCGGCACACCTGCCGCGAGGCGGGCGTGACGGAGGTGGCCGTGCAGGGCAACACGATCCGTTTCGCGCCGCTGCCCTTGCAGGATTCGCAAATGGTCCGGTTGAAGCGGCTGTACCCGAAGGCGATGTTCAAGGCCGTGACGAACACCGTGTCGGTGCCGAAGCCCACGGAAGGCGCGGCGGGCGGCCGTATCGGCGCCCCGACGCTGCGCGACGAGGAGCTGCTCGACTGGTGCGCCAAGCTGCTGACGCAGCTGACGAAGAAACCCGCGGCGGTGTAACGGAAACGGACGTCCGGTTGCGTACCGGACGTCCGTCGCTCAGCCGACTTCGCTGAACATCGGCGGCATCGGGTCCGCCAGCCCCATCCGCACCTGCTCGACCGGCACCGGCACGGCCCCGGCGTCCGACATCGGCTTCGGCCGTGGCCGGCGGGGGTTCCGCGTCCCCGCGCCGCCACCGCGGCCCGGGTACACCAGCAACCCGCGCGCCGGATCGGGCACGGCGTCGAGCGCCGCCGTCACGACCGGCAACGCCCGGAACGCGTCGCGGCTTTCCTCGGAACGGAATTCGATCTCCAGCACGACGCCCCAGCGGTGTTCGTGCCACACCCACTGCTCGGCGCCGTTCGTCAGTGCTGCTTCGGTCAGTGCGTCACCCCGGGCGAGCCGCCACAACGAAGCCGTGGACTCGCCATCGAAGACCTCGATGGTCAGCCAGTGGTCCATGCCGACGACGGTACGCCCGGCGAAACCGAACGGGTGTTGCGTTTCGGCCGCGAAGGTGTGAGAGGGTATGCGCTGTGATGCGGATCATGGGGCGCCCTCGCGCGCTGGTGGCGGTCGTTGCCGGCGCTCTCCTGCTCGCCGGGTGCGGTGCGGGCCCCGGTCAGGTCGGCAGTGCGGTGATCGTCGGCGACCGCTCGGTCTCCCTCGACCAGGTGCAGTCGATGATCGACCAGGCCGTCCGGGACCAGCCGTACGCGCAGAAGCTCGCGCGTGAGCACAAGGTCGACCTGCTCGGCCGCGAGATCATCCGGCAGTCCGTGCTCCACGAGCTGACCCTGCGCGCCGCGAAGCAGGAGGGCATCGTCGCCGACCAGGCGAAGATCGCCGCCCTCGCCGCGAAGGAGTCCGCCGCCCCGGTCGCCGACACCGGGCAGGGCGACCAGGTCGCCGTCACCGAGATCGTCTCCAAGCTGCGCGACAAGAACGAGACGGCCGGCGACGTCGTCCTGGAGCAGCAGCTCGCCGAGAAGTACCTGCCGAAGCTGTCGGTCGGCGCGGACTACGTCGGGATCAGCGCGGCCGCCGCGAACGACAAGGACGCCCGCGCCCGCGCGTTCGACCTCGCGAAGCAGTTCGCCGACGACCCGGGCAAGATCCAGGGCGCCATCCAACAGGCGAGCCAGGCGGCGCAGGCCGCGCAGCAGGCCCAGCAGTCCGGCGGCCCCGGCCCGGCCCCCGGCGACGTCTCCGACGCCGGGCTCACCGAGCTCTTCGGCGCTTCGCAGTACCTCGCGCTGGCGCAGACCGCGTTGTTCGGCTCCGCCGCGAACAGCGTCGTCGTGTTCCAGGCGCGGATGCCGACCAAGCCCGACTGGTACGTCTTCGTCGTCCGCACCCGCGGCACCGACAAGGCCGTGCCGGCGGACCAGGAGGCGCAGAAGCCGACCGACGAGCAGCTGACCGCCATCGGCACCCGGCTCCTGCAGCCCTACGTGGGCCCGAGCGGGCTGCGCGTCAACCCCCGGTACGGCGTGTGGGATGTTGTGAGCATGAACCTCGCGACGAACCAGGACGCCACCCAGGGCACCGTGCTGCCCTTGCGCGGTGCCGCTCCCGCGCAGCAGTGAGCCGGGGCGTCGTCGTAGTCGTCCGCGGGGCGACACTGCCCGCCGCGGCGCTGAAGGTCCTCCGTGAGTCCACCGCCGTCTTCGCGGCGTCGGACGTCGACCCCGCGGTGTTCGGGGTCCCGGCGATCACGGAGGCGCTGTCCCTGAAGGGCATCGTGCTGCTCACGACGTCCCGCGAGGAACCCGCCGCGGCCGTGCTCATCGCGACCGGCGCGCAGGTCATCGACACGCCCGTCCCGCCGCTGGTCGAAGCCGCGGACGTGATGGACCGGCTCCGCTCGCCGGGCGGCTGCCCGTGGGACGCCGTGCAGACGCACGAGTCGCTGCGGCAGTACCTGGTCGAGGAGACCTACGAGCTGCTCGACGCGATCGAAGACGGCGACCGCGAGGCGCTGCGCGAGGAGCTCGGCGACGTCCTGCTGCAGGTGCTCTTCCACGCCCGCGTCGCCGCCGAGGACCCCGCGGACCCGTTCGGCATCGACGACGTCGCGGCCGCACTGGTCGAGAAGCTGGTCGGCCGGCACCCGCACGTCTTCGCCGGCGCCGACGAGGTGCGCACGGTCGAGCACCAGAACGCCAAGTGGGAAGAGCTGAAGCAGCGCGAGAAGCAGCGTCTGTCCATTGTGGACGGCGTCGCGCTCGGCCAGCCCGCGGTCGCGCTGGCGGGCAAGCTCGGCCAGCGCAGCGGCCGCGCCGGCATCCCGCTGGACCTCTTCCCCGAGGGCTCGAACGCGGCGGCCCAGCTGTTCCGCATCGCGGCCACGGCGCGCCGCGCGGGCGTCGACCCGGAGGGCGAGCTGCGAGCGCTGGCGAAGGAGTTCGCGCTGGAGGTCCGCGCCGCCGAGCAGGCCGCGCGCGACGCCGGCCTGGAGCCGACCACCCTCGAAGCGGACGGCTGGCGCAAGTTCTGGCCGGCCCGCGACTGACCCAGTGAATGTGACGCAGCACACATCCGAGTGAGAACCGGGGGCGATCTTCCGGCGTCTTCCCCGGTGTGAGGATGAAGCCACTGGAGGACGCCGACGAGGAGCACCTCGTCCGGCGCACGGCCAAGGGCGACCGCGCGGCGTTCGAGGAGCTCTACCGCCGCACGTCGCCCTGGCTGGCCGTGCGTCTGCGCCGCCGGTGCGCGGACGAGCAGGTCGTCGCCGAGGTCATGCAGGAGACGTACCTGGCCGTCTGGCGCGCGGCGGGCTCGTTCGCGGGGTCCGCGGCCGGCGGTTCCGCGGTCGGCTGGGTGTGGATCATCGCCGCCCGGCGGCTGGTCGACGCGTTCCGCCGGCGGGCGCACCACGCGCAGCCGCCGCCGGTGATGGCGCTCGACGTCGCGCCGGTGCCCGGGGCCGAGGAAGAAGCGCTGGCGGCGGCGGTCGGGGACGACGTCGGCGACGCGCTGCGCGACCTCGCACCCGAGCTGCGGGCCGTGCTGCAGGCGATGGTGCTCGACGGGCTGACCGTCCGCGAGACCGCCGTCCTGCTCGGGCTGCCGGAAGGCACCGTCAAGACCCGGGCCCGGCGGGCGCGGATCGCGATGCGGGAGGCACTGTCATGAAGCATCCGTCGGACGAGCTCATCGCCGGCTACACGGCGGGCGACGACCTCCCCGGTGGCCAGCTCTGGGGCATCGAGGCGCACCTCGAGACCTGCGCGGTGTGCCGGGCGCGGCTGGCCGTGCTGCGGCCCGCGCAGCCGGTGGTGGACCTCGTCTGGTCGCGGCTCGCGGTGGACATCGAGCTGTCGGGCACGCCCGCGCACCCGCGGCCACAGCCGAAAGCGCACCCGCGGCGGCGGTGGCTGTTCACCTGGACGACGCCGGTGATGGTGCCGTGGCTGGCGATGATCGTGCTGCTCACGCTGCTGGTGGTGGCGCTCGACCGGATCTGGCCCACGACGTTCGACACGACGGCGGTGCAGCTGCTCGCGCCGCTGCTGCCGGTGCTCGGCGTCGCCGCGTCGTGGGCGCGCGGGCTCGATCCGGCGTACGAGGTCGTCGTCGCGACCCCGCGGGCCGGGCTGTACCTGATCGCGCGGCGGACGGTGGCGGTGCTCGTCGTCGTCCTGCCGGTGCTCGGCTTCGCGGGCTGGCTGACCGGCACCGGCTTGGCGCTCTGGCTGGTGCCGAGCCTGGCCTTCACCACCGGCACGCTCGCGCTGGGCGGGCTGATCGGGGTCACCCGCGCGGCCGGCGTGCTCGGCGCGGTGTGGGTCGCGGCGGTGGTGCTGCCGAGCGTGGTGGCGCACCAGCAAACGGTTGTGCTCAGTGCCGGCGCGGTGCCGGTGTGGGCGGGGATCTTCGCGCTGACGACGGTGGTCGTCGCCCTGCACAAGGGCGCGTTCACCCGGCTCGGCGTCGGCGACTAGGGAGGAAGACATGCGTGCTGTCGGGGCCGCCGAGATCGCGCCAACGGCCTACGCCTGGGAAATCCAGGCGGAAGGGCTGAAGGTGCGGGTCGGCAGGCGGAAAATGGCGGTGGACGGGCTGGACCTGTCCCTCGGCAAGGGGGTGCACGGCTTGCTCGGGCCGAACGGCGCGGGCAAGACGACGCTGATCCGGGCACTGGCGACGGTGCTGCGCCCGGCGGAAGGCCGGCTGACGCTGCTCGGCGCACCGGCCGGGGGACACGCCGGGCAGCGCGGCCTGCGCCGCCGGATCGGTTACCTGCCCCAGGACTTCGGCTACTACAAGCGGTTCACGGTCCGCGAGTTCGTCGAATACCTGGCGTGGCTCAAGGAAATGCCGAAGGCGGACATCCCGGGCGCGGTGCAGCGCGCGATCGAGCGCGTCGGGCTGGCCGACCGCGCCGGCGACCGGATGAAGACGCTTTCCGGCGGCATGGTGCGTCGCGTCGGGATCGCGCAGGCGATCGTCAACGACCCGGACATCCTGCTGCTCGACGAGCCGACGGCCGGCCTGGACCCGGCCCAGCGCGTCCGGTTCCGCGAGCTCGTCCAGGAACTGGGCCAGGACTCGTGCGTGCTGATCTCGACGCACCTGGTCGAAGACGTCGGCACGGCGTGTTCCGACGTCGTGCTCTTCGCCGAGGGCAAGCTGGTCTTCCAGGGGACGCCGGGCGAGCTGGCCGCGGCGGGGACCCCGGACCACGTCGGTGACAGCCCGATCGAGCGCGGTTATTCGGCGCTGCTGAACCACGAGCACGGCAAGGGGGCGTGGTGATGGTCTTCCGCATCGAACTGCGGCGCTCCATCGCGCCCTGGGCCGGGCTGGCGCTCGTCGTGATCGCGCTCGGGTTCCTGTTCCTGCTGTCCGGCCCGTGGTGGAAGGTGCCCGCGCCGTGGACGGCGAACACGACGACCACCGCGTTGTGGCTGCGGTTCCTCATGGTGTTCCTGTGGCCGGTCGCCGTCGGCGCCGGGGCGATCCAGGGCATGCGCGACAGCCGCTCCGGCATGGTCGAACTGCTGTCCACGACGTCCCGGCCGGGGTGGCACCGGGCATTGCGGCTCGCTGGGGCGGTGGGGGCGCTGTGCGCGCTCGGGTTCGTGCTGGTGTTCGGCGTCGGCCTGGCCGAGGTGCTGGGGCACGGCGGGTTCGTTTCCGCGAGCTTCCTGCCGGTCCTGTTCGTCGGCCTGCTCGCCATCGTGGCCGGGAGCTGGGTCGGCCTGGCGGTCGGGCGGCTGCTGCCGCACCCGCTGACCGCGCCCGCGCTGGCCGTGCTGACCCTGGTGGTGTCGGTGCTGGTCTGGGCGGCGGGCTTGCTTTCCTACAGCCGGCTCGGGCTGCTGACGCCGACCTTCGACGAGCCGCAGGGCGCGCTGGTGACGACGTCGACCTCGGTGGACCTCGGGCAGACGGCGTGGTTCCTCGGGCTCGCCGTGACGGGCTTCCTCTTGCTGGCGGCGAACTCCGCGCGGACCCGGCTCCTCGGCCTGCTGCCGGTGGTGGCCGGAGCGGCGATTGCCCTGCCGGTCTTCCCGGCCTCCGCCGACGGTCTCATGGCCGCCGACAGCATCGCCGCGCAGAAGCTCTGCGACGGGCCGATCTGCGTCAGCCGGGCGCACGAGGACAGGCTGGCCGCGCTGGCCGGGCCGGGCCGCGAAGCGCTGGCACTGCTGGCGAAGCTGCCCGGCGCGCCCACCCGGATCGAGGAGCAGACGGCGCCGAACTCCGTCGCCGGCCGGCCCGCTCGCGATTCCGGCGTCGTCTACCTGGACTTCCAGCTCAACGACGACCTGCTCACGGCGGACGCGAGTGCCCTGCGGGTCGCGGTGCTGTCCGGGGCCGGGCTGCCCGCGTGCATGCCACCGAGTTACGGCGACCTGTCCGACATGGGCGGCCGCATGATCGCGGCGGCGTACTTCACCGGCGAGCTGAAGCTGCTGCCCGAGTACGGCGGCAGCTGGTTCCGCCACGAGTTCGGCCGGATCGAGCAGGTGTGGCAGAAGTTCCGCGCGCTGCCGGCGGACGTGCAGTTCGCCCGGGTGGCCGCACTGCGCCAGGTGCTGCTGACCTGCAACGGCGACCCGATCGACACGCTCGTGCCGGGGGCGCTGCGATGAGGTGGGCGATCCTCTACGCCCGGTCGAGGCAGCTCCCGGCGGCGTTCGCGGCGCTGCTGGTGGCCACGTTCGGCCTGTGGTTCCTGGGCCGCGACTCGTGGGGCACCCTGCTGGTGGTGCTGACGCTGGCGGCCGGGATCGCGGTGGCGGCGATCGGCCTGAGCGGCCAGGACCCGGATCTCGACCGCACCGCGGCCCGCCCGTGGCCGGTCCGGCGGTTCGCGCACCTGACCCTGATCGGCGTCGCGACGGGCGCGCTGGTGCTGGGGGTGCAGCACCTGGGCACGCCGATTGTCGACTTGTCGATCATAGTCCGCGACGCGGCGGGCTTGGCGGGCTTGGCCGGCCTCGCGGCCACGGCGGCGGGCGGCCAGTTCGGCTGGACGCTCCCGCTGGCCTGGTGCGCGATCGCCCCGTTCGTCCCGGACGACGACTCGACCGGCGCCCGCATCACCGCGTGGATGCTGCAACCCCCGGCCACCACGGCGGCGACGTGGACGGCGGCGGTACTGGCGCTAACGGGAGCGGCGACCTACGCGGCCTGGGGCGGCCGCCGGTAGCCACGGACTGGACCGGTTGGGGTGGGCGCCGGGGTGACGGCCGGGGCAGGCGCCGTCCGTGTGGCGCGACCGGCCGGGGCGGTGAACATCCGGTGCCGGCTCAACCGGAACCCGCGTCTCGGCGTGGATGCAGCGCCCGCCGGGTACCGCGGCGGCCACATCGGAGGAAGCCATGCTGCGCGTGTTGTTCGATGTCGAAGATCTGGCCCGGACCCGGTTCGCCACCGCCGGCGATCAGGCGAGCTGGCTTCGGGCGGGGATCGGTGACCTGCTCAACGCGCTGCACCCGCGGGTCCGGTGGCAGGCTCCGGTCCTGTCGATCCGTGACCTTCCGGACCACGCCGTCCGGCTCGGTGGGCGGGGACTGCTCGTCGACTCCACCGCGCGCCGGCTGCGGTTCGTCCCCGAGGCGGCGCAACCGGTGCTCTACTGCCCGGCGGCGCCGCCGGTGAAGCGGTGCCCGGCCGACGCGTTGAGCGACGTGCTGGGCCGGACCCGCGCCGAGATCCTCCGGCTCCTCGGAGACGGCGAACGCTCCACCGCCGAGCTGGCGGAGGCGACGCGGATCAGCCCGTCGCGGGCCTCCCAGTGCGCGACGGCCCTTCGCGCGGCCGGTCTGGTCGCCACGCGGCGGACCGGGCGGTCGGTGCGCCACGGACTCACCGGGCACGGCCATCGTGTGCTGCGCGGCTGACCGTCCACAGTGGAGCAATTTCGGGATGCGCAAAACCCTGGGGTCTCCCCGGAATCCGCCACTAGCCTCCCGGAGTCCGGCACGGTGCCGGGCGTGGGGAGGATTTCCATGCGGGTCATCAGGTCAGTGGTCGCGCTGGCGGCGGTCGTGGCGGCGATGTTCGGCTCGGCGGCCGTGGCCGACGCGGCGGTGACGACGCCGTGGCGGATCGAGTACGGCGCCAGTGTGGCCGCGGGAACCATCGGGTGGACCGACGGCCGTTCGGCGACGGTGTCCGGCACGATCCACGCGGTCAGCGGCTACCGCGAGGTCTGCGTCTGGGGTGTCAACGGCACCTACACCAGCCCCGTCGAGTGCGACGCGACGTTCCCCGGGGTCGACGCGCCCTTCTCGGAAGTCCTCACCATCAACCAGGTCGGCGGCGTCCAGGTGATCTACATCCACCTGTCCGACCAGTACAACCACGACTTCGGTCAGCTCCGCTGCACCCGGGCCGGGTGCGTGCACCAGTGACCGGCGGCGGTGCGGGCACCCCCAGCGCCCGCACCGGCACCGACGTCAGACGTTGCGGATGTTCGTCTCCAGCTCCAGCGGCTCCCGGTCCCAGTCCTCGACGCCGAAGGCGAGGATGCGGGCCGGGTGGATGCGGATCACCGCGTCGTCGAAGTGGTTGTCCGGCAGGCTGACGCCGACCAGTGCTTCCGCGCGGCCGCGGATCTCCAGGCAGCGGACCCGCCACGGGTTCGTCGACGGGAGGTCGTCGACGACGAACGCGACCTGGTCGTTCGTCGCGATGTTGCGGAACTTCTTGCTGGTGCGCAGGTTGTGCCCGGTGACGTCGACGGTCTTCTCGTCCGGGTTGTAGCGGAAGCCGACCGGGTTGACCTGGAGCTTGCCGTCGGGCTGGGCCGTGGCCAGGCGGCCGAGGGGCTGGTCAGCGAGGTACGCGAGCTCTGCTTCGGTGAACATGCGTCCAGCATTCAACTTCAAGCGAGCTTGAAGTCAAGCCCGGTGTCAGGCGAAGACGCCGTCGGCGAACACGAGCTTCGTGAACCGCTCGCCGATCCGGCGGTGCGCCGCCGCGTCCGGGTGCAGGTTGTCCGGCAGCGGGAACTCCGCGAAGTCCGCCTCGCCGTACAACGCGCGGCCGTCGAGGTAGTGCAGCCGGGCGTCCTGCCGGGCCGCCACGATCCGCTCCAGCTCGGCGCGGATGACCTCCAGCGTCAGCTTGCCCGCAGCCGTCTCGGCGGGGTCGCCGGTGGCCCGGAACCGCACCTCGCCCGCGGCCAGCGCCTCGTGGTCGAAGTCGCCCGGCCCCGGCGTCCGCTCGTGGATCGGGCAGAGGATCGGCGAGACGACCAGCAGCGGCGTGTCCGGGTGGCCGTCGCGGATGGTGTCGAGGAACCCGTGCACGGCCGGGCCGAACGCGCGCAGCCGCATCAGGTCGGCGTTGACGACGTTGATGCCGAGCTTGACGCTGATCAGGTCGGCCGGGGTGTCGCGCAACGCGCGGGCGGTGAACGGGTCGAGCAACGCGTTGCCGCTGAACCCGAGGTTCACCAGGTCGACACCGGCCGCGGTGGCGGCGAGCGCGGGCCACGTCCCGGACGGCGTCGCCGCGTTCGAGCCGTGGCTGATCGAGCTGCCGTGGTGCAGCCAGACCCGGCCGCGGGCCGGCACGGTCTCGACCGGCGCGTCGGTGCGCAGCGCCACCAGCTCGGTGATCTCGTTGTGCGGCAACCAGATCTCGACGTCCTTGAGGGCGTCGCCGAGCCCGGCGAACCGGACACGGCCGGTCGGGCCGTCGGCCCGCGACCCGGCGCCGGTGCGCGGATCGACGGTCAGCGTGCTGCCGCCCTCGACCACGCCTGACTGCGCGAGCCGGCCGTCGACGAGCAGGTCGTAGACGCCGTCCGGGCGCGGCGGGGCACCCGCGTACACCAGCTTCGTGGGCCGGGTTTCCAGCTCGACGACGTCGGCGCGGGTCCGGAACCGCAGCCGCACGCCCGCGGGCTGCGCCTCGGCCATGGCCAGGCGCGGGTCGGTGTTCTGGGCTCGTGCGCGGGCGGGCAGCCGGTGCGGGACCAGGCCGAGTTCAGTGGGCTCCAGTTCGAGCGCGCCGCGAACCAGCGAGGCGGTGAGGGCGGTGGTGATCATGTCTGCGGCCAATCGCGGAGAAGGGTGTCGAGGACGGCGAGAATCCGGGTCCAGGACTCCTGGGAGGCGGGGGAGCTGTGGTCGAAGCCGCCCTGGGACTCCAGGTCGACGTAGCCGTGGAAGACGCTGCCCAGCAACCGGACGGCGTGCGTCTCGTCCGGCCCGGTGAGGTCGTAACCCCGCAGGATCGCGCGCATCATCTGCGAGTGCCGGACCCCGGCACTCGCGGCGGCGGTCTCCGGATCGAGCCGGAACCGCGCGGCGGCGTACCGCCCGGGGTGCTCCCGGGCGTAGTCGCGGTAGACGTCGGCGAAGGCCACGAGCGCGTCGCGCCCCGCCCGCCCGGCCAGCGCGGCGGCGGCCCGGTCGGCGAGCTCCTCCAGCGCGAGCAGGGCGATCTTCGTCCGCAGGTCGTGGGCGTTCTTGACGTGCGAATACAGGCTCGCGACCTTGACGTCGAACCGCCGCGCCAGCTCCGACGGCGTCACCTGCTCGAAGCCGGCCTCATCGGCCAATTCCGCCCCGGCACGCACGACGCGTTCCGTGGTCAACCCAGCACGAACCATGACTACACTCCCTTTTGCCTAAAGCGAGTGTAGATCAGCCTAAAGCCTTTAGGCAAACAGGGCGTCGCCCCAGGAGCCGGTCGGCGAAACGCCCGGCGGGACGGCGAAGTGCGCCGAACCCGTGTGCTGGACGTACTCCATCATCGCGTCCTTCGACGAGAGCGCTTGCTGCATCGGGACGTACTGCTTGCGCGTGTCCCGGTTGAACGCCAGGAAGAACAGCCCGGCCTCCAAGTGCCCGACACCGTCCGAGCCGTCGACGAAGTTGTAGCCGCGGCGCAGGATCCGCGTCCCGTTGAGCGCCTGGTGCGACGCGAGCCTGACGTGGGCGTCCTCGGCGATCAGCTTCTCGCCGCCCGCGCCGCCGACGTCAAGGTCGATCTCGTCGAACTCGTTTTGCTGGCCCAGGGCCGCGCCGACGCCCTTCGTGCGGCCGATGATCTGCTGCTGGCCGTCGAGGGTCTCGCGGTCCCACGTCTCGATGTGCATCCGGATCCGGCGCGCCACCAGGTAGCTGCCGCCCGCCATCCAGGCCTGCCCGTCGGCCGGCGTGGCCCACACCTGGTCGCGCAGGAAGTCGGTGTCCTCGGACTTGATGTTGTTCGTGCCGTCCTTGAACCCGAACAGGTTCCGCGGTGTCTGCTGCGCCCGCGACGTCGACGAGCTGCGGCCGAAGCCGAGCTGCGACCAGCGGACCTCGGTGACGCCGAAGCCGAGCCGCACCAGGTTGCGCACGGCGTGCACGGCGACCTGCGGGTCGTCCGCGCACGCCTGGATGCACAGGTCGCCGCCGCTGCGGGCGGGGTCGAGCTTGTCCTTCGGGAACAGCGGCAGGTCGATCAGCTGCGGCGGCCGCTTCGCCGCGAGACCGAAGCGGCCGTCGAACAGCGACGGCCCGAAACCGATGGTCAGCGTCAGGTGCGATGCCGGCAGGTCGAGCGCCTCGCCGGTGTCACCCGGCGGGGCGAACTCGCCGCCGCCGACCGCGCCGTTCGCGACGACCTCCTGGCCCGCCGTCATCCGGCGGGCCGCGTCGGTCCACGTCTTGAGCAGCTGCCGCAGCTTCTCGCGGTCGGTGGTCGTCACGTCCAGGGCGGCGAAGTGCAGGTTCGCCTGGGCCGGCGTGACGATCCCGGCCTGGTGCTCGCCGTGGAAGTCGACGGTGGTCACCGACGCCTCGGCGTTGCTGCTGGTCGCCTTGTCGATCCCGATGCCCGCCGCGGCTCCGGCCCCGGCGAGCGCGACACCCGCTCCCGCCAGGCCGAAGAGCTTCCGACGGGAGACGCGGGTGCCGTCTTCGGTCACTTGGAAACAACCTCCGCAACCTTGCTCAGCGGCTCGCTCAGCGCGTCGACGGCACTGGCGAACGCCTTGATCTCGTCCTGCGACAGCTGGTCGTACAGCTTGTAGCCGTCACCGACGCGGGTCTTGTCGAGCAGGCCCTGCACGTTCGCGAACTCCTTGTCCAAAGTGGACACGAGGGCGGCGTCCCGCTCCTGCAGCAGCGGCCGCAGCGAGGCGATCGCGCCCTTCGAGCCGTCCACGTTGGCCTGGAAGTCCCACAGGTCCGTGTGCGAGAAGGTCTCCTCCTCGCCGGTGATCTTGCCGGTGGCGACCTCGTCGAGCAGGCCCTTCGCGCCGTTCGCCAGGTCGAGCGCGGTCAGCTCGAGGGTCTTCGTCTTCGAGACCAGGTCCTTGACGTCGGTGAGCAGCTTGTCCGCGATCTGCGGGCTGTCCGGCTTGAGGCCGGTCACGTAGAGGTCCTTCTCCAGCCGGTGGAACCCGGTGAACTGCTGGTTCGGCTCGAGGTCGGCCTCGCGCACGTCGATGGCCGGGTCCAGGTCGCCGAACTTCTCGGCCACCGGCTCGATGCGCTCGTAGTAGACGCGGGTGGTCGCGTACGCGGCCTTCGCCTCGTCGACCTTGCCGGCCTTGACGAGGTCGACGAACTTGCCCGTCTGCTCCTCCAGCGCGGCGGTGTTGTTCGCGACGTAGTCGGCGTAGCTCTTGGTGGCCGCGGCCTTCTGCGCGTTGGCGTCGGCCTGCTTCGGCGCGCCGCCGGTGATGGTGAAGTCGCCGCGGATGCCGTTGCCGGCCATGCCCGGCTTGCACGCGGTCTGGTACTTGCCCGCGTCGGACGCCTCGACGATCAGCCGCCGGTTGAGGCCGGGGGCGATGTTCTCGACCTCGCCGATGATCCGGTCGCCCTCGGCGTAGAGGTAGAACTCGGTGACCTTGGCGCCCTTGTTGGTGATCTCGAAGGTGACGTTGCCCGCGGCGGCGGTGTTGACGGAGACGTTGCACGCGGTGTCCGAAGCCTCGACCTTGATCGGGCCGCCGGCCGCGCCGGTCTGGGCCGCGTCGCCGCTGCCGCCCTGGCCGTCGCACGCGGCGAGCGTCACCAGCGCGGCGGCGCCGGCCACCAGGGCCAGCGGGGTTCTGTGGGTCTTGCGCACGGTCACTCCTTCGGGGCGGCCGCGGCGGCGGGCGCCGGCGCGGTCTTCTTGCTGGGCTTGAGGAAAAGGGGCAGCACGATGACGACGTAGGCGACCCACGCGATGGCCTGCAGCACGGTCGTCGCTTGCGAGTAGTTGAGGATGCCCTTGAGCAGGGCGCCGTACCAGGACGTCTCCGGCAGCACGTTCGACGCGTCGAAGGCGAGGGTGTTGATGCCGGGCAGGAACGCGGCCTCCTGGAGGTCGTGCAGGCCGTAGCCGAGCACGCCGGCGGCGACGAACACCAGCAGCACGCCGGTGATCGTGAAGAACTTCGAGAGGTTGAACCGGACGGCGCCGCGGTAGAGCAGCCAGGCCAGCACGACCGCGGCGAGGATGCCGATGGCGAAGCCGATCAGCGGCTGCGAGGTGTCCGACTGCGCGGTCTGGACGGCGGAGTAGAAGAACACGGCGGTTTCGAGGCCCTCGCGGCCGACGGCGAGGAACGACAGCAGCAGCACGGCCATCGGGCCGACGTCCAGCGCGTCGTCCATCTTCCCGCGCAGCTCGGCGGCGATGCTCTTGGACGCCTTGCGCATCCAGAAGATCATCGCCGTGACGAACACGACGGCGACGATCGACAGGCTCCCGCCGAGCAGCTCCTGGTGCTCGAACGAGAGCTGGGCGGTCGTGTAGGTCAGGACCGCGCCGACGGCGATCGACAGCAGCACCGCCGCGCCGACGCCGGGCCACACCCAGCGCAGCGCGTGGCGTCGCTCGGT
This sequence comes from Amycolatopsis sp. NBC_00348, assembly GCF_036114655.1. Taxonomy (NCBI): domain Bacteria; kingdom Bacillati; phylum Actinomycetota; class Actinomycetes; order Pseudonocardiales; family Pseudonocardiaceae; genus Amycolatopsis; species Amycolatopsis sp. NBC_00348. The sequence goes on along the minus strand of NZ_CP107994.1, from coordinate 7,068,964 downwards.
CTTGACCAGGAAGGCCACGAGGATGCTGACGACGAGCGCAGCCTCCAGGCCTTCGCGTAGCCCGATCAGCGCGCTCGAGAACAACACCGGTCCACCTCCTCGTTCTTCTGGTCCCGTGAAGTTTTTAGGTAAGGCTCACCTGTAAGTCCAGCGAGCGCACGTCTCGGGAAGCCCGAAGAACCGGGCAAATGGGACCGAGGGTGGAAGTTAGGTTAGGGTAACCGCAGGTCAGCGCACTGCGCGTCGACTCGATAACAAAATCTGTGACGTCGCTGGCAGCGGACCTGTTTTTACCCTGCGTTTGCCTGGTCAGGCGTCCGTGGTCCCACTTGAGTGGCTCCGTAACCTGATCGGGTGGCCGAAACCGCTCAGCCGACCGTCACGCCTCCGGACTCGCCGCCCTCGGGTGGTCCACCGCGGCGCTATCTCGGCCGGGCGGCGCTCGCGGTGGGGCTGGTGCTCACCGGAGTGGTCCTCGTGCTCACCATCGGTGTCCGGAACCCGGACGCGCCGGCGGCCCCGCCGCCGGCCCAGCCGGCGCTCGCCATCCCGGTGCAGCGCCCGCAGCCCGGCGCGGAGTCGCCGCGGGCCGGGCTCGCCGCGCCGGTCGACCGGCCGCAGGTGTCCGACCAGGCCGAGCTGGACGCGTGGTCGGCGCGCGTCGCGGACAAGACGCACATCCCGGCGCGCGTGGTTTCGGCGTACGGCCGGGCGGAGATGTGGATGCAGCGCCAGAAGCCGACGTGCCACCTGTCGTGGGCGACGCTCGCGGGCATCGGCCGGGTCGAGGCCGAGCGCGGGAAGTTCGACCTCTCGGCGATCCGGCCGGACGGCCGCGTCGTCATGCCGGTGGTCGGCCCGCCGCTGGACGGCTCGCCCGGCGTCCCGGCGGTGCACGACACCGACGGCGGCAAGCTCGACGGCGACAAGTCGTGGGACCACCTGATCGGCCCGCTGCAGTTCCCGCCGGCGACGTGGAAGAAGTACCAGGAGCGCGCCAACGGCGACGGCGGTACGCCGGACCCCCAGAACGTCGACGACGCGGCCTTCACGGCGGCGCGCTACCTGTGCTCGGGCGGCGACGACCTGGGCACCCCGGCCGGCTGGTGGCGGGCGGTGCTGTTCTACAACTCGGCCGTGACGTACGGCCAGGACGTCTTCAGCGCGGCGGACGCCTACGCGGAGGCGAGCGTCGCGCCGTGAGGCTCACAGCTCGCGGTCGGCGAACAACGGCGTGACGGCCGTCAGCACGAGCAGCAGCACTCCGGCGTAGGCACCCAACGTGGCGAAGATCCCCATTTTCGTTCCCTCCTGGTTCCTTGCGGTCTGGAACCAGCTTCGCCCGCGGCGGGGGGTTCGCGGATCGGCCGAGGGGCCCGGAGAGATCGGCCGAAAGTACGGTCCTCCGGCCCTGGTGCCCCGTCCTTCGGGGGAGGTGCTCAGTCGCGCAGCGCGATGTGCGCCTTGACCTCGCTGATCGCTTCCAGGTACTCCGGCACCGGGTTCATCGCCGAGGCCATCCGCATCTGCGCCAGTGCCTCGACGAACCGGCCGAGGCGCTGGAGGGTGCGGCCCAGGATGAAGCGGGCGTAGTGGTCCGTCGGATCCAGCTCCAGCACCCGCGTGAACGCCTGCTCGGCGCGCCGCAACTGAGCGGAGTGGAAGTAGGCGCGCCCGGCCAGCAGGTGCACCGACGGTTTGTCCGTCTCGGATTCCAGGAGCGGTTGCAACGCCTTCAGCGCGTCGAGCGGGCGACGGCGGCCGACGAGGTCTTCGGCCTGGCGGAAGGCATGGAACCGCGACTCCTCGGGAGGCTGCGAAGCAGCTGCGGCGTCCGTCATGGTCACTCTGACTTTACCTCGGGAGAGGGGCTAACACACGCCCGTGAACGGGACGTGATGGACTGTGCCGCCATGAGCAGCGGGTACCGGGGCTTGGCGCCCTACCTCTACTACGCCGACGCCACCGCGGCGCTGGCCTGGCTGACCAGGGTCTTCGGGTTCACCGAGGAGGTCCGCTTCTGCGACGCCGCGGGCGAGGTCTTCCAGGCGACGCTCCGCGCGGGCGACGCGCGGATCCAGCTCGCGGGCGTCGGCCCGGACTACTGGCAGGCCAAGGGCGTCGACGGCCCGGTCGGTCAGCTCAACATCCTGTACGTCGACGACGTCGACGCCTGCCACGAGCGGATCGGGGCGGCGCTCGGCGACGAGGGCGAGCTCGACCCGCCGCAGGACCAGCCCTACGGCGCGCGGGTGTTCACCGTCGCCGATCTCGGCGGCAACAGCTGGACGTTCTGGCAGCAGACGTCCGACGTCGTGGAGCTGCCGCCGGGCTGGCGGGCCGTCCGCGCGGACGGCTGAAGACGCTCGCGGACCGGCCGCTACCGGCCGTGCCTCCAACGGGTGAACTGCGGTGACGGCTAGGCTGGGCGCGAAACCGCAGGCACGACGCACCGAGGAGCATGGCGTGGCTCTCATCGAGCAGGTAGGCGCGCGCGAGATTCTGGACTCGCGCGGCAACCCGACCGTCGAGGTGGAGGTCGCCCTCGACGACGGCACCCTGGCCCGGGCCGCTGTCCCGTCGGGAGCGTCCACCGGCGAACACGAGGCGGTCGAGCTCCGTGACGGCGACACCGGCCGCTACAACGGCAAGGGCGTCGAGCGCGCGGTCGCCGCGGTGCTCGACGAGATCGGCCCGGAGATGGTCGGCATCGAAGCTGTCGACCAGCGGATCGTCGACCAGAAGCTGGTCGACCTCGACGGCACACCGGCGAAGTCCCGCCTCGGCGCGAACGCCATCCTCGGCGTCTCGCTGGCCGTCGCGAAGGCCGCCGCCGAGTCGGCCGAGCTGGAGCTGTTCCGCTACCTGGGCGGGCCGAACGCGCACGTGCTGCCGGTCCCGATGCTGAACATCCTCAACGGCGGTTCGCACGCGGACAGCAACGTCGACGTCCAGGAGTTCATGATCGCGCCGATCGGCGCGGAGACCTTCCGCGAGGCCCTGCGCTGGGGCGCCGAGGTCTACCACTCGCTGAAGTCGGTGCTGAAGGGCCGCGGCCTTTCGACCGGTCTGGGCGACGAAGGCGGCTTCGCGCCGAACCTGGCGAACAACCGCGAGGCGCTCGACCTGATCCTGCAGGCCATCGAGAAGGCCGGGTACACGCCGGGCCGCGACGTCGCGCTCGCGCTCGACGTCGCCGCGACGGAGTTCTTCGCCGACGGCGCGTACACCTTCGAAGGCAGCAAGAAGAGCGCGGAGCAGATGTCGGCGTACTACGCCGAGCTGATCCGCGACTACCCGATGGTCTCCATCGAGGACCCGCTGAGCGAGGACGACTGGGACGGCTGGGTCACCCTGACCGCCGAGGTCGGCGAGAAGGTCCAGATCGTCGGCGACGACCTGTTCGTCACCAACCCGGACCGGCTCGAGGAGGGCATCACCCGCCGCGCCGCCAACGCGCTGCTGGTGAAGGTCAACCAGATCGGCACCCTGTCCGAGACGCTCGACGCGATCTCGCTGGCCACGTCGTTCGGCTACAAGTCGATGATGAGCCACCGCTCCGGCGAGACCGAGGACACGTTCATCGCGGACCTCGCGGTCGCCACGAGCGTCGGCCAGATCAAGACCGGCGCCCCGGCCCGCGGCGAGCGGATCGCCAAGTACAACCAGCTGCTGCGCATCGAGGAGACCCTCGGTGACGCCGCCCGGTACGCCGGCGAGCTGGCCTTCCCGCGGTTCAGCGCCGAGGGCTGAGCCTGCTATGGCGGACCGGGGGAGGGCACCACGCAGCCGGGGCGGCAGCAGCCGCGCCGCCGGCGGCGGTGCCACGCGGGTAGGCGGGTCCTCGCGAGCCCGCCGCCCCGAGGCGGCGCGGGCCCGCCGCACCGGCGACGCGGAGACGACGAGGGACCGGCTGCGCCGGGGCCTCGCGCAGAAGCGCGCGTCGGGTGCGGCGAAGGTGCTCGGCATGTCCACCACCCGCCGCGCGGCGGTGGTGGCGATCGTGGTGTGCGCCTTGGCGTTCACCATCGCCGTGCCCCTGCGCACGTACCTCTCCCAGCGGACCGAAATCCGCCAGCAGCAGGCGCAGCAGGCGTTGCTGCAGCAGACGGTCGCTCAGCTCCAGGGCCGCAAGGCGGAGCTGAGCGACCCGGCGCAGATCGAGGCGGAGGCGAGGCGCCGGCTGCGGTACGTCAAGCCGGGCGAGACGCCGTACATCGTCCAGCTGCCGGAGGACAAGGCCCAGGACGCGGTCCCACAGCCGGGCCAGCAGCAAGTCCCGGACGGCTCCTGGTACGACAACCTATGGAACCAGGTCTCCGGCGGCTGACGTCCCCGCGGACCGCCGCTGTCCAGCGAGTGGCGTCGCGGCGGGACCAACCCCCGGCTTCGCGAGCCGAACCCGCCTGCGCGAGCAGCACCCGGCGTCCTCGCGGACCGCGCCGAGCGGGCGGGTGTGAGCGGGGCGGGATCCATGGTCCGGCGCTACCGGCGCACGGCGTGGTCGCGGCGAGTTTCCCGCGGATCCTCGGCGCGGCAGGTCATCAGGCGACGCTGCCGGTCGCACGGCAGCGGGCGAGGATCCTCGGCGCCGCCCAGCGAGTGGCACTGCCGGCAGACGCGTCGCGGCGGGACCAACCCCCGGGTTCGCGAGCCGAACCCACCTGCGCGAGCAGTACCCGGCGTCCCCGCGGACCGCCGCCGGGGAGACGTACCCCACGCATTAACCTTGAGTGCGTGAACAGCACGCAGCAGCACCGGTTCGAGCCCGTCACCGACGCCGACCGCGAGGTCATCGCGGCGCAGCTCGGGCGGCCGCCGCGGGCCCTGCGGGCCGTTGCCGCCCGGTGTCCCAGTGGGCACCCCTCCGTGGTGCAGACCAGCCCGCGGCTGGAGAACGGCACGCCGTTCCCGACGCTCTACTACTTGACCTGCCCGAAGCTGAACTCGATGATCGGCACGATCGAGGCGTCCGGGGTCATGAAGGAGATGACCGAGCGGCTCACCACCGATCCCGAGCTGGCCGCGCAGTACCAGCGCACCCACGAGACCTACCTCGCCGAGCGCGACGCGATCGAGCCCCTCGGCCACCAGGTCACCGCCGGCGGCATGCCCGGCCGCGTCAAGTGCCTGCACGTGCACGTCGCGCACTCGCTCGCGGTCGGTCCCGGCGTGAACCCGTTCGGTGACGAGACCCTCGCGCTCCTTAAGGCGAACGGGTGGCCCACGGGAGACTGTGCCGAGTAACGAACGCAGGCCGTGAGGAGATAACTGGTCTGGGTGAGCGAAAACCCCGATCCGGGAAGATCCCGACTCCCGAAGGGGTGAAACCGTGCCCCGGGTACGGCAGGCTGTCACCCGAGGGGTTCCGGCCAGGAGGGTTTCGAGTTATGCGTGTGCGGCGACTGCCTGACGCAGTCGGGAGCTACACCCGAAGATTCGGGATCCGCCACCGCAGCGCGTACCCGATCGTCCTCGGCGTCCTCGCGGTGATCCCGGCCCTGGTGGCCGGCGGTGGCGTCCTCGGCTGGCTCGGCGGCAGCGGTGACCACACCCGCGACGCCGCGCTCGCCCAGGGCTACGATCCCGGCCGCGCCGCCATCCAGCAGATCGCCGTCGACGGCACCCTCCCCGGCGCCCCCATCCCGCTGCCGCTGCCGGCCTACGAGCTGCCCGACGGCCCCCTCGGCATCCCGGCCACCGCGCTCGCCGCGTACCACAACGCCGCCGGCATCCTCGGCCGCGAGCAGCCCGCGTGCCACATCGACTGGGCCCTGATCGCCAGCATCGGCCGCATCGAGTCCAACCACGCCCGCGGCGGGTACGTCGACGCCGCCGGCACCACGCGCGAGCCGATCCTCGGCCCGGAGCTCAACGGCCAGGGCGGGTTCGCCGCGATCCCGGACACCGACCAGGGCCTGCTCGACACGGACCCGGTGTGGGACCGCGCGGTCGGCCCGACCCAGTTCATCCCGGGGACCTGGCGCGGTTACGCCTCCGACGGCAACGGCGACGGCAAGTCCGACCCCAACAACATCTTCGACGCGGCCCTGGCCACCGGCCGTTACCTCTGCTCGGGCGGCTTCGACCTGGGCAACCCGGACCAGCTGCGCGGCGCGATCTACCGCTACAACAACTCCGACACGTACGTGAACACGGTCGTCCTCTGGGCCGACGCGTACCGCAGCGGCATCATGCAGATCCCGGACAGCACGATCCCGATCGGCGCGCCCAACGCGGCGTCCGGGCCCCCGCCGCCGTCGATCCCGCCCCCGCCGGTCCCGACGACGACGCCGAGCGCCCCGCCGACGACGACCACGCCGGGCGGCACGTCGACCGCGCCGACGACGTCGAAGCCGTGCGCTCCGCCGACGACCACGCCGACCACGACGACGGAGATCAGCGTCACCACGGTCCCGTCCCCGACGACGACACCGACGCCGCCCAGCACCACGCCCGGCGGTCCGACCACGACGCCGACTCCGAGCTGCGGCGCGGTCGTCACCTCGGTCTCGACGTCGGTCACCACGACCACGACGACACTGGCACCCACCAGCTGAGAAGTCCGTGGCAGCTAAGGTTGATCCATGCCTCGTGTTGCCGCGATCGACTGTGGGACCAACTCCATCCGCCTGCTCGTCGCCGAGCTGACCCCGCGCCACGACGGCACGGTGGACCTGCGCGACCTGCACCGCGAGATGCGGATCGTCCGGCTCGGCCAGGGCGTCGACGCCACCGGTGAGCTCGCCCCCGAAGCGCTCGAACGCACCCGCGTCGCGCTCGCCGACTACACGATCGCGGCCCGCCGCAAGGGGGCCGAGAAGGTGCGCATGGTCGCCACCTCCGCGACCCGCGACGCGAAGAACCGCGACGACTTCTTCCGCATGACGCGCGAGACCCTCGGCGTCGAGGCCGAGGTGATCACCGGCGACGAGGAAGCCCGGCTCAGCTTCACCGGCGCCGTCGGGGAGCAGGACCCGGACGACGGCCCGTTCGTCGTGGTCGACGTCGGCGGCGGCTCGACCGAGCTCGTCCTCGGCACCTGGGACGGCCGCAAGGCCGAGGTGCTCGCCGCGAAGTCCGTCGACATCGGGTGCGTCCGGATCACCGAGCGCGCCCTCAAGAGCGACCCGCCGACCGCCGGCGAGATCGCCGCCGCCCGCGACCTCGCCGGGAAGGTGCTGGCCGAGGCGTTCGACGTCGTCGACGTCTCGCGCGCGAAGACCTGGGTCGGCGTCGCCGGCACGGTGACGACGCTCTCGGCCATCGCGCTCGGCCTCGCGGAGTACGACAGCGAGCGCGTCCACCTGTCCAAGCTGGACGCCGCGGACATCGACCGGCTCGCCTCGGGCCTGCTGCAGGCCGACCACGCGACCCGCGCGGCGAACCCGGTGATCCACCCCGGCCGGGTCGACGTGATCGGCGGCGGCGCCGTGGTGGTCCAGATCCTCGCCGAGCAGCTCGCGGCCCGCGGCGGCCCGACGGAGCTGATCGTCAGCGAGCACGACATCCTCGACGGCATCGCTCTTTCGCTCGTCTAGACCAGTCACGTTCGGTCACTTCGACGTCACGCGCCCGCGGCGGTGGTCCCGGCCGCCGCCGCCCGTTCGCGTGCCCGAAACAGCTTGTGCCACAAGGGATTTCGCGACCAACCCTCGGTGAGCGCACGATGACAAGGCGTCCGGACTACTCCGTCCGGAGTATCCGGTTACCTACGTTGGTTGTGCTCCAACCAGGTGGTCCTGACGGTCGTCACACATTTGCAACACCGCACTCCTGTGATCACCTTCGCCGCCCCCGATAGCGTGCGTCCCATCTTTCGGACAGCCGGATTGTGGAGGGGATCATGCGTCGTTCGCGCAGGCTCTGGGGAAGTTCCGCGGTGGTGACCACGCTGGCACTGGTGCTCGCCGCCTGTGGCGGTGGTAGCTCAGGCGACTCCACGGGCTCGGGCGGGACGGACCCGGACGGCACGGTCAGCGTCTACGGCACGGAACCGCAGAACGCGCTGGTCCCGACCAACATCAACGACCTCGGCGGCACCAAGGCCATCCAGGTCATGTTCGCCACGCTGGTCGGCTTCAAGGGAGCGGACGCACAGCCGTTCAACCTGATGGCCGACTCGATCACGACGACCGACTCCAAAGTCTACGACATCAAGATCAAGCAGGGCTGGAAGTTCCACGACGGCACCGAGGTGAAGGCGCACAACTTCGTCGACGCCTGGAACTACGGGGCCTACGGCCCGAACGGCCAGCTCAACACCGACTTCTTCTCGAACATCCAGGGCTACAAGGACGTCCACCCCGCGGACGAGAACGCCAAGCCGGCCACGGACAAGATGTCCGGCCTGGTCCTCAAGGGCGACTACGAGTTCCAGGTGACGCTGGACGGGCCGTTCTCGGTGTTCTCGATCAAGGTCGGCTACCAGGCGTTCGCGCCGCTGCCCGACGTGTTCTTCAAGGACCCCAAGGGCTTCGAGCAGCACCCGGTCGGCAACGGCCCGATGAAGTTCGTCTCGCGGACGCCGAACCAGGACATCAAGCTCACCCGCTTCGACGACTACAAGGGTGACGACAAGGTCCACTTCAAGGACCTGAACATCAAGATCTACGCCAGCCAGGAGACGGCCTACCAGGACCTGCTGAGCGGCCGGCTCGACTTCATGGAGGCGCTGCCGCCGTCGGCCGTCGCGGGCGGCAAGTACAAGGCCGACCTGGGCGACCGCCTGGTCACCGGCCACCTGCTCGGGATCAGCACCATCGCGCTGCCGTACTACGTCCCGGGTTACGACAACCTGGAGCTGCGCAAGGCGGTCTCGATGGCGATCGACCGGGCCCAGATCACCAAGACCGTCATGAACGACACCTACGTGCCCGCGGACAGCTACATCGCCCAGGGCATCCCGGGTGCCCGCGCCGGTGTCTGCCAGTTCTGCAAGTTCGACCCGGCCGCGGCGAAGGAAGCCTTCGCGAAGTCCGGCTTCAAGGGCAAGCTGACGATCGCGTCCAACGCGGACGGCGGCCGCAAGGAACCGCTGACCGCGGCGTGCAACAGCATCAAGAACACCCTCGGCGTCGAGTGCGACTTCGTGCCGGCCACCGACTTCGGCCAGTGGCGCAGCATCGTGACCGGCAAGAAGCTGACGGGCATGGGCCGGTCGGACTGGTCCGCGGACTACCCGTCCATCGAGGACTTCCTCAACCCGATCTACAAGACCGGTGGCTCCTCGAACGACTCGTCGTACTCGAACCCGCAGGTCGACTCGGTCCTCGCCCAGGCGGACGCCACGGCCGACAAGGACGCCGCGGTCAAGCTGTACCAGCAGGCCGAGGACCTGATCGCGAAGGACCTGCCCTCGATCCCGGTGTGGGACGAGAAGGGCGTCGCGGCGAAGTCGAAGAACCTCAAGTCCGCGGGCCTGGACTTCCGGCGCATGCCGGACTACCCGTCCATCGAGGTCCTGAAGAAGTGACGCGCTGACCTGCCGTAACCACCACACGGCGTCGTGAGTGGTAATGAGGGTTCTAACCCGAATTACCACTCACGACGGCCGGCGCGCACTAGGAATCCGTCATGATCCGCTATGTCCTGCGACGGCTGCTCCAGCTGATCCCGGTCTTCTTCGGCACCACGTTCCTGATCTACGTCCTGGTCTGGGCCGTGCCCGGCGACCCGTTCGCCGGCAAGTGCGGGCAGACCGCCTGCCCCCAGGCCTACATCGCGCAGATGACCGAGAAGTTCCACCTGGCCGACAACATCTTCGTCCAGTACTTCAAGTACCTCGGGAGCCTGTTCACCGGCGACTGGGGCGAGACCTTCAACGGCACCTCGGTCGGCGAGCTGATCGCGACGTCGTACCCGATCACGCTGCGCCTGGCCGTGGTCGCGGTGGTCATCGAGGCCGTCATCGGCCTCACCGCCGGCGTGCTGACCGGCCTGCGCGGCAAGGGTTTCCTCGACAACCTGGTGCTGGTCTCGACCACGTTCCTGATCTCGCTGCCGGTGTTCGTCACGGCGATCGTGCTGCAGCTGGCCCTGGGCACCAACGGCCTCGGCCTGATCGAGGCCAGCGTGTCCGACAACCCCAGCATCGGCGAGCTGATCGTGCCCGGCATCGCGCTGGGCAGCCTGTCCATGGCCTACGTCGCCCGGCTGTCGAGAACGAGCATCGCCGAGAACCGCCGCGCCGACTACGTCCGGACGGCGATCGCGAAGGGCCAGCCCACCAGCCGCGTCGTCGGCGTCCACCTGCTGCGCAACTCGGTGATCCCGGTGCTGACGTTCCTCGGCACCGACCTCGGCGCCCTGATGGGCGGCGCGATCGTCACCGAAGGCGTGTTCAACATCAACGGCCTCGGCGGCCTCATCTTCCGCGGCATCCAGAACCGGGAGAGCGCCACCGTCGTCGGCGTGGTCGTCCTGCTGGTGCTGGTGTACCTGCTGATGAGCCTGATCGTCGACCTGCTCTACGCCGTTCTCGACCCGAGGATCCGCTATGACTGACCCGAACCTGGTGGGCGGCGGCGGGGCCGACGCGGCCGAGCTGTCCCGCATCGACGACTCCGCGACCAGCCCGCAGAAACCCCGCAGCCTGGCGGCCGACGCCTGGCGCCAGCTGCGCCGCAAGCCGGCGGTCGTCGTCTCGGCGGTGATCATCCTGGTCATCGTGCTGATCGCGATCGCGCCCGGCCTGTTCAGCTCGCGCGACGCGGGCTTCAGCGACCTGACCCACGCCAACGAAGGCCCGTCCGGTGCCGCCTGGTTCGGCTACGACAACCAGGGCGCCGACGTCTACGCCAGGGTGATCTACGGGACCCGCGCGTCGCTGCTGGTCGGGGTGTTCTCGACGCTGCTGACCGTGCTCTTCGGTTCGCTCGTCGGCATCGTCGCCGGGTACTACGGCCGGTTCGTCGACAGCCTGCTGTCGCGCTTCGGCGACATCTTCGCCGGCCTGCCGTTCGTGCTCGGCGCGATCGTCATCCTGACGACGTTCAACGCGCCCGGCACGAGCCCGGGCGCGGTCACGATCATCGTCCAGGTGGTGTGCTCGATCGCCGTGCTGAGCTGGCCGGTCGCGATGCGCATCATGCGGTCGGCGACGCTGGTGGCCAAGCAGCTCGACTACGTCAAGGCCGCGCGCGGCCTCGGCGCGAGCACGCCGCGGATCATCTTCCGGCACCTGCTGCCGAACACGGTCGCGCCGGTGCTGGTGTACGCGACCATCGCGCTCGGCGCGTTCATCGGCGCCGAGGCGACCCTGGCCTACCTGGGCATCGGCGTGCGCGCGCCGGTGATCTCGTGGGGCGTGATGATCAGCGACTCGCGGGACTACTTCCGCAGCGACCCGCACATGCTGCTGTTCCCGGGTGCCTTCGTCACCCTGACCGTGCTGGCCTTCGTGATGCTGGGTGACGGCATCCGCGACGCGCTCGATCCGAAGTCGAGGTAGATCCCCTTGTCCGACAACGAACTCCTGCTTGAGGTAGAGGATCTGCACGTCGAGTTCCGCACCTCGGACGGTGTGGCGAACGTGCTCAACGGCGTCGGCTACTCGGTGCACGCCGGGGAGACCCTGGCCGTGCTCGGCGAGTCCGGCTCCGGCAAGAGCGTCACGGCGCAGACCGTGATGGGCATCCTCGACACGCCGCCCGGCGTGATCACCGGCGGCGCCGTGTGCTGGCGCGGCGAGGACCTGCTGACGGCGTCCGAGGACCGCCGCCGGGAGGTGCGCGGCAGCGAGATCGCGATGATCTTCCAGGACGCGCTGTCCGCGCTGAACCCGGTGTTCACCGTGGGGTTCCAGATCGAGGAGCAGCTGCGGGTGCGGCTCGGGATGTCCCGCAAGGACGCCCGCAAGCGCGCGATCGAGCTGCTGGACATCGTCCGCATCCCGGCCGCCGACCGGCGGCTCAAGGACTACCCGCACCAGTTCTCCGGCGGGATGCGCCAGCGCGCGATGATCGCGATGTCGCTGGCCCTGGACCCGGACCTGCTCATCGCCGACGAGCCGACCACCGCCCTCGACGTCACCGTGCAGGCCCAGATCATGGACCTGCTGGGGGAGATCCAGGCCGAACGCAAGATGGGGCTGGTGCTCATCACCCACGACCTGGGCGTGGTCGCCGAGGTCGCGGACCGGATCGCGGTGATGTACGCGGGCCGGATCGTCGAGCAGGCCGACGTCGTCGAGCTGTTCCGCGCGCCGGCCCACCCCTACACCGCCGCGCTGATGGACTCCCTGCCCCGGCTCGACCTCAAGGGACAGACGCTGGAGACCATCAAGGGCCTGCCGCCGAGCCTGCTCGACGTCCCGCCCGGCTGCCCGTTCCACCCGCGCTGCAAGCGGGCCGAGGACCGCTGTTCCTCGGAAGTCCCGGCGCCCCGCGGGATCGGCTTCGGCCGGACCAGCGCGTGCCACTTCGCCGAAGATGTGGTGGTGAACTCCCGTGGCAGTGTCTGATGCCGCTTCCGCTGAGAAGAGCACGTCGGCGGAACCCATTCTTTCCGTCAACGACCTCAAGAAGTACTTCCCGGTCCGCACCGGCGTCCTGTTCAAGCGGACAGTCGGCCAGGTCAAGGCGGTCGACGGCGTCTCGTTCGACCTGCTGCCCGGCGAGACGCTCGGCGTCGTCGGCGAGTCCGGCTGCGGCAAGTCGACGCTGGCCCAGGTGCTGATGCGCCTGGAGGAACCGACGGGCGGCACCGCGAAGTTCGAGGGCCGCGACATCTTTTCGATGCGCGGCAACGAACTGCGCAAGCTGCGGCGCGAGATCCAGATCGTGCTGCAGGACCCGTACACGTCGCTGAACCCGCGGATGACCGTCGGCGACATCGTCGGCGAGCCGTTCGAGATCCACACCGACGTCGCGCCGAAGGGCTCGCGGGCGAAGAAGGTGCAGGAGCTGCTGGAGGTGGTCGGGCTCAACCCCGAGCACCTCAACCGCTACCCGCACCAGTTCTCGGGCGGGCAGCGCCAGCGCATCGGCATCGCGCGGGCGCTGGCGTTGCGGCCCAAGGTGATCATCTGCGACGAGCCGGTGTCCGCGTTGGACGTCTCGATCCAGGCGCAGGTGATGAACCTGCTCGGCGACCTGCAGGACGAGTTCGGGTTGTCGTACGTCTTCATCGCGCACGACCTTTCGGTGGTGCGGCACCTGTCCAACCGGGTCGCGGTGATGTACCTCGGCAAGGTCGTCGAGATCGGCACCGACGAGGAGATCTACGAGCGACCGTCCCACCCGTACACCCAGGCGCTGCTGTCCGCGGTGCCGGTGGCGGACCCGGCGCTGCGCGGGCAGCGGCAGGTCATCCGGCTGACCGGCGACGTGCCGAGCCCGCTGGATCCGCCGTCCGGCTGCCGGTTCCGCACGCGGTGCTGGAAGGCGCAGGACATCTGCGCGTCGGAGGTACCGGAACTCGTGCCGCGGACCGACGGGCACTTGTCAGCATGTCACTTCGCGGAGCAGAAGTCGGTTGTTCCATAACGTACGTTTGGCCGTTGTAACCACATTGTCCGATCTATACGGTCCGGAGGGAACCGCTTTCCGAGGAGGAGAAACGTGAAGAGACCCAGGCTTCTCGCCGCGGCGCTGGCCGTCCCGCTGTTCGGGGCGCTCACCGCGGTGGCGGTCCCGGTGGCGTCCGCGCAGCCCGCGCTGGCCGGCCCCGCGACCGAGTTCACCGTGCTCGCCAAGGACGTCCAGAGTGTCGCGAGCGCGCAGAAGGCGATCCGCGACGCGGGTGGCACGGTGCTGGAGACCAACAGCGCGGTCGGCCTGATCAAGGCCAGCGCCCCGGCGACCGGCTTCACCGAGCGCGTCTCGGCGAACCGGTCCGTGTTCGGCGCGGCCAAGGCGCAGGTCATCGGCTCGGTGCCGAAGGACGGCAAGAAGGCCAAGAACAACAACGTCGAGAAGGAAGGCCGCGGCACGGCCAAGGGGAACGCCGCCGCGAAGAAGGCCCTCGGACTGGACCCGCTGGACGACCAGCTCTGGGGCCTCAAGTCCGTCCGATCGGACCTTTCCCGCACCAAGCAGCCGGGCAGCAAGCAGGTCAAGGTCGGCATCATCGACACCGGCATCGACGGCACGCACCCGGACATCGCGCCGAACTTCGACGCGGCCGACTCGCGCAACTTCGTCAAGGACATCCCGTTCGACGTCAACGGCGTCGAGGTCGACGGCCCGTGCGAGTTCCGCGGCTGCGTCGACCCGGTGAACCACGACGACGGCGCCCACGGCACCCACGTCGCCGGCACGATCGCCGCCGCGGCCAACGGCTTCGGCGTCTCGGGTGTCGCGCCGAACGTGACGCTGGTGAACATCCGCGCCGGCCAGGACTCGGGGTACTTCTTCCTGCAGCCGACCGTCGACGCGCTGACCTACGCCGGCGACGCCGGCATCGACGTGGTCAACATGAGCTTCTACACCGACCCGTGGCTGTACAACTGCACCGCGAACCCGGCCGACTCGGCCGCGGAGCAGGCCGAGCAGCGCACGATCATCGAGGCGACGCAGCGCGCGCTGAACTACGCGCACAAGAAGGGCGTCACGATGGTGGTCGCGCTGGGCAACCAGCACACCGACCTCGGCGCGCCGCAGCCGGACACCACCAGCCCGGACTACCCGGCGAACACCACGCACCCGCGCGCCGTCGACAACAGCTCGTGCCTCAACCTGCCGGTCGAGGGCAACCACACGATCGGCGTCGGCGCGTTCGGCCCGTCGCAGGCGAAGGCGGACTACTCGAACTACGGCACCGAGCAGATCTCGGTTTCCGCACCGGGCGGCTACTTCCGCGACGGTTTCGGCACGCCGTGGTTCCGCACGGTCGAGAACGAGATCCTCTCGACGTACCCGAAGAACGTGGGTGTGGCCGAAGGCAACATCGACGCGGCGGGCAACGTGACACCGGCGGGTGTCGCACTGGGCGTCCAGAAGGCCACGGCCGCGGACGGCCGCGTCGGCTACTACCAGTGGCTGCAGGGCACGTCGATGGCCACACCGCACGCGGCGGGCGTCGCGGCGCTGATCGTCTCGCAGTACGGCAAGAAGTCCGGCGCCGGCTTCGGCCTGGACCCGGACAAGGTCCAGCGCGTCCTCGAGGGCACGGCGTCGAAGATCGCCTGCCCGGTCCCCCGCACGGTGGACTACCTGGACGAAGGCCGCGACGCCACGTTCACGGCAACGTGCACGGGTGACGCGTCGTTCAACGGCTTCTACGGCCACGGCGCCGTCGACGCCTACGCGGCGGTGACCCACGGGTCGCAGTACCTGAAGTAACTCTCGCCGAGACGGCCCGCTTCCCTTCCGGGAGGCGGGCCGTTTTCGGGTCAACCTTTTGACCGGTTCGTGCGTGTACTTCCCGAGGCGAGGGGGAGACGTGTACGAACCGACGGAGGCCGAGGTCGACGCGGCCGGGTTGTGGCTGGCCAAACGCGGCGTCGAGGTGGCGCGGCCGACGCCGTTGCTCGCGCTGCGGCTGGGCGCGCGCCGGGCCGCGCGGCCGCCGGGGTACTGGGCGTGGTGCTTCCTGGTGCTGGTGGTGGTCGTGGTCGCCGGTGGCGTCCTGCAGTTCCTGGCGCTCTGGCTCCACACGCCCATGGGCGGCGTGGTCTTCGCGGCCTACGCCGGCGTGGTGGTGCTCGTCTGGCTCCCGGTGCGCTGGGCGGACCGGCGAGCCGCGGCCCTGCTGGGCGACCGGCGGCTCGACGTGCCCCGGCCGCCGTGGCGGGAGTCGCTGGACGGCTGGTACCTGGCCTCGGTGCTGATCACCTTCGGCGGGGGCGCGCTCCTGGCCGTCGCGATGTGCGTGACGACGTCCGCGTGGGTCTGGGCGGTGGGCTGGCTCGGGATGCTCGCGATCGGCGCGCTCGTGGTGGCGGTGGTCCTCACCGGCGTGGTCCGGCGGCCGGTCCTCGCCGAGGACGAGACGTCGCTGATGATCGACGCCGTCGTGCGGGCCGAGGACCCGTACGTCACCTTGCCCGCGCTGTTCGCGCTGCCGGTGCTCTTCGACCCCCTGACGACGGGCCGGCAGCCGCACGAGTTCACGCCGTGGCTCGTCGGTTACGTCGTCCTCGCCTTCGCGACCCTGCTCGTCGGCCGCTACCGGCAGTACCGGCGCCGGCTGCTGCCGGAGGGGACCTACGGCGTCGAGGTGGTGGTCCGATGATCATGGTGACCGCCGCGGAGCAGGAAGCGGCCCGGCGCTGGCTGGCCAAGCGCGGGCAGCGGGTCGAGCGGCCGACGCCGGTGCTGACCGCGTTGATCGCGACGAGGCAGGCCTTCAACGGCCGCTGGTTCCCGCGCTACATCGGCTACGTGCTGCTCGTCTTCGTCGGCGGGCTGGGGTACACGCGGCTCTTCGGACCGGGAATGACCGAAAGCTACCCCGTCTACTTCAGCTATTTCGCGCTCCAGTTCGCCGCCCGGGACAGCAGTCACCTCCGCTTGCGGGAACTCCGTGAGTCCGTCCCGTCGCGGAAGCCCGCGGAACCGTGGTGGCAGGTCCTCGGCGGCTGGTTCCTCGCGTCCGTCGCGGTCGCGTTCGGGGGCGGGATCGCGCTCGCCGTCACGATGTACGCGACGACGCCGTCCCGGACGTACGCCGTGAGCTGGCTGGGGCTGCTCGCGCTGAGCGCCCTCGTCAGCGGCTGGGTCCTGGTCAGCGTGCTCCGTCGCCCGCTCATCGCCGACGGCGCCGAATCGCTGGCCGTCGCCCGGGCCCTCCGGGTCGAGGCGATCTACGCGGCGTCACCGCTGATGGCGGTCCTGCCGCTGGTGATGGACCCGCTCCTGGGGAACCACCAGCCGCCGTCGTTCACGCCGTGGCTGGCCGGCTACGTCGTACTGGTGCTGGTTCTGCAGGTGGTCGGCTACGTCCGGCACCTGCGCCGCTCCCGGACGCTGCCGCCGGGCCACTACGGCACGCCGCTGCCGGACCTGGACGTCCCCGTCGACTGGTCACCCCCGCAGGAGGCCCGATGATCGAGGTGACCGCGGCGACGGAATCGGCCGCGCTGAAGTGGCTGGCGGGCCACGGTCAGCGCGTCGGCCGGCCGGCGCCGGTGCTGACCGCGCTGATCGCCACCAGACAGCCGTCGCGGTGGTGGCGCTACTTCCTCTACATCGTGGTCGCCAGTTCCTTCGGGGTGGCGTATTCGCTGTTGTTCGGTCACGGCATGACCGAGAGCGTCCCGATCTACTTCCTCTACTTCGGGATGCAGCTCTCGATGTGGGACGGCTTCCGCCGCAACGACCGGGCCCTGCGCGCGTGGGGCCCGTCGCGGAAGCCGGCCGAACCGTGGTGGCAGGTCGTCGGCGGCTGGTTCCTGGTGTCCGTCGTGGTCGCGTTCGGCGGCGGGATCGCGCTCGCCGTCTCGATGTACCCGACGGACCGAACGTACGCGGCGAGCTGGCTGGGCTTGCTGATCTTGAGCGCGTTGTGCACCGGCTGGGTCCTGGTCGGCACCGTCCGCCGTCCGCTCTTCGCCGAAACCGCCGAATCCCTCGCCGTCGCCCGGACGTTGCGCGCCGATCAGGTCTACGTCGTGACGCCGATCCTGGTGGTCGTCCCGCTGGTGATGGACCTGCTGGAGGACAGGCTGCCGCCGGGCTTCACGTCCTGGCTGGCCGGCTACTCCGCGGCGGTGGTGCTCCTGCAGGCGGTCGCCATCATCCGGCACGTGCGCCGGTACCGGAGGCTGCCACCGGGCGACTACGGCACGCCGCCGGTCCCGGATCCGGGCACCCCGGTGGACTGGTCGCCGCCACAGGAGGCCCGATGATCGAGGTGACGTCGGCGGAGGAGTCGGCGGCGTTGAAGTGGCTGGCCAAGCGAGGACAGCCCGTCGGACGCCCGACGCCGCTGCTCACCGCGCTGATCGCCACCAGACGGTCGCTGTACAGCCGCGGTCTGCCGCGCTACTTCGCGATCGTGGTCGGCATCTGCGTCATCGGCAGTGGCTATTCGCTGTTGTTCGGGCCTGGAGCGACCCGGAGCGACGTCGCGTACTTCATCTACTTCGGGATCCAGCTGTCGATGTGGGACGGCATCCGGTGGCACGAGCGGAAACTCGGTGCGTCGGTCCCGTCGCGGAGCCCGGCGGAGCCCTGGTGGCAGGCCCTGGGCGGCTGGTACCTGGTTTCGGTCGTGGCCGCGTTCGGCGGCGGGATCGCGCTTGCCGTCACGATGTACTTCACGACAGCGGCTCGGACGTACGCGGTGAGCTGGCTGGGTCTGCTCGTCCTGAGCGCGCTCTGCTGCGGCTGGATCCTGACAGGCGTCCTCCGCGGCAGGGACTTCGGCGAGACCCCGGAATCCCTGGCCGTCCACCGGGCGTTGCGCACCGAGCGGCTCTACCTCGCGATGCCGGGGTTCGTGGTCTTCCCGGTCATCCTGGAGCT
The DNA here is from genome assembly GCF_036114655.1 of Amycolatopsis sp. NBC_00348. NCBI lineage: Bacteria > Bacillati > Actinomycetota > Actinomycetes > Pseudonocardiales > Pseudonocardiaceae > Amycolatopsis > Amycolatopsis sp. NBC_00348. Next base: position 7,050,554 of record NZ_CP107994.1, on the reverse strand, counting down.
GCTGTGGCCGAGCAGGCGGCCGCCGGCGGAGGTCACGTCGTGGCTGGCGGGCTACATCGCGGTGGTGGTGGTCCTCCAGCTGATCAGCGGCACCCTGCACTGGCGCCGGCAGCGGCGGCTGCCACCGGGCGACTACGGCCGGCCGCTGCCGACGGCGTCCGGTCCGGCTCGAGCCGGACCGGACGCCACCGGATCGCCCTAGCGGTTCGACGCCTTCTTGACGAACTTCCCGAGGTCCTTGGCCTGCTGCACCCGGGTCGGCTCGTGGACGTACATCATGTGTCCCGCCGGGTAGTACGCCGTGTCGATGTTGTCGCGCAGTTCCTCCGGGATCTGCAGGTGCGCCAAGACGTGCTCGGCCGCGAAGTACGCCGTCGCGCCGTCGTAGTGGCCGAACGCGACGTGGACCTTCAGGTGCGGGTTCGCGCGCATCGCCGCGCTCACCGAGTCGACCACCGAGATCGAGCGGCCCTCGAACTCCTTGTACGACCACGCCTTGAACGTGTCCTCGTGGATGATCTCGTACGGCAGGTCGTTCTCGTAGCCCAGCTCGGCCCGCACGTAGTGGTTGAACGCCGCCGAGTACGCGCCGATCACCCGGGAGATCGACGGGTCGTCGCTCATGTGCTCGCGGCCGCCGTCCGGCTCCCACGTCGTGAAGCGGCCGTCCATCCGGCCGACCGTGAGGCCGCGGTCGCGCAGCAGCTCGGTGAAGAACCGGACGTGCTCGATCCGCAGGTTGACCCGGTCCACATAGGACTCGGTGAGCCCGGTCAGCGACGCCAGCGTGGCGACGGCGTCGGCCCGGTCCTGTGTGGACAGCCGGGCGCCGCGCGCCAGCGCCCACGGCAGGTCCTTCGCCGCGAAGTCCTCGGCGTCGGCGAGGACGTCGTCGAGCGGGCGCTCGCCGTGCAGGCCGTGGTAGTGCGCGATCGCCGCGTACGTCGGCACGTACAGCGAGTACGGCAGGTCGTTGCCCTCGCTGAACTGCAGCGTGCCGAGGTCGAGCACCGACGAGATGAGCAGCAGGCCGTTGAGGTAGAGCCCGTGGCGGTCCTGCAGGTGCGCGGCCAGCCCGGCGGCGCGCAGCGTGCCGTACGACTCGCCGGCCAGGAACTTCGGCGACAGCCAGCGCTCGTGGCGTGACACCCAGAGCCGGATGACCTCGCCGACCGACTCGATGTCGCCCTTGAAACCGTGGAAGTCCTTCGTCTCGCCGCCCTCGGCCGCGCGCGAGTAGCCCGTCGACACCGGGTCGATGAACACCAGGTCGCTGTGCACCAGCAGCGTCTCGGGGTTGTCGGCCAGCCCGTACGGCGGCGGCTCCGGGTTGTCGACGTCGCCGGAGAGCACCCGCCGCGGCCCGAGCAGCCCCATGTGCAGCCAGATGCTCGACGAGCCGGGCCCGCCGTTGAAGGCGAACGTCACCGGCCGCGAGCCGGGTTCGGCGTCGTCGAGGGTGTAGGAGGTGATGAAGACCTCGGCCTTCGCCTTCGGCCCCTCGGACTTGCCGTCCTTCACGACCTCCTTGCGGAGGACGATCCGCCCGGCCTTCGCCGTGTAGGACAGCGTCTTCCGCTTCACGGTGAGCGTGTGCTGGGTCGTGACGATGTCGTCGGCCGGCTCGGCCGGGAGCTCCTTGATCTCCGGAGTCGTCTTCTCGGGAGCCTCTTCGGGGGTCGTGTCCGCCATGGACCCCAACTTAGCCGGATCACTGTGGCAGGGTGACTTGGTGCACACCGACGACTGGCCGGCGACGATCGCCGACGCGCTCGCCGTGCAGGAACGGCTGCGCGGCGAAGTCGACCTGACCGACGACGTCCCGGAGCTGCCCCCGACGGTGACCGGCCTGGACGTCGCCTACGACGAGGCCGACGGGATCGCCGCCGCGGTCGTCACGCTGGAGACGGCGGGGCTGACCGTGGTGGAGGAGCGGACGGTCCGCGCCAAGGCCGTCTTCCCGTACGAGCCGGGCCTGTTCGCCTTCCGCGAGCTGCCGCCGCTGCTGGCCGCGCTCGAGCGGCTCGACCACGAGCCCGACGTCCTGGTCTGCGACGGCCACGGCCTCGCCCACCCGCGGCGCTTCGGGCTCGCGTGTCACCTGGGCGTGCTGACTGGGCGGCCCGCGTTCGGCGTCGGCAAGACGCGGTTCGTCGGCTCGCACGACGAGCCGGAGCACGCGCGCGGCTCGTCGGCGCCGCTGGTCGACGCGGGGGAGGTCGTCGGCGCGGTGCTGCGCACCCAGGACGGCGTCAAGCCGGTGTACGTCTCGGCCGGGCACCGCATCGACCTGGCTCACGCGTGCCGGCTGACGCTCGCGCTGGCGCCGCGCTACCGGCTGCCCGAGACGACGCGGCAGGCCGACCGGCTGTCCCGGGTGGCGCTGCGATGAGGACGCTCGCCCAGCTCGACGCCGCCGTCTCCGCGTGCCGCGCCTGCCCGCGGCTGGTCGAGTGGCGCGAGGGCGTCGCGGGCACGAAGGCGGCGTTCCGCGGCGAGGAGTACTGGGCGCGGCCGGTGCCGGGCTTCGGGCCGTCGGACGCCAAGCTCGCCGTGGTCGGGCTGGCGCCGTCGGCGCACGGCGCGAACCGCACCGGCCGGATGTTCACCGGCGACCCGTCGGGTGACTTCCTGTTCCGGGTGCTGCACGAGGTCGGGCTCGCGTCGCAGCCGACGTCGACGGCGATCGGCGACGGCCTCGAGCTGTACGGCACGCGGCTCGTCGCGCCGGTGCGCTGCGCGCCGCCGGAGAACAAGCCGACGCCGGCCGAGCGCGACACGTGCCGATCGTGGCTCGCGGAGGAGCTGACGCTGTTACGTCCGACACTGCGCTCGATCGTGGTGCTCGGCGCGTTCGGCTGGCAGGCGTTGCTGCCCGTGCTCGCCGCGGCGGGCTGGCCGGTGCCGTCGCCGCGTCCCGCGTTCGGCCACGGCACGGTCCTGAAGCTCGGCGACCTGCGGATTTTCGGCTGTTATCACGTCTCGCCGCGCAATGTCCAGACCGGGCTCCTGACCCACACGATGGTGGCCGACGTCTTCCGCGCCGCGACCTCGGTGACGGCCTCGGACTGAATCGTTACGGAAGGTGCAGCGACGCTGGTCACAGCGAGATGGGGTCCCCTCGCAAGGTCCGTGTGAAGGTGCGACTATGAGTTCATGGCTGCTGCGAAGTCGAAGTCGGAACCGCTTCGGATCCTTGTCCTCGGTGGTGGGTACGTCGGGCTCTACACGGCGTTCGGCCTCCAGAAGATGCTCCGGGCCAACGAGGCCTCCGTGACCGTCGTTGACCCGCAGCCCCACATGACCTACGCGCCGTTCCTCCCGGAGGCCGCGGCCGGCGCGATCGAGCCCCGCCACGTCGTCGTGCCGCTGCGCCGCGTCCTCAAGCGCTGCCACGTGCTCACCGCGCGCGTCACCAAGATCGAGAACGACAAGAAGTCGGTCACGGTCGAGGCCGCCGACGGCCACATCGAGCAGCTCGGCTACGACGTCCTCGTGGTCGCGCTCGGCGCCGTCGCCCGCATCCTGCCGATCCCGGGCCTGGTCGAGCAGGGCATCGCCTTCAAGACCATCGGCGAGGCGATCTACCTCCGCAACCACATCATGACCAAGCTCGACGAGGCGGCCAGCACGCTCGACCCCGAGCTGCGCAAGCGCCTGCTGACGTTCACCGTCGTCGGCGGCGGGTTCGCCGGCATCGAGGCGCTGGCCGAGCTCGAGGACATGACCCGCTTCGCGGTGGAGAACTACTACCCGAACATCGAGCCGGCCGACGTCCGCTGGGTGCTCGTCGAGGCCGCCGGGCGCATCCTGCCCGAGGTCCGCGAGACGCTCGGGGTGTACACGGTCGAGCAGCTGGAGAAGCGCGGCATCGAGGTCTACCTGTCGACGGCGGCGAAGTCGTTCGAGAACGGCCACGTCGAGCTCTCGGACGGCACCGAGTTCGACACCGACACGCTCATCTGGACCGCGGGTGTGAAGGCCAACCCGGTGCTGGCCGACTCGGACCTGCCGCTGGACAAGCGCGGCCGCCTCGAGGCCACGGCGGCCATGCAGGTCGTCGGCCACCCGGACGTCTGGACCGCGGGCGACAACGCGGCGATCCCGGACCTCTCGCGCACCGAAGAGGACCCGACGGCCACCTGCCCGCCGAACGCCCAGCACGCGGTCCGCCAGGCGAGGCTGCTGGCGAAGAACATCATCAAGGTGATCCGCGGCGGCCAGCCGAAGGACTACTACCACAAGAACCTCGGCGCGGTCGCGAGCCTGGGCCTGCACAAGGGCGTCGCCGACGCGCTGAACCTGAAGATCAAGGGCTTCCCGGCGTGGCTGTTCCACCGCGCCTACCACCTCAAGGCGATGCCGACGTGGAACCGCAAGATCCGCATCCTGTTCGACTGGATCCTCGGCGGCCTGTTCCGGCGTGAGGTCATCTCGCTGGGCCAGATCAACAACCCGAAGGACGAGTTCGCGCGCGTCTCGAAGTCCTGACGTTCCGGTCGGAAGAGCCCCTGTCCGCTTCGGCGGGCGGGGGCTCTTTTGCTGCCTGTTAAGGGCCTTTTGGGGCAGTTGCCAGGGAATGACCGACTGTGTGCCGGTGAGCGACATGGTCTGGACAACTGGGTCGTTGAGCGGGTATCCCTTTCTTCACAACGAAGAATAAGTCGGCGAACCTCCCCCTCGCCGACGGTCGTCGGATCGACTCCGCACCGCCCGTCCCCACGGTCCCAGGAGCTTTCATGCGCTTTTCCAAAACCCGAGCGGCACTCGTCGCGGCGTTGCCCGCCGTGCTGAGCGTCGCCGTCATCGCCGGCGTGCCCGGCACCGCGGCCGCGGCCGGCCCGGCCTTCCCGGCCCACTACGCGGCCCCCTACCTGCAGATCAGCGACTCCGACGCCGGCCAGATGTCCGCCGACATGAGCGCCACCGGCACCAAGTTCTTCACGCTCGCGTTCCTCACCCCGCAGTCCGGCTGCACGCCGGTCTGGGAAGCGAACGGCACCGGCGTCGGCTCGTTCAAGTCCCAGATCAGCGCGCTGCAGGCCGCGGGCGGCAACGTCATCCCGTCGTTCGGCGGCGCGGAGGGCGGCGAACTGGCCCAGACCTGCACGAACACCGCCAGCCTGACCGCGGCGTACGCGAACGTGGTCAACAGCTACGGCACGAACCGCCTGGACTTCGACATCGAGGGCGACGTCCTCGGCGACACGGGCTCGAACCAGCGCCGCAACTCCGCGCTGGCCGCGCTGCAGCAGCAAAATGGCGCCGTCCAGGTCGACTACACCCTGGCCGTCGACCCGTCGGGCATCCCGGGCAACGAGCTGGACCTGCTGCGCGACGCCAAGAACAAGGGCGTCAAGGTCAGCGTCGTCAACCTGATGGTGATGGACTTCTACGACGGCCAGCCGGTGCTGGGCGACGCCCTGTCCGCGGCCCGCGCCAGCGCGTCGCAGCTGGCGAGCCTGTACGGCATCTCGACGTCGGCGGCCTACGCGATGATGGGCCTGACCCCGATCGCCGGCCGCAACGACGACGGCGCGCAGTTCAGCCAGTCCGACGCGCAGCAGCTGGAGACGTTCGCCGCCCAGAACGGCGTCGCGGAGCTGTCGTTCTGGGAGCTCCAGGACTACGACCGCGCGACGGGCTACGCGTACTCGAGGATCTTCAACGCGATCACCGGCGGCGGCACGACCACTCCGCCGCCCGCGGGCAGCGGCACGATCACCGGCTACGGCGGCAAGTGCGTGGACGTCGCGGGCGCCTCCTCGTCCAACGGCACGGCGGTGGACTTGTACACGTGCAACGGCACGACGGCCCAGAAGTGGACGTCGACCTCGGGCACGCTCCGAGCGCTGGGCAAGTGCCTGGACGTGAACGCGGCGAGCACGGCGAACGGCGCGAAGGTCCAGCTGTACGACTGCAACGGAACGGGCGCCCAGCAGTGGACCCACACGGGCAACCAGCTGGTCAACCCGGCTTCGGGCAAGTGCCTGGACGCCACGGGCCCCAGCTCCGCGGACGGCACCCTGCTGCAGATCTGGACGTGCACGGGCAGCGCCAACCAGTCCTGGACGCTGAACTGAGCCACTAGGTCCACAGTAGACACGAGGCCGGCCGGGGACACCCCCGTCCGGCCTCGTGGCTTGCGAGGGCGGGGATCGCCTAGAGTGTGCGGTGCCCCCGTAGCCCAACTGGCAGAGGCAGTCGACTTAAAATCGACCCAGTGCGGGTTCGAACCCCGTCGGGGGCACTGTGCGATCAGGCGGCTGAGCGTTCGCTCATCGGGCGTCGACGGAGGGGGATCTCCTGTAGCGCCCGCGGTACGAAGTCCTGGTCCAGTGCGCTTACGTTCGTGCCCGGGGGGACTATCTCGTCGATTCGGTCCAAGACCTCGTCCGACAGGGTGACCTCCATGCCGGCCAGCAGGTCGTCCAGGTGGGCCATCGTTCGCGGGCCGATGATTGCGCTTGTCACGCCCGGGTGGGAGATTGCGAACGCCATCGCCAGGTGGGTCAGCGGTAGGCCGGCCGAAGCTGCTAGCGGGATCAGTTGCTCCACGACGTCGATGCGACGCGAGTCGTTCAGGTGCTTCAGCATGCCCGCTCGGCGGAGGTCGTTCGCGCCGTCTCGGCGGACTCGGCCTGTGAGCATTCCCTGGCCCAGTGGGCCCCAGACCAGGGTGCCCATTCCGTGGCGTCGTGTGGTCGGGAGGACTTCGCGTTCGATTCCTCGGCTCAGGATCGAATACGGCGGCTGCTCCGTGTGGAAGCGCTCGAAGTTGCGGCGGGTGGCCGTCCACTGGGCCTCGATGAGGTCCGATACCGGCATGGCCGACGTGCCGATTGCGCGGACCTTGCCGCTGTGGATCAGGTCGTTCAGGGCCGAGAGCGTTTCCTCGATGTCCGTCGACGGGTCGGGGCGGTGGATCTGGTACAGGTCTATGTGGTCCGTCTGCAGGCGGCGCAACGAAGTCTCTACTGCGGTCATGATCCAGCGCCTTGACGTGCCCTGGTGGTTGGGGTCTTCGCCCGTCGGGCGGCTGAACTTTGTAGCTAGGACTACGTTGTCGCGGCGGCCCTTCAGGGCCTTGCCCACTACGTCTTCGACGTCGCCGTAGGCGTCGGCCGTGTCTACGAAGTTGATGCCCGCGTCCAGGGCCTTGTGGATGACGCGGATCGAGTCCTCGGGGTCGGGGTTGCCGATGGACGTCGCGAACATCAGGGTGCCCAGTGCGTACGGGCTGACCTTGATGCCGGTGCGGCCGAGGGTGCGGTACTGCATGAGGGGTGGCTCCTGGGGGTAGTCTCGGAGGCGTAAGCGGAAAGCTCTTCCGCTACTATACGGAAAGGCTTTCCGGTTATGCAACCGCGCAAGCTGCGCGCCGATGCCCAGCGCAACGTCGACGCCCTGCTCGAAGCCGCGAAAAACGTCTTCGCCACCTCCGGCGTGGACGCTCCCGCGAAGGAGATCACCGACCTGGCCGGGGTCGGCGTCGGGACGCTCTACCGGCACTTCCCGCAGCGCGCTGACCTGGTCGTGGCCGTGCTGCACCGGGGGATCGACACCTGCGCCGTCGCCGGTCCGGCGCTCAGTGCCGAGCACGAACCACAGGTGGCGCTCGTGGAGTGGCTTCGCCAGTACACCGCGTTCGTCGGGACCAAGCGCGGCCTCGCGACGGCCCTGCACTCCGGGGACCCGGCCTTCGACGGCCTGCCCGGCTACTTCATGCAACGGCTCGAGCCCGTGCTCGCGGCGCTGCTCGACGCCGCGGTCGCGACCGGCGGGATCCGCGCCGACGTCAGCGCGAAGGACCTGATGCACGCCATCGCGCTGCTGTGCCAGCCCGTGCTCGGCGAGGGTATCGAGTACAACCAGCGCATGGTCGGCGTGCTCGTCGACGGGCTCCGGCGCGCCTGAAACCCCGATGTACGCCGGGTGTACCCGCCCTGGATCCTCCCCGCCCACGCTGCACGGAAACCCGCATTCCGCGAGGTCATCCGTACGGGGAGAGCAGCATGACAACATCCAGCAAGGTGGGCCGCGCGGCCGTGTACGGCGTCGCCGGGCTCGCTACCGCCGCGGTCGGGGCCACCGCCGCCGGGGCCTTCGCCTCCGATGACGTGACGCCGGTCGCCGCGGCCACCGGGCGGCCCGCCGTCGCTCCGGCCGCCGTCGCGCCCGTCAAGGTCGCGCCCCTCGCGGCGCCGGCCGCGAAGGTCGCGCAGAAGGTCGCCCAGCCCGCAAAGCACGCTCCGGCCAAGCACAGCCAGGCCAAGCCGGGTTCCCACCAGAAGCGGCAGGTCGTGAAGCATCAGACCGTGCAGCCCGGGCAGGCCAACCACATCTCGCTGCCGCACCTCGTCGCCAAGCCCGTGGCGCTGCCGAAGCCCGTGCCGCCGCCGAAGCCGGCCGCGCCGTCCGCGCTCGACCAGGCGACCGCCGAGGTCGGGGCGGCGAAGAAGGCCGTCGACGCCGCCGATCAGGCGCTGCACCAGGCGAAGGACCACCTCTCCAAGGCCGAGGCCCACCTCGCGGACGTCAAGCACCACACCCAGCACCGGAAGTCGCCCGCGAAGCCGACGCGCGACTCCGACCAGAAACTGCTGGAGCAGGCCGGGTTCTCGCCCGCCATCGCGAAGAAGATCGCCGCCCACGAACACAAGTCCGTGACGTCGACGTCCACTTCGGACAGTGGGCCGTCGTCGTGGTCGTCTTCGACGGTGGTGCACCGATGAGCGCACGCCGGGCGCTGCTCTACACGGCTTCCGGCGGCTTCGTCGCCCTCGGGTTCGGGCTGCTCAGCGCGGGCGCGGCCGAGGCGAAGCCGACGCCGAACCCGTGCGCGTGCACGATTATTGGTGGGGGTGTGGGTGGGAAGCTGGTTCCCAGCGGCCCCGGCGGGGCGCTGCGCGACGACGGCCCGCTGCGGAAGCTCGACGCCGAGACCAAGAACCAGCCGGTGAACCCACCGCCGGCGCAGAAGAAGGATCCCGCCTCCAAGCAGCAGACGCCCAAGCAGCCGAAGCCGAAGCCGGAGAAGCCCGCGCCGAAGCCGGAGAAGCCGAAGCCGCGTGAGGACTCCGGGCAAGAGGACAAGCCGCGCAAGCAGCAGGACGACAACAAGAAGAACCAGGACAACGAGGACCAGCCGAAGCAGCGGGACAGCGACGATCGGAAGGACCGCGACGACAACCAGGACCGGTCCGAGAAGAAGAACCGGGACGACGACAGGAACCAGGACCGCGACAAGCAGCAGAAGAAAGACAAGCAGGAAAAGCAGCCCAAGCAGGAGAAGCAGCCCGAGCAGAAGCAGGAAAAGCAGCAGAAGAAGCCCGACTACCGCCAGGTCCGCAAGCAGGACGCCATCCCCGCCGACTACCGCCACAAGGCCGACGACGGCGACGACCCGTGGCCGCAGCCGAACGCCGGTGATCCCTACCCCGAGGACCCGATCCCGATCACGCCCGCCTGCACGCAAGGGGATTGCCTGCGCACCCAGGGCATTCTCCGCCGTTACGTGCAGGACGCGATGGACCGGCTCGACCAGCTCGGCGTGAAGGTCCAGTCGCAGGGGACGGACAGCGGGGCCGAGGTGACGGGCCCGGACAAGAAGGGCGGGATCGTCCACGCCGAGGCGCACTACGACTTCGACCACGGCACCTGGTCCGCCCTCGACGGCGGGATCCAGAACGGCGAATACGCGCTGACGGCCAAGGCGGAAGGCGGCGTCGAGGTCGGCAAGGACGGCGTCGGTGCCAAAGCCGAAGCCAAGGCCGGGCTCGACGTGAAGCTGCCCGAGGTGTCGAGCGGCCCCGGCCCGGTCACCGTGTCCGCGCAGCCCGAGCTGATGATCGGCCCGGGCGTCACCGCCGAGGCCACGCTGGGCAAGGGTGAGGACGGGAAGTACCGCGTGCACGTCAAGGCCGGCTTCTCACCGCTGGTCGGCGGCTCGCTGGGCCTCGACATGGAGGTCGATCCGCAGGCCATCGAGGACGGCGTGCTCACCAGCGACGTCTTCAAGGACTTCGTCTCCGCTGTCGCGGGCTGAGGAACAACCGGGGCGGGTGCCGATCGGCACCCGCCCCCCTCAGGCTTCGTGACGGCGTTCGTACAGCTCGCCGGCCAGTTCGCGGCCCATCAGCCCGCCGAACAGCCCGGCCGCGACGCCGGCGACGATCCCGCCCGGCGCGCCGATCAGCATCCCCGGCAGGACACCGGCCGCGATCGCGGCCAGCACGCCGCCGGCCGTGCTCGCCGCGGCCTGGCCCATCGGCGTCCGGACCGGGTGCTGGTAGTAGTACTCCTCCGCGGGCACCGCGTCGGACGCGTGTTCGTCGTCCTCCGGCGTGGCCGCCCGCTGGCCCAGCCAGACCTGCGCGGGCACGACGATGTAGCGCGGCGCGACCGGCCGCCGCAGCAGGCCGGTGCGGACCAGCGCGGACTGCAGCGACAGCCGCGGCCGCTCGGCGACGGTGGCGCCCACGTCAGCCCACCTTCACGGTGCCGTTGCCGCACACCGAAGCCGTCGACGCGCTGTGCCCGTCCGCCGACACCTTCCGGACGGTCTTGCACGGCCCGATGTCCCGTTGCTGCCCCGCCTTCAGGGTCGCGAGATCGGCCCGCGCCCGCGTCAGCTCGGCCTGCAGGTCCTTGACGCGCTGCTCGGCCTGGGCGACGCTCGGCCGGGTCGCGGCCCGCACGACGAACTTCTTCTGCGGCGCCGCCTTCGTGTGCTGAGCCGTGTGCCGCGTCGCGGGCTTCACCGCGTGGTGCCGCACGCCGGTGACCTGGTGAGCGGCCGGGGCGGCGACGTGCACCTTCGGCGCGGCCTTCTGCGTCGAAGCGGCCTGCTTCACGACAGGCTTTGAGGCGGGTTTCGAGACGGGCTTGGCTTCGGGGGCCTTGACCGTGGGCGCCTTCACCTCAGGAGCCTTGACGGTCGGCGCCTTCACCTCGGGGGCCTTGACGGCCGGTGCCGGGTGCGCAGCCGGTGTCTTCACCGCCGGTGTCTTCACGGCCGGAGACGCGTGCGGCGAAACGGCAGGTGCCTGCGTCATCGGGGCCTGGGCCGCCGCGGCCTGCGGAGCCGCCACGGTGTCGCTCTCGGCGGCCATGGCGTTCGCCGCGGTGGCGCCGATCGCGGCCGTCGCCAGGCCCGCGACGCCGTAGACCGCCGCCCGGCCGATCCGGTTCGGTTTGCTCATCACAGTGCTCCCGGGAATCGAAGAAAGTCCTACCCGGAAATGGTGCGCGATCGCCGTCCAACCGCGATACAGCGCCAATACATCAGGAAAGCGAGAAACCCGTTCCGCGCACGGTCCGCACGATCGGTGGCGGCCCGAGCTTGCGCCGCAACTGCGCGATCACGACGTCGAGCACGTTGGACGTCGGCGCGACCAGTTCGTCCCACGCCGCCGCCTCCAGTTCGCGCCGCGTGACCGTGCTCCCGGCCGCCTCCAGCAACCGCCGCACCACGGCGAACTCCTTGGCCGTCAAGGAAACGAGCACACCGAAACGGTGGACTTCGTGCCGGGAGACGTCCATAGAAAGGTCGCCGTGGCGCAGGACTTCGGGCCCAGACGGGACGGCCCGGCGGCACAGGTTCCGCACCCGCGCGATCAGCTCGGCGACGGCGAACGGCTTGCCGAGGTAATCGTCGCCTTCGGCCAGCCCGGCGACGCGATCGGCGACGCTGTCGTGCCCGGTCAAGAACAGCACGGGAACCGTCCAGCCGGATTTCCGGTGGCCCCGGACAAAGCCGAGGGAATCACCGTCCGGCAGTTTCCGGTCGAACACCGCGCAGTCGTAGGAATTGACGAACAACGCTTCGTCCGCGGTCGCCAGGTCGGGCGCCGTGTCGACGGCGAACCCGGCGTCGCGCAACGCCAGCTCGACGGCGAGGCGGATGTCCTCGTCGTCCTCGGTGACCAGTACCCGCACGGGCACCGAGCCTAGCCGGGTCATGCCACGTGCACCCCTTGGTCACCCGGCCGGGAAACCCGCGCCCGGTACCGCCCGGGGCCGGGCGCGGTGAGCAGGTGGACGTCGACCAGCCGTTCCAGCAGCCGCCGCGCCTCGGTCTGGCCCACCCGCAGCCGCCGCGCGACCAGCGGGACGCCGACCTCGCGCGGCAGCCCGGCGAACGCGCGGAACGCCGTCCGCTCGGCCGGGGCGAGCCGCTGCAGGGACGCGTCGAGCCGGGCCGGGGCGACCTCCGCCGCGAGCCACGCGACGACGTCGGCGATCCGCCAGTGCGGCCGCGCGGCGAGCCGGTCGCCGGCCGCGCGCAGCAGATCCGGTAGCCCGCCGCAGAAAGCGAGCAGTTCGCCCAGCGGCCGGGCGTCGCCCGCGCACGCGTGGACCAGGGCCGCGGCGGCTTCGTCGTCCAGCGGTGCCAGGGTCAGCCGACGCGCGCCGGGGACGTGCCAGCCGCCGTCGCGGGTCGTGATCAGCGTCCGGGCCGGGCCCGCGCCCGGCAGCAGCGGCGCGATCTGGCGCGCGCTGACGGCGTCGTCGAGGACCAGCAGGATCCGGCGGCCGGCGATCTCGGACCGCCAGAGCGCCGCGCGTTCGCCCAAGTCGGCGGGAAGAGCGTCGACGCCGATCGCGCGCAGCAGCCGGGCGAGCACCGCGCCGGGATCGCCGTCGGCACCCAGCTCGACGTGGAACTGGCCGTCCGGGAACCGCTCGGCCAGCTCGTGCGCGAGCCGCACGGCCAGCGCGGATTTCCCCACCCCTGGCATGCCTTCGAGCAGCACGACCGGCTCGGGCGCGTCCCGCAGCAGCGCGAGTTCGGTGTCGCGGCCGGTGAAGCCGGGGACGTCGCGGGGGAGTTCGCGACGTGCCGGAGCGGGCCCGGACAGCGCCCGCCGGTAGGCCGCGGCGAGGCCGGCGCCGGGTTCGACGCCGAGTTCCGCGGCCAGCACCCGCCGCGCGTCGCAGTACGCGGACAGCGCCTCACCCCGGCGGCCGGCCGCCGTGAGCGCGTCGACCAGGAGCGTCCAGGCGCCTTCGCGCAGCGGGTCCTCGGTGACCAGTTCCCGAAGCAGCACAACGGCTTCACCCGCGCGCCCGGCCGCTTGCCGGGCGCGGGCCAGCAGCTCCCGCAGCTCCCAGCGCAGCTCGCCGAGCCGGACCGCCGCCGCGGCCGGCGGCTTCCCGGCCACCCCCTCGAACGGCCGGCCGCGCCACAGCACGAGCCCCCGTCCCGCCAGCGCGGCGGCGGTCTCGTACTCCCCCTCGGCCAGCGCGGCTCCCGCCCGCGCGGCCAGGTCGGCGGCCAGGTCCGCGTCGAGCTCCCCGGGCTCGACGCGGATCCGGTAGGCACCGGGCCGGTGCTCGATGCGCCCGCCGTCCCCCGGCGCCGGCAGGACCCGCCGCAGGCGCCAGATGTAGGTCTTGAGGTTGGCCTCGGCCGACGCGGGCGGGCGGCGGTCCGCCCAGGTCGCGTCCACCAGCTCGTCGACGCTCACCCAGGCGCCCGCGTGCCGCAGCAGCGTCGCCAGCACGGTGACCGGCTTGCCCGGCCCGAGCTCGAGCGCCGCGCCGTCGCGGCCACGCGCCGTCACCGGCCCCAGCACCTGGAAGAGCACCGTTTCCCCCTCGCGGTCCGGGCCGTCCGGCCCGTTGTGCCACCACCGTGCCGCGGCCCGCATGAGGTTTCGATGACATGATCGGCCGGTGAGCCGGGTGCTGGTGGTGGAGGACGACGAGGACCTGCGCACGGCCGTCGCGGTCGAGCTGCGGGCGGCCGGGTTCGACGTCGACGAGGCCGGCGACGTCGCGAGCGCCGACACGGCGTTCGCCCGCGACGCCTACGACTGCGCGGTGTTCGACCGGAAGCTGCCCGACGGCGATTCGCTCGGCTACGTCGCCGAGCGACGGCGAACCGGCTGGACGGTCCCGGTGCTGTTCCTGACCGGCCACGCCGGGGTCGCGGACCGCGTCGCCGGGTTCGAGAGCGGCGCCGACGACTACCTCGGCAAGCCGTTCGCGGTCGCCGAGCTGACCGCCCGGGTGCACGCGCTCTGCCGCCGTCCGGCCACCCGGCCGCCGGTGCTGCGGGTGGCCGACCTCGAGGTCGACACCGCCCGCCACGAAGCCCGCCGCGGTGGCGCGCCGCTGGCGTTGAGCGCCCGCGAGTTCGCCGTCCTGGAGTTCCTGATCTCGCGGCCCGGCCGGGCCGTCGCCCGCGCCGACCTGGTCGAACACTGCTGGGACACCGCGGCCGACCCGATGTCCAACGTCGTCGACGTCGTCATCCGCCGGATCCGCCGCAAGCTCGGCGAGCCGGACCTCGTGCACGCCGTCCGCGGGCTCGGCTACCGGCTCGGGGCGCCGGCGTGAGCGCGACGTCCGCGGCCCGGCTGCGCCGCCTGCGCTGGCTGCTCGTCTGGCTGTTCACCGGCCTCAACGCGGTCGGCTTGATCCTCTACTGCTGGCTGCTGGTCCGCGACGACGGCCGCAGCCGCGACCTCGCCCTGGACGCCCAGCTCCAGCGCGTCACCTCGACCGTCACCCGGCTGATCCACTACGACGGCGCGATCGTCACCGCCGACGTCGCACGCGACCCGATGAACGCCGGCTGCCCGCAGTTCGCCGTGCTGCCCGGCGCCGACGTCCGGTTCACCGGCTACCAGTCGGCCCGCACCTGCGTCGCGGTCGACAACGCGACGCTGACCGGGCTCGCGCGCCAGGCCACCGAGTCCGGCACGCTGCTGAGCGGCACGGTCCAGGGCGGCGACGGGCTGGTCCGGGTGTGCGCGCAGCCGTTCCTCGAGCCGGGCGGCCGGTACGTCGGCGCGGTCGTGGCCACCCTCGACGCCCAGGAGCCGGCCGACGCGCACGACGAGCGCGTGCTGCTGCTGATCGGCGGGTGCGTGCTGCTCGTCGGCGTCGCCGGGGTCGCGGGGTACCTGATCGCCGGGCGGGCGTTGCGGCCGGCCACGAAAGCCCTGGCGCAGCAGGAAATCCTCATCGCCGAGACCGCGCACGACCTGCGGACGCCGGTCGCGGCGCTGCGCGCGCTGGCCGAGACGGCGTTGCGCAACCCCGCGCACAGCGCCGACCTGCTGCCGCGCACCGTGCGGCTGGCCGGGCGGATGGGCGAGATCATCGACGGCCTGCTCGTCCGCGCCCGGCTGTCGGCGGGCGCCGACCAGCTCGCCGTCCGGCGCGTCCGGCTCGACGAGCTCGTCGCCGGCGTCGTCCGCGAAACCCCGGCCGAGGGCGGCGAAGTCACGCTCACCGCGGCCCCCACCGAGATCGACGCCGACCCGGTGCTCGTGCAGCGGGCCATCGCGAACCTGCTCGACAACGCCCTGCGCTACGGCCACGAACCCGGCGCGCGGGCGGTCGTGCACATCACCGTGGCGGGCGGCCGGGTCACCGTCGCCGACCACGGCCCCGGCGTCGACGCGGCCCGCGCGGAAGCGGCGTTCGAGCAGTTCACCGGCGAGGGCTCGTCGAGCGGGCTCGGGCTGTCGATCGTGCGGTGGGTCGCCCAGGCCCACGGCGGCGAGCTGCGCGTCTACAACGCCGAACAGGGCGGCGCGATCTTCGAGCTGGTGCTGCCGCTCAGCGCACCGTGAACGGCGCCCACGGCGGCAGGCTCAGCGGGCCGTCGCCGGTGTCGTAGGCCAGGTAGGCGAAGTAGCGGCCGGGCGCCGGAAACGCCGTCGTGACCACAAAATCGGCCGCCGACGGCGTCAGCGGGAAGTCCGGGCGGGCCGGGAAGTCGTGGAACGCGCCGCGGTCGTCGCGGACCTTCACCACGAGCGTCCGCAGCCGGACCGAGCGATCGCCCGCGACGCGCACGCGGGCGGTGACCGGCTGCCCGGCGACGGGCGTGGTCGGCTCCAGCGTCACCGAGCCGACGACCGTCAGCGGGCCGTCCGGCGCGGCCGCGGGCAGCACCGGGTCCTCGGCGGCGCGGGCGAGCGCGAAGGTCAGCAGCCCGGTCAGCACCGGCACGGCCAGCAGCCCGGCCACCGCCGTGACCGGCCGGTTCGCCGCCATCCGGACCCCCTCGGTGTACGCGGAATGGACCAGGACTGTATCCGATGGCTTACGCTGAGCGGGTGCAGGGAAGTGGCGTGAAGGGTGGCGCGCCGCGGGGGGCCGGCCGGGGTTTGCGGTCGAGACTGCCCGTGGCGCTGGTCGCGATCGGCGGGGTCGCGGTGGTGACGCTGGCGCTCACGGGAGCCGTGAGCCCGACCTCCGGTCTGTCGTTTTCGCCGTCCGGGCACTGGGTGGTCAACCCCGGGCTCGGGCTCGTGCTGCACGTCAACGGCGCTTCGCGCAGCGTCGACGCGAAGGCCGCCGTGCCCGGTCTCGCGCCGGGGGATTCCGTGGTGCAAGGGGATTCCAGCGGGTACGTCGTCGGGCCGTCGCAGGCGACGCAGTTCGGCAAATCCGACCTCGCGGTGACCGGCAGCACCCCGCTCCCGGTCACCGGGGAACACCCGGTGCTGCTCGAAACCGACGGCGGGCCCTACCTCGTCTTCCGCGACGCCGGCAGCGTCGTGCGGCTCGGTGACACCATGACCGTCGTCCCCGCGGGCGGGAAGCTCGGCGATCCGGTGGCCGCGAAGGACGGCACGGTGTGGGTCAACCGCGTCGACACCGGCTCGGTCTGCGACCTGCCGAAGGCCGCCGATCAGCTCGCCTGCCCCGCCGCGGCGCCGCCCGGGCACGCCGGCGCCCTCACCCTGGTGGGGGAAAAGCCGGTCTTCGTCGACACCACGGCCGGCACGTTCAGCGCGGTCGGTCCGGGCGGTCTCGAACCGGCCGTCGCACTCGGCGTCGACGTCCCGCCCGGCGCGCGGGTCGCGGGCTCGGACGCGCAGGGCCGCGTCGCGATCTTCGACCCCTCGGCCAACCGGCTGCACTTGGTCGACACGGCCGCGCTGACCCGCGACCGGCCGGGCGTCCCGCCGATCACCGTCGACGTCCCGCCGGGCGACTACGCGACCCCGGCCGCTACCGGCGACACCGTCGCGCTGCTCGACAAGCACGGCCGGACGCTGCGCACCTACGGCGCCGACGGCCGCGGCCGCGCCGTCACGCCGATCCCGGCCGAGCCGGGCGACCCGCGGCTCAGCAAAGGCGAGGACCAGCGGCTCTACATCGACGGCGACGCCGGCAAGCACGTCGTGGTCGTCGACCCGGACGGCTCGGCCGCCGACGTCCCGGTCGTCGCGGACCCGCCGAAACAGGCGCCGCCGGTCGCACCGCCGCCGGTCACGCCGACCCCGCCGCCTCCGTCGCCGTCCTCCGGGCGGCCGGATCCGCCGCGGCCGCCCGCGCCCCCGAAGCCGGCTTCGACGCGGCCCGCGGCCCCGCCTTCGCGAACCACACCACCGGCGCCGCCCGCGCCGCCTGCCTCGCCGCCGGTGGTCGCCGCGCCCGCGACGCCGCCGGGCGTGCCGGGCGGGCTGTCCGCCTCGGTCAGCGGGTCCACCGCGGCGGTCCGCTGGTCGGCCGCGGCCCCGAACGGCGCCGCCGTCACCGCGTACCACGTGAGCTGGGCTCGGTCGGACGGCTCGGGCGCGGGCTCGCTCGACACCGCCGGCCGCTCCGCGTCCATTCCGGGCCTGGTCGCGGGCGCGACCTACCGCGTCCAGGTCGCGGCGCAGAACAGCGCCGGGCGGGGCGCGGCGGCGTCGACGACGTTCACGCGGGCGGCGCCGAAACCGTCGATCAAGATCAGTCGCGGGACCCGTCCCCAAGGTGATGAGCGAGACTGCGACCAGCCGGAGGACACCCCCTCCTGCGCGTGGATGCACGTCGTGCTGACCGGGTTCCAGCCCGACACGAGCTACCACGTCCAGCCGAACGCGAGCAACAGCGGTTACGACAACCCAGGCCTCACGAAGAGCACGGACGAAAACGGATCCATGACCTTGAACGCGTTCTACTACTACGGCGTCGGCAACACGGTGTGGGTGACGGTCGGCTCGGTCAGCTCCAACCGCCTCGTCTGGCGGGCGTCTTGAGCACTCGCGCCGCCGAGGTCTACCGCGCGATCGCCGACAACGTCAGCCAGGTCGTGCGCGGCAAGCCGGAGCTGATCCGGCTGACCGTCGCCGCGTTGTTCGCCGAAGGGCACCTGCTGCTGGAGGACGTCCCGGGCGTCGGCAAGACGACGCTGGCGCAGTGCCTCGCGCGCAGCGTCGGCGGGACCTGGCACCGCATCCAGTTCACGCCGGACCTGATGCCGGGTGACATCACCGGCGTCACCGTCTACCGGCAGAAGGACGAGGACTTCGTCTTCCACCCCGGCGGGGTGTTCGCGAACGTCGTCGTCGCCGACGAGATCAACCGCGGCACGCCGAAGACGCAGTCGGCGCTGCTCGAGGTGATGAGCGAGCAGCGGGTGACCGTCGACGCCGTCGGGCACGACGTGCCGCGCCCGTTCCTCGTGGTGGCGACGCAGAACCCGATCGAGATGGAGGGCACCTACCGGCTGCCCGAGGCCCAGCTCGACCGGTTCCTGATGCGGCTGACCGTCGGCTACCCCGACCTCGCCTCGGAGGTCCTGGTGATCATGAGCGAGGCGGCCGGGGTGAGCCCGCGCGACCTGCCCGCGGTCGTCGACCTGCCGACCGTGACGGCGGCGATCGCCGAGGTCCGCGCGTCCCACGTGGACCGTGGGGTGTGCGAGTACGCGGCGCGCCTGGCGGCGGCCACCCGCGGTCACCCGGCCGTGCGGTTCGGCGCCAGCCCGCGCGGCAGCATCGCGCTGGTCCGCGCCGGGCAGGGGCTGGCGGCCACCGCCGGCCGCGCGTACGTCACCCCGGACGACATCAAGGACGTCGCGATCCCGGTGCTCGCGCACCGGCTGGTGCTCACCGCCGAGGCCGAGCTGGGCCGGCGCGGCGCCGACGAGATCGTGCGCGAGGTGCTCGACGCCGTCCCGGCACCCGGGCCGCTGCCCGTCGCCGCGCGGTGAACGTGCGGCTCACGCCGCGTGGCGTGGCCTTCCTCGTCGTCTCGCTGCTGCTCTTCGGCGGCGGCCAATGGGGTGGGTACCCGCTGCTGCGGGCGCTCGGCGCGGCCGGCCTCGGCGCGGTCGCGGCGGCGATCGCGCTGACCGCGCGCCGGGGCCGGGTCGACGTCACGCGGGCGGTGCACCCGGACCGCGTCGAACGGGGTGAACCCGCGCTGGCCCGGCTGACCGCGACGGCGCCCGGCCGGCGGCAGAGCGGGTGCTACGCCACCGACCGGGCCGGCCGGTTCCGGCGGACCGTGCGGATCCCGCCGCTGCACCCCGGCGTCAGCCGGACGCTGCACTACGAACTGCCGACGTCGGTGCGCGGGCGTCAGACCGTCGGCCCGCTGAGCCTGCACCGGGCGGACCCGTTCGGGCTGGCGCGCAACCGCGTCGCGACCGGCGAGACCGCGACGTTGTGGGTGCACCCGCGCCGGTACGCGGCCAGGGCGCCGTCCGCGGGCCATCCGCGTCACCACCACGAAGGCGTCACCTCCGACGACTCCCTCCGTGGCTCGACCGACCTGCAGGAGATCCGCGAGTACCAGCCCGGCGACGAGGTGCGGCACCTGTACTGGAAGGCCACAGCGCGCACCGGCCGGCTGATGGTGCGCGACTACGCCGACCCGGAGCAGCCGCGGTTCACCCTGCTGCTCGACACCCGCCGGGACGTCTTCGGACCGGAGGTGTTCGAGGAAGCGGTCGACCTCGCGGCGTCGCTGCTGGTGGCCGCCGCCCAGGCCGGCCGGCACACGCGGCTCGTCACGCCCGGTGGCACCGATCGGCCGTCTGCGGGCGGGATGGCCGCGGTGCTGCCCCTGCTGGACGAGCTCTGCGAACTCCGTCAGTCCGAAGTGGACACGGCGTTGGTGCCGGCCGGCCTGCTGCACGGGTCGGGCGGCGGCTGCCTCGCCGTGGTGACCGCGACGGCGGACCCGTCGACGCTCGCCGAGCTGCGGCCGCGGTACCGCGCGGCGTACGTCCTCGAACTCGGCCCGCCCGCGCCGCCGCGCGCGGGTTCCGGCGTCCTGGTGTTGCGTGCGGGACAGGCTCGCGAAGCCGTCGCGCGGTGGAACGAGGTCGCGTGACCGCGCGCTTGGCCGTGGTGGCGGCCGTCGTCGTCGCGGGCCTGCTGTTCGGGCCGGTGTTCGGCTGGACGCCGCTGCTGCTGCCGGTGCTCATCACGGCGGCCGTGTTGTTCGGCGTCGCGCAGCTGTGCGAGCTGCGGCCCGGGCTGGCGACCTGGCGCCCGGTGCTGCTGGTCGTGGCGGGCCTGCTCGCGGTCGTCGGCACGGTGCTGGTCCCGATGTCCGTTGTGGACATTCTCGGTGCGCTCGGCACCGGCGTCACGCGGTCGTGGCGGCTGGTGCTGCAATCGACGTGGCCCGCCCGGCCCGAGCCCGCGCTGCTGGTGTTCGTGCCGCTGCTGGTGGTGCTCGCCGGGACCGCGGCGCTGGAACTGCTGGCGCGCCTGCGCCGTCCGCTGCCCGCGCTCGCGCCGAGCGCCGTGGTCCTCGTGCTCAGCCAGCTGTTTTCGGCGGCGTCCGGGCTGACGGCGCTGATCGCCGCGGTCGCGTACTTCGCGTGCGTGCTGACCGCGTGTGTCACCGCGCGGGCCGGCGCGGTGGCGGTCCCGGTGACGGCGTTGGTGGCGGTGGTGCTGGCCGGAAGCCTGCCTTCGGCGGCGGCGTATTCGCTGCAGGAGCAGGAGGTGCC
The DNA here is from genome assembly GCF_036114655.1 of Amycolatopsis sp. NBC_00348. Lineage (NCBI taxonomy): Bacteria > Bacillati > Actinomycetota > Actinomycetes > Pseudonocardiales > Pseudonocardiaceae > Amycolatopsis > Amycolatopsis sp. NBC_00348. The sequence continues at coordinate 7,029,847 of NZ_CP107994.1, read as the reverse complement.
GCGCGTCGACGTCCGCACGGGCAGCCCGCTCGACGAGATCGCCGCCCGGCTCGCGCGGCCCGGCGAGCCGGTGTTCGACGTCCGCGGCGCGAGCCCGGACCGGTGGCCGCTGGTGGTGCTCGACGCCTTCGACGGCGTCGAGTGGACGGCCGGCCACGACTACCGCCGGCTGGGCCGCGAACTGGCGCCGCCGCCCGCGGTGCCGGTGCGGCGGGACAGCGCGGAGATCAGCGTCCGGCCCGGGCAGGGCCCGTGGCTGCCGTCGCAGCCGCTACCCGCGGCCGTGACCGGCGCCGATCCGCTGGTGGAGGCGGCCGAGGGGTCGCTGCTGGCGCCGGTTCCGGACGCGGCGACGACGTATTCGCTGAGCTTTTGGACACCCGAGGTCTCCGCCGCGGCCCAGCTGGACGGCGCCGCGCCGGGCGGGCTGGCCGACGTCGGCGCGGTCCCGGACGGCATCCCGGAGCTGGCCGCGCAGGCGGTGCACGGCCTGCGTCCGACGTTCGAGAGCGCACTGGTCCTGGAACGCTTCTTCCGCGACGGCTACCGCCGCGCGACAGGCACCGCATTGCCCGCCGGCCACGGCTGGCCACAGCTGCGGGATTTCCTGCTGGTCACGAAGAGAGGAACAAGCGAACAGTTCGCGGCGGCGTACGTCGCGTTGGCGCGCATCCTCGGCATCCCGGCCAGGCTGGTAGTCGGCTATCGCCCCCCGCCGGGCGCGACGACGGTGCACAACGGCGACGTCCTGGCGTGGCCGGAGGTGGCGGTGACGGGCGTGGGCTGGGTCCCCCTGGACCCCAGCGGCTCGGCTTCTTCGGCTACGGGTTTGGCCGCCATGACCGACCGGGCGCGGGCCGCGTTGCCGCCGTCGCAGGAGCTGAAGGACCCACCGGTGGCCCCGCCGACGGCGCCGAGTTCGCAGGCGGCGGCGTCCGGCTCGTTCCCGTTTGGTGTCTTCTTCGCGGGCCTGGGCTTGCTTCTAGTGCTGTGGCTGGTGGGCGTGCCGCTGGCGAAGACACTGCGGACTTGGCGCCGTCGTTCGAGGCCGGGGGCCGGGGCGGTGCGGGGGGCTTGCGAGGACGTCCGCGATCGGTTGCGAGACCTGCGGGTCCCGCTGCGGCCGGGGATGACGCTCCGGGACTACGCCGGGTTGGTCCCCGCCGCTCAGGGCGGTCTCACGGAACTGAGTTCCATTGTGGACAGTGCTTTGTGGTCTGGCCATCCGGCCGGCGACGAGGGCCCCCGAGCCTGGGCGGCGGTTCGCGCGGTGCGCGCCGGGCTGCGGGGCAGCGGTGTTGTGGCCCGGGTACGGGGTGCGCTGAACCCTCGGTCGCTGTTCACGCGGGGTTGACGCTCACCGGCCGCAGGTGGCGCCGCGGAAGGGTTGGGGCTGGCTCTCCACGGTGTGGGTTCCGTCGGTGGCCTGAACCAGGAAGCAGTACTTGCGCCCCGGATCGACGGGGACCCGCAGCGTGCGGTTCCGATCGGCGTACCGGGTTTTCGCCGGTTCGCCTTCGGCCGCCACGATGACCGCGAACTCCAGGGTGCCCGTCGCGTGCCAGGTCAGGTCGACGTAGCTACCGCCATCGGCCGGGGGATCGAGCACCAATGCCGGACCGCTCGCACTGCTGGCGGCCGCCGAGCTGGCCGCGGGCGGGGGCGCCGCCGGCGCCGGGGTGAGCGGGGCGGGATCGTCCCGCAGCAGGACGACGGCCACCACCACGACAACCGCGACCAACGCGGGAACGCCGAGCAGCACCCCGAGCCGCCCACTACGCCGAGGCCGCGAGGCGGGCCCGGAGACGGCGACGAGTGAGCGACCCGGCTCATCCCGGTCCCCGGCGAACGACCGGGCGGAGTCGCCACGGTCACCAGTGAGTGCACCACGGTCGCCGCCGGGCGCCCGGCCCGGTTCCGGACCGGATCCGGCGGTCGGGTAGTCGGATCCGAACCGGTCGCCATTGAACGAACCGGTGTGTGCGCCGCGGTCGCCGGTCGGTCTGGCAGGTACCTGGCCCGGTTCCCCGCCGAACCCGGCGGGCGTGCGGCCCGAGTCGGGCTCGCCCGCGCCCGAGCGTCCGAGCCCGAGACCGCGCTGATCCCCGGCGAATGAGCGCCCCGGCCCGGCAAGCGGGCCGCCGCCCGGGGGCGGAGCCGCTGTATCGCCCGGCCTCTGCGTCACCGGGGTGCCCGGCGTCGAAGCCTGGTCCGCCGCCAACTCCGCCAAGCGCCCGGCGACATACGCTGCGTCGATCGGCCGGTTCGCCGGGTCGGGCGAAAGCAACCCCGTCACCAGGTTCTCCAGCCCCGGCGGCAGGTCCGGCCGTCCGATCGGCGCCGGGAAGCCGTGCAGGATCCGTAGTACGTGGTCCGGCGAGCCGTCGCCGGGGAACGGTGGCCGGCCCGTTGCCGCGTAGTACAGCAGTGCTCCCAGGCCGTACAGGTCTGTGCGCTCGTCGGTGATCGCGTCGCGGACCGTTTCCGGGGCGCGGAACCCCAGCGCCGATGTCTCGCCGCCGAACGCTGTTCGCAGGGCCAGGCCGGCGTCCGTCAACACCGGTTCGCCGTCCGGGCGGAAGAGGACGTTCCCGGGGGTGAGACCGCCGTGGACGACGCCCGCCGTGTGGATGGCCGCCAACGCCGTGGCCAGCGCCTCGCCCAGGGCCGTTGTGTCCGCCGCGTCCAGGGGGTCCAGGTCCGCCAGGGACTGCGAACACAACGGCAGCCGCAACACCGCGCGGCCATCCGGCAACGCGTCGATGTCCGGGAGCAGTACGGAAGTGCCCCGCAGCCGGGCCAGTTCGCGCTCCAGCGCACTCCGCGTCGGGCGGTCCAGCGGGCCGGGGAAGATCTTCAGTGCGAACGCCGTGTCCCCCTCGACACCCGCGTACACCTCGGCGACCGGTCCGGTCCCGACCAGCACCAGGTCGTCGAACGGCGTGTCGATCGTCATCGTGAGCGCGGTCCCCCGGGGTCGTGCGAAAGTTTCACCCCGAATTCTCCCACGGCGACCCTCGTGCGCCATACCGTCCACAGTGGTCGATCAAGAGTCCGGTTTGTCGGGTATGCAGACCTCGGAAAACGCGGTTTCGAGGTAGCAATCTGCACTTTTCTGGCTTCTTCTTGCCCTTCTGGACAACACATTCGAGTTAACGGGGACACCGGAAGTGGCCCCTGTGAAGTCCATGTATGCTCCGGTGTCGCTTGACCGGGTGATCAGTCACCCGAATTGGTGGCCGTCGTGATCGGGGCTTGGTCTCACGCGGTCATTGACTTCGTGATTCGGGCTTGGATAGGAGATTTATGCAGGTCAGGTCAGGACTCGTGCGTGGCGGGATCGCGGCTCTCGCCGCGGCCGCCGCTGTCATGGTCGGCGCTCCGGCCGCCCTCGCCGACGACGGTGCCGCTCACGGCCGGGTCGACGGAAACAGTGGCACCGTCGGTTACCGGCTCAACCTCGGGAAGGGCGGCGACTACATCGCCGAGCTGTTCTCGATGAAGCTGTCCGACGGCAGCACCCTCAAGCTCTACTGCGTGCAGATCACCGTCGGCCTGCGGACCGACGTCGACATGGTCGAGCGCCCGTGGAACAAGTACCCCGCCAAGGGCCCGTTCAACGAGAACAGCCCGAAGATCAACTGGGTCCTGCACCACGGCTACCCGGGCACCGGCCTCGACGCGCTCGGCAGCGCGCTGGGCAAGGCGGGCGTCACCGTTCACGGCGGCGTCTCCGAGCGTGAGGCCATCGCCGCGACGCAGGCCGCGGTGTGGCACTTCAGCGACGGCGTGAACCTCGACGCCACCAAGCCGCTGGCCGAGGAGAACTCGGCCGACGCCAACGCCGACGTCGCCGCGCTGTACGGCTACCTGACCGGTGACCAGAACAAGGGTCTCGCCGCGCAGCCGAAGCCGACGCTGAACGTCGCCGCGGACAAGACCGAAGGCACCGCGGGCAGCAAGATCGGCCCGTTCTCGGTCGCGACCTCCGGTGACATCACCGCGCTGACCAGCCAGCTGCCCGACGGCGTCAAGATCACCGACGCCGACGGCAAGGAGCTGAAGGCCTCGGACGTCAAGGACGGCTCCAAGCTGTACGTCGACATCCCGGCCGGCACCAAGCCGGGCAAGGGCGCCTTCGAGCTCAAGGCCAGCGGCGAGCTGGACACGGGCCGTCTGTTCGTCTCCGAGAACTACGCGCGGCAGCCGGCCCAGTCGCTGATAGTCGCCGACTCGGAGAAGACCGAGGTGACCGCGAACGCGGCCGCCAGCTGGACCGAGGCCGGCGCGCCGGCCACGAGCCCCGCGCCGACCACCCCGGCCGGTTCCCCGGGCGGTGGCGGCGAGCTCGCCAACACCGGTGTCGACGCGGCCGTGCCGTTCACCGTCGGCGGCCTGCTGCTCGGTGGCGGCGCGCTGATGCTGCTGGTGAGCCGTCGCCGCAGCCGTGCGTGAGCTGAACTGAGCTGAACTGATCTGAACGAAGCGGGGCCGGTCCACAGTGGACCGGCCCCGTTTTCGCACCCGACGAACGGATTGCGACCTTCGGGGCGAAAGCGGCGAACCGTGCACGCAGTGGTCTAGACTTTTCCGCCGACCGGCGAAGGGACGAGACCATGCGCGGTACGACCGTTCCGCCCGGGACGCCGTGTCCCTCGCCGCGCGCGGGGGAGCTGCCGGTGCACCGGCTGGAGCTGCCGACGCCGCACGCGGTGCCGTTCGCCGTCGGGACGTTCGACACGATCGGGCCGCTGTCGCGCGCGGAGTTCCCGCACCGGCACACCTTCCACGAGCTCGTGCACGTCACCGGCGGCACCGGGGCGCACGTCGTCGACCTGGCCCGCTGGCCGCTGCGGCCGCCGCACCTCGGCGTCATCGCCGCCGGCCAGGTGCACCACTGGGCCGGCGTCCGGGGCCTGTCCGGGCACGTCGTGCTCTTCACCGACGACTTCCTGCTCGACTACCCGGCCGACCGCGAGCTCCTGCGCCGGCTGGGCGAACGGCCGTGGCTGGAGCTGGACGACCGCGCCGACGCCGACGTCACGCGGCTCGTCACCGAGCTGGAGGCGGAACACCGCCGCGGCGCGGACTCGGTGGTGCGGGCGTTGCTGCACGTTCTGGTCGTGCGCGTGGGACGCCTCCCCGGGACGCCGGACGCGCCGCCCGTGCGCGCCGGGGCGGTGGCGGCGGAGTTCGCCCGGCTCACCGGACGCGCCGACCTCGGGCTGTGGTCGGTGCACGCGCACGCCGAACGCATCGGCGTCACCCCGGGGTACCTCACGGAAGCGGTCAAGGCCGCGACCGGCCGCACGGCCGCGCAGCTCGTGCGGGAGGCGCGGGTCCGGGAGGCCAAGCGGTTCCTGCTCCGCACGGACCTGACCGTCCGGCAGGTCGCGAGCCGCGTCGGGTTCGCCGATCCGGCGTACTTCTGCCGGTTCTTCCGGCGGGAGACCGGGCTGAGCCCCGGCGACTTCCGCCGCACCGGCGAGAAGCACCACGACTGACGGCGCCAGTCCATCGTCGGCGGCCCGGGGCGCTCCTACCGTCGAGAGCATGGACGAAGAGACCAAGCTGAGCCGCAAGACGGTGCTGCGGGCCGCATTGGCCGCCGGTGTCGCGGCGCCCGTCGCGCTGCTCGGCGGCCCCGCGCTCGCCCGTACCGCGGCCGTGGGCGGCCAGGCGCCGGAGCTGACGCCGTCGTGCCACGACGACGACGATCCGACGCCCGAACAGACCGAAGGCCCGTACTTCAAGCCGAACTCGCCGGAACGGACGTCGCTCGTCACGCCGGGCACCCAGGGCACGCGGCTGACCGTGACGGGTTACGTCTTCGGGCTCGCGTGCCTGCCGGTGAACCGGGCGCTGCTGGACTTCTGGCAGGCGGACGTCAACGGCGCCTACGACAACACCGGCTTCACCTTCCGCGGCCACCAGTACACCAACGCCCAGGGCGCGTTCACGCTGTCGACGATCGTGCCCGGCCTCTACCCGGGCCGCACCCGGCACATCCACGTGAAGGTCCAGGCGCCGGGCCGGCCGATCCTGACCACGCAGCTGTACTTCCCGAACGAGCCGCGCAACAACACCGACACGATCTTCGACGCGCGGCTGCTGATGACCGTGCGGGACAACGGGAGCGCGAAGGAGGCCGCGTTCGACTTCGTGCTGAACGTGCCGCAGACGCCGACCACCACCGGCACGCCACCGCCGACCACCACGACCGGCACGCCGCCGCCGACCACGTCGACGCCGCCGGGCGGCACCACCTGGGCGGCGGGCACCGCCTACGCGGCCGGCGCCCGCGTCACCTACAGCGGCCGGGATTACGTGTGCTTACAGGGGCACACGGCCCAGCCGGGCTGGGAGCCCCCGAACGTCCCCGCGTTATGGCGGACGGCCTGAGACTCCCAGCGTGGGGTCGTGAGTGGTAATGAGGGTTAGAACCCTCATTACCACTCACGACCGGGGGTCAGCAGTAGAGGTTGGCGCCGGGGTCGACGCCGAGGACCGAGCTGATCGAGCGGTACTTGGAGACGCGGCTCTCGACCTGGGCCGGGTTGCCGCCGTTGCACTCGATCGAGCCGTTGATGCTGCGGATCGTCTCGCCGAAGCCGCGGCCGTTGACGATCGCGTTGTGCGGCGTCATCGTGCCCGGGCCGGTCTGGGTGTTCCAGTACCAGAGGCCGGTCTTCCACGCGACGGCCGAGTTCTGCTCGACCTGCCAGGGGTTGCCGAGCAGGTCGATGCCGAGCGCGTCACCCGCGGCCTTGTAGTTGAAGTTCCAGCTGAGCTGGATCGGGCCGCGGCCGTAGTACGCCGCCTGGCCGGCCGGGCAGCCGTAGGACTGGCTGTAGTCGCAGTAGTGCGGGTAGTTGGCCGTGTTCTGTTCGACGATGTAGACGAGGCCGCCGGTCTCGTGGTCGACGTTGGCCAGGAACGCGGCCGCCTCCTGCTTCTTCACCGTGTCACTGCCCGTGTTCGCGAAGCCGGGGTAGGCGGACAGCGCCGCGGTCAGGCCGCTGTAGGAGTAGAAACCGTTGCGGCCCGGGAAGATCTGGTTGAACTGGGCTTCGCTGACGACGAACGAGCCCGGGTTGCCGGGGTTCGTGCCGCCGCCGTCGCAGCTGTAGGGCTCCCAGTACCAGGTGCTGATGATCGGGTCGTAACCCGGATTCGCGTTCTTGGCGCGGTAGTAGCCGCCGTTGGTGTACTTGACGACCGCACCGACGTCGTACCACTGGCCCGCGACCCAGTTGGGCGCGTTGCAGGTCGTCCCGCCACCGCCGCCGTCGCAGCTGTAGGGCTCCCAGTACCAGGTGCTGATGATCGGGTCGTAACCCGGATTCGCGTTCTTGGCGCGGTAGTAACTGCCGTTGGTGTACTTGACGACCGCGCCGACGTCGTACCACTGGCCGGCGACCCAGTTGGGCCCGCTGCACGCCGCGGCGGCGGCCTGCGGGGCGGCGGTGGACAACGCGGGCACACCGAGCACGAGCGCGGCTGCGGCCGCAAAAGCGGAAATCACCGCGACAAGACGTCTTCTCAAGGCTCGCTCACTCCTTCGGCCACGACAGGGTCCGGACGTGGGGAGGCGTCCGGGTGTCGAAGAGGGGGTGCTCATCCGGCCGGGAAGAACGTGACACCAGTCACTAGAGCAGATTGGTCTAGTCCAGTCAAGAAACCTGGCCCGCGCGGGCAACGGGTCTGCGCGAACGGCCCTGGCATGATGCGGCCATGACCGGACATGTCACGCGCGCCGCCGCGGGCAGCGACGTCGGACGCCGCTACTCCGCCAACTTCGATGTCGTGCACTTGGCCGAGGATCCGTTGCTCGCGGTGGTCGCCGACGGAATGGGTGACGGCGAAGGCAGCCGGATGGCCGGACGGACCGCGGTCGACGTCTTCGTTGCGGGCGCAGGTGATTCCGCGGACTCGTTGCGGGAGGCGGTCGCTTCGGCGCAGCGGCAGGTGACCGAGTCCGGCCGGCGGATCGGCGGCCTGGCCGGGTGCACGCTCACCGCGCTCGTCGAGTCCGGCGGCGGGTACTGGCTCGTCCAGATCGGCGACTCGCGCGCCTACCGGCTGCGCGAGGGCCTGCTGGAGCTGCTCACCACCGACCACACGATGGCCTGGCTCGGCGCGGTCAACGGCTGGTACGCGTTCGACTCGCCCCAGGCGTCGGCCGCGCGGTACCAGCTGACGCGCTACATCGGGCACCCCGCGCACCCGGAGCCGGACGTGCTCAGCCTCGCGCTGCGCCCGGGCGACGTCCTGCTGCTGTGCAGCGACGGCGTCGCCGAGCAGGTGCCCTACGAGCGGATCCGCGAGATCCTCGGGCGGCCGGTCGAACCGGGTGAACAGGTCCGGCAGCTGCTGGCCGTCGCCGAGGCGGCGGGCGGCCAGGACAACGCGACGGCCGTCGTCGTCCAGGTGTCCTAGCTCGCGCTTGTCACAGCGATCGCGGTAAGCCGAACGCGGGCAGCACGGTGTTCTCGAAGCGGGTCATGGCGCTGATCCGGTCGCCCGCGAGCGTGAGGACGTACAGGCCGGTGCCGTGCCGGACGCCGGTGGCGGCGCGCAGGTAGGCCCCGAACGCCGGCTGGCCGTTGGCGCGGGTGGGCACGAGGTGGAACCGCCGGCCCGCGCCGAAGAGGTCGGCGCAGAAGCCGGCCACGACGTCCCGGCCCTGGTATTCGAGCGGCAGCGGCGGCATGGACATGAACACGTCGTCGGTCAGCAGGGTCACCAGCGCGCCGACGTCGGCGGCCTCCCAGGCGTGGACGAAGTCCGCCAAGATCGCGTTCTCGGCAGGGGAACCGGCGGCGGGAGGCGGGGCGTCGGAGGCGGGCTGGTGACGTCGCAGGCCGGCACGCGCCCGCTTGAGCGCGCTCTTGACCGAGTCCACGGTCGTGTCCAGCATGTCGGCCACCTCGCTCGCGGGGAACCCGAGGACGTCGCGCAGGACGAGGACGGCGAGCTGGCGCGGCGGCAGGACCTGGAGCGCCGTCACGAAGGCCAGCGACACGGATTCCGCCCGCTCGTAACGAGCTTCCGGGTCGAGGAGGGCGTCGGGATACGGCTCGAGCCAGACGACCTCACCGAGGCGCGTCGGTTCCGGCGGTTCGACGCCGGGGATGTCCCATTCCTTCGCCGGGCGCCTGCTCGCCGCGCGAAGCGTGCTCAGGCACCGGTTGGTGGCGATCCGGTAGAGCCAGGTGCGGAGCGAGGCGCGGCCGTCGAAGCCGCCGAGCCCCCGCCAGGCGGCCAGCAGGGTGTCCTGGAGCGCGTCTTCGGCGTCCTGGAACGACCCGAGCAGCCGGTAGCAGTGCACCTGCAGCTCCCGGTGGTGCGGCTCGGTCAGCGCCCGGAACGCGTCGCCGTCCCCGGCCCGGGCCCTGCTCAGCCGGTCGGTGCTGGTCGGTTCCACACTCGCCACCCTTCGTCCGTTCATCTTGTACGGACTCCGCCCGCGCGCAGAAGGGGGCGCTCGGCGACCGCCCCCTTTCCCGGTTTCGCGGCGTCTCTCCGGTGGCCGACAACACGACGAAGGAGATCCGCCATGGGGAAGATCGTCATCAGCGAGAACGTGTCGCTCGACGGGGTCGTCCAGGACCCGGTCGGCACGGAGGGGTTCCGGTTCGCCGGCTGGTTCGACCGGCTGGCCGGCGAGGACCGCGAAGCGTGGGCCGCGGTCGAATACGAGGAGGCACTGGGCACCGAGGCGCTGCTGCTCGGGCGGCGGACCTACGAATGGTTCCTCGCGCAGGGGTGGGCGACCCGCGACGGCGCCTGGGCGGACCGGCTGCGGGCCGTGCCCAAGCACGTCGTGTCCTCGACGCCCGGAGACCTCGAGTGGAACTCGACGGTCCTGAAGGGCGACCTGGTGGACGCGGTCTCGCGGCTGAAGCAGGAGGTGGCCGGGGACGTCGTCCTCTACGGCAGTGGCCGGGTCGCGCACGCGCTGATCGAGCACGACCTGGTCGACGAGCTGCGGCTGATGGTCTGCCCGTTCGCGCTCGGGGAGGGCGAGCGCCTGTTCGGCCGGACCGGTGCCGTGAAACCGCTGCGGCTGGTCGGGAACCGCACGGTCGGCACGGGCATCGTCCGACTTACCTACCGGCCTGTCCGCCACGTCTAGGGCGGTTGCCGGACACGCCCCTCGACGTGTCCGGCAAGTCCGCGGTCATCGCGTTTGCGGGATCCGCACCTTCGCCGGCGGCGCGAGCAGCAGCAGCCGCTGCAGCCGGGCGCGGCCCAGCCGGTGGAGCATCTCCCCGAGCTCCTCCGGCGCGATGCAGCTCTCGAGGTCGATCCGCGTCACGTGGATGACGCGGTCGATCTCCGTGACCGGGAGCCGTGCGCCGAACTCCCCGGTCAGCCACACCCCGACCTCGTCGACGACGTTGTCCGCCCGGTGGCTTCGTACGGTCATCGCTTTCCTCGTTTCGGCTCGCTGAGTACCCAGGTCGAGGCCGGGAAATGCCGGCCTGACGCGGGTTCGACGACCGAGTGCGGGAGCCATGACGCCGAACGGCGAAATTGGTCGCGAGAAAGCTTTCCGTGTTCGAGCGGGTGGGCTCCGTGACGACGCGCTTCACTCACATGGGCGGAACTCCGACCCCAGTTGTCGGCCGATCGGGTGGAAATCCGGGGAACGTCCCCGATCGGCCGTACGTCCCAGGACGCTGGAGAGGTCTGGTGGGGTGCGGGTGTTCCCTTGCAGGACGCGGAAACGGAGACACGATCGATGGGCCGGTACGACCGGACCGACCTCGGGGCCTACAGCCTGGGCCTGCTCGACGACGCCGAGACGGCGCGGGTCGAGCGGCACCTGGCGTCGTGCCCGGACTGCCGCCAGGAGGTCCGGGAGTTCGAGTCCGTCCGCATCATGCTGGACAGCCTGGGGAAGTCCACTTAGGACACTCGCCGGAAACTGTCGGTGCCCGCCGCTAGCTTGCGGGACGTGACCGATGACCAGTTCCTGAGCCCGACCCGGGCCACCTACGCCATTGTCGCCGAGAGCTACGGCGAGTTCGTGCCACCGGTGCGCGACGACATCGAGGACCGCGCGCTGCTGGCGGCGTTCGCCGACCTGGTCCGCGGCGGCCCGGTCGCCGACCTCGGCTGCGGCACGGGCCTGGTGACGGCGTACCTGGCGTCGCTCGGCGTCGACGTCTCGGGCATCGACCTGACGCCGGAAATGCTCGCGGTCGCCCGCCGCAACCACCCGGAGCTGCGGTTTTCCGAGGGCTCGCTGCTGGAACTCGATCTCCCGGACGGCGGTCTCGCCGGGGCGGTGGCGTGGTATTCGATCATCCACACCCCGCCGTCGCGGCTCCCGGTGGTGGCGTCGGAGCTGTTCCGGGTGGTGCGCCCGGGCGGGCACCTGCAGCTGGGGTTTCACGTCGGCGACCGGCGTCACCACCTGTCGCGCGGGTACGGGCACGAAGGGTTTTCGCTGGACGTCTACTGGCTGCCGGTGGACGAGGTCAGCGACCTGCTGAGCGGCGCGGGCTTCGAGATCCTGACCAAGGTGGTGCGCAACCCGGCAGCACGGGTGCCGCAGGGGAGGGTATTGGCGCGCAAACCCGCCTGACGCGCGGCGCGGGTCAAAGTCCGTGAATGCCACATTGAGGGACGCTAGGTCCCTCAATGTGGCATTCACGGACTTCGGAAGTGCGGGTCAGCGGGTCGCGGCGGCCTTGAGGGTGCGCAGGACAGGTGCCGTCTCCAGCGTCCGGATCTCCTCCAGTGAGCCCAGGCGTTCGGTCAGGTACCGGTGCAACGCCGCCGCGTCGGGGCACAGTGCGTGGGCCACCAGGTTCGCCGGGCCCGTCGTGGCCAGGACCACCGCCAGTTCCGGGTGGGTCGCCAGCGCCGTCCCGACGCGCTCGACGTGCGCCGGGGCCACCGACATCCACAGCAGCGCCTGCGTCGTCGCGCCGAGGACCGTGGGGCTGATCTCCAGGTCGAAGAACATCGTGCCGCCCGCCTGGAGGTCCGCCAGGCGGCGGGCGACCGTCGCCGGGGACCAGCCCGTGGCCGTGGCCAGCTCGGCCAGGCCCGTGCGGCCGTCGTGCTGCAACGCGGCCATCAGGGCGTCGTCGTCGGGCGTCAACGGCTTGCCGCCGCCCGCGTGGGCCGGCGTCAGCGCCTCGATCTGGGCCGGGGACAACGTGGCCGTCCGGCCCGACCACGCCGTCGGGCCGCCGAAGTAGCGGTGCAGGACCTGGTGCGCCGACACCGCCGTGATGCTCGCCGTGCGCGGGATGTCGCGCAGCAGCAGCGCGTGCGCGCCCACCGGGGTCTGGACGTTCACGCAGATCTCCGTGCCTCCGGACATCAGCTTGATCCACGCCGTGTCGGCGCGCCGCGCGAGCTGGTGGGCGAGGTCCTGCGCGGTGTGCGGGGTCGCCGTCAGCCGGACCATCCACTCGGCGTGCCCGGCGCGGTGCGGGTCCGGCAGGCCGACCACCCGCAGCGCCGCCTCCGCGCGGAGACGGCGGTAGCGCCGCGCGACGGTCTGCGCCGACACCCCGAGGACGTCGCCGATCTTCGTGAACGGCGCCCGGCCGTCGAGCTGCAGCGCGTGCACGAGGGCGTAGTCGACCTCATCCAAAGCGGTGGTCATATTTCTCATTCAAGCGCACCCGGTGGCAGAAATCAGCCAAGTCAGACCGGTGCATGGAACCAATCGACGCCCGAACCGCACAGTGGGCCCCATGCTGACCAAGACCCGCTGGGCCGCGCTCGCCGTGCTGCTCACCGCCGAGGCGATGAACCTGCTCGACGCCACGATCGTCCAGGTCGCCGGCCCGGTGATCCACGCGCACCTGCCCGGCCCCGCCGCCGACGTCCCGTGGTTCAGCGCGGCCTACACCCTGCCGTTCGCGGTCTTCCTGATCACCGGCGGCCGCCTCGGCGACGTCCTCGGCCGCGCCAAGGTCTTCAAGCTCGGCGTGACGGCCTTCGTGCTCGCCTCCCTCGCCTGCGCGGCCGCTCCCGGAGCGGGCTTCCTGATCGGCGCCCGCGCGGTGCAGGGCGCGGCGGCGGCGTTGATCATCCCGCAGACCATCGGCCTGATCCGCGCGCTCTTCGACGGCGACGAACTCGCGAAGGCCCTCGGCACCATCGGCCCGGTGATGGGCCTGTCCGCCGTCTCCGGCCCGCTGCTTGGCGGCCTGCTGACACAGGCGGTGTCGTGGCGGGCGGTGTTCCTGGTGAACGTCCCGCTCGGCCTCGCGGTGCTGGTCGCGGCGAGGCTCCTCCGCGAGGACCGCGCCGAGACGCGGCCGAAGCTCGACGTCGCCGGCACCGTGCTCGTCGTCGCGGGCACCGGGCTGCTGGTGTACCCGCTGATCCAGCCCGGCGCGACGCCGCTGCTCGCCGCCGGCGCCGTGATCCTCGTGGCGTTCGGCTTCCACCAGCGCCGGACGCGCGCGCCGCTGGTCGAGCCGAGCCTGTTCGCCCACCGCGGTTTCCCGGCCGCGCTCGCCGGGTCGCTGCTGTTCTTCGCCGTGATGACCGGGCTGATGCAGGTGGTGCCGATGCAGCTGCAGCTCGGGCTCGGTGTGGACGTCCGCACGGCCGGGCTGACGCTGCTGCCGCTGTCGGCCGGGCTGGCCGTGTCGTCGTGGTTCGCCGGGACGTGGCTGGTGCCGAGGTTCGGCGCGCGCGTGATGTACGCCGGGCTGGCTTTGCTGCTGGCCGGGTTGCTCCTCGCCCTCGGTGGTTACCCGTGGCCGCTGCTCGGCGCGATGGCGTTGTGCGGCTTGGGGATGGGGACGTTCACCGTGCCGTTCTTCAGCACCGTGCTGCACCGCGTCCGGCCGCGCGAGACGGGCTCGGCGGCCGGGCTGCTCAACGCCGTGCAGCAGCTCGGCGGCACGCTCGGCGTCGCGTTGCTGGGCGGGCTCTACCTGAGCAGCGGGACGGCGACCGCGGCGCTCGGCCTCGCGGCCGCACTCACGGTTGCCGCCGCGGTCGCCGTCGCACCGATGCTTAGTAGTCGTCCCGTCCGGTGAACTGCTGCTCCAGCAGCTCGGCCGCACCCGCCACGAGTTCCAGCGGGTCGATGAACTCGTTGATGTCCAGGTTGATCAAGGGCAGCGAGTGCCGCAGCACGATGTGGTCGCCCATCACCGCGACCCCGCCGACGATGGTCGACTCGCCGACCTCGGTCAGCACCGAGAGGAGGTCGACCTCGTCGTGCCGGGCGAACGGCGTCGCGATCTGCACCCAGTCCTCGCGCTGGTCCAGGATCTCCCGGGCGATCACCATGATCTGGGCGCGGTTCTCGGTGTCCGGCTCGTCGCCGAAGATCAGCCGGATGCGGATCTCGTCGGGCTCGTCGCGCACCACCCGGTACGCCTGCCTGATGTACGCGACCAGGTCGCCCCACTCCGCCATCAGACGGCTCCGATCCGGTCGAGGTCGGCGAGCACGTCCGCCGGCAGCTCCAGGTCCGCGGCCGCGAGGTTCTCGCGCAGGTGCTCCGGCGACGACGTGCCCGGGATCAGCAGCATCGACGGCGACCGCTGCAGCAGCCACGCGAGCGCGACCTGCATCGGCGTCACGCCGAGACGGGCGGCGCAGTCGTCGAGCAGCCCCGACTGCAGCGGGCTGAAGCCGCCGAGCGGGAAGTACGGCACGAAGGCGATCCCCTCGGCGGCGCACTTGTCCACGAGCGGGTCGTTTTCGCGGTGCGCCAGGTTGTACTGGTTCTGGACGCACACGACCGGCGCGATCGCCTTGGCCTCGTCGAGCTGCTCGGCGGTCACGTGGCTGACGCCGAGGTGCCGGATCAGCCCCTTCTCCCGCAGGTCCGCGAGCACCCCGAACGGCTCGGCCAGCGACATCGCCACGGGGTAGCCGCCGGTCGCGTCGCTCAGCCGCAGGTTGACGACGTCGAGCGCGTCGAGGCCCAGGTTCCGCAGGTTGTCGTGCACCGCCTGGGTCAGCTCGCCGGCCGACAGCGCGGCCGGCCACCCCTTGTCCTCGCTGCGCCGCGCGCCGACCTTCGTGACCAGGTGGACGGCTTCGGGGTACGGGTGCAGGGCTTCCTTGATCACGGCGTTCACGGTGTGCGGGCCGTAGTAGTCGCTGGTGTCGATGTGCGTGACACCCGCTTCGACGGCCTCGCGCAGCACGGCGACCGCGGTGTCGTGGTCCTTCGGCGGTCCCCACACGCCGGGGCCGGCCAGCTGCATCGCGCCGTAGCCCATCCGGGTCACGGAAAGTTCGCCGCCGAGAAGGAAAGTACCGCCGGGATCGGACATGTCACTCCTTGCTGTAGGTGCCGCGAAGGAGTCTAGGGAGGATCCGGCTCAGCCGCAGACACCCTTGCCGCGCAGCACCCGCGTCACCGACTGCTGGACGCGCGTCTTCGGCAGCTCGCCCGAGGCGACGGCTTTCTCCAGCCGGTCCAGCACCTCGTCGACGCGGCCGCCGGAGGACCACAACGCCTGGTCCGCGCCGGCTTCCAGGGCCTTCAGGACGGCGTCCGGCAACGTGTACTGCGCCGTGATGGCCTTCATCGCGCCCAGGTCGTCGGTCAGGATCGGCCCGGTGAAGCGGAATTCGCCGCGCAGCAACTGGTACGCCGGCGGCGAAAGTGACGCCGGGACGCCGTTCGTCAAGTCCGGCACGTCGAGGTGGCCGACCATCACGGCGACCGGGCCGTAGTCGGCGATGTTCCGGTAGGGCGCGAGGTCGACGGTGCGCAGCTGCGCGAGCGGCGGCGTGACGACGGTGCCCTTGTGGGAGTCACCCGAGCCGTGGCCGTGGCCGGGGAAGTGCTTCAGCACCGGCTGGACACCCGCGTCGCGCAAGCCCGCGGCGAACGCCGTGGCGTACGTCTTCACGCGGGCCGGGTCGGGGCTGAAGGACCGGTCGCCGATCACGTCGTCGTCCGGGGCGTCCGTGACGTCGGTGTCGGGCGCGAAGTCCACGGTGACGCCGCGGGCCTTGAGCTGACGGCCGCGTTCGGCGGCGATGCCGCGGACCTGCTCCGGCGTCTTCGTCTTCGCCAGCTCGCGCGCGGACGGCATGTCGCCGTCGAGATCGTCGATGCGCTGGACGCGGCCGCCCTCTTCGTCGACCGAAACGGCCACCGGGAGCTTCGCGACGCCCTGCACCGCGTCAAGTGAGTGATCTTTCAACAACGCTGTTGCGTTACCCCCGATGAAGATGCCGCCGACCTGGTTTTCGCGCACCAGCGCGACCGTCGAGGCCGGGTTGTCCCCGGTCACGCCGACGACGACCAGCTGCGCGACCTGCCGGCGGACGTCGAGGCTCTTCACCAGCGACGCGCAGTCGCCGGGACGCGCGAGACCCGAGGTCGGCGCGGGTGCGGAGGTCGCGGCGGGTGCGGGCGGAGCCGCGGAAGGCGGCGTCCGCGGGATCGCCAAACCGGACACGATCCGCGGTTGCAGGCCGATGACCAGCAGACTCACGACCACGACGCACAGGGCCACCCCCAGGGCGGCCAGACTTCGGCGGTTCATCGGTCCCTTCACTCGTCGGCGGGCCCCACGACGGTAGTCGACGCCCCTTCTTCGCCGTGTGAAGGACCGTGAAGAAGACTCTGAAGAAGCGGCACTACGCCGTTAGAGAATTCGTGAAGGCGGTCTCACCAGACTGGGCGGCGTCAAGAAAATCGATGACGGTTACCAGGAGGCACGATGGACCAGGTGCGCGTGGCGGCGTGGGCGTCCGATCCGATCGCCCTGACCGGGCTGATCAACCACCTGCGATCCCGTCCCGAGCTGCTGGTCGTGCCGCGAGCCAGCCGTGGCGAGGCCGCCGTGCTGGTGTTCGCCGCGAACCAGGTCGACCGGGACGTCATCGCCGCGCTGCGCGCCGCGGCCGCCGAGTCGCCGGCCGCGATCGTGCTGGTCGCCGGGCACGTCGACCCGGCGCACCTGAGTCTGCTCGCCGACTGCCACGTCTCCGCCGTGCTGCCGCGGACCGCGCTCGACCGCGTCACCGACAGCGTGCTCGCCGCCGCGCGGGGCCGGACGACGTCGCTGCGCGACCAGGTCGAGGCGCTGGCCCACGAAGGTGCCGGGGCGTCGCTGACGCCGCGCGAGGTGGATGTGCTTCGCTTGATGGCGGAAGGCTGGGACACTGCCGAGATCGCGGGCAAGCTGTGCTACTCCGAGCGGACCGTGAAGAACGTCATCTACGCCATGACCAACCGGCTCAACTTGCGCAACCGGCCGCACGCGGTCGCGTACGCCGTGCGCGCGGGTGTGATCTGAGGGAAGCTCACGCACGTGGGAACGATCGTCCGCCGGACCGCCGCGGCGGCTGCCGCGCTGGCCCTGCTCGCCGCCTGCAGCCCGAGCGACGCCGGGGGCAAGACCAAGCTCACCATCGCGACCTTCGGTGAGTTCGGCTACGCGCCGCTGATCGCGGAGTACGAGAAGCTGCACCCGGACGTCGAGGTGCAGAACCGCGTCACCGACTTCGACACCCACCACAAGGGCCTCGCGACCCAGCTCGCCACCGGCCACGGGGCCGCCGACGTCGTCGCGATCGAAGAGCAGTACATCCCGCAGTACCGGAAGGCGAAGGACAAGTTCGCCGACCTCGCCCAGTTCGGCGCGCGGGACCTGCAGAACCAGTGGGCGCCCTGGAAGTGGGCGCAGGGGACGGACGGCGATTACGTCCTGGGCCTCGGCACCGACATGGGCAGCCTCGCCCTCTGCTACCGGCGTGACCTGTTCCAGGCGGCCGGGCTGCCGACCGACCGGGACGAGGTCGCGAAGCTGATGCCCGACTGGACCGCCTACGCCGCCACCGCGCAGCGGTTCACCGACAAGACCCCCGACGTCAAGTTCGCGGACTCCGCGGGCACCGTCTACACGGCGATGCTGAACCAGGCACCGGAGAACTACTTCGCGGCGAAGGACGACTCCTACATCGGCGGCACGAACCCGACCGTGCGCAACGCCTTCTTCCTCTCGGGCGGCATCGCGGCGAAGGGCCAGACGGCCGCCGCGACGACGTTCACCCAGGCCTGGAACGTGGCCATCAAGCAGGGCTCGTTCGCCACGATCGCGTGTCCCGCGTGGATGCTCAGCCAGATCAAGCAGGCCGGCGGCGACGGCAACAAGGGCAAGTGGGACGTCACCACCGTGCCCGGCGCCAGCGGCAACCAGGGCGGCTCGTTCCTGACCGTGCCGAAGCAGAGCGAGCACCCGCAGCAGGCGTACGACCTGGCCCGCTGGCTGACGGCGCCGGAGCAGCAGAAGAAGCTGTTCCTCTCCGACGGCATCCTGCCCAGCGAACCCGCCGTCTACAAGGACCCGCAGGTCGTCGCGCACACCGACCCGTACTTCGACGACGCGCCGACCGGCAAGATCTTCGCCGCGTCGGCCGACTCCCTGCGGCCCAACTACCGGGGCCTGCACGACGCCGACGTCCGGCCGGAGTTCGGCCGCGCGCTCGGGCGGATCGAGGACAGGACCGAGAACGTCGACCAGGCCTGGGCGGACGCCGTCCAGCAGGCTCAAGCAGCACTGAAGTAGCTCCGCGTGCAGCACCGGCTCGCCCGTTTCGACCGCAAGGTCACGCCGTTGCTGCTCATCGCGCCATTCTTCGGGCTGTTCGTCGTCTTCGGCGTGTTCCCGCTGCTCTACACGATCTGGGTGTCGCTGCACGACTGGAACCTGCTCGACGGCGACCAGGGCTACCTCGGGCTCGCCAACTACGGCGAGCTGCTCACCGACCCGCGGTTCTACAACGCGCTGGCCAACACGGTCGGCATCTTCGTGCTCGCCGCCGTCCCGGAATTCCTGCTGGCGCTGGGGATCGCGGCGCTGCTCGACCGGCCGCTGCGAGCCGCGACCTGGTGGCGCACCGGGATCCTGCTGCCGAACGTCGTGTCGGTGGTCGCCGTGGGGCTCGTGTTCGGGCAGCTGTTCAGCCGCGACTACGGCGTCGTCAACGAGGTCCTCGGCTGGTTCGGCGTCGCGCCGGTCAACTGGCAGGCGAGCACCTGGTCGTCGCACGTCGCGGTGGCGTCGATGGTGCTCTGGCGCTGGACCGGGTACAACGCGCTGATCTACCTGTCGGCGATGCAGGCCGTGCCCGCGGACCTGTACGAGGCCGCCGCGCTCGACGGCGCGTCGCGGTGGCGGACGTTCTGGTCGATCACCGTGCCGGGCATCCGGCCCGCGCTTGCCTTCACCGCCATCGCCGGCACCGTCAACGGCCTGCAGCTGTTCGCCGAGCCGCAGCTGTTCGACTCCGGCGGCTCCGGTGGTACCGGCGGCAACGACCGCCAGTTCCAGACGGTGACGATGTACTTGTACGAGAAGGGGTTCACGCACTTCGACGCCGGTTACGCGGCCGCGCTGACCTGGGTGCTGTTCGTCGTCTGCGTGCTGTTCGCGCTGGTCAACTACCGGCTGGTGCGCCGGTTCGTGAGGTCGGCGTGACGGCCCGGCGGCGGCCGGGCGCCCGGGTCTACGCCCTGCTGATCGGCGTGCTCGGCGCGTCGATGTTCCCGCTGTACTGGTCGTTCGTGGTGTCCACAAGGGACAACTCGGCGATCGGGGAGACGTCGCCGCTGCTCCTGCCGGGTGGGCACCTCTTCGAAAACGTGCGTCGGGTCTTCGACACCGTCGACTTCTGGCTCGCGATCGGCAACTCGCTGATCGTCTCGGGCACGGTGATGGTGTCGAACGTGGTTCTGGCCAGTCTGGCCGGGTTCGCCTTCGCACGGCTGCGGTTCCCCGGCCGCAACACGCTGTTCCTGCTCGTCGTCGGCTCGGCGATGGTGCCGGCGCAGCTCGGCGTGATCCCGCTCTACCTCGTTGTCGGCGACCTCGGCTGGTACGGCCGGCTCGAAGCGGTGATCGTGCCCGGGCTGGTCAGCGCGTTCAGCGTGTTCTGGATGCGGCAGGCCTGCGAGAACGCGATCAGCGCCGACCTCGTCGACGCGGCGACCGTCGACGGCTGCTCGATCCTGCGCACCTACTGGCACGTCGCGGTGCCGTCGTTGCGCCCGCAGGCCGCGGTGCTCGCGATGCTGACGTTCATGGCGACGTGGAACGACTACTTCTGGCCGCTGGTGGTACTCGACCCCAACGAGACACCGACCGTGCAGGTCGCGCTGTCGCAGCTGGCCAGCGGGTACTACACCGACTACGCGCTGATGCTGACCGGGGCGACCGTGGGCGTGCTGCCCGTCATCGTGGCGTTCCTGCTGCTCGGCCGGTACGTCGTCCGGGGGATCCTGAGAGGGGCGCCAGTGTGACGGAGTTTCCGGCGGGTTTCCGGTGGGGCGCGGCGACCGCGTCGTACCAGGTCGAGGGCGGCGTCACCGAAGGCGGCCGCGGACCGTCCATCTGGGACACCTTCGCGGCCACCGAGGGCAAGGTCCTCGACGGCGCGTCCGGCGAGGTCGCCTGCGACCACTACCACCGCTACCCCGAGGACGTCGGCCTGCTGGCCGGCCTGGGCCTCGGGGCGTACCGCTTCTCGGTGGCGTGGCCGCGGGTCATGCCGGACGGCGTGACGACGTCGGCTGCCGGTCTGGCGTTCTACGACCGGCTGGTCGACGAGCTGCTGAGCCGCGACGTCACGCCGGTGCTGACGCTGTACCACTGGGACCTGCCGCAGGCGCTGGAGGACGCGGGCGGCTGGCCGGCGCGCGACACGGCGTTCCGGTTCGCGGAGTACGCGGCGGTGGTCCACGACGCGCTCGGCGACCGCGTCGACCAGTGGACGACGATCAACGAGCCGTTCTGCGCGGCCTTCCTGGGTTACGGCAGCGGTGTGCACGCACCGGGCGTCCAGGACCACGACACGGCGCTGGTCGCGGCGCACCACCTGCTGCTCGGCCACGGCCTGGCGACCCGCGCGTTGACGGAGCAGGCGCGGCCGGGCCACGAGTTCTCGCTGGCGCTGAACTTCGCCCCGGCCATCGCGGACGGCTCGTCACCGGCCCACGTCGAAGCGGCGCGGAAGTTCGACGGCATCCACAACCGGTTCTTCCTGGACCCGGTGCTGGGCAAGGGCTACCCCGCGGACGTCGTGGCGGACGTCGCCCACCACGGCGGCCGCTTCGCCGCGGCGGTCCGGGACGGCGACACGGACACCATCTCGGCGGCCGTCGACTGGCTCGGGGTCAACTACTACGCCCCGGCGCGGGTGACGCCGCTCGCGGACCCGTCGGCGCCCAGCAACTGCCCGTTGCCGGGCTTGCGAGGCTTGGACGTGCTCCCGGCTCGGCCGCCGCTGACGGCGTTCGGCTGGGAGCAGTCACCCGAGACGCTGACTTCGCTCCTGAGCTGGATTTCCACCCGCTCCGGCGGGCTGCCGCTGGTGGTGGCGGAGAACGGCGCGTCCTTTGTGGACGAAGTCGTCGACGGCCGGGTCCACGACGCCGCCCGCGTCGCGTACCTCGACTCGCACGTCCGCGCGGTCCACGCCGCGATCGTCGGTGGCGCGGACGTGCGCGGCTACTTCGCGTGGTCCCTGCTGGACAACTTCGAGTGGGCGATGGGCTACTCACAACGCTTCGGCCTGGTCCACGTCGACTTCGAAACGCAGGTCCGCACGGTCAAGGACTCGGGACACTTCCTAGGGCGGGTCGCCACGGCCAACGCTCTGCCAGACTCGTCGTGAGTGTTTAGGGCGGTTCTAACCGCCCTAAACACTCACGACAAGCCGCGGCAGACTCAGGAACGCCGGCGGAAAGCGTCCGCCACCCCAGACCGCGACGGCGTCTCCAGCTTGCCCAGCAGCCTCGCCACGTGGGCCTGCACTGTCCGGCGGGGCAGCGACAGCTCCGCCGCGATGTCCGGGTTCGAGCGGCCCTCCGCGACCAGGCTGGCGATGCGGACCTCGATCGGCGTGAGGGACTCCCAGCCGTGGCCCGGGCGGATCGGCGAGAACATCGCCCCGCGGCGGACGCCCAGGCGGCGCAGGCGCGTCTCCGCACGGCGCAGGTCCCAGCGGGCCGACAACGCCGTGTACAGCTCGGCCGCCTCCTCGTACGCCGCCTGGGCCGCGTCCAGCCGGCCCGCGCGAGCCAGCAGCACGGCCGCGTCCTCCAGCGCCGACGCCAGTTCCGGGCGGCGGCCGACCGAGCGGAAGTGCTCCGCCGTGTCGAGCACCGGGCTCGGGTCCTCCTCGATCAGGCCGCGGCACCACGACGCCGCGGCGAGCGCCCGCGCCGGCCGGCGTTCCTTCGCCGCCTCCTCGTCGCAGACGTCCAGCGCCCGCACCGCGCGGTCGCGGTCGTCCTGCTCCATCGCCAGCCGGACGAACGCCGGGAGCCACTGGTGGCGCAGCATCATCTGCGCGTACGTCGGGTTCAGGATCGGCTCGAGGATCTGCAGCGCCCGCACCCGGTCGCCGCGCTGCTCGGCCGCGAGGGCGTCGGCGACCAGCAGGAAGTCGAAGCTCTCGCGCTCGGCACCGGTCGCCGGGGCGTACTCCTCCGCCGCGTCCAGGTGGGCCGCCGCCTGCGCGCGGTCGTCGCGCCTTCCGGCGATCAGCGCCGCGACGCCGTGCAGGAGCAACGCCGCCGGGCCGGGCTCGCGCAGGCCGTAGAACGTGATCGCCGGGCCGTCCTCGGTGACCGTGTCCAGCTCGACCAGCGCCTCGTCCCAGCTCCCGTCCCAGTACCGGTGCACCGCGACGGAAACCTGCAGCCCGACCGGCATCGCGTGCCGCGCCGCGACGTCGCCCGCCGTGCGCAGCGCTTCGCCCGCCTCGGCGAGCCGGTCGAGGTTCTGCAGCGTGAAGACGCGGTTGTCGAGCAGGTCGAGGTGCAGGTCGGCCAGCTCGTGCTCGTCGCCGACGGCCTCGATCGCCGCGTCGATGTGCTCGAGCGCGCTGTCGTGCTCGCGGCGCACCGAGTCCACCAGCCAGAGCGACTGCAGCGCGTGCGCGGTGAGGTAGCGGTCGCCGCCGGCCTGCTCCTTCGTCTCTCGCGCCGCCTTCTCGGCAGTGTCCAAATCGGACAGATCGCCGCGGCGGAAGTTCGCCAGCAGCTGCCGGTGCCGGACGCGCCAGAGCTCCGGCACCGCCGGGTCGTCGGCCGACGCGCCGAGCGTCGCGACCGCGCCGTCGGTGTCGCCGCGGCGGTGCCGCAGGGCCGCGAGCACGTGCCGCATCTCCTCGACGGCGTCGGGCTCGGTGGCGACCTCGAGTGCTTGCTGCGCCAGGGTTTCCGGGTTGCGCTCCAGCCGGAACAGCACCTTGACCAGCGCGACGAGCAGGACCTCCCGGCGCGGGTCGTCGCTCGCGCCGTCGGCCAGCGCGCGTTCGAGCAGCTCGACGGCGATCAGCGGCGCCCGGTTCGACACGGCCGCGTGGTGCCCGGCCAGCCAGTCGAGCACCCATTCGTCCACTGTGGCCGGTGCGGCCACCAGCTGCTCGGCGACCCGCTTGACCGGGGCGCCGATCCGGGCCAGCGCCTCGGCCGCCTGCCGGTGCAGCGCCGCTCGCGTCCCCGGCAGCAGCCGGTTGTACAACGCCTGACGCAGCAAGGGATGCCGGAACGCGAGCTGCGTGCCGGTGTCGATGAGCACGTTCGCCGCGACGGCTTCTTCCAGCGGCTCCAGCAGGTCCGACGGCCGGGAGCCGAGCACCGCGGCGATGTCGCCGACGGCGAACTCCATGCCCAGCAATGCGCCCCAGCGCAGCACCTCCTGCGTCCGCGCGGGCAGGAAGTCGAGCCGCCGGTCGACCGCGGCGACCAGCGACCGCGGCGCCTCGAACTCCTCGGGATCGTCGACGTCGGCCTCACCGCCGGTCACCTCGACCGCGCCGGCGCGCAGCAGGACGTCGACCATCTCCTTGACGTACAACGGGTTTCCCGCGCCACGGGCGGCCAGCTCACGCAGGCCGGGCCCGGGTACCGCGCCGATCTGGTCCTCGATGAGGCGGCCGACGTCGTCGCCGCTCAACGGCGTGAGGTCGAGCACCACGCCGTCGCGCGCCTGGACGCCGCGGCGCAGCTGGGCGAGCTCGGCGCGGTCCGGCGCCGGCCGGGTCGCGGCCACCAGCAGCAGGGGGAGCTGCCGCGTCGCCGCGCAGAGCCGGTGCCAGACCAGCACGGACGCCTCGTCGGCCCACTGCAGGTCGTCGACCACCAGCACCTGCGGCGTCTGCGCGCAGAGCTCGTCGACCAAGACCAGCAGCCGGTCCACGGCGCCGAGCACCGGGTCGGCCGGGCCCCAGCTGCGCCGCACCGGGCCCTCGCCCGCGAGCTCCTTCGCCACCCGCGCGCGCCGCGGGTCGGGCGAGTGCGCGTCGATCTCCAGGCACTCCATCATGACCTGCAGCGGGAACCGGGTGCTCAGCTCGTCGGCGGCCGCCCACAGCAGCTGGAAACCCGGGCCGCCGGTCAGCGAGTCGGCGAGCAGCTCGGACTTGCCGATCCCGGCTTCGCCCTCGATCCAGACGGCGCGGCCGCGCCCGGCCCGGACGTCGGTGACGAGCTCCGCGAGCCGCGCGATTTCTGTCTCCCGGCCGAAAAGCCGGTGCCGCGGCGCCGGAACGGGCGGGGGCGGCGCGACCACCGCGGGCGCGTCGAGGGCCGGGTCCTGGGCGAGGATCTGCTGCTGCAGCCGCTGCAACGCCGGCCCGGGTTCGACGCCCAGCTCGCCGATCAACGTCGTGCGGGCGTCGCGGAAGACGTCGAGGGCATCACCGTGGCGGCCGCTGCGGTAGAGGGCGAGCATGAGCGACTCGCGCAGAGACTCCCGCAGCGGGTTCTCCCCGGCCAGCACGGCCAGCTCGGGCGCCAGGTCGAGGTGGCCGCCGAGCGCGAGCAGGGCCTCGGCTCGCTGTTCCAGCGTGGCCAGCCGCAGCTCGGCGAGGTATTCGCGGTGCCGCTCGGCGAACCCGCCCGGGACACCGGAGAGCGCTTCGCCCTGCCAGAGCGCCAAGGCCGCGTCCAGCTCGGTGACAGCGGCCCGCGGGTCGCCCTGCTCGAGGTGCCGCTGCGCGCGTTCGCGGTGGCGCTCGAACACGGCCGCGTCGAGCGCGTCGTCGTCCAGCAGCAACGAGTACCCGGCCGTTTCCGACACCAGGACGCTCGACGCCGACCAGCGCGAGCGGTCCGGCTCCAGCGCCCGGCGCAGGCCGGAGACGTAGGTGTGGACGCTGCCTTCGACGCTCGCGGGCGCGGAATCGCCCCAGACGCCGGCGATCAGCTCGGCACGCGGGACGGGGCGGCCGGCGTTGACCGCGAGCACGGCGAAGATCGCGCGCTGACGAGCGGGGCCGAGGCCGATCTCGGCCGTCCCGCGCCAGGCCCGCAGCGGGCCGAGCACGCCCACTCGCAGACCGGTGTCCGCATCCCCTGGCATGTCGTTCCGTTCTCGGTACCGACTTCTCCGTCGACTTTACCGACGTGGCAACACCCGATCGGGTTGACCTACTCCGGGGAGCTTACTGACCTGGCAAGCCCGTGATCACGCCCCGGCGGCCGGAAAGCCGCGAGCGGTCCCCACCGGCGTATGCCCTGGTGGACGGCCCAGGCCAGGGCCCTGACCGCCCCGTGACGGAAGGGTCGACACGCGTGATTGGCGAGTCGACACGCGTGTCTGGAAGGTCGACACGGCGAACGCTGGTGTCGACCCTTCGATCACGCGTGTCGGCTCCGCAATCACGCGTGCCGGCGTGCTGATCACGCCTGGCGGGACATCGATGACGTCGTTGTCACTCGCCGGCGGCACGGGAGCGGACCGAGTTGGCCCGGCGGATCCCGAACGGCTGCATCCGGGCCTCCGCGCGCCGGACGTCCCAGACCGCGCCGATGCCCGTGTAGATCGTCAGCGCGGCGCGGAACGCCGTGCGGGCGTCGTCCAGGCGGTCCGACTCGGCCAGCAGGATCGCCGCGTCCTCGGTCGCCTTGGCCTGCTTGAGCAGCCGGCCCGCCGCGCGGTAGTGCTCCGCCGCCGTCAGGACCGGTTCCGGGTCGCCCGTCACCAGGCCCCGGCAGTGCGCGGCCGCGGCCGCGTGCGCCGGCGGGACGTCGCCCTCGGGTTCGAGCAGCCGCAACGCCTGGTGCGCGTGCTGCTGGTCGCCGAGCGGCCCGGCGAGCCGGACGAGGTCGGGCAGCCACTGGTGCCGCGCGGCCGGCGGGTAGTTCTCCTCCAGCAGCGGCAGCAGCGCCGCCAAGGCCTCTTCGGGCCGGCCGTCCTGCTCGGCCAGCAGCGACCGCGCCGCGAGCAGGAAGTCGCCGCCGTCGGGTTCGAGACCCTTCGGGAACTGCTGCCGGCTGGCCGCTTCGAGGTGCGTCCGGGCCTGCCCCGGCTCACCGCGGTGCCCGGCGATCAGCGCGCCGACGCCGTGCACGAGCAGCGCCGAACCCGGGCTGCGCAACACGTAGGAAGCGGTTTCCGCGCCGTCGCGGATCACCGCGTCCAGCTCGGCCAGCGCCTCCGGCCAGCGGCCGAGCCAGTAGTAGTGCACCGCGCCGGCCAGGTGCATCTCGCCCGGCACCGCGCGGGTCGCGGCGAGCCGGCGGGCGGCGTCGAGCGGCTCGGCGGCTTCGTCGAGGCTGTCGAGGTTCGGCACGGACAGCGCCGCGTCGTCGAGCGGGTGCAGCCCGGCGGGCACCAGCACCGCGCCCGGGTCGTCGCCCAGCCGTTCCAGCGTGGTCAGCAGCGACTCGTGCCGCCCGCGCCACATCTCCGGGACGTCCACGTCGTCGAGGGTCCGCTTCACCTCGGCCGTCGCCTCGGCGAAGTCGCCGCGGCGGTAGTAGATGTAGGCCAGGATCCAGCGCATCTCGGCCGCGCGCCTGCTGTCGGACGTCCGCGCGACGACCGAGCGCGCTTCGGCCTCGGGTTCGCGCCCGAGCCAGAACAGCAGCCGGGCCAGCGTCGCGGTGAGCGTCTCCCGCGCTTCCTGCTGCAGCGCCCCCTGCGTGACGGCGTGACGCAGCAGATCCACCGCGACGCGCGGGGTTTCGGTCGCGACCGTGCCGATGTTCTCCAGCAGCCAGCCGACGACCCACGGGTCGACCTGGGCCGGCGCCGCGGCGAGCTGCTCGGCGACGCGGTCGGCGGGCGCGCCCGCCGTCGCGAAGGCCTCGGCCAGCTGCCGGTGCAGCGCGACGCGCATCGCCGCGGGGGTCTTTTCGTAAAGCACGCGGCGCAGCAACGGGTGCCGGAACGCCACCCGGTCACCGGACTCGACGAGCACGCCGGAGGTGATCGCCTCGTCGACCGCGCCCACGAGCGACGTCGGCGGCCGCTCGGTGGCGACCGCGATGTCGGACAACGAGAACTCGCGGCCCAGCAGCGCGGCCCAGCGCAGGGTGTCGCGCGTGCCGCTGGAGAGGAAGCTCAGGTACAGCGTGATCCGCGACCCCAGCGGGGACGGGATGTTCTGGCACGAGTTGCCGTCCAGGTGCGCGTGCACGCCGTCGAGCACGATCATCGACTGCGCCAGCAGCGTCTCGACGACTTCGCGGACGTAGCGCGGGTTCCCGGCCGCGTACGACACCAGCAGCTGCAGCCCGGGCCCCGGCGGCGCGCCCACCAGCTCGGTGGC
This sequence comes from Amycolatopsis sp. NBC_00348, assembly GCF_036114655.1. Taxonomy (NCBI): domain Bacteria; kingdom Bacillati; phylum Actinomycetota; class Actinomycetes; order Pseudonocardiales; family Pseudonocardiaceae; genus Amycolatopsis; species Amycolatopsis sp. NBC_00348. The sequence continues at coordinate 7,002,316 of NZ_CP107994.1, read as the reverse complement.
GAGCTCGAGCGCGGCGCTCTCGGCCAGCGGCGGCAGCGCGAGCACGGTGGTGGTGTCGGCGTCCAGCTCGCCGCGCAGGTCGTCGAGCGCGGACAGCCGCGGCACCGGCCGGCACGCGCCGACGAGCAGCAGCGGCAGGTCCCGCGTCTCCCGGCTCAGGTACCGCCAGACGCGCAACGTCGAGTCGTCCGCCCACTGCAGGTCGTCGACCGCGAGCACCAGCGGCGCTTCCGCGCACAGCTCGCGGACGAGGCCGAGCAGGCCGTCGACCGGGTCTTCGCCGGGTTGCTCGGAGAGGCGGACGGCGAGGTCCGAGCGGCGCTCGTCGGTGGCCCGCGGGTGCACGCCCAGCGCGTCGAGCAGCGGCCGCAGCGCGAACCGCTGATCCAGCGCGTCGGCGGCGGCGAACGCGGGCTTCACGTCGGCTTCCTGCGCCGTGGCGAGCACTTCGGCCAGCAGTGCGGTCCGGCCGCTGCCCGGCTCGCCTTCCAGCCACAGCGACCGGCCGGTCCCGTCGAGCAGGCCGGCGACGGCCTCGCGCAGCAGCGCCAGCTCGGCGTCCCGGCCGACGAAGACGTCCGTGCGGTCCGGAAGTGACGCGACCGGGAACCGTGTCACGCGGGCGGGCGGCGCCGGCCTCGGGGCCGGCGGCTCGGCGGGCTTGTCCAGCAGCTCTTCGTACAGCCGCCGCAGCGCCGGGCCCGGCTCGGTGCCCGACGACTCGACCAGCCGGTCGCGGACGTCGACGTACACCGCGATCGCCTCGGTCCGCCGGTCGGAGCGGGCCAGCGCGCGCATGAGCAGGCCGCGCAGCGTCTCGCGGAAGGGGTGCTCGCGGGTCAGCGCGGTCAGCTCGGCGACGAGCTCGTGGTGCCCGCCGGACTCCAGCACGATCTCGGCGCGGCGTTCGATCGTCGCCAGCCGCACCTCGCCGAGCCGCGCGCGCTGGGCGGCCGCGAACGGCCCGGGCAGCCCGGACAGCGGGACGCCGTGCCAGAGGCCCAGGGCCTCGTCGAGGGTTTCGCGCGCGCCGCGCAGGTCGCCGGAAGACTGCCGGCGCTGGGCCTGCTCGCGCAGGGCCTCGAAGTGGTGGACGTCGATCGCCTCGGCGTCCAGGCAGAGGGAGTAGCCGGACCCGATCGACGCGAGCAGCTGCGGGCCCTCACCCTTGGCACCCTTGGCGCGGCCGGGCTCGAGCGAGCGCCGCAGCCCGGAGACGTAGGTGTAGATCGAACCCTGCGCGCTCTGCGGGGGCGCCTCGCCCCAGACGGCGTCGATCAGCTCCTCGCGCGAGACCGTGCGGTTGGGGTTCATCGCCAGTGCGGCGAGGACCGTGCGCCGGTGCGCGGAGCCGAGGTCGAGCTCGGTGTCGCCTCGCCAAGCTTGTACGGGACCCAGCAATCGGAGTCTCGGTGCGGCGCTGTCCGCAGCCGACATCGGTCTCCCTTCGTGCGCTGACGTATCGTCACGCGCCGGATGCCTGAGGTGAGCATACGCGGCGGTCGTGAACCCGCAGGCAAGGATGGCGGACATTCGGGCAACGGCTACCGGGCGGGGTTTCGTTCGGCTGCCCGGTAGGCCACCCTCGGGTGCCGGACACGTGAGGAGCCGCGAATGAGTTCAGCCGCGCCGACGGACGACATGAAGTGCGCCGCTGTGCGTTTCGCGTCCGCCATCGAGGCCGCGAACTCCCAGCTCCGCGACGTCAACAGCGAGATGGCGACCCTGCAGGCGGCGTGGCGCGGCGAGGCCGCGGTGCGCTTCGGCCAGGCGATGAACGACTGGGAGCAGGAGTTCGACGTGATCCTCACCCGGCTCGCGTGGCTGCTGGAGGCCACCGGCGGCCGGGTCCCCCGGCAGCGGTCCGGCGGGCCGGGCGGGACATGACCGTGTCCCGCCAGCGGTTCGACTTCACCCTCGCCGACCTGGTGCTCGACCGGATGGGGTCGATCACCGGCGGCCTCGGCGACCTGCTGGCCGAGCTGGAGTCCACTGTGGAGCCGGGGCTGGCCGGCTGGACCGACGAGGCGCGGGAGCGGTACCTGCGGGCCAAGAGCGACTGGGCCCGGGCGGCCGAGCGGATGCCGGACTGCGTCGACCGCGCGCGGGAGGCGTTCGGCGAGCTGGCCCGCGGCTATGACGAGGCCGGTTCCTGAGCCGTCTTCACGGGCCTTCGGGCCGGCGTGAAGACGGAATAGGGAGGGCGTGAAGACCCACAGGTCATGCTCGGGGCATGAAGCCCGTCGAAGTGACCGTCCTCGCCTCGGACCCGATCACGCACGCCGGCGCGGTGAGCCTCCTGGAGTCCCATCCGGACGTCCGGATCACCGACCTGGTGCCCGACGTGCTGCTGGTGATGGAGGAGCACGTCACCGAGGCGGTGCTGGGCGAGATCCGGGCGGCCAAGGCCTCGCACGTCGTGCTGGTCGTGGAGCACTTCCGCGAGAGCGACCTGATGTCGGTGCTGGAGAGCGGCGTCGTGGCGATCCTGCCGCGCCGCGACACGGGCGGGTCCGAGCTGGTCACGGCGGTGATGGCGGCGGGCGACGGCACGGCGAACCTGCCGCCGCGGCTGCAGGGGGCGCTGCTTTCGCAGGTCCAGCGCATGCGCCGGGACGTCCTCGAGCCGAACGGGCTCACCCTCTCCGGGCTGGCCGCCCGCGAGTGCGACGTGCTGCGCCTGGTCGCCGAGGGCTTCGGCACCGAGGAAATCGCCGCGAAGCTGTGTTATTCCGAGCGGACCGTGAAGAACGTCCTCTACGGCCTGATGACCCGCTGCGGGCTCAACAACCGAGCCCACGCCGTCGCCTACGCGCTGCGGGCGGGCGCAATCTGAGCGAGTTTCGCCTAGGGTCGCGATCATGGTGTTGACCGCAGCAGAGATCGCGGCCTCGGTGCGGGCCGGGACGCTCGATCCGGTGCAGGTGACCAGGGAAGCCCTCGACCGGATCGCCGCCACCGACGGCGTGGTCGGCGCGTTCCGCCGGGTGCGCGTCGAGGAGGCGCTGGCGGAGGCCGCCGAGGTCGCCGCGCGGCCCGACCTGGCGTCGCTGCCGCTGGCGGGGGTGCCCGTCGCGGTCAAGGACGTCACGGCCATCACCGGCGAGTTCGCTTCGCACGGGTCAGTCGCAGGTCCGTCGTCGGCGGCTCTCGAAGACGGCGTGATCGCGGCCCGGCTGCGCGCGGCCGGCGCGGTGCTCGTCGGGCTGGCGCGCGTGCCGGAGCTGTGCGTCTGGCCGATGAGCGACACCCCGGAAGGCATCGCCCGCAACCCCTGGGAACCGACGTACGCCGCGGGCGGCTCCTCCGGCGGCAGCGCGGCGGCGGTGGCGTCCGGCCTGGTCCCGCTGGCCCACGGCACCGACGGCCTGGGCTCGATCCGCCTCCCGGCGGCGATGTGCGGACTGGTCGGCCTGAAGCCGGGCGCGGACCGGCTGGCCGAGGGCGGCTGGTTCGGCATGTCGGTGCACGGCCCCCTGGCCACGACGGTCGCCGACGCGGCGGTCCTGCTGTCAGTACTGGCCGCGGACCCTGCACTGGCGACAGTCACCCCGCCCGGCGCGCTGCGCATCGGGACGTCGACGACGGTGCCGGTCCTCCACTCGCCGGTACCCCGCGAGCTGGTCGCGGCAGTCACCCAGGCGGCGGACCTGCTTGCGGCGGCCGGGCACACGATCGCGCCGGGCGCGCCGAAGTATCCCGTGACGGCGCTGTTGGGCATCTCGGCCCGCTGGTGCGCCGGCCCGGCCGAGCAGGCCCAGGACTTCGACTTCTCCCGCCTGCAACGCCGGACCCGCACGCACGTCCGCCTCGGGCAGCTGTTCGAGAAGGCGGGCTTCATCCGCGAGCGCACGAAGCAGCGCTGGGTAGCGCGGGCGGAGGAGTTCTTCGCGGACCACGACGTCCTGATGACGCCGACGCTGTCCCACTGGCCGGCGAAAGCGGCCCGCTGGCACGAGCGCAGGTGGGCGTCGAACGTGGTGCCGTCGCTGCGCTTGGCGGGCTTCACGGGCTTGTGGAACTTGGCGGGCTACCCGGCGATCTCGGTCCCGGTGGGCAGGGCGTCGACGTCGGGCCTGCCGACGTCGGTCCAGCTGGTGGCGAGGCAGGGAGGGGAGTCACTGCTACTGGGCTTGGCAGCCCAGCTGGAGGCGGCGAACCCCTGGCCCCGAACCACCCGCGGCTGACCTCGGCCTTTCTGGAGCTGGGCTGGGCGCTTGAGCCGTGTTGTCCCCAACCGTCCCGCTTGGGGATGGTTCGGCGCCGCCCGATGCGCGGAGGCCCGGAACTGTCGGTGCCCGCGGTTAGCGTGGAATCGGGGGCTGCTCAGGCGGGAAGGCGCCGCTATCGAGCCGAGGGTTGTCCGGCCGTGAAAGGCCGCGCAACCGGCCTTGGCTGCGCCGGCGGAGGGTGCGCCACCGACGGGCAGCCGGAGGCTGCGCGATCGGCTGCGGCTTGGGTGTGAGACTGCACTGGCGACTGGGGCTGTTCAGGAGGAAGGCTGCGCAATCGGCTGGGGCTGCGCTGGCGGTGATCGGCTGCGGCTTGGACGTGAGGCTGCGCTTGAGATCGGGGCTGTTCAGGAGGAAGGCCAGCGCAACCGGCTTGGGTTGCCTAGTCGGAGGCTGGACCTTCGGCTGGGGCCGGTGGCGCAGCCACCGGCTGCCGGTGGGGTGTGAAGCTGCGCTGGTGGCTGGGGCTGCTCAGTAGGCAGGCCGCGCAATCGGCTTGGGCTGCGCCGCCGGAGGCTGCGCCGTCTGTCTGGGAGCGGTGGCTGCACCACCGGCTGCCGCTCAGGCGGGAAGGCGCCGCTGGGTGAACCAGGCAGCTCAGCAGGATGGCCGCGTCACCGACCGGGGGCTGGGGCGCAAGGCTGCGATACCGGCCAAGCCCGCGCAGCCGAAAGGCCGCGCCACCGACCTCGGCAGCGCGGCCTTCACGGCACTTCAAGACTTCAGGAGCTGGGCTTGCCCGCCGCAGGCGTCAGCGGCTTCGCGGCGCCATTCCCGTTCCCGTTCACCGGCTTGGTCGCCGGGCCGTGCTGCTTCGCCGGGGCGTTGTTGCCCGGCTTCGCCGCCGCCGGGGCCTGCTTGGCCGCCGCCGGGGGCTGCTTCACCGGAGGCGCCTGCTTCACCGGGGGTGCCTGCTTCACCGGAACCGGCGCCGATGCCTTCGTCGCGCCTGAGGGCTTGGCCGGCGTCGGCTGGACCACCGGGACCACCGGTGCGGCCGGGGTAGTGGGGGACTCGGCCGGGGAGTCGCCGCCCACCAGGCGGGAGGCCTGCGGGATCACGGCCTCCTCCGGCAGGGTCGCCAGCTGCGTCTCGCTGCGGTTGAGGATGTCCTCCGCCGCCGCCAGGCTCTTGCGGGCTTGCTCGCGGATCTCCGCCAGCCGCTCGACCTTGCGGTTGGCCGCCGTCGTGCGCTGGGCGGCCTGGGTCGTGGCCTCGTCGAGGCGGCGCTTGGCCTCGCCCGTGGCCTCGTCGAGCCGGCGCTTCGCCTCGGCCGTCGCTTCCGCGAGCCGGCGCTCGGCCTGGTTCTTGCTCGCCGTGCGCTGGTCGGCGACGTGCTTCTCCAGCGCCGCCTTCTGGGCCGTCTGGGACGCCTCGAACTCGCGCTCGAGCTTGCGGCGCTTGCGCTCCGCCTCGTTGTCGAGCAGTTCCCGCCGCTGGGCCGCCTCGACGGTGAGCCGCTGCACCTCCGCGCGCGTCTCGGAAAGCGCGTTCTCGTGCTCCGAATGGAGCAGATCGGCCTGCTTGTCCAGTTCCGTGACGAGCCGCGTGTAGCGCTCACGCAGCTTCGTCGACGCCTCGGTCGAGCCCGCCCACGTCTTCTCCGCGGCGGCTTCGGCGCGCTTGACGATCTCGTCCGCGCGGGCCTGCGCGAGCGTGACCGTCCGCTGCATCCGCTCGTCGAGGTCCTCGAGCCGCTCCGGCGGTTTCTTCAGCTCCTCGACGCGCGCTTCGAGCTGCCCGACCTGCTGCCGGACGGACTCCAGCTCGCGCGCGACCGCGGCGGTCTGCGCCACCGCGGCGTCACGGTCGCTGACGACCCGGCGCAGCTGCGCCTCGACGTGGTCGAGGTACTGGCGCACCTCGTTCCGGTCGAAGCCGTGCCAGGCCTGGGTGTACTCACGACGGAGGGGGAGCAGGCCGTTGAGGGCGCTTGCGGCATTCTCGCGCTCAGGAACCATGGGCCCGACCGTACCCGGGCACGCTGCGCTTCCGCCGTCCGGCTTAACAAATCACCAACACGTGTCGTGGCCTTGGCGGCGCGTCGCCGGAACGGCCGTACCCGGGAAACGCAGAGTCACCAGTGGAAGATCACCAGTGAAAGCCGCGGGACAGCCGGGCCAGCGCGGTCGCCGCGCGGGAGAGGTGTTTCTCGCCACGTCCGATCTTGAGCCCGCCCGAACCGCCCGCCGCGGTCGAATCCGGGAAGATCCGGAAACCCTGGTACGCGACGGCGTCGGTGAGGCCCGGCGTGAGCGTGTAGGCCAGCCCGATCGCCTGCCCGGCCGGCGTCCCGATGTGCTTCGGCCGCTCGAGGAGCGCCTTCATCACCATGTCCGCGGCCTGCTCCGGCGACTTCGTCGGGAACGCGTCGTAGATCTTCGTCGGCCGGATCATCGGCGTCCGCACGAGCGGCATGTGGATCGTGGTGAAGGTGATCCCGTCGCCGTGCGTCTCGGTCGCCGCGATGCGCGAGAAGTAGTCGAGTGCCGCCTTCGACGCCGCATACGCCGAGAAGCGCGGCGCGATGCCCTGCACGCCGATCGACGACACGTTGACGATGTGCCCGAACTTCCGCTCGGACATGTGCGGCAGCACCGCGAGGATCAGCCGGACGGCGCCGAAGTAGTTGATGGCCATCGCGCGCTCGTAGTCGTGCATCCGGTCGTAGGACAGCCTGATCGACCGGCGGATCGACCGGCCGGCGTTGTTGACCAGCATGTCGATCCGGCCGTGCTCGGCGAGCATCGCGTCGACGGCCTTGTGCACCGAGTCCTCGTCGGTCAGGTCGGCCGGGTACACCGACGCCGTGCCGCCGGCCGCGATGATCTCGTCGCGCACCTCTTCCAGCTCGTGCTGGCGCCGCGCCACGAGCAGCGGGATCCCGCCCGCCGCGGCGACCTTCAGCGCCGTCGCGCGGCCGATGCCCGACGACGCGCCGGTGATGATCACGCGCCGGCCGTCGAGCTCGCCGCGCGGGCCGTGCTTGCGCGCGCGGAACGGGTCGAGGTGCTCGCGCCAGTAGCGCCACAGCGTCGCCGCGTAGTCCTCCAGCGGCGGCACCTCGACGCGGCCGGCGAGGGCCTTGCGCGTCGCGGTCGAGGAGAACACCGACGGGAACGCCATCGTCTCCAGCAGCACCGGCGGGATGCCGAGGCGCTCGAGCACGGCGTCGCGCGCGATGGTGAAGCCGGGGATGTGCTCGGACAGCTTGACCAGCCCGACGATGCCCCGCGAGAGGCGCTCGTTGAGCTGCACCGTGATCGTCGGGGCGCCCGCGGCCTTCGCGAAGGCGTTGTATACCGAGACGACCGGCTGCGGTTCGGGGTTGACCAGGTGGAAGGCCTGGCCGTCGAGGCCCGGGCGGATCACCAGCTCCAGCAGCGCCTTGGCGACGTAGTCGACCGGGACGACGTTCGTGTCGCCGAGGTCGGGCCCGAAGATCGGCAGGTCCGGCAGCCCGGCGAGGCGGCTGATCGCGGGGAAGAGGTAGTACGGGCCGTCGACCTTGTCCATCTCGCCGGTGACGGAGTCGCCGACGACGACGGCGGGCCGGTAGACCCGCCACGGCACGCTGTCCTGCTCGCGGACGATCTTCTCGGCCTCGAACTTGGTCCGGTGGTACGGCGTGACCAGCCGCTGGCCGGCGTCGAACATCTCCTCGGTGAAGACGCCGTCGTGGTCACCCGCGACGGCCACCGACGAGACGTGGTTCAGGCAGCCGGCGCGCAGGTCCGCGGCGAGGTCGACGACGGCGCGCGTGCCGTCCACATTGGCCTTGACGCTGGCTTCGTCGTCGGCGGTGAGGTCGTAGAGCGCGGCCAGGTGCACGACGTGGTCGACGTGCCCGCGCAGCTCGTCACGGTCCGTTTCGGACACTCCGAGCAGCGGTTCGCCGAGGTCGCCGGTGACCAGCGTGACGCGGTCGGAGTGCGGCCACTGGTCGACGAGCGCGGCCAGCTTGGCCCGCGAAGAGGCGCGCACGACCAGCGCCACGCGGTCGTCGTCGGGGCGGGAGAGCAGCAGCCGGGTGAACTGGCGCCCGATCAGTCCGGTCGCCCCGGTCACCAAGAACGTCGCCATCGTCGTCGCCTCACCTCTCGCCGCACACGCTGCCTGCCCCTGGGCATTGTGCTGCATCCGGGCGTCAGTGACCACCGTGGCACCACGTGATGTTACCCACGAGTAACTTAGGCCGGGTCCGCGATGACGACGCGGTTCTCCTCGTAGCCGTCCGAACCGCCGACCCAGCGGCCGCCGCAGGTGACCAGGACGACCCGGTGCGGGCCGGACTGGCCGAACAGCTCGTCGGCGCGGGCGGCCAGGTCGTTCTTGTGCACGGTGACCAGCTGGGAGACGGTGTAGCGCCAGGTCTTGCCCGCGCCGTCCACAATGGACACCTGGCCGCCGATGCGGTCGGTCCACAGCTCCGCGAACGGTCCGGTCGCGCCGCGCCAGTTGACGTGGCCGGCGAACACGCTCGCCCCGCCCGCCGCGTCCAGTTCGGCGCCCCACCAGGTCGCCTGGCCGAGGTCGGCGGGGATCGGCAGCTCGGCGCCCGGCCCGAGTTCCTTGCGCACCAACGTCGCCGTGCCGCCGCCGGGCAGCCGGACGGTGCCCGGCTGCTGCGGCGCGGGCACCCGCGGGGTCTCCGCCGCCGGAGCCGCCGCGGTCGTCGTCGGCGGCGCAGGAGGCGGCGGTTGCGCAGAAGAAGAAGGCGGCTTCGAAGTCGCAGGCGTCCCGCCCGGCGACCGCCCGGCCGCGGGGGCGGGCAGCGCCGACCCCGCGACGACGGTCGTCGACGGCGGCGCGTCGATCACGCCGGTGGCGACCTGCACCGCCAGCACCGTCACCGCGCCCGCTGCGAAACCGGCCAGCAGCCGGGCTTTGCCTGTCATCCCGCTACCCGCGCGACGCCCGCCGAGCGGCGAAGCCGACCAGCGCGGAACCCAGCAGGGCGAGCAGGCCGAGCCCGGCCACGCCCAGCCCCGAGTAGCTCGTCTCGACCGTGCCGTGGGCCAGCGCGACCGGCTGGTCGCCCGCCGGGATGGCGTGCGGCACCTCGTTCGGCTTGTTGGACACGGTCAGCGCGAGGGTCTTGCCCGGCTCGATCTTCCCGCAGGCCGACGGCGGGTTCTGCGGGTCGTACGCGTTCGTGTAACCCGGCGGCGGGCTGACCTCGACGACGCAGATGTCCTGCGGCGCCCGCAGGTTCTCGACGGTGACCCCGCCGGTCTTCCCGTCGGTGGTGACGACGGCGGGCTTGCCGTCGGCGCCGGTCAGCGGCTTGCCGTCCTGGCCGAGGGCGGCCGACGTCTTGTCCGCGCCGGTGATCCGGAGGACCGCGCCGCCGACGCCCTTGCCGCTGTTCGCGTCGACCTTGGTCACCTGCACCACGCCCGGCTTCGCGACGTTGACGACGCCCTGGGCGGTCAGTTCCTTCTCGCCGCCGGTCGAGACGACCCGCTGGACGCCGGTGTTGACCGGCGCGCGCACGTACGGCCGGTCGGCGGGGGCGGTGAGGGACGCGGCCAGCTCGGGCTTGTCCCCGGTCGGCGTCAGCTTGACCTTCACCGTGCCGTCCGCGCCGGTGTTGACCGTGACGTCCTTGGCCGCGGCCTGCGGGCTCGCGTTGCCCGCGGCCGTGGCGGCCTTCTGTTCGCCGAGCGTCGCGGCGGTCGCCGTCAGCTTCACCGGGACGTCGGCGACGCCCTTGCCCTTGGCGTTCTTGACCGTCACCGTCCACTCGCCGGCGGTGCCGGCGTGCTGGTCGTCCTTCGGCGTCGTGACCGACGCGGTCCACGGGCCGCGGTTGGTCTCGGCCTCGGTCGTCAGCCTGCTCACGGCGGCGACGGCGGCCGCGGGCAGCTTGCTCAGGTGGAAGTCCGCGTCGTAACCGATCTTGTCGGCGGTCAGCGACGGGTCGAGGTCGGCGGCCGAGCGCGGCGCCGCCGTCCAGGAGTGCAGCAGGTGCGCGAGCGCCGCGGCTTCCTCGGGCTTCTTCGTGTCGCCGTAGCGCAGCAGCAGGTAGGAGATGTTGGCCGCCTGGTCCGCGGGCAGCTTCGTGCCCCACTTCGTCAGCAGCTCGTCGCCGGGCTTGTACTCCTCGTCGGTGTTCGGGGCCTTGAGCTGGAAGCTCACGCAGAACACCTGCTGCCCGCCGACGATGTAAGAGCCCAGCCAGTTGCGGCTCGGCGTCGGTTTCATCGGCTGCCCGGGCTTGACCTCGTAGCCGATGCCCTCCTGGGACGCCGCCGACGCCGCCGGGGCCCCGACCGTCACCGAGAGGGCGCCGAGCAGGGCGGCCGCGACCAGGCCGGTGAGCGCGCGTCGACCCGCGCGCGGGCGTGCAGACCACCCCATGGTGTTTCGACTCCTTCGACGGTCCCGCGCCGACGTCGGGGTGTCGTCGCAGGTCACACGTTTGATCAAGTCCCAGGTGCGCTTTCGGTGAAGATCCGAACACGCCAAGTGAGAGTCGCTCGAACGGGTTGGGGATGTCTAGCGTCCATCGGGTGCCTGTCGGCGAACGGTCGTGACGTCGGTCGCATACGGTGTGCGCGAGGACCGCTGACCAGGTGTCGAGTAAAGTCGTCTTTACTCGACGGGAACCGCGCGTCCCCGACGGTCGTTGGACCCGATGCAGCGTTGATTCACGCAGCTTGATTGACAAAGCAGCAGATCCAGGAGGATCAGGTGCGTTCCAGTAGCAACCCGGCGTTCCGCAACCTGCCAAAGGGCGGAACGCAGACTCACGGCCAGTACGGCCCCCCGGTGGGCTTCAACCAGCCCCAGGGCGGCGTGCCCGGGTACGGCCCGGGACAGGTCTCCTCCGGCGAGGGCGACCGCCCGATGACAGTCGACGACGTCGTCGTCAAGACGGGCATGAGCCTCGGCACCACGCTGCTCGTCGGGATCGTCACGGCGATCTGGGCGCAGAACCAGCTGGCCGACACCGGCCGGCTGTCCGGCGCGCTCATCGGGGCGATGCTCGGCGGCCTGGTCGTCGGGCTCGTCATCTCGCTGGTGATCATTTTCAAACAGAAGGCGAGCGCGCCGCTCACGCTCGTCTACTCGGCCGCCGAAGGCCTGTTCCTCGGCGCGCTGAGCGGCGTGTTCGAGGTGATCTACCCGGGCATCGCGCTGCAGGCGATCGTCGGCACCATGGGTGTCTTCATCGGCATGCTGGTGGTCTACAAGACCGGCGCGGTCAAGGTGACGCCGAAGCTGACCAAGTGGATCGTCGGCGCCGTCGTCGGTGTCGCGATCCTGATGCTGTTCAACCTGATCAGTGCGCTGGCCTTCGGCTTCAACCCGCTGCGTGACGGCGGCCCGATCGCCATCATCTTCAGCATCGTCTGCATCGGCATCGCGGCCTTCAGCTTCCTGCTCGACTTCGACCAGGCGGACCGGATGATCCGCGAGGGCATGCCGTCGAAGTGGGCCTGGTACGTCGCCTTCGGCCTGATGACCACCCTGGTCTGGCTGTACCTGGAGATCCTGCGACTGCTGTCGTACCTCCGCGAGTAAGCTGGCTCACCGTCCTGCAGTGAAGGCGCTCCGTAATCGACGGGGCGCCTTTTCTGTCGGTAAATGTCTCATCCGTGGACCCCGCTGCGGACGCTGATCACCCTGCGTGTTTGATGTGCCGGTCAGTTCTCTTTCACATGTGTGAGGTTCACAGTGAGCGTTCCCCCTCCGGCCCCCGGGGGCCAGCAGCCGGTGGGTCAGCCCGATCCCTATGGGCCGCCTCCTGGCGGCCAGCAGCAGCAGTACGGCCAGCCGCAGTACGGCACGCCGCCGCAGGGCCAGCCGGTCCAGGGTCAGCCCGGCCAGTACGGCCCGCCGCCGGGTCAGCCCGGCCCGTACGGTCCGCCGCCCGGCCAGCCCGGTTACCCGCCCGCGCCGCCGGTCCCGCCGAAGAAGTCGAAGGCGCTCTGGATCCGCCTCGCCATCGTCGCGGTGATCGTGGTCGTCGGCGGCACGCTGGCGATCATCAACTTCGCCACGTCGCCGGCCAGCTCGAACGCCGGTGACTGCCTGTCGGTCACCGAGTTCACCTCGGGTGGCGACGAGCCGAGCAAGGCCGACTGCAACGACCCGAGCGCGAACGTGAAGATCGCCAAGAAGCTGGACAGCTCCAGTGACTCCTGCCCGGGCGGCAGCGACGCGGCGTACGACACCTACACCGTCAGCGGCCGCAGCTCCTACAAGCTGTGCCTGATGATCAACGCCAAGCAGGGCGACTGCCTGACGAACTTCACCTCGAAGACGCAGGGCTACAAGAAGGTCCCGTGCTCCGACCCGTCGAAGGACGGCGAGCTCGTCAAGGTCGTCAGCGGCCAGGCCGACCAGAGCGTCTGCGAGGGGACCGACGCCACGCGCGTCGCGGTCTACCCGGAGCCGGCGACGACGATGTGCGTCAAGACGAACGAGTAACACCGCAAGACCGGAGAAGGCCCCTTCGCCTCGGCGAGGGGGCCTTCTCGGCGTTCAGGGGCTACTGGATTGCTCCATTCGTCCCACACTGTGCGACGGGCTGCGTCGGCCCCGGCCCCGGTCCTAGCTTTGATCGTCCTGCTCCGCCGATCCGAGCCTGGAGTACTGGTGGCGACGACCGAATCCCCCGTCGGTGACAAGAAGTTCCTCGAGTTCCCCACCTCCTGCGCCGCGCCCGTGCCGCGGCCGGAGGAACCCGTCCGCGGCGTCCCGCTGGCCGTCGCCGGCGTCCTGGCGGTGGGCCTGACCTGGTACGTCTGGGCGGCCTACGGCGCCAAGTTCGGCGTCCTCCTGCTGCTCGGCCTCGGTCTCGGGCTCGCGCTGTTCCACTCGCGGTTCGGCTTCACGTCGGCGTGGCGGCAGCTGATCGCCGTCGGCAACGGCCAGGGCCTGCGGGCCCACACCGTCCTGCTCGGCACGGCCGCGACGCTCATCGCGCTGATCGCGGGCACCGGCAGCGGGCTGTTCGGCAGCAAGCCGGCGCCGACGGCCAGCCCGCTCGGGCTCGCCCTCTTCGTCGGCGCGACGCTCTTCGCGATCGGCATGCAGCTCGGTGGCGCGTGCGCGTCCGGCACGCTGTTCGCGGTCGGGTCGGGCCAGTCGGCCATCGTCCTGACGCTGGGCGGGTTCATCACCGGCTCGGTGCTCTACACCTGGGCGTACCCGGTGCTGAGCGGCTGGCCGGAGTTCAAGGGCGTGCTGCTGGCCGACCACGTCGGCTGGTTCGGCTCGTGGGCGATCACCATCGCCGTGCTCGCCGGGATCGTGGTGGTCACCCGCGCGGTGCAGAAGCGCCGCACGCCGCCGCCGGTGGACGCCGTGCCGACCGCGCGTGGTTTCGCGCGCGTCTTCCGCGGCTCGTGGCCGATGCTCGCCGGCGCGCTCGTGCTCGGCGTGCTGGCCGGCGCGGTGTTCCTGGTCTCGGGCGGGATCTGGGGCGTCACCAGCGCGTTCTCGTTGTGGGGCGCGAAGATCCTGCAGGTGTTCGGGCTGCACCCGGAGAGCTGGGCGTTCTGGCAGCAGAAGGCGAACGCGACGTCGCTGGCCAGCCCGATCTGGAAGGACAAGAACAGCCTCACCGACGTCGGGATCATGATCGGCGCGGCGGTGGCCGCCGCGGCCGCGGGCGCGTGGAAGATCCACAGCTCGATCCCGTGGCGCACGGCGGTCGCGGCGATCCTCGGCGGGATCATGATGGGCGTCGGCGCGCGGATGGCGGGCGGCTGCAACATCGGCGCGTACCTCGGCGGCATCTCCACCGGCAGCCTGCACGGCTGGCTGTGGGGCGTCTTCGCGCTCGGCGGCACCTGGATCGGGCTGAAGCTGCGGCCGCTGTTCGGGCTCGCGAACCCGGTTCCGACCGACAGCATCTGCTGAGACGTTTTTTGTCGGTGGCCCCCGGTAGTCTCGCGGACGAAACCACTACCTGGGGGAATTGTTCCTGATGTCAACGCAAAGTACGGCCGCCGCGCCGCAGGGTGACGCGCTCGACGCGGGGGTGCTGAAGGTCGCGTCCGTGGTGGTGCTGGGCGCCATCATGGCGATCCTCGACACCACGGTCGTCAACGTGGCGCTGCAGAAGCTCACGATCGAGTTCTCGACGTCGTTCGACGTCATCCAGTGGGTCGCCACCGGCTACCTGCTCGCGCTCGCCACCGTGATCCCGATCACGGGCTGGGCGTCGGACCGCTTCGGCACCAAGCGGCTCTACATGGTCGCGATCGTGCTGTTCCTGGCCGGCTCGATGCTCGCGGGCCTGGCGTGGAACATCGAGACGCTGATCGGATTCCGCGTCCTGCAGGGCTTCGGCGGCGGCATGCTGATGCCCTGCGGCATGACGATCCTGACCCGCGCGGCGGGTCCACAGCGGATCGGCCGCGTGATGGCGGTGCTGGGCGTGCCGATGCTGCTGGGCCCGATCGGCGGCCCGATCCTCGGCGGCTGGCTGGTCGACGCCGTGAGCTGGCGCTGGATCTTCTTCATCAACGTGCCGATCGGCGTCGTCACGCTGCTGCTGTCGTGGCGGCTGCTGCCGAAGGACGAACCGGAGGCGGCGTCCCGCTTCGACTTCGCGGGCATGCTGATGGTGTCGCCGGGGCTCGCCGCGCTGATCTTCGGCGTCTCGAAGATCCCGTCCGCGGGCGGCGTCACGGCCGTCGAGGTCTGGCTGCCGGCGCTGGGCGGCCTGGCGCTGCTGGTGGCGTTCGTGCTGCGCGCGCTGCGCGTGGCCAATCCGCTGGTCGACCTGCGGCTGTTCAAGAACCGCGCGTTCACCTCGGCGATGGTGACGATGTCGCTGTTCTTCGTCGCGTTCCTCGGCGGGATGATGCTGCTGCCGACGTACTTCCTGCTGGTGCGCGGCGAAACGACGCTGCACGCCGGGCTGCTGCTGGCCCCGCAGGGCTTCGGCGCGATGATCACGATGCCGATCGCCGGCCGGCTCGCCGACAAGGTCGGGGTGCGCAAGATCGTGCTGCCGGGCATGGTGCTGCTGGTCGGCTCGATGGCGATGCTGACCCAGGTCACCGCGACCACGCCGTACTTGGTGCTGCTGTCGGCGCTGTTCGTGATGGGCCTGGGCATGGGCTGCACGATGATGCCGATCACGACGTCCGCGCTGCAGACGTTGCAGCCCAAGGACATGGCCCGCGCGTCCACGGCCACGAACATCGTCCAGCAGACCGCGGGCGCGATCGGCTCGGCGGTGATGGCGACGATCCTGGCGGCCCTGCTGGCGGGCAAGTTCGGCGTCCCGACGGCCCAGGGCCAGCTGGCGGCCACGGCGGCGATCATGAACCCGGCCACCCACGAAGCGGCCACCGGCCTGGCCGCGGACGCCTTCTCGACGACGTTCGTCTGGTCCCTGGTCCTGGTGGTCCTCTGCGTGATCCCGGCACTCTTCCTCCCGAAGTCCCGCCCAACCGCCCCGGCAGTCCCGGAAGGCGAGGAACTGACCCCACCAGTAATGCTCCACTGACCGAGATGCGCGCTCAATCACGCGAGTCACGCGCCCAATCACGCGAGTCACGCGCCCAATCACGCGAGATGCGCGGCTGAGCACGCGAGCCGACCCTCTGGGTACGCGAGCCGACTCTCTGGGCACGCGACCCGACTCTCTGGGCACGCGAGCCGACCCCCGGTGCGCGGGGGGTCGGCCGGGTCACGTCGGTGGGTTGTGATCGCAGGGTCGACACGCGTGATCGGAGAGCCGACACGCGTGACCGGGAGGTCGACACGGCCCCGTCGTCCGGGTTCGCCGTGTCGACCCTCTGATCACGCGAGTTGACCTCCCGATCACGCGTGTCGGCGTGCGGATCACACCTCCGGACGCGCCGAAGGCCACCACCGAGACTTCCGGTGGTGGCCTTCGGCCGTTCAACGACTCAGGAGAGGCGTTCGATGATCAGCGCCATGCCCTGGCCGCCGCCCACGCACATCGTCTCCAGGCCGAACTGCTTGTCGTGGTGCTGCAGGGAGTTGATCAGCGTTGACGTGATGCGCGCGCCCGTCATGCCGAACGGGTGGCCCACCGCGATCGCGCCGCCGTTGACGTTCAGGCGGTCCAGGTCGATGCCCAGGTCGCGGTACGACGGGATGACCTGCGCGGCGAACGCCTCGTTGATCTCCACCAGGTCGATGTCGCCGATCGACAGGCCCGCGCGGGACAGCGCCTGCTTGGACGCCTCGACCGGGCCGTAGCCCATGATCTCCGGCGACAGGCCCGTCACGCCCGTCGACACGATCCGCGCCAGCGGCGTCAGGCCCAGCTCGCGTGCCTTCGTGTCGGACATGACGACGAGTGCCGCCGCGCCGTCGTTCAGCGCGCAGCAGTTGCCCGCCGTGACGCGGCCGTCCGGGCGGAACACCGGCTTCAGGCCCGAGACGCCTTCGACCGTGACGCCCGCGCGGGGGCCGTCGTCCTTCGAGACGACCGTGCCGTCCGGGAGCGTCACCGGGGTGATGTCCTTGGCCCAGAAGCCGTCCGCGATGGCCTTCTCGGCCAGGTTCTGCGAGCGGACGCCGAACTCGTCCATGTCCTCGCGCGTGACGCCCTTCTGCCGCGCCAGGTTCTCCGCGGTCTGGCCCATCGCGATGTAGACGTCGGGGACGTCCCCGGCGGTACGCGGGTCGGTCCAGCTGTCCGTGCCGGACTCCGCCGTCGACGCCGTCCGCTTCTCGGCGTCGGCGAACAGCGGGTTGTGCGTGTCCGGCCAGGAGTCCGAGCTGCCCCTCGAGAAGCGCGACACGGTCTCGACGCCGGCCGAGATGAAGACGTCGCCCTCGCCGGCCTTGATCGCGTGGAACGCCATCCGGGTCGTCTGCAGGCTGGACGAGCAGTAGCGCGTGATGGTGCAGCCGGGCAGGTGGTCGTACCCGAGCTCGACGGCGACCGCGCGGCCCATGTTGAACCCGGACTCGCCCCCCGGCAGGCCGCAGCCCAGCATCAGGTCGTCGATGTCGGTGGGGTCGAGCTGCGGCACCTTGGCCAGTGCCGCCTGGATCATCTGCACGGTCAGGTCGTCGGGTCGCATGCTGACCAGCGAGCCCTTGTTGGCGCGCCCGATCGGCGAGCGCGCGGTGGAGACGATGACGGCTTCAGGCATGACGTGACACATCCTCGTATCGCGAGCTAAGCGTGCTAAGCGGTTGCTCACCATAGTGCCGTGAACCACGCCCGGGACAAAGCCGAACGCGACCAAGGCAACAGCCGAGCTGGCAGGATCACCCGGGTGGGGACCGAGGCGCGGGTGCTGGGCACGAGGACGATCCTGCTCTGGGGCGCGGGCCTGCTGCTGCTCGCCGGGCTGGCGGCGACGCTGTTGCTGTCGCTGCTCGGCGGGGGCCGGCCCGAGGACTCCGCCCGGCTGGACGCGCTGCGCACCGCGGCCAACATCGTCGTCGGCACCGGGGGCGCGGCCGCGCTGCTGCTGGCCGCCCGGCGGCAGCGCTCCGCCGAGCTGGACCTGGTGCAGAAGGACCACGACGCCACCGAACGCCGGGTCACCGAGATGTACAGCAAGGCCGCCGACCAGCTCGGCAGCGAGAAGGCGCCGGTCCGGCTCGCCGGGTTGTACGCCCTCGAACGGCTCGCCGGCGGGTACGCACCGCACCGGCAGACCATCGTCAACGTGCTCTGCGCGTACCTGCGGATGCCGTTCAAGCACAACTCGAAGAACGCCGAGGAGCTGCAGGTCCGCAAGACCGCGCAGCGCATCCTGATGCTGCACCTGCGCGCCGGGTCCGTCGAACAGCCGAACGAAGGGTTCTGGCCGGACGTCGACCTCGACTTCTCCGGGGCGACGCTCGTCGGGCTGAACCTCACGCACTGTTCGATCCGGTCGATCGTCTGCTACGAGACGACGTTCCTCGAACTCGTGTCCTTCCGCGGCACCGAATTCCGCACCAAAGCCGACTTCAACAAAGCGGCTTTCAAGGACCGCGTCGATTTCCGTGGCACCGTTTTCGGCGGCGACCGTGGCTCCTTCAACGGCGCCGTCTTCGCAGGTCCGGTCGATTTCGGGACGAAGACCGCGGCCCGGCTCGCCGGCGCCGAGGCGCAGCGCGGCGTCGCCAGGACCTGGCCCCCGGACTGGGAAGAACGCCCGATCGCCGACCGGCCGGACCGCGCGCGATTGACTCGAAAGGACGCACCGCCGGATGCCGGCACCCGATAGGATCGGTTTCGGAAAGAGCTTCGTCATTCCGGAACCGGGGGAGGTGAGCCGGATGGTCGAACATCGAGGCACTTGCTGGGCCTTCCTGCCTTCTCTGATGGGTCGCGACCGCGCGCACGGCGCCGGGCGGGACCTCCGGGACGGGATGACGGCTCAGCGTGCGGCGACCCTCGGGTCCGAAATCGGCACCGGTAGCGGCTTGGTGGCTTAGCGACACGCCGGCGCCGGAACGGCCCGACCTCGCGCACAACGCCCGTCACTTCCGACGCGCACCCGGAGACCGCCCGGAGGCCTTGCCACGTGCTGAGTGGACAACGCCACCGGTAGGCCGTTTAGGCTGACGGCGTGGAGTACGCAGAGCACATCGCAGACCTCGTGGGCAACACCCCGCTGGTCAAGCTGAACTCGTTGACCAAGGGGCTCAAGCCGCTCGTGCTGGCCAAGGTCGAGTACCTGAACCCGGGTGGCTCGGTCAAGGACCGGATCGCGCTGCGGATGATCGAAGCGGCCGAGAAGTCCGGCGCCCTGCGCCCCGGGGGCACGATCGTCGAGCCGACGTCCGGCAACACCGGCGTCGGGCTGGCCATGGTCGCCCAGCGCAAGGGCTACAAGTGCGTCTTCGTCTGCCCGGACAAGGTCAGCGAAGACAAGCGCAACGTGCTCAAGGCGTACGGCGCCCGCGTCGTGGTGTGCCCGACGGCGGTCGCGCCCGAGCACCCGGACTCCTACTACAACGTCTCCGACCGCCTGGTCCGCGAGATCGACGGCGCCTGGAAGCCCAACCAGTACGCCAACCCGCAGAACCCGGAGAGCCACTACCTCTCGACCGGCCCGGAGCTGTGGAAGCAGACCGACGGGAAGATCACCCACTTCGTCGCGGGTGTCGGCACCGGCGGCACCATCTCCGGCACCGGCAAGTACCTCAAGGAGGTCAGCGACGGCGCCGTCCAGGTCGTCGGCGCCGACCCCGAGGGCTCGGTCTACTCCGGCGGCAGCGGCCGTCCCTACCTGGTCGAAGGCGTCGGCGAGGACTTCTGGCCGGACACCTACGACCGCCAGGTCGCCGACGAGATCATCCCGATCTCCGACGCCGACTCGTTCCAGGTCACCCGCCGCCTCGCGCTCGAAGAGGGCCTGCTGGTCGGTGGCTCGTGCGGGATGGCGGTCGCGGCCGCGCTGAAGCTCGCCGAACGCCTCACCGAGGACGACGTCGTGGTCGTGCTGCTGCCCGACGGCGGCCGCGGCTACCTGACGAAGGTCTTCAACGACACCTGGATGTCCTCCTACGGCTTCCTGCCGCCGGACTCCTCGGGCGCGACGGTCGCCGACGTGCTGACGAAGAAGAGCGGCCAGCTGCCGGCCCTGGTGCACTCGCACCCGAACGAGACGGTCGCCGAGGCCATCGCGATCCTGGCCGAGTTCAGCGTCAGCCAGATGCCCGTGGTCAGCGCGGAGCCGCCGGTGATGGCGGCCGAGGTCGTCGGTGCGGTCAACGAGCGTGACCTGCTCGAAGCGCTGTTCACCGGCAAGGCCCAGCTGGCCGACCGGCTCGACCGGCACATGTCCCCGCCGTTGCCGACGATCGGCGGCGGTGAGCAGGTGGGTTCCGCGATGACGGCGCTCGAGGGGGCCGACGGCGCTCTCGTGCTGGTCGACGGCAAGCCGGCCGGCGTCGTCACACGGCACGACCTCCTGGGTTTCCTGGCCGGTCGGTGACCAGAAGCCGAAGAAGGTCTTAATCGGCGGACCCGGCTGGGGCGTTACGAGCGCCCTGCCGGGTGATCCGATAGCGTGGGCGCAAATAGAACACTTTCGCGTCCTCGTCAAGGGGGTTCAAGACCCACATGAGTGCACCGCAGCCACCGAACCAGCCGTGGGGTGGCAACCAGCCACCTCAGGGCCCGCCGAGTGGCCCCCATCCGCAGCAGGACAACCCGTTCGGTAGTCCGGAGCCGACGCAGGTCGTGCAGCCACAAGGCGGTTCCCCGTTCGGGGAGACGCCGGAACCGACGCAGGTCGTCCAGCCCGCCCAGCCGGGTGAGGGCGGGGCGGGCGAGACCCAGGCGCTGCCGCCGGTCGACGCGAACGCGACGCAGTGGGTGAACCCGGCCGGCGGTGACGCCCCGGTCGCGGACTCCACGCAGCTGGTCCCGCCGGGATCCCAGCCGCCGCCGGCGATCCCGTACAACCCGCCGCCGAGCGCGGCCGACAACCCGGCCGCGGCGTTCGGCCAGCAGCAGGGTGGGTACGGCCAGCCGGGTGGTTACGGGCAGCAGCCGGGCGGCTTCGGCCAGCCGGGCCAGCCGCCGCAGGGCTTCGGCGGGCCGCCCGGGTTCGGTGGTCCCCAGCAGCAGCAGTTCGGGGGTCCGCCGCAGCAGCAGTTCGGCGCGTCGGCGGCCGGCGGCGGCAACCCGCTGTTCGGCTACATCGCGGCCGGTCTGCTCGCGATCTTCGGCCTGCTCGCGGTGGTGTTCTTCTTCGTCGACATGTTCGACAGCGACTTCACCACGTACTCCGACGCCGTCGGCAAGGTCACCGACCAGCAGATCCAGGCGGCCAAGGACGCCGGGCAGTACATCTCGCCCGGCGCGTTGACCATCTACTACATCCTGGTGCTGGTCGGCGGTCTGGCCGCGCTGGGCGCCGCCGTGTTCACGTTCCTGAAGAACAAGATCGCCTCGTTCCTGGCGGTCGGTGGCGGCGCGGTGCTGCTGATCTTCGCGATCCTGATCATGATCGAGCTGAGCATCGACGTGCCGGACGGCGCGACGATCAAGTTCGGCAACGGCCAGGCGCTCTACCTCGTCGCCGGGATCTTCGTGCTGGCGATCGGCGTGCTGGGGCTCCTCCCGGCGACCAAGCAGTTCGTCGGCCTCGGTGACGGCGCGGCCGCGTCGACCGGTCCGCAGGGCTTCGGCGGTCCGCCCGCGGGCTTCGGTGGCCCGCAGCAGGGCTTCGACGGTCCGCCGCAAGGCTTCGGTGGCCCGCAGCAGCAGCCCGGGTTCGGTCAGCCGGGGCAGCCCGGTCCGCCGCCGCAGGGCTTCGGCCAGCCGCCGCAGGGTTACGGCCCGCCCCCGGGCTACGGCCAGCCGGGCGGCCCCAACCCGGCCAGTGGCGGCTTCCCGCAGCCGCAGGGTGGCGGGTTCCCGCCGCCGCACCAGCAGCCGCAGCAGCCGGGTGGCTTCGGCCAGCCGGGTCAGCCGCCGCACGGCTACCCGCAGCAACCGGGCCAGCAGCCGGGTCAGCCGCCGCAGGGCTGGGGCCAGCCGCCGCAGCAGCAGGGCCCGCCCAGCGGAGGGTTCGGTCAGCCGCCGCAGCAGTGGTGAGTGAACACCGTTTTCGTGCCCCGGAGCCATTTCGGCTCCGGGGCACGCTGCATTTATAGCGAGGCGTGCAATTGTCCGAATAGGACAAGCGGTCGGTGAATCGCGCGCCGTGATCGCGTGACAGGATTTCTGCCTTTAGCGCAGGAAAATGATCTTGGGTTCCGCCGTCCGGCCGAATTCCGATATTTTTTAGGACTACTTCCCCAGGTGCAGACTAGGCTGAGCGCCGATGTTCGTGTTCTGTCGATGGGGGATTCGTGGCCGGTCCGCTCGGTTACCCGGTAGCTCATTCGCATTCGTATTCATCCGCTAGGCCGTCCGGAGTAACGGCCGTTCTCGCTGGATTGCTCGGTTTGCCGGCCGCCGTTGCCGCCGGATTCGTGCCGGTCAAGATCTTTCTCGACATGCCCGCCGAATTCAGTCTCGGCATGCTGCCCGCGTTGGTGCTGGTCGATCTGGGCGCGTTCCTCCTCGCTGGGCTCGTGCTGTTGCTCGGCTCGCTGGCGACGTTGTTCCGCGCGACCGCGGGGGCGGTCCTGCTCGGGCTCGGCGCGCTGCTGGCGATCGGTGCCCTGCTGACCGAGCCGCTGTCGGCCGGGGTGCCGCTGTCGCGGTTCGTCGACGCGATGTTCACCCACGGCGGCCTCGCCATGGTCGACCGGGTCGGCCTCGCCGGGCTTTCAGTGTTCGTGCTGGTACTGGCCTTCCTACCGCCGACCTTCCGGTACCTGCGCTACCGCACGCCCACGCTGCCCGTGTTCACCGGCCAGGGCGCTTACACGTCCGAGAGCTGGTGATCGCGCGGTCACCCGCCGTGGCCCTATCCTCGGCGCGTGATCTTCTCCGCGCTCACCTCCGCCACCGGCCGGACGGCGCGGGCCGCCGCGGCCCTCGCCGTCGTCGGCGGGCTGCTCTACCTGGCCGGCCTGCTCCTCGACGTCGTCGCGCTGGTCCGGTTCCCGGGTGACGCGCCCCGCACGGCCGTCCACGCGGCGGTCGACCTGCTCCTCACGGCGGTGCTGCTGCCCGGCGGCGTCCTGCTGATGCGCCACGACCCGCTGGGCCGCCTCGGCTGCATCGCGGGCAGCGCGACGGCGATCGTCGCGACGCTGACGTCGCTGCTGCTGGCGGCGACCGGGCTGGCGTACGTCGACCTCGGCGGCCCCGGTGACCTGGCGGCCGGCGGGGTGCTGGCGCTGGTCCTGGTGCTGCCCCCGGCCGTCGCGACGCTGGCCCTTTCGGCGGCGGCGCCGACCGCCCGCTGGTGCGGCCTCCCGGTCACTGGACGTGAGTGACGAGAGCCATCCCACCTGCCGGGAATGTACGGCCCGGGCCGTATGCTGAAGGGATGGTGGACGACTACTCCGAACTGGGCTTCGAGACCCGCGCGATCCACGCCGGTCAGAAGCCCGACCCCCGCACCGGCGCGGTGATCGTGCCCATCTACCAGACTTCGACCTACGCGCAGGACGGCGTCGGCGGCACTCGCGAGGGCGATTACGAGTACTCGCGCACCGCGAACCCGACCCGCAGCGCGCTGGAAGAGGCCCTCGCCTCGCTGGAGGGCGGCCGGCACGCCCTCGCCTTCGCGTCCGGCATGGCCGCGTCCGACGTGGTGCTGCGCAGCACGCTGCGCCCCGGCGACCACCTCGTGCTCGGGAACGACGCCTACGGCGGCACGTTCCGCCTGATCGACAAGGTGCTCAGCCTCTGGGGCGTCGAGCACACCGTCGCGGACCTCGGCAACCTCGACGAGGTGCGCGCCGCGATCCGGCCCGAGACCAAGCTGATCTGGTGCGAGTCGCCGACCAACCCGCTGCTCGGCATCGCCGACATCGCCGCGCTGGCCGGGGTCGCGCACGACGCCGGCGCCCGCCTGGTCGTCGACAACACCTTCGCGACGCCGTACCTGCAGAACCCGCTCTCGCTCGGCGCGGACATCGTGCTGCACTCGACCACCAAGTACCTCGGCGGTCACTCCGACGTCGTCGGCGGCGCGATCGTCACCAACGAGGACGAGCTGCGCGAGCAGTTCTTCTACCTGCGCAACGCCGCCGGCGCGGTCCCCGGGCCGTTCGACGCGTGGCTGACCCTGCGCGGCATCAAGACCCTGGCCCTGCGGATGGAGCGGCACAGCGACAACGCCGAGCTGGTCGTGCAGGCACTGTTGAAGCACCCGAAGGTCGCGAAGGTCTACTACCCGGGCCTGCCGGAGCACCCCGGCCACGAGATCGCGGCGAAGCAGATGCGCCGCTTCGGCGGCATGGTCTCGTTCAGCCACGTCGACGGCGAGCAGGCGGCGCTGGACGTCGCCGCGCGCACGAAGCTCTTCATCCTTGCGGAGTCCCTCGGCGGCATCGAGTCGCTGATCGAGCACCCGGGCAAGATGACGCACGCGAGCACCGCGGGCTCGACGCTGCAGGTGCCGGCGGACCTGCTGCGCCTCTCGGTCGGCATCGAAGACGGCACCGACCTGGTCGCCGACCTGCTGACCGCGCTCGGCTGACGTCCCGAACACAGCGAAACGGCCCCGGAACCGACTGGTTCCGGGGCCGTTCTGCGAAAGCTTCGCGCAGGTCAGGGGTTGTAGTTGCCGTGCACCACGGTGCCGGACTTCGGGGTGCCCGCGGCGGGCAGGTCCGCGCCGTCGACGCAGCCGCCGACCAGCTCGACGTGGCTGTCGTGGCGGATGTACTGGGCCGGCGACGCGCACGAAGCGCTGTCCACCGTGATGTAGGCGGCTCCGGTGAGGGCGGCGGCCGACGCCAGCCCGATCACGAGCGGGACCAGCCCGGCGGAGCGGGTGGCGCGCGCCCGTTGAGCGGCGTTCGCGGGTTTCCCCCGTGCCATGGTTGCTCCCTGTTTACCGCAAGTTGACACGCCAAGGGTACCCGGCTCCCGGTCCGATCAACCTGTGGATCTCCTGAGTGGCATCATCCGGCTCATGGAACTCGTCACCATCGAGCGGATCCAGGCCGCCCGCGAACTCCTCAAAGGAGTGACCCGGGTGACGCCGATGGAGCACGCGCGCGACCTGCGCCGGCTCCACGGCGGTCCGGTGCACCTGAAGTGCGAAAACCTGCAGCGCACGGGCTCGTTCAAGATCCGCGGCGCCTACACCCGCATCCACGGCCTCACCGACGAGGAGCGCGCGCGGGGCGTCGTCGCGGCCAGTGCCGGCAACCACGCGCAGGGCGTCGCGCTCGCGTCGTCGCTGCTCGGCGCCCGGTCGACGGTCTTCATGCCGTTGCGGGCGCCGCTGCCCAAGCTGGCCGCCACACGCGGTTACGGTGCCGAGGTCCACCTGCACGGCGCGCTGCTCGAAGAGACCCTCGCCGCCGCGATCGAGTTCGGCGAGCGGACCGGCGCGGTGTTCATCCACCCCTTCGACCACCAGGACGTCATCGCCGGCCAGGGCACGGTCGGGCTCGAGATCCTCGAGCAGGTGCCCGGGGTCAAGACGATCCTCGTCGCCACCGGCGGCGGCGGGCTGGTCGGCGGGGTCGCCTCCGCCGTCAAAGCGGTGCGGCCGGACGTCAAGGTCATCGGCGTCCAGGCCGAGGAGGCCGCCGCGTACCCGCCGTCGCTGGTCGCGGGCGCGCCCGTCCGGCTGAGCCAGACGTCGACCATGGCCGACGGCATCGCGGTCGGCGAGCCGGGCCCGGTCAGTTTCGCCCACGTCGCGTCGCTGGTCGACGACGTCGTGACGGTGTCGGAGCAGTCGCTCTCGCGGGCGGTGCTGCTCTGCCTGGAACGGCGCAAGCTGGTCGTCGAGCCCGCCGGCGCGGCCACCGTCGCCGCGCTGCTGCAGCACCCCGGGGCGTTCGAGCCGCCGGTCGTGGCGATCCTCTCCGGCGGCAACGTCGACCCCGTGCTGCTCCTGCAGATCATCCAGCACGGCATGACCGCCGGCGGCCGCTACCTGCGGCTGCACCTGCGGGTCCCGGACCGGCCGGGGTCGCTCGTGGGCGTGCTGTCGTGCGTCAGCGGGCAGGGCGCGAACGTGCTCGACGTCGAGCACTCCCGGATCTCCGGCAGCCTCGACCTCGGCGAGGCCGACGTCGCCCTGGCGCTGGAGACCCGCGGTCCCGAGCACTGCAAGGAGATCGAGATCGCGCTGACGAACGCCGGTTACACGGTCGTCTAAGGCTTTCTGGGTGTCACAGCCGTTCGCCGGTGATCGCCGCCAGCGCCAGGACCGTGGCCTCGGCGGAGACCTCCGACGGCGCGGCGAACCGCCGGGCCCGGATGTGGGCGACCAGGTCCGGATCCGGCGGCACCCCGTGCTCACGCAGGTAGTACCCGACGGCGCCGGGCCAGGCCCACGCCCCGTCGGTGCGGAAGTTCATCGGCACGGCGTCGGTCCGCTCCGGCGCGAACACGTCGGCGCCGTTGCTGCGGGACGCCAGGATGACCGGCGCCGCCTCCAGGTAGGCCAGCAACCGCTCGATCTCGGCCGGGACGAGGGCCGGCCGCCGGATGACCGGCCGGCCCGACGCGTCGAGACCGTCGTGGACGCGGGGCGTGCGCACCTTCTCGTCCGGGCCGAGCGGCGCCTGCGGGACCGGGGTCGACGTCGGCAGGCCGGCCCGCTCCCGCAGCCAGCCGGGGATCTGCTCGTCGGCGCGCGGGAAGAACCGCAGCTCGTCCTGGAAACCGATGGGCGGGGGCTGGTGCCGGAACGGCGGTTCGAGGTCGGGCCGCCCGAAGTCGGCGTCGGCCGGCCCGCCGGGGTCGAACACGAGGACCGCGCCGAGCCAGGTGCCGAGCCCGGGCTGGTACATGCCCGCCCGCAGGACGCCGAGCAGCCGCACGGCCTCCGGGTGCGGCGGCAGCGTCCGGGGGAGCCCGTCCGGGGCGGTCACCAGCAGGTCGGCCTCGATGTGCCGCCCGGCGGCGCGGTACTCGACCCGCAACTGCCGCCAGCCCGGTGGCACCTGCCCCGTCAGCACCGCGCCGATCTGCCGGACGAGCTCATGCTGCTGCTCCGGCCGCAACGGTCCTCGTGGCTGGCTCACGGTTCATCCCCCTCCGGGTTCACTGACGAGCGGCCGCGGTCACGAACCGAGCTTCGCCCGGAACCACGGCGGGGTGTTTTCGGGGGTGCGCGGGTAGCGCTCCTGGTCCAGCGCGTACTGCTCGGGCGCCGGCGGGTTCCGGAACGGCGGCTCGTCGTCCCGGTTGAACCGCGCCTGGAACCGGTCGGGCCGGTCGATCACCATGTCCATCGAGTACCACGTGCCGATGCCGTCGGCGTACATCCCCCGGCGCAGTTTCGCCAGCGGCTTCGACACTTCCCGCGGCACGGGCACCGGCTGCCGGGCGCCGTTGTCCAGCGCCGCGCCGAGCCCGACGTCGACGTGCTTGCCGACGGCCATGAAGTCGAACACCAGCCGCTGCCAGTTCGGCGGGGCCGCCGCGATGAGCGACTCGGCGATCTCGCCGAGCAGCTCGTTCTGCTCGATGGGGGTCAGCGTCATGCTGTCCGGTCCTCCGTTTTCGTTCACCGGTGGGGGATTCGTCGTGGTGACCCTAGTCTTCCGGCACCGCCACGGCCGCCGCGTCGGCCAGCAGCGCGCGCAGCCAGTCCGGGATCCGCTCGTCCGCACGGGGAAAAGCGGCGACGTCGCGGGCGAACGCCACCGGCGGCAGCTCCGGGAACCACCGCGGGTCCTGGTCGTAGTTGAACGACGCCTCGGGCTCTTCGCCCGCGCGCAGCCGGAAGCTCGCGGAGAACCAGGTGCCCCGGCCCGGCTGGTACATCACCTCGCGCAGCGCGGCGATCAGGTTCGTCACCGCGGGCGGCGCGACCTCCGGCGAGCTGCCGTCGGCCATGGCGACCGTCAGTTCGGTCTGGTACGCCACGACCGTCGCCCACACCCGGAACGTGACGCGCCGCCAGTTCGGCGGCAGCGCCTGCCCGACCGCGTCGAAGATCGCCGGGACCAGCTCATCAGGGCTCGCCATAACGCCTCACCGTCGCGTTGGGGTCGATGTTCTCCGGCACGTTGACGAACACCCGCTCGTACACCCGGGAAACGCGCTCGCCCGTCTCCGGGTCGACCTCGGTGACCCGCCACCGCATGACGTCCTCTTCGGACAGTCCGTCGGCCCGCCGCGGCGTGCTCACCTGCAGCAGCTCGACCTCGCGGTCGGGCGGGTTGTGGTACGAGGCGAGCTGTTCCTCTTGGCGCCGCCAGGTTTCCGGCGGATCCCAGCCGTCGCGGGCGTGCCCGCTGTTGGACGCGGCCATCTGCCCGTGCATGTTGCCGTACCCCGGGGGGCCACCGCCCTCGGTGGAGACGAGGTGACCGCCCGCCCACCGGACTTCGCCGTGGTCGGGGTCGCCGCGGTAGGCGTTCTGGCCTTCGTGGCCCGCGCGGCCCTGCCCGGTGAACCGGCCGCCGGCGTCGCGGTAGTCCTCGTTCGACTCGCGGTACTCGGGCTGCCCCGTCGCGGCGTCCGTCTGGCCACGGGCATCCGTGTGGTAGTCCAGTTTCTTCGCCGGGTCGTTGAAGTTGTCGACGCGGTACTGGCAGTCGGGCAGCAGCGGGTAGTTGAAGTCCGGGTTCGCGGGCAGCTTGACGCCGTCGGCCGTCCGGCCGCCACCGGGCGTGCACTCGACCCACTTGACCTTGCCCTCGGAGTCGGTGAAGAACCGCGTCTCCGACGCGATCTCCCCGGTCTTGGTCTTGTTGACCACCCGGTATTCGGTGTCGGGCTTGAGCTCGACGTCGCCGAGCACCCGGGGCTGGGTCGGCACCGGTGTCGAGAAGTCGCCCGGCGTGGTGCGGTCCCGCGGGCGCGGGCCGGACTCGATCGTCTGCGGCGAGTCGGGCGGCCGGTGGTACGGGTTGGCCGGCGAGTCGTGCGGGTGCTCGTGCCCGGGGCGGTCGAAGTCGACGAGCCGTTCGTCGTACCTCGGGTCCGCGGGCGAGATTTCGTGCTCGCCCCAGCCGTCGAGGTCGAACTCGTCGTCGTCTTCGTCCGCGTGGGAGGGCGAGCCGTCCTCATCGCCTTCGCCGCGGTGCCGGGCACTCTCGGCGTCGACGTCGTGCGGGTCACCGTGGTGACTGTCCGGCGCGAAGCCGTCGTCGCCGGCGCGGTGGGCGGTGCCGTCCGGGTGGTGGGTGTTCCACTCGCCGTCCGGCGGGATGCGCGGGCGCATCTTCCCGTCCGGGCCGATCTCGTAGTCGGACGAGAAGACCCGGCCGTGCGCGTCGGTCCACGCCGGCTTCGTCGGGGCCATCACTTCGGTGTCGAGCTCACGCGAAAGCCGGTGCGCGAAGTCGTTGGAACTCGCGTCGCACCCGATCAGCCGGACGGGCCGCCCGTCGTAGTCACCGTTGCGGCGCAAGACATCCGCGAACTCCTCCGGCGTGTAGAGCCGGTCGCCGATGCGGGCGTGCCCGTCCGGCGTGACGTGCACGTCGACGGTGTAGCGGCCATCGGGATCGGGCTGCACGCGGTGCGGCAGATCGCCCATGTCGGGGTCACCGGCGTGGTAGGAGCTACCGGACGGCGTGCTCTCGGCGTGCCGCGCGTTGACCTCGTCCGGGCTGAGCGGCTCGCCGTGGTGGGGCGGGCCACCGTCCGTGTCGTGGCGGCCGCTGCCGTTTTCGTGCGGCCCGTTTTCGTGTGGGCCGTGGCCTTCGGGACTGTGCGGACCGCCGGGTCCAGTGTGCCCGGGTCCGCCCGGCCGGATGCCGGGAGCGTGCCCACCGGGGCGGGTGTCGGGCCCGTGGGTGCCGGGCCCGAAGCCTCGGGCGGCCGGCGCAGGCGCATCCGGAGTGCGCGGACGCGGGGCGTCACCAGGCCGCCCCTCGGGGAGATCGCGGTCGGGACGCGGTCGGCCTTCGGGAATGTCAGTGCGCGGGCGGCCTTCAGGAAGGTCGGTGCGCGGCCGTCCATCGGGAAGACCGGTGCGTGGACGGCCGTCGGGAAGGTCGCCGCCGGTGCGGGGCCGCCCGGGCGCGTCGACGTGCGGCGAGCGCGCCCCGGGGCTGCCCGGGGTACCGGTCCAGCCGGCACCGCCGCCGGTGCGCGGGGAACCACCGCCGGGACCACCGCCACCGCCGGGCCCGCCACCGGGCGGCATGCCCCCACCCATCGGTGCGCCACCCTGCGGCGGAACACCGGAGACGGCACCGTCCCCACCGCGCGGCGACGGGAACT
The DNA here is from genome assembly GCF_036114655.1 of Amycolatopsis sp. NBC_00348. Taxonomy (NCBI): domain Bacteria; kingdom Bacillati; phylum Actinomycetota; class Actinomycetes; order Pseudonocardiales; family Pseudonocardiaceae; genus Amycolatopsis; species Amycolatopsis sp. NBC_00348. The sequence continues at coordinate 6,972,409 of NZ_CP107994.1, read as the reverse complement.
GACCCCCCGGATCACCGGCGCGCGAGGGCGCGGGAGCGGTACCACTGGCGGAGGTGGTGCCATCGCCCCGCAGCGGCGCGGCACTGCTAGGACTGTCCCCACCGACGTGCGAGCCGGACCCATCAGCCCGCCCAGCGGGCGACGAGTGCGAAGGGTTCCCCGAGCCGGAGTGACCGGGCGCCCCGGAGTGCGTCGGTGCGGGGCCACTGTCGGCAGCCCGCACGGAGGGGCTGGAATCGCCCGCGTGCGCGGGCGAACTATCGCCAGCGCGTGCCGAGGGGCTGGAATTTCCGGCGTGGGAGGGCGAGTTGTCGCCCGCATGCATGGAGGGGCTGCTGTCGGTGGCTCGTGCGGAGGGGCTGGAGTCGCCCGCGTGCGAGGGCGAGCTGTCACCCGCCCGGGTCGGCGAAGGACTGTTGTCCGCGGCCCGCGCGGAAGGGCTGCTGTCCGCGGCCCGCGCCGACGGGCTGGAGTCGCCCGCATGCGAAGGCGAGCTGTCCCCTGTGTGGGAAGGCGGACCGTCCCCAGTGTGCGAAGGCGAGCTGTCGCCCGTGCGGGTCGACGGGCCGGTGTTCCCCGCCTGTGAGGGAGAGTCACCGCGAGCCGTCGATGGGCTCGAGTCTCCGGTCGGCGAGCCTCCGTCGCTAGCCGATGTGTCGCCGTCGGGTGCGTGGGAGCCGGGCTCCTCGCGGCTCGGGCTCCGGCGGGAGGCCGCGTCCGGCGAGGAGTCCGTGTTCATCGGGTCCGCACTCGGCGAGTCCGAATTCCCATGGCCGGCACCGGAATCGGCCGAGGAATCGCCGGACCCGTCGCCGCCCGAGGAATCGCCCGAAGAACCGTCAGAGCCGTCCGGCGAGTCCTCCGCGCCGCCGTGGGCTCTCGCGTGGACTCCTCCCTCGCCCTTGGGGACCTTGTGGACGAAGCCGCCCTCCTTGATCTTCAGTCCGTCCAGGCCACTGACCTTGCCCAGTACCTTGCCGAAGACCTTGGCGATCTTCTCGAAGATGTCGACGAGCTTCGACAGCAGCGGCGACACCTTGCGGATCGTGTCGGTCAGCTTCTTGAGCAGGTCGCCGATCTTCTTGCCCCACTTGGCGATCGCGGCCGACGCCTGTGCGACGACGACCGGTGTGCCGAAGCCCAGCGAGAAGACTTCCTCCATCACCCACGCGATGAGCTTGCCGACCAGGTCCGCGATCAGCTGGCGCACGGTCTCCCGGACGAACGAGACGACCTGGCCCATGATCATGGTGACCGTGCTGATCGCGCCGGCGACCGTTGCCGCGCCGGACAGGGCGTCGCTGTGCTCGGTGGCGAACTTGCGGTAGGCGTCGGCGCCCGCGCCCTGCCACCCCGCGGTGCCCGTCTTGACCGCGTTGTCGAAGTCGGTCTTCCGCTCGCCCAGCGCCTTCGAGACGTTGCCCCAGGTGTCCGCGTACGACTGGATGACCGGCGGGTTGCCCGCGAGCGAGTCCAGCATGTCCTTCAACGGCTGGATGTGCTCCATCAGGAACGACGCCACCGACGACATCAGGTACCCGAACGGGTCGACGGCCGCGCCCGCGATCTCGCCGGCCAGGCTCAGCACGCCCAGGCCGCCGGAAACCCAGTCGCCGTCCTTGATCCCGTTGAACGCGTCCATCGACGACTCGGCGATGCCGATGCCGCCGGCCCAGCCGTAGTCGCCGTTGCCGGCGGTCAGCGCGCCCGGCCCGTCGGGGTCCTGCTTGGCGTCCGCGACGAGCGGGTTGCCCTCGGGCATCAGGCACCGTCCGTGGACTTGGTCAGATCGTCGGCGACCCCGGCTTCGTAGGTGTGGTACGCCGCCGCGGCTTCGCGCACCTTGCCGGAGACGGCGGTCATCGCCTGCACGGCGTCCTTGAGCGCGTCGATCCCGTACTGCTCCACCGGGTCGAGCAGCATCCGGAACGGCTGGCAGAGGATGCCGTAGGCGTCGGTCGGCATGCTGACCTGGTTCGCCGCGTCGACGGCCTGCTGCAGCCCGTCACCGATGGCGTCCAGCTGCTTGGCGTGCGCGGTGAGGTCGGTGCTGAGTTCCACGTCTGACACGGTTTTCCCCCTCAGGAAAGGATCGGGCCGCCGAAGTCGTCGTCATCTTCGTTGTCGGCCGGACGACGACGCCGGGGCTGCGGCGGCTGCGGTGCCGGCGGCTGCGGTGGTGCCGGCGGAGTGCGCGGCGGCTGCTCTTCGTTGTCGTCGGGCAGGAACCGGCGGACGCGGTCGGGTTCCGGGAACGCGGGTTCGGGCTCCGGCGGCGGCTGCGGGAACGTGCTCTGCGCCTCGCGGACGATCTCCACGGCGGCCTGGTCACCCGTGCCGGTGGTCTCGGTCATGGCCTGCTGCAGCAGCTCCGGGATCCGCGCCTGCGCGCGCTGCACCAGCTGCATCACCTGCGCCGAGACCTCGGCCATCCGCTTGGCGCCGGCGGCGGACTCCGCGATGACGAGGTTCTTCAGCAGGCCGCGCGAATCGACCGTCACCGTGACGAGGCCGTCCTTCGACCGCTCGGTGATCGTCTGGCCCTGCATGCGATCGGCCAGCGCCTGGTACCGCGCGGCGTTGTCCTCGAGCCGCTTGGTCCAGTTGTCGATCATCTCGTCGCTCGCGTCGACGCTGTCCGGCATCCCGGCCCTCCCTGTCGCCGTCTCCACACTGACGGATCGGAGCCGCTCGCGGTTCCGTGAACACACCAAAGGCCACCATAGGGGACCCGGAGGTGCCCGATGGTGGCCTTTGGTCGTATCGCGGCTCAGAGGTTGCCGCGGCGGTCCTGTTCACGCTCGATGGCTTCGAACAGGGCCTTGAAGTTGCCCTTGCCGAAGCCGAGCGAACCGTGGCGCTCGATGAGCTCGTAGAACACGGTCGGCCGGTCGCCGATCGGCTTGGTGAAGATCTGCAGCAGGTAGCCGTCCTCGTCGCGGTCGACGAGGATGCTGTGCTCCTTGAGCGTCTCGATCGACACGCGGACGTTGCCGATCCGGGCGCGCAGCTCCGGGTCCTCGTAGTACGACGCCGGGGTGTCCAGGAACTCGACGCCGGCGGCGCGCATCGCGGTGACCGTGGCGATGATGTCGTTGGTGGCCAGCGCGATGTGCTGGCAGCCCGCGCCGCCGTAGAACTCGAGGTACTCGTCGATCTGCGACTTCTTCTTCGCCACGGCGGGCTCGTTCAGCGGGAACTTCACCCGGTGGTTGCCGTTCGAGACGACCTTGCTCATCAGGGCCGAGTACTCGGTCGCGATGTCGTCGCCGACGAACTCCGCCATGTTCACGAAGCCCATGACGCGGTGGTACCAGTCGACCCAGTAGTCCATCTTGCCGAGCTCGACGTTGCCGACGCAGTGGTCGACGGCCTGGAACAGCCGCTTCGGCGCGCCTTCGGGCCGCTTGACGGTGCTCTCGCGCGGCTCGTAGCCGGGCAGGTAGATGCCGGTGTAGCGCGACCGGTCGACCAGCGAGTGGCGGGTTTCGCCGTAGGTCGCGATCGCGGCGACGCGCACGGTGCCGTGCTCGTCGGAGACGTCGTGCGGCTCCTCGAGCACGGTCGCGCCCTGCGCGCGGGCGTGCTCGATGCACTTGTCGACGTCGGTGGTCTCCAGCGCCAGGTCGATGACGCCGTCGCCGTGCTTGCGGTGGTGCTCGAGCAGCGCCGAGTCCGGCCGCACGCCACCGGTGATGACGAACCGGGCCGAGCCGGACTTGAGCACGTAGGACTTGCGCTCGAAGTTCCCCGTCTCGGGGCCGGAGTAGGCGACGAGCTGCATCCCGAACGCGATCTGGTAGTACCAGGCGGTCTGGGTCGCGTTGCCGGCGATGAACACGACCGCGTCCATGGCCTTGACCGGGAACGGGTCTGTCGAGGCGTCGTGGTCGACGAGGCCGACGAGCTGACGCAGCTGGTCGTAGCTGACGTCGTCGAGGGCACCCTGGTGGGGTTCGGCAGTCTGGGTCATACCTCGAAGGATCCGCCTGGTGAGGCAAGATGTGCAATGGTCTCAGTTTTTGCTGGACAATATGATCGGTGTCTGCGGGACATCGGCTGTCATCATGGACAACTTGTGCAGGGAAGAGGGCAATGTCGGAGAACCTCGACGCATTGGACGCGCGGCTGCTGCTGTTGCTCACGGACACCCCGCGGCTGGGGGTGCTGGAGTGCGCCCGCCGCCTCGGGGTGGCCCGCGGCACGGTCCAGGCGCGCCTCGACCGCCTGGCCGAGCGCGGCATCCTCGGCGGGTTCCCGCCGGAGCTCGACCTGGCGGCGATGGGCTACGGCCTCACGGCGTTCGCGGTGATCGAGATAGCGCAGGGCCGCCGCGCGGAGGTGGCGCAGGCCCTCGCGGCGATCGACGAGGTCTGCGAAGTCCACGCGACGACGGGCCAGGGCGACTTGTTCGTCCGCATGGTGGCGCGGGGCAACGACGACCTGCAGCGGGTGATCGACGAGGTGGTCGGCGTCCCGGACGTCCAGCGGACGTCGACGTCGATCGCGCTGTCGACGCCGGTCCCGCCGCGCGTCCGCCCCCTGCTGGAACGCACCGCCCGGTCGTGAGTGGTTAGGGCGGTTCTAACCGCCCTAACCACTCACGACCCGGGACGAGCGTCAGCCTTCGTCGATGATCTGGGTCAGGTAACGCTTCGCCGAGCGCTGCACGACCTCGAAGCCGTCGGTGCGCACGATCGCGTCCCACCACGCGCCGTAGATCGCCTCGAACCGGTAGCCCGCCAGCAGTTCCGCCGCGCGGCGGACGATGTGCGGGCGCTCCGGGACGAGGTTCGGGTAGCTGTACATGAAGCCGACGTGCGTGCGGTCGGGGATCACCTGCACGATGTCGCCCGACAGCAACGCGCCGCGGCCCGCTTCGCCCGCCGGCCAGTGCAGGACCGTGCCGCCGTCGAAGTGGACGCCCAGGTTGATCAGCCGCAGGTCGGGAGCGACGTCCAGGGTCGTGCCGGACCACAGCTCCACCGACGGATCGGGCCGGCCGATCCACTGCTGATCGCCTTCGTGGAGGTAGATCGGCGCGTCGAATGCGTGCGCCCACTCGACCATCGTCGTGTAGTAGTGCGGGTGGCTGATCGCGATGCCGGTGATGCCGCCGAGGGCGCGGACCCGCTCGACGAGCGCGTCGTCGAGGTACGCCGCGCAGTCCCAGAGGAAGTTGCCGGACTCCGCCTGCACCAGCAGGGCGCGTTCGCCGATCGCGAACCCGGGGTTCGAGCCGACGCCGACGATGCCGGGGCCCTGTTCCTCGACGCGCGGAGTGTAAGTACCGCTCGCGCGGAGTGCGGCCAGGTTCGTCCACTGCTGCCCGGCCGCCGGGACGTACTGGCGTTCGTCCTCGCAGACCGGGCAGTTGTCCCGGGCCTCGGCGTACTGCATGCCGCAGGCCTGGCAGATCGGTTCCGTGCTCACTGACGTCCTCCCGGAATGTGGCTCCTGGGAGGACACGCTAGCTGCGGGGACGCGCGCCCGGCGACGGATGAACCGGGCGCGCCCGGACCGCTACTTGCCGTCGCTGTAGGGAACGGCCTTGACGAGGGTCACCTTCTGGGACTTGCCGTTCGGCAGTTCGTACTCGCGCGACTCGCCCTCCTTGGCGCCGAGCAGGGCCTTGCCCAGCGGCGACTCGGGGGAGTAGACGTCGAGGCCGCCCTCGGCGCCCTCTTCGCGGGTGGCGAGCAGGAACTTCTCCTCGTCGTCGTCACCGTCGTACCGGACGGTCAGCACCTTGCCCGGGCCGGCGGTGCCGTCGTTGGCCGGCGCCTCGCCGACCTTGGCCCCGCGCAGCAGCTCCTGCAGGTGCCGGATGCGTGCCTCGGCCTGGCCCTGTTCCTCACGGGCGGCGTGGTAGCCGCCGTTCTCCTTGAGGTCGCCCTCTTCGCGGCTGTCGTTGATGCGCGCGGCGATAACCGGCCGATTCTCGATCATCTCGTCGAGCTCGGTCTTGAGCCGGTCGTAGGCATCCTGGGTCAGCCAGGTCACCTTGGTGTCGCTCACGGTCACCATCTCCTCGTCGGGCCTGCCAGGCTTGCGTGTTCAAGCCGGCCCACACGGGCCTAGGTGCCCGCGTGGCTGAGATAAAGGAAAAACACGGCCCGTCGTGGGCCGTGCTGAGGGGTCAGACTATCACGGCAGGACAGGGCCAAGCCCCTTATTTCCGCGCGTCGTGGGCGTTGAGCGCGCGGTTCACCCCGTTGGCCGCTATGGGGTTGACAGGTACCGTGGTATGTCGTACGAGCAGCCGTACACGTCGGCGGTCACCGGAGCCCCGATGCTCTTGATCGTGGTGGTGATGGTGCTGTACTTCGCGCCGGCGGGGATCAGGAGCTCTTTGCGGCCGCTCTCGGCGCCGGTCTTGTCGCGGACGCGGACGACGCACACGCCCGGCCGGTTGTTGTCGTCGCGGGTCACGTTGAGGGTGATTTCCATCGCGTTGCCCGGTTTGCCGCTGAAGGCGACGCGCTCGGCGTCGATCGGCGCGGACCCGAGGTTGACGTAGGCGACGTACGCGACCACCCCGCTGACGACCAGGGCGATGGCCAGGAACAACCAGCGCCGCCAGCGCCGGGAGGTGGGTGCGCGGTCGGTGCCGTAGCGGCCTTCGGGGAGCGCCGACGCGCTGCTCCCGACGACCGTTTCCGCCGGTCCGCCTGCCAACCCGGGGCCTCCTGCTCGAACTCGTCGTACCCCTGGGGACAATGGGTGTCGTCCGGCACGGGTACCGCCTACGGGATCGAGTATCCGCTGGCCGGGTGGGCGGCCCGCAGGTGGGTCCCGGTGCGGATGCGGAATAAGGGTGGAAAGGGAGTCGTTCGGAGCATGGTGGAAGCTGACGAGCTGAGGAACACCGCCGGGCCGCGCCTGCGCATGATGGCCGTGCACGCGCACCCGGACGACGAGTCCAGCAAGGGCGCCGCCAGCATGGCGCGCTACGCCGCCGAGGGCCACGAGGTGCTGGTCGTCACGTGCACCGGGGGTGAAGCGGGGAGCATCCTGAACCCCGCGATGGACCGTCCCGAGGTGCTGGCGAACATGAGCGAGGTCCGCCGGGAGGAGATGGCCCGCGCGGCCAAGATCCTCGGTGTGAGCCAGCGCTGGCTGGGCTTCGTCGACTCCGGCCTGCCGGAGGGCGACCCGCTGCCGCCGGTGCCCGAGGGCTCGTTCGCGGTGGTGCCGCTGGAGGAGTCCACCGAGGCGCTGGTGCGCGTGATCCGGGAGTTCCGCCCGCACGTCATCACCACCTACGACGAGAACGGCGGCTACCCGCACCCCGACCACATCCGCACCCACGAGGTGTCGATGGCGGCGTGGGACGCGGCGGCCGACCCGGACCGCTTCCCCGACGCCGGCGAGCCGTGGCAGCCGCTGAAGCTGTACTACATGCACGGGTTCTCGAAGGCCCGGATGGTCGCCTTCGACGCCGCCTTGAAGGAGGCCGGGCTCGAGTCGCCGTACACCGAGTGGCTGGCGAAGTGGGACCCCGACCGGGCCGATGTGATGGAGCGGGTGACGACCCGCGTCGAGTGCGGTGAATACTTCGAGGCGCGGGACGAGGCGCTGAAGGCGCACGCCACGCAGATCGACCCGAACAGCCGCTGGTTCTTCGTCCCCTTGGAGATCCAGCGGGCGATCTGGCCGACCGAAGAGTACGAGCTGGTCAAGTCGCAGGTGGACAGCACGTTGCCGGAGGATGACCTGTTCGCCGGCATCAAGGAGAAGGTGAACACATGAGTCTGACGCTGCCGGCCGTCGTGGCGCTTCCGGTGACCGCGTCGGCAGTGGTGCTGGCGCAGCAACCCGGCAACGGCGACAACGGCGGGCAGGGGGAGGACTTCGGCAAGTCTTCTCCGGTCGGCTTCCTGGTGCTGATCCTGTTCCTCATCGCGGTGGCGTTCCTGGTCCGCTCGATGACGAAGCACCTCAAGCGCGTCCCGGCCAGCTTCGACGAACCGGCCGAGACGGCCGAGCCGGCTCCGGCCGCGGGCGAGCCCGCCAAGTCCGAGGCCGAGCCGGTCGTGGAGCAGAAGGCGGCCGGGGACACCTCGCCCGCCAAGGCCGACTGACCCGCGTCAGCACCGCCCCGCGTCGTGCGTCAGCAGGGCGATCCGGGTGCGGCCGTCGGCGACCTCCTGCTCCCGCGGGCTCAGCGCGGACAGCGCCCGCGTGGCCCGCTCGTAGGTGCCGGCCTCGGTCGCCGCGCGGTCCATCAGCCGCCGCGTCCTTCAGCAGGAACCCGCTCGCCCCGGCGCGCAGGGTCAGCAGCACGTTCTCGTCCGTGTCGAACGTCGTCAGCACGATCACTTCCGGCGGGTTCGGCCGCGCATCAGCGTCAGCCCGGCGCGGACGAGGTCGTCGTCCACCAGCAGCAACCGGGTCATCGCGGCCACGGCAGCCAGGCCCGCAGCCGGAACTCGCCGCCGGTCCGCTGGTGGTCGAGCTGCCCGCCGGCCAGCCGGACGCGCTCGGTGAGGCCGACGAGCCCGTGCCCGGCCACCCGCTGGGGATCCCCGGCCGGGCCGAGCGGGTTGGTGACGTCGATCTCCAGCCGGGCCCCGGCCTCCCCGCCCAGCGCGATCCGCACCGGCTGGCCCGGCGCGTGCTTGCGGGCGTTCGTCAGTGCTTCCTGGACGACGCGGTAGGCCGTGCGCCTCGCCATCCCCGGCACCCCGCCGACCTCGCCGGTCACCTGCACCGCCGTGCCGACCGCGCGGGACTCCTCGACGAGCCCCGGCGGGCCGTCGGTCGGCCGCCACAGGCCGCGCAGGGCGTGGGCCGCGACACCGGCCACGGCGACGGCGACCGCGTGGCTCCACGGCCGTGACCGCGCGACCTGCAGCACGCCGAGCACAGCGGGCGGCGTCGCGAGCGGCGACAGGACGGCCAGCACCGCCAGCGCGAGCGTGCTCCGCACCGGTCGGCGGAACACCAGCGGCACGAGCGCGCAGCCGAGCAGCCCGGCGAGGACGTCGTAGGCCCGCAGGTCACCGGACGCGTACTGCCCCCACGCCGTCGCGGCCGCACCGACGACCGCCGCGGCCGTCAGCGGGCCAGGGCGGACGCAGGTCGCCGAGCCGGTCATCACCCCGAGCGTACGACCGGAGGGAGGGGCCGCACAGCGATCCTCCATCGCCGAACGCCTGTTCCAGCGTCAAACGGCCGGCGGCCCGCGACCACTAGAGCCGCGGGTCCACCGGGTCCGACTCCAGCGCCAGCACCGCGAAGACGCACTCGTGGACCCGCCACAGCGGCTCACCCCGCGCGACGCGCTCCAGTGCCTCCAGCCCGAGCGCGTACTCCCGCAGGGCCAGCATCCGCTTGCGGTTGAGCCCCCGCTTGCGCAGCCGCTCGAGGTTCTCCGGCAGGGTGTAGTCCGGGCCGTAGATGATCCGCAGGTACTCGCGCCCGCGCACCTTCACCCCCGGCTGCGCCAGCCCGCGCGCGCCGCGGGTCAGGTTGGCCGCCGGCTTGACGACCATGCCCTCGCCGCCCGCGGCCGTCAGCTCCTCCCACCACGCGACGCCCGCGGCGACCGACGTCTCGTCGAGGACGTCCACCGCCAGCGTCCGGGTGCGCTGGAACCGCGGTCCGGCCAGCTTCTCCAGCACCGACAGGTGCCACGAGTGCGGCCGGTCGTGGTAGCTCGCGCCTTCCGAGGCCAGCAGCTGGAACGGCGCCAGCCGGACGCCGTCCAACCCCGTCGTCGGCCAGCAGTAACGCCGGTACGCCGCCCGGTAGGAGTCCACAGTGGACTCCCGCGACGCCGTCCGCGCCAGCAGGTCCGTGACGTCGATGCCGCGTGCGGCCGCCGTCGCCAGCGCGGAGACGGCGGCGGGCAGCACGGCCTGGGCGGCCGCGCCGACCGACGCGTACTGGTTCGAGATCAGCGAACCCGCCTTCGCGCTCCAGGGCAGCAGCTCGGCGTCGAGCAGCAGCCAGCCGCTGGCCAGCTCCTCGAACAGCCCGGCCGCCGCGGAACGCAACTCGGCCAGCAGCTCGAGATTCTGCGCCGTCGAGAAGAACGGCCGTCCGGTGCGTGTGTACACCGCTCCGCCGCCCTGGACCCCGAAGCGCTTGTAGGCGACGTCGTCGTCCCGGCACACGAGCACGACGGCCCGCGAGCCCATGTGCTTCTCCTGGCACAGCACCGACTGCACGCCGGCCGCGCGGTACTCGGCGAACGCCTCGTCCGGGTACTCCAGGTAATCCTCGCGCGAAGACGTCGAACACGGCGCCATCGTCGGCGGCAGGTAGGCGAGCCAGCGCGGGTCCACCGCGAACCGGCTCATCACCTCCAGCGCCGCGGCCGACTGCTCCGCCGAGACGCCGACCCGGCCGTGCTGCATGGTCTGCACGACCCGCTTGCCGGTGACGTCGGCCAGCTCCAGCACGGCAGGCTCACGCCCGCCGAGCGGCCGCGACGCGTCGAGCGGCTTGGTCGGCTCGTACCAGACCTGGTGCGCCTTCACCGAGACGACGTCGCGCTCCGGGTACCGCAGCGCCGTCAGCTTCCCGCCGAAGACGACCCCGGTGTCGAGGCACATGGTGTTGTTGACCCACTCCGGTTCCAGCGTCGGCGTGTGCCCGTAGAGGACCATCGCGGACCCGCGGTAGTCGCGCGCCCACGGCAGCCGCACCGGCAGGCCGTACTCGTCGGTCTCGCCGGTCGTGTCGCCGTAGAGCGCCATGCTGCGGACCCGCCCGGACGCGCGCCCGTGGTAGCGCTCGGGCAGCCCGGCGTGCGCGACGACGAGCTTGCCGCCGTCGAGGACGTAGTGCGCGATCAGGCCGTCGCAGAACTCGTGCGCCTGACGGCGGAACTCCTCGGTCTCGGCGCCGAGCTGTTCCAGCGACTCGGCGAGCCCGTGCGCGACGTTGACCTTCCGCCCGTGCAGCGCGCGCACCAGCTTCTGCTCGTGGTTCCCGCAGACGACCAGGGCGTTCCCCGACGAGGCCATTCCCATGACGCGCCGCAGCACGCCCGGGGTGTCCGGCCCGCGGTCGACGAGGTCGCCGACGAACACCGCGGTCCGCCCGTCGGGGTGCACGCCGTCGGCGTAGCCCAGCTCGGCCAGCAGTTCTTCCAGCTCGGCCGCGCAGCCGTGGACGTCGCCGATCACGTCGAACGGTCCGGTCAGCTCGCGCTTGTCGTTGCGCAGCGGCTCGACGGCGATCTCCGCCTCGGCCACCTCGGTCTCGCCGCGCAGCACGTGCACGCGCCGGAAACCCTCACGCTCCAACGACTTCAGCGACCGCTGCAGCTCACCGCGCTGCCGCCGGATCACGTGCTCGCCGAAGTCGCGGTCGGGCCGCCCGGCGTTGCGCGCCGCGCACACGCCCAGCGGCAGGTCGAGCACGATCGCCGTCGGCAGCACGTCGTGCTCCTTCGCGAGTTTCACCAGGCTCGCCCGCGACGCGCGCTGGACGTTCGTCGCGTCGATGACGGTCAGCCGCCCGGCCGCGAGCCGCTTGCCCGCGACGTAGTGCAGCGTGTCGAAGGCGTCGGCGGACGCGGACTGGTCGTTCTCGTCGTCGGCGACGAGCCCGCGGAAGAAGTCGCTGGAGAGCACCTGGGTCGGCGCGAAGTGCGTGCGCGCGAACGTCGACTTGCCGGAGCCGGAAGCGCCGACGAGCACGACGAGGGACATCTCGGGAACGGTCAGCTTCACGCGGCCACCTCCTTGTCACTGGTCGTGAAGACCGCCATCTGGGTCGGCGGTCCTGAATCCTGGTCCTCCGGTCCGACCGGCAGGTAACGAACGGCGTAGCGGTTGCGGGCCGCGACGCCGTCCGCCCACTCGCGGAACTCCGCCCGGGTCCATTCGAACCGGTGATCGGCGTGCCGGAAATGCCCCATCGGGAGGAATTCGAACAGCCGGTTGTACTCCGCGTTGGGCGTCGTGACGAGCACCGTGCGCGGCGCCGCGACCCCGAACACCGCGTGCTCCAGGGCCGGCAGGCGCTCTTCGTCGACGTGCTCGACGACCTCCATCAGCACGGCCGCGTCGTACCCGGCCAGCGCCGGGTCGGCGTAGGTCAGCGCGGACTGGCGCAGCGTCACGCGGCTGCGGTCCTTGAGCCGCTTCTCCGCGATGTCGAGGGCCCTCGCGGAGACGTCGACGCCGACGATCTCGGTGAACGACGGCTCCTTCTCGAGCACGCGCAGCAGCGCGCCGGGACCGCAGCCGAGGTCGAGGACGCGCTGGGCGCCGGCGGCCCGGAGCGCGGCGAGCACGCTGCCGTGCCGCTGCGTGGACAGCGGTTCGGGCCGGTCGGGAACCTCGGTGACCAGGGCTTCGGCCTCGGCCGGGACGTCGTCCGCCTCGGCGAGCCGCGACAGCGCGTAGTTCACGACCGGACGGCGTCGCTCCAAGTAGCGGTTGGTGATGAGCGTCCGCTCGGGGTGCCCGCCGAGCCAGCCCTCGCCGGCGCGCAGCAGCTTGTCGGCCTCGTCCTGGCCGACCCAGTAGTGCTTGTCGCCGTCGAGCGCGGGCAGCAGGACGTAGAGGTGGCGCAGCGCGTCGGCGACGCGCTGGGTGCCGGCGAGCCGCAGGTCGACATAACGGCTCTCGCCCCACCGCGGGAACTCCGGGTCGAGCGGGATCGGCGTGGCCGTGACGCGCCAGCCGAGCGGCTCGAACAGCTTGTGGACGACCTCGGCCCCACCGCGCGCGGACAGCGACGGCACGTGGACCTCCAGGTCGAAGGCCTCGTCGACCAGCTCGGGACGCGCGGCGCAGCGCCCGGCGAGCGCCGTCGTGAACGCCGCCCGCAGCGCCACCGCGAGGTACGAGCCACCGGCGTAGGGCCGGTCGTTGACGTACTGCGTCAACGACGTCCCGCCGCCGCGCACGAGCTCGATCGCGTCGATGTCGACGAACAACGCGGCGGTGCACTTCTCCGGCATCGCCTCGGGGTAGAAGACGTGCGCGGTGCCGGCGGAGAGCGCGACCGACTGGGCCTTCTCCGGATGCTTGTGCAGGAGGAAGCCCAGGTCGGTGGCGGGGGTACGGGTGGTCGAGATGGTCAACAGCACCGCGCAAGTGTGGCTGACGCCCCGGTGACCGCGCGCCCGGTTTTCCGGAGTGCGACCCTGAAGGCATGAACCGCCTCGCCAGCGCGACCAGCCCGTACCTGCTCCAGCACGCGGAGAACCCGGTCGATTGGTGGCAGTGGGGCGCGGACGCGCTCGCCGAAGCCCGCCGGCGGAACGTGCCGATCCTGCTTTCCGTGGGCTACGCCGCGTGCCACTGGTGCCACGTCATGGCGCACGAGTCGTTCGAAGACGCCGAAACCGCCGCCGTGATGAACGAGAACTTCGTCAACATCAAGGTCGACCGCGAGGAGCGGCCGGACATCGACGCCGTCTACATGGCCGCCACGCAGGCGATGACCGGGCAGGGCGGCTGGCCGATGACCTGCTTCCTCACCCCGGACGGCGAGCCGTTCCACTGCGGCACCTACTACCCGCCGACGCCGCGGCCGGGCATGCCGTCGTTCCGGCAGCTGCTCGGCGCCGTCAGCGAAGCGTGGGGGGAACGGCCCGACGAGCTGCTGGAGGGCGCGAAGCAGATCGTCGCGCACATCGCCGAGCAGACCGGGCCGCTGCAGGAGTCCATTGTGGACGACGCAGTGCTCGCGGCCGCCGTCGAAAAGCTGCAGGGGGACGCCGATCCGGTCAACGGCGGGTTCGGCCGCGCGCCGAAGTTCCCGCCGTCGATGGTGCTGGAGTTCCTGCTGCGCCACTACGAGCGCACCGGCTCCGAGGCCGCGCTGTTCCTGGCGGACTCGACGGCGGAGGCGATGGCGCGCGGCGGGCTGTACGACCAGCTCGCCGGCGGCTTCGCGCGGTACTCCGTGGACGCCGAGTGGATCGTGCCGCACTTCGAGAAGATGTTGTACGACAACGCGTTGCTGCTGCGCTTCTACGCCCACCTCGCCCGCCGCACCGGCTCGCGGACCGGATCGCGCGTCGCCACCGGGACGGCCGAGTTCCTCGCCGCGGAACTGCGGACACCTCAGGGTGGTTTCGCGTCGTCGCTGGACGCGGACACCGAAGGCGTCGAAGGCCTGACGTACGTCTGGACGCCGGCGCAGCTGCGCGAGGTGCTCGGCGACGAGGACGGCAAGGTGGCGGCCGACCTGTTCGGCGTCACACCCGAGGGCACCTTCGAGGATGGCGCGTCGACGTTGCGCCTGCTCGCGGACACGCCGTTCGAGGACATCCGGTACACGCTCCTCGACGAGCGCGCGAAGCGGCCGCAGCCGGGCCGGGACGACAAGGTGATCGCGTCCTGGAACGGCCTGGTGATCACGGCACTGGCCGAGGCGGGCGTCGCGCTCGATCGTCCACAGTGGATCCAGTGGGCGGTCGACGCGGCCGAGCTGCTGCTGCGCGTCCACGTCGTCGACGGCCGCCTGCGCCGCAGCTCGCGCGACGGCGTCGTCGGCGAGTCGGCGGGCGTGCTGGAGGACTACGCCTGCGTCGCCGACGGTTTTCTGGCGCTGCACCAGGCCACGGGCGAGGCGAAGTGGCTCACCGAGGCGACCCGGCTGCTCGACCTGGCCCTGACGCACTTCGCGTCCCCGGACGTCCCGGGCGCGTACTTCGACACCGCCGACGACGCCGAGACGCTGGTCCAGCGCCCGGCCGACCCGGGGGACAACGCGAGCCCGGCGGGAGCGTCGGCGCTGGCCGGCGCGCTGCTGACGGCGTCCGCGCTCGCGGGCCACGAAAGCGCGTCGCGTTATCGCGAGGCTGCGGAGCAGGCGGTGCGCCGGGTCGGGGTGCTCGCCGGCCGGGCGCCGCGGTTCACCGGGCACTGGCTGTCGGTCGCGGAGGCGATGCAGGCCGGTCCGGTGCAGGTCGCGGTGGTCGGTGCCGACCCGGCGTTGCGCCTCGCGGCGGCCCGCGGCGTCCACGGCGGCGGCATCGTGCTGGCGGGTGAGCCGGACGCCCCGGGCGTCCCGCTGCTGGCCGACCGCCCGCTGGTCGAGGGCGCCGCGGCGGCGTACGTCTGCCGCGGCTACGTCTGCGACCGTCCGGTCACCACCCCGGAAGCCCTCGCCGCCCAGCTCTGACCGTCACTTTCACGTGAAAGTGCCGCTTTGCGCTCTGGGTGAACGACGTCCACGTTCGCGTGTTTCCGGCGTAGCGTCGGTTGCGTTGTAATCATGTAATCGGAGGTGCGACATGGGACGAGGCTGGAGAGGCGGCGGCCGCGGCTGGCAGCAGGCCGAGGTGCCGTCGGCGGACGACGCGGCGGCCTGGTTCGGCGGGCGCCTGCCCGACGGCTGGTTCACCGGAGCGCCGGAAGTCACGGTCGACCGGGAAGAGATCATCTTGGTCGGCGAGCTGCCGGCGCTGACCGAAGAGCACGCCGACGACGCGGCCCGCGCCGCGGCCGAGGACGGCCGGATCAGCCGGTTCCGCGAGGAGACGCGCGACGCGCGCATCGAGATCGCGCGCCAGGCCGAGCACCGCTACCAGCGCAAAGTCGCCTGGGGCGCCAAGCTCGGCGGCACGACCGCGCTGTTCACCACCCACTCGGCGCCGGTGATGACCCGGCTCCGGCAGCCGGAACGCCTGGTGCTCGACACACTCGTCGACGCCGGTGTCGCGCGCTCGCGGTCGGAGGCGCTGGCCTGGGCCGTGCGCCTGGTCGGCGAGCACGCCGACAGCTGGCTAGGCGACCTGCGGGAAGCCATGACCAAGGTCGACGACCTGCGCACGAAGGGCCCGGACCTGGCCTGAGCGGCGATGGCGACACGCCAACCCCGGCGGCGAGTGGCGGGGTGCTGCCCCCTCGGCGGCACCCCGCCACTCGCCGTCAGTCGGCGACCAGGATCGCCTTCCGGAACCCGAAGCCCGCCTCGCGCTGCCGGCGCACGACCCAGCAGCCCGGGGCGATGCCGGTCGCCCCGTGCTCCGGGTGCACGAGGTACACCGGCAGGGCGTTGCGCACCACCGCGATCGCGAGGTTTTCGGGGTCGCTCACCCAGGTCGTCAGCCGGCACGAGCCGTGGTCGGCGACGAGGGTGTGCGGGTTGTTGCCGTCTTCGCCCCGCACGAGTTCGATGCCCTCGTCGGGCAGCGAGCGCCAGCCCCGGGCGTCGACGCCGGTCATCTCCTGCGGGACGACGATCAGGTCGCCCTGGGCCTGGAGGCCGTCGATGACCGGCACGGCGACCTGCCGGTCGAGGTGGCCGAGGACGTCGAGTCCGGTGTGGTCGAGCAGTTCCGCGAGATACATGGGATCACCTTTTGGGGTTCAGGTCCGACGGCTCAGCTGCGCGTACTGGGCTCCGCTGAGCCCGTACGTCCAGCCGGCGGCGTCGAGGGGATGGTCGAATCCGGCGGGGACGCGCAGTCCGTAACGACGACGGGTGCCGTCGCGCTCGACGGAGCCGTTCACCGCCAGCAGCCAGCGCGCCGGGGTCCGCCACGGTTCCGGCCACGCGTCGTAGAGCAGCAGTTCCGAGCCGGGGTTGCCGGGATCGTCGGCGCGGGCGAGGAGCCGCAGGCCGGCGTCCTCGATGAACGCCGTCCAGCCCACGTGCTCGATGGCGCAGCGGCGCACTTCGACGTTGCGCTCGCCGGTGATCCGGTCCGCGGTGGGCGCGTCGATCACCCACGGCGGCACCCGCGTCCCGTGCCACGCGTGCACGGTCCAGCCGTCGGGGAACGCCAGCGCCGGCCCGTTCCCGTTGTGCAGCCGGGCTTCGCCGTAGTCCGACGGCAGCTGCTCGGTGCGCACGACGAGCGGCCGGTCGGCGACGACGCAAACGTTTTCGCGGGGCCACCACCAGCCGCAGGACCGGGCGAGCGTGGCCCACAGATCCAGCTGCGCGACGTCGTCGGCGGCGAACCGCACGCCGTCGACGCGCTGGTGGAGGTCGTAGTGCGCGACCCAGTAGGCGTCCTGCTGGCCGTACCAGTGCAGGCCGGACGACGTCGCGAGCTCGCCGCGCAGCGCCCCGGCGACGGAGTCCCGGATCGTCCGGCGCAACGCGGGCGCGACACCGTTGTTGAGGAATTCACGCACCGAAGCGCCGTCGCGTGGCGGATCAGGCTGCCGGTACCGGTTTCGCCAGGCCCCGATGTACTGGTCGAGCCGCTCGCGCAAGGACGTCACCAGCGTCGCGATCCGCCCTTCGACCGGCAGGTCACCGCCGAGCGAAAGCGTTCGCGCGGGCGGGATCAGCGCGACGGCGGCCGCGGGCGAACTGACCCGGACGAACTCGGGTGGCGACTGCCCGGCCAGCGCGTACAGCTCGCTGATGACGGCTTCCGCGGTCCCGCGCTCGGCGGGTTCGGTGCTCAGCGCGTGGCGCAGCCACTCATCGCGGATTTCGGGGACCCGGGAAACGTCGCCCGGGACGGGGATGCGGCGGGGTTCCCGCCGCGGGGTGCTCAACGCACCAGGGCGCGCACGCCCTTTCGAATCGACATGATCCGATGATTACAGGTGTTCCGTGGACCACGCAAGGGTGATCTGAACCTGCGGGATCCGCGCGGCTGGGGCACGCTGACTACTAACGAGTAGCAAGTACTTTTCGGAGGAAGCCGTGGACGTGCCCAATGTGCCCGCGAAGGTGGATCCGGACGCGCTGACCGCCGTCCTCGACGGCCGCTGGGCCGAGCTGCGCCGCGGCGTGCGCGCCGAGATGAGCGGCTCGGAGTTCCGTGACCCGATCGACCTCGACATCGAGGCCCACCGCGCCCAGGTGCTCGACCAGCTGCGCGCGCTCGCCGCGACCGACCGGCCCGGGCTGGGTTTCGACCCGGCCTACGGCGGGGGCGGTGACGTCGGCGGCTCGGTGACGTCGTTCGAGATGCTCGGTTTCGGCGACCTGTCGCTGATGGTGAAGGCCGGTGTCCAATGGGGACTGTTCGGCGGCGCCGTCCAGCTGCTGGGCACCGAGCGGCACCACGCGAAGTACCTGCGTGACACCATGACCCTCGACCTGCTCGGCTGCTTCGCGATGACCGAGCACGGCCACGGTTCCGACGTCCAGCACCTGCGGACCACCGCGACCTTTGTGGACGGTGGGTTCGTGGTGCACACACCGGACACCATGGCCAAGAAGGAGTACATCGGTAACGCGGCCCGCGACGGCCGGATGGCGGTGGTGTTCGCGCAGCTGGTCACCGGCGGCGAATCCCGCGGCGTGCACGCCTTCCTGGTGCCGATCCGGGACGAGGACGGCAATCCCGCGCCCGGAGTGTCCATCGAGGACTGCGGCCCGAAGGCGGGCCTGAACGGCGTCGACAACGGCCGGCTGAGCTTCGACAACGTCCGCATCCCGCGTGAGGCCCTGCTGAACCGCTTCGGCGACGTCGACGACGACGGCGCGTACTCGAGCCCGATCGAGAGCGACAGCCGCCGCTTCTTCACGATGCTGGGCGCGCTGATCCGCGGCCGGGTGAGCGTCGGCGGCAGCGCGGGCAGCGCGACGAAACGCGCACTGGCGCTGGCCGTCCGCTACGGCGAGGTCCGCCACCAGTTCACGAAACCGGACGGCGACGAGGTCGTCATCCTCGACTACCTGGCGCACCAGCGGAAACTGCTGCCCGCGCTGGCGAAGACGTACGCGCTGCACTTCGCCCAGGAGGAGCTGGTTTCGAAGCTGCACGACATCGATTCGTCGGCGCCGGAGGAAGAGCAGCGCGAACTGGAGTCCCGGGCCGCGGGGCTGAAGGCCATGAACACCTGGCACGCGACGGCGACGATCCAGACCGCGCGCGAGGCGTGCGGCGGCTCGGGTTACCTCTCGGAGAACCTGCTGGCCGGGCTGAAGGCCGACACGGACGTCTTCACGACGTTCGAGGGCGACAACACGGTGCTGCTGCAGCTGGTCGCGAAGGGCCTGCTGACCAGCTTCAAGCAGGACTTCGAGGACCTGAGCCCGCTGGCGACGGCGCGCTTCTTCGCCGAGCAGGTGGTCAGCACGGTCCTGGAGCGCACGTCCGCCCGCAAGGCGTTCGAGCGGCTCACGGAGGCGTCCGATTCGGACGTGTTCTTCCGCCGCGACTGGCAGCTCGGGCTGTTCGAGGACCGCGAAGAGCACGTCGTCGAAGGCGTGGTGAAGCGCTTGCGCAAGGCGGGCGACGACCCGTTCGGCGTGTTCAACGCGGCCCAGGACCACGTGCTGCGGGCCGGCCGGGTGCACGTCGAGCGCCTGATCCTGACGGCGTTCGCCGCGGCCGTCGAGCGCTGCGAGGACCCGGAGGCCCGCTCGGTGCTGGAGCGCGTCTGCGACCTGTACGCGCTGTCGGCGATCGAAGAGGACCTGGCCTGGTTCCTGGGCCACGGCCGCCTGTCGGCGTCCCGCGGGAAGGCCGTGACGGCGGCGGTGAACAGCCTGTGCGCGGAGCTGCGGCCGCACGCCCGGACGCTGGTGGACGCGTTCGCGATCCCGGAGCAGTTCCTGCGCGCGCCGATGCTGACGTCCTGACCTGCGGTACCGACCTGCGGTACCGACGAAAAGGGGGCGGCGCGCGATGCGCGTCCGCCCCGGTTCCCGGAGTGACCCCGGGCGGCCGGCTTCGGGGAGCCGGCCGCCCGCTCAGGGTTACGACTTGCGGTGCTTGCCGTTGTCGTCGGTGACCTCGAACTGCTCCTTGCGGACCTTGCCGGACACCGTCTGGTCTTCGGTGACCGTCTCGGTCTTGAGGCGCGCCCGCTCGACGGCGACGGTTTCCTTGTTCACGACCGGCTTTTCGGCGTGCAGGATGATGTCCTGCTCGTCTTCGCCGATCTCGGCCCGCCCGGCGCGGCCGTCCTTGATCGGCTCGCGCTCGATGCGCACCTCTTCGTGGCTCACCGGCACGGTGATCTGCTGCTCTTCGGTGACGACGTACTTGCGCAGCCGCACGCGCCCGGTCTCGACCTGCTCGGTCCCGACGTTCAGCCGCTCCTCGGAGCGCGTCATCGTCCGGTCGTCGTCGCGGCCCATCTTGTCGCGACCGGCCTTGTCCCGGCCGTCCACCCCGGACCGTCCGTCCACCCCGGACCGGCCGTCCATTTCGGACCGCCCGCGGCCGGCGTCGCCCATGGCGGCCTGCCGGGTCCCCGCACTGTCCATTCCGGACTTCTCCCGGCCCGTGCCCTTGCCCTGGGCTGCGCGGTCGTCCATCTGCCCGTCGGGCGACATCCGCGGCACCGGCAGGCCGTAGTGCTTGTAGAGCTGCGCGCTCTCCTCCGGCGAGAGGTGGCCGTCGGCGTCGATGCGGGGCGCGTCGGAGACGCTGTCCTTGTCGACCTGGACGTGCACGCCGTCCTGGTCGGTGTGCGCACCGGAAAGCGGGACGAAGCTCTCCTTGGTCCCGAAGAGGCCGGTCTTCACCGTGATCCACTCCGGCTGGTGCGTCGCGTCGGCGAGGTAGACGTTGCCGACCTTCCCGAGCTTGTGGCCGTTCGGGTCGACGACGGCACTGTCGATGAGCTCCTGGGGCTGCATGGTCTTGGCCATCGCTGTGCTGCTCCTTCCACGCGTTGAGTGTGTCTGGGGCAACGGTCGGCCGTGGCCTTGATCACGGCAACCGTCGTGGTGTCCCTGTGGGTGACCCCCGAAGGTGCGGGTTTGAAGCACCGCGCGCGGGCTAAGTCCGAGGTGTCGCCGCAGGTCAGGGCCGTGGCCCGGGACACGATCCGCGGCCTCGGGGTTGGTGCGAAGGTGTGTAACCCCGGGCGGCTGGGAAAGACAGGGCATGGACGAGTGCGAAGTGATGTGGCGCGTCCCGGCCGACGCGGACGCCGTGATGCAGTTCGTCGGCTGGGACCACCCGCTGCCGGCGGTGGTGCTGAAGCTCGGCGAGGTGACGGTGACGCTCGCGCCGCCGCGCAACCGAGCGGAGGAGTCGGAGTTCGCGCGTTTCCTGGTCAAGCTGGCGGCGGCCGCGAGGGAGGCGGCGAGGCAGGTCGTGTGACCGGCACCACTGTCACAACCGCGCGCGCCACTTCGTCAAGGTTGCTGAAACCGGACGGCGAAAGGGAAACCATGGAAGCGCGCATCAACCTGTTCGAGAACGAGGTCGCCGGCAAGTTCGTCAAGCGCCTGATCGCGGCGTCCCGCCCGGTAGAGGAGTCGACACTCCCGAAGGCGACGCAGGAGCTGGTGAAGATCCGGGCCAGCCAGATCAACGGCTGCGGCGTCTGCCTGGACATGCACACGAAGGACGCGGCACACCAGGGCGAGACGGCGTTGCGCCTGAACCTGGTGGCGGCATGGCGCGAGGCAACGGTCTACACCGAGGCAGAGCGCGCGGCCCTGGCCCTGGCGGAGGAGGGCACCCGCCTGGCGGACACCCACCACGGCGTCACGGACGAAACCTGGGCCGAGGTCCGCAAGCACTACGACGACGAGCAGATCGGCGCACTGACAGTCCTGGTGGCGACGATCAACGCCTGGAACCGGTTGAACGTGATCGCCCGCAACCCGGCGGGCGACTACGAACCCGGAATGTGGAGCTGACGTCGCGGGGAGGGGATTCTCGCGAGTCCCCTCCCCACGCGTGCGTCAGGACTCAGCTAGGCGTACATGGCCAGCCAGATCGCGATGTAGTGGCAAATCGCCGCCAGCACGGTGCACGCGTGGAAGTACTCGTGGTACCCGAACGTATCCGGCCAGTGGTTCGGCCACTTGAAGCCGTAGAACGCCGCTCCCAGTGTGTAGAACAGCCCGCCCACGCACAGCAGCACCAATGCCGCGACTCCGGCGTGGGACAGCAGTTCCGGGAAGACGAACACCGCCACGTAGCCCAGTGCGATGTAGATCGGCACGCCCAGCCAGCGCGGTGCGTGCGGCCACAGCATCTTCAGCGCCACGCCCAGAACAGCGCCGCCCCAGACGATCGACAAGACCACGTAGCCCGTGGGCTTGGGCATCGCCAGCAGGGTGAACGGGGTGTACGTGCCCGCGATGAACAGGAAGATCATCGAGTGATCCGCGCGCTTCATCCACTTGTACGCGCGGGGGCTCCACAGCCGGCGGTGGTACAGCGCGCTCACGCCGAACAGGCCCAGGATCGTGAGGCCGTAGATCGACACCGCCAGGGTGGCGATCGCGGACACTGTGGACGCGGCCAGGGTGATCAGCGCGGCCGTCGCCGCGAGGGCGCCGAAGAACGTCCAGAAGTGGATGTGGCCCCGGAGTCGGGGGCGCAGGTCCACTACGGGCTCTGGGGGTTCGGTCTGCACACTCACTCAACCAGGTTAGGGGACCGTGGGTTCCCGGGCAGCGGTCAAGTCACACGCCTCACACCGGGTGCGTACTCTTCCTCGACGTGAGTGTTCGCTCCTTCTTGTCCGACGTCGTGTACAGCGCCTACGGCAGGCGCCTCATCCAGCAAGCCCGCGGCCGGCATCCCCGGCACATCGCCATCATGCTCGACGGCAACCGCCGGTGGGCGCGTGAAGCGGGCTTCGCGGACGTCGCGGACGGCCATCGGGCCGGCGCGAAGAAGATCGCGGACTTCCTGAGCTGGTGCCACGAGGCCGACGTCGAGGTCGTCACCATGTGGCTGCTCTCGACCGACAACCTCAACCGCGACCCGGACGAGCTCACACCGCTGCTGAAGATCATCACCGACGTCACCGACGAGCTCGCCGCGCCGGGCACGCAGTGGCGGCTCCGGATCGTCGGGGCGCTCGACCTGCTACCCGCCGAAGTCGCCAAGCGACTCAGCGAAGCCGCCGCCCGCACCGAAGGGCGCACCGGCATGGAGGTCAACGTCGCGGTCGGTTACGGCGGGCGCCAGGAAATCGCGGATGCCGTGCGCAAGCTGCTGCTCCACCACGCCGACGAGGGCACCAGCATTCACGAGCTGGCGAAGATCCTCGACGTCGACCACATCTCCGAGCACCTCTACACCTCGGGGCAGCCGGATCCGGATCTCATCATCCGCACTTCCGGAGAACAACGCCTTTCCGGATTCCTGCTCTGGCAGTCCGCGCATTCGGAATTCTGGTTCACCGAAGCTTATTGGCCGGCATTCCGCCGGGTCGACTTCCTGCGGGCGATCCGCGACTACGCCTGGCGGCACCGCCGGTTCGGTTCCTGAGCACCTCTGAAACGGCGAAAAGCCCCGGAGCGGACTCCGGGGCCTTGCGCGCGACCTGACTCAGTGGTGGTGGTGCTCCAGCGAGTGCAGCACCAGCGCCGGCGAGGTCAGCACACCGGCGTAGGCACCGGCGACCAGGGACGCCGCGCCGTAGCCGAGCGCGCCGCCACCCTCGATGAACGTGGCGTAGGCGTCGCCGAACGACGGGTCCGGGGTGTAGCCGTGGTCGTTCGTCGTGGCGGCGAACGCGGTGCTGCCGATCATCATGAGGCCCGCAGCGGTGGCGGCCACGAAACCAGCCTTCTTCAGCACTTCGCACACTCCTAGGTAGAACTGTTGGGATCCGGGGCACCGGCGGACCGGTGGTGTGTCCCGCAGTCAAAAAATTACTCGCTTATCGGGCTTCTCGTACGTCTTGTACGCCCATTGTGTGAGCCCGATGCAGGGCCTTTCACTCGGTACGGTTCTCTCTTCGCTACGCAAAATGCATTCCTCAACCGAACGTGGTAGAACCCCGAAGCCGATCTTGTAAATACGCCGAGTCAGTGAATTGACCAAGATCATTCGGGCGGGTGGGTATCGATCGAGACGGCGACTACTCAGAGCCACCGTCACCCGGCGTTGATGTCGGACGACCGACAGTGAGGTGACGATCTGGCGAATCACCGGGTTGGCTTCCTGCGCGATCACCGATTCGTAGGTACCTTCCGAGTTGAGGGCACGCGATCCGTGCGGGTCCTCGCGGGAGGCCCTGGTCGTGACGGTGATCGAGGGGGCGGCACAGCCGCCCACGAGACGCACGAGGGGGCCGGCACCCGGCCCTCGTGGCCGCGCCGCCTGACAGCTCGTCAGGCGGAGTGGTCCAGCCAGGGAGGTGCCCGGCCCAGCGAGTGCGGGCGTGAGGTGCACACGCCCTCGAGGGAGATGCCGTCGTGACTGCGCAGCGTTTACCCCGTAAGGCCTCTGGCCGTTCTTCGACCGGTGCCGTTCCTGGCCCGGAGAAAGCCTCGACCTCGCCACAAACCCAGCAGCACATGTACGTGCTCGACACGTCGGTCCTCCTTTCGGACCCGTGGGCGGTGACCCGGTTCGCCGAACACGCAGTCGTGCTTCCGCTGGTCGTCATCAGTGAACTGGAGGCGAAGCGCCACCACCCGGAGCTGGGCTGGTTCGCCCGGGAATCCCTGCGCATGCTCGACGACCTGCGCCGGCAGCACGGCAGGCTCGACGCGCCGCTCCCCATCGGGGACCACGGCGGCACGCTGCAGGTGGAGCTGAACCACTCGGACCCGACGGTGCTCCCGATCGGGTTCCGGACGGACTCCAACGACCACCGGATCCTCGCCTGCGCGCTCAACCTGGCGGCGGAGTTCCCGGCGGTCACGCTGGTGACCAAGGACATCCCGCTGCGGGTCAAGGCCGGGGCCGTCGGCCTCGAGGCGGACGAGTACCGCGCGCAGGACGTCACGCCGTCGGGCTGGACGGGCATGGCGGACGTCGACGTCGAGCACGAGGTGCTGGACACGCTCTTCAGCGGCGGCACCGTCGACCCGGTCGAGTACGGCCTGGACGAGCTCGCCGAGCTGCCCTGCCACACCGGGCTGCGGCTGCTCGCGGGCAGCTCCAGCGGGCTCGGGCGGATCACGGCGGACAAGCGCATCCGGCTGGTCCGGGGCGACCGCGAGGCGTTCGGCCTGCACGGCCGCAGCGCCGAGCAGCGCATCGCGCTCGACCTGCTGCTCGACGCCGACGTCGGCATCGTCTCCCTCGGCGGCCGCGCCGGCACCGGCAAGTCGGCGCTCGCGCTGTGCGCCGGGCTCGAAGCCGTGATGGAACGCCGGCAGCACCGCAAGGTCGTGGTGTTCCGGCCGGTCTACGCGGTCGGCGGACAGGACCTCGGCTACCTGCCCGGGTCCGAGAGCGAGAAGATGCAGCCCTGGGCGCAGGCGGTGTTCGACACCCTCGGCGCGCTGGTCAGCCAGGAAGTCCTGGACGAGGTGTTCGACCGCGGCATGCTCGAGGTGCTGCCGCTGACGCACATCCGCGGCCGCTCGCTGCACGACGCGTTCGTCATCGTCGACGAGGCGCAGTCACTGGAGCGCAACGTCCTGCTGACGGTGCTCTCCCGCCTCGGCACGGCGTCGCGCGTGGTGCTCACCCACGACGTCGCCCAGCGCGACAACCTACGGGTCGGGCGGCACGACGGCGTCTCGGCGGTGATCGAGAAGCTCAAGGGCCACCCGCTCTTCGCGCACGTCACGCTGACGCGCTCGGAGCGCTCGCCGATCGCCGCCCTGGTCACCGAGATGCTGGAGGACCACGGCTGAGCTTGAAGTGCCGTGAAGGCCTCCTTACCGGCTCTTATGGCCGGTAAGGAGGCCTTCACGGCGTTTACCAGCCCGAGGGGAGCGGGCGGCCCTCCGCGAAGCCGGCCGCCGACTGGACGCCCAGTACCGCGCGCTCGTGGAACTGCTCCAGGGTGCGCGCGCCCGCGTAGGTGCACGAGGACCGGACGCCGGAGCCGATCGAGTCCAGCAGGTCCTCGACGCTCGGGCGCGCCGGGTCGAGGGACATCCGCGACGACGAGATGCCCTCCTCGAACAGCGCCTTGCGTGCGCGGTCGAACGAGCCGTCCGTGCGCGTGCGGGCGCCCACCGCGCGCTTCGACGCCATGCCGAACGACTCCTTGTAGGGCCGGCCCTGCTCGTCGAACCGCAGGTCGCCGGGGGATTCGTAGGTGCCGGCGAACCACGAGCCGACCATGGCCGCGGACGCGCCCGCGGCCAGCGCCAGCGCGACGTCGCGCGGGTGGCGGACGCCGCCGTCGGCCCAGACGTGCTTGCCCAGCTCGCGCGCGGCGGCCGCGCACTCGGCCACGGCGGAGAACTGCGGGCGGCCGACGCCGGTCATCATCCGGGTCGTGCACATCGCGCCCGGCCCGACGCCGACCTTGACGACGTCCGCGCCGGCCTGGATCAGGTCGCGCGTGCCCTCGGCGGTGACGACGTTCCCGGCGACCACCGGGACCTGCGGCGACACCGACCGGACGGCCTTCAGCGCGGCGATCATCTTCTCCTGGTGGCCGTGCGCGGTGTCGACGACCAGCACGTCGACGCCCGCCTCCAGCACGGCCGCGGCCTTCGCGGCGACGTCGCCGTTGACCCCGACGGCGGCCGCGACGCGCAGCCTGCCGCCGTCGTCGACCGCCGGGGTGTAGATGTCGGCGCGCAGCGCGCCGACCGCGGTCAGCACGCCCGCGAGCCGGCCGTCGGCGTCCAGGCCCAGCGCCAGGTGGGCGCCCTGGGCGTGCAGCAGCTCGAAGACGTGCCGCGGCGGCGTGTCCAGCGGGACGATGGCGGTCGGCGGCTGCGCGACGTCGGCGAGCCGCGCGAAGCGGTCGACGTTCGCGCACGCCGCTTCGGTCACGATGCCGGTCGGGCGGCCTTCGCCGTCCACGACCACGACGGCGCCGTGGGAGCGCTTGTGGACCAGGTTGAGGGCGTCGGCGACGGCGTCACCGCCGGTCAGCACCAGGGGCGTGTCCCAGACGGTGTGGCGGCTCTTGACCCAGCCGACGATGTCGGCGACGGCCGCGCTGTCGACGTCCTGGGGCAGCACCACCAGGCCGCCGCGGCGGGCGACGGTCTCGGCCATCCGGCGGCCGGCGACGGCGGTCATGTTCGCCACGACGATCGGGATGGTGGCGCCGGTGCCGTCCGCGGTGGACAGGTCGACGTCGAAGCGGGACTCCACGTCCGAACGGTTCGGCAACAGGAACACGTCGTCGTAGGTCAGGTCGTGGGCGGGCCGGTGGCCGTCGAGGAAACGCACGAGTCCCCAGGCTACGTGGCTCGGCGGGAGACGGCGAACGCGGCCGGGTGCGTGGGAGGATCGGGGCATGAGCCGCCGCGACCGGGACGCCGAGGGGCGAGCACGCAACGCACGGCCGCGCGACGGCCTCGGCCGCCCGCTGCCGTACGGCGCCGACGGCGTCGAGCGGCAGCCGGAAGGCATCGTCCGGACCCCGGCGCAAACGCTTGCGGAAGCCCAGCACCTGCTCGACGACGGCAAGCCGTTCCACGCGCACGAGGTCTTCGAGGACGCCTGGAAGACCTCGGACGGCCCGGACCGCGAGCTGTGGCGCGGCCTGGCGCAACTGGCGGTCGGCCTGACCCACGCGGCACGCGGCAACACGTCCGGAGCGGCATCGCTGCTGGAGCGCGGCGCGGCGAACATCGAGCCGTTCCGGAGCGAGCCACCGCACGGGATCGACGTCGCGGGGCTGCAGCAGTGGGCGCGGAACCTGGTGGAAGAGGCGAAGCAGCGGGTCCGGGTGGAGCCCGTCCCGCCGCGGCTGACGTGCTGACCGCCCTGGGAGCCACGCGCTCGGCTACCTCGTCGCCCGGAAGCACACTTCCTGAGGCGGCACTTTCACGTGAAAGTGCCGCCGCTTCTCAGGGCTGTTCCCAGCCGCTCGAAGCGGACTTCTCGGCGCCGAGCTTCGTGCCCTCGCCGTGGCCCGTGTGGACCTTGGTGGCGTCCGGGAGGGTGAACAGCTTCTCGCGGATGGACTTCACGATGGTCGGGTAGTCCGAATAGGACCGTCCGGTGGCGCCGGGGCCGCCGTGGAACAGGGTGTCGCCGGTGAACAGGACGCCCAGCCCTTCGGCGTACAGGCAGACCGCGCCCGGTGCGTGGCCCGGCGTGTGGATGACGCGCAGGTCCGTGCCCGCGATGGTGATCGTCTGGCCGTCGGCGAGCTCGCCGTCCGGTGCGCGGTCCGGGTGCGTGAGGTCCCAGACGACCCGGTCCGCCGGGTGCAGCAGGATCGGCGCGCCGGTGGCTTCGGCGAGCGACGGGGCGGCGTTGACGTGGTCGTTGTGCGCGTGCGTGCAGACGATCGCGACCAGTTTCCGGTCGCCGACGACGTTCTCGATCGCCTTCGCGTCGTGCGCGGCGTCGATCACGATCACCTCCGCGTCGTCGCCCACGATCCACACGTTGTTGTCGACGTCCCAGCTGCCTCCGTCGAGCTCGAAGACGCCGGAGGTCACCAGGTTCTGCACGATCGCGGTCATGCGGCAGACCCTAGTGGGCCGTCGCCGCAGCAATGGCATACCGGCGGTATCTACTTTCGGGTAAGGTTACTGCCGGTAAGTACGCCACGAGGGGAGCACGCGATGACTCACGACCTGCTGGCCGAGCCGCTCAAGCTGCGCTGCGGCGCCGTGCTGCCCAACCGGCTGGTCAAGTCGGCGCTCAGCGAGCAGCTCGGCGACCGGCGCAACGCCCCGACCCGCGAGCTGGCCGAGCTGTACCGGACCTGGGCCCGCGGCGGCGCCGGCGCGTTGATCACCGGCAATGTCATGGTCGACCCGAGCGCGCTGGGCGAGCCGCGCAACGTCGCGCTGAGCCCCGACCCCGACCCCGACGTCTACCGGCCGTGGGCGCGGTCGGTCGAGGGCACCGGCACGCAGCTCTGGGTGCAGCTGAACCACCCGGGCCGGCAGAGTCCGCGCTACTTGGCACGGCAGCCGGTCGCGCCGTCCGCCGTGCCCTTCGGCGATCGAGGCGTGCGTACCGCCTTCGCCGCTCCGCGCGCCCTGTCCGGCGAAGAGATCGAAGCGATCATCGAACGCTTCGGCGTCGCGGCCCGCACGTTCGTCGACGCGGGCTTCGCGGGCGTGCAGATCCACGGCGCGCACGGCTACCTCGTCTCCCAGTTCCTCTCGCCGCTGACCAACCGGCGGACCGACGCCTGGGGCGGTGACGCCGCCGGTCGGCGGCGGTTCCTGCTCGAGGTCGTGCGGCGCGTGCGGGACGCCGTCGGGGACGACGTCCCGGTGTCGGTCAAGCTCAACAGCGCCGACTTCCAGCGCGGTGGCTTCACCGAGGACGAG
This sequence comes from Amycolatopsis sp. NBC_00348, assembly GCF_036114655.1. Lineage (NCBI taxonomy): Bacteria > Bacillati > Actinomycetota > Actinomycetes > Pseudonocardiales > Pseudonocardiaceae > Amycolatopsis > Amycolatopsis sp. NBC_00348. Next base: position 6,943,426 of record NZ_CP107994.1, on the reverse strand, counting down.
TCGCTCGAGGTCGTCCACGCGCTCGGCGAAGCCGGGCTGGACCTGCTGGAAGTCTCCGGCGGCACGTACGAGAGGGCCGTGATGATGGGCTCGGGCCGGGCGAGCACTCAAGCACGCGAAGCGTACTTCCTGGACTACGCGGCGAAGGCGCGCAACGTCTCCGACGTCGCGCTGATGGTCACCGGCGGTTTCACCACGCCCGGCGGGATGGCCGACGCGCTCGGCTCCGGCGAACTCGACGTCATCGGCCTCGGCCGGCCACTCGTCGTCGACCCCGGGCTGCCCGCGCGGTTGCTGGCCGGCGAGGACGTCGAGGCGCAGCGGCGCTGCCCGAAGACCGGCATCCGGCTGGCCGACAGCCTGCTGGAGATCCAGTGGCACACCCGGCAGATGCACCGGATCGCGTCCGGGCGGCCGGTCGACCGGCGGGGTGCGGCGCTGACGCTCGTGCAGGCGGGGTTCACCGACGGGCTCAACGCGTTCCGCCGCGTCCGTGGCTAGCCGGCTGGAGCTGGGTCAGACGACTTCGGGCTGCGGCTCGGCGGTCGCGGCCCGGTGGAGCGCGCGGCGGTGGAACGCCCGGTCGGCCAGGAACAACCCCGCTGCTAGCGCGGTGAAGAGGACTCCGATGACGACGCAGTTGAGCGTCACGCGGCCGTAGCCGAGCGCGTCCGCGTCGACGAACGGGTACGGGTAGAAGCCGGTGAACGCGCCGCGCACCAGCGTGAACGCGAGCCACGCCGCCGGGTAGATCAGCGACCACCACACAGTGGGCCAGGTCAGCGCGCCGCGCGGGCCGGCGAGGAGCCAGCTGAGCACGAACAGGATCGGCGTCACCTTGTGCAGCATGGTGTCGGCGAACAGCGAGAGCCCGTTCAGCTCGTACAGGCCGGAGAGGGCGACCTGGTAGACGACGCCGGTCACGATGATGCCGGCGAGCGCGTCGAGCCAGAACACGCGGAACGGCCCGGTGACGCGGGCGGCGCCCAGCGCGACCAGCAGCGAGGTCACGGCGACCAGCAGGTTCGAGTCGATCGTGAAGAAGCAGAACATGTTCGCGATCCGCGCGCCCGCGGTGCGGTACTGCCCGGTGGTGTCGCCCGCGGTGGCGATCACCTGGCTGACCAGGCCGGTCAGCGCGACCACGGCGATGACCGCGAACGAGACGCGCGTGAGCTTCGAGCCGTACATCCTCGGAGGATACCGGCTGGTAACCGCCGGTGGATCCTTTGTGGACCACTCGATCGTGTCGTGCTCGGCTGCCGTGGTTGAACCCGAGCGCGCCCCGGGCGGTGTGCGTCCGGGGCGCGCCCGGTGGCTTACTTCAGCGCCTTGACCAGCGCGGGAACGAAGACCGACGCGTCGACCGTGCCCCAGCCGCTGGCGACGTCGAAGCCCTTCGCCGCGGTGAAGCCGGTCACGCCGTCCTGGCTGTTGTCGCCTTCGGTCACGTCGATGATGCCCGCCTTGGTGCCGGCCGGGCCCAGCTTCGTGTACAGCGCCGGGTTGATCTGGCCGAGCTTGCCGCCCTTGGCCTGCACGGCCAGCGCGAGCACGCCGGCGAACAGCGGCGCGGACTGCGACGTGCCGAACACGCCTTCCATGCTGATGTCCGGGAACGAGCGCATCTTGCTGCCGGTGATCTTCTTGACGCCGTCCTGCCAGTTCGGCCGCGCGTACGTCTTGGAGAGGCCGGCACCTTCGGAGAAGCCGTTGTCGGCGACGTTCACGACGTCATCCGGCTTGGTGCGGGCGCCGGTCGTGTCGAGGTGCAGCTGGGTGCCGCCGAGCGTCGTGACGCGCGGGTCGGACGCCGGCCAGCTCGCGACGCGGTACGGGTAGTTGCCCGGGCCGTAGAGGTAGCCGCCGGTCGGGCCGTCGTCACCGGAGGAGGCGACCATCGTGATGCCGGCCTTGCTCGCGCGCTCCAGCGCCGGGTCGAGCGTCTTGATCGAGTCGAACGACGGGAAGTTCTCCTCGGTCGTGCCGAAGCTCATCGAGATGACGTCGGTCAGCTTGTGCTCGGTCAGGTAGTCGACCGCGTGCATCATCTCGGGCAAGCCGGTGAAGCCCTGCGTCTCGGCGACCGGGGTGGCCGCGACGATGATCTTCGCGTTCGGCGCCAAGGCGTGCATCATCGTGACGTCGAGGTCGGTCTCGCCGCCCCAGCCCTGGCAGGTCGCGGTGTCGACGCCGGGGTCGGTGCACGCCGGCACCGGACCGGACGGCTGCAGGATCTCGACGTTCGCCGGCGGCAGGCCGTGGTTCTTCGAGTAGGTGTCGAGCACCTGCTTGACCTGGTCGTCGCCGAACGACACGAGCGTCGTGACCGTGCTGCCCGCGCCGGTGATGCCCTGGTTCCAGAGCTTCGTCGCGTTGTAGGCGGTGCTCTCCTTCGGCAACGTCGACATCGCGGCTTCCAGCTTCGCGACGCGCTTCTGCACGGTGTCCGCGCCGACGAACGACTGCGCGGCCGCCGAGAAGTGGTGCTTCGACGGCTGGTGCCCGGCGTCCGGCGTGCTCGGCACGGGCGTCGCACCGGCGGGTGCGGCGAACGCGGTCACGAGCAGGGTCGTGCTCGCGAGCAAGCCGGCGGCAGCGCGCAGTCTCATGCTTTTCTCCCCTGGCTGAAGGAACTCCGTCAGCCACTCTGGTCAGGAAGGGGAGAAGGCAACATCGACTTTCGTCTTTCCTTTTAGGAGGAAAGCACCACCGACGCGCGAGATGTCGTTATCAAGACTTTCGTTGTCCGCCTCCTTCCGAGCGGTCGCCCTGCAACAGGCCGCGGACCGCGTCGATCGTGTCCGCGTCCCCGGCTTCCTTGTCCGGGCGGTAGCGGACCACCCGGGCGAAGCGCAGCGCGAGGCCGCCGGGGTAGCGCGTGCTGACCTGGGCGCTGTCCAGCTCGATCTCCACCACGACCTCCGGGCGGACGTACACCGTCCAGTCGTCGCGGTGGGTCTCGATCTCCTGGAACGTCGACGTCTGCCAGGCGAGCAGCTCGTCGGTCATGCCCTTGAACGTCTTGCCCACCATGATCGGCGGGCCGCCGTCCGGGTCGCGGGCGCCCAGGTGCAGGTTCGACAGCTTGCCCGTGCGCCGGCCGTGACCCCACTCCGCGGCGAGCACCACGAGGTCGATCGTGTGCACCGGCTTGACCTTGAGCCACGCCCGCCCGCGCCGCCCGGCCGCGTACGGCGCCGCCAGGTCCTTGACCATCACGCCCTCGTGCCCGGCGTCCATCGCCGCCTCCAGCACCTCGGCGGCCCGCGCAACGCCCACCTCGCCGGGGATCACGTGCGCCCCGGCGACCTTGCGCAGCGCCGCGTTGCGCTCGGACAGCGGCGCGTCCAGCAGGTCGACGCCGTCGAGGTGCAGGCAGTCGAAGAAGTACGGCCGCAGCAGTAGCGCCTTCACCTGTTCCTCGCGGGTGCTGCCGAACCGGCTCATCGTGTCCTGGAACGGCCGCGGCCGCCCGGCGTCGGTCAGGGCCAGCGTTTCGCCGTCGAGCACCACCGATTCGCACGGCAGCGCCCGCACCAGCTCGACCAGTTCCTGGACGCTGCCGGTGATCTCGCGCAACGTCCGCGTCCAGACGTGCACCTCGTCACCCTGGCGGTGCACCTGGATCCGCGCACCGTCCATTTTGTACTCGACGATCGCCTCGGCGTGCTCGGTGACGGCCTCTTCCAGCGATTCCGCCGGGGACGCCAGCATCGGCCGGATCGGCGTGCCCAGCGTGAGCCGGAACTCCGCCAGCGCCGCCTGCCCGCCGGTCAGCGCCGCGACGCCGGTGGTCGGCAGCTTGCCGGAGAGCATGAACGCCCGCCGGACGTCCACGGCCGGAACGTCGGCCGCCGCCGCGACCGCGTCGACCATCACGCCCTCGAGCGCGCCCTGCCGCAGCTCGCCGGTGACCAGCCGGAACAGGAACTCCTGCTCGCCCTTCGTGAGCCGGACGAACAGCGCGCGCAGCACCTCCTGCCGCCGTGTCGACGACCCGGTGCCCGCCGCCACGCCCGCGGCCTCGGTCAACGCCGTGTCGACCTCGGCGACCGTGATCGTGGGCTCGTCGGCCGGCGACGTGCCGAGCCCGGCCAGGGTGCGCCAGCCCGCACCCAGCCGGTCCTGCGCCGTCTGCCCGGTCAGGTACGCGATCACCACGGGCAGCTCCGCGACCTCGGCCGCGCGCAGCAGCGTGGCCAGGAGGGCGATCTTCGCCTTCCTGGACCTCGTCGCCGCCAGGTCGGCGGACGCCCGGACTATCTCGCTGAGCAACACCCGGACATCATGACCCCGACCACCGACAATTTCTCGTCGGCGGGACATCCGCCCTGGTCAAGGCCACTACGAACGGAAGTTCACCGGCCGGTCGGCGCTGGAGGCCTCGGCGATCCAGCTGGCCAGCAGGCCGAGCGCGCGGGCGGACTCCGAACCGGGTTCGGCGTGGTAGATCACCATGCCCTGGTCCGGGTCGTCGGGCAGGCGCAGCGTCTCGTAGCGCAGCCGCAGCTCGCCGACGACCGGGTTCCGCATGAGCTTCCAGCCCTGGGCCTTCTCCTGCACGTGGTGCTCGGCCCACAGCGTGCGGAACCGCGCGCTGGCCAGGGAAAGCTCGCCGATCAGCCGGGCGAACCCCGGGTCGCCGGGGTGCCGGCCGCTCTCGGCGCGCAGGTTCGCGACCAGCTCGCGGCACACCGCGTCGTACTCGGGGTGCAGCTGCTTCGCGCGCTCGTCCAGGAAGAACAGCTTCGGCATGCTGCGCTCGTCGAGGTTGCCGAAGTCGAACGCGACCGCACCGCCGAGCGCGTTCCACGCCAGCACGTCCAGGTAGCGGCCGAAGATGAACGCGGGCGCTTGGACGGCGTCCAGCATGAGCTGCAGCTCGGGCCGGACCCGCTGGGGCCCGAGCCGGTCGCGGCGCTTCGGCGCGGCGAGGTTGCGCAGGTAGGACTCCTCGTCCGGCCGCAGCCGCAACGCGCGGGCCAGCGCGTCGAGGATCGCGTCCGAGACGTTCTTCGCGCGGCCCTGCTCCAGCCGCGTGTAGTAGTCGACGCTGATGCCCGCGAGCTGGGCGATCTCCTCGCGGCGCAGCCCGGCCACGCGGCGCCGGGTGATCCCCTGCGGCAGGCCGACTTCCTCCGGTTCGAGGGCGGCGCGACGCGCCTTCAGGAAGGCGCCGAGCTCGGCTGCGTCACTCATGTCGACAAGTATCCCCCGGATCCCGGCGATGCAGCCTGGTACTGCCGGACCCAGGCAGGAGGCGGCCTGGCTCGGCCCCGGAACCGCCCGCAGGGTGGTGGCATGAAACGACGAATTCTGGGTGGCACGGGGATCTCGGTCAGCGAGTACGCGTTCGGCGCCATGATGCTCGGCCAGTGGGGCAACCCGGACCACGAAGAGGGCGTCCGGATGCTGCACACCGCGCTCGACGCGGGCGTGAACTTCTGGGACACCGCGGACATGTACTCGAACGGCGAGAACGAGCAGATCGTCGGGAAGGCCCTCAAGGGCCGCCGCGACGACGTCGTACTGGCCACCAAGGGCTTCTTCCGGATGGGCGACGACCCGAACCAGGGTGGTCTTTCGCGGCGCTGGCTGACCCGCGCGCTGGAGGACAGCCTGCGGCGCCTCGACACCGACTACGTCGACCTCTACCAGGTCCACCGGCCGGACCCGGCGACCGACATCGAGGAGACGCTCTCGGTGCTCTCGGATTTCGTCCGGTCCGGGAAGGTGCGCGCGGTCGGGTCGTCCGACTTCCCGGCCGAGCAGATCGTGGAAGCCCAGTGGGTGGCGGAAAAGCGCGGCCTGGTGCGGTTCCGCGCCGAGCAGCCGCCGTACTCGATCTTCAACCGGGCGATCGAGGCCGCGGTGCTGCCGACGGCGCAGAAGTACGGCATGGGCGTGCTCACGTGGAGCCCGCTGGCCAGCGGCTGGCTGTCCGGCAAGTACCTGAAGCCGTCCGATGTGGACCTTTCCGAAGGCCGGCGGACGTTGCAGGCGCACAAGTTCGACCCGGCGCTGCCGGAGAACGCCGTCAAGTTCGAGGCCATCGCGCAGCTGAAGAAGATCGCCGACGACCTGGGCCGGCCGCTCACGCACCTGGCGACGGCGTTCGTCCGGGCGCACCCGGGCGTGACGTCGGCGATCATCGGCCCGCGCACGCCGGCCCAGCTCGACGACCTGCTGGCGGGCGCCGACTTGGAGCTGGACGGCGACGTGCTGGACCGGATCGACGAGATCGTCCCGCCGGGCACCGACCTGAACCCGGCGGAGAAGGACTACACCCCGCCGGCGCTGGCGGACAAGCTCCTGCGCCGGCGGTAGCCGCTCACTTGCCGCCGCGGGCCATGCGGAGCACGTCGAGAGCCTCGTCGAGCTGCGCTTCGGTGAGCTTGCCGTCCTTGACGTAGCCGCGTTCGATGACGACCTCGCGGATCGTCTTCAGCTCCTTCAAGGCCTGCTTCGCGACCGCGGCGGCCTCTTCGTAACCGATGTACTTGTTCAACGGCGTCACGATCGACGGCGAGCCCTCGGCGTACTGCCGGGTGCGTTCGACGTTCGCCGTGACGCCGTCGAACACCTTGTCCGCCAGCAGCCGCGAGACGGCGGCGAGCAGCCGGGCCGACTCGAGGACGTTGCGGGCGATCACCGGCAGGTTGACGTTGAGCTGGAAGTTGCCCGCGGCGCCGGCGAAGGCGACGGCCGCGTCGTTGCCGATCACCTGCGCGACGACCTGCAGCGTCGCCTCCGGGATCACCGGGTTCACCTTGCCCGGCATGATCGATGAGCCCGGCTGCAGGTCCGGCAGCGCCAGCTCGCCGAGGCCGGTGCGCGGGCCGGAACCCAGCCAGCGCAGGTCGTTCGCGATCTTGTTGAGCGACACGGCGAGCGTGCGCAGGTGCCCGGACGTCTCGACGACGCTGTCCTGCGTCGCCTGCGCCTCGAAGTGGTCGCGGGCCTCGGTCAGCGGCAGCCCGGTGACCGACGCCAGCTCGGCGGCGACGGCGCTTCCGAAGCCGTCGGGGGCGTTCAGCCCGGATCCGACGGCGGTGCCGCCGATCGGCAGCTCACCGAGGCGGGGCAGGCCGGACTTCAGCCGTTCGATGCCGTAGCGGACCTGCGACGCCCACGCGCCGGCCTCCTGGCCCAGCGTGATCGGCACCGCGTCCATCAGGTGCGTGCGGCCGGACTTCACGACGTCCGTCCACTCCGCGGCGCGCGTCTCGATGGCGCCGGCGAGGTGGTCGAGCGCCGGGATGACGTCCTTCAGCACGGCTTCGGTCGCGGCGACGTGGATCGTCGTCGGGAAGGTGTCGTTGGACGACTGCGACGCGTTGACGTGGTCGTTCGGGTGCACGTCCCGGCCGAGGGTCCGGGTGGCGAGCGTCGCGATGACCTCGTTGGCGTTCATGTTCGACGACGTCCCCGAGCCGGTCTGGAAGACGTCGATCGGGAAGTGCGCGTCGTGGGCGCCGTCGGCGACCTCGTCGGCGGCCTTGGCGATGGCGTCGGCGACGTCGGCGTCGAGCACGCCGAGCTTGAGGTTGACGCGCGCGGCGGCCGCTTTGAGCAGGCCGAGCGCGCGGATCTGGGCGCGCTCCAGGCCCCGGCCGGAGATGGGGAAGTTCTCGACGGCCCGCTGCGTCTGCGCACGGTAGAGCGCGTCGACCGGCACGCGGACCTCGCCCATCGTGTCGTGTTCGATCCGGTATTCCTGGTCAGCCATGACACCGATTCTGGACCTGTTGGCGGGGCACCGCGTGGTGGCGTTGCGCACCCTGCGCCGGGGTGGTCCGCCTGCTGAGCGGCCGGAGGTCGCGCGCCGCGATGCCGCGGGTGTGCCCGGCCCCGGTAAGCAGTCCCCACCGCCCCGGCAAGCGGCCCCCACCCTCCCGAGGGGGGCGTCCCCACGTCCAGTTTATCGGCGGGCGGTGACCAAACCGGCGTTCGTGACCCTGGGAGGCCGAGTTGTCCACATCCGAGGTGGCCTGTGGATGTCCCGCCCCGCGCGAACGGTCCGTTCGTGCCGAATCGGCTGTGAACCGCCCACTGGCGTCAGCGTGAACGGTGCCGAGTGGGGTCTGCAGGCGCTTTCCGGCCGTTCGCGAGCGGTCGGTTCGCGCCGAGTGGGGCGCGAACGGGCCGTTCGCGCCGAGCGCGTGGGTGCGAGCGGGCCGTTCGTGCCGCGGGGCGAGACCACCCGCGGCCACCGCGTGGTGGCGTCGGCCACCTCCGGGCCTCCGCGAGGCTAGGATCGGGTGTGTTCTCGATCACCGCCATCCACCACTGGCTGGAGCGAGCATGACTGAAGCTTCTGGGGACTCCTACGACCTCGTGATCATCGGCGCGGGCCCGACCGGCCTCTTCGCGGCCTACTACGCCGGGTTTCGCGGGCTGTCGATGGCCATCGTCGATTCGCTGCCCGAGCCCGGCGGCCAGGTGACCGCGATGTACCCCGAGAAGATGATCTACGACGTCGGCGGGTTCGCCGCGGTCAAGGGGCGCGACCTCGTCGACGGCCTCGTGCAACAGGCCGCGCCGTGGAAGCCGACCTACCTGCTGGGGCGCAAGGCCGAAAAGCTGGAGACGCTCGGAAACGGCGTCGAGCTCACCCTCGACGGCGGGGAGACCCTGCGCGCCGGCGCCGTGCTGATCACCGCGGGCATCGGCGAGTTCACCCCGCGGCCGCTGCCCGCCGGCGACGGCTGGCTCGGGCGCGGCATGGTCCACTTCGTCCCGGCGCTGCAGGCGCACGCCGGGCAGCACGTCGTGGTCGTCGGCGGTGGCGACTCGGCGTTCGACTGGGTGCTCGCGCTGCACCCCGTCGCGGCCAGCGTGACGCTCGTGCACCGCCGCGCGAAGTTCCGCGCCGCCGAGTCGATCGTCCGGCAGGCGCGGGAGCTCGGCACCCGGATCATCACCGACGCCGAGGTCACGGCGTTCGTCGAGGACGCGAGCGGTGCGCTCGAAGCCGTCGACGTCTCGGTGAAGGCGACCGGCGAGGAGCGGCTGCCGGCCAACTCCGTCGTCGCCGCGCTCGGGTTCACCGCCGACCTCGGGCCGATCGAGAGCTGGGGCCTGGAGATCGACCACCGCGCCATCGCCGTCGACTCGACGATGGCGACCCCGCGCGAACGCGTTTACGCGGCGGGCGACGTCGCCGCCTACCCGGGCAAGGTCAAGCTGATCGCGACCGGTTTCGGCGAGGCCGCGACGGCCGTCAATAACATCGCCGTCGCGCTCGACCCGGACGCGCACCTGTTCCCGGGTCACTCCAGCAACGCGGAGTAGGTCAGGCCTTCGTCTTCTCCGCGATCCACGGCGCGTACGCGACCACGGACGTGTAGATCGACGGCGCCGTCGCGCACACCGGGTTGTCGTTGCCCGGGCGGCTCGTGACGCCGGCCAGCAGCCAGTGTTCGCCGTCGCGCACGACCTCCGGGCCGCCGGAGTCGCCGAAGCACGCGCCGGCCTTGCCGCCCGGGTTGTCCGTGCACAGCTCGGCCGTGCCATCGAACACCGACGTGCACTTCGCGCCCTCGACGATGTGCGTGTCGAGCTGCTGCAGCGCCGTCGGGATCTGACCGCAGTTGACCTTCGGGCAGGTCTGGCCCCAGCCGAGGATGCGGGTCGCCGTCCCCGGTGACGCCGTCGTCGCGACCGCGATCGGCGCCGCCTTGACCGGCGTCGCGAGCCGCAGCAGTGCGATGTCGCCCGCCGGGTTCTGCGTGTCGAAGGCCGGGTTGACGATGACCTCGGCGGTCTGCGCGACCTCGCCGCCCTGCCCGGAGTCGTTCGACCCCACCCGCGGCGTGACCGCGGCCGGGGCCTTGTCGAAGACGCAGTGCGCGGCCGTGACCACCCATGTCGGCGCGATCAGCGCGCCGGCGCAGAAGAGCTTCCCGGACGTCGAGTGCAGCGACACCGCGAACGGGTACGGCTGGTCGGCGACGCCGCCGCCGACGATGCCGGGTTCGGCCGCGGCGGTGCCCGGGACCAGGACGAACGCGAGGACCGTCAGCAGTGCCAGCAGTCGCCTGGTCACGAATCTCCTTTACGGCAGCGGGGGCACCACGTCGTCGTCGCCGGCGCTCAGGTTGCCGTCGAAGTCGATCGAGGAGTACGCCCGGAGCTTGTCGAGCCGGTGGTAGCCGTCGATCATTCTGACGGTCCCGGACTTGGACCGCATCACGATGGACTGCGTCGTCGCGCCGCCCTCGCGGTAGTTGACGCCGCGCAGCAGGTCGCCGTCGGTGACGCCGGTGGCGCAGAAGAAGACGTTGTCGCCGCGCACGAGGTCGTCGTTGAGCAGGACGCGGTCGAGGTCGTGGCCGGCGGCGATGGCCTTCTCGCGCTCGGCGTCGTCCTTCGGCCACAGCCGGCCCTGCAGCTCGCCACCGAGGCACTTCATCGCGCAGGCCGCGATGATGCCCTCGGGGGTGCCGCCGATGCCGATCAGCATGTCGACGCCGGTGGTCGGGCGGGCCGCGGCGATCGCGCCCGCGACGTCGCCGTCGGAGATGAAGCGGATCCGCGCGCCGGCGTCGCGGATCTCCTTGATGATCTGCTCGTGGCGCGGGCGGTCCAGGACGCAGACGGTGACGTCGCCGACGCTGCTCTTCTTCGCCTTGGCGACGCGCCGGATGTTCTCCGCGATCGGCGCGCCGAGCTCCACCTTGCCCGCGGCCTCCGGCCCGACGGCCAGCTTCTCCATGTAGAACACCGCGGACGGGTCGAACATCGCGCCGCGCTCGGCGACCGCGAGCACCGCGAGGGCGTTGGGCATGCCCTTGGCCATCAGCGTGGTGCCGTCGACCGGGTCGACGGCGACGTCGCAGTCCGGGCCGTCGCCGTTGCCGACCTCTTCGCCGTTGAACAGCATGGGCGCTTCGTCCTTCTCGCCCTCGCCGATCACCACGACGCCGCGCATCGACACGGTCGACACCAGCTGGCGCATCGCGTCGACGGCCGCGCCGTCCCCGCCGATCTTGTCGCCGCGGCCGACCCAGCGTCCTGCGGCCATGGCGGCGGCCTCGGTCACCCGGACCAGCTCCATCGCGAGGTTGCGGTCGGGCGCTTCACGACGTTGTGGGGCGCTGGGGCTGGTCATGCGGGCCTCCCGGAATGCGGAGTTCGGCGGACGCCCAGTCTCTCAGATACCGCGGGTCGGTCCAGCCAAGCGCGGCATGGCAAACGTCACTGGCCGTTGCCGGACTCGTCCTCGACGGACGCCAGGGCGGCTTCGATGCGCTCGCGCGCGCCCTCCAGGTGCCGCTCGCAGACCTTCGCGAGCTTCTCGCCCTTCTCCCACAACGCGAGCGACTGCTCAAGCGACAGCCCGCCGGCTTCGAGCTCGCGGACGACCTCGACGAGGCGGTCGCGGGCCTGCTCGTAGCCGAGTTCCTCAGTGGCTGGTTCGCTCACGCTGGACGTTCTCCGACCTTCCGGGATGGGTTGTTGGCGCACACTACCGCGCTCGCCATCGCGTGGTCGTACCCGACGAACGCCAGGGCGAACTCCTGCCCGTCACCCTCCGCGATCGCTTCTTCGAGGTTCTCCTGCGCCCCGGCCACCCGCAGTCGGTGCCCGGCGCCGTCGGCGAACCACCAGCGCGAGCCGACCTGCATCGACGTCGCCTCGGACAGCCGCCGCAGCTGCGGGCCCAGGTCGCGGCGGGCGGCGGTGCCGCAGCCCGCGAGCAGCGCCGTCCAGCACTCGGCGGCCGCCCGGTCGGTGCGTATCGCCTGGTCCAGCAGGGGACGCGCGCCCAGGCGCCGGGCCGCGTCCATGGTCAATGGGAGGAACGTCGCCGCCCGTGGGTTCACTCCCGTGCTCCTTCCGCCACCGCCGTGATCGCGCCGTCGCCCACGCGCACGCGCAGCTGGGCACCGGCCTCGACTTCGGAGACGGAGCGGAGCACCTGGAGGTTGCCTTCGGCGTCGAGGAACTGCACGACGGCGTAACCGCGTTCGAGCGTCGCGGCCGGGCCGAGTGCGGTGAGCCGGGCCCGCGCGCTGGCGATTTCGGCCTGGTCCTTGGCGAGCAGCGTCAGCATCGCGCGGCGCGCGCGTTCGCGGTGCACGTCGACGTCGTCCTGGCGTCGCTGGACCGGGCCGAGCGGGTCGGCCAGCGACGGGCGGCTGCGCAGCTGCGTCAGCAGCCGGGTCTGGGTGTCGACCCAGCCGTGCAGCGCGCGGCGGCCGCGGTCGCGCATCTGCCGGACGCGCTCGGACTCCTCGCGGACGTCCGGCACGATCCGCTTGCTCGCGTCGGTCGGCGTCGAGCAGCGCAGGTCGGCGACGTAGTCGAGCAACGGGGTGTCGGGCTCGTGCCCGATCGCGCTGACGACCGGTGTGCCGGTGGCCGACACCGCGCGGCAGAGCGCCTCGTCGGAGAACGGCAGCAGGTCTTCGACGCTGCCGCCGCCGCGGGCGATGACGATGACGTCGATGTCCGGGTCGGCGTCGTGGATCCGCAGCGCGCGCATGATCTGCGGCACGGCCTGCGAGCCCTGCACCGCGGTGTTGACGACCTTGAACCGGACGTGCGGCCAGCGTTTTTGCGCATTGGCCAGTACATCCCGCTCGGCCGCCGACGCGCGCCCGGTGATCAGCCCGACGCCCTTCGGCAGGAACGGGATCGGCCGCTTGCGCTGCGCGGAGAAGAGGCCTTCGGCGGTCAGCAGCTTCTTCAGGCGTTCGATCCGGGCGAGCAGCTCGCCGATGCCGACCGCGCGGATCTCGTCGGCGCGCAGGCTGATCGTGCCGCGGCCGAAGAAGAACGACGGCTTCGCGTGCACGAGGACGCTGGCGCCCTCGCGCAACGGCGGCTCCATCTCGCGGATCAGCCAGTTCGGGCAGGTCACCGACATCGAGACGTCCGCGGACGGGTCGCGCAGCGTCAGGAACGCGGTCTGCGTGTTCGGCCGGGAGTTGACCTGGGTGACCTGGCCTTCGACCCAGACGGCGCCGAGCCGGTGGACCCAGTCGCCGATCTTGCGCGCGACCGTGCGGACCGGCCACGGGTTTTCGGCGGTGCTCGACGGGGCGGCCTGTGCGGGTTCGGTGCTCACGGGCCTTCCGTGCCGTCGCCGGTCTCTTCGGCCTTGCGCGCGTTGGCGATCCGGCGGCTGAGCATCCCGGTGAACGACGAGCGATCGGCGTGGGCGCGCTCGTACTCGAGGATCGTCTCGAGCTGCGGGATCGAGAACTGGCGCAGCCGGGCCCGCAGCTGCGGCAGCGTGAGCTGGTCGTAGCCGGTCAGCCCGGCGGGACCTTCATACCCGCCGGCGCTGGTCTTCGGGATTTCGCTCTTGGCCTTCTTGTCGATCTTGGGCGTGCCGGGCTTCGGCTTGGCGGCTTTCTCCGGCGCGCTTTCGGGCGCGTCGAACTCGCCGTCGGCGTGGTCCTCGGCGAGCGCGCGCTCTTCCTCGGCCCACGGATCGCCCAGTTCCGCTTCGAGTTCGGAAAGTGACGGAACGTGACCGTTGACCTCCGAACGGGGTTCGGGCACGTCGGCGACCGGCGTGAGGTTGGGCCGGACGGGCGGAACCTCGACGTCTTCGTCGAAGGTCGCCCAGCTGGGGGTGTCCTCGACGGGCCGCAGGTTCGACAGGGCGTTGTCGCCCTTGATCGCCAGCTCGGTGACGTGCTGCTGCACCCGCATGGAGGCCTGCAGCACCTGGCTGACGACGGTCACCGGGAGCCCGGCGAGCTGCCGGGGAAGCTCACGAACCCGCTCGGCGGTGCTGACGGCGAGGCCCGCGGCGACCCGGAGGGGGAGCGGGAATGGCTTCATGCGTCCAGCCTGCCGTATTTACGCCATCCTGCCCAACCCGAAGGTGATGTTCGGGCGCGTTGCGTGACCCCGCGCACAGCACGACCGGGGGACGAAGCTCACCCGAAAGGGACTGCGGGTTCGTCGGCGGACTGCCCGTACCCTGGGTGCCATGAGTTCAGCGAGTCCCGGAATCGAGCCCGCGGGTACCCCGACGATCACCGGAACCGCCTCCGGCAAGAAGCGCGTGCTGCTCGCGAAGCCGCGTGGCTACTGCGCCGGCGTGGACCGCGCGGTGATCGCCGTCGAGAAGGCCCTGGAGGTCTACGGCGCCCCGGTGTACGTGCGCAAGGAGATCGTCCACAACCGCCACGTGGTCGAGACGCTGCGCGAGCGCGGCGCGATCTTCGTCGACGAGACGTCCGAGGTGCCCGAGGGCGCGCTCGTGGTGTTCTCCGCCCACGGCGTCTCGCCGATGGTGCACGCCGAAGCCGCCGACCGGAACCTGCGCACGATCGACGCGACCTGCCCCCTGGTGACGAAGGTGCACAAGGAGGTCAACAGGTTCGCCAAGGACGACTACGACATCCTCCTGATCGGCCACGAAGGCCACGAAGAGGTCGAGGGTACGGCCGGCGAGGCGCCGGACAAGGTGCAGCTGGTCGACAAGGCCGAGGACGTCGACAAGGTCGAGGTGCGCGACCCGTCGAAGGTGATCTGGCTGTCCCAGACGACCCTCTCGGTCGACGAGACGATGGAGCGCGTCGACCAGCTCCGCGAGCGGTTCCCCGGTCTGGCGGACCCGCCGAGCGACGACATCTGTTACGCCACCACGAACCGCCAGGTGGCGGTCAAGGCGATGGCGGCCGAGTGCGACCTGGTCCTGGTGGTCGGCTCGACGAACTCGTCCAACTCGAAGCGCCTGGTCGAGGTGGCCCTGAAGGCGGGCTCCCGCACGTCGTACCTGATCGACTACGCGCGTGAGATCGACGAAGCCTGGCTGGAGGGCGTCACCACGGTGGGCGTCACGAGCGGCGCGTCGGTCCCGGACGTGCTGGTGATGGAGGTCCTCGACTGGCTGTCGGAGCGCGGCTACGGCGACGTCGACGAAGTGACCACGGCGAACGAGAAGATCACCTTCGCGCCGCCGAAGGAGCTTCGCAAGGTCTGAGTTTCGCTGCACGTTTTCGGCGGCGGGCCGGGGTTTCGGCTCGCCGCCGAGTGCTTTCCGGGGTGAGTCCTGCTGCTCTCACAGGATTTACCGCCGAAACACCGAAGGCGGTCACCTCCCGAGGGAAGTGGCCGCCTTCAAGCGTTCGTCAGCGTTCTTCGTCGTCCCAGGGACGGTTCCGCCGCGGCGGGGCTCCTCGCCCACCCGACGATGGACGGCGGGGCGGCGGAGTGTCCCGGCCGTCTTCGGCCGGAGGCCGCGGGCGGCGGCGAGGTGCGTCGCCCCGGGGCTCGCGGCGACGGGGATCCGCCTCCTCCGGGCGGGGACGGCGGTTCGCCGGCGGGGGCTTGCGAGTGCCGCGGGTGCCCGGGTCGCGCTCGGCGGGCGCGCCCGCCGCACGAGGGGTGCGACGCTCGCCTTCCGCGGGCGGACGCGGCCGGCGCGGCGGTTCGCCTTCACGGCCACGACGGGCACCCTGCGGCACCGGCGTCTGACCGGTGCGGCTCGAGCCGGGCGGCCGCGGCCGCCCACCCGCCGACGTCGCCGCGGCGCGAGCCGCGGGCTTCTCGTCGTCTTCGTCCGCGCGTCGGCGGTCGGCCTTGCCGCTCTTGGCCTTCACCGGGGCGTCCGGGTCCTTCTCGCGGAAGATCCGGACGAACCCGATCAGCAGCGTGACGCCGGTGGTGATCGCCATCATCGGGAAGGCGTTGATCAGCGGGGTGCCGATGTTCAGCGCCTTCGAAAGCATGTCGTCGCCCTGCGACCCGGAAGTCAGCAGGATCACGCTGGGCACGGTTACGGCCAGCACCAGCGGCGGCATCACCATCGGCCCGAAGATGCCCCGGCGCCGCACCGCGCCGACCGCGATCACCGCGCCCAGGACGTAACAGACCGTGAAGATGGCGGGGATGCTGCCCTGGCTCGGCTTGCCGACGAGGGCGCCGACGATCGCCAGGCCGAGGCCGACCAGGACCGCCGCCCACCAGGGGAGTCCACGCCTCGAACCGACGACTGGACGCTCGTCCCACGGCACGGGGACGTCGTCGGCATCTGGATCGCTCTGGCGATCGCGAATCGCGGTCACGAGACAACACCGTATCTCGTGGTTGTGAAGATCTTGCTAGCACCGCCGCAGAGTTGGTTGTACCGCCACCCGGCGGCGTGAGCCGAATGGCTGCGGGCAACCACCGCGGGTGGTCGCGATCGGCATCTTCCAGAGTGCTCGACCGGTGCCGGCCGTCACGCGCCGTTGAGCGCGTCGTCGCTGGTAGGACGGTTTCCGGTCACCTCGCGGCCACCTTCCGGACAGCGGTCCGCCGGGTGGGCCGGATGGCCGTGTCCCGGTGGCGTTCGCCGAGGTGGCAAATCGCCTCATCGGGCACCACGACTCCACCGCTCGGGTACACTCGTCCGAGGCCGCGTGCACCGCACCGGGTCAGGCCCCCGACGCCGTCCAGGTCCGCGCGCGCGGGTCGAACCTCGCAGCGAACCCGTCGAACAGCCCGGTTTCCCGGCGTCTCCCGTCGAGTCGCTCGGCACCGCGCCGGTGGTTCGCCACCACTCTCGCAGCGTTCGCCACGCCCTGCCGATCAGGCGATCGCGGCCCTCTCGGACGCGTCTCGCCGGGCCGAGCAGGCCGTCCCGCCGTGACCGTGAGTCAGCTGACCGCCCGTGGTCCAGTCCTCTCAGCTCGCCGCCAGTTCGTCTCCCTTCCGCACCTGGGGCACCGCGGCCGGGCTGCCCGACGCGTCCGTCAGGGGAGCCACCGTCACCCGGAACGTCTCCAGTGCCTCCAGCTCCCGCCGCCTCGCCGAGATGAACCGCTGCAGGTGCGTGCTGGACAGGTTGAGCGCCTCCACCGCGCCGCCCGCGGCCCGGTGTGCCGCGGCCGCGCCGGCCCGCACCTGCTCGACGTCGGCCTCCAGCGTGCGGTCGCTCGCCGCGAACAGGGCCGCCGACGCGAGCACGCCGAAACCGGTCGGGCCGCACAGGAACACCCGCCGGTCGATCAGCCAGCGCAGCAGTTCCGGGTCGGTGTCCAGCGCCGCGATCACGGCGGCGTCGGACGGGACGAACATGATCGTGCCGTAGATCGCGTCCGCCCAGCGTTGGTAGCCCTTGCCGGCCAGCTCGGCCGCCCGGGACCGGATCTGCCGGACGTGCGCGCGCAACGCGTCCAGCCGTTCCTCCGGGTTGTCGGTCTCGATCGCTTCGGCCCAGGTCGCCATGCTCGCCTTGGCGTCGACCGGCACCGTGCGCCCGCCGCCGACGCTCAGCACCATGTCCGGTTTCGCCGCGCCGCCGCCCGCGAGGTCGGTCTGCAGGGTGAAGTGCAGGTCCTCGCGGAGCCCGAGCGCCCGCGCCGTTTCGACCAGTACCTGCTCGCCCAGCTCACCGCGCCCGCTGATCGAGGCGAACGCGACCTCGTACCGGCGCAGCGCGAGCTGCTGCTGATCCGCCTTCGCCCGCTCGGCCGCGACCAGCCGGGCCGCGGCGTCCGCCCGCCGCATGCCGTCGTTGTACAGCCGCCACAGCACGGCGACCGCGACCAGCAGCAGGACCGCGAGCACGACCGCCGCCGTGGTCAGCACTGTCGCCACCTGAATCTCCTCCCTCGGGGCCGCCTGGATCGGACCGCGCAGACATCATGGCGGACCCCACCGACAAAAAACGCACCCGACCCGTCGCTCTGGGTAGCTGACCTGCGAACACTTCACATTCGCGCAGGGCGTGTCCGATCAAGCCCCTGTCGTGCTCGTACACACGTTCGAGTGGGATGGCGGCGAGCCTCCGCGATTTCGTCGGAGCCGGGTCGTACCTTGGCCCCGTGAGATTCCTGCACACGTCCGACTGGCACGTCGGCCGCACCTTCCACGGTGCGGACCTGCTGGCGGAACAGGAAGCGGTGCTCGGGCACCTCGCCGACCTCGTGGCCGGCGAGGCGATCGACGCCGTCCTGGTGGCGGGGGACATCTACGACCGCGCGGTGCCGTCGGCCGAGGCCGTGCGGGTGGCCACCGCGGCGGTCGCCCGGATCCGCGCGGCCGGCGCGCAGCTGATCGTCACGCCCGGCAACCACGACTCCGCGCCCCGGCTGGGCGCGTTCGCCGAGTTCGCCGCGGCGGGCGGGCTGCACCTGCGCACCACCGTCGGCGGCCTGGCCGAACCGGTGCTGCTGCGGGACGACCACGGCCCGGTCGCGTGCTACGGAATCCCTTACCTGGAACCGGAACCGTCGCGGCACGCGCTGGGCGTGCCGGACGCGCGCGGGCACACGGGCGTGCTCACCGAGGCCATGCGCCGGATCCGCGAAGACCTCGCCGGCCGCCCCGGCGTGCGGTCGGTCGTGCTCGCGCACGCGTTCGTCACCGGCGGCGAGCCGACCGATTCGGAGCGGACCATCGCGGTCGGCGGCGTCGAGCAGGTGCCGGGCTCGGTCTTCGACGGCGTCGACTACGTCGCGCTCGGCCACCTCCACGGCCCGCAGACCCTCGCCGAGCACCTGCGCTACTCCGGCAGCCCGCTGGCGTACTCGTTTTCCGAGGCCCGGCAACGGAAGTCGGTCTGGCTGGTCGACTTCGACGCCGGCGGGCTGGCCGAAGTCCGCCGGCACGAGCTGCCGGTGCCGCGGCCGCTGGCCACCCTGCGCGGCGAACTCGAAGACCTGCTCGTGGCTCCGGAACACGACGCCGTCCTCGAGCACTTCCTGTCGGTCACGGTCACCGATCGCGTGCGCCCGGTGGACGCGATGCGGCGGCTGCGCACGCGATTCCGGCACGCCGTCCACCTGGAATGGGAGCCCGAAGGCGGGTACGCCGGTGCCCCGCTGCGGTACTCCGACGCCGTCCGCGGCCGCTCGGACATCGAGATCTCGCGCAGCTTCCTCGACGACTGCCGCGGCGCCCCGCCGAGCGAGCGCGAAGAGCAGCTTCTGTTCCACGCGCTGGAAGCGGCCGACCGGGGGGCGCTCGCGAAATGAGGCTGCACAGGCTGGAGGTCGAGGCCTTCGGGCCGTACCTCGGGCGCCAGGTGGTCGACTTCGAGGTCCTCGGCGCGGACGGGCTCTTCCTCCTCCACGGCGAAACCGGCGCGGGCAAGACCACGCTGCTCGACGCCATCGCGTTCGCGTTGTTCGGCGTGGTTCCGGGTGCCCGCAACGAGGCCAAGCGGCTGCGCTGCGACCTGGCTGTGCCGGATCAGGTCACCGAGGTCGCGCTGGAGCTCACCGTGCAGGGGCACCGGCTGAAGATCGTGCGCAACCCCGAGTACCAGCGGCCGAAGCGGCGCGGCGAGGGCACGACGACGCAGCAGGCGAAGGTGTCGCTGAGCTGGATCGGCACCGCGCCGGGCGGGATGGCGCCGGAGGGCCTGATCCGGATCGAGGAGGTCGCGCGCACGGTCGAGCGGCTGCTCGGCATGACCGCGGCCCAGTTCTTCCAGGTGGTGCTGCTGCCGCAGGGCGAGTTCGCCCGCTTCCTGCGGTCGGACACCTCCGAGCGCGAGAAGCTGCTGGAGCGGCTGTTCGGTACCGAGCGCTTCGCCGACGTCGAACGCTGGTTCGCGGACCTGCGGGCCGAGCGCGGCCGGGAGCTGGAGACGCGGCAGCAGTCCGTGCGCGAACTGCTGGCGCGGTACGCGCAGGAGGCGCAGCAGGACCCGCCCGAATCGGAGCCCGCGGAGTGGGTGGACGCGGTGCTGGCGGCGGCCACCGAACGCGTCGGGCAGGTCACGGCCGAGGAGGAGCGGGCGCGAGCCGCGGCGCAGCGGGCAGACGTGCACCTGCAGGAAGAGCGCGCCGACGCGGAGAAGATCCGCCGGGTCAGCACCGCGCACCTGCGGCTGCTCGAGGTCACCGAGCAGGCACCGCAGCGCGCCGAGTGGGCCCAGGAGGTCGCGGCGGCGCGGCGGGCAGCCGGCGTGGCCGTCGAAGCGGACCTGCTGGACCGGCGGGCCGCGGAGCTGACCGACGCCGAGCAGGCGGAGAAGGCCTGCGGCGCGGAGCTGCGGGAGTTCGGCACCCGCGCGACCGGCGACCTGAAGGCGCGGGCGGCGACAGCGCGCGAAGAGGCGGGCGCGGTCGCGGAACTGGTCGCCGAGGCCGAGCAGCAGCAGCTCGACACCATGCGGCGCGACGACCTGAAACTGTCGTCCGTCACAGCCGCGAAGCAGGCGGAAGAACTGACCGCCGAGCTGGCCGCGATCCCCGGCCAGCTGGCGAAATTGCGGGCCGACGCCCAGGCCGCCGCCGAAGCCGGCGCCAAGCTCGACGGGGCGCGTGCCCGCGTCGACGAGCTGAGGGCCGTCGCGCGTGACACCGCCGAACTGCCCGAGGCGCAGGCGAAGGTCGGGCGCGGCGAGGCGAAACTGCGCGAAGTCGTGGACACGCACCAAGCGGCCCGGCAACGGCGGCTCGACCTGCGCGAGCGGCGGCTCGACGGCATGGCGGCCGAACTCGCCGCCGCGCTGCCCGACGGCGCGCCCTGCCCGGTCTGCGGCTCCGCGGAGCACCCGGCGCCGGCCAACCGGGACGCGATCCTCGTCGACCCGGCCGAAGAACGGGCCGCCGAGGAAGCCGAGCAGGCGGCGGACGTGCTGCGGCAGCGGGTCGTCACCGCGCTGGAAGAGGCGAAGGCGCGGCTGGCGGGGCTGGTCGAGCGGCTGGCCGGGCGGACCGCCGAGACCGTCACGGCCGAGCTGTCCGAAGCTCGCGCCACCGTCGCCACGCTGACCCAGCAGGCGGCAGCGAAGGCGAAGCTCGGTCAGCAGGTCGTGCTGCTGGAGCGGGACCTGGAGCTGCGCACGGAACGGCGTCGCCGGGCCGAGCAGGCGGTGGCCGAGGCCACGGCCGACGTCCGGGCCCTGGAAGAACGGCTGGCCGAGCGCGAACGCCGCTTGGTCGCCGGGCGCGGCGAGTTCGCGGACGTCGGAGTCCGGCGGACGCACCTGATCGGGCTGGCCGAGGCGCTCGAAGCCGTCGCGGAGGCGCGGACGGCGGTCACCGGCGCCCGGGAACGGGTCGCGCAGCAACGCACGCTGGTCGACGCGGCGGTCGCGGCCAAGGGCTTCACGTCGCTGAAGAAGGCGCGCTCGGCGATGCTGCCGGACGAGCAGATCGAAAAGCTGGAACAGGGCATCGCCGAGGCGGAAGCGACCGCGGCGGGCGCGCGGGCGCTGCTGGCCGAGCCCGACCTGTTCGGCATCTCGCCGGACGACGTCGCGGACGTCGGCCGCGCGGCCGACGCGGCCCAGCTGGCGCGGGCGCGCGCCGACTCGGCGTACGCGGCGCTGCGCGTCGCGGCCGCCCAGCACGAAGAGCTGACCCGGCTGGCGGGGCTGCTGCGCAAGACGCTCGCCGGGCTGGCGCCGGCCGAAGCGGAGTTCGCGGAGCTGCGCGCGCTGGCGGACGTCGTCAACGGGCGCGGGCAGAACAGCCGGAAGATGTCGCTGCGCTCGTACGTGCTGGCGGCGCGGCTGGAGGAGGTGGCGGTCGCCGCCACGCACCGGCTGCGCACGATGAGCCAGGGGCGCTACGCGTTCGTGCACTCGGACGCGGCCGGCGCGCGCGGCACCCGCGGCGGCCTCGGCATCGACGTGCTGGACGACTACTCGGGCACCATCCGCCCGGCGAAGACGCTGTCCGGCGGCGAGTCGTTCCTGGCGTCACTGGCGCTGGCGCTGGGGCTGGCGGACGTCGTCGCGGGCGAGACCGGCGGCGCGCTGCTGGACACGCTGTTCGTCGACGAGGGGTTCGGCACGCTCGACGCCGAGACTCTGGACGTGGTGATGAACATCCTGGACGAGCTCCGCGCCGGCGGCCGGGTGGTCGGGCTGGTGTCGCACGTCGAGGAGTTGCGACAGCGCATCCCGACGCGGCTACGGGTCCGCAAGGCCCGCACGGGCTCGACAGTGGAGGTGCGCGCGGGCTGAGCACTCGGCCAAGATGAAGCCATGACGGACCAGCCGCCCGAGGGCCTGCCCCGCTACCGCCTGCTCACCGGCCCGGACGACGCGAAGTTCTGCCACCGGGTGAGCGAGGCTCTGGAACTGGGCTACCACCTACACGGCTCACCGGCAGCCACCTTCGACGGCGACCAGGTGATCGTGGCTCAGGCTCTGCTGTGGCGGGGCGAGCAGGGCTAGCAGCTGTTCGCGACAGGTTCCGGCCCCGCCGGATCGGCGCGCCGCAGGTACATCCCGGCGTAGGAGCACCACGGCGTCCACTGCCGGGACCGGTCCGCGAGGTCCGTGATGCCGAGCGCCGTCGCCCCGCGCTGCAACGCGGCGTCGTCGGTCAGCAGGACGTCCGGCGCGCCGAGGACGCGCATCAGCACGTAGTCCGCCGTCCACGCGTCGATCCCCGGGCACGCGAGCAGCTCCGCCCGCAGGTCTGCCGCGTCGCGGCCGACGTGCACCTCCAACCGGCCCTCGGCCAGCGCCGCCGCGACACCCCGTACCGACGGCGGTCCCGCCGTCGCGACCCGGGCCGCCGTCGGGAACAGCCTCGTCACTCCCGCTTCGCCGGACACCTCCTCGCCGAGGGCGGCCGGTAGATCCCGGCCGAGCAGAGCGCGCAGCAGCAGCTCCTCGCCGTCGACCGCGCCCGGGACGCGGATTCCCGGCACCGCCTCGACGATCGACGCCAGCGCGGGGTCGGCGCCGAGGACGCGCGTGACCGCCGCCGGGTCGGCGTCGAGGTCCAGCAGCCTGCGGACGCGGCTGACCGCGCTGCTGAGATCGCGCAGGTCGGCGAGGTGCAGCTCGCAGCGCACGTGGTCCGGCTCCGGCGTCAGCCGCACGACGCCGGTGCCGTGCGCGAGGCGCAGCGTGCGGGTGTACGTGCCGTCGGTGACGTCTTCGACGCCTGGCACCGCCTGGTCCGCGAAGAAGCGAAGCAGCCCGAAGGCGTCGAAAGGCGGTCTGAACGGCAGTCGCAGGCTGAGCCGCGTCCCACCTACGTCTCCCTGACGTCTACGCCGCGAAGCAGCGAAGGCGCGAAGCTGCGAAGGCGTTGTCGCGAACACTTCGCGGATCGTCTCGTTGAACTGCCGCACGCTGGAGAAGCCCGCCGCGAACGCGACGTCGGTCAGCGGCAGCTCGGACATCTCGATGAGCAGCCGCGCCGAATGCGCGCGGTGCGCCCGGGCGAGCGCGAGCGGGCCGGCGCCCAGCTCGGCGGTGAGCACGCGGCCCAGCTGACGCTCGGAGTAGCCGAGCCGCCGTGCGAGGCCCGGGACGCCTTCGCGTTCGACCGTCCCGTCGGAGATCAGGCGCATCGCCCGCGCCGCCAGGTCGGCGCGCAGGTTCCAGTCCGGCGACCCGGGCACGGCGTCGGGGAAGCAGCGGCGGCAGGCGCGGAAGCCGTTGGCCTGCGCGGCCGCCGACGTCGGGTAGAAGCGGACGTTCTGCTCCTTCGGCGTCGACGCCGGGCACGACGGGCGGCAGTAGATGCCGGTGGTGCGGACCGCCATGATGAACTGGCCGTCGAAGCGTGGGTCGCGGGCGGTGACCACGCGGTAGCAGCGCTCGGCGTCGCGCCAGAGCGCCGGGGCCTCGGCGACCGCCGTGTTCGGAACCATGAATCCCACCCTGCCAGCAGGTCAGCGCCGCGGCTGGCGGGAATCCGACACGGCGTCCGGCCTGGTCGTGAGCCCTGGCGGCCGCCGCGGACCGGCCACGTAGACTTCGGGGTCGTGAGCCTCACCCTCGGTATCGTCGGTCTGCCCAACGTCGGCAAGTCCACCCTGTTCAACGCGCTGACCCGCAACGACGTGCTCGCCGCGAACTACCCGTTCGCGACGATCGAGCCGAACGTCGGCGTGGTCCCGCTGCCGGACCCGCGGCTGGACAAGCTCGCCGAGCTGTTCAAGTCGGAGAAGACCGTGCCGGCGGTGGTGTCCTTTGTGGACATCGCGGGCATCGTGAAGGGGGCCTCCGAGGGCGCCGGGCTGGGCAACAAGTTCCTCGCGAACATCCGCGAGGCCAACGCGATCTGCCAGGTCATCCGCGTGTTCGACGACCCGGACGTGATCCACGTCGACGGCAAGATCGACCCGCTGAGCGACATCGAGACGATCAACACCGAGCTGATCCTGGCCGACCTGCAGACGCTCGAGAAGGCCGTCTGGCGTCTGGAGAAGGAAGCGCGGACCAAGAAGGAAGCGAAGCCCGCGCTCGAGGCCGCGCAGAAGGCGAAGGAGATCCTCGACAGCGGCCGCACGCTCTTCTCCGCGCAGAAGGACGTCGACCTCGAACTGCTTCGCGAGCACAGCCTCCTGACGACGAAGCCGTTCCTGTACGTCTTCAACGCCGACGAAGGCGTCCTCACCGACGAAGCCCGCCGCGAGGAGCTGACGAAGCTGGTCGCGCCGGCCGACGCGGTGTTCCTCGACGCGAAGGTCGAGCAGGAGCTGCTGGAGCTGGACGACGAGGAGTCCGTGCGCGAGCTGCTCGAGTCGGTCGGCCAGCCGGAGCCGGGCCTGTACTCGCTGGCCCGCGCCGGGTTCCACACGCTCGGCCTGCAGACGTACCTGACCGCGGGCCCCAAGGAGTCGCGCGCCTGGACGATCCCGCAGGGCGCGACCGCCCCGCAGGCCGCGGGCGTCATCCACACGGACTTCGAGCGCGGCTTCATCAAGGCGGAGATCGTCTCGTACGCCGACCTGATGGACGCCGGCTCGATGGCGGCGGCGCGGGCCGCGGGCAAGGTCCGCATGGAGGGCAAGGACTACACCATGGCGGACGGCGACGTGGTGGAGTTCCGCTTCAACGTCTAGATCCGCCGCGGCCCTAGGTCGTAGGTTGGCCGGGTGATGAGCGACCTGGCTGCCGTCCTCGAGGAGCACCTCGCCGCGCCGTTTCCGTCGGCGGTCAGGCGAGGTGAGGTCTACGGGTCCGTGTGCGCCGTGATGATCGACGCCGACATCTGCGGGTGGGCGAGCCGGGCGGGATCACTGCCACCGGGCGCGCGGGTGTCCTTCGCGCGTGCCGCGGACGGGCTGAGGTCGTCGCTGCCGGAGTTCCCCGCTGCGGGCCGGCCGTACTACGAGTGCCTGCTGGTCATCGCCGACCTCGCGTTGGCCGAGTAGCGGCTTGTTGCTGGTTGTTACTTTCATTGGGCGCAGGATATACTGCGTCCAATGAAAGCTTCGCCGAGCTTGCTGCCCCTGCTGCGTTCGCGCATGCAGGGTGAGCTGCTCGCGCTCGTGCTCCTGCACCCGGATCGCGAGTACAGCATCACCGAGCTCGCCGAGGCCTGCGGTGTCACGCCCACCGCCGTCTTGCGTGAAGTCGAGCGGCTGACCGGTGGCGGGATCCTGGAAGACCGGCGGGTGGGCCGCAGCCGGCTCGTCAAGGCGCGCACCGACACCCCGCTCTACCCGCCCCTGAGCGAGCTCATCGCCGTCACCTTCGGGCCGATGCCGCTGCTCGCCGAGGCCCTGTCCGGGCTGGCCGGCGTGCGCGAGGCCTACATCTACGGCTCCTGGGCCGCGCGCTACAACGGTGAACCCGGTCTTCCGCCCGGTGACGTCGATGTCCTCGTGGTCGGGTCGCCCGATCCGGACGCGCTCTTCGACTCGGCGGAACAGGTGTCACGGCGGCTGGGGCGCGAGGTCAACGTCCACCGGGTCTCGCCCGAGTCGTGGGCGGCGAGCACCACCGATCCGTTCCTCACCAGCGTGCGTGAGCGTCCGCTGGTGAAACTCAGCCAGGAGACCTGATGCCGCAGTGGAACCAAGGCCGCGAACGGATCGACGCGTTCCTCGCGCGCGGCGCCATCGAGCACGTTCCGGCGTCGCGGGAGGCGGCCGAGGCCGAGCTCGTCAGGGCCCGCACGCACCTCGCGTCGGCGCGGCAGCTGCAGGACACGGACCCGGAAGGCGCCTACACGCTGGCCTACGACAGCGCACGGCGTGCGCTGGCCGCCGTCCTGCAGAACCAGGGCCTGCGGGTGACGAGCCGGGGTGGGCACGTCACCGTCTACGAGGCGGTCCTCGCGCAGCTGGATCCGCCGCTGGGGCCGGTTTTGCGGCCCTTCAACCGGATGCGGGTCCGGCGCAACGAAGTCGCCTACCGGTCTTCGGAGGCGCCCTCGGTGACCGCGGAGGACGTGACGGCCGACGTGGCGAAGGTCGAAGCCCTCATCGAGGTCGCCGAGAAGGCGATCCCGAACATGCCACGCTATTGACCGCCGAACGCCGGCCGCTCACTCCGCGCGAGAGAGCGGTCCTGGACCTGCTGCTGGCTACGGACTTTCCCGGTGCCGCGGCACTTCGTGCCCAAGCGCGCACGGCCGAGGTGACCGGCCGCTGCCCGTGCGGCTGTCCCACGATCGACCTCGCCGTCGACGAAACCGTGACGGTGGCCGACGTCGAGAGCCGGGTGGCCGTGGACGTCGACGTGGCGGACGGCGGGCTCATCCTGTTCGTCGACGAAGGCCGCTTGTCCGGCCTCGAATACTGGAGCGTG
This sequence comes from Amycolatopsis sp. NBC_00348, assembly GCF_036114655.1. NCBI lineage: Bacteria > Bacillati > Actinomycetota > Actinomycetes > Pseudonocardiales > Pseudonocardiaceae > Amycolatopsis > Amycolatopsis sp. NBC_00348. The sequence goes on along the minus strand of NZ_CP107994.1, from coordinate 6,917,007 downwards.
GCCGACGAGACCCCCGTCGAGTTCCCGCCGCCGGCGGAAATCCGGGTAGTGACAGCACCAGGTGACGGCTCCGGAGTTCTGCCACCCTCGGAACCGTGAGCGTCTACGTCATCTCCGAGGTCGAGATCCTCGATGAAACCGCAGCCCAGCGCTACCGTGAACTCGCCCAAGCGTCGATCACGGGGTACCAGGGGCGCTACATCGTCCGCGGCGCGGCGCCGGATGCCCTCGAAGGCGACTTCGACGAGCGCAAGCGCGTCGTCCTCGTCGAGTTCCCGGACCGTGAGACGGCCGAACGCTGGTACGCCTCCGCCGAGTACGCCGAAGCACTCGAGCTGAGCAAGACCGCGCTGCGGCGACGGTTGCTGCTCGTCGACGGCGTGGCCTAACGTCGGCTGGGTGGAGCCGCTGACCGCTGATCTCTTCGCGCCGCAATGCCCGTCGGCCGACACGCCGTTCCGGATCGGGGACAAGTGGGGCGGCATGGTCGTCTTCTGCCTCAAAGACGGGCCGCGCCGCTTCTCCGAGCTGCGCGTGCCGCTCCGGAACGTCAGCCCGAAGGTGCTCACCGAGACGCTGCGGTCCCTGGAGCGCGACGGGATGATCACCCGCAAGACCTACGACGAGAACCCGCCGCGCGTCGAGTACGCGCTGACGGACTTGGGCCGGACCCTGTTCGAGCCCATGGACCGCTGCCGCGAATGGGCGGAGAAGTACCTGCCGAGCCTGCGAGAAGCCCGGCAGGCCTACGACCGGGCGGACTAGCCGAGGAGGCCCATCAGCGCGATCGTGATCAGCACGACGGCGGTCGCGAGGGCGTTGATCCAGGCGCGCTGGGTGGCGGTCAGGGCGGCGGTGGCGGGGGTGCTGTTCATGGCGTTTTCCCTACGAGCGGGCCGATGCTTCCGCGGGTTCAGCGCGTTGACCATGCCGAGTGTTAGCAGCTGTGACGAAGCTCACCCGATCATGCCGCTGACCAGCGGAAACGGCACTCAGCCGTCCGAGTGACGGTGGCTGCGGACGGTGAACCAGAGCACCCCGCCGGCCGCGGCCACCATCGTCGCGAATGCCACTGTGCCCACTACGATCGCCTGCGTCATATCTGCCTCTCGGTGCGAAGTCCTTTACCGAGAGACGCCGAACGCGGGCTTTCGTGCACTCAGAGTAGCCGGGATCACAGTCCGTCGAGGGTCTCGTTGATCTGCTTGGCCAGCGCGAAGTCCTTCTTCGTCAGCCCACCCGCCGAATGCGTGCTGAGGTGGAAGGTCAGCGTGCGCCAGCGGATGTCGATGTCCGGGTGGTGGTCGGCGGCCTCGGCGAGCACCGCGACGCGGTCCACCACCTCGATCGCCTTCGGGAAGCTCGGCAGCTCCACCTCGCGCCGGATGACCTTGCCCGTGCGGACCCAGCCGTGGAGCAGGGCCCGGTCGGCCTCGTCGTCGCTCAAGATTTCCGTCATGGCTCCATCGTCCAACGTCCTGGACTAAGGTGCACGGTTGCCACGGGAGTCCGGTGAGCCGGGCTGAGAGGCGGGGTGACCCGCGACCGTTAGCACCTGATCCCGGATCATGCCGGCGAAGGGAGGGCTTTCCCTCCTCGTCCGGCGAAGTGCAGGAGGGTAGATGAAACGCAGTGCTGTTCGCGCCGCGACGGCCATCGCCGTCGTCAGCGTCGTCACAGCGGCGTGTTCGCTGTCGGACGGGTCCGGTGACGCGAAGCAGACGCCCACCGTCACCCTGGTGACGCACGACTCCTTCCTGGCGCCGCAGGAGGTGCTCGACGCCTTCCAGCAGCAGTCGGGCATCAAGATCTCCGTGCTCAAGCAGGGCGACGCCGGTTCGCTGACCAACAAGCTCGTGCTCACCAAGGCGAACCCGGTCGGCGATGTCGCGTACGGCGTCGACTCGACCTTCGCCTCGCGCGCGCTCGCCGAGGGCGTCTTCGAGCCGTACACCAGCCCGGAGGCCGACCGCGGGCCGCAGCGCTACGCCGTCGACCCGGAGCACCGGCTCTCGGCGGTCGACGTCGGCGACGTCTGCGTCAACGTCGACACGAACTACTTCACGGCCAAGGGGATCCCGGCGCCGGAGTCGTACGACGACCTGGCCGACCCGAAGTACAAGGACCTGCTGGTCGCCGAGGACCCGGCGACGGCGTCGCCCGGGCTCGCGTTCCTGCTCGGCACCGTCGCGAAGTACGGCGAGGCCGGCTGGAAGGACTACTGGACCAAGCTGAAGGCCAACGGCCTCAAGGTGGTCAGCGGCTGGGAAGAGGCCTACACGAAGGAGTTCTCGGGCTCCTCCGGCAAGGGGCCGCGGCCGATCGTCGTCTCGTACGCGTCGTCGCCGGCCGCCGAGGTGGGCGACGACGGGAAGCCGCGGACGAAGGCGCTGCTCGACACCTGCTACCGGCAGGTCGAGTACGCCGGGGTGCTGGCCGGCGGCAAGCAGGAGGAGAACGCGCGCAAGGTCGTCGACTTCCTGCTTTCGCAGCAGTTCCAGGCGACCGTGGCGGCCAACATGTACGTCTACCCGGCGCGCCAGGGCGTCGACCTGCCGGCGGGCTGGGCGCAGGTCGCGCCGCTGCCGCAGAAGCCGCAGGCGCTGACCGCGGACCAGGTGCAGGCCGGGCGTGAGAAGTGGATCGGCGAATGGCGCGCGCTCGTGCAGTGACGTCCGGGCCTCCGCCCCGGGCCGGGGGCTCCGCCACCCGGAGCCCCCGGAAAGCAGTGGTCGTAGCGCCACCGCGGACCGCACGCGGCATCGGCCTGGCGCTGCTCGGGCTGGCCCCGATCGGTTTCCTGGTGGTGTTCTTCGCCTGGCCGGTGCTGGCGATCGTCGGCCGCGGGTTCGCCGCGGGCGGGCTCGACGTCGTGCTGGGCGACCCGCAGACGTGGCGGCTGGCGGGCTTCACGGTGGCCACCGCGGCGGGCTCGACGGTCGTCGCGGTGCTGGCCGGGATGCCGGTGGCGTTCCTGCTTTCCCGGGTGCGGCTGCCCGGCGTCGGCTTGGCGCGGACGCTGGTGCTCGTGCCGTTCGTGCTGCCGACCGTGGTGGTCGGGCTGGCGTTCCGGGCGCTGTGGCCGGACGGCGGGGTGCTGCCGATCGTGCTGGCCAACGCGTTCTTCAACGTCGCCGTCGTCGCGCGGACCGTCGCCGGACTCTGGGCGCGGCTGGACTCGCGGACGTCCGACGCCGCGCGGGCGCTCGGCGCGTCACCGTGGCGTGCGTTCCGGTCGGTGACGCTGCCGGCGCTGGCGCCCGCGATCGCGTCCGCCGCGGCTGTCGTTTTCCTGTTCTGCGCCACCAGTTTCGGTGTCGTGCTGATCCTCGGCGGCGCGCGGTACCGGACCCTGGAAACCGAGATCTACCTCCGGACGGTCGACCTGCTCGACCTCTCCGGAGCGTCGGCGCTTTCGCTGATCCAGTTCGCGGCGGTCGTCGCGGCGCTGGTCGTCGGCGGGCTGGCGCGGCGGCGCAAGGAAGGCGCCAGGATCGGTTCCGGCGCCGCGCGACGCCCTCGCGGTGGTGAGTGGTGGGTCGTCGGCGCGGCGGGCGTCGTGCTGGCCCTGCTGCTGACGCCGATCGTCGCGCTGCTCGCCGAGTCGGTGTCCACTTCGGACGGTTGGAGCCTCGCGGGGTACCGCGCGCTCGCGGGCACCGGCGAGAAGGGCGCGCTGCAGGTGTCCGGCTGGGACGCCGCGCTGAACTCGCTGAAGGTGGCGATCGACGCGACGCTGCTGGCGCTGGTCGTCGGCGTGCTCGCGTCGGTGGTGCTGGTGGCGCTGCGCCGGTCGCCGGCGCGGGCCGCGCGCGGGCTCGGCGAGACGCTCGACGCCGCGCTGATGCTGCCGCTCGGGGTGTCCGCGGTGACCGTCGGGTTCGGGTACCTCGTGACGCTCGACGCGCTGCCCGGCGACCTGCGAACGTCGCCCTACCTGGTGCCGCTCGCGCAGGCGCTGGTGATCATCCCGCTGATCGTGCGGATGGTGCTGCCGGTGCTGCGCTCGGTCGACGTCCGGCTGCGACAGGCCGCGTCGACGCTCGGCGCGAGCCCGCTGGGGGTGTGGCGGGAGATCGACCTGCCGCTGACGCTGCGGCCGCTGGTCGCGGCGGCGGGGTTCGGGTTCGTCGTGGCGCTCGGCGAGTTCGGCGCGACGAGCTTCCTGGCGCGGCCGACGTCGCCGACGCTGCCGGTCGCGATCGCGTCGCTGATGGGGCGCCCGGGGGAGCTGAACAACCAAATGGCGTACGCCGCGTGCGCGTTGCTGATGCTCGTGACGGTGCTGGCGGTCGCGCTGATCGACCGGCTCGGGGCCGCGCGCGGCCGGGTGGGAGAGTTCTGATGGCGTTGTCGGTGCGGGACCTGACTGTCCATTATGGATCGTTCGTCGCGGTGCGCGACGCCCGGCTGGACATCGCCGACGGCGAGGTACTGGCGCTGCTCGGCCCGTCCGGCTCGGGCAAGTCGACGCTGCTGCGCGCGATCACCGGGCTGGAGCCGTCGGCCCGCGGCACGGTCAGCTGGGACGGCGAGGACCTCGGCGCGGTCCCGGTGCACCGCCGCGGCTTCGGCTTGGTGTTCCAGGACGGCCAGCTGTTCGGCCACCGCGACGTCGCCGCGAACATCGCGTTCGGCCTGCGGATGCACGGCGTCCCGCGGGCCGCGTGGGCGGGGCGCGTCGCCGAGCTGCTGGAGCTGGTCGGCCTGTCCGGCTTCGAGCGCCGTCGGGTGACGGAGCTGTCGGGCGGCCAGGCGCAGCGGGTCGCGCTGGCCCGCGCGCTGGCGCCGGAGCCGCGGCTGCTGTTGCTGGACGAGCCACTGTCCGGTTTGGACGCCGGGTTGCGCGAGCAGCTGGCCATCGATCTGGCGGACCTGTTGCGGCGCAGCAAGATCACGGCGTTGCTGGTGACGCACGACCAGGAGGAGGCGTTCACCCTGGCCGACCGGGTCGCGGTGCTCGACGCCGGCGAGGTGCGACAGGAGGGCGCGGTCCGTCGCGTGTGGCGCAACCCGCTGGACGACGACGTGGCCCGTTTCCTGGGAGTGACGTCGTTCGTCGAGGGGGTTGCGACGGGTGGCGTGGTCCGGACTCCGCTAGGCGACGTGCCGGCGCCGGACGCCGCCGACGGACCGGTGCGGCTGGGGTTGCGCCCCCACGCGCTGCGGGTGGCCGGCTCAGGTGTCGCGGGCGAGGTCGTGGCGGCGGTCCACCGCCGCGAGCACGTGCGGCTGGTGGTCCGGCTGGCGGAGTCCACTGTGGACGCGGTCGCCCCGGCGGCGACGGACTTCCGGGCGGGGGACGAGGTCCGGCTGGAGCTGGACCCGGACGGCGTGGCGCTGGTCGGCTTGTCGTGAGTGTTCAGGGCGGTTCTAACCGCCCTAAACACTCACGACGGGTCAGCCGTCGCGGGTGGACAACCGTGCGTAGGCCAGCGACAGCCCGATCACGATGTAGCACCCCGCGCGCAACGCGCCTTCGCCCAGCATCTGTGTGCCCATCGGGTCCTGCAGCACCTCTGCCGGGGCCAGCGACCAGTTCTGCGTCAACAAGAACGGATGCAGCCAGTCCAGCGACGTCAAGAACCCCAGGATCGTGAACACGATGTCCGCCGCCAGTACGGACGCCACCACCAGCATCGGGTGTTCCGTCCAGCTGGAGATCGCCAGCGCCACCGCGCCGACCGCCCACAGCTGCAGCACCACCCAGCCCGCGACCAGCAGGATCCTGGCCAGTGCGCCGCCCACCGACAACGTGGTTCCCGACAGCGTGAACAGCGAGTCCGTGCCGTTGATGATCAGGCCGGTCACCACGCCCGTGAAACACATCGCCAGCACCGAAACCACCGACACCGTCGCGACGCCGAACGCCTTGACCGCCAGCAGCCGGCCGCGGCCGACCGGGGCGATCAGCCAGCCGCGCAGGGTTCCGTGGGACGTCTCGCCCGCGATCGCGTCCGCGCCCGCCATGGCCGAGGCCAGCGGCAGGAGCAGGGTCAGCGTCATCACGATCGCCGCGATCGGCAGCACGAAGGCGTTGTTGACGGCGGACGCCAGCAGTGCGCCGCCGCCGTCGTCCGGGCCGCCGCCGGACTGCGCGTCTTCGCTCACCAGCGTCAGGCCGATGCCGATCACCACTGGGATCAGCGCCAGCAGGCCCAGCACGGCGAGCGTGCGCGGCCGCCGGAAGATCCAGCGCAGCTCCGCGGCCAGCAGCCGGGGCAGCGGCACCGAGTCGTGGCCCGTGCGGACCGCCGGTGCCTCGAGAACCGCGGTCATTCCGCCCCCTCCGTCAGTCGCGCGAACAGGTCTTCCAGGCCGGTGCGCGCCCGCGTCGCCTCGTGGACCGCGACCCCCGCGCCCACCAGGACCTGCAGCACCCGCGGCGCCTCGGTGGCCGTGAGGTCGGCGCGGATCCCGTCCGGCGTCAGCCGCGCGCCGATCCGGTTCTCCCGCAGCACTTCCACGGCCTGCTCGGCGTCCGGCGTGCGGACCAGCAGGGCCGCGTTCCCGGACTCCAGCAGCTCCGCCAGCTCGCCCTGCGCGACGACGTTCCCGGCCTGCAGCACGGCGACGTGCGTGCAGGTCGCCTCCACCTCGGCCAGCAGGTGCGACGACACCAGCACGGTGACGCCCTCGGCGTGCAGCTCGGCCACGATCCTGCGGATCTCCCTGGTACCAGCAGGGTCGAGGCCGTTGGTCGGCTCGTCGAGCACGACCATCTTCCGCGGCACGAGCAACGCCGAAGCGAGCCCGAGCCGTTGCTTCATGCCGAGCGAGTAGCCCTTGTACCGCCGTCGCGCGGCGACGCTCAGCCCGACGCGTTCGATCGCGGAGTCGACCGCGAACGGGATCCCGGACGACGCCAGCCGCGGTTCGGCCGCGGCGAAGCGCAGCAGGTTGTCGCGGCCGGAGAGGAACGGGTGGAAGCCCGGCCCCTCGACCAGCGCGCCGACGTCCGGCAGCGCGTGCGCGGCGGCGTCGGGCATCTTGCGGCCGAGCAGCTCGACCTCGCCCTCGGTCGGGCGCACCAGGCCCAGCAGCATCCGGATGGTGGTCGTCTTGCCAGAGCCGTTCGGCCCGAGCATCCCGACGACCGCGCCTTCGGGGATGTCGAGGTCGACGTGGTCCACCGCGACCGTGCCGCGGTAGACCTTGCGCAGCCCCCTGGTGCGCGCGGCCAGGGGAACCGCCGGGGCGGACGTCTCCGTGGAGACGTCCGCCCCGGACTCGACAGTCGTACTGGTCACTTCTGACCCAGCGCTTCGTACAGGACCTGCTCCGGCACCGCACCGGCGGCGAACCGGCCGTCGTCGGTCAGGATCGCGCTGCCCACCTTCGTGGTGATGAGGTGGCCGCTGCCCCAGGTGCCGCTGACCTTCTTGGTGAACCGGTCGAGCAGGGCCTGCGGGTCGGCATTGCGGCCCTGGCGGTCACCCTGCTGCTTCGGCGCCGCGTTCAGCGCGTCGGCCGGGATCGTGCCGGTGATGACGGTGTCCCAGCCGTCGCCGACGACCTTGGTGGCCTGCTTCGCCTGCTCGGCGAGGTCCTTGTCCTTCTGGTCGACGGTCGGCGTCTTCTCCTGCACCTTGGCGCCCTTCGGCGGGGTGAAGGTGAAGAGGTCGGCCGGCTGCTGGGTGAACTCGATCTGGCTGAACGCGACCTCGAGCGCCGGCGACGTCGTCCCGTTGCTCAGCACCGAAACCCGCAGCGGCATCCGCGTCTGCGAGTCGACGGCCACGCGGATCTCACGCAGCAGCGTGCGCTCGCTCGGCTTCGGCGTCAGGACCAGCTCGTAGGCCGGGCGGTCGGCGACGGTCGCGGTGCCGTCGACCGACACCGTGCTGCTCTCGCGGACCTTCGCCAGCAGCTCGGTGGCGGTCGCGACCGGGTCGGCCGTCTTCTCGCTGCCCGCGCCCTTCTGCTTGGCCACGTCCGCCGGGATGGTCACCTTGGTCGCGGTGTTGGTCTTGGAGCTGTAGTCCCAGACGGTCGTCCCGTCGTGGACCACGGTCTCCTGGCCGGTGCCCTGGGTGACGGCGAGCCGGCTCTTGCCCGCGCCGTCGGTGAAGATGTGCGCCGAGTCGATGTTCAGCGCGGACGCCCCCGGGATCGCGCTCCCCACCGCCGGCAGGCCGAGGTCGTTGCTGACCTTCAGCGTGCCGTCGAACGCGCCCGGCTTCGCCTGCATGACCGACTGCACCAGGTCTTCGGCGCTCACCTGCGGCAGTGCCGGCTTGTCGTCGGCGCTGGCCGGCATCGCGATGACCGCGAGCCCGCCGACGCCGAGAGCGGTGCCCACGACCGCCGCGGTGATGCCCTTCGTCTTCGTCTTCATGCGTCTCTCCCTGTGTTCCCGAGCTCAAGTGTGCTCGGCTCCCGGCACCGACGCTTCCCTCTCGAGGCTGAGATACCCCTGAAGGTTCTCCCTCCGCGGCTGAGATCGTGCTGAGAGATCCCGCGGGACCTGCGCAAACCCGCCATGATGAGACTCGTGAAACCTCGGGTGCTGGTGGTCGACGACGAGCTGGGCGTGCGGAAAGCACTGCAACGCGGGCTGCGCGCGGAGGGGATGGACGTGGTCACCGCCGCGGACGGCCCCAGCGGGCTGCAGCTGGCGAGCACCGGCTCGTTCGACGTCGTGCTGCTCGACATCATGCTGCCCGGCTTGTCCGGTTACCGCGTGCTGGAGCGGCTGCGCAAGGACGGCGTCACGACGCCGGTGCTGCTCGTGTCGGCCAAGGACGGCGAGGTCGACCAGGCCGACGGCCTGGACCTGGGCGCCGACGGTTACCTCGTCAAGCCGTTCTCCTTCGTGGTGCTGGTGGCGCAGGTCCGCGCGACGCTGCGCCGCGCCGGGCCGGACGCCAGCCGCGGCACGCTGCGGCTCGGCGCGCTGGAGGTCGACCGCGGGCTGCGTCAGGTGCACTGGAACGGCGAGGAGGTCGGGCTCAGCCCCCGCGAGTTCGCGCTGCTCGAAGTGCTCGTCGGGCGCGCGGGCACGGTCGTCACCAAGGACGAGCTGCTGCGCGCGGTCTGGGGCGAGGAGCAGGCCGTGACGCGCAATCTCGTCGAGGTGTACGTCGGGTACGTGCGGCGCAAGCTCGACGCCGTCGGCGCCGGCGCGCTGCTGCGGACCGTGCGCGGGCACGGCTACCTGGCCTCCGACGCGCAGATCGACGAGGTCATCACCCCGTGATGACCTGGTGGCGCGGGCGGTCCCTGCAGGCCCGGATCACCGTGCTGGCCGCGACGATCACCCTGGGCTGCCTGCTCGGGCTCGCCGCGCTGGCCGCGGCCAAGCTCTCGCCGTTGCTCATCGACTCGGTCGACCGCGAGCTGACGGGCGCGCTCGCCCCGGCCAGTGCCGAGGTGAGCGCGGGCCGCGCGCTGCCGACTACCGCCCCGGTGACGGTCCGGGTGCTCGACATCTCGGGCACACCGGTCGACGGCGGCGCGCCGAGCGGGCTCAGCGGCGCCGACGTCGGGCTGCTCAAAGCCGGGCAACCGGTGCAGCAGGACGGCGCCCGCTACCTCGGCGCGGTCGTCAGCACGCCGGACGGGACACAACGGCTGGTCGTCGCGGGTGCGGGCCTGGTCGGGTTCTCCGCCGCGGTGCACTACGGCGGGGTGTGGCTGGTGGTCGTCGCGTCGGTCGGCGCGCTGGTCGCGGGCCTGGCGACGTGGCTGGTGGTGCGCCTGGCGCTGCGCCCGGTGGCGCGGATGCGCGGCACGGTGCGGGCACTGCCGCCGGGCGCGCGGCTGCCGTTGCCGGACTCGCACGACGAGCTGCGCGCGCTGGCGGAGGAGTTCAACGCGCTGCTGGAGCGCCAGGAACAGGCGAGCGAACGGCTGCGGCGCTTCACCGGCGACGCGGCCCACGAGCTGCGGTCGCCGGTCGCGTCGATCCGCGTCCAGGCCGAGGTCGCCGTCACCAACCCCGATCCGGAGCTGTCCCAGGAGACGCTGGGCGACATCTTGACGGAGGCCGAGCGGCTCTCGTCCTTGCTCGATGGCCTGCTGTCGCTGGCCCGTTCGGACGCGGGGGAGGTGCCGCCCGCGGAGCCGGTCGAGCTGGTCAGCGAGGTCCGCGCGGCGGTCGGCCGGCTCCCGGCGGGCGCGCCGGAGACGCGGGTGAGCAACGCGGTCGCGCAGGCCTGGGCGTGGGCGGCGCACGGCGAGATCGAGCTGGTGCTGGACAACCTGCTGCGGAACGCGTGCCGCTACGCGCGCGGGGAGATCGTGGTGTCGGTGCTGGCGTCACGCTCGTCGGTGCGGGTCGTGGTCGACGACGACGGCCCGGGCATCGCACCGGAGCACCGCGAGAAGGTCTTCGACCGCTTCTACCGGGTGTCCGACGACCGGGCCCGCATCACCGGCGGCACGGGCCTGGGGCTGGCGATGGTCGCGGAGACGGTCCGCCGTCGTGGAGGGCGAGTCCAGGTGGGCGAGTCCCCGGACGGGGGAGCGCGGTTCCAGGTCACCTGGCGTGCGGCGCCGGTCTCGTGAGTGTTTAGGGCGGTTCTAACCCGCCTAAACACTCACGACTGATGCGCGCGGCTGGTGGGACGGCGCGCCTCGGGGGGACGGCTTGCGTTCGCGGAGGTCGGTCGGCGTGCCTGGACGGTCGGCCTCCGTGCCCGGAGGGTCGGTTCGTGTGCCCAGACGGTCGGCTCGTGTGTTTGGAGGGTCGACACGTGTCTGGAGGGTCGGTTCGTGTGTCTGGGGGGTCGGCTCGCGTGTCTGGAGGGGCGACACGGGTCGGCTCGGGTTCGGGCTTCCGGGTAGATTCCGGGGCTGTGAACGGTGTGATCGTGGGTGCCGCCCTGGTGCGCGACGGGAAGTTGCTGGCCCAGCAGCGGGCCTGGCCGCCCGGGCACGCGGGGCAGTGGGAGCTGCCCGGCGGGCGCGTCGAAGACGGTGAGTCCGACGCCTTCGCCCTGGCTCGCGAGTGCAGCGAGGAGCTGGACGTCGTGATCGAGGTCGGGGAGCGGGTCGGGCAGGAGATCCCGCTGCCCGGGGACAAGGTCCTGCGGATCTACGCGGCTTCGCTGGTCTCGCCGGGGGACGAACCGCGCGCGGTCGAACACCTGGCCGTGCAGTGGCTCGGCCCGGACGACCTCGACGACGTCGACTGGCTGCCCGCCGACCGCATCCTGCTCCCGGCCTTCCGCCGGCTGCTGACCTAAAGCCGTGAAGGACTCCTTACCGGCCGTAAGAGCCGGGAAGGAGTCCTTCACGGCTCTTCAACTCGCGCCGATCATCCGCAACGCCGCCGACAGCCGGTGCGAGCCGCGCTCGGCGGCCCGGGCCGCGCCCGCCTTGCGGACGCGGTCCAGCTCCGCGACGTCGCCGAGCAGCGTCGACGCGCGTTCGCGGATCGGCCGCAGCTGCTCGATCACCGCGTCGGCGACGGCGTCCTTGACCTGGCCGTACGACGAGAACTCCTCGGCCAGGTCCGCCGGTGAACCGCCCTGGCAGGCCGCGAGGATCTCCAGCAGGTTCGCCATGCCCGGCCGGGTGTCCGGCGCGTGCACCGGCACCGAACCGCCGTCGGTGACCGCGCGGCGGATCTTGCGGCGGATCTGGTCGGGCTCGTCCAGCACGAACACCACGCCGGCGACGTCATGGGTCGACTTCGACATCTTGCGCGTCGGGTCGGTGAGGTCCTTCACCCGCGCCCCGGCGGGCGGGAGCACGGCCTCGGGCACGGTGAACACGTCGCCGTAGGTGCCGTTGAACCGCTTGGCCAGCGTCCGGGCCAGCTCGACGTGCTGGCGCTGGTCCTCGCCGACCGGCACCTCGTTCGCGCCCTGCAGCAGGATGTCGGCGGCCATCAGCACCGGATAGGTGAGCAGCGACAGCCGCACCCCGGCCTGGCCCTTGGACTTCTCCTTGAACTGGATCATCCGGGCCGCCTCGCCGTAGTTGCAGGTGCACTCCAGGACCCAGGTCAGCGCGCCCAAGTCGCGGGCGAGGTCGGACTGGACGAACACCCGCTCGGGGTCGATGCCGGCGGCGATGAGGACGGCGAGCTGCTCACCCGCCAGGGATCGGAGTTTGGCGGGGTTGTGCGACGTCGTCATGCCGTGCAGGTCGGCGACGAAGTAGAGGTCGTCGGCGCCGCCCTCGGCGGCCCAGCGGCGGACGGCCCCGAGGTGGTTGCCGAGGTGGACGTGACCGGACGGGGTGATCCCGGACAGCTTGCTCATCGTGGGTCCTTTTCGACGGGGACCACCCCGGCGAAGGCACGAAAAAGGCCGCCCGTCCGGGGCGGCCGCTGCTGGTTTTCAGCGCAGGGTCAGAGGGCCGCCGATGGCGGCCACCACTGGGACGTCTGCGCATGCACAGGGTGACTATATCCGAGCGGGTCTACCGTTGTAACCATGTTCGTCGTCGTGCTGACCTACACCGCCCCGATCGAAGAAGTCGACCTGGCGCTGCCGGATCACGTGGCGTGGCTGGAGGCGCAGTACGACCGCGGGCTCTTCCTCGCGTCCGGGGCGCGGAAGCCGCGCGTCGGCGGCGTGATCATCACGCGCCCGATGTCCCAGGGGAAGCTGGACGCGATCCTGGCGAGCGACCCGTTCGCGGTGCGGAAGCTCGCGAAGTACGAGGTCATCCCGTTCTCGCCGACGAAGACCGCGCCGGAGCTGCGGGACCTCAACGAGGCGATCAACCGTTAGGCCGCCAGGTCGAGCTTCGCCTTCTTGAGCGCGAGCACCGGGCACTTCTTGCACCGCGGCTTGGACCGGCAGCACTTCTTCTTGACCTTGCCGGCTTTCATCAGCTTGCGCACGACCTTGCGGGGGTCGTCCGGCGGCTTCTTGCCCACGCCTGCGCTCCTCGGATCGACGTCGCTGTCCGGCCCTCCAGATTAGGAGAGCCTAACCGATCTTGGGGCGTGGGGCTCCTCACAATGGGGGTGCAGGTATCCTTGGTGAGGTCCGCGTGTGACCAGAGCCGGTCACAGGATGCCTGACGGGCTTACGCGGCCACCCACACCTTTGAAGTTCAGGAGTCTTCGCGTGCCCGCAGCCAGCGCTACCGTCGAAACCGGCCGGCCGACCGGTAAGACCCGGCCCGACCTGCGCAACGTCGCGATCGTCGCCCACGTCGACCACGGCAAGACCACTCTGGTCGACGCCATGCTCCGGCAGTCGGGCGCTTTCGCCGAGCGCGCCGAGCTCGTCGACCGCGTGATGGACTCCGGTGAGCTCGAGCGCGAAAAGGGCATCACCATCCTGGCGAAGAACACCTCGATCCACCGCGAGACGCCCGAGGGCTCGGTGACGATCAACGTCATCGACACCCCCGGCCACGCGGACTTCGGCGGTGAGGTCGAGCGCGGCCTGGCGATGGTCGACGGCGTCGTCCTGCTGGTCGACGCCAGCGAGGGCCCGCTCCCGCAGACCCGCTTCGTGCTCCGCAAGACCCTCGAGGCCAAGCTGCCGGTGATCCTGCTGGTCAACAAGGTCGACCGGCCGGACGCGCGGATCGCCGAGGTCGTCGAAGAGACCCACGACCTGCTGCTGGACCTGGCCGGCGACATCGAGGACGCCGACCTCGACGCCATCCTCGACCTCCCGGTCGTCTACGCCTCCGCGCGCGCCGGCAAGGCGAGCCTCGCGCAGCCCGAAGACGGCGGCATGCCCGACAGCGAGAACCTCGACCCGCTGTTCGACACCCTGCTCCGCCACGTCCCGCCGCCCGCGGCAGACCTGGACGCGCCGCTGCAGGCCCTGGTCACGAACCTCGACGCGTCGAACTTCCTCGGCCGCATCGCGCTCATCCGCATCCACGCCGGCCGGCTCCGCAAGGGCCAGACCGTGGCCTGGATGCGCGAAGACGGCACTGTGCAGAACGTCCGGATCTCCGAGCTGCTGGTCACCGAGGCGCTCACCCGCGTCCCGGCGACCGAGGCCAGCGCGGGCGAGCTGGTCGCCATCGCCGGCATCCCCGAGATCACGATCGGCGACACCCTCGCCGACTCCGAGACGCCGGTGGCGCTGCCCCGGATCACCGTCGACGAGCCCGCCATCTCGATGACCATCGGCGTCAACACCTCGCCGCTGGCCGGGCGCAACGGCGGCGACAAGGTCACCGCGCGGCTGGTCAAGGCCCGCCTCGACGTCGAGCTGATCGGCAACGTCTCGATCCGCGTGCTGCCGACCGAGCGCCCCGACACCTGGGAGGTCCAGGGCCGTGGCGAGCTGGCGCTGGCCATCCTGGTCGAGCAGATGCGGCGTGAGGGCTTCGAGCTGACCGTCGGCAAGCCGCAGGTGGTCCTGCGCACGATCGACGGCAAGCTGCACGAGCCGTTCGAGCGCCTCTACATCGACTCGCCGGAAGAGCACCTCGGCTCGATCACGCAGCTCCTGGCGTCCCGCAAGGGCCGCATGGAGGACATGAGCGGCAACGGCACCGGCCGGATCAAGCTGGTCTACGTGCTCCCGTCGCGCGGCCTGATCAGCTTCCGCACCGACTTCCTCACCGAGACCCGCGGCACCGGCATCGCGAACCACGTGTTCGAGGGCTACTTCCCGTGGGCGGGCGAGATCCGCACCCGGCACAGCGGCTCCCTGGTCGCCGACCGGACCGGCCCGGTCACCGCGTACGCGATGATCCAGCTGGCCGACCGCGGCTCGTTCTTCGTGGAGCCGGGCGCCGACGTCTACGAGGGCATGGTCGTGGGCGAGAACCCGCGCTTCGAGGACCTCGACATCAACATCACCAAGGAGAAGAAGCTGACGAACATGCGTCAGTCCTCCGCCGACGTGATGGAGACGCTGGCCCGGCCGCGCAAGATGGGCCTGGAAGAGGCCCTGGAGTTCTGCTCGGTCGACGAGTGCGTCGAGGTGGCCCCGGAGGTCGTCCGCGTCCGCAAGGTCACGCTGGACATCAACACCCGGGCCAAGGAGCGCTCGCGCGCCAAGAGCCGCGACAACGTCTGATCCGATACGCGAAAAGGGCCTTCCGGCGAGTTGCCGGGAGGCCCTTTTTCGCGTGCGCGGTGACCCTGTGTCCGAAACACCCCGGCCCAGCGTCACCGAATTCGAGTATCTTCTCCTTATATCTTTATAGGCGTCCCGCCTGGTGTTCACCTCCGCCCGGCGCCGTCTCGTGTCCGGGCCGTGTTCGTTCCGCCGTTCCGGAACGGTCCGGGAACCCGGACGGTGGTCCGCGCGTCCTTTTCCATAGCGCCACGATGGGGCGCCGGACCCGGCCGATCCGGGTATGGGAATCTCGGTTCCGGCGGCGGTGGTGGTCATGGGAACATGGCTGACCCGATCGGGGAGAATCCGGAAGGACTGGGCGTGCGGGTGAATCGCAAGGCGGGGCCGGTACTGGCACTCGCGGCCGTGGTGCTCGCCGCTTGCTCGAACACCCCGCCACCGCCGGTCGTGTCGTCGTCGGTGGCGCCGGCCTCGACCACCGGCAAGACCCCGTCGCAGATCGTCGTCGGCGTCGACGACGTGCTCGGCGGGTACAACCCGCACAACCTCGCGGACTCCTCGCAGGTGACCTCGGCGCTCTCGCAGCTGCTGCTGCCCTCGGTGTTCCGCCAGAAGGACGACGGCGCCACCCTGCTCGACAAGAACCTCATGAAGTCCGCCGCGGTGCTCTCGCAGCAGCCGTTCGTCGTCGCCTACGACATCCGGCCGGACGCGTCCTGGTCCGACGGCGCGCCCATCGCCGCCGAGGACTTCGACTACCTGCGCACCCAGATGCGCGACCAGCCCGGCGTGATCGGCCCGGCCGGCTACCGGCAGATCACCGACCTGCAGTCCCGCGAAGGCGGCAAGCGCGTCGAGGTCACCTTCGCCAAGCCGTACCCCGGCTGGCAGACGCTGTTCTCGGACCTGCTGCCCGCCCACCTGCTCAAGGACGCCCCCGACGGCTGGCGCGGGGCCCTGGCCACGAACTTCCCGGCCATCGCCGGCCCGTTCTCGATCAAGAGCCTCGACACCGCCCGCGGCGAGGTGATCCTCGAGCGCAACGAGCGCTACTGGGAGAAGCCCGCGGCGATCGACCGGATCGTGCTGCGCCGGTCGGACCAGAACACCCTGCTGGCCGCGCTGCGCAGCGGCAACGACCAGTTCGCGCTGGCCCGGACCACCGGCGACGAGCTCAAGCTGCTCGGCGAGCTCGGCTCCGCCGTCCAGCTGCACACCGTGGCCCGGCCGCTCGTCGCCGATGTGCTGCTGCGGCCGGTCAGCGCCACGCTGCAGGACGCGCAGGTGCGGGCCGGGGTCGCCGCCCTGCTGGACCGCACGAAGCTGATCACGGAGGGCGTCAACGGCGGCCCGTCGGCGGCGCTGCACGCCGACGCCCAGGTGAAGGCGCCGTCGGTGGCCGGGTACACCGCGACGATCCCGCCCGGCCCGCCGACCGCGCCCGACGTCGCGAAGGCCGAGGAGTCGCTGAAGGCGGCCGGCTACACCAAGACCGCGGGCACTTGGCGCAAGAACGGCAAGGCGCTTTCGCTGGTCATCGCCTCGCCCGGCACCCAGGAGCCGTACGCGTCGATCGCCAAGGAGCTCACCAGCGAGCTGGCCGCGCAGGGCATCGAGGTCAACGCGATCACGCCGCAGCCGCGGGACCTGTTCAGCGGCCTGCTCGCGATGCCGGTCGTCGGCGGGGTGCAGCAGCCGGCCGGTGACTCGGCGGGCAACGTCGGTGTCGACATCGCGGTCGTGCCGCAGGCGGTCGGCGGCGACACGGCGTCGGTCCTCGCGTCGACCTTCGGCTGCCGGCCCGAGCAGACGGCGACGGGGGCGGACACTACGAAACCGGTCGTTCCGGGCAATTCGGCGGGCTTCTGCGACGCGGCGCTGCAGCCGTCGATCGACGCCGCGCTGTCGGGCGCCACGCCGATCGCCGAGGCCCTGACCACCCTTGAGCCTGAACTTTGGCGTCAGAACGTGGTGATTCCGCTGTTCCAGATGGCTGACACCCTGGCGATCGGTTCGGGCATCTCGGGCGTCACACCGGGTCCCCCCATGGTGGGCCCGTTCGGGTCGGCCGTGAACTGGACTCGCGGCCCGAAGTAATCAGTCGGCTACGCATTCAGTACTACCGAGTGATCTTTACCGACGCCTTCGGGTGGGGGACATTGATTCCATGAGGTAACCGTCGTATTTCTGGATGTCCACTGGAAGTCACCCTTTGGTCACGATCGACCCTGAACTGGTGACTGTCGGTGCTTTTCCTTTCTAGCGTGCACCCGCAGTGCGCCAGTTGAGTGTCGCTTGGCGTGTCGTAGGCTCCGGCCCAAACCGGAGCGGTGTGGGTCCTTGTCACAATTCAAGGGCTCAGTGCTAGGAGGGCACACTTCATGAGGAGAACCAAAGCAGTCTCCGCCTTGTCGCTCGTCGCAGGCGCCACGCTGCTGCTGAGCGCCTGCAGCGGTGGTGATTCGGGCTCGGGTAGCACCGACACGAACGGGTCGTCGACCGACGTCAAGGCGATGGCTGTCGGCAAGGCCGAGACCGGTGACTCGTTCAAGCTCGCGGACGTCAAGGGCTGGGACGGCACGGTCACGGTCGGGATCGACGACGGCTATTCGGGGTACAACAACAACACCCCGGACACCAACAGCTCGTACAACACGTACATCTTGACCGCCGTCATCGAAGACTCCTTCGTCCTCGACGGCAACAACAAGGTGCTGCTCAACAAGGACATCCTCGACTCGGCCGACGTCACGACCAAGGACCCCCAGGTCGTCACGTACAAGATCAAGCCGAACCTCAAGTGGTCCGACGGCGAGGCCTACAACTGCAAGGACTTCTACCTGGCGTGGCTCGCGCAGAGCGGCCAGGCGAAGGGCGCGGACGGCAAGAACCCGTTCAACGCCGCCTCGACCACCGGCTACGACAAGATCAAGACCGCCACCTGCAAGGACGACCTGACCCTCGAGACGGACTACATCGAGCCGTACCTCGACTACAAGGGCCTGTTCAGCGGCGTTGCGGTGCTGCCGGCGCACATCCTCGAGAAGGGGACCGGCATCCCGGACATCTCCAAGCTGGCGCCGACCGGCGACCCGGCCCTGGTGACCAAGGCCGGCGACTTCTGGACGAACAAGTGGAAGGGCTTCGACAAGGCGCTCATGCCGGCGTCCGGCCCCTACATGATCGACGCGTTCGACGCCAACCAGAAGGCCGTCACGCTCGTCAAGAACCCGAACTGGGCCGGCGGCAAGGGCGGCCCGAGCAAGATCATCGTCCGGGCCATGGAAGACACCAAGGCCATGGCGACCGCGCTGCAGAACGGTGAGATCGACGTCGCGGCGTCGACCCAGCCGGACGCCACCGCGGCCCAGACGATGAAGGGTCTCTCGGCTCAGGGTGTCACCTACGGTTCGGCTCCCCAGCTGACCTACGAGCACCTCGACCTGCAGTTCAACCGCATGTTCAAGGACGACGCGCTCCGCAAGGCGTTCTTCGAGTCGGTCGACCGCAAGGCGATCACGGACAAGCTGCTCAAGGAAGTCCAGGCCGACGCGGCCCCGCTGAACTCGATCGTGTTCTTCCAGGGTGAAGAGGGCTACACCGACCTGTACGGCAGCAAGGCCGGTCTGGGCGCCGAGGCGGCGGCCAAGACGCTGACCGACGCGGGCTGGGTCAAGGGCGGCGACGGCATCTTCGCCAAGGGCGGCGTGCGCGCTTCGTTCAAGATCACGCACAACCAGAACGCGCGCCGCAGCCAGACCGTCGAGATCATCATCTCGCAGGCCAAGGCGGCCGGTATCGAGGTCAAGGACGAGACCGACGCCAACTTCCTCAAGGGTGGCCGCGTCTCGACCGGTGACTACGACATCGCCCTCTTCGGCTGGTCGTCGGCTCCGTTCAAGTCGCAGTCGCGGTCGATCTACGTCTGCCCGACCAACGGTGGCGACCAGAACTACCAGAACCTCTGCGACCCGAAGATCGACGACGCGTTCAAGACCGCGGTGAGTGCCACGGACGAGACCGTCAAGACGCAGAGCTACCAGGCCGCGGACAAGGCGATCGCGGACAAGTACGCGACCATGCCGCTGTTCCAGACGCCGTCCATGTGGGCGTTCAAGGGCATCGACCGCGTGTACATGCAGTCGTACAACGGTGTCCTGTGGAACGCCGGCGAGTGGGAGAAGAAGTAACGGGGCTCGCCCTGACGCTTCTTTCCCCTCGCTCCAGATGACCTGGGAGGTACCGGGGCCCGGCCACGAGCCGGGCCCCGGTACCCACCGGAAGTAGCTGTTGACCGTAGGGTTACCACCACTACGGTAGACAACCGGGTAGCGGTCCAGCGCACTTCTGACGACCAGGCCCGGATGAGGAGCAGTTCGTTGAACCTGGTGATCTACATCCTTCGCCGTCTGGCGATATCGATTCCCGTCCTGCTGGTCGGGACCTTCTTGTCGTTCGTGATGGTCGCCGCCACCGGTGACCCGCTGGGCGAGATCCGCAACAACCCGCTGATGAGCAAGGACGCGATCGACGCGCTCTCCCACAAGCTGGGGCTGGACCAGGGCGTCATCCCGCGCTACTTCACCTGGCTCGGGCACTTCCTGACCGGCGACTGGGGCACCTCGATCGCGCAGGGCAACGCCCTCGCGCCGGTCGCGCCCAAGGTCACGGCCGCGTTCGCCGTCACGCTCAAGCTGGTCGTCGGAGCCGAGATCCTCGCGCTGATCATCGGCATCATCGTCGGTGTGCTGGCCGCGGTGAAGCAGTACTCGATCATCGACTACATCGCGACCACCCTGGCCTTCCTGCTCTTCTCGATGCCGATCTTCTGCGTCGCGATCGTGCTGAAGCGCTACGCGATCGAGATCAACGGCTGGGTGCGGGACCTGGGCCTGTCCGACGTCCTCGGCAATCCATGGCTGCGCACGATCAGCCCGGAGCAGCTGAAGACCGACGGCGTCGGGGACTTCATAACCAGCACGGTCGGCGCGTACCTGCTGCCGACCCTCTCGATCATGGCGATCAGCTTCGCCGCGTACAGCCGCTTCCAGCGGGCTTCGATGCTCGAGGTCATGAGCTCGGACTACGTGCGCACCGCGCGCGCCAAGGGCCTGGCCAACGGCCGGGTCATCTTCCGGCACGCGTTCCGCAACGCCCTGATCCCCGTGACCACGCTGTTCTCGGTGAACTTCGGCTCGGTGCTCGCCGGGGCGATCATCACCGAGACGGTGTTCAACTGGCACGGCATGGGCACGCTGCTGGTGGAAGCCGTCACGAAAAACGACACCCAGGTGCTGATGGGCTGGCTCGTGGTCATCGCCTCCAGCGTGGTCGTCGCCAACCTGATCGCCGACCTGATGTACGGCATCCTGGACCCGAGGATTCGCGTTGGCTGACTTGAACTCACTTCTCGCGAGCGAAACCGCGACGGCCGACGGCACGCTGCCGCCGGAGGCCCTGCCCGAGCCGCGGAGCCAGGGCAAGCTGGTCCTGCGCAAGTTCCTGCACCACAAGCTGGCGATGGCCTCGACCGCGGTGCTGGTCCTGATCATCGTGCTCAGCATCCTGATGCCGATCTTCTGGCCGCACAGCTACGAGGACAGCTCCTTCCCGTCCTTCGCGAAGCCGAACGGGGACTTCCCGCTGGGCACCACGCAGGTCGGCAAGGACATGGTGTCGCAGATCCTGCGCGGCACCCAGTTCTCGCTGCTGATCGCGCTCACGGTGTCGATCCTGTCGACCTTCGTCGGCGTCGTCCTCGGTGCACTGGCGGGCTACCTGCGCAGCTTCACCGACTCGGCGATCTCGCGCGTCACGGACCTGTTCCTGATCATCCCGCAGATCGCCGCGGCGGCCATCCTCGCCAAGGTGTTCGGCGGCGGTGCCTGGTACATCGTGGCGCTGGTGCTGGCGGCCTTCGGCTGGATGCAGATCGCCCGGATCACCCGGGCCGAGGCGATGTCCCTGGCCCAGCGCGAGTTCGTGGACGCGGCTCGCGCTTCGGGCGCCGGCACGTTCCGGATCATCTTCAAGCACCTGGTGCCGAACATGGTCGGCAGCATCACGGTCAACGCGACCCTCGCGGTCGCGCAGGCCGTGCTGGCGGAAGCCGCGCTGTCGTTCATCGGCCTCGGTGTCCAGCTGCCGGACACCTCGCTCGGCCGCGTCATCCTGGAGAACTACGCCCAGCTGCAAACGCGGCCGGCGCTGTTCTTCGGGCCGTTCATCGTGCTCGTGCTGATCTCACTGACGATCAACTTCATCGGTGACGGCCTTCGAGACGCCTTCGACCCGCGACAGCGGAGAATGAAGGCCTGAACGCACACCGCGGGGGTGACCGGATTCCGGTCACCCCCGCGGTCGTTTCGGCGCAGTCCGGCAGGTTCCTCTGCTTCGTCATGGGCGCCAACACGGGATCAGCACGTGCGCACATCGCGCGTCGATCGGCATCCTGTGGCCCCGCAGCCGCGTCGGCTGACCCCACAAGGCCCGGAAACACCGAAGGCCGCCACCCGAGCCGGGTGGCGGCCTTCAGCTTGTCTCAGCGAGCGTCAGTCGGCGACCGGTGCCAGCCGGCCCGCTTCCCAGGCCGCGCGGCGCTCGGCCTGCAGCACCGGGTCGGCGACCGGGGCCGCCGACAGCAGGCGCCGGGTGTACTCCTGCTGCGGCGAGTGCAGCACCTGGTCACGGGTGCCGACCTCGACGAGCTTGCCGTACTGCATCACCGCGACGCGGTCGGCCAGCAGGTCGACCACGGCGAGGTCGTGGCTGATGAACAGGCACGCGAACTGCAGCGACTGCTGCAGGTCGAGGAACAGGTCCAGCACGCGGGCCTGCACCGACACGTCCAGCGCCGACGTCGGCTCGTCGGCGATCAGCAGCGCCGGGTCGAGCGACAGCGCCCGGGCGATCGCGACGCGCTGGCGCTGGCCGCCGGAGAGCTCGTGCGGGTAGCGGTTCATGTAGTGCCCGCCCAGCTCGACCTTGTCGAGCAGCGAGCGCACGCGGGCCGAGAGCTCCTTGCCGGCCAGCACCTTGTGCAGCACCATCGGCTCGGCGATCGACTCGCCGATCGTCATCTTCGGGTCCAGTGTGGACGCCGGGTCCTGGAACACGATCGAGAAGAACCGGCGCAGCGGACGGATGTCCTTCGCGGACATCGTCGTGATGTCACGGCCCGCGATCGCGATGGTGCCCTGCGTGGCCCGGAGCAGGCCGACGGCGCAGCGGCCGACGGTCGACTTGCCCGAGCCGGACTCGCCCACCAGGCCGACGATCTCGCCCTTGGCGATGGTCAGCGAGACGTCGTCCACCGCGCGGTTCTTGCCCTGACCGCGGCGGCCCGGGTACTCGAGGACCAGGTTCTTGATCTCCAGGGCCGGCGCGGCCTCTTCGATCACGGCCTCCAGCTCGGCGTCGGCCAGCCGGATGTCCTCGGCGATCTTGGCCGCCTCGGTGCTGTCGGCGTCGATCCCGGTGTCGAGCAGGCGACGCCCCTCGGGGCGCTGGCCCAGGACCGGCACCGCGGCGAGCAGCCGGCGGGTGTAGTCCTCCTTGGGCGAGGCGAACAGGTCGCGCACCGGCGCCTCTTCGACGATCTCGCCCTGGTACATCACGATGACGCGGTCGGCCATGTCGGCGACGACGCCCATGTCGTGCGTGATCAGCACGATCGCGGTGTCGAGGGTGTCGCGCAGCTTGCGCAGCAGGCCGAGGATCTCCGCCTGCACGGTGACGTCGAGCGCGGTGGTCGGCTCGTCGGCGATGATGACCTGCGGGTCGCAGGCGATCGCCATGGCGATGACGACGCGCTGGCGCAGGCCGCCCGAGAGCTGGTGCGGGTACTGCTTGAACCGCTGCTCCGGGTTCGGGATGCCGACCATGTCGATCAGCTCGACCGCGCGCTTGTCCGCGGCGGCCTTCGAGATGTCCTGGTGCGACCGCAGGGCCTCGCGCAGCTGCCAGCCGACCGTGTAGACCGGGTTCAGCGCCGTCATCGGCTCCTGGAAGATCATCGCGACCTGGTTGCCGCGGATCTTCTGCATGTCCTTCTCTTTGAGGTCCGCCAGGTTGCGCTCACCCAGGCGGAGCTCGCCGGCGATGCGGCTGGTCTTGGGCAGCAGGCCCAGCACCGACATCGACGTGACGGACTTGCCGGACCCGGACTCACCGACGACGGCGACGATCTCGCCGGGCTTGACGTCGAACCCGATGCCCTTGACCGCGTCGACGACGCCGTCCTCGGTCGGGAACGAGACGCTCAGGTCGGAGATGGACAGAACGGATCCCGACACGTCGGCGACGTTCGCCGAAGTTGCTTCAGTGCTCACCAAGATGCCCTTCGTGGGGGTACAGACCATCGCGACGCGGCGGTCGCGACTCGCGCGAGGATAACCGAGGGTGTCCCCGACTTAGGTCGGAGCACGGGAATTACGCTCAACCCGTGATCTCTCCGGTACCGCGAAGACTGCTGCTCGTCCACGCCCATCCCGACGACGAGAGCATCACCACCGGCGCCACGATCGCACGATACGCCGCCGAGGGCGCCGAGGTGACCGTGGTGACCTGCACGCTGGGTGAGGAAGGCGAGATCGTCCGCGAGCTGCCGGAGCTGGCCGGGCTGGGGGCCTGGGCCGCCGACCAGCTGGGCGGTTACCGCGTCGCCGAGCTGAAGGCCGCGTGCGCCGCGCTGGGGGTGTCGCGACATCGTTACCTGGGCGGGATCGGCCGGTGGCGCGATTCGGGCATGGCGGGCACGCCGGCGGCGTCCCACCCGCGGGCGTTCACGGGCGGCACCATCGAGGAACAGGCCGCGCAGCTGGCGGCGGTCCTCGACGAGGTCCGGCCGCAGGTCGTCGTCACCTACGACGCGTTCGGCGGTTACGGCCACCCCGACCACATCCGCGCCCACGAGATCACCATGGCCGCGGCGCCGCGGGCGGCGTCGGTCGCCCGGGTGTTCCACACGGTCGCGTCGCGTGACGACGTCCGCGCCGGCCTTGCCGAGCTGCGGGCCGCCGGGACGTCCCGCTTCCCGGTGCCGCCGGACGCCGAGCTGCCGGTGACGCCGGACGAGGAGATCACGACCGTCCTCGACGTCGCCGCGCACCTGCCGGCGAAGCTGGCGGCCCTGCGCGCGCACGCGACGCAGCTGACCGTCGTCGAGGGCGCCGTCCCGCACTTCGCGCTGACCAACGAGCTGGCGCAGCCGATCCCGGCGCGCGACTGCTTCGTGCTGGCCCACGGCCCGGCCGAGGGCGCGGCCGGCGACCTGTTCGGTGGACTGTGACCACGCCGGACCGGCTGACCGGGACCCAGATCGCGTTCCTCGCGCTGCTCGCCTTCGACGCCGTGCTGCTGGGCGTGCTGGAGCTGTTCTTCCTGCCGCTGCGGATCGGCGTCGTCCCGCTGCCGGTGACGGTGCTGGTCGGCGCGGTGACGACGCCGTGGCTGGTGTCGACCACCGCGAAGCTGGTGCGGCCGTCTCTTTCGTGGGTACCCCTCGTCGTGTGGGTGCTCGTCGTGTTCGGGTTCGGCATGCTGGGTCCGGGTGGTGACCTGGTGCTGATCCAGGACTGGCGAGCGCTGCTGCTGCTCGGTGCGAGCGCGCTGCCCGGCGCGATGGTGCTCGGCGGTGGGCTGGGCCGTGCGGCGGGAAGGAAACCGGGACGTGGCTGAGGCGATTTCCGACAAGCAGGTCGTGGCGGTGCTGCGGCCGTTCGTCCGGGCGTGCGGCCCGATGCTGGACGCGCTGCGCGAGTCCGACCCGTTCGGGCTGCAGGCGCGTGACCGGCGCGAGCACGACGACCTCGCCGAGGTCGAGTCCGGGCTCAAGGCGAAGCTGATCCACGGGCTGACGTCGGTGAAGGTCCCCGGCACGGCCGCGTGGGGCCGGATGACCGGCTACGACCGGTCGAGCTGGTGGATGAACCGCGTCGGCCGGTTCACGGCGCTGCTGACGTCGATCCCCGGCCTCGGCGGCGCGCTGGCCGACCGGCTGCCGGTGCAGGACACCCTCGGCGCGGCGTCGCAGGGGCTGCTGCTGTGCGCGATCGCGGGCGAGTACGGCGTCACCGACGTCGGCACCCGCGTGCGGCTGATCGCGTCGGTGCTGTTCGAGCGCGACATCGATCCGGATCTCGCGGCGGGCAAGCACGCGGAGCACGACGAAGCCGCGGAGGCGGAAGAAGCCGCGCGGCTGACCGAAGAGCTGACGGCGTCGGAGAAGAAGCACGGCAAGGCGACGGTCAAGGCCGCCGCGGGCACGCTGTGGCGCCTGGGCCGCGGCCTGATCGGCATCACGGGCGAGCTGGAGAAGCGGCCGCGGGGCAACCTCGTGCACCGCGCCTTGGGCATGCTCCCGGTCGTCGGCGCGGCCGGCGACTACCTCGGCGAGCGCTCCGGGCTGAAGGAGGTCTGGAAGCGGGCGCACACCTGGCTGACGGAACAGGCGCCCGCCCACTGACCCGGCGCGTCAGTTCCAGAAGCGGAAGACGCTGGCGCCCGCGCGGGCACCCTCTTCGAAGCCGCCCAGGCCGTTGTAGATCCAGAACGCGCCGTCCCACAGGGCCGTGCTCGCCGGGGTGAAGAACCAGAGGATCGCGAACAGGATGATCGGCGCCCACGGGCGGACCTGCGCGCCGAACGCGCGGGCCTGCGGCGGCAGGTACGGCTCGATCGCGCCCCAGCCGTCGAGGCCGGGGATCGGCAGGATGTTCAGGATGAACGTCAGGATCTGCAGCAGCGCCAGGTAGGACATCGCGACGACCAGGCCGCCCGCCATCGGCACCAGCGCCACCACGAGCGCCAGCGCCGCGCCGACCGCGAGGTTGCTCAGCGGCCCGGCCAGCGAGACCCACGACGACGTCCCGCGCGAGCGCAGCGCGCCCCGGTTGATCCAGACCGCGCCGCCGGGCAGCGGGATGCCGCCGATGATGAGGAAGATCAACGGCAGGACGATCGACAGGACCGGATCGGTGTACTTCCGGACGTCGAGCGTCAGGTAACCCTTGTGGGCGACGCTGGCGTCACCGCCCCGGTAGGCGACCATCGCGTGGCCGAACTCGTGCAGCGACAGCGACGCCACCCAGCCGGCGGCGACGAAGATCACGACGCCGGCGATGAGGAGTGGATCGCGATCGCCGACCAGGACGGTGGTGACGTCGCCGAAGGCGGCCATCACGCCACCGGCGACGGTGAGGGCGAGGATGCCGAGGAAGACCGGGCTGGGGCGCGTCGCTGACTTCTGCACGCTTCCAGTCTTCCGTATGCCCGGTGTGAAGTTACCGGCGTGTCCCCTTGCGCGATCGGGCCGAAGGGTCCCCCGAACTCGCTACTCCGCTTGACCTGACCGCACTACACGGGTGTAATCACAGTGATGTCATTCGTCGTCGAGGGGACGACGGGTGTCGTTTCACCACCGCCAGCCTGGGGAGTGCTAGGGAGCGAGGAGGCGGACGTGCGGTTGGAAGCCGATGGTAAGGAATGGGGGCACGTCATGAGTTGGGGCGAGATCCCGGAGCAGGCTCTGGGAGATCTCACCGAGCTCATCGATGCCACCGAGGAAGAGCAGGACTGGCAGGAACGCGCTCTGTGCGCGCAGACGGACCCGGAGGCGTTCTTCCCGGAGAAGGGCGGCTCCACCCGTGAAGCCAAGCGGATCTGCCTGGGTTGCGAGGTCAAGGACGAGTGCCTTGAGTACGCGCTGGCCAAGGACGAGCGCTTCGGCATCTGGGGCGGTCTGTCCGAGCGGGAGCGCCGGAAGCTGAAGAAACGCGCGGTTTGAAGCGTGTCCGAGGGGTGAGTTGCGTCCGCGGAAAGCGCGAACCGTGCTCGCGCTTCAAGTGCCTTCTGGGGGTGCAACCCCCAGACCCCGCCCGGGGGCACGCCCCCGGACCCCCGCTGTAGCCGGCTTGCGTGGATCAGCCGGCTCGGCGTTGGGTCACGGGCTGGGTCTTGGCCGGCTTGGCTTGTGTGATGCGCCCACGCAGTTCCACTGCGTGGGCGCTCTGCATTGCGCACGGCGTGGGTTCACCATCGGGTGACGGACCGGGGCCGTAGGGTGGCCGCACCGACCGCCGCCTGATCAGGAGCGTTTGTTGCCCCGCACCGTCGCGCCGCCCGCCCTGCGCACCGCGCCCGTTCTGGCCATTGTGGTCTGTCACAACGGCGAAAACTGGCTGCCGCTGGCGCTTTCCTCGTTGCGCCGCAGCACCGTCGGTCCCCGGCACGTGCTCGCCGTGGACACCGGATCCACCGACGCGACCCCGCGTCTCCTGGCCGCCGCGGCCGACCCGGGCAGTGATCCCGACGCACCTCCGGTGCTCTCCGGCATCGTCACGCTTTCGAGTGAAACCGGCTTCGCCGCCGCGGTGGCGGCAGCCGTCGACCACGCCACCGAGCGCTGGGGCGACCCGGGCGCGTGGCTCTGGCTGCTGCACGACGACTGCGCGCCCGAACCCGACTGCCTCGACGAACTCCTCAAAGTCGCGACGGCGCAACCGTCCGCGACCGTGCTCGGCGCGCTCGGGCTCGACTGGACGGACCCGCGGCTGATCGTCGAAGCCGGCCTGTCGACCGACGCGTCCGGGCACCGGCAGCAGGTCGCCGCGACCGGCGACGACCCGGCCGAGGTGCTCGCCGTGCCCAGCGCGGGCTCGCTCGTGCGCCGTGACGCGTGGGACTCCCTCGGCGGGTTCGACCAGGATTTCCCGTTGCTGCGCGAAGATCTCGACTTCGGCTGGCGCGCGAACGCGGCCGGCGGGCTGGTGCTGTCGGTGCCGGCCGCGCGGGTGCGGCACGCGCGCGCCGTCACCACCGGCCAGCGGCCCGCCGACGCCGTCCCCGCGTCGCTCGCCGCCGCGAACCGCGCCCACGGGCTGCGGGTGTTCCTGGTGAACTGCTCGCCGTTTTCCTTCTGGCTGGGGATGATCCGGCTCCCGCTGCTCTCGGTGCTGCGCGCGCTGGCCTTCGTCCTGCTGCGCCGCACCGGCGAGGCGCGGGCGGAGTTCGCGGCCGCCGCGTACCTCCTCAGTGGACGCGGCGGATTGCGCGCCGCCCGGGCGCGCCGACGGCGGAATCCGCGGCCTGGCACGGTTCGCGGCCTCTTCACCGGCCGCGGGACGCGGCTGCGCAACGCCGTCCGCGCCGGCGTCGTCGGCCTCGTGCGCCGCGGTGTGGAGAACGACGTCGCGCTCGGGACGGTTCCCGAAACCGTCGAAACCGAGTCCGCGTGGGTGACGCCGGAAGCGCTAGACGCGCGCGAGAACCGTCCGGTCGGGCCGGACGCGCTGCCCGCCGGCGCGTTGCGCGGCGTCAGCTCCCGCGGGTCCGGGCTGCGGCGGCCGGGCACGCTCGTCGCCGTCACGCTGCCGGAAACCGTGGCGCCGGAACCGGAAACCGCGGAAACCACCGAGGAGTCCACTCCGGCACCCGAGCCGGAGATCGTCTTCGTCGAGGTGAACCGCCGCCGGGTGCTGGGCGCGACGATCTTCGCGCCGCCGGTGGTGCTGCTGGTCGTGATGACGGCGCTGGGGTTGTTCGTCAACCGCGCCCGGCTCGGGCTCGACCTGTTCGGGGGCAAGCTCCTCCCGGTCGGCGGCCTGGGGGAGCTGTGGACGTCGTACCTCACGCCGTGGCACGCGATCGCGGGCGGCACGGGCGCGCCCGCGTCGGCGACCGTGCCGGTGCTGGGCACGCTCGGCGCGGTGTTCGCGCCGATCGGCGGCCCGGCCGCGCTGGTCGCGATCCTCTTGCTCGGGGACATCCCGCTGGCGTCGCTGAGCGCGTACGTGGCGACGCGGCGGCTTCGCGTGCGCCGGTGGGTCCGCGCGGTCGTCGCCGCGACGTACGCGCTGCTGCCGGCCGCGACGGCGGCGGTGGCGCAGGGCCGGCTCGACGTCGTCGTGGTGCACCTGGTGCTGCCGCTCGTCGCGGCGGGCATCGCCGGGCTGCTGGTCCGCGCGGACCAGCGGTGGCTGCACGTGTCGGCGCTTTCGGCGTTCGGCGTCGCGCTGCTCGGCGCGTTCTCGCCGCTGGCGCACGGGCTCGCGCTCGCCGGGCTGCTGATCGGGTTCGTGGTGCTGCCCGCGCCGACCGGGCTGGCGCGGCGGATCGCGTCGGTCGGGATCGTCGTCCTGCTGCCGCTGGCGCTGCTGCTGCCGTGGCCGACGGTGTTGCTGAAGCACCCGGAACTGCTCGTGCAGGGACTGGGCGGCGCGGCTTCGGTGGTGTCCGGCACGGATCTCGCCGGGCTCGACCCTGGCGGGCCGGGCGCGTGGCCGATCGGCGTCGCGGTGATCGCGGCGGCGCTGGTGGCGATCGTCGTGCGGCCGACGAAGCTCGCCGCGGGCGGGCTCGCGCTGGGGGTGCTGGGCGTGGGCGGCCTGGTGCTGGTCCGGCTCGTCACGGCGACCCCGATGCAGGGCGGCGCCGCGGCGCACGGCTACGCGGGGGTGCCGCTGCTGATCGTCGGCGCGGGGCTGCTGTGGGTCGTGCTCGGTTCGTGGCAGCGCGGCGGTGCGGCCGGCGTGCCGTCGACGTGGCTGCCGAAGGTGTCGGCGATCGCCGGGGTCGTGGTGTTCCTAGCGCTGGCTGCCGGCGCGCTGGCGGTCGGAGGCCAAGGACCCCTGCGCGCCGGTGAGCGTCCTGCGCTCGCACCGGAGGTGACGGCGGAACTGGGCGCGTCGGGCAGGTCGGTGCTGGACCTGGCGCCGGACGCGACCCGCCAGATCGCCGGCCGCCTGCCCCACTACGGCGACGACGAGCTGGCCCCGACCCCCGCCACCCCGGCCCGGCTCGCGACGTGGCGCCGCGACCTGGGCCAAGGCGACGCGGCTGCGGTGCAGCGCACTTTCGCCGCGGCGGCGGCGGCGGGCGTGGAGTACGTGGTGCTCCCGCCGGGCGTGGATCCGCAGGCGTACCCACCGCTGGCGAAGGACATGGTCTCGATAGCGGCCCCGACCTCCGACGGCCGTGGTGTGCTGCGCCTGTTGTCACCGGCGGGCCAGGTGATCCTGATCTCCCCGGAGCAGGCGAAGGCGGCGGTCACGGGCGGCGGCGCCCCCGGGAACGCCCCGGGTGTGGCCCCGGTCCAGGCGGGCCTCCCGGACGTCCGGGTCCGGGTGTCGGAGGGCCCGACCGGCCGGTTGCTGGTGCTGGCGGCGGAGCAGGAAGCGGGCTGGAAGGCCTCGGTGGGCGGCAAGAGCGTCCCGATCGTCCCGGCGTGGGGGCACCAGGTAGCGGTGTCGGTCCCGCCGACGACGTCGGAGGTGACGGTGGAGTACCCGGGCACGGAACGGAACCTGCTGCTGCTGGCCCAGCTGGCGGCGGTGCTGTTCACCCTGCTGACGGCGGTCCCGGCGAGGCGCCGCAGCTGAGCTCGCGGCCCCGGTCGGAGTGGCTTTCCTCGGGCGCGAACGGCCCGTTGGCGCTGTTTCGGGCGCGAGTGGCCCGTTCGCGCTGCTTCAGGCATGAGTGGCCCGTTCGCGCTGCTTCAGGCATGAGTGGCCCGTTGGCGCTGCTTCGGGCACGGGCGGCCCGTTCGCGCTGCTTTAGGCATGAGTGGCCCGTGGAATGTGGGTGCAGGTGCGAGTGGGCCGTTCGTGCTGTTCCGGGCATGAGCGGACCGTTGGCGCCGTTTCGGGCACGAGCGGGCCGTTGGGAACAGGTGTGCTTGCGGGCACGAACGGCCCTTT
Source organism: Amycolatopsis sp. NBC_00348 (assembly GCF_036114655.1). Lineage (NCBI taxonomy): Bacteria > Bacillati > Actinomycetota > Actinomycetes > Pseudonocardiales > Pseudonocardiaceae > Amycolatopsis > Amycolatopsis sp. NBC_00348. The sequence goes on along the minus strand of NZ_CP107994.1, from coordinate 6,886,355 downwards.
CGCGTCGAGATGGGTGCGACTGGCCCGTTCGCGCGATGCGGTGATGTGGACGCGAACGGCCCGTTCGCGTCGAGAAGGCCGCGAGTGGGCCGTTCGTGCGGCGCGGTGAGGTGAGCGCGACTGGCCCATTCGTACCCGAACAAGCGCGACTGGCCCGTTCGCGCGGCCGAACCACAAGCAGGCCCGGCCTACTCGCCTTCGATGACGTCCGGTTCCACGCCGAGGTACCCCGCCACCTGCTCCACCAGCACGTCGTGCACCAGCTCGGCCAGCTCCGACGGGTCCTTCGCGCGTGCCTCCAGCGGCCGCCGGTACAGCACGATCCGCGCCCGCGTCGGCATCCCCGTGCGGTCCACCCCCGCCGGGACCAGCCTCGACAGCGGTACCGCGCCGTCGTGCAGGATTCCGTCCGCGGGGGCGTGGCCGTTCTCGCGGACCTCGGGCACGTCGTCGACCGCCACGTCCAGCTTCGTCAGCTCGTGGCGCCAGCGCGCTTCGATCGGTTCCAGCGCGTCGAGCACCAGCGCGTCGAACCGCTCCGCGCGGCTCGCGGCGGCGGGCAGGGTCGCGGGATAGAGCGTCCCGCGCAGGCCCCGGCCGTGCCGGTCCCGTCGCAGGCGCCGCCGTTGTCGGTAGTCACGAGCCGTCGCCACCCCGGAAGTCTATGCGGTCGGCGCGTCTCAGCGCGTGTCGCTCCTACGTCCTTGCGGCGACGCGCTATCGTTTCCGATCGTGCGGAGCGTACGGAAGTGTTCGCGTACCGGCTGTCTCGAGCCGGCTGTGGCCACGCTGACGTATGCCTACAGCGACTCCACCGCCGTCGTCGGCCCGCTGGCCACCGCCTCCGAGCCTCACTCGTACGACCTCTGCGAAGCCCACGCGCTGCGGCTGACCGTCCCCAAGGGCTGGGAAGTCGTCCGGCACGAAGGCGCTTTCGCCGCTCCGGACCCGTCGGCCGACGAGCTGACCGCGCTGGCCGAGGCCGTGCGCGAGGCCGGCCGGTCCGACAAGCCCGCGCCACCGGTCACCGAGCCCGAGGGCCCCTCCGGGCGCCGCGGCCACCTCCGGGTCCTGCCCGGCCGCGCCTGAGCGCGTAACCCACCTCCGGCGCCGGTAGGCTTTCCGCGCGGCGCAGCGGGCGCCGGGACGACTATTCGCGGGGAGACGGCGTGCCAGACCTTTCGGGCATCGTGAAGGCCTACGACATTCGCGGCGTGGTCGGCGAGCAGCTCGACGCGGACCTCGTCCGCGACTTCGGTGCCGCGTTCGCACTGCTCATCAAGCCCGAGGCCCCCGCGGTGGTGATCGGCTACGACATGCGCGACTCGTCGCCGGGGCTGTCCGCGGCCTTCGCCGAGGGTGTCACCTCGCAGGGCCTCGACGTCGTCAGCATCGGCCTGGCGAGCACCGACCAGCTGTACTTCGCGTCGGGTTCGCTGAACCTGCCGGGCGCGATGTTCACCGCCAGCCACAACCCGGCCAAGTACAACGGCATCAAGATGTGCCGCGCCGGCGCGTCGCCGGTCGGCCAGGACACCGGGCTCGCCGAGATCCGGGACACCGTCGAGCAGGGCGTGCCCGGCTTCGAGGGCCAGCGCGGCACCGTGTCGGAGCGGGACGTCCTCGCCGGCTACGCCGCCTACCTGCGCAACCTCGTCGACCTGTCCGGCAACCGGCCGCTGAAGATCGTGGTCGACGCCGGCAACGGCATGGGCGGGCACACCGTCCCGACCGTTTTCGACGGCCTGCCGATCGACGTCGTGCCGATGTACTTCGAGCTCGACGGCAGCTTCCCGAACCACGAGGCCAACCCGCTGGACCCGGCGAACATCGTCGACCTGCAGGCGAAGGTGCGCGAGGTCGGCGCGGACGCGGGCGTGGCCTTCGACGGCGACGCCGACCGCTGCTTCATCGTCGACGAGCGCGGCGAGCCGGTTTCGCCGAGCGCGATCACGGCGCTGGTCGCCGTGCGCGAGCTGGCGAAGGACCCGGGCGGCACGATCATCCACAACCTGATCACGTCCAAGGGCGTGCCGGAGATCGTCGCCGAGCACGGCGGCAAGCCGGTCCGCACCCGGGTCGGGCACTCGTTCATCAAGGCCGAGATGGCCCGCACCGGCGCGATCTTCGGCGGCGAGCACTCGGCGCACTACTACTTCCGCGACTTCTGGCGCGCCGACACCGGCATGCTGGCGGCGCTGCACGTGCTCGCCGCGCTCGGCGAGCAGGACGGCCCGCTGTCCGACCTGACCAGCGCGTACTCGCGCTACGCGGCGTCGGGCGAGATCAACTCCACGGTCGACGACCAGGTCGCCAGGATGATGGCCGTGAAGGACGCGTTCGGCGTCAAGTCCGGCGTCGAGATCGACGAGCTGGACGGCCTCACCGTGCAGCTGCCGGGTGGCGCGTGGTTCAACCTCCGCCCGTCGAACACCGAGCCGCTGCTCCGGCTGAACGTCGAGGCCGCCAACGCCGAGGCGGTGCAGGCCCTGGTGGAAGACGTCCTCGCGATCATCCGCAGCTGATCCCGTCCCGGGGGTGAAGAGCCGTCAGGACCGAACTGTGTCCGAAACTGTGCTCTTCACCCCACCTCATCGCGTGGTATGGAGGAACCATGGCCCTCACGCTCGACGTCCAGCTCCTCGAGATCCTGGCGTGCCCGTCGCCCGATCACGCCCCGCTGCGTCCCGGGACGCCGGGCGACCCGGAGGCCGACGCCCTGACCTGTACCGAGTGCGGCCGGGTGTACCCGGTCCGTGACGGGATCCCGGTGCTGCTGCTCGACGAAGCGACCGGTGGCCCCGCTGAAAGCGAAGCGTCCGATGCCGACGGTGCTTGACGACTCGCTGCTAGACGACCCCGCGCGCCTGGCCGAAGCCGACAGCGCGGGGTTGCTCCGCGCCGCCGCGATGGCGGGCGCCCAGGTGCGGGCGACCACCGAGCTCGCGGCCGAGCTGGACCTGGCCGAGCGGCTCGACGTGGGCCGCCCGCGCGCTGTCGTGCTGATCGACCGGCCGGGCGTCAGCCGCACACTCACGCGGCTGCTGGCGGCGCTGCTGGCACCCTCGTGCCCGGTGCCGGTGGTCGTCGCCGAGGTGGTGCCGAGCTGGATCGGCGCGCTCGACGTCGTCTTCGCGCATACCGACGACCCCGGTGACCGCGAACTCGCCGCCTCGCTGGAGCGGGCCGCGCGCTTCGGCGCGTCGGTGGTGCTCTCCGCGCCGGCGGAAGGCCCGGTGGCCGCCGCCGTCGCGGGCAAGGGCGTGCTGCTGGCGCCGCGGATCCCGGTGCCGCCGGAGCTGGCGTTCCCGCGCGGCCTGGCCGCGGGGCTGCTCACGGCCAACGCGCTGGGCCTGCTGGTCGCCGACGTCCAGGTGCTGGCCGACCAGCTCGACCTGGAAGCCGAGAAGGACTACCTGGCCCGCGACTCGTTCGCGAACCCGGCCAAGGCGCTCGCGCTGCGGGTCGCCGATCGCGTGCCGCTCCTGTGGGGGCTGGACCCGGTCGCCGTCGCCGTCGGCGAACACGCTGCGCACGCGTTCGCGGCCCACGCTGCTACCGTCTGTGACGTCGAGGATTTCCGTCAGGCACTGGCGCGCCCCGCATTGCGGCGGGCGGCGCAATCGAGTGGCGCGGAGCGTGACATCTTCGCCGATCCGGACGATCCATCAGGTGACATCCCTACCCGGGTGCTGCTCCTCTCGGTGCGAACCGGTCCGGCCACGGACGCGGCGCGCTTCCAAGCCGAGGATCTGCTGCCGGGTGCGGACGTCATCGCCCCGGCCGAGGAGTTCGAGGCGGACGAAATCGTGCGGGCCGCGGTGCTGGCGCTGCGGTTCGAACTGGCGGCGGTCTATCTCGGGCTGGCGGCGGGCAGCATCGGCGGCGCGGGCCGCTTCGAGCCCGTGACGGCGTGAGACCCGCCGAGCACCGGCCCCGGCCGATGCCGAAGGAGTGGAGTTGAGGTGACAGTGGAGCTGCTGCGCAACGCGGTGCGGCCCTACGCCTGGGGATCGCGGACGGCGATCCCCGAGCTGCTGGGCCGCCCGATCCCCGCGCCGCACCCCGAGGCCGAGCTGTGGATGGGTGCCCACCCGGGTGACCCGTCGCACGTCATCGGTCCCGACGGGACCGAGCGGAACCTGCTGGAGCTGGTCGAAGCCGACCCGCTGAACCAGCTCGGCGAGCGCTGCGCGACGCGGTGGGGCGGGCGGCTGCCGTTCCTGCTGAAGATCCTCGCCGCGGAGGAGCCGCTGTCGATGCAGGCGCACCCGTCGGCGGCGCAGGCCGCGGAGGGGCATGCCCGCGAGGAGAGGCTGGGCATCCCGCGGGACGCGCCGAACCGCAACTACCCGGACCCGACGGCGAAGCCGGAGCTGGTCTGCGCGCTGACGGAGTTCCACGCGCTGGCCGGGTTCCGCGAGCCGGGGCGCACGGTCAAGCTGCTGAAGGCGATCGAGACGCCGGGGCTGGCGAAGTACACCGGCCTGCTCGAGGCGCAGCCGGACCCGTCGGGCCTGCGGGCACTGTTCACGACGTGGATCACGCTGCCGCAGTCGTCGCTCGACGCGCTGCTGCCGGAGGTGCTCGACGCGTGCGTCCGGCACCTCAGGGAGCACGGCGAGTTCGCGGCCGAGTGCCGGACGATCCTGGAGCTGGGCGAGACGCACCCGCGTGACGCGGGCGTGCTGGCGGCGTTGCTGCTCAACCGCCTGACGCTGCGCGCCGGCGAGGCGATCTACCTGCCGGCCGGCAACCTGCACCTGTACCTGCACGGCACGGCCGTGGAGATCCTGGCGAACTCGGACAACATCCTCCGCTGCGGTTTGACGCCGAAGCACGTGGACGTCCCGGAGCTGCTGCGAGTGGTCGACTTCGCCTGCGGCGAGATGCCGGTCCAGTGCGGCGACGGCGGCGAACGCCTGGCGGTCTACCGCACGGACGCGCCGGAGTTCGAGCTTTCGCGCGTCGAATGGTCTCCGGGCCAGGACGACGAGCTGACGGTGGACAGCATCGGCCCGCAGATCCTGCTGTGCACGGCGGGCGACCTACTGGTGACGGCGGACGACGGCGAGAAGGTGGAGCTGCGCCGAGGCCAGTCGGTCTGGCTGCCGGCTGCGGACCCACCGGTGCGGATCCGCCCGCTGGACGGGACGGGCGCCCAGCTGTTCCGCGCGACGGCGGGAAACTGCGAGGACTGATTTTCGCCGGAAAGCCACCAGGATCCCGTGGTCCTGGTGGCTTTTTCGTGCGCGGGGTGGGTCGTGAGTTCTGTGTGCGTTCCGTGTGGCGGGGTTCGCCAGTATCGGTTGTAGGGGTGGTCCTGGAGCCTCGTGCTGTCGATTTCCGGGGAGGGAGCGGGAGGTCTCGGACGCTGCTGGGGGTGACGCCGGTCGGTTGCCCGGCGTCGGTGAGCGGAGTCTCGGTTCTGGCGGGGGCGTGGTCGCGCGGGGAGGCGTGGCTGCGGTCGGGAGGCTGGCAGGGGTGCGGGTCGCATGGGGAGGTGCGGCTGTGCAGTTGGAGACCGGCAGGGGGCGGGTCGCGCGGGGAGGCACGGCTGCGGCTCGGCGGGTCGGGTGGTGCTGCAAGGGAGTGCAGGTCGCGCGGGGAGGTGCGGCCGCGGGTTGCAGGGTCGAGTGGTGTCGCGAGGGTCCAAGTCGCACGGGGAGGTGCGGCTGCGGTTGACCGGCTCGGATGGTGCCGCTCGGTGTCGCCGAGGGGCCCTTGCCCTGGTGTCGTGCGGTGGGCGTGGTCACGCGGGGAGACGTGGCTGCGGTTGCCCGGTGGGGGTGGTGTCGCGAGGGGGCGGCACCACCCCGCTTCGTCCCCTCCGCAGCGGGGGTGAAAGCTCTGCAGGCCCGTGAAGTCCAGCGGGCGCAAAGCCCCGCCGCCTGTGAAAGCTCCGCAGCACGTGAAAGTCCCTACGGGTGCGAAGTCTCCGCAGGGCGTGAAGATCCCGCGGGTGCGAAGGCTCCGCTGGGCGTAAAGATCCGCTGGTGCGAAAGTCCCGCGGAGCCGAAAGCTCTACGGCTGCGGCTTGCAGGTCCGGCGCCGACTCGTCAGACCGGCTCGGTGAGCGCCAGCAAAGCCCGCCGGAGGGTTGCCGCGCTGGCGTCGCGTGGTTCGGTCAGTGCCGCCGCCTCCGTGGCTGCCTCCGCTGCCGCTGGCTTGTCGCCCATCGCCTCGTAGGCTCGGTGCAAGACCAGCCACGTGAGGCTTGTCGCGGGGCGGCCGCCCATCTCGCGGAACTCGTCCAGGCACGCTTGCAGCACCGGGATCGCCTGGGCCGCAAGGCCTTCGCCGATCCAGCTTGCCGCGATTGCTCGGGTGCACGACAGCTCGCGTGGCCGTTCGTCCAGCTCCCGGGCCAGGTCGCGGGCCGCTTCGAAGGCCTCTACCGACCGCCGCCGCTCGCCTCGGGACGCTTCGATCGCTCCCAGCGTGCGCAGGGACTTCGCGAGCGACGATCGGGCCGGTGTTGTCCGCAGCAGCGTCACCGATTCCGTGATTGCCGATGCGGCTTCACTGGGCCGTCCGCTGAGGAGGAGCGACCACGCGACGCCGTGCAGGGCGATTCCCAGCTCTCGTGGCTCGGCGGATTTTCGAGCCAGTGCAACAGTTTCCTCGTCGACGGCCAAGGCGTCGACGACCCGGCCCAGTCGGTGCAAGGCAGCCGACTCCGCGGCTCGGACCCAGCTCAGGTCGGCCGCGTCACCGTCCACAGTGAACAGTTCGCGTGCGTGTGCGGCGGTGTGCAGGGCCTCTTCCGCACGGCCCAGCCCGATCAGGCAGTGCGCCAGGTTGGCCGACACCCAGGCGTGGGTGCGGCGATCGCCGTGCTCCTCCAGCTTCTTCGCGCATTCGCGGTACCCCGCCGCGGCCTCCTCGTACTGGCCGCGGGCGTGGCGCAGCAGCGTCAGGTTGGCCTCGGCGATCGCCGCCAGCGGGCGGTCTTCGCCCGCGGCCGCCAGTACCGTTTCGTACCCCGCGCGCATGTCGGCGTAGTGCCCTTGCAGGTACAAGTACCCGCTGAGCCGGTCGAGCAGGAGCAGCGCGTCGTGCCGGCGGTCCAGCCCGCACAGCGTGCCGACTAGCAGCAGGAGGTTCGCGCGTTCGGCGGCGAACCAGCGTTCCGGCCGGGCCAGCAGCCGCTCCACCAGCTCGGGTGGCAACGGCTGCGGGGGTGCTTCCCGGGCCAGCGCCGGCATCGGCACGGTGCGTGGCAGCCGCGCCGCCGCCGTGTCGGCCAGCGCGAGCGTGGCCGACAGCACCGTGCGCAGGCCGCCGCCGTCGGGGGCGTCGAGCTCCGTCGCGTAGAGGCGGACGAGGTCGTGCAAGCGGTAACGGCCTTCGCCGGTCTCGTCCGGGCCGCCGGACTCCAGCAGGCTGGCCTCGACGAGCTCTTCGACGGCTTCGTCGGCCCCCGGGTCGTCGATCAGCGCGGTGACCGCCCAGGCGGGCAGGTCGAGGTTGGTGCAGCGGCCGATCAGCCGGAACGCGCGCCGCGTGAGCGGGCGGAGGCCGTCGTAGCTGAGCGCGATGCTGCCGCGGACGCCCAGGTCGCTGACCGTCAGCTCGTCGAGCCGGCGGACCTCGTCCTCGAGCCGGTCGGCCAGCTCGGCGAGCCGCAGGTGCGGGCGGATGGCCAGCCTGCTGCCCGCGATCCGCAGCGCCAGCGGCAGGTGGTCGCAGGCCGCGATGATGCGCGCGGCGTCGGCGGGTTCCCGCGCCACGCGGCCGCCCGCGAGCCGGGTCAGCAGGCTCGCCGCGTCGGCGTCCGGCAGCGGCCCGAGCGGCAGCCGGTGCGCGCCGGCCAGGCCGCTGAGCCGGCGCCGGCTCGTCACCAGGACGGCGCAGCCCGGCGTGCCCGGCAGCAGCGTCCGGACGTGCTCGGGGTCGGTGGCGTCGTCGAGCACCACCAGCACCCGGCGGTCGGTGAGCCGGCCGCGGAACACCGCCGCGCGGGCGCGGACGTCGTCCGGGATGGCCGGGCCGGTGACGCCGAGCGCGCGCAGCAGGTCGGCCAGGACGTCACCGAGGTCACGCGGGCCGGACGGGACGTACAGCTGGCCGTCCGGGAACCGCGCCCGCAGCCGGTGGGCGGCGCGCACGGCCAGGGTGCTCTTGCCCGCGCCCGGCTCGCCGCTGAGCACCGCGACGGGAACGCCGTCACCGCTGCCCAGTACTCCGGTGAGTTCCGCGAGTTCGGCGTCCCGGCCGGTGAAGTCCGCGACGTCCGGCGGCAGCTGGCACACCGGCCAGACCGGGGCGGGCAGCCGCGGCACCGGATCCTCGCCGCGCAGCACGGCCGCGTGCACCCGGCGGGCTTCGGCGCCCGGTTCGACGCCCAGCTCCTCGATCAGCGTGGTCCGCAGCCGCCGGTAGATCTCGAGCGAATCGCCCTGCCGGCCGGCGCGGTGCAGCGCGGTCATCAGCTGCGCGGCCAGGCGTTCGCGCAGCGGGTGCTCGGTGATCATCGCCTGCAGCTCGCCGGTCAGCTCCCCGTGCCGCCCGGCGGTCAGCTCGGCGTCGACGCAGTCCTCGAAGACGGCGAGCCGCTCGGACTCCAGCCGCGCGACGTCGGCCTCGAGCCGCGGCACGGGCAGCCCGGCCAGCACCGGCCCCCGCCACTGCGCGAGCGCCCGCCGGTAGTGCTCCGACGCGGCGACGGCGTCCCCGGCCCGCTTCCCCTCGGCGGCGGCCGCCCGGAACGCCAGCAGGTCCAGCTCGTGCGGCTCGGCTTGCAACCGGTAACCGAGCGGCCCGTGCTCGACGCGCAGGCCGTCGATCCGCTCGCGCAGCCGCGAGAGGTAGGTGTGCAGGTTCGAGGTGTACGACTTCGGCGGCCGTTCGGGCCACAGCGCTTCGACCAGCACGTCGACGTGGACGTGCTGGTTGGCGTTCAGCAGCAGCACGGCCAGCAGTGTGCGCTGCCGGGCTCCGCGCAGCACCGGCCACTGGCCCGGCGGGCTTTCGATCGCGAGCGCACCGAGCACGGCGAAGTACGCCATGTCACCTTCCTGGACGGGCGAGCAGGGAGGGCCACGGTAGCGGAGGGCACCGACAGAATCGGGCGCGATGCGGCCCGGGACAGGGAGCCGTCCAGGCTCCGGCCCCGACGGCGTCCGCCGGGCCGCGCACCCCGGCCGCCGCCATCGGCTGAGTGAAATCGCGGCCGGTGGGGACCCTCCGGCGGCTCGCCTATTACGCTCCACCCGGACATTCAGGACCTACCCGGGGAGCGGTCGTGTCAGCTGGAGGCGGAACCAAGGCGATCATCGCCGCGCTGGGAGCCAATGCCGGGATCGCGGCCGCGAAGTTCGTCGGCTTCCTCGTCACCGGGTCGTCGTCGATGCTGGCCGAGTCGGTGCACTCGCTGGCCGACACCACGAACCAGGGCCTGCTGCTGCTCGGCCAGAAGACGTCGAAGCGCGCGGCCGACAAGGAGCACCCCTTCGGCTACGGCCGCGACCGGTACTTCTACTCCTTCATCGTCGCGCTGCTGCTCTTCACCCTCGGCTCCGCCTTCGCGATCTACGAGGGCATCCACAAGATCGGCGAGCCGGAGCCGCTGTCGTCGCCGATCGTCGCCGTGATCATCCTGCTCGTCGCGGTGGGACTCGAGGGCTACAGCTTCTACACCGCCGTCGGCGAGTCGAAGAAGATCAAGGGTGACGTCAGCTGGTGGGGCTTCATCCGCCAGGCCAAGGAGCCGGAGCTGCCGGTCGTCCTGCTGGAGGACGCGGGCGCGCTGCTCGGTCTCGTCCTCGCGCTGCTCGGCGTCGGGCTGTCGGTGGTCACCGGCAACCCGGTCTGGGACGGCGTCGGCACCCTCGCCATCGGCCTGCTGCTCGGCGTCATCGCGATCATCCTCATCGTCGAGATGAAGAGCCTGCTCATCGGCGAAGGCGCCAACCCCGGGGTCCTCGCGACGATCGTCGACGAGCTGGCCGCGGGCAAGGTCGAGCGCGTCATCCACATCCGCACCCAGTACCTCGGCCCGGACGAGCTCCTCGTCGCGGCGAAGCTCGCGCTGGTGCCCGGCCTCGACACCGCCGAGGTGGCCACGGCCATCGACGACGCCGAGGCGCGCGTGCGTTCGAAGGTGCCGGTCGCGAAGCTCATCTACCTCGAGCCGGACCTGGACCGCAGCCTCGCGAGGTAGCGCTTTCAGCGAGCCGACCACGGCGTGACCCGTTAGGGTGACCTACTGCGAAACACCCAGGCCAGCCGCAGGAGGTCAACCGTGCCCGGAACGGGATTGTGGCGCACCAAATCCATCGAGCAGTCCATTTCGGACACCGACGAACCGGACACCAAGCTCCGGCGCAACCTGAGCGCCTGGGACCTCACCGTGTTCGGTGTCGCGGTCGTCATCGGCGCGGGCATCTTCACGCTCACGGCGCGCGCGGCCGGTGACTACGCCGGCCCGTCGGTCTCGCTCGCGTTCGTGTTCGCCGCGATCGCGTGCGCGCTGGCGGCGCTCTGCTACGCCGAGTTCGCCTCGACCGTGCCGGTCGCGGGCAGCGCGTACACGTTCTCCTACGCCACGTTCGGCGAGTTCATGGCGTGGATCATCGGCTGGGACCTGATCCTGGAGCTCGCCGTCGGCGCCGCCGCGGTGTCCAAGGGCTGGTCGGTGTACCTCGAAACCGTGCTGAGCTACCTGTTCGGCAAGGGTGCCAAGACGACGTTCGACATCGGCAGCGTCACGGTCGACTGGGGCGCGCTGGTCGTCGTGGCGATCCTGACGACGCTGCTGGCCGTCGGCACCAAGCTGTCCTCGCGGGTGTCGATGGTGATCACCGGCATCAAGGTCGCTGTGGTGCTGTTCGTGATCATCCTCGGCATCTTCTACATCAAGGGCGCCAACTACACGCCGTACATCCCGCCGGGCTCGACCGGCGGCGCGGGCGAGACCGGCGTCGACCAGTCGCTCTTCTCGCTGATCGCGGGCGGCGCGAGCAGCTCCTACGGCGTCTTCGGCCTGCTGGCCGGCGCCTCGCTGGTGTTCTTCGCGTTCATCGGGTTCGACATCGTGGCGACCACCGCCGAGGAGACGAAGAACCCGCAGAAGTCCGTGCCGCGCGGCATCTTCGGCTCGCTGATCATCGTCACCGTGCTCTACGTCGCGGTCTCGCTCGTGGTCGTGGGCATGACGTCCTACAAGGACCTGGCCACCTCGGCCGGCGACGGCAGCCACAAGACGCTCGCCACGGCGTTCTCCGCCAACGGCGTCGACTGGGCGGCCAACCTCATCTCCTTCGGCGCGCTGGCCGGCCTGACCACCGTCGTCATGGTGCTGATGCTCGGCCAGGTCCGGATCATCTACGCCATGTCCCGCGACGGCCTGATGCCGCGCAGCCTGGCGAAGACCGGCGGGCACGGGACGCCGAAGCGCGCGACGATCATCGTCGGCGGCCTGGTCGCCCTCGCGGCGACGTTCTTCCCGGCGGACAAGCTGGAGGAGATGGTCAACGTCGGCACGCTCTTCGCGTTCGTGCTGGTGTCGGCGGGCGTCCTGATCCTGCGCCGGACGCGCCCTGACCTGCCCCGGGCGTTCAAGGTGCCGCTGGTGCCGCTCATCCCGATCCTGGCCATCCTGGCCTGCCTCTGGCTGATGCTGAACCTGACCGTGCTGACCTGGCTGCGGTTCATCGTGTGGATGGTGATCGGCGTGGTCATCTACTTCGCCTACAGCCGCCGGCACTCGTTGCTCGGCAAGCGTCAGGCCGACGGTGTCGAAGGCGTCGAATCGTCGGCCAAGCCCTCCGGGAGCTGATTCACCCACTCTTTCGTGGTGCGCCCCGCCGACCTGCTTTCCGCAGGTCGGCGGGGTTTTTTTCGGACCGGTGCAGAACGGACGTCACGAGACGATCTTGCTTTTGGTGCCCAAAAGGGGACCCCGTGTAGCGAGGCGAGTGACGTGCGATACCTTTCGATCCTTCGTGTGCCACTGACGGGTGAGTTACAACAGTGTGATTTCACGCTCAGTGGTGCCGCGATCACAATTTTTCCAAGGTGTCCCCCCGCCTGGCACAGGAGTTCTGAATGCGTAGTCGTACCCTCCGCGGCTCGGCCGCGATCATCGCGCTCACCGCCGCCGCCCTCATCGGCACCGCCGGCTCCGCGCTGGCCTGCCACAGTGACGACAACCGCCCGCACCCGACGCCCGGCAAGGCCACGCCGTGCGCCGAGGGCACCGACCTCGGCCAGGGCGACGTCGTCGCCAAGATCACGAACAACCGCCTGGCCATCACCAAGGTCAACGAAGGCGTCACGGTCAAGCGCATCGTCGTCATCGGTGGCGACGACGGCTTCAACGACTACACCCCGGGCGCCCGCGGCCTGGACAAGAACGCCCCGTGGACCGACCTGCGCGCGCCGTTCAGCCGCAACGGCCACCAGGCCGGCATCGACAAGTGGTACCTCTGCGGCTCGAAGACGGCGACCAAGCCGACCGAGACCACGACGGCGCCGACCAAGCCGGCCCCGACGACCGAGGCCACGAAGCCGAGCGCCCCGGCGACCTCGGACACCTCGGTCTCGCCGACCAGCTCGACCGCCCCGGCGGTCGTGCCCGCGGGCAACGAGTCCGGCACCGGCGGCGGCCTGGCCAACACCGGTTTCGACAACATGTGGCTCGTGTGGATCGCCGCGCTGCTGATCCTCGGCGGTGGCGGCCTGCTCGCGCTGCTGAAGTTCCGCCGCAAGGCTTCCGAGTGAAGCTGAGCTAGCCCGAAAGTTCCGTGAAGGCCCCCTTACCGGCTCAAGATGCCGGTAAGGGGGCCTTCACGGCTTTCCGGGGAAGTCCGGGAAGAGCAGCCCCTGTACGCCGCCGTTCGGTTTGCCGAGCCCGGCCGCCATCGCGACGGCGTGGTCCCACTCCGCGTCGACGACGTAGTCCTGGTGCCTGAGCACTCCCGGTGCCCAGCGGTGCCGCCCGGTCGGGCCGCGCAGCGGGTCCGGCAGCCAGTGGTCGCCGCCCAGGATCAGGACGCCGTTCTCGTCGGCCTTCGCCTTCAACGGGCCGCAGCCGCCTTCGGCCAGGAAGCCGACGCCGTACAGCTTCCGGTCGGAGACCTCGTGCCGCCACGTCGTCACGCCGCCGCCGAAGATGTCCGTGCCGCGGCACAGCGCCCGCCACCGGCCGTCGAGGCTTTCGAAGAGCTGCTCCAGCGACTCCTGCGGCAGCAGCGCGGGGAACGCCCGCTGGTAGCCCCACTGCAGGGGTGACCCGGCGGTCAGCACGCCGACGCGCTCGCGGTCGGTCTCCGGCAGCTCGGCCGCGAGCCGCGCGGCGGCCATGACCGTGAGCAGGCTGCCGAGGTTGTAGCCGGACAGCACCACCCGCGTTCCCGGCTCCTTGAGGTGCTCGCGCACGCGCGCGGCCAGTTCGGGGACGACCTTCAGCGCGTAACACGGCGGCACGGTCGGGTGCGCGGCCCGCGGCCAGAAGCAGACGAGGTCGGCGAGCGCGCCGAGGTGCCGGCTGCGCTGCGGGGTGCGCGCGGCCGTGTAGACGACGCGCAGCAGCCCCGCCGCCAGCGCGCCGAGCGCGACGACGCCGATCGCCGACAGCGGCCCGAACCAGCCGGGGACCAGGCCGAACCCGAACCGCAGCACCAGCAGCGCCGCGCCGCCCGCCGACATCGCGGACGCCACGGTGAGGGCCAGGTGGTGCAGGTGCCGCCGTTCCCACGCCGACCGCGCCCACGCCGCCGCGGCCTGGGCCTCCTGCTGGGCGTCGTGCTCCATCAGCCCGACGATCGCCGGGATGCCCCGCCGCAGCCGGCGCACCGGGACGGCGACCGCGAAGCCCAGCAGGGACAGCACCGCCGCGAGCGCCAGCCCGGCGCCCCACAGGACCGTGACCAGCAGGTACGTGTCGGGCACCTGCAGGAGGCCGGCCCCGGAGAGGCGTCGGACGGCTTCGGCGAGCCCGGCGCCGAACCCGCCGCCGAGCAGCCCGGCGAGCGCGAGCACCGGCGCGGCCGCCCAGCCGCCCGCCCACGGCCGCAGCCGGCGCGGCTTGTGCTTCCAGGTGGGCCGGGCCAGCAGCGCGGCCGGGGCCAGGAACAGCGCGAACAGCACGGTGACCGCGACCAGCGACGCGCCGAGGCCCTCGACGACGCCGTTGGTCCCCGGCAGCCGGCCCGGGCCGGGGCGCAGCCGCACCGCCGCGACGACGACCAGCAGCACGGCGAACGCGATCAGGCCGCGGCGGGCGATCCGGCCGGTGTCCGTGCCGATCGCCGCGGCGACGACGGCGGCGAGCACCAGCGCCAGCGTGGCGATCCAGACGACCAGGTCGAAGACGGCCCCCGGCACCCGGAACGGGCCGCCGAGCAGCAGCAGCGCGACCGACGCGAGCGCGGCGACGGTGTGCAGCCCGCGCAGCGCCGGCGTCCCGGAGCCGGTGCGCATCCGCAGCGGGCCTTCGACGCGGTCGCTCTCGGCGTGCACCGCCCAGCTCGCCGACGAGATCCGGTGCAGCACGAAGATCACCACGAGCAGCGGGAGGACGCCGACCACGATCCGCGCGGGCAGCGTGCGGAGGTTGTCCGGGATCGCGGGCAGGCAGCCCGAGCCGGGGGCCAGGCACTGCGCGGCGAACAGGTCGAGCGCGATCGCCGCGAGCTGGCCCATCAGCAGCATGGTGAGCAGCAGGGCCGCGACGCGCAGCAGGCCGCGGCACACCGCGCCGAGCACGCGGGGGAGGCGGCGCCCGGGCGGGACCGCCGGCAGCATCCAGAACGCGACGTTGGCCAGCGAGAACGGGAACAGCAGGGCCCAGGTCGCCTTCGCGGCGCCCCCCGACGTCATGCCGTGCCAGAGGTAGCCCTCGAGGGTCCGCGGGATCGACCGGCCCAGGGCCGGCAGCACCGGTCCCGGCGCCGGCCGCCGCAGCCGGTCCGCCGGGCGGATCACACGGCCCAGCCCGTCGCCGGCGACGTCGACGGTCGCGACCGCGTCGAGCAGGGTCTCGCCGCTGGTGCCCACGAGGCCGGCGACGCGGATTTCGACGACGCGGGTGTCCGGGCCGGGCATGGGCACGGTGAAGGCCTCCTGAGCTGCTGCGAATCGCTTTCTAGGGAAGGTCGAGCGGACAACGGTAGTGTTCGGTAGTCATCGAGTCTTGGAGGAATCGCCACTATGACCCCCGAAAGCGTTGCCAAGCGGCACGAGACCCGCAACGGCATCGAGTTCGCCGTCGCCGACCTCGATGCCGCCGAATTCGGCCGCAAGGAGATCCGCCTCGCCGAGCACGAGATGCCCGGACTGATGGCGCTGCGGCGCGAGTACGCGGAGGTCTACCCCCTGCGCGGGGCGCGGGTCTCCGGTTCCCTGCACATGACCGTCCAGACCGCCGTGCTCATCGAGACGCTGGTGTCGCTGGGTGCCGAGGTGCGCTGGGCGTCCTGCAACATCTTCTCGACGCAGGACCACGCGGCCGCCGCCGTCGTCCTCGGCCCGAACGGCACGGCCGAGGAGCCCAAGGGCGTCCCGGTCTTCGCCTGGAAGGGCGAGTCGCTCGAGGAGTACTGGTGGTGCACCGAGCGGATGCTCACCTGGGACGGCGAGGGTCCCAACATGATCCTCGACGACGGTGGCGACGCCACCATGCTCGTCCACAAGGGCACCGAGTTCGAGAAGTCGGGTGTCGTGCCGGCCCCGGACGAGAACACCTCGGACGAGTTCCGCGTGTTCCTCGAGCTGCTGAAGGCGTCGGTCGCTTCGGACACCGGCAAGTGGACGAAGATCGGCGAGGGCATCCGCGGCGTCACCGAGGAGACCACCACCGGCGTGCTGCGGCTGTACCAGCTGGCCGCGGCCGGTGAGCTGCTGTTCCCGGCGATCAACGTCAACGACGCCGTGACGAAGTCGAAGTTCGACAACCGCTACGGCATCCGCCACTCGCTGATCGACGGCATCAACCGCGGCACCGATGTGCTGATCGGCGGCAAGGTCGCGGTCGTCTGCGGTTACGGCGACGTCGGCAAGGGCGCGGCGGAGTCGCTGCGCGGCCAGGGTGCCCGCGTCATCGTCACCGAGATCGACCCGATCTGCGCGCTGCAGGCGGCGATGGACGGCTACCAGGTCCAGACGCTGAAGAACGCGCTGCCCAACGCCGACATCGTGATCACGACGACCGGCAACAAGGACGTCGTGCTGGTCGAGGACATGGCGAAGATGAAGCACCAGGCGATCCTGGGCAACATCGGCCACTTCGACAACGAGCTCGACATGGCGGGCCTGCAGCGCTACCCGGGCATCCGGCGGATCACCATCAAGCCGCAGGTCGACGAGTGGATCTTCCCGAACGGCAACACGATCATCGTGCTGTCCGAGGGCCGCCTGCTCAACCTGGGCAACGCGACCGGCCACCCGTCGTTCGTGATGTCGAACAGCTTCTCCAACCAGGTGATCGCGCAGGTCGAGCTGTTCACCAAGCACGAGGAGTACGACAAGGAGGTCTTCCGCCTCCCCAAGAAGCTCGACGAGAAGGTCGCGAAGATCCACCTCGACGCGCTCGGCGGCGAGCTGACCAAGCTCACCAAGGAGCAGGCCGAGTACATCGACGTCGACGTCGAAGGCCCGTTCAAGGCGGACCACTACCGCTACTGAGCCTTTCGGCAGGTCAGGCCGCCCCGGACGTGTCCGGGGCGGCCTTTCTGTTGCGCGGCTTGAAGCCGAGGGACGCAGCATGAACGACCTGGTCACCGAGGGCCTGCGGGGTGTGGTGGCGCAGGGGGAAGCCCGCTGGAACGACGCGATCGCCTCGTCGCCGAAGGCAAGCTGCTCGTCTTCGAACCGGAGGGCGAGGCGCCGGGGCACGACAAGCTGGAAGAACTCTCGCGCGGCTGGGGCACGGCCGTCGGCGAGGCGCTCGACTGGATGCGAGGTGACCGCTTTCTACGCCGGCACGAGTGCCGACGTCGGGGCCTACCTCACCGACGAGGCCGATCACGTCGAGCTGCGGAAGCTGCTGATCGACGGTGGGCACCTCGCGCTCACCAGCGAGCTGACCCGGCCGGAGTTCGCGAGCGCGGTCACCGCGGCCCAGCGGACCGGGCGCATCCCGGACGCCGAGGAGTTCCTGCACCAGTTCGACCAGGATTCGCGAACGGTGCTACCCGGTGCGCACCCTCGACGCGATCCACCTGGCTGTGGCGATGCACGGCACGGCGGAGCTGACCGGCGGCGCGCCGGTGACCTTCGTGACCCGGGACGACCGCCAAGCGGAGGCGGCCAAGGCCAACGGGTTCGAGGTGCTGTGAGCGGCGGACCCGCGTAGCTCGTGTCCCGCCGGCGGGAAACCGGCGGCACGTCCCCGGAGGCCCGGTCAGCAGGTCGCCGGGTCTCCCGGGCCCGCCGGCACGCTTGTCGTGCGGGCCGGGCGGGATCCGGTCGCCGGTGGCAGGGGGCAGACCCGGACCACGGGCGGGCCGGCGTCGGCCCGGTTGCCGCTGTTGTCGAACGTGATCATGCCGCCCGCGCCGCGGACCGCTTGGCCCGCCGCGGAGAAGCCGCTGATCGCCGTGTTCACCTGGCTGCGCTGGACCGGTTTCGCGGCCGGCAGGGTGCGCAGGGCTTCGGACACCGTGACCGTCGAGTCGTAGGCGTTGACCGCCCAGCCGTCGTCGATGTCCGCCAGGTCGAACCCGGCGCCGGTGAACGACTCCTCCAGATCGGCGAACCCGGGGTTGTCCGGGCGCTTCTTGTCGGCGCCCGAGACGAGCGTCGTGAGCAGGCGCACCTTGCCGGTGGCGAAGCTCGCCGACCGCAGGGCGCGGACCCGCAGGTCCTCCAGCATCGGGTTGTCCTCGACCGCGCGGAGCCGCTGGCCGTCCGAGGTGCTCACCACGGCCACCGACGTCGCCGCGCACTGCCCGCTGCCGAACGCCTCGTCGAGGCTGAACAAGAGCCGGGCCAGGTCGCTGCCGCGGGCGATGTACACGACGGTGACGTCCTTGGCCGTGCCGCAGATCCGCCTCGCCGTCTGCAGCACCGTGCTGGACTCGTCGGCGTCGAACTTCACCTCCGTGACGTCGCCGCCGAACCGGCGCTGCACCATCGGCAGCGCGGTGCAGGTGTACGGGTCGGAACCGCCGGTGGGCACCATGACGAAGTCCGGCCGCGCGGTCACGACGGAGGCGAGCCGGTCGATCTGCACCCGGTTGCGGTACGCGACGCGGTAGAAGTAGTCCCGCCCGATCCCGTGCTGGTAGGTGATGTCCGGGTCGCACGAGTCGAACTGCGGCTGGTCCTCGCGCGAGCCTGTCTGGTCGAAGCCCTCCGCGGTGATCACGTCGGACACCATCGGGATCTTCGCGCCGGCGAACAGGTCCGCGGTCCGGGCCGCCTGCTCCTGGCTCAGGCCCATCCCGACGACCGCGACGACGTCCGGCCGGTCGGCGAGTGCCTGCGCGACGTCGAGTCCTTCGCTGTCCGGGCCGTACGCGCCGATGTTCGCGACCACCAGCCGCATCGGGTGCACGCAGCCGGTGCCGTTGGCGTGGCGCTGACCCGCCGCCATGCCTTCGAGCTCGTGCACCGCGCGGCCGCCCGTGTAGCGGTCGGTCATGGTCACCAGCACGCCGACGGTCACCGGCGTGCCGTCCGGGTCACAGCTGTCGGCGGCCGCGTCGTTCTGGTGGTCGATCGTCTGCAGCACCGGGGCGAACCGGTCGAGGCCGAAGGCGTACGAGCCGTCGGACAACCCGACGCACTCGCCGGCGGCGGACCAGGCGGCGGTACCGGGCCAGCCGTCGTTGCAGGTGGCCAGCCGGCCGAGGTCCTGCCGGAAGACGACGACGCCGGTGGCGGTGACGGCCAGCAGGACCACGAGCCCGAGCCGGAGCCAGTCGATCCACAGTTTCGGGAAGCGGTCGGCACGGGGCACGACCACCCAGCGGTAACGCGAGGGCAAGGTGGGGTCCTTCCGGGAGGTGGGGCGGTCAGCGCCGGGGCCACATGAGGAACGGCGGCCGCTCGTCGCCGTACCCGGCCAGGTGGGTGAGGCTGTGCGAGGCGAGGGTCTGCAGGGTCTTGCGATTCCACGCGGAGGTGAGGCACGGGTCGTGGAGTGCGGGGAACACGCCGAGCAGCACGACGATGTGGTCCACCGGAGTCGCGGGCTGCTTCGGACCGCAGACGGCCGCGAAGTCCCGTTCCCGGGGGTCCGGGGTGGCGGTGACCTCGTCGAGCAGGGTCAGCCAGTCCGCGGCCCGCAGCTCCCGCAGGAGGCCGGCCAGCTCCTTGGCCACGACCTCCTTGCCGCTCAGCAGCCTTTCGTGGTGCAGCCGGCCGGCCGGGTCGTCGGGCCCGGCGCGGTCCCGCAGCTTCCGGAACACCGCCGTCCAGCCGGTCGCCGGGTCGTCGCGGGCGGCGAGGAGCCGCAGGCCGACGTACCGGGCCAGTGGGTGCAGGCGGCCGCCGTCCGCTCCCGGCGGCGACCACAACGTCGGTGACGTGAACACGGGGGAGCCGATGCCGATCGGGTGCGGCAGCAGCGGGAGCAGCCCGTCGGCTTCGCGCCGATCACGGGCACCCGACAGGGTCACGAGCGCCTCGAACTGGGGCTCGTCGACGTCCTTGCGCGCGCTCAGGCCGCGGGCGAACGGTTCCAGCAGCCGGTGTTCGATCGGGACGTCGCCCGGTCCGCGGCGGCGCAGCAGGCCGTCGAGGTCGTCGGCCAGTTCGGGCGCGGCGACGAGCGCGCGCAGGACGATGCCCGTCCCCTCCGGGTGGCCGTGGGTGAGGTGGTGGGTGATCAAGCCGTACCGGCGTCCGCCACCCCAGTCGAAGCTCTGGGCCAGCAGGCAGACCTCCTCCTGGCCGAGGTCGGCGGCCGGCACCCGCACCCACGGCCGGGACGGGCCTGCCCCACCCGCCCAGCCGGTGTCCGCGGTGAGCACGTCGGCCAGCGCGCCGGCGGAGGCGACGGCCACGTTCACCGGGTCCGGCAGGGCGGCGCGCGTGGCGGCCAGCCCGGCCCGGACGCGGAGCAGCGAGCCGATGAAGGCCGACGGGCCGGGCAGGTCGGCGTCGTCGATGAGCACGAGCACGTTCGGTGCGGTGCCACGGGCCGACTCCCAGCTGTGCCGCAGGTCCGCGAGCAGGGCCGCGACCAGCAGGTCGGTCACTCCTTCGCGCAGGTCGGCACGGTCACTGCGGGCCCGGTTGCTGAGGTCGATCAGGATCTGGGCGGCGTTGTAGCGGAAGCCCTTGTCCTGGTGGCCGAACCAGGCCACGAGGCCGTCCCAGTAGATCTGCCGTTGCCAGGCCCGCTTGCGCAGGGCCGCCAGGACGCCCGCGGCCACCTGCTTCGCGATCGCGGAGGTGACCGCGGCGACGGGTGGGGCGGCCTGGTTCGCGGCCAGTTCTCCACCGGCGGCCACCAGGCCGACGACGAACTTGGTCACCGCGGCGGGCTCGCTGTAGGCGGCCAGCACCACCTTCAGCCGGCTCAGCGCCGCGGCCGCGGTCAGCCCGGAGAAGTCTTCGCTGAGGACGATCTGCGCGATCACCGTGCGCGGGAACTTGACGTCGTAACCGCGGATTCCCGGGGTGAGACCGAGCATTACGGCGGTGAGGACGCCGCGCACAGCGGAATCCGCGGGTTCGCCGTTGTCGTGCGGTTGAACCAGTGCTGTCGGCGTCTTTTCCTGGTATTCCTCCAGCGTTTTCCGCAACGCCGTGGAACGGCCGGAGCCACCGGTTCCTTCGAGGACCAGAACCGGCGACGGTGGTCCTCCGGCGTCGGTGACCTGTGCTTCCACCAGTGCGCCGAGTGTGGTGGAGAGGTTTTCTGGCACTTTTCTCCTTGCCGTCCAGTCTCCCCCGACTGGAAGGCAATACTTTAAACGCCGATCCCGGGACCCGTCCCGGAGTAGTTGTGCTCAAACACACTCTTCACCCATTCGAGTGAATCGTGTACTCGCAGGGTAATCAAATTCCGTTCAATTCGGCGGGGCGTTGCGCCAATCAGTTCCACTCCACCGCGACTCCGGCCAACCCCGGACCCGCGTCGTTGAAGAACGCGCTGCTCACGCCGCCCATGTCGCACGCCAGCTCCTCCGCCACCACCGGCAGGGCGTCGTCGCGGGCGCGGACCTGGCGGGTGCAGCGGGCCGGGAGAGCGTTGCGGTCGAACCTCAGCTGGACCAGGTAGCTCGCGCAACGGTCGCGCAGCATCCGGTAGTAGCCCGGCGACGCCGAACCCGAGTCGTCGCGGACCTCGAAGCAGAACACGTGGATGTCGCCCTCGGCGAGCTTGCGGTCGAACAGCAGCTCCGTCGCCATCGTGTCCGCGTCCGGGTTGCGGCGCATCCGGCCGACCCGGCAGCCCTCGTCCGTGATCAGCTCGACGTCGTCGATCCGGCAGCCCGGGTCGCCGTTGTAGACCGTCAGGTAGCGGTCCGGGCCGTGCCGGCGCGCTCGCGTCACCAGGCGGGTCCGGAGGCTGACCTGGCGGTGCTCGGCGTCGAACGTGATCGTGTCGTGGACGGACAGCAGCTCGAGGTCGCCGTTGTAGTGGTTCGACGAGGGGTACGCGCCGAGCTCGGCGAGCAGGTCCTCGACGATCGACCCCATGTCACCGGAACGGAGGTCGTGGAACGACGCCGCCGGCTGGTGGCCGCGGCGGACCAGTCGCGGGCCGATCAAGACCACGAGGGCGTCCGCGGGCAGCTGGAGGACTGATTCCAGGGCCCGGACCGCCGGCAGTGCCTTGGGCACTTCGGGCTGACGCAGCCCGCGTTGCCAGTAACTCAGCGTCGACTGTCCGATTTGGACCCCGCGCAGCGCGAGGTGCGCGCGCAGCCGGGCGAGCGAGAGGCCGCGGTAGGCGATCGCGAGTCTCAAGGCATGGTGGAATTCGCCGGTCCGGAGCGCTTCGGTCAGCTCTTTCGGCAGTTCGGCGACCGATGCCCGGGTCGCCCGGGCGCCATCGATGATCAGTGGAAGGTTCCCGTCTTGTACCACCGCTCGTCCCTTCACCCGACCAGTGTGTGCGCTGGGCGTGAACACCGCGGAACGTTCACGTTAGCAGCGTAGAGTGGGCGTGCCGACCCCCGTTCAGGGTGGTTGGCCACGTGATGGTGACTGTTCCGCGTTCCGGCTACCCCCCGGAACGGTCCGTTCCTCCAGATGGCGTTCTTGCTCCGGGTGATGGCGTTGTTCACCGTGGTGACCACCGCTGGTTCGCCCACGTTCGAGCAGGAGGCCGTCCGTGCTGGTGAAGTCGAGCAGAGTCCACACCGCACTGGCGGTGAGCCTGGCGCTGTGCCTGGTCGTGCCGGCCACCGCCGCAGCGTCCGGCACGCCGTCGAGCGTCCGGAACCAGATCTCGATGCAGGCGCAGCAGCGGACCCAGTGGTGCTGGGCGGCGTCGGGCAACACCATCGCGGCCTACCACGGCGTCACCGTCAGCCAGACGCGCTTCTGTCAGCTGGCTCACAACACGACAGGGACCGACTGCGCGAACCTGCCGGGCACGCTCGCCGACCCGCAACGCGCCTTCGCCCGGCTCGGGTTCACCTCGCCCGGTCGCTACCTCGACAGCCGCATCCCCTACGCCTCGATCCGGACGCAGACCGCCGCGAACCGGCCGGTCGAGACCCGGGTCGGCTACCGCTCGGGCGGCGGCCACACGCACGTCCTCTACGGCTACGACACCAGCGGCGACTGGGTGTACTGGGGTGATCCGGGGCCGGCCAAGCGCTACAACTGGTCGACCTACGGTTACTACACGCAGAATTCGTCCTTCACCTGGACGCACACGCTCACGGGGATCACCCGATGAGCAGGCGGGCGCTGGTGCTCGCCGTGCTGACCGGCGCGGCGCTGCTGATGACGGCACCGGTGTCAGGCGCGGCCCAGGCCGCCGGCATCAGCAGCGCCGACGCCGCGGCGGCCCGGAGCGCGGCCGCCGCGCCCGGGCTCCAGGACACCCTGGTCCGGTTCTTCGCCCAAGCGCCCGGCGCGTCGGCCGCGCCGGTCTCGGTGCGGATCGCGCCGGACGCCTACCCGGTCTACGACCTGTCCCCGGACTTCGTCGTCGGCACGCCGGGTGCGGCGCCGGGCGCGTTCTCCTACTTCGCCGTGCCCGTCCAGGCTTCCGACGGCCGGACCGCGACGCTCTGGTCGGTCCGCGGTGACGACGGCGCCTGGCAGGTCGGCAACATCGCCTCGGGCGACGTCGAGACGTCGTTCGCCCGCAAGCTGCCCGCCGGCGCCCAGTTGCTGCACGAACCGCAGGTCGACGCCTGGTACGCGGTCGGCGACGGCCGCGTCACGCCGCTCGCCGGCGGTGCGGCGCTGAGCCTCGCCGACTACCAGCGGGCGGTCGGGGCGAAGTACGCGGACAAGCTCCCCGGCTCGGCCTACGACCGCGACGGCGAGGCCGGCGGCTACGGAGCCACGGGCTCGGTGATGCCCCGCGGCGACGGCGGCCCGGCACCGTCCAGCAACGACACCGGCTGGGTCCCGCTGCTGATCCTGGCCGGCGTCCTCCTGGTCAGCGGCGCGGGGTACTACGTGCTGCACCTGCGGCGGACGACCGCCTAGTCGTACCGGCGGGCTCGGCGTCGATCCCCTTCCACCGAGCCCGCCGGTCCACCACCGTTACTGTGACGCCCATGGGGCGACTGGTGGTCATCGAAGGACTCGACGGCGCGGGCAAGCGCACGCTGACCGAGGGGTTGACGAACGCGTTGCGCGCCAAGGGCGCGAGCGTGGCGAAGCTGGCTTTCCCGCGGTACGGCGAGAGCGTGCACGCGGACCTCGTCAAGGAGGCGCTGCACCGCGGGCACGGCGACCTCGCCGACTCGGTGTACGGCATGGCCGTGCTCTACGCGCTGGACCGCAGCGGTGCCGCGGACGAGATCCGCGCCCTGCGTGACGCGCACGACGTCGTCCTCCTCGACCGGTACGTCGCTTCGAACGCCGCGTACGCGGCCGCGCGCCTGGGGCAGGACGCGGCCGGCGAGGTCGTGAAGTGGGTGTGGGAGCTGGAGGTCGACCGCTTCGGCCTGCCGCACCCGGACGCGCACCTGCTGCTGCGGGTCGCCGCGTCGGTCGCGGCGGAACGCGCCGAACGCCGCGCGGCGGCCGAGACCGACCGCGAGCGCGACGCCTTCGAGACCGACGACGGCCTCCAGCGGCGCTGCGCGGCGGTGTACGACGAGCTGGCCGCCGCGGGCTGGTTCTCACCGTGGCACGTCCTGGACGGCGTCGCGGGCGTCGACCTCGAAGCCCTCGCCGCGACCCTGCTCGCCTAAAGCAGGCGCGCCGGGTCGAACTGGGCGATCGGGTGCGCGGTCGTCCCGTCGACGACCAGGTCCGCGACGATCTCGCCGACCACCGGCGCGAACTTGAAGCCGTGGCCGGAGAAGCCGCACGCCAGCAGCACCCGTTCCTCGGCCGGGTGCGGGGCCAGCACGAAGCTCTCGTCGGCGGTGTCGGTGTACATGCACGTCACCGCGCGGAGGAACGCGCCGGGCAGCGTCGGCAGGTGGCGCTTGACGACCGTGGCGATCTCGTGGACCTCGGCGTCGGTCACCGTCCGGTCGAGGCCGTCGGGTGTGCACGGCCGGCCGCCGCTGTGGAACGCGACCTTCACGCCGTCGCCCGCCGCGTTGTGCGCGGGGAAGCCGTAGAACGTGTAGCCGTCGCCTTCCCAGATGTAGACCGGGTGCCGGCGGAACGGTTCGACTCCACCCGAGGGCGCGAACCAGAACTGCACCTGCCGCCGTACGGTGAACGCGACGCCGAGGTCGCGCAGCAGCTCGCCGGCCCACGCGCCGGGGCACAGCACCAGCCGGTCGGCCGTGTAGTAGTTGTGCGACGTCCCGACGCGCACGCCGCCGGCCGTGGTGCTCCAGGTGAACACCTTCTCCTCGTGGTGCAGTTCGGCGCCGCACCGCGCGGCGAGCTGCAGGTGCGCGGCGACGCTGCCCTCGGGTGACACCAGCCCGGCGCCCGGTTCGTACAGCGCGACCTCGTCCGGCGCCGGAGACGTCGTCGGGTACCGGCGGCGCATTTCACGAGCGTCGAGCAGTTCGTGCGGCACACCGAACGCCTCCGCCGAAGCGACGCTCCCGGTGATCGTCCGCGACGCCGCCGTGCCGACCATGAGCCCGCCGCAGCGGGTGAACAGCCGGCGTCCGCTGTCGCGCTCGAGGCCGTCCCACAGTTCGTGGGCCCGCAGCAGGAGCGGCACGTACTCGGGGCCTTCGAGGTAGGCCTGGCGCGTGATCCGCGAACCGCCGTGGCTCGACCCGAGGTGGTGCACCGGCGCGAACTGGTCGAGGCCGAGCACCCGTTGCCCACGTTGCGCCAGCCGGTACGCGGCGGCGCTGCCCATGCCGCCGAGGCCGAGCACGATCACGTCGTAGTGCGTCATGTGACCCTCCCGGGAACGCGCGTGCCGAAGTACTCGATCTCCACCCGCGTCCCCGGCACGCTGTACTCCACCGGGAGCCAGGCGTAGGCGACCGATTCGTCCCCGCTGGTGACGTACCCGGCCGCGCGGCCCTCGACGTACACCGGCTCCTTGCCCAGCACGACGCCGTCGACGCGCAACCGGGTCAGCCGGCGGCCCACGGTGGCTTCGGACCTGCCGGCGAGCGCGTCGCGGCCGAGGAAGTAGCCCTTGTCCAGCCGGACGGCGGACCCGAGCCCGGCCTCGTACGGATCGTGCTCGGTGGTGACGTCGACGCCCGGCACGCGCACCCCGGCCGCCAGCCGCAGGCTGGTGTACGCCTGGTGCCCGGCGGCGACGATCCCGCGCGCCCGCAGGGTGTCCCACAGCCGGCGGCCCACATCCGCCGTGGCGTGCAGCTCCCAGCCGGGAACGCCCACGGTGGACAGTCGCAACGCGACGACCGGGACGTCGTCCACGTAGGTCTCCTCGGCCGAACAGTCCGTTGTGGACAGTTCCGGTAGGACGTCGTCGGCGTGCGGCCCCCAGACGCCGACGCAGCAGGTGCCGGGTGTGGTCTCGTGGAGCTGCACGGCGCCGTCGCCCGGCAGGTGGCGCCGCAGCCAGTCGAAGTCCGCCCGGCCGGTGGCGCCGACGTGGAACCGTTCGTCGCCGAGCCGGGCCACGGTCACCTGGCCGCGCACTCCGCCGTCCTCGCTCAGCAGCAGCGTGCGGGTGACCGAGCCCGGCGGCCCGGCCAGGTCGCCGGTCGTCATGGCCTGCAGGAACGGCAGCGCGCCCGGGCCGGTGACCGCCAGCCGCGGCCCGGCGGTCAGGTCGAACATCGCGACGCGCTCGCGAGCCGCGAGCGCCTCCGCGCTCCCGATCGGCGACCAGTGCCGCGCGGCCCAGCCGGTGCGCGCCGAGACGCCGGGCAGGTCCGCGTTGGCCTGGTACCACTGCGGCCGCGCCCACCCGCCGGACGGCAGGAAGTGCGCGCCCAGCCCGGTTTGCCGCTCGGCGAAGGGACTGCTGCGCAGCAGTGCTTCCCGGGGATCCAGCGGGTGCACGATCTCGTGGACCTCGGCGAACCGGCGGCCCCGCACCGAAACGCGGTCGAAGCGGGCCAGGTCGCAGCCGTGGACGGCCAGCGCCGGCTGCCCGTCGACCAGCCAGCGCGCCAGCTCGCGCGCGACCCCGGCGGAGTGCTCGTCCCGGACGGCCTCGGCCACCCAGAAGCCTTCGAGGTCCGGGTGCTCGCCCAGCAGCGGCAGCCCGTCCGGCGTGCCCGGGAGCGTCACGGTGGAGACGGTCTCGGCCTTGGCGTCGCGGAGCGCGGGCAGCAGCGCGGCCGCCGCCTCCCACGCCGCGTCGAACTCGTCCGAATCGACGTCGAGCGCGCCGACGCCGAGCCGGTCGACGTGCTCGCGGACGTAGAGCGCGCGGTCGTGGTGGCGCAGCACGGGTTTGCCCGCCTGCGCGTGGTCGTCGTTGTGCCCGGCCAGTTCCGCCAGCGGCGACGTCCGCGCGTACCGGTGCGGCAGCGGCAGGTGCGGCACCGCCAGGCCGACGAGCGCGCCGGCGCCGGCGCACGACACGACGACGTCGGCGCGCAGCCGCCCGGAAGCCGTGACGACGCCGGTGACGCGCCCGCCGGCGCGGTCGATCGCGACGACGTCGTCGTCGAGGAACTTCGCGCCCCGCCCGGCGGCCCGCCGGGCCTGGGCTTCGGCCGCGTGCCCGGCGTGCAGGAGGCCGTCGCCGGGGACGTGGAACCCGCCCAGGACCCGGGTTTCGTCGAGGAGCGGGTGCAGGTCGGCGCACTCGTGGGGCGCGCGCAGGAAGCCGCGCACGCCCCACGACGTCGCCCAGCCGCGCCGCCGCTTCAGGTCCACGAGCCGCTCGGGCGTCGTCGCGAGCTCCAGGCTGCCCACCGGGTTGAAGCACCACCGGCCGTCGAGCGTGAGGCCGCTGCACTTCGCGACGGTGTACTTCGCGAACTCCGTCAGCGTGCGGTCCGCGTCGGTGCGGAACACGAGCCCGGGGGTGTCGGGCCGGTCGCCGCCGCCCAGCACCGTGACGTCGGTCCAGCCGCGTTCGGTCAGCTCGTCGGCGAGCGCGCAGGCGACGAGGCCGGCGCCGATGACCACCACCCGGGGCTGTGCCATCGCGGGATCCCTCCGGGCAAAGTTGCGTCTTCGGCAACAACGTGCGTCATGCGCGACTTGCTGTCAAGCGCCCGAAAAGGTGCCGGTTCCGGCCCGGGTGAACTCCATGACCCAGTTGGATTCCCAGGTCTTCCCGCCGTCGGCCGAGAACTCCTGCTCCCACCGCGGCGACGGCCCCGCAGTGCCCGACCAGAGGTAGTGCGCCTTGATCGGCCGGCCCTCGTGGACGTCGTCGCCGTAGAAGTCGCCGCGGCCGTCGGCGAAGGTGCCGACGACCGGCGGCTGGAGCACCCCGGTGCGGTCGTTGGCCCAGTAGATCGACCACTCCTTCCGCTCGACGTCGAACAGGCGCAGCGTGAACCCGCGGAAGCCGCGAGCGGGGAAGCGGATCTCCTCGGTGTTGCCGCCGCCCTCGAAGAGGGTCCGGCAGGTGGTGGTGCCGGGGTAGACGTCCCAGTCGTCGCTGCCGGCGAAGATCGTCTTGAGCCGCCGGCTGACGACGGTCCAGGAGCCGTGGAGGAAGTCGAAGTCGTTCATGACGGCGATCCTGGGGCGCCACCACTGACACCTTCTGTCAGTGGTGGCTGGCAGACTCCGGCGGGTGCGAGCGAGCCGGCTGGTGTCCCTGCTCCTGCTGCTGCAGAACCGCGGCCGGATGAGCGCGTCGCGCCTGGCCGCCGAGCTGGGCGTGACCGCCCGGACCGTCTACCGCGACGTCGAGGCGCTGGCCGCGGCGGGCGTGCCGATCTACGCCGAGCCCGGCCCGAGCGGCGGCTACCAGCTGATGGACGGCTACCGCACCCGGCTGACCGGCCTGACCGCCGACGAAGCCGAGTCGCTGTTCCTCACCGGGCTGCCGCAGCCCGCCGCCGAGCTGGGCCTGGGCGCCCAGGTGGCCGCGGCCGAGCTGAAGCTGACGGCGGCGCTGCCGACGCCGTACCGGGACGCCTCGACCCGCATCCGGCAGCGCTTCCACCTCGACGCGCCCGGCTGGTACCGCGAAGCGGACCCGGTGCCGCAGCTGCTCGCCGCCGCGGAAGCCCTGTGGCGGGACCAGGTCGTCGAGGTCCGCTACCGCCGCTGGTCACCGCGCCCCGGCGTCGTGACGCGGCGGCTGCACCCGCTCGGCCTGGTCCTCAAGGCCGGCGTCTGGTACCTCGTCGCGGCCGGGCGGTCGGAGCCGCGCACCTACCGCGTCACGAACATCGTGGCCCTGACGCCGCTCGACGAGCAGGTCATCCGGCCCGACGCCTTCGACCTCGCGGAGTTCTGGCGGGCGCACGTCGAGCGGTACGAAGCCGCGGACATCGACGAGACGGCCGTCGTCCGCCTCTCGCCGGCGGGCATCGCGGCCCTGCCGGACATCCTCGGCCCGAAGGCGGCCCGGCTCGTCTCGCACACGCTCGAACCCGCGGACGCCGAGGGCTGGCGGCGCGCGACCGTCCCGCTGGAGAGCGTCCCGCACGCCGCCGCCGGACTGCTGCGGCTCGGCGCGGACGCGCAGGTCCTGGAACCCGCGGAACTGGTGGCGCACATGGGAAGGACGATCCGGGCGATGGCCCGGCTGTACTAGTCCCTGAAGTAGCCCAGCTGCGCGGACAGGTCGTCCGCCGCCTCGGCCATCGGCCGCACGATCTGCTTCACCCGCTGCTTCGAGAGCCGGTACGACGGGCCCGACGCGCTCATCGCGGCGACGACGTCCCCGCC
This sequence comes from Amycolatopsis sp. NBC_00348, assembly GCF_036114655.1. Classification (NCBI taxonomy): domain Bacteria; kingdom Bacillati; phylum Actinomycetota; class Actinomycetes; order Pseudonocardiales; family Pseudonocardiaceae; genus Amycolatopsis; species Amycolatopsis sp. NBC_00348. Next base: position 6,857,051 of record NZ_CP107994.1, on the reverse strand, counting down.
CGGGCCGTGGATCGGCACCGCGACCGCGTGCATGCCGAGTTCGAACTCCTCGTAGCAGGCCGCGTAGCCGTCTTCGAGGATCCGTTCCAGCTCGGTCATCAGCTCGTCCGGCTCGACGGTCGTGCGCGGCGTGTACTGCTCCAGCTTCCGCTTCAGCACCCGCTTGCGTTCGGCTTCGGCCATGTACGCCAAGAGGATCTTGCCGCTGGAGGTCGCGTGCAGCGGCGTCCGCTGGCCGGTCCAGTTCTGCGTGGTGATCGCCGCGGCGCCGCGGGCCTGGCTGATGTTGATCGCGACGCCGTCGTCGGCGATGGCGATGTTCACGGTCTCGCCGAGCTCCTCGGCGAGGCTCAGGCAGCTGGTGCGGCCGAGCTTCGCCAGGTCCATCCGCCCGGTCGCGGCGCCCGCCAGCCGCACGATGCCGAAGCCGATCGCGTACTTCCCGCGTTCGCCGAGCTGCTCGACCAGGCCTCTCGACTCCAGGACGCTGAGCAGGCGCGACGCCGTCGACTTGTGCACGCCCAGCTCGCCCGCGATCTCCGTGATGCCGGTTTCGCCGTTGCGGGCGAGCAGCTCCAGCACGCTGATCGCCCGGTCGACCGACTGCACCTGGCTCTGAGTTGCGTTGCCCGAGTCCTGGTTCCGCATAGCGCAACACTATCCGTTTTGCGCACTCCCTATCGGCTGAGTGGGCGAATCTCTTGACGTGGCCGCCCGTCGGACCGGATTGTTGCGCAAGAAGCGCAGCGTCGCGCAATGCGCAACTTTCACGAACCGTCCCGGCATCCCGCCAGTCGTTTCCGGAGGCCCTGATGATCCGCGCCTGCGCCGTCACCGACCTGCCCGAGGGCGAAGCCCGCCGCCTCGACGGGCCCGTCCCGATCGCGGTGTTCCACACCGAAGCCGGCTTCTTCGCCGTCGACGACACCTGCACCCACCAGGACGCATCGCTGGCCGACGGCTGGCTGGAGGGCTGTTTCGTCGAGTGCCCGCTGCACGCCGCCCGGTTCGACCTGCGCACCGGCGCGCCCACCTGCCTGCCGGCCAAGAAGGCCGTGCGGACGCACCGCGTGGTCGTCGAGGACGGCGTCGTCTTCGTCGACGCGCCGGTCCCGGCCGTCACCCCCTGAGCCCTTCCCGCAGGTCCGTGAAGGTCACCTTGAGGGACCCGGAGTCCCTGAAGGCGGCCTTCACGGACCGTCCAGGGGCACCCGGATGGAGCAGGGACCCGTGCCGATCTTGATCTTTCTGGTGGTCAAACACGCGGGTCGCGCGTACGGGCGTCGGAACTAGTGCGAATATGTGGTCATGAAGGCACGTGTTCTCGTGGTCGACGACGACCCTGCACTCGCGGAGATGCTCACCATCGTGCTCCGTGGGGAGGGGTTCGACACGGCGGTGGTCGCCGACGGCTCACGCGCGCTTCCCGCGCTGCGTGAACTGAAGCCCGACCTCGTCCTGCTCGACCTGATGCTGCCCGGGATGAACGGGATCGACGTCTGCAAGGCGATCCGCGCCGAGTCCGGGGTACCGATCGTCATGCTCACCGCCAAGAGCGACACGGTCGACATCGTCCTCGGCCTGGAGTCCGGCGCCGACGACTACGTCGTCAAGCCGTTCAAGCCGAAGGAGCTGGTCGCCCGGGTCCGCGCCCGGATGCGCCGCACCGAGGCCGAACCGGCGGAGTCGCTCACGATCGGCGACCTGGCGATCGACGTGCCCGGCCACGAGGTCACGCGCGAGGGCAAGGCCATCCCGCTGACCCCGCTGGAGTTCGACCTGCTGGTGGCGCTGGCCCGCAAGCCGCGCCAGGTGTTCACCCGCGAGGTGCTGCTCGAGCAGGTCTGGGGCTACCGGCACGCGGCCGACACCCGGCTGGTGAACGTGCACGTCCAGCGGCTGCGCTCCAAGGTCGAGAAGGATCCGGAACACCCCGAGGTGGTGTTGACCGTTCGCGGCGTCGGGTACAAGGCCGGCCCGCCGTGATGGCTCCATGACCGTGGAGACCGGCAGACGGCTCCCCGCGTTCGCGCGATCGACGGCACGCCTGGTGCGGCGTGTCGTCGTTTTCGCGCGCCGTCGCGCGGTCGCGTTCAACGAGCTGTGGAAGCACTCGCTCCAGTTCCGCGTGACCGTGTCGACCCTCGCGCTGTCCTCCGCCGTGGTGTTCGTGCTGGGCATGGTCCTGCAGAACCAGATCACCGAGCGGCTGCTGGACACCAAGCGCGACGCCGCCACCGCGCAGACCCGCGCGGCCGCGGAGACCGCCGCCGGTGAGCTCGTCGGCCTCGGCAGCGAGACGTCGGACGCGCTGCGCAACCGGCTCGAGAACGCGCTGAAGAAGATCGCGATCACGCCGACCAGCCAGGACGCGGCGGGCTCGGCGGCCGGCACGTTCATCCCGGTGCTCGCCAGCGGCGGCCACGACCAGTCCGGCAGCGAACCCGAGTTCGCCGGGCCGTTCGAGAACGTGCCGCCGCGGCTGCGGCAGTTCGTCGAAGCCGAGCAGACGAGCTACCTCGAGCACACCGTCCCCGACATGAACGGCGGGCGCACGACGTACCTGATCGTCGGGACGTCGCTCAAGACCGTCGCCAGCCCGCTGCAGCTGTACTTGCTGTTCCCGCTGACGACCGAGCAGAACACCGTCTCGACCGTGCAGAACACGCTGCTGGTCGGCGGCCTCGTCCTGCTGCTCCTGCTGGCCGGCATCACGAACCTGGTGGTGCGGCAGGTGGTGCGGCCGGTCCGGCAGGCCGCCGCCGCGGCGGAGCAGTTCGCCGGCGGCGACCTCGACCAGCGCGTCGCCGTGGTCGGCGAGGACGACCTGGCGAAGCTCGCCGTGTCCTACAACGGGATGGCCGCCAGCATCCAGCGCCAGATCCGCCAGCTCGAGGAGTTCGGCGGCCTGCAGCGCCGGTTCACCTCCGACGTCTCGCACGAGCTGCGGACGCCGCTGACCACCGTCCGGATGGCCGCCGACGTGCTGCACGCGTCCCGCGAGCAGTTCCCGGCCGGGCTCGCGCGCTCCACCGAGCTGCTGGTCGACGAGCTCGACCGGTTCGAGGCCCTGCTCGGCGACCTGCTGGAGATCAGCAGGCTCGACGCCGGCGTCGAGGAGCTGTCCGCGGAGTTCATCGACGTCCGCCCGATCGCCACCCGCGCGGTCGAGCAGGTGCGGGTCATCGCCGGCAACGCGGGCTCCTCGGTCGAGCTCGTGCTGCCCGACGAGGAGATCCCCGCCGACGTCGACTCGCGGCGCGTCGAGCGGATCCTGCGCAACCTGCTCGCCAACGCCGTCGACCACAGCGAGGGCCGGCCGGTGGTGCTCACCGTCGCGGCCAACGAGACCACCGTCGCCATCACCGTCCAGGACCGCGGCGTCGGCCTGCGGCCCGGCGAGGCGGACCTGGTGTTCAACCGGTTCTGGCGCGCCGACCCGTCGCGCAACCGGCGCACCGGCGGCACCGGCCTCGGCCTGGCGATCAGCCTCGAGGACGCGCGCCTGCACGGCGGCGAGCTCGACGCGTGGGGCGCGCCCGGCCAGGGTGCCTGCTTCCGGTTCCGCTTCCCGCGCCACCAGGACGTGCCCATCGGCGAGTCGCCGCTGGGCCTGCCGCCGCCGGAGCGCGTCCCGGGCGAGGTGCCGCTCGGGATCATCGAGGTGACCCCGGCGCCGGAGGCGATCTTCGCCGAGCGTGAGGAAGTCGGTCAGTGAAACGCGTTCTGCTCGCAGTGTTGTGCCTGGTGCTGGTGGCGGGCTGCGCCAACGTCCCGCTCGAGTCCCAGCCCGTCGTCGTCCCGGGGGAGCGCCAGGGCCAGGGCCAGAACGCCGAGGCGCCCGAGCCGCAGGCGAACATCGACGCGCTGACGCTGGTCCGCGACTTCATCGGCGCGACGCTCAAGCCCGGCCAGAACAACGGCGCCGCCCGCGCCTACCTGGACGACCAGGGGCAGGCGACCTGGCGGCCCAGCCGCAGCCTGACGATCATCCAGGACACCTTCGGCACGGTCTACGACACCGAGCCGCAGCCGGACCCGAACACGCAGGTCGTCAACGTGCGCGGGTTCGACGTCGGCACGCTGGACCAGAACAGCGCGTTCGTCCCGGACTACAGCCCGGCACTGCTCCACGTGAAGGTGCGCAAGCAGCCGACCGGCCAGTGGCGGATCGTCGACCCGCCCGCCGACCTGTACGCGACCGAGTCCGACTTCGCCGAGAACTACACCGCGGTGCCGGTGGTCTTCTACTCGGAGTCCGCCAACACGTTCGTCCCCGACCGGCGCTACGTCGTCGCGAAACCGCAGGCCGGGCTGCCGGGCCGGGTGATGGACATGCTGGTCGCCGGCCCGTCGACGAGCCTGGCCGGCGCGGTGAAGAACCTGCTCGGCGAACCGGTGGAGATCGACACCAACGTCAAGAGCCTCGACGACGGGACGCTGGTGGTGCCCCTGACCGGGTTGACCGGCGTCAGCGACGACACCCGCATCCTGATCGCCGCGCAGATCGTGCTTTCGCTGCAGTACGTGACGTCGGCGCGGATCCGGATCCTCGCCGACGGCGCCCCGCTGGTGCCGAACCACCCGGACTGGCGGCTGAGCGAGCTGCCCGCGTACGGCGCGGCGCTCTCGCCGAGCCAGGACCTGCTGGGGCTGATGACGGTCGGCGGCCGCGTCCGCTCCCTCGGCGACGGCGCCCCGATCGCCGGCCCGGCAGGCAACGGCGGCTACGACGTCGTCAACGCGGCCCAGTCGACCGACGGCAAGCGCCTCGCGGTGGTGGAGCGCGCGGGCGGCGGCGTCCACCTGCGGATCGGCGACCTCGGCCGCGAGCTGCCGCAGCTCAGCGTGGCCGGCAACACCCTGAGCCGGCCGACGTGGCGCCCCGGTTCGTCCGAGGTGTGGACGGTCGTCGACCAGCAGTCGGTGGCCCGCGTCGTGCTGACCCCGAACGGCCAGTGGACCCCCCTGCTGGTGAACGCCGCCGACCTGATCCAGCAGGGCGACATCTCGGAGCTCAGGTTCTCTCGCGACGGCGCCCGGGTAGCGGCGGTGGTCAACGGCCAGCTGTGGGTGGCCTCGGTGGTCGGCTCGGGCGGCGACTCGGTCAGCCTGCGCGAGCCCCGCCACCTGCAGCCCCACGACCTCCACGACGTCGTCGACGTCGACTGGCTGGCCCAGGACACCCTGGTCGCGGTCACGACGAGCGTGTCCCAGCCGGTGGTCCGCGTGACGGTGGACGGCCAGCGCATGGACGCGTTCAACAGCTCAAACCTGACACCCCAGGTCCACGGCGTAACCGCGGCCCCCGGCAGGCCGATCGTGGTAGCGGACGCGAGCGGCCTGTGGACGGCCTCGGTGCTGGGCGAGGTGTGGCGCCCCCAGAGCCATTCGGCGAAGGACGCGGACCCCTTCTACCCGGGCTGACGGTTTCAGTCGATCGGGTGATCGCTGAGGGCCCGAAACTGTCGGTGGTGGTCGCGACACTTTCCGTGTGTTCATCAACGCGCTTCTGGAATTACTGATCCCCAGCCGCTGCGCCGCGTGCGGAGCCCGCGGCGCGCCTTGTTGCGCCCGCTGCGGGGGCGTTTGGGGCGCGGTGCGGGAGGTCGCCCGCGTGCCCACGGCGGGCGTGGTCCGGGTGTTCTCACTGGCCAGGTACAGCGGCGTCGGTAGGCGGTTGTTGATCGCGTACAAGGAACGGGGCCGCCGGGACCTGGCCCCGGCGTTGGGGTTGGCGCTGGCGGAGGCCCTGGTGGTGTTGCCGTTGCAGGAAGCCGTGGTCGGCGGGCGGCCACAGGTCGCGGCTGGAGCTGTTTCCGCAGGTCAGCCGCGGCAGGCTGTTGAGAGCGCCGGAACCGTGTCCGTCGGAGGGCAACAACCGGCCGCTCGGAGCGCCGAAACCGGTTCCCGACGCCGGCCGCCAGGCCTGCCTCCGAGCGCCGGAACCGGTTCCCCGCGATGGCTGCCGGGCCTCTCTCCGAGCGCCGGAACTGCTGCTCGCGGTCACCGGCTGCCGGATTCCGGTCGCGCCACCGGAGCCATTTCCATCGACCGGCCATCGGATTGGGCGCGGAGCGCCGGTGCACCTTTGGGGCTCCGGCCACCAGGCCTTGCCTGCGCGACCGAAGTCGCTTCCGCCCATCAGCCACCGGACCAGGCCCGGAGCACCAGCGGCGCTTCCGAGGACTCACCAGACATGTCCCACGAGACCGGAACCGTGTCCGCACACTGGCGCCCAGGCCCAGCCCCGAGCACCGGATCAGTCCCCGCGCATCGCAAGATCTGCCTTGTCCCGGCACCCAGCCGCCCCTCCGCATCCCGGGTCCGAGGTGGCCCCCACGTCGAACTCCTGGCAGCAGCCGCGGCGAAAGTCTTGGCCACTCGCGGTTTCGAAGTGGCCGTCGCACCGGCGTTGGAACTGGCCGGGAGCGCCCGCGACGCCGTCGGGCTCGGCCATGCCCAGCGCGCCGCCAACCTGGCCGGCCGGCTGCGATTCCGCGAAGCCGGCCGCCCGCCACCCGGTTTCCCGGTGGTGGTCCTGGACGACGTGGTGACCACCGGAGCCACCGCCGCCGCATGCGTGCACGCGCTGGCGGCGGAGGGCATCGCGGTCGAGGCCGTCCTCACCCTCCTCGTGGCCGGGTGAACTCCTGCGGGCGGGCGAACCGTGCGATCGGCACCCGAGCCTCGCGGCCGATACTGCCGTCAAATCATGCCGGAGCTTCGTTGCCCATCGCCTGAACCCGGCGCCCGCAGCCAGAACTCCCAAGCCCCGCCGGAACTCCGGTGTGACTGCCAAGACCCCGGCGCCCACCGCCCGAAACTCCGACACCCATTGCCGAGACTTCGGAGCCCGCCCGACCGAAAGCGCCCAAACCTGGCGTCGCCAACCCCGGCAGCGCCCAAACCTGGCGTCGCCAAACTCGGCGCCACCAAACTCGGCGCCGCCGAGCCCGGTTCGCCGAGCAATCCGGCCGGTCCAAGAAAGATTCCCACCCGGGTGAATCCGCGACCTCCGACCACCAGCCACCCCCCAATCCCGCCACCCCGCCCTCAGAACCCGACTCCAAAACCAGAACGGCGGTTTCACCAGGTCACACCAGTCTCCCCAAGCCCCACCGACCCCATCCGCACCACAAGAGCCCCAGCCACCGAAAGCACCCGCCAAACCCAGCCCCGCAGCCGGGTGACCCGGGTGTCACCTGGACGAGTGACTTCCGGCGGGAACGCGAGCGGCGCCGCGGCCGTTGTCCGGGCATGAGGGTGTCGATCAAAGCCACTCGGGTGCCGAACCACTCCACCGGAGTGGTGGCTGTGCCGGACAAGGCCGTCACCCTCGGCGTCCTTGCAGCTGGAGTGATGCGCCGTCCGTGTGATGCCACGGCAACCGGCGAGCGTCCGACCAGCGGGTGTTTTCTGGTGTTCACTCCCCGCTCACTGCGCGGGGTGACGGAGTCTCATTCCCCGACATCCCCCGGCTCGGGGGCTGTTGTAACGGGCGTGAGGAAGCTAACGTGCTCCGCTATCAGCAATCCCCGCAGGCAGGGAGGTGACGAGCCCATGTCCCTGGCGCCGGAGGTGCGCTGAGTCCGCGCTCGGGCATCCGGCACGAGACGTCGTGAACCGATCCGAGTTCCTTCTCAGCCCGCGATCCGGGCTTCCGTCCCCGCTACACCGGCGCCGTGTGTGAACTCAACAGCTCGCAGTCATCTCAGCGAGGGAGGTCGTGTATGGACATCGTCGTTAAGGGCCGCAACGTAGAGGTGCCCGAGCACTATCGGGCACTCGTCAGCGAAAAGCTGGCCCGCCTCGAGCGCTACGACAGGAAAGTCATCCGGTACGACGTGGAGTTGTTCCACGAACCCAACCGGCGCCAGGCCAAGAGCTGCCAGCGCGTCGAAATCACCGGAAAGGGGCGTGGCCCGGCCGTACGCGCTGAAGCGTGTGCCGCCGACTTCTACGCAGCGCTCGATTCCGCAGTCACCAAGCTGGAGAACCGGCTGCGGAGGACACACGACCGGAGGCGCGTGCACTACGGGCGCAGCCGACCGGAGTCGGTCGCCGAAGCGACCTCGGTATTGCCGGGTGGTACCTCCCCGGCCGCCGCCGCCAGTCCCGCCGCGCGTACCGCGGTGTTGGACGCACCCGAGGCCGAACCGCAGCTGAACGGTTTCGCGAGTGCCGACGAGATCACCCTGCCCCAGCAGCAGAGCTGGGCCGACGACGACCTGGGCCACCAGCCCGGCCGCGTCGTCCGCGAGAAGCAGCACACCGCCGATCCGATGACGGTGGACCAGGCTCTCTACGAGATGGAACTGGTCGGCCACGATTTCTACCTCTTCAACGACTCCGACGCGGGGCGGCCCAGCGTGGTCTACCGGCGGAAAGGCTTCGACTACGGCGTGATCCGGCTCGGCTGAGCCGGCTCTGAGGAGGCCTTCGCCGATGGCCCGCACGCGCTCGCGTGCGGGCCATCCGCATGTCAGGACGTACGGCGTGTGCACACGCCGCCCCGGGTTCCCTACGATGGGGTGGAACGGTGGCGCCGACCCACGGCGGCCGCCGTGGGAGAACCTGCCCGGGACCGGCCTGGGCGCGCTCATGATCAGCTAGTGAGGTCGACCGGATGGTGCTGAACCGCCTGCTCCGCGCGGGCGAGGGCAAGATGGTGAAGCGGCTGCGCAACATCGCCGATCACATCAACACCCTCGAAGACGACGTCAAGGACCTGACCGACGCCGAGCTGCGGGCCAAGACGGACGAGTTCCGCAAGCGGCACGCCGACGGGGAGTCCCTGGACGACCTGCTGCCGGAGGCTTTCGCGGTCGCCCGCGAGGCCGCCAAGCGCGTGCTCGGCCAGCGGCACTTCGACGTCCAGCTGATGGGCGGCGCCGCCCTGCACCTGGGCCAGGTCGCCGAGATGAAGACCGGTGAGGGCAAGACCCTGACCTGTGTCCTCGCGGCGTACCTCAACGCCATCCCCGGCAAGGGCGTCCACGTCGTCACGACGAACGACTACCTGGCCAAGCGCGACTCCGAGTGGATGGGCCGCATCCACCGCTTCCTCGGTCTCGAGGTCGGCGTCATCCTGTCGGAGCAGCAGCCGGACGTCCGGCGCAACCAGTACAACGCCGACGTCACCTACGGCACGAACAACGAGTTCGGCTTCGACTACCTGCGCGACAACATGGCGTGGAGCCTGGACGACTGCGTCCAGCGCGGCCACAACTACGCCATCGTCGACGAGGTGGACTCGATCCTCATCGACGAGGCCCGGACGCCGCTGATCATCTCGGGCCCGGCGGACCAGTCGTCGCGCTGGTACGTCGAGTTCGCGCGGCTCGCCCCGCTGATGAACGGCATCGACACCACCACGATGGGGTCGCGCGAGCGGCTCGAGAAGACGAACCTGATCAACTCGAAGTACCACTACGAGGTCGACGTCCGGAAGCGCACCGTCGCCGTCACCGAAAAGGGCGTCCGGTTCGTCGAGGACCAGCTCGGCATCGAGAACCTGTACGAGGCCGCGAACACCCCGCTGGTCGGGTACCTGAACAACGCGCTGAAGGTGCAGGAGCTCTTCCACCGCGACAAGGACTACATCGTCCGCAACGGCGAGGTCGCGATCGTCGACGAGTTCACCGGCCGCGTGCTCCACGGCCGCCGCTACAACGAGGGCATGCACCAGGCGATCGAGGCCAAGGAAAAGGTCGAGATCAAGGCCGAGAACCAGACGCTCGCCACGATCACGCTGCAGAACTACTTCCGCCTCTACGGGAAGCTGTCCGGCATGACCGGTACGGCCGAGACCGAGGCCGCCGAGTTCCACCAGACCTACAAGCTGGGTGTGGTGCCGATCCCGACGAACCGTCCGATGGTCCGCGCCGACCAGCCGGACCTGATCTACAAGACCGAAGAGGCGAAGTACGAGGCCGTCGCCGAGGACATCGCCGAGCGGCACGAGAAGGGCCAGCCGGTCCTGGTCGGCACCACGAGCGTCGAGAAGTCCGAGCGGCTCTCGAAGCTGCTGGTCAAGCTGAGCGTGCCGCACGAGGTGCTCAACGCGAAGCACCACGACCGGGAGGCGCTGATCGTCGCGCGCGCCGGCCAGAAGGGCGCCGTCACGGTCGCCACGAACATGGCCGGCCGCGGTACTGACATCGTGCTGGGCGGCAACCCCGACCTGATCGCCGACCACGTGCTGCGCGAGCAGGGCCTGGACCCGGTCGAGCACTCCGAGGAGTACGAGGCCGCGTGGCCTGGCATCCTCGAGAAGGTCAAGGAAGAGTCGAAGGCCGAGGCCGAGGTGGTCCGCGACGCGGGCGGCCTGTACGTGCTGGGCACCGAGCGGCACGAGTCGCGCCGCATCGACAACCAGCTCCGCGGCCGGTCCGGCCGGCAGGGCGACCCGGGCGAGTCCCGGTTCTACCTGTCCCTCGGTGACGAGCTCATGCGCCGCTTCAACGCGACCATGGTCGAGCGCGTCATGACGACCATGCGGCTGCCCGACGACGTGCCGATCGAGCACAAGATGGTCTCCAAGGCCATCAAGAGCGCGCAGACGCAGGTCGAGCAGATCAACATGGAGCAGCGCAAGGACGTCCTCAAGTACGACGAGGTCATGAACGAGCAGCGCAAGGTGATCTACGCCGAGCGCCACCGCGTGCTCGCCGGCGAGAGCCTGCGCGACCAGATCGAAGGGATGCTCGTCGACGTCGTCAACGCCTACGTGGACGGCGCGACGGCCAACGGCTACGCCGAAGACTGGGACCACGAGAAGCTGTGGACGGCGCTGAAGACGCTGTACCCGGTCAGCCTCGACTGGGACGACCTGCTGGAAGACGGCGACCTCGACGCGAACACCCTGCGCGAGGCGCTGGTGCAGGACGCCCGCGACGCCTACGACAAGCGCGAGGCGGAGATCAACGCGCTCGTCGGCCCGGAAGGCATGCGGACCCTGGAGGGCCAGGTCATGCTGACGGTCCTCGACCGCAAGTGGCGTGAGCACCTCTACGAGATGGACTACCTCAAGCAGGGCATCGGCATGCGGGCGCTCGCGCAGCGCGACCCGCTGATCGAGTACCAGCGCGAGGGCTTCGACATGTTCCGCGCGATGCTCGACTCGCTGAAGGAGGAGGCCGTCGGCTTCCTGTTCAACCTGCAGGTCGAGCGGGCCGAAGCGCCGCCCGCCGAAGACGCCGCCGCGCTGCCGGCGGGTGTCGGCAACGGCAACGGCCAGGCCGTGCCGGAAGGCCGCCACGCGCGGCCGGCGCCGCCGCAGCCGCCGACGACCGACACCGATTCCGTCCCGGCCGCGCTGCGCGGCAAGGGCCTGGGCGGCAACAGCCAGCAGTCGGGGCTGACGCTGTCGGGCCCGGGTGAGGACGGCGAGGTCGAAGCGCACGCCGAGGAAGCGGGCGACGGCGCGGGCGGAAGCGGAGCCACCCGGCGGGACCGCCGGGCCGCCCAGCGCGACGCCGCCAAGAAGGGCAAGAAGGGCCCGCGTCGCTGACGTGAGCCGCTGATGTGAGCCGGAACCGGGGCGCGTGGACAACTCCACGTGCCCCGGTTTCGTGAACGGGGGATGGTCGTGACGACGATGTCGGCGGAGATGCAGGAGTTCTTCGCGCTGTTCGGCGCCGAGCGGCGGCCGGACCCGTACCCGCACTACCGGCGGTGGCACGAGCGGCTGCCGGTCGCGCTCCTGGCCGAGGGGATGTTCGCCGTCAGCGGCCTCGCCGAAGCCACGCAGGTCCTGCGCGATCCGGCGTTCGGGCACCCCGAACCGGAGTACCTGGACCCGGCGGACCGGCGGCCGGACCAGCCGGTCGACGAGTCAGGACGCGTGGTCCGGGCGTTCCTGTCGCTGAACCCGCCCGACCACACGCGGCTGCGGCGGCTGGTCGCGAAGGCGTTCACGCCGCGGATGGTCGAGCGGCTGGCGCCGCGGATCGACGAGATCACCGTGGACCTGATCGACCGCGCGCCGAGCGAGTTCGACCTGATGACGGCGCTCGCGAAGCCGTTGCCGGTCGAGGTGATCGCCGAACTGCTCGGCGTCCCGCTGGACGACCGCTAGCAGTTCGCGGAGTGGTCGCACGCGATGGCGCGGGCGCTGGACCCGCCGTTCCTGCAGAGCCCCGAGACGGTCGAACCGGCGGTCCGGGCGCGGCAGTCCTTCATCGCGTACTTCCGCGAGCTGGCCGCGAAACGGCGGAGAGAGCCGGGGGAGGATCTCCTGTCCGCGCTGGTGGCGGTGTCCGACGCGGGCGACGTGCTCAGCGAGGGCGAGCTCCTGGTGACGCTCACGCTCCTGCTCATCGCCGGCCACGAGACGACGACGAACCTGATCGGCAACGGCGTCCTGGCGCTGCTCCGCCACGACGGCCTCGGGCCGGCCGCGGCGGCGCCGGACCGGGTGGTCGAAGAGGTGCTGCGCTACGACTCGCCGGTCCAGCTGACCTCGCGGACGGCGGTGCGCGACACGACGCTCGGCGCGCTGCCGGTCCCGGCGGGCAGCCAGGCGATCGTCCTGATCGGCGCGGCCAACCGCGACCCGGCGAGCGGCCCGGAGGCGTTCGACCCGGCCCGGGCGCCGGGCAAGCACCTGGCGTTCGGCCAGGGCATCCACTTCTGCCTCGGCGCGCCACTGGCCCGGCTCGAAGCCCGCGTCGTGTTCCGCGAGCTGGCCCGCCGCCGCCCGGATCTAGCGCTGAACGGCACCCCGGCCTGGAACCCGACGACCACCCTGCGCGGCCTGGCGACGCTGCCGGTCCGGTCGTGAATGGCGGAGAGGGTTAGAACCCGAATCACCACTCACGACCGTCCCGCCGGGATCAAGCCCGGTCCAGCCGGCTGAACGACGCATCGGCCGTTCGCGACCGTCGAGACGGGACTGTCCCGACCGGCCGCTCGCGACTGTCGCGCTGGGACGGTCCCGGCGGAGCTCTTGCCGTGCCCGCCCGCTTCACGCCGCTGCCCGCTGGGGCCGGTGGTCCAGCCGCCTCGGTTTCAGCAGCGCGAACCGCACGCACTGCCACCCCGTCGTGGTGCGGGTGAAGCGGGCCGCCAGCGCGAACGACCGGCCGTCGGCCTCCACCCGGGCGCACGCCTCGATCACACCCGCCACCGGGTTGCACGTGTGGACGGTGTGCGTCCGGTGCCGCGGCTGCGGCAGGCGTGGCCCGCTCAGCCCGGCGTACACCTCCGGCGCCACCAGGCCCCGGATCTGCGGCACCGGACGACGGCCGTCGTAGGCCTCCAGCAGCATGTTCAGCAGGTGGCCCACTTCGGACGCCTCGAGCTGCCGCGACGCCGGCCAGCGCGCGCCGGCCCGGCGGTGCTCCTCCGGTGTCACGGCCGCGAGCCGTTCGGCCCGGCGGGGTGCCTCGTAGCGGATCAGCGTTCTCAGGCGATGTTCCTCGGTCATTTCCTCCCCTCCCGGTCGCGGCATTTCGCCGCTTCCGCAGGCTTAGAGGGACGCGCGGCCCGAATCGCGTCAGGAATCGCTCGATTCGGGGGAGAATCGCCGAAGCGATGGCTTCGCCGGTTACCGTGCGCTAGGGGCACATCGCATTGTCGGACTCCGAGAGACAGCGCCCCGTTACCCGGCTATGGTGTGCCGGGTGCTGAAGGGGTTATTGGTCGATTTCGCCGGAGTTCTCACCGATCCCGACGCCGACCGCTTCTACGAATACCTGATGACCGCGCGCAAGCGGGGCGTCCGTACCGCGTTGCTGTCCAACGCACCCGGGGCGTCGGAGCAGGTCAAGAAAACCATGTTCGACTATTTCGACGCGCTGGTGTTCTCCGGCGAGGTCGGCGTGGCCAAACCGGATCCGGCGGTCTACCTGATCGCGGCGGACCGGCTGGCCCTGCCCGCCGTGCACTGTGCGTTCGTCGACGACTCCGCAGCGAACATCTTCGGTGCCGTCGAAGCGGGCATGGTGGGGGTGCACCACCGGTCGGTCGGGGAAACGCTCGCCGAACTCGGTGTGCTGTTCCCCGATCAGTGAACGATCAACGCGCGCGGCGGACCAGTTCGAAGGAAAGCACCGCCGCGGCGGCCGAGACATTGAGCGACTCGACGTCACCCGGCATCGGGATCGACACCCATTCGGTGACGAGCTCGCCGACGTCCGCGCCGACGCCGTCCGTTTCGCCGCCGAGTACAAAAGCCGCGCGCTGCGTCAGGTTTACGTCGAACAATGCGGTCTTCGAGGACGCGCCCAGCGCGTAGATGCCGTAGCCCGCTTCGGTCAGCATTTCGGCCGCCTCGCGCGCAGAGCCGCAGCGCAGCACCGGGGCGCGGAACGCGACCCCGGCCGAAGCCTTGACCACCAGCGGGTCCAGCGCCGCGACGCCGCGGCGCGGCACGATCACGCCGTCGAGCCCGGCCGCGGTCGCGGTGCGCAGGATCATGCCGACGTTCGCCGGGGTCGTGATGCCGTCCAGCAGCAGCACCCGCGACGGCGGCTGCCGGTCCTCCAGCGCCGAGGCCAGCGCGCGCATCCGCGGCGCGACGACGTCGGCGAGCACCCCCTGGTCCTGCTTGCCGTTGCCGGCGAGCACCTTGACCCGGTGGGCGCTGGCGCGCTGCACCGGCACGCCCGCGTCCTTGGCCGCGCGCTGGATCTCGGCCGCGCCCGGCCCGCGGGCGGTGTCGGCGAGGATCACCTTGTCCACGCGCAGGCCGCCGTCCGCCAGTGCCTCGAGCACCGGCTTCCGGCCGTACACGGTCAGGAAGCGGTCTTTCGGCGAGACAGTCGACTCATCACCCACACCGGGCAGTCTCGCATTGTGTAAGGATCGGCCCATGCCCGACCGCCTTTCCGCGCTGGACGCCTCGTTCCTCTACGTCGAGGACCACGCGACCCCGATGCACGTCGGCGGCGTGGCGATCTTCGAGCGGCCACGCTCCGGGTTCAGCTACGCGCAGCTGCTCGACCTCGTCGGTGCGCGCCTGGCGTACCTGCCGCGGTACCGGCAGCGCGTCGCGGAGGTGCCGGGGCACCTGGCGCGGCCGGTGTGGGTGGACGACGTCGACTTCGACCTGAACTACCACGTCCGGCGCTCGGCGCTGCCCCAGCCGGGCCGCGACGACCAGCTGTTCGACCTGGTGGCGCGGCTGATGTCGAGGCGGCTGGCGCCGGAGCGGCCGCTCTGGGAGGCGTACTTCATCGAGGGCCTGTCCGGCGACCGGATCGCGCTGGTCACCAAGACCCACCAGTCCGTTGTGGACGGTGTCGGTACGATCGAGCTCGGCCAGCTCATCCTCGACCCGACCCCGGCCGAGCCGGAGCCGTTCGAGGACATCTGGACGCCGCGGCGCGAACCGAGCCGCACCCAGCTGGTGCTCGACGCGGTCAGCGAGGGCGTCCAACGGCCGGCCGAGGTCGTCGAGAACGTCCGGTCGGCGGCGAACGACGCGGTCGCGGCGGCCGGGAAGTTCGCCGAGACCGTCGGCGGGGTGGCATCGGCGCTGCGCACGCTGGTCAACCCGGCGCCGCCGGGGCCGCTGAACGTCCGGGTGTCCGGCGGGCGCGTGTTCTCGGTGGTCCGCACGCGGCTCGAGGACTTCCGCAAGATCCGCGCGGAGCACGGCGGCACGGTCAACGACGTCGTCCTCGCGGCCATCACCGGCGCGTTGCGCGAGTGGCTGCTGTCGCGCGAGGAGACGCTGACCCCCGACGCGACGGTGCGGGCACTGGCGCCGATGGCGGTGCGCGACGCCGAGACGGCGGAGTACTCGACGCCGGGCCTGGTCGGCAACCAGGTGGCCGCGTACCTGGTGGACCTGCCGGTGGGCGAGCCCAACCCGGTGCTGCGGCTGCAGCACATCGGGCACGCGATGACCGAGCACCTCGACTCGGGCCGCTCGGTCGCCGCGCGCGGGTTGCTCAAGGTCGGCGGCTTCGCCCCGGCTACCCTGCATTCCCTCGGCGCACGTGCGGCGGGGTCGTTGTCGGGGCGGATCTTCAACGTCATGGTGACCAACTCGCCGGGCCCGCAGGTGCCGATGTACGCGGGAGAGGCGAGACTGGTCGAGATGTTCCCGGTGATGCCGCTGATGCGCACCCAGGCGCTGGCGATCGGGGTGACGTCGTACCACGGCGGCGTCTACTTCGGACTCAACGGCGACCGCAAGGCCGCGTTCGACGTCGACCTGCTGGCCGGGATGATCGAAGAATCCTTGGAAGAGCTGAAGGGTGCGCACTGGTGAGGGTCTATCTGCCTGCGACCATCGCGATGCTTCGCGACTTGGAAGCGTCGGGGGAGTTCCGCGCGCGCAACGGGACGGCGTTCGCGCTGACCCCGGCGCTGCGCGAGACGTACGTGAGCGGGTCGGACGAGGAGCTCGAGTACGCGGCGCTCCTGGACGCGGCCCGCGCTTCGCTGCGCCTGATCGCGGCGGAGGAGAAGGGCGAACCCCGCCGGGTGGTGGTGTCGGCGGACGTCGAGGGCATCACACTGCGCCCGGACCTGGACGCCCCGGTGGTCCGCATCGGCGGCCCGATCCCACTGTCGGCGGTGGCGGCGGTCCACGTGGACAGCCCCGAAGCGGCGGACGCGGTCTCGGCAGCGGCGGGCGTGATCGACGCGGCCGACCTCGGAGACCTGGACGCGGAGTTCATCCTGGGCGATGCGGAGGATCACGAGCTGGCTTGGTACGCGCCGCAGGAGCTGCCGTTCCTGCTGGAGCTGCTCTGAGTTGCCGGCCTTGAGCTGGCTGGCTCGACCTGTCGGCCTTGAGGTGTCCGACTCGACCTGTGCGGTTTGGGCTGTCGGGTCGAGTTGCCCAGCTCGGTCTTGTGCGGCACGAGCCGTCCGGCTCGAAGTTGTCCAGGTCGAGTTGCCCGGCTTGACCTGTGCGGTTGAGCTGTCGGGCTTGGGCAGTTCAGCTTGAGCTGTTCGGGTCGAGTTGCCGGCTTGAATCGGGAAGCTCAATTTGTCGGCTCGAGCTGTCCGGCGACGACCGACGCGGCCCGAGTTATCCGGCTCGACCTGCGCGGCAGGAGTTGCCCACAGGCTTGTGTGCATGTGGACAACTTCCGCGCCAAGCCGCTGATCTGGGGTTTCCGTCGGGGTAGGCCGATAGACTGGACCTGGGCACGCCCCCCGGGGATCGGGTGGGGGCCGGTCTTCGCCGGCCCGGGCCTGAACCCCTCAGCGGCTCGAACCGTCAGCGCGTCCCGAGCCCTCAGTGCGGCTCGAACCACTCCGGGCCCGGCTCCGGCAGCTCGCAACGCCAGCCCGTCGCGTCCGCCAGCTTCCGTGACACCACTCGCTGCGACCGGGCCATCGGCTCCGCCAGCGACAGCCGCGATGCCAGCCACTTCGGCACCGTTCGCGCCTTCCGGACTCCCGCCGCCTCGGCCAGGACCCGGCCCAGGTGTTCCTTCGTCACCGGCGTCGCCCCGACGTTGTAGATCCCCGAAGGCGCCTTCAGCGACGCGACCGCGCCCGCCGCCGCGTCGGTTGGGTGGATCGCCGTCGTCCAGTCCTTTCGGGCGCCCAGAACGAGCGGTGACAGCAGCGCACCCGTCCCCACCAGGTTCGCGATGCGCAGGCGGATCACCGTCCGGCCCGAAGCCTCCAGTGCGGCCACGTTGCCGTGCGCCCGCACCGAAGATGCCGTCACGCCCCGCGGCGATATGGGCGCCTCTTCGTCCAGCTCGTGGTCGCCGCCGTCCGCGTAGACGAACGAAATGCCCTCCTGGACCACGGTTCGCAGCTCGTCCACCCGACGCACCGCCGCCGCCAACGTCGCGCTGCCCGACAGCCGGACGTGGTCGTTCTCGGCCCAGGCCGCCTTGCGCGTCATCTCGCGTGGGCCCGGGATGCGCGTCGCGAGGTTCAGGACCGCGTCGTGGCCTCGCAACGCCGTGGCCAGTGACGTCTCGTCGAACAGGTCGCCCAGCACCGGCTTTGCGCCCGTCCGCTCGACCGCCGGCACGCGATCCGCGCCGCGGGCCAGCCCGCTCACCTCGTGGCCGGCCTCCAGCAGCCGCGCCACCGCCGGGACGCCCAGCACGCCCGTCGCCCCGATCACCATCACCCGCATGTCCTGACTCCCTTCGTCCCCGCGTGGACGAGGCGGTCGGCGGGAACGTGACTACGGTGTGAGCGTCCCCACCTGGTCCGGCGGCGGGGCCTGGACGTCGACCGGGGCGCCCCACTCCGTGTAGCGGGTCGTGATCTTCGCGCCCGAGCCGGGGGAACCGTCTGAGCCCGCGAGGATCGGCGACAGGTCCAGCACGATCTGCAGCGGCCGGTGGGTGTCGTCCAGCCACAACTCGACCGGGAACTTGCCGCCCAGCTGCCCCACCTCGTCCGCGGCCAGGCCTGCGGGCAGGTCCGCGCCGAGCTTCGCCAGGTCGAGGTCGACGCGGTAGTGCTCCGCGGCCACTCCGCCCAGGTCGCCGCGCTCGGCCGAGACGATCGTGCCCGCCGCCGCGACTTCGCCCAGGGTGTGCGCCGGGTCGTTCTGGGCCGCGAGCTGCCCGAGGCTGCCGCCGAGCACCTGGGAGAACGGGTCGGTGCCGTCCGGTGCGACCTCGACCCACGGCTTGGCCGTGCCGACCTGGTCGCGCGAGCCCTCCGGCACCTTTGCGTACAGCTTCCCGGCCACCAGCCGCAGCTCCATCGGCTCGCCGATGAAGTCCGTCGTCATCACCTGGGACGTCCCGCCGGCGCCGAACCGCGCCTGGCCCTGGCCCTTCGACCGGACCGAGCCGACGGCGACGTCCGTGGCGAACTTCGCCGACCCGCCGCTCGTGGTGGCCGCCGTCGCCGCGTCGGCCAGCGCGCGGGCGTCGGTGAACGTGGGTGGCGGTGAAGCAGAGCTGTCGCACGCGCCGGCGAGCAGGGCGAGCAGCAGCACGACGGCGGCTTTGCGCATGCGCCAACCAAAACACAGCGGCTCCCCCGAACCCGTTCGGGGGAGCCGCTGGTCACGCACGGTCGCTGGTCAGCGGCCGCCCTTGAGCAGCTCGCCGAGGTCGGCCACCTGGTCCGCGGGCGGGGCCGCGACGTCGACCTGGGTGCCCCAGTCGGTGTACTTCATCGTGAACTTCGAGCCGTCCGCGCTGGGCACGCCCATGGCCTGCATCAGCGGGCCCTGGTCCATCGTGACCTGCACCGGCAGGTTGTCCTTGTCCAGCCAGAACTCGGCCGGGATCTTGACGTCCTTGCCCTTGAGCGACTCCGCGACCTTCGCGCGGCTCGCCTCCGGCATCGACTTCGTGAACTCGTCGATGGACTTGGCGACGTCCATCTCGACGACGTAGTGGTTGACCTTCTGGCCGTTCAGCTCGGTCTGGTCCGACGAGACGATCCGGCCGGTCTTCGAGACCTGGTCGAGGATCTTGCTCGGGTCGCTCTGCTCGGCGGACTGCGAGCTGCTGCCCAGCATCTGCGAGAACGGGTCGTCGCCGCCCGGCGCGAACTTGATCCACTCCTTGCCCGCACCGAGCTGCTTGGCCTGCTCGGCCGGCATCTTGATGTAGAACGCGCCGTCGACGATCCGGATCTCGCTCTGCTGACCGGCGGCGTTGGACGTCATCGACATCTTGGTGTTCGCGCCGTCGAAGCTCATCGCACCCGAGGCGGTCATCGACTGGCCGCCGACCGAGCTCTCCATGGTGAACTTCGCGGACTTCGACTTCTCGGTGCCCTGCTTGGACGCCGAAGCGAGCTGGATGGCGTCGGTGAACGGCGACGCGAGGCCGCTGCCGCCGTCGGCCTGGGACTGGTTGCTGCCCGCGGCGGCCGGCTCGGCGGTGCCGGAGTTGCCACTGCACGCCGTCAGCGTGAGCACCAGCGCGGCGCCCGCGGCGACCAGGGTGGTCTTGCGCATCGAAATCCCCTCAGGAGTTGGATCTTCCGCTCGGCATATCGCCTGATCGGGTGATTGGTTACCGATGTGACGATGACGGTGCGGAGCCGGTTCCCGGTTGTCTCAGGATTCCGTGGGGCGGGTCACATCGAGGCCGCCGCGCGAGGCCAGCAGGCGTCGCAGGGACGCGAGCCGGTCGGCTCCCGCCTGGCCGTCGGTGACGACGTCGTCGAGCGCGCAGTTCGGGTCCTCCGGCGGCCCGAGGTGGCCGCAGCCCGACGGGCACTCCTCGGCGGCCGCGGCGAACTCCTCGAAGGCGTCGACGATGTCGTCCGCGGTCACGTGGGCCAGCCCGAACGAGCGGACGCCCGGGGTGTCGATCACCCAGCCGCCGTCCGGCAGCGGCAATGCCACTGCGGCGACGGACGTGTGCCGCCCCTTGCCGACCCCGCTCACCACGCCGACGGCCAGGTCGGCGTCCGGCACCAGGCGGTTGACCAGGGTGGACTTGCCGACGCCGGAGTGCCCGACCAGGGCCGTCACGCGGTCCTTGAGCATCTCGGCGAGACCTTCGGGCGTTTCGTCGTGCCGGGAGACGATCGCCGGGATGTCGAGGCCCGCGTAGCTCGCGAGGAGCTCGTCCGGGCTGGCGAGGTCGGCCTTCGTCAGGCACAGCACCGGCTCGACGCCGCCCGCGTAGCAGGCGACGATGCAGCGGTCGATGAACCCGCTGCGCGGCGGCGGGTCGGCGAGCGCGGTGACGATCAGCAGCCGTTCGGCGTTCGCGACGACCAGCCGCTCGAACGGGTCGGTGTCGTCGGCCGTGCGCAGCAGGGAGCTGCTGCGCGCGTCGACGCGGATGATGCGCGCGAGGGTGTCCGGCTTGCCGGAGACGTCGCCGACCACTCCGACCCGGTCGCCGACCACCACCGGCGTGCGGCCCATCTCCCGGGCGCGCATCGTGGTGATCACCCGGCCGGGGTCGGCGTCGATCGCGCAGGTCCAGCGGCCGCGGTCCTTGCCGATGACCATCGCGGAGACGGCGTCGGCGTGCTCGGGACGGCGCTTGCTGCGGGGGCGGGTGCCCTTGCCGGGGCGGACGCGGACGTCGGACTCGTCCAGCTTGCTCCAGTCGTTGCTCGCCAAACCGTCCGCCTTCCTGTGCACCGGTGCCCCGAATGATCCCATGCCGCTCGCCAGGGCCCTGGCCTGCGTGTAACGATGGCCTCCCGGACGCTCGAAGCACGAGGGAGGTCGGCCATGTGCGGCCGTTACGCCGCCACGAAGGACCCGGCGAAGCTGATCGAGGAGTTCGAGGCGATCGACCTCACCGAAGGGCGGGCGCGGACCGACCACAACGTGGCGCCGACGAAGAACGTCGTCACCGTCGTGCAGCGGCACCCGCGTGACGACGAGGGCCAGGTCCTCGAGGACGAGCCCGCCGAGCGCTCGCTGCGGCTGATGAAGTGGGGCCTGGTGCCGTTCTGGGCCAAGGACCCATCCGTCGGCTCGCGGATGATCAACACGCGCGCCGAGACGGCCGCCGAGAAGCCGGCGTTCCGCCGCGCGCTGGTGTCGCGCCGCTGCCTGGTGCCCGCCGACGGCTGGTTCGAATGGCGCCGCACGGGCAAGGAAAAGGAGCCGTTCTACATGACCGGCCCGGGCGACGCGTCGCTCACGTTCGGCGGGATCTGGGAGAGCTGGCACCCGAAGGACGACGAGAACGCGGCGCCGCTGATCACGTTCTCGATCATCACGACCGACGCCGCCGGGCAGCTCACCGACGTCCACCACCGGATGCCGCTGATCGTGCCCCAGTCCCATTGGGACGGCTGGCTGGACCCGGACCGCGACGACGTCACCGACCTGCTGGTGCCCACGCCCGACGACATCGTCGCGTCGCTGGAGCTGCGGCCGGTGTCGAGCCTGGTCAACAACGTCCGCAACAACGGACCCGAGCTGCTCGACCGCGTCGACCCGCAGCACGAAGCCGCCCTCTTCGACGCGCCGAAGTCATGACGGCCCTGCCGATCGAGACCGCGCACGGCCCGGCCCGGGTCTACCTGCACTGCGCCGAGGAAGGCGTGGCGGTGCTGATGCTGGGCCACGGCGCGGGCGGCGGCATCGGCGCGAAGGACCTGGTGGCGGTGACGCGCGCGGCGACGGCGGCCGGGGTGCACGTGGCGCTGGTCGAGCAGCCGTACAAGGTGGCGGGCCGCCGCGCGCCGGCCCCGGCGAACCAGCTGGACGCGGCGTGGCTGACGATCGCCGACGAGCTGTCGGAGCGCTTCGACGGCCTCCCGTTCGTCTTCGGCGGCCGGTCGTCGGGAGCCCGGGTGGCCTGCCGGACGGCGTCCGCGGGCCAGGCGGTGGCGGTGCTGTGCCTGGCGTTCCCCGAGCACCCGCCGGGCAAGCCGGAGAAGACCCGCCAGCCGGAGTTCGACGCGGTGGAGGTCCCGACGCTGGTGATCCAGGGCGAGCGCGACCCGTTCGGCCGCCCGAAGCCGGGGCCGCACCAGGAGCTGGTCCTGGTGGACGGCGACCACAGCCTGGGCAAGGACCTGGAGAAGGTCTCCCGGGCGGCGACGGAGTGGCTGTCGCGGGTGCTGCGCCCGCTGGCCTGAAACCCGGTCGCGGACGTCCGGCGCGTTCGCTAGCGTCGCCTCCTCGTGGAGGAGATTCCGCTGACCGGCGGGAACATGAACGCCGGCGTCGTCCGGGTGGGGAACACCGTGCGGCGGCCCGCGGGGCCGTGGACGCCTGCGGTGCACGCACTGCTCGCACACCTGCGCGCGGCCGGCTTCTCCGGCGCGCCCCGGCCGCTGGGCCTGGACGAGCACGGCCGCGAGGTGCTCGAGTTCATCCCGGGCGACGTGCCGTGGCCCGGCCGGATCGACCTGCTGGAACCGGCCGCGGCGGTGATCGCGGTGGGCCGCCTGGTCCGCGACTTCCACGACGCGGTCACCGGCTTCGTCCCGCCCGCCGGGGCGTCGTGGCAGGTGCTCATCCCCGCCGACGGAGCCGAGATCATCGCCCACCACGACCTCGCGCCGTGGAACCTCGTGGCCGGCCCGCGCTGGGCCTTCATCGACTGGGACACCGCGGCGCCCGGCACCCGGCTGTGGGATCTCGCGTACACGGCGCAGACCTTCGCCCTGCTACCCGAAAGCGTCACGTCGACCCAGGCCGCGCGCTTGCGGCTGCTGGTCGACGCCTACGGCCTGGACGAGCGGCAACGCCGTGAACTGCTCCGCCTGCTGGCCCCGCGTACGCGGTCGATGCACGACTTCCTGGCTGCGCAGGCGTTGGTCGGGAACGAGCCTTGGACGAAGCTCTGGAACGAAGGGCACGGCGAGGCGTGGCAGGACCAAGCCGACCACCTCGAACGGCACCACGAAACCTGGGAACGCGCGCTGCTCACCTGAAGCCGGGTCTGCGACCGCTGCCGAGTTGTCCACATTGCTCTCGGTTATCCACAGATTTGCCGCCGAGCCTTTTCGGACGCCGAATCCCGATACGCTGGACAGGGGACGCCCCCCGGGACGGGTGGGGGCTGTCCGGAGGCTGCGGTGACCGCATTTGTGCAGGTCAGGCCGCGATCGGGGCCACCACCGCGCCGGTCAGCCGGATCAGCTCACCGGGCGCCAGCTCCACTTCCAGCCCCCGCCGGCCCGCCGAGCAGAACACCGTCTCGAACTTCTCCGCCGAGGCGTCGATCACCACCGGCAGCCGGCTTCGGTGCCCCAACGGCGAAATCCCGCCCAGCACGTACCCCGTCGCCCGCTGAGCCGCCGCGGGGTCGGCCATCTTCGCCTTCTTGCCGCCCGCCGCGGCCGCCAGGCCCTTCAGGTCCAGCTGGCCGGTGACCGGGACCACGCCCACTGTCAGCTTGCCGTCGACCTCCGCCACCAGGGTCTTGAACACCCGGGCGCGGTCCAGGCCGAGGGCCTCCACCGCCTCCAGTCCGTACGACTCGGCACGCGGGTCGTGGTCGTACGCGTGCAGCTTGTGCGCCACCTTCTGCTTCGTCAGGAGCGCGGTCGCCGGGGTGCCCTTGCCAGCCATGGCACGGAAGTCTAGGGAATGCCCGGGTAGTCCGATCGGTTGTACCGGACGTGACCACAACCCTCGCCACCACACGCTCTCGCAGCAGCCGCCGCCCTGAGGCACCGGCGACCCGCGGTGTGCCCGGCCCCCGCGTAAACTCGACGTCGCCGTATGCGTACACGCGCATCGACGCCGAGCGGGAAGGGAACGGTTTGCCGAGCACGCAGAACTCAGCGCCGGAAGAAGCGACCGAAGCCGAGCGCGCCGAGCGCTTCGAACGGGACGCCATGCCCCTGCTCGACCAGCTGTACTCGGCCGCGATGCGGATGACCCGCAACCCCGCCGACGCCGAGGACCTGGTCCAGGAGACCTACCTGAAGGCGTACGCCGCCTTCGCGTCGTTCAAGGCCGGCACGAACCTCAAGGCCTGGATGTACCGCATCCTGACGAACACCTACATCAACGGCTACCGCAAGCGGCAGCGGCAGCCGGTGCAGCAGCCCACCGAGGAGATCACGGACTGGCAGATCGCCAAGGCCGAGGCCCACACCTCGAGCGGGCTGCGGTCGGCCGAGGTCGAGGCGATGGACAATCTCCCCGACACCGACGTCAAGGCCGCCCTGCAGAAGCTGCCCGAGGAGTTCCGGCTGGCCGTCTACCTGGCCGACGTCGAGGGCTTCGCCTACAAGGAGATCGCCGAGATCATGGAAACGCCCATCGGCACCGTGATGTCCCGCCTGCACCGCGGGCGCGCCCAGCTGCGTGACCTGCTCGCCGACGTCGCGCGCGAGCGCGGGTTCATCCGCGGCACCAAGGAAGGCGCCAAGGAAGAGGTGGCCGGGCGATGAACGACATGTGCGAGGGCGCGTCCGACAAGGTGCGCTGCGAAGAGGCGCTCGCCGACATCTACCTGCTCCTCGACCGGGAGTGCAGCGCCGAACGTGACGCCGCCCTGCGGCACCACATCGAGGACTGCCCGCCGTGCCTCGAGGAGTACGGCATCGACGAGCACATCAAGCAGCTGCTGGCCCGCAAGTGCGGTGGCGACCACGCCCCCGCCGAGCTCAAGAGCCGGCTGCGCGCGTCGATCCGCCAGACCGTCGCCACGCGCGGCGGCGTGACGGTCGAGCGCACCGAGATCAGCATCGAGCAGCGCTCCGAGTAAACAGCGCCCGAGCACGACGAAGGCCCCCGCGCAGGAGTGCGGGGGCCTTTGCGGTGTCGACGCCGGTTCAGGAGTTGGGCTTACCGCCGTGGTTCGCGCTGTTCTTCTTCCGGCTGCGACGCTTGCGGGCGCGCTTCGACATGTTTACTCCTCGTCGTCAAAAAGTGGCCACGGCCGCGGCGCTGGCGCCTGCCGGGCTGGGGGCAACCACTCAAGTGTGTCATGACGTCCCGTTCTGGTTGGATGGGGCTGGTCCGGGTGCCGCGCGAGGAGGGGTGTCGATGGCCGAGATCAGGGCCGAGATGGTCGGCACCGTGCTCCAGGTCGTCGCGGAGCCGGGCGCCTCGCTGAACGCGGGTGACACCGTGCTGATCCTGGAGTCGATGAAGATGGAGCTGCCGGCCGTGAGCGAAAAGGCGGGCACGCTGACCAGCCTCGCCGTGGCGAAGGGTGACCGCGTCCAGCAGGGCGACGTCCTCGGGACGGTCGAGTAACCGTGTCGACGCTCGCCGAACTGCTCGCCGACAACACCGGCCTCCCCGGGGAGGCCGCGGACCACCTCCAGACCGTCGTCGCCGAGTGGCAGCTGCTGGCCGACCTGTCCTTCGCGGACTTCCTGCTCTGGGTCCCGGTCAGCGAGGAACTGCAGCCCGACGGCGGCGACTTCGTGTGCGTCGCGCACGCGCGCCCGACGACGGCGCCGACCGCGCACCCCGAGGACGTCGTCGGCACGCGGTTCACGGTCCAGGAGCACCCGCAGCTGGCGAAGGCCATGCGCGACGTGCGGATCTGCCGCGAAGAGGACCCGCACTGGTACCGCGACCTGCCGATGCGGCGGGAGGCGATCCCGGTGACGTTCGCCGGCACCGTCGTCGCCGTGCTGAGCCGCGAGACGAACCTGGCCGCGCCGCGGGTGCCCTCGCCGTTGGAGATCGCCTACCTGGGCAGCGCCGGCGACCTGTGCCAGATGATCGTGGACGGCACGTTCCCGCCGAGCGGCACCAACGCGACCGACACGCACACG
This sequence comes from Amycolatopsis sp. NBC_00348, assembly GCF_036114655.1. NCBI lineage: Bacteria > Bacillati > Actinomycetota > Actinomycetes > Pseudonocardiales > Pseudonocardiaceae > Amycolatopsis > Amycolatopsis sp. NBC_00348. The sequence continues at coordinate 6,830,975 of NZ_CP107994.1, read as the reverse complement.
TCGCCGCGGGTGGGCGACGGGCTGATCCGCCTCGACTCGAGCGGCACCGTCGTGTTCGCCAGCCCGAACGGCCTGTCCGCGTACCACCGGATGGGGCACGAGTCCGACCTGGTCGGCACGCGCCTGGCGCCGTTGACGCGGTCGCTGATCCGCGACCCGTTCGACGCGACCGAGGTGTCGCACCGGATCATCGAGGCCCTCGACGGTAAGCCGTCGAGCCGCACCGAGGCCGATTCGCGGCGCGGCGCCGTGGTGCTGTTCCGCGCGCTGCCGCTGCGCCCGGCCGGGCAGGCGGCGGGCGCGTTGGTGCTCGTCCGCGACGTCACCGAGGTGAAACGGCGTGACCGCGCGTTGCTGTCGAAGGACGCGACGATCCGCGAGATCCACCACCGGGTGAAGAACAACCTGCAGACGGTGGCGGCGCTGCTGCGCCTGCAGTCCCGGCGGACGTCGTCGGAGGAGGCGCGGCTCGCGCTGGCCGAGTCGGTGCGCAGGGTGACGTCGATCGCGCTGGTGCACGAGGCGCTGTCCATCTCGGTCGACGAGCGCGTCGACCTCGACAAGCTGCTCGACAACGTGCTGCCGATGGTCGGCGAGGTCGCGACGGCCGAGTCGCAGGTCGGGCTGTCGCGCAAGGGCTCGTTCGGGGTCGTGGTCGCGGAGATCGCGACGCCGCTGGTGATGGTGCTGGCCGAGCTGGTGCAGAACGCGATCGAGCACGCCTTCCCGGCCGGCCGGTCGGGCAAGGTCGAGCTGATCGTGGAGCGCTCGGCGCGCTGGCTGGACGTCGTCATCCGCGACAACGGCCGCGGTCTGCCCGCGGGCTTTTCGCTGGAGCGGTCCGACGGCCTGGGCCTGCAGATCGTCCGCACCCTGGTGGAGTCGGAGCTGCGCGGTTCGCTGTCGCTACGGAAGGTGCGCACGGAGGAGGCGGCGACCCGGGTGACCGGGACGGAAGCCGCGTTGCGGATCCCGCTTTCCCGGCGGCTCTGAATCACACCTGGTTGCTTTGAATCAATCGCTTGAATTGACCTTGCCGCTCGATCGGGTGGGTTTCGCGATGATCAACACCGGGCATTTCCCGTCAACGGCGTGATTCCGGGCGTTTCTGGCGTGATCGGGTGCGGATCTCGCGTGATTGAAGGCGTAACTCACGTGATTGGGCAGGCGTCACGCGTGATTGGAAGGGCATCACGCGTGATTGGGGGGACGACACGATGACGGCCCGGCACCTGGGTGCAGGTGCCGGGCCGTTCAGCGTCTCGCGGGAGGACTTGAAGTCCTGGTGAGGTTTCACCGCACCCGTTGCCGGGTGGTTTCACCCCACTTGTTAAGCTGGAGCCGGGTAGGTATCACCACAGAAGGCCTGGACACGACAGTGTCAGCCCGGGTGAATTTCCCTGGTGGCTCGGGTGTAGCTTGTGCGATGTAGCCAGATGAAGAGTCAGGCGTTGGTACGCGTGCCGATGTGCGTGCGGCGGCGCTTGACTGCGCGTCGCTCGTCCTCGCTCATGCCGCCCCACACGCCGGCGTCCTGGCCGCTGGCCAGAGCCCAGGCCAAGCAGTCGGAGGCGACGGTGCAACGGTGGCACACGGCCTTGGCCTGACTAACCTGCGACAGAGCAGGACCGCTGGTTCCCACCGGGAAGAACAGCTCGGGGTCCTCGTCTCGGCAGGCCGCGTCGTGGCGCCAGTCCATGTTCGTGAGCTCCTTCATATGGCGCGGGAGGGCCGCGCCACAGTCGTCAATGGCGGTCGTCTTTTTGGGTGCTTGTGAATGCTTTCACGAAGCACCGCGTTGGACAAGTGTTTCTTGAAGATCGGTGAGTCAGCTCACCCGGCCGAGCGACACGTCTGACCTGCGGTTTCTCTCCGACACGGCCGCTCGAAGGGAAGGCTGATGCGGTGAGTGGAGCTTCTGCGTCGACGAACGGCAGATTGCACTTTGCCGCAGGCGATCAGCTGTCCCGTCGTCACACGATTACTGTGAGTGCATCCGGGACGCTGAAGAACTCGACCCGGGCCCTCTGACCGACGAGGTCGCCGTCCACCTGGAAGTTTACCGGTTCAGCAGCGTCGATGCGGATCATCGGCAGGTCGTCGTGACGCACGAGACGCTTGCCCTTTTGGTTGCTCTTCGTAGCCAAAGCGCGCCGTACATGCTTGAACACCGTGGGCAACCCCAGACCGTTCAACGCGAACAGACCCAATCCCGTCTCGAACGAGCAACCCGGGTTGAGGTGGATCGGACGCTCGCCCAGGTAGCTCCACGGATCGGTGTTCGACACGAAAGCGGTCAGCGCTTGGGCGGGTTCCTCACCCGGGACGCGGATCGTGAGGGCCGGGCGGCCCAGCGGCGGCCGGAAGTAGGAGCGGACAGCGGCCCGTAAGTAGAGGCCGGCCGTCGTCTGCTTGCCCCGGCGCTTCGCGACGCGGCCGACGACGTCGGCGTCCCAGCCGAGGCCGGCGTTGAAGGTGAACCAGTGCCCGTCGGCCAGGCCGAGCCCGACCCGGCGTGAGCGGTCGTTCTCCAGCGCGTTGAGCAGCTGGTGGGTGGCCTCGACGGGATCGGCCGAGATGCCGAGAGCGCGCGCGAACACGTTGGCCGAGCCGCCGGGCACGACGCCGAGCGCGGGTACCCGCCCGATCTGCGACGGATCGCCGTCGGCGTCGGCGAGCAGGCCGTTGACGACCTCGTTCACCGTGCCGTCGCCGCCGTGGGCCACGACGAGGTCGATGCCGTCCCGCGCGGCCGAGCGCGCGACGGCCATCGCGTGGCCGCGGTAGTCCGTCTCGACGACGTCGAGCTTGACCTGGCTGGCGAGCGCGTGGGCCAGGACGTCCCGGCCACCGGCGGTGGTCGAGGTGGCCTGGGGGTTCACGATGAGGATTGCGCGCACCACCGCAGGGTAGGTGACGCCTGCCGCCCCCGAGAACCTCTCGGCGGCGCAAGGTGACCGGAAGCACCGGTCCGGCAACGCTCCGAACAGCACCTGTGACCCTGTGCCGGGCGGCCCTCCTTCGCGTGACGAGTGTCCGCTCGTCGTGACAAGTGCACCCGGGCCGACCGCCCGCTCATCGACGACACCTGAATTTTCGACGCCCGGGCGGTCCCGCGAAAACGGCCGTCCGGGTGGCATACGATCCAATCAGCTCACGCACGGTTACTCGCCCTGGTCGAGTCTGCTGTGCTCCCGCAAAGCACTCGGCCAGCACCCCCCCCCGGAAGGTCCCCGCTGTGAAGCTCTCGCCCGCTCCCCGTGAGGTCCGGCTGGCCGGCGTGGTCACCGGGGTGCCGTCGCTGGCCCTGCTGGTGTTCGGGGTGATCGTGCTGGTGAACGGCCTGGGCACGCCGGCGCGGCCGGGCAACAACGTCTACGTCGAGGCCGGCACGTTCATCGTCGTGGCGCTGGCGTTCCTGGCCGCGTCCGCCGGGCTGGTCCTCGGCCAGACCTGGGCGCGCTCGCCGGGCGTGGTGATCGCGCTGATCGTGGTCGGCCTGGGCTGGTACCTGCTGGGCCCGTCGGGCGAGCCGGTGTGGGGCGTCCCGATCGCGCTGTTCGGCATCGTCACGCTGGTGCTGCTGTTCCGCCGCCCGTCCCGCGAGTGGGCCCTGGGCCTGCGCGAGGGCGAGTCCGAGACGGAGGCCGCCGAGCGCGGCGGCCTGGCCGGACGCCGCGCGGAGCGCGAAGGCCAGGACGAGGACTGACTCCTCGTGAGTGTTTAGGGCGGTTAGAACCGCCCTAAACACTCACGAGGGCTGCGGCAGACCAGCTGAGTCAGGCCTGGGCGGCCAGCGCTCGGAGGGGTTCGTCGGCCAGGCGGTCGACCGTCCACTCGTCCATCGGGACCGCGCCCAGGGCCTTGTAGAACTCCGTCGCCGGGTTCCAGTCGAGGACCGACCACTCCAGCCGGCCGTAGCCGTTGGCGACGCACTCCGCCGCGAGCGTCGCCAGGAGCGCTTTGCCCAGGCCCGAGCCGCGGTGGTCCGGGAGGACGAACAGGTCCTCCAGGTAGATGCCGTGCACGCCGCGCCAGGTCGAGAAGTTCAGGAACCAGAGCGCGAAGCCGACGATCTCGCCGTCCACTTCGGCCACGTGCCCGAACAGCTTCGGCGCCTCGCCGAACAGCGCCGCGTGCAGCTGGTCCGTCGTCAGGTGGCACTCGTCCGGGGCGCGTTCGTACTCCGCGAGGGCGTAGACCAGCCCGACGGCGGCCTCGACGTCGTCGGGCCGGATGCGGCGGATGCGGTCGTCGGGCACGTCAGTCCTCCAGCGAGGGGGGCAGGTTGAGGTGTTCGATCTGGGGTTCGCCGCGCTCGTCGCCGAGCACCGCGATGCCGGCCGCGTCCAGTCCGAAGTGGACGCCGGACGTCGCGGGCAGGCCGATCCAGCGGGCCACCAGCACCCGGCTGAAGTGCCCGTGGCCGACCAGGATCACGTCGCCGGCCTCGGTGTCACGGCGGGCGCGCTCGAGCACCTTGTCCGCGCGGGCGCTGACCTCGTCCGCGCTTTCGCCGCCGAGGACCGGGTGCGTCCACACCGTCCAGCCCGGCACGGTCTCGCGGATCTGGGGCGTCGTGATGCCCTCGTAGTCGCCGTAGTCCCACTCGGAGAGGTCCTCGGTGACCTCGTCGACGCGCAGGCCGGCCAGCGCGGCCGTGCGCAGCGCGCGCTTGCGCGGGCTCGACAGCACCAGCGACGGCCCGCCGAGCAGGCTCCGGAGCGTGCCGCCGGCCGCGAGGGCCTGGCCTTCGCCCGCCGAGGTCAGCGGGATGTCCGTGCGTCCGGTGTGCCGCCCGTCGACCGACCATTCGGTCTGGCCGTGGCGGAGGAGGAACAGCCGATTTGCCACGCGCCGACTATAGGCGGCCGGTTGCGACCCGGCCGGGCGCCTGCTTAGCTACTGACCAGTAGGCAAGCAAGGGAGACGCATGGCCGAGACGCCGACGTTCGCGCTGTGGCACAAGCTGGCCGCCAAACCCGGCGGGAAGCAGCTGTTCAGCGCCGCGATGTGCCTGCGCGTGCCCTACTTCGGCACGGTGCTGCCCTCGGTGCGCGAGCTGCGTCCCGGGCACTGCGAAGTGAGCGCCCCGAAGTGGTGGGGTGTTTACAACCACATCCGCACGTTCCACGCGATCGCGGCCTGCAACCTCGCCGAGATCGCGATGGGCATGCTCGCGGAGGCGACCGTCCCCGCGACGCACCGCTGGCTGCCGAAGGGCATGGACGTCCAGTACGTCGCGAAGGCCGAGACGGGCCTGCGCGCGGTGGCGTCGCTGCCCGCGCTGCCGGAGTTCGGCGACGAGGGCTTCGAGCTCCCGGTCCCGGTGACCATTTCCGACGCGCGTGGCAAGCCGGTGGTCACCGGGACGATCACCATCTGGGTGACCCCGAAGAAGTCCGCGGTGGCCCTCCGGTCGTGAGTGGTAATGCGGGTTAGAACCCGCATTACCACTCACGACCGGCCGCGGCAGGGCTCAGAGCGGCTTGTACTGCACGTACGACGTCTGCTCGAACGTGTTCTCGCCGGACGGCGACGGGAGGTCGAGGCGCCGGTCGACGAGCTTGCCGAGCGGGCCGCAGCCCTGGGTCGCCGGCAGCGCCAGGTCCGGGTCGATGACACCGCGGTAGGCCGTCACCGGGTTCTGGGAAATTACCTTGGGCGGGACCGCCGGGTCGTCGTGGACGACCGTGTGCAACGGCTTCGCCGCGGTGCCGATGCTGCAGTCGTTGCCCAGCAACGGGTTCCGCAGCACCGCGTAGATGTCCAGCTCGCCGCGGCGCTCGTCGTTGCTCTGGAAGTCCGAGAAACCGCCGTAGCGCAGCTGGATCGTCGTGCCGGGCAGGCCGGGGACGCGGGTCGGAGCGTGCCGCAGCGCGCCGAACGCCTGGGCGTACTGGCCGTCGATCCGGCCTTCGCTGAACGTCAGCCGCACCTCACCGAGCGGGATCTCGTAGCCGTCGATGGTCAGTTTTCCTTGGGAGACAAAGGCTTCACAGCGCCACGTGCCGGGGTCGGCGGTCGCGGGCGGGGCCGGGCAGTCGGTGAAGTCGAACGTCGGCAGCTCGTCGGCGCGTGCTGGCGAGGCGAACGCGAGAGTGGACCCCAGTGTGGCCACGGCGACCCCGGTCGCGGCCAGTGCGAGAAGTTTCATGGGAGCCAGCCTGGCGAGGACGGCCGAGGAGGACATCCGGGATCGCCCCCAGGGGATGTCCCGAAATTTCGCTCGATCGAGTGAATTCGCGCGCGTCCTCACGGGCTGAGTTTTGCCAGTGAGTCCGTGAAATCACTGTCGACGCCGTCGAAGAACGACGCGTCGGCGGCCTCGACGTCCTTCAGTGCCTTCGCGACCAGTTCGAGGCCCGGTGCGGTGATCCGGAGCCGCTTCGCGCGGGCGTCGGCCGGGTCGTCCGCACGTTCCATGAGCCCCCGCTCGGCGAGCTTGCGGACGACCTGGCTGGTCATCATCGTGTCGGTGCCGGCCTGCTCGGCCAGCTGTCGCTGGGTCGGTGGCTCCCCCGAGCGGGTGAGCCACCACGTGGTGGTCAGCAGCACGAACTGGACGTGCGTGAGGTCGTGCGGGGCCAGCGCGGCCCGCATCGCCCGCTGCCAGGCCAGGGTCACGCGCCACAGCAGGAAGCCGGGGCTGCGCTCGGGACCGGGCAGGCGGGACTCCGGGGCGGTCATGCCCGCAAGGATGCCGTGACACGCGGGCCGGAGGTGCCGCCACCCGGACGCCCGGAAGCCTCGGCCAGCCGCGCCAGCGCGCGCATCGCGTCCGGGGTGTCCTCGGTGACCTGCGGGCCCAGCTCGTCAGGCCCGTCGATGGTGACGCGGTAGGTGATCGCCGTGCCGCCGTCGACGTCGGTCAGGACGTGCTCGAACCGCAGCAGCGCGTCCGGCAGCCGCGTCTCGTCGGTGAAGCTCCGGCCGTCGGTGACCTCGGTCAGGGTGAACGGGATGGGCGGCAGGCCGTCCATGGTCATCGTGCCGCTGGTGCCGACGGCGAACGGGCCGTCGAGGACCACCGACCGGACGGCGGTGTCCCACTCCGGCCAGCGGGCGGTGTCCGCCCAGAGCGGCCAGATCGCGGCGGCGGGGGCGGTGGACGTCTCGGTGTGCTCGTACTCGTAAAGTGCCATGCGAGCAGACTATATGCGCGCATACTAAATGGGCAAGGGGACCGCCGGACCCGGTCCGGGCGGCGGTCAGTGGGCCGAACGCAGCTTGTCGTAGTAGGCGACGCAGTCGTCGTACGCCGGGAGCAGGCCCTGCTCCGCGGCCTCGGCCAGCGTCGGGGCGGCGCGGTCCTTGTCGGACAGGATGTGTGTGATGTCCGACGGCCACGGCAGGTCCAGCGCCGGGTCGAGCGGGTTGATCCCGTGTTCACCCGTCGGGTTGTACGGCTCGGAGCAGAGGTAGGCCATCGCGGTGTCGTCCTCGAGCGCGATGAAGCCGTGCCCGAGGCCCTCGGCGAGGTACGCGGCGTTGAACTTGCCGGCGTCGAGCCGGATGGCGTCCCACTTCCCGAAGGTGGGCGAGCCGACCCGCACGTCGACGACGACGTCGAGCAGCGAGCCGCGGGCGCAGTAGACGTACTTCGCCTGGCCGGGCGGGGTCTCGGCGAAGTGGACACCGCGGATCGAGCCGCGCTTGGACACGCTGTGGTTGGACTGGCCGAGCCGCAGCCGGTGGCCGACGGCGGCGCGGAAGACGTCTTCCTGGAAGGGGGCGGTGAACAGGCCCCGGTCGTCGGGGAACGCCCGGGGGGTGAACTCGAAGGCGTCCGGGACGCTCAGCCGGCGGAATTGCATGGCGTCACCTTATCGGGCGCCAAGAAAACCGGACGGACGTCTTGGTATTTGGGGAAATACCAGGGAATGTGTGACGTGAGCCGCACCGAGGGGTCACCCGCGGCAAGGGTCCTGTCACAATGACGGGACCGCCGCGTCCGCGGCCATCGCCACACCCACGGCACCGATGGCCGACGAGACGCTTCGCCGACAGGCCGGCGCTACCGCGCTGGGCTGCCGTGCCGGAGGATGAGCCCAGGTCAGAGGGCGTGCCTTCGCCTGCTGCCTGGTCCCCCCGCTCGCAGGCCCAGGAGAATCCGAGTGACCCACGTTCGAACCGCGAGTTCCGTCATTCCTACTGAGGGAAAGCCGGAAACGACGACAGGAAACCCCATGAACGACCCCACCGGCACTGTTGCGCCGGTCACCGACGAAGAGATCTTCACCGGGCACGAGGGCGGCAAGCTCTCGGTGGCGGCCACCCGCCCGATTTCCAGCCCGCGTGACCTTTCGATCGCCTACACCCCCGGTGTGGCGAAGGTGAGCCGCGCGATCGCGGAGGACGCCGCCAAGGCCAAGCGGTACACGTGGGCGGACCGGCTGGTCGTGGTGGTGAGCGACGGGACCGCGGTGCTCGGCCTCGGCGACATCGGCGCCAGCGCGTCCCTGCCGGTCATGGAGGGCAAGTCCGTGCTCTTCAAGACCTTCGGCGGCCTCGACTCGATCCCGCTGGTGCTGGACACCACCGACGTCGACGAAATCGTCGAAACCCTGGTCCGGCTGCGTCCGTCGTACGGCGCGGTCAACCTCGAGGACGTCTCCGCGCCGCGCTGCTTCGAGCTGGAGGACAAGCTCAAGGAAGCGCTCGACTGCCCGGTCATGCACGACGACCAGCACGGCACGGCGATCGTCACGCTGGCCGCGTTGCGCGGCGCGAACCTGGTGCTGGACCGGGCGATCGCCGACCAGCGCGTGGTCATCTCCGGCGCCGGCGCGGCCGGGGTGGCCTGCGCGCGGATCCTGCAGGAGGCCGGCATCGGCGACGTCACCGTGCTCGACTCGCGCGGCATCATCCACACCGGCCGCGACGGCCTGAACCCGATCAAGGAGCAGCTGGCCTCGACGACCAACAAGGCCGGTCTCCGCGGTTCGCTCGCCGACGCCCTCGAAGGCGCCGACGTCTTCCTCGGCCTGTCCGGCGCGACGATCGACGAGACGCTGCTCGGCCGGATGGCGGGCGGCGGCATCGTGTTCGCACTGTCCAATCCGGACCCGGAGGTCCACCCGGACGTCGCGGCGCGCTACGCGTCGATCGTGGCCACCGGCCGCAGCGACTTCCCGAACCAGATCAACAACGTGCTGGCGTTCCCCGGCGTCTTCCGCGGCGCGCTGGACTCCGGCGCCCGGGCGATCACGGAGAACATGAAGCTGGCGGCCGCCGAGGCGATCGTCTCGGTCGCGATGGACGACCTGGGCCCGGACCGCATCGTCCCGAGCCCGCTCGACCCGCGCGTGGCCCCCGAGGTCGCGGCCGCGGTGGCGAAGGCCGCGGAAGCGGACGGCGTCACGGCCTGACAGTCACCGTCAAAAGCGGCACTTTCACGTGAAAGTGCCGCTTTTGGCGTGTTCAGAGACCCAGCAGAGCCGGCAAGCGGTGGCGGGGGACGTCGACCAGGCGCAGGTCCTGGAGGTCCGGCGGGACGTCCAGGGAGACGTTCGCCAGGCGGGCGTGGGCACGGGTCAGCACCTCGCTCTGGTGCTCCACCGCGTCCGCGACGACCACGGCGTGCCGGTTGTCCGGCGTGCTCCGCAGGTACCGCAGGGTGTACTTGCCCGCGACCAGCGCCGCAAGCGCCGTCTGGGACGCCTGGTCCGCCAGGTCCGGGTGCGCGTTCGGCAGCAGCAGCGCGAGCCGGCGGGCGTTCGTGCCCAGGAGCGCGCGCAGCAGCCACGGGCCGGGGTCGGCCGAGAGGTCCATCGCGACCGCGTCGCCCTCGGGGCCGGAGATCGACCAGTCCACCGGGCGTGACTCGAACGAGAGCCCGCTCGCGACGGCGATCTCCTTCAGCTTCTCCAGCAGTGCCGGTTTCGTCCCGGCCGCCTCGACCGACTGCGGCCCGTGCGTGTAGATCGCCTTGCCGCTGCGGACTTTCCTGGCCTTCGCCGTCGGCTGGCAGACGTACAGGTCCGCCGCGCTGCCGATCGCCTGCGCGCCGAAGTAGCTGTTGAAGCCCGGCAGGATCGCCTCGAACGTCAGCCCGAGCGTGGCCAGCGAGCGCTGCACCTGCGCGCCCAGCGCCGGGTGCCGCGGGCTGTAGCCGTACGCGAACAGCAGCCGCCCCTCGCTCGGCTCCCGCAGCGCCTGCACCCCGCGCGCGGCGAACAGGCCCATCCCCTCCGGGGTGTACGGCGGGTCGCTGAACACCAGGTCGGCGCGCCCGGCCACGGCGGGCGGCAGGCCGACGCGCAGGTCCGCGTGCGCGGTCCTGATGTCCCCGGCACCGCGGTCGTCCAGGTAGGCGAGGACGCGCTCGTCGAGGTCGACGACGGTCAGGTCCGCCGCCGGGCAGACCGCCCGTACGGCCAGCGACGTCAGGTCGTGGTCACCGAGGAACAGCAGGCGCGCGGACGCCAGGTCGTAGCGCGCGTCCAGCCACAGCGCGCGGCGCAGCACCGTCTCCGGCGTGGCCTGGACGTGGTCGAGCGCGGCCAGCGGCGCCGGCACCTCGGCCACCCACTCGGCGACCTTCGGCAGCAACTCGTGCGTGGCCACGGCTTCGTCGAGCGGGTCGGCGTAGCGGGGGACGCTGTACTGCAGGTACGACGCGGCGACGCCGGGAGACAGGCGCAGCCGGTCGCCGCTGCGGTCGAGGTCGTCGCCCAGTGCCGCGAGGACGTCCTCCACGCTGCGCCGCGGCGCGGTGCTCAGCCGGACCAGCTCACCGAGGTCGTGGTCGCCGGTGCGCAGTAGGTCGATGACGCGGTACAACGGGCGGACGCCGACGCCGTGGGCGGCGAGGACGTCGTCGAGTGCCTTCACGGGCCACGAGCTTAGGCGCCTGGTCCCCACCTGCCGGAACAGCGTGCCAACCACCGCCGACTCGGCTACCGTCGAACGGACCTGACACGGGGAGTGGGCAAGTGACGATCGAATTCCGCGACGTGACCAAGCAGTATCCCGATGGGACGGTCGCCGTCGACAAGCTGAACCTGACGGTCGAGGACGGCACGATCACCGTGTTCGTCGGCCCGTCCGGCTGCGGCAAGACGACGTCGCTGCGGATGATCAACCGGATGATCGAGCCCACCGGCGGCCAGGTGCTGCTGGACGGCAAGGACGTCGCCGAGGGCGACCCGGCGCTGCTGCGCCGCGGCATCGGCTACGTCATCCAGCACGCCGGCCTCTTTCCACACAGGACGGTCCTGGACAACATCGCCACCGTGCCCCTGCTGTCGGGCTGGGACAAGGCGAAGGCGCGCAAGCGGGCGGCCGAGCTGCTCGAGACCATCGGCCTGCCGGTCGAGGTCGGCAAGCGGTACCCGGCCCAGCTTTCCGGTGGCCAGCAGCAGCGTGTCGGCGTCGCCCGCGCGCTCGCCGCGGACTCGCCGGTGCTGCTGATGGACGAGCCGTTCTCCGCGGTCGACCCGGTGGTGCGCGAAGGCCTGCAGGACGAGCTGCTGCGGCTGCAGTCGCAGCTGGGCAAGACGATCGTGTTCGTCACGCACGACATCGACGAGGCCGTCCGGCTCGGCGACAAGGTCGCGGTGCTGCGGGTCGGCGGCAAGCTCGCCCAGTACGGCACCCCCGCCGACGTCCTGCGCCACCCGGTGGACGACTTCGTCTCGTCGTTCGTCGGCCGCGACCGCGGCTACCGCGGCCTGTCGTTCCTCTCCGCCGACGGCGTCGAGATCAAGGACCTCGAGCTCGTCGAGATCGGCTCTTCGGTGCCGGCGAGCGACGGCTGGCGCCTGGTCGTCAACGCCGAGAAGCAGCCGCGCGGCTGGCTGCCGCCGAACTCCACAGTGGACGGCGAACTGTCCGAAGACGACCTCGTCGCCGGTGGTTCCCTGTGGATCCGCGGCACCCCGATCCGCGGCGCGCTCGACGCCGCGCTGTCGTCGCCCGCCAGCCTCGGCGTGGTCGTCGACGACGACCACCGCGTGCTCGGCGGCGTGCTCGCTCGGCAAGTGCTCGATGTGATCGAGGCGACCCCGCAGGCGTCATGAGCTTCTTCGACGAGCTCGGGACGTACCTGGGCAGCGGCAACAACCGCGAGCAGATCCTCGGCGACCTCGGCGACCACATCTACCTCGCGCTGCTGCCGCTGGTCATCGGGATCGTGCTGGCGATCGCGGCCGGCTGGTTCGGCCACCGCTGGGCGCCCGCGCGGTCGGTGCTCATGGTGCTGGCCAACCTGCTCTACACGATCCCGTCGCTCGCGCTGTTCGTCGTCATCCCCGGCCTGATCGGGTCGAAGATCCTGGACAGCATCAACGTCGTCGTCGCGCTGACGATCTACACCACCGCGCTGCTGGTCCGCCCGGTGCTCGACGCGCTGGACGCGGTGGCACCGTCGGTGATCGCCGCGGCCACCGCCGTCGGCTACAAGCCGGTGCGCAAGTTCTTCGCCGTCGAGCTGCCGCTGGCGGTGCCGGTGCTCGCGGCCGGCGTGCGGGTGGCGTCGGTCAGCAACATCAGCCTGGTCAGCGTCGGCGCGCTGATCGGCACCGGCGGCCTCGGCGTGCTGTTCACCGACGGCTTCCAGCGCGAGTACTTCTCGCCGATCGTCGTCGGCATCGTGCTCACGCTGGTGCTCGCCCTGGTCGTCGACCTGCTGCTCGTCGGCCTGCGGAACCTGCTGACACCCTGGGAACGCGCCGGGAACACGGGGGTGGCCGTCGCATGATCACCGATCTCTTCCACTGGTTCGGCGACCCGGCGCACTGGTCCGGCCCGGACGGCATCCCGCAGCGGCTGCTGGAGCACCTCGGCTACACGGTGCTGGCGCTGGTGATCTCGCTCGTGATCGCCGTCCCGCTGGGGCTGTTCGTCGGCCACACCGGACGCGGCGGCGTCGCGCTGGTGAGCGTCGGCAACGCGATCCGCGCGCTGCCGACGCTGGGTCTGGTCACGTTCCTGTTCCTGCTCTTCACCGAGAGCGTCACCTCGACGATCATCGGCCTGGTCGTGCTGGCCGTGCCGCCGATCCTGGCCGGCACGTACGCCGGGCTGCAGGCGACCGACCACGGCGTCGTCGACGCCGCCGAGGGCGTCGGGATGACCGGCTGGCAGCGGCTCTGGAAGGTCGAGGTGCCGATCTCGCTGCCGCTGGTCCTGGGCGGCATCCGCAACGCCGTGCTGCAGCTCGTGGCGACCGCCGCGGTGGCCGCGTACGTCGGACTCGGTGGCCTGGGCCGGTTCCTGCTCGACGGACTGGCCATTTTGGACTATTCGGAGGTGATCGCCGGCGCGCTGCTCACCACGCTGCTGGCGATCGTGCTCGACGTCCTGTTCGCGCTGCTGAACCGCGCGCTGGTGCCCAAGGGCGTCCGGCTGGCGACGGCCGCGGCGACCGGCAAGAAGGTGACCGCATGAAACGGCTGGCTCTCCTCGCCGCTGCCGCGCTGCTGGTCGCGGGCTGCGGAAATCCGCTGGCGGGTGGTGGCGAGGGCGGCTCGAACGGCGACATCATCATCGGCGCGTCCGACGTCGGCGAAAGCCTGCTGCTGGCCCAGATCTACGCCGGGGCGCTGAAGAACGCGGGGGCCACGAACGTCACCGTGCGGCCGCCGGTCGGCAGCCGCGAGGTCGTCGTCAAGGCACTGCAGGACAAGTCGCTGTCGGTCGTGCCGGACTACAGCGGGAACCTGTTGCGGTACTTCGACAAGGACACCCAGGCGACGAAGCCGGAAGACGTCTACACGCAGCTGAAGGCCAAGGTGCCCGCCGGGTTCGAGGTGCTGGACCAGGCGCCGGCCGAGGACAAGGACCTGCTCGTCGTCGGCAAGCAGCTGGCGGATTCCGGCGTCAAGACGTTCTCCGACCTGGGAAAGCGCTGCGGCGAGCTGGTGTTCGGCGGCCCGGGCCAGTGGAGCAGCCGCTGGAAGGACAAGATCAAGACGCTCTACGGCTGCGAGTTCAAGGAGATCCGGACCACCGACACCGGCGGCCCGGTGACGGTGGCGGCGCTCAAGTCCGGCGACGTCCAGGTCGCGGACCTGTTCAGCACATCGTCGACGATCGCCGCGAACGGGTTCGTGCCGCTCACCGACGACAAGAACATGTTCCCGGCGCAGAACATCGTGCCGCTCATCGCCAAGGGGACGCTGTCGGAGCAGGAAGCCGCGGCGCTGAACCGGGTGTCGGCGGCGCTGACCACCGACCAGCTCACCCAGCTGAACGTCGAGTTCACCGAGGAGAAGCGCAACCCCCTCGACATCGCCGAAGACTTCCTGGCCCGCAACAACCTCAAGTCCTAGCCATCGCCGCTTCGCGCACGTCGTGAAGGTGGATGAGCAGGTCGTAGGACCGCGCGAGCGCGATGTCCGCCGGGTCGACGGGGAACGCCGTCCCGATGTCGTACGTCGGGCGGGCGACGTCCAGCCAGGCGCGCGCCGCGGCCGGGGCGGTCCGGATGTCGAGGTAGTAGTCCTGGTAGCGGACCTGGTCGAGGGTGTCCTCGTTCGATCCGGGGCCGGCGGCGCCGACCGTGAACTTCTGCCAGGTACCGGCTTCGTCCTGTGACAGGAACGAACCGCGGTCGAAGGTGAAGCCGGTGGCGACGTAGTTCGCGCCCAGCGTGTCGCGCAGGAACGAGCCCTGCGTCTTGGGGTACCGCGCGGGATCACCGGACGCGTAGCCGACGTGGCCGTTGTGGGCCGACAGCAGGATCTTGGCACCGGTGTGGCGTTGCCACCACACGACGTTCTGCGCCATCACCTCGTCGCGGAAGCGCTGGGACGTCGCCACCGAGGCCGGGTCGGTGAGGTCGATCGTGAGGAACTTCGTGGTCTGGGCGATGGACCGGGCGTTCTGCGCGGCCCAGTCGTCGCCGAAGCTCTGCACCAGATCGAGGGCCTCCTGGGCCTGGGCCGCGAGCCGCTGCCGCTCCGCGAGCGGCTTGGCGACGTAGGCGAAGACGTCGTCGATCGGGCGCAGGCCGGTGTAGAGCTCGTTCAGCCGGGCCAGTGACTCGGGGTGGGTCCGCTGGACGTAACCGGTCACCCGGCCGAAGAACGCGTCGTCGAGCGTCGGGGCGCCGAGGTCGTCGCCGAGGAAGTGGACGGGCCGGGCGGGGTGGGCGCGGTTGTGGTCGCGCATCCACTCGATGAGGTGGACGAACTCCTCGCGGTCCCACGGCGAGCCGGCGAGCGCGGCCTTGGCGACCGTGTGCGCGTCACCGGTGCCGGTCTGGACGAACTCGTCGATCTTCAGGCCCGCGGACCAGCTCACTTCGAGGGCGAAGGTGGTGAAGCCCTTCTGCTCCACGAGGTAGCGGAAGAGCCGCTCCTTCATGGCGAAGAACTCGTGCGAGCCGTGGGTCGCCTCGCCGAGGCCGGTCACCTGGGCGTCGCCGATCATCGCGCCCAGGGCCCGCAGATCGGCGGTGTCCCGGCCGGGTTCGGTGGTGCGCAGGGGATGCGCCGCCTGCGTCAGCGCGCGGACGGGGCCGGGCTGGGCCGCTTCGGCGGTCGCCGGGGCGAAGAGCGCGCCGGTCGCGATGGCCGCGACGGCGAGGACGGCCGTGGTTTTCCGGTTCCTGGTCATGGAAAGGATCCTGGCCGAGGTCCGGGCGCCCCACCCTGGGGCCGGCCGCCGACTTCGAGGTAGCGCAGGCGCTACCTCCCGGTCAGTGGTCGAGAGCCAGCCGGACGCCGAGGCCGATGAAGATGCCGCCGGTGGCGACCTCCAGGCGCCGGCGGGCCTTGCGCTTGCGGCGCAGCCAGCTGCCGATGCGGCCGGCGAGGACGCCGACGGCGCCGTCGACGAGGAACTCGAACACGATCATGATCGCGCCGAGGATCGCGAACTGCAGCCCGATGCGCCCGAGCGCCGGGTCGACGAACTGCGGGAGGAACGCGATGGTGAAGGTGACCATCTTCGGGTTCAGCAGGTTGGTCAGCAGCCCGGAGAGGTAGGCGCGCTTGGTGCTGGGTGCGGTGTCGTCGGGGAGGCTCCGGCGCTTCCGGATGGTCTGGATGCCGAGGTAGATGAGGTAAGCGGCACCGACGACCCGCACGACGGTGAAGGCGACGGGCACGGCGGCGAACAGCGCGGCCAGCCCGGCCGCGGCGACGGCGACGTGGATCGCCTCACTGGTGGCGACCCCCGCGGTGGCGAGCAGCCCGGCGCGCGGACCGCCGCGCATGCCGCAGCCGAGGACGAACAACATGTCCGGCCCCGGCACGACCATCGCGATCACGGTGGTGACGACGAAGGCCAGCAGGAGGTGCGGGTCGACGGGCATGGGCCGATCCTGACACGCGGCCCGCGCCCGGCGAACCCCTTTTCCGGCGGGCAGCCCCGTCTTCTCGCGGCAGGCGGACGCTCGAACCGACCTTGCCGGGTCCCAGCCCTCTTCGGGGGGTGTCCGACGCAGGTCGGAATCCGCTTCGGCCCGGCCTGGTCGTCCACATTGCGGCCGGGCTGTGGACGACCGGTGGCCGTCAGGCGCGCAGGGCGGCCGCCACCCGGCCCGCGGCCTCGATGCCTTCCTCCGGCGGCTCCTCCGGCAGCGGCAGCAGGACCACCGAGCCGCTGCCGGCTTCGTGCAGGGCGCGGACGCGGGCCACGCACGAGGCCAGGTCGCCGCAGACGGCCAGCTGCTCGATCCACTCCGGACGCAGGCCCGCCGCCAGTTCGTCCACTGTGGACGCCGAGTCCACGAGCGCCAGCAGCTCGTCGGCGAACGGCAGGTCCTGGACCTGCACCCGCGCGCCCGGCGTCAGCGACTCCGCCACCGTCAGCCGCGCCCGTTCGGGGTCGCCCAGGGCCAGCCAGTTGTACGTCACCACTGTGTGGCTCGCCGGGGCGCCGTCCCGCTCGCGTCCCGGGGCGATGGCCGCGAGCGCCGAGCGGACGTACTCCGGCGGGGACGGCTCGGCGAGGATCGTGCCGTCCGCCGTCGCGCCCGCGATCGCCAGCGACTTCGGCCGGCGGACGCCCGCGACCAGGGGCGGCGGCGACGCCGGCGGGAACACCAGCTCCACCTCGTCCAGCGAGACGTACCGCCCGGACACCGAGACCCGGTCGCCCGCCAGCAGGCGCCGGACCGCGACGAGCGTCTCCTCCAGCGCCGCGAGCGGGGACGCCGGGTACGCGCCGATCTGCTTCATCCACGCCGGCACGCCGTGGCCGAAGCCGGCGATCAGCCGGCCCGGGTGCAGCTCCGCCAGCGCCGCGAGCTCCATCGCCGCGATCGCCGGGTTGCGCGCCACCACCGGCATCACGCCGATGCCGATCTTGATCGTCGACGTCGTCTCCAGTGCCGTGGCGACCGTCGAGATCCCGGCCGCCCAGAAGCAGTCCTCGACCAGCCACAGCTCGTCGAGCCCGGCGGCCTCGGCCTGCCGCGCCAGCTCACGCAGCCGGGACGGCGGCTGCTCGCGGTTGATCCGGACACCGACCGACGAACGGGGTGCGTACATGCGTGCGGGCTCCTGTTCAGATGCGGGAAAAGGCCGGCGCGTAGGTGAACGCGCCCTGGTGCGTGGCTTGGTACGCCGCGAGCGGGCGGGCCTGGAAGTGCCCGGCCCAGCCCGGTTCCGGCGGCGTGACGCCGAGCGTCGCCGCGAGGACGAACCCGAAGCGCGAGTAGTAGCCGGGGTCGCCGAGCAGCACGACGAGGCCGTAGCCCAGGGCGTCCGCCGCGCCGAGCACCGTGTGCACCAGCGCCGAACCGACGCCGTCGCGGTGGTGCGCGGGCCGTACGCCGAGCGGGCCGAGGCCGACCGAGACGCCGGTGTCGTCGCCGAGCCGCGCCGGGCTGCAGCAGACGTGCCCGACGACCTCGCCGTCGCGGACCGCGACGAACGACAACGCGCCGATCAGGTCCCCGTCGGCGCGCAGGTCGTCGACGAGCGGGGCTTCGACGGGAGTCACGCCCGGTTCGCGGCGGAAGGCTTCGGCGTGCACCGAGTGGACGGCGGCCTGGTCACCGGGTGTCTCGCGGCGGATGAGCATGACCGTCAGCATGCCGTGGGACGCGGTTCGGGGCGACGCAGTTTTCCGGCCGACTTTGGTAGGGGACCGTTCGAGTGGTTCCGAAACCGGACAAACAGGTCGATCTTCCTATTTTGACCAGGGTCGACCTACAGTTCGGGCACCTTTCACCCCTGCCCAGAAGGGACGAAACCTTGCGGAGCTCTCGGGGAATCTTCAGGAGAATCGGTGTGGTGGCAGCGGTCTCGGCGGTGACCGTCCTGGGCGGCACCGCCGTCGCGACCGCGCGGGAAGGCACGATCGCCGGCGCCGGCGGCGCCGACGCCGTCAAGGACAGCTACATCGTCGTGCTCAAGGGCGGCACGGCCCAGGGCGTCACCGGCCGGCACGGCGGCACCGTCGAGCGGACGTTCTCGGCGGCCCTGCACGGCTTCACCGCCGCGATGTCCGAGGCGCAGGCCAAGCGCGTCGCGGCCGATCCCGATGTGTCCTTTGTGGAGCAGAACCGGGTCGTGCGGGCGAGCGCCGACCAGCTGAACCCGCCGTCGTGGGGCCTGGACCGGGTCGACCAGCGGAACCTGCCGCTGGACCAGAAGTACAGCTACAGCACCACGGCGTCGACCGTGCGCGCGTACGTCATCGACACCGGCATCAACCTGACGCACAGCACCTTCGGTGGGCGCGCGACATCGGGCTACGACTTCGTCGACAACGACAGCGACGCCACCGACTGCCAGGGGCACGGCACGCACGTCGCCGGCACCATCGGCGGCGCGCAGTACGGCCTGGCCAAGGAGGTCAAGCTGGTCGGCGTCCGGGTGCTGAACTGCAGCGGTTCCGGCACGACGGCGGGCGTGATCGCCGGCGTCGACTGGGTGACGGCGAACGCGATCAAGCCCGCGGTGGCCAACATGAGCCTCGGCGGTGGCGCGTCGAGCACGCTGGACGCCGCCGTCCAGCGCTCGATCGCGTCGGGCGTCACCTACGGCCTCGCGGCGGGCAACGACAACGGCGCCAACGCGTGCAACGGCTCCCCGGGCCGCGTCCCGGCGGGCATCACGGTCGGTGCGACGACGTCCACCGACGCCCGGGCGAGCTACTCCAACATCGGCACCTGTCTCGACATCTTCGCGCCGGGCAGCGGCATCACGTCGTCGTGGATCGGCAGCACCACCGCCACGAACACGATCAGCGGGACGTCGATGGCGACCCCGCACGTCGTCGGCGCGGCGGCGCTGTACCTGGCCGCCAACCCGGGCGCGACGCCGCAGCAGGTCCGCGACGCGCTCGTCGCGAACGGCACCACGGGGAAGGTGACCAGCCCGGGCACGGGCTCGCCGAACGTCCTGCTCTACACGGGCACCGGCACCACCCCGCCGCCGACCTGCGGCACGGTCACCAACGGCACCGACGTCGCCATCCCCGACCGCGGCGCCGCGGTGACCAGCAGCGTGAGCGTCTCGGGCTGCGCGCGCAACGCGTCGGCGACGTCGGCGGTGGAGGTCCACATCGTCCACACCTACGTCGGCGACCTGGTGATCGACCTGGTCGCGCCGGACGGTTCCGCGTACCGGCTGAAGAACTCCGGCAGTGACTCGTCCGACAACATCAACACGACCTACAGCGCGAACGTCTCCGGCGAAGCCGCGAACGGCACCTGGACGCTGCGCGTCCAGGACGTCGCGTCGGCCGACACCGGGCGCATCGACACCTGGTCGCTGACCGTCTGACCGGCCCCGCCCACGACGACGAAGGCCCCCACACCGTGGTGCGGGGGCCTTCGCCGTGGTCAAGCGGTCAGTCGAACGCCTTCGAGATCAGCGCCTTCTGCTCCACCTCGTGGACCTTCGACGAGCCGGCCGACGGCGCCGCCATCGGACGCCGTGAGACGACCTGCAGGCCCGAGAGCACCTCCGGGAACTTCCGGGGCAGGTTCAGGCCGAAGAACGGCCACCCACCCTGGTTTTCCGGCTCTTCCTGGACCCACGCGACCTGCGTCGCGTTGGTGTAGCGCTCCAGCGCCGCCAGCAGCTTCTTCTTCGGCAGCGGGTAGTACTGCTCGATCCGCACGATCGCGACGTCGTCCGCCTCGCGCTTCGTCCGCTCCGCCACCAGCTCCCAGTACAGCTTCCCGGAGGTCAGCAGCACCTTGCGAACCTTCGCCGGGTCCGGCGTCACGTCGTCGATGACGGACATGAACCGGGACTGGCCGGTGAAGTCGGCGGTCGCCGACGTCGCGGCCTTGTTGCGCAGCATCGACTTCGGCGTGAAGACGACCAGCGGGCGCTGGATGCCGTCGAGGGCGTGCCGGCGCAGCAGGTGGAAGTAGTTCGCCGGGGTGGAGGGCACCGCGACGGTCATCGAACCTTCGGCGCACAGCGCCAGGAAGCGCTCGATGCGGCCGGAGGTGTGGTCCGGGCCCTGGCCCTCGTGGCCGTGCGGCAGCAGCAGCACGACGTCGGAGCGCTGGCCCCACTTGGCCTCGCCCGAGGAGATGTACTCGTCGATGACGGTCTGCGCGCCGTTGACGAAGTCACCGAACTGCGCTTCCCACATCACGAGCGCCTCGGAGTTCGCCACCGAGTAGCCGTACTCGAAACCGACGGCCGCGTACTCCGACAGCGCCGAGTCGTAGATCATCACGCGGCCCTGGCCGTCGGCCAGGTTCTGCAGCGGCGAGTACTCCTGGCCCGTCTTGCGGTCGATGAACACCGAGTGCCGCTGGGTGAACGTGCCGCGCCGCGAGTCCTGGCCGGACAGCCGGATGAGCCGGCCTTCCAGCGCGAGGGACCCGAACGCCAGCAGCTCGCCGAACGCCCAGTCGATGTCGCCTTCACGCGACATCTTGTGGCGGCGCTCCATGACCGGCTTGACGCGCGGGTGCGGCGTGAAGCCCTCGGGCACGTTCACGAACGCGTCGCCGATGTGCTCCAGCGTCTCGCTGCTGATCGACGTCGTCACCTTCGCCGGGACCTGCTGCTCCTCCTCGACCGAGGGGCTCGCCTTCGCCGGGTGCTTCTCCAGCTCGCGGACCTCGTTGAAGACGTGCTCCAGCTGGCTCGAGAAGTCGCGCAGCGCGGCCTCGGCCTCCTCGACGGAGATGTCGCCGCGGCCGATCAGCGACTCGGTGTAGCCCTTCCGGACCGAGCGCTTCGTGTCGATGATGTCGTACATCGCCGGCTGCGTCATCGAGGGGTCGTCGCCCTCGTTGTGCCCGCGGCGGCGGTAGCAGATCAGGTCGATCACGACGTCCTTGTGGAACGCCTGCCGGTACTCGACGGCCAGCTTGGCCACCCAGTGCGCGGCCTCCGGGTCGTCGCCGTTCACGTGGAAGATCGGCGAGCCGATCATCTTCGCGACGTCGGTGGCGTACTGGCTGGAGCGCGAGTGCTCCGGCGCGGTGGTGAAGCCGACCTGGTTGTTGACGATCACGTGCACGGTGCCGCCGGTGCGGTACCCGCGCAGCAGCGACAGGTTCAGCGTCTCGGCGACGACGCCCTGGCCCGCGAAGGCCGCGTCGCCGTGCATCAGGACCGGCAGCACGGTGTAGCCCTCGCCGCCCTTGTCCAGGAGGTCCTGCTTCGCGCGGACGATGCCCTCGAGCACCGGGTCCACGGTCTCCAGGTGCGACGGGTTCGCCGTCAGCGACACCTTCGTCTCGCCGTCGCCGAACATCCGGAAGTACTTGCCCTCGGCACCGAGGTGGTACTTCACGTCACCGGAGCCGTGCGCCTGGCCCGGGTCGAGGTTGCCCTCGAACTCCTGGAAGATCTGCGAGATCGGCTTGCCGACGATGTTGGCCAGCACGTTGAGCCGGCCGCGGTGCGGCATGCCGATGACGACCTCGTCGAGCTCGTGCTCGGCGGCCTTGTCCAGCAGGGTGTCGAGCAGCGGGATCGCCGTCTCGCCGCCTTCGAGGCTGAACCGCTTCTGGCCGACGTACTTGGTCTGCAGGAACGTCTCGAACGCCTCGGCGGCGTTCAGCTTCGAGAGCACGTACTTCTGGACCGCGGGGTCCGGCTTCTCGTGCGGGATCTCGACGCGCTCCTGGATCCAGCGGCGCTCCTCGGGGTCGAGGATGTGCGTGTACTCGATGCCGACGGTGCGGCAGTACGAGTTGCGCAGCACGCCGAGGATGTCGCGCAGCTTCATCCGCTCCTGGCCGGCGAAGCCGCCGACCGGGAACTCGCGGTCCAGGTCCCACAGGGTGAGGCCGTGGCTCAGCACGTCGAGGTCGGCGTGGCTGCGCTGGCGGTAGTTCAGCGGGTCCGTGTCGGCCATCAGGTGACCGCG
Source organism: Amycolatopsis sp. NBC_00348 (assembly GCF_036114655.1). Lineage (NCBI taxonomy): Bacteria > Bacillati > Actinomycetota > Actinomycetes > Pseudonocardiales > Pseudonocardiaceae > Amycolatopsis > Amycolatopsis sp. NBC_00348. The sequence goes on along the minus strand of NZ_CP107994.1, from coordinate 6,808,724 downwards.
CATCCGGAACGCGTCGATCAGCTCGATCACGCGGGCGGTCTTGTCGACCGGGCCCTCGGGGATGTCGGCGACCCAGCGGATCGGCTCGTACGGCAGGCGCAGGCTGGTGAAGACGTCGTCGTAGAAGCCGTCTTCGCCGAGCAGCAGCTGGTGGATGCGCTTGAGGAACTCGCCGGACTCCGCACCCTGGATGATGCGGTGGTCGTAGGTCGAGGTCAGCGTCATGATCTTGCTGATGCCGAGGTCGACCAGCGTCTTCTCGCTGGTGCCCTCGAACGCCGCCGGGTACTGCATGGCGCCGACGCCGATGATCGCGCCCTGGCCGGCCTGCAGGCGCGGCACCGAGTGGTTGGTGCCGATGCCGCCCGGGTTGGTCAGCGAGATGGTGGTGCCGGCGAAGTCGTCCGCGGTCAGCTTGTTGTTGCGGGCCTTCTTGACGATGTCCTCGTAGGCCTGCCAGAACTGCAGGAACGACATGTCCCCGACGTTCTTGACCGAGGCCACGACGAGGTTGCGGGAGCCGTCCTTGCCCTTCATGTCGATGGCGAGCCCGAAGTTGACGTGCTCCGGCGTGATCGCGAACGGCTTGCCGTCGATCTGCTGGTAGTGCCGGTTCAGGTTCGGGTAGTCCTTCAGCGCCCGCACCATGGCGAAGCCGATGAGGTGCGTGAAGGAGATCTTGCCACCGCGGGTGCGCTTGAGGTGGTTGTTGATGACGATGCGGTTGTCGGCCATCAGCTTCGCCGGGACCGCGCGCACGCTGGTCGCGGTCGGCACGGACAGCGACGCGTCCATGTTCTTGGCGATCGCCGCCGCGGCGCCGCGGAGCTGCTTCGACTCCGGTTCGTCCTTGGCCTGCGGCTTCACCTCGGTCTTGGCCGGGCTGCTCGACGCGGCCTTGGGCGCGGTCTTCGAGGCGCTCGCCGCGGTCGCGGCGGGCTTCGGAGCCGGCTTGGCGGGCGCGGTGGTGGTGGCGGGCGTCGACGTCTGCTTGGCCGCGGACTCCGCGTTCTGCACCGCCTTCGTCGACGGCGCCGTGGCCTGTCCGTTGGTCGCGGGCTTGGCGCCGGCCTGCTGCTGCCGGGCGTTGTCCGCCTTGGTCTGAGCGTTCTGCGTCGGCTTGAAGTCCGCGAAGAAGTCGTGCCACGCGGCATCGACTGAAGATGGGTCAGCGAGAAACTGGTCGTACATCTCTTCGACCAGCCACTCGTTGGGGCCGAACTGTGACGCAGGGCTGCTGCTGGACACGGCTTGGGCTCGCCTCTATCCGTCTCGATCTCGATCTTGAATCCGTTGATGCGCCTACCAGGCTAACCCCCTCGATGAGTGCGATGTGATGGAACCGGCCTGTGTGAGGCGTGGCGCACTAGGGCATCGGTCACTGACACGATCAAGATGTGCTAAGAGAACCTTAAGCAGTGGACCGGGTACAGGGTTTTCGCCAGGGTTGGCGGGCTCGTCGCCGAGCGCTCCGCCGCCGTTCACCCCGGCCGGTTCTGCTGGGTGGATGTGGCTGGTCGAATGTCCGTCGTTCTGGGACCAGGGCCTGGTCAGGCCGCTGGTCACCGAGTCCGGCGCGGTCGTGCTGCGGTGCGATTCGTGCGCGGCCGTGTGGCCGACCGTGGCCGACTTCGAGGAGCAGGAGCACGTCGAACCCGATGAGCCGGACTGGCTGGTCGGCGCCGGCGTGCACGTCCGGCCGGGGACGTTCCGCTGGGCGGTGCGCCCCGACGTCGAGGCCGCGGGGCTGGGTTCGCTGAAGTGGCGGGCGCTGCCTTGACCCGGGTTCAGCCGTCGGCGTCGATGGCCCGCGCGAGGTCTTCGGGCAGCTCGTACGGCGGCTCGTGCGGGACGAGTTTCACGGCCTTGTGCAGCTCGTAGTCCCGCAGGTGCTGGTGGATCCGGTGCATCACCGGCGTGACGTCGGTGACGGCGGTGATCCACTCGTCGACGTAGCGGTCGACGGCCTCGCCGCTCAGGCCGACCTGGATCGCCCGGAAGTTCTGCGCCTGGTGGTTGAGGTCACGTTCGGGGTCCCACTGGATCCGGACGGGACTGGTCTTGACCTGTGCTTCCCAGGCTTCTTTCTCCTGGTCGCGGCCGGGGTGGCTCAGCGCCGCGTGGGCCAGGGCCCACTCGAAGCCGTCGCGGGTGATGTCGATCGCCAGTACGACCTCCTGCCCGGGCTTGGTCCCGTAGCCGCACCGGTAGGCCATCCACCGGAACGACGGCTTGATCCACGTCATCCGGTCCCGCTTGAACGGCGCGACGAACGTCTGCTTCGCCAGCGCCGGCTCGGCGATCGCGGGCGAGTAGGCCTGGTAGACCCGGACGGTGGTCTCGGTCTGCACGGCACGGATCTGCCGGTCGGGCGCCCGCTGTTGTTCGAACATCCCGCCATGCTCCCAGCGCCCGCTCACCCCCGCGAGGTCGTTTCCGGCGGGCGAACCCGCAACTCACGTGATTCCCGACGTAAGTCGTGTGATCGAAGCCGCAACTCACGTGATTGAAGCCGGAACTCGCGAGTCACGGGTCCAATCACGCGAGTCACGGGTTCAGTCACGCGAGATACGGGTTCAGTCACGCGAGATACGGGTCAGCCGAGGGACCAGAGGCGGGCGTAGTAGCTTTCCGCGGCCAGGAGCTCTTCGTGGGTTCCGGTTTCGACGATCCGGCCGTGGTCGAGGACCACGATGCGGTCGGCGCGGGCCGCCGTGGCGAGGCGGTGGGCGACGACGAACGTCGTGCGGCGGCGGGCCAGGTGTTCGGTCGCGCGCAGGACCGCGGCCTCCGTGGACGGGTCCAGGGCCGCCGTCGCCTCGTCGAGCAGCAGGACGTCCGGGTCCACCAGCTCCGCCCGGGCCAGCGCCACCAGCTGACGCTGCCCCGCCGACAGCGACCGCCCGCGCTCGCCCACCGGTTGCAGGAACCCGGCCGACAGCGCCGCGACGCCGTCGAGCGCGCCCACCGCGCGGACCGCGGCCTCGACCTCGGCGTCCGTCGCCGCCGGGCGGCCGTACCGGACGTTGTCCGCCACCGTGCCGGAGAACAGGTGCGCCTCCTGCGGCACCACACCCATCCGGTGGCGCAGGCCGGCGAGCTCGTACTCGCGGACGTCGGTGCCGTCGATCCGGACCGTGCCGCCCGTGGCGTCGTAGAAGCGGGCGACCAGCTTCACCGCCGTCGACTTCCCCGCGCCGGTCGCGCCGACCAGCGCGATCGTCTCCCCGGCCGCGACGTCCAGCGAGAACTGCGCCAGCGCCTTCGCCTCCGTGCCCGCGTAGGCGAAGTCGACCTCCTTGAAGCTGACCTCGCCGCGCAGCCGCTCCGGGATCGCCAGCGGGTGTTCCGCCGGCGGGACGGACGTCGGCGTCCGCAGCAGGTCGCCGATCCGGTTCAGGCCGACGCGGGCCTGCTGGTAGCCGTCGAACACCGAGGACAGCTGCTGGATCGGGGAGAAGAACTGCTGCAGGTACAGCAGGAACCCGAGCAGCACGCCGGCCGACAGGGTCCCGGCCGACACGCGGTTCGCGCCCGCGACCAGCACCGTGGTCGTCGCCAGGTCGGACATCAGCGCGACCAGCGGGAAGTACGTCGCCACGTAGCGCTGCGCCCGCAGCCGCGAGCGGCGGTAGTCGTCACTGCGTGACGCGAACGCCTCGGCGGAACGCTCTTCGCGGGTGTAGGCCTGGGCGACGCGCAGGCCGCTCATGTTCTCCTGCATGTCCGCGTTGACCAGGCTGACCCGCTCGCGGGCCTCGTTGTAGGCCTTCGACGCCGCCCGCCGGAAGATCACCGTCGCGACGGCCAGCACCGGCACCATCGCCAGCGCGTACAACGCCAGCCCGGCGTCGGTGACCAGCAGCGCCACCGTGATCCCGGCCAGCGTCAGCGCGCTCACCACGGCGGTGGCCAGCCCGGTCTGCAGGAACGTCGAGAGCGCGTCGACGTCGGTCGTCATCCGGGTCATGATCTTCCCGGACAGCTCCCGCTCGTAGTAGTCGAGCCCGAGCCGCTGCAGGTGCGCGTAACTGCGGACGCGCAGCGCGTACAGCACGGTCTCGCCGACGCGCGAGGTCAGCCGGGTCTGCGCGAGCACCACCAGCCAGTCGGCCGCGATCACCGCGGCGCCGATCCCGGCGGCGAGCCAGATCACCCACTCCACGCCGGTGCGGACGCCGTGGTCGACGCCGAACTGGTAGAGCCCCGGCAGCGCGATCGAGGCCAGCGCGTCCGCCGCGACCAGCGCGATCACCACCGCGAGCGGCCAGCGGACCGGCCGCAGCAGCCCGGCCAGCCGGAACCGCGGGTCGGGCGCCGTGACGTCCACATCGGACAGCCGCGGCTCGTCGGTGGCCGGGGGCAGCTTGCGGACGCCTTCGATCAGCTCCGGGGTCGGCGGCAGGTCGAGACCGCCACCGCCCGGCCCCGCGAACCCGCTGCTGTTCGGGTTGGCGCGGCGCTGCTGCGCGGCTTCGGCCAGGTGGTCGACCTCGTCCTTGCCCTCATCACGCGGCCAGAGCGCCGCGGTGACGCCGGCCGGGCCGCGGTCGAGGCCTTCGCAGCGGACCTTCTCCTCGACGCCGTCACCCGGGCCCGCGACCAGCTCGCGGAACAGCGGGCAGCGCGCCATCAGCTCGGTCTCGGTGCCGACGTCGACCACGTGGCCGTCGTCGAGCACCGCGATCCGGTCGGCCAGCGCGAGGGTGGAGCGCCGGTGCGCGATCAGCAGGGTCGTGCGGCTCGCCGTGACCGAGCGCAGCGTGTCGTGGATCGCCGCCTCGGTGACGGTGTCGATGGCCGACGTCGCGTCGTCGAGGACCAGGATCCGCGGGTCGGTGATGAGCGCCCGCGCCAGCCCGAGCCGCTGCCGCTGGCCGCCCGACAGGGTCAGGCCGCGCTCGCCGACCAGGGTTTCGTAGCCCTCCGGCAGCTCGCGGATGAACTCGTCGGCCTCCGCCGCGCGCGCCGCCGCGACGATCTCCTCGTCACTCGCGTCGGGCCGGCCGTAGGCGATGTTGTCGCGGATCGAGGAGGAGAACAGGAACGCCTCCTCGAACACGACGCCGATCGCCTGGCGCAGCTGCCGCAGCGGTACGTCCCGGACGTCGAGCCCGCCGACGCGGATCGCGCCCGCGTGCACGTCGTAGAAGCGGGGCAGCAGCAGCGAGATCGTCGACTTCCCGGACCCGGCGGTGCCGACCAGCGCGAGCGTCTCGCCCGGGTGCGCGGTCACCGAAAGGCCGTCGAGCACCGGTTCGCTGCGGGTGTAGCCGAACCGGACGCCGTCCAGCTCGATGCCGAGCGGGCCCGCCGGCAGCGGGCGCGCGCCGGCGGCGTCGACGACCTCCGGCTGCGCGTCGATCAGCTCGTAGACGCGTTCGGCGCCGGCGCGGGTCAGCTGGGCCTGCACGACCAGGCCGGACAGCATCCGGGCCGGGCCGATCAGGGTGGCGAGGTAGGTCGCGAAGGCGAGGAAGGTGCCGAGCGTGATCGAGCCGTTGAGCGCCAGGACACCGCCGATGCCGAGCACCGCGACCTGGCCCGCGGCGGGCAGCGCGGCCGTGGTCGCCGTCGGCACCGCGGACAGCTTCGCCGCGCGAAGGCGCTCCCCGAACAGCTTGCGCGCCGTGCGCTCCAGCCGGCCGACCTCGCGCGACTCCTGGCCGAAGCCCTTCACGACGCGGACGCCGGTGACGGTCTCCTCCACCTGCTGCGCGACGTCCGCCGCGCGCTGCTGCGCCGACCACGTCGCCGGGAACAGCCGCTTCCGGCTGCGGGTCACGACGATGCCGACCGCGGGCGTGACGACCAGCGCGATCAACGTCAGCACCGGGGACATCCACAGCATCGCCACGAACGACAGCAGCGCGAAGATCACCGAGCCGAACGACAGCGGGATCTGCATCAGGATCCCGGTGACCAGCTGCAGGTCCGAGATCGCGCGCGAGACGACCTGGCCGGTGCGCAGCGCGTCCTGCTTGCCGCCGTCGAGCCGCGACACCGCGTTGAACACCCGCTGGCGCAGGTCGTGCTGGACGTCGAGCGCGAGCTTGCCGCCGAAGTACCGGCGCAGGAACGCGGTGGCGAACGCGACCAGCTGCAACGTCACCAGGACGACCGCGATCCCCGGCAGCGCGCCGGTCTGCCCCGCGACCGCGTCGTCCACCGCCGCGCGCACCAGCAGCGGGCTGGCGGCCTGGACGCCGACGCTCAACATGGCGGCGACCAGCGACAGCACGACTGTCGCGCGGTGCTCCCACGCCGCGGCGGACAGCCTGCGGACCCAGCCGACGGTCTCGGCAGGTGGGAGCTCTTGACGGGGACGAGGTGGAGCGATGGTCACGTAGCAACACTAAGCGCCGCCACCGACAGAATATTTCCCGAAAGCCGTGAGGGCCCCTTCCCGACGTCGGGAAGGGGCCCTCACGGGATCGCTCGATCAGGTGATGTCGCGCTTCTGGTTGCCCAGCCAGCCGAAGCCGAAGAAGATCATCGTCCAGGCGAAGAAGATCAGCGCCGACACCCACCACGAGATCACGCCGGGCGCGCCCGCCGCGAGCTGCAGGCCCAGCTGCGACCAGTGGTCGACGCCGCCCGGCAGGTTCAAGGTGTTGATGCCGAACGCGCTCGCCGCGATGCCGCCGACGATCCCGTTCGCGGTGCCGTTCGGCAGGATCCCGCCCAGGATGTCGGTGGTGTTCCAGAACGCGATCACCAGGACGTTCTCGACGATGAGGAACCACACGACCAGCAGCACGACCGCGAGCGGCACGTTGCGGAGCACCGCGCCGAACCCGATGCCGAACAACGTCACCAGCACCGCGGCCAGCACGGTCCCGCCGAGCGCGGCCAGCCACTGGCCGGCGCTGGGCCAGCGGCCCGAGTCCACCGACACCATCACCGCGATCGCCGAGACGCCGAAGCTGACCAGGCCGTAGATCGCGCCCCACGCGACGTAGGTCAGCATCTTCGCGGTCAGCGCCGAGATCCGGTTCGGCGCGGTGAGGAACGTCGTCGTGATCGTCTTGCTGCGGTACTCGCCGGCCAGCGCGAACACCCCGAACAGCGCCGGGATCAGCTGCGCGATGTTCACGCCGTGCGCGAACGCCAGCAGGCCCACCGGCAGCTTGCTCGCGTCCAGGCCGACCGCGCCCGCGACCTCGCGGGCGTCGCTGGAGCCGATGAAGTCCGCGAAGTCGTTCGTGATCTTGCCCCACACGTAGGTCAGCCAGAAGGCGACCAGCACGAGCGGGATGAGCAGCACCCACCACGTCTTCAGCGAGAGCGTCTTGCGGAACTCCGCCTTGATCAGGTTCCCCATCACTGCTGCGGACCTCCCCAGCCCTGCGGCGGACCTTGTTGGTACTGCTGCTGTTGCGGCCCCGACGGCGGCCCCTGCGGCGGGTACTGCTGCGGCGGGTACCCGGGCGGCGGCGGGCCCTGGTACTGCGGCTGCGGGGGATAACCCTGGGGGCCACCGCTGAACTGGCCCTGGGTCAGCTGGAAGAACATCCGCTCGAGGTCGGCGTGCTCCTCCTGCATCCCGTAGACGGCGATCCCGGCCTTCGCGGCGAGGTCACCGATCTGCTGGACGCTCGACCCGGCGACCGCGACCCGGCCGTCCGGCGTCGGCGAAACCTGGGTGACGCCGTTCTCCTGCAACGCCTTCACCAGCGCGGCGGCGTCCGCCGGCTGCACCAGCACCCGGGACTGCTGGCCCTTGCGCAGCTGGTCCAGCGACCCGTTGTAGCGCGTCACGCCCTGGCTGATGATGACCACCTGGTCGATCAGCTGCTCGACCTCGTTGAGCAGGTGGCTCGACACGAGGACCGTGCGGTGCTGCTCACGGGCGTAGGAGCGCAGGAAGTTGCGCAGCCAGAGGATGCCCTCCGGGTCCAGGCCGTTCGTCGGCTCGTCGAGCACCAGCACCTGCGGGTCACCCAGCAACGCCGTCGCCAGCGCGAGCCGCTGCCGCATGCCGAGCGAGAAGCCGCCCGCCTTCCGGTCAGCGGCGCTGCCCAGGCCGACCAGGCCCAGCACCTCGTCCGCGCGGGTGTCGGGCACCCCGATCGCGGCGGCGTAGACGCGCAGGTGGTTCCGCGCCGTCCGGCTCGGGTGGAAACCCTCGTTCTCGAGCACCGAGCCCACCACCCGCGCCGGGTTCCCCAGCTGCGAGTGCGGCCGCCCGTTGATCGTCGCCGACCCCTGGGTCGGCGTCACCAGCCCGAGCAGCATGCGGAGCGTCGTCGTCTTGCCGGCACCGTTCGGGCCCAGGAAGCCCGTCACCGAGCCCGGCTCGACCGTGAAACTCAGGTTCTGCACCGCGTTCACCGTGCCGAACTGCTTGCTCAGGTTCTGCACCACAATCCGGCCACTGCCGTCGTGCATACCGTCCCCTTACGTTCCCGCTGATGGGGCGCATCCTGCCCTACTCGGGCGAGACGTGCGCCCGGAACGGGCGAATCGGCGGAGAGCGACCTTCGTCACGTTCCGCAACCGGTTCCGGACACCGGGGGTAGCGGCGGCGAGCGTCTGACCAGAGGGTTTGCTCCCGCGCCCGCGGGGCCACCGGACCGAGTTGATAAAGAATTTGCCAGACTTGCCGACCCGGTGCAGCAAAGTCCTCCGAAGCCCTCTAAGCTTGTCAGTGGCGGCCCGCTCCCAATGACCCCCAGGTTGGTTGAGCGGGCCGTCGTTATGTCTTCGCTTCGCTTCGACTCACTTCGTTGTGTCTCCCGGGGGCCGAGCCCCCGGACCCCCACGGTGCCTCTGGTGCACCTTCCAGCGTGGCTGGTGTTCGCGGCCTTGGCTTGATCCTTGTGCAAAGGAGCGGGCCCCTGTCTTGCGACAGGGGCCCGCTTCTTTGGTTCTTTGGTCAGGCTAGGACTTTGGTCAGGGGGGTGTGCGGGAGGTCGTGGGCTACCGCTACTGGGGCGTTCGTTAGGGCTCCGGCTTGGGTGTTGAGGCCCTTTGCCAGGGCCTCGTCTGCCTGTAGTGCTGCCTTCCAGCCCTTGTCGGCCAGTTGGACTGCGTAGGGCAGTGTGACGTTCGTTAGGCCGTAGGTTGAGGTTCGGGGGACTGCTCCCGGCATGTTTGCCACGCAGTAGAAGACCGACTCGTGGACCGTGTACGTGGGGTCGTCGTGGGTTGTGGGGCGGGAGTCTGCGAAGCAGCCTCCCTGGTCGATTGCTATGTCGACCAGCACGCTGCCTGGCTTCATTCGGGAGACCAGCTCGTTCGAGACCAGCTTTGGTGCTTTTGCTCCTGGGACCAGTACTGCGCCCACGACCATGTCGGCCTGCAGTACCGACTCTTCTACCGAGAGCCTGGTTGAGGTCACTGTGCGGATGCGGCCGCCGAAGTCGTTGTCGATCTGGCGCAGGCGGTCGACGTTGGTGTCCAGGATCTCGACGTCCGAGCCGAGGCCCAGTGCGACGCGGGCGGCGTTGAGGCCGGCCACGCCGCCGCCGATGACGACGACGCGTGCCGGGTGCACGCCGGGGATGCCGCCGGGCAGCACGCCGCGGCCGCCGCTCGGCTTCATCAGGGAGTACGCGCCGACCTGCGGGGCCAGCCGGCCCGCGACCTCCGACATCGGGGCGAGCAGCGGCAGCGCGCCGTTGGCGGTCTGGACGGTCTCGTAGGCGATCGCGGTGGTGCCCGCGGCCAGCAGCGCGTCGGTCAGCGGCCGGTCGGCGGCGATGTGCAGGTAGGTGAACAGCACCTGGTCGGCGCGCAGGCGCGGGTACTCCTCGGCGATCGGCTCCTTGACCTTGAGCACGAGCTCGCCCTGGGCCCAGGTCTCGTCCGCGGTGGCGAGGATCTTCGCGCCGGCGGCGACGTACTCCTCGTCGGAGATCGAAGAACCGACACCGGCACCGGTCTCGACGAACACGTCGTGCCCGCGCCCGACCAGCTCGTGCACGCCGGCCGGGGTCAGCGCGACCCGGTACTCGTGCTTCTTGATCTCACGGGGAACGGCGATACGCACGGTCGGCCTCCTGGGTCGGTCTGCGTCCGGAAACGGTGCGGTGGTGTCCTTCACGGTGAGCCACCCGGACGGCGGTGTCATCGTGCTGAGCGGACAGTTGTTCGACGCATTCATGGTGCTGAGCCGACAGGCCGTTGACTTCGACCGCGCTTGAGGTTGCAGCCTGTGCGGCATGCGCGTGGTGTGGATGCGGGAGTTCGGCGGTCCGGAAGTGCTCGTCCCGGGGGAGGCCCCGGACCCGGTCGCGGGGGACGGCCAGGTGGTGGTCGAGGTGGCGTTCGCGAACATCACGTTCGTCGAGACGCAGCTGCGGGCGGGCGGCCCGGGACCGTTCCGCCCCGAGCTGCCGATCGTGCCCGGCAACGGCGTCGGCGGCGTGATCAGCGCGGTCGGCGCGTGGGTGGACCCGGACCTCGCCGGGCAGCGGGTGGTCACCTCGACCGGCGGGTCCGGCGGGTACGCCGAGCGCGTCGCGGTGGACGCGGCGGCGGTGTTCCCGGTGCCGGAAGGCCTGGCCCTCGACGCGGCGGTGGCGCTGCTCGCGGACGGCCGCACGGCGACGGGCTTGATCCACGCGACCGGGGTACGGCCCGGTGACCGGGTCCTCGTCGAGGCGGCGGCGGGCGGCGTCGGCGGTCTGCTGGTGCAGCTGGCGAAGGCCGCGGGCGCGACGGTGGTGGGCGCCGCGGGCGGCCCGGCGAAGGTGGCCCAGGTGCAGGGGGCCGACGTCGTCGTCGACTACCTGCGGCCGGACTGGACGTCCACCGCCGGTGCGGTCGACGTGGTCTTCGACGGAGTGGGCGGCGCCATCGGCACGGCGGCGTCCGGCCTGCTGCGTCGTGGCGGCCGGATGGCGATCTACGGCCTGGCGAGCGGTTCGTGGGCGGAAGTGTCCGAAGTGGACGCTGCCGCCCGCGACGTCACGCTGGTCCGTTCGCTGGGCGGCCCCGAAGACATGCGCACGTTCACGAAGTCGGCGTTGACGGAGGCGGCGGAGGGCCGCTTGACCCCTGTGATCGGCCGACGCTTCCCGCTGGCCCAGGCAGCCGAGGCCCACGCGGCCATGCAATCCCGCACCACGGTGGGAAAGACGCTGCTGGTGCCCTGAAGTCCGTGAATGCCACATTGAGGGACACTAGGTCTCTCAATGTGGCATTCACGGACTTGCGGAGTGTCAGGCGCGGTAGGCCGACCAGGAGCTGGTCATGCGCGTGCCCTGGCCCGCGGTGAACTCGTACATGCAACCGTCGTAGCTGTAGTCCATGAAGTTGTGGATCGGGTCGCTGCCCGCCGCCGAGCAGGTGTTCTTGCTCGCCGGGCAGCCGGACGTCGCGGTCGCTTCGGCCGGGGTGTCGGAGACGTAGTCGCCCGAACCGGAGCAGCCGCCCTGGAAGGTGTGGTAGAGCCCCATCCAGTGGCCGACCTCGTGGGTCGCCGTGTCGCCCTCGTTGTAGTTGGTCGCCGAGCGGCCCGGGAGGGATTCGTCGAGGATGACGACGCCGTCGAGCTTCGGCGACGCGGTGTAGTTCCACGGGAACGTCGCCCAGCCGAGCAGGTCGTCACCGAGGTTGGCGGTGTAGATGTTCAGCGCGTTCTTGCCGCCCTTGCGCAGCGCGTTCTTCATGTTGCGCTCGGCGGACGTGCCGTCGGTGATGCCGTTGTACCAGGTGGAGTTGTTCGTGTAGTCCGTGCTCACCAGGCTGAAGCTGAAGCCCTTGCTGCCGTAGGCGCTGTTGAGCACCGAGATCTGCTTGGTGATCGTGGCGGCCGGCAGGTTGCCGGTCGAGCCGCTGGTGATCACGTGGAAGTACACCGGGATCGACGTCGCCGCGGGCGCCAGCGCGGCGCGCTTGCCGGCCAGCTTGCTCTGCATGTCGGCTTCGACACGGGCGGCTTCGGCCGGCGACAGGCTGTCGGCGTGGCCGTCCTTGCTGCGGTCCGCGGACTGCGTGGGCGTGAAGCAGTCGCCGCTCGGCGCCGCGACGGCGCTCCCGGCAGTGGCGCCCGGGACGGCCAGGGAAACCAGGGAGAGCGCGGACACCGCGCCCAGCTTCAGGGCCCTGCGAAAACTCATGGACACTCCTCTGCGACGACCCGGCTACCGCGGGTGGTGCAGCGAAAATGCGCCGGACAATCGCGAGAATCCACCCTCTTTCGGTGGGAAAGGACAATCCGTACGATCGGCGCGATCCATGCGGAGTAGTGCATGGGTGACGTGTTGGGCCGATCGGCTCAGCTCCAGCGCAACGCCACCAGCTGGGTGATCAGCGCGAGCCGGACGTCGGGGTCGTCGAGATCCAGCGGGACCAGCGCCAGCAGCTTCCGCATCCGGTACCGCAGGGTGTTGGGGTGGATGCGCAGCTCGCGCGCCGCCGCGCGCGGGTCGCCGGGGTGCCGCAGCCACTCGTAAAGCGTGTCGGTGTACCCGGCCTTGCTCGTCTCGTCGTGGGCGCGCAGCGCGCCGAGCGGTCCGAGCTCCGCGACCTTCGCCGCGACCGCCGCCGTCGCCCCGCGGTGCAGCGCCAGCGCCGTCCAGGCTTCGTCGAAGGTGATGACGCGCTCGTCGAGGATTTCCGCGCGCAGCAGGCCGAGGGCTTCGTCGGCTTGGGCGCGCGACGTCGACAGGTCGCCGATCTCGCCGGGCGAACCGGCCGCGGCCCGCGGGGCGCCGCCGCGGCGGGACGCCGGCTGCGTCGCGAGCGCGTCGCGCAGCTCGGCCCAGCCGCCGGAGCCGGCGCGGTCCGGGACCACGGCGTAGAGCAGCCCGCCCAGCTCGGTCGCCACCGGACGGCGGCCGATGCCCTGGGAAAGCCGTTCCAGCAACGCGAGCCGCAGGCCCTCGGCGTCGCGGCCGTCGCCGCCGGTGACCTCGATGACGACCACGCGGTGCGGCTCGTCGGACAGGTCCAGCTCCGCCATCGCCTTGCGCGGGTTGGCCCGGCCTTCGAGCACACCGCGCAGCAGCTCGGCCGACGCGCGGCGCTGCGCGTCCGTGTAAGCCCGGCGCCGCAGCAGGTGCAGGGCGACGACCGGGGCGGCGTCGGCGAAGGCGGCCGCGCGCTCGTCGGACACCGGCCCGGCGACCACCGCCCACATCGAGCCGAGCAGCTCCCCGCCCATCCGGATGGGCACGATCAGCCGCGGCAGCGTGCCGTCGCGCTGGGCCGGCACGAAGATCGTCTGCCGCCCGCGCGACAGCTCGCGGAACACGCCGCGTGAGCGGAACCGCGCGAGGACGTCGTCCGGGATGCGGCGGCCCATGATCGTGGCGACGCGCGCGGGGTCGGTGAGGTCCTGGCGGGCGGAGTAGGCGAGCACGCGCGAGTTGGTGTCCTCGATGGTCACCGGAGCGTCCACAACGGACGCGACGGCGTCGGCGAGCCGGAACAGGTCGCCGGAGCCGGTGTCGTTCTCGAGGTTCTCGGACTCGTCGGCGAGCGCGTCGAGGACGGTCCGCAGCAGCCACACGAGCTGCGCCCACGACGTCGCCGCGTGCACCTGGATCAACGCGATCCCGGCGGCTTTCGCGGCCCGTTTCACTTGGGTTTTCCCGGCGACGGGCGGCTTGAGCAGTACGGCGGCCGCACCCTGTTCGGCGCTCTGTTTCACCAGCTCGGCGGCATCTTCGGGCCCGGTGGTGGCCACCCCGAGCACCAGATCCCCGGCGGCGAGGGTGAGACCCCCGCCGGGCTCGGCGATCACGACGTCGGCGACGGCGGGCGAGTCGTCGGGCACCTGGAGCGCGTGGAGCAGCGTCGGCCCCACCCGGTCGACCACGCTGCGCACCGACACCACGGCCTCATTCTGGCCGAAAACGGATCGCCCGGCTCGCTAGGGTCGGCAGGGTGAGCGAACCCCGGCGGATCGTCGAATCCGGCTACGACAGCTCGGCGGAGCGTTACCTCGAGTGGAGCGCGCGGATCACCGACGACCCGCGGCTGCGGTTCCTGGGGGAGCTGACCGGCCGGCTCGCCGACGGCGCCGCGGTGCTCGACCTCGGCTGCGGCGCGGGCGTGCCGTGCACGGCGTCGCTCGCCGAGCGGCACGACGTCCTCGGCGTCGACGTCTCCGCGGCGCAGCTGGATCTCGCGCGCCGGAACGTCCCCGGCGCGCGGTTCGAGAAGGGCGACATGGCGGAGGTGTCGTTCCCGGGCGGGAGTTTCGACGCCGTCACGGCGTTCTACTCGGTGCTGCACGTGCCCCGCGAGGAGCAGGGCGACCTCTTCAAGCGGATCGCCGGCTGGCTGCGGCCCGGTGGCTGGTTCCTGGCCGCGCTGGGGTGCAGTGAGGCGAACGGCGTCGAAGCCGACTGGCTCGGCACGCCGATGTTCTTCAGCAGCCACGCCCCGGCGGAAAACCGGCGGCTCCTCGAAGCCGCCGGTTTCACGCTGGTCGTGGACGAGCCCGTGACGATCCACGAGCCCGAAGGCGAAGCGACCTTCCACTGGGTGCTGGCCCGGTCGTGAGTGTTTAGGGCGGTTAGAACCGCCCTAAACACTCACGACAAGCCGCGGCAGACCGGCTGACGCGACAGGACCGCGTCCAGGACCCGCTTCAGCTCGGCCGCCGGGTCGTCGACCGGTTTCTTCGAGCGCCACGCGACGATGCCGTCCGGGCGGACCAGGGACGCGCCTCTCGGGGCCAGCCCGTACTTCGTCGCGAACTCCTCGCCCTCGATGGCGTGGCAAGCCAGTCCGATGCCGGAAGCGGCGGATGCCCAGCGCGAGGCGTCACCCGCGCACAGCAGGACCCACGAGTGCCCCAGCAAGTCCACTGTGGACGTCATGCCCGGCGCGCGGAACCCGGGACGTCCGGTCGTCGCGTGGACGTCTTCGACGCGTGCGCCGTCGTCCGGCTCTTCCGAGAGCACCGCCGTCGAGCGGTAGCGGAAGCCGAGGACCGCCGCTAGGGGGTCCTCGGCCTTCGTCAAGCCGGAGACGTCCAGGTCGGGGTGCATGCGCTGCTTCAGGTTGTGCAGCGACATGTCGACAATCATCCGCGCGATCGGCTTCCGCTCGGCCTCGTAGGTGTCCAGCAGCGCGTCGCCCGCGTCGCCGCGGAGGACCGATGCGAGCTTCCACGCGATGTCCGCGCCGTCGCCGACCGCGGTGTTGCCGCCCTGGCCGCCCGACGGCGGGGTCACCTTCGCCGCGTCGCCGGCCAGGAAGACGCGGCCGGCGCGGAACCGCTCCGCGATCCGCGCGGCGATCTCCCACGAGCCCGTCCAGACGATCTTCGGGTCGAGCTCGGGCAGGTCGGTGGCGGTGCGGATCATCGCGACCAGCCGGTCGTGGCCGAAGTCGTCCGGGCTCTCGCCGCGTTCCGGGTGGTAGTCCGGGGCGAAGACGTACCGGCCGGCGACGTCGGTGTTCGACAGCCCGGCCGTGAACTCCGGGTTCTGCAGGTAGAAGAGATCCGTCACGCCCGCCTTGACGCGGTCGCCGAGGTCGGCGTCGAACACCACGCCCAGGCAGTGGCTGAGCCCGTCCAGTCCCTCGGTCGGGATGCCCAGCAGCTGCCGGATCCCGCTGCGCCCGCCGTCGGCCGCGACGACGTAGTCCGCGCGCACCACTGTCTCCTCGCCGGAGTCGCGGTGCCGCAGCGTCGCGGTGACGCCGTCGTCGTCCTGCTCCAGCTCGATCAGTTCGGTCCGGAACCGGACGCGCGCGCCCGCCTTTTCCGCGGCCGCCAGCAGGATCGGCTCGACGACGTCCTGTCCGGCCATGCCGTGCGGCATCGTGGTCGTGGCCGAGACGTCGAACTCGCTGCCGTCCTCCACGAGCCGGTGGAAGACCTGGCCTGCCAGGCTGGTCGCGACCGTGATCCGCAGGCCCTGCGACGCCCGTGGGCTCGCGTGCAGCACGTCGTCGTCGATGCCCGCCCAGTGGAACAGCTCCATCGTGCGCCAGTTCTGCCCGGACGCTCGCGAGTGGACCGACGTTCCGGTGTGCCGCTCGACCGTCAGCACGTCCACTCCTGCCTGCGCCAGGAACATCGACGCCGACAGCCCGCCGAGCCCGGCCCCCACGACCAGCACCTGTGTCCGTTCCGCCATGACTACCTCCCGTGAAGTCTCCCTGTAAAAGTATCTTAGATACAAAGAGATTCGACTCGCAAGATAATTCTCGGCGGCAACCCCGGGTAGCCTGTCTCCCAGGACGTGGGAACGGTTGGGTACTCCGTTCGGCCGAAGTAGCTTCGGACAAGCAGCCCTCCAGCACCCCCCTTGAGCCGCAAGGAGAACCGATGAGCGCGGACGACACCTCGGCGTGGTCCTTCGAGACCACGCAGATCCACGCGGGCGCCGCGCCGGATCCGGCGACGGGCGCGCGGGCGACGCCGATCTACCAGACGACGTCGTACGTCTTCCGCGACAGCCAGCACGGCGCCGACCTGTTCAGCCTGGCCGAGCCGGGCAACATCTACACGCGGATCATGAACCCGACCCAGGACGTCCTGGAGCAGCGGGTCGCCGCGCTCGAAGGCGGCGTCGCGGCGCTCGCGTTCGCGTCCGGTTCGGCCGCCACCACCGCGGCGATCCTCAACCTGGCCAACGCGGGCGACCACTTCGTCTCCAGCCCGTCGCTCTACGGCGGCACCTACAACCTCTTCCACTACACGCTGCCGAAGCTGGGCATCGAGGTCTCGTTCGTCGAGGACCAGGACGACCTCGAGCAGTGGCGCGCCGCCGTCCGCCCGAACACCAAGCTGTTCTTCGCCGAGACGCTGGCCAACCCGGGCAGCAACGTCCTCGACATCCGCGGGGTCGCCACCACCGCGCACGAGGCCGGTGTCCCGCTGGTCGTCGACAACACCGTGCCGACGCCGTTCCTGCTGCGCCCGATCGAGCACGGCGCCGACATCGTCGTCCACTCGGCGACGAAGTACCTCGGCGGCCACGGCACCACGGTCGCCGGCGTGCTGGTCGACGGCGGCACGTTCGACTTCGGCAAGGACGCGGCGAAGTTCCCGGGCTTCAACGAGCCGGACCCGAGCTACCACGGTCTCAAGTACTGGGAGGCGCTCGGCCCGGGCGCGTACGCGGCCAAGGCGCGCGTCCAGATCCTGCGCGACACCGGCGCGGCGATCTCGCCGCTGAACAGCTTCCTGATCCTGCAGGGCATCGAGACGCTGTCGCTGCGCATCGAGCGGCACGTGTCGAACGCGCAGGCGCTCGCCGAGTGGCTCGAGCAGCGCGACGAGGTCGAGAAGGTCTACTACGCGGGCCTGCCGTCCAGCCCGTTCTACTCCGCGGCGCAGAAGTACCTGCCGCGCGGCGCGGGCGCGGTCCTGTCGTTCGACCTGCGCGGCGGCGTCGCGGCGGGCCGGAAGTTCGTCGACGGCACCGAACTGCACAGCCAGCTGGTGAACATCGGCGACGTCCGCAGCCTGATCGTGCACCCGGCGTCGACCACGCACAGCCAGCTCTCCCCGGAGGAGCAGCTGGCCAGCGGCGTGACGCCGGGCCTGGTCCGGCTCGCCGTCGGGCTGGAGGGCATCGAGGACCTCAAGGCCGACCTGGAGGCCGGATTCCGGGCGGCCAAGGCGGATCTGTGACGGCTGAGCCCGTCACCGGGGCCTGGCGGATCGGTGATCCGCCAGGCCGCAGGCAGTTCGTCACCGGCCCCGAGCTCGCGCTCGAGGCCGGTGGTGTGCTGCCCGGGTACACCCTGGCCTACGAGACGTGGGGGACGCTGAACTCCGACGCGTCCAACGCGATCCTCGTCGAGCACGCGCTGACCGGCGACAGCCACGCCGCGGGCCCGGCCGAGCCCGGCCACCCCAGCGCGGGCTGGTGGGACGGCCTGATCGGGCCCGGGAAAGCCTTGGACACCAAGGAGTTCTTCGTCGTGGTCCCGAACGTGCTCGGCGGCTGCCAGGGCTCGACCGGGCCGTCGTCACCCGATCCGGACGGGACGCCGTGGGGCAGCCGCTTCCCGGTCGTGACGGTCCGGGACCAGGTCGCGACCGAGGCCGTGCTGGCCGACGCGCTCGGGATCACGCGCTGGGCGGCCGTCGTCGGCGGGTCGATGGGCGGGATGCGCGCGCTCGAGTGGGCGGTATCGCTGCCGTCGCGGGTGGCGACGGTGCTGGTCCTGGCGTCGACGGCGCGCGCGTCGGCCGAGCAGATCGCCTGGGCGGCCCCGCAGCTGCACGCGATCCGCGCCGACCCGGACTGGCACGGCGGTGACTACTACTCGGCGCCGGCCGGGCCGTACCGCGGCCTCGGCGTCGCGCGCCGGATCGCGCACGTGACCTACCGCAGCGAGCCGGAGCTGGCCGACCGGTTCGGCCGGAACCACCAGAGCGGCGAGGACCCGTTGCGGGGCGGGCGGTTCGCCGTCGAGTCCTATTTGGACCACCACGCCGAGAAGCTGGCCGGCCGGTTCGACGCGAACAGCTACCTGGTCCTGACGGAGTCGATGAACACCCACGACGTCGGCCGCGACCGCGGCGGTGTCGCGGCGGCCCTCGGGCGCGTGACGGCTCGCGCGGTGATCGGCGGGGTGGACAGCGACCGGCTTTATCCGTTCTACCAGTCGGCGGAGATCGCGGCCGGGATCAAGGGCGCGACGGAGCCTGCGGTGGTGACGTCGCCGTACGGCCACGACTCGTTCCTCATCGAGACCGAGCAGATCGCCGCGTTGGTGAAGGCGCTGCTGGGCTAGCGGCCCGCGACCCGTTCGCCCAGCCGCACCAAGCGGTTCGCGACCCGGCGGGACGCGCCGGCCGCGACGTCGCCGAGGCGCTCGGCCGCCTTGTCCGACAGCTTCGCCACCCGCCAGGCGACGTCGTCGGCGCGTTCGCCCGCTTCGTCGCCCACTGTGCTGATCCGGTCCGCGAGGCGGCCGGTGCCCGCGACGAGAAGATCCTTGAGTGCCATGGCTTTCCTCCTAGAGCATCCCGGCGCGGCGCCAGAGCACCGCGCTCGGCCCGCCGATCAGGTCGTTCTCCCGCAGGAACCGCACCAGCTTCCGGGCGCCGAACGAGAGCGTCTCCCGCCGGTGCGCGCTCGCCCGCGCCGCCGCGACGGCCACCGCGGGGTCGAGCCCGGCGCGCTGGTACTGCCGCGGCCGGGACAGCAGCCGCGACATCAGCAACGCGCCCGCGGCAACGACAATGCGCGTGAACTCCTTGCGCCACCACGGTGCGCCGGCCAGCGAACGGACCAGGTCGTCACGCGCGTAGCGGACGTGCCGCGCCTCTTCGGTGACGTGGATCCGCATCACCGCGCGCACCACCGGCTGCACCATCTCGTCGTCGAGGTGCTCGCGCTGCAGCGCGTCGAAGATCTCCTCGCCGATCAGCGTGGCCACCCACATCGCGGGCCCGTGCAGGATCAGCGGCAGCGCCTGCGCGGACCGTTGCAGCCAGCGGTTGTTGCGGTAGGGCCGGCCGCCGACGCGCTCGATCAGCGTCGCGAACATCGTGGAGTGCCGGCATTCGTCGGCGACCTCGGTCAGCGCGTAGTGCACGTGCCGCGTCGTCGGGTCCTGCCGGTAGGACGCGCGCAGCAGCATCTGCATCAGGATGATCTCGAACCAGATGCCGACGCTGACGGTGTTGACCAGCTCTTGGCGCGACAGCTCGATCCGCTGCGCGCGCGTCAGCGTGTCCCACAACGGCGTGCCGTACAGCGAAACCAGCCGTTCGGGGATGAAGAACTGGTCCTCGTTGAGCGGCGCGGCCCAGTGGACGTCGACGTCCGGGTCGTAGGAGAGCCGGGCGCTCGACTTGAGCAGCCTCTCGGCCGTCGCTTCCCGATCACCCATGCGTGCCTCCCCGTGTCCTGAAACAGGAGAACGCATGAAACAAGTTCCGTCAAGTTGTAAAGCGGCCTAGGGTTGCCCCATGCGCAACCTCCTGCAGCACGCGCTCGACGCCGAGCTGCCCGGTGACGAGACGTCCGAGCGGATCATGGGCGCGGCCCTGACCCAGGCCGAAGACTTCGGGCTGCGCCGGTTCACCGTGGACGACGTCGCGCGCCGCGTCGGGCTCTCGCGCGTGACGATCTACCGCTACTTCCCGAAGAAGGACCAGCTGCTCAACGCCCTGATCCTGCGGGAGATGAAGCGGTTCCTGACGAAGGTCGACGCCGTCCTCGAAGCGCAGCCGACGCCGGAGGAGAAGCTCATCGAGGGGTTGAGCTTCTCCCTGGTCTACCTGCGGGGCCACCGGCTGCTCAACCGCCTGCTGCGCACCGAACCGGAGCTGATCCTGCCGCACCTGACGGTGCAGGCCGGCGGCCTGTTCGCGGCCGCGCGGGCCCGGATCGCGACGCACTTCCGCGCGGAGGTCGCCGCGGGCCGCCTCAGCCTGCCGGACGACGACATCGACGGCATGGCCGAGCTGCTCATCCGGATCGTGGTCTCCCTGGTGCTGACACCCGAGACGGTGCTGCCGGTGGACGACGACGTCGAACGCCGTCGCATCGCGGAGCTGTACCTGACCCCGATCGTGCGCTCTCTGCGCCCGGCGTGAAGCGGCACTTTCACGTGAAAGTGCCGCGCTAGTCCGAGACGGCTTCCGAGATCCAGGGCGCCACCGGCAGGTCGCGGTCCAGGCACTCCACCGACAGCCGGATCGTCCAGCGCAGGGCCTGCAGCACCAGGCTGTCGACCTCGTCGGGGGCCGCGTTGGCCAGGGCGATCTCGACCTGCTCCTGCGCCGCTTCGGTGTTGCCGTGCACCTCGGCGAGCAGCGTCCGCACGGCCGTCCGCACCGGCGGGTCGGCCTGGTCGATCGAGACCTCTTCGCCGTCCTCGTCGAAGACCTGGACCTTGACCGGCGCACTGCCGCCGTCGCCCAGGGTGGAGACCATCGCGCTGCACTCGCCGAACAACAGCAGCATCAGGTCCTTGGTCTCGTCCGCGCGGGCCTGCGGTTCGGCGGCCGTCGGGGCGAGCTCGCCGAGCGCCACGGCGTCGTTGCCGAGGCTCAGCGCGGTCAACGCGCGCTGCGCCTTCTCTACGAGCTGCCGTTCCGGCTCGCTCCAGTCCGGGTCCACGTGCCCCATCAAACACCAGCGACGGCGCTCATGGGGATACCTTGATCCGGGTCGGTCATCCGGCCGCGCGCAACGCACCCAGCGCGAGGCGGCAGAGCAGTTCCGCGAGTTCGGCGTCACCGAGATGGCGGTTGTACGGCGTCGAGTTGATCAGTCCGAACACGGCGTGCGCCGCCGATCGCGCCTGGCGTTCGCCCAGCTCCGGCAGCGCGTCGCGGATCGCGCGGACCCACACCTCGACGTACTGCCGCTGCAGCGCGCGCACCTGCTTGCGGTCGGTGTCGGTGAGGTTCGCGAGGTTGCGCTCCTGGACGGTGATCAGCGCCGGGTGCTCGAGCGCGAAATCGACGTGGAACCGGACCAGCCCGCTCAGCGTGTCGTCCGGTTCGCCGGGCCGGCTCGCCCGCGCGGTGCCGCCGTCGAGCAGGTAGCGGCTGATCGAGTTCAGCATCTCGCCGAGGATGGCGTCCTTGCTGCGGAAGTGGCGGTAGAGCGCCGGGCCGGAGATGCCGACCGCGGCGCCGATGTCGTCGATGCCGACGCCGTGGAAGCCGTGGTGGGCGAACAACTCGGCGGCCGCGGACATGATCTGTTCGCGTCTGTTCGCCTTCTCGCCGTTCACGAGGGGAGTCGGGTTCGCCGCCATCCGGCCATATTAGGGGCGGCCGGTTAGCGGTCGCTAACTTCCCTGGTGAGCGTCTATGACGCAGATCGCAGGCCACGGTGTTCTGCGGCTGATGTAGCGCGGGTGGATCCCACCGGACCACGCTGCCAACGCCGCGCCCGACGGCGCCACGCGCTCGGTGAAGGCCTGGAAACCGCGCAGCAGGTGACGGCTGACCGGTGCGAACTCCACCCACCTGACTTAAGTAGTGGGCCAAGAGGGTTACTTACGAGTAATCGCTCTTCCTTGTGAAGGCCTCACCTGGTGTGATTTTCCCATCGGTTCTGTCACAAAGGAGTGGCCCATGGGGGTTCCGATCCGTACCGCGCGACGCTTTCTCCTGCGGCTGACCACAGCACTGGGTGCCGTCGCCCTGTCCACCCTCGGCGTCGTGGGCACCGCTCATGCCGCCGGGGCCGTCTACGCCGCGCTCGGCGACTCCTACTCCTCCGGGGTCGGGGCCGGCAGCTACGGCAGTTCCGGGAGCTGTTACCGCAGCTCGAACGCCTACGCCCAGCTGTGGACCAACGCCCACGCCGGCACGGCGCTCACGTTCCTGGCCTGTTCCGGCGCGAAGACGCCGGACGTCATCAGCCAGGCCAATTCGATCCCCGCCAACGCGACCCTGGTCACCGTCACCGTGGGCGGCAACGACGCCGGCTTCACCGACGTGATCCAGACCTGCACCCTCGGCAGCGACGCGGACTGCACCAACCGCGTCAACACCGCGAAGACCTACGTCAACAACACCCTCCCGGCGCTGCTGACGAACACCTACAACGCGATCAAGGCGAAGGCGCCGGGCGCGCGGCTCGTCGTCCTGTCCTACCCGCGCTTCTACACCGTGCCCGGCTCCTGCTGGGTCGGGCTGAGCGACACCAAGCGCACCGCGATCAACTCGGGCGCCGACACGCTGGCGTCGGTGACGGCGTCGCGCGCGGTGGCGGCGGGCGCGACGTTCGTCGACGTCCGGTCGGCGTTCACCGGCCACAACATCTGCTCCTCGGCCGGCGACTACCTGCACAGCCTCACCTGGCCGGTCATCGAGTCGTACCACCCGACGGCGGCCGGCCAGTCCGGCGGCTACTACGCCCCGCTCCGGGGTGCCATCGGCTGAACCCGGTCCCCTCCGGTCGTGAAGGCCATCCCGGTGCGTCCGGGGTGGCCTTCACGGCGTCCGGGCGACTGGACAGTCAGGTTAGCGGTCGCTAACATCGGGACGGAGGTTAACGACCGCTAACTTCGAGGGAGCCCATGGACACGCCGGCTCTGGGGACGTCTGCTGCCCCGGACAGCGAGGCTTACGCCCGCAACGCCACATCCCACGCGGAGCTGGTCGAAGACCTCCGCAAACGCCTCTCGAGCGCCCGCCTCGGCGGCCCGGAGAAGTCGCGCACCCGGCACGTCGAACGCGGCAAGCTGCTCCCGCGCGACCGCGTCGACACGCTGCTGGACCCGGGTTCGCCGTTCCTCGAGCTGTCGCCGCTGGCCGCGAACGGACTGTACGACGACGAAGCGCCGTCGGCGGGCATCATCACCGGGATCGGGCGCGTCTCCGGACGCGAGTGCGTGATCGTCGCCAACGACGCCACCGTCAAGGGCGGCACGTACTACCCGATGACGGTGAAGAAGCACCTGCGCGCCCAGGAGGTCGCGCTCCACAACAACCTGCCGTGCGTCTACCTGGTGGACTCCGGCGGCGCGTTCCTGCCGCGGCAGGACGAGGTCTTCCCGGATCGTGAGCACTTCGGCCGGATCTTCTACAACCAGGCGACGATGTCCGCGCGCGGCATCCCGCAGATCGCCGCGGTGCTCGGCTCCTGCACGGCGGGCGGCGCGTACGTCCCGGCGATGAGCGACGAGGCCGTGATCGTCCGGAACCAGGGCACGATCTTCCTCGGCGGCCCGCCGCTGGTGAAGGCCGCGACCGGCGAGGTCGTCACGGCCGAGGAGCTGGGCGGCGGCGACGTCCACTCGCGCCAGTCCGGCGTCACCGACCACCTGGCCGACGACGACGCGCACGCGCTGCGGATCGTCCGCTCGATCGTCTCGACGCTCGGGCCGCGCACGCCGCGTCCGTGGGACGTCCTGCCGACCGAGGCGCCGGCCGTCGACCCCGACGAGCTGTACGGCGTGGTGCCGACCGACTCGCGCACGCCGTACGACGTGCGCGAGGTGATCGCGCGGATCGTCGACGGCAGCCGGTTCGGCGAGTTCAAGAAGGAGTACGGCGCGACGCTGGTCACCGGGTTCGCCCGGATCCACGGCCACCCGGTCGGCATCGTCGCGAACAACGGCGTCCTGTTCGCCGAGTCCGCGATGAAGGGCGCGCACTTCATCGAGCTGTGCGACAAGCGCTCGATCCCGCTGCTGTTCCTGCAGAACATCACCGGCTTCATGGTCGGGCGCGCGTACGAGGCCGGCGGCATCGCCAAGCACGGCGCGAAGATGGTCACCGCGGTGGCCTGCGCGCGGGTGCCGAAGCTGACCGTCGTGATCGGCGGCTCGTTCGGCGCCGGCAACTACTCGATGTGCGGCCGGGCGTACTCGCCGCGGTTCCTCTGGATGTGGCCGAACGCGCGGATCTCGGTGATGGGCGGCGAGCAGGCGGCGTCGGTCCTCTCGACGGTCCGCCGCGACTCCATCGAGGGGCGCGGCGGCGAATGGTCCACAGAGGACGAAGAGACGTTCAAGGACCCGATCCGCGAGCAGTACGAGGCGCAGGGCAGCCCGTACTACTCCACCGCGCGGCTGTGGGACGACGGCGTCATCGACCCGGCCGACACCCGCACGGTCCTCGGCCTCGCGCTCTCGACCGCGGCGAACGCTCCCTTGTCCGATGTCAACTACGGCGTCTTCCGGATGTGATCATGTTCGACTCAGTGTTGGTCGCGAACCGTGGCGAGATCGCGGTGCGGGTCATCCGCACGCTGCGCGACCTCGGCATCCGCGCCGTCGCCGTCTACAGCGACGCCGACGCCGAAGCGCGGCACGTCCACGAGGCGGACACCGCCGTCCGGATCGGGCCCGCCGAAGCCGCTCGCAGTTACCTCTCCATTCCGACCATTGTGGACGCCGCCGTGTCTTCGGGCGCGCAGGCGGTGCACCCGGGGTACGGCTTCCTGGCGGAGAACGCCGCGTTCGCGCGGGCCTGCGAGGACGCCGGACTGGTGTTCATCGGCCCGCCGGTCGCCGCGATCGACGCCATGGGCGACAAGATCCGCGCCAAGGCGACGGTGTCGAAGGCCGGTGTCCCGGTCGTGCCCGGAGCGTCCGATGTGGACATCCCGGCCGGCGGGTTCGCCGCGGCCGCGGCCGACGTCGGGTACCCGCTGCTGATCAAGCCGTCCGCCGGTGGTGGCGGCAAGGGCATGCGGCTGGTGCACGCTCCCGATGAGCTGGACGAGGCCATCGAGTCGGCGCGGCGCGAGGCCAAGAGTTCCTTCGGCGACGACACCCTGCTGATCGAGCGGTTCGTCACGACGCCGCGGCACATCGAGATCCAGGTCATGGCCGACACGTTCGGGCACGTGATCCACCTCGGTGAGCGCGAGTGCAGCCTGCAGCGGCGGCACCAGAAGATCATCGAGGAGGCGCCGTCGGTGCTGCTCGACGAGGCGACCCGCGACAAGATGGGCACGGCGGCCGCCGAGGCGGCGCGCTCGGTCGGCTACGTCGGCGCGGGCACGGTCGAGTTCATCATGTCGGCGCACAACCCGGACGAGTTCTTCTTCATGGAGATGAACACCCGGCTGCAGGTCGAGCACCCGGTCACCGAGCTGGTCACCGGTCTCGACCTCGTCGAGTGGCAGGTCCGCGTCGCGGCCGGTGAACGGCTTTCCGTTGCGCAGTCGGACGTTTCCCTGCGTGGCCACGCCGTCGAAGCGCGGGTGTACGCCGAGGACCCGGCGCGCGGGTTCATCCCGACCGGCGGCACGGTGCTGGCGGTGCACGAGCCGTCCGGTGACGGCGTGCGCGTCGACTCCTGGCTGGCGCCGGGCGCGGTGATCGGCTCGAACTACGACCCGATGCTGGCCAAGGTCATCGCCTGGGGCCCGGACCGCGCGGCCGCGTTGCACCGGCTCGACCGGGCGCTGGCCGACACGGCGGTGCTGGGCGTCGGCACGAACACCGCGTTCCTGCGGGGCTTGCTGGCCGACGAGGACGTTCGGTCCGGACGTCTCGACACCGAACTGGTCGACCGCCGTCTGTCCACATTGGTCTCTTCGGACGTGCCGGCGGAGTTCTTCGTCGCGGCCGCGTTGGACCGCCTGCTGGAGCTGCAGCCGTCGGGATCCGTTGTGGACCCGTGGGACGTCCCGGACGGCTGGCGGATGGGCGCGGCCGGCGGCGTGACGTTCCGGCTGAAGTCCGGCCAGACGTCGGCCGTGGTGCGGGTGGAGGGCACGCCTTCCGCGGCGACCGTCTTCGTCGACGACGCGGCGCCGGTGCTCGTCTCGGCTCGTCGTGACGGGTCCCTTCTGGAGGTTCGTCAGGGCGGCGTGTTCCACCGGTACCGGCACGCGTCCGGTCCTGATCGGACGGTGTGGCTGGCTCGCGACGGTCAGAGCTTTCCGTTCGGGGAGCAGGAGTTCGTGCTGTCGTCACGCGGCGAGGCCGCCGGCGCCGGGCCGGTCGTCAGCCCGATGCCGGGCACCGTGCTCGTCGTCAAGGTCGCCGCGGGTGACGTCGTGCGTGCCGGGACGCCGTTGCTGGTCGTCGAGGCGATGAAGATGGAGCACACGGTCACCGCGCCGATCGACGGCGTCGTCAGTGAACTTCCCGTCCGGGCCGGCCAACAGGTCGCGCTGGACGAAACCCTTGCCGTAGTGACGCCCCAAGAGGAGCAGCCGTGATCGACTTCCGCCTGGACGAGGAATACGAGTCCCTCCGCAAGACGGTCGAGGACTTCGCGCACGCCGAGGTGGCGCCGGTGATCGGCGCGCTGTACGAGAAGGAAGAGTTCCCGTACGAGATCGTCGCGAAGATGGGCGAGATGGGCCTGTTCGGCCTGCCGTTCGCGGAGGAGTTCGGCGGCATGGGCGGCGACTACTTCGCGCTGTGCCTGGCGCTGGAAGAACTCGCCCGCGTCGACTCGTCGGTCGCGATCACGCTGGAGGCGGGCGTTTCCCTCGGCGCGATGCCGATCTACCGCTTCGGAACGCAGGAGCAGAAGGAAAAGTGGCTGCCGTCGCTGTGCGAGGGCACGGCCCTGGGCGGCTTCGGCCTGACGGAGCCGGGCGGCGGTTCGGACGCGGGCGCGACCCGCACGCGAGCACGTCAGGACGGTGACGACTGGGTCGTCAACGGCAGCAAGGCGTTCATCACGAACTCGGGCACGGACATCACCCGCCTCGTCACGGTCACCGCCGTGACGGACGTGATGGAGAACGGCCGCAAGGAGATCTCGGCGATCCTCATCCCGTCGGGCACGCCGGGCTTCGAGGT
This sequence comes from Amycolatopsis sp. NBC_00348, assembly GCF_036114655.1. Taxonomy (NCBI): domain Bacteria; kingdom Bacillati; phylum Actinomycetota; class Actinomycetes; order Pseudonocardiales; family Pseudonocardiaceae; genus Amycolatopsis; species Amycolatopsis sp. NBC_00348. The sequence continues at coordinate 6,781,610 of NZ_CP107994.1, read as the reverse complement.
CGCGCCTAAGTACTCGAAGGTCGGCTGGAACTGCTCGGACACGCACGAACTGTCCTTTTCGGACGTCCACGTCCCGCTGGCGAACCTGGTCGGCACGCGCGGCCGCGGGTACGCCCAGTTCCTGTCCATTCTGGACGAAGGCCGCGTCGCGATCGCCGCGCTGTCGGTGGGCCTGGCCCAGGGCTGCGTCGACGAGTGCTTGGGCTACGTGAAGGACCGCGTCGCGTTCGGCAAGCGCATCGGCGAGTACCAGGCGATCCAGTTCAAGATCGCCGACATGGAGGTCCGCACCCACACCGCGCGCCTGGCGTACTACCAGGCGGCGTCGAAGATGCTGCGCGGCGAGCCGTTCAAGAAGGAAGCGTCGATCGCCAAGCTGGTGGCCTCGAACGCGGCGATGGACAACGCGCGCGACGCAACCCAGATCTTCGGTGGCTACGGCTTCATGAACGAGTACCCGGTGAGCCGCTTCTACCGCGACGCCAAGATCCTGGAGATCGGCGAGGGCACGAGCGAGGTCCAGAAGATGCTGATCTCCCGCCACCTCGGCGTCGGCTGAGCTGCTCGCCTTCGCCGAAGCACGCCCGCGCGTCCGCCCGGTCCGGTAAACAGGGGGCATGGACAACATCGTCATCCGATCGGGTGACTCCGGGGACGTCGACATCCTGCTGCGCTTCTTCGACGAAGCCGTCGAGTGGCTGGTCGCGCGGGGCAGCTCGAAGCAGTGGGGGACCGAGCCGTGGAGCGGCGTTCCGAAGCGGGTCGAGCGCGTCCAGGGCATGGCCGCCGATCCCGGGCTGCGGATCGCGATGGTCGAAGGTCAGGCCGCGGGCGCGCTGATCGTCTCCGAGGACCACGATCCGCACGTGCCCGCCGTCGACGAGCGTGAGCTGTACGTGCGGCTGCTGATCACCTCCCGGCGCTTCACCGGGCAGCGCGTCGGCGGGCGGCTCGTCGAGTACGCGCTCGACGAGGCCAAGCGCCGCGGCATCGACCTCGTGCGCGTCGACTGCTGGGCCGGCGGTGACGGCGACCTGCAGCGCTACTACGAGAGCCAGGGCTTCAAGCCGACCGTGCGGTTCGACGTCGACGGCTGGACCGGTCAGGTGCTGGAGCAGCGCGTGGGGTAGCGCGATCGCGGCCGGCGAGCGACACTGTTGACGCGTTGCCAACAGACGAAGGAGTCGCCGTGGCCGAGCATCTCGCGGGCAAGGTCGTCGTCATCACCGGCGGCGGGCAGGGGATCGGCGCGGCGACCGCGTCGGCGCTCGCCCGGCTGGGCGCACAGGTGGTGATCGGCGACCTCGACCAGGTCCGGGCCGAGAAAACGGCCGGTGAGCTGGGTGCGGACGCGCTGCCGCTGGACGTCACCGACATCCGCGGTTTCACCGGGTTCCTCGACGAGGTCGAACGCCGGCACGGCCGCATCGACGTGCTGATCAACAACGCCGGGATCATGCCGCTCGCCGGCCTCGAAGAGGAGAGCGACGCGACGACCCGGCGGCAGCTCGAGATCAACCTGCACGCCGTCATCCACGGCACCCGCGAAGCGATGAAGCGGATGCGGCCACACCGCAGCGGGCACATCGTCAACGTCGCGTCGTTCGCCGGCAAAGCGGGCTTTCCGGGCGCGGCGACGTACTGCGCGACCAAGCACGCCGTCGTCGGGCTGTCCGAGGCCGTGCACCTGGAGCTGCACGGCTCCGGCGTGCACGTCTCCTGCGTGATGCCCGCGATCGTGCGGACCGAGCTCGCGAGCGGCCTCGGCGAGGCGAAGCTGTTCAAGTCCGCGAGCCCGGCAGACGTCGCCGACGCCATCGTCGCCGCGCTGCGGAAGCCGAAGTTCGACGTCTTCGTGCCCCGGTCACTGGGTCCTATGGGCAAACTCACGGGACTGCTGCCGCGCCGGGCCGCCGAACTGCTCGCGCGGACGTTGAAAGCGGATCGGCTTTTGGCTTCAGCGGCCCATTCCCCGGCCCGTGCGGCGTACGAAGCGCGGGCCGCGGAGAGCGCTCCCGGGGCGGGCCCGGAGTAACTCGGACGGCCCAACGACTGTCCGAATTGGACGTGCTTGCGGGGTGCTTGCAGGTGTGGTGATGTTGAGCCGCGCGCGTCCGCACTGGCAAGATTGCCTGGAATCCCCGGGGGACATCCAGGAGGCAAGAGAATGGCTTCACCGCCCGCACGGCTGGCCGCCGCGGCGTCGAACGTGGTCGGCAAGGTGCTGCACGGCGGGGTCGCCGATCTCCGCCCGATGCCGCGGGTACTGATCGACCAGGGCCCGAACCGCTCGGTGTACCGGATGACGCACAGCAGCCGTCCGGTGTCGGGGCCGCCGATCCTGCTGGTGCCGCCACTGGCCGCGCCGGCGATCTGCTTCGACCTGCGCCGCGGCTGCAGCCTCATCGAGCACCTCGTCGAGGCCGGCCGCAACGCCTACCTCGTCGACTACGGCATGGTCGCGTTCTCCGACCGGCGCCTGGGCATCGAGCACTGGATCGACGAGGTGCTGCCGCGCGCGATCCGCAAGGTCAGCGCCGACAACGGCGGCCAGGCTGTGCACCTGGTGTCGTGGTCGCTCGGCGGCATCTTCTCGCTGCTGGTGAACGCCGACCAGCCGGACCTGCCGATCGCGTCGATCACGGCGATCGGCTCCCCGGTGGACTTCACGGCGATCCCGATCGTCGCCCCGTTCCGCCCGCTGGTCGACCTGACGGGCGGCCACCTGCTGACGCCGATCTACCGCGCGTTCGGCGGCGCACCGTCCTATTTGGTCAGCCGGGTGTTCAAGGCGACGGGCATCAGCAAGGAGATCACGAAGCCGATCGCGATCCTCAAGAACCTCGACGACCGGGACTACCTGGCCCAGATCGAGGCGGTGGACCACTTCATGGACAACATGTACGCCTACCCGGGCCGCACGTTCGGCCAGCTGTACCACCGCCTGTTCCGCACCAACGACCTGGCGGAGGGCAAGGTGGACCTCAACGGCCGGGTGATCTCGCTGTCGACGGTGAAGGTCCCGACACTGGTGGTGGCGGGCCAGAACGACACGATCGCGCCCCAGGCGTCGGTGGAGCGCGTGGTGGAGCTGCTGGACAACGCGCCCGAGGTCCGCTTCAAGACCGCGCCGGGCGGGCACCTGGGCGTCCTGACCGGCCGCAAGGCGCGCGGCACGACGTGGCGCTACCTCGACGAGTTCCTCGACGACCGGATCGCCGCCGGCTCAGCCGACTAGGTCGAGGTCGAACGGTTCGGCCGCGCTGTAGCTGACGTCCGCCCACACCGCGCCCGGCAGCTCGTAACGCCGGTGCGACGTCAGCTTCGGGTCGTAACCCGGCTGCTGCGCGGGGTCGTGGCCGACGCCCGCGTGGTCCGAACCCCACGCGAGGATGCCCGGCACCCACATCGGCTTCGCGGAGCCGTCGTCGCCCAGCCGCGGCCGGACGACGATCGCCGAGCCCGGGCTGCCGGACAGGAAGACGCGCACCGTGTGCGCACCCGCGTCCGGCGGCGTGACCGTGATGCGTTCCAAGATTTCGACTCCTGTCGTGCCGGGTGCGCCGGTGGTGGCGCGCTGGCGGAGCCAGCCGGTGTCGATGCCGGCCGGGTCGATCTTGCGGCCGGGTGGCACGCAGACGTCCTTGTGCCCGGCGTAGCGCTCGACGCCGCGGGACATGTAGCGCAGCAGCGCGGCGACGAGCTTCGGGTAGGCGTCGCGCTGCGCGTCGGTCCAGCCGCCGTTGCCCGCGGACTCCGCTTCGATGCCGAGGAACTCGTCGTTCAGGTCGAGGAACCCGAGCCAGCGGGACGGGCCGGCGTGGTAGGCGCAGCCGGCGGCGACGACGTAGATCGTGCCGCTGCGGCCGAGGCCGAGGTTGCACAGCGGCCCGGCCAGGTCGGGGCGGCCGCGGGTGACGAGGTCGAGGGAGGGGTAGTCGCCCGGCGCGGAGTCGGCGGTGGCGGTGTGGTGCCCGACGACCCCTTCGACGACGCGCATGCCGCCGTGGCCACGGGTCTGCCACCCGGCGACCTCGACGACGGGGTAGCCGGTGCTGCGGGCGGCGTCGACGAGCCAGGGGACGTACACGGTCAGCCCTCCAGCGCGTCGTAGGCGCCGGAGTCGGCTTCGGTGTCGGACGAGTCGTGCGCGGCGATCCGCGCGGCGAGCGCGGCCCGAGCTTCGTCGAGGGTCTTCGGGTTCTGCCGCCCGGAATCCCACCCCTCGGCGGCCCACTCCTCGGGCGTCTTGATCGGAGTGGTGTCACCGGGCTCGTACACCACGGCGTCGTCGGTCCTGGCAGGTTCGGTCAAGGTCGGCCTCCGCGGGCGAGCGTACCGGAGGCCGACCGCCGGCGACCTACTTCAGCTGAGCACTCGTCTTCCCCAGCACCCGCCGAGCCACGATGAGCTGCTGGATCTGCTGGGTCCCCTCGAAGATGTCGAGGATCTTCGCGTCCCGCGCCCACTTCTCGAGCAGCGACTCCTCGCCGTAAGCCCCGGTCAGCTCGACGCACTTCAGCGCGATGTCCACCACCGAACGCCCGGCCTTGGCCTTCGCCATCGACGCCTGCAGGGAGTTCGGCTTGCGGTTGTCCGCCATCCACGCCGACTCCAGCGTCAGCAGGTACGCCGACTCGTAGTCCGCTTCCAGGCGCAGGAACTCCGCGGCCGCCGCGTGCTGGGTGTGGGCCGGGCGGTCGTAGTCGATGACCACGCCCGCGTCGGTGAGGATCCGGCGCGTCTCCTCCAGCGCCGCCCGCGCGACGCCGATCGCCATCGCCGCCACCAGCGGGCGGGTGTTGTCGAACGTCTGCATGACGCCCGCGAAACCCTTGGCCGTGTCGATCTCCGGCGTGCCCAGCAGGTTCTCCGCGGGGACGCGGCAGTTCTCGAAGCGCAGCACCGCGGTGTCCGACGCGCGGATGCCGAGCTTGTGCTCGACGCGCACCACCTCGAAGCCCGGCGTGCCCTTCTCGACCACGAACGACTTGATCGCCGCGCGGCCCTTCGTCTTGTCCAGCGTCGCCCACACCACGACCGCGTCCGCGCGCTCGCCCGACGTCACGAAGATCTTCTCGCCGTTGAGGATGTAGTCGTCGCCGTCGAGACGCGCGGTCGCCGTGATCGCGGCCGAGTCCGATCCGCACGACGGCTCGGTGATCGCCATCGCCGCCCACAGCCCGGAGAAGCGCTTGAGCTGCTCGTCGGTCGCGACCGAGCCGATCGCCGCGTTGCCCAGGCCCTGCCGCGGCATCGACAGCAGCAGGCCGACGTCACCCCAGCACATCTCGATCGTGCCGAGGACGACGTTCAGGTTGGCGCCGTTGCGGTTGCCCTTCTTGGCGTCGTCGGAACCGGAACGCCGGACGCCCGCCGCCCCGGCGCCGCCTTCGCCGGACGAGTTCAAGCCGTCCAGCAGCGCCGCGAACATGTCCAGCTCGGCGGGGTAGGTGTGCTCCGCGCGGTCGTACTTGCGCGAGATCGGCCGGAACACCTCGGCCGCGGCCTGGTACGCCTGGTTGATCAGCGCGCCGGCCTTCTTGGGAGCTTCCAGGTTGATCATCGGTTCAAAGCCCTTTCCTAAAGAAGGACGGCGCCTTCCATGACGCCGATGGCCCGCAGGTCCCGGTACCAGCGCTCGACCGGGTGCTCCTTGACGAAGCCGTGCCCGCCGAGCAGCTGCACGCCCGCGTTGCCGATCTGCATGCCCTTGTCCACGGCCAGCTTCCGGGCCAGCGCGACCTCGCGGGCGTAGGACTTGCCCTGCTCGGCCCGGGACGCGGCGCGCAGCGTGACCAGCCGCAGCCCCTCCAGCTCGATCGCGATGTCGGCCACCGAGAACGCCACGGCCTGCCGGTGGCTGATCGGCTCGCCGAACGCCGTCCGGTCGTTGACGTAGGGCACGACGTAGTCGAGGACGGCCTTCGCGGTGCCGGTGGCCAGCGCCGCCCAGCCCAGCCGCGAGAGCCGGACGAGCTCGGTGAAGACGTCGAGCTTGCCGCCGCCGAGCAGCGCGCCCGCCGGCAGTGCGACGCTCGAAAGGTGCAGCTTGCCGGTCGCGGCGCCGCGCAGGCCCATGGCCGGCTCGGCCTCGATGGTCACGCCGGCGTTCGACGACTCGACGAGGAACAGCGCCGGGCCGCGGCCTTCGAGATCGGCCGAGACGATGAACAGCTCCGCCTGCGCCGCGCGCGGGACCAGCGACTTCACGCCGTCGAGCTGGTAGCCCTTGGGGGTGCGGCGCGCCTTCGTCGCGGGCTTGAACGGGTCGTACAGCGCCCGCTGCTCCTGCAGCGCGAGCGCCGCGGCGGGCACGTTCTCGCCGACGAACGCGGGCAGGTAGTCCGCTTGCTGCTGCTCGTCGCCCCAGCTGACCAGCGCGGTGCTGACCGCGGACGGCGCGAGCACCGCGACCGCGAGCCCGAGGTCGCCGTGCGCGAGGGCCTCCGCGACCAGCGCGTTGGTGACGACCGAGCGTTCGGTGCCGACGCCGCCCAGCTCCTCGGGGATGCCGACCAGGCTGATGCCCAGCTCGGCGGCCCGGCTCAGCAGGCCTTCCGGGGCTTCGAGCTTGGCGTCGGCGTCCGCGGCGGCCGGGCGCAGCTGCTCGGCGGCGAACTCCGTCACCGTCTCGACGATGAGCTGCTGGTCCTCGCTCGGCGTGAGGTCGAACAGCCCGGTGTCGGACGTCGGCGCGAGCCGGGCGGGCTTGCCCAGCTTCCGCACCGACGTGAACGACCGGGTCGCCGCGCCCGCGGCGCGGAAGCCGTTGCGCGTCCCCGCCGTGACCAGGCCTTCGATGGGCTTGCGCAGCCCGGCCCGATCCACGACCTTGCTCCCGGCCAGCCGGGTCAGCGCCGAAAGGCCCCAGCCCATCGCGTCCCGTTTCCTTGGCGCAGCCATGTGGCCCTCCATCCCGTTACCTACTCGTGAGTAGGTTAACGTGGGATGCGGCTCGGCGCCAGTGCGGGGTCACTTACGAGTGAGTCAGCCGGGCCGAGACGTCCCAGAGGGCGCGCGCGACGGCCGCGTCGCTGTCCGCGGGCCGCCGCCGGGCCGGCTTCGGCGTCTCACCGGATCGCCCGCCCGGGCCGAGGTAGGCGTTGCCCGGGACGTCCTCGGTCGCGGCGAAGAGCGTGGGCAGCGCGCCGTACTCCGTCTTCTTCTGCGTGATCAGCGGGTAGAGCGCCTTGACCACCACCGCCTGGACGCCGCCGGCGTGCCGGTCGAGCCCGGTCCGCGCGACGCCCGGGTGCGCCGCGACCGCCAGCACCTTGCTGCCGGCTTCGGTGAGCCGGCGCTGCAGCTCGAGCGTGAACAGCAGGTTCGCCAGCTTCGACTGGCCGTACGCGCGCATCGGCGAGTAGCGGCGGCGTTCCCAGTTCAGGTCGTCCAGCTCGATCTTGCCCGTCCGGGACAGGCCGGACGCCACGGTCACGACGCGTCCGGTCAGGTGCGGCAGCAGCAGGTTCGTCAGCGCGAAGGGCCCGAAGTGGTTGACGGCCATGTGCGTCTCGAAGCCGTCGACGGACTTGCCGTACGGCACGGCCATCACGCCCGCGTTGTTGACGAGCACGTCGAGATCGCCGGACCAGCCGTCGGCGAACGCGCGCACGGAAGCCAGGTCGGCGAGGTCGAGGCGGCGGACCTCGGTGTCGCCGGGCGGCGGCGTGACGCGGGCGGGGTCGCGCACGGCGAGCACGACGTGCGCGCCGCGGGCGGCCAGGTCGCGGGCGGTGATGGCACCGAGGCCGCCTGCGGCACCGGTGACGACGAAGGTGCGGCCGGAGAGTGAAGTGGTCATGCGCTCAGCGTCGCCGCGACGGGCGGGCCGTGGCAGAGCGCGTCGAACGGGGGATCGGCGATCCCTGGCACGCCCGGCGGAAGTGCCGATAATCGAGGGTGTGGACCGACCCGAACTCGCCGACTTCCTGCGCCGCCGTCGTGAGGCACTGAGCCCGGAGGACGTCGGGCTGCCACCGGGGCAGCGTCGTCGTACCGCCGGGCTGCGCCGCGAGGAGGTCGCGACGCTCTCGGGCATGTCCACCGACTACTACACGCGGCTGGAGCAGCAGCGCGGGCCGCGGCCGTCGGAGCAGATGCTCGTCGCCATCGCGCGCGGCCTGCGCCTGTCCCTCGACGAGCGCGACCACCTGTTCCGCCTCGCCGGCCACACCGCGCCGACGCGGGTTTCGCGCAGCGACCACGTCAGCCGGCCGTTGATGCGCGTGCTGGACCGGCTGCACGACACCCCCGCCCAGGTGATGTCGAACCTCGGCGAGACGCTCGTGCAGAACCAGCCGGCCAAGGCGCTGCTCGGCGACGAGACCGGCTACACCGGGCCCGCGCGCAGCGCCGTCTACCGCTGGTTCACCAACCCGGACGAGCAGCTGATCTACCCGGCGGCCTACCGCCCGCGGCACGCCCGGTTCCTGGTGGCGAACCTCCGGACGGCCAGCGGCACCGACGCCCGGGCCACCGAGCTCGCGCGGCTGGTCCGGGCGAAGAGCGCGGAGTTCGCCGAGCTGTGGGACGCGCACGAGGTCGGGGTGCCGTCGGAGCGGCGCAAGACGATCGTCCACCCGAACCTGGGCGAGATCGACCTCGACTGCCAATTGCTGTTCACCGACGACCTCGCGCAGGTGCTGCTGGTGTTCACGGCTACCCCCGGCACCGAGGACGCCGAGAAGCTCCAGCTCCTTTCGGTCGTCGGCCCGGAGCTGCTCGAGTCGTCATGAGTGCTCGGCGTGCACCTGCTTGCGCCACTCCGCGAACTGCAGGCGTTCGAAGGCGATGAGCGCGAGCACGACCGCGGCGACGATCAGCACCAGCACGGCGGCGGGCACGTGTTCCAGCAACGGCGTCGCCGCGACCAGCAGGACCGCGATGACCAGGCGCTGGTGGTTCCAGCTGCCGAGGTTGCGCTTGCGCAGGGAGCTCAGCGCGATCAGGTAGAGCGCGAGCCCGCCGGTCAACGTCCAGGCCGGCACGCCGTGCAGCGCTTCGCCGGGCGCGTGGTGCTCGGTGTCGGCGACGTAGAGGAGCGCCTTCTTCAGGCCGAGGGCGACCAGCACGATCCCGGCGATCAGCGGCAGGTGCAGGAACGTGTAGGAGTCGGTGGCGAGCTTCGCGCGCTCGCGCCCGGTCGCCCGCGTCAGCCGGTGCTCGGACACGCGCGCGACGACGTCGAAGTACGTCCACCACATGCCCGCGGCCAGCGCGAGCCCGCACACGGCCGCCCCGGTGACCGGCCACGACATCGGCAACGCCCCGATCCCGATGCCGATCGCGACGATCGACTCCCCGAGCGCGATGATCACGATCAGCCCGAACCGCTCGGCGAAGTGCGCGGGCGAGTTCAGCCGCCAGCCGTCGGGCCCGGTGAGGTAGACGTTGAGGTAGTCGACGAGCAGCGCGACCACCCAGAGCCCCAGCTGCCACGGCCCGCTCAGCGCCGTCGCCACACCGAGCAGGATGACGCTCGGCAGCAGTCCGACGAACATCCGGAGCAACACGCGCTTCAGCCCGGGATCATGCCGCGCGGCGCCCAGGTAGGCGACGAGGTGCAGCAGCCGCACAAGCGCGTAGCAGACCACGAACAACACGGGCGCGAACAACCCGCCGGGATGATCGACAAAGGCCTCGGGAATGGTGAGCGAGACGAGGAACATCACGGCCATCGCCCCGAACATCGCGAGCCGCGCGATCCCGTGGTCGACGTGGATGGTGGTCCCGAGCCAGGCGTAGGAGCACCAGCACCACCACAGGACAGCGAGCATGGCCAGCCCCTGCCCGACCCCGAGCGGGCTCAGGTGGTCGGCCATCAGCTGGGTGGTCTGGGTGATGGCGTAGACGAAGACCAGGTCGAAGAAGAGCTCGATGGTCGAGACGCGGTGGTCCTCATCCGCTCACCAGGTGCAGGCGTCTCGTTGGCACGCCGAATTATGGCCAGTGCGGCCCGCTGACGTCCGCGTTTCGGGGTAACGCCCTGCGCGAACATGGCCGTGTGTGCATATGTCTGGGACACTGAGCGCGGGACGTGGGGAGGTGTCGTGCTACCGGATTCTGCCGCGCAACACCGGACGATCATGGCCGTCGACATCGCAGGCTACAACGACCCGAAGCGAGCAATGATCCATCGCCGGGCTGTGCACGAAGGATTCTGGGGCCTGATGCGTAGATCGTTCGCGGACGCAGGCATTCCCTGGGACGTCTGTTTCGTGGAGAACACCGGAGACGGCGCGATGATCCAATTGCCGGCACAGGTGGCAAAGGCGGATCTGGTCGCTGGGCTGCCGGACCGCATGCTCGCCGAGCTGCGCCGTTACAACGAGGTCCGCGCTGATGCCGCCGGCATAAGGCTGCGTGTGGCCATCCACGCGGGTGAGGTCTACGAAGGAAGCCACGGCACGGTTAGCGATGCGACGAGTTTCGCGTTCCGGCTGCTGGACGAGCAGCAGGTCAAGAGCGCTCTGAAGTCGTCGGGAGCACAGCTGGCGTTGATCGTTTCCGACACTTTCTTCCAAGACGTCGTCCGGGCGGACCCTGCCGCGGACCCCGGTTCCTATCGCCGCATAGCAGTTTCGGTGAAGGAAACGCATACCGAAGCCTGGCTGCGCCTGCTGGGCACCCTGGTGAAGGGGTACGCCGCCGCTGCCGCCGGCTCCGAGCTCGCGCTCAAGGTGGACTTTCCGGCACTGGTCGATGCCCTGCTCGCGGTGCCTTGCGTGCGTGACATCGAAGGCCGTCGGTTGCTGCTCGAGCAGCTTCCCCGGCGTGAAATCGCCGATGCTGTGCCCTACCATCCGGAGGATCGGTTGCACGTCATCGCTCTGGCTCGTACTTGTCAGCGGTTCGACAGTGGCCTGTCCGACCTGCTCGCGGCCGTGCGGACGCTCGAACCTGAATCACCCCAGGTACGTGAACTCGCCAAGATCATCGGCGGACTGCCCGGTGGAATCGGATGATCTTTGTCCAGGATTTGCCCTTTTGTCAGCGCGGCGAATAGGTAAACTCACGATCTTCGGGGCGCTTCGCGGGGGCGGGAGGTGGTTCGTCAGGTGGCTTCGCGGCGAGGCCGGGTCAATCTCGCGGCACGAAAAGCGCTGGTGGACGTGTTGGCCGCCGCCGGTTTCGCACACGACAAGGCGCGCCGTGCGCTCCTGGTCGGAGAGCTCGAGACGGTATTGGAGTGCCAGTTCACCTTTTCGGACCAGCTCGCCCCACGTGACGAGTTGCTCGAAGTGGTCAACGCGTGCGGCAGGCTCGAGGACGGCATGGAAGCGTTGGCGGACGTGTTCGAGTTGATGCGTCCGGGGACTCCGGAATGTGCGGAACTGCGCAGGCTGGTGTCTTCTCTCTGGTTGCGGGACGTCATCCCCGAAACGGAACAGGAACTGATCCGTGCCCGGCTGACCGGACTGGCGCCTCCGGGGCTCGCCGCGGCGGTGCGGCGGGCAGCCCGAGACGCTGCAGTGCCCCCGCCGCGGTACGAGGACGCCTGGATGGCGTTCTCCGATCTTGCCGACTTCAACGCGGCTCCCGAGGAACTGCCCCCTGCCCTGGTCTTCATCGAGCTGATCGGGGCGGAATGCGGCGGTCCGCTGGGTGCGGATCTGATCGAGTGGACCACCAGGCAGGCCCGTCGCCTTCGGCTCGACGGGGCGTTGCGGCGGTTGCGATCGGAGAGCCGTACCGCAGGCCCGGCTGGACGGCTGCATCTGGTGATAGCGATCGAACCGGACGGTATCGACGCAGGCCGGTATCAGATCTCTCCGTGGCGGCAGGACGATGCTGGGCAGTGGCCGCCGCCGCGGGGTGAGATTCGGTTCGTCTGTGCGGACGACCTGGAGGACGAGATCGGTGACCTCGTAGGCGTGGCGGAAGAGTACTGGGCAGGCGTGGCGTCGGAGGTAGCCATCGAGTTCGTGCTGCCTAGGGCGTTGCTCAACCTGCCGGTGCATTCCTGGTCGACTGACCGCCGTTCGGGTGATCCCAGTCCGCTGTTCATCAGCTACCCGATCGTGATTCGTTCACTGGAGCGGTTGGAAACCCGTCAATGGCATCGGCGGTGGCGTTTGCGCTGGCGCGCGCTGGAGGCCGATCCATCCGTCGATCGAGTGTATTTCTGTCATGAGAAGGACACGGAGGAGCCACATCGGCTGGACTCGATCCTGAGTGACGACCAGTGGGTGATGATGGTGCTGACCGAGTCTCCGCCGGTCAGACCGGTTCCTGGGCAAGATCAACTGTTCGCGGCATTGCGGGCCGGATTGCCGATTCTCGTCTGGCACCCGACTGCCGGTGTGGAGGCCTTGCGCGAGGTGGTATCGTGGATCGTCGGTGCTAATGGTTTGGGAGAATTGCCGTACCGGACGCAACAAACACGGCAAGCAATTTTCTCAGACCTGTCGGTGCCGTTTGACACTGACATTCTCCGTGATCTGGTGGTGTTGTGGGACGACCCGGGTCGACTGGTCGGCGATACGTTCGATCGTCCTGCGCGGACATGAGTCGCCGATGACAGCGGTGGAACACCGCGATGGCGCACCGGCGTGGTGCATCTATCGCGGTACGGGGCATCCGCTGGAGGACATCGGGCTCGCTGAGCTGCTGCCACCGGCACCTCCTTGGCGCGTCTTCGACGGGGGCCCGTTGCCCGAAGCGGACGTCGTTCCCGAGGATGACGGTGAGATGGACCGGCGTCTGGGCCGCAGGCACCGGTCGGCGCTTCATGTCGACCCGCACGAAATCGAGATGGTCAACGCGGCGATCCATCTGCGTCGGCCCTTGCTGGTCACTGGCCGACCGGGCAGTGGCAAATCCAGCTTGGCATACCGAATCAGTCGCGAACTTCGCCTTGGGCGGGTGCTGCGCTGGCCGATTACCTCGAACACCACTCTCAAGTCCGGGCTCTACGACTACGACGCCATCGGGCGCGCGCAGGTGGCCGGCACCAGAGCGGTCGGCCATTCGCCGTCCGGTGGGGTGTCGGATGAGTCGCCGATCGGTGATTTCCTGCGCCTGGGCATGTTGGGCACGGCCTTCCTGCCGCGTCGTCTGCCGAGAGTGCTACTCATCGATGAATTGGACAAATCGGACTCCGACCTGCCGCATGACCTCCTGAGTCTTTTCGAGGACGGCGAGTTCGTCATCCCCGAGCTGGCTCGTGCCGCGCGCCGGACGCCCGAGATCGACGTCTTCACCGCCGACCAGGATCAGACCGCCGAAGTGGCCGGCGGCCGGGTCAGGTGTGCTGCCTTCCCCATCGTGGTGATCACGAGCAATGGCGAACGGGAATTCTCACCGGCCTTCCTGCGCCGTTGCCTCACGTACAAGACGAAGACCCCGACGGCGGAGCAACTGGCGGCCATGGCGGCGGCACACGCCCTCGACCCGGACAATGAGCACCGGTCTCGGCTGGTCGAGGAGTTCGTCGAAGCGAGCAAGGCCAAAGGGGCCCCGCCGGCGGACAAACTACTCGACGCCGTGTACCTGGCGACTTCAGGCGCTTACCAAAAGGATGGTGAGTCGTGGCGACGCGTGGTCGGTGCGCTTTGGCAGCAGCTCACGTCGCCGGAGTCTTGAGATGGCGGGTGGACCGGCCGGCGTTCCGGACGCCCCGCAGCTGACTTCCCGTGAACTCGCCGACGGACTGTGGCTCGCCGCGGTGATGCAGGGCGCTGTTCCGAACTTCGGACAACGCGATGACCAGGTGACGAGGGAACTTGAGAGGGATCTTTCCGCTGTCGAACCTGCTCTGACACCTGAGTCCACCGAGCCCGACACAGTATTCCCGCCGCCGGACCCCGGTGTGGAATCCGAGTCTCCCGACGAGGGTGGGGCACGGCACGACGTCGTACTGAAGGACGCCGAACCGGATGACGAGATGTCCACGGAGGCGGGGGAGGATGAGGCGCCGAGCCCAGCACCGTGGGTGCCCATCGCATTCGCGCCGTCCAGCAGGGGCCAGTGGCAGGTCTCGGACGCAGGCATCGCGACGTTGCCCGACGCAGCTGAATTCGTCCGGTCGTTACGGCCCCTCAAGCGGCTGGTCAAGTCCCGACGCCCGGACGATCTTGAACTCGATGAAGATCGTACCGCCGAAGAAGCGGCGGAGACCGGGCGCTGGTGGCCGGTCACCCGGCAAAAACGGCGGAAGTGGCTCGATTTGACGCTGGTGATCGACGCGGCGCCATCACTGGCTCTTTGGAAACCGACAGTGAACGCGTTCATCAGCCTGCTGGAACGACTCGGCGCGTTCCGGTCGATCCAGGTTCGCATGCTCGACACGGGAAAGGCGGGGCAGGCCGAGGACGGCACGGTTATCGAGCCGGAGCTGCACGGGGGCACGCTCGAAACACCCGCTCGCGGCGCCGCGGAGGTTCTGGACTCGTCCGGACGTCGGCTGATGCTGGTGGTGACCGATGGCGTTTCCGATGCCTGGCGAAATGATCTCGTCTCACCGATCCTCGCGGACTGGGCCCGCGCGATGCCGGTGGCCGTGTTGCATCTGTTGCCGCAGCGACTCTGGCCGCGAGGCGGTCTCGACGTGCACCGCGCGGTCCTTGCCACATCCGGGCCGTTGCGAGCAAATCGGCACTACGGGCTCGAACTCCCCGACAACTGGGTGGACCCCGACCGTTCGGCGGAGCTCGTCGCGGGCTCGGTGCCTGTGCCGGTCCTGGAATTCAAACCGCGATGGTTGCATTGGTGGGTCGGACTGGTCACCGGGAGCGGTGAAGAACGGCGTACGGCCAAGGTCTTGCTCGCTCGGAACCGGCCGGTTCCGCTCCGCGAAACGGAACTGGAGCGGGAAGAGACCTTCGACCCGTCGCCAAGAGACCAAGTGAAACGCTTTCACAGTCAAGCCTCTCCGCCGGCGTATCGGCTGGCGACGCTCTTGGCCGCCGTGCCGGTCACGGTCGGCGTAGCGCGGACGCTGCAGGCAGAACTCGTGCCGGACTCGGAGCCCGCACATCTGGCGGAAGTCTTCACCAGCGGGTTACTGGAGCAGACTGGCGGCGAGGGGCCTTGGGATGCTGTGAACTGGGACTTTCCGCATCAAGTCCGGGCAGTCTTGCTGAGTGGGGCACGTCGGTCGGAGACCGTACGGGCGGTATTGGCCGCGCGACGTTCTTTCGGTGTCCGCAGTGGGTTTCTCGCGCGATTGCGAGACGCCCTGGAGGATCCCGACAGTACTTCTGACCCCGCGCCCGAACCGGGAACAGCCGACGAAGTCGCCCTTGAACGGGCTGTCATGGCCGCGCTGTCCGGCCCGTACCTTTCACGCGCAGCTCGGCTTGACGCTATCGAAGCAGAGGCCGGCGCTGAACAGCAAGGCCCCACTCGGGTATCCACATTAGACTCTAATATCGAACCGGTGAGTGACACGATGTCCCAGGCGCCCGACCGGATCGCCGGTCTTCCGAGCGACCCTGCTGCCCTTGCCCCGACCAACTCCCCCGTTCCGGACGGCCGACCGGATTCCGGCGAGGGTGGCACGGTGAGCCCTGCGCGCGCCGTGTCCAGCGTGGCGTCGACGGCGCGGCATGAGCGGCCGTCCAGTGATGAGAACCCTCCGGTCTGGGGAAAGATACCGGCCAAGAACCTCAATTTCACCGGCCGGGACGACTTGCTCGACCAGCTCGGCGAACGTTTGGGCGCGGGTACGACGGCTGTCCTGCCAGCTGCATTGCATGGCATGGGCGGTATCGGCAAAACGCAGATGGCGGTCGAGTTCATTTACCGTCACCTCCAGGACTACGATTTGGTCTGGTGGATCCAAGCCACCGAGGAGACCCAGATCAGATCGTCGTTGACCGAACTGGCCCAGCACCTCCGGCTGCCTGGCTGTGACGAGGCGATCACGGCCGTACCGGCGGTCCGGGAAGCACTCCGGCTCGGCCGGCCGTACCGGCGCTGGTTGCTGGTGTTCGACTCGGCGGAGAATCCGGATATGGCCCGCCGGTTCTTTCCGGTGAACGGACCCGGCGAGATCCTGGTGACGTCCCGCAACCCGGATTGGGCCGGGATCGCCCGGCCGCTCGAGGTCGCGGTCTTCGAACGCTCGGAGAGCCGGGACCTCTTGCGGCGCCGCGGGCCGGCGATTTCCGACAGTGATGCGGACCTGCTGTCCGAGAAGCTTGGCGACCTGCCGCTCGCCATCGCCCAGGCCGCCGCGTGGCGTGCGGAGACCGGGATGCCGGTGCAAGAGTATCTGCGACTGTTCGACGAAAAGGTCACTGAAGTCCTCAGCACTTCGGCACCGGCCGACTACGAGGTCTCGGTCGCGGCAGCGTGGAACGTCTCGTTCGACGAGCTGAGCCGGCGCAATCCCGCTGCCCACCAGCTGTTGCAGGTGTGCGCGTTCTTCGCGCCAGAGCCGATCGCGCGCAGCTTGTTCACCGGCGTGCGCGGCGTGGAAATCACCGCTGAGCTCGACGAAGCGCTGCGCGATCCGATGGAGCTGGGGCGTGCGATCCGCGACATCAACAAGTTCGGACTGGCGAAGATCGACCACGGTAACGACACCATCGTGTTGCACCGGCTTGTTCAGCTCGTGTTGCGCAATCGACTGAGCAGGCAAGACCGGGCTCACATGCGTCACGGTGCGCATATGCTTCTCGCGAATCTTGATCCCCGCGACCCGGCTTCTCCGAAGCATTGGCCTCGATACCAGATCTTGCTGCCGCACGTCTATTCCGCCGAATTGATCGGTTGTGATGACCGCTGGGTGCGTCAGCTGGTGATCAACCTTCTGAAGTTCCTGTACCACTGGGGCGACCACGAGGGCGCGCTCGCACTGGCGGACCAGACCGTGCGCGCCTGGTCTGTCCCGGACGCTGATGCGGATGTGCGCCCGGAGACCGATCTGCAGGTGCTGCAGGCGTCCGAGCGCCTCGGGTTCTACTACTGGGTCGTCGGGCGGTACACCGAAGCCGCTGAGGTCACGCAGCGAACGTTGGACCTGTACCTGGAGACTTTGGGCGCGGACGCGGAACAGACGATCAACGCGGAATTGACGGTGGCCCTGGTGCTGAAGGCCAACGGTGATTTCGCGGCCGCCAGGTCCCTTGGTGACCGGACCTACGTGAAGACCAGGGGTTTGTTCGGCGAAGACGATCCGATCACCCTAAACGCGGCGCATGACTTCGTTGTTTCGCTACTGCTGACGGGGGAGTACGAGGAGGCTCGCCGGCTCGCCCAGGAGACCTATGACCGCCGTGCGCAGATCCTCGGCTATGACCACGACGCGACCATCTCGACCCAGGTGTTGCTGGTCATCGCCCGGCGGGAGCTGGGAGAGTACCCGTGGGCGCGGATAGAGCAGGAGCGGATCGCCGAGCGAGCATTGAAGCTCTACGGCGAGAACAGCGTCGGAACGCTTCGACGTCGCTACCACCAGGCTGTCGCATGTCGGAAGGACGGCGACCACGAGGCAGCCTTGGCCTTGTCGGATGCGGCGCTCAAGCGGTTCCGGGAACGTTACGGCGACAAGCACCCGAATGCACTGGCTTGTGCTCTCGGGCACTCGATCGACCTGCGGCACGCCAAGGACTTCACCAAGGCGCGCGCACTGGGTGAGCAGGTGTTCAACCTGTACCGGGAGAGCGTGGGTGAGCAGCATCCCCACACGCTTTCGGCTGCGCTCGACCTGGGCGTGACCATGCGTCTCAGTGGTGACCCGGCCAGCGCGCGAGCCATTGACGAGCGTTCGCTCGAACAGCTGAGGACATTGCTCGGCGCGGACCACCCACACTCCATCGTGTGCGCGATCGACGTGGCGAGTGACCTGTTCGCCCTCGGCCGTGTCGAGGAGGCGGCGGCGATCGACGACGAGATGCTGACCCGGGCACGCCGCATTCTCGGCAAGGACCACCCGACCACTCTCGCCGCTCAACTCAACCGGTCCCTCGATCTGCGCGCCCAGGGTGACGACGGCGAAGCCGATGTGCTCTACCAAGACGTCATGGAGCGGTACCGGGCTGTTCTCGGGGAGACACACCCGGGCACGCTCAGCGCGTCTCGTGGCGTCCGCGCCGACTGCGACATCGACCCGATGCCGCTGTAGTCCCTTCGGTCAATGAGTGAACCGGCCGATCCACGCGGCGACCGTTTCGGGTGACGGTGCGTCGCGAGTTTCAGCGCGGAGGCGACGATGCACCGCCCGGACGAGTTCCGGGCGGTGCATCAACGCCCGGGCGGCCGGGCTGGTGCCTCGCGTGGAGAGCGCGAGGCCGAGGCCAACCAGAGCGGACGGGCTGTCAGGTGCCTTGCTCAGCTCGGCCCGGTAGCCGGCGATCGCCGCTTCGGTTCGTCCTGCTGCGTAATCGAAGTCAGCGGAGCTCGCGCCCCTGACGGACGACCAGTTCGTGGCCAGCCGGTGGGCGCCGTCAGGACTCAGTCGCAAGCGGACGAGGTCGGCCCGGGCGTCGGGCCACGTTCCGTCCGGCACCGGGGTCGGGCTTTCGGGTTCGAGCAGTCGTGTCACATTCGGACGGGTGTGGTCGGCTCGCCACGCTCGGACGAGTTCCGTGACGGTAGCGGGGATCGGTCGCAGGTGCCGAACCCGCCAGCCCGCGTAGTGGTCGGACGCGATGGCTGCCGCCCACGCTGCCGGGCCAGGGGCGATCGGGTCTTCTTGCCAAGGGCCGAGCCGATCAGTGACGCCGTCGAGGAATCTGCGGCCGGCGTCGGTCAAGGCGGTATCCCGTCTGACCACCCGCAAGGTGTTCCAAGTCGCGCCCCGCCACAGTGCGAATTCGAACGCGGCCAGCTCATTGTTCGGGTCGGCCGAAGTCAATCGCCGCCAGAGGCCGGTCACTCCGAAAAAGGCGTAGATGCCGTGCAGAACTCCGGCGATCGGCCGAGGATCGTCTCGCCAAGGCGCGTAAAGCCGCTCCCGAGGGTCGGCGGTGGTAAAGGCCGTCAGGTGTTGGAGACCGCCCAAACGGATGTGGTGGAATTCGTGCACTAGTGCTGCGGCAAGGGACGCGGGATCCTCTGAATGGGCGATGATCGCACTGCCGAAGGCTTCACCACTGGACGCGCTCGGCTGGCGGAACGGCACCGCGGGCGCTGGTACGAGTGAATCGAGGCCGTCCGGGAGCGCGTCGGCCACCTCGGGCAGGTGCCGGACGAGCAAGTCCCACGCGCCACCAAGCACGGTGCGCCAGGATTCAACTTCTTCGATGGTGAGCCGCCGCGGGGGAACAGGTTCGTAGAGTCCGCGGTACGGGTCCAGATCGTCGAGCCGAACGGACAGCCTGTGACCCTCGGTTTGCGCCGTGGCTTCGCGGATCCCCGACCATCCGGGCACATCGATCGACCGGTCTGCCGGCAGCAATACACGTGAATACCAGTTCTCCACTGTGACTTCACCGTCGCGACTGTGAACTTCGGCGACGGAGAACGGCTCATCCGTCGCGAGGTGAGCCATGCCGAGGGTTGGCAGGGATACGTTGCCCTGCCACACCGGAACGTCGATGTCGAACTGCAGCCCGGCGTGTACGGCTGCGGCCGCAGCCAAGCAGTGCACGTGCCCGACGTGGACCCAGATCGGGCAGACACCCGTGACCTGCTGGTGGAACAATCGCGTCGTGTAGCCGGCCCAAGTTCCCGTGTACGGGTGCGCGAGAGTCAGTTCCAGTGCTTCAGGAGCGGCGTGCTGCACTCGAGCGAGCAATTCCCAGGCGGATTCCGGTGACGAAAGAGGGCCGAATCGATCGTGGCTCTTGCTCGCGATGTCAATCAGGCCACGCAACAAGAGCAACCGTCTGCTGCGCTCGGCTGCCCGCAGTTTTCGCACGGGTCCCGGACCACCTTCGCCGCGGGCGAGGGCGTCGAAATCGGACCAGGGAAGGTGATGCGGCGCCAGCTCCGGCGCGTGTTCGTCTCGCTCGGGGTTTTCGATGAGCACAGCAGACCTCGTCAATCGAGCCGTTTCGCGCCTTGGCTTCCACTCGCTGTCACTTGGATATGGGACACGCGTTCCACGGCGTGTCGCAACGCGGTTCGCATCCGGTTGCCGTCGAGCGTGCGCAGCCTCGTCAGTGACACGGAGCCGAGGTCGAGGAGTTCCGATTCGATTCCCATGTCCCCGTCGGTCCCCGGTGACTGCATCAGAAAATCCCCTCTCGCAGGGAGAACGGACCCCGTCGGCCCGTCCGCATTGTCTCGCATTTTTCGCCGTTGCGACAGGGACGGACGTCGTGCGTCGATCAGGCGACGGCGAGGATCGTGTGCAGCAGCGTCGTCAGTTCGGCCTCGAAGTGGGGGCGGGTCGACAGCCGACGGGTGCGGGCCAGGTCGTTCGCGATGGTCAGGGCCGCGTGGACCGTGATCTTTGCTTCTCGTGGCGGCAAGGACGGGTGAACCACGGATAGCAGCGTGACCCACTGGGCCACGTAATCACGCTGTACCCGCAGGAGGTCGGCTTTGTCGCGGTCCGGCATCGTCACCCGGTCTGCCGAGAACGAGACCAGCAGCTCCGGCGTGTGCAGAATCGTGCGGACGTACGACGCCGCCAAGCGGCGTAGTGCCGTCGGCTCGTCGGGGGCCTGTAGTGCTTGCTCTGCCGCCAAGGCCAGGCGGTCGGCCGCTCGGTGGCCGATCGCGACCATCAGGGCCGCCTTGCTCGGGAAGTGGCGGTAGACGCTCGGGCCGGCTATGCCCGCCGCCGCTCCGATGTCCTCCATGCTCACGTCGTGGAAGCCGCGCTGGGCGAACAGGGCCGTGGCCTCCGCCAGGACCTGCTCTCGGCGGGACGGCGTACCCAAGCGCAAGGAAGGTGTCTCCGAAGGCGTGGAGACGGGCAACGGGAGTGTGGCGTTCAGCACACCGAGGGCCAGCTCGACCAGCAGCTGGGCGAAGCGGCGGCGGGCCACGGCGGTGTGGTGGACCGACACGCTGCCGAACACCGACAGCGCCGCCCAGCACAGCAGCTCTGCGTCTTCGGCCGGCAGATCCGGGCGCTGGACCAGCAGCGCCTTCGACCACGACGCCAGCGCCAGCGTCGACCTGCGGGCGATCTCCCGCTGGTCTTCTTTTGGGAGGTGACGGCCTTCCCAGCGCCACAGCGCCGCGATCTCTCGGCGCTCGACGGCCTGGGCCGCGAGCCGCGTGAGCAGGTCTTCCAGCTGGTCAACGGGCGGAACCGAGTCCGACAGCGCCGAAGCCGTCGCGGCCTCCAGGTCCTCGAAACCGCTCAGGACGACGTACGCGAGGATCGCCTGCTTGTCCGCGAAGTGCCGGTACAACGCCGGGCCGGTGACGCCCGCCGCGTCCGCTATGTCCTTGATGCCGACCCCGGGGAAGCCGCGCGCGCGGAACAGCCCGGCGGCGACCGCGGCCAGCTGGGCCTTGCGGTCGCGCGGTCGCGCGGCACGTACGGAGTCGGTCATGGTGAGTCGACGATAGCGGCTAACGGCACAACGGCAACCCATTGACACCATGGGGTTATCCGGAGATATGTTAATGGCCATTAGCACTACTGGCCGGTATCATCGGTCAGGGTACGAAGACGTCCCATCCGCTCGCGAGGAGTTTTTCTGTGAGTAGCGAGGCCTACATCTACGAGGCGATCCGCACGCCTCGCGGCAAGAACAAGGGCGGTGCCCTGCACGGCACCAAGCCGGTCGACCTGGTGGTCGGCCTGATCGAAGAGCTCAAGGTCCGCCACCCGAACCTCGACCCCGCCGTGATCGACGACGTCGTGCTCGGCGTCGTCTCGCCGGTCGGCGAGCAGGGTGCGGTCATCGCGCGCACCGCCGCGCTGAACGCCGGCCTGCCCGAGACCGTCGCGGGCGTGCAGCTCAACCGCTTCTGCGCCTCCGGCCTGGAAGCCACCAACACCGCCGCGCAGAAGGTCCGCTCCGGCTGGGACAACCTGATCATCGCCGGCGGTGTCGAGTCGATGTCGCGCGTGCCGATGGGCTCCGACGGCGGCGCGCTGTTCATGGACCCGGCCACCGCGTACGACAACTACATCGTCCCGCAGGGCACCGGCGCCGACCTGATCGCGACCATCGAGGGCTTCTCGCGCGAGGACGTCGACGCGTGGGCCGTGCGCTCGCAGGAACGGGCCGAGGCAGCCTGGTCCGGCGGCTACTTCGCCAAGTCCGTCGTCCCGGTCAAGGACATCAACGGCGTGACCGTCCTGGACCACGACGAGCACCGCCGCCCCGGCTCCACCGTCGAGAGTCTCGGCAAGCTCAAGCCCGCGTTCGCCGGCATCGGCGAGCTGGGCGGCTTCGACGCCGTCGCGCTGCAGAAGTACCACTCGGTCGAGAAGATCAACCACGTCCACACCGGCGGCAACTCCTCCGGCATTGTCGACGGCGCCGCGCTGGTGCTCGTCGGCTCCGAGCAGATCGGCAAGACCTTCGGGCTGACGCCGCGCGCCCGGATCGTGGCGACCGCGTCGATCGGCTCCGAGCCGACGATCATGCTCACCGGCCCGACCCCGGCCACCGAGAAGGTGCTGAAGACCGCGGGCCTCAAGCCCGAGGACATCGACCTGTGGGAGCTCAACGAGGCGTTCGCGTCCGTCGTGCTCAAGTGGATCAAGGACCTGCACCTCGACGAGGAGAAGGTCAACGTCAACGGCGGCGCGATCGCCATGGGCCACCCGCTCGGCGCCACCGGCGCGATGCTGGTCGGCACCGTGGTCGACGAGCTCGAACGCCGCCAGGCGCGCCGCGCCCTGGTGACCCTGTGCATCGGCGGCGGCATGGGCGTCGCCACCATCATCGAGCGGGTGTGAGGACACTAATGGCTGAGAGCAAGACCATCCGCTGGGAGCAGGACGAGGACGGCATCGTCACGCTGACCCTCGACGACCCGAAGCAGTCGGCGAACACCATGAACGCCGACTTCCGCGAGTCGCTCGGCGTGACCGTGGACCGCCTGGAGGCCGAGAAGGACTCCATCACCGGCGTCGTCATCACCTCCGCGAAGAAGACCTTCTTCGCCGGCGGTGACCTGAACGACCTCATCCAGGCGAAGCCCGAGAACGCCGTCGAGTTCACCGAGTCGTCCGGCCTGATGAAGGGCCAGATGCGGCGGATCGAGCAGCTCGGCAAGCCGGTCGTCGCGGCGATCAACGGCGCCGCGCTCGGCGGTGGCCTGGAGATCGCGCTGGCGACGCACCACCGGATCGCGGCCGACGCCAAGGGCAGCCAGATCGGCCTGCCCGAGGTGACGCTCGGCCTGCTGCCCGGCGGCGGTGGCGTTGTGCGCACTGTCCGATTGCTGGGTATCCAGAGCGCGCTGCTGAACGTCCTGCTGCAGGGTCAGCGCCACCGCCCGCGCAAGGCGCTGGAGCTGGGCCTGGTGCACGAGGTCGTCGACACCGTCGAGGAGCTCGTCCCCGCCGCGAAGGCGTGGATCAAGGCCAACCCCGAAGGCGGCGTCCAGCCCTGGGACGTCAAGGGCTACCGGATCCCCGGCGGCACGCCGTCCAACCCGAGCTTCGCGGCGAACCTGCCCGCGTTCCCGGCGAACCTGCGCAAGCAGATCAAGGGCGCGAACATGCCGGCGCCGCGGGCGATCCTGGCCGCCGCCATCGAGGGCTCGCAGGTCGACTTCGACACCGCGATCACCATCGAGACGCGCTACTTCATCAGCCTCGCGACCGGCCAGGTCTCGAAGAACATGACGAAGGCGTTCTTCTTCGACCTGCAGACGATCAACTCCGGCGGCTCGCGGCCGGACGGCTTCGAGAAGTACACGGCCAAGAAGGTCGGCGTGCTCGGGGCCGGGATGATGGGCGCCGCGATCGCGTACGTGTCGGCGAAGGCCGGCATCGACGTCGTCCTCAAGGACGTCTCGCAGGAGGCGGCCGAGAAGGGCAAGGGCTACGCGGCCAAGATCGAGCAGAAGGCCCTTTCGCGCGGCAAGACGATGCAGGAGAAGTCGGACGCGCTGCTGGCGAAGATCACGCCGACCGCCGACCCGGCCGACTTCGCGGGCGTCGACTTCGTGATCGAGGCCGTGTTCGAGAGCGTCGAGCTCAAGCACAAGGTGTTCGGCGAGATCGAGAGCGTCGTCAACGCCGACGCGGTGCTGGGCTCCAACACCTCGACGCTGCCGATCACCACGCTCGCCGAGGGCGTGCAGCGGACCGAGGACTTCATCGGGATCCACTTCTTCTCGCCGGTGGACAAGATGCCGCTGGTCGAGATCATCTGCGGCGAGAAGACGTCGCCGGCGACGCTGGCGAAGGTCTTCGACTACACGCTGCAGATCAAGAAGACCCCGATCGTCGTCAACGACAGCCGCGGCTTCTTCACCTCGCGCGTCATCGGCACGTTCATCAACGAGGCCGTCGCCGCGCTGGGCGAGGGCGTCGAGCCGGCGTCGATCGAGCAGGCGGGTTCGCAGGCCGGTTACCCGGCGCCGCCGCTGCAGCTGATGGACGAGCTGACGCTGACCCTGCCGCGCAAGATCCGCAAGGAGACGCGCGAGGCGATCGAGGCCGCGGGCGGCACCTGGAAGGCGCACGCGTCGGAGGGCGTCATCGACCGGATGGTCGAGGAGTTCGACCGCAAGGGCCGCTCGACGGGCGCCGGCTTCTACGAGTACGGCGAGGACGGCAAGCGCACCGGGCTGTGGCCGGGCCTGCGTGACGCGTTCAAGTCCGGCTCGGCCGAGGTCCCGTTCGAGGACCTCAAGGAGCGGATGCTGTTCGCCGAGGCGCTCGAGACGGTGAAGTGCTTCGACGAGGGCGTGCTGACGTCGATCGCGGACGCCAACATCGGCTCCATCTTCGGCATCGGCTTCCCGGCGTGGACCGGCGGTGTCATCCAGTACATCAACCAGTACGACGGTGGCCTGCAGGGCTTCGTCGACCGGTCGCGCGAGCTGGCCGCCCGGTACGGCGACCACTTCGAGCCGCCGCAGTCGCTGGTGGACAAGGCCGCCAAGGGCGAGATCTACGAATAAGCAAGGTCCGTGAAGGCCTCCTTGCCGGCTCTAACCGCCGGTAAGGAGGCCTTCACGGCTTTCGTGGGTGTCCGGAAGCTTGTCCACTTCGAATTCGCCGGAAGGCCATCGAAGCGGGTTAATCTCCGCCCATGCGCCGTCCCGTCACGGTGGTCCTCGCCGCCGTCCTGCTCGCCTCCAGCCTGACAACGATGTCGGCCGCCTCCGGGCTGAGCCCCGCAGACTTCGTCGATCCCCTCATCGGCTCGGCCGGGGACGGGAACACCTACCCCGGCGCCACCGCGCCGTTCGGGATGCTCGCCTGGAGTCCCACCAGTACGCGCGGGGACCAGACCAGCACCGGGGCCGCCAACGGCTATCAGTACGACACCACCCGGATCCGCGGCCTCAGCCTCACCCACGTCAACGGCGCGGGCTGCAACCCGGGCGCCGCGGGGGACGTGCCGATCCTGCCGTTCGCCGGGGACGTCACCTCGTCGCCGACCGCCGACACCACCGACGCGATCTACGCGAGCAACTTCAGTCACGCCGACGAAGCCGCGACGCCGGGGCGCTACAAGCTCGGGCTCGCGAACGGCGTCACCACCGACGTCGCCGCCACCGAACGCACCGCGATCGGCGCCCTGCAGTACCCGGCGGGCAAACCCGCGAGCCTGCTCTTCCGGACGTCGAACTCGCTCAACGGCAGCGAAGACGCCGAGACGCACCTCGACCCGGCGAACCGCAAGGTCACCGGGTCCGTGCTCACCGGCGCGTTCTGCGGCCGCCGCGCGAACGGCGGCGTCAACAACCGCAAGTCCTACTACCGCCTGTACTTCACCGCGCAGTTCGACCAGCCGTTCGCCGGCACCGGGACGTGGAAGGACGCGACGCTGCAGCCGGGCGGGCTCGACCAGACCGGTGGCGAGGGGTACGCGACCGGCAGCGACCGCGCCGGTCGGGGCTCCGGCGGGTACGTCACCTTCGCGCCCGGCAGCAAGGTCACCATGCGGATCGCGATCTCGTACGTCTCGCTCGACGGCGCGGAGCGCAACCTGCGGGCCGAGCAGCCCAGTAAGTCCACTGTGGACAACGTGGCGGCCGGGACGAAACGCGCGTGGAACACCGAGCTGAACCGCGTGGCCGTCGGCGGCGGCACGGCCAACCAGCAGGTCACCTTCTACACCGCGCTCTACCACGGCCTGCAGCAGCCGAACCTCGTGAGCGACGTCGACGGCCAGTACCTGGGGATGGATCAGCGGCCCCACCACGTCGCCCGGGGGCAGGACGCGCAGTACTCCAACTTCTCCGGCTGGGACCAGTACCGCGCGCAGGTGCAGCTCCTGGCCCTGCTCGAACCCCGCGTCGCCGGGAACTTCGCGCAGTCGCTCTACAACTACGCGCAGCAGAACGACGGCGTCTGGGACCGCTGGGTGCACGTCAACGGCGCGACGCACGTCATGACCGGCGATCCGACGGCGGCGACGCTCGCGACGTTCTACGCGATGGGCGTCCGCAACTTCGACTACCGCGGCGCGTTCGATTCGCTCTACAAGCAGGCGACCGTGCCGCGGCCGGAAGGCCTGCAGGACGGCGGCTGCCCCGGCCAGTGCGTCGGCCAGCGCCCGAACCTCGCGCAGTACCTGACCTCGCACTACGCGCCCAACGACGTCTGCCACTGCTGGGGCGGCGCGGCGGAGACACTCGAAGACGCGGTCGCGGACTACGCAATCGGACATTTCGCAGAGCTGCTCGGACGCACTCACGAAGCCGCGGAGCTGCACGCCCGGGGTGCGTACTGGCGCAACGTCTTCAACCCGGGGACCGGTTACATGCAGGCCCGCAACGTCGACGGCAGCTGGTTGACGCCGTTCGACCCGGCGAGCGACCGCGGTTTCGCCCAGGGCAGCGCGGCGGCCTACACGTGGATGGTCCCGCAGGACGTCTCCGGCCTCGCCGACGCGATGGGCGGCAAGGCGACCGCCGTCACCCGCCTCGACGGCTTCTTCCACGACGCGAACGGGAACTGGCTGCTCAAGGGGGGTGGCCCGCTCAAGTACGACCCGACGAACGAACCCGACATCCACGCGCCCTGGTTGTACAACGAACTCGGCCGGCCGTGGAAGACGCAGGAGACCGTCCGGCAGCTGGTGAACTCGGTGTACACGACCGGGCCGTCGGGCCTGCCCGGCAACGACGACCTCGGCACGATGTCCGCTTGGTACGTCTTCGCCGCGCTCGGCATCTACCCGCGCACGCCCGGCTCGGGCGAGCTGCTGCTGTCGAGCCCGCTGTTCCCGAGCGTGGTGATCCGGCCGGCGGCCGGGGCCCCGATCCGGATCACGACGTCGGGCAGCGGCAAGTACGTCGCGGACGTCCGCCGCGGTGGCTGGCCGCAGCGGGACTGGAAGCTCGACGCGTCCTTCCTGCGCACGGGCGGTTCGCTCGACTTCCGCCTGTCCGAGACGCCGACGACGTGGGGGAGCTGACCGTCACCCGATCGGGCTGAATGCATCCAGCTCTCGTGCCGTGGCCGGTACTGTCTCGATTTTCCTGCCACGGCACGAAGGAGTTCCGGAGAGGTGAAAGAACCCGTTCATCGGACGATCTTCGTGGTCGACGTGCAATGTTACGGCGCCGAGAAGCGGACGACGCCCGATCTCCTCGCCGTGAAAACGGGTCTGTACCGGGCTTTGAAGGTGGCGTTCCGTGAATCCGGCGTGCGCTGGCGCAAACTGCGGTGCGAGGGGACCGGCGACGGCTTCTTCCTCCTCGCGCCCGCGTCGGTGCCCAAGTCGGTTTTCGTGGAGCGCGTTCCGCACGTCCTGGCGGAGCGGATCCGGCGGTACAACGCCGGTCAGCGGGAGCAGGCGCGGATGCGGATCCGGGCGGCGCTGCACGCCGGCGAGGTCGTCCACGACGCCCGCGGAGCGACCTCGCCGGCGATCACCAAGGCGTTCCGCCTGCTCGACGCGGCCGAGCTGAAGGCGGCGCTGGCCGGATCCGAAGGCGAACTCGCGCTCATCACGTCCGATTGGTTCTACGCCGAAGTCGTCCGGCACAGCACGGAAGCCGAGACCTACCGGCCGTGCCGCGTGCAGGTGAAGGAGACCTCGGAAGCCGCCTGGTTCGCGCTGCCGCGGGCGTCGTATCCGCCGAGGCCGGCGCGGACTCCGGCGTGGCTGTGGGGCTCGGTGGCCGGCGCGGCCTCGGCGCTCGTCGTCGCCGGTGCGGTGTTCGCTCCCGCGCGTCCGGCGGCCGCGCCCGGCGAGTCGATCGTGGGCGCGCCGCGCACCGCGGACCCCTGCGCGGTGACCTTTCCCGACGCTCTCGGCGGCTACGGCGTGGTCGAGCAATCGGACGACTTCGGGAACTTCAATCGCTGCGACGCTCTCGTGTACCCGTCCGGCGACCGCGCGGACTACGTCGACGTCAGCGTCGAACTCGCCACCGGGACGCGAGAACCCCTGCCGGTCCAGTGGGATGGTGGGTTCGGCGTCCAGCGGCCGTCCGCCGAGCCGGGCCACTGCACCAGGATCCTGCTGCTGCCGGACGCCGGGACTCAGGTGGTTGTCGGCGCGGACGGCGACCCTGCGGCGAAGCACGACTTCTGCGGGATGGCCGAAGCGGTCGCCGCCCGCGCCCGGACGGCTTTGGGACGCGGCCAGATCCCGCGGCGCCAGCTCCCCGCGGGCTCCTTGGCGAGCAAGGACGCCTGCGCGTTGCTGGACACCGCGGCGACGACAGAGGCGCTCGGGGCCGGTCCGGTGGAGCGGATTCCCGGGTTCGCGAACTGGGCGTGCGACTGGAGCTACCCCGACCGGCCCGGGCTGGTGAAGGTCCTGTTCGACCGGACCGCCGCCGAGATCCGGCAACCGGGGACGCCGGTGCAGCTGGGCCGCTACTCCGCCCGGGTGCAGGCGCGGGAGCGCGGCGACACCAGCTGCACCGTGACCATCGTCTACCGCACCTACGTCGACACCAAGCACCAGCAGACGGACGAGCTGGCGGTCGTCGACGTCGACAAGAGCGACGCGCGGCCGGAAGACCTGTGCGCCCCCGCCCGGAGCTTGGCCGCCGCGGTGGCGACGCGGCTCTGAGTCACGGTTCCAGCGCGACGTGCGGGAGCCGCCGGTCCAGTCCGCGCGGCAGCCACCAGGCCCGCGCGCCGAGCAAGCGCATGATCGCCGGGACGAGCAGGCAGCGGATCAGCAGCGCGTCCAGCAGCACCGCCACCGCCAGGCCGAGCCCGAACTGCGCCAGCATCCGCGACGGGTCGAGCAGGAACGCGCCGAACACCAGCACCATGATCGCGCCGGCGGCGGTGATCACGCCGCCGGTCGCGGCGAGCCCTTCGCGCACCGCGAGGCGCGCGTCGCCGGTGCGCCGCCACTCCTCGTGCATCCGCGACACCAGGAACACCTCGTAGTCCATCGACAGCCCGAAGACGATCGCGAAGATCATCACCGGCACGAACGCCTCGATCGGGCCGGACTGCGCGCCGAACCAGCCGTCGCCGAACACCAGCGTCATCACGCCGAGCGAGGCGCCGATGCTCAGCAGGTTCAGCAGCGCCGCCTTCAGCGGGATCAGGATCGAGCGGAACACGACCATCAGCAGCAACGCCGAGAGCCCGACGACGACCAGCACGAACAGCGGCAGCCGGTCGGCGACGGCGTCGGCGAAGTCCGTCGCGGCCGCGACCGAACCGCCGACCAGGTAGTGCCCCGGCAGGGACGGCAGGACCTCGGTGCGCAGGCGCGTCACCAGTTCGGCGGTCGCTTCGTCCTGGGGAGACGTCGTCGGGAACGCGAGCACGGTCAGGCCCGTCGGCGGCAGCGCGCGGGCGATCCCGGGGGTCGATGCGAGCCGTTGCTGCAGCGCGACGGGATCGCCGTCTTCGGTGACGACGGCGAGCGGTCCGCTGAAGCCCGGCCCGAACCCTTCGGCCATCAGGTCGTACGCCTCGCGCGTCGTCGTTCCGGCGGGGTCCGTGCCCGAGTCGGCGAAGCCGAGCCGCATGCCCGCGGCCGGGATGGCCAGGCCGATGAGCACGATCAGGCCGATCGCCAGCGCGGCCAGCGGCCGACGCTGGACGCCGTCGGCGAGCCGCCGCCAGGCGTTGCCGTGCTCGCGCGGTGTCACCTGGGGCTTCGCTCCAGGCCCGGCCCCCTTCGAGCGTTTCACGGCGTGCTTGCGGATGCCGCGTTCGAGCCGCTTGCCGAACAGCGACAGCAGCGCGGGCAGCAGCGTCACCGACGCGAGCATCGTCATGAGGACGGTGAGCGCGACGGCCAGCGCGACGCCCCGCAGCCCGCCGAGTCCGAGAGCGAGCAGGCCGAGCAACGCGATGATCACCGTCGTCCCGGCGAACAGCACCGACCGCCCGGCGGTGTCGAGCGCGCGACGCGCCGCCGTGTCGCGGTCGTGGCCGGCGAGGATCTCGCCGCGGTAGCGGGAGAAGATGAGCAGCGAGTAGTCGACGCCCACCCCGAACCCGACCAGCATCATCAGCGGCGACGTGTAGCTCGCGATGCCGACGTAGTGCGAGACGAGCGTGATCGCGCCGAGCGTGCTGCCGACCGCGAACACCGCGGTGATGACCGGCAGTCCCGCCGCGAGCAGCGAGCGGAACAGGAACACGAGCACGACCAGCGCGGCGAGCAGGCCGACGCCCTCCGCCGGGCCGCCGCCTTCGGAGACCCGCTTGATCGGGTCGCCGGCGAGCGCCACCTGGACGCCGTCGGCCGCCTTCGCGGTGTCGACGACCTTGACGATGTCGTCGTAGGGGAGGTCGGCCGACGCGGCGTCGAACGCGACGGTCGCGTAGCCGATCCGGCCGTCCCGCGAGAGCGTCGCCGGGCTGTCGAACGGGCCGGTCACCGACCGCACGTGCGGCTGCAATCGGACATTTGCCAGAGCGTTATCGACCGCTGCACGCCTGGCGGCGAGCCCGCTGTCGGACTTGAAGACGATCTGCGCGTCCGCCCCGGACTGCGTGGTCGTCTTCAGGAGGTCGACGACCTGCTGCGACTCGGTGCCCGGCAGTGAGTTGTCGTCGTGGAAGGCGCTCCCGGTGAGCCGGGAGGTGAACGTGACGGCGAGGAGGACCAGGGCCCAGAGTGCGACGGCGAGCCACCGGTGGCGTTGCGCCCAGCCGGCCAGGCGCGCCAGCCGGCCGCCGGTGGTGCGGGTGATGGTGTCCATGGTGGACAAGAATCGCGAGTGCGGGCCTACTGCGCGTCGCGCTCCGGAGGGCACTTCGCGTGCACCCAGCGGTGTCCCTTAAGGCCTTTCCCGTACTCCCGCGGGAGTACGGCTCAGGGGGTGAGCCAGCGCGGCGTCACCGCGCCGGACTCGTAGGCGAGGACGACGAGCTGGGCGCGGTCGTGCGCGCCGGTCTTGGTCATGATGCGGCTGACGTGCGTTTTCGCCGTCGCCGGGCTGAGCGTGAGTTCGCGCGCGATGTCGTCGTTCGACATGCCGGCGGCGACCAGGGAGAGCACTTCGCGTTCGCGGTCGGTGAGCCGGTCGAGCGCCGGTGACGGCGTCGGCCGGGTGACGCGCGCGGCGAACTCGGAGATCAGCCGCCGCGTGACGGACGGCGCGAGCAGCGCGTCCCCGCGGGCGACCACGCGCACGGCGTGGATCAGTTCGGCGGGCTCGGTGTCCTTGACGAGGAACCCGCTCGCTCCCGCGCGAAGGGCGCCGTAGACGTCTTCGTCGAGGTCGAACGTGGTGAGGATGACGACCTTAGTGCCGGTCATCCCCGGATCGGCCAGCAGGTGCCGGGTGGCGGCCAGGCCGTCGAGCACCGGCATCCGGATGTCCATCAGCACGACGTCCGGGCGGTGGTCGTGCGCGGCCTGCAGGGCTTCGCGCCCGTCGGCGGCTTCGGCGACGACGTCGATGTCGTCCTCGCCGTCCAAAATGGACCGGAAGCCGGCGCGGACGAGCCGCTGGTCGTCGACGAGCAGGACCCGGATCATCGGCCCATCATCGCACCGGAAGCCGGGCACGCACGCGGTAGCCGCCACCTTCACGGGGCGCGGCGGTCACTTCGCCGCCGAGCGCCCGCGCGCGCTCGGTCATGCCGCGGATGCCGTTGCCCGCCGGGGCGGTGCCGCCGCGCCCGTCGTCGTCGACCTGCACGGACAGCTCGGTTTCGCCGTAGCCCAGCCGGACGACGACGGTCTTCGCGGCGGCGTGCTTCGCGACGTTCGTCAGAGCTTCCTGGACGACGCGGAACGCGGCGTGCTCGACGTCCGGCGGCAGGTCCCGGGCGACGCCGTCGATCTCGGTGCGCACGGTCAGCCCGGACGCACCGGCGGATTCGGCCAGCTCCGCGACGCGGGAAAGCGCGGGCACGTTGTTCTGGCGCAGCATGCCGAGGGTCGCGCACAGCTCCTGCAACGCCGTCTTGCTCGCGTCCTTGATCGCCGCGAGCGCTTCTTCGGCCTGCTCCGGATCACGGCGGTGCAGCGCGGCGCCGGCCTGGACGTTGATCAGCGCGAGGTGGTGGCCCAGCGCGTCGTGCAGCTCGCGCGCGATGCGGAGACGCTCGTCGGTCCGCGCTTCGGCCGCGCGAGTGCGCTCGGCCGCAGCGCGGAAGTGCGCGACCGCGCCGCCCGCGACCAGCGCGACGAACCAGCCCGTCATCAGGAAGAACGCGAAGTTGTCGACGTGCCGCCCGGACCGCGAGCTGATCTCGCCGACCACGACACCCGCCATCGCCGCGACGACCAGCAGCGCGGCGCCGCGGATCCGTCCGGCCGCGGCGGCCGTGTAGAGCGTGTAGGCGAAGGCCAGCAGCACCAGCCCGTCCGGATCGGTGAGCGGGTAGTAGAGCGCGCAGCAGATCAGCGCAAACCCGGCGACACTCAGCGGGTACCGGCGGCGTAGGAACAGCGCGGCGCAGCAGGCGATGGTCAGCACCCAGCCGAGCACGACGTGGTTCCCGGGCTCCGCGGTGTCGCTGAGAACGGCGAACAGCGAGCCCGCGAGCACGGCGACGGTGACCGCGAGTTCGGCGGCGTACCGCCGTAACCAGGACATCCGGCGAGTCTAGGGCGGATTCAGGCCAGCCCGTCGAGAGCGGCGCGCAAGCGGTTGCCGGCGTGCTCGGTGAACGGATCCATGTGGCCGAAGCACGCGATGTCGACGTCCAGCGCGGCCAGCCTGCGGAACGACGCCAGCAGGCGCGGGCGATCCGTGTTGAACACGCCGGGGATCGCGACGCCGTCCATCTGCGAGACCGAGTCGCCGGTGAACAGGATGCCGTGCGCCGGTAGGTGGATCGCGATGCTGCCGTCGGTGTGCCCGGGGATCGCGAGGACCTTCGCGCCGCCGCCGAAGCCGAGTTCGTCGCCGTCGGCCAGTTCGCGGTCGACGACGCAGGGCGGCCCGGTGAGCCCCTTGGTCTCGGCGCCGGTCTGCTCGTACAGCGGACGCTCCCAGTCGAGCAGCACCGGCGGGGTGGCGGGCTGCTCGCCGCGCACCACCGGCGCGTCCGCCCCGTGCGCGAGCACCTCGATCCCGCCCGCGGCGCGGAGATCGGCGGCCGCGCCGGTGTGGTCGGAGTGGTAGTGGGTCAGCACGATCCGGCGCAGCTCACCGGGATCGCGGCCCGCGGAGCGGATCGCGGCGGTGACACCGGGCGCCCAGCCGGCGAGGCCGGTGTCGATCAGCGTCAGGCCGTCGTCGTCCTGCCAGAGGTAGGCCTGGACGAAGGCGTCCCGGATCAGGTGCAGCCGCGGGGTGATCTCGACGAGCTCCATGTCGCGAGATTAGAGGTGAGCACGTGGGTGCGGGGCGGGATTTGCTCACAGCGTAACGGACTTCGCGTGCGATTTTCGCTGTAACAAACGGTTTCCGGTCACCGACTAGGCGGCATTGATTCGCTTGGCTGAGGAGTGGCAGTGGGTAAGAAGCTCGGGTTGGTCCTGGCGGCGGGACTGCTGGTCGCGGGCTGCGGCGCGGGTCCGCAGCAGTACAAGGACACCGGCAACGTCGGGGTGATCGCGCCGACGACATCGAGCTATTCGACGCCGACGTATTCCGTTCCGGTCACGACCGAAGCGCCGGCCACCTCCGCATTGCCGACGACGTCCGACGTGCCGGTCGCCACGACGGTTCCGGCCGCGCCGAACACCGTCGCACCCAAGGCCGTCGCGCCGAAAGCCGTCGCGCCGAAGACGACCGCGGCGAAGGCCCAGGCGCCGAAGACCACGGCCAAGCCCGCGCCGCAACCGGCCGCGTGCGGTGCCGACTACTACCGGAACGTGGACGGCAACTGCGTGCACCGGCCCGGCAGCAGCCCCGCAGGCGCGACAGCCCTCTGCAAGGACGGCACCTACAGCTACAGCCAGAACCACTCCGGGACCTGCTCGGGGCACGGTGGAGTGCGCACCTGGCTGTGAGATGTGCGGCATCGAGCACGAATGGATCGGAATCCCCCAGCACGTAGGTACAGTGCATGAAGTTGCATGATGCGTACTAACTACACATCTGGGGGTGTGGTGTCCCGTCCCGAAGGGTCCGGCCGCGCGATCGTCGTCGTCCTCGCTTCGTGCGGGCTGGTGGCGTCGTTCATGCAGACCCTGGTCGTGCCGCTGATCCCGGTGTTCCCGAAGCTGCTGCACGCGTCGGCCGCCGACGCGTCGTGGGTGGTCACGGTGACGCTGCTCGCCGCGGCGGTGATCACGCCGGTCAGCGGCCGGCTCGGGGACCTCTACGGCAAGCGGCGGATGATCCTCATCAGCCTCGCCGTGCTCATCGCCGGTTCCGTGGTGTCCGCGACGACCAGCGCGCTCGCGTTCCAGATCCTCGGCCGCGGGCTCCAGGGCTGCGCGATGGGCGTGATCCCGCTCGGCATCAGCATCATGCGCGACGAGCTCCCGCCCGAACGCGTCGGCGGCGCGATCTCCCTGATGAGCGCGACGCTCGGGGTGGGCGGCGCGATCGGGCTGCCGGTCGCGGCGCTCGTCGCCGAGAACGCCGACTGGCACGTGCTGTTCTGGACGGCCGCCGGGCTCGGCCTGGCCTGCGCGCTGCTGATCCTCACGGTGGTGCCGGAGTCGTCGCTGCGCACGCCCGCGCCGTTCGACTACTTCGGCGCGTTCGGCCTGGCCGCAGGCCTGCTCTGCCTGCTGTTGCCCGTGGTGAAGGGCGGCACGTGGGGCTGGACCAGCGCGCCGACGCTCGGCCTGGCCGCGCTGGCCGTCGTCATCCTGGTCGGCTGGGGCGCCTACCAGCTGCGCCGCCGCGACCCGCTGGTCGACCTGCGCGTCTCGTCCCGCCGTCCGGTGCTGTTCACGAACCTGGCGTCGATCATGGTCGGCTTCGCGTTGTACGCCATGGCGTTGTCGTTCCCGCAGCTGCTGCAGGCCCCGTCGTCGACCGGTTACGGGCTCGGTCAGACCATGGTCGAGTCCGGGCTCACACTCGCGCCGAACGGCCTGGTGATGATGCTGCTCTCGCCGGTGTCGGCACGGCTCATCACCCGGTTCGGCCCGCGTCCGACGCTGATGAGCGGCGCGCTGGTGATCGCCGTCGGCTACGCGTTCGCGATCGTCCTGATGGACAACGCGCTCGAGCTCATCACGGCCTCGGTGATCATCGGCGCCGGCGTGGGGATCGCGTACGCGGCGATGCCCGCGCTGATCATGGGCTCGGTGCCGGTCACCGAAACGGCGTCCGCGAACGGCCTGAACGCCCTGATGCGTTCGGTCGGCACGGCGGTCTCGAGCGCGGTGATGGCCGCGATGCTGGCCCAGCTGACGATCAGCGTCGGCGGCCTGGCGGTGCCGTCGCTGGGCGGCTTCCGCGCGACGTTCGCGGTGGCGGCGTGCGCGGCACTGGCGGGCGTCGCGCTGGCGGCTTTGGTACCGAAGACGAAGGTGGCGCCGGTCTTGGTCGGCGTCGCGTAACCGCGGGTCCGGGTGGCGAAACCCGGACCCGCGGCGCACGCCGTCAGTTCTTGCGCGCCACCAGCGCCAGCCCGCCGCACTCCGTCGGGTCTTCCGGCATGTCGTCGGCGGCGTCCGGGCGCCACTGCGGGATGAACACGACGCCGGGGTCGACGATCTCGAAGCCGTCGACCAGGGCTCGCAGCTCGTCGGCCGAGCGCGGGATCACCGGGTTGGAGCTCTTCTTGTACATCGCCACCGCGCGCGCGGTCTCGTCGCTCTGCCGCTCGTG
The DNA here is from genome assembly GCF_036114655.1 of Amycolatopsis sp. NBC_00348. Lineage (NCBI taxonomy): Bacteria > Bacillati > Actinomycetota > Actinomycetes > Pseudonocardiales > Pseudonocardiaceae > Amycolatopsis > Amycolatopsis sp. NBC_00348. The sequence continues at coordinate 6,745,484 of NZ_CP107994.1, read as the reverse complement.
CGTGGCCGACGACAGCGCCAGGTAGCTGCCGGGCGCGAGCGCGTCGCGGTAGGCCGCGAGCAGCCGGGCGGGTTCGCGCTCGTCCGGGATGAAGTGCACGAACAGCGCCATCACCACCATCACCGGCTGGTCCAGGTCCAGCATCATCTCGGTGGTGTCGTGCTCGAGGACGTCGTCCGGGAACTCGGCGTCGGCGTACACCATCGCCGCGTTCTCGTTGTCCTCCAGCACGATCTCGCTGTGCGCGACCGCGACCGGCTCGTTGTCCACGTAGACGACCCGCGACGTCGGGTCGGCGGCCTGCGCCACCTCGTGCACGTGCCCCACGGTCGGCATGCCCGAACCGATGTCGAGGAACTGCCGGATGCCCTGGTCCATCCCGAACCGGATCGCGCGGCGCAGCCACTGCCGGTTGAGCTGCGCGCGCTCCCGCGCGTTCGGCTGCGCCGTCAGCACCTGCTCGGCGAACATCCGGTCGACGGCGTAGTTCAGCTCGCCGCCGAGGATGTAGTCGTACACGCGCGCGGCGTTCGGCTTGTCGAGGTCGATGCCGCGCCTAGCGAGTTCGTCTTCGGTCATCCGCCGCTCCCGGGCTCAGGTGTGACGCGAGAATAGCCCGGCCCGCGTCAGGCCTTGCGAGCCACCAGCGACAGACCGCCGGACAGCGCGGGCGGGTCTTCGAGCGGCCCGTCCGGGCGCCACTCCGGCGTGAACACGACACCCGGCGGCAGGATCTCGAACCCGTTCACCAGCGCGCGCATCTCGTCGGGGGAGCGCAGGGTCAGCGGCGTGCCGCTCTTCTCGTACAGCGCGACCGAGCGCTGCGACTCCTCGCCCTGGCCTTCCCACGTGCCCGACGACAACGCCAGGTAGCTGCCTGACGGGAACGCGTCGAAGTACTGCGCGATCAGGCCGGCCGGATCGCGGGAGTCGGGGATGAAGTGCGCGAACGCGGCCATGATGATCATCACCGGCTGGTCGAAGTCCAGCATCGACTCGGTCGTCGGGTGCTCCAGCACGTCGTCCACGTACTCGGCGTCGGCCTGCACCATGGCCGCGTTGTCGTTGCCCTCCAGCACGATCTCGCTGTGCGCGACGGCGATCGGCTCGTTGTCGACGTACACGACCTGTGACTCCGGGTCGATCCCCTGGACGACCTCGTGCACGTGCCCGACCGTCGGCATGCCCGAGCCGATGTCGAGGAACTGCCGGATGCCCTGTTCCGCGCCGAACCGCACGGCCCGGCGCAGCCACGCCCGGTTGACCACCGCCATGTGCCGCGCGTTCGGCAGCACGCCCAGGACCTGGTCGGCGAACATCCGGTCGACGGCGTAGTTCAGCTTGCCGCCGATCATGTAGTCGTACACGCGTGCCGCGTTCGGGCGCTCGAGGTCGATGCCACGCTGCGCGTGCTGGTCGGTCATCGCCGCTCCTCGCCGTCGGTTCGACGGCGAGGATAGCCCGGTTCAGAGCAACGGCGGCACCGCGGCGTCGATAAGGTGCGGCCCTGGTTCGGCGAACGCGCGCTGCAGTTGCTCGGCGAGCTCCTCGGCGGTCGTCGCGCGGGTCGCGGGCACGCCCATGCCCTCCGCGATCTTCACGAAGTCCATGTCCGGCCGCGAAAGGTCGAGCAGCTCGTTCGCCTTCGGGCCGCCCTGCGCCCCGACGCGCTGCAGCTCCAGCCGCAGGATCGCGTACGCGCGGTTGTTGAGCAGCACCGTCGTCACGTTCAGGTTTTCGCGCGCCTGCGTCCACAGCGCGGAGATCGTGTAGAGCGCGCTGCCGTCGGACTGCAGGTTGAGCACGGGACGGTCCGGCGCCGCCACGGCCGCGCCGGTCGCCACCGGCATGCCGTAGCCGATCGCGCCGCCGGTCAGCGTCAGGACGTCGTGGTGCGGCGCGCCCGCCGTCGCCGTCGGCAGCATCAGGCCGGACGTGTTCGCCTCGTCGGCGATGATCGCGTTCTCCGGCAGCAGCGCGCCGATGACGTCGACCCAGTTCTGCGGGGTCAGCGGGCCGCTCGGCAGGGCGGGCCGGGACGCCTGCTGCAGCACCGGCTCGGTGTCCGCGGCGACGAGGTCGGCGACCTCGGTCAGCGCGCGCGTGACGTCCTGTCCGAGCGACGCAAGCGTGTGCACCTGGGCACCTTCCGGCACCAGGTCGCTCGGCTTGCCCGGGTAGGCGAAGAACGACACCGGCGCCTTCGTGCCGGCGACGACGATGTGCTTGATCCCGTCGAGCTGGTAGGTGACCTGCTCGGCGAGGTACCCGAGCCGCTCGATCGTCGGCAGTCCCTCGCCGCGCTCGAGCCGGGACGGGAACGTCTCGACGAACGCCTTCGCGCCGGTCGCGGCCGCGATCCGGCTGGCGGCGCGGAGCCCTTCTTCGTGACATGCGGCGCCGCCGATCAGCAGCGCGACCGGTTCGCCGGTGCCGAACACCGCGGCGACGTCCTTGATCGTGGTCGCGTCCACCGCCTGCGGCACGCGCGGCGGGATCGGCGCGCACGTCTCGCCGCCTTCGCCCCACGAAGCGTCCGCGGGGAGGATCAGCGTGGCGACGCGGCCGGGCGCGTCCTGCGCCGCGGCGACCGCGGCGGCGGCGTCCGCTCCGACGTCCTTGGTGTGCTCCGAGCGGCGCACCCAGCCTTCGAGCGAGCTCGCGATGGACTCGATGTCCGATTCGAGCGGCGCGTCGTACTGCTTGTGGTAGGTCGCGTGGTCGCCGACGACGTTGACGATCGGCGTGTTCGCGCGGCGCGCGTTGTGCAGGTTCGCCAGGCCGTTGCCGAGGCCCGGGCCGAGGTGCAGCAGCGTCGCGGCGGGCTTGCCGGCGATCCGCGCGTAACCGTCGGCGGCACCGGTGACGACGCCCTCGAACAGCGCGAGCACGCCCCGCATCTCCGGGACGGTGTCGAGCGCGGCGACGAAGTGCATCTCCGACGTGCCGGGGTTCGCGAAGCACACTTCGACGTCGGCGTCGACCAGGGTGCGGATCAGGGACTGGGCGCCGTTCAGCTCGCTCATGCGGTTCCTTCGGTGAAGAGAACGCCGGGGTTGAGGATCCCGGCGGGGTCGAAGCTCTGCTTGATCCGGCGCATCAACGCGATCTTCGCCGGGTCTTCGAGTTCCTGGTAGTAGCTCGCCTTGGTGCGGCCGAGGCCGTGCTCGCCGGAGATCGCGCCGCCCAGCTCCATGGCGTGCGCGAAGATGTCGGTAAGCAGCTGCTTCCGCTTGTCGCCGTCTTTGCAGAAGATCCCGAGGTGCACGTTGCCGTCGCCGGCGTGCCCGCAGCCGATCGCGCCGCCGCCCGCGGCCATCGCGAGCTCCCGCGCCTTCTTGATGAACTCCGGCATCGCGGTGCGCGGCACGACGACGTCGATGACGTCGTCGGCGCCGGCCGCCTTCGCGGTCCAGAAGGCCTTCTCGCGCGCTTCGATGAGCTTGCGCGCGGCGCCGCCGTCGAGGACGTAGACGTCGGTCGCGCCGAGTTCGCCGAGTAGCTCGCCGACGGTCTCGACGTCCTGCTCCAGCCGCTGCGCCTCGCGGTTCTCCAGCGCGACGACGAGGTACGCCTCGGTCGTCTCGCGGATCTTGTCCGGTACGCCGAGCTCGAGCTTCTCGTTGTAGACGATCGCCGCCATCGTCAGGTTGTCGATGTATTCGAGGATGTGCGGCGCGAGCCCGCTGGAGAGGATCTCCGGCACGGCGGCCATGACCTGGTCGAAGTTGCCGAACGGCGCGAGCACGGTGGCGCCGTGCGTCAGCCGCGGGTGCAGCTTGACGATGACCTCTGTGGCCAGCGCGAGGGTGCCTTCGGAGCCGATGATCAGCTGGGTGAGGTCGTAGCCGGTCGACACCTTCGACGTCTTGCCGCCGGTGCGGAGGATCTCGCCGGTCGGCAGCACGGCCTGCAGGCCGAGGACGTTGTTGCGGGTGACGCCGTACTTCACCGCGCGCATCCCGCCGGCGTTGGTGCCGACGTTCCCGCCGACGCTCGCGCTCAGCTCGCCGGGGTAGACGGTGTAGCTGAGCCCGGCTTCGGCCGTCTTGACGTCGAGTTCGGCGAGCGTGACGCCGGGCTGCACGACGGCGACGTGGTTGCCGGTGTCGATCTCGAGCACGGAGTTCATCCGCTCGAAAGAGATGACGAGGCCGTCTTCGCGGGGGCGCGCGGCGCCGGACAGTCCGCTGCCGGAGCCGCGTGCCGTCACCGGGATGCTGTGCTCTGTAGCCGCCTTCAGCAGCTCCGCGACTTCTTCGGCCGTTGCCGGCTTCACGACGTACGCGGGCTTCTGCGGCTCCGCCGTCAGCGCTTCGTCGTGCGCGTAGTCCTCGGAGATCGCCTCGCCCGTGAGCAGGTTCTTGTCCCCGACGATCTCGGCCAGCTGTGCCGCCACGTCGCCCATCGAGAGTCTCTCCTCCGCGCCGTTGCTGTGGTTACCGCAGCGTAGTACGTACCGCCAGTACGCCGCTATGAAGATGTTTCACATTTGGATGGGTGGGTCAGAATTTAGCTCAGGCTAAATCTCTGGTGGGTGACGGCCGGCGGGGCGAGGCTTCCGGCATGACATCGACGTACACCTTCGACGACGGCTTTTCCGTGCAGCGCCTGGGGTTCGGCGCCATGCGGCTGACCGAGTGGGACCACGTTCCGCCGGGGAGTGCGGCCGTTGCGCGCCGGGCGGCGGAGCTCGGCGTGACGTTCTTCGACACCGCCGATGTCTACGACCTGGGGCGGAACGAGGAGCTGCTCGCCGAGGCGCTCCACCCGTACCCGGGGCTGCTCGTGGCGACGAAGTGCGGGCACGCGCGCCCGAGCCGCGGCGAGTGGGTCCCGCTCGGCCGGCCCGAGTACCTCCGGCAACAGGCGGAGCTTTCGCTGCGACGCCTGCGCGTCGACCGCCTGGACCTGCTGCAGCTGCACGGGCTCGACCCGCAGGTGCCGCTCGCGGACCAGGTCGGTGCGCTCGCGCGGCTGCGGGAGGAGGGCAAGGTCGCGCGGGTGGGGCTGTCCGAGGTGAGCGTCGCACAGCTCGAAGAAGCCCGGGCCGTCCCGCCCATCGCGAGCGTGCAGAACCGCTACAACCTGACCGACCGGGCGTCCGACGACGTCCTCGACCACTGCACGCGCGAAGGGATCGCGTTCATCCCGTGGTTGCCGATCGCCAACGGTGGGCACGCGACGGCCGGCGGGGTGCTCGGAAAGGTCGCGGCCGATCTCGGCGCGACACCCGCTCAGGTGTCCCTCGCCTGGCTGCTGCGCCGGTCCCCGGTCGTCATCCCGATTCCCGGGACGTCGTCGCTCGAACACCTCGAAGAGAATTGCGGTGCGTCGGCAATCGAGCTTTCCGACGACGATTTCGTGCGGCTGTCCGCGAGCGCGTGAAACGGCCCGGCCGCGGTTTCCCGCGACCGGGCCGTTCGGTCGCCTAGGTCAGACCAGCCAGCCGAGGACGTGCGCCAGGTGCGCGAGAACGCCCGTGAGGATGTCGTGGGCGTGGTGCGCGTGCTGGGCGAACATCTGCATGGAAAGGCTCCTTAATGAATGATTCCTGATTCCCTGGAGTTGCTCTCGCGAGGAGCTGAATCAGGTTTTCACCGTGCTGGCGACCTGTCAAAGAGCCGAATTCCGGGAATCCCGCCGTCGCGGAATCTTCCCATGCTAAACACGTAATCCCTTCGTGTTTGCCGCCGGGGTGCCCTGGTCGGCGGTCAACCACTCTGGGTAGCAACTGGACCGATCATCACTGACGGTGATGCCGGGCTTGATCCGGCAACCTGGGCTGTCGCGTAGCTCGATCTGGTGATCACCGGCCACGAAAGGTGAAACTCCGACGATCACCCTTTCGAGTGGCGAAAGGCGTGAAAAAGGAACGCCGGGTGCGGTATTCGCACCCGGCGTCCCCTTGGCGGATAAGGGTTTCAGGCTCGCGCGAACGAGAGCGTCTCGCCCTCGACACCCCGTAGCCAGAGGTCCTGCGCGGCGGCCGCCATCTCGGCTAGGCCCTCCTCGATCGTGGCGAACACGTTGCCCGGCACCCAGCCCGCGTCGCCGTTGATCAGCAGGTTGTTCCGCCCGTAGAAGATCGCGAGGTCGGTCGCACCTTGGTCGCTGTGGGCCTCGCTGCCGTCGTCGTAGCCGTACGCGGGGTTGCCGATCTCCCACGCTTCGAAGCCGAAGTACAGGACGTCCCCGGGGATCGGCGTGATCGTCGGGTTCTCCCGCCCCGGCTTCGGCTCCGCGAACGGCGGCACGAGCGTGTAGACCTCGTTGCGCGCGTACTTCGCGTGGTAGGCGGACCCGCTCTGCGGCAACGCGTCCCACACCGCCTTGCAGGTGCGCGGCGCCTCGTCGTCCAGCAATCGGGCCCGGCAGGTGATCCCGCGTTTGTCGAGGGTGATCGTGACGTACCGGGCCATCCTCAGCTCCCGGTGACGGACGCGACGACCTCGCCCCAGATGCGCAGCGCGTCGTCGACCTGCTCGGCGGTGACCACCAGCGGCGGCACCATCCGGACCACGTTCATGTACGGCCCGCAGGTGAGCAGCAGCAGGTTGTTCTTGGCCGCGGCCTGCTGCGCGGCCGCCGCGGTCGCCGGGTCCGGCTCGCCGTCGGCGGTCGTGAACTCCGAGCCGACCAGCAGCCCCAGCCCGCGCACCTCGCCGATCGCCGGCGTCTTGTCCGCGACGAGCCGCGCGCCATCGAGCAACTGCTGCCCGCGCGTCGCGGCGTTCTCCACCAGGTTCTCCTGCTGGATCACCTCGAGCGTCGCGATCGCGGCGGCGCACGAAACGGCGTTGCCGCCGTACGTCCCGCCCTGCGAGCCCGGGAGCGCCTTCGCCATCAGCTCCTGCGAAGCGGCGATGCCGGAGAGCGGGAAGCCGCTGGCCAGGCCCTTCGCGATGAGCACGATGTCAGGGGAGACGTCGAAGTGGTCGTGCCCCCAGAACTTCCCGGTGCGGCCGAAGCCGGTCTGGATCTCGTCGACGACCAGCAGGATCCCGTGCCGGTCGGCGCGCTCGCGCAGCCCGGCCATGAACTCGGTGTTCGCCGGGACGTAACCGCCCTCCCCGAGCACCGGCTCGACGAAGATCGCGGCGGTCTCGTTGGGCGCGCTGACCGTCTGGAACAGGAAGTCCAGCTCGCGCAGCGCGAACTTCGTCGCGGTCTGCTCGTCCCAGCCGTAGTGGAAGGCGTAGGGGAACGGCGCGACGTGCACGCCGGCCATCAGCGGGCCGATGCCGGCGCTGAACCGCGTCCCGGACGTCGTCATCGACGCCGCCGCGACGGTCCGGCCGTGGAAGCCGCCCTGCATGACGATGACGTTCGGGCGCTTCGTCGCCTGCCGGGAAAGCCGCAGAGCGGCTTCGACGGCTTCGCTGCCGGAGTTCGCGTAGAAGAGCGAGTCGAGGCCGCTCGGCAGGACGTCGCCGAGGCGCTTGGTCAGTTCGAGCAGCGGCTGGTGCATCACCGTCGTGTACTGCCCGTGGACGAGCTTGCCGATCTGCTCCTGCGCTGCTCGTACGACGTGCGGGTGGCAGTGCCCGGTGCTCGTGACGCCGATCCCGGCGGTGAAGTCGAGGTGCCGGTTGCCGTCGACGTCGTAGAGGTAAACCCCTTCACCGTGGTCGACCACGACGGGCGTTGCCTGCTTGAGCAGCGGAGATAGCTGGGCCATGGCAGCGTGCTCCTCGGTCGGTCTGAGTGGGTTGTCGATTGTTGACAATATCCATAGCATGGCCCTCGGGACAACACGTGAGGAGCAGTCGGGATGAGCGTGAGCACCGAGTCCGGCGTCGTCGACGCGGTCGGCAAGGAACTGTTCATCGGCGGCAAGTGGGTCGCCGCCGAGGCCGGGAAGTCCTTCCCGGTCGTGGATCCGGCGACCGGCCGGGAGCTGTGCCAGGTCGCCGACGCCTCCCCGGCGGACGGCGTCGCCGCCCTGGACGCCGCCGTCGCCGCGCAGGCGGACTTCGCGAAGATGGCGCCCCGCGAACGCGGCGAGATCCTGCGCCGGGCGTACGAGCTGCTGATGGCGCGCCAGGACGAGCTCGCCCTGCTCATGACGCTCGAGATGGGCAAACCGCTGGCGGAGTCGAAGGGCGAGATCGCCTACGCCGCCGAATTCTTCCGCTGGTTCGCCGAGGAGGCCGTCCGGATCGAGGGCGGCTACGCGACCGCGCCCAACGGCTCCGGCCGCTTCCTCATCACCAAGCAGCCGGTCGGCCCGACGCTGCTGATCACGCCGTGGAACTTCCCGATGGCGATGGGCACCCGCAAGATCGGCCCGGCGATCGCCGCGGGCTGCACGTCGGTGATCAAGCCCGCCGCGCAGACGCCGCTGTCGATGCTCGCGCTGGCCGGCATCCTCGCCGAGGCCGGGCTGCCCGCCGGCGTCCTCAACGTCGTCACGACCAGCGACTCCGGCGGCGTGATGGAGCCGCTGATCCGCGACGGCCGCGCCCGCAAGCTCTCCTTCACCGGCTCCACCGGCGTCGGCCGCAAGCTGCTCGAGCAGTGCGCCGACAAGGTGCTGCGGACGTCGATGGAGCTGGGCGGCAACGCGCCGTTCCTGGTCTTCGAGGACGCCGACATGGACGCGGCCATCGAAGGCGCGATGCTCGCGAAGATGCGCAACATCGGCGAGGCGTGCACCGCTGCGAACCGGTTCTACGTGCAGCGCGGCGTCGTCGAGGAGTTCTCGCGACGGCTGACCGAGCGCATGCAGGCCCTGCCGATGGGCCGCGGCACCGAGAGGGACGTCGTCGTCGGCCCGCTGATCGACGAAGCCGCCGTCACCAAGGTGACCGAGCTGGTCAAGGACGCCACCGACCGCGGCGCGAAGGTGCTCACCGGCGGCGCCGGCGTGGACGGTCCGGGCCACTTCTACCAGGCGACCGTGCTCACCGACGTCCCGCAGGAAGCGCGTCTGACGCACGAAGAGATCTTCGGGCCGGTCGCGCCGATCTCCGCGTTCGACACCGAGGAAGAAGTGGTGGCGAAGGCGAACGACACCGAGTTCGGCCTCGTCTCCTACGTCTACACCAGCGATCTCAAGCGGGCGCTGCGCGTCTCCGAGGCGCTAGAAGCCGGGATGATCGGGCTGAACCAGGGCATCGTGTCGAACCCGGCGGCGCCGTTCGGCGGGATCAAGGCGTCCGGGCTCGGCCGCGAGGGCGGCTCGTTCGGCATCGAAGAGTTCCTGGAGACCAAGTACATCGCGGTGGCCCTGTGAGCTCCTACCGCATCGCGAGCATCCCCGGCGACGGCATCGGCGTCGATGTCACCATCGAGGCCCGCAAGGTCCTCGACGCCGCCTCTTCGAAGTTCGGCTTCTCCCTGGAGTGGACCGAGTTCGACTGGAGCTGCGAGCGGTACGCCCAGCTCGGGTCGATGATGCCGGACGACGGCGTCGCGCAGCTCTCGGCGTTCGACGGGATCCTGCTCGGCGCGGTCGGCTTCCCCGGCGTCCCGGACCACGTTTCCCTGTGGGGCCTGCTGATCCCGCTGCGGCGCGCGTTCTCCCAGTACGTCAACCTGCGCCCGGTGCGGCTGCTGCCGGGCACAACGTCGGTGCTGGCCGGGCGGAAGGCCGAGGAGCTGGAGCTGGTGATCGTCCGGGAGAACTCCGAAGGGGAGTACTCCGCGATCGGCGGCCGGCACAACGCCGGCCGGCCGGACGAGTTCGTGCTGCAGGAGTCGGTGTTCACCCGCGTCGGCGTCGAACGGATCATCCGGTACGCCTTCGAACTCGCGCGGACGCGGTCTTCGCGCGTCTGCTCGGCGACGAAGTCCAACGGGCTCATCCACTCGATGCCGTTCTGGGACGAGATCTTCGCCGAGGTCGCGGCCGAGTACCCGGACGTCCGCAGTGAACAGATGCACGTGGATGCCTTGGCCGCGCGCATGGTCCAGGCGCCGGACCGGCTCGACGTCATCGTGGGGTCGAACCTCTTCGGCGACATCCTGAGCGACCTCGCGGCCGCGATCACGGGCGGCCTCGGCATGGCACCGTCCGGCAATATCAACCCATCGGGTGAATCCCCGTCGATGTTCGAAGCGGTCCACGGGAGTGCTCCGGACATCGCCGGACAAGGCATCGCCAACCCCGTGGCGCAGATCCTGGCGGCCGCGATGCTGGTCGAACATCTGGGCGAAACCGTTGCCGCGCAAGCGATCCGCGCCGCGGTGGACCGGGTGCTCGACGAGGGCCGGGTGCGCACGCCGGACCTCGGCGGCAGCGATACCACAGAACGGCTCGGCACGGCAGTGGCCGAAGCACTGGGCTGAGTTTTTGTCGGTGCCCTCCGGCACGGTGGTCCCCAGTCCACCGAGGGGGAGGAGACACCGATGTGTCAGCAGTGCGAAGACCCGGACAGATCCGGGTACCTGGAACGGCTTCGCGATGGCGTGGCCGACCGGGGCTGGCTCGTGCAGGGCGTGGAAAGCGCCGGGCCGTACCCGCCGTGGGCCTACACGATCGGGCTCAGCGGGTACGGCCTGCCCGAGCTGGTCGCCACCGGGCTTCCGTTGCGGGCGGCGGCAAACCTGCTCAACGACGTGGCGAGCCATACGCTGCACGCGGCGCCACCCGAGCCCGGTGAACGCATCCCGCTGCGCGGCGGCCCGCTGATCGAGGTCGTCCCGCTCGCCGAGCCGTCGGCGCACCTGGTGTTCGCGGTCGCGTTGTACGGCCCGGAAATCCGGGCGCTGCAACTGGTCCACGCGGACGACCGGGGCCGCTGGCCCTGGTCGCCCGACTTCCGCGACGGCCACGGCGGCCAGCCGGTCCTGGGGGTCCGCCATGTCCGCTGACTGCGGGTGCGCGCTGCCGGTCGGCTGCTTCCCGGTCCCCGTGCGGTCCGTCCAGGTACGCCTGCCGCCCGTCCGGGTGCGCGAGCCGACCCCTCTGGTACCCGTGTCGACGTTGCGCTCACGCGTGCCGACGCCCCGATCACGCGTGTCGCGCCTGCGATCACACGTGTCGGCTCTCCGGTCACGGGCGTCCTCGTTGCGAGCGCGGGGAAGTCGCGTGATCGGGCCGGCGGCGCGGGTGCTCGGCCGAGCGTCAGGGCACCGGTGGGGCGTGTCCCTCCACGAGGCTGGTGCCCGGTGCGAGGCGCTGCACCGCGTCCTCCATGTGCGCGTCCAGGAGGGCGAGCGCCGTCTCCTCGTCACCCTCGCGGAGGGCCTGGATGAGCTTCGTGTGCTCGTCCACGCGCTCTTCGACCCGCTGGTAGGTGCCCTGGAGCGCGGTCAGGCACATCCGGGTCTCGATGAGCAGGGTCCGGGCCATCCGGACGAGCCGCTTGCTGCCGGAAGCGTTGATCAGGGCCTCGTGGAACCTCAGGTCCGCCGTCGAAAGCGCGCTCGGGTCGTCGTCGCTCGCGGCGGCCGCCATCTCGACGACGGTCCGCTCGAGGACCTGCGCGATCCGGTCGCGTTCACCGCCGCGGATGGCGCGCAGCATCGCGGCGCGTTCGATCGCGGAGCGGGCGGCGTAGATGTCGTAGACGTCGCCAGGCTCGAGGTCGATCACGAACAGGCCGCGGTGCCGTTCGCTGCGCAACAGCCCTTCGGACACGAGATGCTGCATGGCTTCCCGGAGCGGCCCCCGTGACACCTGGAACCGGGCGGCCAGGTCGGTCTCGCCGAGCTGGGTGCCCGGCGGCAGGGTGCCGGTCATGATCGCGTCACGCAGCTGGCGCGCGATGACGGCGGCCGTCGACTCGCGGCTGACCGGCTCGATCGCGGGGAGCATGCCCGGTGGGAGCGCCATGTCAGGCGCTCCGGTCCGGCACATGCCGGAAGAGTGCGCCGAGGGAGCGGACGAGGCGGTGCCGCCCGGTCAGGCGCAGGCCCTCCCAGACGGTGACCTGGTTGGCGGTCAGCACGGGCTTCTTCAGCGCGGCTTCGAGGGTGTTGATCTCCTGGAGGGTTCGCATCGCGGTGTCCGGCACCAGCACCGCGTCGGCGTCCGGGTGGTCGTGGCGCACGGCGAGCTCGACGACGGCCTCCGGGGGCAGCGCGCCGACCTCGGCCGCGGTGACGATGTCGGCGGCGGCCATCGAGACGACCTCGATGCCGCCGGCCTCGAGGAAGCCCGCGAACAGCCGGGCGATGTCGTCCGGGTAGCTGGCGGCGACGGCGACCCGCTTGACGCCGAGGGAGCGCGCGGCGTGCACGAACGCAAAGGAGGTACTGGAAGCGGGCACGCCGGCGACGGCTCTCAGCCGGTCGATCTGGTCCTGGGCGCCGTCCCAGCCGTAGACGAAGCTGCCGCTGGTGCAGGCCCAGATGACGGCGTCGGGCTCGTGTTTCTTGAGCAGCGCGGCACCGTCGGCGAGGCGGGTCTCGCTGCCGAGGTCCAGCAACTCGGCGACCGCGTGCTTGTCGGTGCCGTAGATGTGCTCGACCGCGAGCCGGATGCCGCCTTCGGCGGCGGCCGTCCCGCCGAGCAGCTGCTCGGCGAGCGGGTAGTCGTCTTCGGCCGCGTGGTCGGGGTAGATGAAGCCGATGGTGGTCACGGAACCTCCGGAGAGACGCAAATTGTCGACAATCCTAGAGGGATGGTCAAGGAAACCCTTCACGACACGTCACGAAGCCACTTCCCGGGGCCCACGATGGGCAGGTTCATGCGGCGCAGGCACGCCCACATGGTCAGCTGGTTGGCCGTGAGCACCGGTTTGCCGAGCGCGGTCTCGAGCGGCTCGATCAGGTCGTAGGTGGGGAGGTTGGTGCAGCTGACGAAGATCGCTTCGGCGTCACCGTGGTCGGCGGCGAGGATGTGCTCGGCGATGGTCCGGTAGCTGACCTTCCAGATCCCGCCGCCCAGCCCGAGGTGGTCGCTCGCGACGGTCTCGACGTTCAGCTCGCCGAGGAAGTCGTGCAGCGCCCGGGTCAGGTCGGCGTCGTACGGCGTGAGCACCGAGATGCGGTGCAGGTCGAGCTGGTGCAGCACTTCGGCCAGCGCGCCCGAGGTGGTGACGGCGTCCGGCGCGCCGGCGTCGCAGATCGCCTTGGTCAGCGAGCGTTCGTAGTCGATGCCGTTGACGAAGCTGCCCGACGTGCAGAGGTAGGCGACGACCTCGGGCTCGACGTGCAGCACGTCCCGGGTGGCGCTGGCCAGGTGGTGACTGTCGCTGACGAGACGCGCCATCTCCATGCTCACCGGCACGGGCTCGTACGGCGTGCGGGCGAGGTGCAGCGACACCTCCATCGGCACCCAGCGCCAGAGCTCGCGCTCGAGAGCGAGGTCGAAGGGCGCGATCACCCCGATGCCGCGCTGCGCCAGCGGGCCTTCGAACGCCAGGAAGTCGAAATCCAAGGCTCAGCCTCCGGAATACGTCTGAACTTGATGACACGTCCGGTGCTCCGGGGGTCGTTCCTCGGATTGTTGACAATCATACGAGCCGCTTTTACCGTGTCAACGTGATCGCCTCGGAAACCCGGGAAACCCCCGTCTTGGCCGTGCTCTGCGGCGAGCACCGCCCACCGGACATGCGTGCAGTCGAATCCAGGGCGGTCGTGCGTTACACGGACGCGGCGGGATTGCCCGAAGCGCTGTCCGGAGCGGACGCGCTGTTCGTCTACGACTTCCTCTCGACGGCCGTGCCGGGCGCCTGGTACGCGGCCGACCGGCTGCGCTGGCTGCACATCGCCAGCGCCGGCGTCGACCCGGTGCTGTTCCCGGGGCTCGTGGAGAGCGACGTCGTCCTGACCAACTCGCGGGGCGTCTTCGACGACGCGATCGCGGAGTACGTCTTGGGCGTCGTGCTCGCCTTCGCCAAGGACTTCGCGCGCTCGCACGACCTGCAGCGCGAGAGCCGCTGGCTGCACCGCGAGAGCGAGCGGATCGCCGGGCGCACGGCGGTGGTCGTCGGCACCGGGCCGATCGGGCGGGCCATCGCGCGGCTGCTGTGCGCGGCCGGGATGCGGGTGAGCGGCGCCGGGCGCCGGGCCCGGACCGGTGACCCCGACTTCGGCGTCGTGCACGACTCCGTGCTGCTCACCGAGTACCTGCCCGAGGCCGACTACGTCGTCGCGGTTGCGCCGCTGACCGAGAACACCAAGGGAATGTTCGACGCGCGCGCGTTCGCCGCGATGAAGCCGTCGGCGCGGTTCGTGAACGTCGGGCGGGGCGAGCTGGTGGTCACGTCCGACCTGGTCGCGGCGCTGACGGATCGTGCCATCGCCGGAGCTGCGCTCGACGTGTTCGACACCGAGCCACTGCCGCCCGAGAGTCCACTGTGGAACATGCCGGACGTGCTGCTCTCACCGCACATGTCCGGGGACTTCATCGGTTGGCGGACCACGCTGGTCGAGGTGTTCGCCGAGAACTTCCGCCGCTGGCGCGCTGGGGAGCCGCTGCGCAACGTCGTCGACAAGACGCTCGGGTACGTGCCGTCGGGGAACCAGGGAGCCGGATGAACGACAGGATGCTGACCGCCAGCGAGCTCGTCGCCGCCTACTCGAGCGGTGAGCTCTCACCGGTCGAGGCGACGCAGAACGCGCTGCAGGCCATCGAGGCCCGGGACGGCGAGTGCAACGCTTACACCCTCGTCGACGCCGACGGGGCGCTGGAACAGGCCAAGGCGTCCGAGATCCGCTGGCGCGACGGCAACCCGATCGGCCTGCTCGACGGCGTGCCGTCCTCGATCAAGGACATGTTCCTGACGCAGGGCTGGCCGACCGTCCGTGGTTCGAAGAGCATCGATCCGAACCAGCCGTGGGACGTCGACAGCCCGGTCGCGGCGCGGATGCGCGAGGCCGGCCTTGTCCTGCTGGGCAAGACGACCACGCCGGAGATCGCCTGGAAGGGCGTCACCGACAGCCCGCTGCAGGGCATCACGCGCAACCCGGCCGACCCGACGAAGACCTCGGGCGGCTCCAGCGGCGGCAGCGCCGCGGCGGTCGCCGCCGGGATGGGTGAGCTGTCCGTCGGCACGGACGGCGGTGGCTCGGTGCGGATCCCGGCGTCGTTCTGCGGGATCGTCGGGCTGAAGCCGACCCACGGCCGGATCGCGCTGTACCCGGCGAGCCCGTTCGGGCCGCTGTCGCACGCCGGCCCGATGGCGCGGTCGGTCGACGACACCGCGCTGCTGATGGACGTGCTGTCGATCCCCGACCACCGTGACCCGGCCGCGCTGGCGCCGCCGGTGACGTCGTTCCGCGAGGCGGTCCGGCGGGACGTGCGCGGCCTGATCGCCGCGTTCTCGCCGACGCTCGGCTACGTCGACGTCGACCCGGAGGTGGCCGCGATCGTCGCGGCGGCCGTGCGCGCGCTCGGCGACGCCGGGCTGCACGTCGAAGAGACCGACCCCGGGTTCGCCGACCCGAAGCCGGCGTTCGACGTGCTGTGGTCCTCCGGCGCGGCGAAGCTGCTCGACAGCTTCCCGCCGGGGTCCGAGGACCGCACCGATCCCGGCCTGCGCAAGGTCTGGGAGCTGGGCAAGACGTGGTCGGCGAGCGACTACCTCGACGCGACCGCCGAGCGCGCCGCGTTGGGCATCCTGATGGGCGAGTTCCACACGCGCTACGACGTGCTGATCACGCCGACCGTCCCGATCCCCGCGTTCGAGGCGGGCCACAACGTGCCGCCGGGCAGCGGGCTGAGCGAGTGGCCGGAGTGGACGCCGTTCACGTACCCGTTCAACATGACCCAGCAGCCCGCGATCAGCGTGCCGGCCGGGAAGACGTCGGCGGGCTTGCCGGTCGGGCTGCAGATCGTCGGGCCGCGGCACTCGGACGACCTCGTGCTGGCCGTCGCGAAGCTGCTGGAGGAAGTGCGGCCGTGGGCGCCCGCCTGACCACGTAAGGGTGAAACCCCGGCCACGGCTGGGAAAGCTGTGCCACTGTCGGCCGGGTGAACGCTCAAGGCTGGCGGTACGAACGAGCTATTCCGACCGTCGACGTCACCGGGGAACCGACGCGGGTGGTCGTCGGGCTGATCGAGCAGGGCGACCGGCTGGCCGCGGGCTTGAGAGTCGGCGACGGCCCGGCCGCGCTGGTCCCACTCGAGACGGGCGGCGAGCTGCTCAAGGCGCTCCGCGAGACGCTCGAGAGCTGGTGGCGCCTGGACGGTCACCGCGACCTGACCCCGGAGCCCCGCGCGGGCCGGTAGCGCGAGCAACGGCCATCGCGACTTGGCCTCGATATCCGCGCCGGACCGGTGGCAACCGTCGTGGCCTGACGTTGATGACGGCGTGGGTGGTAGCGCGAGCGTGACAGCCGTTGTGGCTGGACAGCGCAGTGAGATCTGCGGGGCGGCGGCGCGGGAGCGACAACCCATCGCGGCCCGACACTGATGCGCGGGCCGTCAGCCGATGCCGAGTTCGGTGAATCGGCGGCGTCCCGGTTCGGTGATCCGCAGGGCGCGACCACCGGGTCGGCGACGTACCCAGCCGTCGTCGAGCAACGCTGCGAACAGTGCCGCGCCCAACGCGCCGGCGAGGTGGACGGTGCCGTGCGACCAGTCGAGGCATGCGCGCACGCCGGGGTGTGAGTCCGGCAGTGCGGCGATGCCGAGGGCGGCCAGCAGCGGCTGGTCGAAGGTGCGGACCGTGCCGGATTCGCCCGGGGCCAGGTCGTCGATCACGCCGTCCTTGCGCAGCAGTGCCGCGATGTCGACGCCGAGCTGTCCACCCACGTGGCCGTAGCAGGCCCGGGCCCGCAGCAACGGCCCCGTCGGCGGGTCGGGTTGTAGCCGCTCGGGCAAGCGGGGCGGGGCGAAGGCGGCCAACGCTTCGACGAGCTGCGCGACTTCCGGGCCGGCCAGCCGGTGCAGGCGCTGACGCCCTGCGTAGGTCGCTCGCACCAGTCCCGCGTCGCGGAGCCGTCGCAGGTGCGAGCTCGCGGTGGACGGCGCGATCCCGGCCACGGTCGCCAAGGCCCGGGCGGAGTGCGCGGCGCCGTCCATCAGTTGCAGGAGCATCGCGGCCCGCGCCGGTTCGCCGATCGCCTGGGCGACCGAGGCGATGTCGGGTTCGCCGGGCACGGCGCCGAGCGTAGCCGGGGAACCGTTCGCTCCGGATCGAAGTGTTCTTGTGGCACCCTGCGGCCATGACGAGCGAGTTCGGCACCCCGATCGGCGACCGCTACTTCGCGGACTACGTTCCCGGCGCGACCTACGACTGCGGGAGCGTCGAGGTGACCGAGGCCGAGATCCTGGAGTTCGCCGAGCGGTACGACCCGCAGAGCTTCCACGTCGACCCGGCCGCGGCGGCCGCCGGCCCGTTCGGCGGGCTGATCGCGAGCGGCTGGCACACGGCGAGCCTGATGATGCGGCTCTACGCGGCGCACTACTTGTCCACTGTGGCCAGTCTGGGCAGCCCCGGGGTGGACGAGCTGCGCTGGCCGCGTCCCGTCCGGCCCGGGGCGGTGCTGCGGCTGCGCGCGACCGTGACCGAGGCCCGCGTCTCGCGGTCGAAGCCGGATCGGGGAGTGTTGCGCACGCAGGTCGAGTTCGTCGACGACGGCGGCGACGTGGTGTTCAGCGCGAGCCTGCTGAACCTCCTACTGGTGCGACCGGCGTCCGCCTGACCAGGCCGCGGATCTGCGGGCTGCACAGCACGAGCGCGGTGGTGACGACGACCAGCACCGCGCCGCCGACCAGCGTCGTCTCGCGGCCGGCGTGCTCGGCCAGCGGGCCCGCGCTGATCTGGCCGAGCGGCAGCGCGAGGAACGAGCCGAGCATGTCGTAGGAGTACACGCGGGCGAGCTTCTCCGGCGGGATGTTCTCCTGCAGCGACACGTCCCACGCGACGGAGAACTGCTCGAGCGCGACGCCGCCGAGGAACATCGCGAGCAGCAGCGGCGCCAG
The DNA here is from genome assembly GCF_036114655.1 of Amycolatopsis sp. NBC_00348. Classification (NCBI taxonomy): domain Bacteria; kingdom Bacillati; phylum Actinomycetota; class Actinomycetes; order Pseudonocardiales; family Pseudonocardiaceae; genus Amycolatopsis; species Amycolatopsis sp. NBC_00348. The sequence goes on along the minus strand of NZ_CP107994.1, from coordinate 6,727,660 downwards.
GTAGGGCGTCACGCCGAGTGCGATCATCGGGAGCGCGTCCGCCATGACCAGCGCGACGCCGAGGAACAGCATCCGCCGCGGTCGCCAGTGCGCCGCGAGGACGCCGCCGAGCAGCGCCCCGGCCGTCTGGACCGCGAGGGCGAGGCCCCAGCCAGTGCGGCCGAACGTGTCGTCGGCGACCAGTGGGCCGATCACCACGATCGCGCCCGAGTTGACCGCGTTGACCAGCATGAACTGCAGTACCACCAGCCACACCCACGACCGGGAGCGGAATTCGCGCCAGCCCTCGGCGAGTTCGGCGAGCGGCCGGCTGCCGGGGATGCGATCGCCGCTCGGCAGCCGGATGCGGTGGTATGACAGTGCGGCGGCGACGAACAGCAGCGCGTTTCCGGCGAGCGCCCATCCGGAACCGGCGAAGGCGACCAGGACACCGGCGAGACTGGCCCCGGCGATCCGGCCGACGTTCGACAGGAGGCGGAGCAGCGCGTTCGCCTGGGTGAGGAGCGCGCCGGGAACGGTCAACGGCGTGAGCGACGCGGCGGCGGGCAGCGAGATGGCCGAGACGGCGCCGTTGACGAGGCTGAGCCCGACCAGCAGCGGCACGGAGGCGAATCCACAGAGGACACTCGCGGCGATGGTGGCCTGCGTGAGCGCGGCGGCGGTTTCGGTGCCTTGCAGGATCACCGACCGCGGCAACCGGTCGGCGAGCATCCCGCCGAACAGCACGAGCAGGATGTTGGCGATCGATCGAGCCCCGACGACGATCCCGAGGTCCACGGCCGATCCGGTCAGGTCGACCACGGCGAAGGCCAGCGCGAAGGGCGCGACGGCGTTGCCGAAGTCGGCGAAGGTCCGCCCGGTGACGAGCGCCCGGAACCGGTGCTCCCGCAACGGAGCGAGCAACGGCAGGCTCATCGCGTCTCCTTCGCCGTCGTCGGGACGGCGCTCGTCGGGAACTCCTGCGGTGCATGGCCGGCGCCGGCCCGGACGACGTCGCGGCAGGCCGGCGCCGATCGGATTCGTCGCGGGAGGTCCGGCTCGGGAAGGTGCGGCAGACCCGGTTCGGCGCCGATGTCAAGTTCACTGTCCACAGGGACGAAGTTGTCCACAGATTCCCGCACCCCCCGTTTTCGCAGGCAGGCGGCGGTACGCTGGGATCGGGGACGCCCCCCGGGACGGGTGGGGGCTGCTCTTCGGGCCGGCTCGGATCCGGTGGTCACGGTGCTTCTCCCGGCTTCAGCTCGAAGAGCGCCATGCTGACGCTGACACGGACCGTGCCCGGCGTTCTCGGGGCCTGCGCCGCGGTGTGGAGTTCGTGGCTCAGAGCCTTCGCGCGGGCCAGGAGGTCCGACCACACCTCCGGGGCCAGCCACAGGTCCGCGTCCGAGAGTGACGCCGGGCGGCCCGAGGCGCGCGACTCCGCTCGGCGGAGGAGTTCGCTCGCGATCGCCCTCGTCAGCATCTGTTCCTCGACTGGGTCGCGGGACGTGAGGCGCCGGCCGGAGTCGGGGTCGTGGCGGTAGCGCTTGGCGCGGCCGCCGCGGATGCGGACTTCTTCCGCGACCTCCAGCAGGCCCGCGTCGTGCAGGCGGCGGAAGTGGTAGCTGATGTTCGCCTGGGTTTCGCCCAGTTCGCGCGCCGCCTCCGCCGCGCTCATCGCCGTGCCCGTCAGCAGCGAGAGGATCCGCATGCGCAGCGGGTGGGCCAGGACCCGGAGGTCGTCGAGGGACATGCTCCCGAGTTTCGGGGATGCCGGCGCAACTGTCAAAGAGTTATTTGGGGGTTTCGCTCGCCGGGAAGATCGGTGCAGTGGTCCGACGTCTGTGCTGTGCTGGACGCATGCGTACGACGATCTTGGGCCGCAGCGGCCTCGAAGTCTCGAAGATCGCCTTCGGGACGTGGCAGCTCGGCGGTGACTGGGGCGCCTTCGACGAGGACACCGCGATCGCGGCGATCCACCACGCCCGCGCGCTAGGCGTAAACTTCTTCGACACCGCGCAGGCCTACGGTCGCGGCCGGTCCGAAGTGCTGCTGGGGCGGGCGCTGCGAACAGAGCAAGACGTCGTCGTCGCCACCAAGGGCGGCATCAACCCGCGGGCGCAGCGGCCGCGCGACTCGCGGCGCGCGTGGCTCACCCAGGGGCTCGACGAGAGCCTGCGCAACCTCGGGCGTGACCACATCGACGTCTACCAGGTGCACTGGCCCGACCCCGACACCCCGGCGGCCGACGTCGCCGGTCTGCTGCAGGAGTTCGTCGACGCCGGCAAGGTCCGGCACGTCGGCGTCTCCAACTACGACGCCGCGCAGCTGGCCGCGTTCGACGAGACGCGGCCGGTCGAGACGCTCCAGCCGCCGTACCACCTGTTCCGGCGCGGCATCGAGACCGATCCGCTGCCCTACGCCCGCGAGCACGACATCGGCGTGTTCGTCTACAGCCCGCTCGGCAGCGGCCTGCTCACCGGCGCGTTCACCCCGGACAGCACCTTCGAAACCACCGACTGGCGGTCACGTTCATCCGCGTTCCAGGGCGACAACCTGCGCCGCAACCTCAAGATCGTCGACGAACTCCAGGCCTTCGCCGCGCACCGGGACATCACCGTCAGTCAGCTCGCCATCGCCTGGACGCTCGCCCGGCCGGGAGTGCACGCCGCGATCGTCGGGGCGCGCCGGCCGCAGCACATCGAGGCGAGCCTCGCCGCCGCGGACATCACGCTGACGCCGGACGACCTGGCCGAGATCGACCGCATCGCCGCCGGCGCCGTGCAGATCGCCGGTGCCGCGCCGGAAGGCGTCGCCTAGTCCACTGTGGACAGAGTTACTTGACGGCGGCTTCCAGCTCCACCAGCGCCGTGTCGAGGTGCGTGAGGATCCGCTGGAGGTGCGGCACGCTGCGGCGGCACCCCATGATGCCGAAGTCGAGGTTGTCGCCGTTGCTGGTCAGCGTGATGTTCACGGCCTGGCCGTCGAGCAGCACCGACGCCGGGTAGATGCCGTCGAGCTGCGCGCCGTTCCAGTACATCTGCTTGCGCGGGCCGGGCACGTTCGAGATCACCAGGTTGAACGGCGGCCGCGTGTTGTTGACGACGCCGGGGATCGGCGAGACGCCCAACTGCGCCACGTTGATCCCGGACAGCAGCAGCGTCTGCAACGGCGTCAGTTCCGAGAACAGCCGCTTGCCGTTGCGCATCGACTGGTGGATCGCGACGAGCCGCTTGCCGGCGTCCGGCAGGTCGGTGGCCAGGTTGCACAGCAGGGCGCCGATGTTGTTGCCCGTCGCCTCACCCGGGTCGGTCTTGCGGCGCAGCGAAACCGGCACCATCGCGATCATCGGCGCGTCCGGCAGCGCGCGCTGCTCGATGAGGTAGTCCCGCAGCGCGCCCGAGCACATCGCGAGCACGACGTCGTTGCGCGACACCCCGGCCGCGTTGGCCACCTGCCGCACGCGGTCGAGCGACCACGACTGCGCCGCGAACCGGCGCGCGCCGCCGATCGGCACGTTGAACATCGTCCGCGGCGCCTGCCCCGGGAGGGTCACCGTGTGTTCGCTGAACGCTTCCCGCGCGACCTTCACCGCGGCCGGCGCCAGGCTCGCGATCTGGTTGACCGTCTTGCCGGCGCTGTCCAGCAGGGACCGGGGGCGCTTGGTGCGGCCTTCGCCCGGTTTGCGCCGTGTGCCCCACCAGGGCGGGCAGTCCATGTCCGACGGGTCGTCCGACAGCGTGCCCTGCAGGTGGCGCAGCGCCGAGACGCCGTCCATCAGCGCGTGGTGGACCTTGGTGTAGACGGCGAACCGGCCGTCGGCCAGGCCTTCGACGAGGTGGATCTCCCACAGCGGCCGGTGCCGGTCGAGCAGCGTGCTGTGCCAGCGGCTGGTGAGCTCCAGCAGTTCGCGGATCCGGCCCGGCTGCGGCAGCGCGGAGTGCCGGAAGTGGTAGTCGAGCTCGAGGTCGGCGTCGGTCGACCAGGCGACGTGCCCGAGCGTGTTCACCGGGCGGGCGGGGCGGCGGCGGAAGACCGGCCGCATGTTGTCCGAGTCGAGCAGGTTCCGCCGGAGGCCGCTCAGGTAGTCGGGGCCCGCGCCCTCGGGCTTCTTGAACAGCTGCAGGCCGCCGACGTGCATCGGATGCTCGCGCGTCTCCACCAGGAGGAACATCGAGTCGGTCACCGGCATCATCGGCATCGGGCATCACCTTCCGCGCGCGGAGCGTCGCTGCCCCGGTGGGCCGACTCTACGCGTTCGGGTGCCACCGGTGGATCACGTTCTACATTGGCGAGTATGACCGTCCGCGGCGCCGGGGAAACGTCTCTGCCACAGTTCGCCGAAGTCGTCGTGATCGGCGGCGGGGTGATCGGGGTGAGCTGCGCGTTCCGGTTGGCCGAGGCCGGCGTCGACGTCCTGCTGCTGGAGCGCGACGGCCTGGGCGAGGGCTCGACGGCGAAGGCCGCGGGCGGCATCCGGTCGTCGTTCACCAAGCCTGTGAACGTCGAGCTCGGGCTGCGCGGGCTCGCGGAGTACAGCGCTTTCCGGGAGCGGTTCGGCGTCGAGATCGACTTCCGCCGCGACGGCTACCTGTACCTGATCACCGACCCGGCGGACGTGCCCGCAATCGGACATTGTGCGGAGCTGCAGCGCGCGCACGGCGTCCGGAGCTACCTGCTCGACCCCGCGGAAGTGCGGGACGTCCTCCCGCTGATCGAGCCGGACGGCGTCGTCGCGGCGCTCTGGTCGCCGGACGACGCCAAAGCGACGCCGGACGCGGTCGTGCAGGGCTACGCGAGAGCTGCACGCGCGTGCGGCGCGCAGCTCCGGACCGGCGTCGAGGTCACCGGGATCGAACGGGACGGTGACGCTTTGGCGGGCGTCCGCACGACGGCGGGGTTCGTGCGGACCGGCGCCGTCGTGTGCGCGGCGGGTGCGTGGTCGGGGCGGGTCGGCGAGCTGGCCGGGCTGGACCTGCCGGTGCGCCCGTTCCAGCGGCAGGTCGTCTTCACCGGTCCGGTGCCCGGATTGCCGGAGTCGGTGCCGCTGACCATCGAGCTGCCGTCGGCGTTCTACTTCCACCGCGAAGGTGCAGGCCTGGCGATGTCCTATTGCGAGGACGACGGCTTCCCGGGCTTCGGCACCCGCTACGAGGCGGGCGAGTGGCTGCCGCGGCTGGCCGAGCTGGCCGGGCGCCGGATCCCCGCGGTGCTGGACGCCGGCATCCGCACGGCGTGGGCCGGGTTGTACGAGATGACGCCGGACCGCAACCAGATCATCGGGGAAAGCGTCCTTCTGTCGCGGTTCTTCTACGCGACCGGGTTCTCCGGCCACGGCTTCCAGATGGGCCCGGCCACCGGCGAGCTGATCCGGGACCTCTACCTGGGGCGACCGACGTCGGTCGACGTCGCCGAGCTGGACGTCCGCCGGTTCGCGGCGGCCGGTAGCGCACCGGCCGAGCACCACATCGTCTAGGGCCGATTGCCAGATCGTTCAACGATCTGGCAGTATCCGGGCCGTGGCTGTGAGTGGTGCGCGGGAGCTGGCGGACGCTTTGAAGGCGTTGGGCACGGAGATCGCCTTCGGCCTGCCGGGAGTGCACAACCTGCCGTTGTGGGAGGCGTTCGCCGAGGCCGGCATCAAGATCATCGGTGTCCGCCACGAACAGACGGCCGGGTACGCCGCCGACGGTTACGCCCGCGCCACCGGGAAGCTCGGCGTCGCGCTGGTGACCACCGGGCCCGGCGCCGCCAACACGCTCGGCGCCGTCGGCGAGGCCATGGCTTCCGCCGCGCCGGTGCTGATCATCGCCACGGACATCCCCTCGACGCTGCGGCGGCCCGGCGTCGTCCGCGGCGTGCTGCACGAGACGTCGGACCAGCAGGCCATGTTCGCGCCGATCACCAAGGGCGGCTTCACCGTCCGCGCGGCCGACCAGATCGGCACCACCGTGCACCGCGCGGTCCGGCTCGCGCTGCAGCCGCAGAGCGGGCCGGTGTACTTCGGCGTGCCCACTGACTACCTGCGCGAGGCCGTGCCGCACCGGCGGTCGCCCGCGCCGCACCGCAAGCCCGACGGCGACGTCCCCGACCTCGCCCGGGCCGAAGCGCTGCTGTCCGACGCGCAGCGCCCGCTGATCTGGGCCGGGGGCGGCGCCCTGCGCTCGGGCGCGGGCGAGGCCATCGGCGCACTCGCCGAAAAGCTGGCCGCGCCGGTGATCACCACCTTCGCCGCCCGCGGCCTGCTGCCGCTCGACCACCCGTGCCTGGCGCCGAACCCGGTGCACACGCCGGAGGTCGGCGAGCTGTGGGACGAGGCCGACGTCGTGCTCGCCATCGGCACCGACTTCGACGGCCTGATGACGCAGAACTGGCTGATGCCCCAGCCGCCCACGCTCATCGCGATCAACGTCGACGCCGACGACGCCGCCAAGAACTACCCGCCGGACCTGACGCTGGTCGGCGACGCGCGCGCGATCATCGAGCGGCTGCTGCCGAAGCAGCGCGACGGCCTCGACGACATCACGCTGCGGCTGGCCGGCATCGGCCGCCGGGTGCGCCAGCGGATCCGCGACGAGGAGCCGCAGGCCTACGACTTCCTGTCCACTTTGGACGAAGTGCTGCCGATGGACGCCGTGCTGGTGTCCGACATGTGCGTCGCCGGCTACTGGGTCGGCGGCTTCCACCGGGTGCGGGCGCCGCGCAAGCTCGCCTACCCGATGGGCTGGGGCACCCTCGGCTACGGCTTCCCCGCGTCGCTCGGCGCCGCCGCGGCGGGGGTCGGCCGCGCCATCTGCATCACCGGCGACGGCGGTTTCCTCTACGCCTGCGGTGATCTCGCGACGCTCGCGCAGGAACAGCTGCCGGTCACGGTCGTCCTGGTCGACGACGGCGGTTACGGCATGCTGCGTTACGACCAAGAGCAGGAAGGCGTGCCGCGTCGCGGGGTCGACTGGGACAGCCCGGACTTCGTCGGCCTGGCCCGCTCCTTCGGGGTGCACGCCGACCGCGTCTCCGGGTTCGGGCGCGCGTTCCGGCGGCTGCTCGGCGAGTTCGTCGAGTCGGACGAGCCGAACGTGCTGGTGGTGAAGGCCAAGCTGAAGCCGCCGCTGAACACGTCGCCGCGGTGGTACCGGAAGGCCGCCGGATGAAGGTCGGCGGATGAGGATCGGTGTCGACATCGGTGGCACGTTCACCGATCTCTGCGCGGTGGACGGCACCGGGATCGTCGCCGTCGGCAAGGTGCTGACCACGCACGACGAACCGGCCCGCGCGGTCGAGGAAGGCCTGGCCGCCCTCTTCGCCGACGCCGGGATCGCCGCGAGCGACGTCGAGCAGGTCGTGCACGGGACGACGCTGGTGACCAACGCGCTGATCGAGCGCAAGGGTGCGCGCACGGCGCTGCTCGCGACCGCCGGGTTCCGCGACGTCCTCGAAATGCGGCGCGAGCACCGGTACGAGCTGTACGACCTGCTCATCGAACTGCCCGAGCCGCTGGTCCCGCGGCACCTGCGCTTCGACGTCCCGGAACGGATCCTCGCCGACGGGTCCGTCCACGTCGGACTCGACGAGGCGTACGTCGCGCGGCTCGGCCGCGAGCTGGCCGCCCGCGGGATCGACGCCGTCGCGATCTGCTTCCTGCACGCGTTCACCAACCCGGCCCACGAGCGGCGCGCGGCCGAGGTCCTCGCCGACGTCGCGCCCGGCCTGCGGGTCGCGCTGTCGTCGGAGGTCGTGCCCGAGATCCGCGAGTTCGAGCGCGCGTCGACCACGGTCGCGAACGTCTACGTCCAGGACCTCACCGAACGGTACCTGCGCGATCTCGAACACCGGCTGCGCCGGCTCGGCGTCGCCGGCGCGCCGCACATCATGCTGTCCAACGGCGGTCTGGCCACTGTGGACACCGCGGCCCGGTACCCGATCCGGATCCTCGAGTCCGGCCCGGCCGGCGGCGCGATCGCCGCCGCGTCGATCGGCCCGGCGGACCTGCTGGCTTTCGACATGGGCGGCACGACGGCGAAACTCTGCTTGATCGCCGGCGGCGCGCCGCTGGTGACGCACCAGTTCGAAGTGGACCGGAAGTACCGGCTGCTGCCCGGGTCCGGGCTGCCGGTGCAGGTGCCGGTCATCGACATGATCGAGATCGGCGTCGGCGGCGGGTCGATCGCCCGGATCGACGCGCTGGGGCTGCTGACCGTCGGCCCCGATTCGGCCGGGTCCGAACCCGGCCCGGCCTGCTACGGCCGCGGCGGCACCGAACCCACGGTCACCGACGCCGACCTGGTGCTCGGCTACCTCGACCCGGATTACTTCCTGGGTGGCGGGATGACGCTCGACGCGCCGGCTGCGCGTGCAGCGATAGGCCGCATTGCCGAAAAGCTGGGCGTGAGCGTCGAAGAAGCCGCGTGGGGCATCCACACGAGCGTCAACGAGGACATGGCGAACGCCGCGCGCGTGCACGCCGTCGAACGCGGGCAGGATCCCGCGAAGCTGCCGATGTACACCTTCGGCGGCGCGGGCCCGGTGCACGGCGTCGGGGTCGCCCGCGCGCTCGGGGCGCCGTCGATCGTCGCGCCGCCGGCCGCGGGGGTGCTCAGCGCGGCCGGGTTCCTGACCGCGCCGCTGGCGTTCGACTTCGTCCGGTCGGCCCGCGCGGCCGTGCTCGACCTGTCGTGGGACCAGGTCGACGCGCTGTTCGCCGAGATGGAGGCCGAGGGCGCGGCGCTGCTCGCGAAGTCCGGTGTGGACGGTGTGACGCACCGGCGGATCGCCGAAATGCGGTATGCCGGACAGGGTTACGAGATCCGCGTGCCGGTCCACGGCGGCAGCTGGCCCGACACCCTGATCGACGAGTTCACGCGCACCTACCGCGCGCTCTACCGGCGCTCCGGGCCCGACGTCGGCGTCGAGGTGCTGAACTGGCGGGTCGTCTCCAGCGGTCCGGCCCCGGACGTCAGCCTCCGGCTGGCCTCGGCCGAGTCCGCGGGAGATGCGCACAAGGGCAGCCGGGAGGCCTACTTTCCTTCGGCAGGTGGATTTGTCGACACGATCGTCTTCGATCGGTACCGGCTCGAGCCCGGTGACCGTGTCGATGGTCCGGCCATCGTGGAGGAGCGCGAGTCCACTGTGGTCGTCCCGCCCGGTGCCTGCTGCGTCGTCCGAGGTGACGCGGGGCTGGAGGTGACAGTGTGACGGTCGATCCCATCGTCGTCGGGCTGTTCGCCAACCGGCTGCACTCGATCCTCGCCGAACAGCAGAACGCGCTGGTCAACACGGCCTTCTCCGCCGTCGTCCGTGAATCGCTCGACCTGGCGTGCGCGGTGTTCGACTCCCGCGGCGAGATGATCGGCCAGTCCGTCGGCGGCACGCCCGGGCACATCAACGCGATGGCCACCGGCATGCACCACTTCGTCGCCGCGTACCCGCCGGAGCAGCTCGAACCCGGCGATGTGCTGCTCACCAACGACCCGTGGCAGACCGCCGGGCAGATCAACGACATCACCGTCGCGACGCCGGTGTTCCGGGCCGGCCGGCTGGTCGCGTGGTTCGCGTCGTGCTGCCACGCGCCCGACATCGGCGGCCGGCTGGTGTCGGCCGAGGCGCACGAGGTCTTCGAGGAAGGCCTGCGGCTGCCGATCCTCAAGTTCCTGCGCGCGGGCGAGGTCAACACCGACCTGGAACGGCTGATCCGCGTCAACGTCCGCACGCCGGAGGAGACCGTCGGCGACCTGTACGCGCAGGTCACCGGCAACGAGGTCGGGGCCGCGAGCCTGGTCCGGCTGCTGGACGAGTTCGGGCTCGACACGCTCGACGACGTCGCCGCCGAGATCATGAACCGCTCCGAGAAGGCCCTGCGGGACGCGCTGCGGGAGCTGCCGGACGGGACTTACACCAACGAAATCGTCACCGACGGCTTCGACGACGAAGAGATCGTCCTGCGTGTCACGGCCACTGTGGACGGTGACGAGATCCACCTCGACTTCGCGGGCTCGTCGCCGCAGAGCCGGCGCGGGATCAACGTCGTGCTGAACTACACCCGGGCGTACGCGTCGTTCGCGGTCAAGGCGGCGATCGCGCCGGAGGTGCCGCACAACGCCGGCTCGTTCCGGCCGGTGCACGTGACCGCGCCCGAGGGTTCGGTGCTGAACTGCCTGCCGCCGGCGCCGGTCGCGTCGCGGCACCTGATCGGGCACTTCCTGCCGTCGCTGCTGATCGGCGCGCTGCCCGGCGCGGCGATCGCGCCGAGCGCGGACGCGCTGTGGATGACCATCTGGCGCGGCCCCGGGTTCATGCTCAACGTCTTCCAGACCGGTGGCATGGGCGCGCGGGCGGCCAAGGACGGCCTGAACACCACCGGCTTCCCGAGCGGCCTGCGCTCGACGCCGACCGAGGTCATCGAGACCATGGCGCCGCTCGTGCAACGCTCCCGGGAACTGCGCGTGGACTCCGGCGGAGCGGGACGCCGGCGCGGCGGCCTCGGACAGGTGACCACGATGGTGGCACGTGACGTGGATTCGTGGAGCGTCAACGGGAACGTCGACCGCGTGCGCGCGGCGGCGTCCGGTGTGGACGGTGGTGGCGCGGGCTCACCCGGACGGTTCGGCTTGCGCGGCGGAGCCGACCTGCCGGCGAAGAGCCGCGTTACCCTCGCCGCGGAGTCCGTTGTGGACGTGACGCTCCCCGGCGGTGGCGGTTACGGGCCGCCGCGCGAACGGCCGGTGGCGACCGTGCTCATGGACGTCGTCGAGGGGTACGTCTCGGCGGAAGCGGCGCGCGAGGTGTACGGCGTCGAAGTGCGGTACCTCGGGAACGCGGACACACTCGTCCGGCTGCCCGAGGACTACGTGGTGGACGAAGAGCAGACAGCACGACTGAGAGCGGGTAAGTGATGGGTCGGTTGGCCGGCAAGGTGGCGGTCGTCTTCGGCGGCGCGCGGGGTATCGGCCTCGCCACGGTGAAGGAGTTCCTCGCCGAGGGCGCGACGGTGTTCGCGTCGGACATCCGCGAGCCCGCCGAGCCGCCGGCGGGTTATCGGCACTCCATAGTGGACGCCACCGACGAGGACCAGGTCGGCGCGTTCGTCGACGGCGTCATCGCCGAGACCGGCCGGATCGACGTGCTGTTCAACAACGTCGGCATCCACCTCGGCAAGCCGCTCGTCGACACGACGCTGGCCGACTTCGACCACATCTTCGCGCTCAACGTGCGCGCGGCGTTCCTCGGCACCCGCGCCGTGCTGCCGCACATGCTCGAGCGCAAGGCGGGCAGCATCGTCACGACGTCGTCGAACGGCGGCGTGATGGGCCGCCCGGGCGACCCGGTGTACAACGCCACCAAGCACGCGCTGGTCGGGCTGACCAAGTCGATCGCCGTCGCCCACGCGCACCAGGGCATCCGCGCCAACACGGTGAACCCGGGCGCGATCGACACCGACATGCTGCGCGGCACGCTCGCGTCGGCGGAGGAGTTCGAAGCCAAGCAGCACCAGCTCGTCGCGAGCACCCCGGCGGCCCGCGTCGGCGAGGCGTGGGAGGTCGCGAAGGCCGTGGTGTTCCTGGCCAGCGACGAGTCGCGGTTCGTCAACGGCGTCGTGCTGCCGATCGACGGTGCGAAGGCCGCGGGGGCGATGCCGGGCCACCGATACAGCCTCGACTTCGAACTCGGCGTCAGGTAGCGGAGTTCCGATGTCCACTGTGGACGCATCGGGGCTGGAGCACGAGCGGCACCTGCTCGCGCGCAGCGGCACGGCCGAGCGGGTCGCCGCGATCCTGCGCCAGTACATCACGGACGGCGTCTTCGCCCCCGGTGAACGGCTTTCCGAGCCGGTGATCAGCTCGGCGCTGGGCGTCTCGCGCAACACGCTGCGCGAGTCGTTCCAGCTGCTGGCCCACGAACGGCTGGCCGTGCACGAGCTGAACCGCGGCGTGTTCGTGCGCGAACTGACCACAGAGGACATCGAAGACCTCTACGTCGTGCGCCGGGCCACCGAATGCGGTGCCCTGCGCCGCGCGGCCGAGCGATCCACTGTGGACCTGACGGCGGCCGAGGGCGCGTTGCGGAGCGGCCGCGCGGCGGCGGCGGCCGAGGACTGGCCGGCGGTCGGCACCGCGAGCATCCACTTCCACCAGGCGCTGGCCGACCTCGCCGGCAGCGAGCGGATCTCCGCCACGATGCGCCAGGTGCTCGCCGAGACCCGGTTGTTCTTCGTGCTCAACGAGAACACCCGCGAGTTCTACGAGCCGTTCCTCGACTGCCACGAGCAGATCCTGGAAGACCTGCGGTGCGGCCGGTTCGACGTCGCGGAGGCCGCTTTGGACCGTTACCTCCGCGACGCCGAAGCCTGGCTCATCGACCTCAGCAGGTGACCGTGGCGTTCGCCCAGTCGGCGTGGTCGTTGGTGTTGCCGTCGCCGCCGTCGGTCACCGACAGCTCCAGCACCTGGACGCCGGAGAGCTGCGCGGTCAGTGGCTGAGCCTTGTCTCCGGGGTGCATGACGCCGGTGGCGGCCAGCTCCTTGCCGTCCCCGAGGAGGCGGAACCCGGCGCTGCCACCGGAGTTCTCGTCGTCCAGCCCGACCAGCGTGCTGACCGACGTGCAGCCCGCGCCGACGTAGATCCGCACGCTCGACGGCGCGTGGGCGCCGATCCCGTCGTCGTAGCCGGTGCCGGCGATGGTGATCTTGTGGCCGTCGCCCGCTTGGGCCTCGCCGTTGCTCGTGCCGCGTTCGACCGGGCCCCAGCCGTTGTCCGACGACATCCACGGTGCCTTCGACAACGCCGTCGTCCCCGCCGCCGGCCGCGAGACGAGCGGCGACGTGCCTTCCGACGTCAGGTCGCGCTTGCCCCACAGGGTCAGGTAGCTCGCCTTCGCGGTGAGCGTGACGTGGTCGCCGGCCGGAGCCACCGGCTTGAAGGTGACCTGCTTCTGCCAGGACTTGCCCGGCAGGACGACCGGCACCGTGAACGATCCGGGCCCGTCCAGCTTCCAGCCCGCGGGCGCCGTGACGCTGGTGCGGACGTCCGCGATCGGCGTGCTGCCGTCGTTGGTCACCTTCAGCGTCGTGGTCAGCGGCCGGTCGGCGGGCACGTAGTCCGGGCTCGGCAGGGCCAGCGTCGTCAGCGGCGCGGCCGCCGGGTGGGTGGCGGGCCAGACGCGGAACACGGCCGAGCCATGGGAGGGGACGGCTGCGCGGAGAGTGCCCGCGGTCTCGGTTTCGGTGCCGCTCCAGAGGTCGCGGACGCGGTAGCCGCGCGCCTTGAGGCCGAGGTCCTTCGCCGTCGTGCTCATCGACGCCGTCGCGGAACCGCGGTTGAACAGCACCACCGCGGCCGAGCCGTCGGACATCGGCTTGGCCCAGACCTCGGTGTCGCCGTCGTCGCGGATCTTGTGGCCCTGGGTGCCCGCCCAGTCCTGGTCGAGCGCGATGACGTCCTTGTTCTCCAGGATCTTCTTGTTCGCGGGCGACATCGCGGGCAGGTCGTTCCCGGCCAGCAGCGGTGCGTTCAGCAACGCCCAGAGCGAGAAGTGCGAGCGGTACTCGGCGTCGGTCATGCCGCCGTTGCCGACCTCGAGCATGTCCGGGTCGTTCCAGCCGCCGGGACCGGCGTACTTCTCCAGGCCGACCTGCTGGTCGAGGATGCCGGTCATGCTGCCCCAGTTGTCGCTGATGTCGCCGGTGGTGCGCCACAGCTGCGCGCCGGCGTCGCGGCCCCAGGTCCACGGGTCGTTCTCGCCCCATTCGCAGAGCGCGTAGACCATCGGGTGACCGGTTTTCTTGATCGCTTCGCCCATCTTCGTGTAGCGCTCGATCGCGTCGCGGCCCTCGTTGTTGCAGTTGTCGTACTTGAGGTAGTCGACGCCCCAGTCGGCGAACGACTGCGCGTCCGCGTCCTCGTGGTCGAGGGCACCCGGCATGGTCTTCTGGCAGGTCAGCGTGCCGGCGCTGGTGTAGATGCCGAGCTTGAGGCCGAGCCCGTGGACGTAGTCGGCGAGCGCCTTGATGCCGTGCGGGAACTTCTCGTGGTTCGGCTCGAGCTTGCCGTCGGCCGTGCGGTTCTGTTCGGCCCAGCAGTCGTCGATGTTGACGTACTGGTAGCCCGCGTCCTTCATGCCGGACGACACGAGCGCGTCGGCGGCCCCGCGGATCAGGTCCTCGTTGATGGCGCAGCCGAACTTGTTCCAGCTGTTCCAGCCCATCGGCGGACGGTCGCCGACGCGCTGGGCGGCGAAGTACTGGGGCTCCGCGGCCGCGGCTTGGGTGACCGTGACCAGCGTGGCGCAGACGGCCAGCGCGGCCGCCATTCCAACAAGACGACGCATCGTTCCCTCCCGGAGTGCGCAACTCTGCACAGACTCGCTCAACAATCAACACGATGGGAGTGATCGCCGTCTAGGTCCGTTGGTAGGAAATCCCTTTTCCGGGTGCGCGAGGTACAAAGGGGCGGACGCCGAGCCCGACGAGGAGCCGTTGATGCCCCCTGCCCCTGACGGATTCCGGCCGCTGGACGGGATCAAGGTCGTCGACCTCTCCCGCATCCTCGCCGGGCCGTACTGCACGCAGCACCTCGGCGAGATGGGCGCCGACGTGGTGAAGGTCGAGCCGCCGGGCCACGGCGACGACACCCGCGGCTGGGGCCCGCCGTTCGTCGGCGACGAGGCCGTCTACTACCTCGCGGCGAACCGGAACAAGCGCGGGATCGTCCTCGACCTCAAGAGCGACCGCGGGCGGGACGCGCTGCGCCGGCTGGTCGCCGACGCCGACGTGCTCGTCGAGAACTTCCGCCCGGGGACGCTGGAGAAGTGGGGGATCGGCTACGCCGCGTTGTCCGCGGTGAACCCGCGGCTGATCCACGTGTCGATCACCGGGTTCGGGCAGACCGGGCCGTATCGCGACCGCGCGGGTTACGACCTGGTCGCGCAGGCCCTCGGCGGCGTCATGTCGCTGACCGGCGAACCCGGCGGCGCGCCGGCGAAGGTCGGGCTGCCGGTGGCCGACCTCAACGCCGGGACGTGGGCGATCATCGGGGTGCTGATGGCGCTGCAGGCCCGTCACACCACCGGCCGCGGCCAGTACCTCGACGTGTCCCTTTTGGACAGTCAGCTGGCCTGGCACATCTACGCGGCGGGCGCGGTGTTCTACGACGCGCCACGCCCGCGCCGGATGGGCTCGGCGCACCCGAGCATCGTCCCGTACCAGGCGTACCCCGTGTCCGACGGCTGGCTGATCATCGCGGTGGGCAGCGAAAAGCTGTGGCACGCGTTCTGCGGTGTGCTCGGCTTGGACATCGCCGCGGACCCGCGGTTCTCGTCGAACGCCGCGCGCGCGGCGCACCGGGATCCGTTGAACGCGCTGCTGGAGCCGGTGCTCCTGACCCGCGCGGCGGCGGACTGGCTGAAGGCGTTCGACGAGGCGGGCATCCCGGCGGCCCCGATCAACGAGCTCGACGACGTCTACGCG
This sequence comes from Amycolatopsis sp. NBC_00348, assembly GCF_036114655.1. Taxonomy (NCBI): domain Bacteria; kingdom Bacillati; phylum Actinomycetota; class Actinomycetes; order Pseudonocardiales; family Pseudonocardiaceae; genus Amycolatopsis; species Amycolatopsis sp. NBC_00348. Next base: position 6,712,224 of record NZ_CP107994.1, on the reverse strand, counting down.
GACCCCTGGACAGCCGCACGCGACCAGGTGGTGCGGCTGCCGCACCCGACGGTGGGCACGTACGTGGGCAACGGGTTCCCCGTGAAGGCGTCGGACACCCCCGCGCGGCCGACGTCCGCACCGCCGACGTTGGGCCAGCACACCGCGGAGGTGCTGGCGGAGCTGGGTTATTCGGAGGCGGAGATCGCGGAGTTCCTGGAGTGAGGGGTCAGCCCGTGCCGGGCGGCGTCGTTGTTGCAGGTTGTGGTGCCGTTCCGGCCACGTCCAGCCGCCGAACTGTGCACGATGGAGTGTTCGCGTCGATTGCTTCGCCCTGGTAAGGATGGGGGCGGGACCTGAGGAGGACCGATGTCAGCACAACCGAAACACGCCCTCTGGCACCCGTTTGCCGATATGGGGGCCGTCGACGGGGATCGGATGGTCATCACCCGCGGCGAGGGCTCCTACGTCTGGGACGACGCCGGGCGGCGGTACTTCGACGCCACCGCGTCGCTCTGGTACGCCAACTTCGGGCACGGGCGGCCGGAGATCACCGAGGCCGTCGGCAAGCAGCTGCGGGCGCTCGACTCGTACAACCTGTTCGGCTACAACGCGAACGAGCCGGCGATCGAGCTGGCCGACCGCGTCGCCGAGCTGGCGCCGACCCCCGGCTCGAAGGTGTTCTTCGGCTCGGGCGGCGGGGACGTCATCGACACCGCCGTGAAGCTCGCGCGCGCCTACTTCGCGCAGACCGGGCGGCCGGAGAAGGTGCACGTCATCGGCCGGACGCAGGGCTACCACGGCACGCACGGGTTCGGCACGGCCGTCGGCGGCATCCCGGCCAACGCGGCCGGCGTGGGCCCGCAGCCGCCGGAGTTCTCGCACGTTCCGTTCGACGACGCCGGCGCGCTCGAGGCCGAGATCCAGCGGGTGGGCGCGTCGCGGGTGGCGGCCTTCTTCTGCGAGCCGGTGATCGGCGCGGGCGGCGTGCTGCTGCCGCCGGAGGGGTACATCGAGGCCGTCGCGGAGATCTGCCGCCGCCACGACGTGCTGTTCGTCGCGGACTGCGTCATCGCCGCGTGGGGCCGGCTCGGTACGTGGTTCGGCATCGACCGGTGGTCGGTGCAACCCGACATGATCACGACGGCGAAGGGCATCACCGGCGGGACCATCCCGCTCGGCGCGCTGATCGTGGCGCCGCGCGTGGCGGAACCGTTCTTCACCGGCGCGCCCGGCGCCCCGATCTTCCGCCACGGCGCGACGTACGCCGGACACCCCGTCGCCTGCGCGGCCGGCCTGGCCACGCTGGACATCTACGAGCGCGACGGCCTGATCCCGCGCGGCCGCGAACTCGAGAAGCCACTCGCCGACGCCGTGTCGGGTGTCAGCGACCACCCGCTGGTGAAGGAGGTCCGCGCCGGGTTGGGCTTCCTCGCCGCGGTGGAGCTGACGGGCGACGTCATGGACGCCGACCCGGGCGCCCCGGTCAAGCTGCAGCGCGCCTGCCGGGACGAGGGCGTGATCGTGCGCAACCTCGGCCGCGGGATCGCCGTGTCACCGCCGCTGATCGCGGCGGAACCGGAGCTGGACCTGCTGGCCACGGCGCTGCCGAAGGCCCTGGACCGCCTGCGCTGACGCTGTCGAGCGGCGCATCCAAGGCCTCCGACGCCCTGGATGCGCCCGCTCACGGTGGTGCGGGCCTGCCGCTGGCCCTCGGCTCGCCGGTCGCGATCGCGCGGGCGGACCGGTCACGATCGCAAGCGAGCTGGGCGGACGTCGCGAACGTCAGGACACGCAGAATTCGTTGCCCTCCGGGTCCGCGACCGTCACCCAGCTGTGTGGTCCCTGCTGTCCGCGGTGCAGGAACTTCGCGCCCCGCGTGGTCAGCTTCTCCACCGTCGCGTCGACGTTGGCCGCGCCTACCCAGACGTCCAGGTGGAGCCGGTTCTTCACGGTCTTGGGTTCCGGGACCAGCTGGAACAGCACCCGCCTCGGCGGGCCTTCGGGTGGGGAATCCGGGTGCCGGATGGCGGCACCCGTCTTCCACACCAGTGCCCCGTTGTGCGTCTTCGTCTCCGCGTCGCTCGCGTAACCCTTCGCGATCATCTCGCGGATGAAGTCCTCATCAGTCGGTTCCACGGCCCAGCCGAGCGTCTCGGCCCACCAGTCGGCGAGCACGTGCGGGTCGGCTGAGTCGACGGTCACCTGGAAGTCATACGCCATACCGGCACGTTAACGACCGAGTCCGACATTTTCCGGAGCGCGAGGTCTTCGGGCACCACCGTGAACCGCCACTTGTCGACGCCGCCGCCCATGATCTCGGCGTAGCGGCGGGCGCCGTCCGCGTTCGCGAAACGCACTTGCTGGCCGTTCGTCAGGTGGGTGATCTTGACCGCCACGCTGCCTCCTCAGAACTCCCCGAAAAGATTGGGCCGGCCCGCGGAGCTTCCCCCTCCGGGACCGGCCCGCACAGTAGAACACATGTTCGACTGGTCGCGCCAGTGGATCCCCCAGGTAGGGGAGAAAAGGGCATTTGCGCAGGTCAGAGCGGACGGATCATCGCGGCGCGCGGCCAGGTGTCCAGGCCGCGGGCGGCTTCGGAGCGGCGGATGTCACGCAGCCCGTCGCCGATTTCGGCGTCCTCGACGACGCGGAACCGCAGCCGTTCGTAGTAGGGCGCGTTCCACGGCACCTCGGTGAACGTCGTGAGCGTGAGCGCCGGCAGACCGCGCTCGGCCGCCCACTCGGCGAGCGTCTCGATCAGCGCGCTGCCCAGGCCGCGCCGCGCGTGGCTGGGCCGGACCGAGACCTGCTCGATGTGCGCGCGTCCGTCGACGACTTCCGCGATGAGGTAGGCGACCGGGCGGTCGTCGGAATCGACGCTCACCCAGGCGCGGCCGTCGGCCTGGTAGACCGACAGCTCCGCGACCGAGCCCGGGTCGTCGTCGGCGATCGCGGCCATGTCGAGCTCGCGGAAGAGCCGCCCGGCCTCGCGTTCGACGTCGATCAGGGCGGGCAGGTCGTCGGGGCGCGCGAGCCGGATCACCCGCGCATTCCTACTCGCGCGCCGGCTCCGGCGCGCGGCATTTTTACAGCGAGTACGACGAAATCGTCCGCTGGATGCGGTCGGCGTAGCCGCGCAACGCCGTGATCGCGTCGTCGCGGGCGCCTTCGGAGATCCGGGCGGCGGGACCGGCCACGGTCAGCACCGTCGGCCGCCTGCCCATCGTCGGCACCGGGACCGAACAGGCCCAGACGCCTTCGTCGATTTCCCCGGAGCTGACCGAGAACCTGTTCTCCTGCGCGAACTTCAGCTCGTCGCGCACGCCGGTGCCGTACTGGTCGATGATCGGCGGCAGCCGCCGGTCGCGTTCGATCTCCGGCAGCAGCGCGAGCAGCATCTTGCCGGACGCGCCGAGCCCGAGCGGCACCGAATGCCCGGGCTCGAAGGTGAACCGCATGGCGCGGTCGCACTCGACGCGGTCCGCGCACACGGCGGCGTCACCGAACTGCTGGAACAGCATCACGGTCTCGCCGAGTTCGCGAGCCGCTTCCTCCATGGCCGGCTTCGCCAGCCGGACGAGGTCGTTCGCCAGCTGTGCGGCCCGCGCGAGCGGCATCACCTGACTGGTCAGGTGGTAGTGCCCGGCAGTGCCCTCTTCGAGCAGCTGCAGCTCCTTGAGCAGGGCGACGTAGCGGTAGGTCGTCGCGACCGGTGTGCCGATCGTGGCGGCGAGCTCGGCCACACTGGCCTCCCACCGGCGCTCGGAGAACGCGAGCAGCAGCTGCAGGACCTTCCGGGAACTGCTGGCCCCGGGGGTACGGCGGGGGGAAGTGGTGGCGGAACCGTCGACGGCACTGACGGCAGGCGTCATCATGACCTCTCGGTGAGACAAAAACGACCTTCGCTATCACACGGGGTGAATAAATTAGCACGTTGCGTGAAACGAAAGCCAGCATTTCCGAATCCCGGTCAGATTCCCACTTGCGCTCGCCGAAGTGATTTTTGTTGTAGCACAACGGTGTTCAACGACGCTCCAGGAACGGCGTCAGCAGCCCCGGAAGTGCCTCGTCGGCCAGTGTCAGCCCGTCCGTCTCGCCGACGTCCAGCACTTTGTAGTGGCCCTTGCCCGCGGCCACCGGGGCGATCACCGTGACCAACCCGGCCCGGCGCTGGAAGAACGAACGCTCGACGACGACGCCCGTCATGCCGTCGCACCGGACCACCGCCGTGCCGCGGTCCAGTGAGCCCGACCGCGTCACCAGGTAGCGGCCCGTCAGCGCGTGGCCGAGGCCGCGGTAGCGGTCCCAGCCCACCAACGCCGCGAACGGCAGCAGCACCACGGCCACCTGCCACGGCCAGTCCGGCCAGCCGGCGAGCCACGCCAGGGCGTAGAGCGCCGCTCCCAGCAGGAGCACGCCGATCACCGCGCGGGTCAGCCGGCGGTAGAGCGCCCGGCGGGGGTGCCGCACCAACGGCGTCGCCGCGGGGTCTTCGCCGAGGACCGCCGCGACGACCTCGTGGACGCGGGCGACCGGCGCCGGGGGCAGCAGGAGGCCGCCGCTCTTGTCCGCGCCCTTGCCCTCGCGCAGGCCGCCCGCGATGGCGACGCAGCGGGCGCCACCCGCCAGGCGCAGCGGCAGCGGCTCGCGGACCTCGACGCCGCGCAGCCGGTCCTCCTCGATCGACACCGAGCGCGTCGTGATCAGGCCGCGCCGGATGTGCAGCGTGCCGGCGGGCTCGCGGGTGAGCCGGAAGTTCCAGAACGACAGGATGTAGCCGCCCACCGACAGCACCGACACGAGCAGCAGCAGCCCGACGGCGGCGAGCACCACGCTCACCCACGCCGGCGTGTCGGCGAAGTGCCCGACGACCGTCCGGACCAGCGAGAACTGGACCGGGTCGAAGTGCAGTTCGTGCGCGAAGTGGTAGACGGTGCCGACGGCCGCGCCCACCACCGCCAGCCCGGACAGCGTGAACGGCGCGTACCGCAGCCACCGCTTGTCGACGGCGGCGACGAGCTGCTCCGTCGGCGCGGCGGGCTCGGCTTCCGTCGAAGACGGAGCGGCCACGGCCTTCCGGTGCAGCAGCAGCGTCCGCAGCCGCTGGGCCTCGGCGACCGTGACGGCGTCGAGCACCAGCTCGTCCTTGTTCGGCCCCTTGCCGTGGTTGTGCCGTCCGGTGCCGATCCGCGCCGCGGCCAGCGAGAACAGCCGGTGCTTGGGCTCGGAGGTGACGTCGACCGTGCGGATCCGGTCGCGCGGGATGGCCCGCTGCTTGCGCAGCAGCAGCCCGGTGTGCCACTCGACCTGCGACTCGGTGATCCGGTAACGCGACGTCAGGACGTGCGAGACGCCGGTGAAGACGGCGATGGCGGTGAAGGCCAGGCCGATCCACTGCCACGGCTCGCCGTGCCCGAACAGCAGCGCGCCCAGCAGCACCGGCAGGGACTTCACCAGGTCCAGCACCGGCCGGATGAGCAGCATGCGCCGGTCGAGGTGGTGCCACGGCGCGTCCTGCGTGCCCTCGGCGGGCCGGACCACGGCCGTCTCGGTGTCGGCGCTGCTGCTCATGTCGCGTCCCCCCGGATCGCTTGCGTCGTCTTCGTCAGCTCGTCGGCCAGCTCCAGCGCGCGGTCGTGCCGCAGGCCCGAGATGCGCAGCGGGCCGGCCGCGGACGCCGTCGTCACCGTGAGCTTCGCCAGCCCGAAGAGCTGCTCGAACGGGTCGCGCTCGATGTCGACGGTCTGGATCCGCGAGATCGGCGCGATCCGCCACTGCTGCTTCAGCCAGCCCGCCTGCGTGTAGACGGCCTCGCCGGTGACCTCCCAGCGGTGCACGCGGTAGCGCCACTGCGGCATCACGATCAGGTGCAGCGGACCGAGCACGCACGAGATCACCAGCGTCACGCTGAGGAACGCGGGCGCGTCGTCGCTGGTCGCCACGATGAGCGTCTGCACCCCGATCAGCACGATCCAGAGGATCGCGGCGGTCGTCGTCCAGTAGCCGATGGCCCGGCGGCTGACCCGGTGTGCCGGCGGCCGCAGCCGCAGGGCCGTACTCGTGGTGTGTTCGCTCACCGCTTCAGCGTGCCCGATCGGTGGCTTGCGCGCCCACGACAAGTGTCACGATGCCGATCCGGTCCGGCCTCGATCGCATGGCGTTACGATCCCCGGCACAGCCGGTGGAATGGAATCCCCGTCGGGGTGTGTTGTGCTTGAAGGATTCGCATACGTGTCGGCGAGCAGTGAGCAGGAGGATCCGGTGGGATTCGATCCCGACGACCTGTACGAGGTGGACTCGGACGTCCCCGACCTGACCGGGGCGGTGTTGCTGCACCACTTCGAGGGGTTCATGGACGCGGGTTCGGCGGGTCGTCTGCTGGCCGAGCACCTGCTGAGCGGGGAGCACCGGGTGGTCGCGCGCTTCGACGTCGACCGCCTCATCGACTACCGCTCGCGGCGCCCGACGATGACCTACGCGGTGGACCACTGGGAGGACTACGACGCGCCGGAACTGGTCGTCCACCTGCTGCACGACGCCGACGAGACGCCGTTCCTGCTGCTGGCGGGCCCGGAGCCGGACCACGACTGGGAGCGGTTCTGCGCCGCGGTCCGGAACCTGGTCGAGCGCTGGGGCGTCCGGCTGACCGCCGGCTTCCACGGCATCCCGATGGGCGCGCCGCACACCCGCCCGCTCGGCGTCACCGCGCACGCCACCCGCCAGGACCTGGTCGGCGAGCACCAGCCGCTGCCCAACCGGCTGCAGGTGCCGGGCAGCGCCGCCGCGCTGCTGGAGTACCGCTTCGGCGAGTGGGGACACGACGCGGTCGGGTTCGCCGCGCACGTGCCCCACTACCTCGCCCAGCTGGCCTACCCGACCGCGTCGCTCAACCTGCTCGACGCGCTGGGCCGCGCGACCGGGCTGAACCTGACCGTCGGCGAGCTGCGCGGGGCCGCGGACCTCGCCGCCGCCGAGATCGAACGGCAGATCGCGGCGTCCGACGAGAACGCCGGCGACGTCGTCCGCGCGCTGGAGCGGCAGTACGACGCGTTCGTCGAGGCGTCCGAGAAGGGCAGCCTGCTCGCCGAGTCCGTCGAGCACATGCCGACCGCCGAGGAGCTCGGGACGCAGTTCGAGCGGTTCCTCGCCGAGCAGAACGGCGGCGAGACCCCGGAGCGTTAGGCCACGGCCAGCAGCACCCGCGAGTGCTTCGGCGTCGTCGCCTCGTCGACCAGCGCGAGCGCGAAGTCCGCGTAGGCGAACGTCTCCGCGGGGATGAGCGTCGTAACGGCCGTGCGGTAGGAGCCCGTGCCGTCGCCTTCACCCAGCACGACCGGTGGCGGCGCGACGACCAGCCAGTCCAGGCCGCTCTCGCGCAGCACCGCCAGCTCGGCCGCGTGCCCCAGCGAGAACGCGCGGTGCTCGGCCGGGAAGTCCGGCGCGTCGTGCACCGCGACGCCGGGCGCCGTCTCGAGCGTCGTCCCGATCCCGGCGACGACCAGGCGGCTCACCCCGGCCCGTTTCAGGCCGTCCACCAGCGCGCGGGCGGCGGCCGGGAAGAACTCGCCCGACGCTGTTCCGGTGGCGTACGCGACGCTGATGACCGCGTCGTGCCCGGCCACCACCTCCGCGACGCTGTCCGCGTCGGTGACGTCGGCCGCGACACCCTCGTGGCGACTCGGGTCGCGCACCGCCGCGGTGACCTGGTGGCCTCTCGCTGTCGCCTCGGCGACGACACGCTGCCCGGCCCGGCCGCCGGCGCCGAACACGATGATCCTGCTCATGGAATCCCCTTCCGTCGCCGGTGAAACTAGGCTCGGGGGTGCCGGTTACCGCAACGAAATCGGCTTCGACCTGGGGGTGTGCGATGACGACCTACGACCGCATCGGCGTCGGTTACGCGCTGGGCCGGCGGACCGACCCGCGCTGGCTCGCGCCGCTGCTCGACGCGCTGGGAGACGCGGGCACGGTGCTCGACGTCGGCTCCGGCACGGGCTCCTACGAGCCGCCCGGGCGGCGGGTCACCGCGGTCGAGCCGTCCGCGGAGATGATCCGGCAACGCCCTCCCGGCGCCGCGCCGGTGGTGCGCGCGGTCGCGGAGGCCCTGCCGTTCGCCGCGGGCACGTTCGACGCCGCGCTCGCGGTGCTGACCGTGCACCACTGGCCCGAGTGGCGGCGCGGCCTCGCCGAACTGCGCCGGGTGGCGCGGCGGCAGGTCGTCCTGGCCTACGAAACCGGGCGCCACAACGACTTCTGGCTGGTGCGCGAGTACGTGCCGGAGGTGGCGGAGCTGGAGCGGTCGCGTCCGTCGGCGTCGGACATCGCGGCTTTCCTGGGAGCGCGGAGCGTCGTCCCGCTGCCGGTGCCGTGGGACTTCACCGACGGCGTCTTCCCGGCCCACTGGCGGCGTCCGGAGGCCTACCTCGACCCGGCGGTGCGGCAGGCGTGCTCGGCCCTGGCCCAGACGGCACCCGACGCCGTGGCGCGCGGCATCGCCCGGCTGCGCGCGGACCTGGCGTCCGGTCGCTGGCACGAGGAGCACCGGGACCTGCTGGACCTCCCGGAGTGGGACGCGGGCTTCCGGCTCGTCGTGAGTGTTCAGGGCGGTTCTAACCGCCCTGAACACTCACGAGAGGCGACCACGGGGTGAGGTACCGTCCCGGGATGAACCAGACGGAAAGCCCTTCGTCCGCAGCGAAAACCCTGAGGCGCACGCTGGGCAGGCTGTTGTTCCGGGTGGCCTCGAAAGTGCACGACCCGTACACCGATCAGCTGAACCGGATGAGCGCGGAGCTGCGCGAGGAGATCGTCCGCCAAGGTGACCGGCTCCTCGATCGGGTGGTGGAGTTCGAGATCCGCAGCCGCCGCGACATCGTCTACGCCGGCGACCAGGACGCCGCGCTGGAGAGCAACGTCTTCGCCCGCGAGCACCTGGTCGGCGCCCCGCACTTCGGCCGTCCGAAGCAGACACTCGAGTACGCGCTTTCCCTGGCGCCCCAAGGCGGGATGGCGCTGGAGTTCGGCGTCGCGTCAGGCAACACGCTGCGCACGATCACCCGCGCTCGCAACAGCGAGCAGGTCTACGGCTTCGACTCGTTCGACGGCCTGCCCGAGGCGTGGCTCAACGGCATGCCCGCCGGCGCGTTCGCCCGCGACGACCTGCCGGACGTCCCGGGCGCCGAGCTGGTCGTCGGCCTGTTCGCCGACAGCCTCCCCGGGTTCCTGGACGGGCACCCGGGGCACGTCGACTTCCTGCACGTAGACGGCGATCTCTACAGCTCCGCCAAGACCGTCCTCGACCTCTGCGGGCCGCGGCTGCGCGCCGGCAGCATCGTGCACTTCGACGAGTTCTTCAACTTCCCCGGCTGGAAGCGGCACGAGTACCGCGCCTGGACGGAGTACGTCGAGCGCACCGGCGTCGAGTTCGAGTACGTGGCCTACACCTACAACGACAACCAGGTCACGGTGAAGATCACGAAGGTGTAGGCGGTCCGTCGGCGATCTGGCGCAGCTCGAGCGCGCCGGCCTCGGCCCACGGGTGCCGCGACGCGACCTCGACGGCCGTCTCGTGGTCGGGGCAGTCGAGGATGACGTAGCCGCCGATCTGCTCCTTGGTCTCGGCGAACGGGCCGTCGGTGAGCAGGACGTCGCCGTCGCGCACCCGCAGCGTCTTCGCCTCGGACGGCGGACGCAGGCCCGTGCCGGTCTGCTGGATCCCGCGCCGCGCCAGCTCGGCGCCCCATTCGTGGCAGCGCTGAGCCATTTCGGGGCCGGCGGCCGCTTCCGCGGATTCGTCACCGGCGAGCAGGAGCAGGTATCGCATGCGGTCAGCATGCCACGCGGCTCAGCCGAAGCAGCCTTGCTCATTGAGCGGCCCGAACGACGGCAGCAGCAGCCCGCACAGGTAACCGTCGACCCACCGGCCGTTGCCGGCGAGGTTGACGCCGAGGCGGACCAGCGGCGCGAACCCGCGGATCCCGGCGGCGAGCGCGTCCTGGTTGCGCTGCATCATCGACGTCAGCTGGTCGAGCTGGGTGAGCAGCGGCCCGAGCTGGGTGTTGGCGAGCAACGTGGACAGCTGCCCGTCGCACGAGGCGAGCGTGTCCGAGAGCCCCGACAGTCCCGTGAGCGCGGCGCGGACGTCCTACGGGGATCGGCTCGTCCGGGTCGAGCGTGGCTTCACCCTGCGGGTCGAGCGCCAGGAACTTCTGGCCCAGCACGGTTTTCAGCCGGATCGCCGCGTCACGCCGAAGTGAGCAGCGGGTATTCGCGGTACTCCAGCGCGTTGGCCGCCCGGTCGGTCATCCGCAGGAAGATACCGCCGAACAACCGCGTGCTCAGCATCTTGTAGGCGCGGTTGCGGTTGCGGATCTTCTTGGCCGTGCGCGGCGCGAGGAAGTTGCCCGAGCCCTTGCCGTTCTTCTGCCCGACCGCGGCCGGTTTGCGCAGCCGCTCCTCGTACTTCGCGAACGCCGTCACGTGGTCGCCGCCGGCCGCCGCGAGCTCCCCAGCCAAGACCTGGGCGCCCATCATCGCCAGCCCGGTTCCGGACCCGCCCGGCCCGGCGCACCACGCGGCGTCGCCGAGCAGTACGACGCGGCCCGTCGACCAGCGGTCGAGGTGGATCTGGCTGATCGAGTCGACGTAGAGGTCGTCGGCCGCGGGCAGCGCTTCGAGCAGCTTCGCCGTCTCCCAGCCGGTGTCCGCGAACAGCCGCGCGACCAGCGCCCGCTGCTCGTCGGTGCTGCGGCGGCGGAACTCGACGTCGTCGGCGGCGAAGACCAGCCCGACGTGCAGCCGGTCGGCGTGCCGGTGGCTGCCGACCATCAGGCCGCGGCCGGGCTCGTTGTAGAGCACGCTCGTGTGGTCGAGCCCGAGGTGGTTGGGCGCGGTGAACCCGGCGATGCCGAAACCGAGGTCGCGGCGGAAGTCCCGCTCCGGGCCGAACGCGGCGGCCCGCACCCCCGAGTGCACGCCGTCGGCCCCGACGACCAGGTCGAACTTCCGCGGCGCCCCGCGCCGGAAGGTGACCTCGACGCCGTCCGCGCGCTCGGTCAGGCTCCTGACGCGGTCGCCGAAGACGTACTCGGTGTAGTCCGCGGTGTGCTCGTACAGGACGCGGGCGAGGTCACCGCGCAGGATCTCGACCTCGCCGCTCCACGCCGCGCCGGGCACGCTCAGCTGCGGCTTCCCGTCGAGGCCGAGCACGGTCTGCTCGCCCATCGCCGTCTCGAACCGGCGCACGTCGCCGAGGACGCCCATCGCGGCCAGCAGCTTCACCTGCTCACCCCGGAAGTCGACGGCCTGGCCGCCGGGCCGCAGCTCCGGCGCGGTTTCGACGACGGTGACGCGGTAGCCGCTGCGGTGCAGCCAGTAGGCCGCGGACGGGCCGGCGATGCTGGCCCCGGACACGAGCACGGTCTTGGCGGTCATCGGGAGTTCCTCTCGGTCGGTGATGACCGAAGACTGCGTGCCGCCGCTGACGACCCGCGCACCGTTCACTGACGGCGGCGCCACTCGCTGGGCAGCACGCCGTAAGCCGCGCGGAAGCGGCGGGTGAAGTGGGTCGGGTCCTTGAACCCCCAGCGGCGGGCGACCGCGGCGATCGGGAGGTGCCGGTCGGCCAGGTCGGCGCGGGCCCCCGCCAGCCGGGCCGTGATGATCCACTGCTCGAGGCTCAGGTCCGCGGCCGCGCAGGCCCGGTAGAGCTGGCGCGGTGACACCGAGAGCGCGGTGGCGACGGACGCCGGGGACAGGCCGGGGTCGCCGAGGTGGTGGCGCACGTGGGTGCGCACCTGCGCGATCAACGTCGGCTCCTCGCCCGCCGCGCTCGCCAGCAGCGCCCGGACCAGGTCGACGCACACGCGGCCCAGCGCGTCCGCCGCGGGCGTCGCGCTGAGGGCGTCGGCGTCGCGGGCCAGGCCCTGGACGTGGTGCGCGACCAGCCGGTGGAGCGGGCTCGCCGCGAGCCGTGGTGCGGCCCGGCGGAGCGTCGCCGCGGACAGGCCCAGCTCGTCCGGCGGGAGGTGCAGCGTCCGCGAGCCGACGGGGCCCAGCCAGACGAACGTGACCGGCCGCGGGGTGCTGACCAGGCTCAGCTCGCCGGGCTCCTCCCCGCGCGGGAGGGGGATGCCGGCGGCTTCGACGCGCGACAGCGTCAGCGGCCCGAACGACCACCAGGCGAGCTGCGTCTCGAAACCCACGGTCATGAAGCCAGTCAACCGGACGGCTCGGCGTCTCGACAGCGCCCGGATCCCGCAATCGCGTGGCGCGGACGGCCGAGGGCCGGGCACCGAGAGCCGATCCGGCACGCGCCGGGCGCTCCTAGGCTCGGTTCTCGGAGAAAGGAGGTCGTGATGCCGTACGCCAGCACTTCCGACGGTGCCGAGATCTTCTACAAGGACTGGGGTTCCGGGCCGCCGGTGGTGTTCAGCCACGGCTGGCCGCTGAACGCCGACGCGTGGGACCCGCAGCTGAACCTGGTGGCGTCCAACGGGTTCCGCGCGATCGCGCACGACCGGCGTGGCCACGGCCGGTCCAGCCAGACGTGGACCGGCAACGACATGGACACCTACGCCGACGACCTCGCCGCGCTCATCGAGTCGCTGGACCTGACCGGCGTCGTGCTCGTCGGGCACTCCACCGGCGGTGGTGAGGTGACGCGCTACCTGGGCCGGCACGGCACCGAGCGCGTCCGCAAGGCGGTGCTGCTGGGCGCGGTGCCGCCGCTGATGCTGCAGACCGCGGCCAACCCCGGCGGCCTGCCGCTGAGCGCGTTCGACGACATCCGCGCCGGCGTCGCGGCCGACCGGTCGCAGTTCTACCAGGACCTGTCCGCGCCCTTCTACGGCGCGAACCGGCCGGGTTCGACGGTCTCGCAAGGCCTGCGCGACCAGTTCTGGCGGCTGAGCATGCAGGTCGGGCTGAAGGCGGCCTACGACTGCGTCGCGCAGTTCTCCGAGCAGGACTTCACCGGCGACCTCGGCAAGATCGAGATCCCGGTGCTGGTGGTGCACGGCGACGACGACCAGATCGTGCCGATCGACGCGGCCGGCCGGCGCAGCGCCGAGATCCTGCCGAACGCCACCCTCGTCGTCCACGAGGGCGCGCCGCACGGCCTGTGCGGCGACCACGAGACTCGGTTCAACGCCGAGCTGCTCGAATTCATCCGGGAGTGACCGTGACCGTCCCCGCACCCACCGCTCAGGAACTGGCCGAGGTCGAGCGGGCCAACACCTCCGGCAAGCAGCCGGTCGTGTTCGTCCACGGGCTGTGGCTGCTCGACACCAGCTGGGACCGCTGGGCCGAGTTCTTCGAGGCCGCGGGCTACGCCGCGGTCACCCCGGGCTGGCCCGACGACCCCGCCACGGTCGAGGAGGCCCGAGCGAACCCGGACGTCTTCGCGAACAAGAGCGTCGGCGACGTCGCGGCCTACCAGCAGGCCATCGTCGAGAAGCTGGACCGCAAGCCGGCCATCATCGGGCACTCGTTCGGCGGGCTGCTCGTCCAGATGCTGGCCGGACGCGGGCTGTCGGCCGCGACCGTCGCGATCGACCCGGCGCCCTCGCGCGGCGTGCTCCCGCTGCCGGCGAGCGCGCTCAAGGCGTCGTCGGCGGTGCTGACCAACCCGGCCAACCGCCACCGCGCGGTGGCGCTGACGTTCGAGCAGTTCAAGTACGGCTTCGCCAACGCCGTCAGCGACCAGGAGGCCCACGAGCTGTACGAGAAGTACCACGTCGCCGGCTCGGGCGTGCCGATCTTCCAGGCCGCGTTCGCGAACATCAACCCGCGCACCGAGGTCAAGGCCGACAACCTCAACCCCGACCGCGGGCCGATGCTCGTCATCTCCGGGGAGTACGACCACCAGGTGCCGCACGCCATCGCGCACGCCACCTACGAGCGGCAGCTGAAGAACCCGGGGACGACGGAGTTCGCCGAGCTCCCCGGCCGCGGGCACTCGCTGACCATCGACAGCGGCTGGCAGGAGGTGGCGGCCGCCGCGCTCGACTTCGTCGGCCGGTTCGTCAAATAACCGCAGGTCAGCCGGGTAAGGCGTCAGTTGGCCGGTGATGTCCGGTTCCAGTGGCTAGCATGGCGCGGTGGACCGTTCCGCCGCAGGCCGGATCCAGGAAGACGCCGACGAAGCCGTCGAGGCTCGCATTCTGGACGCCGCCGCGCACCTCATCGCCGAGGACGGCTTCGGCCGGATGAAGCTCGGCGGTGTCTGCGCGCGCTCGGGGTACGCGAAGGCCGTGATCTACCAGCACTTCGGCGACAAGGACGGCCTCGGCGGCAAGCTGGTCGAGTACGCCGTCGAGGAGTTCACCGACGCCTACAGCGAAGCGGTGGCGGCCCGGACCGGGTCCGCCACCGCGACGCCGATGGACATGCTGCGGGCGCTGCTGGACATCATCTTCGAGCTCATCACGACGATGCCGACGCTCAACCACGCGTTCCTGGCCCTCTGGGGCGATGCGTCCGCGGAGAGCTCGGCCATGCGCGCCGCCCTCACCGAGGCCGACCGCCGGTTCCGCTTCGCCATCGCCCAGACCGTCGCCAGCGGCGTCGCGGACGGGAGCATCACGGGCGTCCGGGACGCCGACGCGTACGCGTCCGCCCTGCTCGCCCAGCTGCGCGGGATCTCGATGCAGGCCCTGATCGACCCGGACGGCATCGACCTGCGCGGCGTCCGCGCCGAGCTGGAGCGCGGCGTCGACCGGCTGTCCGCGAGCTTCCGCGGCACGCTACAGGCTGAAGGCGATTGACCGCAGCACCAGCACGGCGACGAACACCAGCGTGAAGGCCAGATCGAGCGAGATTCCGCCGAGCCGCACCGGCCGCACGACGCGCCGCACCGGCCCGATCACGGGCTCGGTCGCCGCGTAGGCCAGCCCGCGGGCCCGCCGGGTCCACGGCGGGCTGGTGCCTACCATGCCGACCCAGTCCAGCACCATCCGCGCGATCAGCACGAGCATGTACAGGGTCAGCGCGAACCCCAGCAACGTCCCCAACGCACCCATCGGTCCTCCTCCGTCTTACTACCCGATGAACGCGCGGGGGTGGCGGAGAGTGCCAGGTCTGTCCGGTTTCACAGCTTTTCGACAGGAAGCAGGGTGACGCGGTATCGCCACGACCCGTCTTCGCGGACGCCGCCGTGCCGTTCGATCGTCTTCGCCGAGGCGACGTTGCCCGGCGCGCAGACGAGGACCACCTCGGGCATCCCGCGGGCGCGCGCCTCGTCGAGCACGCGGGCCAGGGCCCAGCCCGCGAGCCCACGTCGGCGCGCGGACGGCCGGACGCCGTAGCTGATGTGCCCGGCACCCGCGTCCCTGCGGCGCAGAGCGATCCCGCCGAGCACGCGCTCGCCGTCGACGATCCACCAGTACTCGGTGGACTCGTCGGTCGCCAGCCGCGTCAGCCAGGCCGCGAACCCGGCCGGCGTCCCGACCTCGTCGGCGGGGAGCAGCCCGAAGCCGTCCTCGTGGCGGCCGGGGCCCCACTCGGCGTGCGCGTCCAGCCAGGCGGTGCGGCGGTCCGCGGTGGGCGTGATCAGTTCCGGCACTCCGCGACCGTATCCGCCCAGCGGTGGATCGCGAAGTGGCTGCCGTCGCGGCGGATCTCGGCCGCGCCAGGGCCCGCGAAGTGCGCCGGCACAACGAGTTCCCGGTTGTCGGCCGCGCGTTCGAGCACGCTCCGGCGAGTGGCGGCGGCCTGGCGCGGGTCTTCGCAGAAGCAGCTGCTGTGGCGGGGATCGAGGATCTGCACCGGGCTGTGCAGCAGGTCGCCGACGAACACGGCGCGGTCCGCACCGGACGTCAGGCGCACGAGCGCCGAGCCGGGCGTGTGGCCGGGCGCCGGCTCGAGCGTGAGGTTGCCGTCGATGCGGTGGCTCGTCTCCCACAGCACGGCCCGGCCGAGGATCGGGGCGATGCTGTCGGCGTAGACGAGGAGGCTGCTTTCGCGGCGCAACTGCTCCTGCTCGGTGCGCGGCGCCGGGCGGCGATGGGCGTTGCGCGGATCGAAGTACGTCTGGTCGGCGCGGGGGATCAGGTAGGTGGCGTTGGGAAAGGCCGGCACCCACTCGTCGTTGCGCAGCAGGGTGTTCCAGCCGACGTGGTCGTAGTGGATGTGGGTGTTGACGACGACGTCGACGTCGTCGGTCCGCACCCCGGCGTCGGCCAGGCGGTCCAGGAAGCCGGTCTTCAGGTGGTCGAAGAGCGGGATCTGCGGTCGCTGCCGGTCGTCGCCGACGCCGGTGTCGACGAGGACGACCTGGCCCTCGCTGCGCAGCACCCACGTCTGGACGGCGGCGTGGTAACCGTCGGTCTCCGGGTTCCAGTGGTCGGGTGCGAGCCAGGACGCGTTGTCCCGCCGGAGCCCGGCCGGGCTCTCCGGCACGCTGGTCCGCAGCGGGGCGATCTCACCCTGCCACTCGACGACCTTGAGCACTTCGACGTCACCGATCTGCATGTCTCCACGCTAAGACGTTCGTGTGAGTGTTTCCATGGCCGAAATGCTCGTCTGAATGCGCAATCGTCTCACGGTTACGATGGTCTCGTGGACCTCCTGAGCGACGCGATCGCCGCGATGCGGATCGGACAGCCGACGTCGAACCGCCTGCGCGCCGGCTCGACGTGGTGCTACCGCTTCGCGCCGTACGAGGGGCGCGGGGTTCCACGTGCTGCTGCGGGGGAGCGGCTGGCTGGTCCCTTCGTCCGGCGAGCCGGTGCCCCTGGGCGCGGGCGACGTGGTCCTGGTCCCGCACGGCAGCGCCCACACGCTGTCGTCCGCCCCGGACGCCGCCGGCGCGGTGCCGTTCGAGACGGCGGCGCCCGACCCGGACGGCCGCACGGAGTTCCTGTGCGGCAAGTACCGCCTGGACCGCGCGCGCCAGCACCCGGTGCTCGCGGCCCTCCCGGAGGTCGTCCACCTCCCCGCGAGGATCGGCCACCACCCGGAACTACGGGCGGCGATCGACCTGCTGGGCGGCGAGGTTGCGGCGTCCCGCCCCGGCCGGGACACGGTGGTGACGGGCCTGCTGGACCTGTTGCTGGTGTACCTGGTCCGGGCCTGGCTGGCTTCGACCGAGCACCAGGGCTGGCCGGAAGCCTTGCGGGACCGCGAGATCGCGGCCGCACTGGCGGCATTGCACGAGAATCCCGCGGCCCCGTGGCGCATCGAGGACCTCGCGGCCCGGGTCGGCTTGTCGCGCGCAACGCTGGCCCGCCGCTTCACGGCGTTGACGGGCCGCCCCCCGATGGCGTACCTGACGTGGTGGCGCATGACCACGGCGGCGAGCCTCCTGCAGGACACGGACCTGCCGCTGCCCGCACTGGCGGCGAAGGTGGGTTACGGCTCGCCGTTCGCGTTTTCACACGCGTTCAAGCGCGAATTCGGTGTGGCGCCGGGAAAGTACCGGCTGGCGGCCGCATGAATCGACCCCTACCGCGTGTTCGCTGGTAGGGGCCGGTTTTGCGCAATGGATCTGGGTGCCCTCGGCAGGATTCGAACCTGCGACACCTGCCTCCGGAGGGCAGTGCTCTATCCCCTGAGCTACGAGGGCCCATCGCTGGGCGACTTCAGAAGCTTAGCGCATCCCCCGTGACCCGCGCGGGCAGGGCGCCGCAAAACGAATTCGCTGGTCAGGGGGCTGAAGTTGATCCATTCGTGGGCGTCTCGATAGCGTGGGAGGCCCACCTGAAGGAGCTGTCGTGGTTGAGCCGTTCCGGGTACCGCTCGATGAGGCCGACGTCGCCGACCTGCGGGAGCGGTTGCGGCGGACCCGGTGGCCCGAGGCTGAGACCGTCGACGACTGGTCGCAGGGGGCGCCGCTCGCCTACGTGCGGGAGCTCTGCCGGTTCTGGGGCGAGGAGTACGACTTCGGCTTCGCCGGCCGGCTCAACGCCTTTCCGCAGTTCCGGGCCACCGTCGACGGCGTCGGCCTGCACTTCCTGCACGTCCGGTCGCCCGAACCGGGCGCATTGCCGCTCGTGCTCACGCACGGCTGGCCCGGCTCCGTCACCGAGTTCCTCGACGTGCTCGGGCCGCTGACCGATCCGCGGGCGCACGGCGGGGATCCGGCCGACGCCTTCCACGTCGTCGCGCCGTCGCTGCCCGGGTTCGGGTGGAGTGACAAGCCCGCGCTCAAGATCCCGCGGGTCGCCGAGCTGTGGGACGCGCTGATGACATCGCTCGGCTACGAGCGCTACGGCGCCCAGGGTGGCGACTGGGGTGCCGCCGTCACCAACGCGCTCGCGCGGTTCGAGCGCGTCGCCGGGGTGCACGTCAACTACGCGCCCGTGTCGCTGGACCGGGACGACCCGACGGAGCAGGAGCGGCAGGCCCGCGCCGACCTGGCGGAGTTCCGGCGGACCGGCAGCGCCTACGCCGCGCAGCAGGGCACCCGGCCGCAGACGCTCGGTTACGGCCTGACCGACTCGCCCGCCGGGCAGGCCGCCTGGATCGCCGAGAAGTTCTGGGCCTGGACCGACCACAAGGGACAGCCCGAGGACGCCGTCTCCCGCGAACGGCTCCTCGACGCGATCTCCGTCTACTGGTTCACCGCGACGGCCGCCTCGTCGGCGCGGATGTACTGGGAGAACACCGACCGCGACCTGTCCCCGATCACCGTGCCCGCCGGGGTTTCGGTGTTCCCCAAGGAGATCGTGCGGCCTTCGCGGCGGCAGGCGGAGCAGCGTTACGCCGACCTGCGGTGGTTCGAGACGCTGCCCGTCGGCGGTCACTTCGCCGCGCTCGAGCAGCCCGAGCTGTTCGTCCAGCAGGTCCGCGGCTTCTTCCGGCTGGTGCGCTAGCCGGAAGAAGCGCCGAAGCGTAATCGGTCCGCCAGGCGGGAAACCCCTCCTGGTGGATTGGTCGGCGCGCGCGTGCGGGGTACTTTTCGGATGAGTGAACTTAGGCTCCCCTCTGTTGCACATATGCGCATCCGACTATATGTTGGGCCTCGACGGCGAACCGGGAACGGAGGCGAAATGGGGCATGGACACGGGCACGGCCAAGCGGCCGCGCCGGCGAGCGCGTCAGGCAGGTACGTCCGGAGCCTGACGATCGCCCTGGGCATCGGCGCCGGGTTCATGGTGCTGGAGTTCGTCGTGGGCTTCGCGACCGGCTCGCTGGCGCTGATCTCGGACGCGGCGCACATGTTCACCGACGTCCTCGGCGTCGGCATGGCCCTGACCGCGATCATCCTGGCCCGCCGCTCCGGCCCCACCGTCAGCCGCACGTTCGGCCTCTACCGCGCGGAGGTGCTGGCGGCGCTGGGCAACGCGATCCTGCTGTTCGGCGTCGCGGGGTACGTCCTCGTCGAGGCCGTCGGCCGGATCAGCGACCCACCTGCGGTGGCCGGCCTGCCGGTGCTGCTGGCCGCGACGGCCGGCCTGGTGGCGAACATCGTGTCGTTCGCGGTGCTGCGCTCGGGGGCGAAGGAGAGCCTCAACGTCCGCGGCGCGTACCTCGAGGTGCTGGCCGACCTGATCGGCTCGGTCGGCGTGCTGGTCAGCGGCGCGCTGACGCTGCTCACCGGCTGGCGCTACGCGGACCCGATCATCGGCGTCGCGATCGGCCTGTTCGTGCTGCCCCGCACGTGGACCCTGGCCCGCCGCGCGCTGCGCATCCTCTTCCAGCACGCCCCGCAGGGCGTCGACGTCGGCGCGATCAGCGCGGAGCTGTCGGCGCTGCCGGGCGTCGCGGACGTGCACGACCTGCACGTCTGGACCCTGACGTCGGGCATGGAGGTGGCGTCGGCGCACCTGACGCTCGCCCCGCCGGCGCAGCAATCGGACGTGCTGACCGAGGCCCAGAACCTGCTCTCGACGCGCTACGCGATCGAGCACGCGACCTTGCAGGTGGAGGCACCGCACTGCGCACGCCGCTGCCAGGAACTCTCCTGGTAGCTCGCGCCGGGCCCCCAAGTCCCGAAAGCCGTGAAGGCCTCCTTGCCGGCCATAAGAGCCGGTAAAGAGGCCTTCACGGACCTCGAAAGCTCGTCAGGGGAGCGGCTGGGCGCCTCGGCCCGCGAGCATCAGCTTCATCTGGTCCATCTCCGCGCCCTGGGACGTGAGGATGCTGTTCACCAGGGCCTTCAGCGCCGGCAGGTTCGAGTGCTCCGACGCGTACTGCGCCATCGACGTGCCGCCCTGGTGGTGGCGGAGCATCAGCTGCAGGAAGTAGACGTCGAACGGGCGGCCCGACAGTGAGCGCAGCTTCGTCAGCTCCGTGTCGGTCGCCATGCCCGGCATCAACGCGCCGCCTGACGGCGACAGCGACGACGGGGCCATCGACATGCCGTCGTGGCCGGACATCGGTTCCGTCATCCACTTCATCGGCGCGCCGATCGCCTGCTCCGGCTGGTCCCACAGCATGAGCCAGCCCTTCATGCGGCCGACCTGCTCGAGCTGCGTGCGTTCGATGTCGAACGCGAGCTGCTTGATCTCCGGGTCGGTCGTGCGGTCGCGGGCGATGCCCGACATCGTGACCGCCTGCAGGTGGTGCGTCGACATGTCCTGCGCGAAGCCGACCTCGACGGAGTCGCGGGCCGGGGTGGCCGTGGCCGCCGGGTCGTCGACGGCGCGGGTGAGGAACATCCCCGCGACGCCGCCGATCAGCAGGACCGCCAGCAGCGTCCCGCCGATGATCACCCAGCGCGACCACGTCGGCTGCTCGACGACCTCATCGGTTTCGAGGTCGTCGAGGTCGGCTCCGGAACTCACTGGGACGGCGCGCCCGAGGCCGGGGCGGACGCGGGGGCGGTCGGCACGCCGCCGGGGGCGCCCTGCTCACCCTGCGCGGCGGTGCTGCCCTTGTAGTCCATCGGCTTCGCGTCCGGGCCCGGCTTCGACGGGTCGAACGGCGGCGGGTTGTCCGGGTCGAACGAGCCGGGCACCGCGTCGCAGGACGCGCCGACCTCGGGGTAGACGCCGTTCGGGTTGCTGCGCAGGGCCGCGATGAACTCGTCGATCCGCGGGTCGTCGGCGCTGTCCAGCTTCAGCTGGTGGCCCCAGGACTGCAGCGAGATCGGCTTGTCGAGACCGGGGTAGGGCGACAGCATCGTGAACGGCTTGTCCTTGGCGCGCACGCTCAGCAGGTTCAGCGCGTCACCCGAGATCTGCTGCGGGTTGTAGGCGATCCACACCGAGCCGTGCTCGAGCGCGTGCACCATGTTCTCGGTGCGGACGGCGTTCGGGTAGACGATGCCGGTGCAGGTGGCCCACGTCTGGTCGTGCGGGCCGCCGAACGGCGGGGTCTTGTCGTAGGCGACGCGCTCGGTCGGCAGGACGTGCACACTGCCGGTGTAGGTCGCGGTGATGACGCCGGGGATGCGCTTCGAGGGATCCGGGTCGGACGCGGTCGGCGCGAACGCGGCGGCGGCCTCTTCGCGGCTCGCCTGGTCACGCTTCGGCGCGGACGCCACCATGTAGTAGGTGATCACGGCGGCGGCGAGGGCGACGATGGCCACGACCGCGATGATCGTGCCCCATGGCGTGCCCTTCTTGCTGACCACGGAACCGCGGGCCACTTTCACGGCCGACCCCTTTTTCCCAGTTGTCCGGTTCGCCATGGCTCCCGCGTTCTCCTCTGCTGGCTGCGGACGGATTCCCGCCCGGGCCAGTGTAGAGACCACACGTCTGATCACCGTTAACACCTCACGTGGATGCCCGCCGTGACGTGGCCGAGACCGCTGCGAGCGCCCGACCTGGGCACACCTAGAATTCGACGAGTGACTCCCGCCGCTCTCGCCGACCTGGTCCGCAGCTCCGCCGTGCAGGTACTGACCGCACGCGGCATCGACGACACCGTGCTGCCGGAGCAGGTGACCATCGAACGCCCGCGCAACCCCGACCACGGCGACTACGCGACGAACCTGGCCCTGCAGGTGGCGAAGAAGGCCGGCCTGAAGCCGCGTGAGTTCGCCGAGGCGCTGGCCGCGGCGGTCGCGGCGGCCGACGGCGTCGCTTCGGCCGAGGTGGCGGGCCCTGGGTTCCTCAACTTCCGCCTGGCCGCGGCCGCGCAGGGCGACATCGTGCGCCAGGTCATCGAGGCCGGCGCCGCCTTCGGCCGCGGGGACGCGCTGGCCGGCACCAAGATCAACCTCGAGTTCGTCTCGGCCAACCCGACCGGCCCGATCCACCTGGGCGGCACCCGCTGGGCCGCGGTCGGCGACGCGCTGGGCCGCGTGCTCGGCGCGCAGGGCGGCGAGGTCACCCGCGAGTACTACTTCAACGACGCCGGTGCGCAGATCGACCGGTTCGTCCGGTCCCTGATCGCCGCCGCGAAGGGCGAGCCCGCGCCGGAGGACGGCTACGCGGGCGGCTACATCAACGACATCGCCGCCGAGGTCATCAAGGCCGAGCCGAGCGCGCTGTCGCTGCCGGAGCAGGAGCGGCACGAGACGTTCCGCCGCATCGGCATCGGGCTGATGTTCACCGAGATCAAGGACAGCCTGCACGAGTTCGGCACCGACTTCGACGTCTACTTCCACGAGAACTCGCTGCACGAGTCGGGCGCGGTCGACGCCGCCGTCCAGCAGCTGAAGGACTCCGGGAACCTCTACTTCGCGGACGGCGCCTGGTGGCTCAAGTCGTCCGAGTACGGCGACGACAAGGACCGCGTCGTCATCAAGCAGGACGGCAACCCGGCCTACATCGCCGGCGACCTGGCCTACTTCAAGGACAAGCGCAACCGCGGCTTCGACCTCTGCATCTACATGCTCGGCGCGGACCACCACGGCTACATCGCCCGGCTCAAGGCGGCCGCGGCGGCGTTCGGCGACGACCCGGCCACGGTCGAGGTGCTGATCGGCCAGATGGTGAACCTGGTCAGCGACGGCAAGCCGGTGCGGATGTCCAAGCGCGCCGGTACCGTGATCACGATGGAGGACCTGGTCGAGGCGGTCGGCGTCGACCCGGCCCGCTACGAGCTGATCCGCTACTCCGTCGACTCCACTTTGGACGTCGACCTGGACCTGCTGCGCAAGCACTCCAACGACAACCCGGTCTACTACGTCCAGTACGCCCACGCGCGGCTGGCGTCCCTGCAGCGCAATGCGGCCGATCTCGGCATCAAATCCTCTTCGGACGTCGACTTCGGACTCCTGACGCTGCCCGCCGAGGGCGACCTGATCCGCACCATCGGCGAGTTCCCGGAAATGGTGCGTCGGGCCGCCGACATGCGGGAGCCGCACCGGATCGCGCGCTACCTCGAAGAACTCGCGGGCGCTTACCACAAGTTCTACACCGTGGGCCGCGTGCTGCCCCAGGGCGACGAAGAGGTGACCCCGCTGACCCACGCGCGGCTCGCGCTGTGCGAAGCGGCCCGCCAGGTCCTGGCCAACGGCCTCGCCCTGCTCGGTGTTTCTGCTCCGGAACGGATGTAATCGATGGCGCACCCCGCGGGCCCACGGCACGCCGACGTCTACCCCCACGCCGACTCCTCCGGGTTCCCGCCCGCGAGCGGCGACGAGCTCGACCGGCTCTACCCGAAGGTCTGGCCCCGCAACACCTTCCGCGGCGCGGACGGCGTCGTGCGGATCGCCGGCGTCGACGTGCGCGAGCTGGCCGAGCAGCACGGCACGCCGCTGTTCGTCGTCGACGAGGCCGACTTCAAGTCCCGCTGCGCGGACTACGCCGAGGCGTTCGACGACCCGGCGCTCGTGCACTACGCGTCCAAGGCGTTCCTCTCCATCGAGATCGCCCGCTGGGTGGCCGAGCAGGGGCTGAGCCTGGACGTCTGCAGCGGTGGCGAGCTCGCCGTGGCGCAGCGCGCGAGCTTCCCGGCCGAGCGGATCACCTTCCACGGCAACAACAAGTCGCCGGCGGAGCTCGAAGCCGCGGTCGTCGCGGGCGTCGGCACGATCGTGCTCGACTCCTACTACGAGATCGCCCGGCTGGCCGACACCGCCGCGCGCCACGACGTCGTGCAGCCGGTGCTGATCCGGGTGACCGTCGGCGTCGAGGCGCACACCCACGAGTTCATCGCGACGGCCCACGAGGACCAGAAGTTCGGCTTCTCGCTGGCCGCCGGGGACGCCGCGGAGGCGGTGCGGCGGGTGCTCAACGCGCCGTCGCTGAAGCTGACCGGCCTGCACAGCCACATCGGCTCGCAGATCTTCGACGCCGACGGCTTCGAGGTCGCCGCCCGCCGTGTCGTCGGGCTGCTCGCCGACCTGGCCAAGGAACACGGCCCCGAGCTGCTCGACCAGCTGAACCTGGTCGACCTCGGTGGCGGCTTCGGCATCGCCTACACCGACAAGGACAACCCGCCGCCGCCGGCGCAGATGATCACGCAGATCCGCGAGATCGTCCGCAAGGAGTGCGCCTACGCCGGGCTCCCGGTGCCGCGCATCGCCGGCGAGCCGGGCCGCGCGATCGCCGGGCCCGGCACGATCACGCTCTACGAGGTCGGCACCATCAAGGACGTCGCGCTCGGCGACAACGCCGTGCGCCGGTACGTGAGCGTCGACGGCGGGATGAGCGACAACATCCGCACCGCGCTCTACGACGCGGTGTACGACGTCCGGCTGGTTTCCCGCTCCGCGAGCGACAACGAAGAGCCGGTGCACGCCGTGTTGTCCCGGGTCGTGGGAAAACACTGTGAGTCCGGCGACATCGTCGTACGAGACTGCTGGCTGCCCGACACGCTGGCTCCGGGCGACCTGGTGGCCGTCGCGGCGACCGGTGCCTACTGCTACTCGATGGCGAGCACGTACAACCGGCAGCCGCGCCCGGCCGTGGTCGCCGTGCGCAACGGCGGCGCCCGGCTGCTGCTGCGGCGTGAGACGACCGACGACATGCTGCGCCTGGAGGTCTGAGAAACCGTGTCCGAACGCAGTGACACTCCAAAACGTGCGATCAGGGTCGCCCTGCTCGGCTGCGGGACCGTGGGCGGCGAGGTCGCCCGGTTGCTCACCGAGCAGGCCGGCGAGCTGGCCGCCCGGGCGGGCGCGCCGGTCGAGCTGGCCGGCATCGCGGTCCGCCGCCCGGACAAGCACCCCGAGCTGCCACCGGAGCTGCTGACCGCCGACGCCGAGAAGCTCGTGACCTCGGACGACGTCGATGTCGTGGTCGAGCTCGTCGGCGGGATCGAGCCGGTGCGCAGCTGGCTGCTGGCCGCGCTGAAGGCCGGGAAGTCCGTGGTCACCGCGAACAAGGCGCTGCTCGCCGAGCACTCCGCCGACCTGTTCGAGGCGGCCGACGCCGCCGGCGTCGACCTCTACTTCGAGGCCGCCGTGGCCGGGGCGATCCCGCTGCTGCGGCCGCTGCGCGAGTCCCTGGCGGGTGACCGGATCACCCGCGTGATGGGCATCGTCAACGGCACCACGAACTACATCCTGTCCGCGATGGACTCGACCGGCGCCGGTTACGCCGAGACGCTCGACGAGGCCAGCCGGCTCGGGTACGCCGAGGCCGACCCGACCGCCGACGTCGACGGCTACGACGCCGCGTCCAAGGCCGCGATCCTCGCCTCGCTCGCCTTCCACACCCGGGTGACGGCCTCGGACGTGCACCGCGAGGGCATCGCCGACGTCACCGCCGCCGACCTCGGCGCGGCGCGCGTGCTCGGCCGCACGGTCAAGCTCCTCGCCATCTGCGAGCGGGTGACCGACGACGACGGCGTCGAGTCGGTGTCCGCCCGCGTGCACCCGGTGATGATCCCGCGCAGCCACCAGCTGGCCGGCGTGAGCGGCGCGTTCAACGCCGTCTACGTCGAGGCCGACGCCGCCGGCGAGCTGATGTTCTACGGCCAGGGCGCGGGCGGCGCGCCGACGGCGAGCGCGGTGCTCGGCGACCTGGTCGCGGTGGCCCGCAACCAGGTGGCCGGCGGCCGCGGCCCGCGCGAGTCGGCGCACGCGGCGCTGCCGGTGCGGCCGATGGGCCAGACCCCGACCCGGTACCACGTAAGCCTTTCCGTGGCCGACCGCGCCGGGGTGCTCGCCCAGGTGGCACAGGCGTTCGCCGCCCACGGCGTGAGCATCGCGGCGGTCCGCCAGCTCCACGTCGACGACCGCGCGAGCCTGGTCGTCGTCACGCACCAGGCCCCCGACGCGGCCCTGCGGTCCACTGTGGACGAGATCGGACGGCTCGATGTCGTCCACCATGTTGTCAGTGTGATGCGGGTGGAAGGCGAAGACGCATGAGTATCAAGGCCTGGCCCGGGATCATCGAGGCGTACCGGGACCGCGTTCCGGTCCCCGACGGCGCGCGCGTGATCACGCTCGGGGAGGGCAACACCCCGCTGCTGCCCGCCCGCTACCTGTCCGAGCTGACCGGCTGCGACGTCCACCTCAAGGTCGAGGGCGTCAACCCGACCGGCTCGTTCAAGGACCGCGGCATGACCGTGGCCATCACGCACGCGCTCGCCAGCGGGCTCAAGGCGGTGATCTGCGCGTCGACCGGCAACACCTCGGCCTCGGCCGCCGCCTACGCCGTGCGCGCCGGGCTCACCTGCGCCGTGCTGGTGCCCCAGGGCAAGATCGCGATGGGCAAGCTCGCCCAGGCCGTGCTGCACGGCGCGCGGATCCTGCAGGTCGACGGCAACTTCGACGACTGCCTCGAGCTCGCCCGCAAGACCGCGGCCGACTACCCGGTCACGCTCGTCAACTCGGTCAACCCGGTGCGCATCGCCGGCCAGAAGACCGCCGCGTTCGAGGTCTGCGACGCGCTCGGCCGGGCGCCGGACGTCCACTGCCTGCCGGTCGGCAACGCGGGCAACATCACCGCCTACTGGGCGGGCTATTCGGAGTACGCGGCCGATGGTGTGGTGAAGAACACCCCGCGGATGTTCGGCTTCCAGGCGGCCGGCGCGGCGCCGCTGGTGCTGGGCGAACCGGTGCGCGACCCGGACACGATCGCCACCGCGATCCGGATCGGCAGCCCGGCGTCGTGGACCGCCGCGGTCAAGGCGAAGAACGAGTCCCACGGGCTCTTCGAAGCCGTCACCGACGAGAAGATCCTCGAGGCGTACCGGCTGCTCGCCGGGCGTGAGGGCGTGTTCGTCGAGCCGGCGTCGGCCACCAGCGTGGCCGGCCTGCTCGCGACGGCCGCCGACGGCCGGCTGCCGAAGGGCGCCACGGTCGTCTGCACCGTCACCGGCCACGGCCTGAAGGACCCGCAGACGGCGCTGGCGGGCAACGTCGAGGTCGAGCCGCTGGCCGTGGACCCCTCGGCGGTCGCGGCGGCCCTGGACCTGCGGTGAGCGGCGCCTTCCGCGTCACGGTCCCGGCGTCGACGGCGAACCTCGGGCCGGGCTTCGACGCGTTCGGGATGGCGCTCGCGCTCTACGACGTCGTCGAGGTGCAGGTCACCGACGAAGGCCTCAAGGTCGAGGTGATCGACGCGGGCGCGGGCGGCGTCGCCGACGTGCCCACCGACGAGTCTCACCTCGTGGTGCGGGCGATCCGGCGGACCTGCGCGCACCTCGGCGTCGACCCGCCCGGCCTGCACCTGCGCTGCTACAACGCGATCCCGCACGCGCGCGGGCTCGGCTCGTCGGCGGCCGCGGTGGTCTCCGGCGTCGCCGCCGGGTACGCGCTGGCGGGCCGGGAAATCGACGAATTCGACGCGCTGCAGCTGGCCGCAGGCTTCGAGGGTCACGCCGACAACGCGGCCGCGAGCCTGTTCGGCGGGCTCGTGCTGGCCTGGTGCGAGGGCACGGTGTTCCACGCCGAGCGGCTGACCCCGCACGCCGGGATCCGGCCGGTCGTCGCGGTCCCGGCCGTCCGCTCGGCCACCGCGACCACGCGCGGCCTGCTGCCGGCGACGGTGCCGCACCGCGACGCCGCGCACAACGCCGGCCGCGCCGCCCTCGCCGTGCACGCGCTCACGGCGAAACCGGAGCTGCTGCTGGCGGCCACCGAAGACCGCCTGCACCAGCTCTACCGCGCGCCCGCTTACCCGGCGAGCACCGCGCTGGTGGACACGCTCCGTGCACAAGGCGTGGCCGCGGCGATCTCCGGCGCGGGCCCCACGGTGCTCGCGCTGACCACGACGGGAATATTGCCGCCAGGGGCCGGTGTTGAGGGTTTCGACGTCTACGAGCTGCCCGCGGATCTCGCGGGTGTGCAGGTTGCGGCTCAGTAAAGGCTGGGTCACGTGCCTGCGGTGGGGGCCGCCACGCGGGGGGTGGTTGTTGCACCCGGCACCGGTGCGGTCTACCCTCGGGGGCGTTCGATCACCGTGCGTTTCCGCACCCGATGCCGGTCCAGGGGAGTTTCCCGGATCGCATCCTTCGTCGATCCGCCAGATCCGCACCGCCTGGCAAGCGGGGTAACGCGGAGGGACGCAGGCGGGTTTCCGGTCTCGGCGGTGTCGGATTCCGCATCCTCCGAATGGAGGACGCAAACCCCTGTGGTGGAGGCGCTCCAGCTGTGTTTCGCACGGCCGAAGAGCTCATCTCCCGTATCGGGGGGCAGTTACGCCGGTTCGCGATCAGAAGCGAGCGGCAGTCCGCTGATCCGCCTGGAGGCGTGGATCGGTCAGGAAGGACATGTGTGAGCAACACCGATCTTTTGAGCGACGTGGGTAACGGCGCCGCAGAGTCGAACGGCACGGCCCCCGCTCCCAAGAAGACGGTCGGCGGGTTGACCGGCAAGACTGTGGCCGAACTGCGTTCGCTGGCTGGGGAGCTCGGCGTCGGCGAGACGACGGGTATGCGCAAGGGCGACCTGATCGCCGCGATCCGTGAGCGTCAGGGCAAGTCTCGCAAGCGTGCGGCGAACGAGACCCTGCCTCTGGAAGGCGTCGGCGAACCGCCCAAGGCGGCCCCGAAGAGCGAGGCCAAGGCCGCGGCCCCGGCGACCAAGCCGGAGCCGAAGAAGGCCGTGGTCCCGGAGGCGTCCGTCGAGGCGCCGGCTGCGCCCGTCGCGGACACCCAGCCGCAGGCCGAGCGCCCGCAGCAGGACAAGCAGGACGGCCAGCAGGGCCAGGACGGTGCGCCCGAGGAGGGCGGCCGCAGCCGACGTCGCCGCGGTTCCAACCGCGCCGCCGGTGCGCCCGAGAGCCAGAACGGCGCCGACCGCCAGAACGACCGCCAGCAGGGTGGTGACCGCCAGAACGGCGGCGACCGCCAGCAGGGTGGCGACCGCCAGCAGGGTGGCGAGCGTCAGGGCAGCGGCGAGCGTCAGCAGGGCGGTGACCGCCAGCAGAGCGGCGACCGTCAGCAGCGCGACCAGCGTCAGGGCAACCGGAACGACAACCGGCAGGGCCAGGACGGCAACCGTCAGCGCAACCAGCAGGACGGTGGCAGCCGCGGGCAGGACAACAACCGCGACCGCGACCGCGACAACCGCGCCCAGCAGCAGCAGGACGACGACGAGGAAGGCGGCCGTCGCGGCCGTCGCTTCCGCGACCGTCGTCGCCGGGGCACCGGCGGTGGCCAGCGCGAGGTCGGCGGTTCGCCGGACACCGAGATCCGCGAGGACGACGTCCTGCTGCCCGTCGCGGGCATCCTGGACGTGCTCGACAACTACGCGTTCGTCCGGACGTCGGGTTACCTCGCCGGCCCGAACGACGTGTACGTCTCGCTTTCGCTGGTCCGCAAGTACGGCCTGCGCCGTGGTGACGCCATCACCGGCGTCGTGCGTCAGCCGCGGGACGGCGAGCAGCAGCGGCAGAAGTTCAACCCGCTGGTGCGCGTCGACTCGATCAACGGGCTGGAGCCGGACGAGGCCAAGCGCCGCCCCGACTTCACCAAGCTGACCCCGCTGTACCCGAACGAGCGGCTGCGCCTCGAGACCGAGTCGCACAAGCTCACGACCCGCGTGATCGACCTGATCATGCCGGTCGGCAAGGGACAGCGCGCCCTGATCGTGTCGCCGCCGAAGGCCGGTAAGACCACGATCATGCAGGACATCGCGAACGCGATCTCGACGAACAACCCCGAGTGCCACCTGATGGTCGTCCTCGTGGACGAGCGTCCGGAAGAGGTCACGGACATGCAGCGCTCGGTGAAGGGCGAGGTCATCTCCTCCACCTTCGACCGGCCGCCGGCGGACCACACTTCGGTCGCGGAGCTGTCCATCGAGCGGGCCAAGCGCCTGGTCGAGATGGGCCACGACGTCGTCGTGCTGCTCGACTCGATCACGCGTCTCGGCCGTGCGTACAACCTGGCGGCCCCGGCGTCCGGCCGGATCCTGTCCGGTGGTGTCGACTCGACCGCGCTCTACCCGCCGAAGCGGTTCCTCGGCGCGGCGCGCAACATCGAGAACGGCGGCTCGCTGACCATCTTCGCCACGGCGATGGTGGAGACCGGGTCGACGATGGACACGGTCATCTTCGAAGAGTTCAAGGGCACCGGTAACGCGGAGCTCAAGCTCGACCGCAAGATCGCCGAGCGCCGCGTGTTCCCGGCCGTCGACGTCAACCCGTCGGGTACCCGCAAGGACGAGCTGCTGCTCAACCCGGACGAGCTGGCCGTGACCGTGAAGCTGAGCCGGGTGCTGCACGCGCTCGACTCGCAGCAGGCCATCGACCTGCTGATCTCCCGGCTGCGCAAGACGAAGACGAACACCGAGTTCCTCATGCAGGTCTCGAAGACCGCCCTCGGCGGCAACGAGGACGACTGAGTTTCGGTCGCAAGTCCGTGAAGGCCCCCTTACCGGCTCTTATGGCCGGGAAGGGGGCCTTCACGGCGTTCAGGCCTCGGCGGACGGCGGGCCCAGCGCGCTGAGCAGCCGTCGGAACCCCTCGTCCCAGTCCGTCGAGAAGTCGGCGTACTGGAGGGTGTCCGCGATCGTCTCGCCAGGACCGATCGGGTGATCCGGCAGGTCGCACGCCTCGAACACCACCGGCAGGAACCACTGGCGGTCGCGGGGCATCAGCCGTAGCTGTTCGGCGGCGATGATCAGCTCCTCGTTCATGTACGTCCGGCTCTTCCAGTACCGCGGCGAGAAGCACGCGACGAAGGAGTCGCCGCGCAGGATCGCGTCGCGGATCGCCGACTTCCACCGCATTCCGGGGGCGAGCCGGTCGCGGTCCATCCAGGTGTCGTATCCCGCTTCGCGCAACGCGACCACCAGGCGGTCGACGTCGGTCTTGTCCTCCTGGACATACGACACGAAAACGCGCTTGCGCGCGGTAGCGCCTGGCTCAGGCACGGCGAAGGCCTCCTCGTGGCCGCCGAGGACGACTCGGTCCAGGCGGTCGGCAGCGGTGAACAGAGGCAGGTGACCGGGGAGTTCGTACGGCAGCCGGAACGCGACCGAAGCTTCGTCCATGTCGACGGTGTCGGTCAGGATCCGGGCCGGATCGGCGAGCTCGCCAGTGGGCGCGCCCTGGCCGTAGGTCTGATCGAGCCAGCCACGGTCCATGGTCGCGAAGTTGCGCGCGGCCTCAGCGGCCTCGGCGGGCGCGACCGGGCAGACGACCCCGCCGGTCGCTGTGGCGACGAGCTCCGCGAACCCAGAGTCGAGCGGGCCCGCGGAGATGACCGAGACGCGCAGCCGGAAACAGCGCCCGGTGTAGCGTCGCGCCGCTTCGGCGTAGCGTCCGGCGGCTTCCTCCGCGAACGGGTCCGGCGGCGACGCGACGTTCCAGATCGGATTGCCCCGCTTCCCCCTCGCGATCCCGGCGTACGCCCCGGCCAGCTGCGTGAGGTACGGGCCCAGCTGCGTGGGCGCGGCCCACGGTTCGAGGTAGACGGCGACCGTGGTGGTCATGGCCTGACCGGCGAGCGCGTGCCAGATCGTTTCCCAGGTGGTCGCGCCCGCGGCCAAGGGCGTCACGGCCGCTTCGACCCGTCGGCCGGTCTCCCTCGGATCGCGCCATGCCCACCGCAACGGCTTCCGGATCTCGTGGACGCCCCGCGGGACCTGCAGGAGCCGGCGTACTTCGACGTCGTCGAGCACTGGCTCCGTGACAACGTGCCCGGGCGCTGCCGCGAGCCGGTTCCGCAGGGCCACGGCCGCCGCGACCACCGCGTCGCGATCGTCGCCGTGGGTCCGGCCGAGCAGCACACAAGAGAGCGCTTCGCCGCCGTTGCTGCTGAACCGCAGTTCCCAACGGGAGTGCCGGCTGTCCGACCAGCGCCCGGCCAGCCACGCGCGCTCCGCGGCCGCCAGCTGAGCCAGCCAGCGCCGCTCGTCCACCTCGGGGTAGGCGAGAGTGCGGGCCAGGGTGGTGGCGGGCCGCAGCCGGACCGCCACCCACGCCCAGTGCGCGTCCGGCTCGGACTCGGTGGCGACGCCGGGCGGGGTCACTGCTGTGGCGCGGTGGGCACGGGGGCCTGGCCGAAGCCGGTCTCCTCCAGTGGCGGGAGGCCTTGCGGGAACCCGAACTCCGTCGATACCCATTGCCCCTCGGCGGCGGCGAGCAGCCCTTCCCGGCAGGCGGCGTGCACGGCTTCGCGCATCGCTCGCACCGGCTCGGTTCGCATCATCTCGCGTTCGATGTCGTGCCGGCCCGCCATGCTCAGGAACAGGTCCTTGACGAACTGGCCGACCAGCTCGCTCCCGCGGCGGGCCCGCCACATCGTCCAGCCGAGGTAGAGGCTGGTTCCGTAGGCGAAAACGGAGACGTAGGCGGTGTACGGGCCGTGGAGGACGACCAGCCGGTTGCTGATCGAGGCCGAACCGATGTGGAACCGCCGGACCTGCCAGCGCACTGGGAACTTCCGCCGCCACAACACACCGAAGATGTGGCTGTAGGCCGAGTCCGCTTTGTCCGCCCGGTCGGCCAGCAGCACCCGCCACTCCGCGATCGGCTCCGTCAACCTGGTCACCAGCAGGACGACCCAGAAGACGAGGAACGAGACGAGCATGCCGACCCAGCACACGGCGAAAGCCGCGCTCATCCCGCCCGTCGTCGAGCTGCTGTAGCCGTAAGACGACGAGTCCGAGGCCGCGGAGGCCAGTCCCACGATCACGGCGATTCCGAGGAAGGCCGTCCAGATGACAGCGGAGCAGATGAACGCCCGCAACCACAGCTGGAACAGGGTGCGCCAGTTCACGGCTTCGGCCATGCCCAGTTCGACGGGCATGTGCAGCAGCGTTTTGTCCAGGTAGGCGCTGTTGCCGTCAGCAGGCGGCCAGGTCACCACCTGCACGCCGGGTTCCGCAGTCATCGCTTGATCCCCTTCCCTCGGCGTAAGGAATTAGCAGATCGCCGGACCTTCGTTGTCGCTATGCGTGACATTCACTCGATCGGGGGTGGGGGCGCCGCGTCGGCGTGAAGTGCCGGAGACGCCGGGAATACCAGGTCAACGGGGTCTGTTCAAGTCATTGTCAGCCTGTCTGGCAGAATCACCCGCTGAAGTCCGGCACCGGTTCACCCCGCTCGAAGACTGGGGACCCGGAGCCAACGAGAGAGGACACCATGAAGAGCGGTATTCACCCCGAGTACGTGGTCACGAACGTCGACTGCGACTGCGGTAACACCTTCACCACGCGTAGCACGAAGACCAGCGGCACCATCCACGTCGAGATCTGCTCCAACTGCCACCCGTTCTACACGGGCAAGCAGAAGATCATGGACACCGGTGGCCGCGTCGCGCGCTTCGAGGCTCGCTACGGCAAGCGTCAGAAGAAGGACGCCGAAGCCAAGTAGCTTGGTCAACGGCGCCCACCCGCACGTTCGGGTGGGCGCCGTTTCTTTGTCTGAAAAACCGGGCCTGAGAGGTGGCAGAGGTGGATTCGAGCTCGCTCAAGGGGCTGCTCGCCGAACACGCGGAGCTGGAGACCCAGCTCGCGGACCCGGCGGTGCACGCCGACCAGGCGCGCGCCCGCAAGCTCGGCCGCCGCTACGCCGAGCTGACGCCCGTGGTGCGCGCCGTCCACCAGCTCGACACCGCCCGTGAAGACCTCGTGGCCGCGCGCGAGCTGGCCGCGGAGGACTCCGGGTTCGCCGCGGAGGCCGACGAGCTGGCCGCGGGGATCCCCGAGCTGGAGTCGAAGCTCACCGAGCTGCTGCTGCCGCGCGACCCGTACGACGGCTCCGACGTCGTGATGGAGATCAAGTCCGGCGAAGGCGGCGAGGAGTCGGCGCTGTTCGCCGGCGACCTGCTGCGGATGTACCTGCGCTACGCCGAGCGGCACGGCTGGAAGGCCGAGGTGCTCGACTCGGTCGACTCCGACCTGGGCGGCTTCAAGGACGTCACGCTCTCGATCAAGACGAAGTCGGCGGTCGTCGACGGCGTCTGGTCGCGGCTGAAGTTCGAGGGCGGCGTGCACCGCGTCCAGCGCGTGCCGGCGACCGAGTCGCAGGGCCGGATCCACACGTCGGCGTCCGGGGTGCTGATCTACCCGGAGCCCGAAGAGGTCGAGGTCGAGATCGACCCGAACGACCTGCGCATCGACGTCTTCCGCTCGTCGGGCCCGGGCGGCCAGAGCGTCAACACGACCGACTCGGCGGTGCGGATCACCCACCTGCCGACCGGCATCGTCGTCTCGTGCCAGAACGAGAAGTCGCAGATCCAGAACCGCGCCCGCGCGCTGCAGGTCCTGCAGGCCCGCCTCCAGGCGGTCGCCGAGGAGGAGGCCGCGGCCAAGGCGTCCGACGCCCGCCGCTCCCAGGTCCGCACGGTCGACCGCTCGGAGCGCATCCGGACGTACAACTTCCCGGAGAACCGCATCTCGGACCACCGGGTGAACTACAAGTCGTACAACCTGGACCAGGTCCTGGACGGCGAACTGGACGGCGTCCTGGACGCCCTGGCGACCGCGGACCGCGAAGAGCGCCTGGCCTCGCAGTCCGGCTGAGGCCGTGTCGTCGCTCCAAGCACGCGTGTCGACCTTCTGATCACGCTAGCTGACCCTTCAACCACGGGCCGGGCGTGCACGGAACGCCGACACGCGTGATTGAGCAGTCGACTCGCGTGATTGCGGGGTCGACACTGCATCGCGTCAGCGGCTCCCGGAACGCCTCGAACACGTCGCAATCCGGCTGAGGCCCGCCGCCCGCTCGGCGGACGGCGGGCTCGTCACGTCAGCCGCAGGCGACCGGTCCGGCCGAGGCGCGGAACTGGTTGACCTGGCCGGTGCCCAGCGAGAGGCTGCCGGAGACGTAGATGCAGTGGCCGTTCGTCCCGGTCACCACCACTCCGCCGGCGAAGGTGGAGAACGTGCCGGAGTCGGTCACCGTGGCGGAGGTGTCCGTCCGGATGCTGACCGACATGGAGTGCGACCCGGACGCGTCGTCGTAGACCTTCGCGCAGTTGGTGCCGCCGTTCGCGCTGGAGTACCACAGGCGCAGGGTGCCGGCCTGCTCGCCGAGCTGGTTCTTCAGCGGCTTAGGCAAGCCCTCCTTGTGGAGTTCGGTGCCCGGACAGGTCGTCACCGGCGCGGCTTCCGCGCCGGGCACCGCGACGAGAGTCGCCGCCACGACGACTCCCGCGACGACGGCGAACTTCCGCACTGCTGACCGCACACTTGCCTCCCACAGGTAAGCGGTGTCCGGGCTGTTCCCGGACCACCGCCTTCCCCACGCCCGGGAGGCCGGAACGGTTTAGCGGACGGCAGGCTTCTCCGGCTCCCGGAAGGCGTCGAAGACCTCGGTCATGGCCTCGGACTCCGGCTCTTCCCCGGCGTCTTCCGGAACGACCCGGGACGGCCGCGGGAAGAAGCTCAGCACCGCGAACACCACGGCCAGGAACGTCGGGAACAGCGTCAGCAGCTGGTGCTTCACGCCTTCGACGCCCTCGCCGAGCGCCGACAGCCCGAACTGGCCGATCGCGAACAGCAGCAGGAAGAACACCACGGTCCCGTACTCGCGCGCCTTCCGGCGGAACGCGCGGATGCCCGCCCAGCCGATCAGCAGCCAGAGCGGGACCAGCGCGAACAGGCCCAGCGGTGCGGCCAGCGCGGACAGGCCCGACAGCACCGGCACCCGGTACTCCTGGGCCATCTGCGGGTAGCCGGCCGACTCGGCGAAACTGCCCAGCCGCGACGGGCGGGCCGTGAGCGTGTCGACCGCGCCCTGCTGGAGGACCTGCAGCGTGCGGGTCGGGTGGGACGCGTAGTACTGCACGACGTTGCGGCGGCTGATCTTGTCGCGGTAGGTGTTGTAGCCCGGGTCCGTCCAGGGGCTCGCTTCCCACCAGCCCTTGCCGATGAACTTCTTCGCGTCCGGCGGAAGCCCCAGCGCGGTCAGGTCGGCGTCGGTGTCGTGCTTGCCGTCCACGATGCTGTCGAACACCACGTGGAACATGTTGGCTTCGCGGTACTCGGCGTTCGCCGGGTCGCCCTTCGACTGCACCATCGCCGTCCCGGCGCCGACGATCACCAGCACGCCCAGCGGCACCAGCCACCGCGCGCGGCCCTTCGCGCCGAGCGGCCGGACCAGCGCCAGCGCGATCACGAACAGCGGGATCAGCAGCAGCGTCTGCGACTTCGCGTTGATGCCGATCAGCGCGCCCACCACGGTCAGCGCCGCGCCCCAGTAGCGCCACGCGCCCGTGCGGTGCATCAGCAGCAGCCCGCCCGCGGTCAGCAGCATCCCGACGAACCCGGCGCCCTCGCTGAGCACCGAGGCGAAGTAGCCGAAGAACGCCGAGTCGGCCATCACGAGCAGCAGCAGGACGGCGGCGATGACGCGGTTGCGGCGGCTCAGGTCCAGGCCCAGCACGGTGGCCGCGACGCCCACGGCGACCAGCACGCACGTGATCGCGCCGAGCACCAGCAGGTTCAGCTCGGCCGACGAGCCGAGCACGTGCCCGAGCTTGCTCGCGAACCAGTCGAGCCACGCCTGGCTCGAGATGTAGTCGCTCTTGCAGGCCGAACCCGGCCCGTAGCTGAAGTGGACGTAGAACTCGGGCTTCAGCTCCGGGTGCCGGCCGCCGAGGTCGCACAGCAGGCGCCAGCCGTCGCCGTTGTCGGCCATCCCGACCGGCCTCGGCACGAGGAACCGGAGCAGCAGGACGCCCAGGGAAAGGACGAAGACGCCCAGGCCGAAGCGCAGTTCACGGGATCGCACGCAGGTCAGCGTACGAGATCACGCTGAGTCGGCGGGTGTCGCACCGGGTACCGGCGTCACCGGCCGGTGGCGGAAGACGACGTAGTGGTAGAGCAGGTAGTTCCAGAACAGCCCGACGACGAT
This sequence comes from Amycolatopsis sp. NBC_00348, assembly GCF_036114655.1. Classification (NCBI taxonomy): domain Bacteria; kingdom Bacillati; phylum Actinomycetota; class Actinomycetes; order Pseudonocardiales; family Pseudonocardiaceae; genus Amycolatopsis; species Amycolatopsis sp. NBC_00348. The sequence goes on along the minus strand of NZ_CP107994.1, from coordinate 6,675,205 downwards.
CGCGGCGCCCTTGGGCACCAGCAGGTTGATCCCCGGGAACAGGTGGTTCACCAGGGTGATGACGAGGAACTGCACCACCCAGAGCCCGAACGCGGTGACCACGAAGAACAGCACGGCCTGGCGGCGGACGTCGCCGTCCTTCGCCCGGAACGTGAAGTTCCGGTTCAACGTGAACGACAGCAGCATGCCGACCGTCGTGGAGATGAAGTTCGCGACGAACGTCGGCACGCCGAGCGTGGCCAGCAGCGCGTACCCGAGGACGTCGACCAGCGTGTTGCCGATCCCGACGATGCCGAAACGCACCTGCGTGGCGGTGACGAGCCTCATCGGACGGTGCTCCGGCTGTCCTCGGCGGCCTCGTTCGCGCCCGTCCGCACCGACGCGACGCTGTAGAGCGGCCGGTTCTGCACCTGCGAGTACGTCCGGCCGATGTAACTGCCGAGCACGCCGAGCATGATGATCTGGACGCCGCCGAGGAAGAACATCGCGATGGTGATGAAGGCCCAGCCGGGCACCGCGGTCGCGGGCGCGAACAGCTTGACGCCGATGACGTAGAGCACGCCGAGGAAGCTCAGCAGCGAGAACAGGTACCCCATCCGCGTGATCATCCGCAGCGGCGTGGTCGAGAACCCGACGATGCCGTCGGCGGCGAACCGCATCATCTTCGTCAGCGGGTAGCCGGTGGCGCCGGTGTGGCGCTTGTCGCGGTCGAACAGCACCGCCGTCTGCTTGAAGCCGATGTAGCTGACCAGGCCGCGCAGGAACCGGTCGCGCTCGCGGTACTTGCGCAGCTCGTCGACGACCTTGCGGTCCACCAGCCGGAAGTCGCCGGTGTTCTTCGGGATGTCGACGGCGGCCATCTTGCCGAGGAACCAGTAGAACGCGCTCGCGGTGAGCCGCTTGAACGGCGAGTCCTGGCGCGAGCGCCGCTGCGCGTAGACGACGTCGAAGCCCTCTTCCCACTTCTCGATGAGCTCCAGCGCCACCCGCGGCGGGTCCTGCAGGTCGCTGTCCATGATGACCGCGGCGTCCGCGTCGACCAGGTCGAGCCCGGCGGTGACGGCCATCTGGTGGCCGAAGTTGCGGGACAGCTCGATGACCGTGATCCGGCCGTCGCGGGCGCTCAGCCCGGTGAGCGCGGCCAGGGAGCCGTCCTTGCTGCCGTCGTCGACGTAGATGAAGCTGAAGTCGTACTTCCCGGCCAGCGGCGCGGTGACCTCGTCGACCGTGCGCTGCAGCAGCTCGATGTTCCCTTCCTCGTTGTAGATCGGGAAGATGAACGCGACCCGGCGGCGCGTGGTCGGCTCTGTCGGCACTGGCGCTCCCGGGGTTCGGCGTCTCGGGCATCCTAAAGACCGGCGACGGCCTCGGCGAACGCGGTCATCCGCCGGTCGAACGCCTCGGCCGGGCCGAAGTGGACGGCCACCGCGTCCGCCCCGGCCAGGGTATACGCCCGGAACTGGGCGACGGCGGCGTCGAGATCGGTCCCGTCCCACTCCATCCGGGCGGTCGGTCGCACGTCGCGGCCGGCGGCCAGCTCCCCGAGCTTCCCGGCCCGCTCGCCGAACTCGGCGGGGGACAGCCCGGCGCTCTGCCACGCCGAACCGACGCGGGCCGCGCGGCGCAGCGCGATCGTGGAGTTGCCGCCGACGGTGATCGGCACCGGTCCCGCCGGCCGCGGCTCGAAGTGGCCGCCGCTGGGGCCGCGGCCGGTGCGGAACAGCTCCGCGAGCAGGTCGAGGGTGGTGTCGGTCCGCTTCCCGCGACCGGGGAAGTCCGCCCCGACCTCGGCGAACTCGGGCTCGTTCCAGCCGGTGCCGACGCCGAGGTCGAACCGGTGCCCGGACAGCGCATCGAGGGTCGCGACCTGCTTGGCCAGCGCGAACGGCTCCCGCAGCGGCACGATCAGCACCGACGTCCCGAGCCGGATCCGGCTCGTCAGCGCGGCGATGTGGGCGAGCGTGACGAGCGGCTCGTAGACCCCGCCGAAGACGTCGCCGAACGCGCCGGGCGGGATCAGGTGGTCGGGCAGCCACGCCGTGCGGTAGCCGAGGTCCTCGGCGAGCCGGGCCAGCTCGGCGGGCCGCCCGGGCGGCAGGTCCGGCTGTTCGTTCGGCAGTACGACTTCGAGGTTCACGACAGCCTCCCGAGGAACTTTTCGATCGCGGCGAGCCACTCGTCGCGGGCTTCGGCACCGATGTTGTGCCCGGCTTCGACCTCGACGAGTTCGGCGCCGGGAATGCCCTCCGCGAGCTCCCGGGACAACACGGGCGACGCGAGCCCGTCGAGGGTGGTGGCGACGACCAGCGTGGGCACGGCGATCCCGGCCAGCTCGACGCGGGTGTCGACCTTCGCGACGAGGGCGACGTGCTCGGGACTGCCGTCCGGGACGAACGCGGCGAGCTGGTCGACGGCCGCCTCCAGCTGCCCGGGCGTCAGGGTTTCGAGGTGGTCGCGGCCGGTCGCGACCAGCGTGAGGAACTTCGCGAGCAGCTTCGGGTCGTCGTGCAGCAGCGCGGCCCAGACGTCGACGGCGAGCCGGATCCGGTTGTCGAGCCGGGCGAAACCGCTGGTCAGGACCAACCCGGTGACCCGATCGGGGTGCCGGGTGGTGGCGCGGACCGCGACGGCCGTGCCGAGGGAGTAGCCGAGGATCGCGAACCGCTCCAGCCCGGCGCCGACGGCTGCCGCCCCCGCCGTGGGCGAGCAGCAGGCCCGGACCGGTGCCGCGGACGACGTGGTGGAAATGTTCGGTCATGCCGGCGACGTTAGGTCTTCACATCAGTGTGAAGGTCAAGTCCGGGGGACACATGCGGATCGGCGAGCTCGCGGAACGGACGGGCGTCAGCACGCGCCTGCTGCGCTACTACGGGGAACAGGGCCTGCTGGTGGCGTCGCGCGACCGCAACGGCTACCGGTGCTACGGCGAGGACGCCGTCGTCCGGGTGCGGCAGATCCGCCGGCTCCTCGGGGCCGGGCTGACCACCGGGGTCATCGCGTCGGCGCTGCAGTGCGCGAGCGGTGAGGGGGCCCACCTCTACCTCTGCCCGGAGCTCGCGCAGCTGCTGCACCGCGAGCTGACGGCGATGGACGACCGGATCGGGATGCTCCAGCGTCGTCGCAGCACCTTGGCCGGGTACCTGACCGAGGAGGGCGGGTGACCGCTCGCTCGATACGCTGCACGGCGTGGGACCGGCGCGTGTCCTGACGGGGGAGTTCCGCCTGGTGTGCCAGGCTTGACGAGGTGAAGGACGACGAGTGAATCGGCAGCCGCTGCGCCTGGCCATCATGGAGGCCACCCGCATTCTCGAGCGGGCGGGCGTCGCTTCGCCGCGGTTCGACGCCGAAGTGATCGCCGCGCACGTGCTCGGGGTCGAACGCGGGCGGCTGCCGATGGTGCCCCTGGTCGATCCGCCCGTCATCGAGGCCATCGGCCAGCTCGTCCAGCAACGCGCGAAGCGGATCCCGCTGCAGTACCTGACCGGCTGGGCCGCGCTGGGTGACATCACCGTCGCGGTCGGGGCCGGTGTGTTCGTGCCGCGCCCGGAGACCGAGCTGCTGCTCGAGTGGGGCGTCAAGTTCCTGCAGGGCCGGGAGTTCCCGGTCGTCGTCGACCTGTGCACCGGCTCCGGGGCGCTCGCACTCGGCGTCGCGCACGCGCGCCCGGACGCCGTCGTCTACGCGGTGGACGTCGACCCGCAGGCGCTGGCCTGGGCGCGGCACAACGCGGACGTCCACGCCGACGCCGGCAACACCCCGATCCGGCTGTACTCCGGCGACATCAGCGACCCGACGATGTTCGCCGAGCTCGACGGCCTGGTCGACCTGGTGCTGTGCAACCCGCCGTACGTCCCGGACGGCACGCCGGTGCCACCCGAGGTCGCCGAGCACGACCCGCCGCGCGCGGTGTTCGCCGAGGAGAGCGGCCTGGCGGTGATCCGCCACGCGATCGCGGCGGGCGCCCGGCTGCTGCGCCCGGGCGGCGGCCTGGCCATCGAGCACGACGACACCCACGGCTCGGCGGTCCCGGCGCTGGTCCGCGCGCGCCGCGTGCTGACGGCCGTCGAGGGCCACAACGACCTGGCGGGCCGCGCGCGGTTCGTCACGGCGAAGCGGCTGGGCTGAGCAGCCCCCGAATTCCACGCTAGCCGGGGGCACCGACAGTTGCGGCTGCCCGCCGGGCCCGCGGGCGGACTTGTCCACAGTGCCGGGCTCCTGGCGATGCCTGACAAACCGGCCAGACTTTCGTCGTGGGGCAAGCGGGTAAACCCTCGCTTCGGGGCAGAACCGCGACAGCGCGGCTCAATACGGTCGATCACGGGACACCGCGACCCCGCCGGTTCCCAGTGAAGGAGCCGCAGATGCGCGCCAGAACCCCGAAAGCGCTCGCCCTGCTCGCCGCCGTCACGGTCCTGACCGGGCTCGGCGCCGGGACCGCGGCCGCCGAACCGCTCACCCGTGGCTGGCCCGCCCCGATCGACGCCGCGCACTGGGAGAACCAGGACCACATGACGTGGTCCGACTACCGCAAGGTGCCCGGGACGAACTGGGCCGACCCCGCCCTGAAGCCGACGCAGCGCGTCTTCAAGGGCGCGGTCGTCCTCGCCGACTACCCCGACCAGGACTTCGTCGTCACGCAGCCGCCGAAGTCGACCGTCTTCGGCAATCCCGGCCCCGAAGCCGCGAACATCCCGCGGGCGGGCGTCGCGCAGTACTACCAGGACTTCCTCAACAAGCCCGAAGCCCTCAACAACGGGCACACCATCAACGAGTACTGGATGGAGGACTCCGGCGGCCGCTTCGGCGTGCAGCTGACGGCGTTCGGCCCGTACCGGATGCCCGGCCAGTCCTACGAGTACGGCATGGAGTTCCAGCCGAACGCCTGCCCGCCGAGCGCGAACTGCAACCGGGACATCCGCACGGACGCCGGGAACGCCTGGCGCGCCGACGTCGGCGACACGGCGAACCAGTTCGACTTCGTCTTCTACCTCTCCGCCGGCCAGGACGAGAGCTCGACCTGGCAGGAGTTCGGCGAGATGAAGTTCGGCACCAAGGAGAACGTGCCCGACGCGTTCGGCCCGCCGAACCACGACCTGCCCAACTACGCCGCCACCCGGTACGTCCCGTGGACGTCGTGGGCGTCGGCCGCCAGCATCTGGCCCAACGCCGGGAACGGCAGCTCGGTGCAGGCCGAGAGCTCCGGGCAGTCGACCTACGCCCACGAGTTCAGCCACATCCTCGGGATCGGCGACAACTACAACAACCCGTTCGGCGTTCCACCGTCCCGCAGTTACAGCGGGCCGTGGGACATGCTGTCGCGCGGCACGTTCAACGGACCGGGCGGCCCGCACACGCGCTGGCAGATCCCGGCCACGCAGGGCAGTTCGATGGGCGCGCAGCACCAGCTGCGCAACAAGCTGAAGCTCGGCATCGTCGACCCGGCGGACGTGCTGCAGCTCGACCGCAACCAGCTGGCGACGTCCGGCCCGGTGTCGGCTCGGCTGACCGCCCGCGAGACCGAGGCGCAGCCGGGTGCGTTCACCGGGCTGAACATCAAGCTCACCGGCGGCGACAAGAGCCCGAAGTGCGACCGCGCCAAGGGCCCGTTCTGCGACGGCGGCGGCTACGACAACTACACCGTCGAGGTCGTCGACCGGATGGGCGCGGACTCCTTCGCACCGGACTCGGGCGTCATGATCACCAAGACGAAGAACCAGGACAACGCGCCGTTCGACTGGGTGATCGACGCCAACCCGCAGGACATCGGCATCACCGACTACACCAAGCCGGACGGCACGCCGGTGAAGATCACCATCGGTGATTACCGCCAGCTCAACGACGCGTTGTTCAAGGCGGGCACCGAGGCGGCGAGCCCGTACGAGTACACCGACCAGGCGAACCGGCTGAAGTTCCTGATCACCGACCTCGCCCGGGACCGCAAGGGCGTGCTCTCGTACACCGTCACGGTCGCGTCGCTGGACGGCTCGGGCAGCCAGGCGCGCGGCGCCGCGGTGACCCCGGCGCTGCCGGCGTTCGCCCGCGGCGGGCTCGCGACCTGCGAATTCGGCCTGTTCAACACCGGTTCGGCGAAGGGTGCGAAGGTGCCGTACGACACCGACACCTACCGGCTGAGCGCGTCGACCGACGCGAAGGGCTGGCAGGTCCGGCTGCCGAACGAGCTGGCCACGGCGAAGTTCGGCCAGTTCGTGAAGGTGCCCGCCTTCGCGAAGCGCAGTGGCGGTGACCTGGCCGCCCGCGTGAAGCTCACGGCGACGTCGGTGAGCGATCCGTCGAAGACGGCCACCGCGAGCTGCACGGCGTTCGGCTTCTGACGCGCACCTCGTGACCACGACCCGGAGGGGCCTGCCGCGGCGGGCCCCTCCGGCGCGCGGGGCTACCCTTGGCGCCATGAGCGTGGTCTACGACTGCAGCAAGCGGGACTCCCGGGCGGACGGGCTGGCCGCCGCGGCCGGCGCGGTCCGGTCGAGCCGGCTGGTCGTCCTGCCGACCGACACGGTCTACGGGATCGGCGCCGACGCGTTCGACGCCGGCGCCGTCCAGGCGCTGCTGCGCGCGAAGAACCGCGGCCCGGACATGCCGGTCGGCGTGCTCGTCGGCTCGTGGTCCACTGTGGACGGTCTGGTCCTCGGCGTGCCGCCGCAGGCCCGCGCGCTCATCGAAGCCTTCTGGCCCGGCGATCTGTCCATTGTGCTCCCGCACGCGCCGAGCCTGCAGTGGAACCTCGGCGACGCCCGCGGCACCGTGATGCTGCGGATGCCGCTGCACCCGGTGGCGCTGGAGCTGCTGCGCGACGTCGGCCCGATGGCCGTCTCGAGCGCGAACGTCTCCGGCCGGCCGCCGGCGAGCACGGCGCAGGACGCGCAGGAGCAGCTCGGCGACTCGGTCGCGGTGTACCTCGACGGCGGCTCCAGCGGCGAGGCCGTCGCGTCGAGCATCGTGGACCTCACCGGCACCGAACCGGTGGTGCTGCGCGAAGGCGCCGTGAGCAAGGACGCCATCGCGGAGGTGCTCGGTGTCCCCGCGGAATCGTTGGCGTGAAGCCGGATCAAGGCGCCGGGCGCGGCACGATAGCGTGTCGCGGGTGACCCCGACCCCGCGAGCGTGACGCACCCGTGCCGCCCACATCCGGTCTTCTCCCGATCCGGGAATACATCCTCGTCGCGCTGACCGCGACGGCCGTGACCTACCTGCTCACCGGCGTCGTGCGCCGGATCGCGATCCGCGTCGGCGCGATCGCGAACCCCCGCGCGCGCGACGTGCACGTCGCGCCGATCCCGCGCATGGGCGGGATCGGCATCTACCTCGGCGTCGCCGCCGCGATGGGTTTGGCCCACCAGCTGCCCGCGCTGTCGCACGGCTTCGACGCCTCGTTCGACTCGGTCGGCGTGCTGCTCGCCGCCGGCGTCATCTCGCTCATCGGCGCGCTCGACGACCGGTTCGAGCTGGACGCCTGGACGAAGCTGGCCGGCCAGGTCATGTGCGCCGGGATCCTGGTCATCTTCGGCGTGCAGTGGGTGTCGTTCTGGGTGCCGTGGGGCGGCACCGGCGCCTCGTTCGGCTCGGTGCTGGTGCTCGACAAGAACCAGGGCGCGCTGCTCACCGTCGTGATGGTCGTGGTGATGGTCAACGCGATGAACTTCGTCGACGGCCTCGACGGCCTGGCCGGCGGCCTCGGCTTCATCGCGGCGGCGGCCACGTGCGCGTTTTCGCTGGGGCTGCTCGACAGCTCGGGCGGCGACGTCGGCACGTACCCGCCGGCGCTGATCGCGGCCACCCTCGCCGGCGCGTGTCTGGGGTTCCTCCCGTACAACTTCCAGCCCGCCAAGATATTCATGGGCGACTCGGGCTCGATGATGATCGGCCTGATGCTCGCGGGCGCGACGACGTCGGCGTCCGGGCGCGTGCCCTACCCGCAGTTCAGCGGCAAGGACGCGATCGCGCTGCTGTCCCCGCTGGTCGTCGTGGCGGCGGTGCTGTTCGTCCCGATGCTGGACCTGATCATGGCGGTCGTCCGCCGCACCCGCCGCGGCGAAAGCCCGTTCGCCGCGGACAAGATGCACCTGCACCACCGGTTGCTGGAGATCGGCCACTCCCAGCGCCGCGCCGTGCTGCTGATCTACTTGTGGGCCGGCATCCTGGCGTTCGGCGCGGTCTCGGTGACCCTGTTCGACGACGCCGCGGCGCTCTGGATCATCGGCGTCGGCCTGGTGTTCGCGGTGGGGGTCTCGGTCATCCCGCGGCTGCGCTCACGCCACCAGCCGCGTACCTAGTCCGCGGGGTTCTCTACACTCGGTGTCGAACCGAGCAGGGAGCCAGCTGTGAGCGAGACCGAGACTTCGACCGAAGCGCAGGAGAACCCGCACGCCAAGGTGGTGCTGCAGGCGGCCCGCGCCATGACGAAGGCTTCGCTGCTGGTGACCCCGCCGGCGGTGCTCGTCTGCATCGTGCTCTTCAGCATCCTCAACGGCATGCCGGGCTTCTGGGGCTCGCTCGTCGGCGGGGCGCTGGCGATGCTGGCGTCACTCTCGACCCTGGGCATGATGCGCTTCAGCGCCGGCCAGGACCCGATGTTCGTCATGGTGATCGCGCTCGGCGGGTACGTCGTGAAGGTCGTCCTGCTGTTCGGCGCGCTGACGCTGCTGAAGGGCGTCTCCGCGCTGCACCCGATGTCGCTCGGCATCACCATGATCGTGGCCATCCTGCTGGCCGCCGCGGCCGAGTTCGCCGCCTTCCGCAAGACCAAGATCCCGACGATCATCCCCTCCTGACGCCGTCCGGTTCGCCGGGGTGTTCCGTTACCCACGGTGAACCGGCCTGCGGCCGCCCGGGTGTGACCGGCGTCACGGCCGTGCGCTTTCGCGCGGGCCTCGAAAAGGGTCCCGGACGGCCCGCCTGCGACGTTCCCGGGAGGGTCCCGGCCCCCGCCGGACCTGGGTCCCGGGTCGACCCGGGACCTAAGTCCTGGGCTGATCGGTTGGTATGGAGTACGCCTGTACGGCACTGATTGACCTGCTGGTATGGTCCGCGTCAAGGGTGGCGGCCTCGGCCGCGCGCTTCCTGAGACGAACCGCGATCAGCAGTGTGGCGACCGTGTAGTTCCGCCTTCCGCCGCTGGTCCGAAGTAGACCGCAGGGCAGTGTTCACGCGAGACAACCCCGTGTGCAGAACGTGAAGCCGTGTTCATTGCACAGTGGGGCAGCCGCCTCCGACGTCCCGATACGTATCGGGTACGTTAAGTCCAGATCGTGACGATTCCCCCGGCGGAGTGAACGCCGGCCGGGAGAACCGGAAGGAGCCCAGTGGGCGCGCTGGTATTGGCCGAGGGTGCGATTTTCGAGCCCCCAGGTGCCGAGAGCTTCATCTTGCCGCCGATTTTCGGCAGTGTCACCAAGCCGATGGTGCTGGTCGTGCTCTCGGTCGTGATCATCGCGACGTACTTCCTCGTGGCGACCCGCAAGCTGAAGGTCGTGCCCAGCAAGGGGCAGTTCGTCGCTGAGTCCATCTACGACTTCAGCCGCAACAACATCGCGCGCGAGCAGATCGGCTCGAAGGACTTCAAGCCGTACGTGCCGCTCGTCTTCGCCTTGTTCACCTTCATCCTGGTGAACAACCTGTACGGGATCATCCCCCTCTTGCAGTTCCCGACCATGGCGCGCTTCGGTTTCCCCGTCGCGCTGGCGGTCCTCGTGGTCTACCCGGTGTACCACTACGCCGGGTTCAAGCGGCACGGGTTCGCGGGTTACTTCAAGAAGGAGCTCGCGCCGCCGGGCGTGCCCAAGGCGGTGCTGCCGCTCTTCTCGGTGATCGAGTTCGCGGAGAAGTTCTTCCTCAACCCGCTGACGCTCGCCATCCGTGTTTTCGCGGCCATGTTCGCCGGCCACCTGATCCTGGCGGTGTTCACCCTCGGCGGCACGTTCCTGCTGACCGAGACGTCGAGCTGGGCGCTGAAGCCGGTTTCCGTGGTGGCCTGGATCTTCGCCATCGGGATGACCTTCCTCGAGGCCTTCATCCAGGTGCTGCAGGCCTACATCTTCGCCCTGCTCTCGGCGGGGTACATCGGCGCCGCGCTGGCGTCGGAGCACTGAGAACACAAGCCCCCGATCCGCGCGAGCGCGTGGACCGAAGTGAAGGGAAATGCACGTGAGCAACATCGTTCTGGCCCAGCAGGCCGCCGAGGCCGTCAACCTCAACAAGGGTCTTGCTGCGATCGGTTACGGCCTGGGCGCCATCGGCCCCGGCATCGGTGTGGGTCTGATCTTCGCCGCCGTCATCAACGGCACCGCCCGGCAGCCGGAGGCCCAGGGCAAGCTGCAGGGCATCGGCTTCTCGACCTTCGTGCTGACCGAGGTCCTGGCGCTGATCGGCATCGTCATCTACTTCATCGCCTCCGCCTGAGTCCTCTGCTCATCGCTTAAGGAGACGTTGTGGTGACGAACGAACTGGTGTTGGCGTCCGAAACGCCGTTGCCTATCGTGCCGGACATTTCGGAGCTGATCCTCGGCATCGTCGCCTTCCTGATCCTGCTGTTCATCCTCAAGAAGTACGTCGTCCCTCGCTTCGAGGCCGCGTACGAAGAGCGTGCGCAGAAGATCGAGGGTGGCATCGAGAAGGCCGAGAAGGCTCAGGCCCAGGCCGAAGCCGCGCTGGCGGAATACCAGGCGCAGCTGAAGGAAGCTCGTGGCGAGGCCGCGAAGATCCGTGACGACGCCCGGCTCGAAGCCGAGCAGATCAAGGCGGAACTGCGGGCCGAGGCCGAGTCCGAGTCCCAGCGGATCGTCGCCCAGGGCCAGGCTCAGCTGCAGGCCCAGAAGGCGCAGATCATCGCCGAGCTGCGGGCCGACATGGGCCGCAACGCCGTGGAGCTGGCCAGCCGCATCGTCGGCGAGTCGCTCGAAGACGAGGCGCGCCGTCGTGGCACCGTCGACCGGTTCCTCGCGGAGCTGGACACGGCCGGTGCCGCTGGTGGAGCGGGGAAGTAGACCCGAATGACGTTGCATGCTGCGAGCCGTGAAGCGCTCGGCCTCGCCGAGGAACGCCTCGGCGAGGTTCTGGCCGACGCGGGAGCCGACGCGGCCACGGTCGGCGACGAGCTGCTCTCGGTCGTCGACCTGCTGGACCGGGAGATCGGTCTGCGCCGGGCGGTGAGTGACGCCTCGGCGACGCCGGAGTCGCGCACCACGCTGGTGCGCCGGCTGTTCGACGGCAAGCTGTCCGAACCGGCACTGAAGGTGCTCGACGCCGTGGCGGGCAGCCGCTGGTCCAGCCCTCGTCAGCTGGTCGACGGACTCGAGTCGCTCGGGCACTCCGCGCTGCTCACCGCCGCCGAGAAGACCGGCAACATCGACGCCGTCGAGACCCAGCTGTTCCAGGTCTCGCGCGTCGTGGCCAACCACCCGGAGCTCGAGACCGCACTGGCGGACCTGGCCGGTCCCGCCGACGCCAAGCGGTCGCTGGTGCGCGGGCTGTTCGCCGACAAGGTGGACGTGGTCACCGAGACCCTCGTCGAGCAGGTCGTCCGCCGGGCCAAGGGCCGTGGTGTCGGCGCCGGGCTCGACGCGCTGGTCAAGCTGGCCGCGGAACGCCGTCAGCGCTCGGTCGCCTACGTGACCAGCGCGAGTCCCCTGACCGACGAGCAGACCACCCGGCTGGGCGAGAAGCTCGACACCATCTACGGGCGGTCGATCGCGCTGCACGTCGAGGTCGATCCCGGTCTCGGCGGCGGGCTCGTCGTCCGCGTCGGCGACGAGATCATCGACGGGAGCGCGGCGGGTCAGCTCGCTGCCCTGCGCAGGCGGCTGGCCCGGGCCTAGTCCCCGGCCACACAAGACTTTGCATACTGGCAAGAACGAAGCGAGAGCGGGAAAGACATGGCCGAGCTGACGATCTCCTCGGATGAGATCCGTAGCGCGATCGAGAACTACGTCTCGAGTTACGCCCCGGACGTGAGCCGGGAAGAAGTTGGCGTCGTGATCGACGCGGGTGACGGTATCGCCCACGTCGAGGGCCTCCCCTCGGCCATGGCCAACGAGCTGCTCGAGTTCCCCGGCGGCGTCCTGGGCGTCGCACTGAACCTGGACGCGCGCTCCATCGGTGCCGCGATCCTCGGCGACTTCGAAAGCATCGAAGAGGGCCAGCAGGTCAAGCGCACCGGCCAGGTCCTGTCCGTGCCGGTCGGCGACGGCTACCTCGGCCGCGTCGTCAACCCGCTGGGCGCCCCGATCGACGGCCTCGGCGACATCGAGACCACCGACCGCCGCCCGCTGGAGGTCAAGGCCGCTTCGGTGGTCGAGCGCCAGCCGGTGTCGGAGCCGCTGCAGACCGGCATCACCGCCATCGACGCGATGACGCCGATCGGGCGCGGCCAGCGCCAGCTGATCATCGGTGACCGCAAGACGGGCAAGACCGCCGTCGCCGTGGACACGATCATCAACCAGAAGTCCAACTGGGAGACCGGCGACGAGAAGAAGCAGGTCCGCTGCATCTACGTCGCGATCGGCCAGAAGGGCTCCACGATCGCCGCGGTCAAGAAGTCCCTCGAGGACGCGGGCGCGATGGAGTACACCACCATCGTCGCCGCCCCGGCGTCGGACTCCGCCGGCTTCAAGTGGATCGCGCCGTACACCGGCTCGGCCATCGGCCAGCACTGGATGTTCGAGGGCAAGCACGTCCTCATCGTGTTCGACGACCTGACCAAGCAGGCCGACGCGTACCGCGCGATCTCGCTGCTGCTGCGTCGCCCGCCGGGCCGCGAGGCCTTCCCCGGCGACGTCTTCTACTTGCACTCCCGTCTCCTCGAGCGGTGCGCGAAGCTCTCGGACGAGCTGGGCGCCGGCTCGCTGACCGGGCTGCCGATCATCGAGACGAAGGCCAACGACGTGTCGGCCTACATCCCGACGAACGTCATCTCGATCACCGACGGCCAGTGCTTCTTCCAGTCGGACCTGTTCAACGCCGGTCAGCGCCCGGCCATCGACGTGGGCATCTCGGTGTCCCGCGTGGGTGGTGCCGCGCAGGTCAAGGCGATGAAGTCGGTTTCGGGCTCGCTCCGCATCGACCTGTCGCAGTACCGCGAGCTGGAGGCGTTCGCCGCCTTCGCCTCGGACCTCGACGACGCCTCGAAGGCGCAGCTCGAGCGCGGTGCCCGGCTGTACGAGGTGCTCAAGCAGTCGCAGTACTCGCCGATCCCGGTCGAGGAGCAGGTCTGCACGGTGTGGCTGGGCACGAACGGCCACTACGACTCGGTCCCGACCGAAGACGTGCGCCGCTTCAACCACGAGTTCCTCGACTCGGCCCGCCGCAAGCACGACGACGTCCTTGGCGCGATCCGCGACTCCGGGAAGTTCGAGGACGCGACCGCCGAGAAGCTGGTCGCCGCGGTGAACGAGTTCAAGAAGGAGTTCACCACCGCCGACGGCAACTCCCTGGTCGGGGTGGACGCCGACGCGATGGACGCCGACAAGGTCGGGCAGGAGACCGTCAAGGTCAACAAGCCCGCCCCGAAGAAGTGAGCTGATAGCTCATGGCCGCACAACTCCGGGAACTCCGGTCGCGCATCAAGGCGACCAAGTCGATCGGCAAGATCACCAAGGCGATGGAGCTCATCGCCACCGCGCGCATCACGAAGGCGCGGGCGAAGGTCGCCGCTTCCCGGCCGTACGCCGACGAGATCACCAAGGTGCTCTCGGCGCTGGCCGGTGCGGCGGCCAACCTCGACCACCCGCTGCTGGTCGAGCGCCCGAACCCGAAGCGGGCCGCTGTCCTGGTCGTGACCAGTGACAAGGGCCAGTGCGGTGGTTACAACTCCAACGTGCTGCGCGCGACCGGCGAGCTGCTTTCCCTGCTTCGCGACGAGGGCAAGGAAGCTCGGGTCTACGTCACCGGCAACAAGGGCCTGAACTACTACCGGTTCCGCGGCCGCGAGGTGGTGGACGGCTGGACGGGCTTCTCCGACCAGCCGAACTACGCCGCGGCGGTCGAGGCGGCCGAGACCCTGGTCGAGTCGTTCATGGCCGGCGTCGACGACGGGCACGGCAACGCCGACGGCATCGAGGGTGTCGACGAGATCCACATCGTCTACACCGAGTTCGTGTCGATGCTGACGCAGCGGCCGATCGCCAAGCGCGTCGCGCCGCTCGAGGTCGAGTACACGGACGGCGACGAGGAGCAGAAGCCCACCGGCGACCTGCTCCCCAGCTACGAGTTCGAGCCGAGTGCCGACAAGCTGCTGGACTCGCTGCTGCCGAAGTACATCAACACGCGCATCTACTCGGCGCTGTTGGAGTCGGCGGCGTCCGAGCTGGCCGCGCGCCGGACGGCGATGAAGGCCGCGTCGGACAACGCGAACGACCTGGTCGGTAACCTGACGCGGGAGATGAACCAAGCGCGCCAGGCGCAGATCACCCAGGAGATCTCCGAAATCGTCGGTGGCGCGAACGCGCTCACCGCAGCAGGAAGTGATGATTGATGACCAGTACTGAAGCCCCGCGCGCCAAGGGGCGCATCGTGTCGGTGACCGGTCCGGTCGTCGACGTCGAGTTCCCGCGCGGTTCCGTTCCCGACCAGCACAACGCGCTCAAGGTCGAGATCGAGTTCGAGCAGCTGCGCAAGACGGTGACGCTCGAGGTCGCCTCCCACCTGGGTGACAACCTCGTCCGCACCATTTCGCTGCAGCCGCAGGACGGTCTCGTCCGCGGTGCCGAGGTCACCGACACCGGTGGCCCGATCACCGTGCCGGTGGGCGACAAGGTCAAGGGCCACGTCTACAACGCGCTCGGCGAGTGCCTCGACGAGCCCGGCTACGGCGACGACCTCGAGCGCTGGGGCATCCACCGCAACCCGCCGTCCTTCGACCAGCTCGAGGGCAAGACGGAGATGCTGGAGACCGGCCTGAAGGTCGTCGACCTGCTCACCCCGTACGTCCAGGGTGGCAAGATCGGCCTGTTCGGCGGCGCCGGCGTCGGCAAGACGGTGCTCATCAAGGAGATGATCACCCGTGTCGCCCGGAACTTCGGCGGTACGTCGGTGTTCGCCGGGGTCGGCGAGCGCACCCGTGAGGGCAACGACCTCTTCCTGGAGATGAGCGAAGACGGCGTCATCAACGACACCGCCCTCGTGTTCGGCCAGATGGACGAGCCGCCGGGCACGCGCATGCGCGTCGCCCTGTCCGCGCTGACCATGGCGGAGTACTTCCGCGATGTGCAGAACCAGGACGTGCTGCTGTTCATCGACAACATCTTCCGGTTCACCCAGGCCGGCTCGGAGGTGTCGACCCTGCTGGGCCGGATGCCGTCGGCCGTGGGTTACCAGCCGACGCTGGCCGACGAGATGGGCCAGCTGCAGGAGCGGATCACCTCGACCCGGGGCCGGTCGATCACCTCGATGCAGGCGATCTACGTCCCCGCGGACGACTACACCGACCCGGCCCCGGCCGCGACGTTCGCCCACCTGGACGCCACCACCGAGCTTTCGCGTGGTGTCTTCCAGAAGGGCATCTTCCCGGCGGTGGACCCGCTGGCGTCGACGTCGACGATCCTCGACCCGGCCATCGTCGGCGAGGACCACTACCGCGTGGCTTCCGAGGTCATCCGGATCCTGCAGAAGTACAAGGAACTGCAGGACATCATCGCGATCCTCGGTATGGACGAGCTCTCGGAAGAGGACAAGCTCACCGTCCAGCGCGCCCGCCGGATCGAGCGCTTCCTCTCGCAGAACATGCTGGTCGCGGAGGCGTTCACGCAGATCCCGGGCTCGACGGTGCCGCTGTCGGAGACCATCGAGTCGTTCGACCGCATCGCCAAGGGTGACTTCGACCACTACCCGGAGCAGGCGTTCCTGGGTATCGGTGGCCTCGAAGACCTCGAGAAGAAGTACAAGGAAATCACCAAGAAGTGATCTCCTGAGGCGGCGGGGGCAGTGTCCATTGTGGACTCGGGCCCCCGCCGTTCTCATACCGGGATACAGACCTATTACACTCGGTGGCAACACCCCGAGCGAAGGAGTGCTACGTGGCTGAGATGTCCGTGGAGCTGGTGGCC
Organism: Amycolatopsis sp. NBC_00348; assembly: GCF_036114655.1. NCBI lineage: Bacteria > Bacillati > Actinomycetota > Actinomycetes > Pseudonocardiales > Pseudonocardiaceae > Amycolatopsis > Amycolatopsis sp. NBC_00348. The sequence continues at coordinate 6,659,150 of NZ_CP107994.1, read as the reverse complement.
GTCGAGCGCCGTCTCTGGTCGGGTACCGCCACTTTCGTGGTGGCCCAGACCACCGAGGGCGAGATCGGCATCATGGCCGGTCACGAGCCCGTGCTCGGGCAGCTCGTCGAGGGTGGCGTGGTCAAGGTGACGACCACCGACGGCGAAACGGTCTGCGCGGCCGTGCACGGCGGTTTCCTGTCGGTCACCGGCACCGGGGTGAGCATCCTCGCCGAAAGTGCCGAGCTTTCCGACGAAATCGACGTCGACGCGGCGAAGGCGGCCTTGACCGCCGACGACGAGACCGAGCGGACCAGGGCCTCGGCCCAGCTCCGCGCGGCAGGTCAGTCGGTCTGAGCGAGCGACGGGCAGGAGCCGGGCCGTGCAGATCACCGTGGTGGTAGTCGGGCTCCTGATCGTGCTCGTGGTGCTGGTCGGCTGGTACGGCCAGCGATGGATCCGGATGCGCCGCGGTGGGGGCGTGAGCGTCGCGCTGCGGTGGCGTCCGGACAGCGCGCGGGCCAGCTGGCACCTGGGGCTCGGCCGCTACGAGGGTGACGAGTTCGTCTGGTACCGGGTGTGGAGCCTCCGCAGCGGCCCGGACCGCGTCTTCCAGCGCGCGAGCATGCAGATCGCCGACCGCCGTGACCCCTCCGGCAGCGAGGCCTACGCGGTTCCCGAAGGCGCCATCGTGCTGCGCTGCGAGTCCGAGACCCAGGAAGCGATCGAGATCGCCATGGGCCCGGGCGCGCTCACCGGGTTCCTCTCCTGGCTCGAGTCGGCCCCGCCCGGACGACGACTCCCGCGCGCGTCCTGACCTGCTGTCTCACTCTGCTGTCTCAAACCGAGACAGCCAGGGCCGCCGTTTTGGCCTACGGTTGACCGCATGATCTTCATCGTGGTCAAGTTCCCGGTCAAACCGGAGCACGCGGAAGCCTGGCCGGACATCGTCGCGGACTACACGAAGAACACCCGCGCCGAAGCGGGCAACCGGTTCTTCGAGTGGTCCCGCAGCCTCGAAGACAAGAACACGTACGTGCTGGTCGAGGGCTTCGAGGGCCAGGACGCCGCCGTCGCGCACGTCGGCTCCGACCACTTCAAGTGGGCCACCGAGAACCTGGGTGCCTACATCTCGGACAACCCGCAGATCATCAACGTCCAGGACGCCTCCGACTGGGGCCCGATGGCCGAGATCGCCCCCCACTAAACTGGGGTTCGTGACCCTCGTCGACATCCCCGGCTCCAAGTCCGTCACCGCCCGAGGCCTGTTCCTGGCCGCCGCCGCGCGCGGCACCACCGTGCTCGGCCGTCCGCTGCACTCGGACGACACCGAGGGCTTCGCCGAGGGGCTCGTGAAGCTCGGTTACCAGGTCGACCGGCGGCCGGACGCCTGGACGATCGAGGGCCGGCCGTCGGGGCCGGGCGTGGCGTCCGCCGACGTCTTCTGCCGCGACGGCGCCACCACGGCCCGCTTCCTGCCCGCGCTGGCCGCGGCTGGCACCGGCACGTTCCACTTCGACGCGTCCGACCAGATGCGCCGGCGTCCGCTGGGCCCGCTCACCGACGCGCTGCAGGAACTGGGCGTCGACCTGACCTTCGAGGGCGAGCCGGGCCACCACCCGCTGACCGTCCGCGCGAACGGCGTCAAGGGCGGCGACCTGACCCTGGACGCGGGCCTGTCGTCGCAGTTCCTGACGGCGTTGCTGCTGCTCGGGCCGCTGACCGCGGAGGGGCTGCGGATCACGGTGACCGACCTCGTGTCGGTGCCGTACGTCGAGATCACGCTGGAGATGATGCGGCGCTTCGGCGTCGACGTCCGCCGCGAGGGCAAGACGTTCGTCGTCCCGCCGCAGCCTTACCAGGCGTGCGACTACCCGGTGGAGCCCGACGCGTCGACGGCCAGCTACTTCCTGGCCGCGGCGGCGGTCACCGGCCGCACGGTGACCATCCCCGGCCTGGGTTCGACGGCGCTGCAGGGCGACGTGCGGTTCGTGGACGTCCTCGAGCGGATGGGCGCCCACGTGCAGCTCGAAGAGGACTCGGTGACGGTCGCGGGCCCCTCGGACGGCCTGCGCGGCGTCACGGTGAACATGCGCGACATCTCCGACACGGTCCCGACGCTGGCGGCGATCGCGCCGTTCGCGGCCGGCCCGGTGCGCATCGAGGACGTCTACAACACGCGCATCAAGGAGTGCGACCGCCTGGACGCGTGCGAGGAGAACCTGCGCGCCATGGGCGTCTCCGTGGAGACGGGCCGCGACTGGATCGAGATCCAGCCGGGCACGCCCGCCGGCGCCCTGGTCAAGTGCCGCCGCGACCACCGGATCGCGATGGCCTTCAGCATCACCGGCCTGCTGGTCGACGGCATCACGCTGGACGACCCGGAGTGCGTGAAGAAGACGTTCCCCGGCTTCCACCAGGCCCTGGGGTCGCTGCGGGAGAGCTGGGGGATCTAGGAGGGCTGCCCGCCCGGCTGCCACAGCACGTCACCCTCGGGGTTGGCCAGCCGGGCGAGGATGAACAGCAGGTCCGACAGCCGGTTCAGGTACTTCACCGCGATCGGGTTCGTCGTCTCCGGCTCGGCTTCGTACAGCTCCCACGCCGAGCGCTCCGCCCGCCGCGACACCGTGCGCGCCTGGTGCAGGAACGCCGCGCCCGGGGTGCCGCCGGGCAGGATGAACGACGTCAGCTTGGGCAGGCGGTCGTTGAAGTCGTCGCACCAGCCTTCGAGCCGTTCGAGGTACTTCTCGGTGATGCGCAGCGGCGGGTAGGGCGGGTCGTCCTGGATCGGCAGGCAGAGGTCCGCGCCGACGTCGAAGAGGTCGTTCTGCAGCACGCGCAGGACGTCCGTGATCTCGGCCGGCAGCGCGCCCATCGCGACGGCCAGCCCGATGACGGAGTTCGCCTCGTCGGTGTCGGCGTAGGCGCCCAGCCGGGGCGAGGTCTTGGGCACGCGCGACCCGTCGCCGAGCGCCGTCGTGCCGTTGTCGCCGACCTTGGTGTACACGCGGTTGATGCGAACGACCATGAAGCCACCATAGCGGCCCCCGCCCGGGTCGAATCCGGGCGAGAGGGCATGATTGGCGGCCATGAGCGAGCACTTCGACGTGCATGGCGGAGCCCGGCTGGTCGGCGAGGTCGACGTGGTCGGGGCCAAGAACAGCGTGCTGAAGCTGATGGCCGCGGCCCTCCTCGCGGAGGGCACCACGACCATCACGAACTGCCCGCAGATCCTCGACGTCCCGCTGATGGGCGACGTGCTGCGGAGCGTCGGCTGCGAGGTCGTCATCGAGGGCGACACGGCCACCATCACCACGCCGGCCGAGCTGTCCTACCGCGCCGACTCGGCGGCGATGGGCAAGCTGCGCGCGTCCGTCTGCGTGCTGGGACCGCTGGTGGGCCGGCTGAAGCAGGCCGTCGTGGCGCTGCCGGGCGGTGACGCGATCGGCTCGCGGCCGCTGGACATGCACCAGAACGGCCTGCGCAAGCTGGGCGCGACGAGCACCATCGAGCACGGCTGCGTCGTCGCTAAGGCCGAGACGCTGGTCGGCGCGCAGATCTGGCTGGACTTCCCGAGCGTCGGCGCGACCGAGAACATCCTGATGGCCGCCGTCCTCGCCGAGGGCACCACGGTGATCGACAACTGCGCGCGCGAGCCCGAGATCGTCGACATCTGCACGATGCTCGTGGAGATGGGCGCGAAGGTCGAAGGCGCCGGGACGTCGACGCTGACCGTGCACGGCGTGGAGCAGCTGCACCCCACCGAGCACAGCGTGATCGGCGACCGGATCGTGGGCGCCACCTGGGCGTTCGCCGCGTCGATGACCCGCGGCGACCTGACCGTGCGCGGGGTCAACCCGCACCACCTCGACCTGGTGCTGGACAAGCTCCAGCTGGCCGGCGCCGAGGTCACCACGTTCGGCGACAAGGGCTTCCGCATCGTGCAGGCCGAGCGGCCGCAGGCGGTCGACTGGGTGACGCTGCCGTACCCCGGCTTCGCGACCGACCTGCAGCCGTTCGCGGTCGCGCTGTCGGCGGTGTCCGAGGGCACGTCGATGATCACGGAGAACGTCTACGAGGCCCGGTTCCGGTTCATCGAGGAGATGATCCGGCTCTCCGGCGACACCCGCACGGACGGCCACCACGCGGTGGTCCGCGGCGTCGAACGGCTCTCCAGCGCGCCGGTCTGGGCGTCGGACATCCGCGCGGGCGCCGGGCTGGTGCTGGCCGGGCTGTGCGCGGACGGCGTCACCGAGGTCTGGGACGTCTTCCACATCGACCGCGGCTACCCGCACTTCGTCGAGAACCTGAACCGCCTGGGCGCGCGCATCGAGCGCGTCAGCGGCGAGCCCGACCGCACCTGAGCCGTCACACGTCCTGCGCGCCCAGCGCGCGCAGGACGTACTCCACCAGCCGGTCCAGGTAGTCCGGCTCCACCGGGGCCCGGCGGACCACCATGCGCCAGTAGATCGGCGCGCCCAGGACGTCCATCCCCATCTCGACGTCGAGGTCCGCCGGGAGCTCGCCGCGGTCCATCGCGCGGCGCAGCATCACCTCCGCGCGGTCGCGGCGCGGGCCGCCGATGCTGGTGCGCGCGCTTTCGGCCATCTCGGGGTTTCGCGCGCCCTCGGCGATGAGGTCCGGCAGGATCCGCGAGAACACCGGGTGCGTGAGCCAGTCGATCATCGCCTGCAGCGTCACGCGCAGGTCGCCGCGCAGTGAGCCGGTGTCTTCGAGCACCGCGCGCGACACGCTGAACTCCGCGACGACCGCGGTGATCATCTCGTGCTTCGACGTCCACCGCCGGTACAGCGCGCTCTTGCCGACCCCGGCCCGCTTCGCCACCGCTTCCATCGACAGCCGCCCGTAGCCCTGCTCGGCGAGCTCGTGCAGCACCGCGTCCGTGATGGCCTGGGTGACTTCGGGCTGGAGGACCGCGGCGCCGGTCGGGGTGCGTGCCATGACGCGCAGTCTAGCGGGTGGACGGAACGGTACCGTCCCGTCTACAGTGACGTCGGGACGGTACCGTCTCGTCCAAACGCTGAAGGAGGCATCCGTGCGACCGAGCGAACTCGTCGAGCACGCGCTCGACCTGCTGGTGAAGCACGACATGGCCGGGTTCGCCGGGCTGTGGGCCGAGGACGGCGTCCTCGAGTTCCCGTTCGCCGCGGCGGGCTACCCGGCCCGCGTCGAGGGCCGGGACGCCATCGCCGACTACCTGCGCGGCTACCCGGACCTGCTCGACGTCCGGGCGATCACGGCGAAGACCGTGCACGAGACCGGTGACCCGGGCGTGGTCGTCGTGGAGATGACCGCGGCCGGTGTCGTCGTCGCGTCGCGGAAGCCGTACGAGCTGTCCTACATCGCCGTGCTGACGGTCGAAGACGGCGAGATCCGGCGCTACCGCGACTACTGGAGCCCGCTCGCCGCGGCCGAGCTGATGGGCGGCGTCGACGAGCTGACGGCGGCGTTCGCCGGGAGCGACCGTGGCTGACGTCCTGGTCCTCGGCGGCACCGGCACCACCGGCGGCCGGGTCGTCGCGGGCCTGCGCGCCCTCGGCGTCACGGCGCGGGCCGCCACGCGCCAGGTGCGCGAGCCCGGTCAGGTGCGCTTCGACTGGACCGACCGCGGCTCGCAGGTGGCCGCGCTGCACGACGTTTCCGCCGTGTACCTGCTCGCCCCGATCGGCGAGGCCGAGCCCGCGCGGCTCGTCGAACCGTTCCTGGCGGACGCGCTCGACGCCGGCGTCCGGCGGGTCGTGCTGCTCAGCTCGTCGGCCGTCACCGAGGACTCGCCCGGGCTCGGCGAGCTGCAGCGCCTGGTGCGCGCCGCGCCGGAGTGGACCGTGCTGAAGCCGTCGTGGTTCATGCAGAACTTCACCGGCGAGCACCTGGTCGCCCAAGGCGTGCGGGACGGCGAGATCGTCACGGCCACCGGGGACGGCCGGGTGGCGTTCGTCGACGCCGGCGACATCGCGGCGGTCGCCGTCCGCGCGCTGACCGACGCCGAACCGCACAACACCGAACACGTGCTCACCGGCCCTTCGGCGGTGAGCTACGCCGAAGCCGCCGAGATCGTCGCCGCGCACACCGGACGTCCGGTGCGGCACCGCGCGGTGAGCACCGCCGAGTTCGCCGCTTTGGTTACCGCGTCCGGGATTCCCGCCGAGTTCGCCGCCGTTCTCGCCGCGCTCGACGAGGACATCCGCCGCGGCACCGAAGACCGTGTCACCCCGGCCGTCGAAGAGGTCACCGGCCGGCCCGCTCGTTCGTTCCGCACCTTTGTGATGGAGGAAATCCGATGAAGCAGCTCATGTTCACCGAGGACCCGCAGTTCTGGTTCGAGACCCTGCGCCTGTTCGGCCACGCGGCCTACGGCGGTTCGGACTTCGGCGAGGTGCTCGCGGCGGCGTCGACCGTGACGCCGGGGGACTACGACAGCTGGCACGACGCCTACCGCGCCCTGGCCGACCGGCTGTACGCCGAAGCGGCCGACGCGAGCCCGGTCACCGCGCGGGACCTGCTGCTGCGCGCGTCGACGTACTACTTCTCGGCGGACTTCTTCCTGCACGGTGACCCGGCGGACCCGCGGATCGCGGCGGCGTACGACCGCAGCGTCGAGTGCTTCCGGCGCGCGGGCGTCGCCGAGCCGGTCGAAATCCCGTACGAGGGCACGGTGTTGCAGGGCTACTTCTACCGCGCGCCCGGCGCCGGGCCGAAGCCGGTCCTGGTGATGCACAGCGGTTTCGACGGCAGCGCCGAGGAACTCCACTTCTTCGGCGCGGCGTCCGGCGCCGAGCGCGGCTACCACGTCCTGACCTTCGACGGCCCCGGCCAGCCGAGCGCGATGCACCGCGACAAGCTCGTGTTCCGGCCGGACTGGGAGCACGTCGTCACGCCGGTGGTGGACTTCGTGCTGGGCCTCGACGGCGTCGACCCGGCGCGGATCGCGTTGCTGGGCGTCAGTCTGGGCGGCGAGCTCGCGCCGCGCGCGGCGGCGTTCGAGCCGCGGCTGGCGGCGGTGATCGCGGTCGACGGCGTCTACGACGCGGGCTCCGCGGTGACGTCGATGCTGCCGTGGGACCGCGACGAGATCGTCCGCCGCGCGAACGCCGAGCACGACGAGGAGTTCGACGCGCTGCTCGCCGCCGGCCGGCAGGCCAGCTCGACCCTGCGCTGGGCGTGCGACCACGGCCGGTACGTCCTGGGCGCGGCGACCGACCGCGAGTTCGTCGCGAAGTACCTCGAGTACACGCTCGAAGGCGGCATCGCGGAGAAGATCACGTGCCCGACGCTGATCTGCGAAGCGGCGGACGACCTGTTCTTCGCCGGTGAGACGGAAAGCGAGCCACGCCGGCTGTACGAGCACGTGATGGCGCCGAAGACGTTGCTGACGTTCACGGCGGAGGAAGGCGCGGACGCCCACTGCCACGTCGGCGCCCAGCGGCTCGCGACCGGCCGCGTCTACGACTGGCTGGACCGCACGCTCTAGCTTTCGACGGCGAGCGCGGCCCCGAAACCGAGCAGCGCGGCGCCGGTGACACCGTCGAGGGTGCGGCGGACCCGGCGCCGCAGCAGCCACGCGCGAATCCGGTGCACCCCGGCGACGATGACGAGCTGCCACAGCGTCGCGAGCACCCCGACGGTCCCGGCGAGCACCAGCGCTTCGGCGACGGTCGAGTCCGGCGTGAGGAACTGCGGCAGCATCGAGAGGTAGAAGACGAGGACCTTCGGGTTGGTGAGGTTGCAGAGAAAGCCCTCACGCCACCGCCGCCCACCGCGGGGCGCATCGGCGGCGAGGGCCCGGTAGTCCCCCCGCCACGCGGCGACGAGCGCTTTGACGCCGAGATAACCGAGGTAGCCGGCACCGGCCCAGCGCAGAGCTTCGAAAACGGGTTCGGACCGGACGATCACGGCACTCAGCCCGAGCGCGGCGGCCAGACCTTGCGCGAGGTTCCCGGACCCGATGCCGAGAGCGGTCAGCACCCCGCCCCGGCGTCCACCGGCGAGCGAGTTCTTGAGCACCAGCGCGGTATCCGGCCCGGGCACGACGAGCACGAGAAGGACGAAGAGCAGATAGGTGCCGTAGGTTCCCCAGGTCATGCCACCGAGGCTAGGACGCACGGCGGCGGTTGTCGCCGGATCCCGGAATGCGGTCCCGCCGGCCGCGGCCGAGGCTGCCACGACGCCCCTTCGAGCCGCGGCCACCCAGGCCCGCCCCCACCCTCCTCCAGGGGGGCGTGCCCAAGTCCAGTCTATCGGCGGGGACCGACCGGACCGGCCGTGAAGCGGTTTTCGCGCGGAGTTGTCCACATCGGGCGAGGCCTGTGGACAACGCTTGGACCCGGCTCGCGCGGTGGCCGGAACGGGGTCTCGGAAGCGTCGCCCCGGGGCAGGCGACGAAAGCGTCGCCCCGAGAGCGGCCGACGAAAGCCTCACCCCGGGGGCAGGCAACGTCGCGTCAACCCCGGAGGCAGGCAGCGTCGCCCCCGGGAGCGGGCGACGTCAGCCTTCGAGGGCCAGCGCCGCGCCGAAGCCGAGCAGCGCCGTTCCGGTGACGCCGTCCATGGCGCGGCGCACCTTCCGCTGCTGCAACCAGCCGCGCACCCGGTGCACGAACAAGAGCAGCAGCACCTGCCACACCACGCCCAGCGCGGCGACCGTGTACGCCAGCAGCAGCGCGTCGCCCTGGTCCGTCACGCCCGGGGTCAGGAACTGCGGCAGCACCGACAGGTACAGCACGATCACCTTGGGGTTGGTGATGTTGGAGAGGAACCCTTCGCGGAACCGCCGGGCGCGGGACGCGCGCGCCCGGCGGCCGTCGTCGAGCGCTTCGTAGTCGCCGCGCCAAGCGCCGCGCAGGGCCTGGACGCCCAAGTACACCAGGTAGGCCGCGCCGAGCCACTTCACCGTCACGAACACCGGCTGGTAGCGGGTGATCACCGCGCCCAGCCCGAGCGCGGCCGCCGTGCCCTGCAGGAAGTTCGCGACGCTGATGCCGCCGCACGCCCAGCCGCCGCCGCGCGCGCCGCCGGTGAGCGCGTTCTTCAGCACCACCATGGTGTCCGGGCCCGGCATCATCGCCAGCAACGCCATCATCGCCGCGAACCCGGCGTAGGTGCTCCACGTCATCAGGACTCCAGGGCGAGGGCGGCGCCGAACCCGACCAGCGCGGTGCCGGTGACGCCGTCGAGCGTCCGGCGGACCCGGCGACGGCCCAGCCACGCGCGCACGCGGTGCACGAACAGCAGCAGCACCAGCAACCACAGCCCGCCGATCACGGCGGTGGTGTAGGCCAGCGCGAGCGCGTCCCACGTCGTCGTGTGCCCGGGGTCGAGGAACTGCGGCAGCACCGAGAGGTACAGCACCAGCACCTTCGGGTTGGTGACGTTGGAGAGCAGCCCCTCGCGGAACCGCCGGAAACCCCCGCCGCGACGGCGTTGCTGCGTCTGCTCGACGACGTCGTAGTGCCCGCGGAACGCACCGCGCAACGCCTGGAAGCCGAGGAAGACGAGGTAGGCCGCGCCGACCCACTTGAGGGCGAGGAACACCGGCTGCGACTTCGCGATGAGCACGCCGAGCCCGAGCGCGGCGGCGCTGCCCTGCACGACGTTCCCGGTGAGGATCCCGAGCGACGCGAGCAGCCCGCCCCGGAAGCCGCCGGACAGCGCGTTCTTCAGCATCACCATCGTGTCCGGCCCCGGCGCGAGCACGATCAGGACCACGATGAGCAGGTAACTCCCGTACACACTCCACGTCACGGCTACCCACGCTAACCGACGGATCTCGGTCCGGTCTCGCGGATTTCCGTCACAGCGTCCGGCGCGTAGTTTGTCCGTATGTACCGGGGGAACTGAGGCTTCAAGCCGGCGAAAACCTGCTGTGGCAGTGTTCGCCGCGACCCGAACCGCCCGAAGAGCGGAACAAGGCGGTGCTGGCTGGGTCGCCGCGGTCGTCGTGTTCGTGAGCCTCGGCCAGACGACGTTCGCCGCCGTGCTGGCCGTGTTCGGCCTCGTGTCGGGTGGCTGGTCCGAATACTCGCGGCGGCGGCACGCCGATCTGGTCGAGTACTTCGTGACCGATCAACGGATCGTCGTCCACAGCGACGAAGAGGGCGAGTTCGCCGGCACGATCACCTTCGCCGGCGCCGAAGGTCGGCGCCGGCACCGGGTCGTCCACATCGACCGCTACGCCGAACCCGATCTCAGGCTCCGCGAGATCGACCACGCACAGAGGGTGTTCGCGCACGTACAGCGCGCTCGGCATGCGGCGCCGGACACCCCGGCAGAGTAGTGTTCGGCCATGTCAGCAGGGGAAATCGATCTTCTACCCGGTGAGCGCGTGCTCTGGGCGGGCGAGCCGGTCCAGCGCCCGTTCTACGTCGCCGCGGACGGGGTGATCGCCCCCGCCGGGCTCGTCGTCACCGCGGCCGCGCTGTGGTTCCTCCTCACGCAGCGACCCGAAGGCGCGGGCATGCTCGCCGGGCTGGTCGTGCTGGTGGCCGGCTTGTACGGCGCGGTCGGCCGGTCCGCCGTCCGCTACCTCGCGCTCGGCCGGACGACCTACGCCGTGACGGACAGCCGGATCATCGCGCGCTCGGGCCTGTTCCGGCAGAAGGAACGCTCCAGCGAACTGGCCGGCCTGTCGGCGCCGGTCCTCAAGCCCGGTCGGTCGAGCACGGGCACCTTCGCTTTCCCCGAGCCCGGCTCGGTGACGCTGATGGGCGTCGGCGAACCCAAGCGCGTCCGCGACCTGCTGACCAAGGCCATCGACGAGGCGAAGAGCCGCCAGGCCCCGCCGGAACCGGACAGTTCGGCCGCCTGACGGGCAACCCGGACACCCGCCGGAGCGTGCCTCAGGTGTGCAGGCCTACACGGGTGAACAGGTGCTGTGGACGGGAAAGCCGGTCCACCGGCCGCTCTTGAACCGCCTCGACCACCACGCCGTGCTGATCGGGGCCGTGGTGCTCGCGGTCGTGGGGTACTTCGCGGCGGACAAGGCCGCTGCCGAAAGACCGCACGCGCTGCTGGCGATGATCGGGTGCGGTGGTCTGCTGCTCTTCCACTTCGGCTTGCGGCCGTGCAGCTCAGGCGCCTGACCTACGTGCTCACCGACCGACGGCTGGTCGTCGACGCCGGTGCCGTGTGGCGGCGCACGCGGACCCAGCCCCTCACCGGGCTGGACGTGCCGGTCGTCGTGCCGGAGCGCGGCGGCGCGGGGACGATCACCTTCGGCCCGGTCGACCCGCGTCTCGTGGCCGCGGCGCGCTACGGCGCCCACCGGATCAAGGCCGTGCCCCTCCCGATCGTGCTGACGGGCATCGCCGAACCGGAGCGAGTACGCGCCCTGTTCGCCGAGGCGATCGGCGAGGCCCGGCGCAAGCAGGCGGCCGGCGAACCGGGTGACTCGCTCTTCTGACCCCGAACAGGCAACCACCCGGTCCACGCGTGCGTGTTCCCACTGCTTACTGGGGAGTGGAGGCCACGGTGGACCTGCCGACGAACGTGCTGATGCCGGGAGAACGCCTGCTGTGGTCGGACCGGCCGCGGCGCGTCGCGTTCGACGGCCAAGACTGGTACCGGCTGGTCTTCGGTCTGGTCTGGGGGTTTCTGACACTGGGGATCCCGCTGTTCGGGCACGCGCGGTTCTTGATCGTCTCGCCGATCTTCGCCGCGTTCGGGCTCGCGGTCGCCTGGGGCCCGATCGTCATCCGGCAACGGGCTCTGCGCCGCGCGGTGTACGCCGTGACCGACCGGCGGGTCGTGGTGGCCGATCGCGTCTCGGGCAGGATCCGCGCCTCGGCGTACCTGGGCGCGCTGCCGCCGCCGGTGGTGCGGGCCGGGCGCGCCGGCGCCGGCGCCGTCACCTTCGGGAGCACCGACGGCCTGCTGGGGTCGTTGACCGGGGCCGCGAACCCGGGGGCGTTCCTGGCTCGGTCCGTACGGCTGGTCGGCTTGTCCGACGCCGAGTACGTCCGCGACCTGATCGCGCAGGTCCAGGCCCGGCCGTGGGCCGCCGGCTGAGCGCGGCCGTCACCCGGACGTGTCCGATTCCACTCCGCCGCATAAGTTACCGGCCGGTACACTCTGTGGGTCGACCAGCGCCGGAGGTGCACAGTGCCGTACCCATCCGACCACGAGCGGGATCGCCCGTGGGTGATGCGCACGTACGCGGGGCACTCCTCCGCGGCCGCGTCGAACGAGCTCTACCGGCGCAACCTCGCCAAGGGGCAGACCGGGCTCTCCGTCGCCTTCGACCTGCCGACCCAGACCGGCTACGACCCGGACCACCAGCTCAGCCGCGGTGAGGTCGGCAAGGTCGGCGTGCCCGTGTCGCACATCGGCGACATGCGGCGGCTCTTCGACGGCATCCCGCTCGCCGAGGCCAACACGTCGATGACCATCAACGCGCCGGCCATGTGGCTGCTCGCGCTGTACGTCTCCGTGGCGCGCGAGCAGGCCGAAGCCGAGGGCCGGGACGTCGACGAGGTGCTCGCGAAGCTCACCGGCACCACGCAGAACGACATCATCAAGGAGTACCTGTCCCGCGGGACCTACATCTTCCCGCCGGGCCCGAGCCTGCGGCTGATCACCGACATGATCGCGTGGACCGTGCACCACGTGCCGAAGTGGAACCCGATCAACATCTGCAGCTACCACCTGCAGGAAGCCGGCGCGACGCCGACGCAGGAGGTCGCGTACGCGCTGTGCACCGCGATCGCCGTCCTCGACGCCGTCCGCGACTCCGGGCAGGTCGACCCGGCCGACATGGGCAAGGTCGTCGCGCGGATCTCGTTCTTCGTCAACGCCGGCGTCCGGTTCGTCGAGGAGATGTCCAAGATGCGCGCGTTCACCGCGCTCTGGGACGAGATCACGCGGGATCGTTACGGCGTAACGGATCCGAAGGCACGCCGGCTGCGTTACGGCGTCCAGGTCAACTCGCTCGGGCTCACTGAGGCCCAGCCTGAGAACAACGTCCAGCGGATCGTGCTGGAGATGCTCGCGGTGTCGCTCTCCCGCGGCGCGCGGGCCCGCGCGATCCAGCTGCCGGCGTGGAACGAGGCGCTCGGCCTGCCCCGGCCGTGGGACCAGCAGTGGGCGCTGCGGATGCAGCAGGTGCTCGCCTTCGAGACGGACTTGCTGGAGTACGAGGACATCTTCGACGGCTCGCACGTCATCCAGGCCAAGGTCGACGAGATCATGGCCGGCGCGCGCGAGGAGATCGCTCGCGTCCAGGACGTCGGCGGCGCGGTCGCCGCGGTCGAGAGCGGCTACATGAAGTCGCAGCTGGTCGGGTCGCTGGCCGAGTACCGCCGCGGGATGGAGAACGGCGAGCGGGTGCTGGTTGGGGTCAACAAGTTCGCGACGACCGAGCCGTCGCCGCTGCAGGCCGAGGGCGCGAAGGCGATCGAGACGATCGATCCGGCCGTCGAGAAGGACGCCGTCGCGGCGCTCGAGGAGTGGCGCGGCCGGCGGGACAGCGACGCCGTCGAACGGTCACTGGCCACGTTGAAGGAGATCGCGCGGACGTCCGCGAACCTCTTCGAGGCCACTGTGGACTGTGCGCGGGCCGGCGTGACCACCGGCGAGTGGTCCGGCGCGCTGCGCGAGGTGTTCGGCGAATACCGGGCGCCCACCGGGGTTTCCGCGACCGCCGCGGGCGGTGGCGACCCGGGGATCGAACGGGTGCGCGCCCGCGTCCGCGCCACCGAGGCGGAACTGGGCGAGCGGCTGCGGATCCTGGTCGGCAAGCCGGGCCTCGACGGCCACTCCAACGGCGCCGAGCAGGTCGCCGTCCGCGCCCGCGACGTCGGCTTCGAAGTCGTCTACCAGGGCATCCGGCTGACGCCCGAGCAGATCACCGCGGCCGCCGTCCAGGAAGGCGTGCACGTCGTCGGGCTGTCGGTGCTGTCCGGCTCGCACCTCGAGGTCGTGCCGCACGTCGTCGACGGCCTGCGGGCCGCGGGCGCGGGTGACGTGCCGGTGATCGTCGGCGGGATCATCCCGCCCGACGATGCCGCGTTGCTCACCGAACGCGGCATCGCGCGGGTGTTCACGCCCAAGGACTACGAGCTGACCGACATCATGGACGGCATCGTCTCGCTCATCCGGGAGCGCCACGGCCTCAGCTGAGGCCCGCCAGGATGTCCTTCGTGGACTTGACGGTGGCGAACTGGTTGTGCAGGTTCGCCGCCGTGACGCGGTACAGCTCGTCGGCAGTGACGACGTCGCCGTCCACACCCGGCAGGTCGAACGTGAACGTCGCGTCGAGCGCGAAAGTCACGTCGTAGCCGAGGTTTCCGCCCATCCGCGCGGTGGTCTCGCAGCAGAAGTTCGTCTGGATGCCGGCGAGCACGAAGCTCGTGATGCCGCGCTTGCGCAGCCACGCGTCGAGGTCGACGTCGCCGATGAACGCCGAGTTGACCCGCTTGCCGAACACCAGGTCGGGGCGCGCGCCGTCGAGTTCGGGCTTGAAGTCGTTGCCCGGCTGGCCGGGCCGCAGCGACGACTTCGGCCCCGTCGAGTCGTGGTGCACCAACACGACCGGCAGCCGCCGCTCCTGCCACGCGTCGAGCAGGGCCTTGATGTTCGCTTCGGCGCCGGGGTTGTTGCGCGGTCCCCAGACGGGCTCGTCGAACCCGCGCTGGACGTCGATCAGGATGAGTGCCGTTTCGGTCATGACGTCGAGTTTCGCGGTTCCGTGACGCCCAGGGGAGTGGCAGAAGACGCGCGATGCGGTACTTTTCTGCCATGCGCACGATCGGCGTCCTGCTCCTGCCCGGCACCCGGATGTTCGACCTCGCGGTGATCGGCGAGGTCTGGGGCCAGGACCGCACCGACAGCGGGATCGGCCCGTTCACCCTGCGGCTGTGCAGCCCGGGCCGGGTCCGCACGGCCGTCTCGCCGTTCGGCGACGTCGCGGCCACGCACGGCCTGGCCGGGCTCGACGGCTGCGACCTCGTGCTGGCGCCGGGCCGCGACGACCCGCTCGCTCCGGTGCCTTCTGCCGCCGGCGCGGCCCTGCGGCGGGCGCACCGCGCGGGGACGACGGTGGCCGCGTTGTGCTCGGGTGCGTTCACGCTGGCCGCCGCCGGCCTGCTTGATGGCCGCGCGGCGACCACGCACTGGCGCGACTTCGACGCCCTGACCGTCGCCGCGCCGCGCGCCGACCTGCGGCGCGACGTGCTCTACACCGACGACGGCGGCGTCCTGACCTCGGCGGGCGTCGTCGGCGGCCTCGACCTCTGCCTGTACCTGGTCCGCCGGGACCACGGCGCGGACGTCGCCGCCGCGCTCGCGCGCCGGCTGGTGATGCCGCCGGCGCGCGAAGGCGGGCAGCGCCAGTACGTCGACAACCCGCTGCCGCCGGCGAATGCCCAGCCGGGCATGGCGTCCACAATGGACTGGGCGCTGGCCCGGATCGGCGACGACATCGGTGTCGATGACCTGGTCGGGCACGCGCGGATGAGCGAGCGGACGTTCCACCGGGAGTTCGCCGCGGCCACCGGCGTGACGCCGGGACGCTGGCTGCGCGTCCAGCGCGTCCGGTACGCGCAGCGCTTGCTGGAGACGACCGAGCTGCCGGTCGAACGGGTCGCGCAGCGCTCCGGCCTGGGCACCGCGGCGAACCTGCGGCGCCGGATGCGCGCCGAGGTCGGCGTCGGCCCGGACAGTTACCGGCGCACGTTCCGAAGGGTTACCGTCGGGGCATGACCGAGTACGAGCACATCCTGGTCAAGCGCGACGGCGACACCGTCACGATCACCATGAACCGCGCGGCACGGCGCAACTCGCTGTCCGCGGACCACCTCGCCGAGCTGCTGGCCGCGTTCCGCGAGGCCGGGACGTCCGATGCGACGGGCATCGTGCTGGCCGGCGCCGGCCCGGTGTTCTCCGCCGGCCACGACTTCGGCGACGTCGCCGCGCGCGACCTGATGGGCGTGCGCGAACTGCTGGCGTTGTGCACGGACCTGATGCGCACGATGCAGTCGGTGCCGCAGGTGGTCATCGCGCGGGTGCACGGCCTGGCCACCGCCGCGGGCTGCCAGCTGGTGGCCTCGTGCGACCTCGCCATCGCCGCCGAATCGGCGGGTTTCGCGCTCCCGGGCGGCAAGGGCGGCTGGTTCTGCCACACCCCGGCGGTCCCGGTGGCGCGCTCGATCGGCCGCAAGCGCCTGATGGAGCTGGCGCTGACCGGCGACGTCGTCGACGCGCCGACCGCGCTCGACTGGGGCCTGGTCAACCGCGTCGTGCCGGACGAGCAGCTCGACGACGCCGTCGCGGAGCTGCTCGCGCGGGCGACGCGGGGCAGCCGGGCGAGCAAGGCGATGGGCAAGGTGACGCTGTACGCCCAGCTGGACCGGCCCGAGGCCGACGCGTACGCGATCGCGCTGGAGGTGATGGCCTCGGCGTCGCAGCTGCCCGGCGCCCGCGAAGGCATGGCCGCGTTCCTGGAGAAGCGCAAGCCCTCCTGGCCCGACTGATCAAGGCATCTCGGCGAGAGTCACCTGATCGGGTACCGCTCGGCCAGCATGAGCTGGGCCCACGCGGCGAGCGACTGCGCGTCGGTCATCTCGCCGGTGAGGATCATCTTCTCGACGTCGGCGCGGGTGAACCAGGCGCTGCGCATGTCCTGCTCCTCGATCTCGCGCTCCGGCTCGCCCTCGGTGAGCTCGGTGGCGAGGAACACCCAGCCGCGCTGGCTGCTCATCCCGGCCGCGACGTCGAGCCGGCCGAGCGTCACCATCGTGCCGGCGCGCAGGCCGGTCTCCTCGCGCAGCTCGCGGGCCGCGAGCTCGCCGGGCGGCACGTCGGCCAGGTCGGGCGCGGTGCCCTGCGGGAACTCCCAGCGGCGTTCGCCGAGCGGGTAGCGGAACTGCTCGACCAGCCGGAACCGGTCGCCGTCCTGGGCGATGACGAGCGCGTACGCCGGTTTGTCGATCACGCCGTAGATGCCGGCGGAGCCGTCGAGACGGCGGATTTCGTCCTCCCGGACGGTCATCCAATTGTTCCGGTACACCTCGCGGGACGCGACACGCTGAATGGGGTCCACCGGACCAGTATCCCGGACCTGTCCTACCCTCCTCGGGTGCGTCTCGTGATCGCGCGGTGCCAGGTCGACTACGCCGGCCGGCTGACCGCCCACCTGCCGATGGCTACCCGGCTGCTGCTCGTGAAGTCCGACGGCTCGGTGTCGGTCCACTCCGACGACCGCGCGTACAAGCCGTTGAACTGGATGAGCCCGCCCTGCTGGCTGATCGAGGACGGCAAGATCTGGATCGTCGAGAACAAGCAGGGCGAGAAGCTGGTGATCTCGATCGAGGAGATCTTCCACGACTACTCCCAGGCGCTGGGCGCGGAGCCGGGCCTGCAGAAGGACGGCGTCGAGGCGCACCTGCAGGCCCTGCTGGCCGAGCACATCAAGACCCTCGGCGACGGCTACACCCTGGTCCGCCGCGAATTCCCCACGCCGATCGGCCCGGTCGACATCATGGCCCGCGACGCCGACGGCAAGTCGGTGGCGGTGGAGATCAAGCGCCGCGGCGAGATCGACGGCGTCGAGCAGCTGACGCGCTACCTGGAGCTGCTGAACCGCGACCCGCTGCTGGCCCCGGTGCAGGGCGTGTTCGCGGCCCAGATCATCAAGCCGCAGGCGCGCACGCTGGCGGAGGACCGCGGGATCCGCTGCCTGACCCTGGACTACGACGAGCTGCGCGGCATCGAGTCCGACGAGTTCCGGCTGTTCTGAGTGGTGCAGCCCGGCCGCTACGTCCACTACAAGGGCCACGAGTACGAGGTGCTCGGCGTCGCGTCGCACAGTGAGACCGAGGAACAACTGGTCGTGTACCGCGCGCTCTACGGCGAGCGGGGCCTCTGGGTGCGCCCGGAAGCGATGTTCACCGAGACGGTCGAGACTTCGGACGGTCCGGTGCCGCGCTTCCGCCGGGTGACTTCCTGAGCCACCTTCACCACAGTTCGACGGTCGCCCCGGCGCTCTCGAGTGCCCGCCGCGCCACTTCGGCTTGTTCCGCCGGCACCTGCTGAAGCAGGATCGACGGTGACCAATTCCTTGGCGTCCACGACGCCGAGCCCACGAACCAGCCGCCGCACCGCCCGGACGACCCTCCACCTGCCGGCCGCCGGCGTCGACCAGCGCCACGTCGAGCCGTTCGAGTGCCGGTTGTTCTTCGCCCTTGCAGGCTGAGGGCCGGTGGCGACTTGTTCGTTCAGCAGATCGGCGAACTCGCGGCCGGCGCGAGCACACCGAGGAACAGCACACGCGGGACGGTCACCCGGTCGTTGCGCCCGTACCGGGTTTCCACGTGAGCGGACAGGCCGTGAAGGGATGTTTCCTCCGGGCGGTCCGGTGGCGGGAAGACGCACCTGAGTCGCTTCACCCGTCGCCGCTGTCACGGTGATGCCGAATCGATGCCGTATTCGTGTATCTGATTCGGCTGCCATTACTCCGGCCGGGGAATTGTTGACCGGATAGCGCGCGTTGCGGTGGGCCGATCATTTCATCCGTCTTATCTTAATGCGCTGTTCGGGTGAGGTGCGGATCCATTGAGTCCGGCTCGTGGGATACTCGATTCGAGGGGTTCCGCCGGTACGTCCGGTGTGGCCGGAGGGTGGTGCGCTCGGCCGTCTTTTTCGTCGTGCCAACGTTTGTTTCCGCCTTTGAGCTCGGTGTGCGCATGTCCTCCGGTCGATGTGCGCGCGTTTTCGCCTGCACGGAGGAGGAAGTCATGCGTTATCGCCCGCTCGGTTCCGATCCGCTCGACCCGCGGCTGGGCCGGTTCATTCCGGACGACTGGGAGCACGTCGAACGGTATCCGTTGTCGGCGCTCGCCGACGACGACCGGCCGACGCGGTCGCCCGTCGTCATCGGGGTCAACTGGTACTCCGCTTTCGACACGCCGGAGCAGGACGAGAAGTCCGGCGAGTTCTTCATCGCGAAGGCGGGCGCCGACGCGCTCGGCCGGATCCGCGGCGGGCACTGCGTCTGCCTCGAACCGGGCGGCACCCCGGACACCGACGCCAACTACGCCTTCTACGACCAGGGCGCGGAAGGCGCCTGCGTCGGCTTCGGCTGGTCGCGGTGCATGTCGCTGTTCAACGGCGGCGAGTACACCGCCCGCTGGCTCTGGGACGCGGCCAAGAAGGGCGACGAATGGCCCGAGACCAACCCCGGTGACGACAACGGCACCTCCGTCCGCGCCGGCGCCGAGGTGCTCAAGGACGCCGGGCACGTCCTTTGGGACGACTCGTACAAGAACGACGACTGGGAGGCGCGGGAGAAGTACGTCCCCGACGCCAAGCAGGGCATCGCGGCCTTCCGCTGGGCCAAGTCGGTCGACGACGTGCACGCCGTCCTCGGCAACCCGCGGGCCGACGAGCTCGGCGCGGTGCCGCTGCTCAACTCGTGGGGTCCGGAGTACCCGCACCGCACCTACCTGCCCGACGACGTGCTCGCCCGGCTGATCGACGAGGAGGGCGAGATCGCCGTCCCGACCGATCGATGATCCCCAACTGAGTCGCTCCCGCGGCGTCGAGGGCGCGTTTCCACTGGTCAGAGACCGGGAAACGCGCCCTCTGTGCACAATGGACAGCTCAGCGTGCCGACCCGGAAACCATGCAGTACTGTCCGGATCCGACAGGACAGTGGTGATTCCTGTCGGTTCTTGTCCAGTTTGAAAGTACAGCCGGGAGGTGGGTCGGGTGCTTCTCGCCGATGCGAACCTGCGACTCGACGCCAACGCGATCGACTACATCGAGCTGGCGTTCTACTTCGTCCTGGTGCTCGGCATCGGGTACCTGGCCCGAAGGCAGGTGTCGAGCAGTCTCGACTTCTTCCTGTCGGGCCGTTCGCTACCCGCCTGGGTGACCGGCCTCGCGTTCATCTCCGCGAACCTCGGTGCGGTCGAGGTCATGGGCATGTCGGCCAACGGCGCCCAGTACGGCCTGCCGACCGTGCACTACTTCTGGATCGGCGCGATCCCGGCGATGCTGTTCCTCGGCATCGTGATGATGCCGTTCTACTACGGCTCGAAGGTCCGCAGCGTCCCGGAGTTCATGCGCCGCCGCTTCGGCAAGCCGGCCCACCTGCTCAACGGCATCAGCTTCGCCGCCGCTCAGATCCTGATCGCGGGCGCGAACCTGTTCCTGCTGGCCAGCGTCGTGAACCTGCTGCTGGGCTGGCCGATCTGGGTGTCGATCATCATCGCCGCCGTGATCGTGCTCTCCTACACCGCGCTCGGCGGCCTGTCCGCCGCGATCTACAACGAGGTCCTGCAGTTCTTCGTGATCGTGATCGCGCTGGTGCCGCTGACGATCATCGGCCTGGTGAAGGTCGGCGGCTGGCAGGGCCTGGTCGACAAGGTCACCGGCAGCCCGGGCGGCACCGCGCAGCTGCACTCGTGGCCCGGTGACAACCTGACGGGCTTCGGCAACAACATCCTCTCGATCCTCGGCATCGTGTTCGGTCTGGGCTTCGTGCTCTCGTTCGGCTACTGGACGACGAACTTCGTCGAGGTGCAGCGCGCGATGGCGTCGAAGAGCATGTCCGCCGCGCGGCGCACGCCGATCATCGGCGCGTTCCCGAAGATGCTGGTCCCGTTCATCGTGATCATCCCCGGCATGATCGCCGCGGTCACCGTGTCCGAGTACGTCAAGGACAAGCAGGTCCTGCTCGACGGCGGCACCGCGGAAAGCGGCGTCACCTTCAACAACGCGCTCCTGCTGCTGATGCGCGACCTGCTGCCCAACGGCATGCTCGGCATCGCGATCGCCGGCCTGCTGGCCTCGTTCATGGCCGGCATGGCCGCGAACCTCAGCTCGTTCAACACGGTCTTCACGTACGACATCTGGCAGACGTACGTCAAGAAGGACAAGCCGGACGGCTACTACCTGCGTCTCGGGCGCATCGTCACGTCGGTCGGCACGGTCCTCGCGATCGGCACCGCGTTCATCGCCTCGAACTCCGGCAACATCCTGGACTACCTGCAGGACCTGTTCTCGTTCTTCAACGCGCCGCTGTTCGCGACGTTCATCCTGGGCATGTTCTGGAAGCGGATGACGCCGCACGCCGGCTGGAGCGGCCTGCTGCTCGGCACCGCGTCCGCGATCACCGTCTGGGGCCTGTCGCAGGCCGGGGTGATCGGCTTGAGCGGCCAGGGCACCAGCTTCGTGGCCGCCGGGACCGCGTTCGTCGTCGACATCGTGGTGAGCGTCGTGGTCTCGCTGGCGACCAAGCCGAAGCCGGACGAAGAACTGGTGGGTCTCGTCTACTCGCTGACGCCGAAGGCGACGCGGCAGCACGACAACACCGGCGAGAACGCGGGCTGGTACCGCAAGCCGGGCCTGCTCGCGGGCATCGTGCTCATCCTGACCATCGCCCTCAACGTCATCTTCTAGGAGGTCCCCGTTATGGCTACCGAGTCCGGCGCGCGGCCGAAGAAGGCGGGCGCTTTCGACATCCGGCTGATCATCGCCCTGCTGATCGGCGTCTACGGCGTCATCCTCACGGTGCTGGGCATCGGTTTCACGTCCGACGCCGAGCTGCAGAAGGCGGCCGGGGTGAACATCAACCTGTGGGCCGGGATCGGCATGCTGGTGGTCGCCGCGCTGTTCTTCACCTGGGCGCAGGTCCGGCCGCTGGTCGTGCCGGCCGAGACCGAGACCGAAGAGACCACCGACACGACCCCGGCGGCGGGCGAATAGCCGGGTTGTCCGGACAGCGGCGCGCTGCTGCCGCTACCGTGCATCGCGTGCTCCCTGACGTTCGACACCGCCGTCTCCCGAAGCTGTTCCTGCTGGTCACCGCCCTCACGCTGACTTTGACCGCGTGCGGGCAGGACCTCGGCCGGTCCAACTTCGCGCGGACGACGGTGCCCGCGGGGGCCGGTTCGGGCCCGGCCACCGACGGCCCGATCACCGACGCCGCGGTGGCCACCGGCGCCCTCCGCACGATCAAGCCGTGCCAGTTCCTGACCAAGGACGCCCTCGGCGCGCTCGGCCTCGGCACGGTCGAGGAGGACCCGACGCCGTCGTCGATCGCCTACGACCGCTGCACCAACAAGGTGAAGGACCCCGGCGGCAAGGAGATCCGGCTCGACTTCGAGATCGGCAACACCCTGCTGCCGCACGCGGACAAGACGACCGGCCTGGTCGGCGGGCTGCCGCTGCGCGTCGACAAGACCGACGACTCGGACTGCACGGTCGCGGCGATGACGGCGCTGAACCCGGACACGGCCATCACCCTGACGGTCGCCTACCCGGGTGATCCCTGCCGTCCCGGGCAGACGCTGATGGACGCGGTCGTGCAGAAGCTGCACAGCTCGCCGGAGAAGTACTCCACGCCGCCGGGCACGCTGCTGACCGCCGACCCGTGCACGATGGCGGAGTCCTCTGTGGTCGCCTCGGCCGCGCCGTCCGCGAAGCCGGCGCCGTCGGGCCTGCACGCCTGCGACTGGAAGGCCAAGGCCGCCTCCGCGACGGTGACGGTCGGGTTCCTGCCGGGCCTGCCCCCGATCGTGGGCGACGGTTACTCCAAGGTGGACCTCGGTGGCGGGATCACCGGTTTCCAGAAGAAGGGCACGTCGGGCTCGTCGCAGTGCGACGTGGAGTGGCAGCACCGGCCGTGGCAGGGCGACGACGTCGAACTGGCCCAGGTGCGCTACCAGAACTACGACGCCCAGGCGGACAAGGACGACCCGTGCGGCAAGGCGGTCACCGTCGCGAAGAACGTCGTCACGTTGCTCCCGAAACCCTGACCTGGCGTACGGCCGCGCGGAGATGTAGGAAGAGGGCACCCACCCGCTGATGTGCCGGAGGTTGCCGTGAAGAAGATCATCAACGATCCGGCGAACGTGGTCGTGGAGTCGCTGCGGGGCCTCGCCGCCGCGCACGCCGACATCCTCCGCGTCCAGGAGGACCCGGACGTCGTGGTCCGGGCCGACGCCCCGGTCGCGGGCAAGGTCGCCGTCATCTCCGGCGGCGGGGCCGGGCACGAACCGCTGCACGGCGGCTTCGTCGGCCTGGGCATGCTCGCGGCCGCCGTCCCGGGCGCGGTGTTCACCTCGCCCACCCCGGACGCCGTGCAGGCCGCCGTCACCGCGACCACGGGTGACGCCGGGGCGCTGCTGATCGTGAAGAACTACACCGGTGACGTGCTCAACTTCGAGACCGCCGCCGAGCTGGCCGCCGCCGAGGGCCTCGAGGTGCGCAGCGTCGTGATCGACGACGACGTCGCGGTCAAGGACTCGACGTTCACCGCCGGCCGCCGCGGGGTCGGCGGCACGGTGCTGCTGGAGAAGATCACCGGCGCGGCCGCCGAGCGCGGCGACTCGCTCGACGCGGTGACCGCGCTGGCGGAGAAGGTGATCGGCCAGGTGCGCTCGATCGGCGTCGCGCTGACCGCGCCGACCGTGCCGCACGCCGGCACCCCCAGCTTCGAGCTCGCCGACGACGAGATCGAGTTCGGCATTGGCATCCACGGTGAGCCCGGCCGCGAGCGGATCCCGCTCGAACCGGCCGACGCGCTGGTCGCGCGCATGGTCGAGGCGATCGTCTCGGACCTGCCGTTCGCCTCTGGGGACCGTGTGCTGCTGTTCACCAACTCGATGGGCGGCACCCCGCTGGTCGAGCTCTACCTGGCCCACGGCATCGCCGAGCGGCTGCTGGCCGAGCGTGGGATCGTGGTCGAACGCCGGCTGGTCGGGCCGTACATCACCAGCCTCGAGATGCAGGGGATGAGTCTGACGTTGCTCAAACTGGACGACGAGCTGACGGAGCTGTGGGACGCGCCGGTCAACACCGCGGCCCTGCGGTGGGGGCTCTGATGACCTGCAAGTCCGCGGGGGTCGCGGCGGCCGTGCGCGCCGCCGCGGCGGTCGTCGCCGAGCACCGCGCCGAGCTGATCGAGCTCGACCGCGCGATCGGCGACGGCGACCACGGCGAGAACCTGAACCGCGGTTTCACGGCCGTCGTCGCGGCCCTCGACGCCGCCGAGCCGGACACCCCGGGCGGGGTGCTGAAGCTCGTCGCGACGACGCTGATCTCCAAGGTCGGCGGCGCGGCCGGCCCGTTGTACGGCACGGCTTTCCTGCGTGCCTCGGCCAAGCTGGGCACGACCGCCGAGCTCGACGTCCCGGCGCTGCTCGACGCGCTGCGCGCCGGGCTCGAAGGCGTCCAGGCCCGCGGGAAGGCCGTGGCCGGCGACGCGACGATGGTCGACGCCCTGATCCCCGCCCTTTCGGCCGCGGAGAAGGCGGCCGAGGACGGCGGGGACGTCGCCGCGGTGCTGACCGCGGCCGCCGACGCCGCCGACCGCGGCGCCGAGTCCACAGTGGACCTGGTGCCGCGCAAGGGCCGGGCGTCCTACCTCGGCGAACGGGCGGTGGGCCACCTGGACCCGGGCGCGCGCTCGTCGGCCCTGCTGCTGCGGGCGTTCGCGGGAGCCGCCCGGTGAGCGTCGGCATCGTGCTCGTGTCGCACAGCGGGAAGCTCGCGGAAGGCCTCGCCGAACTGGCCGCCCAGATGGCCCCGGACGTCACGATCCTGCCGGCCGGCGGCCTGCCCGACGGCGGGATCGGCACGGACTACGACGAGGTCGTCGCGGCCACCCAGCGCGCCGACTCCGGGGCCGGGGTGGTGCTGCTCTACGACCTCGGCAGCGCCCAGATGACCGCCGAGCTGGCCGTCGAGTCGCTGGCCGACCCGTCGGCCGCCCTCGTCGCGGACGGCCCGCTGGTCGAGGGCGCGATCGCGGCGGCCGTCGCCGCGCAGGCCGGCGGGGACCGCAAGGCGGTGGCGGAGGCCGCCGCGGCGGCCGGGATGCCCGAGGACCTGATGCCCGCTCCGCCGGTCACCGGCGGGGGTGGTGGTGGTGGTGGTGGTGACGAGATCGAGCTGGAGCTGCACAACGAGGTCGGCCTGCACGCGCGGCCGGCCGCGGTGCTGGTGCGCACGCTGAGCGCGTTCGACGCCGAGGTGAAGGTGGGCCTCGGCGAGCAGGAGGCCGACGGGCACAGCGTGCTGGCTCTGATGTCGCTCGGCGCCCGGCAAGGTGATCGGATCCGTGTCCGGGCGAGCGGCCCGCAGGCGTCCGAGGCGCTGGCCAAGGCGAAAGAGCTGGTGGAGGGCAATTTCGGCGAGTGAGCCCGCGTTGCCGACCGGGTGACAAACGCCGTTCTGACTCGATTCCGTCTGGGCTTCAGAAGGCGGCGCGTGGCAGTATCGGGGCAATTACCGGCGAGTAACATCACTGGAGGCCTCGATGGCGCGGGACATCTCGACAGTCGGAGTGGTCGGCCTCGGCACGATGGGGGCCGGTATCGCCGAAGTGCTCGCGCGCAGCGGCCTCGACGTCATCACGGTCGAGCTGGACGAGACGGGCGTCGCGCGCGGCCGGGGGCACCTGGAGCACTCGACCGAGCGCGCCCTGTCCGGCGGAAAGCTCGACGAAGCCGGCCGCGAGGCCTTGCTGGGCCGGATCCGGTACAGCACCACGCTCTCGGATCTGTCCGAAGTGGACCTCGTGGTCGAGGCGATCCCGGAGAGCCTGGCGGCCAAGGCCGACGTCTTCACGCAGCTGGACAAGGTCACCCGGCCGGAGGTCGTGTTCGCGTCCAACACGTCCTCGCTCTCGATCACCGAGATCGGCGTGCACACCGCGCGCCCCGGCAAGGTCGTCGGCATGCACTTCTTCAACCCGGCGCCGGTGCAGAAGCTCGTCGAGATCGTGAAGACCGTGGTCACCGAGCCGGAGGTGGTCACCGACGTCGTCGCGTTCGCCGAGCGGCTGGGCAAGGTGCCGGTGGTGATCGGCGACCGGGCCGGGTTCATCGCGAACGCGCTGCTGTTCGGCTACCTGAACCACGCGGTGCGGACGTACGAGCAGCGCTACGCCACGCGCGAGGACCTCGACGCCGCGATGCGCTTCGGCTGCGGCTACCCGATGGGCCCGCTCGCGCTGCTCGACCTGATCGGGCTGGACACCGCGAACGAGATCCTCGACACGATGTACCACCAGTCCCGCAACCGGCTGCACGCGCCGGCGCCGCTGCTCAAGCAGATGATCACCGCGGGCCTGCTCGGCCGCAAGACCGGCCGCGGCTTCTACACCTACGACGCGCCGGACTCGCCGAACGTGGTCGCGGACGCCACGGCGACGTCCACTGTGGACGGTGTCGCGCCGCGGCCGGTCGCGAAGGTCGGCGTGGTCGGCACCGGCACGATGGCCACCGGCATCGCGGAGGTCTTCGCGAAGCGCGGCCTCGACGTCGTGCTGCGGGCCCGGAGCCTGGAGAAGGCCCAGGCTTCCGTGGCGAAGGTGAAGAAGTCGCTCGACAAGGCCGTGGTGAAGGGCAGGCTGTCCGAAGAGGACGCGGCGCTGGCCTTGGGGAGGATCACCCCGGTCACCGACTTCGACGCCCTGGCCGACGTCGACCTGGTCGTCGAGGCGGTGGCCGAGGAACTTTCGGTGAAGCAGGCGGTGTTCGCGGCCTTGGACGAGGTCGTCCGCCCCGGCGCCGTCCTGGCCACGACGACGTCCTCCCTGCCGGTGATCGAGTGCGCCGCGGCGACTTCGCGGCCGGGTGATGTGGTCGGTCTCCACTTCTTCAACCCGGCCCCGGTGATGAAGCTGGTGGAGGTCGTGTCGACGATCGCCACGGCCCCGGACGTCGTCGCCACGGCCAGCGCGGTCTGCCAGGCGGTCGGCAAGCACGCCGTCCACTGCGGCGACCGCGCGGGCTTCATCGTCAACGCGCTGTTGTTCCCGTACCTCAACGACGCCGTGAAGATGCTGGAGGCGCACTACGCCGGCGCCGACGACATCGACACGGCGATGAAGGTCGGCTGCGGCCTGCCGATGGGCCCGTTCGAGCTGCTGGACGTCGTCGGCCTCGACGTCTCCCTGGCCATCCAGCGGACGCTCTACAACGAGTTCCGCGAGGAAGGCTTCGCGCCCGCGCCGCTGCTGGAGCACCTGGTCACCGCCGGCCGGCTGGGGCGGAAGACCGGGAAGGGCTTCAAGGACTACTGATCAGCCACCCAGGCTGAGCGCGACGTTGCCGTCGCGCGCGTCCTGCGGCGTCACCATGGTCCGGCCGCGGTGGGCGACCTCGACCAGGTAGATCTGCTCGCCAGCGGGGACGCTCTGCGCGGACAGGGAGAACACGCAGGTGCCCATGCCCGCCGGCCGTCCGGTGCCGAGCGCGCCCCGGGAGAGCACGCTGCCGGCGGCGTCGTAGACCGTGACCGCGGCGCCACCGGCGATGTCCGCGTAGCCGCCGGAGCCGACGCACGTGCCGAAGCCGTCCCCGCCGCTGGTCAACGTGAAGGTGCCACGGAGGTCGAACGTGTCCCCGGACGGGCCCGCGGGACCGCCGGAACCGGCCAGGCCGAGGCCGGCCCACAGCGCGCCGACCAGCGCCGCGCCGCCCGTGGCCGCGAGCAGCAGACGCCACGGGCTGGTCCGGTACCCGGGCCGAGCCGGTGCGGCCGCTGGCGCGCCGGGATCCGGTTGGTACAGGTCGGTCATCGGGACACCTCCGGTCGGCACGATCGGCGGGTCCGTTCGTGCGAAGGAGGTCGTCCGGAAGATGACGCCCGTTACCTCGGGGCCCGGATCGTGCTCGGTTGGCGCAACGCTCGCCAGTGCCCGGTTCCGGGGCTGCTGGCCGCTACCGGTAGTACCCCTCGACCGGCACACGGGCCTCGTCGAACAGCGCGGGGCCGTCGAGCTTGTGACCGCCCCAGGTGACCGGCGGCCGCAGGGTGAGGAACTGCTCGGTCGACAGCGCGTAGACGACCCGGCCGAGCCCGGACCGCTCGATCGCGCCGGCGCACATCCCGCACGGCTGGGTGCTGGTGAACATCGTGGTCGTCGCCGCGACCTCCGGGGCCAGGTGCTGCGCCGCCCAGCGGGCGAGCTTCAGCTCGGGGTGCGCCGTGATGTCGTCGTCGGTGATCGAGGTGTTGCGGTCCTCGGCCAGCACGGTGCCGTCGGCGTCCGCCAGCAGGGAGCCGAACGGCGGGTTGCCGTGCACCTCACGCGCTTCGCGGGCCAGCTCGATCGCCCGCCGCAGCAGGGTTTCCTCGGTGTCGTTCACAGTTTCTCCTTCCAGGACGCGGCAATCACCGCGAGGTCTCGCCAAGCCACCTCCGGGTGGAGGGTTTCGGCCGGGTCGGCGTCGAACGGGTCGAGCACGACGGTGTCGGCACCCAGGTCCCGCAACCGCGCCAGGTCGTCGAGGACCTGGTCGAGCGTGCCCTCGCCGGCGCGCCGGTCCGGCCCGGTCACCGGCGCGTTCGTCAGCCGCAGCAGGATCCGTGGCGCGAACGCGGGCACCGGCCGGTCGCCGGCCAGGGTTGTCAAGCGCCCCAACCCTTCCCGGAACCCGGCCATGGTCAGCCGCAACGGGTGCCACGCGTCGCCGAGTTCGATCGCCCGGCGCAGCCCGGCGTCGCTGCTCCCGCCGAGCCAGAGCGGGATCGGGCCCGCGCGGTAGTCGTCGTGTTCGGCCCAGGCCGCGCGGATCGCCCGCAGGTACTCGGTGGTGAGCTTCCCGCGCTGCTCGAACGGGACGCCCAGCGCGTCGAACTCCTGCTTCGCCCAGCCGATGCCGGCGCCGAGCACGAGCCGGCCGCCGCTGAGCTGGTCGAGGTTCGCCGCCATCCGGGCGACCAGCAGGGGGTGGCGGTACGGCACGACCAGCACGGTGGTGCCCAGGCGCACCCGCGTCGTGACGCCGGCCAGCCACGACAGCGTCGTGAACGGCTCGTAGAACGGCGCCGGGTACTGCGCCGCGACGTCGGGCGTGATCGCGACGTGATCGGACACCATCAGCAGGTCGTAGCCGAGGCCTTCGACGGTCTGCGCCCACGAGCGCAGTGCGCCGGGATCCGTGCCGGGGCCGAAGTTGGGGACGTTCACGCCGATCTTCACCCACCAAGGCTAACGAGGGGAAACCCCTGATCGGAAGGGATCGGCCACGGCGTTCGCCGGCTTCGGCCGTGGATCTCGCGGTATATTCGCCGGATGATCGAGAGTCTCGATCCGACCGACTGGGCCATCCTGGTCGAGCTCCAGCGTGACGCCCGGCTGCCCCTCACCGAGCTGGGCCGCCGGGTGAACCTCAGCGCGTCCGCGACCACCGAACGCCTCCGCCGTCTCGAGGCCACCGGCGTGATCACCGGGTACCGCGCGGACATCGACCTCGGCAAGGTCGGGTACGCGGTGCTCGCCGTCGTCCGGCTCAAGTACCCGGGCAGCCGCCACGAGCCGCTGCACAAGCTGCTGGCCGAGCGCTTCGAGATCCTCGAATGCGTGCGCACCACCGGCGACGACTGCTACACGCTCAAGGTCGCCGCGGCCTCGATGGCCCACCTCGAGCGCACGATGGACGAGCTGGCCCAGTTCGGCAGCACGACTACGAGCATCGTCTACAGCCAGACGCTGCCCTACCGAGGACCGCAGGAGCCCGCCCGTGACCTCGACTCCTGACCGGATCGTCGTCTACGGCGTCACCGGCTCGGGCAAGTCGACGCTCGCCGCGCGGATCGCCGAGCGCACCGGCCTGCCGTACCACTCCGTGGACGACCTGACCTGGCAGCCGGGCTGGGTCCAGGTGCCCGACGAAGAGCAGCGCCGCCGCATCGCGGAGGTCTGCGCGGGGGAGCGCTGGGTCCTCGACGCCGCGTACAGCCGGTGGAAGGACGTGGTGCTGCCCCGCACCCAGCTCATCGTGGGTCTCGACTACCCGCGCGGGCTTTCGCTGGGCCGCCTGCTGCGCCGGACGGCCGTGCGGTCGGTGACCCGTGAGCGGATCTGCAACGGCAACGTCGAGTCGTTCCGCCAGATGTTCTCCGCCGACTCGATCATCCGCTGGCACTTCGCGTCGTTCGCGCGGAAGCGGGCGACCATCCGGGGCTGGGCCGCCGAACCGCCGTGCCCCTCGGTCCTCCGCATGACGTCCCCGCGCCAGACACGCCGCTGGCTCGAGACACTCTGACGTCAAGCACCGGGTGGCAGCAGGGGGCCACCGCTCCAGTGCTGGAACACCAGGTTCGTGTGGACGCGGGCGACCTCGTCGCGGGCGGTCAGCTCGTCGAGCACCAGCCGTTGCAGCTCGCCGGCGGAGCTGGTGGCGACGTGCGCGAGGAAGTCGTCCGGCCCGGTCAGGTGGTAGACCGCGCGCACCTCGGGCAGGGACAGCAGGTGCTCGATGAACGGGTCCACCAGCGGCCGCCGGTGCGGGCGCACCTGGACGAACAGGAACGCCTCCAGCGGCCGCCCGAGCTTCGCCGCGTCGACCGACGCGTGCTGCCCGGTGATCACGCCGGTGTCCCGCAGCCGCGCCACCCGGTCCAGGCACGTCGACGGCGCCAGGCCGACCGCGGCAGCGAGGTCCTTGTTGGTGATCCGGGCGTCGTTCTGCAGCAGGCGCAGAATGTCAAGATCAACCGGACTGAGTTCGACATTCTCGGACATCGGCGAATGATATCCGAGACTGTTGCCTTCGATCCGGTGAAAGATCGAGCATGCTCGTATGACTTCCGCCCTGCGCACCC
Organism: Amycolatopsis sp. NBC_00348; assembly: GCF_036114655.1. Lineage (NCBI taxonomy): Bacteria > Bacillati > Actinomycetota > Actinomycetes > Pseudonocardiales > Pseudonocardiaceae > Amycolatopsis > Amycolatopsis sp. NBC_00348. The sequence continues at coordinate 6,628,596 of NZ_CP107994.1, read as the reverse complement.
GCGCTGTCCACGCCGGCCGTGACGACCTCACGGACCTCGGCGTGCACGCCGTGCCGCTCGACCTGTCCACGACCTACCCGTCACGGGACAGCGCCGGCGAAGCCGCCCGGATCGACGAGTTCGCCGCCGGCGGCGAGGTGGCCGGCCCGCCGATCTACGGCCGGGTGGGCAACCCGACCGTCGAGCGGTTCGAGCGGGCCCTGGCCGAGCTCGAAGGGTTCGACCACGGCGTCGCGTTCGCCAGCGGCATGGCCGCGGTGTCCGCGTGCCTGCTTTCCGCGGTGGCGCAAGGGAAACGTCACGTCGTCGCCGTGCGCCCGCTGTACGGCTGCAGTGACCACCTGCTCCAGTCGGGACTGCTCGGCACCGAGGTCACCTGGGCCGCGCCGGACGCCGTCGCCGCCGCGCTGCGGCCCGACACCGGCCTGGTGTTCGTCGAGACCCCGGCGAACCCGACGCTCGCCGAGGTCGACATCGCCGCGCTGGCTCTCGCGTGCGGGGACGTGCCGCTGGTGGTGGACAACACTTTCGCGACGCCGGTGCTGCAGCGCCCGGGCCGCCACGGCGCCCGGATCGTGCTGCACAGCGCGACGAAGTTCCTCGGCGGCCACGGCGACGTGATGGGCGGGATCGTCGCGTGCGACGCCGAGGAAGCCGCCCGGCTGCGGCAGATCCGCTTCGCCACCGGTGGCGTGCTGCACCCGCTCGCCGGATATCTGTTGCTGCGTGGGCTTTCCACGTTGCCGCTGCGGGTCGGCGCGGCGTCCGCGACGGCAGCGACGCTGGCCGAGCGGTTCGCCGCCCACCCGGCCGTGACGAAGGTGCACTACCCGCGGCTCGGCGGCCCGCTGGTGGCGTTCGAGGTCGACGGCGACCCGCACGCCCTGATCGGTGCCGTCCGGCTGATCACGCCCGCCGTCAGCCTGGGCAGCGTCGACACGCTGATCCAGCACCCGGGGTCGATCAGCCACCGGATCGTCGACGCCGGCGACCGCCACGACGCCGGCGTGTCCGAGCAGCTCGTCCGGCTCTCGGCCGGGCTCGAAGACGTCGAGGACCTCTGGCACGACCTCGACCAGGCGCTGAAGGCGCTCTGAGGCCGGTCAGCCGCAGCAGCCGCCACCACAGCACCCGCCGCCACCGGCCGGGGCCGCGGGACCACCCGCGGCTCCGGTGAGGGCGACCGTCGTGAGCAGCTTGACGGTGTCCGCGTGGCCCTCCGGGCAAGCGGCCGGCGCGCCGGACTCGCCCATCGGGCGCAGGAGCTCGAAGGTCTCGGTGCACTCGCGGCAGCGGTAGGCGTAGGTCGGCATGCGGCGATTATCGCCGGGCGGGCCCCCGGATGGGAAGGTGGGCGCGTGCAGCCCCCTTCGCTCGCCGACGTCGCGCACCTCGGCCAAGTCGTCCCATCCCTGCTCGCCGCGCTCGGGGTGCCCGGGTGCGCGAACACGCTGGACCTGCCGGCGTCGCGGAGCGCGGCGGTGCTGCTGATCGACGGGCTCGGCTGGGAACTGCTGACCGAGCACGCCGCGGACGCCCCGGTGCTGACCGAGCTCGCCCGGCGGACGTTGCGCGTGGGCTTCCCGTCGACCACCGCCGCCGGGGTGGCCGCGATCGGGACGGGCCTCGCGTCCGGTGAGCACGGGATGGTCGGCTACACCTTCGAGATGCCGGGCGTCGGCGTGCTCAACGCGTTGCGCTGGCGCAGCCACGAGGACGGCGGCGACCTTCGCGGCGCGCTCCCGCCGCGTGAGGTGCAGCCGCTGCCGACGACGTTCGAGCTCGCCGCCGCGGCCGGGATCGACGCGGCCGTCGTGTCGTCCGCGCAGTTCGCCGACTCCGCGCTGACCCGCGCCACCCAGAGCGGCGCGCGTTACGCCGGGGTGCACGCGCTCGGCGACCTCGCCGCCCGGACGTTGTCGGTGCTCGCCGGACGGGCCTTTTGCTACGCCTACCACAGTGAACTCGACCTGCTCGGGCACGTGTACGGCCCGGGTTCGAACGCGTGGCGGATGCAGCTGCGCCAGGTCGACCGGCTCGTGGAGTCCCTTGTGGACGGTCTGCCGGCCGGTGCCCTGCTCGCCGTGGTGGCCGACCACGGCATGGTCACCGTCGAGGACAAGCTCGACCTCGAGGACGTGCCGGAGCTGCTGGCGGGTGTCCGGACGTTCGGGGGCGAGGTCCGGGCCCGGCACGTCTACACCGAGCCGGGTGCCACCGCCGACGTGCTCGCCGCCTGGCGGGCGGTGGTGGGCGAGCGGGCCTGGGTGCGTTCGCGGGCGGAGGCCGTCGCCGAGGGGTGGTTCGGTCCCACCGTCAGCGACCGGGTGCTGCCGCGGATCGGCGACGTCGTCGTGGCGGCCCGCGGGCGGTTCGGGATGGTGCGCGGGCTGGCCGAGGCCGTGGAGACGTCGCTGGTCGGGCAGCACGGTTCGCTGACCACCGCCGAGCAGCTCGTGCCGCTGGCGATCGCCCAGGGGTGACGGCCGCCAGGTCGCGTACCTGGGCGGACGGCTCGCGTGCCCGGAGGGTCGGTTCGCGTACCTGGAGGGTCGACTCGCGTGCCTGGGCGGTCGGTTCGCGTGCCTGGAGGGGCGGCTCGCGTGCTTCGGCGGGAATCTCGCGTGACTGAGGGGGCATCTCGCGTGATGGGAGGGGCATCACGCGTGATCGGGGCGCCGGCACGTGTGATCGGGAGGTCGACACGGGGTGGGTGGGCGCTCACGCGGGTGCGCGGTGGTGGGTGGGGTGCGGTTACCGTTTGGGCGTGCCTCGACGCAACCGTCCCGGCCACCGCTCGGACGGTGGGCCGCCCGAGCGGGAGATCGGTGCTGCCACCGGGTGGGCCCGTGCCGAAGCCGGGAGCGACGGCGAGTGGCTGGTCCGGACGGTGCCCGGCGCGCAGGCCACGAAGTTCTACCGCTGCCCCGGCTGCGACCACGAGATCCGGCCGGGCACGCCGCACCTCGTCGTCTGGCCCGCCGACGAGACCGGCTCCGTCGCCGACCGGCGGCACTGGCACCGGCCCTGCTGGGACGCCCGCGCCCGGCGCCGCCCGCAGCGCCGCCGGTGATCCGCTTCTCTCTGGAGTTGTCAAACAACGCCCGGCTCAGCGCCGGTAGTGCCGGGACAACGCGCCTTCGTACGCTTCCTCCGTGTACTCGGTGAAGCCGAGCCGCTCGGCCACCCGCAGCGACGGCTTGTTGTCCACGTTCACACTGGCCAGCACCGGCAGGGACGCCTGCTCGCGGGCGCACCACTCCAGGACCGCGGCCCCGGCCTCGACCGCGTAACCCTTGCCCCACGCGGACGGCCGGAACCGGTAGCCGAGGTTGAGCACCTTCTCGCCGTGGAACTCGCGCAGCCGCACGCCGCACACGCCGATGACCTCCTTGCCGCCCGGTTCGGTCACCGCCAGGTAGCCGAAGCCCCGCTCGGCCCAGTGCGCCAGCCAGGCCGTGAACATCTCCGACGCCCGCGCGACGCCGGGTGGGTCGGGGTTGAAGCGGTTGGTGCGCGGGTCGGTGTGGATGTCGACCATCGCCTGCCGGTCCGCCTCGTGGAGCGGACGCAGGTGCAGCCGGTCGGTTTCGATGTCGGTGAACACGTCGGCGAAGCTAGCGCGGGGGTCCGACAAAATGACGCGCATGACCGAACTGCCGCTGGTCCTCCTCCACGCCTTTCCCCTGGACGCCCGCATGTGGAACGCGGTGCGCGAGCCTCTCGCTTCACACCTTCGGGTGATCACTCCGGACCAGCGCGGGCTCGGTCGCTCGCCGCTGCCGGAGTCCGGCCGCGAACCCAGCCTCGACGACGCCGCGCGCGACGTCGTCGCCCTGCTCGACCGGCTGGACCTGGACCGCGTGGTGCTCGGCGGCTGCTCGATGGGCGGCTACCTCGCGATGGCCGTGCTCCGGCTGGCGCCGGACCGGGTCGGCGGGCTCGTCCTCATCGACACCAAGGCCACGCCCGACACCCCCGAGGCCGCGCAGAGCCGCCTCGACGTCGCGGTGCGCGTCGAACAGGAAGGCACCGCGGGCTGGCTGGCCGAGGCGAACCTGCCGAACCTGCTGGCCGAGTCGACGCGCGAGGAGCGGCCTGACGTCGTCGAAACCGTCCGGGAGATCATCGAATCCCAGCCGCCCGCCGGGATCTCGTGGACCGCGCTGGCGTTGCGGACCCGGCCGGACTCGCTTGGCCTCCTGCGGGACGCCGGTGTCCCGGCGCTGGTCGTCGTGGGCGAGGAAGACCCCATCACACCTGTCGCGGCGGCGAGCGCGATGGTCGAGGCCATGCCCGGCTCCACGCTCGTGGTGCTGCCCGGTGCCGGCCACCTGACCCCGCTCGAGGACCCGGCGGGCGTCGTCGAAGCGATCCTCTCCTGGTACCCGGCGACTCACGAGAAGTAGGCGGCGAGTGCTTCGCGCGCTTCGGGAAGCCGGTGCGGGAACCGCTTCGCGATGATGAAGCGCCACGCGACGGCGAAGAGTTCGCGCAGCTCTGTACAAGCTTCAGTAGGGACGTCAGCCCCGCCCGGATAGGCGGCCGAATACTCCGGACCGCCTTGGCGGGCCAGGATCCCCAGGTCCCAGCCGAGCGGCCCGCGCCAGGTGTCCTCGAAGTCGAGCCAGCACGGCCCGGCCTCGGTGGCGATCAGGTTGCCGGGGTGCGCGTCGCCGTGCAGCGGCTGCACGGCGACGTCCGGCAGGGCGGCCTCGATCCGGGCGGCCTCGGCCCGCAGCCGCGGTGCCGCGCCGTCCATCATGTCGCCGTGGCGGGCGAGCATCCGTTCGAGGTCGTCGAGCGGACCGCGCCGGGGCAGTTCGCCCGGATACTCCCGCAGTGCCGCGTGCACCCGGGCGAGCGAACCCGCGACGACGTCCGGTGCGTACCGGTGGTCCGGATCGTGCGGTGTGTGGTGCCAGAGCGTGACCGGGAGGCCGTCCGCGAAATGCGGTCCGGCCGGGGGATCCGCGGCCGGTGAGACGACGAGCACACCACGTTCGGTGAGGAAGCGGGAGACGGCGACGTCGCGGGCCAGCCAGGGCGCCGGCGCCGGCCGGGCGAGCAGCGTCGTCGCCGGCACGCGCGCGACCAGCGGACCCAGCCTCACCAGCACGTTCGACCGCGCGTGCAGGACCTCCGGCGAGTGCTCCGGCAGGCCGAGCCGGGCGGTCACCGTGCGGGCCGCGCGCACCGCCGCGCGGGTGAACTCGTCGGCCATGCGCCGATCTTGCCAGCCGGTGCGCGCGACTGTCGGTAGCGAGGGCTACGATCCCCCTAAGCCGCCGGACCGGGCCTTCCCGGGCCCTGGCGGCGCGACGATGACCACCACAAGGTTTCAAGTGTTGGAGGCAGGAGTGACGGCCGTAGCCCCCAAGCCGATCGCGACGCGCCCGTATCCCGCGCGCGAGTCGGTCAAGGGTTCGTACCTGCTGCGGTTGTTCCGCACGACGGACCACAAGCAGATCGGGATCATGTACCTGGTCACGTCGTTCGCCTTCTTCATGGCGGGCGGCGCGATGGCCATGCTCATCCGTACCGAGCTGGCGCGACCCGGGCAGCAGTTCCTTTCGCAGGAGCAGTACAACCAGCTCTTCACCATGCACGGCACGGTGATGCTGCTGCTGTACGCGACGCCGATCCTCTTCGGGTTCGCGAACTTCATCCTCCCGCTGCAGATCGGTTCGCCGGACGTCGCCTTCCCGCGGCTGAACGCGTTCTCCTACTGGCTGTACCTCTTCGGCGGCCTGATCGTGCTGTCAGGCTTCCTGACGCCGGGTGGCGCCGCCGACTTCGGCTGGTTCGCCTACACCCCGCTGTCGGACGCGATCCACTCGCCGGGCGTCGGCGCGGACCTGTGGATCTCGGGCCTGGTGGTCTCCGGTCTGGGCACCATCCTCGGCGCGGTCAACATGGTCACCACCGTGGTCTGCCTGCGCGCGCCGGGCATGACGATGTACCGGATGCCGATCTTCACCTGGAACATCCTGGTGACGTCGATCCTGATCCTGCTCGCCTTCCCGATCCTGACCGCGGCCCTGATGGGCCTGCTGGCGGACCGGCATCTGGGGGCACACGTCTTCGACCCCGAAAACGGCGGCGTGATCCTCTGGCAGCACCTGTTCTGGTTCTTCGGCCATCCAGAGGTCTACATCGTCGCGCTACCGTTCTTCGGGATCGTGTCGGAGATCTTCCCGGTCTTCAGCCGCAAGCCGATGTTCGGGTACAAGAGCCTGGTGTGGGCGACGCTGGCCATCGCGGCGCTGTCGGTCGCGGTGTGGGCGCACCACATGTACGCCACCGGCGCCGTGTTGCTGCCGTTCTTCTCCTTCATGACGTTCCTGATCGCGGTCCCGACCGGCGTGAAGTTCTTCAACTGGATCGGCACGATGTGGAAGGGCCAGCTGTCCTTCGAGACGCCGATGATCTTCTCGATGGGCTTCATCGTCACGTTCCTCTTCGGCGGCCTGACCGGCATCCTGCTGGCCGCGCCGGCGATCGACTTCCACGTGTCGGACAGCTACTTCGTCGTCGCGCACTTCCACTACGTGCTCTACGGCACGATCGTGTTCGCCACCTTCGCCGGCATCTACTTCTGGTTCCCGAAGATCACGGGACGGATGATGGACGAGAAGCTCGGCAAGTGGCACTTCTGGACCACGTTCATCGGCTTCCACGGCACGTTCCTCGTCCAGCACTGGCTGGGCGCGGAAGGCATGCCGCGGCGGTACGCGGACTACCTGACCAGTGACGGCTTCACGACGCTGAACACGATTTCCACGATCGGCGCGTACATCCTCGGTGCCTCGACGCTGCCGTTCATCTGGAACGTCTTCAAGAGCTACCGGTACGGCGAGATCGTCACGGTGGACGACCCGTGGGGCTACGGCAACTCGCTCGAGTGGGCGACGTCCTGCCCGCCGCCGCGGCACAACTTCACCGAGCTGCCCCGGATCCGGTCCGAGCGGCCGGCGTTCGAGCTGCACTACCCGCACATGATCGAGCGCCTCCACAAGGAGGGCGAGATCGGCTTCTTCGGCAAGCAGAAGCTGAACAGCCACGGGTCGGCGCCGTCGCAGGTGCTCACCGAGGCCGTCATGCCGGGTGACCACAGCAAGGACAACTCGGGCGAGCAGTAAGACACCCCGAACGAGTGAGAGCGCGTGCCCGGCTTTTGTGAAGCCCGGCACGCGCTCTACTTATGTCCAAGGCCGGACCGGCAGACTGATCGTGCAGCGTTGCCGAGCGAGGGATGACCAGTGACCCAAACCCCCGTCCTGATCACGACGACCGGCCCCGACAAGCCGGGCGTCTCGTCCGTGCTGTTCGCCGTGCTGACCAGGCACGACGTCGACGTGCTCGACGTCGAGCAGGTGGTCATCCGCGGGCAGCTCGTGCTCGGGGTGCTCGCCGGGGTCTACCGTGACCCGGAGGGGCTGCAGGAGTCCGTCGAGCAGGCGCTGGCGTCGGTCGGGATGCAGGTCGAGGTCAAAATCGGGTCGGCGATCGGGGAGGACCCGTTCGCGCTCGGCCGCCGCGACTCGTCGCACGTGCTGGTGGTGCTGGGCCGCCCGGTCACCGCGCGGGGCTTCTCCGAGGTCGCGCGCCGGCTCGCGTCGCTCGGCGCGAACATCGACTCGATCCGCAGCGTCGCCGACTACCCGGTGACCGGGCTGGAGCTGTACGTCTCGGTCGACCGTGACACCCCCGACGCGGACGCCGCGTTGCGGACGGTGCTCGCCGACGCCGCCGTCCAAGCGGGCGTCGACATCGCCGTGGAGCGGGCCGGGATCACCCGGCGGGCGAAGCGGCTGGTCGTCTTCGACGTCGACTCGACGCTGATCCAGGGCGAGGTCATCGAGATGCTGGGCGCGCACGCCGGCGTCGAGCCGGAGATCCGCGAGATCACCGAGGCCGCGATGCGTGGCGAGCTGAACTTCACCGAGTCGCTGGAGCGGCGGGTCGCGCTGCTGGCCGGGCTACCGGCCACGGCGATCGACGAGGTCGCCGCGACGATCGAACTGACCCCGGGCGCGCGCACGACGATCCGCACGCTCAAGCGGATGGGGTTCAAGACCGGCGTGGTGTCCGGCGGGTTCACCCAGGTCATCGGCGGCCTGGTGGACGACCTCGGGCTGGACTTCGCGGCGGCGAACGAGCTCGAGATCGTGGACGGCAAGCTCACCGGCCGGGTGATCGGCGAGGTCGTCGACCGCGCGGGCAAGGCGAAGGTGCTTCGCCGCGTCGCCGGTGAGTACGACATTCCGCTGGAGCAGTGCGTGGCGGTCGGCGACGGCGCCAACGACATCGACATGCTGTCCGCGGCCGGCATGGGCGTCGCGTTCAACGCCAAGCCCGCGCTGCGCGAAGTCGCGGACGCCGCGCTCTCGCACCCCTACCTCGACGCCGTGCTGTTCATGCTCGGCCTCACCCGCGGCGAGGTCGAAGCGGCCGACGCCGCCGACGGGCTCGAGCTGATGCGTCCGTGAGCAGCGTTCTCGACCCGTTGGGCACCCGGTACGCCTACTGGCTCGGGTTGCCGCCCGAAGACACCTCGGACACCTCCGACGAGCTGCCGGAGGAAGTGCGGGCGATGCCGGTCGTCCTGCGCATCGAACGCGCCGAGCCGCCGGGGCGCACGCCGCTGCTGGAGGCCGCGGCGGCGGCCGCGCTGGCGGTCTGCCTGGACGAGCGGGCCGAGCCCGATGGCGAGTGGGCCGAGCCGATGCACGCGTGGCTCGACAACCGGATCCGCAAGGTCGCGCGGCGGGCGCGGGGCGCGCACTGGGCGGCGGTGCAGGAGCTGCCGGGCATCACCGTCGAGGTCGACGGCGCCGAGGCGCGGGCCCTGGTGCCGGGCCTGGTCACCGAGACGCCCAAGGAGGTGTCGCGGCTCCAGATCTCGGGCAGCGAGCTGCCGCCGGACGAGCCGGGCCCGATCCCGGACGGCGTCCCGCTGCTCCTGCTCAACCCGCAGGTCCCGATGACCGTCGGCAAGGGGGCCGCGCAGGTCGGCCACGCCACGATGATCCTCGCCGCGCTGCTGGACGACGCCCAGCTCGCCGGCTGGGCCGCGCAGGGCTACCGGACCGCGGTGCGCACGCCGAGTGTCGCGCGGTGGAAGGAACTGCACCCGGGCGACGACCCCGAGGGCGCGTGGCGGCGCGACCGCGTCATCGCCGTGCGGGACGCCGGGTTCACCGAGGTCGATCCCGGCACGATCACCGTGCTCGCCCAGTTCCCGCCCACCCACTGGACGCCGGAACAAGCGACTTCCTGAGCCGGTTGGAGCCGATATGGGACTCGAAGTACAGCGCGACGGGCAGCACAGCTTCGTCGGACGCAACGACCGCGGCGCCGAGGTCCGGCTGGGCCGGACCGATGCGGAAGGGGCGTTTTCGCCCGCCGAACTACTGCAGATCGCGGCCGCGGGCTGCAGCGCCGTGACGGCCGAAGAGCTGATCACGCGGCGGGTGGGCGAGGACGCGAAGTTCCGCGTGACCGTCTCGGCCGATCGACGTGAGGGTGCCGCGGAACTGGACGCCGTACACGTCGCGTTCGATGTCGACGTGTCGACTTTGGTGGAGGATCAGCGGGAAGCGCTCGCCGGCGCCGTGGACCGCGCGATCGAGCGGCTCTGCACAGTGAGCCGGACGCTCAAGAAGGGGATTCCGGTGACGGAGGAGTTCCCGATCTAGATCACCCGGCGAGTCTCAGCGCCTGAGCGCCTTGGTCGATCCAGCCGCCTGGGTTGGTGTCGTCTTTGGCGTATACGTAGTTTCCCGAGTTGCGCAGGACGAGGCGGCCTTGCTTGGTGACTGCTATCTCCACAGCCTGTGCTCCTTGATCGAGCCAACCGCCGGCACCCAGGTGGTCCTTGGCGTACACGTGGCTGTCGGGTGTCAGGATCACCAGCCGAGCCCCGCCGATGCGCAACTGTGTAGCGGCGGCCACTTGGTCGTACCAACCACCCGGTCCGCTGATGTCGTCCTTGGCGAACACCTCGCCGTCCACCCGGATGAACGCGACTCGGCCCGTCGGCCCTACTTCGACGTCAGTCGCGGTGTAGCAGTCGCTTTGCTGGATCCAGCCACCGGAACCGAGGTTGTCCTTGGCGTAGACGGCGCCACATGGGGTGACGATCGCGACGCGGTTCTGGCCGACGGCCACATCCGTCGCCTGAGCCGCCTGGTTCAGCCAGCCGCCCGCGCCGAGTGTGTCTTTGCCGTATACCCAGTTGTCGGGGGTGATGATGAACATCCGGCCGGTGAGGCCGACCACCACTTTGCTGGCCGCGGCTCCTTGGTCGAGCCAGCCGCCGACAGCCGTGTCGTCCTTGGCGTACACCTGCTGAGCTGAGTTGAGCAGGGCCTGACGGGGCCCACCATCGGACACCGCAGTCGCCTGGGCTCCCTGGTCGAGCCAGCCGCCACCGCCGAGCCCGTCTTTGGCGAAGACGTTGCCGGCGGGATCGAGAACGGATACCCGGTTCTGCCCGGTAGTGGCCAGATCCTTGAAATGGATGAAGTGGCTGGGCCACTGCGGGTCACCGACGGTGATCGTGCGCCAGCGGAACGGTCCTGCCGAGTAGTTGTCCTCGGAAATGACCAGGGACGTGCCGTCCCAGCCCTCGACGTAGGCGACGTGCCCGTCGGGGGAGGCGCCGCCGGATCCGGCGTCCCACTGAGCTATCGCACCAACCGCGGGAGAGGCGTTGACCGGCACCCCGTGCGCCGCAGCGCTGGAGGCCCATTGTGCTGCGGTGCCCAGTTGATAGGCGGGGGTGGCCGCACCGTTGACGGTCGACTCCAGGTAAGCGGCATAGTTGGTGCAGTTGTGGCCGCTGTAGGCGCCCCAGTACCCGTTTTGGTAGTGCTGCTCGAAACCGTGCGCGGTGTGACCGCTGTTGATGCATGTGCTGTATGAGCCGCCGGAGCAGAGTACTGTCACGCTCGCCGAGGCCGGGCCGCTCGCGATGACCGTGGCAAGCAGTGTCATGGCAAGCACCAGGAAACAACTGCTGATCTTCCGAAGTCTGTTCCGCACCGGCACACCTTCCCGGGAGTCGATGTCGAAGGGCTCGATCGCCCTCGGTAGTCGCCCCGGGTGGAGTGCTTGTTACGCAGATCAGTTCTCGCTGGATTCCCAGACCACGTAGGCCTGGTCCGCGTCCGTTGTCATGGCTTCGATGAACTTGTCGTTGTCGAAGCCCGGCAACGACTGCAGCCGCTCGATCAGGGCGTCGGCCGCCGGGTCGCCGCTCGGGACCGCTGTGCCCTTGCCGTCCGTGCCCACCAGCATGAAGAAGACGTCTTCGTTCCACGGGCCGTCGGGGATGACCCTGACCATCACCGAGGACAGGTCGGACCACGTGACGGCTTCTTCGCTGCCGTCCGCGAGGCGACGGCGCACGCCGGTGTCGTCGACACTGACAGTCCGGGACTGTGCGCTGGACGAATCCTGGGTCAACCGGTGCTCCCTTGTCGCTTCGGTTGCTTCACCGTACCGGTCGGTGTTGTGGACCGCGTCACGCGGGCGCGGCTGCGTCGAGGCGGCGCAAGGCGTCGCGCGCCACCTTCGGATCCATCGTGGGCCAGAACGGCGGCAGCGACGCACGGAGGAATCCGCCGTAGCGGGCGTTCGCGAGCCGCGAATCCAGCACCGCGACGACGCCGCGGTCGGTCACCGAGCGGTGCAGCCGGCCGGTGCCCTGCGCCAGCAGCAGCGCCGCGTGGGTGGCCGCCACGGTGAGGAACCCGTTGCCGCCGCGGGCTTCCACCGCGCGCTGGCGCGCCGACGACACCGGGTCGTCCGGGCGGGGGAACGGGATCCGGTCGACGACCACGAGCTGCAGCGACGGGCCCGGGACGTCCACGCCCTGCCACAGGCTGAGCGTGCCGAACAGACAGGTCCGGACGTCCTCGGAGAACTTCTGGACCAGCAGCGACGTGGCGTCGTCGCCCTGGCACAGCACCGGGAAGTCCAGCCGCTCACGCATTTCCTCGGCCGCCTGCTTGGCCGCGCGCATCGAGGAGAACAGGCCCAGCGTGCGCCCGCCCGCCGCCTCGATCAGCTCGGCCAGCTCGTCCATTGTGGACGACGCGAGGCCGTCACGGCCCGGCGGCGGCAGGTGCTTGGCCAGGTAGAGGATGCCGTTGCGCTGGTGGTCGAACGGCGACCCGACGTCCAGGCCGAGCCACTTCGGGCCGGTGCCGGCGTCGGACGGCGCTTCCTTGTCCGTGGCCGCGCCCGGCGCCTTTTCGACGCGAGCGCCGCCCGGCGGGAGCCCCCACTGGCGCGCCATCGTGTCGAACGTGCCGCCCAGCGTCAGCGTGGCCGACGTCAGGATCGTCGTGTGCAGGTTGAACACGCGCTCGCGCAGCAGGCCGGCGACGCCCAGCGGCGCGACCTTCAACGCCGGCGGGCGCGGGTTCGACGAGAACTTGTCGCCCGCGAGCCAGACGACGTCACGCTGGTGCGCCTGGTCTTCGTCGAACGCCTCGAGCAGCCGGACCGCGGTGTCGTGCACCTCGTCGAGCAGCGTGCGCGCCAGTTTGCGCGCGGTGGCCCCTTCGACGTCCTCCTTGCGGTCGGACCCGAGCGCGGAGATGCACGCGTGCGCGGCGTCGCGGACCGCCGGGATGGCGCCCTTCAACGCCTGCGGCAGCGCGTCCATCCGGCCGGCGGGCAGGTCGTCGACGATCAGGGCCAGCCCGTCACCCGCTTCCAGCAGGCGGTCCGCGACGTCGGCGTCGATCAGCTTGCCGCAGCGGCGGGCGGCGGCCGAGCACATCGCGCTGGTCAGCTCGCCGGTGGCGACCGAGGTGACCCGGTCGACCAGGTCGTGCGCCTCGTCGATGATCACGACGTCGTGGTCCGGCAGGACCTGGTAGCCCTGCAAGGCGTCGATGGCCAGCAGCGCGTGGTTGGTGATGATGACGTCGGCCCGGCCGGCCTCGGCGCGGGCCTTCTCGGCGAAGCAGTCCGTGCCGATCGGGCAGCGGGACGCGCCGAGGCATTCCCTTGCGGTCACGGAGACCTGGCGCCACGCCTGGTCCGTCACGCCCGGGACGAGCTCGTCGCGGTCGCCGGTTTCGGTGTCCGACGCCCACTCCCGCAGCCGCGTGACCTCCTTGCCGAGGCGCGACACCGCGAACGGGTCGAAGAGCTGGGCGTCCTCCGGCTCGTCCGGCGCGCCGGAGTCCAGGCGGTGCAGGCACATGTAGTTGCGGCGGCCCTTGAGGATCGCGAAGGTCGGTTCGCGGCCCAGCGGCTTCTTCAGCGCCTTCGCGAGCCGGGGGAGGTCGCGGTCGACGAGCTGGCGCTGCAGCGCGATGGTGGCCGTCGAGACCACGACCGTGGCTTCCTTCTGGACCGCGTGCCGGATCGCGGGGACGAGGTAGGCCAGTGACTTGCCGGTGCCGGTACCGGCCTGCACGGCGAGGTGTTCGCCGGTGCGGATGGCGCGGCCGACGGCGTCGGCCATCTCGACCTGCCCCGGCCGCTCGGCTCCGCCCACCGACTCCACCGCGTGGGTGAGGAGTTCGAGGACGCCGGGGAAGTCAGTTCGAGCGGGCACAGCGACACATTAGCCGCCGCCACCGACAGGATCGGTGATCCGTCGCGAACGGGCCACTCGCGCCGTACTGGTAAACGGCGAAGGGCCCGCCGTCGCGACGGCGGGCCCTTCGGCGAGGGACCTCAGTCTTCGGTGCGGCGCGAGACCAGCTTCCACGTGAGCGGCAGCAGGCCGGCGGCCACGACGATCTTCAGCGCGTCGCCGACCAGGAACGGCGTCACGCCCTTGGCGAACGCCGTCGACAGGTCGAACCCGGTCGAGGCCATCAGCCACGGCACGCCGAACGCGTAGATCACGACGTTGCCGAGCACCATGGTGGCGGCGGTGCGCAGCGGCGTCCGGTCACCGCCGCGGCCGGCCAGCGCGCCGACGAGGGCGCCCGCGAAGACGAACCCGACGATGTAGCCGGCGCTCGCGCCGGACAGGCCCGCGGTGCCGTTCTGGAACCACGGCACGCCCACGGCGCCGACGAGCAGGTAGACCAGCATCGACGCGGCCCCGCGCGACATGCCGAGCGAGGCGCCGACGAGCAGCGCGGCGAACGTCTGGCCGGTCATCGGCACCGGGCTGCCCGGCACCGGGATGATCAGCTGCGCGGCGGCGCCGGTGAGCACGGCACCGCCGGCGACCAGCGCGATGTCCCGGACGAGCGAGCCGGGCACGAGGTCGGCCAGCACGGGCCGCTTTCCGGCGATGGACAGCGAAGACACAGAACCTCCCACGGTGGACACACGCGACGCCCGAGGTTAACGCTCGTTACCCCCGGGAAACGCCGGAAAGTCGCGTTCCTCACCGGCCACTCGTCCGGGTGGACCCGATCAGGCGGCCCGCCACGCCTGCCGATGATCCAGAGGACGACTACGAAACGTCACGAACCGAGGAGGCCGCTGCATGCGAAACGCCAGGAAGAGGACGATCCGGTTGCTGGCCGTGACAGCGCTGGCCGGGCCGTTCCTGGTCGCCGCCGCGCCGGTGACGTCCACTGGCTGGGCGTCCGCCGGTTCGCTCGACGTGCTGATCGACAACGAGCACGTCGTCACCGGTGAGCTGGCGAAGTGCACGGCCGACGGCCCGGCCTCGGCGCGGACGGACGGCGGCGTGACCGGCGACGTCGCGTCGTTCGGCCTCGGGGAGTCCGGCTGCGGCCGCTCGGGCGAGGTGGCCATCGCGCAGGCGTCCGGGCACCGGTTCGAGGCGTCGGTCCTCAAGCGCTACGGCGGCCCGGTGATCACGGTCCGGACGTTCTCGGCGAAGTGCGCGACGAGCGCGACCGGCAGCGGCGGCGAGGTGACGATCGGCGCCGTCACCGGCATCACCGTCCCCGCCGAGATCCCGCCGAACGACCGGATCGTCATCCCCGGCGGCCCGGCGGGCACCGCGCTGGCCACGGTGGTCCTCAACGAGACCGTGACGCCGCAGCCGCCGGACGGCAGCCTGGTCACCCACGCGGTGCACATCGTGCTGTTCCCGCAGGGCGGCCCGGCGAGCGGCGACGTCTACCTCGGCACGGCCGCCTGCGACCCGTACGGCAAGAAGAAGTGACTACGCGGTCGTGAAGCGGCTGGCGGCGGCGACGAACTCGCCGGCCCGGGTCGCCAGGTCCGGGAGACTGCCGGCCGAGGTCAGCGCGTCGCCCAGCAACGGCGTCGCCGCGGCCACCGCGATCGCGCCCGACCGCAGGTAGCTCTCGACGTCGGCCAAGTGGACGCCGCCGGTCGGGACGAGCGGCACGTCCGGCAGCGGCGCCCGGACCGCGCGCAGGTAGGCGACGCCGCCGACCGCCGCGACCGGGAAGACCTTCACCGCGGCCGCGCCGAGGCGCCAGGCCTGGTCGATCTCCGTCGGCGTCAGCGCGCCGCAGATCACCGGGACGTCGAGGGCGGCCGCCCGCTCCAGGACGGCCGGGTTGACGGTCGGTGTGATCAGGTAGCGCGCACCGGCGTCGACCGCGATGTCCACATCGGACGCTTCGCGGACGCTGCCGGCGCCGATCAGCGCGTCGTCGCCCAGGGCCAGGCGCAGCGCGGTGATCGCGGCGGGCGCGCCCGGCGTCGTCAGCGTGGCTTCGAGCAGGCGGATCCCCGCCGCGTGCAGGACCATCGCCGCGTCGGCGAAGCGCGCCGCGTCCGAGGCCCGCAGGATCGCGACGAGCCGGTGTTCCGCCAGCGCGGCCCGCAGGTCCTTCATCCGACGTGCGCCTCGCCGGTGTGCGTGACGCCGGCCTCGTCGAAGTCGCGCAGCGCGCTGTCCACCGAAGCCCGGGCGATCCCGGCCGTGTGGTCGAGCAGCACACGGACGCCGAACCCGGCCCGGGCCGCGTCCAGCGCCGTCGCGCGCACGCAGTAGTCCGTGGCGATGCCGACGACGTCGACGTCGGTCACGTCGTGTTCGCGCAGCCACGCCTCCAGGGACTTGCCGTCCCCGGACGCGCCTTCGAAGCCGGAGTAGGCCGCGCTGTACTCGCCCTTCGAGAACACCGCCCCGATCGGGACGACGTCGAGGGCGGGGTGGAACGACGCGCCGGGCGTGCCGGCGACGCAGTGCGGCGGCCAGCTGGCGACGAAGTCGGGCGTCTCGCTGAAGTGGTCACCCGGGTCGACGTGGTAGTCGCGGGTGGCCACGACGTGCGAGTAGCCGCCGGTCGCGCTCAGCGCGGAGATCGCCGCCGCGGCCGCCGCGCCGCCGGCCACCGCCAGCGAGCCGCCTTCGCAGAAGTCGTTCTGCACGTCCACCACGATCAGCGCGGTCCCCATGGGCTGGCTCCGTTCAGAGGAAGAGCGTCGGGATTGCGGGCTCGCCGTGCGAGAGCTTCAGGCCCTCCCACGGCAGGCTGACCAGGCCGCGGCGCAACCGCTGCCTGGCGTCGTCCAGGGTAGGCAGATCCGGCTCGACGCGGCCGCCACGAATCAGCGGCAGCTGCAGCGGCCGGTCGTTCGGCTCCGGCTCGGGCGTGGTCCCCGCCGTCCAGACGACCTCTTCGACGGCCGTGCCGGTGCCGCGGTGGCGCCGCAGCGCGGACTTGCGCCCGCCCCGGGACTCCTTGTGCGCGCTGCGCTTGGCGACCGGCTTGCCGTCCACCTCGACCAGCTTGTAGACCATGCCGGCGGTCGGCGCGCCGGACCCGGTGACGACCGAGGTGCCGACGCCGTACGCGTCCACCGGCTCGGCCCGCAGCGCGGCGATGGCGTGCTCGTCGAGGTCGCCGGAGACGACGATCCGGGTGTCCTTCGCGCCGAGGGAGTCCAGCTGCTCGCGGGCGCGGCGGGCGAGCGGGCCGACGTCGCCGGAGTCGATCCGGATCGCGCCGAGCTCCGGACCGGCGACGCGCACCGCGGTCTCGATGCCGGCGGTGATGTCGTAGGTGTCGACCAGCAGCGTCGTGTCCGCGCCCATCTTGCCGACCTGCGAGCGGAAGGCCTCTTCCTCGCTGTCGTGCAGCAGCGTGAAGGCGTGCGCGACGGTGCCGCGGGTCGGGATGCCGTAGCGGCGGCCGGCCTCGAGGTTGGACGTCGTCGCGAAGCCGGCCAGGTAGGAGGCGCGCGCGGCCGCGACGGCGGCCCACTCGTGCGTGCGGCGCCCGCCCATCTCGATGATCGGCCGGCCGTGCGCGGCGCCCGACATGCGGGCCGCGGCCGACGCGATGGCGCTGTCGTGGTTGAGGATCGACAGCACCAGCGTCTCGAGCAGGACGCACTCGGCGAACGAGCCGGCGAGCGTGAGGATCGGCGAGCCGGGGAAGTACAGCTCACCCTCGGCGTAGCCGTCGAGGTCGCCGGCGAACTCGTAGTCCGCGAGCCAGGCCAGCGTCGTGTCGTCGACCACCGCGGTGGCCTCCAGCTGCGCCAGCTCGGCGTCGGTGAAGCGGAAGTCCGCGATCGCGTCGAGCACCCGGGCGGTGCCCGCGACGACGCCGTAACGGCGGCCGTCCGGCAAGCGCCGGGCGAACACCTCGAACACGCAGGGGCGCTCCGCCGTGCCGTCGGCGAGCGCGCTGCCCAGCATGGTCAGCTCGTAGTGGTCGGTGAGCAGCGCAGTGCTGGTCGTGGCCGGCTCCGGTGAACCCATGGGGTCAGCCTATTCACCCACATGGCCGGACCTGGCGCGGCGTGCCCTGTCGACCCCGTGACACCATGGGGTGCATGTCCACGCCTGTCGCAGCCGAGCAGACGCAGGTCGAGCCGGCCGGTGCCGAGGTCGCCGAGTCGGACACACCGTGGCGGACCGTGGTGTGGAACGACCCCGTCAACCTGATGTCGTACGTGACGTACGTCTTCCAGAAGCTGTTCGGGTACAGCCGCGACCACGCCACCAAGCTGATGCTGGACGTGCACCACAAGGGCAAGGCGATCGTGTCGTCGGGCAGCAAGGAAAAGGTGGAGGTGGACGTGGCGAAACTCCACGCGGCGGGCCTGTGGGCCACCATGGAGCAGAAGTCGTGAACGGTTGGCGGCGCAAGGGCGCGGTCATCCACGCCGGGTTCGAGCAGCAGGAGGCGGCCGTGCTGCGCGGCCTCGTCAGCCAGCTCGAGGACATGCTCACCGCGCGCGCCGAGGAGGCGCCGCAGGACGAGCTCGCCGAGCTGACCGGCATCCGCACCGGCCCGACCGAGTCGCCGGACGACCCGGTGCTCTCGCGGCTGCTGCCCGACTTCCACCGGCTCGACCCGGACAACCCGACCCGCGAGGACCTCGACTCGGCCGCGGCGATGCGCTCGCTGCACGAGCCGGAGCTGCTCGACATCAAGGTCGGCGTGGCCAAGATCGTGCTCGACACGCTGCCGCGCGACGGCGGCAACGTCCGGCTGACCGAAGAGCAGGCCGACGCCTGGCTGGGCGCGCTCAACGACGTCCGGCTGGCCCTGGGCACCGCGCTCGACGTCACCGAGGACATGCCCGACGAGCTGCCCGAGGACGACCCGCGGGCGCCGCACCTGGGCGTCTACCACTGGCTGACCTGGGTGCAGGAGACGCTGATCCAGGCACTGGCCGGATGATCACCGACGTCCCCGGCGTGCTGGTCGGGCACCACGAGCGGGTCGGGGACGGCTGGGCGACCGGGACGACGGTGGTGCTCGTGCCGGACGGCGCGGTCGGCGCCGTGGACCAGCGCGGCGGCGCGCCCGGGACCCGTGAGACGAACCTGCTGGAGCCGGAGAACCTGGTCGAGCGCGTGAACGCCGTCTGCCTCTCGGGCGGGTCGGCGTACGGGCTGGCCGCGGCCGACGGCGTCATGCGGTGGCTCGCGGAGCGGAACCTGGGCTTCCCGGTGGGCACCAAGCCGCACGAAGTCGTCCCGATCGTGCCCGCGGCGGTGCTGTTCGACCTGCCGCGCGGCGAGTGGGGCAACCGGCCCGACGCGTCCTTCGGCTACGCGGCCTGCGCCGCGGCGGCCGCGGGGCCGGTGGCGCAGGGCACGGTCGGTGCCGGTGCGGGCGCGGCCGTCGGGTCGCTGAAGGGCGGCATCGGAACGGCCAGCGAGGTCGTCGGCGAGTTCACGGTCGGGGCCGTGGCCGCGCTCAACGCGGCGGGCGAGGCCGTCGACCTCTCGACAGGCCGGGCGTACGCCGCTGACCACGGCGACTTCGGCGTGACCTGGCCTTCGCGGGCTGTTGAGCTGCCGTCGCGCCGGACCGACCTGAACACGACGATCGGCGTGGTCGCCGTCGACGCCGCGCTATCGAAGGCCGAGGCCCGGCGGCTCGCCGTCGCGGCGCAGGACGGCCTGGCGCGCGCGGTCCGCCCGGCACACACGATGTTCGACGGCGACACAGTGTTCGCGCTGGCCACGGGCGCGCGGGAGCTGCCTTCGGCGAGTCACCCCGCGGTCCGCCCGGCGGCGCTGGACGCGCTCTGCTCGGCGGCGGCCCGGGTGTTCGCGCGGGCGATGGTGCACGGCCTGCTGGCCGCGACCACGGCCGGCGGGATGCCGGCCTACCGCGAGGTCTGGCCGGAGGCGTTCGCCTAGAGGTCCGGGTGCGGGTCCTCGGGCAGGCCGTCGCGGCGCACTTCGAGGTTGGCGGCGCGGACGGCGCTCACGTACTCCTCGTCGATCTCCAGCTGCAGCTCGGCGACGGTGAGGACCGGGCCGAGCGAGGGGTGGACCTCGACCGGGCCGATCTCGGTGCGCCGCGGGAGCCGGTCGTAGACGTCCTTCGGCGTGTAGCGCCGGAAGCGGCCGCCGTAGAGCACCGTGATGCTTCGGTCGGTGACGACGACGAAGAACGCGGCCCGGGTGCGGATCCCGCGGATGTAGAGCGAGATGCCCGGGATCAGGTACTGGATCCGCTCGCCGTCCTCGAGGAACTCGCGGCAGCGTTCACGGGCTTTCGCCGGCAATGGCACCCTGGAAGTGTCCCAGGAACCTCTGATGAGCGGTAGATCTCAGAGTCTGGACAGCTTGTGTCCACCACCTAAGATGACGGTGTGCTCCGGATCCGCCGTGAACTCGTCGACGAGATCGTCGCCCATGCCCGCCGTGACCATCCCGACGAGGCGTGCGGGGTGATCGCCGGTGCGGAGGGGTCCGATGTGCCCGAGCGGTTCATCCCGATGCTCAACGCGGCGCGGTCCCCGACGTTCTACGAGTTCGACTCGGGTGACCTGCTGAAGCTCTACCGCGAGATGGGCGCCAACGACGAAGAGCCGGTGGTGATCTACCACTCGCACACCGCGACCGAGGCGTACCCGTCGCGGACCGACGCGTCGATCGCGGCCGAGCCCGGCGCGCACTACGTGCTCGTCTCGACCCGGGACCCCGAAGTGCACGAGTTCCGGTCGTACCGGATCGTGGACGCCGAGATCACCGAGGAGCCGGTCGAGATCGTCGGCTGAGCTGTTCGGAACAAACCGCGCGCCGCAGGCGTCTGCGTGTAGGAACCCACCGGAGGTAAGAACCCATGGCCGTGACCGTCTCCATCCCGACGATCCTGCGCACCCACACCGGCGGCGAGAAGTCCGTCGAGGCGAAGGGCGCGACCGTCCTGCAGGTCATCGACGACGTCGAGTCCCGGCACGCCGGTCTCAAGGCGCGCCTGGTCAAGGAGGAGAAGCTGCACCGCTTCATCAACGTCTACGTCAACGACGAGGACGTGCGCTTCGCCGGCGGGCTCGAGGCCGAGGTCAAGGACGGCGACACCCTGACCATCCTCCCCGCCGTGGCCGGTGGCTGATCGATGGCTCGCTTCGAGTCCCTGCTCGACGCGCTCGGCGGCACCCCGCTGGTCGGGTTGCCCCGGCTCTCGCCGACGCACGACGTGCGCCTGTGGGCGAAGCTGGAGGACCGCAACCCGACCGGCTCGATCAAGGACCGCCCCGCGCTGGCCATGATCGAAGCCGCCGAGCGTGAAGGCAAGCTGCGGCGCGGCTCCACGATCCTGGAGCCGACGTCCGGCAACACCGGCATCTCGCTGGCCATGGCCGCCAAGCTCAAGGGCTACGGGCTGGTCTGCGTGATGCCGGAGAACACCTCGACCGAGCGCAAGCAGCTGCTGCAGGCCTACGGCGCGCGGATCGTGTTCTCCCCGGCCGCGGGCGGCTCGAACGAGGCCGTCCGGCGGGCGAAGGAGCTGTCCGCGGCGAACCCCGAGTGGGTGATGCTGTACCAGTACGGCAACCCGGCCAACGCCGAGGCGCACTACCGCGGCACCGGCCCCGAGCTGCTCAAGGACCTGCCGACGCTGACGCACTTCGTCGGCGGCCTCGGCACCACCGGCACGCTCGTCGGCTGCGGGCGGTACCTGCACGAGGCGAAGCCGGACGTCCAGATCATCGCGGCCGAACCGCGCTACGGCGAGCTGGTCTACGGCCTGCGCAACCTCGACGAGGGGTTCGTGCCGGAGCTGTACGACCCCAGCGTGCTCAACGGCCGGTACTCCGTCGGCGCGTACGACGCGCTGCGCCGCACGCGGGAGCTGCTGGAGCACGAAGGCATCTTCGCGGGCATCTCGACGGGCGCGGTGCTGCACGCGGCCCTGGCCGTCGCCGAGAAGGCCGTGGCCGCCGGCAAGCCCGCCGACGTGGCGTTCGTCGTCGCCGACGCCGGCTGGAAGTACCTGTCGACGGGGGCTTACGCGGGCTCGCTGGACGAGGCCGCCGAGCGGCTCGACGGGCAGCTCTGGGCCTGAGTCACTCGGTCTTCCAGAGCTCCGGCAGAGCCAGGTCGACGTCGTCTTCGGCGGCGAGCCGCTTGAACGTGGCCATCGTCGTGGCCAGGTCGTCGACCAGCTTCGGGAGCAGCTTCAACGGCTTGGACAGCGGCCGCCAGAAGGCGTCCCAGTGCACCGGGCGGACGACCTTCGGCCCGAGCACGCCGACCGTCTCGCGCCAGTACTCCTCCCGCCACGCCTCGGACTGCTTCCCGGCCGCTCCGGCGCCGAGGTAGACGACGTCCGCCGCGTAGCCGGCCAGGGCGCCCGGCACGAAGTTCGCCGACGGGTGGACCAGGACGTTCCCGGCGGGGTGCGCGACGTGGAACGAGTAGCAGCGCCCGGTCTTGAACGCGCTCGCCTTCGCCGGTACGCGGACCGGCTCGGTGATCTCACCCGGTACCCGGTCGCCGTCGCTGTGCCGGGCGTCGACGCCGGTCACCGTGAACTCGCCGAACTTCACCGGCTCGCCCGGCACCAGCTCGTGGAACGGCTCGGCGGCGAGGCCGTAGCCCTCCTGGACCCGGCGCGTCGACGGTGAGCCGCAGAGCGTGGCGCCGGTCCGCTGGGCGACCACCGGCGCGTCCAGGACGTGGTCCACGTGGGAGTGCGCCACCAGGACCGCGTCCAGCTTCGTGACTTCCAGCCGGCGCAGGCACTCGTCGATCCGGCTTCGGGACGGCGAGACCCGGGTGGCCAGCTTCAGCAGCGACGGCCGCGAGAAGAAGCCGTCGACGAGGATGGCCGACGTCCCGTCGCTGATCAGGACGTTGGACACGCCGGCGAACGTGGTGCGGACTCTCGTTTCGGGCATGCTGAACAGCATGAAGGTCATCGGGCTGCTGGGCGGGATGAGCTGGGAGTCGTCCATCGAGTACTACCGACTGGTAAACGAACGGGTGAAGGACGTTCTCGGTGGCTTCCACTCCGCGCACACCGTGCTGTATTCGGTGGACTTCGCCGCGATCGAGGCGATGCAGGCCGAGGGCCGCTGGGACGACGCGGGTGCGGAGCTGAACCGCGCGGCTCGCGCGCTCGAGGCGGCCGGTGCCGACTTCGTCGTGCTCTGCACCAACACCATGCACAAGGTCGCCGAGCGGCTGACCGACGGCCTGGGCATCCCGCTGCTGCACCTCGCCGACGCGACGGCGGCCGCCGTCCGGGCCGCCGGGATCCGCCGGGTCGGCCTGCTCGGGACCGGGTTCACCATGAGCCAGCCGTTCTACCGCGACCGGCTCGCCGCACACGGCCTTGACGTGCTCGTGCCCAGCGCCGAGGACCGCGACCTGGTGCACCGCGTGATCTACGACGAACTGGTGCTCGGCGTCGTGAAGCCGGAGTCGCGCGAGGCCTACCGGGGCGTGATCGCGCGGCTCGTCGAGGCCGGTGCCGAAGGCGTCATCTACGGCTGCACGGAGATCGAGCTGCTGGTGGGTCCCGAGGACAGCGCGGTGCCGACGTTCCCGACGACCCGGCTGCACGCCGAGGCCGCCGTCGACTACGCCCTCGGCAAGGCCCCGCTGCCCGCTTGAGTCACACGGCGACCACCGGCCCGCCGCTCACGTGGGCCTCGTGCTGGGCGACGACGACGCGCCACAACCGGTCGCGCTCCTCGGCCGTGAAAGCCGCCGACGGGATCCCGAAGATGTCGCCCGCCGCCGTCCACCAGGCTTCGGGTGACTCGACGAGTTCCTTGGCGCCGTGGCGGTTCAGCGTCAGCGCGCGCAGGGTGTCGACGCCCGCCGCGTCCCGCCGCTGGATGACGCAGACCCGCACGAACCCCGACTCCGGTGCCGTCGACAGCCACGCGTGCTTCTCGGCGAAGTCGGCCATCTCGGCGACGCCCGGCGCGAAGTCGAAGCCGGCGAAGCTGCCCGACGGGTCGTGGTCGAACCGCCAGCCGCCCGGCGCCACCTCCGACGGCCGCAGCCGGTAGGTGTGCGGACCCTGCGTGTAGGTGCCTTCCCGTAGGGGGAGCGGCTCGTGGATGCCGTCACCCAGCCCGGCGTCCACCAGCCACGTGGCCGACGGGTCCTCCGGCAGGCCCGTGACGGTCAGCGCCAGGTGGTTCCGGTCCACGTTCGGCGCGTCCGCCGCGCCGCCCTGCACCCCGCCCAAGTGCCGCGTGACGGCGTAGCCGAGTTCGCGCAGCAGCGCCGAAACGCGCCGTTGAGGTGGTAGCAGTAGCCGCCGCGGCCGCGCAGGATCCGCGCGAGCGACGCCGACGGCTCCAGCGGCGTCGGCCGGCCGAGGGTGATCTCCAGCGCCTCGTACGGCACGCGCTCGACGTGCGCCGCGTGCAGCCGCCCCAGCGCGGCCACGCCCGGCGGCTCCGCGTCGAGGCCGAGCCGCTCCAGATATCCGGTGACATCCATGGCGCGAACGCTAGCGGCAGGCACCGACAAAACCGGCGATCCGGCCGCACCGGCGATCATCGCGGGCGGCGACAAACCCCCGGATCAGGGATTTCACCCGAGGCGGACCCGCCGGGCCCTGACGTAGCGTCGAGGACGTGAGCACCTTGCCTGTGACCCCGGACCCGGAAACCGACGCCCGCAAGCGCGTGCTGCCGCCGAAACCGAAGGCGGCCGCGCTCGTCGCGTTGTCCTTCACCCTGCTGCTCTACCTGGTCGAGCTGGCCGACGTGATCCTGCCCGGCGACCTGGACCAGGGCGGCATCCACTCGCGTGAGCTGTCCGGCCTGGACGGCGTGCTGTTCGCGCCCGTGCTGCACGCCGGCTGGTCGCACCTGTTCGCCAACACGGTGCCGGTGCTGCTGTTCTCCTTCCTCGCGATGGCCGCCGGGATCGGCCGGTTCGCGCTGGTCACGGGCATCATCTGGCTGGTGTCCGGGCTCGGCGTCTGGCTGATCGGGCCGGCCAACACCGTCACGGTCGGGGCGTCCGGGCTGGCCTTCGGCTGGCTCGCCTACCTGCTGGTCCGCGGCATCTTCAACCGCGCGGCCGGGCAGATCCTGGTCGCCGTCGTGCTGCTGGGCATCTGGAGCGGGATGCTGCTGGGCCTGCTGCCGGGCAACACCGGCGTCTCCTGGCAGGGGCACGTCTTCGGCGCGCTGGCCGGCGTCCTGGCGGCGTGGCTGACCGGCCGCACGGGGAAGTCCCGCAAACCCGCTCCGGCGGCCACGGGTAGCCTCGACGTGTGACCCTGCCGCTCGCTGATGCCCCGATCGGTGTGTTCGATTCCGGCGTCGGCGGGTTGACGGTCGCGCGGGCGATCCTCGAGCAGCTGCCCGCCGAACAGCTCCGCTACGTCGGCGACACGGCGCACAACCCGTACGGCCCGCTCCCGATCGCCACCGCCCGCAGCTACGCGCTCGCGGCGCTCGACGAGATCGTCGAGAGCGGCGTGAAGGCCTTGGTGATCGCCTGCAACACGGCGTCCGCGGCCTGCCTGCGCGACGCCCGCGAGCGCTACGACGTCCCGGTCATCGAGGTCGTCCTGCCCGCCGCCCGCCGCGCGGTCATCGCGACGCACACCGGGCGGGTCGGCGTGATCGGCACCGAGGGCACCGTGCGGTCGCGGGCCTACGAAGACGCCTTCGCCGCGGCGCCGGGCATCACGCTCACCAGCGTCGCCTGCCCGCGGTTCGTGGACTTCGTCGAGCGCGGCATCACCTCCGGGCGGCAGGTGCTCGGGCTGGCCCAGGGCTACCTGGAGCCGTTGCTGGACGCCGAGGTCGACACGCTCGTGCTCGGCTGCACGCACTACCCGCTGCTGCAGGGCGTGCTGCAGATCGTCATGGGCCAGGAGGTCACCCTGGTGAGCAGCGCCGACGAGACCGCGAAGGACCTCGTCCGCGTGCTCACCGAGCGGGACCTGCTGACGACCAGGGAGACCGCGCCCCGGCACGAGTTCCTGGCCACCGGCTCGGCCGAGCCGTTCACCCGGCTCGCCCAGCGGTTCATGGGTTTTGCCCCGGGTGTCCTCGCTCCCACCACCGCGTGATCACACCTTCGGGCGCTTAGGGTGGCGAAGTGCGACTGACCATCCTCGGGTGCTCCGGCAGCATCCCCGGGCCGAACGCGGCCGCGTCCGGTTACCTGGTCGAGGCCGAGGGCTTCCTGCTCGGCCTCGAACTGGGCAACGGCACGCTGGCGCAGCTGCAGGCCGTGGCCGATCCGTTCGACCTCGGCGCGCTCGTGCTCACCCACCTGCATCCCGATCACTGCGCCGACGTCAGCGCGCTCACCGTCCTGCGCCGCTACCACCCGGCGCCGCCGTACCCGGCCCGCCCGCGCCTGCTGCCGCTGTACGCGCCGGACGACGCGCCGGTCCGGCTCGCGAACGCGTACGCGCCCAACGAGACCGAGCGGGCCGGCACGGACCTCTCCGACGTCTACGCCTTCCACCCGCTGCGCTCCGAGCCGTTCCGGATCGGGCCGTTCGAGGTGGTCGCGGTCGAGGTCGACCACCCGACCCCGGCGTTCGGCCTGCGCATCTCCTACGGCGGCCGGATCCTCGCCTTCACCGGCGACACCGGCCCGTGCCGGGCGCTGAACGAGCTCGCCGACGGCGTCGACCTGCTGCTCGCCGAGGCGTCCTGGACGGACTCGGCGGAGCGCCCGGCCGGGGTGCACCTGTCCGGCAAGCAGGCGGGCGAGCTGGCGCGCGACGCCGGTGTCGGACGCCTGCTGCTGACGCACATCGCGCCGTGGACGGACCCCGGTGCCGTGCTGGCCGAGGCCGCGGCCGAGTTCGCCGGGGCCGAGGTCGTCAAGCAGGGTGCCGTCTACGACGTGTGAGCGGCGCGGTCCTAGAGTGCTCTTCGTGGCTCGAAAAGATGGCAGGAACGACGACCAGCTCCGCGACATCAAGATCACCCGGGGGTTCCAGCAGTGGCCCGCGGGGTCGGTGTTGATCGAATTCGGCAACACGCGGGTGCTGTGCGCCGCGAGTGTCACCGAAGGGGTGCCGCGCTGGCGGGCCGGTTCCGGCCTCGGCTGGGTGACGGCCGAGTACGCGATGCTGCCGTCCGCGACGAACACGCGCGGCGACCGTGAATCGGTCAAGGGCCGCATCGGCGGGCGCACGCACGAGATCTCGCGGCTGATCGGCCGTTCGCTGCGGGCCTGCATCGACCTGGCCGCGCTGGGCGAGAACACGATCGTCATCGACTGCGACGTCATCCAGGCCGACGGCGGCACCCGCACGGCCGCGGTGACCGGTGGTTACGTGGCCCTCGCGGACGCGATCACCTGGCTGGCCGCGGCGAACCGGCTCAACGACCCGCAGCCGCTGTCGTCCTCGGTGGCCGCGGTGAGCGTCGGCGTCGTCGACGGCCGGGTGCGCCTCGACCTGCCGTACGAAGAGGACTCGCGCGCCGAGGTCGACATGAACGTGGTGGCCACGGACGCGGGCACGCTGGTCGAGGTCCAAGGCACCGGCGAGGGCGCCACCTTCGCGCGGTCCACTTTGGACAAGATGCTGGACCTGGCGCAGGCCGGCTGCGAGGAGCTGACCCGCCTGCAGAACGAGGCGCTGGCGCTCCCGTACCCGGGCGAGCTGCCGGAGCCGCGTCCGGACAAGAAGAAGGGTTCGAAGTGACGAAGCTGCTTCTCGCCACGCGCAACGCGAAGAAGCTCGGCGAGCTTCGCCGGATCCTGCTCGCCGAGGGCATCTCCGGCATCGAGGTGCTCGGTCTCGCGGACGTCGAGCCGTTCCCGGAGGCGCCCGAAACCGCGCCGGACTTCGAGGGCAACGCCGTCGCGAAGGCACGTGACGCCGTGGCGGCTTGTGGTCTGCCCGCGATCGCGGACGACTCGGGCATCGCGATCGACGCGTTGAACGGCATGCCGGGTGTGCTCTCGGCCCGCTGGTCGGGCGGCCACGGCGACGACGATGCCAACCTGAACCTGGTGCTGGCCCAGCTCGGCGACGTCCCGGACGAGCGCCGCGGAGCGCAGTTCGTCTGCGCGGCGGCGTTGGTTTTGACGTCGGGTGAGGAGACGGTGGTCCGCGGCGAGTGGCGCGGCACCATGGTCCGGGAACGCCGTGGCACCAACGGTTTCGGCTACGACCCGATCTTCCGCCCGGACGGCGGGACCCGGACGTCGGCGGAGATGGAACCGTCCGAAAAGGACGCCGTCTCCCACCGCGGCCGCGCCCTTCGCTCCCTGCTGCCGGCGCTGCGGGACCTCGCGGAGAGCTAGCCGCCAGTCGCTTGTGGACGGTCGTCGTCGCCCGGCGGGCAGACGGTCTCCAGGTGCCACGCCTCGCGGAAGGCGCTGATGGTGAGCCAGGCGAGCCGGGCGTTCACCGGGAACAGCTGGCGCACCGAAGTGAGGGTGTCGAAGGACGTGTCACCTTCGGTGCGGCCGAGGTCGAGGGACCGCGGGCTGAAGGCGGGCCCGAAGACCTCCAGGATCGTGCCCAGGTAGTAGAGGTACCCCAGGGTTTCGAGCTGCAGCCGGTGCAGCTCGGCCGTTTCCGGTGTCCGCCCGGCCGCGACCGGCGGGTGCGCGGCCGCGTGCAGCAGTTTCGCCGGCTCGGCGACGGCGTGCGCGTCGATGTGGCGGACCAGGTCGCTGACGAGGACCTCGTCGTACGCGCCGCGGGTCACGACCGTGCGCAGGGCGCCGCGTTTCTCCAGGAGGTCCTGCTCGACGAGCCGGCGCGTGACGCGGTCGAGGGAACCGCTGTCGCCGACCACCTGCCGCGCGACGCGGATGAGCTCCCGCGGCAGCCCGCCGGCCAGGCAGTGGCACAGGCAGATGAACGGCTCGGGCAGGCCGAGGACGCGGCCGGTCAGCACCTGCCGCGCGTCGCCCAGCTTGAGGTACTCCACGCGGAAGATGACGTCGAAGGCGCTGTCGAACGCGTCCCGCACCGGCAGGCCCCGCCGCTCGAACGAGGCCAGGGCGTCCTCCGACACGGAGACGAGGAGCAGGAAGCCCGGGACGTCGAGGGTCAGCAGCGCCTTCACCTCGTTGACGAAGTCCTGGGCCGCGTCGGGGGCGACGATCTTGTCCAGCTCGTCGAGGATGATGACCACCGCCGGCCGCGAGACCTCCGGCTCCCGGGCGACGCACGTGATCGTCAGGTCGAGGAAGTCGCGGAACCCGCGGATGATCTCCGGGTACGTGCGCGGCTGCCGGGTCGTCTCCCGCGACCTGGTGGTGGTCGCCTCGACGCCGATCGGCAGGCCGGCCTTGCCCGACCAGCCCGCGGTGTGCTTCTGCTGGAACTCGATCTCGGCGAGCCGGTGGGTGGCGATCGTCCGCAGCTCGGCCAGGCTGCCGGGCCGCGTCCCGGCGTGCTCGGCCGGCGGTGTGGTGGCGGCCGAGCCGGGACGGCGGCGGGCGGCGATCGCGGCGAGCCCGGCCACCGCGACCACGGACACCACCGGCCACCACATCGAGGTGAGCCACACCCGGAAGTCGAACTTCGGGTCGCGCAGGGCGAACGTGCCGGCGAGGCCCAGCCCGAGCCACGCCGCCACCACCGCGGCGAACGGCCACAGCCGGCGAAGCCGGGCACGGCGGGCCGGCCAGGCGCTGGGCGGCTTCGGGCTCGTCGTGGCCCGCCCGGCGCAGAAGTCGATCACCGCCGCGCACATCCGGGCGTAGAGGTACAGCGTGAACTCGCGGACGTCGTAGCGCACCGGGACGCTCTCGAGGAGCGCGACGTGCACACCGCCGGTCTTCAGGAGCTGCCCGGCCTGGTAGGCCTCCAGCAGGGTGGACTTCCCGACGCCGCGCGGCCCGGCCATGCCGACCGCGCCGCCGCTGATCCCCGCCAGGAGCGACTTCAGCCGGACACCGGCCGCCGTGTCCGTGACCACCCGGTCGCCGGCCCGCATCTGGCCGAGCGAGCCGCGCTCGAGCTCCGGCAGCACCGTGCTGAACGGCGGCTCCAGGACGGCGTTGAGGTGGTGCCGCACGCTGCGCTCGACGGGTGCTGCGGCCGCCTCCGACCACGCCTGGTCGGCGGCCTCCTGCAGGTTCCGTAGCTCGTCGCGGCGCCGTTCCCACGCCCGGCTGCCGTACCGCGCGACGTCGTCCGACAAGGCGAGCGGTGCCAGGAGCGACAGCGGTCCGCCGAGCGTCGTCCCCGCGAGCAGGAGCGCGTCCAGCGCAAGCCAGATGACCCACGCGGGCCATGGCACCGGGACGAGGCCGGTCAGCACCGGAGCCAGGAGCACGGCCACGACGACCGTGACGAGCAGCTCCCGGCGGACGACGGCCACCGCCAGGCAGCTCGCCTGCGGCTTTCTCTTGGCGGGCTGGTTGACGACGGCGTAGAGGACGAAGACCACGAACCAGACCAGCAGCGCCACGACGAACCAGACCACGACCGCCAGGACCGGGCCCATGCCCTCGGCCGACGACGTCCAGAGCCGCCAGAGGGACAGCGCGTACGTCGTGGGAACACCGAGCACGAGCAGCCAGCCGCCGCCGTCGGAGACCGTCTCGCCGGTGAGCCTTCGCCCGGCTCGCACCACGACCCGGCCGGCCGGCCACATCAGGAGGACGCCGGCCACCACGACCGCCACCGAGGTCCAGACGTGCCCGGACGTGCTCATCGGCGCCTGGAGCAGCTGCCAGAAGACCAGGGGGACGAGCACGCCGGTGCCGAAGACCAGGCCCAGACCGGCGTGGGCGCGTTTGTCCCGTGCGTCCGGCAGCCGCGGGGCCGAGGGAGCCGGCCGCCGTTCGTGCGCGGCCAGGTCCCGGCGGGCCTGGCGCAACCGGGAGATCTGCTCGTTGGTTTCGCTGAGGAAGGTCGCCGCGTCCTCGGTCACGCGGTCTTTGATCTTCGTGCGCGCCGTTTCACGATCGGCGGCGTGGCTGATACCTCTGTCCAGCCGATCCTCGAACCTGACCAGCACCTGCTCGGCCAGGCCCGGGATCCGGGCGTACAGCTCTTCGACCAGCTCGTCGGGGCCCTGATCCGCCGGGACGGTGAGCTCGGCGACGTCGGCGGGGATCTCGCTCGGCACGGACACGGGACGAAAGCCTATCGGGATGTCACACGGCCGAATGGGCGAACTCTACTTGTCACTCGGGCCGAGGATCGAGACTTCGCAGTCGTGCTCGATCTTGTCCGCGTTCGGCGGTTGGGTGTCGCTTCCGTAGGTCCACGGGGACTCGTCGTTGTCCGGGGTTTCCACCACGTGCATGCCCTTGTCGTTCATGCACTGCACCCACTTGTGCATGTTGTCCTGGTACGCCGGGTTGTCGCGGTCCATGCCCCACGGCAGCAGCGGCAGCTTCGCGCGGCACGCGTCGCCCGCGGCTTTGTGGTCCGCGCTCCACTTCTCCGCGCCCTCGATGCTGTTCGGCTGCGTGTCGACGTCCGCGTCGTGGTCCTTCATGCACGTGCGCCACGGCTCGATCAGCCGCTGGGACTCCTCCGCCGTCTCGTCGACGCGGTGGCGGGGGCGGCCGCCGTCCGCGTCCGTCGACGGCGGTGCGGAAGTCGCCGGCGAAGACGCGGGCGTGGAAAGCGAAGCCACCTGAGGAGCCGCGGGTGGCGGGGACGAGCACGCGGCCAAGCCGAGGAGCAAAGCGAGACCAGCGAGGAAACGAAGTGCCATGAGCAGAGCATGACCGGCGCTTTTCAGGAACTCGTCAGGACGGCGTGAGCGACTCACGCCAGCGCCTGCGTCGGCGGCATCCGGGCGGCGCGCAGCGACGGGTGCAGGCCCGCCGCCACGCCGACGACCAGCGCGCCGAGCACCCCGCCCACCACGGACAACGGCGGGATCACCGGCGGCCAGCCTTGGTACGTCGCGTATCCCAGCGTGACCAGCACGCCCACCGACGTCCCGGCGATGCCGCCGAGCCCGGACAACGCCACCGCCTCGGTCAGGAACTGGTCGCGGATCTGGCCGCGCGTCGCCCCCAACGCGCGGCGCAGGCCGATCTCGCGACGGCGTTCCAGCACCGAGATGAACATCGTGTTGGCCACGCCGACCCCGCCGACCAGCAGCGCGACCCCGGCCAACCCCAGGAACAACGCGGAGAACGCCGTCTGCGTCGCCTGTTTCGCCGCCAGCGCGTCCGACGGCCGGGACACCTGGACCAGGCCGGGCAGCTCCGGGTTCAACGTCGCCGGCAGCACCGCACGAACGTCGCCGATCGCGTCCTCGCGGGACTTCACGTAGATCACGGTCGGGTGGCCGTCGAAGGCCAGGAACCGTTTCGCCGAGCCCCAGCCGACGAGGACCGCGCGTTCGACGTCCGGCGCCAGCGGCATCGGCGCGAGCACTCCCGTGACCGTGTACCAGGTCGTCCCGATCATCACGACCGGCGGCGCCTGACCCGGGACCAGGGAGGGGATGCCGAGCCGGGACGCGGCCACGTACCCCAGCGTCACCACGGGCAGGTCCGAAGTCTCGAACCGTCCTGATTGGACACTCCCGTTCAACGCCGCCAGCAACCCCGGCGACGCGGCCAGCACCGAAAGGCCCGAGCCGTCCTGCGGGTCCGTGCGGTCGGACCGGCGGACGACGGCGTGGGTGTTCGCGACGGCCGCCGCCGTGGTCACCGGGCCGATCCGCCCGACGCTGCCCAGCGCGGACTCCGGCAGCACCACCGGCGGCGTCTGGTTCGGCTGCGGCTCGGCGCGGAGCGTGTTCGTGCCCAGCGCCGTCAGCTTGTCCAGCAACGCCGCCTGGCTCGACGCCGGGATGCCGGTCACCACGGTCATCGTCGCGATGCCCAGCGCGATCCCGAGCGCGGACAACGCCGCCCGCAGCCGCCGCGTCCGGATGCCGAGCAGGCCCAGGGAAAGCACGTCCACCAAGGAAAGCCGCGCCGGTTTCACGCCGAGTCCCGCACGATCCGGCCGTCACGGAACTCGACGCGCCGGGGCAGCCGAGCCGCGATGTCCCGGTCGTGCGTGATGACGGCGATCGTGGTGCCGTCGGCGTGCAGGCCGGTCAGCAGGTCCAGCACGGCCTCGCCGTTGGCGGTGTCCAGCGCGCCGGTCGGCTCGTCGGCCAGCACCAGCGCCGGGTCGTTGACGACGGCGCGGGCGATCGCGACGCGCTGGCGTTCGCCGCCGGACAGCTCGTGCGGCCGGTGCTCGACGCGGTGCGCGAGCCCGACCCGGCCGAGCGCGTCCAGCGCCAGCGGACGACGACGCCGGCGGGGGACGCCCGCGTACAGCAGGCCGGTCGCCACGTTGTCCACAGCGGACAGTCCGTCGGTCAGGTGGAACTGCTGGAACACGAACCCCAGCCGCCGTCCGCGCAACGCCGACAGCTGCCGGTCGCTCAGCCGCGTGACGTCTTCGCCGTCGAGTTCGACCGTTCCCGACGTCGGCAGGTCGAGCGTCCCGGCGATGTGCAGCAACGTCGACTTGCCGGAGCCGGACGGCCCGGCGATGGCCAGGAGTTCGCCGTCGGACACCGTCAGCGTGACGTCGTCGAGCGCGACGACGTCCCCGGGATAACGCTTGCTCACCCCGCGCAGGGCCAGCACCGGCGTCACGACGTCGTCACCACGTTCATGCCTTCGGTGACGCCCGCACCGCGGACCTCGACGAGGTCGCGCGCGAACATCCCGGTCTCGACGGCCTTCAGCGTCCCGTCCGGCAGCTGCACGGCGTACCCGCCTTCGCGCAACGCGATCAGCGCGCCGACCGGGACCGCGAGCACCCCCGCGTGGGTCTCGGTCGCGATCCGCACCTGCACCGCCGCGGAGTCGAGATCCGCGACGGACTGCGGGTCGTCGGGGGTGACCATGACGTTCACCTTGGGCGGTCCCTGTCCCTCCGCGACGTCCGTGCTGACCGACGTCACCTTCGCCGGGACGGCCTTGCCGTCGGGGCGGACCACCGAGACAGCGGCGCCGGTCTTGATCGCCGCGACGTCCGAGGCGTCCACCGGCGCGACGACCACCTTCGTCGTGGACGTCACCGTGAGCAGGGGTTCCGCGACCGGGTCGCCGGGCTGCGCGGTCACCGAGTTGACCCGCACCGGGCCGGTCAGCACCGCGACCTGGCCGACGTCGAGCGTGCCGGTCTCGTCGAGCCCGGCCTTCTTCTGCCACTTCTTCAGGACATCGGCGAACGTGAACGTCTTCGGGTGCCCGACCTTGTACCCCAGCGCGGCCAGGTTGGCGGCGACCATCGTGACGTCCGGCCCGGCGAGGTCCGGGTTGTCGAGCTTGCGGAACAACGGCGTGTCGCCGAAGAACACCGGCACCGGGCGACCGTCCACGGAGTACAGCGCCCGGCCGCGCTGGGCGACGTCCCCGATCGCGGGCAGCTTCGTCACGGTCCCGGCGCCGGTGCCCTTCAACGGCTGTGGCGTGCCGAAACCGAGGGTGCCGGTGAAGGACTGCGTGTTCGCCAGGTCCGTCTTGCGGACGGCGACGGTCGTCACCGCGGGCGGCGGCGCGGCGGTGGCGGCGGTGCCGCGCCCGTGCTCGACCACGAGGAACGCCGTGGCGCCCAGCAGGACCACGACGACGGCGGTGACAACCAGCCACACCCACCGGCGCCGGCCACCCGATCGGGTTGTGCTCATGGCGTCAGCCTCACAGCGGAATGTCAGGGACCCATGAGGAAACCGTGGTCTTCCGGTAGCCGCGCTTATGCTCGGGACCATGTGCGCCCACATCGTGCTGGCCGAGGACGACGCCAAGCAGGCCGAGCTCGTCCGGCGCTACCTCGAGCGGGAGCGGCACACCGTGGTCGTCGTCGGGGACGGCACCGCCGCGCTGGACCTGGTCCGCCGGCACCCGCCGGACCTGCTGGTGCTCGACGTGATGCTGCCCGGGATGGACGGCCTCGAGATCTGCCGCACGCTGCGCGCCGAGACCGATCTGCCGGTGCTGATGCTCACCGCACGCTCCACAGAGGACGATCTGCTCGCCGGCCTCGACCTCGGGGCCGACGACTACGTCACCAAGCCGTTCAGCCCGCGCGAGCTGATGGCGCGGATCCGGACGCTACTGCGCCGCGCCGCCCCCGCGCGTCCCGGCGGGACGACCCGCGTGGGCGCGCTGATCGTGGATCCGCTGCGCCACGAGGTGACCGTCGACGGTCACGCGATCGAGTGCACTCCCGGCGAGTTCCGCCTGCTGGAGCTGATGGCCGCCCAGCCGGACCGGGTGTTCACGCGCGGTCAGCTGCTGGAGCACCTGCACGGTTTCGACCGCTACATCACGCAACGCGCGATCGACGTGCACGTGATGAACCTGCGCAAGAAGATCGAGGCCGACCCGCGGCGCCCGGCGCGGCTCGTCACGGTCTACGGCGTCGGCTACAAGCTGACCGCGGGCGCCGATGCGCCGTAGCCTCCTCCTGCGGTTGTTCGTGCTCTCGGCGCTGGTCGCGGTGGCTTCGATCGCCGCGACCGCGTGGCTCGCCGCGCGCACGACGTCCGGCGCGATCCAGCAGGAGCAGGGCCAGGCGCTCGCCGACGACGGCAACATCTACCGCGGCCTGCTGAAGTACGCCGCGACCCACCCGAACTGGCGCGACGTCGCCGCCGAGGTGCGCGGCACCGCGTCGATCACCGGCCGCCGCATCGCGCTGACGCTCACCGACGGCACGCCCGTCTTCGACTCGGCCACCGACGGCCGGCCGCTGCCGCTGCGGCCCTCGATCGTCGTCGACCCGCTGCAGGTCGACTCCGGGCTGGGGCAGGAGACGACCGCCGACCGGATCGACCCGGACGCCGTCGGCCCGTACGCGTTGTCCGACGCCGACCGCACCCGCCTCGGCGCGCTCGCCCAGCGCGTCCTGCGGTGCGTGCAGACGCGCTCCGGCGCCGGCACCGTCGTGACGTCGCCGGGTGGGCACCCGCGGATCGACGGCGCCGACCCGTTCGTCTTGTCGTCGTGCAACGGCAGCACGCTCAGCCTGCCGGCGAAGTCCGAGCAGGCCGCGCTGGACCAGCTGTCGACGCTGGTCAGCGCGTGCCTGAACCGCGGGCCCGAGCCCAAGCCGCTCGCCCAGGTGCAGGTGCTGCTCGACTTCACCTGGGTGCAGAAGGGCGTGGTGCGCAGCGCCGAGTCGAACCAGGCCGTGCAGTCGTGCCTGAGCGCCGCGCGGCGGGAGCAGCTGACGCCGTTCGTCGCGCCCGCCGCGTCGCTCTACCTCACCGCGCCAGGCGGCGAAGCGCCCACGGGGTTCACGCTGTCGCCGGAGAACAAAGTCCGCCTTTTCGAGGTGGCCGGCGCGATCCTGTTGCTGACGCTGGCCGTCACCGTGCTCGGCGGGATCCGGCTGATCCGGCCGCTGCGCGCGCTCACCGGTGCGGCGAAGCGGATGGAAGGCGGCGAGAGCGGCGCCCAGGTCAAGGTGCGCGGGCGTGACGAGATCGCGCGGCTCGGGACCGCGTTCAACGCCATGTCCGCCAGCCGCGAACGGCTCGAACAGACGCGCAAGGCGATGGTCAGCGACATCGCGCACGAGCTGCGGACGCCGCTGAGCAACATCCGCGGCTGGCTGGAGGCGACGCAGGACGGCATCAGCCGGCTCGACGACGAACTGGTCGACTCGCTGCTCGAAGAAGCCGTCCACCTGCAGCACATCGTCAACGACCTGCAGGATCTGGCGCTCGCCGACGCGGGCGCGCTGCGGCTGCACCCGGAGCCGGTGGACGCGGCGCACCTGCTGGCCCAGGTCGCGGCGGCGCAGCGCCCGGCGGGCATCGCGCTCTCGGTCGAGACGCCCGCCGCCCTCGAAGTGACCGCCGATCCGGTGCGGCTGCGCCAGGCCGTCGGCAACCTGGTGTCGAACGCCGTCCGGCACACACCTGCGGGCGGTTCGGTGGTGCTGCGCGGCCGGCGGGACGGCGACGACGTCGTCATCGAAGTCGCCGACACCGGCACCGGGATCTCCGCCGACGACCTGCCGCACGTGTTCGACCGGTTCTGGCGCGCCGACAAGGCGCGCACCAGGGGGACCGGCGCTAGCGGTCTTTCGGGGGCTCCGGGTGGCGGAGCCCCCGGCCCGGAGCGAAGCTCCGGTTTTCACAGCGGGCTGGGGCTGGCCATCGTCCGGAAACTGGCGGAGGCGCACGGCGGCACGGTCACCGCGGCCTCCGTTCCCGGCCAGGGTGCGACGTTCACGCTGCGGCTGCCCGCTGGTACAGCGGCTGGGTGACGGCTGTCGTGAACTGCGGCCCGAACAGGTAGCGCGTGCAGTCCGGCGTCTGGTCGAGGCAGAGCGAGCCGTCGGCGTGCAGGTACCAGGCCTCGGTGTCGACGCCGACGACCACGCCGTAGCCGGTAGTCCCGGAGAACGCCGTCAGCCGCGGCCCGCCACTGGCGCCGCCGCCCATGTCGCACGGCACGCCCCACTGACCGCGCGGCATCGGGACGTCGGCGTTGCCCGGGTTCTCCTTCGGCGCGCCCCAGCAGCGCGCGACGCGCTGGCCGGTGAACTCCGGACGCCCTTGGTGGCCGGGCGTTTTCGCGGCGCGCGGGTAGCCGAACTCTTGCGCCGGCAGCGTGCCGGGCAGCCCGATGCCGAGGGGCTGGGCGGTCTGGGTGACGTCGGCGGCGCGGCGGCCGTGGCCGTCGGGGTTCAGCACCAGGAACGCCTGGTCGTGGCCGGACTGCTGGTCGTCGGTCACCCAGGTCGTGTCGGCGAAGGCCGCGCGGGCGACGAACTCGCCGTACGGGCGGGTGTTGTCCCGGAACCCTGGCACGAACAGGAGTTTGTCCGTCCACTGTGGATCATTGCCGATCAGGTCCATGGTGTGGACGCAGTGCCCGCCGGTCACGACGGTGCTGCGATTGGCCGCGGCGACGAGCGTCGCGGTGCAGCTCTCATCCTCGCCACGATCGACGAAGAACAACCGCCCGACGGTGCGGTCGACGGCGGTCCCGGTGCGGAATCCGGCGCCGTCCGGGCCGTCGTGCGGTGGCGCTTGGCCGGTGACGGGCCCGGTCGGCATCGCCGCGATGCGTTGGGGCGTCCAGTAATCGAGCACGGCTTGCCGCTGCACGGCCGTCACGGCGAGGTCGTGCTGCACGACGGCATCGGCGGCGTGCGCGGGTGTAGCGCCGAGCGTCGTCGCGACCAAGACGGCCGCGGCGAGCATGGGGATCTTCGCTGCCATGTGGGTGTCCTCCCTTTCGTAACCCGGGCAGCGTCCCGAAAGGGTGTGTGGAACCGATGAGCGAGCGGTCAGCCGCCGATCAGGCGGCTCACCGGTGCGGCTTCACGAAAGGGCTGGGCGGCATGCCGATGGCGCGCCGCGCTCGCGCCGTTGTGCCGGAGTTTCGAACGTGGCGACGCCGCGGGCTCCGCAGAGCATGACCAGCGTTTGCCCGGGTTCGGGGATGCCCGGCAGCTGCGTCCGGTGCCAGTACTCGCCGAGCACCGGATGTATCGCCACCGGATCGATGTGGATCACGGTGCTGGGCAGTTCGGCGCGCGATTACGCGCCGCTCGCGAGTACGTGAAGCTGAGCCTCGCCGAGATGGCGGCGGCTGCGAACTTTTCGAAGTCCTACCTCGGGCAGGTGGAGACCGGGGTCCGGCCGGTTACCCTCGATGTGGTGACCGCGTACGAGAAGGTGCTGGGGAATGGCATGAAGCGCAAGGACATCACCCACCCGAAGCTCAGGAAGATCGAGGACGGCGAGCACCTGGCCGCCGTCAAGGCCGCGGTCGAAGCCGGTGATCCCGGCATCTTCGCCGAAGGGCCGACGTCGAGCACGATCGACGCGGCGGTCGCTCCCGTCGTCAGCGCGGCGGGCGTCGAGAACTTCCGCCGGTGGGCGGTCACCGGGAAGACGTCGACGTTGCGGGCCAACGCCGTGTCCATCATCGGGTTCCTGCCGGGCCGCGAAAACGCCGATCTCGTCGCTCGGGTGCTCGACACCGACGATCGGGTCCGTGAGTTGTGCCTCGCGTCCGAGGTGTCGCGGCTCATGCAGTGGGACTGGGCGACGTCGAAGGCCGTCGCGGCTGATCCGGTCACCGCGCCGGATCCGCGGAAGCTGGCCGCGAAGCTCGCCAAGGAAGCCGTTTGCGAGGACTCCGAGGCGCGCTGGTGTGCCGGTTGGCTGCTTCAGCGGCTCGCGCCGGCGTTGGCCGGCTGACGGCGTGAGCTGCCCGGCCCCGTGACCGGGCAGCTCCGCGGTGATCAGGCGGCCAGGCCGAGGTCCCGGATCAGCTTCGCGACGTGACCGGTCGCGCGGACGTTGTAGAAGGCCTGCGCGATCTTGCCTTCCGGGTCGACGACGAACGTCGAGCGGATGACGCCCAGGTACGTCTTGCCGTAGTTCTTCTTCTCGCCGTACGCGCCCCACGCCTCGATCACGGTCTTGTCCGGGTCGCCCAGCAGCGGGAACGTCAGCTCTTCGTTCGCGACGAACTTCGCGAGCTTCGCCTGCGTGTCCGGTGAGATGCCGATGACCTGGTAGCCGGCGTCGTTCAGCTCGGCGAGGTTGTCGCGGAAGTCGCAGGCCTGCTTGGTGCAGCCCGGCGTGCTCGCGGCCGGGTAGAAGTACACGACGACGGACTTGCCGCGGAACTCGCGCAGCGACACTTCCTTGCCCTCGCTGTCGGGCAGTGCGAAGTCCGGGGCGTCGTCACCGGGGGAAAGGCGCTCGGTCATGCCGCCGAGCGTAACGGGCGCCGGCTCAGGCGGGTCCGCAGTAGGTGACCACGGCTTCTTCGGTCGTGCTCGGCCTGAACCGCAGCCGGAGCTGCGTCGGGTCCTGCGGCACCGCGAAGGCCAGGGTGACGTGCACCGAGCGGCCCGGCAGCACGTCCTTGCCCGCGTCGGCGATGCCGGTGAAGCCCTGCGTCGTGTCGACGACCTGCTTGACCGCCGCGCCGGCCGTGGTGGCCGTGACCGCGAGGCCCGAAAGCTTGTACGTCGTGGTGCCGTTGTTGGTCAGCAGGACGTCGAAGGCCGCGCCGCGCGGGCTCTGCGGGTACGCCGACGGGCTGGGCTGGAACGACTGGGGCGAGCCGACCGAGATGGTGACGCCGCTGGCGAACCGGTGGTCGGCGCCGAACTTCAGGTCGTTGCCCGCCTGGGCCGCCGCGGCACCCGCGGGTGCGGGGGAGCCGGCGCCGAGCGCGGCGGTGCCTTCCTGCGCCGGGACCCCGCACGCCACCGCCAGGCACAACAGCCCTGAGGTGAAAATGATCTTGCACGTGCGCGCGAGCGCCATCGCGGGTACTCCAGTCGGCGGGTCGGGGGTGCCGTCGGCATCGGGGTGTGCCGGGCGAACCCGCTCCACTCTGGTCGTGATCGCGCGGGGTTACGAGGCGCCACGGGGGGTTGTCGCGCACCTGGTGCCGCCCCGTGGCCAATCCGTGACCGGAACGGCACGGGTGGTGACAATCACCATCCACGTGCCACTTAAACCGCGAGGGCGAACAACAGGATGAAGATCGCCACTCCGGCGACCCAGGCGGCCATCAGCCAGCCGAAATCGCGGACCGGGTCGACCGCACGGCTCTCCTCGCCGGGCACGTAGACGCCGCGTCCTTCGAACCAGTCCGCCCAGCGGGCGAACCAGCCCAGGGGGTTGCGCGACGCCATGGCTCACCTCCGGGTACCGGCTTCCCCGTCACCCTACGGGTTCGGCGCCGGAGACCGGAAGGCGCGTGATGATCAGGAGTTTCGTCCCGAACCGGGCACAGCGCGCCGCTCGTTCGAGCGGGTTCGACGTCTTCGACCGGCCGTCGCGGTGGGCGGTGGGCGGAGGCCGTGCCACCCCGGGTGGTCCGGTCGCCCGCCGGCCGCCGTCCGGCCGGCTCCGTTCGGTGACGCCGGCACGTCGCGGTCCGTGGTCGTCTCACTGGCTGCGATGTGATACGCCACGGCCGAGTGAACGTCGGCGTCACCCGTGTAGAGCTTTCCGCGACGGTCGGAGGACGCCGTTGCGCTGCAGGATCGACACGGCACGCACGGTGGCGTAGCCGCGCCATTCGAGGGCCGCGGCGGGCGAGAAGCTCGCGAAGTCGACGCGCCAGCCGCCGTCGTCCTGCTGCTCCCCGGCGAGCCGGCGCAGCTCGGCGTCGATCACGTCCTGCTTGAACAACGCGCGCGCCGGGCGGTCCGGCAGCGGCGCGAAGTCCAGGGCGCGCAGGGTTTCGCCCTCGGAGCCGCCGGCCACCGCGGCCAGGCCGTCGGCCGGGACGAACGCGCCGAGGTGGTCCAGTAGCTCGCTGGCCTCGGGGTGAATGTCGTGGGCCGCGTCGGCGAACTGCACCGCGAAGGACAGCACGATCGCGTGCGGGGCTTCGGAGAGCTCTTCGATGGCGCGGAAGCAGTACTGCGTCGCGCCGGCCAGCCACGGGTGGTCGCGCACGGCGCGGTCGTGCCGCGCGACGCGCAGCGCGACGGCGGCCGCGAACGCCGTGCTCTGCAGGGTGGCCTCTTCGGGATCGGCCTGGACCCAGAACGGCGCGCAGCCCGCGGGGTCGGCCACCGGCAGCGCGAAGGGCAGGCCACCGTCGGGGCGGGACGCGCCGGCCAGCCAGTCGCAGAGCTTCGCCGCGTGCGGCGCGGTGCCGGGGGCGATGTCTTCGAACACCTCGAACGCGTGCAAGGCGCCGCCGGGCTGGCTTTCCGGGGCGCGCAGGTCCGGCTCGAGGCCCCAGCCGTAGCCGCCGTCGGTATTGCGATAGCCGTCGACGGCGGCGAGCACGGCGGCGGCGTCGGTCTCGCCGAGAAGCAGTTCGAAGCGGCGGCGGTCGAGGAGACGGGCGTGCGTGGCCAGGAAGGACGCCGCCGCGGAGAGGTTCGCAGTCACCGGTTCAGGGTCGCACCGGCGCGGCCGGCGGTCTTGAACGGATCGGCGGTCAGGGCAGCTGCGCCGCCGGCGCCGCGGCCTCGCGCAGGCGCGCCGCGTCCTGGCCGGGCGGCGCCCCGAACAACCGCCGGTACTCGCGGTTGAACTGCGACGGGCTGTCGTACCCCACGAGGTGCCCCACCCCCGCGATGTCGCCCGCGCCGGCGACCAGCAGGGATCGCGCTTCCTGCAAGCGGATGCGCTTCTGGAACTGCAGCGGGCTCATCGCCGTCACCGCGCGGAAGTGGCGGTGGAACGCCGACGGGCTCATGCCGGTCAGCCGCGCCAGCTCGTCGACGCGCATCGGCTCGGCGTAGTTGCCGCGGATCCAGCGGATCGCCCGGCTGACGTGCGACAGGCTGCTGTCGGCCAGGCCGATCTGGCGCAGCAGGCCGCCGTGCGGGCCGGTGAGCAGCCGCCACAGGATCTCGCGCTCGATCAGCGGCGCGAGCACCGGCGCGTCCGCCGGGTGGTCGAGCAGGCGCAGCAGCCGCGCGGTGGCGTCCAGCAGGTCGGCGCCGGCGTCGCCGATCGCGATCGGCGACGTGTCGCGCGAGCGCGTCGGCGGTGTCTCCAGCAGGAGCGGCGCGATGGCCGCGGGCCGCAGGGCGAGGCCCATGCCCAACGCCGGCGTCCGCGGCGACGCGCCCACGAAGTGGCCGGTCACCGGCAGGTCCGTGGTGACCAGGAGGTACTGCCCGGCCGTGTACTCGTGCACCTGCTCGCCCAGCAGCAACCGCTTGCCGCCCTGCGCCATGACGACCAGCAGCGGCTCCGTCAGCGAATGGTGCGGCTCCGCGGAGTCCACTTTGGACAACAGCAGGCCCGGTACGCGGGTGCGCAGGTCCGCGTGGGCGTGCGCCGCGATGAGGTCGCGGATTTCGGCGAGGAGCATGCCTCAAGGGAACCAAGGTCGGCAGGATCGTGCAAGAGGCCGCGTGGATCGATCTACCGCTGAGCTGGCATTTCGCGTTTTCTGGTGACAGGCAATCCGACACGCAAGGAGCGTTTCATGTCACTCGACCACTACGTCACCCTCGGCCGGTCCGGACTGCGCGTCAGCCCGTTCGCGCTCGGCGCGATGACCTTCGGCGAGGACCCGGGCGGCGCCGGCTGCAGCGTCGAGGAGTCCGAGAAGATCCTGGCGTCCTACCTGGACCTGGGCGGGAACTTCGTCGACACGGCCAACTTCTACACCAACGGCCACTCGGAGAAGATCCTCGGCGACTTCTTCGCCGCGCGGCCCGGCCGCCGGCAGCACGTCGTGCTGGCGTCCAAGTTCTTCGGCAACATGTTCCCCGGCGACCCGAACGGCGGCGGCGCGGGCCGCGCGTCGATCATCGCCCAGCTCGACCAGACCCTCCGCCGCCTGCGGACCGACTACCTCGACCTGTACTGGCTGCACAACTGGGACCGCAACACCCCGATCGAGGAGACCCTACGGACCCTCGACGACCTGGTCCGCGCGGGCAAGATCCGCTACGTCGGCTTCTCCAACACCCCGGCGTGGGTCACCGCGCAGGCCCAGACGACCGCGCAGCTGCGGGGCTGGACGCCGCTGATCGCGCTGCAGGTCGAGTACTCGCTGCTGGCCCGCACCGTCGAGGGCGAGCTCGCCCCGTTCGCGCTCGACCAGGGGATCGCGCTGACGCCGTGGAGCCCGCTGAAGAACGGCTTCCTGTCCGGCAAGTACCGCCGCGGCGCCGGCACCCCCGAGTCGGCCCGCACGGCGTACGTCGGCGGCCCGAGCGAAGCGAAGTTCGACGTCGTCGAGGCCGTCGCGGCGATCGCGGATGAGCTGGGCACGACGTC
Organism: Amycolatopsis sp. NBC_00348; assembly: GCF_036114655.1. NCBI lineage: Bacteria > Bacillati > Actinomycetota > Actinomycetes > Pseudonocardiales > Pseudonocardiaceae > Amycolatopsis > Amycolatopsis sp. NBC_00348. The sequence continues at coordinate 6,585,315 of NZ_CP107994.1, read as the reverse complement.
CGCCGCGGTGTCCCTGGCCTGGCTGCGCGCCCGCCCGGGCACGGTCGTCCCGATCGTCGGCGCCCGCCGCCTGGAGCACCTGACCGGCAACCTCGCGGCGCTGGAGATCGCCCTTTCGGCGGACCAGCTCGCCCGGCTGGACGACGTCTCGGCGCCGACGCTGGACTACCCGGCCCCGATGCGCGGCGCCCAGCGCGCGATGCTGCAGTTCGCGGGCACGACGGTCGACGGGGAGCCGTCGGAGGTCTACCCGCCGCTGCTGCAGAGCGACGTTCGCTACTGACCGCGGAACGTCCGGCGGTAGGCGTCCGGGGCCACGCCGACCGTGCGGTGGAAGTGCCGGCGCAACGTCGTGGCCGTGCCCATACCGACCGCCTCCGCGATGGCGTCCACGCTGCTCTTCGACGTCTCCAGCAGCTCCTGCGCGCGGCGGATGCGCTGGGTCAGCAGCCACTGCAACGGCGTCGTGCCGGTGACCGTCCGGAAGTGGCGGGTCAGGGTGCGGGTGCTCATGCCGGCCCGCCGCGCCAGATCGTCCACCGACAGCGGCCGGTCCAGGCGTCCGGCCGCCCAGGGGAACAGCTCGGTGAGCGGGTGGTCGTCCCGGGCGGGCACCGGCGCGGGGACGAACTGGGCCTGGCCGCCGTCGCGGTGCGGCGGCACGACCAGGCGGCGGGCGATCGTGTTGGCGACGGCCGAGCCGTGGTCGGTGCGGACCAGGTGCAAGCACAGGTCCATCGCCGCGGCCTTGCCCGCCGATGTCAGGACGCTCCCGTTGTCGACGTAGAGCACGTCGGGGTCGACGGTCACCGCCGGGTAGCGCTCGGCCAGCACATCGGTGTGGGCCCAGTGGGTCGTCGCGCGCAGGCCGTCGAGCAGGCCGGCGGCGGCCAGCACGAACGCGCCGGTGCAGAGGGACGCCACCCGCGCGCCCCGCGCGTGGGCCTCGCGCACGGCGTCGAGCAGGTCGGCCGGCGGGGCGACGTCGACGTCCGCCCAGCCCGGCACGAGGACCGTGTCGGCGCGCGCCAGCCGGTCGAACCCGTGCTCCGGCTCCAGCCGGAACCGGCCGACCAGCACGGGCGCCGAGCCGCAGACGGCGAAGTCGTACCGCGGGTTCTCGCCGAAGACCTCCGACGCGATGGCCAGCTCGAACGACAGCATCCCGTCGGTCGCGGCCAGCGCCACAGTCTTCATGTCCGGAATTGTACGCATGATGGCGTTCCGGACACTGTCAGCGCGGCGCCGCGCTCGTCAGGATGGCTGCATGACATCGGTACTGGTTTACGGCGCCTACGGGCACACCGGGCGTTTCGTGGTGGCTGAGCTGCGCGCACGCGGCTTCGAGCCGATCCTCTCCGGCCGCGACGCGGCACGCTTGCCCGGCGGCCGGCCCGCGTCGGTCGACGACCCGGCGTCGCTCGACCGAGCACTGGCGGGCGTGGCCGCGGTGATCAACACCGCGGGTCCCTTCGCGGAGACCGCCACCCCGGTCATCGAGGCGGCGCAGCGGGCGGGCGTGCCCTACGTGGATGTCGCGGCCGAGCTGGAGGCCAACCTCGACACCTTCGCGCGCTTCGCGGACGCGGACACCGTGGTCGTCCCGGCGATGGCGTTCTACGGCGGTCTCGGCGACCTGCTGGCCACGGCGGCGATGGGCGACTGGACGGGCGCGGACGAGATCCACGTCGCGTACGGCCTGAGCGGCTGGCACCCGACAGCGGGAACACTCGCCGCGGGCCGCGTCTCCCGCACGCGGCGCGGCGGCAAGCGCATCCGGTTCGCGGACGGTCGCCTGGAGCACCACGACGACGCGCTGCCGAAGCTGTCGTGGCCGTTCCCCGAGCCGCTGGGCGCGCAGCCGGTGCTCGGCGAGTTCACGATGGCCGACGTCGTGACGATCCCCAGCCACCTGAAGGTCCCGTCGGTGACGACGTACATGACGTCGGTGGCGGCCGAGGGCCTGTCGGCGGCTCAAAAGCGGGCCGGGAGCCCGGAGACGTTCGTGGTCGACGTCGTGGTGCGGTCCGACGGCGAGGTGCGCCGGATGGCGGCGCGGGGTCAGGACATCTACGCGGTCACGGCGCCGCTCGCGGTGGAGGCGGTGGAGCGGATCCTGACGGGCCGCACCAGGACGAAGGGCGTCGCCTCGGCAGGCGAGCTGTTCGACGCCCCGGACTTCCTGCGGGCGCTGGCACCGCACGTCACGCTCGGCTGAGCTTCAGGGGAGCCGGGGGCGAGGTCAGCGGGCGGTGTCGAGGTCGAGAATCGCGCTCGCCACCTCCGAGCGAAGCAGCGTCGACCAGATGACCTCGCCGGGCGCCGGTTCCATCTCCGCGAGCGGAGACGGCTCAGGCTGCCAGTCGTCCGGCGTGACGCCGGGAACACAGTCGAGGAGCAGGGCGAAGATCGCCGGGTCGGGAATGCCTTCGGCGATGATCGCCAGGTAGGCCTCGTGGTCCTCGTCGAGACGCACCAGAGCTTTGACGCGATGGCACACGCTGAGCTATGTCGGCAGGCCACCGAGGTTGTCGATCTCGGCGGCACTGAATCCGGTCATCAGGGAGATGGCGGCGGCGTCGGAGTTGAGCCGGCCGAGCGCGGCTTTGATGCCCGCGTTGATCTCGTCGCGGTGAGCATCGACGTACTCCCGCACGGCGGCGTCCACCTTGATCGGAGCCGTCGTGGCCATGGCCGAACTCCTCTCCAGGCGATACGAAGCGAGGACGCAGCCGAAGATCGGCGGAAGGCGTCGATGTGAACTCGAGAGCCGATCGGTTCGTCACGCTCGGCTGAGCGAGCGGGGGATTCGAGTGGGCCCGGAGAGACTCGAACTCTCACTGGCACGGACCTAAACCGTGTGCCTCTGCCAATTGGGCTACGGGCCCTGCGCATCCGGAAGCGTAGCGTGCTGCGGCCTTCGCCACGCCGGGCCGTGGCCGGTGCGGGGTTCCGGGGGCGGGCCAGCTAACGTTGGCCACCAGCAGTCCCTTGCGGCGAGGAGGACCCGTGGCCCGCGATCCCGAGACGATCGAGCGTGAGATCGAGCAGGCTCGAACCGCCCTGGCGGCGACGCTCGACCAGCTGACCGTCAAGGCCGACCCGAAGAAGCTCGCGGACGCGGCCAAGAACGGCGTGCGCGCCAAGCTGGACAACCCCAAGGTCAAGTACCCGCTGATCGGTGCGGGTGTCCTGGTGGTCGCCCTGCTGGTGCGCAAGCTCCTCAAGTAGCTCAGGCGCGGGCCGGCTTGGCCGGGGTCTTCGTTTCGACCTCGGGGGCCGGCTCGGCCACCGGCTTGGGCTCCTCGACTTCCTTGGGGAGCTGCTTGCCCGTCGGCAGCACCGGCTTCTTCTCGGCCGGCTTCTCGACCTTCTCGACGACCTTCTCGGCGGTCTGCTGCTTCGGCACGCTGCCGGGCGGCGGGACCTCGAGCGGCGGGAGCTTCGGGAGCGTCAGCCGGGCGGTCATGTAGGCGCTGGTGAAGTCCAGCGCACTGCCGTTGATCAGGTGCACCACCGTGGTCCGGCCGCCGCCGGCCAGCTGTTCGACCAGCTGGTCCGCGCGGTCCCGCGCGGCGATGATGCCCGGTGCCCGGGCGGTCAGCTCCTTGCCCTGGCCGCTGACCGTGATCGCCCAGTCCGCGTCCTGTTGGACGTACGTCGCCGTGATCGCTTCCACCATCTGCCTCACGCCCCTCTCCCTCTCAAGCATGCCCTCACGCGTACGTGACCCGGTTGCCACGCCCTTATGACGTGGTTCCCGCCACCCTGTTCACGACCGCGCGAAGCCCAGCACACTTTTGTACCGTGTCATCGATACCGTAGAGCAACTCTGTGTCACAAGACACGGAGCGCAAAGTGCGCTGAGTAACGACCGAATGGCCTAATGCACGAGCAGATTACCGTGCACGACCTCGAAGTCCAGCCCAGAGGACGTCCATAGCGTACCCGGTGGCCATTTCGGGGGTCACTTCTTCGTGGCGTTCGCACCAGATAGCGAGCCGCTCGCAGGCTCCGACGACGAATTCCGCGGCCGCTTCGGCTTGCAGGTCGTCGTCTCCGGTGAAATAGCCGCTCATCAGTGCGGCGATGAGGTCGGTCTGCTGCCGGCGGGTCTCTTCGACCTCTTCGGCGGCCGGCGTGCCGATCAACGCCATCTCGTGCCGCAGCAGTGACCAGGCCTGCCGCCGCTCCCGGATGAACACGAAGAACGCCAGCAGGCCGCGCCGCAGGGCGTCCTCGGCGCTGGTCGCGCCGACCATCGCCTGCTCGGTGACCTCCCGCAGGACCGCGCGCGACTCCTGGATGCAGGCCAGGAGCAGGCCTTCCTTCGAGTTGAAGTACTCGTAGAGCATCGGCTTCGAGACGCCGACCAGCTCGGCGATCTCGTCCATGGACGCCGCCGCGTAGCCGCGTGCCGAAAAGACCTGCTCGGCGACGTCGATCATCTGCCGCATCCGCTCGGCCCGGGGCATGCGCTTGCGCTTGGCGGTGGTCACGGGCAACACTCTACCGGTAGTAACCTACTCTGAGTAAGCTGGACGACGGGTAACAGGAAACCGGGAGGCTGGTCATGGGCAACCGCACGGAGACCGGGGTCGTCATCGTCGGAACCGGGTTCTCCGGTCTCGGCATGGCGATCCAGCTGCGCAAGGAGGGGCGCGACGACTTCGTCATCCTCGAGAAGGCGCACGACGTCGGCGGCACGTGGCGCGACAACAGCTACCCGGGGTGCGCCTGCGACATCCCGTCGCACATGTACTCGTTCTCCTTCGAGCAGAACCCGGGCTGGTCGCGGGCGTATTCGCCGCAGCCGGAGATCTGGCGCTACATGCGCGAGGTGGCCGACAAGCACGACCTGCGCCGGTTCATCCGCTTCGGCCAGGAGATGACCGGGGCCCGCTGGGACGGCGAGGAGAACCGCTGGCACGTCGCCACGAGGGGCGGCGACGAGTTCGCGGGTCAGGCGCTGGTCGCGGGCGTCGGGGCGCTGCACCTGCCGCAGATCCCGGAGCTGCCGGGCATCGAGAACTTCGCGGGCCCGGCGTTCCACTCCGCGCGGTGGCGCCACGACGTCGACCTCGCCGGCAAGCGGGTCGCGGTGATCGGCACCGGTGCCAGCGCCGTCCAGTTCGTGCCGCGGATCGCGCCGGAGGTCGGGGAGCTGACGCTGTTCCAGCGCACGCCGCCGTGGATCATGCCGAAGGCCGACCACGAGATGTCCGGCCGCGCGCGGACGCTGTTCAAGGCGTTCCCGCTCGCCCAGCGCGCTTACCGCAACTTCCTCTACTGGACGCTCGAAGCGCGCGCGATCGGCTTCAACGGCCAGACGTGGATGATGAAGATCGGCCAGCGCCTGGCCAAGCGCAACATCGACCGGGCCATCCAGGACCCGGCGCTGCGCCGCAAGGTCACGCCGGACTACACCATGGGCTGCAAGCGCGTGCTCATCTCGAACGACTACTACCCGGCGCTCGCGCGGGACAACGTCGACGTCGTGACCGACGGCGTCCGGGAGGTCCGCGAGCACAGCGTCGTCGACGCGGCCGGGGTCGAGCACGAGGTCGACGCGATCGTCTACGGCACCGGCTTCCACGTCTCCGACGCCTTCGACGACCTGGAGATCGTCGGCCGCGACGGGCGCAACCTCGGCAAGGAGTGGGCGACCGAGGGGATGCGGACGCACCTCGGGATCACCGTCGCCGGCTTCCCGAACCTGTTCTTCCTGCTCGGCCCGAACACCGGCCTCGGCCACAACTCGGTGGTGTTCATGATCGAGGCGCAGATCTCCTACGTCGCCGAGGCGCTGCGGCTCGCGGGCGGCCGGGCGATCGAGCCGAAGGCCGAGGTGCAGGAACGGTTCAACACGCGGATCCAGCGCAAGCTCGCGAAGGGCATCTGGACCCGCGGCGGCTGCAAGAGCTGGTACCTGGACGCGAAAGGCGTCAACCGGACGATCTGGCCCGGGTTCACCTGGCGCTACTGGCTCGACACGCGAAAGGTGCGGCGCGAGGACTACCGCGTCGGCTGACGGCCGCGGTCGTGAGTGCGTAACAGTGTTAGAACACTGTTACGCACTCACGACCGGGCGGGGATCAGCGGGAGACGTAGCGGCGGAGGCTGGCGATCAGGTCCACAGTGGGCAGTTCGCAGAGCTCCGCCATCCGCTCCAGGGCGGGCAGGTCGAGGGCGATCTCGCCGGGGCCGTGGTCGCCGGCCGTGCGGAGGCGGTCTTCGGCCCAGCGGCGCAGGGGGAGCAGTTCGGGCGGCGCGTCGGCGACGACCTTGCGCAGGTCGACGCGGACCCGGCCGGGCTCGTCGACGAACACCCGCCGGTGCACCTTGGCCAGCAGGTCCTGGGGCAGCTCGTCCATCGCGACGCACAGCTCGACCAGCCGCACCACGGAACACTGTCTGGTGCCCAGTTCGTAGGTGGCCAGCGTCTGCAGCGAGATCTCGCTCTGCAGGTGCTGGTTCAGCTCCTTGCGCGTCCAGCCTCGGCTGCGCCTGAGCTTGCGGAGCTCGTCTCCGAGTATCCGCTGGTAGTCCTCGGCGTCGATCAGCACATCAATGTCCCCTGCCGTGTTCCTCCCGCGGCACCTTCACGGAGGTGGCAGTTTCCGTGCAGGTGCACCCTCACGTGTATGTAAGTGCGCAGGTGCCCGCGCATTACGCGGATTCCGGCATGTCTTTGATACCGATTGTGAGAGTTAGGCCTAACGGGTTAACGGCAGATGACCACGACGGGCAATTTGCAGGTGCCGTGACTCAGTTGACGCAGGGAACGCCCTCGGCGGTGATGGGCTTCTCCTCGTCGGCCGGCGGCGGCGCGGGCGCCTGGGACGTCGCGCCCCCCGCGCTGGAACCGGCGTTCGAGTCGGTGCTCGGGGCCTTGTAGTCGGAGCCGAGGAACACCGTCACGTGCCCGGCCTGGACGCTCTTGTCCTCCTGGACCGTCGGCGAGCCGCCGAGGGTGTCCGCGACGGCCTGGCCGGTGTCCTTGCCACCCTTCGGCACCCAGATCACCGTGGTCTTGCGCGCGGCCGAGTTCGCCGTGTCGCCCGCGGTGAAGCCCTTGGCCTCGAGGGCCTTGGCGACGGTCGCGGCCAGGCCGGTCTTGCCGGAGGCGTTGCGGACGTCGACCTTGGTCGCCTTGTTCGCGCTGTCGACCTGCGGCGCGGGCGTCGTCGCCCCCGGCTGCGGCCCGGCGAGGCCCTGGACGAAGTTCTTCACCTCGGCCGGGTCGACCTGGATGGCCGAGCCGTCTTCGGGGGTCTTGTAGTCGATGTTCTTCACCGGGATGGTGCGGAACTCGAGCTGGCCGCCGGTCAGGCCCTTCATCTGCTGGGCGAACCCGAAGATGTCCCAGTTCTGGTTGAGCACGACCGACTTCTTGATCGCGTCGATCAGGTCGCTGAGCTTGCCCGGGTTCGTCAGCGTGCCGGCCGAGAGCACCTTGCGGGCCATGCCGGCCATGAACACCTGCTGCCGGACGACCCGGTCGAGGTCGCCGTTGGGCAGGCCGTGGCGCTGGCGGACGAACTCGAGCGCCTCGACGCCGGAGATCGTGTGCTGGCCCTTGGTGAAGTTCGCGCCGGAGTACTCGTCCTTGACGGTGTTGTTCAGGCAGACGTCGACGCCGCCGATGGCCGTGGTGATCTCGCTGAAGCCGAGCAGGTTGACCGCGGCGTAGTTGTCGATGGTCGACCCGGTGAGCTTCTCGACGGTCTGGATCAGCTCCTTCGCCCCGGCCTGGTTGGCCTGGACGTCGAGCTGCTTGGGGTCGGTGAGGCCCTGCTTCTGCAGGTCCTTGCGGGCCGACAGCATCGCGCGGGCGTACGCGGAGTTGATCTTGTGCTTGCCGTAGCCGCCGGGGATGTCGACGTAGGTGTCGCGCGGCAGCGAGATCGCCACGGCCTTGCTGCCGTCGTTCGGGATGTGCACGAAGATCAGCGAGTCGGTGTTCAGCTCGCCGTCGGAGTCGCCGGCCCGCAGCTGGTCGAGCACCTCGCGCGAGAGCGGGTTGCCCTGGGCGTCGGTGCGGCTGTCCAGGCCGACGAGCAGGATGTCGCGCGCGCCGTCGGCGGGCTTGTCGCCACCGGCGTCGTTGCTGATCACGTTCGCGTAGTTGAGGCCGTTGACCAGGCCCTGCATGGCGGCCCACGCGTACCCGGTCAGGCCCATCACCAGCAGCGAGACGACGGTCAGCGCGATCTTCGCGCCCCGGAAGGAGTTGCGGCGGGCCCGCGGCGCCGGCCGCTTCGGCGGTGGCGCGCGGCGGGCGTCCACCGGTTCACGGCGAGGTGCGGGACGGCGAGGAGGCGGCGTGCCACGGCGAGCGTCGGCTCGTCCTGGCTCGTCCTGCCAGGGCCGGGCGGGGCGGCGGTCGCCTTGCCCGTTCCGAGGCGGGTGATCCACGCGGGCGCCTCCTCACTGCTCAGATCTGTAGGGCTACAGGATGGGACGCATGGTGCCTTCCCCTGGTTGCCGTAGCGTTACACATCCCCCTGTGGATGTGGCGTGCACCACCCATTTTCCCGCAGGCCTGCCGGTTTCGCCTGGTCAGGACGCTGCCTTCGCCGGACGCCGGAGTGGCCGCCGCGAGGAGCTGGGCGAACCGGTCTGCGCGGGGTGCCCCGGAAGGGTGCCGGTGTCCCACGGACGAGTGAACGCGAGGCCGAGCTTTCGCCGGGAAAGATGCGTCGCGGGGGCCCTCGGACGCATCTTTCCTGGAGAAAGCTCGGCCTTCGGACGGGGTCAGGGAGCCGCGTTGGCGGCTCGGCGCGCCGGGAGCAGCGTTCCCGCCGCGGCCAGCAGGGCGAACACCGCCGTGGCCGCGTGGAGCGTCACGCCCAGCAGGCCCGGGTTGCCGCCGTCGGCCGCGAAGAGCAGGGAGGGCGCGCAGGCCAGCGCCGTGGCCAGCCAGGTGCCCGTCGCGGCGCTCGCGCCGATCCGGATCGTGTGCAGCAGGAACACCCCGAGCAGCAGGTGCACCAGGCTCTGGATCGGGTCGAGCCGCAGGCCGAGGATGTCCGCGTCCGCCGCGACACCGCCGAAGCGCGTCAGGGCGAAGCCGAACACCCCGAGCGTCGCGTAGCCGATGCCCAGCGCCGCCGCGGCCCTGGTCAGCACGGCCGTCCGGCGGCCGGGGAGCTCCGCCGCGCGCGGGTGGCCGGCGCCGTGCGTGTGCCGCTCGAACCACCAGAACACCAGCGCCCCCGGCACCGCGAGCAACCCGACCGCGACCAGCGTGCGCGGCCGGACCAGCCACGTCAGCCCGTCGGCGATCCGGCCCGGCAGGTAGACGAGCGCCACCAGCAGCAGCATCCCGGCGAGGAACGCCAGGTAGAGGCTCATCGGCGCGCGCACGACGAGCCGGCTCACCGCGGTGACGCGGGCCCGGGAACCGAGCCGTGACAGCGGGCCGGCCAGCAGCCCGAGCAGGCTCAGCTGGGTCACCCCGAGCAGCAGCACGCCCCACGGCGGCGCCGAGAACGCGGCCGGCGCGCCCGGGCTGCCGAGCAGCAGCGGCGGCCCGCCCCGGACGACGCTCACCACGGCGAGGGCCGCGACACCGGCGAAGGCCGCGAAGCCGAGAAGACGTCGTGACGGCCGTACGCCGTCGGCGTGCGCGAAGGCGAGTTGCTGGGCGAGGAGCGCGAGGGCGAACGTCGCCGCGTAGCGGGGTTGCGGCGAGCCGGTCCAGTTCGCGGCCAGTTCGCCGCCGACGACCAGCGCGAGCAGGCCGGCGGCCGCCATCACCGGGGCGCGGCGGTGCAGCGCCAGCAGCGGCGGCGCGCAGACGATCGTCAGCAGGTAGACGCCGAGCAGCCAGAGCGGGTGCAGCGCGATCCGCATCACCGTCGCCGTGGTGCCCGCCGGGATGCCGAGCAGTTCCAGCGCGAGCGGCGTCAGCAGCGCGACGACGGCGAAGATCAGCGCCGGGCGCAGCAGCGGGCTGGCGCGTTCGGCCAGGTAGTGGCGGTAGCCGCCGCCCGTCTCCTGCTCGGCGCGCCAGCCGGCCGCGTTGGCGTGGCCGCCGGCGAAGAAGATCAACGGCGCGAGCTGGGCGAGCCAGGTCAGCGGCCACAACGCCGGTTCGGGCGCCCCGGCCCAGTCCGCGAGCGCCGTCACGGACTCGCCGAGCAGCAGCAGGACGACCCCGCCGGCGCCGAGCAATGCCCAGCGGCTCACCGACGCGGGTGCGGTCGCGGGGCGCGGAGTGGGCGTCACGCGGCGGGCGTAGTGCCAGCCGCGCAGCCGGAACACCAGCAGGCAGGCGATCACGAGCACGCCGGCGACCATCGGGCCGATCGGGTCGCCGACCGGCGGGCCCCAGCGCTGGTGCCACGAGTTGACGACCAGCCCGGCCGAGTAGAACGACGCGACGACCCGGCAGGTGCCCGCCGAGTCCATCGGGTTGAGGTCGCAGGCGTGGTGCATGTCGTAGGACAGCCGGCTGTCGAGCGCTTCGCGGACCTCCGGGCCGAGCGGGTGGCCCTTGCGGTCGGCGTAGCGCAGCAGGTCGTACCCGAGGTCGTGCGCCTTGCACGGCACCGCGTAGTCCCACTTGGTGTTGTCGTCGCCCCACGGCGTCGAGCAGCCGCCGTCGACGTGCACCGCGCGGACCGTGCCGTCGCGGGCCGGCATCGAACCCGGCGTGACGCCGCTGAGCGCGGTGAAGTCCTTGGGCAGCAACGCGAGTGCGTCCGGGTGCGGGCCGGGGTGGACCAGGGCCTCGATCGCGTTCTGCGCGGCGAGGACGTCGCCGGTGGGCGGTCCCTGGTCGGGTGGCGACGGCGGGCGTGAGGCGATCAGCCCGAACGCGAACACCACCAGCAGCACCAGCAGCAGCCAGCCGGACGTCGACCAGGGTCGGCGGACACGCGGCGGCTCGGTCGGGGCTGGCATGGGACAAGGGTGCCAGCCCCGCCGCCGGGCCGACACGGGGCTAACCCCCGGGTGCGCGGTGGGGTTGCCCCATCGGCTGCCCGTTCTCGCCTTCCGCGGCCGGGCCGCGGTGCGCAGACTCGGGGCGGGGCGCGGTGACCAGGAGGACGTCCAGTGTGCTCGACCGATCGGCGGGTGCCGGTGGAGAACACCGTGCGCGCGCTGCGCCGGCTCGCCCCCGGCGCGTCCCTGCGGGAACCGCGGGACCCCGACGTCCGGGTGCTCGCCCGGGCGTTGCGGAGCGTGGAGCCGGCGTCGCTCGCCCGCGGCTGTCCCGGGGAGGTCGCGCGCGTGGTGCTGGCCGACCAGGTGCGGGCGCTCGGCCGGGCGGCGACCGGCTTCTTCGGCGCCGGGCCGCCGGAAGCGGCCCGGCTGGTGCGGGCTTCCCGCTGCGGCGCCGGCCCGGTGACCGACCGGCTGCGGGCCGAGCCCGGGCTGCGGTGTGCCGCGCTGGCCTGGGCCGAGGTCATGGGCCACGGCGTTCTCGGTGCTTCGTTACGCGGCGTGCCGCCGGTTCCGGCGGAGGAGGAGGGCCGTCGTGCGGCCGAGCTGACGGTCGCCGCGCTGCTGCCCCGCGCCGACCGGCTTCCCGGCGAGCCGGCGGCGCCGAAGGGCGGGGCGATCCTCGAGGCCCGCGGGATCCGCGTGGGCTCGAGCGGGTTCCGCGTCGACGTCGAAGCGGACCCGCCGGTGGAGCTGGCGTCCGGGCCGACGTTGCGGGCGCTGTGGTGGAACGGTCTCGGCCGGGTGACCGACGACCTCGGGTTCGAGTACCTGATCCTGGCGAAGGACCCAGCTGGCACGGGCCCGGTCCGCCACTGGTGCCACCCGCGCCCGGCCCCGGGCGCCCGGGTGCTGCGCCTGGAGTCAGCGGGCTACCGCGGCGAGCGGTTGCGGCTCACGCCGGCGGCGCCGGGGACGACGGCGGAGGTACTGGTGAAGGCCCGGCTCACGGTCCGGCTGGGCGGTTGAGGGGCGAGAACGGGTCGGCGCGGGCCGGTCGGCTTGACGCGGAGGTGTGCGGTTGCGCCGGTCGCTCCGCGATTCGGGGTTCCGCGGGTGGCTCGCCGTCGCGAGTTGCGCGAATTGGTGCGGTTGCGCGGGCTGGGCCAGTCGCCCTGAGGGTCGCGGCCGCGTGGGTTGTTCCGGTGGTCGGCTGAGGAGGGGACATTCGCGCGGCGACCCCTCTCCCGGAATCCGGTGAACGCGCCCGGGTGCTGCGCCTGGAGTCCGCGGGCTACCGCGGCGAGCGGCTGCGGCTCACCCCGGCGGCGCCGGGGTCGACGGCGGAGGTGCTGGTGAAGGCCCAGCTCACGGTCCGGCTGGGCGCCCGGCCGTCAGGACGCGGGTAGCTCGTCCGGGGTGTCCGGGGCGAAGCTCACCTGGTCGCGGCCGCTTTCCTTGGCCCGGTAGACCGCCGCGTCGGCCGCCTGCAGGAGCCGGTCGAGCGTGTCGCCGTGCCGCGGGTACCGGGCCACGCCGATCGACGTCGTGCGGTCGGCGATCGTGGCCGGGTCGCCGCGCTTGTCGGTGGTCACGATGTGCAGCTTGGCGATCGCGATGCGGATGCGCTCGGCGGCGTCGTGCGTGGCCTCTTCGTCGATGTCCGGTAGCAGAATGAGGAATTCCTCGCCGCCGAAACGGCCTACCGAGTCACTCGGTCTGGTCACCTCGTCGAGGGTTTGCGCAACAGTGCGCAGCACGTCGTCACCCGCCGGGTGTCCATAGGTGTCGTTAATCCACTTGAAGTGGTCGAGATCGACCATCAGCAGCGCCAGCTGATCACTCGAACGCGCGGTCCGTTCCAGTGCGCGCTCCGCCGTCTCCGACCAGCCGCGCATGTTGAGAATGCCGGTTTTCGGATCCGTCCGGACGTCGTTCTGCAGCTGGTCGAGTTCGGCCAGGCGATTGAACACGACCGTCACCACGGCCATCACCGCGACCATCGGCGGCACCACCGCCAGCAGGATCGCGGTCACCGCGCCGAGGCCGATGGTGATCGCTTCGAGCATGTTGTCGGCCGGGCTGCCGAGGACGTTGCGAACCGTGGGCTCCGACGACATGCCGAGCGCGAGCGCCCCGCCGACGTAGACGATCTGGATCGCCTCGTAGATCGCGCCGGTGATGGCGATCGTGGCGAACTCGTACAGGAAGTCGCCCCAGCCGAGGCCCAGCAGGTGCGGTCCGAGCGCGACGTAGGTGAGGTGCGCGAGCACCCCCGCGAGGCCGTGCGTGAGCGACGAGAAAATGAAGTTGTGCGCCGGCCGCCGGGCGATGAACCAGTGCTGCAGCCGGATGACGAAGATGACCAGCAGAATCAACAGCGGGGGAAGGATCATCGCCGCCGAAAAGGTCCACACCGCGGTGAGGCCGATGAGGACCGTCTTTTTGCGGTTCCGGCGTCTTTCTTCCTGCCGCTGGGTCAGCTGGATGTGAATGGTGGCGCCGGCGGCGAGAATCGCGAAATTGATCCAGTCGCGCGGCACCAATGCCGGGGAACGGGTGAGCGAAAAAGCGAGGACGGCGACGGCGATCGCCTCGCTGGCGAGGATGAAGGCGACCACCCGCGGACGGCGGCGCCAGAGCGCCCAGTTGCGCGGCGAGTACGGGTGGTCGCGCCGGAGTGTCCCGGATGGACCACTGGTAGTGGTCGCCACCTGGTCCGGTTCCGCGCGCGACGACGCGGGCCGCGGTGCGCGGCGGCCTGCGGTCGGGGCGTCGTCTGGTCCGGGATGCAATTGGTCACCTCCTTTCCAGCCTACTTGGGGTCTTGAGTAATCTCATCGGTACCTGCCAGAGTGGTTCACGCATTCCGCCGCCGGGTATCATCCGACAGCAACGGAACTGCCGGGTCCCCGTCGTATCCGCCGGGAACGCGGCCCAAAAGCATCTTCAGGCTCCCCACACGGAGGTGGCACCGTTGAGCAACCGCGATCTCTGATCCGTCGGCTAATTGTCGTCCCTTGATTACTCCGAGAGGTGGCTCCCGTGCGCAACCGCGACCTGTGACGAGTGCGAATCCCATTCACGATCTTGACTTCACGGAGAGGTGGCTTCCGATGGCGAACCGTGACCTCTGAAACCAGACCTTTTCCCCCCGGCTCATGACGGCGGTGGTTCCGGCCCGTCGACCCGGCGCCAGGCGAGCGCGACCGGGACGGCCAGCAGCAGGCCCACCGCACCGGCGAGCGCGATCGTCGTGTTCGCGGAGCCGACCCACTGCGCGACCAGCCCGCCGATCCCGACGCCCAGCCCCTGGGCGACCCGCAGCCCGGTCCGGTACAGCCCGCCGGCGCTGCCGCGGATGTCGTTGGGGACCCACGTGATGAACGTGGCCGACACCGTGATGACGTAGGCACCCGTCGCCCCCGCCAGCGCCAGCAGGACCAGCGCGGTCGCCAGCCCCGGCCGCAGCGCGAAGGCCGCCAGCGCGGCCAGCGGCAGCGCGGCCAGCACCCCCAGCAGCTTGCGGCGGCGTTCCGTCGAGACGAACCGCGACAGCACGAACGTGCCGACCACGAAGCCCAGCGGGTCGGCGGCCAGCAGCCAGCCGACGGCTTGTTCACCCGTGCCCAGTTGCGCGGCGAGCGGCGCGGCGAGGCCCTCCGGGATGACCGCCAGCCCGACCAGCCAGGACAGGTAGAGCAGCACCCGCAGCCGTTCGTCGCCGAAAACCTGCCGGATGGCGCCGAACCACGGGGCGCCGCCGTCGCCGGCGGCCGGGCGGCGCAGCACCAGCAGCTGAACCGCGGCCGCGGCGACCAGGAACGTCAGCGCGTCGATCGCCAGCGCCCACGACGTGCCGATCGTCGTCACCAGCAGGCCGCCGACGGCGAGGCCGCCCAGCATGGCCGTGTTGTTGGTGATCCCGCGCAGGTCCTGGCTCTGCAGGTAGACGTCGTCGTCGGTGAAGATCTCCCGGCCGAGCGCGTTCTGCGCGGCGTTGCCCGGCGCGTTCGCCAGCCGGGCCAGTACGAACAGCACGAACAGCCAGCCCATCGGCAGGCCGGGCACGGCCATCAGGCCGATCAGCACGGCCTGCGCGAGCGACCCGGCGGCCAGCACCGCCCGCCGCGGGAAGCGGTCGGCGAGCTGCGACAGGCCAAGGCCGCCGGCGAGCGCGGGCAGGAACGTCAGTGAGTAGACGACGGCCGAGAGCAGCGGCGACCCGGTCCGGTCGAACACGAGGATGGCCAGCGCGACGATGGTGAGCTGGTCGCCCAGCATCGACTGCGTCTCGGCGAACCACAGCGCGCGGAACTCGCGATTGGCGAGGACGGCCCGGAACCGGGGTGTCGCGCGCGTCGTCACCTTCTGACCACCGTCCCCCGATCGAGTGAATATGGATCGCCCCGCATTGTGCCTCGTCAGTGACGATCCGGTCCGGGGGCGTCACACCCGCGCTCCCGGGACCACTAACAGTATGCCGTCGGCTACTCGCCGACGTAGGCGCAACGACGCGGTACCGCCTCCTCGAACCGATCGGGTTACATCGCCTGACCGGCGGCGGACGGTGGCCGTGACCGGTGCGCGGGTATCTCCGGGCTGATCGAACCGGACTCGCTCGGCGCAGGGCAGCGGCCGCTCGTCGTCGTGGCGATGCTCCGTTGGGCCGAACGGGCGAAGACTGGAGCCAGGACCGGCCGGGGTGGACGGGCCGCCGCGCCGACGGCGCCGCAGATCGGGGAGATGACGATGGACGACTTGATGCAGGGCAAGGCGGTCGTGGTGACCGGCGCCGGGCGGGGGCTGGGCGAGGCGTTCGCGGTGCACATCGCGCGGGCCGGCGGCGCGGTGGTCGTCAACGACATCGACGTCGAGCTCGCCGAGCGGACCGCCCGGACCATCCGGGACCACGGCGGCCGGGCCGTGGCCAGCGGGCACAGCGTGGCCGACGCCGGCGAGGCGCAGGAGATCATCGACTGCTGCGTCAAGGAGTTCGGCGGCATCGACGGGCTCGTCAACAACGCCGGGCTGAACTACGAGGCGCTGCCCTGGGAGGACGACGCCGAGCAGGCCCGCGAGCTGGTCCAGGTCAACGTGCTGGGCGTCGTCAACACCGGCCTCGCCGCGATCAAGGCGATGGTCGACGCGGGCACCGGCGGCTCGATCGTCAACATCTCCTCCGGCGCCTCGCTCGGCCAGCGCAAGCTCGGCGTCTACGCCGCGAGCAAGGGCGCGGTCGCGTCCCTGACCTACTCGTGGGCGCTGGACCTCGAAGACGTCGGCATCCGCGTCAACGCCGTCTGCCCGCTCGCGCACACGCGCATGGTGTGGAAGTCCGAACGCTCCCTGCGCGCCTGCCCGCCGGACCGCACGCCGTCGCGGATCGCGCCGGTGGTGCTGTTCCTGCTCGGCGAGGGCTCGGACGGCATCACCGGCCAGATGATCCGCTGCAACGGCCCGCAGCTGCACGTCATGGGCCAGCCGTTCCTCAAGCAGCCGATCCTGGAGCGCCCGGTGTGGGACACCGAGACGGTGCAGAAGGCCTTCGACGAGGTCTTCAGCGCGCACCTGGAGAACTACGGCCTGGAGAAGCGCGTCCCGCCGCGGCTGCGCAAGTGGACCGACACCTCGCCCCGCACCGCCTGACCCCGCGCCGTCGTGAGTGGTTAGGGCGGTTCTAACCGCCCTAACCACTCACGACGGGCTGCGGCAGACCTAGGAGCCGGCGGCGGGTTCCGGGTTGCGGGCGGCGGCGTAGAGCGCCTCGATGTCGGCCGAGTAGCGGTCGTTGATGATGCGGCGCTTGAGCTTCAACGTCGGGGTCAGCTCGCCCGACTCGGGCGTCCACGTCTTCGGCAGCACGTGGTATCGCTTGATCTGCTCGATCCGCGCCAGCCGGCTGTTGGCCGACTCGACGGCGCGCTCCAGCTCCGCGCGCACCGCCGGGTGGTCGGCCAGCTCGTCCGGCTTCGCGTCGACGCCGTTGGCCGCGGCCCAGCCGGGCGCGATCTCGTCGTCGATGACGAGCAGCGCCGTGACGTAGGGCCGGTCGTCGCCGATCGCGACGGCCTGGCCGATCAGCGGGTGCTCCTTGAGCAGGCCCTCGATCCGCGTCGGGGCGATGTTCTTGCCGCTCGACGTGATGATCAGTTCCTTCTTGCGGTCGGTGATCGTCACGAAGCCGTCTTCGTCGATCGTGCCGATGTCGCCGGTGGCGTACCAGCCGTCGGCGTCGGTCGCGTCGGCGATCGTGCCGTCCTCCTGCAGGTAGCCGAGGAAGACGATCGGGCCGCGGACCAGCAGCTCACCGTCGTCGGCGACACGCACGTCGACGTCGGCGAGCGGCTTGCCGACGCTGCCCGCGCGGAACGCGGTGCCCGAGTTCGACGTCGCCGCGCCGGTCGTCTCGGACAGGCCCCAGACCTCCGCGATCTCGATGCCGAGGCCGGCCAGGAAGTAGATGATCTCCACCGGCAGCGCGGCCGCGCCGCTGGAGGCGACGAGCACCTGGTCCAGCCCGAGCAGCGCGCGCACCGGCGCGAGGGCGGCCGCGTCGGTCTGCTTGATCCGCTCGGCCAACTCCGGCGGGACCTCCTTGCCGGCGCTGCGCAGCTTGTAGCCCTGCTGCAGCAGCTCGTTCGCCGCGAGCAACGCCGCCCGCCGGTCTTCCGGCACGCCGCCGAGCATGTTCTTCAGCCCGGCGACCATCTTCTCCCACACGCGCGGGACGCCGAAGAAGCTCTGCGGGTGCACCTTGCCGAGCGCGCCGACCACGCCGGACGGGTCGGCGAGCGTGTGCACGTGCCCGGCCCAGACGATCGGCAGGTAGACCGACAGCTCCCGCTCGGCGATGTGCGCGAGCGGCAGGTACGCGATGTTCGTCGCGTGCATCGGCGGGTGGTGCAGCTCCGTCACCGCGTACGCCTGGTGGATCGCGTTGCGGTGGGACAGCACGACGCCCTTGGGGTCACCGGTGGTGCCCGAGGTGTAGATCATCGACAGCGGGTCGTCGGGCCGGATGCCCTGCCAGGACTGCTCGAAGATCTCGGGGTCGGCGGCCAGCGCGTCCCGGCCGCGCGCCCGGAGGTCGGCCAGGGAGACGAACCGGTCGTCGCCTTCGGGGATCGCCGTCTCGTCCATCACGACGATGTGGCGCAGCGCGGGGAGGTCGTCGAGCACCGTCCGCCAGCGGGCCAGCTCGGTCTCACCGCCGAGCACGACGACCGGCGCCGCGCTGTGCAGCGCGACGAACCGGATCTGGTCCGGGCTGAGCGTGGCGTAGGCCGTGCACGGGATCGCGGACAGGTGCGTCGCGGCGAGGTCGGCGATGATGTGGTCCGGGCAGCCGGGCGCCATGATCAGCAGCCGGTCGCGCGGGGCGAGCCCGAGCCCGGCCAGGCCGCGGGACACCTCGGCGATCGCGGTGCGGAACTCCAGCCAGCTGAGCGTCGGCTGCCCCTCGATGTCGAGCGAAGTGATCGCCGGCAGGTCGGGGTAGGTGACCGCGTTGCGGTGCAGCAGGCGCGGGATCGTCTGACCTTCGGTCTGCTCGGCGACGGACGGGGTGGTCAACACTGGCCTCCTGGTGGTCCGGATGGCCACACTTTAGGGGCTCCGCAGGCTGGTGGATAGAGAATCGCGGCCAGGTCAAATGTCTCCTTCATCCGGTTTCGGCCGGTCAGCTCCTCACGACCGGACCCAGCGCACGCGGGCGCCGGGCCGCGAACTTCGCTTGAATGGACGGGCCACGTCCGGCGCACGACAGGGGATCCGATGACCCGGCAGGCTCGTGAACTGCTCGACCAGATCCAGGCCGGGCTCGCCGCGCGCGACGACGACAACCGGCTGGTCCCGTTGATCACCGCCGGCCGCGCGCCGCGGCGGGTGTTCGCCGCGCTCGCCGCGGAGGAGAAACGGATCACGCTCAGTGACTGGCGGAGCTTCCACGCGCTGGCCGCACGGGCCGACGAGCCGAACGCGCGCACGTTCTTCGGCGGGCTCGCGCCGGGGGAGCAGCAAGCGCATCTGATGCTCGACGCGCTGATCGCCGCGGCTGGTCCAGACCACGGCGAAGAGCAGCCGCGCGCCGGCTGCCAGGCGTACCCGGCCTACGTCGCGTGGCTGGCGCTGAACGGCGAGCAGGCGGCGGCCACGGCCGGAATCTTCGCCAACTTCGCCGCCTTCGGCCGGTACTGCGCCGACGTCGCGGCCGGCATGCGCGAGCACTACGGGTTCGACGACGCCGCCTGCGCGTTCTTCGACTTCTTCGCCGCGGACGTCCCGGAGATCGAGCAGCAGGCGCTCGCCGCGATCCAGGCCGGGATCGACGCGCACCGGCTCGACGTCCACGAGGCGCTGCTCTGCGCCCGGCTGTTCCAGAGTTACGAACTGCAGTTCTGGAACACCCTCGCCGACGAGTTCCCGGGCTGAGGAAACCCTTGCGGTGAAAGGACTTCAGCCGCCGACGACGGCCTCGGCGGCGCGGATGAGGCTCGCGCGCACCGCGGGCGCGTCTTCGAGGTAACCGCCGACCATCGCGCCGTCGCGCAGCAGCGTCAGCTCCCGGGCGGCCTCCCCGGGTTCCGGGTGACCGGTGGCGCCGAGGATCCCGGCGATCGACTCGCGGAACCAGGTGCGGTGCTCGTGCACGACCCGGCGGATCGGGTGGTCGGGGTCGGGGTACTCGGCGGCGGCATTGATGAACGGGCAGCCGCGGAACCCCGGGCCGCAGATCTCGTCGCCGATGCCGAGCACCAGCAGCTTGACCAGTTCGGCCGGCGCCACGTCCGCCCCCGCCGCTTCCGCGACGCGCGCGCGGATCGCCGCGTCCTCCGCCGCCAGGTAGGCCTCGACCAGGTCTTCCTTGCCGGGGAAGTGCCGGTAGAAGGTGGCGCGGCTGACGTCGGCCGCCTCGATCACCTCGTCGACGGCGACGGCGTGGATCCCGCGGGTGTAGAAGACGCGCGACGCCGTCTCCAGCAGGCGGTCCCGGGCCGCGGACCGGCGTCCGGTGGTCGTGGTGCTCATGCCCCGAGTGTAGAGAACGCTCTGTCTCATCGCCGTCCGGTAATCGAATTCTTCGACGACGCGCTATTCCATTCGGAGCAGTGCCGCGGTATCGACTTCCGGAACCGGTTCCGGGCCTGTCGCGGGCCGGTCGAACTCACGATACGCGGAATGGCGCGAATTCCGGCCCGCGCTCCGGTGAATCCGTGGCGCCGCTCGCGAATCTTGCGCATTTCCGCTTTCCGGCGGCCCGTGGGCCCGAACGAAGTGACGATGTGGCCTGGTCGTGGCACACTCGTGATGTTTCTCACCGAACGATTCGGCGCTGCTGTACGTAGCGCACCCTGGTGCGGCGACTGGTTCGACCGCGCCCGATCACAGCGTGCGCCCGTGGCGTGAAACGGAAGCCGCCCTGGGACGAACGTCACGACTTTCGGTGGTGGACTTTCCAAGCACGGGCAACGAGTGTGAGCAGGTCACCGTTTCCAAGATCACGGTTATCGCCGCGGACTTGACGTGCCCTGAAGGGCTGCCTAACGTCGTCGCGGGCGAAGCAGACCACGGTGATGTTGATCCGGCTGGTCGGAATCCGGGTGTTGACCGCCTCGGGCGACCCGAAACCATGTACTGCCGGAAGGAAAACGGACCCAGGTGAAGCAGATTTCTCTTCGACGCAACCGGGGATCCTCGATTCGGAAGCGCGTCCTCACGATCGCGCTCATCCCCAGTGTCGCGCTGTTGCTCGTCGGCGTGGCTCTCGCAGGTTACCTGATCTACGACGCCGTCACTGGCCGTGACTACGTGAACCGGATCCGCGGCTCGGAAGCGCCGTCGATCCCGTTCTTCGGCGCGCTGCAGCAGGAGCGCCTGGCGACCCTGAGCCTGCTCGCGGGCCAGGGCAACCAGCGCGCGGTGCTCGCGGCCGTCCGCCCGAAGACGGACCAGAACGCCGCGAAGACGATCGAGTACCTCAAGGACAGCTTCGCCGGCTACGACGACACCCCGCCGAGCGTGCAGAAGAACATCACCACGTTCTTCGGGCTCTACCAGCAGCTGCCGCAGACGCGCCAGGCGGTCGACAGCGGGCAGATCCAGATCAGCCAGGCCTTCAGCTTCTACAACAAGATCATCGACCAGTTCACCGACGGCCTGGCCGGGCTGGCGCAGAACGCGCGTGGCGCGCAGAACGCGTTCGACCGGCTGACCGCCATCCCGATGTTCACCGCGGCGGAGGCGATGCAGCGCAGTGACGCGCTCGCGGCCGCCGGGCTGGCCGCGGGCGGGCTGACGAACGACGACTTCCGCACCTACGTCGGCCAGGTCGGTGCCTACCACGCGCAGCTCGACGCGTCGGCGCCGAAGATGATCCCCGACGTCAAGGCCAAGTACGACCAGCTGCTGGCCAGTCAGCCGTGGCAGATCGTGAACCAGGTCGAGACCGCGTTCCTGCGCGGTGACCTCACCAAGCTGCCGGTGGCGCAGGACCAGTGGCGCGCCGCCGCGAAACAGGTCGGCGACGCCCTGTCGGGCATCTTCGTCGCGCAGAGCGCCAGCGCGAGCCAGGCCGCGATCGACGACGCCGACTCGACGTTCACCGAGTCGCTGATCGCCGGTGTGATCGCCGTGCTGTTCGCGGTCTTCGTCGTCTTCGTCGCCGTCCGGCTGTCGAACCGGCTCATCGGCCGGCTGCACCGGCTGCGCGAGGACACCCTCGACGCGGCCGAGGTCCGGCTGCCCGAGCTGGTCGCCAGGGTCCAGGCGGGTGAGCCCGTCGACCTCGAGGAGGGCGGGCACTTCCTCGACCACGGCACCGACGAGATCGGCCAGGTCGCCGACGCGTTCAACAAGGCGCAGCAGACCGCCATCGCGGCCGCCATCGACGAGGCGAAGATCCGCGAGGGCACCAAGGCGGTGTTCCTCAACATCGCCCACCGCAGCCAGGTCATCGTGCACCGCCAGCTCAAGGTGCTCGACCAGGCCGAGCGCAAGCAGGAGGACCCGGAGCAGCTGGACACGCTCTTCCAGCTCGACCACCTCTCCACCCGCGCCCGCCGCAACGCCGAGAACCTGATCATCCTCGGCGGCGGGCAGCCGGGCCGGCAGTGGCGCAACCCGGTCGGGCTGGCCGAGCTGGTCCGCGGCGCGTCCGCCGAGACCGAGGACTTCGCCAGGGTGAAGACGGCGGCGCTGCCGCAGATCGCCATCCGCGGCCCGGTCGTCGGCGACCTCGTGCACCTGCTGGCCGAGCTGATCGACAACGCGACGTCGTTCTCGCCGCCGCAGTCGCGGGTCGAGGTCCGCGGCAACGTGGTCGGCAAGGGCGTCGTCATCGAGGTCGAGGACCAGGGCCTCGGGCTCGAGCCGGACCAGACCGAAGAGATCAACACGCTGCTGGCCGCCCCGCCGGACTTCGGCATCATGGCGCTGTCCGACGAGCCCCGCCTCGGCCTGTTCGTGGTCGCGCGGCTGGCCGCGCGGCACGGCATCCAGGTGCATCTGCGCGAGTCGGCCTACGGCGGCACCCGGGCCATCGTCCTGGTCCGCACCGACCTGCTCGCCCCGCTCGCCGAGCTCGAGCCGGAGCAGCCGATCACCCCGCCGAAGCCGGAACTGGTGCCGAACCCGGGCGAGACCGAGCCGCCGAACGACGAGGTCCGGCAGCTGCGGCGGCAGCCGCGCCGGCCGGCCCGCCACCGCACCGACCCGCCGCCGATGCCCACGCAGCCGGCCCCGGTGATCGCGCCGGCCCCGGCGCAGCCGCCGTCCGAACCGACGCCGGTGCCGGTCGGGACCGTCTCCGAGCCGGTCAGCCAGCCCACCCAGATCCAGCCGGTGAGCCAGCCGTCCAGCCAGCCGACCCAGGCCCAGCCGGCGGCGTCGGCCCGGCCGCCCGCGCCGCCCGTCCGCTCGCGCCCGGCCCGCCCGGCCGCGCAGCAGCCGGTGTGGCCGCCGCAGGAGCCCCGGCAGGAACCCCGGCCCGCGGTGTCGGAATCCCGGCCCCAGCAGCCACGGCGTCCGGAGGCCCCCGGCCGCCCGCCGCTGCCACAACGGCGACGTCAGCAGAGCCTCGTTCCCCAGTTGAGGGAAGATAGGCCCGCACAGCAGGAGCGGGAAGAGGTCCGGCTCGACTCACCGGAAGCAGCCCGCAGTCGGCTGTCCGCGTTCCAGCAGGGCACCCGCCGGGCCCGGGACGCGGAACCAGCCGAGAACGACGACACGTACGGAGAGCGCGAGTAATGGCCAACTCAGGCGTCAGTGAGCTCGACTGGCTGCTGGACGACCTCGTCAAACGGGTCGCCGGAGCGGACCGCGCCGTGGTGCTGTCCTCGGACGGCCTGCTCATCGGGCGGTCCGGGAACCTCACCGAAGAGGACGCCGAACACCTGTCGGCGGTGGCTTCGGCGTTCCAGAGCCTCGCGCGCGGTACCGGGCGGCACTTCGGCGGCGGTAACGTCCGTCAGACGATGGTCGAGATGGACCACGCGTTCCTGTTCGTGACGGCGGCCGGGCGCGGTGCCTGTCTCGCCCTGCTCGCCCGGGAGGACGCGGACATGGGCCTCGTGGCCTACGAGATGAACCTGATGGTGAAGCGGGTCGGCCAGGTGCTCACCTCGGCCCCGCGGACCGGCGCCGGCGTCCTGCCCACGACGACATGAGTGCCAAGCACGAAGCCTGGTTCGACGACGAGGCCGGCCCCCTGGTCCGGTCCTACGCCGTCACGGGTGGGCGCACGCGCTCCGACACCCTGGGGCTCGACCTCATCACCCTGGTCGTCGCCCTGCGCACGGCGCACGAGGCGGGCATGCTCGAACCGGAGTACGCCCGCATCGTCGCGCTGTGCCAGCGGCCGGTCTCGGTGGCCGAGGTGGCCGCGCGGGTCGATCTGCCGTTGCCCGTGGTCAAGGTGATGCTCAGCGACCTCATCGAGCAGAACCTGGTGCTGTTCCGTACCGCGGCGCCGGTGAACGAAACCCCCAACAAACACGTACTCCAGGCGGTTCTTGATGGCATCCGGAAACTCTGAACCCCGGCGCAACCTGACCGCGACCGCGGTCAAGGTGCTGATCGCCGGCGGCTTCGGGGTCGGCAAGACCACGATGGTCGGTTCGGTGAGCGAAGTGCCGCCGCTGCGCACCGAGGAAGTCATCACGACCGCGTCCGAGGGCGTGGACGACCTTTCGGGCGTCGAGCAGAAGACCACCACGACGGTCGCGCTCGACTTCGGCCGCATCACGATCAACCCCGACCTGATCCTGTACCTGTTCGGCACGCCCGGGCAGGACCGGTTCTGGTTCATGTGGGACGAGTTGGCGGAGGGCGCGCTCGGCGCCGTCGTGCTGGCCGACACCCGGCGCCTCGACAGCTGCTTCGCCGCGGTGGACTTCTTCGAGCGCCGCAACCTGCCGTTCGTCGTCGGCGTGAACTGCTTCGACGGTGGCTACCGCTACGGCACCGAAGAGGTCCGGCAGGCGCTCGACATCGGCATGGACGTCCCGCTGCTGCTGTGCGACGCGCGCGAGCGGGAGTCGACGAAGCAGGTGCTGACCAGCCTGATGGAACACGTGATGGCGCGGTCCGACCTGGCGGCCGCCCAGGGCGGCTTCTGAGCCGCGGACGGGTTTCGGCAGACTGGGCCGATGGCGGGCAAACGCAGTGCCGGGCTCCTGCTCCACCGCGGGCGGGGCGACGACGTCGAAGTGCTGCTCGGGCACATGGGCGGGCCGTTCTGGGCGAAGAAGGACGCGGCTTCGTGGTCGCTGCCGAAGGGCGAGCTCGACGAGGACGAGCCACCGGAGGACGCGGCGCGGCGCGAGTTCCGGGAGGAGCTCGGTCTGCCCGCGCCCGAGGGCGACTACGTGCCGCTCGGCGAGATCAAGCAGTCGGGCGGCAAGGTCGTCACGGCGTGGGCGGTCGAGGCCGACCTCGACCCGGCGGCCGTCGTGCCCGGGACGTTCACCATGGAGTGGCCCCCGCGCTCGGGCCAGCAGCAGGAGTTCCCCGAGCTGGACCGCGTCGAGTGGTTCACCCTCGACGTCGCCCGGGAGAAGCTCCTCAAGGGCCAGCTGCCGTTCCTCGACCGGCTGGTCGCGTCGCTGCCTAACGGCTGAGAAGCGCTTCGAGCGGCTTCGCCGTGAAGGACGGCAGGACGACGTCCGCCGCGCCGAAGTCGAGGCTCTCGGTGATCGCGTTGGGCACCGCGACGCAGGTCAGCCCGGCCGCCTTGGCCGAGGTCACGCCGTGCGGGGTGTCCTCGAAGGCGATGGCGTCGCCGGCTTTGGCACCCAGCGCGTCGAGGGCGGCGAGGTAGAGGTCGGGCCGGGGCTTGGCGGCGTGCCGGTCACCGGTGCAGACGGCGTCGAAGTAGCCCGCGATGCCGAGCCGTTCGAGGTGCGGGAGCACCCAGCCCCCGGACGAGCTGGACGCGACGGCCAGCTTCAGGCCGTGGTCCCGCGCGGAGTCGAGGTAGCCGAGGACGCCGTCACGCGGCCCGAGCGTTTCGAGGAGCTTGAGGACCCGGGCCCTGGTGACGGGACGCAACGCCTCGGTGTCGACGCCCGGGACCCGCTCGGCGAGCAGGGCGAACATCGCGTCCGTGGTGTGCTGGGTGCCGATCACGGCGTACCAGGCTTCGAGGGGCAGCTCGACGCCGTGGTCGGCGAAGGTCTCCTGCCAGGAAGCGAGCACGGCGGACTCGGTGTCGGCGAGCGTGCCGTCGAAGTCGAAGACCAGAGCGCGAGTGGGCACGCCTGCACCTTGCCCGGTCGTTGATCGCTCAGGCAAGGGAGTTGTGACACGCGCGAAACGCGTCCATGGCCTCTTCGCCGCGGAGCGCGAAGACGATCTCCTCGACGTCGGTCTCCGCGGCGCGGACGGTGGCGAGCGCGATCTCGGCGGCGGACTCCATCGGCCAGCGGTAGATCCCGGTGGAAATGGCGGGAAACGCGATGGTCTTGGCTTGGAGTTCGTCGGCGACCTTCAGCGAGTTCCGGTGGCAGTCGGCGAGCAGGTCGGACCGGTCTTCGTCGGCGGACCACACGGGCCCGACGGTGTGCACGACCCACTTGGCGGGCAGGTCCCCGGCGGTGGTGGCGACGGCCTGCCCGGTCTTGAGCCCCCGCCCGTAGTGCCCGGCCCGTAGTTCGCGGCACGCGGCGAGGATCGCGGGCCCGCCCATGCGGTGGATGGCCCCGTCGACGCCGCCCCCGCCCAGCAGCGAGGAGTTGGCGGCGTTGACGACGACATCGACGTCGAGGGTGGTGATGTCGGCTTCGACGATCCGGATGGACGGGCTCATGGTGACCATGTTCCCGGGCCCGTCCACCGGTAATCGCGGCGATGGCAGACTTCCGGCGTGCTGCTGACCTGGATCGCCGAGCTGGGCGCCGAGGAGTTCCTGGTGGAGCCCGCGGATCCCATCGCGGAAGCGCGGCACAACACTTGGTCGCTGAGCGCCGGCCCGGTGGCGGTGCCCACCGGGGAGGTCGTTGCCGCGTTCGAAGCGCTCACCGAGGTGCTCGCCGGCCGCCTGACCGGCGTGACCCTCTACGTCTGGCACGACGAGCAGGTCGGGGCGCTCCGGTGCTCGGTCTCCTCGCGTGCCCCGGAGGCGTTGCCCTTCGGCGGCTCATATCGGCTGGCCGGCGACCTGACGCCGATCGTCGACGCGTTCCTCGCCGACCCGCATCCGGGCGCCGTTATCTGGAGTGAGCTGGAGGACGCGCCGGACGGGGTGGACGAGCCAGGGCCGCCGCCATTTCCCGTCTGGGCGCGGGTGCTCTCCTAGCTCCGGAAGAAGTCCGTCAGCACCGGGGCCAAAGCCGCCGCCTTCACGATGTGTGTCTGGCCCGCCAATGTCCGGTGGTCCGCCGACGGCAGGGCCTTTGCCAGCGCTGCCACTCCGTTGCGCATCCACTCCGGGCTCTTGCCGCCGTCGATGGTCACCGTCGGGATCTTCACCTGCGGCCACGCCGGGGACGGCAGCGCGGCGCCCGACTGGTGGTCGCCCACCACCGCCGTGTCGTACGGGAGGGTGTGGGCCACTCGCTTGAGCTTCGACCAGAACGGCATGATCCGCATCATCGCGACCACGCCGCCGCTCAGGCCGACGCCCTCCCTCATGAAGATCTTGACCGCCTTGCCACGCTTGCCCGCCGCCACGGCTTCGTCGAGGCGGGTCGCGTAGTCGGCCGGGACCGGCTTGCGGGTGTCGTCGAGGATGAACGGCGGTTCGTACAGCGCCAGCTTCGTCGCCGGGAGCCCGCGGTCCACCGCTTCCAGCGCCAGCGCGGCGCCCGACGAGATGCCGAACAACAACGCCGTGCCGCCCGCTTCCCCGACCAGCGCCTCGAGGTCCTCGACCTCGCGCTCGACCGCGTACGGCGTCGTGTCGGTGCTCTCGCCGCGGCCTCGGCGGTCGTAGGTGTAGACCGTGAAGTGCGCGGCCAGCTCCTTCGCCAGGTCGTCGTTGGGGGACGACCCGCGGTAGCACATCGCGCCGTCCACCAGGACGAGCGCGGGGCCGGACCCGGCGCGGGTGTAGGCGATCTTGGTGCCGTCGGCGGAAACCGTCGTGCTCATGGGGACTTCTCCTTGTCCGGTAGGGGTTTCAGCGCCGCGCCAGGTGGGCTGACGTCGTCGCGAGCCAGAGCCAGGCGACGGTGACCGCCGCCCAGAAGCCGAGCGTCACGGCCGGGCTCGTCGAACCGGACGCTACGCCCGCGAAGCCGAGGAAGAAAAGCACGCCGGTGATCCGCGCGTACCAGGCCCGCCCCGGCGTGAGGTGCGAGCCGATGACGAAGCACGCCGCGACCAGGCCGGCGAAGCCGAGGCCGCCGCAGACGAAGTGCAGCGTGCCGTGCCAGCTCACCGACGCCGGCGGCCCGGCGGGCGTGCCGAGCGGGAAGCCGTCCTGCGGGTCGGCCCGGAAGACGCCGGCGCAGAGCAGGCCGACGCCGTAGACCGTGAGCAGTCCCGGGCCCCACCGGCCGGGGAGCGCCCGCCGGATCCCGGCGGCGGCTGCGACCGTCAGCAGGCCGCTGACCAGGAAGTTCGTGATCTGGATGAAGCCGAGCGAGCCGTTCGACAGCAGGCTCGCCGGGTGCCGCGTGAGGTCGAAGCCCGCTCGCGTCAGGCCCTGGACCAGCCCGGTCAGAACGAAGACGGGCCCGGCGAGGACGCCGCAGGCGAGCAGGGCGCGGGTCCGGCCGTCCGACGTCGGGGCGGTGCGGGCGGGGCTCAGGGTGGTGGTCATGCCGCACAGCCTGACATCCGAGTACAAAAACTGTCAAGACAAAAAAACTTGTCGGTAACGCCGGAGAGAGGCCGCCCCGGGATCGAGGCGGCCTGACTCAGGCGCGGCGCAGCGTGAGGAGCGTGATCTCGCTGGGCGCGAAGACCCGGAACGGCGGGCCCCAGAACCCGGTGCCCCGGCTGTTGTACAGCTGGGTCGGGCCGAACCGCTTGAGGCCGGACAGCATCGGCTGGTCCAGCCGCACCAGGAAGTGGAACGGCCAGATCTGGCCGCCGTGCGTGTGCCCGGAGATCTGCAGGTCGATGCCCGCTTCCCGGGCCTGCACGACCTGCTTCGGCTGGTGCGCGAGCAGCACCACCGGCACTTCGGACGGGACGCCGTCGAGCGCCGCGGGCAGGTCGGGGCCGTGGCCGGGCAGGCCGGACGACGCGCCCGTCGGGTCGTCGATGCCGGCGAACACGATCCGGTCGCCGCCGCGCTCCAGCAGCGTCGAGCGGTTGTGCAGCGGGTCCCAGCCGAGCCCGGCCATGTGGTCGAGCCAGCCCTGCGCCTCGCCGAAGTACTCGTGGTTGCCGGTGATGTAGAACCGCCCGAGCTTGGCCTGGACGCCGCCGAGCGGGTCGACCTGCTTGCGGCGCCGCGCCACCGAGCCGTCCGCGAGGTCGCCGGCGTGGCAGACGACGTCCGCGTCCAGCGCGTTCACCGCCGCGACGACCTTCTCCGACCACTTCGTGCGGTCGATCGGGCCGAAGTGGGTGTCGGTCAGCACCGCGACGCGCAGGCCGTCGAGCGCCGGGCCGAGCCGCGGGATGACGACGTCGGTCGCCTTCACCGGCGGCACGCGCATCGCGACGCGGTTGCCGTACACCAGCAACGAGACGGCGACGAGCGCCGCCGCGCCCGCGACGATCCGCGACCGCGCCGGGTCGTCGACGCCGAGCAGCGCGACGCGCAGCACCAGGCTCAGCACGGACCACGTGAACAGCACCCAGCTGACGGCGAGCAGCGTGTCGCCGAGGCGGGCACCGCCGTCACGCTGGCGCTTGCCGTGGCCGAAGACCATCGCGACGGGCATCGTCACCAGGCCCAGCGCGAAGAGCGCGGTGCCGGCGACGAAGCCCGCGGTACCCCACTCCGGCGCGAGAACGAGCGTCCACCACGGGACGGTGAACAGCAGAAGCAGCGCCAGAATCGGCACCGCGAGGAAAGGGCCTCTCATCGAACCAGGTTACAGCCCATCGGGCTGTTAGCACTTCGGCTACGCTGGGAGCGGAAGGAAGGGGACGGCCGCCGTGAACACGTTGCTCGAGCTGGCGTTCCCCGCGTTGATCAGCCCCACCGCGCTGGTCGCCTTCGCCTCCCTCGCCGCCGCGAGCCTCCTGGTCGTCCTGCTGGTCGGCAGCACGCAGCGCAGCGAGCTCGCGCTCTGGTCGGTGCCGGCGCGCAGCCGGGTCGCCGCCGCTCGCCGCCGCGCCCGCCGGGCCGAGTCCATCCGGCTCCGCGACCCAGGCGCACCCGGACGCAGCAGGCCACGAGCACCCGGTTTCCGCAGCCTGGCTGCGTAGAAACCCTTTCACGCAGCCATTCCGCCTGCCCTTCTCCTTCTCACTCATGCGGAGTGCTGCCCATGTTCGGCTTTCTCGACGTGCCCGTTTCCGGCGCGTACCACCTGATCCACTGGCTGCTCGCGGCCACGGCGTTCACCGGCCCGCTCGCCGCGGCCCTGGCCATCGCCGGCTTCACCCTGTCCGTGCGGCTGCTGCTGCACCCGTTCGCCCGTGCGGCGGCCCGCGGCGAGCGCGCCCGGGCGGTCCTGATGCCCGAAATCAAGGCGCTGCAGACCAAGCACGGCCGTGACCGGGAGCGCCTGGCCGCGGAGATGACGAAGCTGCAGCAGGAGTCGGGCACGTCGATGTTCGTCGGCTGCCTGCCGATGCTGGCGCAGCTGCCGTTCTTCATGGTGATGTACCGCGTCTTCACGACGGCGACGATCGGCGGCGAGCCCAACTCGCTGCTCGGCGCGACGCTGTTCGGCACGCCGCTGGGCGCGCACGGCCTGGCCGGCAGCCCGCTCGTCTTCGTGATCGCGGCCGGGCTCGCCGTCGTCGCGTGGTTCTCCGTGCGCTGGCAGGACCGGCAGCGCGAGGCCGGCGCGGCCGAGGTGCCGGGCGGGAAGCTGCTGCGGCTGCTGCCCTACGGCACGGTGCTCGCGACGCTCGTCGTGCCGCAGGCCGCCGGGATCTACCTGCTCACGACGACCGCGTGGAGCGCGGCGGAACGCGCGTGGTTACGGCGTGGCGCGTGACCGGCGCCAGTCCTCGAGCGCTTCCTCGACGTCGACCAGCGCGACGGTGAGCGGCGGCCCGGACAGGTGGTTGCGGTAGGCCTGGCGGATCCGCTCGTTGAGGTCCTCGACGACCTCCCGCACCCGCCGTTCGGTCCGCTCGCCGGCGACGGTGCCGGGCAGGTCCTGCACCTCGCGCTTGAGCGCCAAGGCGGGCGGCAGCAACGCCGCGGTGTCGTGGCCCTCGGCCCGGACCCGCCGCAGGACCCAGTCGGTCGCGGCGTCGTTGCCGGTGGGCGGCGGCAGCGGCTTGCCGGTGCCGGGCAGGTCGTCGAACTCCCCGCGGTCGCGCGCTTCGCTGATCTGGCGGTCGACCCACCAGCGGAAGGAGACCTTGGGCGGCTTGCGTCCGGTCATGTGGTCCAGGGTAGGTGGACGCGCGTCCGGATTCACGGGACCAACGTCCTGAAGTGCCAGGTGAGGGCGGTTCGCCGGTAAGATCCGGGAGGAGCGAGGGGAGCGCATGACCGCCGAACGCAGTGGTGCCGAGAACATCGACCGCACGCTCGGATTGCTCTGGCGCGCGCGGGGCGGCGGTGCCGAACCGACGAGGGGCCGCCGTCCGACGCTGACGGTCGAGCGGATCGTCGCGGCGGCGATCACGGTCGCGGACGCCGACGGGCTGGCGGCCGCGTCGATGCACCGCGTCGCGAAGGAGCTAGGCGCGGGCACGATGACGCTCTACACGTACGTGCCGGGCAAGACCGAGCTGGTGGACCTGATGGTCGACGACGTGCTCGTCGAGCGGCGGCTGCCCGGGCCGGGCGAGCCGCGCCCGGCCGGCTGGCGCGAGCAGGTGGCGCTGTACGCGTCGCGGACCGGCGACGCCTACCGCGACCACCCGTGGCTGTGCGAGGTCTCGCGGGTGCGGCCGCCGCTGGGCCCCGGGCAGCTGGCCGGCCAGGAGTACCTGCTGTCCATCATGGACGGTCTGGGCCTGTCGCCGCGGGACGCCGTCGCGGCGGCCAACGGGATCGGCACGTACGTCGACGCGAACGCGGCCATGGGCGCGGAGAACACCCGCCTGGAGCGCAGCACGGGACAGTCCACCGAGGCCTGGTGGCACCAGCGGTCGTCGTTCTGGGAGAACCACTTCACGGTCGAGGGCCACCCGGCGATCAACCGCGCCTGGCTGGGCGGCGGCTTCGACGGGACGGCGGCGGCCCAGGGCGAAGCGGCCTACGAGTTCGGGCTGCACCGCATGCTCGACGGCATCCAGGCCCTCGTGAGTGGTAATTCGGGTTAGAACCCGCATTGCCACTCACGACCAGCGGCACCGAGGTCTAGCGGCGCGTGGTGCGCAGCCACCGCGACCGGCGGCGTTCCTGGGCCGGGACCGACGGCTCGGCCGGCGTCGTGTCGCCGCGCAGGATGTCGCGGCACGTCGGGTCGAAGCGGCCCGGGGCCTCGATCATCGGGGCCGCCAGCACGACGTGCCCGCAGATCGCGCGGAACCGGCCGCCGTGGCGGCCCGTCGCGAACTCGTCCTCGGTGACGGCGTGGGTGTAGCCGTCGGTGTCGCAGCGGATGTGCACCAGGAACGGCTCCACCGCGCTCAGCCCGTCGGGCTGGTCGTGGTGGTGGTCTCGGTGGGCGTCTCCGCCGAGTCCGCCGGGGTCGTCGCCGTGGTCGGCGGCGGCGGGGTGGTCGTGCTCGTGGTCGACGGCGGCGTGGTGGGCGTCGTCGGCGTGGTGGAGGCCGGCGGGGTCGACGTCGTCGGGGTGGTCGACGTCGCCGGTGACGTCGGGGACGTCGAAGTGGTCGGCGTCGTCGACGTGCCCGGCAGCGGGAGCGACCCCGGCGGGCCGGTGACCACCGGCGGAGCGGGCGGGGCGGGGACGCCGACCGGACCGCCGGCCGCGGCGTTGTCCGGGGCGCTCGGCGTGCCGATCGGGACGTCGCTGTCGGGCAGCTGCGCCACCCCGCCGCGGTAGGCCGTGGCCCACGCCAGCACGGTGTCCACATAGGACTGGGAGTTGTTGTAGCGGCGGACGGCGACGCGCTGGCCGGCGTCCGTCGAGAGGTCGAGCCCGCCCGAGCACAGGTACCGCGCGCTGGCCAGGGTCTCGTCGTAGATGTTGTTCGGGTTCGAGACGCCGTCGCCGTTGCCGTCGGAGGCGTAGCCGCGCCAGGTCGCCGGGATGAACTGCGTCGGGCCGACCGCGCGGTCCCACAGCGCGTC
Source organism: Amycolatopsis sp. NBC_00348 (assembly GCF_036114655.1). Classification (NCBI taxonomy): domain Bacteria; kingdom Bacillati; phylum Actinomycetota; class Actinomycetes; order Pseudonocardiales; family Pseudonocardiaceae; genus Amycolatopsis; species Amycolatopsis sp. NBC_00348. The sequence goes on along the minus strand of NZ_CP107994.1, from coordinate 6,552,636 downwards.
GCCGTCGTACTTGCCGCCGTCGGTGTCCGGGATCGCGGCGAACGCGCCCGCGCCGTTGAGCACCGGGCCGAGGATCGGCTCCAGCGTGTCGCCGGCCGCGTTGACGTACCCGCCGCGGGCGTGGTTCGACTCGATGCGGCCGATGCTCGCGATCAGCGCCCAGTCGATGTGGCAGCCCGGCTGTTCCTTGTTCAGGATGTCGGCGGCGTTCTTGTACGCCTTGAGCATGCTGGCAGGGATGCCGAGCGGCCCGGAGATGCCCGCCGAGCCGGCGTGCCCGCCCGGCACGATCAGCGGCATCGGCACGGGCGGCTGCGGCAGGCTGCCGTCGACCGCGACCGGCGGCATGACGATGTTCGGCTGCTGCAGCGGCGCGGCCTGACCCGGCAGCAGCGCGTCCCCAGTGTTCGCCACGACGACCGGCGCGGGCAGGCCGCCCGCGGTCAGCGTGGGCAGCACGACGAGCGCGCCACCGGCGAGCGCGGCGGCGGTCCGGCGAACGGAACGCGCGCTCTTGCGACGTGGCCGGTGCTTCGGCATGGTCGTCCCCGCTTCCCTCGATCTTCGCTGATCGCCCTCACCCGATCGGCCCCACCGCCGGTACTGGCCGGTAGGAGCAAGCTATCCGATGGAAGCAAACTTTGGCGAATGGCACAGCGAAATCCGGCCGCGACGGAGAAGTTCGTCCTGTTGGCACAAAACCTTCGTAGGGAATCTGTCACATTCACCAGGATTTAACGGGTCACTCAGGAGAGTTTGTCCAGTAGTGCGGCCGGGACGGTGATCCCGCGGTGACGCACGTCCGAACGAAACCGCCGGACGAGCGAATCCGACGGCGTAACGGTGAAAGTGACGACGTCGCGGTGCGGCGCGGGCTTCAGCCGCCGCAGCGCCCCGGCGAACGTCCGGGTCAGCGCCGTCGTCGGGACCAGCGCGACCCCCAGGCCGGCCGCGGCCAGCTCGGCCGCCGTCGCCGCCTGCTTCGTCCGCATCACCGCGTCGAGCACCGCGCCGTGCTCCGCCACCACCTCGTCCAGCCAGCCGCCGAGGCCGTTGTCCCGGTGGTAGTGGACCACCGGCAGCCCGGCCAGGTCCGTGATCGGCACCGACGCGCGGGTGGCGAGCGGGTGGTCGGCGGCCAGGGCCAGGACGATCTCCTCACGCCCCACCACCTCGGTGTGTCCAGTCCAGCGGCTCGGCCGCGGCCCCACCGCGACGTCGGCTTCGCCCGCCTCCAACGCCGCGACCAGCGCGTCCGCGCTCGTCGTCTCGGTGAGCGTGATCAGCACGCCCGGCCGGTGCCGGTGCCAGGCGCGCAGGACCGGCGCGAGCAGCCCGGCGGTCATGGACTCCGCGCACGCGATCCGGAGGGTGCCGGCACCGCTGTCCGCCACCGCGCGGCCGGTGCGGACCACCCGCTCGGCCGCCGCCAGCGCCGCGCGCGCGTCGGCCAGGACCGCCCGGCCCGCCGCGGTCGGCCGGACCCCGCGCGGCAGCCGTTCGAGCACGGGCGTGCCCAGTTCGCGCTCGAGCGCGCCGATCTGGTGGGACAGCGCGGGCTGCGACAGGTGCAGCCGCGCGGCCGCTTCGGTGATCGACCCCGCGTCCAGCACGGCGACCAGGCACTCCAGCGCGCGCAGCGTAGGCATTCGCCGATTCTATCGCAGCCATCGAAAACCTTCGGATCGCGACGGGATGGATCCGGCGCCGCCGTGCGCTGAACCCGGTGTGCGAGACGAAAGGAGCACGACGATGTCATTGGTGTCATTGGTGTCATTGCGGGAAAAGCGTTTGGTGGTCGTGGGCGGCGGTTCGGGGATCGGCCGCCGGATCGCGGCGGACGCGCACGCGGCGGGCGCGGAAGTCGTCTTCGCCGGGCGGAATCCGGAGCGTTTCACCGAGCCGGGAATACGCGCGGAATTCGCGGATCTCGGGGACGAATCATCGCTGGAAACGCTGGCCGGGAAGGTGGGCGAACTCGATTATCTGGTCACCCTCGCCGCGGCCCCGGCGAACGGGCCGGTCGCGACGCTGGAGCGGGACGCGATCATCCGGGCGTTCGACGCCAAGGTGATCGGGCCGCTGCTGCTGGCTAAGCACTTCGCGCCGCGATTCCGCGCCGGGGGCGCGATCGTGCTGTTCTCCGGCGTCGCCGCGTGGCGCCCGCAGCCCGAGCGGGCGGTCATGGCCACGACGAACGGCGTGGTCGCGTTCCTGGCCGAGGCGCTCGCGGTGGACCTCGCGCCGATCCGCGTCAACGCGGTGTCGCCGGGCATCGTCGACTCAGGCGCGTGGGACCGCCTCGGCGAAGCGAAGGACGGCTTCTTCCGCCGCACGGCGGAATCGAATCCGGCGCGCCGGGTCGGCACCACGGCGGATATCTCCGCGGCCACCCTGAGCGTGCTGGCGAATCCGTTCATCACCGGGACGACCCTGCACGTCGACGGCGGTGGCCGGTTGTCCTGAGCGCGGATCCTTTACACGGCCCCCGGTCATTCCTAAGATCGCCTCGACCGGCCGCGTCGCCACCGTCCGGTCGACCCAGGGTGGAGGGTTTGATGACACGTCGGGCTCCGCGCCGCGAGCAGGTCAGCGTGGCCGAGTTGCTGGTCAGGTCGGACAGCTGGCAGGACGCGCTCGAAGCGCCGCCGTCGCGGCACCGGCGCCGGTCACCGGTGCTGCGTTCGCTCGCCCGCGTCCGGGCGCTCTCGGTCGTCGCCGGGGCGCTCGCGATCACCGGCGGGGTCGCGGCCCTGGCGGCGCAGCCGTTCGAGCACGCCGCGGGCGCGGTCTGGCCGCCCGTCGGTCTCGAACCAGTGCCGCTGGCCCTGACGCCGTCGCCGGCGGACGTCGTGACGCCACCGGAATCCGTGGTGCCGGAATCGAAACTCGGCGGAATCATTTCCGCTGCCGTCGTCCGGCCGGCGAATTCCGGAAAGCCGGCCGGAAACACCGCCGCGCCGTCGAACCAGGTGGCGCCGGTGCGGCACGAACTCCCGGACTGGGCCGCCGGTGCCGATCGGCACTCGGCCCGGCCCGCGAGTCCGTCGCGTCAGCAGGTTTCGCAACGGCAGCAGGCTTCGCAACGACAGTCGGTTTCGCAACGGCAATCCGCCTCGTCGCGGCAGTCGGCGTGGTCCGGCGGTCACCACGACGGCGGCGGGCACGGCCACCACCGCGGTGGCGGCGGTGGCCGGCACCGCCGCTAGCCGAGCGGGATCTGGTACTGCATGAACCCCTTGTCGAGCGCGACCTGGTCGTAGAGCCGGCGCGCGGTCGCGTTCGACGTCTGCGTGTGCCAGTAGACGCGCACGCAGCCCCGGGCCCGCGCCCAGCCGGCGACGGCTTCGATCAGCGCCCGGCCGACGCCGTGGCCGCGGGCTTCGGGCGCGGTGAAGAGGTCCTGCAGGTAACAGACGTCGCCCGACGTCGTGCTGGCGTGCGTCAGGAAGTGCGTGATCCCGACGAGCTCGCCGTCGAGCCGCGCGCCGAGCGCGTGCATCCGCTCGCCGGTCGAGAACTCGCGCCAGTCGCGATCCGCCAGCTCCGGCGTGAGCGGCCTGCCGTAGAACTCGTTGTAGCCGGCGAACAGGTTTTCCCAGGCCACACGGTCGGTTTCGGTCAACGCCCCAGTGGTGATCATGCGGCGAGGCTAACGCGGCGGATGGCCGGTCGAGGGACACGCCGGACACAACTGGTGAGTAAGGTGACGAACCCGAATTTGATTCATAGAATCAGCGCCATCCCGCACGGCAGCTACTCCCGGAGGTTCCCGATGGCGCGCACGCCACCCCGTGCCAGTGGCAAGCCCGTCACGGTCAGCGAGCTGTACCTGCGGCCGGACGTCCACGGCAGACGCCGGCCCGAAGATCTCGAAGTGCTCGAACTCGCCTACCGCATGCGTCGCCGGATCGGCCCGGAGGCGGTGGTGGCGCCGGTGCCGTCGTCGCGTTCGCGCGCGATGGCCGTCGTCACCGGGCTGCTGCGCCGCAAGCCCCGGTAGCCGCCGGACCCGCTCTCCTGCTGCAGGCCACCCTCGCCGAGGGTGGCCTTTTTGCTGCGCCCGGATCCGGCGCCGCTCCCGCCGTCTGCTGTCTTCTCGCGCACTTCTCTGCGCGGACTCTGTGTGAAGTTGCACGATACGACGATTGACGACGCACAAAACTGCACCTAACGTGACAGGTGTTGCGCACAACCGGCACGGATGGGGAGTTCATGAGCGGGACCTTCATGGCGGCGGAGATCGCGAGCCAGCCCGGCTGCTGGCGGGACGCGGCCGCGCTGGCCTCGGCGAACAGCGGGCAGCTGCCCGCGCCGGGCGCCCGGGTGGCGATCGTCGGCTGCGGCACGTCGTGGTTCGTCGGCCAGGCGTACGCGGTGCTGCGCGAAACCGCCGGGCTCGGCGAGACCGACGCGTTCGCCGCGTCCGAGTTCCCGGTCGGCCGGGCGTATGACCACGTGCTCGCGCTGAGCCGCTCGGGCACCACGACCGAGGTGCACAGCCTGCTCGCGCGGTTGCGCGGCCGGACCAGGACCACGGCGATCACCGGCGTGCCCGCCGAGATCGAGCGGGCCGCGGACGGCGTCGTCGACTTGTCCGCGGTGGACGAACGCTCGGTCGTGCAGACCCGGTTCGCCACCACCGCGCTCGCGATGCTCCGTGCGCACCTCGGCGAGGACCTGACCGGCGTCATCGCGCAGGCCGAGCAGGTGCTGGCCGAGCCGCTGCCGGAGTCATTGGTCGGCGCCGGGCAGTTCAGCTTCCTCGGCACCGGCTGGTCGGTGGGGCTCGCGAACGAGGCGGCGCTCAAGTTCCGCGAGGCGTGTCTGCTGTGGACGGAGTCGTACCCGGCGTGGGACTACCGGCACGGCCCGATCAGCATCGCCGAGCCGGGCCGGGTGACCTGGATGTTCGGCCACGCGCCGGACGGGCTGGCCGAAGACGTCCGCCGGGCGGGCGGCACGTTCGTCGAAAGCGGCCTCGACCCGATGGCCGACCTGGTCCGCGCGCAGCTCGTCGCGGGCGCGATCGCCCGGCGCAAGGGCCTGGACCCGGACAACCCGCGCAGTCTCTCCCGCTCCGTCGTCCTGACGTGAGCCCGCCGTGATCCTCACCGTCACGCCCAACACCGCGCTCGACGTCACGTACACAGTGGACGGTCTGCGGCCGGACGGCGTGCACCGCGTCCGGGAGGTCCGGAGCCGGGCCGGGGGCAAGGGGATCAACGTCGCGCGGGTGCTGCAGGCGCTGGGCGTCGACGTCCGCGCGGTCGCGACGGCCGGCGGGGCGACGGGGTCCGCGGTCGCGGCGGACCTCGGTGCGGCCGGGCTGCCGGCCGAGCTGGTGCCGATCGCCGGCGAGACGCGCCGCACCACGACCGTGCTGGGCGACGACGGGTCGGTCACGCTGCTGAACGAGCCCGGCCCGGCGCTGTCCGGCGGGGAGTGGGCGTTGCTCGCCGACGCGGTCCGGCGACACGCGCCCGAGGTGCTGGTCTGCTCCGGCAGCCTCCCTCCCGGTGCGCCGTCCGGCGCCTACGCGTCGCTGCTCACGGCAACGTCCGTGCTGGATACGTCAGGCCCGGCACTGCTGGCCGGCCTGGCCGCGCACCCGGCCGTGGTGAAGCCGAACGCCGAAGAGCTGCGCGAGGTCACCGGCCTGGCCGACCCGGTCGCCGCGGCGGGTGAGCTGCGCAAGGCGGGCGCGGGTGCGGTCGTCGTGTCGCTCGGCGCCGACGGCCTGCTCGCGGTCACCGGCTCGGGCACGTGGCACGCGACGCCGTCCACCGCGCTCCACGGCAACAGCACCGGTGCGGGTGACGCGGTGGTCGCGGCACTCGCACTGGGCCTCAGCCGCCGCGAGCCGTGGCCGGACATCCTGCGCCGGGCCGTCGCACTGTCCGGCGCAGCGGTGCTGGGTCCGCTGGCCGGCGACGTCGACCTGGCGCACTACGAGCGCGAACTGGACTTGGTCGCGGTGCGGGTCGTGAGTGGTTAGGGCGGTTAGAACCGCCCTAACCACTCACGACAAGCCGCGGCAGACCCGAAACGACAGGAGTAGGTCATGCCTCTGGTGAGCACCGGGGAGATCGTCACCGCCGCCGCGGCGGCGAGACGCGGCTGTGGAGCTTTCAACGCCATCCAGCTGGAACACATCACCGCCATCGTCGACGGTGCGGCCGCGGCCCGAGCGCCCGTGATCGTGCAGCTCAGCCAGAACGCCGTCCGCTACCACGGCGCCCTCACGCCGATCGGTGGTGCGGCGCTCGCCGCGGCCCGGGAGGCCGAGCCGGACGTCGCCGTGCACCTCGACCACGCCGAGTCCGCCGACCTCGTGCGGGAGGCCGTCGGGCTCGGGTTCGGCTCGGTCATGTTCGACGCGTCCAAACTGGACTACGCCGACAACGTCCGCGCGACCCGTGAGATCACCGAGTTCTGCCACGACCACGGTGTCTGGGTCGAAGCCGAGCTGGGCGAGGTCGGGGGCAAGGATGGCGTCCACGCGCCCGGCGCGCGCACCGATCCTGACGAGGCGGCGGAGTTCGCCGCGGCCACCGGGGTCGACGCGCTCGCCGTCGCCGTCGGCAGCTCGCACGCGATGCTGACCCGGGACGCCGCGCTGGACTTCGAGCTGATCGCGCGGCTGCGGGCCCGGGTGCCGGTCCCGCTGGTGCTGCACGGTTCTTCCGGGGTGTCCGACGACGGCCTGGCCGAGGCCGTGAAAGCCGGGATGACGAAGATCAACATCGCCACCCAGCTCAACAAGGTGTTCACCGCGGCCGCTACCGGCGACTGGCGTGCGCACCCGGACCGCGTCGACCCGCGGAAGTACCTGGGGGCCGGGCGGGACGCCGTCGCCGTCGAGGTGCGGCGGTTGCTCGGTGTGCTCATGCTGGTCACGGAGGGCGGACCCAAGTGACGATTGAGCAGAATTTGTTCCAATGAGTGTTGACAGATGCGTGAAACCTAACAAAACTGCGCAGCAACGCGCAGAAGTTGCGTGAAACTCGAACTCTGGTGGTGGCGGATGCGGCGAAGCAAGGTCATGGCGTGTGCGGTGGGGGCCTCTCTCCTGCTGGCCGGCTGCGGCGGGGGCGCGGACTCCGGCAGCGACACCGGTGAGAACGCGCTGCCCGGTGTCGACCAGTACCTCAACGCGCCTTGCCCGGAGGCGGCGGTCAAACCCGCCACGGACAAGGAGTTCACCTACTGGGCGATGTGGACGGCCGACGAGCCCCAGGGCAAGGTCCTGCAGAAGGCCTTCAAGTGCTTCCAGGAGAAGACCGGCGTCAAGGTGAACGTGCAGTGGCTGGGGCGCAAGGCCTACACGCAGAACCTGGTGCCCGCGCTGAACACCGACGCGGTGCCGGACCTGTTCGACCAGGACGTCAGCAAGGTCGGCGCGGCGATCGCGACGCCGGGCGGCACGCAGAGCGTCGACGACGTCTTCGCGATGAAGGTCGGCGAGGGCGACAAGACCGTCAAGGACGTGCTTTCGCCCAGCTCGTACGACTTCCCGCAGAACAAGGACCGCGAGGGCCACAACTTCATGGTCCCCTACACCGTCCAGTCGAGCGCCTGGTGGTTCAACAAAGACGCCGCGGGTGACGTCCAGCAGCCGAAGACGATGGACGACCTGACCGCGCTGTTCGACAAGGCGAAGGCCGACGGCAAGGCCGCGATCAGCCAGGACGGCGACATCCCGTTCTACAACATGTACTTCTTCACCCAGCTCGCCGAGCGCTACGTCGGCTCGGGCGGGCTGAACAAGGCCGCGGCCGACAAGACCGGGCAGCTCTGGAAGACCGACCCCGGTTTCCTCAAGGCTGCCACCGAAACCGCGAAGCTGCCGAAGTACTTCATCGACGGCTGGGACGCGGCGAAGTTCCCGCAGGTGCAGCAGCGCTGGGCGGACGGTGACTCGCGCTACCTCTACGTCGGCACCTGGGCGCCGAGCGAGACGCGCGAGTACCTGGACAAGCAGGGCGCCGGGACGAAGATCAACTACGGCTCGTTCCAGTTCCCGATGCCGGCCGGTGCCACGCACGACACCGTCGAGCAGATGTCGATCGGCTTCGCCGTCACCAAGAAGGCCAAGCACGCCGAAGCCGCGAAGGCGTTCATCGCCTACTTCCTCAACAAGGACATCCTGTCCGGCATCCCGGCGGTGGCCGACAACCTGGTGCCGCGCGCCGACCTCGCCGTGCCGGACGACCTCAAGCAGGTCAAGGCCGCGATGGACGACCCGAAGAAGGAGCACGTCCTGCAGTACGACGGGATCGACGGCATCGCCGGCGGCAAGTGGCAGACCGACGTCTTCGACCCGGCCGACACTTCGCTGCTCAAGGGCGAGCTGAACCCGCAGCAGTTCGTGGACCAGCTCGCGACCAAGGGTGCCGACTTCTGGAAGAACCAGAGCTGATGGCCACGGTCACGACGACGGCGGCGCGGGATCGGGGGACCCGCGCCGCCGGGGCCGCGCACCTGCGCCGCAAGAAGCGGCTGTTCTGGCCGTTCGCCGCCCCGGCTTTGGTGCTGTACCTGGCTTTCCTCGTACTGCCGACGCTCGCGACCGTCGTCCTGAGCTTCACCAGTTGGGCCGGCGCAGGCGACACGCCCAAGCCCAACGGCGTCACCAACTACACACAGATGTGGGCGAGCGACTCGTTCCAGTACGCCTTCCGCAACACGCTCGTGTACGTCTTCCTCGGCGGCATCGGCACGTTCGCGATCGCGTTCCTGTTCACCATGGTGCTGCGGGACATGCGCGGCGGCAAGGTCGTCCGGGCCATCCTGTTCTTCCCGAACATCGTCGCGCCGGTGGCGCTGGGCATGTTCCTCGGGTTCGTGTTCAAGTACCAGCCGGGCAAGCAGGGCCTGGCGAACTACGTGCTGGAGCACGTCGGCGCGGACGCGGCGAAGTTCCTGGCCCCGGCCAACGTGACCGGCGTCGTGACGGCGTCGCTGATCTGGGCCAGCTCGGGCTTCTACATCACCATCCTGATGGCCGCGGTCGACCGGATCCCGCCGTACCTCTACGAGGACGCCGAGCTGGGCGGCGCGTCGCCGTGGCAGAAGTTCCGCAACATCACGCTGCCGATGACGTGGGACGTCGTCGGCGTCGCCGGTGTCCTGTGGACGATCAACGCGCTCAAGATCTTCGAGCTGGTGTTCGTGCTGGCCGGGCCGGGCACCTACGCCCCGCCGAACCAGGCGTGGACACTCGGGATCTACGTGTTCGACCGGACCTTCGGCTCGAACGGCACGCCGGACTTCGGGGCCGCCTGCGCCTGCGCGGTGGCGATGATCGCGCTGGTTTCGATTCTCGTTGTCCTGCTGCGCCGGTTGATGCGCCGTGACGCGATCCAGTTCTGAGGGAGATCCGATGACCGTCACCGAAGCGCCGGCGCGCGCGGTCGCGAAACCGCCGCGCAAGGTGCCGCGCAAACCGCGTCTCGCGCCGGGTTCGCGGAAGCTGAGCCCGTTGCGGCTGCTGGGTTCCGTGATCGTCTGGGCGTTCACCGCGGGCAACGTGCTGGTGCTGTACTGGCTGCTCACGGCGTCGTTCAAGACGCCGGTGGAGATCTTCACCAAGCCGTTCGCGCTGCCGTACCAGTGGTTCCACCTCGGCAAGCCGTTCCGGAACTTCATCTACGCGTGGAACAACGCGGGCTTCGGCGACGCCGTGCTGACGACGGTGGTGCTGGTCGGGCTGGCGACGGTCGCGACAGTCGCCGTGTCCGCGCCCTGCGCGTACGCGCTGACCCGGCTCGGCGTGCGCGGGTCCGGGCCGCTGACGAACGTCGTCGCGATCGGCATGGGCGTCCCGTTCCAGACGGTGATCATCCCGCTGTTCGTGACCATGAGCAAAGCCCACCTGGACAACGAATACGGCCTGTTCCTGCTCTACGTCGCGTTGTCGATCCCGTTCACCGTGTTCCTGCTGACCGGGTTCTTCCGCTCGCTGCCGGACGAGCTGGAGGAAGCGGCCTCGTTGGACGGTGCCTCGCCGACGCGGACGTTCTTCTCCGTCATGCTGCCGCTCGCGCGCGGCGGCCTGATCACGGCGTTGACGCTGAACGCCATCGGCCTGTGGAACGAGACGCTGCTGGCGATCGTGTTCCTCAAGGACCAGGCCCACTTCACGCTCTCGCGGGCGCTGTTCACCTTCTACGGCGCCGCGAGCTACCAGTCGGAGTACGGCGGCCTGATCGCCGGCGTGGCGATCGTCGTGCTCCCGATGCTCGTGCTCTACCTCGTGCTCGCTCGCCGGATCATCACCGGCCTGACCCTCGGCGCCGGAAAGTAGGACCTGATGGCCACCGTGAGTTTCCAGGACACGACCCGGTTCTACGCCGGTGTCGAGCGGCCCGCCGTCGACGGGCTCGACCTCGAGGTCGCCGACGGCGAGTTCCTCGTGCTGGTCGGGCCGTCCGGCTGCGGCAAGTCGACGACGCTGCGGATGCTGGCCGGGCTGGAGGGCGTCGACGACGGCTCCATCCACATCGGCGACCGGGACGTCACCGAGCTGGCGCCCAAGGACCGCGACATCGCGATGGTGTTCCAGAACTACGCGCTCTACCCGCACATGTCGGTCGGCGAGAACATCGGCTTCCACCTGAAGCTGGCCAAGATGCCGAAGGCCGAACGCGAACGCCGGGTGCAGGAAGCGGCGAAGGTGCTGGACCTGACCGAGTACCTCGACCGCAAGCCCGCGAAGCTGTCCGGCGGGCAGCGTCAGCGCGTCGCGATGGGCCGGGCGATCGTGCGTGAGCCGAGTGTGTTCCTGATGGACGAGCCACTGTCCAACCTGGACGCCAAGCTGCGGGTGCAGACGCGCACGCAGATCGCGTCGCTGCAACGGCGTCTCGGCGTCACGACGTTGTACGTCACACACGACCAGGTCGAGGCGATGACCATGGGTGACCGGGTCGCGGTGCTCAAGGACGGCGTCCTGCAGCAGGTCGACACGCCGATCGGCCTGTTCGCGCGCCCGGTGAACGTGTTCGTCGCCGGGTTCATCGGCTCGCCCGCGATGAACCTGCTGGAGACCACTGTGGACGCCGACGGTGCGGTCGTCGGCGGGACGCACCTGCCGCTGACCCCGGCGCAGCGCTCGGCGCTGACCGGCCCCGGCGTCGTCGTCGGCGTCCGGCCCGAGGGCTGGACGATCGGCGACGGCGGGTTCGACGCGGTCGTCGAGGTGGTCGAGGAGCTGGGCAGCGACCAGTACCTGTACTGCCGTGACGGCGACCGGGTGCTGACGGTCCGCACGCCGGGCATGTCGCCGTGGCAACGCGGGCAGGCGATCGCGCTGGCGCCGCAGGTCGGCTCGGTCCACTTGTTCGACGCGGCCACCGGTGACCGGCTGCCATGACACGCCTGTACCGGACCGTGCTGGTGCTGCCCGCGGCCGAGCTGGGGCCGGAGAACCCGCTGCCGCCGCTGGTGAAGCCCGAAGCCGTCGCCTCGGTGTCCAATGTGGACGAGCTGCCGCCGGACCTCGCCGCTGGGCTCGAGTACGGGCGGCTCGACACCGTGCTGCCGTGCCGTCTTCAGGACGGGTACTCGAGGAATCGCGTCGAGCGGGAGCTGCCCGCGCTGGTGCTGGAGAACGACCGGGTGCGGGCGACCATCCTGCCGACACTGGGCGGACGGCTGTACTCGCTGGTCCACAACGGACGTGAGCTGCTCTACCGCAACCCGGTGTTCCAGCCCGCGAACCTCGCGCTGCGGGACGCCTGGTTCGCCGGCGGCGTCGAGTGGAACCTCGGTAGCACCGGGCACACAACGATGACCTGCGCGCCGATGTTCGCGGCTCAGGTCGACGGGCCGGACGGCACGCCGGTACTGCGGCTGTGGGAGTGGGAACGCACCCGCGACCTGCCCTACCACCTCGACTTCTGGCTGCCGGACGACTCGGACTTCCTGCTGGTGGGCGTGCGGATCCGCAACCCGCACCCGCACGACGTCCCGGTGTACTGGTGGTCGAACATCGCCGTGGCGCAGACGCCGGACACCCGCGTGCTCGCGCCGGCCACGCAGGCCTGGCACTACGGTTATTCCGGCCGGCTGGACCTGGTCGACGTCCCGGGTGCGCTGACCTACCCGGCGCGTGCGGAGTCTGCCGCGGACTACTTCTTCGAGTGCTCGAAGCCGTGGATCGCCGCGGTCGACGGCGACGGGCGCGGCCTGCTGCAGACGTCGACCGAGCGGTTGCGCGGCCGGAAGCTGTTCCTGTGGGGCGAATCCGCGGGTGGCCGGCGCTGGCAGGACTGGCTGGCGCCGGGCGCCGGCGGCTACCTGGAGATCCAGGCCGGGCTGGCCCGCACGCAACTGGAGCACCTGCGGCTCCCCTCGGGCGAGTCGTGGGACTGGCTCGAGGCGTACGGCCCGCTCGCGGCCGATCCCGCGGTGGTCCACGGCGACGACTGGCGGGCCGCCACCGACGCCGTCGTCGCGCCGGTTCTGACCGGGTACCACGAACAGTGGCGGAAGATCCTCGACGTCGAGCCGGGCCCCCTGCTGGCCACGGGATCCGGCTGGGGCGCGCTGGAGGCCCGCCGGATGCCGGCGTACCTGCCGGGCACGCCGTTTCCCCCGGAGTCGCTGGGGCCGGAGCAGGAGCCCTGGTTGTCCCTGCTGGACGGTGTCCCGCCGGCGGGTGACCCGCTGGCCGTGCCACCGTCGACGCTGGTCAACCGCTACTGGGCCGATCTGCTGGAGCACACGGCCGACAACTGGCTGACCTGGTACCACCGGGGTGTCGCGCGCTGGGCGGCCGGGCGTCACGAGGCGGCGCGGGAGGCATGGGCGGCTTCGGTGTCAGCGGCCGAGAACCCGTGGGCGCTGCGGTGCCTGGCGGTGACGGCCGGCTCGGCGGAGGCGGCCCAGCTGTACGAACGGGCGTTGAAGCTGGCGCCGGCTCTGGAGCCGCTGCTGGTGGAGGCCGTCGCGGCCGGGTGTGCGCCGGAGCTGCCGCCGGAACCGACGGGACGGCTCGCGCTGCTGGCCGCTCAGGCGCGGCTCGCACGGGGCGACGTCGAGGGTGCGCGGGCGATCTTCGACGCGGGGTTCGAGGTCGCGAACATCCGGGAAGGGGAGACGTCGTTGTCCGACACCTGGGCGGCGCTGTCGGCCGATCCGCTGCCGGGGCGCTATGACTTCCGGATGAAGTAGGCGGCGTGCCGCGTTTCGAGGACGGTGATCGTGCAGCATAATGCTCGAAACGGTGGTCAACAGCGCACTTCTTTGTGCACAGGAACCTAGGGAGTACCGCCGATGGCCCGGCACGAACGGTTGAGCACCCTGCTGGACATGCTGGGGCAGCGGGAAAAGATCGACGTCGAGGACGTGGCCGAGGAGCTGAGCGTCTCCGCGGCCACCATCCGCCGCGACCTCGACCACCTGGCCGAGCAGCAGCTGCTCACGCGCACCCGCGGTGGCGCGGTCGCCAACGACCTCGCCTACGACCTGCCGCTGCGCTACAAGACCGCGCGGCACGTCCCGGAGAAGCAGCGGATCAGCAACGCCGCGGCCGCGTTCGCCGCCAAGGGGATGGTCGTCGGCCTCAACGGCGGCACGACCACCGCCGGCGTGGCGCGGGCACTGGCGATCCGCTCCGACCTGTCCGGCCGGGGTGACGCGCCGGGCATCACGGTGGTGACGAACGCGCTGAACATCGCGCACGAGCTGGCGGTGCGGCCGAACGTCAAGATCGTGGTGACCGGCGGGGTGGCGCGACCGCAGTCGTTCGAGCTGAGCGGGCCGCTGGCCACGCGGGTGCTCAGCGAGCTGACGATCGACCTGCTGTTCCTCGGCGTCGACGCGTTCGACCCGGACGCGGGCGCGTTCGCCCACCACGAGGGCGAGGCCAGCATCAACCGCCTGATGGTGGAACGCGCCGAGCGCGTGGTCGCGGTGACGGACGGGTCGAAGCTGGGCCGCCGCGCGTTCGCCCGCATCTGCGAGACGTCGCAGGTGCACGCGCTGGTGACCGACGCGGAAGCGGACCCGGAGGTCGTGCGCGCGTTCGAGGCCGCGGGCGTCGAGGTCCAGGCCGTCTAGCGCGCCAGAGCGAGGGCCGCCGTGAGGACGCGGTGGCCGGCCGCTGTCGGGTGGACGTCGCAGCCCCCGGCCGGCAGCTTGATCAGCAAGCCCGCCGCGCACGGGTCGCCGCCTGTGCGCAGGGAAGCCAGCCGGAACGCCGTGAAGCCGTCGGCGATCTTCCCGTGGTAGCGGCGGGTCACCTGCGTGAGCGCCGCGTCGATCGCCTGCACCTGCTTGACCTGCACGGGATCGCGGTAGTCGAGCGAGTAGTACGACATCAGCACGACGTCACCGCGGTAGTGGGCGCGCACGGCGCCGAGGATCGTCGCGACGTTGCGGCTCATCCGGTTCAGCGCCGCCTGGAAGTCCGGGCCGGTGCACTGGTCCGGCGTCGTGGCCTGGCAGACGAACATGTCGTTGGCGCCGATGTTCAGCGTCACCAGCTTGGTGTCCTGGTGGGTGCGCAGGTACCGCGTGGCGTAGTCGATCTGGGTGCCCGCGTACGTCACGTGCAGCGGGAACGTCGTCCGGTAGCCGACCGGGGAGCCGACGGAGTTCTCGCAGCCGTTGCTCTGCGCGCCGGCCTTCAGCATGCTCCCGGTCGTCTCGCCGGGACACGACGCGTTCGCGACCCGCAGGCCGCGCAGGGCCGCGTAGTTCTCGGCGTAGCCGCGGAAGTTGGCCGCGTTCAGGTAGTCCGAAACCGGTGTCACGGCGCCGGGGCGGTAGCCGAACGCCACGGAGTCACCGAGCGCGAGGTACCCGCCGCCGTGCCGGACCCCGGCGTCCGCGGGAGCCGTGGCCAGCCCGGTCAGCGTGACGGCGATCGCCGTGCTCGCGAGGAAAGTCCTGAACCGCATGACGGTCTCCTTTGCCCGCGACGTTGCGGGGCCGGAACCGATTGTGCCGCTCCCGGCCTCGCAACGGAAGCGTCAGAAACCGATCGTCACCGGCGCCTTCGGCCCGGCGATCCGGGCCTGCGACGCGCTCGGCTCCACGGCGGCGCAGTGCGTGCCCCGCGCCGGGAGCTTGCCGGTGATCAGGTAGTCGTCGGTCGCCTTGGTGACGCAGTCGCTGTTCTTGAAGTAGGCGCCGTGGCCCCAGCCGTCGTAGGTGAGCAGCGTGTTGCCGGTCTGCCGGGCCACGGTCTGCGACCACGCGTACGGCGTCGCCGGGTCGAACTTGCTGCTCAGGACCAGCAGCGGCGGCGCGCCGTGCACCTGTAGCGGGTGCTGCGGGTTGCTCGCCTTCTCCGGCCAGCCGATGCAGGCGGTCACGGCGGACCAGCCCAGCGAGTTGACCTTGACGTCCGGTGCGGAGGCCGCGGCCGCACGCCGGTAGGTCTCCAGTTCGGCGTAGCTGTGCACCGGCAGTTTCCAGTCGTCGCAGAAGATGCTCTGGAACACGGTGTTGACCGGGATCTCGTCCCGCGCTCGCGCCGACGCGGCCGGCGGCGTGCCGTCCGCGAAGGACTTCAGCGTCTTCGCCAGCTGGTCCCAGCTCGGGCCGTAGAAGGCGCCCTGGAAGATCGACGCGAGGTTCAGCGGGGTGATCGGCTCACCGCTCTGCGGCGCCTTCAGTTCCCCGCGCGCGGCCTTGTCCTGCAGGTCCCGCGTCAGCTTGGAGACGTCCTGGCCGTGCAACGCGCAGGACGGCGTCCGGCCGCACCAGCCGGCGAACTCGCCGAACTCCGCCTGCACGGACTGCGTTTCGCTGCGCAGGAAGTCCCACGCGCCCAGCTGCGAGTGGTCCATGTTGCTGTCCAGCACGAGCGCGCGGACCTCGCCGGGGAACAGTTCGGCGTACTGCTGGCCCATCAGCGTCCCGTACGAAACGCCGTAGTAGGTCAGCTTCTTCTCGCCGAGTGCGGCGCGGATCGCGTCCATGTCCCGCGCGACGGTCTTGGTGTCGGCGAAACTCGCGAGCGGCCCGGTGAGCCGGGAGCAGCTTTCGCCGACCTTCCGGTTGTACTGCGCGAGCTGCTCGAACTCGGCCTGGTTGCGCGGCACCTCGGGGTGGTCGGCGATGACCTCGTCGAGGCCGCACTTGATCTGGGTGCTGTCGCCGATGCCACGCGGGTCGAAGCCCACGGTGTCGAAGCGCTTGGTGACCTCGGCCGAGAGCGACCAGCCTTCCTTGACCTGGCCCGCGCCCGGCCCGCCGGGACCGCCCGGGTCCATCAGGACGGCGCCGATCCTGGCCTGCGGGTCGGTGGCCTTCCGCCGGGCGAGCGCGACGCTCGTGGTGCCCTTCTCCGGATGGGCGTAGTCGATCGGCACGGTCACCGCGCCGCAGTCGACGCCCGGCGCGTCCGCGCAGGGTTTCCAGTCGACGCTCCCCGTGCTGGCCGCCGACGCCGGCGCGGCGGCCAGCAGGCTTCCCGCTACCGCCGTGACCGCCGCCGCGGTCAGCAGCCGCTTGCGTACCCCCAGCATGACCCGTCCTCCCCGTCACTGACCGTGGTTGATCGGCTCCAGGAAATCACCAAACCGGTGATCGCGCCAGGTTCGCAGGTGGGTCCTACCGTGGCGTCCACTGTGGACGATCGCGCAGCGTGGCCGTCGCGGTGCCGGTCAGCTCTTTCGCCGCTCGGCGCGGCGCAGCCAGGCCGTCGCGACGGTACCGAGCACGCACAGCGCGCCCAGCACGCCGAACGCCCAGCCGAAGCCGGTCGCCGGATCGATCGTGAGGCCGCGGGACAAGATGATCACGCACAACGCGCCACCGACCGCGCCGCCCATGCGCAGCACGATGTTCACCAGCGCCGTCGCGTGCCCGAGTTCGTTCGCGTCGACCGAGGCGTACGCCGCCGTCGACGCCGGCATGATCGACAACCCCAGCCCCGCGCCGCGGACCAGCAGCAACGCCTGGATCAGCCACATCGGCGTGGCCGGGCCGAGCCAGGGCATCGGCACCGTGCTCGCCAGCACCACCAGCGACCCGGTGAACGAGATCGTGCCGCCGCCGTACCGGTCGGTCAGCCGCCCGGCCACCAGCACGAACACCGTGGTGGCCAAGCCCATCGGCGCGAGCAGCACCCCCGCTTCGGCCGGGCCGGCGCCGAGGCGGACCTGGAACCACAGGGGGAGCAGCAGCACCGCGCCGAACATCCCGGCGCCGGCGAGCAGCACGGCGGCCAGCGCCGCACCCATGACCGGCCGGGTGGCCAGCCGCAGCTGCAGCACCGGGTGCGGCGCACGCGTCGACCACCAGGTGAAGACCGCGAGCGCGACCGCACCGACGGCCGCCAGCACGACGTTCAGCGGGCCGGTGGACCCGGGCGCGCCGAGTTCGGTGAGCGCGTAGACGACCAGCGGCAGGCCGAGCGAGACCAGGATCAGGCCGGGCCAGTCCACCGGCGGCGGCTGCCGCCGGTCGCCGCGCGGCACGAACCGCAGTGCCAGCCCGAACGCGACCACGCCGATCGGCAGGTTCAGCCAGAACAGCACCGGCCACGAGAAGTGCGCGAGCAGCAAGCCGCCGACGCTCGGCCCGATCACCGGCGCGAGCCCGACGACCAGGCCGAGCGTGCCCATGGTCCGGCCGAGCCGTTCCGGGCCGACGGCCAGCCCGATCACGGTCTGCCCGGCCGTGACCATGACGCCGGCGGCCATGCCCTGCACCGCGCGGACGCCGATGAGCGTCCCGACGTCCGGCGCGAGCGCGCACGCGGCCGACGTCACCAGGAACGCCGCGAGCGCGCCGAGCCACAGCCGTCCCGCGCCGAGCTTCCGGGCGAGCCACGGCGTCAGCGGCAAGGCCGCGGACAGCCCGAGGAGGTACGCCGTGGCGACCCACTGGACCTCGACCAGGCCGACGCCCAGACTCAGCCGCATCGACTCCAGCCCGACGGCGACGATCGAGCCGTCCATGTTGCCGAGGAAGCCGCCGAGGGCCATCACCCCGGAGGCGATCCAGACGGTCCGCGGGATCGGCGGCAGGAGAGCAGTCATGCCACCGACGGTAAAAGCTCAAGAATGGTTGAAGTCAACCGTGCCGGCGGGAGTGATCCGGAAGCGGCACTTTCACGTGAAAGTGCCGCTTTCAGCGCGTGGAGCTGCCCCGGACGATCAGCTGCGCCGCCATCGTCGTCGTGGTCGTCGCGGGGGAGCCGCCGCCGATGCGGTCCAGCAGCAGCCGCGCCGCGAGCTGGCCCATCGCGTGGGCGGGCTGGGCCACCACCGTCAGGGTCGGCGAAATCAGCGTCGTCCACGGCGCGTCGTCGAACGAGACGATGCCGACGTCGCGGCCCGCGCGCAGGCCCCGCTCCGCCATCATCTGCAGCACGCCGATCGCCATCGTGCTGCTGGACACCAGGAGCGCGTCCGGCGGGTCGGTCTGCGCCAGCAACTGTTTCGCCGCTTCGTATCCGCCGGTTTCGCGGAATTCGCAGCGGCGCACCAGCGGCGTCGAGAGCTTTCGGCCCGCGTCGCGAAGCCCGTCGCGGTAGCCGTCGAGACGGTCGTCCGCGGTGGTGATGCCCGGCGGTCCCGCGACGCACGCGATCCGCTCGTAACCGCGGTCGACGAGGTGCCGCACGGCATCCCGGGCCGCGACGCGGGAATCCACGAGGACCGCGTCGCAGTCGGCCGCTTCCAGGCGCCGGTCGACCGTCACGATCGGCGTGCCGTGCGCGAGCAGCGGCCGGACGTCGCTGTCGCCGGTGGTCGGCGACATGATCACGCCCGCCAGCCGTTCCTGCGCCGCGACCTCGACGTACCGGCGTTCCTTCGCGGTGTTCTCGTCGGAGTTGCACAGCATCACGGAGAACCCGGCGGCCTGCGCGGTGTCCTCGACCCCGCGCGCGATCGCCGTGAAGAACGGGTTCTCGACGTCGGAGATGATGAGCGCGAGCACCGCCGTCTCGCGGCGGCGCAGGCTGCGGGCCAGCCCGTTCGGTGTGTAGCCGAGCTCTTCCACCGCCCGCGCGACCCGCTCGGCCAGCACCGGGTCCACAGTGGACTTGCCGTTGAGCGCCCGGGACACGGTCGCGGTGGACACGCCGGCCAGCGCCGCCACGTCGGAGATCGTCGCCACCCGCGTCCTCGTTCACCTGTGTCGTTGACAGTGTTCCCGGCACACCATAGCTTGGTGGTAATCGATTTCCCGCATCAGCGGTGCGTGGAGGGGCGGATGACGGGGCTGCTGCTCGGCGTGGACATCGGCACGGCCGGCTCGAAGGGCGTGCTGGTGGACGCCGAGGGCGCGGTGCTCGCCCGGTCCGTCCGCGAGCACGGCGTCTCGGCGCCCCACCCCGGCTGGGTGGAGCACGACGCCGAAGCCGTGTGGTGGGCCGACTTCACCGCCATCGTCGCGGACCTGCTGCGTGCCGCGAACGGCCGGCCGCTCGCCGGGCTCGGGGTCAGCGGCATCGGCCCGTGCCTGCTGCCGGCCGACGAGCACGGTGACCCGTTGCGGCCGGCCATCCTCTACGGCGTCGACACCCGGGCGGGCGCCGAGATCGCGGAGCTGAACGAAGAGTTCGGGGCCGGCGAGATCCTGGCGCGCGGCGGTTCGCCGCTGACCAGCCAGGCCGTCGGGCCCAAGGTGCGCTGGCTGGCCCGGCACGAGCCGGACGTCTACGCGCGCACGGAGAAACTCCTGATGGCGAGCTCGTTCCTGGTGCACCGGCTCACCGGCCGCTACGTCCTGGACCACCACTCGGCCAGCCAGTGCACGCCGCTGTACGACCTCGCGGCCGGCGAGTGGGCGAAGGACTGGGCGGAGCGCGTCGCGCCCGGGCTCGAGCTGCCCGAACTGCGGTGGCCGAACGAGATCGCGGGCGAGGTGACGGCGGCCGCGGCGGCGCGGACCGGGCTGCCGCGGGGCCTGCCGGTCACCGCCGGGACGGTCGACGCCTGGGCGGAGGCGGCCAGCGTCGGCGTCCGCGAGCCGGGTGACGTGATGGTCATGTACGGCACCACGATGTTCCTCGTCCAGGTGCTCACCGAACCCCGGCCGCACCCCGGCTTGTGGGGCACGCGCGGCGTCACGCCGGGCAGCTTCACGCTGGCCGCGGGCATGGCGACGTCCGGCGCGGTCACCGACTGGCTGCGCCGGCTCGTCGGCGGCGACTACGCCGGCCTGGTCGCGGAAGCCGCGGAAGTGCCGGCGGGCAGCCGCGGGCTCCTGCTGCTGCCGTACTTCGCCGGGGAGCGGACGCCGCTGTTCGATCCGGACGCCCGCGGCGTGCTCGCCGGGCTGACGACCACGCACGGCCGCGCAGACCTCTACCGCGCGGCGCTCGAAGGCATCGCGTACGGCGTGCGGCACAACCTGGAGGCGATGGCCGCCGCGGGTGGTGCGGCCGGGCGGCTGGTCGCGGTCGGCGGCGGCACCAAGGGCGGGCTGTGGACGCGCATCGTCTCGGACGTCACGGGCCTGCCCCAGCAGATCCCGGCCGAGACGATCGGCGCCTGCTTGGGCGACGCGCTCCTGGCGGCGGAGGCCACCGGCGTCGAGATCGACCCGGCCCACGCCAACCCGATCGCGACGACGGTGACGCCGGACCCGGCGAACGTCACGCGGTACCAGGAGTTCTACGAGCACTACCGCGCGTTGTACGACGCGACGGCGAAGACGGCGCACTTCCTCGCAGCTCAGCAGCGCGAGGCGGCTCGGTAGCCGCTACTCCGGTGGGGGCAGCCGGCGCACCGCCGGGCCGTGCCAACGTTGTCGGTCGACGCGGCCGCGGTAGTCCTCCAGCGCCGCGATCGACTCCGTGACCTGCTCGAAGGACGGCAGCGCCCGCACGTTCGCGATCAGCGTCATGTCTTTGCGCGGGATCTCGACGAAGCACACTTCGACTCCGGAGAGTGACGCTTTGGCGGCCACCTCGGCCTGCCACGTCGGCAGGTCGCCGTCGTCGCCCAGCCATTCGTGCAGGTACACGCACCACTTGCCGCGTAGCAGCTCTTCGGCGATGGCGCCCTGTGCCACCAGATATGGCTCTGTCACTCGGTCGGACACTGCTTGTCCTGTGCGTACCACGGCATGACATCCCTCCTGCACCCGACGGCGACCCGACCGCCGGTAAGCGCTCTCTCCGGTCACCTCCCCGATCCCGTCGAGCAGCACGAGCCCCGATGGCTGATCCCCAGCCTTCGGTGGGCTGCCAACTTACTGCGGAAAGTGTTTCACAGCAAGCACTTCATCACTTGCTGACAACTTGCCTGCGCGAGCGTCGTGCGGATGCACGTGCTGTTGCACGCCGGAAAACGCGCATCGGAACCTGAAGTGTGACAACGGGAAACGGCGCGCGTCATCGTCCTGAATGGACAGAGAGATGCGATCTGCAATTTGCAGATGGAGTGACCTCTAAGACGCCGTTCAAGTACCCGGAGTAACTGTACAGCGGAAGGCCGACGGAAGTCGTGAGTCGGGGCGACGGAACCGGTTCAGTGGGTGACACTGCGCGAAACGTGCGCTATACAGACTCCAACATGCGTATTGATGCGCGAAAGGTGTCAGTAATGAGCAGAGTTGCGCAAACGCTCTGGTGTCTGGCGACGGCCGCCGTCCTCGGGCTCTCGCCCGCCACGGCCTACGCCGACCCGCCCGCGGCGCCCTCCGGGCAGCTCGGCGACCTGACCGGGATCTCCGCCGACGGCGCCACGGTGACGCTGACGTCGGGGAGCGCGGCGGTGCGCGTGAGCTTCCCGGCCGACGGCGCCGTCCGGGTCTGGCTCGCCCCCGACGGGTCCTTCACCGACCCCGCCGGCGGCAAGATCGTCCTCCCGAAGACCACGCCCCCGGCCACGCCGAAGCGCGTCGACAAGGGCGCATACTGGGCCATCTCCACCCCGAAAGCGACATTGCGGGCGTACAAGCACCCGCTGAAGTTCGCCCTCTACGACGGAGCGGACCGCAAGCAGCTCTGGGCGGAGTCCGCGCCGCTGTCCTGGACCGGCTCGACGACCACGCAGAGCCTGACCCGGACCGCGTCGGAGCAGTTCGTCGGCGGCGGCGAGCAGAACGGCCGCTACAGCCACCGCGACCAGACGATCAAGATCTTCGCCGACGACAACTGGAACGACGGCGGCGCGCCCAACTCGCAGCCGTTCTACGCCTCGACCGCGGGCTACGGCGTCCTGCGGAACACCTTCGCGCCGGGCAGCTACTCGTTCACCGACCCGGTCGAGACCACCCACGACGAGCGCCGCTTCGACGCGACCTACGTCGTCGGCGGCAACCTCAAAGACGTCATCAGCGGGTACACCGACCTGGTCGGGAAGCCATTTCTGCCGCCGATCTACGGCCTGGAAACCGGCGATTCGGACTGCTACCTGCACAACGCCAACCGCGGCGAGCGGCACACGCTCGACGCGGTGAAGGTGGCCGACGGCTACGCCGCGCACGACATGCCGAACGGCTGGATGCTGGTCAACGACGGCTACGGCTGCGGCTACGAGAACCTGCCGCAGACCGGCGAGGGCCTGCGGAAAGACACCATGCAGCTCGGGCTGTGGACCGAGAACGGCGTCCCCAACCAGGCCGAAGAGGTCAAGGCCGGGGTGCGGGTGCGCAAGCTGGACGTCGCCTGGGTCGGCCCGGGTTACCAGTTCGCGCTCGACGCCTGCGACACCGCCTACAAGGGCATCGAGGACAACAGTGACGCCCGCGGGTTCGTCTGGCAGCCGGTGAGCTGGGCCGGCGCCCAGCGCTGCGGTGTGCTGTGGAGCGGCGACCAGTCCGGCTCCTACGACTACATCAAGTGGCAGATCCCGACGTACGCGGGCGCGACGACGTCCGGCATCGCGTACAACACCGGCGACATCGACGGCATCTTCGGCGGCAGCCCGCAGACCTACGTCCGCGACCTGCAGTGGAAGGCGTTCCTGCCGGCGGCGATGACGATGGACGGCTGGGCGTCGGCGGACAAGCAGCCGTGGCAGCAGGGTGAGCCGTACACCTCGATCAACCGCAAGTACCTCATGCTCAAGGAACGCCTGCTGCCCTACACCTACAGCTACTCCGCGCAGGCGCACCAGACCGGCGTCGGCCAGGTCCGGCCGCTGGCCCTGGAGTACCCGGACGACCCGAACGTGTGGACCGACAAGGCGAAGTACGAGTTCCTGTCCGGCACCGACTTCCTGGTCGCGCCGGTGTACGAGAAGTCGAACGTCCGCAACGGCATCTACCTGCCCAAGGGCACCTGGGTCGACTACTGGAGCGGCAAGACCTACACCGGCCCGACGACGATCGACGGTTACGACGCGCCGCTCGACACGCTCCCGCTGTTCGTCCGGGCCGGCGCCGTGGTGCCGATGTGGGCCGACGGCACGAAGTCGTGGCAGACGCGCGACAAGGGTGAACTCGACCTGGACGTCTACCCGCAGAGCAAGGGCAGCTTCACCCTCATCGAGGACGACGGCGTCACCCGTGGGTACCAGCGCGGGGAGCAGGCGAAGCAGACGTTCACCGTGGACGCGCCCAAGTCCGGCCCCGGCACGGTGACCGTCGGGATCGGCGCGAGCACCGGCACCTACGCCGGCAAGCCGGCCGCGCGGAACTACCAGCTGTCCGTCCACACGGGAACGAAGCCGGCGCTCGTCCAGGCGGGCACCGGGATCCTGCGGCAGTACGGCAGTAAGGCCGACCTGGACAAGGCGGCTTCGGGCTGGTGGTACGACCCGGCCGGCCACGGCGTCGTGCGCGTGAAGACCGGGCAGATCGGCGCCGGTGCCCGCCAGGACGTCCGGCTCTTCGGGGCCAGTGCGGTCGGCGGGTTCTTCCCCGAGGACGACAACGGCACGACGACGCTGACCACGCCGTCGCTGGCCGCGCCGGGGCAGCCCACGGCGGCGACGGTGAGCTTCACCAACGGCACGCCGCTGCCCGTCCGGGACGTCGCGCTGTCGGTGCGGGGCACCGGGTTCCGCGCCGACGTCCCGGCGTTGCCGAAGCTCGTCCGGCCTGGTCAGACGGTGAAGGTGCCGGTGACGCTGACCCCCGACGCCGGGTTGAAGCCGGCGGACTACCAGGTCACCGCGGCCACGACCTACCGCGCGCGGCTGGACACGCACCAGGCCGTGGACTCGTCGACCGTCACGGTGCCCTACGCCTCCCTGGCGGCGGCCGCCTCCAACGTCGGCGTCACCGACACGGCACACGTGACGGCCGGTGATCTCGACGGCGGGGGTAGCAGCTTCCGGGCCGAAGGCCTCGCCGAGGCCGGGCTCAAGCCGGGAGCCGCGTTCTCGGCTCTCGGGGCGTCGCTGACCTGGCCTGATGCCCTGGGTTCGAAGCCGGACAACGTCGTCGCGGCCGGTCAGACCGTGGCCGTGAAGGGAACCGGGGCGAAGCTGGTGCTGGCCGGCACGGGCACCGGGACCGCCAAGGGCACGGTCGTCGTCCAGTACGCCGACGGCAGCACCAGCCAGGCCGACCTCGGGTTCCCGAACTGGTGCTGCGCCGACCCCGCCCAGTACGGCGCGACGACCGTCGCGACCGTCCTGGGCAAGAACACCGGCACCGGCGCGGCCTACCCGACCACGCCGTACCGGGTGTTCGCGAACTCCGTCCCGCTGACCGCGGGCAAGGAGGTCGTGGCGGTGACGCTGCCGGCGAACTCGGCGTTGCACGTGTTCGCCGCGAGCGTCGCCTGAAGCAGGTTCGGCGAGCCACCGAAGTAGGCGCCGTCCGTGACGAACAGCGTGTCGTCACGGACGGCGACCGCCGTCGGGTTGGCCAGTCCGTCCTCAGTGGACAGGATGGTCTTGACTCCGTCGCGGCCGACGGTAACCACGCGGTTGTCCTGGTTGATGGCCGCGACGACGGTGTCGCCGTGGAAGGCGAAGTCGTCGACCGGGCCGAGACCCGACGTGACGACCCGGCCGGGGCCGCCGTTGAGCAGGAAGCGGACCAGGGTGCCGCGGTCCAGGTTGGACACCCAGAGCGCGCCGTCGTGGACCTTGACGCCGTTGGCGCCGAAGCCGCTCACCGGGGCGAGCAGCTCGCCGGTGGCCCAGGCGGTGACGCGTCCCCGCGAAACCCGCCAGACCGTCGAGCCGAACGAGTCGGCGACAAAGAGGTCGCCGGTCGCCGGGTCGCGCGCGACGCCGTTCTGGAAGCCGGACGGCGGTAGTTTCGCTACCTGCACCGGTGGCACCCCGGCCCTGACCCGGTAGAGGCCGGTGGCCGCGGTGCCGGTGGAGACGGCGACGTACAGGTCACCACCGGGTGCGCGGACGATGCCGCCGAGGAACAGTCTCTTGTGGACGACCGGGACGTCGCCGTCTGCGGGGATCGGGATCCGGGCGATGATGGTGACCCGGCCGTCGCGGGAGACCCGGCCGATCTCGCCGGTGTAGGCGAAGGTCAGGTCCGCGGAGCCGTCGGGCTCCAGGGCGATGTTCTCGGGCTGCTGCCCGGGGGCGAGTGGCACGATCCGCGGTGCCGCGCCGGCCGGGGTGGCCGGCAAGGCGACCATGGCGATCGCGGCCAGCGCGACGCCGATGTGCTTGATGCGCAAGGGAAAACTCCGTCTGAGTCGGGAGCGGCGGCCCGACCCTGGGCCGCCGTGCCTTCGACGGTAGGCCCGTGGTGTCCTCGCGAACCAATAGCTTGCCTTGGCCTGGTCATCGGAAAACCGATGGCGCTCAGAGATCCCGGGCGAAGCAGCGCGAAATCGATACGCCGCGGTACGGCCCGTAGGCCTCGATCGGTTCATAGCCTTCGCGCTGGTAGAAGCGCATCGCGTCCGGCTGCCCGGTGCCGGTTTCCAGCAGCAGCCGCGGAATCCCGAGGTCGCGCGCGTGGTCTTCGAGCGCGCGCAGCAGGGCGGTCGCGACGCCGGTGCCGCGCGCGGCCGGGTCGACGTACATCCGCTTGATCTCGGCGGAGTCGGGTCCGAGCGGCCGGAGTCCACCGCAACCGACGGCGGTGCCGTCGCGTTCGTGCGCGACGAGGAACACCGCCATGGCCTCGGCGGTCGGGAGCGCGCCGGGCTCGTGGTCGTCGGTGCCGTAGCGGGCGTCGAGTTCGACGCGCTGGGCCTCGCGCAGCCGGACGGCGTCGGGATCGTCCCAGCTCACAGGCTTTATTTCGCTTGTGCCGAGATTGGTCATCGGGCACCCCTCCGTTTCGTAACGAGCGTTACCGTAGCACCTGTTACGCTACCGGGGAAGGAGGTTCCGGGTGCCGAGACAGCGTGACGTGGAGGCGCAGCGCGAGCTGCTGTCGAACGCGGTGTGGCAGGTCCTCGCCGAGGCGGGCCTGCCGGGCCTGACGCTGCGCGCGGTCGCCGAGCGCGCCGGCTGCACGACGGGCTTGGTGCTGCACACGTTCCCGACGAAGAAGGCCCTGCTGCTGCACGCACGCGACCTGCTCTACGAACGCACGGCGATCCGCGCGGACGCGGCCGAAGCAGCGGCCATCGACGCCCCGGCCGCACTGCGCGCGGTCCTGGGCTGCGCGATCGACCTGCCGCATGGCCACCGCGAGGAGTCGAGCGTCTGGGTCGGCTTCCTGGCAGCGGCCCTGGCGGACGACGACCTGGCGCAGCGCCACCGAGCGGCGAACCACTCGTTCCTGGCCCGCGTCCGCCGCCTGATCGCCGCCTGCCGTCCGGAATGGACGGACAACCACCTGGAGCTGACGACAAAGAGCTTGGTGGCACTGGTGGAAGGCCTCAACGTCCTCGCGGCAGCCGACCCCCACGCCTACCCGGCGCGGCTGCAAGAGGAGGCCCTGGCCAAGGCGCTCCAAGACGTCGTGAGTGGTAATTCGGGTTAGAACCCTAATTGCCACTCACGAGGGCCGGACCGAAGCGGCGGCGGTAAGCGCTCGGGCTGAGACCCGTGTGGCGTCTCAGCTGCAGCCGCAGGTTCGCCGCCGTGCCGAAGCCGCTTGCCTCGGCCACCCGGTCCAGCCGTAGCTCGCCGCGTTCGATCAGGCGGCAGGCCAGCGTCACCCGCTCGGTCGTCAGCCACGCCAGCGGCGTCGTCCCCAGTTCCGCGCGGAACCTCCGGTGCAGCGTTGCCGGGCTGGTCGCCGCCCGTGCGGCCAGGTCGGTCACCGTCAGCGGGGTGTCCAGCCGTTCAAGGGCCCAGGCCAGCAGCGGTGCCAGCGAGGTGTCCGGCACCGCCGGCACCGGCCGGGCGATGAACTGCCGCTGCCCGCCGTCGCGGTGGCCGGTGAACACCAGGCGGCGGCTGACCGCGTTGACGACCTCCGCGCCGTGGTCGCGGTGGATGAGGTGGAGGCCGAGGTCGAGCGAGGCCGCGCTGCCCGCCGCCGTGAGGACGTCGCCCTCGTCGACGAACAGGACGTCCGGCTCCCAGCGCACCGCCGGGAAGCGCTCGGCGAACTCCGCGGCCCACCGCCAGTGCGTGGTCGCGCGCCGGCCGTCCAGCACGCCCGCCTCGGCGAGCGCGAACGCGCCGGTGCAGAAGCTGACCAGCCGGGCGCCCCGGTCCGCGGCCCGGCGGATCGCCGCGATGATCGCCGGGTCGGTCGGCACGCCGGTGTCCGGGCGGGCCGGCGCGATGAGCGTGTCCGCCGTGTCGGCGGCCTCGAGCCCGGCGACGCCGGAGAGCGTGAACATGCCCAGGTTCATCCGCACGTCCGGGGTCGCGGCGCAGAGCGTGAAGTCGTACCAGGGCCGGTTCAGCTCGGGCCGCCGCAGCCCGAACAGCTCGGTCGCGACGCCCATCTCGAACGGGTTCGACTCCGCCGTCACGATCGCGACGACCCGGTGAGAGAATTCTTGCGGCATGTGCGATTCCTAGCACTCGTGCCGCTCACCCGCCAGGTCGACCATGGTGGGCATGAACCCGATCGACCTGACCGAAGTCCTGGCGAGCTTCGACGCCGCCTGGAGCCCGCGGATCGTCACCCGCGTCAACGACTACGACATCCGCCTCGCGCGGTTCGCCGGCGAGCACGTCTGGCACGTCCACGAGGACACCGACGAGTTCTTCCTGGTGCTGGACGGCGAGATCGAGATCGGCCTGCGCGACCCGTCGGAACGGGTGGTGACGCTCAAGAGCGGCCAGGTCTTCGTCGTGCCGAAGGGCACGTTCCACAAGCCGTCGTCGAAAGCGGGCGCGAGCGTGCTCCTGGTCGAGCCGGCGGGCACGCTTTCGGTCGGCGACCAGCACGACGACGTCCCGGACCACGTCGACGTCACCACCGGTCACCTGGTCTAGCTTCGGGGCATGGCGCTGACCTTCGTGCCCGCGGACCAGGCGTCCTGGGCGGACCTGCAGTCGATCTTCGGCGACCGCGGGGACCCGGCCCGCTGCCGGTGCCAGTACTTCAAGGACACGCCCGCGCAGTGGCGCTCGGGCACCGTGTCGCGAACGCGGAGCGCGGGCCGTCGAGGGTTACCCGATGCTCGTCGAGCCGGGGCAGCAGCTCGCCTGGCCCGGCGGGTGGTCATGCGGCTGACCTGCTGAGTCTCTCCGGAAAACGGCGTACTCTCGGCCGCATGAAACGGACCTCGTTCGCGCAGTGGCCGTGCTCGATCGCGCGCACCATGGATCTGCTGGGGGACTGGTGGACGCCGCTGGTGCTGCGTGACGCCTTCTACGGCGTCCGCCGCTTCGACGAGTTCCAGCAGGCCCTCGGCATCGCCCGCAACACCCTGGCCGACCGGCTCAAGCGGCTGGTTGACGAGGGGTTGCTGGAGAAGGTCGCCTACCAGACCGAGCCGGTGCGCTACGACTACGTGCTCACCGAGAAGGGCCGCGACTTCTACCCGGTGCTGCTCGCGATGACGCGCTGGGGCGACAAGTGGCTCGCCGGCGATGGCGGCCCGCCGATCACCGTGCACCACCTGGCCTGCGGGCACGACACGCACGCCGAGATCGTCTGCGCCGAGTGCGCCGCGCCGATGACGCCGGACGACACGCGGATGCGCCGCGGCCCCGGCTTCCCGGCCCGGCTGGCGCAGCGCGCGGACGTCGAGGAGCGCTTCGCCCGGCAGGAGTGAGATTGACAGCCGGGTCTACCTACGCAACTATCGTGGTCAGAAGCTCACCGAGAGGAGTGGCGACCACGATGGAGTGGACAGGCGCGCGGTACGCGGACAAGCCGACGGCCGAGGTCTCGACCTGGATCGACGCCGCCCCCGAGGCCGTCTGGCCGGTGGTCTCGGACATCGGGCTGATGCCCTCCCTGAGCTCGGAACTGCAGTCCGTCGAGTGGTGCGACGGCGAGACCCGCCGCAAGTTCGTCGGCCGGAGCAAGCACGACGCGTTCGGCGAGTGGGAGACGACGTCGTACGTCGTCGAGTGCGAAGCGCCGCGCGTGTTCGCCTGGGCGGTGCAGGATCCGGCCGAGCCGAGCTCGGTCTGGAAGTTCACCCTCGAACCCGACAACGGCGGCACCCGGCTCTCGCAGTGGATGCAGATGGGCCCGGGCCGGTCCGGGCTGTCGTTCGCGATCGACCGGATGCCCGAGAAGGAACAGAAGATCGTCTTCGTGCGGCTCCGCGAGTTCGAAACCGCGATGACCGGCAACCTCGCCGCGATCAAGGACCGGGTCGAAGGCTCGTGAAGACCGCGACGACGGTCGAGTTCTCCCGCGACACCCGCTCGACGCTGGACTTCGTGCTGGAGGCGGAAAAACTCGGCCTCGACGTCTGCTGGGTCGCGGAAGCCTGGGGCTCGGACGCGCCGTCCGCGCTCGGCTACCTCGCCGCGCGCACCGACCGGATCCGGCTCGGCTCCGGCATCGTCCAGCTCGGCACGCGCACGCCGGTCGCGATCGCGCAGGCCGCGCTGACGCTCGCCGACCTGTCCGGCGGCCGGTTCGCGCTCGGCCTCGGCCCGTCCGGGCCGCAGGTGATCGAGGGCCTGCACGGCGTGCCGTTCGCCAAGCCGCTGACGCGGATGCGCGAAACCGTCGAAATCATCCGCCAGGCCTTCGCGGGGGAGAAGATCTCCTTCTCCGGCAAGGCTTTCGAGATCCCGCTGCCCGGCGAGACGCGCCCGATGCGGCTGTCGACCGAGCCGAACCCGGACATCCCGATCTACCTGGCCACGCTCTCGCCGAAGCTCCTCGAGCTGACCGGCGAGGTCGCCGACGGCTGGCTCGGCACCAGCTTCGTCCCCGAAGGCGCCGGCGCGTACTTCACCCACCTCGACGCCGGCCTCGCGAAGTCGGGCCGCACGCGCGCGGAGATCGACGTCTGCCAGGGCGCCGAAGTCGCCTTCGCGGCGAACGAGGACGAGCTGCGCACGATGGTCGGCGGGCGCAAGAAGGAACTCGCGTTCAGCCTCGGCGGGATGGGCTCGGCCACCACGAACTTCTACAACAACGCCTACAGCCGTCAGGGCTGGGCCGACGTCGCCGCCGAGGTCCGCGAGCGCTGGCAGGCCGGGGACCGGGACGGCGCCACCGCGCTCGTCACCGACGAGATGGTGCTCGGCACCACGCTGATCGGCACCGAAGAGATGGTCCGCGAACGCCTGCGCGTCTGGCGTGACACCGGCATCGACACGGTCCGGCTCTACCCGGCCGGCGACACGCTGGAAGCGCGGCTGGACACCCTCGGCCGCGCGCTGGACCTGCTGAAGCCTGTCGCGAATGGACGGATCGGATAGTCCGGGCAAACCGCTGCGGGACGGCGGCCTTTCGGTCATAGTGAGAACTCGACCGAAGGGGTGGCCATGCGCAAGATCGTGTCGAACCTGTTCCTCTCGCTGGACGGTGTGGTCGAGGCACCCGACAAGTGGTCGCTGCGCTACTGGAACGACGAGATCGGCCGCGCCGTCGGCGGCGGGATGGCGGCGGCCGACGCGATGCTGCTCGGCCGCGTCACCTACGAGGGCTTCGCCGAGGCGTGGCCCGGGCGGACGGTCGAGGACGACGCGGGCGCCGAGTTCATGAACAGCGCCCGCAAGTACGTGCTGTCGTCGACGTTGTCCGAGGTCAGCTGGAACAACTCGACGCTGCTGACCGGGGATCCCGTCGAAGCCGTCCGGGCGTTGAAGGCCGGCGAGGGCGGCGACATCATGACCAGCGGCAGCACCACGGCCGTGCGCTGGCTGCTGGCCGAAGGCCTGGTCGACGAGCTGAACCTGCTGCTGTACCCGATCGTCGTGGGCCGTGGGAAGCGGCTGTTCCCCGAGGAGGGGCCGGGTTTCCCGCTGGTGCTGAAGAAGTCCGCCACCTTCGGCAACGGCGTCGTCCAGCTGACCT
Organism: Amycolatopsis sp. NBC_00348; assembly: GCF_036114655.1. Classification (NCBI taxonomy): domain Bacteria; kingdom Bacillati; phylum Actinomycetota; class Actinomycetes; order Pseudonocardiales; family Pseudonocardiaceae; genus Amycolatopsis; species Amycolatopsis sp. NBC_00348. The sequence goes on along the minus strand of NZ_CP107994.1, from coordinate 6,521,439 downwards.
ACGTCCCGGCGTGATCACGCCGTTCCGGATCGACGTCCCCGAGGCCGACCTCGACGACCTGCGCGCGCGCCTGCGCCGGACCCGCTGGCCCGAGCCGGAGCCGGTCGGCGACTGGAGCCAGGGCACGCCGCTGGCCGTGCTGCGGGAATTCTGCGAGTACTGGGCGGCCGGCTACGACTGGCGCCGCGCGGAGGCCCGGCTCAACGGATTTCCGCAGTACCGCACCGAAATCGACGGCCTGGGCCTGCACTTCCTGCACGTGCGTTCGCCGCACCCGGACGCGCTGCCGCTGGTGCTGACGCACGGCTGGCCCGGCTCGATCGTCGAGTTCACCAAGGTGATCGGCCCGCTGACCGACCCGCCGGACCCGGCGGACGCGTTCCACGTCGTCTGCCCGTCGCTGCCGGGTTACGGCTTCAGCGACAAGCCGTCGGTGCAGGGCTGGGGCATCGAGCGGATCGCGGCGGCGTGGGCGGAGCTGATGGCCCGCCTCGGCTACTCCCGCTACGGCGCCCAGGGCGGCGACTGGGGGACGTCGATCACGACGTCGCTGGCCCAGCGGGACGCGGCCCACCTGGCGGGCATCCACCTGAACCCGCCGATCGCCGCCCCCGACCCGGCGACGTTCGACGACCTGACCGCGGCCGAGCGAGCCGCGCTGGCGGCGTTGGAGCACGCGCAGCGCTGGGAGGACGGCTACTCGGTCCAGCAGTCGACCCGCCCGCAGACGCTGGGCTACGGCCTGGCCGACTCCCCGGCCGGCCTGTGCGGCTGGCTGCTGGAGAAGTTCCACGCCTGGTCCGACGGCTTCCCCTTCACCCGCGACGAGCTGCTGGACACCATCACGCTGTACTGGCTGACGGGTACGGCGACGTCGTCGGCGCGGCTGTACTGGGAGAGCATCGCCAAGGTCCAGAAGTGGTTCAGCGAGGCCACCGACGACACGGTCGACGTCCCGACGGGCTGTTCGATCTTCCCCGCGGAGATGCCGCGCCCGTCGCGCCGATGGGCGGCGCGGAGGTACACGGACATCCGGCACTGGAACGAGCTGGACCGTGGCGGGCACTTCGCGGCGTTCGAGCAGCCGGAGCTGTTCGTCGCCGAGGTGCGGACGTTCTTCCGCCTGGTCCGCTAGCGCTTGAAACCCTTCGGGTCGGCCAGATACCGGTCCAGGTCCGGATCCTCGTGCAGCGCGGTGAAGCCGTCCTCGACGTCCTCCCCGAGTTCACGACGCAGCCGGGTCAGCGCCGCGCGGACGTCGGCGTTGAACCGAAGGCACCGCGCCTCCCGCCACGGGCCCGGGTCCGGCGGGTAGTCCCAGTTCAGCGACTCGTCGTACTGCTCCACGAGGCTGTCCAGCTCCGCGCGCAACCCGGCGCTGATCGGCAACCGGTCCACGTCCGCCGGGCCGACGCCGGTCCAGAGCACCGCGCCCGAGCCCGCGTCGAAGAAGAACCTCAATTCACCCCTCGGGCCTGGCCCTGCCAGAACGGCTCCCGCAGCTTGAACTTCTGGATCTTCCCGGTCGCCGTCCGCGGCAGCTCGTCCAGGAACTCCACGCGCTTCGGGCACTTGTACCCCGCCAGGTACTCGCGGCAGTGCTCGATCAGCTCCTCTGCGGACACGTCCGAACCCGTCACCACCAACGCCGTCACCAGCTCGCCCCACTTCTCGTCCGGGATGCCGATCACCGCGGCTTCCCGCACGGCCGGGTGCGAGCTGAGCGCGTCCTCCACCTCGATCGACGACACGTTCTCGCCGCCCGAGATGATCACGTCCTTCTTGCGGTCCGCGATAGTGAGGTAGCCGTCTTCGAACGAACCGCCGTCACCGGTGTGGAACCAGTTGCCCTCCTGCACCCGCGCGGTCTCGTCGGGGTTCTCCCAGTAGCCGTCGAGGTTGTGGTTCGACTGCGCGAGCACCTCGCCGTCGGTGTCGACGGCGATCCGGACGCCCAGCGCGGGCGTGCCGGCGCGGCCCAGCAGCCGGGCCTGCTCGTGCGGGTCGAGGCCGGCCCACTCGCTGCGCATCCGGTTCACCGTCAGCAGCGGCGCCGTCTCGGTGAGGCCGTAGATCTGGATGAACTCCCAGCCCAGCTCGGCCCGCACCCGCTCGATCGTCCGGGTCGGCGGGGGCGCGCCGGCCACGACGATCCGGACGCGGTCGCGGCCCGGGATCTCGCCGTCCCAGCTCGCGGCGCCGTCGAGCGCCGCGCTGACCACCGCGGGCGCGGCGCACAGGATCGTGACGCCGTGCTCCTCGACGCGCCGCAGGATCTCGGTGCCGTCGACCTTGCGCAGCACGATGTGCCGCCCGCCGAGCCCGGTCACCGCGTACGGCATGCCCCAGCCGTTGCAGTGGAACATCGGCAGCGTGTGCAGCAGGACGTCGTTGTCGTTCAACGTCGTGTGCAGCCCGAATACGGCCGCGTTGAGCCAGATGTTGCGCTGGGTCAGCTGCACGCCCTTCGGCCGCGCCGTCGTGCCGGAGGTGTAGTTGATCGTCGCGGTGGCCGACTCGTCGCCCGCCCACGGCCGCGGTTCGCCGTCGCCGCCCCAGATCGCGGCGTCGTCGTCGCGGCCCAGCACGAAGACGTGCTTCGCGGTGACGGTGCCGAGCAGGTGTTCCAGCTCGGGGTCGACGATCAGCACCTCCGCGCCGGAGTGCTCCACGATGTACTTCACCTCGGCCGGCGCGAGCCGGAAGTTCACCGGCACCAGCACCCGGCCCCAGGCCGAGACGCCGAAGAACGACACGAGCAGGCGGGCGGCGTTGTGCGACACCACCGCGACGCGCCCGCCGACCGGCACGCCCAGCGCGTCGAGGTGGGCGGCCTGCGCGCGGGCCCGCCGCGCGACCTCGCGGTAGGTGAGCGAACCCCAGCTCGGCGCGGGCTGGTCCGGTTCGTCGACCACCGCGACGCGGTCCGGGTACACCGCCTCCGCGCGGTCGAGGAAGTCCCGGACACCCAGATCGAAGAACACGCGCCTTCCCTTCGTCGCCCCTGACCCGATGATGACTGTTCGCGGGTGCTCGCACCAGTCCGATGTGGTTGGCTGGGCGGGATGGACCTGAAGACGGTGGCCGGCGAGCTCTACGGGGGTGACCTCGCGGAGTTCGTCAGCGCGCGCAACGCGGCGGCGAAGACGGCGAAGGCCGAGGGCGACACCGACCTGGCGGCGAAGATCAAGGAGCTGCGGAAGCCGACCACGGCCGCGGCGATCGTCAACCGCTTGGCCCGCGACGACCCGGACGAGCTGCGTGAGCTGGCCGAGCTCGGCGACGAGCTGCGGGACGCGCACACCCGCCTGGCCGGCGACGACCTGCGCGCGCTGGCCCGCCGCCGCGGCGAGCTGGTGCGGCGGATCCTGCACGGCCTGGCCAAGATGAGCGACACCGTGGCGCGGGAGGTCGAGGCGACGCTCGAAGCCGTCGCGGCCGACCCGGACACCGCCGCGCTCGCCCTGGCCGGGTGCCTGACGTCGGTGGCGCACCAGGACACCGACCAGTGGTTCACGCTCGCCGCGACCGCCCCGCCGTCGACCGGCAAGCGCCCGGCGAAGCTGGTGGAAAAGGCCGAACCCGCGAAGGCCAAGCGGACCGAAAAGGCCGAGCGAGCCGAAAAGGACTCCAAGCGCGAGGACGAGGAGCGGGCCGAGCGGGAGCGCGTCCGCGCCGAACGCGAGCGCCTGCGCAAGGAAGCCGCCGAGCTGGCGAAGGAACGCGCGGTGGCCGAGCGCGACCTCGTCCGCACCGAGCGGGCGGCCGAGCAGGCCACGGCCCGTGTCGAAGACCTGCGGGCCCGCCTGGCGGAAGCCAAGGAACGCGCCGAGCGCGCGACGGCCGAGTTCGAGACGGCCAAGGAAGCCTTCGACCAGGCCGACGAAGCTTCCATCGCGGCGAAGGAAGCCGCTGACGACGCGCGCTGATTCCGTGCTACCGTGGAAGTGCGCCCCGGATGGGCCTACGCACGGAGGTAGTGGCTACTCAGCCCCCTGAGATCGACACGTCGGTGTCTCTCGTCTTTTCCCTGCTGTGGGACAAGTGTGCCTCCGTCGTGCCCTCTCACGCCTCCGATCACTCCACATCGGAAGGACCACGCGAGTTTGATCCAGCTCACCACGACCGGTGCCCGCACCGGCCGGAAACACCGCGTCACCTTGGGAGCCCTGCACATCGACGGCCGGCTGGTCGTCGTCGCTTCGGCGATGGGGTTGCCGAAACACCCCGCCTGGTACCACAACATCCGCAAGAACCCTTTGGTGACCGTGGAAACCGGCACCGAGACGTTCGAGGCGATGGCCGCCATCGCCCCCGATCGTGACGCCCTGTTCGCCAAGGTCGTCGAGCAGCAGCCGGGCTTCGGGGACTACCAGGCCCGCACCACCCGGGTGCTGCCGGTGCTCGTGCTGCACCGGCTCGACCGCGTCCGGCGCATGGGCGACTGGATCGTCGAGGTGCACGACTGGCTGCGCACCGAGCTGCGGGACCTGCGTGCCCAGCTGGATTCCGGCGAACCGCTGAGCTTCGGCAAGCGCTGTCTCGGTTTCTGCTCGGCCCTCACCCGCCACCACACGGGTGAGGACACGGCGATCTTCCCGATGCTGGCCGCGCAGTTCCCCGCGCTCGCCCCCGCGTTGACGAAGCTCGGCGAGGAACACGTCGTCGTCGCGCAGCTGCAGGAACAGATCCAGCGGCTCGTCGACGAGGAGTCCGACCCGGCCCGGCTGCACGCGGAGTTCGACCGGCTGGCGTCCGCATTGGACAGTCACTTCACCTACGAGGAAAGCGTGATCGTCACGGCGTTGAACGCGCTGGCCCCGGCGCCGGGCTGATCAGAGCAGTAGGCCGGCGAGGATCCGGTGGTGCTCGGCCTCCACGTCCGGCGTGGGGCCGAGCACCTGGACGGCCACGTGGTCGGCTCCGGCGTCCACATGGGACCGCAGGCACTTCGCGATGCTCTCGGGCGTGCCGTGCAGCACGAGGTCGTCGATCAGGCGGTCACTGCCGCCGCCGGCGACGTCCGCCTCGGTGTACCCGTGGCGCAGCAGGTTGTTCACGTAGTTGCGCAGCCCGAGGTACGGCTCGCGGACGAACGGCCGGCCGATCGCGCGCGCCGCCACCGGGTCCTCGTCGACGACCACTTTCTGTTCCGGCGTCAGGAGTTTGCCCGGGCCCAGCACCGATCGCGCGTGCCGCGTGTGCGCGACCGGCACGAGGTAGGGGACCGCGCCGGCGGTGCGCTCGGCGGCCAGCTTCAGCACGCGGTCGCCGAGCGCCGCGAGAATCCTGGCCTCGACGGGCACGCCGGCCGCGTCCAGCCGGTCGAGGTAGCCGACGATCTTGTCGTACGGGCTCTGGTAAGCGGCGATCGACTCGGGGTGGCCGACGCCGATGCCCAGGAGCAAGCGCTTTCCGTACCGGCCCGCCAGCCGGTGGTACGACTCGGCCAAGGCCTCAGGCTCGTCGGCCCACATGTTCACGATCGCCGTCGCCACGGTGATCCGCTCGGTCGCGGCCAGGACGTCCTCGACGAACGCGAGGTCGCCGACCGACGCGCTGCCGGTGCCGAACCAGACCGTGCCGTAACCGAGCTTGTCGGCCGCGACGGCGTGCGCCTTGCGCGTCTCGTCGTCGCGGTGCGGGGCCAGGAACACACCGAACTCGTTCACTACATTCGCCATACGGCTCAATGTAGCAAATGTAGCGTCAGCTCGCGAGGCGGTGCAGCCACTCCCGCAGCAGCTGTCGCTCGGTGGTCGTCAGCTCGTCGACGTCGTCCGCGAGCGCGGTCGACAAAGCGACTGCGAGCGCGCTCGTCGACGACCCCGCGGCCGGGCCGTCGGTCAGCAGCCCGGCCAGCACGGCGTCCCGGACCTGCGTGGACATCGCCAGGTCGCGGGCACCTTCGTGCTGGGCGATCAGGCTGAGCGTGACCCCGCTGTTGGCCGCCGCGAACTGCCGCGCGGCCTCGGTCGCCTCGACGCGCAGCCGCCCGGCGCGGGCGAGCGGGGTGAACAGCTCGAGCAGCATCGCCTCGGCGCTGCTGGTGAGGTTGCACGGCACGCCGGGCTCGATCTGGCCGTAGAGCAGCACGTAGAACGCGGGGTTCTCCAGGCCGTACGCGACGTGCCTGTCCCAGCCCTCGCGGATCCGCGCCACCGGGTCGCCACCGGTCTCGGGCGCCTGGACGTACTGGGTGAAGCCGTAGTTCACGACGGCGTCGAGCAGGCCCTGCTTGCTGCCGAAGTGGTGGTACAGCGTCGGGGCCTGGACGCCGGCGCGTTCGCAGATCGCGCGCGTCGACACCGCGCCGCCGTCCGCTTCGTGCAGGAGCTGCCCGGCGGCCAGCAGGAGGCGGTCGCGGGTACTGGTGGCGTTGCTCGATCGTCCGGCCATGTAGCAAGTGTAGCGGCGAGCTGTAACGTCAGGCCGTCCCGTCGAGCGCGCGCAGCCGCAGCTGGACCCGGCGCAGGCCGATGAACGCGTCGAGCACGGCCGGGTCGGTCGCGAACGTGGCCGGGCGCACCGACCGGTACCCGTCCAGCAGCGCTTCCCGCAGCTCCGCGCGGTGCGGCAGGTGCGCGAACGCCTCGACCGTCACGGCCAGGTCGTAGGCGTAGTGCCCGTACCCGCAGTCGTCGAAGCCGACCACCGCGACCCGGCCGCGGTGGACCAGGTAGTTCTCCTGGTGCAGGCCGCCGTGGACCAGGCCGAACACGTCGGCGCCGAACCCGAGCGCGGCCCGCACCGCCCGCACTCGCTCGAGCGCGGCGCGGACGTCCTCGCCGGCCAGCGCGACCGCCCGCGCGACGACGGTCGCGGAGAAGCCGTCCACCTGCGCCCGGCCGAACGCGCTGAGGTCGTCGACGCGGCCGCGGTCGAGGCCGTTCATCCGCGCGCCGTGGCGCTGCAGCCGCGCGGTGACCTCGCCCAGCCGGTAGAGCTGCGACGCGTTGAGCCGCTCGTCGAGGAACCGGCCCTCGACCCAGTGGCGCAGCACGCAGGTGCGCGGCTCGGGCACGGCCGGGTCGGCGACGACGGTGGCCGGCTCCCGGTGCCGCGTCGGCACCGGCCGTGGCACCACCAGGTCCGTTTCCCGGCACAGCGCCGCGAGCCAGGCCACCTCGGCTCGCACCTGCGTGACGCTCGGGCCGTCCGGCCGCTCCACGCGCAGCACGTAGCGGCGGCCGTCCGCACCGTCGACCCGGAACGTCGTGTTGCGCCCGCGCGCCAACGGCGTCAGCCGCGCCACCGGGACGTCGTAGTCGGTCAACGCCGCTTCGGCGAGCCGGCGCAGCCTGCGCGTGCGGCCCGCGCGGTCGAGTTCGGCGAACGGCCGGAGGTTCGCTTGGAAGTCGGCCATCGACCACGTGGTCAGCTGATCGACCGTTCCGGCTCGCGGGAGTGCGAGACGAGCTCGATCGGCGGCGTGTGGCGGCCGCCGCCGAGCCGCTCGACCCCGCGCAGTCCCTCGACCAGCCGCTCGACCTCGGTGTCCGGCCGCACCCCGAAGCGCATGAACTGGCTGGTCATGCCGATCTTGTTGCCGCACTGGCGCACCAGCAGGTGGTGCTCGGTGAGCAGGTAGTCGCACAATTCGGCGCCGTCGACCGAGCCGGGCAGCTTGACGAGCAGGAAGTTCGCCTGCGACGGGTACACCGTCAGCTCCGGGAACTGGCTCAGCTGCGAGTTCATCATGAACCGGTCGAGCGCGAGCCGCTTGAGGCTGTCCTCGTACTCCGCGCGGTGCTCGGCGAGCATGAAGATGACGGTCTCGGCCAGCGAGTTCAGGTTCCACTTCGGCAGCGCGGCCGACAGCTTGCGCGTCAGCGCCGGGTTCGACACCTGGTAGCCGAAGCGGATCCCGTGCAGCCCGAAGTTCTTCCCGAGGCTCTTCAGCACGATGACGTTCGGCCGCACGACGGCCTCGGCGGCCACCGACGGGTTCATCTCGGCCTCGACGAAGTCGATGAACGACTCGTCGATCACCACGAGATCGAGGTCTTCCAGGGCGTCCATGAACCGGATGACCTCACGGCGTGACAGGTAACCGCCGTCGGGGTTGTTCGGGTTGCACAGCACCGCGACCCGCGAGCCGCGGCGCTTGATGAACTCGATGTACTCGTCGACGCGCAGCTCGAAGTTGTTCGCTTCCTTCAGCAGGAACATGTCGACGCGCTTGCCGGTTTCCAGCGGCTGGTCGGTCCAGCGGCCGAACGTCGGGATCGGCACGGCGATGCTGGCGTCCACCAGCAGGTGGTCGATCCAGGTGATCAGCTCGGTCGAGCCGTTGGCCAGCGAGATCGTCGAGGGGTTGAGGCGGAGCACGTGCGCCAGCTGCGCGGTGATCGCGCCCGCGTCGCTCGGGTAGAACTTGAGGATCGTGCGGAGGTTCCGTTCCAGCTCGCCGAACATCCCGTCGGTCGGGAAGTACGGGTTGCAGGGGATGCAGAAGTCCGCGAGGTCGTCACCGTGCTGGCCCATCGCCCGCATGACGGAGAAGAACGACGGGCTGTGGGCCTGACTCTGCTGGAAAAGGCCGTTCGTGGTCATGCCGTGCCGCACGTGGTCTCCGTCCGCCGCTTTACCGGCCCCTTGCCTTCCCATCGGAGATACGTACGAATCGGATACCCGGTTCAACGCCGCTCAGCGCGTAAAGCCCGGTGCCGGCCAGCGCGGCCGCCGCCAGGACGGACAACGCGAGCACCGGCAGCGGCGCGGCGAACGGCGAGACGGCGGTGAAGGACTCGACCCCGATCACGGCGGTGAGCACGGCGTCGGCGACCACCGCGATCTTGACGACACACAGCCGGTGGGCCTCGGGCCAGCGGGTGAAGGTGAGCAGCCAGGCCAGCCCGGGCAGCACGAGGATCGCGTGCATCGCGACCGCGTGCAGCGGCTTGAGCGAGCCCGCGGTCGTGTAGGCCAGCTGCGGATCGCCGCCGCGGGCCTCCACGACGCCGCGCGCGATCATCACGGCCCCGGTGGCCAGCGCCACCACCAGCACGAGCAGCCCGGCCCGGACGGCGAGACGCAGGCTCGGCGCGTCCGGCCCGGGTTCCACGAGCGCGGCGGCGGTGAAGCCGATGACGGTCAGGATGAGCACCCCGCCACCCGCGGCGAGCGTCATCGACACGACGTTGTCGAACGGCGTCTCGAAGTCGAAGTGCGACGGCACACCACGCCAGGACTGCATGCTGACCAGGGCGACCTCGACGACGCTGGCGACACTGAACGCGCCGAGCAGGGTTGTGCGCCACCGCGGCCGGACGGTGAGGAACGACGTCGCCCAGGCGACCGAGGCCAGCGTCAGGCCGAACGACAGCCCGAAGGTGACGGCCTTGCGCATCGACAGCGGCCCCAGCCACGAGCCGCCGGTGGCGAGGAGCACGATCGCGTGCACGAGGCCGCTCACGAAGAGGACCGCGCCGACGACGTAGGCGATCCGCTCGGCGCGCCGGCCGTGCCGCCAGACGTCGTGCCGGATCCGGGTCAGTGCGTTCATGCCCCCGAGTCTCGCGCGTCAAGGGGGCGCCCCGCGTCGGCCCGGCGTCGACTCCCTGTCGTACGCCGATCTACGTACGGTGGATTCAGAAAGCCGCCGTAAAGAATTACCGGAATTCTTGACCGAAATATTGCCGAATACGGTGTCCGGCGCCACTCGGCAGGTGGATGCGGGGTGGCCGGGGGAGTTCTACTCTTGAATCATGTACATCGCACTGCTGACCTACACAGCGCCCGAGACAGAAGTAGACTACGCGCTCCCGGACCATTCGGACTGGTTGCGCACCCAATTCACGAGAGGAATTTTCCTCGTTTCCGGAAAGGGAACCGGAGCGGCCGACCACGTGATCCTCACCCGCCCGGTACTACGCGGCAAACTCGACGCGGTCCTCGCCAGCGACCCGTTCGTGGTCCAGCGCCTCGCCCGCTACGACGTCATCGAGTTCACCGCCACCCGCACCGCACAGGAGCTACTGGCGATCAACGAGGCCATCGCCTCCTGAGGAGCCACGCCGACGGCCAGGTGGCCCGCAACGACGCCCGCCACCTACCGGCAAACGCCGACACTCGCTCTCTCGCTGCGCCCGTTCTCTCGCCGAGCCCCGCTCACCTCGCCCGGCCCTGCTCGCCCGGTCCCCTTGTCCGGCCCCGCTCGCGTGGCCCTAGTCGCTCGGCCCCACTCACTCGACTCCACTCGCCCAGCCTCGCCTGGCCCCGCCCAGCCTCGCCTGGCCCCCACCCGTCCAGCCTTGCTCGCCCGACTTCGCTGGTCCGGCCTCAATCGCGTGGCTCGCGCCCGCGTGGCTCGCTTGTCTGGCCCCACTCGCTCGACCTCCCTCGCCCAGCCTGGTCCGGCCCCGCTTGCCCGGCCTTGCTCGCCCGGCTTCGCTGGTCCGCCCTCGGTCGGTGGCTTGTTTGCTGGCCCCACTCGCTCGGCCCCACTCGCTCAGCCTCGCGTGGCCCACTCGCCCGGCTTCGCTGGTCCGGTCTCGGTCGCGTGGCTTGTTTGCCGGCCGCGCTCGCACGGCCCCACTCGCGTGGCTTGTTTGTCCGGCCCTGCTTGCTTGACTCTGATCGCCCGGCCCCCGTTCGCCCCGGCCCCACTCGTCCAGCCTGGCTCGCGTGGCGCACTCGCTCGGCCCTGCTTGCCCAGCTTCGCTGGTCCAGCCTCGGTCGCGTGGCTTGCGCCCGCGTAGCTTGTTTGCCTGGCCGCACTCGCTCGACCCCACTCGCGTGGCTTGCTTGCCTGGCGCCGCTTGCCTAAATTCTGATCGCCCGGCCTCTGCTCACCCCGGCCCCGCTCGCCCCGCTTTGCTCGCCCGCCCACTGCGCCGCAGTTTTGTCGGTCCCCTCGGGTAGCATGGAGACCGGGGGCAGCGCCCATCACCATCGCGCGATTTCCCTTGCGTCACAACAAAATCTCGCGCCAATCCCGACGCAGCACATCACCCGATTCAGCGATGATCTTCGCACGTGTGTTCGGGTAACGTCGATGGCGTGACCAGAACGATCCGCCCGCCCGGCCGGGGCCGGCTACGAAGACAGCAGCCGGCGAAAGTGCTCCGGCAGCTCCAAAGCGCGTGCCGCCGCCGGCGTAAGCCACGCGAAGTCGTCGTGTTCTCCCGGATTGAGCACCACTTCGCCCGCGCCCGTTTCCTCGGCCGTGTAGAAGATCGCGTGGATCTGCAGCGGCTGTCCCGTGATGTCCGGCCAGGAATCGCGGCCGCGTTCCCCGGTGATCCGCACCGTCAGCCCGGTTTCCTCCGCCGCTTCGCGCACCGCTGTGGTCTCGAAGGGTTCGCCCGGCTCGGCCGTCCCGCCCGGCAGTTCCCAGCGCCCGGCGAGGAAGACCCCGGGCGCGCGGCGGAGAAACAGCACCTCGTCACCGCGGGCGATCCAGCAGTACGCGAGGTGCTTGTGGTCCGTCATGCCCGCGATTCTCGCTCAGTTGGTCTTCGACGTCGGCAGGTGGGCGCCCAGGTACCCGACGTACACAGTGCCCGTGCGATCGGTGTCGTCGAGGAAGTGCAGCCGCGGCGCCGGCGACTTGAAACGCTCCAGCGCGATGTGGGCGCCGAAGTAGTCGCGCCCCGCCGGGTTCGTCCGCGGGTCGACGCGGAACGTCCGCGCCTGCCGGAGCCGTTCGTTCGTCGTCACGGTGTCCGACTCGGCCAGCGCGATGATGTTGGCGCTGATCAGCGAGCCCGGCTGGCCGGTGCGGGCGAACGCGAGCACGTCCGACAGCTCGGGTCCCGGGTCCTGGCCGGCGTCGAGCAGCGACCGGCGAGCCCGCGCGTACGCGTCGAGCGTGCGGAGCGCGTCCCACGCCTTCCGGCGCCAGGCGGCGGCTTTCGGGTGGTGGTCGAGGATCGCCGTCGGCGCGGCTTCGGCCGTGATCTCGAGGTGCTTGAGCGTCGCCGCGGCCGCGCCGATGAGGTCGGCGAAGCTCGGGAAGTCGTCCGGCGGAAGCTCGGCGTCCGCGACCTCGGTGCCCGCGTCGTGGTAGCGGGTCAGCGTGCCGGCCAGCAACCCGTTGGCCCGTCTGAGCTCGTCGCGTTCGGCCTCCACCTCGTCGAAGGCGCGCGTGTAGTCGTCCAGCGCCTCCTGCAGCTGCGCGAGCTGCTCCTGCAGGCAGGCGATGTCGGTCGCCGACAGCTCCTCGATGTGAGCGCGGAGCGCCTTCACCTCGCGGGCCGCGCGATCCCGTTCTTCCGCGCCGGTCTTGGCCTTCTTACGCAGGATGGTGATCACTCCGCGCGCCTCCGCCAGCTCGCGCTCGACGCGGTCAAGCTTCTCGGTCATCCCGGTGTCGGGTTCCCGCTCCGGCGCCGCGAACGGGTCCGCCGCGTACCAGGCCCGCACACTCGGCACGTCCGCCCACTCCTCGGGCAGCGGCGTCCGGCCTCGCGTCTGGATGAACCGCGTCATGGCGTCCTCGAGCGCCTGGTCCGCCATCGGGATCGTCGCTTCCACGAAGTCCGGCAGCTCGTCGCACGGCGGGACGAACAGCCGCGCGCCCAGCGGCACCGCGCAGCCGAGCGGGAGGTGACTGTTGAGGGTGCGGCGGAAGCGGTCGTCGACGTCGAACACGTTCACCAGGCCCGGCCAGCCCTCGACCGGCGCTGTCGGCGGTTCGGTGAGCACCAGCACCGCCGACGTCCGCCACGGCGCAACCAGCGCCTCGGCGAGCAGATCCGCGACGCGGTCGCACTCCTCGCGGGACCAGCCGTGCATCGAGAGCACCGGCCCGTCGATCGGGATCTCGTCGCTACCGCTGGCGCCCAGCTCTTCCAGGCCGATCCGCTGTGCCGGCGCTTCGTGGCAGCTGCGCCACGGCCGCGTGCACGCCGCCGCCAGCAACCACGCCACGCGGTCCTCGCCGGCGTGGTAGCAGAGCGAAAGCAATACCTGAACGGAGTAGCGGCCTTCGTGGCCGAGCCACGCGAACTTCAGGTCGCACCGGCGCGACCCGCCGTCGTCGGACGAGCCGAGATCGGTGACGGTGTAGTCGTCGTGCTGCCGTTGCCGGCTGATGAGCCTGCTGCGCAACGCGTCCAAGGGGCGTTTCCCCTCGACGGGGACCAGTCCGTGGTGCCAGATCCGGTGCACCCCCACTGGACTCACTCCGTTCGCCGGGAACCGGTACCTCCAGCGAACATAGCGGATCCTGTGACCGTTCGAACGCAGGGTGTCACCTCATTCACGCGTCCAGAGGCAGAACGGATGCCCGGCCGGATCGAAGTAGACGCGGACCTTCTCCTGCGGCTGGAACGCCGAGAGCCCGGCGCCCGCGGCGATGGCGACCGCGCCCGCAGCGTCGAGATCGTCGACCTCGATGTCGAGGTGCAGCTGCATCTGCTGGGCGCCTGTCGCCTGCGGCCACTCCGGCGGCACGTGGTCGGGTTCCAGCTGGAACGACAAGCCGGGCCCGTCATCGGCGGGGCGGAGCGTCACCCACTCCGGCTCGTCGGTCTTGATCGACCAGCCGAGCAGAGTCGCGTAGAAATCGGCCAGCGCGCGTGGATCCCGCGCGCCGAGCACGGTCGAAGTCAGCTTCATGCCCGGTGTCTACCCGCCCGGGCGGTCGATCTACCGTCGGCGTCCCGACGTTGCGCCACGATGATGTCGCGAACACCACGGCACCGGAAACGCGACCGCGTGCCGGCGTACCTGCCGAAGACCAGTGCCGGCACGTTGATCGGCAGCAACGCGAACCACGGCGAGCACCAGCACGAACGCCTGCGCGACCCAGGAGTACGTCCACACGGCCGGCGGCCGGACGATCACCCAGGCCGCCCAGGCCGCCACCGCCGGCGTCGGGCCGGACGCGCCGATCGCGACGGCCGTGATCGCGAGACCCCGTGACTTGGTTTCCGTGCGCTCGGTTCATCGTCAGGTTCCCGCATGGCGGGACTGGCGCCTACGCGCGTCGTGTTACCCGGAATACCCCGGCGAGGCCTCGCCTTGCACCTTGGCGCAGGCGTCGTGATCACTGAGGGAGCCGCCATGTCGTCCGAGCACATCCAGGGAACCGTCGCCGACGGGTACGAGTCGGTCCGCGAGGAATTCGCCGCCGTCGCGACCGAGGAAGGCGGCGACTATGCCGCCCAGCTCGTCGCGCACGTCACCGGCGAACGCGTCGTCGACCTCTGGAGCGGCCCGGAGATCACGGCCGACTCGCTGACCGGCGTGTTCTCCTCCACCAAGGGCGCCGCACACCTGGTGGTCGCGCTGCTGGTGCAGGACGGCGTGCTGGACCTCGACGAGCGCGTCAGCCACTACTGGCCGGAGTTCGGCGCCGCGGGCAAGGCCGCGATCACGCTGCGGGACCTCCTGGCGCACCGCGCCGGCGTCGTCGGCGCGGACCACGGGTTCACCGCCGAGGAGATCGCGGACGACCGGATCATCGCCGAGCGTCTCGCGCCGCAGAGGCCGTACTGGCGCCCGGGAACGGCGTTCGGCTACCACGCCCTGGTGATCGGCGCCCTGACCGGCGAAGTCGTCCGGCGCGTGACCGGCCGCAGCATCCAGGAGCACTACGAAGAGCGCGTGCGCAAGCCGTACGACCTGGACTTCTACCTGGGCCTGCCCGAGGACCTGGAGCCGCGTTTCCTGACCACGTTGCCGATGCTGCCGACCCCGGAGCAGCTGGCCGCACTCGAGGCGAACGCGACGGGACCGGACAGCCTCACGGCGATCGCGTTCAACCGCAACCACCCGGAGGCCCCCGAACTGTGGGACCTCCCGAACCTGAAGCAGGTCCGCCAACTGAGCCCGGCCTCGGTAGGCGGCGTGGCATCGGCACGAGGCCTGGCGGGAATGTACGCGGCGGCAATCAGCGGCCCCGAACCCCTCCTGACTCCGGAAACGGCAGCGGACGTAGCCCAGATCCACTCGATCGGCGACGACCTGTCGACACGAGGCCCCAACGCTTTCGGCCTGGGCTTCTCGGTCGTCTCGTACGACTACCCGGTCCTGGGCCAGGGAGCATTCGGCCACAGCGGAGCGGCGGGCTCCCAGGCATTCGCAGACCCCCGAACAGGCTTGGCGTACGGCTACAACCGCCGCAGGTTCGCCTTCCCGGGCGGCGCGGCCCCGGAGAACACTCGCTTGATCCAAGCGGTCCACGCGGCAGTGACAGCAAAGCGCGCCTGACCCACAGACGCCCCCGACGCTCCAGGCCGCCAGGTCCGGACCACGAAGCCCCAGACTCCGAAGCACGGCCGGGAGAACCGGATCGCCTGGCAACAAAGAAGTCCCCGCTACGCCCACCGACGGTTGCGGGGGTACGCCCAATCGAGCCCCGCAGGTGTCCGCAGCCGTGCCGTCCCGTGGTCCCGCGATCGGCAAGGATTCCCCCAGCCATGGCAGCCGATGGCTCGCGCGCCGAGGCCGAGCGTCAGCGGCTGAGCAGGTTCGCTCGCGTGCAGCGCCACCAGTGCCGGTGTCCTGCCCACATGACCCGCGACCTGGCCCGGCCAGGGCCAGCGCGACATCGCGCGGGTGGCGGACGCCGCCGTCGGCCCAGACGTGCTTGCCCAGCTCTCGCGCGGCGGCCGCGCGTCGGCAGACCATCGCGGTCGCCGCAGAGATCCACAAGTACTGCGCCCGAGCCGCAGCCCGCGGTTCGCCGCGCACGCCCACCCTTCTCTCGCCGCCGTCACCCATCACCATCGCCCGCCGCGCCCGCCGCCCGCCGCCCGCCGCGCCCGCCGCCCGCCGCCCGCCGCGCCCGCCGCCGGCGCGCACCGAGGCGGCGACCGGGCGCGGCCAATCAACCGCCGCACTAGACCACCTGAGCGCACGCTCAGTCGCACTCCGTGACCGGCGGTGTGCGTCGATCCGCATGACCCCGATCGCCCTAGTCCGCCCGGTGGTGATGCACGCCCTGGTCAAAGCCGTTACAGGGTTCACTCGTTAGGACGGTTTGGCGAGCGCGTCTGCCCAGTTCACGCCGATCGGACTGACTTTCCGTAGTGAAAGGCCTCCCGATCACTGCTCCGTTGTGCAACTATTGGTCCGTTCGCGGGGAAGAGGGCCCCGCGGCGAGGGACTCACCGTCACCGGTCAGCGTCCCTATGAAGATCCCCAGGGGAGAGGAGATCGACCATGTCGACGCCCACGGACACCAAGCCCGAAGAAACCCCGGAGCCGGTCGAAAAGGCCGGACCGGTGGTCCCGCACCCGGAGGCCGACGAGCACGGCTGGGTGCACATCGGCCATGACCACCCGAAGAGTGACGGACCGGTCATGACCCCGAACTGCGGGAACCCGTGCTATCAGGTCATCAAGTCCTGAACTTCATCAATTCGTGATCACCCGCCTGCCGGATTTCGCCTGGCAGGCGGGCTTCTTTCTGCGACTGGCTGTGCTGTCATAGGAGAGTGCCTGTGACGAACCTGGACCCGACCGAAGTCATCGAGAAGGTCCGCGCTCTTCAGAAACAAGCCGCAGACGGGTCCTGCCTCAAGCACTACCGCGAGGGTGTCCGGCTGCTGCGACGCGGTATGAGCATGCTGGACTCGATCCACCCCGTTCCGGAGAGTCGTCGCACCGACTGGCTGGTCACGAGGATCCGGCTCGTCAGCCTCATGGCCGCGCTGTCTTCGGAGATCAGCGGGGACCTCGCCGCGGGCTTGGCCGGTCTCGACGATGCCCGGCTGCTCATCAACGCGGTGCCGAATCCCGTGCTGCAAGCCGAACTCAACGGCGCGCTCAACCACAACTACGCGGCGCGGTTGATGAGCGTCGGGCGCAACGAGGACAGCCTGATCGCGTTCGACATCTCCGTCGGCCACCAGGAGTACCGCCTGGCGCACGGCCCGGACCCGGAGACCAGGATGGGCGCCTTCGTCCAGACGCTGTCGTCCCGGGCGTGGGTGCAGATCCGCCTGGGCAACGTCAGTGAGGCCCGGGCTGATCTCAACCGCTCGCTCGAGCTCGCCGAAAAGTTCGAGCTACGCTCGGTCGCCGCCGACATGCGGCGCACCATGGGCATGCTCGCGCTGAGGATCGGTGACGTCCCCGAGGCGTTGCGGCTGTACGAGGAAGCCGAACGGACCTACCGGGCATTGGACAGGGACGTCCCGAAGGAGCTGCGGTTCGAGCAGGCGGAGGCGTTGCTGGCGGCGGGGCTGGCCGACGAAGCCGGCGCTCACCTCGACGAGGTGCTTCCGATGCTGATGGCCGGGCAGAGCATCAGCCGCGAGGTCGCGCGAGCGGAGCTCTACCGGGCCTCCGCCGCGTTGATGACCGACGACGTCGAACTCGCTCGGCAGATGGCCGATTCGTCACGGCGCAAGATGCTGCGGGTGGGTTGCCAGACCTGCATCGCGGACGCGACGCTCGCCGGGTTGCAGGCCGATGTCCGGGACGCGCTACGTGGCTCGGAGGTGCCTGCCGCGCTACCGACTCGCGCGCTCCGGCTCGCGGCGAAGATGCCGATGCCGCAACTGACGGAACAGGCTGCGATGGCTCAGATGCTCGCCGTCCGGCTCGACATTCGGCGGGGGAACCTCAAGCGGGCGGCTGAGACTCTGCAGAAAGTGCCGCGGCCCGGGCAGCTGACTCCCATCGACTACCGGATGCTTCGCCGGCTCTGCCGGGCCGAGCTGGCCGTTGCTCAGGGGAGCCGGGCCAAGGCGCTCACCGAGATCCGGTCCGGGCTGACCGAGCTCGACGCCGTCCGGGATCGGATGGGTGGGCTTGACCTCGTGTCCGGGACCGCGTTACACGGTCAAGAGCTCGCCGATCTCGCCGTGAAGCTGGTGTTGGAGCGCAATGACGCTCGGCGGCTCTTCGTCTGGCTGGAGCGGACCCGCGCGCAGACTTACCGCTACGAACCGCTCTCCGCCGGGACCGATCCCGAGCTGGCCGCGCGGGTGGCCGAGGTGCGTGGTCTCGGGCAGGCCATCCAGGAGGCCCAGCACGACGGGCACCCGATCGCGGGCCTGCGCGCCAAGTACAACGAACGCCTTCGGGAAGCCCAGCGGCTCGGCTGGCACACCGGGCGCTGGGGCCGGCCGCGGCCGGTGGCCGGGTTGGGCGAAGTCGTGGGGCAGCTCGGCGAGCGGGCTTTGGTCAGCTTCGCCGCCTCCGGGAACGAGCTGGTCGCGGTGGTCGTCGCCGGGGGTGAGTGCCGGCTGGTGCGGCTCGGGTCGGCCGGCGACGCCGCCGAGTCCGCGCGCGTGCTGAACGTCGACCTCGACGCGCTCGCGCCGGACAACCTGCCCGAAAGGCTGGCCGAGGTCGTCATGGTGTCGGCGCGCAAGCAGGCGGACAAGCTCGACGCGCAGCTGATCCAGCCCCTGGAGAAGCTGTTCGGCGACCGCGATCTCGTCATCGTTCCCACCGGGCCGCTGTACGCCGTGCCGTGGGGTGTGCTGCCGGGGCTGCGGGGCCGGCCGACCGTCGTCGCGCCGTCGGCGACCGCGTGGCTCGCCGCCGAGCGGACGAAGCTGTCGCGGGCCCGCAAGATCGTGCTCGTCCGCGGGCCGGGGCTGGCCGGCGCGCGCGGTGAGCTCGAGAAGCTGACCACGCACTACCGCACCGCGACGACGATGACCGGCGCCAAGGCGACCGTGAAGTCCGTGCTGCGCGCGATGGACGGCGCCAAGCTGGCCCACTTCGCCGCCCACGGCGCGCACGAGCCGGAGAACGCGCTCTTCTCGCGCCTCGAGCTCGCCGACGGCGCGCTGTTCGGGCACGAGATGGCCGGGTTGCGGCAGCCGCCGCGGCAGGTCGTGTTCGCCGCGTGCGAGCTCGCGCTCAACCGCATCCGGCCGGGCGACGAGGCCCTCGGGTTCGCCAGCGCCCTGCTGGCGAGCGGCTCGCGGACGGTGATCGCGCCCCTGTCCCGCGTCGGCGACCTCGCCTCGGCCGCCGCGATGGACGACTACTACCGGGCCCTCGCGGTCCGCGACAGTCCCGCGCTGGCCCTGGCCGACGCGATCGCGGTCGACCCGTTCCGCCGCCCCTTCGTCTGCCTCGGCGCCGGCTGACGGTCGTTTCGCCCGACGTAGTCAGGTGGATCTGTTCTGTCTGCTTCGGCGCCGGTCGGCAGTGGCCCGGTCTGAGACCCTCGAATTGGCTCTGTGGGCTGGGCCAATCCCGTCTTAGGCTGCCCGGCATGTCCAAGCGTCTGCAGCAGGCCTGCGACAACGCCGTTGCGATGTGGACCGTCCTCGGCCGGGCTCGTGGCCACGACGTCCGGGAGCACGACGGCTTCGTGGCGATCGACGGCCCGGCCGGCGTGCGGATCATGCTGACCACCCCGGATCCCGGGGAAGACCCGGCGTCGGCCGCGAAGACGTACAGGGACGGCGGCCGCGCCCTGGTCGTCGAGGATCCCTTCGGCACGCTCGACCTCATGGCCATCGGCATGACCGCGCGCCCCCTGCCGGTGATGGTTCGCGAACCGGCGCCCGCGCCCGAGCCCGTCGGTGTCCGTCGTGTCGAGACCGGCGACGACCTGGTCCAGGCCGGACGCATCGTCGTGGACGGCTTCCCGCTGGAGCATTACCGGGCCGACGACGTCTTCCCGCCGTCGCTGCTGGCGCAGGACGGTCCGGCCTTCTTCACCCTCGGCGACGCGGGTGCCTGCCTGACCATGGCCCACGGCGGCATCGGCGGCGCGTACTGGGTCACGACGATGCCGGAGCACCGCTCGAAGGGCGTCGGGCGGACGTTGATGCACGCCGTGCTGCGGCAGTTCGACGGCCTGCCCGTGACGCTGACCGCTGCCCGGGCGGGCAAGCCGCTCTACGACTCCCTGGGCTTCACCAGCGTCGGTGACGCGCACTGGTGGAGCTGACGGCACACGGTGGACTCCGCCCTGTAGTCGCCCAGTAGGGTGACCCCCGTACGCGGCCAGGTGACGCCGGCAGGTGGAGGTCTTTCGATGGCACGCACGGGCGGTGAGGGCGAACTCCCCTCGGTCGCCGAACTGGTGAACCTCTCGCAGACGAAGCCGCTGATGATCCGCGGTGAACTCGACGCGAAGCTCGCCGGGGAGCTTGCCGCCGAATCCGAAGAGCCCAGACCCGACCCGCTGGCGATCCTCGACGCCGAATTGGCGGCCGAAGACGTCGCTGACGACCGCCCGCTCGACGCCCCGCCGGACGACCGGCCGCGGCGTACGCAGCCGTTCGTCATCGGGGCGGTCGCGGCCGTCGCGCTCGGGCTGGCCGCCGTGGTGCTGTTCCAGCCGCACGAGGTCGGCGGGACGGCCGTGCCGCCGCCGGGGGCCGCCGCGCCACCGCCACCCGCGACCTCGAGCGAGGCCGTCGCGACGTTCAGCGCCTCGGCCGAACCGCCGCCGCTCACCGCCGGGCTGCAGGACACTCCCGTCAAGACGACGAGCCGCCCCGTCGCGGGGCGCAAGCCCGCGAACCCGGTGGCGACGTCGTCGACGCCGCCACCGCCCGAGGACCAGTGGCGCGACATGGTGAGCTCGGCGATCAGCTCGTGGCAACACGGCCACGGCCGCCCCGGTCGCTGACCCGCGCCGCGGTCGTCGGCTCGTCGGAACCTCGCGGCGCTGCCGAAGATCGGCGACACAGCATGGCGCCCGGTCGCTGATTCGCGCCGCGGTCGCTTGTCGGAACCTCGCGCCGCCGCTGCTGCTGCCCGAATACCGGTGATGCGGCATGGCGCCAGTCGCTGGTCTGCGCCGCGGTCGTCGGCTCGGCGAAACCTCCCGCCGCCACCGTCCAAAGGCCGGAGACGCGACACGGCCGCCGCGGGAGCTGAGCCGCGCCAACAGCCGGTCGACCACCACGATTCCCTGCGCCGCAACGCATCGCGGCCGCCTGAGTGTTAACCGGGCGCGGGGCGAAGCGTTACTCAACGGCGTTCTGGTAACGCGCCGATGTTCCGGATGAAACCGTCCGGAAATGGTTCGCCGTTGCACTGATCGGCATGAACTTCGAGCTCGACGGCCTGCACCGGCCGGTGATCGTGGTCGGCGGCGGCCAGGCGGGACTCTCGATGTCCCACTGCCTGACCTCCGCCGGAGTCGGGCACCTCGTGCTCGAACGCGAGCGCGCGGGGCACGAATGGCGGACCCGCCGCTGGGACAGTTTCTGCCTGGTCACGCCGAATTGGCAGTGCCGGCTCCCCGGTTTCCCCTACCCGGGTGGTGATCCGGACGGTTTCATGGTCCGGGACGAGATCGTCACCTACCTCGAGTCGTACGTGAAGGCCTTCGACGTCCCGCTGCGCGAGGGCGTCGAAGCGAAGCGGTTGCGGCCGCTGCCCGGCGGCGGGTTCCGGCTGACGACGTCGGCCGGCGAGCTGACCGCCGACCACGTCGTGCTGGCCACCGGCCCGTACCAGGTGCCGCTGAAGCCGCGGCTGGCCGAGCGGCTGCCGGAGCACGTCGTCCAGCTGCACTCGGCCGAGTACCGCAACCCGGAGCAGTTGCCCGACGGCGACGTCCTGGTCGTCGGCACCGGGCAGTCCGGCTGCCAGATCGCCGAGGACCTGCACCTCGCCGGACGCGGCGTGCACCTCGCCGTCGGGTCCGCGCCGCGCGTCGCCCGGCGCTACCGCGGCCGGGACGTCGTCGCCTGGCTCGACGAAATGGGCTACTACGCCCGGGGGATCGACGAGTTCGCCGACGCGGACGCCGTCCGGTTCCGCGCCAACCACTACGTCACCGGACGCGACGGCGGCCACGACATCGACCTGCGCGCGTTCGCCGCCCAGGGCATGCGGCTCTACGGCCGGCTCAGCGGCGTCCGAAGTGGACAGCTGACGTTCGCCGACGACCTGCGCCGCAACCTCGACGCGGCGGACGCCGTCTCCGAGGGCATCAAGGACTCCATCGACGCCTTCATCGCGAAACGCGGGGTAGCTGCGCCGAGGGAGGACCGCTACAAGCCGGTCTGGGAGCCACAGGATAGCCGGAAGTCCCTCGACGCGGAAGCGCTTTCCGCCGTCGTCTGGAGCACCGGCTTCGGCCGCGACCACCGCTGGATCGACGTCCCGGTCTTTGACGGCAAGGGCTACCCGACGCACCACCGCGGCGTCACCAGCTGCCCCGGCCTGTACTTCCTCGGCCTGCCCTGGCAACACACCTGGGGCTCCGGAAGGTTCTGCGGCGTGGCGGCGGACGCGGAATACCTCGCGAGGCGGATCACCGGAGGCGGCCGCGGCGACGTCCGCTGGCTGTCGGGCACGCCGGTCAGCACCTACCCGGCCGACGACGACTGGGTCGCACCGAGGACGGTCGCATGAAGCGCTGGACCAACGACGCCCACCGCCACCTGGGCGTGCTCCCGCCGTTCCCGTTCTACGGCGGGCCGCCGGTCGCCCCGGCGATCGGCAGCCGCGCGACGATCGGCGAACTGCTGGCCGACCTGGACCGTGAAGGCACCGAACGCGCGCTGGTGATCCCGAACTACGGCGTCCCGGACCCGGCGATCGCGTTCTCCTTCAACGAGCTCTGCGTCGAAGCAGCGGGTAAGGACGACCGGATCAGCGCCGCGCTGTGGGTGTCGCCGCGAGCCGAAGACGCCGTCCGGACCGACGACGCGTTGAAGCTGGCGGGCGAGGACGGCGTGCGAGCGTTGAAGCTCAGCTTCCTGCTGGGCGGCAAGGCATCCGACCCCACGTGCAAGCCGCAGCTCGACAAGATCTTCGCCATCGCACGGGATCACGACCTCGTCGTGCACGTTCACACCTCGCCGGGCGCGGCGTCGGACATCGACGAGGTCGGCAAGCTCGTCGACGCCTACGCCGGCGACGTCAAGCTGCACCTCGTCCACTTCGGCGGCGGGATGAGCGGGCACATCAAGCTCGTCGGCGGCCGCTTCTTCGACTGGATCGCCGCCGGGAAACAGGTCTACACGGACCTGTCGTGGGCGATCGGCTTCACGCCGCGCTGGCTCGTCGAGGAGATCTCACGCCGGGGCCTCGGCCACGACCGCGTGCTGTTCGCCTCCGACGAACCGTGGGGCGATCACGAAGGCGAACTCGCCAAGCTGGCCGCCGCGGCCGGCGACGGCGAGCTCGCCGACCTGGTTTTCCGCGGCACGTTCGACGTGCTGTACGGACCGAAGAAAGGGAAATAGACCGATGGCAGAGCTGACCGACACCGAAAAGACCAGCCTCGACGAGATCCCGCACCCGTCGCTGCCGCAGGGCTCCAACCTGTACGGCGGGACCAAGGTCTTCCCGGACTACCAGGCCGAACCCGGCCAGAGCTACTTCACCCTGGTCCACGGCATCGCGCACGAGTCGTCGGTGAGCTTCGTGGCGATCCTGCAGGCGACGCGCGCGCTGCGGAAGGGCTTCGAAGCCGCGATCTACTTCTACGGCCCGGGTTCGCTGAACTGCCTGGCCACGCGCGGCTTCCCGACCACCGGCAACGCCGCGTTCCCCGGCGAGCTGAACATCAACGACCAGCTCAAGACGTTCATCGGCGAGGGCGGCAAGGCCTACTGCTGCCGCTTCGGCCTGTCGCTGCACGGTGCGCGCGAGGAGGACCTCATCGAGGGCGTCATCCCGACGCACCCGCTGGACGTACAGGACGCGCTGATCCACTACGCGCGCAAGGGCGCGATCATCAACTCCACCTACATGTTCTAGGGAGCGGTAGTGCGCGTTGGCATCGAAGAGGACCTGGACACCCGCGCCGACATCGCCGTCCGCGGGGTGCGAATGGACGCACCCGTACAGCGCAGCAAGGGCGCCGGGCCGAGCGACGACGGCCACCTGGTGGTCGACGGTGCCAACGCCACGCTGCCGCTGAACCCCGAAAGCCCGTACGTGGTCCGGGACGGCCGCATCTTCCGCGAGACGATCGACCTTGGCCTAAGCGTCGCACCAGTGGACCGTCCGCGATTCTACGATCTGTCCACGTCAGACGGTGTGCCGTACCGCAAGATCGCCCTGCTGCATGGAAAGGACGTCCTCGCGACAACGGTCGTCCAGACGTGCATCCGGTACACCGAGGACCAGCGCTGCCGGTTCTGCACCATCGAGGAGTCACTGCGGGCGGAGTCCACGGTGGCCGCGAAGACGCCGCAGCAGCTCGCGGAGGTCGCGGAAGCGGCGGTGCGGCTCGACGGCGTCCGGCAGATGGTGATGACGACCGGCACGACGTCCGGGCCGGACCGCGGCGCCCGGCACCTCGTGCGCTGCGTCCGCGCGGTGCTCGGCGCCGTGCCGGGCCTGCCGATCCAGGTGCAGATCGAGCCGCCGGGCGACCTCGGCGTCCTCACCGAACTGCGCGACGCCGGGGCGACGTCGATCGGCATCCACGTCGAGTCGTTGGACGACGACGTCCGGCGGCGCTGGATGCCGGGCAAGTCGACGGTGCCGATGGCGGAGTACGAGGCCGCGTGGGCGGAGGCGGTCCGCGTCTTCGGCCGCAACCGCGTCTCGACGTACCTGCTGATCGGCCTC
Source organism: Amycolatopsis sp. NBC_00348 (assembly GCF_036114655.1). NCBI lineage: Bacteria > Bacillati > Actinomycetota > Actinomycetes > Pseudonocardiales > Pseudonocardiaceae > Amycolatopsis > Amycolatopsis sp. NBC_00348. The sequence continues at coordinate 6,497,022 of NZ_CP107994.1, read as the reverse complement.
GGCGAGGACCCGGACTCCCTGGTGGAGGGGGCCGGGCGGCTCATCGGCATGGGCGTCTACCCGTTCGCCGTGCCGATGCGGCCGATGGCCGGGACGCTGGCCCGGCGCGACGGCGCGACCGCGCCTTCACCCGCGCTGGTCGCGGACGTCACTGGCCGCATCGCCGCCCTGCTGCGGGCGGCCGGGATGACCGGCGCCGAGCAGGGCGCGGGCTGTGCCGCGTGCGGTGCGTGCGGCCTGCTCAGCGCGGCGGGAGGCTGACGTGGACCACGACATCCTCGCGTTGCTGGGTGACGTCCGCAGCGTCGCGGCGCGCCCGGCGTTCTCGATCAGCGAAGCCGACCACAGTGGACTGACCGCGTACCGCACGTTGCGGCACGAAGCGTTCGTGGCACGGCAGGGGCTCTTCGCCGGGCACGACCTCGACGACCATGACACCGACCCGCGCACCCTCTTCCTGGTGGCGAGGGACGCGGCGGGCGAAGTACTCGGCGGCGTCCGGCTCGGCCCGGCGACCGACGGCCCGGACCTCGGCTGGTGGCAGGGCGGCCGCTTGGTCGTCGTCCCTGGCTCACCGGCCGGGATCGGCTCCGCGCTGGTCCGCGCGGCCTGCGCACGGGCCGAAGCGGAAGGCGCGCTGCGGTTCGAGGCGACCGTGCAGACGCGCACCGAGCGGCTGTTCACCCGGCTCGGCTGGCAGCGGGTGCGGCCGGTGACCGTCGCCGGCCACGACCACGTCCTCATGCGCTGGCCGATCGGCCGGATCGCCGCGCTGGCCCGCTCGACCAAGGCCGCGCTCGGCCCGTTGCTGCAGGGAATGACCGGCGTACCCGGGTTTGTCGGCGACGACGGCGTCCCGCTGCCGGGCACCGACGTCGTCGCGGCCTGCGACGCGATCATCCCGTCCATGGTCGAGCGTGACCCGGAATGGGCGGGCTGGTGCTCGGTCCTGGTCAACCTCAACGACCTCGCCGCGATGGGCGCGACGCCGACCGGTCTGCTCGACGCGCTGGGTGCGCGTGATGCGTCGTTCGCCGCGCGAGTCCTCGGTGGACTGCGGAAGGCGAGCGAGGCGTACGGCGTCCCGGTGCTCGGCGGGCACACCCAGTTCGGCGTCCCGGCTTCGCTGTCGGTCACGGCGCTGGGCCGCACCACCGACCCGGTGCCCGGGGGCGGCGGCAAGCCGGGGGAGCGTGTCTGGCTCACCGCGGATCTCACCGGCGGCTGGCGGCCCGGCTACACCGGACGGCAGTGGGACTCGACGAGCTTCCGCCGCACGCCCGAGCTGCGCGAACTGCTCGGCTCGGTCGCGAAGGCGCGCCCAGCGGCGGCCAAGGACGTCTCGATGGCCGGCATCGCGGGCACTCTCGGCATGCTCGCCGAAGCGTCCGGCTGCGGCGCGGTCCTGGACGTCGACAAGGTGCCACGGCCGCGCGGAGCGTCCACAGGGGACTGGCTGACCTGCTTCCCCGGCTTCGCGATGCTCACCACCGGCACGCCCGCGCCCGCGGGGCCGGCGGTCACCGCGGACTGCGGCGAACTGGCTGCGGGCACCGGCGTCACGCTGCGCTGGCCCGACGGCGAACGGACGCCCGCCATCGACGGCGGCGTCACCGGATTGGGGAACTCATGACGACACTCAGGATGGCCGCGGTCGCCGCGCCGTTCGACCGCGACCTCGAAGGCGACTTCGCGCGCATCGAGAAGCTGATCGGCGAGGCGAAGGCCGAGGGTGTGCGGCTGCTGGCGCTGCCGGAAGCGGCCCTCGGCGGCTATCTCGCCAACCTCGACGGCGGCGCCGAAGGCCCGCCCGCGCTGGCCGTCGACGGTCCGGAGGTGCAGCGGCTGGCCGCGCTGGCCGGCGACCTCGTCGTCACGGCGGGGTACTGCGAACTCGCCGGCGGCCGCCGCTACAACTCGGCCGTCTGCGTGACCGGCGACGGCGTCCTCGGTAACCACCGCAAGGTCCACCAGCCGCTGGCCGAAAACGCCAGTTACGGCGCCGGCCGCGGGTTCGCCGCGTTCGACACGCCGGTCGGGCGCCTGGGCATGATGATCTGTTACGACAAGGCTTTCCCCGAATCCGCGCGGGCGCTCGCGCTGGACGGCGCGGAGGTCGTCGTCTGCATGAGCGCCTGGCCCGGCAGCCGCACCAACGCGGCCGCCGACCTCGCGCAGGACCGCTGGAAACGGCGGTTCGACCTGTTCGACCGGGCCCGCGCGCTGGAGAACCAGATCGTCTGGGTGTCGGCCAACCAGTCCGGCACCTTCGGCGACCTGCGGTTCGTGGCCGGGGCGAAGATCGTCGACCCGGGCGGCGAGATCGTCGCCGACACCGGCATCTCCGAAGGGATGGCGATCGCCGAGATCGACGTCCAGGCCGCGCTGGCCACGGCGCGCCGGTCGATGGGGCACCTGGCGGACAGACGCCCGGACGCCTACCCCGTTAGTGTCCCGTGAATGGGGCAGATCCGGATCGCCGCCGTCGCCGCGCACTTCGGCCGCGACCTCGACTTCGACCTGCAGCGCATCGCGACGCTGATCGACCACGCGCGCTCGGCCGGCGCCGCGCTGCTGGTGCTGCCGGACGCGGCCCTCGGCGGTTACCTCGCCGACCTGCGCCATCCGGACCCGGAAGCGCTCCCGCCGGCCCTCGACCCCGACTGTCCGGAGCTGAAGACGATCCAGTCGCTGGCCGCGGAGATGGTGGTGTGCGTCGGTTACTGCGAAGCCGACGGGCCGCGGCGCTACAACTCCGCGGTGTGCGTCACGGGTGACGGCGTGCTCGGCCGGCACCGCAAGGTCCACCAGCCGCCGGGGGAAAGCATCGCGTACGAACCGGGCGCCGAGTTCGCCGCGTTCGACACGCCGGTCGGGCGGCTGGGCATGCTGATCGACTACGACAAGACGTTCCCCGAGTCGGCCCGCTCGCTGGCGGTCGACGGCGCGGACATCGTCGCCTGCCTGAGCGCGTGGCCGACCAGCATCACCAACCGCGCGCCGCGGATGGCGCAGGACCGGCAGTCGCGGCTGTTCGACCTCTACGACCAGGCGCGGGCCGCGGAGAACCAGGTCGTGCTCGTGTCGTCCAACCAGACCGGCGCGATGGGCGGCATGCGGTTCCTCGGCCAGGCCAAGGTCGTCGGGCCGGGCGGCGAGATCCTCGCGCGGACCTGGTCCAAGGCCGGCATCGCGGTCGCCGAACTCGACGTCGAACAAGAACTCGCGAACGCCCGTCGCGTGCTGCACCACCTGGGGGAACGGAAACCCGAGGTCTACCGGGAGGCCTGATGCGCATCGCCCTGCTGAGCTACTCGACCAAACCCCGCGGCGGCGTCGTGCACACGCTCGCGCTGGCCGAAGCCCTCGCGGCGCTCGGCGAGGACGTCACGGTGTGGACGCTCGGCCGCAGCGGCGACGCGGGGTTCTTCCGGCCGGTGGATCCCGCTGTCCGATTGTCGATCGTGCCCTTCCCGGACGTCCCCGGCGAGAGCGTCGGCGCGCGGATCCTGCGCTCGATCGCGGTGCTGCGCGCGGCGTTCACGCCGGACGCGTACGACGTCGTGCACGCGCAGGACTGCATCAGCGCGAACGCCGTCGACGCTTGCGTCCGGACGATCCACCACCTCGACACCTTCACCACGCCGGAGCTGGCGGCCTGCCACGAACGCGCGATCGTCCGGCCGTACGCGCACGTCTGCGTGTCGGAGTCCGTGGCCGCCGAGGTGCGCGACGGCTGGGGCATCGAGGCGACCGTGATCCCCAACGGCGTCGACTACGACCGGTTCGCCAACGCCCGCCCGGATACCGGCCGAGGACGTTATGTCTTGGCGGTGGGCGGGATCGAGCCGCGCAAGGGTTCGCTGGACCTGCTGGAGGCGTACGCGCTGCTGGCCGAACCGGACGTCCGCCTGGTCATCGCGGGCGGCGAGACGCTCTTCGACTACCGCGACTACCGCACCCGCTGGGAGAAACGCGCCGCCGAACTGGGCGTCGAGCCGGACGTGCTGGGCCCGGTCGCGCACGACGAGCTGCCGTCGCTGATGGCGTCCGCCGCGGTGTTCGCCTTCCCGTCGACCAAGGAAGGCTTCGGGCTGGCCGCGATGGAGGCGCTGGCCGCCGGGGTGCCGGTGGTGACGCGGGACCTGCCCGTGCTGCGCGAAGTCTTCGGCGAGGTGGCCCGCTTCGCCGTCGACCCGCCCGGCTTCGCCCGGGAGCTGCGGACCGCGATGGCGGGGGTCGACCCGGCGCCGGGCCGCGCGCTGGCGCAGTGCTACACGTGGCCGGCGGCTGCGGAAGCGCACCGGACGTTCTACCGCTCCCTGCTCAGCGGCGGCGCTTGAAGTACGGCGCGGCGTCCACGCGGAACATCAGCGCGAACCCCGCCATCGACAGGCCCAGCACGAGCAGGAACGCCAGGCCCCGCACCAGGTCGCCGGTATCGCGGGCGGACGCGGCGAAGAGCGCGAACAGCTGCAGCACGACGTCGAGGATGCCCAGCGCGCCGGCGATCGCGAGCACGACGCGCGCCCACCCGGCACCGCGGAACACGCCGTACACCAGCGACGCCCACAGCCCGGCCGCGACCACGAACGCGAGCACCGCGACCGGCGTCGGCAACGTCGTCGCCAGCAACGCGTCGCGCTCCCCGGTCCCGCCGGCTCCGGCGCCCGGCGTGGCGTGCCCGCCCAGCAGCCGGCCGAGCAGCGAACCGAGGAACCAGCACGCCGTCGCTCCCCACCACGCGAAGGCCGCGCGCCGGACCGGTACGGGCGGCTCGGACATAACGGCAGCGTAGGCGCGGAAACCCGGGTAACGGGACCGCCGCGACCCGAACCGTTATGCACGCGGCGGAACACCGGGGTGCTATAAATCGCTACCCCAGGCGGGGCCCGTGTGGTCGTAGGCGGCCGCGCCCGGTGCCGCTAGGGTGATCGCCTGCAAGGTGCCGCTGAACGGGAGAATCCGGTGACCGCCGACTCATCGTGGGATCCCCGCACCCGCTTGCGCGTGCTGCTGATCGAGGACGACGACGGCGACGCGCTGCTGGTCGACGAAATGCTCGCCGACACCTCCGTGCCGGTCGCGCTCGAACGCGTCGAGACCCTTTCCGCCGCCCTGGCCGCGCCGTTGACCGCCGACTGCGTCCTGCTCGACCTCCAGCTGCCCGACGCGATGGGGCTCGGCGGGCTCACCCGCCTGGCCCAGCACGCGCCCGGCGTCGCGGTCGTCGTGCTGACCGGCCAGCACGACCAGGCCACCGGCGTCGCCGCGGTCGCCGCCGGCGCCCAGGACTACCTCGTCAAGGACCAGGTCGACGGGCCACTGCTGGTGAAGGCTCTGCGCTTCGCCCGCGAACGCAAGCGCGCCGAGCAGGTCGAGCAGCAGTTCCTCCAGCAGCAGCTGCTCGCCCGCGAGAACGCGCGGCTCGAGCGCGGCCTGCTGCCCAGCCCGCTGCTGCGCGACCCGCACCTCGAACTGGCCTCCCGCTACCGGCCCGGCCGCAACGGCTCCCTGCTCGGCGGCGACTTCTACGACGCCATCGAGCTCACCGACGGCAGCCTCAACATGATCATCGGCGACGTCTGCGGCCACGGCCCGGACGAGGCCGCGCTCGGCGTCGCGCTGCGGATCGCGTGGCGCTCGCTGGTGATGGCCGGCCTGCCGATGCCCGACGTGCTGAGCATGGTCGAGCGGGTCCTGGTGCACGAGCGGATCGAGCCGCTGTTCGCGACGGTCTGCATGGTCGTCGTCGCGCCGGACCGAAGATCCCTGCGCCTGTCGCTGGCGGGGCACCTGCCGCCGCTGCTGCTCACCCCCGGTGACGGGCACCTGCTCTCCGGCGAACGCCTCGGCGTCCCGCTCGGCGTCGTCGAGGGCACGAAATGGGAGGCCCTCGACGTGCCGCTGGACCCCGGCTGGTCACTGCTGCTCTACACCGACGGCGTGTTCGAAGGCCGCGTCGGCGCCGGGTCCGAACGGCTCGGCCACGAGCGGATGGCCGAGCTCGTGCTCGACATCCGCCACCAGGACGGCCTCCACGGCCGCGCTCTCCTCGACGAACTGATCGCCCGCGCCGAACGCCTCAACTCCGGCCCGCTGGACGACGACGTCGCCCTCGCCCTGCTGAACCACATCCCTGGGGAGACCGGCCGATGACCGGGACCGTGCGCGGCTGGCCGATCCGCCGCTGGCTGACCCTGCTCGCCATGACCGAGGCCGTGCTGCTGCTCGCGGCCCTGGCCGGCGGCGGGATCGCGTTGAGCAACCTCACCGACGCCCGCAATCGCCTGCTCGACGTCATCGGCTCCCAGCGGCTCGCCGCCATCCAGCTGTCGACGGCCATGCTGAACCAGGAGACCGGCGTCCGCGGCTACCAGCTCGGCCGGCAGCCGGACTTCCTCACGCCCTACACCGACGGCGTCCGCTCGCAGGCCGACGCCGTCACCCAGCTGCGGCAGCTCGGGGCCACGCCGGGCACGCAGATCGGCGACGACCTCGACCGCGTGCTGCGGGCCGCGTCGGCCTGGCAGGCGACGATCGCGCCCACCATCACCCCGGCCGCGCCCGCGGTCACCCCGGCGCAGGCCGACCGCAGCCGGACCCAGTTCGACGCCGTGCGCGGCGCCCTCGACGCCCAGGCCGCCCACCTCACGACGCTGCGCGGCGAGGGGCGCGCCGACCTCGACAGCGCGGCGAACTTCCTGACCGCGATGCTCATCGCCGTCGCCGTGCTCATCGTGCTGTTGTTCGTCCTGCTGTTCCTGGGGCTGCGGCGTGTCATCACGCGGCCCATCCTGCGACTGGCCGGCGAGGTCCGGCACGTCGCCGACCAGGACATCCACCGCCCGGTCCGCGGTGACGGGCCGATCGAGCTCGTCCAGCTCGGCAGCGACGTCGAGGCCATGCGGCAGCGGATCCTCGACGAGGTGGCCGAGCTGGAGCGGGCGCACGCGCTCCTGGACCGGCGGACGCACGAGCTGGAGCGGTCCAACGCTGACCTGGAGCAGTTCGCGTACGTCGCTTCGCACGACCTCCAGGAGCCGCTGCGGAAGGTCGCCAGCTTCTGCCAGCTGCTGCAACGGCGGTACGCGGGCCTGCTCGACGAGCGCGGCGAGCAGTACATCGAGTACGCCGTCGACGGCGCCAAGCGTATGCAGGGCCTGATCAACGACCTCCTGTCGTTCTCCCGCGTCGGCCGGAAGCCGGGGGAGCACGTCGTGGTCCCCGCGGGCGAGCTGGTCGACGGCGCGCTCGCAAACCTCGAAATCGCCCTCTCGCTCAACCGCGGCAAGGTGACCTACGACGACCTGCCCGACGTCCGCGTCGAGCCGGCGCTGCTGACGGCCGTCTTCCAGAACCTCATCGGCAACGCGCTGAAGTTCCACGGCGAGGTGCCGCCGGAGGTGCGCGTCACCGCGGACCGCGACGGCGACGACTGGGTGTTCGCGGTGCGGGACAACGGGATCGGCATCGAAGCCGAGTACGCCGACCGGGTCTTCGCGTTGTTCCAGCGGCTGCACTCCCGCAGCGCCTACCCGGGCACGGGCATCGGGCTGGCCATGTGCCGCCGGATCGTCGAGTACCACGGTGGCCGGATCTGGCTCGACACCGAGGCCGGTGACGAGGGGGCCACCTTCCGCTTCACCCTGCCCGCGCGGCTCGAGCGCGGCGCCGAGGAAAACGAGGACGCATGACCGAGGCCCTGCCCCCGATCGACATCCTGCTCGTCGAGGACGACCCCGGCGATGTGTTGATGACCCAGGAAGCGTTCGAGCACCACAAGATCCGCAACGCCCTGCACGTCGCGAGCGACGGCGTCGAAGCGCTTCGCTTCCTGCACCGCGAGGGCCCGTTCGCCGACGCGCCGCGGCCGGGGCTGATCCTGCTCGACCTCAACCTGCCCCGCAAGGACGGGCGCGAGGTCCTCGGCGAGATCAAGCAGGACCCGGCGCTGCGGACCATCCCGGTGGTCGTGCTGACGACGTCGGAGGCGGAGGAGGACATCCTGCGCAGCTACGACCTGCACGCCAACGCCTACGTCACCAAGCCGGTCGACTTCGAGAAGTTCGTCGAGGTGGTCCGGCAGATCGACGACTTCTGGGTCACCGTGGTGCAGTTGCCGCACCGCTGACGCGGGCGTTGGCGCCGGGGCGCGGATTGGGGCACGATAAGTGGCCGTGAGCCCTTCACCCCGGGATCTCCCCGCCACCGAGCTGGCGGCCACGCTTGACTGGCGCGGCCAGGCCGCCGTGCTCCGCGTGGCGGGCGAAATCGACCTGCTCAGCGCACCGGACTTCGAGGAAGTCGTCGACACCGTGCTCGCCGAAGGCCCCGAAGTGCTGGTGGTCGACCTGCGAGCGGTGACGTTCTTCTGTTCGGCGGGCCTGCAGGTGCTCGCGGCCGCGCACCGCAAACTGGCGGAGCACGCGCTGCGGGTGGTGAGTGACTCGCCGGTGACGTCGGGACCGCTGACGACCACCGGGCTCGACACGTGGATCGGCGTCCACCCGACGGTCGACGAAGCCCTCCGGAAGTGACGGGCACCGCGAGCCCCGGGCCGGGCAGAAAGGCGAACCCGATGCACGAATCCGCCGGGTCGGCGGCCCCGTTCCGCTGTCACGGCGTCGCCGCCGCACCCGAGGCGTTGCGGCGCCTGCGGCACGACCTCACGGCTTGGGTCCTGGCCGCGGGCGTCGAGCCGTCCCGGGCCCAGGACATCGCGCTGGCGAGCTACGAGGCGTTGGCCAATGTGGCCGACCACGCATACCACGGCTCGGGCTCCGGCCTGGTCGACCTCGACGCCGCGATCCACGCCGACCGCGTAGAGGTGGTCATCACGGACCATGGCCAGTGGCGCACGCCGGTCCCCGATCCCCGCCCGGTTTCGTTGCGGGGCCGGGGGTTGATGTTGCTGAGGGCGAGCGCAGACCGGGCGGACATCGCGTCCGGCGAGGACGGGACTGTGGTGACTCTAGCCTGGGATCTGGACCCAGTGCGTCCGTAACTCTCCGCCCTTCGCCCGATCGTGTGATGAACGGGTGTTCGATCCTGGGCTAGTGTTCATGGTGTGGACGACGACCGGATGTGGCAGGCCGACGCGGTGGCATTAGCCGACCGCGTCGATGAGTTGGTGACCCGGATCCGTTGTGCGGAAGCGGAACTGGGCGCGGTGCTGGTCGAGATCGAGCACCGCGGCGTAGACGAGCTGTTCGGATACCGTTCAGTGGCGCGCTTTCTGGCAGACCGGGCGGACATTTCCGCTGGTGTGGCAGGAAAGCTGATGCGGCGGGCGCGAGAGTTGAACGCGGATCCCGCGCTGGCCCCTGCCACCGCCGCGGCGGCCCGGGAAGGCCGGCTGAGCAACCCGGCGATCAACACGATCCTCGAAACAGTGCGCCAGATCCCAGACGAGCATCGAGCGGATGCCGAACGCGAATTGGTGACGCTGGCCCGGACAACGGGCCGAAGACAGGTAGCCGTTTTGGGTACGCACCTGCTGGGCCACTTCGCCCCGGTCGACACATCTCCGCCGACTCCCGAGCGCCAGTTGTCGTTGCGGCGCAAGAGAACCGGCGTCTGGGAGCTACACGGCCGATTCGACGACGAGACCGGCACTCGAGCCCATGCAATGCTGGATTCCCTGACCGAGTGCCGATCCGACGACCCCCGCTCTCCGAGGGAACGTTTCGGCGACGCGTTCTCGGACGTGATCGACCTGGCTCTGAACTCTCTCGAACTCCCGCGCCAGCCCGGCCGACGAGCCCCCACGCGCGTGACGGTATCCATCGCGGGCCGGAAAACCGCCACTGGCTCGACCTGCCTGGACGACGCAGGCGAAATCCCGGCGGCGGATGCCCTGATCCACGCGTGCGACGGCAGCACCATCTCCGCGGTACTGGACGGCGAGAGCGAGTCCCAGGACCTGGGCCGCCTCCGGCGCCTGATGACGGCGGGACTCCGCCGAGCCCTGCACTTGCGTGGCCGAGGCTGCGCGTTCGATGGTTGCCACCGACCACCCCGCCAGTGCCAGGGCCACCACATCCGACAGCAGTCCGAGGACGGCCTGGCGAGTTGGGAAAGTCCGGTCCAGCTGTGCAGCTACCACCACCGTCTGCTGCACAGGTCGGGTTGGCAGATCCACATCACCCCGGACGGCCTAGCGGAGTCCACCCCGCCGACGTCCGATGACCGGCGCCGAAAACCCGAGCACAACGACGTCGACAGTCCGCAGTCCAGGGCGGCTTGATCGGCGGTGGGTTCCCGAACGTGGACGGGTCCCAGGCCGACCAGCGGACCGTGCCAGCAGTCACTCGCTGGCCTCGACGTCACCGTTCGGACTCAGGTGACACGGCAGCCGACCGTCCGCGCCCTGAACAGCAAGACGGGCTCGCGGCCAGCCTGACCACGAGCCCGTCCAGCATCACAAACTACCGATGTGCCACGGCCCCGGTTTTCGGGTCGAGCGTCAGCTTCGACGCCTGAGGCCACCAGAAGTTGAACATGTTGGACATCGAGTTCGCCCGTGAATCGTACGAACTGTCGCCGATGCGGCCTGCGAACCAGTTGTCCTCGATGAACTTCAGCACCGAGGTCTGGTCCGTCAACGTGTGGTCGACGTGGTTCACTTTGCTGTACGGGGAAATCACCATCAGCGGAAGCCGCGGTCCGTAGCCGCAGCGGTCCGCGTAACCGCCCAGTGTTGTCTTCTTCGCCGTGCAGACGGCCTGGTCCTGCGAAGCGTCGTGAGAACCGTTGATCACCGGGGACGAGACGTGGTCGTACCAGCCGTCCGAGTCGTCATAGGCCAGGACGATCGCCGTCGAGCGCCAGTCGGGGGACTGCTGGATCTTGTTGACTTCGCTGACCACGAACTGCTGCTCGTCCAGCGGGTCCGAGTAGCCCGCGTGACCGTCCTGGTACTCCGGGGCCTTCAGGAAACTCACCGCGGGCATCGAGCCGGCCTGCAGGGAGTCGTTGAAGTCCGCGACGTCGTACTGGTGGTTCGCGCGGTCCGTCTGGCCGATCGCCTGGACCGACGACGGCGGCAGGTGCTTCGGGTTAGCCGTCGACGGGTAGTACTGGAACGGCTCGTGGTGTGGGCTGTAGTCCACCGCCGCGGCGCCGCCGATGTTGGCGTGCGTGGTGCCGCAGACCGCGTAACCGTTGGCCGAACCGGTCGGGCGGAAGCCGCCTTGGAACCAGCCCCACGTCACGTGGCGCTGGTTGAGCAGGTCGCCGACGTTGCGGCCGTGCATGGTCGCCAGGTTGTCCGTGCTCGTGTGATTCTTGTCCGAGCAGTCGTCCCAAGCCGGGTCTGGGTCGTTGATCATCGTGCCGACGCCGTTCGCGTCCGGCGACTGGACCGCGTAGGCGTCGCTGACCGGCTCGTGCGTCACCGGGTTCACGGCCTGGACGCCGTGCGTGTTGCCCGAGACGAGGTTGATCGCGCCCGGGGTCGACGGCCCGAAGTTCGCGTCGAACGAGTTGTCGTTCAGCGAGTAGTGCTGCGCGTAGTTCCACATGCCGGTGACGGTGTTGCCGTCGAAGTAGTCCATCACCAGGCCGGGCTCGCCGAACAGCACGGGCTGGCCGGTGCACTTGTCCGTCTCGGTCTTCTCGACGAACTTGTCCATCTTGCCGCCGTTGAAGGCGGCCTGCTCCGCGCCGTAGTTGTGGTTCTGGTCGCAGGTCAGCGCCTGCTCGTGCGTGAGCCGCTTCGGGTTGTACGCGTTCGGGTTGTCGGTCAGCAGCTTGTGGTCCAGGCCGTTGACCTTCGGGGTGTTGCGCGCGGCCTGGAACGGCGTGCCGTCCGTGTTCGCCGCGTTCGGGTAGGTGCCGAAGTAGTGGTCGAAGGCGATGTTCTCGCCGAAGATGACCACGACGTGCTTGATCGGCGTCGAGGTGGGGATCCACTGCGCCGGGTACGGGTGCAGCGGCTGGGCTTCCGCGGTGGTCGCCGCGGAACCGGTGGCGACGGCCAGCACGGCGACCGAGGCGAGTGCCCCGGCGCCGAGCAGGCCGCGTCGCCGCCGGCGGGGTCGGGTGTCCACTTCGGATTCCTCCTGGTGTTTCGTGGTGGTGGGGAACGGTGTCAGGTCAGTAATGCTCGGCCGTAGTGGTCGTCCGGGCTCGTTACGCCCGGCAGCGCGAAGAAGTAGCCACCGCCGAACGGGGAGATGTAGTCGGTCAGCGGCTCGTCGGCCAGCCGGGTCTGGACCGCCTCGAACTGGCGCTCCAGGTCCTGCTGGTAGCAGACGAACATCAGGCCCATGTCGAGGTTGCCGTTGCTGTCGACGCCGCGGTCGTAGTTCACGGCGCGCCGCAGGATCCGGCTGTTGTCGGTCTCGGGGGTGCGCGGGTTGGCCTTGCGGATGTGGCTGGTCAGCGGGATCACCGTGCCGATGGGGTCGTCGGCGTAGCGGGGGACGTCCTTCTCGTCGGTGCCGTCGAGCGGCGCGCCCGTGTCACGGCGGCGGCCGAACATGTTCTCCTGCTCGGCCAGTGAAACCCGGTCCCAGAACTCCACCAGCATCCGGATCAGCCGGATGACCTGGTAGCTGCCACCCGCGGCCCACGCCGGTTCGCCGGCTCCGGTCGTCCACAGGAGGCTGTCCAGTTCGGACCCTTCCGGGTTCGCGGTGCCGTCTTTGAAGCCCATCAGGTTCCGCGGCGTGCCGGACGGCCTCGGCGGCGAGCTGAAGCCGTTCAGCCGCCAGCGCAGCTGCATGCCGCCGCGGGTGGCGCGGGTGATGTCGCGCAGGGCGTGCAGCACCGTGTCGTTGGCGTTCGCGGAAAGCGTCAGGCTCAGGTCGCCGTGGCACTGCGCCGGGTCGAGGGCGTCGTTCGGGAACGTTGTCATCGGCTTCAGCTTGGCGGGCTTGAGCTTCGCCAGGCCGTAGCGGTCGTCGAACAGTGACGATCCGACGCCGAGGATCACGCCCAGGTCGCCACCCGGCACGACCGGGCCGAGTACTCCGGAGTCGGCGGGCGGTCCGGTGATGCCGAGCGCGGCCGGCGCGCCGCCGCCGGTGAGGAACCGGGTCCGGTCGGTGATGGCGCGGAACAGGTCGGTCAGCTCGGCCTTCGACTCCGCGACGACATCGAACGAGGCGATGACCGTCTGGGTCGGGGGCAGCCGCAGGATCGCGGCCTGGTTGGCGCCATGAAAGGGAACGGGCGACGTGCTGTCGGTGACGGCGGCGGACGCCCCGAGCCCGGCCCCGGCGGCCACGGTCAGGCCGGCGCCCATCGCGGCCCGGCGCAGGAACGAACGCCGAGGCAGTCCACCGGCCGGGTGCGGCACGGGACAACGAGGCTGGTCGGTCACGGGACCCTCCTCGGTTCGGCGTCGGTGGTGATCGGTGTCGGCAGGTCCGCGGCGGTGGGGTGTGGCATGGGACAGGGAGGCTGGTCGGTCACGAGACCCTCCCCGGTTCGGCGTCGGTGGTGATCGGTGTCGGCAGGTCCGCAGCGGTGGGGTGCGGCACGCGGCAGCGAGGTTGGTCGGTCATGCCACCCTCCCCGGTTCGGCGCGGGCGGTGAGTCGGTGCCGGCGGCCGGGCGAGGACGGGACGGCGAGGTTGGTCGGTCACAGGACCTTCCTCGGTTCAGCGCCGGCAGTGGTCGGCGTCGGCGGGACCGCGGAGGTGGGGTGCGGCGCGGGACAGCGAGGCTGGTGGGTCATGAGACCCTCCTCGGCTCGGCGATTGCCGCTATCGGGGCCAGCAGCTCTGTCAGCTCGCTTACGTCGGCGTTGAGCTTCTGTCGCTGCTTCACGTCCAGCTGGGCCAGCGGGGTCCACGTCCCGTCGGGGCGATGCGCGGCGTCCAGTGTTGTCTGCGTGCGAGTCAGCCAGCTGTCCAGCTTGGGCAGCTGCTGGTAGCGCGGTGTGAGGAGCGGGCGCAGGACGTCGAGTACAGCTCGGGTGCCGTCGAGGTTGGCACGGGCGGTGGCCAGGTTGGTGCCGCTGCCGTAGTCCGTGCGGCCCGTCAGTTCGAACTGCAGCGTGTTCTCCATGATCTCGTGCGCGCGCAGGGCTAGGTCGTTGCCGTCGACCTGGCTGTCGGCGAACGATGTCTGCAGTGCGTGGGCGTCCGTGTCCAGCTGGTCGGCGACGCCGGCGAGCGCGCCTAGGTCCTCGCCGTGCCAGAGGCCGGACTCCAGGCGGTGGAAGCCGGTGAAGCCTTCGTCGCTGATGCCGCCGGGTAGACCGTCCGCGGTGCCGTTGAGTGCGCCGTCCGTGTCGCCGAACGCGTCGTATGCGGCGCCCAGGCGCTCGTAGGTCAGGTGTGCGGTCAGCCAGGCCGTCTCGCTCGCCGCGCGGTCGCCGCCGTGGACGGCGTTCTTCAGCGCGCCCGTGTTCGTGACCAGCTCGCCCAGGCCGGAGGTGACGTGCGCCTGGTACGCCTTGAGCGGGCCGAGCAGGTCGTTGTGCGTCACCGGCGCTACCCCCGGGCCGGTCCGGTCGGCGCCGCCGCTGACCTGTGCGGTCGGCCCGACGATCGCGCCCGCGTCCTCGGGTAGGCAGCGGAACGCGTAGCTGCCGTTGCCCAGGTTGACCTGCAGCGGCCGGGTGGTCGCCGGGCCCAGTCCCTCGATCTCGCCGTAGATCACGCCGGTGGCGGGGTCGATCAGGTCGACCTCGGCGGTCACCGAGCCGGTGTTGTGCACGCGGAACGTCTGCGGGCCCGGCTTCGGGGCCGCCCAGCCGGTGCCGCACGACGAGCGCGACACGGCGATCTCCGGGTCCTGCGCCTCGGCGTCGCGTGGCCAGAACACGACGACCGCGCCGGCCACGACGGCGAGGGCGACCACCGCCACGATCCAGCGGGTACGCACTGACCCCGGCACGCGCGCTCTCCCGTCACTCGATCGGACCATTCCCGGTCACGGATCATGCGAGCCTAACGCCCGTAAAACCACTACGGAGGCCGTCGGGAGTAGGAAAATTCACCGGGACTTCAGCGGCACGCTCCCGAAAAGGGGAGGATTCAGACGTTTTGCTGTGCCTGTTGTGTCGTTTTGGTCCGATAAGTCGGGGTCACGCAAGTGGGGTGCCGGTCTGCGGGAGCGTCGTCGGGCTCGGTAGCGGTGTGCCCTGCGGTTCCCAGTGTGACCGTGGCCTTCGTGCGGCTTCCCTGCGCGGTTTCGGTGTTGACGCCTGTGCCTTTCACTCATTCCCGGGTGAAAGGCGCAGGCGCGGGAAAGTCCGCGGTAAGGCTCGGATTCGCGGACGACCTGTTCGGAACCGCTCGCTTTCCGTCCAAGTCATCGGCGAGCCTTTCCCCGTATCGAAGGAAACAACTGCCGGGGCGTTTACGGGAAGCGGATCACCGCGATGCCGGCCAGCACGAAGAACACCAGGATCACCAGGGTGCTCGTCTGCCCGCCGGACGAGCGGGTCACGACCTGGTCGACCGTGCCCGTCAGCCGCACTCCGCATTCGGCGACCACCGTGTGCGGGCCGGCCTCGATCCGGGTGAACTGGACCGGTGCGGTGAAGGCGCCGGTGCTGTCGGTGTAGGCGGAGCCGACCTCGGCGCCGTCGGCCATCAGCGTCACCATCCGGCCGGGCTCGCAGCCCCTCCCGGACGCCGACAGCTCGTCGCCCGGCTGGACGCTCGGCCGGTCGAGCACCAGCTCGCCCGGCTTCGGCACGGTGCTGGTCGTCGTCGGGGCGCCGGGTGTGGTGGGGGTGGTTGACGTCGGCGGTGTGCTGGTGGTCGTGGGTGGGGTGGTCGTCGTCGACGGCGGGGTCGTGGTGGGGGTCCCGGGCTTCGAGGGCTTGGTCGTCACGGGCGGCGGCGTGACCGGTGTCGTGGTCGGCGGTGGCGGCGGGGTCGTGGTGGTCGTGCCGGTCACGGTGAACCGGCTGCCCGCGCTCAACGGCCCGCCGGTGCGGGCGTTGGTGCACGTGCCGGTGACGGGGTAGGTGCCGGGCTGGGCGCCGCCGGGCACCTTGGCCGCGACCGTGCCGCTAGTGGTCTGCAGGGTGGCCGGCGTGGACCACATCGGCGTGCCGTTCCAGGAAAAGGTGACCGCGCCTTTGCAGGGGTAGAAACTCCAGGAAATGGTGAACGAGCTTCCGGCCGGTCCGCTCGACGGTTTCAAACCAACCGAAGAAGTGTATTGTGCGTTGGCGTTGGACGCGAACACGACCAGGAGCAACGCTCCGGTCACCGCGCCGAAAAACAACCGAACCACGTAACGCATCGGAACGTCCTCCCCAGGTGTGTGCTCGCTGTAGCATCCCGGACCAACTGGATTACGCAAGTAGGGGATGCCCAATGGGACGTGTCATCGCGGCGGGGGTTGCGTTGGGTTTGTGCGCGGTGCTGCTCGGCGCACCGGCCGCCTCGGCGGAGTCGGGTTCGCTCGGACTGCAGGTGTCGATCGACGATCGGCCGATCGCGGACGCCACCGTGCCGATCGACCCGGCGAGCCAGGTCAAGCTCGAGGTCGTGGCCACCAACACCGGCAACGCGCCGGTGAAGGTCCGCAGCGTGCGGGTGTCCGGCGTCGCCCTCGCGCTCACCTTCTTCGCCTACGACACGACAGCGCCATTCGAGGTGCCGGCGCGCGGCAGCGCGACGCGGACGTTCGTGCTCGACCTCGGCGACCTGTCCGGGCAGGCGACGGGGCTGCTGCCGTCGTCGGTCGAGCTGCTCGACGCCGGGCGCGTGACGCTCGGCGAGGCGACCACGGTCGCCGACGTCCGGGGCTCGTTCTGGTCGGTCTACGGCGTCTTCGGCCTGGCGATGCTCGTGCTCACGATCCTGGCCTGGCTGACGGCGCTGCTCGCGCTGGCCCGGCACCGCCTGGCCGCCAACCGCTGGCGCCGCGGCCTGCGGTTCCTGCCCGCCGGGTTCGGCACCGGCCTGGTCGCGGTGATCACGCTGTCCGTGCTGCGGCTGGTCCCGCCGGAACCGGCGATCGAGATCCCGGTGGTGCTCGGCGCCGCGGCGATCGCGTTCCTGCTCGGCTACCTGACCCCCAACCCGGTGAAGCCGGCCCCCGAGCCCGAGTACGAGACCGTCGGTGACCAGACCGTCCGGATGCGCGTGCCCGCGACCCGGGACCTCGGCCGATGAGCGCACCGGCGGACCTGATCGCCGCGCTCCCGCAGTACGACATCGGCGCCGAGATCGGCGAAGGCGGCATGGGTGTCGTGTTCGCCGGGACGCACCGGACGCTGGGCCGCAGCGTCGCGATCAAGCAGCTGCCCTGGGACGTGCTCAACCACGCCGCGAGCAGCGAGCTGTTCGATCGCGAGGCCCGCGTGCTGGCCAGCCTGGACCACCCGCACATCGTGCCGGTGTACGACTACGTCCGCACCGGTCGCGAGCACCTGCTGGTGATGGAACGGCTCGACGGCGGCACCGTGCACAGCCGGTTCCACGGCGGTGGCGTCAGCGGCGAGCAGGCGTGCGCGATCGGCCTGGCGATGCTCGCCGGGCTGCACGCGGCGCACCGGGCGGGCGTGCTGCACCTCGACGTCAAGCCGCGGAACCTGCTCTTCAGCACGCAGGGCGTCATGAAGGTGGCCGACTTCGGCATCGCGCGCGTCATCAGCGAAGGCGCCACGCTCGTCACGCACGGCGGCGAGATCCTCGGCACCCCGGCCTACATCGCGCCGGAGCAGGCGATGGGCAACGCGCTGAGCCCGGCAGCGGACGTCTACGCGGCCGGCACGGTGCTCTACGAACTGCTGTCCCGGCAGCTGCCGTTCGACAACACGCGCGGCGCGATCAGCATGATGCGCCAGCACATGTTCACCGACCCGCGGCCGATCGCGGGGGTGCCGATGCCCATCGCGGGCGTGATCATGCGCAGCCTCGCCCGCGAACCCGAGTCACGCTACCGGGAGGCCGAGGCGTTCGCGGCCGACCTGGCCGGCGCCGCCACCGCCGTCTACGGCCCGGGCTGGCTCGAACGCGCCGGCGTGCCGGTGCTGCACCTGACGCCGCGGGTGATCTCCGGGCTCAACTCGCCGACCGCGCCGGCCCCGCCGGTCGACGCCCGGACGCGGCCGGTCCAGCGGCCCGCGCCGGACCCGACGTTGTCCGCCACGCGCATTCCGCAGCAGCAGCCCGTGCCCGAAGAAGTGACGCCGTCGTCGGCGGCGACGCTGTGGTTCCGGCTCGCCGCGGCCGCCGCGCTCATCGCGCTGGTCGTGCTCACGCTGCTCACCCCGGAACGGCTGCCGCACCAAGCGTCGCCCACGCTGAAACTGGGCGACGCGCCCGTGTCGGCGCCGGTCGAGGTGGACCTGAGCAAGCCGCTGACCGTGACCGGCCCCGGCAACCCCGGCCGGATCGCGCTCGACCTGACCGCCGCCGGGATCCCGCTCGGCTCCGCCGAGACGACGGCGAAGGCCGCCGGCAACGGCTTCACCGCCCAGCTCGAGCTGCCGGGCCTGGCGCGGTGGATCGTCGGCGGCGCGGTCACCGCGACCATCCAGACCGGGACCGTCACCCAGACGTTCACCCTGCTCACCTCGCAGCACCCGCTGGCCAGCGCGATGGGCGCGGGCAGCCTCATCCTGGCGCTGTTCGCGCTCGCCTACCTGGAGTCGGTGCTGCGGAACATCCGCAACGGCCACCGCGGGCGGGGCGCGCTGGTCGCCGGGCCGGTGCTCGGCGTGCTGTTCGGCGCCGCGGTGTGGCTGTGCGTGTCGGTGCTGCGCGTGCACGAACCGGCCGCGGGGTTCGGCGCCGGGTGCGCGGTGGCGGGCGCCGTCGCGGCCGGGTTCGTCGTCGCGGCGGCCCGGCGCAAGTCCACAGTGGCTAGTCGATCAGTGGCTAGTCGATCATCCGGACGGTGACGTTCGGGCTGTAGGTCTTGCGCCGGCTCCACCCGAGCTCGGCGCACAGGCTCAGCTGGATCGAGCGGTCGGCGGGCGCCCAGTAGCCGGTGCGGACGAAGTAGCCCTCCATCGTGCTGAGCGCGCCGAGGCTCTTGCGCGCCGAGCACATCTCCCAGCCCCACTGGCGCCCGGACTTCTCGACGCCGTTGCGGCGCACGGACAGGCGCGGGTTGCCGACCGCGCGGATGTCGGCGTCGCCCTGCGCGACGTAGACGACGCCGTCGATCTTGTAGAACCGGTTGTTGTCGAGCAGGGTCACCTGGCCGGAGAGGGTGACTTCGACCCGGCCGCCGTCGTCGCCGGTGAGTGTCCAATCGAGACAGTATTCCTGGAGTGGGAGTTCCAGCGACTGGGTCATGGTGCCTTTCCCCTGTTCTGGCCGTGGCGTCCCTTCCAGAAGATAGGGATTTTCCGGACGCCGGGAAGAGGTGGGGAAGATCTTCACCCGAAGCGGTTCCGGGCCGTCGAATGCCGTGCCACGCATGGGTTTTCAGGCGAGTGGGTGACGGTGGACACGGGACGTGAGAACCGGTCCCACCTCGGAGTGGTGCCGCCCCGCCGCCGGGGTGCCCGGTGCGGACGGTCACTGGCGAAGTCACGGTCCGGAGTCGAAAGTAAAGGAACCATTACCTTCGGCCGGGCGTTGTCAGGGCATGAGCGAGCCCACCGTCATCGAGCTCGGCCCGCGTGACCTGCTCGTCGTCGCCGGGCTGCCCGGCGCGGGCAAGACCACCATGCTCCGCCACGCGGCCGAGGGGCTGCCGGTGCTCGACTCCGACCAGGTCCGGGCGCGGCTGGCGACGGTGCTGCCGGACGCGGTGCCCTACCGCTGGTACCGGCCGCTCGTGCACGCGGGGCACCGGCTGCGGATCGTCAGGCGGGCCATCTTCGCCGACGGGCCGCTCGTCGTCCACGAACCCTCGACGCGGGCGTCGACCCGCGCGCTGCTCGCAGTGGTCGGGAGGCTGACCGGGCGTTCGATGCGGCTGCTGTTCGTCGACGCCACCGCCGAGCAGGCCCTGGAGGGGCAGCGCAGCCGGGGCCGGATGGTGCGGCCGCGCTCGTTCGACCGGCACGTCCGCCGCACCGGGAAGTGGCGGGCGGAGCTGCTCGCCGACCGGGTGCCGCCCGGCTGGCGCAGCGTCCAGGTGGTCGACCGCGCCGGCGCGAAGCGCACCCGCCTCGTGGCCCGGCTGTTGGTCGCCCGCTGACGAGTTGGTCTGGACATTTTACTCAGTGGTCTAGACAATATGGTTCTCCGCGGTGCTACCGCGTCCCCACTGGAGGACCCGATGAGGCGTTCCAGATTCTCCGCAGCACTCGCCGCCCTCGCGCTGGCGCTCTCCGGCCTGGTGGCCGGCGGAGGCACCGCCGACGCGGCCAACCTGCTCACCAACCCCGGTTTCGAGGCCGGCTCGCTGTCCGGCTGGACGTGCTCGGGTGGCACGGCCGTGACGACGCCGGTGCACTCCGGCGGCTACGCGCTGGCCGCCACCCCGGCCGGCTCCGACTACGCCCAGTGCGCGCAGACGGTGTCCGTACTGCCGAACACGACCTACACCGTGTCCGCGTGGGTCCGCGGCAACCCGGTCTACCTCGGCATCACCGGCGGCGCGTCGACCTGGTCGGGCAACGCGGGCGCCTACAACCAGCTTTCGCTGTCGTTCACCTCGGCCGCGGGCCAGACGTCGGCCCAGCTCTACCTGCACGGCTGGTACGGCGCGGGCACCTACTACGCCGACGACGTCGTCCTCGACGGTCCCGGCGGCAGCACTCCCGGCACGCCGGGAGCACCCGGGACGCCGTCCGTCGGCGCCGTCACGACCTCCTCGATCGCCCTGAGCTGGGGCGCGAGCGCGGGCACCGTCACCGGCTACCGCGTCTACGAAGGCAGCACGCTCCGTACGACCGTCACCGGAACGAGTGCCACCCTCACGGGGTTGACGGCCTGCTCGACGCACAGCTACACCGTCGCCGCGTACAACACCGCCGGCGAGTCGCCGCGCACCGCCGCGGCCACCGGCAGCACCACCGGCTGCGTCGACACGGGGCTGCCCAAGCACTCCCTGATCGGCTACCTGCACGCGAGCTTCGCGAACGGCTCCGGGTACGTCCGGATGGCCGACGTCCCCGCGGCCTGGGACATCATCGACCTGTCCTTCGGTGAGCCGACGTCGGTGACCTCCGGCGACATCCGCTTCAACCGCTGCTCGGTCGCGGAGTGCCCGAACGTCGAGAGCGACGCCGACTTCATCGCCGCGATCCGCGCGAAGCAGGCGCAGGGCAAGAAGGTGCTGATCTCCATCGGCGGCCAGAACGGCCAGGTCCAGCTGACCACGACCGCCGCGCGCGACACCTTCGTCAGCTCCGTCTCGGCGATCATCGACAAGTACGGCCTCAACGGCCTCGACGTCGACTTCGAAGGCCACTCGCTCTCGCTCAACGCCGGCGACACGGACTTCCACAACCCGACGACGCCGTCGATCGTCAACCTGATCTCCGCGCTGAAGTCGCTGAAAGCCAAGTACGGCGCGGGTTTCGTGCTGACGATGGCGCCGGAGACGTTCTTCGTCCAGGTCGGCTACCAGTTCTACGGCGGCTCGGGCGGCGGTGACGCGCGGACCGGCGCGTACCTGCCGGTGATCAACGCGTTGCGCGACTCGCTGACCGTGTTGCACGTCCAGGACTACAACTCCGGCCCGGTGATGGGCCTGGACAACCAGTACCACAACATGGGCGCGGCGGACTTCCCGATCGCGATGGGCGACATGCTCAAGGCCGGTTTCAGCGTGGCGAACACCGGCCAGTTCTTCCCGGGGCTGCGGCCGGACCAGATCGCGGTCGGGCTGCCGGCGGCGGTCAGCGCCGGCAACGGCTACCTCGCGCCGTCCGTCGTCCAGACGGCGGTGACCTGCCTGGCCAAGGGCACCGGCTGCGGTTCTTACACGCTGCGCGGCGGCGCGTCGCCGGCGTTGCGCGGGCTGATGACGTGGTCGATCAACTGGGACAAGTACTACAACTGGGAGTTCCAGAACAGCCACGAGCCGTTCCTGAACGCCCTGCCGTGACGCGTCGCGGTGTGCCCCGCCTCAGGGTGGGGCACACTGCCTGACGTGGTGAGACCGGCCCACGGCGAGTCCGTGATTTCGCGCGTCGTCCGCGTCTTCGAGACGTTCGGGCCGGACACGCCGGCGCTGCGCGTGTCCGACGTCGCGCGGCGCGCGGGCCTGCACGTCGCGACGGCGTCGCGGCTGATCGACGAGCTGGTCGGGCACGGCTGGCTGCGGCGTGACCCCGACCGGCAGGTCCGGGTGGGTGTCCGATTGTGGGAGCTGGCGTCGCGCGCGTCGCCGACGCTCGGGCTGCGCGAAGCGGCGCTGCCGTTCATGGAGGACCTGCACGCCGTCGTCGGGCACCACACCCAGCTCGCCGTGCTGGAGGACCGCGAGGTGCTGTTCGTCGAGCGGCTTTCGGCGCCCGGCGCGGTCGTCAACGTGACGCGGGTGGCCGGGCGGCTGCCGCTGCACGCGTCGTCGTCCGGGCTCGTGCTGCTCGCCCACGCCCCCGCCGAGCTGCGGGAAGAGGTGCTGGCCGGGCCGCTTCCGGCGTACCGCCGCACCACGCTCACCGAGCCCGCGCGGCTGCGGCGGTTCCTCGCCGACGTCCGGCGCGACGGCTACGCGTACTGCGCGGGCTTCATCGACGAGGAGACGACCGGCATCGCCGTGCCGCTGCGCGGGCCGGCCGGCGACGTCGTCGCGGCGCTGTCGGTGATCGTCCCCACCGGCCGGAACGCCCGGATGCAGATCCCGGCCCTGCTCGCCGCGGCGCGCGGTATTTCGCGGACAATCTCTCAATGAATGAGAATGGCCTGGTGTGACGCGCGCTCTCGGCGTCATCCTCGGGGTCCAGCCGTCGAAAGGACGTTCCGCGTGCGCACCCAGGTCGCCATCGTCGGCGCCGGCCCGGCCGGGCTGCTGCTGTCCCACCTGCTCGGCCTCGAGGGCATCGACTCGGTGCTGCTCGAACGGCAGACCGCGGAGTACGTCCAGGCGCGCATCCGCGCGGGCATCCTCGAAGCCGGCACGGTCGAGCTGCTCCGGAACTCCGGCCTCGGCGACCGGCTCGACGCCGAGGGCATGGAGCACCGCGGGATCCACCTCCAGTGGCCGGGTCACCGGCACCACCTGGACTTCGTCGACCTCGCCGGCCGGTCGGTGACGGTCTACGGCCAGACCGAGGTGACCAAGGACCTGATGGCGGCGCGGGAAAAGGCCGGGCGGCCGGCGTTCTACTCCGTCTCCGACGTCGAGCTGCACGACGTCACCGGCTCGCCGTCGGTGTCCTTTGTGGATGGTGACGGGCGCGCGCAGCGGATCGACGCCGACGTCGTCGTCGGCTGCGACGGTTTTCACGGGCCCAGTCGGGAGTTCATGCCGCAGCAGAAGGTCTGGGAGCGGACGTACCCGTTCGCGTGGCTGGGGGTGCTGGCCGACGTCGCGCCGTCGACCGACGAGCTGATCTACGCGTGGCACCCGGACGGTTTCGCCATGCACAGCATGCGCTCGCCGCACGTCAGCCGCTTCTACCTGCAGGTGACGCCGGACGAGGACATCGCGCGGTGGAGTGACGACCGGATCTGGACGGCGCTGTCGGAACGGCTCGGCGTCCCGGGCTGGACGTTGCGGACGGGACCGATCACGGAGAAGAGCGTGCTGCCGATGCGCAGCTTCGTGACGACCCCGATGCGGCACGGAAACCTTTACCTGGCCGGGGATGCGGCCCACATCGTCCCACCGACGGGCGCCAAGGGCCTGAACCTCGCGGTAGCCGACGTCGCCCTGCTTTCCACGGCCCTCACGGCTTCGTTCCGGGGCGATGGCAGCCTCGTCGACGCCTATTCGGCGACGGCGTTGCAGCGGGTCTGGCGCTGCACGCACTTCTCGTGGTGGATGACGTCGATGCTGCACCGCCACGGCGACGACTTCGACGCGCAGCTCCAGCTGTCCCAGCTCCAGCGCACGGTGACGTCCGAGGCTGCGGCGACGGAACTGGCCAACAACTACGCGGGCCTGCCGCTCTAGCTCTCTGCCGCGGCGGGGTCGTGAGTGGTTAGGGCGGTTAGAACCGCCCTAACCACTCACGACAAGCCGCGGCAGACCCACACTCTTGACGCGCGGCCCCGACTCCCGCAGTATGCCGTGAGTAATTCGTATTACTCCGGCAGTGTGGCGAGATGCGGGAAGGCTCATGAAGGAACTGGACACGGAGATTCTGGTCGTCGGCGGCGGGCTCGGCGGGGTCGCCGCCGCGCTGGCGGCGGCCAAGGCCGGACGGCGCGTGGTGCTCACCGAGGCGACCGACTGGCTCGGCGGGCAGCTGACCGCGCAGGCCGTGCCGCCCGACGAGAACCCGTGGATCGAACGGTTCGGGTCCACCCGCACCTACCGTGAGCTGCGCGAAGGCATCCGCGGCTACTACCGGCGCCACTACCCGCTGCGTGCCGAGGCCGCCGCCCTGGCCGAGCTGAACCCCGGCGCCGGGAAGGTGAGCAAGCTCTGCCACGAACCGCGCGTCGCGCTCGCCGTCGTCGAGAGCCTGCTCGCGCCGCACCGCAGCGCCGGGCGGATCCGCGTCCTCCTCGAACACCGGCCGGTCGACGCCGTGACCAGCGGCGATCGCGTCGACGCCGTCACCCTCGAAGGCCGCGACGGGGAGCGCGTCACCGTGAAAGCGCGGTACGTCCTCGACGCCACCGAGGACGGCGACCTCCTGCCGCTCACCGGCACCGAGCACGTCACCGGGGCGGAGGCGCGCAGCGAGCACGACGAGCCCCACGCCCCGGCGGAAGCCGATCCCGCGAACCTGCAGGGGATCACCTACTGCTTCGCCGTTTCGCACCACGAGGGCGAGCACCACGTCATCGACCGGCCCGAGATGTACGGCTTCTGGCGCGACTACCAACCCGACTTCTGGCCCGGCCCGCTGCTCGGCTTCGTCGCCCCCGACCCCCGGACGCTCGAGCCCGTGAAACGCACCTTCGTGCCGAACCCGGCCGGCGACCCCCTCGCCGTCAGCGCCGACCAGAGCGCCGACGCGGGGGACAAGGAGCTCTGGGCGTTCCGGCGCATCCTCGCCCGCGGCCTGCACGCCGACGGCGCCTTCGACTCCGACATCACCCTGGTCAACTGGCCGCTCAACGACTACTGGCTCAAGCCCGCGCTCACCATCCCCGGACACGCGGACGAAGCCGTCGTCAAAGAGGCGCACCACGAAGCCAAGCAGCTGAGCCTGTCCGTCCTGTACTGGCTGCAGACCGAAGCGCCCCGCGCGGACGGCGGCACCGGCTTCCCCGGGCTCAAGCTGCGTCACGACGTCACCGGCACCGACGACGGCCTCGCGAAGTCCGCGTACGTCCGCGAAGCGCGGCGGATCAAGGCCGTCACCACCGTCACCGAGCACGACGTCTCGGCGGAGATCCTCGGCGTCGACGGCCGGGTGCGGCGCGCGGACGCCGTCGGGGTCGGGAGCTACCGGATCGACCTGCACCCGTCGACCGGCGGGGACAACTACGTCGACGTCGCGAGCGTGCCGTACGAGATCCCGCTCGGCGCGCTGGTGCCCGTCCGGGTGCGCAACCTGCTGCCCGCGGGCAAGAACGCCGGCACCACGCACATCACCAACGGTTGCTTCCGGCTGCACCCGGTCGAGTGGAACATCGGCGAGGTCGCCGGGCTGCTCGCCGCGTTCGCCGTGCGCGAGGGTGTCGAGCCACGGGCGGTGCAGGCCGACGGCCGGCTCTTCGAGGAGTTCGCGCGCGAGCTGGACGCCGCCGGGGTGGAGCGCCGGTGGCCGGAAGTGCGGGGGTACTGAAAGTGCCGCCTGTACTGTGCCGATTGTCCGCGGCAGTCGCGCTGGAGGGAGTCATCGATGACGGCGGGTTCGGGCCGGGTCACGCAGGCCCAGGTGGCACGCCTGGCCGGCGTCTCGCAGGCCGTCGTCTCGATGGTCCTGAACGGCTCCGACAGCCTGCGCATCACCCCCGAGACCCGCGAACGCGTGCAGCAGGTGCTCCGCGAGACCGGGTACACCGTGGACATCATGGGCCGGCGGCTGCGCGGCAAGTCCAACCAGATCCTCGGCGTGTTCACCTACGAGTCGGTGTTCCCGTCCGGCGTGGCCGACTTCTACCGGCCGTTCCTGCTCGGCATCGAGGAGGAGGCCGAGGCCCAGGGCTTCGACCTGCTGCTGTTCACCAGCGGTGGCCGCCGCGACGGGCGCCGCCGCATCTACGACCAGGGCACGAACCGGCTGCGCATCGCCGACGGCTCGGTCCTGCTCGGCCGGCACAACGACCCGCAGGAGCTCGCGCAGCTCGTCGAGGAGCAGTTCCCGTTCGTGTTCGTCGGCCGCCGCGAGTCGCCGACCGGGCCGATCAGCTACGTCGGCGCCGACTACGTCGCGGCCACCCGTGAGGTGCACGAGTGGCTGTGGCAGCTCGGGCACCGCAAGATCGGCCTGCTGAGCGTCACCGAGGAGAACGAGCCGACGCTCGACCGGCGCACCGGCTACGACGCCGCGGCGCGCAAGCACCGCCGGCCGCCGCTGGTGTTCCTCGCCGACGACCCGGCGCTCGCGCTGCGGCAGGCGCTCGACGAAGGCGTCACCGCGCTGCTCGTCGAGAGCTCGGCGATGGCCGACGGCATCCTGGCGTGCGCGCACGACTTCGGCCTGGCCGTGCCCGACGACCTTTCCCTCGTCGTGCTGGGCGACGCCGACCCGTCGCAGCAGCCGGCGGCGCACGCGGTGCCGAGCACGGCCACCGACTGGTCGATGTTCCGCATTCCGCGGCACGAGATGGGCGCGCACGCGGTGCGCGTCCTGGTCGAGCTGCTCGCGGATCCGAAGCCCCGGCAGCTGCTGCTGCCGTGCACGTTCCACGAGGGTGCCACCGCGGCGGCACCCTCCACAGTGCACACTCAGAACTAGGCGCACTGGCTGTTGACAGCCTACGAACGAGACGTTTACCGTCGCTGCTAATTCGAATAACCAGGAGGCATTGTGGCCTACCCGAGAACCCGGCTGCTCATCGCCGCGGCGTTGTCCGCCGTCGCACTGGCTTCGACCGCCTGCTCGGGCGGCGCCGGCGACGACACGAACGTCGCACTGCGCATGACGGTCTGGACGACGGACAAGAACCAGCTCGCCCTCTTCGACTCCATCGCCGCCGAGTACCGCAAGGCCCACCCCGAGGTCGCGTCGGTGAAGTTCGACGTCGTCCCGGGCGACACGAGCGCGTACTCGGCCGCGCTGACGACGCAGATGTCCGGCGGCAACCCGCCCGACCTCGCGTGGATCCTCGAGCGCGACGCCCCGGACTTCGTCCAGTCCGGCGCGCTCACCGACCTGAAGCCGACGCTGACCGCGACCGCGGGGTACAACGTCGGCGAGCTCGTCCCGTCCGCCACGAAACTGTGGACCAAGGACGACAGCCTCTTCGCCTACCCGTTCTCGACGTCGCCGTTCGGCATGTTCTACAACAAGAACCTGCTCACCCAGGCCGGGATCACCGAGACGCCGGACCAGCTGCTCGCGAGTGGCAAGTGGACCTGGGACGCCGCCAAGCAGATCGCCACCCAGGTCGCCGCGCGCGACACCGGCAAGGCCGGCCTGGTCGTGCGCGAGTTCGAGTACAAGCAGTGGGTGCTGCTCGCCTCGGTCTGGCGCGGCTTCGGCGCCGACGCCTGGGGCCCGGACGGCAAGACCTGCGGGTTCGCGACGCCGGAGATGACGTCCGCGATGACCTTCCTGCACCAGGCGATCTTCACCGACAAGGCGCTGCCCGGCCCGGGCACGACGGCGGACTTCTTCGCCGGCGAGTCGGGCCTGACCATCGCGCAGATCAGCCGGGCCGGGCTGCTGAAGGCCAAGCCGTTCGACTGGGGCATCGTCCCGCTGCCCGCCGGGCCGAAGGCGAACGCGCAGGTCATCGGCCAAGCCGGGATCGGCGTCCCGGTGAAGGGCAAGCACGCCAAGGCCGCGGCGGACTTCTTGGCGTTCTTCACCGACCCGGCCAACTCGGCGAAGCTCGGCCAGTACTTCCCGCCGGCGCGCGACAGCCTGATCAACGCGGCCACCCTCGCCAAGGCGAACCCGTTGTTCAGCCAGGAACAGCTGCAGAACGTCGTGGTGAACGGGATCAAGAACGGTGCGGTGCTGCCGTCGCACACCGGCAGCGCGCGGATCGCGTCACTCGTCCAGTCCGCGTTGGACCCGATGTGGAAGCCGGACGCGAACGTGTCCGCCGCGCTGGCCGGGGTGTGCCAAGCCATCGACCCGGTGCTGAGCCGGTGACTCTCACGTCGAAGAAGCGCGAAGAGCTCGCGGGGTGGATCTTCATCGCCCCGCAGGCTCTCGGCTTCCTCGCCTTTGTCGTGGCGCCGCTGGCCGCCGTGGTCTGGTACAGCTTCCAGGACGTCAACCTGCTGGCCGGGACGTCGTCGTTCGCCGGGGCGGACAACTACGCGAAGCTCTTCGACGACCCGACCGCGCCCAAGGTCGCCCGCGCGACGGCGATCTTCTGCGTCGGCCTGGTCGTGCTGAACCTCGCACTGGCGCTCTCGCTCGCGTTGCTGCTCAACCTGAAGCTGCGCGGCACCACGGTGTTCCGGACGATCTTCTTCTCGCCGGTGGTCATCACGCTCGTGGCGTGGACGATCGTGTGGAACTTCCTGCTGCAGGACAACGGCGGGATCAACTCGCTGCTGCAGACGATCGGGGTCGACGGGCCGAACTGGCTGCGTGGCAACGGCAGCGCGATGGTGTCGGTGATCGTGGTGCAGGTTTTGAAGAACGTCGGGCTCAACATGGTCCTGTTCCTGGCCGCACTGCAGGGGATCCCGGCGTCCATCATGGAGGCGTCCCAACTGGACGGTGCCGGGCCGTGGCGCCGGTTCCGCTCGGTGATCCTGCCGATGATCAGCCCGACCACGCTGCTCACCGCGATCATCACGGTCGCCGGCGCGCTGCAGGTGTTCGCGCAGATCCAGGTGCTGACCCTCGGCGGGCCCGCGGACAGCACCAACGTCCTCGTCTTCTACTTCTACCAGCAGGCCTTCGCCAACCACGACCTCGGCTACGGCGCCGCGCTCGCCGTCGTGCTGTTCCTGGTGATCCTGGTGCTGACGCTGCTGCAGTGGCGGATGCGGAGGCGGTGGGTGTTCCATGAGTCGTAGGGCGAAGATCACCTGCTACGTGGTGATGGTCGTGCTGGCGGTGCCGTTCGTCTTCCCCACCTGGTGGATGATCACGGCGTCGCTGCTGCCGGCCAACGAAGTGCTCGCGTACCCGCCGAAGCTCTTCCCGAAGCAGCCGCAGTGGGAGAACTACAAGGCCGCGTTCACCGACTTCCCGTTGGCGCAGCAGTACTTCAACAGCCTGTACATCGCGGTGCTGGTCACGCTGGGCACGATGTTCTTCTCCTCGCTGGCCGGCTACGCGTTCGCGCGCATCCGGTTCCGCGGTGAGAA
The DNA here is from genome assembly GCF_036114655.1 of Amycolatopsis sp. NBC_00348. NCBI lineage: Bacteria > Bacillati > Actinomycetota > Actinomycetes > Pseudonocardiales > Pseudonocardiaceae > Amycolatopsis > Amycolatopsis sp. NBC_00348. The sequence continues at coordinate 6,467,625 of NZ_CP107994.1, read as the reverse complement.
GTTCTTCGGGCTGATCCTCGTCGGGCTGATGGTGCCGAGCGAGGTCACGATCATCCCGCTGTTCCGGCTGGTCGACGACCTCGGGCTGACGAACACGCACTGGCCGCTGATCATCGTGCCGATCTTCGGTGCGCCCAGCGTGCTCGCGACGTTCGTGATGCGGCAGTTCTTCATCACGATCCCGGGCGAGCTGGAGGAGGCGGGCCGGCTCGACGGCCTATCGCGCTTCGGGCTCTACCGGCGTGTCGCCATGCCGATCGCGAAGCCCGCGCTGGCGGCCGTCGCGATCTTCACGTTCCTCAACACGTGGAACTTCTTCCTGGAACCGCTGGTCTACCTGACCGACAAGGACATGTACACGCTGCCGGTGGCGCTGACGCAGTACGTCGACGTCTACGGCGGGCACCTCTGGAACGTCCAGCTCGCCGCCGCGACCACGACGGTCGTGCCGGTGCTGCTCGTGTTCATCGTCGCGCAGCGTCAGTTCGTCGAAGGCCTCGCCCAGAGCGGCCTCAAGGGTTAGCTTTCGGCAGCCGGACGGTGAACGTCGACCCGGCGTCCACTTCGGACTCGACGTCGATGGTGCCGTCGTGGGCCTGCACGAGGTGGCGCACGATGGCGAGGCCGAGCCCGCTGCCGCCGGTCTGGCGGCTGCGGGACTTCTCGGCCCGCCAGAACCGGTCGAACACGTGCGGCCGGTCCTCGGCGGCGATGCCGGTGCCGGTGTCCGCGACCGCGAGCACCACTTCGTCCACAGTGGACGAGACGTGGATCGTGACGCGGCCGCCGGGCGGGGTGTGCCGGATGGCGTTGGTCACCAGGTTGCCGGCGACCTGGCGCAGGCGCACCGGGTCGGCCGTCAGCCGGGCTTCGCCGGCGGCCTCGACGCTCAGCGTGACGCCGGCCGCGGCGGCCCGGTCGGCGTGCGCGGCCGCGACCTGAGCGGCCAGCTCGGCCGCGTCCACGGCCTCCGGGAACAGCCGCAGGTGCCCGGCGTCGGCCGCGGCCAGGTCCTGCAGGTCCTCGACGATGTGCTGCAGCAGCACGGTTTCCTCGAGCAGCGACGCGGACAGCGCGTGGTCGAACGGCAGGTGCCCGTCTTCGGCGGCCTCCAGCCGGCCGCGGATGACGTTCAGCGGGTTGCGCAGCTCGTGCGCGATGTCGCTGACCATCGCCTTGCGCTGCTCCTCGATGCGCTCGCGGCGTGCGGTGAGGTCGTTGAACGCGGTCGCGAGGTAGCCCACCTCGTCGCGGGACTTCACCGGCGCCGGCCGGTCCTGCTCCGCCGCCTCGGTCAGCGCCCGCAGCGGCCGGGACAGCCGCGTCGAGACCAGCACGGTGACCGCCACGGCCAGCGCCAGCACCCCGCCGGTCACCGCGAGGATCCGCGTCAGGTTCTCCCGCGACAGCGTGAACGTCGGCAGCGGCGAGTCGCCGGGCCCGAGCGTGAACAGCAGCGCGGGCGGCGCGACGTACGGGGCGAGCTGCGCCCGCCGGGCCGTGTCGACGCAGGTCTGGGTGGGGCCCTGGTCGGGGGCGCCGAGCGCCTCGAAGTCGAGGCTGAGCTTCACCTGTTCCCCGCCTTGGTGGGCGAGGCAGGCGTTCACGGCGTCGTCGAGACTGCCGAGCGCGGCCTGCTCGGTCGGCGTGGGCGCCGTGAGCTCGTAGATCCCGCACTTGGCCGCGAAGTAGCGGACGGTGACGGCGTCGGGTGAGCTGATCTGCGGCCGGCCGCTCGGCGACTGCCGCACGTCGCTGCGCAGGCCCATGTCGCCCAGGCAGGCGACGACCTTCTCGGCCATGGCGGCGACGTCGTCCCGTTCGCGGGGCGGCAGCCGGAACGGCCCGACCGCGCGCGGGTCGATGCCGCTGGTCCCGGCGCCCGGCAGCAGCACCGGGTCGACGTGCAGCGGGTCCACCGACGCGCTCGCCTTCACCGGCAGCGTGACCGGCGCGCCGCCGGAGTCGGCGAGCACCCGCCGGTCGATCGTGGTCACGACGATCCGGCGGCCGGTCTCCCCGGCCAGCGCCCGCAGTTTCGGGGCGGCCTGGTCCCAGGTGTGGTTCGCCGCGGCGAAACCGAGCAGCTCGGTGTAGATCGTCGCGTCGTCGGAGAGGGCCTGGCCCTGCTCCTGCTGGATCGCGCGGGTGGTGGTCTGCACGGCGAGCCACGCCGTCGCGGCGATCGAGCCGAGCGCGATGAGCAGCGAGACGGCCGACAGCCGCAGGACCAGGCTGCGGCGCCGCGGGAAGCGGCGCCGGCGACCTTCAGTCGCCATTCTCGGCGGCCAGCTTGTAACCGACGCCGAACACCGTCAGCAGGTACTGCGGCTTCGCCGGGTCCGGCTCGAGCTTCTTGCGCAGGTTGAGCACGTGGACGTCGATGATCCGGGTGCTGACGAACCGGTCGTCGCCGCGGGTCAGCTCCAGCAGCTGCCGCCGGGTGAACACCCGGCCCGGCTGCTTGATCAGCGTCTCCAGCAGCAGGAACTCACCCGGCGTCGTCTCCACCGGCCGGCCGGCGACCGACACCTCGTGCCGCACCGGGTCGAGCCGCAGCCCGCCCGCGCGCAACGTCGTGTCGGGCGGTTCGCGCCGGGCGGCGGTCCGCCGCAGCAGCGTGCGGACGCGCGCCATCAGCTCGCGCGGGCTGTACGGCTTGGTCAGGTAATCGTCGGCGCCGAGGTCCAGGCCGAGCAGCAGGTCGTCCTCGGTGGCCCGGGCGGTGAGCATCAGCACGGCGACGTCGGACTCGCCGCGCAGGATCCGGCAGACGTCCAGGCCGTCGACCTTGGGCATCATCACGTCGAGGACGAGCAGGTCGGGACGGTCGCGGCGGGCCTCGTCGAGAGCGGCCCGGCCGTCCGGGGCCAGCACGACGGTGTGGCCTTCGCTCTCGAGGTAGAGCCGGAGGACTTCGGCCTGCTTCTCGTCGTCCTCGGCGACCAGTACACGTGCGCACACGGCGTAGACAGTAGGCGTCCTGACACGGTGAGGACCCGATCCTGACCGGATCTTCATACCTCGGGGGAACGGGTCAAGTCTTTGTCAAAGTGTTGACCGCGCCCCCGGCGGCACGCAAAGGTCGGATGTCCAGGGCAGTTTTGTCTGAGCGGCCGCGGGAGGCATCGGTGCGAGTCAGATTCATGGCGGCGATCGTCGCGACGGCGGTGATCGGGATTCCGGCTGTCGCTTCGGCGACGCCGACAACGATGTCACCAGGAACTCCGCTGGTCAGCGACCCGTCGGTGTACGTCGACCCGCTGATCGGGACGGGTAGCGGCGGCAGTTCGGTGGGGGAGATCAACAACTTCCCCGGCCCGGCGACGCCGTTCGGGATGATGCAGTTCTCGCCGGACACCCAAGGCGCGTACGCCGGCTACCAGTACCACAGTGATCAGATCCGAGGTTTCAGCCTCGACCACGCCTCGGTCGGCTGCAACGCGTTCGGCGACGTGCCGATCCTGCCGATCACCGGCGACGTCGGCAGCGCGCCCTGGGACCGCACGGAGCACTTCACCCACGACGACGAGAAGGCCGAGCCGGGCTACTACGCCGTGACGCTCGCCGACTCGAAGGTCCGGGCCGAGCTGACCGCGACCACGCGCACCGGGCTCGCCGCGTTCACCTTCCCGGCCGGCGCGAACGCGCAGGTGCTCGTCAAGGGCGGCGCCAGCCTCGCCGGGAACTCGCACGCCGACCTGAAGATCACCGGCGACCGCGAGGTCAGCGGCTCGGCCACCACCGGCAACTTCTGCGGCAAGCCGAACAAGTACACGGTCTACTACGACATCACCTTCGACCAGCCGTTCACCGCGCACGGCACCTGGGACGGCTCGAGCGTCAAGCCGGACACCGACAGCGTCGACTCGCCGAAGGCGGGCGCGTACCTGACCTTCGGTGCCCAGAGTCTGGTGCACGCCAAGGTGTCGATGTCCTACGTGGGCGTCGACGGCGCGAAGGCCAACGCGGCCGCGGAAGTCCCGGGCTTCGACTTCGCCGCCGTCCGCAAGGCCACGAGGGACAAGTGGACGCAGGCGCTGGGCAAGATCCGGGTGGCGGGTCGCGATGCGGCTCAGCTCAAGACGTTCTACACCTTCCTGTACCACTCGCTGATGCACCCGAACACGTTCGACGACGCCGACGGGCGCTACATCGGCTTCGACGACCAGATCCGGACGTTGCCGAAGGGGCGGCACCAGTACGCGAACTTCTCCGACTGGGACACCTACCGCTCGCTCGCGCCGCTGCAGGCGATGCTGTTCCCGAAGGAAGCCAGCGACATGGCGCAGTCGCTGACCAACGACGCCGTGCAGGGCGGCTGGTGGCCGCGCTGGCCGATGGCGAACGACTACACCGGCCAGATGACCGGCGACAGCTCGGTCGCGCTGATCTCCAACCTCTACGCGTTCGGCGCGCGGGACTTCGACGTCAAGACGGCGCTGAAGTACCTGGTCAAGGGCGCGACGTCGGTCGACGACACGCCTGGCGCGTACCAGGAACGCAAGGGCATCGCGGACTACGTCGCCCGCGGGTACATGCCGAACAACGACGCCTCGCGCGGCGACCACGCCCGCGTCGGCGCGTCGATCACCCTGGAGTGGGCGATCGACGACTTCGCCATCGCGCAGTTCGCGCAGGGCATCGGCGACCGGGACGTCGCGCGCGAGTTCACCCAGCGCGGCCAGAACTGGCAGAACATCTTCAACCCGCTCACCGGCTACCTGCAGCCGCGCGGTCAGGACGGCCGGTTCCCGGACGGCCCGGCCTACGTCCCGCCGCCGCCCGGCAAGTTCGGCCAGGACGGCTTCGACGAGGGCAACGCCGCGCAGTACACCTGGCTGGTGCCGCAGGACCCGGCCGGCCTGGTGACGGCGATGGGCGGGCCGGCCGCGGTATCAACGCGGCTGGACACATTCTTCCAGAAGCTGAACGTCGGCCCGAACGAGCCGAACATGTGGGCCGGCAACGAACCCGACTTCGGCGTGCCGTGGCTGTACAACCACGTCGGGCAGCCGTGGAAGACGCAGCAGGTGGTCCGCGAGATCGCCACGACGCTGTTCAGCGCGACGCCGGACGGCGAGCCGGGCAACGACGACCTCGGCGCGCAGTCGTCGTGGTACGTCTGGGCCGCGCTCGGCATCTACCCGGCCACGCCGGGCACGCCGGACCTGGTCGTGCACAGCCCGCTGTTCGAGCGCGCGGTGCTGTCCCTCCCGAATGGACGGACGATCGACATCCGCGCCCCGAAGGCGTCTTCGGGCACCCCGTACGTCCACGACCTGTCGTTGAACGGCCGCGACTGGGACCGCACGTACCTGCCCGCGAACACCGTGCGCGACGGCGCCCGGCTGGACTTCTCCCTGCAGTCCACTCCGGACAAGCGGTGGGCGGCGAACTCGGCGCCACCGTCCTACCAGGACAACGAGAAGCCGTTCCTGGCGTCGGCGACCAACCAGGTCGTCGTCGAACCGGGCAGCACGGGCGAGGCCACGGTCAGCGCGCAACGGCTCGGCGGGCACGACCGCACGCTGGACGTCACGACGAAGGCGCCGGCCGGCCTGAAGGTCACGGGGCCGCGGCAGGTCCGGCTCGACGACCGGACCGGCGGCGGCACCGCGAAGCTGACGGTTTCGGTGGCCGCCGGGACACCCGAGGGCTACTACCAGGTCCCGGTGACCGTCCGGGGCGGCTCGACGTCGGTGCCCGGCTCGGTGATCGTGCTGGTCGCGCCGAAGGGCGGGCTCACGGCGGCGTATTCGAACGTCGGCATCTCGGACGACGGCGACGTCGGCTCGGCGGACATCGACGGCGCCGGGAACAGCCTTTCCCGGGAGGCGCTGGCCGCGGCGGGCCTGGTCGGCGGCAAGACGTCGCAGGCCGTGGGCACGTCGTTCGTGTGGCCGGCCGCACCGGCCGGACGTCCGGACAACGTCGTCCCGGCCGGGCAGACGGTCCGGCTGTCGGGGACGCGGCTGTCGTTCATCGGCACGGCGTCGAACGGCGACCACCAGGCCAAGGCCACGGTCACCTTCACCGACGGCACCACCGGGCAGGCCGACCTGTCCTTCGGTGACTGGGTGTTCCCGGGCGGCGGCACCGATCCGGTGTTCGGCAACACGCTCGTCGCGCGTGCCGACCACCGCAACCAGCCGGGCGGCCCGGGCGGCGGCGCGTCGGTCTACGCGACGGCGCCGTTCGACGCCCCGGCGGGCAAGCAGATCGCCTCGGTCACGCTGCCGACCGACCCGAACCTGCACGTTTTCGCCATCGGCCTCGGCTAAGGACGTCGTGAGTGTTTAGGGCGGTTAGAACCGCCCTAAACACTCACGACCCCCAGCGCCAGCGGAAGGCGTAGGCGTCCAGGGCCGTGGCGAGCGGCGCCGAGGGTGGCGCGGCGATGACCACCACGGGCTCGTCGCGGTCCAGCTCGACTGTCACCTTGGAGTCGAGGTCCAGGGCGGCGATCTCGGCCTCGGCCACCCGGCGCAGGGTGTCTTGGCGCAGCGCCGGTTTGTACTGCTTGCCCACTGCCGTCAGCGGGATCTCCGGGACGACGTGGACAGCCTTCGGGACGGCCGCGCGCTCGGGGACCCGCGTGGCCGCCCACTCCAGCAACTCGGCGGAGGGTGTCGGGGCGTGCAGGGTTACGTAGACCACCGGGACCTCGCCCGAGTGCCGGTCGGGGCGTCCGATGGCGGCCGCGGCCGACACCGCCGGGTGCGTCAGCAGCGCCTCCTCGATCGTCGCGGGGTCGATGTTGTGGCCGCCGCGGATGATCAGGTCCTTCGCGCGGCCGGCCAGCCGGATGAACCCCTCGGCGTCGACGCTGCCCAGGTCACCCGTGTCGAGCCAGCCGTCGACGACCTTGCCCGCCGGGTCCGGCTCGCCGTCGCGCAGGTAGCCGGGGAAGACGTTCGGGCCGCGGATCACGAGCACGCCCGTCTCGCCGGGGAGCAGGTCGGTCCAGCCGTCGCCGTCGATCCGGACGGCCTTGACCTCCTGGTACGGCATCCGCTGCCCGACCGTGCCGGGCCGCACGACGCCCAAGAAACCGCGGGCGGACGCGCAGGTGCCCTCGGTCAGGCCGTAGCCCTCGACCAACTCGACGCCGGTGCGCTCGCGCCACTGCCGTCGTACCGCCGCGGGCAAGGGCGCCGCGCCGACGATCGGGAACGTGAGACTGGAGATGTCCGCGTCGACCGGCAGGTGCGCGAGCACGGCGTAGACCGTCGGCACCGCGGACATCGCGCCGATCCGGTAGCGCTCGACGATCCGCCAGAACACCGGGTAGAGCGCCGGGTCGCGGTAACCGAGCGGGCCCGCCCAGACGACGTGCTGGCCCTTGAACAGCGGCGCCAGCCCGGTCACGAGCAGCGCGTTGACGTGGAACAGGGGGAGCGCGGCGAGCAGCACGAGGTCGTCGTCGCCGGTGGACGCGGCGAGCGTCCAGGCCATGGCGACCTCGCCGGCCTGGGTGTGCACGGCGATCTTCGGGGTGCCGGTGGAGCCGCCGGTGTGGAAGTAGCCCGCGAAGTCCGTACCCCGAGGCGGCTCGGCGTGCAGCCGGACCGGATCGGCGGCGTCGGCGCGTGCCGCCAGCTCCGCGAGCGAGAGGACCGGGCGGCCGATGTCCAGGTCCGGGTCGGCCGCGATGACCAGACGCGCGCCGGACGTCTCGAGCAGCTCCCGCACCTGGTGCGGTGCGAGGCCGGGGTTGACCGGCGCGGCGATGCCGACGGCCTGGGCCGCCAGCGTCGCCGCGAAGACGTCGCCGCTGTTGGGCGCGAGCAGCGCGACCGCGTCCCGCCGGGTGACGCCCAGGTCGGCGAGCACGTTCGCGATCCGGTGGACGCGGGCGAGCAGGTCGCCGTACGTCCAGGTCTCCGCGTGCTCCCACGCCTCACCCGAAGGCAGGAGCGTCAGCGCGGGGCGATCGGCGAACCGGCTCCCGGCCCGCCGGAGCAGCTCGTACGTGCTCTCCGGCAGGCCGCGGTCCGCCAGCGGGACGGCCTCGATCGCCGCGAGGTCCTCGGGGCCGTCGTAGCGGGGCCAGGTCATCCGGGCGAGCCCACCGCGCAGATCCGGATCGGCGCGGCGTGCGCCGGGTCGAGCGCGTTGCGGACCAGGTGCCAGACGTTGAGGTCGTAGGCCTCGCCGATGTGCCCGACCGGGTCGAACGGGCAGGAGTCCTGGACGTAGCGGTTGTGCACGCCGGGCTCGCGGATGAACGACGTCTCGGTCGGGGTGACCAGCTCGTCGTAGCGCGAGGTGATGATCGTGTAGTCGATGCCGGGCTGGGCGACCGGCCCGGTGTTGAGCGCGACGATCGCGGCGCCGCCGTCCAGCTCGTCGGCGAAGATCGGCAGGCCGATCGTCTTGACGACGTTGTCCCACGTGCTCTTGCCGAGCAGCGTGTAGGCCAGCGTCAGCAGCCCGGACGCGTTGGCGCCGTGGGTCGGCGGCGCGATCGCGACGACCTTGCCGATCTCGCTCTGGATGCCCTGCATCTTGGCCAGGTAGATCGACTGGAGGCCGCCTTCGGAGTGCCCGACGACGTCGACCTTGGCCGCGCCGGTGGCCGCGCGGACCTTCTCGACGTAGTTCTTGATCTCTGCCGACGACTCCGCGACCGGCTTGAGGCCGCCCACGAACGGGAACTGCGGGTAGGCGCCGTAGGTCAGCGAGAACGTGCAGTAGCCGCGGGCGGCCAGGTCGGCCTGCAGGAAGTTGAGGTCCTCGTAGTAGGTGGCGAAGGTGCCGTGGAGCAGCACGACCGGGTTCGGGTGCGCGGCGCTCGGGCGGCAGCCGAAGTCGTTGTTGCCGCCGCTCGCGGCCTGGGCCGGTGCCGCCAAGCCCAGTGCGAGCAGGCTCGCGATCCCGAGCCCGGCCAGCCATCGTTTTGTTCCCCGCGCCATTGCGAAGTCCCTTCAGTCTGGTTGCTCTGCACAGAATGCGGCACAAGATCAGGGCTGTCTGCTGGCAGAACGCGCAGAAAGTTGCCGTGGCCGTTTGTGCATGGTGACAATGTGGCATGGATTCCGTGGCCGAGCTGTTCCCTCGATCGGGTGAGATCGCCAGCGCGATGATCACTCGCTGCGCGGCCGAGATCCCCGAATACCGCCTGCTGCCCGCGAGCGTGCTGGCGGGTGACCTGGTCGCCAACGCGACCGCGGTGTTCGAGCTGTTCCTGACCACCGTCGCCGAAGGCCGGCGCCCGACCGACGACGAGCTGGCCCTGCCGATCGCCTGGGGCGCGGAGCGGGCTCGCGACGGCCTGCCGCTCGAAGCCGTCCTGAAGATCTACCCGCTCGCTGCGAGCGTCGCGTGGGAACGGCTGACCGGCGACCGGGCGCTGCTCGGCGCGCGGATGCTCGATTTCCTCGGCGAGGTGATGCCGCGCGTCGCCGAGGCGTACCTGCGCGAGCGCGAAGACCTCGACTGGGAACAGCGCGAGGACCGGCAGAACCTCGCGTCGAGCCTGCTCGCCGGCCGTCCGGTGCGCCACCGCGAGCTGCCGCCGGGCTACGACGTCGTCGTGTTCCACCTGCCCGCGCTGCCCGCTTCGGCCGGTTCCCGGGCGGCGACGGACCTCTTCCGCGCGGTCCGGTCCGATGTGGACAGTGCGGTCCTGGTGACCTTCAAGGGTGACGGCGGGGTGCTGCTCGTGCCGGACGGCGTCGCGGTGGACGCCGTCGCCGCGCGGGTCGACCGGATCTGCGGCCGGCCCTGCACCGCCGCCGCGGCGCGGGCGGAGACCCACGCCGGCATCCCGGCCGCGCACGCCGAAGCCGTGGAAGTGCTGGCCCTGGCGGAAAACCTGCGCCGGCCCGCGCGGCTCTACCGGCTGGCCGACCTCGCCATCGAGTACCAGCTCGCCCGCCCGGGCCCGGCGCGCGACGCCCTCGCGCGGGTGCTGGACCCGCTCGAAGACCACCCGCACCTGATCGACGCCCTGCGCGCGTTCGTCGTCTCGGGGTACAACCGAGGCGAAGCGGCGAGTGCGTTGAGCATCCACCGCAACACCCTCACCTACCGCCTCGGCCGGATCCAGCTGATCACCGGGTTCGACGCGACGCGGGCCGCCGACGCGCGGCACCTGGCCGCCGCGATGACGGCCTACGACATCACGCGGCAGAACGTCTGAATCCAACGGGATAACGCTTGGGTCGCGTTCTCCGGAAACTGTTGCAGAATTCCGCGGGCGGCCGATTCCTGGGGTGGCGAACACGGAAGAAGCTGATTTCCATGAAACCCACCGGAATTCTCGTCGGCGCCCTGCTCCTGGTCGGTGCCGCGGCCTGCGGCGTGCCCGTGGCGGGCGTGCCGGTCCCGGTCGCGGTGACCCCGCAGGCGGCGACGACCAGCGTCATTGCTGTGCCCGCACCGCAAACGGTCTACGTCCAGCAGCCGCCGGTCTACGTCGCGCCGGTGGACCCGTCGGCGGCCCAGACGGTGATCTCCTACTACGACGCGCTGAACCGCCGTGATTTCACCACGGCGTGGTCGCTCGGTGGCAGCCGCATCGCCGGGAGTGGCGGGTACACCAAGTACGTCAACGGTTTCTCGACGACGTCGTGGGACACGCTGACCGTCACCGACGTCCGCGGGAACACCGTGTACGTCGTGCTTTCCGCGATTCAGACCGACGGCAGCACCCGCGTATTTTCCGGTTCCTACACCGTTTCCGGCGGCGTTCTCACCGGCAGCCACATGACCCGGACGAAATGAGCAGGACCATGCGTATTCTCCGCGCCGTGACGGCGCTTTCCGCGGTGCTCGCCCTGGCCGCGTGCGGGCTTCCCGGGCGCACGCTCGCCGGCAGCCCGGCCCAGGCCCCGGCCGTGACGGCGACCGTCACGGCCCCCAGCACCCCGACCGTCACCGCGCCCGTGCCCCAGACGGTCGTCGTGCCGGCGCCGCAGACCGTCTACGTCCAGCCGAAGAGCCCGGGCGTCGCGGTGACGAGCCAGTGGTACGCCCAGCCGAGCTGGTACAACGCCCAGCCGTGGATCTCCATCACCAACTCGGGCAGCCAGACGCCGTGCCAGTGGCTGTATTCCCGCGGCTACACCTACGCCCAGGCCTACGCGGCGTGGGCGCAGAACGGCTACCCGGCGAGCTGGTCGGCCACCGGCGACGGCTACCCGTGCCAGAAGTCCTACGGCGCGCAGCACTGATCAGGCGGAGGCGACCCAGGCGCGGACGACGTCGTCCAGCACCTTCAGCGGCACCGGCCCGCTGCCGAGCACGACCCCGTGGAACTCCTTGATGTCGAAGGCGTCCCCGAGCGTCTCCTCGGCGAACCGGCGCAGGCGGACGATCTCCAGCCGGCCGGTCATGTAGGCCAGCGCCTGCCCGGGGCACTCGATGTACCGGTCGGTCTCGGACTGCACCTCGACCTCGCTGAGCACCGTGTGCGTGCGGAGGAAGTCAACGCACTGCTCGCGTGTCCAGCGCAGCGCGTGCAGGCCGGTGTCGACCACCAGCCGCGCGGCGCGGACGGAGTCCTCGGCCACCATGCCGAGGCGCATGACGTCGCCGGAGAACAAGCCCATCTCGTCGGCCAGCCGCTCGGTGTAGAGCCCCCAGCCCTCGCTGTAGGCGGTCACCGGCGCGATCCGGCGCAGCTGCGGGAGCCCGGTCAGCTCCTGCGCCAGCGAGACCTCGAAGTGGTGCCCCGGCACGGCTTCGTGAAACGCGACGGTCTCGGCGATGAACCGGTCCCGCGTGCGCACCTCGTGGGTGTTGGTGAAGTAGGCGCCGGGCCGCGAGCCGTCGGGCGCGCCCGGCAGGTAGTACGCGGGGGCGGCGACGGGCGCGTCCGCGTCCGGGACGGCGCGCACGACGCACTCGGCGGCCGGCATCCGCGGGAACCAGCCCGGCGCCGCGGCGGTCGCGCGGGCGACGGCGGCGCGGGCGGTGTCGAGCATCTCCTCGGCGTCGCGCCAGCGGAGGCTCTCGTCGGTCCGCAGCCGGCGGCGCACCTCGGCCGGCTCGGTCAGCCCGAAGACGCGCTCGCCGAGCTCGGCGTACTCGGCATCGAGCCCCGCCAGGACGTCCAGGCCGAGCTGGTGCAGCTCCGCGGGCGTGTGGTCGGTGGTCGTGTGCATCCGGGCCAGGGCCGCGTACGTCGCTTCGCCGTCTTCGAGCCAGCAGAGCCCGGGCCGCTCGTCGGGCCGGCCGTGCCCGGCGATCTCGGTCGTGAGCACCGCGCGGTAGCGCGTCAGCGCGGGCCGCACGACGTCGGCGACCAGCTGCTCGTGGCCCGGGAACGGCGTCTCCTGCGCGAGGAAGCGGTCGAGGAACGCGACGGCGTTGCCGACCATCCGCTCGACCGGCGTCCGGCCGGCCTCCAGGCCGTCGCGGTGCCGCTGGGCAAGGGCCTCGTAGAGCGCGGGCAGGGCGGCCAGCCGGGCCCGGAAGCCGGTCGCGTCCTGCTCGCCGGACGGCGCGAGCTGGGGCAGGAAGGCGAGGTGGCTGATCCCGACGGCGAACATCGGAGCGGCCAGGGTGAACTCCACGACCCGCGCGTCGAGCTGGGTGAGAATGGCCTCGGCCTGCTGGACGACGACGCCCAGCGTGACGCGATCGTCGTCTTCTGAGGCTCGCGCCCGGGCCAGGACGTCCGCGGCCCGTGCTCGCAGCCGTGCGTGGGCGGCTTCGCCGGGATCGGTCAGCTCGGCGTCGTGGCCTTCGATGCCGACGAAGGTCGCTTCGAGCGGCATGTAGGTGCCCAGGACGTCGAGGAGTTCGTCGGCGAGCGCGATCGCGTCGGTGGTCATCACTTCATCGTGGCGGAAAACGGGCCGGGCCGGGAGCGGATTCCGCTCCCGGCCCGGCCGGTGCTCAGGTCAAGCTCGAACAAGGTCTCGCATCGGGATCCTTTGCCCCGTTGGGGACCCACCGCACGTTCGCGAACGACGCCTGGAACGCGGCGTCGGTGTAGACCAGGAACGGGGTGTTGATGTGCTCGAAGTCGAGCCCGTTGTTGAAGCAGGACAACGGGATCTTGACCGTCGTCTTCGCGCCGCCCGCCAGGTCGGTGAACAGCTTCGTCGCGTTCACCTCGGAGAAGCACGGGTAGACGCAGTGCATGCTGATCACCGTCCGGTTGACCGGTGCCTGCTGCACGACGGTGTCGAACTCCAGCGCCCCGTCCGCGTTCAGGTAGCTGCGCAGGTCGTCCGTGCCCGCCGGGTTCTGGAGGTAGAGCTGGGCGGCACCCGTGCCGGTCCAGGTCGTCTTCAGGCCGTCGCCCTGCACGTTGACGTCCGTCGGGACGGTGTTGATCTCGCTGTGCGCGGCGGTGCCGTCCGGGCCGATCTCGGTGCCGCCCCAGTTCTCCGCCGAGCCGATGAAGCTCTTGTACGGGGCGACGTCGGTCCGGTCGAAGATCGACAGGTCCTCGGTCGCCGTCCCGCCGCCGCCGGTGGACCCGCAGGTCGCCGGGCCGGGGGTCTCGTCCAGCTGGCCGATGGTGACGCGCTGGCCGGTCTTCAGGCCGTAACCCAGCTTGAACAGCGGGTCGTAGTCCGGGGACCACGGGTTGAGCGGCGACTGGCACGCGCTCTTCGGCCACGAGTAGGACAGCGTGCCCTGGTAGCCGGTGCCGTCCTTGCCCTTGACGAGCATGTCGGCGACGCCGCCGCCCTCGGTGCCGGGCAGCCAGGCCGCGACGAACGCGTCCGAGCGGTTGATCTCGTGGTTCATGTAGAGCGGACGGCCGCCGACGTAGACGGTGACGACCGGGGTGCCTTTGCCGCTGACCTTGTCCAGCACGGCCGCGTCCTCGGGGTAGAGCTTCGAGGCCTCGAGGGTCTTGCGGGTCAGGTCGCCGACGCCCTCGGCGTACGGCGTCTCACCGATCACGGCGATGACGGCGTCGTAGCCCTTCGGGTCCACCGTGCCGGTGGCGTCGAAGGTGACGTTGGCGTCGCCGAGGTCCTGCTTGATGCCGGTGAGGATCGAGGTGGCGTTGGGGAAGTCGGCGTTGGTGTTGCCGGTGCCCTGCCAGCTCAGCGTCCAGCCGCCGGTCTGGTTCGAGATGTTGTCGGCGCTCTTGCCGACCACCAGGACCTTGGACTTCGGCTTGAGGGGCAGCACGTTGCCGTTGTTCTTCAGCAGCGTCTGCGACTCGCGGGCCGCGTCGCGGGCCAGCCAGTTGTCCTTCAGCGCCTCGTCCGAGTTGGCGTAGGAGCGGTCGGACGGCTTCTGCGACTCGAAGATGCCGTCGCGGATCTTGACGCGCAGGATGCGGGTCACGGCGTCGTCGATGCGCGACATCGGGATCTGGCCGCTCTGCACCTGGGCGACGGTGTTGGTGATGAACGCCTTCCAGTCCGCGGGCACCATCACGACGTCGATGCCGGCGTTGATGGCCTGCGGGCAGGAGGAGTTCGTGCAGCCGGGGACCTGGCCGATGGCGTTCCAGTCGGACACGACCAGGCCGTCGAAGCCGATCTTGCCCTTCAGGATCTCGTTCATCGCCTTGCTGCTGCCGGTCAGCTTGCCCTCGTTGATGCCGAGGTCCGGGTTGGTCCAGCTGTTGAACGACACCATCACGGTCTGGGAGCCGGCGGCGAGCGCGCCGTAGTAGCCCTGGCCGTGGAGGTTGATCATGTCGGCCTCGGACGACGGGTTGACGCCCTGGTCCTGGCCCTTGGCCGTGCCGCCGTCACCGATGAAGTGCTTGGCGGTGGCGATCACGCCGTTGTAGCCGATGCGGCTGGTGGCGCCGTCCTGGAGGCCGTTGATGTCCTCGTAGCCGTAGGAGCGCGTGATCCGCGGGTCCTCGGAGAAGCCCTCGTAGGTGCGGCCCCAGCGGTCGTCCTGGACGACGGCCAGCGTCGGCGAGAACGCCCAGTCCTGGCCGGTCGAGCGGACCTGGCGGGCGGTCGCGCCGGCGACGTCGCGGACGAGGCACGGGTCGTGCGCCGCGCCGAGGCCGATGTTGTGCGGGAAGACGGTGGCGCCGTAGACGTTGTTGTTGCCGTGCACGGCGTCGATGCCCCAGATGACGGGGATCTTCGTGCGGCTGGTCTTGGAGGCGTTCCAGTAGGAGTCGGCGAGGTTCAGCCAGTCCTGCTGGGTGGCGTGCTTGTTGGCGCCGGGCCACGCGCCGCCGCCGTTGAGGACGGTGCCGATGGCGTACTGGCGGACCTCGTCGGGGGTGATCGAGGTGATCTCGGGCTGCGTCATCTGCCCGACCTTCTCCTCGAGGGTCATCCCCGAGAGGATCTGGGCGATGCGGGCCTCGTCGCCGGCCTTCCCCTTGAGCTGGCTGTCGACCTTGGGCCAGTCCGCGAGGGTCGGCAGGGTCTTCTCGATCTTGGCGCAGCCGTCCTTGTCGAGGGCGGGCTTGCCGATGACGGGCTGTGCCGGTGCGGCCTGGGCCTGCAGCGGTGCCGCCTGCGCGACCCCGCCGAGCAGGCTCAGGCTCATCAGCGTGACGAGCGAACTTCGACGCGCACGCGACCACGCGCGTGATCTTCCGGCCATGGTCTGGTCCATTCTGCGAGGGCGGCGGACCGGCCGATCCTCACCGGGCAAAGGGGACGGCGTCAATAGTTTCCGGCCGGTACGCTCTT
Organism: Amycolatopsis sp. NBC_00348; assembly: GCF_036114655.1. Classification (NCBI taxonomy): domain Bacteria; kingdom Bacillati; phylum Actinomycetota; class Actinomycetes; order Pseudonocardiales; family Pseudonocardiaceae; genus Amycolatopsis; species Amycolatopsis sp. NBC_00348. The sequence goes on along the minus strand of NZ_CP107994.1, from coordinate 6,452,035 downwards.
CGTTAATTCTCGCCATAAAATAAGAGTCGTCCGGTGGGCGGCACCCCATTACCGCGCAGGTCGGGCCGGGTCAAGGGTGCGCGGGGGCAGCCGTTCTGCCCGCGGAGGCTCAGCTGTTTGCCAGGATGGCCGGATGGACATCCGCCGCATCACGACGTCCGCACCGGCGCTGGCCGCCGCCGACCTCTTCGACGACCCGCCGGTTTCGGCGGCCCTTGAGCGATTCCTCGCGTCGGAGGGTCACCACCTGCTGATCGCGTACGTCGACGACGTCCCGGCGGGCATGGTGACCGGCGTCGAGATGACGCACCCGGACAAGGGGACGGAGATGTTCCTGTACGAGCTGGGCGTCTCCCCGTCGTTCCAGGGTCGCAGCCTCGGCTCGGCCTTGGTGACGGAGCTGGCCGCACTGGCCCGTTCGCGGGGGTGTTACGACATGTGGGTGGTGACGGAGGAGGACAACGCCGCGGCCCAGGCGACGTACCGCCGCGCCGGTGGAGCGGGGACGGGCCGCCAGGTGGTCCTGGAGTGGGACTTCACGTAACCGACCCTCCAGGTACGCGAGCCGACTGTCCGGGTGCGCGAGCCGACCCTCCGGGTACGCGGAGTGCGCCCCGGATCGCGTGTCTGGATCCGGATCTCGTGTGACTGGAGGCGGATCTCGCGTGATTGGGCGCGTGACTCGCGTGATTGGGGAGACGACACGCGTGATTGGGGGGACGACACGGGGTCAGGCCAGGACTGAGCCGGGGAGTTCCTCGAAGATCAGCCACGTCCTTGTCGAGCGGACGCCGTCCAGGGCCTGGAGACGCTCCAGGACCACGTCGCGCAACGTCGTGTTGTCCGGGGTTCGGACCAGCAGCAGGATGTCGAAGTCGCCGCCTACCAGGGTGACGTGGTCGACGTACGGGATCTCGTGGAGGTCCGTGGCCATCGTGCGCCAGGACGTCTGCTCCACCGTCACCATGATGTACGCCGACGTGCCCAGGCCCGCGCGGCGCGGGTCGATGCGGGCGCCGAAGCCCGTGATGACGCCCTCCGCCATGAGGCGCTCCAGCCGCGCGTACGCGTTCGTGCGCGAGATGTGCAGGCGTTCCGCCAGCGCCCGGACCGCCAGGCGGCCGTCGGCCGACAGCTCCGCCAGCATCGCGCGGTCGATGTCGTCCAGCGGCGCGACCGTCCGTCCCGGGTGAGCGCCCTGCGCCGGATCCGGAAAAGACGTTTGGTCACCGTAGGCGCCCAGAAAAGACTGTTTGTCGCTCATTTCGCGCAACCCTTGTACACAACACCGCCGAGAACCACCATCTGAGCATCATATGTCTGCGAGAGGTGGTGTGCGTCATGGCGACGGAAACCCTGCTGCCGTCCGCGTCGCCGGTGCGGTTCGTCGCCGAGGACGGGACGCGCGTCGATCAGCACGGCCCCTACGGGGAGCCGGCCGAAGCGCGGCTCAAGGAGGCCTACCGGCTGATGGTCCTGGGCCGCCGGTTCGACGTCCAGGCGACCGCGCTCACCAAGCAGGGCCGCCTCGCCGTCTACCCCTCCAGCGCCGGCCAGGAGGCCTGCCAGGTCGCCGCCGCGCTCACCCTGAGCAAGCAGGACTGGCTCTTCCCGACCTACCGCGACTCCGTCGCCCTCATCGCGCGCGGCCTGAAGCCCGACGAAGTACTGACGCTGCTTCGCGGCGACGCGCACTGCGGCTACAACCCCGCCGAGACGCGCGTCGCGCCCCAGTGCACTCCGCTCGCGACGCAGACCCTGCACGCCACCGGCCTCGCGCACGCGATGCGGCGACGCGGTGAGGACGGCGTCGCGCTCGCGCTCATCGGCGACGGCGCCACCAGTGAAGGCGACTTCCACGAGGCGCTCAACTTCGCCGCCGTCTTCAAGGCGCCCGTGGTGTTCTTCGTGCAGAACAACCGCTACGCGATCTCCGTGCCGTTCGAGAAGCAGAGCGCCGCGCCCGCGCTGGCGTACAAGGGGATCGGCTACGGCATGCGCTCGGAGCAGGTCGACGGCAACGACGCCGTCGCGGTGCTGAGCGTCCTCGACGACGCCGTCCGGCACGCCCGCGAAGGCCGCGGCCCGGTCCTCGTCGAGGCCCACACCTACCGCATCGACGCCCACACCAACGCCGACGACGCCACCCGCTACCGCGACGCCGCCGAAGTCGCGAAGTGGCGCGAAGCCGACCCGGTCACCAGGCTCGAGACCTACCTCAAGGCGCGGAACGCCCTGCAGGACAACGAGATCGAGCAGATCCGCACGGACGCCGAGGACTTCGCCCAGACCGTCCGAGACACGCTCAACGCCGAGCCCGAGCTGGACCCGCTGTCGCTGTTCGACCACGTCTACGCCGAGCCGACCCGCCACCTCGAGATGCAGCGGGCTGCCCTCAAAGCCGAGCTGGAGGCCTGATGACGACCACGATGGCGCAGGCGCTCAACGCCGCCCTGCGGGACGCGCTCAAGGACGACGACAACGTGGTCGTGTTCGGCGAGGACGTCGGCGCGCTCGGCGGCGTCTTCCGGGTCACCGACGGCATCACCGCCGACTTCGGCGAGGAGCGCTGCTTCGACACCCCGCTCGCCGAGGCCGGCATCGTCGGCTTCGCCGTCGGGATGGCCATGGGCGGCTTCCGCCCGGTCGTCGAGATGCAGTTCGACGCCTTCGCCTACCCCGCGTTCGAGCAGATCACCTCGCACGTCGCGAAGCTGCGCAACCGCACCCGCGGCGCGCTCTCGCTGCCGATGGTCATCCGCATCCCCTACGCCGGCGGGATCGGCGGCGTCGAGCACCACTGCGACTCCAGCGAGGCCTACTACACGCACACGCCGGGCCTGCGCGTCGTCACGCCGGGCACCGCGCAGGACGCCTACGACCTGCTCCGCGACGCCATCGACTCGCCGGACCCGGTCGTCTTCCTCGAGCCGAAGTGCCGCTACTGGTCGAGCGAAGAGGTGAGCTTCACGCGCAGCGGTCCCGGCATGGACAAGGCCGTGGTCCGCCGGAGCGGTAAGGACGTCACGCTCATCGCGTACGGCCCGATGGTCGCCACCGCGCTGGAGACCGCCGAAGCCGCGAAGGACGAGGGCTGGGACGTCGAGGTCGTCGACCTGCGGTCGCTGAGCCCGTTCGACGACGAGACCGTGACGGCTTCGGTGCGCCGCACCGGCCGCGCCGTCGTGGTGCACGAAGCCGCGGGCTTCGGCGGTTACGGCGCCGAGGTCGTCGCTCGCGTCACGGAGCAGTGCTTCCACCAGCTGCACGCGCCGGTGCTGCGCGTGACCGGCCTCGACATCCCGTTCCCGGCGCCGAAGCTGGAGCGTCACCAGCTGCCGGACGTCGACCGGATCCTCGACACGATCGCCCGGCTGCAGTGGGCCGACACGCCGGTGGTGGCCGGTGCCTGACTTCCTGCTGCCGGACCTCGGCGAGGGGCTGACCGAGGCGGCGATCCTGAACTGGCACGTCAAGATCGGGGACACGGTCAAGATCGACCAGATCGTCGTCGAGGTCGAGACGGCGAAGGCGGCGGTCGAGGTGCCCGTGCCGTTCGCCGGCGTGGTGTCCGCGCTGCACGGCGAACCCGGCCAGCTGCTGCCGGTCGGCGCGCCGCTGCTGAGCGTCGGCGGCTTCGCCGAGCCCGGCGTCACAGTGTCGACCACGTCATCGGGCAGCGGCAACGTCCTCATCGGCTACGGCACCGCGCCGACGACCCGCCGCAAGCGCGCCCGACGTGTGGAAGCGCCCGTCGTGAAGGCCGTCGTGAAAGCCAAGGCGCCCGGCGTGATCTCGCCGTTCGTCCGGAAGATGGCCGCGGACAACGGGATCGACCTCGCGAAAGTCACCGCCACCGGGCCGGACGGGATCATCCGCCGCGCCGACGTCGAAGCGCTGCTGGCCGAGCCGAAGCAGACCGATGGCGAGCGCCGGATCCCGCTCACCGGCGTCCGCAAGGTCGTCGCCGACAAGCTCACGGCGTCGCGGCGCGAGATCCCCGAGGCCACGGTCTGGGTGGACGTCGACGCGACCGAGCTGGTCGCCGCGCGGGTGGCCCTGAACGCCAAGACGGACCGTCCCGTCAGCCTGCTCGGGCTGATCGCGCGGTTCGCCGTGGCGGGCCTGAAGAAGTACCCGGAGCTGAACTCGCGCGTCGAGGGCGACGAGATCGTGCTGCTGCGCGGCATCCACCTCGGGTTCGCCGCGCAGACCGGGCGCGGGCTCATGGTGCCGGTCGTGCGCGACGCCGGTGAGCTGTCGACGCGGGACCTGTCGGCGGCGATCGGCGACCGCGCCCGCACCGCGCGCGACGGCAAGCTCGCGCCGGCCGACCTGACCGGCGGCACGTTCACGGTCAACAACTACGGCGTTTTCGGCGTCGACGGCTCGGCGGCGATCATCAACCACCCCGAGGCCGCGATCCTCGGCATCGGCCGGATCATCGACCGGCCGTGGGTGGTCGGCGGCGAGCTGGCCGTGCGGAAGGTCTGCGAGCTGACGCTGGCGTTCGACCACCGCGTCTGCGACGGCGGCACGGCGGGCGGGTTCCTGCGGTTCGTCGCGGACTGCGTCGAGTCGCCGGTCACGGCCCTGGGCGACCTGTGAGACTCACCGGCCGCATTGGCCGGATGTGACGGTGGTGGCACTTAAAGTGTTCGCGTGACGACTCCAGCCCAGCACGACCGGGACCAGGCGGCGGCGCGCGTGGGCCGGCTCAAGCAGGACCTGGCGGGCCGGCTCGACACGGCGCCGGAGCCCGGTGCCGAGGACGCCGAGCCGATGGACCGGCTCGTGGCGGCGGCCGTCCGGCTGCTGGACGCCGAGGCGGACCACGACGAGGCCGTCCACCGGCTGGTGGCGGCGGAACTCGGCGCCCGCCACGCGGCGACGCAGCGCGCGGTCGTGTTCTTCGCGGCCGGCCCGGTGCTCGCCGGGCTGGTCTCGGCCGCGCTCGTGCTGTTCGGCGTGCTGTCGCCCGGGTGGCTGCCGTTGCTGGTCCCGCTGTTCGCGGCCGGGATGTGGGTCGGGTTCGCGCCCGTCCGGGAGGTGCCGGCGGTGCTGCGCGAGCGGACGCGGGCGGCCTGGGCGGGCACGCTGGCCGCGGTGTTCCTGGTGGTGGCGTTGCTGCCGTGGCCGTCGAGCACGGCGAACGTCGTGAGCACGATCCTGGCGGCGCTCGGGACGGCGGGCGCGATCGCGGGCCTGGTCCGGGAAAGCCGGATCCCGTGACGCGCGGCTACGCCACCTACGGCGACGACCCCGACTTCGAGGCGGAGTACGCCGACTACGCCGAGCCGGCCGACGACACGCGCCGCGACCTCGACGAGCTGTTCGCGGCCGTCGACGGGCTGCGCACCGCCGTCCGGGACGTCGACGCCCGCGACGCCGGGCTGCGCCAGGAGTTCGCGGACCTGGCCGACCGCGTCGGTCCCGGAGCGCCCCAGGAGCACCGGATCGACCAGCTCGGCCGGCAGCTCGAACGGCTGCAGCAGCAGGTGCAGGCGCTGGAGCGCGCGGTGCGCGTGTCCGACGGCGTGCCGCAGGCGAACCTCGACGACGTCGGCGCGGAGACGCGCGCGCTGGCGGCGCAGGCCGCGCGCTGGGACGACCTGCACAAGGAACTGGTGACGAAGGAGCAGCGCGCCCGCCACGAGCAGGAGATCGCGCGGCTGGGGGACGTGCGCGAAGCGGGTGCGCGCTGCGACGCCGACTTGCTGGACGTCATCCGCCGCCTCGCCACGACGGACCGCGGGTCCCGCGCTCGCGGGGACGCCGAGTCGTCGCTGCGCGCGTTGAGCACCCGGCGCCGCACGCTGCTGGACGAGGAGATCCCCGCGGCCTTCGACGCCGCGGAGCAGGCCCGGCTCGCGTTGCGGGAGGCCGACGCGGTCGACGCGCGCGTGGTCCCGCAGCTGGAACGGGCCGAACGCGCGTGGCAGGACCTGCAGGTCCGCCTGCGGACCCGGATCACCGACGCGCTCGGCTCCAACGCCCTGCTCCCGATGTGGTTCAGCCACGCTCTCGGCGTCGCCCCGCCGTCGGGAACTTCGGGTGACGCCTGGATCCGCACGGCGGCTTCGGTGCTCGCGTACCGGGTGACGTTCGGGATCAAGGACCCGGCCCTGCCGCTGGGCCCGCCGTCGACCGACGGCGCCGACACGACCGAGCGCCGCTGGACCTGGCGAGCCCGGCTGGAGTCCGATCTGGACGAACTGTCCCGCTAAGGCGGCGCGGTGTTCCGGCGGTGTCCGCGCGGGGCGTGGTGGGTGATGTAGTCGGACAGGACCGCGTCGCTCGCCCGCGGTTTCGCCCGGCGCAGCAGCATGCGCAGGCCGATCAGGAAGACCACCCGGTCGGCGATCCGCGCGACGCCGTAGATCAGCACGGGCAGGCCGGAACCACCGGCGATCGCGGCCACGGCGGCGGGGTCCAAACTCATCACCTCCGGACGGCGGGTCTTGCCATCATCGCCGATCGGCCGTAATAATTACCATACCTTCTGACAAATTCGGACGGTTTCGGTCCGACGCAGGCGAGGAGGTGACCCGTGGCCGTCATCGGCAGGCCGGACGTCCCCGAAGGGCCGCACCGGCGGCTCGTCGACGCACTCCACGAGGTGTACCTGCGCGCCGGAGCGCCGGGCGTGCGGACGATCGCGCAGCGCGGCGGCGTCAGCCGGGACACCGCGCACCGCGTGCTGACGAATCCGGCCCTGCCGACCTGGCCGGCGCTGGAAGCCGTAGTGGCCGCGCTCGGCGGGGACATCGGACGGTTCCGTGCGCTCTGGGTCGCCGCGCGACAGCCGGACGCGGCGCCGGTCGCCGAGCCGCCCGCCGAGTCCGGCGCCGCGGCGGGACCTTCGGTGCGGGTGCTGGTCGTCGAAGACCATCCGCTCTACCGGCACGCGTTGGTACAGGCCATGGACGCGTTCGGGCACGTGGTCGTGGGCACGGCCGCGAACGGGGAAGACGCGGTGTCACTCGCCCTGGAGACCCGGCCCGAGGTGATCCTGATGGACCACTTCCTGCCCGGGCTGCTGGGCATCGACGCGACGGCGCGGATCCGGTCGGCGGATCCGGCCATCCGGGTGCTGATCATCAGCGCCGGCGCGACCGGGGAGCTGACGTTGGCCGCGTTGCGCTCGGGGGCGCACGGCGTGCTGAGCAAGGACGTCGAAGCCGACGGGATCGACCGCGCGATCCGGGCCGTGGCGCGCGGGGAGGTCCACGTGCCCGCCGGGTCCGCCGCGCCGCCCGAAGTCGCCGAGCCGCGCGAAGCCGGCGAACAGGAATTGAAGCCGCGTGAGCGTCGGGTCCTCCAGCTGGTGGCGGAGGGGTACACGGACGTGCAGATCGCCGAGCGGCTCGCGGTCTCGGTCCGCACGGTGCGGAGCTACCTCGACCGCGTCCGCGACAAGACCGGTGAGCGGCGCCGTGCGGGACTGGTGCGCGTCGCGCTCGAGAGCGGTTTGGTCAGACCGCGGCCGGGCGGCGCAACGCCTGACGCCTCAAGCGGTTGAACAGCTTCGGATTGTTCAGCGCGAACACCCCGACCGTCACGCCGTCACGCTGGTAGGTCGCCACGAACGACTCGTCCGCCGGGCCGCCCTCGACGAAGGTGAGCGCGTCGTCCGGGCGTGGGTGCCCGGCCAGCTGCAGCGTGCCCGCGTATTGGTCCGACCAGACGTACCCGCTCGGCGTGTACGTGCGTTCGGTCCGTCCGGCCAGGAGGTTGCCCACCGCGACCGGGGCCTGCTCGGACGCGTTCGTCCAGTGCTCGTGGCGCCGTCCGACGCCGTCGGCGTGGTAGCGGGCGACGTCGCCGATCGCCACCACCTGCGGCAGGTCCGTCACCAGGCCCGCGTCCGTGTGGACGCCGTTGCCGGTCGTCAGGCCGGAGCCCGCCAGCCAGTCCGTGGCCGGGGTCATGCCGACGCCCACCACGACCACGTCCGCCGGTACCAGGGAACCGTCGGCCAGGTGGACGCCGGATTCGGACAGGCTCGCGACCGCGACGCCGCAGCGCAGGTCCGTGCCGTGGTCGGCGTGCAGCCGCGCGCAGACCGCCGCCAGCTCCGGGCCCAGCACCGGGGCCAAAGGCGCGTTCAGAGCTTCCAAGACGACCACGTCGAGGCCCAGCGAACGGCACGTCGAGGCCACCTCGGCGCCGATGAAACCCGCCCCGACGATCGCCACGCGCACCCCGGGGACCAGTGTGGCTCGCAGTGCCAGCGCGTCGTCGATCGTCCGCAGCGTGTGGGCGCGCTCGAAGCCCGGCAGCGTGCGCGCGCGGCCGCCGGTGGCGATGACGACGCCGTCCGCGTGCACCGAGCTGCCGTCCGAGAGGTGCACCCGGCGGGCGGCCGGGTCCAGGGACGTTGCGCGGACGCCGAGGCGGAAGTCCAGGGCCAGCGACGCGAGGTCGCCGGCGTCGAGCAGCTCCAGCGCGGCGCGGGAGGTCGTCCCGGCCAGGAAACCCTTGGACAGCGGCGGCCGGTCGTACGGCAGGTGCGCTTCCTCGCCGATCAGCACCACGCCGCCGTCGTAGCCCTGCGCGCGCAGCTCCTGCGCGGCGCGGACCCCGGCCAGCGAAGCGCCGACGACCGCGACGCGCTTCACGCGGCGTCCTCGCGGGCCACGCCCTGGACGTGGATGACGCCGTCGTCGACCAGCACGGTGTACGTCCGCACCGGGACCTTCGCCGGCAGGCAGCTCGGCACACCCGTGCGCAGGTCGAACAGCGCCGCGTGCAGCGGGCACTCGACGAAGCAGCCTTCGAGCCAGCCGTCGGCCAGCGAGGCGTCCTGGTGGGTGCACGTGTCGTCGATGGCGTACAGCTCGCCGTCCTCGGTGTGGAACACCGCGATGGCGGGAGACCCCGGGATCCGGACGGACTCACCCGGGGGCAGCTCGTCGACGGTGCATGCGCGAATCATGACGCCTCCGCTAACTGTTGCGCATTGAGGAACATCGACTGTGATCCGCAACAAGTGTGAATTCGCCGGAGGGCGTCGTCAAGGGGGTACGCCCCGGTAGTTTCCGTTACCCGGTAACGGAGAACCCGGGCAGCACGACGCGCCCGTACCGGGGATGGCGGTACGGGCGCGTCGACGTCCGGCGCTAGTGCGCCGCGGCCTCGCCGTGGCGGTAGAACGGCTGCTTCAGCGGGGCCAGCGGGGTGTTGCCGAGGATCAGGTCCGCGGCCTTCTCCGCGGTCATCATCACCGGCGCGTAGATGTTGCCGTTGGGGATGTAGGGCATGACCGACGCGTCGACCACGCGCAGGCCCTCGGTGCCGTGCACCCGCATCGTCTGCGGGTCGACGACGGCCCCTTCGTCGACGCCCATCTTGGCCGTGCACGACGGGTGCAGCGCCGTCTCGGCGTCCTTCGCGACCCAGTCCAGGATCTCGTCGTCGGTCTCCACCGACGGTCCCGGCGAGATCTCCCCGCCGTTGTACCGGCCCATCGCGGACTGGTTGAGGATCTTCCGCGCCACCCGCACGGCTTCGATCCACTCCTTGCGGTCGTTCTCGGTCGACAGGTAGTTGAACTTGATCGCCGGGTGCTGCCGCGGGTCGGTCGAGGTGAGCTTCACCGAGCCGCGGGTGTCGGCGTACATCGGGCCGACGTGCACCTGGTAGCCGTGGCCTTCCGTGGGCGCCGACCCGTCGTAGCGGATCGCCACCGGCAGGAAGTGGAACATCAGGTTCGGGTACTTCACCTCGTCGTTCGACCGGACGAACCCGCCGCCCTCGAAGTGGTTCGTCGCGGCCGGGCCGTTCCGCAGGAACAGCCACTGCGCGCCGATGTAGGGCCGCTTCCACTTGGCCAGCGACGGCTGCATCGACACCGGTTCCTTGCAGGCGTACTGGATGTACACCTCCAGGTGATCCTGCAGGTTCTCGCCGACGCCCGGCAGGTCCTTCACGACGTCGATGCCGAGCTTCTCCAGGTCGGCCGCGTGGCCGACGCCGGAGAGCTGCAGCAGCTGCGGGCTGTTGATCGCGCCGCCGCAGAGGATGATCTCCTTGCCGTACACCTCGGCCGGCACGCCCCGGCCTTCGCTGTACTCGACGCCGATCGCGCGGGTGCCGTCGAAGAGGATCTGCGAGACGAACGCGTGCGTCTTCACCGTGAGGTTGGCCCGGTGCTCGACCGGGTGCAGGTAGGCGCCGGCCGCGGAGAGCCGTCGTCCTTTCCGGACGTTGCGGTCGAACGCCGCGAAGCCCTCCTGCCGGTAGCCGTTGACGTCGTCGGTGCGCGGGTAACCCGCTTCCTCGGCGGCGTCGAAGAAGGCCTGGAACAACGGGTTGGTCGCCGGGCCGCGTTCGAGTTCGAGCGGCCCGTCGTGGCCGCGCCACTGCCCGTCCGGCGCGTCGGCGAGGCAGTTCTCCATGCGCTGGAAGTACGGCAGGCAGTGCGCGTAGTCCCATGTGGACATGCCCGGGTCGCCGGCCCAGCGCTCGTAGTCCAGCGGGTTGCCGCGCTGGAAGATCATCCCGTTGATGCTCGACGAGCCGCCGAGCACCTTGCCGCGGGCGTGGTAGATGCGGCGCCGGTTCATGTGCGGCTCGGGCTCGCTGCGGTAGCCCCAGTCGTAGAACTTCGACCCGATCGGGAACGTCAGCGCGGCCGGCATGTGGATGAAGACGTCCCACTTGTAGTCGGTCCGGCCGGCTTCCAGGACGAGGACCTTGTTCGACGGGTTCGCCGACAGCCGGTTCGCCAGCGCGCAGCCCGCCGAGCCACCGCCGACGATGACGAAGTCGTAGGTATCGGAACTCATGGGGCCTCCTCAGCCGGGTAGCGTGTCCGGGGCATTGTCGGGCATGTGCTCGGGGCTCGTGTGCGACGAACCCCAGGTACCGCGCCGGATGTAGAGCATGATCGCACCGACGAGGACGATCAGCCCGGTGACGATCACCGCGCCCCACTGGAAGTACCAGTGGTCGTCGCCGTAGACCTCGGCGCGCGGCCAGATCAGGTTGACCGTCATCGCGGCGCCGTAGACGACCGCGACCAGGTTCACCAGCGTGCCCCAGCGGCCGAGCTTGAAGTACGGCCCGTGGCCCGGGCGCGGCCAGCCACCGCGCAGGCGGCGGATCAGCATCGGGCCGGTGACCATCAGGTAGGGGATGTAGAACAGGATGATCGCCGTCGAGGTCAGGATGAAGAACGCCCGCTGGTTGCCCAGGTTGATCAGCAGCACCACGATCGTGAGGCCGCCGGTGAGCAGCGCGGGCACGACCGGCGTCTTCGAGCGCGGCGACACCTTGGCCATCGCCTTGCTGAACGGCAGCCGGCCGTCGCGGGACATCGCCCACGTCATCCGGATCGCCGCGGTCTGCACGGCCAGGCAGCACACCGTGATCGCGATCGCCGAGCAGATCAGGAAGGCGTCGCCGAGGCCCTCGCCGAGGGTGCTCTTCAGCAGGTACGGCATGCCGGACGTGCTCAGCTCCTTGGCGTTGAGGTCGCCGACGGCCATCATGCCCACGAGCATCATCAGCCCGCCGACGATGAACGCGGCGGTGATCGCCCGCAGGATCGCGCGGGGTGCGTGCCGCCGCGGCTGCGTCGTCTCCTCGGCCAGCGAACCGGCGGTGTCGAAGCCGTAGAAGACGTACGCGCTCATGAGCGACGCGACCAGGAAGGCGCCGAGGTACCCGAACGTGTGACCCTCACCGGTGCCGTGGGTGTCGAAGACGATGCCCGGGCCGCGCTTGATGTGGATGGCGAGCGCGATCACGAGCAGCACGCTCGCGCCGAGCTCCACCGCGACGCCGAAGTTGTTGATCTTCGCCATCAGCCTGACGCCGATGAGGTTCACGACCGTGGCGAACACGACCAGGATGAGCGCCAGGATGATGGCGTTCTGCGCACCACCCGGTGTCGACGTCAGGCCGGCGTCGTCGTCGCTGCCGACGATCTGGAACGCGGTCGACACCTGCGGCAGGATGATCTGGTAGGCCACCGCGACGGCCGCGGCCGTGACGATCGCGCCGATGATCATGATCCAGCCGGCCAGCCAGGACGTCGCGGGCTTCGCGATCTGCTTCGCCCACTGGTACACCGAGCCGGCGAGCGGGAACTGCCCGGCCAGCTCGGCGAAGCAGAGGGCGACGGCGGCCTGGCCGATGAAGACCAGCGGCCACGTCCAGATGAAGGCCGGTCCGCCCGAGCCGAAGCCGAAGAAGAACAGCTGGAACACGCCGGTCAGGATGGAGATGTAGCTGAACCCGGCGGCGAAGCTGGAGAACGAGCCGAGCGAGCGCTCGAGTTCCTGGCGGTAGCCGAACTTCTCGAGCTCGGAGCTGTCGTCCGGGGCAGGCCCCCCGCCCGCCTTCTGCGAATCGATGGTCATCGTCGGTCCTCACGTGGTGGGGTGGGGGAGTGATCAGCCCTTGAACCAGTGCTGCGGAACGGGATCGATGTTCTGGTAGACGTGCTTGCTCTCCTGGTACTCCGCCAGCCCGGACGGTCCGAGCTCGCGGCCGATGCCGGACCGGCCGAACCCGCCCCACTCCGCCTGCGGCAGGTAGGGGTGGTAGTCGTTGATCCACACGGTGCCGTGGCGCAGGGCCCCGGCGACCCGCTGGGCGCGGGACGCGTCCGACGTCCACACGGCTCCGGCGAGCCCGTACTCGGTGTCGTTGGCCAGCGCGATCGCGTCGGCCTCTTCTCGGAAGCGTTCGACGGTGACGACCGGGCCGAAGACCTCTTCCCGGACCACCGCCATGTCCCTGGTGCAGCCGGAGAACACCGTCGGGCGCAGGAAGAAACCGCTTTCGTACTGGGCGCCTTCGGGTCGCTTGCCGCCGGCTCGCAGTGTCGCGCCTTCCCGGAGAGCGCTTTCGATGTAGCCCTCGACCTTGGCGCGGTGCTGCGCCGAGACGAGCGGGCCCGTCTCGGTGGCGGGATCGAGGCCGTCGCCGACCCGGATCGCGTCGGCGCGCGCGGCGAGGTCCGCCACGAACCGGTCATGGATGCCATCCTGGACGATCAAGCGCGCGCCCGCCGAGCACACCTGTCCCGAATGGACGAACGCGGCCATCAGCGCGTAGTCGAGGGCGGTGTCGTACGCGGCGTCGTCGAACACCACGTTCGGGTTCTTGCCGCCGAGCTCCAGGGCGACCCGGCGGACGCCCTTCGCGGCGGCCGTCATGATCTTCTCGCCGGTCGCGTAGCCGCCGGTGAACGAGACGAGGTCCACGGCCGGGTGCTCGACCATCGCGGCGCCGACGGGACCGGGGCCGAGCAGGAGGTTGACGACGCCCGGCGGGACGCCGGCCTCGTCGAGCAGCGCGACCAGCTTGATCGTGGTCAGCGGCGTCACCTCGCTCGGCTTGAGCACCATCGTGTTGCCCGCGGCCAGCGCCGGGGCGACCTTCCAGGACATCTGCAGCAGCGGGTAGTTCCACGGCGCGATCAGCGCGCAGACGCCGACGGGCTCGTGCACGATCCGGCTGACGACGGTCGCGCTGCCGGCGTCGACCATCCGGCCGGCGTCCTTGCCGGCGAGGTCGGCGTAGTAGCGGAAGACGTTCGTCACGTCGTCGATGTCGATCCCGCCCTCGCCCAGCGTCTTGCCGGTGTCGAGGCTCTCGGTGCGGGCCAGGTCCTCGCGGTCGCGGACCAGCAGGCCGGCGACGCGGCGGAGGAGTTCACCGCGCTCGGTGGCGGTGGTCGTGCGCCACGGACCGGCGTCGAAGGCCCGCCGCGCGGCTTCGACGGCGGCGTCGACCTCCGCGGGCCCGGCCTCGGCGACCTTCTCGATCACCTGGCCGGTGGCGGGGTTGAGCACGTCGGAGGCGGTGCCGCCGGCGGCGTCCGTCCAACCTCCGTCGATGTACAGGTCCTTCATGCGGCCCCTTCCGATTCGGTAGTGGCTGCCTGGTCGCGCTTGAGTGCGTACATTTGTACGCGAGACGTGTACAGATGTCCACAAGTAGGGTCCGTCAGGTCGGCGTGCGACGATCTGTCCGTCGCGCCGGAGACGCACGAAGGGGGCTGCTCGACACCGATGTCGAAGACCGAATCCACCACGGCGTCCACGGCCGGCCGGCGGCGCGGCCCCAACGACCCCGACCGGCGCGCGCGGATCGCCAAGGCGGCGATCGAGGTCGTCGCCCAGCGGGGCATCGACGGCCTCACCCACCGCGCGGTCGCCGCCGCCGCGGGCGTGCCGCTGGGCTCGACGACCTACCACTTCGCGACCCTGGACGACCTGCTCGAGGTGGCGCTGCACGAGGCCGCCGAGAAGAACGTCCACGCGCTGAAGGAGTGGGAAGCGGCGCTGCCGCCGGACGCCGACTTCGCCGCGGCGCTGGCCGACCTGGTCATGGGCTACATCAACGAGCAGTACCGCGACACCGTCGTCGAGTACGACCTGTACGTCGCGGCCCTGCACCGCCCCCGCCTCCGCGCGGCGAGCGCGGCCTGGGACGACGCCCTCACCGAGCTGTACGGCATCCGCACCGACCCGCTCACCGGCCGGCTCCTGGCCGGCCTGTTCTGCGGCCTCCTCATGCAGGCCGCCCTGGCCGACCCCCGCCCGACCCGCGAGGAGATCGAAACCCTCTTCCGCCGGGCCATCCACGGCCCGGCCCTGTGATCAGAACGCCGGCACGCGTGATTGAGGGGTCGACACGGCGGGCTGGGGTGCGTTGGGCCGTGTTGACCCTCCAATCACGCGAGTTGACCCTGTAATCACGCGTGTCGACTGAAACGTGCCGGAAATCTTGGGCGGGCGTTGAAAACTCGGGTTGACAGCGGTCGTCGGCGGCAGTCACTCTGTTCCGGAGTGAGCAACAAGACGCGTTCTGCGCAACTACTCCCGTACTGACCGCGGAGAGGACCCCCGACGGTGACCACTACCGATCTCCCGCCGAGCCTGCTCGCCACGCTGCCCGGCTCCTACTACACCGATCCGGCGATCTTCGCGCTGGAGCAGGCGAAGATCTTCGAGGCCGACTGGTTCTGCGCCGTGCGCAGCGCGGACCTCGCCGGGCCCGGGGCGTTCGAGACGGTCCGGATCGGCAAGGAGAGCGTCCTGGTCTCGCGGGGGCGCGACGGGAAGCTGAACGCGTTCCTCAACGTCTGCCGCCACCGCGGCGCGCGGCTGTGCACCGCCGAGTCCGGCACCGTGAAGCGCGCGTTCCAGTGCCCGTACCACGCCTGGACGTACGGCCTCGACGGCAAGCTGATCGCCGCGCCGAACCTCACCGGCATGCCGGACGTCGACCGCACGACGTTCGGGCTCACCCGCGTCCACCTGCGCGAATGGCTCGGCTACGCGTGGGTCTGCCTGGCCGCCGAGCCGCCGCCGTTCGAGGGCAGCGTGGTCGCCGCGGTCACCGAACGGCTCGGCGGCGAGCGCGCGATCGAGGCGTACGGCGTCGACGGCCTCGCGCTCGGCAAGCGCATCGAGTACGACGTGAAGGCGAACTGGAAACAGATCATCGAGAACTTCATGGAGTGCTACCACTGCGCGACGATCCACCCGGAGCTCACCGAGGTGCTGCCGGAGTTCGCCGACGGCTACGCGGCGCAGTACTACGTCGGCCACGGCGCGGAGTTCGGCGGCGAGGTCCAGGGCTTCACCGTCGACGGCAGCGCGGGCGTCGAGCGGCTGCCCGGCGTCACCGAGGACCAGGACCGCAAGTACTACGCCGTCACCATCCGGCCGCAGGTGTTCGTCAACCTGGTGCCCGACCACGTGATCCTGCACCGGATGTTCCCGCTGGCCCCGGACCGCACGCTGGTGCGCTGCGACTGGCTCTACCTGCCCGGCGTCGTCGAGTCCGGGCGTGACCTGACGCGCTCGGTCGAGCTGTTCCACCGCGTCAACCTGCAGGACTTCGAGGCGTGCGAACGCTGCCAGGTCGCGATGGACTCGCGCGCCTACGCCGGCGGCGGGGTGCTCGTGCCCAGCGAGCACCACATCGGCGAGTTCCACGACTGGGTCCGTGGTCGCCTCTCGTGAGTGTTTAGGGCGGTTCTAACCGCCCTAAACACTCACGAGGCTTCAGATGAGCGCGCGGATGGCGGCCTCGAAGCCGGCGACGTGCTCCAGCGTGAGTGCGGCGGCCTTCTCGGCGTCGCCTTCGATGATCGCGGTGAGGAGCGGGACGTGTTCGTCGACGTGGCCGGCCATCCCGGGCAGCCGGGGGACGAACACGCACCAGATCCGCGTCGCGAGGTTGTCGTACCGGATGAGCGTGTCCTCGAGGAACGGGTTGTGCACGCACCGGTAGATCGCCCGGTGCAGTGCGAGGTCGGTGCGCAGCAGCTCGGCGTTGTCCCCGGCCGGGACGCCGGCGTCGAGCCGCCCGCGCAGCTCGGTGAGCGTGGCCCGGTCGGCCTCGGTCGCGCGCCCGGCCGCGGCGGCGGTGGCCATCGGCTCCAGCGTGCGCCGGACCTCGGAGATGTGCGCGAGGTCGGAGATGTTGACGTCGGTGGCGAACGTGCCCCGCCGCGGGTAGGCGACGACCAGCCGCTCGGACTCGAGGCGTTTGAGCGCCTCGCGGATCGGCGTGCGGCCCATGCCGAGGGTGGTGCCGAGCCACTCCTCGTTGATCGGGTCGCCCGGCCGGATGTCGAGCATGACCAGGCGATCACGGACGAAGAGGTACGCCTGCTCCGCCAGCGATGGGGGATTGACCTGTGGGTTCACGCCGCTTAGCCTACATCGACAATTGATATATCAGAAGTCGACCAGGAGGATACGGATGCCTCGCACCCCCGGCGCGGACCTGCCGGACCACCCTGACTTCCTCTGGAACGACCCCGACCCGAAGCCGGCCTACGACGTCGTCGTGGTGGGCGGCGGCGGGCACGGCCTCGCCACCGCCTACTACCTGGCGAAGGTGCACGGCATCACGAACGTCGCCGTGCTGGAGAAGGGCTGGCTCGCGGGCGGCAACATGGCCCGCAACACCACGATCATCCGCTCCAACTACCTCTGGGACGAGAGTTCCGGCATCTACGAGCACTCCCTCAAGCTGTGGGAAGGCCTCGAAGAGGACCTCGGTTACCCGATCCTGTTCAGCCAGCGCGGGGTGCTCAACCTCGCGCACAGCCTGCAGGACGTCCGTGACAGCGTCCGCCGCGTCGAAGCCAACAAGCTCAACGGCATCGACGCCGAGTGGGTGGACGCCGGCGGCGTCAAAGAGCTGTGCCCGATCGTCAACACCTCGCCGGACGTCCGCTACCCGGTGCTCGGCGCGACCTACCAGCCGCGCGCGGGCATCGCGAAGCACGACTACGTGGCCTGGGGCTTCGCCCGCGCGGCGCACGCGATGGGTGTCGACCTCATCCAGAACTGCGAGGTCACCGGCATCTCCACGGTGAACGGCCGGGTCACCGCGGTCGAGACGTCGCGGGGCCGGATTGCCGCGGGGAAGGTCGCGCTGTGCGCCGCCGGGCACTCGTCGGTGCTGGCGAAGATGGTCGGCCTCGACCTGCCGCTGGTGTCGCACCCGTTGCAGGCCCTGGTGTCCGAGCTGCTGGAGCCGATCCACCCGACGGTCGTCATGTCGAACGCCGTGCACGTCTACGTTTCCCAGGCGCACAAGGGCGAACTCGTCATGGGTGCCGGCATCGACAGCTACAACGGCTACGGCCAGCGCGGCTCGTTCCACGTCATCGAGCAGCAGATGGCCGCCGCGCTGGAGCTGTTCCCGGTGTTCGCGCGGGCGCACCTGCTGCGAACGTGGGCGGGCATCGTCGACGTCAGCCCGGACGCGTCGCCGATCGTCGGGCTCACGCCGGTCGAGAACCTGTTCCTCAACTGCGGCTGGGGCACCGGCGGTTTCAAGGCCACGCCGGGCGTCGGCGACGTCTTCGCGGCGACCATCGCGCGCGGCAAGCCGCACGAGTACGCCGAACCGTTCACCTTGGACCGGTTCACCACCGGTGCCCTCGTCGACGAGCACGGCGCCGCCGCCGTCGCGCATTAGGAGTCTTTTGATGCAGCTCATTCCCTGCCCGTGGTGCGGGCCACGCGAGGAAGCCGAGTTCCACTACGGCGGCCAGGCCCACGTCGCCTACCCCGAGGACCCGGCCGCACTGTCCGATGAGGACTGGGCGAAGTTCGTGTTCTTCCGCGCCAACCCGAGCGGCCCGTTCGCCGAGCGCTGGAGCCACTCCGCGGGCTGCCGCCGGTGGTTCAACGCCGTCCGCGACACCCGCACCCACGACCTCCTGGCGGTCTACCGCCTCGACGAGACCAAGCCGGTGATCTCATGACCCGGCTGTCCGGCGTCCCGCTGAAGTTCACCTTCGACGGCCGCGAGCTGACCGGTTTCCTCGGCGACACCTTGGCTTCCGCGTTGCTGGCCAACGGTATCCACCAGGTCGCGACGAGCATCAAGTACGGCCGGCCGCGCGGCATCGTCGCGGCGGGTGTCGAGGACTCGAACGCCCTGGTGCAGATCGAAGCGCCGTTCCCGGAGCCGATGCTGTCGGCCACCACCGTCGAGTTGTACGACGGCCTGGTCGCGCGCGGCCTGTCCGGGCAAGGTCGCCTGGCCGCCGAGCCCGACCCGGCCCGGTACGACGCCAAGCACGTCCACTGTGACGTCCTGGTCGTCGGCGCCGGAACCGCCGGCCTCGCCGCCGCGGCTGAAGCCGAAGGCCGGGTGCTGCTGGTCGACGACCAGCCCGACGGCGAAGCTCCCGAGGGAGTCCAGTTCCTCTCGCGCACCACGGCGTTCGGCATCTACGACGACGGGTTCGTGCTGGCTCTGGAACGCCGAGGCGAGCCCGCCGCGCCCGAACGGATCTCGCGGCAGCGAGTGTGGCGGATCCGGGCGAAGCGGATCGTCATCGCCACCGGTGCCCACGAGCGGCCGGTCGTGTTCCCGGACAACGACCGCCCGGGCATCATGCTCGCCGGCGCCGCGCGCACCTACCTGAACCGCTACGGCGTCCTGGCCGGGCAGCGCATAGTTGTGTTCACCACCAACGATTCCGCGTACGACGCCGCCTCCGAACTGGCGGAGGCCGGGGCCGAGATCGTGCGGATCGTCGACGCTCGCGAGGGCTACGGCGTCATCGGCACCGACGGCGACGCCCACATCACCGCCGCCCACGTGGCGAAACTGGGCGAGATGCGGGGGGAGCGGGTCGAGTGCGACCTGCTGCTCGTGTCCGGCGGCTGGAACCCGGCCGTGCACCTCTACAGCCAGGCCCGCGGTGCCCTGCGCTACGACCCCCGGCTGGGCGCGTACGTCCCGGCCGGCGACCTCCCGAACGTGAGCGTCGTGGGTGCCGCGGCGGGAGAAGGGCTGCCGGAGGCCATGACGCTCTGGCAGGTGCCGGCGCCGGAGTCCGAAGTGGACACCCGGTTCGTGGACCAGCAGCGGGACGCGACCGTCTCGGACGTCCTGCGCGCCACCGGCGCCGGGCTCCGCTCGCTGGAGCACATCAAGCGCTACACCACCATCGGCACCGCGCACGACCAGGGCAAGACGTCCGGCCTGCTCGCCGCGGGCATCACGGCGGAAGCGCTCGGTGTCGACCTGTCGACGCAGCGGCCGACGACGTTCCGGCCGCCGTACACGCCCGTGTCGTTCGCCGCGCTGGCCGGCCGGTACCGCGGTGACCTGCACGATCCCGTGCGCGTCACCATGATCCACCCGTGGCACGTCGAGCACGGCGCCGAGTTCGAGAACGTCGGCCAGTGGAAACGGCCGTGGTACTACCCGCGACCCGGCGAGACGATGCACGACGCCGTCCAGCGCGAATGCCGCGCGGCGCGCACCGACGTCGCCGTCATGGACGGGTCCACCCTGGGCAAGATCGACGTCCAGGGCCCGGACGCCGCCGCGTTCCTCGACCTGCTTTACACGAACATGATGAGCAACCTGCGCGTCGGCCGCATCCGCTACGGCGTGATGTGCGGCGTCGACGGCATGGTCATCGACGACGGCACGGTCATCCGCGTCGCCGAGGACCGGTTCCTCGTCACCACCACGACCGGCAACGCGGCCATGGTCCTCGAATGGATGGAGGAGTGGCTGCAGACGGAATGGCCGCACCTCAACGTCTTCGCGACGTCCGTCACCGAACATTGGGCCACGCTCCCACTGGTCGGCCCCCGCTCCCGGGAAGTGCTGGGCCGGTTGGCGCCGGACCTCGACGTCTCCAACGACGCCTTCGGGTTCATGACCTGGCAGGACGCCGAGGTCGCCGGGCTCAAGGCGCGGGTCTGCCGGATCAGCTTCTCCGGCGAACTGGCCTACGAGATCAACGTCCCGTCCTGGTACGGCCGCGCGCTGTGGGAGTCCATAGTGGACGAAGGCGCCACGTCGTACGGCACCGAGACCATGCACGTCCTGCGCGCCGAGAAGGGTTACCCGATCATCGGCCAGGACACCGACGGCACGGTCACCCCGCAGGACCTCGGCATGGCCTGGGCGGTCTCCAAGAAGAAGGTCGACTTCCTCGGCAGGCGTTCGTTCGCCCGCGCGGAGAACAACCGACCCGATCGCAAGCAACTCGTCGGGCTGCTGCCCGTCGATCCGTCGGTGCTGCTGCCGGAGGGTTCGCAGATCATCGAAAGCGAAGTCGTCCCGCAACCACCGGTGCGGATGCTCGGTCACGTCACCTCCAGCTACCACAGCGCCGCGCTCGAACGGACCTTCGCGCTGGCCCTGGTGCGCTCCGGGCGCGAGCGCGTCGGCGAAACGCTGTACGTCCCGGTCGGCGACCAGGTGGTGCCGGTGACCGTGACCGAGTCCGTGCTCTTCGACAAGGAAGGAGCCCGCCGTGACGGCTGAAGCGGTCGAAGAACCGTTCCGCACGCAGCTCACCGTGCGCCTGCGGGACGGACACACCCTGCTCGGCGTCGACCTGCCCGGGCCGTGCACCTTCACCAGCGGCAACGGCGTCGACGTCCTCTGGATGGGCCCCGACGAGTACCTCGTGCTCGCCGAACCCGGCCGCCAGGCCGAGCTGGAAGCGGCACTTTCACGTGAAAGTGCCGTCTTGGCGGTGGTCGACGTTTCCGCGCAGCGCGTGACCGTGCGGCTCACCGGGGCGCACGCGCGGGACGTGCTCGCCCACGGCTGCTCGATCGACCTCGATCCGTCCGTGTCGCCGCCGGGGACCTGCGTGCAGACGTTGTTGGCGCGCACCGGGATCGTGCTCATGGTCCGGGAAGACGGCTTCACGATCCTCGTGCGGCAGTCGTTCGCGAACTACTTCACGACCTGGCTGGCCGACGCGAGTCCGGAGTACGTCTCGTGACCTTCATCTTGACCCTCAACTGCCCCGAACGGTCGGGCATCGTGCACGCCGTCACGACGTTCCTCGTCGGGCAGGGCTGCGACATCGTCGAGCACCAGCAGTTCGACGACGACGTCCGCGGCTCGCTGTTCCTGCGCACGTCGTTCACCGCACCCGAGCCGACCACAGTGGACGATCTGCGACGCGACTTCGCCGTGGTGGCCGGGGACTTCGGAATGGAGTTCGGCCTCTCCGACGGGACACCGCCGCGAATCCTGGTGATGGTGTCGAAGTTCGGGCACTGCCTCAACGACCTGCTGTTCCGCTGGCGTGCCGGCGCCCTCGGCGCGGACATCGCCGTGGTCGTGTCCAACCACGAGGACCTGCGGCCGATGGCCGAGGCGGCCGGCGTGCCGTTCGAGCACGTGCCGGTGACGCCGGAGACCAAACCCGAGGCCGAGCAGCGGCTGCTCGACCTGGTCGGCGAGTACCAGGCCGATCTCGTCGTGCTCGCGAGGTACATGCAGGTGCTGTCCAACGACCTGTGCCTCAAACTCGAGGGCCGCGCGATCAACATCCACCACTCGTTCCTGCCCGGGTTCAAGGGCGCCAAGCCCTACCACCAGGCCTACGACCGCGGCGTCAAGTACGTCGGCGCGACCGCGCACTACGTCACGCCCGACCTCGACGAAGGCCCGATCATCGAGCAGGAGGTCGCGCGCGTCGACCACACCTACTCGCCGCGCGAGCTGGTGACCGTCGGGCGCGACGCCGAAGCGCTCGCCCTGTCCCGCGCGGTGCGTTGGCACTGCGAACGCCGCGTCCTGCTCAACGGCAACAGCACCGTCGTCTTCCGCTAGAAGGAGTTCCGCCATGACCGCACCGAAAGTCGTGATCATCGGCGCCGGCATCGTCGGCGCGAACCTGGCCGACGAGCTGACCGCCCGCGGCTGGGCCGACATCACCGTGCTCGACCAAGGTCCGCTGCCGCGCACCGGCGGGTCGACGTCGCACGCGCCCGGCCTGGTGTTCCAGACCAACGCGTCCAAGACGATGACGGAGTTCGCGAAGTACACCGTCTCGAAGTTCCTGGAGCTGGACTGTTTCCTCCAGGTCGGCGGCATGGAGGTCGCGACCACCCCGGCGCGCTGGGAGGACCTCAAGCGCAAGCACGGCTGGGCGACGTCGTGGGGCGTGTCGGGCTCTCTCATCGACGCCGACGAGTGCGTCCGCCGCTGGCCGCTGCTGGACGGCTCGCAGATCTTCGGCGCGCTGTACGTGCCGACCGACGGGCTGGCGCGGGCCGCGAAAGCCGTGGAAGTCCTCGCCGAGCGGGCCACCGCGGGGGGCGCCCGGTTCATCGGCTCGACGCGCGTCACCGATGTCCTGCAGGAAGGCGGACGCGTCACCGGCGTCCGGACCGACCAGGGCGACTTCCCGGCGGACGTCGTCGTGTCGTGCGCCGGATTCTGGGGCCGCGAGGTCGGCGCGATGGTCGGGATGGACGTCCCGCTGCTGCCGCTGGCGCACCAGTACGTCAAGACCGGCCGCATCGACGAGTTGGTCGGGCGCAACAGTGCTGATGCGTTCTCGGCGGGAAAGAGTGCCTCGAACGGCGAAGAGGTCGAAGCGAGCATGCCGATCCTGCGTCACCAGGACCAGGACCTGTACTTCCGCGAGCACGTCGACCGCATCGGCATCGGCTCCTACGCGCACCGCCCGATGCCGGTCGAGGAGTCCACATTGGACCCGTCGGTGACCGACAGCGCCATGCCGTCGATGCTGCCCTTCACCGAGGACGACTTCGCGCCGTCGTGGGAGCAGAGCCAATTGCTGCTGCCCGCGCTGCGGCAGGCGAAGGTCGAGGAGGGCTTCAACGGCATCTTCTCCTTCACCCCGGACGGCCAGTCGCTGGTCGGCGAATCGGCGGGCGTCCGCGGCTTCTGGCTCGCCGAAGCCGTCTGGGTGACGCACTCCGCGGGCATCGCCAAAGCCGTCGCGGAGCTGCTGGTCGACGGCCGCTCGGAGACCGACCTGCACGAGGTCGACGTCCACCGCTTCGAGGAGGTGCAGCTCGCGCCGTCGTACGTGCACGAGACGGCGCAGCAGAACTTCGTCGAGGTCTACGACATCCTGCACCCGTTGCAGCCCAAGCTGTCCCCGCGCGACCTGCGCGTGACGCCGTTCCACGTGCGGCAGCGCGAGCTGGGCGCGGTGTTCCTGGAAGCGGGCGGCTGGGAGCGGCCGCACTGGTTCGAGGCCAACGCGCCGCTGCTGAAGAAGCTGCCGCACGACGCGTTGCCGCCCGCGCGTGACGGCTGGTCCGCGCAGTTCCACTCACCGATCGCGGCGGCCGAAGCCTGGCAGACGCGCAACGCCGTGGCGATGTACGACATGACGCCGTTGAAGCGCGTCGAGATCAGCGGGCCCGGCGCGCTGCAGTTCCTGCAGTCGCTGACGACCAACCAGCTCGACAAGTCCGTCGGCTCGGTCACCTACACGCTGATGCTGGACGAAGCGGGTGGCGTGCGCAGTGACGTCACGGTCGCGCGGCTCGGACCCGAGGAGTTCCAGGCCGGGATCAACGGCAACATCGACGTCGACCACTTCGTCAAGCACAAGCCGGCCGGTGTGCAGGTCCGCGACACCACCGGCGGCACGTGCTGCATCGGCGTCTGGGGTCCGCTCGCCCGCGACCTCGTGCAGCCGCTGAGCCCGGACGACTTCTCGCACGCCGGGCTGAAGTACTTCCGGGCGCGCAAAGCCCGGATCGCCGGGGTGCCGGTCGTCGCGATGCGGCTGTCCTACGTGGGTGAACTCGGCTGGGAGATCTACACGAGCGCGGACAACGGCCTGCGGCTGTGGGACGCGCTGTGGGCGGCCGGACAGCCCCTGGGCGTCATCGCCGGCGGGCGGGCCGCGTTCAACAGCCTGCGGCTGGAGAAGGGCTACCGGCTGTGGGGCACCGACATGACCACCGAACACGACCCGTACGAGGCCGGCGTCGGCTTCGCGGTGCGCCCGGCCAAAGGTGAGTTCCTCGGGCGTGCCGCCCTCGAGAACCGGACGCCGTCACGGCGGCTGCGGTGCCTGACGATCGACGACGGCCGGACTGTCGTGCTGGGCAAGGAACCGGTGTTCGTCGACGGCGTCCCGGCGGGGTACGTCACGAGCGCCGCCTACGGCTACACGATCGGGAAGCCGATCGCCTACGCGTGGCTGCCGGAATCGGCGGACGTCGGGAGCGGCGTGGAGATCGAGTACTTCGGCCGCCGCGTGCCGGCGACGGTGGCGGCGGAACCCCTGTTCGACCCCGCGATGGAGCGGATCCGGCGGTGACCCGCGCGGCGCTCAGTCGCTGAAGTCGCCGTTCATCGACTGGGTGCCGGCGCCGTCCCCGCCACCGCTGCTGCTGGTCTGGAGCAGGCCGTCGACCTTCGCCGTCGCGTTCACCGAGCCGTCCGCGTACTGCATGACGACCTGGTACTCGTGCTTGCCGGTGTGCGGCGGGAAGCTGAACGTGCGGCTCCAGGGCAGCTTCACGTTCTTCTCTTCCGTCGGCTTGCCGTCGATCGTGCAGGTCAGGGTGGTGACGACGGCCGAGCCCGAGACGTCGAACACCAGCCGGTGCGGCTCGCCGGCCGCGGCGGAGGTCCCCTGCGGCGCGGGTGACGGTGTCCCGGCGGTCGTGCCGCTGCATCCGGCGAGCAGGAAGGCGGCCGCGAGCAGGACGGCGGTGCGCTTCATACCCGGAAGGGTAACGTCGATCACACGGGACCGGTCCCGGCGTTCGGGTGGGTACATCCACAGCAACTCCATGGAACCGGACAAGGAAATTCTCAGGAACGCGGCGTTTGCTGGAACGGCGAAGGCGTGCCGAGGGCTGGGAGCAAGGGCATGAGCGAGTACGACCAACGGCCACAGGGCGGCGGCGACTACCCCCACGGCCAGGATCCGTATGGCCAGGATTCGTACGGCCAAGGCCAGGGTGAGTACTCGCAGGGCTACTACCAGTCCGGTTACTACCAGCCCCAGCAGCAGCCGCGTGACCAGTGGGGCCGCCCGTACCCGCCGCAGCCCTACCCCCAGCAGTCCTATGGCCGTGAGGGGCACCCTCAGGGCTTTTACGGCCATGAGGGTGCCCCTCAGGACTTCTACGGTCGTGAAGGTGCCCCTCACGGCTCTTATGGCCGTGAAGGTGCCCTTCACGGCTTTTACGGCCAGGAAGGCGGCAGCTACGGCTATCCGCCACCGCCGCCGGCGTACCAGCCGTCGCCCGCGTACCAGCCGCCGCCGCGCAAACGGCATCCGCTGCGGACGCTGACCGTCACCGTTGTCGCGGTGGCGCTGGCCGTGGTGGCCGGGCTCGGCATCGGGCACCTGATCTCGGCGAACAGCCCCACCGCCTCCGGCAACCAGGACTTCGGCTTCTCCGGGCAGCCCAGCGCGTCGGCCACGGTGCTCGACGCCGACGCCGTGGCCGCGAAGGTCAACCCGGCGATCGTCAACGTCAACACCGAGCTGGGCCTGCAGGGCGCGGCCGCCGCGGGCACCGGCATCGTGCTGACCCCGGACGGCGAGGTGCTGACGAACAACCACGTCGTCGCCGGCGCGACCAGCATCAAGGTCACCAGCATCGGCACCGGCGACACGTTCACCGCGCACGTCGTGGGCTACGACCGCAGCGAGGACATCGCGGTGATCCAGCTCGAAGACGCGTCCGGGTTGCCGACGGCGGCCATCGGCGACTCCTCGACGGTCAAGGTCGGTGACCAGATCCTCGGCCTCGGCAACGCGGGCGGCCGCGGCGGCGACCCGGTGCCGGCACCGGGCACGGTCACCGCGCTGGACCAGTCGATCACCGCGTCGGACGAGTCCAGCGGGTCGTCCGAGCAGCTCACCGGGCTGATCCAGGTCCAGGCCGACATCGAGTCGGGCGACTCCGGCGGTCCGCTGGTCAACGCGAACGCGCAGGTCATCGGCGTCGACACCGCGGCGTCCACCGGTTACCAGCTCAACGGCCGCCGCAGCGGCGCTGGCGGCCAGGGCTTCGCGATCCCGATCAACCAGGCCGTCGACATCGCGCACCGGATCGTCGCGGGCACCGCGACCGACAAGATCCACATCGGCAAGACGGCGTTCATCGGCGTCTCGGTGTCGGACGGCCAGGGCGGCGGCGCCCAGGTCCGCGACGTCGTCGCGCGCGGCCCGGCCCAGCAGGCGGGCCTCGCGGCGGGCGACGTCATCACGGCCATCGACGGCAAGGCGATCGACTCGGCGACGACGTTGACGAACGTGATGGACACCCACCACCCGGGCGACCAGCTGACGCTGACCGTGTCGGACGCGTCCGGGGCGCAGCAGCAGATTCAGGTCAAGGCCATCGAAGGCCCAGTCGGCTAACGGTCAGCCGAGGATTTCGGTCAGCACCTCGCGGTGCGTCCGCTTCGCCGCGAGGTACTTCTCCCGGCCGGCGTCGGTGATCGTCACGAAGATGCCCCGGCGGTCCACGTCGCAGAGGGCGCGTTCCACCAGGCCTTCCTTCTCCAGCCGGGCGACCAGTCGGGACGTCGCGCTCTGGCTCAGGTGGATCGCGCCGGTGAGGTCGGCCGAGCGGCACTTGAAGTCGCAGGTGGCGAGCCGTTCGAGGGCTTCGAACTCGTTCGCGCCGATCCCGTGGTTCTCCTGCAGGCGGCATTCGAGCGTGCCGAACACGGCCGAGTAGCGGGCCAGCAGCTCGTGCCACTCCTGCACCAGGCCGTCTTCGACCAGACTCTGCTCGTTCACAGCGTGCTCAGCGACGTCGCTCACGGCGACCAACTTAGCATGCGTCGGCATTTGATGCAAACACATAAGATGCTTAGACATTAGATGCGCGTGCATGTACTGTCGCCGTCATGAGTTCTTCCGCGGACCTGTCCACCACCTCGACCCGGTGGGACGCGCGCCTCTGGGGTGTCCTGCTCACGGTGTCCATCGTCATCGGCCTCGACGCGCTCGACGTGTCGATGGTCGGTGTCGCCCTCCCCGCCATCCAGGCCGACCTGGGCCTGTCCACCGCCGCGCTGCAATGGGTCGTCAGCGGCTACGTGCTGGGTTACGGCGGGCTGCTGCTGCTCGGCGGGCGCACCGCCGACCTGCTCGGCCGCCGCCGCGTCTTCCTCGTCGCGGTCGCGGTGTTCGCGCTGGCCTCGCTGCTCGGCGGCCTGGTCGACGACGGCGCGCTGCTCATCGCGAGCCGCTTCATCAAGGGCCTGGCCGCCGCGTTCACGGCGCCGGCCGCGCTGTCCATCATCACCACGACGTTCCGGGAAGGCCCCGCCCGCAACAAGGCGATCAGCATCTTCGCCGTTTTCGGCGCCAGCGGGTACTCCGCCGGGCTGGTCTTCTCCGGGCTGCTGACCGAGGTCGGCTGGCGCTGGACGTTCCTGCTGCCCGCGCCGATCGCCGTCTTCGCGTTCGTCGCCGCCTGGAAGCTGATCCCGTCCTACCGTCGCGAAGAGGGCCGGGGGTACGACTTCCCGGGCGCGATCACCGGCGCCGTCGGGTCACTGCTGCTGGTGTTCGGCGTCGTCGAGGCGCCGCAGGCCGGCTGGGCCTCGCCGCGCACGCTGGTCACGTTCGCCGTCGCCGTCGCGCTGCTGGCGGCGTTCGTCCTCATCGAGAAGCGCAGCGCCCACCCGTTGCTGCGCCTGGGCATCCTGAAGTCCGGGCCACTGGCCCGCGCCAACCTCGGCGGCGCGTTGTTCTTCGGCGCGTACATCGGGTTCCAGTTCGTGGTGATGCTCTACCTGCAGCGGGTGCTGGGCTGGTCCGCGCTGCAGACCGCGCTCGGCTTCCTGCCGGCGGCGCTGATCGTCGCGTTCGGTTCGCCGCGCATCGAGCCGCTGATCGACCGCGTCGGCACGCCGCGCACGATCTTCGCGGGCGTCGTCGCGCACGTCATCGGGTACGCGCTGTTCCTGCGGGTCGACGAGCACTCGGGCTACGCGGCCTACGTCCTGCCCAGCATGGTCCTGCTCGGCATCGGCTTCATGCTGGCGTTCTCCTCGCTCAACATCCAGGGCACGAACGGCATCTCCGACGACGAACAGGGCCTGGCCGGCGGCCTGCTCAACACGTCGCTCCAGGTCGGCGGCGCGATCGGGCTCGCGGTGGTGACGGCGGTGCTGACCGCCAACGGCGGCGGTGAGGCGTCGCCCGCCGCCCTGCTCACCGGGCTGACGCCGGCGCTGAGCGTGGTCACCGGCATCGCGGTGCTGGGCCTGCTGGTCGCGATCAGCGGTCTGGTGGCCCGGAAGCGTGTCGTCGAGGAACCGGTCGTCGAAGAGGATCTGCTCGCTCTCGCGGACTGAGAGCCGACAGCGGAAGGACCACCATCGCCGGGGGATGGTGGTCCTTCCGCGTTCCCGGATCAGGCCCGCTCGTCCGTGCCGGGCACCTTCGCCGTGGTGATGGCGATGCGGTTCCACGTGTTGCTGGTGAAGATCAGTGCGAGCAGCTGAGCCAGCTCCTCTTCGCCGAACTGGCCGGCGGCCCGGGCGTAGACGTCGTCGGGGACGCCGCCGGCCGAGATCAGCGTGACGGCGTCGGTCAGCGCCAGCGCCGCCTGCTCCTGCTCGCTGAAGAAGCTCGCGGCCTCCTGCCAGACGGCGATCAGGCTGAGCCGCTCCTCGCTTTCGCCCGCCTTCCGGGCGTCGGAGGTGTGGATGTGCAGGCAGTAGGCGCAGCGGTTGAGCTGCGCGGTCCGGATCTGGACCAGCTCGACCAGCGCGGGGTCGAGCCCGGCGCGGGCGGCGGCGTCGAAGCCGATCAGGGCCTTGAAGGCCTTCGGGGCGGACTTGGCGAAGTTGGTGCGCGTCATGACCAGAAATCTAGGGCCAGAATGACCGCCGTGTAGGGTGCATTTCCGTGCCGGAATCATGGGTCAATCTGGCCGAGCGGCTGGGCGCCGACCTGCACCTGGAGCTGTCCGGCACCGGCGGCAAGCGGGCCGCGCTCATCACCGCGCTGCGTGACGCCGTCCGCACCGGGCGGCTCGCCCCGGGCACCCGGCTGCCGCCGTACCGCTCGCTGGCCGCCGACCTGGGCATCGCCCGCAACACCGTCGCCGACGCCTACGCCGAGCTGGTCGCCGAAGGCCGGCTCACCGCCGTCCAGGGCTCCGGGACGCGGGTCGCCGACCGCGCGGAACTCCTCGCGCCGGTGCGGACGCCGAAGAAGGCGCCGGGCACCCCGGCACCGCGGTACAACCTCCGCCAAGGTCAGCCGGACGCGGCGTCGTTCCCGCGTACCGAGTGGCTCGCCGCCGCGCGCCGCGCGCTGGCCGTGGCCCCGCACGACGCGTTCGGCCCCGGCGACCCGCGCGGCCGCCCGGAGCTGCGGGAGGCGCTGGCCGGGTACCTCGCGCGCGCCCGCGGGGTGCGCACCTCGCCGGACCGGATCGTCGTCTGCTCCGGGTTCGCGCACGCGCTGCGCCTGCTGTTCCCCGCGGTGCTGCCCGGCCCGCTCGCCGTGGAGTCCTACGGCCTGGCGTTCCACCGCTCGATCTTCACCGCGGCTTCGGTGGCGACGATTCCCTTGTCCCTCGACGAAAACGGCGCCCGCGTCGACGAGCTGACCGCGGCCGTCCGCACGGTCCTGCTCACCCCGGCGCACCAGTTCCCGACGGGCGGCCCGCTGCACCACGACCGCCGCACCGCTGTCGTCGACCACGCCCGCGCGACCGGCGGGCTGGTGATCGAGGACGACTACGACGGCGAGTTCCGCTACGACCGCAAGCCGATCGGCGCGGTGCAGGGCCTCGACCCGGAACGCGTGATCTACGCCGGCTCGGTGAGCAAGAGCCTGTCACCCGCGCTGCGGCTCGGGTGGCTGGTGCTGCCGGAGCACCTCGTCGACGCCGTCCTGGCGGTGAAGGGCGAGCGCGAGGCCTGGGCGGGTGTGCTGGATCAGCTCACCCTGGCCGAATTCGTCGAATCCGGCGCGTACGACAAGCACATCCGGCGGATGCGGCAGCGGTACCGCCGCCGGCGCGACCTGCTGGCCGGCGCCCTCGCCGCGCAGGCGCCGCACGTCGCGCCCGCCGGCGTCGCCGCCGGTCTGCACGCCGTGCTGCGCCTGCCGTCAGGTACCGAGGCGTCGGTGCTGAAGGCCGCGACGTGGCAGGGGATCGCGCTCGACGGCCTGGCCGCGTTCCGGCACCCGGCCGCCACCATGTCCACAATGGACGGACTGGTCGTCGGGTACGCGACGCCGCCCGAACACGCCTACGCCGCGGCCGTCGACGCGTTGTGCCGCGCCCTGCCGCCCGCGTGAGCCGTTACTCCACTGCGTCAGCCGACGATGTCGATCTCGAACGGGTCAGCGGAGCTGTAGTTGATGTCGGCCCAGACCGCGCCCGGCAGCTCGTACCGCCGGTGCGACGTCAGCTTCGAGTTGTAGCCACCGACCTGCGCCGGGTTGTGCCCGACGCCGTTGTGGTCGTTGCCCCACGCGAAGATGTCGCCGATCCACATCGGCTTCGAGAAGCCGTCACCGCCCAGCCGCGGGCGGACGACCACGGCCGAGCCCGGGCTGCCGGAAAGGAAGACCCGCACCGTGTTCTGCTCGGCGTTCGGCGGGGTGACGGTGATGCGTTCCATGATCTCCACTCCAGTCGAGGCGGATCCGTTGCCGTCCACTCCGGGCCAGAAGTCGACGACGGACGAGACGTCGTAACCCGGGGCGACGTCGCCGCGGTACTGCTTGGCGACGGCGCCGTCCGGGATGGTGGGATCGCCGTTGTAGTGGGCGATCCAGTAGTGCGGTTCGGCGACGCCGGCGGACGAGAACGCCGAGCGCACCGACGACCAGGTCGAGAGGTTGCAGTAGATCGTCGGGTCCGCGCCGGCCGCGCGGCGCATCCGGGCCCAGCCCGGCGCCTCGGCCGGGGTGGCGTCACCGGGTTCGACGTCGAGGACGTGCCCGTCGTTCGTGCTCGCCTTCTTGACGATCGTGACCTTGACCGCGTTGGGGAAGCGGGCCCAGTCGGCGGCCGACCAGGGTTCCAGCTTGATCTTGTCGATGTAGCCGGCTACGAGTTGCCCGCCGGCCGGGATGTTCGCGGCCGTGACCGCGTCGTACATCGTGCGCACGGGATTGCGTCTCCGTTCGGTGTATCGCCGGTTCCGGGGACGGCGAAGTCGTCTCCGCGATCCGCCATCGTGCTGTTACCCATGTGGGACGGGCGTCAAGCGCAAATGTTACGCAGTTCCTTTCTGTCACCGAGACGGCCGCGGCAAACGATTCCTTCACCACGGGATCACGCGGCGACGGTGACTTTCCGCTATCGGCACTGGCTTCCCGGTCACCCGGCTGGCAAGCTGCGAGGTCTTCACGACGGAAGGTACGTGCATGGCCGCACACCCGGCGCGATCCCGGCGTCTCGACGCGCGGGTCGTCGTCCTGAGCGTGCTGCTCGTCGTGGCCTTGCTTGCCTGGTTCGGCGTGGACTACGTGAAGAACCGCCTGGCGAGCGGGGGTTGTGACACCACGACCCCGGTCCGCATCACCGCCGCCCCGGACGTCGCGCCGGTGCTCTCGGCGCTCGCGCGGTCGGTGCCGGAAGCCGAGTGTTACACCGTGGACGTCACGGCGAGCGCGTCGACGGCCACCGCGACGGCCCTCGAAGCCAACGGCGCGAACGGGCCCGACGTCTGGGTGCCGGAGTCGAGCACCTGGCTGCTGCAGGCGCGCGACGGCGGCGCGTGGAACCTGCCGGAGACCGGGCAGTCGGTGGCGAGCTCGCCCGTTGTCCTGGCGCTGACCGACGAAGTCGCGAAACAGGCGGGCTGGCCGGCGAAGTCACCGTCCTGGTCGGACGTCGTCGCCGGCAGCCCGGTCGGGCTGCCCGACCCGGGCCGCGACCCGGCCGGGATCGCCGCGCTGATCGGCCTGCAGCAGCTGACGAAGAACGCGCCCGACCCGGCCGCCGCGTTCACCGAGGAGATCCGCCGGCTGTCGGCGGTGAAGGAGCCGTACACCGCTTCACCCGCGTCGGAACAGTCCGTGCTGGCGCGCAAGCTCGTCGCCGCGTACCCGGCCGTCGGGGTGCCCAGCTTCGACTACCCGTACGTCGTGCTGCCGCGCGCGTCGGAGGCGTCACGGACGGCGTCCGAACGGTTCCTGCGGCTGTTGCTCGACCAAGCGGCCACGAAGGCGTTCGCCGACGCCGGTTTCCGGACGCCGACGGGCCAGTTCCTGGGCGACCGCGCGCCCGACACCCGCACGAGCGCGGCGCCGCGGCCGGTCGGCCCGCCCACACCCGAGGCGATGTACGGCGTGCTGCAGGCCTGGGCCGGGGCCAACCTGAGCGCCCGCGTCCAGGTGCTGCTCGACGTCTCCGGCTCGATGGCCGCCACCGTCCCGGGCACCGGCCGCAGCCGGATGGCGCTGACGCTGGAGGCCGCGACGCAGGGGCTCGGGTTGTTCAAGCCGACGACCGAACTCGGGTTGTGGCTGTTCTCCACCAAGCTCGACGGCGACCGCGACTACAAGGAACTGCTGCCCATGCGGTCCATCGCGGACCAGCTCGCCCAGGGCGGCCTGACGACGTTGCAGGCGGTGAAGCCGAAACCCGGCGGTGCCACCGGGCTGTACGACTCCATCCTCGCCGCGTACCAGAACGCCCGGCAGAGCTGGAAACTCGGCCGGATCAACGTCGTCGTCGTGCTCACCGACGGCCGCAACGAGGACAGTGACTCGATCGGGCTGCCCGGCCTGCTCGCCGAGCTCGGCAAGCTGCAGGACCCGCGCAAACCGCTGCCGGTGATCGGGATCGGCATCGGCCCGGACATCGACGCCGGTGAGCTGCGCCAGGTTTCGGCCGCGACCGGCGGCGAATCCTTTACCACGCCCGACCCGCGCAAGATCTCCGACGTCTTCTACCAGGCGCTGAGCAAGCTCATGTGCCAACCACCGGCGTGCAAGAAGTGAGGACTCCGTGCTGGACGAGCTGACCGAAGAGCCGCGGGTCCGCCCGAAGGTCTCCGCGGTGGTGGTCGCCGCGGTCGTCGCGGGCCTGGTCCCGTTCGTGCTGCACACGTGGGCGGCACTGCACGGGAATCTCGCCCAGGACGACTTCGTCGTGACGTACCGAGCGGCCGCCGCCGGGCCGTTCGACCTCGGGTTCCTGTTCCAGGACTACCACGGGCACCTGACGCCGGGCGGGTTCTTCCTCGCCGCCGTCCTGACCGCGTGGGCGCCGCTGAACTTCCCGCTGCTGGTGCTGCCGCTGCTGCTCATGCGCGCGCTCGCGACGGTGCTGTTCTGGTGCCTGCTGGTCCGCTGTTTCGGCCGCCGGTGGGCGATCCTGGTGCCGTTCACCGTGTTCACGGCGTCGACGCTGCTGCTCGTCCCGACGCTGTGGTGGGCCTACGGCGTCCAGATCGTGCCGGTCGTGCTGGCGACCGCCGGCGCGCTGTACTCCCACGTCCGGTACTTCCAGGACGGCGGCCGCTGGTGGATGGGCACCTTCGCGTGGACGCTGTTCGGCCTGGCGTTCTACGAAAAGGCCGCAGTGATCCCGGTGCTGCTGGCCGGCGTGACCGTCCTGCTCGGACAGTCCTTCCGGGACCGGTGGCGCTACTGGGCCGGGCACGTCGCGCTGCTCGCGGCGTTCGTCGTGGGCTACCTCGCGCTGACGTCGAGCCAGGTGACCCCGGGCGGCACGCCGATGTCCGCCGGCACCGTCGCCGACCTGACCGGCCGGATGCTCGGCGACACCCTGCTCCCGGGCCTCGCGGGCGGCCCGTGGTCCGGCCCGGGGCCGGGCGCGACCTGGGCGCCGTCGCCGTTCGTGGTCGTCGTCGTGGTGTTCCTGGCGGCGCTGGGCGTGCTGATCGCCGGGGTGCGCGCGGGTGGCCGCCGCGCGTGGCGGGCGTGGGCGCTGCTCGGGGTCCTGCTCGCCGTGGACGTCGCACTGCTGGCGCTGACGCGGCTGCGTGAGGTCGGCCCGGCGGCCGGTGACGATCCGCGCTACCTCGCCGAACTGGCGCTCGTGGCCGCCCTTTGTGGAGCGTTCGCTTTCCTGACCCCCGGCGAAGTTGCGCCGTCCGGCGGTAAGCGGGACCGGCCGATCGCCCTAGGCGTCTGCGTGCTTCTGCTCGCGAGCTCCACGGTGGGTTTCCTGCAGCTGTCGCCCGGGATGCGGTTCGAGCACGCCGGCCAGTACGTCGCCAACGTCCGGGCCGCGATAGCCGAGGACCCGGATCTCGTCTTCTACGACAACTTCGTCCCGTCCGACGTCGTGTTCGAATGGTTCGGCGCGGACTCCTTCGCCTCGCGCGTGGTCGGCCTGCTGCCCGGCGCGCACTTCGACCAGCCGACCAGCCGGATGCACCTGCTCGACGCGGACGGCAAGCCGCACCGGATCACCGGCGTCGAACCGGTTTCCCGCGGTGTCCCCGGCCCGGTGCCGAACTGCGGCACCACGATCGGCGAGACGCTCGTGCGGATCCCGCTCGACACCCCGGTGCTCGGCCGGTACCTGCTCAAGCTCGACTACTACACCTCGGACGGCGGCGAAGGCCTCGTCGACCTCGAAGGCAAGCGCACGCCGGTCTGGTTCCAGGACGGGCTGCACTCGATGTTCCTGCCGGTGGACGGCCTGTTCGACCACATCGGCGTGCAGCTGTCGAGCCCGGGCGCGCCGGTGTGCCTCGCCAAGGTGGAGGTCGGCAAGCCCGTCGTGAGTGGTTAGGGCGGTTCTAACCGCCCTAACCACTCACGACGGGGTCAGTAGGGGTCGTACGGGCTGTCGTGGCCGGCCAGCCGCGCCACCGGCCGCAGCCGCAGGCGCAGCAGGACCTTGATCCCGACGTTGCGGACGAACCACGGCAGCTGGGCCAGCACGCGCAGCCGGTCCGCCGGGGACGGCGGCGCGAGGCGGAACCGCGCCAGCGACGTCGCCCGGTCCACGTAGGTGTACCGGCGTCCGAAGAGGACTTTCGCGATCGTGCCGAGCGTGACGCCGATCGAGGAAAAGCAGTCGTGGACCAGGATTTCCGCACCCGGCGGCAGGTGGTCGGACCAGCGCAGGTCGTCGGTGTAGGTCCAGTAGTCGTGCTTGCCGTCGACGTAAAGCAGCTGTATGGGCCGGTCCCAGTCAGGGCGCAGTGCCGTGCTGTAACCGGCGACGAGCTCGACGACGTCGTCCAGCCCGGCCGCGCGGATGTTGCGCTCGAACAGTTGCCGCGTCGGCGATCCGCCGAACAGCCGGCCGTCGACGAACGGGTCGACCGCGATCACGGTGGCCCCGGCCGTGCGCGCGGCCGCGCCGAGCACGATCGTCGAGCGGCCCTGGTGACTGCCGATCTCGAGGATCACGTCGCCCTTCTCCAGGCGGCGCGCGGCGTCCCAGAGCGCTTCGCCCTGCGCGCGCGTCAGCCAGCCCTTGACCGGCTCGGCCATGGCCCAGGCGTCGTCGAACGCCGTGTCTTCGGAAGGGATGACGCACCTGCCCAGGAAAGTCGGGGGACCGCGGAAATCGTCGGCACATGGTAGCCAGGTTTCGGCCTAGTATCTACCGGATGGTAACCGCCACCCGCGAACGAACCCGGGACGACGCCGATCCGGTGCGCCGCGCCCGGAAGTTCTCGCCGGGGGCGTTCCTCCGCCGGCCGAGCACGTGGATCGTGCTGGCGCTGACCACGTTGTCGTTCCTGCAGATGCCGGGGAAGACGACGTTCGACACCAAGCTCGACCTGGCCGTCGACCCGCTCGCGTTCCTCGGCCGCGCGCTGCACCTGTGGAACCCGGACGCCACGGCCGGCGAGCTGCAGAACCAGGCGTACGGCTACCTGTTCCCGATGGGCCCGTTCTTCGCGCTGGGCCAGGCGGCCGGCGTGCCCGCGTGGATCACGCAACGGCTGTGGGGCGCGCTGCTGCTGTCGGCCGCGTTCGGCGGGGCGCTGCTGCTGGCGCGCGCGATGAAGCTCGGCACCGAGCGCACCCGGCTGATCGGCGCGCTCGGGTACGCGCTCGCGCCGCGCATGCTGACCGAAATCGGCGGTCTGTCCGCGGAGATGCTGCCCGCGGTGCTGCTGCCGTGGGTCCTGGTGCCGCTGGTGCGGGCCGGGGTGACCGGCTCGCCGCGGCGCGCGGCCGGGCTGTCCGCGATCGCCGTGCTGTGCATGGGCGGCGTCAACGGCGCGATGGTCGTGATGGCGCTCGTCCTGCCCGGGTTGTGGCTGGTGACGCGCAAGTGGACGCGGGAGCACGTCCGGCTGGTGGCCTGGTGGGTCGTGTTCGTCGTCGGCGCGACGTTGTGGTGGATCCTCCCGTTGCTCCTGCTCGGCGAGTACAGCCTGCCGTTCCTCGACTACATCGAGTCCGCGACGAACACGACCGCGCCGATGTCGTTGTTCGAGGTGCTGCGCGGGACGAACCAGTGGGTCGCCTACGTCGTGCAGGGCACGCCGTGGTGGCCCGGCGGCTGGTCGCTGATCGACAACCCGGTGCTGATGCTCGCCACCGGGCTCGTCGCGGGCGTCGGCCTGTTCGGGCTGACGCGGCGGGGGCTGCCGGAGCGGCGGTTCCTGGTGCTGGGCGTCGTCACCGGCCTGACGCTGCTGACGATCGGGTACGTCGGCACGCTCGACAGCCCGCTCGCGGAGCAGGTCCGGCACCTGCTCGACGGGCCGCTGGCGCCGCTGCGCAACGTCCACAAGTTCGAGCCGGTGCTGCGGCTGCCGCTGATGCTCGCGTTCGTGCACGGCGTTTCCAGCCCGGTGCACGTGAAGTCCGCGCGCCGGTTCCTGCGGCCCGCGGCGGGGCTGCTGCTGGTGCTGGTGATGGCCGCGCCCGCGTGGCTGCTGAACCTGCGCTCCGGGCCGGGCTGGGACGAGGTGCCGGGCTACTGGTACGACGCGACGAGCTGGGTCGCGAAGGCCGACCCGAACGCGCGGACGCTGCTGCTGCCGGCGACCGGCTTCGGCGAGTACGACTGGGGCCGCACGGTCGACGAACCCGCGCAGGCGATCGCGAAGAGCCCGTGGGCGGTGCGCAACCAGGTGCCGCTGGGGTCCGAAGGAAACACGCGGCTGATGGACTCCGTCGACGCCGCGCTCGCCGACGGCCGCGGCGATCCCGGGCTGGCGGCGCTGCTCGCGCGGTCCGGCTACCGGTTCCTCCTGCTGCGCAACGACATCGACCGGGTCCGGACCGACGCTCCGTCGATCGCCACCCTGCGCTCGGGGCTGGCGGGCTCCCCGGGAATCGGTAAGGCCGCGACGTTCGGGCCGCTCGAGGTCTACGAGGTGCGGCGGCCGGTGCCGCTCGTCACCGCGACGTCCACAAAGGATGTCCCGACGGTGAGCGGCGGCCCGGAGAACCTGCTCCCGCTGCTCGACTCCGGCCAGCTCGACCCGGCGACGCCGACCGTGCTCACCGGCGACGGCGGCTCGCCCAGCGGGCCGCGGCTGGTGACCGACGGGCTGCGGCGCGCCGAACGGAACGTCGGCGGCGTGCGCGACAACCTCAGCCAGACGCTCACCGCGGGCGAGGCGTTCCGGCAGGAGCGCGCGGCCGGCGACCTGCTGCCGTTCCCCGGCCAGGAGCACCAGACCGTGGCCGCCTACCGCGGCATCCGCTCGGTGACGGCGTCGACGGCGGCGTCGTTCGCCGACGCCTTCGGCGGCTCCGACCCGAGCCACCAGCCGTTCGCCGCGATCGACGGCGACCCGCGCACGGCGTGGCAGTCGTCGTCGTTCACCGGTCCGGTCGGCCAGTGGCTGGAGGTGGAGCTGGACACCCCGCGCCTGGTCACGGCCGTCGACCTGCAGATGGTCGACGACCTGCGCGTCGGCTGGCCGGCGACCCGCGTCCGGATCACCACCGACAACGGCTCGGTCGACCAGCAGGTCATCCGCGGCGCCGGGGCGCACAGCTACCCGGTCGCGGCGGGCGTCACCACGAAGGTGCGGATCACGTTGCTGTCGCTGGTGGTCGGGCGGCAGGACGGGAACGTCGGCATCGCGGAGCTGAACATCCCCGGCACCGAGCCGCAGCGCGCGCTCGAGGTGCCCGCGGACCTGCCCGCCGGCGCGGCGCCCGGGTTCGCCTTCACTCGCGGCGCGCAGCCGCGGTACGCGTGCCTCCCGACCGGCGGCGCCGTTCGGTGCGACGCGACGGCCGCCCGCGACGGCGAGGAACCCGATGGCATCCGGCGGTTGTTCGGCACCTCGGCGGACGCGACGTTCCTCGTCGGCGGCTCGGTGCTGCCGGCCGGCGGCGGCAAGAACCCCGTGTCGCTGCCCGGGGTGACGGTCGCGTCGACGTCGCAGCTCGGCGGCGACCCGGCGGCGAGCGGGTTCGCCGCGGTCGACGGCGACCCGGGCACGACGTGGCGTCCCGACGTCACCGACCTGCGGCCGACGTTGACCCTGGGCTGGACCGCGCCGAAGCGGATTTCGGGGCTGCACATCGGGGTTTCGCCGTCGAGCGGGGCGAAGGCGCCGCGGCAGGTGGAGCTGGTCGGCCGGACGGGCAACCGCACGGTGCCGCTGGACGAGAGCGGGTCGGGCACCTTCGAGCCGCTCGACACCGACCGGCTGCAGATCATCGTCCCCGGCGACGACGACGATCCGGCGGCCCGCGCGGTGGTCGGCGTCGGCAGCCTGGAGCTGTCCGGCACGGACGGCCTGCTGCCGGGCCCGGACCCGGCGTTCACGGTGCCGTGCGGCGCGGGCCCGAACATCCACCTGGACGGCCTCGACTACCGGACGTCGGTGACGGGCACGCTGTCGGACATCATCGACCACCGCCCGCTGCCGCTGACGATGTGCCGCGACTCGGAGGGCGGCATCGAACTGCCCTCCGGCGGTCACGAGCTGCGCACGGACCGGTCGGAGTCGTTCGTGGTCCAGGACCTGTGGCTGCGTCCCGCCGCGTCTCCTGCGGCGCCGGTTTCGCACCGAGCGGTGCAGATCGGCACGTGGGAGGCGACTTCGCGCTCGGTGACGGTCGCCCCGGGCGACGAGTCGGTGCTGGCGGTCCCGGAGAACGCGAACGCGGGCTGGGTGGCCACAATGGACGGCAAGCAGCTGACGCGTACCCGCGTGGACGGCTGGCAGCAGGCCTGGATCGTCCCGGCGGGTGCCGGGGGCGTGGTCTCGCTGTCGTTCACCCCGGATTCCACTTACCGCACGGGGCTCTTGATCGGAGCTTTGGCGGTGCTGCTGGTCCTGGTGGGCGTGGCCTGGCCGGCCCGCCGCCGCCGTTTCCCGGTGGTGGCGGGTGGCGCGGTCGTGGTGCCGGTGCTGCTGATCGGCCTGCTGGTCGCGCTGGGCGGGATGCTCCCGGTGGTGCTGTTGATCGCTTGCCTGCTGGCACGCCAGTTCTCGGAACGGGCACCGAGGTTCCTGGCGTTCGGCGGCATGGCGGTGGCCGCGGCGGTCTCGGTGACGGGCCGGGTACTGGGCCACGGTCAGGACTGGGCGTACGGCCCGGTCACCCAGGCCGCGCTGCTGCTGGCGGCCGCGGCCACGGTGGCGACGTGCATCGACTGGTTCGCCCGCAAGGAGAACCCCACCGAACCGACCGCCGGAGGGGCTTGACGATGGAGGATCTGGGACGTCAGGTGGCCAGAAACCTCCATCGAACTCACCGGGTGTGCACGTCCGGGCGGTGTCGGCCGCGGGCGATCCCGTAGGCCGCTCGCAACTCGGCGAGGACCTTGTGCGGTTCACTGCGGAGCCGGGCAGGCAGGGTTTGGAGCACTGCCACACCCGCTCTCAGATAACGCGTGTTCCGAGCGAGCGTCCCGGCGTGGTCGCCGGGCCCGGCGTGATGGCTGCGGGAGTCGATTTCCCAGGCGAGACCGACCTCGTCCCACCAGGGCATCCGGGGTGGCGATGTAGCGACCGCCCGCGGTGAACAGCTTGATGTTCCACCGGCACTCAGGCAGTTTCGAGCGGCCGAGCAATCGCCACGCGTCCACCTCGGCCACTGAGCGCGCGCCGCCGAGCAGAGGCGACAGCGCACGGGCGGGCAACGCTCTCCCCGCGCGCTTGCCGTCCGCGAGTTCACGCGCAAGGGCTTCCGGCGTGCAGCGGCGACGCTGGATAGCTTCGGCCATCATCGCGACCACGGCATCGTGGTTTCGCATGCGCCGCGCGGCGTCGATCACCGCCCGGTGCGTCGGTACCGTCGGGATCTCTCGAAGCACTCGGGCGGGAGGCAGCCGTGTGGTTCGTTCGACGTGGACGAACGCCATGCTGCCGACGCGGCGGTCCGCGGGCACCAGCACGTGGACATCCGTCGGTTCGGGAGCGCTGCGGAGCCCGTGCCGGAGCATCGCGTGGATCCCGGGTCAGCAGCGCGCCTTCACGGCCGTGCAGCAGCGCGGCGCGGATCCGGTGTTCGTCGGTCGCCACCCGCGGACCGCCAGGGGACAGAAGCGGCTGCCGGATCCAGTCTCCTCTTCGCACCCCTTCAGGATGAAACGATCTTCGCCGGAACGAAAGCGAAACGCACGAACGGTCCGTTCGTGCTTCAGCCCGCGCGGCGAGCCCGGATCTCCACCAGCGCCCCCGCCACCGCCAGCCCGCCCGCGCAGCACGCCGCGACCGTCACCACCTGGGTCGCCGATCCGTGCAGCCAGGCCGGGATCAGCACCGCCTCCACCGCGACCGCCGCCCACATCAGCACCGTCACGCGACGGTCACCGTCAGCCAGCCGCGCGTACAACAGGATCTGCACCAGCGCCAGCATCGACCCCGCCAGTGCGAACGGCCACAGCGGCATCGTGCTTCCGGCGTACCGGGCTCCGCCGATCAAGGGCAGCAGCCGGGACCCGAAGACGAGCGTCACCAGCACCACGACCGCGTCCAGAGAAGCGCACACGCCCAGCGCCACCGGCAGGGTCCGGCGCCGATCGGCGGTGACGGCGAACCGGGGGAGCACCAGGACGCCCACCGCCTGTGGAAGCCAGTACGCGATCTTCGTGACGATCGCCCCGAGCGCGTACTCGCCCGCCTCCGCGGCGGGGAGCGTGTGGCGGGCCAGGACCAGGTCCAGGTTCACCAGCAGCACCAGCGCCAGCATCGCCTGGGCCGTGTGGAGGACGTCGCGGCCGTG
Source organism: Amycolatopsis sp. NBC_00348 (assembly GCF_036114655.1). Lineage (NCBI taxonomy): Bacteria > Bacillati > Actinomycetota > Actinomycetes > Pseudonocardiales > Pseudonocardiaceae > Amycolatopsis > Amycolatopsis sp. NBC_00348. Next base: position 6,410,682 of record NZ_CP107994.1, on the reverse strand, counting down.
GCGGTCGGCCCAGCGGGGGCGGGGGCGGCCGCAGATCTGCCAGCTCGCCGTGACCACCGCCAGGGACCCGATCGCCGTGCCGGCCAGCGCACCCGTCGTCGAACCCGAGACGAGCAGGCCTGCCAGTGAGCCGCCGACCTTGCCAACGCCTTCGAGCGCGATCAGCCCGGCCAGCGTCGCGAAGCGGTGGCTGCCCTGCAGGAAGCCGTGGAACAGCCCCAGGAGCGTCAACGGCCCGAGTGACGCCGTCACCAGCAGCGCCGGCGCCAGCGAGCCCAGGTGCAGCAGGAGCACCAGCAACGGGCTGAGCGTCAACGCCGCCGCCGCGACGATCCCGCTCGTCACCAGGCCCAGCGCGAACAGCGATCCCGTGTGCTGCGGCGAGCGTGCGACGCGCAGCGCCACCACCGTCTGCAGCCCCATCGCCGGGACGACGCCGATCACCAGCACCGCCAGCAGCGAGCTCAGCTCCCCGAACGCCCCCGGCGCGAGGATCCGCGCCGCCGCGAGGCTCAGGACGTAGCTGCCCGCGTTGTTGCCCGCGAGCGCCAGCGAGACGAGGATCGCCGCGACCCGGCTGCCGGTCCGCGCCGGTTCGGCTTCGGTGTCTACGCTCAACGACGGGCTCCCATTACCGGCGAGTAATGAGCAGCGACGATAACCGCGCGGAAGACGGAAAGGAAGGGCCGTGGACGCACCGGGCAGGCGGCTGGCCCTTCCCGCCGTCTCCGCCGTGCTCGCGTTCGCCGTCTGCGCGCCCCTGCTCGGCCGCGGGTTCGTCCTGAGCTACGACATGGTGTTCGCGCCGCGGCAGTACTTCGTGCCGGACGCCTTCGGGATCGGCGCGACGCTGCCGCGGTCGGTGCCCGCCGACGCCGCCGTCGCGCTCGTCACCACCGTGCTGCCCGGCGACGTCGTCCAGAAACTCGTGCTGCTGCTGGCGATCTTCTTCGCCGCGCACGGCGCGGGCAAGCTCGTCCCGACCGAGCACACCGGCACCCGGCTGGTCGCCGCGACCGCGTACGCCTGGACGCCGTATCTCGCGGAACGGCTGTTCATCGGGCATTGGCCGCTGCTTGTGGCGTACGCGTGCCTGCCGTGGATCGTCCGCGCCGGCCTCGCCGCCCGCGACCACGAACCGAAATCCCTGTGGCGCCTCGTGCTCACCTGCGCGCCCGCGGTGCTGACGCCGCCGGGCGGGGTGCTCGCCGCCGCCGTCGCCATCGTGGCCGCCGGCTCGCGCCGGATCCCGGCGACGCTCGGCATCGCCGTGCTGCTCAACCTGCCCTGGCTGGTGCCGACGTTCCTCGACGCCGGCGGCACGTACTCCGACCCGGCCGGCGTCACGGCGTTCAGCGCCCGCGCCGAAAGCTGGGGCCCGGCGCTGCTCAGCGTCCTCGGCCTCGGCGGGATCTGGAACGCCGAGACGGTGCCCGGCAGCCGCGCGATGCCGCTGATCCCCGTGCTCGTGCTCATCACGGTCGCGATCGCGCTGGCCGGGCTGAAACCGCTCGCCGCGCGCTGGGGCACCCCGCCGGTCCGCGCGCTCTTCCTCCTCGGCGTCGCGGGCGTGCTGCTGGCCTCGCTCGCCACGCTGCCGTTCGGTGACGCCGTGCTGGACTTCGCGACGCGGCGGCTCCCCGGCGCCGGTCTGCTGCGTGACGCCCAGAAGTGGGTGGCCTGGTGGGCGTTGCCGCTCGCGATCGGGTTCGCGCTCGCGATCGAAGCCGCGGCGGCGAAACTGCGGACGAGACAAGGACGCACCGGGCTCGTCGCGGCCGCGGCGCTGTTCCCGATCCTCACCATGCCGGACCTGGCGTGGGGTGGCTGGGGCCGGCTCGGCACCGCGCAGTACCCGGACGACTGGCGCGCGGTGTCCGAAGTGCTCAGTGGGGACGATCGTCCCGGCGACGTGCTGGCGTTGCCGCTCTCGACGTTCCGCGGCTTCGCGTGGAACGGCGGCCGCACGCAGCTCGACCCGGCGCCGCGCGTGCTCCCGAAACCGGTGCTGATGGACGACACCCTGCAGGTCGGGGCCGACCGGATCGCCGGTGAGGACCCGCGGATCGGCGACGTGCGCGCCGCGACGTCCGCCGGGGAGCTCACCGCGGCCGGGGTCGGCTGGATCCTCGTCGAACACGGGACCCCGGGCGACGTCGACCCGCGGCTGCTCGCCGGCGCGACGCTGGTGTGGTCCGGGGAATGGCTGACGCTGTACCGGACCCCGGGTGAGGCACCCGTGAAAGCCGTTGCGTGGGGCCCGGCTTTGCTCGCGGACGGAGTAGCGCTCACGTTGCTCTGCGTCGCACTGTTGTGCCGCATGTTACCGATGCGTACATTGAGCCGCGGCAGGACTTTCCCGCCGCGGAAGAAGGAGTGACACGTGGGCACGCTCATCGGGGTGGTAGCCGCCGTCATCATCGGTGGCGGTCTGGCGACCGGCGCGGGCTTCGCCCTCATCCAGAGCGCCGACCCGGACAGCACCGCCCAGGTGCAGGACCAGCTCAACGCGCAGGTGAAGTACAACCCCGCGGACCACCCGGCCAAGCTGTACGGGAACCGCTGACGCGCATGACGCAGTCCGCCACCGACCACGCGCACCGCGTGGTCGGGCTCTACGGCGACCCCACCGTTTCCTGGAGCATCCTCCTGGAAGCGGACCTCTTTTCGGCCCCGGACCCGGAGAAACTCCGCGCGCGGCTGGCGGCCGTTCTCCCGCAGTACCCGCTCCTCGGCGCCGCGCCGGCGGTCGAACAGACCACCGCGGCCGGGATTTCCCAGGTCCGCGCCCGGTTCGCGGCCGAGCCCTACGAGCGCGGCGCGCCCCTGGTGCGCGTCGCCGTCAGCACGGACGAACCGGCGTTGCTCGTCGCCGGCCACCACGGCGCGCTCGACGGCCTCGGCCTGCTCGCCCTGCTCGGCTTCCTCCTCGACGTCCCGGTTTCCTCGGCGGCGCGCGGCATCGGGGCGCGCGCCGACGGCGGGAAGCCGTTCCTCGTTTCGGCCGTCCAGCGGCTCGCCGAGGCGCTTTTCGCGCCACCCGGCCGGATCGTGCCCGACCGGGACGGCGAGACCGCGGGAGACGTCTTCGAAGCCCGCCGCGTGCCCCGGCTGCGGCTGGGTGCCGCGGGGTTCGTCGCGGCCGCCACCCGCGCGACCGGACGCTGGAACCACGCGCACGGCGCCCGCACGGTCCGCGTCGTCGCCGCGCTGGGCGCGTCGTGGCGCTCCGGCGCCGCGCCGGAACCCGTGCACGACAGCGCGTTCTTCCGGTTGCGGCTGCCGGCCGACCCGGACTCCGGCGCCGTCGCGGACGTCCTGCGCGCGCAGCCGCCCGAGCCCGATTTCCCCGCGCGCAGCAGCCGGATCGCCCGGCTGGGCACCCGGGTGCTGGCGAGCAGGCTCGGCTCGACGTTCCTGGTGTCGAACCTCGGCGTGGTGTCCACCGGGGACACCGTCCGCTCGATCGCGTTCTACCCGGCCGCGAGCGGCCGCTCAGGCGTGGCGTTCGGCGCGGCGACCACGGGGGACACCACCACGGTGACCGTGCGCGCCCGCCGCAAGGACTTCGGCGCGGCGGCCGCCGGCCGGCTGGTGGACCGGTTCCGCGACGCGGTGCGGGAACAGGCCGGCTGAGCTCAGGACGCGGGGCCGGGGCGCGGGCCGGCCGGCGACGTCCCGCACGAGTGACGCGAACTCGCCGACACTCTGGTCCCAGCTGTACTTCCCGGCCCGCTCGGCGCCGGCCAGGCCCATCTCCGCGCGGCGCAGGCCGTCCGCGAGCAGGCCGTCGACGCGGGCGGTGAAGTCGTCGAAGTCGTCGGCGAGCAGCCCGGTCCGGCCGTCCACGATGGACTCGGCGACGCCGCCCGCCGCGCGGTAGGCGACCGAGGGCACGCCGTGCGCGGCCGCCTCCATGATGACGATGCCCCAGCCCTCCTTGACCGACGGGCACAGGTGCAGCCACGAGCGCGCCAGGATCTCGTGCTTGGCCTGCTCGTCGACCCAGCCGTGCAGGGTGACGCGGTCCGCGACGCCGCGCTCGGCCGCGTGCGCCCGCAGCACCTCGTCCCACGGCCCCTGGCCGACGACCTCGAGCCGCAGCTGCGGCCAGCGCCGCGCGAGCCGCGCGACGACGTCGATGGCGTGCTCGATCCGCTTGTGCGGCACCAGCCGGCTCACCGCGACCAGCGTGGGCGAACTGTCGCGTTCGGCCGCCACCGGCGGGGGCGCGTCGAGGCCGTTGGCGACCACGGTGACGCGGTCGCGGTCGACGCCCAGCCCGGCGAGCTCGGCCTTGGTGACCTCGGAAACCGTGACGTAGGCGCACTCGCGGAACAGCCACGGCGCCAGCCGCGACTCGATCCACCAGCCGATCCGGCCCAGCGTCTCGCCCAGCGCGCTGATCCACTGTTCCTTGTGGACGTGGTGCACGAGCACCAGCACCGGACAGCCGGCGACCAGCCGGGCGAAGAACGGCATCCCGTTCTGGACGTCCACCACCAGGTCCGCGCGGGCCCGCCGGATCGCCCGCAGCGCGTGCGCGTAGACGCCGAACTTGTTGCCGCGGCGCCGGTAGCGGACGCCGTCTCGCCATTCGCCCGCGGTCGCGCCGGGGTAGGCCGCGCACTGGATCTCGACCCGGTAGCCCGCTTTCGCGAGCCCTTCGGCCATCCGCTCGACGTACCGCTCGGACCCGCCGCCCTCGGGGTGGCCGGTGTCGCGCCAGTTGACCAGGAGCACACGAGGACGGTCCATCGGGTTATCCAAACTGTAGCGACGATGCTAGGTTACCGGTGCGTACACAGTATGCGTACACAGTAGAGGAACGTATTTCGGAAAGCGATGGTTCAATGGCAGTAAATCCGGTCGTCGCCCCGAACACCGAGCCGCACCGCGCGACGCTCCACCGTTCCGTGACGCTCTTCCGCACCTTTCTCACCGAACAGACCGACCCGGACGGCTTCTACTCGGCGCTCGCCGCCGACTCCGTGCGGCAACTGGCGGCCCACGCTCCGCTGTCCGGGCGCACGGTGCTCGACGTCGGGGGCGGTCCGGGGTATTTCTCGGACGCCTTCCGCGCGGCCGGCGCGACGTATCTCGGGGTCGACCCGGACGTCGGCGAGCTGTCCGCGCGCGGTGAGCCGGGGGAGAACATGATCCGCGCGAGCGGCACGGAACTGCCCGTGCGCACCGGATCCGTGGACGTCTGCTACTCGTCGAACGTGCTGGAGCACGTCGCGAAGCCGTGGGTGATGCTCGACGAGATGTGCCGGGTGACCAAGCCCGGCGGCACCGTCTTCGCGTCGTTCACGCCGTGGTATTCACCCTGGGGCGGGCACGAGACCGCGCCGTGGCATTTCCTCGGCGGTTACTACGCGCGTCAGCGGTATTTCCGGAAGCTCGGGAAGCAGCCGAAGAACAAATTCGGCGAAAGCCTTTTCCCGGTGTCGGTCGGCGCCGCGCTCCGCTGGGCGAAGGCGACGCCGCTGGCCGATCTGGTGGCCGGGTACCCGCGTTATCACCCGAGCTGGGCGATGTGGATCGTGCGGGTCCCGGCCCTGCGGGAAATCGCTTCCTGGAATCTGGTCCTGGTGTTGCGGCGGCGCTGACTCAGCGGCCGGCGCCGACCGGTTCCCGCCGCCGCGGCGGGACCGGCGGCTCGGCCCGGCGCCGCCGGGCCAGCAGCACGATCGAGCCGATGATCAGCACGCCGCCCCCGATCCCGAGCCACAGCGGACCGGTGCTGGAGAGGAACTCCAAGCGGCCCTTGTTCGCGTTCACCTGGTCGGCCATCTTCGCCACGGTCTCCGCGGTGAAGGCGAGCGTCCCGTCGAACACCACGGTCGGCTGACCGGTGCCGGAGCGCAGCTCCTGGTGCTGCTGTTGCTGCTGCTTGACCTCGATCCCGGTGACCGGCTCCACCCACATCGTGTTGACGCCGCGGTAGTAGAGGTCGGCCTTGACGGTCGGGTCCGCGGAGCCGACGAGGGAGCCCGGCACGTCCTTCGTGGCGGTCTTGGTGTCGGGGATGTCCTGGACGAACTTGTAGGTCTCGATCCCGTCGACGGTCTCGGTGCCGGAGTACTTGGCGGTGACGGCCGCGCCGGTGTTGTCGTCGTAGACCTTGTAGTCCTGCTGCTCGGTGCCGAACGGGAACTTGAACTGCAGCCCGGGCTGCGCCTTGTAGTCGTTCGTCTCCGGCGGCTTCTGGCCGTCCTTGTCCGCCTTGTCCTTCAGCTCGGTGACGAAGCTGCTCTTGGCGTCGCACTGCGGGTCGGACTCGCCGCGCGGCTCGTAGCCCTCGCCGGTGCGCCGGTCGAAGCAGACCTGCCGCTTGCTCGCGCTGAGCACGGTGTTGTCGGCGTCGTCGGTGACCTGCACGGCCAGGAGCCAGACCGCGTAGTCGGTGTCCTGGTGCATCTCCGGCGCCGCGAAGTTCGCCTGCACGTGGGCCGTCGCGGTCAGCTTGGCGTCCTTGCGGATCGCCGAGACCGGGCCGGAACCGTTGTCCGTCACGGCGAGCACCTGGCTCGCGGTGCCTTCGAGCAGCGACGTCGAATCCTGGTCGAGCGGCACCTTGGCGAGCTTGGGGTAGACGTAGGTCGGCAGGAGCACAGCGCCCGCGACCGCGAATACGCCCAGTGCCAGCAAGATCAGGCCGAAAGCACGTCGCAACGGTCCTCCTGGTGTCACGCAAATTACCGGGCGGTAATCAGTGCCCGGATAGTGGCCCGCGCCACGCCGGGCGTCAAAGTGTGACCTGCGGTCACAGACACCCGGTACGACCGGAAGGTGGCATGTGCGCCGCCATTCGCACCAAGCGACCAAACATGTTTGTTCCCGGGCACAACGGGCATGGGCCCACCATCGGACGATCCTCACTCCGCCGCGCAGTACCGCAAGGGAGAATCCCCACTTTGTCGCAGGATCCTCCGATGGTCGCCATCGCGGCCACCGCTCGCTGGCGCGCCCGGATCGTGGCGGCGGCCGCGAGCGTCGGTGTCAGCCTCAGTGATCCGTCGGCGGGCATCCCGGGCATCCGCACGCTCGTCTGCGATCGCGGCGACCTGGCGCGGTTCGTCCCCCGCCTGACCCGCGACGCCGAGCCGCCCCGCCCGGCGATCGGCGCCCATTCGGACTCGATAGCCGACCGCGAGCTGCGCGACGCCGTCGCCGACGTGGCGGCCCTGCTTTCGTTGCACGGCAACGTGGTGCTGGACCTGGACGCCGGTGGCCGCCGCCGCCCGGCACCGCGAGCGGACGTGGTCGTCTCGGCCGCCGTGGACCGTCCCCAGTGGACGGAGCCGGCGGTGACGCTCCCCGTGGGCACGGCCCGGCGCGGGGGCCCGCTCACGGTGGAGCTCACCGCCGGCCCCGGCTTCGAGGGCACCCTGCTGGAACTGGCGAGGCTGGTGGAGCTGGACGCGGCTTAACCCGGGGCCGAACGGCTCCAGCCGGCGCCCTGCCGCACGCCGTGTCAGGAATTCGCGGCCGCTCCCTTCCGGTGGACCTCGCAGTCCGGGTTCGGGCATTCGGCCGCGAGCCGGGTGTTCCAGGCCGCCAGCATCGACTCGTGGCGCCGCGCGAACCGGGCGTCCCGCCGCGCCTGCCACGCCGACGGGGTCACCATGCGGGTCACCAGGAACTGGCCGGGCATGTAGTCGTTGCCGGCGTCGGCGACCTCCAGGCCGGCGGCCGTCAGGATCGTCCGCATCGCCTCGGCCATCGCTGCCCCGATCGCGGACGTCAACCGCCCGAACGCCGCGCATTCCGCGCCCTCGCGGTGCGGGTCGTCGCCCCAGGCTTCCTGCGCCGCGTCGAGCAGGATCGCGTGCTCGTACCAGTCGACCGCCACTCCGCGCAGATCCGGCACGTCGACGTACACGACCGCGCCGGCGGTGCCGGTCGGGTGTTCTCCCGGCGCCACCGGCAACCCGGCGGCGGCCAGTTCGGCCTGGACGATGTCGCGGAGGGTCTCCAGCCGGAACCGGCGGTCCGGTTCCGCCGCGGCGGGTGTTTCCGTCATGCCGCCATCGTCACAGACACCACCGACAAATCCGGAGGCTCAGCTCACGATGGCCGTGGCGCGGATCTCCACCCGCATCCCCGGTGCACCCAAAGCCGCGACGCCGAGCTGGGTCCAGATGGGCGCTCGGTCGCCCATACGCTTGCGGAACTGCTCCACCATCACGCGCGTGTGGTCGTCGCCGATGGTGTCGGGTGCCGTGGGGATGTGGAACGAGTCCACGGCGACCACGTCGGTCCAGCTCGCGCCCGCGGTGGCGAGCGTGCGCTCGACGTTCTCGAAGGCCCGGACGATCTCCTCCTCCAGGGACTCGGGGAAGACGGTGTCGTCGTCCCAGCCGCCCTGGCCCGAGATCTCGACGCGGTCGCCGATCCGGACCGCCTGCGTGTAGTGCAGGGCGGCCAGGTGCTTGGGGCCGTAGCCGGGGGTGACGAAGAACTCGGGCATGACGTTCCCTTCGGTTGACTTCACGCTTGAAGTCAAGGTATCAGACTTCAAGCGTGAAGTCATGCCGAGCTGGGTAGAGTTCCCCCATGGCACCCGATGACGACGAGCCGCGCTGGCTGACGCCGTCCGAAAAGGACGCCTGGACCGGCCTGGCCTCGCTCGTCCTGCTGCTGCCGGGCAAGCTGGAAGCGCCGTTGCAGCAGGAAGCCGGCGTGACGCTCTTCGAGTACCTGGCGCTCAGCCAGATGTCGGAGGCGCCGGATCGCCGGCTGCGGATGAGCGAGCTCGCCTACCTGGCCAACGGTTCGCTCTCGCGACTGTCCAACGTGGTCAAGCGGTTCGAGCAGCGGGGCTGGGTCGAACGCTCACCCGATCCCGGCGACGGCCGCTACACGCTGGCCGCGCTCACCGACGCGGGTTACGCCGTGGTCGTCGCCGCGGCGCCGGCGCACGTGCGGGCCGTGCGGCAGCTCGTGCTCGACCCGCTCACCGCGGCCGACCAGCAGGCACTGGCCCGGATCGCCGAAAAGCTGCGGGTGCGGCCCGTCGACCTTGCCTAGTCGTCGACCCACTCCAGCAGGTCGCCGGGCTGGCACTCGAGGACCCGGCACATGGCTTCCAGCGTGCTGAAGCGCACGGCCTTCGCGCGGCCGTTCTTCAGGACGGCGACGTTGGCCGGCGTCAGCCCGACCTTCTCCGCGAACTCGCCGACGCTCAGCTTGCGCTTGGCGAGCTCGACGTCGATGCGCACGACGATCGCCATCAGATGACCGCTTCCATGTCGGTACGCAGCGTAGTGGCCTGGCGCAGCAGGGCGCGCATGACCACCATCAGCAGGCCGATCACGGTGATCCCGACGGTGGCCAGGAACAACACCATCGGCATCCCCGGGTCGTCCGCGTTGAAGCCGACGAAGATCAGCATGCCGGCGAAGACCACCCACGCGGCGACCACGGCCCAGACGATCGCGTCGACCCACTTCAGGGCGCCGCTGGTGAAGATCCGGTCCTTCTTGACCAGGGTCAGCAGCTTCCACGTCGCGACCACCACCACCTCGACGCACAGCACGAGGAACACTGCGATCGCGGTCAGCGGCCACCGGAGGCTCGCGTCGTTCGGGTTCTGCGACGTCGTGTACGCGATCCCGCCGGGCAGCGAGAGCGTCTGGAAGACGACCAGGACGGCGAACAGCACGACGAGGAAGACCCGGAGCGCGGGTACGGCCCACTTCTCTGCGAACATGTGACGACTATCGCTGGATATCTATCGAAAGTCAATCGACGGGATCCAGTCGTACCGATTCGAGGGCGACGTACAGTTCGCCGATGTCCACCGGATCGGTCAGGTCGCGCTTGGTCAGCTCCTGCACGCGCCGCAGGCGGTAGCGGACGGTGTTGGGGTGCACGAACAACCGGTCCGCCGCCTCCTTCGCCGACCCGTGGCCGCCGAACCACGCGAGCAGCGTGTCGAGCAGGACCTTGCGCTCGGCGCCCGGCAGCGTGAGCACCCCCGACAACGCGGACCGCACGACGTCGCGAGCCATCCCCGGCGCGGCCGCGACCAGCGTGGTCACCGGCGAGTCGCCGAACACCACCACGCCCGCGGTCGCCGACGGCAGTGAACGACGCGCGATCCGGGCCCGGTGCAGCGCGTCCGGGACGTCCGGGAACCCGGTGAACGGCCGGCTCAGCCCGGCCGCGACCGGCAGTGAACCCAGCACTTCCCGCAGCCGTCGGACGTCTTCGATCCGGTCGATCGCGACCAGGCCCGCCTCGCCGCCGGGCCGCCAGGCCGACCGCCAGCGCCGCGCCCGCATCAAGGCCTCGACGGTGTCCTGCCCGTCCGGTTCGACGCGTTCGGTGACGACCGCGACGAACATGCCCGCGGTCGGCAGCCCCAGCTCGCGGGCCGCGGACTCCATTTCGGACTGACCGGCCAGCCGGCCGCGCAGCAGGTCGTCCAGCCGCTGGACGTTCGCGTGCGACGGCTCGGCCGCGACCTCGTCGTACGCCGTGGTCAGCGCGTCCGAGTAGAGGTCGATCGCCTTCCAGACGTAGGAGTTGATCTCGATCGTGCGGGTGGAGCTGAGGAACTCGGGGCCGGCCAGCTCCAGCAGGGCCTCGTAGACGAACGTGCCGCCGATCCGGAACGCGCGCAGCACCGCCGGCAGCGGAATGCCCTGCCGCGCTTGGACGAGCCCGGTCTTGCGGGCCGCGTCGAGGGCGAGGCCGTGGCCGTCGGCCAGCGCCGTGAGCGCGCGTTCGAGGTTGGCGTGGCAGACCTTGCGCAGCTCGGCCGGCGCGACGTGGTCGACCTGGCGGTAGAACTCGTCCTCGTCGCTGAGCAGCCGGGCGAGGCGATCGGCGAACTCCGGCAGCCGGCCCAGCATTTCGCGCACCAGCTCACGGTGTTCGCGAGGTACCGGCCTGGCCAGAGCTTCGATGCCCATCCCTCACTTTAGCTCGGGTTCCGGCGCCCGGGATACGCACGAAGTTGAGTAAAATTCATATCCGCTGGGTGATCTTCCCGGTGAGGGGTTGACGCCACGACTGACTCACGAAACCCGGCGCGCGGTCAGGTAGACGTGCGGCTCGGGCGCGGCGCCGGGGTGGTCCGGGACGAACTCCGCTCGCTCCTCGCGGATGATCTCCAGCCCGGCCGCGCGCAGCAGCCCGGCCAGCGCTTCGGCGGTGAAACTGCTCGCGCGCACGGGGTGTCCCATGAAGACGATGTCGAGCCCGTCGACATCCGCCGGCACGGTGGCCAGCAGGACCAGACCGCCCGGTTTCACCCAGGCCGCCAGCCGGCCGATCACGGTCTCCTGCTCCGCGCGCGTGAGCTGCAGCAGCGAGAAGAACGTCGTGACCGCGTCCCAGGTGCCGTCCTCGAAGGTCAGTTCGCGCAGGTCGCCGAGGTCGAACCGGGCGGCGGGCACCTGCGCCCGCGCGATCTCGACCATCTTCGGCGCGATGTCGTACCCGGTGACGTCGTGGCCCGCCGCGGCCAGCAGTTCGGCGACCGGGCGCCCGGTGCCCGAACCCAGGTCGAGCACCTTCGCCCGCGGGGGCAGCGATTCGATCAACGCCGTGATCGCGTCCCGCTGAGCGATCGCGGTGCGGAAGGCGGCTTCGTAGTCCTTGCCGAGCGCGTCGAAGACCTCGGCGGCGGATTCGGGACGAGTCATGCCCCGACCGTGCCAGAAACCCACGCCCGCGCGGGAATGAACGTCCGATTGCGCAAGTCCGCGACCGCGCAACGCAAGTTCGGAGTAAGTTCGGGCAAAATCGGGGCAACGTCTTGTGGCCTGGCCGAAGTGCGACCTACTCTTCCGCCGCACGCCCGAGAGAAACGAGTCCCGCGATGTCGCGAAGCACCCTCGGAGCCGCGTTCGTCGCGGTCGTCACCGCTCTTGTCTCCGTCGCCGTCCCCGCGTCGGCCGCCATCGCCCGGCCTGTGGTGACGCGCGCCGCGCTCGACCCCGCGCTGGTCGCCGGGCGCGGCGCCACCGTCGGCTTCGCCGAGCAGGAGGCGGAGAACGCCCGCACCGACGGCACCGTGATCGGCCCGGACCGCTCGGCCTACACGCTGCCCGCCGAGGCGTCCGGCCGTCGCGCCGTGAAACTGACGGCGGGGCAGCACGTCGAGTTCACGCTGCCCGCCGCGGCCAACGCGATCACCGTCCGCTACAGCATCCCGGACGCGCCGCACGGCGGCGGGATCACCGCGCCGCTGGACGTCACCGTCGACGGCGGCCACCGGCAGGCGATGACGCTGACCTCGCAGTACGCGTGGCTGTACAACCAGTACCCGTTCACGAACGACCCGGACGCGGACCTGCTGCACCCGGACTGGTGGATCACCGAGTGCTCGTGCGTCCCCGCCGCGACCACCCCGCCGCCGGTCGTCGCGAAACCCTTCCGTCCCAACCACTTCTACGACGAACAGCGCCTGCTGCTCGGCAAGACCTACCGGGCCGGGGACAAGGTCCGGCTCACCGTCCCGGCCGGGACGCCCGCCGCGTGGACGGTCGTCGACCTGCTCGACTCCGAGCTCGTCGCGCCGCCGCGCGTCGACCTCGTCGCCGCGAACGTCCTGTTCTTCGGCGCCGACCCGACCGGCAGGCGCGACTCCGCCGACGCCCTCGACCGCGCGATCGCCTTCGCCCGCCGGGCGCACCTCAAGGTCTACCTGCCGCCCGGCACCTACCAGGTCAACCGGCACATCATCGTCGACGACGTCACGATCGAGGGCGCCGGCAACTGGTACACGATCGTCAAGGGGCACGAGGTCAAGCTCGGCACCCCCGCGCCGGACGGCTCGGTGCACACCGGCGTCGGCTTCTACGGTCGTGACGCGTCCGCCGGCGGCAGTCACAACGTCCACCTCTCCGGCTTCGCGATCGTCGGCGACGTCCGGGAGCGCGTCGACACCGACCAGGTCAACGCCATCGGCGGCGCGCTCAGCGACTCCACTGTGGACGGCCTGTACCTGCACCACACCAAGGTCGGCCTGTGGTTCGACGGCCCGATGAAGAACACGCGGATCACGAACAACGTCATCGCCGACCAGATCGCCGACGGCCTGAACTTCCACACCGGCGTCACGGACTCGGTGGTGTCGAACAATTTCGTCCGCAACACCGGTGACGACGGCCTCGCGATGTGGTCGGAGAAGACCGAGAACGCGCGGAACACGTTCAGCCACAACACCGTCCAGACGCCGGTGCTGGCCAACGGGATCGCGCTCTACGGCGGCACCGACACCACCGTGGCGGGCAACCTGGTCGCCGACCCGATCCGCGAGGGCAGCGCGATCCAGGTCGGCTCGCGCTTCGGCGCCGAGCCGTTCACCGGGTACGTGCGGATCACGGACAACACGACCGTCCGGGCCGGGACGTTCGAGCTGAACTGGAAGATCGGGCTCGGCGCGATCTGGTTCTACGCCCTGGAAAAGAACATCGACGCCGACGTCCAGGTGACCGGCGACGCCTTCCTCGACAACACCTACAACGCGATCATGCTGGTCAGCGACTTCCCGGTGAAGGACCTGTACTCGATCAACGGCCTGAAGTTCGCGGACCTGCGCGTCGACGGCGCCGGGACGTCGGTGCTGAGCGCCCGCGCGGCCGGGTCGGCGTCGTTCCGCAACGTCGACGCCCGCAACGTCGGCGCGGTCGGCGTCAACAACTGCGGCTCGTTCAACTTCCCGCCGACGGGTTCGGAGTTCTCGCTGACCGACCTCGGCGGCAACTCGAGCTGGCTGGCCCCGTGGCTCCTCCCGAACACGATCACCTGCGACGACCGCCCGCCGGTGGTCCCGCCACCCGCACCGTCCACCTGGTGAGTGCCGCCCGGGGGTCGTGAGTGTTTAGGGCGGTTAGAACCGCCCTAAACACTCACGACCGGCCGCGGCAGAGGGCCCGGCCGCTAGGGTTCGTGGGGTGGCTGGGTTGCGGGGTGTGTTCGCGGGGTTCGGGAAGAGCAAGGCGTTCGCGGTGGTCGGGCGGGCGTTGATGCCGGCCGACCGGGTGCTGCTGCGGATCAGCGGTGGCCGGGTCGGCGTCGGCACCGCCGTCGGGCTGCGGACGCTGCTGCTCACCACGCTCGGCCGCCGCAGCGGTGAGCCGCGTCAGGTGCCGCTGTTGTACGTCGAGCGCGGCGGCGGGTACGTCGTCATCGGCTCGAACTGGGGCGGCGAGGCGCACCCGGCGTGGTCGGCGAACCTGCTGGCCAACCCGAAGGCGACCGCCGCGATCGCCGGCCGGACGGCCGAGGTCACCGCGCGGTTGCTCATCGGGGAAGAGCGCCAGGAGATGTGGGACGCGGTCGCGGAGTACTGGCCCGCGTACGACCGCTACGCCGTGCGGGCCGAGCACCGCGAGATCCGCGTCTTCCTGCTGGAGCCGGTCAGTCGATGAGGTCGGTGTGCCGGATCCGGTACACCTGCAGCCGCAGGTTGTAGTACTTGTCGGTCTCGCCGACCCACTGCATGCCGAGCCGCTTGGCGACGGCGATCGCGCGCGTGTTGTTCGGCCGGGCGACGGCGAACAGCTCGTCGGTGTCCTGGGTGAACGCCCACTGGATGAGCGCCTGTGACGCCTCCGACGCGTAACCCTGACCCCAGACGCCGGGGCTGAGCTGCCAGCTCAGCTCGAGGTCCTCTTCGAACGGTGGCAGCAGCCGGATGCCGAGGCCGCCGATCACGGCGCCGTCCTCCTTGCGCTCCACGGCCCAGCGCCCGCGCGGCGGCCAGAGGTTGGGCTGCGCCTCCTGCCACGCGTTCAGGACGGCGCGCATGGCGCCGACATCGCTGACGCGGTCCATGGCCGGGGTCAGCCAGTGCGTGACGTCTTCCGCGCCGTAGATCTCGAACGCGGCTTCGGCGTCGTCCACCGTCCAGTCCCGGATCACGAGCCGGTCGGTGCTCAGCGCAGTCTCCATATCAAGACGCTACGCCGGGAGGGCCGCGGTTGTTCCCGCCGGAAAGTGCTCAGAAGGTGAACACTTCACCCCTGATGATGTGGGCATGGAGACTTTGGACGGCATCGCGGTGCTGAAGGTCACGTCGGTCGCGCAGTGGCGGGACTGGCTGGCGTCGCGCGGTACGGCGTCATCGGTGTGGCTGGTGATCCGGCGCAAGCACAGCGCGTCGCCGGGAGTGCTGGTGCACGAGGCGATGGAGCAGGCGCTGTGCTTCGGCTGGATCGACAGCAAAGCGCTGCGGCGGGACGCGGAGAGCACGTACCTCTGCTTCACGCCGCGGAACCCGAAGAGCACGTGGAGCCGCGTGAACCGCGACCGCGTGGCCCGGCTGACGGCGGCCGGCCTGATGACGCCGTCCGGGCAGGCGCTGGTCGACCTCGCCCGCCGCACCGGGACCTGGGACGCGCTGGCGGAGGCGCAGGACGGCGTCGTCCCGACGGATCTCGCGCGGGCGTTCGACGCCGTCGCGGCCGGGCACTTCGCCGCGTTCCCGCCGTCGTCGAAGCGGCTGATCCTGGAGTGGATCGCGAATGCGAAGCGCCCGGAGACGCGGCAGCGGCGCATCACGACGACCGCCGAGCTGGCCCGGGAAAACGTGCGGGCCGCGCACCCGAAGGCCGCCTAGAGTCGGGACGTGGACGAACTGCGTGACCTCCTGGCCCGGGCCGCCGCGCTGGCCGCGGACCACCGGGACTCCCTGGCCGAACGACCGGTGGCGCCGGCCGCCGACCTCGCCGCGTTGCGTGCGGGCTTCGGCGGGCCGCTGCCGACGGACCCGAGCCCGCCGGCCGACGTGCTCGAACACCTCGCGCGGGCCGCCGCGCCCGGGCTGATGGCGACCGCCGGGCCGCGGTTCTTCGGGTTCGTCATCGGCGGGGGACTGCCCGCCGCGACCGCCGCCGACGTCCTCGCCGCGGGCTGGGACCAGAACGCCTTCAACGCCGTGCTCTCACCGGCCGCCGCGGCCGCGGAAGACGTCGCCGGCGGCTGGCTCAAGGAGCTGCTCGGCATCCCGGCCGGCGCGACGGCCGGGTTCGTCACCGGCGGGCAGGCGGCGAACACCGTCGGGCTCACCGCCGCGCGCCACCACGTGCTCGCCGAAGCGGGCTGGGACGCCGAACGCGACGGGCTCTTCGGCGCCCCGCGCGTCCGCGTGGTCGCGAGCGCCGAACGGCACGCGACGATCGACCGCGCCTTGCGGCTGCTGGGCTTCGGCACGGCCGCCGTCGAGGAGGTGGCGGCCGGTCCCCAGGGCGCGATCGACGTCGCCGACCTGGTGCGGGTGCTGGCCGCCGGGACCGGCCCGGCGATCGTCTGCCTGCAGGCGGGCAACGTGAACACCGGCGCGTGCGACGACCTGCGCGCCGCTCGCGAAGCCGCCGGTGACGCCTGGGTGCACGTCGACGGCGCGTTCGGCCTGTGGGCCGCGGCCAACCCGGCCACGGCGTCGCTGCTCGACGGCGTCGAGCTGGCCGACTCCTGGGCCTGCGACGGGCACAAGTGGCTCAACGTGCCCTACGACTCGGGGTTCGTCTTCTGCGCCCGGCCGGACGCCCACGCCGCGGCCTTCGCCAACCGCGCGGCCTACCTCGTCGGCGCGGGCGAGGTGGCCGGCATGGGCGACCTCACGCCGGAGTCGTCGCGGCGCGCCCGCGGGTTCGCCGTCTGGGCGGCCCTGCGCGAACTGGGCCGCGACGGCGTGGCCGAGCTCGTCGACCGCTGCTGCCGGCTGGCCCGCCGCTTCGCCGCGGCGCTCGCCGACGGCGGCGCGGAGATCGCCAACGACGTCGTCCTCAACCAGGTCCTGGTGTCCTTCGGCGGCGACGCCCGCACCGACGCGCTCGTCACGGCGATCCAGCGCGACGGCACGTGCTGGCTCGGCGGAACCACTTGGCGCGGCCGCCGGTACGTGCGGATTTCGGTGTCGAACTGGTCCACGACGGAGGCCGACGTCGACCGTTCGGCGGCGGCGATCCTGCGGCTGGCCGGACTTGGCCAGGGGCTTCAGTAGCCTTCGCGCACGGAAAGCGGCTCCGATTTCCACGAAATCGTCTTCGCGCCACCGGTCGGCCACGCCGACGAGAGCCGTCGGCGCACGCTGCCGAGCGCGCCCAGGGTGACCAGGTCGACGCCGGAACCCTGCGCTGCCAACGAGTTCACCTCGGTGCCGGTCAACGGCACGATGTCGAAGAACTGGGCGTCCGCGCCGCCGGACCAGTCGACGAACTCGGTGAAGATCGAGGCGAACGCCTGGCCGCATTCCGGACATTCGCGCAGGGAAACGCCGAAGTGCGACTGCTCCACCAAGCGGTGGGTTTCCCGGAGCCGGGTCGTGCAGAACGCCATCGCGGTCAATGCGTCTTTGCCGCAACAGCGGGCGCAGCCGAACTCCGTCATGCGGGGATCTTCGCACACGGTGAATCCGCACCCGGCTGCGACACGACCGGGAAATCTGTTCGCCGCCCGCTTTTCGCTCTGTCCGCAGTGGTCTGGACCTGTTAGCCTCAGCCGGTCCGCCCAGCCGGTCCGCCCAGCCGGTCCCGAAAGGGCGGTGACCCCCGAAGGGAAAGCCGTGCTCCGCATGAGAAAACGCATCGCCGTGATCGCGCTGGCGCTCGCCGCCGCCGCCGTCGTCGCGCCGCCCGCGGAAGCCGGGCCGGCCCACGGCGGTCAGTCCGACGGCAAGGTGATGGCCTACTTCGCCGACTGGGACGTCTACGCCCGCAACTACCACGTCAAGGACATCGAGACGTCGGGGTCGGCCGCGAAGCTGACCCACATCAACTACGCGTTCGGCAACGTGACCGGCGGCGGCTGCGCGGTCGGCGACCCGTGGGCCGACCACGACATGCCCTACGACGCCGCCGGCAGTGTCAACGGCCAGGCCGACAGCGGCACGCTCCACGGCAGCTTCAACCAGCTCCTGGAGCTGAAGAAGCTGCACCCGAAGCTCAAGGTGATCTGGTCGTTCGGCGGCTGGACCTGGTCGAGCGGCTTCACCGAGGCGGCGAAGAACCCGGCCGCGTTCGCCGAGTCCTGCTACAACCTCGTCAACGACCCGCGCTGGGCCGGCGTCTTCGACGGCATCGACATCGACTGGGAGTACCCCAACGCCTGCGGCCTGAACTGCGACACCAGCGGGCCGAAGGCGTTCACGGGCCTGGTCAAGGCGTTGCGCGCGAAGTTCGGGCACCAGCTCGTCACGGCCGCGATCACCGCGGACGGCTCGCGCAACGGCAAGATCGACGCGAACGACTACGCCGGGGCGAGCCGCTACCTCGACTGGTACAACGTGATGACCTACGACTACTTCGTCGCCGGCGGCAGCCCGGCCGGGCCCACCGCGCCGCACTCGCCGCTGCGGTCCTACCCGGGCATCCCGACCGCCGGGTTCTACGCCGACGCGGCCATCCAGAAGCTGCGCCACCAGGGCGTCCCGTCGTCGAAGATGTTGCTGGGCCTCGGGTTCTACGGCCGCGGCTGGGACGGCGTGACGCAGAAGCAGCCGGGCGGCACGGCCACCGGTCCCGCCCCGGGCACCTACGAAGCCGGCGTCGAGGACTACAAGGTCCTCAAGACGACCTGCCCGGCGAACGGGAAGGTCGCAGGCACGGCGTACGCCAAGTGCGGCTCGCAGTGGTGGAGCTACGACACCCCCGAGACCGCGGCGGCCAAGGCGGGCTACGCGAAGTCGCAGGGCCTCGGCGGGGTGTTCGCCTGGGAGCTGTCGGGTGACACCACCAACGCGGAACTGCTGCGGGCCATCTCGTCTGGCCGCTGCTGAAAGCTGGAGGGCCCGGGCGCGAGCCCGCCCGGGCTCTTCGTCCACCTCGAGACGGCTGCATTCAAGACTGAATCGGGAAGCCGTGCCGCCGGGCGCCGAGCACTACGGCGAGCACCGGCACCAGGAGCACGAGCAGCGTCCACGGGAACGCGGTGGGGCCGGCGGCGTCGAGCAGGACGCCGCCGGCCACCCCGCCCGCGGCCATCGCGGCGTTCCACAACGTGACGAGCATGGCCTGCGCGTTGTCCGCGGCCTCGCCACCGGCGTTGCCGGCGGCGGTCTGCAGCAGCGTCGGGACGCCGCCCCAGCCGAGGCCCCACAGCGCCACGGCGACGTAGATCAGCGCGGGACTGTCCGCGATCATGAGCGCGGCGGCGACGGCGACCAGGATCGTGCTGAGGATCGTGAGCCGGCGCAGCGCGCGGTCGATCCGGGCGCCGACGATCCCGATGCCCGCCAGCGACGCGACGCCGAACACCAGCAGGACGACGTCCACCGAGCCGCCGAGCCCGGCGTGGCCGAGGAACGCGGCGACGTAGGTGTAGAGCACGGTGTGCGCCAGCACGAACACGAGCGTCACGACCAGGACGGGCGCGACGCCCGGCACGGTGAGCGTGCGCAGCACGGGCAGCCGGCCGCCGCGGGCCTGCCCCGGGTGGTCCGGCACGCCGGCGGCGATCCAGGCCAGCAGCACGACGGCGATCGCCGACATCACGCCGAACGCCGAGCGCCAGCCGAACAGGCCGCCCAGGAACGTCCCGGCCGGGATGCCGAGCGACAGCGCGAGCGGGATGCCGGCCATCACGACCGCGATGGCCTTGCCCTCCCGGCCGGCGGGCGCCAGCCGTCGGGCGTACCCGGCGAGCAGTGCCCAGACGACGCCCGCCGCGATCCCGGCGACGAACCGGGCCACCATCGTCAGCGCGTAGTCCGCGGACAGCGCCGTCACGGTGTTGGCGACGGCGAACCCGGCCACCCCGGTGAGCAGCAAACGTTTGCGGCGCCAGGTCGACGTCGCCGCGGCCAGCGGGATCGCGGTGAGGGCGGTGCCGAGCGCGTAGATCGTCACGGCCTGCCCGGCCGCGGACTCGCCGACGCGCAGGCCGGCGCTCATGCCGGGCAGCACGCCCGCGGGCAGGGCCTCGGTGAGCACCGTGACGAAGGCGGCGGTGGTCAGGGCGAGCAGAGCGGGGGTCCTCATGGGGATATGCTCGAACCCTCACATGGATGTGAAGGTCCAGCCCGGCGGACGTGAGGTGGCGCACATGCGGATCGGCGAGCTGTCCGAGCGCACCGGCACGTCCCGGCGGCTGCTGCGGTACTACGAGGAGCAGGGCCTCATCATCGCCTCCCGCGGCTCGAACGGCTACCGCGACTACGACGAGACGACGGTCGACCGCGTGATCCAGGTCCGCGGGCTGCTGGACGCCGGGCTGCCGACGCGGATCATCAAGCAGATCCTGCCGTGCCTGGACAAACCCCGGGCGATCTACTTCCCGGACGCGACCCCGGAGATGCTGGCCACGCTGGAAGCGGAACGCGACCGCATGGCGCGTCGCGCGGAGTGCCTGCTGCGCAACCGCGACGCGATTTCCGGCTACCTGGACGCGGTCCGCGAGTACAACCGCGCCTGACCCGCCGTCCGCTCGTCGAAGTCCGTGAATGCCACATCGACGGACACCACGTCCCTCGATGTGGCATTCACGGACCCGCGACGGTGGCCGGGTCGGCCGGGGCGGGGTTCGTCGCCGCGACCCAGTGCAGTGTGTCGGCTTCCGGCCACCAGCCGGCCGGGTCCGGGCGGGGACGGGCGCCCTCCTCACCCCACCAGCGCGGGGGCGCCTCGTCACCCATGTCCCCGACCGTAGGAGAGCCGCGCCGGCCCGCGCACCGGTCGGGTGCGGCCAACGTCCGGTACCGGCCAGCCGGCCGGTGGCCGGTACCGGACACTGACCGAAACCGCCCCTGCCGTCGCCGGCCGGGCGGGCCTAACTTGGCCGGGAGATCCCCGCTCCGGAAGGAAGACCATGATCAAGCGAGTGCTGGCCGGCCTGCTCGCCGCGGCGGCCATCGGCACCCTCGCCGTCCCGGCGGCCGCCGCGGCGCCGGGAACCGGCACGCCGGGAGTCCGGCCGCCCGGGACCGGCTGCGTCTGGATGTGGACCCAGGGCCCGCCGGAGTGCCGGAAGCTCGAGTAGCGCCGGCTCAACCGAGCCAGCCCAGCCGGGTGGCCGCGAACACCGCGGCCACCCGGTTGTCCGCCTGCAGCGCCTCCAGCAGCCCCTGGACGTGCCGCCGGACCGTGCGCTCGCTGACGTCGAGGTGCCGCGCGATCGCGCCGTCCGTCATGCCGGTGGCCAGCAGGTCCAGCACCTTCGCCTGGGTCGGGGTGAGGCCGTGACGGGGCTGCGCGCCACCGCCGTCCACCGCGACCGCCTGGCTCCAGACCAGCTCGAACAGCATCCGCAGGGCCGCGACGATCGTCGGGCTGCGGACGAACAGCGCGCCGTCCATGCCGCTCGGGTCCAGCGGGACCAGCGCGGAGTGGTGGTCCGCGACGACCATCTTCATCGGCAGCTCCGGCGCCACCCGCATGGCCCACCCGGCCGCGACGCTGGCGGCCACGACCTCCTTGGCGCCGTCGAACTCCAGGGCCGCGCGCTCGTAGACGTTGCGCAGCCGCACCCCGCGTTCGGTCACCGCGTCCGGCAGGCGCAGCACCGTGCCCGCGTCCGGTTTCCGCTTGAAGTGCCGCGTGGTGAACGTCAGGAACTCTTCGCGCGCGGACAGGCACAGCTCCAGCGACAGCGAGCCGATGCGCTGCGGGTCCGTCAGCACCTCGACGCCCGGGTCGCCGCCGCTGCCGTGCGCCGCGCGGTACACCGCCTGCAGCATGTCCAGCTGCTGGCGCGCCGCGACGATCTGGCGCTGCTGCTCCACGAGCCGCTGCTGCGCGCCCAGGATCGCGTGGTCGACGGCGCGCACCGGCTCCATCGGCGCGATCACCGGGTCGTCGCGGTAGTCGCGGCGCACGAAACCCTGGTCGAACAGCTCCCGCATCTCCGGGCTCTCGGCCCGCGGATCGTCCAGCGGCAACGGCCCGGTGCGCACCATCGCGTCGTACAGCGCGCCCGCGCCGGGCGTCAGCAAGCCCTCGAGCATCCGTGCCCCTCCTCCGGCAGCGGCGGGGACGTGGACGGCCGGATCCGGCCGGTGTCCGCTCTGCCACCTACCCCACGCGCCGGACGGCGGAAAGGATTAGGCCGGTCGGGAACTTCGCCGCCGGACCCGTCGAGGGGGCAGGTCCGGCGGCGGACCCGACAGGAGCCGGACAGCGTCGTGCAAGGGGACTGCGGCACGGTGACGCCGTCGTGGCCGGCACGAACCGCCGAGGGGGCGGGTCGTGTTCCCCAGCGCGACGACCGCGGACCGGACCGTCGAGGTCCGGCGGGTGGCGGGGCCGGTCCCGGCCCCGCCACCTCACCAGCGGCGGGACGGGTCGATCACGTGGACGGCGGCTTCCTCCGCCGAAGCCGCGCCGCCGTCGACGCCCGCGTCGGAGGCGTACAGCTCTTCGTCGGTGTCCGCGCCGAAGCCCTCGTCCGAAGCGACGAGCCGGCCCGCGCGGACGTCGCCGACCTCGTCGTCGACCAGTTCGCCGTCGGTGTCCTCGCTGTCGCCCAGGCCGTCGTCGTCGGCGTCGTCGGCCAGGTCGGGGACCTCGCGGGCGAGCCGGCCGTCGAGGCTTTCGCCTTCCGCGGTCTCCCGCGCGGTCGTGCCCCAGCCCTCGGTCGCGCGCGTGTGCTCCGGCGGGGAGTAGCCCTCGGCCAGCTCGTCGCGGTCGAGCAGGGTGTCCTCGGGGTCGAGCACGCCGTTGTCGGCGTTGTCTTCGATGTCGTCGTCCATGGACCCCATCTTCGTCCAGCTCCTTGGGCCGCACCCGGTCCGGGTGATATCACGTGCAGGCCGCCGCACGGGCGGTGTTCCGGTGAAAGGTGATTCCCCATGCCGATGAGACGCAGGGTGCTGGCCGCGGGGCTGGCCGGGGTGTTCGGCGCCGCCGTGTCCGGGCGGACCGCGCAGGCCGCGACGGCGACGACTCCGCCGGTGCGGCTCGACCAGCTGAACCTGGTCAACCTGTCGCACGTCAACGACCCCGCGAAGACCAACGTGTTCCCCGGCGATCCGGCGTTCTCGCTGGAGACCATCGCGACCATCCCGGACGACGGCTACTACCTGCAGTTCGTCCGCGAAGGCGAGCACACGGGCACGCACTGGGGCGCGCCCGGCCACTTCAACACCGGTCAGCCCCTCGCCGACGCGATGGACCCGGCGGATCTATTCCGGCCCGCCGTCAAGATCGACATAAGAGCGAAGGCGGCGGCCAACGCGGACTACGGCGTCACGATCGACGACCTCAAGGCCTGGGAGAAGCGCCACGGCCGGATCCCCGACGACGCCGTCGTCGTGCTCTGGACCGGCTGGGACGCCAAGTGGGGCACCCCGGCCTACCCGAACACCGGCGCCGACGGCGTGCTGCACCAGCCCGGGTTCTCGATCCCGGCGGTCAAGTGGCTGATCGACACCGGCCGGCTGGGCCGCCAGGGCGGCACGGGCACCGACACGTTCAGCCCGGACGTCGGCACCGACGAGACGTACACCGTGTCCAAGCTGGTCTACCAGCGCCACCGGATCAGCCTGGAGATCCTGGCGAACCTGAAGGCGCTGCCGACGACGGGCGCGTGGGTGCTGGCGGGCGGCCCGATCAACCGCAGGGGCGCGGGCTCGACGGCGACGATCTTCGGTGTGCTCCCGCCGGGCGTGCACGCGGACTGAGCCGGTCGTGAGTGTTTAGGGCGGTTAGAACCGCCCTAAACACTCACGACAAGCCGCGGCAGACCCGGGTCAGCTCGCCGAGAGCGGCGTGGCGCCCGAGAGGCGCAGGGCCGACAGCGGCGCCGGGCGGCCGAAGCGGTAGCCCTGGGCCGTCGTGCAGCCCGCGCGGGTGATCAGCTCGGCCTGCTCGGCCGTCTCGATGCCTTCCGCGACCACCGCGAGGTCGAGGTCGGCGCACAGCCCGACCAGCGAACGGCACAGGGCCGCGTCGCGCTCCGGCTGGATGCCCGTCGTCAGCGCGCGGTCCAGCTTGATCAGGTCGACCGGCAGCGCGTGCAGCACGGTCAGCGAGCTGTACCCGGCCCCGAAGTCGTCGAGCGCCACCCGGACGCCGAGGGCCTGCAGCCGCCGGATCGCGTCGGCGCCGGCCGCGAGGTCCGGCACCGGCACCGTCTCGGTGATCTCGACGACGAGGCGGTCCGCCGGCAGGCCGTACCGGGCCAGGCTCGCGCTGACGCTCTGCTCGAGCGTGGCCGCGCCGAGCCGGCTGGCGCAGACGTTGACGTGCACCGTCAGGTCCAGCCCGGCCGCGGTGATCTCGCGGCAGGCCAGGTCCAGCACCAGCGCGTCCAGCTCGGCCCCGAGACCGGCGCCTTCGACCGCGCGGACGAACGTCTCGGGCGAGACCGGCGTGCCGTCCGGGGCGCTCCAGCGGGCCAGCGCTTCGACGGCCACCGGCGTCTCGTCGGCGAGCCGCACGATCGGCTGGAACACCAGCCCGAAGCCCTCCGGGACGCCGCCGGCCGCGCGGCGCAGCGCCGACGGGAAGTCCGGCGGGCCGTCCTGCGACGGCCGGTAGACCACGGTCGTGTCCTTGCCGAGGCGCTTGCCCGCGTACATCGACGTGTCCGCGCGGCCCAGCAGCACGTCGGAGGTGACCAGCGGCTCGGCCGGGTCCGGCACGACCAGACCCATGCTCGCCCGCACCACGACCAGCGTGCCGTGCACCGAGAACGGCCGGCGCAGCGCGCCGCGGATCCGGTCCGCGACCGCCTGCGGCGCCTCGACTTCGCCTTCGAGCAGGATCGCGAACTCGTCGCCGCCGAGGCGCGCGACGGTGTCGGTCGAGCGAACGCAGCTCAGCAGCCGCTGCGCGACGCCGTGCAGCAGGAGGTCACCGCCGGCGTGCCCGAACCGGTCGTTGACCTCCTTGAAGTCGTCGAGGTCCACGAAGATCAGCACGAGCGGGCGGTGGTCCCCGGTGGCTTCCGCGCCGTCGGCGACGGCCCGGTCGAGCCGGTCGCCGAACAACGCGCGGTTGGCCAGCCCGGTGAGCGGGTCGTGGTAGGCCTGGTGGGTCAGCTGCTGCTGGCCCTCGTACACCCGCCGCAGCAGCAACCGGTTGTCCAGCACGGAAAGCAGCTGCCGGGCGAGCACCAGGAACACCACGAGCACGCCGACGAACACTTCGACGCCGTCCGGCCCGGCCCCGGCCACCAGCTGCGCGGTGATCAGCAGCGCCACGGCCGTGACCGGGATGTACGGCAGCGCCAGCTGCCACCAGTCGACGCCGCCGGACTGGCCCGCGTCGTCGCGCCGGCGCGCGTTCGGCGTCGCCAGCAGCGCGAACGCGATGAACATCGGGCCGAGCACGAACCCCGCGTCGGCCCACGGCTTCATGCTCTCCGCGCCGATGCTGACGAGGTAGGCGAACACGCTGTCGGAGCAGGCGAGCGCGACGATCCCGACGGCCAGCAGCAGCAGGTTCGCGCGGTAGGGCCGGTCCACCCGGTCGAACACCACCAGCAGCACCGCGACGACCACGATGACCAGGTCCGACAGCGGGTAGGCGATGGCCACGGCCCACGAGCCCGCGTCCGGCGCGGTGGCCCGGACCAGCTGCCCGAGCGCCGCGGTCCAGGTCAGGATGAACAGCGAGCCGGTGACGACCAGGCCGTCGAGCACCACCGCGATGCCGAAGTGCGCGGTCCACTGCGCGGGCTGCCAGCGCTCGCGGTCCGGCCGGATCCGCGCCCGGGCCAGCGTGAACAACGCCGCGAGCGCGAAGACCGGGAAGCTCAGGTAGCCGACGTCGGCCAGCGACGGCGACGGCAGGCCCCGGCCGTCGACCAGCTGGAACCAGGACCAGACGCACTGCCCGAGCGACCAGCCGGCCATGCCGAGCGCGATGAGCAGCCGCCACCAGCGCTGGTGCCCGCCGAAGCGGCGGGCGACCAGGCAGCCGCAGACGACCGCGGCGACCCCGGCGCTCAGCTGCATGGCGTCGTCGATCCACAACGCGAAGGTGTCACCCCAGAACGCGAACCCGTTGCCGGCGATCAGCGCCGCCGTGACGACGACGAGCGTGATCGCCACCGGGTACCGCCGCACTGTCATGGCACCTCACGTGGTCAAACCCGGTCAGTCGAACTGAGAAACACTACACCGGGCACGACCGGGAACCGGCTCACCGCACCGGCACCATCAGGCGATGTCACGCCGGTGGAGCAGCCACCCGCCGAGCACGGCGAACCCGACCAGGTACCCCGCGATCACCATGGTGGCCTGCCCGGACCCGACGATCTGCCCGACCCCGGGGGCACTCGCCCCGAACGACGCCGCGAGCGCGCCGGCGTTCGGCCCGGGCAGCACCTTCTGCAGCTCGGCGACCCACGTCAGCAGCGGCGCGGCGACCGACGCGAGCAGGTTCTGCACGGCCAGCAGCCACACCAGGCCCAGCCCGATCGGCAGCGCGACCGAGCGCAGGCCGATGGCCAGCAGCACGCCGAGCGCGCCCCACATGGCCGTCACCAGCCAGCCGGCGCCGAGGCCCAGCAGGACGTCGGACGCGCTCGGCCAGACCAGCGCCTGGCCCTGCAGCGACGCGACGAGCGCACTCGCGCCCGCGGTCGCCGCGAACAGCGTCAGCACCGTGGCGAGGGCCGCCGCCGTGACGACGACCAGCTTCGCGCCGAACACCGTGACGCGCGAAGGGTTCTGCACCAGCACGGTCTTCCACGTGCCGAAGCCGTATTCGCTGCCCGCGACGAGCACGCCGAAGATCAGCGCGAGCGCGCCGACGAAGATCGGCAGCCCGCCCAGCGCGCTGCCGACGAACGCGTCCGGCAGCATCGCGCTCAGCCCGCGCCCGGCGCCGGGCCCGCCGGCCGCCGGGGCCCCGCCCAGGCCCGCGTAGGGGACGGCGTAGCCGAAGGTCAGCGTCAGCACGACGGCGACGGCCAGCAGCAGCCAGCTCGCGGGCCGGCGCGCCTGCTTCAGGAGCTCGGCACGGATGTCACGCGGCATCGGGGGTACCTCCGGTCAGGGCGAGGAACGTCTGTTCCAGGTCGGGTTCGCGCCAGCGCAGCTCGCTGACGTCGAGGCCGGCGCCGACGAGCGCCGCGTTGATCCGCCCGGCCTCGCCGGGGTCGACGTCGAGCTCGAGCGCGGCGCCGTCGGCGTGCACGCGGTCCGCGCCGAGCAGCCGGCCGAGGTGCGCGCGGGCCTGGTCGAGCGGCCCGGCGACGACGCGCAGCGCGCCACCCGCCCGCAGGTCCGGCACGGTCGTCTCGGCGACGAGCCGGCCGTGGTCGAGCACGCCGACGCGGTCGCAGATCTGCTCGACCTCGGCCAGCAGGTGGCTCGAGAGCAGCACGGTGCAGCCGTCCGCGGCGAGCTTGCGCAGCGTGACGCGCATGTCGGCCATCCCGGCCGGGTCGAGGCCGTTGGTCGGCTCGTCGAGCACCACCAGTTCGGGCTCCTTCAGCAGCGCGGCCGCGAGGCCGAGCCGCTGCTTCATGCCGAGCGAGTACGTCGCGTACCTGTCCTTGGCCCGATCGGTCAGGGTGACGACGTCGAGCACGGCGTCGACGCGGGCGCGCGGGACACCGGCGTGGTCGGCGAGGACCCGCAGGTTCGCCCGGCCCGACAGGTACGGGTAGAAGGCGGGGCCTTCGATGAGCGCGCCGACGCGGGCGAGGCTGGCCGGGCCCGGTTCGGCGCCGAAGAGCCGGACGCGGCCGGACGTCGGCCGGATCAGGCCGAGCAGCATCCGCAGCGTCGTCGTCTTGCCGGCGCCGTTCGGGCCGAGGAAGCCGTAGACCTCACCGGCGCGCACCGACAGGTTCAGCTCCGCCACCGCGGCGGCCGGTCCGTAGCGTTTGGTCAGGGCGATCGTTTCGACGGGCAGGTTCACGGGTCTCCTTCCGGACGCGGCCCCACGGCTTGAAGACCGAGAGGACGCTGGCGAACAGCAACAGGCTGGGGGCGACGATCACGGGGTAGAGCAGGCCGGCCGGGTCGCCTTCGGGCGGCACTCCGGCGGCGAGCTGACGGCCGTACTCGGCCGCGTCGTACAGCCCCGGGCGCAGCGCGAAGAGGATCAGCAGCGCCATCACGACGTTCACCGCCAGCTTCACGGCCACCCACCAGTAGCGGACGAGGCCGTACTTCGTGCCGAGCCCGAGCACGACGCCGGTGCCGAGCGTGAGGAGCGCGGCGATCAGCATCGGCCACACGGCGAACAGCTCCAGCGCCTGCAGGCTCGTGGCGACGACGGCGGGGTCACCGGAGATCAGCGCGGTGGCGACGAGGATGCCGAGGACCGCGTCGATCCCGATCCACGCGCCCCCCGAGACGATGTGGGCCACCAGGTACCACTTGCGGGCCCGGGCGCCGAGACGGCGTGTCATGGGTCCCTCCTTTTCGCTGCCACCCATCCTCGGGATCCGGGCCGCCGGGGGCGTCCCCCGGCGTACGGCACTTGGGCCTACGGCAGCGCGCGTACCCGGGTACGTCCGGTGTGGTGTGCGGGCCGGTTCTCCGGCCGCGTCCCGGGTGCCCCGATAGACTGAGTCCGGCACGCAGGACGAACCGGCAGGTGGTGCAGGTGACGCAGGCGAAGGAGCGGACCCGGGAGCGCATCTCCCGCAGCGGGGTGGACAAGTTCACCGAGCGGCGGGCGCAGCTGGCCGGGTCGGCGCTGCGGACGCTGGCCGAGCTCGGTTACGCGCGCACGAGCCTGCGGGAGATCGCCCAGAACTCGGAGTTCTCGCACGGCGTGCTGCACTACTACTTCGCCGACAAGGTGGACCTGCTCACCCACTGCGTCCGCCAGTTCGAGGAAGTCTGCGTCACCCGCTACGACGAGATCGTGGCCCGCGCCCAGACGGCTGAAGAGCTGAAGCGCGACTTCGCGGCGGCGATGGCCGCCACCCTGCGCGCGGACGCGAAGATGCACCGCCTCTGGTACGACCTGCGCAACCAGAGCCTGTTCGAGGAGTCGTTCCGCGCGGACGTCCTCGAGATCGACCGCCGCCGCGAAGAGATGATCTGGCACGTGGTGACGCGCTACGCAGACCTCGCGAAGACCCCGGTGGAGGTCCCGGCCCCGGTCGCGTACGCGTTGTTCGACGGCCTGTTCCAGCAAGCCCTGCTGCGGCACCTGGCAGGCGCGCCCGACGTCCCGGAGGAGCTGGAAAGCGCCGTCCCGTCGGTGCTGACCCGAATCGTGGCCGGCTAGCGCCTCGCCCAGCTGCTCGTGCTCCGCGGCGCGGGCACGAGAACGGCGATCAGGTGGTCAGGACCGGATTGCCCCAGCCGAGTTCCGGCAGGCCGTTCGACAGACCGCCCGCGATCCGCGCGCCCGCCGGCAGTGGTGACCCGGTCGTGTCGGGCCGGTAGGCCACGAGCCGCAGCCGCAGCACCTCGGCGACGTCCAGCTCGAAGTGGGCGGGCGTGCCGAGCCGCACGGTGGCGCCCGGCTGGGCGACGCCGTCGAGGAACACCTCGAAGTGGCCGGTCCGGCCGGAGTCCGCGGCGTCGTCGAGGACGCCGGCCGCGGCCTCGAACCTCCGGTACTTCCGCCCGAGGTCGTACTCGACGACGCCGCGGGGTTCGCCGCAGAACATCGAGCAGCGGTGGGCGATGCCGTGCCCGTAGTGCGTGCCGTCGATGCGCACGGCGGAAAGCCGGACGTCCGGTCCTTTCGAGACCGGGTTCAGTTCGGTGGTGAGCAGCAGTCGGCCACCTGGAACTGCCGGACCACGAAGTGGGTCGTCGAGTACGGGTTGAGGAACCGCGGGATCTCGTCGACCGCCCGGCCGGGGAGCACGACCGGCAGGATCCGCGCGGTGTACTCGTCGATGTCGCCGGTCACCTGGTCCCGCAGCACCGCGCCCTCGAACTGCGCACCCCGGCCGACGTGGGGCGGCTCCTCGCCGTCGGTGTACACCTCGAGGCCGACGTGCCGGTGGAGGAACTCGGCGAACCGGCGCACGAGCGTCTTGTGGTCCTCGTCGTCGTGCGAATACGACACGAAGACCCGGGGGCGGCTCGGCATGACCCCGGAGCCGGGGGTCCGGAGCCGCCGTTACGCCGGCCGGACGCGGGTTTCGCCGACCACGACCGGGTCGAGGCCGGGGTGGTTCTCGTCCGCCTGCGCCCAGTACCCCGCCGCCTCCGAAGCCGCGCCGCGGGCGGCCGCGACGTTGCCCAGGCCGGTGTAGGCCCGCGCGGCTTCGTGGTCGCTCTCGCACGCCTCCGCCCGCGCCGCCGCTTCGCGGTAGGCCGCCGCGGCGAGGTCGAGCTCGCCGGTGTGGAACCGGGCCCAGCCCAGGCAGTTGAGCGCCAGCACGGCGTCGAGGTCCAGGCCGAGCTCGTCGAACACGCTCAGCGTGGCCGCCGCGAGTTCCGCCGCCTCCGCGGCTTCGCCGAGCGCGACGCGCACCAGCGCGATGCCGCGTTCGGTGATGGCGGCGTTGCGGCGGCTGCCGGTCTGGACGTAGAACTCCAGCGCCGTCCCGAAATCGCGCAGGGCCGCTTGGTGTTCGCCGCGGTAGTGGTCGGTCCAGGCGTGGTGCGCGAGCGCGGTGCTCTCGCCGTGGCGGTCACCGATCGCGCGGTACTCCCGGAGCGCTTCGCGGTAGCACTCGGACGCGCCGTCGAGGTCGCCCCGGTCGATCAGGGCGATCCCGAGGTTCGCCGTCGTGGTCGCCAGCGCCCACCGGTCGCCCGCCGCTTCGGCCGCCGCGCGGGCCCAGCGGTGCGTCGCGATCCACTCGTCCCACAGCTTCGCCAGGAAGAAGTAGCCGCGCAGGAAGAACGCCAGCTGCCAGCACCGCTCGTGCTCGCCGAGCTCGCCGGCCCGGCGGCACAGCGCGACGAGGTTCGGCCACTCGGCGCGGAACCACGCGACGCCGTCGAGCGGCCCCGGCTCGGGCAGGCCGCCGGGGTAGGTGACCACCGGCCGGTAGCGCTGCGGGGCCAGCAGCCGGTCGGCCCGTTCGGCGTCCCGCACGGCGAACGCCGCGAGCTGCCGGAAGGCCGCCTGCCGCTCCTCGGGCTCGAGGGCGGCTTCGCCGGTCTCGACGGCGAAGGCGCGGAGGAGGTCGTGGAAGCCGTAGCGGTCGGCGGCGGGCTGGGTGACCAGGTAGGCGTCGTGCAGCCGGTCGAGCAGCCGGTCGGTCTCCCGCGGGGCGAGCCCGGCCAGCGCGCTCGCCGCGCGGACGTCGAGGTCGTGGCCGGGGTGCAGCGAGAGCAGGCCGAACAGCCGGGCCTCGGCGTCGCTGAGCTGACGCGCCGACAGCCGGAAGGCCGCGGACAGGCTGCGCTCGCCGTCGTCGAGCTCGCCGAGCCGGTCGGCTTCGACGGCCAGCCGGCGGTCCAGCTCGGCCACGTCCCACGCCGGGTGGGCGCGCAGCCGGGCCGCGGCGATCCGGACGGCGAGCGGGAGCCGCCCGCAGCGGTCGGCGACGCGGGCCGCGTCGGCGGCGTCCGCGCCGGTGAGCGCGGTGAAGAGCGCGGCCGCCGCGCCGGCGGGCAGGACGTCGAGCGAGACGTGCCGGGCCTCGTCGAGCGCGCTCAGCCGCGACCGGCTGGTCACCAGCACCCGGCACTTCGGCTCGGCCGGCAGCAGCGGCCGCACCTGCGCCGCGTCGGCCGCGTTGTCGAGCACCAGCAGCAGGCTGCGCCCGCGCAGCCGGGAGCGGTAGAGCGCGGCGCGGTCGTCCGGGTCGGCCGGGATCCGCTCGGCGGGCACGCCGAGCACCCGCAGCAGCCGGTCGTGCAGGGCCGCCGGGTCGACCGGCGTCTCGCCGTGCCCGCGCAGGTCGACGAACAGGCAGCCGTCGGCGAACACCGCTTCGAGCCGGTGCGCGCAGCGGACGGCCAGCGCCGTCTTGCCGACCCCGCCCATCCCGGAGATCACGCAGACGCCGTTTTCGGCTTCCAGCGCGTCGCGCACCGCCTGTAGCTCCGGGGTGCGGCCGGTGAAGTCGCCGGTGGCGGGCGGCAGCCCGGACGCGCGGACGTCGGGGCGGGTGCGCCGTCGCGCGGGTTCGCGGGGGAGCAGCGCGGTCAGCGCCCCGGGCGCGTCCAGCTCGGCCTCGCACAGCGCGGCGAGTGCGGGATTCGGTGTGGTCAGCCCGGTTTCCACTTTGCTCAGATAACCCTTGCTGTAGTGGACCCGGTCCGCGAGGCCGGTCAGGGAGAGCCCGGCCGCCCGGCGCAGGCGCCGCAGTTCCGCGCCGAACGTCGCTCGTTCGTTCATCAGTACCCACCCTCGTCGCAGGAGCATTATGACGGCGCCGGAGCGTCGCCGGGGGTGGCCGGCCGGGTTCCGGGGCCCGGCCGGCCGCTGTGCGCACAGCCCGTGTTCGTCACGCATGGCCCCGTCCTCAGCCGAAGACGACGGTCAGCAGGGCGAGGATCAGCCCGATCGCGTGGGTCTGCATGGTTGGCGCACCTCCTCTCGGCGGGCGAAGACCAGGGAGGCGGCCCGGCCACCGGAGTGGTGAAAACGCACCGGCAACCGTCATTTCGACTCCTTCGACAGTGCGCACCAGGGCAGCACTCGGCGCGGGGTTCACCCCGTGGTCTTCGGTTTTTTGCCGCAGAATCGCCGCGGCCCGCCAAGAATGCGGCCGCCCGGAACGGCCCGGCAAGGAGTTTCCCGTTTCCCACAAGGAGAGGAAAGGAAACCGCGGCATAACGATCCGTATGTCGTGCCATGATCGACTGGACAGCGGCCGCGGGGCTGACGAGTATTGACGACCGTGCGCGGAACGGCGAGGGGAGGAACGGTGGTCCTCAAAGCGGCGGATGTGGTCGGCGAGCTGAAGATTCTCCGCAAGGGGAGGGGAATTTTCACCACACCGCTGGGGGAACGGGTCGGGCCGGCGCTGCGCGAGATATGCGGCATTCTCGAAGATGACGACCAGGCCGTGCTGCAGCGTAAACTGTCCGGCCGATTGCTGCCGCTGGTCGAGGCGCTGCCGGAGGACCTGAAGATCGTCCTGCTCGCCGCGTTCGCGCTGCACGAGAGCGCCCGCAAGCCCTTCTACCAGGAACGGGTGCACTGGGCGGCGATCACGCTGCAGCGCGACGACCGGACGGTGCGCCGTCGTATCGACGAAGGCATCGAACAGATCGCGGCAATGGCGGTCAAGGTGACCGAGCCGGATCCCGGACCGCGGTATCCGAGCCGCAGTTGGCACACCGAAGAACTGCGGGTCGCGCTGACGTTGGGTGACCCGTCGGCCGAGGCGTTCGAATTCCGGCGGGTCGTCGCGGACGCCGACGAAATCACCGAGCTGGATCTGGCGCTGACGCTGAGCGCGGCCGCGAAGTCAGGCGAATCCGTGCACGAGTCGGATCTGGAAGTGGACGTCTTCCACGGTGGTGTGCTGACCAGCCGGGCGATGGAGTCGAGCGACCGGATCGGGCTGGCGTTGCGGTTGCCGGAACCGTTGCGGCGCGGGGAACAGCACGAAATCGCGTTGCGGTTCCGGGCGAGCATCCGGGAACCGCACTACGTGTGCGTGCCGCGGCACCCGTGCGATCTGTTCGACCTGCACGTCAAGTTCGGCGACCGGGTGCCGGAGCACATCGTCCTCCTGGAAAAGGCTTTCCAGGAGGACGCGCGCGACACGTCCCGGCGCGGGACGCTGCTCAAGGCCGACGACTCCGGCGAGGTGCACGTCCGGTTCCGGCACCTCGCCCCCGGCTTCGCCTACGGCATCCGCTGGGAACCCGCGGACGTCAACTGACCCCGGCCCGGCCGGGCCAGATCAGCCGTTCGACGGTGAACAACGCCGACACGAACGGCTGCGGCAGCCGCACGACCTGCCGGGCGGCCTGCGCTTTGGCCGCGAGCTCGGTGCTGACGCCGAGCGCGTCGACGACGTCCAGCGCGGCGCCGTCGACCAGCCCGGTCGCCCGGTCACGCGGGCCGTGACCGCTCAGCGCGAGCGCGATCCCGAGGTCGAGGCGGCTTTCGATGGTCTCCGGGTGGGTCCGGCCGAGCAGCCGGATCTGCGGCTCCACAATGCCTTCCAGCAGCTCGGCCTGGCGGCCGAACTCGCGCAGCTGGGCGTGCGCCAGGCCCATTCCGTGCCGGATCCGGTACCGCAGCCGGTGGTCCCCGCCCAGCACCCGCAGCACGACCCGCTCGGTCGCGGACAGCACGGCCAGCGCGCGTTTGGGCTGGCCCAGGGCCAGCAACGCGCGGTCGGCGTGCGCCGCGGCCGTCAGGGTCAGCGGGTTTTCCGAACCGTAACGGCGCGCGTAGCTCTCCTCCAGCTCACGCAGTTCGGCCGCCGAGCGCTCCCAGTCGGCCGGGGCGGCCCGCAGGTCGGCCAGGTCGAGCGCCAGCATCGCGTCGGCGCGGACGAGCTCCGCTTCACCGCAGCGGACGTGCCGCTCCCGGCCCGCCGCGTGGTAGGCCGCGACGACCTCGCCGGCAACCTCCCGCGCCCGTCGCGGTTGCCCGGACAGCTGCAGGCTGCGCGCGTGTTCGAGCCGGACGGACGCCGGTTCGTCGCCGTCCGGCGGGGCGTCCCGCAGCTCCGCGAGCACCGGTTCGAGGAGCGCGACGGCCTCCCGCGGCCGGCCGCGCAGCCGGTGGGCCTGCGCCGCGACGACGGCGGCCCGGTAGCGCTCGCCGCCGTCGTCGGGCAGCCGGTCCCCGATGCGCCGCCAGAACGTCCGGTCGGCTTCGGCGTAGTCGCCCTGGCAGTCCAGGGCCTGCGCCGCGGTCAGGCCGGCCGCGTACTGCTCGGCTTCGCTGTCCGCCAGCACGAGCGCTTCACGCGCGTGCCCGACGGCCTCCGGGTACAGGCCACAAGCGATTTCGACGCGGGCCGCGCGGGTGTGGTCCGCGGCCGTCGCCTCGCCGCTCGACAGGATCACGGCGTGGATCTCGCCGGCCGTCGTCGGATCCCCTTGAGCTTCGAACGCCGCCGCGACCGGCCGCAGCAGCCGCACCCGGTGCGCCGGCGCGGTTTCGGCGAGAGCGCGGGCGTGCTGGAGCAGGAAGTCACGCCGGCCCCGGTGGCCGGCCAGCCAGGCGAGCAGGACGTCGGCGGCGCGGCCGGGCAGGTCACCCGGGTCGAGGCCGGTGCGGGCGACGTCGAGGGTGAGGCCCAGGAACCGCAGGTCGCCGTCCACTTCGGTGGCGAGCCCGCGGCTGACGAGCGCCGCTTCCGCACGAGAGCCCAGCACCTCGGCGGCGAACTCCGGCGGGACCGGGACGGGCGCGAGCACCGCACCCAGCCGGACCAGGTCCCGGGCCGCGGCGCCGAGTCCGGCGAGCAGGTCCCGGACGGCTTCCGGCGCGGTGTCCGGCAGGGCGTCGAGCACCTCGCCGGCCGGCGGCCGGAGCGCCGCGGCGCGCAGGGTGACCGGGTGGCCGTCGCAGCGGTCGGCGAACCGCAGCACGGCCGCGCGCTCGGCGTGGCCGGCAGGCGTCCGGAACAGCCGCAGGCTCTCCTCGCCGGTGAGGCCGGCCAGGTCCACGGTCGCCGCGTCCCACCGGCCCGACCGGCTGGTGACCAGGGTGCGGACGTGGTCGCCCGGCAGCACGAGCCGGTCGAGGACCGCGGGCGGCAGCCCGGCCGGGACGTCGTCGACGAGCACCAGCACCCGCTCGCGAGCGGCGTCGATCCGGTCGGTGAGCAGCGCGCGCAGGCGGTCGAGGTCCAGCCCGGAGACGTCGGTGCCGAGCCGGTCCGCGGCGGCGCGCGCGAGCGCGAGGGGGAACTGCGCGAGGAAGTCGTCCGGGTCGAGGTGCCCGAACGGGCCGGTCCGGAGCACCCCGCCGGGGAAGGCGCCGGCGAACAGGCAGGCGTACTGCTCGGTGAGCGCCGTCTTGCCGATGCCGGGCAGGCCGCGCACGACCACCGGCCGCGGATCCGCGGTGGCGCCCGGGAAGAGCGCGCTGTGGACGGCCCAGAGCGCCGGGTAGCGGCCGGCAGGCGGGCCCGGCCGGCCCAGGGGGACGTCGGTCGCGGCGACCTTCGCGCGGACCTGGGCGACGACGTTCGCCGAGGTCACGGCGAACCTCGCGTCCCGGAGTTCGGCCGGCTCGAGGTGCGCCGTGTCGGATTCGGGGTTGAGCACCAGGACGCGATCCGCCGGGTCGCCGTGGTGCCAGGCGGCGGCCAGCGCGGCCGTCAGCTGCCATTGGCACGCGTATTCCGCCGGCAGGGCGGGTGAATAGCAGGCGAGCAGGACGCGCGATCCACCGAGGGCGTCGATGGACGCGTCGAAATCGTCGAACCGGGCCCGGAATACGCGCAGCCCGTCGGCTTCGAGCGCTTCTTCGACCCGTTCCACCGCCGGGTCGGCTCGCGGGGAACACAGGAAGACGTCGAACCGGTCCGTCACGGGGTAACCGTGCGGGCCGGAATCGGAATCCGTCATCGGGGCACACTCTCCGGTGGCGTTCAATGGGTGATCATCGGTGGAGGTCCTGGGGGTAGGGGGCGGTCACGGGCGAAGCATCGGTGCGCAGCGCGATTTCGCTACCGGTTCCCGCGGTGTGGCGATTACTGTCAAGAATCTGACCAGCCGGGCGGGGGCCGACCGCCGGGTATGCCGAGTGGGCCGTTTCTCGTTAACGGACAATATGTGGACAAGAACCACAGCACTGCAACGTTGCTGGTCAGCGCCTCGATAATCGAATGCGGGAACAGAAAACGAGTTCCTGCGGAGTAGGTATTTCCGGGTGGCCGGAACGAGGAGGGAACCCCATGGAGACCATGGCGTTGGACACGGTTCCGGCCGAAGAGGTCGACGGCTACACCGTGCTGAAGGAACTGCCGCGACCGGAAGGCCGGCTGACCAAGGAGGACCTCGACCCGGTGGTCGCGGCGGCGCGCACCGGTGACCCGGCGGCGATCCAGGCGCTGCTGCGGCTGATCAAGCCGACGGTCGCCCGCTACTGCCGCGCCCGGATCGGCGGCCGCGACCTGTCGTACCTCTCGGCCGACGACGTCGCGCAGGAGGTCCTGCTCGCGGTGCTCAAGGTGCTGCCGGGCTACCAGGACCGCGGCGGCTCGTTCCTGTACCTCGTGCGGGCGATCGCGGCCAACAAGGTCGCCGACGCGTTCCGCTCGGTGGCGCGCGACCGCTCGAAGCCGGTGTCGGAGCTGCCGGACCGCCCGCTGGGCGGCAACGAGCCGGAGAACCACGTGCTGGAGATGGACCTCGGCGCCCGCCTGGGCCGGCTGATGGCGACGTTGCCGCCGCTGCACCAGGCGATCCTGTCCCTGCGGATCGTCGTCGGCCTGTCGGCGAACGAGACGGCGGAGTCGCTGGGCATTTCGCCGGGCAACGTCCGCATCACGCAGTACCGCGCCCTCCAGAAGCTGCGCGCGATGATCGGCGAAAACGAGGTCTAGCGCGTCACTCCAGGTATTCGGTGATGAAGTGGTCGCTTTCGTGGATGTGCACGGCCTCGTAGACCCCGGGGCCGAGCACCGCGAACTTGTGCGCGGTGCCGGCCGGGACGACGAGCACGTCCCCGGCACCGCCGTCACGTTCCGCGTCACCGATGGTGAACCGCGCCCGCCCCCGGATGATGACGAACGTCTCGGCATAGGGATGCCGATGCAGCCGCGGCCCGGACCCCACGACGTCGCTGCTTTCCCGGATGACGGAGATCCCGGACCCGACGTCGCGCCCCTCGAAGTTCTCGCTGTCGCTCACCCGCTCCAGGGTAGGCGCCGCACGCAGGCCGCGGTGCCGGTTTTCGCGCGGCCCCCGTGTCGACCCTCCAATCACGCGTGTCGACCCGCCAATCACGCGAACTGACCCTCCAATCACGCGAGCCGACCCTCCAGGCACGTGAGCCGACCGTCCAGGTACGCCGAACTCGCGTGATTAGCCGCGTATCTCACGTGATTGAAGGCGGATCTCGCGTGATTGGGGGCGCATCTCGCGTGATTGGCGGGACATCACGTGTGATTGGGGGGTCGACACGGCGTCAGGTGTGGGATTCCAGGGCGGCGATCCAGTGCGGGGCCTTGCAGCGGCGGGCCAGTTCCCGGGCTTGGCGGTAGTGCGAAGCCGCGGGAAGGTTTAGGGCCGTCGCGAGTTCGGCCAGGTAGAACGCCACCGGGCGGAGCGTCAGCAGGCCGCTGCCCGCGCCGGCCAGCTCCGCCGCTGCCGGGAGGAGCGCGTCGTACAGGCGGGTCATGGCGGGGACGTCGCCGGTGTTGATGGCCGTCAGAGCCTGGAGGGACAGGCGGGCCTCGTACAGGAGGTCGTGCGGGGCGTCGCCCGTATAGTCCACTGTGGACGCTCCGCGTTGCACCCGGTGGCACTGCAGGGCGAAGTCGAGGATGCCGTCCTCCAGGCCGGTCATGCCCGTCCCCGGGAGGCGGGCGGCCGCCGCGCGGAAGAGCGCTTCCGCCGCCGGGTCGTCCGCGATGCTCGCACGCAACGCGCGGTACCACTGCGTGAACACGCCGACCAGCGGCAGGTCGTGGTCGGCGGCCAGGCGGTCGGCCGCCTCGGCGTGGACGTCGGCCGCGGGCAGGTCGGCCAGTGCCGAAAACGCCTGGACCAGCACCAGATGCCCCAGCACCTCGAACGTCACCAGGCCGTGCGCCGCGGCGACGTCGACCAGCTCACGGCCGATGCGCGCCCGCTCCGGCGCCAGCCCGGCCCGGTCGAACGCCTGCATGAACCGCGCGTTGAGCGCGAACGCGAGCAGCGCCGGCTCACCCAGTTCCCGCGCCAGGGCCTCGGCTTCGAAGGCCGCCTCCCGGCCGCGGTCGCCGCCGGTGTTGCGCAGCTCCAGCGTGAGCGTCGCCAGCAGCCGCGCGCGCTCGGCGCGGCGCTCCGGCGGCAGCGCGACCAGCGTCTTCTCGACGACCGTGACGATCCGCGCGGCCAGCTCCGGGTCGTCGTTGGCCGTCCACACCGCCGGGACGTCGAACGCGCCCAGCACGGACGCGGTCAGCACCGGGTCGCCGAGGGACTCCGCCAGCGTCACGGCTTCCGCGCGGTGCTCGCGGGCCTGCGCCAGCGCACCCGTGACGGCCAGCGCCCGCACCAGCCCCATGATCAGGTCCAGCCGCTCCCGGACGTCGTCGCCGGCCCGGTCGAGCGCGGCCCGCCACAGCCGCGCCGCTTCGTGCGGGGCCACCCGGCGCTCGGCGCGCTCCGCCGCCAGCCGCGCGTACCGCACGGCGGCCGGGCTTTCCGCGAGCAGGAAGTGGTGGGCCAGCGCGTCGACGTCGTCGGGGCGCAGCCGCTCCAGCGCGGCGCCGGCGTCGGCGTGCCAGCGGGCGCGCCGCGTGTGCGAAAGATCGTGGTACAGCGTGTCCCGCACCAGGTCGTGCGCGAACCGGACCCGCCCGGGCGCGGGCTCGACCAGGAACCCGGCCCGGACCGCGGCTTCGACGTCGTCGAGGACGTCGGTGCCGGCCAGCGAGCCGAGCAGCCCGAGGTCGACGTCGCGGCCGAGCACCGCCGCGCGGCGCAGCACTTCCCGCGTTCCGGCGGGCAGCTGCGACGTGCGGTGGCGGACGACGTCGCGGACCCCGGGCGGCACGACGGCGTCGGAGTCGGCGTCGAAGAGCCGCGCGAGCTCCCGCACGAAGAACGGGTTGCCGCCGCTGCGCCGGTGGATCGCCGCCGCGGTGGGCGCGGGGACGTCGTGGCCGAGCGTCGCGCGGACGAGGTCACGCACTTCGGTGGCCCCGAGGCCGCCCAGGTAGACGCGGGCGGGTTCGGCCCGCGCGACGCGCCCGAGGAAGCCGGCCAGGGTGGCGGGCAGGTCGGTGCTGCGGTGCGTCCCGACGACGAGCACGCGCCGCACCGACGGATTCGCGACGACGGAGGCCAGCAGCGTGAGGGTTTCGGCGCCGGCCCACTGGAGGTCGTCGAACACGAGCAGCAGTGGCGCCTTGCGGCCGAGCGCGGCGAGGTGGGCGGCGACGGCGCGGTGCCGCCGGAACCGCGCGGCCACGGGATCGCCGCCCGGTTCGGGATCGAGCGCCACGGCCTCGCCCAGGACACGGGTCCACGGCCACACCGCGGGCAGGCCCTCGTCGTCCGGGCTGGCGCCCCACGCCGTGGTCCAGCCGTTGGCGGCCAGGCGCGCCGAGAACGCCTCCGCCAAGGCGGTTTTGCCCGCGCCCGCCTCGCCGGAGATCAGCGCCAGCCGCAGCCGGCCGGTGCGGGCGGTGGTTGCCTCCGCGGCCAGCCGGGCCAGTTCGTCCGCGCGTCCCACCAGGGGCGAGACGGCCGGAGTCGCCGCCAGGATGTCCGCCTCCGCCTGACGCAGCCCCGGACCCGGGTCGATGCCCAGCTCCGACGCCAGGACGTGCCGCGCCCGCCGCAACGCGCCCAGCGCGTCACCCTGGCGCCCGGCCCGGTAGAGGGCCAGCGCGAGCAGCCGCCAGCCGTCCTCCCGCAACGGCCACGCCTCGACGTGCGCCTCCAGGTCCGGTACCGCCTCGGCCGCGCGGCCCAGCTCCAGCAGCGCCGCCGCCCGCCGCTCGACGCCCAGCCGGCGCAGCTCGTCGAGGCGGTTGATCTCGCCGCGGGCCCAGGGCTCGTCGGCGAACTCCGCGTACGCGGGCCCGCGCCAGAGGCCGAGCGCTTCGTCCACTTGGGACAGTGCCGCGCCGGGCGTGGTCACCGCCGCCTCGAAACTCCAAGCGTCGACGGACTCCGCGCGCAACGCGTACCCGGGTCCCGAGGTCACCAGCAGCCGGGCCGGAGTCCGCGGCGCCCGATCGGGTTCCAGCGCGCGGCGCAACGCGGACACGAACGTCTGGAGCGCGCCGACCGCACCCGCGGGCGGGTCCGGCCAGAGGTCGTCGACCAGGACGTCCACCGGCACGACCCGGCCGCGCGCGATCAGCAGCCGCGCCAGGACCGCCCGGTGCCGCGGGCCCTTGAGCGCCAGGGGGCCCCGCTCGTCCTCGGCCACGAGCGGACCGAGCACGCCGAACCGGACCATGCACGCACTGTAACGCGCTCAGCCGGCGCTGACCCGGCGCTGATCGGCTTGACGCAGGCTCGCCGGGCAACCACCGCGAAAGGACGTCCATGCAGATCCCCGGGTTCGACTACCAGCGCGTCACGGTCGGTGACGACGTAGCCCTCAACGTCGCCGTCGGCGGCTCCGGCGCCCCGATCGTGCTGCTGCACGGCTTCCCGCAGACCCACCTGATGTGGCGGCACGTGGCCGCCGACCTCGCCGCCGACCACACGGTGCTCGTCCCCGACCTGCGCGGCTACGGCGCCAGCGACAAGCCGGCCGACACCGGCGAGACGTACTCGAAGCGCACGATGGCCGCCGACGTCGTGGCCGTCGCCCGCGCGTTCGGGCACGAGCGGTTCGCCCTCGCCGGGCACGACCGCGGCGCGCTGGTCGCCATCCGGGCCGGCCTCGACCACCCGGCCGCCGTCTCCCACCTGGCGATCCTCGACGTGCTGCCGACCCTCGACACGTGGGACGTGCTGCGCGGCGTGAGCGCGGCGGTCGGCTTCCACCTCTACCTGATGGCCCAGCCACCGGGCCTGCCCGAGACGCTGATCGCCGGCGCGCCCGACGCGTTCTTCGGGTACTTCCTCGACGCCTGGACGCAGCGCCCGGACGCGATCCCGGCCGACGTCCGCGCCGAGTACCTGCGGGCCAGCCGCGAGGCCGTGCCGTCGATCGTCGCGGACTACCGGGCGACGGCGACGGTGGACGTCGAGCACGACACGGCGTCGCGGACGGCCGGCGACCGGCTCGGCATGCCGGTCACCGTGCTGCAGCAGGACTGGGGCGCCGCGCTCGGCTACGACGCGACGGCGTTGTGGCGCCCGTGGACGGCCGACCTGCGCCACCGCACGGTGTCGTCGGGGCACTTCATGGCCGAGGAGGCGCCCGCCGACGTCGTGAAGGAACTGCGCGAGCTGGTGGCACGCTGAGGGCATGACCTTCGGCGTGCACCACGTCCAGCTGGCCATCGAGCCCGGCAGCGAGGACCGCTGCCGCGCGTTCTACGTCGGCGTGCTCGGGCTGACCGAGATCCCGAAGCCGCCGGAACTGGCCGCCCGCGGCGGGCTGTGGTTGCGGGACGGCGGGCTGGAACTCCACCTCGGCGTCGAGACGGACTTCCGGCCCGCCCGCAAGGCCCACCCGGGAATCCTCACCGACGACCTCGACGCGCTGGCAGCCCGCCTCGAAGCGCACGGCAGCCCGGTGGAATGGGACGACGGTTTCCCCGGCCACCGCCGGTTCTACACAAGCGACTGCCTCGGCAACCGCCTGGAATTCCTGACCCCGGTTCCACCGCCCGCTTGACCCGAAGTCCGTGAATGCCACATCGAGGGACACCAAGTCCCTCGATGTGGCATTCACGGCTTTCAGCGGGCGCAGGTGTTGTCAGAGATCCGGGGAGCGGAACGCGTCCAGCACGCGGCGCTCCCTTTTGGTCGGTCGGCCCGCGCCGCGGTCGCGGCGGGCGACCGGGATCACGGACTCCGGGGTCGGCTTCGGCGTCCGGTCCAGGAAGCACGTCGCCGCGTCCGGCGCGCCCACTCGTTTCTGGATCACCCGTACCACGTCGAGGATCCTGGTCGTGCCGCCGACGCGGACGCGGACCTCGTCGCCGGGTACGACGGTCGTCGCGGGCTTCGCCGGCTTGTCGTTGACGCGCACGTGGCCGCCTCGGCACGCCGCCGCGGCGTCCGGGCGGGTCTTCATCAGCCGGACCGCCCACAGCCAGCGGTCCACACGGGTCGACTCCACAGTCGTCCATCATGGCCCATTCGCGCCAATGCTGCGCCGTGCCTGGAGGTTACTCGCGGGTATATGTCGACTTGTCTGTACCAGTGAGCTATAACGTGTTCTAAATACCTCAACGG
Organism: Amycolatopsis sp. NBC_00348; assembly: GCF_036114655.1. NCBI lineage: Bacteria > Bacillati > Actinomycetota > Actinomycetes > Pseudonocardiales > Pseudonocardiaceae > Amycolatopsis > Amycolatopsis sp. NBC_00348. The sequence continues at coordinate 6,367,952 of NZ_CP107994.1, read as the reverse complement.
TGAGGAACATCACATGAGCGACGAAGCCATGGAGAGAACAAACTCTGGCGGTCTTTCCCGACGTCTCTTCATTGCAGGAACAGGTTCTATCTTGGCCGGGGCCGCGCTCGCCGGCCGAGCCGCCGGTGCGACGCCGAGAGCGGCCGGCCCCATCCCCGACGGGGCCCGGGTTCCGGCCCTGGTGATCGGCTCCGGCTACGGCGGCCAGGTCACCGCCCTGCGGCTCGCGCAGGCCGGCGTCGACGTCCAGCTGGTCGAAATGGGCATGGCCTGGGACACGCCCGGCTCCGACGGCAAGATCTTCGCCAACACGACCACGCCCGACCAGCGCTCGTTCTGGTTGCGCACCCGCACGAAGCAGCCGCTGTCCAACTTCCTCGGGTTCCCGATCGACAAGGACATCCCGAAGTACACCGGCATCCTCGACGCCGAGGAGTTCAGCGGCATCACCGTGTACCAGGGCCGCGGCGTCGGCGGCGGCTCGCTCGTCAACGGCGGCATGGCCGTGACGCCGAAGCGGGAGAACTTCGGCGCGATCCTCCCGACGGTCAGCGCCGACGAGATGTACAACACCTACTACCCGCGCGCCAACGCCGGTCTCGGCGTCGGCCTCATCGACCCGGCCTGGTTCGACACCGCCGAGTGCTACCAGTACGCGCGGGTCGGGCGGAAGCAGGCGCAGCGGTCCGGGTTCCCGTACGTCTTCGTGCCGGACGTGTACGACTGGAACTACATGAAGCAGGAGCAGGCCAACACCGTGCCGCGCTCGGCGCTGGCCGGGGAAATCCTGTACGGCAACAACTACGGCAAGAAGTCGCTGCAGAAGACCTACCTGCCGCAGATCCAGGCGACCGGCCGCGTCACCATCTCGCCGCTGCACCGGGTGGCGAAGGTGACGCCCGCGTCCGGCGGCGGCTACACCGTCACGATCGAGCAGCTCAACACCACGGGTGACGTGTCGGCGACCAAGGTCGTGACCGCGGCCAAGGTCTTCTTCGCCGCGGGCAGCGTCGGCACGAGCAAGCTGCTGGTGAAGTTCAAGGCCACCGGCGCGCTGCCGAACCTCAACGGCGAGGTCGGCAAGAACTGGGGCGACAACGGGAACGTGATGGTCGGGCGGGCCAACCAGATCTGGGACCCGACCGGCAGCCTCCAGTCGTCCATCCCGTGCGGCGGCATCGACAACTGGGCGGCCGGCGGCGCGTTCGCGGAGGTCGCGCCGCTGCCGACCGGGATCGAGACGTGGGCGTCGTTCTACCTGTCCATCACGAAGAACCCGAACCGCGCGCAGTTCAGCTGGAACCCGTCGACCCAGAAGGTCGACCTGAACTGGCAGACGGCGTGGAAGCAGCCGGGCATCGACATGGCCAAGACCATCTTCGACAAGATCAACGCGAAGGAGGGCACGATCTACCGGTCCGACCTCTTCGGCTTCTACAAGATCTGGGGCGACCATCTGACCTACCACCCGCTCGGCGGCGCGGTGCTCGACAAGGCGACCGACAACTACGGCAGGCTCGCCGGATACCAGGGCCTGTACGCGATCGACGGTTCCCTGATCCCCGGCAACACGAGCGTCAACCCGTTCGTCACCATCACCGCACTGGCCGAACGGAACATCGAGAAGATCATCGCCACGGACTTCTAGGGTCTGCCGCGGCTCGTCGTGAGTGTTTAGGGCGGTTCTAACCGCCCTAAACACTCACGAGCGGTGGGACGGGAGGACGCAGGCGACGTCGAGACCCAGGACGTGGTTGAGCCGCCCGAAGGCCAGCCACGAACCGAGGCTCATGCTCAGCTCGACGACCTCCTTCTGGCTGTAGTGCTCGGCCATCCGCTTCCAGAACTCGTCGTCGATGCTGTGGTGGTCGAGCGCGTACCGCTCGGCGTACTCGGCCGCCAGGCGCGTCCGCTCGTCGAACAGATCCGTCGTGCGCCACTCCGAAACGGCGTCGGCGAACTCCTCTTCGACCTTGGCGCCGTCGCGTTCGGTGCGCCAGTCGAGACAGAAGACGCAGCCGTTGATCTGCGCGATCCGCAGCCGCGCGGCCTCGAACTCCCGCAGCCCCAACGTGGTGTGCGAATAGACCGCCAGCGAGAACTTCGAGGCGGCGACCCCGATACCGGGCACCATTTCGCCCCACACGTACCCGATCGGGTCCTTGCCCTCGGGGATGTCGATGTTCACGAGCGCCTCCTTCCGAGCTTGCCGGCTGCCGGACGCAGCGGGACGTCGAGTGCGTCGTAGAGGCCGGGTTTCGCGTCGGCCAGCCAGTCGATCGCGCCGACGAGACGGCCGACCGCGGTGGCGTTGCCGCCCGCGGACCGGTTTTCGCCTTCGTCGCTCGCTTCGACGCTGACCTCGATGCGCGGCCGGCCTTCGATGATCACGCGGTGGGCGCCGTCGCCGCTGGGCGGCGTCGGCCAGTCCGGCGCGCACGCCGGGTGGATGCGGGTGACGTGCTCGATGACGATCCGCGGCTCGCCGTCGACGATGCCCTGGACCTCGAACCGCACCGCGCCCTGGGTGCCCTTCTCGAACTCGCCCATGGTCCGCGTGGACACGGTTTCCTCCAGCGGACGCCGGTGCAGCGTCTCGCGCAGCTCGTCGACCTCGACGCCGAGGCCGCGCGCGATCAGCCGGACCTGCCCGCCCCACACCATCGACGGCACGCCGGTCATCAGCATCGGCGGGTCGTAGTCCATTGGCTGGCCCATGCCGACCAGGTACCGCACGGAGTCGGGCTGCTCGTAGGTCGAGTAGTCGAAGATCTCCTGGCAGCGGATGACGTCGACGTCGGTGCCGAGCCCGCTGATCAGCAGCGGCAGCACGTCGTTGCCCCAGCCGGGGTCGACGCCGGAGACGAACAGCGAGCCGCCGCCGTCGGTGATCGCGGCCAGGACCGGGTCCCGCAGCTCCGGCGGCGCGTTGCGCTGGTCGTAGAGCGGGTAGAGGGCCGGCGTCACGACGATCGCGCCCGCCCGGATCGCGCGCACGATGTCGGCCAGCGCGTCGTCGAAGCGGATGTCGCCGGAAGCGGCGTAGACGATCGCGCGCGGACTCGCCGCCAGCACCGCCTCGACGTCGTCGGTCGCGGTGACACCCAGGTCGCCGACGCCGGCGAGCGCGCCCGCGTCCTTGCCGACCTTGTCCGGGTTGTGCACCAGCACCGCGGTCAGCTTCAACGCGGGATGGGCCTCGACGGCCCGGATTGCGGCCCGGCCGACGTTGCCCGTGCCCCACACCACTGTGGCGATCATTTCGCCGAGTTTTCGCCGGTTCGACCGGCTCGAGGAAGGGAATCGTTCCGGTGAGCGGACCGCGCGGACGCGGGTAGCATCCAGTGCGTCCGAACGTCGTATCGGAAGGCGCGTCATGACGATCGACCCGAAGCCCCGCAGCCGCACGGTCACCGACGGGATCGAGGCCGCACCCGCCCGGGGCATGCTCCGCGCCGTCGGGATGGGCGACGACGACTGGCGCAAGCCGATCATCGGCGTCGCCAGCTCGTGGAACGAGATCACGCCCTGCAACCTGTCGCTGGACCGGCTGGCGCAGGCGTCGAAGGAAGGCGTGCACGCGGCCGGCGGCTACCCGCTGCAGTTCGGCACGATCTCCGTCTCCGACGGCATTTCGATGGGCCACGACGGGATGCACTTCTCGCTGGTGTCGCGCGAGGTCATCGCGGACTCCGTCGAGACGGTGATGCAGGCCGAACGCCTCGACGGCTCGATCCTGCTGGCCGGCTGCGACAAGTCGCTGCCCGGGATGCTGATGGCCGCCGCACGGCTCGACCTCGCGTCGGTCTTCCTCTACGCCGGCTCGATCGCCCCCGGCTGGGTGAAGCTCACCGACGGCACCGAGAAGGACGTCACGCTGATCGACGCCTTTGAAGCCGTCGGCGCGTGCCGGGCGGGGCGGCTCAAGACCGCCGACCTCGACCGCATCGAACGCGCCATCTGCCCCGGTGAGGGCGCCTGCGGCGGGATGTACACGGCGAACACGATGGCGTCGGCGGCCGAGGCGATGGGGATGAGCATGCCGGGATCGGCCGCGCCGCCGTCCGCGGACCGCCGTCGCGACAACTACGCGCACCTGTCCGGCGAGGCCGTGGTCGGGCTGCTCGAAAAGGGCATCACCGCGCGCGACATCCTCACGCGGGAGGCGTTCGAGAACGCCATCACCGTCGTCATGGCCCTCGGCGGCTCGACCAACGCCGTGCTGCACCTGCTGGCCATCGCGCACGAGGCGAAGGTCGCGCTCGACCTCGACGACTTCAACCGCGTCGGCGACCGCGTCCCGCACCTGGGCGACCTGAAGCCGTTCGGCAAGTACGTCATGAACGACATCGACCGCCACGGCGGCATCCCGGTGCTGATGAAGGCCCTGCTCGACGAGGGCCTGATCCACGGCGACGCGCTCACCGTCACCGGTAAGACCGTGGCCGAAAACCTGGCCGAGCTGGACCCCGAGCCGATCGACGGCGAGGTCCTGCGCAAGCTGGACAACCCGCTGCACCCGACCGGTGGCATCACCATCCTGCGCGGCTCGCTCGCGCCCGAGGGCGCCGTCGTGAAGTCGGCGGGCTTCGACACGGCCGGCTTCGAAGGCCCGGCGCGCGTGTTCGAGCGCGAGCAGGAGGCGATGGCCGCGCTGAACGAGGGCCACATCGAGGCGGGCGACGTCGTCGTCATCCGCTATGAAGGCCCCAAGGGCGGGCCGGGGATGCGCGAGATGCTCGCCATCACCGCGGCGATCAAGGGCGCCGGGCTCGGCAAGGACGTCCTGCTGCTGACCGACGGCCGGTTCTCCGGCGGCACCACCGGCCTGTGCATCGGGCACGTCGCGCCCGAAGCCGTGGACGGCGGGCCGATCGCCTTCGTCCGCACCGGCGACCGGATCGCCGTCGACATCAAGGCCCGCAGCATCGACCTGCTGGTCGACGCGGCCGAGCTGGCCCGCCGTCGCGAGGGCTGGGAGCCGCTGCCGAACAAGTTCCCGGAAGGCGTGCTCGGCAAGTACGCGAAGCTGGTCCGGTCGTCGTCCTACGGCGCCGTCACGACCTGAGCGAGGGCGCGTTTGTCGACCTTGCCGACTTCGGTGAGCGGCAGCGCGTCGGTGAAGGACACGCTCGCCGGGACGTAGTGTTCCTGGCCGAAGGCTTTTCGGGCGTGGGCCTGCAGTTCCTCGACGGTGATCGGGTGCGTCGCGACGACGACGGCGTGCAGCACCTGGCCGTCCACGGTGTGCTTGCCGAAGACGGCGGCCGCGCGGACCGCCGGGTGCGTCGCGAGGGCGTGCTCGACGACGGTCGAGGGCACCTTCGTGCCGTGCTCGCCGACCACGACGACGTCGTCCACGCGGTCGAGCAGGTAGAGGTAGCCCTCGTCGTCGAAGCGGCCGAGGTCGCCGGTGCGCAGCCAGCCGGCGCCGACCTCCGGGCCGCCGAGGTAACCGTCCATCATGGACAGTCCGCGCACCTCGACCTCGCCGTCGGCGAGCCGCGCCTCCATCCCGGGCACGATCCGGCCGACCGAGCCGAGCCGCTCGGGGTGCCCGGCCAGCTCGGCGGCGGAGATGCTCGCGATCATCGGAGCTTCGGTGAGGCCGTAACCCTGGCCGACGACCGGGCCGAAGACGTCGAGGGCCTGCGCGAGCCGGTGCGGCGGCAGCGGCGCGGCGCCCAGGGAAAGTGAGCGGACGCTGCTGACGTCGGTGCTCGTCAACGCCGGGTGGTCCAGGACCGCGGCGAGGCGCGGTGGCGTCAGGGAGAGCGTGTCGATCCGGTGCTCCTGGATCGCTTCGAGGACGGCGCCCGCGTCGAAGCCGTCCTGGAGCACGAGGGTGTCGCGGCGCAGGAGCGCGCCGAACACGGTGGCGTTGCCGGTCATGTGCGTCATCGGCGCGACGAGCAGCGTGCGGCCGGGGCCGTCCGGCGACGGCGCGAAGATGTAGGCCATGCCGTCGTAGATGCCGCTGTGCCGGATGAGCTTCGGGGTGCCGGTGGTGCCGCCGGTGGGGAAGAGGACGTGGACGGCGCCGGGCAGGTGCAGGTCCCGGGGCGCGCCGTCGAGGTCGTCGAGGGTGCGGACGTCGTCGCCGGGCCAGTCGTCCGGCCGGTCGGTGACGACGGTGGTGACGCCCGCCGCGGTGGCCGCGGCGAGCCGGTCCGGCCGCGGCGCCGAAGCGGCGACCAGCAGCACGGTGGCGCCGCGCAGGAGCGCCGCGAGCTGCACGAGCAGTGTCTCGGGCCGGTTCCGGACGTCGATCGCGACGACGTCCACCTCGCCCAGGCCGCCGTGCAGCCGGCGCAGGCGGTCCCGGGCCTGGTGGTAGGTCGTGACGCCGTCCTGGTGGAACAGGACGCGGTCGCCGCCGTCGTCGAGGGCGGTCAGGACGGTCGTCAGGAAGAAGCTCACCCGGCGACGGTACTGCTCAGTCCTGGTACGAGAGCTTCTCGAGTTCGGTGTCGAAGTCGAACCAGTCGCTCTCGCTGCCGGCCGGGATGACCTCGTACGTCGTGTCCAGGAAGGCGGCGAGCTCCTTCGCGGGCGCCTCGAGCACGGCGGCGCCGTCCGGGGAGGTCAGCTCGACGATCACCAGCTCCGGGTTGCCGGCGGGGCCGATGCGCACGTCACCGTCGCCGCAGCGGGCGAGCAGGCCGTCGGCGAGCAGGTCGCGCCCGAACAGCCACCGGACGGCGTTCGCACCCGCGTGGAGCACGACGGCGACCGCGTACGGGTCGCGGGTGTCGTACTCGAGCTCGGCCGGCACCGGCTTCGGCTCCGCCCCGAAGGTGCGGAGGGCGAAGTCGACGCTGGTGCTGGTCAGGCTGTGCGGCTCGGCCATGGGGTGGCCCCTCACGTCTCGTCGGTTCTGTCGATCTTGCTCTGGAGATAACCCATAGTGAGGTCAATGCCTTCTCAATGCGAAAGCGTTTCACTCCATAGGGGGACCGAGAAGTGCTAAAGGTCACCGTGAGCGCGAACAAACGGGCAACGCGCAGCCTCGAACGTGAAGGATTCGTCGCGACTTTCACGAAGCGGCCGGACCGGACCGAGTCCGCAACACCAGGTCTTCGGAGCCGCTGACCGGACGGATGGGTCCGGCTGCCGAACTTGCCCCGTCCGGGTGGGACACGCCACCTCATCGCCGCACAGACCAGTCCGCCGCGCCCGCCGGTCGCGAATCCCCCGCAGATGCCGGAGGGCGTCGTGGGTGACGTGGAGGTTGCCGGGGATGGGTGAGCGTGGGCGGCTGCGGCTGCATACGGACGAGGCTCCGGTGACCGTGGCCAGTGCCGAGGAACTGCTGCAGCGGGTCGGGGCCGGGGACGAGAGCGCTTTTTCGGCGCTCTACGACCTCATCGCCGGTCCGGTGCTGGGTCTGGCGATGCGCGTGCTGCGCAACCACGCCCAGGCCGAGGAAGTGGCGCAGGAGGTACTGGTGGAGGTGTGGCGCAAGGCCACGAGGTTCGCCCCGGAGCGCGGCAGCGCGCTGTCGTGGGTGCTGATGATCGCCCACCGCCGGGCCGTCGACCGTGTGCGCTCCCACCAGGCCGTGCTCGACCGCGAGGACAAGGTCGGCCGGATGGACGTGCAACGGCCGTTCGACGAGGTCACCGAGTCCACCATGGCCAGCCTGGACCAGGAGCGGGTGCGCCAGTGCCTGTCCGCGCTGACCGACCTGCAGCGCGAGTCCATCGTGCTGGCCTACTACAACGGCTACACCTACCCGGAAGTGGCCGAGGTGCTGAAGGTGGCACCCGGCACCGTCAAGACCCGGATCCGGGACGGGCTCATCCGGCTGCGCGACTGCTTGGGGGTGGAACGATGACTGCCGAACTGCACACGCTGACCGGCGCTTACGCGCTCGACGCGGTGTCCGATGCGGAACGTGCCGAGTTCGAACGGCACCTCGGGGAGTGCGCCGCCTGCCGCCAGGAGGTCGAAGAGCTGCGGGCCACCGGCTCGCGGCTCGCCGTCGCCGTGGCGGTCGACCCGCCGGCGGAGCTGCGGGCCCGCGTGCTGGCCGAGGTGGCCCGGACCCGGCAGGTGCCGCCCAAGGTGACCGCCATCGGCGCCGCGTCCGGCCGGGCGCGGACCTGGCAGGTGCGCGTCGCGCTGCTCGGCGCCGCCGCCGCGGCCGTCGTGGCGGTCGCGTTCGGCGTGCACACCGCCTCCAGCGACCGGCAGCTCGACGCCGCCCAGCAGGAACAGGCGTCGCTCAACTCGGTGCTGACCGCGCCGGACGCCTCGACGCTCAAGGGCTCCGGCCAGAGCGGCGCCACGCTCGTGGTGTCGCGCGGCCAGGGCAAGGCCGTCCTGCTCGCCTCCGGGTTCCCGGCGCTCGACGCGGGCCACGCCTACCAGGTGTGGTTCACCGGCGCCGACGGCACGCGGTCGGCGGGGCTGATGCGACCCGAGTCGCCGCACCAGATGCGCCCGATGCTCGCCGCGATCCCGCCGGGCACCGACCACATCGGGATCACCGTCGAGCCCGCGGGCGGTTCCGCGGGTCCGACGACCGCGCCGGTCAGCACGATTTCGCTTTCTTGACCAGTTTCGCCGAAACGCCGGCAGGGTGACACAGCTTCGCTTTCACCGCACAGTGAGCCGTGTCACCCGATCGGACCCAATCCGTTTTCACCGCAGCCCCGAATGACCCACAACAAACAGTTCCGAGTGAACTGTCCAAGCCGCTTAATGGAGTGATTTTTCGTGCGTAACCTTCGTATTGCCGGTATCGGTCTGACGGCGGCCGCCGCGCTCACCCTGACCGCGTGCAGCGGCAGCGACACCGCGTCGTCGGGCAGCTCCAGCGCTCCGGCCCCGTCGTCCTCGATGGCCGCCCCGTCCTCCAGCGCCGACGCCGGTGCTTCCGATGGCATGACGACCAACGCCGACGTCTTCGGTCCGGCTTGTTCGCAGCTGCCGCAGGGCTCCGCGCCCGGTTCGCTGGACTCGATGGGCCCGCAGCCGGTCGCCTCGGCCGCGTCGACGAACCCGCTGCTGACCAAGCTGGTCGCCGCGGTCAAGGCCACCAACCTGGTCGACACCCTCAACAGCGCGCCGGCCATCACCGTGTTCGCGCCGGCCGACCCGGCGTTCGCCGCGTTGGGTGACGCCAAGTTCAACGAGCTGGCGGGCAAGCCGGCCGAGCTGTCGCCGATCCTGCAGTACCACGTCGTCGGCAAGCGTTACGACGCCAAGGGCCTCGCGTCCGCCGGCACGCTCGACTCGCTGAACGCCGCGGGTGGTCCGCTGAAGATCGAGGGCACCGGTGACAACATGACCGTCAACGGCGCGAAGATCCTCTGTGGCAACATCCCCACCAAGAACGCCACCGTCTTCGTGATCGACAAGGTGCTGACCCCGGGCACCAACAAGTAAGCATTCCCCGGATCAGTCCACAGTGGCCTCATCGAGGCCACTGTGGACTTTCCGCGTCTCAGGGGTGCCGGCCGAGCTCCGGGCCGAGCTTCGTCGCGATGTCCGTGAGGATCTGGACGTAGTCCTCGTGCTCGAAGGTGAACGGCAGCGCGAACGCGACCTCGTCGATTTCCCGGAATGCGGCGTGGTCGTGCAGCCGCTCGGCGATTTCCGCGGAAGTGCCGACGAAATCGGGGGAAAACAGCATTCGCGCCGGGCCCTGCGGGGTTTCCGTGCGCGGTAGCCGTTTCGCGGCGAACGCCTCGTATTTGGCGCGCTGTTCCGGCGTGGCGCTGTCGGTCGGGACGACGACGAGCCCCTGCGAGACCCGCGCGTTTTCGCCATCGGGGTGGGCGGCGCGGAAGGTCCGGATGTGGGACAGCTGGATGTCCGCGAAGTCGTCGGCCTCTTCGGCCTTGACGACGCTGCTGGTCAGGAAGTTCATCCGGTGCTTGCCGGCCCACTCCGCCGAGCGCAGGCTCGCGCCGCCGTACCAGAGGCGGTCGCCGAGCCCGGGCGCCTGCGGCTGGACGCGGTCGGAGAACACCTCGAAGCCCGCGGTGCCGCTGAACTCCGTCGCCGGCTCGCCGCGCACGAAGTCCAGCAGCCGCTGGACGCGCTCGTAACCGAAGTCCTCGACGTCCGCGGTGTCCGGGTAGAGGGCCGGCTTGACCTCGTCCCAGCGCATCGGCGGCCCGACGCTCAGGCCTGGGTTGAGCCGCCCGCCCGAGAGCAGGTCGACCGTGGCGAGGTCCTCGGCCAGCCGCAGCGGGTTCTCCCAGCCCAGCGGGATCACGGCGGTGCCGAGGTGGATCCGGCTGGTGCGCTGCGACGCCGCGGCCAGCACGGCGACCGGCGACGAGATGCCGTACTGGAGGTGGCGGTGGCGCACCCAGGCGCTGTCGAAGCCGAGCTGCTCCCCGAGCTCGATGATCTCGAGGGTCGATTCGTGGCCGCGGCGCGGGTCGGCCGCGTCGAACAGGCCGATGGTCAGGAAGCCGAGCTTCCGCAGGGGTCGCGACACCGGTGTTCCTCCACGATCCGGGACGGGATGACGCTCTCGATTCTGCCCCTCGGACGCCGTCGTCCCACCTGCTGAACGTTTGGACCAAGTGCAGCTACGTCCGGCTCAGGTCTCGAGGAGGCGGTCCAAGCCGTCGAGGATGAGGTCCAGACCGAACTCGAACTCTTCCTGATCGTCGCACCAGCCCAGCGTCGAGTCCGGGTCGTCGTGGGCTATCTCGCTCAGCATGCCCACCAGGTTGGGCAGCTGGCCGGCCAGGTCCGCGGGGGTGCTGTCGCCGCTCTCGGACGGGTCGAACAGCTCCTGGTTGAAGCCGAGCGCGCGGCTGCCCAGGGCGTGCAGCGAGTGGTGGACCAGGTCGTACGAGAAACCGCCCGCACGCATCAGGCCGACCAGGGCGTCGTAGTAACGCAGGACCGCCAGGCTCGTCGACGAGCGCGTTTCGAACAGTGCCGGTGCCCAGCGGTGGCGGAGGAACACCTCGCGCGCCGCCAGGATTCGTTGGCGCACCGCGGCTTTCCAGCCTGGAGCGGAGATGTTCGCGACGGCTTCGTTGATCTCCTGGGCCACCGCGTCGACGATGCCGTCGAGCACGTCTTCCTTCTTGGCCACGTGGTAGTAGAGCGACATCGCCTCGGCACCCAGCTCCTCCGCGAGACGGCGCATCGTGAGCGCGCGCAGGCCGTGCTCGTCCGCGAGTTCGACCGCCGCGCGCAGCACGCGCTCGCGGCTCAGCGGGGTCCGCGGTGCGGGGACGGCGTCGGTGGCCACCCGCAAGATCGTACAAGGTAAGGCTGGCGATCATGCGCCTTACGGCGTACGGTCGCCTTACAGCGTACGACTTACGTTGTAAGAGCCGGGGAGACGTCATGAAAGCGCTGGTCCTGCACGCGTACGGCCCGCCCGAGCACCTGAGTTTCGAGGACGTCGCCGAGCCGGTGCCCGCCGCCGGTGAGGTGCTGGTCCGGGTGCTTGCCACCTCCGTGAACCCCTACGACTGGCACTACATGCGCGGCGAGCCGCGGATCGCGCGCCTGATGCCCGGCGGCCCGCGACGGCCACGCGCCGTGATCCTCGGCTGCGACCTGGCGGGCCGGGTCGAGGCGGTCGGCGAAGGTGTGACGGCGTTCCGGCCCGGCGACGACGTCTACGCACTGCTGCCGCACGGGGCATACGCCGAGTACGTCACCGTTCCCGAAGACCTGCTCGCCCCGAAACCCGCGAACCTGTCCCACGCGCAGGCGGCGGCGATGCCGATGGCGGCCGTCACCGCGCTGGTCGCCCTGAGCGGGGTGGAACGCGGGCACCGCGTCCTGGTCAACGGCGCTTCCGGCGGGGTCGGCACCTTCGCCGTCCAGCTGGCCAAGGCGCTCGGCGCGCGGGTCGACGCCGTCTGCGGCGCGGCCAACGCCGACCTCGCCCGCTCGCTCGGCGCTACCGAGGTGACCGACTACCGCGAAGACGACTTCACCCGCGGCGGCCGCACCTACGACGTTCTCCTGGACATCGCGGGCAGCCGATCGCTTCCGGCCTGCCGGCGGCTGCTGACCCGGACGGGCCGGTTCGTCGCCGTCGGCGGCCCGGCCGGGCGCTGGGTGCAGCCGGCCGGCCACGTGTTCGGCGCGCTGGCTGCCGGGCCCTTCACCGGACGGAAAGTCGTGCTCGCGGACGCGGTGGCCTGCCGCGACAAGAAGGCGGTCCTGAGCAGGCTGGCCGGGTACGCCGAGTCCGGCGCCCTCACGCCGGTGATCGATCGGAGTTACCCGTTCGGCGACCTCCGCGAGGCGATTGCGTACCAGGAGGCGGGGCACGCCAAGGGAAAGGTCGTCATAACCCGGTGATCGCCGTGTGTTCGTCGGGGCTCAGGACGAGGTCCGCGGCGGCCAGGTTCTCCCGCACGTGCGCGATCGACGTCGTGCCGGGGATCGGCAGGACGGCCGGGGAGCGGCCGAGCAGCCAGGCCAGCGCGACCTGCGAGACGGTCGCGCCGTGCCGCGCGGCGATGGGCTCGACCACGCGGCGGACCGCGTCCGGCCCGGCGGTGTCCGTCGGTGCGCCCGGGACGGACAACGACACCGGCTGCCACGGGACGAAGACCGCGCCGGCCTCGGTGGCGGCGTCCAGCAGCGGCTGCTCGTGGCGGTCCGCGACGTTGTAGTGCGCGGTGACGGCGGCGACGTCGACGATGCTCTGCGCGGTGCGGAGCTGCTCGAGCGTCACGTTCGACAGGCCGATGTCGCCGATCACGCCCTCTTCCCGCAGCTCGGCGAGGGTAACGACCTGCTCCTCGAACGACGCGTCCCGCGCCCAGCCGCTGTGCAGGTAATAGAGGTCGATTCGCTCGACGCCGAGACGCCGCGCGCTCAGCTTCGCGGACTGGCGGAGGTACTGGCGGTGGCCGAGCGCGGCGATCGTCGAGATCTCCGGGCCGCTGCGGACGAACCCGCCCTTGGTCGCGATCCGCAGGTGCTCCGGGTACGGGTGGAGCGCGTCGCGGATCAGCAGCTCGTTGGTGTGCGGGCCGTAGACGTCGGCGGTGTCGATGAGCGTCACGCCGGCGTCGGCGACCTGGCGCAGCAGCTTGACGCCGCCTTCGCGGTCGGGGTAGTCGCCCCAGTGGCCCGGCCCGGTGAGCCGCATCGCGCCGTAACCGATTCGTGGAGTGGTCATGACCCCACCGTCGGCCTTCCGGGGGCGCCTGACCAGGGAGGGTGCTGCCTATGCACGCGCGTACCAGGCAGCCGGCCGCCGACCGGCGGACACTGGAGGCATGGATGGCACCGAACTGGGCGAGTTCCTGCGGGCCCGCCGCGCCGCGCTCGACCCGCGCCGGGCGGGGCTGCCCGACGACGGCCGGCCGCGGCGGGTGCCCGGCCTGCGGCGGGAGGAGCTGGCCCAGCTCGCGCACGTGAGCACGGACTACGTGATCCGGCTGGAGCAGGGCCGCACCCGGCGGGTGTCCCGCACGATCCTGGACGCGCTCGCGGCCGCCCTCCGGCTGGCCCCGGACGAGCGCGCGTACCTGTTCACCCTCGCCGACGTCGCGCCGCGCACCTCACCCCGGCCGCCCACGGCGGATCGGGTCGCGGGCCCGTTGCGCCGCCTGCTCGACGGCATGCCCGACATCCCGGCGCTGGTGCTGAACCGCCGGCAGGACGTGCTGGCGTGGAACCGCGCGGCCGTCGCGCTGCTGATCGACTTCGGCGCGCTGCCACCGGCCGAGCGCAACCTGATCCGGCTGACGTTCCTCGACGCCGGTTACCGCTCCCGCTACGCGGACTGGCCGCGGGCGGCGCGCGCGTGCGTCGAGGTGCTGCGGATGGAGGCCGGCCGGGACCCCGCCGACCCGGTGCTGGCCGCGCTGGTCGGCGAGCTGGTGCTGAAGGACGCGGAGTTCCGGTCGTGGTGGAGCAGCCACCAGGTGCGCGGGCCGCGGGAGCTGACCAAGACCTACGTGCACCCGGTGGCGGGCGCGGTCACCTTGGACGTCCAGCAGTTCTCGGTGGAGACGCACCCGGGTCAGCGGCTGGTGGCCTACACCGCCGAGCCCGGGTCCGACTCCGAATCCGCGTTGCGGTTCCTGCTGCAGTGGGCCACCGAGCCCGCGCGGCGGTGAAGCGCGGGCCCGGCGGACCGGTCAGCCGGCGTGCGGGCAGTTGCCCCGGTAGTCGGAGATCGTCGTGCTGGTGCCCGGGATCGGGCACAGGAACTGCTCGTACCGGGTGTCGTCGTCGATGAACCGCTTGAGCCACGACAGCGTGTACTTCGCGATCGTCGTGTTCGCCGAGTTCGGCGCGAAGTGGCTGGCACCGCGCAGTTCCAGGTACGCCTTGTCCAAAGAGGACGGCAGGCTCGTGTAGAACGGGATCGAGTGCGACGCCACCGGCGCGACGGTGTCCGCCTGGGCCCCGACGACCAGCGTCGGCACCCGCACGGTCGACCAGCTCTTCGTCAGGTTCCAGCCGGTCAGCGGGATGGCCGCCTGCAGGGACGGCCGCGAGCGCGCCGCCTCCAGGGTGCCGCCGCCGCCCATCGAGTGCCCGACGACGCCGAGCCTGCTGCTGTCGATCCGCGACCGCACCGAGCTCTGCTGGGTCAGGTAGTCCAAAGAGGACAGCAGCTGCCTGCCCCGGCTGTCGGGCTGATCGCTCGTGGTCAGCGTGTCGATGGTGAACACCACGAACCCCTGCGACGCGAGCCGCGGGCCCAGCCAGGAGATGCTCGACTGGGTGGCCGTGAAGCCGGGGGCGATCGAGATCGCGCCGAACGTGCCGGCGGTCGTGCTGGTCGGGTAGTAGATGGTGCCGCCGCCGAAGCCGGAGACGGCCAGCCGGGACACCGTGGTGGTGCCGGTCGCGAAGCTGCCGCGGCTGGCTTCGATGCTGGACGTGGTCGGTGCCGGACCCCGTTCGTAGGGGTTCGCGGCGGCCGGGGCCGGCGCGACGACACCGGTGGTCAGCGCCAGCGCGGCCGCCACGACACCGGCGGCCTTGCTGCGCCAGCCGAGGCGGCGGGTTTCTCACCCGAGCCAGACGACGTCGGCGGGCTGGTGAGTACGGACATGGATCGCTCTCTTTCCCCGGGCAGGCGAAAGTGCGCCCGGATACGGACGGCGGATCGATGGAACCGTTGCACGGCAGGGGAACGCATGCCGCGTGCGAGGAGTCGGAGTGGGCCGCTCCCGTCGCCCATGAAACACTTCGTCGAAATGTTCCACAACGGCCGAACGGGTGAGGAATTGTCCGGTTGTTGGTGAATGAGCGTCAGACCTAGCGTTCGAGGGCGCCTTGGACGAGCTTGTCGAGCAGCGTCGTCGCCACCGCGAGGTCGACCGCGCGGGCGGCCAGGACGTCGGAGTAGAGGAACGACTCGCCCAGGCGGACCACGGCGAACGCCAGGTCGGGCAGCGGGACCAGCGGGGTGAGCCCGGCGGCCTCGGCGTCGGCGCGGAACAGGTCGACGTGCGCGTCGACCAGGGCGGGCTGGACGCCGCCGCGCGGGTCGGTCAGGACCCGCAGCGCGACCGTCGACTCGGTCGCGAACAGCTTGCGCATGCCCTCGTTGCCGGCGACCTCGCGGCGGTACTCCTCCATCACCCACAGGCAGCGCAGCCGCCCGTCCGGGCCGCGGACGTCGTCGCCGTGCTTCGCGTGCCAGCGCTCCAGCGCCTGCTGCCAGGTGCGGTCGGACAGCAGCAGGAGCCCGGCGCCCATCAGGTCGTCGCGGTTGCCGACGCGGCGGAAGAACGTCGTGCGCGAGATCCCCAGCTCGGCGGCCATCCGGCCGAGGTCGAGGCGGGTGCCGGCGAACAGCAGCCGGGCCGCGTGCCGGACGATGTCGTCGGTCGAGACAGTCACCGGGCGCAGCCTAGTACCCGCCCGGATCCCGCTGAGCGCAGGGAATTCCCCGCAGGTCGCCGACGGTTACGTTGAAGTGCGTGGCGCTCCGTGGTTACGGTGGTGGGAGTTCCCGATCAAGGAGTACGTCGTGCGCGTCGACATCTGGTCCGATCTCGTCTGCCCGTGGTGCTACCTCGGCAAGCGCCGGTTCGAGCAGGCCGTGGCCGAGCTCGGTGTGGACGTCGAGGTGGTGCACCACTCGTTCCAGCTCGACCCGTCGTTCCCGCGCGGGACGTCGCGGCCGACGCGGGAGCTGCTCTCGGAGAAGTACGGCCGGACGCTCGAAGAGGCCGACGAGATGGAGGCGCAGATGGAACAGCGCGCCGCGGCCGACGGGCTCGAGTACCACCTCGACGGTGTCCACATGGGAAACACCGTCGACGGCCACCGGCTGGTCCACCTCGCCGCCGATCGCGGCCTGGCCGACGAGGTCGTCGACCGCTTCTACCGCGCGCACTTCACCGAGCGGCGGTCGCTGTTCGACCGCGACTCGCTGGTCGAGCTGGCCGCCGAAGCCGGCCTGGACGCCGACGAGGCCCGCGCCGTGCTGGCGTCCGGCGCCTACGAAGCGGAAGTCGAGGCGGACGGCGAGCAGGCGCGGGCCCTCGGGGCGACCGGTGTGCCGTTCTTCGTGATCGACAGCCGGTTCGGCGTCGCCGGCGCGCAGACACCCGAGGTGTTCACCCAGGTGCTGCGCCGGGCCCTGGAGCCCGCGGCGGGCTAGCGGGGGTCAGCGGCGACGACGGCTCCGGCTGAAGCGCGAGCGGTCGGTGGCGACACCGGCCAGGTGCAGCGCGACGCACAGGAGCCCGGCGGTGGTCAGGGTGCTCGTGGTGATGACCGGGCCGAGGCTGAACCCGGCGAGCTCCATGATCAGGGCGATCCCGAACAGCACTGCGGCGACGATGGCGAGCATGACGTCCTCGTTTCCTTGGTGGACACCGCTGAATGGTCCACACCACTACGGCATTTGCGTTACCGGGCAACAAAATCGCCGTCCGGCTGGTGGCCAGTAGTTCCCCCTGGGACGCGGGGTGAAACCGGCTATTCCGGCGGCGGTGCCGTGCTGGCGCGCACGACCAGTTCGGTCGGGACGGTCACCGGCGCGCCCGCTTCGACGTCCGCCGCGATCTCGGCGAGCAGGGCCGCCACCGCGTGACGGCCGACCGCCTCGAACGACTGGCGGATCGTCGTCAACGGCGGCCAGAAGTGGGCGGACTCGTCCATGTCGTCGAAGCCCACGACGCTCACCTCGCCCGGCACGCTCCGGCCGGCCTCGTGCAACGCGCGCAGCAGGCCGAGCGCCATCTGGTCGTTCGCCGCGAACACCGCCGTCACCGCCGGGTCCGTGGCGAGCCACCGGCCCGCGCGGTAGCCCGATTCGGGGGACCAGTCGCCGGTCAACGCCGGCGGCACTTCCCGCCCGGCCCGCTCCAAGGTGGCCTGCCACGACTTCCGGCGCCGCTCGGCCGCGTACGACTGCGGCGGGCCCGCGATGTGCCAGACCGTGCGGTGCCCGAGGTCGAGCAGGTGCCGGGTCGCGGTCGCCGCGCCGTCGGCCTGGTCGGTGTCGACGACCGGGTAGTCGTAGCGGGCGCTGGAGTCGATCACCACGACCGGGAGGCCGTGCGGCAGCTCGATCTCGCTCTGGTCGAGCTGGTGCTGCTCGATGAGGATGACGACGCCGTCGACGGCCTGCTCGTTGAGCTTGCTGAACGCGCCGGTGACCTCGCCCTGCGTCGGGCGCGTCACCGGCATCAGGATGATCGAGAAGCCCTCCGCGACGACCGCCGCCGCGATGGCGTCGAGCGTGCGGCTGTTCCCGAAGGTCGGCAGCGCCGAGATGATCACGCCGATGCTGCGGAACGTCCCGTTGCGCAGCGCGCGGGCCGCGCTGTTGGGCCGGTAGCCGATCCGGCGCATCGCGGCCAGGACGCGTTCGCGCGTGGCGTCGTCGACGTTCGTCCGGCCGTTCGCCACCCGCGAGACCGTCTGGCCCGAGACACCGGCCTCGCGGGCCACGTCCGCCATCGACGGTCCACGGCGGGCGGGTGCAGCCGACACGGGTGACTCCTCGGTGTCCTGGACATGTTTACGTCAACACGTTACCCTCCCGATCGTCCATGTTGACGTAAACATCAGCACGAACCGCCGGAGGGACGATGACGTCCACAGTGGCTTCACTGCCCCGCAGGTCTCGGCGGCAGTGGCGTGGCTGGCTCTTCGTCGCCCCGTTCATGGTCGTGTTCGCGCTGACGTTCCTCGCGCCGATCATCTACGCGTTCGGCCTCAGCCTCTTCCGCGACCAGGCCTTCTTCGGCGGGACGACGTTCGTCGGCGCCGCCAACTACGCCGACGTGCTCGCCGACGCGAAGTTCTGGGCGTCCTTCCTGCGGGTGCTGCTGTTCCTCGCCGTCCAGGTGCCGGTGATGCTGCTGCTCGCGCTGGTCGCGGCGCTGGCGATCGACAGCGCCCGGCTGCACGCGGCCGGCTTCTTCCGGATCGTGATCTTCCTGCCCTACGCCGTGCCCGCGGTGGTCGCCGCGCTGATGTGGGGCTTCATCTACGGCGACCACTTCGGACTCGCGGCGGACCTGAACCACCTGCTCGGCCGCGACGTCGTGAAACCGTTGTCGGACCACTGGATGCTCGCCTCGATCGGCAACGTCGTCACGTGGGAGTTCGTGGGCTACAACATGCTCATCTTCTACTCCGCGCTGAAGGTGATCCCGAAGGAGCTGTTCGAGGCGGCGGCGATCGACGGCGCGGGCGCGTTCCGCACCATCACGAGCATCAAGCTCCCGGCGCTGCGGGGCGCGATCGTGATCGCCACGATCTTCTCGATCATCGGCAGCTTCCAGCTGTTCAACGAGCCGAACATCATGCGGACGCTGGCACCCAACGTGATCGGCACGTTCTACACACCGAACATGTACGCCTACAACCTCTCCTTCGGCGGCCAGCAGTACAACTACTCCGCCACGGTCGCGATCGTGATGGGCGCGATCACCGCCGTCATCGCCTACGTCGTCCAGTTGCGCGGCGCTCGGAAGGGGATGTGATGACGACGGTCTCCGTGACGCGCCCCCGCCGCTCGCGCGTGCTCACCACGGTCATGGCGCTGTACCTGCTCTACACCCTCGTCCCGCTGGTGTGGCTGGTGATCAACGCGACCAAGACGCAGGCCGCGCTGTTCACCAGCTCCGGCCTGTCGTTCGGCGGCCCGTTCGCGCTGTTCGACAACATCGGGCAGACGTTCACCTACGACAACGGGATCTTCCTGCGCTGGCTGGGGAACACGCTGCTCTACGTCGGCGCCGGGGCCGGCGGCGCAACGATCCTCGCCACCGCGGCGGGGTACGGGATGGCCAAGTACCGCTTCCCCGGCCGCAAGGCGGTCTTCGCCGTCGTCCTCGGCGCGGTGGCCGTGCCCGGGACGGCGCTCGCCGTGCCGACGTTCCTGATGTTCAGCAAGCTCGGCCTGACCAACACCCCGCTGGCCATCATCATCCCGTCGCTGATCAGCCCGTTCGGGCTCTACCTGATCTGGGTGTACGCCACCGAAGCCATCCCCGACGAGCTGATGGAGGCGGCGCGGATCGACGGCGCGGGGGAGCTCCGGATCTTCTTCACCGTGACGCTGCGCCAGCTGATCCCCGGCGTCGTGACCGTCGCGCTGTTCACCATGGTGTCCACCTGGAACAACTACTTCCTGCCCCTGATCATGCTCAGCGAGCCGAAGTGGTACCCGCTGACCGTCGGGCTGAACCAGTGGAGCGCGCAGGCCTCCGGCGCCGGCGCGCAGCCGGTGTTCAACCTGGTGCTCACCGGCTCACTGCTCACGATCATCCCGCTCGTCGTCGCTTTCCTGCTCCTGCAACGCTTTTGGCAGTCCGGGCTCAGTGCGGGCAGCGTCAAGCAATAAACCGTCACACCGTCGTGAAGGGACACTCGATGTCACGCACCCGTAGTCGCGCCAAGGCGTTCGGCGCCGTCGCGCTGGCCGCACTGCTGGCCGTCGGCTGCTCGTCCGGAAGCTCGTCCGGGCCGGCCGGCGCCACCGGTACCCAGGACTCCGTCGACGCCGCCCTGAAGGCCGGCGGCGAGATCACCTACTGGAGCTGGACGCCGTCGGCGAAGGACCAGGTCGCGGCGTTCGAGAAGGAGTTCCCCAACGTCAAGGTCAACTACGTCAACGCGGGCACGAACAAGGACGAGTACACCAAGCTGCAGAACGCGATCAAGGCCGGCTCCGGCGCCCCGGACGTCGCGCAGGTCGAGTACTACGCGCTGCCGCAGTTCGCGCTGACCGATTCGCTCGCTGATCTCGGCCAGTTCGGCTTCCAGGCGTTCGAAAAGGACTACAGCGCGTCGACCTGGGCCCAGGTGAAGAACGACAACGGGCTGTACGGCCTGCCACAGGACTCCGGCCCGATGGCGTTGTTCTACAACAAGGAGGTCTTCGACAAGTTCGGCATCACCGTGCCGAAGACCTGGGAGGAGTACGTCGCCGCGGCGAAGAAGCTGCACGCGGCCGACCCGACGAAGTACATCACCTCCGACACCGGTGACCCCGGCTTCGCGCTGAGCATGATCTGGCAGGCGGGCGGGCACCCGTTCACCACCGACGGCCGGAACGTGAAGATCAACCTGGCGGACGCGGGCGCGAAGAAGTGGACCGCGCTGTGGGACCAGCTGATCGCGGGCAAGCTGCTCGCCCCGGTCAAGGAGTGGTCCGACGACTGGTTCCGCGCGCTCGGCGACGGCACCGTCTCCTCGCTGGTCACCGGGGCCTGGATGCCCGGCAACTTCAAGTCCTCGGTCCCCGGCGGCGTCGGCAAGTGGGCGGTGGCGCCGATGCCGACCTACGACGGGCAGCCGGTCACCGCGGAGAACGGCGGCAGCACGCAGTCGGTGCTCAAGCAGAGCAAGAACCCGGCGCTGGGCGCGGCGTTCGTGCGCTGGCTCAACCACGGCAACGGCGTCAAGCCGTTCATCGAGAGCGGCGGTTTCCCGGCCACCACGGCGGACCTGACCTCGCCCGCGTTCGTCGACGAGGCCGTGCCGTACTTCGGTGGCCAGAAGGTCAACCAGGTGCTGACGCAGGCGTCGAAGGACGTCGCGAAGGGCTGGACGTACCTGCCCTACCAGACCTACGCGAACAGCGTCTTCACCGACACCGTCGGCCAGGCCTACCTCAACGGCACGAGCCTCGAGGCCGGGCTGGCCGCGTGGCAGAAGGCGCTGGTCGACTACGGCAACCAGCAGGGCTTCACGGTCACCGCGGGATGAGCGTCCGGATCGAAGGTGACGTGCGCGAGGCTGTCGGTCCGGTCCCGCGTCGCCTCTTCGGCTCATTCGTCGAGCACCTGGGCCGGGCCGTGTACACCGGGATCCACGAACCGGGACACGCCACTTCGGACAGTCGTGGTTTCCGCGGCGACGTCCTGGAGCTGGTCCGGGAGCTGGGCCCGACGGTGGTGCGCTACCCCGGCGGGAACTTCGTCTCGGCCTACCGCTGGGAGGACGGCGTCGGGCCCGACCGGCCGGTCCGGCTCGATCCCGCGTGGCACAGCGTCGAATCGAACCGGTTCGGGCTGCACGAGTTCGCGGCGTGGGCCGAAGCCGCGGGCGTCGAGGTGATGTACGCGGTCAACCTCGGCACCCGCGGGATCTCCGAGGCCGCCGACGTCCTGGAGTACTGCAACCACCCCGGCGGCACCGAGCTGAGCGAGCGGCGGCGCGCGAACGGCGCCGACCGCCCGTTCGGCTTCCGGCTGTGGTGCCTGGGCAACGAGATGGACGGCCCCTGGCAGATCGGGCACAAGACGGCCGACGAGTACAGCCGGCTGGCCGCCGAGACCGCGCGGCTCATGCGGATGATCGACCCGGACGTCGAGCTGGTGGTCGCGGGCAGCTCCCACGCCGACATGCCGACGTTCGGCTCGTGGGAACGCACGGTGCTGCGCCACACCGCCGGGCTGGTCGACCACATCTCGCTGCACGCCTACTACCAGGAGCTCGACGGCGACACCGACAGCTACCTCGCGAGCGCGTCGGCGCTGGACGCCTACATCCGGACGGCGGCCGGGATCATCGACGAGGTCGGGAGTCCCGTCGGGATCAGCGTCGACGAGTGGAACGTCTGGGACCTGCGCCGCTGGACCGAGACCGACCAGCCGCGGCTCGTCGCCGGAGGCTGGCGAGAGCATCCGCCGCTGCTCGAAGACACGTTCACCCACACCGACGCGGTGGTCGTCGGCTCGCTGCTGGGTTCGTTGCTGCGCAACGTCGACCGCGTCACCATGGCCAGCCAGGCGCAGCTGGTGAACGCCATCGCGCCGATCCGCACCGAGCCCGGCGGCCCGGCCTGGCGGCAGCCGACGTTCCACCCGTTCCGGCTGGTCTCGTCGCTGGCCCGGGGCGTGAGCCTGCGGTTGTCCGTCGGGGGCGACCGGATCCGCACCGCCCAGCACGGCGAGGTCGATCTTGTCGACGTCGCCGCGACTCTCGACGGGGCCGCCGGTGCGGTGTTCCTGACCAATCGCGCCACGAAGACGAGCACCGACGTCGAGATCCGGCTCCGCGGCGGGCGGTTCGCGGTCGCCGCCGCCGAAACCCTCGGTGCCGCGGGCCCGGTGCCGCTGCCCGGCCCGGGAGCGACGTCCGACGCGAAGGGAACCGTCATCACCGCGACGCTGCCGCCCCTGTCCTGGACCGTGCTCCGGCTGGCGGGCGCGGATGCCTGAGTTCGCCATCGGGGACACGGACTTCCTGCTCGACGGCCGGCCGTTCCGGATCCTGTCCGGCGCCCTGCACTACTTCCGGGTGCACCCGGACCTGTGGGCCGACCGGATCGACAAGGCGCGGCGGATGGGGCTCAACACCATCGAGACGTACGTGCCGTGGAACGCGCACGCGCCCGAGCCCGGCACCTTCGACGTCACCGGCGGCCTCGACCTCGACCGGTTCCTGCGCCTGGTCGCCGACGCCGGGATGTACGCGATCGTCCGGCCCGGCCCGTACATCTGCGCGGAGTGGGACAACGGCGGGCTGCCGGCGTGGCTGTTCCGGGACCCCGCGGTGGGCGTGCGCCGGTTCGAGCCGCGGTACCTCGCAGCCGTGCGCGAGTACCTGACGCGGGTGTTCGAAGTCGTTGCGCCGCACCAGATCGACCGCGGCGGGCCGGTGCTGCTCGTCCAGGTCGAGAACGAGTACGGCGCGTTCGGCGACGACAAGCGGTACCTGAAGGCGCTGGCCGAGTACACCCGCGAGGCGGGGGTCACGGTGCCACTGACCACAGTGGACCAGCCGGACATGCTCGAAGCGGGCGGCCTGGACGGGCTGCACCGGACCGCGTCGTTCGGTTCCGGCGCGGCGGCCCGGCTGGCGGTCCTGCGCGCGCACCAGCCGACCGGGCCGCTGATGTGCGCCGAGTTCTGGAACGGCTGGTTCGACGACTGGGGCACCCACCACCACACGACGTCCGCCCCGGACGCGGCGGCCGAGCTCGACGCGCTGCTCGCCGCGGGCGCGTCGGTCAACCTGTACATGTTCCACGGCGGCACCAACTTCGGCCTCACCAGCGGCGCCAACGACAAGGGCGTCTACCGGCCGATCGTCACGTCGTACGACTACGACGCGCCGCTCGACGAAGCCGGCGACCCGACGCCGAAGTACCACGCGTTCCGGGAGGTGATCGCCCGCTACCACGACGTTCCGGACGCGGCACCGCCCCCGGCGCGGGCCGCCCCGACGCCGTCGGCGGCGCTGGGTGACCCGGTGTTCCTGCTCGACGCCCCGGAGCGCTGGGGCACGTGGCAGTGGTGCGAAGAGCTGCCGGTGTTCGACGAGCTGTCCCCGGTGCCGCGGCTGGCGCTGCTGCGCACCTGGGTCGACGGGCCGGGTGTGCTGGTGTTCGGCGAGGTCCGCGACCGGGCGACGGTGTTCCTGGACGGCGTCCGCGTCGGCACGCTGCTGCGGGAGCACCACGACCGCGCGGTGCGGCTGCCGGCGTCGGGGAAACTGCTGGTGCTGGTGGAGGACCAGGGCCGCGTCGACTACGGCCCGCGGATCGGCGAGCCGAAGGGCATCGTCGGCGGCGCCTCGGTGGCCGGTTCGCCGGTGCTGGGCTGGGAAGTGCTGCCGATCGACCTGGCCGCGCTGCCGGGGCCTGCGGAGCCGTCCGCTCAGGTTGCGGGTCCGGTGGCCGGGCCGGTGCTGCTGCGCGGGTCTTTCGACGTCCCCGAGCCGGCCGACCTGTTCCTGGACACGGCCGGGTGGGGCAAGGGAATGGTGTGGTGCAACGGTTTCCTGCTCGGCCGGTACTGGCGGCGCGGGCCGCAGCGGACGCTGTACGTGCCACGCCCGGTGGTCCGGAGCGGGGCCAACGAACTCGCGGTCCTCGAGCTGGACACGCTGCTGGACCCGGCGGTCCGTTTCGTACCGCGCCCGCTGCTGGGACACACCGAGGCCTGAGCGGCGCCGGAGTACCGGCGGGCTGTTCGTCCAGGTCGTCGCCGCCGACGTCGGGCGACCAGCCGTGGTGGTTCTCCTGTTCGGCCATGACGGCCTCCTCGATCACCGCATCCGGGGCGTACCTGGTGCGGGGCGCGACAAACGCCCCGCCGGGGAGCGAAGGGTTCGGTACCGGTTCGGCCCAGCGCGGTCACGCGTCGGGTACCGCGGGCCGGCTGCTCCATGCCGGCGCCAGGCCGAACGCCGGGACCAGCGCCGGGTCGTTGAACGCCGTGATGCGCGCGATCCGGTCGCCGGCGAGCGTCAGCACCTGGACGCCGTGGGCCTCGAAGCCGCTCCCGGTCCTGGCGTACTCCACCAGCGCCGGCTGGCCGTTGGCGCGCGTCGGGACCAGGTGCCAGCGGCCCTCGCGCAGCACCCGGCTCGCGAGGAACCCGACGACCGCGTCCCGGCCGGTGAACCACGTCGGGATCGGGGGCATCTCCAGCTCGACGTCGGCGCGCAGCAGCGTCACCAGCGCGCCGGGGTCGGCGCGGACGAACGCGTCGACGTAGCTGTCGAGCAGCGTCCGGCGGGCGGGTTCACCGGGCTCGGCGAGGTCGTCTTCGGCCAGCGCCGCCTCGGCGAGCCGGGTGCGGGCACGGCGCAGCGCGCTGTCGACGGCGTCGGTCGTCGTGTCGAGGATGCCGGCGACGTCGGCGGCCGGGAACGCCAGCACGTCGCGCAGGGTCAGCACGGCCCGCTGCCGGGCGGGCAGCAACTGCAGCGCGGCGATGAACGCCAGCCGCACGCCGGCCCGGCCCGCGGTGATCGCCGCCGGGTCGAGCAGCGCGTCCGGCACCGGCTGCAGCCACGGCACCGACGGTTCCGCGTCCGCGACGGGCACCCGGTGGTCGTCGGCCGGCGCGCCCAGGCCCGACGGCAGCGGCCGCCGGGCCCGGGTCGCCAACGCCGTCAGGCAGGCCGTGGTCGCGATCTTGTACAGCCACCGCCGCACCGAGGACCGGCCTTCGAACCGGCCGAACCCGCGCCACGCCCGCAGGTAGGTCTCCTGCACGAGGTCCTCGGCGTCGTGGATCGAGCCGAGCAGGCGGTAGCAGTGCGCGAGCAGCTCCGGCCGGAACGGCTCGGTCTCCGCGGCGAAGTCGGTCATGGTCCCGTCCACGTTAGAGCGCGCGCAGCCCGGAACCGTCGACCTGGTACTCCGCGGCGCTTCCGGCGTCCGAAGCGACGTCGAGGACGGCCTTCGCGACCTGCTCCGGCGTCAGGACCGGCTGCAGGCCCTCGATGAAGGCGTCGCGGTCGACGCCGGCGCGCGCGGCGTAGCCGGTGACGCCCGCCGCGCCGACACCCGCGGTCGGTGTCAGCTGCGGCAGCAACGTGACGAACCGCAGGCCCAGCGCGGCGCGGTCCGACTCGCCGGCGGCGTACCCGCGCAGGTACCGGACCGCGGCCTTCGCGCTGGCGTACCCGCCGCTGAGCGGCGACCCGCCGAGCGCGGCCCCGCTCGACATCGACACGACGACCCCACCGGGCGCCAGGGGCTCCCGCAGCGCGGCGCGCGTCCAGGCGAAGACGTGCCGGGTGTCGACGTGCCAGTTGCGGCTGAAGGTCTCCCAGGTCTGTTCGTGGATCGGCGCCATCGGCGGCACGGCCCCGGCGTTGAGCACGAGCAGCGCCGGCCGGTGCTCGTGGATGACGTCTCGCGCGAGCGCGTCCTCGGTCGCGTCGGCGGCGACGGGCACGAAGCGCTCGCCGAGCTCGTCCCGGGCCGCGTCGAGGTCGGCTTCGCTGCGCGCGATGCCGACGACGGTGTGGCCGTCGGCGACGAGCGCGGCGGCGATCGCGCGCCCGAAGCCGCGGCCGGCTCCGGTGACGACGGCGGTCTTACTGGAGTGAGACATCGGGCCCTCCGGGGGTGGTGCGGTGCGGTCGGGATCAAGACCGGCGGGAGCGCCGGAAACCGTCGCCACAACGACGTGAGCTGGGTCACAGTTGAATCCGGGGCGGCGGCCCGATCCAATGGCGTGGTGACCTCTTCGCTGCTCCTGCGCAACGCCCGCCTGCTCGACCCGCTGACGGGGGAGTACACCGAAGGGGACCTGCGGTGCGCCGACGGCCGGATCGCCGAGGCCGGGCCGGGGCCGGCCGCCGCCGACGTGCGGACGCTCGACCTGCGCGGCGCCGTCGTGCTGCCCGGGCTGATCGACGCGCACGTGCACGTCGCCGCGTCGACCGCGGACCTCGGCTCGCTGCCGGCGCAGTCACCGGCCTACGCGGCGGCTCAGGCAGCGCGCATCATGAGCGCGATGCTCGACCGCGGTTTCACCACGGTCCGCGACGTCGCGGGCGCCGACTACGGCCTCGCCGACGCGCAGGCGGAGGGGCTGTTCCGCGGGCCGCGGCTGCTGTTCTGCGGCAAGGCGCTGAGCCAGACCGGCGGGCACGGCGACAGCCGCACCCGCGGCACCCACGTCCGGGACGACCACCCGTGCTGCGCGGGCCTCAACCGGATCGCCGACGGCGTCGACGCGGTCCGCGTCGCGGCGCGCGACGAGCTGCGCAAGGGCGCCCACCACCTCAAGGTGATGGCCTCGGGCGGCGTCGCGTCCCCGACCGACCGGATCGACTCGACGCAGTACTCGGCCGACGAACTGCGCGCGATCGTCGAGGAGGCGGAGGCGGCGAACCGGTACGTCGCCGCGCACGCGTACACCGCCCGCGCCGTCAACCGGGCGCTGGAGCTGGGCGTCCGCTCGATCGAACACGGCAACCTCCTCGACGACCGCAGTGTCGAGCTGTTCGTTTCGCAGGACGCGTACCTCGTGCCGACGCTCGTGACGTACTGGGCCCTGAAGGAGGAAGGCCGCGAGCACGGCCTGCCGGAATCGAGCTGGCGCAAGGTGGACGAGGTCCTCGACGCGGGCCTCGCCGCCCTGGAGCGAGCGGCCCGCGGCGGCGTCAAGCTGGTCTACGGCACCGACCTCCTGGGCGGCATGCACCGCCACCAGAACCACGAGTTCCGCCTGCGAGCCGAAGTCCAGTCACCCCTGGAGGTGATCCGCGCGGCAACGTCGACGGCGGCGGACCTGCTGAACCTGACGGGCGAGATCGGCACTCTCGCCATCGGCGCGCACGCGGACCTCGTGGTGGTGGACGGCGACCCGCTGGCGGACATCGGGGTGCTGACCCGGCCGTTCCGGCACGTGGTGCAGGGCGGGGAAGTGGTGGCCTAGACCCAGTTCCGCACGCTCGGCGCGTAGCCCTCGGGCTTGTCACCGACCTTCAGGTTCGGGGTGACGATCCAGCTCTGGTAGCCCGGGGTGAACATCTGGTAGACCGACGCCGGCGGGAGCGCGCTCGCCTCGTCGAGGAGCGTGCGCAGCTCGGCGGGGATCTCGAAGTCGAGGGCGGCCATGCTCGCGCCGAGCTGATCGGCGCTGCTGGCGCCGACGATCGCGGACGCGATGCCCGGCTGGGTGGCGACCCAGTTGAGCGCGACCTGGGCCATCGTCACGCCGAGCTTGCCCGCGACCTCTTCCAGGGGCTTGAGCAGCGCCCAGTCCCGTTCGGTCCAGGCCGGGCCGGCCGTGGCGGTGTAGCGGCCGGTGCCGGCGTCGCGGTACTTGCCGGTGAGGAAACCGCCGGCCAGCGGGCTCCACGCCGTGACGCCGAGGCCGAGTGTCTGGCCCAGCGGGATGTGCTCGGTCTCGATCTGGCGCTGGACCAGGGAGTACGGCAGCTGCAGGTTGATCACGGGTGTGAGCGCGTTCGCCTCGGCGTAGGTCTGGGCGCGCGAGGCGTACCAGGCGGGCACGTCGGAGAGGCCAGCGTAACGGATCTTGCCCGCGCGGACGAGGTCGTCGAACGTGCGCATGACCTCCTCGACCGGGGTGAGCCGGTCCCAGGTGTGCAGCAGGAAGAGGTCGACGTAGTCGGTGCCGAGCCGGCGCAGCGACGCCTCGAGGGCGCGGATCATGTGCTTGCGCCCGTTGCCGCCCGCGTTCGGGTCGCCGTCCGCGACGCTGTTGGTGAACTTGGTGGTGAGCACGACTTTTTCGCGGACGTTCGCCTCGGCGATGAGCTTGCCGAGGATGGTTTCGCTCTCCCCGGCGGTGTAGAAGTCGGCGGTGTCGATGAAGTTGCCGCCGCCGTCGAGGTAACCGCGGAAGATCGGGCGGGCCTCGTCCTCGGTCTTCCCGTAGGCGGCGTGGAAGCCACCGGTGCCGAAGTTCATCGTCCCCAACGCGAGCCGGCTGACGCGCAGCCCCGAGCGGCCGAGGAGGTAGTACTGGTCGAGTGCCATGGGGAAGTGCTCCTGTGCAACGGAAATCTGGTGGACTCCTCCAGGGTGCCGAGAGTTTTTTGGACCGGCAAGTCCAGTCATCGGGGTTCGTTGTGGACCGGCGTGTCAGGCGAGTTCGGCCGAGACGACCGTCGGGAGTTCGCGCAGGCGGTCGAGCAAGCGGTCCGTCTCCTCGTCCGGGAGCAGGAGCGCGCAGGCCAGTGAGCTCTCGCGGACGCCGTCGCGGATGTCGACCGAGAGTTCGTGGATCATGCTTGCCTGCTGGGTGAGGGTGCCGACCAGGGCGGGGATTCCCGCGGCGCCGCCCGTGAAGTACGTGGCGATGCGGCGGCGGACCAGCAGGGAACTGGCGAAAGACGTGGGGGCCATGACGGATCTCCGGAAGTCGGGTTCTCAGGGGATCCGGGCCAGGCCCCGGGGGCAAAACATGGGTCGTCAGCGCTGCGCGCCGGCGACCTGGTTCAGCCGGCGCGCCGGGTTACGAGTCGCGAGGACGTCATCAGGCGCTGCACGGCGACAGGCTAACACGGACTCACCCGTTCGCCGGGAAATGCGGGTCCACCAGGGTCGCGAGGTGGTCGTCGAGCAGATCGGCCTGCCGGTCCGGTGGGAACGCGCGCGGGTCGAACAGTGCTTGGACGACCAGTCCGAGCGTGAACGCGAGCGCGCCCGCGGCGATGCGCTCGGGGTCGCCGGGGCGCAGCTCGCCTAGGCGTTGCGCCTCGACGACGAGGTCGCGTAGCCGGTCGCGGCTCTCGCCGTACTTCCGTGCGTACGCGACGCTCAGCGCCGGGTCGGCCAGTGCGGTGTCCCAGGAGGACACCCAGATCCGGTTGCCCGTGGTCGCGTCGGCGGTCAGCGGCAGGATGTCCAGGAGCCTCGCGCGCATCGCGGCGAGGCCCGGGCCGGTGGTCCGGCGGGCGCGGGTGCTCGTGCGCTCGTCCAGCAGGTCGAGCGCGTGCGCGAGCAGCTCCTGTTTGCCGCTGAAGTAGTGGGTGAGCAGGCCGGTGGTGGCGCCCAGCTCGGCCGCGACGGCGCGCATCGTCAGGCCGCCGAACCCGTGTGCGGTCAGGACGCGCCAGACCGCCTCGGAGACGTCGCGGCGGCGGGCTTCGTGGTCTCCCTTGGGGCGCGGCACGCGTGTTAGCATAACAGTCGTTGTGTGAATGGGGGCAGCTGTGTTCTTCAGACCGTTGACCGAAAACGCCCGGCTCGAGCCGCTGGAGCCGTGGCAGGCCGAGGAGTTCGCCGGGCACCTCGAGCGGGCGCGCGAGCACATCCGGCCGTGGGTCGGGCCGGCGTTCGTCACCGACGACGTCGAGGGCGCGCGGGCGACCCTGCGCCGGTACGCCGAGCGCCAGGCCACGGGCGGCGGCCGGCTCCTCGGGATCCGGCTCGACGGCGCGCTGGTCGGCGGCGTGATGTTCGTGGAGTTCGACGCGGGTGTGGGCTCATGCGAGATCGGCTGCTGGCTGGAACCGGGCGCCGAGGGCCACGGCCTGGTCACACGGGCCTGCGAGGTCCTGCTCGACTGGGCGTTCACCACGCGCGGCCTGCACCGCGTGGAGTGGCGCTGCCGCGCGGACAACGTCCGCAGCTCGGCGGTGGCCGAACGCCTCGGCATGGTCCGCGAAGGCGTCCTGCGCGAGTACTGGCCGTACGACGGTGCCCGCTACGACAAGGAAATCTGGGCCATCCTCGCCCCGGACTGGGCCGACCGAACGTCGTGAGGGGCACCTTCAGGGCTTATACGTCCCTGAAGGTGCCCCTCACGGCAGGTCAGGCGCCGGTGGCGGCCTTCAGGTCCGCGGCGCGGGCGGTGCTCTCCCACGGGAGGTCCAGCTCGGGACGGCCGAAGTGGCCGTACGCGGCGGTCGGGGCGTAGATCGGGCGCAGCAGGTCCAGATCACGGATGATCGCCGCCGGCCGGAGGTCGAAGACCTCGGTGATGGCCTGCTGGATCTTCGACGGGTCCACCGTCTCCGTCCCGAACGTCTCCACGAACAAGCCGACCGGGGCCGCCTTGCCGATCGCGTACGCGACCTGCACCTCGGTCCGCGTCGCCAGCCCGGCCGCGACGACGTTCTTCGCCACCCAACGCATCGCGTACGCCGCCGAGCGGTCCACTTTGGACGGGTCCTTGCCCGAGAACGCGCCACCACCGTGACGGGCCATGCCGCCGTAGGTGTCGACGATGATCTTGCGGCCGGTCAGACCGGCGTCACCCATCGGGCCGCCGATCACGAACCGGCCCGTGGGGTTGACCAGCAGCCGCGCGCCGGACGTGTCGATCCCGAGGTCCGACAGCTCCGGCTCGACGACGTGGTCCTTCACGTCGACGCCCAGCATGCGGTCGAGGTCGATGCCGTCGGCGTGCTGCGACGAGACCACGACCGTGTCCAGCCGGACGGGCCGGTCGCCCGCGTACTCGATGGTCACCTGGGTCTTGCCGTCGGGACGCAGGTAGGGCAGCACGCCGTCGTTCCGAACTGCGGTCAAGCGACGGGAAAGCCGGTGGGCGAGCGCGATCGGCAAGGGCATCAGCTCGGGCGTGTCGGAGCAGGCGTAACCGAACATCAGGCCTTGGTCACCCGCACCCTGGCGGTTGATCTCGTCCTCGTCGGACTCCACGCGGGACTCGTAGGCGGTGTCGACGCCCTGGGCGATGTCGGCCGACTGCGACCCGATCGCCACGTTGACGCCACACGAATTGCCGTCGAACCCCTTCGCCGACGAGTCGTACCCGATCCGCAGGATCACATCCCGCACGATCGTCGGGATATCGGCGTAAGCCTCGGTCGTCACCTCACCGGCGACGTGGACCTGCCCGGTGGTGATCAGGGTCTCGACCGCGACGCGGCTGCGCGGGTCCTTCGACAGCAGCCCGTCCAGGATCGAGTCGCTGATGGCGTCGCAAATCTTGTCGGGGTGCCCTTCGGTCACCGACTCCGAGGTGAACAACCTGCTGCCGGACATGACGGGTCCTCGCTTCCGTGGAGTTTCGTCGGGAGTTTCTTCGGGAGTAATAGACAGCGGCAGGCACTCCCGCACGGAATGCCTGCCGCTGGTGGTGAACCCGAGTTAAAGTCTTTCCCCAGTCCCCAGTGAACTTCGGTCGAACTCGGTTTCCCCGGTGGTGCGTCGGAAGGCGGTCAGCCTTCCTTCTTCCCCGATATCGCGTGGTCGTCGCCCGGCAGCCCGATCACGGTGTCCGCCGCGTTGTCCAAAATGGACACGATCCACGAGAGCAGGTCCTGCTTCGTCGTGCTGGCGGCCTCGAGCCATCGCTGCTTCCGGTCCGCCGGCACGTTCATCTCGATGCTGAGGACGTCGCTGCCGCCCTCGTCGTCCGCCGCCCGCGCCGCCTTGCGGCTGGCCCGGACCCGGTTGCGCAGCTCGTTGCGGGACCAGCTGAACTTCTCCGCCCGATCGAGCCAGTTCTCCTGCTGTTCCTCCGGCAGGCTCGCCAGCTCCGCGTGGTGCTGGAAGCTGAGCGCCGGCCGGCGGCGGGTCACCGAGTACCGCCGCGCCACCCACGCGTAGTTGCGGAGCGTCTGATAGTCCAGCGACGTCTTCGCGATCGCGTGCATGTAGCGGTCGGGGTACTGCGCCTGGCCGTAGATCAACCAGTCGCCCAGCCACCACGTCGAGGACTCCGAGATCACGAAGATCTCGTGGCCGATCCTGCTCCACTCGTCGAGCGGGATCTGGGGTGGCAGGTTGAGGCTGGTCCGCCTGGTCAGCATCCCGTCGGTGAACGGCCGGCCGGCCAGCCGGCCCGGGGGCGACGCGACCGGTGACCGGTCGGTGTCCCGCGGGCTGCCGGCCGGTTCGGCGTGCCGCGGAATGCTGCCCTCTTTGCTCGTCATCATCACCATTCGTCTCCTAGGCGTCATCGACATAGACGACCTCGGCCCGGCGAACGTGATCGCCGGGCCGCCCTGTACTCCTCCCCATTGGCCTTCTCCTCCTTCCACGATCGGGTGAATTCCTTGGTGTCAGCACCCTACACGCGGGCATGGTGTGGGGCGGGTTTTCCGGGATTCCGCGGGGCGGCTTCGCGCGCCGTTCCGGAATGCGGGCGGTGCCGCTCACCGGGGTGCCCGGCCGCGGGGATCGGAACGGCGCGCGGCCGCCCTCGCCGTCCCATTCCGGGATAGCACCACAACGGTGTGGTGGATTGGAAAAGTGATCCCGGGCACACGTCCCGCCGCCCGGACGGGGTCCTGCCGGTTAGTCCACGCCGTGGACTAAATGAAGATCATTCGGGTTTGTCCGTTGGCTCCCCGGCCCGGCGCGCGCGTCCGCGTCCGCCGCTGCCGGTCGTGCACGAGCCTCGTGCCGAAACGGTCGTGTCCAAAGCGCCCCCAGGTGCCCCAGTGGTACGGGCCTCTTCGGGGCCCGCGTCCGGCCGACGGTGGCCCGGGTGCGCGGGCGATGCCGCGCAGAGGCGGACCACCTCGGTGACCAGGTGGATTCTGGCACCGCTGTAGGCCTTTGACAAGTTGGGCGGGCTGTGTCCACGTCGGACTCGGCGCCGGTTCCGCGCCGGTCCGCCGGGTGCCGCGCGCGGGCCCGGCGTCCCGCCGGCGGGACGTCCGGCCCGCGGCGGCGCGTTCCCGGACCGGCTGGGAGCGCGACCGGAAATCGCCGCCGCGCGGCCATCGGGGAGAAGCGCTTCGATGCGGTGCCCGCACCATTGACGCCCCCGCGTCGCCTTGCCTAGTGTTCCCGATATCCACATCGCGGCATTCTCATTCTCGCCTCGCGGTCGACGTATATCGACGAATGGACCCAGAAAATGAACAAGGCCATGAAAGGAATCGTTCTCGCCGGCGGAACCGGTTCGCGGTTGTACCCCCTGACGAAGGCGACGTCTAAGCAGCTGCTCGCGGTCTACGACAAGCCGATGGTCTATTACCCGCTTTCGGTGCTGATGCTCGCCGGCATCCGGGAGATCCTGGTCATCTCGACGCCCGACAGCATCCCGGCCCTGCGCGCGCTGCTCGGTGACGGCTCCGACCTGGGGCTCGACATCAGCTACGCCGAGCAGGACCAGCCGCGCGGCATCGCCGAAGCGCTCTTGATCGGCGCGGACCACATCGACGGGAATCCGTCCGCGTTGATCCTCGGCGACAACATCTTCCACGGTGCCGGGTTTTCCCGAATCCTGCGCGCCGCGCGCGAGCGCCTCGACGGCTGCACGCTGTTCGGTTACCCGGTCTCCGATCCCGAGCGCTACGGCATCGGCGAAACGGACGAGCGCGGCTCCCTCGTGTCGATCGAGGAGAAACCGCTGCGCCCGCGTTCCGACAACGCGATCACCGGGCTGTACCTCTACGACTCCGACGCCGTCGAGATCGCCCGCGGCATCGAGCCGTCGGCGCGGGGCGAGCTGGAGATCACCGACGTCAACAAGGCCTACCTCAAGGAGGGCCGCGCGCAGCTGTGCCGGCTCGGCCGCGGGTTCACCTGGCTCGACGCCGGGACGCACGACTCCCTGCTCGCCGCCAGCCAATACGTTCAGGTGATCGAAAAGCGCCAGAGCGTGCGGGTCGCCTGCCTGGAGGAGATCGCGCTGCGCATGGGCTACATCGACGCCGAGCGGTGCCGGGCCTCCGGCGAGGCGATGAAGAGCTCCGAATACGGCAAGTACCTGATCCAGCTCGCCGAGACGCTGGGCTAGGGGGATGGGATACGCGGAGCTGACCCCGCACGAGCTGCTCACGCCCGGGTTCGCGGCGCCGGAGGTGACCGGGCGCGCCTGGCACGTCCGGTGGGACCGCGAGCCGGCGATCGGGCCGGACGCGCTGCCCGCCGTCGTCGACTTCCACACCTCGGGCACCACCGGGCCGCGCCGGCAGTGGCGGCGTCACGGGCCGAAGGTGTGGGCCGAGGCGGGGATGCTCGCCGACCTCGTGGCGCCCGGGCGGCCGGACGCCGTCGTCTCGTTCGTGCCGCCGGTCCACCTGTTCGGCGCGCTGGCCACGGTGCTCGTTCCGGCCCGCCTGCGCGTGCCGGCGTGGTACCGCGACGGCTTCTACGGCACCCTGCCCGACATCGGCGGCCGCCCGGTGGTGATGGCGACGCCGTGGATCTTCGAGCTGCTGCTGCGCCACCTGGACTGGGTGCGCGGGCTCGACCACCTCACCGTGCTCTACGGCGGCGCCATGCTGCCGGCCACCGCCGGTGACCTGCTGCGCGAGCTCGGCCCCGAGCGGGCCCTGCTGGTCGAGGTGCTCGGCTCCACCGAAGCGGGCGGCATCGCGACGCGCACCTGGCGTGAGGGCGAGCCGCCGGAGTGGCAGCTGTTCCCGGACGTCGAATTCGCGGGCCGGGCGACGCCGGGTGCCGAGGTGCCGCTGGCCGTCACCAGCCCGCGGCTGGCGTTCCGGCCCGGCGAACCGGAGCCGGCGTCCTGGGAGGCCGACGACCGGGTCGTGCCGCTCGGCGAGCGCTCGTTCCGGCACGCCGGCCGGGCCGGCCGGCTGGTCAAGGTCAACGGCCGCCGGATCAACCTGGACGACGCCGAGTACGCCCTGCGGGCCGTGCTCGACTGCGCCGACCTGGCGCTGCTGCCGGTCACCGACCCGAAGATCGGCGAGCACGTCGAACTGCTCGTCGCCCTCGCGCCCGGCACCGAGGTCGCCGACCTCGATCTCGCGGCCGCGTTCGCCCGCCTGGGCGTCCGGCCGCGCAAGCTGCACGTCGTGCCCCGGATCGACCGGTCCGCCCTGGGCAAGCTGCGGCACGTTCCCGCCCCCACCACACCCGACGAGGAGGTCGCAGCGAGGTGACACCGATCGCCGAAAGCCAGGGCCGCGAGCTGACCAGTTCCCTTTACCTGGGCGAGATCGTCTGGAGCGCCGACTGGGACGCGAAGATCGACCCGTGCGACGACGCGGACATCGCCCGGATGCGGGCGAGCGCGCGCACCATCGAGGAGCACCTGACCGCCGACAAGCCGGTGTACGGGCTCACCCAGGGCTTCGGGCCGCTGGTGGTGTTCGACGCCGACTCCGAGATGGAGCAGGGCAGCTCGCTCATCTCCCACCTCGGCACCGGCCAGGGCGCACCGCTCTCGCCCGACGTCTCGCGGCTGATCCTGTGGCTGCGCATCCAGAACATGCGCAAGGGCTACTCCGCCGTCACGCCGCGGTTCTGGCAGATCCTCGCCGACCTGTGGAACAAGGGCTTCACCCCGGTGATCCCGCGGCACGGCACGGTCAGCGCCAGCGGGGACCTGCAGCCGCTGGCGCACGCCGCGCTGGCGTTCGGCGGGCAGGGCCGGGCGTGGCGCCGTGACGGTGGCGGCCGGTGGATCACGGTGCCCGCGAAGGACGCGCTGGCCGCGCTGGGCCACGAGCCGGTCGACTGGCCGGTGCGGGAGGCGCTGGCGTTCGTCAACGGCACCGGCGCGAGCCTCGCCCAGTCGATCGTCAACCACCAGTCGTCGCTGCGGCTGGTCCAGGCCGCCGCGATGCTGACCGGCCGGCTCGCGAGGCTGCTGGGCGCCAACCCGGAGCACTACGACGCCGGGCACGGCATCGCGCGCGGCCAGCTCGGCCAGCTCACCGCGGCCGAGTGGATCCGGCGTGAGCTGCCGGACAACCAGACCCGCGACCCGAAGCGGCCGCTGCAGGAGCCCTACAGCCTGCGCTGCGCGCCGCAGGTGCTCGGCGCGGTGCTCGACCAGCTCGACAACGTGGGCAACGTGCTGGCCCTGGAGGTCGACGGCTGCCAGGACAACCCGATCACCTTCGAGGGGCGGCTGCTGCACGGCGGCAACTTCCACGCGATGCCCGTCGGGCTCGCCTCCGACCAGACCGGGCTCGCCATGCACATGGCGGTCTACCTGGCCGAACGGCAGCTGGGGCTGCTGTTGTCCCCGGCCACCAACGGCGACCTGCCGCCGATGCTGACCCCGCGCGCCGGCCGCGGTTGCGGGCTGGCCGGCGTGCACATCAGCGCGACGTCGTTCGTGTCGCGGATCCGGCAGCTGGTCTACCCGTCGTCGCTGACGACGTTGCCGACCAACGGCTGGAACCAGGACCACGTCCCGATGGCGCTCAACGGCGCCAACTCCGTGGCCGAGGCCCTGGAGCTGGGCTGGCTGGTGATCGGCTCGCTCGCCCTCGGCGTCGCGCAGCTGGCCGTGATGACCGACGCGCCGCCGCCCGACGGCGGGATCTGGGCCGAGCTCGCCGGGATCTCCCCGCCGCTGGCCGAGGACCGGCCGATGGCGGCCGAGGTGCGGGCCGCGCGCGACCTGCTCAACCGCTACGCCACCGACGCCCTGGCCAACGGCGACGCGGGATGAGCCTGCGGATCAAGGGGATCTCGCTGCAGGTCGACGAGGTGAGCGAGGAGGTCGCCGCGCACGACCTGCGCGCGATCAGGGAGCAGCTGCACTGCACCGACGTCATCCTGATCGGGATGGACCTGCCGAAGCTGTTCACCGCGGCGCACAACGCCCTGGCGGCCGGCCTCGACGTCTGGATCGAGCCGCACCCGGTGGACATCGGGCGGCGCAAGGTGCTGCGCACCCTCGAGGTCGCCGCGCTGGCCGCCGAGCAGCTGCGGCGCGGCTTCCCCGGCCGCGTCAACCTGGTCGTCGGCTGCGAGTTCTCCCTGCACCTGGCCGGGATGATCCCCGGCAGGCCGGAAGCGATGCGGCTGCTCGTCACCATCCACTGGCGGCGACGGTTCGAAAAGCGGATCAACCGCAAGGTGAACCGGCTGCTGGCGCGGGCGCTGGGCCGGGTCAAGCCGGTGTTCGGCGGCCCGGTCACCTATGCGGCGGCGTCGTGGGAGGACGTCGACTGGTCCGGCTTCGACTACGCCGGGGTGAACCTCTACCGCACGGCGTCGAACTCCGCGCAGTTCGAGGTGCGGCTGAAGGAACGGCTCGCGCGCGCCGGGAAACCGCTGCTCATCACGGAGTTCGGCTGCGGGGCCTACGTCGGCGGCGCGCAGCGCGGGCCGGGATCGTTCAAGATCGTCAACTGGCTCTCGGTGCCGCCCAAGATCCGCAAGGGCAACATCCGCAGCGAGCGGGTGCAGGCCGCCTACGTCGGCGACATGATCGACGTCTACGCGCGCAACGACGTCCACGGCGCGTTCGTCTACACGTTCGCGTTGCGCGACTACCCGCACTTCGCGGATCCCTTGCGGGACCTGGACATGGCGTCGTTCAGCGTCGTCAAGATCGATCCCGACGACCTGGACCGCTGGGAACCGAAGGACGTGTTCCACGAGATCGCGCGCCGGTACGCCGTTCCCGCGGTTCAGCTCGCCGGGGGTGGCCGCGCTAGCATCGAGCAACCATGATCGGTTAGACCGCTTACGGGGGACCCATGGAAATTCACCAGCTGCAGAAGCACGATCGGTTCCACATCCGGCAGAAGCAGAAGCTGATGGTCATCCGCTACCACGTCTACGCGGACGACGGTCAGGGCCAGCCGGGTGACCTGGTCGCCTTCATCGAGGAGAAGCGCCTCACGTTCAAGGAACACGCGACGTTCTACACCGACGAGAGCAAGGAAACGGTGCTCGCGAAGTTCCGTTCCCACAAGGTGGAAGAGCTGTCCAGCGCGTACCAGGTGCTGGGCGCCGACGGCGACGAAGAGGTGCTCGGCCTGTTCGGCAAGAAGTTCGGCAAGTCCTTCTACCGCTCGACCTGGGTGCTCGACCAGGACGGCCGTGACCGCTTGACGGTCAGCGAGCGCAGCCAGGGCATGGCGGCGTTCCGCCGGATCTGGAAGCTGGTCCCGTGGCCGGGCGACGTCGAGGTCCCGTTCTTCTGGAAGTACCACTTCGACTTCACCCGCGGCGAGGACCAGGTCGTCGGCGCGGTGGAGAAGACCGCGCGGCTGTCGGACAACTACCTGCTGCGCCTGGAAGACGACGAGATCGACCGCCGCCTGGCCCTCGGCCTCGCGATCGGCCTGGACGCGTTGCAGTACAACTGATCCTCCCGTTCAAAGCCGTGAATGCCACATTGAGGGACACTAGGTCCCTCAATGTGGCATTCACGGCTTTACGGCTCAGGTGAGCTGGTGCTTGCGGGTGAGCTGCTCCAGCTGGGCGACGAGGTCGTTCGGGCCCGGCTGGGCCTCGATTTCGGCGCGTAGCGCCTGGGCTCGGGTGCGGAAGCCCGGCTCTGTCAGGAGTCGTTGTAGCGCGTCGCGGACGGCTGGGCCCGTTGCGTCGTCCGAGTGGACTGTGAGGCCCGTTCCCTGTTCCTCCAGTTTGCGGGCCAGCAGGGGTGCGTCGAAGTCGTACGGGAGCGTCAGCTGGGGGACGCCGTGGCGGGAGAACGTCGCCAGGGTGCCGAAACCGCCGTGGTGGATGGCCGCCGTGCACGTGGCCGCCAGGGCGTCCAGGGGGACGTACGGGACCACTCGCGCGTTCGACGGGATCGGGCCCAGAGATTCGGGATCCGCTATCGTGGCCACCACCTCGATGTCCATTGTGGACAATGCGACCAGGATGTCGCGGACGTTCACCGTGTAGCCCGAGTACTCCGTCGCCGACGTGCCCAGCGTCAGCGCGACGCGGGGCCGGTCGAGAGGTTTGGTCACCCAGGGTGGGACCACCGCCGCGCCGCCGTACGGGGTGTAGCGGACCGGGAGCGCGTCCAGGGAAACGGCGAGGCTCGGCGGGAGCGGATCGAGGGTGAAGTGCCCGGCCCGCAGGTGATCCTCGTACGGGAGGCCGTGGCGGGACGCGGTCTCCGTGAGCCATTCGGTGAGGCGGTCGGTGGCGGTGAAGCGCCGGATCCAGTCGTGCGTGACGCCCAGGAAGTCCGTGCCGAACAGCACCCGGCCGTGCGCGGCGCCGCACGCGTGGGCCGCCAGGGCGCCGCTGTAGGTGAACGGCTCCCACAGCACCAGGTCCGGCCGCCACGCGCGGGCGAACTCGACCGCGCCGTCCAGCAGCGGCTCGTTGTCCTCGCCGAACGCGTACGTCACCATCATCTCGAACGCCTCGGCGCGCTCGTCGGTCCAGTCGGCGGGTGTCGGCGTGAACTCCGCGAGGTCGTACGGCTTCGGCAAGCCGCGCCGCAACGCGTCGCGCGCCTCCTGCGCCTCCGGCGTGTCGTCCTCGGGGTCGGGCTCCGGGTCGTGGCCGAGCGGGACGGCGGTGAGGCCGGCGCGGGTGATCGCGTCGGTGAACCCCGGCGTGCTCGCCACCCGGACCTCGTGCCCGGCGGTGCGCAGCGCCCACGCGAGCGGCGCGAGCGCGTAGAAGTGCGTCAGCTGGGGCAGGACGCAGCACAGGACCTTCACGGCCGGCCTCCGCGGTGTTTCGTGGTCAGTTCTTCGAGCCGCGCGACGACGTCGTTGGGACTCGGCATCGCGGCGATCTCCTCGGCCAGCGCGGTCGCGGCGGCCCGGATGCCCGTGTTGCCCAGTAGTTGCTCGACGCTCCACCGGATCCGGCGGCCGCTGGCCTGGGCCGGGTCGACCGTCAGCCCGGCGCCCTGGGCCGCGAGCTTGCGGCCGAGCAGGGGCGCGTCGAAGTCGTGCGGCAGGGTCAGCTGGGGGACGCCGTGGCGGGCGAACGTCAGCAGCGTGCCGAACCCGCCGTGGTGGATCGCCGCCGCGCACGTCGGGGCGAGGGCGTCGAGCGGCACGTACGGCACGGCCCGCACGTTGTCCGGCACCGGCCCGTCGACCGTCGCCACGACCTCGACGTCCATTGTGGACAACGCGGCGAGCAGGTCGGTCACCTGCACGGTGTAGCCGCCGTACTCCAGCGTCGCGGACGTGCCCAGGGTGACCGCGATCCGCGGGCGTGACGGGGTTTCCCGCAGCCAGGCGGGAACTTCCGCCGGGCCGCCGTAAGCGACGTACCGCGCCGGGACGTACTCCAGCTCCGGCGAAGCCAGCCGCAGTGGCGACGGCAGCTGGTCGACGGTGAAGTGCCCGGACCGCAGGTCGTCGGTGTAGGGAACATCCAACGAAGCGGCCGTCGAAGTCAGCCACCCGGTGAGCCGGTCGTCCGGGACGTGGGCGTGGATCCACTCGTGCGTGACGCCGAGGAAGTCCGTGCCGAACAGCACCCGGCCGTGCGCCGCGCCGCACGCCGCCGCGGCGAACGCGCCCGCGTAGGTGAACGGCTCCCACAGCACCAGATCGGGCTGCCAGGAGCGGGCGAACGCGACCAGGTCGTCGAGGATCGGCGCGTTGAACTCGCCGAAGGCGTAGGTGACCATCGCGTCGAACGCCTCGGCGTGCCCGTCGGTCCAGTCGGAGCCCGACTCCGCGAGGTCGTACGGCGCGGGCAGCCCGGCGGGGGCCTCCTCGGCGATCTCCTCGTCGTCCTCGGCGTCGGCCGGGCCGACCGCGACGGCGGTGAGCCCGGCGTCCGTCACGGCTTCGGCGAAGTCGGGCGAGGTCGCGTACCGCACCTCGTGCCCGGCCGTGCGCAGCGCCCAGGCCAGCGGCACCGTGGCGTAGAAGTGCGTCAGCTGCGGCAAGGCGCAGAACAGGACCTTCACGAGGCACCGCCGCGGTGCTTGACGGTCAGCGCTTCCAGTTCGCCGACCAGCTGGTTCGGCGTCGGCAGCGCGTGCATCTCGTCGCGCAGCCGCGCCGCCCCTTCGGTGAACGACGGTTCTTCCAGCAACCGCAGCACATTCGCGCGGATCGTGTCCGCGTCGATCGGGATGCCGTGCATGTTCAGGCCGGCGCCGGTCGCGGCGAACCGGCGGCCGATCAGCGGCTCGTCGAAGTGGTACGGCAGGGTCAGCTGCGGGACGCCGTGCAGCGCGAACGTCGAGAGCGTGCCGACGCCGGCGTGGTTGATCGCGACCGAGCACGTCGACGCGAGCGCGTGCAGCGGGATGTACGGCATCAGCAGCGCGTTCTCCGGGATGCTGCGCAGCTTCTCCTGCTCGTCCTCCGGGACGGTCGCGTACAGCTCGACGTCGAGGTCGGCGAGCGCGTCGAGGACGTCCTGGATGTCGATCGTGTAGCCGGCGAAGTGGCCGGTCGCGGTGAGGCCCATGGTGAGCGCGACGCGTGGCTTCTCGGGCTTGATCTCCAGCCACCACGGCGCGATCGCGACGCCGCCGTACGGGACGTTGCGCATGTGCAGGTAGTTGAGGTCGGCTTCGCACTGCAGGCTGGCCGGCATCGGGTCGATCGTGAAGTCGCCGGTGATCAGGTCCTCGGTGAACTCGAAGCCGTACTTGCGGCCGTAGGAGGCGAACCACTTGGCCAGCGGGTCCTCGGCCTGGCCGAAGCCGCGGAAGATCTCGCGGGCGCGGCCGTAGACGTCGGCGCCGAACAGGAGACGGGCGTGGGCGGCGCCGCACGCCTTGGCCGCGATGGCCCCGGCGTAGGTGAACGGTTCCCAGATGACCAGGTCCGGCTGCCACGACTTGGCGAACTCGACGAGCCCGCCGATCATGGAGAAGATCTCGTAGCGGCAGCGCTCGACGTCGTCGACATAGCCGGTGAGCATGCTCTCCCAGTCGGCGCTCGACGGGTCTTCGACGGCGTCGTACGGCGGGTGCAGGCCCTCGCGGGCCTCCTCGAGCATGTCCTCGGTGACCTGCATGGCGACAAGGAGCCGTCGCGGGTCGACTTGGCGACCCGCCGGGACCGCGGTGAGCCCGGCCTGCGTCACCTCCTCGACGAAGTCGGGCTGCGTGGCGACGACGACCTCGTGCCCGGCCGTGCGCAGGGCCCAGGCCAGCGGCACCATCGGCTGGAACATGCTGCCCTGGTTGGCGGTGGTGAACAGGATGCGCATCGGGTCTACCTTTCGTGCGGTGCCGGTCGTGAGTGGTTAGGGCGCTTCTAACCGCCCTAACCACTCACGACCCGGCACCGCGCTAGCTCGTGGGCGAGTTCGTTGGGGGTGGGCAGGGTCCGGATTTCCTTGCGCAGTGCGGCGGCGCGCTCGCGGAACTCCGGTTCGGTCAGCAGCCGTGCGACGTGCTCCCGGATGGCCGTGGGGGTGGCCTGGTCGCCGGGGAGGGTGAGCGAGCCGCCCTGGGCGGCCGCGCGGGCGGCGAGCGCGGGCTCGTCGAACGTCCACGGCACGGTCAGCTGCGGGACGCCGTGGCGCGCGACGGTCAGGAAGGTGCCGGGTCCGGCGTGGTTGATGACGACGTCGCAGGTCGGGGCCAGGACGTCGAGCGGGACGAAGGGGACGACGCGCGCGTCGACCGGGCCCAGGTCGTCCGCCACGGTGGCCACCACCTCGGCGTCCAAAGTGGACAGCTCGGCCAGGATGTCCTTGACGCTCACGGTGTACCCCGCGAACTGTTCGGTGGCCGACGTGCCGAGGGTGAGGCCGATCCGGGGGCGATCCCGCGGCCGTTGCAGCCAGTCCGGGACCGTCGACGGGCCGTTGTAGGGGACGTACTGCATCGAGCGGTAGTCGAGGTCGGCGTCCAGGCGCAGGGACGCGGGCAGCGCGTCGAGCGTGAACTCGCCGGTGACCAGGCTTTCGTCGAAGTCGAAGCCGTACTTGCGGCCGTACCCGCTGAGCCAGTCCTTCAAGGGGTCGGCGCCAGGTGAGAGGGCGAGGAAGCGTTCGCGCGTCACGCCGAAGACGTCGAGGCTCCACAGGAACCGCGCGTGGGCCGCGCCACACGCTTTCGCCGCGATCGCGCCGGCGTACGTCGTGGCCTCCCAGATCACCAGGTTGGGCTGCCACGCGCGGGCGAACTCGACGAGCCCGGGGACGAGCGCGAAGTTGTTCAGCTTGTGGCCGTGTTCGATCATCCGCTCGTACCCGGCCCGCATTTCCTCGACGCCGACCGGGCGCAGCGCGGCGTCGTACGGCGACGGCAGGCCCGCCCGGTCGGCCTCGGCTTCGGCGGGATCCAGGGAAAGCAGCCGCCGCCAGGTGTTCGTGCGTTCCCGGCCGACCGGGACGGCGGTGAGCCCGGCCGCGGTGATCGTGTCGGCGAAGACCGGGGGCGCGGCGACGCGGACCTCGTGCCCGGCCGTGCGCAACGCCCAGGCCAGCGGCACCATCGGCTGGAAGACCGTGGACTCGGGGTAGGTGGCGAACAGGACGCGCATCGGGCTCACCGGTTCTTCTCGACGAGGGCTTCGATCTCCTCGGCGACGTCGTTGGGGGACGGCAGGCCGCGCAGCTCGTCACGCAGGTCCGTGGCGCGAGTCCTGAACGAGGGTTCGGCCAGGAGCCGTTCGACGCCCTCGCGGATCCGGACGCCTGTCGCCCGGTCGCCGCGGATGGTGAGCGACCCGCCCTGCGCGGCCGCGCGGCGGGCCAGCTCGGGCTCGTCGAAGTCCCACGGGACCGTCAGCTGCGGGACGCCGTGGCGGGCCACGGTCAGGAACGTGCCCGGCCCGGCGTGGTCGATGACGACGTCGCAGGTCGGGGCCAGCGCGTCCAGGGGGACGAAGGGCACCACGCGCGCGTTGGCCGGGATCGGGAACGCGGGATCCTTGACCGTCGCGACCACCTCGACATCCAATGTGGACAGTTCGGCGAGGGTGTCTTCGACGCTCACGACGTACCCGCCGAAGTGCTCGGTCGCCGTGGTGCCCAGGGTGAGGCCGATGCGCGGGCGCTGGGTGGGCAGCCAGTCCGGGGTGGCGGCCGGGCCGCCGTAGGGGACGTACTGCATCGGCCGGTAGTCCAGGTCGCCGGCGCGCAGGCCGATCGACGGCGGCACCTGGTCGATGCTGAACTGCCCGGTCGTCATGTCCTCGCTGAACTCGAAGCCGTACTTGCGCCCGTAACCGCCGAGCCAGTCCGCGAGCGGGTCCTCGGGAGCGCCGTTCGCCGTCCGCCGGTAGATCTCGCGGGTCGCGCCGAAGACGTCGAGGCTCCAGAGCAACCGGGCGTGCGCCGCGCCGCACGCCTTCGCGGCGATCGGGCCCGCGTAGGTCAGCGGCTCCCAGATCACCAGGTCCGGTTCCCACGCCCGAGCGAACTCGGCGAGGCCGTTGATCAGCGGGAAGTTCTCCAGCTTGTGGCCCTCGTCGACGGCGACGCGGTGGCCCTCGCGCAGGTCCTCCCAGTCGGCGTTGGCCGGGTCCTCGACCACCCGCCACGGGCTCGGCAGCCCGGCCCGCGCCTGCTCCAGCAGCGCCGGGTCGAGGCTCTCCATCCGCCAGATCGTCGCGTCGCGCCCGACTGGGACGGCCGTGAGCCCGGCCTGCGTCACCACGTCGGCGAACGCCGGCTGGCAGGCCACCCGCACCTCGTGGCCGGCCGT
The DNA here is from genome assembly GCF_036114655.1 of Amycolatopsis sp. NBC_00348. Taxonomy (NCBI): domain Bacteria; kingdom Bacillati; phylum Actinomycetota; class Actinomycetes; order Pseudonocardiales; family Pseudonocardiaceae; genus Amycolatopsis; species Amycolatopsis sp. NBC_00348. The sequence goes on along the minus strand of NZ_CP107994.1, from coordinate 6,323,100 downwards.
CCGCAGCGCCCAGGCCAGCGGGACCATCGAGCAGAAGATCGTCCGCTCGGCGATGACGGTGAACAGGATCCGCATCAGCGCGTCCGGAACTTCACGGTCAGCTCTTCCAGCTGTCCGACGACGTCGTTGGGCGAGGGCAGCGCGAGCATCTCGTCCCGCAGGTCGACGGCCCGCGCGCGGAACCGCGGCTCGGCGAGCAGGCGGGCGACGCCGTCGGCGACGTCCTTACCCGTCGCGTGGTCGCCGCGGATCATCAGCGCCGACCCGTGCGCGGTGGCGCGGCGCGCCAGCTCCGGCTCGTCGAGGTCCCACGGCAGGGTCAGCTGCGGGACGCCGTGCAGCGCGACGGCCAGGTAGGTGCCCGCGCCGGCGTGGTTGATCACGACGTCGCAGGTCGGCGCGAGGGCGTGCAGCGGCGCGTACGGCACGATCCGCGTGTTGCGCGGCACGGCCGTGAGCCGGCCGCGGACGTTGTCGGCGACCGTGGCGATCACCTCGATGTCGAGGTCGCCGAGCGCGGTGAGGACGTCCTGGACGTCCACGGTGTAGCCGTCGAAGCGGATGGCGGCGGTGCTGCCCAGGGTGAGCGCGACGCGCGGGCGTGTCGGCGCCGCCCACAGCCAGTGCGGCACCGACGCCGGACCGCCGTAGGGGACGTGCTGCATCGGCAGGTAGTCGACGTCGTCGGCGGCCATCCGCAGCGAGCCGGGGAACTGGTCGACGCTGAACTGGCCGGTGACCATGTCCTCGGAGAACTCGAAGCCGTAGCGCTCGCAGTAGCCCTCGTACCAGTCGGCGAACGGGTCGTAGCGCTGGTCTTCCGGCTGCTGCGCCATCAGCCGCCGGTAGTGGGACCGGGTGACGCCGAACGCGTCGAGCCGCCCGAGGAGCCGGCCGTGGGCGGCCCCGCAGGCCTTGGCCGCGATCGCGCCCGCGTACGTCGACGGCTCCCACAGCACCAGGTCCGGCTCCCAGGCGCGGGCGAACTCGACGAGCCCGGCGATCATCGGGAAGTTCTCGGGCTTGTGGTCGGTCCACACCGCGCCCGCGTAGGCCGGCAGCATCTTCTCCCAGTCGGCGCGCTCGGGGTACTCGGCGACGTCGTAGGGCGCGGGCATGCCGGACTCGAGTTTCAGCAGCTCCAGGGCGTCTTCGTCGGAGACGCCCTCGAACTCGGCCTTCAGCTCCGCGTTGTGGTCGAGCGCGCCCATCACGGCGTCGAGACGGCGGTACAGGTCGACGTCGCGGCCGACCGGGACGGCCGTCAGCCCGGCCTGGGTGATCGTCTCGGCGAACATCGGGGCCGCGGCGAACCGGACCTCGTGCCCGGCCGTGCGCAACGCCCAGGCCAGCGGGGCCATCGGCATGAACGTCGTCGGCTCGGGGGTGTCGGTGAACAGGACGCGCATGGGATCTCCTGGGCTTCTACTGGCGGGTGCGGTGCCGGGCGGTGAGCTCTTCGAGCCGCGGCACCAGGTCGTTCGGGCTGGGAGCGGAGAGGACTTCGCCGCGCAGCGCGACGGCCCGGCGGCGGAACTCCGGCTCGGTGAGCAGCCGTTGCACGGCGTCGCGGACGCTCGCGCCGGTCGCCTCGGTGGTGTGCAGCGCGAGCCCGGCGCCGTGCTCGGCCAGCTTGCGGCCGAGGATCGGCTGGTCGAAGTGGTAGTGCACGGCCAGCTGCGGCACCGGGTAGCGCGACGTCGTCAGCAGCGTCGCCGCGCCTGCGTGGTGCACGATCGCCGCGCAGGTCGGCACCAGCGCGTGCCACGGGACGTAAGACACGACCCGGACGTTGTCCGGCAGCGTCCCGAGCTTCTCCTGCTCGGCCTCGGCGACGGTCGCGACGACCTCGACGTCCAAAGTGGACAGGTCGGTGAGGACGTCCCGCAGCGGGACGGTGTAGCCGGTGAAGATCTCCGTCGCGGTCAGGCCGAGGGTGAGGCCGACGCGCGGACGTTCCGGCGGGCGCTTGAGCCAGTCCGGGATCACGGCCGGGCCGCCGTAGGGGACGTACTGCGTGCGCACGTAGTCGAGGTCGGCGTTCTCCTGCAGGCTGGCCGGGAACTGGTCGATCGTGAAGTGCCCGGTGGTCATGTCCTCGGTGAAGGCGAAGCCGTACTTGCGGCCGTACGCGCCGAGCCAGTCGGCCAGCGGGTCTTTCCCTCGTTTCGCCTTCAAGAAGTGCTCGCGGGTCAGGCCGAAGACGTCGACGCTGAACAGCATCCGCGCGTGCGCCGCGCCGCAGGCCTTGGCCGCGATCGGCCCGGCGAGGCAGAACGGCTCCCAGATCACGAGGTCCGGCTGCCAGGCCTTGGCGAACTCGACGAGCCCGGCGAGCATCGGCACGTTGTCCGGCCGGTGGATCGACGCGACGGAGTGTTCCTGCTTCTCGACGAGGTCGTCCTCGTTTCCGTCGAGGACGTCCCACGGCGACGGCAGCCCGGCGCGTGACTGTTCCAGCAGCTCGGGCCGGGTACCGCGCCACTTGTCGACGTCGCGTCCGACCGGGACGGCGGTCAGGCCGGCCTGGGTGATGACGTCGGCGAACCCGGGCTGGCTCGCCACCCGCACCTCGTGCCCGGCGGTGCGCAACGCCCACGCCATCGGCACGAGGTACAGGAACGTGCTCTTCTCCGGGTTGACCGCGAACAGGACGCGCATCACTCCTCCGTTTCCGGGTCTGCCGCGGCTTGTCGTGAGTGGTAATCAGGGTTCTAACCCGAATTGCCACTCACGACCGGGTGCGGTGCTTGGCGGTCAGGGCTTCGATCTCGGGGACCAGGTCGTTGGGGCTGGGCAGCGCGCGGATCTCGGCCTGGAGGCGGCGGGCCGCGGTGGTGAAGGACGGCTCGTTGAGCAGGCGGAGGACGCCTTCGCGGACGTTCGCGCCCGTCACCTGCGTCGGGTCGAGGTTGAGGCCGGCGCCCTGGGCGGCGAGGCGGTGGCCGAGCGTCGGCTCGTCGAAGTGGAACGGCAACGTCAGCTGCGGGACGCCGTAGGGCGCGAACGCCGTCAGCGTGCCGAAACCGGCGTGCGTGATCGCCGCCGTGCACGTCGGGGCGAGCGCGTGCAGGGCCACGTACGGGACGAGCCGCGCGTTGTCCGGGATCCGCGCCAGCTTCGCCTGCTCGGCCTCGGCGACCGTCGCGACCAGCTCGATGTCCAGGTCGGCGAGGGAGTCGAGGATGTCCTGGACGTTCACCGTGTAGCCGGAGAAGTACCCCGTCGCGCTCAGGCCCATGGTGAGCGCGACGCGCGGGCGTTGCGGCGGCAGCTGCAGCCAGCGCGGGACGACCGCCGCGCCGCCGTACGGGATGTACGGCGTCCGCAGGTAGTGCAGGTCCGACGCGGTCTGCAGGCTCGCCGGGATCTGGTCGATGGTGAACTGGCCGACCGTCATGTCCTCGCTGAACTCCGCGCCGTACTTGCGCGCGTACCCGCCGAGCCAGTCCGCCAGCGGGTCGTTCCGGCCGTTGCGGATGGACAGGAAGTGCTGTCGGGCAAAGGCGTAGACGTCGACGCCGTAGAGCAGCCGGGCGTGGGCGGCGCCGCACGCCTTGGCCGCGATCGCGCCGGCCGGGGTGAACGGTTCCCACACGACGAGGTCCGGTTCCCAGTCGCGGACGAACTCGACGAGCGCGGACATGATGGCGAACGTCTCGAACCGTGCGCCCTCGGCGACCTCGGTGAACGCGCGGTGGGCGCGGTCCCAGTCGGTCGAGCCGGGGTCGTCCAGCACCGCGTACGGGTCCGGCAGCCCGCGGCGGGCCTCCTCCAGCGCAGCGCTGTCCATGCCCATGGCCAGCAGCAGCCGCGGGATGCCGAGGTCACGCCCGAGCGGCACGGCGGTGAGCCCGGCCTGGGTGATCTCGTCGGCGAACGCGGGCTGGCTCGCGACGCGCACGTCGTGCCCGGCGGTCCGCAGCGCCCAGGCCAGCGGCACCATGCTGTTGAACACGGTCGTCCCCGGGCTGACGGTGAACAAAACCCGCATTACTCCTCCGTTTCCGGGTCTGCCGCGGCTGGTCGTGAGTGGTAATGAGGGTTAGAACCCTCATTACCACTCACGACCCCCTGCGGTACTGGGCGGCCAGCTGCTCGGCGACCGCGTTGGGTGTGGGCATGGCGAGGATCTCGTCGCGCAGGACCGAGGCCCGGTCTGCGAAGGCGGACTCGTCGAGCAGGCGGGCCACGGCGTCCGCGACCACCTCGCCGGTCGCCTGGTCGGCGCGGACGGCGAGGGCGCCGCCTTGCGCCGCGGCGCGGGCGGCGAAGACCGGGCCGTCGAAGTCCCACGGCGTGCACAGCTGCGGGACGGCGTGGCGCGCGGTCGTCAGGAACGTGCCGAAACCGCCGTGGGAGACGACGGCCGAGCACGTCGCCGCCAGGGCTTCGAGTGGCGCGTACGGCACGATCCGGACGCCGTCGGGGATGCTCGCCAGCTTGGCCTTCTCGACGTCCGGCAGGGTGGCGACGACCTCGACGTCCAGCTTGACCAGGTGATCCAGCACGTCCTGCACCGCGACCGAGTAACCGGCTTCGTGGTCGGTGAGGCTGATCCCCATGCTCAACGCGACCCGCGGCTTCTCGGGCGGCTTACGCAGCCAGTCCGGGATGGACGCCGGGCCGCCGTACGGAAGGTATTGCAGCGGCACGGTTTCCAGCGACGTCGGCAGCCGCAGCGACGCCGGGAGCTGGTCGATCGTGAACTGCCCGGTGACCAGCTCCTCGGTGAACTCGCCGCCGTGCTTGCGCGCGTACGCGCCGAGCCAGTCTCCCAGCGGATCGCCGGCGGCGGGAAACGACCGGGCGACGCCGAAGACGTCGGTGCTCCACAGGATCCGGCCGTGCGCGGCGCCGGACGCCAGCGCCGCGATCGGGCCCGCGAAGCACAGCGGCTCCCACAGCACGAGGTCCGGCTCCCAGGCGCGGGCGAACTCGACCAGGCCGCCGATCATCGGGAAGCACGCGGGCTTGTGCCAGTAGTGCAGGATCGCCGCGTACGACTCCTCGAGGTACTCCGGCGTCGCCTTCTCCGGGAACTCCGCGACCTCGTACGGCACCGGCAGCCCGTAGGCCGGCCGCCACTGGGTGCCGCGGTAGTCGGGGTGGCGCGGCATGAGGTCCCACAGGTCGCCGTCGCGGCCCGCCGGCACCGCCGTCAGCCCGGCCTGGGTGACGACGGGCGCGAACTTCGGCTGGCACGCCACGCGCACCTCGTGCCCGGCGGTGCGCAGCGCCCAGGCCAGCGGCACCATCGGCAGGAAGTGCGCCTTCTCGGGGTTGGCGGCGAAGAGGACCTTCACGCGATGGCCACCTTCGCGACGCGGCGGGCGAGCTGGTCGGCGACGTCGTTGGGTGTCGGCATGGCGAGGATCTCGTCGCGCAGCCGGTGCGCGCCCTCGGTGAACTTGGGCTCGGTGAGCACGCGCAGCAGCCGGTTGCGCAGGACCCCGCGTGCCGACGCCTGGTGGACGTGCAGCGCCAGCCCGGCCCCCTGCGCGGCGACGCGCTTGGCGAGCGCGGGACCGTCGGCGTTCCAGGGCACGATGACCTGCGGTTTGCCGTGCAACGCCGTCGTGGCGAGGGTGCCGTAGCCGGCGTGGTGGATGACGGCGGTGCAGGTCGGGACCAGCGCGTGCAGCGGCACGAAGGAGACCATCCGCACGTTGTCCGGGACCTGGCCGAGCTTCTCCTGGACGCTCTCCGGGATCGTCGCCACGAGTTCCATGTCCACATCGGACAGTTCTTCGAACAGGTCCTTGAGGTCGACCATGTCGCCGCTCGACTCGGCGATGCTGATGCCCATGGTGAGCGCGACCCGCGGCTTCTCGGGCGGCGTCCGCAGCCAGGCCGGGAGCACGGCGGGGCCGCCGTAGGGGACGTACCGCATCGGCACGTAGTCGAGGTCGGCCTCCACGCGCAGCGACGGCGGCAGCAGCGAGATCGTGAACTCGCCGGTGACGAGGCGTTCGCTCCACGGGACGCCGTACTTGCCCGCGGCCGGCGCCAGCCACTCCTTCAGCGGGTCTTCGGCGCCTTCGGGGCTGAGCCGGGTGAAGTGGTCGCGGGTGACGCCGAAGGTGTCGAGGCTGAACAGCAGCCGCGCGTGCGCCGCGCCGACGGCCTCGGCGGCGATCGCGCCCGCGTACGTCGACGGCTCCCAGATCACCAGGTCCGGCTGCCAGGCCTGGGCGAACTCGACCAGGCCCGGGATCAGCGGGACGTTGCTCATCTTGTGCCACTTGGTGACGTGCAGCTTGTAGCCGTCGCGGAGGTACTCGTAGGAGACGTCCTCGGGGCGCCAGTCGACGGTGTCGTAGGGCACCGGCAGGCCGTTGAGCCCGACGCTGAACCAGTTCGTGTCACGCGCCATCAGCTGCCAGAGGTCGCGGTCCGGCCCGACGGGCACGGCGGTCAGCCCGGCCTGCGTGACGACGTCGGCGAACTTCGGCTGGCACGCGACCCGCACCTCGTGCCCGGCGGTGCGCAGCGCCCAGGCGAGCGGCGCCATGGCGAGGAAGTGGGTCTTCTCCGGGTAGGTGGTGAACAGGACGCGCATGTCTCTCCTTGCGAGCGGTGCCGGGGTCGTGAGTGGTAATGAGGGTTCTAACCCGAATTACCACTCACGACCCGCGGCGGGCGGCCAGGTGCCCGGCGACGTCGTTGGGTGACGGCATCGCGAGCATCTCGTCGCGCAGGTGGGCGGCGCCCTTGGTGTACGCGGGTTCGTGCAGCAGCCGGACCAGCGCGTCGCGGATGCCTTCGGTGGTCGCCTCGGTGGCGTGGATGGAGATTCCGGCGTCCTGTGCCGCGAGACGGGCGCCGAGCGTGGGCTGGTCGACGTCCCAGGGCAGGGTCAGCTGCGGGATGCCGCGCAACGCCGTCGATGCGAGGGTGCCGACGCCCGCGTGGTGGATGGCGACCGAGCACGTCGTCAGCAGCGCGGTGAGCGGCACGAACGGGACCAGGCGCGTTCGCGACGGGACCCTGCTCAGCCGGGTCTCGGGGGTGACCGTGGCGACCAGTTCGACGTCGAGGCCGTCGACCGCGTCGAGGACGTCCTGCAGGTCGACCGGGTAGCCGCCGGTGCGGTCGTGGGCGGTCAGGCCCATGGTCAACGCGACGCGTGGGCGCGAGGGTGGCGTCGAAAGCCAGTCCGGGACGACCGCGGCGCCGCCGTAGTTCATGTACCGCATCGGGACGTGCTCCAGCGACGCCCGGTGGCGCAGGGACGCCGGGAGCTGGTCGATCGTGAACTGCCCGGTGACCATGTCCTCGCTGAACTCGCCGCCGTACTTGCGCGCGTACGCCCCCAGCCACTCGCCGAGCGGGTCCGGGGCGCCGTCCGGTCGCAGGCGCAGGAAGTGGTCGCGGGTCAGGCCGAAGACGTCCTCGCCGATGAGGATCCGGCCGTGCGCCGCGCCGCACGCCTTGGCCGCGATCGCGCCGGCGTACGTCGTCGGCTCCCACAGCACCAGGTCCGGCTGCCACCAGCGCGCGAAGTCGACGAGGTCGTTGATCAGCGGGACGTTGCTCGTCTTGTGCCAGCGCACGGCGATGTCGCGGTAGCCGCGCAGCACGTGGTCCCAGTCCGGTGTGGACAGTGCCGCGGTGTCGTAGGGCGCAGGCCAGCCGGTCTCGACGCCGAACAGGTGCTCGGGTCCGGTGCGGCGCAGCAGGTCCCACAGGTCGCGGTCGTGCCCGACCGGGACGGCGGTGAGCCCCGCCCCGGTCACCGCCCCGGCGAGCTTGGGCTGCACCGCCACCCGGACGTCGTGCCCGGCGGTGCGCAGCGCCCACGCGAGCGGCACCATCATCAGGAAGTGGGTGCGCTCGGCGTAGGTGGTCAGCAGGACGCGCATGTCACCGCGCCCGGTGCTTCACGACGAGCTCTTCGATCCGCGGCACGGCCTGGTTCGGGGTGGGCAGCGCGAAGATTTCGTCGCGCAGGGCCACCGCCCGGTCCTGGAACACCTGCTCGGTGAGCAACCGGTCGATCGCCGTGCGGAACTTCTCGGGCGTGACCTCGGAAACGTGGATCGACAGCCCGGCGCCCTGCTTCTCGAGCATCTTGCCGAGCGTCGGCTGGTCGTAGTGGTAGGGCAGGGCGAGCTGCGGCACCGGGTGACGCGCGGTGGTGCCCATGGTCGCGGCGCCGGCGTGGTGCACGACGACCGAGCACGTCGGGGCCAGCGCGTGCATCGGCGCGAAGTCGACGATCCGGGCGTTGTCCGGCGTCTTGCCGAGCAGGGGCTGCTGCGACGCGGCGACCGTGGCGACGACCTCGACGTCGAGGTCGGCGACGGAGTCCAGCAGGTCGCTCAGGGGCACGTTGTACCCGCGGTAGACCTCGACGGCGCTGTTGCCCATGGTGATCGCGATCCGCGGCTTCGCCGGCGGCGTCTGCAGCCACTTCGGGACGACGGACGCGCCGTTGTAGGCGATGTACTGCGTCCGCACGTACTCCAGGTCGGCTTCGTCCTGCCAGCTCAGCGGGAACTGGTCGAGCGTGAAGTCGCCGGTGAACATGTCCTCGGTGAAGTCGAAGCCGTACTTGCGGGCGTAGGCGCCCATCCACTCGGCGAGCGGGTCGCGGCGCTGGTCGGCCGGCTGGGCGTCCCGCAGCTTCACGAACTGCTGACGCACCTTGCCGAAGACGTCGACGCCGAACAGGAGCCGCGCGTGGGCCGCGCCGCACGCCTTGGCCGCGATCGCGCCGGCGAAGCTCAGCGGGTCCCAGACGACGAGGTCGGGCTCCCAGTAGCGGGCGAACTCGACGAGCCCGGAGATGATCGGGAAGTTGCCGTACTTGTGCCACTCGATGCCCTCGTTGGCCATCGTCGAGACCATGTGCTCCCAGGTGGCCTTCTCGGGCTCTTCGTAGACGTCGTAGGGCGCCGGGATGCCCGCGCGCTCGTTCTCGACGCCGCGGGTGCGGGCGGCGACCTTGTGCATGTCGCGGCTGTGCCCGACGGGCACCGCGGTGAGCCCGGCCTGCAGGACCTCGTCGACGAACTCGGGCTGGCTGGCGAACCGGACCTCGTGCCCGGCCGTCCGCAGCGCCCAGGCGATGGTGAACATGTACTTGTAGACGGTCCGGGGCGGGTTGGAGACGAACAGGATGCGCATGGGCTTTCCTCCGGTCAGCGGGCTTCGGATGGCGAGGGAGCGGCGGCCGGCAGGCGCAGCACACTCGCGCGGACGGCGGGGCTCGACGCCCGGGAGCCGCGCCGGTACCGGGTGGCGAGGTCGCGGAGCGCCGGGAAGACGCCGGTGGGAATGCGCGTGTGTTCCTCCGCTCGGCGAGCTTCGAGCACGAGTGCGGCGGCCGTTCCCGTGGCCGGGAAGGTCGGCCGGCCGGGGCGGGGCCAGGTGGTCCTCATGCGTTCCTCCGGGCGACGTGGTCTTCGAGCGCCTGGATGACGTCGTTGGGCGAGGGCGTGGCGGCCATCCGCGCGGCCAGTTCCCGCGCCCGGGTGGTGAACGACGGCTCCGACAGCAGCCGCAGGACGCCCGCGCGGACGGCCTTGCCCGAGACCTCCGAGCCGGTCAGGGTCAGTGCGGAACCGTGGACCGTCGCGCGGCGGGCCAGCTCCGGCTCGTCGAACTCCCACGGCACGGCCAGCTGCGGGACGCCGTAGCGGGCCGTCGTCAGGTAGGTGCCGGGCCCGGCGTGGTTGATGACCGCCGCGCACGTCGGCACGAGCGCGTGCAGCGGCACGTACGGCACGATCCGGGCGTTGGCCGGGACTTCCGTGACCTTGGCGGCTTCGGCGTCCGGCAGCGTGGCGACGATCTCGGCGTCCACATCGGACAGTGCGGCCAGGATGTCCGGGACGCTCACCGTGTAGCCGCCGAAGTGCTCGGTGGCCGTCGTGCCGAGGGTCAGGCCGATGCGCGGCCGGTCGCTCCTGCGCTTCAGCCAGTCCGGGACGCTGGCCGCGCCGCCGTAGGGGACGTACTGCACCGGCAACGTCGGCAGTCGCGTGTCGAGGCGGATCGGGTCCGGCACCGGGTCGATCGTGAACTGCCCGGTGATCAGCTCCTCGTCGAAGGCGAAGCCGTACTTGCGGCCGTACCCGGCGATCCAGCCGGCCAGCGGGTCCGGGCCCGGGCCCGGGCCGAGGGAAAGGAACCGTTCGCGGGCCGCGCCGAAGACGTCGATGCTCCACAGGAGACGGCCGTGTGCCGCACCGCACGCCTTGGCCGCGATCGCGCCCGCGTACGTCGTCGGCTCCCAGATCACCAGGTCCGGCTGCCACGCTCGCGCGAACTCGACCAGACCGGTGACCAGGGGGAAGTTGTTCTGCTTGTGCCAAAGCTCGAGGATCGACGCATAGCCCTCGGCCATCTCCTCGCGCGTGCCCACACCGGAAACGGCGGCGTCATAAGGCGAAGGCAGGCCGACGCGCTCGGCTTCGGCCAGGTCGGGGTAGGCCTCGGTGAGCCGCCGCCAGTTGCCGACGCCGCGGCGGCCGACCGGCACGGCGGTCAGCCCGGCGCCGGTGATGACGTCCTCGAAGCCCGGCTGGGTCGCCACCCGCACCTCGTGCCCGGCGGTGCGCAGCGCCCACGCCAGCGTGACCATCGGCTGGAAGATGGTCTTCTCCGGGTAGGTGGTGAGCAGGACGCGCATGGTCTCTCTTCCGGGGTCTGCCGTGGCTGGTCGTGAGTGGTAATGAGGGTTCTAACCCTCATTACCACTCACGACCCCCTGCGGAACTTGGCGGTGAGGTCTTCCAGGTCGGGGACGATGTCGTTGGGCGACGGCAGGGTGTCCATTTCGGACTGGAGGCTCGCCGCGCCGCGCGTGAAGGACGGGTCGTCGAGGAGGCGACGGACGCTCTCGCGGATTGTGTCGGCCGTGGGTGAGCGGAGGTCGATGCCGGCGCCGGCGCGGGCCAGGCCGGCGGCGAAGATCGGCTCGTCCAGGTGGTGCGGCACGCACAGCTGGGGGACGCCCGCCCGGGCGAACGTGGCGAGGGTACCCAGGCCGCCGTGGTGGACGGCGGCCGCGCACGTCGGGGCGAGGGCGTGCAGCGGGACGTACGAGACCAGGCGGACGTTCGCCGGGACGGTGCCGAGGCCCTGCGCCGTCGCCACCACCTCGACGTCCACATCGGACAGTGCGTCGAGGACGTCGGGCAGCGACAGGTGGTAGCCGCCGAAGATCTCGGTCGCGCTCAGGCCCATGGTGAGCGCGATCCGCGGGCGCTCGGCCGGCCGTTGCAGCCAGTCCGGCACCGAAGCCGGGCCGCCGTAGGGGACGTACTGGAAGCGCAGGTACGGCAGGTCGGCCTCGATCTGCAGGCTGCCCGGGAGGTGGTCGAGGGTGAAGTCCCCGGTGACCATGTCCTCGCCGAACTCGAAGCCGTACTTGCGGCCGTAGCCGGAGAACCACGCCTCGAACGGGTCCGGCTCGGCGCCGCGCAGCCGCAGGTAGTGGTCGCGGACGCCGCCGAAGAGGTCGATGCTCCACAGCATCCGCGCGTGGGCCGCGCCGCACGCCCGCGCGGCGATCGCGCCCGCCTGGCTCAGCGGCTCCCAGACGACGAGGTCCGGCTTCCAGGCCCGCGCGAACTCGACGAGGTCGGCCACGATGGGGAAGTTGCTCACCCGGTGCCAGCCGCGCACCGCCTCGGTCAGGCCCGGCTGCAGGTAGCCGAGGTTCTGCTTGGCGACGTCGTCGAAGGCGTCGTAGGGCGGCATGATCCCTTCGCGCATCGCCTCCGTGCCGCCGGCGCGCGTCTCGGTGATCCGCCAGAAGTTCCGGTCGGATCCGACCGGAACCGCGGTCAGCCCGGCCTGCGTGACGACCGGCGCGAACTTCGGCTGGCACGCCACGCGCACCTCATGCCCGGCCGTGCGCAGCGCCCAGGCGAGCGGGACCAGGTGGTAGAAGAACGTCTTCTCCGGGTAGGTCGTCAGCAGGACTCTCATCGGACGCGCGCCTCGATCTCCGGCACGATCGCGTTCGGCGACGGCAGCCCGAGGATCTCGTCGCGCAGGTCCGCGGCCCGGTCCTTGAAGGACTGCTCGGTCAGCAGCCGTTCGACGCTCTCGCGGATCCGCGCGCCGGTCGCGCGGTGGGTCGGCAGCTCCAGCCCGGCGCCGTGCTCGGCCAGCTTGCGGCCGAGGAACGGCTGGTCGTAGTGGTGGTGCAGGGCCAGCTGCGGCACCGGGTGCCGGGACGTCGTGGCCATGGTCGCGGCGCCGGCGTGGTGGACGACGACCGAGCACGTCGGGGCCAGCGCGTGCCACGGCACGTACGAGACGATCCGCGCGTTGTCCGGGATCCGCGTCAGTTCCGCTTGGGCCTTCTCCGCGACGGTCGCGACCAGGTCGATGTCGAGGTCGGCGAGCGCGTCGAGGGCCTCCTGGACGCCGACGGTGTAGCCGTTGAAGTGCTCGGTCGCGGTCAGGCCCAGGGTCATCGCGACGCGCGGGCGCTCCGGCGGCTTGGACAGCCAGCCGGGCACCACGGCCGGGCCGCCGTACGGGATGTACTGCGTGCGCAGGACGTCCAGCTCGGTCGCCGGCTGCAGGCTCGCCGGGAACTGGTCGATGGTGAACTGCCCGGTCGTCATGTCCTCGGAGAACTCGGCGCCGTACATCCGCGCGTACCGGCCGAGCCACGCGCCGAGGTGGTCGACGCGGCCGGGTTCCTCGGCCAGCCGCCGCCGGTACTGCTCGCGGGCCGCGCCGAAGACGTCGACGCCGAACAGGAGACGTGCGTGGGCGGCGCCGCACGCCTTCGCGGCGATCGGCCCGGCGTAGCAGAACGGCTCCCAGACGATCAGGTCCGGCTGCCAGGCGCGGGCGAACTCGACGAGCCCGCCGACCATCGGGTGGTTCGTCAGCCAGTGCCAGCCGCGCACCGCGTCGGCCATGCCGGGCTCGAGGTACTCCCAGGTGGCGCGCTCGTAGTCGTCGAAGACGTCGTACGGCGCGGGCAGCCCGGCGCGCCCCTCTTCCCGGCCGTCGACGTCGTTGAGGCGGCGGTTGCGGGTGTGCCCGACCGGCACCGCGGTGAGGCCGGACTGCGTGATCACGTCCGTCAGCGCGGGCTGGCTCGCGAAGCGCACTTCGTGGCCGGCGGTGCGCAGCGCCCACGCCATCGGCGCCAGGTACAGGAAGACGCTCTTCTGCGGCGTGGTGGCGAACAGGACGCGCATGGTGCTCCTTTCCGTTCGACCCGGCACTTTCGGGTGAACCTGAATCCGGAGGTCGTAACTCCGGAACACTTTCTCGGCGAAAGTGCCGCTTGGGGTCAGCGGGTGCGGTGCTTGGCGGTCAGCTCTTCGAGCGTTCCGGCCAGTTCGTTCGGGGTGGGGAGCGCGAAGATCTCGTCGCGCAGGTCTGCCGCGCGGGCTTTGAAAGCAGGTTCGGTGAGCAGGCGCGCGACGGCGTCGCGGACACCTCCGCCGGTCGCGTCGCCGGTGTGGATCTCCAGCCCGGCGCCGTGTTCGGCGAGCTTGCGGCCGAGGTAGGGCTGGTCGAAGTGGAAGTGCAGGGCCAGCTGCGGCACCGGGTGGCGCGCCGTGGTGGCGAGGGTCGCCGCGCCCGCGTGGTGCACCACCGCGGCGCACGTCGGGGCGAGCGCGTGCCACGGCACGTACGGCACCATCCGGACGTTGGACGGCATCGGCGGCAGCGTCCGCTGCACGTCCCCGGCGACCGTCGCGACGACCTCGACGTCCAATTCGGACAGTCCTAACAGGATTTCCGACAGCGGCACGTTGTAGCCGCCGAAGACCTCGGTCGCGGTGAGGCCGAGGGTCAGCGCGACCCGGGGACGCTCCGCGGGCCGCTTCAGCCAGTCCGGTACCACCGCGGCCCCGCCGTAGGGCACGAACTGCACCCGCACGGTGTCGAGCCCGGCGTCCAGGCTCAGCGACGCGGGCAGCTGGTCGATGGTGAAGTCGCCGACGGCGAGGTCCTCACCGGCGTCGAAGCCGTACTTGCGGGCGTAGCTCCCGAGCCAGTCGGCCAGCGGGTCGACGCGGTCCGCCGGCGCCTGCCGGGCCTGCGTCCGCAGGTAGTCGACGCGGGTGGCGCCGAAGACGTCGATGCCGAACAGCAGCCGGCCGTGCGCCGCGCCGCACGCCTTGGCGGCGATCGCCCCGGCGTAACAGAGCGGCTCCCACAGCACGAGGTCCGGCTCCCAGTACCGGGTGTAGGAGACCAGGTCGGCGAGCATCGGGAAGTTCGTCAGCCGGTGCCAGCCCTTGACCGCCGCGGTCATCCCGTCACGCAGGTAGTCCCACGTGGCCGATCCGGGGACGTCGTACAGGTCGTACGGCGCGGCCACCCCGGCCCGCAGCGCGGCGCGTTCCTCGGGCCGGTTTTCGGTGATGCGCCACGGGTCCCGGTCGTGCCCGACCGGGACCGCCGTCAGCCCGGCCTGGGTGATCGTGCTCGCGAACCGCGGCAGGCTCGCCACGTGCACCTCGTGCCCGGCGGTGCGCAGCGCCCAGGTGACCGGCACCAGGTAGTTGAAGATGCTCTTCTCGGCGGGCAGGACCAGCAGGACGCGCATCGCCGGCCCCTCAGACGCCCGACGAGACGGCGTCGCGCGCCATCGCCGCCGCGAGGTTCTCCAGGCCGTGCTCCAGCGAGACGCGCGGCGCCCAGCCGGTGGCGTTCCGGAAGCCCGACGGGTCGAGCACGAAGTCGAGCAGGTCGGTCGGCATCGAGTGGTCGGCCGGCGGCACCGACACCACCGGCACCGGCTCCCGCCCGGTCTGCGCGGCGACGGCCTTCGCGACCCCGCCGAACAGGTCGCCGACGCTGGTCGCCAGCCCGGTGCCGACCAGCCACGGCCGGCCGTCGACGGCGTCCGGCTGGTCGAGCGCGGCCAGGAAGGCGCGCGCGACGTCGTCGACGCACACCAGGTCCCGCTTCACGGTCCCGTCGTGCCACATGGTGAGCGCCTCGCCGGCGAACGCGCGGCGCATCATCGCCGAGACGACGCCGCGGTCGAGCGCGGGGGAGTCGGAGCCCTGGGTGTAGAGCGTGGCCAGCCGGAGCGACGCGCCCCGCAGCAGGCCCGTCTCGACGGCGTCGCGGATCGCGTGCTCGGCGTCGAGCTTCTGCCGGTCGTAGGTGGTGAGCGGCTGGTCCGGCTCGGTGCCGTCGATCCGGCCCGAGATCGAGCGCCCGGCCTGCGACATCGACCCGGCCAGCAGGACCACCGGCGGGTGCACCGGCCGCTGGTTCTTCACGGCGGCGACGAGGTCGTGCACCAGGCCGACGTTGACGCGCTCGGCGACCGGGTCGTCCGACGACACCCGCCAGGTGCTGGCCCCGGCGATGTGCGCGACCAGGTGGATCACCGCGTCGGCGCCCTCGACGGCGTCGGCGACGGCACCGTCGGCGGTCAGGTCGGTGGTGCGGACGTCGATGTCGGCCCGTGCCCCGGCCGGGACCGTGGTCGGCCGGCGCCCGGCGAGGCGCAGGCGGACCGGCCGGGCGGCCAGTTCGCGGGTGATGGCGGTGCCCAGGAGCCCGGACGAGCCGAGCACCGTGATCAGCGGTCGTGCCTGTTCGCCCACGGCTTCTCCTCCAGTTTCGCGTGAATGGTTGGAATGGCTCTTCCGGGAATAGCCGGAACGTCTCGGCCGGTGAGCTGTCCGCAGTCTAAGTCAGCTTCGCCGCCGTATCCAAAGAATTGCGCGGTCATTTCGACACGACGGCTTCGCGGTGTTCGTCCCAGCGCTTTTCGCCGGTCGCCACGGGCAGTGTGTCGATGTCGCGGAGGTCCGCCGCGCTCAGCCGGATCCCGGCCGCGCCGACGTTCTCCGCCAGCCAGCGCAGCCGCCGGGTGCCGGGGATCGGCACGACGTTGTCGCCGTGCGTGGTGAGCCAGGCGATCGCCACCTGCGCCGGGGTCGCGCCGTGCCGCGCGGCGACCCGCCGCAGGCCGTCGACGATGCGCTGGTTGTCGGTGAGCGCGCCGGCCTCGAACCGCGGGTCGCGCCGCCGCGAGTCGCCGTCGACGAGCTCGTCGACGGCGACCTGCCCGGAGAGGTAACCGCGGCCGATCGGGCAGCAGGCGAGGAAGCCGACGTCGTTCTTCCAGGTCCACGGCAGGATCTCGTCGAGGTTGCGGCGTTCCCAGACCGACAGCTCGTACTGCACCGCGGCGATCGGGAACAGCGCGTGGATCTGCTCCAGCTCCTCCACGGTCGCGTGCGAGATGCCGAGGCCGAGGACTTTGCCCTCGGTGACGAGCTCGGCCAGCGCACCCCACGACTCGGCCAGCGGCACGGCGGGATCGACGCGGTGCAGCTGGTAGAGGCCGATCGCGTCGACGCCCAGCCGGCGCAGCGAACCTTCGCAGGCCTCGCGCAGGTATTCCGGGCGCCCGTTGCGTTCCAGGGTGCCGTCGGGCCGCAGGATCAGGCCGACCTTGGTGGCGATCGTGGTCCGCGCGCGGTACGGCGCGAGCACCTCGCCGAGCAGTTGTTCGTTCGTGAACGGGCCGTATACGTCGGCCGTGTCGAACACGGTGACGCCCAGGTCGACCGCGTGCCGGAGCACCCGGGCCGACTCTTCGTGGTCCCGCGCGGTCCGGGCGGGCCCGTAACCGTAGGACATCGAACTGCAGCCGAGCCCGATTTCACCGACGGAAAGCGTTTCGGTGAGCCGTGTGTGCCGCATATTCACCTCCGAGTGTCGGAACATCGCTTTCGGGGGCTCCGGGTGGCGAAGCCCCCGGCCCGGGGCGAAGCCCCGAATGTCACGGCGATTCATGAAGCGTCCGATCGCGGGGCGAAATGCGAGTCGGCCGGGGGTGTCCCGGTGCCGGAAAGGAATTCGTGCGCGAGGTCCGGGTCGGCGCCGGCGACGAACGCGAGGGCCTGTTCGGTGCCGGCGTCGATCGCGCGGTAGTAGCGGTCGCCGGCCGCGGTCGGGACGCCGATCGTCATCCGCGAGCCCAGGCGCTGGAAGATCGTCTGCCGCAGCCGCCAGCCGATCACCGCGCGGGTGCGCAGCACGGTCGTCGAGCGGCCGGCCGCGCCGCTGCGCACGACCAGGTACGGCCCGACCAGCGCGTGGCCCAGCGTGCGGTAGGCGACCCAGGCCAGCGCCCAGGTCAGCGGCAGGAGCAGCAGTGGCAGCGGCCACCACGACGCCGGCACGACGCCGGTCGCGCCGAGCCAGGCGAGCAGGCCCGCGACGGCCGCCGGGCCGTAGGTCGCCCAGTAGAGCCGGCGCCGGAACGCGCCGGCCGGGTGCCGCAGCAGCGGCGCTTCGAGGGGCTGGTGGCCGTCCGGGAAGACGAAGCTCGCCGCGTGCCGGGCGTCGTGCAGCGGGGTGCGCGGCAGGATGTTGGCCGACTCGTTGAGCGAGGCGTTGAGCCCGGTCGTGATCACCTTGGTCTCGGCGAGGCGCATCCACCGCCACAGCAGCGGTTCGTGCAGGTGCACGCCCCGGATCCGGCGGTCCTCCCGGTGCACGGTCTTGGTGGTGAACAGGCCTTGCCGGGTGCGCAGCTCAGTGCCGTCTTCGCCGTTGGTCGTGCGGACCAGCTCGAAGTTCCAGTGCTTCGCGGCGAAGTCCAGGCCGAGCGAGAAGTAGCCGAGGACGAACGTGATCACGACGGACGCGCCGATCGTGCGCCACACGCCCAGGTTCGCCCAGTGGATCAGGCCGGCGATGACGTCGATCAGGTCGACGGCGAACGTCTGCATCGTGAAGTACAGCGACACGAGGAAAAGCACCCCGGCGAGGATCGCCCAGACGTGGAAAACGTTGTACCACAACCAGATCCAGCGCAGCCGGGCGATGACGACCTCGCGTTCCGCCGGTGCTTCGGCGTCGCGGGGGATCAGGTCGCGCCGCAGCTGGGCGGCCGTCTCCTTCGACAGCGCGTCGAGCTTGAACGCGGGTGAGAAGTGCTTGCCCTCACCCGATCCGATGTGGACGACGCGCAGCTTCACCAGGCGGTGCCGCAGTTTCGCGCTGCTGCTGACGCTGCGGATGCGGTCGCGCCCGACGTGCCGCTCCTCGCGGACCAGCAGGCCGGTGCGGCGCTCGACGCGTTCGGGCGTGACGCGGTAGCGGGTGAACAGCCAGCGCCACAGGTCCCGCAGGGTCATCAGCGCGCTGATGCCGCTGACCACCAGCAGCGGCCAGACCGGGCCCGAGTCGTAGAGGAAGTAGCTCGTGATGCTGATGGCGAAGGAGATCGTGAACTTGGCCGCGTTGACGTAGAAGAGCTTGATGTCCAGGCGCAGCCAGGGAAGTTCGCTCTCTTCGGCCGGCGCGGGCGTCACGGGCTCGGCCGTCGTTTCCGCCGTCACGTCGCGTCCCCGGGCGTGGCCTGGGCGATCTCGTTGAGCCGGCGGACCGCCTCCTCGGCGATCGGCGTCTCCAGGCCTTCGATCTTCACGTGCCCCTCGTGCGAGGCCGTCGTGACCTTGATGGTCGAGAGGCCGAGCAGCTGCTCGATCGGGCCCTGCACGGTGTCGATGCTCT
Source organism: Amycolatopsis sp. NBC_00348 (assembly GCF_036114655.1). NCBI lineage: Bacteria > Bacillati > Actinomycetota > Actinomycetes > Pseudonocardiales > Pseudonocardiaceae > Amycolatopsis > Amycolatopsis sp. NBC_00348. The sequence goes on along the minus strand of NZ_CP107994.1, from coordinate 6,304,614 downwards.
GGATCCGGGACACCGGGACGATCCGCCACTCCCGGGTGATCCAGCCGCTGAGGGAGTACACGGCCTCGTCGGTCGTCTCCCAGCGGTGCACCAGGTAGCGGTAGGTCGGCATGAACAGGAAGTTCGCCGCGAAGATCGCGCCGACGCCCCAGGTGATCGGGTCCAGCCAGGTGCGGATGCCGGCGAAGATGATGTGGAGCGTGACGAACACACCGAGCACGCCGATCGCCCAGAACAGCGTGTTCAGCGTGCGCCACAAGATGAAGCGGCGCGCGAGCCGGTGCCGCGGCGGCCGGACGGCGAGGGGTTCGGGCCGGACCGGGAGCACGGGCCGTGAAGAATCCGTGGTGGAGTGGTCCATCGGCTGAGCGTCCGATCTGTGAGGAGAACCGTGTCTCGCCGGCGGGACCCGGTGTGCGGACCCGGGGCGCCCGCACACCGGCGTCTGCCGCGGCCGGTCGTGAGTGGTTAGGGCGGTTCTAACCGCCCTAACCACTCACGAGCCCTAGGCCGGGGCGTCCGGAGCGGCGGCGTCGGGGGCCGCCGTTTCGGCTGTGGGAGCCGGGGTCTCGGCCGGGGCCGCGTCCTCCTCGGCGACGATCTTCACGATGTAGGCGGCCAGGTCGCGGAACTCCTCGCCCTCGGTGAAGTCCTCGAACTTCTCCAGCAGCTTGCGGTCGGTCGTGTTCTCGACCTCGAGCAGCACCTGCACCACGGAAAACGAGTCGAGGTCGCGCAGGCTCTCCGGCTCGGGCATGTCGGGCTGCTCGGCGCAGATCATCCGGGCGATCTCCCGGACCATCTCCTCGACGTCGTCGACATTGGTGAGGTCGACTTTCGTGGCGTTCTCTGACATGACAATTCAGCCCTTCCGCTTAATCGTCCGTGTGGCCGCGCGGCGAATCCTTCCCCTGATGCGGGGTGACGCGCTCCGGGCGAATGCCCCCAGTCGGCAGCCGGAACCCGGCCGAGGTTAGCCAGCACTCCGGCCCCGGTCAACAACACCGTGGCGGCCGTTGTCCCGCCGGCGGGACGGGCCGGTCAATGCGCGTCGAATGATGGCCGGCAAGGCTGTGACAGCCGAGCGGAAGTGTGCTTCCATGACTCCGGCGGCGCTGGGCAGCAAAACGAATAGGCGTCGCGTCGAATAGCCCATGTGTTGCGGCGTCCCGGAAGTTCACCGGGAATTCGCCCGCGTCGTACGAGCCCTGTCCGGTCGTGCCACGGCCGATCCCCTGGAGGTGACCCGCCCTGATGGCTCAATATGTCTGGGGTTATTTGCCGGAGTACGAGAAAGAACGGGACGACATTCTCGACGCCGTCGACACGGTCTTCCGCTCCGGCAAGCTCGTGCTCGGCCCGAGCGTGAAGGCGTTCGAAGAGGAGTTCGCCGCCTACCACGGCGTCGAGCACTGCGTCGGCGTCGACAACGGCACCAACGCCATCGTCCTCGGCCTGCGCGCCCTCGGCGTCGGGGCCGGCGACGAGGTGATCACGGTGTCCAACACCGCGGCGCCGACCGTGCTGGCGATCGACCAGATCGGCGCCGTGCCGGTGTTCGTCGACGTCCACCCCGGCACGTACCTGATGAACGTCGAGCAGGTCGAGGCGGCGATCACCGAGCGCACGCGCTGCCTGCTGCCGGTGCACCTGTACGGCCAGTGCGTCGACATGGCGCCGCTGGAAGCGATCGCGGCCGAGCACGGCCTGCCGATCCTGGAAGACTGCGCGCAGGCGCACGGCGCCCGCCACCACGGGAAGATCGCCGGGTCGATGGGCAAGGCCGCGGCCTTCTCCTTCTACCCCACCAAGGTGCTCGGCGCCTACGGTGACGGCGGCGCGACGATCACGTCGGACGCCGAGGTCGAGGCGAACCTGCGGCGGCTGCGCTACTACGGCATGGAGAAGGTCTACTACGTCGTCTCCACGCCGGGGTACAACAGCCGGCTCGACGAGGTGCAGGCGGAGATCCTGCGCCGCAAGCTGACCCGGCTCGACGACTACCTCGTCCGCCGCCGGCTCATCGCCGAGCGCTACGCCGAGGCGTTCGCCGGCACCGACCTCGTGACGCCGGCGCTCGCTCCGGGCAACGACCACGTCTACTACGTCTACGTGGCGCGGCACCCGTTGCGGGACAAGATCATCGAAGCGCTCAAGCCCGAGGGCATCGAGCTGAACATCAGCTACCCGTGGCCGGTGCACACGCAGTCCGGCTTCGCGAAGCTCGGCTACCGCGAAGGTTCGCTGCCCGAGACCGAGGCGGCGGCCCACGAGATCTTCTCGCTGCCGATGTACGCCTCGCTGTCCGACGTGGACCAGGAACGGGTCGTGGAAAAGGTGCGGGCGGTGCTGGCGAAGCTCTGACCCACCCGGTGGTCCGACAGACAGGAGAGCACGAGCATGAAGCGACTCGCGGTGCTGCACCGGGAACTCAACCCCGGGCCCGGAACCACCGGCGGCAGCATGATGTCCATGGTGGAGTTCCACGACTGGTGGGCCGAGCGGACGGCGGCCGGGCACTTCGCCGTCGACCGCATCCCGTTCGCCGAGCTCGGTGACTGGGCGTTCGAGGCCGGCACCGGGAACCTCGGGCACAAGAGCGGGCGCTTCTTCACCATCGAAGGCCTGCAGGTGCGCGAAGGCGGCGTCCCGACGTGGTCCCAGCCCATCATCAACCAGCCCGAGATCGGCATCCTCGGCATCGTCGTCAAGGAGTTCGACGGCGTGCTGCACTGCCTGATGCAGGCCAAGATGGAGCCGGGCAACGTCAACACGCTCCAGCTGTCGCCGACGGTGCAGGCCACGCGCAGCAACTACACGCAGGTGCACCGCGGCGCGACCACGCGCTACCTGGAGTACTTCGTCGGCGCCGGCCGCGGCCAGGTGCTGGTGGACGTGCTGCAGTCGGAGCAGGGCGCGTGGTTCTGGCGCAAGCGCAACCGCAACATGGTCGTGCTGGTCACCGGCGACGTCGAGCTGCACGAGGACTACTGCTGGCTGAGCCTGGCCCAGATCGGCGAGCTGTCCCACCGGGACAACCTGGTGAACATGGACGCCCGCACGGTGCTCTCGTGCATCCCGTTCGCCCTCCCGGACGGCGACGGCGCGACCGGCGAGGACTTCCGGGACGCGCTCGTGCGCTCCTACCAGTACGCCGCCGAGGACGCGCCGGGCCCGGCCCTGCACACCGCGGGGGACATCCTCAGCTGGTTCACCGAGGCCAAGACGCGCTGCGACTGGTCCGCCCGGCTGACGCCGCTGTCGGCGACGACGGGCTGGCACCGCGACGACGAGGAGATCGCCGACGACGCGGCGGCCAACTTCCGCATCATCGGCGTGCGGGTCGAGGCGGGCACCCGGGAGGTCAAGGCCTGGCGGCAGCCCCTCCTCCACCCCAGGGGGGAGGGGCATGCCGCCTTCCTCGCCCGGCGCGTCCGCGGCGTGCTGCACCTGCTGGTGCAGGCCCGCCCGGAGTACGGCCTGATGGACATGGTCGAGATGGCGCCCACCGTGCACCTGCTGCCCGGCCAGGACGCGTCGTCGATCAAGGAGCCGTTCCTGCGGGACGTGCTCGAGGTCGGCGGGGTCAAGACGCACTACGACCAGAAGCTCTCGGAGGAGGGCGGCCGGTTCTACCACGCGCTGACCCGCTACCAGCTGATCGAGGTGGGCGAGGAGTTCCCGGTCGAGGTACCGCCGAACTACTGCTGGATGACCGTGCGCCAGCTGATCGACCTGCTGCGCCACGGGCACTACCTGAACATCGAGGCCCGCAGCCTGCTGGCCTGCATCCACAGCCTCTGCTGACCCGCCTGGCCGGAAACCGCACAGGGAAAGGAAGTTCGCGTGCGATTGCTGTTCACGACCGCGCCGTTGCGCGGCCATCTGTTCCCCCTCGTGCCGCTCGCCTGGGCGGCCCGGGCGGCCGGGCACGAGGTCCTGGTCGCCACGACCGAGGCGTTCGCGCCGGTCGTGCTCCGGTGCGGGCTGCCGGTCACGTCCTGGGGTGCCGCGCCCGACTTCGTCGAGCTGGTCGGCGGCGAACCGCCGGTGACGGCCGAGAGCACCGTGCTGCGCCGCGCCGAGCACGGGCACGCGTTCGGGCAGATCGCCCGGGCCTGCCTGCCCGGCGCGCGGAAACTGGTGGACGCGTGGCGGCCCGACCTCGTCGTCAGCGAGCGGGCGGAGTTCGCCGGCCCGCTGGCGGCCGCGGCCGGCGACGTCCCGGTCGTCGCCTACCACTGGGGTGTCGCCCCGCTGACCGAGTACGCCCGGGCGGCGGCGATCGAGCTCGCCGCGGCGCCGCCGGACCCGGTCGCCACGCTCGACCCGTGGCCGCCCGGGATGCGGCTGCCGCACGCCGCCGGGCACGACGGCGTGCGGGGCGGGTCGTTCAACGGCGACGTCCACCTGCCGGACTGGGTGTTCGAGCCGCGCGAGCGGCCGCGGGTGTGCGTCACCTTCGGCACCGTGCTGCCCGGGATGGCCGCCCTCGGGCTGCGCGAAACCGTGGCACCGATGCTGAAACTGCTCAAGGAGCTCGACGTCGAGCTGGTGGTGGCCGCCGCCGACGACGTGCTGGCGGACTGGCCCGAGCTGGCCGCCGCGGCCGACCGCGCCGGGCGGCTCCCGCTCGCCCAGGTGCTGCCGGCCTGCGAGGCCATGGTCAACCACGGTGGCCAGGGCACCGTGCTCACCGCGCTGGAGGCCGGCTGCCCGCAGCTGGTGCTCCCGCAGTTCGACGACCAGTTCGACAACGCCGCGGCCGTGGCCGCGAGCGGCGCGGGCCTGCAGCTCTCGCTGGACGAGGTGTCGCCGGAGCGGGTGGCCGAGCGGTGTCGCGCGCTGCTGGACGAACCCGCCTTCACCACCGGCGCGGTGCGCGCCGCCGCCGCGGTCCGGGCCCAGCGCTCGCCCGCGGAAGTCGTGGGCCTGCTGGAGAAACTGGTCGCGGCATGACGAACTCTTTCTGGGACGAATTGGGGAGCTGGTAGCTATGCCGGGCGGAATGCGGATCGAAGAGACCAAGGTCCCGAATGCCTTCAGGCTGTTCCCGGAGCAGTTCCCGGACCAGCGGGGCCGGTTCCACGAGGCGTTCCGCGCGGACGCGCTCTCGGACCTGATCGGCTACCCGTTCGTGGTCAACCAGGTGAACTACTCCACGAGCCGCCGCGACACCGTGCGCGGCATCCACGGCACGACGCTGCCACCGGGCCAGGCGAAGCTGGTCACGTGCGTGCGCGGCGCGGTGATGGACGTCGTGGTGGACCTGCGCGTCGGTTCGCCGACGTTCGGCGTCTTCGACGTCACCTACCAGGACGAGGACTCCGGCACGGCGGTCTACCTGGCCGACGGCCTGGGCCACGCCTTCCACGCCCTGACCGACGACGCGTGCATGAACTACCTGTGCTCGCAGAACTACGTGCCGGGCACCATGCTCGTGCTCAACCCGATGGACCCGGACATCGGCATCCCGTGGGAGCTGACCGGGCCGCCGATCATGTCCGAAAAGGACGCGAACGGCGTCGGCCTCAAGGAAGCGGAGTCCGAAGGGCTGCTGCCGACCTACGAGGAGTGCCTCGCGCACTACGCGGCACTGGGGGCGGGCGCCGCCGCGACGCCGGCGAGCCGGCCGACCTCCCCACTTCCCGACGAGCAGCGGAGCTTCTGCCGATGACGAGCTACCAACCGGCCCAGCGGCTGCGCTTCGGGGTGATCGGCTGCGCGGACATCGCCTGGCGGCGGACGCTGCCGGCGATGGAGACCGACCCGGCGATCGACGTCGTCGCGATCGCCAGCCGCGACGGCGACCGGGCCCGGACGTTCACCGACCGCTTCGGCGGCACGCCGTACGCCGGCTACCAGGCGGTGGCCGAGCACGAGGACGTCGACGCCGTCTACATCCCGCTGCCGCTGATGCTGCACGCGGAGTGGATCGAGCGGTGCCTCGACGCCGGCAAGCACGTGCTGGTGGAGAAGCCGATGTCCGACGGCTACAAGGAGTCGGCCCGGCTGCTCGACCTCGCCCGCGAGCGCGGCCTGGTGCTGCTCGAGAACTACATGTTCCTCTACCACTCCCAGCACGCGGCGGTGCGCAAGCTGCTCGCCGACGGCGCGATCGGGGACCTGCGCGGTTTCCACAGCGCGTTCACGATCCCGCCGAAGCCGCCGGGGGACATCCGCTACCAGGCGGACGTCGGCGGTGGCGCGTTCCTCGACTTCGGCGGCTACCCGATCCGCGCGGCGCAGCACCTGCTCGGCCGGGACCTGTCGGTGGAGGGCGCGGTGTTCCGCCGCGACCGCGCGCTCGACGTCGTGATGTCGGGCAGCGTGCTGCTGGCGTCGCCCGAAGGCGTGCCGGCCCAGCTGACCTTCGGCATGGAGCACTCCTACCAGAACAGCTATGCCCTGTCCGGCAGCACCGGGCGGCTGACGGTGGACTGGGCGTTCACCCTGCCGGAGACGCACCGGCCGGTGCTGCGGATCGAACGGCAGGACCACCGCGAAGAGGTGGTGCTGGCGGCCGACCACCAGTTCGCCGGGGCGATCCGGGCCTTCGTCGAAGCGGTCGTCACCAAGGCGCCGCTGCGGGAGGAGCACGACGGGACGCTCGAACAGGCCGCCCTGATCGAGCAGGTGCAGCGGGTCGCCCGCAACGTCTGGATCTGAAACTTTCCCATACCCAAGAGGGAGATTGTGAGCATGTCGAACACAGCCGAATGCCGGATCTGCGGCGGCACGGTCGAAGAGTTCTTCGACTTCGGGCGCCAGCCGCTTTCCGACGCCTTCGTCGCGCCCGGCGCGGACCCGGGTAAGGAGTTCTTCTTCCGCCTCGCCGTCGGCCTGTGCGGCGGGTGCACGATGGTGCAGCTGATGGAAGAGGTGCCCCGCGAGGCGATGTTCCACGAGGAGTACCCGTACTACTCCTCGGGTTCCGTGGTGATGCGCGGGCACTTCGAGGACCTCGCCAAGCACCTGATCGCCACCGAGCTCACCGGCGACGACCCGTTCGCCGTCGAGATGGGCTGCAACGACGGCATCATGCTCAAGACCCTGGCCGACTCCGGCATCCGGCACCTGGGCGTCGAGCCCTCCGGTGGCGTCGCCGACGTCGCGGCGTCGAAGGGCGTGCGCGTGCGCAAGTCGTTCTTCGAGGAGTCGACCGCGCGCGAGATCCTCGCCGAGGACGGCCCGGCCGACGTCATCTACGCGGCCAACACCCTGTGCCACATCCCGTACATGGACTCGATCCTCGACGGCGTCAAGGCGCTGCTGAAGCCGACCGGCGTGTTCGTCTTCGAGGACCCGTACCTGGGCGAGATCGTGCGGCGCACGTCGTTCGACCAGATCTACGACGAGCACTTCTACTTCTTCACCCTGCGCTCGGTGCAGCAGATGGCGCAGCGCCACGGCCTCGAGCTCGTCGACGCGCAGCGCCTCGACGTCCACGGCGGCGAGGTGCGCTACACGCTGGCGCCGGCCGGGTCCCGGACGCCGTCGGACGCCGTCCGCGAGCTGCTCGCCGAGGAGCAGGCCGCCGGGCTGCACGAGCGGGCGACGCTGGAGGCGTTCGGCGCGAAGGTGCTGCAGGTCAAGGAAGATCTCGTCACCCTGCTGCGCAAGGCGAAGGACGAGGGCAAGCGCGTCGTCGCCTACGGCGCCACGGCGAAGAGCGCGACCATCGCCAACCTGTGCGGCCTCGGCCCGGACCTCGTCGAGTTCGTCTGCGACACCACGCCGGCCAAGCAGAACCGGCTCACCCCGGGCACGCACATCCCGGTGAAGCCGGCCGCCGCGTTCTCGGACCCCTACCCCGACTACGCGCTGCTGTTCGCGTGGAACCACGCCGACGAGATCATGGCCAAGGAGCAGGCGTTCCGCGACGCCGGCGGCCAGTGGATCCTCTACGTGCCGACGGTCCGGCTGGTCTGATGACCGAGACCACGACGTTCCCGCTCTCCTGGATCGGCGACTGGGCGCCGGAGCCGATCCCGGGCGGCGCGGCGGGCATCTTCAACTCGGCCGTGGCGGCGTTCGCCGTCGCCACGGCCTGGGAGGCCGGCGCCCTCGACGCGCTCGACGGCGGCGGCACCCTGGACGTGCCGGGGTTCTGCGCGCGCCGGGACCTGCACGAGCCGTCGATCCGGAGCGTGTTCGCGGCGCTGGCCTCGGTCGGCATCGTGGTGCGCGAGGGGGACGCCGTCGTGGCCGGCCCGGAGTTCGCCGAGGTGTACCGGGCCAAGGCGTTCTTCCACTGGCTCACCATCGGCTGCGGCGAGCTGTTCGCGAACATGCCGCGGATCGTGCGCAACACCGAGCGCACCGGCGACTTCTTCCGGCGCGACGCGGCGGCCATCGGGTTCGCCTGCCGGGACATCAACCGGCAGGCGTTCGACCCGGTGTTCGCCGACGCCCTGGCGGACCTGGACTTCCCGGTGACCAAGGTGGCCGACCTCGGCTGCGGCAGCGGCGGCCGGCTCATCGACCTGGCCCGCCGGTTCCCGGGCGTGCGCGGCGTCGGCGTCGACATCGCCCCGGCGGTGCTGCGCTCGGCGGCGTCGAACACCGAAGCCGAGGGACTGGGCTTCGAGTTCGTCGAGGCGGACGTCCGCGCGCTGGGGCCGTCACCGCGCTTCGACGGCGTCGAACTGCTGACGTGCTTCATGATGGGCCACGACTTCTGGCCGCGGGAGCGCTGCGTGGCGACCCTGCGGATGCTGCGCGAGGCGTTCCCGGACGCGCGCCGGTTCCTGCTCGGCGACACCGCGCGCGTCGAAGGCGTGCCGGACCGCGAGAAGCCCGTGTTCACCCTGGGGTTCGAGACCGCGCACGACCTGATGGGCGTCGACCTGCCGACGCTCTCGCAGTGGGACGGCGTGTTCGCCGAGAGCGGCTGGCGCCTGCTGCGCGCCCGGCCGGTCGAGGTGCCCGCCGCATCCGTGATCTTCGAACTGAGCTGATCTTCTGAGCTTGCTTGAGAGGGGACGACATGCGGGTCCTGGTGACCGGCGGAGCGGGTTTCATCGGCTCGAACTACGTCCGGCGGGTGCTGTCCGGGGGCTACCCCGCGCTGGCCGACGCCGAGGTGACGGTGCTCGACAAGCTGACCTACGCCGGGAACCGGGCGAACCTCGCCCCGGTGGCCGGCAGCGAGCGGCTGAGGTTCGTCGAAGGCGACATCTGCGACGCCGCGGTCGTGGCGGACGTGATGCGCGGCGTCGACCTCGTGGTGCACTTCGCGGCGGAGTCCCATGTGGACCGGTCGATCGCCGGGTCGGGCGACTTCGTGCTGACGAACGTCCTCGGCACGCACACGCTGCTCGAAGCGGCGTTGCGCGCCGGGACCGGCAAGTTCGTGCACGTCTCCACCGACGAGGTGTACGGCTCGATCGACGACGGCTCCTGGCCCGAAACGCACCCGCTGGAGCCGAACTCGCCGTACTCGGCGGCGAAGGCGTCGTCGGACCTGCTGGCCCGGGCGTACTTCCGCACGCACGGCCTGCCGGTGTGCGTGACGCGGTGCTCGAACAACTACGGGCCGTACCAGTTCCCGGAGAAGGTCGTCCCGCTGTTCGTCACCAACCTCCTGGACGGCGAGCAGGTGCCGCTCTACGGCGACGGCCTGAACGTGCGCGACTGGCTGCACGTGGACGACCACTGCCAGGGCATCCAGCTCGTCGCCGAGGCGGGCCGGCCGGGCGAGGTGTACAACATCGGCGGCGGGACCGAGCTGAGCAACCTGGACCTGACCGGCCGGCTGCTGGACGCGGCCGGCGTGGGCTGGGACCGCGTCCGCCGGGTCGAGGACCGCAAGGGCCACGACCGGCGGTACTCCGTGGACATCTCGAAGATCAGCGCCGAGCTGGGGTACGCGCCGCAGGTGAAGTTCGACGACGGCCTGGCCGCGACGGTGGCCTGGTACACCGCGAACCGGTCCTGGTGGGAGCCGTTGAAGGAACGAGCCGCCGAAAGGTGAAGACGTTTCGGGCCGGGGTCGGCTATGTTGGCCTCTTCGGTCGGCGTGCTGGGGGGTCGGAGGCGATGGAAGGTGCGGGCCGGTACGACCTCGTGACCGAGCGGCGGTTCCTGAACCCGCTCGAAACCGAGGCCGACACGGGCCGCGCGCCCGCGGTGGTCGGTGACCGCTACGAGCTGGGCGAGCTGCTCGGCAGCGGCGGCACCGCCCGCGTCTACCGCGCCCGTGACCGCGACACCGGCACCGAGTGCGCCGTCAAGCTGTTCCACCGCAACGCCGCCACCCTCGGTCCCCGCCGCGCCCGCGAAACGGCGATCCTGCAGGGTCTCGACCACCCGGGGGTCGTCGGCCTGCACGACGCCGGCCTGGAAGACGGCCGCGCGTACCTCGTGGTGCAGCTCGTCGAAGGCGAAGACCTGGCCGAGCGCCTGCTCACCGGGCCGCTCGGCCTCGACGAGATCACGGCCGCGGCCCGGCGGCTGGCCGACGCGCTGGCCCACGTGCACGAGCGCGGCGTCATCCACCGCGATCTCAAGCCGGGCAACGTGCTGCTGGGCGCGGACGGCGCGATGATCACCGACTTCGGCGTCGCGTACCTGCTGGACACCACGCGCGTCACGGCGGTCGGCTCGGTCGCCGGGACCGCGGCGTACATGGCGCCGGAGCAGGTCCTCGGCGAGCCGGTGGGCCCGCCCGCCGACGTCTACGCGCTGGGGCTCGTGCTCATCGAAGCCGTGACGGCCGAGCGCGAGTACGCCGGGCCGCGTGTCGAGGCCGCGCTCGCCCGGCTGAGCAGGCAACCCCGCATCCCGGAAGGCCTGCCGGACGAGCTTTCCCAGGTGCTGCACCTGATGACGGCCCGCGACCCGGCGTTGCGCCCGACCGCCGCCGAGGTCGTGCGGGCGTTGTCGGGGGTCTCGTCACCGTCGTCGTCACCGTCCGAGCCGCTGCCGTCCGAGCCGCTGCCGTCCGGCCTGGTGACACCGCCTTCGCTGCCCGCGTCCCGTCGCAAGCGCGGCGTGGTCGCGGCGGCCGTCCTGTCGCCGGTGGCCGCCGGGCTGGTGCTGGTCGCGCTGGTGACGGGCAGCGGCCGGGTGACCGACAGCCTGCACTCGCCGTCCTACCCCGATCCCGGCCGGATCCCGGCCACGTCGTTCGCCCCGGCGCCGTCGTCCATCGTGATCCTCACCCCGGTCGGTTCGGACGTGGTTTCCCCGCCGGGCGAAGGGAAAGCGCCGTCCGGCGGCACCGCGGCGGCCGTCCAGGCACCCCCGCCGTCGATGACCACGGTGACGTCGACCGCGACCCGCGGCCCGCACCGCGGGGTCCGCCACCACACCCCGCTGAAGCACGCGACCAAGGCGATCCCCTCGGGCAAGGCCAAAGCCCGGTAGCGCCGCCGCCGCCGGGCAGGCCGAAGTCCGTGAATGCCACATTCACGGACACTAGGTCCCTCGATGTGGCATTCACGGACGTTCGCCGGACGTGTGGCCGGGCTCACGTGGGTGCGCGGAAACTCGTGGCCGTCGGAGACCGGGATCGCCGAGCGCGTCCGGACGGTTACCGGGAGCATGGGGGCATGGCGCGACGTCTGGCTGCGGCCCTCCTCCTGGTGGCACTGTCCCCGTTCGTCGCCGAGTTCCTGCTCGGCGACCAGTACCTCAGCGGCACCCCGCGACCCGGGCAGCAGTTCGGCCAGTTCGGCATGTTCGTCGCCTTCTACGGCAGTGGCGCGCTGCTCATCCGCGAGATCGCCCGGCACCTCAACCGCGGCTGGCCGACGATCCTCACCCTGAGCCTCGCGTTCGGCCTGCTCGAAGAAGGCCTGCTGACGCAGTCGCTGTTCAACCCGGACTACCTCGGCATCCGCGTGCTCGACGCCGGGCACATCCCGGCGCTGGGGATCGGCGCGCCGTGGACGGTGTACGTGCTGACGCTGCACGTCGTGTGGAGCATGGGCACGCCGATCGCGATCACCGAGGCGCTGTTCGGCCGGGAACCGTGGCTGGGCAAGCTGGGCCTGGCGTTCTGGTCGGTCGTGTTCGTCCTCGGCTGCGCCGCCGAGTTCCTGATCTCGCTGCTGGTCGGGCCCGCGCCGTTCATGTCGGCGCCGGCCCAGCTGATCGTGGCCGGCTTGATCGTGGCGGGGCTGGTGGTGCTGGCGATCCGCGGCTTCCGCAAGCCGCCGCGTGACGCGCCGAAGGGCAACCGCTGGGCCGGGTTCGCGGTCGGCCTCGTCGCCGGCACGGGCGTGCAGCTGCTGGAACGCTGGGAGTCGATCTCGCCGTGGCTGCTGGCCGCGCTTATGCTGGCGCTGGTCGTGGTGGCCGCGGTGGTCGTGCGGGCCCTGAACCCGCCGGCGTTCGCGCCGGCCGCGGGCACCCTGCTGACGTACTGCTGGGTCGGCCTCAACACCGCGATCGGCCAGGGTGTGGTGGCGATCATCGAGCAGACGGTGCTGGTGGCTGTCGCGGTGGCGCTGCTGCTGGTGACGGCCCGCCGGACCACGGCCGAGTACTGAAGTCCACAGTGGACAGCGCCTGGCGGGACGCCGTCCAGTGTGGACTCAGGTGCCGGCCGGCTCGGTCAGCAGCGCGGCGTCGACGGCGCGGCGCATGGCCGCCGCGGTGGCGGGGCTGTCCCGCGCGGTCGCGATCGCGGTGTTGACGAGCACCGCGTCCGCCCCGAGCGCCAGCGCTTCCGAGACTTGTTCGGGAGTACCGAGCCCGCCCTCGGCGACGACCGGGACGTCGACGGTTTCGATCACGGCCCGCACGGCGTCCGGGTCGAGGACGCCCCGCGCGCTCGCCACCGGTGACGCCATCACGCGCAGCGCCACGGCGCCGAGGTCGACCAGCCGCTTCGCCAGGCCGGCGTCGGGCCGGATGAACGGCAGCACCGAAAACCCGTCGCCGATCAGGGTTTTCGCCGCGGCGACGGTGGGTTCGCCGTCGGGCAGGTTGTCCGGCGTGCGGACGTCCAGCTTGATCACCTCGATGCCGAACGCGGCACGCAGTTTCTTCGCGGTGTCCACCGCTTCCCCGGCCGAGTAGGCGAACGAGGTCGTCCCGATCCAGCCGTACCGGGTGAGGTCCATCGCCTCGTCGAGGTCCGAGAGCAGCAGGCTCGCCCGGTCCCCGGTGGGGTCGTAGGTGGTGATGAAGACGTCGCAGCCGCCGGCGGCCAGGACGTCGGCGACGAGCCGGGGGTCGGCGTACTGCTCGATCCCGACGATCAGCCGGGAGGTGAAGGAGACCCCGCCGGCCACCAGCCAGGGGGTGTTCACCGGTCTGTTCGCGTCGTGCACGATCCTCCTCGCAGATCGATGACTTCGACACCGGCGGCCGCCGGCGCCTCTGACCGAGGATGCCGCATCCTGGTCTGGACCAATAAAGCGGCCCTCTCCGAACGGGTTTCGCTAGAGTCGCGACCATGGATTTCCAAGACGTGGTACGGCGTCGGCGCATGGTCCGGGAGTTCGGCCCGGAGCCGGTGCCCGCCGGGAGCCTGGAGCGCCTCCTCGACAACGCCACGCGCGGTCCGTCCGCCGGGTTCTCGCAGGGACAGGCGTTCCTGGTCCTCGAAGGCGACGCGCTCGAGCGCTTCTGGGCGGTGGGCCTGGACGCCGTCCAGGACTCGGTGCGCACCGCGCCGCTGGTGATCGTGCCGCTGTCGTGCAAGCGGGTGTACCTGGACCGCTACGCCGAACCGGACAAGGGCTGGACCGACCGCGACGAGTCGCGGTGGCCGGTGCCGTTCTGGCACATCGACACCGGGATGGCGGCGCTGCTGATCCTGCAGACCGCCGTCGACGAGGGCCTGGGCGCGCTGTACTTCGGGATCGTCCCCGAGCAGGTGGCGCCGTTCCGCGCGCTGTACGGCGTGCCGGACGACCAGGAGCCGATCGGCGCCATCGCCATCGGGTACCCGGCGGAGACCGTCCCGGTCGACCGGGAGCGGTTCAAGCGGCGCCGGAAGCCGCCGGCCGACGTCGTGCACCGCGGCCACTGGAGCTGACGCCCGGATCCGGACCGTGGAATCCGTAGCGGCCCGTGTCGCCGCCGTCGCTTTCCGGGGTCCGGTTGCGCCGGTCGAGTCGGCCTTTCGCATTCAGCTAGCGAGGGCCAAACGGCCGTGCCAAATTGATCCCATGAGCGAATACCCGAGTTATCCGGCTTCGTCCGACCCATCCGCTTCGAGCGCGGCCGCCCCGGCCCGGCCGAGCACCATCGAGGTCTCGTTCTGGGCGTTCATCGCCTCCACTGTGGTCAGCCTGATCGGCGGCATCCTGGTCTTCGGCAACAGAGACGCCCTGACCACCGCCACCCGCGACGCCAGCAGGCAGAACGGCACCGGCCTGACCGAGGCGCAGATCGACCAGGCGGTGACCATCGGCCTGGTCGTGGCGGTGGTGATCGCGGTCGTGATCGCGCTGCTGTACCTGCTGTTCGCGTTCAAGCTCCGCGCCGGCCGCAACTGGGCCCGCATCGTGCTGACGGTGATCACGGTGCTCCAGGTCCTGTCGGTCCTGGTCGGCCAGAGCACGTGGGTCACGTACGTGAGCGTCGTCGCCGCGGTGATCGGCGTGGTGTTCTCGTTCCTGGCCCCGTCGAGCGCCTACATCAACGCGAGGAAAGCCGTCCGCTGACCCCGCGGGCCGCGCCGCATCCCCCGGCGGCGCGGCCTGGGGTCACCCCGATCAGCCGACGGCCGCTCGGGCGGCTTCGACGTCCGGGTGGATCTCCAGCATGTCGGCCAGTCCCAGCAGGGAGATCGGCCTCAACACCGCGCGCTGGCGGGTGACGAGGACGAACCTCGTGCCGGCCGCGTCGGCGGCGCGGTGGGCGTGGATCAGTGCCGTCAATCCGGTGGAGTCGCAGAACGTCACGTCGGTCAGGTCGGCGATCACCGGGGTCCCGGACTCGATCGCCGTCGCCAGCCGGTCGCGCAGCTCGCCGGAGACGGACGCGTCGATCTCGCCGGCCGCCTTCAGCACCGTCGCGGCGCCGGTGGACGTCAGCTCGAGCGCGAAGTTGACGCGGGCTGGCGGGCCTTCGATCACGGGTGGACTCCTCCGGGGGTCAGCGCGGGATCACGCATGACGGAACCACGGCTGGGGTCTCAACCGTATTGACACGACCGTAGCAGCCGGGGCCGTCGGCGGCGCCGCTCCGGACGCCGCGAAGCCGCGTACCGTGTGGAGGCGGCTACTGAGGAGGTCCTGGCGTGGATTGGTTCCTTGACCGGCAGGACCGCGCCTCCGCGTCGCTGCTGCGCCGCGAGATCACCGGCTACCTCAGCCGCCACGCGGTGGACCAGGCCGAGCAGATCGACGACGCCGCGTTGATCGTCGCGGAGCTGCTCGCGAACGCCTACGACCACGGCCGCGGCGACATCTGGGTGTCGCTCCAGTGGACCGAGGTCCGGCCGGTGCTCGAAGTGCACGACATGGGTGAGGCGTTCACGCTGCCGCGGGAGGCGCCGACGGCGGAGCAGTACCGCGGGCGTGGCCTGTGGCTCGTGTCGCAGTTCTCCTCCGAGCTCGCGGTGGCCGCGAAGCGCGCCGGCGGGAAGTTCGTGCGGTCGGTGCTGCCCGTGGTCCGGCCGGTGGAGCTGACGCTCGACCTGCCCGCGCGCCGCGTCAGCCCGCTGCCCGCCATGTCCGAGGCCCGCCCCGAGGGCGGGTTCGGCCGCGAAAGCTTCCTGCGCGCTCTGGTCGTCCAGTTGTCGACGGCCGTCGAGCAGCAGCAGGGCCCGGAAGCCGCGCAGCGCGCGATCGCCCAGGTCGCGGCCGACATCGGCGGCCAGATGGAGCAGGAGTACCGCGACGCCATCGCCACGCAGGCGGCCCAGCTGGCGCCCGAGCAGATCGCCGAGTGCCTCGTCCGGCTGAAGGCGGCGATCGGCGGCACGTTCCAGGTCGTCGAGATCACCGGCGACCGCCTGGTGTTCGTCAACTCCGACTGCCCGTTCGGCGCCGCGGTCCGCCAGTCGCCGTCGTTGTGCCGCATGACGTCGTCGGTGTTCGGCGGCATCGCGGCCCGCAACGTCGGCGAGTCGGCGGTGACCCTGGAGGAGCGCATCGCGGTCGGCGATCCGCAGTGCCGGGTGGTGGTCCACCTGGGCGCGGCGGCGGCGAAGGCGGAGAACGCGCACCGCTACACCGCGAGCGCCTGACTCCTCGGCGGCGCCGGGGATCGAGGCGGTGGCCCCGGGTCTTGGCGGCATCGCGGCCCGCGTCGACGGTGACACTGGAGGAGCGCATCGCAGTGGGCGACCGCAGTGCCGGGTGGTAGTCCACCTTGGGTGGGGCGGCGAAGAAGGCGGAAAACGCGCATCGCTACACCGCGACCGCCTGACCTCTCACCGCCGCCGGGGATCGAGGCGGTAGCCCCGGGTCTCGGCGGCATCGCGGCCCGCAACGTCGGCGAGTCGGCGGTGACGCTGGAGGAGCGCATCGCGGTCGGCGATCCGCAGTGCCGGGTGGTGGTCCACCTGGGCGCGGCGGCGGCGAAGGCGGAGAACGCGCACCGCTACACCGCGAGCGCCTGACTCCTCACCGCCGCCGGAAGGCCAGCAGCGCGATGTCGTCCTCCGCGGCTTCGCCGAAGCGGTCCAGCAGCGTGTCGCACAGCGTTTCCAGCTCCGCGTCGTGGGTGACCGCCGTGCGGAGGAGGTCCATGCCGTCGTCGATGACGCTGCCTCGGCGCTCGATCAGGCCGTCCGTGACCAGCAGCACCAGCGTGCCGCGGTCGAGGGTCAGGGCCGTCGCCGGCGGGCGGGGCAGGCCGATGCCGAGCAGGGGCCCCGCGACCTCGACGTACCGGGCCCCGGCCGCGTCGGCCAGCAGGGGCGGGATGTGGCCCGCGCTGGCGATCTCCAGCGCGCCCGACGCGGGGTCCAGCACGACCAGGCAGAGCGTGGTGAGGCTGCGCGGGTGGTAGCGGCGCAGCATGGCGTCGAGCAGGTCCAGGATCTCGACCGGCCCGTGTCCCTCCACCGCGTACGCGCGCAGGGCGTGCCGCACTTCGCCCATCACCGTGGCCGCCTCGATGGAGTGCCCGACGACGTCGCCGACCGCGATCAGCAGGCGGCCGCCGATGTCGGAGACCTCGTAGAAGTCGCCGCCGATCTCCGCGTTGTCGCTCGCGGGTGCGTAGCGCGCGGCCATCTCCAGCTCGGGCCGGGCCGGGAGCTCGCGGGGCAGCAGGCTCTGCTGCAGCGTCAGCGCGAGCTGGTGCTCCTCGGAGAACGTCCGCATCGCCTCGCACGCCAGCGCGGTCGCCTGGCCCAGCTGCAGCAGCAGGTTGCGGTCGTCCTCGGACTTGATCCCGCGCGCCGCCACGGTGATCGCGACGGGCAGCCGGGACGGGTTCGGGTAGACCAGCGCCACCAGCGAAAGCCCGTCCGGGGACGGGAAGACCGAGGACGCCGGCGCGTCGGCGGCCACCGCCTTGGTGGCCTGCTCCAGCGCGCGCGGGGTGTCCGCGTGGACGACCGGGACCTCGGCGGCGTCCTCGGTGGTGGCGGAGCGCACCTGGCCGCGGTGGCTCGCGCTGACGACCGAGGCCGGGCCCTCGAAGATCGTCGCCGCCCCGGTGGCGGCCGCGGCGAGGACGTCGTCGAACGTGCGGGCGCTGTTCATCGCGAGGGTGGCGCGGGTCAGCCGGCCCAGCCGCAGCGCCAGCCGTTCGGCGTGGGTCCGGGCCCGGTAGTACCGCAGGGCGGCCTCGACGGTGGCCACCAGCTCACCGGGGTCGACCGGCTCGATCAGGTACCCGTCCGCGCCGCGGTCGAGGCCGGTGGTGCGGTCCTCGACCTCGATGGCCGTGGCGGAGATGTGGATCACCGGCATCGCGGCCGTGCGCGGGTCGCCCTTGATCCGCTCGCAGATGTCGAACCCGCTCATGTCCGGCAGGTTGACGTCCAGCAGGACGATGTCCAGCTCCTCGGCGGCGATGGCGGTCAGCGCCTCCCGGCCGGTGCGGGCCTCGGTGACGCGGTAGCCGTTGCGGCGCAGCCAGCTGCTGGTCAGGTACCGGCTGGCCTCGAGGTCGTCGACGACCAGGATGCTGGCCCGGCCGGTTTCGCCGGGGGTGCTCATGCGGTCACCGCCCGGGCCACGACCGCGAACGCTTCACCGATGGCGAGCCGGAGGGTCTCCGGCGTGACCTGCGACTTGAGCAGCAGGCCCGCGCGGAGGCCGGCCCCGGTCAGGTCCAGCCCGTCCGGCGGCGACGAGGTGACCACGACGACCGGGATGTCCCGCAGGCCGGGTTTCTCCCGCAGCACCTGGAGCACCTCCTTGCCGTTCATCCCGGGCATGAGCAGGTCGAGGAAGATCAGGCCCGGCCGGTGCTCGTCGAGGGCTTCGATGGCCTCCCGCCCGTCCGCGGCGTGCCGGACGTCGGCGGCGACGCCGTGGACCAGCCGGGCGAGCCGGTCCCGGAACTCGGCGTCGTCGTCCACGATCAGCAGCGAGTCGACGCGGGCGGGCGAGGGCCGGCTCGGGTCGGGACGCGGCAGCCGGAGCACGGCGGTGGTGCCCGACCCGTGCTCGCTGGCCAGCGTCAGGCCACCGCCCAGGATCTCCGCGAGCCGGCGCGCGTACGGCAGGCCGAGCCCGGTGCCCGGGGCGCCGGCCTGCAGGTCGTTGTGGACCTGGTGGAACTCCTCGAAGACGCGGTCCTGCTGGTCGGCCGGGATGCCGATGCCGGTGTCGGTGACGGTGAACCGGACGTCGCCGGCGTCGGCGTCGATCCTCAGCCGGACCTCGCCGCGCTCGGTGAACTTCAGGCTGTTGGACAGCAGGTTGCGCAGGATGCGGACGAGCATCGTCTCGTCGGTGACCAGCTGCGGTTCCGGGCCGGGGTCCTCGATCACCAGCTTGACCTCGGGCGAGGTCACCGTCGAGCGCAGGGCGCCCCGCAGCTGGAGGCAGACGGCGGTCAGGTCGACCAGGGTCGGCTGCGCGACCAGCCGGCCGGACTCGGCCTTCGCGGTGTCGAGCAGCTCGTTGACCAGGGAAAGCAGCGTCGACCCGGCGTCGTTGACCAGGCTCACCTGACGGCGCTGGTCGTCGGTGAGCGGATCCGCGCCGGGGCCGGTCAGCAGCCGGGCGAGGCCGATGACGGAGTTGATCGGCGCCCGCAGCTCGTGGCTGATGTTCGACCAGAACCGGGTCTTCGCCTCGCTGGCCGCCTTGAGCTGGCTCGACTTCTCGTTGAGCTCGGCGTAGAGCGCGACGACCCCGCGGTTCGTTTCCTCGAGCTCTTCGGAGAGTTCCTTGTACAGCGCGACGACCCCGTGGTTGGTCTCTTCGAGCTCCTCGTTGACCCGCATCAGCTCCTGGCTCTTCGCTTCGAGGCTCTCCAGGGTTTCGATCAGCTCCTGGTTCTGCGCCCGCAGCTCGTCCATCGGGGTGCTCACCCCGCGCAGCGCCAGTGCTTCGCGCAGCCGGTCGAGGTCGGCGGCCGTGGGCGTCTTCGCCGCGGGGGAGCGCAGCTTGTGCAGCGCGACGACGTTGCGGTCCGCCTCGCGGGTGACGCGCACGTCGTCCATCAGCCGGTCCGCGGTGGCCCGGCCGGACCTGAGCACGGCGTCGGCCGGGCCGCCGGGCCAGCCGAACTCGACGACGAGCGCGGGCGGCGCGTCCTTGAGGAGGAACCGGACGGTGGCCTGCACCCCGGCGTGGACGAGGTCACGCCCGATGTCGCTGAGCACGGTGGCGACCCGGATCTGGTCCTGGCTCTCCAGGCCCACCGCTTCGGCCACTTCGCGGCCGCACCGGCGGATCGTGAAGACGTCCGGTTCCGCGCCGACCGGCAACCGGATCAGCTCGTCGCGCTGCCGGGTGGTCATGGGCGGGGCTTGCCGACCAGCACGCCGGCGTCGTCGTGGCGGATCCCGGCGTCGCGCAGCAGCGCCGCCGCGATCGCCAGGGGAGTGGCGGCGAACAGCCGTTCGCGGCCGTCGACGCTCCACCGCTCGGTGAGGCCGTCGGAGTGCAGGACCACCGTCGAGCCGGGCGGCAGCGGGTAGTCGAACGCGCGGATCGTGCGGGCCTGGTGCCCGGCGACGCCGGGTGCGGAGATCATGCCCTGCTTGCGCCCGCCGGCCACGACGCAGCCGGCGATGTTGCCCAGGCCGGCGAACCGGACGGTGCCGGCCGCGGTGTCGACGTCCGCGACCGCGACCGCGCCGCCGCGGGTCCGGCGCAGGGCCTCGTGGATGTGCTTCACCACTGCCTCCGGCGGCTCGGTCGCGTGCTCGCGGAAAACGTCGGCGGCGGCGCGGGACGCCGCGGCCGCCAGCGGGCCGTGGCCCGATCCGTCACACATCATCAGCCGGAGCCGGCCGGGCTCGTGGTGCACAGCGTAGGCGTCGCCGCAGACTTCTTCGCCGCCGATCGGCCGGGTGATCCCGGCGAAGCCGGTCTCGGGGATCTCGGCGAGCGGGCCGCGCCGGGGGTGGAACCGCGCGGTGACGACGGTGCCGTGGCCGGGCTCGGAGAGCACCGAGGCCACGTCGGCGAGCCGGCGCACGGCCCCCATGCCGATCCCGAGCGTGCCGGTGGTGGACTCGCCGTCCTGGCCGGCGGCGACGGCGTCGGCCATGCCGGGTCCGCGGTCGATCGCGACGACCTCGACGGCGGCCTCGCTGACGCCCCGGACGGACCGGACGACCACGACGCCTTCGACGGCGTGCTTGGTGAGGTTCGTCGCGAGCTCGGTGACGGCCAGCCCGATCTCGGCCACCCGGACCTCGCCGAAGCCGAGCTGGCCGGCGAGCGTGGCGGCGGCGCGCCGGGCCCGGCCGTGCGCCGTCTCGTCTTCGACCCGGAGCCAGGCGAAGTCCTCGGTGACGGGGAGGGAACCGGCGGTGGTCATCGCGCCCACTTGACGACGGTGATGTCCGTCCCGCGGCCGACCTCGGTGTCCAGGTCGAACTGGTCCACCAGGCGCTTCGCGCCGCCGAGCCCGAGGCCCATGCCCTTGCCGCTGCTCCAGCCGTCGGCCAGGGCGACGGTGACGTCCGGGATGCCGGGGCCGTCGTCGTGGAAGTGCGCCCGGACGCCCTTGCGGCGGCCGTCGGTGATCTCCTCGACGCGGGCCGTCCCGCCACCGCCGTAGATCAGGGTGTTGCGTGCTAGCTCGCTGGTGGCGGTGACCAGCTTGGTCTGGTCCACCAGGGACAGCTTGACCTGCAGCGCGTAGGTGCGGACGAGCTGGCGGACGCGGACGACGTCCTCGTCGGCCCGGATCACCTGCTCGTCCGTTCTGCCGGGGTCGGTCATCCCGTCACCGGAACGGGTTCCTCGTCCGGGCCGGCCGTGGTCCCGGCGCGCCGGGCGGCGAGTGAGTCGAGCACCTTGATCCCGCGCTCGAGGTCGAGCGCCGTGCGCACGCCACCCAGCGTCAGGCCCAGCTCGACCAGGGTGATCGCCACGGCCGGGCGCATGCCGACGACGACGGTCTCGGCGTCGAACAGCTTCGACAGCGACGCGATGGTCGCGAACATCCGGCCGATGAACGAGTCGACGATCTCGACCGCGGAGATGTCGATGACCACCCCGGACGCGCCGGTCGTGCTGATCTTCTCCGCGAGATCCTCCTGCAGGGCCAGCACGCTCTGGTCCTGCAGGTCGATCTGGATGGAGACCAGCAGCATGTCGCCGATCTTCAGGATGGGGACCCGGTCCATCAGCGCGTCCGCTCGCGGGTACGGGTCACGACGACGCCGTCGCGCCGCAGGGCGTGGCGGAGCGCGTCGGCCAGCGTGGCCTTGGTGGTGATGTCGCCGAACTCGATCCCGAGCGCCACGATCGTCTGCGCGATCTGCGGCCGGATGCCCGAGATGATGCATTCGGCGCCCATCAGCCGCGCCGCCACGACGGTCTTGAGCAGGTGCTGGGCGACCTGGGTGTCGACGGCGAGCACGCCGGTGATGTCGACGATCGCGTGCTCCGAGCCGGTCTCGACCAGCGCCTCCAGCAGCTTCTCCATCACGACCTGGGTGCGCGCGGAGTCCAGGGTGCCCACCAGCGGCACGGCCAGCACGCCTTCCCAGAGCTTGACCACCGGTGTGGTCAGCTCGAGCAGCTGCTCGGACTGCTCCCGGATGATCTCCTCGCGGGCGGCGGCGTAGGTCTCGAACGTCCACAGCCCGAGCGTGTCCAGCAAGGAGGAAAACGCCAGCACCTCGCGGAACACCTGGGGGTCGGCGGCGTTCTCGGTCAGCTCGGACACGGCCTGCTTGAGGGCGAAGACGCCCGCGGCGGTCTCGGACGGGCTGAAACCCTGGCGGGCCCGGCTGCGGGAGAGGTCGGCCAGCTGCGCCTTGAGCTCGGTGAACTCGGACCGGTCCAGACCACCGTCCAGGGTGATCACGGCGGCGATCGCGGTGTACAGCTCGCGCAGGTCACGCTCGAGCTCGGTGGTCGTCAGCCGCCCGCGCAACGCCGACCCGGCCAGCTCGGCCCAGCGGCCGACCAGCCGGTCGCGGTCCGTTTCGAACACCTCGGCCAGCCGGTGGACCGGCCCGCTTTCCGCTACCACGGTTTCTCCTTGCGACGTCACTTGTGGTGCTGACAGTAGCCGGTGGCCCCGGCCGGGTTTCCCGTCGCGAGGGGTAATCCCGATGGGGGTACCCGCGCACCGCAGTTGGTGCACTATTCACGAAAGGGGGAGCGGTGTGATCGGCGCGGCGGCGAACTGAAGGAGGAGGGTTTCCGGTCGAGCAGGTGTCGGATTTCCTAGCCGACGAGGACACGGCCGTGTGGGTCGACCTGTGCGAGCCGACGGAAGCGGACCTCGCCGCGCTGACGGCGGAGTTCGGGCTGCACCGCCTGGCCGTGGAGGACGCCGTCCACGAGCACCAGCCGTTCTTCGACGAGGCGACCGCGCCGTACTTCCAGGACGTCTACGACCACGTGCTGCGCGCGTCGGAGTGGACGAAGTCGTTGCGGGAGCTGGTTTCCACGATTCGCGAGACGCAGCTGAACCTGCAGAGCAACCGGCTCAACCTGATCATGAAGAAGGTGACGGGCTGGGCCGCGGTGATCGCCGTCCCGGCCGCGGTGACCGGCTTCTTCGGCCAGAACGTGCCGTATCCGGGCAGCGGGAGCTCGCTCGGTTTCTGGATGTCGACGCTGGCGATCGTGCTGTTGTCGGCGTTGCTGTTCGGTATTTTCCGCCGTCGCGACCGGCTCTGACGACTAGGCGCGGAGCAGGACGAAACTGGCCCGCGCGACGGTCGTTCCCGCCGACGTCACCCGGCACGAGGTGAAGACCGCGCGGCGGCCGACGCGGTCCACCGTCGTGGCCACTTCCAGCCAGCTGCCGACCGCGGCCGCCGAGAGGAAGTCGACCGTCGAGCTGACCGTGCGGACCACCGCGCCCTCGCCGATCGCGTGGCGCGCGGTGCGTCCGGCGGCGATGTCGGCCAGCGTCATCAGGAAGCCGCCGTGGGCCGTGCCGAGCGTGTTGCGGTGCTCGTCGCGGACGTGGACCCCGAGCACGCCGTCGTCGTTGACGTGCAGCGGTCCCACCAGCCCCGAGAACGGCGACGACTCCAGCACCACGAAGCCCGGCGGCGGGGTGCTCACCGGGCCGCCTGGAGGAGCCGGGCGAGGCGGTCGAGGTCGTCCTCGAGGTCGATCGACGGGTCGAGCAGCCACTGGGCCTGCAGGCCGTCGGACGCCGCGATCAGCACCCGCGCGGCGAAGTCCGCGTCGACCGGCGGCGTCTCGGGCCGCGGTGACCCGCGGAACTTGCGGGCGAGGATCTCGCGCAGCTCGCGGTAACGGCGCGTGAAGAACCCGTGGGCCGCGTGTTCGGGGTCGGGCGCGGCCGCGGTCATCTCGAGGAAGAGCCGGACGAGGCCGGGCGTCTTGGCGGTGTGCGCGGTCACCGCGGCGAGGTCGTCGAGCGGGCCGTCCGGGTCGAAGCTCGCGCGGTCGGCCGCGTCGCGCTCGGCGAGGATCGCCACGAACAGCTCGTCACGGGCCGGGAAGTAGTGCAGCAGCCCGCGTTCGCTCAGCCCGGTCCGCTTCGCGATGGCCCGCAGCGACGGCCCGGTGCTGTCGCTCTCGGCGTAGGCGGCCAGCGCCTCGCGCAGGATCTGCTGCCGCCGGGCGATCCCCTTGGCGTACGGGCCGCGACGTGTCGGTTCGGGCATGGGCCGACGGTACCGGGAAATTGAAAACACAGCATCGCTGGGTTTTCGTGTACCGTCCTCGCCGTGGAGAGATCGCCGATGATCGACGCGAGCGCCGTGCGGCTGGGCCGGCTCGGGCCGTTGCTGCTGCTCGGCCAGCTGGCCTGGGCCGCGCCGGGCGCGGCGAGCGGCACCCTGCTCGCCGCCCTGCTGGCCGGCGTCACCCCCGCGCACAAGGTCGGCGTCTTCACCGCCTACGCCGTGGCCGGCGCGGTGACCAGCGCCGCCGGCACCGTGCTCGGCGGGCTCCTCTCGGACCGGACGCGCAGCCGGCTGGGCCGGCGGTCGCCGTGGCTGCTCGGCTCGGCCCTGCTGGCCGCAGTGGCGCTCACCGCGGCCGGGCTCACCAGCGATCTCGTGCTGGTCGGTGCCTGTTACGCGGTCTTCCAGCTCGGCGTCGGGACGTGGGTGGCCGCGTTGTCGGCGCTGATCCCCGACCACGTGCCGGCCGGCTCGGTCGGCCGGGCGTCGGCGTTCGCCGGCTTCGGCTTCCTGCTCGGGCAGACCGCCGGCGGGGTCGTGGCGGGCGCGCTGGTGACGACGCCGGCGCGCGGGCTGATCGTCGTCCCGTGGCTGATGGTGCTCGTCGCGGTCGTCCTCGCGCTCGCCGTACCCGGGCGCGACAACCGGGACGAGCCCCGGCGGATCGCCCGGCGCGACCTGGCGCTCCCGGCGTCGCGCGACTTCTGGCTCGCGTTCACCGGGCGGTTCCTGTTCATCTTGGCGATCCTGATGATCACGACGTTCCAGCTCTACCTGCTCACCGACTACCTGGGCCTGCCCACCGCCGAAGCCGGCCGGGTCGTCGGCCTGGCGACGCTGCTGGTGGGCGTGCTCTCGGCCGTCTCGGTGATCGTCGCGGGCGTGCTGGCCGACCGGCTCGGCCGGCTGAAACCGGTGGTCGGCGGGGCGCCGGTGCTGCTGGCGCTCGGCCTGGTCCCGCTGCTCGTCGCGCCGGGGCTGGGCACCGAGCTGGTGTTCTTCGGGATCGTCGGGCTGACGCTGGGCGCGTACCTGGCGGTCGACCAGGCCCTGATGGTCGCGGTGCTGCCCGATCCCGGCACGGCCGCGCGCGACCTCGGCGTGCTGAGCATCGGCTCGACGCTGCCCGGCGTCGTCGCGCCGATCGCCGGCGGCCTGCTCGCCGGCGCGGCCGGCTACCTGGCGATCTTCGTGGTCGCCCTCGTCCTGGCGGTGGCCGCGGCCGCCGTCGTCCTCGGCATCAGGAGTGTGCGATGACCTTCCCGCCCGGTTTCCTCTGGGGCGTCGCGACCGGCGCCCACCAGACCGAAGGCGGCAACGTCGCCAGCGACTGGTGGTACCGCGAGAACCGGCCGAACTCGCCGGTCGCCGAGCGCTGCGGCGACGCCGTCGACAGCTACCACCGCTGGCCCGAGGACCTGGATCTCGCCGCGGGCGCGGGGTTCACCGACTACCGCTTCGGCATCGAGTGGTCCCGCGTCGAACCGGCCGACGGCCACGTCTCGCACGCCGCGATCGCGCACTACCGCCGGATCGTCGAAGGCGCGCGCGAACGCGGGCTGCGGCCCCTCGCGACACTGCACCACTTCACGCTGCCGCTGTGGTTCTCCGCGGCCGGTGGCTGGCTGCGACCCGATGCCGTGGACCGGTTCCTGCGGTACGTCGACGCGCTCGCGCCCGTCCTCGACGCCGGCGTCGAGCGCGTGGAGACCATCAACGAGCCCAACATCGTCGCCATCTTCCCGAAGCTGACGGCGGCCGGGGAGCTGGCCCACGGCCTGCCCGAACCGGACGCGGCGACGACGGACGCGATGATCGCGGTCCACCGGTCCACTGTGGACCGATTGCGGGTGAACCACCCGGGCCTGCTCGTGGGCTGGGGCGTCTCGGTGCAGGACTACCAGGCCGAACCCGGCGCCGAGGCGGCGCTGGAGGCCTACGCCGAGCCCCGCGACCAGGTCTTCCTGCGGGCGAGTGCGGGCGACGACTTCGTCGGCGTCCAGACCTACACCGGCGGCCGGCTGCGCGCGGACGGCACGGTGGCCGAAAACCCGGCGGCCGAGCGCACGCAGACCGGCTGGGAGTACACGCCCGGCGCCTTGGGCGGAGCCGTGCGACGGGTGGCGCGCGTGGCCCGCGACGTCCCGATCATCGTCACCGAGAACGGCGTCGCGACGGCGGACGACGACCGGCGCGTCGCCTACACGACCGGCGCGCTGGAGTCGTTGCGCGAGGCGATGGCCGACGGCGCCGACGTCCGCGGCTACTTCCACTGGAGCCTGCTCGACAACTGGGAGTGGGGCCACTGGGGTCCGACGTTCGGCCTGGTCGCCGTCGACCGCACGACGTTCGCGCGCACGCCCAAGCCGTCGCTGAAGTGGCTGGGCGGGCTCGCGCCGTCGAGGATGGACGCGTGACCCCCGAAGACGCCGGCCTCTCGCCGGCCGGACTGGACCGCGTCGACGCCGCCGTGCAGCGGCAGGTCGACAACGGCGTGATCGCCGGCGCCGTCACGCTGGTGGCGCGCCACGGCGAGGTCGTGCGCACCACGGTGCTGGGCCGCGACCGCCGGTTCCCGCGCAAGCCGCTGCGGACCGACACGATCTTCCGCATCTTCTCCATGACCAAGCCCGTCACCGGCCTGGCCATGTCCATCCTCGCCGACCGCGGGCTCTGGAAGCCGGCCGACGCCATCGCCGAGCACCTGCCCGAACTCGAGAACCTGCGCGTCGCCACCGGGTTCGCCGACCGCGGCCGCCCGGTGCTCGCCGACCCGGTGCACCCGCCGACGATGCTCGAGCTGCTGACGCACACTGCGGGGTTCGCCTACGGCTGGGACAAGGCCGACCCGATGACCCGGCTCTACCGCGCCGAACGGCCGTTCCGGGCCACGAGCCTCGACGACTTCGTGGCGCGCGTGAGCCGGCTCCCGCTGGCCTACCAGCCGGGGACGAGCTGGCGCTACAGCCTGTCGATGGACCTGCAGGGCGCGATCATCGAGCGGCTCAGCGGCCAGTCGCTGCCGGACTTCTTCCGGGAGCACATCTTCGAGCCGCTGGGCATGACCGACACCGCGTTCCACACCCCGCCGGAGAAACGCCGGCGGCGGGCGGCACTGCACTTCACCGGCGGCCCGGTCCGGCTGCTGCCGATCCGGAACCCGCTCTACCGCGACTCCGCCACCCCGCCCGCGGCGGCGATGGGCGGCATGGGCCTGGTCTCCACGATCGGCGACTACGCGAAGTTCGCCCAGCTGCTGCTGAACCGGGGCGAGTGGCACGGCCGCCGGATCGTCAGCGAAGAAGCTCTCGCCGCGCAGATGTCGAACCAGCTGCCGGAATCCTTGCTGGAGCGGGGTTTCCACGCCGGGCACATGGACCTGCGGCCCGGGTTCGGCTACGGCTACGACGGCGCCGTGTTCCACGACCCGGCCCTGGCCGGCGCCCCGGTCGGGCGCGGCACCTACCAGTGGGACGGCGCCGCGGGCACCTGGTTCTGGGTCGACCCCGAGCACGACCTGCTCTACGTCGGGATGATCCAGCTGCTGTCGTACGCGGCGCCACCGCTGCAGAAGATCACCCAGGCGCTGATCGCCGAAGCGCTGCTCGACCGGTGACCGCGACGTTCCCGCTCGGGCCGTTCGAGCCGAGCCCGGCCAACCCGATCCTGCGCCCGCGCGGTACCGGCTGGGAGTCGGCGAACCTCTACAACCCGGCCGCGATCGTCGTCGGCGACCGCGTCGCGCTGCTCTACCGCGCGCACGCGGCCGACCGCGTCTCCCGCATCGGTCTCGCCTGGAGCGAGGACGGCGTCCGGTTCGACCGTGAAGACGACCCGGTTCTGGTTCCTGAGCACGACTACGAGCGGGTCGGGTGCGAAGACCCCCGGATCACGCGGGTCGGCGAGACGTACTACCTGACGTACACCGGCTTCGACGGCGCGCAGGCCCAGCTGTGCCTGGCGACGTCGGCCGATCTGCGCACCTGGGCGAAGCACGGCCCGCTGTTCCCGGGCTTCAACACCTGGCGAACCTTGCCGTACGGCCCGGACAAGCCGTGGAGCAAGGCCGGCGTCATCCACCCGGAGAAGCTCGGCGGCCGCTACTGGATGTGGTTCGGCGAAGGCACGATCCACGCGGCGACGTCGGCGGACCTGCTGCACTGGACGCCGGTCGCCGGCGACGAGCACCCGATGCACACGCCGACCCCCGGCGAGTGGGACGCGACCCTGGTCGAGATCGGCGCCCCGCCGGTCCGCACCGACGACGGCCTGCTGGTGTTCCTGACCAACGGCGCGACCGCGACGTCGCCCACCGAGGTCCACTACCGCTGCGGCCAGATCGCCGTGGCCGCAGCGGATCCGGCGACGGTCGTCGCGCGCACAACCGAGCCGTGGCTGCGCCCGACGAGCTTCGAGGACACCCACGGGATGGTCTCGAACGTCACGTTCGTCGAGGGCCTGGTGCACTTCCGCGGCCGGTGGTTCGCCTACTACGGCCAGAGCGACACGACCCTGGCCGTCGCGATCTGCTGATCACCGTCGTTCCAGGACGACGATGGGGATCTCGCGACCGGCTGCTTTCTCGCGGTACTCCGGGAAGTGCGGCCAGAAGGTCTCCGCGATCCGCCACCAGCGGTCTTTCTCCGCACCGTGCACTTCGCGCGCGCGGACGGCGTGGACGTCGTCGTGGTCCTGCACGCGCACGAGGGGATCGGCGAGGACGTTCCGGTACCAGGCGGGGTGCTCGGGCGCACCCCCGGCGGACGCGACCACGGCGTAGACGCCGTCGTGCTCGATCCGGATCAGCGGGGTCTTGCGGACCTTGCCGGTCTTGGCGCCGGTGGTGGTGAGGATGACGACGGGCTGGCCTTCGAGCGTCCCGCCCTCACGGCCACCGGTGGCTTCGTACCGCTCGACCTGCTCGCGGACGCGGTCACTGGGGCTGGGTGCGTAGTCCATGGTTCGTGCTCCTGTCTTCAGATGGCGGTGCGGCCGCCGTCGGCGGCGATGGTCGCGCCCGTGACGTAGCTGGCCTTCGGGGACGCCAGGAACGCCACCACCTCGGCGATCTCCGCCGGGTCGGCGGCCCGCTTCATCGCGGTCGTCTCGGCGAGCGCGTCGAACAGGTCGCGGGCCTCCGGGCGGGTGTACACCGGGCCCGGTGCGACGGTGTTGAAGCGGACGCCCCGGCCGCTGTACTCGGCCGCCCAGCCGCGAGTCAGGGCGGCGAGCGCCGCCTTGGTCGCGCCGTACGCGGCGCCGTTCACCAGGCCGACGCTGCCCGCCATGCTGCCCAGCGAGATCACGCTGCCCGACCCCCGGGCCGCCATCGCCGGGGCGAACGCGGCCACCAGCAGGAACGGCGCACGGACGTTGCCGGCGAACATCGCGTCGTAGTCGGCGAGCTTCAGGTCCTCGGTCGGCGCCCAGACCGACTGGCCGGCGTTGTTGACCAGGACGTCGATCTCGCCGACGTCGGCCGCGAGCCGCTCGATGGCGGCCGGGTCTTCGAGGTCGGCCTCGACGAACCGGGCCCGGCCACCCGCGGCGGTGATCTCCTCGACGGTCTCGGCGCCGCGGCGGGCGTTGCGGCCGACCGCGATGACGGTCAGCCCGTCGGCGGCCAGCTTCTTCGCCACGGCTTTGCCGATCCCGGACGTCGCGCCGGTGACCAGGGCGGTAGCAGGCTGAGCGGACATGGTCGGCACCTTCCGGAGTTGTCATCCAGACCGGTCTGTCTGGCAAGAATCAACCTAGACAGACCGGTCTGGATGCGTCAAGGGTGACGCTCGCCTCAGCGCAGACAGACCGACCTGTCTGCTATGGTGTGCGCATGTCCGAGAAGGCGCCGTCACCCCGGGAACGCAGCGCGGCCGCGCGGGCGCGGCTGCTGGCCGCCGCCGACGAGCTGTTCTACGCCGAGGGCGTCCAGTCCGTCGGCATCGACCGGGTCATCGAGCACGCCGGCGTCGCCAAGGCGACGCTCTACAGCGCGTTCGGCAGCAAGGACGGCCTCGTCCGCGCGTACCTGGAGGCCCGGCACGCCGCCACGGCCGACCGGATGGCCCGCGAACTCGAAACCCGTTACGCCACGCCGAAAGAGCGTCTCGTCGGCGCCTTCGAGGTACAGGGCTTGTCGTTCACCGAGCCGGGGTTCCGGGGTTGCGCGTTCGTCAGCGCGAGTGCCGACGCCGCGCCGGGCGGCGTGGTCGAGGAGACCGCCGCCGACTACCGCACCTGGCTGCACGACCTGTTCTTCGACCTCGCCCAGCAGGCGCGCGCGACGGACCCGAAGCTGCTCGCGCAACAGTTGGTGCTGCTCTACGACGGCGCCGGGATCAGCGCGTGGATGGACCGCGACCCGAGCGCCGAGTCGGCCGCCCGCGGCGTCGCGGCCGCCTTGGTGAGCGCCGCCGTCCCGGACTGATCACGTCGCACCGGCGAAGGCGACGACTGCCTCCAGGACGACCGTCGTGTCGGGGCCGTACAGCGCGAGCGTCGGGGTCGAGCGCGGCACGTTACGCGCGTGTGGCGCGGGTGGAAACGATCCGGGACCACCCGCCTGGCCGAGCGCGGGCGCGGTGCGCGCGCCTACGCTGGGGGCGCGCCCCGGACCCAGGCGACCGCAGTCGAACGGCCCGAGGAGATCCGCCGATGACCACCACGCACCGGGAGCTCGATCCCGTCGAGATCGAGCAGATCGGCACGGAGCTGGACAAGCTGCGCACCCGCGTCGCCGGGGAGCTCGGCGCGGAGGACGCCGACTACATCCACAACGTCGTTGCCGTGCAACGGTTCTGCGAGGTCTCCGGCCGGGTGCTGTTGTTCGCGGGCTGGTTCCCGCCCGCCTGGGCCGGCGGCGTCGCGGCGCTGACGCTGTCGAAGATCCTCGACAACATGGAGATCGGCCACAACGTCATGCACGGCCAGTACGACTGGATGAAGGACCCGGCGCTGAACTCGCGGACCTTCGAGTGGGACATGGTGTGCCCGGGCGAGCAGTGGCGCCGCTCGCACAACTTCATGCACCACACCTACACCAACATCCTCGACAAGGACCGCGACGTCGGCTACGGCATCCTGCGGATCACCGAGGACCAGCCGTGGCACCCGTACTACCTCGGCAACCCGGTCTACGCCGCGGCGCAGGCGGTGTTCTTCGAGTACGGGATCATGCTGCACGACCTCGAAGTCGACCGGATCGTGCAGGGGCGCCGCGGCTGGCGCGACGTCCTCCCGCTGCTGAAGCCGATGCTGCGCAAGACGGCGCGCCAAGCCGGGCGCGACTACGTCGTCTACCCGCTGCTCACCGGGCCGCTCGCGCCGCTGACCCTGACGGCGAACGTCACGGCCAACGTGCTCCGCAACCTCTGGGCGTTCTCGATCATCTTCTGCGGCCACTTCCCCGACGGCGCCGAGGTTTTCGCCGAGGAGGAGAGCGAGCACGAGAGCCGGGGCCAGTGGTACCTGCGGCAGATGCTCGGGTCGGCCAACATCACCGGCAGCCCGCTGTTCCACGTGCTGTCGGGCAACCTCAGCCACCAGATCGAGCACCACCTGTTCCCGGACCTGCCCAGCCACCGCTACCCGCGGATCGCCGCCGAGGTGCGGGAGATCTGCGAACGGCACGACCTGCCATACAACACGGGATCGCTGTCCCGGCAGCTGGGCTCGGTGGTCCGCAAGATCTTCCGCCTCGCGCTCCCGGGGCGTCTACTTTAGACGGTCCAGCAGCGTCTCGACGGTGTCGGTGCCGTCGCGGTGCGCCGCCGCCATCTGCACGTCGTGCGCGGCTTCCGGGTTCGCGTCCGAGGGAACGATCAGCAGGGTCACGCGGTGGCGGTCCGACGCGCCGATCACGGTGAGCGTCCCGGCTCGCTGCGAGCGGAACCCCTCAAGCCGGACCCGCTCGCCGTCGTACTCGATTCGCCTTGGCGGGTCGGCGAAATCGCCGAGGTGGAAGGTGACGCGCTCGATCCGGCCCAGCCGGACGGCCAGTACGGCGAACAGCTCCGGCAGCTCGCCGACCAGGTCGGCCGAGCGCGGCCACCACGCGCCGTCGACGTACCCCGTCGTGGGTCCCTTCGGCTTCAACCGAAGCCGGAGGGCGTGCTCCTCGGCCGCGGGGGTGGTGACAGTGCTGGGGGCCGACGTCATGCCGGGACTCCCGTCCCCGGCCGCCGATCGCGACCGGTACGCGCCCGAGGACGGCGCGGGCTCGAGCGCCCGCGCGCGAAATGCTCTCGGTCACCACAGACACTACACGCACTGTGTGTTAAGACTGGGGTCTACCAAAGGGGCCCTCGTGGACCAGCTCACCCTCGGCGTCGTCTCCCGTTCACGGAAAGAGAACGAACGCCGGCTTCCCATCCACCCCCGCCACTTCGAGCGGATCGATTCCGATCTGCGCGAACGCATCTTCCTCGAACACGGCTACGGCGAGAACTTCGGCGTCGCGGACGAACAGCTGGCCGGCCTCGTCGGCGGCCTGCGCACCCACGAGCAGCTCGTCGCCGAGTGCGACGTCCTGTTGCTGGCCAAGCCGTTGCGGGAGGACGTCGCCGAGCTGCGCCCCGGCCAGGTGCTGTGGGGCTGGCCGCACTGCGTCCAGGACACCGGGCTCACGCAGCTGGCGATCGACAGCAAGCTGACGCTGATCGCGTTCGAGGCGATGAACCACTGGAACCGCGACGGCTCGTTCGGGCTGCACGTCTTCCACAAGAACAACGAGCTCGCCGGCTACTGCTCGGTGCTGCACGCGCTGCAGCTGGCCGGTGCGACCGGGGACTACGGCCGCCGGCTGAACGCGGTCGTGATCGGTTTCGGCGCGACGGCACGGGGTTCGGTGACCGCGCTCAACGCGCACGGGGTGCACGACGTGCACGTGCTCACCGGCCGGGGGATCGCGGCGGTCGGCTCGCCGATCCACTCCGCCACGATGGTGCACTTCGAGCACGACGAGAACAACCCGGGCGACCTCCGGCGCAGCCACGCGCTGACCGACCGGGGCCGGGTGCCGCTGGCCGGGTTCCTCGCCGAGCACGACATCGTCGTCAACTGCGTGCTGCAGGACACCGCCGAGCCGCTGACGTTCCTCATCGAGGAAGACCTCGCCGCTTTCGCGCCGGGCAGCCTCATCGTCGACGTCTCCTGCGACGAGGGCATGGGCTTCAGCTGGGCGAAGCCCACCACGTTCGCCCACCCGGCTTTCACGGTCGGCGACGGCATCACCTACTACGCCGTCGACCACAGCCCGTCCTACCTGTGGAACTCGGCCACGTGGGAGATCAGCGAGGCGCTGCTCCCGCTGCTGCGGCCGGTGCTCGGCGGACCGTCCGAATGGGACGGTCACGAGACCGTGCGGCGCGCCGTGGAGATCCGCGACGGCGTCATCGTGAACCCCGCGATCCTGGCCTTCCAGCACCGGTCGGCCGCGTACCCGCACGTCGCGGGGTAGGGTTCGGTGCGGCCGCGGTGGCGGAGCTGATCCGTACCCATGTCCTTCCGAGTCGGTGTGGCGGTGCAGGACACCGACCCGGAGGAGGCCCGCATGCGCCGGCGTGTGGTGGGTGGCTGAGCTCGACGCCCTGCGCAGCGGCGTCCTGGCCGCCCTCGCCGGCGGCCGGGCGGGCAGCGGCGTCGACACGGTCGGCCGGGTGTGCCGGGCCTGCGTCGAGCTGCTCCCGGTCGATGGCGCCGCGGTGTCGGTGATGGCCGACGCCGGGCACCGCGAAGTCGTCTACACGAGCGACGAGGTGAGTTCCGCGCTCGCCGAAATGCAGTTCTCGCTCGGCGAAGGCCCGTGTTTCGAAGCGTTTTCCCAAGGCGGGCCGGTGCTCCACCCCGACCTCGCCGCCGGGCTCCCGCCGGCCTGGCCGGTGTTCGCCGCCCAGGCCGCCGAGCACCCGGTGGCGGCGTTGTTCACCTTCCCGCTGCAGATCGGGGTCGTGCGCGTGGCGACCCTCGACACCTACCGGGCGACGCCGGGCTCGCTCACCGCCGCCGAGCTCTCGACGGCCCTGCAGGTGGCCGACATCGCCGCGCTGGCGCTGTCGGGCCTGCTCGGCGGCGACCGGTGGCTCGACGGGGACGGCCGGTGGATGGAGGGCGCGGGGATGCGGCACCGGGAGGTCCACCAGGCCACCGGGATGCTGATCGCGCAGCTCGACGTGCCGGCCGAGGCGGCGCTGGCCCGGATGCGCGCGCACGCCTTCGGCGAAGGGCGTCCGCTGCTCGACGTCGCCGCCGACATCGTGGCCGGCCGGCTCCGGCTGGACCGGGAGCCCCGATGAGGGTCACCGTGAAGACATCCGACGAACAACCAGGAGGTGGTGGGCATGGCCGACCGTGAACGACAGGTGACCCGGACGTTCGTCGCACTGGCCGACACCCTCGTCGACGACTTCGACGTCGCCGACCTGCTGCACACGCTGGTGCGGCGGTGCGTGGACCTGCTCGACGTCGCCGCGGCCGGCCTGACGCTCGTCGACGAGCGCGGCAGCCTGCAGGTGCTCGCGTCGTCGACCGAGCAGGCCCGGCTGCTCGAGCTGTTCCAGCTCGGCATCGACGAGGGCCCGTGCGTGGAGTGCTTCGCGAGCCGGACCCCGGTCCTGGTCGCCGACATCGCCGCGGCGGCCGGCCGCTGGCCGCGGTTCGCCGCCGAGGCCGCCCGCGAGGGGTTCGCCTCGGTGCACGCGCTGCCGATGCGGCTGCGCAAGCAGACCATCGGCGCGCTGAACCTGTTCGGCGCCCGCCCGGGCGAGCTGGCGGCCGACGACGTCTACCTGGCCCAGGGGCTGGCCGACACCGCGACCATCGGCATCCTCCAGGAGCGGGCCGTCCGGCACGGGGAGACGATGTCCGAGCAGCTGCAGACCGCGTTGAACAGCCGGGTGACGATCGAGCAGGCGAAGGGCGTCTTGGCCGTGACGGGCGGGCTCACCATGGACGACGCCTTCGCCGCGCTGCGGGGCTACGCGCGCAACAACGGCCTCCGGCTGAGCGACGTCGCCCGCGCGCTCGCCGAACGGGCACTGGACCCGGCCCTCGTACTGGCGCGCCGCAAGGCCTGATCACCGGCGGGTGCGAGCGACCGGCGGAACCACCCGGCTGGAGCTGCCGCGGTGCCGCGGTGCTCACGTAGGCTGGATCATCGCCCCGGACCACGGCGACGAGAGTTCGTCGACGAATCGGGGCTGTGCGGTGGAATCGGCAAAAGCGTTGGACGACGAGTACCCGGTGGGCTGGGTCCTCACCTACCGGGATCGGCGGGTTTCCGGCTGGTCGGCCGGGGTGGTGCTCGGGTCGCCGGTGCGGGATCCGCGCACAGGTCTGGAAACGATCCCGCTGGCCCCACTGGGCGACGGCCCGCCGGTCTGGGTGCCGGACAGCGACGTCGTCGGCATCGAACCCCGGCGCCCACCACCCGGGTGACGTCCGTCCTCAATGGACTGCCCCGCGGGCGGAACCACCCACCTGGCCGAGCCCGCCGAGCCCCGCCCGGGCTTAGGCTGGACGCCACGCCCCAGCCCCCGGCGCCCTTCGACGTTCGAGCGAGCGGGGTGACGAGATGGCCACGGCCGAGGATGCCGAACCCGGCGTGTACCCACCGGGCTGGCAGGTCCGCTACCGCGGCCGCCGGGAGCCGTCGATGCCCGGGTTGCGAACGTCGCGGGAACGCATCGGCACGATAGCCGGCCCCACCCTGCGCGACGAGCACACGTGCACGACGTGGGTCCGGGTCAGACCGTTCCGCGCGGCCCCCGGCACCCCACTGAGGCTGGTGCGCTCGACGGACATCGTCGACGCCCGCCCCCCGGGCGAGCCCATGCCCCCACCCCCCGCGAACGACGACGACGAAGGCCGCACGGTGGTCATCGAACTACCGGACCGCGGCCCGTGAGGTGCCGGTCGGTCGCCGCATGAGCGCTGACGCGGGCACGTAAGCGATGACGGGGGCGCGTGAGCGCTGACGCAGGCGGCCGGTGGTCGCCGAGCCTTCGGAGCGGGGCCCGGGAGGTCAGGTCGCGTGCCGGGAGGGTCGGCTTACGTACTCAGAGGGTCGGCTCACGTACTCGGAGAGTCGGCTCGCGTACTTGGAAGGTCGGCTCGCGGTACGGAGGCCGGAACTCGCGTGATCCGAGCCGGAACTCGCGTGGTCCGGGTCGGGAATCGTGTGATCCAAGTCGAGACTCGCGTGATCTGGGTCGGGACTCGTGTGATTGAAGGCGGAACTCGCGTGATTGGACGGTCAACTCGCGTGTCTGGAGGGTCAACTCGCGTGTCTGGAGGGTCGGCTCGTGTGTCTGGAGAGTCAACTCGCGTGATTGGAGGGTCGGTTCGTGTGTCTGGAGGGTCGGCTCGCGATACGGGAGGCCGGAACTCGCGTGATTCGGGCCGGAACTGGCGTGATTCGGGCCGGGACTCGCGTGATCCAAGCCGGACTCGCGTGACCAGAGCCGGGACTCGTGTGATCTGGGCCGTGACTCGTGTGATTGAGGGCGGGACTCGTGTGATTGGGGAGTCGGCTCGTGTGGTTTGGGGGGCGACACGGTGTGGGGCGTGGTGGGTTAGGGGGGTGTGGGGAGGTGGCCGGGGCGGAACTGGACCAGCAGGGCCGTTGCCGTTGCGCAGACCACGTTGCCTGCTCGGAGTTCGCCGGTGGCGTGGAGCTTGCGGCCGTCGCGGCTTGTGAAGCGGCCTTCCGCCGTCAGCGGGACGCCGTAGGGCGTGCCCTGGTGGTAGTCGACCGTCAGGGAGGCCGTCATGCCGGGGAAGCCCGCCGCCGCGGTGGCGCGGCCCAGCACGTGGTCCATGACCGCCGCTACCCAGCCGCCGTGTACCCGGCCGGGTGGTCCTTCGTGCGCCGGGCCGAGCAGCAGCTCGGCCCGCACCGAGTCCGGCCCGACGTGCACCCACGACAACGGTGGCGCCAGCGGGTTTCCCGGCCCTTCGACCGGGTTGTTGATGCTCAGGTACCCGCCGCCCTCGAGCGCGGCCAGCAGCAACGGCGACTCGCCGCCGGCGGCGCGCAGGGCCTCGGTGACGGCCTCGATCCGGTCCGCCGCGGCGACCAGATCGGCTTCGTCGTCGCGCACGCACACGGCGGCCTCGATCAGGTCCCGGATCCGTGAACCGAGCAGGGCCCGCGCGGGTGGCACGCCGGGGACCACCGGGTACGCGCTCCTGAGCTGCGGTTCGGCCATCGTCCTCCTGCCGCCGGAACTAGAACACGTTCCACATTAGCAGGATCTTCACCGGCCGGTACGGCCGTCGACGCGCACCGTGGCGGGCAGGCCGGTGCCGGCCTGCCCGCCGACGGACTCACCCCGTGACGAACGGGTTCGCGTCCAGCCCGCAGGTCTTGCCCGCCGCCGGGAACGTGCCGGCGATCAGGTAGTTCCGCTTGACCTGCTCCGTGCACGTGCTCGGCGCGTACATCGACGAGTGCCCGAAGCCGTCGGTCACGAACACCTTGGCGCGCGCCAGTTCCGCGGCGCCGTCCTGCGCGCCGTGCAGCGGTGTCGACGGGTCGTAGCGGTTGTTGATCACCAGGATCGGCGCCGACGTCCAGCGGTTCCACGGCCCTGTGTACCGGTCGGTGTCCTTCGCCTTCCAGTACGCGCAGCTCATCATGTCCAGCGCGCCGATCCGTCCGAAGTACGGCACCCGCTGGTCTTCCGACGCGGCATAACGGCTGTAGATCGCCGGGTCGGTCGGGACGTCGCTGTCGGTGCACTGGATCGCGTTGAACGCCTCGGTGCGGTTCGAGGTGTACTGCTCACCGGTGGCCACCGACAGCCGCGCGACCGTGTTCTTGGCGTTGTACAAGCGCTGCAACAGGTCCGCGATGTCCGGCCAGCCCCGCAGGTCCGAAAGGTCGCCCGCGGTGTTGATGATCCCGGAGTACGTCCAGGTTTCCGGGCCGTCGGCCCCCTGGACGGTGATCGGGCCCTGCTTCGCCCGCGCCATGATCGCCGTCCACTTCGCCTTCGGGTCACCCGAGGAGAACGCGCAGTCCGGCCCGGCCGCGGTGCACTGCTTCAGGAACTGGTCGAACGTGTCCGCGATGCCGCGCGGGACGTCCTGCCGGGTGTCGAGCGGGACCGTCGGCCCGGTGCCGTCGTGGCCGGTGGCGCTGCCCACGAAGTCCATCGAACCGTCGAAGACCATGGCCCGGATCCGGTCCGGGAACAGGTTGGCGTAGACGGCGCCGAGGAACGTCCCGTACGAGATCCCGTGGTAGGTCAGCTTCTGGTCACCGACGGCGCGGCGCAGCAGGTCCAGGTCCCGCGCCGTGTTCGCCGTCGAGACGTGCTGGAGGATGCTCCCCGCCTTCTGGCCGCACCGGTCGGCGAGGTCCTTCGAGGCGGCGTAGAACGGCGCTTCGCCGCTCGGGTCGCCAGGCATCTCCGGGAAGGCACCGAAGAACGCCTGCTGGTCGGCTTCGGTGTCGAAGCACCGCACGGCCGTGCTGTTGCCGATGCCCCGCGGGTCCCAGGACACGACGTCGAACCGGGACCGCAGCTCGGCGGAGAACAGCCACGGCCACTTGCCGCGCTCGCGCAGCCGCTGCAGCCCGGACGCGCCGGGGCCGCCGAAGTTGACGAACAGCGTCCCGATGCGCTTCGCCGGGTCGGGTGCCGGGAGCTTGATCAGCGCCAGCTGCACCTGGGCGCCGGTGGGCTGGTCGTAGTCCAACGGCACCGGCGCCGTCGAACACTGGAAGCCGTCCTGGCAGTCGGACCAGGTCAGCTGCGGGGCCGCCGGTTCCCGTGGGGTGGCGGCGGCGGGTACGCCGGGCAGGGCCAGGGCGGTCGCCAGCACGGCGACCACGAGCCGGCGCGCACGGCGGGGGAGAAGGGTGGGCAAGGGGGAGTCCTCCAGTTTTGCCGCTTGTGGTGTCGCCTCCTCTTGCCCGCAGCCGTGAAAGGTGTTCACGCGGGTGCCGGATCGCTCCGGCACCCGCGTCGGAGATCAGTTCGCGGCGCTGGTGTTGACCTCGCCGTTGACGCCCTTGGGGAAGAATCCGCCGGAGGTGGCGGCCTTGTTCGTCAGGTAGACGATGTTGAGGACCTGGCCGGGTGAGCGGCTGTAGGCGATGCCGTTGGCGTCGGTGGGGACGATGTTGGCGTTGCCGTGGCTGTCGATGACGCCCTGGTCGTCGTCGGTGGGGCCGTCGAGGCTGTCGCGGGCGGCCGAGAGCTTGACGGTGGCCTTGCCCTCGCCGCGCTGGTAGAGCGCGCTGCGGATGTTGGCCGCGTGGTAGGCCTCGACGGCGAGGATGCCGGCGGCGGCTTCGAGGTAGGTCTTGTTGGTGATCAAGGGCGCCGCGCCTTTGTACGCCGTGACGCCGACGTCCTCGAAGAGGAACGCGGCGAGCAGGAAATTCTCCTCGCAGGAGAACGCGTCGAAGCTCTGGCCGGGCTTGACCAGACCGGCGGCCTGGGCGGCGGCGGTGAAGCTGGAGCGCAGGTCGATCGCGGGGCGGCTGACCGCGGCGGAGCCGAGGGCGGAGCGCAGGAACTGGACGTGGGCCTTCTCGTCGCCGGCGATCTCCTGCGCGTACTGCTTCGCGGCTTTGGTCTGGAAGCGGACGGCGCGGCCGCCGGTGACGCCGCCGCGGGCGCCGGTGCCGGTGGTCATGGCGTCGTCGAGG
This sequence comes from Amycolatopsis sp. NBC_00348, assembly GCF_036114655.1. Lineage (NCBI taxonomy): Bacteria > Bacillati > Actinomycetota > Actinomycetes > Pseudonocardiales > Pseudonocardiaceae > Amycolatopsis > Amycolatopsis sp. NBC_00348. Next base: position 6,264,781 of record NZ_CP107994.1, on the reverse strand, counting down.
CCGCGGCCGGTGACGGCGTGCAGGTAGAACTCGGCTTCGAGGTACTCGAGGTTGAGGGCGAAGTTGAGGACGGCGGCGTCGCTGACGCCGCTCGGCGCGGCGGCCGCGGCGGCGGGCCGGGCGGTGGCCGCGGACGCGGTTCCGGCGGTGAGACCGCCGAGGGCTCCGGCGCCGACGACGCCGAGTCCGGTCATGCCGGCCGCTTTGAGGAAGCGGCGGCGGTCCTGGTCGTTCTCGGCACTCCGGTTGATCATGGCTGCTGCGTAGCGTTTGCCGAACACGGGCGAACTCCTCCCCGCCCGCACGCGTACGGCGGGCGACACCCGCTCGCCGGGCTTCCCGGCGGCGGGACGGATCCATCGTGGACGTTTCCCTTTCGGGGCCGTCGGCGCCGCGGATGGGTCGGAAAGCGGCCTCGTTACCCGCTACTCAGCGGTAGGAAACCCTTTCGGGTAAAAGAAAATAACTGGGATCTAACCCAATCCGGTGATGACGTTCGCCCCGAAAGACGACTGACGGTGAAGTCGCCACTCGAAAGGGGGTGAGATGATGGATACTTCCCTGACGGACACAACGCCGGCCCCGCACCCGTTCGTGCTGCGGATGCTGATCTTGGCCGGCGCGTTGTTCGGGTTCACCGTGCTGGCCCTGCTCGTGTCGGGCACCGCGAACGCTGCCGAAGGTTCGCCGCCACCCGACCGGCCCGGCCTGCTCGACCAAGCCGGGCAAACCGTGCACGGCGTGCTCGAGCCCGTGGAACCGGCCCTCAAGCCGGTGACGGGCACTCTGCACGCGGTGACAACGCAGGCGGAACCGGTGCTGAAGCCGGTGACGGGCACCGTGCACACGGTGACGTCGCAGGTGGCGCCGGTGCTGAAGCCGGTGACGGACACGGTGTACGCCGTGACGTCGCAGGTCGCTCCGGTGCTGGAGCCGGTGACGAGCGGGCTCGAGCCCGTCGTCGCGCCGCTGATCCACGCGGTGAAGCCGGTGACGAGTCCGGTGCTTTCGGCCCTGCGGCCGGTGACCCAGCCGGTGCTGCACGCGCTTTCTCCGGCGACGGAGCCGGTGCTGCGGTCGCTGTCCCCGGTGACGGAGCCGGTACTGCACGTCACGGCTCCGGTGACCGCGTCGCCGGTCCGTCCGATCCGGACTGACCAGGTGGTTCCGGCCGTGACCGGGCAACCGGCCGTGCCCCAGCCGCGTGAGGGTGCCAGTGCCTCGCCGGTGCAGGCCCGGGTCTTCGCGGTGGTCCACAGCGGTTCTTCCCAGGCGGTCGCCAAGACCGCCGACACCGCGGTTCCGATGTCCGGATCCGGCGGTGGCGGGTTGCCCGCCGACGTGTCCGGCACGAGCGGTGCGATGTCGGCGAGCCCGGGTGGTCAGCACGGTGGTGAATACGCCGTGACGTCCGCCGGTTCGCGGGTGCTCGGCACCGACCGGGCCTGGCGCGCGCCACCGGGCGCCGCGTGGTCGCTGTACTGGCTGGTCTTCTACGGAAACGACCATCCGAGCTGACTTTCCCTTTCCACCTCCGGAAATCCATAAAGGACAGATGGTAAGGAAAGGGAAGTCATGCACGAGTACGTGCGACGCGGCCTGACCGCCGCATTCATCTCCGGCGGGTTCGTCCTGCTGGGCAGTGCGGTGGCCAGTGCGGACACCGGCAACACGAACCCGCTCGGCGGGCTCGGCAACACGCTGCACTCGGTCGTGACCGGCACCGCCACCGGCGGCAACGGCGGGACCTCGGGCAACGGCGGCAACGCGACCAGCGGCAACACCGCGGTCAGCGGGAACTCCGGCAACTCGGGCAACTCCGGTTCCACCGGCGGCAACAGCGCTTACGGCGTCTGCGTGCTGGCCAAGTGCAACACCACGGTGTCCTCGGGCAACTCCGGGAACACGGGCGCGACCGGCTCGACCGGGAACGCCTCGAACACCAGCACCACCACCGGTGGGCACTCCGGGAACGCCGGCGACGGCGGCTCCGGGACGTCGGTGGCCTCGGGCAAGAACACCGCGGACTCGCGGGGCGCCCGCGGTGTCGGCAAGGTGCTCGGGACCGTCACGGGTACCGCGAAGGGCGGCAACGGTGGCAACTCCGGCGACGCCGGGAACGCCACCAGCAGCAACTCCGCGACGTCGGGGAACTCGGGCAACTCCGGGAACTCCGGCTCGACCGGTGGCAACAGCGCCTACGGCCTGTGCCTGCTGGCGCAGTGCACCACCTCGGTGACCTCGGGTGACTCCGGGAACACCGGCGCCACCGGCTCGACCGGCGACGCCACGAACACCAGCACCACCACCGGCGGGAACTCGGGCAACGCGGGCAACGGTGGCGACGCCACCGCGGCCGGCACGGGCCACAACTCCGCCACGAACAACGGTGGGCACGGCTGGGGCTGGAACCGTCAGGGCGGCACCACGGGCGTCCTGGGTTCGGTCACCGGCACCGCCAAGGGCGGCAACGGTGGCAACTCCGGCGACGCCGGTAACGCCACCAGCCACAACTCCGCGGTGACCGGGAACTCCGGCAACTCGGGTGACTCGGGCTCCACCGGCGGCAACACCGCCATCGTGTGGACCCTGGGCGGCCAGGACAACGGCCGCGGTCACCAGAACGGCGGCTGGAACCACGGTGGCTGGAACAAGGGTGGCTGGGACAACGGCTGGAAGCACGACTCCGGCTGGAACAACGGTGGCTGGAAGCACGAGGGCACGAAGTCGGCCACCACGGTGACCTCGGGCAACTCGGGTGACACCGGCGCCACCGGTTCGACCGGCGACGCCTGGAACACCAGCACCACCACCGGCGGTAACTCGGGCTGGGCGGGCAACGGTGGCGACGCCACCGTCGTGAGCACCGGCAAGAACTCCGCCACGAACAACAACGGTGGGCACGGCTGGAACCGTCACAACCAGGGCGGCACCAGCAGCGTTTCGGGCACGGTCACCGGCACCGCGACCGGCGGCAACGGTGGCAACTCCGGCGACGCCGGTAACGCCACCAGCGGCAACGACGCGGTGAGCGGCACGTCCGGCAACTCGGGCGACTCGGGCTCGACCGGCGGCAACACCGCCGTCACGTCGACCCGTGGCCACGAGCAGCAGGGCCGCCACCACGGTGGCTGGAACAAGGGTGGCTGGAACAACGAGAGCGGCACGAAGTCGGCCACCACGGTGACCTCGGGCAACTCGGGTGACACCGGCGCCACCGGCTGGACCGGCGACGCGGGCAACACCAGCACCACCACCGGCGGTAACTCGGGCTGGGCGGGCAACGGCGGCGACGCCGGCGTCATCGCCTCGGGCTGGAACACCGTCGCGCACAGCCCGCACACCGTCTGACGGTAAGCGGGAGAACGACCGAGCGGGGGCACCGGAATCCGGTGCCCCCGCTCCGTGCGTGTCAGGGCGTCGGCCGTGCTGAGCCTGGCCGCACTGAGGCTGGCCGCGCCGAGTCTGGCCGCACCGATCGCGTCAGGGCAGGGTCAGGGCAGCGCCAGGGCGTCGTCGACCGTCGGGACCAGGGTGATCAGTTCGTGCGCTCCGGCGAGCTGGATGGTCTTGAGGACCGTCGGGCCGTCCGCCACCACCCGCAGCCGCGTGGGGTTGTCGTCGGCGTCGCGGCTGGCGCGGACGATGGCGTTGATGCCGCTCGAGTCGAGGAAGGTCACCGCCGTCAGGTCCAGCACCACGGGCCCGGCGGCGGCCGCCTGGATGGCGGTCAGGGTCCTGCTGAACTCCGGGACGGTCAGGAGGTCGAGCTCGTCGGCCACGGCGACGACGACCGCGCTGCCACGGCGGCTGACACTGCACTGCAAGGCCGGCTGCTCGTCGGGGATCACCAGCGGCGGCGGCTCAGGGGGTTCGTTGCTGGACACGGGTCAAGTCTCTCCCGGCCGTCCGGCGTCCGCAGCGTGGTCCCCGAGGTCGAGTGCCGGTTCTCACTCCGGCAGGGTCGCGCTCGAGGTCACGGTCCGCAGCGCGGCCCGCAGCAGCCGGGCGATCTGCGGCGGCGTCCAGCCCGTGCGCGTGGCGAGTTCGGCGGTCGTGAGGCGGTCGACGGCGGTGGACCACAGGGCGAAGCGCTGCCGCGGCGGCAGCTGGGTCACCTCGTCGAGCAGGACGGCGTCGCGCAGGGCCGCGTCCAGCGTGGCGCGCTCGATCCGCGGCGCCAGGTCCGCCCGCAGCGCCACCAGCACGCGGGCCCGCACCTGCCGCTCGGCGGCCGCGTCCCGGCACCGCCGGTCCACCTCCGGCGCCGCGGCCAGCACCCGGCGGCACAGGGCGGTGCTCGTGCGCTGGGAGCGCCCGGTCTGCTTCGCGACGCGGTAGACCAGCGTCAGCATCCGCCCGGGAAGATCGGTTTCGGCGGACTGCCAGGTGAGCACCGGCCGCGTGCGGCTCTCGGTCTTCATCCGTCCACCTCGGCGCCGGTCCGGGCGCACGGATCGCCGGTCAGGTGGCCCAGCAGCCAGGTGAGCTCGGCGGCGTCGATCAGCCCGGCGTCCGCCGCGCGGATCCAGGCGCCGGCGGCACGACGGGTGAACTCGCGCGTGAGAACGGGACTGGTCGCGTGCTGAACGCTGTTCATCAGCTGCTCCCGATCGGCGAGTGGTGCGTGTTCGGCCACCGGGGTCCGGGGTTGCCGCGACTGGCTGAATCCTAACCCCCGCCTGCCTCCGTCGCAGTGGTCAGGACCCCAAACCGAACCGTTGCGCTGCGGAGGAGTTGCAGTCGTGGATCCGCAGCCGGTCACCGGCCTTCCCGGCGTTGTCCGGGTCGTCGAGGCACCGCCCGGAGCCGACGTTGCGCAGCGCCCCGCCCGTGCCCGCGACCCACTGCTGCGCGGCGCTTCCGTTGCAGTCCCACAGCTGGACCGGGGTCGAGTTCGCGGTGCCGCCGTTGACGACGTCGAGGCACTTCCCCAGCGTCCGCAGCGACGCGTCACCCGGCGCGGACCAGCGCTGCGCGTCGGTGCCGTTGCAGCCGTAGAGCTGCACCCCGCTGCCCGACGCGGGGTAGGCGTCGACGACGTCGGCGCAGAGCCCGGCCGGCCCGGTGACCGGCGCCGGCGGGAAGCGCCAGGCCTGGTCGGTGGTGTCGGCGCAGTCGGCCAGGCGCATCCCGTCACCCGCCGTCGTGGCGGCCAGGCACCGGCCGGCGTTCAGCAGCTTGCCCGCCGTGGTCAGGCTCCACGCCTGCGCGGCCGTCCCGTTGCAGGTGTAGAGCTGGACCGGCGTGCCGGCGGCCGTCGAGCCGCCGGCGAGGTCGAGGCACTTGCCGAGCACGCGCACCGTGCCACCACCGCTCGGCGGGGTGAGCTGCTGGCCCGCCGAGTGGTCGCAGGCGGCCAGTTCCAGCGCCGTGCCGTCGGCCGACGCGCCGCCGTGGACGGCGAGGCAGAGCCCGCCGCGTCCGGTCACCTGGCCCGCCGCCGGGTTGTCGGCGGCGCTGCCGGTCAGGGTGACGGTGTGCCGGGCGTTCGACGGCAGGCTCGCCGTCGTCACGGTGACCGTGCGGGAGTGCGCGTTGTACGCCCACGCCGTCTCGGGCAGCCGCTGCCCGTCGACCGAAACCGCGGTCGGCGCGGCCGAATTGGCCAGCCGCAGGGTGTAGGCCTTGGCCGGGGAGGTGCCGGCGGCCGCGTCGATCGTCAGCGTCTTCGCGGCGTCCTGCCAGCCGAACCGGGTGGTCGACGACGCTCCGGCGCCTTCGCCGGAGTCCTCGTACAGCGAGAAGTTCCCGTCGGCGCCCGCCGTCACGTTCAGCGTCAGCTGGTCGAGCGGCGCGGCGGCGTTGTCGACGTAGTTCGTGCGCAGCGGCACGACGCCGCCCGCCTTGACGAGCACCGGCATCTCCGACAGCGGCTTGGTGATCGTCGCCGTCGACGGTCCTGTGTAGACGGTCCCGGTGAAGTAGTCGGTCCAGGTGCCCGGCGGGATCCACGCCGAGACCGAGCCGCTCGCGGTGGTGATCGGTGCGACGAGGACGTTGTCGCCGTACAGGTATTCCTGCGGGTGGGTGTAGGCCGCGTCCTGGTCGGGGTAGTTGAGGTAGAGCGGCCGGGTGATCGGCACGCCGGTCTGGTTCGCCTGCTTGGCGAGGGTGTAGGTGTAGGGCACCAGCGATTCGCGCAGCCGCAGGAACTTCTCCGCGCTGTCGCCCGCCGCGCCGGGGTAGTCCCACGGCAGCCGGTCGCCGTGGTCGGAGTGCAGCCGGTCGATCGGCTGGAACGCGCCCAGCTGCAGCCACCGCGCGTAGAGGTCGTCGGGCAGGTGCCCGCCGTGGAAGCTGCCGATGTCGTGGCTGACGTTGCTGAGCCCGGCGGCCGCCTCGTCCGGCGTGAAGTGGGCCTCGTAGGCGAGCATGTCCCAGCTCAGCGGGGTGTCGCCGGTGAACTGGAGGGTGTTGCGGCGCTCCGACCACGGGCCGAGCGGGTAGCTGCTGTGGATGCCGCCCTGCTCGGCGCCGCCGATGCGGCCGAAGGAGAAGCCGCGCAGGCCCTGGGCCGCCGCGTGGTCGGCGTAGGCCTGGTTGATGAAGTTGTCCGGCGCGACGCCGGTGTCCGACGCCGTCGACCGGCCGCAGCCGGAGCAGTAGTCCAGCCACCACGTCCGGACGCCCTGGGCGTCGAACGGCTTGTGCAGGTCGAAGTAGGAGCGCAGGTGCGCCGGGTTCGACCAGTCCCACACGTAGTTCGAGCCGTCGGCGATCAGGCCGCCCGCCGTGGCGTTCGCCGCCGCGAACTTGGGGTCGTTGCCCGCGATCGACGTGTGGATGTTGAGCGAGACGGCGAGGCCCTGCTGCTTCGTCCAGTTCAGGAACCCTTGCGGGTCCGGGAAGAGCCCGGTGTTCCAGTTCCAGCCGTTCCACTGCGACGGCGACTTCCAGTCGGTGTCGACGACCAGCCAGTCGATCGGGGTGAAGCTCGAACGGAACTTCGGCAGCAGCGAGGTGCGGTAGTCGTTGTCGGAGTAGGCGAAGTAGCGGGAGAACCAGACGCCGTAAGCGGAACGCGGCAGCAGCGCCGTGCCGCCGGTGAGGGCGTTGAGGTCGCCCAGGCCCTGCTTGAAGTCCTTGCCGTAGCCGAAGAAGTAGCCGTCCTGGTAGGGCTGCGCACCGTGCGACGCCCGGTCCGTGACGGTGCGGTCGGCGTTGAGGACCGCCGAGCGCGTGTCGTCGAGCAGGTACCAGCCGTCGCGGTCGAGCAGGCCCGGGTGCTGCGGCGTCGGGACGGCCTCCGGGTTGTCCAGCGAGCGGTCCCAGCCGCCGAGCACGGACTTGGGGCCGGCGCCGTAGGCCGTGGTGAGCAGCGAGGTGTCGGCGGCGGGGTAGGCCCCGGTGGCCGTGGTGACGGCGAGGCTGTCGAGGTTGACGTTGCCCGAGTCGCCGGACTTGCGGTCGACGCGCACCGCGTTCGTCCCGGCGTTGAGCGGCACCGTCACCGACGCCGTCGCCCAGGTGTTCCACGACGACGTCGCCGGCAGCGAAAGCTTGGGCCCGGGCGCGCCGTTGACGGTGGTGGACAGCGTGCGCGTGGTGGTCTGGCCGTCGCCGCCCTGGGCGTTCGCGTAGCGGACGGTGAGCCGGTACTGCCCGGCCGACGGCACCGCCGAGACGTCCTGGGCGAGCGACGCCCCGACCGAGGTGAAGCCGGCGAGGAAGCCCGACCCGGTGTTGCCGGTGTGGTCGTAGGCGGTCGCCGCCGACCCGCCCGGCACGCCGTTTTCGGCCTCGCAGGCCGTGGCGAAGGCGCAGTAGGACGGGAACAGGGGAGCGGCGGTCACGTTCGTCGTCGTGAGCAGCACCGACGTGTTGTCGCGGGTGAACGGCCCGCTGTTCTGCCGGTACCGCAGGGTCAGGCCCGCGGTCCTGATCTCGCGGACGCCGCCGGTCACCGTGGTCGTGTAGGCCGGGGCGGGGAAGGACCGGTTGACGGCGTTGAAGGTGGTCAGGTCCTGGAACCGGTCGTCGCCCGCGTATTCGAGCCGGATCAGCGTCGGCGTCAGCACCTCGAACCGCGCGTGCCCGTCCTGGACGACGGCTTGGTCCACCTGCTGGGGTCTGAGGTCCTGGGCGGCGGCGGTGCCGGTGACCGTGGCGACGCCCGTCACGACGGCGACCAGGGTGTGGATCAGCTTCAGCGACGGTGATCGGAACACGCGCACTCCCTTGTCCACGCAGACCAGCTGATCCACTGTCAACGTTGTCCACCGGACATGTCAGCCGCCGAATGCAGCAGAACCGGCCGAAGTGTCCACAATGGACGGACCACGGCGGCGCGCTGGTCCGGTGCGGTCGACTCTTTCGGGTACCGGCGGTTCGCCGGGGCCCGTGCGGGGTAAGCCGGGGGCGAGACGGTCTTCGCCGGTCAAACAGCCGGCCGGTGAAGACCGTCTCGGCCGGGTACCGGAACCCGCCGGGCGGCGTCCGCCTGACAGGATGGCCCGATGGACGCGCGCAGCAGGAACAACGTGGTCGTCACGGGTCCCGCCGACGGCCCCGTGGTGCTGCTCGCCCACGGGTTCGGCTGCGACCAGAACCTCTGGCGGCTCGTCGCCCCCGCACTGGCCGAACGCTTCCGCGTGGTGCTGTTCGACCACGTCGGCGCGGGCCGCTCGGACCTCTCGGCGTGGTCGGCCGAGCGGTACGCCGGCCTCGACGCCTACGCCGAGGACGTCCTCGAGATCTGCGCCGAGCTGGACCTGCGTGACGTGGTGCTCGTCGGGCACTCGGTGTCGGCGATGATCGCCGTGCTGGCCGTGAACCGCGCGCCGGAGCGGTTCGCGAAGCTGGTGCTGCTCACGCCGTCGCCGTGCTACCTCGACGACGGCGACTACCGCGGCGGGTTCAGCCGGGCGGACATCGACGAGCTGCTCGAGTCCCTCGACGCCAACTACCTGGGCTGGTCGGCGGCGATGGCGCCGGTGATCATGGGCAACCCGGACCGGCCCGAGCTCGGCGGCGAGCTGACGGACAGCTTCTGCCGCACCGACCCGGTGATCGCGCGGGTGTTCGCCCGGGCCACGTTCCTCTCCGACAACCGCGCCGACCTGCCGGGCGTCTCGGTGCCCACGCTGGTCGTCCAGACCGCCCAGGACGCCATCGCCCCGCCGGCGGTCGGCGCGTTCGTCCACGACCGGATCGCCGGCAGTGAACTGGTGACGCTGGACGCGATCGGGCACTGCCCGCAGCTGAGCGCGCCCGAAGCGACCACCGAAGCGATCCGGGCGTTCGCGGGCACGCCGTGATGTGCGAAATCGGGGACACCGGCGGCAGCGAGGACACGGTCGGGGCCGCGTTCGGCGCCCTGCTCGAGGACAGCGCCGAGGACCTCTACGAGCACGCCCCCTGCGGCTACCTCTCGACGTTGATGGACGGCACCATCGCGAAGATCAACACCACCCTGCTCGGCTGGCTGGGCCACGGGCGCGCCGACCTGGTGGGGCGACGCCGTTTCGCGGACCTGCTGACCGTCGGCGGCCGGATCTACCACGAGACGCACATCGCGCCGATGCTGGCGATGCACGGCGAGGCCGGCGGCCTGGCGCTGGAGCTGCGGACCGCGGACGGGACCCGGCTCCCGGTGCTCGTCACCTCGACGGTGAAGAAGGGCGAAGACGGCACCGCCCAGCTGATCCGCAGCACGATCTTCGACGCCCGCGACCGCCGCGCCTACGAAGAGGAGCTGCTGCGCGCCCGCCGGCAGGCCGACGAGGAACGCGACCGGGCCCGGGAGCTGGCGGCGATCCTGCAGCGCACGCTGCTGCCGCCCGCGCTCCCCGCCGTCCCCGGCATGGAGGCGGCGGCCTACTACCACCCCGCCTCGGCCGACGAGGTCGGCGGCGACTTCTACGACCTGTTCCCGCTCACCGGCGACACCTGGGGGTTCTTCCTCGGCGACGTCTCCGGCAAGGGCGCCGTCGCGGCCGCGGTGACGTCGCTGGCCCGCTACACGCTGCGGGCCGCCGCCGTCTACGACCCCGATCCCGTCGGTGTGCTCGCCAACCTCAACACGGTGCTGAACCAGGAGTTCCACGGCGCCGACCCGCGGTACTGCACCGCCATCTACGGCGCGCTCACCCCCGAACCCGGCGGCTACGGGATCACCCTGGCCAGCGGCGGCCACCCGCCGGCGATCCTGGTCCGCGCCGACGGCACCACCGAGTTCCTCGACACCCCGGGCGGCATGCTCGTCGGCGCGGTGCCGAACGCCCGGTTCACCAGGATCGGCCTGCACCTGGCCCCCGGCGACACGCTGCTGCTCTACAGCGACGGCCTCACCGAAGCCCGCACCGCGGCCGGCCGGGACCGCTACAGCGAAGAGCAGCTGCTGGAGTTCCTCACCGCGCGCGCGTCGACGACGGCCCCGGCGCTGATCGCGGCGCTGACGGCCCTGCTCACCGGCTTCGGCGACGGCGTCGAGGACGACACCGCCCTGCTGGCCCTGAGCATCCCCGCCCGGACCCGGCCGTGACCGCCGGCTTCACCACCGCCACCCGCCGCTCCGCCACGGGGACGGTGCTCGAGTTCGCCGGCGAGCTGGACGCCGCCACCTCGCCCGACGCCCTCGCCGCGATCCAGGCGCTGACCCTGAACCGCGGCGAGCACCTGGTCGTCGACCTGTCGGCGTTGACGTTCTGCGACTCCAGCGGCATTTCCGCCCTCCTGGCGGCCCGCAACCTGGCCCTCGCGGCCGACGCCGGGATCGCGCTGGTCGCCGTGCCCGGCCAGCTGCAGCGCAGCCTGCGGCTCATCGGCCTGGCGGACTTCTTCCCGGCCCACCCCACCCTCGCCGACGCCGACGCCGCGTGGGCCGCCGCACGGCGTTAGCGCGTGTCTGACAATGCCGTGTTGGCCGCTCCGGTCGCCGTGTCGGCGCTTCCGGTCACCGTACTGTCCGTTCGTGAACGGCCGAGCGCCTGCCGACGGCCACCGCAGTGCCCGGAGTGGCCGATACGGCGACCGGAGTGGCCAACACGCCGCGTTCGGTGCGGGTCATCGGTCCGCTCCCGCGTCGAGGGCGGTGCGGAGGAACTCGAGGATCTCCGCCCGCGCGGCCCCGGCCTGCGGCGCCACGCCCGGCATGCTGAGGAACGCGTGCCCGGCGCCGGGGTATTCGCTGAGCCGCACGGAAGTCCCGGCCGCGCGCAGCCGGCCAGCGTAACTACGGCCGTGGTCGGCCACCGGGTCGTCGGTCGGCACCACCACGAGCGCCGGCGCCAGTCCGTCGAGATCCTCGGCGTACAGCGGGGAAACCGCACGGGCGTCGGCGCCCGGCGGCACGGCGAGCCGCTGGAACAGCCGCAGCTGCCCGGTGGTGAGCGTCGGGCTGACGGCGTACTCGGTGGCCGACGGGTAGTCGAACATCGTGGCGGTCGCGTCGACGGCGGGGTTGACCAGCACCTGCGCCCGCAGCGGCAGGCCGGCGTCCTCGGCCCGGATCGCGGCCAGCGCGCAGATCAAGGCGCCGCAGCTCTCGCCGAAGACGGCGGTCCGCGCCGGGTCGACACCCCACTGCCCGGCGTGGTCCAGCAGGTGCCGCAACGCGTCCCAGCCGTCGTCGACGGCCGCCGCGAGCGGCGTGGCGGCGTCGAGGAGCCGGTGCTCGACGGAGACGACGACCGCGGGCAGCCGGGCGGCGACGTGGCTGGTGACCCAGTCGCACTGCGCCGCCGTGCCCACGAAGCCGCCGCCGTGCACGTGGAGCACGAGCGGCAGGACGTCGTTCCCGTCGGCCGGCCGGTGCACCCGGACCGGCAGGTCGCGGCCGGGCAGCGCCAGCTCCCGCCACGCGATCGCGGCGCCGGGATCCGGCTCCCCGGTGATCACCCGCGCCGCCGCGGACGCCCGGACGCGGTTCTCCGCCTCGCGGTAGCCGACCAGCTCCTCGTCGGTGATGGCCGACCAGTCCGGCTCGGGCGGCCGCTGGGCCATCGTGGTTTCGCTCATGCGCTTCTCCTCGCTTCGCCAATTACGCTACCTCAGGTATCGATACCAAGGGTAGCGAAAACCGGTATCGTCCGGCCATGAGTTCCGCCCGGCCCCCCGGCCGCCCCCGCACCGGCGTCAACGAGGTGGTCTTCGCGGCCACCTTGAGCACGGTCCACACCCTCGGCTACGCGGCGGCCACGGTGGAGCGCATCGCCACCGCGGCCGGCGTCGCCAAGACGACGATCTACCGCCGCTGGCCCTCGAAGGGCGAGCTGATCGTGGACTGCCTCCTGGACGCGTTCGGCCCGCTGCCCCTGACGGGCGGGGGCCGGGTGGAGCTGATGGCGTCGTCGATCCGCTGGATCGCGGCGAAGATCGCCGAGCCCGGGGTGGGCGACGCGTTCGCGGGCGTGTTCAGCGACGCCGTCAGCGACCCGGCCCTGCGCGAGATCCTGGCCGCCCGCCTGCAGGACCCGTACCGCGAGGCGCTCCAGGACGCCCTCGATGAGCCGGAGAACCGGGTCCTGTTCTTCATCGACGTCGTCGTCGGCACCCTGCTCCACCGCATGGGCATGACCGGCGAACCCATGGCGGACAACGACGTGGCGGCCCTGGTGGAGATGGTCCTGCCCCACTTCACCGCGGGGAAGCGCGCCGGATGATCACCTTCCGGACGGGCCGCGACTAGGGCATCCTTGGCGGCCTGACGAGGAGGATCATGCTCGACGATGTGATGACGGCGCTCGACACCGTCCTGCCGCGGCTGGCGGCGGTCACCGGCACGCCCGGGGTCGCCGTCGCGGTGGCGACGAGCAGCGAGCTGCGCACGGCCGCGACCGGGTTCGCGGACCTGGCCGCGGGCGCGCCGATGACCGCCGAGACCGTGGCGCCGGCGGGGTCGCTCACGAAGCCCGTCACCGGACTGGCCTTCATGCAGCTGGTCGAAGCGGGCGAGGTCGGCCTGGACACACCGATCGACGCGCTGCTGCCCGCGGGGCTGCGCGGCCCCGGCGCGGCGCCCGTCACCACGGCCATGCTGGCGGCCCACCAGGGCGGCTACTACAACGACATCGTCACGGCCACGGCGTTCGAGGCGCCGGCCGAACCCGTCCTCGACTACGTCCGCCGTCGCCACGAAGCCGGGCGCGCCGTCGAGTACGGCGGGGCGCTGCCGCTGGTGACGACGCCGGGGCCCTACTCGTACTCCAGCTTCGGCGTCGGCGTGCTGGGCGGTGCGCTCGAGCACCTGACCGGGGACGCCTACGGCGCGCGCGTCCACCGGGACGTCTTCGCCCCGGCCGGGATGACCGGCACGAGCGTCGACGACGGCACGCGGAACCCGTGGGCGACCGGCGCGCCGGGCCGCGGCACCGACCGGGCGACCGGGTACATGGCCTTCGGCGACTGGTGCGTGCCGAGCCCGCCGCTGCGCACCTCGGCCTACCCGGGCGTCGGGATGCACACCAGCGCCGCGGACGCCGGGCGGCTGCTGCAGTCCTTGCTGCGCACCGCCCGCGGCGACCGCGGACTCGTCCGGCCGGAGTCGCTCGCGGCCATGGTGACGCCGCGGGTCGCCCGGCCCAGCCACGGTGCCCCGTCGTTCTCCGGCCTGACGCTCGAGCTCGCCGACCCGGCGCTGGGCGACGACTGGTGGTGGGGCCACACCGCGGCGTTCCCGTGGGGCTTCTGGTGGGAGGCGCGGGTCTGGCCGCACCGCGACCTCGCCGCCGTCGCGGTCGGCACCCGGTGGGACATGGCCCGCTTCCACAACCCCGCCACCCGCAGCGCCCCGGGCCTGGCCGTCGAGTGGGCCGGCCGCTGGGCCGTGTCCGGCGTCCCCACGAGCCTCCCGGACATGGACGCGCGCCCCCGCTGGACCGGACCGAGCCCGACGCCGGAAACCTCGCGCTGGATGGGGGTGCTGGCCGGGGAACGCACCCACGGCCTGCTCGGCGTCACCGACCCGCTGCCGGCCGCGACGCTGACCGCGATGACCAAGGGAGCGCGCTGCCTCGGCGACGCCGTCCCGGACGGCTGGGACCCGGACGCGTTCACGCGCGGGGTGGCGCAGGCGCGCGCGGTCGCCCCCGATCCGGACGCGCTCGGCGCACTGGGCCGGGACCTCGGGCCCGCCGCGGCGCTGTGGATGCTCGAGTGCGGGGCGTCGAGCGCCGAGGTGACGATGCCGGTCGGCTTCTACGCGCGGGCGTAGCGACGGTCAGCGCAGGCGGACGTCCAGGTTGACGCGGTGGCGGCCGCGCGGCAACGGCACCCACGCCGGCTCGGTCACCGGGGACACCTCGGGGAAGCGGGCGAACAGGGTGCTCAGCGCGACCTCGGCCTCCAGCTTCGCCAGCGCGACGCCGAGGCAGAAGTGCGGCCCCCAGCCGAATCCGACGCTGCCCTCGCGGCCGCCGTAGAGGGCCTGCCACCGCACGTCGGTGTCGTGGGGGTGGGCGAACTGCGCGGGATCGCGGTTGGCCGCCCCGAGCACCGCCTGCACCGCGTCACCCGCGCTGATCCGCACGCCGCCGACCTCGAGGTCGGTCGCGGCGTAGCGCAGCCGGGCGAGCTGCACCGGGCCGTCGGTGCGCACCAGCTCGCGCACCGCGGCCGGCCAGAGCTCGGGCTCGGCGCGCAGCAGCTCCCGCTGGGCGGGGTCGCGCATCAGGGCGAGCGCCGCGTTGGACAGCATGTGCGCCATGGTTTCGTGCCCGGCGAGCACGAGGAACACCAGGACGGCCACGGCGTCGACGTCGGTCAGGTCGTCCTTGGCGACGACCTGGCTGATCAGGTCGTCACGCGGTTCGGCGCGGCGCCGGTCGACCAGGGCGTGGCAGAAAGCGAACATCTCGCCCAGCGTCGGCGTGATCTGCGCCGGGTCGCCGCCGACCAGCACCTTGCCCCAGCGCCACCAGTCCGCCCAGTCGGCTTCGGGGACCCCGACCAGTTCGCAGACCACGGCCATGGCCAGCGGGTAGGCGTACTCGTCGAGCAGGTTCACCGTCTCCGCCGCGGCGAAGCCGTCGAGCAGCTCGTCGACGATCTCCTGCACCCGGGGCCGCAGCGTGGCGACCTGGGCCGCGCCGAAGGCGTGGCTGATGCTGCGGCGCAGCCGGGTGTGCTCGGCACCGTCCAGGCTGAGCAGGCTCGCCCGCAGGTAGGGCAGGTGTTCCGGGGGCGTGCCCAGCGCGAGGAACGCCTGCTCCTGCGTCTGGGCACCCGCCCCCGGCAAGCCGGTGGGATCGTTGCGCACGGCCGGGTCGGAGAGCACGGCGCGGACGTCGTCGCTCCGGGTGACCAGCCAGCCCTCCTCGCCGCCCGGCAGCCGGGCCCAGCAGACCGGTGACTCGGCGAGGATGCGGTCGTAGCCGGACAAGGGGTCATCGAGGATGGCCGGATCACGCAGGTCCACAACGGGTTCGGGCGGCACCCGGCCATCCTGCCACGAAGATCGCCCCGGGCGGAGCGGCCCGCGTCACTTGCCCGGCTGCGGCCCGAGCATCGTGTTCACGTCGATCGGCGACGGGATGGCGCCCAGCTGCAGCAGCAGGTCCGGCACCCGCTGCAGCCG
The DNA here is from genome assembly GCF_036114655.1 of Amycolatopsis sp. NBC_00348. Classification (NCBI taxonomy): domain Bacteria; kingdom Bacillati; phylum Actinomycetota; class Actinomycetes; order Pseudonocardiales; family Pseudonocardiaceae; genus Amycolatopsis; species Amycolatopsis sp. NBC_00348. The sequence continues at coordinate 6,249,264 of NZ_CP107994.1, read as the reverse complement.
CCGTGAGTCCAGGCTCGAGCCGTAGCCCGGCAAGGTGAGCAGCTTGGCCGTGTCCTCGTCGATCTTGGCGAACCGCACCAGCAGCGGCTCGACCTTGGCGCGGTCGTTGGTGGCCTCGTGGGTGGCCTTCTGCATCGCCCGCTGGAACGCGGCCAGCGTCTTCGGGTTCTCCCGCACCCACTTCTTCGTCGCGCCGAAGCCGGTCAGCGGGAAGTCCTGGGTCGCGCCGGTGTTGATGTCGATCACCGGGATCGCGCCGGCCGTCTTGGCGGCCTGCGTGATGTAGGGCTCCGGCAGGTACGCCGCGTCGGCCTCGCCCTGCTGCAACGCCGCCGCGATGTTCGGCAGCGGGATCAGCACCCATTTCACCTTGCCGAAGTCCACGCCGTGGTCCTGCATCACCGAGCGGGTGAGCAGATCCGACGCGGTGTTCTTGGCCGTGATGGCGATCTTGCTGCCCGCCAGGTCGAAGATCGTTTTCACCGGCGAATTCGGCACCGTGACGATCGCGTTGGTCTTGGCGTTGACCGACGTCGCGTCGGCGACCAGTTCCATGTCGGCGGCGCCGGTGCTCTTCGCGATGAAGAACGGCGGATAGGTCGAGAACGCGATGTCGGCCTCACCCGAGATCGCTTTGGTCAGCGAGGCCTGCCCGCTGGCGGCGACCACGGACTGGACGTCGAGGCCCTCGTCCTTGAAGAAGCCGCTGTCCTGGGCCAGCCAGAACGGCCCGAGGTCCGTGGTGGGCAGGATCGAGACCTTCAGTGTCGTCTTCTCCAGGCCGGTGCCCGCAGAGGCTTTCGAATCGGTCGAACCGAGTGCCCCGCAGCCGGTGACGAGTGTGACGACGGTGGCGGCCGCGAGGGCGAGGGTGGCGCGAAGAGCGCGATCCCGGCTGCTCCTGGCGATTCCAAACAAGACCTGCTCCTTGACGGAGATGATGGTTGATGTACCGAATCCAAAGAAGCCGGGTGAATAATTCCCGGAGTCAGGCAGGTGACTGTAGGGACCTGTGAACCGCGTGGCAATGCGTTGGTGCGCCCCAAAACCGGGATTTCACCAGAATGGCGGTGCGTATTCTTGATCGACGATCATGAATTGATCTTCGCTGTGCGCGGCGTAATTCTACGAATCACTGTGGCCGACCGGCGGGACGCTGCCGATTCCTCCGGCCGCGGCCGCCGGGAGCGCGGATTCGCGAAGGAGCCGGTGGTGGCGGGTGGTGACCGATGGTGTGCGGTGGCCACCCATCCGGCCCAACGGTGCCGGTCCCCGCTCACCACGAGAGTCCATTGTGGACTCGATAAAGTGCCTAAGCGGTGACGCGAAAAGCGTCGATCATGCCGACGGACGTGCTGCGGTTGACGATCCGGACGGTGTGCTGCGCCGCGCTCAGCCCGCTCTTCTGCCAGACCACCTGCTGCACCTGCCGGGCGCCGTCGGCGTGCAGGTCCACGGTCGCCTGGAAGGTGTTGTCGAGGTAGACGTCGACGGTGCCCATGTCGCCGTTGCGTTCGGAGAGGTACTGGATTCCGGTGCCGGTGAAGGAGTAGTTCGCCGTGGCGCCGACGACGGTCGAGTGGTGCGTGTCGTCGTTGTAGTCGCCGTAACCGCGGTTGGTGGTGGCGAACCAGTTGCTGTCGTAGCCGGCTTCGGTGTCGTTGACCAGACCGCCGCCGCCGGCGTTGAGGCCCAAGGTGGAAGCGGTGCCGCTCAAGGCTTTGGCGCCCTGGTTCGGGCTGCCGGTCAGCCGGGTCGTCGCGTACGAGGTCAGCGGCTTCGCGGTGCGCTCGACGACGTAGGTGGTGCCGCCGGCCGTGGGGAACTCGAACTCCGCGTCGGTGGTGGTCAGGAGGATCGTGTTGTCCGACGCGCGCCGCACGCGCACCTGCTGCCCGCTCCAGGGGTTGACGACGTGGGCGGTGGCGCCCCACTGGCTGCGCAGGCCGACGTACTTCGTCTCGTTGGCCTCGCGCTCGGCGCTGACGAGGAAGCCGTTCTTCGCCAGCAGCGTGAACTTCCCGACGAACGAGGAGTTTCCAGGCACGGCCGGGAAGACGCGGATCTTGTCGTTGTACGACTGCAGCAGGGCCTCGTTCATCGCGGAGAGGTTGACGCCGTGGTACTCGAAGACGCCGTTGGTGTTGCTGGTGAACCCGTTGGGGTAGTTCTGGTACTGCCGCAGCATCCGCTTCACGCCGTCGAAGGTCTGGTCGCCGAGCCCGAGGCGCGCGGCCTGCACGGCGTCGTTGGCCCAGACGTTGCCGTAGGGGAACGGCCGGCTGTTCCAGGCGTTCAGGGCGGTCTGGTAGTCGGGGGCGCCGATGCCGGTGACGTTGTAGGGCCAGATCAGCTCCGAGGCGACATTCTCGTTGTTGCGCGTCTGGGCCAGTGGTGGCTGGTGCGGCTGGTACGCGCCGTTCTGCTGCGGGTAGGCGACGAGGTTGGCGAGGACGCGCTGCCACTCGGAGCGCAGGCTCGCGTCGGCGCCGAGCTGCTGGGAAACCTGGATGGCGATGGGGAAGATGCTGCGCACGGCGGCGAGGTCGGTGATGGCGTTCGGGACGTTCCAATACGTCTCGTGCGCGTTCGAATTGGCCATGTAGTACTTGCCGTTGCCGTCGACGGAAAGCATCCGGGAGTAGAACTTCGCCGTTTCCCGGATGAACGGGTACGCGACGGTGCGCAGGTAGTTGTCGTCGTTGGTGTAGCGGTACTGCAGGTACATGTTGTACGCGGCTTCGTAGCCGGTGGAGAGGATGTTCTTGGTGTAGTCGCTGCCGACCGTGCCGCGCGCGTTGCCGTCCCAGCCCATGGTTTCCGGCACCCACAAGCCGTCGACGCCGTACCGGGTCTGGGTGTAGGACTTCAGCGCGGTGTAGTTGCGGCTGTAGAGGTTGTCGAAGGTGTTCATCAGGTCGACGTGGTTCGAGGCTAGGAAAGAGTTGTAGACGTCGCGCTGGTTCCAGTACCAGTAGGCGTTGCTCCACTTAGTCTGGTCGCCGGTCGCGCGGAAGACGCCGTTGATGAAGTGGTACGGGTAGTTGCCGTAGCCGCCGGCGGCGATCAGGTACGTCGAAAGGTAGTAGACGTTCTCGAGGTAGTCGGCGTCGCCGCCGAGCCCGCCGTACTGCACGAAGGACTTGCTCCAGAAGCTGTGCCACCAATTCCGGTAGGCCGTGTAGGTGCTCGGGTAGCCGGTGGCCTTGACCGCGTTGAGCGCGGTTTTCGCCTGGTTGACGGAGTTGTTGCCGGCGGCGTTGAGCCGGGTGCTCGCCGTGAACCACACGGTGTAGCTCGAAGTGGGCGTGATGGTGAGGCGCACGCGGCTGTTGTTCACGACGGAGGCGCTGTAGTTCGCGCCTTCGACGGTGGCCGCGAGGGTGTAGCCGAACTTCTGCGGGTCGGCCTGGCCGCGGCTGATCCCGGCGCCACTGGCGTCGGCGTAGCTCGACACCTGCCGCCAGGTGCTGATGTCGGGCACGTCGCCGCTGTTGGCCAGGTTCGCGACGTCCCACAGCGACAGTTCGAGGGTCACGCTGCTCACGCCGCCGCGGGTGTCGTCGACGTGGATGCCCATGACCTCGGAACCGGGCTGGCCCATGATCGTGACGGTCCGGTTGGCGTCGTACTTCGTCGTCAGCGTCCCGTTGTAGAGGGACAGCCGCTGCTGGTAGGTGCTGTAACCGGAGTCCATCGCCGGGGTGGTGGCCAGGTTGACCAGGCCGGCCCCGAACGCGGTCTGCTGCGACGCGTCGACGTTCGACACCTGCATGGTCAGGCCGCCCGCCTGCCAGACCATCGCCCCGGTGCGGCCGTTCCCGACGGTCAAGCCGTAGTCCGGGTTGGTGTTCGGCCGGTTGTAGACGATGTCGTGCTTGGCCAGGTAGCCGGCGTAGTCGACGTCGAGGCGGCCGGTCGCGGGGGAGAACGCGGCGTCACCCGGGGCGGCCAGCGCGGGCGAGGTGACGGGGACGGTGAGCGCGGCACCCAGCAGCACGGCGACGGGCAGCAGGCGGATCGACCTCATGGAGCACCTTCCGGAGCCAGAGATATGATGAATCGATCAGATCTTGAGCGCGTAACCGGGCTATGAGCTTGTTTAAGGTTGTAGCAGACGGCAGGCATCACGTAAAGAACCGATGTCTGGACCTTTGGCTCAGGGATCGGGCGGGCACCAGGTGTCGGACGTCGGGCCGTTGGCGGCGCCGCAGAAGCCGTGCACCGACTTGTCGACCTCGCCGCCGGCCACCCCCATCACCGCGACCGGCTTGTTCTGCGGCACGTTCCGGCTGATGTCGCCGCCGTAGTCGATGATGCCGGTGACGCCTTCGAGGTACTTGTTGACCTGCTTGCCGTCCGGGCGCGAGGTGTGGATGGCGGTGATCTCGCGCCAGATCGCCCCCGGCGTCACCGGGATCTCGGCGGCGGTCTCCCGCAGGTACGCCGCCGCGACGATCATCACCTGCGCGGCGTCGTAGGCGAGCGCGGCGTGGCCGTCGTACGAGCGGCCCTCCGGCGTCCGCTCGAACGGGAACAGCGTCTGGTCCAGCGTCGTGTAGAAGTCGAGCGCCGCGCCCCGCGGCTCGGTGACCGGCGCGGTGGCGAACGACATGAAGTAGTACGGCAGCGCGCGGTTGCGCTGGCGTTCGCCCTGGTCGGCGACGAACCGCGTGACGTCGTCGTCGCCGATCACGGTGGCCCGGCTGCCGCACAGCGCCGCGCTGCTGATGAACTGGCCGAAGTCGGGGACGCCCCGGCCGGCGAAGAACACGAAGCCGTCGTAGGAACAGGTGTCGCGGCCCGCCGCGCCGGCGTTGCCCACCAGCGTCTCGCCGTACCGCAGGTGGGACGGCGGCCCGCCGGGGCCGCCGTCCGGCGTGAACGCCCGCGCCTCGACCTGGAAACCCTTGTCCCGGAACGACTTCAGCGTGTCGTCGCGCAGGTTGGTGCTGTAGACGTCGGCGTCGTCGTCGGAGTAGTAGACGCGGATCACGCGCGGCCCCGGCAGCTGCTCGACGAACCCGGCCGCCACCGCGGCCTCGCGCCGGTTCTGCGGCGTGACCTGGAAGTGCATCGGGTTCAGGTCGGCCAGCGGGTCGGCGGACAGCGTCGAGGCGACCATCGGCAGCCCGGCGTTGGTCAGCGCGGCGATGGTCTGCTGCGTCGGCTGGCTGCTCAGGTCCAGCCCGACCACCCCGACGATGCTGCGGTCCTGCTCGGCCTGCTGCCGCAGCTGGTTCGCCACCCGCACGCCCTGGCGCATGTCGCGGCCGGCGTTGGCGATGAGCAGCCGGACGATCGGGTCGGCCGACCCCGGGGCGTTCAGCTGCCGCAATTGGGCGACCGCGAAGCCCTCCAGCGATTCGCGCTCGCTGGTCAGCCCCTCCGCGAGGTTGTTGGACGACGTCAGCGCCTCCAGCGCGACGAGCGTGATGTACGGCCGCTCCGGGTGGGCCTCGTGCAGCTTCTCCGCGCGGTGGTTCTGGTCCAGCACCACCGCTTCGACCTGCCGGATCGTCGCGTCCGACGGCTGGAAGAGGTCCTGGGCGCCGTCCGTGGTGCCGACGCACTCGCTGCCGGTCCAGGTCAGCCAGGGGTTGTCCGAACCGCAGTGCTCGGCGTAGGTGTTGTGACTGCGGTAGGCGATGAACCCGGCGACCAGCGCCACCACGACGACCGGCACGCCGATCCGCGTCCACCGGCTCGCCCACCACGGCGGGCGGACCTGCCGGCGGAACCGGTAGTCGCTGCCGAGGGTCTGCAGCATCTGCTGGACCTTCGGCTCGTCGGCGTCGGCGGGCGGCCGGACGCCGATCGGCAGGTACCACGCGGTCGGCTGCCGTTCACGGCGGTCGCGTTCGAGCTGGTTCTGCCAGGCCACGTAGGCCGCGCGCGCCTGCTCCGCCTGGAACTGCGGGCGGCGCGAGGTCGGCACCGCGTCCGGCGGCGGCGCCGGGCTGGCGCTGACCACCAGCAGCGGGTCGAACAGGCCGACCTGGTTGCGGACCGAGTTGACCAGCTCCAGCAGGCGGTAACCGCCGTTGCCGACGCTCACCTCGTCCAGCAGCAGCACCGGGTACGTCATCCGGCGCCGCCGCCACACCCGCCACGGCCGCAGCCGGTAGGCGCGCCGCAGGTCCTCGAGGAAGGCGTTGAGCAGCAGCCGGCAGACGTATTCGGGCGCCTCCTCCTGCCACTGCCCCTCGGTGAGCCGCCGCGCGAACCGCACGAAGCTGCCGGACATCTCCGGCGCCAGGTGCGGCTGCCGGAGGAACCAGCGGTACCGGCCGGACAGCAGCGGGACGCGCCCGGTGACGGCGATCCGGAAGGTCAGCAGGGTCAGCCCGCGCACGAGCAGCGAGAAGACCTTCCAGATGCCCTGGTTCTCCGGCAGCTGCTTGACCGCGTCCTCGGCGGACGAGCTGAACCGCTCGGCGAGGCTGATCCGCCGGATGGCCCGCCGCAGCACCCCGTCGGGATCGTCGCGGCCGTCGTAGTCCTGCAGCATCAGCCAGTAGACGAGGTCGAACAGCGGGAACGGCAGCCGGCTGGTGTGCGCGGTCGCGCTGTCGCCGAGCTCCTTGCGCGCCTCCCGCAGGACGTCCCGGACGACGGTGACGGAGTCCGCCGTCGCGGGCCCCGCCTCGTCCCGGTCCTCGTGCTCGGCGAGCCCGGGCCGCGCGTACCGGATGCTGCCCTGCGGTTTCGCGGTCTTGAGCCGATCCGCGACGGCGGCCAGCACATCGGCGCTTTCCGGTGGCCGGACCAGGCACACCATCGGCAAACCGCGCCGTTCGGACCGCTCGTCCTGGTAGTCCGTCCACTCGCACTGTTCGTCGAGTTTCCGCGGCCGATCCCCGAATCGCGGCCGCAGGCACAGCGCACCGAGCAGTTTCACCAGCGCGTCGGCCCCGAGAAAGCCGAGCGGTCCCGTTCTCCCCATGGGCCCAGAATGGCACATTGGGAGCGGCGCTGGTCCCGGAAATGTACCGACAATGCCGGAACCGAAATCCTATCCCCGCTGGACGTCGGGCCCGCCGGCGGCGGCCGGACCGGTGTAGCGCGCCCCGCCGAAGGCGAGAATCAGGTAGCCGATGATGGAGAACACGAACAGCCCGAAGAACCCGAAAACCCCGCTCTTGCCGAACGCCTTCGCGACGTCGATCGAGACGATGATCGCCACGACCAGGTTGACCACCGGGATCAGCAGCAGGAGCAGCCACCACCCGGAGCGGCCGGCGATCTTCAGCAGGATGTAGGCGTTGTAAATCGGGATGATCGCCGCCCAGCCGGGCCGCCCGGCTTTGGTGAACACCTTCCACAGCGCGATGATCGTGAGCACAGCGAAGATCAGGCCGGAACCGAACCCGATGCCGAGGCCGAAGACGGACGTCGAGTTTTGATCGTTCATGGAGCGGGAGTGTCCTTCCGGGAGCGTCAGTCGTGACGGGTGACCTTAGCGTCGACCGAATCGGCTCACCGCAGGTGGGCGGTCATTTCCCGCGGCTTTCGAATATCGGGCGGCCCACCGCATTCGAACGCGCCGGGATCACGGGCGTTGCTCAGCCCAGCCGGCCGGCTTCCGCCGCGGCCCGGGCCACCGACTCCGCCGCGCGGCGGGACGAGCCGGTCAGCTTCCCGCGGGCCATCGCCAGGAGCACGGCCGGCTTCGGCGGGAACGCGCCGAGCTGGCTGAGCATGGTCAGGTCGTCCCGCACCGCCTCGTGATTCGTGACGCCGTCCGGGCCGACGCGCAGCACGTGGATCTGCTCGAAGTCCATGGCCCGGCCGGTGGCGGGCAGGATCTTGTCGGGCTTGCCGTCCCGGAAGCGGACGAACGGCCGGTTCTGCACCCCCTGCATCCGCAGCCGGACCCAGGCGACCCCGGCGTCGAAACCCGCGTCGAGCACCGGGAACCGCAGGTCGTCGAAGGCGGCGCGCATCCAGGCACCCGAGGCGAGCAGCGCGCCGGGCCCCGGCACCGAGCAGGCGGGCGGGGCGACCGCGGCCTCCCGGTTGACGAACGCCGGCGCGGCCACCGACCGCGCGAGATCGGGATCGCCGGTCACCAGGACCCGGAAGACGTCGATCGCGGACTGCAGCTCGGTGCTGGTGGTCACGGTTCCCTCCTCGGACCGGACCGCGCTGATCCGGCGTAGCCTCATCTAATGATAGTAATGCGTTCCAGTCAATGTGACGCATGACGGTGAAGTACGCTGAGTGACGTGACGCGCCCCTACAAGTCCGCCAGGCGGACGTCCGCGGCGGCGGAAACCCGCCGCGCCGTGCTCGCGGCCGCACTAGCCCTGTTCGAGGAGCGGGGCTACGTCGGGGCAACGCTGGCGGAGATCGCCACGCGCGCGGAGGTGGCGGTCAACACCGTCTACACGAGCGTCGGCGGCAAGCCGCAGCTGCTGATCGAGCTGATCCGCGAAGCCGCGAACAACGACCAGATCGACGATTCCCTGCGCAGGCTGAACACCGCCCGGTCCGGCCGAGAGGTCATCGCCGAAGTCGCGGAGGGCACCGCAACAGTCTTCCGCGACCGCGCATGGCTGCTGGGCGCGCTGTACGACAACGCGGGCACCGAGCCGCTGTTAACCGAGGCGGTGGAGAGCGCCGAAACGGCGTACGCCGACAGACTCGCCGAAGCAGCGTCCCGCATAGCTGCCCTGGGCGAACTCCGCGAGGGGGTCGACATCGCGACAGCGTCGGACATCCTCTGGTTCCACTTCGGTTTCCGCCCATGGCGAGACCTCCGAACACGAGGCTGGTCCTGGCAAAGAGCGACCACCTGGCTGACCACCCAGGCGGGCCACGCACTGCTCGCCGAGCCACCAGCTCAGTGAGCGTCGGTTCGCGAGCGACCACAGTGGACGGTCCGCGGCCGGACGGGAATTCCGAAACCATTTGACGCGTCAGTAGTACCTTGTGGCGCAAGAATTGGCTTCAGGTACTTCATCCCCGATCAGATCGCGTACTTCAACCAGTGGGGAACCTAGGACGGAATCCAGCCGGTGCCCGCGGAGTGCGGAGGTGGGGAGTTCTTCCCGTTGGCCAACGGTCCCGTGGCCAAGACGGCGACCGGTGACTCCGTCTTCTTCGTCTGGGACGAGACCTTCAACCCCGGGCTGCTACCGTCACGTCGTCGACTGGGTCACCTTCACCACCAAGTACCACTTCGACCGCGAATATCCACTACCGCGAGGAGGCCTTTGTGCTTCATGCGGGTCCTTCCTGCGGTTCGGGGATCGCTTCGAGTATCCTCCCTTCGCTCTTCAGGACGCGGAGCGCCATGACCGCTCCATCACCATCCATGGTTATGATTCCCGTCCAGTCCCGCTGTACCGCCGCCCAGCGCCTCCTGCACTCGGTGACCACCTCCGGCATTTTCTCCGCGTAGTCCCGGGCGCCGTCACCCGTCTTGAGGATCTCGTGCAGTTCTTTCGGCATCGCCGAGAAGACCTCGACTCGCTCACGTGCGAACCGGAAGACGTGGTCGGTACCGACGAATTCGATCCCGCCGAGTTCGACGCGAACGTCACATTCCGCGTTGACCGCCTGCGGAGAGTGATCGGCGCCCAGTCGCCGTTGCTGCCGCACGGTCAGGTACTTGTACGCGTTGTCACGATCGCCGACGAAAGTCAGGAGTGCTGCAGCGCTTGCGCGGACCAACACACGTGAAAACCACTCGAACCTGTCCGATGTGATGTGGAAACCGGGACGGCTCGAGGTCTGGCCCTGTGCATCGACGGTCTGGATGTCCGGGAAGAAGTTTTCCTCCTGCACCAGGCCGTACGGGTCGGGAGAGGGCTTGCCTGGTTCGGCGAGTACACCGCCGCCCACGGGATCGAGCAGGCGTATCTCGATCCCGCCTTCCGCGACGAAAGCTGTCGACATCAGCAGGCTCGGTAGCGGATCGGCACTGCCGCGCCCATCGCCGAGTGCGATCACTTGGACCCGCTCGGCCGAGGCCATCAGCTGATTGTGCTGCGCGCTGGGCTGGCCGTGTGACCCGCGTCCGTCGACCAGCGCGATGCGCAAGGGCTCACCGGCTTTCTTGCCAACGAGAAAATGCCCAGGTCTGCTCCGTCGTGAACCCTTCGCCTCCGCACCTTGACCCCGCAGTGCCCAGCCTGCGTCGAGTGCGAGGTCCACGTCGACGGGCTCGAATCGGTACCCGGAATGCCTTCGCTGCAAGATCTTCCGCGCCGCGGTCAGCGCGAACGCTGCACCGAGTTCCTGCGCTTGTACGCCCTTGCGGTGATACCTCGGGTCGTGTCCGTCGGGTGAGAGTGCCATCCGGCCGCCATGAGCTTCCAGCGTGGTGAGGTAACGCAAGCAGTTCCAATGCTGGGAGAGGCCGCGCGACGGGTTTTGCCCGGACAGCGTGGTCGCGCGGCCGAACGTCTGCAGCAACTCCCACGGCGTGATCGTGAAGCCGCTTAGGTGTTCGGCTGCAGGGACGGGCCCGAGGGCAGGTTTGCGCAGCACCTCCGGTTTTTCGTCTTCGGAACGCTTCTTGTCCTGTTTCGCGATGTAGCGGGCTACGGCTCCGGACAGCTCTGCGGTGGAGTGAATCGCCACATGAGAGCTCTGCAAGAGCTTTTCCAACGCGTCTCTGAGCTCCATGGTCTTCCCCGTCCCCTTGTGCGTTTGCAGTGATGCACCGCCTTCCAACTCACCGGATTTCCCGGAGTTTGTCTGCCGCCTGAAGGATGACGATCCGCGCAGGGCAGTTGACTGTACGTATGCCTTGTCCGGTGAACAGCGGCAACCGTCCGCTCGGCTGTTTCCACGCCACTCGTTCGGCCCAGCCGTGCTACCGATCCGAGTGTTCCCTGGTGAGACTGCAAATGCAGGTCCTGCCCTTACCCCCCCCCCGTGTGACCATGGGCATGGCACAGACCACTTCCGCCACTCGCGAACGTCAACAGGATCCGCTCGCCTTCCCCGGGAGCGAGAAGCTGGTGAAGCTCATCGGCGTGCCCTGCGAGCGGCCGCGGATGGGGGATCTGCCTTGGTCGCTGCGCCAGGTGAACGTCGAGTGGGAACCCGGGTACCAGGATCGGCAGGAACGCGCCGGGCGTCGTGGGCTGCCGATGGTTGATGCTCAGCTCGGCCGGTAGGCCGGCAACCTGGATCGGTGCCCGGGTGGCGGGCGGTGTGGTGCCGTCGCCGATGACGGTGAGGGGTGCCGGCTGAGGAACCCGACCCGGATGCCGCGGGTGTCAGGGTGCTGGGAGAGCGCGGTGTGTCAGTGGGCCGGGCCTGGGCGGGTCGCTGGCGCCGGCGCTGGCGACGTGGTGCTGTCAGTGAGGCCGCGAGCGGGACCTGGAATCGTTGCTTCACAACGAGACTATGACGAAGTAGTCGTACCGGACTGGCATGAGCGGCCTGTCGGCACACTTGGCCATATGCTGACCTCGCTGATCACAGGGCTTTTCGCGCTTGGGGGTGTGGCTCTTGGTGTGCTCCTTGAGCCCGTCAAAGCGGTTGCGGCCAGCCGAGTAAAACGCCGTCAAGACCGCACCGAACTATGTTCATCGTTTATCAGAACTGCAGCCGCGATGCGCTCACACGTCTTTGCCTTGAATGTGCGGCATCGTATGCAGGAGATCGGCGGAATCGAAGTCGACAGCAGTGAGGTTCGTAGCATCGAGGAGCAGTACTTCTCGCATCGCACCGAGCTGCGACAGCAACTTCTCCTGTTGCAGCTACACGGACCGGATGAGCTCGCTCCCCAGGCGGGGATCGTGCGCAATGCCGACCGCGCGCTCCGTGACGCACGGTTCGCGCTTGACGACGACAGCAAGTTCGATCGGCACGTCATGCCCAACGCGGTCAAGACCGCAGCATACGCATTCGAAGCGGAGATCGAAGTGTTTGCGATCCTGGGCCGTAAACTGATCTGACAAATTGACTAAAGTCGACTTCGGTCGAGTCGAGATCCGGCGCGCTCAAGGTGAGATCTTCCCTCGGCGACGGGGACGAATCGTCCTCGCTGGAGGCGGGTGGCTCGCGGCGCCGGCCGCGCGTGTGGTTCCGGGTCGTCCGGTGACCCTGCAGCACCTCGCCGCATGAACGAACGTCGGTTCTGCCCGTGTCACACCGCGATGGCTCAGGATCGGCGTTCGATCCCGGGGGCATTCCGGCCCAGGCCGGCTTCGCCGGGTTACGGTGCCTGAACGAGGGTGCGGCCGATGTAGTCGTCTGGGGCGGCTGTGGTGCCCGGTAGGACGAAGAAATACCCGCCGCCTACCGGGAGTACGTACTTGTCCAGGGCCTGGCCGGCCAGGCGGCGTTGCACCGTCGCGAAACCCGTCTCGACGTCGCGCTGGAAGCAGACGAATACGATTCCCTCGTCGCGGTCGGTGGTCGGGGTCGGGTTCGTGCGGAATGAGTAGCCGCGGCGCAGGATGCGGTTCGGCTCTGTCTCCGGGGTTCGCGGGTTCGCCCGCCGGATGTGGGAGTCCAGGGCGACCACTTGCCCGGACGGGTCGGCCGCGTAATCGAACGTGGCGTCCTCGCGGTCGTGGCCCAGTGGGGCGCCGTCCGTTTTGCGGCGGCCGATTACCGCCTCCTGGCGGGCTGTCGGTTCGGCGTCCCACAGTGCCGGTGAGAAGCGGATCCGGCGCACTACCTGGTAGGTGCCGCCCGCGGCCCAGGCCGGCTCGCCGTCGTCCGCCCAGACGAACCTCGCGGCGACGGCTGGGTCGCGCACGTCCGGATTGCCTTCGCCCTCGCGGAACCCGAACAGGTCCCGGGTCGCCGCGCGGCCGTCGGTGGTGGTCGTGTTCTCCTCGCGGAAGCCGTCGATCCGCCAGCGCGGGCGCAGCGCGCCGCCCACCGGTGCGAGCGCGCGGCGCAGGGCGGCGTCGGCGGTCCGTGCGTCGTGCGAAGCCACCTGCAGGAGCAGATCTCCGTGGCACAGCGCGGGATCCAGGACGTCGTTCGGGAACGCGGGCATCGCGCCCAGCCGCCGCGGTGCGCGCTTCGCCAGGCCGAACCGGCCGTCGAACAGCGACGCGCCGACCGCGATGGTGACCTCGGCGTCGGTCGCGCGCGTCCCGGGGGTCAGGGCCCGGAAGATCGCCTCCGGCGTTCCGGAAACCACGTCGAACGCGGCGAAGACGGCGGCCGCGGGCGGTGCCGTCACCACGCCCGGCTGGTGGGGGACCGGCGGCGCCGGGGCCGCAGGCGCGGGCGCGCAGGCCGCCACGCCGAGCAGGCCGGCGCCCGCCAGCACGGTTCGCCGCCGCACGCTGGTCAACAGCCCACGGCGGCTAGCACGTGCTCGTACCTCGGGCGCGACGGCGAGTCCGGTGGGTACGCGGTCGTCAGCAGCTCCTTCGCCCGCTCGGGCTCGCCCAGCACCAGGAACGCGGCCGCGACGACGACGGGTTCGGCGCCCCACTGGCCGTCATTGCCGCCGAGCCGGGTGATGACCTCGGCCTTCGGCTCGGCGAAGGCCCGCACCGTGCGCCGGGCGTCGAGGTGCGGCAGGACGCCGGTCCGCAGGTACCCCTCGATCGTCGGCACGTGGGCGGCCAGCTCGGCGGGCGTGCGGAAGGTGAGCACCGGCGGGTTGCGCACCAGCGTGCCCAGCAGCTCGCGCTGGACCAGGTCCGGCTTACCCCGGACGAAGGGCTCGCCCCGCAGCTCGGCGGCCTTCGCGCCCACCTCCGGCAGCAGCAGCGAGGTGAACAGCGTGAGCTGCACGGCGTCCTTGGCGTACCGCGGGCGCATCACCAGGTCGAAGTCGATCCGCTGCTTGCCGCCGTCGATCTTCCGCGTGTAGGCGATGCTCTTCGCCGGCCGCGTGAAGCCCTCGGCCCGCAACGGCTCGTCCAGCCGGGCCGCCAGCACCTCGCGGGTCCAGGCCGCCGCTGTCGCGCGGTCGAGGGGACCGCCGTCGCTCGTCATGGGACGTTCCACTGGTACACACCTACCACCTGCCGGCCCACATGCCTACCGACGCCGACGGCTTCCGCACCCGGTGTCGTGTTGAGCCAGGTGTCGAACGCCCGCTGCTCCGGGGTCAGCCGGGCCGTGCCGCTCTTGACCTCGATGCCGATGAGCCTGCCGTCGTCGGGCCGCACGATGGCGCCGTCGAAGATCCGGGTCTGGCCGTCGTTGCCGGTGACCGTCACCGGCTCGCGGATCACCTCGTAGCCCAGCTCTTCGAGCCGGTCCCAGACGTCCGCTTCCGCCTGCGAGCCCGGCCGCGCCCCGGTGGTGCCGACGAAGTGCCCGGCGTGGTCCCGGATCGAGCCGTCCGGGTACTGGAAGGTGCCGTCGCCGAGCGCGATGCGCCGCGGCTTCTCCGGGATGGCCGGCTTCGCCGACGTGCCCAGCGGGTCGACGAACGTCGTCGGGGCGTCGCCGACGTAGGCGTACAGGTTGGTGTCGCCGCCGCCGAAGCCCAGCGAATCCTGGCTGAGGAAGCGCTGGTCGGTGGTCGAGTAGTACCGCGAGCGGTACTGGTACAGGCCGTTGCCCTCGTCGTCCCGGCCGGTGAAGCGGGTCGGGTTGCCGCCGTCGTCGCCGGTCAGCGTGGTGGCCCCGAACGGCTGGTAGGTGTACTCGCCGGTGACCGTCCCCGCGCCGTCGGCGACGGCGATCGTGCTGCCGAGCCGGTCGGTGAGCAGCGAGCGGGTGGTGCCCCCGGACGTCCGGGCGAAGACCTCGTCGACACCGCCGGTGAGCAGGTTCGCGCTGGGCGTCCCGCCGGTGAGCTCCTGGACGACGTTGAGCCCGTCGAACAGGTACCCGGTGGTCACGCCGACGGTGGTCTTGCCGGTGCGGCGGCCGAGACCGTCGTAGGCGTAGGTGGTGCTCACCCCGGCCTTGGCCGACGACGCCAGCTGCCCGCGCGCGTCCCAGACGTAGCTCGTGGTGCCGTCCGAGGTGGGGTTCCCGTCGGCGTCGTAGGTCCGGGCGACCCCGGCCAGGCTGGTCAGCTGGTTCGCCGCGTCGTAGACGGCGGGCCCGTAGGCCGCCGGGACGTCGCCGCGGGCGTAGCTGCCGCCCGCCTGGGTCAGCCGGCCGGCCGGGTCGTAGGCGTAGGACAGGTCGCCCAGCGCCGTGCCCGCCTTGGCGTACCCGATCGCGGTGATCCGGTCGTCGGCGTCGTAGGTGTAGTTCTGCGCGATGCCGTCGGGCAGGGTGACCGCGCTCCGGCGCCCGGCGGCGTCGTAGCCGAGGGTCACCGTGTCGGTGCCGCGCTGGAGCTGGGTGAGCTGGCCGTCGGCGTCGTAGCCGTAGGTGATCTGCGGCTGGCCGGTGACGGTGAGGCCGGTGCGCTGGTCCGCCGCGTCGAAGGTGTAGTCGAGCTGCCCCTGCGGGCTCACCGCGCGGGTGATCCGGTCGAAGCCGTCGACGGTGAAGGTCGTGGTGCCGCCGGCCGAGTCGGTGATCGAGGTCGCCCGGTCGCCCGCGTCGTAGGCGTAGGCGATCTGGCTCTCGGCCGTGCTCCCGGAGACGCCGAACCGGGCCTGGGTCAGGCGGCCGAGCGAGTCGAACGCGTAGTCGCTCGCTTTGCCCCGGGCGGTGGTCAGGCCGGTCCGGTTCCCTTCGGTGTCGTAGGACGTCGTCGTGACGCGGTTGAGCGGGTCCGTCTCCGTGGTCGCCCGGTTGGCCGCGTCGTAGGTGTAGGCGGTGACGCCGCCGCGCGGGTCGGTCAGCTTGACCGGGTTCCCGTTGGCGTCGTACTCGTAGGCGGTCACCCGGCCCAGCGGGTCGGTGATCGACCGGACGCGGTCGTCGGCGTCGTAGGTCGCGCGGGTGACGGCCCCGGCCCGGTCGATCTGGGCGACCGGGCGGCCCGTGCCGTCGGTCACCCGGCGGGCGACGCGGCCGAGCGCGTCCGTCACCGTGACCGGGTCGCCGAGCAGGTAGCCGTAGCTCGTCGCGTGCGAGAGGGGATCGGTCACCTTCGTGACCCGGCCCTGCTCGTCGGTGTCCACAGTGGTCACCCGCGTCAGCGGGTCGGTGGTGGTCCGCGGGGCGCCGTTCGCGCCGTAGCCGAACGTGGTGACCCGCCCGAGCGGGTCGGTGGCCTGGCTCAGCTGGCCGAACGGCCCGGCGTAGGCGTAGGTCCGGGTGCGGGCGGCCGCGGTCCCGGCCAGCTCGGTGGTCCCGGTGACGTCGCCGAAGGCGTCGTAGGTCAGGTCCGTGCGCCGCCCGAGCGGGTCGGTCGTGCTGGTCACCAGGTTGGTGGCCGGGTCCCGCGCGATGGTCGTCGTGCGGGCGAGCGCGTCGCCGAACGCGGCGGTGTCGGACGTGCTGTAGCCCGCCGCGTTGAAGGTGACCCGGCGGACGGTGCCGCGCGGATCGGTCAGCTTGGTCTCCGTCACCTTGCCGGCGGAGTCGGTCAGGTAGGCGAACTGGTAGGTGCCGCCGCCGGCGACGGTCTGCTTGCTGACGCGGCCGTTGGTGTCGTAGAGGTTGGTCAGGTAGACGGTGCCGCGGGGGTCCTTCGCCGTCGCGAGCCGGCCCTGCCCGTCGTAGGTGTACGTCGTGACCGCGCCGGTGGCGTCGGTGAACGTCGAGAGCCGGCCGCTCGCGTCGTAGGTGTAGCCGACCGCGCGGCCCGTGTTGTCCTCGGCGCGGGTGATCCGGTTCGCCGTGTCGTGCGCGAAGCTGATCCAGCGCCCGTTGGGCGAGGTGACCTGGGTGATCGGGCCCTTCGCCCGGACGTGCCCGTCGGTGTCGGCCTGCGCCGGCCCGCGGGTGATCGTCACGGTGTTGCCGAAGCGGTCCCGGATCGCCTGCAGCGGCGCCTCTTCGCCGAACACCAGCGTGGTGCCGTCGCGCAGCCGGAGGTCGAAGCCGTTGCCGTTCCAGGCCAGCACCGAGCCGGCGTACTTCGTCGGCGTCGGGTCGGCGGCGAACGCGGCCGTCAGGTAGTCGGTCGGCCCGGTGCCGCCGGGGGTGATCCGGTGGTACTTGACCTTCGCGCCGTCGGGCAGGATCAGCTGCCCGTCGATCCACTGCTGCTGGGCGTAGAGGTAGACGTCGTAGTCCGAGCCGGTGCCGACGCCGAACGTGCGGCGCCCGGTGTCGGCCTGCTGGTAGGTGCGGGTGACGCCGATCGGCAGCGTGTCGGACACCGTGAGGTCGGTGTGGGTGTCGCTGAGCAGGCCGCTGCCCAGGTCGACGGGATCGCCGCCGACGGTGTCGCCGCCGGGGGCCGGCGCGGCGTCCGGCGGGGCGTCGACGCCCGGCTCGATGAGCATCGCGCCGGTGAACTGGTAGACCTCGGTGCCGGGATCGGGCACGACCTGCTTGCCGTCCGCGGTCACCTTGCCGTGCCCGTAGACGAACCAGCCGCGCCCGGCCGGGTCGTAGTGCCAGAAGTCCATCGTCGCGCCGGGCGGGGCGTGCGGGTAGTTCGGGTAGATCACCCGCGCGCCGGTCGGGAAGACGTAGGAGCTGCCGGGCTGCACGGTGAAGTACGTCGGCACGTTCGACTTCGGCAGCGGGAACGGCGGCCGGTCCACCGGGATGGCCGTGATGCCGAGTTCGGTGACGACCTTGCCGGCGCTGTCGCGCACGACGGCGCCCTTCGGCAGCCGCACCTCCAGCCCGGGGATGGCCGGGGTCGTGACGACCACTTCGGCCGGTGCCGGCGACGCGAACCGCACCACGTGCTTCGTGTCGAGCGCGGTCATCCAGATCGGGTACGGCAGCACGGTGGTCCGCCCGGCGACGAGGTCGACGCCGTCGTCGTAGAGCCCGAACCGCCGGTCCGGGGTGCTCGCGCTCGCCCCGTCGATCCGCAGCACGCCGTGGCCGGGGGTGACGCCCTCGAGCAGGAACCGGCCCTGCGCGTCGCTCACCCCGCGGGCCGCGCCGACGGACAGGGTGACGCCGGCCAGCGGGTGGCCGTCCAGGGTGCGCACCCGGCCGGACACCGCGGTCGAGCCCGGCTTCCCTTGCAGCGCCGGGGTTTCGTCCCCGGTCACCGGGGGCAGGTGGGTGGTCCAGTCGGCGCCCGACAGGTTGCGCGCGTCGGGGACCCAGGAGGCGCCGGCGGCCGGGCTGGTCTGCGTGCCGGTGTCGGGCCGCTCCGCCCTCGGCCGGTTCGCGGGCTTGCCGCCCTCGGCCAGGGCGCGCGGGACACCGGGCAACGGCGGCGCCGCCGTCGCGCGCGGGGCGGACGGCTGCGTGACGAGCGGCTGCAGCGCGGCCCGCGTGACGAGCTTGAGGGTGTCCGATCCGGTGTAGGAGTAGGGACTGACGACGATCTCGTAGGTGCCGGTGACCGGCAGCGTCGCGATCGGCACCGACGCGGCGCCGGCGTGCTGGGTCAGCACCGTGCCGTCCGGCTTGCGCACCTCGACGTACGGGTAGTAGGGCAGCGTGGTGCTGGTGGAGTTGAGCGAGAGGTTCTGGCCCGCGGTCCCCGCGTACGTCAGCCGGACGCTCTGCCCGGCACGGCTCATCGTCACGGTTTTCGCGGTGTTGAAGGCGATCGCGCCGCCGTCGAGCTGCTGCGACAGCGTCGCCGAAACCGAGCCGGTCGCGTTCGCCCCCGGCGCGAGGATCAGCCGGTACGTCCCGGCCGCGCCGACCTTGGTGTCGACGGCGCCGCTCTTGTAGACGAGGATGTCCGCGCTCTCGACGCCGTTCGCGTCGACCACGCGGGCGCGGAAGTAGCCGGCCGCGGGGAAGGTCCAGTTGGTGAACCCGATCGACAGCCGCTGGTTCGCCGTCGCGGTGAAGGACGTTTCGACGTACTTGCCCGCCTGCGCGACGGTCATCGTCTTCGCGGCCCCGCCGACGGTCGCGGTGCCGGCGTCGGTCCGTTCGGCCAGGGTCAGTTGCGCCGTACCGGTTTCGGCGAACGGGTACACCACGATCTGGTAGGTGCCCGCGGCCGGCAGCGGCCCGAGGTCGACCTGCGTGGCGGTGATCGTCCCGTTCCGCAGCAGCCCGCCGTCCGGCCGGATGACCATGACGCCCAGGTAGTAGGTGAAGCCGTAGGACGGGAAAGCCAGGCTGAGCCGCTGGTTCGCGGTCCCGGTGAAGCTCAGCCGGGTGGTCTGGCCGGGCCGGGTCGCCGAAACCGTCTTCGGGGTGCCGACGGCGATGGTGCCGCCCGCGGTTTCCGCGGACAGCGTCACGGCGGCGGAACCGGCGCCGGACCCGTCCGGGGTGAGCAGCAGGCGGTACGCGCCGGAAGCCCCGGGCACGAACCAGAACGTGCTGAGCGAGCCGACGTCGTAGGCCGCCTCGACCTCTCCCGTCGGCTTGATCACCTGCGCGAGGACCGTCCCGGGCAGCGTCCAGTTCGTGAAGGCGAGCGACAGCCCGCTGCCGGCCGTGGCGGTGAAGGCGAGCGACGCCGTCTGCCCCGACTGCGGGAGGTTCACGGTGACGGCCGGGCCGGTGGTGGTGAGGGTGCCCGCGTCCTGCCGGGTGGTCAGCAGCAGCGTCGCGGACCCGGTGGTGGACTGCGGGCTCACCGTGATCAGGTAGCCGCCGTCGACCGGCAGCGCGGGGAAGTCCGCGTGGTAGCCGGACGGGCCCGCGTAGAGCGCCGAGCCGTCCGGCTTGGTGACCGTGAGGTAGGGGAAGTAGCCGAAGGTGTACTGGTCGAAGTCGAGGCTGAGCTGCTGGCCGGCGACCCCCGCGTAGGTCAGCCGGGCGTCCTGGCCGGGCCGGGAGATGGCGAGGTTCTTTGGTGCGCCGAGGGTGATCGCGCCCGCTTCGAGGGCCGGGGACGCGGTGACCGTCAGCGAGCCGGTGGTGGCGTCCGTCGAGCCGACCACCAGCGTGTAGGTGCCGGTCTGGCTCGGGACGAAGTCGTAGTCGCCGCCGCCGTCGGACTTGAGCAGGCCGCGCGTGGAGCCCTGCGCGTTCCACAGCAGCGGGGTGCCGTTGGGTTCCTTGACCGACAGCGTGAGCTGGGTGCTCGCGGCGAAGGTCGACCCGCTGAACCCGACGCCGATGTGCTGGCCCGCGGTCACCGGCAGCGTCAGCTCCGCCTGCTGCCCCGCCCGGGCGAGGGCCACGGTGACCCCGGCGCCGGCGGGGTCGAGCGTGCCGGTGACGCGGCTGGACAGCGTCGCGGTCACCGAGCCGGTGCCGGCCGCGTTGGGGTCGACGACCACCTGGTAGACGCCGCTGCTGGGTAGCGGCGGCAGCTCGTAACCGCCGTAGAGGTACGTGCTCAGGCGCGGCGCGTCGTAGTCGTTGCGGGCGAAGGGCGCGCCGTAGGGCGTGAAGACGGCGACCGAGTACTCGGTGGTGATCGTCGAGCCGGTGAGCCCGAGGCTCAGCCGCTGGCCCTTCGTGCCGGCGAACCGCAGCAGCGCGACCTTGCCCGACGCGGCCACGGACACCGTGGCCGCGGTGCCGTCGACCGCCAGGGTCGCCGCGGACCCGACGTCGGCGACGGCGTAACCCCTTGGCACGACGACGAAGTCGGTGCCCGACACCGCGGCGGTGCCACCGGGCGTCGCGACGGTGATCCGGCCGGAGGTGGCCGCGTCCGGGACGGTCACGGTGAGGCTGGTGGCCGTGGCCGCGGTGACGCGGGCGCGGGTGAGGCCGAACGTCACGGTGTCGTCGGCCGCGACGGGGGCGAACCCGGTGCCGGTCAAGGTGACCGTCGTGCCGGCGACGCCGGTCGCGGGGCTGAAGCCGGTGACCGCCGGGGCGGCGGTGGCCGCGTCGACGGTGAAGGACTGCTGGCTGGTCGCGGTGCCCGCGGTGGTCGTCACCGTGACGGGGCCGGTGACCGCGCCCGTGGGCACGGTCACCTCGAGGGAGGTGGCGCTCGCCGTCGTGACGGTGGCGGCCTTCCCGCCGAACTTGACGGTGTTCGCGCCGGCCGTGGCGGCGAACCCGGTACCGGCGACGGTGACCTTCGCGCCGGCGGCGGCTCGCGCGGGGACGAAGCTCGAGACCGACAGCGCCGAAGCGACGGTGCGGTCGATCGAGGTGACGTTGCCCGAATCGTCGTAGTTGTACCGCGCGGCGGCGCCCGAACCCGTGCTCTGGGAAACACCCTTCACGCGGCCGGCCGCGTCGTAGGCGTAGTTCGTCGGGGTCGAGGGCAGCGCCGCGGCCTTCGCCGTGGCGGCGGCCGGCTCGGCGCCCGCCGGGTGCGTGAACCCGGCGATCTGGCCCGCGATGAGCAGGGCGGCCGCGAACGCGGCGAATCTGGACGACCTGGCCATGAGCTCTAGTCCCCTCGTGCCGCATCCGGTCGGGGAAAGCATGCGCCGGGCCGTGCCCAGATCTTGCCCAGATTCCGCCCAGGCCCGGCACTGTGACGCCGGACCGCGTTTCCCGAACTGCCGTTGTGCGTTGAGGTACCGGCGTAGCACTATGCGTAACGAGGGGGAAGACTAGGGGGACTCGATGCGATTCGACCTGCTCGGACCGCTGGAGGCGCGAAGAAACGGGCGGACCGCGGAGCTGGGCGGGCCGCGGCAGCGTGCCGTGTTCGCCGCTTTGCTGGTTCGTGCGAACAAACTCGCCAGCGTCGACTACCTGGCCGAAGCCGTCTGGGACACCCCGCCGGCCAGCCCGGAGTCGAACCTCCGCACGTACGTCGCCGGCCTGCGCCGCTGCCTCCGCGAAGCGGGTGACGTGGAGGACCGGTTGCTCACCCGCGCGGGTGGTTATCTCCTGCGCGTCGAGCCCGGCGAACGCGACCTGGACCTGTTCGACCGCTACGCGTCGGCGGCCGAGGCGGCCGCCCGGCTCCACCGGTATTCGGACGCGCTGGAGTACTACCAGCAGGCGTCGGCGTTGTGGCGCGGCCGCGCGGGCGAAGGCCTGCGGGTGGGGGCGTTGCTGCACGCCGAACTGCTGGCACTGGAGGACCGCCGGACCACGCTGGCCGAGCGCCAAGCCCAGGTGCACGCGGAACTGGGCGAACACGACCAAGCGGCGTCGGAGCTACGGGAGCTCGCGGCACGGAACCCGCTGAGGGAAAGCCTGTGGGCACAGGCGATGCGGGCCCTGGCGCACGCGGGCCGCCGGGCCGAAGCGCTGGAGGCGTACCTGCAGATCCGCCGCCACCTGGTGGAAACCCTGGGAGTGGAGCCGGGAGCGGTCCTGCGCGAACTGCACCAGCGCATCCTCCGCGGCGACTTCCCGGGCGACGCGGTCTTCACGGCCCACACCCGAATCTTCGGCTGAGGTTCTTCAGGCCCGGCAATGGGTCAACGCGACGTACACGGCCGCGGTCGGCTATCAGCGGTGCGAAGTCCGACAACCAGAACTACAACTGGACGCCGGTCTGGCACATCGACCCCTGCTGAGCCGCAGCGTCGCCTTGCGCGCGGCCTCGACCCGGCCGCGCGCAAGCCCGACGGCACCGCCGCATCGGCGCCGCGGCGACGCTACGACACGGTCACCGAGGACCGGAGGTCGTTGAACCCGGTCGCCGCGTCCCACAGGCCCGTGTTGGCCGTCCGGATGGAGTACTCGGGCCGGGTGGGCAGCAGGGGATCGGCCAGTTCCAGCAGCAGCGCGTACGTGCCGGGGGCCAGCGAAGACGGCACCGTCACGGTTTGCGCCACGGTCTGCGCGCCGGGCAGCCAGGTGCGGGGGTCGGCGGCGAGCGGGATCCGCGTCACCGCCCCGGTGGCGGTGTTGCGCAGCACCAAAGCCACGCTGCGGGGATTGGTCGCCGCCGCGTAGCCGTCGTTGGTGAGCCCGAGCCGGATCGCGAGGCCCGACCCGCGCACGGCGGTGGCCGGGAAGGTGCCGTCGCGCAACGTGAACCGGTAGCCGAGGCGGTTGGTCACGTCCGCGAGGCAGCCCTGTGCGGCCCACGACTGCAGGACCGCCTGCTGGTAGTCGGTGTTGAGGAACGTCCAGTGGAACCGCGACAGCTCACCCGTGGCCGTGGGGCAGTCCGAACGGGGCGGGTTCAGCGCGCACGTCTCGCCGCCCATCGGCACCGTCCGGGTCTCGCCCTCCAGGTACGGGTACTCCACGGACGGGTTCTCGTAGGTGCCGAAGTCGTCCGCGCTGGCCAGGAAACAGTCGTTGTGGTGGCCCAGCCGCGTGTTGCCGCCCGCGTAGAGGGTGCGCTTGATCTTCGGCGTCCGCAGCTGCACGGCCCGCGTGGCGGGCAGAACGCTCAGCAGCTTGTCCACGACGGCCTTGCGGTTCGCCCAGTCCGCCGACGTGATCGCGCCCGCGTTGCCGAAGTTCTGCGTGTAATACCACTCGCCCCACGCACCGATGAACCCCGCCTGCACCACGTCGATGACGTCCGCGTTCGCCTTGAGGTACGGCGCGAGCTGGTCCAGGTGCCCGAGCACGCGGTCCTTCGGCGCGTCGTCTCCGGCGTCCGACGCCGTGTAGGCGAAGCGCAGCACCAGTTTCACCCCCGCCGCGCGGGCCGCGGCGAACTGCCGGCCCAGCCGGTCCAACGCGCTCTGGGCGATCGGCGTGGTCTTGTACTCGGCGAGGTAGAAGATGCACATCACCAGCGTGATGCCCTGCGAGACCCGGTACTGGCGCAGCGTGTCGGCGGAGAAGTCGGCCTTGTCGCAGTCCTGGGTGTGGTGGTAGAGCCCGCGTTCCGGGTTGGCGATGAGGTCGGCCGAGGGCTGGTAGACCGGACCGCTCGCCCCTCCGGTGTAGGTGTACGTGATCTTGGCGGAGGTCTCCACCGGGGCTTCGACCTGGAACACCGCGTCGGCGTCGTTCGGGCTCGCCGATTCGCCGATGTCGGCCCGGTCCACCGTCCAGTGGGCGATCCCGCCCGAGGACGTGAACGGCACCGGCTTCACCGGCGTCCACGCCCATCCGCCGCCCGCGTGCCGGTAGAGGGATCCGTTCTCCAGCAGGAAGTCCGCGCCGACCGCACCCTGGGCGAACCCCGTGCCGGTGTTCCGGTCCACGTCGAGGTAGACCCGCGCGAACGCGGGCGCGCCGGTGTACCCCATCTGGTAGGTGACGGTGGTGGCGGTGCTGGTCACCGTCGGGCCGGTGATCGCGGCGGCGGCGGGAACGGCCGCGACGCCGGTGAGGACCACGGCCATCACGAGGGCTCGTACGATCTTCGGCACGCGCTTCTCCGTTCCCGCCCGCGGAGCGACTGCCGTCACCCAGCGGAAGACGTCTTCGGTGGAGCCGACCACAGTGATCGAACGTTAGACGCGCACGCCGCAGGGGTCAATATCCGGGGTCAGGATGCGGACCACACGGTCAATCGATCATTTCCCGCCCGTTCGTGAATGAGTGAAGCTCACGTGAGAAAGCGCTTTCACAATTGGTTCACGGCGTGGACCTCGAATCGGCGCCGTGGTCGTAGGCCTGCTGGGCTTGCTGGATCTGCGGGCTGTGTTCGACCGTCCAGGAGTAGAGGTGACCGAACGGCTCGCGCAGTGACTCGCCGAGCGGGGTCAGGGAGTACTCGACGCCGACCGGCGAGGTCGGCAGCACGGTGCGGCGGATCATCCCGTTGCGTTCCAGGCGGCGCAACGACTGGGTGAGCACCCGCTGGGTGACCCCCTCCAGCCGGCGCATCAGCTCGTTGAACCGCGTCGGCCGCTCCAGTACTGCCATGATCATCATCGACCACTTGTCCGCGATCTGGTCGAGGATCGGCCGGCTGGGGCAGTCCGAGCGGAACACGACCCGGCCGCCGGTGGCGTCCGCGGCCGCGCCGAGCAGGTAGGTATCCCTCATGATCCCTGGTTCTCCCAAAGTGCGTTCTTGATCTTCACCGTCGTGCTGACCAGCATGGGTATGCATCGCAAACCTACAGGCCGATCAGTAACGCGAGGGATCCGTGATGACCGAACAGCCCTACTCGACCCTGCACGTGAGCACCGATCGCGGGGTCGCCCGCGTCGTGCTGCACAACCCGCCGGTGAACGTGCTCGGCGCGACGATGATGCGGGAGCTGCGCACGCTGCTCGACGGGCTCCGCGACGACCCGTCGGTCCGGGTCATCGTCTTCGCCGGCGCCGACCCCGAGTTCTTCCTCGCCCACGTCGACATGCTGATCCTGGAGGACGCCGACGCCCTCGACGAACTCGCCGAGGCGGCACCGGCGGGGGTCAACGTGTTCCAGGCCGTCGGCGAGCTGCTGCGTCACCAGCCCCAGGTGACGATCGTCGAGCTCGCGGGCAAGGCCCGCGGCGGTGGCGCGGAGTTCGTCGCGGCCGCGGACATGGCCTTCGCCGCGGCCGAGACGGCCGGGCTCGGTCAGATCGAGGCGCTCATGGGCATCGTTCCGGGTGGCGGCGGCACGCAGTACCTGCGTGAGCGGGTCGGGCGCAACCGCGCCCTGGAGATCGTCCTGGCCGCCGACCTGTTCGACGCCGAGACCGCCGCGGCCTACGGCTGGATCAACCGGGCCGTGCCGGCGGCCGAGCTGCGCGGGTTCGTCGACCGGGTCGCCCGCAACATCGCCGCGCTGCCCGACGGCGTCATCGCCGCGGTGAAGCAGGCTTTGCCCGCCGACGACCTCACCGCCGGGTACCTGCGTGAGCACGACGCGTGGGCGTCTCAGGTCGAATCGCCCGCCGTGCAGAAGCTGATGGCCGCGGCGTTGCCGAACGGGGTTCAGACACGTGAGGGTGAGCGCGACCTCGAAACGCTGATGCGCACCATCGCCCGCTGAGCGTCAAGGAATCGACCGTCGACGTCGGTCCCGTGCGTGTGAGGGGAAACGCGAATCGCCGTTCTCAGCCGTGCAGGGCGCTCCCGGCCTGCCAGGCGCTCCAGCTGATCGCCCAGTCGCCGTGGCCGTTGTTGATCGACAGCTGCGGGCCGCCCGAGTTGGTGACCTCGACGACGTCGCCGGCGTTGAAGTTGTCGAAGAACCACTTGGCGTTCTCGGTGTTCATGTTGAGGCAGCCGTTCGAGACGTTGTCGCTGCCCTGCACCCCGACCGTCTTCAGGTTCTCGTGCAGGTACTCGCCGTCGTTGGAGATCCGGACGTCCCAGTTCTCCGGCGCCTTGTAGTAGCCGGGGTCGCCCTCACACACGCCGTAGCTGCAGGAGTCCATGATCGTGTGGTCCACCTTCGACAGCACGGTGTGCGTGCCGTTGAACGTCGGCGTCGGGCCCCGCGGCGGGGTGTCGACGGTCTTGCCCATGCTGATCGGCGCGGTCTTCACCAGCTGACCGTTGTGGAACGCCTTCATCTGGTGCGTCTTGCCGTCCGCCTTGGCGACCCAGGAGTCGTGCACCTTGTAGCTGGCCGAGACGTCCTGGCCGCCGTACACGCCGCCCCCGATCGGCATCCCGAAGGTCGTGGTCTCGAGCTTCACCGTCGAGCCGGCCTTCCAGTACTCCTTCGGCCGGAAGTGCACCTCGCGCTTGCTCACCCAGTACCAGCCGCCACCCTGGGCGGGCGAGGACGTCACCTTGAAGGACTTCTCCACCGCGGCCTTGTCGGCGATGTCGTGGTCGAACTTCAACCCGATGACCAAGCCGACGCCGATGTCACCCGACGCCGGCTGGAACAGCGAGGCGGTGGCGACCCCGGACGGCTTGAGGGTGTGCACTTCCCCGCGTTGCTCGGTCGCCGCACCGGCCTGGTTCACCGCGGTGGCGACCGCTTGGTAGGTGGCCCCGTACCGCAGGTTGTCCGCGCTGGTCCA
The DNA here is from genome assembly GCF_036114655.1 of Amycolatopsis sp. NBC_00348. Lineage (NCBI taxonomy): Bacteria > Bacillati > Actinomycetota > Actinomycetes > Pseudonocardiales > Pseudonocardiaceae > Amycolatopsis > Amycolatopsis sp. NBC_00348. Next base: position 6,222,667 of record NZ_CP107994.1, on the reverse strand, counting down.
GGTCGTCTTGTCCGGCGACAGGTCACCCTTGACGGCGTTGCCGGTCTGCGGGTTCGTGACCGTGACCGCCTGCAACGTGCCACCCGACGCCCTGACCACGATCGGGTCCTTCGGGCTCAGCTGGTCGCCGCCCTCGAACGCCACCGTCGCGGCCGGCATCCCGGGCACCGTCGCCGTCCCGGCCACTCCGACCGCTCCGACTGCCTGCGCAGTCCCGCCGGTCTCGTTCTGTCCACTACACGCGGCCAACAGCAGGGTCACCAGGCCGAGCCCGGCGATGCGGATCACTCTCACGGTCCATCAGACGTTCGACCCCGCGCCAAGTTGCGTCACGATCCGGTCACTCGTGGACGAGTTGCCGCCGGTCGTCCGAGCCGCTCGCAGCCTCGCCGGTTCCGTACCTGTCGTCGGCGTCCGGCTGGCATCGCCTGATGCCGATCCCAGCCGGACGGGGTACCCACCCAGCCCGAGGTTTCTCGGGCTGGGTGATCATGCCGCATCCGATATATGTGACGCCCACGTCGTCTCACGTCTCTTCACGCGGCCGCTGCTGGGCAACCCGACCGATCAGCCGCCGAGCAGCTCGGCGAAGCGCTCCGGGCTGATGTTGCCGCCGCTGAGGATCACGCCGACCCGGCCCGACGTGGCGATCTGCCCGCTCAGCAGGGCAGCGATCCCGGTCGCCCCGCTCGGTTCGAGGACGAGCTTCAGCCGCTCGAAGGCGAACCGCATCGCGTCCCGGATGGCGTCGTCGGTGACCAGCGCGATCTCGTCGACGAGGTTCCGGTTGATCGAGAACGTGAGCTCGCCGGGGATCTCGGCGGCCTGGCCGTCGGCGATCGTGTGGGGCACGGGGATCGCGACGCGTTCGCCGGCCGCCAGCGACCGCTTGGTGTCGTCACCCGCCGCCGGTTCGACGCCGACGACCCGGATGCCGGGCTGCAGCGCCTTCGCGGCCGTGGAGCTGCCCGCGATGAGGCCGCCGCCGCCGACCGGGACGACCAGCGTGTCCAGCGAACCGGCCTCCTCCAGCAGTTCCAGCGCCGCGGTCCCCTGACCGGCGATGACGTGCGGGTGCTCGTAGGGCGGGATCAGCGCGAGCTCGCGCTCGGCGGCCAGCGCCTGCCCGATCGCGACCCGGTCGCCGGTGTACCGGTCGTAGGTGACGATCTCGGCGCCGTAGCCCCGGGTCGCGTCCACTTTGGACTTCGGGGTGTCCGCGGGGACGAGGATCACCGCGCTGCTCCCGAGTTCCCGCGCGGCGAGCGCGACGGCCTGGGCGTGGTTGCCCGAGGAGTAGGCGGCCACGCCCTTGGTCAGCTGCTCCGGCGTGAGGCGCGAGACGGCGTTGTACGCGCCGCGGAACTTGAAGGCCCCGATGCGTTGCAGGTTCTCGCACTTGATCAGCACCTCGGCGCCGACGAGGTCGTCGAGGGTGCGGGAGCGGACCACCGGGGTCCGGTGCGCGACGCTGGCCAGCCGGGCGGCGGCGTCGCGGATGTCGTCGAGGGTCACGGGCGCGGTCATGGTGCTCCTTGGGCGCGGATGTCGGCGAGGTAGTTGTAGGCGGAGGCGCGGGAAATGCCGATCCGGGCCGCGACCTGCGGCACCGCCCGCCGCACGGCGAACACGCCGCGGGCGTGCAGGCTGCGGAACAGGTCCAGCCGCTCGTCGCGGCTGAGCGCGGCCCAGGGTTTGTCCAGGCGCAGCTGGTGCTCGTCGACGATCGCGTCGACCACGGCGTCGACGTCGTCGCCGAAGGTGGTCGTCGGTGGTTCCGCGGTCGTGCCGACGTCGGCCAGTTCGCCCACGAGGGTCCGCAGCCGGCCCAGCGCGGTGACGTCGAGGTTCACGCAGAGCGCGCCGAACACCGCGCCGCCGCTGTCGCGCACCAGCATCGTCGAGGACTTCACCAGCTTGCCGGACGCGGTGCGGGTGACGTAGTTCAGCTGGTCCTCGGCGTCGTCACCCCGGGCGAGCAGGCCCATGCCGATCTCGCTCATCGACCCGCCCACCGAGCGTTCGGTGACCGACCCGGCGATCGCGACGACCGAGCTGTCCGGCTGCCGGAAGTCGTGCACGACGACCTCGCAGAACGAGCCGAGGGTCGCGGCGATGCCGTCGGCGACCGGGGCGAGCGCCGCGAGGATCGCGTCCCGCTCGGGGACCTCAGACATCCCGCACCCGGGCGAGCGCCTCGACCTCGACCACGGCGCCGTAGGGCAGTGATGCCACCCCGACACAGGTGCGCGCGGGCCGGGGCTCGGCGAAGAACCCCTCGTAGACGGCGTTGAGGCCGGGCCGGTCGGCGATGTCGGTCAGGTAGGCCACGACCTTCACGACGTCGGCCCGGCTCGCGCCCACCGACCGCAGCGCGGCGTCGAGGTTGGTGAAGGCCTGCGGGCACTCGGCATCGAACCCTCCCGCCACCAGCTCGCCGGTCCCGGTGACACCGAGCCGCCCGGACACGGAAACCAGATCGCCGCTGCGGAAGGCCGGCGGGTAAGGGTGCTCGTTGCTCATGGACTCAGCGTATAGCGGTTGGACGAACTGTCCAGATGGCCTGCGTCACGCCGTTGCCGAGCAGGCCCTCGCGTCGGCTGCGGGTCGGCCCTTCCTGCTAAAGCGCAACGTGCGGCCGGTCGCCACCCAGTGCGGCCAGCACGGTCCGGTAGGTCAGGTCGGCCCGCGCGCCCACCTCGCCCGCCGCGGTACCCAGCGCCGGGGAGTCCGTCGGCAGCCGTGCTGCCTCGTGGACGACGGCCAGGTAAATGGCGCAGCACCACGCGGTGTCGGTGGCGGTGATTTCGCCGGCTTCGCGCAACCGCTTGAACAGCAGCTCGAGCCCGGCTGTGACCTCGGGGCTCATGGGTGTCATCTGGGTGGCCGGGTCCGCGGTGAGTTCCATGATCGCCCGGCTGCCGACCTTGAGCTCGAAGAGGAGCTCGGTCAGCCGGTACAGCGCCGCGACGGGCGGGGCCGTCGCCACTCGCGCCTGCTCGAGCCCGCGCAGGTAGCGCTCGTTGAGCACGCCGGTCAGCGCCTCCAGCAACGCCTTGCGGGACGAGAACCGGCGGTGGACGGTGGCGCGCGCGAGCCCCGCGGCGTCGGCGATCCGCTCCAGCGTGGCGTTCGCGTCGACGGCGAGCACCTCCTCGGCGGCCGCCAGGATCCGCGCCGTGCTGCGCTCCGCGTCCGCCCGCAAGCGCCGCGGTCCGGCGTCTGCGCTCATCCGAACCCCTTCTCGTCCCGGATCAGCCTACATCCGAAGCGCTGCTGTCTCGACTCCTGGACTAACTGAGACTCTCGTGTAGCATTTGTGTGGTCAAGTCAGACGCGAAAGGAACGTCATCATGGATCTGGATCTTGCGGGCAAGCGCGTCCTCGTGACGGGGGCGAGCAGGGGCATCGGACTGGCGACGGTCGAGGCGTTCCTCGCCGAAGGCGCCGAAGTCGTTGCTGTGTCGAGGAAGAGCACTCCCGAGCTCGAAGCCACCGGTGCGACGTTCGTGTCCGCCGACCTCCTCGACCCCGCCGCGCCGCGGCGGGTGCTCGACACGGTGCTCGCGAACGACCCACGCCTCGACGTGCTCGTCAACAACGCCGGCGGCGGCGATGTGGCCGAGGCCGACCTCCTCGACCCCATCGGCGGTTCCGGCGCGGTGTGGAGCGGCGTCCTCGCGCTGAACCTCGGCGCCGCCGTGGAGATGACCCGGGCGGCGCTGCCGGCGCTGTCGCGGGCGCGAGGCGCGATCGTGAACATCAGCTCGAGCTCCGCGCGCGACCCGCGCGGGGTGCCGCTGTCGTACGCCGCGGCCAAGGCCGGGCTGAGCGCGTTCTCCCGTGGGCTGGCGGAGAAGCTGGGAGAAACGGGCGTCCGGGTCAACGTCGTCACCCCCGGCGCCACCCGGACCGCGATCCTGACGAGCCCGGACGGCTACGTGGGAAGGCTGTCGGCGAGCATGGGCATCGACCAGGAGACGGTGCTCGCGGCGATGCCCGAGCAGTCGGGAATGGTGACCGGCAAGCTGATCGAGCCCGCCGAGATCGCCCGGCGGTGCTCCTGCTGGCATCGCCGTCGATGCCCAGCACGGTGGGCTCCAACTGGACCGTCGACGGGGGCATCCTCAAGACACCGTAAGCGTCCTGCCGACCCCTCCGCACCTCGTGCTCGGGGTGATCGGGTTCTTCGTCCCCGGCAACACCGGGTCGGCGCCCGCCGGTCCATTGTGGACGCAGTATTCGGTGCTGATCTTCAGTGTAAGCCGGTTCCTGAACGCCTTGCACACCCTCATCGGCGTGCTGGAGCATCATGGCCGCGCGCCTGACAGCTCCGCGGAGGCACGCCGGTGTGACCGGTTCGTGTCCGAAATGTTCTTCCCCGCTCTCGCCCGCCGGTTATAGTCGCTGGCCAGGGCTCTGGAGTGCCGGGCCCTTCCTTGGGGGAAGGAAACGACGTCGGATGAGCGGGTTCGTCACCGCGGCTTTGGCTTTTCCTGCCGTGCTCTTCAGCTTCCTGCTGATCGTCGTCATCGGGTACTGGGTGCTGGCCCTCGTCGGGGTGCTCGACGTCGAGGACGGTGAAATCGGCTTCTTCGGCGGGGTTCCGCTGCCCATCCCGCTGTCGCTGCTCGTCGCCTTCAGCTGGTTCCTCAGCCTCGTCGGGACCGTTCTCATCGACGGCGTGGGCACACCCCTGCGGGTCGGGCTCGGCTTTGGCGTGCTGGTCGCCGCGCTCGTGGGAGGGGCGCTCGGGACCCGGCTGGTCGTCGTGCCGTTGCGGCGCGTCTTCGCCGGGGCCGTGCCGAGCCGGCAGGACTTCGTCGGCCGGGTGGCCGTTGTGCGGACCTCGACCGTCACCGAGGACTTCGGGCAGGCCGAAGTGGCCGCCGCCGATGGGGCGTCGGCGATCATTTCCATCCGGCTGGCCGGGGAAGGCAACCTCGGGCTGGGCAGCCGCGTGGTCATCTACGACTACGACAGCGAGGGTGAGTTCTTCTGGGTCAGCCCGCTGGAACTCGAAGCAGAAAAGGACTGACGCATGGATGCCATCGGCCTGGGTGCCGGCGTGTTGATCGCCGTCGTGGTGCTGATCCTGCTGGTGCTGTTGTTCGTCGTGAGCCGGCTGTTCCGGAAGGTGCCGCAGGGCAAGGCGCTGATCATCTCCAAGGTGCGCAAGGTCGACGTCACCTTCACCGGCGCCGTCGTGCTGCCCGTGCTGCACAAGTCCGAGGTCATGGACATCTCGGTGAAGACGATCGACATCGAGCGCACCGGCCAGGAAGGCCTGATCTGCCGGGACAACATCCGCGCCGACATCCGGATTTCGTTCTTCGTGCGGGTCAACAAGACGGCCGAGGACGTGGTGAAGGTCGCGCAGGCCATCGGCACCGAACGCGCGAGCGACGAGACGACATTGCAGGCGCTGTTCAGCGCGAAGTTCTCCGAGGCGTTGAAAACCGTCGGCAAGCAGCTCGACTTCGTCGACCTCTACACCAAGCGCAACGAGTTCCGCGACCAGATCATCCGCGTCATCGGCACCGACCTGAACGGGTACAGCCTCGAGGACGCGGCGATCGACTACCTCGAGCAGACGCCGATGACGTCGCTGGACGCGGCGAACATCCTGGACGCGCAGGGTATCCGCAAGATCACCGAGCTGACCGCGATCGAGCACGTGCGCACCAACGAATTCCGCCGCCACGAAGAGAAGGAGATCACGCGCCAGAACGTCGACGCCCGCGAGGCGATCCTCGAACTGGAGCGGCGCCAGGCCGACGCGGAGATCAAGCAGCGCCGCGAGGTCGAGACCATGCGGGCGCGTGAAGAGGCGGAAATCCTCAAGGTGCAGGCCGAGGAGCGGCTCAAGTCGCAGGCCGCGCAGCTGCGCACCGACGAGCAGCTCGGTATCCAGCAGCAGAACCAGCAGCGCGAAATCGAAGTCGCCGGCAAGAACCGGGAACGCGTCATCGCCATCGAGTCCGAGCGGATCGAAAAGGACCGCCTCCTCGAAGTGATCGGCCGCGAGCGCGAGACCGAGCTTTCCCGGATCTCGAAGGACAAGGAACTCGAAACGGAGAAGCGGTCGATCGCCGAGGTGATCCGCGAGCGGATCGCCGTCGACAAGACCGTCGCGGAGCAGGAAGAGAACATCAAGAAGCTGCGCGTGGTCGAGGAGGCCCAGCGCACACGCGAGGCCATCGTCATCCGGGCCGAAGCCGAAGCCCAGGAGAACCTGGTCAAGGGCATCAAGGCCGCCGAGGCTTCGGAGCAGGCCGCCAAGCACAAGGCGCGCGAGGAGCTGACCCTCGCCGAGGCGCGCCAGCAGACCGCCGAGCTGGAGACGCGGGCCAAGATCCGGCTGGCGGAGGGCATCCAGGCCGAGGAGGCCGCCGCCGGCCTCGCCGCGGCGCTGGTCAAGGAGCGCGACGCCGACGCGCTGGAGAAGGTCGGCCGCGCCGAAGCGATCGTCGAACGCGAGAAGGCGATCGTGATCGCCGAGGCGCTGCGCGACAAGCTGAAGGGCGAGGCCGAGGGGCTCACCGAGAAGGCCGCCGCGCTGGCCGCGCTCGACAGCGCGAGCCGCGAGCACGAGGAGTACCGGCTGCGGCTGGAAGCGGAGAAGGAGATCCGGCTGGCCGCGCTCGATGTGCAGCGTGACGTCGCCGAGGCGCAGGCGACCGTGCTGAGCGTCGGGCTGGAGAAGGCCGACATCGACATCGTCGGCGGCGAGACCATGTTCTTCGACCGGATCGTCGGCTCGATCGGCCTCGGCAAGAGCATCGACGGCTTCGTGCAGCACTCCGACGTCGTCCAGTCGCTCGCGCGGCCCTACCTCGACGGGTCGGCGAGCCTCACCGACGACCTCGCCAAGCTGATCGGCGCGGTCAGCACCGAGGACGTGAAGAACCTGACGCTGTCGGCCTTCCTGGCGCAGCAGCTGAAGGCGGGCGGTCCGGACACGGACAAGCTCCGTGAGCTGATGACCACAGCGCAGCGGCTCGGCCTCGCCGAGACGTCGGTCGCCACCGTCGTCGCCGCGAAGCAGTGACGGCGGCCGAGACGGAGCTGGACGCGGGCACGTATGACGTGCTCCGCGTCCGGCTGGCCGCCCAGGCGGCCGAGCTGGCCAACCGCGCGGACGAGCTCAACGCGCGCCGGCTGGCGGTCTTCGGCAGCGCGCAGCTCGCGCTGGTCGGCACCGAACGCATCCGCACCGCGAACAACTGCGTGCCCCGGGACATCGTCGCGGTCGGCGGGCGGATGTTGTTCGGCTACAACGTCTTCATCGGGCTCAAGCCCGAGACGGCGGTCGATGACGTCTTCTCGCTGCAGCGCTTCAGCCACGACGAAAACGCGTTCCGGTTCGACGACGTGAGCGCGCAGGACCTGCCCGAGCTGCTGCGGGACGAGCAGTTCGGGCGGGACTTCGGCGAGCTGTACCGGTACTACCGCCAGGCGAAGCTGCTGCAGCTGCGCCGGCTGGACGGGAAGCTGCTCGCGGTGTTCCAGATCGGCCCGCGCACCGAGGACATCCGGGTGCTGCGGTGGGGTATCGCGTCCGACGGCGCGGTGTCCTACCTGGACAACCGCGGTGAGCGCGACCACGTTTTCCCGCCGTCGCACGATTTCGAGTGGGTCGAAACCACGCGCGAGAACCACGTCCTCGGCCGGCATCCGCACATCTCGATCGAGGACGAGGTGTTCGTCGAGACCGTCGGCGGCAACCTGACGGTCAAGGTCGAGAACAACACCGAGACCGGCGCCGGCGTCTACGCCGAGCCGGTCGACGAGCCGTTGCAGAGCCTCGCCGACGCCGAGGTCTCCTACGCCCGGATCGGTCCGCTGATCCTGCTGCGCATGCTGCCGTACAAGGAAACCACCCACCGCTACCTGGTCTTCAACACACGCACCCAGGACGTCGTGCGGCTCGACGGCATCGGGCAGGCGTGTCAGCGGCTCCCCGAGGACCACGGCATCATCTTCCCCGGCGGCTACTACCTCGACACCGGCGTGAGCAAGACGTTCGACACCACGGTGGACGGTCTCGAGTTCGAGCGCGTGATCCGCTCGCCCAACGGCGAGGACGTGCTCTACGTCTTCCACGCGCGGGCCGAGGGACGCTCGCTCCTGCTGCCCTACAACGTGATCCGCAAGGAGGTCGCCAACCCGATCCCGTGCCACGGGTATTCGCTGTTCGACGACGGCACGATGATCCTGTTCCGCGCGCTGTCCGGCGAACCGAGCCGGGTGCACCCGATGCAGGTGTGGCGCACGCCGTTCCAGTCGGACACCTACGCCGCGTCACAGCCCGCCGGGACCGGGCCGCTGGAGCGCGTCGGGAACGCCGATCTCGTCCGCGGGATCTCGGACTGCCTCTCGATCACGACGATGATCGCGGACATGGCGCCGTCGGCGGCGGTGTTCGAGGCGCTGATCGCCGCGTGCGCGCGGCTCTTCGACCACTACCACTGGCTCGGCGAGTCCGAGCTGGGTGATCTGCGCTCGCCGCTGTCCGACGTCCGGGTCACCGCCGAGCAGGTGCTGGACGAGTTCGAGACGGTCACTTCGCTCACCGCGCAGGCGGCCGAGGCCGTCGACACGGTGGCGGCCGACACCGCGTCCCTCGTGCGGCGGGTCCGCGGCGAGGCCCTGGACACGGCGGACGCGTGGGTGCGCCGCCTCGCCGAAATGCACCGGGCGCGGGGGCGCCTCGTCACCGTGCGGGAGCTGCGCTACGCCGACACCGCGCGCGTCGACACGCTGATCGGCGAGCTGGACACGGAGTTTGCCGAGGCCGCGCACCGCGCCGTGCGGTTCCTGCAGGGCGAGGAGGCGTTCACCGGCTACCACGCCGAGGTGGACGCGCTGGTCGCCGGGGCGGCCGCGATCGCGACGGTCGCCGAGGCCGGCCCGGTCGCCGAGCGGCTCGACGAGCAGTCAGCCGGCCTGGAGGTGCTCATCGACGTCGTCGGCGGGCTCGACATCGCCGACGCCGTCGTCCGCACGAAGATCCTGGAGCGCGTCGGCGAGGTGATCAGCGCCGTCAACCGCGCCAGGGCCACCTTGGACGCGCGGCGCCGGGAACTCCTGGAGACCGAGGGCCGGGCGGAGTTCGCCGCCGAGTTCGCGTTGCTCGCGCAGGCCATCACGGGCGGGCTCGCGGTCGCGGACACCCCGGAGCGCTGCGACGAGCAGCTGGGCAGGCTGTTGCTGCAGCTGGAGAACCTCGAATCGCGGTTCGGGGAGTTCGACGACTTCCTGACGTCGCTCGGGGAGAAGCGCACCGACGTCTACGAGGCGTTCTCCTCGCGCAAGCAGGCGCTGCTCGACGAGCGGGCGCGGCGGGCGGACCGGCTCGTCGATTCGGCGGGCCGGATCCTCGGCAGCGTGACCCGCCGGGCCGGTTCGCTCGGCTCGGTCGACGAGATCAACACCTACTTCGTGGCCGATCCGATGGTCTCGAAGCTGCGCAGCGTCGTCGAGGACCTGCGGGCGCTCGGTGACCAGGTCCGCGCCGAAGAGCTCGAAGGCCGGGTGAAGGCCGCCCGCCAGGAGGCCGGCCGGAGCCTGCGCGACCGGCTGGACCTCTACGGCGAGGGCGGCGGGACGATCCGCCTCGGACGCAGCACCTTCGCCGTCAACACGCAGGACATCGACCTGACGCTGGTGCCGCACGAGAGCTCGATGAAGTTCGCGATCACCGGCACCGACTACCGGGCGCCGGTGCGCGACGAGGCGTTCGAGGCGACGCGGCCGTACTGGGACCAGCTGCTGGTCTCGGAGTCGCCGGAGGTCTACCGGGCCGAGTACCTCGCGACGTCGATCCTCGCCGAACGGCCGGTGGCCGAGCTGGTCGAAGCCGACCTGCTCGACGTCGTGCGGAGCGTGGCCGGGGAGCGTTACGACGAGGGTTACGCGCGCGGGGTGCACGACCACGACGCGGCCGCGATCCTCGCGGCCCTGCTGCGCCTGCGGTCCGCTGCCGGTTTGTTGCGCTACCCGCCCGCGGCCCGTGCGGCGGCTCAGCTGTTCTGGGCCTTCGGCGCCGACGAACGGGCCAAGGCCGCGTGGACGACGCGGGCCGCGTCGCTGGGGCGGGTGCGGGAGGCGTTCGGCCACCCGAAGGCGATGGACGACCTGGCGCGGGAGCTCACGGACGCGATGACGGCGTTCCTCGACGGCGCCGGGCTGCGGCTCGGGGCCGAGTTCGCCGGGGAGTACCTGGTCGAGGAGCTCGCCGTCGCCCAGCCCGGGTTCGTCACCGACAGCGGCGCGCGCACGGTGCTGGACAAGTTCCGGCTCGACCGGCGGAGCTTCGCCGAGGACCTGCGTTCCCTCGACGCCCTGGCGGACCGGTACCAGCTGGCCGACGCCTGGCTGCGATCCTTCGTGGCCGCCGCCGGGCTGCCGGCCGACGAGCTGCCGGAGGCCGTCGCGATCGAGCTGTGCGACCTCCCGCGGTACGACTCGTCGGCGACGCTGACGACCACTGTGGACGGTCTGCTCGGCGCGCACCCGCGGATCACCGGGCGGTCGGTGACGCTGCGGCTGGACGAGGTGCTGGCCAGGACGCACCGGTTCCGGCGTGATCGCGTGCCGGGGTTCCGCGCCTACCAGCGGCTGCGCAACGAGCTCGTCGCGGCCGAACGCGACCGGCTCCGGCTGGACGAGTACAAGCCGAAGGTGATGAGCGCCTTCGTGCGCAACCGGCTGCTGGACGAGGTCTACCTCCCGCTGATCGGCGACAACCTGGCCAAGCAGCTCGGCGCGACCGGGGACGCCAGGCGCACCGACCAGTCCGGCCTGCTCCTGCTGATTTCGCCGCCGGGGTACGGCAAGACGACGCTCATGGAGTACGTGGCCAGCCGGCTCGGGCTGGTGTTCGTGAAGGTCAACGGGCCGGCGCTCGGCCACGACGTCACCTCCGTCGACCCGGCCGACGCGCCCGACGCGACCGCACGGCAGGAGGTCGAGAAGATCTCGTTCGCGCTGGAGCAGGGCAACAACGTGCTGCTGTACCTCGACGACATACAGCACACGTCGCCGGAGCTGCTGCAGAAGTTCATCTCCCTGTGCGACGCGCAGCGCCGGATGGAAGGCGTGTGGGAGGGCCGCACGCGGACCTACGACCTGCGCGGCAAGCGGTTCGCGGTGTGCATGGCCGGGAACCCGTACACCGAGCAGGGCAAGCGGTTCCGCATCCCCGACATGCTCGCCAACCGCGCGGACGTGTGGAACCTCGGCGACGTGCTGTCCGGGAAGGAAGACCTCTTCGCGCTGAGCTACGTCGAGAACTCGCTGACGTCGAACGCCGTGCTGGCGCCTTTGGTGTCCCGCGAACAGTCCGATGTGGACGTCCTGGTGCGGATGGCGCGCGGTGACGGTTCGGTGCGCACCGACCAGCTTTCGCACGCGTATTCGGCGCCGGAGCTGGAGCAGATCCTCGCGGTGCTGCGGAAACTCCTGCGGGTGCAGCGGACCGTGCTGGCGAACAACCGGGCCTACATCGCCTCGGCGGCGCAGGCGGACGCGTCCCGCACCGAACCGCCGTTCCAGCTGCAGGGTTCGTACCGGAACATGAACAAGCTGGCCGAGCGGATCGTGCCGGCGATGAACGACGCGGAACTCGAGGCCCTGATCGACGACCACTACGCGGGCGAGGCGCAGACGCTGACTTCGGGCGCCGAAGCCAACTTGCTCAAGCTGGCCGAGCTGCGGGGCCGCCTGTCCGAGGAGCAGGCCCGCCGGTGGGCCGACGTCAAGGCCGCGTACCTGCGGGCGCAGGCACTGGGCGGCGACGACGAGGACCCGATGAGCCGCGCGGTCGGCGCGGTGGGCCTGCTGGCCGACCGGGTGGGCGCGGTCGAAACCGCCATCGGACGTGCGGCGCAACGGCTTGTGCGCGAAGAAGCTTAGTCCGGCCGTGGTCGAGGAAACTGCGCTGTTCAACAACTCTGTTACGAGGTCTCACCGGGGCTGCTCGGGCACCTCGACCAGTGACGCCGCTGTGGCGTCGTTGACCTGCTGATACAGCCTACTCTGCGAGTGTATACGCCGCGTGTATACGCATCAGGTATAGTGATCCCTGCTCGGGGAGACCCGGGTAGGGAGGGGTAGAAAATGTCGGTCTCGCACACCTTGCTCGCGTTGCTCGAATCGGGCCCGCGGCATGGCTACGACCTCAAGCGGACGTACGACGAGCAGTTCGGGCAGGACCGCCCGCTTGCTTACGGGCAGGTCTATTCGACGTTGTCGAGGCTGCTGCGCAACGGCATGGTCGAGGTGGCGGGCGTCGAGAGCGGCGAGGGGCCGGAGCGGAAGCGCTACACGATCACCGACGCGGGGGTCACCGACGTCGAGACGTGGTTGCACACTCCGGAGAATCCGCAGCCGTACCTGCAGAACACGCTCTACACGAAGGTGGTGCTCGCGCTGCTGTCCGGGCGCAGCGCCGCCGACGTGCTCGACGTCCAGCGCGGCGAGCACCTGAACGTGATGCGTTCGCTGACCAAACGCAAGAACGGGGGCGACCTCGCCGATCAGCTGATCTGCGACCACGCGCTCTTCCACCTCGAGGCGGACCTGCGGTGGCTGGAGCTGACCGCCGCGCGCCTCGGCGAACTCGAGAAGGCGGTGCGCTGATGACCACGCCCGGAACGCCGTTGCTCGTCGGCAACGGACTGCACAAGTCGTTCGGCCGCACACAAGCGCTCGACGGGGCGGCCCTGTCCGTCTCGACCGGGGAAGTGCTCGCGATCATGGGCCCGTCCGGCTCCGGCAAGTCGACGCTGCTGCACTGCCTCGCCGGCATCGTCCGGCCGGACTCGGGCACGATCAGCTACGGCGGCGCCGACCTCGTCGGGATGGACGACAAGGAGCGGAGTGCTTTGCGGCGCACCGAGTTCGGCTTCGTGTTCCAGTTCGGCCAGCTCGTGCCCGAGCTGTCCTGCCTGGAGAACGTCGCGCTCCCGCTGCGGCTCACCGGCGTCAAGCGGAAGCCGGCCGAGGCCAAAGCGGCCGAATGGCTCGCCCGGCTGGAGGTCGACGGACTGGCGAAGCGCCGTCCCGGCGACGTCTCCGGCGGGCAGGCACAGCGGGTCGCGGTGGCGCGGGCGCTGGTGACCGAGCCGAAGGTGGTCTTCGCGGACGAGCCGACCGGCGCGCTCGACTCGCTCAACGGCGAGAAAGTCATGCAGATGCTCACCACCGCGGCGCGGGAAACGCACGCAGCGGTGGTGCTGGTGACCCACGAGCCGCGGGTCGCGGCCTATTCGGACCGGGAGGTCGTGGTGCGCGACGGGCAGACGGTCGACCGGGAGCTGGTCGCGTGATGCGGGATCTGGCGCTGGGACTCCGGCTGGCCGTCGGGGGCGGCCGGATGTCCGGCGCGGCGCTGCTGCGCCTCGCGATGACCGCGTTCGGGATCGCGCTCGCGGTCGCCGTGCTGCTGCCCGCGGCGGCGGTCCAGCACCTGACCGGCGCGCAGGCGGAGCGCAAAGCGGCGATCGCCCAGGTCACCGAGCCGCGCGCGGGCGTCGCCCCGCTGCGGACCTACAACTGGTACCCGTCGGTCGGCGACGACTTCGTGAAGGTCACCGCGGTCGCGGCGACCGGACCCGGCTCGCCGGTGCCGCCGGGACTCACCCGGCTGCCCGCGCCGGGCGAGCTCGCCGTGTCACCGGAGCTCGCCGCGAAGCTGGCCGCACCGGGCGGCGGTTCGCTGAAGGCGCAGCTGCCGGGGCAGGTGGTCGGCCAGATCTCGCGGGACGGCGTTTCCGGCGCGGGTGATCTCGCCGCGTTCTACGGGGTGCCGGCCGCGCAGATCGAGGCCGAAGGCGCCAGGGGCAACAAGGTCTACGCGTTCGGCAAGCCCTACACCGGGCTCGGGCTGTCGGCGGCCATGCTGGCCATCATCCTGCCGATCGCGGCGGTGCTGCTGCTGCCGTTGCTGATCTTCGTGACCACCGCGTCGCGGATGGGCGCGGCGCAGCGGGAACGCCGGCTCGCCGCGCTGCGGCTGATCGGCCTCGACTCGCGGCAGGTCAAGCGGGTCGCGGCGGCGGAGTCGCTGGTCGGGGCGGTGATCGGGCTCGTGGCCGGCCTCGGGTTCTTCGCCGTGCTGCGCACGTTCGTCGCGGACATCCTGCCGTTCGGCCTGCGGATCTTCCCGGAGGACTTCGTCCCGGACTGGCCGCTGGTCGTGGTGATCGTGCTGCTGGTGCCCGGCCTCGCGGTCGGCTCGGCGATGTTCGGGCTGCGCCGCACGATCGTGGAACCCCTCGGGGTGGTCCGCCAGGGCAAGCCGATGCGCCGGCGGATGTGGTGGCGCTGGGCGCTCACCGCGACGGGCGTGCTGCTCCTGGCCGTGAGCCTGGCGCTCGGTCGCGAGACAAGCGACACGACCGCCGGGATGACACTCGCCACGGGCAGCGTGTTCCTGCTGGTGGGCGTCGCGGCCCTGCTGCCCTGGCTGGTCGAACGGCTCGTGGAGCGGCTGCACGGCGGTCCGCCGTCGTGGCAGCTCGCGATCCGGCGGCTGCAGCTGGACAGCGGCACCGCCAGCCGCGTCGTGTCCGGCCTGGTCGTCGTGCTGGCCGGCACGATCCTGGTCCAGGGCGTGCTCACGTCCCTGACCGGCGGCGTCGAGCAGCAGGTCGCGCCGGACAGCGTGGCCGCGGCCCCGGTGCGGGTGCAGACCACCACCGCGCACCAGACCGAGGCCGCCGAGCGGGCGGCGTCGGCGGCCGGGGTGACCGGGGTGCACCCGGCCACGAACATCATGGTCCAGTCCGGCCGCGAGTCGACCTACGGCGTGGTCGGTGACTGTGTCGCACTCAAGGTGGAAGCCGACATCGGCGGCTGCGCCGACGGCGACGTGTTCTACGTCGTGCCGTCGCGGGGCGGTACCGCCCCGGCGGGAACGGTGCAGCTGCGGAGCTTCCTGCACGACAGCGAGGCGAACGGTCCGGAGTGGACGGTCCCGGGCGGCGTCAAGGTCGTGCCGTCGGCCACCACGGCGACGGCGGCGGAGGGGACGTTGTTCGTCACACCGGGTGCGCTCGGCGGGCTCACGGTGCCGGCCTCGTCGGTCGCGCTGTACGTGTCGGGCACCGGCGACCCGCAGGCGCTGACGGACAACGTCGCGAGGGCGGTCAACGCGCTCGCGTGGAACGCCACGGTCAGCAAGAGCAGCTACCTCGACGACTTCCACGCCCAGGACCAGCGGATGGTGGAGAACTTCCGCTCGGTGCTGATCACGGCGGCACTGTTCGTGCTCGCGGTGGCCGCGATGAGCCTGCTGATGCTGTCGATCGAGCAGATCAGCGAACGGCGGCGCCCGCTCGCGGCGTTGTCCGCGGCCGGCGTGCCGATCGGGGTGCTGGCCCGCGGAGCGCTGTGGCAGACCGCGGTGCCGGTGGTGGTCGGCGTGGTGCTGGCGATCGCGGCGGGGCTGGGGCTGACCGCGCCGATCCTGTCGCTGGCGGACCGGCCGATGATCGTCGACGTCCCGGTGCTGCTCGCGCTGGCGGGCACGACGGTGGCGGCGGTGCTGCTGGTGACCGGGTTGACGATGCCGTTGCTGCGGCAAGCGACCCGGTTGGACACGTTGCGCTCGGAATGAGCCGCTGCCGGCGCGTCGCGCCGACCCGACCGGCGATCTTGTCCAGCCGGCGGGTGAAGGACACCGGCAGTGGCAGCGGCTCGGGAGTCACGTCGTGCTCCGGTCGCGCAGTGCGGCGTCGAGTTCGGCGAGGCCGGCGGCGGTGCGCAGATCCGGCGGGTCGAGCCGGCCGACGCGGTGGTCGTCTTCTTGCAGTGCGGTGACGAACCGGGCGACGTGCTCGGGTGCCGGGGTGATGGTGGGTCCGCCGAGGTACCGCACGACGACGAGGTCCTGGCCGGAGTGGGTTTCGATGGCGGCGGCCCAGCCGCGGGTCTCGTCCCACAGCAGGGCGACGTCGCGGCCGGGGTAGCCGGGCAGCTGTTCGTCGAGGGCGACGTAGGCGGAGACCGGGGTGTCGTGGTCGACGAGGCAGGATTCAGGACCGATGCCGAGTGCGGTGGTGACGTCGGCGAGGTAGCCCCACAGGGCGGTGAGGGCGGGGTGGCCGGTCGGGATGTGCAGCGATGCGGTCACGGGTACGGGTGCCTTCCGGGACAGTGTCGTTCGAGGACAGTGTCTTTCGAGGACAGGGCCTTTCGGGGACTTGCGGGGCCGGCGCAGGACCGGTGCGGGGTTCCGGTCCTGCGCCGGGTGGGCTCGTCAGGCCTGGATTTCCTTGTGGTCGCCGGTGGTGCCGGTGATCTCGATACGGCGTGGCTTGGCCTTTTCGGCGACCGGGATGCGCAGGGTCAGGACCCCGGCTTCGTAGTCGGCGGCGATGTGGTCGGTGTCGAGGGTGTCGCCGAGGAACAGCTGGCGGGAGAACACGCCCAGCGGCCGTTCGGAAACCTGCATCTGGACGTCGCCGCCGCCGGGGAGGGGTCGTCGTTCGGCCTTGACGGTGAGGACGTTGCGTTCGACGTCGAGCTCGATGGCGTCGGGGGTGACGCCAGGCAGGTCGAAGCAGACGACGAACTCGTCGCCGGCGCGGTAGGCGTCCATCGGCATCGCGGCCGGCTTGGACCAGGTTCCGGGGGCTGCGGCGCCGAGCACCTGCTGGGCGAAGCGGTCCAGCTCGCGGAACGGGTCGGTGCGCATCAACATGGTTCCACCTCCTGGGTTCGATGATCTGGTGTCAACACGCCCCACTGTTCTAACATGTCATCACAACGATGACAAGTGAGTAGTCGTCAAAGGGATGACAGGTGGTGGACATGGATCCGATCCGTGCCGCGCGAGACGTGCACGAGGTGGTCCTCGCGACCGGCCGCGGCGAGGTGCCGCCCGACCGGCTGCTGGGCGCCCTGGTCTCGCTGCGGTCCCTGCGTGAGCAACTCACCGGGTGGGAACCGGAGCTGATCGCCGCGGCAAGGTCCGAGGGCGTCAGCTGGGCGGCTCTTGCGCCGGCCCTGGGTGTGGCCAGCCGGCAGGCCGCGGAACGGCGGTTCCTGCGACTGAGGCCGTCGGCGACGGGCGAGACGACGGGGGAGGCGCGCGTCGACGCCGAGCGGGACCGGCGTGCGGGTGATCGCGCGGTCGCGGACTGGGCTCGGCGCAACTCGGCGGTGCTGCGGCAGCTGGCCGGGCAGGTGAATGCGCTGGAAGACCTGGACGGCGCGGCTCGCGCGGACGCCGACCGCCTCGGCGCGGCACTCGGCGGCGACGACGTCACCAGTCTGCTGCCTCCGCTGGCGGCGGTCCGTGGCCACCTGGGACGAGATCATGCGGGCCTGGCCGACCGGCTCGGCGCCATCGAAGACCACGCCGACGTGGTGCGCCGTGACGCCACCGGGCACCGTCGTGATCGTGCCACCTGATCACTGCAGAACCACTTCTCGTGTCATGTGGTGGCGCATCGGAGGCTGATGGAACCCACCGCCAGGAGAACAGCTCGATCGGCCACCTGCCGGCGTGACTCGTTTCCGGCAATGGCCGCACCGTCGGTTGTGACGCGATCGACCCGCCGCCCCGAGGACGCCGAGTGGTGAATTCGGCACCCCTGCTCGCGGCCGTGGTCGCTGTGGGTCCCGACCACGTCGCCAGGTTGGTGGACCTCCCACGGCGAACCCCGCGCGTCGATACCGACGAACCTCTTCTTCGTGGCTCTCGGGTGGTCAGGTCCACCGGGACGTCACGGCCGGTCGGCACACTCGCGATGCAGGGCCGCGCCACGCTTTCCGCGGTACTGACCGCGATCTGCTGCACCAGCGCGCGATGTGCGACGTCGGCCGGCCTCTCGTTCGCACGCGCGTCTGTGGTCCGGTCCAGCTCGGGATCGCCATCGGACGGCTCGGTCGTGATCACCACGTCTCCGGTCGCGCGGGCTCCGACTGTCCCGTGTCGTTCACCTGGGTGGGCTCAGGCGCCGAGGCGGCTGTAGATGCGGCCGGCCAGGGACGCGGCCAGCCGGTTCAGCGCGCCCAGCGGGTCGACTTGCGCGAACTGCCCGAGCAGCTCGGCCGCCGCGTAGGCCTCGGCCTCCGACAGCACCGCCGCGCACCGCTCCCGCCGGCCCCGCTCCAGCAACCGCGTCAAGGCTTCGGCGTACTCGCTCAGGTCACGTACTCCGACCAGGCCGTACCGCTCATCGAGCGGGCTCTGCTGCGTGATGTCGTCGCTCATGGCCGCACGCCCTCCTCATCACTCGTTCGACTGCCTTCAGAAAATCTATGACGGTCGGAGTAGACATTCAACGTCGGGTGTGTGTACTGTTCTGCTCATACCGAGAGAGACAACGTCAAGCAGGCGCGGGAGAAGACGTAACTACCCGCGAGGTGAGACAAGGCGGTCAGGCAGCACGGAGCCGATCTGGAGAACAAGGTTGCGGCTGGTGACCAGGAGTGTTGCTCCGGAGACCGGGTCGTGAAGAAGGTTTGACCGAGTAGTACCGGTCCGGAGTGGAAGTGCAGGACAAGGGCAGTGGCAAGACCGGTCAGGTGGCCGGAGCCGATCGGTGAAGGGGCTCCGGGCAGTGGCCAGCGGCGTCAGCGTGCTGGGACCGATCAGTGGAAGGGTTCCGGCAGTGACGTACGCAGCAAGTGATGTAGCGGTAACCGATAAGTGGAAATCACCGGAGAGAAGGGAACGGGAACATCATTGGATCGCCCGCGGCGGCCAGGCAGTACTGCCGCGCGGGTGCCGTGGTCCCATCGAGTTCGGAGGTGGTGCTCGGTCACGAGTAAGCGATCCCCGCACGATCCGGCTTCACGTCGGATGCGGGTGCAGGAAGCCGGCGGTCGCGCCGGTTGACAATGGTGAAGATCCCTACCCTCGAGGACCCCGGGTGCCGTGCGCGGCGCCCGGGGTCCTTTGTGACGTGGAGGTGGAATGATCCCAGACCAGCAAGGCCCGGCCACGCCCAGCAAGGCCGACAAGTTCGACGACGACCTGTACCCCGCCTACACGATGGGCCGGGCCGCCGACATGCTCGGCACCACGCAGGGGTTCTTGCGCAGCCTCGATGAGGTGGGCCTGATCACCCCGCAGCGGTCCGCGGGCGGGCACCGTCGCTACTCCCGCCACCAGTTGCGCCTGGCGACGCGGGTGCGGGAACTGGTCGATCAGGGCACCGCCATCGAGGCCGCCTGCCGCATCATCACCCTCGAAGACCAGCTGCACGAGGCCCAGCGCCGCACCATCGAACTCCCCACCGGCGACTGAATCCCGGCTCGGCACGCGGCCTCGGTGCCGCGTGCCGATGTGCGGCCAGGCCCGGCTTTCCGTGCCATGGCAGGGACGCCGACCACGGGCGCCTGCTGGGTGAACGAGTCTTGCTCGACGGCCGAATGACGCCTCGTCCGGCGTCCGGCGGCCAGTTCAGAGCGGAGTTTGCGGACTCGTCGACAGCCGGCTTCGTCCTTCGCCGACTGGGTGAGCGACGTGTTCGCGGCGACGCGCTGACCGATGCGGCACCCGGCGGCGGAACTCGGCCGGTGCGTAGGCCGGCAGCGCGTGCCCGCACGAGGAGATGTGCACCGGCAGCCGCCCGGCGATCCGCGGGTCGCCGCGTCGCGCAACGACGACCGTCGTCGGGGCCCGGCACCGGCTCGCGGTGCCGGGCCCCGACGGCGGAGTGGATCAGTTCGCGGCGCAGGCCGACGTGATGCCGTCGGCGCTTCCGGTGCCCTGGAAGCCGAATTCGGTGGACTGCCCGGCCGCGACGCTGCCGTTGTAGCCGACGTTGGTCCAGTTCACCGTGCCGCTGGTGCCGCTGTTGCCGGCGCTCCAGCCGTTGGTGACGGTCGCGCCGGAGGGCAGGTTCGTCGTCACCGTCCAGCCGTTGAGGGCGGTCGCTCCCGCGGTGACCTTCACCGTCGCCACGAACCCGCCGTTCCAGGAGTTGAGGGAGACCGAGGCGCTGCAACCGCCGGGCTGGGACGTGGTCGTCGTCGTGGGCGTGGTGGGAGTCGTCGGGGTGGTCGGTGTCGTCGGCGTGGTGGTCGCGCCGCCGGCGTTCAGGGCGTCGAGGACACTCGTGTACGCGGCCTTCTTGTTCCCGTTGTTGTCGAACAGGAGCGGGTTTTCACCCGTGCGCCAGGAGTCGCTGTCGCGGATGCCCCAGACGGTGATGCCGGCGCAGCGGGCGACGGCCATGCAGGCGCGCGTGACGGTGCCGTAGACGGCGGCCTGGTTGGAGCCGGAGATGTCCAGTTCGGTGATCTGGACTTCGACGCCGAGGTCGGCGAACCGCTGCAGGTTGGCCTGGTAGTCGCCCGGGGCGGAGTTGGAGAGGTGGGACTGGAAGCCGACGCAGTCGATCGGGACGCCGCGGGACTTGAAGTCCTGCACCATGTTGTAGATTCCGGTGCTCTTGGCGTTGATCCCGTCGGTGTTGTAGTCGTTGTAGCAGAGCTTCGCGCCGGGATCGGCGGCCCGCGCGGCGCGGAAGGCGGCTTCGATCCAGTCGTTGCCGGTGCGCTGCAGGTTGGAGTCACGCCGGCCACCGCCGCCGCCGTCGGCGAAGGCCTCGTTGACGACGTCCCACGAGTAGACCTTGCCCTTGTAGTGGGTGGCGACCTGTGTGACGTGGTTGATCGCGGCCTGGCGCAGGGCGGAGCCGCTGAGGCCCTGGGCCCAGCCGGGTTGCTGCTGGTGCCACAGCAACGCGTGCCCGCGGACGCGCTGGCCGTTGCTCACCGCCTGGTTCAGGATGCGGTCGCCGCCGCTGTAGCCGAACTGGTTCTGGTTCGGTTCGGTGGCGTCCCACTTCATCTCGTTTTCCGCGGTGACCATGGTGAATTCGCGGTTCAGGATGCCGGTGTAGGTCGCGTCACCGAGCTTCCCGGCCGAGACGGCGGCGCCGAAGTACCGGCCGGTCTGAGCGGCCGACGCACCCAATGTCGTGGCGGCGCCGGCCGAGGTGGCGAGCACCAGCGAAACTCCGAGCGACGTCGCCAGGAGCGTCGAAGCGACTGCCGCGCGGGACAATGACCGCGATGTCATCTTCATGTTCACACCTTCCGGAGTGCACCTGGGGGCCAGGCGGGGCGAGCTTTCAGTTGACGTTGGCCGAGAACGAGTTGACCGCCAGGCCCACTCCGCCGCTCCACGGCTCGAACCCGGCCTGGACGCTGGTCAGGTACCAGGAGCGATCGACGCGCGTCCGGGCGTCGACGTCGTTGACGAAGTCCATGACGTTGAACGACCAGCCCGAGATCGTGGACTGGGCGACGTAGGAGACCACGTCGTTGCCACCGTTGTAACCCTGCCACACGTCCCAGCCCCGGCCGCCGAGACTGGTGGTGCCCACCCGGCCGCCGACCGGTTGCACCGATCCCGTGCGGTTGAACCAGATCATCAGCTCCATCTGGTTGACCCCCGTGGTCTTCGCGGCCGGGTCCATCCAGATGTCGTAGGAGGCGTCGAAGACGGACCCTCCGACGTAGGTGTAGGAGATCGAAGACGGTGCGCTGCCGATCCGGTTCAGCTGCCGCGGCAGGTTCGTGCCGGGGGAGCAGTTCCCGTAGTGGCAACCGACGTAGACCGCCGGGTACGACAAGGGGGCGCCACCGCTGGTGGATCCCTGCTGGGTCTGGATCCGGAACCCGCCGCCGGTGACGTTGATGCACTGCTGGGCGCTGCTGCCCCACCGGTTGTTCATGACGACGTACCGGCCGCCGATCGTGGTCGTCCCGTACTGGTCGCAGATCAGGGTGTCCGCGTGCGCGGCCGGTGCCGCCGTGACGGCCGGCGCCACGAGCCCGGCTGTGACCAGTGCTACCGCGGACAGAGCGTGCTTCAGCTTCACGTGCCGCCTCCACCTCGTTGTGGGAGTGTGCCTGGGAGCGCTCTCAGGTCGACCGCTTCCGATGAAACCACAGGGGAACCGGTGAGCAAAGAGTTCACCCGTGATCAATTTTCCTTTCTCCCGACGAAAGTTTCGCCGGTGATTGCCAGGGGGTGTGGGTGGCGGCTACCGTGCTGGGAGCGCTCCCAGCCTGGATCACCATCAGCACGCCGACGAAGACGAGGAGATGGCGTATGCGGGCAACGAAGTCGCGGGCCGGTCTGGTCCTGCTGGCCGCGGTGGCGCTCGGGGTGACGGCGGCCGCCGTGCCCGCGGACTACGAGCGCGTGCTCAACGGGACCTTCTCCGGCGGCACCCTCGACCCGTGGTGGGCCGGGGCGGGGACGACCGGCCGCGTCGCCGGCGGGGAGTTCTGCACCGACGTACCCGGCGGCACGGCCAACGGCTACGACGCGCTGGCGGGTCAGAACGGGGTGCCGTTCGAGGCGGGACAGCCGTACACGCTGACCTTCGACGCGCACGCGACGAGCACCCAGCAGATCTCCGCCGTGGCGGGCGAGGCCGTGTCGCCCTACCGGCAGATCTCGCGGACCGACCTGACGGTGACGCCGTCGACGCAGCACTTCACGGTCACGTTCTCGTCCACTTTGGACTTTCCGGCCGCCGGTAACGGCCAGCTGGCGTTCTGGTTCGGCGGTCAGGCCGCCGCCAACACCGTGTGCCTGGACAACATCTCCCTCGTCGGCGGCGTCGTGCCGCCCGGCGGCCTGCCGCCGACGAGCGGCATCCGGGTGAACCAGGAGAGCTACGTGCCCGGCCTGCCCAAGCGGGCGACGCTGATCAGCGGCTCGACCTCGCCGCTGACGTGGACGTTGAAGAACGCCGCCGGGAGCGCGGTGGCCACCGGCCGGACCACGCCGCGGGGCGCGGACGCGGCCTCCGGTGAGAACGTGCACGAAATCGACTTCTCCGCCTACGACACCGCGGGCACCGGCTACACGCTGAGCGTCGGGTCCGAGACCAGCTTCCCGTTCGCCATCTCCGCCGACGCGCTGCAGAAGCTGCGCCAAGACTCGCTGGCCTTCTTCTACCACCAGCGCAGCGGGATCGCGATCGACGCCGCGTACGTCGGGGCCGCGTACGCGCGTCCGGCGGGGCACGTGAACGTCGCGCCGAACCAGGGTGACGACAACGTCCCCTGCCGGTCGGACCTGAACTGCGGCTACACCCTCGACGTGCGGGGCGGCTGGTACGACGCGGGCGACCACGGCAAGTACGTGGTCAACGGCGGAATCGCGGCCTGGGAACTGCTCGACGAGTACGAGCGGGCGCTGCGGCTGGGGGACGCGAGCGCGCTGGGCGACGGCAAGCTGGCGATCCCGGAACGGGCCAACGGCGTGCCCGACATCCTCGACGAAGCCCGCTGGGAGGTCGACTTCCTGCTGGAGATGCAGGTGCCGGACGGCAAGCCCCAGGCGGGCATGGTGCACCACAAGATCCACGACGCGCAGTGGACGTCCCTGCCCACCCGGCCCGACCAGGACAGCCAGCCGCGCCGGCTGTCGCCGCCGAGCACCGCGGCGACCCTGAACACGGCAGCTGTCGCGGCGCAGGCGTCGCGGCTGTGGCGGACCATCGATCCGGCGTACTCGGCGAAGCTGCTCGCCGCGGCCGAGAAGGCGTACACGGCGGCGAAGGCGAACCCGAACGTCCTGGCCGACCCGAATGACGGCACCGGCGGCGGGACGTACAGCGACAACACCGTGAGCGACGAGTTCTACTGGGCCGCCGCCGAGCTGTTCACGACCACCGGGAAGAGCGGCTACCGCGCCGACGTCACCGGATCTGCGCTCTACCGCGGGAAGAGCTTCACGACGCACGGCTTCGACTGGGCCTCGACGGGCGCGCTCGGGGACATCACGCTCGCCGTGGTGCCCACCGATCTGCCGGCGACGGACGTCGCGGCGATCAGGACGGCGGTCACCACGACCGCCGACAGCCACCTGGCGCAGATGGCGTCGATGGGCTACCCGGCGCCCTACCGCACGGCCGACGGTTCGTACGAGTGGGGTTCCAACGGCCTGGTGGCCAACAACGGCGTGGTCCTCGCCCTGGCGTACGACTTCACGAAGCAGGACAAGTACCGGGACGGCGCGTTCGCGGCGATGGACTACCTGCTGGGCCGCAACCCGGCGAACTACTCCTACGTCTCCGGCCACGGTGACCAGCCGGTGACGAACGTGCACCACCGGTTCTGGGCGCACCAGCTGGACGCTTCGCTGCCGACCGCCCCGCCCGGCGCGTTGTCGGGCGGTCCCAACAGCGGCCTGCAGGACCCGACCGCGGCGCGGTTGCTGGCCGGCTGCGCGCCCCAGCGGTGCTTCGTCGACGACATCCAGGCGTACTCGGTCAACGAGGTCGCGATCAACTGGAACTCGGCGCTGGCCTGGCTGGCCGGCTGGACCGCCGAGAAGTCGTCGTCCACTGTGGACACGACCGCGCCCGCCGCGCCCGGCACCCCCGTCGTGTCCGCGGTGTCGAGCGGCGGCGCCACGCTGACCTGGACGGCGGCCGCGGACCCGGAGAGCGGCGTCAAGAGCTACGACGTGGTCCGCGTGACCGGCTCGGCCCGGACGGTCCTCGCCACGGTCACCGGGCCGACGGCGAGCCTGACGGGTCTCTCGCCGTCGACCGCGTACACGGTCGTCGTGGTAGCGCGCAACGGCGCGGGCCTGGCGAGCCCGGACTCACCTGCCGCGCAGTTCACCACACAGCCGGCCACCCCGGCGGGCGGCTGCCAGGTGACGTACGCGGCGAACACGTGGAACGGCGGCTTCACGGCCACCGCCACGCTGAAGAACACCGGCACGACGGCGTGGACGAGCTGGAAGCTCGGCTTCACCTTCCCGGGCAACCAGAAGGTGACGCAGGGGTGGTCGGCGACGTGGGCGCAGTCCGGCGCCGACGTGACCGCCGCGGCCATGCCGTGGAACGGCTCGGTGGCGCCGGGGCAGTCGGTCGCGATCGGGTTCAACGGCAGTTACACGGGGACCAATCCGGATCCGTCGGCTTTCACGGTCGACGGGAGGGCGTGCGCCTGACGACCGGCCCGCTCGCCGGGTCCCGAGAACCCGGCGAGCGGGTGTTCCCCGCTCAGAACCAGTGCCCGCGGCCGCCGACCTTGCGCCCGGTCCCGCCCAGGACGGCGAGGATGACACCGGCGACGGCCAGGACGATGCCGATCGTGTACAGCACGGGGATGCCGATGAGAAAGCCGAGGACGATCAGGATGACGCCGAGGATGATCACGGTCGGGAAGCTCCTTCTGCTCGCAGAGGGCCGGGCACCGGGATGTGGTGGCCGCTCGCCTGGGCCCGGAGTGCCCAGGGATCTCCGCGGTCAAACAGACGTCTTCATCCCATCGGTCCATGAGCCGTTCAGCGCAGCGTCCACCGCTGGTTCGCCTGCCCGCTGCAGGCCCAGAGGATCAGCTGGGTGCCGTTGGCCGTGCCCTGCCCGTACGCGTCGAGGCAGAGGCCCGACTGGACCCCGGTGATCGTGCCGTCGGTGGTGACGGTCCACTGCTGGTTGGCCTGGCCGTGGCAGTCCCAGACGATCACCGGGGTGCCGTTGGCCGTGCCGTGGCCGGACGCGTCGAGGCACTTGGTCCCGCCGACGGTCAGCTCCTGGCCGGCCCGGGTCCACGCCTGACCGGTCTGCCCGCCGCAGTCCTGCAGCCGCACCTGGGTGCCGTTGGCGGCGCTCGCGGCGTCGAGGCACCGGCCCGACTGCGTGCCGACGATCTGCCGGGCCGCGGACGTCCCCGGGGTGCCGATGCTCCCGGACACGGACTGCAGCGCGCCGAACCAGGTGGCGGCCATCTTGTCGTACCCGGTGGCCGTGGGGTGGATGCCGTCGGTCAGGTCGCCGGTGGTCACGGCGGAGTGCATGTCGACCAGGTGCACGTGCTTGCCGGCGTTCTGGTTGCTCTGCACGATCCCGGGGATCGCGGAGTTGAACGTGCGGACGGCGGACTCCTGCCCGGAGTCGGCGAGGGGGGTGATCATCGCGACGAAGACCTCGGCGTCCGGTGCGGTCGCGGTGATGTGGTCGATCAGCCCGGACAGCCGGGCGGGCGCGCGGCCCACGTCGTAGTTCTGCAGGACGTCGTTGGTGCCGAGGTGCAGCAGGACCGTGTGCGAACCGGTGTTCCGCAGCCAGGTGACGATGTTCGCGTCGATCTGGTCGATGCGCCAGCCCGGGTGACCCTCGTGGTCGTGGTCACCGAGGGCGGCCGGGCCGTTGTACTGGGAGCCGGTGAAGTCGACCTGGTAGCCGCCCGCGCTCAGGCGCTGCCACAGTCCGATCCGGTACCCGCCGGGGACCTGCGTGCCTTCGGTGATGGAGTCGCCCAGCGGCATGACCCGGACCCCGCCGTTCGACTCGGCGGCCGCCGGGGTGCCCGGGAGCAACGCGCTCAGGAACAGGGCTGTCGTAGCCATGACGAGTCGGATGCGCATGGTTCTCCTCGATCGGTCAGCCGAAGGTCCACTTCTGGTTGGCTTGCCCGGTGCAGGTCCAGAGCCGGACGGCCGTGCCGTTGGCCGTGCCACCGCCGGTCACGTCGAGGCACAGTCCGGATTGGACACCGGTGACGGTGCCGGCCGAGGTGACCTGCCAGCGCTGGTTGGCCCCGCCGTTGCAGGTCCAGATGACGACCTTGGTGCCGGGGGTGGTGCCCTGCCCGGAGGCGTCCAGGCACCGGGTGCTGTCGCCGCTGTAGACGGTCAGCTCGCCCGCGGTCGTGCGGGTCCAGGACTGGTTGCCACCCCCGTTGCAGTCCCAGATCTGCACCTGGGCGCCGGGTGCGGTGCTCACGCCGTTGACGTCCAGGCACCGGCCCGCGCCGGCCGCGCGCACCGGGCCCGCGGCCGGCCCGGTACCACCGGGGCCCGCGGCGGCGATGACCTGCTGCGCGCCCGAGGGCCAGCTGGTGCCGCTCACCTGGACGTTCCCGCTCAGGACGTTGTTGTGCGGCGAACCGGTGGCCACGTTCGTCGCGCCGCCGTTGTACCAGTTCCCGCTGAACGTGCTGTCGTCGGTGTTGTTGCTGCCGCTCGCGTTGGTGAAGGCCCACACCCCGGAGTCCTGGATCACGTTGGCCGACAGGGAGACGTAGCGGGAGCCTTCGTCCAGGTACAGGCCGACCGTGCGGTTGTTGTCGTAGACGTGGTTGTGGTCGATCGAGCTCCCCGGGTTGGCGGAGAGGTTGTAGATGCTCCCGCCGTCGTGCATGAGCTTCTTCGTGCCGTGCACCCGGTTGTAGCTGACGACGGTGTCCCGCAGTGTCGTCGCGGTGGTGTACACGGGCTGGTAGTCGTACAGGCCCCGGTTGCGGTAGTCCTGGCTGCCACCGGGGTCGTTCGCGCCCCAGCCCCAGCCGACGTCGATGCCGTCGTAGGTGAGGTCGGCGACGTCGTTGTGCGTGATCACGGCGTGCGTGACGTAGGTCGACAGGATGCCGGCCATTTCCCGGTAGTCCAGGGCGACCCGGCTCACCGTGTTGTTAGACAGCGTGATGTCGCGGTCGGTCATCGCCGCGTTCGACGGGTGGTGGGCGTCCGGCCGCACGCCGCCGACCACGATGCCCGCGCCCGAGTCCTCGGTGAAGGTGTTGTGGTCCACGGTGATCGACGACGCCCCGAGGCCGACCCCGGACGCGTGGGCGTTCGCGTCGTTGCCGATGCCCAGCGCCACCTGCCCGAGGTGGGTGAAGGTGTTGCCGCTGAACGTGATCCCGGTGGCGGCCGAGACCTGGACGGCGGCCGGGGCCTGCGCCCAGCTGTTGCGGGCGCCCTCGAACAGCGGGCAGCCCGACTGGCAGGAGCTCAGGAAGTCGCCCGGCATCGATGCCGCGGCCGGGAGGAACGTGCCGCTCTGCTGGTCGGCGTAGCCGACCGACGTGCCGGGCGTGAGCCAGGTGGTGTGCTCGAAGTGCAGGCCGCTGAAGGTGAGGCCGCGCACCGGGTTGTCGTAGCCGCCGCTGATCTGCAGGAGGGACGTCAACCGCGGCAGCTCCACGTCGTGGCTGCCGGGAGCCCAGCCGCTCGGCGCCTTGTAGTAGAGCTTCCCGGCCTGCGGGTCGAGGTACCACTGGCCGGTGTTCTTGAGGAACGAGTAGGAGTTCTCCAGGAACAGCCGGCCGCCGCCGAAGGGCTTGGCGAGGGTGTCGTAGCCCCAGTTGTTGTTGTTCCACGCGGGTTGCTGCATGACGACCGAGGTGCCGCTGACGTGGTCGACGGGGGAGTACCGGTCGGTGAAGGAGTTCTGGCTCTCCACTTCGATCCGGTTCTGCTGGGGCAACGTCGCCAGGTAGTCCAGCGCGGAGTTGACGATGGTCATGCCGGCGGTGGTGATCTGCACGTCGCTGCGGGAGATCGGGATCGAGGCGCGTGGCGCCGTCGCGCCGTCGACGAACAGCTGCCGCGAGTCGGCCCCCCGCGGCACCGAAGCCACCCAGACGTTCTGGCCCGCGTCCTGCACCGTCCAGCCGGTGACCTGCGTACCGCCGGACAGGATCGGCGTCTGGCCGGAAGCGGCCCGCCAGGTGACGGTGTGGCCGTTGCGCCCGGAGTCGGCGCTGGTGAACGTCAGCGGAGCGGCGAGCCGGTAGGTGCCGCCGGCGAGCTGCACGACCACGTCGTCGGCGGCGGACCGGGCGCGGGCCAGCTGCTGCGCCCTGGCCGGGGTGGCGACGGGCTGCTCGGGGGTGCCGGGGTCGGCGTCGTCACCGGTGGGCGACACGGCGATGGTGACGGTCGCGGCGTGGGCGGGTGGCGCGGCGAGCGCGGTCACCACGAGGGCGGTGACGAGTGCGGCGGCCACGGATCCGGTGCGCGGCGGCATGGCGGTACCTCTCCGGGGACGGGTCTCGGGCGCCCGAAAGTCCACAGTGGACCAGGCGAACCTGGGAACGATGTGTACGACTCATACGAGGTCAAGGTCGGGTAAACGTCAAGAGACGAAAGGACCCATTGTCCCCATCCGGCATCGTCACCTGCGGGAACGTATGTAAGTTTCACCTTGGGCTTTCCGGGTGTTGACCGGACAGGTGAGCCGCGAGGTACAGTCACTGAACGGTGCCCACAGAGTCATACTCATCGGGTGACTCGTAACGAGGAAGCCGCACCGCCGGCCCCGTACCGGCCCGGCTACGAAGTGGTGGCCGAGCAGATCCTGAATCTGATCGCCGAGCTGGAACTGCGGCCCGGTGACCGGATGCCGACGGAGGTCGAGCTGGCGGCGCGGATGGGCAGCAGCCGGACGGTGGTGCGGGAGGCCGTCAAGATCCTCTCGGCGATCGGCCGGGTACGAGCGCACAAGGGACGTGGGCTGTATGTGTCCGACGACGAGAGCATGCTCGGCGCTTCCCGGTGGGGCGGCTTTTTCCTCCCTGCCGATCTCGGCCACGTCTACATGCTGTTCGAGTTCCGCCGGGTCCAGGAGACCGCGGCCGGCAGGCTGGCCGCGGGGAACGCCACCCCGGTCGAGCTGCGCGCGATCGAGGCCGCCGCCGAGACCTGCCGGTACGGTCACCTGAGCGGGCAGAGCGCGCTGTTCGATCGGGGTGACAACGACTTCCACCTCTGCGTCGCCACCGCGTCGCACAACCGGTTCCTCGTCGCGGCCGTGCGCGAAGCCCGCCGCCTGCAACGCCAGACGAACATCATCGGAATGTCCGGCGCGACAGGCGGCCACGCTTCGGACGCGATCGAGGAGCACGCCGCCATCTACCGGGCGATCCGTGACGGCGACCCGGACGAGGCGGCCCGGGCGGCCGCCGTCCACCTCGACAACACCCTGGAGGACTATCGGCGCGAGATCCAGCGGCGTCTCTTCGGTCAGTGAGCAGAGAAGCGTACTCGGGGCCTGGCTTCGGGTACGCAGTCCTGTGCTCACTCCTTTGTGGACGGCCGCCATCGAGGGACGGGCACGATTCGGTGCGGATGAGTAAGTTTCACCGCGCATTGACCTTTGCCGCCGCCCGCTTCTATCTTGGCTCTTGCCTGTTCGGTCGGTGACCGGACGATTCCGGAGCGCGCATCGACTTTCCTCACGACCCTGGAGAACGACGATGTTCGAAGACCAGAGGGAGCCCCGCGATGGTGAGGTTCAGAGCCCTGTTCGCGTCCGTGGCCGTCGGGGCGCTGCTCGCGATGGCCGGGACCGGCACCGCACAAGCCGCACCGGGTGTGCGGTCGGCGGCCGCCGCCGGGACCGCCGGCTGCGGAGCCGCCCCCGGCCTGGCGAGCGGCAACCACACGATCTCCAGTGGCGGCCAGAACCGCGGCTACATCCTGCGGATCCCGGCAAACTACGACAACAGCCACCCGTACCGGCTGTTCGTCGGGCTGCACTGGCGCGGCGGCACGGCCGACGACGTCGACTCGGGCGGGACCGACGGTTACAACTGGTCCTACTACGGGCTCCGGCGGCTGGCGGACAGCGCGGGCAACACCACGATCTTCGTGGCGCCCCAGGGCAACGGCAACGGCTGGGCCAACCCCGGCGGCCAGGACGTCACCTTCGTCGACGACCTGCTGAGGCAGCTCGAGGCGGCACTGTGCGTCGACACCTCGCAGGTCTTCGCCGGCGGATTCAGCTACGGCGCGGCCATGAGCTACGCGCTCGCCTGTGCCCGGCCGGCGGTCTTCCGCGCGGTCGCCGTCTACTCCGGGGCGAACCTCAG
Organism: Amycolatopsis sp. NBC_00348; assembly: GCF_036114655.1. NCBI lineage: Bacteria > Bacillati > Actinomycetota > Actinomycetes > Pseudonocardiales > Pseudonocardiaceae > Amycolatopsis > Amycolatopsis sp. NBC_00348. Next base: position 6,192,064 of record NZ_CP107994.1, on the reverse strand, counting down.
CGGGTGCAGCGGCGGCACCCAGCCCGTCGCGTACATCGGTCTCCACGGCCTCCGGGACGACGTGCTGCCCATCGCGTCCGGACGTTCGCTGCGCGACCAGTTCGTCCGGAACAACGGCTGCACGCCGCAGAACCCGCCCGAGCCGGCGCCGGGCAGCCTGACGCACGTCGTCACCGCCTACTCCGGCTGCCGGGCCGGGTACCCGGTGGTCTGGGCCGCGTTCGACGGCGCCGGGCACGACCCGGGTCCGAGGGACGGGTGCACCTGCGACGGCTGGCAGACCTGGACCTCCGGTGAGGTGTGGAAGTTCATCACGCAGTTCGACTCGTCGACCCCGCCGGCCGGGACTCCGGTGCAGGTCGGGGTGAACTACACCCTGGTCGCCGAGCACAGCGGCAAGCTCCTGGACGTCAGCGGCGTCTCCACCGCGGCCGGCGCCTTGCTGCAGCAGTGGCCGGCCACCGGCGGGCAGAACCAGCAGTTCGACTTCCTCGACTCCGGCGACGGCTACTACCGCGTCCGGGCCCGCCACAGCGGCCTGGTGCTCCAGGTGGCCGGTACCGCCACCGGCGCGGACATCAGCCAGCAACCGGACTCCGGCGCCACCGCCCAGCAGTGGCGTGTGGTCGACCAGGGCGGCGGCGTGGTCGGCCTGGTCAACCGGCTGAGCGGCCTGACGATGGACGTGTGGGGAGCCTCGACCGCCGACGGCGCGCGGATCTCCCAGTGGACGGCCACCGGCGGCGCCAACCAGCGATTCCGGGTCCAACGAGCCTGAGCGGCCCGTTACCCGGCGGTATCGTCGAGCGAGCCCCGCAGAGACAATGACGTCTTGGGAGAGCGAACGTGTCGTCCGTCGAGTTGCCCCAGCTCCGTCCGACCCTGGCCGACGTCGCGCGAGCGGCCGGGGTGTCGACCGCCACCGCGTCCCGCGTGCTCAACGGCTTTCCCCGGGTCCGGCCGAAAACGCGCAAGCAGGTCGAGTCGGCGATGTCGGCTCTGGGCTACGCCCGGCAGAGAGCCGCGCGGGCGACGGCGGGGCGCACCGGATCGGTCGCGCTGGTCGTGTGCGAGGAGGTGCTGCGGCTGTTCGCCGACCCCTACTTCGCCCGCATCTCCGCCGGTGCCGGGAAGGAGCTGACCGAGGCGGGCCTGCAGCTCGTCCTGCTCACGGTGCCCGCGACGGAGAACTACCAGGCCCCCGTGGTGCGCTACCTCGACGGCGGCCACGTCGACGGTGCCCTCGTCGTCGGCATGCACGGCCGCCGCCCGCTCGACCTGGACTGGCTCGGCATCCCGGTGGTGTTCGGCGGCCGCCCGGTCCGTGAAGGGGACTGCTCCTCCTACGTCGACGTGGACAACCGGGGTGGTGCGCGGCAGGCCACCCAGCGCCTCATCAACGCGGGCCGGCGCACCGTGGCGACCATCGCCGGACCTCAGGACATGACCGCGGGCGTGGACCGGCTGCTCGGCTACCGGGAGGCGGTGGTGGGCGCCGGCCGCGGCGACCGCGGCCTGGTGGTGTTCGGCGATTTCGGCCAGGCGTCCGGCGAGCACGCCACGGCCCGCCTGCTGGACCGCAGGCCGCACGTAGACGCCATCTTCGCGGCCTCCGACATGATGGCGGTCGGCGCGCTGCGGGCCCTGCAGCGCGCGGGGCGGCGGGTGCCCGGGGACGTGGCTGTCATCGGGTTCGACGACCTGCCGATCGGCCGTCGGACGGATCCGCCGCTCACCACCGTGCGCCAGCCGATCGAAGAGATGGGCGCCCGGATGACGGGTGAACTGCTCGCCATGCTCGGTGGCTCGGCCACGCCCCGCTGTGCCGTGCTGGACACCAAGCTCGTTCTGCGCGCGACGGCATGACTTTTGTGTTAGCGCTAACAATCCGTCTGCGGAGAAGTCCGCAGCGCTCGAAGGAGGATTCGTGACCACTCGAGTCAAACCGGTGCGCGCCGTCCTGGTTCTGGCCGCGATGCTGGCGGCCGCCCTGACCGGCGCGCCACCGGCGTCCGCGGCGTCGACGTCCCTCGCGAGCGCGGCGTCGGGGCGGTGCCTGAACGTGACGGGCGGCGTCGACACGCCGGGAACGGCGTTGGAGATCCGGGACTGCACCGGCCAGGCGAGCCAGGCTTTCGAGTTCACCGCCGCCGGTGAGCTGCGGGGGATGAGCGGGACGCGGTGCGTGGACGCCTACGGCAACCAGACGGCGCCCGGCACGGCGGTGATCATCTGGTCCTGCACCGGCGGGGCGAACCAGCAGTGGCGGCAGAACTCCGACGGGTCGGTCACCGGGGTCCAGTCGGGGTTGTGCCTGGACGTGAACGGGGCCGGGACGGCCAACGGCACCGCGGTCATCCTGTGGACGTGCCACGGCCAGAGCAACCAGCGGTGGAGCACGAGCACCCCGCCGCCGACGGGCGCGGGCCCGTGCGACATCTACGCTTCGGGCGGCACGCCGTGCGTCGCCGCACACAGCACGGTTCGCGCGCTCTACGGCTCCTACAACGGAAACCTGTACCAGGTCCGGCGCGCGTCCGACAACGCCACCCGGAACGTCGGCGCCCTGGCGGCGGGCGGTGCGGCCGACGCCGGAGCCCAGGATTCCTTCTGTTCCGGCACGTCCTGCGTCATCACGGTGGTCTACGACCAGTCCGGGCGGGGGAACGACCTGTGGTACCAGGGGTCGAGCGCGGTTCCCGGGTCCAGCCAGAGCAGTCCCGCGAAGGCCACCACGGAGTCCCTCGCGGTCGGGGGCCAGAAGGCTTACTCCCTGTACATCAACCCCGGCAACAGCTATTGGCGGGACGGCCACCTGACCGGCGTGCCCACCGGCAGTGCGCCCGAGGGCATGTACATGGTGACGAGCGGGACGCACGTCAACAGCGGCTGCTGCTTCGACTACGGCAACAGCGAGACGACCAGGAAGGCCGACGCGGCCGGGGCGATGGACGCGATCAACTTCGGCAAGCAGTGCTGGTTCGGCGGGTGCTCCGGCACCGGCCCGTGGGTGCAGGCCGACCTCGAGTGGGGGCTCTACCCCGGCGGGAGCCAGTCGTGGAACCCCGGCCAGCGGGCGTTCGGCAGCAAGTTCGTCACGGCGGTGCTGAAGAACAACGGGACGTCACGGTTCGCCATGAAGGGCAGCGACGCCCAGTCCGGCAGCTTGACGACACTGTGGGACGGCGGGCTCCCGAGCGGGTACAGCCCGATGAAGAAGCAGGGGGCGATCGTGCTGGGCAGCGGTGGTGACTGCTGCAAGCCCGGCGGCGGCGCCAACCTGAGCGCCGGGACGTTCTACGAAGGAGCGATGGTCGCCGGCTACCCGTCCGACGCGACGGAGAACGCGGTGCAGGCCAACATCGTCGCCGCCGGTTATCGCTGACGCCGGTTCCGCTCCCGGGGAAGAACCGAACGCCCGAGCCGTATCCGGCGGCTCGGGCGTTCGGGACGGTCGCCGGGGATCAGACGCGGCTCCACCGCTGGTTCTGCTGTCCGTTGCAGCTCCACAGGATCGCGTGGGTCCCGTTGGCGGTGCCCGCGCCTTCCGCGTCCAGGCACAGTCCGGAGTGGACGTTGTGGACCGAGCCGTCCTGGCCGAACGTCCACCTCTGGTTGTCCTGCCCGGTGCACGGCCAGCTGAGCACGCGGGTGCCGTTGGTGGTGCCCTGGTGGTCGGCGTCGAGGCACTTGTCGCCGAACACACGGACCTCGCCGTTCTCCCAGGTGGTCCAGAGCTGGTTCGCCGCGGTCTGGCAGTCCCAGATCAGCGCGCCCGCGCCCGCGGCCGTCGAAGCGTTGTCGACGTCCAGGCAGCGCCCGGATCCCGCGCCGCGCAGCCGGGACGTCGTGGCGGCCAGCGGGGCACCACCGGACACCCGGTACGCCGCGACGCCGTGCGCCGGCACGCTCGCGCCGATCGGGCCGCCGGTCGTCGAAGTCGCGCCGGTCCACACGTCGGTCAGGGTGAACGCCGAGCCGGAGAGCCCGATCTGCGCGGCGGTCGTGCTCACGGTGGTCGTGGCGCTGCCGCGGTTGAGCAGCCCGACCGCGACCGAGCCGTCGGCCAGCGGCTTCGCGAAGACCTCGACGTCGCCGTCGTCACGCACCCGGCGGCCGCCGGCGCCGAGCCGGTCCTGGTCGACCGCCAGCAGCCGCGGGTTCCGCAGCACCGCGCTGATGTCGGCCGACATCGTGCGGATGTCGTTGCCCGCCATCAACGGCGCGGCCATGAGGGCCCACAGGGCGAAGTGGGCGCGGGACTCGGTCAGCGACAGCCCGGGCCGCCCGACGACGAGCATGTCCGGGTCGTTCCAGTGCCCCGGGCCGGCCTGCGCGGCCAGCGGGGCGGTGACGTCGAGGACGTTGCCCACGCCCATCGGGTAGCTGTTGGTGTTGCCGTTCTGCCAGACGTCCAGCAGGTCCTCGGTGGTGCGCCAGAGGTCCGCGACCTGGCCCCAGTCGTACTTGTCGCCGGTGATGGCGTGGTAGCTGTTGGGGTTGATGCTGTAGACGATCGGGCGGCCGGTGGCGCGCACGGCGTCGCGCATCACCGTGAACCGGGCGACCTGCTCGTCGCGGGTGCCGGCGGGGGAGCACCAGTCGTACTTGAGGTAGTCCACGCCCCACGACGCGAACGTGGTGGCGTCCTGGACCTCGTGCCCCGCGCTGCCGGTGGAACCGGGGTAGGTGCCGGTGCGCTGGGCACAGGTGCGGTCGGTCGGCACCTGGTAGATGCCGAACTTCAGGCCGCGCCCGTGGATGTAGTCGCCCAGCGCCTTCATGCCGCTCGGGAACTTCGACGCGTTGGCGCGCAGGGCTCCTTGGGAGTCGCGTTGCGGGTCGAACCAGCAGTCGTCGACGACGACGTACTGGTAGCCCGCGTCCTTCATCCCGGACGAGACCATCGCGTCGGCCGCCTGACGGATGGCGGTCTCGGTGACGCCGCAGCCGAAGCTGTTCCAGCTGTTCCAGCCCAGCGGCGGGGTGAGCGCCGGGCTGCCGGGCGCGGCCACGGCGGCCGGCGGGGTCGGTAGCACGGTCGCCAAGGCCAGTGCGGTGGCCGCGGCGGTGAGCAGGTGCAGGATGCGGTGGCGCGGTCGAACGGGCATCGTCGCCCCTTTCCGGGAGTGGAAGCGGAGTGGCGGCCGGCCGGCGACGCCGAAGCGCTCGTTCACCCGGGCCGGCCGCCGATTCGTGACGTCAAGCGGCGAACTGCCACCAGTTCACGTTGAACAGGTAGCCGCTGCCCCCGGTGAACCGGAGGTACAGGTCGTGCGTCCCCGTCGCCCCGGTCACCGGGCAGGACACGCTCGTCCAGGTCTGCCAGCCACCCGTACCCGGAACGGTGCAGGTTCCCGCCAGGGTGCCCCCGGTGCTGTCCAGCCGGACTTCGATCCGGCCGCCGGCGGCCGCGGAGGCGACTCGCGCGGTGAAGGTCCGGGCGCCGGTACCGAAAGCGGCGCCCTTGACCTTGATCCAGTCACCGTTCTCGAGGTAGCCGACGTTCATCCCGCCCTCGGTGGACGGCTCGGTCTCGACGCCGGACTCCCAGGCGATCGTTTCCGCTTCCTGCCGCGTGTACGGGTTCAGCGTGCCCACCTGCGGCACGCCCGTCGTGCTCATGCCGATCGTGGGGATGGTGCCGTCGGCGTTGTAGGTGAACTTCTCCACGGCCACCGAGCGCGTGTAGCCGCCGCCGCCCGGCAAGGCGCCGTTGTGGTAGAAGAAGTAGGAGTTCCCGTTGAAGTCGATCACGCCCGGGTGGTTGGTGAAGCTGCTTCCCTGAGTGGGCATGACCGTCCCGCGGTACGTCCACGGTCCGGTGGGGCCGGGAGCGGTCGAGTAGCCGATGAACTCCGAGCAGCAGTTCGCCGCGAACACGTTGTAGTACAAGCCGTTGCGCTTGTAGACCCAGGGACCTTCCTCGAACAGCGTCGGCCGGCTCGCGTTCCCCGTGCGCGTGCCGAACCCGGCGGTGGTCAGGGGGATCTGGGTCGGACCGCTCGAGTAGGAGATCATGTCGGCGTTGAGCTTCACGTACCACAGGTGCGGGTTGCCCCAGTACAGGTAGGCCTGCCCGTCGTCGTCGACGAACACCGTGGGGTCGATCTCGCCGTTGCCGACGAGCGGGTGCCCGAGCGCGTCGCTGAACGGCCCGGTGGGGCTGTTCGACACGGCCACGCCGATCGCCATCGCGCCGGTCGCCCGGACCGTCATCGGGACGTACCAGTAGAACTTGCCGTTGCGGTAGACGGTCTGGCCCGCCCAGGCGTTGGCGCTCGCCCACGTGAAGCTGGCGAGGTTCAGGGGGGAGCCGTGGTCGGTCCAGTTGACCATGTCCGCCGACGACCACACCCGCCATTCCTTCATGGTGAAGTACGTCGAGCCGTCTTCGTCGTGTCCGGTGTAGAGGTAGACGCGGCCGTTGTACACCAGCGGCGCGGGATCGGCGGTATAGATGGTCTGGACGATCGGGTTGTCCGCCCGGGCCACCGCCGGGAACAGTCCCAGGGCACACAACAGGCTGACGATCAGCGTGAACGCCCGCCGGGGTTTGACGATCGCCGAAGGTGAGGACGCGACTTTCACAGGTGCTCCTTGGGTAGTGGTCACCGTTTGCTCGCGCTCCAGAGCCAGGCGAGGAGCAGTGTGACACGGCACTGTTCACGCTCACAAGCATTCGCCACGGCGCATGAAAGTTACACCTTGGCCGTGTGTTCCACGCTGGGGTTTAGCGGCGGCCACAGGTCCGGTCGGTCATGGGGGTTGACCATCGGCTCCGGCTGAGCCTAGACATGGTGTCAGTTCCGGTGATCCCAGGCGGCACTTCGTCCACCACATTGTGTTAACGCTAACTGTTTCGGAGCCGAGGAGGCTTTCCGCGATGTCCGAGTTCAGCCGTCGCACGATGCTGGGTCTGATCACGGTGAGCGGCTCGGCGGCCGCCGGTCTGCTGCGCGGCGGGACCGCCTGGGCCACCGCCGGGCCGGGCAGCTACACGCCGACCTGGTCGTCGGTCGACCAGCACCCGCCCGCGGCGGAGTGGTTCTGCGACGCCAAGTTCGGCATCTACTTCCACTGGGGCGTCTTCAGCGTCCCCGCGTTCGGCAACGAGTGGTACCCCCGCAACATGTACGTCGCTGGCTCGGCCGAGAACAACCACCACCAGGCCGTGTACGGCGACCCGTCGGCGTGGCCCTACCACAACTTCGTCAACGGGGCCCGCGACAAAGCCGGCAACTTCGTGCAGTTCGCGCCGAAGCTCAAGTCCGCGGGCGGCAACTTCGACCCGGCGGAGTGGGCGCAGCTGTTCGCCGACGCCGGGGCCAAGTTCGCCGGGCCCGTCGCCGAGCACCACGACGGCTTCTCGATGTGGAACAGCGCCGTCAACGAGTGGAACTCGGTCGCCAAGGGGCCGCGGCTGGACCTGGTGCGGCTGCACGCCGACGCGATCCGCGCCCGGGGGCTGAAGTTCATGGTGTCGCTGCACCACGCCTACCACTTCACCGGCTTCTACGACCACGTGCCGGCGCAGTCGGACGCCGGTCTGCGCAAGCTGTACGGCCAGCTGGGCTCGGCGGCGGAGAACCAGCTCTGGTACGACAAGCTGGCCGAGGTCGTCGACGGCTACCAGCCGGATCTCTTGTGGCAGGACTTCAACCTGCCCCGCGTGGACGAGTCCCGGCGGCTGAACTTCCTGTCGTACTACTACAACAAGGCCGTCGCGTGGAACAAGGACGTCGTCGCGACCTACAAGGACGGTTTCGACAACCGGGGCGAGGTCTTCGACTTCGAGCGCGGCGGACCGGGGGACATCCAGAACCCGTACTGGCTGACCGACGACAGCATCTCCAGCTCCAGCTGGTGCTACACGACCGGCATCGGCTACTACTCGATGAAGGCGATGCTGCACGCGCTGATCGACCGCGTCAGCAAGAACGGCACGATGCTGCTCAACATCGCGCCGATGGCCGACGGCACCATCCCGTCCGGGCAGCGGACGATCCTGCTCGGCATCGGCGACTACCTCGGCCGTTTCGGGGAGTCGATCTACGCCACCCGCGCCTGGTCGGCCTACGGCGAAGGCCCGACGCAGATGGGCGGCGGCTCCTTCACCACGCCGCGTGAGGGCACCAACCGCGACATCCGGTTCACCCGGAGCAAGGACAACACCGTCCTGTACGCCACGGTCCTGGGGTGGCCGGGCAGCACGCTGGACGTCGCGACGCTCGGCTCGAGCCGGATCAACCTCGGCTCGCTGAAGACCGTGCAGCTGCTCGGTGCCACGGCCGGGTCCTACACCGACCTGCCCGACCGCACCCAGGACGGCTCCGGGCTGCACGTCCGGCTGCCGTCAGTGCCGTTCAGCGCCCCGGCGTACGTGGTGAAGCTGACCTTCACCGGCCAGATCCCGGCTCCGGGGTCCGGATCGCTCCCCACCGGCTGGGTGCGGATCGCGAACGTCACGACCGGTCTCGTGCTCGACAGCGGCGGGAGCGTCGCGGCCGGGTCGGTGCTGAAGCAGTGGTCCTACGACGGCTCGGCCAATCTCCAGTGGCAGCTGGTCGACCTGGGCAACGGCTACTACCGGATCGTCAACCGCACCAACGGTATGGTCGCCGACAGCGGCGGCCGGACGGGCAACGGCGTCAACGCCGTGCAGACGTCCTGGACCGGGAGCGACAACCAGCAGTGGCGGCTGACCGGGCTCGGGAACGGGCGCTACCAGATCGTCAACCGGGGCACCGGCACCGCACTCGACGGCGCGGGCACCACCACGGCCGGCTCCACGGTCGTCCTGTGGGCGCCGAACACCAGCACCAACAACCAGTGGACCGTCACGGCCGTCTGATCCCCCCCTGCGTCGGAAGAGAGAACCGCCATGCCCGGAGCCTTGTTCCGCAGGGTGCGAACCACGATGGCCGTGGTCGTCGTCCTGGCCGCCGGCGTGGTGGCCGGGGCCGCGCCGGCCCAGGCCGCCACCTCGATCACGATCAACGGCGGATCGGCCGGCCGCACCTTCGACGGCGTCGGCGCGGTCAGCGGCGGCGGGGGCAACAGCCGCCTGCTGATCGACTACCCCGAGCCGCAGCGCGGCCAGATCCTCGACTACCTGTTCAAGCCCGGTTACGGCGCCGCGCTGCAGATCCTCAAGGTGGAGATGGGCGGGGACACCAACTCCACCAGCGGGGCGGAGCCCAGCCACGCCCACTTCCGCGGCGACCTGGACTGCAACCGCGGCTACGAGTGGTGGCTCATGGAGCAGGCCAAGGCGCGCAACCCCGGCATCAAGCTCGTGGGCCTGCCCTGGGGTGCGCCGGGCTGGATCGGCAACGGCACGTTCTTCTCCGACGACCTGACCGGCTACTACCTTTCGTGGCTCGGGTGCGCCAAGCAGCACGGGCTGACGATGGACTACCTCACGACCGTCCAGAACGAGAAGCAGTGGAGCGCCGACTGGACCGTCACCATCCGCAACGCGCTCAACGCCAACGGGTACAGCGCCGTCAAGCTCATCTCCGGTGATTCCTGGCCGGGGGACTGGGGGCCCGCGAGCGCCATCTCGACGAACACGGCGTACCGCAACGCCACCGACGTGCTCAGCGCCCACTACACCTGTGGTTACCTCAGCGCGCAGACGTCGTGCAGTGTCCCGGCCGGCGTCACCAACACCGGCAAGACGCTGTGGTCCAGCGAGAACGGGTCCCAGGACTACAACGACGGCGCCAAGCCGCTGGCCCGCGGCATCAACCGCGTCTACCTCGACGGCAAGATGACCGCCTACCTCAACTGGGACCTCATCGCCGCCACCACGCCGAACATCCCCTGGCCGACCGTCGGGCTGGCGCTGGCCAACCAGCCGTGGTCGGGCTACTACTCGATCGGCAAGGACGCCTGGGCGCTCGCGCACACCACGCAGTTCACCGCGCCCGGCTGGAAGTACCTCGACGCGTCCAGCGGCTACCTCGGCGGCAACCGCGCCAACGGCAGCTACGTCTCGCTGAAGTCGCCGAACAACACCGACTACAGCACGATCATCGAGACCATGGACGCCACCTCGGCCCAGACGCTGAACCTGAACGTCACCGGCGGGCTGTCCACCGGCCAGGTGCACGTGTGGGCGACCAACCTGAACTCGAACAACCCCGCGGACTTCTTCGGGCACACGGCCGACGTCACCCCGTCCGGCGGTGCGTTCTCCCTGACCGCCCAGCCCGGCTACCTCTACACGATCACGACCACCACCGGGCAGGGCAAGGGCACCGCGAGCAGCCCGGCGCAGGGCTCGCTGAACCTGCCCTACAGCGACGACTTCGACGGGTACGCGACGGGCAAGGAAGCCAAGTACCTGATGGACATGGAGGGCGCCTTCGAGACGTCCGCCTGCGGCGCCGGCCGTTCCGGCACGTGCGTGCGCCAGTCCGCTCCGCAGAAGGCGATCCCCTGGAAGAAGACGACCGACCCGTACGCGTTGCTGGGCAACGTGGCCTGGAGCACCTACACGGTCAACGCGGACGTGTTGCTGGAGAAGTCCGGGTACGTCCAGCTGCTCGGCCGGGCCGGCTCCCAGGACACGGGCAACCAGGGCGCGCTGAACGCCTACTACCTGCGGGTCGGTGACACCGGTGCCTGGTCGATCCAGCGCAACAACACCAGCCAGCAGGTCACGACGCTGCGCAGCGGTACGACGACCGCGTTGGGCACCAACCGCTGGCACAAGCTGTCCCTGGGCTTCTCCGGCAGCACCATCACCGCCACCGTCGACGGCGTGGTCGTCGGAACGGTCACCGATACCACCTTCCCGGCGGGCCAGGTCGGGATCGGCACGAGCCAGGGGGAGACCGCGCAGTTCGACAACCTCGCCGTGACCGGCTCGGGCGGCGGGTCGACGTCCGTGCTGCGCAACACCGGCTCGAGCCGGTGCCTCGACGTCCCGAGCGCGTCGCAGACCAACGGTACCCAGGTGACGCTGTGGGACTGCAACGGCGGCGGCAACCAGCAGTGGACCCTCACCTCCGGGAAGCAGCTCCAGGTGTACGGCACGAAGTGCCTCGACGCCGAGGGAGCGAGCACCGCGGCCGGCACCCGGGCGATCATCTGGGACTGCACGGGCGGCACCAACCAGCAGTGGAACGCCAACACCGACGGCACGATCACGGGTGTCCAGTCAGGACTGTGCCTCGGCCCGAGCGGCACCGGGAACAGCGCACCGGTGACCTTGCAGGCTTGTACGGGCAGCAACGCCCAGAAGTGGAACCGAAGCTGACCGCGGCCGGTCGTGAGTGAGAAACAGTGTTCTAACACTGTTTCTCACTCACGACCCCTGGCACGGCGAGAGCATCCCCGACCGGACAAAGGAGTTCGCTCATGACCCCACGATGGAGAAGGTTGCTGCAAACCACAGGTGCCGCGGTGGCGCTCGCCGCGGGCGCGCTGGCCGGCCCGGCCGCACCGGCGCAGGCCGCGACGCAAGGGCCGTGCGACCTCTACGCTGCCGGCGGGACGTCCTGCGTGGCCGCGCATTCCACCACCCGGGCGCTCTACGGCGCTTACAACGGTGCCCTGTACCAAGTCCGGCGGTCGTCCGACAACACGACACGGGACATCGGCGTGCTGAGCGCCGGCGGTGTCGCGAACGCCGCGGCCCAGGATTCGTTCTGCGCGAGCACGACGTGTCTCATCACCGTCATCTACGACCAGTCCGGCCGCGGCAACCACCTCACGCAGGCCCCGCCCGGCGGGTTCTCCGGCCCGGCCGCCGGCGGGTACGACAACCTGGCCAACGCCACCGCCGCCCCGATCACCATCGGCGGCCAGAAGGCCTACGGCGTGTTCGTCGCCCCCGGAACCGGCTACCGCAACAACAACACGAACGGTGTCGCGACCGGTGACCAGCCGGAAGGCATGTACGCGATCTTCGACGGTACGCACTACAACGGCGGCTGCTGCTTCGACTACGGCAACGCCGAGCGCAACAGCCGGGACAACGGCAACGGCACCATGGAGGCCATCTACTTCGGCAACATCAAGGTCTGGGGTTACGGCGCCGGACCGGGCCCCTGGGTCATGTCCGACCTCGAGAACGGCCTCTACTCCGGCGTCAACGCCGGTTACAACGCCAACGACCCCACCGTCAACCACCGCTACCTGACCGCGATCCTCAAGGGTGAGGCCAACCACTGGTCCATCCGCGGCGGCAACGCGCAGTCCGGTGGTCTGTCCACCTTCTACAACGGCTCACGCCCCAACGTGTCCGGCTACAACCCGATGCGCAAGGAAGGCGCGATCATCCTCGGCACCGGGGGCGACAACAGCATCGGCTCCGCGGGCACCTTCTACGAAGGCGTGATGACTTCCGGCTACCCGTCCGACGCCACCGAGAACGCCGTGCAGGCCAACATCACCGCCGCCGCGTACGGCACCGGCGGCAGCGGCACCAGCACCGGTCCGCTGCACGCGGTCGGCGCCGGCAAGTGCCTCGACGTCCCGGGCTCCACCACGACGTCCGGCACCCAGCTGCAGATCTACAGCTGCAGCGGCCAGGCGAACCAGACCTGGACCCGCACGTCGTCGAACCAGCTGACGGCCACCGTCGGCGGGCAGACGCTCTGCCTGGACGCCTCGGGCAACGGGACCAGCGCCGGGACGAAGGTGGTGACCTGGTCCTGCAACGGCCAGGCCAACCAGCAGTGGACCGTCAACTCCAACGGCACGGTCACCGGCGGGCAGTCCGGCCTGTGCCTGGACGTGACGGGTGCGTCGACGGCCAACGGCGCGCTGGTCGAGCTGTGGACCTGCAACGGCGGCAGCAACCAGCAGTGGACGCTGGGCTAGGACCTTCGACGAAGGAACGAGGTTGTCATGACTACCAGCCCATCCCGGTGGCGGACCGCGCTCGCCACCGCGGCGACCGCCGGACTCGCGGCGAGTGCCCTGGTGCTGTTCCCCGGCACCGCCGGCGCGGCGAGCACACTCGGCGCCGCGGCGGCGCAGAGCGGAAGGTACCTCGGCGCCGCGATCTCCACCAGTCACCTCGGCGAAGCGGCGTACGTGAACACGTGGACGTCGGAGTTCAACGGCGTCACCCCGGAAAACGAGATGAAGTGGGCGACGGTCGAGCCGAACCGCAACCAGTTCAACTTCGGGCCCGGGGAGCAGATCGTCAGCCAGGCCAGGAGCAAGGGGATGAAGATCCGCGGGCACACGCTGGTGTGGCACGGGCAGCTGGCCGGGTGGGTGAGCGGGCTGGACGCGAGCAACCTGCGGTCGGCGATGCAGAACCACATCAGCCAGGTGGCCGGTCACTGGAAGGGCCAGCTCTACGCGTGGGACGTCGTCAACGAGGCGTTCGAGGAGAACGGCACCCGCCGGCAGTCGGTGTTCCAGCAGAAGCTCGGTGACGGCTACATCGAGGACGCGTTCCGCGCGGCTCGCACGGCCGACCCGAACGCCAAGCTCTGCTACAACGACTACAACACCGACGGCGTCAACGCGAAGAGCACCGGGATCTACAACATGGTCCGGGACTTCAAGAGCCGGGGCGTGCCGATCGACTGCGTGGGCTTCCAGAGCCACCTCGGCTCGAACTCCAACCTCGGCAGCTACCAGACGAACCTGCAGCGCTTCGCCGACCTCGGCGTCGACGTGCAGATCACCGAGCTGGACGTCGGCGGCTCGGGCTCCGGTCAGGCGAACGTCTACCGGCAGGTCACCCAGGCGTGCACGGCGGTCTCCCGCTGCACCGGCATCACGGTCTGGGGCGTCACGGACAAGTACTCGTGGCGCTCAGGCGACACACCGCTGCTGTTCGACGGCAACTACGGCAAGAAGCAGGCCTACACCGCCGTTCTCGACGTGCTCAACAGCGGCGGCGGGAACGGTGGCAATGGCGCGATCCGCGCCGTGGCCGCGAACCGGTGCCTGGACGTGCCGAGCTCGTCGACCACCCCCGGCACTTCGCTGGGGATCTGGGACTGTCACGGCGGGACGAACCAGCAGTGGACCCGCACGAGCTCCGGGGCGCTGACCGTCTACTCCGGTGACGGGCAGCGGTGCCTGGACACCGCGGGCGGTGGAACCGCCGCCGGGACCGCGGCCGTGATCGCGAACTGCACCGGCGGCAACGGCCAGAAGTGGACGTCGAACTCGAACGGGACGTTCACGAACGGCCAGTCCGGACTGTGCCTGGACGTCAACGGCGCCGCGACCGCCAACGGGACCGCAGTGATCATCTGGACCTGCAACGGCGGAGCCAACCAGCAGTGGACCGGCCCGGCGACCTGATCGCGCCGAAGCCCGGACTCCACGCCTGCATGCCCGGGATGCCGGAGTTCGCTGCGGACTCCGGCACCCCGAGCGGCAACAGCCCGGCAAAGCGAAGGCGGTCGACGCCCGTCACCACCCTTGGGTCGACAACCGCCTTGTCCACAGTGGTCTCCGGTGACCTCATGATGGAGACAAGCCTGATCCGGACAGGTTATGTCCGGTATTCAGGATAGCGTCGTGATCATGACAACGAACACCGTCCAACTGGCCTCCGTCCGCGTGATCACCGACGACCTACCGCAACTCGTCCGCTTCTACGAGGTCCTCACCGGCGCCACCCCGCAGTACCTGACTGACGACTTCGTCGAGCTGGTGACACCGTCCGCGACGTTCGCGCTCAGCACGCCGGAGCGGGTCGCTTTCATCACGGACAACCCACCGCGAGCGGCCGCCAACCGCACCGCCATCGTCGAGTTCGTCGTGGAGGACGTCGAATCCCTGCTTGCCCTCATGAAGACCGAACTCGGCGATGACCTCGACATCGTGCAGGCGCCGACGATGATGCCCTGGGGCAACATGTCCGTTCTGATCCGCGACCCCGAAGGGTCACTCGTCAACCTCTACACGCCGGTCACGCCGCAGGCGCTGCGACTGCAGCAGAACCGGACACCCAAGATGCCACCGCCCACCAGCAAGGCGGACTGACCACAGACGCAGGTCGAGCACAGGTACGACGCGACCTGACGGACCTTGGACGAGGAGTCGCCACGCGTTCCTAGCCCGAGTCGCCGCCGGGTTCGACGATCGCCGCGGCGATCAGTTTCTGTCCCAGCGCGGCAACGACGCCGTGCAGAGCTTTCGGCTGCTCGATGACGAACGGCCGATCGAGAGCGGCCAATCTTCCCGCGACCCATTCCAAACGTTCCGCACGTACGAAAATTCTCAGCCAGTGACCATTTCCGGCGACGCCGGCTACCGGTTCGACCGACGCCAGCGTCTCCGGGAACAACGCTCGCACTTGCATTGCGTCAGCGTCGACGAGCACTGACACCTCGTGTCGCCCGGGACCCGCCGCGAGCGGGCCCACAACCCGCTGCACCGGGTTCAGGTCATCCGGCACCTCGAACGTGCCCTCCAGCAGGCGCAGGCCGGCGATGCGGTCCAGGCGGAACGTCCGCTCCGCCTGGCGCCCGACGTCGTGGCCGGTGAGGTAGAGCAACCCGTGCATGGCAACGATGCCGTGCGGATGAACGGTGCGTAACCGTGCACGTCCGTGCCGCGGCATGTAGTCGAAGGCAACCGGACGCCGGTCCCCCGTCGCCTGCGCCAGCCCGAGAAGCACTCTCGCGCTTGCCTCCTCGCCACCCCCGGTGTGGTCTGCCTCGCCGATCCGACCGCCGGTGAAATTCACGGTGCCGACCACTGCGTCAATCTGTCGTGCCAGGGCCGGGGGCAGTACCCGGCGCACCTTCGAGGTGGCGGCCTCCACGTCACCGATCGAGGCCGGACCAGACCCCGACCGGCCCGTCAGCAGAAGCCCCCAGACGACCGCCAGTGCTTCCTCGTCGGTGAGCATCAACGGAGGCATCCGGTAGTGGCGCGCCAATCGGTAACCGCCGTGACGACCACGCACGGAATCCACCGGAATGCCGAGGTCACGCAGGTGCTCCACGTAGCGGCGCACCGTGCGTCCATCCACGTTCAGCCGCTCGGCCAGCTCAGCAGAGGTCCGGGTGCCACCGGACTGCAACAACTCGAGCAACGTCAACACCCGAGCTGTCGGCCGTGCCACGTCACCCCACGCCATGCTCGGGCTGACGTAGTCCGGCAGGGTGCCGGTCACCGCCGCGGCGCCGTGCGGGTCGACGACGCCGCGCAGCCAGGTGAAGCGGACCACCCCGGTGACGGTGACGCCGAACGGAGCCTCCAGTCGCAGGACCCGCCGGTGCGCCCGCACCGGGCAGGGTTCCTGCGGAGTCGATCAGCACGTTGACGCCATAGCCGCCGGACGCATCCATGGGGGCCCACACCTCATCAGCGAACACCTCCGCGCGCACCATTCGCCCATCCTCGGCCCGAGAGGTCAAATAATCAGGAGACACGCCCTAGGACATCACGCGCCGCCCACCGTGACAGATCACGCGGTCGGTTCTTGCCGTCGTGACCCGCGTCGGGTGGGGGTGCGAGGATTGTCTGCAGCGCCGGACCGATGTGCCGGACGATCGCCTAGGTGTACTGACCCGTGAGGTTAGGGACGCGGGTGGCGGGTGGTTTGCCGCCGAGTGCGGTGTGGCCGCGATGGTGATTGTAGGTATGCAACCACCCCGGATAGGCATCACGTCGCTCAGCCTCTGAGCGGTAAGGGCGTGCGTATGCCCACTCGTCGAGCAGAGTGCGGTTGAACCGCTCGACCTTCCCGTTGGTCTGCGGCCGGTAAGGACGCGTGCGTTTGTGGACGATGTCCGCGCCGCGCAGCGTGTCGCGCCAGAGATGAGACTTGTAGCAGGCCCCGTTGTCGGTCAACACCCGCGCGACAGTGACCCCGGCGGCGGCGAAGAACGCCTGCGCCCGGGCCCAGAACGCGACCGCGGTTTCCTTGGTCTCATCAGGCAGGATCTCGCTGTAAGCCAGCCGGGAGTGATCGTCCACGGCGTTGTGGAGATAGCTGGACCCGATCTTCGGTGCGCCGCGGCGGGAGCGGGCCGTGGCGGTGGCCCTCTTGTTCCGCAGGCCGGTGGCGCGGTCGGTGACGCGGTGCCCTCCACCATCGGGAATGTTGCCCAGCTTTTGATGTCGACGTGCACCAGATCACCCGGGGCGGCGTGTTCGTAGCGGCGGACCGGTGTTGCGGTAGCTCGGTCGAGGTGGGTCAGCCGGGAGCATCGGTAGCGGTCAGGATCCGGTGCACCGTGGAGGGGTTTATCCCGAGCAGGTAGGCGATGCGGGCCGGTCCCCACCGGCGCAAGACCCGGACTTTGATGATCCGCCGCTCGAGCCGGGTGGGGGTCCGGTGCGGGCAGGTCCGGGGCCGTGAGGAGCGGTCGGCCAAGCCGGCTTCACCGTCGGCGCGGTAGCGGTCGACCCAGCGTTTCGCGGTGGTGACCGCGACCTGGAACCGCTCCGCGGCCCGTCTCAGCGGCCAGCCCTCCTCCACGACACAGCGGGCCAGGCGCAGCCTGCCGGTCGGGGTCAGGGGTGCGTTAGCGTGGGTCACGAGGGCCTCCGTTGCTCGGCGTAGACGTCGCAATCCACACCGAACCCGGAGGCCCTCCCTCATTTCAAGATCATCCGATCAAGTGTCGTCCCGTACCCAACCTCCGTGGTCAGTACACCTAGGTCTCCTCTTTGGCGAGTAGGGCCACTTGCACGATCTGCCGGCCGACGACGATGCCGACGAGCATCGAGGCCGCCGGAGCGGCGCGGATCCCCGGTGTCGTGACTGTCCGAAGTGGACTGCCGGGCACCTTCGGACAGGCGCGCTTCGCGGCCCGGTTCAGGGCGATGTCGAGCGCGACGCAGCCGCCGGCACCGTAGCGGCGGCGATCAACGAGTGCGTCCAGCGCCGGCCGCAGACGCGCAGGCGCGGCCGCCGGCGGTTGCGGGCAGCGGTGACGGAGCAGGGCGGGTGCCGGGGAGGTCTTTCAAGCGCGTGTTCCCCTCGAGCCATACGGCAATCGAAGACCGTCGAGGCTCAGCCCACGCGAATTTTCACTGTGTGAGGGTGTACACGTGGGCGCCAACGGCGTGGTACTCGACTGGATCACAACCGTCTTTCGTCCGCTGCATCTGGGGGCTAGCCGGATCGTCGGTACACCGGGCTCAGTCGACCAGCTTGCGCAAGGTGCGCCCGGCCAGGTCGACCACACCGGGCTGGTGTCCGTTGGCGACCAGGTTGATGATCAGGCCATCGACGCCGGGATCGAGGACCCTGGCTTTCAGGTCTGCGGCGACCTGGTCGGGATCACCGACGAACTGACGAGCCGTGACCGCCGCACGCTCTTTGTCGGTGAGCGCGTCGAGGTCGATTCCTCGGCTGCGGAGAAAGGCACGCTGCTGTTCCCTGGCCCGGTCGCCGTTCTCGTCGATCATCACGAAGCCCAGGAAGCTCGTCTCCAACTTGGACCGGTCCCGGCCCGCCTCGGCGCATCGCTGGTCGAGCGCTTCGAGTTTGCGAGGCAGTTCTGCCGGGTCGCAGATGATGTTGAGGTGCTGGGCGAACCGCGCCGCCAGTGCGAAGGTCTTCTTCTCACCGCTGCCACCGAGCATGATCGGCAGGTCGTCGCGAATCCTGGGCTCGTTGATCGCGTTCTCGGTGTGGTACCACTTGCCGTCGAAGGTCGGGCGCTGACCGCGCAGCATCGGTTCGATGATCTGCAGCGCCTCGTCGAGACGTTCAAACCGGTCGGTGAAGGTGCCGAACTCCCAGCCGAACTGCCGGTGTTCCAGTTCGAACCAGCCTGCGCCGATGCCCAGTACCGCACGTCCGCCGCTGACCACGTCCAGCGTGGTGACGTTCTTGGCCAGCATCGGCGGGTTGCGGTACGTGTTTCCGGTGACGAGCGCGGACAGCTGGATCCGCGAGGTGGCGGTGGCCAATCCGCTCAGCGCGGAGTACGCCTCCAGCATCGGTTCGTCCGGCTCGCCGATGCCGGGCAACTGGTAGAAGTGATCCATCACGAACGCGGCGTCGAAGCCGGCATCTTCCGCCTCCCGCACCTGGCGGATCACCGTGGGGAACAGGTCCGTGACCGGCGTCCCGTAGCTGAAGCTGGGAATCTGGTAACCAAGCCGAATGCTCATGGTCCCAACGCTAAACCTTGGAGTGCGCTCCAGGGCAAGCTGCAGGGCGTGGACGTCGGAGGACAGGAGCGTGGCGGCCGGGTCGGAGTGGTCGTGCCGCCGACGATCGCGAGCCGGCCCGGTGCCTTGGTATCCCGCGCGGCGGGCGTCGGCTGCCCGGATGCCGTGGATGGCCTGGTGTCCGAGATGGACTCGGCTCGCGGTCACGCCGACCCGGGCGGACCACGGCCCGAGCCGGCAAGGGCGTGTTCAGAGGGGCGAGCTCCACCCGGGCGCGTCGGCGCCGGGAGCCATGAGGCCGGGTACCTGCCCGAAGTACTCGGCCATGAACGGCTGCTGAACGTGCTTCACGAGCGAAGCTCCGTTCTCCCATTCCTCGTAGATGAGATAGGCCGAGGCGTCCTCGTGCGAGCGGTTGACCGTGTAGTGGACGTTCCCGTCCTCCTGCCGGATCTTCGGCAGGATCGAGCGGATCAGCCCTTCGAACTCGGCTTCCTTCCCCGGGAGGATCCGGGCTTGACCGACCATGGCGACCGGGCCGGTCGCGGTCGCGATCTCGACCGGCAGCGGACCTTCGGTCACGTCGGTGTCACTCATTCGGTGTGCCTTTCGCCAGTGGGCCGTGAAACCTGCTACCAAGAGCCTAACCAGCAGATCTGGGCCGAACAATGACACAATGGAGCGCTGACTTGTCCGTTTGACCCATTCCATCTAGGATGGGGAGCATGGACGTCCTGTCCGAAGTGCTCGCCGCGTCCGGCATCACGGCAAGCTCGGGACTGCGTATCGTCGCAGGCGGCGACTGGGGCATGACGCGACCCGAGTGGACGGACGCCGCGCTCTACGGTGTCGTCTCCGGAGAAGGAGTTCTCTTCACCCGGGAAGACGGCCTACGTCCGTTCGCCGCGGGCGACGTCCTGCTGCTCACCTCCGGTATCGCGCACGTCATCGCCTCCTCCCCGTCCGCCGAGGCCGCGATCTGCGATGGCCGGGCCGTCGCCGAGGCGCAGCACAGCGGTGACTTCATGAGGCTCGGTACCGGCGACGCCACCGTCCAGCTGGTCGCCGCGTCCTATTCCCGCGACATGATCGCGCCGCTGCCGTGGCTTCACCAGCTCCCCGATGTGATCCACATTCGCGCCGAAGCCACCGACGCGCGCACGGTGACGACCATGCACTTGCTCGACCTCGAGCTGACCGAGCCCGGCGCGGGTTCACGGATCATCATCGACCGGCTCGTCGACGTACTCCTGGCCTGCGCGCTGCGATCCTGGGCGAACGGCGACACGGAATGCGAATCAAGCCTGTGGCGCGCCCTCCGCGACCCCGCCGTCGTCTCTGCGGTGGCAGCGATTCACCGTGACCCGTCCCACGCCTGGACCGCCGCCACGCTCGCGAAGGAGGCAGCCGTGTCGCGCACGACGCTCAACCGGCGGTTCGAAGCCGCGACCGGCGACGGTCCCGCCACCTACCTCACGCGCTGGCGGATGCACCTCGCGGCACGCCGTCTCCGCGACAGCGACGACACTGTCGAGCACATAGCCGCCGAAAGCGGATACACGTCGGTCGCGGCCTTCAGCCGCGCGTTCCGCCGGGAACTGAACACACCGCCGGCACAGTTCCGGCGCGACTCCCGCGTCACCTGACTACCTTCTTCGGTGCCGTCGACCTCGAAGCCCGGCCGGTCGCGGTGTCGTGGCAGCCCCAGGCGGCGAGCACCTGGAGGGCGATGTGCCCCAGGCCGCCGACGCCGACCACCGGGACACCGTGGTACCCGCGCACAGCAGCGGGGCGGTTTCAGCGGACGTCAGTGCGACGGTGATCGGCGGGACGTGCCGCCAGTCGCTCGCGCGCACCTGACCGGCGAAGGTGCCACCGGTGCCCGCAGGCGTCGCGCTCCGGCTGCGATATATGGACTTGGTGTTCACGCGGCCGGACGGCAGCCCACTGCACCCGGCCGATGTGACCGACGAGTTCGCTCGGTTGATCTCGCTCGCGGGTTTGCCGCCGATCACGTTGCACGGTCTTCGGCACGGTGCTGCGACCCTGGCATTGGAGGCCGGGGTGGACATCAAGGTGATCCAGCAGTGGCTGACGATGCTGCGCGGAAGCTGGCGGGGGTGATCCCGAGGAGGGCGTTGCACCCGGCGTGCGCTCTCGGGCTCCCCTCGGGCTCCCGACCGACCACAGTGGACAGTCCAGAGGCGGATGAAAAGTTTCCGGAAAACACAAATCCCCAGGCCGAAGAGATCTTCAACCTGGGGAGTGAGGGTGCGCCATCAGGGACTCGAACCCCGAACCCGCTGGTTAAGAGCCAGCTGCTCTGCCAATTGAGCTAATGGCGCCGGTGTCTGCCGGAGGTTTCCCTCGGCGACGTGGAAAAGATTAGCACCAGCCGTCGAGCCTGTTTCAGGGGGGTCCCCTTGTGCGGGTTCGGGCGTTCCCGCCCCGGTGTCCGGGCTGGTCGGGCACACTGGAGCCGGACATGGACGACTAAACAGGCGGGTGGCATGAGGCGTTCGAGCGGCAGGTGGGCGCGGTTGCTGGTGGCCGCGGGGGTGATCGGCCTCACGGTGGCCGGGTGCAGTGGTAGTCCTTCGGGTGAGCCGCAGCAGGTGACAACGTCCGCGTCCGCGCCGAAGCCGGTGCTGAAGGCCGCCGCGCTCACGCTCACTCCGGCCACGGACGCCAGGGACGTCGCGCCCGGTGAGCCCGTGACCGTCGCCGTTGCCGACGGGAAGGTCGGGGATGTGACGCTGACCGGGGCCGACGGGAAGGCCGTCGGCGGGAAGCCTCGGGCGGACGGCGCCGGGTGGGACTCCGCCGAGCCGCTCGGGTACGGCAAGACCTACAAGCTGACCGCGACGGCCACCGGGACCGACGGGAAGCCGGTCACGGCGGAGTCGAGCTTCACGACCGTCAAGCCCGCTCGCCAGCTCGGTGTCTCGGTGAACCTCGTCGAGGGCGAGACCGTCGGCGTCGGGCTGCCGCTGATCTTCACCTTCACGGGCAACGTCGCCGACAAGGCCGCGGCCGAGAAGGCGCTCAAGGTCACCGCCGAGCCGGCCACCGAGGGCGCGTTCCGCTGGTCCGGCGACAAGCAGGTGACCTGGCGGCCGAAGGACTACTGGAAGAGCGGCACCAAGATCAAGGTCGACGCCGCCGTCTACGGCAAGCCGCTCGGCAACGGCAGCTACGGCCGCGAGGACAAGACGATCACCGGCGCCGTGGGCGACAAGCTCGTCGCGGTCGCCGACGGCGGCACCCACCAGATGACGGTCACCGTCAACGACAAGGAGGTCAAGACCATGCCGACCTCCATGGGCAAGCCGGGCCACACCACGCCGGCTGGGACCTACACCGTCATGAGCGAGCACACCGGCTACACGATGGACTCCGGCACCTACGGCGTCCCCGAGGACACCCCCGGCGGCTACCGCACCTTCGTCCAGTACGCCGTCCGCCTGTCCTACAGCGGCATCTTCTACCACTCCGCGCCGTGGTCGGTCCGGCAGCAGGGGCACAGCAACGTCAGCCACGGCTGCCTGAACCTGTCCACCGAGAACACGAAGTGGCTGATGGACACGTCCAAGAAGGGCGACGTCGTCACCGTGCAGAACAGCGGCGGCCCGAAGCTCGAACCCACCGACGGCTGGAGCGTCTGGCAGCTGTCCTGGGACGAGTGGCGGACCGCCGCGAACTAGCGGTTGTCGTACTCCTCGCGGGCCGCGTCGATGTGCGGCAGGTGTTCGATGCTCCACGCCAGCAGCGGCGCGGTGGCCTCCCGCAGGGTGCGGCCCATCGGCGTCAGCTCGTAGCTGACGTGCGGGGGCATGACGGCGACGACCGTGCGGGTCAGGATGCCGTCGCGCTCGAGGTCGCGCAGAGTCACGGTGAGCATCCGCTGGCTGATGCCCTCGACGGACCGCTTGAGCTCGGTGAACCTCCGCGGCCCGTCCTTGAGCATGCGCACGACCAGCAACGCCCACTTGTCCCCGACGATGCCGAGGACTTGCCGGGCCTTGCACGGGTCCTCCATGGTTACCTCCTGAGAACCGGGGCACCATTTAGTGCCGTATTGCCCGGTGCGCGTCGAGTGGATCACGATGGTCTCGGTTACCGAATGGTACCGAGGCACGAGGAGGAACCACTCGACCATGACGACATTTCTGCTGGTACACGGCGCTTGGCACAGCGGACGCAGCTGGGACCGCGTGGTCCCGCTGCTGGAGGCCGCCGGGCACCGGGCGTTCGCGCCGTCCCTGACCGGCTACGGCGACAAGGCGCACCTGCTGACCCCGGACGTCGGGCTCGGCACCCACGTCGACGACATCGCCGGCCTGATCGAAGACGAGCAGCTCGACGACGTCGTGCTCGTCGGCCACAGCTACGCCGGGATGGTCGTCTCGGGTGCGGCCAACCGCGTCCCGGAGCGGATCGCGCACCTGGTCTACCTCGACGCGATGGTGCCCGAAGACGGCGAAACCGCGATCGACGTGATGCCGATCAGCAAGCAGCTCGTCGACGCGGCCGTCGACGGCTGGCGCGTGCCGCCGCTGCCGGAACTGCCGCCGCCGCTCGGCCTGTTCGGGGTGACCGATCCCGACGACGTCGCCTGGCTGCGTTCGATGCTCTCGGACCAGCCGGTGCGGTGCCTGACTGAGCCGGTGCGGCTGGACGACCCGGCCGTGCGGGCGATCCCGCGCACGCACATCCACTGCGTCGCCGGCCGCCCGGAGGGCATCACCCGGCGTCCCGTCCCAGCGGGCGAGCGAGTGCGGGAGCTGCCGACCGGCCACGACTGCATGATCACCATGCCCGCCGAGCTGGCGGGCCTGCTGCTCGAAACGAGCTAGCCCGATTCCCGGACGAGCTTCCGCGCCTCGGCCTCGGTGTCGACCGCGGGGCCCGAGCCCCACAGCGGCTTGTTCGCCGTCTCGCGGCTGAAGTACACCGCGACGGCGCCGATCGCGCCGGCCGCCATCATGTACCAGGCCGGCCAGAAGTCGTGGCCGGTGGACGAGATCAGCGCCTGCATGACCAGCGGCGTCGTGCCGCCGAAGAGCGACACGGAGATGTTGAACGCGATGGACAGCGCGCCGTAGCGGATCGCGGTCGGGAACAGCGCGGGCAGCGTCGCGGGCATCGAGACCTCGAAGCAGAGCAGCAGCAGGCCGAGCCCCATCAGGCCGAGGAAGGTGACGACGAGACCGCCGTCGTGCACCAGCAGCATCAGCGGCCAGGAGAGCACGAGGAAGCCGAGGCAGCCGGCCATCATCACGGGTTTGCGGCCGATCTTGTCGGTGATCCGGCCGCCGACCAGGATGATCAGCATCATCACGACCATCACGACGATGATCAGCAGCAGGCCGTGCGTCGCGTCGAGGTGCAGCTGCTCGGACAGGTACGTCGGCATGTACGACAGCAGCATGTAGTCGGTGACGTTGAACACGAGCACCAGGCCGATGCAGATCAGCAGCGAGGGCCAGTAGTCGGTGAACATCTTCCAGAACGGCTCGCCGGAGCGGCCGCGCTTCTCGGACTCCGCGGCGTGCTTCTGGAACGCCGGGGTCTCTTCGAGCTTGAGCCGCATGTAGAGGCCGATGATGCCGAGCGGGCCGGCGACCAGGAACGGGATCCGCCAGCCCCAGTCGAGCAGCGTCTCGTGCGGGACCCAGGTCTTCATGCCGGTGACGACGGTCGCGCCGAGCACGTAGCCCGAGAGCGTGCCGAACTCGAGCCAGGAGCCCATGAAGCCGCGGCGTTTGTCGGGGGAGTACTCGGCGATGAACGTCGTCGCGCCGCCGTATTCGCCGCCGGTGGAGAAGCCCTGCACCATCCGGGCGAGCACCAGCAGGATCGGCGACCAGACGCCGATGGAGCTGTACGACGGGATCAGCCCGATGCAGAGGGTGCCGATCGCCATCATGATCATGGTGACGGCGAGGACCTTCTGCCGCCCGATCCGGTCGCCGAGCGGCCCGAACACGAGCCCGCCGAGCGGCCGCATCAGGAACGCGGCGGTGAAGGCCCCGAACGTCCCGATCAGCCGTACCCCGGGCGCCACGCTCGCCGGGAAGAACACCTCGGAGATGGTGTCGGCGATGTAGGCGTAGACACCGAAGTCGAACCACTCCATCGCGTTGCCCAGCGCGGCCGCCGCGACGGCCCGCTTGAGCAGCGACTGGTCGACCACGGTGATGTCCTCGTACCGCAGTTTCTTCTTGCGCAGCGTCACCCGTGAACGTTCCACGAGATCACCGTGCACCCCGGTCGAGAGTCCCGCACGTTGAGCCATCCGGTCGTGAGGGTTACCACTGGCAGGCGAAGGCCATCCGGGTGAACACGGATCGCTACACTGGCCGCGCGCCTCTCGCCGCAGGGCGTTTTGCCAGGTTTTCGAGGGGTGTGCTGCTGCTCGTGGTGCCCCGAGGGGGTTACCCGATGTCGACGGTCGTCGTTCCGGAAGCACCGGTCGAGCGCAGGTTGCCGGCGCCGCTCTGGTGGTCCGTGCTCTCCGGCCTGTTGCTGCTGGTGGTGTTCGCGGGCTACACGGTGTGGGCCGGGATCTGGACGTCGACCGGCATCTACCTGGAGGACTTCAAGTCCTACGTGGCCACCGGCCAGGCGGTGCGCGCGGGTGCGCCGCTGTACGAGCCGGGCGTGTCCCACCTGCCGACGATCGGCGGCACGTTCAAGTACACGCCGTTCGCGGCCGGGGTGTTCGTCGCCCTGACGCTGGTGCCGAAGCTGCTCCTGCCGATGCTGGCCCTGCTGGTGAACCTGTTCTCGCTGCTGGCGGTCGTCTGGATCTCGCTGGGGCAGCAGGGTTACGCCCGCGACCACGGCCGGGTCGCGGCGACGGCGGCACTGACGGCGTTGGCGCTGCCCCTGCAGCCGGTGCTGATGAACTTCACGGCGGGCCAGGTGAACCTGGTCCTGCTGGTACTGGTCCTGGCGGACCTCACGGGCCGCAACCGCTGGTGGACAGGCGTCGGCGTAGGAGTCGCGGCGGGCATCAAACTGATCCCAGGCATCTTCGTCATCTACCTACTGGCCACCCGCCGCTTCCGAGCAGCGGCAGTAGCAGTAGGCGCATTCGCCGTAACGGCCCTAGCAGGCTTCGTAGCCCTACCAGGCGACTCAAAAGCATTCTGGGCAGCCAACCTGGCCGACCCGTCAAGGATCACGGGCGACAGCGACGCAATGTCCCCGGAAAACCAGTCGATCCGCGGAGCACTCGCACGCCTACTGGGCATAGCGGACGTCCCAGGCCCCATCTGGATCCCAGTAGCAGGAGTAGTCGCCCTGGCGGCCCTCTGGATAGCAGTCCGAGCCCACCGCGAAGGCCGCGAGCTGCTGGCAGTGAGCGTCATAGGCGCAACAATGGTCCTGGTAACCCCCTGGACCTGGACGCACTACTGGGTCTGGTTCATCCCGTTCTTCGCAATGGCCGCCGGCGGCGCCCTACGCTCCCGCACTTGGTGGCCAGCAGCAATCTTGACACTGACATACCTGCTGACATTCGCCTGGAAGGTAGGAGCAGGACGCTCAAACGTCCCCTTGGTAGGTCTGGTAATCCTCCCGGAGAACTACCCGACAGCAGCCCAGGCGCTAGCCCACACCTTGTACGTCCTCCTGGCCCTGGCCCTACTGGCCTTGGCGGCAGCACGCCCAGCCTGGCTGAACCCGTCAAAAGAAGACTTCATACCCACAACCTGACCCCCCAGGCCAACCACACGAGATGGGGGTCCGGGGGGCACCCCCCGGCGGGGGTGTGGGGGTTCGACCCCCACAGGAAAAGGCAAAACCCCGGCTAGGGTAGGGGCCCGCAAGGGCACCGACCAAGCCGGGGCAACGGGGTGAGCGACGGGTTTCGAACCCGCGACCTCCTGGACCACAACCAGGTGCTCTACCAGCTGAGCTACGCCCACCATCTGAGGCAACCGCGTGCGATCACCTCGATGTCGTAATCGTAGCGGGTGCCCGCGCGTGGTTTTCCAGGGGGTTACCCCTGGTGCTGTTCGCGCACTTCAGCGGCGGCGGCTTTGGCTTCGTCGCTGCTGGGGCCGGGTTGGGCGACGAAGGCGACGCGCCGGTAGTAGTCGAGTTCGCCGATGGATTCCTTGATGTCGGCGAGGGCGCGGTGGGCGAGGCCCTTTTCCGGCTTGGCGTAGTAGATGCGCGGGTACCAGCGGCGGACGAGTTCCTTGATGGAGGAGACGTCGACGAGGCGGTAGTGGAGGTGCGCGTCGAGGGCCGGCATGTCGCGGGTGATGTAGCCGCGGTCGGTGGCGATGGAGTTGCCGGCCAGCGGTGCGGTGCCGGGTTCGGGGATGTACTCGCGGATGTACTCGAGGACGCGGCGCTCGGCTTCTTCGAGGGTCACCGTGGAGCGGCGCACTTCTTCGGTGAGGCCGGAGTGGGCGTGCATCTCGCGGACGATCTCGGGCATGCCGGCGAGTTTTTCCTCGTCGGCGTGGATGACGATGTCCACTCCCTCGCCGAGCACGTTGAGCTCCGCGTCGGTCACGAGGGCGGCGATTTCGATCAACGCGTCCTTGCCGAGGTCGAGCCCCGTCATCTCGCAGTCGATCCAGACTAGGCGGTCGGTCACCTGGTGACCCTAACCCGACACGGGGACAAGAGGTGCGTTACCTGCACGTACGGCGCGTTTACGCTCGCGGGGCCGCCACCGGTGTGGTGCAGGACACAGATCGGGGAGTCGCGAGTGACGGAGCAGGGGACGCCGGCGGGCGAGATCGCCGCCGGTTATGCGAGTGAGGGTGCCGCGCTGGAGCTGGGTGCGGTGGTGATCGACGGGCAGGTGGACGCGGGTGCCGCCGTGCGCCTGCCGTTGGCGACGCTGAACCGGCACGGGCTGGTCGCGGGGGCGACCGGGACGGGCAAGACGAAGACGTTGCAGCTGGTGGCGGAGCAGCTGTCGGCGGCCGGGGTGCCGGTGGTGCTCGCCGACGTGAAGGGTGACCTGTCGGGTCTCGCGGCGGCCGGCGAGGCGAACGACAAGGTGTCGAAGCGCTCGCAGGAGCTGGGTGACGACTGGGCGGGGACGGCGTTCCCGGTGCAGTTCCTGTCGCTGGGGACGGGCGGGAAGGGTGCGCCGATCCGGGCGACGATCACGAGTTTCGGGCCGGTGCTGCTGTCGAAGGTGCTGGGGCTGAACGAGACGCAGGAGTCGACGCTCGGCCTGATCTTCCACTGGGCCGATCAGCGCGGGCTGGCGTTGCTGGACACGAAGGACCTCCGGTCGGTCATCACGCACCTGACCAGCGACGAGGGCAAGGCGGACCTCAAGGGCATCGGCGGCGTCTCGGCCGCGACGGCCGGGGTGATCCTGCGTTCTTTGTCCAATCTGGAGGCCCAAGGCGGGGAGGACTTCTTCGGCGAGCCGGAGCTGGACGTCCACGACCTGATGCGCGCCCGCGACGGCAAGGGCGTCGTCACGCTGCTGGAACTGGACAACCTGCAGGCGAAGCCGGCGTTGTTCTCGACGTTCCTGATGTGGCTGCTGGCCGAGCTGTTCGAGGAGCTGCCGGAGGAGGGCGATCTCGACCAGCCGAAGCTGGTGTTCTTCTTCGACGAGGCGCACCTGCTGTTCAACGACGCGTCGAAGGCGTTCCTGGAGCGCATCGAGCAGACCGTGAAGCTGATCCGGTCGAAGGGCGTCGGCGTGTTCTTCTGCACGCAGCTGCCCACGGACATCCCGAACAACGTCCTCTCCCAGCTGGGCGCGCGGATCCAGCACGCGCTGCGGGCGTTCACCCCGGACGACCAGGCGGCGCTGGCCAAGACGGTCAAGACCTACCCGAAGACGAAGTTCTACGAGCTCGACACGGCGTTGACGTCGCTGGGCATCGGCGAGGCGATCGTCACGGTGCTGTCGGAGCGGGGCGCGCCGACGCCGGTGGCGTGGACGCGGCTGCGGGCGCCGCGGTCGAAGATGGGCTCGATCGGCGCGGAGGCCGTCGCCGCTTCGGTCGCTTCGTCGGATCTGCACGCGAAGTACGCCGAGACGATCGACCGGGAGTCGGCCTACGAGAAGCTGGCCGCGAAGGTGGCCGCGCCTGCGCCCGACGCTCCTGCGCCTGAGTCCGCGCCCGCGCCCGCTCCCAAGAAGGAGAAGGAAGAGCCGGGGTTCGTGGAATCGGCGATGAAGAACCCGGCCGTGAAGTCGTTCATGCGGTCCGCCGCCAGTGCCCTGGGCCGGGAGATCACGCGCGGGCTGTTCGGCAACCGGAAGCGCTGAGAAAACCTGACGTGTCCTGTCAGGTATCGCTGCCAAGCTGGCGCCCATCACCGACGAACAGGGGAAACCAGCCATGACCAGCACCGCCACCGCGTCGTTCGTCCTCGACAAGTGGGAGCCGCAGGCGACCGACGAGGACGCGGGCACGGAGTTCGCCCGGGTGGCGATCACCAAGACGTTCACCGGCGCGGTCGAGGGGACCAGCACGGTCGAGATGCTGACGGCGTCCAACGCGACTTCGCGCGCGTACGTCGCCTTCGAGCGTCTCGCCGTCTCGGTCGACGGCCGCAAGGGCGCGTTCGTCCTGCACCACACGGCCGACGACACCGGCCTGACGTTGAAGATCCTCACCGGCTCCGGCTCGGGTGAGCTGGCCGGGATCTCCGGCACGGCGAGCATCGAGATCGACGAGGAGAAGAACCACACCTTCACGCTCACCTACGAGCTGTAGACAGCGCGAAGGCCGTTTCGAGAGCCCCCGATTGACTCTCGAAACGGCCTTCGCCGTGTTCCCCGCTCCCCGAAGCGGGAGGGACGGGCCGCCCCGAACACGACCCGTCCACGTCTTTCAGTTGTTCACGATCTGGTCGACGATCTTCTTGGCGTCGTTGATCGGGATGGCGAAGCCGATCCCGACGCTGCCCGCGGAGCCGTTCGCCGACGCCGTCGGGCTGTAGAGCGCCGAGTTGATCCCGATCACGTTGCCGTTCGCGTCGACCAGCGCGCCGCCGGAGTTGCCCTGGTTGATCGAGGCGTCCGTCTGGATCGC
Organism: Amycolatopsis sp. NBC_00348; assembly: GCF_036114655.1. Taxonomy (NCBI): domain Bacteria; kingdom Bacillati; phylum Actinomycetota; class Actinomycetes; order Pseudonocardiales; family Pseudonocardiaceae; genus Amycolatopsis; species Amycolatopsis sp. NBC_00348. The sequence continues at coordinate 6,161,960 of NZ_CP107994.1, read as the reverse complement.
GGTGTAGCTGGGCGAGTCGCTGGTCTGGTTCGAGGTGCGGTTGAACGGCGACTGCTGCTGCTCCTGCTCGCCCTGGCCGATGTCGGACAGGTTCCGGTTCAGCGCGCTGACGATGCCGGTCGTGACGGTGTTCTGCAGCCCGCCCGGCGAGCCGATCGCGATGACCTCCTGGCCGACGGCGAGCTTGCTCGAGTCCCCGAGGCTGGCGGCCGTCAGGCCGCTGGCGTTCTTCGCCTGGACCACCGCGATGTCCGCCTTGGTGTCCGCGCCGACCACACTGGCCTGGTACTTCGTGCCGTCGGACGTCGTGATGACGACGCTCTGGGCGCCGTCGACGACGTGCGCGTTGGTCAGGATCCGGCCGTCGGCGCTGAGGATGACGCCGGAGCCGATCGCCTCGCCCTGATCGGTGGTGACGTTGATCTGCACGACGCTCGGCGTCACCTTCGCCGCGACGCCGCTGACGTCACCGGACGTGCTGTTGGCGACCGTCTGCCCCGTCGCCGCCGGCGCGCTCACCGACGTCGTGCCGTCCGCCGAGGTCGCGGTCAGCCCGACGATCGCGGCGCCGCCGACGCCCCCGACCAGCGCGGCGCCGAGTGCGGTCGCGCCGACCAGCATCGCGACCCGGCCGCCCCGGCGCGGCTTCTTGAGGGCCTGCGGTGCCGGCGGCTGCGGGGTGAAGAGCGGATTCGGCGCGGCCTGCTGGGGGTAGGCGTACTGCGCGTACGGCCCGTACTGCTGGGTGTGCTGGTGCGGCTGGTGCCCACCGGGTGAGGCGGGGCCGGGCCGACTCTCGTTCTCGGTCATGAACCAAGATTCGCGCCTGTGCTTGTGAACAACCTGTGGAAATCCCTCAGGCTTTGCTGAGAAGAATCAGCTGAGAAAACTCAGGCGGTTCTCAGGCTTTCCGCGCGCCTCAGTCGAAGAACGCCGGAACGTCCAATGCACCTCCCGCCGCTTCGAACTCGTCGTGGACGGCTTTCCGCAGCTCGGCGTCGCCGAGGTAGTCCGCGGCGGTCAGGGCCAGCCCGAGCGCGCCGTCGCGGACGCCCGCGTCACCCGTCTCCGAACCGGCCGCGGCCGCGAACTCCTTGGTGTGCAACGCGACCGTCGGCCCCGAGATCCCGAGCATCGGGTGCAGCGCCGGCATCCGGTAGGAGAGGTTGCCGAGGTCGGTGGACCCGGTGAGCGACTCCGGGACGATGCCGGGTGGCAGCGGCTTGCGGCCGGTGCCGGCCTGGTTGACCGACCAGCGCCCGGCGAGCGTGGTGTTGAACCGGATCGGCAGGTAGGCGGCCTGGGCGTCCCAGATCAGCTCGACTCCGCAGCCGGTCATCGCCGCCGCGCCCTCCGCGATCGACGTCATGCGGGTGGCCAGGTCCCGCAGGGTCTCAGGGTTCTGGGAGCGCAGGTAGAACAGCAGCGCGGCGCGGGCCGGGATGACGTTCGGCCGCGCCCCGCCGTCGCTGAACACGCCGTGCACGCGATCGCTCTGCGGAAGCTGCTGCCGCAGCGCCGAGACGCCCTGGTAGGCCGCGACCGCGGCGTCGAGCGCGTTGCGGCCCATGAACGGCTGGGCCGAGGCGTGCGCGCCGACGCCGTGGAAGACCATCTCCAGCTGACGGCGGCCCAGGAACGGGTGCAGCGCGACGTCGTGGCTGAACGGGTGCAGCATGATCACCGCGTCGACGTCGTCGAAGACACCCGCGCGCGCCAGGATCTCCTTGCCACCACCGCCTTCCTCGGCCGGCGTGCCGATGAGGCTGACGCGCCCACCGAGCCTCTCGGCCACCGCTGCGGCGCCGAGGAAGCCGCCCGCGGCGGTGGTGCAGATGACGTTGTGGCCGCACGCGTGGCCGAGACCGGGCAGTGCGTCGTACTCGGCGAGGACGGCGATGTGCGGGCCGTCCCGCTCGGGCGTGCTCACGCGCAGCGCGGTGTCGAGACCGCCCACGCCGACGGTCGCTTCGTGGCCGTGGCGCGCCAGGAGGTCCGCCAGCGCGCCGACCGAGCGGTGTTCCCCGAACCCCTCCTCGGGGTGGGCGTGCAGATCTTGGCTCAACGCCACCAGATCGGGTGAACTGCGCTCGACCGCTGACGTCACCTCGGCCCGAGTCGCCTCGTCCGCGCCGGTGTGCGGCGAGGACAGCGGCTCGGCCGCCGCCACCGCGTCGGCCGTGGCTTCGACCAGGGAACGGAGGTAGCTGTCGTCGGGCGGGACGGGTTCGGCGTGGGTCATGGGGCGATGCTAACCGCCACCCCCGACAGTTCGCGGCGCTCAGCCCAGCCGGGCCGCCACGATCTGCGTGACCCCGGCGTACCGCTCGGTGGTCTCGGTGAAGCCGCGGGCGCGCAAGCTCGCCGCGATTTCGCCGCGGTCGAACATTTTCTGCCCGCTGACGATCCCGCCGACGGACTCCAGCAGCCGCGCGGGTTGCCGACCGCGGCGTGCGCTGGTGAGCAGCACGATCCGGCCGCCGGGCTTGAGCACGCGCGTGAAGGAGTCCAACGCGGTCTCCGGCTCGGCGAACATGTGGAGCGCGGCGAAGCAGCAGACGGCGTCCACAGTGGACTCTCGCAGGGGGACGCGCACCGCGTCCGCGCGCAGGTAGGCGACGCTGTCCGGGCCACCTTCGGCCACGGCCTTGGTGAGCATCGTGCGCGCGCCGTCGAGGCCGATCGCGAGCCCGGCCGGGCCGACGGCCTGACCGAAGGCGCGGGTGAACCGGCCGGTGCCGCAGGCGACGTCCAGCGCGGTCCGGCCCGGCCTCAGGTCGAGGAGTTTCGTGGCGAGCCGGACCTCGCCCGCCATGCTGGGCCCGGCCGGGCCCTTGAGCGCGCGGCCGAGCGCGGGGCGCCAGTACCGCTCGTAGACCCGCGGGAGCAGGGTGGTGCGCATCAGGCGTTGCGTGATGCCGGTGGACGGGCCGGCCTGGTCCGCCGTGCCCAGCAGGTCGAGGAAGCCGGCGCGGGTTTCCGCCGGGGCCTCCAGCAGCTTCTCGAGCCGGTCGGTGGCGGTGGTCGGCACAGGCGCTCCCGTCGTCCGGATACCGGCAGTATGCCCAAGTCGAGGTCACTCGACCGAGTGAACAACTCCGAGCGCGGGCCTTCGAGGCCCGGAAATTGTCGGTGCCCCTTCCTAACGTCGTCGGCGAGGTGGCGATCCACCGATCACCGACTCCGAGGAGGAGACATGGCGGTTTCCAAGATTTCCGCACCGAGCGGGGAGATCCCGGTCCGCGGCCCGTTCGACCTGGCCGCGGCGGCGAAGTTCCTGACCGGGTTCGCCCCCGCCGGGCGGCCGGAAGCGGACACGGAGCCCGGAGCGCTCCGCGTGGCGTTCCCGGTCGACGGCGCGTGGACGCCGGTGGGAGCGGTACTGAGACAGAGATCGCCGGGCGTGGTCGAAGTGGAGGTCCACGCCCCGGAAGAGCACACGGAAGCCGTCCTGGCGCAGGTCACGCGGATGTGTTCGCTGGACGTCGACGCCACCGGGTTCCCGGAAGCCGGCGGGCGCGATCCGGTCGTCTCGATGCTGCAAGGCCTGCACCCCGGGCTGCGGCCGGTCCTGTTCGCCTCGCCGTACGAGGCGGCGTGCTGGGCGGTGCTGAGCCACCGGATCTGGATGTCGCAAGCGGTGCGCCTGCGCCGCGGCCTCACCGAGCGCCACGGCGTGCAGGTCGACGTGGACGGGGCGAGGCTCTGGTCGTTCCCGGCGCCCGGCGAGCTGGCGAAGCTGGAGTACTTGCCGGGCGCACCGGTGCAGAAGCTGCACCGCCTGCGAGCGATCGCCGGGGCCGCGGCCGAGGGCCTGCTCGACGCGGCGACGTTGCGGGCGATGCCGGCCGACGATGCGCTCAAACAACTGCAGCTGTTGCCAGGCGTGGGCCGGTTCAGCGCGGAGCTGATCCTGATCCGCGGCGCCGGGCACCCGGACGTCTTCCCGCGCGGGGAGAGCCGCCTGCACGAGATCATGCGCGAGGCCTATCACCTCCCGGACGCGGGAGTGGCGGAGCTGACGGAGATCGCGGAGGCCTGGGCGCCGTTCCGGAGCTGGACGTCGTTCCTGTTCCGGGTGGAGGGCGAGGCCCGGATGCGGGAGTCGCGCTGAGCTGAGCCGCGGCTGTCGTGTTGTCCGCGGCACCCTGATCACCATCCCCGCCCGAGCCGAGGAAGGAGGTGCACCAACGAGCCGAACCCATACCGGAAGCCGCGGACCTCGCTCCGGTGGGGACTCACCGTAGCCAGATGTCGCCTGTGGTGAGGTGTCCGGGTGAGCTCGCCCGTTCAACTCGCGCTCGACAGCACGGCCCGTGACGTCCCGGCGGCCCTCCAGGCCGCCGCCGACCCGGCCGCGACCCTGCTGGAGCAGGCCCAGACGCCCGCCGTGATCACGCTGGTCGCCGGGGGTGTGGCGCTGCTGGTGGTGCTCGTCGGCGGCACGATGTGGCGGCGGGCACGCAACGTCGTCACCATCGTGCACGAGGCCGGCCACGGGCTGGCGGCTGTCCTGGTCGGCCGGCGTCTGCAGGGCATCAAGCTGCACTCGGACACCTCGGGCGTCACCGTCTCGCGCGGCAAGCCCGAGGGGCCGGGGATGGCGTTCACCGCGATGGCCGGGTATCTGGCGCCGTCGGTGCTGGGGCTGCTGTTCGCCAGCCTGCTGGGCAACGACCTGGTCGGTACGGTCCTCGTGCTGATCGCGCTGCTGCTGCTCGGCGTGCTGGTGATGGTGCGCAACGCCTACGGGGTGTTCACGGTCGTGGCCAGCGCGGTGGTGCTGGCGCTGGTCGCGTTCGTCGCGCCGGTCGAGGTCCAGGCCCCGTTCGGCTACCTGCTGACGTGGTTCCTGCTCTTCGGCGGCGTCCGGCCGGTGATCGAGCTGCAGACCAAGCGCCGCCGCGGCCAGGCCCGCGACTCCGACGCCGACCAGCTCGGCCGCCTCACAGCGGTCCCGCCGATCCTCTGGGTCCTGGTGTTCGCGGTGGCCACGGTCAGCTGCCTCATCGCCGGCGGCCTGTGGCTGCTGGAGCCCGTGGCCAAGTAGCCACCGGCCTGGCGTGCCGGGCACGGCACGGCGCGGCGTGCCCGGCGCAGCGGCCCAGCGCAGCGGTACGGCTGTGGCCGGTGCTGCCGTGCTCCGGTCCGCTGGGTCGTGGCGCAGTCGAACCGTGGCACGTCCGCACACTGCGCACCTGAGCCTGGCGTCCCCCACTGCGGAGCACACGAACCGTGGCGCACACAAGCCGTGGCGCGCTCGAACGCTGCGCACCTGAGCCGTGGCGCTCCCCACCGTGGCGCGCTCGGGCTGTGGTGCACTCGACCCGTGGCGCCCCCTGGCCGCCGGGCCTGGCCCATGCGGCAAACTGGACTCTCGCTGGTCAGCCGGAGGGAGCCGAACGATGGACGAGGTCGCCAAGGCCGTGGAGGAATGCGCACGGGCTGCGAAGCTGGCCGCGCCGTCGCTTGCCGCCGCCAGTGCGGAGGCCGTCGACGCCGCCCTCGCCGGGATGGCCGAGCGCCTGCTCACGCACCGCGACGAGATCCTCGAGGCGAACCAGGCCGACGTCGAGCGCTCGAAGGCCGAGGGGATGAGCGCCGGTCTGCTCGACCGGCTCACCATCACCCCGGAGCGGCTGACCGGCATGGCCGAGCAGCTGCGGCTGCTCGCCGGCGCGCCGCACCAGGAGCGCTCGGTCGAGGTGTCCACGCTGGACGGCGGGCTGCGGCTGGTCGAGCGGCGCCGTCCGGTGGGCGTGATCGGCGCGAACTACGAGGCGCGCCCGAACGTCACGGTCGACGTGGCGTCGCAGTTGGTCAAGTCGCGCAACGCCGGCGTGCTGCGCACGGGTTCGGCCGCGCTCGGCTCGGCGCAGCGGCTGCGTGAGGTGGTCATCGCGCCGGCGCTGACGGCGGCCGGCATCGACGCCGACTGCGTCCAGCTGGTGCCGCGCGTGGAGCGTGAAGCCGCGTCCGCGCTGGTGCGGCTGCCAGACCTGGTGCCGCTGGTCATCCTGCGCGGCAGCGGGGACAGCACCCGCGCCCTCGCCACCGAGGCCGCGGTCCACGGCGTGCGCACGCTCGCCCACGCCGACGGCGGCGGCGTCCTGTACGTCGACCGCGGCGCGGACGTCACCAAGGCGCGCGACCTGGTCTTCGCCAGCCTCGACCGGCTGGGCGTCTGCAACCGGCTCAACCTGCTGCTGATCCACGAGAACATCCACGACGACGTCTGGCCGGGCATCGCCGACGCGCTGGCCGAGCGCGGAGTGACGCCTTCGCTGGCCCCGCACGAGCACGCGATCGGCTACGAGTGGGCCTTGGACTCCGACCGCGAGGCGACGGTCACGGTCGCCACGGTCGGCGCCCTCGCCGACGCCGTCGAGATCGCGAACGAGCAGACATCGGGCCTGGCCGCGGGCATCGCGACCGAGGACGAGGCCGCCGCCGACGCGTTCTTCGACGGCTACACCGGCACGGGCGTGTTCTGGAACGCCCCGACCCGCCTCCTGGACGGCTTCAAGCTCCTCGCGGTCCCGGAAACGGGCATCAACTTGGACAAGGTCCCCGGCCCCCGCGGCCCGGTGACGTACACGGACCTCTACGTCCGCCAGTACGCCGTCCTGCCCGCCTGACGACGACCCAGCGAAGGACCTGCTCGGCCGCTATGGACGGCGGCCGAGCAGGAGCCCGTCCAGATCCACGGGGCGACAGCACGCGGGGCGGAACCGGAACCGGCAGATCAGAAACCGCAGGCTGACCGCTGTGCTCTTGCCACGGCCGGGATCTCCGGAGTCGGCAAGTGTGGGACCGCGGGCTGACCGTCGTGCCCTTGACCGCGGCCAGGGTCTCCGGAGTCGGCAGGTCCGGGACCGCAGGTTGACCGTCGTGCCCCTGACCACCGCCAGGATCTCGCGGCTGTCGCGCAGCGCGTCGGACTGCCGTGCCGAGGCAGCTCCCGGAGCCGGAATCCTTCGGCTCCGACGCCCGCGGGGATGATTCCGCGAGGGCCGGACAACCGCGTGCCGACACCTGCGGCGCCGGGACCTCGCGCATCGACCCCCGCAGTGCCACCCTCCCCGGCGGTTCGACCCCGTGGTACGAAACCTGTCGCGCTAGCGGCGGCGGCGCAGCTGCCGCACCGGGGCTATGCCGGTCAGTGTGTGCAGGTCGTCCGCTGTGTCGGCCGCGTTGGCGACCAGCTCCGGGCGGTCTTCCAGGTCGTGCAGGTGGCGGAAGATCGCCGTGGGGCCGTCGCCGACCGCGATGACCGCCACCAGGCGGCCCTCCGGGTCGCGGGTGAGGCCGGTCGTCACCGCTATCTCGCGGCCGACCGTGTCGAGCGTGGTGAGCGTCCGCTCTTTCTGCCAGCCTCGCGTGGTCATGTTCCCCTGCTCCGAGTTCGGGTGGTGACACGTCGTAGACGTCCCGATCGCCCGCGGTGTTACGGCCCGGCATACTGGATCGGGTGATCGACCGGCCGCACGTCCTGCTTTCCGCCGCGCAGTCCCTCGACGGCTTCCTCGACGACACCTCGCCCGAACGGCTCGTGCTGTCCACTGAGGACGACTTCGCCGTCGTCGACCGGCTGCGGGCCGAGGCCGACGCCATCCTCGTCGGGGCCGGGACCGTGCGGGCCGACAACCCGCGGCTGCTCGTCCGGTCGCCCGACCTGCGGCGGCGACGCCTGGAGCAGGGGAAGCCCGAACAGCCGGTCAAGGTCACCCTGACCACCCGCGGCCTCGATCCCGGCGCGCAGTTCTTCACCGTCGGGGACACCGAGAAGATCGTCTACGCCCCGCCCGGCGCCGCGGACCAGCTCAAGCACGTCGCCACCGTCGTCGACGCCGGCGATCCGCCCGACTTCGGCCGCGTTCTCGACGACCTCGGCGCGCGCGGCATCAAGAACCTGCTGGTCGAGGGCGGTGGCGGGATCCACACGCGGTTCCTCGCCGAAGGGCTCGCCGACGAGCTGCGGCTGGCGATCGCGCCGTTCTTCGTCGGCCAGCCGGCCGCTCCCCGGTTCGTCGGGCCCGGGCTCTACCCGCGGCCGCTGCGTCTCACCAGCGCCCGCGAGCTGACCGGCATGGCGATCCTCGAGTACCGCGCGGCCGACGAGCCGAGCGGCCGGGACGTCCAGCGGCTCCGGGAGGCCATCGCGCTCGCCGCCGAGTGCCCGCCGAGCCACACCTTCCGGGTCGGGGCCGTCGTCACCGACGTCGACGGCGAGGTCATCGCGACCGGGCACTCCGGGGAGGGCGATCCGCTCAACCACGCCGAGGAAGCGGCCCTCGCCAAGTGTGAAGGCGACCCACGGCTGGCCGGCGCGACCGTGTACAGCTCGCTCGAACCCTGCAGCAACCGCAGCTCGCACCCGCGCAGCTGCACCCAGCTCATCCTCGACGCCGGGATCCCGCGGGTCGTGTTCGCCTGGCGCGAGCCGCCGGTTTTCGTCGACGCCCAGGGCACCGAGCTGCTGCGGCAGGCCGGGCGGCACGTCGTCGAGGTGCCCGCGCTGACCCCGGAGGTCCAGCGCGAGAACACCCACCTGACCTTCTGACGAGCGAAGGCCGCCCCGGGAGAACCCGGGACGGCCTTCAGCCGAACGAGCTCAGCAGGCGCCGTTGTCGGTCCAGACGCCCCATTCGCCGGTCGTGCCCGGCTCTTCGCCCTGCGTCCACCACTTCGCGGTGAACTTGTGGCTGTTGTGCGAGACGGCGTCGTCCTTGACGTAGACCTTCGCCTTGTCCCACGCCGCCGCGGTGCAGGAGCCGCCGCCCGGGGTGGTCGGGGTGGTGGTCGTCGGCGGGGTCGGCGTCGTCTGGGGCGGGGTCGCGCCGGCGAAGCGGACGCTGAACTTCGTGAAGTCCCAGTCGTTCTGCGGCACGTTGCTGCAGACGCCGTTGTCGGTCGTGCCGACGCAGGCGCGGTCGCGGTTGACCGACCAGAACGTGAAGCGGCCCAGGCCGTGGCTGGTCGCGTAGTCGTACACGGTCTGGAAGTCCGCGGTGTAGAACATCTCCGACGCGTCCGACTTGCCGTTCATGCCGGAGAAGCCTTCGTGCGAGTACGCCGTCGCGCTGTCCCAGCCCATGTGCGACATCAGCAGGCCGTGCAGGGCCTCGAGCGCGGACACCTGCGAGGAGCCGCCGTTGAAGCCGCCGTCGAACGGCATGATCGAGAAGTTGTTGGGGGAGAAGCCGATCGACTTCGCCTGGTCGAGCAGCTGCGTGCCGAACCAGCCGGTGCCGGCCGCGGTGCCCGGCATGGTCACCGACACGAACAGGCCGGGGTTGTTGGCCTGCAACGTCTTCGCCGCGCCGAGCTCGTTCGCGATGGCCGCGGTGTTCTCGTACTCCGGCTCTTCGAGGTCGAAGTCGATCGCCTTGAGCGAGTACTTCGAGATGACCTGCTGGTACGCGGCGGCGGTCGCGGCCACGGTCCCGCAGGTCTGACCGAGCTTCGTGCCGCCGTACCCGCCGACGGACACCGAGACGTCACCGCCCGCGCCGCGAATCCGGGAGATCACGCCGGCGACGTTCGTGTCCGAGGAGACCGCGGCCGTGCCGTCCCAGGTCGGGCTGCAGCCGCCGCCGTTGGGCGCCAGGATGAACGCCAGCTGGAACGCCTTGAGCCCGGTCGCGTTCATCACGGTGACCGGGTCGGGAGGATTGTTGCTCACGGGCATCAGATACGGCGCCGCGGCGTACCAGTTGTTGCCCAACGCCGCTGTCGCGGAGGGCGCGCCGATCACGAGACTCACTGCTGTACCGATGAAGGTGGCGGCGGCGAGCCCGACGGCGGCCAGTCTGCTTCTGCGCATGATCTGTCCTCCCGGTGGGGTTCGAGGGTGGTCAGATCATTGGACTAGACCATTTCAAAGTCAAGACGAAGGCGGAGTTACGGGCGAAACCCGAGAAATGTCGCATTCCGAAGACGACGAAAGGCGGTTGCGCCACCGACGCAACCGCCTCCGTCAAAGTCATTCAGCCCAGATCACCCGAAGGCAGGCCCCCACCCTCCACTGGGGGGCGTGCCCTGCTCCAGTCTATCGGTGGGGCACGACGGGAAGCCGTGATCCGGGCGGGAAGACGAGGGTTGTCCACACCCTGATCGAGTGGGGACAACTGCGTCACTCCGACTCCAGGTCGCCCTCCAAGGACAGGTAGACCTCGCGCATTTGGGCCAGTAGCTCGGGGTCCGGCTCCTCCCACAGGCCGCGGTCCGCGGCCTCGTTCAAGCGCTCCACGATTCCGCGTAGCGCCCATGGGTTCGCCTTGCGCAGGAACTCCTGGTTCGTCTCGTCCAGGACGTACGTCTCGGTCAGCTTCTCGTACATCCAGTCGCCGACCACGCCCGCCGTTGCGTCGAAGCCGAAGAGGTAGTCGACCGTGGCCGCCAGCTCGAATGCGCCCTTGTAGCCGTGACGCCTCATGGCCGCCAGCCAGCGGGGGTTCACCACGCGGGCGCGGAACACGCGCGCCGTCTCCTCGCCCAGGGTGCGGGTGCGGACCGCGTCCGGGGTGGTGCTGTCGCCCACGTAGGACGCCGGGGCCGTTCCGGTCAGGGCGCGGACCGTGGCGATCATGCCGCCGTGGTACTGGAAGTAGTCGTCCGAGTCGGCGATGTCGTGCTCGCGGGTGTCGGTGTTCTTGGCCGCCACCACGATCCGCTTGTACGAGCTTTCCATGTCCTCGCGCGCCGGGCGGCCGTCCAGGTCGCGGCCGTACGCGAAACCGCCCCAGACCGCGTACACCTCGGCCAGGTCCTTGTCGTCGCGCCAGTTGCCGGACTCCATCAGCGGCAGCAGGCCGGCGCCGTACGCGCCCGGCTTCGAGCCGAAGATCCGGGTCGTCGCGCGCCGCGTGTCGCCGTGCGTCGCCACGTCGGCGTCGACGTGTGCTCGCACGAAGTTCTCCGCAGGGGGTTCGTCCAGGCCGGCTACCAGCCGGACCGCGTCGTCCATCATCGTGATGACGTGCGGGAACGCGTCGCGGAAGAAGCCGCTGATGCGGATCGTGACGTCGATGCGCGGGCGGCCCAGCTCGGCCAGGGGAATCGCCTCGATGCCGGTGACGCGCCGTGACGCCTCGTCCCACACCGGCTGGACGCCCAGCAGCGCCAGGACCTCCGCGGCGTCGTCGCCGGACGTGCGCATCGCCGACGTGCCCCACACCGACAGCCCGACCGAACGCGGCCAGTCGCCGGTGTCCTCGCGGTAGCGGCGCAGCAGCGAGTCGGCCAGCGCCTGGCCGGTCTCCCAGGCCAGCCGGCTCGGGATGGCCTTCGGGTCGACCGTGTAGAAGTTCCGGCCGGTCGGCAGCACGTTGACCAGCCCGCGCAACGGCGACCCGCTCGGCCCGGCCGGGATGTAGCCGCCGTCCAGCGCGTGCAGGATCGCGTCCAGCTCGCCCGCGGTCGCGGCCAGCCGCGGCACGATCTCGTTCGCCGCGAACTCCAGGATCAGCCGGACCTGCTCGTCCGGGCCGCCCAGCTTGTCGTCGATGATGCCGCGCACCGCCGTGACGTCCCAGGAGCGCCACTCCATCGCCTCGATCAGCGAGCGCGCCGTCTTCTCGATCTTGTCCACTTCGGACGTCGGCGCGTCGGAGTTCTCCTTGAGGCCCAACGCCGACCGCAGCCCGGGGATCGCGCCCTGCTTGCCGCCCCAGATCTGCTGGGCGCGCAGCATCGCGAGCACCAGGTTGACGCGCGCCTCGCCGGTGGGCGCGGCGCCGAGGATGTGCAGGCCGTCGCGGATCTGGGCGTCCTTGACCTCGCACAGCCAGCCGTCGATGTGCAGCAGGAAGTCGTCGAACTCCGCGTCGTGCGGGCGCTGCTCGACGCCGAGGTCGTGGTCCAGCTTCGCGGCCTGGATGAGCGTCCAGATCTGCGCGCGCACCGCGGGCAGCTTGGCCGGGTCCATCGCCGCGATGTTCGCGTGCTCGTCGAGCAGCTGCTCCAGTCGCGCCATGTCGCCGTACGACTCGGCGCGCGCCATCGGCGGGATCAGGTGGTCGACGATCGTCGCGTGCGCCCGCCGTTTCGCCTGCGCGCCCTCGCCCGGGTCGTTGATCAGGAACGGGTAGATCAGCGGCAGGTTCCCTAGCACGGCGTCGGGCGCGCACGACGCCGAGAGCCCGGCCGTCTTGCCCGGCAGCCATTCGAGGGACCCGTGCTTGCCCAGGTGGACGACGGCGTGCGCGCCGAACTCCTCCTCCAGCCAGCGGTAGGCGGCCAGGTAGTGGTGGCTCGGCGGCAGGTCCGGGTTGTGGTAGATCGCGACGGGGTTCTCGCCGAACCCGCGCGGCGGCTGGATCATGATGATGACGTTGCCGCTCTGCAGCGACGCCAGCACGATGTCGCCGTTGTCGACGTACAGCTCGCCGGGCGCCGGACCCCAGTGCCCTTCGACGCCTTCGCGCAGCTCCGCGGGCAGCGCGTCGAACCACTCCTGGTAGCGCGCGGCGGGCACCCGGATCGGGTTGCCGGCCAGCTGCTCCTCGGTGAGCCACTCCGGGTCCTGGCCGCCGGCGGCGATCAGCGCGTGGATCAGGGCGTCACCGTCGGGCTGGTCGGTGCCGGTGGGCTCGACGCCCGGGAACGCGTCCGCGCCCAGGTCGTAGCCCAGATCGCGCATCCGCCGCAGCAGCTCGATGACCGACGCGGGCGTGTCCAGCCCGACCGCGTTGCCGACGCGGGAGTGCTTCGTCGGGTACGCGGACAGCATCAGCGCAATGCGCCGCTCCGGAGCGGGCGTGTGCCGGAGACGCGCGTGCGCCAGGGCGATCTTCGCGACGCGGGACGCGCGCTCGGCGTCCGGGATGTACCGCGGCAGCCCGTCTTCGTCGAGCTCCTTGAACGAGAACGGCACGGTGATCAGCCGGCCGTCGAACTCCGGGACGGCCATCTGGTTGCCCGCGTCCAGCGGGGAGAGGCCTTCGTCGCTCGCCGCCCACGTCTCGCGGTCGCTGGTCAGGCACAGCGCCTGCAGGATCGGGACGTCGAGCGCGGCCATCTCGGCGACGTCCCACGCCTCGTCGTCGCCCCCGGCGCCGACCTCGGACGGCTTCGTGCCGCCCGCCGCGAGCACCGTGACCAGCAGCGCGTCGACCTTGCCCAGCTCGGTCATCATCGCCGGCTCGCGCGTCCGCAGCGACGCCGTGTAGACCGGCAGCGCGCGCCCGCCCGCGGCCTCGATCCGGTCGGCGAGGGTGTGCACGAACGCCGTGTTCCCGGACAGGTGGTGCGCGCGGTAGTAGAGGATCCCGATGACCGGGCCGTCCGTGTGCGAAGGAGGCCGCTCGAGGATGCCCCAGCCGGGCTGCACGGCGGGCGGCTCGAAGCCGTCGCCGGTCAGCAGGAGCGTGTCGGAGAGGAACCGGTGCAGCTGCGTGAGGTTCGCCGGGCCGCCCTGCGCGAGGTAGGCGTGAGCCTCGGCGGCGATGCCCGCCGGGACGTTCGAGAGCTTCATCAGCTCGGCGTCCGGCGTCTGCTCCCCGCCCAGGACGACGACGTGCGCGCCCGAGGAGAGCAGCGTGTCGAGGCCCTCCTGCCAGCTCCGCGGGGTGCCGAGGATGCGGACGACCACGATGCGCACGCCGTCGAGCAGGCCCGGCAGCTCGGCGACGTCGAGCCGCGAGGGGTTCGCCAGCCGGAACTCGCCTTCGCACGAACGCGCGCTGAGCAGATCGGTGTCCGAAGTGGACAGAAGCAGGATCACGAGGTTCCTCCTCGGGGTCCGCGCCCCGGGTAGACGGGCGCGCCGGCCGGAGTTCCTGGCTTCCCGGAGAGCGGGCTCTCCGGTGACAGTGGCGGGACCGCCCCGGACTCTCACCGGGTTCCTCCACCTGCCGACGCGTGGGTATCGGACTCACTCTCCGGTGCGCCCGGGCGTGGCGTCAAGGTGACGTGCACGGCTACCGGGTCGGTAGCCTGGTGGCCGGGCTACAGGATCGGGGTAGGGCCACGGTGGATTCCTTCCTCCACGACTTCACCGACGCGCAGTCGAGCCGCCACCCGTACCGCGTGCCGACCGCGGCGGAACTCCGGACCGCCGAAACGGGGTTCGCCGCGTTCCTCGACCGGCGGCCGCACAACCTCGCCGAGCTGGGATTTTCCGTCGAGGACGACACCCTGGTCGTGCAGGAGCCCGGCACCGAACGCGCGTGGGGGCTCTACGTCGTCGACCGGTCCGCGCCGCCCTCGCTGGTCGTCGAGGTACCGCACGCCTCCTCCGACCTGCGGACCGAACGGCTCGGCCTGGCCCTCTTCCGGGAGACGCCCGGGGCCGTGCTCGTGGTCGGGGGCGCGCACCGCCGCCGGGAGGACCCCGCGCACGAGACCCGCAGCGTCTTCCACGTCGTGACGACGCTGCTCGCCCGGCGCGGCCTGCCGCAGGTGCAGCTCCACGGCTTCGGCGACGCCACCCTGACCTCGGCCGACGTCGTGCTCTCGGCCGGCGCGGCCGAGGCCGGCGACGCGGCCCGCCGGGCGGCGGACCGGCTCACCGCCGACGGCTTCCGCGTCTGCCGGGCCTGGGCCGAGCCCTGCCGGGGCCTGGCCGGCACCACGAACGTGCAGAGCCAGGCCGCCGCGGGCACGCCGTTCCTGCACGTCGAGCTCAGCCGCACGGTCCGCGAGACCCGCCGCGCCGACGTCGTCCGCGCGCTGGTGGACGCCGACCTCCGCAAGCCTTAGGCGGACCGCTCTCCCAGCCGCGGGAACGGCTTCGTCGAGAACAGGACCTCGACGTTGACCTCGAAGAAGTCCGCGATCCGCAGGGCCAGGTAGAGGCTCGGGCTGTACTCGCCGCGCTCGAGGTAGCCGATCGTCTGGTAGTGCACGCCCAGCGCGTCGGCCAGCTCGCGGCGCGAGATCGACCGCTCCGCGCGCAGCATCGCGATCCGGTTGTAGACGACCTCGCTCATGACTCACCCCACACGCTGCATGGCCTTCTCCCGCCTTTCGGCCACCGACGAACCCGACTCGCGCCGCGCCATGCGGCGGAGCAGGACCGGGGCCAGGGCCAATCCGATCACGGACCACGCGACGAGCACGGCGAGGGTCGGCAGCGGCCGCCACGAATGGCCGATCTCGGCGACGACCGCGCTGTCCGGCAGCAACGCCGAGCGCATGCCGAGCCCCAGCCAGTACATCGGGAACACCTGCGCGATGCCCTGGACCCAGACCGGCAGCGCGATCACCGGGTAGAAGATCCCGGAGATCGCGCCCAGCCCCATGACCGGCAGCACGATCAGCCCCGTCGACCGCGGGCTGCTGATCAGCGAACCCAGCGCCGCCCCGATCGGCAGGGTCGCGAACAGCCCGAGCACCAGCACGCCCAGCAGGTGCAGGTAGGACCAGAGGCCGTCGGGCGCCAGCGACGGGTACAGGAACAGGCACGGGATCAGGACCACCAGCAGCGACGCCCCCTGCCCGAGCGACAGCGTCGTGGTCTTCCCGATCAGGTAGCCGAGCATGCCGTTCGGTGTCGCCTTCGCCCGCAGCAGCGTGCCGTCCTCGCGGTCGATGACCAGGTAGCTCGCCGCGCCGGTGAGCCCGGTGAACACGATCCCGGCGCCGAGCACGCCGGGCACGGTCGCCGCGCCGAGGGAGAACCCGGTGCCGGGCACCGTGGCGTCGCGCATGAAGAACACCACGCCGAGGAAGAGCGCGGCGAAGACGATCTGGCCGAAGACGTCCTCGCGGTTGGTCCAGGTCTGCTTGAACTCGATCCAGCCGCGGGCCAGCCCGGCCCGCACCGCGACGGTGTTCATCGCGCACCCGCTTCCTGGAGGCCGAGTTCCGTCTCGCCGTCGGTTTCGGCGCGGTGGACGAGTGTCATGTAGGTGTCCTCCAGCGACGCGCGGCGGACTTCGAGGTCCGCCACCGCCTCGCCGTGCTGCTTGAACAGGTCGTGGACGTACTTCGTGGCCTCGGTCGTCGAGTGGACGAAGTGCCGGCCGTCGATCGTCCAGCGGACCTCGGCCTCGCCGGCGATCTGCCGGCTCAGCGCGTCGGCCGAGCCGTCGGCGATGATCCGGCCGCCGTTGAGGATGAGGATCCGGTCGGCCAGCTTCTCGGCTTCGTCGAGGTCGTGCGTGGTCAGCAGGATCGTGGTGTCGAGCTCGTCGGACAGCCGGTGCACCAGGTCGTGGAACTCGCGCCGGGCCTCCGGGTCGAAGCCCGCGGTGGGCTCGTCGAGGAAGAGCAGCTCCGGACGGCCGACGATGCCGATCGCGACGTCGAGCCGCCGCCGCTGGCCACCCGAGAGGCTCTTGATCTTCTTGTGCGCGTGGTCGGTGAGCCCGACCGCCGCGATCAGCTCGTCGGCGTCCCACGGCCGCGTGCACGCCGGTGTCGAGTACGGCGCGTAGTACCGGCCGAGGTGGGCGAGCAGTTCGCGGACGCGCCACTTCCCGTGGTCGCGCCAGGACTGGAGCACGACCCCCAGGCGTGCCCGCCAGTCCTCGCCGCCGTGGGCCGGGTCGACGCCCAGCACGCTCACCTCGCCGGCCGACCGCATCCGGAAGCCCTCGAGGATCTCGATCGTCGTGGTCTTGCCCGCGCCGTTCGGCCCGAGCAGGCACACGACCTCGCCCCGGTACGCCTCGAACCCGACGCCGTGCAGGACGTCGTTCGCGCCGTAGCGCATCCGCAGCCCGCTCGCGCGGACCACGGGATCCGCTGGATCTCTCATGACCTGACCCCCATCCGACTGATGCGATCGAATGTAGCACACCTGCTACATTCGGTCGGACTTGTGGGGTATCCGGAACTTGACCGGCGGTCATCCGGTTCGCGGTGCATGGGAACTTGGCTGGGGCTGGCCCTTCCGGGCGGCGTGGTGATCCTGCTGGTCATGGCCGCGATCGAGCTGCGGCCGCGCAAGAGCGGCTCGCGGTTCAAGGCGCGGCTGTCCGCGACCTACGTCGAAGAGACCACCGCGTTCCTCTACGGCACCAAGCGGCGTGAGCTGGAACACCGGGAAACGATGTCCATGCTCGTCGAGCAGGACGCCGACGGCGCGCCTCCCCGGCGTGACGTGGACCTGGACGCCGGAACGGCCGTGCTGCGCCCGCGTCCGGCCGCGGAGGAGCCCGCGAACCGCGAGTTACAGTGACCTCATGCCGACCCCCGCGCGTGTGCGAGCCGACGCGTGCCCCGGTGTTTTCGCCACCCACGACGCCGCGGACGGCCCGTTGGCGCGGGTCCGGCTGCCCGGGGGTGCGGTTTCCGCCGTGCAGCTGCGGGCGCTGGCCGACTGCGCCGAAGCGTGCGGCGACGGCGACCTCCACCTCACCTCGCGCGGCAACGTCCAGCTGCGCGGGGTGACCCGGCCCGGCCTCGCGGGCCGGCTGGCCGACGCGGGCCTGCTGCCGTCGCCGTCGCACGAGCGGGTCCGGAACGTCCTGGCCTCGCCGCTGAGCGGCCTGACCGGCGGGCTCGCCGACGTCCGCGGGCTGGCGGCCGCGCTCGACGCCGTCCTGTGCGCGACGCCGGAGCTGGCGTCGCTGCCCGGGCGGTTCCTCTTCGCGTTCGACGACGGACGCGGTGACGTCGCCGGCGAAGGCGCCGACGTCTGCTGGCGCGCGACCGGCCCCTCCGAAGGAACCCTGCTGCTCGCGGGCGGCGACACCGGGCGTCGGGTGACTCGCGCTGACGCCGTCTCGACGCTGATCGACGTCGCGCTGGAGTTCCTCCGGGTGCGCGGATCCGCCTGGCGCGTCGCCGAGCTCGACGACCCGGCGTGGCGCGGGGCGCCGGTGCCGCCGGTGCCGCGGGTCGACGTCCAGGTCCCGGTCGGGATGCTCTCCGCGTCCGCCGCGGGGGTGGTCCCGCGGTTCGGGCAGCTGTCGGCCGCGCAGGCCCGCGCGCTGGCTTCCTGCGGGCAGGCACTGGTCACGCCGTGGAAGTCCGTGGTGCTGCCGGACGCGCCCGCCGACGTCTTCGAACGGCTCGGCTTCGGCGGCGAGCCGCTGGGCACGAGCGCGTGCATCGGCCGTCCGGGCTGCGCGAAGTCGCGCGCCGACGTCCGCGCCGACGCCGTGTTCCGGCCCGGGCTGCGCGCGCACTTCTCGGGTTGTGAGCGGCGGTGCGGGAAGCCGTCGCAGTCCACTGTGGACGTTGTCGCCGAAGCGGGCGGCTACCGGGTCGACGGCCGGTGGGTGCCGTTCGAAGAGCTGAAAGGAACGCTGTGATCGACTACCTGCGGGACGGTGCCGAAATCTACCGGCACTCGTTCGCCACGATCCGCGAGGAAGCGGACCTGGCGATCCTGCCCGACGACGTGGCCGGCCTGGCGGTCCGGATGATCCACGCCTGCGGCATGGTCGATCTGGTCGACGACGTGCGGTACACCCTCGACGTCGTCGAGTCCGGCCGCGCCGCGCTGGAGGCGGGCGCGCCGATCCTGTGCGACGCGCAGATGATCGCCAGCGGCGTCACCCGGCGTCGCCTCCCCGCGGGCAACGAAGTCGTCTGCACGCTGTCGGACCCCAGCGTGCCCGGCCTCGCCGAGCGGATGGGTACGACGCGCTCGGCCGCGGCGCTGGAACTGTGGCGCGACAGGCTGCCGGGTTCGGTCGTGGCGATCGGCAACGCGCCGACCGCGCTGTTCCGCCTGCTGGAGATCCTGGACGAAGGCGTCGGCGCGCCCGCGGCGATCATCGGCGTGCCGGTCGGGTTCGTCGGCGCGGCGGAGTCCAAAGTGGAGCTGGCGAAGCGGGCACCCGCGCCGTACCTGGTGGTGCACGGACGGCGTGGCGGCAGCGCGATGGCCGTCGCCGCGATCAACGCGTTGGCGAGCACCGAAGAATGACCGGCACGCTGTACGGCGTCGGGCTCGGTCCCGGCGACCCGGAACTCATGACGGTCAAGGCCGCGCGGCTGATCTCGGAAGCCGCGGTGATCGCCTACCACAGCGCGCGGCACGGCCGGAGCATCGCGCGGTCGGTGGCCGAGCCGTACTTGCGTGAGGGACAGATCGAGGAGAAGCTCGTCTACCCGGTCACGACCGAGACCACGGACCATCCCGGCGGCTACGAAGGCGCGATCGCGGACTTCTACGAGCTGAGCGCGAAGCGGCTCGCCGAGCACCTGGACGCGGGCCGCGACGTCGTCGTGCTCTGCGAAGGCGACCCGTTCTTCTACGGCTCGTACATGTACATGCACGAACGGCTTTCCGGCCGGTTCGCCGCTGTGGTCGTGCCGGGGGTGACGTCGGTGAGCGCGGCGTCGTCGGTGCTCGGCCGCCCGCTGGTCCAGCGCGACGAGGTCCTGACGATCCTGCCGGGCACGCTGCCCGCGCCGGAACTGGCCCGGCGTCTCGCGGACACCGACGCGGCGGCGGTGGTGAAGCTGGGACGCACGTTCGGTTCGGTGCGGGAGGCGCTGGCGGAGGCCGGGAAGCTCGACGACGCGTTCTACATCGAGCGCGCGACGTGGGGGGAGCAGCGGATTTCGCCGTTGGCGGACGTCGATCCTTCGACGGTGCCGTACTTCTCGCTGGCGTTGCTGCCTTCGCCGGCTTACGCGTCTCGGCAGGCTCCTGCGGTTTCGCCGGTTCCTTCGACGGCCGCCGGTGAGGTCGTCGTGGTCGGTCTGGGTCCCGCCGGTCCGGAGTGGCTGACGCCGGAGGCCTTGGCCGAGCTGGAGGCGGCGGAACACATCGTCGGGTACGGCCCGTACGTCGCGCGGGTGCCGCAGAAGGCCGGGCAGCAGCGGCACGCTTCCGGCAACCGGGTCGAGGCGGACCGGGCGGTCGAGGCGTTGTCGTTGGCCGCTTCCGGCGCGCGCGTGGCCGTGGTTTCCTCGGGTGACCCGGGGGTGTTCGCGATGGCGTCGGCGGTGCTGGAGCAGGTGTCTTCGGGCCACGGCGCGGGCGTCCGGGTCCGGATCGTCCCGGGCGTGACGGCGGCCCAGGCGGCGGCGTCCCGGGTCGGCGCGCCGCTGGGGCACGACTACTGCGTGCTCTCGCTGTCGGATCGGTTGAAGCCGTGGGAGATCATCGAGAAGCGCTTGGACGCGGCGGGTGCGGCGGATCTGGTGCTGGCGCTGTACAACCCGGCTTCGCGCACCCGGACGACCCAGCTCGCGGACGCCCGCTCTGTCTTGCTGCGGCACCGCTCGCCGTCGACTCCGGTGGTGGTGGCCCGCGACGTCGGCGGTCCGGAGGAAGACGTCCGCATCACGACGCTGGGTGACCTGAATCCGTCCACTGTGGACATGCGCTGCCTGCTGATCGTCGGCTCCTCCCGCACCCGAGCGGAGAACGGCATCGTCTGGACGCCGCGCAGCTACTGAAGTCCGTGAATGCCACATTGAGAGACCTAGTGTCCCTCGATGTGGCATTCACGGACAACGTCAGCGGGTGGGGTCCTTGCCGTTCGGCTGGCTCGGGCCTGGGCCCGGGGACCACCAGCCGGGGACGGTTTTCTCGCCGTGGATCACCGTCGGGGCGATGCCTTCGGTGAACGGCTCGATCTGCAGCAGCTGGCCCCACGACTGGCTCGGCTGGCCGATCAGGTAGCTGGGGACCTCCGGCTCTTCGGCCAGCTCCTCGAGCCAGCCGATCGGGCCGCCGTTGGTCGAGGACGCCCACTCCGCCTCGTCCGCCAGGCCGCCCGCCGTGATGCGGTACTCCGGGACCTGCGAGATCCCGTCGTGGGACATCACCGGCTGGGCGCACGGGTACACGAACGACGCCGGCCAGTCGATGTACACCGGCTTCGAGCCGATCTTGTCCGTCAACGTCGTGAACGTCGGGACGCGCGGGGCCGACGCCGCGATCCAGCCGTCCTCCGTGAGGTCGTTGTCGACGATGTTGATGCGCAGCGCGTTCGTCTCCTGCGGGAGGTCGCGCAGGTTGATGCGGGTGTCGTTCCAGCCACCCGTGCCCCCGCCCGGCGGGAGCACGAACTGGCTGCGCAGGATCTTCACGCCCTCGGGGGTGTTGACGCCGTAGTCGAGGCTGACCGACGTCGGCCGGCGGGACGCGCCCGCCGTCGCCACCACGACCTGGCCGTCCGCGGGTTTCTCCGTCAGCGCGTACCAGTCGCTGCGCAGGCGGCCCGCGCGCGTCTCGGGGTCGAGGTAGCTCGACCACATCGGCACGTTCTCCGGCGTGAACCCGTGCGGCGGCTCCGCCAGGGGGTCCTTGTCGTCGACCGAGCGGGTGTGGAAGCCGGTCTGGACGCGGCCGTTGTCGCGGTCGGGGTTGGGCAGCGGCGAGTTCTCCGGCGGCTTGGTCTCGTCGGGGACCGTCCGCTGCTCGGACTGCGGGTGCAGGATGCTCGTCGCCGCGTCGCGCTCCACCATGACGTGGTCGGAGAGGTTGCAGCTCTTGCCGAACAGGTGCCCGACGTTCGCCGCGCCCAGGCTGTAGCTGCCGGCCTGGTTGTGGATCGCCCACGCCATCGTGACGAACTCGCCGCCCGCCACCAGGCCGCAGACCACCACCAGCGACAGCGAGCCGAGCCGCAGCGCGCGCAACCGGCCCTCCTGCACCGGTGGCGCGGCGGTGGGCCGGTGCGCGCGGACGTTTTCGACGAACGCGTATATCCCCGCGATCGCGGCCGCCACCAGCAGGATCGTGGACAGCGGGATGCCGCCGATCGACGGCGCCACGTTCGTCCACTGGACGCCGAGGCGCGAGACGAACCAGTACGTGTTCGGCCCGGTCGCGGCCAGCGCGCCGACGACCAGCAGCCCGGCCAGGAACGCGGCGCGGTTGCGTTTGGACCGCAGCACGGTCGAACTGGTCGCGAGCGCCGTCAACGCCGCCATCGACGCTCCGACCGCCGCGAACGCGCCGAAGTGGTGGGTCCACTTCGTCGGCGTCAGGGCCAGGAGCAGGAAGAACAGCGCCGTCGTGCCGATCAGGCGGCGCGCGGGGCCGAGCGACGCGCCCTGGATGCGGCCGCGGCGCAGCAGCATCACCAGGCAGGTGGCGGTGCACAGCACGATCAGCAGCACCGGGAACCGGCGTGGCGCCGAGCCGTCCGGCAGGTCGGCGAACAGCAGCTGGTAGCGCGCGAGCTCCTGGAACCACGACAGGTTCGGGCCGACCTGGGTGCGGATCCGGGTCGCCTCCTGGACCGTCGCGAACGTCTGGTCGGCGAACACCACGACCAGCACCAGCAGCCCCGCCGCGGCGACCGGCGCGAGCACCGGCAGCCAGCCGTTCTCGTTGGCGCGCTGGCGGATCAGCTTGAACAGCGGACGCGCGGCGACCAGGTACGGCGCCACCGCGATCAGCCCGGTCGGCGTCGCGGCCAGGGTGAACCCGGCCGCGGTCAGGCCGAGGCACAGCGGCAGCAGCCGCCGCGTCACCAGGGTGCGTTCGACGGCGCAGATCGCCAGCAGCGAGCCGAGCGCGGCGACCGGTTCGGGCCGGACGCCGTTGTTGTAGGGCATCCACCAGACCAGGAACACCGTCGCCGCGGCCCAGCTGGCCGGGCGGCTGGTGCGGACCTGGGCGCCCAGGCGCGGCATGACCTCGCGGCTGATCAGCAGCCAGCACAGCACGCCGAGCAGGAACGACGGCAGCCGGATCCACGGCGGCACCACGCTGACGTGCGCCATCAGCTCGAACACGTGGTAGAACCAGCCGAACGGCGCCTCGGCGACGCCGAACCAGCGGTGGTAGTTCGTCAGGAACCCGGTCTGCTCGGTGACCCGGGCCATGGTCAGGATGTAGCCGTCGTCCGAGGTCACGGGCCCGATGAAGACCCACGCGCCGAGCGCGGCGATCACCGTGGCGTCCCGCATCGTCAGCCGCCACCAGCCGACCGGCGCCCAGCGCGGGGCGCGGCGGGCGAAGCCCGAGTCGCGGCGCCAGACCGCGATCATGCAGCCGATCAGCGACAGCACGGCCAGCACGCCGACGGTGATCTTCAGCGCGGTCGGCGACGTCTGGTACCGCGTGTCCGGCACGACCGAGACGTGCAGCCCGGCGATCGGGTCCTTGCTCGAGTTGATCGAGGAGTAGATGCCGACCACGCGCGGGCGGACGTCGCCGTCGGCGTGGAACACCGGCGTCCCGGCGACGGCCAAGGTCATCTGCTTCGCGTCGACGTCCAGCTCGACGTCGCACTTCTCGGCCGGCAGCGGTTGCTGGGCGATCTGCTGGCCCTGGCTGGAGGCGATCAGCACCCCGTTGTCGACGCGCAGCTGCATCCCGACGCCCTTGCCGGACTTCGGGTCGGTGCGGCCGTCGGGCACGGTGGCGAACAGGAGGCCGGGGCCGTTCGTGCGGGCGTCGACCGAACGGACGGCCGCGCACGGCAGCTCGGCGCGCAGGTCCTGGGCCCAATACCCGGTCAAGGGCGCGTTGACGGAGCGGGTGTCGCTGCCGGTCGGCCAGACGACCTCCGCCGTGTCCTGCACCACCGGCAGGAAGGGGAAAGCCAGCGCGCACAGGGCCGAGAGCAACCCCAGCGCTACGGCAATCAGACGCATCGGCGCAACGCTAACGGGTCAGACCGAGGCGGTTCACCCAGACCCCGGGTCACGCGGCGTGAACCGCCCGTGGTGTATCGCCCCGGCCAGGGGACGGCGGCTGCGCCACCCGTGGCGTTCCAGGTCGGGCACGGTTTCGAGCCGGCTGACCGGGCCGGTGCACAGCCACGCGACGGGCCGCACGCCGTCCGGGATGCCGAGCAGTTCGCGCAGGAACGGCTCGCGGTAGAAGCTCACCCAGCCGACGCCGAGACCTTCGGCGGTCGCGGCCAGCCAGAGGTTCTGGATGGCCAGACAGACCGAGTACAGGCCGGCGTCGGCGATGGCGTGCCGGCCGAGCACGTCGGGCGCGCCGCGCGCGGCGTCGTAGGTGACGACGATGCCGAGGCTCGACTCGAGGATGCCCTCGACCTTGATGTTCGCGAAGGTGCCGGCGCGCCCTTCGCTGAGCTGTCCGGCGAAGACGTCCCGCTCCTCGTGGACGTGCTTCGCGAACCGCTCGCGGGTCGCGTGGTCGTCGACCAGCACGAAGTCCCACGGCTGGCTGAGCCCGACGCTGGGCGCGGAGTGCGCGGCTTCGAGGATCCGCATCAGCGTCGCCTCGGGGATCGGCTCGCCGGTGAACTCGCCGCGGACGTCGCGGCGCTTGCGCAGGACTTCGTAGAACTCTTCGATCATCGGTTCAGCACCCATTCGACGGCCTCGGGCCCGGTCTCGGCGGTCTCGGTCACCGGCCTCGGCGGTCGCCGGACCAGCAGCACGGGCACGCCAAGCTCGCGGGCGGCTGTGAGTTTGGCACTGGTCAGGTCGCCACCGGAATCCTTCGTGACGAGGACGTCAACACTGTGGCGGGCGAGCAGTTCGCGCTCGCTGTCCACTTCGTACGGTCCGCGCGCGAGGAGCAGTTCGTGGTGCCGGGGCAGCGGCGGTTCGGGCGGGTCGACGCAGCGGATCAGGAACCAGAGGTCGTCGAGGTGTGCGAAGGCGGGCAGTCCTTGGCGGCCGCTGGTGAGGAAGACGCGTTTCCCCAGTTCAGGGAGTTTCCTGGCGGCGTCGGGGAGGTCGTCCGCCCAGTGCCAGACGTCGTTTTCACCGGCTTCCCAGCCGGGCCGGGCGAGCCGCAGCAGCGGGATCTTCGTGAGTTCGGCCGCCTTCGCCGCGTTGGCACCGATGCGCTCGGCGAAGGGGTGCGTCGCGTCCACGACAGCGCGTACGTCGTTCTCGCGCAGCCAGACCGCGAGACCCTCCGCGCCGCCGAAGCCGCCTACGCGCACTTCGCCGACCGGGAGCCGTGGCCGCGCGACGCGTCCCGCCAGGGAAGACACGACGCGCACTCCGCGGTCTGTCAGGTCCGAAGCGAGCTTCCGCGCTTCGCCTGTCCCGCCGAGGATGAGGATCACGAAGGACGTCCGTAGCCGACGGCTTCCCGCCAGCGGTCGAGCGTCCGCATGTTGGCCAGCGTCTCCGCCCAGGTCAGCTCGGGCGCCTGCCGGTCACCGACGTGCGCGGCGACGTGATCCGCTTCGCGTGCGAAGAGCCCCTGACTCGCTTCGATCTCGATGAACTGGGGTTCTCCGCTGAGCGGGGTGAGGACGATCTGCGACGTCACGGGCTTGCGCAGCGCGTGGATCCACGCCGGCCGCGGCACGTGCAGCTGTCCTCGGCTGCCGTAGACGTGGATGCCGTCCTCCTGCGCGAGCCGGAACCCGCACGAGAGCCGCGCGAGGATGTCGCCGGGCAGCCGTAGGAGGCCGGTCGCGTACTCGTCGACGCCGGTCGCGGACAGCTTCGCCATCCCCGTCACCTCTTCCGGCTCCACGACGTCGACGCCGAGCGCCGCCTGCGCGACCAGCCGCGCCAGCGACGTGCAGTAGCAGCCGACGTCGAGGATCCCGCCGCCGCCGAGCGCGAGGTCGCCGAGCCGGGCCACCTCGCCGCCTTCACCGTCTTCGCTGGCGTAGCTGAAGGTGACGTCGACCGCGCGCACCTCACCGATCGCGCCGGACGAGATCAGCTCGGCCAGCCGCCGCGTCTGCGGGTGCAGCCGGTACATGAACGCCTCCATCAGGAAGACGTCCTGCCTGCGGGCCGCGGCGATGACGTCCTCGGCGTCGGCGGCGGTGACGGTCAGGGGTTTCTCGCACAGCACGTGCTTGCCCGCTTCGGCCGCCGCGATCGCCCATTCCCGGTGCATCGGGTGCGGCGTCGAGACGTACACCGCGTCGACCTCCGGGTCGGCGAGGAGGTCTTGGTAGCTGCCGTAGGCCTTCGGGATCTCGAAGCGCGTCGCGAACTCGCGCGCCCGGTCGGCGGACCGCGCGGCGACGGCGGTCAGCACGCCGTGCTTGCTCTCGTCGACGCCCGCGGCGAACTCGGCGGCGATGGTCCCGGCGGCCAGCAGGCCCCAGCGCAGGTGCGTCACAACGACTCCGGTTGGTTCGCCCGGTCGCGGGCACTGGAATAGAGGAAGCTGTCCGGAAACCCGGCCGCGGCGAGCACCCGGCCGACGAAGATGGTCGCCGCCCGCGTCATCCCGGCCGCGCGGACCAGCTGCGGGAGTTCGCCGAGCACCCCGCGCACGACGGTTTCGCCGGGCTGGCTCGCGAGCGCCACGACGGCGACCGGGCAGTCGGCGCCGTAGTGCGGGGCGAGTTCGCCGGTGACCCGTTCGACGTGGTTGATCGCCAGGTGCAGCGCGAGGGTCGCCCCGGTGGCGGCGAACGCGGCCAGCGTCTCGCCCGGCGGCATCGCGGTCGAGCGGGCCTGCACGCGTGTGATGATCAGGCTCTGCCCGACCTCCGGCACGGTCAGCTCCCGCCCGAGCACCGCAGCCGACGCGGCGAAGGCGGGCACGCCGGGCACGATCTCGTACGGCACGCCGGCGGCGTCGAGGCGCCGTGCTTGCTCGGCGACGGCGCTGTAGAGCGACGGGTCGCCGGAGCACAACCGGACGACATCGTGCCCGGCCCGGTGCCCTTGGACCAGCTTCTCGACGATCTCCGCCAGGCTGAGGTTCGCCGTGTCCACCAGCTCCGCGGACGGCGGGCAGTACGCGAGCAGGTCGGTGGGCGTCATGCTGCCGGGGTAGAGGCAGCCGCCGCAGCGAGCCAGCAGGTCACGCCCGCGCACGGTGATCAGGTCCGCGGCCCCGGGCCCGGCACCGACGAAGTACACGGTCATCGGCTGCTCTCCAGAGTGCGGGCCGCGGTGGCGTGGCCGGACGGTCGCCGTGCGCCGCAGGTGCGGACCGAGGCGGCGTGGCCCGACGGTCGCCATGCGCTGTGGGCACGGACCGAGGCGCCGCGGCCGGACGGTCGCAGTGCGCCGTGGGCACGGACCGAGATGGCTTGGCCGGTCGGTTGCCGTCGCCCGCGGCTGCGGGTCGCGACGGCGTGGCCGGTCGGTTGCCATGCGCCGTGGGCACGGGCCGCGGTGGCGTGGCCAGACGTTCGCCGTGCGCCGCGGGTGCGGGCCACGGCCGCGGCTGCCGCCGTGGCACGGCCGGTCATCGGCTGCTCCACTGCGTCACGGTCCGCGCCGGCGTCCAGCCGGTGAACCCGCCCAGCGGGGCAGCCCGCTCGACCGCGATCCGCAGCAGCTCACCACCGTGCTGCTCGTACGCCCGGGCCAGGACCTGCTCGGCCTCCAGGGTGACTCCGTGCGCCACCACTCGCGCGCCCGTGGTCAGGCACGCGTCCAGTACACCCGGCACCGTGACGCCGCCTCCGATGAAGACGGCGTCCGGCGCGGGCAGCGCGCTCAGCGCGTCGGGTGCTTCTCCGGTCACCACCTCCAGTTCCGGTACTCCCAGGTCGACCGCGTTGCGGCCGATCCGCTCGGCGCGTTCGGGATCACGCTCGATCGCGATCGAGCGGTTCATCGCGTGCATCCGCGACCATTCGATGCCGACGCTGCCCGCGCCCGCCCCGACGTCCCACAGCAGGTCGCCGGGGCTCGGGGCGAGGCGGGCCAGCGCCGAGACCCGCAGGTCGCGCTTCGTCAGCTGGCCGTCGTGGGCGTACACGTCGTCCGGGATGCCGATCAGGGGCAGCGCCGGGCCGGTGCACTCCAGCGCGAACACCGTCAGCGGACCGGGATCGCCGGTCCAGCCGTCGGAGATGCGCTCTTCGGGCCCGCCCAGGTTCTCCAGCGCGAACAGCTCGCTCTCGCCATAACCCCGCACGGTGAGCAGGGAGCGCAGAGCCGCCGCGTCGGCGCCCAGGACGAGCACCCGCCGGCGCGGCGCGAGCACCCGGGCCGCGCGCGCCGACGATCGGCCGACGAGGGTCACCACCTCGGTCTCCTCGGCGGACCAGCCCAGCCGGGCCCGGGCCAGTGTCACCGACGAGAGCGCGGGCAGCGCCTCGACCTCGTATCCATGAGCCACCAGAGTAGAACCCACCCCCGACAAAAACGGATCTCCGCTGGCCAGGACGCACACGCGGTGGCCGTCGTGCTCGGCGAGCAGCGCGTCCAGGCCGGGCAGCAACGGCGAAGGCCACGGCACCGCCGGCACCTCCGCGGGCAAGTACCCCAGCTGCCGCGGCGCGCCGATGACGACGTCGGCGCCGAGGACCAGGGCCTGGGCTTGTTCCGAGAGCCCGGGCCAGCCGTCGGCGCCGATCCCGACCACCGTCAGGCGTCGTGGGCTCCGCGGTGGGACGTCGTCGGAATCCCCGGGTCCCGTTGCAGGTCGACGTGATTTTTCGCGCACGATTTCCCACCCTAAGCGAGGCGGGCGCTGTGCGATGATCGGCCGGTCGCCGACCTCCGCCGCTGAAGGAGTGCTGTTGAAGCCGTACCCGTTCACCGCCGTCGTCGGGATGCCGGACCTGCGCCTGGCGCTGATCCTGTCCTCGATCTCGCCCGCCGTGGGCGGGGTGCTGGTGCGGGGTGAGAAGGGCACCGCGAAGTCGACCATGGTCCGCGCGCTCGCGGGCCTGCTGCCCGGCGTGGACGTCGTCGACGGCTGCCGCTTTTCGTGTGATCCCGCGGCTCCCGACCCGGTCTGCCCGGACGGCCCGCACGACGGCGCGAGCAGCCACCGGCGCCCGGCGCGGCTGGTCGAGCTGCCCGTCGGCGCGGCCGAGGACCGGGTCGTCGGCTCGCTGAACCTGGAACGTGCGCTCGCCGAGGGCGTCACGGACTACCAGCCCGGCCTGCTCGCCGCCGCGCACCGCGGGCTGCTGTACGTCGATGAGGTCAACCTGCTGCACGACCACCTCGTCGACACGCTGCTCGACGCCGCCGCGATGGGCCGCGCGACCGTCGAGCGCGAGGGCGTCTCCGTGTCGCACGCGGCGCGGTTCGTGCTGATCGGCACCATGAACCCCGAGGAAGGCGAGCTGCGCCCGCAGCTGCTGGACCGGTTCGGCCTGACCGTCGAGGTCGCCTCCAGCCGCGATCCCGAGCAGCGCGTCGAGGTCGTCCGCCGTCGCCTGGCCTACGAAGCCGATCCCGACGCCTTCGCCGCCGGGTACACCGACGAAGACACCCGCCTCGCCGAGGAGATCGAGTCGGCGCAACGGCTTCTGCCCGCGGTCAAGCTGCCCGACGACGCGCTGCGGCAGATCGCCGAGATCTGCGCGTCGTTCGAGGTCGACGGCATGCGCGCGGACATCGTCACCGCGCGCGCCGCGGTCGCGCACGCCGCCTGGGCCGGCCGCGACGAGGTG
Source organism: Amycolatopsis sp. NBC_00348 (assembly GCF_036114655.1). Taxonomy (NCBI): domain Bacteria; kingdom Bacillati; phylum Actinomycetota; class Actinomycetes; order Pseudonocardiales; family Pseudonocardiaceae; genus Amycolatopsis; species Amycolatopsis sp. NBC_00348. Next base: position 6,132,819 of record NZ_CP107994.1, on the reverse strand, counting down.
ACCACCGAAGACGTCCGCGTCGCCGCGCGGCTCGCGCTGCCGCACCGGCGCCGCCGCAACCCGTTCGACGCGCCCGGGATCTCGGAGGAGCAGCTGGAGCAGGCCCTTCAGGACGCCCAGCCGCCGGAACCCGGCCCCGAGGACGACGGCCCGGGCAGCGGTTCGACGCCGGAGGACGCGCCGCAAGACGTTCCGCCGGACGTTCCTCAGGGAGGAGACGCGCCGCAGGGCCAGCCCCAGCAGCAGGGCGGGCAGCAGAAGACCGTCGGCGCCGGCGAGACGTTCAAGGCCCGCGTGTTCCGCGTCAAGGGCATGGGCGAGGGCGAGCGCGGCCGCCGGTCGCGCGCGATCACCGACAGCGGACGCACCATCGGCGTCCAGCCCCCGAGCGTCCGGGACGGGCGGCCGCACCTGGTCGCGACCGTCAAAGCCGCGGCGCCGCACCAGAAAGCCCGCGGCCGCGAGGGTGCCGGGCTGAAGATGCGGCGCCAGGACCTGCGGTTCGCGCTGCGCGAAGGCCGCGAGGGCAACCTCGTCCTGTTCTGTGTCGACGCGTCGGGCTCGATGGGCGCGAAGGCCCGCATGCGCGAGGTCAAGTCCGCGGTGCTGTCGCTGCTGCTCGACGCCTACCAGCGCCGCGACAAGGTCGGGCTCGTCACTTTTCGCGGTGACAGCGCGGAACTCGCGCTGCCGCCGACGATCAGCGTCGACGCGGCCGCGTCCCGCCTCGAAGGCCTGCCGACCGGTGGCCGGACGCCACTGGCCGAAGGCCTCCTGGAAGCCGCGCGCGTGCTGCGCGTCGAAGAGATCCGCGATCCGCGACGCCGTCCGCTGCTGGTCGTCGTCACCGACGGCCGCGCCACCAGCGGCGCGAACGCCGTCGCGCGCGCCCAGGCCGCGGCCGGGCTGCTCACCGGCGTCACGGCCGTGGTGATGGACTGCGAGAGCGGCAAGATGCGGCTCGGTCTCGCCGCGGATCTGGCCGTCCGCCTGGGCGGCGAGCACGTGCCGCTGTCCGACGTCGCCGCGGAGTCGCTCGCCGACGCCGTCCGCGCGCGCACCGCGGGGCGGGCCGCCTGATGCCGCAGGGGAAACCGGAAGTCGTCCCGAAGGACGGGCTGACCACCCGCCAGCGCCGCAACCGGCCGCTGCTCGCCGTGCACACCGGCGAGATGAAGGGCAAGTCGACCGCGGCCTTCGGGATGGCCCTGCGCGCCTGGAACCAGGGCTGGTCGATCGGCGTGTTCCAGTTCGTCAAGTCGGCGAAGTGGCGCGTCGGCGAGGAAGCCGCGTTCCGCGCGCTGGGCAAGCTGCACGACGACACCGGCGAGGGCGGGCCGGTCGAGTGGCACAAGATGGGTGAGGGCTGGAGCTGGGCGCGCAAGTCCGGCACCGACGAGGACCACGCGTCGAACGCCCGTGAAGGCTGGGCGGAGATCAAGCGGCGGCTCGCCGCCGAGACGCACGACTTCTACGTCCTCGACGAGTTCTCCTACCTGCTCAAGTGGGGCTGGCTCGAAGTCGACGACGTAGTGTCCACTTTGGTCGACCGGCCGGGGCACCAGCACGTCGTCATCACCGGCCGGTACGCGCCGCCGGAACTGATCGACGCCGCCGACCTCGTCACCGAGATGACCAAGGTCAAGCACCCGATGGACGCCGGCCAGAAGGGCCAGCGGGGGATCGAGTGGTAGCGCGCGTGGTCATCGCCGCGCCCGGCTCCGGGCACGGCAAGACCACCATCGCCGCCGGCCTGATGGCGGCCCTGCGCACGGCCGGGCACCGGGTGTCGGGGCACAAGGTCGGCCCGGACTTCATCGACCCGAGCTACCACGCGCTGGCGACTGGCCGGCCGGCCCGCAACCTCGACCCGTTCCTGCAGGGTGAGGACACGCTGATCCCGTTGCTGCGCTACGGTTCCACGGGCGCGGACATCGCCGTGATCGAGGGCGTGATGGGCCTGTTCGACGGCGCGCTGGGCACCGAGGGTTACGCCTCGACCGCGCACGTCGCCCGGCTGATCGACGCGCCGGTGGTCCTGGTGGTGGACGCGTCGGCGGCTTCGCGCAGCGTCGCGGCGACGGTGCTGGGGTTCGCTTCCTACGACACGCGGGTGCGGCTCGCCGGCGTCATCCTGAACAAGCTGGGCTCGCAACGGCACCTCGACGAGATCGCGTCCGCGCTGGAAGCGACCGGCGTCCCGCTGCTGGGTGCGTTGTACCGCAACGAAGAGATCCACGCGCCGAGCCGGCACCTCGGCCTGGTGCCCGCCGCGGAACGGTCCGCGGAAGCCGAGCGCGTGCTGCCTTCGCTCGCCGCGTGGGTCACCGACGGCGTCGACCTGGAAGCGATCGTCCGGATCGCTTCGGGGGCGTCCCGGCTTTCGGCTCCGATGTGGACACCGTCCGGTGTGGACGGTCCACGTGCGACGGTCGCCGCCGCGGGCGGGCCGGCGTTCACCTTCCGCTACACCGAGAACATCGAGCTGCTCGCGGCGTGCGGGATCGACGTCGTGGACGTCGATCCGTTGCGGGACAAGACGTTGCCCGACGGGTGCGCCGGGTTGTACTTCGGCGGCGGGTTCCCTGAGGTGCACGCGGCCGAGCTGTCGGCGAACACGGCGTTGCGCGCTGAGGTGGCGAAGGCGGTCGACCGCGGGATGCCGGTCAGCGCGGAATGCGCCGGGCTGCTGTACCTGTGCCAGTCGCTGGACGGCGTGCCGATGGTCGGCGCGGTGCCGGCGGACGCCAAGATGACCGCGCGGGGCAAGCTCGGTTACCGGCGCGCGGTCGCCCTCGGGGACAACGTGCTGGCCGCGGCCGGGCAGCGCGTCACCGGGCACGAGTTCCACCGCACCGAGGTCACGCCGTCGCACGGCGCGTCGGCGGCCTGGGGCTGGGATCGGCAGCTGGACGGCTTCGCGTCGCCGACGCTGCACGCGTCCTACCTGCACGTCCACTGGGCCGGGTATCCCGAGCTGGCGCAGCGGTTCGCCGGCCACGTCCGGGCCTTCGCCCATGGGTGAGTACGACCTGCACCACCACGGCGACCGCGAAGTCGGGCCGGGGCTGGTGGATCTCGCGGTGAACGTCCGGCTGCCGCGGCCGCCGGCGTGGCTGCGGGCCGAACTGGCGTCCGCTTTGGACACTCTCGCGGCTTATCCCTCTGCCGTTGAAGCAACTGCTGCCGTGGCGGCGCGACACGGCCGTTCTCCTGCGGACGTGCTGGTCACTGCCGGTGCCGCGGAGGCGTTCACCCTCCTGGCGTCGGCGCTGCGGCCGCGGCGCGCGGTGGTCGTGCACCCGCAGTTCACCGAGCCGGAGGCGGCGCTGCGAGCGGCGGGGCACCAGGTTTCGCGTGTGATCCTGTCCGAAGTGGACGGATTCGTGCTGGACCCGGCCGCGGTGCCTGGCGACGCGGATCTGGTGTTCGTCGGCAACCCGACGAACCCGACGTCGGTGCTGCACCCGGCGTCTTCGCTGCGTGCGTTGGCCCGGCCCGGGCGGCTGCTGGTCGTCGACGAGGCCTTTCTGGACGCTGTTCCCGGGGAGGTCGAGAGCCTAGCTCACGGCGTTCCTGGCGTCGTTGTGCTGCGCAGCCTGACGAAGACGTGGGGCCTGGCCGGGCTACGGGCGGGTTATGTGCTCGCCGAACCTTCCGTGATCGAGCGGCTGCGTGCGGTCCAGGTCCCGTGGTCGGTGTCCACTTTGGCCGGTGTGGCGACGGTGGCGTGCTGCCGTCCGTCCGCTGTGGAGGAAGCCGAAAAGCTTGCGGTGGCGGCGGAATCGGACCGCGAGTACCTGGTGTCGGGCCTGACCGCGGTGGGCGTTCGCGTGCTCGGCGAGCCGCGCGGCCCGTTCGTGCTGATCCGCGTCCCCGGCGGCGCCGACGTCCGCCTGCGGCTGCGTGAAGCGGGCTACGCGGTCCGCCGCGGCGACACGTTCCCCGGACTGGGGCCGGATCACCTGCGCCTGGCGGTGCGGGATCGTGAAACGACGGACGCGTTCCTGACGGCTATTCGCAGAGGTGCTTGAACGCCGTCGCGCCCCGCCGGACCAGGAACCGCACCTCGTGGCCCTGGTCGTCGCGGAAGATCATGTCCCCGGAATCGGTGAAGAACATCGTGCCCTCCTGGTAAGGGTTGCCCCAGCCCGCCGGCGCTCCGCCGTTCGGGCCGTACAGCGGCGTTTCCGCCTCGAAGTAGGTCAGGCCGCTGCGCGTCTCGTCGACGCCGCAGTGGGTGAGCAGCGCGAAGTTCGGCAGGAAGCCGTGGGTCTGGCGGGGCAGCGGCACCGCCGGGACGACCGGCACGGGCGCCGGTGCCGGGCGGCTCGCGAGGATGATCCCGCCGGCGACCAGGATCGTGACGGCCGCGACCAGGGCCGGGACGAGCACCCGCCGTCGCGGTGCCGGTGCGGTTTCCCGGACGTCGACGTGGTCGGCGAGGGCTGCGAAGGCGGCGCGCAGCCGCGTTTCGACGTCGGTCATCGGAGCTGTCCTTCCAGTTTCGCGAGCGCGCGGGAGGCGCAGGTCTTGACCGTGCCGCGGGAGACGCCGAGCGTGTCGGCGATCTCGGCTTCGGAGAGGCCGGACCAGTACCGCAGCACGAGCACTTCCCGCTGCCGTCGCGGCAGTTGCCGCACGGCGGCGATGACCTCGCGGTGTTCCTCGTCGAGCAGGGCTTCGGCGTCGGCGGGCGGACCGTCGTCGCGATCGGCCTGCTCGGCTTTGCGGTGCCGCAGCCGCAGGGCCGCGCGCCGCTGGGCGGAGCGGGCGCCGTTGACGACGGAAACGCGCAGGTAGCCGCCGGCACCGGCGGGGTCGTCGAGAGGCCACCGTTTGAAGAGCGCGACGAAGGCGTCCTGCACGACGTCCTCGGCGAGCCCGCGGTCGCCGAGCAGCAGCACGGCGAGCCGGACGAGGCCGGGGCGGTGGGCACGGAAGAGTTCCGCCAGGTCCACGGCGATGTCGGTGCTCAGGGCGTCCTCCTCGGCGTTTACCTGGTACACGCCGGGCGGAGGCCTCAGGTTGACAGCGCGAGCAACGCGGCCGCGACCCCGGCTTCGACGCCCGCGCCGAGGACGTCGCCGGTGACGCCGCCGAGCCGGGTGGTGCAGCGCCGGAGGAGTGCCGCGGTGACGGCGTAGGCCAGCAGGACGGCCAGCGGTCCGCGCCACCACGGCAAGCCGGGGAGGAACGCGGTGCCGGCGGCCGCTGCTGCGGCCAAGGCTGCCGCCGCCGACCGCGGCACCGAGCCCGCGACCGTCGAGCCCAAGCCCTCCGGTCGGGCCGACGGGACGCCTTTCGCGCAGGACATCGACAGCGTGCAGCGGCCGATCAGGATCGCGGCGCAGGCGGCGACGCCGTGGTCCGCCGCGATCGCCCCGGCCAGCGCGCCGACCTGGACGAGCAGCACGAAGACGAGCGTCGCGACCCCGGTCGGCCCGGAGTCGCCGCGGCGCATGACGTCGAGGGCCTTGGCGCGGTCGTAGGAGGCACCGAGGCCGTCGGCGGTGTCGGCGAGCCCGTCCAGGTGCAGGCCACGGCTGCCGAGCGCGACCGCCCCGAGCGCGAGCGCCGCGACGGCGATCGAGGGGAGCGCGTGCCCGGCCCACACGATCAGCCCGGCGGCCGCGGCCAGCGGGACGGCGGCCAGCGGCGCGAGCACCATGGCGCCGCCGGCCACGCGCCGGTCGATGACACGCGGCGCCGGGACGGGCACGGTGGTCAGCGTCCCGACGGCCATCCGCGCGGCATCACCCCAGCGGCTCACGTCGGCTCGCCCGCGGTCCGGCCGCGGCCGGTGGAGTTGTCCACAGCCGCGTCGGAGCCGGCGGAGTTGTCCACAGATCGCCGAACGGGGCTTGTGACCGGCCACCCGCCGATAGACTGGACAGGGGACGCCCCCCAGGGAGTGGTGGGGGCTGCGTTCACGCCAAGTCCGCCAGCAGGCCCATGTCCGCGATGATCGCGCGGGCCGCGCGCAGCGTCGGGATCGCCTGCACCGCGCCGCTGCCTTCGCCCAGGCGTAGCCCGAAGTCCAGGATCGGTTCCAAGCCCAGCGCCTTCAGCGCGAACGCCTGCGACGGTTCCGTCGAGCGGTGCCCGGCCAGCCACCACTGCTCCGCCCCCGGCGCGATGTCCCGCGCCACCAGGGCCGCCGCGCCCGAGAACACGCCGTCCAGGACCACCGGGATGCCGCGGGCCGCCGCTTGGACCAGGAAGCCCGCCGTCGCCGCGACGCAGGCGCTGCCCAGGGCCGTCAGCCGCTCGAACGGGTCATCCATCCGGCCGGCGGTCCGCGTCAAAGCCGCCGAGACCGCCGCTGTCTTGCGCTCCAAGCCGTCCGCGTCGACGCCGGTTCCGGTGCCGACCACCTCGGACGCCGGCAACCCCAGCGATGCCGCGACCAGGGCCGCGCACATCGCCGTGTTGCCGATGCCCATGTCGCCCGGGATGAGCACGTCCGCTTCGCGCTCTTCGTCCGCGATCGCGCGGCCCGCCTCGAAAGCCGCTCGCGCTTCGCCCGGCTCCAGGGCGTCTTCGACGTCGATCGAGCCCGAGCCGCGGCGGATCTTGTGGGCCGTCACGTCCGCCGGGACGTCCGAACCGTCCCAATCGACGCCGAGGTCGGCGACCCGGACCCGCGCGCCGACCTGCGCGGCCAGCACGTTCACCCCGCTCTTGCCGGCCAGGAACACCCGCACCATCGCCGCGGTCACCTCGCGCGGGTACGCCGACAGCGCGGACACGCCGTGGTCGCCCGCGAAGACGACGACGCGGACGTCGTCCAGGGGGCGCGGCGGCACGCTGCCGTGCGCCGCGGCCAGCCAGGCGGCGATCTCCTCGAGCCTGCCCAGCGAGCCGAGCGGCTTGACCAGGCCGTCGAGCCGCTCCTGCGCGGCGGCGCGGGCGGTGGCATCAGGCACGGGTACGTCGAACACGAGCGCCTCCGGGGTACGGGTCCTACAGGTCGAGCACCCGCCCCGCGACGACCAGCTGGACCCGGTCGGCGTCGGCGGACACCCGGTTGTTGAGTGCGCCCAGCACATCACGGAACAGCCGTCCGGACGACGTTGCGGGCACCACACCGCTGCCGACCTCGTTGCTGACCGCGACCACCGGCACCCGCGCCGCGGCCCACGCGGCCAGGAAGTCCTCGAGCCGATCGTCGAGCCGGTGCTCCCAGCCCCGCTCCTGCTCCCACGCGCCGACCTCGTCGAGCACCCGCGAGAGCCAGGTGCCGAGGCAGTCGATGAGGAGCGGCTCGGTCGCCTTCCTGAGCGTGCCCGCGAGGTCCGTGGTCTCGACGGTCTTCCAGTTCGACGGCCGCCGCGCCTGGTGCGCGGCCACCCGCGCGGCCCATTCGGGGTCGTCGTCGCTCGGGAGCAGGCCGGGCGCGACGTAGACGAGGTGCGGGTGGCGGGCGACGAGCCGCTCGGCGTGCCGCGACTTCCCCGAGCGGACCCCGCCGAGGACGAGCACCTTTCCTTCGTCGCGTCCGTACCGGCGGAGGGCGCGGGCCAGGTTTTCGAGATACCCGGCTAGCCGGTGCGTCAGCTTGGTCATACCGGGCATTGTGGTGCACGCGCTAACGTGCGCCACGTGCCACTCCGTCTAGGGACAACCGCGGCCGGACTCGTTACCGGATATGTCGCCGACACCCTGTTCGGCGACCCCCGTCGGGGGCATCCAGTGGCGATCTTCGGTACCGCCGCGGCGGCTCTCGAACGCCGCGTGTGGGCCGACTCGAAGCCGCGCGGAGCCGCGTACGCGGGATTGTGTGCCTTCGCGGCTGTCGGCCTCGGAGCCGCGCTTCAGGCCTCGACGCGGCGAAGTCCCTTCGCGCGCTTCGCGGCGACTGCCGTCTGTACGTGGGTGGTGCTCGGCGGACGTGGTCTCGCCGACGAAGGCGCGGAGATGGCGAAGCTGCTCGAAGCGGGCGAAGTGCCTTCGGCGCGTATTCGGCTCTCGCACCTCTGCGCGCGCGACGCGACGACGCTCGACGCCGCCGAGCTGACCCGCGCCGCGACCGAGTCGATCGCCGAGAACACGTCGGACGCCGTGGTCGCGCCGCTGTTCTGGGGCGCCGTCGCCGGGCTGCCGGGCCTGCTCGGCTACCGCGCGCTCAACACACTCGACGCGATGGTCGGCTACCGGTCACCGCGCTACCAGGAGTTCGGCTGGGCCGCGGCCCGCGCCGACGACCTGGTGAACCTGGCCCCGTCCCGCCTAGGAGCCGCGCTGACGGTCGCGTGTGCACCCCTCGTCGGCGGCCGGGCGCGCGCGGCCTGGCGGATCTGGCGCCGTGACGGCGGGCACCACCCGAGCCCCAACGCGGGCCAGGTGGAGGCGGCTTTCGCGGGAGCGCTGGGCATCCGGCTGGGCGGCACGAACAGCTACGGCGGCGAGGTCGAGCGCCGGGCGCGGCTGGGGGAAGGCCGCGATCCCGAGCCGGTCGACCTGCGGCGGGCGGTGCGGTTGTCCCGGCTGGTGGGTGCGGCCGCGCTGACCGTGGCTGTGGTGGCCGGCGCCGGGATCGGCCGTGGCCGCGATTAGCACCGGGATCGGCCGTGGCCGCGCCGGTCGCCGAGCGGCGGCTGCGGCTGTCAGGTCCAGGATCGGCCTCGGGCTCGCGATGGCAGCCCCCACCACTCCCTGGGGGGCGGCCCCTGTCCAGTCTATCGGCCGGTGGTGGGGGCGAAGCCCCGTTCGGCGATCTGTGGACAACTCGGCGGGTACCGCGCGATCTGTGGACAACTCCGCGGGTGTCACGCGATCCACGGGCAACTCTGCGGATACTGGCGATTAGCGGACAACTCCCGCGAGTAGTGCACGATCTGTGGACAATCCGCGGGTGCCGGGCGACCTGCGGACAACTCCGCGACTAGTGCGCGACCTGCGGACAACTCAGCGAGTACTGCGCGAGCTGCGGACAAATCCGTAGCTACCGCGCGATCTGTGGAAAGGAGCACCTATGAGCGGCCTGCTCGTCGCCGGGACGACGTCCGATGCCGGGAAGAGCCTGGTCACCGCCGGGATCTGCCGGTGGCTCGCCCGGCGTGGGGTGCGCGTCGCACCCTTCAAGGCCCAGAACATGTCCAACAACTCGATGGTCTGCGCCGACGGCGCCGAGATCGGACGTGCCCAGTGGCTGCAGGCGCGGGCGGCGCGCGTCGAGCCCGAGGCCGCGATGAATCCCGTGCTGCTCAAGCCCGGGAGTGACCGGCGCAGTCACGTCGTCGCGCTCGGGAAGCCGTTCGGGACCCTCGAAGCGGGGGAGTACGCGACCGGCCGCGCCGGGCTCGCCGAGATCGCCTTCGCCGCCTACGAACACCTCAGCGCGCGCTACGACGTCGTCGTTTGCGAAGGCGCGGGCAGCCCCGCCGAGATCAACCTGCGCGGTGGCGACTACGTCAACCTGGGGCTGGCGCGGCGGTTCGGGCTGCCGGTGCTCGTCGTCGGCGACATCGATCGCGGTGGCGTGCTCGCCGCGATGTTCGGCACCCTCGCGCTGCTCTCGGCCGAGGACCAGGCGCTGGTCGCGGGCTGGGTCGTCAACAAGTTCCGCGGTGACGTCGGGCTGCTGCGCCCGGGCCTGGACAGCCTCGAGAAGGTCACCGGCCGGCCAGTGCTGGGCGTGCTGCCCTGGCTCCACCGGGTGTGGATCGACTCGGAGGACGCCCTGGCCGCGGCCGGCTGGCGCCGGGAGGCCCATCGCGGCGGCTTGAGCGTGGCCGTCGTCCGGTTCCCGCGCGCGTCCAACGCCACCGACGTCGACGCCCTCGCCGCCGAACCCGGCGTCACGGTGTCGCTGACCGCCGACCCGGACACGGTCGCGGCGGCGGACGTGGTCGTGCTGCCCGGTTCCCGCGCCACGGTCGACGACCTGGCCTGGCTGCGCGCCCGCGGTCTCGACACGGCGCTGGCGGCCCGTGCCGCGGCCGGGAAGCCGGTCCTCGGCATCTGCGGCGGCTACCAGATGCTCGCGGACTCCATTGTGGACGACGTCGAGTCCGGCGCCGGCGAGGTACCGGGCCTGGGCCTGCTGCCGGCCCGGGTGACGTTCGCCGAGGCGAAGGTGCTCGCCCGCCCGTCGGGCGAGTGGCGCGGCACCCGCGTGGACGCCTACGAGATCCACCACGGCTCGGTGACGGCGTCCGCGCCCCTGGAGTCCTTTCTGGACGGTCACCGCGCCGGCGCCGTCTGGGGCACGCTCTGGCACGGCGCCTTCGAGAACGACGCCTTCCGCCGCGCATGGCTCACCGAGGCGGCAGCGCAGGCGGGCGTTTTGTGGACGCCGTCCCCGGACGCGCCGGGCTTCGCCGACCTGCGCGAGGACATGCTGGACCGGCTGGCGGACGCCGTCGGCGAGCACCTGGACACGCCGGCGCTGCTGACGTTGCTGGAACTGGGCGCGCCGGCGGGCCTGCCGTTCGTGCCGCCCGGAGCGCCCTGACGGTCAGGGCTGGAGCGGCCCGGTGAGCTTGCCGTCCGGCTTTCCGATGGTGCAGGTCGCCTCCCGGGCTCCGGCGTTCCAGGACGACTCGGTCGGGATGTGCGCCAGGAACTCCAGGCCGGGCGGCGGGGTGCCGTGGGTGAAGTACGCCGCCCCCGCGATCCGGCACAACGGCTGCGCCAGTTCTCGCAGCGTCGTGAGCCCCGGGTAGGACGGGTACCCGCCGCTGACGTCGACCCGGTCGGCGATCTGCTCGTCGTGCGGCACGTCGCAGGCGGCCCGGACCACTTGCTCGCCGTCCGCGTCCAGGCAGTCGCCGATCGCCATGCCCTGGATGTAGTCCGGGCCGGGCGCCGCCTGCGTGACGTGTTTCGGCCCGGTCGTGATCAGGCTGACGCCCAAGCCCAGCCAGACCACGCTGAGCGTCAGCCCGGCGATCGCGAGCCCACGTCCGGACCGGCCACTGCCGCCGATCCGGACGAGCGCGCGCCAGCCGAACACCACGCCGAGCGGGACGAGCCCGAGCAGCCCGCAGACGAGCGACGCGATCGCGAACCCGTCGGTCCCGGCGGGATCAACGAGCCCGCGGACGGTCGTCTGGTCGTGGCCGGCCAGCGTGGAGCGTGTTTCGTCGAACAAGATTCCCCTCCGGAGTCCCCCGACCCGGCGGGGAAATCCTAGAGGAGCGATGCTTTGTTCTTGATCACGAAATGGCGGCGGCCGGGGCCTTCTTGGTCAGCGACTTCTCCGCGAGGGCCCCGAAAGACAGGCCCAGGGCGAGCCAGAGCGTGGCCTGGGTGCCGATCGACGCCGTTCGGAAACGCCAGAGCGTCGACGCCGGGAACGCCGCGGGGACCTCGTCGACCACCGGCATCAGCCACGCCACCAGGGCGACCACCACGAGGTAGCCCGCCGCGGCGAGGAGGAAGCCGTTCAGCGCGCCGAACCGGTCCGCGAGCTTGCGGCCGAACACCGTCGCGACGATGCCCGCGAGCAGAGAGACGGCGACGAACCCGAAGTACAGCTCGGTGCGCGAGCCGATCGTGCCCGGCTGGCCCACCGCGGGCGGGTTGGCCGGGTACTTGAGGAACGGGATCAGGAACACCACGGCGAACGCGCCACCGGTGAGCAGCAACGCCGTCACCCGCGGCCGGAGGCTGCCGAGGCGGCCCTGGACGAACGCGAAGGCGAGCGAAAGCAGCCCGCCGATCGCGACGGCGTAGACCAGCACACCGGCCAGCAGCCCGACGGTGCTCTGGATGTCGCGGGGGACGAGCTCCTCTTCGGGCGCTTCGGCGGCCTGACCGGCGCCGGCGTCGGCGTCCGTTCCGTGGGCATGATCGTGGGAAAGGGTCTCTTCGAGCCCGATGGACGTGTCGACCGGCGGCTCACCGAAGGCGTAGGCGAAACCGAACGCGAGCACACCGGCGATCAGGCCCGCGAGCATGCCGCGGACCAGCAGGGACTTCATCATGGGAGTACGTGCCGCCGATCAGTGGCAGGGGAAGGCCAGCAGGTGCCGGCCGTCGTGCACGAACTCGTGGACGTACATGTTCGCGAAGATCGAGGTGGCGCCCTGCTCGGCGCTGACGAAGTACACCGCGATCAGGGCGAGGAGCACCACGAACACCGCCCACGGGACGATCTCACGGATCGGGATCCGGACCGGGAGCGGAACGGCGGGGACTGCCGCTTGCGACATGGTGGGGGCCTCCTCGGGCTTTCGCGGCCTCATCGGGGTTCATACGACGGTCCGGGTCTGGCTTCCCCCTGGCGGGGGTCACAGTGGCGCGACCGCGCGGACTTGCACCGCGTTCCGGATTCCGTCGTCTTGCCGGTTGAGCGTAGGTCCGCACTTCCGGGCCCGTCAATGTGACAATGCGCCGGTGACTCGAATGGTGGCGGCCCTCGACGTGGGCGGTACGACGATCAAGGCGGCGCTGCTCGACGAGCAGCTGCAGCCGAAGGCGACGCTGCGGGCCGAGACGGCGCGCAGCGCGGACGGCACGGCGCTGGCCGAGCAGGTGGCGGAGATCGTCGACATGCTGGCCGGGCAGGCCGGCACAGTGACACCGGCCGCAGTCGGCGTGGTGGTGCCGGGGATCGTCGACGAGGAGACCCGGATCTGCCACTTCTCCGCCAACCTCGACTGGCGCGAGGTCCACTTCGGCGAGCTGCTGGAGGACCGGCTGGGGCTGCCGGTGGCGTTCGGCCACGACGTCACCGCGGGCGGCATCGCCGAGTTCCGCGTCGGCGCCGGCCAGGGCGCGCGGAACGCGGCGTTCATCCCGGTCGGCACCGGGATCGCGGCCGCGCTGCTGCTCGACGGCCGCATCCACCGCGCGGGCGGGCAGGCGGGCGAGGTCGGCCACATCGACGTCGGCCACTCGCTGAAGTGCGGCTGCGGCGCGACCGGCTGCCTGGAGGCGATCTCCTCGGCGGCGGCGATCGCCCGCCGCTACACCGAGCGCACGGGCCGCCCCGCCGACGGCGCGCGGGAGGTCGTCGACCTGGCCCGCCACGGCGACGAGGTCGCGGTGGAGGTGGTCCAGGACGCGCTGGACGGCCTCGGCCACGGCATCCGGACGCTGCTGACGCTGCTGGGCCCGGAGGTGATCGTCCTGGGCGGCGGGCTGTTCACGGCGGCGGACTACGTGCTCGAGCCGGTGCGCGACTGGCTGGCGTCGCACCTGACTTTCCAGCGGATGCCGGAACTGCGGATCGCGAAGCTGGGCGACGAGGCCGGACGGCTGGGGGCGGGGCTGCTGGCCTTGGACCGGCTGGCGGCGCACTGACGGAGCTGCTGTGTCTCTTTCGGATCCGCTCCGGCTGTGTCTCTGACGTCTCTGCCGGATCTGCCCGGCTGTGTCAAGTCGCTTGTCCACAGCCGGGCAGTTGTCCACAGATTTGCCGGAGCCCGTTTTTGCAGGTCACAGGCGATAGACTGGACGTGGGACGCCCCCCAGGGAGTGGTGGGGGCTGGTCTGGGGGGCTGGGGGTGTCCACACCGGCCGGGAACGGGCGTGACGCCGACCGGAGCGGACGGGGCCTCGGGCCACCCTCCGGCGGTGTAGCCATCCCGGACCCCTCGCTGCCGCCCGCCCCGACGACCTCACCGCCGACGGCCGGTCAAGCTGTGACGACCTCGACTCCCGCCGCAACGAAGGCCGCTATCTGGTCCGGGTCTGCTCCCGAGTCCGTGATCAGCTGGTGGACCGCCGTGGTGTCGCAGATGCGGGCGAATGCGTGGCCGCCCAGTTTGCCGCTGTCCGCTATCACCACCACCTGACGCGCTCGTGATGCCAGCAGGCGGTTGATGCTCGCCTCGCCTTCGTGGTGGGCGTACGCGCCGCGCTCGGGGTCGAACGCGTCCACGCCCAGGAACACCAGGTCCAGGGTGATCTGGTCCAGGAACAGGCTGGCCAGCGGGCCCGTCAGCTCGAACGAGTGCTGGCGGGCCACGCCGCCCGTCACGACGATCTTGATGTTGGGACGGACCGCCAGCTCGTGGGCGATGTTGAGCGCGTTCGTCACCACTGTCAGCGCCGGCGAGCCGTCGCGCTCGGCCAGCTCCGGGCGCAGCGCCAGCGCGCGGGCGACCTCCGTGCTCGTCGTGCCGCCGTTGAGGCCGAGCACCATGCCGCGCTCGACCAGCCGTGCGGCGGCCGCGCTGATGCGCTGTTTCTCCGGCGCATTGCGCGCGGCCTTGTGCCGCAACGGCAGGTCGTACGCGACGTTGCTCGCCACCGCGCCGCCCCGTGTGCGGGTCAGCAGCTGGCGACCGGCCAGGTGGTCCAGATCCCGCCGGATCGTGGCGGGGGAGACGTCGAGCTCCTCCGCGGAGGCCTCGACGTCGATCTTGTCCCGCTGCCCCACCATGTCCAGCAGTGCGCTGAGCCGTTCGTGCCGGTCCAAGCCCGTCCCTTTCGCCGCTTCACCAGGAGCGGTAAAGGTACCGGGTAATCAGAGCGAGCGTAGGAAGGCGAGCGACGGCATGAAGAAGTATTCGCCGCCCTTGAGCGTCACCGCCTGCGGCACCGGCTCCGCCGCGCGCTGCGCCGAGCCGCCCCAGTCGACCGTGTAGTCCGACGGCCCGCGCGCGCCCTGGCCGATCACCGGGTCCAGGCCCGGCGTGACGCCGTCGACGATCGGGAAGCCCGGGTTGTCCGCCCAGATCGCCTGGGTGAACTCGAACTGGTTGCCCAGCACGGAGTTGAAGGCCATGAACAGCAGCCCGACCCCGCCGCTCGGGCGCGCCCCGGGCGGCAGGTCCGCGTTCGGGTCGTCCGGACGCTCGCCGTAGGTGACGCCGCGGCGGGCCATCAGGTGCAGCCGCTCGCCCGTGGGGTCTTCCGCGCCACCCGAGCCGCGCGGGTTCGTCTTGCGGATGTGCGCCTGGAACGGGCACTTGAGCGCGTCGCGGTCGCTGTCGAAGGTGAAGTTGTTCGACACCGGGCTCTCGGCGCCGTCCTCCCGCTGGGTGGTCAGCGGCGTGCCGTCCTCGAACCGGCCGATGATCATCGCGCCGGCGCGCTCGCGGTCGTCGCCGGTGAGGCCGAGCGTGTCGGCCAGGTCCGCTTCCGCCTGCTTGAACCGGCGCACGTTCTGCTCCAGCTTGCGGAAAACGAAGTAACTGCCGAAATGCACGCCGGGATCCGGCGCCGCGGTGTCGGGCACCAATACCTGGGAAAGCGGCGCCGCCGGATTCCAGACGTTGATGCCGTCGGTGTTGTTCTTTTCCGCGTCGACGTCTTCGGTGAGGAACAACGGCTGGCTGCGGCCGTCGACGTAGCCGAAGTGCTCGATGCCCTCACCGCGCGCGTTGACCCGGCCGAGCCCGGTTTCCTCCGCCACGACGGCGACGGAGTCCGGCAGCAGGTCGAGGATCTCGTTGCGCCGCGCGGTCATCGCCTTGTCGGTGGCGTCGCCGACGAGCACGACGGCGTGGATTTCGCCGTGATAGCCCGGATCGAACGTCGAGCGCGGCGGATCGCTCAGCTTCCGCCGCGTGTCCGGCGCCGCCATGCCCCGCAGGAATGCCTCGTCCTGCGGGACGTTCTCGACGCCGAGCGCGCGGTAGCCCGCCGCGGTGAGCCCGGCGCCGACGTACGGCGTCCCGGGGGCGCCGCCGCTCTTGAACCCGCCGACCTCGGCGAGGTGTTCCTTGGCGGACTTCATCTTCCCGGTGACCGAGACGAGGAACGCCCGCGCCTCCACCGGTTCGCCGAACGTCAGGAACAACGCGGAAAGGTGGTCGCGCACGTGCGCTTTGAGGATGTTCGGCTGCAACTCGCCGAGCATCGTGGCGGCGTCACCGCTCGCCGTGGTCCAGGACAGTGTGGTGGACAGATCGACAGACATCAGGGTCCCCTCCCCAAGTAAACCGCCTAGCGGCGGTACCCGGCCGGCTCCTCCCCTGCGGCCGGCCGGGTCCCCTGAACACAGAATGCAACGAACGGGCGGCTTCGCGCCACCCGCTCGGCGGTTTCACACGAAAGATTAAGTTGAACGCGTAATCGGTGCGGAAACGGAAACGCGGGCCCCGGCCGGGACCCGCGTTCCGTTCAAGCGGCTATTCGATCAACTGGTCAGGACCACCACTGGGACGTGCCGCCCGAGATGAAGTCCCACAGCTGCAGGCGCGTGCCGTTGGTCCCGGCCGACCCCTCGGCGGTCAGGTAGCGCGTGCTCGCGCCGCTCTGCAGCCGCAGGTAGCCCTCCGGGTTGACGGTGCCCGCCCACCACTGGTTCTTGCCACCGGCGATGAAGTCCCAGAGCTGGACCTTGGTGCCGTTCTTGCCGATCGAGTTCAGGTCGGCGTCGAGGTACCGGTTGCTCTGGTAGTTCTGGAAGCGGTAGAAGCCCTCCGGGTTCTGGGTCAGCCAGAACGCCTGGTTCGGCGCCGTGTCGTTGCAGTCCCAGAGCTGCACCTTCGTGCCGTTCGCGCCGATCGTGTTCAGATCCGCGTCCCAGCAACGGCCGGACTGAGCGGAGACGATCAGCCACGGCCCCGGGTCGACGTCGGCCGCCGCGCGGTTGGTGGACCGCTGCTGCTTCGCCGCGTCGGCCACCTTCGAGTGCCGGAGCGTGACCCCGGCCAGCGAAGAGACCTTCACATCCCCCTTGCCATCGGCCGGCGCCGCGCCGGCCTGCGGTACGGCGACCAGGCCCAGCAGGCCCGCCGCCGCGGCGACCGTCACCATCAGTCGCTTGATCTTCGTCATCGTTCCCCTTTTCGGCATCTGGATGGCACCTGATGACGGGGAGAAGGCAGGCGCCACCCAGCCCCGGGCCACAATGGACCCGGCGCACAGCAAAACCGGCGAATCCCCCTCGTCGAGACCCTCAAACCCCCGAAAGCGGGCCTCTGAAAGCCATCATTCAGGGGAGTTCCTGCCTCGTCGAGTAGATTTCCCGGAGCGGCAAAGACGCTGGTCAGCGGTGTAACGGAACGGTACGGCGGCCGATAGAGGGGGACAGACACCCGGGGGGCCATCGGTGCGCATCGAGCTGACGTTGCACGACCTGATCCGCGTCGGGCTCGCCGCCGCGGCCGACCCGATGGCCGAGCTCGCCGCGAGCCTGCAGGTCCTGCAACGGCGTGACGGCGGGCGCAACGCGGCGTCGTCGGCGTTCAACCGCTGGCGGCACCGGGTGTGGCAGGGCCTGCCGGACTCGGCGGCCGTGCTGATGTGGCTCTGCCGCCCGGACGCGCCGCTCCCGGAGTTCCTGCTGCCGGCCGCGGGCCGCTACGACCTGGAGTCGGGGCTCACGGCGGTGCTGAAGACGGACCCGACGGCGCTGAAGATCGGGTTGCGCACCGCGCCGGCCGACCACGAGCTCCCGGGCTGGGCGACGGCGCTCGCCGACGGCGACACTGCGGGCCTGCCGCGATTGGTCCAGGCCATGCAGGACTACCACGAACTGGCCCTCGCGCCGAGCTGGGACTTCGTCGGCGCCCAAGTGGACGCGGACCTCGGGATGCGCACGCAGGTGCTGCTCCACGGCGGCGTCGACGCGCTGCTGACCGGCCTGCGCCCGATGGTCCGCTGGGCGCCCCCGGTGCTGGAGACCGACGACCGCACCGCCGGCGGGCCCGTGTCGGAGGGCACCGGGCTGCTGCTGGTGCCGACGTACTTTTCGGTGTGCCCGGCGCTCGTCACGCCCGCCCCGGGCGGGATCCCGCGGCTGCTCTACCCGTGCGTCCGCCAGGCTTCCTACGGGTCGGCGCCCGACCGCGCGGCCCGGCCCGTGCGCGGCAACGCGCTGGCGGACCTGCTCGGCCCGACCCGCGCGGCGGCGCTGACGGTGCTGGCGGTCGGCTGCAGCACCTCCGAACTGGCGGCGCGGCTGGGCGTCACGCCGTCGGCGGTCAGCAAACACGCGACGGTCCTGCGCCGCGCGGGGCTGATCATCACGCACCGGGAGCGCAACACGGTGCTGCACTCGCTGACCCCGCTGGGCAGCGCGCTGCTCGACAGCTGATACGGAAGCAGGAGTTTCGGCGGTGGCCGCTCTGGCCGGACTTTCGGGCTGTGCCGACGGTCCTGTCGACCGGCAGGCGCTGCGCAGCGAGTTCGACGAGCTGT
Organism: Amycolatopsis sp. NBC_00348; assembly: GCF_036114655.1. Lineage (NCBI taxonomy): Bacteria > Bacillati > Actinomycetota > Actinomycetes > Pseudonocardiales > Pseudonocardiaceae > Amycolatopsis > Amycolatopsis sp. NBC_00348. Next base: position 6,114,771 of record NZ_CP107994.1, on the reverse strand, counting down.
GAACACACCCTTCACCACCGGCACCACGGCGAACAGCAGAGGGTGGGACAGCGCCGGCGGGGTGACGACTCTGGCACCGCCGCCGGCGCCGGGTCTTACGTCAGCGGGCGGTCCGTCGGGGCGATCGGGGCCGGCAGGATGCCGCGGCCCGTCAGGAACGCGTCGACGCCCGCGGCCGCGGAACGGCCTTCCGCTATCGCCCAGACGATCAGCGACTGGCCTCGGCCCATGTCGCCCGCGACGAACACGTTGTCCAGGCTCGTCTTGAACGTCTTGTCGCGTGCGACGTTGCCGCGTGCGTCCAGCTCGACGCCCAGGTCCTCGATCAGGCCCTTCTTCTGCGGTCCGAGAAAGCCCATCGCCAGCAGCACCAGCTGCGCCGGCAGCTCGCGTTCGGAACCGGGGACCGGGACGAACTTGCCGCCCTCGTTGCGCACCTCGACCAGCTTCAGCGCGCGCACCCGGCCGTCGGCGTCGGCCGCGAACTCCTGCGTGTTCACCGAGTACAGCCGCTCGCCGCCCTCTTCGTGCGCCGAGGACACCCGGTAGATCATCGGGTAGGTCGGCCACGGGTGCGCGTCCGAGCGGGCCTCCGGCGGCCGCGGCATGATCTCCAGCTGCGTCACCGACCGCGCGCCCTGGCGGTGGGACGTCCCGACGCAGTCCGCGCCCGTGTCGCCGCCGCCGATGACGACGACGTCGAGGCCCGAGGCGTCGAAGGGCGACGACTCGAGGTCACCCGACGCGACCCGGTTTGCCGGCGGGAGGAACTCCATCGCCTGGTGGATGCCGTCGAGCTCGCGGCCGGGGATCGGCAGGTCGCGCCAGTCCGTGGCGCCGCCGGCCAGCACCACCGCGTCGTACGACGACTGCAGCTCGGCGACCGACAAGTCCACGCCGACGTTCACCGACGTCCGGAACTCCGTGCCCTCGGCTTCCATCTGCGCGAGCCGGCGGTCCAGGCGGTGCTTCTCCATCTTGAACTCGGGAATGCCGTAGCGCAGCAGCCCGCCGATCTTGTCGGCCCGCTCGAGGACCACGACGCTGTGGCCCGCGCGCGTGAGCTGCTGCGCCGCGGCAAGACCCGACGGGCCGGACCCGACGACCGCGACCTTCTTGCCGGTGCGCGCGGCCGGCACCTCCGGCGTCACCCAGCCCTCGGCGAAGGCGCGGTCGATGATCGAGATCTCGACGCGCTTGATGGTCACCGGGTCGTCGTTGATCCCCAGCACGCACGCGGTTTCGCACGGTGCCGGGCACAGGGTGCCGGTGAACTCCGGGAAGTTGTTGGTCGCGTGCAGCCGGTCGGCCGCCTGCTGCCAGTCCTCCCGCCACACCAGCGTGTTCCACTCCGGGATGAGGTTCCCGAGCGGGCAGCCCTGGTGGCAGAACGGGATGCCGCAGTCCATGCAGCGGCCGGCCTGCTTCTCCAGCTTCGTGGACGCGAAGTCCTCGTAGACCTCGCGCCAGTCCATCAGCCGCAGGTCGACCGGACGGCGCGTCGGCTCTTCGCGCGTGGTGGTCAGAAAGCCCTTGGGGTCAGCCATGTGCGGCCTCCGTTTCTTGCGGGACACCCGCACCCGGTCGGCACTCATGGCTGGCTGCGCGATTTTCAGCCATGAGCTGCCTCCATGATCGCCTCGTTCACGTCGCGCCCGTCCCGCTCGGCCTGCACCTGGGCGGCGAGCACGCGCTTGTAGTCCTTCGGCATGACCTTGCCGAACCGGTCGACGCCGGCGTCCCAGTCGGCGAGCAGGGCACGCGCGACCGCGGACTCCGTTTCGTCGTAGTGCTTTTCGAGGGCCTCGCGCAGGAAGTCCGCGTCCTCGGAGTCGAGCGGGTCGAGGTCGACCATCTCCGGGTTGACGCGGTGCGCGGGCAGGTCCAGCACGTACGCGACGCCGCCGGACATGCCGGCCGCGAAGTTGCGGCCGATCGACCCGAGCACGACCACCCGGCCGCCGGTCATGTACTCCGCGCCGTGGTCGCCGACGCCTTCGACGACGGCCAGCGCGCCCGAGTTGCGCACGCAGAACCGCTCGCCGACCTTGCCGCGGATGAAGATCTCACCGCTCGTCGCGCCGTAGCCGATCACGTTGCCGGCGATGATGTGCTCTTCCGCGGCGTACCGCGCTTCCTTCGACGGGCGCACGATCAGCCGGCCGCCGGAGAGGCCCTTGCCGACGTAGTCGTTGCCGTCGCCGTAGAGCCGCAGCGTGATGCCCTTCGGCACGAACGCGCCGAACGACTGGCCCGCGGTCCCGGTGAAGGTGACGTCGATGGTGTCGTCCGGCAGCCCTTCGCCGCCCCACCGCTTGGTCAGCTCCGAGCCGAGCATGGTGCCGACGGTCCGGTTCACGTTGCGCACCGGCAGTTCCAGCCGCACCTTGTCACCCGAGTTGAGGGCGCCTTCGGCGAGCTGGATCAGCGTGTTGTCGAGCGCCTTCTCCAGCCCGTGGTCCTGCTGCGTCTGCTGCAGGCGCAGGCCGGCCGGGGCCATGTCCGGCACGTGGAAGATCGGCGACAGGTCCAGCCCGGCCGCCTTCCAGTGGTCGACGGCCTTGCGCTTGTCGAGGAACTCCGCGTGCCCGACGGCCTCGGCGATCGTCCGGAAGCCCAGCTCCGCCAGGTACTCCCGCACCTCCTGGGCGATGAACTCGAAGAAGTTGACGACGTACTCGGCCTTGCCGCTGAACTTCTCGCGCAGCTTCGGGTTCTGCGTCGCGACGCCCACCGGGCAGGTGTCGAGGTGGCAGACGCGCATCATGATGCAGCCCGACACCACCAGCGGTGCGGTCGCGAACCCGAACTCCTCGGCGCCGAGCAGCGCCGCGATGACGACGTCGCGGCCGGTCTTGAGCTGGCCGTCGGTCTGCACGACGATCCGGTCGCGCAGCCGGTTGGCCAGCAGCGTCTGCTGCGTCTCGGCCAGGCCCAGCTCCCACGGGCCGCCGGCGTGCTTGATCGACGACAGCGGTGACGCGCCGGTCCCGCCGTCGTGACCCGAGATGAGCACGACGTCCGCGTGCGCCTTCGAGACGCCCGCCGCGACCGTGCCGACGCCGACCTCGGACACGAGCTTCACGTGGATGCGCGCGGCCGGGTTGGCGTTCTTCAGGTCGTGGATCAGCTGGGCAAGGTCCTCGATCGAGTAGATGTCGTGGTGCGGCGGCGGCGAAATCAGGCCGACACCCGGTGTCGAGTACCGCGTCTTCGCGATCCACGGGTACACCTTCGCGCCGGGCAGCTGCCCGCCTTCACCGGGCTTCGCGCCCTGCGCCATCTTGATCTGGATGTCGTCGGCGTTGACCAGGTACTCGCTCGTGACGCCGAAGCGGCCCGACGCGACCTGCTTCACGGCGCTTCGCCGCTCCAGGTCGTAAAGCCGCTCCGCGTCTTCGCCGCCTTCGCCGGTGTTGGACTTCCCGCCGAGGCGGTTCATCGCGATGGCGAGGGTCTGGTGCATCTCCATCGAGATCGAGCCGTAGGAGATCGCGCCGGTGGCGAACCGCTTGACGATCGAGGAGACCGGTTCGACCTCGTCGATCGGCACCGGCGGCCGCTCGCCGTACTTGAAGCCGAACAGCCCGCGCAGCGTCAGCAGCTTCTCGGCCTGGTCGTCGACGGCCTTCGTGTACTCCTTGAAGACGTCGTACTTGCCGGACCGGGTGGAGTGCTGGAGCTTGAACACGGTCTGCGGGTTGAACAGGTGCGGCTCGCCCTCGCGGCGCCACTGGTAGTCCGCGCCCGTCTCCAGCTGGCGGTGGGCGGCGCGGACGCCGTCGGCCGGGAACGCGTACTGGTGCCGCTTCGCGACCTCTTCGGCCAGGGTGTCGAAGCCGACGCCGCCGAGGCGTGAGGTCGTGCCGGTGAAGCAGTTCTCGATGACCTCTTCGCCGAGCCCGATCGCCTCGAAGATCTGCGCGCCGGTGTAGGACGCGACGGTCGAGACGCCCATCTTGGACATCGTCTTGCGGACGCCCTTGCCCAGCGCCTTGATCAGGTTCCGGGTCGCCTCCTTCGGCGTCACGCCCGGGATCAGGCCCTGGTGGGCCATCTCCTCGACGGTCGCCATCGCGAGGTACGGGTTGACCGCGGCGACGCCGTAGCCGACGAGCAGCGCGATGTGGTGCACCTCGCGCGCGTCGCCGGCCTCGACGACGAGGCCGACCTGCGTGCGCGTCTTCTCACGGACGAGGTGGTGGTGCACCGCGCCGGTCAGCAGCAGCGACGGGATCGGCGCGTGGTCCTCGTCGGTCCCGCGGTCGGACAGCACGATCACCCGCGCGCCGTCCTCGATCGCCTCCGACACCTCGGTGCGGATCTCGTCGAGCCGCTTGACCAGGGCCTCGCCGCCGCCGTGCACGTTGTACCGGCCGAGCACGGTGACGGCCTGGAACTCGGGCAGGTCACCGTCGTCGTTGACGTGCACCAGCTTGGCGAGCTGGTCGTTGTCGAGCACCGGGAACGGCAGCGCGATCCGGCGGCACGACGCCGAGTTGCCGACGAGCAGGTTCGGCTCGGCGCCGATCTGCGCGCCCAGCGCCGTCACCAGCTCTTCGCGGATCGCGTCCAGCGGCGGGTTCGTGACCTGGGCGAACAGCTGGATGAAGTAGTCGAAGATGAGCCGCGACCGGCTGGAGAGCGACGCCAGCGGCGAGTCGTTGCCCATCGACCCGATCGGCTCGGCGGCGGTGCGGGCCATCGGTTCGAGGATGGTTTCGAGGTCTTCCTCGGTGTAGCCGAACGCCTGCTGCCGGCGCACGAGCGTGGCGTGCAGCGGGACCTCGCGGTCGCGCTCGGGCAGCTCGTCGAGCTGCAGCAGCCCGGCCTCGACCCACTCGTCGTACGGGTGCGCGGTGGCCAGCTCGCCCTTGATCTCCTCGTCCTCGACGATCCGGCCGGCCTCGGTGTCCACCAGGAACATCCGGCCGGGCTCGAGCCGTCCCTTGCGGACGATCGTCGCCGGGTCGATGTCGAGCACGCCGACCTCGGAGGCGAGCACGACGAGGCCGTCGTCGGTCACCCAGTAGCGGCCGGGGCGCAGGCCGTTGCGGTCGAGCACCGCGCCGATCTGGCTGCCGTCGGTGAAGGCGACCAGCGCCGGGCCGTCCCACGGCTCCATCAGCGTCGAGTGGAACTCGTAGAAGGCGCGGCGCGCCGGGTCCATCTCCTGGTGGTTCTCCCAGGCCTCGGGGATCATCATCAGCACCGCGTGCGGGAGCGACCGGCCGCCGAGGTGGAGCAGCTCCAGGACTTCGTCGAAGCTCGCCGAGTCGCTGGCGCCGCGGGTGATCACCGGGTAGATGCGCTTGAGGTCGCCCGGGATCAGGTCGGTCTCGAGCAGCGCCTCGCGGGCGTCCATCCAGTTGCGGTTGCCGCGCAGGGTGTTGATCTCGCCGTTGTGCGCGACGTACCGGTAGGGGTGCGCCAGCGGCCACGACGGGAACGTGTTGGTGGAGAAGCGGGAGTGCACCAGGCCGATGGCGCTGGTGACGCGCTCGTCGGTCAGGTCGGCGAAGAACCGCTCGACCTGGGGCTCGGTGAGCATTCCTTTGTAGACGATCGTGCGCGAGGACAGGCTGGGGAAGTAGACGTCTTCCGCGGCCAGCTCGTGCTCCACGCGCTTGCGGACGCAGAACGCGCTGCGCTCGATCGACAGCGGGTCGGCGTGCTCCGGCTTCGGGCGGCGCGCGGCCAGGAACAGCTGCGTGAAGTGCGGCATCGTCTCGGCCGCGGTCGGCCCGCAGTGCTCGGGGTTGACCGGCAGCTCGCGCCAGCCGAGCACACGCATGTCCTCTTCGGCCGCGATGCGCTCGATGGTCGTCATGGCCCGGCCGCGGCGTTTTTCGTCCTGGGGCAGGAAAGCGGTGCCCACGGCGTAGGTGCCCGGTTCGGGCAGGGTGAAATCGACGACTTCGCGGAAGAACTCGTCCGGGATCTGGATCAGGAGCCCGGCGCCGTCCCCGGTATCCGGTTCGGCGCCCCGCGCCCCGCGGTGTTCCAGGTTGCGCAACGCGACCAGGGCCTTCGCGACGATGGCATGATCCCGGCGTCCGGTGAGGTCGGCGACGAACGCGACACCGCAGGCGTCGTGTTCGTATTCGCTCCGGTAGAGGCCCTTGGCCTCGGCGTTGCTGAGCTGCTCCCCCGACGGGGGGAGGGCACTGGCACGGTGGGTCACGGCTGGCCGCCTCCCAAGGCGTTGGCGTGACCGGTACTCACCTCATCGAGTGGTTCGAACTGAACCGGTTAACGAAGTGGTCCGGTACCGCGATGGTCAGTCGAGAACAGTTGCTGTTGTCGAGGTGCAAGATGCCGCGAGGTATCGGCCGGGCTGGTCGGCGTCACCGAAGGAGCCCGGAAACCGGACGCGGGTCATCTGGGAGGCCGCACAACACTGGGCAGCCGAACGTGTTCGGTACTGCGTGCGCGCAGAGGCAGACCACTGTGGTGGGGGTCAGCCGGAGCGCGCGGTGTTACTCCCGGGTTCGCCGGGTCTTATGACGATAGTGTGAATTCGCTGTTATCGACATACGTCGTCGCCCCCGGGTGGGAAATGCCACGCTTGCGTTGACGGGCACGGGGGTCGTCCCATATGCCAGGTCGCCTCTCCCTTCGCTGCCTGAAATATCGCCTTGACCTGCGGAAACGTCCGTCTCAAGTGGTCCGAGGCGGGTGCCGGTGCCCGGCTCCGGGGTGAGAAGCTGGGTACATGGTGAACCCGGCCGATGACTGATCGTTATCTCTCCGTGGCTCGGGAGGGCAGCCACGAGGTCGAGATCAAGCGCTCCCGCTTCCTCTGCGCGCTCGCTCCGGTGACGTCGGAGGAGGCCGCGCGCGCGTTCATCGCGGGCCGGCGGCGCGCCGGACCGGGCGCCCGGCACCACTGTCTCGCCTTCGTTCTCGGCCCGGATGGACGGACCCGGCGTTCCAGTGACGACGGGGAACCTGCGGGCACGGCGGGCACGCCGATGCTGGAAGTGCTGCGCCGCCGGGAGTTGACGGACACGGTCGCGGTCGTGACGCGCTACTTCGGCGGGGTGCTGCTCGGCGCGGGCGGGCTCATCCGCGCGTACGGACAGGCTGTGGCACAAGCGATCGACGTAGTAGGCGTACTAGAACACCGTCGACTCCAAGTGGTTGAGGTCGCCGTGAGCTACGACCGCGCGGGCCGGCTGGAGAACGACCTGCGCGCGTCGCGCTACGTCCTGCGCGCGACGCGCTTCGACGAGCTGGCCCGCTTCGAGATCGGCCTGGCGCCCGGCGAGTCCGAAGTGTTCGCGAGCTGGCTGGCCGACCTCACCGGCGGCGAAGCGAAGGCCGTCGAACTCGGCGAGCAGTGGGTCACCGGGGGCGCGTGAGTGCGGACCACCACCGGGTAGTGGGCTGACCACGCGCGCATTCGGTTGGCGCACAAGGGGGATTCGGACTTTCGGTGCTACCGCGGAGGTATTCGCCCGTGGCACCATGTCCTTCCCCCGACCACCGGATCACCCGGCCCGCCCCGAACCGGGCCGCGCACCACCCTCGATCACCACATCAGCCTCACGAGCCTCAAAAAGCTGCACTTTCCCTGGGAAAGTGCAGCTTTCGGGCCGATTGACAACGTTGTCAGCCACTGCGTGCCGAGGAGAGGAAGGTTCCATGTCCGGACCACTGTCAAGGTTCAGGAGACGGCTCCGGGGAGCGGCGCTCGCCGCGGTCCTCGTGGGTGCGGGGCTCGCCGCGCTGCCCGCTCCGGCCGCCGGCGCCGCGACGCTCGCCCTTACGCAGTACGTGAATCCCTTCATCGGCACGGACAACAGCAACTCGCCCAACCCGGTGCCCGGCGGCGCCGGCGGCAGCACGTACCCGGGCGCCGTCGTGCCGTTCGGGATGACGCAGTTCAGCCCGGACACCCCGACCGGGTCGCCGTCGGGCTACCGCTACAGCGACACGAGCATCGAAGAGTTCAGCCTCACCCACTTCAACGGCGCCGGCTGCCCCAACAACGAGGACCTCGGCCTGCTGCCGATCACCGGCGCGATCGGGACGTCGCCGGGCACCGGCTGGACCGGGTACGCCGGGCGCTACACGAAGGCGAACGAGTCGGCCGCGCCCGGCTACTACAAGAACAAGCTCGACAACTACAACACCACCGTCGAGCTGTCCGCCACCCAGCGGTCCGGCTCCATGAAGCTGACCTACCCGAACACGACGACGGCGCGGCTGCTCGTCAACACCGGCCGCAGCGCGACCGGCAACCGCAACGGGTCGATCGCCATCAGCGGCAGCCAGCTCACCGGCACGGTGACCGGCGGCGGCTTCTGCGGGTCGTCGAAGACCTACCAGATCTTCTACGTGGTCCAGTTCGACCGCGCGCCCAGCGGCTTCGGCACCTGGCTCGGCGGCACGGTGAGCGCCGGGTCCGCGAGCACCAGCGGCACGAACTCCGGCGGCTACGTCACCTTCGACACCTCGAGCAACACGACCGTGCAGGCGAAGGTCGGCATCTCGTTCGTCAGCCTGGCCAACGCGCAGGCGAACCTCGCGGCCGAGAACCCCGGGTTCGACTTCGCCGGGGTCCGCGCCGCGGCCGACACGAGCTGGAACACCATCCTCAACCGCGTCCAGGTGACCGGAGGCGCCGCCGCGGACCTGCAGAAGTTCTACACGGCGCTGTACCACGTGTTCCAGAACCCGAACATCGCCAGCGACACCAACGGCCAGTACCGCGGGTTCGACCAGGCGATCCACACCGCGACGCACACCGTGTACCAGAACTACTCCGGCTGGGACATCTACCGGTCGTGGGCGGCGTTGATCGGTTTGGTCGCGCCCAACGAAGCCAGCGACATCGCGAAGTCGATGGTGCTGGACGGCCAGCAGGGCGGGTTGCTGCCCAAGTGGTCGCACAACAACAACGAGCACTTCGTGATGACCGGGGACCCCGGACCGATCGTCGTCGGCAGCATGTACGCCTTCGGTGTCCGCGGTTTCGACACGGCGGCCGCGCTGACGCTGATGGACAAGAGCTCCAACGGCGGCGCCGCGCAGGGGCAGGCGATCCGCGGGCGCCAGTCCGGGTACGTCAGCCGGCACTACGTCACCGAGGACCCGTCGGACTCGCTCGAGTACTCGGCGTCGGACTTCGCGGTGGCGCAGTTCGCGAAAGCCGTCGGTGACACGACGAAGTACAACACCTACATGCAGCGCGCCCAGTGGTGGCAGAACGTGTACGGCACCGACTCCGGCTACATCCAGCCGCGGGGCAGCACCGGCACGTTCGCCTGGCCGGTCGTGCCGTCGAGCAACAGCGGCTACACCGAAGGCAACCCGTCGCAGTACACCTGGATGGTGCCCTACAACTACCAGGGCCTGATCAACCTGATGGGCGGCGCGAAGACCGCCGTCCAGCGGCTGGACCACCACTTCACGCAGCTCAACGGCGGCCTCACCCAGCCGTACTTCTACATCGGCAACGAGCCCGAGCACGGCGTGCCGTGGGCGTACAACTACGCCGCCCACCCGCAGGGCACCAGCTCGGCGGTGCGGCGCGTGATGAACGAGTCGTTCACCACCGGCGCGGGCGGCGAGCCCGGCAACGACGACCTCGGCGCGACCTCGGCGTGGTACGTCTTCGCCGCGCTGGGGATGTACCCGGCGACGCCGGGCGCGGACGTCCTGGCCCTGCACGGCCCGCTGTTCCCGGCGGTTTCGATCATCCGCCCGAGCGGGACGATCCAGATCAACGGCAGTGGCGCCGGCCAGGGCTCGCAGTACGTGCAGAGCCTGAGCGTCAACGGGACCGCGACGACGAAATCGTGGATCCGCTACGGCGACATCGCGGGCGCGTCGACGCTGAACTACACGATGGGCTCGTCGCCGAGCGCGTGGGGCACGAACGCGGCGGACGTCCCGCCGTCGTACAACGACGGCTTCACGCCGCCGGCCGCCGCGCCGAACCTCGGCACGAACCTGGCGCAGGGCAAGGCCGCCACGGGCTCGGCGTCGTGCGCCTCGTCCGAAGGCGCGGCCAACGCCGTCGACGGCAGCCTGATGAACAACAGCAAGTTCTGCACCACGGCCGCCACGAAGTTCCTCCAGGTGGACCTGGGGTCGGCGCAGAACGTGTCGTCGTTCGTGGTCGAGCACGCCGGCCTCGGCGGTGAGACCACGGCCTGGAACACCGGGGCGTTCACGATCCAGACGTCGACCGACGGCACGAACTGGACGACGGTCGCGTCCGTGACCGGCTCCCGGGCCAGCCGCACGTACCACCCGATCACCGCGAGGTCGGCCCGCTACGTGAAGCTGAACATCACCACCGCGGCCAACGACGGCAACGGCGCGGCGCGGATCTACGAGTTCGAGGTCCACGGCTGAGCCTTCTGCCGCAGCTCGTCGTGAGTGTTTAGGGCGGTTCTAACCGCCCTAAACACTCACGACCGCGACCCCCACTGCTCGCGCGTGATCGCGTATTCGACTTCGCCGTGTTCCGCACCCGGGGCGAGGTCGTGCTCCGGGAACTTGTCGAAGTACGTGCGGATGAGCGTCATCCCCAGCTTTTCCATGACGCGCCGCGAGCGCTGGTTCACCGTCATGGTGAACGCCGTGACGCGCTTGACCCCCAGGTCGTCGAAGCCTTTCGCGAGCAGCGCCACCGAGCCTTCGGTGCCGTAGCCCTTGCCCCAGGCCGCTCGGTGCAGCCGGTACCCCAGTTCGGGCTCGTCCGGCGGGTCCGACGGACGCGGCCGGAAGTGGAACCAGCCCAGGAAATCGCCCGTGCTCTTCTCGATCGCGGCCCAGAACCCGTAACCGGGGAACCGCTCGTAGTAGCCGAGGAACGCGGGGAGGTCGAGGGTGACGATCTCCGTGCGATCCGCCGGCCGGCCCCCGTCGATGTACTTCATCACCGCGGCGTCGTCGTAGAGGTCGAACAGCGCGTCGGCGTCGCTCTCGGTGAACCGGCGCAGGATCAGCCGCTCGGTCTCGAGGAATACGTGCATTCGGGCGATGCTGGCAGGGCCCCCACTGCGCGGCAACGCAATTACGCGGCGGTCGCGAAGACCTCACCCAGTGCTTGCGAACCGGCTTCGGTGAGTAGTGCCGGGACGCGCTGGCCGCACTTGCCCGGGCGGGCCGGCGCGATCAGGCCCAGGCGGGCCAGCCGGTGCACGGTGGACTGATCGCAGCAGCTCAGGCCGTCGATGAAGAGGTCGGGTTCGCAGCTGCAGCTGATTTCGGCGTGACCCTCGGCCACGGCTCTCAGTGTGGCCCGCTCACGATGGTTCAACGTGGTGATCATGGCGGTGCCTCCTTCCGTCGTAATCATTAGACGCTTCACCACCGGCAGTTTCCCCTCTCAGCGTGCGAATCCGGGTATTCAGGGGGTGTATTCAGGGGTGATGCGCAGTCTTCGTCCGGGTACCCCTTAGGCCAGTGGTTCCAACGTCGTCTTGCGCAGGTGCCGGAAAATGATCGAAGTGCGGAAGCCGACGATCTCCCGGCGGATCGCGAGGCGGTCGGTGAGGAAGGCGTGCAGCCCGTCGATGTCGGGGGCGGTGACTTCGATCAGGAAATCGTCGCTACCCGCGGTCACGTACACCGAAAGCACCTCCGGCAGTTCGGCGATCGAGCGCTGGAAGGTGTCGATGACGGCCCGGCTCAGCGGCCGCACCTGCGCCGCGACCATGGCCCGGACGCCGCGGTTGAGGCTCGCGAGGTCGATGTCGGCGTGGTAACCGCGGATGACGCCGCGCTCCCGCAGCAGCCGGATCCGTTCGAGGCACGTCGACGGCGCGATGCCGACCTTCCGGGCGATCTCGCGGTTGGTCTGCCGGGCGTCCTCCTGCAGCAGGCGCACGATCGCCGAATCAAGTTCGTCCAGCACCGGGTGCTCCTCGTGATTGCCGAATTTAGTTCGGCGACATGTCGACATCGCCGACGATCACTCTAACTTCAGTGCCCATGACCGCACATGAGCAGCTCATCGCCCGCCGTGGCCGCCGATCCGGCGTCACCACGATGGTCGCGATCCATTCGAGCGTCCTCGGCCCGGCCGTCGGCGGCTGCCGCCTCAAGGCCTACCCGAGCCTGACCGACGCCGTCGACGACGTCCTGCGCCTCTCGGCGGCGATGACCGCGAAGTGCGCGGTCGCCGGCCTCGACTTCGGCGGCGCGAAGAGCGTCATCGCGCTGGAGCCCGGCCGGGTGCTCTCTCCGGCGGAACGGCGGGACGTCCTTCTGGACCACGCCGAGCTGATCGCCTCGTTCGACGGCGCGTACCTCGCGGGCCCGGACGTCGGCACCGGCCCGGCCGACATGCTGGTGCTGCGCGAGGTCTCGCCGCACGCATTCTGCACACCCGAGTCCGCGGGCGGCACGGGCTCGTCCAGCGGCCCGACGGCGCTCGGCGTCCTCGCCGCGCTGCGGGCGGCGTCGGGCACGCGGTCGATGGCCGGGCGCCGGGTGGTGATCAGCGGCTACGGCGCGGTGGGGGCCCATCTGGCCGCGAGCCTGCAGGCCACGGGCGCGTCGGTGGTGGTCTCGGACGTCGACCCGGCGAAGCGTGCCGAGGCTCGCGACTTCGAGTGGGTCCCGCCGGAGAAAGCGCTCACCCTGACGGCGGACGTCGTCATCCCGGCGGCGGTGGGTGGCGTGCTGAGCCCGGAGAGCGTGGCCCGGCTCGACACGCCGCTGGTGGTGGGCCCGGCGAACAACCAGCTGACCGACGACGCCGTCGCGGACGCGCTGGCCGCCCGGGGCGTGCTGTGGGTGCCGGACTACGTCGCGAGCGCGGGCGGGATCTTGTACACGCTTTCGCGGGAGGCGGAGGGCCTGGACCACGACGCCGCGCTGGCCCGCGTCGAGTCGATCGAAGGGACGGTGGAGGGCATCCTCACGGCCGCGCGGGCGCACTCGACGACGCCGTTGCGCGAGGCGGCCGCGCTGGCCGAGCGCCGTCTTACGGCGCCCAGCGCTCGCTGAAGCCGGAGGTCGCGAGGGGCACCCTCAGGGACTTGAGCGCCCTGAGGGTGCCCCTCACGGCACGGCGGCCGGGCGCAGGGCGGCCAGCACCTCGGGCGCCGTCGTGAAGTCGCCCAGCCGGACCGGCTTCCGGTCGCCGTGGAAGTCGCTCGAGCCCGTCGTCAGCAGCCCCAGCTCCGCCGCCACCTCCCGCAGCCGCCGTCCGACCTCCGGCGGCTGCTCCGGGTGGTCCGCTTCCAGCCCGGCCAGTCCTGCCGCGGCCAACGTCGCCAGCTGGGCGTCCGACACCTCCGCCCGGCGCTTCGACGAGCGTGGGTGGGCCAGCACCGCCGTGCCGCCGGCCGCGCGGACCAGGGCGATCGCGGCCGTCGTGGGCAGGACGTGCTTCGGGACGTCCGCGCGGCCGCCGTCGGCGAGCCAGTCCGGCGTGAACGCGTCCGTCACCACGCCCGTCGCCACCAGGGCCGCCGCGATGTGGGGGCGGCCCAGCGGGGCGCCGGCGGCGATCGCCTCCACCTGGGCCAGCGTGATCGGTGCGCCCAGCTCGCGGCAGCGGTCCACCATCCGGACCGCGCGGCGGGCGCGGTCGGTACGGATCAGCTCCAGCTCGGCCGCCAGCGACGCGTCCGCCGGGTCGGCGAAGTAGCCGAGCAGGTGCACCTCGGCGTCGTCGAGCCGGCAGGAGATCTCGACGCCGGGCACCAGCTCGACCCCGGCTTCCGCGGCGGCGGGCGCCGCAAGAGCCAGGCCGGCGAACGTGTCGTGGTCGGTGAGCGCGACCACGGTCAGGCCCGCCCGGGCCGCCAGCCGCGGCAGGTCCGCGGGCGGGGTCGTGCCGTCCGAGGCCGTGCTGTGGGCGTGCAAGTCGATCGTCACACAGCGGATCGTGCCACCGATCGACTTGAATGGGGGCGTGGAGATCCTCACCGACACCGCCACGCTCGCGCTGTACACGACCGACGCCTCCAACTACCGCCACGTGCCCCGGGGCGTCGTGCTGCCGGAGACCGTCGACGACGTCGTCGCCGCGGTCGCCGCCGCCCGCGCCCGGGACCTGCCGGTGATCGCCCGCGGCGGCGGCACCAGCGTCGCCGGGAACGCGTGCGGGCCCGGGCTGGTGATCGACACCTCGCGCCACGTCGGCGGGGTGCTCTCACTCGACCCGGAGACGCGGCTCGCGCGGGTGCTGCCCGGGACCGTGCTGGACGACCTGCAAGCCGTCGCGGCGCCGCACGGGCTGCGGTTCGGCCCCGACCCCTCGACGCACAGCCGCTGCACGATCGGCGGGATGATCGGCAACAACGCGTGCGGCTCGCACTCGGTGGCGTGGGGCCGCACGGTCGACGTCGTGCGCTCGCTGGACGTCCTGCTCTACGACGGCACGCGGCTGCGGCTCGGCCCGGGCGAGCCGACCGAAGGCCGGGTCTTCGACGAGCTGCGCGCGCTGGTGCGGGACAACCTGGCGTTGCTGCGCAAGGAACTTTCGACGTGGCCGCGGCGCGTCTCCGGCTACGGCCTGGAGCACCTGCTGCCGGAGAACGGCTTCGACGTCGCCAAGGCGCTGGTCGGCTCGGAAGGCACGTGCGTCACGGTGCTGGAGGCGACGGTCGCGCTGGCCGAGCTGCCGCGGCACCGGGTGCTGGCCGTGCTGGGCTTCCCGTCCGACATCGCCGCCGCCGACGCGGTGCCGTCGATCCTGCCGTGGTCGCCGCTGACCGTCGAAGGCGTCGACGCCGAGCTGGTCGCGATGCTCCCCGGCCGCGGCAACGACCTGCCGCCGGGCGGCGCGTGGCTGTTCGTCGAGCTGGCCGGCGCGGACCCGGCCGAGGCCGCCGGACGCGCCCGCGCGCTGGCCGCGTCGCTGGAGCTGACCGGGTCCGTCGTGCTGGACGACCCGGTCGCGCAGCGCGAGCTGTGGCGGATCCGCGAGGAAGGCGCCGGCCTGGCGACCCGGCTCGCGGACGGCTCGGAGGCGTGGCCGGGCTGGGAGGACGCGGCCGTCCCGCCCGAGCGGCTCGGCGCGTACCTGCGCGAGTTCAAGGACCTCATGCGTGCGCACGGGCGCAAGAGCGTCGTCTACGGACACTACGGCGAGGGCTGCCTGCACCTGCGGCTGGACTTCGATCTCCTGTCGCAGCAAGGGATCGCCGGGTTCCGGCGGTTCCTGGAGGAGGCCGCGGACCTCGTCGCGGCGCACGGCGGCTCCCTGTCCGGCGAACACGGCGACGGCCAGGCCCGGTCGGAGCTGCTGTCCCGGATGTACAGCCCGGAGATGATGGCCGTTTTCGCGCGGTTCAAGGCGATCTTCGACCCGGCCGGGCGGATGAACCCCGGCATCATCGTCGAGCCGCGCAAGGTCGACGCGAACCTGCGCGTGCGCCCGGCGCCGCTGTCCATCGAGGACGTCACGGTGCTCGGCTATCCCGAGGACCGGGGGAGTTTCGGGCAGGCGATGCGCCGCTGCGTCGGCGTCGGGAAGTGCCGCAACACCAGCGGCGGCGGCGTCATGTGCCCGAGTTACCGCGCCACCCGCGAGGAGCAGCATTCGACGCGCGGGCGGGCGCACCTGCTCGCGGAGATGCTCAACGGCGAGGTCATCACGGACGGCTGGCGCTCCGCCGAGGTCCACGACGCGCTCGACTTGTGCTTGTCCTGCAAGGGGTGCCTGTCGGACTGCCCGGTGGACGTCGACATGGCGACGTACAAGGCGGAGTTCCTGCACCAGCACTACCGGCGGCGGCTGCGCCCGGCGGCGCACTACTCGATGGGCTGGCTGCCGCTGTGGCTGCGGGCCAGCGCGCGGGCGCCGCGGCTGGCCAACGCCGTCGGCCGCTCGCCGCGGCTGTCCGGCCTGCTGAAACGGCTGGGCGGGATCGCGCCGGAACGCGCGCTGCCGGAGTTCGCGCGGAAGCCGTTCACGACGGCGCGGGCCGACCTGCGGCGGCGCGCTTCCGGCGACCGGAAAGTCGTGCTGTGGCCGGATTCGTTCAACAACTACCTGACACCGTCGGTCCTCGACGCGGCCCACGAGGTGCTGACCGCGGCCGGCTACGACGTCGTGCTGCCCGACCGCGGTGTCTGTTGTGGACTGACGTGGGTCTCGACCGGCCAGCTCGACGTCGCCCGCCGGGTGCTGCGCCGGACCCTGGACGTGCTGGCGCCCTACCTCGACGCGGGCTACGAGGTCGCCGGGCTGGAGCCGAGCTGCACGGCGCTGTTCCGCGGCGACCTGCCCGCGCTGCTGCCCGGTGACGCTCGCGCGGAACTGCTGGCGTCACGCACGGCCACCTTCGCGGAGCTGCTGGAGCGCGCGCCGATCCCGTTCGCGGCGCTGGACGTCGACGCGATCACCCAGGTCCACTGCCACCAGCACGCGGTCCTCGGCTTCACGGCCGACGAGTCGGCGATGGCGGCGGCGGGCGTCCGCAACACGACGCTGGACGCGGGATGTTGCGGCCTGGCGGGCAACTTCGGCTTCGAGCGCGGCCACTACGACGTCTCGAAGGCGGTGGCGGAGGACCGCATGCTCCCGGCGATCCGCGCGGCCTCGGAAGACACGGTCGTCGTCTCCGACGGCTTCAGCTGCCGGACCCAGATCGCCCAGGAATCAGGCCGCCAGGCAGTACACCTGGCGGAACTGCTGCGACGCGCGTTGCCCTGACGAGGCGGCACTTTCACGTGAAAGTGCCGCCTTGCTCGAGCGTTATTCGGTGCGCTCCAGCAACGTCCGGGTGGCGGCGAGCACCAGGCGGCAGATGTCTTCCGGATCCGCGCTCGCCAGGGGCTCCTTCGCGGTGACCTCGCGGACCAGGCCGATGCCCAGCAGCCAGGCCAGCGCGAGGTCGGCGCGCAGCTCGGCGTCCGGTGCGTCGGTCAGGCCCGCCAGCGTGCCGGCGTACTCGCGGCCCAGTTCCTGTCGCATCGCCGCGGCGGCGCTGTCGCTGCCCGGTGACCGCAGGTACGTCTCCAGCGTGCGGTTGCGCTCGCCGCCCGGTTCCAGCATGGCGCGCAACGTCGCGCTGAACAGCCGTTCCGGCGAGTTCGAGGCGATCTGCTCACGCGTGTTCCGCGCGATGACCGCCTCGAACAGCGCCTCTTTGCTGCCGAAGTAGCGGAAGAGCAGCGACTGGTTGGCGCCCGCTTCCTTCGCGATGTCCCGCACGGTGGTCCGGTCGAAACCGCGGTCGGCGAACAGGTCCGCGGCGGCGTCGAGCAGCGCCAGGCGCGTCGCGGCGGCGTCCCGCTTCCGGCCCGGCAGTTCGGTCACCGCTGAAGGTTAACCGGCAAACCGGACGCCGGTGCGGTGCGGTCAGGCCTCGGCGAGCCGGATCGCCGCGGCCGGGCAGGTCAGCTCCGCCTGGCGCGCCGCGTCCCGCTCACCGGCCGGCGGCTCCTCCGCGAGGAGGACCACCGTGCCGTCGTCTTCGTTCTGGTCGAACGTCTCCGGCGCCAGCAGCACGCACTGGCCCGACGAGACGCACTTCCCGGTGTCGACGCTGATCTTCACGGGGTGCTCCTCACCAGGTGACGGGGACGCGGTCGACGCCGCCCGCGACGCGGTTCACGCGGACGGCGATGTCGTCGAGGCCGACGGCCAGGCGCATGTCCGGGAAGGCGCGGAACAGAGCGGGGAAGACCGTCCGCAGCTCGGTGCGGGCCAGGTTGGCGCCGATGCAGACGTGCGCACCGGTGCCGAAGGCGAGGTGGACGTTCGGGGTGCGGCCCGGGTCGAACTCGTCCGGGTCGGCGAACGCCGCGGCGTCGCGGTTGGCCGCGTCGCTGGAGATGAGCACGGCGTCGCCGCGCATGATCCGGGTCCCGGCGACCTCGACGTCCTCGTGCGCGTAGCGCAGCAGGCCGGTGCCGCTGGTGGCCGTCATCCGCAGGATCTCCTCGACGGTCTGGTTCACCTCGCCATCGGGATCGGCCACGAAGCGGTCGCGGCGGGCGGTGTCGGTGAGCAGGAACAGCACGCCCATCGCGATCCGGGTGGACGTCGTCTCGTGGCCGGCGAACAGCAGCCCGGCACCCATGCGCGCGAGGTCGTCGTCGGTGAAGGCCGGGTCGTCGGCCTGGACCGCGACCATGTCGGAGATGACGTCGGCCTGCGGGTTCGCGCGCTTGGCATCGGCCAGGCCGGTCATGTAGGCCTTGAACTCGGTCATCGCGGCCTGCGCGTCGGCGCCGCCGTCCATCACGGCGATCCGCTCCGACAGGTTCCGGAAGTGCTCGCGGTCGGCGAACGGGACGCCGAGCAGCTCGCAGATCACCAGCACCGGCAAGGGGAACGCGAGCAGCTCGGTCAGGTTGACCGGCTCGCCGGGGTGGGCGTCGTGCGCCGCCCGCATGTCGTCGAGGCAGCGGGTGGTCAGCTCGTCGATCCGGTCGCCGAGGGCGCGCATCCGCGGCGCGGAGAACGCGGGCGCCAGCATCCGGCGCATCCGCTTGTGCTCCTGCTCTTCGGTGTCGAAGTCGCCGCTAGGGCCGTCCTGGATCGCGGCGTGGGAGATGCGCGACGCCTGCTCGGGCGCCGGGTGCGACCGGCCGAAACGCTTGTCGCGGAACACTTCCTTGGCTTCCTCGAACGACGTCACCAGCCACGCCGGGTCGCCGGCGGGGGTGAGCACCCGGCTGACCGGGGCCTGCTGCCGGAGCGCTTCGTAGTCCGGCGCGATCGCGAGCGCGTTGGCGCGGGCGAAGGGCAGCCGAGGGGTTTCTTCAGTGGTGGTCATGAACCGCTCCTCGTTTCAGTTCGGCGAGCCAGGCGCGTTCGGTGTCGAACTGCTCGCAGACGTGCCGCATGGTGGCGCGGCTCCACGGATCGGCCTGGTCGGCGAGCAGCCGGGTCAGCCGCTCGTGCTCGGCCGCGAGCCCGCGGTCGCGGACGTCGATGACGCGAATCCGCTCGCCTTCGCGCAGCCAGCCGAAGTTCCCCACCCTGGCGAGGAACTCGGCTTCGTTGAGCGCGAGGTCGTCCGGGAAGTCGGCGAGCATGTCGTGCAGCAGCTCCCGCCCGACTTCGGTGACGGTGTAGACGTGCCGCGGCGGTTTGGCCTCCTGTTCCTCCGCGCTGCGGCTCACCGCGCCGGCGTCGACGAAGCGCCGCAGCGTCGGGTACAGCGAGTTGTTCGACAAGGTGTGGCCGGTCGAGGCCTCCACGGCCTTGCGGAGCTCGTAACCGTGCATCGGTTCGCGGGCCAGTCTCGACAGCAGCAGGATCTCGATCCACACCTAGGTCACCGTAACCTAGGTTTCCGTGACTCGGCAATGGCTCATGGTGACAACCGGCCGGAAACTTTCCGTCGTCCGGCGCGGCGCCACGACCTGGCAGGATCGCGGCATGGAACGTGTGGTCGGCATCGGTGGGTACTTTCTCCGCGCGGCGGATCCGGCGGCGCTCAGCGCCTGGTACCGGGAGAAACTCGGCCTCGACACCGACGAGCACGGGGCCTGGCGGCAGGAGGCGGGCCCCACGGTCTTCGCGCCGTTCGAGGCGGACACCGACTACTTCGGCGCGCGCTCCCAGCAGACGATGCTCAACTTCCGGGTCCGCGACCTCGACGCCATGCTGGCGCAGCTGCGCGACCTCGGCGCCGACGTCGCGGCCGAGGCCCAGGAGTTCGACGGCGTCGGCAAGTTCGGCTGGGTCACCGACCCCGAGGGCAACCGCGTCGAACTTTGGCAGCCCGCCGGCTGAGCCGCCCGCGGTGTACGCAGCGTGGTCGCCGGAACGCTCGACGTGAGCCCCGAAGCTGTGTAGCGTTTGCAAGCAGGTGCTTACAAACGAGACCACGGGGGTTCCCGCATGACCACCACGCACACCGAGGCGCTCGCGTACCCGTTCAACGAGGAGGCCGGGCTCGACCTGAACGAGGCCTACGCCGCCGCCCGCGACGCGGACGGCATGGTGCGGGTCAAGATGACCTACGGCGAGCCCGCCTGGCTGGCCACGCGCTACGCCGACGCCCGGCTCGTGCTGGGGGACCGCCGCTTCTCGCGGGCGATGGAGAAGGAGAAGGACGCGCCTCGCCGTTCGCCCGTGCAGCGCGACGGCGGCATCCTGCAGATGGACCCGCCCGACCACACGCGGCTGCGGACGCTCGTCGCGAAGGCGTTCACCATGCGCCGCGTCGAGCTGCTCCGCCCGCGCGTCGCCCGGCTCGCGGCCGAGCTGATCGCCGACATGAAGGCCGCGGGGGCGACCGCGGACCTCGTCGACGCCTACGCGCTGCCGATCCCGGTCGCCGTGATCTGCGAGCTGCTCGGCGTCCCGGTCGCGGACCGGCCGAAGTTCCGCGTCTGGAGCGACGCCGCGCTGTCCACCAGCGGGCTGACGCCCGAGGAGTTCGAGCGCAACCGCGAGGAGCTGCGCGACTACATGCGCGGCCTGATCGCCGAACACCGCTCGGCGCCGCAGGACGACCTCATGACGGCGTTGATCGAGGCCCGCGACACCCGCGACCGGCTGACCGAGCTGGAGCTGGTCGACCTGTGCGTCGGCATCCTCGTCGCCGGCCACGAGACCACCGCGAGCCAGATCCCCAACTTCGTCTACGCGCTGCTGGACCAGCCCGGGCAGTGGAAGCGGCTGCAGGAGGACCCGGACCTGATCCCGGCCGCGGTCGAGGAGCTGCTGCGGTTCGTGCCGCTGGGCGCCGGCGCCGGGTTCGCGCGCTACGCCACCGAGGACATCGAGGTCGGCGGGGTGCTCGTGCGGGCGGGCGAGCCGGTGCTGGTGGCGGTCGGCGCGGCCAACCGCGACCGGCTGCAGTTCGACGACGCGGACCAGCTGCGCTTCGACCGCGGGGACAGCCACCACCTCGGCTTCGGCCACGGCGTCCACCACTGCCTCGGCGCGCCGCTCGCGCGGCTCGAGCTGCAGGAGGCGCTCCGCGCGTTGGTCACCGAGCTGCCCGGGCTGCACCTCGCGGGCGATATCGTGTGGAAGACGCAGATGCTCGTCCGCGGACCGCGGTCGATGCCGATCGGCTGGTGACTCGGAAGGTGACCATGAGCTGGCACGTGGAGGTCGACGAACACACCTGCATCGGATCGGGGATGTGCGCGTCCCTGATGCCCGAGGTGTTCGCGCTGGACGGTGCCGTCGCGCGCACGGTCACCGATGAGGTCGACGCGGACGAGACGGTGCTCGACGCCGCCGACTCGTGCCCGGCGATGGCGATCCTGGTGACCGACGGCGGCCGCGAGATCGGCCCGCGTCCCTAGGGGACGTAGCGGCCGTTTTCGGTGACCACGGCGGTGATCAGCGCCGCCGGGGTGACGTCGAACGCGGGGTTGAACACCTCGGCGCCCGGCGGCGTGATGCCGACGCCGGCGTATTCGGTGAGCTCGCGGGCGTCGCGTTCCTCGATGGTGATGCCCGTGCCGTCCGCGAGCGATCTGTCCACTGTGGACGACGGCGCGACGACGACGAACGGCACGCCGTGGTGCGCGGCGGCGATGGCCAGGCCGTAGGTGCCGATCTTGTTGGCCACGTCGCCGTTCGCGGCGATCCGGTCGGCGCCGACGAGCACGCAGTCGACCATCCCGCGGGCCATCGCCGCGGCGGCCGCGCCGTCCGGCTGGACGCGGTAGGGCACGCCGGCCTGCGCCAGCTCCCACGCCGTCAGCCGGGAGCCCTGCAGCAGCGGGCGCGTCTCGTCGACGAGCACCTCCTCGACGAGCCCGCGCTCGTGCAGGTGCCAGACGACGCCGAGCGCGCTGCCCCACGCGACGGTCGCGAGCCGGCCGGCGTTGCAGTGGCTGAGCAGCCGCAGCGGCCGGCGCGGGCACGCGGCCAGCACGATCTCGGCGGCGTGCGCGGACGCCGTCCGGTTGAGTTCTTCGTCCTCGGTCAGCAGGGCGCGCGCTTCGGCGAGGACGGCGTCGGCCCCCTGGTCGAGCTTGGCCAGCGCGCGTTCCACCCCCCACCGCAGGTTGACGGCGGTGGGGCGGGCGGCCGCGACCAGCTCGGCGTCGGCCCGGACGTCGCCGCCGTGCCGGGCCGCGAGCGCGACGCCGAGCGCACCGGCCCCCCCGAGCGCCGGCGCACCGCGGACGGCGAGCCGCTTGATGGCGTCGACGAGCTCGCCGACGGTGCGCAGCTCCAGCAGCCGGTAGTCGCCGGGCAGCGCGGTCTGGTCGATGATGACGATCGCGCCGTCCGCCCAGTCGATGGTCCTGCGCACGCGCCCTCCCGAAATCCGGTTGCCCGCCCGGAGAGGATGCGGGACGTGACCATTCAACGGCAGAACCCGCCCGGCCTGCACGCGACGCCGGGCTACCACCACGTGACGGTGGCCGCGGCGGGCCGCACGGTGTACCTGGCGGGCCAGTGCCCCCTGACCGCGGCCGGCAAGGTCGTCGACGGAGATGTGCTGGCCCAGACCGACCAGGTGGTCGCCAACACCCTGGCCGCGCTGGCCTTCGCGGGCGCGACCCCGGAGGACGTGGTCCGCACGGTGATCTACGTGGTGACCGACGACCGCGCGACGCTGTCGGCGGTCTGGGACCGCCTGACGGAGTCGCCGATCGGCGCGGCCTTCACCACGGCGAGCACGCTGCTGGGGGTGGCACAGCTCGGGTACACGGACCAGCTGGTGGAACTGGACGTCACGGCGGCGCTCGCCTGAGCCCGCCCGCCCGAACCAGCTCCGCCCAGCCCCAGCCCCAGCCCGCCCGAACCGGCCCGCCTGCGTCCGGCTCGCGATTCCCAGTCCTGCTGGGGTCAGAGTCCGGCCATCAGGTCCGTCTCCGTGATGCCCGGGCCCTGGCCCGCGCGGATGTACCACTCCGTGCCGAACGCGAAGGCGAACGCTTCGTCCGGCATGGCCAGCATGAACGTGTCCTCGCTGATCTGGCTCGGGTGGGCGCGCATCGCCGCGCGCTTGGCGTCGACGTACTTCGAGACGTCCACCGCCGCCGTGATCTCGGCTTCGGGCTTGCCGAACTCGACGTTCTCCGGCGGGTTCGGCCTCGCCTCCGGCGGCATCAGGCCCTCCTCGACCGCCGCGTCGAAGCCGCGCTGCATGAACTCGCGGTTGAACGTCGCCTGGAAGACGCGTGGGGTGCCGGCCAGCTCGGCCGCGCGGACGCCGACGCGGTGGACCTGGATGTGGTCGGGGTGGCCGTAATCGCCGTTGTCGTCGTAGACCGTCAGCACGCTCGCCGACTCTTCGCGCAGGATCGCCGCGAGCTGGACGGCGGCCGCTTCGACGTCGGCCTGCCAGAAGCACGCCGGATCGTCGTTCGTCGCTTCGCCCATCATCCCGGAGTCGCGGTAGCCGAGGAACTCGACGCGTTCCACGCCGAGGATCTTCGCGGCCGCGTGCGCCTCCTGGACGCGGCGGTCCTCGAGCTTTTCGCCCTCGGCGAGGAATCCGTCGGGTACTTCGCCGACCTCGCCGCGCGTCGCGACGACCAGCACGACGCGGTGGCCGTCCTCGACGGCCTTGCGCATGACGCCGGCGGTGCGCAGGCACTCGTCGTCGGGGTGGGCGTGGAAGGTGACCAGTGTTGCCATGAAACCGACGCTACCGGCAACCCCCGACAAATTCCGCGCGGACCGCTAAGGTCCGCGGTCGTGGACGGTGAGAAGCGCACGCTGCTGCGGTACCTGCACGCCCAGCGGGCCGCCGTCCTGGCGATCCTCGAAGGACTGGGGGAGCCGGCGCTGACGACACCGGTCCTGCCGTCCGGCTGGACCCCGCTGGGCATGGTGGAGCACCTCGGGTACGCCGAGCGGTTCTGGTTCCAGGAGATCGTCACCGGCACCGCCGGCCCGGTCGCCTGGCCGGACGACGACCACGCGCCGCTGACGACTCCGCGCGCCCCGGCCGTCGTGTTCGCCTTCTACCGCGAACAATGCCGCCGGTCCGACGAGATCTTCGCCGCGACGCCGCTCGACACGCCGTCGAAGGGCCGGTTTCCCGACCTGCCCGAGGCGGAGATCGCCGACCTGCGCGGGGTCGTGCTGCACGTGATCGAGGAGACGGCCCGGCACGCCGGCCAGCTGGACGTCGTGCGCGAGCTGATCGACGGCCGCACCGGGCTGGGCCCGCGCTAGGCACTGCCGGAGTAAGTCAAGCTCGCGGTCTTCGCGCCCAGGCGGCCCCTGGCGGCACGGGCGGGATCACCCGAGTACGACCCGGTACGAGGGTGACCCGCCCGCACCGCCAGGAACCACCTGGATCACGAAGCCCATCGAGCAGACTCACTCCGGCAGCGCCTAGTCCAGCTGTTCCTTCGAACACCACCACGTAGACCGGCCGCCGACCGTGCCGTGCGCCATCTCCGCGCCGCAGCGTGGGCAGTGGTCGCCGGCGCGGCGGTGCCCGATGATCTCGCCGGTGTGCACCCCGCCGTGCTTGATCGCGGCGCGCAACGCCTTCTTCAGTGCCTTGTGGAGCTCGGTGAGCTCGTCGCCGGTCAGGCCGTCCACCAGCCGCGACGGGCTCAGCGCGGCCTGCCACAGGGTTTCGTCGGCCAGCAGGTTGCCGATGCCGGCCACCACGGACTGGTCGAGCAGCCGCGCCTTCAGCGGCGCCCGGCCGCGGCCGACGCGCTCCCGGAAGTCCGCCCGCGAGATCTCGCCGGCGTCGGGGCCCAGCGCGTCGAGATCGGGGTCGAGGCGCACTCGGCCCAGCCGTCGCGTGTCGAACAGGACCAGCTGTTCGCCGTCGGTGAAGGTGATCCCGAACCGGAACCACTCGGGTTTCTCCACGCGGCCGCTGAGCTGCTCCGGGCCGAGCGGCCCGCGCTCGTCGCCGAGCCGCAGCTGGCCGGCCATCCCCAGGTGCAGGCCGAGGTTCGGGCCCGGCTGCCCGTCGCCGCCTTCGGTTTCGCACCACAGCGTCTTGCCGCGCCGGCGCGCGGCGGTCAGCCGCCCGCCGGTCAGCGCGGCGGCGATCTCGCCGGGCGGATGCGGCCGGCAGACCCAGTCGTCGTGGTCGTCGACGTCACGGATCTTGCGGCCGAGCGCGCCGATGAGAACCTGACGGGCGAGCTCGACCTCGGGGAGTTCCGGCACGCCGCCCAGTCTGCCCCAGCTCAGCCGGGCCGGCTGAGCCACTCGTCCAGCAGGGTGCGTTCGGCGGTGGTCAGCTTCGACAGTCCCGGCACGACGGCGTCGGGCGCCGGCGCGTCGCCGAGGATCGCGTGCAGCACGGCCTGGTACATCGTGTCGGCGAGCCCGGGCTCCCGGTCGTCCGGCGGCACGGCCAGCAGCGTGAGCACGGCGCCGGTGCCGGCCGCGTGGATCACCTCGACGGCCCGGCGTTCGGTGACCCGCAGGCGCCCGGTCGCCGCGACACGCCGGACGCGGGCGCGCAGGACCGCCAGCCCGGCGGCCGCGGCGCCGCCGGACGTCCGCCGCGGGTCGATCAGCAGGCCGAACAACGCCGCGTTGGCGAGGCCGAAGGCGATGTGCGCGTCCCACCCGGCGCGCAGGTCGGCCACGGGATCGAGCGTCTCGTCGACGGCCTTCCCGGTGACGTAGGTGCTGAAAGCGTGCTCGGCGACGACGTCGAGCAGGGCGTCCTTGTCCGCGAAGAACCGGTAGATGGCCGGCGGCTGCAGGCCGGCCGCCTGCGCGACGGCGCGGATCGTGACCGCGGCCACGCCCTGTTCGCGCAGGAGCCGCGCCGCGACCTCGACGATGTTCGTGCGCGTCTCGCCCCGGACCGTCCTCATGGTTTCGATGGTAACGCATCTATGGTATCCATGATGCTAACGTCGTTACTATCAGCGTTAGCGAGAGGTGGACCATGATCGTCATCACCGGTGGGACCGGCAAGCTCGGTTCCCGGATCGTCGAGCGGCTGCGCGAGCGCGTCCCGGCCGAGCAGGTTGCAGTGAGCGTGCGCGACGTCGACCGCGCCGGCGACCTCGGCGTGCGCGTGCGGCGCGGCGACTTCGGCGACCCGCAGTCCCTCGCGGAGGCCTTCGAGGGCGCCACGCAGGTGCTCATCGTCTCGGCGAACGAGACGGGCGGGAAGGCGGTCCAGAGCCACGTCACGGCGATCGAGGCCGCCCGGGACGCGGGTGCGGAGCGCATCCTCTACACGAGCCACCAGGGCGCGGCCGAGGATTCGCTGTTCGCGCCGATGCCCGACCACGTGGCGACGGAGGCGTACCTGGCCAAGACGGGGACCCCGTTCACCGTGCTGCGCAACGGTTTCTACGCGAGCACGGTGCCCCAGCTGCTCGGCGCGGCACTGGAAACCGGCGAGCTGATCGCCCCGGCGGACGGCCCGGTGTCCTGGACCGCGCACGCCGACCTCGCCGAGGCGGCGGCGATCATCCTGGCGTCCGACCGGTCTTTCGAGGGCCCGACGCCGCCGTTGACCGCCCCGGTGGCGCTGGACCTCACGGACGTCGCGCGCATCCTCTCGGAGCTGACGGGCCGCACGATCCGGCGAGTGGTGGCGGACGACGAGGAGTGGGTGCAGTCGCTGACCGGCCACGGCGTCCCGGCACCGCAGGCGCGGATGCTGCTGGGCATGTTCCACGCGTCACGCCGCGGCGAGTTCGCGACGGTGGACCCGGAACTGGAGCGCCTGCTGGGCCACCCGGCGACGTCGATGCGGTCGGTGTTGGAGGAGGCTATCGCGGGGTCGGCGTAACAAAGCGAGGTCCGGCGTCCCCGGGAAACGGGCTCCGCGGGCGCTAGTCCTCATCGGGGACGGTCGTTACGTCGGTTCTGGCGGCCACCTCCGGGAGGGCGAAGTCGCCATCGGATGCTCGTCGGTAAATGAGTTGGACTGCTCAAGCCGAGCCGGTAGCGTCGCCAAAAGACCGTGTACTGCCTGAGGAGGTGAGCCCCGTGAACGTATTGCCGTGGGTGCTCCCTTCCCGTGTCACGGCCGGGTGGTCGGCGTAGGTGTCGCCGGGAGCGTCCTGACTCTCCCGAAAGGCAGCACCTCATGCACTTCACCGCAGAAACTTCAGCTAACGGCGTCCTCGAACGCGACTTCACCGTGGGCGACGTCCCCGGTGTCCTCTGGTCACCCGCCGCGGGTGGCGAGCACCTTCCCCTGGTCCTGATGGGCCACGGCGGCGGCACGCACAAGAAGGCCCCCGCCATGGCCGGCCGGGCCGAGCGGATCGTGGCCGGCTGTGGGTTCGCCGTCGCCGTTCTCGACGCGCCCGGGCACGGCGACCGGCCGCGTACGGACCATGACGAGCGGGAGATCGCCTTTATGCAGGCGGCGATGGCCGCCGGCGAGCCCGTCGGGCCGATCGTCGTCCGGTACAACGCGCACCTGGCGGAGCAGGCCGTCCCCGAATGGCGGGCGACGCTCGACGCGCTCCAGGACGCCGGTTTCGACGGGCCGGTCGGCTACTTCGGCCTCAACATGGGTACCGCGATCGGCGTGCCGTTGACGGCGGCCGAACCCCGGATCGCCGCCGCGGTCTTCGGGCTCTTCTGGCCCGAACCCCTTGCCGAGACGGCGAAACGCATCACGATCCCGATCGAGTTCGCGCTCCAGTGGGACGACGAGCACATCCCGCGCGAAGCCGGCCTCGCGTTGTTCGACGCCTTCGGTTCGAAGGAGAAGTCGTTGCACGCCAACGCCGGCGCGCACAAGGAGCTGCCGCGGTTCGAGGCCGACAGCGCGGTCCGGTTCTTCGCCCGGCACCTCGGCGGTGCCCGATGAACCCGCCGGACACGCACGAGAAGACGGTCGTCACCCGGGTCGCGGAGCGGCACTGGCACGCGCTGGAAGACGACCTCGTCGTCGGCCGCGGCGAGGCGTCGCGCCGGCCCGACGGGCGGGTCTTCCTCAGCGTCGACGCCTGGCACGGCGCCGTCTTCGACCACCTCGCCGAGGCCATGCTGCGCGATCTGCCGCGGCCGCTGTACACCGTGGTCGACGAGGCCGACCTCGACCTGACCACCGACTGGCTGCGCGCCGGTTTTTCGATCCGCCGTCGCGAGTGGGAGTACGTCGTGCCCACCCGCGCCGACCTGGCACCGGCGCCGGCCGGCGTGACCATGATCGGCGTCGGCTATGCGGCGGAAGGTCCTCTGCGAGAGCTGGATCGCGTGATCCGCGACGAGGTCGAGGCCACGATCGGCTGGCAGGAGATGCCGGCCGAGGTGCGGTCCGTGCTGGACCCGTCGCGGTACGCGGTGGCCGCGCGGGCCGGTGACTACGTCGGGATGGTCCGGGTCGTGCCGCTCCGGCAGCCGCGGATCGGGCTGATCGCCGTTCGCGCCGACCTGCGACGCCGGGGCATCGCCCGGGCGCTGCTCTCCTACGCGCTGGGTGCGCTGCGCCGCTCCGGCGTCGCCACGGCGTCGGCCGAGGTCAACGAAGCCAACGCGGCCGCCACGGCGTTGGTCGAGGGCGCCGGCGCCCGGCGGGCGAGCAGCAACCTCGAGCTGGTGATCCGCTGATGGCGAAGACCGGCAGCATCGAGATCGAGGGCACGGTCGTGGAGTGCCTGCGCAACGCCACTTTCCGGGTGGAGCTGGAAAACGGGCACAAGGTGCTCGCGCACATCAGCGGCAAGATCCGGCGCAACTACATCAAGATCCTGCCGTACGACCGGGTGCTGGTGGAGCTCAGCCCGTACGACCTGAGCCGCGGCCGGATCCTGTTCCGCTACCGGAGCTGAACGCCCGCCGGTAGGCACCCGGCGTCGTGCCGACCAGGGTGCGGAAGCGGCGGCGGAGGTTGACCGCGGAGGTCAGGCCGACGCGCGCCGCGACCGCCTCCACCGGCAGGTCGGTCTCCTCGAGCAGGGTGCGGGCCTCGGCGACCCGGCGCGACAGCAGCCAGGCGCCGGGGCTCGTGCCCAGCTGCCCGGCGAAGCGCCGGGCCAGCGTGCGCGGCGAGACGCTCAGGTGCGCGGCCAGGTCGCCGACGGACAACGACGTCCCGAGGCGTGCGCCGGCCCAGTCGAGGAGGCCGTCCAGGGCGTCCGCGGGCGGGGCCGGCGGCGCGTACTGCGCCTGGCCGCCGTCGCGGTGCGGCGGTATCACCATGTGCCGCGCGACGAGCGCCGCGTGCGCGGCCCCGTGGTCCTGCCGGACGAGGTGCAGGCACAGGTCGATCCCGGCGCCCGCACCGGCGCTCGTCGCGACGTCGCCGTGGTCGACGTAGAGCGCGTCGGCCTCGACCCGGACGGCGGGGAACTCCCGCTGCAGCTGGGCGGCGCGCTGCCAGTGCGTCGTGGCCGAGCGGCCGTCCAGCAGCCCGGTGCGGGCGAGCGCGAACACGCCGGAGCAGATCGTGACGAGCCGCGCGCCCCGGGTGTGGGCCCGCAGCAGGGCCCGTCGCACGCGGGCGGGGAGCGGCGCCTCGACCGGCGCCCAGCCCGGGATGATCACCGTGTCGGCGGACGCGAGCGCCGAAAGCCCCAGCGGCACGGACATCGTGTACCCGGCCGACGTCGGCACCGGGCCGGGCGTCTCGGCGCAGACGTCGAACTCGTAGTGCCGCGGCACACCGGTGCGGGGCGTGCCGAAGACCTCGGCGGCGCAGCCGAGCTCGAAGGTCGACTGCACCGGCCGCACCAGGGCCACCACGCGATGCATGGCAGGAAAGTACCCCAAGGTGTCTTTGTCGACACTGTCCCCGCGCCGCCCGGGCGCGGCACGGTGGGGGACATGCACCCCGAGATCCTCGCCCAGCCGGGCTACACCGCTGTCTCCGTCGAGGAAGCCCCCGTCCGGGAACTGTTCCCCGGGATCCGTCACCGTCCGTTGTGGACGGACCCGGCCGGCGCGCACGCCGGCGTGCTGGAGATGGACCCGGGCACGTCGTGGCCGCGCCGCGACGTCCACGAGCCCGGCCCGGAGGAGGTCTACGTCGTCGCGGGCACCTTCAACGACGGCGCCCGCGACTACCCGGCCGGGACGTTCCTGCACGCGCCGGCCGGCTCGTGGCACGTGCCCGCGACGGCCACGGGCTGCACGCTGTTCCTCTTCTACCCGCAGGGCTGAGGATCGAGGCTCTCCTCGGGCGACGGGACTTCGTCGCCGGCCGGCGGGGCCTCGACGTCGTCGTCCTCGGACAGTTCGGCGAGCCGGGCGAGCAGGTAGTGGTGGCACATCAGGACTTGGCGGCCATCGAGGCGGCTTCCCAGGTGAAGCCGTCGGGGTCGGTGAGGGGCGCGTCGCCGCCGACGACGGCGATCCGGTGCGAGCCCCGGCCCTCGGGGGAGACGCCGGCGTCCTTCGCGAGGGCCTTGTGCCGGTAGAGCCCCAGCTTGACGCCGGTGGTGGCGAACTCGACGTACATGCGGCCGAAGCTCTTCCCGACGGCGAGGCCGTGGTCGGCGTAGAACTTCTTGCTCGCCACGATGTCGCTGACGCCGAGCAGGAGCGCGACGTCGTCGACCTGCTTGGTGGCGGGGCCGGTGTTCTTCTTCGCGGACGTCGCGACTTTCCAGATGGTGCCGTCCGGCGCCTGGACGACGCCGCCGTAGCCCCACATCGACTTCGCGGCGGGCTTGAGCGTCGTGGCGCCGGCTTCGATGGCGGCGTCGATCAGGGCGTCGACGTTGGCCGGCTGGGACACGATGAGCGACAGGGTGAACCCGCGGAAGCCGGTGCTGGGCGCCTCGGAAGCCCGCAGGCGAAGCCGGTCGCCCAACCCGAAGGCGGCGGCGTAGAAGCGTTCGGCGGCGGCGGTGTCGGCCACCTCGAGGGTGATGTTTTCGATGGAGGTCATGGCGGTAACGCTAGGCGCGACCCGGTGACCAGGGCTTCTCGATTCCTGATCGGTCTGGGGCGGGTCCGCGCGTAGGGTGGCGCTGCTGTTCCTCCTTCGCAGAGAGAGCGTCACATGGACTTGAAGCTGTCCGGCAAGGTCGCCGTCGTCACCGGAGCCAGCAAGGGCATCGGGCTGGCCATCACCCGCGCACTGGTCGCCGAGGGCGTCCACGTCGTGGCCGGCGCCCGCACGGTCCCGCCCGAACTGGCCGGCGTCCGTGTCGTCCAGGGCGACCTCACCTCCCCGGAGGGACCCGCGCAGCTGATCGACGCCGCGATCGCCGAGTTCGGCGGGCTGGACATCCTGGTCAACAACGTCGGCGGGGTCACGCCGCGCACCGGCGGCTTCCTGTCCGTCACGGACGACGACTGGCTCACGGCCCTGACGATCAACTTCCTCGCCGCGGTCCGCACGACCCGCGCGGCCGTCCCGCACCTGCTCGAACGCGGCGCGGGCAGCATCGTCACGATCGCGTCGGTCAACGCGACGCTGCCGGACCCGCTGGTCATCGACTACAGCGCGGCCAAGGCGGCGCTGCTCAGCTTCTGCAAATCGCTGTCGAAGGAGCTGGGACCGCAGGGAATCCGGGTGAACACGATCAGCCCGGGCCCGGTGAGCACGGGCCTCTGGCTGGGCGACGCGGGCGTCGCGGCCACGGTCGGCCAGGCGAAGGGCCTGGACCCGGACGCGGTGGCCAAGCAGGCGGCGGGCGACGCGGTGACGGGCCGGTTCACCCAGCCCGAGGAGGTCGCGGACCTGGTGCTGCTGCTGGCGGGCGGCCGAGCGGCGAACGTGACGGGCACGGACATCCTCATCGACGGCGGGATGACACCGACTCTGTGATTCCGGGCGCCCTGTTGCCCGGCTCCCGCCGGCAGCAGGGCGCCTCATCCACCGGGCGAGCCGTCAGGGACGTTCCGCGAACCAGCGGAGTTCGGCCGGTGCCACGGTATCGGCGACCTCGCCATCGCGGACGGTCCACGACGTGGATCGCTGCCGTTCATCGCTCAAGAGGAAAACCCGACCGGCCTGTCCAGGTCAGTACGCGGGCGGGTGGGCGTTTCCGGCGCGGCCGGTCAACTCGACGCTGGTCGTCGCGGTGTTCGGCCAGAGTCCGCTCGACCTGCTCTCGCTGTCCGTGGTCGAACTCGAGCCAGCCGCGAACGGCGACGTACATGCCCACGGCAGTCTCAGTATTCGTTCTTGATGACGAAGTACGAGCCGCGGATCGTACCGGCCAGTTTGGACTTCTGGCGGGCGAACTTGAACGCCCCGAGCTCCTCCGGGACCTCCATCCCGTCCGACAGCTTGAACCCGACGGCCCGCTTCCCGCCGTCCTCGAGGGTGTACATCACGTTGATCGACAGGCCGCTCTCGTAGAAGACGTACGCCATCCGGATGTTCTCCACCTGGAACTCGGTCGCCTCCAGCGGGGGTGCGGCGATGACGATGCCGCGTTCTTCCTCGAGGATCCGGGTCACCCAGTCGATGGACGGCCGGGCGTCGCCCGCTGGCTCGACCGTGAACGTGTGGTCGTACTTGTTCTTGAAGTAGCGGGCCTCGTTCGCCCGCAGGCCGGCGAGGGCGGCCGCTACCGGTGACGACTCCAGGCCGGCCGTCGATACGGTGGCGAAGTCCACGGCGTGGGGCATGGCGGATCCTCCGGTTCGTGTCGGGTCGGCGAGCTTCCGCCGAGGTCCGGAGCCAGCGTAGGCGAAGGAGGCCCCACTCGTGGGTACCGCTGGCTTCCCCGGCGGACTCGTCCTAAGTTCGAGCTGCGAGCCGAGCATGGAGGCGTGATGGCCGAACGGACCAAGTACATCCTGGACGAAGCCGATCTCCCGACCCAGTGGTACAACGTCATCCCCGATCTTCCCGAGCCGCCGCCCCCGCCGTTGCACCCCGGCACCCGGGAGCCGGTCGGGCCGGCCGATCTCGCTCCGCTCTTCCCGCAGGCGCTCATCGAGCAGGAGGTGACGACCGAGCGCTATGTCGACATTCCCGAAGAGGTGCTCGAGGTCTACCGGCTCTGGCGGCCGTCGCCGCTGTTCCGCGCGCGCCGGCTCGAGAAGGCGCTCGGGACGCCGGCGCGGATCTACTACAAGTACGAGGGCGTCAGCCCGGTCGGCTCCCACAAGCCGAACACCGCGGTGCCGCAGGCGTTCTACAACGCGCAGGAGGGCGTCACCCGGCTGACCAGCGAGACCGGCGCCGGCCAGTGGGGCAGCGCGCTCGCGTTCGCCTGCGCCCAGTTCGGCCTCGAATGCGAGGTATGGCAGGTCCGGGCGTCCTACGACCAGAAGCCCTACCGCAAGCTGATGATGGAGACGTTCGGCGCGACCGTCCACCCCAGCCCGTCCGAGCTGACCGAGTCCGGCCGGGCGATTCTCAAGCAGCACCCGGACTCGACCGGCAGCCTCGGCATCGCCATCAGCGAGGCGGTCGAGCAGGCGGCGCAGGACCCGGACACGCGGTACGCGCTGGGCAGCGTCCTCAACCACGTGCTGCTGCACCAGACGATCATCGGCGAGGAGGCGCTGCGGCAGTTCCAGCTGGCCGGTGACACCCCGGACCTGCTGGTCGGCTGCACCGGCGGCGGCTCGAACTTCGGCGGGCTGGCGTTCCCGTTCCTGCGGGAGAAGCTGGCCGGCCGGATGGACCCGGTGATCCGCGCGGTCGAGCCGGCCGCGTGCCCGTCGTTGACGCGCGGCCGGTACGCCTACGACTTCGGTGACACCGCCGGGCTGACGCCGTTGCTCAAGATGCACACCCTCGGCCACGACTTCATCCCGGACCCGATCCACGCGGGCGGCCTGCGCTACCACGGGATGTCGCCGCTGATCTCGCACATCTACGAGCTGGGCCTGATCGAGGCGATCGCCATCGGGCAGCAGGAGTGCTTCTCCGCCGGCGTCCGGTTCGCCCGGTCCGAGGGCATCATCCCGGCCCCGGAGCCGACGCACGCGCTCGCCGCGTGCATCCAGGAAGCGTTGCGGTGCAAGGAAACCGGTGAGGAGAAGGTGATCCTCACGGCGCTGTGCGGGCACGCGCACCTGGACCTGCCGGCCTACGGCGCGTACCTGGCCGGGGACATGGTCGACAACGAGCTGTCCGACGCGGTTCTCGCGCAGTCCCTGGCCACGCTGCCTTGACGTCCGGTGGGGCCTCGCGCCGCGCGAGGCCCCACCGCGGGCTCAGACGGTGAGCACGACCTTGCCCCGGAGGTGGCCGCCTTCGAGCAGCCGGTGGGCGTCGGCGACGCGCTCGAACGGGACCGTCTCCTGCACGTGGACCCGGAGCTTGCCCTGGTCGACGAGGTCGACGAGACCACGCAGGGCGACCGGATCGGGGTCGACGGCGATGCCGCTGAAGCGCATTCCGGCGGCTTCGAACTTGGCGATGAGTGCCGAATCGTCCTCGGCGACCGCCGTCACCAGGTGACCGCCCGGGCGGAGCACGCCGAGTGAGCGCTCGGCGGTGTCGCCGCCGATCGTGTCGAGCACGACGTCGACGTCGCGGACCACCTCGGCGAAGTCGGCCGCCGTGTAGTCGATCACCTCGTCGGCGCCGAACTCCTCGACGAACGCCCGTTTGCTCCCGCTCGCGGTCGTGATCACGTGCGCGCCGAGCGCTTTCGCGAGCTGGATCGCGACGTGGCCGACCCCGCCGCCACCGCCGTGGACCAGGACGCGGTCGCCTTCGGTCACGCGGCCGAGGTCGACGAGGCCCTGCCACGCCGTCAGCCCGGCGACCGGCAGCGCCGCCGCCTCGACGTGCGAGAGCGACGCCGGCTTGCGCACCAGGTGCAACGCCGGAGCGGCCACGACCTCGGCGTAGGCGTTGGCCGCCCGCGGGAACAGCGGCATGCCGAACACCTCGTCGCCGGGCCGGAACCGCCACGTGTGCGCCTGCTCGACCACGCCGCTGACGTCCCAGCCGAGGACGAACGGCGGCCGGCCGAGCAGCGGGAACTCGCCGGCCCGCAGGCGCGCTTCCAGGGGGTTCAGGCCGATCGCTTTGACGCGGACGAGGACCTCGGTCGGCAGGGCCCGGGGCGCGGGCGCGTCCACGACGGTGAGCACGTCGGGGCCGCCGAGCGTCTGCTGAGTGATGATTCGCATGACGTCCAGGCTAGGTTTCCCACAGGAACCCGCAGGTACCTTAGGATCATGAGCGGTTTCGGTCCTGGTGATCCCTTCCTCGCCGACTGCCCGGCACGCCTGGCGCTCGAGCTGATCGCCGACAAGTGGACGGCGGTCGTGCTCTACGGCCTCAGCGAGGGTCCGGTGCGCCACGGCGACCTGGTCGAGCTGATCGGCGGCATCTCCCGCAAGGTCCTCACCCAGACGCTCCGGCGGCTGGAGGCGCACGGACTGGTCCGCCGCCACGCCTACGCCGGGGTGCCGCCCCGCGTCGAGTACGAGCTCACCCCGCTCGGGGCGACGCTGATCGAGCCGATCCACATGCTGACGGAGTGGGCGCGGGCGCACGGCGACGCGGTGCTGGACGCGCTCGACGCCGGGTCGGCCACGGCTGAGGCGTCCTCTTAGGACACCTCGGGCCTGCCCGGCGTCGGGCAGGCCCGAGGGGGTTCAGCGTTTCAGCGTGAAGGTGAAGTCGCCGGAGAGCTTGCCGCTCAGCCGGACCGCCGAGACGAGCTTTCCGTCCGTGAGCAGCTTTTCGGCCTCGGCCCGCGAAAGATCGCACCCTTCGGCGATCAGCCGCAGCGGCCGGACCGGGATCCTGGCCGCGAACCGGACCGCGACGTCGATCACCTCGCGGTCGCGGAGGTCCCCGCCGCCCGTGTCGAGCCGCCAGGCGCCGTCCCAGTCGAGGGCGACGTGGTTGCGGTGGAGCACGACCGGATCTTGGAGCAGCTCGGCCGCCAGGCCGGGATCGTTGTCGTGCAGCCGATCGAGCAGCTCAGGCCGGACGGAGCGCACGGGTACCCGCTCCAGGAACGTGAGCTTCACGGTGTCCCCGCACGCGGTGCAGCGTGCGAGGAGCCAGGCGTCGAGGAGCTTGTGGTGGGCGTTGACGCGGAACTTGCCGTTGACGCGGAAGCGATCGGCCGCGCAGGCGTGGCAACGGCGGCGGACGAGTGGCAGGCGAAGGGGCACGACGGCCCAGTTTTCGAGCATGGGAAGGACACCGTTCAGTGAGAAATCCGCAGCAGAAAGGAACGCGGCGCACCAACGCGACGCGTGAGGAATCAGCGCTCGGAAGATCTCAACGGATGTACAACGGCACGTCCTCGCCTGGACGACTCGGTCACGCAGCACGGTAGTGGCCCGCGGCGGCGCCGATCCAGCGGTTTTCGGGCCGGGCTCAGAGCACGTCGGGGATTTCGGGCCGGGCCAGCTCGCTGCGGGTGTCGGCCAGGACGACCTGGTCGCGGCCGGCTTCCTTCGCCGCGAACACGGCGTCGTCGGCCGCTTGCAGCAGGATCGTGTAGTCCGTGGCCGTCTCCGGGTAAACCGCCGCGCCGATCGACGCCGTCAGGCCGGTGATCACCTCGGGCTTGCCCGGGCGGAGCACCGGGACCTTCACCTCGATCCGCGCGATCGCCGCGCGGATGCGGTCGGCGACGGCCACGATCTCCGTGGTCGTCGTGCCCGGGAGCAGGACCACGAACTCGTCACCGCCGAAGCGCCCGACGTAGTCGCCGCCCCGCACCGAGTTCTGGACGACCGCCGCGATCGCGCGCAGCACCTCGTCACCCGCCAGGTGACCGTTGCCGTCGTCGATGGCCTTGAAGTGGTCGATGTCGATCATCAGCACACCCGCGGTCGACGACAGCTCGGCCGCGCGCGCCAGCTCGTTGCGCGCCAGCTGCACCCAGAACTCCGGCGCCAGCAGCGAAGTCTTCGAATCCGTGCGCGCGGCGGCCTGGAACTGGGGCAGCAGCAGGCCGATGTGCAGCGCCACCGGCGTCACCATGAGCACGGGCAGCAGCCACGGCCGGACCGTCATGACCAGCGCGATGCCGCAGCCGACGCCGACCGCGGCGAGCACGATCAGCACGTCGGACGGGTTGCCGAACGCCTGCCGCGGCGGCTTGCCCGGGTTGCTCATCACGATCGCGAGGATCACCAGCACGTAGTTGAGTCCGAAATAGACGATTCCCGAGACGAGCAGCGCGGTCATCCCGCCGAAACCGTCGAGGTAGGGGATGTAGGGCGCCACGTGCCCGCCCGTGCCGACGGTCAGCACCACGCCGGCGGCCGTGCAGGCCAGGATCACCGTGGCACCGGAGAACACTTTCCGGTGAACAACGCCACGCCTTTTGTAGACGCGAACCCACGAATGGGCGTAACTGACGACGATCACCACCGTGGCCAGTGGCGGTGGCAGCAGGAGGAGCCCGGCGAAGATCCAGATCGACTGCAGGTGCATGTGCGGCCGGCCGTCGGCAGCGAGCTCGCGGATGCGCTCGATGCGTTGCGCCGCTTCGAGGTGCACGATCTCGCCGGCCAGGATCAGGCCACACCAGAGCATGGCTTGACCGCTGATCGGCACGAGGCCGGCGGTCGCCAGGATCGCGACCACGGCGAGCGCGTCGACCACGAGGACATAGCCGAACACCGGAGTGGGCAGCTTCCACATGGCCCACGTACGGATACCCGATCGTGGACGTTCTGAGCTGGGCTTACGCCCTTGGGACCCGGAGAATCCCACGGAACGCCCCTCTTTCCAGGACGGAACTCTTCGCGGAATCGTCACTGTAATCGAATGAATGCGGTGTGTCATTAGGCTGGTCGGGCTACCGTCCGATTACGCACCGTACAAGATCGCCCCACATTCGTACACCACAAGGAGAAATCATGTCGCACTTCCTGTCCAACGCCAACATCGTCCCGTCCCGCCGTCGCGCGCAGCGGCCCACCGACTGGACGCGGCAGCTGCCGACCGACTGGACCCGCGCCATCCCGACGGACTGGACCACGCGTCAGATGCCCACCGACTGGACCGCGCGCGAACTGCCGACCGACTGGACCGCGCACCAGATCCCGACCGACTGGGCCAATGCCGACACCGACGTCGACGTCGCACCACTGCCCGCGTGCCCGACCGACTGGACGACCCGCACCGGTCAGCGCCCGACCGACTGGACGCGGTTCTGAGAACCGAACCCGGTGACCGGGTCCCACTGGGGACCGGTCGCCGGGTCCCGGACCGCCCGGTTCGTGGCCGGGTGGCCCGGAAACCGGCCGGACCGGCAGGACCGCCACGGTGGCTCAGGACGGCTCGGCTGCCGGCTGTGCCCGCCGCCAGAGCCGGGCCGCGCCGAACGCCGCGATCACGCCCAGGGCCCCGGCCGCGGCGACGACGCCATGCGGGGCCGCCCGCTCGGCCGCGAGCCCGGCGAGCACCACGCCCAGGCCCTGCGAGACCCGCAACGCCGTCAACGCGAAGCCGAACGCTTGCGCGCGCTGGGCTTCCGGCGTCAGCTGGACGAACGTCGTGTTGGCGATGAGGTTGTACGAACTGGCGATCCCGGACAGCGTGAGCAGCGCGAGCGTCGCTTCGAGGTCCGGCCGCAGCGCGCAGCCCAGCAGGGCCGCGCACGCCAGCACGGCGAGCGGCCCGAGCAGCTTGCCCCGCCGCTCCGGTGGCACGCGGGACAGCGCGGCCATGCCCACGACGTTACCCAGCGCGTACGCCCCGAGCAGCAGCCCGACGACCACCGCGCCGCCGCCCAGCTCGGCCGCGTACGGCGCCGCGATCGCCTCGCCAGCGATGTAGATCC
Source organism: Amycolatopsis sp. NBC_00348 (assembly GCF_036114655.1). Lineage (NCBI taxonomy): Bacteria > Bacillati > Actinomycetota > Actinomycetes > Pseudonocardiales > Pseudonocardiaceae > Amycolatopsis > Amycolatopsis sp. NBC_00348. The sequence continues at coordinate 6,076,326 of NZ_CP107994.1, read as the reverse complement.
CGGACACGCAGCCCAGCGCCACCAGTGCGAGCCGGCGCGGGTCGCCGACGACCACCGTCCAGCCCGCGCGGACGTGCCGCCACCAGCGGACGCCGGGTTCGGCGCGTGGCGGGCGCGGGCGCACGCCGATGGCCAGCACCACCGCCGACGCCGCGAAGCTGACCGCGTCGGCCAGCAGCGCCCCGGCGGTGCCGAGCCCGGCGACGAGCAGCCCGCCGAGCGCGAACCCGGCGACCTGCCCGGCCTGCACCAGGATCATCAGCAAACCCATGCCGGGCACGAACGTCTCGGCCGGCAGCACCTGCGGCATCAGCGCGGCCCGCGCGGAGTTCCACACCGGGTTGAACAGCTGGACGCCGACGAGCAGCGCCGCGACCGCGGGCAGCGGCAAGCCGGGCCAGGCCATCGCCGTCACCGCGACCGCGCGCACGACGTCGGCGACGACCATCACCCGCCGCGGCGGGTAGCGGTCGGCGAGGCCGGACAGCAGCGGGCCGCCGACGAGGTCGGGCAGGAACGTCAGCGCGTAGGTCAGCGCGGCCCAGCCGGGCGAGTTCGTGCGGTCGTACACCAGGATCGACAGCGCGACGCGCGCGAGCTGGTCGCCGGTGACGGAGACCAGCTGGGCGCCGAACAGCGCGCGGAACTCCGGTATCGCGAGGACGTCCCGGAACCCTGCCGCACGTGCCGTCATGGCGCCCCCGGTGACTCGCGGAAGCACTCAGCGTACCGGCGCGGACGCAGCCGGTGAACGGCCGTTAGGAGGGGTCGCAGGTGATTTTCGGTTGCGGGTTGTAGCGGACGGTCCGCGTCGAGCGGCTGACCTCGCGGCCGGACGAAGCGTCCTTGAGCACGCGGGTGTCGGTCGTGGTGAACCCGGGCGCGCCGTTGGAGGCGTGGCAGTTCTCCGCCGGCCCCGGCTTGGTCTGCGGGTCGGTCGGGTTGGAGCGGCTGCCCGGGATCGACTCGACGGTGTAGCGCTTGGTGCCCCACAGCTTCACGGTGATCGACGACGGCGTCCAGATCGTCTGGATCGCGATGCCGGTCGCCGAGTCGTTCGTGAACTTGATGTCGATGACGCTGGCACCGTTGGGGTTCTGGAACACCGTCGCCTCGCGCGCGGCGGGGTAGCGGCTGATGTAGTAGCTGTGTTCCTTGTGGCCCGCGTCTTTCATGCCCGAGAAGTAGGACGCGTTGTACAGCGTCGTCGCGAACTGCGAGATACCGCCGCCGACTTCGCGCGCCGGGGCGCCGTTCTCGATCACGCCCGCCTCGACGTACCCCTGCGGCTTGCCGCGCGGGCCGGTGAACCCGTTGAGGCTGAAGGTTTCGCCCGGCTTGACGATCGCGCCGTTGACCTTCTGCGCCACCACGCGGATGTTCGTGCCGGAGTCGGCCGCGAAGCCGTTGGTGGTGAACTCGCCGACGACCTCCTTGACGCCGAGCTGGTTCGCCTGCTCGGTGGTCACCTTGGCCGGGCTGTCCTTGTAGATCGCCGGGACCTCGCGGCCGTCGGTCTTCTTCAGCACCTCGGGCAGCGGCTTGAGGCTCGGGTCCCAGTCGATCGCCCGGCCGTCGGTCGACGGGTCGACCGTGGGCTTGCCGCCTTCGAAGACGATGGTCGCCTCCTTGCCCTCCTTCTCGGTGGACTTCAGCTGCGGCTTGGCGGCGTCGGCGATCTTGGCGTTGTCGATCTTCGGCGTCAGCCCGCCGCCCTCGGCGGGTTCGAAGCTCAGTGCCGCGGCGATCGCGTCCGGCTTCACGGTGGCGTCCTTGCCGTCGCCCTTGACGACGAGCGGGCCCGAGACGGCGGGCTTCGCGAACTGCTCAAGCGCGGCCTGGACGCCTTCGGGCGTGGTGCGGACCGGCGTGCTCGTGACCGGCAGGGCGAGGGTTTCGCCGCGAGCCCACTTCTCGATGACGGCGGCCTTCGCGGCCTCGACGTCGAGCTTCTGCCCGGGCTTCGGCGCGACGGCGACCGGGTTCGTGCCGTCGAACTTCACGGTGCCCTCGGCGGGCTCGCGGTCGACCTGGCCGCGGAGGCTGTCGAGCGCGGCCGCGAGCTTGGTGTCGTCGGCGTGGCTGACGACGCCGACCTCGCGGCTGGAGAACAGCGACGCGAGGCGCGTGAACGGGTTCAGCGGCTGCTCGCCGGCCTGGTCCAGGGTCTGCGTCCAGTCGAGGCGCAGCCCGGCGAGGGTGGGTGACAGGCTGCCCTGGACGTCGCCGGCCGTCACGGCCAGCGGACGGGTGAGCCGCGGCTCGATCTGCCCGCGCAGCTGCTGCTCGGCGGCGGCGCGGTCCATGCCGCCGACGTCGACCCCGGCGACGGTCACGCCGCGCGGGACGCTGCCCTGGCTGACCATCAGGTCGACGCCGTAGACCACGACGAGCAGCCCGAAGACGCCGCCGGCGATCCAGCCGGCCTTGCGCAGGCTCTTCGGCCGGTTCGCCGGAGCTTCGGGTTCGGGTTCGGTGTCGGGGCGGACGACCGGCAGGACGTCCGTCTGCTCACCGTGTGACTCGGGCCAGCGCGGTTCGTACGGCAACTCTCCACCCCTTCAACGCGGCGCCCGATCGCGCCGGTGACGAGGTCAGCGTACGTGGCACCCGGACAAGCCGTACGACTCGCCCTAACGGGGGATGAACCGGTCACTCGGCCAGGGGTCGTGAGTGCGTAACAGTGTTCTAACACTGTTACGCACTCACGACCTCAGCGGGCGTCGGGCTCCGGGTTGTGGCCCGCGCGGGCCAGGAAGTCGAAGTCACAGCCTTCGTCGGCCTGGGTGATGTGCTCGGCGTAGAGCGCTCCGTAACCGCGCTCGAACGGGGGCGCCGGGGGAGTCCACGCGGCCCGGCGCCGGGCCAGCTCCTCATCGGACACCTCCAGCCGCAGGACCCGCGACGGGACGTCCAGCGTGATCAGGTCGCCGTCGTGGACCAGGGCCAGCGGGCCGCCCACGTGGGACTCCGGGGCCACGTGCAGCACGCACGCGCCGTAGCTCGTGCCGCTCATCCGGGCGTCCGAGATCCGGACCATGTCGCTGACCCCGGCTTCCAGCAGGTGCGAGGGGATGGGCAGCATCCCGTACTCCGGCATCCCGGGGCCGCCGAGCGGGCCCGAGCCGCGCAGCACCAGGACCGAGTCCGCGGTGATCGCCGGGTTCTCGATCCGCTTCTTCAGGTCGCGGTAGTTCTCGAAGACCACCGCCGGGCCGGTGTGGGTCAGCAGGTGCGGCTCGGCGGCGAGGTGTTTGATCACCGCGCCGGACGGCGCCAGGTTGCCGTGCAGGACCGCAACGCCGCCCTCGGCCGCCACAGGGTTGTCGCGCGGCCGGATGACGTCGTCGTTGTGCACCGACGCCGCGGCCAGGTTGTCGCCGAGCGTCCGGCCGGTGACCGTGAGGCGGTCGGGGTGCAGCAGGTCGGTCAGCCGCGACAGCAGCCCGGGCAGGCCGCCCGCGTAGTAGAAGTCCTCCATCAGCCAGTCGCCCCCCGGGCGGATGTTGGCCAGCACCGGGACGTGCCGCGCGATCGCGTCGAAATCGCCCAGCGACAACGGGATCCCGCTGCGCCCGGCCATCGCGATCAGGTGGATCACGGCGTTGGTCGAGCCGCCGAGGGCGAGCACGGTGGTGATCGCGTCCGCGTACGCGCGCTTGTCGAGGACCTGCCCGATGCGCAGGTCCTCCCAGACCATGCCGACGATCCGCGCGCCGCTCGCCGCGGCCATCCGGTGGTGGGCCGAGTCGACGGCCGGGATCGACGCCGCGCCCGGCAGCGTCATGCCGAGCACCTCGGCGGCCGACGTCATGGTCGACGCCGTGCCCATCGTCATGCAGTGGCCGGGCGACCGGGCGAGCCCGCGCTCCAGTTCGGACATCTCGGCGTCGCCGATCCGGCCCGCGCGCTTCTCGTCCCAGTACTTCCACATGTCGGTGCCGCTGCCGAGGACCTCGTCGCGCCAGTGCCCGCGCAGCATCGGCCCGGCCGGGACGAAGATGGCGGGCAGGCCCGCGCTCGCCGCGCCCATCAGCAGCGCCGGCGTGGACTTGTCGCAGCCGCCCATCAGCACCGCGCCGTCGATCGGGTAGGACCGCAGGATCTCCTCGGTCTCCATGGCGAGGAGGTTGCGGTAGAGCATCGGGGTCGGCTTCTGGTAGGTCTCCGAAAGCGTCGCGACCGGGAACTCCAGCGGGAACCCGCCGGCCTGCCACACCCCGCGTTTGACCTGCTCGGCGCGTTCGCGCAGGTGCATGTGGCACGGGTTGATGTCGCTCCACGTGTTGAGGATGCCGATCACCGGCTTGCCGAGGTGCTCCTCCGGGTTGTACCCGAGCTGACGGCTGCGGGCGCGGTGGCTGAAGTCGCGCAGGTCGTCGCCGCCGTACCACCGGTGGCTGCGGAGCTCCTCGGGCGTCTTTCGGGGACTCGGGTTCATGTCGACCAGTATGGCATCTGATATATGATCCGGTGGGGCTGGTTGAATGGGCTCCGACACGACCGAGGGAGCCGCGCCATGACCGGGACGTTCAGCCTGCCCGCATCCCGGACCGAAGTGGTCCTGGAGGAGATCCGCCGTGGCATCCTCACGCGCGAGCTGCTCCCCGGCCAGGCACTGGTCGAAGCCGAGCTGGCCGCGCGGCTGGGCGTGTCCAAGACGCCGGTGCGCGAGGCGCTCAAGGTGCTGTCCAACTCGGGCCTGGTGACGTTCAGCCCGTACAAGGGCGCGTCGGTCTGCGTGGTCGACGCCGATCTGGCCCGGTCCGTCTACGACGTGCGGATGGTGCTCGAGCCCGAAGCCGTCCGGCGCACCGTCGAGCGGCGCGACGCCGACCTGCTCGAAGACGCCGCGGACGCGCTGAAGGAGGCGTCGGCGGCGATCGCGGACAAGGACCAGGTCGCGCTGAGCCTGCTCAACCGCCGCTTCCACCGCGCGCTCTACCGCGGCTGCGGCAACCCGCTGCTGGTCTCGATCCTGGACGACCTCAAGGACCGCGCGGCCCTGATCAGCGTCGTCGGCTGGGAGGCCAACCCCAGCTGGAAGAAGGAGTGGACCGAGCACCGGGCCGTGCTGGCCGCGGCCAAGAAGGGCGACGCCGAGGGCGCGGCCGCGCTGCTGCGCGACCACATCGGCGGGTTCCTGGAACGGATCCTGAAGGCCATCGAGTGAAGCTCCTCCTCATCTCCGACACCCACCTCCCGGGCCGCGCCCGCGTCCTGCCCGAGCAGGTCTGGCGGGCGGTCGAGGCCGCCGACGTCGTCGTGCACGCGGGCGACTGGGTCGACGTCGCCCTGCTCGACGAGCTGGAAGCGCGCAGCAAGCGCCTGATCGGCGTCTACGGCAACAACGACGGCCCGGCACTGCGCGAGCGGCTGCCGGAGATCGCCCGCGCCGACCTCGACGGCGTCCGCCTGGCCGTCATCCACGAGACGGGTGCGAAACAGGGCCGCGAGCAGCGCTGCGACGCGCAGTTCCCGGACACCGACGTCCTCGTGTTCGGCCACAGCCACATCCCGTGGGACACGGTCGCGCCGTCCGGCCTGCGCCTGCTCAACCCGGGCTCGCCCACCGACCGCCGCCGTCAGCCGTTCTGCACCTACCAGACGGCCCGGATCTCGGAAGGTGCGCTGACGGACGTCGAGCTGCACGAACTGCCCCCGAGGGGGTAGGAAGGTCCCATGGATCCGGCGTGGGCGTTGCGGGAGATCGCGTTCCAGCTCGAACGCGCGGGGGAGCCGAGCTACCGGGTGCGCGCGTTCCGCAACGCGGCCGCCACCGTCGACAAGACCGACGCCGACCGGCTGGCCTCGATGGCCGAGAACGGCACGCTCACCGCGTTGCCCGGGATCGGGAAGGCCACCGCAGGCGTCATCGAAGACGCGTTGGCCGGCCGTGATCCGGCCTACCGCGAGAAGATCGTCGAGGCGAAGCTGCCGGACGGCGAACCGCTGCGGTCCGCGCTGAAGGGCGACTGCCACACCCACTCCGACTGGTCGGACGGCGGCAGCTCGATCGGCGAGATGGCCGTCGCGGGCCGGGAGGTCGGGCACGAGTGGATGGTCCTGACCGACCACTCGCCGCGGCTGACCGTCGCGAACGGGCTGTCGCCGGAGCGGCTGCGGACGCAGATGCAGATCGTGGCGAAGGCCAACGAGCTGATGGCGCCGTTCCGGCTGCTGCAGGGCATCGAGGTCGACATCCTCGACGACGGCGCGCTCGACCAGGAGGAGGAGCTGCTCGGGGAGCTCGACTTCGTCGTCGCGAGTGTGCACTCGAAGCTGCGGATGCCGGCGCGGGACATGACCCGGCGGATGCTCGCCGCGGTGCGGAACCCGCACGTCCGGGTGCTCGGGCACTGCACCGGGCGGCTGGTCGTCGGCCGCGGCCGGCCGGAGTCGGAGTTCGACGCCAAGGCCGTGTTCACCGCGTGCCGCGAGAACGGCGTCGCGGTGGAGATCAACTCGCGGCCCGAACGCCTCGACCCGCCGATGAAGCTGCTGCGCCTGGCCGCGGAGCTCGGCTGCGAGTTCGCCATCGACAGCGACGCGCACGCGCCCGGCCAGCTCGACTGGCAGGGTTACGGCTGCGAGCGGGCGATCAAGGCCGGGATCGGGCCCGAGCGGATCATCAACACCCGCTCGGTGGACGACTTGCTCAGCCGCTGACCGAGATGTCGGCGACCGGGTGCCGCGCAGGGTCGAGCCAGCGCATCACGGCGTCGAGGTCGGCGCCCGGGATCGAGACGCAGCCCGCGGTCGGCTTCCCGTTCGAGACGTGCAGGAAGAACGCGGACCCGGCGCCCGGCACGGCGGGCGAGCGGTTGTAGTCGAGGACGACGGCGTGGTCGTAGACCGGGCCCGCCTTGCCGAGATCCTCACCGGCGGCCTCGTTGAACGGACACGTGCCGGGAACGCAGGAGAAGTGCGTGTTGTAGTACGGGGACTTCACATCGGACACCCACCAGTCCGACGTCGTGACCTGCCGGTACGGCAGCCGGGTCCCGTTGTTCGGCTGGATCCCGAAGGCCTCGGTCAGCTTCCACACGCCGGCCGGGGTGTGCGACGTCGACTCGCTGGCCTGGCCGACGCCGTCCTTGCCGACGAACGCGCTGACCGGACCGTAGGCCCTGGACCAGCCGGTTCCGGTGCGCTGCCAGGCGGTGAGGACGGCGGTGGTCGCGCTCGCGGAGTCCGCGACGACGGTGACGACCTGGCCCGCGTCGCCGCGGAAGGACAGCGGGACCGCGTCGGCGGGGGTGGCGGCGGTGCTGGTCAGCAACGTGGCCGCGACCAGTGCGGCCACGACCAGCGTGGCGCCGAGGAATCTCCTGCCCATGCCGGAGACCCTAGCGGCGCCACGCGGGTCGCGCACCTACGTCAGTTGATGGTGTAGGAGTCCCCGTAGACCTTCCACTTCAGCGGGGTGTGCAGGTCGAAGTTGCCCGCGTTGAGGAACGTCACCTGCTCGGTGTCGATGCGCGAGGTGTCGGAGTGGGCTTCTTCCTCGTTCATGACGACCTTGCGGGCGGCGAAGAACGCCTTGAGGTAGGTCGCCTCGTCGCCACCCTGTGCCGGCGGCTTCGCCTTCTTGATCGCGGCCGAGCGGATGCCGCCGAAGCTGCTGTGGTCGGTGCCGGGGCCGTGCATGACGATGGCGTCGTAGTAGGCGAACTGGCCGAGGTTGCTGAGGCCGTCCGTCTTGCCCTGGCTCACCGCGGGGTTGAAGTAGACGCGGTCGCGCTCGTTGTTCTGCGCGGTCTGGAACGCGGTGGTGGCCGCGGCCGACTTCCACGCGCTCTCGAACGCCGAGCCGAGCCCGCTGTGCGAGTCGGTGCCGTTCACCTTCTTCAGTGCGGGCAGGTACTTCGCGAGCGGGTTGTTCGGGACGGCGTCGGTGTAGGCCTGGACGAGCTCGAGCATGTCGCCGGTGCCGGAGCAGAAACCGATGATGCCGGCGGTGTACCCGCGGCCGTCACCGATGTCCTCGATGTACTTGTACTGCGCTTTCCAGTCCAGGGAGGAGTTTTCCGCGCTGGAGACCAGCTTCATCGCGATCTCCTTCTTGGCCGCGACGGAGAGGTCGCCGGTCGCCTGCACCGAGGCGCTCTGCGCGGCCAACGGCGCGGGGGCGGCCGAGGAGAGCGCGGGCGTGGTGATCACGAGGGCCGCGACGGAGGCCGCGCCGAGCGCGCCGATCAGGACCGGCCGCAACTTCTTGCTCATGGGGGAAAACCCTTTCCGCAGAACGTGCCGTGGGGGATCACGGCGTCTCGGGCATGGCGGACAGCACCCGGAATTCGACGGCCTTCGGCTGCCGGAAACGGGTTGCTGGGTGGTGCTGCGGCGTAGCGCCACGGTAGCGAAGGGTCAGCACCGCCACAAGGGGGGACGAAGTTGTTTGCAAATAGGGAAAAAAGCCCGGGGAAAGTAGACGATTTCGGTGTGGTCAGCGGGCGCCGGCGAAGATGCGGATGACGTCCGGCAGCACGTTCACCGGGATCGTCGGGTCGATCGCCCGCTGCACGCCCAGGCCGATCCCCAGGCTGAGCAGGGCCGTGGCGGCGTCGTCGGCCGACATCGGGAGCGTGATCCCGAACCGCTCCGCGTACCCCGAGAGCAGGCCCGCGATCGTGTCGCGGATGGTCTTGTCCCGCGCGGCCAGCTCGGCCCGCACGTGCGGGTTGCGCCGGGCGTTCGTGGCGAACTCGACCTCCAGTGCCGTCCACGCCTCGTCGCCGATGCTGCGCTCGGCCCACGCCTGGAACGCCGTCAGCAGGTCTTCCATCCCGTCGGCGCCGACCAGCGCCCCGGCGATCGCCTCGACCTGCTCGTCGTGGATCCGGTCGAGCACGGCGAGGCAGAGCTCGTCCTTGTTGCGGAAGTTCGAGTACACCGCGCCCTTCGAGTACCCGGCCTCGTCGGCGACCTTCTCCAGCGACGTCACCGAATAGCCGTCACGCAGGAACAGCTCCCTGGCGGTCTCGATGAGCTGTTCGCGGGTGCGCGCCTGGCTTTCCGCGCGGGTGAGTCGGGCCATGCCACCACTGTAGCGAGTCGCGGAATCGGGGTACCAGCAGTATCGAAATACTGTTAGTCTTCGAAAATGGAACAACGCGACTTCGCGGTCCTCGTCGTCGGTGCCGGGGCGTCCGGGCTGGGTGCCGCCGTCCGCCTCGGCCAGGCCGGGGTCGACGACCTCGCCGTGCTGGAGAAGGCGTCAGAGCTCGGCGGGACCTGGCGCGACAACACCTATCCCGGCTGCGCCTGCGACGTGCCGTCCGCGCTCTACTCGTACTCCTTCGCCCCCAATCCCGAGTGGACGCGCGCGTTCGCGGGGCAGGCCGAGATCAAGGCCTACCTGCGTGAGACGGCTTCGCGGTTCGGGGTCACCCCGAAGATCCGGTACGGCGTCGAGGTGACGCGCGCGCAGTGGAACGCCCGTGCGGCGCGCTGGGAGCTGGAGACGTCCCGGGGGCCCTACACCGCAAGGATCCTGGTCGCGGGCACCGGGCCGTGGCACGAGCCGCTGATCCCGGACCTGCCGGGCCTCGGCACCTTCCCGGGTGAGGTCTTCCACTCCGCGCGCTGGAACCACGGCTACGACCTCGCCGGCAAGCGGGTCGCGGTGATCGGCACCGGCGCGTCCGCGGTCCAGTTCGTCCCGGAGATCGTGCCCGACGTCGAGCGGCTGCACCTGTTCCAGCGCACCGCGCAGTGGGTGCTGCCCAAGCCGGACCACCACGTCCCGGGCGTCGAACGGGTGCTGCTGCGGCGGTTCCCTTTGCTGCAGAATGCGTTGCGCCGCGTCGAATACGGCGCCATGGAGACGCTCGGGTTCGGGTTCCGGCACCCGTGGCTGCTGCGGCAGGTCCAGAGGCTCGGGCTCGCGCACTTGCGGCTGGCGGTGCGGGACCCGTTGCTGCGCCGGAAGCTCACGCCGGACTACACGCTCGGCTGCAAGCGCCTCCTGATGTCGAACACGTACTACCGCGCGCTCACGAAGTCCACAGTGGACGTCCACACGACGGCCGTCTCGTCGGTGTCCGGAAACCGGGTGGTGGGCGCGGACGGTTCGGTCGCGGAGGTCGACGCGATCATCTTCGGCACCGGCTTCCACATCCTCGACATGCCGGTGTCGGCCCGCGTGTTCGACGGCGACGGCCGCAGCCTCGACGACCACTGGAAGGGCAGCCCTTCGGCGTACCGCGGGACGACGGTGGTCGGGTTCCCGAACCTGTACCTGCTGCTGGGGCCGAGCCTCGGCACCGGGCACACGTCGGCGTTCATGATCCTGGAGGCCCAGCTGCGGCACACGGTCGCCGCGGTGACGCGCACGCTGCGCTCGGACTGGGCGTCGGTCTCGGTGCGGCCCGAAGCGCAGGCGACGTTCAACGCCGAGGTCCAAGCGGCCCTGCCGGGCACGGTCTACCAGTCGGGCGGCTGCTCGAGCTACTACACGGACGTCAACGGCCGCAACAGCTTCAGCTGGCCGTTCTCCACGAGCCGGCTGCGGTCACAGGTGGGCTCGTTCGAGGAAGCGGACTACGAGATCACGCCCGCGCAGGTCACCGGTCGTGAGTGTTTAGGAGGGTTAGAACCCTCCTAAACACTCACGACCGTCAGTCCCACTCCCAGACCATGCCGTAGACGCCCGGCTGTGCGTCCAGCACCGCGATGTGGCTGGTCAGGCTCGGGCCGACCGGGAGCTCCGGCTCGCCGACGACGTCCGAGGAGCCGTCGCGGGGGCGGTGGTAGCGGTAGCAGCGCACTGGCACCGCCGCCGGGTCGAAGTGCGCCTGCAGCACCAGCTGCCGCGCCGGGGCGCGGATGCCGAACTGCAGGTAGCTCGTCTCCGGCGGCTCGCCGTCGTAACCGAAGTCGAAGTCGAAGACGTACGTCTCGCCCGCGCGCAGCGGGTAGTCGAACCGCAGCTCGACGGCCAGCAGCTCGGACGACGGGTCGCGGCGGATCCGGCCGGGGCGGCAGCAGTGCGCCGAGCGCAGCGCCGGGTGGTGGGCGCCGCCGGTCTGCGGCCGGAAGAACGACACCCAGCGGTCGACGCCGTCCTCGCGGCTGGTCACCACCATCTCGGTGCGGACCGATCCCTCGGTGCGGTCCGCAGTGAGCGTCGCCCGCTGGTGCACCGACGCGATCGCGAGGCGCGCGTTGCCGTCGAGGTCGATGCCGTCGCACGAGCCCAGCTCGGTCGGCTCGGCGCCGAGCGCGCTGGCCAGGCTGACGCCGCCGGGAAACGGCTCGGCCCTGCGGGCGCGCGGGCGGGCCGGCGTCACCAGGGCGGTGAGGGCGTCGGCGGGCAGGCCGAGACAGCCTTCCGCGACCCGCACGGCGTGCAGCGAACGTCCCCCTTCAGGGTGACGGCGGCCGCGTCGCCAATAGCTCAGCGTCGCCAGGCTGACCTGGGCGCCGCGGATCGCCATCCGCCGCTGCAGGCCCTCCAAGCTCAGCCCGCGATGCCGGATCACCAGGTCGAAGGCCACGTCGAACGGCCCTTCGCGGACGGCCGCGGCCGCCTCGGCGGGCAGGTCCGCGTCGGCCGGCTCAAGCGCACTCGCCTCCATGCTCACCTCCGATCGGGTAAGCATGAGTACTCGGCGCAGCCGACGCAACGAGGCCTGCCACCAAAGTAGGGGGCAGGCCTCGCCGGTCACCGAGCGCGGATCAGCTCACGGTGAGCGCGGTGTCGTCGACGACGAACGACGTCTGCAGGGACTGGTCCTCGATCCCGGCGAACTTGAGCGTCACCGTCTGGCCGGCGTAGGACGACAGGTCGATCGTCTTCTGCGCGTAGGCCGAGTTGCGGTCGAGGTTCGAGTACGTCGCCACCGCCGTCGAGCCGGCGGACACGACGAGCTTGTCGTAGACGACGTTCTCGGTCTCGGCGGTCCCGACGCGCAGCCAGAAGGTCAGGCTCGCGTGGCAGCCCGCGGGGATCGCCACCGACTGCGTCAGCGTGTCGGTGTGGGTCACGCCCTGGCCGCCGAGCCACGACGCGTAGCTGCCCGAGCGCGCCGGCGCCTGGCTGCCCCACTGGCCGATGGTGGTGTTCGGGTCGGACCACGACGTCTTGCCCGACTCGAAGCCCGGGTTCAGCAGCTTCTGGCCGGTGCAGTTGCCCGGCGGCGGTGTGGTCGTCGGCGGTGTCGTGGTCGGGGGCGTGGTCGTCGGGGGCGTGGTGGTCGGGGTCGAGTCGGTGCACGTCGGGTCGCCCGACTGCGCCGGCACGCTGACCGCGTTCCAGGCCGCCTTCACGGCGTTGAACTCGGTGCAGCTGTTCGGGTAGAGGTTCTTCGCGGCCTGCAGCGTCCACGTGCGGTAGCGCACGTACGAGCTGCCGGACGTCTTGAGCTGGACGGCGCCGTGCATGATGTTGATCGCCTTGCGGATGCCCAGGCCGGCCACGGTGGTGTTGTTGCAGGTCGGGCTGGTCGGCTGGCCGTTCGTCGGGTTGCTGCCCTCGGCGAGCAAGTAGAACCAGTGGTCGCCGGGCCCGGCCGCCTTGTGCACCTCCGCGTTCGGGGTGGAGCTGGAGTAGCAGTTCGGGTCGCCGACCTTCGACGGGTCGTACATGTAGCGGATCGCGCCGGTGCCGACCAGGTTGACCTCTTCGCCGATCGCGTAGTCCGGCGGGTCGTACTGCGACGGCTCGTTCGCGTAGAACTCCGTCGCGGTGCCGAAGGTGTCGGCGATGAACTCCTGCGTCCCGCCGCCGGAGAAGCCGCCGGAGCCGGAGTAGTCGTCGACGCCGTGGCCCATCTCGTGGCCCAGGATGTCGAGCGAGCCGACCCATTCGCCGCTCGGGTTGTGGCCGAGGTTCACGTACGCCGGGCGCGAGTTGTAGTAGTAAGCGTTTTCGTCGTCGAGGCCGACGCGGATCTTCCAGGCGCCGCCGTTGCCGGTGAAGCCGTTGCGGCCCACCCACTCCGACAGCATCTTCTTCTCGGTCTGGGTGACGAACAAGGCGTCCGCGCAGCCGGTCTCGATGTTCGTGCCGGTGCCGTTGCCCCAGCTGTCGTCGGTCCCGGTGAGGATCGAGTCGCTGCTGTAGTTGCGGCAGTCCAGGTTGGGCGTGTTCGGGTCGGCCATCGAGTAGGTGCTGCCGGACTTCGTGGTGTTCAGCGGCAGCGGGGCCGGCCCGTTCCACTTGCCGGTGCCGGTGCCCGCGGCGACGTGCTGCACGGTCCGCAGCACCCGGCCGTCCACGGCGTCGACGTAGACGCTCAGGCTGCTCGGCTCACCGTGTTCGTCCGTGCCTTCGACGTTGCTCTCGTAGGCGAGGCGGCCACTGCCGTCGGCGACGACGACGAGCTTCCCGCCGGGCAGGCCCTTCGGCCCGCGGACCTGCTTGGCGGCGACGGCGTCCGCCTGGGCCGCGGTGAGCTTGGCGCCGCGGACGTTCAGGTCGCCGAGGGGCTGCTGCTGGGCGACGGAGGTGGTCTTCACGGTGCCCGCGGAGTCGGTGGCGATGACCAGGTCGCCGCCGATCACGGGCAGGCCGTCGTAGGTCCGGTCGTAGACGACGTAGGACAGGCCGGACGCGGACCGCACGTCCCGCTGGACGAACTTGTCGTGCGACCCGGCGAACAGGGCGGCCGGGCGGGCGTTGACCAGGCCGGCCGCCGCGCTGGTGGCGTTGGCCTGGGCCTGCGCGGCGGACACCGCCGGGGGTGGCGTGGGGTCGGGCTGCGCGGGCGCGGCGACGGCGATGCCGACCACGACCATGCCCGCCGCCGTCGCCCCGCCGAGCGCGGCGAACCGTTGGGGCAATCTCATGACGCTCCTTGGACAAACTGGGGAAAGGGGAGGTTCCGCGCAGAACCCGGTCGACGCTAGACGCGGCTCGGGAGCGGCAGAAGATCCATCACACCCGCAAAGTTTCACGCCACGGCACTGTGAAACCGCGTGAAATCCGGTCACGGCACAGATCGCCGCGCCGCGCACCCCTCGTGTGATCCAGTTCATTTCCCGGACCGGGTGATTTGTCTCATTCATCCCCCGTGCGGGCACCTGGTCCACCTGCTGGTGGGCTGACCGGAGTTCTTCGGTGGACGGCCCGCTCCGGGCCGTCCACTGAGGACGGTCAGAGCGTCTCGAAGCGGATCCCCGCCTTGGTGAGCCGGTCGATCAGCGCGTCGCCCATCGCGGCCGCCGTGGTCACCTGGCCGGCCGTCTCCGGGAGGTCGTCGGTGGCCAGGCACAGCGCCGACTCCGCGAGCATCTTCGCTGTCTCGTCGTAACCCGGGTCGCCGCCGGACACCTCGGTCACCACGCGCCGGCCGCCGCCCTCGCCGATGAACCGCACCGAGAACCACGACCGCGCCCGGCGCTCCGGGCTCGGTCCGCCGCCGGGCGCCAGCAGCCGGGACAGCGCCCGCCGGGCCGGCGGGACCTGCGCGGCGGCGAACAGCGCGCCGACGCCGACCGCGCCGCCCGCCAGCACCGGCAGGTGCTTGACCGCGGCGAAGTGCCGGTAGGTGAAGTCCGGGCCGTAACGCTCGACCGCGGCCGCGGACCGGCGGACGATCTCGGGGTCGATCGTCGGCAGCGGCACGGCCCACCAGCCCGCGCCGGCCACCCGGTGCGGCCGGCCGAGCGGGGCCCGGGCGAACCGGCCCGTCGGCCGCGGTTCGGCGGCCGCGCGCTCGCGAGCCGCCCGCGCCCCGGCCGGCATCCGGGACATCACGGTCAGCGCGCTGAGGAACGTGCCGCCCGACGGCATCCCGCTCGCCCGGACGTAGCCGTCGACGCGCAGCGGCACGCCCTCGGGCAGCTGCCGCACGGTGAACCAGGCGCCGAGGTCGTGCGGGATCGAGTCGAACCCGCACGCGTGCACCAGCCGCGCGCCGGTCTCGCGGGCGCGTCGATCGTGCTTGAGGTACATGAGGTCGGCGAACTCGGGCTCGCCGGTCAGGTCGACGTAGTCGGTGCCCGCCTCGGCGCACGCCGCGACCAGCGGCTCACCCTGGTTCAGGTACGGCCCGACCGTCGTGATCACGACCTTCGTGGCCTCGGCGACCGCGCGCAGCGACGCCGGGTCGCCCGAGTCGGCGACGAGCAGGTCGAGCGTCGCGAACCGGCCGTCGATCTCCGCGAGCTTCGCCCGCACCGCCTCGAGCTTGCCGCGGTTGCGCCCGGCCAGCGCCCAGCGCAGGTCCGCGGGCGCGTGGCGGGCCAGGTACCCGGCGGTGAGGCCGCCGGTGAAGCCGGTGGCGCCGAACAGGACCACGTCGTGCGCGCGCATGTCTCCTCCAGGGGACGTCGACGGCGGACCTGCCCAGGTTACTAGCCGGTCACTTCCGGTCGCCCGTGTAGACGACGGCCGCCGCCACGGCTTCCACCGCGGTGATCACGTCGGCGATGCGGCGCGGCAGCGACTCGTGGGTGTCGGCCATCCAGGTCCGCACCTGCGCCCGGCCGAGCTCCGGTTCGCACAGGTCGGAGACCCCCGCGGTCCACGCGAGCAGCGCCAGGCACGCCGAGTGCGGGTCGGGCCGCTCGACGCCGAACACCGCCGACCGGGCCTTGCTGCGCGCGGCCGTCGAGACGAGCAGGTCCGCGGGCGGGTAGCGGTGCGTGCGGCGCAACAGCACCCGATCCGGGGCCCGGCGCACGAGCCCGAGCGCGATGAGGTTGTCGGCGGTGATCGACGGCAGCGTCGCGCGCAGGTGGTCGATCCAGTCGCGCACGCCGTACGCGGCGGATTCGGTGAGGATTTCGGAAAAGATCCGGTCCATGGTCGGAATTCCCGGCGGCCGCCGGGTGATCGGCCGGACTTTGCGGTCCTGGACGGTGATCCGGTCGGCGAACAACAGGTCGCACAACACCGCGCCGGCGAGCCCGATGCCGAGCGACGTCCGGCCGAGCACCGCGCGCCCGGTGAACTCGTCGTGCCCGAGGAAGAAGAACGAATCGACCAAGGTGAGCCGGCGCATGACGGAAATGGGCCCCCTGGGCTGTCGGCGGGAAGGATCCCGAAGATAGCGGTAGGGCTTCCGGCGGTTTCCGGCGCCACGGGTGTTTTACCCCGATCGGCCGTACCGCGGGCGGGGGCGCTGCCCCTACTCTGTGGACCGCCGCCATGATCAGCTTCGGCTCGAACGGCGCGGGGGTAATGGGGCGTGCCCGGCGGCACCACGGGTTTTCCGAGCAGTGGGAAAGGTTCATGCGCACGCACACGCCGGAACGGCGCGGCCTCGGCACCCGGCGCCTCGGTGCCGTTCAGATAGTGTTCTTCGTGGTCGCGGCGGCGGGCCCGCTCTACGCGATCGCCGGCGGGGTTTCGGCGACTTACGCTGTGACAGGCAGTATCGGCGTGCCACTTTCGTTCGTGGTGCTGGCTCCGGTGCTCGCGTTGTTCGCCGCCGGGTACGCCGCGATGAGCCGCTACATCACGAACGCCGGCGCGTTCTACCCGTACGTCGCCCACGGAATCGGGAAATCGGCGGGCACCGGCGTCGCCTACGTCACAGTGGTCGCCTACAGCTCGATCCAGCTCGGGATCTACGGCATCTTCGGCCTTTCCGTTTCGACGTGGCTGGGCACGCTGTTCGGCGTGCACGTGCCGTGGTGGCTGATCGCGCTGCTGACGGTGCTGGTCGTCGGCGCGGCCGGGGTGCTGCGGATCGACCTCAACGCCAAGGTGCTCGGTGTCGCGCTGGCGCTGGAGGTCGCGGTGCTCGTGGTGGCGGACGCCGGGATGTTCGCGCACCCGGCAGGCGGCCACGTTTCGCTGACGCCGCTTTCGCCGTCGAGCCTGTTCACGGCGGGTGTCGGCGCGGTCTTCGCCTTTTCCATCGCGGTTTTCCTCGGTTTCGAAGGCGCCGCGACCTACGGCGAGGAATGCCGCGACCCGAGCCGGACGGTCGGCCGGGCGACGTACATCGCGATCGGCCTGACCGCCGTGCTGTTCGTCGTTTCCTCGCTCGGAATGGCGGTCGCGACCGGGCCGGACCACATCGTGGAACGGGCCGTCGCCGAAGGGCCGGGACTGCTGTTCGGGCTGACCGGGGAACACCTCGGTCCGGTGTTTTCCCACGTGGCCTACGTCCTGTTCCTGACGAGCCAATGCGCCGCGATGCTGAGTTTCCACAACGCGGTCGGGCGGTATTTCTTCGCGCTCGGCCGCGACGGGCTGCTGCCCGTCGGGTTCAGCCGCACGAGCAAGCGCACCGGCGCCCCGATCGGCGGCTCGCTGGTCCAGACGACGATCGCGTTCGTCGTCGTCGCGGTGTTCGCGCTGGCCGGGCGCGACCCGTTCACCGACCTGTTCACCTGGACCGGCGTGACGGCGTCGACCGGCGTCACGATCATCATGATCGCGGTTTCGCTGTCGGTGGTCGGTTTCTTCCGGCGTCACCCGGGGACGGAGACGCGGTGGCGGCGCCTGATCGCGCCGCTGCTGGCCACGCTGGCGCTGAGCGTGATCCTGGTGCTCATCGTCGCCCACTTCGACGTCCTGCTCGGCCCGGCGGGTGCGAACCCGCTGCTGCGCTGGGGCCTGCCGGGGCTGCTGGTGCTGGCCGGGCTGGTGGGCTTCCTGCGGGGCGAGTCGCTGCGCACCCTGCGTCCGGACGTCTACGCCGGGATCGGCGGGCCGGTCCGCGAGGTGGAGGAGCTGATGAGCCGATGAGCGACGTCCGGGCCGCTGATCCGTCCGAAGTGGACGTCGTCATCGGCATCCTCGTCGCCGCGTTCCAGGACGACCCGATGAGCCGCTGGGTCTTCCCGGGCGACGACCGCCGCCGTACCCGCGCCCACCCGGCGTTCTTCCGCGCGCTCGCCGAGCTGGGGTTCGCGACCGGGAGCGTCGATCTGACCACCGACCACTCGGCCACGGTGATCTGGACCCCCGCCGGCGGGGACGGCGACCTCATGATCCCCGGGCTCGACGACGACGAGCTGCACCGGCTGGGCGCCCTGCTCGGGCTGATGGCCGCCCACGAGCCGCACGAGCCGCACTGGCACGCGCAGTTCATCGGCGTCCGGCCCGGCCGGCAGCGGGAAGGCGTCGGCACGCGGCTGCTCCGCCACGGCCTCGACCGCTACGACGCCGCGGGCGCGCCGACCTACCTCGAAGCCAGCTCGCCGGCCGGCACGCGGCTCTACCGGCAGCTGGGGTTCGCCGACCACGGCCCCGCGTTCTCGCCACCCGGCGGCCCGCCCATGCAGCCGATGCGGCGTCTCCCTGCCTGAGCCGTACCGGCGAGTACAGTGCGCGTTCGAACGCGAGGAGGCAGACGTGACCGAACGCTTCGGCAGCTACCAGAACGAGCTCTACCTGCAGGGACTCGGTGGTCAGCTGCCGCCGTGCTCGACCGACGCGACGAAGCTCGAAGCGTCGGCGCGCGAGGTCATGGCGCCCGGCCCGTTCTCCTACGTCGCGGGCGCGGCCGGCTCCGGCGCCACCGCGCGGGCCAACCGCGAGGCGTTCGACCGCTGGCGCGTCGTGCCGCGGATGCTGACCGGCGCCACCGACCGCGACCTGGCGACCACGGTGCTCGGCACCCGGCTGCCCGCGCCGGTGGCCGTCGCGCCCGTCGGCGTTCAGTCGATCGTGCACTCCGGTGCCGAGTCGGCCACGGCGCGGGCCGCCGCCTCGGTCGGCCTGCCGTTCATCCTCTCCACGGCGTCGTCGACCGGCATCGAGGACGTCGCCGCGGCCAACGGCGACGGCCCGCGCTGGTTCCAGCTGTACTGGCCCGGCGACCCGGACGTCTGCGCGAGCCTGCTGGCCCGGGCGAAGGCGGCCGGCTACACGGCGCTGGTCGTCACGCTCGACACGTGGACGCTGGCCTGGCGACCGTCCGATCTGGACCAGGGCTACCTGCCGTTCCTCAAGGGCGAGGGGCTCGCCGTCGCGTTCACCGACCCGGTGTTCCGCGGCCTGCTGGAGAAGACGCCGGAGGAGGATTCAGGCACGGCGATCCTGCGCTGGCTCGGCATGATCACCGGCGCCGACCGGACGTGGGACCAGCTGCCGTTCCTGCGCGAGCACTGGGACGGCCCGATCGTGCTCAAGGGCATCCAGCACGTCGCCGACGCGCGCCGCGCCGCCGAGGCCGGGATGGACGGCATCGTCGTGTCCAACCACGGCGGCCGCCAGGTCGACGGCGCGATCGGCGCGCTGGAGGCGTTGCCCGGCATCGTCGCGGCGGTCGGCGACCGGCTGGAGGTGCTGTTCGACTCCGGCATTCGCACCGGCGCGGACGTCCTCAAGGCGATCGCGCTCGGCGCCCGCGCGGTGCTGGTGGGCCGTCCGTGGGTCTACGGCCTGGCGCACGCGGGCGAGGACGGCGTGCGGCACGTGCTGCGGAGCTTGCTGGCCGACTTCGACCTGACGATGGGACTTTCCGGCCACCGCACCCTCGCCGACCTGGGCCCGGACTCGCTCCAGCGGACGTGAGGTAACAAATCGGGAAATCCGGGGACAGGGTCGGGACCGGTCGTTATCGTTCGAGTCCCATTGCGGGCCGTCGGGGGCGGTCTGCTCCTGTTTTCCTTGCCCGTTGGGGGTTTTCCTTGTCTTCCATCATGATGCGGATCGGCATCCTGTTCGCCGTCCTCGGCTTCGGCACGTTCGTCCTCGAGCAGTTCGACATGGAGTTCCGGCTGCTCTCGTGGGCCGACGACATGCAGCCCACGTTCGGGATCGTGCTGGGCCTCGTCGGCGTCGCGCTGATCGTCGTCTCGCTGGTGCTCAACCGGTCCAAGGCCGCGCCGCAGCCGCAGCAGCAGTTCGCGCAGCAGCCGCCGGCCCCGGGCGCCCCGCAGGGCTACCCGGGCCAGCCGCAGCAGCAGTTCCCCGGCCAGGCGCCGCAGCAGCAGCCCTACGCCCAGCAGCAGTACCCGCAGCAGCCCGGCCAGCCCGGCTGACGCTCGTCGTCCGTGAAGGCCTCCTTACCGGCTCTTATGGCCGGTAAGGAGGCCTTCACGGCTTTCGGGGGTGCCGCCGGTCACGCCGCGGGGATATTCAGGAGCCCGCGTCGTCACGCACGGCTATCCTTGGCCCGAGTATGTCCACACCATCCCCGTTCGAAGCGCTGCGTGCGCGCCTGCCCGAGCTGATGCCGCGCGACGAGCACCGGCTGCGCAGGCGGCTCGACGGTGCCCGCAAGGCCCGCGACCGCGACTCCGCCCTCGCCCGGATCGCCGCCGACGTCGACGCCGCCGAGCTGCGGCTGCTGTCGCGCCGCGAGAGCGTGCCCAAGATCGAATACCCCGAAGAGCTGCCGGTCAGCAGGCTCAAGGACGAGATCGGCGCGGCCATCGCCGCGCACCAGGTCGTGATCGTCGCGGGGGAGACCGGCTCGGGCAAGACCACCCAGCTGCCCAAGATCTGCCTCGAGCTGGGCCGCGGCGTCCGCGGCCAGATCGGGCACACGCAGCCGCGCCGGCTGGCCGCGCGCACGGTCGCCGACCGGATCGCGAGCGAGCTGAAGACCGAGCTGGGCGACACCGTCGGCTACAAGGTGCGGTTCACCGACCAGTCCGGGCAGGACACGCTGGTCAAGCTGATGACCGACGGCATCCTGCTGGCCGAGATCCAGACCGACCGGGCGCTGCGCCAGTACGACACGCTGATCATCGACGAGGCCCACGAGCGCAGCCTCAACATCGACTTCATCCTCGGCTACCTCAAGCAGCTGCTCCCGCGGCGTCCCGACCTCAAGGTGATCATCACCTCGGCGACCATCGACCCGGAGCGGTTCTCGAAGCACTTCGACAACGCGCCGATCGTCGAGGTCTCCGGCCGCACGTACCCCGTCGAGGTCCGCTACCGGCCGCTCGTCGACCCGGAGGATCCCGAAGGGGACGACGAGCGCGATCAGACCCAAGGCATCCTCGAAGCCGTCGAAGAGCTGTGCGCCGAGGGCCCGGGCGACGTGCTGGTGTTCCTCTCCGGCGAGCGCGAGATCCGCGACACGGCGGACGTGCTCAACCGCGCCGACCTGCGGGGCACCGAGGTCCTGCCGCTGTACGCGCGGCTGTCGGCGGCCGACCAGCACCGGGTGTTCCAGCAGCACACCGGGCGTCGCGTGGTGCTCGCGACGAACGTCGCCGAGACGTCGCTGACCGTGCCGGGCATCAAGTACGTCGTCGACCCGGGCACCGCGCGCATCTCGCGCTACAGCCACCGCACCAAGGTGCAGCGGCTGCCGATCGAGCCGGTGTCGCAGGCGTCGGCGAACCAGCGCAAGGGCCGCTGCGGCCGGACGTCGGACGGCATCTGCATCCGCCTCTACTCCGAAGACGACTTCGAGGCGCGGCCCGAGTTCACCGACCCGGAGATCCTGCGGACCAACCTGGCCTCGGTCATCCTGCAGATGACGTCGCTCGGGCTGGGCGACATCGCCGCGTTCCCGTTCGTCGAGCCGCCGGACCGCCGTCAGGTCACCGACGGCATCGGCCTGCTGCAGGAGCTGGGCGCGTTCGACAGCGAGGCCGCCGGCAACAGCGACCGGCGGCTCACCGAGACCGGCCGCAAGCTCGCGCAGCTGCCGGTGGACCCGCGGATGGGCCGGATGGTCCTGGAGGCCGCCCAGAACGGCTGCGTCCGCGAAGTGATGATCATCGCGGCCGCACTGTCCATCCAGGACCCGCGCGAGCGGCCGTCGGAGAAGCAGCAGCAGGCCGACCAGCAGCACGCGCGGTTCGCGGACCCGACGTCGGACTTCCTGGCCTACCTGAACCTCTGGGAGTACGTCGCCGAGCAGCAGAAGGCGTTGTCCAGCAACCAGTTCCGCCGGCTGTGCCGCAACGAGTACCTGAACTACCTGCGCGTGCGCGAGTGGCAGGACATCTTCAGCCAGCTCCGTCAGCTGGCCAAACCGCTCGGCATCTCGCTGAACACGAACACCGACGCCGTCGACCCGCAGAAGGTGCACACGTCGCTGATCGCCGGGCTGCTCTCGCACATCGGGCTCAAGGACCCGGCGAAGGGCGACTACCTGGGCGCACGCGGCGCGCGGTTCGGCGTGTTCCCCGGTTCGGCGCTGTTCAAGAAGCAGCCACGCTGGGTGATGTCGGCCGAGCTGGTCGAGACGTCCCGGCTGTGGGCCCGGGTCAACGCGCGCATCGAGCCGGAGTGGGTCGAGCCACTGGCGCAGCACGTCGTCAAGCGCAACTACTCCGAGCCGCACTGGGAACGCAAGCAGGGCGCGGTGATCGCGATCGAGAAGGTGACGCTCTACGGCGTCCCGCTGATCGCCGACCGGCGCGTCAACTACGGGCGGATCGACCCCGAGATGTCGCGGGCGCTGTTCATCCGGCACGCGCTGGTCGAGGGCGACTGGCAGACGCGCCACCACTTCTTCGCCGAGAACCGGGCGCTGCTGGAGGAGGTCGAGGACCTCGAGAACCGCGCGCGGCGCCGCGACATCCTGGTCGACGACCAGACGCTGTACGAGTTCTACGATTCCCGCGTGCCCGCGGACGTCGTTTCGGTGCGGCACTTCGACACGTGGTGGAAGAAGACCCGCCACGAGCAGCCGGACCTGCTGTCGTTCGAGAAGTCGATGCTCATCAACGAGACCGCGGGCGGCGTCCGCGAGGGCGACTACCCCGACTCGTGGACGCAGGGCACGCAGGCCTTCGCGCTGACCTACCAGTTCGAGCCGGGCGCGGACGCGGACGGCGTCACCGTGCACATCCCGCTGCCGGTGCTGAACCAGGTCACCGAGGACGGTTTCGACTGGCAGGTGCCGGGCTTGCGGTCGGAGCTGGTGACGCAGCTGATCAAGTCGCTGCCGAAGGCGGTGCGCCGCAACTTCGTCCCGGCGCCGGACACGGCGAACTACGTCCTTTCGCGAGTGTCCCCTTCGGACGGTCCGCTGCTGGAGGTGCTCGGCCGCGAGCTGCGTGCGTTGCGCGGTATCACGATCCCGTTCTCCGACTGGGACCTTTCTTCGGTGCCGGACCACCTGAAGGTGACGTTCCGGGTGGTGGACGAGCGCGGCAAGCGCGTGGCCGAGGGCAAGGACATCTCGCTGCTGCGGCTCAAGCTGGCGCCGAAGGTCCGGGAGACCATCTCGAAGGCGGCCAACAGCCTGGAGAAGGCGGGCCTGACGAAGCCGTCGTTCGGTTCGCTGCCAAGGGTTTTCGCTTCGACGCAGCGCGGCCACGACGTCAAGGCGTACCCGGCACTGGTCGACGAGGGCGCGACGGTGGCGGTCCGGATGCTGGACACGCCGGCCCAGCAGGAACACGCGATGTGGGCGGGCACGCGGCGGATGCTGCGGCTCAACCTGAGCTCGCCGATGAAGTTCATCACGCGGTCGCTGTCCAACTCCTCGAAGCTGGTGCTGAACCGCAACCCGCACGGCAGCGTCGCGGCGCTGCTGGAGGACTGCGTCGACTGCGCGGTGGACGCCCTGATGGCCACCGCGGGCGGCCCGGCGTTCGACGAAGCCGGGTTCGCGTCGCTGCTGGAGAAGGTCCGGGCCGGCCTGCACCAGACGGTGCTGGAGGTCCTGACGGAGGTGGAGAAGATCCTGCGCGCGGCGAACGACGTCGAGGTGGCGCTGCCCTCGACCCGCGGCCCGGCGGAGTCCCTCGCGGACGTGCGCGCGCAGTTGTCATCGCTGGTGTACCCGGGTTTCGTGACGGCGACGGGCGCGTCCCGGCTGCGCAACGTCGTCCGCTACCTGCAGGGGATCTCGCGGCGATTGGAGAAGCTGGCGTCGGAGCCGACCCGCGACCTGCAGCGGACGGCGGACATCGCGTGGATCACTTCCGAGTACGCCGAGGCTCGCGCTTCCCTCCCACCGGGCACGTCGTCCCCGGCCCTGGACGAGGTCCGCTGGATGATCGAGGAGCTGCGGGTCTCGTTCTTCGCCCAGACCCTGGGCACGGCGCACCCGGTCTCGCTGAAACGCATCACGAAGGCCTTGGACGACGCCCTGGCCTGACGCCGTGTCGCCCCTCCCATCACGCGAGTTACGCCCCCAATCACGCGAAATCCGTTTCTGATCACGCGAAATGCGCGCCGGATCACGCGAGTCCGTTGTACCGGAACGGCAAACTCGCGTACCTGGACGGACGACTCACGTACTCAGAGGGTCGGCTCGCGTACCTGGAGGGTCGGCTCGTGTGTCGGGGCTCCGAACTCGCGTGATCTGCGGTGGATCTCGCGTGTTTGAAGACGTGACTCGCGTGATTGGGCGCGTGACTCGGTTATTTCGCGTCGGCGTAGGTGTCGACTGGGGCTATGTGCATCGGGAAGCGGACCGGGCATGCCTCGCCGAACAGCATGGTCGCCGCCTCCGTGATGCTGTCCACAATGGACGACGAGACCACGTCGGCCAGCTCCGCCGGGGTGTGGACGATCACCTCGTCGTGCTGGAAGAAGACCAGGTGGGCGGGGGCGGGGAGGCGACGGCGGAGCGTGGCCAGCATCACCGCCGTCATGTCCGCCGCACTCGCCTGGACGACGAAGTTGCGCGTGAACCGGCCCCAGCCGCGCGACGCCCGGCGGGCCTTCAGTTCCGCCGCTTCGTCCGACGCCAGGCCGCCGGTCAGGGCACGCCAGGCCGCGGAAGGGGCGGGGGAGGTGCGGCCGAGACGAGAACGGACGCGCTCACCGCGTTCGCCCGCTTGGGCCGCGTGCTCCACATAGGACACCGCGTCCGGGAACCGTTGCCGCAAGAGCGCGAGCAACGGCCCCGCTTCGCCGGACGTGCCGCCGTACATCGCCGACAGCATCGCGATCTTCGCGCGGGCCCGGTCGTCGCGGTCGTCGTCCGGTGACAACGGGACCCAGTGGGCGCCCGAGAACAGCGCTTCGCCCAGCCGCGCGTACAGGTCCGTCGCCGCCGCGACGTCGGCCAGGCGGCGGTCGCCCGACAACGCCGTCAGCACCCGGGGTTCCAGCTGCGCCGCGTCGGCCACCACCAGCTTCCACCCCGGGTCCGCGCGGACGCACGTGCGCAGCACCTTCGGGATCTGCAACGCCCCGCCGCCGCGGCTGGCCCACCGCCCGGACACCACCCCGCCGACGACGTAGTGCGGGCGGAACCGGCCGTCGGTGACCCACTCCTCGAGCCACGTCCAGCCGTTCGCCGTGTAGAGCCGCGACAGCTCCTTGTACTCCAGCAGCGGCCCGACCGCCGGGTGGTCGATCCCCTTGAGGAAGTACTTCCGCGCGGACGGTATCTCGATCCCGGCCCGGGCCAGTGCCCGGACGACGCTCGGCGGCGAGTCCGGGTTGACCGCCCGCCCGCCGAAGGCCTCGGTGATCTTCGCCGCCAGCTCCACCAGCACCTTCGGCCGGTGCCCGGCCGGCACGCGGGGACCGAGCCGCGAGACCAGCAGCGCCTCGTGCAGGTCCGCGCGCCAGGGCAGGCCGTCGGCCGCCATCTCCACCGCGGCCAGCGCGCTCGCCGACTCCGCGGCCAGCAGCAGCCGGAACCGGTCCGGGTGCTCGACCGCCGCGGCCCGCCGGTCCTGCTCCGCGAGCACGCGCTGGACCGCCGTGACGACCGTCACGCCGTCGGGCAGCGTCGGCGTCCGCGTGTCGAACAGCGTCGGCTGAGCCAGCTCGACGGTCGCCGAATCCGACGGCGGCTCGTCACCGTTCGCCCTGGCCCAGGCCGCGCGCAGGCTCCGCGACTGGCCCTCCTGACCCGCGTGCGCCAGCAGCAGCCCCTCGACTAGCGAGAGGTCGTGACAACGCCGCAGCCGGACCCCGGCCGCCACCAGCACCGGGTAGGTGACCTCGACGGACGGGAACACCCACCGCGGGTCGAGCGCGGCCTCCAGCTCCCGGGCCAGCGCCGCGAAACCCGCCTCGTCCAGGCCGGTCACGGTCGAGGACGGCGAGTGCACGGTGAAGCTCCCGTCCTCCTCCTGCCCCACGATCACCTGCACGGACTCATTGTGCCGACCACCACCGACAGTTTCCGCGAGACCAC
This sequence comes from Amycolatopsis sp. NBC_00348, assembly GCF_036114655.1. NCBI lineage: Bacteria > Bacillati > Actinomycetota > Actinomycetes > Pseudonocardiales > Pseudonocardiaceae > Amycolatopsis > Amycolatopsis sp. NBC_00348. Next base: position 6,050,398 of record NZ_CP107994.1, on the reverse strand, counting down.
GTCTGGTGCGGGGGCGACGGGCTTGGTTTACTGTCGAGTAGCCCCCATACCGCCGGTACGTCGTGCCGTCGGCGTGGGTCTCTTCCCGCAGCAACGGAGGTGCCCGGATGAGTCTGGTCGCGCTCGCCACGCAGGTGGCGGACAAGGTGGCCGAGACGGCGCGCAGTGTCGACGTGATGCGGCGGGCCGGGCTGGTGCCCTTCCCCCGCGTCGACGAAGGCCTCCGGTCCCTGGTCGCGATCCGCAAGTACGGGCCGTTCGCCGGCGCCAACCACATCTCCGCGCGCCGTGACCCGACCGCCGTCGGCATCGTCGACGAGGTCGGCCCGCTCACCTACAAGCAGCTCGACGACCAGTCGAACGCGCTGGCCCGGGCCTGGTCGGAGCGCGGGATCAAGCCCGGCCAGGTCGTCGCCGCACTGTGCCGCGACCACCGCGGCCTGGTCCTCACGATGGCCGCGGCCGGCAAGCTCGGCGTGCGCCTGCTGCTGATGAACACCGGCTTCGCCAAGCCGCAGCTGGCCGACGTCGCGAAGCGCGAGAACGTCACCGCGCTGGTGTACGACCAGGAGTTCACCGGCCTGCTGGACGCCATGCCGGAGAACGTCGACCGCTACCTGGCCTGGGTGGACGCCGACAGCGACCTGTCCGACCGGGACGTCCCGGTGCTCGCCGAGATCATCGCCAGCACCGACGACCGGCCGTGGCCCGCGCCGGCCAAGCCGGGCGGGTTCGTGCTGCTGACCAGCGGCACCACCGGGACGCCGAAGGGCGCGCCGCGGCCGCACACCTCGGCGCTGGCCTCGGCGCAGTTCCTCGACCGGATCCCGCTGCGCGCCAACGAAGCCACGTACATGGGCGCGCCGCTGTTCCACGGCACCGGCCTGTCGCAGTTCATCCTGTCCTTCGCGCTCGGTTCGACGGTCGTGATGCGCCGCAAGTTCAGTCCCGAAGAGACACTGCGCGGGGTGGCCGAGCACAAGTGCACCGCGCTGGTGCTCGTGCCGACCATGCTGCAGCGCATCGTCGACCTGCCGAAGGACGTCCTCGGCAAGTACGACACGTCGTCGCTGCGGATCGTCTTCGTCGCCGGCTCGGCGCTGTCGCCGGATCTGGGCAACCGCGCCAACGAGGCGTTCGGCCCGGTCGTGCACAACCTGTACGGCTCGACCGAGGTCGCCGTGGCCACCGTCGCGACGCCGGAGGACTGGGTGAAGGCCCCGGGCACGGTCGGCCGTGCGCCGGTCGGCTGCAAAGTCGCGCTGTACGACGAAAAGGGCGGCCGGGTCACCGAGCCGCACGTCACCGGCCGCGTGTTCGTCGGCAGCGGGCTCAGCTTCGGCGGCTACACCGACGGCCGCCACAAGGAGATCATCGACGGCCTGCTCTCCAGCGGCGACGTCGGCCACTTCGACGAGGACGGCCTCCTGTTCATCGACGGCCGCGACGACGAGATGATCGTCTCCGGCGGCGAGAACGTGTTCCCGATCGAGGTGGAGAACCTCCTCGTCGAGCGCGAGGACGTCCTGGAGGCGGCGGTGATCGGCGTCGAGGACCCGGAGTTCGGCCAGCGGCTCAAGGCGTTCGTCGTCCTGGCCGACGGCGCGGACCTCGACGTCGACGCGGTCCGCGACTACGTCAAGGCGAACCTGGCTCGTTACAAGGTCCCCCGCGACGTCGAGTTCCTCGACGAGCTGCCGCGCAACGCGACCGGGAAGGTGTTGCGCACCAAGCTTTCCTGAGCCGCTACTCCCAGTCGATGCCGAAGACGCCGGGGCCGAAGTCGAGGGCCACGGCGTGCACGCCGTCCGCGCCGTCCAGCTTCAGCGGGCGGCGCGACATCGAGCCGGCGGTGTCGTTGCGCGAGTACTGCCAGCAGTGGCCGGGCGCGGTGCCCGGCGCGAACCGGACCTCCAGCAGGTATTCGCGCACCGGGCGGCGGAACTCGCGGTAGTGGGTGTTGCGGCACTCCGGGTACGGCGGGCCGCTGTTGGTCAGGGTGTACTCGATCAGGTGCGTCTCGCCGCGGTCGATCGGCTGGTCGAAGACGAGTTCGGCGACGACGAGGCCGTGCTTCTCGTCGACCTCGGCGCGCCCGACCCGGCAGTTGCGCACCGCGTGCAGCTCCGGCGGCCCGGCGGCCGGGTCGTCCTGGGTGTAGACCAGCAGCCAGCGGTCCAGGCCGTCGGTGCCGGCCTGGAAGACCGCGCGGGCGGTCACCGAGCGCTGGCCGCCGTCCTCGGCGATCTCGCAGAGGTCGTGCAGCCCGACCATCTTCAGCGGGTGCTGGCGCTCGAGCGCGTCCGGCGCCCCGACCTTCGCGAGCATCGGCAGCAGCACTTCGCGTGGGAACGACATGGGCTCGCCGCCGGCCTGGCGCTTCCCGGCGCCGCCACGGGGGCGCGGCGGGGGCAGCAGGCCGAGCAGGGACCCGGCGGGGACGTCGAGGATTTCTTCGAGGCTGCGCACCGCGGACAGGGAGCTCTGCCGCTCCGGCTGTCTTTTGCCCGACTGCCAATAACTGAGCGCGGTGACGCTGACGACGACGCCGCGGGCCCGCAGCCGGGCCTGGATGCGGTCGAGGGAGAGCCCGCTGGTGGCGATGGCCGCGCGCAGCCGGGTGGCGAACGCGGTGCGTTCACCTTCCTGACCGCCGCTCACCACGTGGTCCGCCGTGCTGCCCGCCATTGCCGATCCGACCCGCCCCGTGCCGTCCCCCGACGATCCCCGACACGGTGCACGTTAGCAGGATTCCGGGCATGATCCGCGTCCCTCTTCACCGGGGCTGTCGATCGCTCCGGACGTGCGTCCACTCGGGCGAACGGGCTAGTACTGGCAACTGTGAACCATTGCCCCGGCCTGGGCGGACGCGCTTGTATGACTTGCCTGCGCCGGTGGCACCGCCTCCCCCTCACGGCCCACCCGGGCGCAGGCGAACCGGCCGCGTGAGCGGTTCCGGCTCCGGTTCACCCGGCCGCGTTGTGCGACCGGCCGGTGTGGCCGCGCGATGACCGGTGGCCCGGCGACGCCCCCAGCGCCGGGCCACCGGTCTTATTACCACCGGGTAGCATCCGGTCCATGACGCTCCGGAAGAACATCCTGATCACGGGCGCGAGCAGCGGCTTGGGCGAGGGCATGGCCCGGCAGTTCGCGGCGAAGGGACGCAACCTCGCGTTGTGCGCCCGGCGCACGGAGCGCCTGGAGAAACTCGCCGCCGAGCTGATGGCGGCCCACCCCGGGATCAAGGTCGTGACGCGCACCCTGGACGTCACCGACCACGACAGCGTCTTCCGCGTCTTCGAGGAGTTCCGCGCCGAGCTGGGGTCCCTCGACCGGGTGATTGTGAACGCCGGGCTCGGGAAGGGGCAGCCGGTCGGCAAGGGCCGGTTTGACGCCAACCGCCAGACCCTCGAAGTCAACTTCGTCGCGGCCGCCGCGCAGATCGAAGCCGCCGCCGGGATCTTCCGCGAGCAGGGCTCCGGGCACATCGCCGTCGTCTCGTCGTTCAGCGCGATCCGCGGCCTGCCCGGCAACCTCACCGCGTACGCCGCGTCGAAGGCGGGCATCTCGACGTTCGTCGACGGCACCCGCGCCGAGCTGAAGCGCAAGGGCATCAAGGTCACCGACATCCGGCCGGGCTACATCGAGTCCGAGATGAACGACCGGATCGGCCGGAACCCGTTGCTGGCCAAGGCCGACGCCGGGGCCCGCGCGCTGGTGAAGGCCATCGAGGCCGAGGGCTCGCGGGCGTACGTCCCGGCGTGGCCGTGGGTGCCGCTCAGCCTCGCCATGCGCGTCGTGCCGGTCTGGATCCTGCGGAAGTTCGCGTGAGCATCAACAGCACCGACAGCACGGTCGACGTCCGCGCCGAGGACGTCTTCGACGCCGCCGCGGTGCACGAGTGGCTGGCGGTCCGCGTCGACGGCCTCGGCGACGAACCACCGCGGGTCCGGCAGTTCCCCGGCGGCGCGTCGAACCTGACCTACCTGCTGACCTACCCCGGCCGCGAGCTGATCCTGCGCCGCCCGCCGGCCGGGCACAAAGCCGCGTCGGCGCACGACATGCGGCGCGAGTACCGCGTGCAGCACGCCCTCAAGCCGGTGTTCCCGTACGTGCCGAAGATGCTCGCCTTCGGCGACGACCCGGCCGTGCTCGGCGGCGACTTCTACGTGATGGAGAAGCTCGACGGCCTGATCCTGCGCGGCGACCTCCCCGAGGGCATGACGCTGGCGCCGGAGCAGGCGCGCGAGCTGTCCGGCAAGGTCGTCGACCGGCTGGTCGACCTGCACGCCGTCGACGTCGAGCGCGCCGGGCTGAGCGACCTCGGCAAGGGCGCGGGGTACGTCGAGCGGCAGATCCGCGGCTGGTCGGAGCGGTTCACCGCGGCGCGCACGGACAACGTCGGCGACTTCGCCGAGGTGCGCGAGTGGCTGGCTTCGAACCAGCCTGGCGAGGTCAAGATCTGCTTGATCCACAACGACTACCGCCTCGACAACCTGGTGCTGGACGGCCCGTCGACCCTGAACATCACCGGCGTCCTCGACTGGGAGATGGCGACGCTCGGCGACCCGCTGATGGAGCTGGGCAGCATGCTGGCGTACTGGGTGGAGGCCGGCGACGACGACGTCATGCAGGCCAGCCGCCGCCAGCCGACGCACCTGCCGGGCACGTTCACCCGCGAGGAGTTCGTCGCGCGCTACGCCGATAAGACCGGGCTCACGATCGGCGACTGGCGGTTCTACGAGGTCTACGGCCTCTTCCGGCTCGCCGCGGTGCTGCAGCAGCTCTACCGGCGCTACCACGACGGCGCCACGCGCAACCCGGCGTTCAAGGACTTCTGGCAGTTCGTCGGTTACCTCGACTGGCGCTGCCGCGAGATCATCGCGAAGGGGAAGGTCTGAGTGGGCGCGATCTACCTGGTCCGGCACGGACAGGCGTCGTTCGGCGCGGCGGACTACGACGCGCTGTCCCCGCGCGGCTTCGAACAGTCCACTGTGGTCGGTGCGGAACTGCTGCGCCGCAACGTCTCCTTCAGTCAGGCCCGGTCGGGCACGCTCGCCCGGCAGCGCGACACCGCGGCGACGGCGTTGAGGGTGCTGGGCACCGACGTCCCCGTGGCCGAGGATCCGCGCTGGAACGAGTACGACCACGTCGACATCGGCGTGCACCACGCGGGCGGCGCGCCGCAGGAGGACTCGCGCGCCTACCAGGGGGTGCTGGACAAGGCGCTGACGTCGTGGATCGAGGCGGGCGCCGACGGCCCGTGCGCGGAGACGTGGCCCGCTTTCCTCGCCCGCTGCCGCGGCGCGCTGGAAGACCTGGTCGCGACGCTGGGCAAGGGGGAGCACGCGGTCGTGTTCACCTCCGGCGGCGTGATCGCCACCGTCTGCGGCGCGCTCCTGGGCACGCCCGAGGTGGGCCTGCTCAAGCTCAACCGCGTCACCGTCAACGGCGGGATCACCAAGCTGGTGTCCGGCCGCGGCGGCGTCACGATGCTGTCGTTCAACGAGCATCCGCACTTCGAAGCGGACGCGGCCCAGCTGCTCACCTACCGGTAGGAGACGTTCGATGCGGTTCGGCGAAGTCACGCTCCTCGAGGTCGGCGGCCACGGCCCGGAGGACGTCGTCCTCGACGGCGAGGGCCGGATCTACACCGGCGTCGACGACGGCCGCATCCTGCGGCACACCGCGGACGGCCGTGGCGCCGAGACCATCGCCGACACCGGCGGCCGTCCCCTGGGCCTGGAGCTGTACGGCGACGACGAGCTGCTGATCTGCGACGCGCGGGCCGGGCTGCTGGTGATGCCGCTGGCCGGCGGCACGCCGAGGACCCTGGCGACGTCGGCGCTGGGCCTGGACTTCGTGTTCTGCAACAACGCCGCCGTGGCCGCGGACGGCACGATCTACTTCACGGACTCCTCGCGCCGCTTCGGCATCGACAACTGGCGTGACGACCTGATCGAGCAGACCGCCGGCGGCCGCCTGCTGCGCCGCACCCCGGACGGCGCGATCGACCTGGTCCTCGACGGCCTCCAGTTCGCCAACGGCGTCGCGCTGGCCCCGGACGAGTCGTTCGTGGCGGTCGCGGAGACGGGCGCCTGCCGCGTGACGCGCGTCTGGCTGGACGACGGCCGTTCCGACGTCTTCGTCGACGACCTGCCGGGCTTCCCGGACAACATCTCCACGGGCACGGACGGCCTGATCTGGATCACGCAGGCGTCGCCGAAGGTGGCCGCTTTGGACGTGGTCCGCCGGTTGCCGGCTTTCGTGCGCGCGGGCGTCCGCGCGCTCCCGACGTGGCTGCAGCCCCGCCCGGGCCGCGAGGTCGGCGTGCTGGGCGTCGCGCCGGACGGCAAGGTGCACCGCGAGCTGCGCGGCGAGATCGACGGCTTCCACATGCTGGTGGGCGTCCGCGAGTGGCGGGGCCAGCTGTACTTCGGCTCACTGGAGGAGTCGAAGATCGCGGTCACCCGGGTCTGACCGGTCGTGAGTGAGAAACAGTGTTAGAACACTGTTTCTCACTCACGACGGCTTCAGCGGCCGGTCCAGCGGGGTTCGCGGCCCGCCGACCAGGCCGCGTAGAACTCCTTGTGGTCCTTCGCCGTCATCAGCAGCGCCTGGGTCATCGCTTCCAGCTCGATCGCGCTGCCCAGGTCCATGTCCAGTTCGCGGGTCAGCAGCACCTTCGTCGTCGCGTACGCCAGCGCCGGGCCGTCCGCCAGGCGGCGGGCCAAAGCGGTGGCGGCGGCGGGCAGGTCCTCATCGGGAACCACCTGTGTGGCCAGGCCGATCTCGGCGGCGCGAGAAGAGGACACCTTGTCGCCCAGGATCAGCAGTTCCGTGGCGCGGCCCAGGCCCACCAAGCGCGGCAGGAGGTACGCCGAGCCCATGTCCGCGCCGGCCAAACCGACCTTCGTGAACAGGAACGCGAACTTGGCCGACTGCGCCAGCAGCCGGAAGTCGCTCGCCAGGGCGATCACCGAACCCGCGCCCGCCGCGACGCCGTTGACCGCCGCGATCACCGGCAGCGGGCACTCGCGCAGGGCCTTCACCACCGCGCCCGTCATGCGCGTGAACTCCAGCAGCTCCGCCGTCTCGAACTTCTGCAGCTCGCCGATGATCTCCTCGACGTCGCCGCCGGAGCAGAACCCGCGGCCGCGGCCGGTGATCACCAGCACCCGGACGTCCTCGTGCTGCGGCAGCTCGATGATCAGGTCACGCAGGTCGGCGTAGACGTCGAAGGTCAGCGCGTTCAGCTTCTCGGGCCGGTCGAGCGTCACCGTGGCGACGCCGTCGGCCACGGTGAACTCGAAGTGCTCCCACTCCTTCGTGAGGGGTGCGGTCGCGCGGAACGGGCTCATAGCTGGATTCCTCCGCCGTCGAGTACGAGGGTCTGGCCGTTGATCGCGGCGGCCTCGGGGGCCGCCAGGAAGGACACCGCGAACGCCACTTCGTCCGGTTCCAGCAGTCTGCCCAGCGGAGACGCCGCCGCCAAAGCAGCTTCCGCAGAGGAAGAATCGCGCCCGGTGCGCTCCTGGATCCGCGCCACCGACGTCGCCGTCATGTCGGTGCGGACGAACGCCGGGCACACCGCGTTCGCCGTGACGCCGGTGCCGGCCAGCTCCGCCGCGACCGCCCGCATCAGCCCGGCCGTCGCGTGCTTCGACGCCGTGTAGCCGGCCGTGTAGCGATAACCGACGTGCGAGGCGGTCGACGCGACCGTGACGATCCGGCCGCTGTCCCGTGAGCGCATCCCCGGCAGCACCGCGCGGGTGCACAGGAAAGCCCCTGTGGCGTTGACCTCGATCTGCTGCCGCCAATCGTCCAAAGTGGTCCGGGAAACCGGTGCGCTGGAAGAGATCCCGGCGTTGTTGATCAGCACGTCCACCGGGCCCGCCGCCGCGAAGTACTCCGAGACGGCGTTCTCGTCGGTGACGTCGCAGTCCGCGCGGCCGGGCGCCAGCACGGTGTCGCCCGCGGCGCGAAACCGCGACGCGATCGCCGCGCCGATGCCGCGGGTGCCGCCGGTGACCACGACCAGGCGGCTCACGGGCGGGCCGCCAGCGCGCGCCGGTCGAGCTTGCCGTTGGCGGTGCGGGGGAGTTCGGTCACGAAGACCACCTCACGAGGGTATTTGTGCTTGGCCAAATGTGCCTTGGCGTGGTCCTTCAGCTCGTCCGCGGCCACCGACGCGCCCGGCGCGAGCACGACGTACGCGCGCGGCAGCACCAGGCCGCCGGCCTCGTGCCCGACGACCGCGCAGTCCATCACCGCGGCGTGCCCGAGCAGGCAGTCCTCGATCTCGCCGGGCGCGACGAACACGCCGCCGACCTTGAGCAGCGCATCCGCGCGGCCGTGGTGCCGGAAGAACCCGCCGGATCGGCTGAACAGGTCACCAGACGTCAGCGTGTCGCCGTCGAACGTCTTCGCGGACTTCTCCGCGTCGCCGTAGTACTCCAGCGCGATCGTCGGCCCGGTGACCCGCAGCGGCCCGATTTCCCCGTCGGGCAACGGGTTCCCGAGTTCGTCGACGACCTGTGCGGTGTAGCCGGGCACCTCGGTGCCGAGCGTCCCGGCCTGAACCGAGCCGGGCCGGTTCGACAGGTAGATGTGGTACGCCTCGGACGATCCGATGCCGTCGACCACCGGCACGCCGAACGCCGCGTCCCACTTCCGGTGCAGCTCCGCGGGCAGCGCCTCACCCGCCGACGTCGTCATGCGCAGGCAGCTCAGGTCCTGCTCCGCCGCGGCCGGGTGCGCGATCATCGCGCTCATCATGGTCGGCACGTTCACCAGCACGGTCGGGCGGTAGCGCGCGATCAGCTCGAACATCAGGTCCGCCGTGCTGCGTTCGGGGAACGCGATCCCGGCCGCGCCGACGCCGAACGGGAACAGCGCCACCAGATCGCGCGCGTACCCGAAGAACAGCTTGGGCACGGCGAGAACCCGGTCGTCCTCACGCAATCCGAGCACCTGGACGGCGTACCGCTCGAAGCTCTCTTTCGCACTTCGCAACGGATGGACGCACGCCTTGGGCGCGCCGGTGCTGCCGGTGGTGAACTTCCAGATCCCGACGTCGTCCAGCGTGGTCGGCGCGGCTTCGAGTTCGTCGGACGCGGCGTCGAGCAGTGTCCGGAATGGACGTTCGCCCGGCCGTAACTCGCTCTCGGGAACCCCGGTGACCAGCAGGTTCCGTGCGCTCGCCTCACGCAACGCGGGCAGCGTAACGGCGTCCGCGATCACCGCGACGGCCTCGGTGTACCCCAGGTAGTACGCGTAGTCCTTGGGCTGCAGGAACGGGTAGACCTCGGCGGTGACCGCGCCGATCTTCTGGGCGCCGTACCAGGTGGCGACGAACTCCTCGCCGTCGCTCAGGGCCAGCAGCACCCGCTGTCCACTTCGGACACCGGCATCGCGCAGCACGTTCCCGGCGCGGTTGACCAGCTTCGCCAGCGACGCGTAACCGACCTCCCGCGAGCCGACGAACAACGCGGTCCGGTCCGTTGACGCGTGCCGGTCGACGAAGTAGGACGCGAGGTTGAACGGCTCAGGCACGGGCCAGCTCCCGGATCGCTTCCACCAGCAGGTCGGTCAGGACCGAGAAGGTCTCTTCGCCCTCTTCCGCCGTCGCCTCGGCGGGCTTGCCGCAGTAGGCGTCGGCCATCCCCATTTCGACGAAGCCGCCATCGGACGGCGCCGAGGCCAGGCTGACCGGGACGTGCGGCAGCTCCCGCATGACGGCTTGGTCGACCAGCTCGGGCCGGTCGGCCAGCACCAGCGACGTCTCGTACCGTCCGGCATGGCACTCACCCGACCGGAACTCCTCGGTGAGGCGCTGCGCGTGCCGCCGCCGCACCAGGTCCAGCAGCGCGACGTGCCCGGCGTAGGCGAAGTTGAGCGTCTCCACCGCACGCCGCAGCGTGACCAGGTGCGCGGGCTCGAAGTGGTTGTTGACCAGCAGGATCCGCGGCAGGCGCTGGCCGATCAGCGCGGCACCGACGTCCACCAGCAGCGCGTGCAGCGTCTCCTCGCCGACGTGGATGCCGCCGGCGAACCCGGCCGCGAACCGCGTCACGCCGTACGGGATCTCGGGGAGGATCAGCACCCGGACGTCGTCGTCGGCGGCCAGCCGGGCGGCCGCGCGCTCGCACATGCCGCGCGAGATCAGCGGGTCCGTGCCTAATGGCGCGTGCGGGCCGTGCGGCTCGACCGCGCCCAGCGGGAGCAGCAGCACCGGGACGCGCTCGTCCGAGGCCAGCGCGCCGACCTGCCGCGAGCTGAGGTCCGCGAAGTACGTCACGCAAATCAAGCTACACCGCAGCGGCCTGAGGTGTATAGAGTTGCGCCCGTGCCCGTCGACGCCTTCGAAGCCAGCCCCCAGGAGCTGGTCGTGACGTTGCTGGGCAGCTACGTCCACCCGCGCGAGACGCGCCGGGTGTGGTCGGGCGGCCTGGTCGCGGTGCTCGCCGAGCTGGGCTTTTCCGACGGCGCGGCCCGGATCGCGCTCACCCGCCTGGTGCGCCGCGGCCTGCTCACGCGCCACCGCGAAGGCCGCACGGTGCACTACTCGCTGACCCGCCGCACGGTCGCCCTGCTCGCCGACGGCGACCACCGGATCTTCTCCCTCGGCCGCCGCGAGCGCGCCGCGGGCGAGTGGACGGTGCTGTGGCAGAGCATCCCCGAGACCCGCCGCCAGGCCCGCGAACGGCTGGTGCGGCGGCTGCGGTTCCTCGGCTTCGGGCCGTACGCGGACGGCACCTGGATCGCCCCGCACGACCGCGAGGCCGAGGTGCTCGCGCTGCTCGGCGAGCTGGACGTCACCGAGCACGCCGGGCTGCTGCTCGGCCGGCCGTCGGCCGCGCTCGACGTCCGCCGGTTCGCCGGCCGGGCCTGGGACCTCGACGAGCTGGCCGCGCGCTACACGGCGTTCGTCGAGCAGTTCGGCGGTTGCCGCGGCGAGGAGCTGACCGACAAAACCGCGTTCGACGTCCGCACGCGGCTGGTGCACACCTTCCGCGCGTTCCCGTCGCTCGACCCGGAACTGCCCGCCGACCTGGTGCCCGCACCGGATCACCGGGCGGCCGCGGTCGAGTTGTTCCACGATCTGTACACCGCGCTGGCCCCCGCGGCCCAGCGCCACTTCGACGAGGTGACCAACGGATGACCGACATCGACGCCAAGACCCAGGAAGCGCTGAGCTACACCTCGTACCTGGCGCTGGACGAGGTGCTGGGTGCCCAGCGGCCGCGTTCCGAGGAGCACGACGAGCTGCTGTTCATCGTGATCCACCAGGTGTACGAGCTGTGGTTCAAGCAGATGCTGCACGAAGCGACGTACCTGCAGGAGTGCCTCGAAGCGGGCACGACCGCGCACGCGATCCGCACCGTGCGGCGGATCCTGTCGATCCTCAAGGTCGCCGTCGCGCAGATCGACGTCCTCGAGACCATGACACCCAGTCAATTCACCAGCTTCCGCACCCGGCTGGACGCCTCCAGCGGCTTCCAGTCGGCCCAGTTCCGGGAGCTGGAAGCGGTGCTCGGGCGCCGCGACGAGCGCGTCTTCGCGCACTACCCCGAAGGCGGCGAGCAGCGGAAGGGCATCGCCGACGCGATGGCGCGGCCGTCGTTGTTCGACTCTTTCCTCGCGTACCTCAAGGCTTCTGGCTACCCGGTCGAGTGTGATCGAGACGTCACTCGACCGGTGGAGCCCTCCCCGGCCCTGCAGGCGATATTGCTGGACATGTACCGCGACGACGGCGGCCCGTCGGTCGTCGCCGAATGTCTGGTGGATCTCGATGAAGGGATGCAGGAGTGGCGCTACCGGCACGTGAAGATGGTCGAACGCACCATCGGCGACAAGACCGGGACAGGGGGCTCGTCCGGCGCGACTTACCTGCGTACCACGCTCTTCCAGCCGATGTTCCCGGATCTCTGGGCAGTACGGAGCCGATTGTGACCTCGCTCGACGACATCCGCGCGGACTCGAACGCCCTGGCCGCGCACTACACGCGGTTCTCGGTGCGGGAACGCCTCCTGCTCTCCGGGCACTCGCACCAGGCCTGGCCCGACGTCGCCGAAGAAGGGCTCCTCGAGTCCTTCGCCGACGCCGCCCGGGACGTCGACCTGAAGTGGGAGCGGGCCTTCGCGAAGGCCGACGAGCTGCGCGCGGGCTTCCGCCTGCTGCTCGGCGACCCGCACGGCGAGTACGCGCTCGGCGCGAGCACCCACGACCTGGTGCTGCGGTTCCTGTCCGCGATGGAGCTGCCCCGAAGACCACGGCTGGTCACCACCGAAGGCGAGTTCCACACGCTGCGCCGTCAGCTCGCGCGCCTCGAAGAGGAGGGCGTCGAGGTCGTGCGCGTGCCGGTCGAACCGGTGACGACGCTGGCCGAGCGCGTCGCCGCCGAGGTCGACGACCACACGGCCGCGGTGCTCGTGTCGGCCGTGCTCTTCGAGACGTCCCGGCTGGTCCCGGGCCTCGCGCACCTCGCCGACGTCTGCCGCGACCGCTCGATCGAGCTGGTCGTCGACGCCTACCACGCGCTCGGCGTGGTGCCGTTCCCGCTGCACGACCTGGGCCTGACCAACGCCTGGGTGCTCGGCGGCGGGTACAAGTACCTGCAGCTGGGCGAGGGCAACTGCTTCCTGCGGCTGCCCGCGCACGCCCAGGAGCTGCGGCCGGTGATCACCGGCTGGTACGCCGAGTTCGGCGCGCTCGCCGACGAACGGCGGCCCGGTGGCGTCGCCTACGCCATGGGCGGCGACCGGTTCGCCGGCGCCACCTACGACCCGGCGAGCCACTACCGCGGCGCCCGCGTCCAGCGGTTCTTCGCCGAGCAGGGCCTCACACCGGCGTTCCTGCGCGAGGTGTCGCAACACCAGGTGGGCCTGCTCGCCGACGCCTTCGACAAGCTCGCGCTGCCCGAGGGCGTCGTCACCCGCGACCGCGAGACGCCGCTCGGCCTGCTCGGCGGCTTCCTCTCGCTGCGGTGCGCCGACGCCGGTGCGCTGCAGGCCGCGCTGGCCGCGCAGGGCGTCCGCACCGACAGCCGCGGGCCGTACCTGCGCTTCGGCCCGGCGCCGTACCTCTCCGACACGCAGCTGGAGACGGCGATGGGCACGCTCGGCGCGGTGATCAGGGGCTGAGTTACCGGTCCGTATCGCGGGACCTGTACTGGTCCGGCGAGCGGCGGCGATCTAGGTTGGTGCCGGGAACCCGTGGGCGGACGACCTCCGCGTTCGGTCCCGTCAACCATCGAAGCGCGTCCCGGCCACGAACCGGACGCGGGAGACAAAGGAGTCACCACCGTGACCGAAGGAGTGTTCGCCCGGAGCTCCGGGCACGAACAGGTCGTGTACTGCCACGACGAAGCCAGTGGCCTGAAGGCCATCATCGGCATCTACTCCACGGCGCTCGGTCCCGCACTGGGCGGGACGCGCTTCCACACCTACGCCACCGAAGCCGACGCGCTCGACGACGTGCTCGCGCTGTCGAAGGGCATGGCGTACAAGAACGCGCTGGCCGGGCTCGACCTCGGCGGCGGCAAGGCCGTCATCCTCGGCGACCCGAAGACGCTCAAGTCCGAAGCGCTGCTGCGCGCGTACGGGCGCTTCGTGCAGTCCCTGGGCGGCCGCTACATCACCGCTTGCGACGTGGGCACGTACGTGCACGACATGGACGTCGTGGCGCGCGAGTCCCGGTTCGTCACCGGCCGTTCGCCCGAGGACGGCGGCGCCGGCGACTCGTCCGTGCTGACCGCGTTCGGCGTCTTCCAAGGCATGCGGGCCTCGGCCGAGCACCTCTGGGGCAGCCCGGACCTGGCCGGCAAGCGCGTCGGCGTGGCCGGCGTCGGCAAGGTCGGGCACATCCTCGTCGGGCACCTGGTCGAGGCCGGGGCGCAGGTGACGATCACCGACGTCTACGCGCCGGCGATCGAACGCACTCTTTCGCTGTACCCGGACGTCAAGGCGGTGTCCGATGTGGACACCCTGCTGCGCGCCGAGCTGGACGTCTTCGCGCCGTGCGCGCTCGGCGGCGTGCTGAACGACGACACCGTGCCGGTGCTGGGCGCGCGCATCGTGTGCGGCGCGGCCAACAACCAGCTCGCGCACGCGGGCGTCGACAAGCAGCTCGCCGACCGCGGCGTGCTGTACGCGCCGGACTACCTGGTCAACGCCGGCGGCGTGATCCAGGTCGACGACGAGCGCCACGGGTTCGACTTCGCGCGCGCCAAGCGCAAGACCACGGCGATCTTCGACACGACGAAGGCCGTGTTCGCGCTGGCCGACGCCGACGGCGTCCCCCCGGCGACGGCGGCCGACCGGCTCGCCGAGCGGCGGATGGCGGAGGTCGGCCGGCTGCGGTCCATCATGACCGTGTGAGTCTTTCTTCTCTGTTCGAAGCGGTGGGCGTGCGGGGTTTCCTGCACGTCCGCCGGCTCGGTTCTCCCGCTTGTGTGGGTGTCGACGCCGACGCGCCGGTCGTCCTGGCGTCGGTGGTGAAGGTGGCGCTGGCGTTCGAGTTCGCCCGCCAGGTCGAGGCGGGCCTGCTCGACCCGACGGACCGCGTGCGCGCCACGGCCGCGGACCGCCTCGGCGGCAGCGGCTCGGCCGGCTTCGCCGACGACGTCGAGTACAGCCTGCGCGATGCGGCCCAGCTGGCCCTGTCGGTGTCCGACAACACGGCCGCGGACCTGCTGTTCGACCGCGTCGGCGTGGAGAACGTCCGGTCACTGCTGGCCGAGCTGGGCCTGACCCGCACGACGATCATCGGCGCCCCGCGCGACCTGCTGCGCACGATCATCGAGGACACGTCGGCGGGCGTTCCGCTGCGAGCCCTGGATCCGCTACGCACCACGGCAAGCACCCCACGCGAGATGACCGACCTGCTGTCGGCGATCTGGAGCGACGAAGTCGCCGGCGCGCAGGTCCGCGAGTGGCTTTCGGCGCAGGTCAGCTGGCACCGCCTGACCGCGGGCTTCCCGCCCGACGTCGCGGTGGCGGCCAAGACGGGCACGATGCCGGGCATCCGCAACGAGATCGGCATCGCGACGTACCCGGACGGAGTGTCGTACGCGATCGCGGTGTTCACGGTGGGCGGAGCGGAAACGTTGCGCCGCCCGGACATCGACCGAGCCATCGGCAACGCGGCCCGAGCGGCGGTGGAGCAGCTGCGGTCGTGAGTGGTTAGGGCGGTTAGAACCGCCCTAAACACTCACGACGTGGTGGGGGCCGCCCGAGCCGGTCAGCCGCGGTCGTGAGTGTTCAGGGCGGACCTGCTTTGGTGACCAGCCGGTTCCGGCTGGCGGTCTGTGGTTGCCGAGGCGTTGCGGCTGGGGTCGTGAGTGTTTAGGAGGGTTCTAACCTTCCTAAACACTCACGACCGGTACCGGTGTGGCGCGTGTGACTTCTGGTGCGGGGGCCTGGGGCGGCTGGTGCCGGGCCTGCTCGACGCGGACAGCTGCCGGGCGGCTGTTGTCCACAGCCTCGTCGTGATGTGGACAACCCGGCTGCCCAGCGGCTTTCCGAGCGGTCTCGTCGGGGGACGCCGATAGGTTGGACAGGGGCGCCTGCCCCAGGGATGGGCGGGGTTCCCGGCGAAGTCGCCGTGCCGCCCGGTCGGCTCACGGTTCCAGGGCTGGATGAGGCGTGGCCCGCAGCCCGGCCGAGATCCCAGCGTCTGGATGACTGTTCAAGACCTCCGAGGTTCCGCATGGGTCATCCGAGACAGCGTCCCCGCCGGCTGAGTGCTGCCGGCAACGCGGCCCGGGCCGCGGTCGATCAACTGCGCTCGTGAGTGTTTAGGGCGGTTAGAACCGCCCTAAACACTCACGACGTGGGAGCCGGTCAGCCGCGGTCGTAGAAGACGTCCCACGGGCGGGCGCCGCTCGGGTCCGGGGGCACGATCCGTGAAACCCCGTCGTCCCGCAGCACCCCCGCCGCGATCTCCGCGAGCGTCGCCGCTTGGGGGTGCGGGCTCGACGACGGCCAGGCGAACGCCATCCGCGCGTCCAGCTGCTCCCGCAGCGGCCGCCAGACCACCCGTGGTTCCTTACGGGGGCTCGGTTCGAACGCGACGCCGTGCCCGGCCAGGACCAGGCCCAGCGCGAACTCCGGGTTGCGCGCGTGCCGCACCGCCGCCGGGCGGAAGCCGTGTTCCCAGCACGTGCGCAGCAGTGCGTCGTAACTGCCCGGCGCCGCCGCGCGTGGGGCGTGCACCAGACCCTCGCCCGCCAGGTCGGCCAGGGCCAACGACGAAGCGCGGGCCAGCGGCGAGTCGCGGGGGAGGAGCACGCCCAGGGGCGTGTCGATCGCGGGGCCGAGGTCGAGCCCGACGACGTCGACCGGCAGCTGCAGCAGCCCCGCGTCGAGTTCGCGGTCGGCCAGCAGCCGGGTCTGTTCGGCGGTGGTCAGCTCCTGCAGGTCGAGGCGGATGCCGGGGCACCGCTCGGCGAACGCCGTGAGGATCGCGGCCAGCACCCGGCCCGGCAGCTCCGGCGGCACGCCCGCGCGCAGGGCGTCCAGCTCGCCGCGCTCGGCCTTCGCGACCAGCGACGTCATCCGCTCCCAGCGCGCGAGGAGGTCCCGGGCCTCGGTCCGCAGCACCTCGCCGGCCTCGGTCAGCGTGACGCGGCGGCCGCGGTCGAACAGCTTCGCACCCAGCTCGGCTTCGAGCCGTTTGATCCGCTGGCTCAACGGCGGCTGCGCGATGCCGAGCCGGTCGGCGGCGTGCCCGAAGTGCAGTTCCTCGGCGACGACGAGGAAGTACCGCAGCGAACGGAGGTGGTCCACGCTGCGATGATAGCTGTTTACATATCGACATGCCGACGGATCGATCTTGGACAGTGGCGCCGGACCCGTGATCGGGTGGCGGCCATGAACACAGGACTCAGCAGACGCGGGCTGTTCGGCGCGGGCGCGGCGGCGGCCACGATCCTCGCCGGGGTATCGACGGCTTCGGCCGCCACCAGGAGGACGTCGCGGATGACGTTGCGGTGGTGGGGGAACAACAGCTGGGAGATCCGCGTGCCGGGTTCGACCGGCACGAAGACGATCCTCATCGACCCGTGGCTGACCCGGTTCAAGACCGGGACGTACACCCCGCAAGGCGCGGACCCGAAGACGCCGCTGTCGGTGAACGAGGCGCTGATCGACGGCTACCTCGACCGCGGCGAGCTGCGCGCGGACCACATCCTCGTCACCCACGGCCACTACGACCACCTCACCGACGTCCCCTACCTGGCCAAACGCACCGGCGCGACGGTCTTCGGCACCGAAACCCATTTGAGTCTCATGGCCGCCCTCGGCGCCCCGGAGGACCAGCTCGCGATCGCGCACGGCGGTGAGGACCTGACCTTCGACGGCTACTCGATCCGGATCTTCCGGTCCCTGCACTCGGCGACGGGCGACCGGGCGCGGGTGCCGTTCCCCGGCTCGCGCCCGCTGTCGCGGCGTGACAAGCCCAAGGTCATCGAGGACCTCTACGAGGGCGGCACGCTGGCCTACCAGGTGACCGGCGGCGGCGCGAGCGTCCTGGACTTCGGCGGCTCGAACTACGTCGAGTCCGAGCTGGCCGGCGTGCGCCCGGACGTCGTCCTGGTCCCGGCGGGCGGCGCGAAGGTGACGCAGTACGTGCCCCGCCTGCTGCGCACCTTGGGCCACCCGCGCTACGTGGCCCCCACGCACTGGGACGACTTCGACCTCCCGCTGGGCCAGGCGAAGGACCCCAACGGCGGGCTGGAGGTCCTGCGCGCGGCGGTGACGGCGGCGAGCCCGGGGAGCGCGTTCGTGGTGCTGGACCACCTGGGCTCGTTCACGCCCTGAGCTACTCCCCGAAGACGTGCCTGCGCAGGTACGGACTGCGGAAGGCACCCCGCGGGTCGAGTTCCCCGGCCAGCGCCCTGAACCGCGGCAGCTCCGGGTAGCGCTCGGCGGCCCACCCGTCGCCGTGGAACACCTTCCCCCAGTGCGGCCGGGCGCCGAAGGGGGCCAGCCGCTCCTGGATCAGCGGCAGCAGCGCCGCGACCGCGTCCGGCTTCGGCTGCCAGGTGAAGTGGATGCCGACGCGGTCCCCGCCGTGGCACGGGCTCAGCCACAGGTCGTCGCCGGCGACCGTGCGGATCTCGGACACGTGCAGGGCCGTGGCCAGCTGCTCGCCGAGCGCGCGGATCTCGGTCAGCGCGGCGACGGCGTCCGCGCGGGGCACGAAGAACTCGGACTGCAGCTCTTCGCCGATGCTGGGCACGGAGTCCAGCCGGAAGTGCGGCAGCCGGTGGTGCCAGGGCCCCGGCACGCCCCAGTCGGTGAAGTTCGCGCCCGGCGGCGAAGCCATCCGCGTCCCGCCGTGGAACTCACTCAGCTCGGGCACGGTCGCGGCGACACGGCGTTTGAGCAGGACCAGGCCCGCGATGTCGCCGACCCAGGGGGTGAACAGGCTCACGCTGTAGCCGGCGGCCTGCAGCTCGTCGAAGCCGTCGAGCACCGAGGACCGCGGGATCGCCACGAACCCGTCCTGCTGCACCGAGAACGACGGCACGAGGTCGAGGGTCACCCGCGTGACGACGCCGAGCGCGCCGAGGTTGACCACCAGGCCGGGGAAGATCTCCGGGTCCTGCGAGCGGGTGTAGCGGCGCAGCGTGCCGTCGGCGGTGACCAAGTCGAGGCCGGACACCGCCGCCGAGAGGTTGCGGACCCGCTCGCCGGACCCGTGGGTGGCGGTGGCGACGCTGCCGGCGACCGTGCAGTGCGGCAGCGACGCGAGGTTCTCCAGGGCGAACCCGGCTTCGTCGACGGCCTCGACGAGGTCGCCGTACCGGGTCGCCGCGCCGACGGTGACCGTGGCCGCGGCGGTGTCGACGACCGTGGGGACGTCGAGGCCGGCCAGGTCGACCAGGACACCGCCGGGGAAGTCGGCGACGTCGTTGAAGGAGTGCCGGGTGCCCAGCGCCTTGACCTTCGGCGCGTCCGCCACCAGCTTCCGGAGCTCGTCGACACTCGACGGCCGGGCGATCCGGTCCGCGGCGAAGTGGTGGTTGCCCGCCCAGTTCTTCATCTCCGCACGGTATCGGGGCCGCGTGCGGGGCGGTGCCGCTCGGAGCGAAGACACGGGAAACCCCTGAACACGCCGAAGGCCCCCACCGCGAGCGGTGGGGGCCTTCGGCGGGCAGATCTCAGCCGCTCTTGCGCCGGAACGTGCGCTTGTTCGCCGCCGGGCCGTGGGCGTGCTGGTTCTTGCCGCCACCGCTCTCGTTCGACGCACCGGAGCGCGCGTGCGCCTGCTTGCGCTCGAGCGCCTCGCGGAACTTGCGCTTGACGTCGTCCTCCTCCTCGCCGCTGGGCGAGGGATTCGGTTCACTCATGCTTACCTCCGGAACTGACGACGTGTGACCACTCCAGCCTGGCAGTGGCCGGAGCGAATGGCGAGTCGATTAGGTCACGCCGTCACCGTTTGGGCGTCGGTACTCCGCCGAACTGCACCGACTTGCGGGTCAGGGGACGGCCGCAATGGTCGCACAGGAGCATCGGCCGCAGCCGGTTGCCGCATTCGACGTGGTTCAGCGTGATGTCGGGCTCCTGGCCGGTGACCTCGAACCCACGCGACCACTCGGCGATGAACGCCAGTGCCGGGAAGAACGCCAGGCCCTTCGCCGTCATCCGGTAGTCACGCGCGTCCGTGCGCGTGGCCGCCGTGCCCGTGCGCAGCACGCCGACCTCGACGAGCTTGCTCAGCCGGGCCGAGAGCACGCTCGGCCCGATGCCCAGCTCGCGTTCGAACTCCGAGAAGTGCCGCGCGCCGAGCAGCGCCGACACCAGCAGCCCGGTCGACCAGCGGTCGCCGAGCAGTTCCATCGTGTCCGGGAAGAACATCAGCGGGTCGCCGGCCAGGCCTTCGGCGTCCTTGCGGCGGAAGCGCTTGGACGCCGTCGCGGCGGCGACGCCGGTGCTGTCGAGGCGTTCGGCGCGGACGTCGCGCGCGTCCACCCGGCGGCCGCAGGCGCCGCACCCGAGGGGCGCTGATGTAGTCAGCTCGCAGTCGAGGTGGATCAGCGTCGGCAGCACCTCGCGGCGGCCGTCGACCCACTCGCGCTCCCAGGCCCAGATGGAGATCAGCAGCGGCCACAGCTCGAGGCCGCGCTCGGTGAGCCGGTACTCGTGCCGGGTCCGGCGGGCGTCCCGGTACGGCACGCGCGTGAGCAGGCCCGCTTCCACCATGTCGCGCAGGCGCCCGGAAAGCGCGGTCGGCGAGATGCCGAGGCGCAGGCGCAGCTCTTCGTACCGCCGGAAGCGCAGGAAGAGGCTCTGCAGGATCAGCAGCGTCCACTGGTCACCGACCAGTTCGAGTGCCCTGCGGAGCGGATCCCCCGCGGGCCGCACGCGCTGTGCAGTCGCTTCAGTCACGAATCCCCCTTGTTACATCGGCGCCCAGCGTACACCTGGCTACAGGAAAAGAAGCCTATTGACACCTGGCTACACAAATCATAGTCTCGTCTCCATCAGCCAGCGCGGTGAGCCCGAGAACCAGGGAGAAGCCCGATGACCAGCACCTCCGAACAGCCGCTCATGGTGGCCCGGACGGCGGACGGCGACGAGGCCAACCCCTACCTCCTGGGCGTCTACGCCCCGGTCGGCACCGAGATCGACGCGGAAGACCTGCAGGTCATCGGCGAGATCCCGAAGGACCTCAACGGCGTCTACCTGCGCAACGGCCCCAACCCGCGGTTCGCCCCGGAAGGCCGCTACCACTGGTTCGACGGCGACGGCATGATCCACGCCGTCCACCTGGAGAACGGCAAGGCCCGCTACCGCAACCGCTGGGTCCGCACCAAGGCCTTCGAAGCCGAGTCCGAAGCCGGCAAGGGCCTCTGGACCGGCGTCATGGAGAACCCGAAGGGCAACCCGTTCGGCAACGGCCACGGCCTGGGGCTGAAGGACAACGCCAACACCGACGTCGTCTTCCACCGCGGCCGCGTCCTCGCCACCTGGTACCTGTGCGGCTCGCCGTACGGCGTCGACCCGCTCTCCCTGGAGACGCTGGGCGCCGAGGACTTCCTCGGCACGCTGGTCGGCGACATGATGGCCCACCCCAAGGTGGACGAGGCCACCGGCGAGCTGTTCTGGTTCGACTACGGCCCGCGCCCGCCCTACCTGCGCTACGGCGTGATCAGCGCGGACGGCCAGGTCGTCAAGACCACCGAGATCGAGCTGCCCGGCCCGCGGCTGCCGCACGACATGGCCATCACCGAGCACTACGCGGTGCTGATGGACCTGCCGCTGGTCCAGGACCTCCAGGCCGCGAAGCAGGGCCGCCACAAGCTGCACTTCGACCGCTCGATGCCGAGCCGGTTCGGGGTCATGCCACGCTACGGGGAAGGTAGCCAGATCCGCTGGTTCGAAGCCAGTCCGTGCTACATCTACCACGTCGTCAACGCCTGGGAAGAGGGCGACGAAGTCGTCCTCGACGTCTGCCGCGTCCAGAAGCCGCAACCGCGGGCCGACGCGCACACGCCGCTGGCGAAGATGCTGTCCTACCTGCGGCTCGACGCCCAGCTGCACCGCTACCGGTTCGACCTGCGGACCGGCGCGTGCACGGAGACGCCGCTCGACGACGCCAACACCGAGTTCCCGACCGTCGACGCCCGGGGCGTCGGCGCGCGGAACCGGTACTCCTACACGGTGCACATCTCGCCCGAGTCGACGCTGAAGTTCGACGGGCTCGTGCGCTACGACAATCTTGCCGGCTCCAAGACCGAATACCGGTTCGGTCCCGGTCGGTGGGGCAGTGAGGCGCCCTTCGCACCCCGCGATGGCGCATCCGTCGACTCGGCGGACGGTTATCTGGTGACGTTCGTGCAGGACGAGCGTGAGGGACGCTCGGAACTGGACATCTTCGACGCCGCCGATCTCGCTGCCGGACCCGTGGCCAGGGTCCTGCTACCCCAGCGGGTGCCACTCGGATTCCACGCGACGTGGGTCCGGGCGGACCAGCTGGACAGCCTCCGCGCATGAGGTGCCATCGAGAGGGTCGTGCCCGGGATCTCCGGGCACGGGGATGGTGGGGTGCGGAGACGATCGACCGGCTCGTGAAGGAGCGGGTCAGTGCCGACCCGGAGGGTCTCGCGCTGGTCGATCCACCGAACACCACCGCACTGGTCGGACGCGACCCGGTGCGGTGGACCTGGAACCGGCTCGACGAACGTGTCGACGTCCTGGCCGCGTTCCTGCTCGCCAGAGGGGTGCTAGCAGGAGACGTCGTGGCCGTGCAGCTGCCGAACTGCTCGGCCCTGGTCCAGGCGTTCCTCGCGATCGTGCGGATCGGCGCGATCGTCACCCCGTTCCCGGTGTCCTACCGGGAGCACGAGATGGGCCCGATGTGCCGGCGCACCGGGGCCGTCGGGGTGATCACCGCATCCAGATACGGCGAGCACGAGCTCGCCGGGGCGGCCCTTGGGCTGGGCGTTGCGGCGCCGTCGGTCCGGTTCGTCGTCGCCCGGGGGGACGACGAACCGGCCGGCGCGCTGGCCTGGCCCGAAGAACTACTGTCCACGGTGGACAAGTCCGCTTTGGACGAACACCTGTCCACACTGGACACCGACGTCAACGACTGCGTGACGATCTGCTGGACGTCCGGTACCGAAGCCGAGCCCAAGGCGGTCCCGCGCTGTCACGGCGACTGGCTCGCCACCGCGGGCGGCTGCGCGCAGGCCGCCGGCCTCACGAGCGACGACGTCCTGCTGTCGCCGTTCCCGATGACGAACATGGCCGGCATCGGCGGGATGTTCCTGCCGTGGCTGCAGACCGGCGCGGTGTTCGTGCCGCACCACCCGTTCGACCTGCCCGTGTTCCTCGGCCAGCTCGCGGCCGAGCGCGTCACGTACACGCTCGCGCCGCCCGCGTTGCTGACCATGTTGCTGCACAACGAGAAGATCCTGTCCGGAGTGGACGTCTCGGCGCTGCGGCAGATCGGCTCCGGCTCGGCGCCGCTCTCGCCGTGGCTGGTCCGCACCTGGGCCGAGCGGCACGGGATCGACATCATCAACTTCTTCGGTTCCAACGAGGGCACCGCGCTGCTGTCCGGCCCGATCGACCTGCCGGACCCGGACCAGCGCGCGAGCTTCTTCCCGAACTACGCCGCCGACGTCACCTGGTCGACCCCGGTCGCCGGCTGGACGTCGGTGCGGCTGCACGACCCGGTGAGCGGCGAGCACGTGACCGAACCCGGGCAGCCCGGCGTGCTGCACATCGCCGGGCCGACGGTGTTCGCCGGGTACCTGACGCGGCTGGGGGAGCCGCTCGACACGTCGGCCTTCGACGACGACGGGCACTTCCGCACCGGCGACGTCTTCGAGATCGCCGGTGAGCGCGGCGAGTTCCTGCGCTACGTCGACCGCGCGAAGGACCTGGTCATCCGGGGTGGCATGAACATCTCGCCCGCCGAGGTCGAGGGCCTGCTGGCCGGGCACCCGGACGTCGCGGACGTCGGCGTCGTCGGCGTGCCCGACGAGGTGATGGGCGAACGCGTCTGCGCGGTCGTGGTGCCGGGGGAGCGCAAGCCGTCGCTCGAAGACCTGGTGGCCTACCTGCGCGAGCGGAAGGTCGCCGCGTTCAAGCTGCCGGAACGCCTGGAGTACGCGGAGGCCTTGCCCCGCAACCCGGTGGGGAAGATCCTGAAACGGCAGCTGCGGGAGAGTCTGGAGTGAGGCCATGACGGTGTTCGTGCTGGGCGGGGCGCAGACCGACTTCGCGCGCAACTTCGCGAAGGAGGGGCGCGGGATCTTCGAGATGTTCGCCGAGGTCGTGCCCGCGGCGCTCGCCGACGCCGGTGTGTCGGCGGCGGACGTCGGCGTCGCGCACGTCGGCAACCTCGCCGCGGAGCTGTTCACCGGGCAGGCGCAGCTCGGCGGCCTGCTGGTGGCGGCCGTCCCGGAGCTGGACGGCGTGCCCAGCACCCGGCACGAAGCCGCGTGCGCGTCGGGCAGCACGGCGGTGCTCGCCGCCTGCGCCGACCTCGAGTCCGGCCGGTACGACCTCGCGCTCGTCGTCGGCGTCGAGCTGATGCGCAACACCGACGGGCAGCGCGCGGCCGAGTACCTCGGGTCCGCCGCGTGGGTCGGGCACGAAGCCGTCGCCGCGAAGTTCCCGTGGCCGGCGCTGTTCGCCGACGTCGCCACCGCCTACGACGCGCGTTACGGCCTCGACCCGGCGCACCTCGGGCAGTTCGCCGAGCACGCTTTCGCTCGTGCGGCAAGGAATCCGCTCGCACAGGCCCGCGACTGGCAGTTCCCGGCCGGCGCGTTCGGCGCCGACGACGAGCTGAACCCGGTGATCGAGGGCAGCCTGCGCAAGCAGGACTGCGGCCGGATCACCGACGGCGCCGCGGCGGTCCTGCTGGCCTCGCCGGCGTTCGCCCAGCGCCTCGGCGGTGACTTCCCGCGCATCGCCGGGTTCGGCCACCGCACCGCGCACATCGGGCTCACCGAGAAGCTGGCGACTGGCGGCGAGTACCTGTTCCCGCAGCTGCGCGGCGCCGTCGTCGACGCCTACCGGCGCGCGGACGTGCCCGGGCCGGACGCGCTCGACGTCATCGAGCTGCACGACTGCTTCACGATCACCGGGCTCGTCGCGCTGGAGCACCTCGGCGTCGCCCCGCCGGGTGACGGCGGCCGGTTCATCGCCGACGGCGGCCTCGACACGGCCGGGATCAACCCGAGCGGCGGCCTGCTCGGGCTCGGCCACCCGGTCGGCGCCACCGGCGTCCGCATGCTGCACGACGCCGCGCGCCAGGTGACCGGCACCGCGGGCGAGACCCAGGTCGACGGCGCGCGGACGGCGTTGACGCTCAACGTCGGCGGGTCGTTCACCACGGTCGTCACGACCATCGTGACGCGATGACGGCGTCGGTGCTGCTGACCGTGCGGACACCGCGCGGCAAGGCGTCCCCGCGTGGCGGGTTGGCCTCGGTGCCACCGTTGTCGCTGGTCACTTCGCTGTTGGACGCGCTGGTCGCGCGCGGCCTCGATCCCGCGGCGGTCGATCAGGTGATCCTGGGGTGCGCGTCGCAGACCGGCGAGCAGGGCGCGAACCTGGCGCGGACGGCGGTGCTGGCGGCGGACTGGCCGGTGTCGGTGGCCGGGATGACGGTCAACCGGTTCTGCTCGTCCGGTTTGGACGCGGTCGCCTTGGGGGCCGCGCTGATCCGCGCGGGCGAGGCGGAAGTCGTGGTGGCGGGCGGGGTCGAGTCCGTCTCGCGCGTCCCGATGTTCACCGACGGCGGTCCACTGTGGACCGAAGAGCGGTTCGGCGCGGGCAACATGGGCATCGCGGCCGACCTGGTGGCCGCCGACGAAGGCTTCACACGCCCGGAACTGGACGCCTACGGACTCCGGACGCAGCAGCTCGCCGCCACGGCCTGGAAAGACGGCCGGTACGACGAGTCGCTCGTCCCGGTCGCCGGGCTGGCGCACGACGAGCACGTCCGGCCTTCGACGTCCGCTGAGGCTCTGGCCGAGCTGCCGTCGTCGTTCGGCGGGCTGCACACGCGCGGGACGTCGCCCTCGCTGGCCGACGGCGCCGGGCTGGTGCTGCTGGCTTCGCCCGAGGCGGCTGCGCGGCTGGGACTGGCGCCGCGGGCGAACGTCCTGGGTTCGGTGACCGCGGGCAGCGACCCGATCCGGATGCTGCTGTCGGGGCAGCTGGCCGTGTCGCGGCTGCTGGACCGGCACGGCGTGCGTCCGTCCGAAGTGGACGTCGTCGAGTTCGCCGAGGCGTTCGCCGCGCTGTGCCTGAAGATCCGGCGCGATCTCGGCTTCGGCGACGACGTCTTCAACGTCAACGGCGGCACCATCGCGATGGGGCACGCGTTCGGGGCCACGGGGGCGATCCTGCTGGCCGGCTGCGTCGACGAGCTGACCCGCCGCGGCGGGCGTTACGGTGTCACGGCGGTCAGCGGCGCCGCGGGATCGGGGACGGCGGTACTCGTGGAGCGTGCGGCGTGAGGCTTTCGGTGTCGTTGGGGTTGTGGCAGGACCGCCCGCCGGAAGAGGCCCTGGAGACGGCGCGCGCGGCGGAGGCCGCCGGGTACCCGGAACTCTGGATCGGCGAGATGGCGACGTGGGACGCGTTCGCCCTGGGCACGGCGATCGGCGCGTCGACGTCGCTTTCCCTGACTTTCGGGCCGCTGGCCGTGACGGTCCGGGACCCGGCGACGATCGCGATGGGCGTCGCGTCGGTCGCGGCCCTGACCGGCCGCGAGACCGGCGTCGCGCTCGGGACGTCCAGTGACGTCGTGGTCCGCGGCTGGCACGGCCGGTCCCGCGACCACGCGGCGACGGCCCTGGAGGAGTCCGCGGTGGCCGTCCGCCAGCTCCTCGCCGGCGCCAAGTCCACTGTGGACGGCTCGGTCGTCGGCTCGCGGGGTTACCGGCTGCGGCTGCCCGCACCGAAGTCGCCGTTGACGATCGCGGCGTTCGGCCCGCGCGCGCTGGACGTCGCGGCCCGGCACGCCGACCGGATGGTGGTCAACCTGGTCAGTCCGGCGGCCGCGGCAGCCCTGGTCCAAGGTCTGCACGCGGCTGCGTCGCGGGCCGGGACCACGCCGCCGCCGGTGGCCGCGTGGGTCGTCGGGGCGCTGGAGCCGTCGCCGGCCGCGCTCGAGCAGCTGCGCCGGGGCGTCGTCGGCTACCTGGCGGCGCCGGGTTACGCGGACATGTTCCGCGCGGAGGGCTTCGGCGACCTGGTCGACTTCGCGCGCACCCGCCCGCACCCGCGCGAGCTGCTCGCGGCGGTCCCGGTGGAAGCGATCGCGGCGGTCGGCCTGCTCGGCTCCCGCGACGACATCGCGCGCAAGATCGCCGACTTCGCCGCGGCGGGTGTCGACGAGCTGGCGATCGTGCCCGCGACCAGCGACGAGGACCCCGGCGGGGCCCGGACTCTCGCCGCGTGTCGAATCGGCGTGAGCTCGTTCGACGTAGAGGTATGACAGAGCCGACGAAGACCAAGAACCTCGACCGGTACGGATCCGCCGCGCTCGCGTGGAGCCGGGCCCGCGACATCCTCGTCGCCGACACCCCCACGGCCGACCTGACGTTCTTCGTGGGAACGGTGCGCCCCGACGGCCGGCCGCACTCCGCCGGCGTCGGCGCGGTGTGGGTCGACGACGCGCTGTACTTCAAGGCGGGCCCGGGCACCCGCCGGGCCCGGAACCTGGCGGCGAACCCGGCGTGCACCGTATCGGTGCGGCTGCGCGGCATGGACCTCACCCTGGAGGGCGAGGCCGACCAGGTCACCGACCCGGCCGTCGTGGAGCGAGTGGCGGCGGTCTACCGCGAGGGCGGCTGGCCGGCCACCGCGGACGGCGCCGCGCTGACCGCGCCGTACAGCGCCCCGAGCGCCGGACCCGCGCCCTGGCCCCTGTACCGCCTCTCCCTGCACCGCGCGATAGGCCTGGCCTCAGCCGAACCCCACGGCGCAACCCGCTGGGACTTCACAACCTGACCCATGCCCGCCACCCCCAGCGCCCCCACCACCGAGCCCACCCGCCCCGACCCACGTCCGACCGCCTGGGTCCGCGACCCGACTCCCTGGGTGCGCGACCCGACCCTCCAGGTACGCGTGTCGACCTCCCAATCACGCGTGTCGACCTCTGAATCACGCGTGTCGACGCTCCCGTCACAGCGCTCCGGCCTTCGCACCACCACCCGCGGGCGCCGGTTCGACGAATTCGAGTGCTCAGAAGGTCAACTCGCGTGATCGAGGAGTCAACTCACGTGATTGCGCGGTCGACTCGCGTGTTTGGAGAGTCGACACACGTACCTGGAAAGTCGGCTCGCGTACCCGGAGGGTCGGCACGCGTGCCTGGGGAGTCGGGTTGTGTGCCTAGAGGGTCGGTTCGTGTGAGTGGAGGGTCAGCTTGCGTGATCGGGGGGTCGACACGGCCCGGCGGGGAACGGCGACCAGTGCGGGCCGGCGCTCGGCCACGCCCCCCGGGCGGCGGGGTGCCGGGACCCGCACTGGTGTCCGGGCGAGCAAGGCCGAAAGCCGGCCGGTGGCGAGCGACGAGGCCAGGACCAGCGCGGCTACAGCCGAGGCGGCGTCGAAGGTCAGCTCGCCGTAGTGGCCCAGTGCGAACCCGGCGTCGAGCGCCCAGGCGACCACCGACACCCCGGACGCCGCCACGAGGGTCGTCCGGTGGGCCGTCGCCAGCACCACCAGGCCCAGCGTGACCAGCGCGTACCACGGGCTCGGCCCGGCCAGGTGCGCCGCGATCACCGCCGCCACCGCGGCCACGCACCCGAACGGGAACCCGAAACCACCAGTCATGCCCGAAGTCCACCCGACCACGACAGCCGCAAGCGGACTCAGGACGCGATCCCTACGCCCGCGCCCCCGGTTCTTGACGC
Organism: Amycolatopsis sp. NBC_00348; assembly: GCF_036114655.1. Taxonomy (NCBI): domain Bacteria; kingdom Bacillati; phylum Actinomycetota; class Actinomycetes; order Pseudonocardiales; family Pseudonocardiaceae; genus Amycolatopsis; species Amycolatopsis sp. NBC_00348. Next base: position 6,022,005 of record NZ_CP107994.1, on the reverse strand, counting down.
GCTATTGACCCGTCACGCGCCCGATCGCGTCGGCGACCTCCGGCCAGACCGCGCGCGGCAGGTTGTGGCCCATGCCCGGGATGACCAGCAGTTCCGCGCCCGGGATCGCCGCCGCCGTCGCCTTGCCGCCGCTCACGTCGATCAGCGGGTCGGCGTCGCCGTGGACGACCAGCGCCGGCAGCTCGACGGAGTGCAGCCCGGACGTCCGGTCGCCCGACGCCATCACCGCCGCCGCGTGCCGCAGCGTGCCCTCCGGGTGGCGGGCGCGGTCGAAGTGCATCGTGGCCTTGGCCAGCAGGAACGCCTCGTCGTCCGGGTAACCGGGGGAGCCGAGCCGCCGGTAGCCCTCGACGCTGTCGGCCAGCGCCTGCTCGCGCGTGGTGGCCGGCGGCCGCGTCAGCACCGCCAGCGCCCACGGCTCGGCCTGCCCGACCGCCGGATCGCCCGTGGTCGACATGATCGACGTGACGCTCAGCAGCCGGTCCGGGTGGTCGATCGCCAGCTGCTGCACGATCATCCCGCCCATCGACGCGCCCACGACGTGCGCTTTCGCGATGCCGAGCGCGTCGAACAGCCCGACGGCGTCGTCGGCCAGGTCGGCCAGCAGGTACGGCGCGCTCGACCGGTCGCCGGCGAAGAGCGCGCCCAGGTCCGGTGGCGGCAGCTCGTCGAAGTACGTCGAGAGCCCGACGTCCCGGTTGTCGTAGCGCACCACGAAGAACCCGCGGCTCGCGAGCAGTTCGCAGAAACCGTCGTCCCAGGTGATCATCTGGGCACCGAGGCCCATCACCAGGACCAGGGGCGGAGCGGCCGGATCGCCGAAGGTGCCGTACTCGAGTTCGAGACCGTTGGCCTGTGCGCGTGCCATGCCCCGATCTTGCCCCAGACTCGCGGCGCTGGCACCGGCCCGGTCCGTGCGGATACCGTATCGCCCCATGCCGACCTCATCCTCGGGCACCGGAGCACGTCCCCGGTCGCGAGCCGCAGCGGGACTGCCGGCGATCACGGCCGAACGGGTCGTCAGCGCGGCCACTCAGCTGACCTCCGACGTCGGTCTCGACAACTGGACGCTGCGGCAGCTCGCCCGCGCCGTCGACGCCTACCCGGCGGTGATCTACCACCACGTCGGCGACCGGGACGCGGTGGTCAACGCCGTGGTCGACCGGGTCGTCGGGCTGCTGGAGCTGCCGGACCCGGACCTGCCGTGGCAGGTGTGGTTCACCGAGCTGCTCGCCGGGCTGCGCTCGGTGCTGCGGACCTACCCGGGCTGCGCGCGGCGCCTCGCGCTGTTCGGCCCGTCGGTCGACGCGGCCACCCTCAGCATCGACGCCGGGGTCGGGGTGCTGCTGACCGCCGGTTTCGGCAGCGAGAGCGCGCTCGCCTACAACCTGATGGTGATGACGGCCTGCCAGTTCGTCGCCATGGAGGACGACCGCGAGGGCGCGCTGGCGCTGCGGATCGAGAACACCGAGGCGTACGCGACCTATCGCGAGCGCTCCGACCTGCCCGGCATGGCCGAGCTGGGCTCGGCGATGCACGACCTGATGGGCGATCCCGACCTGGCGGCGAACTATTACGCGCAGCTCTACGACTACGCCGTCCAGCGGTGCCTCGACGGGCTCGCCCACCGCCTCGAAGAGCTGCGTGACCAGGGCTCCACCGGGTTGACAGCGACTTGACAGTGCTCCGGCGTACCGTGAGCGTGCGTCGGTGGTTCGTCCATCGACCCGAAGCTCCCGGCGCCCTCCTCCCCCTCGTGGCGCCGGGGGCTTCGGTCTGTTCGAGGCACTAGGCCAGGTCGCCCTGCCGCGGCGCCGGCGGCGCTTGCTGGATGGCCGGGAAGATCTCGCCGACCAGCGTGACCAGCGACTTCGACAGCAGCAGGTGCACCTGCTCCCGGGTCAGCGAACCGCGCACCAGCCACTCCCGCCCGGCCGACTTCACCATCCCGCCGAACGCGCGCACGAGCGCGTTCAGCTCGCGACCGTGCTCGCTCTCGCTGGACAGGCCGACGGCTTCGAGCACGCGATCGGCCGACTCCCGGTCGGCCTCTTCGAGGATGCGCTCCACTTCGAGGTCCCGGCCGATGCCTTCGGGCGCGATCGCGGCCAGCCACATCCGCTCCTGGCTGGTGACCATGTCGAGGAACCAGTCGATCGCGACGTCGGCCCGCAGTTCGAGCGGGCCTTCGGGCAGGATCTCGATGGCCAGCCGCGGCACGGTCAGCGCGCGGCGGATGATTTCCAGGTACAGCTCGCGTTTGGTGCCGAAGTAGTGGTTGATGAGCCCGCGCGCCACGCCCGCCGCGGCCGCGATGTCCGAAGTGGACACTTCCGAGTAGGGGCGGTCACCGAACAGCCGCGCCGCGCAAGCGAAGATCTGTTCCTTCCGTTCGTCCGGTTCCAGTCTTCGCCATCGCGGCGCCGGCTCGGTGTTCATGCGGCCTATCGTCGCATGGCCCGTTGCGCCAGGCAGTTCAATCTCCCGCGATGGCAGACGGGGTACCACGATCGGGGCACGGCTCAGTCCGGCAACGCGATGGGCGCGATGTCGGCGAATCCGTCACCCGGGCCGGGGTTCGCGGGATCCGTCTCGCCGCCCAGGTGGTGCAGCACGCCCCACACCGCGTTGAGCGCCGTCTGCACCGCGCCCTCGGCCCAGCCCGCCGTCCACGAGACGTCGTCGCCCGCGAGGAACAGGCCGCGGTAGCGCGGCGGCAGCGAGTCCTGCACGAAGTGCGTGAAGAGCCGGTGCTGGTAGCGGTAGTGGCCGGGCAGGTTGGCCTTGAACGCGCCCATGAAGTGCGGCTCGGCCTCCCACGACACCGTCACCGGGTCGCCGATGATGTGGCGCCGGACGTCGACGCCGGGGTAGATCTCGCGCAGCGACTGCAGCATCACCTCGACGCGCTCGCCGACGGTCAGCGGCAGCCACTTCAGCGAGTCGTCGGCCCACGTGTAGGACAGGCAGATCACGGCGGGCGCGGCCGGGTCGTCGCCGAGCAGGTAGGTGCCGCGTGGCATCCGGTCGGTGAGCGTCATGCTCATCGTGTCGCGCCCGGTCACCGGGTCCGGGTCCAGCCAGAACGGCCGGTCCACCGGCACGAACACCTTCGACGACTCCATGTAGTGCGTGCGCTCGATCGCCGTCCAGTGGTCGATCGGGAACAGCGCTTCGTCGCATTCGATCTTCGACAGCAGCATCCAGCTCTGCGCGGTGAACACCGCGGCGGGGAACGTCCGGATGCGGCCGTGGGCGTCGGTCACCGTGATGTTGTTCGGCGCGGTGCGGTGCAGCCGCGTGACGCCGGGGTTCGGCCGGCCGCCGTGCAGGGTGCTCAGGCTCGTCCCGGCCGGCCAGAACGCCATTTCGGCGGGCGTGTGCTCCCAGAGCCGCTGCGGCAGCTGCTGGCTGCCGCCGACGATGCTGCGGTGCTCGTCGTCGGCGCCGGTGTAGACCACGCGCAGGATTTCCAGGATGGAGTTGGGGAAGTCCGTGTCCCAGCCACCGGTACCGAAGCCGACCTGGCCGAAGATCTCGCGGTTGCGGAAGGAGGCGAACGCGGGCGAGTCGCAGAGGAAGCCGTAGAACGTCTGGTTGTCCAGCTTCGGGACCAGCTCGTTCCACAGCCGTTTGATCGTCTTCGCGTCGCGGTCGCGGATCGCCGTCTGCATCTCGGCGAACGACGCGTGCTCGCCCAGCGTCCGGTCCCACGCGGCGGCGACCTCGGCGAACACCGCGGGCAGGTCGGCCGGCGTCCGCGCGTAGTGGCTCTCGCCCTTGAGGTCGACGACGGTGCTCGGCGTCTCCGGCGCGAGGGGGTTCGGGAACGGCGTCGTGGCCAGCCCGACCTTGTCGATGTAGTGGTAGAGCGCGGTCGACGCGGGCGGGAAGCGCATCGCGCCCATCTCCGCGACGACGTCGTCCGGGCAGCCCGGGAAGCGCACGCTGCGCAGCCGGCCGCCGATCTCGGCGATCTCGTAGACGACCGGGCGCAGGCCGAGCTTCATCAGCTCGTACGCCGTGACGACGCCGGAAAGGCCGCCGCCGATGACGGCGACGTCGGTGCCGTGCCGCTCGGGCGGCACCGAGCCGAGGCCCGCGGGGTGGGCGAGGTAGTCGTCGTAGGCGAACGGGAAGTCGGGGCCGAACATCGTGATCGGGCGGCCCGCCGGCTCGTCGTGGTGGATCGCGGTCGGGACAGCGGAGGTCATGCGGTGGTTCCTCGGTACAGTTCGGGCCGGCGGTCGGCCAGGTGGGTGTTCTCGAGCCGGGACGCGACGAGCGCGTCCCGGGTGACGTCGGCGTGGATCAGCCCGGGTCCGGCGCCCGCGCGGGCCAGCACTTCGCCGGTCGGCGCGACCACGCAGGACCGGCCGCAGTAGGTCAGCTCCCGCTCGGTGTCGCACCGGTTGGCGTAGGCGACGAACAGCTGGCTTTCGTAGGCCCGCGCGGGCACCAGCGTGTCGGCGACCAGCTCGTACGGGCTCATCAGCGCGGTCGGCACGACCAGCAGCTCGGTGCCGGCCAGCGTGTGCGCCCGCACCATTTCCGGGAACTCGACGTCGTAGCAGATCAGCAGCCCGACGCGGACGCCGTCGAGGTCGGCCTGCACCACGGCTTCGGTGCCCGGGGTGAACCAGTCCTTGTCGATCTCGCCGAACAGGTGCGTCTTGCGGTAGTTCGCCAGCCGTCGTCCGGTGCCATCGATCAGCTGGACGCTGTTGTAGACGTGCTCGCCCGCGGACTCCGGGTAGCCGTAGGCCAGCGCGACGCCGGTTTCCCGGGCCAGCGCGGACATCCGGGCCGCGGTCGGCCCGTCGGCCGGCTCGGCGAGCTCGTGCGTGCGCGCGCCGATGTGGTAGCCGGTGGTGATCATCTCGGCCGCGACGACGAGGTCGGCGCCGGCCGCCGCGACGGCGCCGGGCAGCTCGGCGAACGGCCCCTGGTGGACGGCGACCCTCATGACAGCCGCGACTTCCGGATGCCGTAACCGAAGTAGATCACCAGGCCCAGCAGCATCCAGGCACCGAAGACGACCCAGGTGGCGCCGTCGAGGCTGAACATCATGTACCCGCAGCACAGCACGCCGAGCAGCGGCGTGACCGGCGAGAACGGCACGCGGAACGTGCGCGGGGTGTCCGGCTGACGCCGCCGCAGCAGCAGGACGGCGATGTTGACCAGGCCGAACGCGAAGAGCGTGCCGATGCTGGTGGCGTCGGCCAGCTTGCCCAGCGGGATGAACGCGGCGAGCACGGCCACGAAGCCGGACACGACCAGCGTGTTGGTCCGCGGCGCGCCGGTCTTGGCGTCCACTGTGGACAGCGCCTTCGGGACGAGGCCGTCGCGGGACATCGCGAACAGGATGCGCGTCTGCCCGTAGAGGACGGTCAGCACGACGCTGGAGATCGCCACGATCGCGCCGACGGCCAGCAGCGCGGCCCACAGCTTGTTGTCCGACACCGCCGAAAGCACGTGCGAGAGCGCGGCTTCCTGGCCGTCGAACTGCTGCCACGGCAGCGCGCCGACGGCGGCCACGGCGACCAGGCAGTACAGCACCGTGACGATGACGAGCGAGAGCAGGATCGCGCGCGGCAGGTCGCGCTGCGGGTTCTTCGCCTCCTCGCCGGCGGTCGACGCGGCGTCGAAACCGATGTAGGAGAAGAACAGCTTCGCGCCGCCGGCGCTCATCCCGGCCAGCCCGAGCGGCAGGAACGGCGAGAAGTTCTTGGCCTGCACGGCCGTGAACGCGATCACGCAGAAAAGCACCAGCGTCGCGATCTTGACGGCGACCATGATCGTGTTGGCCCGCGCGCTCTCCTTCGCCCCCGACAGCAGCAGCACCATCGCGAGCAGCACGACGACGATGGCCGGCACGTTGACGATCCCGCCCGAGCCGGGCGGCTGGCTCAGCGCGTCCGGGATGGCGAACCCGAAGACCAGCCGCAGCAGTTCGTTGAGGTACTGGCCCCAGCCGACGGCGACCGACGCCACCGAGACGCCGTATTCGAGGATCAGGCACCAGCCGCAGACCCAGGCGACGAGCTCGCCGAGCGTGGCGTAGGCGTAGGAGTAGGACGAACCGGACAGCGGGATCATGCCGGCGAGCTCGGCGTAGGACAGGGCGGAGAACAGCGCGGTGATCCCGGCGAGCACGAACGACAGCACGACCGACGGCCCGGCCACCGGGACCGCTTCGCCGAGCACGACGAAGATCCCGCTGCCCAGCGTCGCGCCGATGCTCAGCGTGGTGAGCTGCCCGAGGCCGAGCGACCGCTTCAACGTGCCATGATCACTTTCGGCGATCAGGTCGGCGACCGGTTTCCGCCGCACCGTCGCGGCTCGCAGAGTCATGCCGACGACCGTATCCGCCGCCGCGGAAGCGCAAAACAGGAGAACATTGCGCGTAAAGATGAATCACAGGTGATTCAATGCACAACATGCGCGATTCGTGGCGAATCATTCCACCGGGATTCGGCGGTCACGGCGGGCTGGACGCGGGCAGGAGCAGGGTGAACGTCGGCGGGGACGGCAGGCTCAGGCGCAGCCGGCCACCCTCGGCTTCGGCGAGGCTGCGCGCCAGCCGCAGGCCGATGCCGTGGCCGCTCGGCGCGCTCGCGAACGGGTCGGTCTCGCCGAGGTCCGGGCCTTCGTCGGCGACGTCGATGGCCAGCGCGTCGCCGGCGTCGCGGGCCAGCACGGTGACCGTGCCGCGTCCGTGCGTCACGGCGTTGTCCAGCAGCACGCCGAGCACCTGCCGGACCGCGGCGGCGGCCGCGCGGGCCGGTGGCGGGTCGTCCCGGACGATCCGCAGCTTCCGCCCGTGCGGCGCGAGCAGCGCGTCCCCGGCTTGGCGGACCTCGTCGAGCAGGACGTCGAGCGCCAGCTCGGCCCGCGGCGCCCGCCGTTCCCGGCCCAGGGCCAGGAGGTCCTCGATGGTGCGTTCCAGCCGGTCGGCGGAGGCGATCCCGGCGCGGATCGCCGCGTGCGGGTCGCTCTCCGGCGTCTCCAGCGCGGCTTCGAGCTGCAGCCGCAACCCGGTCAACGGCGTCCGCAACTGGTGGGACGCCTCCGCGGAGAACGCGCGCTCGCGCTCCAGCGTCTCGCCGATGCGGGTCGCGGTGGCGTCGAGCGCCTCGCCGACCTGGTCGATCTCCGCGATCCCGGCCCGCGGGGCGCGGGCGGTGAAGTCGCCGTCGCCGAGCCGCTCGGCCGCGGCGGCCAGCTCCTCCAGCGGCCGGACCAGCCGGGACGTGGCCCGCCGGGCCATCAGCCGGCTCGCCCCGATCGCCACCACCGCGAGCGCCGCCATGGCGAGCCAGGTCAGCCCGACCCGCAGGTAGAGGTCGGACACCGGCAGCGCGGCGCGGACGACGCCGATCGTGCGCGTCCCGTTGACCACCGGGACGGCCAGCACCACTTCGCCGTCCTGACGGCCGGTGACGACGTCCTCGGTGGCCTTCGCCGCCTGCCGTTCGATCGAGCCGCCGACGGCCGGCCCCTGCCCGGCGAGCAGCCGCCCGTCCGGCGCGTAGACGCCGACCGCGCCCTCGGCCTCGTCACCCTCCCGCGGCGGCACGACCGGCGGCAGCCCGGCGTTCAGCTCGTGGGCGACGGCCAGCGCGGCGGCGTCGGCGGCGCGCTCCAGGTCCGACGTCGTGTCGTCGCGGTAGTACTGCATCACGGCCACGCCCAGCGGGAGCGCGAACAGGACGGTCGCCACCAGCGCGGCCAGCACCGTCAGGGAGATGATCCGGCGGCGCACGGCTACCGCTGCGCCCCGGTCCGCGCGGGGTCCTCCAGGCGGTAGCCGTGCCCGCGCAGGGTGGCGATCAGCGGGACGTCAGCCCCGGCGCCGGCGGCCGCGGCGAGCTTGCGGCGCACGGCCGCGATGTGCACGTCGAGCGTCTTCGTCGAGCCGTACCAGTGCGCGTCCCAGACCTCGGCCATCAGCGTCTCGCGGCTGACCGCGACGCCGGGCTGCTCGGCCAGCCGGGCCAGCAGGTCGAACTCCTTCGCGCGCAGCACCACCTCGTGCCCGTTGACGCTGGTCCGGCGCCCGGCGATGTCGACGGTGAGGCCGCCGACGGTCACCGGCGGCCGGGCCGTGGCGGGCGCGCCGCGGCGCAGGTGCGCCCGCACCCGGGCCAGCAGCTCGCCCAGCCGGATCGGCTTGGTGAGGTAGTCGTCGGCCCCGGCGTCCAGGCCGACGACGACGTCCATCTCCTCCTGCCGGGCGGTGAGGATGACCAGCACCGCCGCGGGCAGCGCGGACCGCAGCCGGCGGCAGACCTCGACGCCGTCCAGGTCGGGCAGGCCGAGATCGAGCAGGACGAGGTCGAACTCACCGCCGTCGGCGGCCTGCAACGCGGTGCGGCCGTCGCGCCGCCAGGACACCTGGTAACCGTGCAGTCGCAGAGTTGATTCGAGCACGCTGCCGATCGCGGCGTCGTCCTCCACCACCAGCAGGTTCGGCATGCCGGAAGCGTAACCGGACGGCCGCCGAACCACGTCAGGGCTGGTCGGGGCGGGTGCCGAAGCCGATCCGGGTGATCCGCCGCGCGGCCGCCGTCACCGACGCGCCGAACCCGGCGGCCCGCGGCCCGGTGAGCCGCGTGGTCGGCCCGGTGATCGCGAGCGCGGCGAGCACCCGCCCGTCGGCGTCGTGCACCGGCGCGGCGACGCTGGACGCCCCGGCCTCCGGTTCGCCGTGGCTGGTCTCGGCGCCGCCGGCCGCGCCCGCGTCGAGCACCAGGCCCGCCGCGCCGCACGTCAGCGGCAGCTCGTCACCCACGCGGCCCACGTGCCGGATGCCCTGCGGGCCCTCCTGCTGGGCGACGCAGACGAGCACCGTCGTGCTGCGGACGTAGAGCCCGGCCGTCTCGCCGCACTCCAGCGCCAGTTCGCGCAAGACCTGGCGGACCGGTTCGGGCAGCTGCCACGCGGTGTTCGCCAGCGTGGCCCAGCGCAGCAGGCCCGGCCCGACGGTGACCCGGCCGTCCGGGCGCGTCCAGAGCAGGCCGCGCTGCTCGCAGGTGGCGACCAGGCGCAGCACGGTCGTCTTGGCCAGGCCGCTCGCCGCGGTGAGGTCCTTGACGGCCCAGGTGCGGTGGCGTTCGGTGAACAGCGCGAGCAGGTCGAAGGTGCGCAGCACACTCCGGACCGCGCCGTCGTCGCTCTGCTGGTCCGTCACCGAGCGACCCCCGTCCGCCTGATGGACTCGAGGCTACCGGCGGCCGGACGTCTCAGGCCACGTACCGCTCGAACGCCGCGATGGTCTCGGCGAGCACCTCCGCACCCGGCCGGGCCCACAGGTCGCCGTTGAACACCTCGACCTCGATCGGGCCGGTGTAGCCCGCGGCCTCGACGCGGGCGCGCAGGTGCCGGTGGTCGATGGGGCCGTCGCCCGGCAGCGCGCGGCCCAGCAGCGGGTCGGGCAGCGGCACGAGGACGTCGCAGACGTGGAACCCGGCGATCCGCCCGGCGGCCGCGGCGATCGACTCCTCGATCCGCGGGTCCCACCAGACGTGGAACTCGTCGACGATCACCCCGACCTGCTCGGCCGGGTGCTCGAGCGCGATGGCCAGCGCTTGGTCCACTGTGGACAGCACGGACCGGTCGGCGCACTGCATCGGGTGCAGCGGCTCCAGGCCGAGGCGCACCCCGCGTGCCCCGGCGTAGGGCGCCAGCTCGCCGACGGCGTCCGCGACGCGCTGCCGGGACGCTGTGAGGTCGTTGCCCGCGACGCCGCCGACCACCAGCACGAGGACGTCGGCGCCCAGCGCGGCGGCTTCGTCGATCGCCTCCCGCGTCTGCGCCACACCGTCCACAGGGGACCCTTCGGGCGTCACGCCGGTGAAGAACCCGCCACGGCACAAGGAAGAGACGCGGACGCCGTGCTCCTTCAGCAGGCGCGCGGCTTCGTCAACGCCGGTCTCGGCGACCTTGTCGCGCCACAGGCCGATCCAGCCGACGCCCGCTTCCGCGCACCCGGCGACGGCCTCGGGCAGCGACCAGGCCTTGGTGGTGATCTGGTTGAGGCTGAGCCGCTCGTCCATCACGCCACCCCGGCGGCCAGCAGCAGCGGCCGCATCCGGGCCACGGCCAGGTCGGGGTCGGCCAGCACGCCAGCCTCGTCGGCGAGGCGCAGCAGGGTGGCGAGGTGCGTGATGGTGCGCGCCGACTCCTGGCCGGCGATCATCCGGAAGTGGTCCTGGTGCCCGTTGAGGTAGGCGAGGAAGACGACGCCGGTCTTGTAGTGCCGGGTCGGCGCGCGGAAGATCTCGCGGGCCAGCGGCACGGTCGGATCGAGCAGCGCGGCGAACCCGGCGCGGTCACCGTCGTCGAGCCGGGCGAGCGCGGCCCCGGCGACCGGCGCGATGGGGTCGAAGATCCCGAGCAGGGCCTCGCTGTGCCCGTGTTCGTCGCCCGCGATGAGCTCGGGGTAGTGGAAGTCGTCGCCGGTGTAGCACCGCACACCGGCCGGCAGCGCCCGCCGGAACTCCGTCTCGACGGCGGCGTCGAGCACGGACACCTTCACCCCCGCGACGGTGCCGGCGTGCTCGGCGCAGAGCGCACCGAGCTCCCGCGCCGCGGCGCGGACGTCGTCGTGGCCCCAGTAGCCGGCCAGTGCGGGGTCGAACTGCTCACCCAGCCAGTGCAGCAGGACGGGCCCGCCGGCCTCGGACAGCAGCTTGCCGTAGGCCGCGTGGTAGTCACCGGGCCCGGAAGCCGCCGCGGCAAGCGCCCGGCTGGCCATCACGACCGGCACCGCGCCGGCGCCCCCGACCAGGTCGAGCTGCTCCCGCCAGGCGTCCACAATGGACGCGATATTGGTCGGCCCATCGGCCAGCTGATCGGTACCGACGCCGGCGACCCAAGGCCGCCCGTTCGCGGCCGCGCCGGTCCGGGTGACCAGTTCGCGGGTGGTCGCCCAATCCAGACCCATGCCACGCTGCGCGGTGTCCATCGCGTCGGCGACGCCGAGTCCGCTGGCCCAGAGGTGCTCGCGGAAAGCCAGCGTCGCGTCCCAATCGACGGCGTAGGGCTCGTCGGCCAGCGCGTCGGCCACAACGTGCGCGGCGGCGTAGGCGACCCGAGAGGTCGGAGGTGCGGACGGCGGCGCGGGCGGTCGCGGCCCGCCCGGCGACCACGTCGTGAGCTCGCCGCCGGGGGTGGGGAGCACGAGCACGGGAACCTCCGGAGTCGTCGTCAGAAAGCGCTTTCTCGCCGACTACGGTAGGGCCTGCACGAGGGCGCGACAAGGCCTGCCCGGTGAGCGCTCGGGGTGGGAGGAGATTCTCGTGGCGCGAGTTCGGCGGCTCGGCTGGCCTGTTCGTTCGGGGCCTGGGGGATGAGTAGTGCTTCTTGCGGCGCGACTTCGCTGGCTCGGTTGGCCGGTTCGGTCTGGGTCTGAGGGGGATGAGCGGTGCTTCTTGCGGCGCGACTTCGCTGGCTCGGTTGGCCGGTTCGGTCTGGGTCTGAGGGATGAGCGGTGCTTCTCGCGGCGCGATTCGATGGCTCGGCCGGGCCGTCGGGTCAGCGCTTGGGGCGGGCGGTGCATTCGTGCAGCACGATTCGTGCGGCCCGGCCGGTCGGCGCTCGAGCGTGTGCTCTCGCGCGGGGTGATTCGCCGGTTCGCCCGGCTTGTCCGGTCAGCGTTCGGGTGGGGTGGCGCTTTCTCCAAGCGCGATTTCGGCGACTCGGCCGCCGATTCGGTCGGCGTCTGGGCGCGCGATGTTTCGCGACGTGAATGCGCGGGCTCGGCCGCCCCGTTCGGCCTGCGCTGGGCGGCGATGGCTCTCGCGGCGTGAATTCGCCGGCCCATTCGGTCGGTGTGGGGGAGCGTGCGGTGCTCTCGCGCCGACCGACCCGGCCGGAGCTTGGGGCGTGCGGCATGACTCCGGCGGCTCGGTTGAGCCGTTGGGTCAGCGCTTGGGGCGGGCGGTGCTCTCGCGCAGTACTACTTCGCCGGCCAAGCGGATCGTCCTTGGGCGGCTGGCGCTGCCGCCCTTGATGGCCAGGTCCATTGCTCGCTCGCCCAGTTCCTCCAGTGGGAGCCGGACGGTGGTGAGGGCTGGGGCCAGGTCGCGGACTACCGGGATGTCGTCGAAGCCCGCCAGGGAGATGTCGCCGGGGACGGACAAGCCCGCCTCGCGCAATGCCGTCATCGCGCCGATCGCCATCACGTCCGTGACGGCGAAGATGCAGGTGGGCAGCTTGCGCTTGCGGCCGGCCAGCAGCTGCTTGGTCGCCTCGTAACCGCCGTCGCGGGTGAACGCGCCCTCGACGACGTCGTCCTCGCGCAGGTCTATGCCGTGCGCGGCCAGGCCGTCGGTGAAGCCGGCCAGCCGGTCGATGACCGTGCTCAGGCGGCGCGGGCCGGCCAGTACGGCGAAGCGTTTGTGGCCGAGGCCGACCAGCGCGTTCGCCAGCTCGGCGGCGCCGCCCTTGTTGTCCGGCTGGACCGTGTCGATCTTGAGTCCGCGGTGGCGGCTGACCGCCGCTACCTGGCCGCCGCCCCGGCGGTAGGGCTCCAGCTCCGCGGCCATCGCGCGCTCCCACGCCCGGTCCTCGAACGCCGAGCCGATCAGCAGGATGGCCGCGGCCCGCTGTGCGCGCAGCGTCGAGACGTAGGCGACCTCGCGATCCGGGTCGCGGAACGTGCCGGCCAGCATCACCAGCAGCCCGTTGTCCGTGGCCACCCGCATCACCCCGCCCGCGATGGCGGCGAAGTACGGGTCGCTGACGTCGTGGCAGATCACCCCGACCGTCCGGTGCGTGCCGCCGGCGAGGGCCTGCGCGTGGGCGTTCGGGGCGTAGGCCAGCTCGGCCGCCGCGGCCGAGACCCGCTCCCGCAGGTCGGCGCGGACGGACGCGGTGCCGTTGAGCACCCGCGACGCCGTCGCGAGCGAGACGTTCGCGCTGCGTGCGACGTCTTCGAGCGTCACGTGCGGCCGGGCCTTCATGGATCCTCCAAGATCGGTCTCGGGCGTGCGGCCCGCATACCCTGCTCGTCGGCCGGGGCGGTGCCGGCGGCGTGCTGCCGGACCGGGGCGACGGGAACGCAATCTACTGGGGAGGAGTGCGGGAACCGAGAGGGTAAGCCCGCTCCGGTTCGCCCAGGTGGTCCGGGTGGTGGTCACAGCCTCGACGCCGGTCGGAATTTACCCCGATCGAGTGACGCGGCTCCGGGGAAGATCGACGGCGGGCCGGGTGTTGGACACCAGGAGAACCACGACGTGGTGAGTTCGCCACGCCCCGAAGATCACGAGAGGAACACCGCATGCTGTTCGGTGACGAGCACGTCCGCCGCTACGAGGAGACCGATGGAGAGGTCGGGCACGAGTGGCGGGACGGCGTCCCGGCACTGGTGCTGACCACCACCGGCCGCAAGACCGGCCAGGAGCGGAAGTTCGCCCTCATCTACCAGGAGGTGGAGGGCGACGCGGTGATCGTCGCCTCCAAGGGCGGCGCGCCGAACCACCCCGGCTGGTACTTCAACCTCCTCGAGCACCCCGAGGTCGGCGTCCAGGTGAAGGCCGACAAGTACCGGGCCCGCGCCCGCACGGCCTCCGGCGAGGAGCGCGCGAAGCTGTGGGACGCGCTCGCCGCCGTCTGGCCGGACTACAACGAGTACGCGAAGAAGACCGACCGCGAGATCCCCGTCGTGGTGCTCGAGCGGCTGTGATCTGCGCCGCGTTCCGGGCGTGACCGGGGCGATCCGGCCGGTCGTCGGCTACGAATTACGTCCATGACCGACCGCTGGACCGCCCTCGACCTCGAGGGTGAGCTGCTCACCCGACGCCAGATGATCGCCTACGGCCGGCGCTTCGCCCGCGCCGGCCGGGGCGCCTGGTACAGCTTCGCGATCGAGGTGGTCTGGCAGTTCCTCGTCCAGACCACCCGGTTCCGGGTGCGGGGCTCGGGGAACATCCCGAAGACCGGCGGGGTGCTGGTGGCCTCCAACCACCTGTCGTTCGCCGACCCGACGACGCTGACCGCGTTCTGCCTCGCCGCCGGCCGCGTGCCGCGGTACCTGGCCAAAGCCTCCCTGTGGAACCTCCCGGTGGTCCGTTCGGTGATGCGTTCCGGGCGGCACATCCCGGTCTACCGCGGCGCCGCGACGGCGTCCGAGGCCTTCCGCGACGCCGTCGCGTCCGTGAAGGCCGGCGAGTGCGTCGCGATCTTCCCGGAGGCGACGTTCTCGAAGGACCCCGCCGGCTGGCCGATGCGCGGCAAGACCGGCGTCGCCCGGATCGCGCTGGAGACCGGCGCGCCGGTGATCCCGGTGGCCAACTGGGGGACGCACCGCCTGCTGCCGGCCACCGCGTGGTTCCCCCGCGGCCTGCCGCGCAAGACCGTCGAGCTGGTCGCCGGGCCGCCGGTCGACCTGTCCGACCTCGCCGGCCGCGAGCTGACCCGCGCGGTGCTCGAGGAGGCGACGGCCCGCATCATGGCGGCGGTGACCGACCTGCTCGCGACGCTGCGCGGCGAGCGCCCGCCGGTCGCCGCCTGAGGCCCGGGTCACCCCGCCGGGCGGGGCGCCGAAGGGTAGTTTCGGAAGCATGAGTGCACAACACTTCGATGTCGTCGTGCTGGGAGCCGGGGTAGGTGGCTACGTCGCGGCGATCCGGGCGTCCCAGCTGGGGCTGAGCGCCGCCGTGGTCGAGGAGAAGTACTGGGGTGGGGTCTGCCTGAACGTCGGGTGCATCCCGTCGAAGGCGTTGCTGCGCAACGCCGAACTGGCGCACGTGGTGACGCAGGAGGCGAAGGCGTTCGGCATCTCGTCCGACAGCCCGATCCGCGTCGACTACACGGCCGCCTACGAGCGGAGCCGCAAGGTCGCGGACGGGCGCGTCAAGGGCGTGCACTTCCTGATGAAGAAGAACAAGATCACCGAGTTCGACGGGCACGGCACGTTCGTCGACGACCACACCCTCGAGGTGAACGGCTCGCAGGTGACCTTCGACCACTGCGTCATCGCGACGGGCGCGACGACGAAGCTGCTGCCGGGCACCTCGCGCAGCTCGCGGGTCGTGACCTACGAAGAGCAGATCCTCTCCAGCGAGCTGCCGTCGAGCATCATCATCGCCGGGGCCGGCGCGATCGGCGTCGAGTTCGCCTACGTGCTGCACAACTACGGGGTCGACGTCACGATCGTCGAGTTCCTCGACCGGATGGTCCCGCTGGAGGACGCCGAGGTGTCGGCGGAGCTGGCCAAGCGGTACCGCAAGCTCGGCATCAAGGTGCTGACCTCGACCCGGGTCGAGTCGATCGACGAGTCGGACGCGTCGGTGCACGTGACGGTGTCGTCGGAGAAGGACGGCAAGCAGGTCCTCGAAGCGGACAAGGTCCTGCAGGCGATCGGCTTCCAGCCGCGGGTCGAGGGTTACGGCCTGGACAAGACGGGCGTCGCCCTGACCGACCGCGGCGCCATCGCCATCGACGGCCGAGGGCGCACGAACGTCGACCACATCTTCGCGATCGGCGACGTGACGGCGAAGCTGATGCTGGCGCACGCGTCCGAGTCGATGGGCGTGGTGGCGGCGGAGACGATCGCGGGCGCCGAGACGATGGAGCTCGACTTCCCGATGATCCCGCGCGCGACGTACTGCCAGCCGCAGATCGCGAGCTTCGGGTGGACCGAAGAGCAGGCGCGCGAGAAGGGCTACGACGTCAAGGTGGCGAAGTTTCCCTTCACCGCGAACGGCAAGGCGCAGGGCCTCGGTGACGCGGGTGGGTTCGTCAAGCTGATCAGCGACGCGAAGTACGGCGAGCTGATCGGCGGTCACCTCATCGGGCCGGACGTCACGGAGCTGCTGCCGGAGCTGACGCTGGCGCAGCAATGGGACCTGACGGTGCACGAGGTTTCGCGCAACGTGCACGCGCACCCGACGCTGGGTGAAGCGGTGAAGGAAGCCTTGCACGGCCTCGCGGGGCACATGATCAACATGTAGGTCGCCGCCTGCCCTGGGCCGCGGTCGCGGGTCGGGGCGGACGGGGGTCTCGGTGGTCCGGGTCTGAGCCATGTCCCGCACGCTACGAACGGGCACCGACAGTTTCGGTGGGGGCGAGGGGTGGCGGACCTCGATCGGCCTCGGAAACTGTTGCGGCACAACGAAATCCTCGATCGGGTGAAAGGTCTCGGGCGGACAGGTCGGCATCTCGCCGCCGGGTTCGTGACGCAGACCGTGTGAACGTCTTGACCTCCAGGTAGCTCGAAGTATCAAGCTGAGGGCCGACAACCTGGAGGGAATCATGAAAGCCGCAGCCTTCACCGAGTTCGGTGGGCCCGAGGTGCTGAGGGTCCTCGATCTGCCCGAGCCGCACGCGGGGCCCGGGCAGGTCAGGGTGCGCGTGAAAGCCGCCGGTGTGCAGCCCTACGACGCCGCCGTGCGAGCCGGGTGGGAGCCGCCGGGTCTCAAGCTCACCTGGCCGCGGGTGCCCGGGAACGAGTTC
Source organism: Amycolatopsis sp. NBC_00348 (assembly GCF_036114655.1). NCBI lineage: Bacteria > Bacillati > Actinomycetota > Actinomycetes > Pseudonocardiales > Pseudonocardiaceae > Amycolatopsis > Amycolatopsis sp. NBC_00348. The sequence continues at coordinate 6,005,544 of NZ_CP107994.1, read as the reverse complement.
GCCGGGATCGTCGATGAAAGCGATTCCGACATGGCGGTGGGCACCGAGGTGCTCGGGTTCACCGCGGTCCAGGCCGCCGCCGAGTTCATCGTCGTGCCCGCTTCCGACGTCACGCCGAAGCCGCCGGAGATGCCGTGGGAGGTGGCCGGCGGGTTCACCGCGGGGACGCAGACCGCGTCGATCGCCCTGGAAGCGTTGCAGGTCCAGGAAGGCGAGACGCTGCTCGTGCACGGCGCCGCCGGGGCTGTCGGGACCGCGGCTGTGCAGCTCGCGCGGCTCAAGGGCGCCACGGTGGTCGGGACGGCGAGTGCGGCCAACCAGGACTACGTCCGTGAGCTGGGTGCGACCGCCGTCGTCTACGGCGACGGGCTCAAGGCGCGCATCGAGGCCGCCGCGTCACAGGGCATCGACGTCGTGCTCGACGGGGCCGGTGGGCCCGCGCTCGACTTGTCCCTCGAACTGGTGAAGCGGCGCGACCGGATCCTGACGCTCGTCGAGCACGGGAAAGCGGCGGGGCTCGGCGTGCTCGTCTCGAAGTCCGGACGCTCTGCCGCGCGTCTCGCCGAGCTGGCCGCGCTGTACGCGAAGGGCGACTTGCGCTTCCTCGTGCGCCGCGCTTACCCGTTCACCGAGGCCGCCGCGGCCCACCGTGAAATCGAGACCGGGCACGGCCGGGGAAAAATTGTTCTCACGTTTCCTTGATCGTTCCACGATGTGGACGGCTGGACGTTCCCGACTTTGGTCGCTGGACCGGTGATCGGTCACTCCTTAGATTCTCCCCATTACACCCGGTCGGGTGTCATTCGGTCGAGCGGCCGAGTACCACAGGGAGAAATCGATGGTGAGATTCAGCCGGGTCGCCGCGCACGCGGTTCCACTGACGGTCGGCGCCTTGCTGTTGTCGACGGGGGTCGCCGTGGCCCAGCCGTCCACGGTGGACGCCGCGACCGCGCGCACCGAGGCGGGCATCAGCGCGCTGCAGAGCATCAAGAAGAGCCTGACCCCGGCCGAGCGCAAGCAATCGAGCCAACTGGTCGTCGAGAAGCGGTTGCGTGCCGACCATTCCCTGGCCGCGAAGCTGCCGGAATACCGCTCCGGCGTCGGCGTGAGTGGCGCCGGCACCGTCTCGGTCGACATCGCCACCCGCGACCAGGCCGTCGCGAACGCCGTCAAGGCGGCGGGTGGCACCGTCCGCTACGCCGCGCCGGACGCCGTCCGCGCCGAGCTGCCGCTGTCCGCTTTGGACGCGATCTCCGGCCGCGCCGACGTCACCGAGGTCAAGCCCGCCGCCCAAGCCACGACCTGGAGCGAGCCGGGCAACCGCGACCTGCGCCAGGCACTCGCCGCGAAGGCCCCGGCCGCGACCCAGGTGTCCGAAGGGGACAAAGCGCACGGCACCGACACCGCCCGCACCACCTACGGCGTCAGCGGCTCCGGCGTGAAGGTCTGCGTGCTCTCCGACGGCGTCGACTCGCTGGCGAAGTCGCAGACGGCCGGCGAGCTGCCGACCGTCGAAGTCCTGTCCGGCCAGAAGGGCAGCGGCGACGAGGGCACCGCGATGCTCGAAATCGTCCACGACCTCGCGCCCAACGCCACCCTCGGCTTCGCGACGGCGTTCACCAGCGAAGCGAGCTTCGCCGCGAACATCCGCGCGCTGCGCACCACGAGCCACTGCCAGATCATCGTCGACGACGTCTCCTACTTCGACGAGTCGCCGTTCCAGGACACCCAGGTCGCGCAGGCCGTCAACGACGTCACCGCGGCCGGCGTCCTCTACTTCTCCTCGGCCGGCAACTCGGGCAACGCGACCGACGGCACCAGCGGCTACTACGAGGGCGACTTCCGCGCGTCCTCGACGAAGATCAGCGGCGTCACCGGCACCCCGCACGACTTCGACCCCAGCACCACCACGCAGAACTTCGACGCGCTTTCGGCGGGCTCGCTCGGCAAGCCGGTGACGCTGTTCTGGTCGGACCCGTGGGGTCGCTCCGCCAACGACTACGACCTGTTCATCCTGAACTCCGCGGGCAGCGTCGTGGCCTCCAGCGAGAACGGCCAGTCCGGCTCGCAGAACCCGTACGAGATCGCGAACGTGCCGGCCACCGGCTCCGGCTACAAGGTCGCCGTGGTCAAGTACAGCGGCGCCGACCGCTTCATCGCGCTCAACGTGATCCGCGGCCGGTTCGTCGCCTCGGGCTCGCTCAAGGCGTTCAGCACCAACGGTGTCACGAACGGCCACTCGGCCGCGGCGAGCGCGTTCAGCGTGGCGGCGGCCCCGGCGGCGGGCGCGTTCACCCGGCCGCTGGAGACCGGTGACCCGGCGAACCCGGCCGGCCCGTACCCCGGCGTGTTCACCGCGTCGAGCAAGTGGGAGCGGTTCTCCTCCGACGGCAAGCGGCACCTGTTCTACAACGCCGACGGCACCGCGATCACCGCGGGCAACGTGTCCTCGACCGGCGGCACGACGCGCACCAAGCCGGACATCACGGCGGCCGACGGCGTCTCGACCTCGGTGACGGGCTTCCAGCCGTTCTTCGGGACGTCGGCGGCGGCCCCGCACGCGGCGGCCATCGCGGCGCTGCTGCTCTCGGGCAAGCCGACGGCGACCCCGGCGCAGATCCGCAGCGCGCTGGTGTCGAGCGCGATCGACCTGGGCACGCCCGGGTTCGACACGGTGACCGGCAACGGCCTGATCATGACGGGCCCGGCGCTCGCCGCGCTCGGGGTCCAGCCGAAGTAGTTCTTCCTTCGCGAACGGGCCCGGCACTCGCCGGGCCCGTTCGTTTAGGGTCGGCGGCATGGTGAAGACGGCGGTGGTGACCGGGGCCGGATCGGGCATCGGGCGGGCGGTGGCGCGAGCGCTGCTCGACGAGGGCTTCGAGGTCGCGCTCGCCGGGCGGCGGGCCGACGCGCTGGCCGAGACGGCGGAAGGGCGCGAAACCGCGCTCGTCGTGCCCACCGACGTCGCCGACGAGGACTCCGTCAAGGCCCTCTTCAACGCCGTCCGCGACCGCTGGGGACGGCTCGACCTGCTGGTCAACAACGCCGGGATCGGCGCGGCCGGCACCGTCGCCGACTTGTCTGTCGCGGACTGGAAGCGCACCGTCGACGTCAACCTCACCGGGATGTTCCTCTGCGCCCAGCAGGCCGTGCTGCTGATGAAGGAGCAGGACCCGCGCGGCGGCCGGATCGTCAACAACGGCTCGATCTCCGCGCACGTGCCGCGGCCCGCGAGCGTCGCCTACACCGCCACCAAGCACGCCGTCACCGGCCTGACCAGGTCGATCTCGCTCGACGGCCGGGCCTGGAACGTCGCCTGCGGGCAGATCGACATCGGCAACGCCGCCACCGAGATGACCGAGCGGATGGCCGCCGGCATCCCGCAGGCCGACGGCCGGATCGTCGCGGAGCCGACGTTCGACGTCCGGCACGTCGCCGACGCGGTCGTCTACATGGCCGGGCTGCCGCTCGACACGAACGTCCAGTTCCTGACGATCACCGCGACGACCATGCCGTTCATCGGCCGCGGTTAGGGGATCACCCGGGCTTTGCGGAACTCGTCGAAGAGCCGGTAGAACATCTGCTCCGTCTCGACGTAGGTGTGGAAGCCCGCGCGGCGCGCCTTCGACGTGTCGGCGAACACGTCGTAGTCCCAGCCGAACACGAAGTCGCCGAACGCCCAGGAGGCCGAGACGTCCGCGTAGGACGCCGTGAGGCCGTGCTTCGCCGCCATCGACGTCCACAGTGGACCCTTGTCGGCCATCACGTCGGACAGTGACATCCGCAGCGGGGGCGCGACGTCGAGGTCGAAGTAGGCGGCCAGCTTCGGCCAGAGCTCGCGCCAGCGGAACAGGTCGCCGTTCGCGATGTTGAACGCGCCGCGCTGCCCGGTCGCCCAGACCGTCGCGCCGGCCAGGAGGTCCGCGTCCGTCATCTCCAGGAGGCTGTCGTAGGCGCCGGGCTTGCCCGGGAACCGCAGCGGCAGGCCGAGTTCCTTCGAGATCGACGCGTAGACCGCGATCACCAGCGCGAGGTTCATCGGGTTGCCCAGCGCGGTGCCGCCGACGACCGACGGCCGGATCGCCGACCACGTCCACGGCCCCTGCCGCCGCTCCAGGACCTGCTGCTGGTCGACGTTGAACTCGGGCGGCATGTGCCCGGCGTCGGACTCGCGGGCCGGCGTCTTGAACGGGCCGAGGTGCGCGCCGTAGACCTTGTAGCCCTGCATCAGGCTGACGTGTTCGAGGGCGGCCGGCGCCAGGGCGTCGACGAGGTTGGTCAGCATCGCCACGTTCGGCGCGACCAGCTCGGCCCACGTCGGTTTGTCCTGGTAGGCGGCGTAGAACAGGTGGGTCGTACTGGTCAGCTCGCCGACCTTCGCCCGGGTGTCGGCCGGGTCGAGCAGGTCGACGGCGACGTTTCCGGGGCCGCCGCGTCGCGACAGGCCGACGACGTCCCAACCGCCGGCCGCCCGCAGGTGCTCGATCAGGTTCCGGCCGATGATCCCGTTGGCCCCCGCGACCAGGGCTGTCTTCGTTTCCATGACATCCAGGCTGGTCCGGCGCGTGAGATAAGTCCAAGGCTTAGTTTTCAGGCCAGCGATAAGCTGTGGTCATGACGAGTCTCCGGCAGCTCGAGTACCTGGTCACGGTGGTCGACACCGGGTCGTTCACGCGCGCGGCGGAGCAGCTGCACGTGACGCAGCCCGCGTTGTCGCACCAGATGCGGGCCCTGGAGCAGGGCCTCGGCGGGCCGCTGCTCGAACGGCTGCCGCGCGCCGTCCGGCTCACGCCGATGGGCCGGGCGATGCTGCCGCACGCGCGGGCGGCACTGGCCGACGCCGAACGAGCCCGCTGCGCCGCGCGGCTCGCGTCCGGCACGACGGCGGGAGAACTGCAGGTCGCGACGGTGTACTCGGTGAGCCTCGGCGTGCTGCCGCCCGCGTTGCGCGTGTGGCGGCGCGACCGGCCCGACGTCGACGTCCGGCTGATCGAGTTCCGGCACGCCGACGAGCTGCGGGACGCGATGGCCGCGGGCGAGGCCGACGTCGCGCTCGGGCCGGTGCCGTCGGACTGGCCGGGGCCGGTGCGGCCGCTGGGGGTCGAGGAGTTCGTCGTCGTGCTGCCCGCCGACGGCGCTGCGGAGGACGACCCGGCCGGGGTGGTCGACCTGGCCACGCTCGCCGGCTGCGCGTGGGTGCACTACGCGCCGGGCAACGGCCTGGCCGAGCTGGTCGACGCGGCCTGCGCGGCGGCGGGGTTCCGCCCGCGCGCGGCGGTCCGCACCGAGCAGACGGCGGCCGCCCCGATCCTCGCGGCGGCGGGCCTCGGCCCCGCACTGGTCCCGGCGAACGTCCTCCCGGCGCGGTTCGACGGCCGGGTGCTGCGGCCGGCCGTGCCGGTGCGGCGGACGCTTGCCGCGTACACCCGGGCGGCGCCGGATCCGCTGACGGCGGCGTTCATCGAGACCCTGGTCGCGCACGCGACGGTCTGACCGACTCAAGCGAAGACGCGGATCAGGATCAGGACGAGAACAATCGCTCCGACAAGGCAGGCCGAGAGGAGCCAAGCATTCATCCTCTTGCGGGAGCGCGGCGAATCGTCTCGCGCGGCTTCCCACGAGCTGCCGCGGTTCGTCTGTTCGCGATGGGCTTCCCGTGCGCGAGCAGCAGAGAGAAAGTGTTGCGTGGCAGGCGTACCCGTACGCAGCCTATGTCGTGATCGCGGCCAGTGCCGGGCCGGTGAATGGTGCCGTCGTGAGGTTGTGGATGCGGTTGCTCCAGACGGCGTGGCCGTGGCCCGACCACAGTGGGGCCACCGGGAGGTCGCGTAGCAGCTGGTTCTCCGCGAGCCGGTACAGCTGGCCCGCCTCGTCGGTCGTGGCCGCGGTGTCGGCGAGGGTGAGGTTCTGGCGGAAGACCTCGTCCGTGTAGCCCGACGCCTCGGCCAGGGCCGACAGCAGCTCGTACGGGCTCGGTGTCGCCAGCTTGATGTCCAGTGTGGACGGTCCGTCGAGCGGGCCCGCGGGGCGAGCCTGCGCCGTCACCGAGACGTCCAGCGCCTTGTGCAGGCCGACCACCAGGGTGCGCGTCCACCCTTCGGCGCCTGGTCCGAAGTAGACGGTCGCGCCGCCCGGGAAGGCCGTCTGCTTCAGCAGTGCCTTGCCGGCCGCCGCGTCGAAGCTGCACGGGCGGCACGTGCCCGTGCGCTCGCCCGGCGCGTCCGCCGGGGGCAGCAGGGCTTTCGCCGGGTCGACCTGGTGGGCCAGCGGGCCGGACTCCAGGGCCGCGCGGTCGACGCCCAGTGCGAAGCCGTGGCGGACCGTCGCGTCGGTGAACTTCTGGTCGGTCACCGGGAACGCGAGGTAACCGGCCTGCGGCAGCGCCCACGTCGCGTGCCGGTCGCCGAACTCGTGCATGGCGTCGTGCTTCTCGCCGGGGACCTCAGTCGCCAGGTCGAGGGTGCCCGCCTTGACCGCGTCGTACTGGGCGGCCGGCTCGCCGACGCGCAGCTCGATCGTCGCGGTGCCGCCTTCGCCGACGCGCTTCAGCGTCCCGCCCGAGCCGGGCCGCCACGGCCCGTCGAGCCGGTACGGACCGTTGCCGACCGGCGCCTTCGCGAAGCCGTTCCAGTCGTGGGAGGCGAGCACCGACGCGGGCAGCGGCACCAGGCCCGGTGCCGACAGCAACGCCGGGACCTGGCCGGACGGGCGGTCGAGCGTCAGGGTGAGGACGAGTCCCGACGCCTTGATCTCCTGGGCGCGCAACAGCTTCGTGAGCACCGGCGAAGCCACCCAGTGTTCGGCGGCGATCGCCCGCCAGGTGTCCACATAGGACTGCGCGGTGACCGGGGTGCCGTCGTGGAACGTCGCGGGCCGCAGCCGCACCGTCCAGTGCACCCGGTCGGTGCTCTCGATCGACTCGGCCGCGCGCGGCGTCACCTTGCCGGTCGCCGCGTCGTAGTCGGCGAGCGGGGTCCACAGCGCGGCGGTCACCAGCCGGCCCGCCTGGTCGGAGAGGTCGGCCGGCAGCAGCGTCGCGGGCTCCCGGAGGCCGACGGACAGGACGCCGGGGGCCGGGGCGGGGTCGGAGCACCCCGTGACGGCGAGGGCCAGGACGGCCAGCAAGGCGAGCAAGCGCATGGGCCAGTCCTACCAGTCGGAAGGCAACCAAAGGCGGTTGTGTCCGGTTGATCTCCGTCGTACGGTTCGGGTGATCACGCCCTTTGGGAGGTTTTGTGCGCACCTGGCTACGGTCGTGCTTCGCCGCCGTCACCGTCAGTGCCACGCTGGTCGCGACCGGGTTGCCGGCCGCCGCCTGCGGCGAGGACGACAAACCCGCGGTCCCGGCCACGCGGACGGCGGGTGATCCGGGGGCGATCAAGAACGTCAAGTCCGTCGGCAACGTGCCCGACGCCGCCGGCGCCATCTCGATCAACTTCCTCGACTACGGCCGCCGCGACGTCATGGTCGTCTCCGGCGAGTTCGGCTTGAAGGTCTACGACCTGACGAAGAACCCGGCCGCGCCCAAGCTGGTCGGGCAGGTCAGCCTGCCGGGGCTGTGGGAGACCGAGGACACCGAGGTCGACCCGGTCCGCAAGCTGGTGTTCCTGTCCCGGGACCCGCGCGCGTTCGGCGGCACCACGCAGACCGGCGAGTCCGGCATCTACGTCGTCGACGTCGCCAGGCCCGAAGCGCCGCAGATCATCAGCTACGTGCAGGCGCCCGCCGGGCACACCACCAGCTGCGTCGACGGCTGCCGCTACCTGTGGACGGGTGGCCCGTCGAAGGCCGCCGACCAGCCGGCGGAGTGGGGCGGGCGGCCGATCTGGGTCACCGACATCCGCGACCCGAAGCACCCGAAGGTGGACCCCCAGCCGATCGAGCTGGCCCGCAACGACGGCAAGACCGACTACGTGCACGACGTCCAGGTGGACGACAACGGCGTGGCCTGGGTGTCCGGCCGCGGCGGCGTGCGCGGCTACTGGACCAGCGGCGTGCACCGCGACCCGCTGACGAACAAGCTCCGCCGCGCGACGGCGCACGAGCCGATCCCGTACGCCGGTGGCGGCATCGCCGAGACGGCGGCGCCGTCGCGGTTCATGCACAACAGCTTCCACCCGGCCGGGCACCGGGTCGGCGACGGCGCCTGGCGCGGCCAGGACCTGATCTACGCGACGGAGGAGAACTTCGTCGACGGCTGCGCGGGCGACGGCGTGCTCACGATCTCGTCGCTGGCCGGTTCCTACCACGGCGAAGGCTGGCGTTCGACGCCCGAGCAGCCCTTCCGGCTGCAGAGCGTCGGCACCTGGGGCGTCAACGGCCAGGAGGGCAGCGACCCGGCGTCCGACGACTGCTCCGCGCACTACTTCGACGTCCGCGGCAAGGTCCTCGTGCAGTCGTTCTACTCGCAGGGCACGCGGTTCCTGGACGTGAGCGACCCGACGAACCCGCGGCAGATCGCGTACTACCGCCCGGCGGACGCGAGCGCGTGGGCGCCGTACTGGCACGGGAAGTACGTCTACGTCGCGGACAACGCGCGCGGTGTGGACGTGCTGCAGCTGACCAAGTAGCCCAACCGAAGCAGGCCACCGAAAGTCCGTGAAGGCCTCCTTACCGGCCATAAGAGCCGGGAAGGAGGCCTTCACGGCTTTCAGGAGGTGCGGAGCCAGACCGCGGTGTCGGTCGGCAGGGAGCCTTCCACCGGGCCGCTCGCCAGCAGGACTTCGCCCGCCGGCAGGGGTACCGGTGACGCCGAGAAGTTCAGCGCGAACGTGAAGCCCGGCTCGCGCGTGAACGCCAGCACGCCGTCACCCAGCGACAGCCACTCCAGCGTGCCCGCGCCGAGGGCCGCCTGCTCTTCCCGGATGCGCAGGCCGTCGCGGTAGAGGCTCAGCATCGACGTCGGGTCCGCGGCCTCGGCGGCCGCCGTGAACGTCGACCACTCCGCGGGCTGCGGGAGCCACGCGTCCCCGGCACCGAAGCCGAACGGCGGCTCGGAACCCGACCACGGGATCGGGACGCGGCAGCCGTCGCGGCCCGGGTCGGTGCCGTTCGTGCGGGCCCACACCGGGTCCTGGCGCAGGTCGTCGGGGATGTCGCGGATCTCCCAGAGCCCCAGCTCCTCGCCCTGGTAGACGTACAACCCGCCCGGCAGCGCGAGTGTCAGCAGCGCCGCCGCGCGAGCCCGGCGGGTGCCCAGCTCCCGGTCCACCGGCAGCTCGTGCAGCCGGTTCGCGAAGCTGAACCCGGTGTCGCCCTGCCGGCCGTAGCGCGTGACGTGCCGGGTGACGTCGTGGTTCGACAGCACCCACGCGGCCGGCGCGCCGACCTCGTCGTGCGCCCGGATCGTGCGGGTGATGACGTCGTGGAAGCGCGCGGCGTCCCACGGGCAGACCAGGAAGTCGAAGTTGAACGCCGAGTGCAGCTCGTCGCGGCGCAGGTAGCGTGCCGCCCGGGACATGTCCGGCAGCCACATCTCGCCGACCAGCACGCGCTCGCCCGCGTAGCTGTCGGCGATCTTGCGCCACGACCGGTAGATCTCGTGCAGGCCCTCCATGTCGGAGAACGGCGTCTCGTCGCCGTCTTCGACGTCCGGCAGCCGCGGGTCCTTGACCAGCCCGTCGGCGACGTCGATGCGGAAGCCGTCGACCCCGCGGTCGAACCAGAACCGCAGCACGTCCTCGAACTCCTGGCGGATGTCCGGGTTTTCCCAGTTGAAGTCCGGCTGGCGCGAGCTGTAGAGGTGCAGGAACCACTCGCCGTCCGGCACGCGCGTCCACGCGGGCCCGCCGAAGCGCGACTTCCAGTTGTTGGGCGGCTCGGCGCCGTCCGGGCCGCGGCCGGGCCGGAACCAGAACCGCTGCCGCTCCGGCGAACCCGGGCCCGCGGCGAGCGCGGCCTGGAACCACCGGTGCTCGTCCGAGCAGTGGTTGGGCACGATGTCGATGATCACCCGGATGTTCCGGGCGTGGGCCTCGGCGAGCAGCTCCTCCGCTTCGGCGAGCGTGCCGAACAGCGGCTCGATGTCGCGGAAGTCGGCGACGTCGTAACCGCCGTCGTCCATCGGCGAGGGGTACCAGGGGGTGAACCAGATCGCGTCGATCCCCAGCTCGGCCAGGTGGTCCAGGCGCGAACGGACGCCGGCGAGGTCGCCGATGCCGTCGCCGTTGCCGTCCGCGAAGCTGCGGATGTAGACCTGGTAGATCGCCGCGCTACGCCACCAGCCGGTCTTGTCGGTCACGGAAGTGCCCTCCTAGTAGTCGTGGAAACCCCGGGCGCGGCTTCAGCCCTTGACGGCGCCGGCGGTCAGCCCGGCGAGGATCTGCCGCTGGAACGCCAGGAACAGCGCCACCATCGGCAGGCTGGCCAGCACCATCCCGGCGACGAGCACGTTGAGCGGCATGTCGATCGCCACCCGTTGCAGCATCACCGAGAGGGTCTGCTTTTCGGTGTCCGGGAACACCAGCAGCGGCCAGATGAAGTCCTTCCACGCGGTGACCACCGCGAGGATCGACACCACGGCCAGGATCGGCCGCGAGATCGGCAGGATGATCCGCCAGAGCGTGCGCACCGGCCCGGCGCCGTCGATGCGCGCCGCTTCGATCAGCTCGTCCGGGATCTGGTCGAAGAACCGCTTCAGCAGGTAGATGTTGAACGCGTTCGCCGCCGCGGGCAGCCAGACCGCGGTCGGCGAGTTGATCAGGTTGAGGTGCAGCAGCGGCAGGTCCGTCACCGTCACGTACGTCGGCACCAGCAGGGCCGTGGCCGGCAGCATCAGCGTCGCCAGCATCAGGCCCAGCACGACGTTGCCGAACTTCGGGCGCAGCTTCGACAGCGCGAACGCGGCCGGCACGTCGATGGCCAGCTGCGCCAGCCACGCGCCGCCGGCGACGATCAGCGTGTTGAGGAAGTACTTGCCCAGGCTCAGCTGGTCCCACGCCTCGCCGAACGTCTCCGGGTGCCAGTCGCGCGGGATGAGCGTCGCCGGCGTCTGCGCCAGCTCCTGCGGTGACTTCATCGCCCCGGTGATCACCCAGTACAGCGGGAACATGAACGCCAGGATGAACACCGCGAGCGTGCAGGCGAAGATCACGGCGTAGACGGCCTTGCCGCGCCGGCTGCGCAACGCGCCGGGGGAGACGAGGGTCCTCATGACTGGTCCGCCTTCCGCGTCAGCCGGACGTACCACGCCGAGAACACGCCCAGCGCGATGAACAGCAGCAGGCTCATCGCACTCGCCGAGCCGAAGTCGTTGTAGACGAAGGCGTACCGGTAGAGCAGCAGGAGCACGGTGACCGTCGAGTCGTCCGGCCCGCCGCCGGTCATCACGTACGGCTCGGTGAACACCTGCATCGTCGCGACGATCTGCAGCAGCAGGAGCACCAGCAGCACGAACCGGGTCTGCGGGAACGTGACGTGCCGCAGCCGCTGCCACATCCCGGCGCCGTCGAGCTCCGCGGCTTCGTACAGCTCGCCGGGGATTGTGCCGAGCGCGGCCAGGTAGATCAGCGTGGTGCTGCCCATGTTGGCCCAGGTGGAGACGAAGACCAGCGACAGCATCGCGGTGGTGGAGGAATCGAGCCACTGCCCGCCGGGCAGGCCCACCGCGCCGAGCGCGGAGTTGAACAGGCCGGGACCCGGGTCGTAGAACCACTTCCACATCAGCGCGGTGACGACCGGCGGCAGCATCACCGGCAGGTACACCGCGAGCCGGAAGAACGCCTTGGCGTGCCGGATCTCGTTGAGCAGCACCGCGGTGAGGAACGGGACGGCGAACCCGAAGACCAGCGCGAGCCCGGTGAACAGGAGCGTGTTGCGCCAGGCGACGCCGAACAGCGGGTCGTCGAACAGGCGGCTGAAGTTGTCGAACCCGACCCACGTCGGCGCGTTGACGAAGTCGACCTGCTGAAAGCTCAGCAGCACGCCCCGCACGATCGGGTACCAGGAGAACATCGCGAACACCAGGAGTGCGGCGCAGAGCAGGCCGTACGCGGTGAGGTTCTCCTTCAGCTTGCGGCGCAGCCGGACGCGGCGGCGCTCGGCCGGGGAGGCGGCCGGGCGCCTGGCCCGCGACGAAGACGTCGCGGGCCAGGCGAGGAGGCTACTTGACCTGGGCGAGGACACTGTTGACCTTCGACGAAGCGGACGACAGCTGCTGGTCGATGTTCGCGTTCTGGTCCGTGAGCACCGCCTGCATGACGCTGTCGAGGGCGGCGTACACCTGTTGCGCGTTGGGCGGCTCGATGCTGCCCTTGATCTTGCTGGTCGTGTCCACGTAGGACTGGTAGTTCGTGGCCGGGACGTTGGCGAACTTGGCCTTCAGGGCCAGCTGCTGGTCACGCACCGCGCCCTGCCAGACGTCCGGGGTCGGCTCGGCGGGCAGGCCGACCGGCTGCTTGCCGTCGACGTACTGCTGGATGTGCTTCTCGAAGCGGTCCGGGTTGAGGTACTTCCACTGGATCCACTCGAGGCCGGCCTTGATCTTCTCCGGCGACGCCTTCGGGTTCAGCATGTAGCCTTCGCCGCCGAGCAGGGTGCCCTGCCCGCCGGGCATGCCCGCGACGCCGTAGTCCTCGTACTTGCCGTTGAACTGCTTGACCAGCACCGGGATGTTGTCCGGCGCGGCCATGTACATGCCGAGCTGGCCGGCGCCCATCATCCGCTGCACGTCCGTGGCTTCCAGCAGCTGCTTGGCGCCCATGGAGTTGTCGGTCCAGCGCATGTCGTGCAGGTACTGCAGGGCCTGCTTGCCCTTCTCGTTGTCGAAGTCGGCGACCCACTTGTCGCCGTCCTTGCGGGCGATGTCGCCGCCCATCGAGTACAGCCAGCTGGTCATGTGCCAGCCACCCTGGTTGTTCTTGCTGTAGTCGGCGTACCCGACGGTGCCGTTGCCCAGCGCGGCGATCTTCTTCGCGTCGTCGCGGACCTCGTCCCAGGTCGTCGGCGGCTTGTTCGGGTCGAGCCCGGCCTTCTGGAACAGCGGGCGGCTGTAGACCAGGCCCATCGTGTAGTTCATCGTCGGCAGGCCGTAGAGCTTGCCGCTCGCGTCACGGAAGTTGTCCAGCAGTTCCGGCTTGATGTCGCCGATGTGCGGGACGCTCTTCGACGCTTCCGTGATGTCCGCGGCTTGATGCCGCGTGATGATCTGCGCCGGGTCGGTGAAGTAGACGTAGTAGACGTCTTCGAGCTGGCCGCCGGCGAGCTTCGCGGAGAACGTCTTCGGGTCCATGAACCCCTCGTGGGGCTCGATCTGGATGTTCGGGTGGGATGCCTCGAACTCCTTGACGTCGGCGTCGAAGACGCCGCGCTCGAACGGCTGGCTGGTGGGCGGCTGGCCGGTGACCGTGATCTTCACCTTGCCCCCGGGCGCGGCGGCGTTGCCGTCGTCACCGCAGGCGGCCACCCCCAGTGCGAGGCCACCTGCGGCCAGCAGGCAGAACATCCGGCGGGGCAAGGATCGGGACCAGGGACTGCTCATCTCAAGCCTCTTCTCGGGTCGCGACGGCTGTCACGTGATTGCGGTCACTCTAAAGTGTGAGACCGGATCGACGCAATAAGACGACGAGACTTTGCAAGTTACGAACAGGACGCGAACGTGCTGGCGAAGAGAAGCGGGTGGAATGGGTACCGCCGAACGCTCCAGCGTGTCCCGGGCGCGCGAAAAGGCGCGACGGCCCGGAAGCCGTCGCGCCTGGGGGTGACGCGGGGTCAGGCGATGCGGCGGGCCGTCGAGCCGCGCACCACGAGTTCCGGCGCGAACAGCAGCTCCTCGGCCGCCACCTCGCCGCCGTTGATGCGCTTGACCAGCAGCTCGACCACCGCGCGGCCCATCGCCTCGATCGGCTGGCGGGTGGTCGTCAGGGGCGGGTCGGTGCAGTTCATCAGGGCCGAGTCGTCGTAGCCGACCACCGAGACGTCGTCGGGCACCGACAGGCCCTGCCGGCGGGCCGCGCGGACCGCGCCCAGGGCCAGCAGGTCGCTCGCGCACAACACCGCGGTCGCGCCGCGCGGGTAGAGCCGGGCCGCCGCCGCGTGGCCGCCTTCGATGGAGAACATCCCGTGCTCGACCAGCTCGTCGAGCACCGGCAGGCCGAGCTTCGCCGCGTACGCCTGGAACGCCTCCAGCTTGCGCTTCGACGGCACGTGGTCGGTCGGCCCGAGCACCAGCCCGATCTTCTCGTGCCCGAGCGAGCTGAGGTGCCCGACGACCTGCTCGACGGCGACGGCGTCATCGCACGACACCTGGGGCAGCCCGAGGTGGTCGACGGCCGCGTTGATCAGCACCGTCGGGAGCCGCCGCTCGACCAGGTGGTGGTAGTGCGAGTGCACCGCGTCGGACTGCGCGTAGAGCCCGCCGGCGAACACCACGCCCGACACCTGCTGCTGCAGGAGCAGCTCCACGTACTCCGCCTCCGACACCCCGCCCGCCGTCCGGGTACAAAGGACGGGGGTGAAGCCCTGCTGCGCGAGCGCGTTGCCCATGATCTCGGCCAGCGCCGGGAAAATCGGGTTCTGCAGTTCGGGGAGCACGAGCCCGACCAGGCGGGCGCGCTCCCCGCGCAGCTGGGTGGGCCGCTCGTAACCCATCACGTCGAGCGCGGTGAGCACGGCGGCGCGGGTGCTGGCGGACACCCCCGACCGCCCGTTGAGCACCCGGCTGACCGTGGCTTCACTGACCCCGACCTGGCGGGCGACTTCGGCAAGACGACGCGTCATGAGTGAAACTTTACAGCAACTGCGCGCAAAAGTAAGACAAGCCCGTCCCGGTGTCAGGAGCCGGGACGGGCTTGTCGTCAGTCCGGAGTTACGAAGCCGCCACCTCGAACTCGGACACCTGACCGGCGGGCCAGCCGGTGTTGCCGGTGAACGTCAGCCGCACGAAGCGCTGCGACGTCGCCGTGAACGACGCCGACGCCGTGTTGCCCGACGCCGGGTCGAACGCGTAGCCGCGCGAGCCGACCAGCGTCGTGTACGAGCCGCCGTCCGTGCTGCCCGAGACCGTCACCGTCTGGGTGCGCGCACCCCACGCCGACGACGGCGGCAGCTTGAGCGTCACCTTGTTGATCGACGCCGCCGCGCCCAAGTCCACGGTCAGCGTCTGCGGGAACGCGTTGTTCGCGCTCTCCCAGTACGAGTCCGCGTTGCCGTCGTTGGCGTTGCCCGGCGGGAACCCGCCCTGGGACGACGACGAGCTGATCGCCTTGCCCCGCGCGATGTTGCTGCCCGACTGCGGCGGCTGCTGCGGGCCGGAGTTCGGTGCCGGCCAGGTCGAGCAGTCGCTCCACGTGCCGGTCCAGCCGCTGTTGCCCGAGCCGCCGAACGTCATCTTCGGGATCGACGACGGGTACGGGCAGTTGTACGTGCCGGTGACGCCGACGCCGGACGCGCTCAGGTTGCTGATCGACACTGACCCCTGCGTCTGCGACTGCGCCACGAACGTGCCCACGCCCTGCACCGAGACGCCGTCGATCGTGACGCCCTGGATCTGCTTGCCGGCGCCGTTGCCGTCGATGAACTGGATCGCCTCGTACGGGCTCTGGATCGCGGTGAACCCGGTGACGCGGATCGTCACGCCGGTGATCGCCTGGTCACGCGCGTCGAACCACAGCGCGCCGACACCGAACTGCCAGTTCGGGTCGAGCGCCCCGGCCCGCAGCGCGGTGTTGTTCGACAGCGTCACCGTGCCGCCGAGCGGTACCGAGTTGAACCGGTTCGCCACCAGGTAGCCGCCGCCGAGCGCGTTGGTGTCCTGCACCAGGTTGCCGCTGACGGTGTTGTCCGACCCGCCGTAGAGCGCGATGCCGTTGGCCAGGTTGGGCTGCACGACGGTGTTGTTCGCGATCGTGTTGCCCGAGTCGGCCTGGCCGTTGGACCAGAGCGCGAGGCCGTCGTCGCCGTTGTTGCGCAGGTAGTTGTTGCGCAACGCCGAGTTCGTGACGGCGCCGTCGAAGTTGACGCCGTCGGCCTGCGTGTCCTGGATGCGGTTGTTCTCGATGGTGAGGTTCGAGGACGCGCCGCTCATCAGCCACAGCCCGCACTTGGTGTTCTGGATCCACAGGCCGCTCACGACCGAGCCGTTGCCGAGAACGCCGTGGAACGCGTTGTCCGGGCTGCCGTCGTTGCGCTCGGTCACGTCGCCGAACACCGCGAAGTCGTACAGCTTGATGTTCCCGGACGCGCCGCCGTTGTTGAAGATGTTGTTGCCGTGCAACACGGTGTACCACGGCCCGGCGCCCCGGACGGTGGTCTGGTCGATCTGCAGCGCCGACCCGATCTCGAACCGGCCGGACGGCACGAACAGCTCCTTGCCCTGCGACCGCGCCGCCGACAGGCCGTTGCGGAACGCCTGGGTGTCGTCGGAGGAGTCGTTCGCCGTCGCGCCGTAGTCCGTCACGGACAGGGCGTTGGCCGGTTTCGCGCCCGCGCCGCCGACCTGCTCGAAGTCGGCCAGGTCGATGGTCGCCTGGCCGACGTCACCGGAGTCGGCCTGGACGCGGACCTTCGTGCCCTGGGCCGCGTTCTGGCCGAAGAGCAGCCGGGCGTCGTCGAAGAAGTGGTGCGTCTTCGAGCCCGTGATGAAGCCGGTGTCCACATAGGAGTACCGCGACGTCACGGACAGCCCGCTGCCGAGCTTGGTGCCGCCGACGTACACCGAGAGCCGCCCGGACGAGCCGTCCGGGATGTTGTAGTGGACGTTGATCGAGTTGGCTGCCGCCGGCAGCGTGAACTCGACGTACTGGCCGGACCCGATCCGGACGGCTTGGCGTCCGGACGCCTCCGAAGCGATGCTGGCCTGCGTGTAGTCGGGGCCGACGGCCGCGCCGTTGGTCGCCGAGCACTCGGCCTCGACCGTCCGGAACGGCACGCTCGCGCCGCCGGACGCCGTCGTCGGGCAGGTCGCCGCCGCGGCCGGGGTGGCCGCGCCGGTGACCAGCACGGTCAGGCCGGACGCGGCGAGGGCCGCGGCCAGCAGCGCCGCGCGGCGCCGTGGTGATGGGGACATCGTCGTCACCTTTCTGCTCGTGTCAGGACGAATAGGCTTCGAGTTCGGACAGCTGTCCCGCCGGCCAGCCGGTGTTGCCGGTGAAGGTCAGCCGCAGGGTGCGCACGGACGTCGCCGGGAAGGTGATCGTCGCGGTGTTGCCGGTCGCCGGGTTGAAGGTGTAACCCGCCGCGGCCTTGACGCCGTCGACCGCGATCGTCTGCGTGCGGGTGCCCCACGCGGACGGCGGCGGCAGCTTCAGCACCAGCCGCGACACCGAAACCGTGGCGCCGAAGTCGACGGTCAGCGTCTGCGGGAACGCGTTGTTCGCGCTCTCCCAGTACGAGTTCGCGTCGCCGTCGACCGCGTTGCCCGGCGGGAAACCGCCCTGCGACGCCGACGCGCTGATCGCCTTGTGCAGCGCCAGGTTCCCGGTCGGCGGGGTCGTCGTCGTGGTGGTGGTCGGCGGGGTCGTGGGTGTGGTCGGGGTCGTCGGCGTGGTCGTGCCGCCGTTGTCCGAGCCGTACACCGGCGTCGGCCACGAGCCGCAGAACGTCGTGCTCCAGCCGGAGTTGCCGCCCTGGTCGACGAGCCCGGTCAGCGCGTCCGGGCCCATGCAGTTGTAGACGCCCGCGCGGCCGATCCCGGTCGCGACGACGTTCTTCACCGTGCCGGTCGGCTTGGCCTGCAGCTGCCAGGCGAACGTGCCCGCTCCGGTGATCTTGACGTTCGTGAAGTGCACGTCCGTGGTCTGGCTGTCGATGAACTGGATGGCCTCGTAGTTGTTGTCCAGCAGGTCGAGGTCGGTGACGTCGACGCGGCCGGTGATGGCGCCGTCGCGGCCGTCGAACCACAGGGCGCCGACGCCGAACTGCCAGTTCGAGTCGAGCACACCGGTGCGGATGGCGGTGTTGCGCGCGACGGTCGTCGTCCCGGCGAGGGGCACCGCGCTGAACCGGTTGGCGATGTGGATGCCGCCGCCCTGGTCCTGGGTGTCGGCCACGACGTTGTCGGACACCGTGTTGTCGCGCCCGCCGTAGATCGCGATGTTGTTGGCGAGGATCGGTAGCAGCACGGTGTTGAAGGAGAACGTGTTGTTGTGGTCGGCGTCGTGCTCGGACCACATGGCCAGGCCGTCGTCGCCGGTGTTGCGCAGGAAGTTGTTCGTCACGGTGACGTTGCTGATGCCCTGGTGCAGGTTCAGCCCGTCGGCGGTCTGGTCGAGGATCCGGTTGCCGGACACGGTGAGCCCGTCGAACGGCCCGTCGAGCCACAGCCCGACCTTCGTGTGCTGCAGCCACAGGTTCTGCACGACCGAGCCGCCGCCCAGGGCGCCGCCGATGGCGTTGGACTGGTCGCAGTCGACGCGGGCGTCGACCTGGCCGATGATCGCGAAGTCGTACAGCTTGACCGCGCTGCTCGTGCCCGGGACGGCGCTGTTGCCGGGGTACGTCGACGTCCCGCAGCTGGCCGGTTCACCCTTGCCGAAGATGCCGGCGCGCGGACCGGTCAGCACGGAGTACCACGGGCCGGCGCCGCGGATCGTCACCTGGTCGACGGTGATGTGGTGGCCGAGGGTGAAGGTCCCGGACGGGATCCAGACCTCCTTGCCCTGGCTCTTCGCCGCGGCGACGGCGGCGTCGAACGCGCCCGCGTCGTCGCTGGTGTCGCCCGCGGTGGCGCCGTAGTCGGTGACGGACACCGAGTTCGCCGGCTTGGCCGCGGCCGCGCCGACCTGCTCGAAGTCGGCCAGGTCGATCGTCGAGGTCGTGACGTCGCCCGCGTCGACCTGCAGCTTGATCTTGGTGCCTGCCGGGTAGTTCGTGCCCAGCAACGCGCGGGTCTCGTCGTAGAAGTGGTGCGCGTGGCCGTCACCCGGGGTGTTGGTGAACGGGTACGTGCCGTAGTACCAGGCGTACTTCGACGTCAGCGCGACGTCGCGGTTGTGGGAACCGTTGACGTACAACGAGATCGAGCCGCTCGTGCCGGTGCCGTTCCCGGAGTCCGGCAGGCTGAACCGGAAGTCGATCGAGTTGGCCGGCGCGGTGAGCGTGAATTCGACGTACTTGCCTTGACCGCCCAGCGTCACGGCTTTGCGGCCGGACGCCTCACCGGCGAGGGTGCCGGAGTTGCGGTCGGGGCCGATGACCGTGCCGTTGGTCGCGGCGGTCTCGGCCTCCTGTTCGAGGAACGGCACGGTCGCGCCGCGCCCGGCGGCGAGTGCCGAACTCGCGGGGGCCGCGGCCAGGGTGATGACGGTCAGGCCGGTCGCGGCGGCGACGGCGGCGGCCAGCGCGCCGAATCTCGCGCGCCGGCGGGGGACGGGGGCACTTCGGGGCGCGCTGAAGACAGGATGGGGAGACATGGAGCAGCAACTCCTCGTCGAGTGCAGGTGGGGACCCTTGTGACCTGGATCATACGAATCCGGGACAAGATAACGCAATAGATGAACGAACTTACGCAAATTTGCGACAGAAACTGACGGCTGCGCCGGATGCCGGACGTCGGTTTCCGTCGCGCGGAGCAGCGCCACCGGCGTCGTGGATCCCCAGGCCGCTGCTAGTTTTGAGCCATGATTGAGCGACGTGCCGACGGAAGCGCCGGTGACGCCGACTACGGCGCGATCGGCGGGGTGTACACGGACTACCGCGTGCCGGACCCGCGGATCGGGCAGTACGTCCTCGACGCGCTCGGCGAGGCGCGGACCGTCCTCAACGTCGGCGCGGGCGCCGGCGCCTACGAGCCGCACGATCGCGAGGTGACGGCGGTCGAGCCGTCGGCGTCGATGCGCGCGCAACGGCCCGAGGGCCTGCCGCCCGCGATCGACGCCGTCGCCGAGAAGCTGCCGTTCCCGGACCGGGCGTTCGAGGGCGCGATGAGCACGTTCAGCGTCCACCAGTGGAACGACCTGTGGACCGGGCTGAAGGAGGTCCGCCGGGTCACCCGCGGCCCGGTCGCCATCCTGACCTGCGATCCCGCGCTGCTGCGGCGGTTCTGGCTGCTCGACTACGCGCCCGAGGTGATCGAGACCGAGGCGCGGCGCTACCCGCCGGTCGACGACATCGCCGACGGGCTCGGCGGCCACACGTCGATCATCGGCGTCCCGGTGCCGATCGACTGCACCGACGGCTTCAACGAGGCCTACTACGCGCGCCCCGAGCGGCTCCTCGATCCGGGCGCGCGGCTGTCGTGCTCGGCGTGGAGCTTCGTCGACGATCGCGTGCACCACCGCTTCGCCGCGGAACTGCGCCACGACCTCGACGACGGCACGTGGGAACGCCGCTACGGCCGGTTCCGCGAGCAGCCGACGTTCGACGGCTCGCTCGTCCTGGTCGTCTCGGTCCCCGAGGGGGCCTGACGTGCCGCCACCGCCGTTCGACCCGGAACTGGCGCCGATCGTCGAGCAGCTGCGGGCGGCCCGTCCGCCGCTGAGCACGCCGGACGACATCACCGCGCGCCGTGAGTTCGTCGCCGGTGCCGAGCAGACCGTCGACGAGCTGGCCGCGGCGCACCCGGGGTTCGAGTTCGCGGAGGAGCACGCGGGGGAGGTGCCGTTGCTGGTCGCGCGCCCGCCCGAGAGCCGCGGTGTCCTCTACTACATCCACGGCGGCGGCCTGATCGTCGGCAGCCACCTCGGCCCGGACGTGCCGAACGTGCTGCGCTGGGCCGGGGAACTCGGCGTCACCATCGTTTCGCCGGGTTACCGGCTCGCGCCCGAGCACCCCTACCCGGCGCCGGTCGAAGACTGTTACGCCGGTCTGTCGTGGACGGCCGGGCGGCTCGCCGGTCCGATCGTGATCGGTGGCGTCAGCGCGGGTGGCGGGCTGGCGGCGGCCACGACCCTGCTCGCCCGCGACCGCGGCGGGCCGGAGCTCGCCGGGCAGCTGCTGATCTGCCCGATGCTCGACGACCGCGACAACACACCGTCGGCGCTCGACCTCGACGGCCGCGGCCTGTGGGACCGCACGGCCAACAACGTCGGCTGGGCGGCGTACCTGGGAGACCTTCGCGACGTCCCGGCCTACGCGGCCCCGGCCCGCGCGACCGATCTTTCCGGCCTGCCGCCGGCGTTCCTGGACGTCGGCACGGCGGAGACGTTCCGCGACGAGGTGGTCACCTACGCGAGCCGCCTCTGGCAGGCGGGTGGCGAGGCGGAACTGCACGTGTGGCCCGGTGGGTTCCACGGGTTCGAGTCGCTGGCCCCCGACACAGCACTCAGCCGGGCGGCCCGGGCCGCCCGGCTGAGCTGGTTGCGCCGCTTGCTCAGCCGCCGGCCAGCAGCTCCTGCAGCTCGCTGACGGCCTTCGCGAGTTCGTCGGCGAAGCGGTACATCTCCGACGACACGTGCTTCGGCGTGCTGAGGTAGAGGTTCCAGCGGTCCGGCAGCAGCACGTACGCGATGCCGATGCACTGCGGGCTCGTCGAGCCGAAGCCGAAGTACTGGATGTTGACCGACGGCGCCGAGCTGGTGCTCAGGTAGTCGTCGCGCATCTTCAGCCAGCCCGGCGAGCTGTACAGCGCCGGCGTCTCCGTGTCGCCGCGGCGCTTGGCGATCAGCTGCAGCTCCCACAGGTGCTGCTCCGGCGCGTCACCGGCCTGACACTCCTTCGCCCGCGAGACGTGCTTCGCGGCCGCCGTGCGGAACGCTTCCCGCTGCTCCTCGGGCGAGCCGTCTTCCATCGCGGCGACGAACCGGAAGACCTCCGGCGTCACGACGCGCATGGCCTCGGTCCGGCCGTTGCGGAACTGCCGGGTGGCGATCGACTCGTACGTCGCGCCCGCCAGGCCCTTCGCACGCTTGTGCGCGAGCTGGTAGGCCATCTGCGCGAATGCGTCGGGGGACATCCCCAGCTCCTTCACGCGGTTGGCGCCGAAGTCGAACGACACGGTCTGCGTGGCCGTCGCGTCCGCGTACGCCGCGAAGGACTCCCCGGCGGCGCGGGCGTCCTCGCGGAGGGCGTCGGTCAGCGTGAACTCGACCGGCTCGAACCCCGGGACGCCGTCGGCGGCGTCACGCGGCAGCCGTTCCCCGCTCAGCAGCGCGTCGGTGAAGCCGAGGATCGTGGTGCCGTCGAGTTCGCAGTGCTCGACGTTGATCCCGGCGGTACCGTCTTCGAACACGATCAGCGAGACGGCCTTGTCGTACCAGCGGTTGGCGCCGTACAGCAGCTGGTCCGCGGCTTCCAGCGTGGTCGAAGGCGTGACGTCGTCCAGGCAGACGCAGAACAACGCCGTCTCGATGGTCTCGAGCGCCTCGGCGTTACCCGCGTCCAGCAGCGCCTGCCGGCTGGCCGCCCACTCCGCGCGGGCCTTGGTGGTGAAGTGGCCGGCGGGCACGTCCGTGGCGTGGTCGTCCTTGAGGATCGCCCGCAGGCCGTCGGCGAGCTGCTCGGCGGAGTACGGGCGGCCGTCTTCGGCGACGACGTCCATCCGGAACGGCGTGTTCCGGTGGAACACCACGACGTGCCGCGCCCGCGACGGCCCTTCCCAGCCGTCGCGGTACGGCGTCCGCGCACTGTCCAGCACCTCGCCCGGGATGCGCGTGGCCGAGAACAGGAACTTGTGCTGCACCATCGACTGCGGCGTGCCGCGCACGAGCACCGGCGGCACCAGTTCGTCGTCGAGCCGCAGCTTGTAGTCCACGGCGGACGCGGTCAGCTCGGCCGCGCGTTCCACCTGGCCCAGCGGCGATTCGGCGAACAGGAAGAAGAAGTTGGCGTTGAGCGCGATCCGGTCGCGGCGGCCGAGGTAGCGGTACGGCCAGAAGGTGTCCAGCCAGCTGTGCACGCCGGGTGACCGGTCGTACTCCTCCAGCGCGGCCTGCAGTTCGTGGGCCGGGCTGCCGGGCGCGAGGAAGCCCGCGACCGCCGCTTCGGTCTCCGCCAGCTCGTCCGGCGTCAGCAGCGGACCGCACCATTCCAGGAAGCGGCGGCCGCTGTCGGCCAGAGCGGGCACGGGGACCCGGGGAAGCCGGTCCTCGTTGCCGAACGTGCGGGGGGACCATTCCGGACTGCTCACTCTGTCATCCTCGTTCGTCGGGTGCGGTTTCTTCGTCTTCGGTGGCGACGGCGTTGAGCGTGGACGCGAGCCCGGCGGCCGCGCCCTTCTTCGGTCGGGAAACATACAGCTGCGCGTAGAGCCAGCCCTCGGCCTCGAGCCCTTCGGGGTCGACGCCGGCGGTGCCCAGCGCGTCGAGGATGTGCTCCTGCTCCTCGGTGGAGGCGAACCGCCGCTGGCGGTACACGCCGTCGATGGCCGCGGTCTCGTAGCCCAGCTCGGCGAGGCTTTCGGCGACCGGGTCGTAGGAGAACATCCGGAGCACGAAGTGCGCCATCCACGGCCGGGAGCCGCGCGCGATCCGGGCGATCGTCTTCTCGGTGACGTAGCCGACACAGCCGGTCGACACGACGAGGTCCACCTGATCGAGGAGCGCCTGCTGCTTCTCGTCCGGGTCGTAGCGCTCGAAGTCGGCGTAGATCGTCTCGTCCAGGAAGCCCGCTTCACGCGCGTAGTCCAGCGCCGCCCCCGCGGCGTCGAGGCCGAAGAACCGGGCACCGTCGGAGGTCGCGCGGCTGCGCACGAGCCGCTGGTCGCGCTCGAGCAGGGCGGTGCGGTCGAGGCTCTCGACGCCGGGCGCGGTGTACTGCTCGTAGAGGTCGTCCAGGGTCGTTTCGCACCGCAGCAACGCGCTGTTGACGCCGTAGGAACAGCCGACGTCGAGCACGGTCGGCCGCGCGATTCCGCGTTCCGCCTGGTATTCCTCGATCAGTTTCGTGAAGTACGGCTTCGCCAGTTGCGGAATCTGGTAATCCACGCGCTGCAACGTTCCGAAGAACGGACGGGGGTCGGGCGCGGTGTAAATGTGGTCGAACGAGATCTTGCCGGTCGAGTCGAAAGGCACGGGCCAGGCTCCTAGATCTAGTCGAGCAGGGCGTCGCCCCGCACAGCGTGACCAGCCAGGTGCTCAGGCAGGACCCGGCCGAAGAGCTGCCTGGTCCGCTCCGGGCTGCCGATGACGCCGGGGCGCTCGCTGTAAGCGAAGATCGCCGAGTGGCGCGCGATCTTCCCTTCCACCCTAGTGACCCGATGCAAGGCGAAGCGGCCTTTGAACAACTGCAGATCGCCCGGACGGAGGCCGAGGCGCTGGACCGGATGGGTGCTTTCGCCGGAAAGAACGCCCCGCACGGCGGAGAAGTTTTCCGCCTCGGCGGAACGGATGTTCGGGCAGTATTCGAACGTCCCGCCGTCGCTCGCGGCCTGCGTCAGCATGCTGACGGTGTAGGAGTTCGTGTCGAAGTGCCACGGGTGCGCGCGGCCGGGCGCGATCACGTTGAGCGTCAGCCCGGACAGCGGGTCCGCGAGCTCGTGCAGCTCCGGCAATCCGAAACAGTCGGCGATGAACCGCTGGAACACCGGGCTGCCGTGGAGCCGGCCGATGATCGCGCCGGCCGGGATGTGGTCGCGGGCGACGAAGGCGTTGCCCCGCTCCATGATCTGCCGGCCGGGGTGGTCATCGGGCAGGTCCGCGTCGATCGCGGTGTTGTAGGCGTTGACCTTTTCGACCTTCGTGTACGCGTGCGGTTCGAGTGCGGCGCACTCGGCCCGCAGGACCTCGTGCAGCTCCGGCCGGATGAAGTCGGCGAGGACGCTGCAGCCGACGTCGGCGAGGTCCGCGCGGGTGCGGGCGACGACCGCCCGCCACGCTTCGCTGCCGGTATCAGTGAGCGGATAGCGGTCCGAGTCGATCATGTCCAGCGCGGCCACGGAGGTGCTCATCGAAGTCCTTCCGGCAGGTGAAGCTACGGTGCTTGCCCTGGTCGTGAGGAAAACAAGTAGCACAAGGCCCCGGCGGTGAACCGTGGGTTTGTGAGCGGTGACACAAAGTGGTCAGCTGCCGATTTCGGTCGCCCAGGAGCTGACGGTGACGGTGTCCGTGGTGCCGAGGTCGGTGTCCAGCGGCTGGCTCTGCGCGGGTTCGCCCGGGACGGGGACCACCGAGATCGCGGCACCGGTGTGCTTGTCCCCGGACGTCACGGTCGCCGACCACGCGAGCACGGCCGCGACCTTCTCGCCGGGCTTGAGCGTCACGTTCTGCGGTCCGAGGTCACGCGCGAAGTACGACGTCCCGTGCTCGACCTTCACCTCGACGACCGTGCCGGCGGCGTCGAGCAGCTTCAGATCCGGGTAGCCGGTGACCTTGCGCGGCTCGCTGTCCCGGTTGGTCAGCGTCAGCACGCTCGCGCGGTGCCCGAGCCCGGCTTCGACCTGGCCGACCGACAGGGACAGACCGCTCGACGGCGGCGGCGCGTACGTCGGGCTCGGCGTCGTGGTCGGCAACGGGACGGGCGGCAGAGGCGGCGGAGTGCCGCAACCCGCGAGAAGCGCGACGAAGAGAAGTGGTGCGAAGCGGAAAACCCCCATGCGGCCGAAGAGTAGCGGGCGCCCCGGAGCCGGGCGCCCGCTACCGGTTCTACGGCGTAAGCAACGGCAGCAGCGGCTTGCGCACCGCGGTGGCGACGCCGTCGGACGCCTCCGCCGCGGCGATCCGCTCGGCCGAGGGCCGGCCGTAGCCCGTCGTCCGCTGCACGAGCGGGCGGCCCAGCGGCTCGACCATCTCGCGCATGTCGCTGATCGTCTTGTACGAGCCGTTCGACGCGCCGGCCATCCGGCTGATCGTCTCCTCCATCAGCGTGCCGCCGATGTCGTTGACGCCGCCCTGCAGCACCGCGCGGCTGCCCTCGGTGCCGAGCTTCACCCAGGAGCTCTGGATGTTGTCGATCATCCCGTGCAGCAGCAGCCGGGACAGCGCGTGCACCGCCCGGTTCTCGTTCTGCGTCGCCCCCGGCCGGGCGAGCCCGGCGAGGTAGATCGGCGAGCTCTGGTGGATGAACGGCAGCAGCACGAACTCGGAGAAACCGCGCTTGCCGTGCTTCTCGAGGCCGTCGCGCTGCAGCTTCGCGAGCAGCTTCAGGTGCGCGACCCAGTGCGCCGGCGTGTCGACGTGGCCGTACATCATCGTGGACGTCGTCGGCAGGCCGACCTCGTGCGCGGTGGTGACGACCTTGATCCACTCCGACGTCGGCAGCTTGCCCTTGGTGAGCACCCAGCGGACGTCGTCGTCGAGGATCTCCGCGGCCGTGCCCGGCAGCGAGTCGACGCCGGACTCCTTCGCCTGGATCAGCCAGTCGCGCAGCGAGAGGTTGGTCCGCGAAGCGCCGTTCACGACCTCCATCGGGCTGTAGGAGTGCAGGTGGATGCCCGGCTGCCGGCGCTTGACCTCGGCCGCGAGGTCGAAGTACGCGGTGCCCGGCAGGTCCGGGTGGATGCCGCCCTGCATGCAGATCTCGGTCGCGCCCGCGGCCCACGCCTCGTCGACGCGGTCGCCGACCTGCTCCAGCGAGAGCGTGTACGCGTCGGCGTCGGTGCGACGCTGGGCGAAGGCGCAGAAGCGGCACCCCGTGTAGCAGACGTTGGTGAAGTTGATGTTCCGCGTGACGACGAACGTGACGTCGTCGCCGACCGTCTCGCGCCGCAGGTCGTCGGCGAGCTTCGTGAAGGCGTCGAGCTCCTTGCCGTCGGCGGACAGCAGTGCGAGCGCGGCGTCGTCGGACAGTCCGGCGGGGTCCTTTTCCGCACTGCGCAAGGCTTCCAGGACGGTGGAGTCGAACTTCTGCGGCCCGGTCTTGATCCGGTCGCCGATCTCCTTCCAGTCCCCGTACACCGAGTCGAAGTCGCTCCGGCGGTCTTCCGTGCGGCCGGTGGTGTCGATCTCGGTGTGCAGGTCGGTGCGGCCGGACTGCTGCCAGCCGCCGTCCGGCTCCTGCCACGGGATGCCGACCGGCATCGCGTCCTCGCGCGCCATCCCGGTGGCCGGGTCGACGAGCGCGGCGACGTGCCGGGTGATCCGCGGGTCCAGCCACGGCTCGCCGGCCTTGACGTACTCGGGGTAGATCGTAAGCCGTTCCTTCAGCTCGAAGCCGGCCTTCTCGGTGCGGCGGGCCAGCTCGTCGATCTGCGGCCACGCGCGTTCCGGGTTGACGTGGTCCGGGGTCAGCGGCGAGACGCCGCCCCAGTCGTCGATCCCGGCGCGGATCATCAGGTCGTACTGGTTGCCGATCAGGTTCGGCGGCGCCTGGATGCGCATCTTCGGGCCGAGCACGAGCCGCGCCACGGCGATGTTCGCGGCCAGCTCTTCGAGGTCGGCGTCCGGCGTCGCGCGCATCTTCGTGTCCGGCTTGGCCCGGAAGTTCTGCACGATGACTTCCTGGACGCCGCCGTAGGTCTTGGCGACCTTGCGGATCTCGAACAGCGCGTCCGCGCGCTCCTCGTGCGTCTCGCCGATGCCGATCAGCACGCCGGTGGTGAACGGGACGCTGCTGCGGCCGGCGTCTTCGAGCACGCGCAGCCGGACGGCGGGGTCCTTGTCCGGCGACCCGTAGTGCGGGCCGCCCTTCTCGCTCCACAGCCGGGTGGCGGTGGTCTCCAGCATCATGCCCATCGACGGCGCGACCGGCTTGAGCCGCTGGAAGTCCTGCCAGGTCAGGACCCCGGGGTTGAGGTGCGGCAGCAGGCCGGTCTCTTCCAGCACCCGGATCGCCATCGCGCGGACGTAGGAGAGCGTGTCGTCGTAGCCGTGCGCGTCCAGCCAGTCGCGGGCGGCCGTCCAGCGGTCCTCGGGCCGGTCGCCGAGGGTGAAGAGGGCCTCCTTGCAGCCCATCTCCGCACCCTTGCGGGCGATGTCGAGGACCTCGTCGGGCGAGAGGAACGGCGATTCGAGCCGGCCGGGCACGGTGACGAACGTGCAGTAGCCGCAGCGGTCGCGGCAGAGCCGGGTGAGCGGGATGAAGACCTTGCGGCTGTAGGTGATGACACCCGCGCGGCCGGCCTCGGCGAGACCGGCGTCACGGATGCGGGAGGCGTACTCGGACAGCTTCCCCAGATCTTCACCGCGGGCGTGCAGCAGGACGCTCGCCTCGGCTACGTCGAGTGTCTTCCCGTCACGCGCCCGGGCGAGCGCACGGCGCATCGCGGAGGCGGTCGGGGTGGTGGCGTCAGGATCGGGTCCCATTCCGCCCACGCTAGGACCGTCCTCGTGCGACCAGCCAGTGTGTCTTCCCCACCCGGCTCACCCGATCGTGGATCGTGATCGTCGTCGCAGGTCAGCGCGGCGGGATGGTTGTCGATCAGCCGTCCGGCGTGTATTACCTAAAGGGTGGCCTCGGTGATCGGGAAGAAGATCGGCGGACGGACGTACTACTACCTCGCGGAGTCCGCGCGAGTGGACGGCAAGCCGCGTGTGGTGACTCAACGTTATCTCGGTACCGCCGACGAGATCGCCCGCGCCGTCCCGGGCGGTGAACCGGCGTCGGCACGCTACCGCGCGTACGGCGACGTCGCCGCGGTGTGGGCGACGCTGCGCCGGCTCGACTTCGTCCGCCGCGTCGACGAGGTCGCCGGGCCCCAGCGCGCGAAGACCACGCTCGGGCTGACGCTGGCGATCGCGGTGCTGCACCGGGCCACCGCGCCGGACACGCCGATCGCGGACTGGTGGGCGACCGGGGCCGCCCCGGACCTGGTGCGGCCCCGGGTGTCCACAGTGGAAGGATTCTGGCGGGCGCTGGAAAGGCTGACCCCCGAACGGATCACGCGCATCGAGGAGACCGTCGCCGCCGCGGTCTTGGAGATCCTCGACGACCACGCGGCCCTCGCCGTCGACGTCCCGCAGTTCGCCGCGTTCGCTGCCGCGGACTGCACGCTGCCCTCGGCCTGCCAGAGCGTGCTCGCCGGCGTGGGCCTGCGGGTGACCCGCGACGGGGCGATCCCGCTCGGCTCGCGGCTGTACCGGCGCGACGACGGCACGGCCCCGACGTTCGCCGCGCTGACCGGCGAGCTGGGCCCGGCGACGCTCATCTTCCACACGGGCCAGGCCGCCCAGCTCGACCTGGGCTCACGCAGCGGGTTCGTCGGCTCGCTGCCGCTGACCGACCACCCCGAGCTGCTGACCCAGCCCGCGTCCGCCCGCAAGCGCGTCGACCCCGAGCGGTTCGCCGGCCTCACCGCGCTCGACACGCACGCGGTCGTCGACGGCGTCCGGCGGCGGGTCGTCCTCACGCACTCGGCGACGCTGCACGCGGCGCAGTCCCGTGCGTTCGCCGACGAGCTGGCCACCGCGACCCGCGAGCTGGACGGCCTGGCCGGCGCCCTCGCGGCGGGCACCCACCGCGGCGACCGCGCCCAGGTGCACGCCGAGATCGGCCGCGTCACTCGCGGCCGGCGCGTCGAACGCGTGCTCACCGCGGTGCTGAGCGGGAGCCGGGCCGGGGAGATCCGCCTCGAGCGGCGGATCGACACCGCCGCCGTCGCCCGCCTCGACGACGAGTTCTTCGGCAAGCAGGTGCTGGTCACCGACCGGGACTGGCCGGTCGCCGAGCTCGTCACCGCCTACCGGGCGCGCACCCACCTCGAGTCGACGTTCCGCTGGCTGACCGGGCCCGCCGTCACCGGCCCCACTCCGCGCTGGGAGTGGACGCGGCAGCGCATCGCCGCGCACGGGCTCGTCTCGGTGCTCGCCGCGACGGTGACGCACCTGATGCGGCGCGAGGCCGACCGGGCCGGGATGAACCTGTCCGTGAGCGAGCTGCTCGAGCGGCTCGCGGGCATCGGCGAGCTGGTGCTGCACTACCCGTCGACCGGCGGGCGGCCGCGGACCGGGCGCCGGCCGACCGAGCGGGACCCGGCGCAGCAGGCGCTCTTCGCCCTCTTTTAGGACTCGCGGTGGATCTGCAGCGCGGAGAAGCTCTGCACCACCGGCATCAGCTCGATGACGTTGATGTTCACGTGCTTCGGCTGGCTCGCGGCCCAGTAGACCGACTCGGCGACGTCGTCCGCGGTCAGCGGGGTGGTGCCCGCGTAGACCTTGTCGGCCTTGCTCTGGTCGCCGTCGAAGCGGACCTTCGAGAAGTCCGTGCCGCCGACCATGCCGGGCTCGATGTTCGTCACCCGGACGCCGGTGCCGTGCAGGTCGCTGCGCAGGTTGAGGCTGAACTGGTGGACGAACGCCTTGGTCGCGCCGTAGACGTTGCCGCCGGGGTAGGGGTAGGTGCCGGCGATCGAGCCGATGTTGAGCACGTGGCCGCGGCCGCGCTCGACCATCCCGGGCAGCAGCGCGCGCGTGACGTGGGTGAGGCCGCGGACGTTGGTCGCGATCATCTCGTCCCAGTCGGCGAGGTCGGCCTGGTGCGCGGGCTGGAGGCCCTTCGCCAGGCCGGCGTTGTTGACCAGGACGTCGACCTCGCGCCACGCCTCGGGCAGGCCGTCGATCTTCGTCTTGACCGCTTCGGGGTCGCTGACGTCGAGCTTGAGCGTGAGGACGGCGTCGCCGAGCTCCCCGGCGAGCTTCTCGAGCTTGTCCTCACTGCGCGCGACGGCGATCACCCGGGCACCCTCGGCGACGAACCGGCGGGTGATGGCGTCACCGAAGCCGGCGCTGGCGCCGGTCACGAACACGGTCTGCTGGGTCATGGCTTGGCTCCGCTTGTGGTCAGGAAGGTGCTGAGCGCTTCGTTGAACTCGGTCTCGCGCTCCAGGTTAGGCAAGTGGCCCGCGCCGTCGATCACCACCAGGGTCGAACCCCGCACTTCCCGGTGGATGCGTTCGGCGTCGTGGACCGGGGTGAACTCGTCGTCACTCCCCACTACGACCAGGGTCGGCACGTCTATGTTCCTGAGCCCGGGGGTGTAGTCCGGGCGCTCGGCGCGTCCTCTCAGTGCGGCCGCGGCGCCCTCGGCGGGAGCGTCGCGCATCATCCTTCTGACGTGCTCCTCGACGTCCGGCCTGGTCGCGCGGGTCTGTGGCGAGATCATCTTGGGGAGCAGCTCCTCGGCGTAGCGCTCCATCCCTTCCCCGGTGATCCTCGCCGCGGTGTCGATCCGGCCCTGCTTCACCTCGGGGGTGTCCAGGCCGGCGAAGGTGTCGGCCAGCAGGAGGGCGCTGACGCGGTCCGGGTGGCGGGCGACGGTCTGCATGACGATCTGGCCGCCCATGGAGAGGCCACCGAGCACGAAGCTCTCTATCCCGAGGTGATCGGCCAGCTCGACGAGGTCGTTCGCGAAGACGTCGAGGCCGGTCTTGGTCGCTTCGGTCTTGTGGGTGCCGTTCTTGTGGGTGCCGTAGCCGCGGAGGTCGGGGACGACGACGCGGTAGCCCAGCTCGGTCAGGTGCTCGACCTGGGGCCGCCACATCGAGCGGTCGAAGGGGTGGCCGTGGACGAGCAGGACGGTGGTCGCGTCCTTCGGTCCCGCGTCGTCGTGAGTGGAGGTCATGTCTTCGACGCTAGGCGGAGCTTTGCCGCGGAGCAATACGACGCAATGTACTCGGAGCAATGTTCTTTGCGTGCTCTCCTCGGCTGGTTCCCGGGATTTCCCCTGGCGCTCTCGGGGCTCCGAGGGCACACTGGGGCTCGGACGGGCTCCGTCAGGGGTTCTGACCTGCGCTGATCTTGTTAACGGACCCCCCTGTTTCGGGTAGTTTCGGGGCATGTAAAGTTCTCCAAGTCGCCAGGGAAACCGAGCGGCGGGGACACGAACCAAGCTCTCGCAAAAGCGATTGAGTGGGTGTCCCACCAAAATAGCTTGAAACAATCGCCGAGGTTGAGCCCGCCGATAACGCGGGTGATTCCAGAGTGTGTTGCTTGAGAACTCAACAGTGTGCTAGTGAACTAAGCCAGTAGAGCTTATATATAACCTCGTATGAGGTTCCTTTGAGAATGATTGAGTACATAGTCTCGATCAAACTATTCATTGTTGGAGAGTTTGATCCTGGCTCAGGACGAACGCTGGCGGCGTGCTTAACACATGCAAGTCGAACGATGAAGCCTTCGGGTGGATTAGTGGCGAACGGGTGAGTAACACGTGGGTAATCTGCCCTGCACTCTGGGATAAGCCTTGGAAACGAGGTCTAATACCGGATATCACAACGCTTCGCATGGAGTGTTGTTGAAAGTTCTGGCGGTGCAGGATGAACCCGCGGCCTATCAGCTTGTTGGTGGGGTAGTGGCCTACCAAGGCGACGACGGGTAGCCGGCCTGAGAGGGTGACCGGCCACACTGGGACTGAGACACGGCCCAGACTCCTACGGGAGGCAGCAGTGGGGAATATTGCACAATGGGCGAAAGCCTGATGCAGCGACGCCGCGTGAGGGATGACGGCCTTCGGGTTGTAAACCTCTTTCGCCAGGGACGAAGCGCAAGTGACGGTACCTGGATAAGAAGCACCGGCTAACTACGTGCCAGCAGCCGCGGTAATACGTAGGGTGCAAGCGTTGTCCGGATTTATTGGGCGTAAAGAGCTCGTAGGCGGTTTGTCGCGTCGGCTGTGAAATCTGGAGGCTTAACCTTCAGCGTGCAGTCGATACGGGCAGACTTGAGTTCGGTAGGGGAGACTGGAATTCCTGGTGTAGCGGTGAAATGCGCAGATATCAGGAGGAACACCGGTGGCGAAGGCGGGTCTCTGGGCCGATACTGACGCTGAGGAGCGAAAGCGTGGGGAGCGAACAGGATTAGATACCCTGGTAGTCCACGCTGTAAACGGTGGGTGCTAGGTGTGGGCGACATTCCACGTTGTCCGTGCCGTAGCTAACGCATTAAGCACCCCGCCTGGGGAGTACGGCCGCAAGGCTAAAACTCAAAGGAATTGACGGGGGCCCGCACAAGCGGCGGAGCATGTGGATTAATTCGATGCAACGCGAAGAACCTTACCTGGGCTTGACATGCGCCAGACATCCCCAGAGATGGGGCTTCCCTTGTGGTTGGTGTACAGGTGGTGCATGGCTGTCGTCAGCTCGTGTCGTGAGATGTTGGGTTAAGTCCCGCAACGAGCGCAACCCTTATCCTACGTTGCCAGCGCGTTATGGCGGGGACTCGTGGGAGACTGCCGGGGTCAACTCGGAGGAAGGTGGGGATGACGTCAAGTCATCATGCCCCTTATGTCCAGGGCTTCACACATGCTACAATGGCTGGTACAGAGGGCTGCGATACCGCGAGGTGGAGCGAATCCCTTAAAGCCGGTCTCAGTTCGGATCGCAGTCTGCAACTCGACTGCGTGAAGTCGGAGTCGCTAGTAATCGCAGATCAGCAACGCTGCGGTGAATACGTTCCCGGGCCTTGTACACACCGCCCGTCACGTCATGAAAGTCGGTAACACCCGAAGCCCATGGCCCAACCCCTCGGGGAGGGAGTGGTCGAAGGTGGGACTGGCGATTGGGACGAAGTCGTAACAAGGTAGCCGTACCGGAAGGTGCGGCTGGATCACCTCCTTTCTAAGGAGCACAACACATCCACGTTCCCGGGATACCCGGACCAAGAGCGTGGGGTGGGCACGGTTTAACACTCGAATGCAGTGTTGCCGGGCTTGCTCAAGGAATTGTGGAACTACTGGTTATGGTCACTCTTGGTTGGCAATGCCTCCTCTAGTACTGGTCCGCAAGGATCGTGGAACGGGTAGCCGGCGCCTCGGAGGGTGATTGTTTGCTATGCACACTGTTGGGTCCTGAGGCAACACGCCTTAGGGCTTACACAGCCTGGGAATGTGGTTTGTTTCTGGTGTGGTGTTTGAGAACTGTAGAGTGGATGCGAGCATCTTTGTGGTCAAGTTGTTAAGGGCACATGGTGGATGTCTTGGCTTCAGGAGCCGATGAAGGACGTAGGAGGCTGCGATAAGCCTCGGGGAGCTGTCAACCGAGCTGTGATCCGAGGATTTCCGAATGGGGAAACCCAGCACCAGTGATGTGGTGTTACCCGCACCTGAATATATAGGGTGTGTGGAGGGAACGCGGGGAAGTGAAACATCTCAGTACCCGTAGGAAGAGAAAACAACCGTGATTCCGTGAGTAGTGGCGAGCGAAAGCGGAAGAGGCTAAACCGATTGCATGTGATACCTGTCAGGGGTTGTGTAGTCGGTGTTGTGGGACCCGCCTTGAAGGAACTGACATTTCTTCGGAATTGACGCATGGGTTAGTGGAACGCCTTGGGATGGGCGGCCGGAGTGGGTGAGAGCCCCGTACGCGAAAACTTGTGTTGTTGTTCTTGGTGGTGTTCCCGAGTAGCAGCGAGCTCGTGGAATTTGCTGTGAATCTGCCGGGACCACCCGGTAAGCCTAAATACTTCCTGAAGACCGATAGCGGACTAGTACCGTGAGGGAAAGATGAAAAGTACCCCGGGAGGGGAGTGAAAGAGTACCTGAAACCGTGTGCCTACAAGCCGTCAGAGCTGTAATGGTGATGGCGTGCCTTTTGAAGAATGAGCCTGCGAGTTAGTGCTGCGTGGCGAGGTTAACCCGTGTGGGGTAGCCGTAGCGAAAGCGAGTCTGAATAGGGCGAATGAGTCGCGTGGTCTAGACCCGAAGCGGAGTGATCTACCCATGGCCAGGGTGAAGCGACGGTAAGACGTCGTGGAGGCCCGAACCCACTTAGGTTGAAAACTGAGGGGATGAGCTGTGGGTAGGGGTGAAAGGCCAATCAAACTCCGTGATAGCTGGTTCTCCCCGAAATGCATTTAGGTGCAGCGTCGCATGTTTCACCACGGGGGTAGAGCTACTGGATGGTCTAGGGGCCTTACCGGGTTACCGAAATCAACCAAACTCCGAATACCGTGGTGTGAGAGTGCGGCAGTGAGACGGCGGGGGATAAGCTTCGTCGTCGAGAGGGAAACAGCCCAGAACACCAGCTAAGGCCCCTAAGTGTGTGCTCAGTGGGAAAGGATGTGGGATTGCCCAGACAACCAGGAGGTTGGCTTAGAAGCAGCCACCCTTGAAAGAGTGCGTAATAGCTCACTGGTCAAGTGGTCCTGCGCCGACAATGTAGCGGGGCTTAAGCACACCGCCGAAGCTGTGTCATTGACACAATAGATCCACTTGGGCTCTTGAAGTCCTTGTGTAGTCGTGTTGATGGGTAGGGGAGCGTCCTGCACCCAGGGAAGCCGTGGCGGAAGCTAGCGGTGGAGGGTGTGGGAGTGAGAATGCAGGCATGAGTAGCGAATGCAGAGTGAGAAACTCTGCCGCCGGATGACCAAGGGTTCCTGGGCCAGGCTAATCCGCCCAGGGTAAGTCGGGACCTAAGGCGAGGCCGACAGGCGTAGTCGATGGACAACGGGTTGATATTCCCGTACCCGAGCATGTGCGCCCATGACGAGGCGTTTGATACTAACCACCCAAAGCCATGTCCCAAAGTCTTCGGATGGAGGGGTGTGTGTGGAGCGTGGGACCTGATTTCGTAGTAGTCAAGCGATGGGGTGACGCAGGAAGGTAGCTCCGCCAGGCGATGGTTGTCCTGGTGTAAGCGTGTAGGAGAAAGCATAGGCAAATCCGTGCTTTATATACTCTGAGACGTGATGCGTAGCCGTTTGAGGTGAAGTAGAGTGATCCTATGCTGCCGAGAAAAGCCTCTAGTGAGTGCATGCACGGCCCGTACCCCAAACCAACACAGGTGGTCAGGTAGAGAATACTAAGGCGATCGGGTGAACTGTGGTTAAGGAACTCGGCAAAATGCCCCCGTAACTTCGGGAGAAGGGGGGCCAAACATCCTGAAGTCCTTTACGGACTAGGGGTGGGTGGCCGCAGAGACCAGCGGAAAGCGACTGTTTACTAAAAACACAGGTCCATGCGAAGTCGCAAGACGATGTATATGGACTGACGCCTGCCCGGTGCTGGAACGTTAAGAGGACCGGTTAATCCCTTCGGGGGTGAAGCTGAGAATTTAAGCGCCAGTAAACGGCGGTGGTAACTATAACCATCCTAAGGTAGCGAAATTCCTTGTCGGGTAAGTTCCGACCTGCACGAATGGCGTAACGACTTTCCGGCTGTCTCAACCACAGGCCCGGCGAAATTGCACTACGAGTAAAGATGCTCGTTACGCGCGGCAGGACGGAAAGACCCCGGGACCTTTACTATAGTTTGGTATTGGTTTTCGGTTCGGCTTGTGTAGGATAGGTGGGAGACTGTGAAGCGGTGACGCTAGTTACTGTGGAGTCATTGTTGAAATACCACTCTGGTCGAATTGGGAATCTGAACCTCGGGCCATGATCTGGTTCAGGGACAGTGCCTGATGGGTAGTTTAACTGGGGCGGTTGCCTCCTAAAGAGTAACGGAGGCGCCCAAAGGTTCCCTCAGCCTGGTTGGCAATCAGGTGTTGAGTGCAAGTGCACAAGGGAGCTTGACTGTGAGACAGACATGTCGAGCAGGGACGAAAGTCGGGACTAGTGATCCGGCACCACCTGGTGGAAGGGGTGTCGCTCAACGGATAAAAGGTACCCCGGGGATAACAGGCTGATCTTGCCCAAGAGTCCATATCGACGGCATGGTTTGGCACCTCGATGTCGGCTCGTCGCATCCTGGGGCCGGAGTAGGTCCCAAGGGTTGGGCTGTTCGCCCATTAAAGCGGCACGCGAGCTGGGTTTAGAACGTCGTGAGACAGTTCGGTCCCTATCCGCCGCGCGCGTAGGATACTTGAGGAAGGCTGTCCCTAGTACGAGAGGACCGGGACGGACGAACCTCTGGTGTGCCAGTTGTCCCGCCAGGGGCATGGCTGGTTGGCCACGTTCGGAAGGGATAACCGCTGAAGGCATCTAAGCGGGAAGCCTGTTCCAAGATGAGGTATCCCACCCTTTGTGGGTTAAGGCCCCCAATAGACCATTGGGTTGATAGGCCAGATATGGAAGCACAGTAATGTGTTGTCGAGTTGACTGGTACTAATAGGCCGAGGACTTGTCTACGAAGGTGTTACGCATCCACTCTACGGTTCTGAAACACCACACGGCCCTCTGTTTTTGGGGGGTGTGGGTGTTTGATAGTGTTTCGGTGGTTTTAGCGTCAGGGAAACGCCCGGTCCCATTCCGAACCCGGAAGCTAAGCTTGACAGCGCCGATGGTACTGCAACCGAAGGGTTGTGGGAGAGTAGGACACCGCCGAACATTTCGTTGAGAAGGGCCTGGCCCGGTCGAGAACACTAGTTCTCCCGAGCCAGGCCCTTTTCTCATGCCCAAAACCAGGTGCCGCCGGCACCACAGCACCCGGTCGGCCCTCAACCGTGTCGACCCTCCCATCACACGTGTCGACTCCTGAATCACGTGTCGGCTCTCCAATCACGCGCGCCGGCTCTTGAAGCGCGTGTTGACCTTCTGATCACGCGAGTCGGCGCTTCAATCACGCGAGTTGACCCTTCACACACGCGAGTCGGCGGTCTGGTCACGTGGTGACCCATGAATCACGGGTGTCGACTGTCTGATCACGGGTGCCGACCTCTGGATCGCAGGTGGCCGGCGCTTCGATCACGGGAGCCGACAGCCTAGGTACGGGAGCTGACCGTTCGGGATGTAAGCCGACCGGCCGGGTACGTAAGCCGACTGCCTGGGTACGCGAACTGACCGGCTGAGTATGCGGGCTGACTGTTCGGGTGTGCGAGCTGCTCTCCGGGCGGTGCGCGAGTTCCGGTGTCAATCACGCGAGTTCCGGCTTCACTCACGCGAGACCCGTCTGGAATCACGTAGATCCCGGCCGTATCACACGATTCCCGCCCGGGATCACGCGAGATCCGTGCGGGATCACGTGAGTTGCGGCTCCGATCACCGCAGCGCCCTGCTTCCGGCCTCACAATCCGGGTGATGTCCGATCCGAGTGATGCCCGCCGGAGCACAGGTGATGCCCGCGGATCACGCGAGATACCCCGCCAGTCACGGCTGAAGCCTCCCCGCAGGTTGTCGATGCCCCTATCGGCTACGCGTGCGGCCTGTGTAGCTGTCGAGCCGGCTACGACGGCTGCCATCCCTGAGTACGTGGCGGCCGGGAGCATCGCCCGGCTGGCTGACTGGGTTCCGCGCTGGCGACGGATCAACGGGTGATTGGGCGACTGAGTCCCGCTGCGGTGGCGGATCGCCGAGTGGCTGGCCGATAGGGGGTCTCGCGCCGGCGGCGGGATCCCTGGCTGCTACTCGGCTGTAGCGACTGGCTCACCGGGCTGGCCGCGGATAGAGCCTGGCTCGGGCTACGGCTGCTGGCTTACGGACTCGTCGCAGAGGGGGCTATGGCTGCTGGCCCACGGACTTCGTCGCGAGTGGGGGCTGCAGCGGCTGGCTCACCAGACTTGGCCCGGATGGGGGCTGAACCGCGGCCTGCGTGATCAGCGACGTACCCGTGTGAGCTCTCGGGGCATGACTTGCGAAGCGAGCACAAAAGAAAGGGGCCGGGAGCGAAAGCTCCCGGCCCCTGACCAAAACAACCGCAGTTACTTCACCGCCGAGCCGGCTTGCCAGTCTGCCCAGGACTTGGACCAGTCGCCGTACAGGTCCCAGACTGGGAGCTGGGGGCCGCCCGAGTTGGTTACCTCTACTACGTCGCCCAGGCCCAGGTTCTGGAAGAACCACTGGGCGTTTGCGGCATTCAAGTTGATGCAGCCGTGGGAGACGTTCGAGCTTCCCTGCTGGCCCACGCTGTTCGGGTTCTCGTGGACGAACTCGCCGTCGTTCGAAATGCGCTGTGAGAACTTCTCGTTGGAGCGGTACGCCTTCGGGTCGGGCGGGCAGACGCCGTACGTGCACGAGTCCATCGTGTAGTTGGCCTGCTTGTCCGAAATGATGTGCGCGCCCAAATGCGTCGGCGTCGCGTCCTTGCCCATCGAGATGGGCATGGCCTTCACCATCGCGCCGTTGTGGAAGATCTGCATCTGCTCGGTGTTCCCGTCCGCTTTCGCGATCCAGGAATCGTGCACCTTGTACGTCTCCGTACGATCCTCGGCACCGAAGACGCCGTTTCCGAAATCGACGCCGTAGATCTTCGCCGTGACCTTCAGCGTGGTGCCGGCCTTCCAGTACTCCTTCGGCCGGTAGTGGACGTTCGAGTCGTCGATCCAGTACCAGCTGCCCTCCTGCTTCGGCGTCGACTCCACCGTGAGGGCCTTCTCGACGTCCGCCTTGTTCTTGACGGCGATCTTGCCGAAGCTGAAGACGATCGGCTGCCCGACACCGACACCCGTGCTCGCCACCGCGGACGGCGCCGGGATCAGGTTGGCGTTGGCCTGCTTCTTCGGGGCGATCGTGCTGATCTGGTTGTCCTGCTCGATCGGCTTCCCGTCGGCGCCCTGGGCGTGCGCGACGATCTTGTACGTCGCGCCGTAGCCGAGCGGTTCGCTGGACGTCCAGCTGAGGGAGTCCGTCGCCAGCTTGCCGGCCACCGGCTTCCCCTTCGCCGTGTTGGTGATCGTGACGTCGATGAGCTTCCCGTTGGCCGCCTTGACGACGACGGGGGTCGCGGGGTTCACGTTGGCGCCGCCCGCCGGCTCGAACGTCACCGCCACCGGGTTCGCGGATGGCGCCTCGGATCCGGACGTCGGCGCCCCGCCGGTGGGCGAACCACCGTCGTCACCGGACGAGCAGGCGGAAAGCAGCAGTGCTCCGGCGAGAATCCCGGCCACCGAAAGTAAAGTCTTCTTGGGGAGCATATTGTCTCTTTTTGGGAAATTGGGATCGGCGGGCATTACCATCAAAACTACGCGATAGCGATGACGTCCTTCCGACCGGATCGGTGCATCGTCGTGACGTGGATCACGTGACGACCAGACCAGGGGCGCCGTAAAGCCCCGCACCGGACACCGAAATCCCGTCGAGGAACTCCCGCGCCGCGTCGTAGGCCTCGGTGGCCAGCGCGTCCGTGTGACCGAAGTCCAGCGGGTTCACCCGTGCGGGTGCCGGCCCGGGCAGGTACACCACCGGCACCCGGGACGCCGCGAGGGGCGCCTCCAGCACGGCCTGGTTCCGCATGCTGATCATCGCGGTGAACATCATCACCTCGGCGAACGTCCGCGGCGCGCTCGGCAGCTTCCCGGGGAACGCGCAGTCGAACACCACCAGCGACTGCGCACCCATCGCCAGCGCCTGCCGCATCGGGACGTTCGCGACGAGCCCGCCGTCGTAGAGCAACCGCCCCTCGTGCTCGACCGGCGGGAAGATCCCCGGGATCGCGCAGCTGGCCAGCAGCGGCGTCAGCAGGGGTCCGGACCGGATCAGCAGCGGCTCGGCCGTGTCGACCTGCGTGGTGACGACGCCCAGCGGCAGCGCCAGGTCCTCGAACCGGCGCCCGGCGCCGACGTGCTCGTCGATGATCTTCGTCAGGCCGCGGTTGGTGAACAGGTGCGTCTTGCTCTGCGTCAGCGTCCGGACGCGGCTGAACACACCGCCGGGGAACGCCTCGTCCCGCGTCATGTGCGCCCAGATGCCACGCAGCCGCTCGATCGGGTCGTCGCGGGTCAGGGCCAGCACGGCCGCGTTGAGCGAGCCGACCGACGTGCCGACCGCGAGGTCCGGGGTGATCCCGGCCTCGGCGACCGCGCGCAGCATGCCGACCTGCATCGCGCCGAGACTGCCGCCACCACCGAGGACGAAGCCGACCGGCCGGGGAAGATCCGCGAAACTCATACCGCCGAATGTAGTAAGCCCGACTTTCGCAGGTCGTGCCGGCCGTGAAGCCGGCGTTAACCTGCTGGACGTGGCCGAGCTGGAACTGCGCCATCTCCGGGCCGTCCGCGCCGTCGCCGACGGCGGCAGTGTGAGCCGCGCGGCCACCGTGCTGGGCGTCAGCCAGCCTGCCCTCACCGCCCAGCTCAAGCGCATCGAACGCATCCTCGGCGGCGACCTGTTCGTCCGCGAGCCCAGCGGCGTGCGCCCGACCGAGCTCGGCCGGTTCGTGCTCGCCCGCGCCGACGCCCTGCTGTCCGACATGCAGGCCCTCGTCGCGACCGCCCGGCGGCACGGCGAGAGCGTCGCGGAAACCCTGAAGATCGGGTACGTGCCGCTGCTCATCATCGGCCGGTTCATCGAAGAGCTGGGGAAGACGCTCGACGTCCAGACGTACGCCGAGCCGGCGTCGCTGACCCTGCTGAAGCTGCTTTCGACCGGCCGGGTGGACGTCGCGCTGCTCGAACGGTTCGACGGCACCGAGCCGCACCACTACGCCGGGCTGACCGTGCGGACGCTGGCCACCGAGCCGATCTTCGTCGGGATCGCGCAGGGCCACCCGGCCATCCGCGGCGGCGTCGTCGACCTCGCCGATCTGGCCGGCGTCGACTGGATCCTGCCGCCACCGCACGAGAACTGCGTGCGCGTGCGGTTCCTGCAGGCCTGCGCGGCCGCCGGGTTCACGCCGCGGGTGCGGCACTTCACGTCCGAGGCGGGTACCGCCGGGACGCTGATCGCGCAGGGGGCGGTGTGCCTCGCGCAGGCCGCGTCCGCTCCGCCGCCCGGGCTGCTCGCGTTGCCGCTCGCCGGGGACCCGCTGTGGACCACGCTGCTGTTCGCGACACGGGAGGACGACGCCCGCACGCCGGCGACCGACGAGGTGTTCCGCTGCGCCGAGGTCGCCTACGTCGCGTCGCGGCAGCGGAACCCGCACTTCGCGCGGTGGTGCCGCCAGCATCCGGAGGAACCGGGCGAACGGTTGGTCTCCGCCCGATAGGCGGCATAACGCCGGTGTTATCCCCGCTGGGATTACTGCCCGGCGCGGCAACGGGAGACGCTCACGAAGTCCCCACCTGTTGCCGACAAGGAGCAACGAATGCACCTCAGACGATCACTGGCGATCGGCGTGCTGTGCGTCGCGCTGGCCGGCTTGTTCTCCCCGCCCGCGACGGCCGCCCCACGGGCCGCCACCACCCTGGCCATCAGCCAGCTCGTGCAGGAACAGAACCAGTGGTGCTGGGCCGCGAGCGGCCTGACCATCGCGCGGTTCCTGGGCTACGGCTCGAACGTCAGCCAGAACACGTTCTGCGACTACTCCCGCGGCTACCCGGCCGGTTCGCAGTGCCCCAACCAGGCCGGCGAGCTGACGTACGTGCAGCGCGGCTACCAGGCGCTCGGGCTGCGGCCCGGCACCGTGACCAGCGCGCTGAGCTTCGCGGCTGTGCAGAGCGAGATCACCGCGCGGCGCCCGGTCGAGACGGGCATCTACTGGACGGCCGGCGGCGGCCACGCCCAGGTGATCTACGGCTACGACGCGAGCGGGCTCGTCTACTACGGCGACCCGTGGCCGAGCAGCCAGCGCTACAGCGCGATGGCGCACTCGAGCTACGTGCGCAACGGGCAGTTCCAGTGGGCCCAGTCCCTCTACCGGATCGGGGCGTGACATGAACCTCTACCGCGGACTCGTCACCCTCCTCGCCGGCTCCGCCCTGGTGCTCGGCTTCGGCGGCACGGCTTCGGCTTCGGAACCGTCCGGCACCGACGTCACGGCGGCCAAGCAGGCGCTCGCCTCGGCGGACACGACGGCGAAGCTGTCGTCGTTCTTCGGCCAGCTCGACCAGCGTTCCGGCGTCGCGCGGGCCGACGCGGAGCAGGCGCCGCGCGTCACCGGTGAGCCGTTGCGCGTCTACTCGCTCGACCCCGCGTTCGTCGCCGGGACGCCGGACGCGCAGCCGGCGGCGTTCGCGTACTTCGCCGTGCGGACGCAGGCGTCGACGGGCCGGCAGGCGACGGTCTGGCTCACCCCGGAGGCGTCGGGCTGGGCGGCGACCAACTTCACCACCGGCACCGAGGAGGTGACCTACCCGGCGCAGGCGGGTGCGGACGTCGTGTTCACCGAGCCGCAGGTCAACGCCTGGTACCGGATCCGCGACGGCCGGGTGCTGCCGCTCAACGACCCGGCCCGCTCGCGGGTCGGCGACGGTGTCGCGGTGCCGGCGTACCAGCAGCTGGTGCACCGGTTGTACGGCGACAAGCTGCCCGGTTCGGCGTACCGGGCGCAGGGCAAGCTCGGCGGCTACGACCTCGCCGCCACCCCCGTTCCGGCGCCGTCCGTGCCGGGCACCGGTTCCTGGCCGTTCGTCGCCGGTGGGGCGCTGTTGGCGCTCGGCTTGATCGGCTGGGCCACCGGCAAGGCGACGCGCGCCCGTCGCTGACGCCGGGAGGGTGCGGCCTGGCGTCTCGGGCCGCACCCTCGTGGACCCGGCTCTCACGCCGTGAGGGGCACCTTCAGGGCGTTAAAGGCCGTGAGGGTGCCCTTCAGGGCTTTCCGCTTCAGGGAACGCGCTCGGACTCCGGTTCGGCGGCCGCGAGCGTCTTGCGCTTCTTCAAGCGCAGCAAGAAGAACACCGCGACCGCCGCCAGCACGCCGATCACGATCAAGCCGCCCGTGTTCAACGCGCCTTCGATGCGCTTCGCCGCTTCGCCCAGGGCGGCGCCGATGCTGATGTGGACCAGCGACCAGCAGAACGCGCCCGCCGCGGCCGCCGGCAGGAACCGGCGGAACGGCAGGCCGGACGTCCCCGCCGCGGCCGGTGTCAGCGTGCGGATCACCGGCAGGAACCTCGCGAAGAACACCGCCCACGCGCCCCGGCGTTCCAGGACCGACGTGGCCTTGTCCCAGGCTTCGAGGCCGTACTTGCGGATCAGCTTCGTCTCGCGCAGCCGGGGTCCGAAGCGGCGGCCGATGACGTAGCCGAGGGCGTCGCCCGCTGTCGCGCACAGCGTGACGACCGTCCACAGTGCCAGGAAGCGGGCGACCGTGTTCGCGGTCGTCGCGGCGATGAGCAGGCCGGATTCGCCCGGGGCCAGGAAACCCAGGCCGATCGTGCACTCGGCGAAGACCAGTCCGCCGGTCGCCGCGACGAGCCCCGGTTCCGGGAGTCCTTGCAACCAGCTGAGGAGATCCGAAACCAGGGCCATGCGCGCCACTTTACCGATCCTTTAAGGTCGGTGGTGTGGCGTCGGTCACCGCGCCAGCAGCGACGCGGCTTCCTGGGCGGCGGGGCCTTCGACCGCGAGGTGCTGCAGGTTCTCCGGCAGGACCTCACCACGGTGGGCCTTGGTCTGGGCGTAAAGACGTCCCGCGCGGTACGACGACCGCACGAGCGGCCCCGCCATCACGCCCGCGAAGCCCATCGCCTCGGCGGCGTTCGAGTGCTCCACGAACTCCTCCGGCTTCACCCACCGGTCCACCGGGTGGTGCCGCGGCGAAGGCCGCAGGTACTGCGTGATCGTCAGGATCTCGCAGCCCGCGTCGACCAGGTCCTGCATCGCCGGGGCGACCTCGTCGGGCGTCTCGCCCATGCCGAGGATCAGGTTCGACTTCGTCACCAGACCGGCTTCGCGTGCGGCCGTGATGACGTCGAGGGAGCGCACGTAACGGAAGCCGGGACGGATGCGCTTGAAGATCCGCGGGACCGTTTCGACGTTGTGGGCCAGCACTTCCGGCCGCGAGCCGAAGACCTCGGCCAGCTGCTCCGGGTCCGCGTTGAAGTCCGGGATCAGCAGTTCGACACCGGTACCCGGGTTCAGCGAGTGGATCTGGCGCACGGTCTCGGCGTACAGCCAGGCCCCACCATCGGCGAGGTCGTCACGAGCGACGCCGGTGATCGTCGAGTACCGCAGGCCCATGGCCTGGACGGACTCCGCGACCTTCCGCGGCTCCGTCCGGTCCAGCTCGGCCGGTTTACCCGTGTCGATCTGACAGAAATCACACCGGCGGGTGCATTGGTCGCCGCCGATGAGGAACGTGG
Organism: Amycolatopsis sp. NBC_00348; assembly: GCF_036114655.1. Taxonomy (NCBI): domain Bacteria; kingdom Bacillati; phylum Actinomycetota; class Actinomycetes; order Pseudonocardiales; family Pseudonocardiaceae; genus Amycolatopsis; species Amycolatopsis sp. NBC_00348. The sequence continues at coordinate 5,961,035 of NZ_CP107994.1, read as the reverse complement.
CTTCGCGGTCTTCCCAGCACTCGTAGATGTTGGGACAGCCCGCTTCTTCGCAGACGGTGTGCAGACCCTCGCGGCGCACGAGGCCCTTGAGTTCGGTGAACTCCGGGCCCATCCGCACTCGCGTCTTGATCCACGGCGGCTTCTTCTCGATCGGCGTTTCGCTGTTGCGGACTTCGAGACGCAGCAGCTTCCGGCCTTCAGGCGCAGCACTCACGGGATCAAGCGTACGCCCGCCGCACAGGCCGTTCCGCCTACGCGGGGTCGGGCGTGACGCCGGTCAACTTCGCGGTGAGGTCCCACAACGCGGCCCCCAGCGCCTCGCTGCGCGCGGGCGTCAGCGGGTTCACCTTCACGGGGTGACCCCGCAGGCCGCCGACGCCGCGCGGGCCGATGTATTCGCCGCCTTCGATGCCGTCCGCGGTGGCCGCGTACAGCTGGGGGAGCGCGCCCATGCGGGGGCCCTGGGCCAGCAGGATCTCGCCGAGCCGGTTGCCGCCGCCGATCACGGCGCGCAGCACCGGGTTCCGGTAGGAGCGGGCCATGCCCTGGCCGAGGCCGGTCCACGTGTAACCCGGGTGGGCGGCGACGCTGAGGACGTCGTCGCCGGCGGCACGCAGCCGGCGGTTCAGGTCGAGCGCGAACACCTGATTGGCCAGCTTCGACTGGCCGTAGGCGGCGCCCGGGTTGTAGCGGCGGTGCTCGAAGTTCGGGTCGGCGACGTCGATGCGCGCGCCGGTCGCGGCGACACTCGAAAGTGTGACGACGCGGGCGCCGCTGCCGCCGCGCAACGCGGGCAGCAGCAGCCAGGTCAGCGCCGCGTGCCCGAGGTGGTTGGTGCCGAACTGGGTCTCGAAGCCGTCGGCGGTCTTGCCGCGTGGCGTCATCATCAGCCCGGCGTTGTTGATCAGCAGGTCCAGCCGGTCGCCGGTGCGTTCCCGCACCGATGCGGCGGCTTCGCGCACCGAAGCGAGGTCGGCCAGGTCCAGCTTGACGAGCTCGGGTGCGGCGCCCGAGGCGGCCGCGCGCACCTGCTCGAGGGCTTTCGCGCCGCGTTCGGCGGAGCGGCACGCGAGGAGCACGCGGGCCCCCTTGCCCGCGAGCACCTCGGCCGTGCGGAGGCCGAGGCCGGAGTTCGCGCCGGTGACCACCGCGGTGCGGCCGGTCTGGTCGGCGATGTCGGCTTCGGCCCAACGCTCAGTCATGCGCTTACTTAACCGTGGTTACGCGCTTGGCGCGAGCAGGCGCCGCAAGCCGCTCATCATCGGGCGGCGCGGGCAGTGGGACTGCTCACGGCTCGTGCGCAGCAGCGCCTCGAGCGTGTGGCCCACCTTGGTGATCTCGTCGGCCGGCTCACGCGGGTCGGCCAGCCCCGAGGTGACGGCGAGCATCCGCAGCTCACCCTCGTGCATGCGGCGCAGCGACGCGTGGCGCTCGAGCCCGCCGTCGAGCACCGCGCGCAGCGTCTCGTGCTCGTCGACGGTGGCGCGCCAGGCGCGGGTGACGGCGTCGACGTGGTCGCCGAAGCCGTCGGCGTCGTCCGGGTCGGTGACCTCGGTGCGCAGCCGGCCGGCCAGCACCTGCGTCCACTTGTACTGCAGGGCGGCGAGGACGTTCTCCTCGCAGCCGAAGTGGTCCTCGGCTCCGGGGACCTCGTCGAGCGGCAGCGGCGCGCCCGGGTTCCGGCCCGCTTGGCGGACGGTGGCTTCGAGGATTTCCTGACGTCGGTAGAAGTCGGTCCAGCTCATGGTGTGGCTCCCCTTCCGTGGCGGGGGTCATACCGCGGGTCTGCGGCATACTCCCGGTACGGACCTGACCCGGTGAACATACCATGGGTATGGAGAGGTCCTCCGGGCGTAAAGTTGTGAAGGTGGCGACAATGAGGTCCAGGCGACTCGACTACTCCGAGTCGACGCGGTCGGCGCTGGTCGACAGCGCGGTGGAACTGATCACCAAGCGCGGGTACGCGGGGACCTCGCTCGACGAGATCGCCAAGCGCGCCCGGGTGACGAAGGGCGCGCTCTACCACCACTTCAGCGGCAAGCAGGCCCTGTTCGAAGCCGCGTTCGACTCGGTCGAAAGCCTCGTCTACGACCGCCTGGACAAGATCATGAACGGCGAGGGCACCCCCTGGGAGCGGGCCCTCGGCGGCCTCAACGCGTTCATCCGCGCCTGCCTCGACCCCGCCTACCAGCGGATCGCCATCCACGAGGCGCCGGTCGTGATGGGCTGGGAACGCTGGCGCGAGGCCGAGGAACGGTGCAGCTTCGGGCTGGTGCGCACGGGCCTGCAGTCGCTGATCGACGCGGGAGAGGTCGAGCCGGTGCCGGTCGAGGTCACCGCGCGGCTGCTGTTCGGCGCGCTGTCGAGCGCGGCCACCGAGATCGCCAGCTCGCCGGACCCGAAGAAGGTCGGCGCCGAGATCGAGGACGTGATCGTCCGCATGCTGGTCCGCCTGCGGCGCACCGACGGCGAAGAGGCCGCTCCGTCTATAGGCTGATCTTCGTGGACTTGAGGATCTTCACCGAGCCCCAGCAAGGGGCCAGCTACGACGACCTGCTGCGCGTCGCCAAGGCGACCGAAGCCGCCGGCTACGACGCTTTCTTCCGCAGCGACCACTACCTGAGGATGGGAGACGCCGACGGCCTGCCCGGCCCGACCGACGCGTGGATCACGCTCGCCGGCCTGGCCCGGGAGACCAGCCGGATCCGGCTCGGCACGCTCGTCACCGCGGCGACCTTCCGCCACCCCGGGCCGCTGGCCATCTCGGTGGCGCAGGTCGACCAGATGTCCGGCGGGCGGGTGGAGTTCGGCTTCGGCGCCGGCTGGTACGACGCCGAGCACGAGGCGTACGGCCTCACGCTGCCGCCGCTGAAGGAGCGCTTCGACCGCTACGCCGAGCAGCTCGAGATCATCACCGGGCTGTGGAAGACGCCGGCGGGGGAGACGTACTCCTTCACGGGCGGCCACTACACGCTGACCGACTCGCCGGCGCTGCCGAAGCCGGCCCAGTCGCCGGCCCCGCCGGTGATCATCGGCGGCTCGGGCAAGAAGCGCACACCGGCGCTGGCCGCGCGCTTCGCCGACGAGTTCAACCTGCCGTTCGCCGACCAGGAGTCCGCGGCCGCGCAGTTCGCCCGAGTCGAGGCGGCGGCGCAGGAGATCGGCCGCGACCCGAAGGAGATCCTGCGCTCGGTGGCGCTGGTCATCGGCGTCGGCCGCGACGACGCCGAGGTCGAGCGCCGGGCGTCGGCCATCGGGCGCGACGTCGCCGGGCTGCGGGAGAGCGGCCTGGCCGGCTCGCCCGCCGAGGTCGTCGACCGGATCGGGCAGTGGCGCGAGAAGACCGGGATCACCCGCGTCTACCTGCAGCTGCTGGACCTGTCCGACCTGGACCAGATCGACCTCATCGCCGCCGAGGTCGCCCCGCAGCTGGACTGAGCTTCAAAGCCGTGAAGGCCTCCTTACCGGCTCTTATGGCCGGGAAGGAGGCCTTCACGGCTTTAGTTCTGCAGGGCGAAGGTGACGCCCGCGGCCTGCGGGGCCTCGGGGCGGGGGAGCCAGCGGTCGTCGCTCACCGGCAGCTCGCCTTCGAGGGCCGCGAGGATGGCGTCGCGCGCCAGCGGCAGGACCGCTTCGACGCTGACGTCCTTCTGCAGCTCGTACGACAGCGACGTCACGCCCGCGTCGCGGATGCCGCACGGCACGATGTTGTCGAACGCGGCCAGGTCGGCGTCGCAGTTCAGCTCGAAGCCGTGCATCGTCACGCCGCGCTGGACGCGGATGCCGATCGCGGCGATCTTGCGCTCGATGCCGCGCTCGTCGGCCGGGATCCAGACGCCGCTGCGGCCTTCGACGCGGCCGGTGTGCACGCCCAGCTGGTCGCACACGTGGATCAGCGCCTCCTCGAGCCGCCGCACGTAGTGCACGACGTCGATCGGGTCGGAAAGCTTCACGATCGGGTAGCCGACCAGCTGGCCGGGGCCGTGCCAGGTGATCTTTCCGCCGCGGTCGACGTCGATCACCGGGGTGCCGTCGGTGGGCCGGTCGGCGGGCTCGGTGCGCTTCCCGGCGGTGTACACCGACGGGTGCTGCAGGAGGAGCATCGTGTCGCCGGCGGTGCCGTCGGCCCGCGCGGTGAGCGCGCTCCGCTGGAGCTCCCAGGCCTCGGCGTAGTCGATCGTGCCGAGCTCGCGGACGTCGACGGGTTCGGTGCTGGCGCGGCAGGAAATCCGGGAAGAACTCACCCGTCGAGGCTACGCCCGTCACCCGGCGGAAGCAGGCGCAAGGCGCACGCTGAGAGCAGCCCGACACCGGTCACGGCGAGCACCGCGCCGATCGTGTCGGTGACCCAGTGCACACCCAGCACGACCCGGCAGGCGGCGATCAGCACCGTGGCCACGACGACGGCCACCGCGACCCGCTTCACCAGCCGCGGCCACAGCCACGCGCACAGCAGGAGCAGGACGAACCCGGTGCTCGCCACCGACGTCACGTGGCCGCTCGGGTAGCTCAGGTCCGGGTAGTCGCGCGGGCGTTCGCGCAGGAAGATCGGCTTGAACACCAGGCTGGTCAGCCGGCAGAGCACCAGCACGACCGCCAGCCGGACGCACAGGCCGACGTGTTCGCGCCGCCGCAGCGCCAGCGCCACCAGGGCCGTGCCGAGGACGAACGGGAGCACCGGGCCGAGGACGTCGCTGCCGGCCTGGGCGACCCGGCCGAGCGGCTGGGCGTAGACGTCGTGGAGGGCGTCGGCCACGGCGACGTCGAGGGCGAGCGGCTGCCGCGCGACGCTCAGCCCGAGCAGGACGAACGCGGCCGACAGCACCACGCCGACGACGAGCCAGCGCCGGATCCGAACGGTCATGCGGCGGCGAGTGCGCTGTCCAGCGTCGGGTGCCGGAACGCGTAACCGGAGCGTTCCAACGCGGCCGGGAGCGCGCGTTGCCCGAACAGGGCCATCTCCTCGCCGGCCTGGCCGAGGACGGCTTTGAGCGCGAACCCGGGCACGAACCACGGCGCGGGCCGGTGCAGCGTGCGGCCGACCGCGCGGGTGAACTCGGCGTTGGTCACCGGCGCGGGCCCGGTCAGGTTCACCGGGCCGGACAGCGAATCGTGCGTGAGGGCGTGGACGATCGCGCCGACCTCGTCGTCGAGGGCGATCCACGGCATGTACTGGCGGCCGTCGCCGAGACGCGCGCCCAGGCCGAACCGGAAGAGCGGCCGCAGCGTGCCGTAGAGCCCGCCCCTGGCCGACAGCACCAGCCCGGTCCGGATGTGGACGACCCGCGCGTCACGCGCCGCCGCCGTCGCGGCTTCCCACTCCGCGCACAGCTCGGCCAGGAACCCTTGCCCCCGCGGCGAGTTCTCGTCCACAGTGGATGGTCCGGGGTTGCCGTAGTACCCCACGGCGGAGGCGTTGACCAGCACGCCGACGCCGTGTTCGGCGACGGCTTCGGCGAGCACCTCGGTCGGTTCGACGCGGCTGTCGGTCAGCTGCTGCTTGCGCATCGCGCTCCAGCGGCCGGGAAACAGCGGCTTGCCACCCAGGTTCACGACGGCGTCGACACCCTCGAAGGCACCGTCGGTGATGGTGCCGGCGGGCGGGTCCCAGCGGTGTTCGCCCGCCGCCCGGGTTTCGCGCCGCACCAGCGTGCGGACGTCGTGGCCGTCGCGCCGCAGGCGGTCGCCCAGCGCCGACCCGATCAAGCCGCTCGCTCCGGCGATGAGTACTCGCATGGGTCGATCGTGGCCCATCGGGGTCCGCCCCGCACTCCGGGTCCCGCGGAAATGGCGAAGGCCGCCACGGGAGTTCCGTGGCGGCCTTCGTCCTGCTTGAGTCAGAGACCGAGCTCGTCCTCGAAGTTGCCCTCTTCCAGACGCTGCTTGATCGTCATCAGGAAGCGGCCCGCGTCGGCCCCGTCCACCAGGCGGTGGTCGTAGGTCAGCGGGAGGTACGCCATCGAGCGGATGGCGATCGTGTCGTTGCCGTCGGCGTCCGTGGCGACGATCGGGCGCTTGACGACCGCGCCGGTGCCGAGGATGCCCGACTGCGGCTGCACGATGATCGGCGTGTCGAACAGGGCGCCGACGCTGCCGATGTTGGTGATGGAGAACGTGCCACCGGACAGCTCGTCGGGCTTGATCTGGTTGGCCCGCGCCCGGCCCGCCAGGTCGGCGATGCGGTGCGCGATACCGGCCAGGCTCAGCTCACCGGCGTCGTGGATCACGACCGAGAGCAGGCCGCGCTCGGTGTCCACCGCGATGCCCAGGTGCACGGCGCCGTGGTAGGTGATCTCCTTCGTGTCCTCGTTGTAGGACGCGTTGACGTTCGCGTGCTGCTTCAGCGCCTCGACGGTCGCCTTCGCGAAGAACGGCAGGAACGTCAGGTTGACGCCCTCGCGCTCCTTGAAGGCACCCTTCGCCCGCTGGCGCAGCTTGGCGATCTTGGTCACGTCCACTTCCTGGACCTGCGTGAGCTGCGCGGCGATCTGCAGCGACTCGCGGGTCTTGGTGGCCGTGATCTGCCGGATCCGGCTGGCCTTCTGCACGGTGCCGCGCAGCGCCTGGACCTCCGGGGAGACCGCGGTGGACGTCGCACGCGGAGCGGCCGGGGCCGACGCCGCGGGAGCCTGCGCGGCCGGAGCGGCGGCAGCCGGGGCCGGAGCGGCCGCGGCCTTCTGCTTCTCCTCGGCCGCGGCCAGGACGTCCTGCTTGCGGATCCGGCCGCCGACACCGCTGCCGGTCAGGCTCGACAGGTCGATGCCGTGCTCCGACGCCAGCTTGCGCACCAGCGGCGTGACGTACGGGCCGTCCGCCGAGCTTTCCTTCGCCGCGGCGGGAGCGGGCTCGGCCTTCGGCTCGGGCTTCGGTTCCGGCTTGCTCTCCTGGACCGGCTCGGGCTTGGGCTCCGGCTTCGGTTCGGGCTTCGGTTCCGGCTTGGACTCCTGGACCGGCTCCGGCTTGGACTCCGCCTTCGGCGCGGCACCCGCGGCGCCGATCACGGCCAGGACGCCGCCGACCTCGACGGTCTCGTCCTCGCCCGCGCGGATCTCCAGCACCGTGCCGGCGACCGGCGACGGCACCTCGGTGTCGACCTTGTCGGTGGAGATCTCGAGCAGCGGCTCGTCGACCTCGACCGAGTCGCCGACCTGCTTCAGCCAGCGCGTGACGGTGCCTTCGGTGACGCTCTCGCCCAGCTCGGGCAGCTTCACCTCGGTGCCTTCGCCGTCGGCGGCCGGCGCGGTGTCCGGCTTGCTCGGGGCGCTGTCCTGTGCGCTTTCCCGGGCCTGCGGCTCAGGGGCGGACTCGGGCTCGGGCTCGGGTTCCGGCTCGGACTTCTGCTCTTCCTGCGCGGGGGCGGAAGACTCGGGCGCGCCGCCGGAACCGTCGTCGATCACGGCCAGCTCGGCGCCGACCTCGACGGTCTCGTCTTCGGCGGCACTGATCTTCACGACCGTGCCCGCCACCGGGGAGGGCACCTCGGTGTCGACCTTGTCGGTCGAGATCTCGAGCAACGGCTCGTCGACCTCGACGGTGTCACCTTCCTGCTTGAGCCACCGGGTGACGGTGCCTTCGGTGACGCTCTCCCCGAGCTCCGGCAATGTGACGGAGTAGGCCATCGTTCGCTGACTCCTCTTTCAAGATTCTGCGTGGTCTGGATTCTGCTGGTGAGACGTCAGCTGTGCACGTGCAGCGGCTTGCCGGCCAAGGCAAGGAACGCTTCACCGAGGGCCTCGGTCTGGGTGGGGTGGGCGTGGATGAGCGGGGCGACGTCCTCGGGGAAAGCCTCCCAGCTGTAGATCAGCTGCGCTTCGCCGATGAGCTCGCCGACGCGGTCACCCACCATGTGTACACCCACGACCGGGCCGTCCGGCGCCTTGACCAGCTTGACCCCGCCGGAGGTCTTGAGGATCTGGCTCTTGCCGTTGCCGCCGAGGTCGTAGGTGAACGTGGTGACGTCCGAACCGTACTTCTCCTTGGCCTGCGACTCGGTCAGCCCGACCGAAGCGACCTCCGGGTGCGAGTAGGTGACCCGCGGGATGCCGCTCTCGTCGATCTCGCGCGGGGCGAGCCCGGCGATCTCCTCGGCGACGAAGATGCCCTGCTGGAAGCCGCGGTGCGCGAGCTGCAGGCCCGGGACGATGTCGCCGACGGCGTAGACGTTCGGCAGGTTGGTGCGCAGCCGGTCGTCGGTGAGGACGAAGCCGCGCTCGATCTTGACGCCGGCCTCCTCGTAACCGTGGCCGGCCGAGTTCGGGCCGCGGCCGACGGCGACCAGGAGCAGGTCGGCCTCGAGGGTCTCGCCGGACTCCAGCGAGACGCTCACGCCGTTGTCGTCCTGCTTCGCGCCGGTGAACCGCACGCCGGTCTTGAAGGCGATCTTGCGGCGGCGGAAGGCCCGCTCGAGCTGCTTGGAAGCGAACTCGTCCTCGTTCGGGACCAGCCGGGGCAGCGCCTCGACGATGGTGACGTCTACGCCGAAGGAGGCCCAGACGCTGGCGAACTCGACACCGATCACGCCGCCGCCCAGGACGACGACCTTCTTGGGGACGTAGTCCAGGGCGAGGGCCTGCTCGCTGGCGATGACGCGGCCGCCCAGCTCGAGCCCGGGCAGCGTGCGCGAGTACGAACCGGTGGCGAGGATGACGTTCTTGCCGGTGTAGCGGGTGCCGTCCACCTCGACGGTCGTGCCGCCGACGAACGTGCCGCTGCCCTCGACGAGGTTCACCTTGTGCGCCTTGGCCAGGCCCTGCAGGCCCTTGTACAGGCGGGAGACGATCCCGTCCTTGTACTTGTTGACCCCGGCGATGTCGATGCCCTCGAAGACGGCCTTGACGCCGACGGACCCGGCTTCGCGGGTTTCGTCGGCGACCTCGGCGGCGTGCAGCAGTGCCTTGGTCGGGATGCAGCCCCGGTGGAGGCAGGTCCCGCCGAGCTTGTCCTTCTCGATCAACGTGACGGAAAGGCCCAGCTCGGCCGCGCGGAACGCCGCGGCGTAGCCGCCCGATCCGCCTCCCAGGATCACGAGGTCGGCGGAGGTGTCGGTCACTTCAATAGCTCCTCGGCAAGCAGTGGGGTGGTGCTCTGTTGTCGCCCCTGCCCGGTATAACCGCGCGCGCGACACCGCCATCTTGTCACTACGCCGGACGGGGCTGCGACCTAGCCGGGTGTGCGACGCCGACCACACGCGCGGTCCGGGATAATGAACAGGCAAAGTACCCGGAGGAGAGGTGGTCGCGGTGGGGCTCTTCGACTCGCTGCGCAGGCGCGGCAAGGGTGGTCAGAAGGCCGGCACGCTGCGGAAAGCCAACACCGAGGACACCCGGCACCTCGAAGAGTGGGCGGCCTCGCGGCGCGGGGTGGAGGCGTTCGTCGAGCCGAAGACGAACGTCACCGAGACCACAGTGGTGTTGGTCGCTCACGACGGCGAGTGGACCCGGCGCCGGATCAGCAGCCTCGACGCCGCGCAGAACTTCGGCCAGCGCCGCTCGATCCCGGTCTACGAGGTCGCGCGGATCGGCTACCCGAAGCGGATGCGCGAGTACACCGAACGCAAGAAGCGCGGCCAGGCCTAGCGCACCCGTCGTGAGTGGCAATGCGGGTTAGAACCCTCATTGCCACTCACGACGAGCCGCGGCAGACCTACAGGTCGATGCGGCCGACGATCTCGCCGTTGAAGGTCTGGCCGGTGCGGCGGAAGCCCAGCCGCAGGTAGAAGTCCTCCGGGCCGCCTTCGGCCGGGAGCCACAGCACCGTCGCGGCTTTCTCACCGCGCCGCCGGGCTTCGTCGAGGACGGCTTCCACGGCGAACCGGCCGTAGCCGCGCCCCTGGACCCCGGCCCCGACGTTGAGCCGCCAGATGCCGCAGCGGAAGAAGTCCAGCTCCGCGTCCGGGTCGAACGCGCCCATCACGAAGGCGGCCGGCTCGCCGTCGGCGCGGATCAGCCGCGGCCAGGCGACCTCCGGCCGGGTGTAGGCCTCGGCCAGCGAGACGGCGACCGGCGCGACGAAGTCCTTCTGGTGCTCTTCGACCGCCAGCTGGCACGTGGCCGCGACGTTGTCGGGAGTGATCTTCTCCACGGTGAGGGTGGTCACCGCGCCGACGCTAACAGGGTGGCGTGCCGTTCGAGCACCGAGCGGAACGACGGGTGCACGGTCGTGCCGAGCACCGGGTCGACCTCCACCACGTGCGACGCCGACAGCAGCAGGACGGCCGGGTCGGCCAGCAGCACCACGCCGTTCTCGGCGCGCAGGTCCGCCGTGCCGAGCAGACGCGGGAAGACGACGTCGGCGGGCAGCCCGTCGCAGGTGCGCAGGAACGCGCGGTGGTCTTCGGGCAGCTCCACGCCGAGGCGCTGTTCCGCCGAGCGGATCGCCGCGGCCGACGCCGGCGGCGGCGCGGAGGCGGCAGCCGAAGCACTGCCGCGCAGGCGCAGGATCGCCGCGATCAGCTCCGGCCAAGTGCCCAGGTCGGGCGGGTACCGCTCGTTCAGCGCCGCGACCAGCGCGCCCGCGCACGCCTCGGCCCAGTCGCCCAGGCCGAGCGGGTCCGCGCCGGCCACCAGGGCCGGGGCCAGCGCACGCGTCGCGGCCAGCGTCGCGACGTCGGGACGCGGCCCGGTCAGCTCGGCCCAGCGGGCGAGGTCACCGTCGGCGAGCGCGGTCCGGGCCTTGTCCGGCCGCGACGGCGCGACGTGCTTGATCACTTCGGCGATCGCCCCGGGCGGGAGGACGCCGTCGAGGTCGGAGACCGGGCGGCGCAGGGTGGCCGTGTGCGCGCGCTCCTCGGCGTCGGGATCGAGCGGCGGCAGGCCTTCGGCCCACGACGGACGACCGCCGCGGGCCTCGAAGAGCATTTCCCAGGCGCGGGCCCGGATCGGGTCGCTCGCGAGCGCGCTCACCGGCCGTTCGGTACTGGCCTGCCACTGGGTGACCAGCCGGTCGGCCTCGCCGAGGGCGCCGGCGGTGGCCAGCAGCAGGGCGGCGTACCCGACCTGGTTGTCCACAGTGGACGAAGCGGCGGTCAGGACGTCCCTGACCGCCGCTTCGAGGTACTCGCCCGGATCCACTCAGCCGTTGGCGGCGATGTCCGCCAGCACCGCGGCGATCGAGCGGACCGGCACCCCGGTGCCGCCCTTGCCGGTGTAGCCCCACGGGCCGGCGGTGTTGAACGACGGGCCGGCGATGTCGATGTGCACCCAGTCGAGGCCGTCGGCGACGAACTCGCGCAGGAAGATCCCGGCCGCGAGCATGCCGCCCCAGCGGTGCCCGGTGACGTTGGCCAGGTCGGCCAGCCGCGAGTCGAGGTCGGCGCGCAGCTCCTCGGGCAGCGGCATCGCCCAGCCGTTCTCGCCGGTGGCCTGCATGATCGCGGCGACGCGGTCGCGGAAGTCCTCCGAGCCCATCACGCCGGCGGTGCGGTTGCCGAGCGCGACGACCTGGGCGCCGGTCAGCGTCGAGGTCTCGATCAGGTAGTCCGGGTTCTCCTCGGCGGCGCGCACCATGGCGTCGACCAGCACGAGCCGGCCCTCGGCGTCGGTGTTGAGCACCTCGACGGTCTTGCCGCCGTACATGGTGAGGACGTCACCCGGGCGGTACGACGTCCCGGACGGCAGGTTCTCCGCCAGCGGGATGTGCGCGACGACCTCGAGCGGGTACTTGAGCTTCGCGGCCAGGACGACCGACGCGAGCACGCCGGCGGCGCCGGACATGTCCGAGGTCATGTGGTCCATGTTGGCGGCCGGCTTGAGCGAGATGCCGCCCGAGTCGAACGTGATGCCCTTGCCGACCAGCGCGACCTTCTTGACGGCCTTGGCCGGCTTGTAGGCGAGGCGGACGAGCCGCGGCTGGCGCGAGGAGCCGCCGCCGACGCCGAGGATGCCGCCGAAACCCTTGCGCTTGAGGGCCTTCTCGTCGAGCACCTCGAACTCGAGGCCGTTGTCCTCGGCGAGCTTCTTGGCGCGCTCGGCGAAGGACGCCGGGTACAGGTCGTTCGGCGGGGTGTTGATCAGGTCGCGGGCGGTCAGCACGGCCTCGGCGATGCTGGCGGACGCCTTCAGCGTCGCCTTGTGGTCGCGGGCCGTCCCCTCCGCGGGGCTCGCGAAGTCGAGCTTCGCGACCGGCGCGTCGCCCTTCTCGGAGCGGTAGGCGGTGAAGACGTACGAGCCGAGGATCGTGCCCTCGACGGCGGCCTGCAGGTCGAGCGCCGACAGCGTGACGAACGCGCGGTCGGTGCCGGCGAGCGCGCGGCCGGCGGCACCGGCGGCGCGGCGGACCTGCTCGGGGGTGACGCCGGCGCCCGCCTTGCCGAGGCCGACGGCCAGGACGACACCGGCGGACAGCTTGCCCAGCGTCGGCACCTTGACGACCTCTTCGGCCTTGCCGCTCGCGCCGAGCGTGGCGAGCAGGCCGGCGAGCCGGCCGTCGAAGGCGGCGTCCACGGCCTCAGCGCCCGCGGCGAGCACGGGCCCGTCCTCGCCGGCCACGGTGCCGATGACGACCACGTCGGCGCGCGTCTTGGCCAGTGCCTCCCCGGTGTTGTCGGACAGGGCGAGCTTGGGCACGGTCACTTCTGGCTCCTCGCGCGTTCACGTGGCACCGGGCACCGGCCCGGTCGGGATCGTGAGCCATGCTAATGACAAGCGGTGCACGGGTGAACAGAGGGAGAGGGAGGGCGGCGTGCGGCTGGGCGGTGGGCTGCTGGTCGCGCTGGCGGCCGGGGCGGCGGGCGCGGGCTGGTGGCTGCTGGCCGGGCTGGTGCTCGCGGCGGTGGCCGCGGCCGGGACGGCGCGGGTGCCGGAACCGGGTGATGCCCTGGTGGACCGGGTCGTCGTGGCCGTCGCGCGGCTGGCCGAGATCGCGGTCTACGCGATCGCGTTCGGCGCGTACGTCTTCCCCGCGCACCGGGAACTCGCCGCGGCGGTGTTCGTCGTGGTGGTCGCCGGGGCGGGGTTCGCCGGGCTCAAGATCCCTACGTTCGTCGCACGGGCCGCGGGCGGGGTGCTCCTGGTGGCCGGGCTGGTCCTGGTGGCGCTCTGCGTGGCCGTGCCGCCGGTGTCGACCGTCGGTGGCGGCCTGCAGCCGCCGAACTTCGCCGGGGTGCTCGTCGCGGCCGTGCTCACGCTGCCGTTCCTGCGGCCGGCGGGCCGGGACAACGCCGGGCTCCGGGTCCTGCTGCTCGGCGCGGTCGCGGTGCTGGCCGCCTTCGCCGCGCTGTACCAGCTCGGCGCCGTCCGGCTCGGGCTGTCGCTGACGTCGCTGCGCGATCTGCTGTCCGCCGCCGACGCGGACTCGCTGCAGCCGCTGCTCACCGCGTTCGCCGTGGTCGCGACCGTGGTCCCGGCGCTCGCCGCGGGCGCCGAGGTCCGGACCCGGGCCGGCGTGCCCGGCCTCGCGGGCCTGGCCGTCGCCGCGGTGGCCGCGTACTTCCTGCCGGTGCTCCCGGTGCTCGCCGCCGCGGGGCTGGCGACCGTGATCGCACTGCTACTCGGCGTGCGCGCCCGCCGGTACAGTGGGTCGCGTGAGTGATCGACGCTGGCGGCCCGGGCAGACCGTGCTCGAACGGTTCCACCGGCCGGACTGCTCGATCGGCCAGGTCCACCCGCTGCGCGTCCTCGAAGACGACGGCCGCGTCCTGCTCGGCTGGATCCCGGCCGGCACGCCGATCGTCGGCAGCCGGCTCGTCGACGGCCGGCACATGGCGGACGCGCCCCTGGAGCAGCGGTTCCGCATCCCGCGCGTCGCCGTCCCGGACTTCTGGCACCGCACGTCCACGCTGCGCCGGATCGCCGACGACGAATGGTCGTCGGTGTGGTGGTTCTTCGACGCCGCGGGCCGGTTCACGAACTGGTACGTCAACCTCGAGGTGCCGCTCGGCCGCGGCCCGGGCGCGGTGGACCGGGTCGACGGCGTGCTGGACGTCGTCGTCGACCGGGACGGCACCTGGCGCTGGGACGACGAGGACGAGGCCGAGGTGGCGATCGACGCCGGCCGGCTGACCCAGGAGCAGCTCGACCGGCTGCGCGCCGAAGGCGAGCGGATCGGCGCGCTGGCCGAGCGCGGCACCTACCCGTTCGACGGGACGGACACCGACTTCCGCCCGGACCCGGACTGGCCGGCGCCGGAGCTGCCCGCGGGGCTGCTGGCGGAGCTCAGCCCGCCGTCAGGATCAGGACCAGCGCCAGCACGGCGTTGACGACCGCGAGGATCACGACGGACTTCGTCGGGATCACCTGCGGGAACACCGTCTTGTCGTGGATGCTGCGCCACCAGACGACGCCGAAGACCCCGGCGACCAGGCCGAGGAAGCCGCCGAAGCCGCTGCTGAGCACGGCCCAGCCGACCATGCCGAGCAGGCCGACGCCGAAGGTCAGCAGCACCGCGGTGACGAACGTCTTGACGCCGGTGCCGGTGCCCGGGGCAGACCGGGGGACCGGCTCAGTGGAGTGAAAGGTCACGGCGTCATCCTAGTGTGGTCGCGGCGCGGACGCGGGACGCCCAGCCGGTCGGGAACGCCGTCGGAAAACACGTGGACATCCGACTAACGCGCTTCCGACCAACAGGTATTCTCTGGCCATGACCATCACGACGCAGTTCACCTCTGTCCCGCACTCGAGCCCTGCGAGCCAGGAACGCGTCGCGGAGGTACTCACCGCCCCCGGTTTCGGGCTGTACTTCACCGATCACATGGTGACGGTCAAGTGGTCCAAGAGCGAAGGCTGGCACGACGCCAAAGTCGGCCCCTACGCCCCGTTCACCCTCGACCCGGCGACGTCGGTGCTGCACTACGGCCAGGCCATCTTCGAGGGTCTCAAGGCCTACCGCCAGCCGAGCGGCGCGATCGCGTCGTTCCGCCCGGACGCCAACGCGGCGCGCTTCCGGCAGTCGGCCGAGCGGCTCGCCATGCCGCAGCTGCCCGAGGAGCTGTTCCTCGAGTCGCTGCGCGAGCTGATCGCCGTCGACAACCGCTGGGTTCCCACCCGGCAGGGTGACGCGCTCTACCTGCGGCCGTTCATGATCTCGACGTCCACCGGCCTCGGCGTCAACAGCCCGGCCGCCGACTACGTCTACACCGTCATCGCGTCGCCGGCCGGGTCGTACTTCTCCGGCGGCATCAAGCCGGTGAGCGTCTGGCTCTCGACCGAGTACGTGCGCGCGGCGCCCGGCGGCACCGGCGCGGCCAAGTGCGCCGGCAACTACGCGGCGTCGTTCGTGGCCCAGGCGCAGGCCGTCGAAAAGGGCTGTGACCAGGTCGTCTGGCTCGACGCGGTGGAGCGGCGCTGGGTCGAGGAGATGGGCGGGATGAACCTGTTCTTCGTCTTCGGCTCCGGCGAGAACGCCCGGCTCGTCACCCCCGAGCTGACCGGCTCGCTGCTGCCCGGCGTCACCCGCAAGTCGCTGCTGCAGCTCGCGGAGCGGCTCGGCCACAAGGTCGAGGAGCGCCGGATCTCCACCGACGAGTGGGAGAAGGCGGCGGCCTCGGGGGAGCTGACGGAGACGTTCGCCTGCGGCACGGCGGCGGTGATCACCCCGGTCGGGCACGTCAAGCACGCGAACGGCGAGTTCACGATCGGCGACGGGCAGCCGGGCACCCTGACGATGAAGCTGCGCGAAGAGCTGACCGGCATCCAGGAGGGCACCCGCCCGGACCCGGACAACTGGATGGTCCCGCTCGGCTGAACTTTAAAGCCGTGAAGGCCTCCTTACCGGCCATAAGCGCCGGTAAGGAGGCCTTCACGGCTTTTCAGGGATCAGGTGGCGACGGCGGGGATGAGCGGGCCGGAGACGCCGGCCTGCTCGTGCGTGGCCGTCTCGGCCAGGACGCGCGCGGCCATCGACAGCAGCGGCAACGCCGTCACCGCGCCGGTGCCTTCACCGAGCCGGACGTCCAGCTCCAGCAGCGGGCCCAGGTCCAGGTGCTCCAGCGCGAGGCCGTGCGCCGGCTCGGCCGTCCGCTGCCCGGCGACCCACCAGCGGCGGGCGCCCGGGGCGAGGTCCTCGGCGACCAGGGCGGCGGCGCAGGCGACGAGGCCGTCGAGCACCACCGGCGTCCGCCGGACCGCGGCCTGGGCCAGGAACCCGGCCATCGCGGCGATGTCGGCGCCCGCGGTGGTGCGCAGCAGGGCGATCGGGTCGGCCAGCACGACGCGGGCCCGGCGCAGCGCGTCGCGCACCGCGGTGGCCTTGCGCATCCAGGCGTCGTCGTCGATGCCGGAGCCGCGCCCGACCACGGCCACCGGCTCGGTGCCGGTCAGCGCCGCGACGAGCACGGACGCCGGCGTGCTGTTGCCGATCCCGAGGTCGCCGGGGATGAGCAGGTCCGCGCCGCCGTCGACCTCGGCGTCGGCGATCGTGATCCCGGCGCGCACCGCGGCCTTGACCTCGGCGGCGCTCAGCGCGTCCTCGACGTCGATCGAGCCGGAGCCGCGGCGGACCTTGAACTCGCCGATCGAGCGGGTCGCGGGGGCCTCGGCGTCCACGGCCATGTCGACCACGCGGACGCTCGCGCCCGCGGCGGCGGCCAGCACGTTGATCACGGCGCCGCCGGTCAGCATCGTGCCCAGCAGCTGCGAGGTGACCTCGGCGGGATAGGCCGAGACGCCCTTGGCGGCGATCCCGTGGTCCCCGGCGAAGACGACGACCCGGGGCCGGGTGAACGGCCGCGGCGGCGACTGGCCCTGGCAGGCCGCGATCCAGACGCCCAGCTCCTCGAGCCTGCCGAGCGACCCGGCGGGCTTGACCAGCTTGTCGTGCAGGGCGATCGCCGCGGACCGGGCGTGCTCGTCGGGCGGGGTGATCTCGGGGAACTCGATGTCTTCCGGCTCCACACCAGGCCCTTTCCTCTTGTGGCGGCAGTCTTTTCCGGCACCGCCGCGGCCCAACCTACCGGGCGCGCGAAAATAGTTCGTGAGACGTGTCGATCCGGGCCTGCCCCGTTCGACGCGTGGTCGTAAGCGGGAGCACGAACACAGGGAGACACCACCATGGGCCGGATCGTCAACGCCACGTACATGACCCTCGACGGCGACATCACGAACATGCAGAACTGGCACTTCACGTACCTCGGCGAGCAGGCCCACGCGGCCGTGAAGGCGCAGCTGGCCGCCAGCGACGCGCTGATCATGGGGCGCAAGACGTACGACGGCTTCTCGCAGGCGTGGCCGCAGCTGCCCAAGGACGAGGTCTCCGACCGGATGAACACCATCGACAAGTACGTCGTGTCCACCACGCTGAAGGACCCGGAGTGGACCGGCTCGAAGGTGATCTCGGAGAACGTCGTCGACGAGATCCGGGCCCTCAAGGAGCGGACCGCGGGCGACATCCTGCAGTACGGCTTCGGCGACGTCACCCGGCTGCTGCTCGACAACGGCCTGCTCGACGAGCTGCGCGTCTGGCTGCACCCGGTGCTCTCCGGCAACGCCACCCCGGACCAGCTGCTCTACCGCGAGACCGGCCAGAAGACGTTCACGCTGAACGGCACCGAGGTGCACGACACCGGCATGATCATCCTGAGCTACACGCCCGCCCAGTAGTCTCGCCGCTCGTGGAGACGGTGGAGAAGACGGCGGCCGCGGTGGTGCTGGCCAGCGGCGCGGGCACCCGCGTCGGCGCGCGGCTGAACAAGGTCTACCTGCCGCTGGCCGGGCGGCGGGTGGTCGCCTGGTCCCTCGACGCCTTCGCCGGGGTGCCCGGCGTCGGCGTGCTGGTGCTGGTGATCCGGCCGCAGGACGCGGAGCTCGCGAACGAGGTGCTCGCCGGCTTCGACGGCGACGTCGAGATCGTGCACGGCGGGCCCACGCGGCAGGCGTCCGAGCTGAACGCGCTGCGCCACCTCGCCCCGCGCATAACAGGCGGCCGGGTCGACGCCGTGCTGCTGCACGACGCGGCCCGGCCGCTGGTCCACTCCGACCTGGTCGGCGCGGTGCTGGCCCGGACACGCGAGGACGGGGGGGCTGTGCCGGGCCTGGCCGCGGACGACGTCGTCGAAGTGGATGCCGGGCACCTGGTCGCCCAGGTGCCCGGCGCGATCCGCGTCCAGACGCCTCAGGGCTTCCGGGCCGGACCGCTGCTCGAGGCCTACGAACAGGCGGAGCGTGAGGGCTTCTCGGGAACGGACACTTCGTCCTGCATGGAGCGGTACTCCTCCCTGCCGATCCGGTGGGTCCCCGGTGCGCCCGAGAACCTGAAGATCACCTACCCCCACGACCTGGTGGTCGCGGAGCGGCTGCTCGCCCGCTAAGCGCAGGCGGGTGGTCCGCCGTCGTCCCCTTTCTCCTCCTCGAAGCCGGTCCAGGTCGGGCGGATCGTCACGTCCGCGCGGAGCTCCATCGGGATGTGACAGCCCGGCTGCGGGCGCAGCGCTTGCAGTGGGGCGCCGGGGGTGCCCGGCTCCGCCAAGGTCAGCGCCGCCCGCAGCGTCCAGACCGGGGTGGCGTGGTATTGCCACGTGACCACCCGCGGGCTGAACACGTCGGTGCCCGGGAACGTCGGCACCCGGTAGGCGCTCGCCCGGTGCTCGTCCCGGAGTACGACCACGTCCGCGCAGGTCTGCCACTGGAAGACCGCCGCGTAGATCTCCGGCGCCTCGCGGCCGCCGAACAGGTGCAGCACCCATTTGCGGCGCCGGAGTTCCTCGAGCAGTTCCTCGAGATCCGGGCCGCCTGATCCGGTGTGGGATGTGGGCGGGGACACACTTTCGAGGGTAACTTGCGTACTAGAGCGCAGTCCAGCGCGTGTACTAGTACACCTGGGTGGTTCTGAGCAGGGCTTTGAGGGAGACCCCCTGGCGTGCTAGAACACTTGTGCGTAGTCCTCGTGAGGAGCCGCCTTGCCCACCCTCGACCGTCCTGAGCCGCCGTACCTGCAGATCGCGGGCCGGATCCGTGACGACATCCTGTCCGGCCGGTTGCAGGAGGGCGACGCGGTGCCGTCCGCCCGCGAGATCGCGCGCACGTGGGCCGTCGCGATGGCGACGGCCACCAAGGTGCTGGCCACGCTCCGCTCGCAGGGCCTCGTGCGTCCGGTGCGCGGCGTCGGCACGGTCGTCGACCGCGGCGGCCTGCACCGCAGCGCGCTCGACCGCAGTGTCGCCTCGGCGCGCACCGGCAAGATCTACCCGCCGGGCCACTACGCCGTGATCCGGTCGGCCGGGCTCGAACCGGCGATCGAGCGGGCCGCGGCCGCTCTCGGCCTGGAGGCGGGCGCCCCGGCCATCCGGCGGCGGCGCACCACCTACGGGCCGGACTCGCGCCCGCTCTCGACGTCGACCTCGTGGTTCGACGGCGCGCTCTCGGCCAGGGCGCCGGCGCTGCTGGTGCCGGAGCGGATCGTCGAGGGCACGTCGGCCCACGCGGCCGCGCGGCTCGGCACGAAGATCACCGTCACGCAGGAACGGCACGCGGCGGGCCGGGCGGACGAGAACGAGGCGGCCGAGCTGGCGGTGCCGGCCGGGTCGCCGGTGCTGCTCGGCCGGAGCACCTTCCTCGCGGCCGACGGCACGGTCGTGGAATACGGTGAGTCCGCCGCGCTGCCCGAACACTGGGTTTTCCACGAGTACACGACTGAGGACGGCGAATGAAGCACATCCACGCGGGCAAGGTCCGTGACCTCTACGAGCTCGACGGCGACCTCCTGCTGGTCGCCACCGACCGCGTCTCGGTCTACGACGTCTCGCTCCCGACGCCGATCCCGGACAAGGGCAAGCTGCTCAACCAGCTGTCCGCGTGGTGGTTCGACCGGATGTCCGACGTCGTCCCGAACCACGTCGTCTCCGCGACCGACGTCCCGGACGAGTTCGCCGGCCGCGCGATGCGCTGCAAGCCGCTGAAGATGGTCCAGGTCGAGTGCATCGCCCGCGGCTACCTCGCCGGCCTCGGCCTGCGGGAGTACCAGCGCGACGGCAAGATCTCGGGCGTCTCGCTGCCGCCGGGCCTGGTCGAGGGCGACAAGCTGCCGGAGCCGATCTTCACGCCGACGACGAAGATCTCCGACACCGGGCACGACGAGTTCATGACCTTCGACGAGGTGCTGAACGAGATCGGCGAAGACACCGCGAAGCGGCTTCGCGAGCTGACGCTGGAGATCTACGCGAAGGGCGCCGAACACGCCGCCGCGCAGGGCGTCATCATCGCCGACACCAAGCTGGAGTTCGGGTTCGACGGCGAGGGCACGCTGACCCTGGGCGACGAGGTCCTGACGTCGGACTCGTCGCGCTTCTGGCCCGCCGACGAGTGGGAGCCGGGCCGGCCGCAGCACGCGTTCGACAAGCAGTTCGTGCGCGACTGGTCGCGCGGCACCGGCTGGGACCAGACCCCGCCCGGGCCGGAGATCCCGGCGGACATCGTCGAGCAGACGCGGCAGCGCTACACCGAGGTCTACGAGCGGATCACCGGGAAGACCTGGCCCCGTGGTTGAGCCGCGGGGCTACGACCCGTACCGGCTGATGGACGACGTCGAGAGCCTGCTGGCCGAGCGCGGCTTCACGCCGGAGCGGCTCCCGGGCCGCGGCGGTGACCGGCTGGCCGGGGCGAGCCGCCTGCTGCGCGGGTTCGGCGTCGAGCCCCGCGTCTCCCCGGAGGACGGCCTCGACCTGGACGGCCACGTGCCCTACCAGGCCCGGATCAACCAGGACTGAAAAGCCGTGAAGGCCTCCTTACCGGCTCTTACGGCCGGTAAGGAGGCCTTCACGGCTTTCGACGTCAGGGGCTCTTGGTGAGGCTCGCGTCGCGCTCCACGACGTCACCGAGGACGTCGTCGATGGCGGTGAGCAGGTCGGCGTCGAGCTTCTTGCCGGCGGCCTGGACGTTGTCCACGACCTGCTCCGGCCGCGAGGCGCCGATGATCGCCGACGCGACGTTCGGGTTCTGCAGCACCCACGCGACGGCCAGCTGCGCCATCGACAGGCCCGCCTGCTTGGCGAGGGGCTCCAGCTCGGCGACGCGCTTGAGGACCTCGTCGTCGAGGAAGCGGCGGACCATGTTGGCGCCGCCCTTCTCGTCGGTGGCGCGCGAGCCCTCGGGGAACGCCGCGCCCGGCTTGTACTTGCCGGTCAGCACGCCCTGCGCGATCGGCGACCAGACGATCTGGCTGAGCCCCTCGCGCTCGGAGGCGGGGATGACCTGGTCCTCGATGACGCGCCAGAGCATGTTGTACTGCGGCTGGTTCGACACGAACGGGATCTTCAGCTCACGGGCCAGCGCCGCGCCCCGGCTGATCTGCTCGCCGGTCCACTCCGAGACGCCGACGTAGAGCACCTTGCCCTGGCGGACGAGGTCGGCGAAGGCGAGCATGGTCTCTTCGAGCGGCACGCTCCGGTCGAAGCGGTGCGCCTGGTAGAGGTCGAGGTAGTCGGTGCCGAGCCTGTCGAGCGAGGCGTTCGCCGACTCGAGGATGTGCTTGCGGGACAGGCCCTTGTCGTTGGGCCCCTTGGGACCGGTCGGCCAGAAGACCTTGGTGAAGATCTCCAGGCTCTCCCGCCGCTGCCCCTTCAGGCCGCGCCCGAGCACCGACTCCGCGGCGGTGTTCGCGTAGACGTCGGCGGTGTCGAAGGTGGTGATGCCGGCGTCGAGCGCGGCTTTGATGCAGGCGTGGGCCTGGTCCTCCTCGACCTGGGAACCGTGGGTGAGCCAGTTCCCGTACGAGATCTCACTGACGTTGAGGCCGCTGCGGCCGAGACGACGAAACTCCATGACCGCAGCCTAGGCGGTAATCGTTTGCTTTGCTAACGACCTGGAGCAACTCCAGCCCGTTTTGGCGGTCCCGGACAGCGAAAAGCCGGGTGAGACACGTCTCACCCGGCTCTTCCGGAAAGCTCAGTTCGGGATCGGGTCGCCCGGCTTCAGCCGTGGCTTCGGGACCCGCAGGCGCCGGATCTGGGAGGCCCGGACGAACGCGTACCAGCCGACGGACCGGCCGTTCACCGTCTCCTTGGGGAACTTCTCGCGCACCAGCTTGCCGATCTTGCGGCCGTTGACGACGCCCTCAATGGCCATCACCAGCAGCAGCGCCGTGCACAGCAGGGTGATGTACGACTGGACCTGGGGCAACGGCACCAGCAGCGCGAGGAACACCAGGATCGCCAGCGGCATGAACAGGCCGAGCAGGTTGCGCCGGGTGTCGACCAGGTCGCGGACGTACGCCTTGACCGGCCCGCGGTCGCGCGGCAGCAGGTACTTGTCGTCGCCCGACATCATCCGCTCGCGGCGGATCTTCGCCTCGGAGCGGCGGTCTTCCTTGCTCTGCGGGTTCGCCTTGCGAAGCTCCTTGTTGCGCTTCATCGCCTCCCGCATGGTGGTCGGCGGGGGTGCGACCGGACCCCGGCGCTTCGCCTCCGCCTCCCGCCGCTTGGGCGTGGCCTTGCCCTTACCGGGCGTGAACGACTTGCCGCCGACGTCGACGGCCTCGGTCGTGGCCGGCTCGTCGGCGGCGGTGTCTGTGGTGCTTCGGCGCAGGAACCTCACGTCACCAGGGTATTGCAGGCGTCACGCCGCCGTTTCACCAGGTCGATCGATGTGCGACCATGGCAGGGGAACAGATCGGACGCACCGGGTGTTGGACGTAGGGCACCAGGAGTATCCGCAGTGAGTTCGAACCTATGAGGAGTGCCATGACGACCGCTGAGCACGCCGGCGCGACGCAGGCCGAGACCGCCGAGGAGACCCACGGCGTCACGCTGACCGACACCGCGGCTGCCAAGGCGAAGGCCCTGCTCGACCAGGAGGGCCGCGATGACATGCACCTGCGCATCGCCGTCCAGCCCGGTGGCTGTGCGGGTCTGCGCTACCAGCTGTTCTTCGACGAGCGCACGCTCGACGGTGACCTGTTCCGCGACTTCGACGGCCTCAAGGTCGCCGTGGACCGGATGAGCGCCCCGTACGTCTCGGAAGCCGTCATCGACTTCGTGGACACGATCGAGAAGCAGGGCTTCACGATCGACAACCCGAACGCGACCGGCTCCTGCGCCTGCGGCGACTCGTTCCACTGAGCGTCGCACGCCGGTTCTGAGCAACACGCGAGAAGGCCCCGCCTCCGAACGGAGGACGGGGCCTTCTTCGTTGCTGCGGGGGTTGCGGGCTCAGACGTAGGCGTCGAGCTCCGCGACCTGGGCGTGACACGCCTCGTCGACCTGCCACGGCGGCGCCTGGACGCGCGGCAGCGGGACGTCGCCCGCCCGCAGCGTCGTGGGGATGTGGGCGCAGTCGGCGATCAGCTCGGACAACGTCTCGGGTTCGGTGACGGCTTTCACGATTCGTAACGCTATTGATCGCGACTCGACTGGAGAAGGAGTACCAGCCGGTAGTCTCGGGTGGTGTGCGCGAACAACCCGGATGGGGCACGACCCGGGGGTAAGTTCGCGCCGTTTGCCGTGAGGTCGACCACAAAGGAGCAGCCGGTGGCAGACAGGGCCAGGATCGCAGTGTCCGGCAGTATCGCAACCGACCACCTCATGCACTTCCCCGGAAGGTTCGCCGAACAGCTGGTGGCCGAGCAGCTGCACCGGGTTTCGCTGAGCTTCCTCGCCGACGACCTCGTGGTCCGGCGCGGCGGGATCGGCGCGAACATCGCGTTCGGCCTCGGCGTGCTGGGCGTCAAGCCGGTGCTGGTGGGCGCGGTCGGCGCCGACTTCGCCGACTACCGCTCGTGGCTGGAGCGCCACGGCGTCGACACCTCGGGTGTGCACGTGTCGGAGACCGCGCACACCGCGCGGTTCGTCTGCACGACGGACGAGGACCTCTGCCAGATCGCGACGTTCTACGCGGGCGCGATGGCGGAGTCCCGCAACATCGAGCTCGCGCCGATCGCCGACCGCGCCGGCCCGCTGAGCCTGGTGCTGATCAGCCCGGACGACCCGGAAGGCATGGTCCGCCACGCCGAGGAGTGCCGCCAGCGCGGGTACACCTTCGCCGTCGACCCGTCGCAGCAGCTGGCCCGGATGTCCGGGGAGCAGGCGCGGGCGTTCGTCGCCGGCGCGAAGTACCTGTTCAGCAACGACTACGAGTGGGAGCTGCTGCTCCAGAAGACCGGCTGGACCGAGGCCGACGTCCTCGACCAGGTCGGCGTGCGCATCACGACGCTGGGTGAGAAGGGCGTCGAGATCGTCGGCAAGGACGGCGTCGCGCTGCAGATCGGCGCGGTCCCCGAGCGCGCCAAGGCCGACCCGACCGGCGTCGGCGACGGCTTCCGCGCGGGCTTCCTGGCGGGCCTCGACGGCGGCCTGAACGTGGAGCGGTCCGCGCAGCTCGGCTCGCTCATCGCGGTGCTGGTGCTCGAGACCGTGGGCACCCAGGAGTGGACGTTCGACCGCGCCGACGCGCTCGCCCGCATCGGCGAGGCCTTCGGCCCGGACGCGGCCGAGGAGATCTCGGTGGTCCTCCCCGTCTGACGCACTGTTGTGCGAAGGCCCCCTCGCCGGTCGGTGAGGGGGCCTTTCGTGGGCTTGACCTGAGGGTTTTCGGCTGGGCTTGAGTCCCTCGACGACGCCCCGTCCGGTACGGAGAATGGCGGAAGAGGCGGCCGAGAGGGGATCGGGCGGCTCCACCAGGGGGAACCCCGGCAGCGGCCCGCGGGCCGCTGCCGGTCCTCCGCGTCGCCGATCCCGGGCATCGAGCTGCAGCCCTACAGCGGCCCGGCGCCACCGACCAGTGGTGGCACTGACACACCGAAAAGGGCCTCCCCGCCGCGGCGAGGAGGCCCTTTCGCTGTCCCGCGCGCGGGACAGTCACTGTCTACAATGGACGGTCAGAGCTTGACCGGGTACACCGGCTCCGGGATCTCCGGCTTGATGCGGTGCTCCACGAAGATGCCGTGCCACAACATGAACACGATCAGCGCCCACAGCTGGCGGCTGCGGTCCAGCTGGCCCGCCTTGTGCTCCTCCAGCAGGGCCAGGATGGCCTTCTTGTCCAGCAGCTCTTCGGTCCGCGAATCGTTGATGATGCCCTTGGCCCAGTCGTACATCTCGTTGCGCAACCACAGCCGGATCGGCACCGGGAAGCCGAGCTTGCGGCGGTTCAGCACGTGTGCCGGGATGATCTTCGCCAATGCCTGGCGCAGCGCGTACTTCGTGGTGTTGTGGGCGAGCTTCTGGTCCAGCGGGATCGACGCGGCGACCTTGAACACCTCGGCGTCCAGGAACGGCACCCGCAGCTCCAGCGAGTTCGCCATGGTCACCTTGTCCGCCTTGACCAGGATGTCGCCGCGCAGCCAGGTGTAGAGGTCGACGTGCTGCATCCGGGCCACCGGGTCCCAGCCGCGCGAGACGTCGTACCAGGGCGCCGTGACGTCCTTGAAGCCCACGCCTTCCTGGTACGTCTTCAGCACGTGGCGCAGCTGGTCGTCGCGGAAGTTGCGGGCGTTGCCGTAGTAGCGGTCCTCCAGCGGCAGCGCGCCGCGGCGCAGCAGGTCCTTGCCGCGGGTGCCCTCGGGGATCTTCGTGGACACCTTGCCGATCAGCTTCCGCATGCCGCCCGGCATCTTTTCGAACGGCGCCAGCGAGATCGGCTCGTTGTAGATCGTGTAGCCGCCGAACAGCTCGTCCGCGCCCTCGCCGGAGAGCACCGCCTTGACGTGCTTGCGGGCCTCGCGCGCGATGAACCACAGCGGCACCAGCGCCGGGTCGGCCACCGGGTCGTCGAGGTACCAGACGATGAGCGGCAGCACCTCCATCATCTCGTCCGCGGTGACCGTGCGGACGACGTGCTTCACGCCGATCGCGGCGGCCGACTCGGCGGCGACGTCGACCTCGGAGTAGCCCTCGCGCTCGAACCCGGTGGTGAACGCGATCAGGTTCGGGTTGTGCTCCTTGGCCAGCGTGGCGGTGGCCGTGGAGTCGATGCCGCCGGAGAGGAACGCGCCGACCGTGACGTCCGGGTCGGAGATCATGTGCTTGCCGACCGAGTCGCGCATCACATCGGCGATGCGCTCGTACAGCGCCTCGGCCTCGGCCGGCCCGTTGACCGGCTTCGCCGCGAACTTCGGGTGGAAGTAGCGGGTGAACTGCACCTCACCGCCGGGGACGACCTCGAACGACGTCCCGGACTCGACGCGGCGGATCGCGGTGTGCAGCGACTCGGGCTCGGGCACGTACTGCAGGACCAGGTAGTGCTGCAGCGCCTTGCGGTCCAGCTCCTGCGCGACGCCGAGGGTGTCCGACAGCTCCAGCAGGCTCTTCTTCTCGCTGGAGAACGCCACGCCGCCGGGGCCGGCCGAGTAGAACAGCGGCTTGATCCCGAACGGATCGCGCGCGCCGAAGACCCGCTTCTCCTGCGAGTCCCAGATCATGAAGGCGAACATCCCGCGCAGCTTCTCGACCCACGCGGCGCCCAGGTAGTGGTAGCCGGCGACGATCGCCTCGCCGTCGCCCTCGGTCTCGAACTTCGCCCCGTGCTCGCCGGCCAGCTCGGCCCGCAGCTCCAGGTAGTTGTAGATCTCGCCGTTGAAGTTCATCGTGTACCGGCCCGGCGCCTCCGGCGGCCCCCAGACGAGGGGCTGGTGCGCGTGCTCGACGTCGATGAACGCCAGCCGGTTGAAGCCGTAGACGACCTCGGCGTCGGCCCAGGTGTCCTGCTCGTCGGGCCCGCGGTGGCGCTGGCAGCGCATGGCCGCGCCGACGGCGTCACGCGCGTTCGCAGCGCCGGTTTCGGTCGCGCAGATCAGTCCAAGCAGGCCGCACACGGGTACTCACACACCTTCAGGGTCTTCGTGGGGCTGGGGAGCGCCCAGTATGCCGGGCGTGCCGTGGCGAGTACCACGCGCGTCGAGGGAGGCCCCTTGGTCAGCGGACTGCGCCAACTCGGCTAGGCTCCGCCCTGTCACAAAGATCGGTCGTAGGAGGCTCTGGGTGAAAGGGCGAGGCGCAGTGGGAAAACCCGAGCGCACCCTGGGTAAGCGGACCGCGCGAGTAGCCGCGCTGGCCGTGCTGGTCGCGTTGACCGCGACGGGCTGCTCCGGCGACGAGATCCTGCGGTTCGGCTGGCCGGTGGGTGTCACCGAGCAGGCGAACGAGATGCGGAACCTCTGGACCTGGACCGTGATCGCGGCGCTCGTCGTCGGCGTCATCGTCTGGGCCCTGATCTTCTGGACCGCGACGTTCCACCGCAAGAAGAAGAC
The DNA here is from genome assembly GCF_036114655.1 of Amycolatopsis sp. NBC_00348. Taxonomy (NCBI): domain Bacteria; kingdom Bacillati; phylum Actinomycetota; class Actinomycetes; order Pseudonocardiales; family Pseudonocardiaceae; genus Amycolatopsis; species Amycolatopsis sp. NBC_00348. The sequence goes on along the minus strand of NZ_CP107994.1, from coordinate 5,933,930 downwards.
GGTCGACGGCGAGCCGGAGGAGCTGCCCCGGCAGTTCCAGTACAACATCCCGCTCGAGCTGTTCACGGTCGTCGTCCCGACGATCATGGTCTGCGTCCTGTTCTTCTTCACCGCGACGACGGAGTCGAAGGTCCTGGACAAGATCCCGAACCCGGACGTCAAGGTCCAGGTCGTGGCGTTCCAGTGGAACTGGGAGTTCAGGTACGAGGACCCCAGCGCCGCCAAGCCCGACGGCAGCGGCCAGGTCAGCACGGTCGGCTCGTCCGGCGAGATCCCGCTGCTGGTGCTGCCGGTCGGCAAGACGATCCAGTACGACCTGATCTCGACCGACGTCATCCACTCCTTCTGGGTGCCTGAGTTCCACTTCAAGCGGGACGTCATGCCGAACCCGGACAAGAACAACCAGGACAGCTCCTTCCAGAACAAGATCGACCGCGAGGGTTCCTTCGTCGGCCGGTGCGCGGAGCTGTGCGGCACGTACCACTCGGTGATGAACTTCGAGGTCCGGGCGCTGTCGGCGGACAAGTACGACCAGTACATCGCGCTGCGCAAGCAGGTGAACCCGGCCACGAACCAGACGTTCACCGCGTCCGAGGCGCTGACGAAGATGAACTGCGGCGAGCTGTGCACCCCGCACGCGGTCACCACCCAGCCGTTCAACACCGACCGCACGGCGCGGATCGCGTCGAACTGACTCTGAGCGACTGTGTCAACCGGAGCTCCGCCCCGGGCCGGGGGCTCCGCCACCCGGACCCCCTGAAGAGCGATAACAGGAGTAGGAAAGACCCATGAAGGTCGAAGCGCGAATCTTCTTCATCGTGGCGAGCTTCGCCGTGTTCATGGCGGCCGTGTACTGGGTGTGGACCGCGCTGGCCGCCACCCACGGACCCGAGCCGGTCGGCATCGTTTCGCTGTTCCTCACCGGTGGCCTCGCGTTCCTCGCGGGCAGCTACATGCAGTTCGTCGCCCGCCGCATCGAACCGCGCCCCGAAGACCGCGAAGACGCCGAGATCAGCGACGGCGCCGGCGAGCTGGGCTTCTTCAGCCCGGGCAGCTACTGGCCGGTCAGCATGGCGGCCACCGCCGCCCTGGCCGCCCTCGCCCTGGCGTTCTTCCACATCTGGCTGCTGGTCATCGCGCTCGTCGCGCTGCTGATCACGATCGGCGGCCTGGTGTTCGAGTACCACACGGGTCCGTCGCACGACTGACCTCAAGCTCCGCTGACCGGCCGTCACGCTGCTCGACAGTGTGGCGGCCGGTTTTCGTGCGTTGCGGGGCCAGCGCGGCGGCCAGCACCGCGAGCATGCCGACGGCCTCGGGCCAGGTCGGGCGGTGGCCGTAGAAGGCGATGTCGACCAGCACGGCGACCACCGGGTAGACGTAGGACAGCAGCGCCACCGTCGTCGTGGGCAGCTTGCCGATGCTGGCGTAGATCAGCACGTACATCAGGGCCGTGTGCACCGTCCCGAGCAGCACCAGCCAGAGCAGCCCCGACGTCGTCGACGGCAGCGGCGTGATCAGCAGCACGGGCGCCAGCAGCAGCGCGCCGACCGTGGTCTGCACGGCCGCGAGCAGGTGCGGGCGGACGTGCTTCAGCTGCTTCGCGACGAAGGACGCGCCGGCGTAGAGCACGGCCGCGCCGAGGGCGAGGGCGATTCCCGCGAGCTGCACCGGCTTGCCGTCCTCGCCGTGGGCCGACAGGGAGATGAGCGCCACACCGCCGAACGCGATCCCGGCCCGGATCAGGTGACTCTTCGCGAACTTCTCGCCCAGGAACGCCGCCGCCAGACCGACCAGGATCAGCGGCTGGGTGTGGTAGACGACCGTGCTGACCGAGATCGACGACAGCGCGTACGAGGCGAACAGCAGCACCCAGTTCCCGACCAGGAACAGCCCGCCCAGCACGGCCAGCCCGAGGTCGCGGCGCGACGGCCGCCAGGCCTGCAGCCAGCCGCGTGCGAGGCACCAGAGCACGAGCAGCGTCCCGCCGACGAAGCAGCGGGCGAACGCGACGGCCGGGGCCGCGGCGCCGCTTTCCAGGACGACCGCGCCGATCGTCCCGGACATCGCCATCGCCGCGGTCCACTGGAGCAGCGGGCGGCTTTCCGAATTCATCATGCGGACCAGGTTCGTCCCGTGCGCGCCGGCCGACCAGTGTCAGAGATGACAACGACCGCAAAACTTGTGACACACTCGGCCGATGGACGTCAACCGGGTCGCGGTGGTGCTCGCCGACCACGTTTCGCCGTTCGAGCTGGGCGTCGCGTGCGAGGTGTTCGGCACCGACCGCAGCGCCGACGGCATCGACGGCTGGGACTTCGCCGTCTGCTCCCCGGGTGGCGCGCCGATCGCCAGCTGGTCGGGCTTCGGGCTGTCCGGGCTCGCGGACCTGGACTTCGCGGCGTCGGCGGACCTGCTGATCGTGCCGACGTGCGCGCCCCGGACGGCACCGCCGCCGTCCCCGGTGCTGGACGTCCTGCGCGACGCGGCCGCGCGCGGCGCGTGGGTGGCGGGGTTCTGCGCGGGCGTGTTCACACTGGGGTACGCGGGCCTGCTCGACGGCCGCCGTTGCACGGTCCACTGGGTGTACGAGGCGGAGTTCCGGCAGAAGTTCCCGACAGCGCTCGTGGACCCCCAGGCGTTGTACGCCGACGACGACGGCGTCCTGACCAGCGCGGGCACGGTCGCGGCGGTCGACCTGTGCCTGCACCTGGTCCGCCGCCTGCGCGGCGTGACGGCGGCGACGACGCTGGCCCGCCGGATGGTGGCGGCGCCCTTCCGCGCGGGCGGCCAGGCCCAGTTCGTCCAGGCCCCGGTCCCGTCCCTGCCGGACGACTCGGTGGTGGCCGAAGCGCTGGAATGGGTGGAGCGGCGACTGGACCGGCCGTTCACGGTGGCGGAGCTGGCCCGCCGCAGCGGCCTGGGGGAGCGGACGTTCCTGCGCCGCTTCTCGGCGGCGACGGGCACAACGCCGCACCGCTGGCTGACGGAACGCCGGCTGGACCGCGCCCAGGCCCTGCTGGAGGAGGGCCGGCTGTCGGTGGAGGACATAGCGGTGGCGTGCGGCTACGCCTCGGCGGCGGCGTTGCGCCACCAGTTCACCCGGTTGAGGGGGACAAGCCCGACGTCGTACCGCACGGCCTTCCGCGGCTGACGCCGGTCCGCAGCTACTGGAACGCGATCCAGCGGTCCAGCAGGGCCGCTGCCGCGCCGGAGTCGATCGCCTCGGCCGCTCGCGCCAAGCCCGCGCGCAGGTCGTCCTCCAAGGACGCCGAGAAGCCCGTGAACGCCGCCAGGGCCGCCGCCGCGTTGATCAGGACGGCGTCGCGGACCGGGCCCGGCTTGCCGCCCACCAGCTCGCGGACGACCTCCGCGTTCGCCGCCGCGTCGCCGCCGCGCAGGTCCTCCGCCGTCGCGCGCGGGATGCCCAGCTCCAGCGGGTCGAGGCCGCGCTCGGTGACCTCACCGTCCGCGACCACCCAGAGCGTCGACGTCGTCGTGGTGGTGATCTCGTCGAGGCCGTCGTCGCCGCGGACCACCAGGGCCCGCGTGCCGCGCCGGGCGAACACCTCGGCCAGCACCCGGGTCTTGTCCGCGTACGCGCAGCCGATCAGCGCGCTGCCCGGCTGGGCCGGGTTGGTCAGCGGGCCGAGCAGGTTGAACGTCGTCGGCACGCCGAGCTCGCTGCGGACCGGGCCGGCGTGGCGCAGCGCGGGGTGGAACGCCGAGGCCAGGAAGAACCCGACGCCGACCTCCGTAAGGCTGCGCTGCACCACTTCCGGCGGCAGGCTGATCCGCACGCCGAGGGTCTCCAGCACGTCGGCCGCCCCGGACTTCGACGACGCGCTGCGGTTGCCGTGCTTGGCCACCGGCGCGCCCGCCGCCGCCGTGACGATCGTCGCCATCGTCGAGATGTTCACGGAGTTCGAGCCGTCACCGCCGGTGCCGACGATGTCGACGGCCGGGCGGTCCAGCTCGACCCGGCGCGCGTGCGCCAGCATCGTCGCGGCCATGCCGGCGATCTCCGCGGGCGTCTCGCCCTTGGCGCGCAACGCCACCGCGAACCCGGCGATCCGGGCCGGGCTCGCCGCGCCGCTCATGATCTGGTCCATCGCCCACGCCGTGTCGTCCTCGGACAGGTCGACCCGCGCGATGAGCTGCTTGAGCAGGGGTGGCCAGGTGCGGGGGACCGGGGTGGTCACCGGGCTCAGCCGTTCACGACGGGGACCCGTCGCGCGCGCAGCACGTCGGCGACGGTCTCCGCGGCGGTCAGCGGGTCCAGCGGGTGCACCAGCACGGCGTCCGCCTGCGACCAGGTGGCCAGCCACCGGTCGTCCCGCCGCCGCACCGCCACCACGATCGGCGGACAGTCGGTGATCTCCGCCTTCAGCTGGCGGCACAGCCCGATGCCGCCGGTCGGCTGCGCTTCGCCGTCGAGGATCGCCAGGTCGACGTGGCCCGCGTCCACCTCGGACAGCACGTCCGCGATGCCGGCCGCCTCGACGTACTCCACGCGGCCCACGTCGGCGGCGGGCCGCCGGCCGACCGCGTTCACGATCGCCTCGCGCACCTCCGCCTTGTGGCTGAACACCAGGACTCGCATCGCCCGCTCGGTCATTGAGGACGCCTCCGTCTTCGGTCAAAGCTCGACTACGCCGATCGTATCGGCCGAGACCGACATCACGCGGGCGCCTCCGGCTGGAGCGCGTCCCAGCCCAGCGCGTCGCCGCCCAGCCGCTGCGCGAGGCCCGCCATCCGGGACCGTTCCTGGGCGCAGTGGAGCGCGTCGAGCACCTGGACGCGGACCGCGTGCACCCGCGTCAGGCCACCATCGGGTGACTCTTCTCGCAGGTCGTAGCCGTCCTGGGCGAGGATCGACGCCGCTTCGCCGAGGCGAGCGGGCGGAAGCAGCAGGTGGTGCCGCAGAACGGCGGGTGCCGTGCTGACCCAGGCGGGTGAACCGGCGAGCACGGCGGAGTCCGCGACGGCCGGGTCGAAGGCCTCGGCGACGATCTTCAACCCGGGCGTATCAGGCGTCAGACCGGCGGTTTTGTCCTTCTTGACCAGGTCACGCAGCCGGTCGAGTAAACCCATGAGTAGCTCTCACCTTTCCGCAGTGCCGGTTTCCGGAGGTGTGATCGGCTCCGCACGCGACTTGCCGTGGACCCACCCGGCGGGACGGCGGTGCGGGAGGACATAATGCGATCCGTGACAACGGCAGCTCCCACCATCAGTCAGCGGGTTCACTCGCTGAACCGGCCGAACATGGTCAGTGTCGGCACCATCGTGTGGTTGTCCAGCGAACTGATGTTCTTCGCCGGGCTCTTCGCGATGTTCTTCACCGTCAAGGCGCAGAACTCCACCGGCGCGTGGCCACCACCGCTGCACGGCGAGGAGTTCCACCTCAACGTGACGTACGCGATCCCGTTCACGGTGATCCTCGTGCTGTCCTCGCTGACCTGCCAGTTCGGTGTGTTCGCCGCCGAGCGCGGTGACGTCTACGGGCTGCGCCGCTGGTACATCATCACGTTGATCATGGGCGCGATCTTCGTCGGCGGCCAGGCCAACGAGTACCACAACCTGGTCGAAGAGGGGATGACGATCCCGTCCGGCCCGTTCGGCACGGTCTTCTACCTCGCCACCGGGTTCCACGGCCTGCACGTCATCGGCGGGCTGATCGCCTTCGTGTACCTGCTCATCCGCACGAAGCTGAGCAAGTTCACCCCCGCCCAGGCCACGTCGGCGATCGTCGTGTCCTACTACTGGCACTTCGTCGACATCGTGTGGGTCGGCCTGTTCGGTGTGATCTACCTCCTGCCGTGAGGTCCGCGCCCCCAGCCGCCACCACCTTCTCCATCGGCCTGAACTGACAGCAAGGGTTGCCGCAAGATGACCACCAGCACCAAGTCCTCGGAGCGCGGCTACCGCGCGCGGTCGAAGCTGCGGAGGCGGTTCGCCGGCCTGCTCGCGCTCGGTATCGCGCTGGTGAGCGCCGGCGCCCTGTACGCCGTGTTCGCCCCCGAGCCGCAGACCGCGCAGGCCCAGGGCACGCCGGCGCAGCTGCGCCTCGGCGAGCAGGTCTACAACAACACCTGCATCGCGTGCCACGGCGCGAACCTCGAAGGCGTGCAGGACCGCGGCCCGAGCCTCATCGGCATCGGTGACGCCGCGGTGTACTTCCAGACCTCTTCGGGCCGGATGCCGGCCGCGCGGCAGGAAGCGCAGATCGAGCGCAAGCCGCCGAAGCTGAGCGAGGCCGAGATCGACGCGGTCGGCGCCTTCATCCAGGCGCACGGCGGCGGCGCCCAGCGCCCGGCCGAGAAGGGCGAGGCGCTGCGCGGCAGCGACCCGGCCCGCGGTGGCGAGCTGTTCCGCCTCAACTGCGCCTCGTGCCACAACTTCACCGGCCGCGGCGGCGCGCTGTCGGCGGGCAAGTACGCGCCGAACCTGGACCCGGCGAGCGAAGAGCAGATCTACACCGCCATGCTCACCGGCCCCCAGAACATGCCGAAGTTCTCCGACCGGCAGCTTTCGCCCGAGGAGAAGAAGGACATCGTCGCCTACGTGAAGTCGGTGTCCGACGGCAACAATGACCCGGGCGGTAACGGCCTCGGCGGGGTCGGCCCCGCTTCCGAGGGTGTCATCGCCTTCATCGTCGGGATCGCCGCGCTGATCGGCGTGACGTTGTGGATTGGATCGAAGGCATGAGTGCCGAGGGGCCTAAGCCGCCGACGGAGGCGGAGCTGGCGGAGATGGACCGCGACCAGCTGCTGAAGCTGGGCGGTCAGCTCGACGGCGTCGAGATCGCCGAGTACCCGACCCCGTGGCCCGTGGAGGGCACCCGCGCGGAGAAGCGCGCCGAGCGCCTGGTGGCGTTCTGGTTCGCGCTGTCCGCCGTGGCCGGGCTGGGGTTCGTCGTCTCCTTGATCTGGTGGCCGTGGCAGTACGAGGCGCCGGACAACGAGAGCGGCCACTTCTGGTACAGCCTCTACACCCCGATGCTGGGGCTCACGCTCGGCCTGGCCATCCTCGGCCTGGGCATCGGCGTGATCCTCTACACGAAGAAGTTCGTGCCCGCCGAGGTCTCGGTGCAGGAGCGCCACGACGGTGACGGCAAGGGCTCGACCGAGGTCGACCGCGCCACGATCCTCGCGCACCTGGCCGACGCCGGGAGCCGCAGCACCATCGCCCGCCGGTCGCTGATCAAGCGCTCGGCGATCGCCGGTGCCGGCACGCTGGGCCTCGCGGCCGCCGCGCTGCCGCTCGCGTCCTTCATCAAGAACCCGTGGAAGGACACCGAGGGCCGCGACTCCCTCTGGCACACCGGCTGGCAGCCGAACTTCCCCGGCGAGAAGGTCTACCTGCGCCGCAACACCGGCAAGCCGCTGGAAGAGGGCCAGGAGGCCAGCCTCGTCAAGGCCGAGGACCTCGACGCCGGCGCGATGGAGACGGTGTTCCCGTACCGCGACTCCGAGAAGGACAAGCCGGAGCTGCTGGCCGCCGCGCTGACCCGGGTCGACAACCCGGTCATGCTGATCCGCCTGCGCTCGACCGACGCCGCCAAGGTGGTCAAGCGGTCCGGCCAGGAGGACTTCAACTTCGGCGACCTCTACGCGTACACGAAGATCTGCAGCCACGTCGGCTGCCCGACCTCCCTGTACGAGCAGCGGACCAATCGCATCCTGTGCCCGTGCCACCAGTCGCAGTTCGACGCCCTCCACTACGCCAAGCCGATTTTCGGCCCGGCGACCCGTCCGCTGGCCCAACTACCGATCACGGTGGACGAAGAGGGATACTTGATCGCGCGAGGCGACTTCATCGAGGCCATCGGTCCGGCCTTTTGGGAGCGTAAGTCATGAGTTCACTCACCACGCCGACCAAGGGGTCGAGCGCGATCGAGCGGGCGGTGGGCGACGCCGCGGACAACGCCGATCAGCGCTACCGCCTGGCCAAGGGCCTGCGGCACCAGATGAACAAGGTGTTCCCGACCCACTGGTCGTTCCTGCTGGGCGAGATCGCGCTCTACAGCTTCATCATCCTGCTGCTTACCGGGGTGTACCTGACGTTGTTCTTCGACCCCTCGATGCAGGAGGTCGTCTACCACGGCAGTTTCACGAACATGCAGGGCCTGGAGATGTCGCAGGCGTTCCGCACGACGCTGGACCTTTCGTTCGACGTCCGCGGCGGGTTGTTCATGCGGCAGCTGCACCACTGGGCGGCGTTGATCTTCGTGGCGTCGATGGCGGTGCACATGCTGCGGGTGTTCTTCACCGGCGCGTTCCGCAAGCCGCGTGAGGCCAACTGGGTGATCGGTGGGCTGCTGCTGGTCCTGGGCTGCTTCGAGGGGTTCTTCGGGTATTCGCTGCCGGATGACTTGCTCTCCGGTACGGGTATCCGGGCGACGTTGTCGGGGATCGTGTTGTCGGTGCCGGTGATCGGGACCTGGATCCACTGGGCGTTGTTCGGTGGGGAGTTCCCCGGCGACCAGATCATCCCGCGGCTGTACACGCTGCACATCCTGCTGCTGCCGGGGATCATGCTGGCGCTGGTCGGGGCGCACCTGGCGCTGGTGTGGTATCAGAAGCACACTCAGTTCCCGGGGGTGCGGCGCAAGGAGACCAACGTCGTCGGTGTGCGGATCATGCCGTACTTCGCCCTCAAGGGCGGCGCCTTCTTCACGCTGGTCATCGGCGTGCTGGCGCTGATGTCGGGCCTGTTCCAGATCAACCCGGTGTGGAACTTCGGCCCGTACAACCCGGCGCAGGTTTCGGCGGGGTCCCAGCCGGACTGGTACATGGCCTGGGCCGACGGCATGCTCCGGATCTGGCCCGCGTGGGAGGTCTACCTCGGGAACTACACGATCCCGGCGGTGTTCTTCCCCGGCGCGGTCGGCATGCCGATCCTGATCGGGCTGTTCATCAGCTACCCGTTCATCGAGCGGAAGCTGTCCAAGGACAACGCGTACCACAACCTGCTCCAGCGGCCCCGGGACGTCCCGGTCCGCACGGCGCTGGGCGCGATGGCGCTGGGCTTCTTCATGGTGATCGAGCTGTCGGGCTTCAACGACATCATCGCCGACCAGTTCGACATCTCCCTGAACGCGACGACGTGGGCCGGCCGCATCGGCGTCCTGCTCGTGCCGCCGGTCGCCTACTACCTCACCTACCGGCTCTGCCTGGGCCTGCAGCGGGCCGACCGCGAGGTGCTGGAGCACGGCGTCGAGACGGGCATCATCAAGCGGCTGCCGCACGGTGAGTTCATCGAGATCCACCAGCCGCTCGGCGGCGTCGACAGCCACGGTCACGCGGTGCCGCTCGAGTACCAGGGCGCGTCCGTGCCGAAGAAGATGAACAAGCTGGGTTCGGCGGGGCACGCGGTGCCGGGCACGTTCTGGTCGCCCGACCCGGCCGAGGAGACCACCGCGCTGCAGCGGGCTCACGGCAACGGGCATTCGAACGGCAATGGCAACGGTCATGCGAACGGCAACGGCCACACGCGTGCGGAGATCGAGAGCGCCGAGACGGCGTCGGAGCGCTCCGAGCACTAGACGGTACTGACGCTGAAGGCCACCTTCCGGATCCGGAAGGTGGCCTTCAGTGCGTTCGCAGTCTCGCGACGGTCTTCCCGGCCCGGGAGACGCGGGTCTCGGGCTTCTTGGCCTCGGCGACCCACTTCGTGTATTCCCGCTGGTGGGACGGCGGCAGCGCCGCGAAGAGCGCCGCCGCGTCCGGGGCCGCCGCGAGGGCGTCGGCCAGCTCCCGCGGGACCTCGGTCACTCTTCGGCGCCGATCGAGAAGGCCGACTCGGTGTCGGCGCGGGAGTACGAGCGGAACGCGATGTGCGTGACGGTGTTCAGCACACCCGCCACCTTCCCGATCCGCCCGGGGATCAGCTCGGCCAGGTCCTCGTGCGCGGAAACCTGCACGGTGGCGATGAGGTCGACGTCCCCGGCGCACGAGTAGACCTCGCCGACCCCGTCGAGGTCGGCGATCGCCTGCGCGGCGTCCGGGATCGCGTCCGCTTCTACCTGGATCAACACGATCGCGGTGATCACCTGGGTCCTCCAAGACTCGTCTGCGGGTATCGCCCACGATCCTAGTGAGCCCGGCCGGCCGCGGCCGGTCTGACTCGTCGCCGGGCGGGCCTGGTGGGGCTCGAAGCGGCTGGCTCGGGGGCTGCGGGTGCGGCTCCAGCCGACTCCGAGTGCGCAGGTCGGCGGGCGAGGGCTGGTTCGCCGCTGAGCGCGATGCGCTCGGCCGGAGCCGTGCCCGGCGCGGTCGTGAACGCGGAGTCGCTGCCCGCCTGAGCCACGGCGCTGCCGGTGCCCGAGCGAGGCGGGGGATCGAGGTCCTTCGCGGCCACCCGGCCGGTGATGTTGGGCGCGCTCGCGACCCACCAGACCCCGCCCCTCAGCCGACGTGTTCCAGCGAATGGGCCTCCGTCACCAGGTCCAGCCACCCCCGCCACCCCGCGACCGTCGCCGGTTCGGCCCAGGGGCGGGTCGTGCGGACCAGGCGGACGCCCGGGCGGGCCAGCCACCGCAGCAGCACCCCCACCTCCTCCGGGGGCGCGCCGTGCAGGGGCCCTGGGTCCGGCAGCACCGTCTCCGCCGAGGCCACCAGCGCCTCCACCACCGGCATCGGCGGCACCCCGCGGCGGGCGACGCCCGCCGAGGCCAAGCGGCCGTAGCGGATGACCGACAGTTCCCAGCCGCCCGCGCCGTCCGGGTTCGCCGCTATCAGCTCGCCGATCGAGGCCAGCGCCGCCTGGCGGTGGGCTCGGCCCAGGACGCGGATCAGGCCGGCCAGCTCGTCGCGGTGGCGGGCCGCCTGCTCGTAGTGCTGCGCCTCCGCCAGCCGCTCCAGCTGGGCCGCCGCGGCGCGCAGCGGGGCGCCGTCGAGGCCCGCGATGAGCCCCGACACCGACTCGACCGCCGGGCCGTACTCCTCGACGTTCTGCCGGCCGGCGCACGGCGCACCGCAGCGGCCCAGCTCGGCGAGGACGCACGGGGTCCCGCTCGGCGCCTTCGGCGAGATCCGCTGGGTGCACGTGCGCAGTCCCGACGCGCCGGCCAGGGTGTCCGCCGTCGTGCGGGCGTCGGCCTGGTTGCGGAACGGGCCCAGCACCCCCGGGCGCGGCAGCCGCACCACCGACAGCCGGGGGAACGCCTCGTCCGTCAGGCCGACCCACCAGCCCTGGTGCCGGTTCTTCGACCGCCGGTTGTACGCCGGCCGGTGCGCGCCGATCAGCCGCAGCTCCCGCACCTCGGCCTCCAGCGAGTGCGCGCAGACGACGTGGTCGACGCGCTCGGCCAGCGCGACCATCTCCCGGATCCGGCTGCGCCCCTCCGAGCCGGTGAAGTACGTCCGCACGCGCCGCCGCAGGTCCTTCGCCGTGCCGACGTACAGGACCTCCTCCTTCGGCCCCCGGAACAGGTAGACACCGGGCGCGGCCGGCAGGTCCGCGGCCAGGTGCCGCTTCGCGCGCTGGGCCACGGTGACTTCGGGCAGGTAGCCCATCAGCTCCTCGAGCGAGTGGACGCCCAGGTTGCCGACGCGCTCCAGCAGGCCGTGCAGCACGTCGACGGTGGCGCGGGCGTCGTCCAGCGCCCGGTGCGTCGGCCGGGTCCGGGCCCCGAACAGCAGCGCCAGTGCCGTCAGGTTGTAGCGGCCCACCTCGTCGCGCGGGACGACCCGCCGGGCCAGCCGGACGGTGCACACCACGGTCGCCTTCGGCCAGACATAACCGTGTCCCTCGCAGGCCGCGCGCATGTGGGAGGTGTCGAACCCCGAGTTGTGCGCCACCAGCACCGACCCGCCGATGAACTCCAGGAACGCCGGCAGCACCTCCTCGATCGGCGGCGCGTCGTAGACCATGGCGTGGGTGATGCCCGTGAGCGAGACGATCTGCGGCGGGATCGGCACGCCCGGGTTGACCAGCGTGGCGAACTCGCCCAGCACCTCGCCCGCGCGCACCTTCACCGCGCCGATCTCGGTGATCCCGTTCGGGCCGGGTGCCGCCCCGGTCGTCTCGAGGTCGAACACCACGAACGTGGTGTCCCGCAACGGGGTTCCGAGCTCGTCGAACGCGAGCTGTGCCTGGACCGGACGCATGGCCGGGACCCTAGAGGCCACCCCCGACAATTTTCGGCGACCGGCCGGTCACCGCGGGTTCGCATGGCGTGCGACGCGGGATCCGGGGGCGGGGCCTACCCTGGAGCGATGCACCCGCAGCCGCTCGTGCCGGAGCCGCCCGGGGACCACGCCGGTCCCGCGGGTGTCGCGCCGCGCCCCGAGCCGGCCGACGACGCGGGGGAGCGGCCCGAACCCGCCACCTGGCCCGCCCTGCCGGAGCCGGTCCGCGACCGGATCGCCGAGCTCGCCGCGGCCGCCGTCGCCAAGCTGCCGAACACCGACGTGCCCCGCCAGCTGCGGCCCGTCGCCAAGTTCGCGCCGGCCAAGCGCGCGAAGCTCGGCGGCGCCGCCCTGCTGGCCGCGCTGGGCGAGTCGTCCCAGTTCCGCACCGCCGTCATCGAGTGGCTGCGCGAGCACCGGACCGACGCCCTCGACCCCAACGCCGTCGACTCGGTCGCCGGGGCGGCGGCCGCCGTCCTGCTCGGCGAGTCCGGGGCCGCGGGCCGGGTCCGGCTGGTCGCGAAGAACGCCGAGGAGAACGTCCTGCGCGCGGAGCGGGACGCCGCGCTCGCCCGCGCCCAGCGGCTCGAAGCCGAGCTGACCCTGGTCCGGGCCGAGCTCACCGACGCGAGGCTGGCCGCCGAGAGCGTCCGCGGCGAGCGCGAAGGTGAAGTCGAGAAACTTTTGAAGCGGCTTCGCGAGCAAGGCGTGCAGCTCCGGCAGGCCAAGGACGCGGCGGAATCGGCCTCGGTGGACGCCGAGCGCGGTATTTCGGCGCACGCCGAGCAGGTCGCCGCCCTCACCGCCCAGCTCGCCCGCGAACGCCAGCGCGTCGCCAACGAACGCGCCCGGGCCGAACGCGCCAGCGCCGACGCCGACATCGCCCGGCAGTCGGCCCGCGAAGCGCGCGAAGCCGACGAAGTGCGGCTGGCGCTGCTCGTCGACACGATCGACGGCGCGGCCAACGGCCTGCGCCGCGAACTGGCCCTCGGCGCCCGCGGGGCCCGTCCGGCGGACATGGTCCGCGGCGCCAGCTCCGGCCTCGGCCAGGGCGGCAAGATCGCCGACGTGTCCACGTTGGACCGCTACCTCGCGCTGCCCAACGTGCACCTGATCGTCGACGGCTACAACGTCACCAAGACCGGCTACCCCGAGCTCGCGCTGGCCGACCAGCGCGACCGGCTGATCCACCAGCTCTCCGCGCTGGCCGCGCGCACTTCGGCCGAGGTCACGGTGGTCTTCGACGGCGCCGGCGTGCTGTCGGTCCCGGCTTCGGTGCCACGCGGGGTCCGGGTGCTGTTCTCCGACCGCGGCGTGCTGGCCGACGACGTCATCCGCAACATCGTCCGGGCCGAGCCCGCTGGCCGGCCGATGGTGGTCGCGACGTCCGACCGCGCGGTCGCCGACTCGGTCCGCGGCGGCGGCGCGCACCCGACGCCGTCCGCGGTGCTGGTGAGCCGGCTCAGCCGGGTCTGAGCATTACGCGGGCGCCGGTCCGTTCGAGACAGGCGGTTCACCGTTCGAAGGCGCCTATCGCGCCGGTACTCGATCGCGCGGTCGCGCTCTCGACGGCCGTTCACGGTGCTCGTGAGCCGTCTGAGCGGGGTCCGAGCATTTCGCGCCTTGGACCCCGATCGGGTGAACCGGAGCCGTTCTCGGCGATCTGAGCGCCGGAAACTGTCGGTGGTGCCGCCTAACGTGCGGGGCAGCAGTTCCGACGTGAGGAGGACCACATGACCGGCACCCCCGAGTTGTCCGAAGTGGACGTCTCGCACATTTCCGTTTCCGACATCGAGAACGTCGTGGTGGATTGCGACCGCTGCGTCGTGCGCGGCATCTCCTGCCACGACTGCGTGGTGACCGTCCTGCTCGGCGCGCCACCCGCCGTCGGGTGGGACGCCGACGAGCGCCGCGCGGTGGCGGCGCTGGCCGAAGCGGGGATGGTGCCCCGGCTGCGCATGGTCGAAGGACCGGCTTTGCGCACCGCCTGAGTGACCCGTTTCGTGTCGGCGCGCCGAGTGGTCGATCGGATCAGGTGAACGGTAGGTAGCCGAAATGGCCGGCAAAGAAACCCCAGCGTGTAACGCCCATCACATGTTTTCTCCCCCGCTGGTCCGATGGTGTTTAACGGCGCTACGCAGAGTTTTGGCGCGGGGGGTGGTGGACGCGGTGGCGGTCTTTTCGTAACCTGTCCGAGATCTCGTGGCCCCTGGCCGTCGATGAGACGGCGACGCGAGATCGCCGCCGGACGCAGCTTTGTCGGGAAGCTGGGAACCGGAACCACCATCGCGGGCCTCCCTCTCGGGGGAAAACGCGCGCGATGGACGGGACAACGGCGAAGAGGAACCCCCGACCTCTTCGTGCCCCGGTCCCCCTCGGCGGCCGAGACGCAAAGGAGACCCGCGCGACCGTGCAGTCGCATCCCATCAGGCGCGTGGTGTCAGGTGCCCTCGCAGCGGCTTCGGTGATCACCCTCGTCACCATGGCCCAGCCGACGGCCACCGCCGCCCCCATCCCCGTTCTCCAAGCCCCGCCCACCGGTTCGGACGCGCTCGCCCAGTACCGCGATCTCGCGGCACAGGCCGAGAAGCTGAACGAAGACCTGCTCAAGGCCCAGGACGACCTGAAGGCCAAGCAGGGTGAGCTCGACAAGGCCAGCACCGACGTCAACGCGGCGAAGGGCCAGGCCGAAGCGGCGAGCGCCAACGAGAAGAAGTACCAGACCGAGGTCGACAAGTTCGCCGGCGCGTCGTTCACCAGTGGTGTCCAGCTGAACAAGCTGTCCGCGCTGCTGGCCGGCACGTCGACGCAGGACTTCCTGGACCGCTCGTCGGCCCTCGAGGTCATCGCGACCGACAAGAACGCCGCCATGGGCAACCTCAGCGGCGCCGTCCAGCAGGCCACCGATGCCACGAACAAGGCCACCGACGCCGCGAAGCGGGCGACGGACGCCCGTGACGCCGCGGCGAAGCTGACCTCGGACATCCAGGCCAAGCAGAAGACGCTGAACGACCAGATCGACCAGCTCAAGGCGGCCAACAAGAGCCTGAGCTCGCTCGACAAGGCGGCCCAGCGCGACACGGGCTCCGCGCCTCCGGGGCTCAAGGCCCCGACCGCGGACGCCCAGGCCGCACTGGACGCCGCGCTGAGCAAGCTGGGCAGCGCCTACGTCTGGGGTGCCACCGGGCCGAGCACGTTCGACTGCTCGGGCCTGATGCTCTGGGCCTACAAGCAGGCCGGCATCACCCTGCCCCGGTCCAGCCGGGAGCAGTCCACCTTCGGCGCCGCGGTGCCGCGGGACCAGCTCCAGCCGGGCGACCTGGTGTTCTACTACTCGCCCGTTTCGCACGTCGGCATGTACGTCGGCAACGGCAAGATGGTGCACGCGCCCGACACCGGTGACGTCGTGAAGATCTCGCCGCTGCAGAGCCAGTACGCGGGAGCGCGACGCCCGACGTCGTGACCCACGCAGCACAGCGCAGCATTCGAAGGGGCGGTACCGCACACGCGGTGCCGCCCCTTCGCTGTAGGTGGCGGCCGCTAGCCTCAGGGGCGTGCTCAAGACCCTGCTCGTGACCAACGACTTCCCGCCCCGGCCCGGGGGGATCCAGAACTACCTGAACTCCCTCGCCACCCGGTTGCCGGCGGACGACCTGGTCCTCTACGCGCCGTCGTGGGAGTCGCACACGGGGTCGCACGAGGAGTTCGACGCCGCGGCGCCGTTCGAGGTCGTCCGGCACCCGACGTCGCTGATGCTGCCGACGCCGGACGTGCTGCGCCGGGCGAAGGAGATCATGCGCGCGCGGGACTGCGAAGCCGTCTGGTTCGGCGCCGCCGCGCCGCTGGCCCTGCTGGGGCACTCGCTGCGGCAGGCCGGGGCGCGCCGCGTCGTGGCGTCCACGCACGGGCACGAGGTCGGCTGGTCCATGCTGCCGGGCTCGCGGCAGGCGTTGCGGCGCATCGGGGACACCGTGGACGTCGTCACCTACGTCAGCCGCTACACCCGCGGCCGGTTCGCCGCCGCGTTCGGCGCGATGGCCGGGCTGGAGCTGCTGCCGTCCGGTGTGGACACCGGGATCTACCGGCCGGACCCGGCGGGGCGCGCGGAGATCCGCGCCCGGCACGGCCTCGGCGACCGGCCGACCGTCGTCTGCGTGTCGCGGCTGGTCCCGCGCAAGGGCCAGGACCAGCTGATCCGCGCCCTGCCGAAGCTGAAGGAACGCGTGCCCGGCGCGGCTTTGCTGATCGTCGGCGGCGGCCCGTACCGCAAGCGGCTGACCGAGCTGGTCCGCGAGTGCGGTGTCGAGCGCGACGTCGTCATCACCGGGTCGGTCCCGTGGGCCGAGCTGCCCGCGCACTACGCCGCCGGTGACGTCTTCGCCATGCCGGCCCGCACCCGCGGCCGCGGCCTCGACGTCGAGGGCCTCGGCATCGTCTACCTGGAGGCCTCGGCGACCGGCCTGCCGGTGGTCGCGGGCAACTCCGGCGGCGCGCCCGAGGCGGTCCTGGACGAGGTGACCGGGCACGTCGTCGACGGCCGGGACGTCGGCCAGCTGGGCGAGACCGTCGCCAGCCTGCTCGCGGACCCGGTGCGGGCCCGCCGGATGGGCGAGGCGGGCCGCGCGTGGGTGAGCGAGAACTGGCGCTGGGACGTCATGGCGGACCGCCTGTCGGGCCTACTGGACGGCGACCCGGTGGCCGCCGTCCGCTGACGCTGAAAGCCGTGAAGGCCTCCTTACCGGCCATAAGAGCCGCGAAGGAGGCCTTCACGGCTTTCCGGTGGGCGCGGGGAGGCCGGGAACGTCAGGGCGTGTAGAGGGCCGGGTGGCGGGGGTCGTCGACGCGGACCACGACGTCGGCCAGGGCGCTCGGGTCCGCTTCCTCCTCGTAGCGCTCGTAGGCCGGGACGGCCCACGCGTCCGGCACGCGGCGGCGCAGGGCGGCGGGGGAGAGCCACAGGTGCACGGCCAGGTCGAAGGCCAGGCCCGCGCCGAGCAGCAGCTCGCCGTCGAGGATCACGACGCCGCCTTCGGGCACCGGCACGCGGGCGGCGCGGGTCGCGCGGTCGCGCTCGGTGTCCCACAACGACGGCAGGATCTCGCCGGAACCGGTGCCGGCCAGGGGATCGAGCACTTCGCGGCGCAGCGCGCCGAGGTCGAGCCAGTCGGTGTAGCGGGCGTCGGGGTTCGTGCGGCCGTGCTCGAAGCGCAGCGACGCCGGGCGCAGGAAGTCGCGCGCGGACACGCGCAGGGCCGCACGGCCGCGCAGGCGCAGGGGCTCGACCAGGGCGTCCGCGAGTTCTGTGGTTTCCGTCGCACCGTCCGCGCCGTCGACGGCGACCGCGATCCGGGGGCGCTCGGTGAGCGCGCTGATGCGCTCGGTCAGTTCTTCGGCCAGGACGGCGGGGGAAATCGGGCGGTAGCGCACGGGAAGAGATCCTCCACCCGGACCGGGGACGGTTTTCGTCGTACCCCGGTGGGATGATGCGAGCATGACCTCTTCAGTGAGCTCTTCAGTGGGGAAGACCGCCGATGTCGGTTGGAACATAGGGGTTTCCCGCACCTTGCCGTACTCCGGCGCGGAGGTCTGGGACTTCCTGGTCAGCCGGGAGGGCGTCGCGATCTGGCTCGGCCCCGGCGTCGACCTGCCGCAGGAGCCGGGCGCGGAGTACGAGACCGAAAACGGCACCGTCGGGGAGATCCGCGGCTTCGTCGCGGGCGACCGCGTCCGGCTCACCTGGCGGCCGCAGGACTGGGACCACGACTCCACCGTCCAGGTGCGGCTGAGCGGTTCCGGGGCCAAGACCACGCTGCGGTTCCACCAGGAATGGCTTTCGGGCGCGGAAGAACGCGAAGAACAACGGGCATACTGGCAGGACGTGATCGATCGCGTGGTGGCGGCGCTCGCCGAGCGCTGACGATTCTTGGGGGACGGTATGACGACGGTCGAGGTAGCCGAAGATTTCGCGCAGGACGCGCACTTGTTCGCGGAACTCCTGCGCGCGGGCGGGCCTGCGCGCCTGGTCCGGATGCCGCGGGGCCTGACCTGCTACATCGTCACGGACTTCACGCAGGCCCGCGCGCTGCTGGCCGATTCCCGGCTGCAGAAGGACAACGTGCGCGCGCACGCGCTGTTCGAGGCCAAGCTGCCCGACGAAGTGGCCGCGCAGGGTGGCTTCGGCGAGTCGCTGGGCCACCACATGCTCAACATGGACCCGCCGGACCACTCGCGGCTGCGCAAGCTCGTCAACAAGGCGTTCACGGGCCGCACCGTGGCGCGGCTGCGGCCGCGGATCGAGGAGATCACCGCCGAGCTGCTCGACGCGCTGGCCGGGCGGGAGCGGGCCGACCTGCTGCCCTCCTTCGCCGCGCCGCTGCCGATCACGGTGATCTGCGAGCTGCTCGGCGTCGCGCCGGAGCACCGCACGGAGTTCGCCGACTGGTCCAAGACGCTGCTGAGCGCGTCGGAGCCGGCGGCCGGGCAGGCCGCGGCGCAGAACATGTTCGGCTACCTCACCGGCCTGATCGCTCAGAAGCGCGCCGAGCCGGCCGAGGACCTGCTGTCGGACCTGGTCCACGCGAGCGACGACGGCGACTCGCTGTCCGAGCCCGAACTGGTGTCGATGGCGTTCCTGCTGCTGGTCGCCGGGCACGAGACCACCGTCAACCTGATCGCCAACAGCGTGCTGGCGCTGCTGCGCGAGCCGGCGCAGCTCGCCCTGCTGCGCGAAGACCCGTCGCTGCTGCCGAACGCCGTCGAGGAGTTCCTCCGCTTCGACGGCCCGATCCACCTGGCCACCCTGCGGTTCACCACGGCGCCGGTCGAGGCGGGCGGCGTGACGATCCCGGAGGGCGAGTTCGTGCTGATCTCGCTGCTGGGCGCCAACCGGGACGAGGCGCGGTACGCCGAGCCGGGCAAGCTCGACGTCACGCGCGCCGCGGGCGGCCACCTGGCCTTCGGCCACGGCATCCACTACTGCGTCGGCGCTCCGCTGGCCCGCCTGGAGGCGGAGATCGCCCTCGGCGGCCTGCTGGCGCGGTTCCCGGACATCGAGCTGGACGCGAAGCCGGACGAGCTGGTCTACCGGCCCAGCTCCCTGATCCACGGCCTGGAGTCCCTTCCGGTCCGGCTGCGCTGATTTAATCGGCGGATGGACTCCGCCGACCTGCTCGCCCTGGACGCCCAGCACGTGTGGCACCCGTACGCGCCCATGCCCGCGAAGGTGCCTTCGCTGCTGGTGACCGAGGCGAGCGGGGTGCGGCTCACACTCGCCGACGGCCGGGAGCTGGTCGACGGGATGTCGTCGTGGTGGTCGGCGATCCACGGCTACCGGCACCCGGCCCTCGACGCCGCGCTCGCCGCGCAGGCCGGGCGGATGAGCCACGTGATGTTCGGCGGCCTGACGCACGAGCCGGCGATCACCCTGGCCAAGACCCTGGTCGACCTGACGCCGGACGGGCTCGAGCACGTCTTCCTCTGCGACTCGGGCTCGGTGTCGGTCGAGGTCGCGGCGAAGATGTGCTTGCAGTACCAGCGTTCCCGCGGGCTGCCGGAGAAGCGGCGGCTGCTCACCTGGCGCGGCGGCTACCACGGCGACACGTTCACGCCGATGAGCGTCTGCGACCCCGACGGCGGCATGCACTCGCTGTGGCGCGGGGTGCTGCCCGAGCAGGTCTTCGTGCCGATGCCGCCGCCGGGGTTCGACACCCCGCCGGACCAGTCCTATGTGGACCTGCTCGGCGAGGAGATCGCCCGGCACGCCGGGGAGCTGGCCGCGGTGATCGTCGAGCCGGTGGTGCAGGGGGCCGGCGGGATGCGCTTCCACCACCCCGCCTACCTGCGCGCGCTGCGGGAGCTGACCGAGGCGCACGACGTGCTGCTGATCTTCGACGAGATCGCCACCGGCTTCGGCCGCACCGGCGCGCTGTTCGCCGCCGAGCACGCGGGCGTGACGCCGGACGTGCTGTGCCTCGGCAAGGCGCTGACCGGCGGCTACCTGAGCATGGCCGCGACGCTGTGCACCCCGGACGTCGCCGCCGGCATCTCCCGCGGCGCGCTGCCGGTGCTCGCGCACGGCCCGACGTTCATGGGCAACCCGCTCGCCTCGGCGGTCGCGAACGCGTCGCTGGGGCTGCTGGCGGACGGCGCGTGGAAACGCGACGTCACGAGGGTGGAGAAGGGCCTGCTGGACGGCCTCGCCCCGGCCCGCGACCTCCCGTCGGTGGCAGACGTCCGGGTGCTGGGCGGCATCGGCGTGCTGCAGCTCGACCACCCGGTGGACATGGCGGTGGCCACGGAGGTGGTGACGGCGCGGGGCGCGTGGCTGCGGCCGTTCCGCGACCTGGTGTACGCGATGCCGCCGTACGTCACGAGCGACGCGGACCTCGCGGTGATCACGGGGGCGATGCTGGCGGTGGCGGAGAAGGCGTGATCACCCGCAGGAGACCGCCGGGGCTTGTAAACGCTTGATTTCAGCACATCGGGTGTGACCGCGCGCACAGCGAGACCCGAAGGTCTCTCATCGTCGCTCTGCGTATAAACCCTCGATCTACACCACGCGAACGGCGGAGGCGGCGAGTGTGAAAGGTCGCCGGTGCGGCACCGATCCCGTGCCCAGGTAAACGCGAGAAATGCTTGCATAGCAGACTTTTCGCGTGCTTTCGGCGATCCTGCCCCCATGATCGAGATCGTTCGTGGTGAACACGACACCGGCCCGCCGTCTCCGCTGGAGACCTTCAAGCAGAACCTCAAGCACGACCTTCCCGCCTCGATAGTCGTTTTCCTCGTCGCCGTACCGCTTTCCCTCGGCATCGCGCTCGCCGCCGGGGCTCCCGTGCTCGCCGGACTCGTCTCCGCCGTCGTCGGCGGGCTGGTCGCGAGCGTCTTCGGTGGCTCGCCGCTGCAGGTCAGTGGGCCTTCCGCCGCTCTCACCGTGGTGCTGGCCGACACGATCGCCACCCACGGCTGGCCCGCCACCTGCGCGATCACCGTCGCCGCCGGGCTGCTCCAGATCCTCTTCGGCCTGACCCGCACCGCCCGCGCCGCGCTCGCGGTGTCGCCGGCCATCGTGCACGGCCTGCTCGCCGGCATCGGCGTCACGATCGTGCTCGGCCAGCTGCACGTCGTCCTGGGCGGCACCGCGCAGGGCTCCGCGCTGGCCAACGTCGTCGCGCTGCCGCGGCAGATCGCCGCCCACCACGACCAGGCCGTGCTGATCGGGGTCGTCACCCTCGCCGTGCTGCTGGCCTGGCCGCGGCTGCCCGCCGTCGTCCGCCGGGTGCCCGCGCCGCTGGCCGCCATCGCCCTGGCCACCGGGCTGTCCGTCGCGACCGGCATGACCCTGCCGCGCGTCGACCTGCCCGCCGGCCTGCCGTCCCTGCACCTCGTGCCGCGGCTGCCCGGCGGCGGCTGGGGCGGGTTCGCCCTCGCCGCCGTCACCATCGCGCTGATCGCCGGCCTCGAGAGCCTGCTGTCCGCGGTCTCGGTCGACAAGCGCCGCGGCGGCCCGCGCACCGACCTCGACCGCGAGCTGGTCGGGCAGGGCATGGCGAACGTCGCCGCCGGCGCGCTCGGCGGCTTCCCGGTCACCGGCGTCGTCGTGCGCAGCATGACCAACTACGAGGCCGGCGCGCGCACCCGGATGTCGGCGATGCTGCACTGTGCCTGGATCCTCGCCGCCTGCCTGCTGCTCACCGGCACCCTGCGGCTGATCCCGCTGGCCGCCCTCGCCGCGCTGCTGGTGTACGTCGGGACGAAGCTGGTCAACCCGGCCGCGATCAAGGACGTCCGCCGCCACGGCGACCTCCCGGTGTACGTCGTCACGCTGGCCGGCGCGGTCGCGGTCAACCTCCTCACCGGCGTCGCCGCCGGGATACTGCTGGCCCTCGCGCTGATGCTGCGGCGGATGATCTTCTCCGGCATCCATGTCGAGAAACACGGCGACAGCCACCGCGTCGTCATCGAAGGCGCGCTGACGTTCCTCTCCGTGCCCCGGCTGACCCGGGTGCTCGCCGAGGTGCCCGCGCACGCCGAGGTCACCCTGGAACTGCTCGTCGACTACCTGGACCACGCCGCGTTCGACTGCCTGCGCGGCTGGCAGCAGGCGCACGCCGGGCCGGTGACGGTCGACGAGATCGGCCACCCGTGGTTCGAACGCGGCCGCGCGGGGACGCCGACCGTGCGCCGGGGCCTCGCCGCGCGCGTGGTGCCGCGCTGGCTGGCGCCCTGGTCGGAGTGGCAGGCCGAGCACGTCGCCCTGCCCGTGCAGCGCAGCGCGAGCTCGCTGCTGTGCCGCGGCGCGTCGGAGTTCCAGCGCCGCACCGCGCCGCTGCTGCGCGACACCTGGACCGGGCTCGCGGACGGCCAGGAGCCGCACACCCTGTTCATCACCTGCGGCGACGCGCGGATCGTGCCGAACCTGATCACGACCAGCGGGCCGGGTGACCTGTTCACGGTGCGGAACATCGGCAACCTCGTCCCGCCGGCGGACGGCGGCGCCGACTCCTCGGTCGGCGCGGCGATCGAGTACGCCGTCGGTGTGCTCGGGGTCGCGGAGATCGTGGTCTGCGGGCATTCCGGCTGCGGCGCGATGAAGGCGCTGCTCGGCCAGGCCCCGGCGGGCCTGCACCAGCTCGGCGCCTGGTTGCGCCACGGCGAGCCGACGCTGCTGCGCCGCGGCCGGGAGGCGCCGCTGCTGCTCGGCGGCCGCCGGCCCGCCGCCGAGGCCGACCAGCTCGCGCTGCAGAACGTCGTGCAGCAGCTGGAAACCCTGCGCGGCTACCCGGTGGTGGCCGCGGCGCTGGAGCGCGGCGGCCTCCGGCTGACCGGGATGTACTTCGACGTCGGCGCCGCGCAGGTGTCCCTGCTGGACGACGCGGCCCGCGGCTTCGTCCCGGCGGGCGCCGTCACGTCCTGAGCCGAGCGTGCCCGCGGTGGCCTTCGGTGCGCAGACGTGCCGAAGGCCGCCTCGGGAACCCTTGTGTCGTAAAGGGTTCAACTGTCGGGTGACAGGCACGCGGGGCGTGAACGGCGGGTTAAGCGGACGTCCGATTTGTGTCATTCGGGCAAATTATGGCCAGTCGTTCACTCGATCGAGTGGCGCATAGCGGACATTTCACACGATTTCCGGTTGCATGGCGATCATGAGACCCCTCGCCGTGCTCCGCCACGACCTGCCGGCCTCCCTGGTCGTTTTCCTCGTCGCCGTACCGCTTTCGCTCGGCATCGCGCTCGCCTCGGGCGCGCCGGTCGCCGCCGGCCTGATCGCCGCCGTCGTCGGCGGGGTCGTCGCCGGTGCCCTCGGCGGCTCCGCGCTCCAGGTGAGCGGGCCCGCCGCCGGCCTGACCGTGATCATGGCCGAAACCATCAGCACCTTCGGCTGGGCCGTCACGTGCCTGATCACGGTCGCCGCCGGTGCCCTCCAGATCCTGCTCGGGCTGAGCCGCATCGCGCGCGCCGCGCTGGCCATCTCGCCGGCCATCGTGCACGGCATGCTGGCCGGCATCGGCGTCACGATCGTGCTCGGCCAGCTGCACGTCATCCTCGGCGGCAAGGCCCAGAGCTCGGCCGTGGAGAACGTCGCCGAGCTGCCCGGCCAGATCGTCGCCCACCACGACTCGGCCACCACGATCGGCCTGCTGACCATCGCGATCCTGCTGATCTGGCCACGGCTGCCGAAGGCCGTCCAGCGGGTCCCCGGGCCGTTGGCGGCGATCGCGCTCGCCACCGTGGCGTCGGTCGCCACCGGGATGACGCTGCCGCGCGTCGAACTGCCCGGTGACCTGCTGAACGTCCACCTGGTCCCGCAGCTGCCCGACGGCGGCTGGGGCGGGTTCGCGCTCGCCGTCGTCACCATCGCCCTGATCGCCAGCGTGGAGAGCCTGCTCTCGGCGGTCGCCGTCGACCGCATGCACACCGGCCCGCGCGCCAACCTCGACCGCGAGCTGGTCGGCCAGGGCGCGGCCAACATGGTCTCCGGGGCGCTGGGCGGGCTGCCCGTCACCGGCGTCATCGTCCGCAGCTCCACCAACGTCGCCGCCGGGGCGAAGACCCGTGTGTCGGCGATCCTGCACGGCGTCTGGGTGCTGGTGTTCGTCGTCCTGCTCGCCGGGCTGATCCAGAACATCCCGCTCGCCGCGCTGGCCGGGCTGCTGGTGCACGTCGGCGCGAAGCTGGTCAACCCCGGGCACATGAAGACCGCGCTCAGGCACGGCGACCTGCCCGTCTACCTGCTCACCCTCGCCGGCGTGGTGGTGTTCGACCTGCTCACCGGCGTGCTCGCCGGGATCGGGCTGGCGCTGGTGCTCATGCTGCGTCGCACCGTCTGGTCCGGCATTCACGTCGAGAGCGACGGCGACCGCCACCGCGTCGTCGTCGAGGGCGTCCTGACGTTCCTGTCCGTGCCGCGGCTGTCGAAGGTGCTCGGCGCCATCCCGGCCGGGGTGCCGGTGCGGCTGGAACTGGTCGTCGACTACCTGGACCACGCCGCTTTCGAAAGCCTCACCACCTGGCAGCAGGCGCACGAACGCGCCGGCGGCACGGTGGACGTCGACGAGGTCGGCCACCCCTGGTTCGGCGAGGGCAAGGCCGGCCGGCCGACGCGGTCGCGGTTCGCCGCGAGCCGGGCCGTTCCGCGGTGGCTGGCGCCGTGGTCCGACTGGCAGGCCGTGGAATCCGTCGACATCCCGGCCCAGCAGACCCGCCGCGGCGCCACGGAGTTCCACCGCCGGGCCGCGCCGCTGCTGCGGGACACCCTGTCCGGGCTGGCCGACGGCCAGAAGCCGCGCACGCTGTTCATCACCTGCGGCGACTCGCGGATCGTGCCGAACCTGATCACCACCAGCGGGCCCGGCGACCTGTTCACCATCCGCAACATCGGCAACCTGGTCCCGCCAGGGCAGGCCGACCCGTCGATGAACGCGTCGATCGAGTACGCGGTGGGCGTGCTCGGCGTCGAGGAGATCGTCGTCTGCGGGCACTCCGGCTGCGGGGCGATGGCCGCGCTCGCCGACGGCCCGCCGCCGGGGCCGCTGGAGACGTGGCTGCGCTACGCCGTGCCCAGCGCCCGCCGGTCCGGCCCGGTCACCGTCGACGGCGCCCGCCCGGCTCGCGAGGGTGACCGGCTGGCCCTGCTCAACGTGCTCCAGCAGCTCGACCACCTCCGGGAGTACCCGCAGGTCGCGGCGGCCGAAGCGGCCGGGAAGCTGCAGCTGACCGGGATGTACTTCGACGTCGGCGCCGCCCAGGTGCACCTGCTGGAGGGTGACGCGCGTTCGTTCCGCCTCGCCGGGGCGGTGGTGCCGGAGGCCTGACGCGGACCCCGGCCGCACCGCCCGGGCTGCGCGGACCGGGCGGGGGTCACTAAGTTGATGGTCCGTGACGATGCTGGTGATGACGGGGACCGGGACCGGGGTCGGCAAGACGATCTCCACGGCGGCGATCGCGGCGCTGGCGGTGGCCGGCGGGCAGCGGGTGGCGGTGCTGAAACCGGCGCAGACCGGGGTCGGCCCCGACGAGCCCGGTGACCTCGCCGACGTCGTCCGCCTGGCCGGGGCCGAGGTGACCACGCGCGAGCTGCGCCGTTATCCCGACCCGTTGTCGCCCGAGGCCGCCGCCCGCCGCAGCGGCCTGCCGACGCTCGACCCGGGCGAGATCGCGCGGGCGGCGTCCGACCTCGACACCGACCACGACCTGACGCTGATCGAGGGCGCGGGCGGCCTGCTGGTGCGGTTCGACGCCGCCGGGTCGAGCCTCGCCGACGTCGCCTGGTCGCTCGGTTCGCTGGTGATCATCGTGGCCGAGGCCGGCCTGGGCACGCTCAACGCGACCGCGCTGACCGCCGAGGTCGCCACGAAGCGCGGGCTGACCGTCGCCGGGGTGATCATCGGCTCCTGGCCGGCCGAACCGGACCTCGCGGCGCTGTCCAACCTCGAAGACCTGCCGGTGGCGGCCGGGGCGCCGCTGCTGGGCGTGCTGCCCGCCGGGCTCGGCACCGCGTCCCCCCAGGAGTTCCTGGAGGCGGCGCGGGCCGGGCTCTCGCCGTGGTTCGGCGGCGAGTTCGACCCCGAGCTGTTCACCGGACGGGCGTCCGCCCAGAAGTGACCTGCGTCGCTGTCGCCTCGACCGCGCTTCGTGCACGATGAGAGACGCTTTCCGCACCACCACGACCAAGGAGACGCCCGTGACCGCAGTCCCGGACACCGATGTCCTCGCCTACGCGCGCGAGCAGGTCCTCGAAAACGGCGTCGGCCTGGGTGAGGCCGAGGTCCTCGAGCTGCTGCGGCTGCCGGACGACCGGCTCCCCGACCTGCTCGCCTTGGCGCACGAGGTGCGGATGCGCTGGTGCGGCCCCGAGGTCGAGGTCGAAGGCATCATCAGCCTGAAGACCGGCGGCTGCCCCGAGGACTGCCACTTCTGCTCGCAGTCCGGCCGCTTCCCGACGCCGGTGCGCTCGGCGTGGCTCGACATCCCGAACCTGGTCAAGGCCGCCCGGCAGACCGCCGAGACCGGCGCGACGGAGTTCTGCATCGTCGCCGCCGTCCGCGGGCCGGACAAGCGGCTGCTTTCGCAGGTCCGCGAGGGCGTGAAGGCGATCCGCGAAGACGGCAACGACATCCAGATCGCCTGCTCGCTGGGCATGCTCACGCAGGAGCAGGTCGACGAGCTCGTCGAGATGGGCGTCCACCGCTACAACCACAACCTCGAGACGGCGCGGTCGCACTTCCCGTCCGTCGTCACGTCGCACACCTGGGAAGAGCGCGCGGACACGCTCCGGATGGTCGCCGCGGCGGGCATGGAGGTCTGCTGCGGCGGGATCATCGGCATGGGGGAGACGATCGAGCAGCGCGCGGAGTTCGCCGTGCAGCTGGCCGAGCTGAGCCCGCACGAGGTGCCGATGAACTTCCTCATCCCGCAGCCCGGGACGCCGTACGAGCACTACGAGATCGTCGAGGGCAAGGACGCACTGCGCACGGTCGCGGCGTTCCGCCTGGCGATGCCGCGCACGATGCTGCGCTTCGCCGGCGGCCGTGAGCTGACGCTCGGTGACCTCGGCGCCGAGCAGGGCATGCTGGGCGGCATCAACGCGATCATCGTCGGCAACTACCTGACGAACCTGGGCCGCCCGGCCAGCGCGGACCTGGAGATGCTGGACGAGCTCAAGATGCCCATCAAGGCCCTCAGTGACAGCCTCTGACGCGGTTTCCGCGACCTACTGCGTCCACTGTGGACAGGAGTCGCCGGGTGGCACGGACCACCCGGCGTGCCACAACCCGCGCACGGCGCTGGAGCCACCGCGGTTCTGCACGTACTGCGCGCGCCGCCTGGTGGTCCAGGTGAGCCCGCTGGGCTGGACGGCGCGCTGCAGCCGTCACGGCGACACGGCGAGCGGCTGACGCCCACTTCTCCGGAGTGCCGTGAAGGCCTCCTTCCCGGCTCTTATGGCCGGTAAGGAGGCCTTCACGGCTTTTGCGGCCGGCCTCCGGAGCCGGGCCGGCGGGTGAGTGCCGCCGACACGGTCGGCGGCTGACGTTCCTCGCACACCGACCGGTTACGCTCGGTCGACACGTGTTGCAGGAGGGAGTCCGGGTGAGTGAGTCGTCGGGCCCCGCGCACCGGCCGTCGGCCGTGCCGGGACCGTGGTCCGTGCCTGTGCTGTTCCGGGAGCGGCAGCCGCGGGTCGTCGTCAAGGCCGACCTGCTGCCCGCCGTGAGCGTGCTCGGCACCCTCAGCGTCCTGAGCTTCCCGCTCGCCTTCCTGTGGTCGCGGATCGCGCCGCCGGAGCGCGTCCGGATCATCGCCTCCGACGGCACCCAGGGCGCCCTCGAACTCGAGAGCTGGCACCGCTTCGACGACCTCGCGATCTTCGGCTTCCTGACGCTGGGCCTGGGGATCGTCGTCGGCGTCGTCGCGTGGCTGATGCGCGAGCGCCGCGGGCCGGTCGTCTTCCTCGCCGCCGTGCTCGGGGTCGCGCTCGCGAGCGCGCTGGCCATGCTGCTCGGCGTCGGCTGGGCCAACAGCCACTACACGATCGACAGCGCGCCGGCGCTCGGTTCGGTGATCGAGCTGGCGCCGCGCCTGGAGTCGTGGTGGGTGCTGATCACCGGCCCGTTCGGCGTCGCCCTGGCCTACAGCCTGCTCACGACCTGGAACGGCCGGGACGACCTCGGCCGCCGGCTCGGCTGAGCGTTCCCTAGGCTGGCCCCCTCGAAAACCACAGGGGGTTTCAGCAGTGACCGAGGACATCGAGATATCGCGGCACAACGCCGTCCGCTTTCCCGGCATCAGCCCGCGCGCCTACGAGCACCCCGTGGACCGCGGCGCGCTCGCCACGCTGCGCGCGGTGCCGGGGTTCGCGCAGGTCGTGAAGGCCGTTTCGGGGTTCTACAACGAACGCGGCGAGCGGCTGATGGCGCTCGCGTCGTCGATCCGCGTCGGGCCGAAGCAGTACCCGGAGCTGGAGAAGCTCCGCCACGAGTGCGCCGAGACGCTGGACCTGCCCGCGGTGCCGAACGTGTTCGTCTACCAGGACCCGCGGGTCCAGGCGTCGGCCGTCGGCATGGACGAGCCGTTCATCCGGCTCAGCACCGGGCTCGTCGAGCTGATGAGCCCGGACGCGCTGCGGTTCGTGCTGGGCCACGAGATGGGGCACGTGCTGTCCGGGCACACCGTGTACCGCACGATCATGGTGCGGCTGATCAGCCTGCAGCTGTCGATGTCGTGGACGCCGGTCAGCGCGCTCGGCATCCGCGCGATCATCGCGGCGCTGCGTGAGTGGTACCGCAAGGCCGAGCTGTCCTGCGACCGCGCGGGCCTGCTCTGCAGCCAGGACCCGACGGCCGCGCTGCGCGCCCAGATCCAGGTCGCCGGCGGCATCGACCCGGCCCGCATCGACATCCCGTCGTTCCTGCAGCAGGCGACCGAGTACGAGTCGGTCGACGACATCCGCGACAGCTTCCTCAAGCTCCGCTACGTCGAGACGGAGTCGCACCCGTTCGCCGTGGTCCGCGCGGCGCAGCTGCAGAAGTGGGCGGCGTCGGCGGAGTACCGCGCGATCCTGGCCGGTGACTACCCGCGCCGCGACGACGACAGCCCGACGGCCGACTGGAAGGACGACCTGAAGTCGGCGGCGAAGGCGTACAAGGACTCGTGGAGCGCGTCCGCCGACCCGCTGACGAAGGTGTTCAGCGACGTCGGCGAGACGGTGTCCGGCGCCGCGGGCAAGGTCTGGAACAAGTTCGGCAACGGGTCGCCGAGCGAGTCCTGACGCGCCTCAGTTCAGGCTGGCCGGGCGGCTCAGATCGGTGAGCTCGCCCGGCGGCAGGGGCACCGCACCGAGCGTGTTCAGGAAGCCGGTCTCGCGCGTCAGCAGGCGGCAGGCGATGCGCAGCCGGCGCAGCGGGTGGCGTTCCTCCAGCAGCCGCTGGCGGTCTTCGAGCGGCAGCAGGCAGTCCGCGGCCAGCAGGTAGGCGAGGTCTTCGAGCGCGGCGTCGGCTTCCGGTTCGACCCAGTCGTCGCTGCGCCACGCCGTTTCGCAGTAGCGCTGGTGCGCGGTGCGCGCGACGGCGGCCAAGCGCTCGGCGACGCCGCCGCTGGGCGCCACCGGCTCGTCGTCGACCCACTCCACCGAGGCGATCAGGTACGGCGCGGACGTGCAGTCGAGCTCCCGCAGGCGGAAGCGGCGCTGGGCCAGCGTCACGACGTCGAACCGGCCGTCGGGCAGGCGTTTCGCCTCGCGCAGCACCGTGCTGCAGCCGATGTCGTACAGCTGGTCCAGACCACGCACTTCGCGGGTCAGCGACGAGCGCAGCGCGACCACGCCGAACTCGCGCCCCGGCACGGTCCCGCTCACCAGGTCCGCCGTCAGCTGCCGGTACCGCGGTTCGAAGATGTGCAGCGGGAGGCGGGTGCCGGGCAGCAGCACGGTCTGGAGCGGGAACAACGGCAGGATTGTCGTCGTCGCGTCACTTTCCGATTCCGGCTCGGTCACGCGTCCCACGGTAAGGGGAGAACGGGTCCGGCGCAGTGTGATACCCGGGGCTTCGCCCCGGGGCCGGGGGCTCCGCCACCCGGACCCCCGAAAGAAATTGGTGGGTCACCGGTTCGGCGGCTTGAACACCGCGAACGGATCGGTGATCTGCATGCCCTTGCCGGCGAAGGAGAACAGGGCCGCGGGACGCCCGCCGGCCCGCCCCGGCGGCGCGGTGTGGCCCGTCGGGACCAGCAATCCACGCCGGGAAAGCACGCGCTGGAGGTTCGTCGCGGACACCTTGTAGCCCAGCGCGGCCGAGTACAGGCCGCGCAGCGCCGACACCGTGAACTCCTCGGGCGCGAGGGCGAACCCGAGGTTCGTGTAACAGAGCTTCGAGCGCAGCCGGTCGCGGGCGCGCAGCACGATCGACTCGTGGTCGAACGCCGTGCGCGGCAGCTTCGCGACGTCGTGCCACTCCGTGTCCTCGGGCACCTCCGGGTCGACGTCGGAGGGGACCAGGGCGAGGAACGCGGTCGCCACCACCCGCGGGCCGGGGACGCGGACCGGGTCGCTGAACACCGCGAGCTGCTCGACGTGCTTGAGCTGGCGCACGTCGACCTTCTCCTTGAGCTGGCGCCGGACGGACGTCTCGACGTCCTCGTCGGGCCGCAGCCGCCCGCCCGGCAGCGACCAGCGGCCGAGGTGCGGGTCGAGCGCGCGCCGCCACAGCAGGACCCGCAGTGTGTCCGAGCGCACTTGCAGTACCGCTCCCAAAACCTCGTGGGCCAGGGGGGTCTGGGTGTTAAGATGACTTCGCACGGTTTTCGATTATAAGGCGAAAACCGGAGAAAGGTCCAGGAGGGCCAGATGACCACCACGTTGGTTCCGGAAGGTCTCACGCCGTTCGGCGGCGTCGAGGCGAACGCGGCCTGGGCGGAGGAGGTGCGGCGCCTGGCGAAGCAGCGCGACGCGGTGCTGCTCGCGCACAACTACCAGCTCCCCGAGATCCAGGACATCGCCGACCACACCGGCGACTCGCTCGCGCTCAGCCGCATCGCGGCGAGCAGCGACGCGTCCACCATCGTCTTCTGCGGCGTGCACTTCATGGCCGAGACCGCGAAGATCCTGGCCCCGGAGAAGACCGTCCTGATCCCCGACGCGCGGGCCGGCTGCTCGCTCGCCGACTCGATCACCGGCGCCGAGCTGCGGGCCTGGAAGGCCGAGCACCCGGGCGCCGTCGTCGTCTCCTACGTCAACACCACGGCCGAGGTGAAGGCCGAAACGGACATCTGCTGCACGTCCTCGAACGCGGTCGACGTCGTCGCGTCCATCCCCGCTGACCAGGAGGTTCTCTTCCTGCCGGACCAGTTCCTCGGCGCGCACGTCAAGCGTGTCACCGGCCGGGACAACATCCACATCTGGGCCGGGGAGTGCCACGTCCACGCCGGGATCAACGGCGCGGAGCTGGCCGAGCGCGCGGCCGAGGACCCGGAGGCGGACCTGTTCATCCACCCCGAGTGCGGCTGCGCGACGTCGGCGCTCTACCTGGCCGGCGAGGGGGCGGTGGCGCCGGAGCGGGTCAAGATCCTCTCGACCGGCGACATGGTCCACGAGGCCCGCGACACCAAGGCCAAGACCGTGCTGGTGGCCACCGAGATCGGCATGATCCACCAGCTGCGCAAGGCGGCGCCGGACATCGACTTCCGCGCGGTGAACGACCGCGCGTCCTGCCGGTACATGAAGATGATCACCCCGGCGGCGCTGCTGCGGTGCCTGCGCGACGGCCTGGACGAGGTCCACGTCGACCTCGAAACGGCGTCCCGGGCGCGTGCTTCGGTGCAGCGGATGATCGAGATCGGGCAGCCCGGCGGCGCGGAATGAGCACGCCGGTTAATGACCCACAGGCGAAAACCCCGGTCTGGGAAGCGCGCGCCGACCTGGTCGTGATCGGCAGCGGCGTCGCCGGTTTGACCGCGGCGCTGCGGGCCCAGGCGCTCGGGCTGCACGTCCTGGTGGTCACCAAGGCGGCGGTCGCGGACGGCAACACCCGCTGGGCCCAGGGCGGCGTCGCCGTCGTCCTGGAAAACGAGCACGACCTCGACGACTCCGTGGAGAAGCACGCGGAGGACACCTTCACCGCGGGCGCCGGGCTGGTCGACGAGGTCGCCGCCCGCTCGATCCTCGACGGCGGCCCGGCCGCGATCGCGCGGTTGCGGGCGGACGGTGCCACGTTCGACTCGTCCGGAGACGGCCTGCTGGCGCGGACCCGCGAGGGCGGGCACAGCGCGTTCCGCGTGATCCACGCGGGCGGCGACGCCACCGGCGCCGAGGTCGAGCGGGCCCTGGTCGCGCAGGCCGGGCAGGCGCGGGTGCCGGTGCTCGAACACCACATCGCCGTCGACGCGCTGCGCACACCGGGCGGGCGGGTCGCCGGGGTCACCGTGCTCGACTCGGGCGGCGTGCCCGGGGTCGTCCGGGCGCCGGCCGTGCTGCTGGCCAGCGGCGGGGTCGGGCAGCTCTACCAGGCGACGTCGAACCCGGAGATCGCCACCGGCGACGGCCTCGCGCTCGCGCTGCGGGCCGGGGCGACGGTGGCCGACATCGAGTTCGTCCAGTTCCACCCGACGGTGCTCTACACGCCGGGTGCGCGCGGCCGCTGCCCGCTGGTCACCGAGGCGGTGCGCGGCGAGGGGGCGACCCTGGTCGATGGCGCCGGTGTGTCCGTGATGCACGGCGTGCACCCGCTCGGCGACCTCGCCCCGCGCGACGTCGTCTCGGCGGCGATCACCCGGCGGATGCTGACGGCGCCGGGCGGCGTCGACGACCACGTGTTCCTCGACGCCACCGGGATCGCCGGGTTCGCCCAGCGGTTCCCGACGGTGTTCGCCGCGTGCGCGGTGCTGGGGCTCGACCCGGCCCGCGACCCGATCCCGGTGACGCCGGCGGCGCACTTCTCGTGCGGTGGCGTGGTGACCACTGTGGACGGTCGCTCGTCGGTGCCCGGTCTCTACGCCGCCGGCGAGGTGGCGCGGACCGGCCTGCACGGCGCGAACCGGTTGGCGTCCAACAGCTTGCTCGAAGGCCTGGTCGTCGGGCAGCGGGTCGCGGAGGCCGTTTCGGCGGACCTCGCGGCCGGGCTGCTGGCCGATCCGTCACGCGGGCGGCTGCCGTCGTGGACGACCGCGCCGACGGCCGAGCGCGACGCGCTGCAGCGCGTGATGAGCCGGTACGCGGCGATCGGCCGGGACGCCGACGGCCTGGCGGCGGCCGGATCCGTGCTCGACTTGTCTACTCAGGACAGTCCCTTGTGGACGCACGCGGCCGTCGAAGACGCGGCGCTGACCGTGGTCGCGCAGGCGTTGCTCACCGCGGCCGACCGGCGCACCGAGTCGCGCGGCTGCCACGTGCGGACCGACTTCCCCGCGCCGGCCGAGACCTGGCGGCGCAGCCAGCACATCCGGCTCAGCCTGTCCGGTCAGCCGGTGCTGGCCGATCCGATCCCCTTGGAGGGCGTGGCATGACTTTCCCGATCTCCGAACCGGTCCTGCGCCTGATCGCCGCGTCCGGCCTCGACGTCGAGGACGTGACGCGGGTGGTCACGACGGCGCTGGGCGAGGACCTGCGGTACGGGCCCGACGCGACAACCGCGTCGACGGTGCCCGCTGACGCGATCGCCGTCGCGGAGCTGACCCCGCGGGTCGACGGCGTCGTGGCCGGCCTGCCGGTCGCGCTGGCCGTGTTCGACATGGTGCTGGGCGACGGGTACGAGGTGCTGGCCGGGCGCGAGGATGGCGACCGGCTGGTCGCGGGGGAGCCCGCGCTGGTGCTGCGCGGGCCGGTCCGCGGGCTGCTCACGGCCGAGCGCACGGCGCTGAACCTGCTGTGCCACCTCTCCGGCGTCGCCACCGCGACGGCCGCCTGGGTGTCCGAAGTGGACGGTACCGGCGCCGCGATCCGGGACTCCCGCAAGACGTTGCCGGGCCTGCGGCTGCTGCAGAAGTACGCCGTCCGGTGCGGCGGCGGCGTCAACCACCGGCTGGGGCTGGGCGACGCGGTGCTGATCAAGGACAACCACGTCGTCGCGGCCGGTTCGGTCACCGCCGCGCTGGAAGCGGCCCGGGCGCACGCGCCGGAGCTGCCGTGCGAGGTGGAGGTCGACTCGCTTGCGCAGCTGGAAGAAGCTCTGGCGGCGTCGGCCGACGAGGTGCTGCTGGACAACTTCACGCCGGAGGAGTGCGCCCAGGCGGTCGCGCGCCGCGACGACGTCTCCCCGAAGACGCGGCTGGAATCCTCTGGTGGCCTCACCCTCGACCGTGGTAAGGCCTACGCCGAGTCCGGTGTGGACTATCTGTCGGTGGGCGGTCTGACCCACTCGTCACCCGCGTTGGATCTCGGCATGGACCTTCGCTGAACGGTGTTTCCCCGTTAGACTGCCGGTGGCGGAAGTTCCTTTCCGCCACCGGTTTTCAGTCTGGGTTCGGAGGGTCGGGGTGCGGTTTCCGGCGGTGCTCGCGGTGGCGGGCCTGATGCTGACCGGTGCGCCCACGCTCGCCTTCGCAGCGCCTGAGGCCCAGTGCGCCAACCCGTCCGGCACGTACACCGGCGGCGTCCCGTGGGGGCAGCGGCTGGTCGACCCGGCGCGGCTCTGGCCGCTGACGCGCGGTGAGGGTCAGCTGGTCGCCGTCATCGGCACCGGCGTCGACGGGCAGAACTCCCAGTTCGCGCCCGGCCAGCTCGAAGGCGGCGGTGGCACCGAGGCGTCCGACTGCGACGGCCGCGGCACGATCGCGGCCGGCATCGTCGGCGCCCAGCCGGATCCGTCGACGACGTTCGCCGGTGTCGCGCCCGGCGTGCACCTGCTGCCGATCCGCTACACGCAGGCGAACGGCTCGTCCAACGACGGCGGCGACCCCGGCGCGCTGGCCGGCGCGATCGACACGGCGGTCGACCGGCACGCGGGCGTCATCCTCGTGGCCGTCCCCGCGGCGTTCGACAGCCCGGCGCTGTCCGGCGCGGTCGCGCGGGCGCGGGCGGAAGGCGCGATGGTCGTCTCGGCGGCGACGGCGACCCAGCAGGGCGCCCGGACGTACCCGACGGCGACGTCCGGGGCGCTGGGCGTCGGCTCGGTGAACCAGGCGGGCGAGCCGGTGCAGACCGAGGCGGGCGACTACGTCGGCGTCGCCGCGCCGGGCGCGGAGCTGGTCAGCACGTCGGCCGGTGCGGGCGGCGCGGTCGCGCACCGCTGGCCGGTGACGGATCCGGGCCTCGCGGCGGCGTACGTCGCCGGCGTCGCGGCGCTGGTCCGCGCGTACCACCCGGACCTGACCGGCGACCAGGTCGTCACCCGGCTGACGTTGACCGCGCACCGCCCGCCTTCCGGGGCCCACGACCCGCGGCTGGGCTGGGGCGTCCTGGACGCCTACGCCGCCGTCTCCTCGACCCTCCCCGCCGATGTCGCGCCGCCCGGTTCGGCCGTCGCCCCGGCCCCCGGCCCGGCGGTGGTCCCGGCCGCGGCCCCGGCGCGTCCGGCCTCGAACGTCGCCGCGGGCACGATCGCCCTGGCGGGCGTCGCCTTCGCGGCCGCCGCGGGAGTCACGGTGGCCGCGGTCCGCCGGGCCCGCCGTCGGGGCTGGCGCCCCTCCCGCTTCACCCCGTAACCCGTGTCGACCCTCCAATCACGAGTGTCGTCTCCTCAATCACCCGAGTCGGCTTTCCCATCACGGGCGTCCTGAACCGGGAGGGCGAACTCGCGTGCCTGAAGGGTCGGCTCGTGTGATCAGGAAGCCGACACGTGTGATTAGAGGGTCGACACTCGTGTTTGGGAGGTCGACACGAAGTGGGTTACGCGGGGACGGGGCGGGTCGAGCCGATGATCGCCACGGCGTGGCTCGCGCGGGCGACGTGGACGGTGAAGTCGGCGCCTTCGCGGCTGAAGCGGGCGATGAGTTCGCGGGCCGTGCTGCGGTCGTGGGCCTGCCAGCCGCGCTCCTCCAGGGACGGGAGGATCACCTCGGCAAGGCGGCGTTCCGGCTCGCCCGGGTTCTCCAGGCGGACGCCGTACTGCCAGCACAGGAGGTTGCCCGGCCGGGTGGGGTCGCAGTCCAGCTCGCCGTCGACCGTGGGGTCCGCGGGCGAGCCGAAGACGGCCGCGACGCTGTCGATCACGCCGGTCAGCTCGCCGGCCAGGCGGTCCAGTTCGACGCTCATCGCAGCACACCTCCGTCGTTGAGGAACTCGACGCCGTTCTCGAGGATGCCATGCGGGTCGAAGGTGCCGTCGGCGGTGGTCGGGCCGCCGGTGATGACGCGGTAGATGTTCGTCCACGACTCCGAACCCGGCTTGAGCACGTCGCTGTGCGACGACAGGCCCCACATCTCGTTGCCGGCCGCGTCGCGCCCGGTCTCCAGGTCGGTGACGCCGGGGAAGGTGTCCGGGTCGGCGCCGTGGCCGATGCCGGTCCACTCGAGGCCCCACGCGTTGCCCTGGGCGATCTGGATCGGGTCGAGCGGCGCGGTCATCGAGAACCGCTGCACGCCCGCCTGGCTCGCCGGCAGGTCGGCCGGCGACCAGACGCCGTGGCCCATGCCCGCCGACTCGACGTGCAGCACGCGGTCGACGTCGAGGCCCTGCGTCTCGGCCAGCCCGACCGTCGCGCCGCCGTAGCTGTGCCCGATCGCGGTGAGCGTGACGTCGGAACCGGCGTGGCTCGCGATCTCGCCGCGCAGGTCGTCGGTGAAGTGCTTGAGGTCCGGCGCCATCGTCTGCGCGTAGCTCGCGTCCGGCCCCTGCACCACCGGGTTCTGCGGGAAGACGCCGTCGGCCCAGACGACCATCGCGGTGCGCCCGGTCGGGTCCGCGGCCACCAGGCTGCGCCCGAGGCCGGCGTAGGCGTCGAAGTTGGACATCTGCGTGTTGACGCCGGGCACGAACAGCCCGACGTCGCGCGTGCCCGGCTCGATGTGCCCGACCAGCTCGGCGATCCGGCCGTTGCCCGACGGGTCGAACTTCAGGATCTGCCGGTTGTTCGCGAGGATGTCCTCGTACAGCTTGATCCGGGCCTGGGACGCCTTGATGTCGTCGGCGTCGGTGAGCTGAGTGAGCCGCGAGCGCTCGGCCGTCAGCGCGTCGGAGACCTTCGTGCGGTTGGCCGCGATCGCCTGGCCCCACGCGCCGGTGTCGGCCGCGCCGCCGATGCCGGCCGGGTTTCCGGCCTTGGGCAAGGGATCCTCGGGCAGCAGGGCCCGGTACATCGCGGCGACCTGGGCGTCGGCCCGCCGGTAGCCGGCCGCCGACTCGGTCAGTCCACTTTGGAGCTTCTTGGCGAGCGTGACGTCGCCGGAGAGCTTCGAGCCCAGCTCCGTCATCGTCTTCTCGAACGTCTTGGCCGCCGCCTTGGCCGCGTTGACCTGCCCGAAGGCCGTGGCCGGCACCTTCTCGCCCGCGACGGCGGACTGCGCCGAAGACAGCGCTTCCGCCCGCGAGCCGTACTCTCCCGCCGCCGTGTCGAGGCGAGCGGGGGCCACGCGATACCCGGCAGCCGTCACGGCCCGCCTCCGTTCTGCAGCAAGGGGTCGTGAGTGCGTAACAGTGTTAGAACACTGTTACGCACTCACGACCGGGGTCAGTAGACGTCCGGCTCTTCGCCGATCACCGGCGGCGCGACCGGGGCGGACTGGCCCCAGACGTTCTCCGTCTCCACCAGCCAGGCCGGGATCCGGCGCCCGGAGCCCATGTCCCCGCCGCCGCCCATGCCCATCGGCATCATGGGCATCATCGGCATCGCGCTCTTGGCGGCCGCCGCACCGGCGGCCCCGACCGCGCTGCCGGCCAGGCCGCTGAGCGCGTTGCCCGAGCCGCCGTCGCCGGCCAGGCCGGAGTGCGCCGCCGGGGCGTCCGCGCCGCCGCCGGCCGAAAGCCCGCCGGCTCCCCCGATGCCGCCGCCGATCGACGGCGCGTCACCCCCGCCGATCGGGATGCCGCCCCCGGCACCGCCTTCGACGCCGGCGCCGCCGCCGAGCTTCGTGCCGGGTGCCTCGTCCTTGTTCTCCTTGGGGTCCTTGCCGGACGCCCAGCCGGGCACCTTCGGCATGATCGAGCCGAACCGGCCGAACGCGGCGGCCGAAGCCGCGGCGAGCCCGGCGGTGAACATGTCGCCGAACAGCGGGTTCGACGTCGGCGCGGTCGTGCCGGGCTGCTGCGTGGTGCCGTCGGCGCCGGGCAGCGGGTGCCCGTCGGTCGGCGTGACGACCACGCCGGGATCGGTCGTGCCGTTGCCGACGAGCCCGGGCGCGCCGGCACCGCCCGCGCCGCCACCGGCGGGCGGGGCGACCGGCGTCTCGACGGCGTTCGGCGACGCCGGGATCGAGTCCTCGGCGACGCCGTACTCACCGGCCAGCGTGGTCATGACGGCGATCGCCTTGCCGTGCGCGGATCCCGCGGCGTTCGCGGCGGACTGCTGCGCCTCGACGTTCGAGATCGCCTGCTGGCGCTGCTGCGCGGCCGCCTGCATGACGGCGGGCGAGGCGTCCGGCGGCAGCAGCGGCGGGTTCACCGCGAGCGCGACGTCGGCGGGGGAGACGTCCGGCACCGAAACCGGCGGCGGCATCTCCTTCTTGGCCTTCACCAGCGCGTCGGCGGCGTCGTCGAGCATCACGTTCATCGCCTCGGCGGTCTGCGCCACCTTGGCGATGCCGTTCGCGAGGTCGACGATCATGTGCTGGTACTGGTCGGCGGCGCCACCGGTCCACTGGTCCTTGAACTGGGTGAGCTCGGAGTTCAGGTTGTGGGCCTGCTCGTGCAGGTGCAGCGAGGCGGACTTCCACTTGTCGGCGGCGTGCCGCGCGCTGTTCGGGTCGCCGGCCTGCAGCATCGCGTACAGCTGCTGATGGCTGTACGCGGCGAAGTTCGTGTGGGCCGTGGTGTCGTGGTGGTGGGTCATCCCTTGCTCCCGTCACTGTGCCCGAGGCCGAGCAGGCCGAGCACCGGGTCCAGCAGGCCCGTGACGGCGCCCGAGCTGTGCAGGTCGCCGGCCACCGACTGGTCGGCGTTCGCGTAGCCGTCGGCGACCGTGTTCGTGACGTCCTGCGCGAACCCGATCGCGCTGCGGACCTGGTCGAGCAGGCCCTGCATCTCCGACACCGCGGCGCGGTTGGCGTCGGCCAGCGACCCGGCCTCGCCGAACTCGCCGAACAGCAGCGGCTCGTCGCCGAGGGTGAGCAGGAAGTCGTTCGGTTTGGACATCGCCTGGATCTGGGTCTCCAGCTCCCGCACGAAGTCCTTCAGCGATTCCAGGTGGACGTAGTACGACTGGTCGTGCATCGGATCCCGTCTCTGTCCGCACGTGGGGGATGAGGGAAAGCCGGTCGGCCGGTGCGAGCGGGGGGTTTCCCGCACCGGCCGACCGACGTCTGGGCGCGGATCAGCCCGCGAACAGTCCCTGGTTGCGGTTCTCCAGCTGCTGCTGGAGGTCGTGGGCCTCGCCGACCTTGCCGCCGAACTGCGCGATGATGGCGACGATGTCCGCGGTGGCCTGGCGCAGCCGGGTCTCCGACTGGCGCGCCGCGTCACCGGCGGAGCTGCCGGAGGCGTACCAGGTCGCGGTGATGGGCTGGAGGTTCTGGTGCAGCTGCTCCAGCTGGGAGGTGAGCGCCTTGGCCTTGGCGGCCAGGGACGCCGAGCTGTGCTGCAGCGCGGCGAAGTTGATTTCGACGACGTCGGCCATCGGTACGTCCTCTCAGGTCAGGGGTTGAGGCGGGGGATCACGCCCGAGCCCTCGAGGGTGTTGCCGACCCCCTGGAAGCTCTGGTGGACGTCGGAGTCGCCGCGGCCGTAGTTCGCGTGGCTGGTGTGGACGAGCTGCGACATGGTGTCGAGCTCCTTCACGGCCGTGGTCATCTTCTCCTGGAGCCGGCGCTGGAGGTCCCAGAACGCCACGGCCTGGTCACCCTTGTAGTTGCGCAGGGCCTCGGTCAGCTCGGACTCCAAGCTGGCCATCGTGGACTTGGCGTTCGTGGCGGTTTCCTCGAAACCCTGGACGGCGCGCGTCATAGCAGCGGAATCTGCCTGGAATCCCGGACTGGACATCGACGGGCCACCTCCTTCCTGAAGCGAATTTCCCCTGGCGCGGTGATCCGCGCGGTGTGAAAGTCACGCTAGAAAGAAGGGGGGTGTGGTCAAACGGCACAACTGCCGGTCGTGCTGACGGCACTATTACCCACAGGGACCCGGCGGGGCCCGCCCCGCCCCCGGACGGGGGCGCGCTGCAGTGCCCGTCGTGACCGTCCCGGCCAGGCTGTATGCCGTGGCAGACAAGGGAATCCGCTGGTCACGCTCCGGTCGTGGCACCGCCCCCTGGTCGTGCTCGCCGGAGCACGGCGCCGCGGTGCGCGGCGTCGGTGCTCGGGCTGCTCGTAGATGATCGCACGGTGGTCAACACGCCGACCCGGCTCCGGGTGGTCTCTGCCGAAATTCTGAGATCCGCCCGGTAGACCCGGGGGCCCCGGACGGAAGGCGGCCCGAGATGGTCCACCCGCACGCTCTGCTCACCGAACTGGACCGCGCGCCGGACGTGCCCGCGTTCGAGCGGGGGGACGCGGTGACCACCCGGGCGTCGCTGAAGGAGCTGGTCGGCCGGTTCACCGCCGGGCTGCGGGCCGCCGGGCTCGGGCCGGGCGCCGGCGTCGGGATCGCCACCGCCGTCACGCCCGAGGGCTTCGCCGCGATCATCGCCGCGCACGTGCTCGGCTGCCGGGTCGTCTGCGTGCGGGCCGGGCTGCCGGTGCCGCAGCTGCGGCACATCGTCGAGGACATCGACGCGCTCGTGGTCGACGAGGCGACCGAGTCGCCCGAGCTGCTCGGCACCGTCGCCGGCGCGCTGATCCTGCGGATCGGGCCGGAGCTGCTCGCCGCGTACGAGGAGCCGGTGCCCGCGGGCCGGCCCGACGACATCGCGACGGTCGTGTTCACCAGCGGCAGCACCGGCGTCCCGAAGGGCGTCGCCTTCGACTACCGGGCCTTGAGCGAGGGCCGCGTCTGGCAGGCCCCGGTGCCCGGCTCGGCCCACGAGAAGCTCGGCGCGGGGTTCAGCCGGTTCCTGCTGTTCGGCACGCTCTCCAGCGCCGTGATGCTCGAACAGCTGGCGCTCTGCCTGCTCTCGGGCGGCACGGCCGTGATCCCCGACGGGCTCCCGGACTTCCCGTGGATCCTGCCGCGGCTGCGGGTGAGCGCGGCGCTGATGACCGTGCCGCGGCTGCACCAGGTCCTCGACACCCTGCGGGCCGAGGACGTCGACCTGAGCGACCTGCGGACGCTGATCGTGGCCGGCTCGCCGGTGCCGCCGCACAAGCTCGCGGAGGCGGCCGAGCTGATCGGGCCCGCGATGCACCACGCGTACGGCCAGACCGAGACCGGCATGCTGACGGTCTGCGGGGCGGACGAGGGGCCCGGATCCGTCGGGAAGGCGTGCGACACGGTCGAGATCGAGGTCCGCGACGCCGCCGGGGCGGCGGTGGCCCAGGGGCGGGAGGGCGAGGTCTGGGTGCGCACGCCGTCCGCGCTGGCGGGCTACTGGCGCGACGAGACCACGACGGCGGAGGTCCTGCGCGAGGGCTGGGTCCGCACCCAGGACCTCGGGCACCTCGACGCCGAGGGCTACCTGCACCTGTCCGGGCGCGCCCGCGACGTCGTGATCGTCAACGCGATCATCCACTACACCGGCCCGATCGAACACGCGATCGCCGCGCACCCGGACGTCGACCAGGCGTACGTCGTCGCGGTGCCGGACGCGCTGACCGGCGAGGCCGCGGTGGCGTTCGTGGTGCCGGTGCCGGGGCGTTCGCCGGACCTGGCCGAGGTGCGCAAGGGCGTGGCGGCCGAACTGGGGGAGGCCGCCGTGCCGGCGCGGTTCGAGCTGGTGGACGCGGTGCCGGTGGCGCCGTCGGGGAAGCCGGACAAGGCGGCACTCCGGGCGTCCATTGTGGACTAGAAGTGGGTGTCGACGCCGAACTCTTCGCGCAGGGCCCGCATGTCCGCGAGATCACGCCCGGCTGGCTCGTACCCCTGGTGGAAGAACACCTGCTGGGCCACGGAAACGCACGGCACCTCGACGCCGTCGATCCGGCCGGTGACGAAACACCCGGCTGGGTAAGGAAAAGTCCCGTCGGGGGCGGCCTGGACGGCTGAGCCGTCCGCGGCGAAGACCAGCGGGTGCAGGTCGAGTTCGGTGCCGCCGTCGGAGAGGACGAACCGGACCGGGCGCAGGTCGAGCGTCTCGCGGTAGCCGAGCTCGGCCAGCGCCGCGAGCACCGCGGGCTCCTGCTCCCGGCGGTGCAGCAGGTCGAGGTCGCGGTGTTCGCGCGTCTGCCGGCCGAGCAGGGCGTCGACGCCCCAGCCGCCGGCGAGCCAGACCCGCGCCGGGGCCAGGGTTTCGAGCACCCGCAGGACCGTGCGGGCGTCCATCACTTCCCGGCGCGCAGGTCCGTGACGACCTTGGCGATCCGCCGTTGCCGCGTCTCCTCGGTCTTCGCCTGCCCGATCGGCAGCACGAATCCCTGCTTCCGGCTGTAGGACAGGCTTTCGAACCGTTTCAGGGCTTCGGGATCGGCGGCCAGCGCGGCGGCCAGGTCGTCCGGTATCTCCAGCTCGCGCGGGGCGGTGTCGAGGACGATCTCGACGTCGACGTCGTCCCCCGCGGTGACACCCGCCTGCTCGCGGTTCTCGGCGCTGAGCGGCACGAGGAACTGCCCGCCGCGGCTCGCGACCGTCGTGCGGTAGCTGTGGCCGCCGAGGGTGACGGTGACCGCGGGCTTCTTGCCGGCGCCGAGCGCCTCGACGACGTCGTCGGGCACCGGCAGCCCGGTCGCCGTCTTGCCGCCGAGCAGGACCGTGGTGCGGAACTTCATGGGGCGAGTATGCCCCGCGCCGGCCTCCCGGGCGGTGAGGCCGGCGCGGGGCGCGTGTCAGACGCCGGCCGTGGTGCGGATCCAGCTGCGGCTCGACGCGATGCTCGCGTAGTTCTGCGTGCCCTGCGGGTTCGAACCGGAGTTGTTGCCGGTGGAGCAGACGCCGACCTGGACGCCGTTGTAGAGCTCCGGGCCGCCCGAGTCGCCGTGCCAGGCCGAGCCGTTGACGCCCTGGCTCGCGATGGCCGTGCCGCCGAAGGCGTCCGTGCTGGTGCCGGTGACGCGGACGTTGGCGGTCTTCAGCGTGCTCGACGGCGGGCTGGTGCCCTGCGTGCGGCCCCAGCCGTAGATCTGGTTGGTGGACCCGGACGGCGGGTTGCCGGTGCCGAGCTTCATGAAGGTGGTGTTCACCGCGGTCGTGAGGTGCAGCAGCGCGACGTCGCCGTTGGGCGAGGCCTTCTGCTGGTCGACGACGGCGTTCGTGCCCTGCTGGAGGGTCACGTTGCCGACCTTCACGTGCATGCCCGGCGAGTTCAGGCAGTGCTGGGCGGTGAGCACCCACTGCGGGGCGATGATCGTCCCGGAGCACTCGAAACCGCCGTAGGTGGTGACGTTGTTCCAGTAGATCTGCGCGCCCCACGGCGCGGAGGAGACGGTGCTCCCGCCGATGATGTCCTGCTGGGCGTCCGCGGCTCCCGCGGAGACCAAGCTCAACGCGGCGGCAGCGGCACCCACGGCGGCAACCGCCCTCGAAGCCCTCGACATTCGCATGAAAATGCCCTTCGGCCTGGTGATCCGTCCCGAGCGGGACGATCAGCCCAAGGTAAGTTGCGCCGGAATTTTCCGAAACCTACCGAAGTCGGAAAGTCGCCGACGGTGGAGCACGACCCGGAACTGTTCGACGAGCTGATGCGCACCGAAGCTCGCCGTCGGCCGGTCGGCCGCGTCGCGATCGTGGCGCTCGTGGCCGGGCTGATCGTCTTCGCCGCCTGCATGGTGTGGTGGCGGCAGCCGTTCCGGGAACAGCTGCCCGCGGGCGAAGCGCACGGGCTCGACATCGGCGTGTCCTACCAGCCGATCCTGGAACGCTGCCAGGCCGCCGCCCGCCCGGTTCCCGGCGCGCGCGTCCAGGTCATGACGCCGATCTCGGTCAGCGGCGCCGGGGGCAAGCCGCGGGCGGTCTGCTACTACCGCTTCGCGGCCGAGATGACCGCGCCCGCGCGCTGAGGGCTCAAGCCGGGCCGCAGTACTGGGCCTTCACCGGGTCGTGGTCGTAGCGCAGGCCGGTGCGGGTGAACGCGCCTGCCAGGTTGTCCCGGAAGCGCTCGAACGTCCACGGTGCGCGGACCGAGTCCAGCATCTCGCGCACCTCCGGGCAGGCCAGCGTCCGGCGGATCGCCGCCAGCCGGTCCGGCGGGAAGCCGGCCGGGGTGCCGACGCCCTGGTCCGCCACCGTCCAGATCGGGCCCGCGTACTTGTCGTGGCCGACGCGGCGGTCCGGGTACGGCGTCGTGTGCGCGGCCAGCGGATCCGCCAGGCCGATCGGGTCGTGGACCGCCACGTCGAGGGGCAGCAGCAGGCCCGGGCCGCCGATGTTGAAGAACGTCCCGGTGCTGTGGCCGGCCGCCGTCGGGTACGCGTGCCACGTTTCGTCGTCCCAGAAGATGACCGGGCCCGGTTCCGCCGCCAGTTGCGGGCGGATGCGGTCGGCGATCGCCGTGAACTGCGTGAAGTCCGTGGCCAGTACCGGGTTCGCGTGGCCGCTGGCGACGACGTAGCTCGCGCGCTCGTCGGCGATTCCCGTCGCCTCGTCGAGCGGCGCCGGCAGGTCGGCGTAGGCGGTCCGCAGGTCGCCGGCGGCGATCA
Source organism: Amycolatopsis sp. NBC_00348 (assembly GCF_036114655.1). Taxonomy (NCBI): domain Bacteria; kingdom Bacillati; phylum Actinomycetota; class Actinomycetes; order Pseudonocardiales; family Pseudonocardiaceae; genus Amycolatopsis; species Amycolatopsis sp. NBC_00348. The sequence continues at coordinate 5,889,063 of NZ_CP107994.1, read as the reverse complement.
GGGCGTAGGCGCCCAGCGCGGCCACCGGCAGCGCCGACGCGCGGGTGAGCCGGACCGTCATCACCGGCAGCAGCAGGCAGAACAGCGCCGGCAGCAGCATCCGGGCGTGCATGAAGTCGCCGCCCATGCGGACGACGTACAGCGCCAGGCCGAGCCCGGCCACCACCGGCACCGCGCACACGACGACCACTCGGCGGTCGAAGGAGAAGCGCCGGAGAAGCGCCGCCACCGCGCACAACGCCAGCGGGATCCACAGGAGGTACGGCGTGAAGAAGTCGTCCAGGTACGTGAAACCCTGGTCCCACCGCACCCTCGACGCCTCCTTCACCAGCGCGGTGTTCGGCGTCAGCAGGCCGTAGTAGCCCATGCGGAACACCTGGTACGCCAGCGGAAGCGCGGCGGCGGCCGCGAGCCAGGCCGCCGCGGCCCGCCAGCCCCGCCACTCCAGCACCAGCAGGCCGATCCCGGCGAAGACGCTGAACAGCAGGAGATCCGGCCGGACGAGCACGCCGAGGCCCACCACGACGGCCGTTGTCCACAGTGGACCGGACGGCTGCCGCCGGGCGCGGCGGACCAGCAGCCACCACGTGCCGCCCAGCCACAGGAGGATCAGGCCGGTTTCGAGCCCGGACGTCGCGAAGTCCCGGAACGGCGGCAGCGCGAGCACGACCAGCCCGCCGGCCGGCAGGGTGAACCCGCCGCTGAGCCGGCGGGCGCCGTCGAGGGCCAGCAGCAGCCCGGCGGCCGAGCAGAGCAGCCCGGTGACCACGGCGACCCACTCGAGCGGGACGCCGGGCACCCAGCCGAACGCGGCCAGCAGGTACGTCCAGAGCGTGCTGGTGTTGGCTTCGACGCGCTCGCCGACGTTGAAGACCGGCCCGTTCCCGGCCAGCAGCTGCCGCACGGTCCGCAGCACGATCAGGCCGTCGTCGCTCATCCACCGCCGGTCCCAGGCCGCGGCGGCGAAGCCGGCCACGGTGAGCCCCAGCGTCACGCGGTTGACGAGCCGCCACGGCGAGACGGCGGCGGGTTCCTCGACGACCACGGTCTTCACGGACAGCTCCCTGGGAAGACACCGGCGCCCGCGCGCGCCCGGGAAGCCGGCCGCGCCCGCGATGGCGCAGGCGGGAACTGTAGCGCGGTGCGGTCAGGACTCCACGGGCTTGGTCCACGCGACCTGCACCAGACCCGTGCCGTGGCGGCGCGAGACCAGCGTTCCGCGGCCCGGCGGCTGCGGTGACGGCTTGACGTCCGACAGCAGCGCGCCCTCGTCCTTGGTGCCCGACATGATCAGCCCCGGCGAGCCCAGCTCCCGCAGCCGCTGCAGCACCGGCTCGAACAGCGCGCGCCCCGCGCCTCCGGAGCCGCGGACGATGATCACGTGCAGGCCGATGTCCCTGGCCTGCGGCAGGAACTCCAGCAGCGGCTGCAGCGGGTTGCGGCCGACCGTGGCCACCAGCTCGTAGTCGTCCACCAGGACGAACAGCTCCGGACCGCGCCACCACGAGCGGTTGCGCAGCTGCTCCGGCGTCACCGACGGGCCCGGCAAGCGGTTGCGCATCGCCGTGGCGCAGTCCGCGATCAGCTCCGTCAGCTTGCCTTCCGCGCCCGCGTAACCCAGCAGGTGCTCCTCGGAGATCGCGCCCAGCAGGCCCCGGCGGTAGTCCGCGACGATGATGGCCGCTTCCTCCGGCGTGTACGCCGAGGTGATGCCGGTCGCGATCGCCCGCAGCAGCGAGCTTTTCCCGGACTCGACGTCGCCGAAGGCCACGAAGTGCGGGTCCGCCGAGAAGTCCAGGTACACCGGGCGCAACGTCGACTCCGCGATGCCCAGCGTGACCTGGCGGGAAGGGCCCGCGGCCAGCGTGTCCAGCGGCACCTCCGGCGGCAGCAGCCGGACCTGCGGCGCGCGCGGGCCCTGCCAGGCCTCGTTGATCCGGCGCGTCAGGTCGACGCCGCCCGCGCCGATCGTCTCCGGGCGCTGGTCGGCGTCGATCCGCGGCAGCGCCGCGAGGAAGTGCAGCTTCTCCGCGGTGATGCCGCGGCCGGGGCGGTCGGCGGGGACGTTGATCGCGACCTTGCGGTCGATCGAGGAGTCCATCGGGTCACCGAGGCGCAGCTCGAAGCGCGTGCCGATGGCGTCGCGCAGCTGGGCGCGGACGCCGATCCACTGGTTGAGCGAGACGATCACGTGGATGCCGAACCCGAGGCCGCGCGCGGCCAGCCCGGTGATCTGCTCCTCCAGCTGCTCGTACTCCTGGCGGATCGTGGTCCAGTTGTCCACGAACAGGAAGACGTCGCCGAACTCGCGGCCTTCGGTGCTCTCGGTGAACTCCGCGCGGCGCTGGCGGAACGTCGTGATCGACTCGATCCCGTTGGCGGCGAAGAACTCCTCGCGCTGTTCGAGCAACGTCGTCAGCTCGGCGACGACGCGGCGGCAGCGCTGGGCGTCGCGGCGGGTGGCGTAGCCGGAGGTGTGCGGCAGCCCGGCGATCGGCGCGAGCGCGCCACCGCCCATGTCCAGCACGAACAGCTGCACCTCGGCCGGGGTGTGGGTCAGCGCGAGCATGCCCGCGATGTCCTTCATCAGCGTCGACTTGCCGGTCTGCGGGGCGCCGACGATCAGCGCGTGCCCGCCCGCGCCGGAGAAATCGGCCCACAGCATGTCGCGGCGCTGCTCGAACGGCTTGTCCACCAGCGCGACCGGGACGGTCAGCTTCCCGTTGCCGCCCCAGCCGAGCGGGCACAGGCCGCGCGCGGCGTCCTCGCCCAGCGGCGGCAGGAGCTGGTCCAGCGTCGGCGGTTCGGCCAGCGGCGGCAGCCAGATCTGGTGCGCCGACGGGCCGCGGCCCTCCAGCCGCGACAGCATCGCGTGGATGATGGTCTCGCCGGTGCCGTCCGGCGCGACCGGGGCTTCCGAGATCTCGGTCGTCACCGGGATCTCGACCGGGGCCAGCGAGAACGGCAGGACGCCCAGGGCCTGGCCGTCTTCGCGGACAACGGTGCTGCGCGGCGGCAGCTCACCCGAGACGTAGGCCGCCTTGAGCCGGATGAGCGTGTCGGTGTCGGCCTTCAGGTAGGCCGACCCCGGCACCGGCGGCAGGTGGTAGGCGTCGGCGACCCCCAGCACCGCGCGGCTTTCCGCCGCGGAGAACGTCCGCAGGCCGACGCGGTAGGACAGGTGCGAGTCGAGCCCGCGCAGCCGGCCCTCCTCCAGCCGCTGCGACGCCAGCAGCAGGTGGATGCCGAGCGAGCGCCCGAGCCGGCCGATCGCGACGAACAGGTCGATGAACTCCGGCCGCGCGGACAGCAGCTCGCTGAACTCGTCGATGATGACCAGCAGCGACGGCAGCGGGTCGAGCGGCGCGCCGTCCGCGCGGGCCTTCTCGTAGTCCCGCACCGACGCGTAGTTCCCGGCCGAGTGCAGCAGCTCCTGCCGCCGCAGCAGCTCGCCGTTCAGGGCGTCGGCCATGCGGTCGACGAGCGCGAGGTCGTCGGACAGGTTCGTGATGACGGCGCACGTGTGCGGCAGACCGGTCATCCCGGCGAACGTCGCGCCGCCCTTGAAGTCGATCAGCGCCAGGTTCAGCGTCTCCGACGAGTGCATCACGGCCAGCGCCGTCACCAGCGTCCGCAGCAGCTCGCTCTTGCCGGACCCGGTCGCGCCGATGACCAGGCCGTGCGGGCCCATCCCGCCCTCGGCCGACTCCTTGAGGTCCAGCTCCACCGGCCGGCCCTCCGGGTTGATGCCCAAGGGGATCCGCAGCCGGTCCCGCGCCGCGCGCGGCGCCCAGGTCACGGCGGTGTCGGTGTCGCGCGGGTCGCCGATGCCGAGCAGCCCGGACAGCCCGAACGTCGCCGACATCGGCTTCTCGCCGACGACGGCCGCGGGCGTGTGCAACGGCGTCAGCATCCGGGCCAGCGCTTCGGCGGCGCCGCGGTCGAGCACGTCGGGGCGGCCGAGGAAGCCGAGCCGCTGCTCGGTGGCGTCGCCGACGACCATGCCGAGCGAGTCCGGCGTGGTGTGCAGGCTCAGCAGCTTCTCGGTCGAGTACGTCCGCGGGTGCTCCGCGCCGACCTCGATCACCGTGACGCCGAGCCGGCCGTCCACGCCGATCAGCCGGGGCTCGCCGTGGGCGTTGCCGCCGTCGACGACGACCACCAGGTGCGGCAGGTCGAGCTCGCTCGCCGCGCGGCGGCTGAACACCGGGCGCTCGCCCAGGTCCGGGCCGAGCAGCTCGGCCAGCGCGGCCGCGGTGTCGGCGGCCAGCCGCCGCGAGCCGACGGCGTCGGACGCCGTCGCGGCCGTCGCGTGCGGCAGCCACTTCAGCCACTCCCAGTCGTGCCGGCGATCCGGCGACACACACAGCGCGAGCCGCAGGTCGGAGGGGGAGTGGAAGGTGGCGAGCTGGCACAGCAGCGCCCGCGCCAGGCCGAGCACGTCCGGCCGGCGCCCGGCCAGGCTCACCGCGGCGAACGACCGCAGCGACAGCGCCACCGGCAGCCCGTCGACCGTCGAGTAGGTGCGGATGAAGTGCTTGAGGCTGGTCGAGGACACCGGGTCCAGGTCCTCCAGCGGCACGGTCTGCGGCGCCTTCAACGGCGTCGCCAGCCGCTGCGGCCCGGTGCCCGCGCGGACCTGCGCGAACTGCCCGTCCGTGCGCCGCCGGTCCCACAGCTGCCCGGTCTCGACGTAGGCCCACAGGTCGGCCGGGTCCGGCTGGACGGCGACCATCGCGGCGCGCTGGCCGTCGGCGATGTCCCGGACCTGGCCGCGCAGGCCGGTGAGATAACGCTGGTAGTCGCGGCGCTCGTCGTTGATCTGCGCCTTCTTCGCCATCCCGCCGCGGCCCAGCGACATCACGACCATGCCGCCCATGGCGCAGATGAACAACGCGCCGAAGATGTAGGTCATCACCCCGCCGTCGCGTCCGATGTAGACGAACGACATCGCGCCCATGCCGAGCATCATCGGCAGGAACATCATCAGCTGCATCATCCCGCCGGACGAGCTCTTCGGAAGCATCGGCGGCGACTGCAGCACGATCTCGGTCGGGCGCTCGGGCGAAAGGCTCATGCGGCGAAAACTCCAGATCGGGACGGCTCTGCCCGGTATTTTGGCCACTCACCGCCCGCTCGCGGTGGGTACTTTTGCCGTCCGCCCGCTTCCGGGGACGAACTTACGCTCTGCCGAGCAGCCATCCGCGGAAGGAGAGCCATGGCCGGCGAGTACCGGGCGGAGCCCGAGGCGATGCGCTCCGCCGTGGGCAACGTCGGGGGCATCATCGCCCACGGCATCAACGCCGTGGCCGATCTGGAACGCCTGGTCGTGCAGCCGACGTCGTTCGCGACGTTCGGCAGCGCGGTCGCCGCCGCCAACGCCGCCCTGCACTCCGGCCAGATCACCGCGGTCCGCACGCTCCTGCAGCTGTTGCAGCAGATCAACGGGCTCGTCAAGGCCAGCGCCGACGCCTACCAGGCGGCGGACCAGGACGTCGCCACCGGCTACGGGGGCGGCACCGCGACCGGCGGGGCCACACCGCCCGCGTCGATCTGGGGGAACTCGCACGCTTCCGAGCTCGCCACCCTGGCGATCAATGACAGCGCGGGCGCCCACGGCGAGCCGTCGTCGGTCGGCAACGTCCTGCGCTACCTCGGCGACGCGGACCTCGGCAAGCTCGGCGACCACCCGATCACCGACACCCGCTTCCACGGGGTCGCCGACTTCAACGACTGGCTCGCCGGCGACGCCGACAACCAGGCGCGGATGGGGCTGATCGAGGTCTACGCCGGCACCGCCCGCACGTTCTCCGACGTCCCCGGCGGCGTGCACAGCGGGGACGTCGTGGTGGTCGAGCCGCTGCTGTTCTCCGACCGCCAGCCGGTCATCGGCGTCGCCGGCGACGGCGGCCGCCTGTACAACCACGGGCTCCTCGACGCCCGCATCAGCGGACTGGCGAAAGTCAGTGTGTACCGGCCCGCTTCCGTCGTCTGAGCTGTGTTTCCCGCCCGATGAGACTTTGTGAGGTCGTCCGATGCTGACTTTCCCGAACTCCAGCGCGATGGACGCGACCGCGTCCTCGGGCGGGCCGATCACCATCCTGCCGCAGATCGTCACCGGCCAGCCGGAGCAGATCGCCCAGCACGTGCTCGACCTGGTCAAGAAGGCCGAGCAGTTCCTGAGCATGTACACCGAGCTGTCCAAGGCCGCCGACCAGCTCGGCAAGATCTGGTCGGGCGCGGCGAGCGAGTCGGCGCTGAAGAAGATCACCGACTCCCTCGACCAGCTCACCAAGATCATCGGCGTGGTCCAGAAGGGTGCCGAGCTGCTCGGCATCTCCGGCACGCTGATCAAGACCGCGCAGGAGGCCTACCGCGCGGTCGTCGCCGCGGTGAACCCGACGGTCGCCTCGCTGATGTCGAACCCGTGGACCTACGGCGCGGCGGTCGCTTTGTCGACCGGCACGAGCGCGTCGCTGCGGGCCTTCATCACGTCGATCGGCGCGCTGCTCAAGGCGCTCGGCGCGACCGACCTCGCCCAGCAGATCACCCAGCTGGCGACGGTCATCGGGGAGATCGAGAAGCTGTTCCACCACGACACCGGAACCGCGGGAGCGACGACGCCGTCGGCCGGGACCACCCCGGTCACGGCCCCGCAGGCCCCGTCGTCGGTGGCGAGCCCGGCCGGGCAGCAGGCGGTGGCGGGCGGGAGCGGCGGGGGGATCCCGCAGCAGCCTTCGTTCACCGACTACACCCCGCCCGCGCTCGCCACCGGCGGCGGTTCCAGCACCGGAGCGACCGGAGCCACGACGCCGGTGACGGCCAACGGCACCCCGCTCGACCCGTCGAACAGCTGGATCGCCGTGGACCCGGCCCAGAACGGCGCCACCGTGCCGACCCAGCCGGCGCCGGTCACCCAGCCCGTCACCCAGCCCGCCCCGGTCACCGGCGGCGCGGGCGCGGCCGGCGGCGCGAACGAGGTCGTCATCCACACCAACCTCACCACCGGGGAGTCCACTGTGGAGGCTCCGGGTGGGCAGGACTTCGACGTCGACATCAACCTCGACTACGACGGCAAGCACTTCAGCCAGCACGTCGGCTACGACGCGGCCGGGAACTAGCCGATGACGGGCTCGGGGGTCGTCGACGCGTCGGGAGTGGCCAGCTCCGTGCTGTCCGGGTACCGGCAGGTCCTCGTCGAGTGCCAGCGGCGCGTCACGGGTGACCCGGGCGCGCTGAGCGCGGCGTCGCAGCGGGTCGCCACCCAGGCCTCGACGGTTTCCGGCAAGGCCAAGGAGATCGACGAGTCCGCGAAGACGCTGCACGCGGACTGGGACGGCGACGCCTACACCGCGTTCGCCACCGCGGCGCGGAAACTGGGCGGGGAGCTGACCGACGCCGCCACGAAGCTCGACGACCAGGCGAAACGGCTCAGCACGGCGGCCCAGCTCGTGCAGTCCGCGAAGGCCGCCGTCGATTCGGTGCTCGCGCAGTTCGACCAGTACGCCCAGCAGCTGACCGCGCAGGCCCGCGCGGTGAACTCCGCCTCGGTCGGCGCGTTCATCCAGGCCGCCCGGCAGCTCGGCGAGCAGAGCGTCCAGGCGGCCCGCCAGGTCGTCGACGAGTACTCCGACGCGCTCGCCGAGCTGTTCCCGCCCGAGGGCACCCAGCGGCTGGAGTACAAGCTGGGCAAGAAGACCGCGGGTCCGCTGGGCTGGCTCAACGGCAGCCCGCTCGACGGGCGCAAGCGGCCGCGCGACGCGCCGTCGTGGTTCAAGAACTCGGGCTGGAAGAAGCTCACCTGGGACGGCCTGGAGGGCACGCGCGCGCCGAAGAAGGCGGACACGCCGTTCGGGCAGCCGAAGCCCGAAGGGCTCAAGGACAAGCTGGGCAACAACACCGAGATCACCTACTACAAGTTCAAGCAGGACCAGGACGGGCTCACCCCGGAGTACGACGGGAAGATCACGTCGAAGGGCTGGGACGTCGGCGCGTCCGGGCACACCGAGCTGGCCGCGGTGAAGGAAGAGGGCGAGCTCAAGGGCGACTGGGGTGTCTCCTCGGCGCACGCCAAGGGCACGGTGTTCGCCGGCGGCGAGGCGAGCGCGTCCGGCACGCTCGGCGCGCACGGCGTCGGCGCGCACGCGAACGTCTTCGTCGGCGGCAAGGTCGAGGGCGAGGTCGCCGCGGACGTCGCCGGCATCGGCGTCGGCGCGAACGGCACGCTGCAGTACGGCATCGGCGCGCAGCTCGACGCCCAGGCCGTCTACGACGCCGGCCACCTCAAGGTCAACTTCAAGGCGGGTGCCGCGCTCGGCTTCGGCGCGGGCGTCGGCGCGAAGATCGACATCGACCTGCCGAAGGTCGGCCACACGATCAGCGAGTACGGCGGCGCGGCCGCCGACTACGTCGGCACCGCGGCGCACGACGCCGCCAACGCCGTCGGTTCCGCTTGGGACGACGCGGTTTCGTCGGTGGGGGCGTGGTGACCCTTCCCCTGGACTTCGTGATCCCCGACGGCTGGACGGCCGTCGACCCCGGCGACTCCGGCGCGGTGTTCGTCGCCGTGCACGACGCGCCGGCCGGCGAGTTCGTCCCGAACATCACGGTGAGCGTGCAGCAGCGGCCCGACGCGAAGTCGATCGACGACATCGCCGCCGAAGCCGTCGAACGCCTGTCCCTCAGCTCGGCCGGGCTCGACGTCCTCAGCCACCGGGACGTCGGCGCCCCGGCCGCGCCCGGTGTCATGCAGCTGCTGCGCCTGCGCACCGGCGAGGGCACCGAGCTGATCCAGACCCAGGTGCACCTGACCGTCCCCGGCGCCACGCCGGAGCAGCGGCTGGTGCTCGAGCTCGCCTGCACGGCCGCGCCCGCGACCGCGCGGGCGCTCTCACCCGGTTTCCAGCGGTTCGTCGGCAGCGTCCACGTCCGCCAGCACGAAGGGAGACAACAGTGACCGATCCGTACGCGGTGCCGGACATGGACGAACTGCTGGCGCAGGTGCGCAAGCAGACCGAAGAGGTCCAGCGGATCCAGCGCACGGTCGAGGCGATGGAGGTCAAGGCGCACTCGCGGCAGAACGAGGTCACCGTCACCCTCCGCGGCGACGGCCGGTTCACCTCGATCGACATCGACCCCCGCGCGATCCGCGAGTACGACGCCCGCAACCTCTCGGAGATCGTGCTGGAGGCGGTGAACGCCGGGCTCACGAAGCTCGCCGAGGCTTCGAACGCGAAGTTCGCCCCGGTCATCTCGGCCGCCAAGAACATCTGATGACCGCCGACGTGTTCTTTCCCGCGGAGGCGCCACGATGACGGCCGCCGCAATCACGGGGACAACCCGCCGGGTCACCGTGGTCACGCCGCGGGCCCGGGTGGACGTCGCGCTGCCGCAGCAATCGACGTTCGCCGAGCTGGTGCCGCAGCTGGTGCGGCTGGCCGGCGCCGCCGGGCAGGCGTCGGCCGACCATCCCGGCTGGGTGCTCTCCCGGCTCGGCGGGGCGCCACTCGCACTCGGCCTGAGCGTCGCCGCGGCCCAGATCCGCGACGGCGAAGTCCTCCACCTGACCCCGCGGGAACGCCCGCGGGGTCCGCTGCTGTTCGACGACGTCATCGATTCGATCGCCAGCGTCGCCGACTCGAACGGCGGCTGGGGTCCGTCGGTCGCGCGGCGGTCCGGGCTGGTGGCCGCGGTCGTGCTGCTGCTCGCGGGCGGGCTGCTGGTGCAGGCCGCGGCGTCCGGCAGCGTGCTGGCCCCGATCGGGACCGGGCTGCTGGCGCTGGTGCTGCTCCTGGGCGGCGGCGCGCTGAGCCGCGCGTACGGCGACGCCGAGGCCGGCGCGGCCGGGTCGCTCGCCGGGGTCGGCGTCGCGCTGCTGGCCGGGATGTCCGTGCTGCCACCGCACCCGCTGTTCTCGCTGTCGGCCGGCCCGCTGGCCGCCGGGTTCGCCGCCGTGACGATCTACGGCGTGCTCGCGGCGGTCTCGGTCGCCGACCGGCTGCCGTGGTTCGTCGCGATCACGGTCGCGGCCGGCTTCGGCGCGGTGACGACCGGGGTCGTGCTGCTGGCCGGCACCACTCCGGTGGCGGCCGCGGCGGTGGCCGCGGTCCTCGCCACGGCGCTGGCCGCGGTGGCCCCGATGCTGGCGCTGCGCCTCGCGCGGCTCCCGCTGCCGCGGGTGCCGGAGGACATGGAGGCCTTCCGCGCCGACGAACAGCCGTCGCTGGGCGACGAGATGTTCGGCCGGACGTCGCGCGCCCAAGCCGTCTTGACGGGCCTGCTGGTGGCGCTGGGCCTGGTGGTCCTGTTCTCGACGGTGGTGCTGGCGACCGGCGGCCCGTGGGACGCCGGGCTGGCGGCGGTGCTGGGCCTGGCGTGGATCCTGCGGTCGCGGTCGTACGCGGGGAAGACGCAACGCCTGGTGCTGGTGGGTTTCGGCATCACGAGCCTGGTCGTCGCGGGCGGCTGGCTGGTGGCCTCGGGCAACCGCACGGCGATCTTCGCGACGGGCTGCGCGGTCGTCCTCGCGGCGGCGATCTGCCTGGCCTACGCCACCCGGGTAGCGCGCGGCCTGCGATCGCCGTACTGGTCACGGCTGCTGGACGTCTCGGAGTTCCTGGTGCTGCTCTCGCTGGTCCCGTTCGTCGGCATGATCGCGGGAGTCTACGAAGCCGTCCGCGGCTGACGCTGGTCCAAAGCCGTGAAGGCCTCCTTACCGGCCATAAGAGCCGGTAAGGAGGCCTTCACGGCTTTCAGGAGTCCAGCGCCAGCGGGAGCGTGCGGCGGACTCCGGCGCCGTGCCGGCCGTGCAGCGGGACGGCCGAGTGGCCCGGTGACGGCACCGGCTTGCCGGGACGGCCGCCCACCCGGATCGTCAGCTCCTCGTGTTCCTTGCCCGCCGCCGTGCGGCGCAGCGTGTACGACGTCGCCGTGAAGGCCGCCTCCGGGACCGAGACGTCCAGCGTCCGCACCGAACGCGGCATGAAGCACATCTGGCTCGCCTCGCCCCACGTCCACGCCCGCCAGTGGTCGGCCTGCGCGGCGGACGGACCCTGGACGCCCAGCGCCACCCGCAGCTCCTGGCCCAGCTCGCCCGCCTCCAGCACCGTGCTCGGGTAGCCGGCCTCGGCCAGCTCGCCCATCAGGCTCAGCGCCGCCGACGCCGTGCTGCGCAACGCACCCAGGTCGCCGCCGCCGCGGGCCAGCGCCGCGATCGGCGCGAGGTCCGGGCGGTAGCGCACGGCCAGCCAGCGCACCCGCAGCACCTGGTCGCCGCGCGGGACCGCCCACGTCAGCAGCTGCGCCGACGCCAGCGGGACGTCGGTGCGGCGGTAGGCCGCGCGCAGGATGTCCACCAGCACCGCGGACGAGGGCGAGCCCGACCCGGGCGTGAGGCGCACCAGCGCGCTCCACCCGCCGTCGACCTCCGCGACGCCGAAGCGGTTGCCCGCGCGGTCGACGTGCTGGCGCACCTTCACCGGTCCGGCGACGCGCATCAACGGGTCCGGGCTGTCGTGACGGGTGTCGTGCCGTCGCAGGCGGTACGCGATCCACGTCAGCGTCCAGCCGGCCGGGTGCCGCCCGGCGAACCGCACCGACGTCAGCAGCACCACCAGCCCGGCGGCGGCGCTGACGCCGATCCTGACCGGCTGCGCGAGGCCGCCGACGGTCCACGCGAGCAGCGCGGCGATGGCCGCGATCTCCCACACCGCGGCCTGCAGCGGCCGGATCGGCAGCAGCCAGGGCAGCGGCGCGCGAGCGGGTCGCGGCGGCGCCGGGCGGACGGCGGATTCAGCGGTTCCGACGGACACAGGTTCCCCTTTCCCCGGTCCGGGACGCTAGTACCTCCCCAGATACGGCGTGGGCGTAAAAATTACCCTCGCCGTGCCCGGATCGGGTGCTTAGCATCAACGGCTCGGAGGGTCGGTACGCACACACCGGGGGCGCAGCAGCGTGTGGACGCAGCGGGACCAGATCCAGGCGTACCAGTTCCTCCGCCGCAGGCTGGTCTCCGCGCTCGTCGCCGCCGACGCCAACCACCCCGTCTCGCCCAGCCGCCGCCTCGTGCTCGGCACCGTCCTGGGCCTCGTCGCCGCTCTGCTCGTGACCGCCGTCTTCGGCATCATCGGCCTGCTGAACCCCTCCGGCGGTAAAGACTGGCTGGCCGGCGGCAAGGTGATCGTCGAAGAGGGCACCGGCGCGCGGTTCGTCCTCGGCGCCGACGGCGTGCTGCACCCGGTCCTCAACTACGCCTCCGCCCGGCTGCTGGCCGGCGGCAACGGCGACGCGACCGTCTCGGTGTCCTCGGAGAACCTCGGCAAGGCCGGGCGCGGCGCCCAGATCGGCATCGCCGGCGCCCCCGACTCGCTGCCCGCGGCGCCGGCGCTGGTCACCGCACCCTGGACGAGCTGCAGCCGGACCACCCAGGACGCGCCCGCGTCGGCCGAGCCGCGCACCGCCGTCCTGCTCGCCGCGCCCGCGTCCGGCGTCGAACTGCCGCGTGACCAGGGCGTCATCGTCCGGCTGCCGCAGGGCGAGAAGTTCCTGCTCAGCGGCGGCCGGCGCTACAAGCTCGGCGACGAGGCCGCGACCGCGCTGCAGTTCGACAGCTACCCGACGATCGCGGTGTCCGCCCGCTGGATCGACACCGTCGCCTCCGGGCGGGACCTCACCGCGCTGCCGGTCGACGGCGCCGGCGGCCGCGGGCCTGTCGTGGGCGGCCGCGACACGCGCGTCGGCGAAGTGCTTTCCGTGGTCGACGCGATGGCCGCGCCCGGCACCGCGACGTCGTACTACCTGGTCCGCGCGGACGGGCTCGAGCCGGTCGGGCAGACCGAGGCGAGCCTGCTGGTGACGACCGAGGCCAACGCGGCGGCCTACGCCGGCACTCCGGCGCCGGTCCAGGTGCGCGCCGCCGACGTCGCCGGGGCGCCGAAGCTCGCCGCGCCCCGCGCCGGTGGCGCCGACCCGGCCGCCTTCCCGGACCGCATCCCCGGCAAGGCGCCGATCACCGGGAACTCGGTGACGCTGTGCAGTCAGGGGAACCGGTTGCTCGTTTCGGCCGAACTTCCGCTGCCCGCCGGATCCCGGGCCATCCAGGTCGCGACCCGCTCCGAAGCACGGGTGGCGGACGAGGTGTTCGTGCCGCCGTCGGGAGGTGCGGTGGTCGTCGAAGCGGGTTCGGCGACGACGTACTTGGTGACCGACACGGGCTTGAAGTATCCGGTGGTGAACACACAGGCGCTGGCCTCGCTGGGGTACGGAGGAGTGGCCCGCCAGTCGATCGCAGGTAGTTTGCTCGCATTGGTGCCGACGGGCCCCGCGCTGGATCCGGCCACCGCCGGCCGGCCGGCCCCGTCGGGTGGAACGGGGTGAAAGTCGTGCACATGACAGAAGAGCGCTCGACCGAAGACGCACTGGCCGCGATGGGCAAGATCCGGGTCGCGGTCGTCGAGGACCACCCGCTGTACCGCGTTTCCGTGGAGCGCGTGCTGGCCGAGGCCGACTTCGTCGAGCTCGGCGCGGTGGTCGACTCGGTCGCGCGCTTCCACGTCCACCGGCAGCCGCCGGGCAGCGTGGTGCTGCTCGACCTCGGCCTCCCGGGCGTCGCGGGCGCGGCGGCCGTGCTGGAGGTCTGCGAGCTGGGCCACCACGTGCTCGTCGTGTCCGCCCAGGCGGAACCGGACGTCGTGCTCGGCGCGATCGCGGCCGGCGCGCGCGGCTTCCTGTCGAAGGACGTCGACGCCGACGAGCTGCTGATCGCGATCAAAACGGTCGCCGACGGCGGCGCGTACGTCTCGGCGGTGGTCGCCGGGATGATCATCAAGGACAACGCCGACCGCCCGGTCACCGCGGCCGAGGTCGAGCTGTCGCCGCGTGAGGAACAGGTGCTGCGGCTGGTCGCGGCGGGGGAGCGGGACGTCGACATCGCCCTGATCCTCGGCATCGGCGTCCGGACGGTGCGCGGCTACCTCGACCGGATCCGCGACAAGACGGGCGAACGCCGACGGCCGGGGCTGGTCAAGGAAGCCATCCGGCGCGGTCTCATCGGCGGGTCCGGCCCGCGGCGCGGCGGTCGCAAGTGAGCGACTCCGGCGAGCAGACCCCGGCCCCGCGGCGCATCCGCGTCGGCGTGATCGAGGACCACCCGCTCTACCGGTACGCGCTGACCCGCGTGCTCACCGAGGCCCCGGACATCGAGCTGGGCGCGGTCGCCGACTCGGTGGCCCGCTTCGCCGTGCAGGAACAGCCGGCCGGCAGCGTCGTGGTGCTCGACCTCAAGCTGCGCGGCGTCCAGGACGCCGCCGCGGTCCTGGAGGTGGGGCACATGGGGCACAAGGTGCTGGTGGTGTCCGCGCACGCGGAGCAGCCCGAGGTCCTGGGCGCGATGCAGGCGGGCGCGAAGGGCTTCCTGTCGAAGGACGTCGACGGCGACGAGCTGCTGCGCGCCATCCGCACGATCGCCGACGACAACGCCTACGTGTCGCCGACGCTGGCCGGGATGATCATCCAGGACAGCGAGGAGCGGCACGCCGGGCCGAAGATAGTGCTGTCGGAGCGCGAGAAGCAGGTACTGCGCCTGGTGGCGGCGGGCGAGCGCGACGTCGACGTCGCGGAGATCCTCAACATCAGCGTCCGCACGGTCCGCTCCTACCTGGACCGCATCCGCGACAAGACGGGCGAACGCCGCCGCGCGGGCTTCGTCCGGGTGGCGATCCGCGAAGGCCTGCTCCGCTAAGGCGGCACTTTCACGTGAAAGTGACCACCAGGGGGCGGCACTTTCACGTGAAAGTGCCGCCTTCGGGATTCAGAGGCGGCGGTTGGCCAGGGCGCCGGTGGCGGTGCGGGCTCGCGCGGCCACCGCCGGGTCGACGTCCACCACCAGCGTCTCCGCGCCCGGGCCCGCCGCGGCGTGCACCCGGCCGAAGCCGTCGGACGCCAGGGAGTAGCCGATGCCCGTCGGCGCCTTCGGGTTCACCGTGACGCCCGTCGCCGCCGGGTCGGCCTGGCCGCACGCCAGGACCCAGCAGCCCGAGTCCAGCGCGCGGGCCCGCACCAGGACCTCCCACTGCTCGCGCTTGCCCTCGCCCGCGCCCCACGACGCCGGCAGCAGCACGACGTCGGCGCCGTCGTCGGCCAGCGACCGGAAGAGCTCCGGGAACCGGACGTCGTAGCACGTCGCGACGCCGTAGACGACGCCTTCGAACTCGAACGTCGTCAGGGTGGCACCCGGGGCCACGGTGTCGGACTCGGCGAAGCCGAACGCGTCGTAGAGGTGGATCTTGTCGTAACCGCGGTGGTGCCCGCCGCCGGTGACCAGCAGCGTGTTGCGCACCCGGCCGTCCGCCGGGGTGAACATCCCGGCGACGATCACCGTGTCGTGCTCGGCCGCCACCGCGGCGACCGCCGACGCCCACGGCCCGTCCAGCGGCTCGGCGACCGTGTCGAGGGGCCGGCCGAAGCGCGCCATCGTCGCCTCCGGGAACACGACGATCCGGGCGCCGTCGGCGACCGCCGCTTCGACGCCCGAGCGAACCAGCTTCAGGTTCGCTTCCGGGTCGTCACCCGAGTTGAGCTGGCACAACGCGATTCGCGCCACCGTGGCCTCCTGCATGCTGGGATCCGCCGTCACCGGGGAGTATCGCCGAACGGGCCGGGATCGTGACCTCGTACCCTGGTGGGCATGCTGAACCGCACCGACCTGCGTGGGCAGGTCCCGACCGCCGCCGAACTGCGCGCCACCCTCCCGCGTGCCGAATACGACGTGGACGCGGCGCTGCATCAGGTGCGGCCGGTGGTCGAGGCGGTCCGCGATCGCGGTGTCGAAGCCGTCTTGGAGTACACCGAGAAGTTCGACAAGGTCCGGCCGGTGAGCGTGCGCGTGCCGCGCGAGCGGCTCACCCAGGCCCTCGCCCAGCTCGACCCCGCCGTGCGCGCCGCGCTGGAGGAGTCGATCACCCGGGCCCGCAAGGTGCACGACGGGCAGCGCCGCACCGACGTCACGACCACGGTCGTCGACGGCGGCACGGTCACCGAGAAGTGGGTCCCGGTCGAGCGCGTCGGGCTGTACGCGCCGGGCGGGCTCGCGGTGTACCCGTCGACCGTGGTGATGAACGTCGTCCCGGCGCAGATCGCCGGCGTCGGCTCGCTGGTCGTCTGCTCGCCGCCGCAGGCCGGGTTCGCCGGCCTGCCGCACCCGACCATCCTCGCCGCGGCCGAGCTGCTGGGCGTCGACGAGGTGTGGGCCGTCGGCGGCGCGCAGGCCGTCGCGCTGCTGGCCTACGGCGGCACGGACACCGACGGCACCGAGCTGACCCCGGTCGACGTCGTCACCGGCCCGGGCAACATCTACCTGACCGCGGCGAAGCGCATGCTGCGCGGCCTGATCGGCATCGACTCCGAAGCCGGCCCGACCGAGATCGCCATCCTCGCCGACGAGACGGCCGACCCGCTGCACGTCGCCGCCGACCTGATCAGCCAGGCCGAGCACGACCCGCTCGCCGCGAGCGTCCTGGTGACGACGTCGGAGGAGCTGGCCGACGCCGTCGACAAGGAGCTGGCAGGCCGCGTCCCGGCGACCAAGCACACCGAGCGCGTCACCGAAGCCCTGGGCGGCAAGCAGTCCGGCGTCATCCTGGTGTCCACTGTGGATGACGGCCTGACCGTGGTCGACGCCTACGCCGCCGAGCACCTCGAGATCCAGACGGCGAACGCGCGCGAGGTCGCCGCCCGCGTCCGCAACGCCGGCGCGATCTTCGTCGGCGCGTACGCCCCGGTGTCGCTCGGCGACTACTGCGCCGGCTCCAACCACGTGCTGCCCACCGGCGGGTTCGCCCGCCACTCCTCGGGCCTGTCCGTGCAGAGCTTCCTCAAGGGCATCCACGTCGTGGACTACTCCGAGGACGCCCTGCGCGAGGTCGCCGGCCGCGTCGTCGCGCTGGCCAACGCCGAGGACCTGCCGGCGCACGGCGAAGCCGTCACGGCCCGATTCGCGGGGGAGGCCCGATGACCATCGGCGAAGAGATCACGCTGGACGAGCTGCCGCTGCGCGAGGACCTGCGCGGCAAGTCGCCCTACGGCGCGCCGCAGCTGGACGTCCCGGTCCGGCTCAACACCAACGAGAACCCGTACCCGCCGCCGCCCGAGCTGGTCGCGGACGTCGCCGAGGCGGTCCGCGCGGAGGCGGCCGAGCTGCACCGCTACCCGGACCGCGACGCCCTCGAGCTGCGTCACGACCT
Organism: Amycolatopsis sp. NBC_00348; assembly: GCF_036114655.1. Taxonomy (NCBI): domain Bacteria; kingdom Bacillati; phylum Actinomycetota; class Actinomycetes; order Pseudonocardiales; family Pseudonocardiaceae; genus Amycolatopsis; species Amycolatopsis sp. NBC_00348. The sequence continues at coordinate 5,871,826 of NZ_CP107994.1, read as the reverse complement.
GGCCGACTACCTGAGCGTGTCGACGCGGGTCGTGCTCACCGAGGAGAACGTCTGGGCCGCCAACGGGTCCAACGAGGTGCTGCAGCAGATCCTGCAGGCCTTCGGCGGTCCCGGGCGCAGCGCGCTCGGCTTCGAGCCGTCGTACTCGATGCACCCGATCATCGCGTCGGGCACACGTACCGAGTGGCTCCCGGCGCCGCGCCGCGCCGACTTCACGCTCGACACGGCCGCGGCGGCGTCGGTGATCCGGGAGAAGCGGCCGGACATCGTGTTCGTCACCAGCCCGAACAACCCGACCGGCGGCTCGATCCCGCTCGACGAGCTGCGCGTGGTGCTGGACGCGGCCACCGGGATCGTCGTCGTCGACGAGGCGTACGCGGAGTTCTCGTCGCAGCCGAGCGCGGTCGAGCTGCTGGCCGACTACCCGGCGCGGCTGATCGTGTCGCGCACGATGAGCAAGGCGTTCGCCTTCGCCGGCGGCCGGCTCGGCTACCTGGCGGCGGCCCCCGCGGTCGTCGACGCGCTGCTGCTGGTGCGCCTGCCGTACCACCTCTCGCGGCTGACCCAGGCGGCCGCGCGCGCCGCGCTGCGCCACGCCGACGCGACGCTGGGCACCGTGCACAAGCTGGCCGCGGAACGCGACCGCGTCGTGGAAGCCTTGGCGGGTCTGGGTTTCGACCCGGTGCCGAGCGACTCGAACTTCGTCCTCTTCGGACGGTTCGCTTCGCCGGCGACCGCGTGGAAGTCCTATTTGGACGCCGGAGTGCTGATCCGGGACCCGGGCATCCCCGGGCACCTGCGCGTCAGCATCGGCACCCCGGAGGAGAACGACGCCTTCCTCGAGGCGAGTAAGGAAGTATCACGATGACGCGCATCGGCAAGGTCGAACGGACCACCAAGGAGTCCTCGATCTCCGTGCAGCTGGACCTCGACGGCTCGGGCGAGGTGGAGATCTCGACCGGCGTCCCGTTCTACGACCACATGCTGACGGCGTTCGGCGTGCACGGCTCGCTGGACCTCAAGGTCGAGGCGACGGGCGACGTCCACATCGACGCGCACCACACGGTCGAGGACACGGCGATCGTGCTCGGCCAGGCGCTCCGCCAGGCGCTGGGCGACAAGAGCGGCATCCGCCGCTTCGGCGACGCCTGGATCCCGATGGACGAAACCCTGGCCCACGCGGCGATCGACGTCTCGGGCCGCCCGTACTGTGTGCACGTGGGCGAGCCGGAGCAGTTCACCACCTTCACGATCGGCGGCAACTACCCGTTCGTGCTGACCCGCCACGTGTTCGACTCGCTGGCGTTCCACGCCCAGATAGCGCTGCACGTCCGCGTCATCCACGGCCGCGACCCGCACCACATAGCGGAGGCGGAGTACAAGGCGGTGGCAAGGGCCCTGCGCGCGGCAACGGAACCGGACCCCCGAGCGGGCGGCATCCCCTCCACGAAGGGCGTGCTCTAGACCGCGAACACCGCGCCGGGCGTCGCGACCTCGACCTGTCCCGTGTGGACGGCCGAGGCGCGCTCGACAGCGTCGGCGGCGCCGAGGAACGGCCCGAGGTGGGTCAGCACGAACCGCCCGGAGGTGTGCGCGGCCCGGGCGGCGTCCTCCGGCGTCAGGTGCACCGTCGACGGCTCCGGCCCGTCCGCCTCGCAGAGGAACAGGTCGGCGCCGTTGGCCAGGTCGGTGAGCGCAGCGCACGGGCCGGTGTCGCCGGAGTACGCCAGCACCCGGTCGCCGTCGGTCACGCGGACGCCGAACGCCGGGAAGCCGTGTTCCACCGCCGTGGTCGCCAGTGTCAGCCCGCCGGCCTCGGCGAAGTGACCGTCGTGCAGTTCGTGCACCTCGAACGCCTCGCCGATCGGTGCCGCCGCGGTGTTCGTCAGGAACGCGCCGAGCCGGTCCGCGATGCCCGGCGGGCCGTACAGCGGGATCGGCCGTGCCGGCCGGAGATCGGCGAACAGCAGCGCGTACACCGCCGGCAGCAGGTCGGCGACGTGGTCCGCGTGCAGGTGCGAGATCCAGATCGCGTCGACGTCGGTGAGGGTGGTGTGCTCCTGCAGCGCGGCCAGGGTGCCGGGCCCGGCGTCCAGCCAGAGCGTGGCGCCCGCGCTGCGCACGAGGTACCCCGAGCACGGCGCGCCGGGGCGCGGGTAGGGGCTGGCACTGCCCAGCACGATCACGTCGAACGGCATGTGGCACCCTAACCAGCGTGAGCAAGGAAGTGGTGGGCGTCCTGCTGCTGGCCCTGGGTGGTTTCCTGGTGGGCGGCGTCTATTCGGCCTGGAAGACGGCCAAGTTCATGGCCGTGGTGCTGGGCATCGCGGCCGTACTGGCCATCGGCGGCGCCATCTTCTGGTTCGCCAGCTGACCCCGTAAAGCCGTGAAGGCCTCCTTACCGGCCATAAGAGCCGGTAAGGAGGCCTTCACGGACTTTGCGGCTAGCGGCTCGCGCCGACCAGTTCGCGCGGGTCGTCGCCAGGGGCGTCGTCCAGGTGCTTCGTGAGCTTCTCGCCCTCGACGTCGACGTCCGGCAGGATCCGGTCCAGCCACTTCGGCAGCCACCAAGCACCGCGGCCGAGCAGCGACATCACGGCCGGCACCAGCGTCATCCGGACCACGAACGCGTCCACCAGCACGCCGAACGCCAGCGCGAAGCCGATCGACTGGATCAGCGTCGACTCGGCCAGGATGAACCCGGCGAACACGCTGATCATGATCAGCGCCGCCGCGACGACCACGCGGGCGCCGTGCCGGAAGCCGGTGACCATGGCCTCCTGGGGTTCGGCGCCGTGGACGTGCTCTTCGCGCATCCGCGTCACCAGGAACACCTGGTAGTCCATCGCGAGTCCGAAGAGGACACCGATGAGCAGGATCGGCAGCATGCTCATGATCGGCCCGGTCGACTCGACGCCGAGCAGGTCCGTCAGCCAGCCCCACTGGAACACCGCGACCACGGCGCCGAACGTCGCGGCGACCGAGCCGAGGAAGCCGATCGTCGCCTTCAGCGGCACCACGACCGAGCGGAACACCAGCATCAGCAGGATGAACGCCAGCCCGACGATCAGGGCGAGGTAGGGCAGCATCGCGTCGGACAGCTTCTCCGAGACGTCGATGTTCGCCGCCGTCTGCCCGGTGACGGCCAGCTTCGCGCCGGTCGCCTCCTGCAGCGTCCCGGATTCGGTGCGGATCGCCGCGACGAGGTCCTCGGTCTGGGTGCTGCTCGGCCCGCTCTTGGGGATCACCGAGAGCAACGCCGTGTCACCGTTCTGGTTGACCTTCGGCGGGGTGACGGCGGCGACGTCGGGCAGCTTCTGGATGTCGGCCGCGGCCTGGCCGAGCGCGGCCTGGCGGTTGGTGCTCGAGCCGACGTCGACGACGACCAGCAGCGGCCCGTTCGCGCCTTCGCCGAAGCTGCGGCTGACGATCTCGTACGCCTTGTGCTGCGTGGACTCCGGCGCGGCGGTGCTGTCGTTGGGCAGGCCGAGCTGCATGCCGAGGGCGGGCAGCGCGACGACGGCCATCCCGGCCAGCGCGACGAGCAGCACCGGCCAGCGGTGGCGGGCGACGAACCGCGCCCAGCGCTCGCCGTGCGTCGTCTCGACCGGCTTGCGGCGCAGGCGGATCCGCTCGCCGGCGACCCGCTTCCCGGCGAAGCCGAGGATCGCGGGCAGCAGCGTCAGCGCGATGACGACGGCGACCGCGACGGTGACCGCGGCGGCCACGCCCATCTGGCCGAGGAACGGGATGCCGATGACGGTCAGCCCGGCCAGCGCGATGATCACGGTGAGGCCGGCGAAGACGACGGCGGACCCGGCGGTGCCGGTCGCGCGGCCCGCGGCTTCCTCGGGACTGCGGCCGAGCTTGAGCTCGTGCCGGTAGCGCGACACGATGAACAGCGCGTAGTCGATGCCGACGGCGAGCCCGATCATCAGCGCCAGGATCGGCGTGTTCGAGTTCAGCTCGAGGAAGCCGGAGGCGAGGAAGATGCCGCCCATCCCGGTGCCGACGCCGATCAGCGCGGTGAGCAGCGGGATCCCGGCGGCGATCAGCGAGCCGAAGGTGATGATCAACACGACGGCCGCGACCGCGACACCCAGGCCTTCGGTCGCGCCGGTTTCCGGGATGCCCTGCACCGCGTCACCGCCGAGCTCGACGGTGAACCCGGCCGCGCGGGCGGCGTTCGCGGTGTTCAGCAGCGCCTGGCGGTCTTCGTCGGTGAGCTCGTAGGCCTTCGCGCCGTAGCTGACCTGCGCGAGGGCGACACGCTTGTCGGGCGAGATCGACTGGGCCTGGAACGGGTCGACGACGCTCGACACCTTCGGGGCGGTCTTCAGCTGCCCGACGAGCGCCTCGACGGTGGCCTTGCCCCGGGCGTCGGCCACGGTGGTCCCGGCCGGGGCCTCGATCACGACGCGCGCGGTGGCGCCCCCGGCGTTGGCCTGCGGGAACTTCTCGGTGAGCTGGTCGATCGCCCGCTGCGACTCGGTGCCGGGGATGGTCACCGAGTTGGACAGCTGGCCCGACAGCGTCAGCGCGCCCAGTCCGAGGGCCACGAGTACGGCCGCCCAGACGGCCGCGACCAGCGCGCGCCGCCGGAACGACAACCGGCCAAGCCGGTATAGGAAGGTCGCCACGAGTCAGCTCCGTTTCGCCCGAACGGGGTCGGTTCACTCCATCTGATTACTTTCCAAGCTAGCCGATCGGCAAGGAGGCGTCCAAGCCGATCGGCAAGTATGTGACTTGTCGAACAGCAAGGAGTTCGCTTGCCGATCGGCAAGTAAGCGGGTTTGCCCGTGAAGAGGGGCTTGACGTACGCTCCGACGACTCGCTGAGGAGGAAGAATGACCGCCGGCCCGGCCGAGGACACCCGGACCCGACTGCTGCACACCGCGCTGCGGCTGTTCACCGAACACGGGGTCGAAGGCACGTCGCTGCAGATGATCGCCGACGCGCTCGGCATCACGAAGGCCGCGGTCTACTACCACTTCAAGACGAAGGCGGAGCTCACCGAGGCCGTCGCCGAGCCCGGTATCCGCGACCTGGACGAGCTGGTCCTGCGCGCGGCCGCGCAGAAGCGCCGCGGCGCGCAGGTGGACCTGCTGCTGGAGGGGTTCGTCGACCTGGTGGTCCGGCACCGCACGCTGGTGGCGCTGTTCTCGAGCGACCCGGGCCTCATCCGCGCGATCGAGAAGTCGGCCCACGGCGGCATGGAGGGCTTCGGCCAGGCGCTGCTCGGCATCCTGTCGGGCCCGGACCCGGACACGGCGGCCCGCGTCAACGCGATGGTGGCCCTGACGGGCATCGCGATGGCCGGCGGCTCCCCGGACCTGGCCGCCCTCGACGACGAAGAACTCCGCACGGAACTCCTCGACGTCGGCCGCCGCCTCCTGGGCCGCCCCCGCCGCCGAGCCCACCTCCCAGTCTCAACCCTCTAACCCCGCGCCGCCTCCCGCCTCGCGAGTCGACCCTCCAATTACGCGAGTTGACCCCCCAGTCACGCGAGTCGACCCTCCAGTCACGCGAGTCGCCCCCCCAATCACGCGAGATACGCGCCTAATCACGCGAGTCCCGCGCCCAATCACGCGAGTTCGGGTTCTGATCCCGCGAGCCGACCGTCCAGGTACGCGAGCCGACCGTCCAGGTACGCGAGCCGACCGTCCAGGTACGCGAGCCGACCGTCCAGATTCGCGAGCCGACCGTCTGGGTGCGCGAGCCGAGCCCTCGGGCACGCGAGCCGACTGTCCCGATACGCGAGCCGACCCTCTGGGTACGCCCGTCGTCCGCTCAGGTGCGCGTGTCGTCCGTGTCAGGCCAGGCGGTGGAGGTGTTCCGGCGGCACCGCGGCGGTCAGCCAGACGCCGTTCGCGCTCACCTGGAAGGTGCGGCCCGCGGCCGTCATCGCCGCGGCGTCCACGCGCAGGATGACCGGCTTGCCGCGGCGGGCGGCGACCGTCCGGGCCGTGTCGATCGTCGCCGACAGGTGGACGGCGTGGCGGTTCATCGGGCGCAGTCCGTCGCGCAGGATCGCGTCGAGGAACTTCGCCACCGTGCCGTGGTAGAGGACGGCCGGTGGCGTCGCGTTCGTCAGACCGAGGTCGACGGCCACGCTGTGGCCCTGGCTCGCGCGGATCATGGTGCCGGTTTCGTCGAAGGCGTACCGGCGTTTGCTGTTGGTCTCGACGACTTCGTCGAGCTGCTCGCGGGTGAGCGTGAACCCGTGGGCGCGCAGCGCGCGCAGGAGCGCGTCGACCGCCACCCAGCCGCCGGGGCCGAGGGTGAGGCCGATCGCGGCGGGGTCGTGGCGCAGGTGCAGCGCCAGCCGTTTCGAGATGCGGATCATTTCTTTGTCGTTCATTACCTCCCCAGGATCCCGCCGCGGGCAAGCGAATTAGATGCCGCCCTCGACCGCGGGACGCAGTTTGCTGGCGCCGGGCCCGAAGCGCGCGAGGTCGTCGTCGTTGTTGTAGAGCGCGCAGCTGCGCAGGGACAGGCAGCCGCAGCCGACGCAGCCGGTGAGGCGGTCGCGAAGGCGTTGCAGGGCGTCGATCCGGGCGTCGAGCTCGTGCTGCCAGTCGCGGGAAAGGCGGGCCCAGTCGGCCTTCGTCGGCGCGTGGTCGACGGGCAGGGTCGCCAGCGCCGCGCTGATGTCTTCCAATGAGAGGCCGACCCGTTGCGCCGCGCGGATGAACGCGATCCGCCGCAGCACCGAACGCGCGTAGCGGCGCTGGTTGCCCGCCGAGCGCTCCGAGCTGATCAGCCCTCGTTCCTCGTAGAACCGCAGCGCCGTGTGCGGTACCCCGCTGCGGTCTGCCACTTGTCCGATGCTGAGATGTTCGGCGAGCCTCGTCACCGGCTCAGGCTAGCCTTGACTTCGAGTTTAGTCGAGGTTGCATCGTCGGAAGCATGACCACTGCGACCGAACCGGGTTACGCCGAGCTGCCCCGACTGATCTCGCTGATGACGGGCGACGACAAGCACCAAGCCGCCGCCGAGTCCACTGTGGACGTCCTGTGGGTGCTCTACGACGGCGTGCTCGACATCACGACCGAGAACTTCCGCGAGCCGGACCGCGACCGCTTCCTGCTGTCGAAGGGGCACGGGCCGATGGCGTACTACGCCGTGCTGACCGCGAAAGGCTTCCTGGACGAGGCGGAGCTGCCGACGTGGTCCGACCCGGTGTCGCGCCTCGGCCGCCACCCGGACCGGCGGCGGATCCCGGGCGTCGAGATCTCCAGCGGTTCGCTGGGCCACGGCCTCCCGATCGCGCTCGGCACGGCGCTGGGCCTGCGCGCCCGCGGCCTGTTGTCACCCAAGGTGGTGACGCTGATCGGCGACGCGGAACTGGACGAGGGCTCGAACCACGAGGCGATCGTCGTCGCCGCGAGGTTCGCGCTCGAGAACCTCACGACGGTGGTGATCGACAACCGGTCGTCGACGCGCGGCTGGCCGGGCGGCATCGCGCGCCGGTTCGACGTCGAGGGCTGGGAGACGCGCACGGTCCCCGGCCGCGACCATGACGCGCTGTACGACGCGTTCACCACCCCGCACCCGGGCCGGCCGCTCGCGGTCGTCGCCGTCGTCGAACCGAAGGGCTGAACCCATGCGCGACACGTTCTTGACCACGACCGAGCAGATCCTCGACGCCGACCCGGACGTCGCGATCGTCCTGGCGGACATCTCGGCGGCGCAGCTGGCCGGCGCCGCGCGACGGCACCCGGACCGGGTGATCAACGTCGGGATCCGCGAGCAGCTGCTGGTCAGCACGGGCGCGGGCCTGGCGCTGGCGGGGCTGCGGCCGATCGTGCACACGTTCTCGTCGTTCCTGGTGGAGCGCGGGTTCGAGCAGATCAAGCTGGACTTCTCGCACCAGGAGCTGGGCGGGGTACTGGTGTCGTACGGCGCGTCGTACGACATGCCGACGGCGGGCCGGACGCACCAGGCCCCGGGTGATGTGGCGTTGATCGATTCTCTGCCGGGCTGGACGGTGCACGTCCCGGGCCATCCGTCGGAGGCGCGCCGGCTCTTGCTGGAGTCGATCCCGGGAGACGGCCGTGTCTACTTGCGCCTCTCCGCTCAGGAGAACGCCTCGCCGCACTTGGGGGTGGGGTTCACGCGGCTGCGATCGGGCTCTCGCGGGGTCGTGGTGGCGGTGGGGCCGACGCTGGATCGGGTGCTGCGGGCCACTTCCGGCCTGGACGTGACGGTGCTGTACGCGTCGACGATCCGCCCTTTCGACGCGGCGGGCTTGCGGTCGGCGGTGCTCGCTGCTTCGGCTTCGGTCGTGATGGTGGAGCCGTACTTGGCGGGGACGTCGGCGTATTGGGTGTCGGAGGCTTTGTCGGATGTGCCGCACCGGCTGCGGTCGCTGGGGGTGCGACGGGACGCGGAGGTGCGGACGTACGGGGAGATCGCGGACCACGACTTGGCCCACGGGCTGGACGCGGGGTCGCTGGGGCTGTCGATCAGGGAGTTCCTGGGGGAGTAGCCGGAGTATCGATTGTGGGATGTTTGTATCGAACGGTGGGTTTTCGCTGCTGGTCCAGAAGTTTCATGAGCTTCTCGTTGTTCCAACGTTCTTCCACACTGTTGCGCGGCAGTTCGACGTGGAGGCTTTCGTAGAGTTTGAAGCGGTTGAGGTCTATCACGGTGGCCATGACGGCCATGTAGTCGGCGGCGGCGCCTACGCAGGCGCGATAGGTCAACCAGCTGAGGGCGTAGGGTATCAACGCAGCCAGCAGCCACCACCCGTCCGTGGCCAGGCAGCCACAGGCCATCGCGGTGGCGATCAGGAAGACGACACACAGGCGCACGGTCAAGTCGAACTGCTGACGTGCGTCCCGCAAGTGGTCGAGATGCCGTTGCTCCGCGACTAGAGAAAAGTGCTGAGCGGTCGCTATGACGTCGAGCCCGTACTGTTTGCCGACCCGATCTTCCGCGGCGCGCAGAACGTTTCCCAGGCGAGTCGGCATCGTCCTGGCCATGACCGGGAGGGAACGAATAATCCCGAACAACGCGTCGTCGGCGGCCCGTAAGCCGCTGAATTTCGCGCCGTCCTCTGAATCGAACATACTCCTGCGGTGAATTTCCCGGGTCCGGTCGTCCCAAGTCTTCGGATCTTGGCTGTAGAGCTTCCTCAGCAACTCGTCGAGTCCCGTGGCCTGACGTTCGCGAAGCGTCTCTTGGCGCTGGAGCAACAGGTCCAGATGGCGTCGATGACGGCTGATCCGCCAGCGCAGGACGAGCCGCGCCGGACCCGAGCTACCCCAATAGCCTTCGAGCAACCGCGTCATCCCGAACTGCAGCGGGTTCAGTACCAGACCGACTATCAAGGATGCCAGCAAGATCCACAGCAGCGCTCCGGCATAGCTGCTCAAGGTCCAACCGGACAGGGATCTGCCCAGCCGAGGCAGGTTCGGGTGACCACGCCACGCGTCGCTCGCGATCAGAACGGCTCCCCACAGCACCAGGAACAGTGCCGGGATCATGCCGACGACACTGAAATACCGGCCGACTCGGTTGCCGACGGATGTTGCGGCATCTGCGAGTGAGGTGCTCGCGGTCATGAGGTCTTCGCCGGCGGTACGAAACCGCATTTCGAGCAGCTGAGGTCGCCGTAGCTGTTCTTCCTGATACGCCCCTTGCAGCGACGCCTCGGGCAGGCTTCGGGTTTGACGTCCTCGGGATCGGGTTCGCGCTGAGGGTCGCCGGGCTGACGGTAGCTCGGATGGTCGTGCTGGGCGAACGTCGCGGCCCGCGCGGTGCCGACCATCAGCCGCAGCAGGCGCATCGCCTCACCCCGCCCTCCAGGAATGGACCATGTTAGGCCAGCATTCAGGCGCAGTCGACTGCGTGAGGCGGGGTGGGGATGGGGGTTTCGCCCTGGGTGGGGCCTGCTGTGGGCATCGTGGTGGTCGCCCTTGCCGGGGTGTTCGGGGGTGGGTGGGCCTGGCTGGCCTTCGGGGTGGTGGTGGCCGGTGGGGTGGGGATGCTCGGTTGGGTCGTGCTTCGGGACGGCGAGCCCGCTAGCGTGGGCGGTATGGGGTCAACCATTCGGCCGCTCGCGCTCGGGGTCATTCGGCGTGGGGGCGCTCTGCTCGTCTTCGAAGGGCACGACGGAGTCAAGGACGAGACCTTCTACCGGCCGCTCGGTGGGGGGATCGAGTTCGGCGAAACCGGAGCGGAGGCCCTTCGGCGGGAGTTCCGGGAGGAACTCGACGCCGACGTCGAGGTGGGCGCGCGGATCGAGGTGCTCGAGAACGTCTTCGTCTCGGAAGGGCGGACCGGGCACGAGATCGTCTTCCTCTACGACGCCGCGTTCGCCGATCGCGGTTTCTATGCCAAAGAGGAGATGCAAATCCTCGACGACGACTCCACCGCGCGGTGGGTCGACGTCGCGGACTTTCGCGATGGCAGCAAGATCCTCTACCCCACGGGGCTCACCGAGCTGCTCTCACCGGAGCAGTGATCGCGTCGTCGGCTCCAGCAACACCCCCGAAGGCGAAGCAGAGCGGCTGAACGACACCGAAAATGGGCCGTCTTCGCGGACCGGCAGCTGGGGGAAGGTGTTCGGGGACGGCTCCGTCTCGAATGTGGCAAAAGCGGTAGGCGGCGCCGAAAGGGACAGGTACAGCTCCGAGCCCGGTGGTGGTGCCGTCAGACCACGTTGGACCGGGCGTAGCAGCAGGACGTTGTCCGAGTCGATCATCGTCTCGTTCGCTTCGTCGCGGTGGGCCTTCCACGCCGGGCCGAAGTAGAAGGCCTCCAGCGCGTCCTTCCGGGCCTCCATCGACCGGAATCCGCGCAGCCACCAGAACTCGTCCGGGGAAGACGGCACGCGGAACAGGCCGAACAGGTGCGCGCCGGCGGCTTCCTGTGGCTCGACGAACTCGCGCTCGAACAGCTCGATCAGGTCGTCGCGACGACCTGGGTGCAGCGTGTAGCGCCGCAGCTCCAGGACCGTTTCGTACTCGGTGAAAGTCACGAGGCGAAAGCTACCCGGCACCACCGACAAAAAAGGATCAGCGGAACGCGGCCAGCCCCGTGACCGCCTGGCCGAGGGACAGCGCGTGCATCTCCTCGGTGCCCTCGTACGTCAGCACCGTCTCGAGGTTCGCCATGTGCCGCATCACCGGGTACTCCAGCGAAATCCCGTTCGCGCCCAGCATCGTCCGGGCCGTGCGGGCCACCTCGATCGCCGACCGGACGTTGGCCATCTTGCCGAAGCTGACGTGGTTGTGGTGCAGCTGCCCGCTGTCCTTGAGCCGCCCGATCTGCATCGCCACCAGGCCGGCGCGGTTGACCTCGACGAGCAGGTCGGCCAGCTTGCGCTGGGTCAGCTGGAAACCCGCCAGCGGCTTCCCGAACTGCTCCCGCGACAGCGTGTACTCCAACGCCGATTCGTAGCACGCGCGCGCCGCGCCGACGACGCCGAACAAGATCCCGTAGCGGGCCTCGTTCAGGCAGGACAGTGGCCCGCGCAGGCCCTTGACCTCGGGGAACATCGCCGACGAGGGGAGCCGGACACCGTCGAGGACCAGCTCCGCCGTCAGGGACGCCCGCAGGGACAGCTTGTGCTTGACCTCGTTCGCCGTGAAGCCCGGCGTCGACGTCGGGACGACGAAGCCGCGGATGCCGTCGTCGGTCTGGGCCCAGACGACCGCGACGTCGGCGACGGTTCCGTTGGTGATCCACATCTTCGTGCCCGACAGCACCCAGTCGGACCCGTCGCGCACCGCGCGCGTGCGCATCGAGCCCGGGTCGCTGCCCGCGTCCGGCTCGGTCAGGCCGAAGCAGCCCAGCGCGTCGCCGGTGGCCATCCGGGGCAGCCACTCCTGGCGCTGCTCCTCGCTGCCCCACTTGTGGATCGCGTACATCGCCAGCGAGCCCTGCACCGACACGAAGCTCCGCAGGCCCGAGTCGACGGCTTCCAGCTCACGGCACGCGATGCCGTACGCGACCGCGCTGGTGCCGGCGCAGCCGTACCCCTCCAGGTGCATGCCCAGCAGGCCGAGCGAGCCGAACTCCTTCGCCAGCTCCGACGCGGGCAGCGCGCCCGTCTCGTACCAGCCGGCGACGCGGTCCAGCAGGTTGTCCTTCGCGTACGCGCGGACCGCGTCGCGGATGGCGCGTTCCTCCTCGGCGAGCCCGGCGTCGAGGTCCAGGAAGTCGTGCGGATCCGGGGTGCGGCTCATGAGGGCTCCAAGGGGACGCGTCGGTGCGGTCCCCGCAGGAAACCACAGTCAGGCGTCTGTCCCCTGCGTGGCGTTCGTCACGCGGGCGACAGAAGGACGCGCGGTGCAGCGCCGCTCGACCCGCGGCCGGACCTGCTGGCGCGGGATCAGCAGCTCGTTGAACTGGGGGAACGGGACGCTTTCGACGTCGTCGCGCCAGGCGTCGAGCATCTGGGACAGCACATCGTTCTCGGCCATCTCCGCCTCCTGGCGTTTCGGGCGCGCGGAAGCGCGCTCACACGATCGGGTGGCTAGATACCCAGCGACCGGGACGCCGAAACACAGGTCTTCAAGATTCTTCCGGCGCGTCACCCACCCATGGCAGAATCGCGTCGCCGCCGCCATGGCCTCAACTCCCGAGGAGCGCACATGCGCGCACTGCGGACGGCAAGTCTGCTCGCCCTGACCACCACAGCCCTGCTCGGCGGCGCCGGCACCGGCGTTGCCGCCGCCCAGGGCAACCCGTGGCACCAGGTCGGCCACACCACCGCCGAGAACCGCGTGAGCGGCGAGGGCATCACGACGCTCCGGCTGCCCGGGCAGGCCCCCGAGACCGTCTACCGCAACGGCGCGACCATCCCGCAGCCGCTCAAGGACGAGGGCTGGGGCCACGTCGGGGACCCCGACTCCCTGCGCGGCTACGTCTTCGACGTCTACCAGGACACCGTCACCCCGACGCCGACGAAGAAGATGTACCTGGTCACCAAGCCGGACGGGACGACGACGGAGTTCGTCCACCCGCTGCAGGCCGACGAGCCGGCCGTCAACGCGAACGCCCAGGTCGCGGCCACTCCCGACGGCCAGTGGCTGGTCTCCGGCCCGCTCGGCGAGGTCGACCGGCTCTACGTCTCGCCGACGCCGTTCCTCAACCCGCGTGCCCCGCGCGTCGCCGGTGACCTGCCGATCGCCGCCCGCATCCACCTCGACCACCACATCCGCAGCGCCCAGGGCTGCGACTTCGTCAGCTCGACGCGGCTGGTCTGCGCGACGTCGGACCCGAACAACGACCTGTACCCGACGAACCTGCAGCTGCTGCAGGTCGACCTGGCGCGGCCGCTCAACGGTCACGACGTCACGGCGAAGGTGCGCGAGCTCGGCCAGGTGCCGCTGGTCAGCACCTGCACCGGCACGTTCACCCCGGAAGGCGTCGACTACGACACGCCGACGGGGGTCCTGCGGGTCGAGGTCGTGCCGCCGTCGCCGTGCAACACGGTGACCGACGTCTATTCGTTCGAGCGCCGCTGAGCCCTCCGGCTACGCTGTGTGGCGTGTCTCGTGTGGTGATTCTCGACTACGGTTCCGGCAACCTCCGCTCCGCCGAACGCGCTGTGGCGCGCGCCGGGGCCGAAGTCGAGGTCACCGCCGACCCGCACGCCGCCGTCGAAGCCGACGGCCTGGTCGTGCCCGGCGTCGGCGCCTACTCCGCCTGCATGGCCGGCCTGCTGTCGGTCAAGGGGCAGCGGATCATCGGCAAGCGCCTCGCCGGCGGCCGTCCCGTGCTGGGCATCTGCGTCGGCATGCAGATCCTCTTCGAGCGCGGCGTCGAACACGGCGAGGAGACCGAAGGCACGGGGGAGTGGCCCGGCACGGTCGACCGGCTGAAGGCCGACGTGCTGCCGCACATGGGCTGGAACACCGTGCGCGCACCGGCAGACTCTCAGCTGTTCGCGGGCCTCGACCCCGAGGAGCGCTTCTACTTCGTGCACTCCTACGCCGCCCGCACGTGGGAGCTGGAGTCGGGCCTGCCCGGCCGCGAGCCGAAGGTCACCTGGGCCAACCACGGCGAGGACTTCGTCGCGGCGGTGGAGAACGGCCCGCTCTGGGCGACCCAGTTCCACCCCGAGAAGTCCGGTGACGCCGGTGCGCAGCTGCTGCGCAACTGGCTCGCGACCCTCTGACCGGGTGACCGGGGCCGCCGCCCTAGAGTTACCGGCGTGACTTTCACGCTGCTTCCCGCCGTTGATGTGGCCGATGGCCAGGCCGTGCGACTCGTCCAGGGCGAGGCCGGCACCGAGACCTCCTATGGCAGCCCGCTGGAGGCCGCGCTGGCCTGGCAGCGCGACGGTGCCGAGTGGATCCACCTGGTCGACCTCGACGCCGCGTTCGGCAAGGGCAGCAACCGCGAGCTGCTCGCCGAGGTCGTCGGCCGGCTCGACGTGCGGGTCGAGCTCTCCGGCGGCATCCGCGACGACGCCTCGCTGAAGGCCGCGCTGGCCACCGGCGCCCGCCGCGTCAACCTCGGCACCGCCGCGCTCGAGGATCCCGAGTGGACCGCGCGCGTGATCGGCGAGTACGGCGACCGCGTCGCGATCGGCCTCGACGTCCGCATCACCGAGGCCGGCCACCGGCTTTCGGCCCGCGGCTGGACGTCCGACGGCGGTGACCTGTGGGAGGTCCTGGACCGTCTCGACCGCGACGGCGCGTCCCGCTACGTCGTGACGGACGTGAGCAAGGACGGCACGCTGAAGGGCCCGAACCTCGACCTGCTGCGCGAGGTCGTCGCCCGCACCGACGCCCCGGTGATCGCGTCCGGCGGCGTGTCCAGTGTGGACGACCTGGTCGCGCTGGCCGGCCTGGAGTCGGACGGCGTCGAGGGGTCGATCGTCGGCAAGGCGCTGTACGCGGGGGCGTTCACGCTGCCCGAGGCGCTGGCGGCGGTCGCGCGGGTCTGAGGATTACCTCCGGGGTAATCGACGCGGTGCGCGCGGGCGAGCAGGATTCCTTTCAGGACAACGAAAGGACCACCATGACCGCCTACGGAATCGCGCACCTGCGTCCGCCCGCCGTGCTGCCGGAGGACGTCTTCCGGTACCTCGAACGCATCCAGGCCACGCTCGATCCGTACGGCGGCAGGTTCGTCGTGCACGGCGCCGACGTCCAGGTGCTCGAAGGCGAGTGGCCCGGCGCGCTCGTGGTGATCGAGTTCCCGAGCGCCGCGGTGGCTCGCGAGTGGTACGACTCGCCCGCCTACCAGGCGATCCTGCGCCTGCGCGCCGACCACATCCCGGGTGACCTGGTCATCGTCGAGGGCTGCGGGCCGGACCACGACTCGGCGGCCATGGCGGCGGCGCTGCGCGCGGCGGGTTGACGCCGAAAAGCGGCTGACAGGACCACGCCGAACCACTAGGTTGCCGCGGTGGAGGAGATCGTCACCCAGCTCGAGATGACCGCGGCCGGCCAGCTCACCCCGGCGCCGCCGGTCGACGGGGTGACCCTGCGGACCGTCGAGGCCTCGCCGCTCATCCGCGAGCTGCACGTCCGGATCGGGACGCCCTACCGCTGGCCGAGCGCGTCCCGGACCGACGACGACTGGGCGCGCTGGCTCGCCGAGCCGCACCGGCGCTACCGCCTGGTCGAGTACCGCGGGGAGATCGCCGGCGCCGCCGACTTCGAGCCGCAGCCCGGCGACGACGTCGAGATCACGACGTTCGGGCTGCTGCCCGAGTTCGTCGGGAAGGGGCTCGGCGGGTACGCGCTCACGCTCGTCGTCGCGGCCGCGTGGACGGTGCCGGACGCGCGCCGGGTCTGGCTGCACACCTCGACCCTCGATCACCCGAACGCCCTGCCGAACTACCTGCGGCGGGGGTTCCGGGGCTTCACTCGCTCAGCTTGACGGCGATCCCGACCGTCCGGTCGGCCGGGCCGCGCAGCTTCGAGAAGAACATCGACACCCGTCCGACGACGCCGTACTTGCGCCCGATCACCTGCTGGGCCCGCTTGGTCTCCTCGAGGTCCAGCAACCGGGCCTGGCCGCTCGCCACCGCGCCGTGAGTCTTCTTGCCGCGCAGGTCGCAGGCCTGAACCTCGACGCGGCCGCTGTTGCGGATCCGCTTGACCTTGCCCACGTCCCGGACCGAGTTGAAGACGAGCTCGCCGCCGTCGCCGGCGACCCAGATCGGGGTCGGCACGGCGCGGCCGTCCTTGCGGAACGTGGTCAGGACGACGTAGCGCTCGGCCGCGAGCCGATCCGTTTCGGATGCCATGCGTCCACGGTAGTCAGGGCGTCCGGCGCCGCAGCGTCGCCGCGCCGAGGACCAGCGCCAGCAGCGCGCAGCCGGCGACGACCGCCAGGTTCCGCAGGATCACCGCGTCCACCGTCGGCGAAGCCGTGACGCGGTTCAGCGCCTCGACCGCGTAGGACAGCGGCATCACGTCGGACAGCCACCGCAGCGGCCGGCCCATGTCCTCGCGCGCCGCGATCAGGCCGCACAGCAGGATCTGCGGCAGCACGAACACCGGCATGAACTGGATGGCCTGGAACTCGGTGCGCGCGAACGCGCTGACGAACAGCCCGAGCGCCATCCCGAGCAGCGCGTCGAGGACGGCGATCACCAGCAGCAGCGCGACCGGGCCCGCCAGGTCGAGGCCCAGCCACCACAGCGAGACGGCCGTCGCGAGCGCCACCTGGACGACGGCGAGCACGCCGAACGCCAGCGCGTAGCCGAAAAGCAGGTCGAGCCGGCCGAGGGGGAGCGTCATCAGCCGCTCCAGGGTGGCCGTGGTCCGCTCGCGCAACGTCGTGATCGACGCGATCAGGAACATGATCAGGAACGGGAAGACGCCGAGCAGCGCGGGCGCGACGTGGCTGAACACCACCGTCGAGTTGAAGACGTACCGCAGCAGGATCATCAGCAGCGTCGGCACCAGGACCAGCATCACGACGGTGCGCGGGTCGTGCCGCAGCTGGGTCAGGATGCGCCGCGTGGTGGCGAGCGTCAGCGCGGGGCTCACGACGCGACCCGCACGAGCCGCAGGAACGCCTGCTCGAGGTCGGCGGCGCCGGTACGTCGTCGCAGCTCCGCCGGCGCGTCGTCGGCCAGCAGGACGCCCTCGCGCATCAGCAGGAGCCGGTCGCAGCGCGCGGCTTCGTCCATGACGTGGCTGGACACCAGCAGCGTGGCGCCGCCTTCGGCGAGCCGGCGGAACAGCGCCCACAGCTCGTCTCGCAGCACCGGGTCGAGCCCGACGGTCGGCTCGTCGAGCACCAGCAGTTCCGGCTTGCCTAGCAGCGCGACGGCGAGGTTCGCGCGGTTGTGCTGCCCGCCCGAGAGCGAGCCGACGAGCTTCCCGGCGTGGTCGCCCAGGCCCACTTCGCCGATGACCCGGTCCACATCGGACACCGGGGCGCGCAGCACCGCGGCGAAGTAACGCAGCGCCTCGCGGACGGTCAGGTCCGCGTAGATCGCCGGGTTCTGCGTCGCGTAGCCGATCCGGCGCCGCAGCGGCGGGCTGCCCGCGGGCAGCCCCAGCACGGTGACGGTGCCGCTCTCGACGAGCTGCACGCCGACGATCGCGCGCAGCAGCGTCGTCTTGCCGCAGCCGCTCGGGCCGAGCAGCCCGGTGACCACACCGCGCGGGATCGCGAAGTTCACGTCGCGCACCACCGGCCGCCCGCCGCGGCGGACCCGCAGGCCGGTGACCTCGACGGCAGAATTAGTCATGCGATTAATTCTGCGCTCGCCGAGGTCACGGCGTCAAGCGGGCTTCCGGCCCAACGCAGAGGCGCAGTTCGGCGGAAGCGCTTCAACGGAATATTTGCAACGCTTTGCGGGCTGGGTTTGTCCCGCACACTGGAGGGTGTAGATGGCCGTCACACAGCAGGTTCCGGTTCATCCGCAAGCGGGTTTCTTCGGCTCGGGCCCGTATCCCGCGCACCGGGCGCGGGTCGTGGTCATCGCGGTCCTCGCCGGGTTCGCGTTGACGGCGCTCTGGTCGGCGCCGTTCGTCGACTCCGTCATCGGCGACAGCGTCGCCAACACGCTGCTCGGCTACGACGCGAAGGCCACCCCGATCGGCGGCGTGCTGGCCGGGACGCTGTTCGCGTTCGTCTCCGGGCTCGCCGGCTCGTTCACCGCCTGTAACATCGCCGCGTTCGGCGCGGTCGCACCGCTGGTCGGGGGCGAGGCGGGCGGGAAACGGCGGTTCTCGACGACGCTCAAGCCGCTCGGCTGGATCGCGGCGGGCATGCTCACCGTGTCGATCGTCTACGGCGTGATCGTCGCGCTCGTCGGCACGCGGATGCCGCAGTTCGACACCGCGCCGGCCACCGGGCTGACGCCGCGCAGCATCCAGTCGATGGTCGCCTTCGGCGTCGTCGGCCTGGTGTTCCTGGTGCTGGGCCTGGCTTCGGTGGGCGTGATCGGCAACCCGATCGGCGCGCTGACCCGGCGGCACCCGGCCGCACCGCTGGTCCTGATGGGCGCGCTCATCGGCGGGTTCCTCATCGGCCGGCCGTACCCGCTGTTCCGGATCATGTTCCGCAGCGCCGCCGAGCAGCACAACGTGTTCTACGGCGCCGCCGCGTTCGCCCTGCAGTCACTCGGCAACATCGTGATCATGGGCGTGCTGTTCCTGATCCTGACGCACGCGACGGGCGGGCGCGTGCAGCGCTGGCTGGCCGCGAAGCCGGGCCGCATCGCCGCCGTGACGGGCGCGGCGCTGCTCGTCGGCGGCACGTTCACGCTGCTCTACTGGGATGTGCGCGTGCTCGGCCGGCTCGGGATCATCTGGTTCCCGACGGTCAGCTGGTAGGCCGCCCGAGCCAGCGGTAGTCGGGCGAAGGGTCGAGCTGGACGCCGTCCGCGACGGCGACCAGCACGGCCTCCGGCTGCGGCCCGGTCACCGTCAGCCAGCGCCCGGACGGCAGCCGGACCGCGACCAGCGCGGGTTCGCCGGGCTTCGGCGCCGAGTAGAACCCGGGGCCGCCGCGCACGGAAATGCTTGCGGCGCCGCCGATCCCGGGCGAACCGGCGCCGACTGCGGCCGTCACGGCCGGGACCGACGGGCGGGCCGGGTCGGCCGCCGTCAGCTCGGTGCTCGCGTCGTCCGGGCCGGTGCCCCGGACGGCGGCCGAGCGTTCCGCCAGCCCCGCCGGCAGCGGCCCGAACCGCAGCTCGCCGCGGACGCCGACCGGGGTCGCCTCGACCGACTCGGCGATCCGCTGGGCGACCGCGCGGGCGTCCGGCACCCCGCCGACCCGGGCGGTGAGCACGTGGTCGTCGTCGGCCAGCCAGGTGAGCAGGGCGGCGGTGCCGGTGTCGCCGGTGACCATGGCGACCCGGCCGTGCACCACGATCTGGTCCTTGATCGACGCGATCTTCAGCGCGGTCCGCGACCACTCGGGATCGGCCGTCGGATACGCCGACAGCGTGACCTCCGCCGGCCCGGCGAACCACCGGCGGACCTGCGGCGTGAGGCCCGGGCCGCCTTCGCGGCTCTGCTCGGTGAAGCCGTCGGGCAGCCAGCCGGGGGTGTAGCCGAGCACCGGGCGGCCCGCGGCCGGGTCGAGCACCGGCGGGCTCGTGAGCACCTGCGTGCCGACGAAGACCCCGGCCACCAGCAGCACCACGGCGGCGGCCACCAGCGTCAGCCGCGCGACCGGACGACGGCGCCGGGCGTCCGCGAGCGCGTCCCGGACCGCGTGGCCGTCCGGCGCGCGGGCGGCGAGGCGGTCGAGGCTCTCCCGGATCAGCGTCTCGGTCTCGTGGTCGCTGCGGGTCATTCGGGGGCTCCGGTGGTCAGGGGCGCGGGGTGGGGTGCGTCCCGGAGGGTGGCCAGGGCACGGGAGATCTGGCTGCGCACGGTGGAGGTGCCGCAGCGCAGGACGGCGGCGATCTCGGCGTCCGAGTAGTCCTCGTAGTAGCGCAGCACGACCGCGGCGCGCTGCTTGCGGGGGAGCGTGGCGAGCAGGGCGAGCATCGCGTCCCGCTCGTCGTAGGCGGTGGCGGGGTCGGCTTCGGGCGGGGACAGCGCGTCGAGGACCTCGTGGCTGCTCGGCACCATCCGCCGCACGGCCCGGCGGCGCCACGACAGGTACTCGTTGGTGACCATCTTGCGGACGTAGGTCGGCGGGGCGTCGATGCCGTCCCAGCGCTGCTGCGCGCGCAGCAGGACGTCCTGGACGATGTCCTGCGCGAGGTGCGGGTCGTTCGTCAGGACGGTCGCGTAGCGGAGCAGCCCGTCCAGCCGCTCCGCCACGAACTCTTCGAAGCCCACGTACGTCCCTTCGCCCGCCTGTCACCTTCATGGACGTCCGGGACGGCCGAGTTGATGCACGCGGCCGGGAAGTTTCTTTCGTGACGGAGTTCACCGGTTCGGCCCAGCTCGCGAGCCTTGTCCGTCACTGAGCGGCAGATGCCGGGCGGTTCGGTCTTGCTCCGTCGCGGTCGTTCACGAGTACAGGTGAGTGTCGGCTCCGCTGCGTTCCCGGCCGTCGGCGGTGCCGGGGATCGCCTCGGAAACCTGTCGGTGGACCGTGCTTTCCTGAACCGGACAGATCGGAGGGGGAGATGACGGCGGGGAAGCAGCGGGCGGCTCTGGCCGTCTCGGTGGTGCTCGTGGCGGCGTTCGTGGCCGGCCCGTTCGCGCTGGTCGTGGGCGTGATCTGGGGGCTGGTGCGGTTCGGCCGCGGCTACCCGCGGCGGTTCACGGCCGAGCAGGTGCGGGAGGGCCCGGGGTTCCGGTACCACCTGGCCTCGTTCGGGGTGCTCTACCTCGTGCCCATCGGCATGGCGGCGACGGCGTACTTCCTGCTGTCGGCGTACCTGCGGTGGTTCGGCGCCACGTCGGGCGTCGGCTGGCTGATCTCACTGCAGCGGTTCTTCGAGACGGTGTCGCGGTTCTTCTCGGACCACCTGAAGCTGAGCGAGTTCTCGGTGTTCGCCGTGCTGATCGGCGTCTACCTGCTGACCTGCCTGCTGCTCGCCCGCCGGGACGCCGGGCCGTGGCGCGGGCGGACCGCAGCCGGGCTGGGGCGGGCCGCGGACTTCTACACGAAGTACAGCGGACCGGCGGCCGCCGGGCTGGCCACGCTCGCCTCGCTGACGCTGTTCGGCATGCAGGTGGGCGTGCCGGCCACGGACCTGCAGGTGAAGTTCAAGGTGGCGCAGAGGGCTACGCGGAGGTGACGAAGAAGCTGGAGGCGGGCCTGACCGAGCGCGTCGCCGGCAAGCTCTACGACAAGGTCCAAGCGGCGTTCCCGCAGTCCTACCGGGACGCGCTCGCGGCGCGGGCCACGCAGCTGCCGAACTTGCTCGACACCGCGCGGAGCAGCGCGGCGAGCGCCAAGCCGTACGACGTCAGCCTGCCCGCGGTCGACGACGCCGTCCGTGCGGAGACCGTGAGCCGCGACAAGGCCGCGGGGATCGGGCCGGAGCTGCGGGTCGAGGCCACCGGCCGGGCGACGCCCGGCGAGGTGACGCCGGAGCAGGTCGAAGCCGCGCGGGCGGTCGTCGACGCGCGGCCGGCCGAGCCGGGCATCGACCTGGTCGCCGACAGCCGGAAGAAGGTGACGCTGCAGGTCGAGAAGGTGGCCACCGAACGGATCGCGGCGCTCACGAAACCGGTGACGGACGCCGTCCCGTTCCTGGACCCGCTGGTGCAGGCGTTCGTCGAGGCGGCGGACAAGGGCCTGCAGGACCGGCTCGCCCGGGCGTACGACCGGCTGGCCGAGCTGGTGCTGCGCGCCCCGCGGGACCTCGGCGCGGCGGTCGACCGCGAGGCCGCGGACCTGGTCCGGCAGACGGACGTCGACAAGCCGGTAGCGCACGCCACGCCGCGCGCGGAGGACCTGGCGCGCACGTTCTCGGCCACGGTCTCGGCGCTGCGGGACGCCCCGGTCCAGCTGGACCAGAAGGTCACGGAGGTGATCGAGGCCCGGCGGCCACCGCCGGAGTACGACCCGTCGGGCAAGCTGAAGCTCACCCTGCCGGACATCGAGTCGCTGCGGCTGCCACCGCCGGAGTACTACAGCCTGCGGTACCCGTACGACTACGGCCTGGGCAGCTACGGAACGCGCGACTACGGCCTGCACGGCTACACCCCGCCGGACACGTTCCGGGTGCCCCCGGAGATCGCCCGGGTACCCCGGATCGCGCCACCACCACGGGTGAGCATGCCGCGGATCTTCGTCTGGTGACGGCAGCGGTCGTGAGTGTCCAGGAGGGGCGGAACCGTCACGGCCGGCCGCCGGGAGCAGCCCGCGCGCGCCTGGGTGAGCTAGACGGATCGGGTGGCCGGGCCCTGACCGCCGGGTGCCGGGTCGAGGTAGTACTGCGCGACCGGGGCGAGCAGGGCGACCAGCTCCTCGTCGTCCGCGTCGGCCAGTGGGGGCAGTTTGATCACGTAGCGCAGCAGCGCGACGCCGATCATCTGCGCGGCGATCCCGGTGACGCGCACCGGCGGCACGTCGAGCGCCTTGGCGACCTCGGCCAGCACCGTGCGCTCGATGAACTGGCGCATCATGAGCGCGACCTGCTCGTTCGTCGCCGCGGCGCGCAGCATCGCGAGGAACGGCGTCCGCCCTTCCGGCGCGGCCCAGAGCGTCAGGAAGGCGCGCACCAGCCGTTCGCCCACGCCCGAGCGCGGGCCCGTGAGGATCGCCGGGACCAGTGAAGCCGGGTTCACCGGCAGGTTCATCGACGCCGCGAAAAGCTGCTGCTTGCTGCCGAAGAAGTGGTGCAGCAGCGCCGCGTTCACCCCGGCGTCGGCGGCGATCCCGCGGACCGTCGCGCCGTCGTACCCCAGCTCCGCGAACCGGTGCCGGGCCGCGTCGAGGATCTTCTCCCGCGTCTCCGTCCGCCCCGGCCGCCGCCCCGCCTGTGCCATTGCCCGAGCTTAGAACGCCCTTGACTACGCTTGCGGTCATGTCTGTCGCGGTGCGGGTGATCCCCTGTCTCGACGTCGACGCGGGCCGGGTCGTGAAGGGTGTCAACTTCGCCGGCCTCCGCGACGCCGGCGATCCCGTCGAGCTGGCCCGGCGGTACGACGCCGAGGGGGCCGACGAGCTGACGTTCCTCGACGTCACGGCGTCCTCGGGCGACCGCGAGACCACCTACGACGTCGTCCGCCGGACCGCCGAGCAGGTGTTCATCCCGCTGACCGTCGGCGGCGGCGTCCGCAGCAACGACGACGTCAACCGGCTGCTGCGCACCGGCGCGGACAAGGTGAGCATCAACACCGCCGCGATCGCCCGGCCGGAGTTCCTCCACGAGGCCTCGCGCCGGTTCGGCGCCCAGTGCATCGTGCTGTCGGTCGACGCGCGCCGCGTGCCCGAAGGCGGCGAAGCGACGCCGTCCGGCTTCGAGGTCACCACCCACGGCGGGCGCCGCGGCACCGGCATCGACGCCGTCGAGTGGGCCGCGCGCGGTGAGGAGCTCGGCGTCGGCGAGATCCTGCTGAACTCGATGGACGCCGACGGCACCAAGAACGGCTTCGACCTCGAGCTGATCGACCTGGTGCGCAAGGCCGTGCGGGTGCCCGTGATCGCCAGCGGGGGAGCGGGGGCCCTGGAGCACTTCCTGCCCGCGGTGCGCTCCGGCGCGGACGCCGTCCTCGCCGCCAGCGTGTTCCACTTCGGACAGTTGAAGATCGGCGAGGTCAAGACCGCGCTGCGCGACGGCGGGGTGGAGGTCCGATGAAGTCCTGGCGCGCGCCCGTCGAGGTCAAGGTCGTCGCCGCCCTGCTGATCGGCTTGCCGGTGGCGTGGGCCCTGCTCGACCTGATCCCCGTGCTGAGCGCGGGCTCGAGCCTGGCCATCTACCGGACGCCCGCGCTCGCCCTGATCCTCGGCGGCGTCGTGACCACCGGGCTGGCGGTGAAGATGGGCAGCGCCCGCATCGGCGGCCTGGTCGTCACCGTGGTGTTCGCGCTGCTGCACGCGTTCCTGCTGCTGGGCGCCGAGCTGTGGTTCAACAAGGTGTTCTCCGGGCTGTCCTTCTTCGGCTACGGCTACGCGTTCGTCCTGTTGAACTCCATGCCGCTGAAGCGGCACCTGCTGGGAGCCGAAGCATGAACCTCGACGCGGGCGTCTCGGCGCGTCTCAAGCGCAACGCCGACGGCCTGATCGCCGCGGTCGTCGTCGAACACGCCACCTCGGACGTGCTGATGATGGCCTGGATGAACGACGACGCCCTCGCGGCGACCCTGTCCACCCGCCGGGGCACGTACTTCTCCCGCAGCCGGCAGAAGCTGTGGGTCAAGGGCGAGACGTCCGGGCACTACCAGCACGTCCGCGAGGTCCGCATCGACTGCGACGGCGACACCGTCCTGCTGCGCGTCGACCAGACCGGTCCCGCCTGCCACACCGGCACCCACACCTGTTTCGACACCGAGGAGCGCCTGCTCCTGGCCGACGAGAAAGAGCACACCGCGTGAAGATCGCCGCCGACATCCTGGTCGGGCTGGTCGCCCTGATCCACGTCTACATCGTCGTCCTGGAGATGTTCCTCTGGAACACCCCGCGCGGACGCGCGGCGTTCGGGACCACCGAGGAGTTCGCCAAGGAGAGCGCGCCGCTGGCCGCGAACCAGGGGCTGTACAACGGTTTCCTGGCCCTCGCGCTGGTCTGGGGCCTGATCGCCACCGACCCCACGGGCTACCAGCTGAAGCTCTACGGCATCGTCTGCGTGATCATCGCCGGCATCTACGGCGCGGCGACGGCGAACAAGCGGATCCTGTTCGTGCAGGTGGTGCCAGGCGTGCTGACGCTGATCGCGCTGCTGCTGGCCAGGTAACCACCGTCCGGTCTACGCTCCGTCCCCTGGGGAAGGGGGCGGCCGTGGGGCTGCGGCGGGGGAGGGCGGCGCTGGTCGCCGGGAGTGTGCTGCTGGGGCTTGTCGCGGTCGCCGCGCTGGTCCTGGTGCTGGTGGCGGGCGAGCCGTACATGCCGCTGGTGGTGCCCTTCGCGGCGCTGTCGGCGTTGTGCGCGGGCTGGGCCCGCCGGCTCGGCCGCCGGTACGCGGCGGCCACGGGTGTGGTGCCGCCCGGCTGGGACGACGTCGACCTCGACGTCCAGACCACCCGCGTGCGCGCGCTCGGCCTCCGCGCGACCGGGTTCGCGGTGTTCTGGGCCGTCGTCACCGTCGTGGCGGGTGTCGCTGCCGCCGTGGTGCTGACGCGGGATCCCGCGTCGTCCGGCACCGATTCGCCGCCCGAGATCGCCGCGGCCACGCCGCTGGTGGTCATCGTCTTCGCCCTGATGGGGTTCGGGTTCTCGGTCGCGGCCGCGGTCAACTGGCGACGCCGTCATCGCGCGGTGACGGCGTCCGGCGACGGCCACCGTGACCCGCGGCAGCGGCATGTGCACCGTCATCCTGACCCTCGGCGACGACACCCGGATCCGCACCCAGTCGATCGGTTCGACGCACGGCGCCGCGAACATGACGGACTTCCCGGGCACCCCGGTGCGCTTCGGCGGGGCGGACCGCTCGATGGTGGTGCTGTTCCCGCGCGGCCTCTTCCGCAACGGCCCGTACGCGGTCCCGGTCAGGTCACTCGAGCCGAAGCCCAGCGCCCGTCCGACGGCACAGAGCTGAAGCCCTGCCCCCTTGCACGCCCGGGCGCGACGTCCGGTTGCCCGGGTGTCGGCTGTCTCCCGAACCCCGCCGAACCGCGGCTTTCCGTTCTACATTGCGGGAATGGACCTGGAGCGACGGCGGAAGATCGCGGACTCGCTGCCGCTGCCCGGGCGGCGCGGGGCCCGGGTGGCGGGTGTGCCGGAGTACACCCGGCTGGTGCGCGAGCAGGGCGACCGCTCGGCGTTCTTCGTGGTGCTGTCGGCCGCGATGCTGCTGGGCGCCGCGCCGGTGTCGCTCGCGAGCGTCGGGGCCGGCACCGTGCTCTTCTTCGTGGGCGCGATCGGTGTCGCGGGCTGCGTGGGCACCCTGGTGCGGTGGCGGCGCCGCTACCGCGCGGTGCGCGTCACGGGCTGGCGCGAGGCGACCGCGACGATCGGTCACGTGTGGCCCAGGTCGCGGGGCCCCGCGGTGGCCGTGAAGTTCGCCGACGGCAGCCGGATCGACCTGCGGACGGCCGACGGCGGGTGGACCGTCCGGGCGTTGTCCGAGCTGCCGGACCTGCCCGCGCTCGTCGGCGGCCACGGCTCGGCCATGGTCCTGCTGGTACTGCCGCGGCCGCCGTGGTGGACGCGGCCTCGCGTGTTGGCGGCGAAGGCCGAGACCCACCGCTGGACGCCTGAGCCATGACCGCTTGCACGCGCGGGCGCCGCGTTCGGTTGCCCGCGTGTCGGTTACCTCCCGAACCCCGCCGGCACCAGGGTTTCCGCCCTACATTCGGCGGATGGATCCGGAACGGGACTACGCGGCCGTGCTGCGACGGCTCACGCGGCGCAGAGCGGCCTGGGTGGTCGCCGGTGCGGTGGGGGCGCTGGTGTTCGTGGTCTTCGTGATCGGCACCGCCTACTCGGTCCTCGACCCGGGTTACGGCCTCGACGACGGTGAGCTCGCCGCCGATTTCGGCGTGCTCGCCGGTTCCGGGGCGCTGTCCGGCTTCGCCGTCGTCCGGATCCGCGCCGGCGACCGCCGGACCGGCGACGTGCTCACGCGGATGGGCACCGGCAGCTGGCTCCCGCCGGTGGTGCCGCTCGACGACGAGGCGCGCTTCGCGGCCGAAACCCGCCGGCTGCGCGGCCTGGGCGTGCGGGCGGTGGGGATCGCGTTGCTCTGGTTCGGCGTGCTGGCCGCCGCGACCACCGGGCTCACGTTGGTGGACGACGCGGCCGAGCACCTCCTGGCGACAGGGGCCCGCACCGCGGGCGAGGTGGTGAGCGTCCACGACACGAGGCACGGCAGCGGCGCCTCGTCGATGCGGGTGCGCTACCCGGCCGGCGGCGTGTCCCGGACCGCGGAGATCGTCCGGGACACCGAACGCGCGTACGCGGTCGGCGAAGCGGTGACGGTGGTGTACGACCGGGCCGACCCGGCGCACGTCCGGACGGTGGCGGAACCCAACGCCGACCAGGGCCTCCTGGGGGTCCTCGTGGTGCCGATGCTGCTCGCCTGCGTCGCGGTGCCCTGGTCGCTGGTGGCCGCCGCGGGCTGGTGGCGGCGGTACCGCGCCGTCCGGCACACCGGCTGGCGCGTCGCCGAGGTGCGCGTCGTGCCCGACTACCCGATCCGCAAAGGACGGCACCTGCCGGACCTCCACGTCCGCTACGGCGACGACTCCCGCGTGGTGCTGCGGGCCGTCGCGTCGACGCACGGCGCCACCGGGTTCCAGGGCCGGCGCGACCGCGAGGCGTGGGTCGGCGGCTGGGGCCGGGCCATGGTCGTGCTGTTCCCGGACGCGCCGCTGCGCAAGCGGGCGCTCGCCGTCCCGGCGCGCGCGATTTCGCCGCGGCGGCGACCTCCGTCCGCGTAATCTGGGCCGATGGGGGAAGACGCGGCCTGGCTGCCGGAAGAGGACGAAACCGCACCGGACGGGGCACCGCCGGATCCGGCCGCCCAGATCGCCAGGCTGCCGGGGTACGGCCGGCGCGCGCTGGCCATCGCGCTGCTCCTGCTGGTCGCCGCCGGAGGCGTGTTCGCCGGCCTGGTCGTGTACGAGTACCCCGCCCGCGCGCTCCTGCGCGACGGCGTCCACGTGACCGGGAAGGTGCTGTGGTTCGACGACCACACGAGAGAGCAGGCGATCCGCGTCTCCTACGACGTGCGGGGTGAACCGGGCTACGCCACCATCCCCGTGACGTCGGGACGGCGCTACAT
Organism: Amycolatopsis sp. NBC_00348; assembly: GCF_036114655.1. Classification (NCBI taxonomy): domain Bacteria; kingdom Bacillati; phylum Actinomycetota; class Actinomycetes; order Pseudonocardiales; family Pseudonocardiaceae; genus Amycolatopsis; species Amycolatopsis sp. NBC_00348. Next base: position 5,844,090 of record NZ_CP107994.1, on the reverse strand, counting down.
CGTGGGCGGGACGCTCACGGTGATCTACGACCCCGCGAACCCGGGCCGGGCGCGCACGCTGCTGGAAGACCGCCTGGACGGACGGGTGTCCGCCTTGTTCTGGATCCTCGGCCTGTTCGTGCTGACGTTCGCCGGCGTGAGCCTGGCCGCTGCCCTCCGGTGGCGCCGGCGGCACGCGGCGGTGCTGCGGACCGGCTGGCGGCCGGCTTCGGTCACCGTGCGGCCCGACTACCCGGTCCGCCGGGGACGGCACCTGCCGGACCTGCTCGTCGAGTACCGCGACGGCAGCCGCGCCGAGCTGCGGGCCTCGATGTCGTGCCACGGCAGCACGTACTTGTGGCACCGGCCCGCACGACCGGCGTGGGTCGGCGGGGCGGGCCCGGACATGGTCGTCCTCTTCTCGCGCGGCGACCTGCGCCGGCCGTACGCGGTCCCGGCGTTCGGCCGGACGTCGCGCACCGAGATGGGCCGGCGCGTGCCCTAACCGATGTCGCCGCTGATGTAGCGCTGCACGTTCGGCGCCACCGCGGCCACCAGCGTCTCGACGTCCGCCGCGGCCAGTGGCTCGAACTTCGCCACGTAGCGGATCATGCCCATGCCCACCAGCTGGGACGCGCAGAGCGTGGTGCGCAAGGGGATCTGGTCGGAGCCGACCGACGAGAGCACGTGCGTGAAGAACTTCTGGAAGAAGTCGCGCAGGACCTGGCCCGCCTGCTCGTGGCCGGCGACGCTGCGGATGAGCGCCACGAACACGCCGCCGCCCGCGCTGTCCCAGCGGGTGAGGAACGTGCGGACGATCCGCTCGCCGAACTCCTCGTCGGGACCGTCGCGCAGGGTCTCCAGCAGCTCCAGGGGGTCGAACGGCAGCTCGAGCACCGCGCGGGCGAACAGGCCCTCCTTGCTGCCGAACCAGTGGTTGACCATCGCGGCGTCGACGCCGGCGCGGGTGGCGATCGCGCGGACGGTCGCGCCGTCGTAGCCGTTCTCGGCGAACACCGACCGCGCGGCGTCGATCAGGGCCGTGCGCGTGTCCTGGCCCGCGGGCCGGCGGCCGCGGCGGCGCGCCGTAGTCTCGGGGTTGTCGGTGGTGCTCACCGCCCCATCATGACTCATCCGCGATCCTGAATTCAACATTTGCTGAATTCGGGACCCCGCGCGGCCCGGTTCACGCGGGGCGGCACAATGAGTTCCATGGTCAGCGCTTACGCCGGTTCCACCGGCCCCGGCTCGGTCAGCCCGTCCCGCGAGGACTTCCGCGCCCTCGCCGAGAGCCGCCGCGTGATCCCGGTCGTGCGCCGGGTGCTCGCCGACGGCGAGACGCCGATCGGGGTGTACCGCAAGCTCGCCGCCGACCGGCCGGGCACCTTCCTGTTCGAGTCCGCGGAGAACGGCGCCTCCTGGACGCGCTGGTCGTTCATCGGCGTCCGCAGCCCGGCGGCGCTCACCGTCCGCGACGGCGAAGCGGTCTGGACCGGCACCCCGCCGGTCGGCCTGCCGACCGAGGGCAACCCCCTGAACGTGCTCCGCGAGACCATCGAGGCGCTGCACACCGAGGCGCTGCCCGGCCTGCCGCCGCTCACCGGCGGGATGGTCGGCTACATCGGCTACGACGCCGTCCGCTGGCTCGAGAAGCTGCCCGAGCTGGCGGAGCGCGACCTCGACATCCCCGAGCTGACCATGCTCCTGGCCACCGACCTGGCCGCGTTCGACCACCACGAGGGCACGGTCACGCTCATCGCGAACGCCGTCAACTGGGACGACTCGCCCGAGCGCGTGGATGCGGCCTACGACGACGCCGTCGCCCGGCTGGGCGCGATGACCGAGCAGCTGCAGGTGCCCGCGCCCGCCACCGTCGCCGCGTTCGACCGGCCCGAGCCGGAGTTCACCCGGAAGCGGTCCAAGGAGGACTTCCACGCCGCGGTCGACAAGGCCGTCGAGGCGATCAAGGCCGGCGAAGCGTTCCAGGTCGTGCCCTCGCAACGGTTCGAGATCGCGACCGGCGCCGACGCGCTCGACGTCTACCGCGTGCTGCGCACGTCCAACCCCAGCCCGTACATGTACCTGCTGCGGCTCGACGGCTTCGACATCGTCGGCTCCAGCCCCGAGTCCCTGGTCACCGTGCGGGACGGCAAGGCGACCACGCACCCGATCGCGGGCACCCGCTGGCGCGGCGCCGACCCGGAGGAGGACGCGCAGCTGGCCAAGGACCTGCTGGCCGACGAGAAGGAACGCGCCGAGCACCTGATGCTCGTCGACCTCGGCCGCAACGACCTGGGCAAGGTCTGCAAGCCGGGCACCGTGCGCGTCGTCGACTTCTTCCAGATCGAGCGCTACAGCCACGTCATGCACATCGTCTCCACCGTCACCGGCGAGCTGGCCGAGGGCAAGACGGCCTTCGACGCGGTCACCGCGTGCTTCCCGGCCGGGACGCTGTCCGGCGCGCCGAAGGTCCGCGCGATGGAGCTGATCGAGGAGCTGGAGCCCGTGCGCCGCGCGCTGTACGGCGGCGTCGTCGGCTACCTCGACTTCGCCGGGGACGCCGACACGGCCATCGCGATCCGCACCGCGCTGATGAAGGACGGAATCGCGCACGTCCAGGCCGGGGGCGGGGTGGTCGCCGACTCGGTGGCCGACTACGAGGACACCGAGTCGCTGAACAAGGCGCGGACCGTGCTGTCCGCGGTCGCCGCGGCCCAGACCATGGTGCCGGCGGGCAAGCTCGACCCGGCCGCGGACGCCGCTCGTGTCTGAGCCGGAGGTGGCGGACCCCGGAACCGCGACGGCGCGGCCGTCCCGGCGTCCACTGTGGATGATGGTGGTCGCCCTGCTGCTGGGCGCGCTCGCGCTGTGGGGCGCGTCCAAGCTGACCTGGTACGCCGAGTTCCGCGACGGCGGCGTCCGCGGCACGGTCCTCTACCGCGAGACCGGCGAGCAGCGCGCGACGGCGCTCGTGCCGCTGGCGCTGCTCGCGCTCGCCGGGGTGGCCGGCCTGATCGCCACCGGCGGCTGGGCCCGGCGCGTCCTGGGCGTCGTGCTGGCGCTGGCCGGTGTGGCGGCCGTGTGGGCCGGCGTGGCGGGGGTCCGGTTCACCGGCTGGGCCGACGGGCTGCCGGTGACGCAGATGCTGCTCGGGCGCGGCTTGGCCGTGCTCGGGGGAATTCTGGTCGCCGCCGGCGGGTTGGCAGCGATCAAGGGTGCCGGGCGGAGTGCCCGGCTCGGCGCGAAGTACGCGGCCCCGGCGACCCGGAAGAAGGTGCGTGATCCGGACGCCGAGTTGTGGGAAGCGCTGTCGGAGGGCGAGGATCCCACGGAGGGTGGCGGACGGCATTCGGAGTAACGCGCACACCCGGAACCGGGCTCTTCGGATGCGGGGGTTAGCATCGTTTCGGCGGGAAGGGGAAGGTTTTTGTGAGCGACCTTGCGAGTGAAACCGTGACCACGAGCCCGGGCGGGGGCGCCCGGTGAGCGTGCTCGAAGAGATCGTCGCCGGCGTGCGGGAAGACCTCGCCGTGCGGGAATCCGCGCTGCCGTTCGACCAGCTGAAGATCCGCGCGGCCGCCGCGCAGCCGCCCCGCGACGTGATGACCGCGCTGCGCGAGTCCGGCATCGGCGTGATCGCCGAGGTGAAGCGCCGCAGCCCGTCCAAGGGCGACCTGGCCGACATCCCCGACCCCGCCGCGCTGGCCAAGGACTACCAGGACGGCGGCGCGCGGGTGATCAGCGTGCTCACCGAGCAGCGCCGCTTCGGCGGCTCGCTGGCCGACCTCGACGCCGTCCGCGCGGCCGTGGACATCCCGGTGCTGCGCAAGGACTTCGTCGTCAGCCCGTACCAGGTGCACGAGGCTCGCCTGCACGGCGCCGACATGGTGCTGCTGATCGTCGCCGCGCTGGAGCAGAACGCGCTCGCCGCGCTGCTCGACCGCGTCGAGTCGCTGGGCATGACCGCGCTGGTGGAGATCCACAACGCCGAGGAGGCCGACCGGGCCCTCGAGGCGGGCGCCAAGGTCATCGGCGTCAACGCGCGCAACCTGCACACCCTCGAGGTGGACCGCGACGTCTTCTCGCGGCTGGCCCCCGGCCTGCCGATGGACGTCTACAAGGTCGCCGAGTCGGGTGTCCGCGGGCCGGGCGACCTGATGTCCTACGCCGGGCACGGCGCCGACGCGGTGCTGGTCGGCGAAGGCCTCGTCGCCTCGGGCGACCCGAAGGGCGCCCTGGTCAAGCTGGTCACCGCCGGATCGCACCCCGCGTGCCCGAGGCCGTCGCGGTGAGCAAAGAGCCCAACACCGAACACGACCCGGACGAGCGTGGCTACTACGGCCCGTACGGCGGCCGGTTCATGCCGGAGGCGCTGATCGGCGTCGTCGACGAGGTCGCCACCGAGTACGAGAAGGCCCGGCACGACCCCGAGTTCCTGAACGAGTTCAACCGCCTGCTTCGCGACTACGCCGGCCGTCCGTCCCTGCTCACCGAGGCCAAGCGCTTCGGCGAGCACGCGGGCGGCGCGCGTGTGTTCCTCAAGCGCGAAGACCTGAACCACACCGGCTCGCACAAGATCAACAACGTGCTGGGCCAGGCGCTGCTCACCAAGCGCATGGGCAAGAAGCGCGTCATCGCCGAGACCGGCGCGGGCCAGCACGGCGTGGCCACGGCCACCGCGTGCGCGCTGCTCGACCTCGACTGCGTCGTCTACATGGGCGAGGTCGACACCGAGCGCCAGGCGCTGAACGTGGCCCGGATGCGGCTGCTCGGCGCCGAGGTCATCCCGGTCAAGACCGGTTCGCGGACGCTGAAGGACGCCATCAACGAGGCGCTGCGCGACTGGGTGACCAACGCGGACAGCACGCACTACCTGTTCGGCACGGCGGCCGGCCCGGCCCCGTTCCCGACGATGGTCCGCAACTTCCACCACATCATCGGCACCGAGGCCCGCGCGCAGATCCTCGAGCAGGCCGGCCGCCTGCCCGACGTCGTCGCGGCCTGCGTCGGCGGCGGGTCGAACGCGATCGGCATCTTCTCGGGCTTCTACGACGACCCGTCCGTGCGGCTGGTCGGCCTGGAGCCGGGCGGCGAGGGCATCGACGGCAACCGCCACGGCGCGACCCTCACCAAGGGCACCCCGGGCACCCTGCACGGCGCGATGACGTACCTGCTGCAGGACGACGACGGCCAGACGGTCGAGTCGCACTCGATCTCGGCCGGGCTGGACTACCCGGGTGTCGGCCCGGAGCACGCGTGGCTGAAGGACACCGGCCGCGCCGAGTACCGCCCGATCACCGACGCCCAGGCGATGGACGCGTTCATGCTGCTCTCGCGCACCGAGGGCATCATCCCGGCGATCGAGTCTGCGCACGCGCTGGCCGGCGCGCTGGACCTGGGGCGCGAGCTCGGCCCGGAGGGCTTGATCGTGGTCAACCTGTCCGGCCGCGGCGACAAGGACATGGACACAGCGGCGAAGTGGTTCGGGTTGGTGGACAAGTGAGCGGGCTCGACGACCTCTTCGCCACGACGCGCGCGGAGGGCCGCGGCGCCCTGATCGGGTACCTGCCGGCCGGCTTCCCGACCGTCGAGGCCTCGAAGGACCTGATCGCGGCGACGATCGACGGCGGCGCGGACCTCATCGAGGTCGGCGTCCCGTACTCCGACCCGGTGATGGACGGCCCGACCATCCAGGCCGCGTCGGTCACCGCGCTGGACAACGGCTTCCGCCTCAAGCACGTCTTCGAGGTCGTCGAGTCGATCTCGGCGCGTGGCGGCCGCGCGGTCGTCATGACGTACTGGAACCCGGTGCACCGCTACGGCGTCGACCGCTTCGCGCGCGACCTCGCGGCGGCGGGCGGGCTCGGCCTGATCACCCCGGACCTGATCCCGGACGAAGCCGGCGAGTGGATGACCGCGTCGAAGGCCCACGGCCTCGACCGGACCTTCCTGGTGGCGCCGTCGTCGTCGGAGGAGCGGCTCGCCCGCACGGTGGACGCGGCCTCGGGGTTCATCTACGCGACCGCGGTGATGGGCGTGACGGGCGCGCGTGACCAGGTCGGCGCGGGCGCGGAGGAACTGGTGCGCCGCACGCGGGCGCACACGAAGCTCCCGATCGGCGTCGGCCTCGGCGTGCGCTCGGGCGACCAAGCGGCCGAGGTGGCGTCGTTCGCGGACGCGGTGATCGTGGGCTCGGCCCTGGTCACGGCGGCGGCGGACGGCCCCTCGGGAGTGCACCGGCTGTCTGCGGAGCTGGCCGACGGGGTACGCCGGGCCGTCGCCACGGCTTGACCTGGACCGCACTCCAGGTGCCACCCTGGACCGGTGACGTCCTACACCCCGGCCCAGGTGACCGAAAAGACCGGCTTCACCATCGACACCTTGCGGTACTACGAGCGCATCGGCCTGCTGCACCACGTCGGCCGCACCGCGGGCGGCCGCCGCACGTTCACCGACCAGGACGTGGAGTTCCTGCAGCTCCTGCGCTGCTTGCGGTACACGGGCATGCCGGTCGCGGAAATGCTGCGTTTCGTGGAACTGCTGCGCTCGGGCGACGCAACGCAGGACGAGCGCCTGGAGGTCCTCCGCGAGCACGAGGCCCGCGTCGAGGCCCAGATCGACCGGCTGCGCGAGCACCAGGAGCACATCCAGTTCAAGATCAAGCTCTACAGCGGCGCGTCCGAACTGGCTGTCGCATCCTCGTGACGCCATCACCCGGCTCAGAACTGTCGGTGGTGATCCGCATACTCCCCGTGTGATGATCCACAACGAGGGGACCGAGCGGACATGCCACACTGGAGCAGACCGACGGCGATCGGCGCGAGCGGAGGTGAAGCGCGATGGCAGCACCGACTGAACCCGATTCCGGGCTCAGCATCCCACCGCACCCCGACGGCTGGACGGTCGACGAAGTCCTCGCACTGCCGGAGGATCAGACCTCGCTCCAGCGGATCGAGCTCGTGGACGGGGCACTCTTCGTGAGCCCATGGCCACGGCTGGAGCACCAGCGTCTTGTCGGTACCCTGTGGGGCCAGCTCTCTGCGGGGGCTGGAGATCAGTTCGAAGTCTTCCCCGGAGCGAATGTCGTACTCGGGAACCGCGGTAACCGCCTGCTGATACCGGATCTCGTGGTGGCCGACGAGTGTGGTCTGACGGGCGTGAGCCTGACCGAGAAGCAGGTCGTTCTCGTCGTCGAGATCGTGTCGCCGTCCTCCAGGGTGCAGGACCGGATCCTCAAGCGGGCCATTTACGCCGAAGCCCTGATCCCGTTCTACCTCCTGGTCGAGCCGGGAGAGCCGGACACCGCGACCCTCTTCGAACTCCAACGCGGCGAGTACGAACCCATCGCCAAGAGCGAAGCCGGGAAGCTCACCTTCACCCGGCCCTTCGAAGCCGAGATCACCCTGGCCTGACCGGGCTTTGTACAAAAGCTGTACGCGGCCGCGGGAGGGTCCGGTGCATGGACATCGGACACCTTCCACGGCGTACCTTCCTTCGCGGTGCCACCGGTCTCGCCGTCGCCGGGGCGGGCGGCCTGCTTCTGCCCGCCGTGGCCAGGGCCGCGCAAGCGCCGCGGATCTACAGCTGTGCCGAGTGGGGTGCGCGGCCGCCGTCGGACGAACTCGTCACCCTCGACCATCCCGCGAACCGGATCCTCATCCACCACATCGCCAGCGCCAACAGCACCGACTACTCCCTCGGCCACGCCTTCCAGGTCGCCCGCGACGATCAGCACGACCACATGGACAACAACGGCTGGTCCGACACCGGCCAGCACTTCACCGTCAGCCGCGGCGGGTACCGGCTGGAAGGGCGGCACGGCAGCCTCGACGCGCTGCGCGGCCGGACCACCATGATCCAGGGCGCGCACTGCCCCGGCCAGAACACCAACGCCATCGGCATCGAGAACGAAGGCCTCTACACCAGCGTCGAACCACCGCAGACCCAGTGGGACTCGCTCGTCGTCTTCTGCGCCTACATCTGCCGCCAGTACGGCATCCCGGTCGCGGAGATCAAGGGCCACCGCGACTACTACAACACCGAATGCCCCGGCGATCGCCTCTACGCCAAGCTCCCGCAGCTGCGGACGGAGGTCGCGAAAGCCCTAGTGTAGGTACCGCATCACGGCGCACAGCTCCGCCGGCGACAGGCGCCCGAACCGGTCGATCTCGCCGCGGCGGACGTCCACCAGCGTCGTCGCCAGTTCCGGGCCGAACGCCTTCGTCAGCGCTTCGTCCGCTTCGAACGCCGTGACGGCTTCGGCGAGTGTCTTCGGCAGCCGCTCGGCCGCGGGCAACGTCCCGGGGTCGACGTCGACGGGCTCCGGCAGCGTCGCGTCGGCGTCCACGCCGGCCAGGCCGGCGAACAGCAGCGCGGCCACCACCAGGTACGGGTTCGCGGTCAGGTCGAAGCACTTGACCTCGAAGTTCGCCGCCCGGTCGCGCTGGCCGGCCACGCCCCGCACCAGCCGCAGCGGCGCCTCGCGGTTCTCCAGGCCCCACGCCAGGAACACGCCCGCCCAGTGGTGCGGCTCCAGCCGCAGGTAGCTGACCACCGACGGCGCGCCGATCGCCAGCAACGCCGGCAGCCGCGAGAAGATCCCGGCGCCGAACGCCTCCGCCGTCGCGGTGAGCCCGAACCGGCGGTCGCCGCCGGCGCAGAGGTTGCGCTCGCCGTCCCACAGGCTCAGGTGCACGTGACCGCCGTTGCCGACGCCGTCCGGCGCGAACTTCGGCGTGAACGACGCGCGCAGCCCGTGCTGCTCGCTGACCGCGCGGATCGTCTCGCGGGTCAGCACCGCGATGTCGGCCGCGCGCACCGGGTCGTCCGCCGCCACCGACAGCTCGAACTGCCCGGCCGCGTACTCCGGGTGGATCTGTTCCACCGCAACACCTTGCGCGACCAGCGCCGACACCAGCGCCCGCAGGTACGGCGCCTGCGCGGAAAGCCGCGCGAAACCGTAGGCCGGGCCCGCCGTCGCCGAGCGCGGGTCGTCCGGCGCGCCCGCCGCCGTGATCACCCATTCGATCTCGAACGCGGTCCGGACGTCGTAGCCCAGCGCCGCGAGCCGCGCCGTCGCCGCGGCCGCCTGCGCCCGGGAGTCCTGCGGGTGGGGGACGCCGTCCTGGTCGTAGCGGTTCGCCGGCGCCCACGCCCAGCCGGGCTGCGCGGCCAGCGGGACGAGCGCGTCGAGGTCCGGGTGCAGCCGCAGGTCGCCGACCGGGCCGCGCGAGTAGGTGCCGTCCACGATCTCGTCGGTGGCCAGGAAGAAGTCGAAGGAGTTCGACGCGCCGACGCCCCACGCGGCCGCCGACCACAGCCGGTCCACCGGGACGGCCTTCGTCCGGGTGATGCCGCTGTTGTCCACGAAGGTCAGCGCGACCAGCTCCACCCCGGCGGCGCGCAGGCCGTCGGCCCGGATGGCGCCCTGCTGCGCGAGTTCTGCCCGATCGAGCCGGCTCATCCTGCTCCTGTTCACTGGATACCCCGAGAAAACCGGATATCTTGGGAAAGTGGAGGAGATCGTGTCAGACGCCGTCGAAACCCGTCCAGCGGCGGGCCGCGCATGACCGGGCTGCTCCCGTTCGTGGCGGACCTGCCGCTCGTGGACCACCACTGCCACGGCGTCCTCACCCGGGACGTGGCTCGCGCGGACTTCGAGGCCCTGCTGACCGAGGCCGGCACGACGTCGCCGCTCGGCACCAGCCTGTTCGACTCGCTCATCGGCCTGGCCGTGCGCGAACGCTGCGCGCCCGTGCTCGACCTGCCGAAGCACGCTTCCGCCGACGTCTACCTCGACCGCCGTGCCGAGCTGGGCGCGGCCGAGGTGGCGCGGCGGTTCCTGCGGGCCACCGGCACGACCGACTTCCTGCTGGACGGCGGGTTCCTCCCGGGATCCGTGACGTCGACGCCGGAGTTCGGCGCCCTCGCCGCGTCCCGGGCGCACGACGTCGTCCGGCTGGAGCAGGTCGCGGAGGCGGTGCTCCCGGGCACGACCGCGGCGGGGTTCGCCGCGGCCTTCGCCGACGAGCTGGGGAAACGCGCCGCGACGGCCGTCGGGCTCAAGTCGATCGCCGCCTACCGCGTCGGCCTCGACCTGGCGGGGGAGCGGCCGTCGCCGTCCGAAGTGACGGCCGCGGCGGGCCGCTGGCTGCGCTCCGGGGACGTCCGGCTGGCCGACGAGGTGCTGCACCGCCACCTCGTCTGGACCGGGCTCGACCTGGGCCTGCCGGTGCAGTTCCACGTCGGGTACGGCGACTCCGACGTCGACCTGCACCGCTGCGACCCGCTGCTGCTCACCGGCTTCCTGCGGGCGACACGCGACCGGGGCGTGCCGATCCTGCTGCTGCACAACTACCCGTTCCACCGCCAGGCGGCCTACCTCGCGCAGGTCTTCGAGCACGTCTTCGTCGACGCCGGCCTGATCACGCACAACGCGGGGTTCCGAGCGCCCGCGATCCTGGCCGAGCTGCTGGAGATCGCGCCGTTCGGGAAGGTGCTGTTCGCCACCGACGCATTCGGCCTGGCCGAGCTGTACCACCTGGGCACGGCGTTGTTCCGGCGCGGCCTGTCGGACTTCGTCCGCGCCGCGCTGGCCGCCGACGCGATGTCCGAAGTGGACGCCGTCCGGCTGTGTGCTTTGGTGGGGCACGAGAACGCGAAGAGGATCTACCGCTTGGAGCACGTGTGACCGACCTGTGGACCCGGTGGACCCGGGCGATCGACGACGAACTGCCCGCCGCCGTCGCCCTCCGGCACGCCGTGCACGCCGACCCGCGCGGCTCCGGCGACGAGGAGGACACCGCCCGGCTGGTCACCGCGGCGATCGGCGCGGGTGACGGCGTCCGCGTGGCCAAGACCGGCCGCGCGATCCCGCTGCCCGGCGCGGCGGCCGACGGCCCCGCGGTCGCCCTGCGCGCCGAGCTGGACGCGCTGCCGGTCACCGAGCGCACCGGCGTGCCGTGGGCGTCGGAGACCGACCTGATGCACGCGTGCGGCCACGACGTGCACCTGGCGGCCCTGGTCGCGGTGGCCCGCGCGGCGGTGCGGGTCGAGGTGCCGCGCCCGATCCTCGCGCTGCTCCAGCCGCGGGAGGAGACCTCACCCTCCGGCGCGCTCGACGTCGTCGAGTCCGGGCTGCTCGCCGAGCACCGGGTGGACACCGTGATCGGCGCGCACGTCCAGCCCCGGCTCGCGGACGGGGCCGTGTCGGCCGTGCCGGGCCCGGTCAACGCGTCCACCGACGAGTTCGAGGTCGTCCTGCACGGCCAGGGCGGGCACGCCGGTTACCCGCACATGCTGCGCGACCCGATCCTCGCGCTGTCGCAGCTGGTGGTGAGCCTGCAGCAGCTGGCGTCGCGCCGGATCGACCCGGTGTTCGGCGCGGTCTGCTCGGTCGGCCGGATCCAGGCCGGCACCGCGGCGAACGTCGTCCCGAACTCCGCGAGCGCGGCCGGCTCGCTGCGGCTGATGCGCGCGGAGGACCGTGAGCGCGCGCTCGAAGCGCTGGCGCAGATCGTGCACGGCACCGCGGCGGCCCACGGCTGCACCGCCGAGCTGCGGATCAGCCCGTGCGAGCCGGTGCTGCACAACGACCCGGCCCTGGCCGCGGCGGCGCAGCGCTGGCTGGTGCACAGCGGCGCCCGCGTCGACCACGAGTTCCGCTCGTTCGGCGCCGACGACTTCGCGCACTACTGCGGCGGCGAAACCCGTGGCCTGATGCTGTTCGTCGGCCTCGGCGACACCGCCGGCGCGCCCAGCCTGCACGACGAGGTGTTCCTCCCCGGCGACGACGCCGTCACCCGCGTCGCGCACGCGCTGGTGGCGGGCTACCTGGCCGCGACGGAGGCGGAGTCCCGCTAGCTCGGGAGACGCGCTACGGTGGCCCCGTGATTTCCGCCTCGGCCGCCTTCCTCGCGACGATCCCCAGCCCCGACCGCGGGGTCTGGCACCTGGGGATCATCCCGATCCGCGCCTACGCCCTGTGCATCATCGCCGGCATCATCGTCGCGATCTGGTGGGGTGAACGGCGCTGGGTCGCCCGGGGCGGCACCAAGGGCACGATCATCGACATGGCGGTGTACGCCGTGCCGTTCGGCCTGGTCGGCGGCCGGTTGTACCACGTGATCACCGACCCCGAGCTGTACTTCACCGAGGGCAAGAACCCCTGGAACGCCTTCGCGATCTGGGACGGCGGCCTCGGCATCTGGGGCGCCATCGCGCTCGGCGCGGTGGGCGCGCTCATCGCGTGCCGCCGCAAGGGCGTCCCGCTGCCGGCGATGGCGGACGCGATCGCCCCCGGCATCATCGTGGCGCAGGCCATCGGCCGCCTCGGCAACTACTTCAACCAGGAGCTCTACGGCGCGCACACCGACCTGCCGTGGGGCCTGGAGGTCTACCAGCGCTTCAACCCGGAAGACCCGGACAACCTGCTCAACGGCGTCGCGACGGGTCACATCCCGCTGCCGGAGAGCCCGGTCCACCCGACGTTCCTGTACGAGCTGATCTGGAACCTGCTGATCGCGGGCCTGATCGTCTGGGCCGACCGGAAGTTCAAGCTCGGCCACGGCCGGGTGTTCGCGCTGTACGTCGCGGGCTACACGGTGGGCCGCGGCTGGATCGAGATGATGCGGACCGACACCGCGAACCACATCCTCGGCCTGCGGGTCAACGTGTGGACGTCGATCCTGCTGTTCCTCGCCGCGGTGATCTACTTCGTGCTGGCGGGCCGGCGCGGCCTGCGGGAAGCCCCGGAACTGCTGGCGGGCAAGGACGCGCTCGCGGTGCCCGCAGCGGACGCTGCGGCCGAGGACGAAGACGCCGTGAAGGTGCCCGCGGAGGCCCCGGTCGAGAAGCCTGCGGAAGAAACCCCGGTCGTGGACGAACCGAAGAAGACCGACGAGAGCTGAGGGTCAGAGGTCCGGCAGGCCCAGGTCCAGGTTGGGGGACTGGAGCCCGCCGTCGACCTCGAGGATCTTGCCGGTGATGTAGCCGCCGGCCCGGGACGCCAGGAAGACCACGGTCGCCGCGATGTCCTCCGCCTCGCCGATCCGGCGCAACGGCGTCGCGGACTCCATCTTCTCCTTCAGCTCCGGGTTGCCGACCACGATCTCCAGCGCCGACGTCGCCACCGAGCCCACCGAGATCGCGTTCACCCGCACGCGTGGTGCGAGGTCGGCCGCCGCGAGGCGGGTCCAGTGGGCCAGCGCGGCCTTCGCCGTGCCGTACGCGACGAAGCCGCGGCCGCCGACCCGGCCCATGATCGACGAGATGTTGACGACCGAGCCGCCCGTCTTGACGAGCGACGGCGCCGCCGCGACCGTCAGCGCGTGCGCCGTCGAGACGTTGAAGCGGAACGCCTCTTCGAGGAACTCGGGCGTCGTCTCGAGCAGGGGCCGCGGGTAGGTGCCGCCGACGTTGTTGACCACCAGGTCGAGCCGCCCGAACTCCTCGACGGCCACCGCGGCGAGCGTCGCGGCGGCGGCCGGGTCGGCGAGGTCGAGCGGGACGACGTGGGCGCGGCGGCCCGCCGAGAACACCCGGGAGGCCACTTCTTCGAGCTGGGCTGCCGTCCGGGAGGCGATGACCACGTCGGCGCCCGCTTCGGCGAGGGCCACGGCGGTGGCCGCGCCGATCCCGCGTCCGGCGCCGGTGACCACCGCGACCTGGCCGGGCAGCCGGAACCGGTCGAGGATCATGCGGGAAATGTAACACGTTCTACTAACATGCGGGAACGCCTCGAAGGGGGCGTCGCGGCCATCGGACCGGGCGGCGTCGGCCGCGTCACGTTAGACTTGACGAAGGTTTCCGGGTCGTATACTTAGCAGAGCGAACTACCAGGAACTCATCAGGAACTACGTCGTTCCGCGCGGCCAGATCGTTACCGTCCGACGTTGTTCGGGGCGCTCTGAATTGATGCTGGCATGTTTCCCAGGTGTTAAAGTCGCGCTAACGAGCGGGCCATCGTCGTCCCGTGCGCTCCCCGGCCGCTAGCCCGGCCAGCACGAACAGACGACGAAGGAGGTCCCTTCATGATCTTCTCCGCCATTCCCGGCAAGCAGGGTCTCTACGATCCGGAGACCGAACAGGACTCCTGCGGTGTGGCCATGGTGGCCGACATCCGCGGCCGCCGCTCCCATGGCATCGTCACCGACGGCCTCGCCGCGTTGACCAATCTGGACCACCGAGGCGCCGCCGGTGCCGAACCCACCAGCGGCGACGGCGCCGGCATCCTGCTGCAGCTGCCCGACGAGCTGCTGCGTGCGGAAGCCGGTTTCGAGCTGCCCGAACCCGACGAAAACGGCCACCACCGGTACGCGGCGGGGATCGCCTTCCTGCCCGCCGACGCCGAGCAGCGCCGCAAGGCCGTCGAGCTGGCCGAACGCATCGCCGTCGAAGAAGGACTCGAAGTCCTGGGCTGGCGCGAGGTCCCGGTCGACGCCGACCGCGCCGACATCGGCCCGTCCGCCCGCTCGGTCATGCCGCACTTCGCGATGCTCTTCGTCGCCGGCGACGGCGCCGCCGGCCTCGAGCTGGACCGCCTGGCCTTCTGCCTGCGCAAGCGCACCGAGCACGAGAGCGGGATCGCGGGCTGCGGCACGTACTTCCCGTCGCTGTCCTCGCGGACGATCGTCTACAAAGGCATGGTCACGCCGGAGCAGCTGCCCGCGTTCTTCGGCGACCTGCGCGACGAGCGGCTGGCGAGCGCCATCGCGCTGGTCCACTCCCGCTTCTCCACCAACACGTTCCCGTCGTGGCCGCTCGCGCACCCGTTCCGGTTCGTGGCCCACAACGGCGAGATCAACACCATCCGCGGCAACCGCAACCGCATGCGGGCCCGCGAGGCGCTGCTCGAATCGGACCTCATCCCCGGCGACCTGACCCGGCTGTTCCCGATCTGCTCGGCGGACGCGTCGGACTCGGCCTCGTTCGACGAGGTCCTGGAGCTGCTGCACCTGGGCGGCCGGTCGCTGCCGCACGCGGTGCTGATGATGATCCCGGAGGCGTGGGAGAACCACGCCACCATGAGGCCCGCGCGCCGCGCCTTCTACCAGTTCCACGCGAGTCTCATGGAACCGTGGGACGGCCCGGCCTGCGTCACCTTCACCGACGGCACGCTGGTCGGCGCGGTCCTCGACCGCAACGGCCTGCGCCCGGCGCGCTGGTGGCGCACCGCCGACGACCGCGTCGTGCTCGCCAGCGAGGCGGGTGTCCTGGACGTCGCCCCGAAGGACGTCGTCGCGAAGGGCCGCCTCAAGCCCGGTCGGATGTTCCTGGTGGACACCGCGGCCGGCCGGATCGTCGACGACGAAGAGGTCAAGTCCGAGCTGGGCAAGGACCTGCCGTACGAGGGCTGGCTGCACGCCGGCCTGCTGAAGCTCGCCGAGCTGCCCGACCGCGACCACGTCGTGCAGAGCCACGACTCGGTGCTGCGGCGCCAGCTTTCCTTCGGCTACACCGAGGAAGAGCTCAAGATCCTGCTCGCGCCGATGGCCGAGAAGGGCGCCGAGCCGATCGGCTCGATGGGCTCGGACACCCCGGTCGCGGTGCTGTCCCAGCGATCTCGGCTGCTCTACGACTACTTCAAGCAGAACTTCGCGCAGGTGACCAACCCGCCGCTGGACGCGATCCGCGAAGAGCTCGTCACGTGCATGGCGCGGATCATGGGCCCGGAGCGCAACCTCCTGGCCCCGGGCCCGGCGTCGTGCCGGCACCTGAAGCTGCCGTACCCGGTGATCGACAACGACGAGCTCGCCAAGCTCATCCACATCAACGACGACGGCGACCTGCCGGGCTTCGCGTGCAGTGTCCTTTCCGGACTGTACGAAGTGGACGGCGGCGCCGAGGCGCTGGCGTCGGCGGTCGAGCGCGTCCGGCGTGAGGCGTCCGAGGCGATCGCGGCCGGGGCGCGCACGCTGGTGCTGTCCGACCGCGACTCCGACCACCGGATGGCGCCGATCCCGTCGCTGCTGCTGGTTTCCGCGGTGCACCACCACCTGGTGCGCACGAAGGAACGCCTGCGCGTCGCGCTGGTCGTCGAATCCGGCGACGCCCGCGAGGTGCACCACATCGCGCTGCTGCTCGGCTACGGCGCCGCCGCGGTGAACCCGTACCTGGCCTTCGAGACCATCGAGGACATGATCGGGCAGGGTGCCGTCACGGGCATCGAGTCCGGCAAGGCGATCCGCAACTACGTGCAGGCGCTCGTCAAGGGCGTCCTGAAGATCATGTCCAAGATGGGCATCTCGACGGTCGGCGCGTACACCGCCGCCCAGGTCTTCGAATCCCTCGGCCTGGCCCAGGACCTGCTCGACGAGTACTTCACCGGGACGTCGTCGAAGCTCGGCGGCGTCCGGCTCGACGTGCTCGCCGAAGAGGTCGCCGTCCGGCACCGCCGCGCGTACCCGGACAACCCGACCGACCGCGTCCACCGTGGACTCGACACCGGCGGCGAGTACGCCTACCGCCGCGAGGGCGAGCTGCACCTGTTCTCGCCGGAGACGGTGTTCCTGCTGCAGCACGCGTCCAAGACGGGCCGCGAAGAGGTGTACCGCAAGTACACCGACGAGGTGCACCGCCTCTACCGCGAGGGCGGCACGCTGCGCGGGCTGTTCGCCTTCCGCGACGGCGTCCGCGAGCCGGTGCCGCTCGACGAGGTCGAGCCGGCCGAGGCGATCTTCAAGCGCTTCAACACCGGCGCGATGTCGTACGGCTCGATTTCGGCCGAGGCGCACGAAACCCTGGCCATCGCGATGAACCGGCTCGGCGGCCGGTCCAACACGGGCGAAGGCGGCGAGGATCCGGAACGGCTTTACGACCCCGAGCGCCGCAGCGCGATCAAGCAGGTCGCTTCGGGCCGGTTCGGTGTCACGAGCGAGTACCTCGTCAACGCCGACGACATCCAGATCAAGATGGCGCAGGGCGCGAAGCCCGGTGAAGGCGGCCAGCTGCCGCCGAACAAGGTGTACCCGTGGATCGCGCGGACCCGGCACTCCACGCCGGGCGTCGGCTTGATTTCCCCGCCGCCGCACCACGACATCTACTCCATCGAGGACCTCGCCCAGCTGATCCACGACCTCAAGAACGCCAACGAGCACGCCCGCATCCACGTGAAGCTGGTGTCCTCGCTCGGCGTCGGCACGGTCGCGGCGGGCGTGTCGAAGGCGCACGCGGACGTCGTGCTCATCTCGGGGCACGACGGCGGCACCGGCGCGTCCCCGATGAACTCGCTCAAGCACGCCGGCACGCCGTGGGAGATCGGCCTCGCCGAGACGCAGCAGACGTTGCTGCTCAACGGGTTGCGCGACCGGATCACCGTGCAGGTCGACGGCGCCATGAAGACCGGGCGCGACGTCGTCATCGCGGCGCTGCTCGGCGCCGAGGAGTACGGCTTCGCGACGGCCCCGCTCGTCGTCGCGGGCTGCATCATGATGCGCGTCTGCCACCTCGACACCTGCCCGGTCGGCGTCGCCACGCAGAGCCCCGAGCTCCGCAAGCGCTACACCGGCCAGGTCGAGCACGTCGTCAACTTCTTCAAGTTCGTCGCGCAGGAAGTCCGGGAAACCCTGGCGGCACTGGGCTTCCGGACGCTCGACGAGGCCATCGGCCACGCCGAGCTGCTGAACACCGACGAGGCCGTGCACCACTGGAAGGCGTCCGGTCTCGACCTGTCGCCGATCTTCGAGATGCCGGCCGAGACACCTTACGGCGGCGCGAAGCGGCGGACCCGCGGCCAGGACCACGGCCTCGAGCACGCCCTGGACCGCACGCTCATCCAGCTCGCCGAGGCGGCGCTGGAAGACGCCCACCCGGTGCGGCTCGAACTGCCGGTGCGCAACGTCAACCGGACCGTCGGCACCCTGCTCGGCTCGGAGATCACCCGCCGCTACGGCGGCGAAGGCCTGCCCGAGGGCACGATCCACGTGCTGCTCACCGGGTCCGCGGGCCAGTCGCTCGGCGCGTTCCTGCCGCGCGGCATCACCCTCGACATGGTCGGCGACGCCAACGACTACGTCGGCAAGGGCCTGTCCGGCGGGCGGATCATCGTCCGTCCCGACCCGGACGCGTCCTTCGCCGCCGAGGCGCAGACGATCGCGGGCAACACGATCGCCTACGGCGCGACCGGCGGCGAGCTCTTCCTGCGCGGCCAGGTCGGCGAACGCTTCTGCGTCCGCAACTCCGGCGCCACCGTCGTCGCCGAGGGTGTCGGCGACCACGCCTTCGAGTACATGACCGGCGGCCGCGCCGTGGTGCTTGGCCCGACCGGGCGGAACCTGGCGGCCGGCATGTCCGGCGGCATCGCGTTCCTGCTCGACGTCGACCGCAAGAAGGTCAACCAGGACATGGTGGACCTGCTCAAGCCGACCGCGGACGACCTGGCCTGGCTCAAGAAAACCGTGCAGCAGCACTACGATCTCACCCGCTCCGCGGTGGCCGCGTCGCTGCTCGGCGACTGGCCGCGCCGCAGCGTGGCGTTCACGAAGGTGATGCCGCGTGACTACCAGCGGGTCCTGGACGCGGCGAAGGCGGCGAAGGCCGCCGGCCGCGACGTCGACGAGGCGATCATGGAGGCCGCTCGTGGCTGACAATTGGCGGAGCCTCGGCCACGAGTGCCGACTGGGTGCGGGTATCCCGCAAGAGACAGGGGCCGCTCGTGGCTGACCCGACCGGTTTTCTCAAGTACGACCGCGAAGAGCCCAAGAAGAAGTCCAAAGAGGACCGGCTTCACTCGTGGGGCGAGGTCTACGCGGACGTCGATCCGGGCGCGCGCAACGAAGACGTCCGCAAGCAGGCGTCGCGGTGCATGGACTGCGGTATCCCGTTCTGCCACTCCGGCGGCTCCGGTTGTCCGCTGGGCAACCTGATCCCGGAGTGGAACGACCTCGTCCGCCGCGGTGACTGGGCCGCCGCGAGCGATCGGTTGCACGCCACCAACAACTTCCCCGAGTTCACCGGGAAGCTGTGCCCCGCGCCGTGCGAGGCGGGCTGCGTGCTGTCGATCTCGCCGCTCTCGGGCGGGCCGGTGTCGATCAAGCGCGTCGAGCAGACGATCGCCGACCAGTCCTGGGAAGCGGGCTACGTCCAGCCGCAGGTGGCGGAAGTGTCGTCGGGGCAACGGGTCGCGGTCGTCGGCTCCGGCCCGGCCGGGCTCGCCGCCGCCCAGCAGCTGACGCGCGCCGGGCACGAGGTCACCGTCTTCGAGCGGGACGACCGGCTCGGCGGGCTGCTGCGCTACGGCATCCCCGAGTTCAAGATGGAGAAGAAGGTCCTCGACCGGCGGCTCGCGCAGCTGCAGAAGGAGGGCACCAAGTTCGTCACCGGCTGCGAGGTCGGCGTCGACCTGACGGTGGAGGACCTGCGCGAGCGGTACGACGCCGTCGTGCTCGCGGTCGGCGCCCTGCGCGGCCGCGACGACACGACCACACCCGGGCGGGAGCTGTCCGGCGTGCACCTGGCGATGGAACACCTGGTGCCGGCCAACAAGTTCGTCGAGGGTGACGGCCCGTCGCCGGTCGATGCGCGCGGCAAGCACGTCGTGATCATCGGCGGCGGCGACACCGGCGCCGACTCCTACGGCACGGCGACCCGCCAGGGCGCGCTTTCGGTGACCCAGCTGGACCAGTACCCGATCCCACCGTCCACAAGGGACGACGACCGCTCGCCGTGGCCGACCTGGCCCTACATCCTGCGCACCTACCCGGCGCACGAGGAGGCGGGGGAGCGGAAGTTCGCCGTCGCGGTCAAGCGGTTCGTCGGCGACGACGCCGGCCGCGTCACGGCGGTCGAGCTGCAGCAGGTGAAGGTGCAGAAGGACCCCGCGACCGGGCGCCGCGAGGTCATCCCGGTCGGCGACGACGTCGAGACGCTCCCGGCGGACCTGGTCCTGCTGGCGATCGGCTTCGAGGGCGTCGAGGAGATGCCGCTGCTGGGCGGCCTCGGGCTGTCGCTGACCAAGCGCGGCACGCTGTCGTGCGGCGCGGACTGGCAGACCGAGACGGCGGGTGTGTTCGTCTGCGGTGACGCCCACCGCGGCGCGTCGCTGGTGGTCTGGGCGATCGCCGAAGGCCGGTCGGTGGCCAACGCGGTCGACACGTACCTGACCGGCGCGTCCGACCTGCCGTCCCCGGTGCACCCGACGGCGTTGCCACTCGCCGTCGTCTGAGCGCGT